>NZ_CM129609.1:0-4933173 GCF_052948035.1 Escherichia sp. MAL-1 | reverse complement strand
TCGAACAAAAGTCGATAATGACTAAGGCTGAAACATTCATGATTGTTGACGTACGTCGAAAAGACCCTGCTTGAGGGTGACGCACGAACCGCTGTCTGCGGTTATATGCCCGATCAAGATCCTGCAAAACGATCGGGACCGCGGATCATAGCCTAAACTGCGCAAGAGATCTTCTGTTTCTCACAGATTTTCCCGATTTATCCACAGGACTTTCCAGAACTCGCTAAGTGTAAACGATCCTGCCGCGAGGCGGGCACGATTTACGCCGCATATTGGAAAATTTAATGACCATAGACAAAAATTGGCTTAATCGATCTAATAAAGATCCAGGACGATCCTTGCGCTTTACCCATCAGCCCGTATAATCCTCCACCCGGCGCGCCATGCTGGTTTCCACTGGTGTGAGGTCGTACATTTTCCCTGCGAAAAGGTGCGGAAAAGCGCGGTAAATAAGGAAAGAGAATTGACTCCGGAGTGTACAATTATTACAATCCGGCCTCTTTAATCACCCATGGCTTCGGTGTCCATCGTTTCATTTTTCGGCGGATATCCAATAAAGCCATTGAATTTATTCAAGTTTAGGTAGAAATCGCCATGAAACGCACTTTTCAACCGTCTGTACTGAAGCGCAACCGTTCTCACGGCTTCCGTGCTCGTATGGCTACTAAAAATGGTCGTCAGGTTCTGGCACGTCGTCGTGCTAAAGGCCGCGCTCGTCTGACCGTTTCTAAGTAATAAAGCTAACCCCTGAGTGGTTAAGCTCGCATTTCCCAGGGAGTTACGCTTGTTAACTCCCAGTCAATTCACATTCGTCTTCCAGCAGCCACAACGGGCTGGCACGCCGCAAATTACCATTCTCGGCCGCCTGAATTCGCTGGGGCATCCCCGTATCGGTCTTACAGTCGCCAAGAAAAACGTTCGACGCGCCCATGAACGCAATCGGATTAAACGTCTGACGCGTGAAAGCTTCCGTCTGCGCCAACATGAACTCCCGGCTATGGATTTCGTGGTGGTGGCGAAAAAAGGGGTTGCCGACCTCGATAACCGTGCTCTCTCGGAAGCGTTGGAAAAATTATGGCGCCGCCACTGTCGCCTGGCTCGCGGGTCCTGATAGCCCTCATTCGGGTCTATCAACGCCTGATTAGTCCGCTACTCGGGCCGCATTGTCGTTTCACTCCAACCTGTTCAAGCTACGGAATTGAGGCATTGCGCAGGTTTGGAGTGATAAAAGGCAGTTGGTTGACGGTGAAACGCGTATTAAAATGCCACCCTTTACACCCTGGTGGTGACGATCCCGTCCCGCCCGGACCATTTGATACCAGAGAACACTAACGATGGATTCGCAACGCAATCTTTTAGTCATCGCTTTGCTGTTCGTGTCTTTCATGATCTGGCAAGCCTGGGAGCAGGATAAAAACCCGCAACCTCAGGCCCAACAGACCACGCAGACAACGACCACCGCAGCGGGTAGCGCCGCCGACCAGGGCGTACCGGCCAGTGGCCAGGGGAAACTGATCTCGGTTAAGACCGACGTGCTTGATCTGACCATCAACACCCGTGGTGGTGATGTTGAGCAAGCTCTGCTGCCTGCTTACCCGAAAGAGCTGAACTCTACCCAGCCGTTCCAGCTGTTGGAAACTTCACCGCAGTTTATTTATCAGGCACAGAGCGGTCTGACCGGTCGTGATGGCCCGGATAACCCGGCTAACGGCCCGCGTCCGCTGTATAACGTTGAAAAAGACGCTTATGTGCTGGCTGAAGGTCAAAACGAACTGCAGGTGCCGATGACGTATACCGACGCGGCAGGCAACACGTTTACCAAAACGTTTGTCCTGAAACGTGGTGATTACGCTGTCAACGTCAACTACAACGTGCAGAACGCTGGCGAGAAACCGCTGGAAATCTCCTCGTTTGGTCAGTTGAAGCAATCCATCACTCTGCCACCGCATCTCGATACCGGAAGCAGCAACTTCGCACTGCACACCTTCCGTGGCGCGGCGTACTCCACGCCTGACGAGAAGTATGAGAAATACAAGTTCGATACCATTGCCGATAACGAAAACCTGAACATCTCTTCGAAAGGTGGTTGGGTGGCGATGCTGCAACAGTATTTCGCGACGGCGTGGATCCCGCATAACGACGGTACCAACAACTTCTATACCGCTAATCTGGGTAACGGCATCGCCGCTATCGGCTATAAATCTCAGCCGGTACTGGTTCAGCCTGGTCAGACTGGCGCGATGAACAGCACCCTGTGGGTTGGCCCGGAAATCCAGGACAAAATGGCAGCTGTTGCTCCGCACCTGGATCTGACCGTTGATTACGGTTGGTTGTGGTTCATCTCTCAGCCGCTGTTCAAACTGCTGAAATGGATCCATAGCTTTGTGGGTAACTGGGGCTTCTCCATTATCATCATCACCTTTATCGTTCGTGGCATCATGTACCCGCTGACCAAAGCGCAGTACACCTCCATGGCGAAGATGCGTATGTTGCAGCCGAAGATTCAGGCAATGCGTGAGCGTCTGGGCGATGACAAACAGCGTATCAGCCAGGAAATGATGGCGCTGTACAAAGCTGAGAAGGTTAACCCGCTGGGCGGCTGCTTCCCGCTGCTGATCCAGATGCCAATCTTCCTGGCGTTGTACTACATGCTGATGGGTTCCGTTGAACTGCGTCAGGCACCGTTTGCACTGTGGATCCACGACCTGTCGGCACAGGACCCGTACTACATCCTGCCGATCCTGATGGGCGTAACGATGTTCTTCATTCAGAAGATGTCGCCGACCACAGTGACCGACCCGATGCAGCAGAAGATCATGACCTTTATGCCGGTCATCTTCACCGTGTTCTTCCTGTGGTTCCCGTCAGGTCTGGTGCTGTACTATATCGTCAGCAACCTGGTAACCATTATTCAGCAGCAGCTGATTTACCGTGGTCTGGAAAAACGTGGCCTGCATAGCCGCGAGAAGAAAAAATCCTGATTCGGTGAGTTTTCGCTAAAATAAGGGCGGTCAGTTGACCGCCTTTTTTCTTTTCGTAGGGCGGATAAGCACCGCGCATCCGCCACACAAAGCAACAGGAACATCATGAGCGATAATGACACTATCGTAGCCCAGGCCACGCCTCCGGGACGTGGCGGCGTTGGCATCCTGCGCATCTCCGGCTTCAAAGCCCGTGAAGTTGCCGAAACCGTGCTGGGTAAACTGCCTAAGCCGCGCTACGCCGATTATCTTCCGTTTAAAGACGCCGACGGCAGCGTGCTCGATCAGGGGATTGCGCTATGGTTCCCTGGCCCGAACTCGTTCACCGGCGAAGATGTGCTGGAACTGCAAGGTCATGGCGGTCCGGTGATCCTCGACCTGCTGTTAAAACGCATTCTGACCATTCCCGGCCTGCGGATTGCTCGCCCTGGTGAGTTTTCCGAACGCGCGTTTCTTAACGATAAACTTGACTTAGCCCAGGCCGAGGCGATTGCCGATCTTATCGACGCCAGTTCGGAACAGGCGGCCCGTTCGGCACTTAACTCGCTGCAAGGCGCATTCTCCGCACGGGTTAATCATCTGGTAGAAGCCCTCACCCACTTGCGCATTTACGTCGAAGCGGCAATTGATTTCCCCGATGAAGAGATCGATTTCCTCTCCGACGGAAAAATTGAAGCCCAGCTCAATGACGTTATTGCCGATCTTGATGCAGTGCGTGCTGAAGCACGTCAGGGTAGTTTGTTGCGCGAAGGGATGAAAGTGGTGATTGCCGGACGTCCTAACGCCGGTAAATCGAGCCTGTTAAACGCGCTGGCGGGGCGTGAAGCGGCAATCGTAACCGATATCGCCGGAACTACGCGTGACGTGCTGCGTGAGCATATCCACATTGACGGAATGCCGCTGCATATCATCGATACCGCCGGGCTACGTGAAGCCAGTGACGAAGTAGAACGTATTGGTATCGAGCGCGCGTGGCAGGAAATTGAACAGGCCGACCGCGTGCTGTTTATGGTCGATGGCACCACAACAGACGCCGTGGATCCGGCAGAGATCTGGCCGGAATTTATTGCCCGTCTGCCAGCGAAACTGCCGATCACCGTGGTGCGCAATAAAGCCGATATCACCGGCGAAACGCTGGGAATGAGTGAAGTGAACGGTCACGCGTTAATTCGTCTCTCGGCAAGGACTGGTGAAGGCGTGGACGTGCTGCGTAACCATCTCAAACAGAGCATGGGCTTTGACACCAACATGGAAGGCGGCTTCCTGGCGCGTCGTCGCCACCTACAGGCGCTGGAACAGGCAGCGGAACATCTACAACAGGGCAAAGCGCAACTGTTGGGAGCCTGGGCAGGTGAACTGCTGGCGGAAGAGTTGCGTCTGGCACAGCAGAACTTAAGCGAAATCACCGGGGAATTTACTTCAGACGACCTGCTGGGGCGGATTTTCTCCAGCTTCTGTATTGGTAAGTAACCGCGCTTACGAAGCCGCATTCTGACTGTCAGATGCGGCTTCGCTTCATTGTTACCACTCCTGTTATTCCTCAACCCTTTTTTTAAACATTAAAATTCTTACGTAATTTATAATCTTTAAAAAAAGCATTTAATATTGCTCCCCGAACGATTGTGATTCGATTCACATTTAAACAATTTCAGAATAGACAAAAACTCTGAGTGTAATAATGTAGCCTCGTGTCTTGCGAGGATAAGTGCATTATGAATATCTTACATATATGTGTGACCTCAAAATGGTTCAATATTGACAACAAAATTGTCGATCACCGCCCTTGATTTGCCCTTCTGTAGCCATCACCAGAGCCAAACCGATTAGATTCAATGTGATCTATTTGTTTGCTATATCTTAATTTTGCCTTTTGCAAAGGTCATCTCTCGTTTATTTACTTGTTTTAGTAAATGATGGTGCTTGCATATATATCTGGCGAATTAATCGGTATAGCAGATGTAATATTCACAGGGATCACTGTAATTAAAATAAATGAAGGATTATGTAATGGAAAACTTTAAACATCTCCCTGAACCGTTCCGCATTCGTGTTATTGAGCCAGTAAAACGTACCACTCGCGCTTATCGTGAAGAGGCAATTATTAAATCCGGTATGAACCCGTTCCTGCTGGATAGCGAAGATGTGTTTATCGATTTACTGACCGACAGCGGCACCGGGGCGGTGACGCAGAGCATGCAGGCTGCGATGATGCGCGGCGACGAAGCCTACAGCGGCAGTCGTAGCTACTATGCGTTAGCCGAGTCAGTGAAAAATATCTTTGGTTATCAATACACCATTCCGACTCACCAGGGCCGTGGCGCAGAGCAAATCTATATTCCGGTACTGATTAAAAAACGCGAGCAGGAAAAAGGCCTGGATCGCAGCAAAATGGTGGCGTTCTCTAACTATTTCTTTGATACCACGCAGGGCCATAGCCAGATCAACGGCTGTACCGTGCGTAACGTCTATATCAAAGAAGCCTTCGATACGGGCGTGCGTTACGACTTTAAAGGCAACTTTGACCTTGAGGGATTAGAACGCGGTATTGAAGAAGTTGGTCCGAATAACGTGCCGTATATCGTTGCAACCATCACCAGTAACTCTGCAGGTGGTCAGCCGGTTTCACTGGCAAACTTAAAAGCGATGTACAGCATCGCGAAGAAATACGATATTCCGGTGGTAATGGACTCCGCGCGCTTTGCTGAAAACGCCTATTTCATCAAGCAGCGTGAAGCAGAATACAAAGACTGGACCATCGAGCAGATCACCCGCGAAACCTACAAATATGCCGATATGCTGGCGATGTCCGCCAAGAAAGATGCGATGGTGCCGATGGGCGGCCTGCTGTGCATGAAAGACGACAGCTTCTTTGATGTGTACACCGAGTGCAGAACCCTTTGCGTGGTGCAGGAAGGCTTCCCGACATATGGCGGCCTGGAAGGCGGCGCGATGGAGCGTCTGGCGGTAGGTCTGTATGACGGCATGAATCTCGACTGGCTGGCTTATCGTATCGCGCAGGTACAGTATCTGGTCGATGGTCTGGAAGAGATTGGCGTTGTCTGCCAGCAGGCGGGCGGTCACGCGGCATTCGTTGATGCCGGTAAACTGTTGCCGCATATCCCGGCAGACCAGTTCCCGGCACAGGCGCTGGCCTGCGAGCTGTATAAAGTCGCCGGTATCCGTGCGGTAGAAATTGGCTCTTTCCTGTTAGGCCGCGATCCGAAAACCGGTAAACAACTGCCATGCCCGGCTGAACTGCTGCGTTTAACCATTCCGCGCGCAACATATACTCAAACACATATGGACTTCATTATTGAAGCCTTTAAACATGTGAAAGAGAACGCGGCGAATATTAAAGGATTAACCTTTACGTACGAACCGAAAGTATTGCGTCACTTCACCGCAAAACTTAAAGAAGTTTAATTAATACTACAGAGTGGCTATAAGGATGTTAGCCACTCTCTTACCCTACATCCTCAATAACAAAAATAGCCTTCCTCTAAAGGTGGCATCATGACTGATCAAGCTGAAAAAAAGCACTCTGCATTTTGGGGTGTTATGGTTATAGCAGGTACAGTAATTGGTGGAGGTATGTTTGCTTTACCTGTTGATCTTGCCGGTGCCTGGTTTTTCTGGGGTGCCTTTATCCTTATCATTGCCTGGTTTTCAATGCTTCATTCCGGGTTATTGTTATTAGAAGCAAATTTAAATTATCCCGTCGGCTCCAGTTTTAACACCATCACCAAAGATTTAATCGGTAACACCTGGAACATTATCAGCGGTATTACCGTTGCCTTCGTTCTCTATATCCTCACTTATGCCTATATCTCTGCTAATGGTGCGATCATTAGTGAAACGATATCAATGAATTTGGGTTATCACGCTAATCCACGTATTGTCGGGATCTGCACAGCCATTTTCGTTGCCAGCGTATTGTGGTTAAGTTCGTTAGCCGCCAGTCGTATTACCTCATTGTTCCTCGGGCTGAAGATTATCTCCTTTGTGATCGTGTTTGGTTCTTTTTTCTTCCAGGTCGATTACTCCATTCTGCGCGACGCCACCAGCTCCACTGCGGGAACGTCTTACTTCCCGTATATCTTTATGGCTTTGCCGGTGTGTCTGGCGTCATTTGGTTTCCACGGCAATATTCCCAGCCTGATTATTTGCTATGGAAAACGCAAAGATAAGTTAATCAAAAGCGTGGTATTTGGTTCGCTGCTGGCGCTGGTGATTTATCTCTTCTGGCTCTATTGCACCATGGGGAATATTCCGCGAGAAAGCTTTAAGGCGATTATCTCCTCAGGCGGCAACGTTGATTCGCTGGTGAAATCGTTCCTCGGCACCAAACAGCACGGCATTATCGAGTTTTGCCTGCTGGTGTTCTCTAACTTAGCTGTTGCCAGTTCGTTCTTTGGTGTCACGCTGGGGTTGTTCGATTATCTGGCGGACCTGTTTAAGATTGATAACTCCCACGGCGGGCGTTTCAAAACCGTGCTGTTAACCTTCCTGCCACCTGCGTTGTTGTATCTGATCTTCCCGAACGGCTTTATTTACGGGATCGGCGGTGCCGGGCTGTGCGCCACCATCTGGGCGGTCATTATTCCCGCAGTGCTTGCAATCAAAGCTCGCAAGAAGTTTCCCAATCAGATGTTCACGGTCTGGGGCGGCAATCTTATTCCGGCGATTGTCATTCTCTTTGGTATAACCGTGATTTTGTGCTGGTTCGGCAACGTCTTTAACGTGTTACCTAAATTTGGCTAAATCCTTCAAGAAGCCAGCCATTCGCTGGCTTCTTGCCTCTCAGGAAATCACTTATGTCCAAATGGCAACTCGCCTGATCCTCCTTCACCACGTATGCTTTGCGTCACCTTACTATCAGGACGCTTTAGCCCATGTCCCGCTTTTTGATTTGTAGTTTTGCCCTGGTTTTACTTTATCCCGCCGGGATTGATATGTACCTCGTTGGTTTACCGCGCATCGCCGCCGATCTCAATGCCAGCGAAGCGCAGTTGCATATTGCGTTCTCCGTATATCTGGCGGGGATGGCAGCTGCGATGTTATTTGCCGGTAAAGTGGCCGATCGTTCAGGGAGAAAGCCGGTCGCCATACCCGGCGCGGCGCTATTTATTATTGCCTCGGTGTTCTGTTCACTGGCTGAAACCAGCACGTTATTTCTTGCAGGCCGATTTCTACAGGGGTTGGGCGCAGGCTGTTGTTACGTAGTGGCGTTCGCTATTTTGCGCGACACGCTGGATGATCGACGTCGGGCTAAAGTGCTGTCATTACTCAACGGTATTACCTGCATCATTCCGGTGTTAGCGCCAGTGCTCGGACATCTGATTATGCTTAAATTCCCGTGGCAGAGTCTGTTCTGGGCGATGGCAATGATGGGCATCGCGGTACTGATGTTGTCTTTGTTTATTTTAAAAGAAACGCGCCCAGCGGCCCCCGCAGCTTCGGATAAACCACGAGAAAATAGCGAGTCGCTGCTTAACCGTTTTTTCCTCAGCCGTGTTGTTATCACCACCCTCAGCGTTTCGGTGATCCTCACTTTCGTCAACACGTCACCGGTATTGCTGATGGAAATCATGGGGTTTGAGCGCGGTGAATACGCCACCATTATGGCGCTGACCGCTGGCGTCAGCATGACCGTTTCATTCTCCACGCCATTTGCGCTGGGAATTTTTAAGCCACGTACGTTGATGATCACCTCGCAGGTGTTATTCCTGGCGGCGGGGATCACTCTTGCCGTTTCACCTTCCCATGCGGTTTCTCTGTTTGGTATCACGCTGATTTGCGCCGGTTTCTCGGTAGGTTTTGGTGTGGCGATGAGTCAGGCGTTAGGGCCGTTTTCATTACGCGCGGGCGTAGCCAGCTCGACCTTAGGTATTGCGCAGGTTTGCGGTTCGTCACTGTGGATTTGGCTGGCAGCGGTGGTTGGTATCGGCGCATGGAATATGCTGATCGGGATTCTGATTGCCTGTAGCATAGTGAGCCTGTTGCTGATTATGTTCGTCGCGCCTGGATGCCCCGTTGCCGCTCATGAAGAAATCCATCACCACGCTTGATCTCAATCTGCTGCTTTGTCTGCAACTGCTGATGCAGGAGCGCAGCGTAACCAAAGCGGCGAAGCGGATAAACGTGACACCTTCGGCGGTGAGTAAGTCGCTGGCAAAGTTAAGAGCGTGGTTTGACGACCCGCTCTTTGTGAACTCACCGCTGGGTCTGTCGCCCACACCGCTGATGGTCAGCATGGAGCAAAATCTGGCGGAGTGGATGCAAATGAGCAACCTGCTGCTGGATAAACCGCACCACCAGACACCGCGCGGCCTGAAGTTTGAGCTGGCGGCGGAATCACCGCTGATGATGATCATGCTTAATGCGCTGTCGAAACAGATCTACCAACGTTACCCGCAGGCGACCATCAAATTACGTAACTGGGATTACGATTCCTTAGATGCCATTACTCGTGGTGAAGTGGATATCGGTTTTTCCGGTCGCGAAAGCCATCCTCGCTCGCGGGAGCTGTTAAGCTCGCTACCGTTAGCCATTGATTATGAAGTGCTGTTTAGTGATGTGCCCTGCGTCTGGTTACGCAAAGATCATCCGGCACTGCATCAAACGTGGAATCTGGACACCTTCTTACGTTATCCGCATATCAGCATTTGCTGGGAACAGAGCGATACCTGGGCGCTGGACAATGTGTTACAGGAGCTGGGACGCGAACGCACGATTGCTATGAGCCTGCCGGAATTTGAGCAGTCACTGTTTATGGCAGCGCAACCCGACAATCTGCTACTGGCGACCGCGCCGCGCTACTGTCAGTACTACAATCAACTCCATCAACTGCCGTTGGTTGCTCTTCCTCTCCCGTTTGACGAAAGCCAGCAAAAAAAGCTGGAAGTTCCTTTTACCCTGCTGTGGCATAAACGGAACAGCCATAATCCGAAGATCGTCTGGTTACGGGAAACCATTAAAAACCTTTACGCGTCGATGGCATAACCGAATCGTATGAAACGCGACCCAATTTCACAATAAAATGTAAAAAAGTTGTAATAAGCTTGTCTGAATCGAACTTTTAGCCGCTTTAGTCTGTCCATCATTCCAGTAAATGATTACTCTTATATTCATAATGGACCATTAAGCATGGAGCGAAAAATGGCGACTCACTTTGCCCGAGGGATTTTAACGGAAGGACATCTGATTTCTGTTCGTCTCCCCTCCCAGTGTCATCAAGAAGCCCGAAACATTCCCCCTCATCGTCAAAGCCGTTTTCTGGCGTCCAGAGGTTTACTCGCAGAACTGATGTTCATGCTGTATGGCATTGGCGAATTGCCGGAAATCGTCACCCTGCCGAAAGGTAAACCGGTTTTCAGTGATAAAAATTTGCCTTCGTTTTCTATTTCCTATGCCGGGAATATGGTTGGCGTGGCGTTAACAACCGAAGGTGAATGTGGCCTCGATATGGAACTACAGCGTGCGACGCGCGGGTTTCATAGCCCACACGCGCCCGATAACCACACCTTTTCCAGCAATGAATCGCTATGGATCAGTAAACAAAACGATCCTAACGAAGCGCGGGCGCAGCTCATCACGCTGCGCCGAAGCGTGCTAAAACTAACCGGTGATGTTTTGAATGACGATCCGCGCGATCTGCAGCTGCAGCCCATTGCCGGACGCCTGAAATGTGCTCATGTAAATCATGTAGAAGCGTTATGCGACGCGGAGGACGTGCTAGTGTGGTCCGTGGCGGTCACGCCCGCGATTGAAAAGCTCAGTGTCTGGGAGTTAGATGGCAAACACAGCTGGAAAAGCCTGCCGGATATTCACAGCCGCGCCAACAATCCTACCAGCCGGATGATGCGTTTTGCCCAGCTCTCTACCGTGAAGTCTTTTTCGCCAAATTGATAGACAACCACAGGAGTCATTATGTCTGAAAAATTGCAGGTGGTTACGTTACTGGGGAGCCTGCGCAAAGGCTCATTTAATGGCATGGTTGCACGTACCCTGCCGAAAATTGCTCCGGCGAGCATGGAAGTCAATGCGTTACCTTCCATTGCCGACATTCCCCTGTATGACGCTGACGTACAGCAGGAAGAAGGTTTTCCAGCAACGGTTGAAGCTCTGGCGGAACAGATCCGTCAGGCTGACGGTGTGGTGATCGTCACGCCGGAATATAACTACTCGGTACCGGGTGGGCTGAAAAATGCCATCGACTGGCTTTCCCGCCTGCCGGATCAACCGCTGGCGGGTAAACCGGTGTTGATTCAGACCAGCTCAATGGGCGTGATTGGCGGCGCGCGCTGTCAGTATCACCTGCGCCAGATTCTGGTTTTCCTCGATGCAATGGTGATGAACAAGCCGGAATTTATGGGCGGCGTGATTCAGAACAAAGTTGATCCGCAAACCGGAGAAGTGATTGATCAGGGTACGCTGGACCACCTGACCGGGCAATTGACCGCATTTGGTGAGTTTATTCAGCGAGTTAAGATCTAAATAAAAAACCCGCCAGTAATCATGCATGGCGGGTTTTTAACGCGCTATCGATTTTAGTGAGCGTCGATAAAGACAATCTTCAGGATAAACAGCAGCGCAACGATGATTACGCACGGGCTTAGATCACGCAGACGTCCGGTACCGATTTTCATCACGCAGTAGGAGATAAAGCCCAGCGCGATACCTTCGGTAATCGAGAAGCTGAACGGCATCATCACGGCGGTAATAAACGCCGGAACAGATTCAGTAAGATCCTGCCAGTTCACGCGTGCCAGACTGGAAGTCATCAGCACGCCAACGTAAATCAGCGCACCAGCTGCAGCGTAGCCTGGCACCATCCCCGCCAGCGGCGACAGAAAGATAACCAGCAGGAACAGCAGACCAACAACCACTGCCGTCAGACCGGTACGACCGCCAACCGATACGCCGGAAGAGGACTCAATATAAGCCGTAACGGAAGAAGTACCGATAAACGAACCGGTCACGGAAGAGATACTGTCGACATACAGCGCCTGCTTCATGCGCGGGAATTTACCCTTCTCATCCGCTAGGCCTGCTTTATCGGTCACGCCAATCAGCGTACCGGAGGAGTCAAACAGGTTGACCAGCATGAAAGAGAAAATCACCCCTGCCAGCCCGAGGTTAAACGACTCGGCTAAATCTACATGGCCCACGACAGTCATTACGCTCGGCGGCGCAGAAACGATGCCATTGTAGTGGACATCACCCAGCATCCAGCCCAGCAGCGTTGTCACCACGATGGAAACCAGCACCGCCGCGTGAATGTTGCGCGAGGCCAGAATAGCGATGATGAAGAAGCCGAGGATCCCCAGCAGCACGCTGTGAGAAGTCAGGTTACCGATGCTCACCAGCGTTTCCGGGTTAGCGACAATCACACCTGCATTCTTCAGTCCCATCATACCAATGAACAGACCGATACCGCTGGTGATGCCCACACGCAGACTTACCGGAATGTTGGCAATCATCCAGTAGCGAACGCGGAAAATCGTCAGTAACAGCAGACCAATCGCCCCCCAGAAGATTGCGCCCATCCCGACTTGCCACGGCAAGCCCATCGCCTGCACAACCACAAAAGCGAAGAACGCATTCAGGCCCATAGCGGGTGCCAGTGCAACTGGCAGGTTAGCAAACAGTCCCATCATAATACTGCCGAATGCAGCAATCAGACAGGTAGTAACGAAGACGGCGCTGGTATCCATGCCAGCAACGCCAAGAATTTGCGGGTTAACAAAAACGATGTAAACCATCGTCAGGAAGGTGGTAAAACCGGCGATCACTTCGGTCCGTGCCGTCGTGCCATGTTCGCGCAGTTTAAACACGCGTTCCAGCATCCCCTGGCCAGAAGCCTGGGTTGTGTGTTGTTGACTCATTATCTATTTCCGAACAAGGAGGGAAAATCCGTCGCTATCGTATACCAAAATGAGACAATATGGACGGCTGAAGATAACTTTTTTTCATTGTATTTGCTTATACGGCAACGATTGCGTCATGCGAATTGGCATGACGAAAACGTTAAACTAACGATAAAGGAAAGACATGTCCCAGATAGAAGCGGTATTTTTCGACTGCGACGGTACGCTGGTCGATAGCGAGGTCATTTGCTCTCGCGCATATGTAACGATGTTTCAGGAATTTGGTATTACGCTCGATCCTGAAGAGGTATTCAAACGTTTCAAGGGTGTAAAACTGTACGAAATTATCGATATTGTTTCCCTTGAACATGGTGTTACGTTAGCGAAAACAGAAGCTGAACACGTTTACCGTGCAGAAGTCGCTCGGCTGTTCGATTCAGAACTGGAAGCCATCGAAGGGGCTGGAGCGCTCCTGTCAGCGATCACTGCGCCAATGTGTGTGGTATCTAACGGCCCAAATAACAAAATGCAGCATTCTATGGGCAAGCTGAATATGTTGCACTACTTCCCGGATAAACTGTTCAGCGGCTACGATATTCAGCGCTGGAAGCCAGACCCGGCGTTAATGTTCCATGCGGCAAAAGCGATGAATGTAAATGTAGAAAACTGCATTCTGGTTGATGACTCAGTTGCCGGTGCGCAATCTGGTATCGACGCAGGTATGGAAGTGTTCTACTTCTGCGCCGACCCGCACAATAAGCCGATCGTTCACCCGAAAGTCACCACCTTTACCCATCTTTCGCAGTTACCGGAACTGTGGAAAGCGCGTGGTTGGGATATTACGGCATAGTTCTTCACACTCCCTTCACTTACCCCGCTTAAATTGGCGCTCAAAGGTAAGTTAAGGGTGTTTGATATGTCTGTTTCACGTCGGGTAATACATCACGGACTTTATTTTGCGGTTTTAGGACCGTTAATTGGTGTTCTGTTTCTTGTCCTCTACATATTATTACCAAAAGAACCGCTGGTTCTTTTGGTAATAATACAGGTACTTCCATTGTTTCTCTTATTGTCGATTACTACGGGAGCTATTCCTGCATTGTTAACCGGCGTGATGGTCGCCTGTCTGCCGGAAAAGATCGGGTCACAGAAAAATTATCGTTGTCTGGCTGGTGGCATAGGTGGCGTCGTTATCACCGAGATCTATTGTGCAGTTATTGTACATATTAAGGGCATGGCTTCCTCGGAGTTGTTTGAAAACATTCTTTCTGGTGACAGTCTCGTTGTCCGCATCATTCCTGCATTGCTGGCAGGTGTGGTGATGAGCAGAATCATTACCCGTCTGCCCGGATTGGATATTTCATGTCCTGAAACAGACTCTTTAAGTTAAGCGGGATACTTTATCTTTGGGCTACTCAAAAGCAGACAGGATGTTACTATGACTCAAAATATCAGGCCGTTACCCCAATTCAAATATCATCCCAAGCCACTGGAAACAGGCGCATTTGAACAGGATAAAACCGTAGAGTGCGATTGCTGTGAACAACAGACGTCAGTTTATTACTCGGGTCCCTTTTATTGCGTTGATGAAGTTGAACATCTCTGTCCGTGATGTATTGCGGACGGTTCTGCTGCTGAAAAGTTTGCAGGTAGTTTTCAGGATGATGCCAGCATAGAAGGTGTTGAATTTGAGTATGATGAAGAGGACGAATTTGCCGGTATTAAGAACACATATCCTGATGAAATGCTGAAAGAGTTGGTTGAACGCACGCCAGGTTATCATGGATGGCAACAGGAATTCTGGCTTGCGCATTGTGGCGATTTCTGTGCTTTTATCGGCTATGTGGGCTGGAATGATATAAAAGATCGCCTCGATGAATTTGCCAACCTTGAAGAAGATTGTGAGAATTTCGGTATTAGAAATTCTGATCTAGCTAAATGCCTGCAAAAGGGTGGTGATTGTCAGGGTTATCTCTTCCGCTGTCTCCACTGCGGCAAGCTGAGACTGTGGGGTGATTTTTCGTAGTTATTTAAATAATGAGAACAGGCCGGAGCGTAATTCATACATCCGGCCTTATTTCTTCAGCTTAACCGAGCGCTAATTCTGCGGCAGCGGCTTTATCAGCGATTACCATCAGCGAAGGATGCAGCTGCAACACGGAAGCTGGAACATCTTCGGTAACCGGACCTTGCAGCACATTTTTCAGTGCCTGCGCTTTACTTGCGCCACTGACAATTATCAGCAAGTTTTTCGCCGCCATGATGCTTTTCGGCCCCATCGTCACGTAGCTGTCAGGCACTAACGAAAAGTCGCCGCCCAACTCACCATGCGCCACAATATCAACCATCTCTCCCTGGATCGGGAACTCCACGGTTTGCTCATGGAAATGGGTCGTATTCGGCAAATTGCCACAAAAATGACCATCTGCACCTAATCCCAGCACCACCAAATCCAGGCCGCCTTCACGCGCCAGTTTCTGATCATGCTCGCGGTAGTTATCAATAGTGAGCTTCTGGATATTCTCTTCTTTGATCCCCGCAGGGGTGAAAAACAGATTACGCAGATTGGTAATCGTTACGCCTTCTCCCTCTTTGCCGCGAAAGGGAATTTCATCGAAATTATAGAAATAGCAGTTATCGTACCAGGGCTTACCTTTAACCAGGGTGGTGAGGTATTCATACATGCCTTTGGGCGTGCTACCGGCGGTAATTGCCAGGTTAACACGACGCGTCTTCGACATATAACCAAGCAGATGGTGTGCCGCGACACGGCTCATTTCCTGGTAATCTTCGGTAATGATTAATTTCATCTTAATGCCTTATTTTATTTAAATAATTTCTGTACGAAGGCTGCATAGGCAGGCCGCCAGACATCCATTTCATGGTTCAGGCCGGGATATTCCTGGTAATCAAACTTAATTTTTTTCTGCTCAAGCTCAGTTTTCAGCCCGGCGATATCCTTGCCGGTTACGACATCTTTATCACCAACGACCACAGTAAAATTACGTAGTTGCTGGTTAATAGCTGCCGGATCGTTCAGCCGGGCCGCGACACCTTCATCCGGTACGGTTGTCGTGGTAACACCACTGAATGTGGCCAGCCAGCCAAAGCTTTCCAGATGATTCATTCCGGAAACCAGCGCCTGGTACCCGCCTTGTGAAAGCCCTGCCAGCGCGCGACCATCGGCATCTTTACGGACATTAAAACGCTTGCTAATCAGCGGGATAATATCGTTCATCAGTTCGCGATCTGCCGCTTTAGCATTCAGCGGATAAAAGACTTTACGTCTTTTCTGAGGCACGAAATCTTCGGGAATAATGCCCTTCGCATCGGTTTCGGTATCCGGGATCACCACCAGCATCGGTTTAATTTTCCCTTCAGCCAGCAGGTTATCCATGATTTGCGGGATACGCCCCTGATCGATAGCGGAACGTCCGGTATCACCAAAACCGTGATAGAAATAGAGCACTGGCAAAGGCTCGCCCATGCCGGTGTATCCTGGCGGGGTCCAGACATACATCTGACGTTCAGATTGCAATGCGTTGGAGTGGTAAGTTATGGCGATCAAATCACCATGCGCAACAGAACGCGTATCCAGATAACTGCCTGGCACCAGAATCATACTGGAGTTAACCTGGCGCTGAGGCTTAGTCATTGCGGTGCCTGTATCAATGCTGCGTACACCATCAACATTGAAAAAATACTCGTACAGGTTGCCTTTCAGGATAGGTGTGCGCCACGACCAGACTCCTGCTTCGTCTTTGGTCATCGGGTGAATATTGTCCGGAACCGGAACACCCACCACTACAGAGACATTTTTTGCCCCAGGGGCAAAGTAGCGAAAGGTCACGCTGTTATCGGCATTGACCTGAGTCACATACTGTTTCACCGGGATAGTGGGTGCCGGGCTGGCTGGCATATCCGCTGCTATGGCCCACTGAGCAGAAATACCGCTGGCAATAGCCAGCGTTAAAGCAGCAATTTTTATATTCATCGTAATATTCCTTTCATTAAGTTCCATTACCACCAGATTTCAGCCTGGGCACCGACAGCAAACTGGTCGTCTTTATTGTCTTCGAAGGTGAAGCCATCCAGTTCGTTTTCCAGGGCTTTGATATACGTGGCGTAGAAACGAATTTCCGGACGCGAGGTCAACATACTGGTATTGACTTTAAAGGTATGGAAGAGCGTGGTTTTATAACCAGACTCATTAAATTTATTACTATTCGCATCTTTGTTTTGCTGGGTGAAATAGCCCAGTTCAACACCTGTCTGGTTATATTGGTCCCAAATATAGGCCGGGCGAACAACCGCACGAATAGATTCGAAATCAGAGTGTGCGCCTGTTTCGTAGCTATAAATATCGTTACCGAAGGAGTAAACAATCGCGTTAGCCACAATAAAATGATCACCGATATAGGCTTCGCCCTGCGAGGTCAGACGAACTGCTGTTCCGCCGGTGTGATCACCATAATAACGACCGGTAATGACTCCAACTTATTGATAGTGTTTTATGTTCAGATAATGCCCGATGACTTTGTCATGCAGCTCCACCGATTTTGAGAACGACAGCGACTTCCGTCCCAGCCGTGCCAGGTGCTGCCTCAGATTCAGGTTATGCCGCTCAATTCGCTGCGTATATCGCTTGCTGATTACGTGTAGCTTTCCCTTCAGGCGGGATTCATACAGCGGCCAGCCATCCGTCATCCATATCACCACGTCAAAGGGTGACAGCAGGCTCATAAGACGCCCCAGCGTCGCCATAGTGCGTTCACCGAATACGTGCGCAACAACCGTCTTCCGGAGCCTGTCATACGCGTAAAACAGCCAGCGCTGGCGCGATTTAGCCCCGACATAGCCCCACTGTTCGTCCATTTCCGCGCAGACGATGACGTCACTGCCCGGCTGTATGCGCGAGGTTACCGACTGCGGCCTGAGTTTTTTAAGTGACGTAAAATCGTGTTGAGGCCAACGCCCATAATGCGGGCTGTTGCCCGGCATCCAACGCCATTCATGGCCATATCAATGATTTTCTGGTGCGTACCGGGTTGAGAAGCGGTGTAAGTGAACTGCAGTTGCCATGTTTTACGGCAGTGAGAGCAGAGATAGCGCTGATGTCCGGCGGTGCTTTTGCCGTTACGCACCACCCCGTCAGTAGCTGAACAGGAGGGACAGCTGATAGAAACAGAAGCCACTGGAGCACCTCAAAAACACCATCATACACTAAATCAGTAAGTTGGCAGCATCACCACAAATCCCAATAATTAAGTTATTGGGATTTGTCTGGTGAATTATTTGTCGCTATCTTTTCCCGCCAGCAGTTTATCCAGCTCATCACCGCCTACATGACGGAAATCCTGACCCTTCACGTAGTAGAAGATAAACTCACAAATATTCTGGCAGCGGTCGCCGATACGTTCGATTGAACGCGCACAGAACAGCGCGGTAAGTACGCTCGGAATAGTGCGCGAATCTTCCATCATGTAGGTCATCAGTTGACGAACAATACCTTCGTATTCCTGATCGACTTTTTTATCTTCACGATAAATACGTACCGCTTCGTCAATGTCCATCCGCGCGAACGCGTCCAGCACGTCGTGCAGCATCTGGATGGTATGACGGCCCAGCGACTCCAGACTTACCAGCAACGGCTGATGCTGCTGGGAGAATTTCTCCAGCGCAGTACGGCAGATTTTGTCCGCCACGTCGCCAATACGCTCCAGCTCGGCAATGGTTTTACTGATCACCATAACCAGTCGCAGGTCGCTCGCCGTCGGCTGACGTTTGGCGATAATGCGCACGCAGGCTTCATCGATCGCCACTTCCATCATGTTGACGTTCTTGTCGCCTTCGATCACGCGCTTCGCCAGATCGCTGTCCTGGTTATGCATCGCGGTGATTGCATCAGAAAGCTGCTGCTCCACCATGCCGCCCATGGTCATCACCTGCGTGCGGATACTTTCCAGTTCGGCGTTGAACTGGCCGGAAATATGTTTATTAAGATTGAGACTGTCCATAACGCACTCCTGAATCAACCGTAACGACCGGTGATGTAGTCTTCTGTTTGTTTCTTCGCTGGCTTGGTGAACAGATCGTCCGTGTTGCTGAACTCAATCAATTCGCCCAGGTACATAAACGCCGTGTGGTCGGAACAACGCGCAGCCTGCTGCATGTTGTGGGTGACGATCACCACGGTGTAATCCTGCTTCAGTTCGGTGATCAGCTCTTCAATACGCCCGGTAGAGATGGGGTCGAGCGCCGAACACGGTTCGTCGAGCAGCAGCACTTCCGGGCGAATGGCGATACCACGCGCAATGCACAGACGCTGTTGCTGACCACCAGAGAGAGAGTAACCGCTCTGGTGCAATTTATCTTTGGTTTCGTTCCACAATGCGGCTTTGGTCAATGCCCACTGCACGCGCTCGTCCATGTCGGCACGGGAGAGCTTCTCAAACAGACGAACGCCAAAAGCGATGTTGTCGTAGATGGACATCGGAAACGGCGTCGGTTTCTGGAACACCATGCCCACTTTCGCACGCAGCAGGGCGATATCCTGAGAGTTGGTCAGGATGTTGTCGCCATCAAGCAGAATTTCACCTTCCGCACGCTGCTCCGGGTACAGTTCAAACATTTTGTTGAAGGTACGCAGCAGCGTCGATTTACCGCAGCCGGACGGCCCGATAAACGCCGTTACCTGGTTTTTAGCGATATCCAGGTTGATGTTTTTCAGGGCATGGAATTTGCCGTAGTAGAAGTTCAAATTACGAACCTGAATTTTACTCGGGGCAGTTTCAACCATACTCATTGCAATCTTTTCCTCATCGTGCCTGATGCACTTCGCGAATCAGGCTTACCGTAGGCCGGATCAGGCGTTCACGCCGCATCCGGCAAAGTGTTAACCGTGTACAGAGTCAAAAAGGCGCTCGGTCGGTCCCCTCGCCCCTCTGGGGAGAGGGTTAGGGTGAGGGGAAAACCGTGTCAGCAATATCAACCGTGTTTATTCTTCGCGAAAACAACGCGCGCCAGAATGTTCAGCAGCAGTACGCACAGGGTAATGATCAATACCCCGGCCCAGGCCAGCTGCTGCCATTCCGCAAACGGGCTCATCGCAAACTTAAAGATCGTCACCGGCAGGTTGGCGATCGGCTGCATCATGTCCGTGCTCCAGAACTGGTTGGAGAGCGCGGTAAACAGCAGCGGCGCGGTTTCACCAGCAATACGGGCAATCGCCAGCAGGATACCGGTCATGATCCCGGACACCGACGCTTTCAGCGTGATCGCGGAGATCATCTTCCACTTCGGTGTACCCAGCGCATAAGCCGCTTCACGCAGGCTGTCCGGCACCAGTTTCAGCATGTTCTCGGTGGTGCGGATAACAATCGGCACCTGCAACAGCGCCAGCGCAATCACGCCCGCCCAGCCGGAGAAGTGCTCCATCTGCGCCACCACAATGGTGTAAACAAACAGACCAACCACAATCGATGGCGCAGAGAGCAGAATGTCGTTAATGAAGCGAATCACTTCTGCCAGCCAGGATTTACGACCATATTCAGCCAGATAAATCCCCGCCATAATGCCCAGCGGCGTACCGAATACCGTGGCCCACAAAATTAACAGGCCGCTACCTGCCAGGGCGTTCGCCAGACCACCACCTTCCGTATTGGGCGGCGGCGTCATTTCAGTGAACAGCGCCAGCGACATACCGTCGATACCGCGGGTGATGGTGGACATTAAAATCCAGATCAGCCAGAACAGACCGAAGGCCATCGTCGCCATTGAGAGCGTCAGTGCAATACGGTTCTTGAGGCGGCGACGCGCCTGCATTTTGCGGCGGGATTCAGCCAGCGCCGCATTGGTTTGCATTTCAACCATAGCCATTAGCGTGCCCCCTCATACTTAGCCAGGCGCATAATCATAAACTTCGATGCGGCGAGGACGATGAAGGTAATCACAAACAGGATCAGGCCCAGTTCCATCAGTGCGGCAACGTGCAGACCGGATTCCGCTTCCGCAAATTCGTTCGCCAGTGCAGAGGTGATACTGTTGCCCGGCATATACAGCGAGGCGCTGTCGAGCTGGTAGGTGTTACCGATGATAAAGGTCACCGCCATGGTTTCACCGAGCGCGCGGCCCAGCCCCAGCATGATGCCGCCGATAACACCATTTTTGGTGAACGGAAGAACGATACGCCAGATAACTTCCCAGGTGGTGCAGCCAATACCGTAGGCCGACTCTTTCATCATCACCGGGGTTTGTTCGAACACATCGCGCATTACCGCCGCAATGTACGGAATAATCATGATGGCGAGGATCACGCCTGCCGCGAGGATACCGATACCAAATGCAGGGCCAGAGAACAGCGCGCCAACAATCGGAATATTCGACATGATATTGCCGACCGGCTCCTGGAAGTAAACGGCGAACAGCGGCGCAAAGATAAACAGGCCCCACATGCCGTAAACGATACTTGGAATGGCTGCCAGCAGCTCAATGGCGATACCCAGCGGGCGTTTCAGCCAGCCGGGCGCAAGCTCAGTCAGGAACAGGGCGATACCGAAACTCACCGGGACGGCGATCAGCAGCGCGATAAACGAAGTCACCAGCGTACCGTAGATCGGCACCAACGCCCCGTAGATATCGTTCGGTGCATCCCACTCTTTGGTCCACAGGAAAGCCAGACCAAATTTCTGAATGCTCGGCCAGGAGGAGATGATCAGAGAGACAATAATGCCACCCAACATCAATAGCACAATCAGCGCCGCCAGTTTTACCAGCACGCTGAAAATTATGTCGCCCTTTTTACCCGGTGGGTTAAAAGCAGGCTTGGTTGCAGCCATAAGTTACTCTTCAGTTAAACGCGTTTACAAAGTCATTTTGTAATGCCGGATAAGCCGTTAATGCCTTATCCGGCCTGGAGTTTTATTAGTACAGCGGCTTACCGCTACTGTCTTTAATATTGGTCTTCCACGCAGCGCGAACCTGTTCAACGACGCTATCCGGCAGGCTGGCATAATCCAGGTCGTTCGCCTGTTTAGCCCCGGTTTTGTACGCCCAGTCGAAGAACTTCAGCACTTCTGTGCCTTGTTCTGGTTTCTTCTGATCTTTGTGGATCAGAATGAACGTGGTAGAGGTAATAGGCCATGCATCTTCGCCTTTCTGGTTGGTCAGATCCTGAGCGAAGGTTTTGCTCCAGTCTGCACCTTTTGCTGCATTAGCGAAGTTTTCTTCGGTCGGACTAACCGGTTTACCATCAGCGGAGATCAGTTTGGTGTACGCCAGGTTGTTCTGCTTAGCGTAAGCATATTCAACGTAACCAATTGCACCCGGCAGACGCTGAACGAACGCGGCGATACCGTCATTACCTTTACCGCCCAGACCGATCGGCCATTTTACGGTAGAGCCAGTACCAACGTTGTTTTTCCACTCTTCGTTCACTTTCGCCAGGTAGCTGGTGAAGACGAAGGAAGTCCCGGAGCCATCTGCGCGGCGTACTACAGCAATGTTCTGTGAAGGCAGTTTCAGACCAGGATTCAGTTTGGCGATGGCTTCATCATCCCACTTCTTGATTTTGCCCAGGTAGATGTCGCCGAGGGTTTTACCATCCAGCACCAGTTCGCCAGACTTCAGCCCTGGAATGTTAACAGCCAGCACCACGCCGCCAATCACGGTCGGGAACTGGAACAGGCCTTCCTGAGCCAATTTTTCATCAGACAGCGGCGCGTCAGAGGCACCAAAATCAACGGTATTAGCGATAATCTGTTTTACGCCACCGGAAGAACCTATACCCTGGTAGTTAACTTTATTACCGGTTTCTTTCTGGTAAGTGTCAGCCCATTTGGCATACACCGGCGCAGGGAAGGTTGCACCTGCACCTGTCAGGCTTGCTTCTGCAAACACAGAGAAAGCGCTCATCGATAAGGTCGCGGCGACAACAGTTGCGACGGTGGTACGCATAACTTTCATAATGTCTCCTGGGAGGATTCATAAAGCATTGTTTGTTGGCTACGAGAAGCAAAATAGGACAAACAGGTGACAGTTATATGTAAGGAATATGACAGTTTTATGACAGAGAGATAAAGTCTTCAGTCTGATTTAAATAAGCGTTGATATTCAGTCAATTACAAACATTAATAACGAAGAGATGACAGAAAAATTTTCATTCTGTGACAGAGAAAAAGTAGCCGAAGATGACGGTTTGTCACATGGAGTTGGCAGGATGTTTGATTAAAAACATAACAGGAAGAAAAATGCCCCGCTTACGCAGGGCATCCATTTATTACTCAACCGTAACCGATTTTGCCAGGTTACGCGGCTGGTCAACGTCGGTACCTTTGATCAGCGCGACGTGATAAGCCAGTAGCTGCAGCGGAACGGTGTAGAAGATTGGTGCAATCACCTCTTCCACATGCGGCATCTCGATGATGTGCATGTTATCGCTACTTACAAAACCCGCATCCTGATCGGCGAAGACATACAACTGACCGCCACGCGCGCGAACTTCTTCAATATTGGATTTTAGTTTTTCCAGCAATTCGTTGTTCGGTGCAACGACGATAACCGGCATATCGGCATCAATCAGCGCCAGCGGACCGTGTTTCAGTTCACCTGCAGCGTAGGCTTCAGCGTGAATGTAAGAGATCTCTTTCAGCTTCAATGCGCCTTCCAGCGCGATTGGGTACTGATCGCCACGGCCCAGGAACAGCGCGTGATGTTTGTCAGAGAAATCTTCTGCCAGAGCTTCAATGCGTTTGTCCTGAGACAGCATCTGCTCAATACGGCTCGGCAACGCCTGCAGACCATGCACAATGTCATGTTCAATGGAGGCATCCAGACCTTTCAGGCGAGACAGCTTCGCCACCAGCATCAACAGCACAGTTAACTGAGTGGTGAATGCTTTAGTGGATGCCACGCCGATTTCTGTACCCGCGTTGGTCATTAGCGCCAGATCGGATTCGCGCACCAGAGAAGAACCCGGAACGTTACAGATTGCCAGTGAACCAAGGTAACCCAGCTCTTTCGACAGACGCAGGCCAGCCAGGGTATCCGCGGTTTCGCCAGACTGTGACAAGGTGATCATCAGGCTGTTACGACGCACGGCAGATTTGCGATAGCGGAATTCAGAGGCGATTTCGACGTCGCACGGAATACCTGCTAGCGATTCAAACCAGTAGCGGGAAACCATACCGGAGTTATAAGAAGTACCACAGGCGAGGATCTGAATATGCTCAACCTTCGACAGCAGTTCGTCGGCGTTCGGTCCCAGCTCGCTTAAATCAACCTGACCGTGGCTGATGCGTCCGGTAAGGGTGTTTTTGATCGCGTTCGGCTGTTCGTAGATCTCTTTCTGCATGTAGTGACGGTAAATGCCTTTATCGCCCGCGTCATATTGCAGATTGGATTCGATATCCTGACGTTTTACTTCCGCGCCAGTTTTATCGAAGATGTTTACCGAACGGCGAGTGATTTCCGCAATATCGCCCTCTTCAAGGAAGATAAAGCGACGGGTCACCGGCAACAGCGCCAGCTGGTCAGAAGCGATAAAGTTTTCGCCCATCCCCAGGCCAATCACCAGCGGACTACCAGAACGTGCCGCCAGCAGGGTATCCGGGTGACGGGAGTCCATGATCACTGTACCGTACGCACCACGCAGCTGCGGGATAGCACGCAGAACGGCCTCACGCAGAGTCCCGCCTTGTTTCAGCTCCCAGTTCACCAGATGGGCAATCACTTCGGTGTCGGTTTCAGAAACGAAGGTATAGCCACGCGCTTTTAGCTCTTCACGCAGCGGTTCATGGTTTTCGATGATGCCGTTATGCACCACCACAATGTGTTCAGAAACATGCGGATGCGCATTCACTTCTGAAGGTTCACCGTGGGTCGCCCAGCGAGTGTGAGCAATACCAGTGCCGCCATGCAGAGGATGTTCTTCCGCTGCCTGTGCCAGCATCTGGACTTTACCGAGGCGACGCAGGCGGGTCATATGACCTTCTGCATCAACAACGGCCAGACCGGCAGAGTCATATCCGCGGTATTCCAGACGACGTAAACCTTCAAGAAGGATTTCTGCTACATCACGTTGCGCGATCGCGCCAACAATTCCACACATAGTTTTTGATTCCGATTTATATCGTTGTCGGTCAACCTGTATGCCCGTTTTTTCGGGCGCCCCGAGCCTTGTAGAGAGTGGGGTTATTTTTATAGTTACTGCTTGTGGGAGGGAGATTATGTTATCTCCTCATCCCATGTGACCGGGTTAGCCGGCCAGAATCACTTTTTCTTTACCGGACGACGCCAGCCTTCTTTCTGAGTCTGCGGCACACGGCTGATAGCTAATGCATTTTCGCCGACATTACGCGTCACAGTTGTACCCGCAGCAATGGTCGCGCCTTTGCCTACTGTTACCGGGGCCACCAGCTGAGTGTCGGAACCAACAAACACATCGTCGCCGATAATGGTCTTAAATTTATTCGCACCATCGTAGTTGCAGGTAATGGTTCCCGCGCCGATGTTAACGTTATCGCCAATTTCCGCATCGCCCAGGTAAGTCAGATGACCAGCTTTCGAGCCTTTACCCAGACGCGCTTTTTTCATCTCAACGAAGTTACCGACGTGAGCACCTTCCAGCAACTCAGCACCAGGACGCAAACGGGCAAACGGGCCAATGGTACAGGCCGCTGCCAGATTCGCATCTTCCACAACGGTATACGGACTGATTTCGCAATCATCGCCAATCACGCTGTTTTTAATCACGCAACCGGTGCCAATTTTCACGCGATGACCGAGAGTCACGTTGCCCTCGATGATAACGTTAGTATCAATTTCAACATCGCGCCCGTGAGTTAGCGTACCACGCAGATCAAAACGCGCTGGATCGCGCAGCATAACGCCTGCTAACAGCAGTTTTTCAGCCTGTTCGGACTGATAAACACGCTCCAGACGGGAGAGTTGCAGGCGGTTATTCACGCCTTCTACTTCGCTTAAACGTTGCGGATGAACGGCGACGATTTCACGCCCTTCCTGATACGCCAGCGCAATAATGTCGGTGATGTAGTATTCGCCCTGAGCATTATTGTTGGTCAGCTTCGCCAGCCAGCGTTTCATATCTGCGCCGTTGGCAATCAGAATGCCGGTGTTGATCTCCTGAATCTGACGCTGCTCGTCGGTGGCATCTTTGTGCTCAACAATGCCGGTAACTTTGCCGTTTTCACGGGTGATACGTCCATAACCGGTCGGATCATCCAGTTTCACCGTCAGCAGACCAATGCCACCCTGCGGTTTAGCATCACGCAGACGCTGGAGTGTTTCGACAGAGATCAGCGGCACGTCGCCGTAGAGCATTAAAATGTCTTCATCATCGGCAAAGAAAGGTGCGGCCTGCTGCATTGCATGACCCGTACCCAGCTGCTCTGCCTGAAGCACCCAGTTAAGGTTGTCGTCTTTCAGCGCCTGTTTTAGCAGATCGCCGCCGTGACCGTACACCAGGTGAACGTGCGCTGCGCCTAATTCATTCGCAGCATCAATGACATGCTGAACCATCGCTTTCCCGGCAAGGGTATGCAGCACTTTCGGAAGATCGGAATACATGCGCGTGCCTTTGCCTGCGGCAAGGATCACTACGCTCATAGCATTATTCAACATACGCGTCCTGACTGTAATTTAAGAACGAATTTAAACCGCTTCACCTTGAAAAAACTACATTTTTTTCATCGTGAAATGGACAGAGGATAAATTGTTCAATAACGGATTATCCCCGCTGACGAAAGCGCCATTTTCGACCATCGTCACGCCTTTTGTCTGCAGAAAATTAAGGCAGTACCTTAATTTAAGCGTCAGGTGGATGTTTTTGCTCTTATTTCGATCAATGAATAAACAGGAAAACAGGGGGGTTTTATATCAGCAGGATCTATGTGAACGCTATTCAGGACGGGTCACACGCGCAAAAAAAAGCCAGCCTGTTTCCAGACTGGCTTTTGTGCTTTTCAAGCCGGTGTTACATCGCTTTTTTGGTCAACTCGATAACGCGCAGCTGCGCGATCGCTTTGGCCAGTTCCGCAGACGCCTGAGCGTAATCTACGTCGCCGTGAGAGCTGCTAATGTGCTCTTCAGCCTTACGTTTCGCTTCCATGGCTCGCGCTTCGTCGAGATCCTGGCCGCGAATTGCGGTGTCGGCCAGAACGGTCACGTTGCCAGGCTGCACTTCAAGAATGCCGCCAGACAGATAGATAAACTCTTCGTGACCGTGCTGTTTCACGATGCGAATCATACCAGGCTTAATGGCGGTGAGCAGCGGTGCGTGGCCAGGGTAGATCCCCAGTTCACCTTCGCTACCCGTTACCTGGATTTTCTCGACCAGACCAGAGAACATTTGTTGCTCTGCGCTGACGACGTCCAGGTGGTAAGTCATTGCCATATCACCCTCCG
Source organism: Escherichia sp. MAL-1 (assembly GCF_052948035.1). Taxonomy (NCBI): domain Bacteria; kingdom Pseudomonadati; phylum Pseudomonadota; class Gammaproteobacteria; order Enterobacterales; family Enterobacteriaceae; genus Escherichia; species Escherichia sp. MAL-1. Next base: position 4,905,902 of record NZ_CM129609.1, on the reverse strand, counting down.
ATTAAGGCGTTAAAGTTTTTTGGCTTTTTCCACAGCTTCTTCGATGGAACCGACCATGTAGAACGCCTGCTCCGGCAGGTGATCGTATTCGCCTTCCATGATGCCTTTAAAGCCACGGATGGTGTCTTTCAGGGAGACGTATTTACCCGGAGAACCGGTGAATACTTCTGCCACGAAGAACGGCTGGGACAGGAAGCGCTGGATCTTACGAGCACGCGCTACCACCAGTTTGTCTTCTTCAGACAGTTCATCCATACCCAGGATGGCGATGATGTCTTTCAGTTCCTGATAACGTTGCAGGATGGACTGAACGCCACGCGCGGTGTCGTAGTGTTCCTGACCAACCACCAGCGGGTCCAGCTGACGGCTGGTGGAGTCCAGCGGGTCAACGGCCGGGTAGATACCCAGAGACGCGATCTGACGGCTCAGTACCACGGTTGCGTCAAGGTGCGCAAAGGTGGTTGCCGGAGACGGGTCAGTCAAGTCATCCGCAGGTACGTATACTGCCTGTACGGAGGTGATAGAACCAGTTTTGGTGGAGGTGATACGTTCCTGCAGAACGCCCATCTCTTCCGCCAGGGTCGGCTGATAACCTACCGCTGAAGGCATACGGCCCAGTAGTGCGGATACTTCCGTACCGGCCAGGGTGTAACGATAGATGTTGTCAACGAACAGCAGAACGTCACGACCTTCGTCACGGAATTTCTCAGCCATGGTCAGACCGGTCAGAGCAACGCGCAGACGGTTTCCCGGCGGCTCGTTCATCTGGCCATACACCAGGGATACTTTGTCGATAACGTTGGAGTCGGTCATTTCGTGGTAGAAGTCGTTACCCTCACGAGTACGTTCACCTACGCCCGCAAACACAGAGTAACCGGAGTGCTCGATCGCGATGTTACGAATGAGCTCCATCATGTTTACGGTTTTACCTACACCCGCACCACCGAACAGACCAACTTTACCGCCCTTAGCGAACGGACACATCAGGTCGATAACTTTGATACCGGTTTCCAGCAGTTCCTGAGAGTTTGACAGCTCTTCGTAGGAAGGTGCTGCGCGGTGAATCGCCCAACGCTCTTCTTCACCGATCTCGCCTTTCATGTCGACCGGTTCACCCAGTACGTTCATGATACGGCCCAGAGTCGCTTTACCTACCGGGACTTCAATCGGGTGTTCGAGGTCTTTTACATCCAGACCGCGACGCAGACCGTCGGAGGAACCCATTGCGATGGTACGTACGATACCGCCGCCGAGCTGCTGCTGAACTTCCAGCACCAGACGCTCATTACCATTTTGCACCTCAAGAGCATCGTACACGCGCGGTACGGCATCCTGAGGGAATTCGACGTCAACTACGGCGCCGATTACCTGGACAATCTTTCCAGTAGCCATCTTAAATCCTCTACGAAATAACCTGTTTAAACCGCGGCGGCCCCCGAGACGATCTCGGTGAGTTCCTGAGTAATGCTGGCCTGACGAGCTTTGTTGTATACCAACTGCAGCTCTTTAATCAGGCTGCCGCCATTGTCGGTCGCGGCTTTCATCGCCACCATACGGGCGGCCTGCTCGCTGGCCAGGTTTTCAACCACGCCCTGATAAACCTGAGATTCGACATAACGACGCAGCAGGGTATCCAGCAACGCCTTCGGATCGGGTTCGTACAGGTAATCCCAGGATTTATGTTTCAGATCATCATCATCTGATGCCGGTAACGGCAGCAGCTGGCTGATGGTCGGAACCTGAGACATGGTGTTAATAAATTTGTTGCTGACAATGTAAAGCTTGTCCAGACGGCCTTCGTCGTAGGCCTGCAACATCACTTTTACCGGACCGATCAGTTCGGACAGGGAAGGGTTATCCCCCATGCCGGTGACCTGGGCAACAACATTGCCGCCCACGGAGTTGAAGAACGACACGCCTTTCGAGCCGATCATTGCGAGGTCGCATTGAACGCCTTTGTCGGTCCAGGTCTTCATTTCCGCCAGCAGTTTTTTGAACAGGTTAATGTTCAAACCACCGCACAAACCACGGTCGGTCGACACCACCAGGTAGCCCACGCGTTTAACGTCGCGGTCTTCCAGGTAAGGGTGCTTATATTCCAGATTACCGTGTGCAAGGTGACCAATCACTTTGCGCATGGTTTCTGCATAAGGACGGCTGGCCGCCATGCGATCCTGCGATTTACGCATTTTGGAAGCGGCGACCATCTCCATCGCTTTAGTGATCTTTTGCGTGTTCTGGACGCTTGCGATCTTACTACGTATCTCTTTTGCGCCGGCCATGAGCTTCTCCTCAATGCCTTGCGGCCTGCCCTAAGGCAAGCCGCCAGACGTTACCAGGATTGGGTTGCTTTGAAGGAATCGAGGATGCCTTTCAGCTTGCCTTCGATTTCGTCGTTGTAGCCACCGGTCTGGTTGATCTCTTGCATCAACGGAGCGTGATCACGGTCGACGTAAGCCAGCAGAGCGGCTTCGAAGCTGCCAATTTTCGACAGTTCAACATCCGCCAGGTAACCACGTTCTGCTGCGAACAGAACCAGAGACTGCTGCGCAACGGACATCGGCGCATACTGTTTCTGTTTCAGCAGTTCGGTCACTTTCTGACCGTGGTCAAGCTGCTTACGTGTTGCATCGTCAAGGTCGGATGCAAACTGAGAGAACGCTGCCAGTTCACGATACTGTGCCAGAGCGGTACGGATACCACCGGACAGTTTTTTCATGATCTTGGTCTGTGCTGCACCACCAACACGGGATACGGAAATACCCGGGTTAACCGCAGGACGAATACCGGCGTTGAACAGGTTGGTTTCCAGGAAGATCTGACCATCGGTAATGGAGATTACGTTGGTCGGAACGAACGCAGAAACGTCACCCGCCTGAGTTTCGATAATCGGCAGTGCGGTCAGAGAACCGGTTTTCCCTTTCACTTCACCTTTGGTGAAGGCTTCAACGTATTCGGCGTTAACACGTGCAGCACGCTCCAGCAGACGAGAGTGGAGGTAGAAAACGTCGCCCGGGAATGCTTCACGTCCTGGCGGACGACGGAGCAGCAGGGAGATCTGACGGTAAGCAACAGCCTGTTTAGACAGGTCATCGTAAATGATCAGCGCATCTTCACCGCGGTCACGGAAGTATTCGCCCATTGCGCAACCGGCATACGGTGCCAGGTATTGCAGTGCAGCGGATTCAGACGCGGTTGCTACCACAACGATGGTGTTAGCCAGTGCGCCGTGCTCTTCCAGTTTACGTACCACGTTAGAAATGGTGGACGCTTTCTGGCCGATAGCGACATAGATACATTTGATACCGGAATCGCGCTGGTTGATGATGGCATCGATAGCCAGTGCGGTTTTACCTGTCTGACGGTCACCGATGATCAATTCACGCTGACCACGACCGATTGGGATCATGGAGTCAACGGCTTTATAACCGGTCTGTACCGGCTGATCTACGGACTGACGTTCGATAACGCCCGGAGCGATTGCTTCTACAGCAGAGAAGCCGTCGTGATCCAGCGGACCTTTACCGTCGATTGGTGCACCCAGAGTGTTAACCACACGGCCCAGCAGGCCACGGCCAACCGGAACTTCCAGGATACGGCCAGTACACTTAACTTTCATGCCTTCGGCAAGGTCAGCGTACGGACCCATAACAACCGCACCTACAGAGTCGCGCTCGAGGTTCAGTGCGATAGCGTAACGGTTACCCGGCAGGGAGATCATTTCACCCTGCATACAATCGGCCAGGCCGTGAATGCGGATAACACCGTCACTTACAGAAACAATAGTACCTTCGTTGTGAGCTTCACTCACAACATTGAACTGAGCAATGCGCTGCTTGATCAGTTCGCTGATTTCGGTGGAATTCAGTTGCATGCTCCAGTCCCCTTAAGACTGCAAGACGTCTGCAAGGCGCTCAAGACGACCGCGTACGCTGCCATCAATGACCATATCACCCGCTCGGATGATAACGCCTGCCATTACAGACTTATCGATTTTGCAATTCAGCTTAACTTTGCGTGACAGACGTTTTTCCATCGCAGCAGAAATTTTCGCGAGCTGTTGTTCACTCAGTGCGGCAGCGGAAATGACGTCTACCTCAGCGGTAGCCTCACTCACGGCACGCAGGTGAATAAACTGCTCCAGAACATCCGGGAGCGCGTTAAGACGACCATTTTCAGCCATAACCCGAATCAGGTTCTGACCGTTTTCGTCCAGTTGCTCACCACAAACTGCGATAAACGACTCGGCGAGCGTTTCTGGCGCAAGCGCGCCAGAGAGAAGCTCTGCCATTTGTTCGTTTTTGGTTACCTCGGCGGCAAACGCCAGCATGTCCTGCCAGCGTTCTACACTTTGGTGTTCGACGGCAAAGTCAAAAGCTGCTTTGGCGTAGGGGCGAGCTACCGTAATAAATTCAGACATCAGCCCCTCCCTCCTTACAGTTCAGCGACAAGTTTATCCACGATGTCGCTGTTAGCAGCTTCATCCACGGAACGTTCGATGATCTTCTCGGCGCCAGCAACAGCCAGGATAGCAACTTGCTTACGCAGCTCTTCACGGGCACGTTTACGCTCGGCTTCAATTTCCGCCTGCGCCTGGGCCACGATTTTAGTACGTTCCTGTTCTGCCTCAGCTTTCGCTTCGTCCAGAATCTGCGAGCGGCGTTTGTTCGCCTGCTCGATGATTACCTGGGCTTCCGCTTTCGCTTTTTTCAGCTGGTCGGTCGCGCTGGCCTTTGCAAGGTCAAGGTCCTTATGTGCTCGTTCTGCGGAAGCAAGGCCGTCAGCAATTTCTTTTTGACGTTTTTCGATGGCTGCCATTAATGGCGGCCATACGTACTTCATGCAGAACAGAACGAACAGGACAAACGCGATGGCCTGGCCGAGGATTGTTGCGTTAAGATTCACAGCACAATGCCTCTATTTAGTTAACGTTCTGATATTGCTCTTTAAATAAAAGCAACGCTTACTACGCGACAGCGAACATCACGTACAGACCCAGACCTACAGCGATCATCGGGATAGCATCCACCAGACCCATAACGATAAAGAACTGAGTACGCAGCAGAGGAATCAGATCAGGTTGACGCGCTGCGCCTTCCAGGAATTTACCCCCGAGGATGCCGATACCGATCGCAGCACCGATTGCCGCCAGACCCATCATCACAGCGGCAGCCATGTACAGCAGATCCATATTCAGGTTTTCCATGACAGTCTCCAGTTTGTTTCAGTTAAAACGTAGTAGTGTTGGTAAATTAATGTTCTTCAGACGCCATCGACAGATAGACGATCGTCAGAACCATGAAGATGAAGGCTTGCAGCGTAATGATCAGGATGTGGAAAATGGCCCACGGCACATTCAGGATCCACTGTGACCACCACGGCAACAGACCAGCAATCAGAATGAAAATCAGCTCACCGGCATACATGTTACCGAACAGTCGCAAACCGAGTGAAACTGGTTTGGACAGCAGGCTTACCCCTTCAAGGATTAAGTTGACAGGAATGAACGCCCAGTGATTGAACGGCTGCAGCGTCAACTCTTTCGTGAAGCCGCCGATGCCTTTCATTTTGATGCTGTAGAACAGAATCAGGATAAATACGCCCAGTGCCATAGACAGCGTTACGTTCACGTCCGCAGACGGAACCACACGCAGTGCAGGCAGACCCAGTACATGTTCAGCAATGTACGGCAGCAGGTCGATAGGCAGTAAATCCATCAGGTTCATCAGGAATACCCAGACGAAGATCGTCAGGGCCAGCGGAGCAATCAGCTTGCTTTTGCCATGGTACATGTCTTTCACGCTACCATTAACAAAGCCGATCACCAGCTCAATCGCGGTCTGAAACTTACCTGGCACACCGCTGGTCGCCTTTTTGGCTACGCTACGGAATAAAACCAGGAACAACAGACCCAGCACCACCGAGAAGAACATGGAGTCAATATTGATTGTCCAGAAGGTGGCTGGGGGGTTTTGTGGATCCACCAGCGAGAATGTACGCAGGTCCAGCTGAAGGTTATTCAGGTGGTGTCCTATGTAATCCTGCGGCGTCATATTTTCTGAAGCCATGATGCCTTTTACCCTTTGTTGTTAATTACAGCCGGTGCCAGTATCTGAACCACCAGCACCAAAACCCACGTAACGATCAGCGGCAAGAATACCGCCTTTAAAACCGCCAACGCCACCACCAGTAACACCAACATCGCCAGAACTTTGAAAGCTTCGCCAAATGCGAATGTCCAGGCCACCCGGCCTTTCGCTGGTGTATGCGCCTGGTGACGCCAGGCAAATATCATAAACAAAACGTTAGGCAGAAAGACTGCCAGGCCCCCGCTTATTGCAGAGACGCCCCAGAAGGGGTCTTTGAGGCTGAACAGCAATCCACTTGCTATCACCACCAGTAACTGAACGAGCAGAAGCTTCCGAGCAACGTTTCGACTCACGAGCGACACAGACATCACGTTTTTCACTCCTGCTCCCTTCGAGGTATGCCGCGTGTCGTATAAAACTTTCTTTAAGGCTTAGAGTCAAGCATCAAAAAGCGGTCAAATTATACGGTGCGCCCCCGTGATTTCAAACAATAAGTAGCCAAAAGGTGAATAAATGTTTAAATATTTTTCCAGTGCATACAATTGCGACTTTTCTGCTAACCCTGTTCGATCATGAAAAACTGTAAATAACGCGTAAACACTGGTGATAAAGCGTGCTTCAGATCACATATTGCGCATGTTCGCGCACAGCATATTTATTTACTTGGCAAATGATGCCTTTGCAAGTTTATGATATTTCAGTCTAAAAACAGATACTGTTTTAATAAATGACATTTACACAACAAAAACCACCCATTGACATTTTTAATAATGTTTTAACAGCCAATGATGGTTCTTAGCGCCGATTTTTAGCAGACTGATATTTTCACTAATGACTTATTTTCTGCTTACCAAAAAAAGCCACGTTATCTTGTTGATGCAAAAGAGTGAACGTGGCGTTAAATGTAACCAGTTATATCAGTAGAAAACCTGGTTGTTGTTAACAGTCTAACCGGTCAATTTTTTATGATTTTTTTGATAAAAATTAAATTTTATTTGCTTTAATCACCACCAGATGACGTTCGCCATCCAGGGCTGGAACCTGAAGTTTAACCACTGATTCGACCTGATATTCTTCGGGCAACAAAGCGATTTCATCTTCCGGCATTTGCCCTTTCAGCGCGTAGAAACGGCCTTGCTCACCAGGAAGATGGTGGCACCAGCTCACCATATCGTTCAGAGAGGCAAAAGCGCGGCTAATTACGCCATCAAATGGCGGCTCTGAAGGAAACTCTTCTACCCTGCTCTGTACTGGTTCAATATTCTCCAGTTTAAGCTCATGTTGCACCTGACGAAGGAAACGCACGCGTTTACCAAGACTATCCAACAGAGTGAAATGGGCTTCAGGACGCACGATAGAGAGTGGAATGCCTGGCAGTCCTGGTCCGGTGCCGACATCGATAAACCGTTCACCTTGCAGATACGGTGCCACCACAATGCTATCGAGAATATGGCGTACCAGCATCTCATTAGGATCGCGGACCGAAGTCAGGTTGTACGCTTTGTTCCATTTATGCAGCATATTCACGTAGGCAATAAGCTGGTTTTTCTGGTGATCGGTAAGCGAAATACCTGCGTCTTTCAGCAGTAAGGAGAGTTTGTTGAGCACGGTGATTACCTGTTCTTGATGCGTTGCCTGGTAAGCGGGTGCTTACCAGGCATTTTTAATGTGTTATGCGCTACGACGCAGCATACCCTGTTTTTTCAGCCACACCAGCAGAATGGAGATGGCCGCAGGCGTGACGCCAGAAATACGTGAAGCCTGGCCGATAGAGGCCGGTTTGTGATCGTTAAGTTTGGCGATCACTTCGTTAGAAAGACCGGATACCTGGCGGTAATCCAGTGTCGCGGGTAGCAGGGTGTTCTCGTTACGCAGCTGCTTTTCGATCTCATCTTGCTGGCGCGCGATATAACCTTCGTATTTAACCTGAATCTCAACCTGTTCCGCCGCCTGTTCGTCTGTCAACGCAGGGGCAAACGGCGTCAGCGTGGTTAATTTTTCATAAGTCATTTCCGGACGACGCAGCAGATCTTCACCACTGGCTTCACGGGAAAGCGGCGCAGTCAGGTGAGCATTCACTTCGGCTGCAGCTTCCGCCGACGGGGTTACCCAGGTCGATTTCAGACGCTGACGCTCACGCTCGATATTCTCAAGTTTCTCGTTAAAGCGCGCCCAACGTTCGTCATCCACCAGGCCCAGTTCACGACCGATTTCAGTCAAACGCAGATCCGCATTATCTTCGCGCAGCATCAGACGATATTCTGCGCGCGAGGTAAACATACGATACGGTTCTTTGGTTCCTAAAGTGCACAGGTCATCAACCAGTACGCCGAGATACGCCTGAGAACGCGCCGGAGCCCAACCTTCTTTGTCAGCAGACAGACGGGCAGCGTTAAGACCGGCCAGTAAACCTTGCGCAGCGGCTTCTTCGTAACCGGTAGTGCCGTTAATCTGACCAGCAAAGAACAGCCCCTGGATAAACTTGCTCTCCAGCGTCGGTTTCAGGTCGCGAGGATCGAAGAAGTCATACTCAATGGCATAACCCGGACGCACGATCTTCGCGTTTTCCATCCCCTGCATAGAGCGGACGATTTGCATCTGCACATCGAACGGCAGGCTGGTGGAGATACCGTTCGGATAAATTTCGTTAGAGGTCAGTCCTTCCGGTTCAAGGAAGATCTGATGCTGATTTCTGTCGGCGAAGCGCATGACTTTGTCTTCGATCGACGGGCAGTAGCGTGGGCCGACACCTTCGATCACCCCTGCATACATTGGGCTACGATCGAGGTTACTGCGGATCACATCATGGGTTTTCTCGTTGGTATGAGTGATATAACACGGCACCTGCTGGGGATGCTGGGACGCATTGCCCATAAACGAGAATATCGGCATTGGGTTATCGCCATGCTGTTGCGCCAGCACGCTAAAGTCGATGGTTCGAGCATCAATACGCGGCGGAGTACCGGTTTTCAGACGACCAACGCGCAGCGGCAGTTCACGCAAACGGCGAGAGAGCGGAATGGATGGCGGATCACCAGCACGGCCACCGCTGTAATTATCCAGACCGATATGAATTTTGCCGTCGAGGAACGTCCCAACGGTGAGCACCACAGCTTTGGCACGGAACTTCAGTCCCATTTGGGTAACAGCACCGACCACGCGATCGTTTTCGACAATAAGATCTTCAACCGCCTGCTGGAAGATCATCAGGTTCGGTTGGTTCTCCAGCGCCGTACGTACCGCCTGACGGTAGAGCACACGATCCGCCTGAGCTCGGGTAGCGCGAACCGCCGGTCCTTTGCTTGCGTTTAGTATCCTAAACTGGATACCCGCTTGATCGATCGCTTTCGCCATCAGACCGCCGAGTGCATCCACTTCTTTTACCAGATGTCCCTTCCCAATACCGCCGATCGCCGGGTTGCAGCTCATCTGCCCCAGAGTGTCGATATTGTGTGTCAAAAGCAGAGTCTGTTGACCCATACGCGCCGCAGCCATCGCGGCCTCGGTGCCTGCATGACCCCCGCCAATGATGATGACGTCAAAAGGATCCGGATAAAACATGGTGATTGCCTCGCATAACGCGGTATGAAAATGGATTGAAGCCCGGGCCGTGGATTCTACTCAACTTTGTCGGCTTGAGAAAGACCTGGGATCCTGGGTATTAAAAAGAAGATCTATTTATTTAGAGATCTGTTCTATTGTGATCTCTTATTAGGATCGCACTGCCCTGTGGATAACAAGGATCCGACTTTTAAGATCAACAACCTGGAAAGGATCATTAACTGTGAATGATCGGTGATCCTGGACCGTATAAGCTGGGATCAGAATGAGGGGTTATACACAACTCAAAAACTGAACAACCGTTGTTCCTTGGATAACTACCGGTTGATCCAAGCTTCCTGACAGAGTTATCCACAGTAGATCGCACGATCTGTATACTCATTTGAGTAAATTAACCCACGATCCCAGCCATTCTTCTGCCGGATCTTCCGGAATGTCGTGATCAAGAATGTTGATCTTCAGTGTTTCGCCCGTCTGTTTTGCACCGGAATTTTTGAGTTCAGCCTCGAGTTTATCAATAGCCCCACAAAAGGTGTCATATTCACGACTACCAATACCGATTGCGCCAAAGTGGACCGCAGAAAGATCGGGCTTCTGTTCCTGCAATGTTTCATAGAAAGGAGAAAGGTTGTCCGGAATATCTCCGGCACCGTGGGTGGAGCTGATAACCAGCCAGATCCCCGAGACAGATAAATCTTCCAACAGCGGACCGTGCAGCGTTTCGGTGGTAAAACCCGCCTCTTCCAGCTTTTCAGCCAGGTGTTCTGCTACATATTCGGCACCGCCGAGGGTGCTGCCGCTGATAAGAGTGATATCTGCCATAAACCGCCACCTTTATTAAGAGTGGCGTATTGTACGCTGTGAACGCGTTGGGATCTACCTGTGGAAAAGTATGGGATTAAAAAAGCCGATTATGGCTTGATGGTACGCATGATCGGGTTTTGCAGGACGATCAATGTCTCGGTGGACTGAATTTCATCAATTGTTTGGATCTTGTTGATAAGTACATGCTGGAGAGCGTCGATCGAACGGCACATCACTTTTATAAAGATGCTGTAGTGGCCGGTTGTGTAATAGGCTTCAGTGACTTCATCAAGGCTTTCCAGCTTTGCCAGCGCGGAAGGGTAGTCTTTGGCGCTCTTTAATATAATGCCGATAAAGCAGCCTACGTCATAACCGAGCTGCTTCGGGCTGACATCAATACGCGCCCCGGTAATGATCCCCGCCTGCTTCATTTTCTCTACTCGAACGTGAATCGTCCCCGGACTGACGCCAAATTGTTTCGCCAGTTCGGCGTAAGCGGTGCGCGCATTGCCCATTAATGCTTCCAGGATGCCACGGTCCAGATTGTCGATCAGATAATTTTCCATAGGATTTTCTTATGCAGATTGATGATTCATTCTATTTTAGCCTTCTTTTTTAATGAATAAAAAGTGTGTTAGGCTTTTTATTGAATGATTATTGCATGTGTGTCGGTTTTTGTTGCTTAATCATAAGCAACAGGACGCAGGAGTATAAAAAATGAAAACCGCTTACATTGCCAAACAACGCCAAATTAGCTTCGTGAAATCTCACTTTTCTCGCCAACTGGAAGAACGTCTGGGGCTGATCGAAGTCCAGGCGCCGATTCTTAGCCGTGTGGGGGATGGCACGCAGGATAACTTGTCGGGCTGTGAAAAAGCGGTGCAGGTAAAAGTGAAAGCTCTGCCTGATGCCCAGTTCGAAGTGGTTCATTCACTGGCGAAGTGGAAACGTCAGACCTTAGGGCAACACGACTTCAGCGCGGGCGAAGGGCTGTACACGCACATGAAAGCCCTTCGCCCCGATGAAGACCGTCTTTCTCCGTTGCACTCGGTCTATGTTGACCAGTGGGACTGGGAACGCGTAATGGGCGACGGTGAGCGTCAATTCTCGACTCTGAAAAGCACGGTAGAGGCGATCTGGGCGGGAATTAAAGCAACCGAAGCTGCGGTTAGCGAAGAGTTTGGCCTGGCACCGTTCCTGCCGGATCAGATCCACTTCGTACACAGCCAGGAGTTACTGTCTCGTTATCCGGATCTCGATGCCAAAGGGCGTGAGCGGGCGATAGCGAAAGATCTTGGCGCGGTATTCCTTGTCGGGATTGGCGGCAAGCTGAGCGATGGTCATCGCCACGACGTGCGCGCACCGGATTATGATGACTGGAGCACCCCGTCAGAGCTGGGTCATGCGGGGCTGAACGGCGATATTCTGGTGTGGAACCCTGTACTGGAAGATGCGTTTGAGCTTTCTTCCATGGGGATCCGCGTGGATGCCGACACGTTGAAGCATCAGTTGGCGCTGACCGGTGATGAAGATCGTCTGCAGCTGGAATGGCATCAGGCGCTGCTGCGCGGTGAAATGCCGCAGACCATCGGCGGCGGTATCGGCCAGTCTCGTTTGACCATGCTGCTGCTGCAACTGCCGCATATCGGCCAGGTTCAGTGTGGTGTATGGCCAGCTGCTGTTCGCGAGAACGTCCCTTCTCTGCTGTAATAATTTATCGCCGCCAGCGTCTGAGCAGGCGGCTTCGCATCCCGGTATCAAAGCGCCAGATATGATCGAAAATGCGCATGATGCCGGGTTTGCCGTGTGCCGACATCGCCACGGCATGAAAGCGATGCTGATGTACCCGCTGCAGCTCTTTCACTTTACTCGTCACGTCGTCAGGCAACCGCTGAGCGATAAAATCAGAAATCACCACCGCATCGGCATCAAACCATTCCCTGCTTTGCAAGCGTTCCATAATGGCGCGAAAACAACTGGCAAGATCGGTGCCGCCACGAAACTGCTGGCTTAAAAAACGGATTGCTTGTTCGATGCCTTGTGGGCCTGAAAGCTCATAACGGACGATCTCGGTGGAAAATAGCATAATATAGCAGCGCCGGTTTTCAGCGAGAGCAATGCGCATCAAGGCCAGGCAGAACGCTTTCGCACACTGTTCATTAAAGCCGCCCATTGAGCCGGAAGTATCCACACAGACAATAAACGGCCCGCGCGGCTGTTCATCGTAATCTTTATGTACCACCGGACGTTCGATCACTTTTTCACGCCACGACTCACCGTGCAGGCGATAGGTGAGCAACTGTTTTTCCACCAGCCGACGGTAAAACTCATACTCCAGTTCCGTTATCCCTAGTGTCGCCAGTTCTGGCGGCAGGAGACGTAAAATATCATCGCTTTGTTGCAGACCATCAACCTGCTCAGGAACCGTCGCCGGTTCGCGCACCATGGTGCGGAAGGTTTCCATCTGCGCATCGTTGCGCGGTATTGATTTGGCTTCCCGAGAACGCCCCAGCTGCTCTGCCAGGCGTTTCAGTTCCGGCTGTTCGTTAAGAAATTCACCGTATTTCACAATCAACTGATAGTCGCCACGTTTAAGCTGGCCGGCGCTCATATCCCACAGACGACCAGCTGCGGTATTGTTATCTGCGAGAATCGGTTCAAGTTGTCCGCTCAGCGTCATGCGTTCCTGAACTTCACTTAACAGTTGTTCGCGTTCTTCTTCTAATAGCTGTTGATTTAACGTCGTTGCTTGCACGATCAGACTTAAACGCCAACGCTGGAGAAAAAGTGTGTGTAACGCTGAAGTGATCGCGCTGTTAGCATCAACCAACTGTCGGGCTTGTTCTGCCCATGGGGAATTCAGACGATGCAGTAAGTCCAGGATCTGTGGTAGCTGCACAATAAACTGCGGCGTGGAGAGGAGCTGGCTTTGCTGATAGCACATCACCTCTTCGGTGAGTTCTGGCGGGACTCGGGCATCTTTCAGCCGACTGCGCAGCGCCTCACGCCAGCGGGGAACATCATCAGTGATTGCTGCCTTCAGGCGTGGGAATTTTTCAAAGAAGACTGCCAGCTGCGGTGAGGCCAGCAGCGCGATGATCATCTCTTCGATCAATCCCTCTTCGCTGACGGCCAGCATCACATTAAGCGTATCCAGCGTTAGCATTGTTGTGCCTGGCGAATCTGTGCACTGACATCCTGTAGGCTGGCTTCAATGCGACCTAACCAGTCGCCAGGGATAAACAGACATTTTTGCTGTTCGCTGAATAAAGCGTGTTGCTTACGCCAGTCGCTTTCAAGCTCTTCCAGTTGTTGTTTTATTTCACCTGGCAGACCTTCAGCCGATGAACCGGGAAGTGCCAGCGTACTGCCTTGTAAACTTACATCGCGTACAACAAGATGTTGGGCGCTATCCACTTCCAGATTCAATTTCTGGGCAAAGCCGATACCGTTCAGTTTGCCGCGAATTTCACCACCTTTACTCAGCCACTGTTCCAGCGCGTTACGCTCAAAGGAGATATGAACCACTTCCATATCATGCAATTTTAACGGTTTTTGCAGCAGCAGAGTCAGAGTGGAAGCAGTAACGTTAACAGGAAGTTGATACTGCTGACGACGGCTGAAAATGCCGCCCAGACGAATTACCGTTAAGGCTGTTTTATCGCTTTGTTGCTGCTGGAGTTGCAGGTGACGTTGCACAATCGCGCCAAGGCGAGTCAACATCCCTTGCTGTTGCCAGGCGTGACCGGTCATCAATACATCAATTTGTTGTTGTATCAAATTCAGGCTTTGCGCGTCATACCACAGGCAATCTTTCAGCAAAATGAGATCTACCGGGGCAACAGCACTGCGACCGCTAAAAAAGGCGCTGGCCTGTAATAATCGGATCGCTTTTTTCCAGCGACGATCCGAGACATAAGGCGCATCCGGTAATTTATCCAGTTGCTGGCGCAGCATAAAAATCAGCTCAAATACATGATCGGGCAGCGTAATTTCACCAATCTCTTTCTGCCAGCGTTCATATTCTTCATCTGTGACCTGCAAGGCATCAGGAACCGGATTGTCGTTTTCATCCTGTTGACTGGTCAGCATGGAGCGGAAATTCGCTTTATCCTGCACTTTATCTAACCACAGACGAATCAGCATGCGGTCATATAACGCTTCCAGACTGCTGTCTGCTTCCGGCAGCTCGTTGGAGGCCGCCACCAGCAGGCGCATCGGGATTTTTTCTACGTGTGCACCGTTGCGGAACTGGCGCTCGTTAATGGCGGTGAGCAAGGTATTAAGAATTGCCGGGCCCGCTTTCCAGATCTCATCCAGAAAGACAATTTCTGCTTCCGGCAGGTAACCGCTGGTTAAACGTTCATAGCGCCCTTCATCTTTTAGCGCCTGAATAGAAAGGGGACCAAAAACTTCTTCCGGCGTGGAGAAGCGGGTCATCAGATATTCAAACGCGCGGGCATTCTGAAAGGCGAATTTTAAGCGCCGGGCGATCAAACTTTTGGCAATACCTGGCGGGCCAAGGAGGAACACACTTTCACCACTTAATGCCGCTAATAAACACAAGCGGATGGCGTGGCTACGTTCATAAAGCCCCTTTTCCAACGAACTGCTCAGGCGGGAAATTCTTTCCGCTAATAAATGAGGGTGAGCCATAATGAAGTGGCGTCCTTTCGTCAAAAGTTCTGCGTAAATTGCGAGTATAGACGTTTCTTGCTGGTGGCTAAAATAGTCTCAAAGGGGGGGTATTTTTCTTTGAGCCAGGTTAATGTGGCCGCATTTAGGAGTACGATTTTGCCGTTAATCGTGCATACTGTGCGCTTTTTTGTGGGCCAAGGGACTAAGCACACATTTCATATTTCAACGAAAGACTAGTCTATGAGCACTGATAATAAGCAATCATTGCCCGCGATTACCCTCGCGGCGATTGGAGTTGTCTACGGCGATATTGGTACCAGCCCGTTATATACACTTCGTGAATGTTTGTCCGGCCAGTTTGGTTTTGGCGTTGAACGCGATGCCGTGTTTGGCTTTTTATCGCTGATCTTCTGGCTGCTAATCTTTGTGGTTTCCATTAAATATCTCACCTTCGTGATGCGGGCAGATAACGCCGGTGAGGGGGGGATCCTGACGTTGATGTCGCTTGCCGGGCGTAATACGTCGGCGCGAACCACATCAATGCTGGTGATTATGGGGCTAATCGGCGGCAGCTTTTTCTATGGTGAAGTCGTCATAACACCCGCTATTTCGGTGATGTCAGCCATTGAAGGTCTGGAAATCGTCGCCCCGCAGCTGGATACCTGGATAGTTCCCCTCTCAATTATCGTTCTCACTTTATTATTTATGATTCAAAAGCATGGCACGGCTATGGTCGGTAAGCTGTTTGCGCCGATCATGCTGACCTGGTTTTTGATTCTGGCAGGACTGGGGTTACGTAGCATTATTGCTAACCCGGAAGTGCTGCATGCGCTGAATCCGATGTGGGCCGTGCATTTCTTCCTTGAATACAAAACGGTTTCTTTTATTGCATTAGGGGCAGTGGTGCTGTCGATTACGGGGGTCGAGGCGCTGTATGCTGATATGGGACACTTTGGTAAGTTCCCTATTCGTCTGGCGTGGTTCACTGTCGTATTACCTTCCTTAACTCTTAATTACTTCGGCCAGGGAGCGCTGTTGTTAAAGAACCCGGAAGCGATTAAGAACCCGTTCTTCCTTTTGGCACCGGACTGGGCGCTGATCCCGCTGCTGATCATCGCCGCACTGGCGACGGTAATCGCCTCGCAGGCGGTTATCTCTGGCGTCTTTTCATTGACGCGTCAGGCGGTACGTCTGGGATATTTGTCGCCGATGCGCATTATTCACACCTCCGAAATGGAGTCAGGGCAAATCTATATTCCGTTTGTGAACTGGATGCTCTATGTCGCGGTCGTGATTGTGATTGTCAGCTTTGAGCACTCCAGCAACCTGGCGGCGGCGTACGGGATTGCGGTGACCGGAACCATGGTGCTGACGTCTATTCTCTCGACTACCGTGGCACGTCAGAACTGGCACTGGAATAAGTATTTTGTTGCGCTGATCCTGATTGCTTTCCTTTGTGTCGATATTCCATTGTTCACCGCTAACCTCGATAAACTGCTCTCCGGCGGCTGGTTGCCATTGAGCCTCGGTACTGTGATGTTTATCGTGATGACCACCTGGAAGAGCGAGCGTTTCCGCTTGCTGCGGCGGATGCATGAACATGGTAACTCTCTGGAAGCGATGATTGCTTCGCTGGAGAAATCACCGCCTGTTCGCGTGCCCGGGACCGCGGTGTATATGTCGCGTGCAATCAACGTCATTCCCTTTGCGCTGATGCATAACCTTAAACATAACAAGGTATTGCATGAGCGGGTGATTCTGTTAACTCTGCGCACCGAAGACGCTCCATATGTCCATAACGTCCGTCGGGTACAGATTGAACAACTGTCGCCCACTTTCTGGCGCGTGGTGGCAAGTTATGGTTGGCGAGAAACGCCAAACGTAGAAGAAGTTTTCCACCGCTGCGGTCTGGAAGGATTAAGTTGCCGGATGATGGAAACCTCCTTCTTTATGTCGCATGAGTCGTTGATCCTCGGCAAACGCCCGTGGTATTTGCGTCTGCGCGGCAAGCTGTACTTGCTGCTGCAACGTAATGCGCTGCGTGCACCAGATCAATTTGAAATCCCGCCAAACAGGGTTATCGAACTGGGTACTCAGGTCGAAATCTAACGCCAGACGCCTCCTTTCTTCATAAGGGGGCGTTTTTGTTTTCATGGTTAATCACCATGTAAAACGTTTCGAGGTTGATCACATTTCCGTAACGTCACGATGGTTTTCCCAACTCAGTCAGGATTAAACTGTGGGTCAGCGAAACGTTTCGCTGATGGAGAAAAAAATGAAAAAAGGCACCGTTCTTAATTCTGATATTTCATCGGTGATCTCCCGTCTGGGACATACCGATACGCTGGTGGTGTGTGATGCTGGTTTACCCATCCCCAAAAGTACAACGCGTATCGATATGGCATTAACCCAGGGTGTACCTTCTTTTATGCAGGTGCTGGGCGTCGTCACAAATGAAATGCAGGTCGAGGCGGCCATTATCGCGGAAGAGATCAAACACCATAATCCGCAACTCCACGAAACGTTGCTCACTCACCTTGAGCAGCTGCAAAAACACCAGGGAAATACCATTGAAATTCGTTACACCACGCATGAACAATTCAAACAACAAACCGCAGAAAGTCAGGCGGTAATTCGCAGCGGAGAATGTTCTCCGTATGCGAATATCATTCTCTGTGCTGGCGTGACGTTCTGAGGCCGTCATGGAAGCATTACTTCAGCTTAAAGGCATCGATAAAGCCTTCCCGGGCGTAAAAGCCCTCTCGGGCGCAGCGTTAAATGTCTATCCGGGCCGCGTGATGGCGCTGGTGGGCGAAAACGGCGCGGGTAAATCCACCATGATGAAAGTGCTTACTGGCATCTATACTCGCGATGCCGGTACGCTTTTATGGCTGGGGAAAGAAACGACATTTACCGGGCCAAAATCTTCCCAGGAAGCCGGGATTGGGATTATCCATCAGGAACTGAACCTGATCCCGCAGTTGACCATTGCCGAAAACATTTTCCTCGGTCGTGAGTTTGTTAATCGCTTTGGCAAAATTGACTGGAAAACCATGTATGCCGAAGCGGATAAATTGCTGGCTAAACTTAACCTGCGCTTTAAAAGCGACAAGCTGGTGGGCGATCTTTCCATCGGTGACCAGCAAATGGTTGAAATCGCCAAAGTGCTGAGCTTTGAGTCGAAAGTCATCATTATGGATGAACCGACCGATGCGCTGACCGATACCGAAACCGAATCCCTGTTCCGCGTCATCCGCGAGCTGAAATCGCAAGGCCGCGGTATTGTCTATATCTCCCACCGCATGAAAGAAATCTTCGAGATTTGCGATGACGTTACCGTTTTTCGTGATGGGCAATTTATTGCTGAGCGCGAAGTGGCATCACTGACCGAAGATTCGCTGATTGAGATGATGGTGGGTCGCAAGCTGGAAGATCAATATCCGCACCTGGACAAAGCGCCGGGAGATATCCGCCTGAAAGTCGATAATCTCTGCGGACCTGGCGTTAACGATGTCTCTTTTACTTTACGCAAAGGCGAAATTCTTGGCGTCTCTGGTTTGATGGGCGCAGGTCGTACCGAACTGATGAAAGTGCTCTACGGCGCACTACCGCGCACCAGCGGTTACGTCACCCTGGATGGGCATGAAGTCGTTACCCGTTCACCGCAGGATGGCTTGGCAAACGGCATTGTGTATATCTCCGAAGACCGTAAACGTGACGGTTTAGTGTTGGGCATGTCAGTAAAAGAGAACATGTCGCTGACAGCGCTGCGCTACTTCAGCCGCGCTGGCGGCAGTTTGAAGCATGCCGATGAACAGCAGGCTGTGAGTGATTTCATTCGTCTGTTTAATGTGAAAACTCCGTCGATGGAACAGGCAATTGGTCTGCTTTCCGGTGGCAATCAGCAAAAAGTGGCGATTGCCCGCGGTCTGATGACACGCCCCAAAGTGTTGATCCTTGATGAACCTACCCGTGGCGTAGATGTCGGCGCGAAAAAAGAGATCTATCAACTGATTAACCAGTTCAAAGCCGATGGCTTGAGCATCATTCTGGTGTCATCGGAGATGCCAGAAGTATTAGGCATGAGCGATCGCATCATCGTCATGCATGAAGGGCATCTCAGCGGGGAATTTACTCGTGAGCAGGCCACCCAGGAAGTGTTAATGGCTGCCGCTGTGGGCAAGCTTAATCGCGTGAATCAGGAGTAAAAAAATGACAACCCAGACTGTCTCTGGTCGCCGTTATTTCACGAAAGCGTGGCTGATGGAGCAGAAATCGCTTATCGCTCTGCTGGTGCTGATCGCGATTGTCTCGACGTTAAGTCCGAACTTTTTCACCATCAATAACTTATTCAATATTCTCCAGCAAACCTCAGTGAACGCCATTATGGCGGTCGGGATGACGCTGGTGATCCTGACGTCGGGCATCGACTTATCGGTAGGTTCTCTGTTGGCGCTGACCGGCGCAGTTGCTGCATCTATCGTCGGCATTGAAGTCAATGCGCTGGTGGCTGTCGCTGCCGCTCTCGCGTTAGGTGCCGCAATTGGTGCGGTAACCGGGGTGATTGTAGCGAAAGGTCGCGTCCAGGCCTTTATCGCTACGCTGGTTATGATGCTTTTACTGCGCGGCGTGACCATGGTTTATACCAACGGTAGCCCAGTGAATACCGGCTTTACTGAGAACGCCGATCTGTTTGGCTGGTTTGGTATTGGTCGTCCGCTGGGCGTACCGACGCCAGTCTGGATCATGGGGATTGTCTTCCTCGCGGCCTGGTACATGCTGCATCACACGCGTCTGGGGCGTTACATCTACGCGCTGGGCGGCAACGAAGCGGCAACGCGTCTTTCTGGTATCAACGTCAATAAAATCAAAATCATCGTCTATTCTCTTTGTGGTCTGCTGGCATCGCTGGCCGGGATCATTGAAGTGGCGCGTCTCTCCTCTGCACAACCCACGGCGGGGACTGGCTATGAGCTGGATGCTATTGCTGCGGTGGTTCTGGGCGGTACGAGTCTGGCGGGCGGAAAAGGTCGCATTGTTGGGACGTTGATCGGCGCATTAATTCTTGGCTTCCTTAATAATGGATTGAATTTGTTAGGTGTTTCCTCCTATTACCAGATGATCGTCAAAGCGGTGGTGATTTTGCTGGCGGTGCTGGTAGACAACAAAAAGCAGTAATAACGACTACAGGACATCTTGAATATGAACATGAAAAAACTGGCTACCCTGGTTTCCGCTGTTGCGCTAAGCGCCACCGTCAGTGCGAATGCGATGGCAAAAGACACCATCGCGCTGGTGGTCTCCACGCTTAACAACCCGTTCTTTGTATCGCTGAAAGATGGCGCGCAGAAAGAGGCGGATAAACTTGGCTATAACCTGGTGGTGCTGGACTCCCAGAACAACCCGGCGAAAGAGCTGGCGAACGTGCAGGACTTAACCGTTCGCGGCACCAAAATTCTGCTGATTAACCCGACCGACTCCGACGCAGTGGGTAATGCTGTGAAGATGGCTAACCAGGCGAACATTCCGGTTATCACTCTTGACCGCCAGGCAACGAAAGGTGAAGTGGTGAGCCACATTGCATCTGATAACGTACTGGGCGGCAAAATCGCCGGTGATTACATCGCGAAGAAAGCTGGCGAAGGTGCCAAAGTTATCGAGCTGCAAGGCATTGCTGGTACATCCGCAGCCCGTGAACGTGGCGAAGGCTTCCAGCAGGCCGTAGCTGCTCACAAGTTTAATGTTCTTGCCAGCCAGCCAGCAGATTTTGATCGCACCAAAGGTTTGAACGTAATGCAGAACCTGTTGACCGCTCATCCGGATGTTCAGGCTGTATTTGCGCAGAATGATGAAATGGCGCTGGGCGCGCTGCGCGCACTGCAAACTGCCGGTAAATCGGATGTGATGGTCGTCGGATTTGACGGTACACCGGATGGCGAAAAAGCGGTGAATGATGGCAAACTAGCAGCGACTATCGCTCAGCTACCCGATCAGATTGGCGCGAAAGGCGTCGAAACCGCAGATAAAGTGCTGAAAGGCGAGAAAGTTCAGGCTAAGTATCCGGTTGATCTGAAACTGGTTGTTAAGCAGTAGTTTTAATCAGGTTGTATGACCTGATGGTGACATAAATACGTCATCGACAGATGAACGTGTAATATAAAGAAAAGCAGGGCACGCGCCACCCTAACACGGTGGCGCATTTTATGGACATCCCGAATATGCAAAACGCAGGCAGCCTCGTTGTTCTTGGCAGCATTAATGCTGACCACATTCTTAATCTTCAATCTTTTCCTTCCCCAGGCGAAACCGTAACCGGTAACCACTATCAGGTTGCATTTGGCGGCAAAGGCGCGAATCAGGCGGTGGCTGCTGGGCGTAGCGGTGCGAATATCGCGTTTATTGCCTGCACTGGCGATGACAGCATTGGCGAGAGCGTTCGCCAGCAGCTCGCCACTGATAACATCGATATTTCTCCCGTCAGCGTGATCAAAGGCGAATCAACAGGTGTGGCGCTGATTTTTGTTAATGGCGAAGGTGAGAATGTCATTGGTATTCATGCCGGCGCTAATGCTGCCCTTTCCCCGGCGCTGGTGGAAGCGCAACGTGAGCGTATTGCCAACGCATCAGCATTATTAATGCAGCTGGAATCACCACTCGAAAGTGTGATGGCAGCGGCGAAAATCGCCCATCAAAATAAGACTATCGTTGCGCTTAACCCGGCTCCGGCTCGCGAACTTCCTGACGAACTGCTGGCGCTGGTGGACATTATTACGCCAAACGAAACGGAAGCAGAAAAGCTCACCGGTATTCGTGTTGAAAATGATGAAGATGCAGCGAAGGCGGCGCAGGTACTGCATGAAAAAGGTATCCGTACTGTACTGATTACTTTAGGAAGTCGTGGTGTATGGGCTAGCGTGAATGGTGAAGGTCAGCGCGTTCCTGGATTCCGGGTGCAGGCTGTCGATACCATTGCTGCCGGAGATACCTTTAACGGTGCGTTAATCACGGCATTGCTGGAAGAAAAACCATTGCCAGAGGCGATTCGTTTTGCCCATGCTGCCGCTGCGATTGCCGTAACACGTAAAGGCGCACAACCTTCCGTACCGTGGCGTGAAGAGATCGACGCATTTTTAGACAGGCAGAGGTGACGCTTGGCTACAATGAAAGATGTTGCCCGCCTGGCGGGCGTTTCTACCTCAACAGTTTCTCACGTTATCAATAAAGATCGCTTCGTCAGTGAAGCGATTACCGCCAAAGTTGAAGCGGCGATTAAAGAACTCAATTACGCGCCATCAGCTCTGGCGCGTAGCCTCAAACTCAATCAAACACATACCATTGGCATGTTGATCACTGCCAGTACCAATCCTTTCTATTCAGAACTGGTGCGTGGCGTTGAACGCAGCTGCTTCGAACGCGGTTATAGTCTTGTCCTTTGCAATACCGAAGGCGATGAACAGCGGATGAATCGCAATCTGGAAACGCTGATGCAAAAACGCGTTGATGGCTTGCTGTTACTGTGCACCGAAACGCATCAGCCTTCGCGTGAAATCATGCAACGTTATCCGACAGTGCCTACCGTGATGATGGACTGGGCTCCGTTCGATGGCGACAGCGATCTTATTCAGGATAACTCGTTGCTGGGCGGAGACTTAGCAACGCAATATCTGATCGATAAAGGTCATACCCGTATCGCCTGTATTACCGGCCCGCTGGATAAAACTCCGGCGCGCCTGCGGTTGGAAGGTTATCGGGCGGCGATGAAACGTGCGGGTCTCAACATTCCTGATGGCTATGAAGTCACTGGTGATTTTGAATTTAACGGCGGGTTTGACGCTATGCGCCAACTGCTATCACATCCGCTGCGTCCTCAGGCCGTCTTTACCGGAAATGACGCTATGGCTGTTGGCGTTTACCAGGCGTTATATCAGGCAGAGTTACAGGTTCCGCAGGATATCGCGGTGATTGGCTATGACGATATCGAACTGGCAAGCTTTATGACGCCACCATTAACCACTATCCACCAACCGAAAGATGAACTGGGGGAGCTGGCGATTGATGTACTCATCCATCGGATAACCCAGCCAACTCTTCAGCAACAACGATTACAACTTACTCCGATTCTGATGGAACGCGGTTCGGCTTAGATTTACGCTGTCTTTTGATCAAATTATTACCATCGGTTGTTTTCAGAAGCATGAACATTGCTGCTGAAGCAACAGTAATAATGCCCATTGTGATAAACGTATAGTGGAATTGTTCGACAGTCGTTGTGCCTTCCATTCCTTCATAAACGCGAAGGACGGCCGCACTTACAGCAACGCCTAAACTGATAGACAGTTGCTGCGTGACCGCCAGAACACTGTTACCGCTGCTGGCGTTGTCATCGGTCAGATCGGCAAGTGTGATGGTATTCATCGCGGTAAACTGCGTCGACATAGCCATCCCTAATATAAACAACGGCAAGATCAGCATCCATATCGCCATTGCCGGTGATTGCAAAGAGAACTGAGCGATCATTAGCCCAATAATCACCGTGATCCCCACTAATGTATGGCGATAGCCCAGACGACGTAAGACTTGGGTAACCATCGATTTTGCAATAATGGAACCTAACGCTGTCGGCGCCATCATACAGCCGGCAATAAACGCCTGATAACCAAATCCTACCTGTAACATCAATGGCATAAGGAACGGTACACAGCCGGTCCCCAGACGGGTTGCAATATTGCCTACGATACCGATCGAGAAAGTGCGGGTTTTAAATAAATCTAATGAAATTAATGGGTTTGGCGTGCGTCGTGCATGGAGAATATAGAGAAGCAGTAACCCGATGCTGGTGACAATTACCGTCAAGGCAATCCAGCTGGCGACAATCTTTTCCCCGAATAGCTCTATTCCGCTTGAGAAGAGAACAAGGCTGAGGCCAAACAACAAAAAGCCAGTGATATCGAATCTGCGTCGTGCGGTGGTGAAATTGGGCATATGTTTGCGCGCGTAAAGAAGGCCTGCAATACCTATGGGGATATTGATTAAAAATATCCAGTGCCAGGTTGCCCAGGTGACCAGCACGCCGCCAAGAACGGGGCCTAAAATTGGCCCCACCAGACCCGGCATGGCGACAAAATTCAATACTGGAAGAAGTTCATTACGAGGATAAGCGCGCAGTAAGGCCAGCCGAGCAACAGGCATCATCATTGCGCCGCCTATCCCCTGAATAACCCGGAAGACAACCAGCTGTGGTAGCGAATTAGAAAGTGCGCAGGCCAGAGAACCCAATGTGAACAGACTCACGGCAAGGGTAAAAATGCGACGCGTACCGAAGCGATCGGCTAGCCATCCGCTTACCGGAATAAGCATCGCCACCGTCAGCGTATAACTGATGATGGCTGATTGCATCGCGAGAGGAGAACGATTAAGGCTATGAGCGATTGCGGGTAAGGCGGTATTCAGAATAGTGGCATCAAGTGCCTGCATGAAGAAGGCCATCGCCGCGATCCACGGCAAACCCGCCATACTGCGCTTCTTTTTATCGCTCATTCAATGTCCTGTTATCGGGTTGTCACGTATCAGGTGAGCGTAGCAGCGCCTGACAAGCTTTAAATGCCGCGTCGCCATCGCTTTGGACAATCGCATCGACAATCGCCTGGTGCAGATCCAGCTTTATCACTGTGTCGCTGGTAATTGACGTGAAGTAAGTGTGATAAACCGAATGGAATAGCGAGGCGAATGAGGTCAAAAACGGATTGGCGCTCATTTCATAGATATGCTCATGCCAGGCCATATCTACTTCGATCCAGCGTTCACGGCGAAAGTTCTCTTTTAATGCCGCCATTTCGGCCATTAACGTATTGAGATGCGCCTTCTGTTCCGCGGTGCCAACCGTTGCAGCCAGTAGGCAAGCTTGCGGCTCCAGACAGATACGCATAACCAGAAAGTGATCGATGACCTGATGAAAGTTCTCTTCTGTCATCCACCAGGTAAGCAATTCCTGATCAAGAAAATTCCAGTTTGATTGTGGCATGACCCGGGTACCAATTCGCGGTCGCGGTAAAACCATCCCTTTTGCCGTTAACGTTTTGACCGCTTCGCGTACCGCTGTACGACTCACTCCAAATTGCTCGCCCAGCTCAATCTCACCAGGCAAAATGGTGCCGGGTTCATATTCACCTTTTAAGATGCGTTGCGCCAGCTTCTCAGCCAGAACATACGAAAGGTTTTTCTGTGCAGCTAACTGTTGTGCGCTTAAAGGCATTACTAATCTTCCTTTTTCTTTTTATTCCTCCTTAGTATGCCACCAGGAAGTGTGATTACGGTTGCAAAAACGGCAAATTGCTTGTTTTATGGCACATTAACGGGGCTTTTGCTGAAAAAATGCGCGGTCAGAAAATTATTTTAAATTTCCTCTTGTCAGGCCGGAATAACTCCCTATAATGCGCCACCACTGACACGGAACAACGGCAAACACGCCGCCGGGTCAGAGAAGTTCTCCTGAGAACTTCGGCAGAGAAAGCAAAAATAAATGCTTGACTCTGTAGCGGGAAAGCGTATTATGCACACCCCGCGCCGCTGAGAAAAAGCGAAGCGGCACTGCTCTTTAACAATTTATCAGACAATCTGTGTGGGCACTCGAAGATACGGATTCTTAACGTCGCAAGACGAAAAATGAATACCAAGTCTCAAGAGTGAACACGTAATTCATTACGAAGTTTAATTCTTTGAGCATCAAACTTTTAAATTGAAGAGTTTGATCATGGCTCAGATTGAACGCTGGCGGCAGGCCTAACACATGCAAGTCGAACGGTAACAGGAAGCAGCTTGCTGCTTTGCTGACGAGTGGCGGACGGGTGAGTAATGTCTGGGAAACTGCCTGATGGAGGGGGATAACTACTGGAAACGGTAGCTAATACCGCATAACGTCGCAAGACCAAAGAGGGGGACCTTCGGGCCTCTTGCCATCGGATGTGCCCAGATGGGATTAGCTAGTAGGTGGGGTAACGGCTCACCTAGGCGACGATCCCTAGCTGGTCTGAGAGGATGACCAGCCACACTGGAACTGAGACACGGTCCAGACTCCTACGGGAGGCAGCAGTGGGGAATATTGCACAATGGGCGCAAGCCTGATGCAGCCATGCCGCGTGTATGAAGAAGGCCTTCGGGTTGTAAAGTACTTTCAGCGGGGAGGAAGGGAGTAAAGTTAATACCTTTGCTCATTGACGTTACCCGCAGAAGAAGCACCGGCTAACTCCGTGCCAGCAGCCGCGGTAATACGGAGGGTGCAAGCGTTAATCGGAATTACTGGGCGTAAAGCGCACGCAGGCGGTTTGTTAAGTCAGATGTGAAATCCCCGGGCTCAACCTGGGAACTGCATCTGATACTGGCAAGCTTGAGTCTCGTAGAGGGGGGTAGAATTCCAGGTGTAGCGGTGAAATGCGTAGAGATCTGGAGGAATACCGGTGGCGAAGGCGGCCCCCTGGACGAAGACTGACGCTCAGGTGCGAAAGCGTGGGGAGCAAACAGGATTAGATACCCTGGTAGTCCACGCCGTAAACGATGTCGACTTGGAGGTTGTGCCCTTGAGGCGTGGCTTCCGGAGCTAACGCGTTAAGTCGACCGCCTGGGGAGTACGGCCGCAAGGTTAAAACTCAAATGAATTGACGGGGGCCCGCACAAGCGGTGGAGCATGTGGTTTAATTCGATGCAACGCGAAGAACCTTACCTGGTCTTGACATCCACAGAACTTTCCAGAGATGGATTGGTGCCTTCGGGAACTGTGAGACAGGTGCTGCATGGCTGTCGTCAGCTCGTGTTGTGAAATGTTGGGTTAAGTCCCGCAACGAGCGCAACCCTTATCCTTTGTTGCCAGCGGTCCGGCCGGGAACTCAAAGGAGACTGCCAGTGATAAACTGGAGGAAGGTGGGGATGACGTCAAGTCATCATGGCCCTTACGACCAGGGCTACACACGTGCTACAATGGCGCATACAAAGAGAAGCGACCTCGCGAGAGCAAGCGGACCTCATAAAGTGCGTCGTAGTCCGGATTGGAGTCTGCAACTCGACTCCATGAAGTCGGAATCGCTAGTAATCGTGGATCAGAATGCCACGGTGAATACGTTCCCGGGCCTTGTACACACCG
Source organism: Escherichia sp. MAL-1 (assembly GCF_052948035.1). Lineage (NCBI taxonomy): Bacteria > Pseudomonadati > Pseudomonadota > Gammaproteobacteria > Enterobacterales > Enterobacteriaceae > Escherichia > Escherichia sp. MAL-1. Next base: position 4,878,677 of record NZ_CM129609.1, on the reverse strand, counting down.
CCCGTCACACCATGGGAGTGGGTTGCAAAAGAAGTAGGTAGCTTAACCTTCGGGAGGGCGCTTACCACTTTGTGATTCATGACTGGGGTGAAGTCGTAACAAGGTAACCGTAGGGGAACCTGCGGTTGGATCACCTCCTTACCTTAAAGAAGCGTTCTTTGCAGTGCTCACACAGATTGTCTGATAGAAAGTGAAAAGCAAGGCGTCTTGCGAAGCAGACTGATACGTCCCCTTCGTCTAGAGGCCCAGGACACCGCCCTTTCACGGCGGTAACAGGGGTTCGAATCCCCTAGGGGACGCCACTTGCTGGTTTGTGAGTGAAAGTCACCTGCCTTAATATCTCAAAACTCATCTTCGGGTGATGTTTGAGATATTTGCTCTTTAAAAATCTGGATCAAGCTGAAAATTGAAACACTGAACAACGAAAGTTGTTCGTGAGTCTCTCAAATTTTCGCAACACGATGATGAATCGAAAGAAACATCTTCGGGTTGTGAGGTTAAGCGACTAAGCGTACACGGTGGATGCCCTGGCAGTCAGAGGCGATGAAGGACGTGCTAATCTGCGATAAGCGTCGGTAAGGTGATATGAACCGTTATAACCGGCGATTTCCGAATGGGGAAACCCAGTGTGATTCGTCACACTATCATTAACTGAATCCATAGGTTAATGAGGCGAACCGGGGGAACTGAAACATCTAAGTACCCCGAGGAAAAGAAATCAACCGAGATTCCCCCAGTAGCGGCGAGCGAACGGGGAGGAGCCCAGAGCCTGAATCAGTGTGTGTGTTAGTGGAAGCGTCTGGAAAGGCGCGCGATACAGGGTGACAGCCCCGTACACAAAAATGCACATATTGTGAGCTCGATGAGTAGGGCGGGACACGTGGTATCCTGTCTGAATATGGGGGGACCATCCTCCAAGGCTAAATACTCCTGACTGACCGATAGTGAACCAGTACCGTGAGGGAAAGGCGAAAAGAACCCCGGCGAGGGGAGTGAAAAAGAACCTGAAACCGTGTACGTACAAGCAGTGGGAGCATGCTTAGGCGTGTGACTGCGTACCTTTTGTATAATGGGTCAGCGACTTATATTCTGTAGCAAGGTTAACCGAATAGGGGAGCCGAAGGGAAACCGAGTCTTAACTGGGCGTTAAGTTGCAGGGTATAGACCCGAAACCCGGTGATCTAGCCATGGGCAGGTTGAAGGTTGGGTAACACTAACTGGAGGACCGAACCGACTAATGTTGAAAAATTAGCGGATGACTTGTGGCTGGGGGTGAAAGGCCAATCAAACCGGGAGATAGCTGGTTCTCCCCGAAAGCTATTTAGGTAGCGCCTCGTGAATTCATCTCCGGGGGTAGAGCACTGTTTCGGCAAGGGGGTCATCCCGACTTACCAACCCGATGCAAACTGCGAATACCGGAGAATGTTATCACGGGAGACACACGGCGGGTGCTAACGTCCGTCGTGAAGAGGGAAACAACCCAGACCGCCAGCTAAGGTCCCAAAGTCATGGTTAAGTGGGAAACGATGTGGGAAGGCCCAGACAGCCAGGATGTTGGCTTAGAAGCAGCCATCATTTAAAGAAAGCGTAATAGCTCACTGGTCGAGTCGGCCTGCGCGGAAGATGTAACGGGGCTAAACCATGCACCGAAGCTGCGGCAGCGACGCTTATGCGTTGTTGGGTAGGGGAGCGTTCTGTAAGCCTGTGAAGGTGTACTGTGAGGTATGCTGGAGGTATCAGAAGTGCGAATGCTGACATAAGTAACGATAAAGCGGGTGAAAAGCCCGCTCGCCGGAAGACCAAGGGTTCCTGTCCAACGTTAATCGGGGCAGGGTGAGTCGACCCCTAAGGCGAGGCCGAAAGGCGTAGTCGATGGGAAACAGGTTAATATTCCTGTACTTGGTGTTACTGCGAAGGGGGGACGGAGAAGGCTATGTTGGCCGGGCGACGGTTGTCCCGGTTTAAGCGTGTAGGCTGGTTTTCCAGGCAAATCCGGAAAATCAAGGCTGAGGCGTGATGACGAGGCACTACGGTGCTGAAGCAACAAATGCCCTGCTTCCAGGAAAAGCCTCTAAGCATCAGGTAACATCAAATCGTACCCCAAACCGACACAGGTGGTCAGGTAGAGAATACCAAGGCGCTTGAGAGAACTCGGGTGAAGGAACTAGGCAAAATGGTGCCGTAACTTCGGGAGAAGGCACGCTGATATGTAGGTGAAGCGACTTGCTCGTGGAGCTGAAATCAGTCGAAGATACCAGCTGGCTGCAACTGTTTATTAAAAACACAGCACTGTGCAAACACGAAAGTGGACGTATACGGTGTGACGCCTGCCCGGTGCCGGAAGGTTAATTGATGGGGTTAGCGCAAGCGAAGCTCTTGATCGAAGCCCCGGTAAACGGCGGCCGTAACTATAACGGTCCTAAGGTAGCGAAATTCCTTGTCGGGTAAGTTCCGACCTGCACGAATGGCGTAATGATGGCCAGGCTGTCTCCACCCGAGACTCAGTGAAATTGAACTCGCTGTGAAGATGCAGTGTACCCGCGGCAAGACGGAAAGACCCCGTGAACCTTTACTATAGCTTGACACTGAACATTGAGCCTTGATGTGTAGGATAGGTGGGAGGCTTTGAAGTGTGGACGCCAGTCTGCATGGAGCCGACCTTGAAATACCACCCTTTAATGTTTGATGTTCTAACGTTGACCCGTAATCCGGGTTGCGGACAGTGTCTGGTGGGTAGTTTGACTGGGGCGGTCTCCTCCTAAAGAGTAACGGAGGAGCACGAAGGTTGGCTAATCCTGGTCGGACATCAGGAGGTTAGTGCAATGGCATAAGCCAGCTTGACTGCGAGCGTGACGGCGCGAGCAGGTGCGAAAGCAGGTCATAGTGATCCGGTGGTTCTGAATGGAAGGGCCATCGCTCAACGGATAAAAGGTACTCCGGGGATAACAGGCTGATACCGCCCAAGAGTTCATATCGACGGCGGTGTTTGGCACCTCGATGTCGGCTCATCACATCCTGGGGCTGAAGTAGGTCCCAAGGGTATGGCTGTTCGCCATTTAAAGTGGTACGCGAGCTGGGTTTAGAACGTCGTGAGACAGTTCGGTCCCTATCTGCCGTGGGCGCTGGAGAACTGAGGGGGGCTGCTCCTAGTACGAGAGGACCGGAGTGGACGCATCACTGGTGTTCGGGTTGTCATGCCAATGGCACTGCCCGGTAGCTAAATGCGGAAGAGATAAGTGCTGAAAGCATCTAAGCACGAAACTTGCCCCGAGATGAGTTCTCCCTGACCCTTTAAGGGTCCTGAAGGAACGTTGAAGACGACGACGTTGATAGGCCGGGTGTGTAAGCGCAGCGATGCGTTGAGCTAACCGGTACTAATGAACCGTGAGGCTTAACCTTACAACGCCGAAGATGTTTTGGCGGATTGAGAGAATTTCAGCTTTGATTCAGAGTCCGAAGGATTTTGCGCTGAGACAAGGCGGCAAATGAAGCGAAGGAAGGAGCATACTGAAGTATGTGACTGACTTTCGCGAATGCAGCCGACGCAGTATCAGCACAAAAGACACAGGACAGAGCACAGGAATTTGCCTGGCGGCAGTAGCGCGGTGGTCCCACCTGACCCCATGCCGAACTCAGAAGTGAAACGCCGTAGCGCCGATGGTAGTGTGGGGTCTCCCCATGCGAGAGTAGGGAACTGCCAGGCATCAAATTAAGCAGTAAGCCGGTCATAAAACCGGTGGTTGTAAAAGAATTCGGTGGAGCGGTAGTTCAGTCGGTTAGAATACCTGCCTGTCACGCAGGGGGTCGCGGGTTCGAGTCCCGTCCGTTCCGCCACCCTAATTAGGGGCGTAGTTCAATTGGTAGAGCACCGGTCTCCAAAACCGGGTGTTGGGAGTTCGAGTCTCTCCGCCCCTGCCAGAAATCATCCTTAGCGAAAGCTAAGGATTTTTTTTATCTGAAATAACCCTCTCCGAAGTAAATCCTTCTACCGGCATCCTTGCCAGCCATTCATATTAATACACTTCATCCAGCACGTTAATTTTTAAAAGATCGCGAATCAACGCATTTTTATCGCTATTTTGCAGCCATATGGCATAAAGCGGCCGTGAAAGTGTTGTGCTATCGACAACGGTATGCAGGCCGCCTTTTTTACGCGCCCAGCTGACGGGTAGCCAGGTGCAACCATTAAGCATCGCAATCTGTTGCTGTGCCAGTTCAGCAGAACTGGTTGTCAGAATGGGCACTTCGTCAGCACCGATCAAACCTGCCTCATGCTGTTGAAAATCTGGCCCCCACTCAAGTCGCAGATAATTAAGATCTCCCTTTAGTTTTGAAGGGGCACTGGTATAAAGCGCTAAAGTGAAATATCCCAGCAACTGACTACTAAATTCGTCCATTTTGGGCGCTTCAGTGGTAATAAGAAGATCAAGCTGGCGTTCATGCAGCTGTTTTACCAGAGACTGCCGTTGGGCAATTCGCGCTTCGAACTGTAAGCCTGTATGGGCATCCTGATTTTGATACAAACGTCCCAGCCACTGATTAAGCATACATTCCCACAATGAGGCGCTGGCACCGATAGAAAACTCGTTATGTCGTGAGGTATGCGCCACCTCCTTGCGGGCGGCCTGCCAGGTGCTCATGAGCGTTTCTGCATAAGGCAGTAGTTTTTCACCGGCAGCGGTTAAACGGATATTGTTTCTGTGGCGGGTGAAAAGGTTCACACCCAGTTGATTTTCCAGTTGTCTGATTCGAAAGCTCACTGCTGACTGGGTCAGATAGAGCGATTCAGCCGCTCGACCAAAGTGACGCGTTCGGCTAACTTCCAGGAAAGTTTTTAACAATTCCGTATCCACAGTGCTCTCCGCAAAATTATTTGTCGTTATGATTTAAATGTTTTGTTTTACACTCTGTCAAGCGTAACTAATACTCCGCGCCATAACTAGCTCGGTCAAAGAATTAGGAGCGTGCAGGATGGCGGAAAGCTTTACGACGACTAATCGATATTTCGACAATAAACATTATCCACGTGGATTCTCTCGTCATGGTGATTTCACCATCAAAGAGGCACAACTGCTTGAGCGTCATGGTTATGCCTTCAATGAGTTGGATCTTGGCAAACGCGAGCCGGTTACCGAGGAAGAGAAACTCTTCGTAGCAGTATGCCGTGGCGAACGTGAGCCAGTGACAGAAGCAGAACGCGTGTGGTCCAAGTATATGACGCGTATTAAGCGTCCAAAACGTTTTCACACCCTTTCCGGCGGTAAACCGCAGGTTGAAGGTGCTGAAGACTACACCGATTCTGACGATTAATAAAAAGGGCGAAATGCCCTTTTTTTATGTCAGTAGTTTCTGCAGATGGATGAGCAAACGGTCAATCGCTCGATAGCTAACTGCCTCCTGCAAATGTTGACGTGTGATAATGTCAGACTGATCAATATCAGCAATGGTTCGTGCAACTTTCAATAACCGCTGCCAGGCACGAATCGATAACCCCAGATGGATCAGCGTTTCTTCCAGCCACATCGCATCTTCGCTCTCAAGTTTGCAGAATTGGCGTATTTCCGGACTATCCAGCCAGGCGTTCAGTTTATTCTGCCGCTTAAATTGGCGCTCTCTGGCGGCCATTACGCGTTGTTTAACGGTGGCGCTGCTTTCTCCCGGCACTACCGTTTTACTCAAAATACCGGGAGGCGGTAATGGGATCTCCAGTGAGAGATCGAAGCGGTCGAGAAAGGGACCAGAGAGTCGGTTGAGATAACGCAGCGTTTGCTCTGGTGTGCAGCGGTTATGGTTTCCCTGATAATGTCCGGTAGGGCTGGGATTCATCGCCGCGACAAGCTGGAAACGGGCTGGATAGGTTATTTTTGCTCGCGTGCGTGAAAGATGGATCTGCCCGGATTCAATCGGCTCTCGCAAGGCATCCAGTGTACGCCTTTCAAATTCAGGTAACTCATCAAGAAAAAGCACGCCGTTATGCGCCAGCGAAATTTCACCGGGCCCTGGAATTGCGCCACCGCCTACCATCGCAGTTAACGATGCACTGTGATGAGGTGAGCGGAACGGGCGCTGCCGCCATTGTTTTTGTACTGATTCAGCATTTACCAGACTTAATATCGCAGCACTCTCCAGTGCCTCTTCATTGCTTAAATCTGGCAACAGGCCATTAATACGGCTGGCGAGCATTGTTTTACCTGTTCCCGGAGGCCCAATCAGTAAAAGGTTGTGCCCGCCAGCGGCGGTAATTTCCAGTCCTCGCTTTCCATGTTCCTGACCGACAACATCACTGAGATCATGTTGTAGCGCCCGGGATACTGCATCAGTTGGTTTCGGGCGTTCGAGAGCGTGCTTACCTTCCAGAAACGCACAGACAGCTTGCAGATGATCGGCTATCAGGCATCCTTCACCGTTAATTAGCCCCACTTCATCTTCGTTATCTTTCGCGACGATAATTTTTCTGCCCGACTTAATAGCTTCAGTTGCACTGGAGATTGCGCCGGGAACGCCACGCAGAGCGCCTGTAAGCGCCAGTTCTCCGACTAATTCATATTCATCTAACTTATTGGCTGTAAGCTGTTCTGAGGCCGCCAGCAACGCAATGGCGATAGGTAAATCATATCGTCCCCCTTCTTTTGGTAGATCGGCTGGAGCAAGGTTGATGGTGATTTTTTTCGCCGGATATTCATATCCGCTATTGATAATGGCGCTGCGCACGCGATCGCGAGCTTCTTTCACCGTTGTTTCTGGTAAGCCCACCATCGTTAAGCCGGGTAGACCTTTACTGATATGTACCTCAACAGTGATTGGGGGCGCATTTACTCCCAGGGCTGCGCGGGTATGAACAATTGACAGTGACATAAGCCCTCCTTGAGTCACCATTATGTGCATAAGATATCGCTGCTGTAGCCCGCTAATTCGTGAATTTTAGTGGCTGATTCCTGTTTATTTGTGCAAGTGAAGTTGAGTTGTTCTGGCGGTGGAATGATGCTCGCAAAAATACAGCGGACAAAGGATGAACTAAGAGGAAGGGAACAACATTCAGACCGAAATTGAATTTTTTTCACTCACTATTTTCTTTTTAAAAAACAACAATTTCTATTGAAATTATTAAACGCATCATAAAAATCGGCCAAAAAATATCTTGTACTATTTACAAAACCTATGGTAACTCTTTAAGCATTCCTTCGAACAAGATGCAAGAAAAGACAAAATGACAGCCCTTCTACGAGTGATTAGCCTGGTCGTGATTAGCGTGGTGGTGATTATTATCCCACCGTGCGGGGCTGCACTTGGACGAGGAAAGGCTTAGAAATCAAGCCTTAACGAACTAAGACCCCCGCACCGAAAGGTCCGGGGGTTTTTTTTGACCTTAAAAACATAACCGAGGAGCAGACAATGAATAACAGCACAAAATTCTGTTTCTCAAGATTCAGGACGGGGAACTAACTATGAATGGCGCACAGTGGGTGGTACATGCGTTGCGGGCACAGGGTGTGAATACCGTTTTCGGTTATCCGGGTGGCGCAATTATGCCGGTTTACGATGCATTGTATGACGGCGGCGTGGAGCACTTGCTGTGCCGACATGAACAGGGTGCGGCAATGGCGGCTATCGGTTATGCCCGTGCTACTGGCAAAACTGGCGTATGTATCGCCACGTCTGGTCCGGGCGCAACCAACCTGATAACCGGGCTTGCGGACGCACTGTTAGATTCCATCCCCGTTGTTGCCATCACCGGTCAAGTGTCCGCACCGTTTATCGGCACGGACGCATTTCAGGAAGTGGATGTCCTGGGATTGTCGCTAGCCTGTACCAAGCACAGCTTCCTGGTGCAGTCGCTGGAAGAGTTGCCGCGCATCATGGCTGAAGCATTCGACGTTGCCAGCTCAGGTCGTCCTGGTCCGGTTCTGGTCGATATCCCAAAAGATATCCAATTAGCCAGCGGCGACCTGGAACCGTGGTTCACCACCGTTGAAAACGAAGTGACTTTCCCACATGCCGAAGTCGAGCAAGCGCGCCAGATGCTGGCAAAAGCGCAAAAACCGATGCTGTACGTTGGTGGTGGCGTGGGTATGGCGCAGGCAGTTCCTGCTTTACGAGAATTTCTCGCTACCACAAAAATGCCTGCCACCTGCACGCTGAAAGGGCTGGGCGCAGTTGAAGCAGATTATCCGTACTATCTGGGCATGCTGGGAATGCATGGCACCAAAGCGGCGAACTTCGCGGTGCAGGAGTGCGACTTGCTGATCGCCGTGGGTGCACGTTTTGATGACCGGGTGACCGGCAAACTGAACACCTTCGCACCACACGCCAGTGTTATCCATATGGATATCGACCCGGCAGAAATGAACAAGCTGCGTCAGGCACATGTGGCATTACAAGGTGATTTAAATGCTCTGTTACCAGCATTACAGCAGCCGTTAAATATCAATGACTGGCAGCAACACTGCGCGCAGCTGCGTGATGAACATGCCTGGCGTTACGACCATCCCGGTGACGCTATCTACGCGCCGTTGTTGTTAAAACAACTGTCGGATCGTAAACCTGCGGATTGCGTCGTGACCACAGATGTGGGGCAGCACCAGATGTGGGCTGCGCAGCACATCGCCCACACTCGCCCGGAAAATTTCATCACCTCCAGCGGCTTAGGTACCATGGGTTTTGGTTTACCGGCGGCGGTTGGCGCACAAGTCGCGCGACCGAACGATACCGTTGTCTGTATCTCCGGTGACGGCTCTTTCATGATGAATGTGCAAGAGCTGGGCACCGTAAAACGCAAGCAGTTACCGTTGAAAATCGTCTTACTCGATAACCAACGGTTAGGGATGGTTCGACAATGGCAGCAACTGTTTTTTCAGGAACGATACAGCGAAACCACCCTTACTGATAACCCCGATTTCCTCATGTTAGCCAGCGCCTTCGGCATCCCTGGCCAACACATCACCCGTAAAGACCAGGTTGAAGCGGCACTCAACACCATGCTGAACAGTGATGGGCCATACCTGCTTCATGTCTCAATCGACGAACTTGAGAACGTCTGGCCGCTGGTGCCGCCAGGTGCCAGTAATTCAGAAATGTTGGAGAAATTATCATGATGCAACATCAGGTCAATGTATCGGCTCGCTTCAATCCAGAAACCTTAGAACGTGTTTTACGCGTGGTGCGTCATCGTGGTTTCCACGTCTGCTCAATGAATATGGCCGCCGCCAGCGATGCACAAAATATAAATATCGAATTGACCGTTGCCAGCCCACGGTCGGTCGACTTACTGTTTAGTCAGTTAAATAAACTGGTGGACGTCGCACACGTTGCCATCTGCCAGAGCACAACCACATCACAACAAATCCGCGCCTGAGCGCAAAAGGAATATAAAAATGACCACGAAGAAAGCTGATTACATTTGGTTCAATGGGGAGATGGTTCGCTGGGAAGACGCGAAGGTGCATGTGATGTCGCACGCGCTGCACTATGGCACCTCGGTTTTTGAAGGCATCCGTTGCTACGACTCGCACAAAGGACCGGTTGTATTCCGCCATCGTGAGCATATGCAGCGTCTGCATGACTCCGCCAAAATCTATCGCTTTCCGGTTTCGCAGAGCATTGATGAGCTGATGGAAGCTTGTCGTGACGTGATCCGCAAAAACAATCTCACCAGCGCCTATATCCGTCCGCTGATCTTCGTCGGTGATGTTGGCATGGGCGTTAACCCGCCAGCGGGATACTCAACCGATGTGATTATCGCCGCTTTCCCGTGGGGAGCGTATCTGGGCGCAGAAGCGCTGGAGCAGGGGATCGATGCGATGGTTTCCTCCTGGAACCGCGCAGCACCAAACACCATCCCAACCGCGGCAAAAGCCGGTGGTAACTACCTCTCTTCCCTGCTGGTGGGTAGTGAAGCACGCCGCCACGGTTATCAGGAAGGTATCGCGCTGGATGTGAATGGTTACATCTCTGAAGGTGCAGGCGAAAACCTGTTTGAAGTGAAAGACGGCGTACTGTTCACCCCACCGTTCACCTCCTCCGCGCTGCCGGGTATTACCCGTGATGCCATCATCAAACTGGCAAAAGAGCTGGGAATTGAAGTCCGTGAGCAGGTGCTGTCGCGCGAATCCCTGTACCTGGCGGATGAAGTGTTTATGTCCGGTACTGCGGCAGAAATCACGCCAGTGCGCAGCGTAGATGGTATTCAGGTTGGTGAAGGCCGTTGCGGCCCGGTTACCAAACGCATCCAGCAAGCCTTCTTCGGCCTCTTCACTGGCGAAACCGAAGATAAATGGGGCTGGTTAGATCAAGTTAATCAATAAATACAAAAAATGGGACGGCACGCACCGTCCCATTTACGAGACAGACACTGGGAGTAAATAAAGCATGCCTAAGTATCGTTCCGCTACCACCACCCATGGCCGTAATATGGCGGGGGCCCGCGCACTGTGGCGCGCCACCGGGATGACCGACGCCGATTTCGGTAAGCCGATTATCGCGGTTGTGAACTCGTTCACCCAATTTGTACCGGGTCACGTCCATCTGCGCGATCTCGGTAAACTGGTCGCCGAACAAATTGAAGCGGCTGGCGGCGTTGCCAAAGAGTTCAACACCATTGCGGTGGATGATGGGATTGCCATGGGCCACGGGGGGATGCTTTATTCACTGCCATCTCGCGAACTGATCGCTGATTCCGTTGAGTATATGGTCAACGCCCACTGCGCCGATGCCATGGTCTGTATCTCCAACTGCGACAAAATCACCCCTGGGATGTTGATGGCTTCCCTGCGATTAAATATTCCGGTGATCTTTGTTTCCGGCGGCCCGATGGAAGCCGGGAAAACCAAGCTGTCCGATCGGATAATCAAGCTCGATCTGGTTGATGCGATGATCCAGGGCGCAGACCCGAAAGTCTCTGACTCCCAGAGCGATCAGGTTGAACGTTCCGCCTGCCCAACCTGCGGTTCCTGCTCCGGGATGTTTACCGCTAACTCAATGAACTGCCTGACCGAAGCGCTGGGTTTGTCGCAGCCAGGCAACGGCTCGCTGCTGGCAACCCACGCGGACCGTAAGCAGCTGTTCCTTAATGCTGGTAAACGCATTGTTGAATTGACCAAACGTTATTACGAGCAAAACGACGAAAGTGCACTGCCGCGTAATATCGCCAGTAAGGCGGCGTTTGAAAACGCCATGACGCTGGATATCGCGATGGGTGGATCGACTAACACCGTACTTCACCTGCTGGCGGCGGCGCAGGAAGCGGAAATCGACTTCACCATGAGTGATATCGATAAGCTCTCCCGCAAGGTTCCGCAGCTGTGTAAAGTTGCGCCGAGCACCCAGAAATACCATATGGAAGATGTTCATCGTGCTGGTGGTGTTATCGGTATTCTCGGCGAACTGGATCGTGCGGGGTTACTGAACCGTGATGTGAAAAACGTACTTGGCCTGACGTTGCCGCAAACGCTGGAACAATACGACGTTATGCTGACCCAGGATGACGCGGTAAAAAATATGTTCCGCGCAGGCCCGGCGGGCATTCGGACTACACAGGCATTCTCGCAGGATTGCCGTTGGGATTCTCTCGATGACGATCGCGCAAACGGCTGTATCCGCTCGCTGGAACACGCCTACAGCAAAGACGGCGGCCTGGCGGTGCTCTACGGTAATTTCGCAGAAAACGGCTGCATCGTTAAAACCGCGGGCGTCGATGACAGCATCCTCAAATTCACCGGCCCGGCGAAAGTGTACGAAAGCCAGGACGACGCGGTAGAAGCGATTCTCGGCGGTAAAGTTGTCGCCGGAGATGTGGTAGTAATTCGCTATGAAGGCCCGAAAGGCGGTCCGGGGATGCAGGAAATGCTCTACCCAACCAGCTTCCTGAAATCAATGGGGCTCGGTAAAGCCTGTGCGCTGATCACCGACGGTCGTTTCTCTGGCGGCACCTCTGGCCTTTCTATCGGGCACGTCTCACCGGAAGCGGCAAGCGGCGGCAGCATTGGCCTGATTGAAGACGGCGATCTTATCGCTATCGACATTCCGAACCGTGGTATTCAGTTACAGGTAAGCGATGCCGAACTGGCGGCGCGTCGTGAAGCGCAGGAAGCCCGGGGTGACAAAGCCTGGACGCCGAAAAACCGTGAACGTCAGGTTTCCTTTGCGCTGCGTGCCTACGCCAGCCTGGCGACCAGCGCCGACAAAGGTGCGGTGCGCGATAAATCGAAACTGGGGGGTTAATGATGGCTGACTCGCAACCCCTGTCCGGCACCCCGGAAGGTGCCGAATATTTAAGAGCGGTGCTACGCGCGCCGGTCTATGAAGCGGCGCAGGTTACGCCGCTACAGAAAATGGAAAAACTGTCGTCGCGTCTTGATAACGTGATTCTGGTGAAGCGCGAAGATCGCCAGCCGGTGCACAGCTTTAAGCTGCGCGGTGCATACGCCATGATGGCGGGCCTGACGGAAGAACAAAAAGCGCACGGCGTGATCACCGCTTCTGCGGGTAACCACGCGCAGGGCGTCGCGTTTTCTTCCGCACGGTTAGGCGTGAAGGCACTGATCGTCATGCCAACCGCCACCGCCGATATCAAAGTTGATGCGGTGCGCGGCTTCGGCGGCGAAGTGCTGCTCCACGGTGCGAACTTTGATGAAGCGAAAGCCAAAGCGATCGAACTGTCACAGCAGCAGGGGTTCACCTGGGTGCCGCCGTTCGACCATCCGATGGTGATTGCCGGGCAAGGCACGCTGGCGCTGGAACTGCTCCAGCAGGACGCCCATCTCGACCGCGTATTTGTGCCAGTCGGCGGCGGCGGTCTGGCTGCTGGCGTGGCGGTGCTGATCAAACAACTGATGCCGCAAATCAAAGTGATCGCCGTAGAAGCGGAAGACTCCGCCTGCCTGAAAGCAGCGCTGGATGCGGGTCATCCGGTTGATCTGCCGCGCGTAGGGCTATTTGCTGAAGGCGTAGCGGTAAAACGCATCGGTGACGAAACCTTCCGTTTATGCCAGGAGTATCTCGACGACATCATCACCGTCGATAGCGATGCGATCTGTGCGGCGATGAAGGATTTATTCGAAGATGTGCGCGCGGTGGCGGAACCCTCTGGCGCGCTGGCGCTGGCGGGAATGAAAAAATATATCGCCCTGCACAACATTCGCGGCGAACGGCTGGCGCATATTCTTTCCGGTGCCAACGTGAACTTCCACGGCCTGCGCTACGTCTCAGAACGCTGCGAACTGGGCGAACAGCGTGAAGCGTTGTTGGCGGTGACCATTCCGGAAGAAAAAGGCAGCTTCCTCAAATTCTGCCAACTGCTTGGCGGGCGTTCGGTCACCGAGTTCAACTACCGTTTTGCCGATGCCAAAAACGCCTGCATCTTTGTCGGTGTGCGCCTGAGCCGCGGCCTCGAAGAGCGCAAAGAAATTTTGCAGATGCTCAACGACGGCGGCTACAGCGTGGTTGATCTCTCCGACGACGAAATGGCGAAGCTACACGTGCGCTATATGGTCGGCGGACGTCCATCGCATCCGTTGCAGGAACGCCTCTACAGCTTCGAATTCCCGGAATCACCGGGCGCGCTGCTGCGCTTCCTCAACACGCTGGGTACGTACTGGAACATTTCTTTGTTCCACTATCGCAGCCATGGCACCGACTACGGGCGCGTACTGGCGGCGTTCGAACTTGGCGACCATGAACCGGATTTCGAAACCCGGCTGAATGAGCTGGGCTACGATTGCCACGACGAAACCAATAACCCGGCGTTCAGGTTCTTTTTGGCGGGTTAGGGAAAAATGCCTGATAGCGCTTCGCTTATCAGGCCTACCCGCGCGACAACGTCATTTGTGGTTCGGCAAAATCTTCCAGAATGCCTCAATTAGCGGCTCATGTAGCCGCTTTTTCTGCGCACACACGCCCAGCTCAAACGGCGTTTTCTCATCGCTGCGCTCTAAAATCATCACGCGGTTACGCACCGGTTCGGGGCTGTTTTCCAGCACCACTTCCGGCAACAATGCCACGCCACAGCCGAGTGCCACCATCGATACCATCGCTTCATGCCCGCCAACCGTGGCGTAAATCATCGGGTTACTGATTTTATTGCGTCGAAACCACAGTTCAATGCGGCGGCGTACCGGCCCCTGATCGGCCATAATAAACGGCACCGTTGACCAGTCCGGCTTCTCTACCGACACCTGATTACGCACCGGGCAGGGCAGCGCGGGGGCAATCAACACTACTGCCAGATTCTCCAGCATCGAAAACGCCACTGCGCCGGGCAAGGTTTCCGGTTTACCCGCAATCGCCAGATCCGCTTCACCAGTGACCACCTTTTCCATCGCATCTGCCGCATCACCAGTAGTAAGTTTAATCTCCACCGATGGGTGTTCCGCGCGGAAGCGATCCAGAATCGGCGGCAGATGGCTGTAGGCAGCGGTCACCGAGCAGAAGATATGTAATTCGCCAGAGAGCGACGGCCCTTGCTGATCGATGGTGTGGCGCAACTGCTGATACTGCAACAGCGTTTGCTGGGCGAAAACGCGCAGCTCTTCGCCCGCTTCAGTCAGCGTCACCGTGCGGTTATCGCGCACAAACAGCGGCTGACCGAGATCTTCTTCCAGGCGCTGAATCTGCCGTGAGAGCGTGGATGGGCTAACGTGCATCGCCCGCGCGCTGCGGCCAAAATGGCGGCTTTCCGCCAGATGCAGGAAGGTTTTCAGATCGCGTAAATCCACAGGGACAGCCCTCGATGTTGACGTTGCAAAAATTGCAATGTGACGTTGTGAATATATCAATTTCCGCAATAAATTTCCTGTCATATAGTGAATTCAATCTCGCAAACGCGAACCGAACAATAAGAAGCACAACATCACGAGGAATCACCATGGCTAACTACTTCAATACACTGAATCTGCGCCAGCAGCTGGCACAGCTGGGCAAATGTCGCTTTATGGGCCGCGATGAATTCGCCGATGGCGCGAGCTACCTTCAGGGTAAAAAAGTAGTCATCGTCGGCTGTGGCGCACAGGGTCTGAACCAGGGCCTGAACATGCGTGATTCTGGTCTCGATATCTCCTACGCTCTGCGTAAAGAAGCGATTGCCGAGAAGCGCGCGTCCTGGCGTAAAGCGACCGAAAATGGTTTTAAAGTGGGTACTTACGAAGAACTGATCCCACAGGCGGATCTGGTGATTAACCTGACGCCGGACAAGCAGCACTCTGATGTAGTGCGCACCGTACAGCCACTGATGAAAGACGGCGCGGCGCTGGGCTACTCGCACGGTTTCAACATCGTCGAAGTGGGCGAGCAGATCCGTAAAGATATCACCGTAGTGATGGTTGCGCCGAAATGCCCAGGCACCGAAGTGCGTGAAGAGTACAAACGTGGGTTCGGCGTACCGACGCTGATTGCCGTTCACCCGGAAAACGATCCGAAAGGCGAAGGCATGGCGATTGCCAAAGCCTGGGCGGCTGCAACCGGTGGTCACCGTGCGGGTGTGCTGGAATCGTCCTTCGTTGCGGAAGTGAAATCTGACCTGATGGGCGAGCAAACCATCCTGTGCGGTATGTTGCAGGCTGGCTCTCTGCTGTGCTTCGACAAGCTGGTGGAAGAAGGTACCGATCCAGCATACGCAGAAAAACTGATTCAGTTCGGTTGGGAAACCATCACCGAAGCACTGAAACAGGGCGGCATCACCCTGATGATGGACCGTCTCTCTAACCCGGCGAAACTGCGTGCTTATGCGCTTTCTGAACAGCTGAAAGAGATCATGGCACCCCTGTTCCAGAAACATATGGACGACATCATCTCCGGCGAATTCTCTTCCGGTATGATGGCGGACTGGGCCAACGATGATAAGAAACTGCTGACCTGGCGTGAAGAGACCGGCAAAACCGCGTTTGAAACCGCGCCGCAGTATGAAGGCAAAATCGGCGAGCAGGAGTACTTCGATAAAGGCGTACTGATGATCGCGATGGTGAAAGCGGGCGTTGAACTGGCGTTCGAAACCATGGTCGATTCCGGCATCATTGAAGAGTCTGCATATTATGAATCACTGCACGAGCTGCCGCTGATTGCCAACACCATCGCCCGTAAGCGTCTGTACGAAATGAACGTGGTTATCTCTGATACCGCTGAGTACGGTAACTATCTGTTCTCTTACGCTTGTGTGCCGTTGCTGAAACCGTTTATGGCAGAGCTGCAACCGGGCGACCTAGGTAAAGCTATTCCGGAAGGCGCGGTAGATAACGGGCAACTGCGTGATGTGAACGAAGCGATTCGCAGCCATGCGATTGAGCAGGTAGGTAAGAAACTGCGCGGCTATATGACAGATATGAAACGTATTGCTGTTGCGGGTTAAGTGCGCGCTGATGCCCTCACCCCGACCCTCTCCCACAGGGAGAGGGAGAAAACACTCAAGGCCTTCTCCTGGAGAAGGCCTTGCTATTAGTTGCGGTACAGCACCTTAATGATGTGATATCCGAACTGGGTGTGCAGCGGGCCGGTCGGCTCCAGTACCGGACAAGAGAAAACCACTTTATCGAACGCCGGAACCATCTGACCCTGGCGGAATTCACCTAAATCACCGCCGCGTTTGCCTGATGGGCAAATGGAGTGTTTCTTCGCCAGCTTGCCGAAATCGGCCCCGTTCTTAATCTGCTCGAGAAGATCCAGAGCCAGTTTCTCTTCTTTTACAAGGATATGCAGTGCTGCTGCTGTTTTTGCCATGATCGTGCCTTGAGTGAATAATTGTCAGGCGGCGATTTTAGCATGATCCGCAGATGCTAACGTAATTGTCAGTCAGGGAGTGGCTGGTACATATATGGCAAAAGCCCGGAAAATCCGGGCTTCGCAGGTCCCTCAAGGGGAGAAAACTTAGGGCCTCTATGGGCTACAAAGTCATTATCGGGGATGGTTATTTTATTGTCAATTTATGAGCGATATGGCATTGATTGACTTGATGACCGCCCTCTGTATGTCTGCAACCAACTCATGTGGCAAACATTGATTAAGATACCCTCTGTAAGTCCTTGCTCTGTTTAATCTGTTTCGACTGACTTGTTGTACCAGGTCGGCTTTGGCCCAACGAATCTGCTGATCAAAGAATTGCAGGTCATTGATAACATTACTGGCTATTTCAACATGCATTCCACGTTTTAACTTGTCTGGTCGCGAGTGGTTGATAATGGAACGACGATGCATGCGTTGCCATTAATTTTTCCGTTGAGCACGACAACTAACCGGTTTTTTATCATTTCAGGAGGAATGCGGCCATCGTAATACGTCGTGCTGAACGGTCCATTTTGGCTAACAGGATAGTTACCAAAGTTGCATTCCAGTATTTCACCAACCTTAGGGCTGAAATTAATCGCCACGAGTAAACCTCTCCTTAGTAAACTCTGAAAAAGTAATAACACAACGTTACGACCCGATATTTTCTAAGTCTAATGGATTCACGATGAACTCCGATTTCGGTCTTCTCTCTCTGATTTAAACATCCGCAGCCAACCGGTTAGCGGCTTACACGCGGTCACATTCAAATGCGATTCTGCTACAATCCTCCCCCCGTTCGAAGATTGAGCAATACACCTATGCGTCTAAACCCCGGCCAACAACAAGCTGTCGAATTCGTTACCGGCCCCTGCCTGGTGCTGGCGGGCGCGGGTTCCGGTAAAACTCGTGTTATCACCAATAAAATCGCCCATCTGATCCGCGGTTGCGGTTATCAGGCGCGGCACATTGCGGCGGTGACCTTTACTAATAAAGCAGCGCGCGAGATGAAAGAGCGTGTAGGGCAGACGCTGGGGCGCAAAGAGGCGCGTGGGCTGATGATCTCCACTTTCCATACGTTGGGGCTGGATATCATCAAACGCGAGTATGCGGCGCTTGGGATGAAGGCGAACTTTTCGCTGTTTGACGATACCGATCAGCTGGCGTTGCTCAAAGAGTTGACCGAAGGGCTGATTGAAGATGACAAAGTTCTCCTGCAACAGTTGATTTCGACCATCTCTAACTGGAAGAACGATCTCAAAACACCGTCCCAGGCGGCAGCCAGTGCGATTGGCGAGCGGGACCGTATTTTTGCCCATTGTTATGGGCTGTATGATGCACACCTGAAAGCCTGTAACGTTCTCGACTTCGATGATCTGATTTTATTGCCGACGTTGCTGCTGCAACGCAATGAAGAAGTCCGCGAGCGCTGGCAGAACAAAATTCGCTACCTGCTGGTGGATGAGTATCAGGACACCAACACCAGCCAGTATGAACTGGTGAAACTGCTGGTGGGCAGCCGCGCGCGCTTTACCGTGGTGGGCGATGACGACCAGTCGATCTACTCCTGGCGCGGTGCACGTCCACAAAACCTGGTGCTGCTGAGTCAGGATTTTCCGGCGCTGAAGGTGATTAAGCTTGAGCAGAACTACCGCTCTTCCGGACGTATTTTGAAAGCGGCGAACATCCTGATCGCCAATAATCCGCACGTCTTTGAAAAGCGTCTGTTCTCCGAACTGGGTTACGGCACAGAGCTAAAAGTTTTAAGCGCGAATAACGAGGAACATGAAGCCGAGCGCGTTACTGGCGAGCTGATCGCCCATCACTTCGTCAATAAAACGCAGTACAAAGATTACGCCATTCTTTATCGCGGTAACCATCAGTCGCGGGTGTTTGAAAAATTCCTGATGCAAAACCGCATCCCGTACAAAATTTCTGGTGGTACGTCGTTTTTCTCTCGTCCTGAAATCAAGGACTTGCTGGCTTATCTGCGCGTGCTGACTAACCCGGACGATGACAGCGCATTTCTGCGTATCGTTAACACGCCGAAGCGAGAGATTGGCCCGGCTACGCTGAAAAAGCTGGGTGAGTGGGCGATGACGCGCAATAAAAGCATGTTTACCGCCAGCTTTGATATGGGCCTGAGTCAGACGCTTAGCGGACGTGGTTATGAAGCATTGACCCGCTTCACTCACTGGTTGGCAGAAATTCAGCGTCTGGCGGAGCGGGAGCCGATTGCCGCGGTGCGCGATCTGATCCACGGCATGGATTATGAATCCTGGCTGTACGAAACATCGCCCAGCCCGAAAGCTGCCGAAATGCGCATGAAGAACGTCAACCAACTGTTTAGCTGGATGACGGAGATGCTGGAAGGCAGCGAACTGGATGAGCCGATGACGCTCACCCAGGTGGTGACGCGCTTTACTTTGCGCGACATGATGGAGCGTGGTGAGAGTGAAGAAGAGCTGGATCAGGTGCAACTGATGACTCTGCACGCGTCAAAAGGGCTGGAGTTTCCTTATGTCTACATGGTCGGTATGGAAGAAGGGTTTTTGCCGCACCAGAGCAGCATCGATGAAGATAATATCGATGAGGAGCGGCGGCTGGCCTATGTCGGCATTACCCGCGCCCAGAAGGAATTGACCTTTACGCTGTGTAAAGAACGCCGTCAGTACGGCGAGCTGGTGCGCCCGGAGCCGAGCCGCTTTTTGCTGGAGCTGCCGCAGGATGATCTGATTTGGGAACAGGAGCGCAAAGTGGTCAGCGCCGAAGAACGGATGCAGAAAGGGCAAAGCCATCTGGCGAATCTGAAAGCGATGATGGCGGCAAAACGAGGGAAATAATCAAGGCCGGAGAAGATGCGTCAGCATCGCATCCGGCACTTACTCATTAATGCACTTCTAGCGACCAGTGGACATAGCTCTGCCACTGGCTTTCCTGAGCAATAATCTCTTTACCCAGCGGATGTTGGGTTAGCCAACCTTGCGGAAGCGTCAAGGTCAACAGTTCATGGTTAGCCTGTAATGTCATCTCTGGCACGAGATCGTCACGGCGACGGCTGGCAAAAATGATGGCCAGGCGGAGTAAACGGCAGAGTTGTTCTGCGACGCGCGGCGGTACGGCATTTTGCTGATGCAGCGATGAGAGATCGACCGGATTAGTCTGGTTGAGCAGTAGCGTCGCCAGCAATTTTTTCTGTGCGGGGGTAAAACCGGGAAGATCCAGATTACGCACCAGATAAGCAGCGTGTTGCGGCGCTTGTTTGAAGTCAACGCTCAGGCCGATTTCATGAAGCTGACAGGCGCTGATGAGCAAATCGCGGCTTATTGCTTCAAGATGCCATTCCTTTTCCACCTGATCGAAGAAGTTAGCCGCAACTTTGGCTACGCGCTGCGCCTGATCAATATCGATCATAAAGCGGCGCTGAATATTACGCAGCGTACGGCTGCGAATATCCTGCTCGACGGTAAGATGCAACATACCGTAGACCAGACCTTCACGCAGCGCACCGCCCGCCAGGGTCATACACTGAATATTCAGTTCGGTAAAAATGGCAATCAGGATCGCCAGACCACTCGGGAACACTAACGCACGTTCCAGCGTCAGCCCGTCAATCTCCAGTTCCTCCAGCCGACCGCAATGAATGGCTCGCTGTTTCAATTGCTGCAACTTTTCCAGGGTAATGCGTTCATCCATCCCCTGTGCCATCATGATTTCCTGTAACGCCTGCACGGTGCCGGAAGCACCAACGCACACTTTCCAGCCGTGATACCGTAATTCATCGGCAACCGGACGTAACACTTCGCGTGCCGCTTTTTCTGCAGCATCAAAATTTTCCTGCCCCAGATTACGATCGGCAAAATAGCGTTCCAGCCAGGTAACGCAGCCCATCGACAGGCTGAACAACGAGGTGGTTTGTGCACCCGTGCCGGTTACCAGTTCAGTACTGGCACCGCCTATATCCACCACCAGGCGCTGATCGGCACCGCCAGTTGTGTGAGCAACGCCCTGATAAATCAGACGTGCTTCCTCTTCACCGCTGATCACCTGTACCGGACAACCGAGGATTTCCTGCGCTTTGGCAATAAAATCACCCGCATTGACGGCAAGACGTAATGTCGCCGTAGCGACAACGCGAATTTGCGAGGGAGGGATATCTTGCAGACGTTCAGCAAACAGGCGCAGACATTGCCAACCGCGCTCCATTGCTTCATTAGACAGGGCATTTTCGCTATTCAGGCCAGCAGCCAGACGCACTTTGCGTTTTATTCGCGTCAGCGTCTGGATGCTTCCAGCCACCTCGCGCACAACCAGCATATGAAAACTATTCGAACCGAGATCAATGGCTGCATACAGCGACGAGGTGGAACCCATACTCTTCATCCTTCAATCTGTCTCTGTGTTGGCTGCATTCTTTCACCTGAATCACTTACTACAGTATGCTCATCGGGATTCATTCTCTTGCCATCTTGATACAGTTTGAATGATTTTGAGTATGACATTTTATTTAACCTGAACGACGACGATTACGCGGAGCGCCAGTACGACGCGGACCATTGCCTGTACGTGGGCGCGTGAGGCGCAGCGGTTTTGGCAGATCGGTCATCAATGCGTCCGGATTGTATTTGCTTACCGGAATTGAGTGACCAATATAGGTCTCAATAGCAGGCAAATTCAATGCATACTCTTCACACGCCAGGCTGATAGAGTGACCGCTTGCGCCTGCGCGACCTGTACGACCAATACGGTGAACGTAATCTTCACAGTCATCGGGTAAATCGTAGTTAAAGACGTGCGTCACTGCCGGAATATGCAAACCACGCGCGGCAACGTCGGTGGCAACCAGAATATCCAGATCGCCACGGGTAAATTCATCAAGAATACGCAGACGTTTTTTCTGCGCGACATCGCCTGTCAACAAACCGACACGATGACCATCTGCCGCCAGGTGGCCCCAGATCTCTTCACAACGGTGTTTGGTATTGGCGAAAATAATCGCTCTGTCTGGCCACTCTTCTTCGATCAGCGTTTGCAGCAAACGCATTTTTTCTTCGTTAGAAGGGTAGAAAAGCTCTTCTTTAATACGGTGGCCCGTTTTCTGTTCCGGTTCCACTTCAATATATTCGGCATTGTTCATCTGCTCAAACGCCAGTTCACGTACCCGGTACGAAAGCGTGGCAGAGAACAGCATGTTGAGGCGCTGGTTTGCAGGCGGCATACGGCGGAACAGCCAGCGGATATCTTTAATAAAGCCCAGATCGTACATGCGATCGGCTTCGTCCAGTACCACCACCTGAATGGCACCGAGGTTAATGTGGTTCTGCTTGGCGTAGTCAATTAAACGCCCCGTGGTGCCAATCAGAATGTCAACGCCGCTTTCCAGCACTTTCAGCTGTTTGTCGTAGCCATCACCACCGTAAGCCAGACCCAGCTTCAGGCCAGTAGCTTCCGCCAGCGGTTCTGCGTCGGCATGGATCTGCACGGCAAGTTCACGCGTCGGTGCCATAATTAAGGCACGCGGCTGATTCACCTTGCGATCGGCAATCGCAGGATGAGAGAGAAGATAATGAAACGTTGACGTAAGAAACGCCATCGTTTTCCCGGTACCGGTTTGCGCCTGCCCGGCTACGTCACGACCCGCCAGCGTCAGCGGAAGGGCCAGTGCCTGAATGGGCGTACAGTTATGAAACCCTTTTTTTTCAAGGGCTTCTACAACCTTCGGATGCAGGGCGAAGTCGGAAAACTTCTGTTCTGTTAAATGTGTTTTGCTCATAGTGTGGTAGAATATCAGCTTACTATTGCTTTACGAAAGCGTATCCGGTGAAATAAAGTCAACCTTTAGTTGGTTAATGTTACACCAACAACGAAACCAACACGCCAGGCTTATTCCTGTGGAGTTATATATGAGCGATAAAATTATTCACCTGACTGACGACAGTTTTGACACGGATGTACTCAAAGCGGACGGGGCGATCCTCGTCGATTTCTGGGCAGAGTGGTGCGGTCCGTGCAAAATGATCGCCCCGATTCTGGATGAAATCGCTGACGAATATCAGGGCAAACTGACCGTTGCAAAACTGAACATCGATCAAAACCCTGGCACTGCGCCGAAATATGGCATCCGTGGTATCCCGACTCTGCTGCTGTTCAAAAACGGTGAAGTGGCGGCAACCAAAGTGGGTGCACTGTCTAAAGGTCAGTTGAAAGAGTTCCTCGACGCTAACCTGGCGTAAGGGAATTTCATGTTCGGGTGCCCCGTCGCTAAAAACTGGACGCCCGGCGTGAGTCATGCTAACTTAGTGTTGACTTCGTATTAAACATACCTTATTAAGTTTGAATCTTGTAATTTCCAACGCTTCCCGTTTTATCTTAAATGCGAAGTGAACAGATTTCTGGCTCGTCACTCAATCCGTCTTGTCGTTTCAGTTCTGCGTACTCTCCTGTGACCAGGCAGCGAAAAGACATGAGTCGATGACCGTAAACAGGCATGGATGATCCTGCCATACCATTCACAACATTAAGTTCGAGATTTACCCCAAGTTTAAGAACTCACACCACTATGAATCTTACCGAATTAAAGAATACGCCGGTTTCTGAGCTGATCACTCTCGGCGAAAATATGGGGCTGGAAAACCTGGCTCGTATGCGTAAGCAGGACATTATTTTTGCCATCCTGAAGCAGCACGCAAAGAGTGGCGAAGATATCTTTGGTGATGGCGTACTGGAGATATTGCAGGATGGATTTGGTTTCCTCCGTTCCGCAGACAGCTCCTACCTCGCCGGTCCTGATGACATCTACGTTTCCCCTAGCCAAATCCGCCGTTTCAACCTCCGCACTGGTGATACCATCTCTGGTAAGATTCGCCCGCCGAAAGAAGGTGAACGCTATTTTGCGCTGCTGAAAGTTAACGAAGTTAACTTCGACAAACCTGAAAACGCCCGCAACAAAATCCTCTTTGAGAACTTAACCCCGCTGCACGCAAACTCTCGTCTGCGTATGGAACGTGGTAACGGTTCTACGGAAGATTTAACCGCTCGCGTACTGGATCTAGCATCACCTATCGGTCGTGGTCAGCGTGGTCTGATTGTGGCACCGCCGAAAGCCGGTAAAACTATGCTGCTGCAGAACATTGCTCAGAGCATTGCTTACAACCACCCGGATTGTGTGCTGATGGTTCTGCTGATCGACGAACGTCCGGAAGAAGTAACCGAGATGCAGCGTCTGGTAAAAGGTGAAGTTGTTGCTTCTACCTTTGACGAACCCGCATCTCGCCACGTTCAGGTTGCGGAAATGGTGATCGAGAAGGCCAAACGCCTGGTTGAGCACAAGAAAGACGTTATCATTCTGCTCGACTCCATCACTCGTCTGGCGCGCGCTTACAACACTGTTGTTCCGGCGTCAGGTAAAGTGTTGACCGGTGGTGTGGACGCCAATGCCCTTCATCGTCCGAAACGCTTCTTCGGTGCGGCGCGTAACGTGGAAGAGGGCGGCAGCCTGACCATTATCGCGACGGCGCTTATCGATACCGGTTCTAAAATGGACGAAGTTATTTACGAAGAGTTTAAAGGTACAGGCAACATGGAACTGCACCTCTCTCGTAAGATCGCTGAAAAACGCGTCTTCCCGGCTATCGACTACAACCGTTCCGGTACCCGTAAAGAAGAGCTGCTCACGACTCAGGAAGAACTGCAGAAAATGTGGATCCTGCGCAAAATCATTCACCCGATGGGCGAAATCGATGCAATGGAATTCCTCATTAATAAACTGGCCATGACCAAGACCAATGACGATTTCTTCGAAATGATGAAACGCTCATAAATTTGTCTTATGCCAAAAACGCCACGTGTTTACGTGGCGTTTTGCTTTTATATCTGTAATCTTAATGCCGCGCTGGCGATGTTAGGAAAATTCCTGGAATTTGCTGGCGTGTTATGCAATTTGCATATCAAATGGTTAATTTTTGCACAGGACTGGTGGGTTCGGAACGGACTTTCCCTTCTGAATAAAGGTCTTCGTGGTTATACTTCTGCTAATAATTTTCTCTGAGAGCATGCATTGTGAATTTACTGACAGTGAGTACTGATCTCATCAGTATTTTTTTATTCACGACACTGTTTCTGTTTTTTGCCCGTAAGGTGGCAAAAAAAGTCGGTTTAGTGGATAAACCAAACTTCCGCAAACGTCACCAGGGATTGATACCTCTCGTTGGGGGGATTTCGGTTTACGCAGGGATTTGCTTCACGTTCGGAATTGTCGATTACTATATTCCGCATGCATCTCTCTATCTCGCTTGTGCCGGTGTGCTTGTTTTCATTGGCGCGCTGGATGACCGTTTTGATATCAGCGTAAAAATCCGTGCCACCATACAGGCCGCTGTTGGCATTGTTATGATGGTGTTCGGCAAGCTTTATCTCAGTAGCCTGGGTTATATCTTTGGCTCCTGGGAGATGGTGCTCGGACCGTTTGGTTACTTCCTGACGCTATTTGCCGTCTGGGCGGCCATTAATGCGTTCAACATGGTTGATGGCATTGATGGCTTGCTGGGCGGGTTGTCCTGCGTCTCGTTTGCAGCAATCGGTATGATTTTGTGGTTCGACGGGCAAACCAGCCTCGCAATCTGGTGCTTTGCGATGATCGCCGCCATCCTGCCATACATCATGCTTAACCTTGGTATCCTGGGTCGCCGCTACAAAGTCTTTATGGGTGATGCGGGCAGTACGCTGATTGGTTTTACCGTTATCTGGATCCTGCTCGAAACGACCCAGGGCAAAACCCATCCCATCAGCCCGGTTACCGCTTTGTGGATAATCGCCATTCCGCTAATGGATATGGTGGCGATTATGTACCGTCGCCTGCGTAAAGGCATGAGCCCATTCTCTCCTGACCGTCAGCATATTCACCATTTGATCATGCGTGCCGGGTTTACTTCCCGTCAGGCGTTTGTGCTGATTACCCTTGCCGCAGCACTGCTCGCTTCCATTGGCGTGCTGGCAGAATATTCTCATTTTGTCCCGGAGTGGGTCATGCTGGTGCTCTTTTTGCTAGCATTCTTCCTCTATGGATATTGCATTAAGCGTGCCTGGAAAGTTGCTCGCTTTATTAAGCGCGTAAAACGCAGACTGCGTAGAAATCGTGGTGGCAGCCCCAATTTAACCAAATAAATGAGGATGTGATGACACAACCAATGCCTGGGAAACCGGCCGAAGACGCTGAAAATGAACTGGATATTCGTGGGTTGTTTCGTACCTTGTGGGCTGGGAAGCTATGGATTATTGGCATGGGGCTGGCGTTTGCGTTAATCGCGCTGGCGTATACGTTTTTTGCTCGTCAGGAGTGGAGCTCGACGGCGATTACCGATCGTCCAACGGTGAATATGCTGGGGGGATATTACTCGCAGCAGCAATTTTTGCGTAACCTGGATGTCCGTTCAAACATGGCTTCTGCCGACCAACCATCGGTCATGGACGAAGCCTATAAAGAGTTTGTTATGCAACTGGCCTCGTGGGATACCCGCAGAGAGTTCTGGCTGCAAACCGACTATTACAAACAGCGGATGGTGGGCAACAGCAAAGCCGATGCGGCGTTGCTGGATGAAATGATTAACAACATCCAGTTTATCCCCGGAGACTTTACCCGCGCGGTCAATGACAGCGTGAAGCTTATTGCCGAAACCGCGCCTGACGCTAATAACCTGTTACGTCAGTATGTTGCTTTTGCCAGCCAGCGTGCAGCCAGCCATCTGAATGATGAGCTGAAAGGCGCATGGGCGGCGCGTACCATCCAGATGAAAGCTCAGGTGAAGCGTCAGGAAGAGGTGGCGAAAGCCATCTACGACCGCCGGATGAACAGCATTGAGCAGGCGCTGAAAATTGCTGAGCAGCATAATATTTCGCGCAGTGCGACAGATGTACCTGCCGAGGAATTACCTGATTCAGAAATGTTCCTGCTTGGGCGTCCAATGCTTCAGGCTCGACTGGAAAATTTACAGGCCGTCGGTCCGGCCTTTGATCTCGACTATGATCAGAATCGGGCCATGTTAAACACCCTGAATGTTGGTCCAACCCTGGATCCGCGTTTTCAGACCTATCGCTATTTGCGTACGCCGGAAGAACCGGTAAAACGCGATAGCCCACGTCGTGCCTTCCTGATGATTATGTGGGGCATTGTCGGGGGGCTGATCGGGGCTGGTGTCGCATTAACCCGCCGTTGCTCGAAATAGCAACACTGCTGCGGTGAGCGCAAAGGCGCTCGCCGCTTATTCGAAGAGAATCGATGTGAAAGTACTGACTGTATTTGGTACGCGCCCGGAAGCCATCAAGATGGCGCCGTTGGTGCATGCGTTGGCAAAAGATCCTTTTTTTGAGGCTAAAGTTTGCGTCACTGCGCAGCATCGGGAGATGCTCGATCAGGTGCTGAAACTCTTTTCCATTGTACCTGACTACGATCTCAACATAATGCAGCCAGGACAGGGCCTGACAGAGATAACCTGTCGGATTCTGGAAGGGCTAAAACCTATTCTTGCCGAGTTCAAACCAGACGTCGTGCTGGTTCACGGCGATACGACGACGACGCTGGCAACCAGCCTGGCGGCGTTTTATCAGCGTATTCCTGTTGGTCACGTTGAGGCTGGTCTGCGCACGGGCGATCTCTATTCGCCGTGGCCGGAAGAGGCTAACCGTACATTGACCGGGCATCTGGCGATGTATCACTTCTCTCCAACCGAAACTTCCCGGCAAAACTTGCTGCGTGAAAACGTTGCGGATAGCCGAATCTTCATTACCGGTAATACAGTCATTGATGCACTGTTATGGGTGCGTGACCAGGTGATGAGCAGCGACACGCTGCGTTCAGAACTGGCGGCAAATTACCCGTTTATCGACCCCGATAAAAAGATGATTCTGGTGACCGGTCACAGGCGTGAGAGTTTCGGTCGTGGCTTTGAAGAAATCTGCCACGCGCTGGCAGACATCGCCACCACGCACCAGGACATCCAGATTGTCTATCCGGTGCATCTCAACCCGAACGTCAGAGAGCCGGTCAATCGCATTCTGGGGCATGTGAAAAATGTCATTCTGATCGATCCCCAGGAGTATTTACCGTTTGTCTGGCTGATGAACCACGCCTGGCTGATTTTGACCGACTCAGGCGGCATTCAGGAAGAAGCGCCTTCGCTGGGGAAACCTGTGCTGGTGATGCGCGATACCACTGAGCGTCCGGAAGCGGTGACGGCGGGTACGGTGCGTCTGATAGGCACGGATAAGCAGCGAATTGTCGAGGAAGTGACGCGTCTTTTAAAAGACGAAAACGAATATCAAGCTATGAGCCGCGCCCATAACCCGTATGGTGATGGTCAGGCATGCTCTCGCATTCTGGAAGCGTTAAAAAATAATCGGATATCACTATGAGTTTTGCGACCATTTCTGTTATCGGACTGGGTTATATCGGGCTGCCAACGGCAGCAGCGTTTGCCTCACGGCAAAAACAGGTAATTGGTGTCGATATCAACCAACATGCGGTTGATACCATCAATCGTGGCGAAATCCATATCGTCGAACCTGATTTGGCGAGTGTAGTAAAAACTGCCGTAGAAGGCGGTTTTTTACGAGCGAGCACGACGCCAGTTGAAGCGGATGCCTGGCTGATTGCTGTACCCACGCCGTTTAAGGGCGATCATGAGCCAGATATGACCTACGTTGAATCGGCTGCTCGCTCCATTGCGCCAGTGCTGAAAAAAGGCGCGCTGGTGATCCTTGAATCCACCTCGCCGGTGGGGTCAACCGAGAAGATGGCAGAATGGTTAGCAGAGATGCGTCCGGATCTCACTTTCCCGCAGCAGGTGGGCGAGCAGGCGGACGTCAACATTGCTTACTGCCCGGAACGCGTGTTACCAGGACAGGTAATGGTCGAGCTGATTAAAAACGATCGCGTGATTGGTGGTATGACGCCGGTTTGTTCGGCCCGCGCCAGCGAACTGTACAAAATTTTCCTCGAAGGTGAGTGTGTCGTCACTAACTCGCGGACGGCGGAAATGTGTAAGCTCACCGAAAACAGCTTCCGCGATGTGAATATCGCTTTTGCTAATGAATTGTCGCTGATTTGTGCCGATCAGGGGATTAACGTCTGGGAACTGATTCGCCTGGCGAATCGTCACCCTCGCGTTAATATTCTTCAGCCTGGCCCTGGCGTGGGCGGTCACTGCATTGCTGTTGATCCGTGGTTTATCGTGGCACAGAACCCCCAGCAGGCGCGGCTTATCCGTACCGCGCGCGAAGTTAACGATCACAAACCGTTCTGGGTTATCGATCAGGTGAAAGCGGCGGTTGCCGACTGCCTTGCTGCTACCGATAAACGCGCCAGTGAACTGAAAATCGCCTGCTTTGGTCTGGCGTTTAAACCGAATATTGATGACCTGCGCGAAAGCCCGGCGATGGAAATCGCTGAACTGATCGCCCAGTGGCACAGCGGCGAAACGCTGGTTGTTGAGCCTAACATCCACCAGTTGCCGAAAAAACTGACCGGGCTTTGTACTCTGGCGCAGCTTGACGAGGCGCTGGCAACGGCAGACGTGCTGGTGATGCTGGTCGATCATAGTCAGTTCAAAGTTATCAATGGCGACAATGTCCATCAGCAGTATGTCGTCGATGCCAAAGGAGTCTGGCGCTGATGAGAAAAATTCTGATAACAGGTGGTGCCGGGTTTATTGGCTCGGCGCTGGTGCGTTATATCATCAACGAAACGAGCGATGCGGTGGTAGTGGTCGATAAGCTGACCTACGCCGGAAACCTGATGTCGCTGGCACCGGTCGCGCAAAGCGAGCACTTTGCCTTTGAGAAAGTTGATATCTGCGATCGGGCAGAACTGGCACGCGTATTCACTGAGCATCAGCCAGACTGTGTCATGCATCTGGCAGCCGAAAGCCATGTTGACCGTTCTATTGACGGCCCGGCAGCGTTTATTGAAACCAACATTGTCGGGACTTATACATTGCTTGAAGCGGCGCGGGCTTACTGGAATACGCTGACGGAAGATAAAAAATCAGCGTTCCGTTTTCATCATATCTCCACCGACGAAGTATATGGTGACCTGCACTCGACGGATGATTTCTTCACCGAAACCACGCCGTATGCGCCGAGCAGCCCTTATTCCGCGTCAAAAGCCAGCAGCGACCATCTGGTGCGCGCCTGGCTGCGGACCTACGGTCTGCCGACGCTGATCACCAACTGCTCGAATAACTACGGTCCTTACCACTTTCCGGAAAAACTGATCCCGCTGATGATCCTCAACGCGCTGGCGGGTAAACCGCTGCCGGTATATGGCAACGGGCAGCAAATCCGTGACTGGCTGTATGTGGAAGATCACGCCCGCGCGCTGTATTGCGTGGCGACCACCGGGAAAGTCGGTGAAACCTATAATATTGGTGGTCACAACGAGCGTAAGAATCTCGATGTTGTGGAAACCATTTGCGAGCTGCTGGAAGAACTGGCTCCGAACAAGCCGCACGGCGTGGTGCACTATCGTGACTTGATCACCTTTGTCGCTGACCGTCCGGGGCATGATCTGCGTTATGCCATTGATGCTTCGAAAATTGCCCGTGAACTTGGTTGGCTGCCACAGGAAACCTTTGAAAGTGGAATGCGTAAAACGGTGCAGTGGTATCTGGCTAATGAAAGCTGGTGGAAGCAGGTGCAGGACGGCAGCTATCAGGGCGAGCGTTTAGGTCTGAAAGGCTAATTTTCAGCGGAGGCAAACATGAAAGGTATTATCCTGGCGGGCGGTTCCGGCACCCGATTGCATCCGATTACGCGCGGCGTATCGAAGCAACTGTTGCCGATTTACGATAAGCCAATGATTTACTATCCGCTGTCGGTGCTGATGCTGGCCGGTATCCGCGAAATTCTCATCATCACTACGCCGGAAGATAAAGGTTATTTCCAGCGCCTGCTGGGCGATGGTAGTGAGTTCGGTATCCAGCTGGAATATGCCGAACAGCCCAGCCCGGACGGTCTGGCGCAGGCCTTTATCATCGGTGAAACCTTCCTTAATGGTGAACCTTCTTGTCTGGTGCTGGGCGATAACATCTTCTTCGGTCAGGGCTTCAGTCCGAAGCTGCGTCATGTTGCGGCGCGCACCGAAGGGGCGACGGTTTTTGGCTATCAGGTGATGGACCCGGAACGCTTTGGCGTGGTGGAGTTTGACGACAATTTCCGCGCTATCTCGCTGGAAGAAAAGCCAAAACAGCCGAAGTCAAACTGGGCGGTGACCGGGCTTTATTTCTACGACAGTAAAGTCGTGGAGTACGCAAAGCAGGTGAAGCCGTCGGAGCGTGGTGAACTGGAGATTACCTCCATCAACCAGATGTACCTCGAGGCGGGCAACCTGACCGTTGAACTGCTCGGGCGCGGATTTGCCTGGCTGGATACCGGCACTCACGACAGCCTGATTGAAGCCAGCACCTTTGTACAGACGGTGGAAAAACGCCAGGGCTTTAAGATTGCCTGCCTGGAAGAGATTGCCTGGCGTAACGGCTGGCTCGATGACGAGGGTGTGAAGCGTGCTGCCAGTTCATTAGCGAAAACTGGCTACGGCCAATATCTGCTGGAGTTACTTCGTGCCCGTCCGCGCCAGTATTGAGCCACTAACCTGGGAAAACGCCTTCTTTGGTGTTAACAGCGCCATCGTGCGCATTACGTCTGAAGCACCGCTCCTGACGCCAGACGCGTTAGCGCCGTGGTCACGGGTGCAGGCCAAAATTGCGGCATCAAATACGGGTGAACTGGATGCCCTGCAACAGCTGGGATTCTCCCTGGTAGAAGGTGAAGTTGATTTGGCGCTACCCGTGAACAATGCCAGTGATAGCGGTTCTGTAGTGGCACAAGAGACCGATATTCCCGCATTACGTCAGTTAGCCAGCGCCGCATTTGCGCAAAGCCGTTTTCGTGCGCCGTGGTATGCGCCTGACGCCAGCAGTCGCTTTTATGCACAGTGGATTGAAAATGCCGTGCGCGGCACCTTTGATCATCAATGTCTGATTTTACGTGCGGCGTCCGGCGATATTCGCGGCTATGTCTCTTTACGGGAACTCAATGCGACAGATGCGCGAATTGGCCTGCTGGCTGGACGCGGTGCAGGTGCTGAGCTGATGCAAACGGCGCTAAACTGGGCGTATGCTCGCGGTAAAACAACTTTGCGGGTGGCGACCCAAATGGGCAACACCGCCGCGCTTAAACGATACATACAAAGTGGTGCGAATGTAGAAAGCACCGCGTACTGGTTATACAGGTGATCACATGATTCCATTTAACGCACCGCCGGTGGTGGGAACCGAACTCGACTATATGCAGTCGGCAATGGGTAGCGGCAAACTGTGTGGCGATGGCGGTTTTACCCGTCGCTGCCAGCAGTGGCTGGAGCAACGTTTTGGCAGCGCCAAAGTGTTACTGACGCCGTCCTGCACCGCTTCGCTGGAGATGGCGGCGCTGCTGCTCGATATCCAGCCTGGCGATGAAGTGATCATGCCGAGCTACACCTTTGTCTCCACCGCCAATGCCTTTGTGCTGCGTGGCGCAAAAATCGTTTTTGTGGATGTTCGCCCGGACACCATGAACATCGACGAAACGCTGATTGAAGCGGCGATCACCGACAAAACGCGCGTTATCGTGCCGGTCCATTACGCGGGTGTGGCCTGCGAAATGGACACCATTATGGCGTTGGCGAAAAAGCATAATTTGTTTGTGGTAGAAGATGCCGCTCAGGGCGTGATGTCCACTTACAAAGGGCGTGCACTGGGAACCATTGGTCATATTGGCTGCTTTAGCTTCCATGAAACCAAAAACTACACGGCGGGCGGTGAAGGCGGCGCGACGCTGATTAACGATAAAGCGTTAATCGAACGAGCCGAGATCATCCGTGAAAAGGGCACTAACCGCAGCCAGTTCTTCCGTGGTCAGGTCGATAAATATACCTGGCGCGATATTGGCTCCAGCTATTTGATGTCCGATCTGCAAGCTGCATACCTGTGGGCGCAACTGGAAGCAGCGGATCGTATCAACCAGCAACGTCTGGCGCTGTGGCAAAACTACTACGATGCGTTAGCGCCTCTGGCGAAAGCCGGGCGTATCGAGCTGCCGTCGATTCCCGATGGCTGCGTGCAGAACGCGCATATGTTCTACATTAAACTGCGGGATATTGATGACCGGAGCGCGTTGATTAACTTTCTGAAAGAAGCGGAAATCATGGCGGTGTTTCATTACATTCCGCTGCACGGTTGCCCTGCGGGGGAACACTTTGGTGAGTTCCACGGTGAAGATCGCTACACCACCAAAGAGAGCGAGCGCCTGCTGCGCCTGCCGCTGTTCTACAACCTGTCGCCCGTCAATCAGCGTACGGTAATTGCGACTTTGTTGAACTACTTTTCCTGATATGTCGTTGGCAAAAGCGTCCTTGTGGACGGCGGCCAGTACACTGGTCAAGATTGGTGCCGGGTTACTGGTCGGTAAGTTGCTGGCGGTGTCATTTGGTCCGGCGGGGCTTGGGCTGGCGGCAAATTTCCGCCAGTTGATTACCGTGCTCGGCGTGCTTGCCGGGGCTGGCATCTTTAACGGTGTAACCAAATACGTTGCCCAGTACCATGATAATCCGCAACAGCTGCGCCGCGTGGTCGGCACTTCATCAGCGATGGTACTTGGTTTCTCTACGCTGATGGCGCTGGTTTTTGTGCTGGCAGCTGCGCCAATCAGCCAGGGATTGTTTGGTAATACCGACTATCAGGGGCTGGTGCGTTTAGTGGCGCTGGTGCAAATGGGGATCGCCTGGGGCAACCTGTTACTGGCGCTGATG
Source organism: Escherichia sp. MAL-1 (assembly GCF_052948035.1). Lineage (NCBI taxonomy): Bacteria > Pseudomonadati > Pseudomonadota > Gammaproteobacteria > Enterobacterales > Enterobacteriaceae > Escherichia > Escherichia sp. MAL-1. The sequence goes on along the minus strand of NZ_CM129609.1, from coordinate 4,845,097 downwards.
AAAGGCTTTCGCGATGCCGCAGGTAATGCGTTATCGCTGATTGTCGGCAGCTTGATTGGCGTTCTCGCGTACTACGTCAGTTACCGTTTGGGCGGTTATGAAGGGGCGTTGCTGGGTCTGGCGCTGATTCCCGCGCTGGTGGTAATTCCTGCCGCCATCATGTTGATCAAACGTGGTGTCATCCCGTTAAGCTATCTGAAACCCAGCTGGGATAACGGTCTGGCAGGGCAGTTGAGCAAATTTACGCTCATGGCGTTGATTACGTCGGTGACCTTGCCTGTTGCTTACATCATGATGCGTAAACTGCTGGCGGCGCAGTATAGCTGGGATGAGGTGGGGATCTGGCAAGGGGTGAGCAGTATTTCCGATGCCTACCTGCAATTTATTACGGCATCGTTCAGCGTATATTTGCTGCCCACGTTGTCGCGGCTAACGGAAAAGCGCGATATCACCCGGGAAGTGGTTAAATCGCTGAAATTCGTCTTACCGGCAGTGGCGGCGGCGAGTTTTACCGTCTGGCTGCTGCGTGATTTTGCTATCTGGCTGCTGTTGTCGAATAAATTTACCGCTATGCGCGATCTCTTTGCCTGGCAGTTAGTGGGTGATGTGTTAAAAGTGGGCGCTTATGTCTTTGGTTATCTGGTGATCGCCAAAGCGTCACTGCGGTTTTATATTCTGGCGGAAGTCAGCCAGTTCACTTTATTGATGGTATTTGCCCACTGGCTAATCCCTGCGCATGGTGCACTGGGCGCGGCGCAGGCATATATGGCAACTTATATCGTCTATTTTTCTCTTTGTTGTGGCGTGTTTTTACTCTGGCATAGGCGGGCATGACTGTACTGATTCACGTACTGGGATCGGATATCCCTCACCATAACCGAACCGTTTTGCGGTTTTTCAATGACGCGCTGGCCGCGACGAGCGAGCACGCGCGCGAGTTTATGGTTGTTGGCAAGGACGACGGCTTAAGTGATAGCTGTCCGGCGCTTTCTGTGCAATTTTTCCCTGGGAAAAAATCGCTGGCGGAAGCGGTCATCGCGAAAGCAAAAGCTAACCGTCAGCAGCGTTTTTTCTTCCACGGTCAGTTCAATCCCACACTGTGGCTGGCTCTGCTGAGTGGTGGCATTAAGCCCAGCCAGTTTTTCTGGCATATCTGGGGGGCAGACCTGTATGAGCTTTCCAGTGGCTTGAGATATAAGCTTTTTTACCCACTACGTCGCCTGGCGCAAAAGCGAGTCGGCTGTGTATTTGCCACCCGCGGCGATTTGAGCTTTTTTGTCAAAACGCACCCAAAGGTGCGGGGCGAACTGCTGTACTTCCCGACGCGGATGGACCCTTCGCTCAATACGATGGCGAACGATCGGCAACGTGAAGGGAAAATGACCATTCTGGTGGGGAACTCCGGCGACCGCAGCAATGAGCATATTGCTGCCTTGCGCGCCGTTCATCAGCAATTTGGCGATACGGTAAAAGTGGTGGTGCCGATGGGATATCCGCCTAATAACGAAGCGTACATTGAGGAAGTTCGTCAGGCGGGGCTGGAGTTATTCAGCGAAGAGAATCTACAAATTCTGAGCGAAAAACTGGAATTTGACGCCTATCTGGCGCTACTTCGTCAGTGCGATCTTGGTTACTTTATTTTTGCCCGCCAGCAGGGCATTGGTACGCTGTGCTTACTGATTCAGGCGGGCATTCCTTGTGTGCTTAACCGGGAAAATCCGTTCTGGCAGGATATGACGGAACAACATTTGCCGGTGCTGTTTACTACCGACGATCTCAACGAGGATATTGTGCGTGAAGCGCAGCGCCAGTTGGCGTCGGTGGATAAAAACACCATTGCCTTCTTTAGCCCTAACTATCTACAAGGCTGGCAGCGGGCGTTGGCGATTGCCGCCGGGGAGGTCGCATGAGTCTGCTGCAATTCAGTGGCCTGTTTGTTGTCTGGCTGCTCTGCACGCTGTTTATTGCCACGCTGACCTGGTTTGAGTTTCGCCGTGTGCGCTTTAACTTCAATGTCTTCTTTTCATTGCTGTTTTTGCTCACCTTTTTCTTCGGCTTCCCGCTGACCAGCGTGCTGGTATTTCGCTTTGATGTTGGTGTCGCGCCGCCAGAAATCTTGTTGCAGGCGTTGCTTTCTGCGGGCTGCTTCTACGCGGTTTACTATGTCACCTACAAAACCCGCCTACGCAAACGCGTTGCTGATGTACCGCGCCGTCCGCTGTTTACCATGAACCGCGTGGAGACCAATCTTACGTGGGTGATCCTGATGGGCATCGCGCTGGTAAGCGTCGGCATCTTCTTCATGCACAACGGCTTTTTGCTGTTCCGGCTTAACTCCTACAGTCAGATCTTTTCCAGTGAAGTCTCCGGCGTGGCGTTAAAACGCTTCTTTTACTTTTTCATCCCGGCGATGCTGGTGGTCTACTTTCTGCGCCAGGACAGCAAAGCGTGGCTGTTTTTCCTCGTCAGCACGGTCGCTTTTGGCTTGCTGACTTATATGATTGTCGGCGGCACTCGCGCCAATATCATCATCGCATTCGCTATCTTCCTGTTTATTGGCATTATTCGCGGCTGGATTTCGTTGTGGATGCTGGCGGCGGCGGGCGTGCTGGGGATTGTTGGCATGTTCTGGCTGGCGTTAAAACGCTATGGAATGAATGTGAGCGGCGATGAAGCGTTCTATACGTTTCTCTATCTCACTCGCGACACCTTCTCGCCGTGGGAGAATCTGGCGTTGCTGTTGCAGAACTACGACAACATCGACTTCCAGGGCCTGGCTCCAATTGTCCGCGATTTCTATGTCTTTATCCCTTCCTGGCTGTGGCCGGGGCGCCCGAGTATGGTGCTGAACTCAGCCAACTACTTTACCTGGGAAGTGCTGAATAACCACTCCGGACTGGCGATCTCGCCTACGCTTATAGGCTCACTGGTGGTGATGGGCGGCGCGTTGTTCATCCCACTCGGGGCGATTGTGGTTGGACTGATCATCAAATGGTTCGACTGGCTGTATGAGCTGGGCAACCGCGAGACTAATCGCTATAAGGCTGCGATATTGCACAGTTTCTGCTTTGGGGCGATCTTCAATATGATCGTGCTGGCACGTGAAGGGCTGGATTCGTTTGTCTCACGCGTAGTCTTTTTTATCGTGGTCTTCGGCGCATGTCTGATGATCGCAAAACTGTTGTACTGGCTTTTTGAAAGCGCCGGACTCATTCATAAACGTACAAAATCATCGCTCCGGACGCAGGTTGAAGGATAACAATGAATAACAACACCACGGCACCGACCTATACGCTGCGTGGCTTACAGTTGATTGGTTGGCGTGATATGCAGCATGCCCTCGATTATCTGTTTGCTGACGGGCAGCTTAAGCAGGGAACGCTGGTTGCCATTAATGCCGAAAAAATGCTGACCATTGAAGATAACGCCGAGGTCAGGGAGTTAATTAACGCTGCCGAATTTAAATATGCGGATGGCATCAGCGTTGTACGTTCAGTACGTAAAAAGTACCCGCAGGCGCAGGTTTCCCGCGTTGCCGGTGCCGATCTCTGGGAAGAGCTGATGGCGCGCGCAGGCAAAGAAGGGACGCCGGTATTTCTTGTGGGCGGTAAACCTGAAGTGCTGGCGCAAACTGAAGCTAAACTGCGCAACCAATGGAATGTGAATATCGTTGGCAGTCAGGATGGTTATTTTAAACCCGAGCAGCGTCAGGCGCTGTTTGAACGCATTCATGCCAGCGGAGCGCAAATCGTCACCGTTGCGATGGGATCGCCAAAGCAGGAGATCTTCATGCGCGACTGCCGTCTGGTGCATCCAGATGCGCTGTATATGGGCGTTGGCGGGACTTACGATGTTTTCACCGGTCACGTAAAACGCGCACCGAAAATCTGGCAAACGCTGGGACTGGAGTGGCTCTACCGCCTGCTTTCGCAGCCGAGCCGCATTAAGCGTCAGCTTCGTTTGCTGCGTTATTTACGCTGGCATTACACCGGCAACCTCTGATTTTCCTCTCTTTGTAAAGCGACGGAGTGGTCACTTCGTCGCCTGTCTGCTTTTTTATTACACAAAGCATTCAAATTTTTAATGCTTTATTTGCCATTTCTCCTGAATTACGAAAACATTCGCAACACTCGATGTACCCATAACGATAACCGGTAACACCGGAAAGCATGCAAACACAACACGAGGATTTATGGCAGATAACAAACCAGAGCTACAGCGTGGGCTGGAAGCTCGACATATCGAACTCATCGCCCTGGGGGGCACCATTGGCGTCGGCCTGTTTATGGGGGCCGCCAGTACCCTGAAATGGGCCGGGCCATCCGTATTGTTGGCCTATATCATCGCCGGGCTGTTCGTCTTTTTCATCATGCGTTCAATGGGCGAAATGTTGTTCCTCGAACCGGTTACCGGTTCGTTCGCCGTTTATGCGCATCGTTATATGAGCCCGTTTTTTGGTTATCTCACCGCCTGGTCTTACTGGTTTATGTGGATGGCCGTGGGGATCTCAGAAATCACCGCCATTGGCGTTTATGTCCAGTTCTGGTTCCCGGAGATGGCGCAGTGGATACCCGCATTGATCGCAGTGGCGCTGGTGGCGTTGGCGAATCTGGCGGCGGTGCGGTTGTACGGCGAAATCGAGTTCTGGTTCGCGATGATCAAAGTCACCACGATTATCGTGATGATTGTCATTGGCCTGGGCGTGATTTTCTTTGGCTTTGGCAATGGTGGGCAGTCGATTGGTTTTAGCAATCTCACAGAGCATGGCGGTTTCTTTGCGGGTGGCTGGAAAGGGTTCCTGACCGCGCTGTGTATTGTGGTGGCGTCCTACCAGGGCGTGGAGCTGATTGGCATTACTGCCGGTGAAGCGAAGAATCCGCAGGTGACACTGCGCAGTGCCGTAGGCAAGGTGCTGTGGCGGATCCTGATTTTCTACGTAGGCGCGATTTTCGTTATCGTCACCATCTTCCCGTGGAATGAAATTGGCAGCAACGGCAGCCCGTTCGTACTGACTTTTGCCAAAATCGGTATTACCGCAGCGGCGGGCATTATCAACTTTGTGGTGCTGACGGCTGCGCTCTCTGGCTGTAACAGCGGCATGTACAGTTGCGGACGTATGCTCTACGCACTGGCGAAAAACCGTCAGTTACCGGCGGCGATGGCGAAAGTTTCCCGTCACGGCGTACCGGTTGCGGGTGTGGCAGTATCTATTGCTATTCTGCTAATTGGCTCATGCCTGAACTACATCATTCCCAATCCGCAGCGTGTGTTTGTCTACGTCTACAGTGCCAGCGTGCTTCCGGGGATGGTGCCATGGTTTGTGATATTGATAAGCCAGCTGCGTTTTCGGCGTGCACATAAAGCGGCGATTGCCAGCCATCCGTTCCGCTCAATCCTGTTCCCGTGGGCCAACTACGTAACAATGGCATTCCTGATTTGCGTTTTGATCGGCATGTACTTTAATGAAGATACGCGTATGTCGCTGTTTGTTGGCATCATCTTTATGCTGGCGGTGACGGCGATTTATAAAGTTTTTGGCCTTAATCGCCACGGGAAAGCGCATAAACTGGAGGAATAAGCAGCAAAACGCACAAACCGTAACCAAACGCGCAATTTATTTAAAAAGGGACTAGACAGAGGGGTGGGAAGTCCGTATTATCCACCCCCGCAACGGCGCTAAGCGCCCGTAGCTCAGCTGGATAGAGCGCTGCCCTCCGGAGGCAGAGGTCTCAGGTTCGAATCCTGTCGGGCGCGCCATTTAGTCCCGGCGCTTGAGCTGCGGTGGTAGTAATACCGCGTAACAAGATTTGTAGTGGTGGCTATAGCTCAGTTGGTAGAGCCCTGGATTGTGATTCCAGTTGTCGTGGGTTCGAATCCCATTAGCCACCCCATTATTAGAAGTTGTGACAATGCGAAGGTGGCGGAATTGGTAGACGCGCTAGCTTCAGGTGTTAGTGTCCTTACGGACGTGGGGGTTCAAGTCCCCCCCCTCGCACCACGACTTTAAAGAATTGAACTAAAAATTCAAAAAGCAGTATTTCGGCGAGTAGCGCAGCTTGGTAGCGCAACTGGTTTGGGACCAGTGGGTCGGAGGTTCGAATCCTCTCTCGCCGACCAATTTTGAACCCCGCTTCGGCGGGGTTTTTTGTTTTCTGTGCATTTCGTCACCCTCCCTTCGCAATAAACGCCCGTAATAACTCATTGCCCCACGGTATGATTTCGCCCTTAACGTATTGAAGGATGACTTCAGGCAAGGAGTGACCATGCTGCAACAGGTTCCAACGCGTGCTTTTCATGTGATGGCGAAACCGAGTGGTTCCGATTGTAATCTGAACTGTGACTACTGTTTTTATCTCGAAAAACAATCCCTTTACCGCGAAAAGCCAGTCACGCATATGGACGATGACACGCTGGAAGCGTATATCCGTCACTATATCGCCGCCAGCGAACTGCAAAACGAAGTGGCTTTTACCTGGCAGGGCGGCGAACCAACGCTACTCGGGCTGGAGTTTTACCGCCGTGCCGTAGCGCTACAGGCGAAATATGGTGCTGGCAGGAAGATAAGTAACAGCTTCCAGACTAACGGCGTGCTGCTGGATGACGAATGGTGCGCGTTTCTCGCGGAGCATCATTTTCTTGTTGGTTTATCGCTGGATGGTCCGCCTGAGATCCACAATCAATATCGCGTGACTAAAGGTGGCAGACCCACGCATAAGCTGGTGATGCGTGCCCTGACGCTGCTGCAAAAACATCATGTCGACTATAACGTGCTGGTCTGCGTTAATCGCACCAGCGCGCAGCAACCGTTGCAGGTATATGATTTTTTGTGCGATGCGGGAGTGGAATTCATCCAGTTTATTCCGGTGGTCGAGCGCCTGGCTGATGAAACGGCTGCCCGCGAAGGACTGAAATTGCATGCGCCTGGTGATATTCAGGGTGAGCTAACGGAATGGTCGGTGCGCCCCGAGGAGTTCGGTGAATTTCTGGTGGCGATATTCGACCACTGGATTAAACGCGACGTCGGCAAGATTTTCGTGATGAATATCGAATGGGCGTTTGCCAATTTTGTCGGTGCGCCGGGTGCGGTTTGCCATCATCAGCCAACCTGTGGGCGCTCGGTGATTGTTGAGCACAACGGCGACGTTTACGCCTGCGATCACTATGTTTATCCACAATATCGGCTGGGGAATATGCACCAGCAAACAATTGCAGAAATGATCGATTCCCCGCAACAGCAGGCGTTTGGTGAAGATAAATTTAAGCAATTACCGGCGCAGTGTCGCAGTTGTAACGTGTTAAAAGCGTGCTGGGGAGGCTGCCCGAAACACCGCTTCATGCTCGATGCCAGCGGCAAACCGGGGCTGAATTATTTGTGTGCCGGGTATCAGCGTTATTTCCGCCATCTACCGCCATATCTTAAAGCAATGGCTGATTTGCTGGCGCACGGTCGCCCGGCCAGTGACATTATGCATGCGCATTTGCTGGTGGTGAGTAAGTAAAAAAGCGGCCATTTTGTGGCCGCCTGCGGTTGATTGCCGGATGCGGCGTAAACGCCTTATCCGGCCTACATGATCGTGCAAATTCAATAAATTGCAGCGTTCTGTGGATACTGGTTTGGGTGATCGTATCCGGCAAAGCCTTTGCGTGCGGTGGCAGTTGACGGGGTATCTGCTGCGCTGGCCATGAGAGGAAGAGCGGCGGCGACAGCAACAACAAGACGTTTGGGTGAAAACGAAATTTCCATGCAAAATGCTCCGGTTTCATGTCATCAAAATGATGACGTAATTAAGCATTGATAATTGAGATCCCTCTCCCTGACAGGATGATTACATAAATAATAGTGACAAAAATAAATTATTTATTTATCCAGAAAATGAATTGGAAAATCAGGAGAGCGTTTTCAATCCTACCTCTGGCGCAGTTGATATGTAAGGCAGGTTTATTATATCACGTTGATTATTGATGCTGTTTTTAGTTTTAACGGCAATTAATATATGTGTTATTAATTGAATGAATTTTATCATTCATAATAAGTATGTGTAGGATCAAGCTCAGGTTAAATATTCACTCAGGAAGTTATTACTCAGGAAGCAAAGAGGATTACAGAATTATCTCATAACAAGTGTTAAGGGATGTTATTTCCCGATTCTCTGTGGCATAATAAACGAGTAGATGCTCATTCCATCTCTTATGTTCGCCTTAGTGCCTCATAAACTCCGGAATGACGCAGAGCCGTTTACGGTGCTTATCGTCCACTGACAGATGTCGCTTATGCCTCATCAGACACCATGGACACAACGTTGAGTGAAGCACCCACTTGTTGTCATACAGACCTGTTTTAACGCCTGCTCCGTAATAAGAGCAGGCGTTTTTTTATGTGTCAGGAAGGCCCCGGAGGTGCTTGCCCCCGGGTGAGAAGGAACTACTGTGGTGGGTTGTTCTGCAACGTTAACATCAAACCGTCGTGACGCATCGCTGCAGCTTCTTCCGGCTTGTGCAGTCTGTCCAGCGCGTCAGCAAGCCATGCGTAATCGTAGGCGTCCGGACGTTGTTTCAGCGCTGCGCGGAAGGCGAGCGATGCTTCCTGCCATTCTCCGTGCTTCATCAGTGACTGGCCCAGTGTGCTCCACAACAGCGGGCGATCGCCGACGTTTTTGATCTGCTGGCGCAGCACTTTTTCCAGCTGTTCCGGATTGTTGGTTTTCAGTCGAGGAATCGGCAGCAGTAGGCGATCGTCGTACTGGCGTTTCAGGCCATCGATGATAATTTGCTGGGCAGTATCATGATCGTCACATTCAATAAGATGTTCCGCCATTGCCACCTGCAACGCTACCTGATGACGCGTTTTCCGGCTTTGGTTTTTCCACCAGTTACGCAAACCTTCACTACCGTTATCGGCACGCGCCTGATCTATCAGGCCAATCCATGCCTGTTGTTCCAGCATTGCACGATGTTCTTCATCACCAACATGGGCTTTCGCCATTGATGGGATGATATCCAGCAGAGAACTCCATGCACCTGTGCGGATATACGCCTGTTCCGCCAGACGTAATACTTCCGGATGGCGTGGCGTAACTTCCAGCAGCTTATCCACGCCGTGGCGTGCAGCATGGTTTTCATTACGGGCCAGTTGCAGACGTACACGGGTGATTTCTACCGGAATGGTGTCATTGCCGGCCAGCTCCGCTGCGCGTTCCAGATGTTGGTTGGCGCGCGCTTCATCACCACGTTGTTGCGCGGCTTCGGCAGCCAGTAGATAGTTCACCACCGGTTGTTCAGCGTGATCGGCATTTTTCGCCATCAGCTTTTCAACTTGCTGATAATCGCCTTCCGCCAGTTTCAGCAGCGCCTGTTCGGTCTGCTTACGTGCACGGCGACGCTTACGCCCGACAAACCACCCACGGGTGTGCGCGCCAGTGCGGAAGATCCGCCGCAGTAGCCACTCAATGGCAAACAGCACTACCATCGCCAGAATCAATATGATCGCCAGGCCCGTGACGCTGGTTTCGATATTGTAGTTGTCGGTCTGGATCAGCACATAACCCTGATGACCGGCAATCATCGGGCCAACCACTATCCCCGCAATCAGCAACACAAAGAGTAATAACACTTTTAGCATGGTTATTCTCCTTGCGGCGCGGCTGCCGGAGTATCACCTTGCGGTGCAGGTGCAGGTGCAGGTGCAGGTGCAGGTGCAGGTGCAGGTGCAGGTGCAGGTTTAGCTTCCGTTGTCCCTGCTGCCGGTTGTGCCAGCAGGTTACGCACGCGAGTCTGCATCAGTTTTTCCAGCATCGCCTGGCTTTGCAGGGTTTCCGGAAGATCCATCGAGATATTTTGCTGGCTTAACTGGTCCACCTCGTCGAGGAACGCTTTGGTGGTGGCATCATCAGTATCGTAGTAAGCACGTACCCAGGTGGAGACGTTCTCCAGCGCCTGGCGATAAGTCTCTTCCTGGTGACGCGGTACAGCTTGTGCTGCGACCAGCAGGCGAGAGCGAATATTTTCGCGCAGATAGATATCCTGATTTGGCGCTAACAGCGGTACGGCGGTGTCATCACGACGGCGAATCGTAATGAAGTTGTCCATAAAGTTCTGCCAGCTTTTTTGCAGATTGATACGCCATTCGCTGATGGAACTGGAAAGCTCTTCACCGTCTGAATCCATCGGCGAACCATCGCTGTCATTATCGGCCAGACGCAGGTTATCTACCTGATTTGAAAGCTGATTAAGCTTAAGGATGATGCCGTCATAATCCACCTGCGATACTGCAGAAAGGCTGGCGATATCATCGGTAATTGCCCGACGAACGGTAATCAGACTCGGGTCATTCATATCCGCCAGGCTGGCGTCTGCACTTTTCAGCAACGCTGCAGCGGTCGTGACGTCCTGATCGCTCCACAGCTTCCGTCCGGCGAGTTTCACCAGAAAATCGGCCTGAGCCAGCAGCCAGGTTTTAGCATCGCTGCCGGAAATGGTGGCGACCTTTTGTTGGACTTCATCCAACTGTTTTGCCAGCGTTTCTTGCTGACGATTCGCCTGCTTAAGTTGTGCAGCTTGTTGCTTAATAATGCCTTCCAGCTCGGCTTTTTGGCTCTCCTGGGCTTTTTGCAATGCCGTCAGTTGGTTAGCCAGGGCATCGCTGGTGGCGGTCTGATTGACGGCCTGTTGTTTACCCCAGCCATACAAACCGACGCCCGCCGCCAGAGCAATAGCGATAGCCACCGCGCTGAGAATCAATGCGGTATTGTTCTTACTCTTTTTTTCTGTTGCGACAGGTTGTGACGTGGTGTCCACGGCCTCCCTGGTCTCTTCAACCACGGCGGAGGTTTTTTCTTGTTCCGTCATTATGGCTTCCTGTTATGAGAGTTATTGTAATGCCCGTAAAAGCGCATCGTTGTCAGCGTTATCGGCGACCTTAATGTCTTGCCAGCCCAGTTCCCGGGCGAGTTTCGCCAAACGCTCACTGACGACCAATAGTCGACAGTGTAGTAACCAGTGCTCACGATACCATTGTGGGATCAGCGACCAGAGTTGCTGCAACATTTCACCGCTGGTAACAACGACCATCGTCACCTCGCGGGATTGCCAGCGCATCGCTTCTTCTGCACCATCGTAATGGATTGCGCATCGTTGATAACATTCACAAAAAGTGACCTCAGCACCGCGCGCTGTCAGGGTATCCCCAATTAGCTCACGACCGCCATTGCCACGTAATATCAGCGCACGTTTGCCCGCAATATTTTGTAATTCAGGTAATTGTAGCAAGACTTCGCTGATTTCCCGATCCTGCGGGTAGAGAATCTTCTGTCCGCTTACGGTATGTAGCGCCAGTGCGGTGGTGCGTCCAATGGCGAAATAATCAGGTAGTCGGGGCCATTTACGATCTTGCTGATGCAGCTGTGATTGGGCAAAAGCAACCGCGTGTTGCGAGAGGGCAAACAACAGATCGCTCTCCCCCAGCGCCGCCAGTTGATCAGCAAGTTGCGGTAATTGTTGACCCGGAGAAAACTCAATCAGCGGAAAATGCCAGGCCACCTGCCCCAGTGTGCGCAGACGGCTCACTAACTCTTCTCCAGCGGGAGACGGGCGGGTGACCAGGATACTCATGCCGGGGCGTCTCCGTTATAGACTTCAGCGAGGATCTCGCGCGCGCCGTTATTCAGTAGCTCTTCTGCCAGCGAAATCCCCATTTGTTCGGCATCTTGCGGCGCACCGCGGCGTTCACCGCGAATAATCTGCGAACCGTCCGGCGCGCCGACCAGCGCACGCAGCCAGATTTCGCCATCAATAAGCTCGGCGTAGCTACCAATTGGCACCTGACATCCGCCTTCGAGACGGGTATTCATGGCGCGTTCTGCGGTAACGCGCAGTGCAGTTTCGTGGTGATTCAGCGCGGCAAGCAGCTCGCGAGTGCGTGAATCATCAAGGCGGCATTCAATACCCACCGCACCTTGTCCTACCGCCGGAAGAGAAATCTCGGGTGGCAACGCGGCGCGAATACGTGACTCCAGACCTAAACGTTTTAGTCCGGCTACGGCAAGAATGATGGCATCGTATTCGCCGTTATCCAGTTTGCTCAGGCGAGTGCCGACGTTGCCGCGCAGGGAGCGGATAATCAGATCCGGACGGCGTTCAGCCAGTTGGCACTGGCGACGTAAACTGGACGTCCCGACGATACTGCCTGCCGGTAACGCATCCAGACTGTCATAGTTATTGGACACAAAGGCATCGCGAGGATCTTCACGCTCACAAATAGTGACCAGTCCCAGACCTTGCGGGAATTCAACCGGCACATCTTTCATTGAGTGTACGGCGATATCGGCGCGATTTTCGAGGAGCGCGACTTCCAGCTCTTTTACAAATAAGCCTTTTCCGCCTACTTTCGCCAGCGGCGTATCAAGAATCACATCGCCGCGCGTCACCATCGGTACCAGTTCAACGACCAGGCCCGGATGGCTCGCCATCAACTTGTCTTTGACATAGTGTGCCTGCCAGAGTGCAAGTGGGCTTTGGCGTGTGGCAATTCTTAAAACATTGTCTAACATGCTTGTTACCGTCATTATCATCCGTGGTCCATCCTAACATCCTTGCCAGAGTGATGTCAGTGTTGTGGTGAAACGTAGACGCCTGCGCAAACCGTAAAATGAGGTCTGGCAGTGGATCCTGACAGGCGTTTCACGCCGTTGTAATAAGGAATTTACAGAGAATAAACGGTGCTACACTTGTATGTAGCGCATCTTTCTTTACGGTCAATCAGCAAGGTGTTAAATTGATCACGTTTTAGACCATTTTTTCGTCGTGAAACTAAAAAAACCAGGCGCGAAAAGTGGTAACGGTTACCTTTGACATACGAAATATCCCGAATGCCGCGTGTTACCGTTGATGTTGGCGGAATCACAGTCATGACGGGTAGCAAATCAGGCGATACGTCTTGTACCTCTATATTGAGACTCTGAAACAGAGACTGGATGCCATAAATCAATTGCGTGTGGATCGCGCGCTTGCTGCTATGGGGCCTGCATTCCAACAGGTCTACAGTCTACTGCCGACATTGTTGCACTATCACCATCCGCTAATGCCGGGTTACCTTGATGGTAACGTTCCCAAAGGCATTTGCCTTTACACGCCTGATGAAACTCAACGCCACTATCTGAACGAGCTTGAACTGTATCGTGGAATGTCAGTACAGGATCCGCCGAAAGGTGAGCTTCCAATTACTGGTGTATACACCATGGGCAGCACCTCGTCCGTAGGGCAAAGTTGTTCCTCTGACCTGGATATCTGGGTCTGTCATCAATCCTGGCTCGATAGCGAAGAGCGCCAATTGCTACAACGTAAATGTAGCCTGCTGGAAAACTGGGCCGCCTCGCTGGGTGTGGAAGTCAGCTTCTTCCTGATTGATGAAAACCGCTTCCGTCATAATGAAAGCGGCAGCCTGGGGGGCGAAGATTGTGGCTCCACCCAGCATATACTGCTGCTTGACGAATTTTATCGTACCGCCGTGCGTCTCGCCGGTAAGCGTATTCTGTGGAATATGGTGCCGTGCGACGAAGAAGAGCATTACGACGACTATGTGATGACGCTTTACGCGCAGGGCGTGCTGACGCCAAATGAATGGCTGGATCTCGGTGGCTTAAGCTCGCTTTCTGCTGAAGAGTACTTTGGTGCCAGCCTTTGGCAGCTCTACAAGAGTATCGATTCCCCATACAAAGCGGTACTGAAAACACTGCTGCTGGAAGCCTATTCCTGGGAATACCCGAACCCACGTCTGCTGGCGAAAGATATCAAACAGCGTTTGCACGACGGCGAGATTGTATCGTTTGGTCTCGATCCATACTGCATGATGCTGGAGCGTGTTACTGAATACCTGACGGCGATTGAAGATTTTACCCGTCTGGATTTAGTACGTCGCTGCTTCTATTTAAAAGTGTGCGAAAAGCTCAGCCGTGAACGCGCCTGCGTAGGCTGGCGTCGCGCAGTGTTGAGCCAGTTAGTGAGCGAGTGGGGTTGGGACGAAGCTCGTCTGGCAATGCTCGATAACCGCGCTAACTGGAAGATTGATCAGGTGCGTGAGGCGCACAACGAGTTGCTCGACGCGATGATGCAGAGCTACCGTAATCTGATCCGCTTTGCGCGTCGCAATAACCTTAGCGTCTCCGCCAGTCCGCAGGATATCGGCGTGCTGACGCGTAAGCTGTATGCCGCGTTTGAAGCATTACCAGGTAAAGTGACGCTGGTAAACCCGCAGATTTCACCCGATCTCTCGGAACCGAATCTGACCTTTATTTATGTGCCGCCGGGCCGGGCTAACCGTTCAGGTTGGTATCTGTATAACCGCGCGCCAAATATTGAGTCGATCATCAGCCATCAGCCGCTGGAATATAACCGTTACCTGAATAAACTGGTGGCGTGGGCATGGTTTAACGGCCTGCTGACCTCGCGCACCCGTTTGTATATTAAAGGTAACGGCATTGTCGATTTGCCTAAGTTGCAGGAGATGGTCGCCGACGTGTCGCACCATTTCCCGCTGCGCTTACCTGCACCGACACCGAAGGCGCTCTACAGCCCGTGTGAGATCCGCCATCTGGCGATTATCGTTAACCTGGAATATGACCCGACAGCGGCGTTCCGCAATCAGGTGGTGCATTTTGATTTCCGTAAGCTGGATGTCTTCAGCTTTGGCGAGAATCAAAATTGCCTGGTAGGTAGCGTTGACCTGCTGTACCGCAACTCGTGGAACGAAGTGCGTACGCTGCACTTCAACGGCGAGCAATCGATGATCGAAGCCCTGAAAACTATTCTCGGCAAAATGCATCAGGACGCCGCACCGCCAGATAGCGTGGAAGTCTTCTGTTATAGCCAGCATCTGCGCGGCTTAATCCGTACTCGCGTGCAGCAACTGGTTTCTGAGTGTATTGAACTGCGCCTTTCCAGCACCCGCCAGGAAACCGGGCGTTTCAAGGCGCTGCGCGTTTCTGGTCAAACCTGGGGGTTGTTCTTCGAACGCCTGAATGTATCGGTACAGAAACTGGAAAACGCCATCGAGTTTTATGGCGCGATTTCGCATAACAAACTGCACGGCCTGTCAGTGCAGGTTGAAACCAATCACGTCAAATTACCGGCGGTGGTGGACGGCTTTGCCAGCGAAGGGATCATCCAGTTCTTTTTCGAAGAAACGCAAGACGAGAATGGCTTTAATATCTACATTCTCGACGAAAGCAACCGGGTTGAGGTATATCACCACTGCGAAGGCAGCAAAGAGGAGCTGGTACGTGACGTCAGTCGCTTCTACTCGTCATCGCATGACCGTTTTACCTACGGCTCAAGCTTCATCAACTTCAACCTGCCGCAGTTCTATCAGATTGTGAAGGTTGATGGTCGTGAACAGGTGATTCCGTTCCGCACAAAATCTATCGGTAACATGCCGCCTGCCAATCAGGATCACGATACGCCGCTATTACAGCAATATTTTTCGTGATGAACGTGCCGGAAAGCGAGGCTTATCCGGCATGCAATCTTAGCGGAAACTGACTGTTTCACCCGCCTGCTGCGTCGCCGCCTGTTCCAGCAAATCCCAGAAGGTTTCGCCGCTGCGATCGCAAATCCACTCATCGCCTTTCAGATCAAAATGGTAGCCGCCTTGTTTGGTTGCCAGCCATACCTGGTGCAGCGGTTCCTGGCGGTTGATAATGATTTTGCTGCCATTTTCAAAGGTAATGGTCAGTACGCCGCCGTTGATTTCGCAGTCGATATCGCTGTCGCCATCCCAGTAGTCCAGGCGTTCTTCAATGGTCAGCCAGAGTTGATCAGCCAGGCGATGAAATTCACTGTCGTTCATTGTTGTATCCTGTTTTTAAGTGATGGCGGCAGTATAGCGGTATGGGGTCAGGGCTTCAAAGTTTGCACCTCTGCTGCTGCGTTCCGGCATGATTCATCCGTCACCGGAATAATGATGTCTCTGTTTTGAACTTCACGTACGTTCTCCTCTCTGACACGAGTTTTCGCCGGGCAGGGGGAGGGCGTAATCCTTACCTCTGTATCGGTCCATGTATAAACATTGCGATCGTCATAAGCGAAGCGATCGTTTTTAGTTAGCGGACCGTTAACTGGAATAATTTGCAAGCTCTTTGACCGTAATTGGCGGATAAAGTAAGCATGCTGTTTGCCGCTATTAAATGAGCGATCAATGACCAGGTCTGGCGTATCCAGCGGGATTATCTCAAGCTGGTCTTCACCAAATGTCGATAATTTTGTTACATACAGCCGATCTTTATATTGCGCAATATTGCCAGTAATCAGATGAAATTGTTCAGGTTCAATACCTGGTAGGTCTATCCACTTGCTCCACTGACGGTCGGGCGTGAGCTGTTTACGCCAGCGAACGCGACTTTCCCCTACTTCAAAAGAGACGTCATCATCTACGGGTATCGCTTTGCCTGATAATTGACCAAAGGGATAACGATGCAGACCCTTATTGTCGCGAAAAACCAGCAGTGAATGAGGTATCCAGCGAATTATCTCAAATGAGTCTGCATTCGCCGTAAGGTGAACGCCATTTAAATAAATATTCTGCCCACTGCGGATAAGCAGATCATTGGAATACGAATTTCTGTTTACACTCATAAGACGTGGATTAATACCCCACCATCTTTTTTCTAATACAGTAACATCACTGCTGCTCCCCTGACGTCGACCGGACAAGTAGAGATTTTTACTATCCATCAGCGTGGTAGAGTTACCTTCGATAGCTTTTAGTGTCGCCAGATCAACACGTGACGCGCCGCTATTACTTTCGGTGCGCTGTCCGTCAAAATAGAGGCTATATTTATCGACCGCGAAGCGGCCCATAGCCTGAAAGCTGGCAATATCGACAGTGGGGGTTCCCGGTGGATTGCTAACGATTTTGCCACGCCAGAGAATAACGCGGCCGTCTGTCACCCAGTGGTATTCCTCATTTTTTATGCTTATTTCATCGGTGGGTATATAGCCTTCCACCAACTCCCGCTCCCCGGATATATTTGTCACAAGGCGCAAATCGGCTCTGTTCATCTTCGGAAATTGGGCAATGATTTTCTCATCCTCCCCATAACCTTTACCGTAAGACATAACACCGTGATCATTGTAATAGTCGAACCCTATGGCCTGTACAGCAGGCGTCAGAAATATGTGCCCCAACAGGATGAGTGCAACTGTGATTATTTGACCATTCATTTTGTCGCCTCATTGCGCGGGGCAGGAATAAATTCGCCGTCATCAGTAATTTTTCCGTCCAGATATCCCGTTTTGTAATTTACGCCATAGCCATATCCCGAATGTTGTTCCTTCCAGATTAAGCGAACTTGTTTCGGATCAGCGGTGCGGTATCGCCAGAGCTGCGCGCCATCAAAGCTGTAAACGTAGCGGTTATCGCGGGCATACCATCTGCGCAAAAAGGGATGGTCATTAAGATGGGCTTCGCGTTCATCCGGAGAGTGGTTATCCAGTAAGATCAGCGGTCCGTCAGATTCAAACACGTGTAAACCGGAATGGTATGGCCACCCTTCGGCACGCGTAAGTAAATAGCCGTGGCGTTTCCCGGCGTTGAAACGTTTGTTGATAATAAGATTGGGATCATCAAGTTTCACGATCTCCAGCTTGCGGTCACCAGACTCTGTTTCGATGATGGTATAAAGCGAGTCCTGATACTGGGCGACAGCATCACTGATGGGGTGAAACTGTTCCGGATCGAGTCCGGGTAATTCTTCCTGTTTACAAGCAGGCCCTTTACGCCAGAACACTTTCTTTTCCAGCAGAGAAAAATCCAGACAGTGCTTTGTTAAATCTTCATCCCACGCCAGATTTTCCTTGTCGAGGACTTTACGCTGTAGCCCGTTTTTATCACGCCAGGTCAAGAGTGAGCCGGGCATCCAGCGTACGACGGAAAAGGTGTTCGGGTCGGCATCAAGCTGTTCGCTGTTGATCAGGATTTTGGTCCGTGTACGAGCCAGGGTATCCCAGGGGCCAAATGGGGCAGGAAGGCAGGGATTGAATGCTGTAGAGAATTTACCGCGCTGATCCCATGATTTTTGTGCCAGTACCGTAAAGGTGTCAGGATCATCAAGGCGCTGACCATTTGCGTAAAGATAATGCTTGTCACGGAGAATCAAACCTAGCCAGTCTGGTTTCCATTGCGGGTTAAATTCTACCTGACGCAACGTTCGGCGGTTTAGTTGCTGGTTGCTATCGGTGCGTTTGCCTTCGTAATAGAGGCTGTACTTATCTGCGGCAAAATCACCCCATGCCTGAAATGACGAGATATCGACTGGCGGTGTGCCTGGAGGGTTTTGCACAATCTCGCCAGCGTAGAGAATAGCGCGACCATCGCTATAGTAAGAGTAATGGGGAAGAGTTGCGTTTGCGCCGCTGTAGACAACGTCTGTCGTGAGATCAGTAGCCGGGGGCACCGTTTCCCAATCCTTCAGTTTTGTTGGGTCAATTAACAAATTCGGTAACAGACGCAGACGCTTGTAGTTAATCTGCGGTAGCGAAAGATTGGTCTTTTCATAAGGGCGCAGGTACACCACGCCTTTTCCTTGTTTCTGGTAAATATTATGTTCCGGCTCATCAAGCCGACATCCCCATGCCGATGATAAGAACAATGAACAAGACAACAAACAAACCACATTGCGATAGTGCATAAAGCCATCCTGGCGCGAGGTGCCGATCACGAAACTACCAGCAGAACATAATTCCCCGCACGTAAGCGTAACTTTTGCGGCAAATCGTCACTTTTCAGAATCCATAAAGGTCATTGCTATTTTCTGATAGTTGCTGGGTAAACGTGATGTTTCCATTCGCGATATAAATACGAGGTACTGCGCCATGGTGTGACTGATCACGTTAAAATATTCCGGATTGACGCCGGGAAGGGTTTCAACATGCGGCTCTGCCCCCGTTGCCTACTTTATTGTCTTTCGCGAGTTGTACCCAGGTCCCACCATCGGTATCTAACATTCCCCACATTATTACGCTTTCTGCCGAACGTGATTTTTATAGAAATCTATCAATTCATTTTTCCTGTGGCATAAAGTTTATCTTTCACATCCTGCCGAACGCGGGTCTTGTACCCCCCATTGTGAAGATCTTCATACGGAGAAAAAGAATCTTTACTCCACCCCAGCAGCACTTTATCGCCAGGCATAAAATGCACATGCAGAAAATCTTCTCCCCATTCTCTTTTGGGGAGAGGTAACGTCATATTCCGTTTCTCCAGACGCATTCCAGCATTATACTGTGTACGAGTAGTACTTAATGTCCAGATAACCTCTGCCGTATCCCCACTAACATCACCACAACAGGTTGTTGAACCGCCACCATTTGCAAAAGCATTCGCGCCCGCCACGCCGTTAACACTGAATCCCAGTATCGGGCGGTCAATTTCACTGTGGATTTCCAGAATCACTCCACCTCTTGGTCCTCCCCATACTGCCTGTCCTATATTCCACAACACGACCAGTACCGGAACGACAATTAACGTCCGCCATACCCAGCGCCCCCACCGGGCATAACCGCGCGTAAGCTTTTGGTCAAATTTTTCCAGTTGGGTAAATAGCCCCATCAGATTTTATTCCCTCTTATCACCAGGTTGGCAAAGTTGTATGTCACTGGCGACTAAGGTCAGACAACAAAATTGCATGGTGCGCCACTCTTTTAAAAGCTCCATGCCGACGATAAGAACAACGAACAAGCCAACAAACAAACCACATTGCGATAGTGCATAAAGCCATCCTGGCGCGAGGTGTTGATCACGAAACTGCCAGCAGAACATAAATCCTCACGAGTAAGCGTTATACTCGCAGCATTTCCTCACTTTTCAGACTTCATAAAGAGTCGCTAAACGCTTGCTTTTACGCCTTCTCCTGCGATGATAGAAAGCAGAAAGCGATGAACTTTACAGGCAATCCATAATGAAAAACGTGTTTAAGGCACTCACTGTATTACTTACTCTCTTCAGCCTGACGGGCTGCGGTCTGAAAGGTCCGCTCTATTTCCCGCCAGCAGATAAAAACGCACCGCCGCCGACCAAACCGGTAGAGACGCAAACGCAATCCACGGTGCCGGATAAAAACGATCGCGCCACTGGCGATGGTCCATCCCAGGTGAATTACTAAAAGTCAGTTTCTGTACCCGCGTGATTGGAGTAAATGATGCAGTTCTCGAAAATGCATGGCCTTGGCAACGATTTTATGGTCGTCGACGCGGTAACGCAGAATGTCTTTTTTTCACCGGAGCTGATTCGTCGCCTGGCTGATCGGCACCTGGGGGTAGGGTTTGACCAACTGCTGGTGGTTGAGCCGCCGTATGATCCTGAACTGGATTTTCACTATCGCATTTTCAATGCTGATGGCAGTGAAGTGGCGCAGTGCGGCAACGGTGCGCGCTGCTTTGCCCGTTTTGTGCGTCTGAAAGGACTGACCAATAAGCGTGATATCCGCGTCAGCACCGCCAACGGGCGGATGGTTCTTACCGTCACCGATGATGATCTGGTCCGCGTAAATATGGGCGAACCCAACTTCGAACCTTCCGCGGTGCCATTTCGCGCTAACAAAGCGGAAAAGACCTATATTATGCGCGCCGCCGAGCAGACAATCTTATGCGGCGTAGTGTCGATGGGAAATCCACATTGCGTGATTCAGGTCGATGATGTCGATACCGCGGCGGTAGAAACGCTTGGTCCTGTTCTGGAAAGCCACGAGCGTTTTCCGGAGCGCGCCAATATCGGTTTTATGCAAGTGGTTAAGCGCGAGCATATTCGTTTACGCGTTTATGAGCGTGGGGCAGGAGAAACCCAGGCCTGCGGCAGCGGCGCGTGTGCGGCGGTTGCAGTAGGGATTCAGCAAGGTTTGCTGGCCGAAGAAGTACGCGTGGAACTCCCCGGCGGTCGTCTTGATATCGCCTGGAAAGGTCCGGGTCACCCGTTATATATGACTGGCCCGGCGGTACATGTCTACGACGGATTTATTCATCTATGAAGCAACCAGGGGAAGAACTGCAGGAAACACTCACGGAGCTTGATGACCGGGCGGTTGTCGATTATCTGATTAAAAATCCTGAGTTTTTTATCCGTAATGCGCGCGCAGTAGAAGCGATACGTGTGCCGCATCCGGTACGCGGCACCGTTTCGTTGGTCGAGTGGCACATGGCCCGCGCACGTAATCATATTCATGTTCTGGAAGAGAACATGGCGCTGTTGATGGAACAGGCTATCGCCAACGAAGGCCTGTTTTATCGCCTACTCTACCTGCAGCGCAGTCTCACCGCCGCCAGCAGTCTCGACGATATGCTGATGCGCTTTCACCGCTGGGCGCGCGATCTCGGCCTGGCAGGTGCGAGTCTGCGCCTGTTTCCGGATCGCTGGCGCTTAGGTGCGCCGTCGAACCACACTCATCTGGCATTAAGCCGTCAGTCTTTCGAACCGCTGCGTATTCAGCGTTTGGGGCAGGAACAGCACTATCTTGGGCCGCTTAACGGACCAGAGCTGCTGGTGGTGCTACCGGAAGCGAAAGCGGTGGGATCGGTGGCTATGTCGATGCTGGGAAGCGATGCTGATTTGGGTGTCGTGCTGTTTACCAGTCGCGATGTCAGTCACTATCAACAAGGGCAGGGAACGCAGTTACTTCATGAAATTGCGCTGATGTTGCCGGAGCTTCTGGAGCGTTGGATTGAACGCGTATGACCGATTTACACACCGATGTAGAACGCTACCTACGTTATCTGAGCGTGGAGCGCCAGCTTAGCCCGATAACCCTGCTTAACTACCAGCGTCAGCTTGAGGCGATCATCAATTTTGCCAGCGAAAACGGCCTGCAAAGCTGGCAACAATGCGATGCAGCGATGGTACGCAATTTTGCTGTACGCAGTCGCCGTAAAGGGCTGGGAGCAGCAAGTCTGGCGTTACGGCTTTCTGCGCTACGTAGCTTTTTTGACTGGCTGGTCAGCCAGAACGAACTCAAAGCTAACCCGGCGAAAGGTGTTTCGGCACCGAAAGCGCCGCGTCATCTGCCGAAAAATATCGACGTCGACGATATGAATCGGCTGCTGGATATTGATATCAACGATCCCCTCGCCGTGCGCGACCGGGCAATGCTGGAAGTGATGTACGGCGCGGGCCTGCGTCTTTCCGAACTGGTGGGGCTGGATATCAAACACCTCGACCTGGAGTCCGGCGAAGTGTGGGTGATGGGGAAAGGCAGCAAAGAGCGCCGCCTGCCGATTGGTCGCAACGCTGTGGCGTGGATTGAGCACTGGCTTGATTTGCGCGACCTGTTTGGTAGCGAAGACGACGCGCTTTTTCTGTCGAAACTGGGCAAGCGTATCTCCGCGCGTAATGTGCAGAAACGCTTTGCCGAATGGGGCATAAAACAAGGGCTGAATAATCACGTTCACCCGCATAAATTACGTCACTCGTTCGCTACGCATATGCTGGAGTCGAGCGGCGATCTTCGTGGTGTGCAGGAGCTGCTGGGTCATGCCAACCTCTCCACCACGCAAATCTATACTCATCTTGATTTTCAACACCTTGCCTCGGTGTACGATGCGGCGCATCCACGCGCCAAACGGGGGAAATAATGCGTTTTTACCGGCCTTTGGGGCGCATCTCGGCGCTCACCTTTGACCTGGATGATACCCTTTACGATAACCGTCCGGTGATTTTGCGCACCGAGCGAGAGGCGCTTACCTTTGTGCAAAATTATCATCCGGCGCTGCGCAGCTTCCAGAATGAAGATCTGCAACGCCTGCGCCAGGCGGTACGGGAAGCGGAACCCGAGATTTATCACGACGTGACGCGCTGGCGTTTTCGTTCGATTGAACAAGCGATGCTCGACGCCGGGCTGAGTGCCGAAGAAGCCAGTGCCGGCGCACACGCAGCAATGATCAACTTTGCCAAATGGCGCAGCCGGATCGACGTCCCGCAGCAAACCCACGACACCTTAAAACAGCTGGCGAAGAAATGGCCGCTGGTGGCGATCACCAACGGTAACGCCCAGCCGGAGCTGTTTGGTTTGGGGGATTATTTTGAGTTTGTGCTGCGCGCTGGCCCGCACGGGCGCTCAAAACCGTTCAGCGATATGTACTTTCTGGCGGCGGAAAAACTCAACGTGCCGATCGGCGAGATCTTACATGTTGGGGACGATCTCACCACTGACGTGGGTGGGGCAATTCGCAGCGGAATGCAGGCTTGTTGGATCAGACCGGAAAATGGCGATCTGATGCAAACCTGGGACAGCCGTTTACTGCCACATCTGGAAATTTCCCGGTTGGCATCTCTGACCTCGCTGATATAATCAGCAAATCTGTATATATACCCAGCTTTTTGGCGGAGGGCGTTGCGCTTCTCCGCCCAACCTATTTTTACGCGGCGGTGCCAATGGACGTTTCTTACCTGCTCGACAGCCTTAATGACAAACAGCGCGAAGCGGTGGCCGCGCCACGCAGCAACCTTCTGGTGCTGGCGGGCGCGGGCAGTGGTAAGACGCGCGTACTGGTGCATCGTATCGCCTGGCTGATGAGCGTGGAAAACTGCTCGCCATACTCGATTATGGCGGTGACGTTTACCAACAAAGCGGCGGCGGAGATGCGTCATCGTATCGGGCAACTGATGGGCACCAGCCAGGGCGGTATGTGGGTCGGCACCTTCCACGGGCTGGCGCACCGCCTGCTGCGTGCGCACCATATGGACGCCAATCTGCCGCAGGATTTCCAGATCCTCGACAGTGAAGACCAGCTACGCCTGCTTAAGCGTTTGATCAAGGCGATGAACCTCGACGAGAAGCAGTGGCCGCCGCGCCAGGCAATGTGGTACATCAACAGCCAGAAAGATGAAGGCCTGCGTCCGCATCATATTCAAAGCTACGGTAATCCGGTGGAGCAGACCTGGCAGAAGGTGTATCAGGCGTATCAGGAAGCGTGCGATCGTGCGGGTCTGGTGGACTTCGCCGAGCTGCTGCTGCGCGCTCACGAGTTGTGGCTTAACAAGCCGCATATCCTGCAACACTACCGCGAACGTTTTACCAATATCCTGGTGGACGAATTCCAGGATACCAACAACATTCAGTACGCGTGGATCCGCCTGCTGGCGGGCGACACCGGCAAAGTGATGATCGTCGGTGATGACGACCAGTCAATCTACGGCTGGCGCGGGGCGCAGGTGGAGAATATTCAGCGTTTCCTTAATGATTTCCCCGGTGCCGAAACTATTCGTCTGGAGCAAAACTACCGCTCTACCAGCAATATTCTGAGCGCCGCTAACGCCCTGATTGAAAACAATAACGGGCGTCTGGGTAAAAAACTGTGGACCGATGGCGCGGACGGTGAGCCTATTTCCCTCTATTGCGCTTTTAACGAACTCGATGAAGCGCGTTTTGTGGTTAACCGCATCAAAACCTGGCAGGACAACGGCGGAGCGCTTGCCGAGTGCGCCATTCTCTACCGCAGCAACGCCCAGTCGCGGGTGCTCGAAGAGGCGTTATTGCAGGCCAGTATGCCGTACCGTATTTACGGCGGGATGCGCTTCTTCGAACGCCAGGAAATCAAAGATGCGCTCTCGTATCTGCGCCTGATTGCCAACCGCAACGACGACGCGGCCTTTGAGCGTGTGGTGAATACGCCAACGCGGGGTATTGGTGACCGGACGCTGGACGTGGTACGTCAGACATCGCGCGATCGCCAGTTAACACTCTGGCAGGCATGTCGTGAGCTGTTGCAGGAAAAAGCCCTCGCCGGGCGAGCTGCCAGCGCCTTGCAGCGATTTATGGAATTAATCGACGCCTTAGCGCAGGAAACTGCCGATATGCCGCTGCATGTACAGACTGACCGGGTAATTAAAGACTCCGGCCTGCGTACCATGTATGAGCAGGAGAAGGGCGAAAAAGGTCAGACGCGTATCGAAAACTTAGAGGAACTGGTGACGGCAACGCGCCAGTTCAGCTACAACGAAGAAGACGAAGATTTAATGCCGCTGCAGGCGTTCCTCTCCCATGCGGCACTGGAAGCAGGTGAAGGGCAGGCGGATACCTGGCAGGATGCGGTGCAGTTGATGACGCTACACTCGGCGAAAGGCCTGGAGTTCCCGCAGGTGTTTATCGTTGGTATGGAAGAGGGCATGTTCCCAAGCCAGATGTCGCTGGATGAAGGCGGGCGTCTGGAAGAAGAACGCCGTCTGGCCTACGTTGGCGTAACCCGCGCGATGCAGAAACTGACGCTGACCTACGCGGAAACCCGCCGTCTGTATGGTAAAGAGGTTTACCATCGCCCGTCGCGCTTTATCGGCGAGCTGCCGGAAGAGTGTGTGGAAGAGGTGCGCCTGCGCGCCACGGTAAGCCGCCCGGTCAGCCATCAGCGGATGGGTACGCCGATGGTCGAGAACGACAGCGGCTACAAGCTCGGCCAGCGCGTACGCCACGCTAAGTTTGGTGAAGGCACCATTGTCAATATGGAAGGCAGCGGTGAGCATAGCCGTTTGCAGGTGGCATTTCAGGGCCAGGGTATTAAATGGCTGGTGGCGGCATACGCCCGGCTGGAGTCGGTGTAACGTTGCCGGATGCGGTGCTGCGCACCTTATTTGGCCTAAAAAATCATTCATATTCAATAAATTGCAACGTCATGTATGCCGGATAGGGCGTTTACGCCGCATCCGGCATCTGCGCCATCTTCAGTATCTGACACAAAACTATCGTTTTAACCTTTCCGCTCGACGGAAATCATGGTGACAAAAGGATAGCGTTGCCACGGGATTGCCCCGCCTTTCATATACATATGTGAAATCGTACCATCAAGATAAAGCAGCTGCTCAACGTTCAGTTTCGCTTTGGCATAACAGGCAAAATCATAAAAATTTGTCGCCTGCTGGCTCAACAAAAACACGGCATTCCCATGTTTATTAATCCCAACACCGTTACGAATTTTACGTGAGGCGACGTTGGGATGAATACGCGGATTAATTACACCGTTTTCCATCAACATTGGCCCTGACTGCACCGCAAACTGAATATCTTTACTGGCTTTAAAAGCATCTAGACGAACGATGCCGACTTTATCTCCCGCGACATAAAACACGCCGCCAGGACGGATAAAGAAATTCCCTTCACCTGAAGCGAGATTTAACGCCACCTTCTGCTGACCGTTTTCGATGTACAAACCGAGCGGCGCATAGCTTTCATCATAGATGCCGCCGTTCATCGCCATCTGCACCTGACCCTGACTATTAATATCCGCCAGCAGAGCATGTAACGTTCCCCACGCTTCGCCATTGGCTTTTTGCCAGTACATTTTCACCCGCTCTGTTTGAGGATTAACGGTATACGCCTGTACGGTCAGCGTCGGATCTGAGAGTGCGCAATCATCAGCGGCAACAGCAAACAAGGGAAGTAAGGTGAGGGCGAGAAAAATCCGTTTGAGATTCAAGGTGATCATTCCTTTACCAATGAGTAGCTGATGCGCCATTATAGGTCCTGGATGTGGGATTTTTTTATCCTGTTAGCGACCTTGACGAGTACCAAAAAGCGCGAAGTTCAACTATTGTTCTGTGGTGTTCTGTTGCGTGTTGACGGCAAAATTTTGCTGGCGTAACATGCGCGCACGATCACTCTAAGAGGACATTCGCCTTGGACACACCCAGTAGATACTGGCTCACTATCCTGTCATCCAGGATCAACTCCTAAGGCTATCCCTTTTTGCTGATAGCCTTAGCGGTTGTCAGCGACCTCAATTTTTCCCGTCGCGCTGAGTCAGGCTGTTTAATGGTCTGAAACCCAATTTGTTTCTGTGTGCCCACCGAACTGTCCGATATTTTAAGCATTGGGAGTCCCGGTCATGCTGAGCGCATTTCAACTGGAAAATAACCGACTGACCCGGCTGGAAGTCGAAGAGTCACAACCCCTTGTAAATGCAGTATGGATTGATCTTGTCGAACCGGACGACGACGAGCGACTGCGCGTACAATCTGAACTTGGCCAGAGCCTGGCAACCCGCCCGGAACTGGAAGACATCGAAGCATCGGCACGTTTCTTTGAAGACGACGACGGCCTGCATATTCACTCCTTCTTCTTCTTTGAAGATGCGGAAGATCACGCCGGTAACTCCACTGTGGCATTTACCATCCGTGATGGTCGTCTGTTTACTCTGCGTGAGCGTGAACTGCCCGCTTTTCGTCTGTATCGTATGCGTGCCCGTAGCCAGTCGATGGTAGACGGTAACGCCTACGAGTTGCTGCTGGATCTGTTCGAAACCAAAATCGAACAGTTGGCAGATGAAATTGAAAATATCTATAGCGACCTGGAGCAGTTGAGCCGGGTGATTATGGAAGGGCATCAGGGCGATGAGTACGACGAGGCGCTCTCCACTCTGGCGGAACTGGAAGATATCGGCTGGAAAGTTCGCCTGTGTCTGATGGATACCCAGCGCGCGCTCAACTTCCTGGTGCGTAAAGCGCGTTTACCGGGTGGGCAACTGGAGCAGGCGCGTGAAATCCTGCGAGATATCGAATCCCTGCTGCCGCATAACGAATCCCTGTTCCAGAAGGTGAACTTCCTGATGCAGGCGGCAATGGGTTTTATCAACATCGAGCAGAACCGCATCATCAAAATCTTCTCGGTGGTATCCGTGGTATTCCTGCCGCCGACGCTCGTTGCTTCCAGCTATGGCATGAACTTTGAGTTTATGCCAGAACTGAAGTGGAGCTTCGGCTACCCTGCCGCGATTATCTTTATGATCCTCGCGGGCCTGGCACCGTATCTGTACTTTAAGCGGAAGAACTGGTTGTAATATGAGTGCCGGATAAAGCTATTTTTTTATCCGGCTTATTTCTAAAAATTGTCTTTTTTAAAGTCATGCGGATTGAAAACTCTCTCTATTTTATTTTCTTGTGTTAATTGATACTCAGTAAAATCGTTAATACCAATATGAGTGTTACGATAAGGATATTCATTAATAACCATTAAGTAATTTTTCACGATGCAATTATCATTGCTCTTAATCGTCGGGAAACAGTAAAGATCTTCATACGGCCCTTCGATATATTTTTTATAGTCAGTGAAGCCATTACCGATATCAATGACATACCAGGTATGCAAATTACCTTCTGGTAGGGGATGTTGATTTTTAATTTCATTCTGATGCTTCAGGTACCAATTTATTTTATCGCTGTCAGTCCATGGCAGATGATCAACGACCAGAAAGACTGAATTGCCAGCATCAGAGTATGTATACAAAACCTGTACAGGACGCAATGTCCATAAATTATAGATGCAGCATAGAATAAATAAACATAATATAATTTTCTGGAGTTTGCTTTTCATAGATAATTTTCGATTCTTTCGATAGTGTTAAAATTGGTGAAAAAAGGTTTGAAAGCAAAGTCTTTATGCCGTTGTAAAAAGAACCATATGCGAAAAATCTATATTTGCTGTAAGTCTTGTTTTTGATATCAGTTACATCAAGACCGAAGTGGTCCTGTGCTACAAAATGAATTGTCGCACTCCATCCTATAGCGTATTTTTGAAAGCTTAAAAGAGATATTTTTTGAGCTGAAATATCATGAACACTGATTCCTAAGCCATTAAAACTGTCCTCGAAGTCATTAAATTTATTTAGTCTTGATGAAAGTAATTTGGTTTTAATGCTTTGCAGGATAAGAGGTTGGTATCCTGTCGAGGGAGTTGAAATAATTCCATTTTCGATACATTCTTTGATTATTCGTATTGGACTATTATAACTATATTTATTTGTTTTTTCATGAAAAGATAAATTTAATTGTTGGCTATGTAAATTGCTGCCATTTCCATATCTAAAATGTTCAATCAGATCTTCGATAAGTGTTTTATATTGTCCAAAAAAGGAAAACATTTTTGCTAGTTATTTCATTTCTGCAAATAAAATATCAGTGCATTCACGTTGTGATATTTTTGTTCCGGAACTTGAGGCACTAAAAGCAACATTAATAGAACCTGGGCCAGGGAAATGGTATTTAATAAGTCTGTAAGGATCAACTTTTGCTGAGATATCGCTTAGGCCGAGTGAGAGAAAATCTTGTTCTACCATATCACCATATTGCATATCATCAGCAGAATAATCATCAAATAAACTAATAGTTTCGAAAAGTGTACAGGGAATATTAATTGATGGAAGTAATGTGTTATTCATTTACATTTTCCTTAGTTATATTTAAGCTCAATATCAATTCGAGAACAAATGCTAGGGTAAAAAAATTTTAAAAAAGAAGTACACTTCACATTTTTATTACATTCTGAAGGGAATCTCGTTATTGATTGGTTTTGCCCATTGTTAATAACAAAATGTTGAATTTACCGATTAGGAAACTTTTTCCTACGCGGATTGCCTCCAGCTATGGCATGAACTTTGAGTTTATGCCAGAACTGAAGTGGGGCTTCGGCTACCCTGGCGCGATTATCTTTATGATCCTCGCGGGCCTGGCACCGTATCTGTACTTTAAGCGCAAGAACTGGCTGTAAAAAGAAGGCGGTGGCTTAGCTTGGCTAAGCCACCTGTTATTCAAAGGCTCCAGGTATTTAACCCTTTTACCTCTTTCTCATAAAACCATTTGTTCGTGTTAATAGCAACATAGGCTGCTACGGCAATGCCCAGAATGTTAACGCCAATTAGTGCACCAACAAATAGAGATAGAATACCAAGTAATAGAACTATAATTGCTTTTTTCCATAACCCCAGGACAAATAAATATATCCAGGAACAGAAGAAAGCAATGAAATTCATTTGAATAGTTAAGCGTTGTCTTACTTTTAATGCTTTAAATGCTGCTTTATATTCTGGTGTTGCCCCCCAGAATCCAGGAAAACCATGTTGATCATAAAAATTAAATCGGTATTTCCATTTTTCACTTAATGAACCATCGTTCATATATTCCTTACTCATAAATACTCCA
Source organism: Escherichia sp. MAL-1 (assembly GCF_052948035.1). Lineage (NCBI taxonomy): Bacteria > Pseudomonadati > Pseudomonadota > Gammaproteobacteria > Enterobacterales > Enterobacteriaceae > Escherichia > Escherichia sp. MAL-1. The sequence goes on along the minus strand of NZ_CM129609.1, from coordinate 4,815,159 downwards.
TAACTATTGTTTTGATGAATCAGTAGGTGCAAGCATTAGCATACTGAAAGTGGAAAAATAACAAATCAAAAAAATCATCGAACCATTGCCTGAACAGGCAAAATCTTCGGCTATCATTGTGATGATAGAGATGATATATACTGCTAATGTACCAAAAACATAAGTTTTTATATAGATGAAACCACTATCACGGAGTCGCTGGCAATTCATGTTGATGACGAGATAATGGAGTACGATGGTAGAGACTATAACAAGAAAGCCTGCTTCTCCATCGTTAAAAGAGATAATAAGAAAGGCAAAAATGAAATTTATTAAAATAAATGAAAATATATAACGACGTCTGGAAATCTTACCGTTAGATGTTGGGATAAATATACGTAACATAAATTTTACATCCTTGTATGAGTCTCCGGTCAGCATGGCAATATGCCCACTCTCATGCAAGAGTCGGCATATTTTTTCAGAATATATTTATTTTTTATTTGGACGTTCTACGCTGCGTATAAATCGCATCCATCACAAAAATTGCCAGCGCCACCCAAATAAAGGCGAAAGTCACCATCTTATCGGCACCCGGTTTTTCACCATAAAACGTCACAGCCAGCAGGAACATCAGCGTCGGGCCAATGTACTGGAAAAAGCCTAACGTTGAGAGACGCAAGCGCGTGGCAGCGGCGGTAAAACACAACAGCGGTACGGTAGTGACAATACCGGCGGCGATCAGTAGTAAATTCAGCGACATCGGGTTTTGCCCCATATGGCTGGTTGAGCTGTCGGCAATAGCAAACAGGTAAATTGCCGCCACGGGCAGCAGCCACATGGTTTCAATTAACATGCCGGTTTGCGCTTCAACGGCAATCTTCTTGCGTACCAGACCGTAGAAGGCAAAACTAAATGCCAGTCCCAGCGCGATAATAGGTAGAGAACCAAAAGTCCACAGCTGGACTAACACGCCACATATCGCCAGAATCACCGCCAGCCATTGCATCCGGCGGAATCGCTCGCCGAGGAAAATCATCCCCAGCACAATGTTCACCAGCGGGTTAATAAAGTAACCAAGGCTCGCTTCCAGCATATGGTGATTGTTCACCGCCCAGATAAACAGTAGCCAGTTGCCACCAATCAGCACGGCAGAGACTGCCAGCATAAAAATTTTCTGTGGCGTCTGAATCAGCGTTTTTAAATAGGACCACTGGCGGCAAATGCTCATCAGCACCACCATAAAGAAAAACGACCAGATCACGCGATGCGTCAGGATTTCATCGGCGGGCACGTAGTAAATCAACTTGAAGTACGCTGGCGCTATACCCCAAATAAAATAAGCGGCAAGAGCGAGTAATACGCCCTGCCGCGTTTGTTTTGCATCCATCGGGAATACTCATTTTTAATTGGTAACAGCAGTTTACCTGCTTTTATGTCTTCAACCTACCATATAGGTGGCGGTGGCACTGGCAATATAAAGCTGTTCTTCATTGTGTAATTCAACGCGGGCGACGGCGACTTTATTGCCTGCACGCAACAGGCTACTGGTTGCAGTAAAACGCTCGCCCCTGCCTGGGCGCAGATAATCAACGCGAAGATCAATGGTCCCCATCCGTGATAGCCGCTGGCGTAGTTCATCTTCACTGATGGTTTCGTGGCGGGTTAAGGTACTTCCCACGCACACCAGACCTGCGGCGACATCCAGCGCCGACGCAATGACCCCGCCGTGCAAAATGCTTTGCGCCCAGTTACCCACCATCATCGGCTGATTTTTAAAGGCCAGCTGTGCGAACTCTTTTTCGTAACGCTCCAGTTCCATCCCCAATGCGCGGTTAAATGGCATGTGATAAACAAACATCTCACCCACTAATTTCAGGGCTTGTTCAGCGGTCAGTACGGCAGACATATCATCCTTACACTTCATTGGTTAATGAAATGTTGATTTTATGCTTCTTTGTTGTTGGTTTCTACTTTAGGAAGGGATAACTAACGGCAATGGAGTTAAGTATGTAAAATAGCCCGCAGAAAAACATTCACCTTATCAATAATTCGTTACGGAGAACACGACCGATGCGGACTCTGCAGGGCTGGTTGTTGCCGGTGTTTATGTTGCCTATGGCAGTATATGCACAAGAGGCAACGGTGAAAGAGGTGCATGACGCGCCAGCGGTGCGTGGCAGTATTATCGCCAATATGCTGCAGGAGCATGACAATCCGTTCACGCTCTATCCTTATGACACCAACTACCTCATCTACACCCAAACCAGCGATCTGAACAAAGAAGCGATTGCCAGTTACGACTGGGCGGAAAATGCGCGTAAGGATGAAGTAAAGTTTCAGTTGAGCCTGGCATTTCCACTGTGGCGTGGGATTTTAGGCCCGAACTCGGTGTTGGGTGCGTCTTATACGCAAAAATCCTGGTGGCAACTGTCCAATAGCGAAGAGTCTTCACCGTTTCGTGAAACCAACTACGAACCGCAATTGTTCCTCGGTTTTGCCACCGATTACCGTTTTGCAGGTTGGACGCTGCGCGATGTGGAGATGGGGTATAACCACGACTCTAACGGGCGTTCAGACCCGACCACCCGCAGCTGGAACCGCCTTTATACTCGCCTGATGGCAGAAAACGGTAACTGGCTGGTAGAAGTGAAGCCGTGGTATGTGGTGGGTAATACTGACGATAACCCGGATATCACCAAATATATGGGTTACTACCAGCTTAAAATCGGCTATCACCTCGGTGATGCGGTGCTCAGTGCGAAAGGACAGTACAACTGGAACACCGGCTACGGCGGCGCGGAGTTAGGCTTAAGTTACCCGATCACCAAACATGTGCGCCTTTATACTCAGGTTTACAGCGGCTATGGCGAATCGCTCATCGACTATAACTTCAACCAGACCCGTGTCGGTGTGGGGGTTATGCTAAACGATTTGTTTTGATGAACGGTTGAGTGGTTGGCAAATCTGGAATCCAGCATCCAGGATTACCCTCTCAGAGACTAAAAGCATTGCAGTTTCTCGCGCAGGCGCTGAAAATAGCGCCTGTTTTTATTTCAGGCAATCGGGGTGAATGTGGCGCAGGCGGAAGTGTTGAATCTGGAGTCCGGAGCTAAACAGGTTTTACAAGAAACCTTTGGCTACCAACAGTTTCGCCCCGGCCAGGAAGAAATTATCGACACTGTGCTTTCCGGTCGCGATTGCCTGGTCGTCATGCCCACCGGTGGCGGAAAATCCCTTTGCTATCAAATTCCTGCCTTATTGCTAAACGGCCTTACCGTGGTTGTTTCACCGCTGATTTCGTTGATGAAAGATCAGGTGGATCAACTGCAAGCCAACGGCGTGGCGGCGGCGTGCCTTAACTCGACGCAAACCCGCGAGCAGCAACTTGAAGTGATGACAGGCTGTCGCACCGGGCAAATCCGCCTGCTTTATATCGCGCCGGAACGCCTGATGCTGGATAACTTTCTTGAGCATCTGGCGCACTGGAATCCGGTGTTATTAGCCGTTGATGAAGCGCACTGTATCTCCCAATGGGGCCACGATTTCCGCCCGGAATATGCCGCGCTCGGTCAGTTGCGCCAGCGGTTCCCGACGCTGCCGTTTATGGCGCTGACCGCCACAGCCGACGACACCACGCGCCAGGATATCGTGCGCCTGCTGGGGCTGAACGATCCGCTGATTCAAATCAGCAGTTTTGACCGTCCGAATATTCGCTACATGCTGATGGAGAAATTCAAACCGCTCGATCAGTTGATGCGCTACGTGCAGGAACAGCGCGGTAAGCCCGGCATTATCTACTGCAACAGCCGGGCGAAAGTAGAAGACACCGCTGCGCGCCTGCAAAGCAAGGGTATTAGCGCGGCGGCCTATCATGCCGGGCTGGAAAATAATGTCCGCGCCGACGTGCAGGAGAAATTCCAGCGCGATGACCTGCAAATTGTGGTGGCGACGGTGGCGTTCGGCATGGGCATCAATAAACCAAACGTTCGCTTCGTGGTCCACTTTGATATTCCGCGCAATATCGAATCCTATTATCAGGAAACCGGTCGCGCCGGGCGTGATGGCCTGCCTGCGGAAGCGATGCTGTTTTACGATCCGGCTGATATGGCGTGGCTGCGCCGTTGTCTGGAAGAGAAGCCGCAGGGGCAGTTGCAGGATATCGAGCGCCACAAACTCAATGCGATGGGCGCGTTTGCCGAAGCGCAAACTTGCCGTCGTCTGGTATTGCTGAACTATTTTGGCGAAGGGCGTCAGGAGCCGTGCGGGAACTGCGATATCTGCCTCGATCCGCCGAAACAGTACGACGGTTCAACCGATGCTCAGATTGCCCTTTCCACCATTGGTCGTGTGAATCAGCGGTTTGGGATGGGTTATGTGGTGGAAGTGATTCGTGGTGCTAATAACCAGCGTATCCGCGACTATGGTCATGACAAACTGAAAGTCTATGGCATGGGCCGTGATAAAAGCCATGAACATTGGGTGAGCGTGATCCGCCAGCTGATTCACCTCGGCCTGGTGACGCAAAATATTGCCCAGCATTCTGCCCTACAACTGACAGAGGCCGCGCGCCCGGTGCTGCGCGGCGAATCCTCTTTGCAACTTGCCGTGCCGCGTATCGTGGCGCTCAAACCGAAAGCGATGCAGAAATCGTTCGGCGGCAACTATGATCGCAAACTGTTCGCCAAATTACGCAAACTGCGTAAATCGATTGCCGATGAAAGCAATGTCCCGCCGTACGTGGTGTTTAACGACGCAACCTTGATTGAGATGGCTGAACAGATGCCGATCACCGCCAGCGAAATGCTCAGCGTTAACGGCGTTGGGATGCGCAAGCTGGAACGCTTTGGTAAACCGTTTATGGCGCTTATCCGCGCGCATGTTGACGGCGACGACGAAGAGTAGTCAGCGGCATAAAAAAGTGCCAGGATGAAGACTCCGTAAACGTTTCCCCCGCGAGTCAAATGTATGTTGATGTTATTTCTCACCGTCGCCATGGTGCATATTGTGGCGCTTATGAGCCCCGGTCCCGATTTCTTTTTTGTCTCTCAGACCGCTGTCAGTCGTTCCCGTAAAGAAGCGATGATGGGCGTGCTGGGCATTACCTGCGGTGTAATGGTTTGGGCAGGGATTGCGTTGCTTGGCCTGCATTTGATTATCGAAAAAATGGCCTGGCTGCATACGCTGATTATGGTTGGCGGTGGCCTGTATCTCTGCTGGATGGGTTACCAGATGCTACGCGGTGCACTGAAAAAAGAGGCTGTATCTGCGCCTGCACCACAGGTTGAGCTGGCGAAAAGCGGGCGCAGTTTCCTGAAAGGCTTACTGACCAATCTCGCCAATCCGAAAGCGATTATCTATTTTGGTTCGGTATTCTCATTGTTTGTCGGCGATAACGTTGGCACTACCGAGCGCTGGGGCATTTTCGCGTTGATTATTGTCGAAACACTGGCGTGGTTTACCGTCGTTGCCAGCCTGTTTGCCCTGCCGCAAATGCGCCGTGGTTATCAACGTCTGGCGAAGTGGATTGATGGTTTTGCCGGGGCGTTATTTGCCGGATTTGGCATTCATTTGATTATTTCGCGTTGATGCCAGACGCGTCATCAGAGTAAGTCGGATAAGGCGTTTACGCCGCATCCGACATTATTTTTCACGCATGCCTCGCCGATGCTAACAGCGCTCCCACCAGCATAAACAACGAGCCGAAAATCTTATTCAGCGCCTTCATCTGCTTTGGTCCTTTAATCCATAGAGCAATCCGTTGAGCAAGGGTGGCGTAACCGATCATCACAATAATATCGACTACAATAGTGGTGACGCCGAGCACGATATACTGCATCAGTTGTGGCTGCTGTGGCATGATGAATTGCGGAAATAGCGCCGCCAGAAACACAATACTTTTGGGATTGGTGAGATTCACAAAAACTGCGCGCTGGAACAAATGTCGACGCGATTGAGTAGAGGCCAGCGATTTAAGGTCAATTGCACCAGCGGCGCGCCACTGCTGGATTCCCAGCCAAATCAAGTAAGCCGCGCCTGCCCACTTCAACACTTCAAACGCAATCACTGAGCGGGAAAATAGCGTCCCCAACCCCACGCCAACCAGCACAATATGAACCGCCAGTCCGGTCTGAAGCCCAGCAATAGACGCCACCGCGCCGCGATAACCGTGGTTGAGCGAGGTGGTCATAGTGTTGATTGCACCAGAGCCTGGCGACAGGCTTAAAATGATCGATGTCAGCAGGTAGGCAAACCACCATTCTAAGGTCATGATGAACTCCCGGTGTGTCTATTTTTGTGCCACAATACGCTACTGTCGCAGCGTTGTGTCAGGCACGCTTAAAAAAACGATTTTACGTGGTTTAAGAGGCAGATTACCCGATGTTTCAGCAGCAAAAAGACTGGGAAACAAGAGAAAACGCGTTTGCTGCTTTTACCATGGGACCGCTGACTGATTTCTGGCGTCAGCGTGATGAAGCAGAGTTTACTGGTGTGGATGACATTCCGGTGCGCTTTGTCCGTTTTCGCGCACAGCACCATGACAGGGTGGTAGTCATCTGTCCGGGGCGTATTGAGAGCTACGTAAAATATGCGGAACTGGCCTACGACCTGTTCCATTTGGGGTTTGATGTCTTAATCATCGACCATCGCGGGCAGGGACGTTCCGGTCGCCTGTTAGCCGATCCGCATCTCGGGCATGTTAATCGCTTTAATGATTATGTTGATGATCTGGCGGCATTCTGGCAACAGGAGGTCCAGCCCGGTCCGTGGCGTAAACGCTATATACTGGCACATTCGATGGGCGGAGCGATCTCCACATTATTTCTGCAACGCCATCCAGGTGTATGTGACGCCATTGCGCTAACTGCGCCAATGTTTGGGATCGTGATTCGTATGCCGTCATTTATGGCACGGCAGATCCTCAACTGGGCCGAAGCGCATCCACGTTTCCGTGATGGCTATGCAATAGGCACCGGGCGCTGGCGCGCGTTGCCGTTTGCTATCAACGTACTGACCCACAGCAGACAGCGCTATCGACGTAACTTACGCTTCTATGCTGATGACCCAACGATTCGCGTCGGTGGGCCGACCTACCATTGGGTACGCGAAAGTATTCTGGCTGGCGAACAGGTGTTAGCCGGTGCGGGTGATGACGCCACGCCAACGCTTCTCTTGCAGGCTGAAGAGGAACGCGTGGTGGATAACCGCATGCACGACCGTTTTTGTGAACTCCGCACCGCCGCGGGCCATCCTGTCGAAGGAGGACGGCCGTTGGTAATTAAAGGTGCGTACCATGAGATCCTTTTTGAAAAGGACGCAATGCGCTCAGTCGCGCTCCACGCCATCGTTGATTTTTTCAACAGGCATAACTCACCCAGCGGAAACCGCTCTACAGAGGTTTAAATTTCTTATGTACCAGGTTGTTGCGTCTGATTTAGATGGCACGTTACTTTCTCCCGACCATACGTTATCCCCTTACGCCAAAGAAACTCTGAAGCTGCTCACCGCGCGCGGCATCAACTTTGTGTTTGCGACCGGTCGTCACCACGTTGATGTGGGGCAAATTCGCGATAATCTGGAGATTAAGTCTTACATGATTACCTCCAATGGCGCGCGCGTTCACGATCTGGATGGCAATCTGATTTTTGCTCATAACCTGGATCGCGACATTGCCAGCGATCTGTTTGGCGTAGTCAACGACAATCCGGACATCATTACTAACGTTTATCGCGACGACGAATGGTTTATGAATCGCCATCGCCCGGAAGAGATGCGCTTTTTTAAAGAAGCGGTGTTCAAATATGCGCTGTATGAGCCTGGATTACTGGAGCCGGAAGGCGTCAGCAAAGTGTTCTTCACCTGCGATTCCCATGAACAACTGCTGCCGCTGGAGCAGGCGATTAACGCTCGTTGGGGCGATCGCGTCAACGTCAGTTTCTCTACCTTAACCTGTCTGGAAGTGATGGCGGGCGGCGTTTCAAAAGGCCATGCGCTGGAAGCGGTGGCGAAGAAACTGGGCTACAGCCTGAAGGATTGTATTGCGTTTGGTGACGGGATGAACGATGCCGAAATGCTGTCGATGGCGGGGAAAGGCTGCATTATGGGCAGCGCGCATCAACGGCTGAAAGATCTGCATCCGGAGCTGGAAGTGATTGGTACTAACGCCGAAGACGCGGTGCCGCATTATCTGCGTAAACTCTATTTATCGTAATCGTTCTTTATTTGGTCAGTTGTCAACCAGATACTTCGCTACAATGGATCCTCGTTAATCAAAGAGTTTTCCATTGTGGCGCTACTTATCATCACCACGATTCTGTGGGCCTTCTCCTTTAGCTTTTATGGCGAGTACCTTGCGGGGCACGTCGATAGCTATTTTGCGGCGCTGGTGCGTGTTGGCCTGGCGGCACTCGTTTTTCTGCCGTTTCTGCGTACCCGTGGCAATAGCCTGAAAACGGTCGGCCTGTATATGCTGGTGGGCGCGATGCAGCTTGGCGTGATGTATATGCTGAGTTTCCGCGCTTATCTCTACCTGACGGTTTCCGAGCTGCTGCTGTTCACCGTGCTGACGCCGCTCTACATCACGCTGATTTATGACATCATGAGTAAGCGCCGTCTGCGCTGGGGCTATGCCTTTAGCGCCTTGCTGGCGGTGATTGGTGCCGGGATTATTCGCTATGATCAGGTCACCGACCATTTCTGGACTGGCTTGCTGCTGGTGCAACTCTCCAATATCACTTTTGCCATTGGCATGGTGGGTTACAAACGCCTGATGGAAACTCGCCCGATGCCACAGCATAACGCCTTTGCGTGGTTCTATCTTGGCGCGTTTCTGGTGGCAGTGATTGCATGGTTCTTGCTGGGAAATGCGCAGAAAATGCCGCAAACCACGCTGCAATGGGGCATTCTGGTGTTTCTTGGCGTGGTGGCTTCCGGGATTGGCTACTTTATGTGGAACTACGGCGCGACGCAGGTGGACGCCGGAACGCTGGGCATTATGAATAATATGCACGTTCCGGCAGGGCTGCTGGTAAACCTGGCTATCTGGCACCAACAGCCGCACTGGCCAACGTTTATTACAGGCGCGCTGGTGATCCTGGCCTCACTGTGGGTGCATCGTAAGTGGGTCGCTCCGCGCTCTTCACAAACGGCAGATGATCGCAGGCGTGATTGCGCGCTGAGCGAATAAACGCTTCCGTAACTGGCTGACGCTGCTCGCCATCGCGCACGGCGGCGTACAGTCGGCTCCACAAGCCTTCGCCCAGGGTTTTGGTCACCACCAGACCCTGGCGCTCAAAACTCTCTACTACCCAATGCGGTAGCGCGGCAATACCCATCCGCGCGGCAACCATCTGAATCAACAATAAGGTGTTATCGACGCTTTTCAGTGACGGGCTGACGCCTGCCGGCTGAAGAAAATGCCGCCAGACATCCAGTCGACTACGCTGCACCGGATAAATTAATAGCGTCTCGCTGGCGAGATCTTCCGGTGTAATTCGCGTTTTCGCCGCCAGTGGATGGTCAGGTGCTAACACCAGACGCACTTCATAGTCGAACATCGGCGAATAATGCAGGCCACTGCGCGGCAGAATATCGGACGTCATTACCAGATCCAGCTCTCCCTGTTGCAAGGCGGGCTGCGGGTCAAACGTCACGCCCGATTTAAAATCCATCTCTACCTGCGGCCAGTTCTTATGGAAATTTTCTAACGCGGGTGTCAGCCACTGAATACAGCTATGGCACTCAATGGCAATGCGCAGACGCGTCTGCTGCGGTTCATTGCAGGCTTGCAGGGCCTGGCTAATTTGCGGCAGTACCTGGTTTGCCAGTTGCAACAGGATTTCTCCCTGCGGTGTAAAGCGTAGCGGCTGGCTCTTACGCACAAATAGCCGGAAGCCAAGGCGTTGTTCCAGATCGCTAAACTGGTGAGACAGGGCGGATTGCGTCTGATGCAACGTCGCCGCAGCGGCTGCGAGCGAGCCGCAGTTCCGCAACGCTTGTAGCGTTTTCAGGTGTTTTACTTCGATCATGAAAGTCCTTCACTTCGGCATGAATAATTTGCGCTTGAGGAATATACAGTAACCGCCAATTATGGATGTGTAAACATCTGGACGGCTAAATACTAAAAATTCCATAAGGGGCATATAATGACAATTCTTAATCACACCCTCGGTTTCCCTCGCGTTGGCCTGCGTCGCGAGCTGAAAAAAGCGCAAGAAAGTTATTGGGCGGGGAACTCCACGCGTGAAGAACTGCTGACAGTAGGGCGTGAACTGCGTGCTCGTCACTGGGATCAACAAAAGCAAGCGGGTATCGACCTGCTGCCGGTGGGCGATTTTGCCTGGTACGATCATGTACTGACCACCAGTTTGCTGCTGGGTAATGTTCCGCCACGTCATCAGAACAAAGACGGTTCGGTAGATATCGACACCCTGTTCCGTATTGGTCGTGGACGTGCGCCGACTGGCGAACCTGCGGCGGCAGCGGAAATGACCAAATGGTTTAACACCAACTATCACTACATGGTGCCGGAGTTCGTTAAAGGCCAACAGTTCAAACTGACCTGGACGCAGCTGCTGGAGGAAGTGGACGAGGCGCTGGCGCTGGGCCACAACGTTAAGCCTGTGCTGCTGGGGCCGGTTACTTACCTGTGGCTGGGGAAAGTGAAAGGTGAACAGTTTGACCGCCTTAGCCTGCTGAACGACATTCTGCCGGTTTATCAGCAAGTGCTGGCAGAACTGGCGAAACGCGGCATCGAGTGGGTACAGATTGATGAACCCGCGCTGGTACTGGAACTACCACAGGCGTGGCTGGACGCATACAAACCCGCTTACGACGCGCTCCAGGGACAGGTGAAACTGCTGCTGACCACCTATTTTGAAGGCGTAACGCCAAATCTCGACACGATTACTGCGCTGCCTGTTCAGGGGCTGCATGTGGACCTTGTACATGGTAAAGATGACGTTGTTGAACTGCACAAGCGCCTGCCTTCTGACTGGCTGCTGTCTGCGGGTCTGATCAATGGTCGTAACGTCTGGCGCGCCGATCTTACTGAGAAATATGCGCAAATTAAGGACATTGTCGGCAAACGTGATTTGTGGGTGGCATCTTCCTGCTCGTTGCTGCACAGCCCCATCGACCTGAGCGTGGAAACGCGTCTTGATGCAGAAGTGAAAAGCTGGTTTGCCTTCGCCCTACAAAAATGCCATGAACTGGCACTGCTGCGCGATGCGCTGAACAGTGGTGACACGGCAGCTCTGGCAGAGTGGAGCGCCCCAATTCAGGCGCGTCGTAACTCTACTCGTGTACATAATCCGGCGGTAGAAAAGCGTCTGGCGGCGATCACCGCCCAGGACAGCCAGCGTGCGAATGTCTATGAAGTGCGTGCCGAAGCCCAGCGTGCGCGTTTTAAACTGCCAGCGTGGCCGACCACCACGATTGGTTCTTTCCCGCAAACCACGGAAATTCGTACCCTGCGTCTGGATTTCAAAAAGGGTAATCTCGACGCCAATAACTACCGCACGGGCATTGCGGAACATATCAGGCAGGCCATTGTTGAGCAGGAACGTTTGGGACTGGATGTGCTGGTACATGGCGAGGCTGAGCGTAATGACATGGTGGAATACTTTGGCGAGCACCTCGACGGGTTTGTCTTTACGCAAAACGGTTGGGTACAGAGCTACGGTTCACGCTGCGTGAAGCCACCGATTGTTATTGGTGACGTTAGCCGCCCGGCACCGATCACCGTGGAGTGGGCGAAGTATGCGCAATCGCTGACTGATAAACCGGTAAAAGGGATGCTGACTGGCCCGGTGACCATTCTCTGCTGGTCGTTCCCGCGTGAAGATGTCAGCCGTGAAACCATCGCCAAACAGATTGCGCTGGCGCTGCGTGATGAAGTGGCCGATCTGGAAGCCGCTGGAATTGGCATCATCCAGATTGACGAACCGGCGCTGCGCGAAGGTTTACCGCTGCGTCGTAGCGACTGGGATGCATATCTCCAGTGGGGCGTGGAGGCCTTCCGTATCAACGCCGCCGTGGCGAAAGATGACACACAAATCCACACTCACATGTGTTATTGCGAGTTCAACGACATCATGGATTCGATTGCGGCACTGGACGCAGACGTCATCACCATCGAAACCTCGCGTTCTGACATGGAGTTGCTGGAGTCGTTCGAAGAGTTTGATTATCCGAATGAAATCGGTCCAGGCGTCTATGACATTCACTCGCCAAACGTACCGAGCGTGGAATGGATTGAAGCCTTGCTGAAGAAAGCGGCAAAACGCATTCCGGCAGAGCGCCTGTGGGTTAACCCGGACTGTGGCCTGAAAACGCGCGGCTGGCCAGAAACCCGCGCGGCACTGGCGAACATGGTGCAGGCGGCGCAGAATTTGCGTCGGGGGTAAAATCCAAACCGGGTGGTAATACCACCCGGTCTTTTCTCATTACAGCGACTTCTTCCCACCATACTGCTTAAACCATTCCAGCATACGCTGCCAGCCATCTTTCGCAGATTCGGCATGATAGCTCGGGCGATAATCAGCATTGAATGCATGCCCGGCATCCGGGTACACGATAATCTCTGCTTTCGCATTAGCAGCCCGCAGCGCCTGGCGCATGGTTTCAACGCTCTCCTGCGGAATACTGTTATCCAGACCGCCATATAAGCCGAGAACCGGCGCGTTAAGATCGGTTGCGATATCAACAGGTTGTTTCGGTGAATTCAGCGACTTGTCGCCCGTCAGTTTGCCGTACCACGCCACTGCGGCTTTTAGCTGTGGATTATGCGCGGCATACAGCCAGGTGATACGTCCACCCCAGCAGAATCCGGTGATCATTAAACGATGAACATCGCCGCCGTTGCGGGAAGCCCAACTGGCGACATGATCGAGATCGGCCAGCACCTGCGAGTCAGGCACTTTTGCTACCAGACCGCTAAGCAACGTGGGGATATCGGCAAAATCATTCGGATCGCCTTCGCGGAAGTAAAGTTCAGGTGCGATAGCCAGATACCCCTCCAGCGCCAGACGGCGACAAATGTCGCGGATATGTTCATGCACGCCAAAAATTTCCTGCACTACAATGACCACTGGCAGTGGGCCATCGCTTTGCTTTGGTCTGGCATGGTAAGCAGGCATGTTATCCCCTTGTGAAGGGATAGAGGTGAAGCCCGCCACAATCGCGTCGTCCGGGGTCTGAACGATGGTCGAAGCGAGAGGCGATGCAGCAGGTGCAAATCCAGATTGTTGTGTTGTTGCCATGGTATTCTCCGTACCCTTATAAAAATGTTGCGCAATGTTAACTATAGTCAGCATGCAACAAATCACATTGCCTGAATCGGCTCATCTTTTATGCAGTCCTGCAGAATGAAGAGTGATTTATGTGATTTGAATCACTTTTGGTGGGTAAATTTATGCAACGCATTTGCGTCATGGTGATGAGTATCACGAAAAAATGTTAAACCCTTCGGTAAAGTGTCTTTTTGCTTCTTCTGACTAAACCGATTCACAGAGGAGTTGTATATGTCCAAGTCTGATGTTTTTCATCTCGGCCTCACTAAAAACGATTTACAAGGGGCTACGCTTGCCATCGTCCCTGGCGACCCGGATCGTGTGGAAAAGATCGCCGCGCTGATGGATAAGCCGGTTAAGCTGGCATCTCACCGCGAATTCACCACCTGGCGTGCAGAGCTGGATGGTAAACCTGTTATCGTCTGCTCTACCGGTATCGGCGGCCCGTCTACCTCTATTGCTGTTGAAGAGCTGGCACAGCTGGGCATTCGCACCTTCCTGCGTATCGGTACAACGGGCGCTATTCAGCCGCATATTAATGTGGGTGATGTCCTGGTTACCACGGCGTCTGTCCGTCTGGATGGCGCGAGCCTGCACTTCGCACCGCTGGAATTCCCGGCTGTCGCTGATTTCGAATGTACGACTGCGCTGGTTGAAGCTGCGAAATCCATTGGCGCGACAACTCACGTTGGCGTGACAGCTTCTTCTGATACCTTCTACCCAGGTCAGGAACGTTACGATACTTACTCTGGTCGCGTAGTTCGTCACTTTAAAGGTTCTATGGAAGAGTGGCAGGCGATGGGCGTAATGAACTATGAAATGGAATCTGCAACCCTGCTGACCATGTGTGCAAGTCAGGGCCTGCGTGCCGGTATGGTAGCGGGTGTTATCGTTAACCGCACCCAGCAAGAGATCCCGAATGCTGAGACGATGAAACAAACTGAAAGCCAAGCGGTGAAAATCGTGGTGGAAGCGGCGCGTCGTCTGCTGTAATTCTCTTCTCCTGTCTGAAGGCCGACGCGTTCGGCCTTTTGTATTTTTGCGTAGCGCCTCGCAGGAAATGCCTTTCCAACTGGACGTTTGTACAGCACAATTCTATTTTGTGCGGGTAAGTTGTTGCGTCAGGAGGCGTTGTGGATTTCTCAATCATGGTTTACGCAGTTATTGCGTTGGTGGGTGTGGCAATTGGCTGGCTGTTTGCCAGTTATCAACATGCGCAGCAAAAAGCCGAGCAATTAGCTGAACGTGAAGAGATGGTCGCGGAGTTAAGCGCGGCAAAACAACAAATTACCCAAAGCGAGCACTGGCGTGCAGAGTGCGAGTTACTCAATAACGAAGTGCGCAGCCTGCAAAGTATTAACACCTCTCTGGAGGCCGATCTGCGTGAAGTAACCACGCGGATGGAAGCCGCACAGCAACATGCTGACGATAAAATTCGCCAGATGATTAACAGCGAGCAGCGCCTCAGTGAGCAGTTTGAAAACCTCGCCAACCGTATTTTTGAGCACAGCAATCGCCGGGTTGATGAGCAAAACCGTCAGAGTCTGAACAGCCTGTTGTCGCCGCTACGTGAACAACTGGACGGTTTCCGCCGTCAGGTTCAGGACAGCTTCGGTAAAGAAGCACAAGAACGCCATACCCTGACCCACGAAATTCGCAATCTCCAGCAACTCAACGCGCAAATGGCCCAGGAAGCGATCAACCTGACGCGCGCGCTGAAAGGCGACAATAAAACCCAGGGCAACTGGGGCGAGGTAGTATTGACGCGGGTGCTGGAGGCTTCCGGTCTGCGTGAAGGGTATGAATATGAAACCCAGGTCAGCATCGAAAATGACGCCCGCTCGCGGATGCAGCCGGATGTCATCGTGCGCCTGCCGCAGGGAAAAGATGTGGTGATCGACGCCAAAATGACGCTGGTCGCCTATGAACGCTATTTTAACGCCGAAGACGACTACACCCGCGAAAGCGCGCTACAGGAACATATCGCGTCGGTGCGTAACCATATCCGTTTGCTGGGACGCAAAGATTATCAACAGCTGCCGGGGCTGCGAACCCTGGATTACGTGCTGATGTTTATTCCCGTTGAACCCGCTTTTTTACTGGCGCTTGACCGCCAGCCGGAGCTGATCACCGAAGCGTTGAAAAACAATATCATGCTGGTTAGCCCGACTACGCTGCTGGTGGCGCTGCGCACTATCGCCAACCTGTGGCGTTATGAGCATCAAAGCCGCAACGCCCAGCAAATCGCCGATCGTGCCAGCAAGCTGTACGACAAGATGCGTTTGTTCGTCGATGACATGTCAGCGATTGGTCAAAGTCTCGACAAAGCGCAGGATAACTATCGCCAGGCAATGAAAAAACTCTCTTCAGGGCGCGGAAATGTGCTGGCGCAGGCAGAAGCGTTTCGCGGTTTAGGAGTAGAAATTAAACGCGAGATTAATCCGGATTTGGCTGAACAGGCGGTGAGCCAGGATGAAGAGTATCGACTTCGGTCGGTTCCGGAGCAGCCGAATGATGAAGCTTATCAACGCGATGATGAATATAATCAGCAGTCGCGCTAGCCCATTGGGAGTAGTTAAGCCGGGTAGAAATCTAGGGCATCGACGCCCAATCTGTTACACTTCTGGAACAATTTTTTGATGAGCAGGCATTGAGATGGTGGATAAGTCACAAGAAACGACGCACTTTGGTTTTCAGACCGTCGCGAAGGAACAAAAAGCGGATATGGTCGCCCACGTTTTCCATTCCGTGGCATCAAAATACGATGTCATGAATGATTTGATGTCATTTGGTATTCATCGTTTGTGGAAGCGATTCACGATTGATTGCAGCGGCGTACGCCGTGGGCAGACCGTGCTGGATCTGGCTGGTGGCACCGGCGACCTGACAGCGAAATTCTCCCGCCTGGTCGGAGAAACTGGCAAAGTGGTCCTTGCTGATATCAATGAATCCATGCTCAAAATGGGCCGCGAGAAGCTGCGTAATATCGGTGTGATTGGCAACGTTGAGTATGTTCAGGCGAACGCTGAGGCGCTGCCGTTCCCGGATAACACCTTTGATTGCATCACCATTTCGTTTGGTCTGCGTAACGTCACCGACAAAGATAAAGCACTGCGTTCAATGTATCGCGTGCTGAAACCCGGCGGCCGCCTGCTGGTGCTTGAGTTCTCGAAGCCAATTATCGAGCCGCTGAGCAAAGCCTATGATGCATACTCCTTCCATGTGCTGCCGCGTATTGGCTCACTGGTCGCGAACGACGCCGACAGCTACCGTTATCTGGCAGAATCCATCCGTATGCATCCCGATCAGGATACCCTGAAAGCCATGATGCAGGATGCCGGATTCGAAAGTGTCGACTACTACAATCTGACGGCAGGGGTTGTGGCGCTGCATCGTGGTTATAAGTTCTGACAGGAGACCGGAAATGCCTTTTAAACCTTTAGTGACGGCAGGAATTGAAAGTCTGCTCAACACCTTCCTGTATCGCTCACCCGCGCTGAAAACGGCCCGCTCGCGTCTGCTGGGTAAAGTATTGCGCGTGGAGGTAAAAGGCTTTTCGACGTCATTGATTCTGGTGTTCAGCGAACGCCAGGTTGATGTACTGGGCGAATGGGCAGGCGATGCTGACTGCACCGTTATCGCCTACGCCAGTGTGTTGCCGAAACTTCGCGATCGCCAGCAGCTTACCGCACTGATTCGCAGTGGTGAGCTGGAAGTGCAGGGCGATATTCAGGTGGTGCAAAACTTCGTTGCGCTGGCAGATCTGGCAGAGTTCGACCCTGCGGAACTGCTGGCCCCTTATACCGGTGATATCGCCGCTGAAGGAATCAGCAAAGCCATGCGCGGAGGCGCAAAGTTCCTGCATCACGGCATTAAGCGCCAGCAACGTTATGTGGCGGAAGCCATTACTGAAGAGTGGCGTATGGCACCCGGTCCGCTTGAAGTGGCCTGGTTTGCGGAAGAGACGGCTGCCGTCGAGCGTGCTGTTGATGCCCTGACCAAACGGCTGGAAAAACTGGAGGCTAAATGACGCCAGGTGAAGTACGGCGCCTATATTTCATCATTCGCACTTTTTTAAGCTACGGACTTGATGAACTGATCCCCAAAATGCGTATCACCCTGCCGCTACGGCTATGGCGATACTCATTATTCTGGATGCCAAATCGGCATAAAGACAAACTTTTAGGTGAGCGACTACGACTGGCCCTGCAAGAACTGGGGCCGGTTTGGATCAAGTTCGGGCAAATGTTATCAACCCGCCGCGATCTTTTTCCACCGCATATTGCCGATCAGCTGGCGTTATTGCAGGACAAAGTTGCTCCGTTTGATGGCAAGCTGGCGAAGCAGCAGATTGAAGCTGCAATGGGCGGCTTGCCGGTAGAAGCGTGGTTTGACGATTTTGAAATCAAGCCGCTGGCTTCTGCTTCTATCGCCCAGGTTCATACCGCGCGATTGAAATCGAATGGTAAAGAGGTGGTGATTAAAGTCATCCGCCCGGATATTTTGCCGGTTATTAAAGCGGATCTGAAACTTATCTACCGTCTGGCTCGCTGGGTGCCGCGTTTGCTGCCGGATGGTCGCCGTCTGCGCCCAACCGAAGTGGTGCGCGAGTACGAAAAGACATTGATTGATGAACTGAATTTGCTGCGGGAATCTGCCAACGCCATTCAGCTTCGGCGCAATTTTGAAGACAGCCCGATGCTCTACATCCCGGAAGTTTACCCTGACTATTGTAGTGAAGGGATGATGGTGATGGAGCGCATTTACGGCATTCCGGTGTCTGATGTTGCGGCGCTGGAGAAAAACGGCACTAACATGAAATTGCTGGCGGAACGCGGCGTGCAGGTGTTCTTCACTCAGGTCTTTCGCGACAGCTTTTTCCATGCCGATATGCACCCTGGCAACATCTTCGTAAGCTATGAACACCCGGAAAACCCGAAATATATCGGCATTGATTGCGGGATTGTTGGCTCGCTAAACAAAGAAGATAAACGCTATCTGGCAGAAAACTTTATCGCCTTCTTTAATCGCGACTATCGCAAAGTGGCAGAGCTACACGTCGATTCTGGCTGGGTGCCACCAGATACCAACGTTGAAGAGTTCGAATTTGCCATTCGTACGGTCTGTGAACCTATCTTTGAGAAACCGCTGGCCGAAATTTCGTTTGGACATGTACTGTTAAATCTGTTTAATACGGCGCGTCGCTTCAATATGGAAGTGCAGCCGCAACTGGTGTTACTCCAGAAAACCCTGCTCTACGTCGAAGGGGTAGGACGCCAGCTTTATCCGCAACTCGATTTATGGAAAACGGCGAAGCCTTTCCTGGAGTCGTGGATTAAAGATCAGGTCGGTATTCCTGCGCTGGTGAGAGCATTTAAAGAAAAAGCGCCGTTCTGGGTCGAAAAAATGCCAGAACTGCCTGAATTGGTTTACGACAGTTTGCGCCAGGGCAAGTATTTACAGCACAGTGTTGATAAGATTGCCCGCGAGCTTCAGTCAAATCATGTACGTCAGGGACAATCGCGTTATTTTCTCGGAATTGGCGCTACGTTAGTATTAAGTGGCACATTCTTGTTGGTCAGCCGACCTGAATGGGGGCTGATGCCCGGCTGGTTAATGGCAGGTGGTCTGATCGCCTGGTTTGTCGGTTGGCGCAAAACACGCTGATTTTTTCATCGCTCAAGGCGGGCCGTGTAACGTATAATGCGGCTTTGTTTAATCATCATCTACCACAGAGGAACATGTATGGGTGGTATCAGTATTTGGCAGTTATTGATTATTGCCGTCATCGTTGTACTGCTTTTTGGCACCAAAAAGCTCGGCTCCATCGGTTCCGATCTTGGTGCGTCGATCAAAGGCTTTAAAAAAGCAATGAGCGATGATGAACCAAAGCAGGATAAAACCAGTCAGGATGCTGATTTTACTGCGAAAACTATCGCCGATAAGCAGGCGGATACGAATCAGGAACAGGCTAAAACAGAAGACGCGAAGCGCCACGATAAAGAGCAGGTGTAATCCGTGTTTGATATCGGTTTTAGCGAACTGCTATTGGTGTTCATCATCGGCCTCGTCGTTCTGGGGCCGCAACGACTGCCTGTGGCGGTAAAAACGGTAGCGGGCTGGATTCGCGCGTTGCGTTCACTGGCGACAACGGTGCAGAACGAACTGACCCAGGAGTTAAAACTCCAGGAGTTTCAGGACAGTCTGAAAAAGGTTGAAAAGGCGAGCCTCACTAACCTGACGCCCGAACTGAAAGCGTCGATGGATGAACTACGCCAGGCCGCGGAGTCGATGAAGCGTTCCTACGTTGCAAACGATCCTGAAAAGGCGAGCGATGAAGCGCACACCATCCATAACCCGGTGGTGAAAGATAATGAAGCTGCGCATGAGGGCGTAACGCCTGCCGCTGCACAAACGCAGGCCAGTTCGCCGGAACAGAAGCCAGAAACCACGCCAGAGCCGGTGGTAAAACCTGCTGCGGACGCTGAACCGAAAACCGCTGCACCTTCCCCTTCGTCGAGTGATAAACCGTAAACATGTCTGTAGAAGATACTCAACCGCTTATCACGCATCTGATTGAGCTGCGTAAGCGTCTGCTGAACTGCATTATCGCGGTGATCGTGATATTCCTGTGTCTGGTCTATTTCGCCAATGACATCTATCACCTGGTATCCGCGCCATTGATCAAGCAGTTGCCGCAAGGTTCAACGATGATCGCCACCGACGTGGCCTCGCCGTTCTTTACGCCGATCAAGCTGACCTTTATGGTGTCGCTGATTCTGTCAGCGCCGGTGATTCTCTATCAGGTGTGGGCATTTATCGCCCCAGCGCTGTATAAGCATGAACGTCGCCTGGTGGTGCCGCTGCTGGTTTCCAGCTCTCTGCTGTTTTATATCGGCATGGCATTCGCCTACTTTGTGGTCTTTCCGCTGGCATTTGGCTTCCTTGCCAATACCGCGCCGGAAGGGGTGCAGGTATCCACCGACATCGCCAGCTATTTAAGCTTCGTTATGGCGCTGTTTATGGCGTTTGGTGTCTCCTTTGAAGTGCCGGTAGCAATTGTGCTGCTGTGCTGGATGGGGATTACCTCGCCAGAAGACTTACGCAAAAAACGCCCGTATGTGCTGGTTGGTGCATTCGTTGTCGGGATGTTGCTGACGCCGCCGGATGTCTTCTCGCAAACGCTGTTGGCGATCCCGATGTACTGTCTGTTTGAAATCGGTGTCTTCTTCTCACGCTTTTACGTTGGTAAAGGGCGAAATCGGGAAGAGGAAAACGACGCTGAAGCAGAAAGCGAAAAAACTGAAGAATAAATTCAACCGCCCGTCAGGGCGGTTGTCATATGGAGTACAGGATGTTTGATATCGGCGTTAATTTGACCAGTTCGCAATTTGCGAAAGACCGTGATGATGTTGTAGCGTGCGCTTTTGACGCGGGAGTTAATGGGCTACTCATCACCGGCACTAACCTGCGTGAAAGCCAGCAGGCGCAAAAGCTGGCGCGTCAGTATTCGTCCTGTTGGTCAACGGCGGGCGTACATCCTCACGACAGCAGCCAGTGGCAAGCTGCGACTGAAGAAGCGATTATTGAGCTGGCCGCGCAGCCAGAAGTGGTGGCGATTGGTGAATGTGGTCTCGACTTTAACCGCAACTTTTCGACGCCGGAAGAGCAGGAACGCGCTTTTGTTGCCCAGCTACGCATTGCCGCAGATTTAAACATGCCGGTATTTATGCACTGTCGCGATGCCCACGAGCGGTTTATGACATTGCTGGAGCCGTGGCTGGATAAACTGCCTGGTGCGGTTCTTCATTGCTTTACCGGCACACGCGAAGAGATGCAGGCGTGCGTGGCGCATGGAATTTATATCGGCATTACCGGTTGGGTTTGCGATGAACGACGCGGACTGGAGCTGCGGGAACTTTTGCCGTTGATTCCGGCGGAAAAATTACTGATCGAAACTGATGCGCCGTATCTGCTCCCTCGCGATCTCACGCCAAAGCCATCATCCCGGCGCAACGAGCCAGCCCATCTGCCCCATATTTTGCAACGTATTGCGCACTGGCGTGGAGAAGATGCCGCATGGCTGGCTGCCACCACGGATGCTAATGTCAAAACACTGTTTGGGATTGCGTTTTAGAGTTTGCGGAACTCGGTATTCTTCACACTGTGCTTAATCTCTTTATTAATAAGATTAAGCAATAGCATGGAGCGAGCCTCACCATCGGGTTCGGTGAAAATGGCCTGAAAGCCTTCGAACGCGCCTTCGGTAATAATCACCTTATCACCCGGATAAGGGGTTGCCGGATCGACAATGTCTTTCGGTTTATATACCGATAGCTGATGAATAACCGCCGATGGGACTATCGCTGGCGACGCGCCAAAGCGCACGAAGTGGCTGACACCGCGGGTCGCGTTGATAGTCGTGGTATGAATCACTTCTGGGTCAAATTCCACAAACAGGTAGTTGGGGAACAATGGCTCACTGACTGCAGTACGTTTTCCACGCACGATTTTTTCCAGGGTGATCATCGGTGCCAGGCAATTCACAGCCTGTCTTTCGAGGTGTTCCTGGGCACGTTGAAGTTGCCCGCGCTTGCAGTACAGTAAATACCAGGATTGCATAATGACTCTTATCCGTTTAATCGGGGCGCAAGGATAGCAAAAGCTTTACGCTAAGTTAATTATATTCCCCGGTTTGCGTTATACCGTCAGAGTTCACGCTAATTTAACAAATTTACAGCATCGCAAAGATGAACGCCGTATAATGGGCGTAGATTAAGAGGCTACAATGGACGCCATGAAATATAACGATTTACGCGACTTCCTGACGCTGCTTGAACAGCAGGGTGAGCTAAAACGTATCACGCTCCCGGTGGATCCGCATCTGGAAATCACTGAAATTGCTGACCGCACTTTGCGTGCCGGTGGGCCTGCGCTGTTGTTCGAAAACCCTAAAGGCTACTCAATGCCGGTGCTGTGCAACCTGTTCGGTACGCCAAAGCGCGTGGCGATGGGCATGGGGCAGGAAGATGTTTCGGCGCTGCGTGAAGTTGGTAAATTATTGGCGTTTCTGAAAGAGCCGGAGCCGCCAAAAGGTTTCCGCGACCTGTTTGATAAACTGCCGCAGTTTAAGCAAGTATTGAACATGCCGACAAAGCGGCTGCGTGGTGCGCCCTGCCAACAAAAAATCGTCTCTGGCGATGACGTCGATCTCAATCGCATTCCCATTATGACCTGCTGGCCGGAAGATGCCGCACCGCTGATTACCTGGGGGCTGACAGTGACGCGCGGCCCGCATAAAGAGCGGCAGAATCTGGGCATTTATCGCCAGCAGCTGATTGGTAAAAACAAACTGATTATGCGCTGGCTGTCGCATCGCGGCGGCGCGCTGGATTATCAGGAGTGGTGTGCGGCGCATCCGGGCGAACGTTTCCCGGTTTCTGTGGCGCTGGGTGCCGATCCTGCCACGATTCTCGGTGCAGTCACCCCCGTTCCGGATACGCTTTCAGAGTATGCGTTTGCCGGATTGCTACGCGGCACCAAAACCGAAGTAGTAAAGTGTATTTCCAATGACCTCGAAGTGCCAGCCAGTGCCGAAATCGTCCTGGAAGGGTATATCGATCCTGGTGAGATGGCGCCGGAAGGGCCGTATGGTGACCACACAGGTTACTATAATGAAGTCGATAGTTTCCCGGTGTTTACCGTGACGCATATTACCCAGCGTGAAGATGCGATTTACCATTCCACCTATACCGGGCGTCCGCCAGATGAGCCCGCGGTACTGGGCGTGGCGTTGAACGAAGTGTTTGTACCGATTCTGCAAAAACAGTTCCCGGAAATTGTCGATTTTTACCTGCCGCCGGAAGGCTGTTCTTATCGTCTGGCGGTAGTGACGATCAAAAAACAGTACGCCGGACACGCGAAGCGCGTCATGATGGGCGTCTGGTCGTTCTTACGCCAGTTTATGTACACTAAATTTGTGATCGTTTGCGATGATGACGTCAACGCACGCGACTGGAACGATGTGATTTGGGCGATTACCACCCGTATGGACCCGGCGCGGGATACTGTTCTGGTAGAAAATACGCCTATTGATTATCTGGATTTTGCCTCGCCTGTCTCCGGGCTGGGTTCAAAAATGGGGCTGGATGCCACGAATAAATGGCCGGGGGAAACCCAGCGTGAATGGGGACGTCCCATCAAAAAAGATCCAGATGTTGTCGCGCATATTGACGCCATCTGGGATGAACTGGCTATTTTTAACAACGGTAAAAGCGCCTGATGCGCGTTTGTTTTGCCCTATTTATCGATCCGACAGAGAAAGCGCATGACAACCTTAAGCTGTAAAGTGACCTCGGTAGAAGCTATCACGGATACCGTATATCGTGTCCGCATCGTGCCAGACGCGGCCTTTTCTTTTCGTGCTGGTCAGTATTTGATGGTAGTGATGGATGAGCGCGACAAACGTCCGTTCTCAATGGCCTCGACGCCGGATGAAAAAGGGTTTATCGAGCTGCATATTGGCGCTTCTGAAATCAACCTTTACGCGAAAGCAGTCATGGACCGCATCCTCAAAGATCATCAAATCGTGGTCGATATTCCCCACGGAGAAGCGTGGCTGCGCGATGATGAAGAGCGTCCGATGATTTTGATTGCGGGCGGCACCGGGTTCTCTTATGCCCGCTCGATTTTGCTGACAGCGTTGGCGCGTAACCCAAACCGTGATATCACCATTTACTGGGGCGGGCGTGAAGAGCAGCATCTGTATGATCTCTGCGAGCTTGAGGCGCTTTCGTTAAAGCACCCTGGTCTGCAAGTGGTGCCGGTGGTTGAACAACCGGAAGCAGGCTGGCGTGGGCGTACTGGTACCGTGTTAACGGCGGTATTGCAGGATCATGGTACGCTGGCAGAGCATGATATCTATATTGCCGGACGTTTTGAGATGGCGAAAATTGCCCGTGACCTGTTTTGCAGTGAGCGTAATGCGCGGGAAGATCGCCTGTTTGGCGATGCGTTTGCATTTATCTGAGATATAAAAAAACCCGCCCCTGACAGGCGGGAAGAACGGCAACTAAAACTTTATTCAGTGGCATTTAGATCTATGACGTATCTGGCAAACCATGCCCGATGCGACGCTGTCGCGTCTTATCGTGCCTACAAATAGTCCGAACCGTAGGCCGGATAAGGCGTTTACGCCGCATCCGGCAATTGGTGCACGATGCCTGATGCGACGCTGGCGCGTCTTATCAGGCCTACATTGGTGCCGGATCTGTAGACCGGATAAGGCGTTCACGCCGCATCCGGCAAGTGGTTAAACCCGCTCAAACACCGTCGCAATACCCTGACCCAGACCGATACACATCGTCGCCAGACCAAACTGAACGTCTTTGCGCTCCATCAGATTCAGCAGCGTGGTGCTGATACGCGCACCGGAACAACCCAGCGGATGACCCAGCGCGATCGCGCCACCATTGAGGTTGATCTTCTCGTCAATCTGCTCCATTAGCCCGAGATCTTTAATGCACGGCAGGATCTGCGCGGCAAAGGCTTCGTTCATCTCAAACACGCCGATATCGCTGGCAGAAAGCCCCGCTTTTTTCAGCGCCAGCTTTGAGGCCGGAACCGGGCCGTAACCCATAATCGATGGGTCACAACCAACGACCGCCATCGAACGCACACGAGCGCGCGGCTTAAGACCTAATTCATGGGCGCGGCTTTCACTCATCACCAGCATGGCAGCTGCGCCATCGGAAAGTGCAGAAGATGTGCCCGCCGTTACCGTACCGTTTACTGGATCAAACGCCGGACGCAGCGTGGCGAGGGCTTCCACGGTGGTTTCCGGGCGAATCACTTCGTCGTAATTAAACTGCTTCAGGACGCCGTCGGCATCGTGACCACCGGTCGGGATGATTTCATTTTTAAATGCGGCCGACTGCGTGGCGGCCCAGGCACGAGCGTGCGATCGCGCGGCAAAGGCATCCTGCATTTCACGGCTGATACCGTGCATACGCGCCAGCATTTCTGCTGTTAAGCCCATCATGCCCGCCGCTTTGGCGACATTGCGGCTCAGGCCGGGGTGAAAATCGACGCCGTGACTCATCGGCACATGGCCCATATGCTCCACGCCGCCAACCAGACATGCCTGCGCATCGCCGGTCATAATCATCCGTGCTGCGTCATGCAGTGCCTGCATGGATGAACCACACAAGCGATTGACGGTAACCGCCGGGACAGAGTGTGGTACTTCTGCCAGCAGCGCCGCGTTACGGGCGATGTTAAAACCCTGCTCCAGCGTCTGCTGCACACAACCCCAGTAAATATCGTCGAGGGCCGCCGCTTCCAGCGCCGGGTTACGCGCCAGCAGGCTACGCATTAAATGAGCGGAGAGATCTTCTGCACGCACGTTACGAAAAGCACCGCCCTTCGAACGGCCCATCGGGGTGCGAATTGCATCGACAATGACAACCTGTTCCATTGTGACTCCTTAAGCCGTTTTCAGGTCGCCAACCGGACGGGCTGGCTCAACCGGAGGATAGTACGGTTCGTTATGACGCGCTTTATTACGCAGACCTTCCGGCACTTCATACAGCGGGCCGAGGTGCTGATATTGCTGTGCCATATCGAGGTATTTTGCGCTACCGAGGGTGTCCAGCCAGCGGAACGCGCCGCCGTGGAACGGAGGGAAGCCCAGGCCGTAGACCAGCGCCATATCCGCTTCCGCCGGAGTGGTGATAATGCCTTCCTCCAGACAGCGCACCACTTCGTTGACCATCGGGATCATCATGCGGGCGATAATCTCCTCTTCGCTGAAATCGCGCTTCGGCTGGCTCACTTCTGCCAGCAGGTCTTCAACGGCGGCGTCTTCTTCTTTCTTCGGCTTACCTTTGCTGTCTTCTTTATAACGCCAGAAACCGAGGCCGTTCTTCTGACCAAAGCGGTTGGCATCAAACAGCGCGTCGATGGCATCGCGGTAATCTTTCTGCATCCGCTGCGGGAAGCCTGCTGCCATGACAGCCTGAGCGTGATGCGCGGTATCAATCCCCACAACGTCCAGCAGGTATGCCGGACCCATCGGCCAGCCAAACTGTTTTTCCATCACTTTGTCGATCTTGCGGAAGTCTGCGCCGTCGCGCAGCAACTGGCTGAATCCGGCGAAGTAGGGGAACAGTACACGGTTAACGAAGAAGCCGGGGCAGTCGTTGACCACAATCGGCGTCTTGCCCATCTTGCTCGCCCATGCGACGACTTTCGCGATGGTTTCGTCGGAGCTTTTCTCGCCGCGAATAATTTCTACCAACGGCATCCGGTGCACCGGGTTAAAGAAGTGCATCCCGCAGAAGTTTTCCGGACGTTCCAGCGCGTTGGCCAGTTCGCTGATAGGAATGGTTGAAGTGTTAGACGCCAGCACGGTATCCTGGCGTACTTTTTGTTCGGTTTCTGCCAGTACGGCTTTTTTCACTTTCGGGTTTTCAACAACCGCTTCTACCACAACATCCACGCGGTCAAACCCGGCGTAGTCGAGCGTTGGGTGGATTGTGGAGATCACGCCAGCCAGTTTCAGACCATCGATCTTGCCGCGCTCAAGCTGCTTGTTCAGCAGTTTCGCGGCTTCGGTCATGCCGAGGGTTAACGACTTGTCGTTGATATCTTTCATGACAACCGGCACGCCTTTCCACGCAGACTGGTAAGCGATGCCGCCGCCCATAATGCCTGCGCCCAGCACAGCGGCCTGTTTCGGGGTTTCAACGTCTTTGGTGAGTTTCTTCGCTTTGCCTTTTACATATTGATCGTTAAGGAATATGCCGACCAGTGCGCGAGCTTCGTTGGTATGCGCCAGCGGGACAAAACTTTTGTTTTCCAGGTTTAGGGCTTCTTCACGACCAAAACGGGCCGCAGCTTCAATGGTTTTTACTGCGGTGATGGGGGCCGGATAATGTTTCCCCGCCGTTTGTGCGACCATCCCTTTAGCGATGGTGAAGCTCATGGTGGCTTCAATCTTGCTCAGTTTTAGCGGTTCCAGCTTCGGCTGACGTTTCGCTTTCCAGTCGAGGTCGCCGTTAATGGCCTGGCGTAAAATCGCCATCGCCCCTTCAATCAGTTTTTCTGCTTTGACTACGCCATCCACCAGACCGATTTTCAGCGCCTGATCCGCGCCGACATCTTTACCGGCGGCAATGATTTCCAGCGCACTGTCAGCGCCCAGCATACGTGGCATACGTACAGAACCGCCAAAGCCCGGCATGATGCCCAGTTTGGTTTCCGGCAGACCGATGCGCAGATCCGGCGTCGCCAGACGATAATCGGTCGCCAGCACGCATTCGCAGCCACCGCCCAGCGCATAGCCATTGACGGCAGCAATGGTCGGCACCGGCAGATCTTCCAGGCGATTAAACACGCTATTGGCAAAGTGCAGCCACTGACTTAACTGTTCTTCAGGAACGAGGAACAGGGACAAAAATTCGGTGATATCAGCACCGACGATAAAGGCTGCTTTGTTCGAACGTAGCAGCAGCCCTTTTAGATCTGATTGCTGTTCCAGCACGCCGATGGCCTCGCCGAGGCTGGCGACGGTCGCAGTGTCGAGTTTATTAACTGAACCTGGGGCATCAAATACCAGTTCGGCAATGCCATCTTCCAGCCAGTCAAGGTACAGGGTGTCGCCTTTGTAAAGCATGTCAGTCTCCTGAATCCGCAAGGTGATCTGGTCGTACCAGATGAGTCGAAGTGTGTATTTTGTGTTAAAAATATGCAAACAAAAGATTAAAGAAATGCCGATCTGATCACGCTCGGCAGAAATCACGCTCTGGATGAACGATGTGCTAAGATGCGGAGACTTAAGGTCAAAAAAACAGAAGGGTAAAAAATGGAATCACTGGCCTCGCTCTATAAAAATCATATAGCTACCTTACAGGAACGGACTCGCGATGCGCTGGCGCGCTTCAAGCTGGATGCGTTACTTATTCACTCCGGCGAGCTGTTCAATGTTTTTCTCGACGATCATCCCTATCCGTTTAAAGTGAACCCGCAATTCAAAGCGTGGGTGCCGGTAACTCAGGTGCCAAACTGCTGGTTGCTGGTGGATGGCGTGAACAAGCCGAAACTGTGGTTCTATCTGCCGGTTGATTACTGGCACAACGTCGAACCGCTGCCGACCTCCTTCTGGACTGAAGATGTGGAAGTGATCGCACTGCCGAAAGCCGATGGCATTGGTAGCCTGCTGCCCGCTGCGCGCGGCAATATCGGTTATATCGGTCCGGTGCCGGAGCGTGCGCTGCAACTGGGTATTGAGGCCAGCAACATCAACCCGAAAGGGGTTATCGACTACCTGCATTACTATCGCTCCTTCAAAACCGAGTACGAACTGGCCTGTATGCGTGAAGCGCAGAAAATGGCGGTCAACGGTCATCGTGCGGCAGAAGAAGCGTTCCGTTCTGGCATGAGCGAGTTCGATATCAACATTGCCTATCTGACCGCGACCGGTCATCGTGATACCGACGTACCTTACAGCAACATTGTGGCGCTTAACGAACACGCTGCGGTGCTGCATTACACCAAACTGGATCATCAGGCGCCGGAAGAGATGCGCAGCTTCCTGCTGGATGCCGGGGCCGAATATAACGGCTATGCGGCTGACCTGACCCGTACCTGGTCGGCAAAAAGTGACAACGATTACGCACAGCTGGTGAAAGACGTAAATGATGAACAACTGGCGCTGATCGCGACCATGAAAGCTGGCGTTAGCTATGTGGATTACCACATCCAGTTCCATCAGCGCATCGCCAAACTGCTGCGTAAACATCAAATCATCACCGATATGAGTGAAGAAGCGATGGTCGAAAACGATCTCACCGGACCGTTTATGCCGCACGGTATCGGCCATCCGCTGGGCCTGCAGGTGCATGACGTCGCCGGTTTTATGCAGGATGATAGCGGTACGCACCTCGCGGCACCGGCAAAATATCCGTACCTGCGCTGCACCCGTATTCTCCAGCCGGGCATGGTGTTAACCATCGAACCGGGTATCTACTTCATTGAATCGCTACTGGCACCGTGGCGTGAAGGGCAGTTCAGCAAGCACTTCAACTGGCAGAAAATTGAAGCACTGAAACCGTTCGGCGGCATTCGTATCGAAGACAACGTGGTGATCCACGAAAACAACGTGGAAAACATGACCCGGGATCTGAAACTGGCGTGATGGAAAGCTGGTTAATTCCTGCGGCACCGGTCACGGTCGTTGAAGAGATCAAAAAGAGCCGCTTCATAACACTGTTGGCGCATACCGATGGCGTTGAGGCGGCGAAAGCGTTTGTTGAATCGGTGCGGGCAGAACACCCCGATGCCCGCCACCATTGCGTGGCGTGGGTGGCGGGTGCGCCGGATGATTCTCAACGGCTGGGTTTCTCTGACGACGGGGAGCCGGCAGGAACGGCAGGTAAACCGATGCTCGCCCAGCTAATGGGCAGCGGCGTCGGGGAAATTACCGCTGTGGTAGTGCGCTACTACGGTGGCATATTGCTTGGCACCGGTGGGTTAGTGAAAGCGTATGGCGGCGGCGTGAATCAGGCGCTGCGCCAGCTAACGACCCAACGCAAGACGCCATTAACCGAATATACTTTGCAATGTGAATATAGTCAGTTAACCGGCATTGAAGCGTTGCTGGGGCAGTGTGACGGCAAAATTATCAACAGTGATTATCAGGCATTCGTTCTGCTGCGGGTGGCGCTTCCGGCGGCGAAAGTGGCTGAATTTTCCGCAAAGCTGGCGGATTTTAGCCGTGGTTCATTGCAATTGTTAGCGATTGAAGAATAATCCCCACTTCGTTTTGCAGAACTAAGGAAGCGGCAGAGATGCATTTTCGCGCCATTACCCGAATCGTTGGACTACTGGTCATCTTATTTTCAGGGACCATGATTATCCCTGGGCTGGTAGCACTCATCTACCGGGATGGAGCGGGCCGCGCTTTTACCCAGACCTTTTTTGTCGCCCTCGCCATTGGCTCTATGCTGTGGTGGCCGAACCGCAAAGAGAAGGGCGAACTGAAATCCCGTGAGGGGTTTCTGATAGTGGTGCTGTTTTGGACCGTGCTGGGTAGTGTCGGTGCGCTCCCTTTTATCTTCTCGGAAAGCCCGAACCTCACGATTACCGATGCGTTTTTTGAATCTTTCTCTGGCCTGACCACCACCGGGGCCACTACGCTGGTGGGGCTGGATTCGCTCCCTCATGCCATCCTCTTTTATCGCCAGATGCTGCAATGGTTTGGCGGGATGGGGATCATCGTGTTAGCGGTTGCGATACTGCCTATCCTCGGCGTGGGTGGGATGCAGCTCTATCGCGCAGAAATGCCCGGCCCGCTGAAAGATAACAAAATGCGCCCGCGAATTGCGGAAACGGCGAAAACCCTGTGGTTGATTTATGTCTTGCTGACCGTCGCCTGTGCGCTGGCGTTGTGGTTTGCCGGAATGGATGCCTTTGATGCCATCGGCCATAGCTTTGCGACTATCGCTATTGGCGGCTTCTCGACACATGATGCCAGTATCGGTTATTTCGACAGCCCGACTATTAACACTATCATTGCTATCTTCCTGCTGATCTCCGGCTGTAACTACGGTCTGCACTTTTCACTGTTAAGTGGGCGTAGTCTGAAGGTTTATTGGCGCGATCCGGAATTTCGCATGTTTATCGGCGTACAGTTTACGCTGGTGGTTATTTGTACACTCGTACTGTGGTTTCATAATGTCTACAGTTCGGCGCTGATGACAATTAACCAGGCGTTTTTCCAGGTGGTATCGATGGCGACAACCGCCGGGTTTACGACTGACAGCATTGCCCGCTGGCCGCTCTTTTTGCCGGTACTGCTTTTATGTTCAGCTTTTATCGGCGGTTGTGCCGGGTCAACGGGCGGTGGCCTGAAAGTGATCCGCATCCTGCTGCTGTTTAAGCAGGGGAACCGTGAGCTGAAACGACTGGTGCATCCGAACGCCGTCTATAGCATTAAGCTGGGGAATCGCGCACTGCCGGAACGTATCCTCGAAGCCGTTTGGGGATTTTTCTCCGCCTATGCATTGGTGTTTATTGTCAGTATGCTGGCGATTATCGCCACGGGCGTGGATGACTTTTCTGCTTTTGCCTCGGTTGTTGCGACATTGAATAACCTGGGGCCGGGGCTTGGCGTGGTTGCTGATAACTTTACCAGTATGAACCCGGTGGCTAAATGGATCCTGATTGCCAACATGCTGTTTGGTCGTCTCGAGGTCTTTACATTGCTGGTGCTCTTTACCCCGACTTTCTGGCGTGAATGATGGAGTAATACGTGAAAACATTAATTCTTTTCTCAACAAGGGACGGACAAACGCGCGAGATTGCCTCCTACTTGGCTTCGGAACTGAAAGAACTGGGGATCCAGGCGGATGTCGCCAATGTGCACCGCATTGAAGAACCACAGTGGGAAAACTACGACCGTGTGGTCATTGGTGCTTCTATTCGCTATGGTCACTACCACTCTGCGTTCCAGGAATTTGTCAAAAAGCATGCGACGCGGCTGAATTCGATGCCGAGCGCCTTTTACTCCGTAAACCTGGTGGCGCGTAAACCGGAGAAGCGCACTCCACAGACCAACAGCTACGCGCGGAAGTTTCTGATGAACTCGCAATGGCGTCCCGATCGCTGCGCGGTCATTGCCGGGGCGCTGCGTTACCCACGTTATCGCTGGTACGACCGTTTTATGATCAAGCTAATTATGAAGATGTCAGGCGGTGAAACGGATACGCGCAAAGAAGTTGTCTATACCGATTGGGAGCAGGTGGCGAATTTCGCCCGAGAAATCGCCCATTTAACCGACAAACCGACGCTGAAATAAGCATAAAGAATAAAAAATGCGCGGTCGGAAAATTATTTTAAATTTCCTCTTGTCAGGCCGGAATAACTCCCTATAATGCGCCACCACTGACACGGAACAACGGCAAACACGCCGCCGGGTCAGCGGGGTTCTCCTGAGAACTCCGGCAGAGAAAGCAAAAATAAATGCTTGACTCTGTAGCGGGAAAGTGTATTATGCACACCCCGCGCCGATGAGAAAAAGCGAAGCGGCACTGCTCTTTAACAATTTATCAGACAATCTGTGTGGGCACTCGAAGATACGGATTCTTAACGTCGCAAGACGAAAAATGAATACCAAGTCTCAGGAGTGAACACGTAATTCATTACGAAGTTTAATTCTTTGAGCATCAAACTTTTAAATTGAAGAGTTTGATCATGGCTCAGATTGAACGCTGGCGGCAGGCCTAACACATGCAAGTCGAACGGTAACAGGAAGAAGCTTGCTTCTTTGCTGACGAGTGGCGGACGGGTGAGTAATGTCTGGGAAACTGCCTGATGGAGGGGGATAACTACTGGAAACGGTAGCTAATACCGCATAACGTCGCAAGACCAAAGAGGGGGACCTTCGGGCCTCTTGCCATCGGATGTGCCCAGATGGGATTAGCTAGTAGGTGGGGTAACGGCTCACCTAGGCGACGATCCCTAGCTGGTCTGAGAGGATGACCAGCCACACTGGAACTGAGACACGGTCCAGACTCCTACGGGAGGCAGCAGTGGGGAATATTGCACAATGGGCGCAAGCCTGATGCAGCCATGCCGCGTGTATGAAGAAGGCCTTCGGGTTGTAAAGTACTTTCAGCGGGGAGGAAGGGAGTAAAGTTAATACCTTTGCTCATTGACGTTACCCGCAGAAGAAGCACCGGCTAACTCCGTGCCAGCAGCCGCGGTAATACGGAGGGTGCAAGCGTTAATCGGAATTACTGGGCGTAAAGCGCACGCAGGCGGTTTGTTAAGTCAGATGTGAAATCCCCGGGCTCAACCTGGGAACTGCATCTGATACTGGCAAGCTTGAGTCTCGTAGAGGGGGGTAGAATTCCAGGTGTAGCGGTGAAATGCGTAGAGATCTGGAGGAATACCGGTGGCGAAGGCGGCCCCCTGGACGAAGACTGACGCTCAGGTGCGAAAGCGTGGGGAGCAAACAGGATTAGATACCCTGGTAGTCCACGCCGTAAACGATGTCGACTTGGAGGTTGTGCCCTTGAGGCGTGGCTTCCGGAGCTAACGCGTTAAGTCGACCGCCTGGGGAGTACGGCCGCAAGGTTAAAACTCAAATGAATTGACGGGGGCCCGCACAAGCGGTGGAGCATGTGGTTTAATTCGATGCAACGCGAAGAACCTTACCTGGTCTTGACATCCACGGAAGTTTTCAGAGATGAGAATGTGCCTTCGGGAACCGTGAGACAGGTGCTGCATGGCTGTCGTCAGCTCGTGTTGTGAAATGTTGGGTTAAGTCCCGCAACGAGCGCAACCCTTATCCTTTGTTGCCAGCGGTCCGGCCGGGAACTCAAAGGAGACTGCCAGTGATAAACTGGAGGAAGGTGGGGATGACGTCAAGTCATCATGGCCCTTACGACCAGGGCTACACACGTGCTACAATGGCGCATACAAAGAGAAGCGACCTCGCGAGAGCAAGCGGACCTCATAAAGTGCGTCGTAGTCCGGATTGGAGTCTGCAACTCGACTCCATGAAGTCGGAATCGCTAGTAATCGTGGATCAGAATGCCACGGTGAATACGTTCCCGGGCCTTGTACACACCGCCCGTCACACCATGGGAGTGGGTTGCAAAAGAAGTAGGTAGCTTAACCTTCGGGAGGGCGCTTACCACTTTGTGATTCATGACTGGGGTGAAGTCGTAACAAGGTAACCGTAGGGGAACCTGCGGTTGGATCACCTCCTTACCTTAAAGAAGCGTACTTTGCAGTGCTCACACAGATTGTCTGATGAAAATGAGCAGTAAAACCTCTACAGGCTTGTAGCTCAGGTGGTTAGAGCGCACCCCTGATAAGGGTGAGGTCGGTGGTTCAAGTCCACTCAGGCCTACCAAATTTGCATCGCAAATTTGAAGAGGTTTTAACTACATGTTATGGGGCTATAGCTCAGCTGGGAGAGCGCCTGCTTTGCACGCAGGAGGTCTGCGGTTCGATCCCGCATAGCTCCACCATCTCTGTAGTGATTAAATAAAAAATACTTCAGAGTGTACCTGAAAAGGTTCACTGCGAAGTTTTGCTCTTTAAAAATCTGGATCAAGCTGAAAATTGAAACACTGAACAACGAAAGTTGTTCGTGAGTCTCTCAAATTTTCGCAACACGATGATGAATCGAAAGAAACATCTTCGGGTTGTGAGGTTAAGCGACTAAGCGTACACGGTGGATGCCCTGGCAGTCAGAGGCGATGAAGGACGTGCTAATCTGCGATAAGCGTCGGTAAGGTGATATGAACCGTTATAACCGGCGATTTCCGAATGGGGAAACCCAGTGTGTTTCGACACACTATCATTAACTGAATCCATAGGTTAATGAGGCGAACCGGGGGAACTGAAACATCTAAGTACCCCGAGGAAAAGAAATCAACCGAGATTCCCCCAGTAGCGGCGAGCGAACGGGGAGGAGCCCAGAGCCTGAATCAGTGTGTGTGTTAGTGGAAGCGTCTGGAAAGGCGCGCGATACAGGGTGACAGCCCCGTACACAAAAATGCACATGCTGTGAGCTCGATGAGTAGGGCGGGACACGTGGTATCCTGTCTGAATATGGGGGGACCATCCTCCAAGGCTAAATACTCCTGACTGACCGATAGTGAACCAGTACCGTGAGGGAAAGGCGAAAAGAACCCCGGCGAGGGGAGTGAAAAAGAACCTGAAACCGTGTACGTACAAGCAGTGGGAGCATGCTTAGGCGTGTGACTGCGTACCTTTTGTATAATGGGTCAGCGACTTATATTCTGTAGCAAGGTTAACCGAATAGGGGAGCCGAAGGGAAACCGAGTCTTAACTGGGCGTTAAGTTGCAGGGTATAGACCCGAAACCCGGTGATCTAGCCATGGGCAGGTTGAAGGTTGGGTAACACTAACTGGAGGACCGAACCGACTAATGTTGAAAAATTAGCGGATGACTTGTGGCTGGGGGTGAAAGGCCAATCAAACCGGGAGATAGCTGGTTCTCCCCGAAAGCTATTTAGGTAGCGCCTCGTGAACTCATCTCCGGGGGTAGAGCACTGTTTCGGCAAGGGGGTCATCCCGACTTACCAACCCGATGCAAACTGCGAATACCGGAGAATGTTATCACGGGAGACACACGGCGGGTGCTAACGTCCGTCGTGAAGAGGGAAACAACCCAGACCGCCAGCTAAGGTCCCAAAGTCATGGTTAAGTGGGAAACGATGTGGGAAGGCCCAGACAGCCAGGATGTTGGCTTAGAAGCAGCCATCATTTAAAGAAAGCGTAATAGCTCACTGGTCGAGTCGGCCTGCGCGGAAGATGTAACGGGGCTAAACCATGCACCGAAGCTGCGGCAGCGACGCTTATGCGTTGTTGGGTAGGGGAGCGTTCTGTAAGCCTGTGAAGGTGTGCTGTGAGGCATGCTGGAGGTATCAGAAGTGCGAATGCTGACATAAGTAACGATAAAGCGGGTGAAAAGCCCGCTCGCCGGAAGACCAAGGGTTCCTGTCCAACGTTAATCGGGGCAGGGTGAGTCGACCCCTAAGGCGAGGCCGAAAGGCGTAGTCGATGGGAAACAGGTTAATATTCCTGTACTTGGTGTTACTGCGAAGGGGGGACGGAGAAGGCTATGTTGGCCGGGCGACGGTTGTCCCGGTTTAAGCGTGTAGGCTGGTTTTCCAGGCAAATCCGGAAAATCAAGGCTGAGGCGTGATGACGAGGCACTACGGTGCTGAAGCAACAAATGCCCTGCTTCCAGGAAAAGCCTCTAAGCATCAGGTAACATCAAATCGTACCCCAAACCGACACAGGTGGTCAGGTAGAGAATACCAAGGCGCTTGAGAGAACTCGGGTGAAGGAACTAGGCAAAATGGTGCCGTAACTTCGGGAGAAGGCACGCTGATATGTAGGTGAAGCGACTTGCTCGTGGAGCTGAAATCAGTCGAAGATACCAGCTGGCTGCAACTGTTTATTAAAAACACAGCACTGTGCAAACACGAAAGTGGACGTATACGGTGTGACGCCTGCCCGGTGCCGGAAGGTTAATTGATGGGGTCAGCGCAAGCGAAGCTCTTGATCGAAGCCCCGGTAAACGGCGGCCGTAACTATAACGGTCCTAAGGTAGCGAAATTCCTTGTCGGGTAAGTTCCGACCTGCACGAATGGCGTAATGATGGCCAGGCTGTCTCCACCCGAGACTCAGTGAAATTGAACTCGCTGTGAAGATGCAGTGTACCCGCGGCAAGACGGAAAGACCCCGTGAACCTTTACTATAGCTTGACACTGAACATTGAGCCTTGATGTGTAG
This sequence comes from Escherichia sp. MAL-1, assembly GCF_052948035.1. Classification (NCBI taxonomy): domain Bacteria; kingdom Pseudomonadati; phylum Pseudomonadota; class Gammaproteobacteria; order Enterobacterales; family Enterobacteriaceae; genus Escherichia; species Escherichia sp. MAL-1. The sequence goes on along the minus strand of NZ_CM129609.1, from coordinate 4,778,552 downwards.
GATAGGTGGGAGGCTTTGAAGTGTGGACGCCAGTCTGCATGGAGCCGACCTTGAAATACCACCCTTTAATGTTTGATGTTCTAACGTTGACCCGTAATCCGGGTTGCGGACAGTGTCTGGTGGGTAGTTTGACTGGGGCGGTCTCCTCCTAAAGAGTAACGGAGGAGCACGAAGGTTGGCTAATCCTGGTCGGACATCAGGAGGTTAGTGCAATGGCATAAGCCAGCTTGACTGCGAGCGTGACGGCGCGAGCAGGTGCGAAAGCAGGTCATAGTGATCCGGTGGTTCTGAATGGAAGGGCCATCGCTCAACGGATAAAAGGTACTCCGGGGATAACAGGCTGATACCGCCCAAGAGTTCATATCGACGGCGGTGTTTGGCACCTCGATGTCGGCTCATCACATCCTGGGGCTGAAGTAGGTCCCAAGGGTATGGCTGTTCGCCATTTAAAGTGGTACGCGAGCTGGGTTTAGAACGTCGTGAGACAGTTCGGTCCCTATCTGCCGTGGGCGCTGGAGAACTGAGGGGGGCTGCTCCTAGTACGAGAGGACCGGAGTGGACGCATCACTGGTGTTCGGGTTGTCATGCCAATGGCACTGCCCGGTAGCTAAATGCGGAAGAGATAAGTGCTGAAAGCATCTAAGCACGAAACTTGCCCCGAGATGAGTTCTCCCTGACTCCTTGAGAGTCCTGAAGGAACGTTGAAGACGACGACGTTGATAGGCCGGGTGTGTAAGCGCAGCGATGCGTTGAGCTAACCGGTACTAATGAACCGTGAGGCTTAACCTTACAACGCCGAAGATGTTTTGGCGGATTGAGAGAATTTCAGCTTTGATTCAGAGTCCGAAGGATTTTGCGCTGAGACAAGGCGGCAAATGAAGCGAAGGAAGGAGCATACTGAAGTATGTGACTGACTTTCGCGAATGCAGCCGACGCAGTATCAGCACAAAAGACACAGGACAGAGCACAGGAATTTGCCTGGCGGCAGTAGCGCGGTGGTCCCACCTGACCCCATGCCGAACTCAGAAGTGAAACGCCGTAGCGCCGATGGTAGTGTGGGGTCTCCCCATGCGAGAGTAGGGAACTGCCAGGCATCAAATAAAGCGAAAGGCCATCCTGACGGATGGCCTTTTTGCGTTGGTGCAAAAAAATGCCGGATGCGACGCTGGCGCGTCTTATCCAGCCTGCTCTTGCTTATCCGTCCTGCTTTTGCATCCACTCCACCACAAAATCAGCCAGCCCCTCAACATCATTAATATCCAGTAATGCGACATCAAGATTAAGCGGCACATCACTGGCTACAGCAATAACATGTCTGTCTATCACTAATTCTTCCGGTCGATGTCCGGCTCTATCGCGAAACAGCACAATCTTTGCGATCTCTTCATGCTTAAACCCTTCGACCAGAATCAAATCCAGCTTTGAGGTATCCATTCGACTTGCGAGAAAATGTAGATCCAGCTCTTCTTCGTCTGGTGTTTCCGTCATCAAGGCCCATCGTTGCTGGCTGGCAACGATGGTTTGTGCCGCGCCAGCCTTGCGCAGCTCATAGCTATCTTTGCCTGGCTTATCAACATCCATATCATGGTGCGTATGCTTAATCAGCCCTGGACGGATCCCTCTGGCGCATAATGCCGGGATCAGTTGTTTCAAAAGCGTAGTTTTTCCGGTACCACTCCACGCGGCAAAGGCGAGTAACGGTATCATCGTTTTTCCTGCCATCGGGCAAGCTCCTCTGGCGTATTCACGTTAACAAATGCATCTTTATGATCGCTGAAATCAACCGCATGACCGCCAGCCAGACGCATAAATGCCATTACCCGGCGTTCTCCTGCTTGCAGATATTCTAGTAATAAAGGCTCAATAGCGCGGTTTACCAGAGCAATAGTCGGGTGATCGCGTTCACCGTCATGGACCCACACGACAGGCGCATCTTTGCGCTGATGATTAAGCCGGGCGGCTAAATCATGGGGAATGTAAGGCGTATCGCACGGACAAAACAAAAACCACTCACCAGCTTCCTGCTGCATTACTGAAAGCATCCCTGCCAGAGGGCCTGGGTAATCCGCCAGTGAATCTTCAATCACTTTCAGACCGCCTGCCTGATAGATTTCCTGATGACGATTAGCATTAACCACGACGTGAGAGAGCTGCGTCATAAGCGCGTCAGCGACATGTTGCCATAATGGTTTGCCGTTTAATTCAAGCAATCCTTTATCTACGCCGCCCATTCGTCTGGCTTTACCGCCTGCCAGCACAACGCCTGTTATCGTCGTCATCAGATTCACCGATATCGCCTCTTTTATTGTGGGATTGACCCTGCTAACGTGTCTGTCTCAAGAGTAAGGAGCATTACTATGAAATGTAAACGTCTGAATGAAGTTATTGAACTCCTCCAGCCAGCCTGGCAAAAAGAGCCAGACCTTAACCTGTTGCAATTTTTGCAGAAACTGGCGAAAGAGTCAGGTTTTGACGGCGAACTGGCGGATTTGACGGATGACATTCTGATCTATCACCTGAAAATGCGTGATTCCGCGAAAGATGCGGTGATCCCGGGTTTGCAGAAAGATTATGAAGAAGACTTCAAAACGGCGCTGTTACGCGCTCGCGGCGTAATTAAAGAGTAAAAGCTTGTAAGCGGCGCCACCAAAATCATCGTGAAATGATATCCTTCGTCATTCGTAATGTTTTCCGGATGATGGGATGAATAACAGCGCTTTTACTTTCCAGACACTACACCCGGATACCATCATGGACGCTCTGTTTGAGCATGGGATCCGGGTGGATTCCGGTCTTACCCCGCTTAACAGCTATGAAAACCGTGTCTATCAATTTCAGGACGAAGATCGTCGACGTTTTGTCGTCAAATTTTATCGCCCTGAACGTTGGACAGCCGATCAAATCCTCGAAGAACATCAATTTGCGTTGCAGCTGGTAAATGATGAAGTTCCGGTCGCAGCACCTGTGGCCTTTAACGGTCAGACTTTATTGAATCATCAGGGATTTTATTTCGCTGTTTTTCCAAGCGTCGGTGGTCGCCAGTTCGAAGCTGATAATATCGATCAGATGGAAGCGGTTGGGCGTTATTTAGGGCGTATGCACCAGACGGGGCGCAAACAGCTTTTTATCCATCGCCCGACCATCGGTTTGAACGAATATCTCATTGAGCCACGCAAGCTGTTTGAGGACGCTACACTGATACCTTCCGGGTTGAAAGCGGCATTCCTGAAAGCGACAGATGAGCTGATTGCCGCCGTTACAGCACACTGGCGGGAAGATTTCACCGTTCTGCGGCTACATGGAGACTGCCACGCCGGGAATATTCTCTGGCGCGATGGTCCAATGTTTGTTGATCTGGATGATGCACGTAATGGTCCAGCCGTTCAGGATTTGTGGATGTTGCTCAATGGCGATAAAGCCGAGCAGCGGATGCAACTGGAAACTATTATTGAAGCTTATGAAGAATTTAGCGAGTTCGACACCGCTGAAATCGGACTGATTGAACCTTTACGCGCCATGCGTTTGGTTTATTATCTTGCCTGGCTAATGCGGCGTTGGGCTGATCCCGCGTTCCCGAAAAATTTCCCGTGGTTAACCGGGGAAGATTACTGGCTGCGACAGACGGCGACTTTTATAGAACAGGCAAAAGTTCTACAAGAACCCCCTTTGCAATTAACACCTATGTATTAATCGGAGAGAGTAGATCATGAAAAAGATTTGGCTGGCGCTGGCTGGTTTAGTTTTAGCGTTTAGCGCATCGGCGGCGCAGTATGAAGATGGTAAACAGTACACTACCCTGGAAAAACCGGTAGCTGGCGCGCCGCAAGTGCTGGAGTTTTTCTCTTTCTTCTGCCCGCACTGCTATCAGTTTGAAGAAGTTCTGCATATTTCTGATAATGTGAAGAAAAAACTGCCGGAAGGCGTGAAGATGACTAAATACCACGTCAACTTCATGGGTGGTGACCTGGGCAAAGATCTGACTCAGGCATGGGCTGTGGCGATGGCGCTGGGCGTGGAAGACAAAGTGACTGTTCCGCTGTTTGAAGGCGTACAGAAAACCCAGACCATTCGTTCTGCTTCTGATATCCGCGATGTATTTATCAACGCAGGTATTAAAGGTGAAGAGTACGACGCGGCGTGGAACAGCTTCGTGGTGAAATCTCTGGTCGCTCAGCAGGAAAAAGCTGCAGCTGACGTGCAATTGCGTGGCGTTCCGGCGATGTTTGTTAACGGTAAATATCAGCTGAATCCGCAGGGTATGGATACCAGCAATATGGATGTTTTTGTTCAGCAGTATGCTGATACAGTGAAATATCTGTCCGAGAAAAAATAATTCAATGTAAATTACATAAAGCCCGTGAATATTCACGGGCTTTTTTTATTATTTAATAAATATAAATACATTCTGATAATGCATCCTGCCGCTGGACATTATTTCAGCATAAGTGGATATTCAAAGTTTTGCTGTTTTATCAGGGAATATTTATATGATACGTAAGTCAGCTACAGGTGTTATTGTTGCGTTAGCCGTAATCTGGGGTGGTGGCACATGGTACACAGGTACGCAAATTCAGCCTGGTGTCGAAAAATTTATTAAAGATTTTAACGATGCTAAAAAGAAAGGTGAACATGCCTACGATATGACGTTAAGTTATCAAAATTTTGACAAAGGCTTTTTTAATTCCCGTTTTCAAATGCAAATGACATTCGATAACGGTGCACCCGATCTCAATATCAAGCCAGGCCAGAAAGTTGTATTTGATGTGGATGTTGAGCACGGTCCGTTGCCCATCACAATGTTAATGCATGGTAATGTCATCCCAGCACTGGCAGCGGCAAAAGTGAACTTAGTGAATAATGAACTGACACAACCGCTATTTATCGCCGCGAAAAATAAATCGCCCGTGGAAGCGACATTGCGATTCGCGTTTGGTGGCTCATTCTCTACGACATTAGATGTTGCCCCTGCAGAGTATGGAAAGTTTTCTTTTGGTGAGGGCCAGTTTACTTTTAATGGTGATGGTAGTTCATTGTCTAACCTGGATATTGAAGGCAAAGTCGAAGATATTGTTCTGCAATTATCACCAATGAACAAAGTAACGGCAAAAAGTTTTACCATTGATTCTCTGGCGCGATTAGAAGAAAAGAAATTTCCGGTTGGTGAAAGCGAGTCGAAATTTAATCAGATTAACATTATCAATCACGGGGAAGACGTTGCCCAAATCGATGCTTTCGTTGCAAAAACCATGCTGGATCGCGTTAAAGACAAAGATTATATCAATGTCAATCTGACCTACGAACTTGATAAGTTAACAAAAGGGAATCAGCAACTCGGTAGTGGTGAGTGGTCATTGATTGCTGAATCTATTGATCCCTCAGCGGTGCGCCAATTTATCATCCAGTATAACATTGCAATGCAGAAGCAGCTTGCTGCACACCCTGAGTTAGCAAACGATGAAGTTGCTCTGCAAGAAGTGAATGCTGCATTGTTCAAAGAGTATTTACCGTTATTACAAAAAAGTGAGCCGACCATTAAACAACCGGTAAAATGGAAGAACGCACTCGGCGAACTAAATGCCAATCTGGATATCAGTATTGCCGACCCAGCCAAATCTTCATCATCCACAAACAAAGATATTAAATCGCTCAATTTTGATGTGAAGTTACCGCTTAATGTCGCCACAGAAACCGCAAAACAGCTTAATTTATCTGAAGGAATGGATGCGGAAAAAGCGCAAAAGCGGGCTGATAAACAAATCAGCGGGATGATGACCTTAGGTCAGATGTTTCAGTTAATCACGATTGACAACAATACCGCCTCGCTGCAACTGCGTTATACACCGGGTAAAGTTGTTTTTAACGGACAGGAGATGAGCGAAGAAGAATTTATGTCTCGTGCCGGACGTTTTGTTCATTAAAATACTCACTCGCCTCTGCTCATTCAGAGGCGAGCAAAATTTACTTGTCCTGCCGCTGTGATGACATCAACGACGTCAGAAGTCGGTCTTTTTCCTGCCACAGTGAGTTCAGCCATTGCTGAAAATGGCGCTTAAAGCTTTTGTCATTGATGTAGTCGCCATGTAACTCATCGGCAATAGGCTGTAAATCCACATGTACGACAATCCGCGTCAGTTTACCGCTTAACATATCGAAGAACGGCTGACGGTTATTGTCCGGATAACACAGCGTAACATTAAGCAGTTTATCGAATTGTTTACCCAGTACATTTAGCGCCATCGCAATGCCTGCCGCCTTTGGTGGCAACAAGTTTTGAAAAGTGGAGTGGGTTTGCTGATGTTTTTCTTGCGTGAAACGGGAGCCTTCAACGAAATTGACAATGGTGGTGGGATGCAGGCGAAACTTTTCACAAGAACGCCGAGTGGTTTCAACATCTTTACCACGTCGCTCCGGATGACGTAATAAATAAGCGCGGGAATAACGCTTCATAAACGGCATATCCAGCGCCCAGCACGCCAGGCCAAGAAATGGCACCCAGGCCAGCTGTTGCTTGAGGAAATATTTATTCATCGGAATGTGCTTACGAAACAGCACGCACAGTACGACAATATCTGCCCAACTACGGTGGTTACAAATAAGCAGATACCAGTTCTTCTTACTTAACCCTTCCAGCCCGTGAACTTCCCATTGCAGGTGTGGGTTCAGATGCAGTAATACCGCCAGACCTTCACACCAGCAATACATCATAAAATCACAAAAACGCGAAACCTTTCGCCAAATGACTGGCACAGGTAGCAATAGTTTTACAATCCCGGCAATGATGATCGGGACGGAGCAAAAAATAGTGACCAAAATGGTCAATACGATACTCAGCAAAAGGGTTATCGCAGCGAGTATTCTCGTCATAATGAATTTATTCAAAAGGTTAGCCATAGACAGTGCGCTAAAGAAGCGCAAGGCGCAGATTTTAGCAGAAAACGACCCAAATAACGGATGATCCTTAAGGAGAAAAATAATTCATATCTATCCACATTAGAAAAAATCCCATTATCTCAATTATTAGGGATGGCTTTATTTTTAACTGCATGAAAAACAAAGACAAACATCATGCTGTAAAAAGCATGATAATAAATTAAAAGCGATGTAAATAATTTATGCACAAAGTTATCCACATGACGATTTGCGAGCGATCCAGAAGATCTACAAAAGATTTTCACGAAAAGCGGTGAAAAACTCATGTTTTTATCCTGTCTGTGGCATCCTTTACCCATAATCTGATAAACAGGCACGGACATTATGGTTCAGATCCCCCAAAATCCACTTATCCTTGTAGATGGTTCATCTTATCTTTATCGCGCATATCACGCGTTTCCCCCGCTGACTAACAGCGCAGGCGAGCCGACCGGTGCGATGTATGGTGTCCTCAACATGCTGCGCAGTCTGATCATGCAATATAAACCGACGCATGCAGCGGTGGTCTTTGACGCCAAGGGAAAAACCTTTCGTGATGAACTGTTTGAACATTACAAATCACATCGCCCGCCAATGCCGGACGATCTGCGTGCACAAATCGAACCCTTGCACGCGATGGTTAAAGCGATGGGACTGCCGCTGCTGGCGGTTTCTGGCGTAGAAGCGGACGACGTTATCGGTACTCTGGCGCGCGAAGCCGAAAAAGCCGGGCGTCCGGTGCTGATCAGCACTGGCGATAAAGATATGGCGCAGCTGGTGACGCCAAATATTACGCTTATCAATACCATGACGAATACCATCCTCGGACCGGAAGAGGTGGTGAATAAGTACGGCGTGCCGCCAGAACTGATCATCGATTTCCTGGCGCTGATGGGTGACTCCTCTGATAACATTCCTGGCGTACCGGGCGTCGGTGAAAAAACCGCGCAGGCATTGCTGCAAGGTCTTGGCGGACTGGATACGCTGTATGCCGAGCCAGAAAAAATTGCTGGGTTGAGCTTCCGTGGCGCGAAAACAATGGCAGCGAAGCTCGAGCAAAACAAAGAAGTTGCTTATCTCTCATACCAGCTGGCGACGATTAAAACCGACGTTGAACTGGAGCTGACCTGTGAACAACTGGAAGTGCAGCAACCGGCAGCGGAAGAGTTGTTGGGGCTGTTCAAAAAGTATGAGTTCAAACGCTGGACTGCTGATGTCGAAGCGGGCAAATGGTTACAGGCCAAAGGGGCAAAACCAGCCGCGAAGCCACAGGAAACCAGTGTTGCAGACGAAGCACCAGAAGTGACGGCAACGGTGATTTCTTATGACAACTACGTCACCATCCTTGATGAAGAAACACTGAAAGCGTGGATTGCGAAGCTGGAAAAAGCGCCGGTATTTGCATTTGATACCGAAACCGACAGCCTTGATAACATCTCTGCTAACCTGGTCGGGCTTTCTTTTGCTATCGAGCCAGGCGTAGCGGCATATATTCCGGTTGCTCATGATTATCTTGATGCGCCCGATCAAATCTCTCGCGAGCGTGCACTCGAGTTGCTAAAACCGCTGCTGGAAGATGAAAAGGCGCTGAAGGTCGGGCAAAACCTGAAATACGATCGCGGTATTCTGGCGAACTACGGCATTGAACTGCGTGGGATTGCGTTTGATACCATGCTGGAGTCCTACATTCTCAATAGCGTTGCCGGGCGTCACGATATGGACAGCCTCGCGGAACGTTGGTTGAAGCACAAAACCATCACTTTTGAAGAGATTGCTGGTAAAGGCAAAAATCAACTGACCTTTAACCAGATTGCCCTCGAAGAAGCCGGACGTTACGCCGCCGAAGATGCAGATGTCACCTTGCAGTTGCATCTGAAAATGTGGCCGGATCTGCAAAAACACAAAGGGCCGTTGAACGTCTTCGAGAATATCGAAATGCCGCTGGTGCCGGTGCTTTCACGCATTGAACGTAACGGTGTGAAGATCGATCCGAAAGTGCTGCACAATCATTCTGAAGAGCTCACCCTTCGTCTGGCTGAGCTGGAAAAGAAAGCGCATGAAATTGCAGGTGAGGAATTTAACCTTTCTTCCACCAAGCAGTTACAAACCATTCTCTTTGAAAAACAGGGTATTAAACCGCTGAAGAAAACGCCGGGTGGCGCGCCGTCAACGTCGGAAGAGGTACTGGAAGAACTGGCGCTGGACTATCCGTTGCCAAAAGTGATTCTGGAGTATCGTGGTCTGGCGAAGCTGAAATCGACCTACACCGACAAGCTGCCGCTGATGATCAACCCGAAAACCGGGCGTGTGCATACCTCTTATCACCAGGCAGTAACTGCAACGGGACGTTTATCGTCAACCGATCCTAACCTGCAAAACATTCCGGTGCGTAACGAAGAAGGTCGTCGTATCCGCCAGGCGTTTATTGCGCCAGAGGATTATGTGATTGTCTCAGCGGACTACTCGCAGATTGAACTGCGCATTATGGCGCATCTTTCGCGTGACAAAGGCTTGCTGACCGCATTCGCGGAAGGAAAAGATATCCACCGGGCAACGGCGGCAGAAGTGTTTGGTTTGCCACTGGAAACCGTCACCAGCGAGCAACGCCGTAGCGCGAAAGCGATCAACTTTGGTCTGATTTATGGCATGAGTGCTTTCGGTCTGGCGCGGCAATTGAACATTCCACGTAAAGAAGCGCAGAAGTACATGGACCTTTACTTCGAACGCTACCCTGGCGTGCTGGAGTATATGGAACGCACCCGTGCTCAGGCGAAAGAGCAGGGCTACGTTGAAACGCTGGACGGACGCCGTCTGTATCTGCCGGATATCAAATCCAGCAATGGTGCTCGTCGTGCAGCGGCTGAACGTGCAGCCATTAACGCGCCAATGCAGGGAACCGCCGCCGACATTATCAAACGGGCGATGATTGCCGTTGATGCGTGGTTACAGGCTGAGCAACCGCGTGTACGTATGATCATGCAGGTACACGATGAACTGGTATTTGAAGTTCATAAAGATGATGTTGATGCCGTCGCGAAGCAGATTCATCAACTGATGGAAAACTGTACCCGTCTGGATGTGCCGTTGCTGGTGGAAGTGGGGAGTGGCGAAAACTGGGATCAGGCGCACTAAGATTCGCCTGAACATGCCCTTTTTTCGTAAGTAAGCAACATAAGCTGTCACGTTTTGTGATGGCTATTAGAAATTCCTATGCAACAACTGAAAAAAAATTACAAAAAGTGCTTTCTGAACTGAACAAAAAAGAGTAAAGTTAGTCGCGTAGGGTACAGAGGTAAGATGTTCTATCTTTCAGACCTTTTACTTCACGTAATCGGATTTGGCTGAATATTTTAGCCGCCCCAGTCAGTAATGACTGGGGCGTTTTTTATTGGGCGAAAGAAAAGATCCGTAATGCCTGATGCGCTATGTTTATCAGGCCAACGGTAGAATTGTAATCTATTGAATTTACGGGCCGGATACGCCACATCCGGCACAAGCATTAAGGCAAGAAAATTATTCGCCGTCCTGCGTTTCTTCTACAGGCTGCATCTCGCTAAACCAGGTATCCAGTTTCTGCCGCAGCTTGTCCACGCCTTGTTTCTTCAACGAAGAAAACGTTTCAACCTGCACATCACCGTTAAACGCCAGTACAGCTTCACGCACCATATTCAATTGCGCTTTACGTGCGCCGCTTGCCAGTTTGTCCGCTTTGGTCAGCAGCACCAGAACGGCGATATTGCTGTCTACCGCCCACTCAATCATCTGCTGATCCAAATCTTTCAGCGGATGGCGAATATCCATTAGCACCACCAGACCTTGCAGGCTCTGACGTTTTTCGAGGTATTCGCCGAGCGCACGCTGCCATTTGCGCTTCATCTCTTCCGGGACTTCCGCATAACCGTACCCAGGCAAGTCAACCAGACGCTTGCCGTCAGCCACTTCAAACAGGTTGATAAGCTGGGTGCGCCCTGGGGTTTTTGAGGTACGAGCCAGGCTTTTCTGGTTAGTCAGCGTGTTCAGCGCGCTGGATTTACCTGCGTTGGAACGGCCTGCAAAAGCCACTTCAATTCCGGTATCGGAAGGTAGGTGGCGAATATCAGGCGCACTCATCACAAAATGCGTCTGTTGATAATTCAAATTAGTCAAAGCGGTCGTCTCCGTCAGTCAAAGCTTTGTGGCGATTATACCTGAACCATAATAAAAGGCGGATTTTTCGGCGTGAGCGTTGTAAGTAAAAGCCATACGCTTTGTGAGACATTGCCGATAGTCTTTATGCGAAATAGCAGAGAAAATTCTGCGATGCATGTCAAATAAGCTATATAAATCAGTGAATTGCTTTTATATAAAACTCTGAAAATGTGCAAATACTGATGGCGGTTGATTGTTTGTTTAAAGCAAAGGCGTAAAGTAGCACCCATAGAGCGAGGACGCTAACAGGAACAATGACTCAGGATGAGGGTCAGGAGCGCCAGGAGGCGAAGACAGAGGATTGTCAGGAAGACAAACGTCCGGAGACGTAATTAAACGGAAATGGAATCAACACGGATTGTTCTGGCTAATGGAAAAACAGGGTGTGTTGGCGGCCTGCAAGGATTGTAAGACCCGTTAAGGGTTATGAGTCAGGAAAAAAGGCGACAGAGTAATCTGTCGCCTTTTTTCTTTGCTTGCTTTCTGTTAGATTCCGCCGCAAATCTATACTGAATAAAACGGCTAAAAGACGAACCATTATGAAACCATCTTCACCATCACGCAGCAAAGGTCATGCAAAAGCGCGTCGCAAAACGCGCGAAGAGCTGAATCAGGAAGCTCGTGACCGCAAGCGTCAGAAAAAACGTCGTGGTCATGCGCCGGGCAGCCGCGCAGCGGGCGGTAACACCACGTCAGGCAGCAAAGGCCAGAACGCACCAAAAGATCCACGTATTGGCAGTAAAACCCCTATTCCATTGGGCGTGACTGAAAAAGTCACCAAACAGCACAAACCGAAGAGTGAGAAACCTATGCTTTCACCGCAGGCGGAGTTGGAATTACTGGAAACGGATGAGCGTCTGGATGCGCTGCTGGAACGTCTGGAAGCAGGCGAAACCCTGAGTGCCGAAGAGCAATCCTGGGTGGATGCTAAACTGGATCGTATTGATGAGTTGATGCAGAAACTCGGCCTCTCTTATGACGATGACGAAGAAGAGGAAGAAGACGAGAAGCAAGAAGACATGATGCGTCTGCTGCGGGGCAACTAACGGATTGCCGCCATGGGCCTTCCCGTTCTGCTGATAACCCTTCCGGTTATATGTTATCTGGTGTGGTTATTCGTTAAACTACAGCGGTTGTCGCGGCGACAAAAGTGGCTGCGCAACCGGCTGATGACCCGAAACGGGCATCCGCCGGTACGCCGTAGCCGCCAGAGACGCCATCGGAAGGAGTGAGCATGTCTGTACAGCAAATCGACTGGGATCTGGCCCTGATCCAGAAATATAACTATTCCGGGCCACGATACACCTCGTACCCGACCGCGCTGGAGTTTTCAGAAGACTTCGGCGAACAGGCGTTTTTACAAGCCGTGGCGCGCTATCCTGAGCGTCCATTATCTCTCTACGTACATATCCCGTTCTGCCATAAACTTTGTTACTTCTGCGGTTGCAATAAGATTGTTACTCGCCAGCAGCACAAGGCCGATCAGTATCTGGACGCGCTGGAGCAAGAAATCGTCCATCGTGCACCGCTGTTCGCCGGGCGTCACGTCAGCCAATTGCACTGGGGCGGCGGAACGCCGACGTATCTGAATAAAGCGCAAATCAGCCGCCTGATGAAGCTGCTGCGCGAAAACTTCCAGTTCAATGCCGATGCGGAGATTTCGATCGAAGTCGATCCGCGGGAAATCGAACTGGATGTACTCGATCATTTACGCGCCGAAGGCTTTAATCGCCTGAGCATGGGCGTGCAGGACTTCAACAAAGAAGTGCAACGTCTGGTTAACCGCGAGCAGGATGAAGAGTTCATCTTTGCACTGCTTAACCATGCGCGTGAGATTGGTTTTACCTCCACCAACATCGACCTGATTTACGGCCTGCCGAAACAGACGCCGGAGAGTTTCGCCTTTACCCTGAAACGTGTGGCGGAGCTGAACCCCGATCGTCTGAGTGTCTTTAACTACGCGCATCTGCCGACCATTTTTGCTGCTCAGCGCAAAATCAAAGATGCTGACCTGCCGAGTCCGCAGCAAAAACTCGATATCCTGCAGGAAACCATCGCCTTCCTGACGCAATCGGGCTATCAGTTTATCGGTATGGATCACTTTGCCCGTCCGGATGACGAGCTGGCGGTGGCCCAGCGTGAAGGCGTGCTGCATCGTAACTTCCAGGGCTACACCACTCAGGGCGATACCGATCTGCTGGGGATGGGCGTTTCCGCCATCAGCATGATTGGCGACTGCTACGCGCAGAACCAGAAAGAGTTGAAGCAGTACTATCAGCAAGTGGATGAACAAGGCAATGCGCTGTGGCGTGGTATTGCGCTAACGCGTGATGACTGTATTCGCCGCGATGTGATTAAGTCGCTCATCTGCAACTTCCGTCTGGATTACGCCCCTATTGAGAAACAGTGGGATTTGCACTTCGCTGATTACTTTGCGGAAGATCTCAAGCTGCTCGCCCCGTTAGCAAAAGATGGGCTGGTGGATGTGGATGAGAAGGGAATACAGGTGACGGCGAAAGGTCGCTTGCTGATCCGCAACATTTGCATGTGCTTTGATACCTATCTGCGCCAGAAAGCGCGGATGCAGCAGTTCTCACGGGTGATTTAAATAGTGAATGGCGCTTCGTTTACAAAGTAGAAAACGAAAGCGCCATCAATGTGCTGAGAACAAGATTGCCTGATGCGCTACGCTTATCAGGCCTACAAAACCTGTTGAAAATATTGCTTTTGTAGGCCGGATAAGGCGTTCACGCCGCATCCGGCATGAACAAAGAGCACTTCATCAGCAATCTGAAACTCAACTAAACAGCCCAATCATTGCGGCACACAGCACGGCAGCAACGGCAGTTTGCGGTGTGTGGCTGTCAACTGCGCCACTCGATACCAGATTAATTATTGATTCCAGCATAATGACTCTCCCCGTTTTCCGGGCAAGATCATACTGAACTTATCGGAACAGTAAAGCGTAAAATACCAGCAATTTGCGCTCAATAATCAATCTTTACACACAAGCTGTGAATCACTCCATCCCCAGCTCTTTTAACTTACGCGTCAGGGTGTTGCGGCCCCAGCCGAGTAGCCGCGCCGCTTCCTGTTTATGCCCCTGCGTATGTCGCAACGCGGTCGTCAGTAACGTCCGCTCCAGCTCTGGCTGCGCTTCGGAAAGCAGATTTTGATGACCGGAACGCAGCGCTCTGTCTGCCCACTGCGCAAGAAGCGTCGCCCAACTGTCCGGTTGCATTTGCGAAGTACTCTCCGCAACCGTTGATTCAAACAGTTCGCCGGGCAAATCCTGAATCAACACTTCCTGCCCGGCGGCCATCACCGTTAGCCAGCGGCAGGTGTTTTCCAGCTGGCGCACGTTGCCTGGCCACGCCAGACGCGTCAGAGCAGCTTCGGTTTCCGGATGCAGTAACTTCGCTTCTACGCCCAGTTCGTGCGCGGCAACCTGTAAAAAATGGCGCGCCAGACGGGGAATATCTTCCCGACGTTCGCGCAGCGGCGGCAGATGAACGCGGATAACGTTCAGGCGGTGGAACAGATCCTCACGGAACTTACCTTCCTGCACTCGCTGTTCGAGATTCTGGTGAGTGGCAGCGATAATCCGCACATCCACTTTCACCGGCGCATAGCCGCCAACGCGGTAAAACTGACCGTCTGCCAGCACGCGCAGCAAACGCGTCTGCACATCCAGCGGCATATCACCAATTTCGTCGAGGAATAATGTACCGCCATCGGCCTGTTCAAAACGCCCCTGACGAATGGTATTCGCGCCAGTAAACGCGCCTTTCTCGTGGCCAAACAGTTCTGATTCGATCAAATCTTTTGGGATAGCTGCCATATTCAGCGCGATAAACGGCGCTTTGGCGCGCGGACTGTGGCGATGCAGGGCATGAGCGACCAGTTCTTTACCGGTGCCGGATTCGCCGTTAATCAGCACGCTAATAGAAGAACGCGAAAGCCGACCGATAATACGGAACACGTCCTGCATGGCTGGCGCTTCGCCGATGATATCGGTCGTTGGGCCGTTAAGCTGAATATTACGCGGCTGCTGCTGTTCCTGGTAATGACTGATAGCGCGCTCAACCAGCGCCACTGCTTCGTCGATATCAAACGGTTTGGGCAGATAATCAAACGCCCCTTGTTGATAGGCGCTGACGGCAGCATCCAGATCGGAATGTGCGGTCATAATGATGACCGGAAGCATTGGATGGCGCTGTTTAATCTGCTTGAGCAGCGCCAGCCCGTCCATTCCCGGCATACGGATATCTGAAAGCAGCACATCCGGCGTTTTGCTCGCCAGCGCCTCCAGTACTTCCGCGCCGTTCTCAAATGTCGTACAGGTTAAACCCGCTCCAGCGAGCGCACGTTCAAGCACCCAACGGATGGAACTATCGTCATCGACTACCCAGACTATCCCTCGTTGCATAAACGTCACCTTTATTTCCTGATAGGCAGGTAAACCGAGAACTCGGTATGCCCTGGCCAACTGGTAAATTCAATTTTGCCTGAATGCTGATCAATCAAATTACGAGCGATGGATAAGCCAAGCCCGGTGCCACCTTCGCGGCCGCTGACCATCGGGTAAAACAGCGTATCCTGCAAATGAGGCGGAATGCCCGGCCCGTTATCTTCCACATCAATCCGCGCCGCCAGCCGGTAGCGCTCGCCGTGTAAGGTCAGTTGAAACGCGGTGCGGGTACGCAGAATGATTTCACCGCCTTCCGGCCCCAGCGCCTGTAGCGCATTGCGCACAATATTCAGCAAGACCTGTTCAATTTGATCCGGGTCGTGCGCCAGTTCCGGCAGGCTGGGATCGTAATCACGAATCAACCGCACGTTGTCCGGCAGTTCCATCGACACCAGCGTTACCACGCGTTCAGCCACTTTGTGAATACTTTCGGTAACGCGCGTACCGGGCAGCTGCGGCCCCAACAGACGGTCGACCAGATTTCGCAGCCGGTCCGCCTGTTCGATAATCACTTTGGTATATTCGAGTAGTGATGGGTCAGGTAACGCTTTGCTGAGCAGCTGCGCCGCGCCACGTAAACCGCCAAGCGGATTTTTAATCTCATGTGCCAGGCCGCGCACTAAATCACGGGCAGCAACCTGCTGGGCGTGCTGTAGCTGTTCCTGACTTAAGCGGCGCTGGTTATCCATCGGAGCCATCTCCAGCAGGATCATGCCGTCCGGCATACGCTGGGCCGTCACAGAAAGGATATGCGAGCGCCCGTCGATGACCAGCGTCACTTCGTTATCGGTAAAACCTTGCCCCGCCTCCAGACTTTCTTGCATCAGCTCGATATTTAATGAGAAGTAGCTCAACAGTTCCGGTAACGGTGTACCAAACAATTTGCGGGAGCTTTGGGCGAGCAGTTGTTGCGCGGCGGGGTTGGCGTAATGGATCGCCAGGTTGTCATCGATTAACAAAATACTGTTAATCAGCGAGTTGAGGATCTGCCCAGCATCGGGCTGCGTGCCTGTTGCCATAAAGCAGTCTCCTGAACAGGTTGCACCATTTTAGTGCATTATAGCTTTTTACGGATAAAAAGCGCGAAGCATCAGAGAATTGACGGAGAAAAAAGCCCATGCAGAGATGGGCTACAGATAGCTGACAAACTTCACGTTGGAGAGCGACTCACCTGCTCCGGCCTACCACATCATCACCGTGTAGGCCGGATAAGACGCATTTGCGTCGCATCCGGCGTGATGTGCTTGCCACCGATCCCAGGCCTGCCAGAGACAGGCGAAAAGTTTCCACGGCAACTAAAACACTTAGACGCTGTAGTACAGCTCAAACTCTACCGGATGCGGAGTCATACGCACGCGGTCATCTTCTTCGCGACGCAGTGCGATGTACGCATCAATTGCTTCGTCAGTGAACACGCCACCGGCTTTCAGGAACTCGCGGTCCAGATCCAGTTCGTTCAGTGCTTCTTCCAGAGAGCCTGCAACCTGTGGGATCTCTTTCGCTTCTTCTGGCGGCAGGTCATACAGGTTTTTGTCCATGGCTTCGCCCGGATGGATCTTGTTCTTGATACCATCAAGACCGGCCATCAGCAGGGCAGCAAAGCACAGGTACGGGTTAGCTGCCGGATCCGGGAAACGTACTTCGATACGACGTGCTTTCGGAGAAGAAACCACCGGAATACGGATAGACGCAGAACGGTTACGCGCAGAGTAAGCCAGCATTACCGGTGCTTCATAGCCCGGGACCAGACGCTTATAAGAGTTGGTGGTCGGGTTTGCCAGGGCGTTAATCGCTTTAGCGTGTTTGATTACGCCGCCAATGTAGTACAGCGCCTGCTCAGACAGACCTGCGTATTTGTCGCCTGCGAACAGGTTAACGCCGTTTTTAGACAGAGACATGTGGCAGTGCATACCGGAGCCGTTATCACCGAACATCGGTTTTGGCATAAAGGTCGCGGTTTTACCGAAGCGGTGCGCTACGTTGTGCACAACATATTTGTAGATCTGAATTTCGTCAGCTTTTTTGGTCATGGTATTGAAGCGGGTAGCCACTTCGTTCTGACCAGCAGTCGCTACTTCGTGGTGATGGGCTTCAACCACCAGGCCCATCTGTTCCATCACCAGACACATTTCAGAACGAATATCCTGAGCAGAGTCTACCGGCGGAACCGGGAAGTAACCGCCTTTCACTGCCGGACGGTGACCTTTGTTACCACCTTCATATTGGGTGGAGGAGTTCCATGCGCCTTCGATATCGTCGATAGCAACGTGAGAACCGGAGATAGATGATCCGAAACGGATGTCATCGAACAGGAAGAATTCAGGTTCTGGCCCGAACAGTACGGTGTCGGCAATGCCAGTGGAACGCAGGTAATCTTCGGCGCGCTTCGCAATGGAGCGCGGGTCACGGTCATAGCCTTGCAGGGTGCCAGGTTCAAGGATGTCGCAACGGATAATCAGGGTGGAGTCGGCGAAGAACGGGTCAATCACTGCGGTGGATGCGTCTGGCATCAGCACCATGTCGGACTCGTTAATGCCTTTCCAGCCGCCAATCGAGGAGCCGTCAAACATTTTGCCTTCTTCGAAGAATTCAGCATTCACCTGATGAGCAGGGATAGTGACGTGCTGTTCTTTACCTTTAGTATCGGTGAAGCGCAAATCAACAAACTTCACTTCGTGCTCGTTCAGCATCGTCAGTACGTGTTCAGCGGACATACTTTAACTCTCCTGGATTGGTCATGGTCGTCGTGGTAACGAAATCTGCAATTATTTTGGCCGTGTCGCCGTAAAAAAGATAAAGCGAAATCTGTGCCAACTTTTAAATTGCCCCTAAAAGGCGTTATCATGCGCACCATCGTGCAAAAGGGCTGCACCACGATGTGAATGTTGCACCAATATAGTGCTTCAATGGAAACATTAAGCACCATGTTGGTGCAATGACCTTTGGATAACCCTTTTTATGCTCCGTGAAAGCGATCACAAAGGGACTCTGCAATACTTGTTTGCGGAGGATGTTTGTGATCCTGTTTTGTAGTGCGATTAATCCGTGTACAATAACGCGCTATTTCTAATGCCTGAGGCAAAGTTGTGATCGAAAAATTGCGTAATATCGCCATCATCGCGCACGTAGACCATGGTAAAACCACCCTGGTAGACAAGCTGCTCCAACAATCCGGTACGTTCGACTCTCGTGCCGAAACCCAAGAGCGCGTGATGGACTCCAACGATTTGGAGAAAGAGCGTGGGATTACCATCCTCGCGAAAAACACCGCTATCAAATGGAATGATTACCGTATCAACATCGTTGATACCCCGGGGCACGCCGACTTCGGTGGTGAAGTTGAACGTGTAATGTCCATGGTAGACTCAGTGCTGCTGGTGGTTGACGCATTTGACGGCCCGATGCCGCAAACGCGCTTCGTAACCAAAAAAGCGTTTGCTTACGGCCTGAAGCCGATTGTTGTTATCAACAAAGTTGACCGCCCTGGCGCGCGTCCTGATTGGGTTGTGGATCAGGTATTCGATCTGTTCGTTAACCTCGACGCGACCGACGAGCAGCTGGACTTCCCGATCGTTTACGCTTCTGCGCTGAACGGTATCGCGGGTCTGGACCACGAAGATATGGCGGAAGACATGACCCCGCTGTATCAGGCGATTGTTGATCACGTTCCTGCGCCGGACGTTGACCTTGACGGTCCGTTCCAGATGCAGATTTCTCAGCTCGATTACAACAGCTATGTTGGCGTTATCGGCATTGGCCGCATCAAGCGCGGTAAAGTGAAGCCGAACCAGCAGGTCACTATCATCGATAGCGAAGGCAAAACCCGCAACGCGAAAGTCGGTAAAGTGCTGGGCCACCTCGGTCTGGAACGTATCGAAACCGATCTGGCGGAAGCTGGCGATATCGTTGCGATCACGGGCCTTGGCGAACTGAACATTTCTGACACCGTTTGCGACACGCAAAACGTTGAAGCGCTGCCGGCACTCTCCGTTGATGAGCCGACCGTTTCTATGTTCTTCTGCGTTAACACCTCGCCGTTCTGCGGTAAAGAAGGTAAGTTCGTAACGTCTCGTCAGATCCTGGATCGTCTGAACAAAGAACTGGTACACAACGTTGCGCTGCGCGTAGAAGAAACCGAAGACGCCGATGCGTTCCGCGTTTCTGGTCGTGGCGAACTGCACCTGTCTGTTCTGATCGAAAACATGCGTCGTGAAGGTTTCGAACTGGCGGTATCCCGTCCGAAAGTTATCTTCCGTGAAATCGACGGTCGTAAACAAGAGCCGTATGAAAACGTGACTCTGGACGTTGAAGAACAGCATCAGGGTTCTGTAATGCAGGCGCTGGGCGAACGTAAAGGCGACCTGAAAAACATGAATCCAGACGGTAAAGGCCGCGTACGTCTCGACTACGTGATCCCAAGCCGTGGTCTGATTGGCTTCCGTTCTGAGTTCATGACCATGACTTCCGGTACTGGTCTGCTGTACTCCACCTTCAGCCACTACGACGACGTACGTCCGGGTGAAGTGGGTCAGCGTCAGAACGGCGTACTGATCTCTAACGGTCAGGGTAAAGCGGTCGCGTTCGCGCTGTTCGGTCTGCAGGATCGCGGTAAGCTGTTCCTCGGTCACGGTGCAGAAGTTTACGAAGGTCAGATTATCGGTATTCATAGCCGCTCTAACGACCTGACTGTAAACTGCCTGACCGGTAAGAAACTGACCAACATGCGTGCTTCCGGTACTGACGAAGCCGTTGTTCTGGTTCCGCCTATCCGCATGACTCTGGAACAAGCTCTGGAGTTCATCGATGATGACGAACTGGTAGAAGTGACCCCGACCTCTATCCGTATTCGTAAACGTCACCTGACGGAAAACGATCGTCGTCGCGCCAACCGCGCACCGAAAGACGATTAATTTCGTTTTTTAGTCATAAAAAACCTGCCAGCGATGGCAGGTTTTTTTTTGCCTGTCGTGAGCACTCAGCAATGCGAGTATCTCCCTTATAAGTCTGTGGTTACGTCAATAGAGAGCTTTGTCACAATTATCTGCAAAGTCATACGCCGTTAATTGCTTTCTTTTTTGGCGTAAGCGTAAGATGCCTCATCTGGTTTAAACCAAAAGGATTAAACAATGACGGGAAATCAATCCACCGTAGAAAATGCAAAAGAGAAACTGGATCGGTGGTTAAAAGATGGCATCACTACGCCGGGTGGAAAACTCCCTTCAGAAAGAGAGCTGGGAGAGCTGCTGGGCATTAAACGTATGACGCTGCGCCAGGCGTTGCTGAACCTCGAGGCAGAATCCAAAATCTTCCGTAAGGATCGTAAAGGGTGGTTCGTGACTCAGCCGCGATTTAATTACAGCCCGGAGCTGTCGGCGAGCTTTCAGCGGGCCGCAATTGAGCAAGGGCGGGAACCTTCCTGGGGGTTTACCGAGAAAAGCCGTACCAGCGATATTCCCGAGACGCTCGCGCCACTGATTGCAGTGACGCCATCAACTGAACTCTATCGCATCACCGGCTGGGGGGCGTTGGAAGGACATAAAGTTTTCTATCACGAAACATATATTAATCCTGAAGTTGCTCCGGGTTTTATTGAACAACTTGAAAACCACTCATTTTCTGCAGTCTGGGAAAAGTGCTACCAAAAAGAGACGGTAGTAAAAAAATTGATTTTCAAACCCGTCAGAATGCCGGGCGATATCAGCAAGTATCTTGGCGGTTCTGCGGGTATGCCAGCGATCTTAATTGAAAAGCATCGCGCCGACCAGCAAGGCAATATTGTCCAGATAGATATTGAATATTGGCGATTTGAGGCCGTAGACCTCATCATTAATCTGTAGGTGTTTTATGGTGACAATAAATAACGCAAGAAAGATTCTACAACGTGTCGATACTCTTCCTCTTTATTTACATGCCTATGCCTTTCATTTAAATATGCGGCTGGAAAGAGTATTGCCTGCTGATTTACGGTGATGCTGCCAACTTACTGATTTAGTGTATGATGGTGTTTTTGAGGTGCTCCAGTGGCTTCTGTTTCTATCAGCTGTCCCTCCTGTTCAGCTACTGACGGGGTGGTGCGTAACGGCAAAAGCACCGCCGGACATCAGCGCTATCTCTGCTCTCACTGCCGTAAAACATGGCAACTGCAGTTCACTTACACCGCTTCTCAACCCGGTACGCACCAGAAAATCATTGATATGGCCATGAATGGCGTTGGATGCCGGGCAACAGCCCGCATTATGGGCGTTGGCCTCAACACGATTTTACGTCACTTAAAAAACTCAGGCCGCAGTCGGTAACCTCGCGCATACAGCCGGGCAGTGACGTCATCGTCTGCGCGGAAATGGACGAACAGTGGGGCTATGTCGGGGCTAAATCGCGCCAGCGCTGGCTGTTTTACGCGTATGACAGGCTCCGGAAGACGGTTGTTGCGCACGTATTCGGTGAACGCACTATGGCGACGCTGGGGCGTCTTATGAGCCTGCTGTCACCCTTTGACGTGGTGATATGGATGACGGATGGCTGGCCGCTGTATGAATCCCGCCTGAAGGGAAAGCTGCACGTAATCAGCAAGCGATATACGCAGCGAATTGAGCGGCATAACCTGAATCTGAGGCAGCACCTGGCACGGCTGGGACGGAAGTCGCTGTCGTTCTCAAAATCGGTGGAGCTGCATGACAAAGTCATCGGGCATTATCTGAACATAAAACACTATCAATAAGTTGGAGTCATTACCACGCCTTTGGTATTGTCTATATTTCCAGCCAATTAGCATTGTCGCGAGATATTCCCCTGACGGGTATGTTGATTGCCTCGGCGATCGGTATTTTCAGTTGTCCATTGGTTGGATGGTTATCAGATCGTATAGGTCAAAAAAGTCTGTATTTGTCGGGAGCAGGATTTTGTGTCCTGTTCGCGTTTCCTTTCTTCTTATTACTGGATAGCAAAAGTACGCTCATCATCTGGTGCAGTATGATCCTCGGCTACAACTTAGGTCCGACGATGATGTTTGCCGTGCAGCCAACACTTTTCACCCGCATGTTCGGTACCAAAGTACGATATACCGGCCTTTCTTTTGCTTATCAATTTTCCGCGATTCTTGGCGGACTAAGCCCCCTTATCGCCTCAAGTTTGCTGGCGCTAGGGGGAGGAAAACCGTGGTATGTCGCTCTGTTTTTATTTGCTGTCTCAGTTCTTTCCTTTGTTTGCGTCTGGCTGATTGAGCCGACCGATGAACAAGAAACCGCTTCTTACCGCTACATCAGGGAACAATCTCATGAAAACTGAACGAAAAAACGAGCATTACCTGGCGCTACAACAGGCGTTTGACGCGCCATGGCCTGGGCCTGTAGGAGAGTTAGTGACGCTGGAAAAAGGCAATATTCACCTGCAGATTTATCCGCATGATGGTGCCAGGATAACCTCGTTAAAGGCATTTGGTTCTGAAGTATTACGCCAATGGCAGCCGCAGCGCAGAGCTTTTCAGTATGGCTGTTTCCCAATGGTGCCGTGGGCAGGGCGACTGGGGAATGCGACGCTGAATGCTGGTGGGCAATGTTATTCTTTACCCGCCAATAAACCACCACATGCGTTGCATGGTATGGCTTGTTACTCAACGTGGGAAATCATCGACAAAACAGCAGATTCCCTGACTTTACGTATGCCCCTGGCTTCACCGTGGCCCTGGCAAGGGGAAGTGATTCAGACTTTTTTGCTGGAGAACGATGCGCTGGTTTTGCAACTGGAAGTCCATTCATATGCCGATACATTCCCGGCCTCCGCAGGCTGGCATCCGTGGTTTGCGAAAAAGCTGACTCCGCAAAATACAGAATCGTTGCAGGTGCTTTTTGATGCGGACTGGCAAGAAGAAGCGGGTAGTGATGAACTGCCAACTGGAAATCGTATCTCTCCTCAAGCCGGTCCCTGGGATGACTGTTTTGGTTTTTATGACGGGGTGAAGGTTAAGTTACTGTGGCCTGGTAAACTCGCGATGACCATGATCTCTTCTGCAAACAGTCTGGTGGTATTTGATAAACAGCCCGATGCCACCTGTATTAACCCGCTGACTCAGGCACCTAACGCAATAAATCTAACGCCGGAATTGGTGACACCAGATAGGCCGCTGGTCATCGAAACTCGTTGGCAATTTACACCTGAATCTTAACCATTCATCTATTGCGAAAAAGCCAGTGAAATTACTCTGCTTTTTCGCAATCAGCATCACAAGATTACCCTTATTGCCACATAGCCAAACCCATCCTTTCCCGCTACAGTTAATTTCTTGTGGCGCGAAAGGAGGCAAAAATGCTCTATATCTTTGATTTAGGTAATGTGATTGTCGATATCGACTTTAACCGTGTGCTGGGAGCCTGGAGCGATTTAACGCGTATTCCGCTGGCATCGCTTAAGAAGAGTTTTCATATGGGGGAGGCGTTTCATCAGCATGAGCGTGGGGAAATTAGCGACGAAGCGTTCGCAGAGGCGCTGTGTCATGAGATGGCTCTACCGCTAAGCTACGAGCAGTTCTCTCACGGCTGGCAGGCGGTGTTTGTTGCGCTGCGCCCGGAAGTGATCGCCATCATGCATAAACTGCGTGAGCAGGGGCATCGCGTGGTGGTGCTTTCCAATACCAACCGCCTGCATACCACCTTCTGGCCGGAAGAATACCCGGAAATTCGTGATGCTGCTGACCATATCTATCTGTCGCAAGATCTGGGGATGCGCAAACCTGAAGCTCGAATTTACCAGCATGTTTTGCAGGCGGAAGGTTTTTCACCCAGCGATACGGTCTTTTTCGACGATAACGCCGATAATATAGAAGGAGCTAATCAGCTAGGCATTACCAGTATTCTGGTGAAAGATAAAACCACCATCCCGGACTATTTCGCGAAGGTGTTATGCTAAAAACCATTCAGGACAAAGCCAGGCACCGTACCCGTCCACTATGGGCCTGGCTAAAACTACTCTGGCAACGTATTGATGAGGACAACATGACAACCCTGGCAGGTAACCTTGCCTATGTGTCGTTGCTCTCATTAGTGCCGCTGGTTGCCGTTGTTTTTACGCTTTTCGCCGCTTTTCCCATGTTTTCCGACGTCAGCATTCAGTTGCGTCACTTTATTTTTGCCAACTTTCTGCCTGCTACTGGCGATGTTATTCAGCGGTATATCGAACAATTTGTTGCCAATTCCAACAAGATGACCGCCGTTGGCGCGTGCGGGCTGATCGTCACCGCGTTATTGTTGATGTACTCCATCGATAGCGCGTTGAATACCATCTGGCGCAGTAAACGAGCGCGACCAAAAATTTACTCGTTTGCCGTGTACTGGATGATTTTAACGCTGGGGCCGCTGCTGGCAGGGGCTAGTCTGGCGATCAGTTCCTATTTGCTCTCCCTGCGCTGGGCGAGCGATCTCAATACTGTCATCGACAACGTGCTGCGTATTTTTCCGCTGCTGTTGTCGTGGATCTCCTTCTGGTTGCTGTACAGCATTGTTCCTACCATCCGCGTACCTAACCGCGACGCGATTGTCGGCGCGTTTGTTGCTGCACTCCTGTTCGAAGCAGGAAAGAAAGGTTTCGCGCTTTATATCACCATGTTCCCGTCATATCAGCTCATTTACGGTGTGCTGGCGGTGATCCCCATTCTCTTTGTCTGGGTCTACTGGACATGGTGTATCGTCTTGCTTGGCGCGGAAATTACTGTCACTCTCGGGGAATACCGCAAACTAAAACAAGCTGCTGAACAAGAAGAAGACGACGAACCATGATTGCATTAATTCAACGCGTAACCCGTGCCAGCGTCACCGTGGAGGGAGAAGTGACGGGCGAAATTGGCGCGGGACTTTTGGTGTTATTGGGTGTCGAAAAGGATGACGACGAACAGAAAGCAAACCGTCTGTGCGAGCGTGTGCTCGGCTACCGCATCTTTAGCGATGCCGAAGGCAAGATGAATCTCAACGTGCAACAGGCGGGCGGCAGTGTGCTGGTGGTTTCCCAGTTTACCCTCGCCGCAGATACCGAACGGGGGATGCGCCCAAGTTTCTCCAAAGGTGCATCACCGGATCGCGCAGAGGCGTTATATGACTATTTCGTCGAACGCTGCCGTCAACAAGAGATGAACACGCAAACAGGACGCTTCGCTGCGGATATGCAGGTATCGCTGGTCAATGATGGCCCCGTGACATTCTGGTTGCAGGTATGAGCCAGCTTCCAGGGTTGTCACGGGAAACAAGAGAGAGTATCGCTATGTATCACCTTCGGGTTCCACAAACAGAAGAAGAATTAGAGCGTTACTATCAGTTTCGCTGGGAAATGTTGCGTAAGCCCCTGCATCAACCAAAAGGTTCGGAACGCGACGCGTGGGATGCGATGGCGCATCATCAGATGGTCGTCGATGAGCAGGGTAATCTGGTGGCGGTAGGCCGACTGTATATTAATGCCGACAATGAAGCGTCCATTCGCTTTATGGCCGTTCACCCGGACGTGCAGGACAAAGGGTTAGGCACGCTGATGGCTATGACCCTGGAGTCGGTGGCGCGTCAGGAAGGCGTTAAGCGCGTGACCTGTAGCGCCCGTGAAGACGCGGTGGAGTTTTTCGCCAAGCTGGGATTCATTAATCAGGGGGAGATCACCACCCCAACCACCACGCCGATTCGCCATTTTTTGATGATTAAGCCCGTTGCCACTCTGGATGATATTTTGCATCGCGGCGACTGGTGCGCGCAGCTGCAACAGGCGTGGTACGAGCATATCCCGCTTAGTGAAAAAATGGGCGTGCGCATTCAGCAATATACCGGGCAAAAATTTATCACCACCATGCCAGAAACCGGCAATCAGAATCCGCACCATACGCTGTTTGCCGGGAGTTTATTCTCACTGGCGACGCTCACCGGTTGGGGGCTTATCTGGCTGATGCTGCGTGAACGCCACCTCGGCGGAACGATTATTCTGGCGGATGCGCATATCCGCTACAGCAAACCGATTAGCGGTAAACCCCATGCGGTAGCCGACCTTGGTGCCTTAAGCGGCGATCTCGACCGTCTGGCGCGCGGACGAAAAGCACGGGTGCAGATGCAGGTCGAAATCTTTGGCGACGAGACGCCGGGTGCAGTGTTTGAAGGCACGTATATCGTTCTGCCCGCGAAGCCATTTGGCCCGTATGAAGAGGGCGGGAACGAAGAAGAGTAGCTGATGGAGAGGGGCGGTGCTGCCTCTCTTACTCATTCCGGTCATTTACATCAGCCCCTGACTATTCCGGTTATATTGAATAAGAACTCTATAAATTTTTATTCTTCGTTGGCTCCATACGTGTCTTGCTACATCACTGTTCAGGAGCATTTAAATATTATTTGTAGAGCTGAGTGGCAATTATCGCAGATAATGCTTAACTCATCATCTTAGTTCAGGTTTGAGCGATTTTTGATAGTCAAAACCCCCTCTGGTGCCATACTTTTCTCATAAATATTTTTAAAATCTATAGCTAACAAATATTATGCAAAGATAATGGACTAGCATCATTGTCAGTATCATTCATTTACTGCTCTGTATGTTATGAATAATTATGTTGTATGTTTGCTCTTAAACCGTGGGAAGGAGGCTATAATGGTTGCCAATATTAATCTCATTAAATAAGAAAGTTATTCTGTTGTTAATTTAGAAAAACAACTTTCCCGAACTGTTACCAACAAAATTATAACGATGAGCAAGTAAAGACCGGTTGGTGGCAGTACTGACCGGTCTGTGATGAAAGATTAATTTCACCTTAAATCCTGGTGCTGTTAGGATGCTGACGTTTTTCGGCTACACCATTCAGATTATGCAAATAAATATCTCTGAATATAATATATTCATAGCACCCATAATTCATCCTGGGCGATAACTAAACCATTTTTGAGTAATAAATGAAACAACTGCAACACTCTTATTATTTCTGGAAAACGCCTCGCAAAAACAAAACAACATGCAAAAATCCGCTTTTTTTAAATGATTTTCCGGCGTAATTTTCGCACATACATTAATGAGTAATATAGGTAAGGTGGTGGTAATGGCGATGAATACGGTTTTTCTTCATTTATCAGAAGAGGCAATTAAACGGCTGAACAAGCTTCGGGGCTGGCGTAAGGTTTCACGATCTGCAATTTTACGCGAAGCGGTAGAGCAATATCTGGAACGTCAGCAATTCCCGGTGCGTAAAGCAAAGGGAGGCAGGCAAAAGGGGGAGGTAGTTGGTGTTGATGATCAGTGTAAGGAGCATAAGGAATGACAAAAATTTTTCATTCTTGAATATAAAAAACAGATGCCCTTATTCTGGTATTAATACAAGGCTGTTTTACTTGAACTTATAATAACTGCAACTGTTACATCATATCTGGAAAACGCCTCGCAAAAATAAAAAATGATGCGTAAATGAGCTTTCTTTAAAGATTCGGCAAGGGTACTTTTCTCTCCATAGATTCAAAAATGATATTGGCGAGATATTTATGAACTCTCTGGCAGGTATAGATATGGACAGAATTTTACTCGATTTATCGAATGAGGTGATTAAGCAACTTGATGATCTCGAGGTGCAGCGTAATCTTCCTCGTGCGGACCTATTAAGGGAAGCGGTAGATCAATACCTGATAAATCAATCGCAAACAGCAAGAACCAGTGTTCCTGGCATCTGGCAAGGGTGTGAGGAAGATGGTGTCGAATATCAGCGTAAGCTGCGCGAGGAATGGTAATGGGAAAAAATGATGTCAATCAGATTGCTGACAACGTGCGCGTTGTTCATGCCGGATGCGGCGTGAACGCCTTATCCGGCCTACAAAGTCGTATAAATTCAATGTATTGCAGTTTATTGGTAGGCCTGATAAGCGCAGCGCATCAGGCAATCTTACGCTTGTCATCAGTCTCATGCCCATAACCTTATTGATGTGGTGGTGGGTAAATTGAGGCCAAACCGGCACTGGCGGCATAGCTTGAGGTGGTAACGCGGAATACGAGAGATGGTGTCGTCACACCCTATGAGCTGTAATCCGGGCGACCTGCGCCACCCGGAAAACGTCAGAGATTACTCTCCTTCACCCGGAAACAGGAACGGGTTGATGGAACTGCGGGCATAGCCTTCTTGCTCCATTCGTGCGTCCAGTACCAGAGAGGCGAGGTCATCTGCTACGGCTTCGATTTTTGGATCTTTTTCCTGATAGAGAATTTTCAGGTAAGTGCCGCAGTCATCGCAGCTTTCGGCTTTAATCGCGGCCTGTTCGTCATCCAGCGACCAGTAATGCAGTTTGCCGCTCTGCTCGCAGTTGCTGCATTTTACGCGCACTACGTGCCATTCAGTTTCACACAGGTTGCAGTGCAGGTAACGTAGCCCCTGAGTGGTGCCAATTTGCACCATGCTGGACACCGGCATAGAACCACAAACCGGGCAATATTGACGTTGCTCGCCGTATTCAGCGCGGGCTTTGCCGGGGATCAGATTGGCCATCTGCGCCCAGTAGAGCGACAGTGCAGCCCAGATAAACGGCGCTTTATCGCTGCTGACGGACGAGAAATCAGAGGCAAACAGCGCGCTGGCCATATCTTCCAGCTCCTGAGTCGATGCCTTCTCCAGATTCTCAATCACTGCCAGCGCCGGGCCGCTCATTTCAGGTTTCAGCTCAGCAATCAGCGCCATCAGCAGCTTTTGCCAGTGCTTATCACGCGGCAGAACGTGAATATCCAGCGGGGGCTTGCCTTGTGCGCTGGCTTCTTTAATGCGCGCAGTCAGATCCATCTCCAGCGGATGGTCGTACAGCACCACTTCCTGGGCGTGGGCGATAAGCGCAGCAAAGCGCAGGTAATCACCCAGAGGATTATTTTCTGCCAGCTCGCGCAGACGCTCGGCGCGGCGGTTGTATAAATTCTTGAGCCGAGGGAACAATAACGGCGGAATCATATCCGCCGTACGTTTCTCGCTTGAACCCAGCTCATCTTGCGGGATTATGCGAATACTCATTCAGCTTTCTTTTCCGTTGTCTTGCGGACCTCACGGTACCAGCGCGGGTGATGTTTCTTCGCCCAGGCGCTGGTAACCCATCCTTCCACCATGGCGGTAATCGTGCCTTTCACCCAAAGGGCGGCGTAGATATGCACCATGATAACCACAATTAACGCCACTGCGGCAAATGAATGCAGCATTAACGCGAATCGGATCACCGGGATTGAGAAAGCAGGCGCAAAATAAGGACGCCAGATAATCACGCCGCTCACCAGCAGCAGAACCAGGAAAATAATCGCCGCCCAGAAAACGCATTTCTGACCGAAGTTATAACGCCCGGTGTCACCTACTTCCTCGTTGACGACGATCTTACGAATATTCTTCGCCCAAAAGATATCATCCCGATTGATTAGGTTGTGATGCCAGTAACGGAAAAACATGATGATGAACGAGGCAAACATAACCACGCCGACAAACGGGTGCAGAATTCGCGCCAGCTGCGGTGTGCCCATGATTTGCATCAACCAGTTGAAGGACGGGAACAAAAAGCCCAGCCCGCTCACCGCCGCCAGGATGAAGCAGAAGGCGGTGATCCAGTGGTTGATACGTTCCGGCGCGGTGTAGCGCACGATGGTGTCACGTCGTTTCATTTGCGCTCCTCGTCTTTCTCTTCGTGCAGATTATTCTCTTCCTCATCCGCACGGTTCGGACCGACACCCACGTAGTGGAAGATACTGGCCGCAAAGGTAGCCGCAAAGCCAACAGCCGCGAGCGGTTTCCAGATGCCTTTCCAGAATTTCACGGTTTCGCTGATTTCCGGGTTCTCCGGCAAGCCATGATACAGATTTGGCTTGTCAGCATGGTGCAGCACGTACATGACGTGTGTACCACCGACGCCTGCCGGATCGTACAGACCCGCATTGTCGTAACCGCGGGTTTTCAGCTCAGCAACGCGCTCGCTCGCCAGCGTTTTCATCGACTCTTTCGTACCGAAGTGAATCGCGCCCGTTGGGCAGGTCTTCACGCAGGCTGGTTCTTGCCCAACCACCACGCGGTCAACGCACAGCGTACATTTGTAGACGCGGTTGTCTTCCGGGTTGAGGCGCGGAATGTCGAACGGACAGCCCGCAATGCAATAACCGCAGCCAATGCACTGCTCGGACTGGAAGTCGACGATACCGTTGGCATACTGAATAATTGCACCTTCCGCCGGGCACGCTTTCAGGCAGCCTGGATCGGAACAGTGCATACAGCCGTCTTTGCGGATCAGCCATTCCAGTTTGTCGTTCTGCTCCACTTCCGAGAAGCGCATTACCGTCCACGATTTGGCGCTTAAATCATTGGGGTTGTCGTACACCCCAATGTTATTGCCGACGGTATCGCGAATGTCGTTCCACTCTGAACACGCCACCTGACAGGCTTTACAGCCGATACAGGTGGTAACATCGATGAGTTTCGCCACTTCTTCCTGGAAGTCCCGCGCCTGAGGCGCGGGGGTCAGACCGTTAGTCGCGGAACGACGAATGATATCTTGAGATTGATAAGCCATATGTCGTCTCCGTTACACCTTTTCCACATTCACAAGGAAGGACTTAAACTCCGGCGTCTGCGTGTTCGCATCACCAACGAATGGCGTTAAAGTATTGGCAATAAAGCCTTTTTTAGCTACGCCTTCATAGCCCCAGTGAATCGGAATACCGATGGTATCGATATCTTTGCCGTTCGCTTTCAGCGTGCGAATACGTTTGGTCACCACCGCTTTGGCTTTGATATAGCCACGGTTGGAGGAGACTTTCACGGTATCGCCCTGGGCAATGCCAAGTTTATTCGCCAGCGACTCCCCGATTTCCACAAACTGCTCTGGCTGCAAAATCGCGTTCAACAGCGCGTGTTTGGTCCAGTAGTGGAAGTGCTCGGTCAGACGATAGGTGGTTCCGACATACGGGAACTTATCGGCTTTACCCAATGCTTCGGCGTCGTCTTTAAAGATACGTGCAGCCGGGTTCGAGATAACGTTTGGATGCAGCGGGTTAGTTCCCAGCGGCGTTTCAAACGGCTCGTAGTGTTCCGGGAACGGACCTTCCGCCATCTTATCGAGGGCAAACAGACGCCCCATGCCTTCCTGCTGCATGATAAACGGCCCGACGCCGCTACCCGGAGGCGCTGCGCTGTAGTCCGGAATATCCCAGCCGGTCCACTTAGTGCCGTCCCATTTCAGCAACTGACGCTTCGGATCCCACGGGTTACCCTGCGGATCTGCGGAGGCGCGGTTATACAGAATGCGGCGGTTAAGCGGCCATGCCCATGCCCAGCCCAGCGTGTTACCGAGGCCAGACGGATCGGCGTTATCACGGCGTGCCATCTGGTTGCCTTCCGGCGTCCAGCTACCGGCGAAAATCCAGCAGCCACAGGAGGTTGTACCGTCATCGCGCAATTGGGCGAACGAACTAAGTTGTTGGCCTTTCTTGACGATAACCGCACCGGTTGCCGGATCGGTAATATCGGCCAGCGCCTTACCGTTGCTCTCCATCGCTACTTCTTCTGAAGATGGCTCATGCGGAATGGCGTAGTTCCATGTCATGTTCAGCACCTGGTCCGGGTTCGCGCCACCCTGTTCGGCATACATCTTGCGCAAGCGCAGGAAGATACCGGAGAGGATCTCGCCGTCAGTCAGCGCAATCCCCGGGGCGTCCGCACCTTTCCAGTGCCACTGTAACCAGCGACCTGAGTTAACGATAGAACCGTTCTCTTCCGCGAAGCAGGTCGATGGCAGACGGAACACTTCGGTCTGGATCTTCGACGAGTCAACTTCGTTCAGCTCACCGTGGTTCTGCCAGAAGTTAGAGGTTTCAGTGTTCAGTGGGTCGATGGTGACGAGGAACTTCAGTTTCGACAGACAACCGATCACTTTGTTTTTGTTCGGGAATGAGGCAACAGGGTTAAAGCCCTGGCAGATATAGCCATTGACCTTGCCCTCTTTCATCATCTCGAAGTATTGCAGGACGTCGTAGCCTTTATCCCACTTCGGCAACCAGTCAAAGCCCCAGCTATTTTCCGCCGTCGCTTTATCACCAAAGAAGGCCTTCATCATAGAGACGAAGAATTTCGGGTAGTTGCCCCAGTAGTTTACCTGGCCTTCCAGCAGCGGTTTTGGCGTGTTGGCGGTAAGGTAGGTTTGCAGATCGGTCTGCTTCTCGCTTGGCAGCGTCATGTAACCTGGCAGGCTCTGCGACAGCAGCCCCAGGTCCGTCAGCCCCTGAATATTGGAGTGACCGCGCAGGGCGTTAACGCCGCCGCCTGCCATCCCCATATTGCCGAGCAGCAGCTGGATCATCGCCATCGTACGAATGTTTTGCGCACCAACGGAGTGTTGCGTCCAGCCGAGGGCATACAGGAACGAGGCAGTTTTATCGTGAGCACTGGTTTCTGCGATGTATTCGCAGACTTTCAGGAACGCGTCTTTTGGCGTACCACAGATGTTTTCAACCACATCTGGCGTGTAGCGGGAAACGTGCTGTTTCAGCAAGTTCCACACGCAGCGCGGATGTTGCAGCGTGGTATCGCGTTTGGCGAAGCCGTTTTCGTCCAGTTCATAAGTCCAGGAGGATTTATCGTACTTGCGTTTTTCCGCGTCGTAGCCGGTGAACAGGCCATCTTCAAAGCCGTAATCCTCACGCACGATCAGGCTGGCGTTGGTATAGGCTTCGGTGTATTCGCGGTTGAATTTTTCATTGTTCAGCAGGTACAGCAATACGCCTGACAGGAAAGCAATGTCAGTACCGGAACGAATAGGGGCATAGTAGTCAGCTACCGCCGCCGTACGCGTAAAGCGAGGATCGATCACAATCAGCTTCGCGCCGTTGTGAATTTTGGCTTCCATCGCCCAGCGGAACCCGACCGGGTGAGCTTCAGCGGCGTTACCGCCCATCACCACGACGAGGTTGGCGTTCTTGATGTCGACCCAGTGGTTGGTCATCGCACCGCGACCAAATGTTGGAGCAAGACTTGCTACCGTTGGTCCGTGTCAGACACGCGCCTGGTTGTCGACCGCGAGCATACCCAGCGCGCGGGAGAATTTTTGCGTTAAATAGCCGGTTTCGTTACTCGACGCGGAAGCACACAGCATCCCGGTGGAGAGCCAGCGGTTAACAGTCACGCCTTCGGCGTTTTGCGCAATGTAGTTAGCATCGCGGTCTTCTTTCATCAGTTTGGCGATGCGATCAAACGCCTCTTCCCAACTGATTTGCTGCCATTTATCAGAACCTGGCGCACGGTATTCCGGAAACTTCAGACGGCTTTCGGAGTGGATGAAATCCACCAGGCCAGCGCCTTTCGGACAAAGTGCACCGCGGTTGACCGGGTGATCCGGATCGCCTTCGATATGGAAGATAGATGCTTTGGCGTTTTTTGCTCCGTCACCGAGGCTGTACATCAACAGCCCACAGCCTACGGAACAATAGGTGCAGGTATTACGGGTTTCGCGGGTGCGCAGCAGTTTATACTGCCGGGTTTCCGCGAGTGCTACGCTGGGTGCAAAACCCAGTGCCGCTGCCGTGGTGCCTGCCATACCGCCAGCGCAGATCTTAAAGAACTGCCTTCTGCTGACCTGCATGGATTGCTCCTTGTTTCGACATTGTCACGTCCCATTTACATTCGCTTGCTGCGTGTGCAGGGAGTGGGAGTTATTTTTCTTTGCGGAAGGGGCCGCAAAGGTCCAGAATTGGCTCAATTTCCCTCCATCCAGGAAGGGTTTGTAACAGAATACCATAATGTTGGTGTGTGTGTTCTTATCTGGTTAAGAGAAAGTGAAAAAAACACAGCGAAAAGAAATCGAAAATGTGACAAATATCACAGGTGTTCGTCAAATTGAGTTATGGCGGCGTGATGATTTACAACACCCACGGTTAGATGAGGTCGCGGAAGAAGTTCCCGTTGCGCTGGTCTACAACGGCATTTCGCATGTGGTGATGATGGCGTCGCCCAAAGACCTTGAGTACTTTGCGCTCGGTTTTTCGCTTTCCGAGGGGATTATCGAAAGTCCGCGCGATATCTTCGGCATGGATGTCGTTCCTTCCTGTAATGGTCTTGAAGTACAAATTGAGCTTTCCAGCCGCCGCTTTATGGGGTTGAAGGAGCGCCGCCGGGCGCTGGCGGGACGTACGGGCTGTGGCGTATGCGGCGTGGAGCAACTTAATGACATCGGAAAACCGGTGCAGCCGCTACCGTTCACCCAGACGTTTGATCTCAACAAACTGGATGATGCATTACGTCATCTCAACGATTTTCAGCCAGTGGGGCAACTGACTGGTTGTACTCACGCCGCTGCCTGGATGTTGCCATCTGGCGAACTGGTCGGCGGGCATGAAGACGTGGGTCGCCATGTGGCGCTGGACAAACTGTTAGGCCGCCGGTCACAAGAAGGGGAAAGCTGGCAGCAAGGTGCGGTACTGGTTTCCAGTCGTGCCAGTTATGAAATGGTGCAAAAGTCGGCGATGTGCGGCGTAGAGATTTTGTTTGCGGTGTCTGCCGCGACCACGCTTGCTGTAGAAGTGGCTGAGCGCTGTAATCTGACACTGGTAGGTTTTTGTAAACCGGGTCGGGCAACGGTTTATACCCATCCGCAGCGTTTGAGCAATTAATTAAAATAAGTCCTGCGAAATATATTAAATTGCAGGACTTATTCATTTCGTGAATTTTATTATTTTATTTATAAACAAAATGCGTGTAGTGGCGTTTTCTTTTTTCATTTATTATGTTCACTCTCTTATCTATATATTTATAAGGCAATTAAATGAAAAGGAATTTATTATCTTCCGCTATTATAGTCGCCATCATGTCCCTCGGTCTGACGGGTTGTGATGATAAAAAAGCCGAAACAGAAACGCTCCCGCCTGCCAATAGTCAACCTGCCGCACCAGCTCCTGAAGCGAAACCTACTGAAGCTCCCGTTGCAAAAGCAGAAGCTAAACCTGAAACACCTGCGCAACCGGTGGTCGATGAACAAGCGGTTTTCGACGAAAAAATGGATGTCTATATCAAGTGCTACAACAAGTTACAGATCCCGGTACAGCGCAGTCTGGCGCGTTATGCTGACTGGCTGAAAGATTTTAAACAGGGGCCTACCGGTGAAGAGCGTACTGTTTATGGCATCTACGGCATTAGTGAATCCAACCTCGCTGAGTGTGAAAAAGGCGTAAAAAGTGCTGTGGCGTTAACGCCTGCGCTGCAACCAATTGATGGCGTGGCGGTGAGTTATATCGATGCTGCCGTGGCGTTGGGTAATACCATTAACGAAATGGATAAATATTACACCCAGGAAAATTATAAAGACGATGCGTTTGCGAAAGGGAAAACGCTGCACCAGACATTCTTAAAAAATCTGGAAGCCTTTGAACCTGTAGCCGAATCTTATCATGCGGCGATTCAGGAAATTAATGATAAGCGTCAGCTTGCGGAACTGAAAAATATTGAAGAAAGAGAAGGGAAAACATTCCACTACTACTCTCTGGCAGTCATGATTTCAGCGAAACAAATTAATAACCTGATATCGCAAGATAAGTTTGATGCAGAAGCGGCAATGAAGAAAGTGTCTGAACTGGAAACGCTAGTGGCGCAGGCCAAAGAAGCGGATAAAGGCGGCATGAATTTCTCGTTTATTAATTCGGCAGGCCAGTATCAACTCGAGGCTAAAAAATACGTTCGCCGCATCAGAGATAAAGTCCCGTACTCTGACTGGGATAAAGAGCAACTTCAGGACGCAAACTCAAGCTGGATGGTCGAAGACTCTTTCCCGAGAGCATTACGCGAGTACAACGAAATGGTTGATGACTATAATAGCCTGCGTTAAACGTTTTTGATGATAAATGCAGTGTCGGATGCGGCGCATCCGACACAGTTCACCCCTTGTGAAGTAACTCCATAAATGCCTCATATCCTGTTAACCCGGCAATAATCTCCGCCGGATGCTGACACAATATGCTTGCCAGATAGCTAAATATTTTTAGCTCATGACGCGCATCGGCGGCGGCGCAGGCGATCAAGACATGGTTAATGACTTCGTTATTCACCTCAACTGGTTGGGCGAGGGTAATAAAAAATCCACGAAAACGTCGCTCCTGTTCGCTCCAGCAATGTGGGATGGCGAGGCGATTAACAATCAGGTTTTCACCTTCGCCTTCGCGGGCGATGATGCGTTGTGCTTCATCGGCGGTAATATGGTGTTGTGCGACTAATTGCGCACAAATTTGCCGGGTAATATGTTGCCAGCTTTCACCGCGTACATTCGAATAATGAAAACTTCCGGGGGCAGAGAAAAAACGCTCCGGCTGTTGGCGAATAAATGCCGTCGCCAGAAAATGTTTTATTTGTTCGATACCGGCAGCCGTAATGATATTTTTTACGGTGATGTAATTATTTACCGCGTCATCCAGTAAATAATGGCTGTTGTTAATGATCAATAACGGCTCAATCTCTTCGCGAATGGCAACAAGTTCGCTTAAGCTACGGGCAATAATTACCCGACAATTTAAAACATCGCGCTCAATGGCGAGCTGATTAATAGTGGCAATCGCGTTCTGGTCCGAGAGCAAAATGATCGGCTGGCGTTCGTTTTGATGCCGCTCCAGCGCACAGGCAAAATACAAACCGATCAGATCGCTGTCGAAAAGGGGAATATCGAGCTGTTCACGCAGTAGCGTAATAAAGTGCAGACTCATATCAAAGGCCGCAGGCCAGGCGGCTTTCAGGTTATTCATGCTGCTCTGGCGGTGCTCAGCAATCCACACTGGTGCGGCAAGGCAACGTAATAAATGCCCGGTAATATTCTCAACCAGCTGCGCATCAATAATATTCAATGACGCGATGCCCGGCACCCTTTGCAGCAACCCCTGCACATTATCGGCTGAAATTACCTGCGCTTGCTGATGCTGTTTCTCTATCAAACCCGTCAGGGTTCTTACAGCGTTATCACCAAGAAACAGACCGCTATGTTCAACGATTTGTTTTATCTCGTCACCGGGATATTGCGGCCACTCATCGGTCAGTTGATTACGCAGGGCGTAAATCGCCAGAATCAGGCTGGAGAGATAATCACCCTGCATGAGCGGCCAGCGGTGTTGGTTGTCGCAGGCCGTGGATAAATGCTGAAGGTTGTCTCGTGTTATGCCCGCCAGCGGAATTAAAAACGGATCTTTGCGCAGCAAGTTCGCCAGCAAGATAACGCGTTTCTCTTCTGTCTCATCAATGAAATGGCCCAAACCAGGGCGGCTGGCCAGGCAACAAGTGCGTTCATAACGCTGTTTTAACCGGGGCAGACGCTCTGCTACCCACGTTTCTGGCAAATTAAGCGCCGAGGCGAGTTGCGCACGGGGAGTGAAAGTATTCAGTAATAACAGCGCCAGCAGCCGATCGTCGTTATCGTGCTTTTGCAGCAACTGAAAAAAGCTGCGGCGCTCGAAGATTTCCAGCTGATAGCCCGCACTGCCACTGGCGAAAATGCGGGCTTTGCCGTTAAGGGTGAAGTTGAGATAGTCAATATCACGCAGGATGGTCCTGCCTGAAACGCCAGTCTGTTGTGCCAGCTCGCCAGGCGTGCGCGGCTGTTGCTCCAGCAGATCGACAATCTTTAACTGGCGTTCGTTTAGCATTAATCCACCTGACGGAACTGGCTAAACGCGTTGACTTTCTCCGCAGTTAAGGTCGTCAGAAAACCCCGTATCAGCGTGAGCAGAGCTTCGTAATCGGCTTTTGAAATCATACCGCTGTTGGCGTGCAGATAACGAGTTGGCAGACACAGCGCGACAACCGGACGCCCGCCGCCCATCACGTTGTAGCGCCCGCCATCCGTCGCACCGGTTTTCATGGTGGAAAATTGCAGCGGTAAATCGTTATGTGCGGCACAGCTTTTTAACGCTGCTACCAGTTTCTGGTTGGGGAAGTAGCGCTTGTCAAACAGCATCAGCCCCGGCCCCTGGCCCAGTTTCAGCGGGTATTTAATGTTATCAATGCCCGGAACATCGCCCGCTACGGCGGTATCCAACACGATCACGACGTCCGGTTTAATGTGTTCCGCCGAGGTTTGCGCCCCGCGTAGCCCAACTTCTTCTTCCACACTGCCAACGCCATACAGCGTAATTTCGGGATTATTCACCGTCTGCAATAGTTCAGCCATCATTGCGCAGCCGATGCGGTTATCCAACGCCTTGCCGACCACTTTATCTTCGCCCCAGCAGGCAAAATTGGCTTCCGGGCTAATAAAATTACCAATTTCCACGCCGCGCTTTTCCACCTCTTCGCGACTGTTCGCGCCAATATCAATGAACATCTCATCAAATGACAGCGGTTGTTGCTTTTGCTTTTCCGTTAACGCATGAGGCGCGACGGAACCAATCACACCAGGGATTTTCACTCCCTTGTGTGTGCGTATGGTTACCCGGTGGTTGAGCATCGACTGATTCCACCAGCCGCCAATGGTGGTAAAACGCAGAAAACCGCTCTCGTCGATGTGGGTGACCATAAAGCCGACTTCATCCATATGTCCGACAACGGCAACTTTTGGACCTTTATTCCCCTTACGGGCAACAAAGCTGCCCAGACCATCGAAGGTGATTTCATTCACGCAAGGTTCCAGCGTGTTTATCAGAATGTCGCGAACTTCCTGTTCATCGCCGCTGACGGCGCTGGCTTCGCACAACTGTTGCAGTAACTCAATGTTCATGGACAAGCTCCTGTTGCGCGGCTTTCGCTTTGCGGCGTAACCACAATCCTTTCAGGACGATAATGAATGAAATGTTCAGCGCGAGGCCAATCGCCAGCACCAGATAAAACGAACCCACCGGCGACATCAGGCCGATCAGCGGGTCAAAGATACCCAAACCAGGTGCCAGACGTTTGATTCCGAAAGCGATCACCAGCACGCCGGTAATGCCGCCCGCCAGCGTATTGGCGGTAATCATCGGCAACGGAGCTGCCAGAGCGTAAGGAATAGCCGGTTCGGTTGCGACTGTGGCACCGACCACAATGGCACTACTGGCAGCCTCTTTTTCCTGTCGGGTAAACAGTTTGGGCGCAATGAACGTCGCAAGACCCGCCGCGACGGGCGGCATCAGCGCGACAACGCCGACGATGGCGTACCAGTCATAAATGTGTTTTTCCAGCAGTGAGAAGCAGAAGAACCAGGCGGTTTTATTGATGGGGCCGCCCATATCGAACGCCAGCATCGCACCGACCAGAAACGCTGCCGCAAACTTCATTGATGGAGGAATGGTATTCAGGAAGTGGAGCAGCCCGCCCATGAGGTCGGACATCACCGGCCCGATAACGTAGTAAGTGAGCACGCCGAAAACCAGCAGAGTAACGAACGGGATCAGCATTGAACCGAGCAGCGGTTGTAATGCTTTGCCAAGGCGCACTTTGCGGAACCAGAAGACGAAATAGCCAATCGCCAGCCCCAGCACCACCGCGCCGAGGAATCCCGCACCCGACTGGGTGCCGAGCAGCGCTTTGTCGTTCGCCAGATAGCAAACCAGAAACGCCGGAGCGAAAGCCGGTTTATCGGCAATCGACGAGGCAATATAAGCGCCCATGATGGGGATCATAAAGGTGAAGCCAAGGTAACCGATGGATTCAACTACCCAGGTAAACGACGGCGCGCCTTTCGACATATCGGTATACGGCAAACCGAACTGCACCAGCATGTTGGCAAGCGCCACCAGGATACCACCGCCGATGACAAACGGCAGCGCCGCAGAGACGCCCGCCATCAGGTGGCTCATCACGCTACCGCTTTGCACTTCCTGTTTGCCAAGCTTCACGCCGCTATCTGCGGCAAAAAGCTGCGAGTTTGTCGGTAATTCGCTGAAAATCTGGTCGATATTTTTCAACGCCTGGGAGATGGCAATCTCATAAACTTTCTTCCCGGCAAACCGCGCGCGATCATCACCGCTCAGGCCACGCCCGGTAGCGAGAATGACGTAATCGGCAGCGGCAATCTCTTCGCTGGATAAGCGGTTTTCAACGCCACTGGACCCTTGAGTTTCCACTTTTATGGTATGACCGAGAGAACGGGCTTTCTGTTCCAGGGCTTCCGCCACCATGTAGGTGTGAGCGATCCCGGCGGGGCAGTTGGTGATCGCGACAATACGTAAGGATGACTCCATCGCCACTTCCTTATGAGCTGAGGGTTTGATTTAACAAGGCAAGCACCTGGTCGGTATCGCCCTGTTGCAGTTGATGAATAAATTCCTTGTGAATAATTTTGCGACACAGTGTGCCGATGATTTTGACCTGATCCTCTTCGCCGCTTTGCGGCACGCCGAGGCAGATCCAGCAATTGACGTCTTCGCCATCGCTGGCTTTCCAGTCAATAGCCTGCGCTTTGCGGGCGAATAATACGAACGGTTGTTTAACGCAGGCGCTTTTACCGTGCGGCACGGCGACACCGGAACCAAATCCAGTAGAGTGCATTTTTTCGCGCAGCAGCAGGGTTTGCAGGAACTGGTGTGAGTCGGTGATAAAACCGTTTTGTAACGCTATTGTCGCCAACTGCTTCAGAACGGAATAAGCGCCATTGCCCTGAATATTCAGGTCAATACAGCTTGCAGTAAGAGCTGCCATTAATCGGACTCCATAAAATATATTTTAATCAATTGTAATGGTGGAGCGATTAAGTGATGAGAGGCGATATGTCGGTAAACAATGACAATTTGAGACAGAGTGAAAGGTCAGATTTGCGGAGTAATGCACATAATGGTTATTTAAATAAACCACATGAATCATTAATGGGTTATTCATTATTTTTGTGATTTACTCACAATGTATCAGGGAAATATAACTTACCGGGAGATGTAATATGTTTAATTTTTCAAATCGAAATTTAAAATATTGTGCCGGAGGCATCTCTGGCACATTGGGCAATTACGGCAGGTAAAACACTTCTTGCAGCTCGCTACTCACCGGGCTGTTATCCGGGTTAGCGGGCATAACATCGGTCATATATTTCCACCAACGTTGGCAAACATCAGTGCTGGCAACCGCATTCCAGCGTTCTTCAGATTCAATCTCTACCATGGCAAACAGCAGATTACGCGCTTTGTCGAGATAGATGGCGTAGTTATGCGCACCGTGAGATTTCAGCACTGCTTCCAGTTCTGGCCAGATGGGATTATGCCGACGCTGATACTCTTCGTGGGCGTCGGGGTTTACCTGCATGACAAAGGCTTTGCGGATCATGTTTGCTCCTTACAGCGCCAGCGCACTGGCGAGTGGCGTAACGCCGAAACGCTTGCCGAGCGCTATCAACTCTTCACGGCTGATGGTCTGTTTCATGCCGCCCATCGAATAAACCTTCACTAATACTTGTGCTGATTTTTCTGCGGTGTCGATTAAACCGAAGGTTTCATCCAGCGTCGGTCCGCTGCCGAAGACGCCGTGGAAGGGCCACAACACCAGCGAATGTTTTTGCATCTCTTGTGCGGTCGCCTGGCCGATTTCGTCCGTGCCGGGCACCATCCACGGCAAAATGCCAACGCCATCCGGGAATACCACCAGACACTCGGTGCTGCCTTCCCACAGTTGGCGAGTGAAGACCGCGGTGTCGTTTTCAAGTACATAGGTGAGGGCGATCAGGTTGGTGGCGTGGCAGTGCATGATCACCCGATCTTTGCCGTTGGTGGCTTTAATGCGCTCGCAGTGGGAAAGGAAGTGAGCCGGAAGTTCGGAAGTGGGGACGGCTTCGTTGGTTAACCCCCAAAGAATGTGGTAGCCCGCGCCGTCGCTGTCGACTTTTACGATGCCTAAGTTAGCCGCAGGATCAAGC
Organism: Escherichia sp. MAL-1; assembly: GCF_052948035.1. Taxonomy (NCBI): domain Bacteria; kingdom Pseudomonadati; phylum Pseudomonadota; class Gammaproteobacteria; order Enterobacterales; family Enterobacteriaceae; genus Escherichia; species Escherichia sp. MAL-1. Next base: position 4,736,207 of record NZ_CM129609.1, on the reverse strand, counting down.
TGGACGTTACGGAAGAATTTGCCCGAGCCGGTGACAATAAACGGTGTATTTGCCAGTAAAGGCATGGGCTGGCTGAGCGGGATATAGCGCGGTTGTTGGTGGAAATTGTCGTGATATGGTGCGATATCGGCGTCATCCAGGCGTAGCGTCAGGTTGCCGCCGTTGCGCTCATCCCAGCCTTTCAGCCAGGCGTCGGTGGTGGCTTTGATCATTCCCTGGACAAACCAGGACTGAGTAATGTTTTGCATGTTCTGTGTTCCTGTAAATTCGGTGTTGTCGGATGCACGACCCGTAGGCCGGATAAGGCGCTCGCGCCGCATCCGGCAATCAATGCCTGATGCGACGCTGTCGCGTCTTATCAGGCCTACAACTATTGCCGACCTGTAGGCCTGATAAGGCACTTGTGCCGCATCCGGCAATCAATGCCTGATGCGACGCTGTCGCGTCTTATCAGGCCTACAACTGTTGCCGACCTGTAGGCCGGATAAGGCACTTGTGCCGCATCCGGCAATCAATGCCTGATGCGACGCTGTCGCGTCTTATCAGGCCTACAACTATTGCCGACCTGTAGGCCGGATAAGGCACTTGTGCCGCATCCGGCAATCAATGCCTGATGCGACGCTGTCGCGTCTTATCAGGCCTACAACTGTTGCCGACCCGTAGGCCGGATAAGGCGCTCGCGCCGCATCCGGCAGTGTTTACCCGCGGCGACTCAAAATTTCTTTCTCATAAGCCCGCACGCTCTCCAGCCATTCGCTACCTGCTGGCGTATCGTGACGTTGGCAATACATTTCCCAGACCGCCTGCCACGGCAACGATTTCTGCTCTTCCAGCAGTGCCAGACGCGCAGTGTAATCGCCCGCCGCTTCCAGCTTGCGCAGCTCAGCGGTAGGTTCCAGCAACGCACGCAGCAGGGCTTTTTTCATATTGCGTGTACCAATGACCCACGCGGCAATGCGGTTGATAGAGGCATCGAAGAAGTCAAGGCCGATATGCACCCGGTCAAACAGATCGTGACGCACAATCTCACTGGCAATTGCCTGGGTTTCATCATCCAGCAGCACTACGTGATCGCTGTCCCAGCGAACCGGACGGCTGACGTGCAGCAGCAACTGCGGCACATACAGCATGGCGGCGGAAATCTTGTCGGAAATCACTTCAGTCGGGTGGAAGTGCCCGGCGTCCAGGCACAGCGCAGTCTGGCGGCTGGAGGCATACCCCATGTAAAACTCATTGGAGCCAACCGTGTAGCTCTCTGCGCCAATGCCAAACAATTTGCTCTCAACGGCGTCGATATGGTGCGCAGGGTTTAGCTTCTCGCTGATCACCTCATCCAGTGCTGCCAGCAGACGCTGACGCGGGGCGAGACGGTCAACGGTGATATCTTTCATACCATCCGGGATCCAGATGTTCATCACCGATGGTGTGCCGAGTTGCTCGCCAAAATAGGCCGAAACGCGACGGCTGGCTTTGCAGTGATCAATCCAGAACTGGCGAATGCTGTCGTCGGCATGGGAAAGCGTAAAGCCATCGGCGCTTAGCGGATGCGAAAAACAGGAGGGGTTAAAATCCAGACCGAGCTGATTGGCTTTCGCCCATTCAACCCAGTTTTTGAAGTGCTCTGGTTTGATCTGGTCGCGCGAGACTGGCGTGTCTGATTCCAGATAGATGGCATGTAAATTAAGCCGTTTCGGCCCCGGAATCAGCCGCATAGCCTGTTCCAGATCGGCACGTAGCTCACTGGCATTACGCGCTTTGCCCGGATAATTGCCTGTGGCCTGAATCCCTCCGGTCAGCGAGCCTTCCGGGTTTTCAAAACCGGAAACATCATCGCCCTGCCAGCAGTGCATTGAAACGGGTAAACGATCAAGTTGGCGCAGCGCCTCCTCGACATCAATCCCCACCGCTGCGAAACGCTGTTTCGCCAGCTCCCAGGCCTGTTCCAGTTGAGTGGTCATGCGCAAAGCTCCTTTGTCTGTCGTGTAGAGTGAAGCTGCGCCACATAGTGGGCAATTTCACTGTCAGGATTAGGGGTAAAGGTGGTCAGATTCGCGGTGGTGCTGACGACCTGACGGAAATCATCCACATTGTTGAGTTCATCCAGCGTCATTAACTGGATGCCGATATTGCCGAGCGTCGAGGCTTCAACAGGCCCGGCGATCACCCGAATACCGCAGGCATCGGCACACAGCTGGTTGAGCAGCGTGTTCTGGCAGCCGCCGCCGACAATATGCAGTTGCGAGAAATCTTCACCACGCAGCTGCGCCAGCTCATGCAACACATCGGCATACAGCAGCGCCAGACTGTCGAAAATGCAGCGCGCCAGTTCAGCATCACTTTCCGGGATCGGTTGCGCCATTTCCCGACACGCAACCTGAATTTCGCTGCACATCTCGTCAGGATTAATAAAGCGATCGTCATTGGGATTGATGATGAAGCGGCAGGCCGGAAGTGCCTGTGTCGCGGCGATAAGCGCCGGGAGATCGTTGATTTGCCGCTCCTGAAGCACTCGCTGAAGCAGCCATAAGCCCATAATATTTTTCAGCACCCGATAGCGACCTTCCGCCCCGCCTTCATTGGTGATGTTGGTGGCCAGCGCCGTGTCATTGGTAAATGGCGTTTTGCTTTCAAAACCCATCAATGACCAGGTGCCAGAGGAGAGATAAGCGGCGCGGGAACCGTTTAACGGCGAGGCGATAACCGCGCTGGCGGTATCATGGCTGGCAACGGCGACCACCGGAATCTCATTACCCTGCGGGCAAATCCAGTGACCTATGACATTACCCGGATGCGTCGGGCGACCAAACCAGGCTTTGTTGGCCCCGCTCCACGCCAGTAGCGACTCGTCCCAGTCGTCGCTATTGATATTGACCAGTTGCGTGGTCGTGGCGTTGGTATATTCCCAGTTCATCTTGCCGGTCAGGCGATAACTGAAGTAATCCGGCATCAGCAGAGCGTGAGCAATGTGTGGAATAAGTTCAGGTTGTTGCTCCGTCAGCGCACGCAACTGATAAAGCGTATTGAAGGGCAGAAACTGGATGCCGCTACGTTGATAAATATCGCGTTTGCCGAGTTGTTGTTGTGCCTGCGCCATTAGGCCATTGGTGCGGCTATCGCGATAAGCAACGGGCAGGCCCACACGCTGACCCTGTTGGTCGAGCAGCACAAAGTCCACGCCCCAGGTATCAATCCCAATGCTATCGATACGAATCCCTTCCTCGCACACCTTGTTTAATCCAAGGCGAATGGCACTTTCCAGGCTATCCACATCCCAGGTGACATAGCCGTTCTGACTATGCAGCCCATTGTTAAAACGATGGATTTCGCGCAGCGTCAGGCTGCGGCATTCACGCTCGTAACGCGCCAGCATCACGCGCCCACTGGATGCGCCGAGATCGACGGCGACACAATTGCGAAAGGTCATAATGTGATCCTGCTGAATTTCATTACGACCAGTCTAAAAAGCGCCTGAATTCGCGACCTTCTCGTTACTGACAGGAAAATGGGCCATTGGCAACCAGGGAAAGATGAACGTGATGATGTTCACAATTTGCTGAATTGTGGTGATGTGATGCTCACCGCATTTCCTGAAAATTCACGCTGTATCTTGAAAAATCGACGTTTTTTACGTGGTTTTCCGTCGAAAATTTAAGGTAAGAACCTGACCTCGTGATTACTATTTCGCCGTGTTGACGACATCAGGAGGCCAGTATGACCGTATTACATAGTGTGGATTTTTTTCCGTCTGGTAACGCGTCCGTGGCGATAGAACCCCGGCTCCCGCAGGCGGATTTTCCTGAACATCATCATGATTTTCATGAAATTGTGATTGTCGAACATGGCACGGGTATTCATGTGTTTAATGGGCAGCCCTATACCATCACCGGTGGCACGGTCTGTTTTGTGCGCGACCATGATCGGCATCTGTATGAACATACCGATAATCTGTGTCTGACTAATGTGCTGTATCGCTCGCCGGATCGATTTCAGTTTCTCGCCGGGCTGAATCAGTTGCTGCCACAAGAGCTGGATGGGCAGTATCCTTCCCACTGGCGCGTTAACCACAGCGTATTGCAGCAGGTGCGACAGCTGGTTGCACAGATGGAACAGCAGGAAGGGGAAAATGATTTACCCTCGACCGCCAGTCGCGAGATCTTGTTTATGCAATTACTGCTCTTGCTGCGTAAAAGCAGTTTGCAGGAGAACCTGGAAAACAGCGCATCACGTCTCAACTTGCTTCTGGCCTGGCTGGAGGACCATTTTGCCGATGAGGTGAATTGGGATGCCGTGGCGGAGCAATTTTCTCTTTCGCTGCGTACGCTACATCGGCAGCTTAAGCAGCAAACGGGACTGACGCCTCAGCGTTACCTGAACCGCCTGCGACTGATGAAAGCCCGACATCTACTACGCCACAGCGAGGCCAGCGTTACTGATATCGCCTATCGCTGTGGATTCAGCGACAGCAACCACTTTTCGACGCTTTTTCGCCGAGAGTTTAACTGGTCACCGCGTGATATTCGTCAGGGACGGGATGGTTTTCTGCAATAACGCGAATCTTCTCAACGTATTTGTACGCCATATTGCGAATAATCAACTTCGTTCTCTGGCCGAGGTAGCCACGGTGGCGCATCAGTTAAAACTTCTCAAAGATGATTTTTTTGCCAGCGACCAGCAGGCAGTCGCTGTGGCTGACCGTTATCCGCAAGATGTCTTTGCTGAACATACACATGATTTTTGTGAGCTGGTGATTGTCTGGCGCGGTAATGGTCTGCATGTACTCAACGATCGCCCTTATCGCATTACCCGTGGCGATCTCTTTTACATTCATGCTGACGATAAACACTCCTACGCTTCCGTTAACGATCTGGTTTTGCAGAATATTATTTATTGCCCGGAGCGGCTGAAGCTGAATCTTGACTGGCAGGGGGCGATTCCGGGATTTAGCGCCAGCGCAGGGCAACCACACTGGCGCTTAGGTAGCATGGGGATGGCACAGGCGCGGCAGGTTATCGGTCAGCTTGAGCATGAAAGTAGTCAGCATGTGCCGTTTGCTAACGAAATGGCAGAGTTGCTGTTCGGGCAGTTGGTGATGTTGCTGAATCGCCATCGTTACACCAGTGATTCGTTGCCGCCAACATCCAGCGAAACGTTGCTGGATAAGCTGATTACCCGGCTGGCGGCCAGCCTGAAAAGTCCCTTTGCGCTGGATAAATTTTGTGATGAGGCATCGTGCAGTGAGCGCGTTTTGCGTCAGCAATTTCGCCAGCAGACTGGAATGACCATCAATCAATATCTGCGACAGGTCAGAGTGTGTCATGCGCAATATCTTCTCCAGCATAGCCGCCTGTTAATCAGTGATATTTCGACCGAATGTGGCTTTGAAGATAGTAACTATTTTTCGGTGGTGTTTACCCGGGAAACCGGGATGACGCCCAGCCAGTGGCGTCATCTCAATTCGCAGAAAGATTAATTCGCCATGCCGATGCCGACGATGTTAGCGGCGACAATAATCACCACACAACCGAGGCTCAACACCGTTACCGGACGGCGTCCTGCATTGTTCCACTCTTTCAGCACCAGCCCGACGATACCGCCGCACAATACATAGAAACTCATATGCAGCATCCAACTGATGTAGTCATACTGCGCCGGAATGCGGGCGTGGCCCCAGGCATAGAAAAAGAATTGCAGATACCACATCAACCCGCCCAGTGTCGAGAGTAACACATTGTGAATGATCAGCGATTTTGCCAGCGAGAAGTCGGCTTTTAGCGACAAATCCTTCACTTTTGCCAGACGAATAAAACAGAAACCGAGGTTAATGATCGCGCCGCCGCCCATGATGACAACATAGCTTGGCAGAGCGACATACAGTGGATCGACGCCAAGTGCGGCAGCGGCTTCATGCATCGGTTTTGCGGCGTTCATCGCAAAGGACATCCCGGCAGAGAAAATGCCGCACATCACCGCCAGCACCAGCCCTTTTTTCAGATTGAACTCTTCGGCTTTAATGCCCATCTTGCGCTCTTTCAACTGCCCGGCGCGAGTTACAATCCCTACGCCAATCAGCGCCACCAGAACGCCGAGCAACGTCATGCGTCCGCCTTCGGTGCTAATCAACACATCGAAATTGCCGTTGATAATTGGCGTCATCAGCGTACCGACAATCAACGTAATGCCAATGGCGATGCCAATTCCCATCGACATGCCGAGATAACGCATGGTCAGGCCGTAGTTGATATTACCGATCCCCCACATAGCGCCGAACAGAAAAACAGGCAGTAGCGTAGAGAGACTAAACGAGCTGTAATACGCCCAGAAATTCGGTAGTAACAGGGCGCTGATGGCCCACGGCAGAATAATCCACGAAACAATCCCACCGACTGACCACATGGTTTCCCATGACCATTTTTTTACTTTTTTGAACGGAGCGTAAAAACAGGCTGCACTGGCCGCGCCGATCAAATGCCAAAATATCCCCATCGTAATCGCGTTACTCATCTTCTTATCCTCATCATTTTTCGTCGCGTCACATCTCCGACGAGATGAGTGTAAAAATCGTGCTGTCGATTAACCTTTCGCCTGTTGCCGCCGTTGTCGATTTACTGGCAATCACGGCATTAAGTGGGTGATTTGCTTCACATCTCGGGCATTTTCCTGCAAAACCATACCCTTACGAAAAGTACGGCATTGATAATCATTTTCAATATCATTTAATTAACTATAATGAACTAACTGCTTACGCGGCATTAACAATCGGCCGCCCGACAATACTGGAGATGAATATGAGCTATACCCTGCCATCCCTGCCGTATGCTTACGATGCCCTGGAACCGCACTTCGATAAGCAGACCATGGAAATCCACCACACCAAACACCATCAGACCTACGTAAACAACGCCAACGCGGCGCTGGAAAGCCTGCCAGAATTTGCCAACCTGCCGGTTGAAGAGCTGATCACCAAACTGGACCAGCTGCCAGCAGACAAGAAAACCGTACTGCGCAACAACGCTGGCGGTCACGCTAACCACAGCCTGTTCTGGAAAGGTCTGAAAAAAGGCACCACCCTGCAGGGTGACCTGAAAGCGGCTATCGAACGTGACTTCGGCTCCGTTGATAACTTCAAAGCAGAATTTGAGAAAGCGGCAGCTTCCCGCTTTGGTTCCGGCTGGGCATGGCTGGTGCTGAAAGGCGATAAACTGGCGGTGGTTTCTACTGCTAACCAGGACTCCCCGCTGATGGGTGAAGCCATTTCTGGCGCATCCGGCTTCCCGATTCTGGGCCTGGATGTGTGGGAACATGCTTACTACCTGAAATTCCAGAACCGCCGTCCGGACTACATCAAAGAGTTCTGGAACGTGGTGAACTGGGATGAAGCAGCGGCACGTTTCGCGGCGAAAAAATAATCATTTGCCGCCTGCTGCAATGAGGCGTTTACGCCGCATATCAGCTTAAAAAATGAACCATCGCCAACGGCGGTGGTTTTTTTGTGATCAATTTCAAAATAAAAACAATGATCCGATAAAAATAAAACAGTGTTTCAATTGATGTGGTTTTGATCACTTTTATTGATTAAATGAATGTCTATCTTCGTTTCCATCAACACTGATGCTCCATTGAGGAATTACGCATCAGCCCTTAAAAATATGCCGACAGGTGATGGAAATGCAGATAAAACGCTCGATTGAGAAAATCCCGGGGGGGATGATGCTCGTCCCGCTATTCCTTGGCGCACTGTGCCACACCTTCTCGCCGGGGGCGGGGAAATATTTTGGATCATTCACCAACGGGATGATTACCGGTACGGTGCCCATTCTGGCGGTGTGGTTTTTTTGCATGGGGGCGTCAATAAAATTAAGCGCGACGGGAACGGTACTGCGTAAATCCGGTACGCTGGTGGTAACAAAAATTGCCGTCGCGTGGGTGGTTGCGGCAATTGCCTCGCGCATTATTCCGGAACATGGTGTTGAAGTTGGATTCTTTGCCGGACTTTCAACGCTGGCGCTGGTGGCGGCGATGGATATGACCAACGGCGGACTTTACGCTTCCATCATGCAGCAGTACGGCACAAAAGAAGAAGCTGGGGCATTTGTGTTGATGTCATTGGAGTCCGGGCCGCTCATGACGATGATTATTCTGGGCACTGCCGGGATTGCCTCGTTTGAACCGCATGTTTTCGTCGGCGCAGTATTACCGTTCCTGGTGGGCTTTGCCCTTGGGAACCTTGACCCTGAATTACGAGAATTTTTCAGCAAAGCGGTGCAGACGCTGATTCCATTTTTTGCCTTCGCGCTGGGCAATACCATTGATTTGACTGTAATTGCCCAGACAGGTTTGCTGGGGATCCTGTTGGGTGTGGCAGTAATTATCGTGACCGGTATTCCGTTGATTATCGCCGATAAATTGATTGGCGGTGGCGATGGCACTGCCGGAATTGCCGCTTCCAGTTCCGCAGGGGCCGCGGTAGCGACACCTGTGCTGATTGCAGAAATGGTGCCTGCGTTTAAACCGATGGCTCCGGCAGCAACTTCGCTGGTAGCGACGGCGGTCATTGTGACTTCGATTCTGGTGCCAATTCTTACCTCTATCTGGTCACGTAAAGTCAAAGCCAGAGCAGCGAAAATCGAAATTTTAGGTACGGTGAAATAAACCTGCTTCCTTAATCCCCACAGCCGGATGAACTAACGTTCGTCCGGTTTGCTATTGAGTTCCTGCCTGGATACTTACCGCGAAAACAGCACGCCTGACATAAAATAAATATGGTCTAATGGGGAAATTTCTCGTGGAGAGGGAACAGATGCGATATCCGGTTGATGTATACACAGGCAAGATTCAGGCTTATCCCGAAGGCAAACCCAGCGCAATTGCCAAAATCCAGGTTGATGGTGAGTTGATGCTGACGGAGCTGGGGCTGGAAGGTGACGAGCAGGCGGAGAAAAAGGTTCACGGCGGGCCAGACAGAGCGCTGTGTCATTATCCTCGTGAGCATTATCTCTACTGGGCGCGGGAATTCCCGGAACAGGCGGAGTTGTTTGTTGCGCCTGCGTTTGGTGAAAACCTCTCAACCGACGGTCTCACGGAAAGTAATGTTTATATGGGCGATATTTTCCGCTGGGGAGAGGCATTAATTCAGGTCAGCCAGCCGCGCTCGCCTTGCTATAAACTCAATTACCATTTTGATATCAGTGACATAGCGCAGTTGATGCAAAACACGGGTAAAGTGGGGTGGTTGTATAGCGTGATAGCGCCAGGGAAAGTGTCTGCGGACGCGACGCTGGAGTTGGTTTCCCGTGTCAGCGATGTGACCGTGCAGGAGGCTGCCGCCATCGCATGGCATATGCCGTTTGATGACGATCAGTATCACCGTTTACTCTCCGCCGCCGGGTTATCGAAAAGCTGGACGCGAACGATGCAAAAGCGCCGACTGAGCGGCAAGATCGAAGATTTTTCACGGCGGTTGTGGGGAAAATAACCCCCGGAGTGTAGGCCTGATAAGACGCTATCAGCGTCGCATCAGGCATCCTGCTCAAATGCCGGATGCGGCGTAAACGCCTTATCCTGCCTACAAATGCGGAGTTTAACTCCGCTTATACAGCGGCAACCAAATCACCAGCCGTAAACCGCCCAGCGGGCTGTCTTCTGCCTTCACCCAGCCACGATGCTGCTGAATGGCGGTTTCAACAATCGCCAGCCCCAATCCTGTACCGCCAGATTCACGATCGCGTGCTTCATCGGTCCGATAGAACGGACGGAAAATCTGTTCGCGATCTTCCGGGCTAACGCCAGGACCATCGTCGTCCACCGTAATGGTGATACCGTCTTTATCTACCGCAAAGCCCACTTCAATCTTCGTATGGGAATAACGCAGAGCATTACGAACAATGTTTTCCAGCGCACTTTCCAGGGCGTTCGGATTGCCGTACAGCGGCCACGGCCCAGGCGGGAAGTTAACTGTCAACGACTTGCCCATTTGCTCGGCTTCGAACGCCGCGTTATCCAGCACTTCACTCCACAACTGGTTGGCTTTGATGGTTTCGCTAACCAGCGCGTTTTTTTGCTGATTACGTGACATCACCAACAGATCGTTGATCATGCTGTCCAGACGTTGCGCTTCGGTTTCAATACGCTCCAGTTCCTTGCTTTCACCGCTACGACGGCGCAGTAACGCCGTACCCAGTTGCAGACGCGTCAGCGGGGTGCGCAGCTCGTGAGAGATATCAGAAAGCAGACGCTGCTGAGAGGTCATCATGCGCTCCAGCGCGGTGACCATCTGGTTAAAACTGGCACCTGCGGCAAGGAATTCCTGTGGCCCCGCTTCCAGTTCCGGGTGCTGGCGTAAGTTTCCCTGGGCAACTTCATCGGCAGCGTTTTTCAGCTTACGCGCCGGTTTTGCCAGACTCCAGGCCAACCACAACAGCAGCGGCGTACTGACCAACATGGTGACAATCAGCAGTAATAGCGGGCGGTCAAACAGTAAGTTAATGAAATCGGATTGAGAACTGCTGGCCGGACGAATCAGATAAAGTTGGTAATTATCTTCGCCATCACGCACGGAGAACGGACCGACCAGTTCCACGCGGCCATACTTTTTCTTCTGCGGATGATCGGCGTTATCGGCCTGACCAATAAAGTTACGAATGATCTGCATTTCGCTGCGTTCAGCGCCGATCACGCGGCCTTCGGTGGTCACCAATAACAAACGCTGTCCTGGCGGTGCCCACTTATCAATCGCCCGGAACAGACGCCGCCACCACATTAAATCGTTGGGCGGATCGTTCGCCAGCTCCGCTTCGACATGCTGCTCAATCATCAGCCCCTGACGCTGTTCGCTATCCAGAAGCTCGGTCATCTGGCGTGAATCGAGCTTGGGTAACATCAAAACCAACATCAACACCAGCGCCAGCGTCAGCCAGAAGATGGCGAAGATGCGCGCGGTTAAGCTGCCTATCATGAAGCAGAAACCATCAGATAGCCGCGACCACGCAAGGTTTTAAACCACGGGTGACCATCTTTACGATCCGGCAGTTTACGACGCAGGTTGGAAATGTGCATATCAATAGCGCGGTCGAAAGGCGTCAGGCGTTTGCCCAACACTTCCTGGCTTAAATGTTCACGGGAAACCACCTGACCCAGATGCTGTGCCAGCAAATAGAGCAGGGTAAACTCAGTACCGGTTAACTCCAGCGTTTGCCCGTCGAAGCTGGCTTCCTGACGGCCTGGATTCAGCACTAAGGCATCAACTTCCAGTGTCGGTGAACCGTTGTCGTTGTTTTGCTGTTGCTCGCTCCAGTGCGAACGGCGCAGGATCGCGCGAATACGTGCCACCAGCTCACGATCATTAAACGGTTTCGGGAGATAGTCATCTGCGCCCAGCTCAAGGCCGAGAACGCGATCAAGTTCACTGCCGCGCGCCGTCAACATAATGACAGGCGTCTGGTGTGTCTGGCGAAGTGCTTTTAATGTGTCGATACCATTTTTCTTCGGCATCATTACGTCAAGCAAAAGTAAATCAATGCTGTCGTCCAGAAGATCAAGCGCCTGTTCCCCATCGTGGGCAACAATCACGTTGAAGCCTTCCATCTCGAGCAGCTCCTTTAATAGGGAAGTCAGCTCTCGGTCATCATCAACTAACAGGATTTTATTCATTGTTTAAATACCTCCGAGGCAGAAATTACGTCATCAGACGTCGCTAATCCATGACTTTACGTTGTTTTACACCCCCTGACGCATGTTTGCAGCCTGAATCGTAAACTCTCTATCGTTGAATCGCGACAGAAAGATTTTGGGAGCAAATGATGCGCATAGTTACCGCTGCCGTCATGGCCTCAACGCTGGCAGTCAGTTCATTAAGCCACGCTGCTGAAGTCGGTTCAGGCGATAACTGGCATCCGGGTGAAGAACTTACGCAGCGCAGTACGCAGAGCCATATGTTCGACGGCATAAGTTTAACCGAACATCAGCGTCAGCAGATGCGAGATCTTATGCAACAGGCCCGGCACGAACAGCCTCCTGTTAATGTTAGCGAACTGGAGACAATGCATCGCCTTGTCACCGCAGAAAATTTTGATGAAAACGCTGTGCGCGCACAGGCAGAAAAAATGGCGAATGAGCAAATTGCTCGTCAGGTTGAGATGGCAAAAGTCCGCAACCAAATGTATCGCCTGTTAACGCCGGAGCAGCAAGCGGTTTTAAACGAGAAACATCAACAACGAATGGAGCAGTTGCGTGACGTGACGCAATGGCAAAAAAGTTCATCGTTGAAGCTATTGAGTAGTAGCAACTCACGTTCCCAGTAGTAAACCCTGTTTTCCTTGCCATAGACACCATCCCTGTCTTCCCCCACATGATGTGGGGGTTTTTTTTATCCTCAATTTGCCTGCTGCTTAATGCATTGCAGATGATTTGCTTCCATTATACTAGCGTCAGTTGATAGCGGGAGTATTTATGAATCAATCTTATGGACGGCTGGTCAGTCGGGCGGCGATTGCTGCGACGGCGATGGCTTCGCTGCTATTGCTGATTAAAATTTTTGCATGGTGGTATACCGGGTCGGTGAGTATTCTCGCCGCGCTGGTGGATTCGCTGGTGGATATCGGCGCGTCGTTGACGAATTTATTGGTGGTGCGATATTCCCTGCAACCTGCCGACGATAATCACTCGTTTGGTCACGGTAAAGCTGAGTCCCTCGCGGCGCTGGCGCAAAGTATGTTTATCTCCGGTTCGGCACTATTCCTGTTTTTGACGGGTATTCAACATCTGATATCTCCAACACCGATGACAGATCCAGGCGTCGGGGTTATCGTGACAATTGTGGCGCTAATTTGTACGATTATCCTTGTCTCGTTTCAGCGTTGGGTGGTGCGGCGGACGCAAAGCCAGGCGGTGCGGGCTGATATGCTACATTACCAGTCTGATGTTATGATGAACGGCGCAATTCTGCTGGCGCTGGGGTTGTCCTGGTACGGCTGGCATCGCGCCGATGCTCTGTTTGCATTGGGAATCGGCATCTATATTTTATATAGCGCGTTACGCATGGGATATGAGGCGGTACAGTCATTACTGGATCGCGCATTGCCTGATGAGGAACGGCAAGAAATTATTGATATCGTGACTTCCTGGCCGGGTGTTAGCGGCGCTCACGATCTTCGCACGCGGCAGTCAGGGCCGACCCGCTTTATTCAGATTCATTTGGAAATGGAAGACTCTCTGCCTTTGGTTCAGGCACATATGGTGGCGGATCAGGTAGAGCAGGCTATTTTACGGCGTTTTCCGGGATCGGATGTAATTATCCATCAGGACCCCTGTTCCGTCGTACCCAGGGAGGGTAAACGGTCTATGCTTTCATAATCAGTATAAAAGAGAGCCAGACCCGCATTTTGTGTATAAAATACCGCCATTTGGCCTGACCTGAATCAATTCAGCAGGAAGTGATTGTTATACTATTTGCACATTCGTTGGATCACTTCGATGTGCAAGAAGACTTCCGGCAACAGATTTCATTTTGCATTCCAAAGTTCAGAGGTAGTCATGATTAAGAAAATCGGTGTGTTGACAAGCGGCGGTGATGCGCCAGGCATGAACGCCGCAATTCGCGGGGTTGTTCGTTCTGCGCTGACAGAAGGTCTGGAAGTAATGGGTATTTATGACGGCTATCTGGGTCTGTATGAAGACCGTATGGTACAGCTAGACCGTTACAGCGTGTCTGACATGATCAACCGTGGCGGTACGTTCCTCGGTTCTGCGCGTTTCCCGGAATTCCGCGACGAGAACATCCGCGCCGTGGCTATCGAAAACCTGAAAAAACGTGGTATCGACGCGCTGGTGGTTATCGGCGGTGACGGTTCCTACATGGGTGCAATGCGTCTGACCGAAATGGGCTTCCCGTGCATCGGTCTGCCGGGCACTATCGACAACGACATCAAAGGCACTGACTACACTATCGGTTTCTTCACTGCGCTGAGCACCGTTGTAGAAGCGATCGACCGTCTGCGTGACACCTCTTCTTCTCACCAGCGTATTTCCGTGGTGGAAGTGATGGGCCGTTATTGTGGAGATCTGACGTTGGCTGCGGCCATTGCCGGTGGCTGTGAATTCGTTGTGGTTCCGGAAGTTGAATTCAGCCGTGAAGACCTGGTAAACGAAATCAAAGCGGGTATCGCGAAAGGTAAAAAACACGCGATCGTGGCGATTACCGAACATATGTGTGATGTTGACGAACTGGCGCATTTCATCGAGAAAGAAACCGGTCGTGAAACCCGCGCAACTGTGCTGGGCCACATCCAGCGCGGTGGTTCTCCGGTGCCTTACGACCGTATTCTGGCTTCCCGTATGGGCGCTTACGCTATCGATCTGCTGCTGGCAGGTTACGGCGGTCGTTGCGTAGGTATCCAGAACGAACAGTTGGTTCACCACGACATCATCGACGCTATCGAAAACATGAAGCGTCCGTTCAAAGGCGACTGGCTGGACTGCGCGAAAAAACTGTATTAATGATTTCGGAAAAAGGCAGATTCCTTTAGCCTGAAACCGATGACAGAAGCAAAAAGGCCTGATGCGCTTCGCTTATCAGGTCTACATGAATTCTGTAATCTATTGAATTTGCAAACTTTTGTAGGCCGGATAAGGCGTTCGCGCCGCATCCGGCATGGACAAAGCGCACTTTGTCAGCAATATGAGGCGGATTTCTTCCGCCTTTTTAATCCCCCAACATATACCCGCAAGTTATAGCCAGTCTTTTTTTATTCTTTAATGTTTGGTTAACCTTCTGGCACGCTTTGCTCATCACAACACAACATAAGAGAGTCGGGCGATGAACAAGTGGGGCGTAGGGTTAACATTTTTGCTGGCGGCAACCAGCGTTATGGCAAAGGATATTCAGCTTCTTAACGTTTCATATGATCCAACGCGCGAATTGTACGAACAGTACAACAAGGCATTCAGCGCCCACTGGAAACAGCAAACTGGTGATAACGTGGTGATTCGTCAGTCACACGGTGGCTCAGGTAAACAAGCGACGTCGGTAATCAACGGTATTGAAGCTGATGTTGTCACGCTGGCTCTGGCCTATGACGTAGACGCAATTGCGGAACGCGGGCGGATTGATAAAGAGTGGATCAAACGTCTGCCGGATAACTCCGCACCGTACACTTCCACCATTGTTTTCCTGGTACGTAAGGGAAATCCGAAGCAGATCCATGACTGGAACGATCTGATTAAACCGGGTGTTTCGGTGATCACGCCTAATCCGAAAAGCTCTGGTGGCGCGCGCTGGAACTACCTGGCAGCCTGGGGCTACGCGCTGCATCACAACAACAACGATCAGGCAAAAGCACAGGATTTTGTTCGGGCACTGTATAAAAACGTCGAAGTTCTGGATTCTGGCGCGCGTGGCTCCACTAACACTTTTGTCGAGCGCGGAATTGGCGATGTACTGATTGCCTGGGAAAACGAAGCTCTGCTGGCAGCGAATGAACTGGGGAAAGATAAATTCGAAATCGTCACGCCGAGTGAGTCTATCCTCGCAGAGCCAACCGTGTCGGTGGTCGATAAAGTGGTCGAGAAAAAAGGTACTAAAGAGGTGGCGGAAGCCTACCTGAAATATCTCTACTCGCCAGAAGGTCAGGAAATTGCCGCGAAAAACTACTACCGTCCGCGCGACGCTGAGGTGGCGAAAAAGTACGAAAATGCGTTTCCAAAGCTGAAGTTATTCACCATTGATGAAGAGTTCGGCGGCTGGACGAAAGCGCAAAAAGAGCATTTTGCTAACGGCGGTACGTTCGATCAGATCAGCAAACGCTGATTTCCCCAGGATAATTATCAAACCCGGTGGTTTCTCGCGACCGGGTTTTTTATTTGTCACGATTTTGCGTTACCCTTGCATCTCTTTGAGGTACAGGGAAAAAAAGATGAAAAAAGCGGGTCTTCTTTTTTTGGTGATGATAGTTATCGCCGTTGTGGCTGCCGGTATTGGTTACTGGAAATTAACCGGTGAAGAGTCGGATACATTACGTAAGATTGTCCTTGAGGAATGTTTGCCCAATCAGCAGCAAAATCAAAATCCTTCGCCATGTGCGGAAGTCAAACCCAATGCCGGATACGTGGTTTTAAAAGATCTTAATGGCCCACTGCAATATCTGTTGATGCCAACGTATCGTATTAACGGTACTGAAAGTCCTTTGTTGACCGATCCTTCAACGCCGAACTTCTTTTGGTTGGCTTGGCAGGCGCGTGATTTTATGAGCAAAAAATACGGCCAGCCGGTTCCCGATCGCGCGGTTTCTTTGGCGATCAACTCCCGCACCGGGCGTACGCAAAACCATTTTCATATTCATATCTCTTGTATTCGTCCTGATGTGCGCGAACAGCTGGATAACAATCTGGCGAACATCAGCAGCCGCTGGTTGCCACTGCCAGGTGGTTTGCGCGGGCATGAATACCTGGCGCGTCGGGTAACGGAAAGCGAACTGGTACAACGCAGCCCATTTATGATGCTGGCGGAAGAAGTGCCTGAGGCGCGGGAACATATGGGAAGCTACGGGCTGGCGATGGTACGGCAGAGTGATAACTCATTTGTATTGCTGGCGACACAACGAAATCTACTGACGCTTAACCATGCTTCAGCCGAGGAAATTCAGGATCATCAGTGTGAGATTTTGCGTTAAGGCGAAGAGTTAAGGAAAGTAAGTGCCGGATATGAAATCCGGCACCTGTCAGACTTAAGCCTGTTTAGCCGCTTCTGCAGCTTTAACGATTACTGCGAAAGCGTCAGCTTTCAGAGACGCACCGCCAACCAGCGCGCCGTCGATGTCTGGCTGAGCAAACAGTTCTGCAGCGTTAGACGCGTTTACAGAGCCGCCGTACTGAATGATCACTTGTTCAGCGATGTTAGCGTCAACTTTAGCGATGTGGTCACGGATGAATTTGTGAACAGCCTGTGCCTGAGCCGGAGTTGCAGATTTGCCAGTACCGATTGCCCATACGGGTTCGTAAGCGATAACCGCACCTTCGAATGCCGCAGCACCCTGAGTTTTCAGTACCGCGTCGATCTGACGTGCGCAAACTTCTTCAGTTTTGCCCGCTTCGTTTTCAGCTTCGGTTTCACCGATGCACAGAACCGGAGTCAGGCCCTGCTCTTTCAGCACCGCGAATTTTTTCGCGATCAGTTCGTCAGATTCTTTGTGGTAAGTACGACGTTCAGAGTGACCGATGATGATGTACTGTGCGCCGATGTCTTTCAGCATAGCGGCAGAAGTTTCACCGGTGAATGCGCCGGACAGGTTCAGGTCCACGTTTTGCGCACCCAGCATGATGTGGCTGCCTTCAGCTTCGCGCTTCGCCATATCGATGTACATTTCCGGTGGTGCGATTGCAACCGCACAGCCAGCAACACCTGCCAGCTCTTTACGCAGGTTAGAAACCAGCTCGTGAACCATGTGGCGGCTGCCGTTCAGTTTCCAGTTACCCATCACTAAAGGATGTCGCATTTTAATTCTCCACGCTTATAAGCGAATAAAGGAAGATGGCCGCCCCGCAGGGCAGCAGGTCTGTGAAACAGTATAGAGATTCATCGGCACAAAGGCTTTGCTTTTTGTCATTTATTCAAACCTTCAAGCGATTCAGATAGCGCCAGCTTAATCGGTTCAACAGCGAAGGTCAGCCCCTTTTCGCCGTTGTCCGCGACAACATAACGCAGTGCACCTTCTGTCTCGGTGTAATAACGTTTGTTTTTCCCCGCCGTTAGTAGCGACTGCAGTTTTTTCTGGCTTTGTGTTTTGGTCATTAATGGGGTGAGTGTGCGGATCACTGCTGCCATGTATTCCTGAGCTTTCGCTTTCGCTGCTTTTTGCTCTGGCCCCTGGATGGGTAGCCAGGTCATTTGAATGCTTTTGATTTTTAAGGTACCGCGCTCCAGCGCTGTAGAAGCATACAAGTTCTCGTTAATTTTACTTGCAGCACGAGTGAGATTGGCTTTGTCGGGACTGCTGTCGATGGCACGAAATTCGTTCAGTGGCAGGCTGGGATTCTGGCTGTTAAAGTCTTCTCGAAACTGGCTGATGGAGAGATCGAAAGTAGGGGCTCCAGCCAGCAGATAAGGCGCGGTCGTTGCCGTATCTGGTGTTTGTGCATGCGCCGTTGTTGTAACGGTTAATGCAGAACATAAGAGAAAAAACAGCGTACACCCTGGCTTCATTGACAGTACCTTTTGTTATGACTGGCTCCGATTAAAACGATATCTGTCGCCCTTGTCAAAAGGGTAGAATCCTGGAAAAGACAACCATCAAGGAACTTACATGACCATACAGCAATGGTTATTCTCATTTAAAGGGCGTATTGGACGCCGTGATTTCTGGATTTGGATAGGCCTGTGGTTAGCAGGCATGCTGGTGCTTTTCTCACTGGCGGGTAAAAATTTACTCGATATTCAGACCGCGGCGTTTTGCCTGGTGTGCTTGCTTTGGCCAACAGCGGCAGTAACCGTTAAGCGCTTGCATGATCGCGGGCGTTCCGGCGCATGGGCATTTTTGATGATTGTGGCGTGGATGCTGCTGGCGGGTAACTGGGCGATTTTACCGGGTGTCTGGCAATGGGCGGTGGGGCGTTTTGTCCCGACGTTGATTTTGGTGATGATGCTTATCGATCTTGGTGCGTTTGTTGGCACACAAGGCGAAAATAAATATGGTAAAGATACCCAGGATGTGAAGTATAAAGCCGACAATAAATCAAGTAATTAACCTTTAATATATCTCTTACTGCTATTTTTTTCCGGGATTGTTATTTCCACGATGCAAATGACAATACCCGGAAAATCCTTCTGAACTCTTCACCTTAAGCAATATCAAAAAAAATGGTAATCCATAAGATCATTACTTGTTTGTTCTTCCCTTAACGGCGCATTATTCTTAAGTCGTAATCGACAGAGAGGCGAATATACAGAGGTGCCCTATGAAAGATGTCGTAGATAAATGCAGTACTAAAGGATGTGCGATTGATATCGGTACGGTGATTGATAACGACAACTGTACCAGTAAGTTTTCGCGCTTTTTTGCCACCCGCGAAGAAGCAGAGTCTTTTATGACCAAACTGAAAGAGCTTGCCGCCGCTGCATCCTCTGCAGATGAAGGGGCCAGCGTGGCCTATAAGATTAAGGATCTGGAGGGGCAAGTTGAGCTTGATGCGGCCTTCACTTTCTCATGCCAGGCCGAGATGATTATTTTTGAGTTATCACTGCGTTCGTTAGCTTGATGGAGTTGCTTTAGAAGGAGTTAAACATGGCTTATAAACACATTGGCGTGGCAATTTCCGGGAATGAAGAAGATGCCTTACTGGTGAATAAAGCCCTGGAGCTCGCCAGACATAATGACGCTCACCTGACGTTAATTCATATTGATGATGGCTTAAGCGAGTTGTATCCGGGTATCTACTTCCCTGCAACAGAAGATATTCTTCAATTGTTGAAGAATAAGTCGGATAACAAGCTGTATAAACTGACGAAAAATATTCAATGGCCGAAGACAAAACTGCGTATTGAACGCGGAGAAATGCCGGAAACACTGCTGGAAATTATGCAAAAAGAGCAGTGCGACCTCCTTGTCTGTGGTCATCATCACTCATTTATCAACCGTTTGATGCCGGCATATCGCGGGATGATCAATAAGATGAGTGCGGATTTGCTCATCGTGCCGTTTATCGATAAGTAACCGCTTACCAGTAATGCTCCGCTGTCATATGGCCCGGTCGGCGACGTAAATGTTTCGTCATCTGCCGGGTCTCTTTCAGCAACTGTTGTGTATCGCGCACCATCTGTGGATTGCCGCACAGCATCACATGGCTGGTTTCTTTATTCATCGGCAGGCCAATCGTGCTTTCCAGTTCCCCACTTTCAATTAATGCCGGTATCCGTCCGGTGAGCGACCCCGCTGCCGTTTCCCGACTGACCACCGTCTGAATGCGCAGTTTTCCTTCGTAGCGTTTTTCCAGTTCCTGCATCAGTGGCAAATAGCTTAAGTCGGCGGCATAACGTGCGGCGTGCACCAGGACCAGATTTTTGAAGCGATCTAAATCTTTACCTAGTTGCAGAATCGATAAATAAGGGCCAATCGCTGTACCGGTTGCCAGCATCCATAGCGTTTCGCAGTGCGGCACTTCATCGAGCACAAAGAATCCTGCCGCTTCGCTAACCACCTGCACTTCATCGCCTGGTTTCAGTGCCGCCAGTCGTGGGCTTAATTTGCCATCGGGGACGGTGACCAGGTAAAACTCCAGATCGGGATTATCGGGCGAGTTTACATAGGAGTAGGCGCGCTGGACGCGTTCGCCGTCGATTTCAAGGCCAAGCTTGGTAAATTGCCCGGCGGTAAACGGAAGCACGGGGGCGTGAACGGTGAGACTAAACAGGGCGTCGGTCCAGTTCTGCACTTTAGTGACTTTGCCTGTTACCCAATCAGCCATGTTTTTCTCCTGTTTTGATTGACTTGCCTTATCTTCGTTCTCCGAACAAAAAAATTCCAGTCCCGAAGGACTGGAAGGCTCAATCGATCAAATCAATCAGAGGATGTGCACCTGCATTTCCGGGTCTTTGCGATCCAGATAGTGGATGGACTGAATGCGGCGAATGGTGCGTGACTTGCCGCGGATCAGCAGCGTTTCGGTAGTCGCGATATTGCCTTTGCGGCTAATGCCTTCCAGCAGATCGCCTTTGGTAATACCGGTGGCAGAGAAGATGACGTTATCGCTGCGCGCCATATCGCCCAGGCGCAATACTTTACCGGCTTCGATGCCCATCGCTTTGCAGCGTGCCAGCTCCTGCTCGCCAATGCGACGATTCTCTTCGTTGTCGCCTTTGACGTCATGACGCGCCAGCAGACGACCGTTCATGTCGCCATCTAATGCGCGGATCACCGCCGCAGAAACTACGCCTTCCGGCGCGCCACCAATACCGTACAGCACGTCAACTTCGCTGTCTGGCATACAGGTGAGAATTGAGGCCGCAACGTCGCCGTCCGGAATAGCAAATACGCGTACGCCGAGTTGCTGCATTTCAGCGATAACGGCATCGTGGCGTGGTTTAGCCAGAATCGTTACCGTCAGTTCGCTCAACGGTTTGCCGAGCGCCGCCGCTACATTGCGCAGGTTATCCGCCAGCGGCAGGTTCAGATCAATGGTGCCTTTGGCTCCCGGCCCGACAATCAGCTTCTCCATATACATATCCGGCGCATTGAGGAAGCAGCCTTTATCGCCTACTGCCAGCACCGCCAGCGCGTTAGCCTGGCCCATCGCCGTCATGCGCGTGCCTTCAATCGGATCAACAGCAATATCTACCGCGTCGCCGCGACCAGTACCGACTTTTTCACCAATGTAGAGCATCGGTGCTTCGTCGATTTCACCTTCACCAATGACGATGGTGCCGTCAATGTTGACCTGGTTGAGCATAATACGCATGGCGTTTACCGCCGCGCCGTCCGCGGTGTTTTTATCGCCGCGTCCTAACCATTTGTAGCCAGCCAGCGCCGCTGATTCGGTGACGCGGGAAAATTCGATGGCAAGTTCTCGTCTCATAGCAAACTCTAAGCAGTAAGGAATGGCGCGAAGTGTAGCACAGGGGAAGGGAGGGATTATTGATGTGTGCGGGGTTGCCCCCGCACGTTTCGGGACTACCGGATGCGGCATAAACGCTTCATTCGGCATTTACATTATTCGTCGTGTTCTTCCCACGCCATCGCGCGTTTAACCGCTTTTTTCCAGCCTGCGTAACGGTAATTACGCTCAGTGGTTTCGATGCCTGGACGGAACTCGCGCTCAATCACCGCTTTCTCTTGCAGCTCGTCGAGGTTCTGCCAGAAGCCAACCGCCAGGCCTGCGAGATAGGCCGCACCCAATGCGGTGACTTCGCGCACTTCCGGGCGCTCAACGCGGGTGCCGAGAATATCGGACTGGAACTGCATCAGGAAATTGTTTGCTACTGCGCCACCATCCACGCGCAGGGCGTGCAGACGGATACCAGAGTCGGCCTGCATCGCTTCCAGCACGTCACGCGTCTGATAAGCAATAGACTCCAGCGTCGCGCGTATAATGTGGTTAGCGTTCACCCCACGAGTCAGACCGAAAATCGCCCCGCGCGCATACGGGTCCCAGTACGGCGCACCCAGCCCGGTAAATGCCGGAACCACATACACACCATTGGTGTTTTGCACTTTGGTGGCGAAATATTCGGAATCGTAGGCGTCGTTAATCAACTTCATTTCATCGCGCAGCCACTGAATGGATGCGCCTGCCATAAACACCGCACCTTCCAACGCATAGTTCACTTCGCCAGTCGGGCCGCAGGCGATGGTGGTCAGCAGGCCGTTTTCTGATTTCACCGCTTTCTCGCCAGTGTTCATCAGCATAAAGCAGCCAGTGCCATAGGTGTTCTTCGCCATCCCTTCTTTCACGCACAACTGACCAAACAGCGCGGCCTGCTGGTCACCGGCGATCCCGGAGATTGGAATACGCGTGCCGCCTTTGCCGCCAATGTTAGTCTGACCGTATACTTCGGAAGAACGACGCACTTCTGGCAGCATCTCGCGCGGAATATCCAGCACTTCCAGCATTTTGTTGTCCCAGTCCAGGGTATGGATGTTGAACAACATGGTACGAGAGGCGTTGGTGTAATCGGTCACATGGACACGGCCCTGAGTCATTTTCCAGATAAGCCACGTATCAACCGTACCAAACAGCAATTCACCACGACGTGCACGCTCGCGAGAGCCTTCCACATGGTCGAGGATCCACTTCACTTTGGTGCCAGAAAAGTACGGGTCAATCACCAGACCGGTATTGCTGCGGATATAATCTTCTAAACCGTCACGTTTTAAATGCTCGCAGATTTCTGCGGTACGACGGCACTGCCAGACAATGGCGTTATAGATAGGCTTGCCGGTTTCTTTTTCCCAGACAATAGTGGTTTCACGCTGGTTCGTAATACCGATAGCTGCAATTTGATCGGAACTGATATCGGCTTTCGCCAGCACTTCTACCAGCGTGGAGCTTTGGGTGGCCCAGATTTCCATTGGGTCGTGTTCTACCCAACCTGGTTTTGGGTAGATTTGCTCAAATTCGCGCTGCGACACGCTAATGATATTGGCATCGTGATCCATTACGACCGCGCGGGAGCTGGTGGTGCCCTGGTCGAGCGCAACGATATATTTTTTTTCAGTCATGTTTAATTGTCCCGTAGTCATATTACAGCGAAGCTTTTTGTTCTGAAGGAGTTGTGGTTTCCTTTTCTTCCACAACACAGATATCGCAAGGCAAATGGCGACCAATCAGTTTGCGGTAGGCAAATGCACCTACAATCGCGCCAACGATAGGGCCGAAAAGCGGCACCAGGAAGTAAGGAATGTCTCTGCCGCCGGTAAAGGCGACATTGCCCCAGCCCGCCAGCCAGGCAAAGACTTTCGGACCGAAGTCACGCGCTGGGTTCATGGCAAAACCTGTCAATGGGCCCATAGATGCGCCAATGACCGCAATCAGTAGACCAATCAGCAAGGGAGCCAAAGGGCCGCGTGGTACACCGTTGCCATCGTCCGTTAACGCCAGGATCAACCCCATCAGAATAGCGGTAATCACCATCTCAACTGCGAAAGCCTGCACAAAATTGATATGAGGATTAGGGTAAGTAGAGAAAGTGCCAGCCAGATCAACACTTTCAACGCTGCCGCGAACAATGTGATGAGTCTGCTCGAAGTCGAAAAATAAATTGTAGTAAAGCCCGTAAACTAAAGCCGCAGCACAGAAAGCGCCGGCAACTTGTGAAACGATAAAAGGAATAACTTTGCGCTTGTCGAAACAGGCAAACAGCCACAATGCAATGGTAACAGCGGGATTAAGATGCGCGCCGGAAACCCCTGCGGTCAGGTAGATGGCCATTGCCACCCCCAGTCCCCAAATGACACTGATTTCCCACTGACCAAAAGACGCACCAGCGACTTTTAGTGCTGCAACGCAACCCACACCGAAGAAAATCAACAACCCGGTACCGAGGAATTCAGCAATGCACTGGCCTTTCAAGGTTGATGTTTGACTCATAATCGGATCCTGAAGAGTTAATGTTTGTTGTATGCGTGAAAGTCACGGACCTCCACGATGCTTGTAGGCATGCTGTAAACTTATCGTTAACGAGCAAAAACGAGAAATATCGAACTTAAAATGTGTGTGCCTCGTCATAAAATGAGCGTTATCGCGCCATTTATTCCATCTGATTGTACATGATGCATGTTTGTTAGATCATTCGCGCAACAAATTTATTAACATTTTCGATTGATGTGGATTATGTCACCAGGAGAAGGATGAAAAGTGTGGCAAACCGTAATCTGCAAGGCGTGCCGCTGGACAGCGATGGCGCGGCTTCATACAATCGGAGCTAACTAAAGTGCGCTCGTATTTATTAAGGCGTCACCGGTAATCGGGACGAGGATTTTTATCCATCAACGCCTTGCAATTCAGGAGAGGTATGACAATGTCATTAGAAGTGTTTGAGAAACTGGAAGCAAAAGTACAGCAGGCGATTGATACCATCACTCTGTTGCAGATGGAAATCGAAGAGCTGAAAGAAAAAAACAACTCACTGTCGCAGGAAGTTCAAAATGCCCAGCATCAGCGCGAAGAGCTGGAGCGTGAGAACAACCATCTGAAAGAACAGCAGAACGGCTGGCAGGAACGTCTGCAGGCCCTGCTGGGTCGCATGGAAGAGGTCTGATTACGCTTCATCTTCCGCGTAATTTCTTTACTGTGTAGGCCAACAGGTAACGCAGAAAAAAGGCACCTTGCGGTGCCTTTCTTATCATTCAATATCCAGCGGATCTTCTGAAAGAATAATCCCGGTATTGTCGGCATAAAGATGGTCGCCGGAGAAGAAGGTGACACCGCCAAAATTGACGCGGACATCGCTTTCGCCAATGCCTTCGCCAGCGGCACCAACCGGAATTGCCGCCATCGCCTGGATGCCGATATCCAACTCTTCCAGGTCATCTACCTGACGCACCGCGCCGTAAATGACCAGACCTTCCCATTCATTTTGTACTGCCAGACGCGCCAGTTCAGCATCGACCAGTGCGCGACGAACAGAACCACCGCCATCGACGACAAGAACACGACCACGGCCATTCTGTTCGAGCAGATCGTACAGCAACCCGTTGTCCTCGAAACATTTTACCGTGATTATTTGTCCGCCAAACGACGCCCGTCCGCCAAAGTTGGAGAACAGCGGTTCCACGACGTTAACATCTTCTTGATAGATGTCACAAAGCTCGGAAGTATCATATTTCATAGGCTTAACATTCAGTTGCTGCGAGAATTTTCAGTATATCGCGCTATGTGGGCTGTTGGCAAAATCATCAATTGTTAATTGATATTTGTCAGTTATGCTGCCCACTGGCTTAGGAATATCCCTAAAACAAACAGCAGGTTAGTCAGTAACGCTCCCTTGACAGTACGTTCCAGCATTGGTCGCATCGCCACCGGGTCCATTTCCCGCATCACATAACGGGCTTGCTTCACCAGTAATGGTGCCGCCAGCAGGAACAGCCAGCCCCACAGGCTATGCAGCGAAAAGAGATTAAACAGCGCCAGACACACCAGCGAGCCCATCAGCAGGCAGGCATGATAACGACGCGCGTTCACTTCACCTAAGCGCACCACCAGCGTGTTTTTGCCATTTTCGCGGTCGCTATTGATATCACGCAGGTTATTAATATTCAGTACTGCCGTTGCCAGCAGGCCGCATGCGGTCGCCGGAAGGATCAGTGCCGGAATCAATGTATGAGCCTGTAAATACCAGCTCCCCATGACACTCAACCAGCCAAAGAAAACCAGTACGGAAATATCACCCAGACCGATATAACCATAAGGACGATTGCCCACGGTGTAGGTGATAGCGGCAATGATCGACAACCCGCCAAGAATCAGGAAACCGACAAAATCGGCCAGCGTATGGCATGCCACTGCAACCAGTGCCAGCCCGGAGAGACAGATGAGCACGACGGTAATAATGAGCGCCCGTTTCATCTCTTGCTGGGTAATGACCCCTTTTTGCATGCCGCGTAGCGGCCCAATGCGGTCAGGTTTATCGCTGCCTTTTACCGCATCGCCGTAATCATTGGCGAGGTTAGAAAGGATCTGTAATAGCCCGGCGGTAATTAGTGCCAGCAGGGCGACCAGCGGATCGAAGTGACCTTGCCACCATGCCAGCGCTGTCCCGACGATAATTGCAGCAAAGGCGAGGGGGAGGGTTTTAGGTCGTAAACTTTCCAGCCACGCCTGAGTTCGGCTAATTTGTTGTTCAGTCATAATACGCGCCAATAAAAATGGGGCCTTTCAGCCCCATCAAACAATGATGAAAATGATTGAACGCGATTATAGGATAAAACGGCTCAGATCTTCATCTGCCACCAACGCATCCAGATGTTTGCTCACATAATCTGCGTCAATAGTGATATTTTGACCGCTTAAATCGCTGGCGTCGTAGGAAATCTCTTCCATTAAACGCTCCAGAACAGTGTGTAAACGACGAGCACCGATGTTTTCGGTAGATTCGTTCACCTGCCATGCCGCTTCCGCGATGCGTTTAATACCGGAGTCGGTAAACTCGATATTTACGCCTTCAGTCGCCATCAGTGCTTTGTACTGCACGGTGATAGAGGCATTCGGCTCGGTCAGAATACGCTCGAAGTCGCTGGTGGTCAGCGCCTGCAGTTCAACGCGGATTGGCAGACGACCTTGCAGTTCCGGGATCAGGTCAGACGGTTTCGCAATCTGGAACGCGCCAGAAGCGATAAACAGAATGTGGTCAGTTTTGACCATCCCGTGTTTGGTGGAAACGGTGCAACCTTCTACCAGCGGCAGCAGGTCACGCTGAACGCCTTCACGAGAAACATCCGGACCGGAAGACTCGCCGCGCTTACAGATTTTGTCGATTTCGTCGATAAACACGATCCCGTGCTGCTCAACAGCGTCGATAGCGTCTTGCTTCAGCTCTTCCGGGTTCACCAGTTTCGCCGCTTCTTCTTCAATCAGCAGCTTCATGGCGTCTTTGATTTTCAGCTTACGCGCTTTTTGCTTCTGGCCGCCCAGGTTCTGGAACATGGACTGCAGCTGGCTGGTCATCTCTTCCATGCCCGGAGGAGCCATAATTTCAACGCCCATCGGTGCTGCGGCAAGATCGATCTCGATTTCTTTGTCATCAAGCTGGCCTTCACGCAGTTTTTTGCGGAATGCCTGACGAGCAGCGGACGGTTCCTGCTGCTGTTCGGTCTGTCCCCAGTTGTTTTTAGCAGGTGGGATCAGCACGTCGAGAATACGTTCTTCTGCCAGTTCTTCAGCGCGATAACGGTTTTTCTCGATAGCCTGGACGCGTACCATTTTCACGGCGGCATCGGTCAGATCGCGAATAATAGAATCCACTTCCTTACCGACGTAGCCCACTTCGGTGAATTTGGTCGCTTCAACTTTGATGAACGGCGCATTCGCCAGCTTAGCCAGACGACGGGCGATTTCAGTTTTACCGACACCGGTCGGGCCGATCATCAGGATATTTTTCGGGGTCACTTCATGGCGCAGCTCTTCGTTGAGCTGCATGCGACGCCAGCGGTTACGCAGAGCAATCGCCACAGAACGCTTGGCGTTGTCCTGGCCGATGATGTGCTTATCCAGTTCGCTGACGATTTCGCGTGGGGTCATTTCAGACATGGGAGATCCTTACGCTTTGTAGCTTAATTCTTCGATGGTGTGGAAATGGTTGGTATAGATGCAAATGTCGCCTGCAATATCCAACGCCTTTTCAGCAATTTCACGGGCGCTAAGTTCAGTGTTTTCTAACAGCGCGCGCGCCGCAGCCTGGGCGTAAGGGCCGCCGGAGCCGATAGCAATAAGATCGTTTTCTGGCTGCACCACGTCACCGTTACCGGTGATGATAAGCGATGCAGTTTCATCCGCGACTGCCAGCAGTGCTTCAAGTTTGCGCAGCATGCGATCGGTACGCCAGTCTTTTGCCAGCTCAACGGCGGCTTTGACCAGATGGCCCTGATGCATTTCCAGTTTACGTTCAAACAGTTCGAACAGCGTAAAAGCATCCGCAGTACCGCCCGCAAAGCCCGCGATGACTTTGTCGTTGTACAGACGGCGGACCTTTTTCACGTTGCCTTTCATTACGGTATTGCCCAACGTGGCCTGACCATCACCAGCGATGACCACATGGCCGTTACGGCGTACGCTTACTATAGTTGTCACGAGCTGACCCCTTGGTTACGAATACAGAGTACAAACCCCGTACAAAAGTACGGGGCATAATGCAATTATAGATGGGGGGGATTTTGAGGGTTTCAACCCCCGGCGGCGAGCCGAATGCAGTTTGTATGACCCGCCATCTTCAACCGATTGAGGGTGCTGTCTGCGTTCTCTTTGCCTTTCACCGGGCCAATGACCACACGATTCCAGCCATTGTTGGTGGTGATTTTCGAGTCAAAGCCTTCGAACGCCAGCTGAGCACGTACCGTCTCTGCCTGTTCCGCGCCTCTGAACGAACCGCACTGCACCATCCAGCGGCGTTCGTCTTTTTTCTCCGCCGTCGGTTTTGGCGCGTCAGCGGCACGAGCAACTGGCGCAGCTTGCTGCGGCTTCGACTGCGCAGTCGTGTGCGCAGGAGTTTGCAGCAGATCCTGGTACGGCTGCTGAGTAGAAGCCGGTTTAGACTGGCGCGGTTGCGCCTGTACCGGCGCGGCTTGCGACGTACGCGTCTGCTGCTGCCAGCTTTGTTCAGCCGTACGCGACTGCTGAGCCAGGCGTTGCTGTTCCGCTAATTGCTGCGCCTGACGTTGGCGCTGTAGCGTTTGCTGACGCTGTTCCGGCGTCTGTTCATTCCAAGGAACTTCAACCAGCTGCGTTGGCTGCTGGCGCATATCAGCCTGCATTTGTTCAAGAAGCTGACGTTGTTCAGGTGTCAGTTGCTCCGGCGTTTTCACTTCACCACCGGCAGAAGGTTCTGTGGGCGCACGCACTCCCGGCTGGCGACTTTCCAGCTCTTTAATGTAGCGCCAGCGTTCTTCTGGTTTTGGTGGTAGTCCGTTTCCGGTCACTTTCTGGCTTTGCAGCGTCTCGGACTCTTCTTTCTTGTGATGCGTAATGAAGTACAGACCACCGATAAAGGTCACAAGAACGGCGGCAGCAATAGCGACCATAGCGGGAGAAACCGCAGGCAGATTTCGTTGCTTTTTCCGTGAGGTGCTCTTTTTTCGCCGCGAAGGTGCCGGTTGGCTGCGGCGTACATAATCTCGTTGTGCCACTATCGTTTCGCTGTATTTATTCGTTCGTCAGCCCGCCATGTTACTTAAGCGGCGGGCCTTTGACCAGTCACGGCAGTCTTAAAGGTTTACTTTAAGGTAACGCGCGTGTTGATCCCCGGATGATAAGTTCGCAGTCCATTAAACGAGAGCCACTGCCAACGTGTTGCCCCTGCATTTGATCAAGCAATAACAGCATAGCTTCCCGACCGATTTCGTAACGCGGCTGCGCGATGGTTGTCAGCGGCGGATCACAAAATTGCGTCAGGTCGATGTTATCAAAACCGATTATGGAAAGGTCTTCCGGGACTTTCAGCCCCTGACGTTTTGCCTGAGAAAGTGCGCCGAGCGCCATCACATCGCTATGGCAGAAGACTGCAGTAGGCGGTTGTGGAAGATCAAGCAGCTGCTGCATCGCTTTGCTTCCGGCTTCGAAGGTGAAGTCGCCACGGGCGATGTATTGCGGATCAACCATAATGCCGCAGCGACGCAGCGCCTGAACGTAACCTTGCAGGCGGTAGTGACACAGCGGCATCTCTTCGGGACCGGCTATACAGCCAATCCGTTTATGCCCTTGCTCATATAAATAATTTACTGCATCAAATGCGGCGGTCAGATTGTCGATATGAACGGTAGGCAGCTCCAGTTCCGGTGCAAATTCGTTCGCCATCACCATCGGCGGCAGATTACGCTGTTCCTCAATGCTGGCATCAAACGGCAGCCTTGAACCCAGCAACAACATGCCATCAATTTGCTTGGTGATGATCAAATCGATAAAGGTTTTTTCCTGCTGATTTTGATGCGCACAGTCGCCAATCAGCACCAGATATCCGTGATTTGCCGCCGTAACTTCGATACCGCGAATAATTTCGCTAAAGAAGGGATCGCAGATATCCGGGACAATCACCAGAATGGTGCGGGATTCATTACGCTTGACGTTGCGCCCCATAGGCTGCGGTAAATAACCCACTTCCCGGGCCGCTTTTTCAACCCGATTACGGGTGGCCTGGGAGACTTTATCGGGATTCATTAATGCTCGGGAGACAGTCGCTGTAGAGACTTTTGCCTTGAGGGCAACGTCTTTCATGGTCGCGGCAGTTTCCTGCTTCTTCGCTTTCACACTCACTCCTCGCCTGGCACGTCAGGCGTACTACATCCATGTTTACTTCACATCGGCAACATTTTTAGCAGATAGCGCGTGAAAACGGTTACAGAATTTTCATGAAAAGTGTGATGAATATTGAATTTTTCGATCCGCCTCGCAACGTTTGCGCATTAGCCTTCGATGGGATCGACATCCAACACCCATTTCACCTTGCGGGAATCCGGTATTGTATTAATAAGCGCCAGCGTACCACTAATGATGTGTTGCAAGCGCATGCGGGAAGGGTGCTGCAACAAGATCTGCCAGCGCCAGCGGCCACCACGCTTAGGTGCCAGAGCCGGAACCGGGCCGAGAACCCACAGTTTGTCGTCTGCCAGCGGGCTGGAAAGGATCAGATTACGCAGTTGTTGCAGGAACAGCGGCGCGTGCTGATTGTTATGATCTTCCGCACGCACAATCACATGGCTGGTCCACGGCGGCAGCTGCATCATGCGTCGCTCAGCCAGCGCCTGTTCGGCAAAGGCGTCGTAGCCTTTATAGAGCAACGTTTGCAACAGAGGATGTTCCGGATGGTGCGTTTGCAGCACCACTTCGCCCTGTTTACCCGCACGCCCGGCACGACCGGCGACCTGGGTGTAAAGCTGGGCGAAACGTTCTGCCGAGCGAAAATCGGCAGAAAACAGCGCGCCGTCCACATCCAGTAACGCCACCAGCGTCACATCCGGAAAGTGGTGACCTTTCGCCAGCATTTGCGTGCCAATCAAGATCCTCGCGCCGCCGCGATGCACTTCCGCCAGTTGCTGTTCCAGCGCCCCTTTGCGGCTGGTGGTATCGCGGTCGATACGAGAAATGGGCACACCAGGGAACAGCGGCGCGAGCGTTTGCTCAAGCTGTTCGGTGCCCAGCCCTACGGGTACCAGGTGCGTGGAACCGCAGGAAGGGCACTGGCGCGGCACCGGACGCTGACTGTCACAGTGGTGGCAGCGCAGATGTTGCTGCGCCTGATGCAGCGTGTAGTAGTGATCGCAACGTGGACATTCGGCAATCCAGCCGCAGTCGTGGCACAGCAAGGCAGGCGCAAAGCCACGGCGGTTAAGAAAGAGGATAACCTGGTTGTCGGCCTGTAAATGCTGGCGCATACGGGTGATTAACGCCGGAGCCAGCCCCGCCTGCACCTTCTGACCTTTTAAATCCAGCACGTGTTGAATTGCCGGACGCGCATTCCCCGCCCGACGCGTCAGGCGCAGCAGGCGGTATTTTTTCTGCTGGACGTTGCATAACGTTTCCAGTGCGGGTGTTGCAGAGCCAAGAATAATCGGGATTTGCTCGCTGTGCGCACGATAAACCGCCAGGTCGCGGGCATGATAGCGCCAGCCTTCCTGCTGCTTGTAGGAGCTGTCGTGCTCTTCATCAATGACAATCACCCCGAGATTTTTAAACGGCGTAAACAGCGCGGAGCGGGTGCCGATGACAATCGCCGCCTCGCCATTTTTCGCTTTCAACCACGCCGAAAGACGCTCGCTGTCGTTCAGGCCGGAATGCAGAACTTCCACGGGGGCATTAAAACGTTCACGAAAACGGGCGATAGTTTGCGGTGTCAGGCCGATTTCCGGCACCATCACCAGCGCCTGTTTGCCCTGAGCGAGCACGTTTTCCAGTACACTGAGATAAACCTCCGTTTTACCGGAACCGGTAACGCCCGCCAGCAGCCAGGCAGAGAAGGTATCCGCCGCACTATGAATTGCGCCAACGGCGGTGGCCTGTTCGGTATTCAATCGCAACCGCTCACCAGAAACGGCATAGTTCGTTCGCCAGTCGCTAAACTCTGGTGTTTCACTTGCTAAATCACACAGACCTTTTTTGCGCAGCGCCTGCAACGCGGCATCATTAAATTCGAGCGTGGCAACCTGGTCGCGCCAGATTTTGCCTTGCCGTAACGCTGCCAGCGCCTGTTGTTGCTTGGGTGAGCGTTTCAGGCTGTTCAGATCCACCGCCTGACCTTGTTCAGTGGCAAACCAGTACCACATCGGCGCGTTCGCCGCAGGCCGCCCCTGGCGTAGTAAAATCGGCAAGGCATGAAACAGCACATCGCCAATCGGATGATGATAGTAATCTGCCGCCCATAGCAGCAATCGCCAGACGGAGTGAGTAAACACCGGCTCACTATCCAGCACTTCGACTACCGCTTTTAGCTCATTGAGCGGCAGTTCGCTGGCATCGCTAACTGATACCACAATCCCGATGCGCTCCTGCTGTTTGCCAAACGGCACGCGCACGCGACACCCAGCTTTAACCGTCATGCCTTCTGGCAGCAGATAGTCAAAGGTACGAGGAAGCGGAACGGGCAAGGCAACGTGGGCAACGGGCATAGCATCATCCTGACTTGAAATTCGGTGGGTTAGTATACACATTGCCGTAGAAGAGTGCGGATCAGTTTGCATACGCTGGTTAATTTCTGTATGATTTCGCGCCTTCGTACGAAATGATCGTATTGAAGCTATACTTTTAACATCGCGTGGTGTCTGGCGTTAGGGCTGGAAGAGCGACGCGGCCTTAAACCGAGGTTTTCCCATGAAAAAAGATATTCACCCGAAATACGAAGAAATTACTGCTAGCTGCTCTTGCGGTAACGTAATGAAAATCCGCTCCACCGTTGGTCATGACCTGAACCTCGACGTGTGCAGCAAGTGCCACCCATTCTTCACTGGCAAACAGCGTGATGTTGCTACCGGTGGCCGTGTTGACCGCTTCAACAAGCGTTTCAACATCCCGGGCAGCAAATAAGACCGGATTTCCGAAAAAAGCGCCGCACGGCGCTTTTTTTGTGCCTGACAATCGTTAAGGCATTGCGCTTATCACACTCCCCGCCGTCAATTTTAAAGCCGGTTCAATCTCTATCCCCGCGCTTTGTAACCCTTTTGCCGTCCATTTATTACAGGTATTTAAAATCCCATAGCGACCATTGGCGGCATAAAACTGGCTGTCACCATAAATGCCTTTTTTGAGTGGAATAACATTTCCCGCCTCGCTACGGGAAAAACTGCGGCCAATAAATAGCATTAAGGTCGCAAGTTGACCGTTGTTAATTGTCAGTGGCTTAACTTCACTGCCAGGAAAATAGCGTTCAGGTGGGGCAGAGAACGCCACCACATGCATTACTGCGCCAGTAGACCAGAACATCGCCTGCAATGTCAGGCGACTGGTAATTTCCTGTGCCTGATAAAAGCCTTTATCGCCCCAGCCGATTTCATACCATTTTGGTTGCGCAAATCTCGCGTCGAGTTGCGGTAAAACACGATTAACGATTGCGGCGGGCACCACAATTCCGGTATGCCAGCCGTGACTGACAATATAAATATTATGCTGACCTGCAAAGTCATTGTTTACCGGAGCGACAGCTTGCGGAAAGGTCGAGCAACTACAAAGCAACAAACAGACTACGGCGGGAATTATTTTTTTCATCATCCATTACCACGAAAACAGCGGCCACTCTTTGGCGACTGTGGTGAGTTGTGGCGCGTCGAAAACGGCTTGTGGTGAAACTACCGTTTCCTCAAGCGGAATATTTTTGCCGTAGCGTTCTTTGAGCTTAGCCTGGACCAGCGGGTTGCTGAGATCGAACTCTTTCAACTTCTG
The DNA here is from genome assembly GCF_052948035.1 of Escherichia sp. MAL-1. Lineage (NCBI taxonomy): Bacteria > Pseudomonadati > Pseudomonadota > Gammaproteobacteria > Enterobacterales > Enterobacteriaceae > Escherichia > Escherichia sp. MAL-1. The sequence continues at coordinate 4,702,154 of NZ_CM129609.1, read as the reverse complement.
CTGCTCGCCCACGCGCATTCCCAGCGCGTTCTGGTAAACCTTCCACACCACTTCCGAACAGTACTGGCGATCGTCGCTCCATGAGAAGCTGAAATCATACGGTTTACCGAGATAACGTTTTGCCGTTTGCGCCAGTTTTTGCTGTTGTTCAACACTCAGTCCGCCTTCAACGCGGCGAACAACGTATTTGCCCTTTTCACCATGGGCGATCCACTGCTTGAGCGGGGTGTATTTCACCGGGCCGACCGCTTCAAAAACGTAGGGCTTTTTGTTGCGTATCACCAGCATACCGGTGTGGCTATAATCGGAATGGGTCGCCAGTTGGATCGCTTTACTTTGCGATGAGCGAGAGATCTGAAAGATGATGTCGCCGGTTTGTGGCTGCCAGGCAAAGGCAGGTACAGAAACCAGCAGGCTGAGGATCAGCAGCCTGTTTTTCATAGTTAAACGTCCATGTATAAAAAGCGGTGGGTCGCAGACAACGTGCTCGTTGTTTATGCCGGATGCGGCGTGAACGCCTTATCCGGCCTACAAGTTCGTGCAAATTCAATAAATTGCAATATGACGTAGGCCTGATAAGCGTAGCGCATCAGGCGATTCCACTCCGCGCCGCTCTTTTTTGCTTTAGTATTCCCACGTCTCCGGGTTAATCCCCATCTCACGCATGATCTCTTTTGCCGCTTCCGGGATTTCGTCGCTGCGCTCTTTACGCAGATCGGCATCATCCGGCAAAGGTTGCCCGGTAAAGGCATGCAGAAACGCTTCGCACAGCAGCTCGCTGTTGGTAGCGTGACGCAGGTTGTTCACCTGACGACGCGTGCGTTCATCGGTGAGGATTTTTAACACCTTAAGAGGAATGGAAACCGTAATCTTTTTGACTTGTTCACTCTTCTTGCCGTGCTCAGCGTATGGGCTGATATATTCGCCGCTCCATTCAGCCATGAGATACTTAATCCTCTTCGTCAATAAATTGAGACCAGACCACACAATTTATGTGGGTACTGACCGTAAACCCGCATAGTTTACCGTACAGGCGTTACCGTGACATCGTGTAATGCACCTGTCGGCGTGATAATGCATATAATTTTAACGGCTATTTGGGATTTGCTCAATCTATACGCAAAGAAGTTTAGATGTCCAGATGTATTGACGTCCATTAACACAATGTTTACTCTGGTGCCTGACATTTCACCGACCAAGCCCAGGGAACTTCATCACATGACGCGTAAACAGGCCACCATCGCAGTGCGTAGCGGGTTAAATGACGACGAACAGTATGGTTGCGTTGTCCCACCGATCCATCTTTCCAGTACCTATAACTTTACCGGATTTAATGAACCGCGCGCGCATGATTACTCGCGTCGCGGCAACCCAACGCGCGATGTGGTTCAGCGTGCGCTGGCAGAACTGGAAGGCGGTGCTGGTGCAGTACTTACTAATACCGGCATGTCCGCGATTCACCTGGTAACGACCGTCTTTTTGAAACCAGGCGATCTGCTGGTTGCGCCGCACGACTGCTACGGCGGTAGCTATCGCCTGTTCGACAGCCTGGCGAAACGCGGTTGCTATCGCGTGTTGTTTGTTGATCAAGGCGATGAACAGGCATTACGGGCAGCGCTGGCAGAAAAACCCAAACTGGTACTGGTAGAAAGCCCAAGTAATCCATTGTTACGCGTCGTGGATATTGCGAAAATCTGCCATCTGGCTAGGGAAGTCGGGGCGGTGAGCGTGGTGGATAACACCTTCTTAAGCCCGGCATTACAAAATCCGCTGGCATTAGGTGCCGATCTGGTGTTGCATTCATGCACGAAATATCTGAACGGTCACTCTGACGTGGTGGCTGGCGTGGTGATTGCTAAAGACCCGGACGTTGTCACTGAACTTGCCTGGTGGGCAAACAATATTGGCGTGACGGGCGGCGCGTTTGACAGCTATCTGCTGCTACGCGGGTTGCGAACGCTGGTGCCGCGCATGGAGTTGGCCCAGCGCAACGCGCAGGCGATTGTGAAATATCTGCAAACCCAGCCGTTGGTGAAAAAACTGTATCACCCGTCGCTGCCGGAAAATCAGGGGCATGAAATTGCCGCGCGCCAGCAAAAAGGCTTTGGCGCAATGTTGAGTTTTGAACTGGATGGCGATGAGCAGACGCTGCGTCGTTTCCTGGGCGGGCTGTCGTTGTTTACGCTGGCGGAATCATTAGGGGGAGTGGAAAGTTTAATCTCTCACGCCGCAACCATGACACATGCAGGCATGGCACCAGAAGCGCGTGCTGCCGCCGGGATCTCCGAGACGCTGCTGCGTATCTCCACCGGTATTGAAGATGGCGAAGATTTAATTGCCGACCTGGAAAATGGCTTCCGGGCTGCAAACAAGGGGTAAAAATGAGTGTGATTGCGCAGGCAGGGGCGAAAGGTCGTCAGCTGCATAAATTTGGTGGCAGTAGTCTGGCTGATGTGAAGTGTTATTTGCGTGTCGCGGGCATTATGGCGGAGTACTCTCAGCCTGACGATATGATGGTGGTTTCCGCTGCCGGTAGCACCACTAACCAGTTGATTAACTGGTTGAAACTAAGCCAGACCGATCGTCTCTCTGCGCATCAGGTTCAACAAACGCTGCGTCGCTATCAGTGTGATCTGATTAGCGGTCTGCTACCCGCTGAAGAAGCCGATAGCCTCATTAGCGCTTTTGTCAGCGACCTTGAGCGCCTGGCGGCGCTGCTCGACAGCGGTATTAACGACGCAGTGTATGCGGAAGTGGTGGGCCACGGGGAAGTATGGTCGGCACGCCTGATGTCTGCGGTACTTAATCAACAAGGGCTGCCAGCGGCCTGGCTTGATGCCCGCGAGTTTTTACGCGCTGAACGCGCCGCACAACCGCAGGTTGATGAAGGGCTTTCTTACCCGTTGCTGCAACAGCTGCTGGTGCAACATCCGGGCAAACGTCTGGTGGTGACCGGATTTATCAGCCGCAACAACGCCGGTGAAACGGTGCTGCTGGGGCGTAACGGTTCCGACTATTCCGCGACACAAATCGGTGCGCTGGCGGGTGTTTCTCGCGTAACCATCTGGAGCGACGTCGCCGGGGTATACAGTGCCGACCCGCGTAAAGTGAAAGATGCCTGCCTGCTGCCGTTGCTGCGTCTGGATGAGGCCAGCGAACTGGCGCGCCTGGCGGCTCCCGTTCTTCACGCCCGTACTTTACAGCCGGTTTCTGGCAGCGAAATCGACCTGCAACTGCGCTGTAGCTACACGCCGGATCAAGGTTCCACGCGCATTGAACGCGTGCTGGCCTCCGGTACTGGTGCGCGTATTGTCACCAGCCACGATGATGTCTGTTTGATTGAGTTTCAGGTGCCCGCCAGTCAGGATTTCAAACTGGCGCATAAAGAGATCGACCAAATCCTGAAACGCGCGCAGGTACGCCCGCTGGCGGTTGGCGTACATAACGATCGCCAGTTGCTGCAATTTTGCTACACCTCAGAAGTGGCCGACAGTGCGCTGAAAATCCTCGACGAAGCGGGATTACCTGGCGAACTGCGCCTGCGTCAGGGGCTGGCGCTGGTGGCGATGGTCGGTGCAGGCGTCACCCGTAACCCGCTGCATTGCCACCGCTTCTGGCAGCAACTGAAAGGCCAGCCGGTCGAATTTACCTGGCAGTCCGATGACGGCATCAGCCTGGTGGCAGTACTGCGCACCGGCCCGACCGAAAGCCTGATTCAGGGGCTGCATCAGTCCGTCTTCCGCGCAGAAAAACGCATCGGCCTGGTATTGTTCGGTAAGGGCAATATCGGTTCCCGTTGGCTGGAACTGTTCGCCCGTGAGCAGAGCACGCTTTCGGCACGTACCGGCTTTGAGTTTGTGCTGGCAGGTGTGGTGGACAGCCGCCGCAGCCTGTTGAGCTATGACGGGCTGGACGCCAGCCGCGCGTTAGCCTTCTTCAACGATGAAGCGGTTGAGCAGGATGAAGAGTCGTTGTTCCTGTGGATGCGCGCCCATCCGTATGATGATTTAGTGGTGCTGGACGTTACCGCCAGCCAGCAGCTTGCTGATCAGTATCTTGATTTCGCCAGCCACGGTTTCCACGTTATCAGCGCCAACAAACTGGCGGGAGCCAGCGACAGCAATAAATATCGCCAGATCCACGACGCCTTCGAAAAAACCGGGCGTCACTGGCTGTACAATGCCACCGTCGGTGCGGGCTTGCCGATCAACCACACCGTGCGCGATCTGATCGACAGCGGCGATACTATTTTGTCGATCAGCGGGATCTTCTCCGGCACGCTCTCCTGGCTGTTCCTGCAATTCGACGGTAGCGTGCCGTTTACCGAGCTGGTGGATCAGGCGTGGCAGCAGGGCTTAACCGAGCCTGATCCGCGTGACGACCTCTCCGGCAAAGACGTAATGCGCAAGCTGGTAATTCTGGCGCGTGAAGCGGGTTACAACATTGAACCGGACCAGGTACGTGTGGAATCGCTGGTGCCTGCTCATTGCGAAGGCGGCAGCATCGACCATTTCTTTGAAAATGGCGATGAACTTAACGAGCAGATGGTGCAACGGCTGGAAGCGGCCCGCGAAATGGGGCTGGTGCTACGCTACGTGGCGCGTTTCGATGCCAACGGCAAAGCGCGTGTGGGCGTGGAGGCGGTGCGTGAAGACCATCCGCTGGCATCACTGCTGCCGTGCGATAACGTCTTTGCCATCGAAAGCCGCTGGTATCGCGACAACCCGCTGGTGATCCGTGGGCCTGGCGCGGGGCGCGACGTCACCGCCGGGGCGATTCAGTCGGATATCAACCGGCTGGCACAGTTGTTGTAATTTCAGAAATTTAATAATGCCCGGTACTCATGTTTTCGGGTTTATGGTTTCTAATGAAATATATTGAATTATCATAGGATTAGGCCGGATTAAGCGTTTACGACGAATCCGGCAAGAAGCAATAAGTACATGGTTAGTTTATATTTGCAGTCCGGTTTGCTTTGCATACCGGATTTTCTTTTTCTTACCATCCTGAAGTTTTTTCATCTTCCCTGATTTTTCCTCACCATCATTGGTCATTTTTCGGTTGACGCCCTTCGGCTTTTCCTTCATCTTTACATCTGGACGTCTAAACGGATAGATGTGCACAACACAACATATAACTACAAGCGATTGATGAGGTAAGGTATGAGCTTTTTTCACGCCAGCCAGCGGGATGCCCTGAATCAGAGCCTGGCAGAAGTCCAGGGGCAGATTAACGTTTCGTTCGAGTTTTTCCCGCCGCGTACCAGTGAAATGGAGCAGACCCTGTGGAACTCCATCGATCGCCTTAGCAGCCTGAAACCGAAGTTTGTATCGGTGACCTATGGCGCGAACTCCGGCGAGCGCGACCGTACGCACAGCATTATTAAAGGCATTAAAGATCGCACTGGTCTGGAAGCGGCACCGCATCTTACTTGCATTGATGCGACGCCCGACGAGCTGCGCACCATTGCACGCGACTACTGGAATAACGGTATTCGTCATATCGTGGCGCTGCGTGGCGATCTGCCGCCGGGAAGTGGTAAGCCAGAAATGTATGCTTCTGACCTGGTGACGCTGTTAAAAGAAGTGGCAGATTTCGATATCTCCGTGGCGGCGTATCCGGAAGTTCACCCGGAAGCAAAAAGCGCTCAGGCGGATTTGCTTAATCTGAAACGCAAAGTGGATGCCGGAGCCAACCGCGCGATTACTCAGTTCTTCTTCGATGTCGAAAGCTACCTGCGTTTTCGTGACCGCTGTGTATCGGCGGGCATTGATGTGGAAATTATTCCGGGAATTTTGCCGGTATCTAACTTTAAACAGGCGAAGAAATTTGCCGATATGACCAACGTGCGTATTCCGGCGTGGATGGCGCAAATGTTCGACGGTCTGGATGATGATGCCGAAACCCGCAAACTGGTTGGCGCGAATATTGCCATGGATATGGTGAAGATTTTAAGCCGTGAAGGAGTGAAAGATTTCCACTTCTATACGCTTAACCGTGCTGAAATGAGTTACGCGATTTGCCATACGCTGGGGGTTCGACCTGGTTTATAAATAGTGTGGCTTTTGTGAAAATCACACAGTGATCACAAATTTTAAACAGAGCACAAAATGCTGCCTCGAAATGAGGGCGGGAAAATAAGGTTATCAGCCTTGTTTTCTCCCTCATTACTTGAAGGATATGAAGCTAAAACCCTTTTTTATAAAGCATTTGTCCGAATTCGGACATAATCAAAAAAGCTTAATTAAGATCAATTTGATCTACATCTCTTTAACCAACAATATGTAAGATCTCAACTATCGCATCCGTGGATTAATTCAATTATAACTTCTCTCTAACGCTGTGTATCGTAACGGTAACACTGTAGAGGGGAGCACATTGATGAGCACGTCAGACGATATCCATAACACCACAGCCACTGGCAAATGCCCGTTCCATCAGGGCGGTCACGACCAGAGTGCGGGGGCGGGCACAACCACTCGCGACTGGTGGCCAAATCAACTTCGTGTTGACCTGTTAAACCAACATTCTAATCGTTCTAACCCACTGGGTGAGGACTTTGACTACCGCAAAGAATTCAGCAAATTAGATTACTACGGCCTGAAAAAAGATCTGAAAGCCCTGTTGACAGAATCTCAACCGTGGTGGCCAGCCGACTGGGGCAGTTACGCCGGTCTGTTTATTCGTATGGCCTGGCACGGCGCGGGGACTTACCGTTCAATCGATGGACGCGGTGGCGCGGGTCGTGGTCAGCAACGTTTTGCACCGCTGAACTCCTGGCCGGATAACGTAAGCCTCGATAAAGCGCGTCGCCTGTTGTGGCCAATCAAACAGAAATATGGTCAGAAAATCTCCTGGGCCGACCTGTTTATCCTCGCGGGTAACGTGGCGCTAGAAAACTCCGGCTTCCGTACCTTCGGTTTTGGTGCCGGTCGTGAAGACGTCTGGGAACCGGATCTGGATGTTAACTGGGGTGATGAAAAAGCCTGGCTGACTCACCGTCATCCGGAAGCGCTGGCGAAAGCACCGCTGGGTGCAACCGAGATGGGTCTGATTTACGTTAACCCGGAAGGCCCGGATCACAGCGGCGAACCGCTTTCTGCGGCAGCAGCTATCCGCGCGACCTTCGGCAACATGGGCATGAACGACGAAGAAACCGTGGCGCTGATTGCGGGTGGTCATACGCTGGGTAAAACCCACGGTGCCGGTCCGACATCAAATGTAGGTCCTGATCCAGAAGCTGCACCGATTGAAGAACAAGGTTTAGGTTGGGCGAGCACTTACGGCAGCGGCGTTGGCGCAGATGCCATTACCTCTGGTCTGGAAGTAGTCTGGACCCAGACGCCGACCCAGTGGAGCAACTATTTCTTCGAGAACCTGTTCAAGTATGAGTGGGTACAGACCCGCAGCCCGGCTGGCGCAATCCAGTTCGAAGCGGTAGACGCACCGGAAATTATCCCGGATCCGTTTGATCCGTCGAAGAAACGTAAACCGACAATGCTGGTGACCGACCTGACGCTGCGTTTTGATCCTGAGTTCGAGAAGATCTCTCGTCGTTTCCTCAACGATCCGCAGGCGTTCAACGAAGCCTTTGCCCGTGCCTGGTTCAAACTGACGCACAGGGATATGGGGCCGAAATCTCGCTACATCGGGCCGGAAGTGCCGAAAGAAGATCTGATCTGGCAAGATCCGCTGCCGCAGCCGATCTACAACCCGACCGAGCAGGACATTATCGATCTGAAATTCGCGATTGCGGATTCTGGTCTGTCTGTTAGTGAGCTGGTATCGGTGGCCTGGGCATCTGCTTCTACCTTCCGTGGTGGCGACAAACGCGGTGGTGCCAACGGTGCGCGTCTGGCATTAATGCCGCAGCGCGACTGGGATGTGAACGCCGCAGCCGTTCGTGCTCTGCCTGTTCTGGAGAAAATCCAGAAAGAGTCTGGTAAAGCCTCGCTGGCGGATATCATCGTGCTGGCTGGTGTGGTTGGTGTTGAGAAAGCCGCAAGCGCCGCAGGTTTGAGCATTCATGTACCGTTTGCGCCGGGTCGCGTTGATGCGCGTCAGGATCAGACTGACATTGAGATGTTCGAACTGCTGGAGCCAATTGCTGACGGTTTCCGTAACTATCGTGCTCGTCTGGATGTTTCCACCACCGAGTCACTGCTGATCGACAAAGCCCAGCAACTGACGCTGACCGCGCCGGAAATGACTGCGCTGGTGGGCGGGATGCGCGTACTGGGTGCCAACTTCGATGGCAGCAAAAACGGCGTCTTCACTGACCGCGTTGGCGTATTGAGCAATGACTTCTTCGTGAATTTGCTGGATATGCGTTACGAGTGGAAAGCGGCGGACGAATCGAAAGAGCTGTTCGAAGGCCGTGACCGTGAAACTGGCGAAGTGAAATACACAGCCAGCCGTGCGGATCTGGTATTTGGTTCTAACTCAGTCCTGCGTGCGGTGGCTGAAGTTTACGCCAGCAGCGATGCCCACGAGAAGTTTGTTAAAGACTTCGTGGCGGCATGGGTGAAAGTGATGAACCTCGACCGTTTCGACATGCTGTAATCTGACCTTCTTCAGCGACTGCCTTTCAGGCAGTCGCTGAAGTTTCTTTACCGGCGTATAGTGTCCACAGGAAAACTACACACTGGATCTCTCATGTCTGCCGCAGGAAAGAGCAACCCACTGGCAATCAGTGGCCTGGTTGTGCTCACACTTATCTGGAGTTATAGCTGGATTTTCATGAAGCAAGTCACCAGCTACATCGGTGCCTTCGACTTCACCGCCTTACGCTGCATTTTCGGCGCTCTCGTTTTATTCATCGTCCTTTTATTACGTGGTCGCGGAATGCGCCCGACGCCGTTTAATTACACCTTAGCCATTGCCCTGTTACAAACCTGTGGGATGGTTGGTCTGGCGCAGTGGGCGCTGGTCAGCGGCGGAGCGGGGAAAGTAGCGATCCTGAGCTATACCATGCCGTTCTGGGTAGTGATTTTCGCCGCGTTGTTTCTCGGTGAACGCCTGCGACGTGGGCAATATTTCGCGATTCTGATTGCCGCTTTCGGTTTATTTTTGGTGTTGCAGCCGTGGCAACTCGATTTCTCTTCGATGAAAAGCGCCATGCTGGCGATCCTCTCCGGTGTCAGTTGGGGGGCGAGCGCCATTGTCGCTAAACGCCTTTACGCCCGTCATCCGCGCGTGGATTTATTGTCGTTAACATCCTGGCAGATGCTGTATGCGGCGCTGGTGATGAGTGTGGTCGCTTTACTGGTACCGCAACGTGAAATTGACTGGCAACCCACCGTGTTCTGGGCGCTGGCCTACAGTGCGATTCTGGCGACGGCGCTGGCGTGGAGCTTATGGTTGTTTGTATTGAAAAACTTGCCTGCCAGTATTGCCAGCTTAAGCACACTGGCCGTTCCCGTTTGCGGCGTACTCTTTTCCTGGTGGCTGCTCGGTGAGAATCCTGGCGCGGTTGAGGGTAGCGGTATTGTGCTGATTGTGCTGGCACTGGCGCTGGTGAGCCGTAAGAAAAAAGAAGCCGTCAGTGTAAAAAGGATCTGAATTTTTTCTTCATGTGGGGCGATCTCTTATTTAACAAAATAACGATAATGCCCCACCATCCGCCAGTTAAACAGCACATCTTCTTCCTGCGCGCCTGCGCCAATGTTATGTATCACCAGCGGCGTACCGTCGCGGGCGAAGCCATCTGAAACCACCCCAATATGTGCCAGCCCGTTATCCAGTCGCCAGGAGACAATATCGCCCGCTTGATAGTCACTGGGGTTCTTGCTGGTGGGGCGTGTTTTATCATGGCGGCTAAACCAGGTTTCCAGATTAGGCACCCGACGGTGATCGATGTTGCTGTCCGGGCGCTTTAACTTCCATTTTTGCGGGTACTCAGCAAAATTCTTCGCCATATCTTCGTGAACCAGTTTCTGCAAATCGACCTTCTGGCTGCGCAATGCGCGGATCACCACATCGGAACATACACCGCGTTCTTGCGGAACATCACCGCCAGGATAAGTAAGCTGCACATACGCCGGATCGTAAAATAGCGTGCTGCCAATTTGCTGTCTGGCACCGTCTGCGATGGCAAGGTTGGTATTGGCCTGGATTTGTACCACGGTTGGTGGAACGGCGGGAGATTTTAAGGAGTGGCTGGTAAATGCCGTTAGCAGGCTGAGCAGCGCCAGTGAAGCTTTCATCTGGTTCGTCCGTGAAAATAAGAGTCACAGATTCGACCTTCCGGGCTAACGATTGTTCTGTAGAGAAAATGTCCAGAAGCGGATAAAAAATTCCTGAACAACGTGGGAGTTTCAGATTACTGGCACAGAGTGCCGGATGCGGAGTGAACGCCTTATCCGGCCTACAAAAGCACGCAAATTCAATATATTGCAGAGATTGCGTAGGCCTGATAAGCGTAGCGCATCAGGCAATTTTGCGTTCAAACTCCCGGACAAGCCGGGAGTTTGGAGTAGGTTATTCCCACTCTTGCAGGAAACGCTGACCGTACTGGTCGGCTACCAGCAGAGCGGCGTAAACCTGATCTGGCGTCGCGCCGCCAGGCATGTTGTGGATGGTTTCACCTTCTGCACATGCCGCTTCTGCCACAATTCGCATTTTCGCCGGGACATCTTCTTTAATATCCAGTTGAGCGAGAGTTATTGGCAAACCTACCGCATGGCTAAGTGCAGCTACGGTTTCGATTTCCTCAACCGGTGCGTTTTCCAGAACCAGCTGCGTCAGCGTACCAAATGCCACTTTTTCACCGTGATAATAGTGATGCGCGTCCGGGATAGCGGTCAGGCCGTTATGCACTGCGTGCGCCGCAGCCAGACCACCACTTTCAAAGCCTACACCGCTTAAATAGGTGTTCGCTTCAATCACGCGCTCCAGCGCCGGAGTCACTACATGCTGTTCGGCAGCAAGCATCGCTTTTTCGCCTTCTTCCAGCAGGGTGTTGTAGCACAGTTCAGCCAGTGCCAGCGCAGCCTGGGTGCACTTGCCGCCCGCCATGGTGGTCGCGCCGCTACGAGAGCAGGCACGCGCTTCAAACCAGGTTGCCAGCGCATCGCCGATACCCGCCGCTAACAGACGTGCAGGTGCGCCAGCGACGATTTTGGTGTCGACAATGACCATATTCGGGTTATTTGGCAACAGCAGATAGCGGTCAAACTCACCCTCATCGGTGTAGATAACAGACAATGCGCTGCACGGTGCATCGGTAGAGGCGATAGTCGGTGCGATCGCTACCGGAACACCCATGAAATGTGCCAGTGCTTTGGCAGTATCGAGGGTTTTTCCGCCACCGATACCGAGAATTGCGCCACACTGCGCAGTCTCCGCGATGCCACGCAGACGGTCGATCTCATTTTGCGAACATTCACCGCCAAACGGCGCAATTTCTACTACCAGTCCAGCATCTTTAAAGCTTTTCTCGACAGTGGATTGAGCAAAACCTAAAACAAATTTGTCACCCACCACTAACCAGCGTTCTGCCAGCGGCTTCAGGTATTCGCCCAGACGATTAATCACATCAGCGCCCTGGATGTATTTACCCGGTGATTGAATAATGCGGTCCATAATTGCTCCTTTAGAGATGAGTAGTGCCAAATGCGGCATTCCAGTCGTGTTCGAACTTCTCTATAGCTGACTCTACCGCAGGGGTGTTGAGCATTTGTTGCGCTACATCTAAGGGCAGGGTGATGGATTCACATCCTGCCAGTAAACAGTCCAGCGCCTGACGCGGCGTTTTAAAGCTGGCTGCCAGCACCATGCTTTCTGGCGCGTGCATTTCTAACAGTGCTTGCAGCTCCTGAACCGTACGAATGCCGTCTCCGCCTTGGGCATCTACGCGGTTAACATACGGAGCAACGTATTTTGCCCCTGCCAGTGCGGCTAATAACCCTTGTGCGGCGCTATATACAGCGGTGCCAAGTGTAGTAATACCTTCTTTTTTCAGCATCTTAATGGCGGCCAGACCTTCGGAAGTCACCGGGATTTTCACCACGATGCCCGGAATGGCGTCGCGCAGGCGCTTCGCTTCTTCCACCATACCCTGCGCGTCACGACTCATAGTCTGAGCAAACAGAATGCCCTCATCACCAATCGCTTTTTGCAGACGCGGCAGCACTTCCCAGATGGACTCCTTGCTGGCAGCGATAATGCTCGGGTTAGTTGTCACCCCGGCAATGGGGAATATGCGTGCCAGACGTTCGACTTCTGCGACGTTAGCGGTGTCCAGATACAGTTCCATGATGTTTCCTTTTACAGTTCCAGTCATGTTGCAGCAGGCTGGCGATAGCGTCGGCAGAGGCGGCGTTAACCAGCGCGTTACGGAATTCTTCGTGCATGATGCGACGAGCGAGGCGCGAGAAAATGCGCATATGCTGATCGCCCGCAGCGTGTTTGTTCAGGGTTAACATAATGATGAATTGCGCTTCATCATCGCTCCAACGCACCGGCGCTTGCAGACGCGCTACGCTGATGGTGGATTGCTCAATGTGTTCTGATTTGCTGTGTGGAATGGCAAAACTAAAGCCCAGACCGGTAGAGAAAACGGCCTCGCGCGCCCACAAGTCGGCTTCCAGTTTACGCGGATAGCGGCAGCGGCCCGCCAGCAGCAGGTTATCGGTCATGCCTTTGAGTACTTCTTCTTTGCTGCGCCAGTCGCTTTCCAGTGTGATGCACTCGGCGGTGACCAGCGGTGCGTCTTGTTGGGTCATGCGGAATTGCGCCAGCAGGTGTTCCACTTCCAGCGAAGTACGGCAGGCCATTGCCTGGTTGAGCAACTTGCGGCACTCACGGCTATCAAGTTGCGCCATCCGCGCTTTCGCCGCCGGAATTGATGGTGCGCTCATGCTCAGCTCATCCAGCCCTAAACCGACCAGCAACGGCAGCACGGAACCTTTCGCTCCCAGCTCACCGCACAGACCAATCCATTTTCCCTGGCGATGCACCGCTTGCACGGCGTAATCGAGCGCCCGCAAGAATGCCGGATTCAGGCTGTTGTAGTGACGAGTAACCTTAGCGTTATCGCGATCCACCGCCAGCAGATACTGCGTCAGGTCATTACTACCAATACTAAAGAAATCAATCTCTTCGCAGCATTGATCGATGATGAACATCACCGACGGCACTTCCAGCATAATGCCGAGCTGGATCTTCTCATCAAACGGAATGTGTTCGTTACGTAGTTGCTGTTTGGCTTCCGCCAGTTTTTCTTTCACCCATAAGATCTCTTCCATTGAGGAGATCATCGGGATCATGATTTTCAGGCTGCCGTGAGCGGAGGCGCGCAGGATCGACCGTAGTTGTGTGGTGAACAGCGAGGCGTATTCTTCATAAATACGCACCGCGCGATAACCGAGGAACGGGTTTGCCTCTGCGGGAATGTTTAGATAATCAACGGGTTTGTCGCCGCCAATGTCCATAGTGCGCACAATAATGCTGCGTCCGTTGGCAGACTCCAGCGCCTGACAAAAAATGTTGTACAGCTCGCTTTCGCCCGGTGCACTGGTGCGATCCATATAGAGCATTTCAGTGCGGAACAAACCAACGCCTTCCGCACCATTGCCGAACGCGGCCTGTGCTTCCACGGAGTGAGCGATGTTAGCGGCAATTTCAATGCGGATACCGTCAGCGGTACGGGCTTGTTGGGTCAGCCAGACACGCTGTTGCTCACGCAGGGCGTCCTGTACGCGGGCTTCTTGCTGATAATAACGGGCTACGGCTTCCCCTGGCTCAACCACAATCGCCCCAGCGTTGCCGTCGATATAAATCGTCTGATGCTGCCACGGAGTGAGGGCATCAATATCCACACCAACCAGCGTTGGAATGTTGAACGAACGGGCAAGGATCACCGTATGTGAGGTGGTGCCGCCGCTTTTGAGCAACAATCCTTTGAGGTGATTTTTATCCAGTTCGAGGAACTGGCTGGGGGTCAGTTCATCAGCCATACAAATGGCGGGCTGCGTCAGTTTTCCCGGTGCCGGGAAGCGTTGCTCACCGTAGATTTGCTGGAGTAACTGGAAGCAGACGTCGCGTACGTCCAGGGCGCGTTCTTGCAGGTAGCTACTGCTGGAACGGGCGAACTCTTCGCAGAAGTGGTGTGCACTGGCGACAATCGCTTCGGCACAGCTTAATCCCTCGCTGACGCCTGCCAGTAAGTGCTGACGTAAAGAAGTATCGCCAGCCAGGGATCGGTGAGCTTCCAGTATCGCGCTGGTAGCACCGTCGCTATCCAGCAGTCGAAATTCAATGTTTTTCAATACCAGTGTCAGGCCGTTTTCCAGCGCGGATTGCTCGGCGTCAACGCCTTTGGCAACAGGAAGATTACCCAGCGCATTGAGATCTAAAGAAGAGATCGGCGTCAGAATGCCGCCTGCGCTACCGCTGCACACGGTGCGGGCGCGGATAATTTGCGGATTCAGATTGGTCAGTGAAACCGGCAGTGGTTCCAGTTCGTCAGATTTAACTTCCGCCAGCGGTGCGTCGCAGTGGGGGAATTCATCGCGCAGCCATTGGCTTAAACGCTGGTGCGCTTCCTGTTCGTCGGCCCCGGAAATCAGTAACTGGCAGTTATCGCCCACCAGCGTATCGGTGCCAATCAGCGCAAGGGCGCTTTTGGCGTTGCCCTTGCGGTCAGTGCGCAAGTTATGCCACTCAATTTGTGATGAAAAAGTATTACACAGCGTTTCAACGTGGCTTGCCGGACGTGCATGTACGCCGTTAGGTAGCTCACAAATAAATTCCACAATCAGGGCCATTGCCTCTCTCCCGGTACGGTTTTCTGTTTACAGGATAAGAGCGCACGGCAACGGCCTGCCATGTGACAAATCTGCCAAAAGCTGGACAAATGTAATGTAACCGTCAATTTGCGACGCGTCTCACAAGACGCCGTTTTGCGGCATGCTTCCGGATTATCGCAAGTTATGAGGCGGATCGCATTTTTGTACTGATATTACAAAAGTCCAGTAAATGGCCTTTTTATCCACTGTTTGCTCCGCCTGCGATTGCCTATTGTTTCCTCCATCAAAAATATGGACATGGGCTTTTGCAAGCCCGGGAGCAGCTTATGAATGAGTTGGTGCAGATCCTGAAAAATACCCGTCAGCATTTAATGACGGGCGTTTCACACATGATTCCCTTCGTGGTATCGGGCGGTATTTTGCTGGCGGTTTCCGTCATGTTGTATGGCAAAGGCGCAGTGCCGGATGCCGTAGCCGATCCGAATCTGAAAAAACTGTTTGATATCGGCGTTGCGGGTTTGACGCTGATGGTGCCTTTCCTCGCCGCTTACATTGGTTACTCCATTGCAGAGCGTTCTGCGCTGGCTCCGTGCGCTATCGGTGCCTGGGTTGGTAACAGCTTTGGTGCGGGCTTCTTTGGTGCGCTGATCGCCGGGATTATCGGCGGCATCGTGGTGCATTACCTGAAGAAAATTCCGGTGCATAAAGTTCTGCGCTCGGTGATGCCTATCTTCATCATTCCTATCGTCGGCACACTGATTACCGCAGGCATCATGATGTGGGGCTTGGGCGAGCCTGTAGGGGCGTTGACCAACAGCCTGACTCAGTGGCTTCAGGGGATGCAGCAGGGCAGCATTGTTATGCTGGCGGTGATCATGGGTCTGATGCTGGCGTTCGATATGGGCGGTCCGGTTAACAAAGTGGCCTATGCCTTCATGCTGATTTGCGTTGCTCAGGGTGTTTATACCGTGGTGGCTATTGCCGCTGTTGGGATTTGTGTTCCACCGCTGGGGATGGGGCTGGCGACGCTGATTGGTCGTAAAAATTTCTCCGCAGAAGAGCGCGAAACTGGTAAAGCGGCGCTGGTGATGGGGTGCGTTGGGGTTACTGAAGGGGCGATTCCTTTCGCCGCTGCCGATCCGCTGCGTGTCATTCCTTCCATCATGGTTGGTTCTGTTTGTGGTGCGGTAACTGCGGCGCTGGTCGGTGCGCAGTGCTATGCAGGCTGGGGTGGTCTGATTGTACTGCCGGTGGTTGAAGGCAAGCTGGGTTATATCGCCGCAGTGGCTGTCGGAGCAGTGGTGACGGCTGTTTGTGTGAACGTGCTGAAAAGTCTGGCGCGTAAAAATGGGTCTTCGACTGATGAAAAAGAAGACGACCTGGATTTGGATTTTGAAATTAATTAATTGAGGAACAAGCCATGACGAAAATTATTGCAGTAACCGCATGTCCTTCAGGTGTTGCCCATACCTATATGGCAGCAGAGGCGCTGGAAAGTGCCGCGAAAGCGAAAGGCTGGGAAGTGAAAGTAGAAACCCAGGGGTCAATTGGTCTGGAAAATGAACTGACAGCGGAAGACGTGGCGAGCGCTGATATGGTGATTCTGACCAAAGATATCGGCATCAAGTTTGAAGAGCGTTTTGCTGGCAAGACCATCGTGCGCGTCAACATCAGCGATGCGGTAAAACGTGCTGACGCCATTATGAGCAAAATTGAAGCTCACCTGGCGCAAACCGCTTAAGTTCTTCTCCCGCTCGCAAGGGCGGGTTCGCTTTCCCACAGGAGTTCCTCATGACGAATCGTATCTCTCGCCTCAAAACTGCACTGTTTTCCAATACCCGTGAAATCTCGCTGGAGCGGGCGCTGCTTTATACCGCCAGCCATCGGCAAACCGAAGGCGAACCGGTGATATTGCGCCGGGCGAAAGCAACAGCGTATATCCTTGAACATGTTGAAATTTCGATTCGTGATGAAGAACTGATTGCCGGTAACCGCACCGTAAAACCGCGCGCCGGGATTATGTCGCCGGAAATGGACCCTTACTGGCTGCTGAAAGAGCTGGATCAATTCCCGACGCGTCCGCAGGACCGCTTTGCTATCAGCGAAGAAGATAAACGTATCTACCGCGAAGAGTTGTTCCCGTACGGGGAAAAACGTTCGATGAAAGATTTCATCAACGGGCAGATGACAGATGAAGTAAAAGCCGCGACCAGCACGCAGATTTTCAGCATCAACCAGACAGATAAAGGCCAGGGGCACATTATTATTGATTACCCACGCCTGCTGAATCACGGGCTGGGGGAGCTGGTAGCACAGATGCAGCAACATTGTCAGCAACAGCCGGAGAATCACTTTTATCAGGCAGCGCTGTTACTGCTGGAAGCCTCGCAGAAACACATTTTGCGTTACGCCGAACTGGCGGAAACGATGGCGGCAAACTGCACAGATGCCCAGCGTCGCGAAGAGCTGCTGACTATTGCGGAGATCTCCCGCCATAACGCGCAACATAAGCCGCAGACGTTCTGGCAGGCGTGCCAGTTATTCTGGTACATGAACATCATTCTGCAATACGAATCCAACGCCAGTTCGCTATCGTTGGGGCGCTTCGACCAGTATATGTTGCCGTTCTATCAGACATCATTAACCCAGGGCGAAGATGCGGCGTTCCTGAAAGAACTGCTCGAATCTTTATGGGTGAAATGCAACGACATCGTGCTGTTGCGCTCCACCAGCAGCGCGCGTTATTTCGCCGGTTTCCCGACCGGCTATACCGCACTGCTCGGCGGGTTAACCGAGAACGGACGTAGCGCGGTGAACGTGCTTTCGTTCCTTTGCCTTGACGCCTATCAAAGCGTGCAATTACCGCAACCGAACCTCGGCGTGCGCACTAACGCCTTGATCGACACGCCGTTCCTGATGAAAACCGCCGAAACCATTCGCCTCGGCACCGGTATTCCGCAAATCTTTAACGATGAAGTGGTGGTGCCAGCGTTCCTCAACCGTGGCGTTTCGCTGGAAGATGCGCGCGACTATTCCGTAGTGGGCTGTGTGGAATTATCTATTCCCGGCAGAACCTACGGCTTGCATGACATCGCGATGTTTAACCTGCTGAAAGTGATGGAAATCTGCCTGCATGAAAATGAAGGCAATGCCGCGCTGACTTATGAAGGTTTACTGGAACAGATCCGTGCCAAGATCAGCCACTACATCACCCTGATGGTTGAAGGCAGTAATATTTGCGATATCGGCCATCGCGACTGGGCACCTGTACCGCTGCTCTCGTCTTTTATCAGCGATTGTCTGGAAAAAGGCCGCGATATTACCGATGGCGGCGCGCGTTATAACTTCTCCGGCGTACAGGGGATCGGTATCGCCAACCTGAGCGATTCTCTCCATGCGTTGAAAGGGATGGTTTTTGATCAACAGCGTTTAAGTTTTGACGAATTGCTGTCGGTATTAAAAGCCAACTTTGCAACGCCAGAAGGCGAAAAAGTCCGCGCTCGCTTAATTAACCGCTTTGAGAAATACGGTAACGATATCGACGAGGTGGATAACATTAGCGCCGAACTGTTGCGCCACTACTGCAAAGAAGTGGAAAAATACCAGAACCCGCGCGGCGGCTACTTCACGCCGGGATCGTATACCGTTTCTGCTCACGTTCCGTTGGGATCGGTGGTTGGCGCGACGCCAGACGGTCGTTTTGCCGGAGAACAGCTGGCAGACGGCGGCTTGTCACCTATGCTGGGTCAGGACGCACAAGGGCCAACGGCGGTACTGAAGTCAGTCAGTAAGCTCGATAACACACTGCTGTCTAACGGTACATTGCTGAACGTGAAATTCACTCCGGCGACCCTGGAAGGTGAAGCGGGATTACGCAAACTGGCCGACTTCTTACGGACGTTTACCCAGCTTAAGTTACAACATATTCAGTTTAACGTGGTGAACGCCGACACGTTGCGGGAAGCGCAACAGCGCCCACAAGATTATGCCGGGCTGGTGGTGCGCGTTGCCGGATACAGCGCCTTCTTTGTCGAACTGTCGAAGGAGATCCAGGATGACATCATCCGCCGGACAGCGCATCAGCTGTAACGTTGTGGAAACGCGCCGCAATGATGTGGCGCGCATTTTCAACATTCAGCGTTATTCACTGAATGATGGTGAGGGCATTCGTACGGTGGTCTTTTTTAAAGGCTGTCCGCATCTTTGCCCGTGGTGTGCTAATCCGGAGTCGATCTCCGGCAAAATCCAGACGGTACGCAGAGAGGCGAAATGTCTGCACTGTGCGAAATGTTTGCGTGATGCGGATGAATGCCCCTCCGGGGCGTTTGAACGGATTGGTCGCGATATCAGCCTTGACGCTCTGGAACGGGAAGTGATGAAAGATGACATTTTTTTTCGCACGTCCGGCGGCGGCGTCACGCTTTCTGGCGGCGAAGTGTTAATGCAGGCGGAGTTTGCTACCCGTTTTTTACAGCGACTGCGGCTGTGGGGTGTGTCATGCGCCATTGAAACTGCCGGAGACGCGCCAGCAAGCAAGCTGTTACCGCTGGCGAAATTGTGCGATGAAGTGCTGTTCGATTTAAAAATTATGGACGCGACTCAGGCGCGGGATGTGGTGAAGATGAACCTGCCACGCGTGCTGGAGAATCTGCGTTTGCTGGTGAGTGAGGGTGTCAACGTGATCCCGCGTTTACCGTTGATCCCTGGTTTCACGCTCAGCCGGGAGAATATGCAGCAGGCGCTGGATGTACTGATCCCGCTGAAAATCAGGCAGATCCATCTGTTACCGTTTCATCAGTACGGCGAACCGAAATACCGCCTGCTGGGGAAAACATGGTCGATGAAAGAGGTGCCTGCGCCGTCGTCAGCCGATGTGACAACGATGCGCGAAATGGCAGAACGGGCCGGATTTCAGGTTACCGTGGGAGGTTAAAATGGCATACCTGGTGGCAGTAACCGCCTGCGTCAGTGGCGTGGCGCATACTTATATGGCGGCGGAACGGCTGGAAAAGTTGTGCCTGTTAGAGAAGTGGGGAGTCAGCATTGAAACTCAGGGCGCGCTGGGAACGGAGAATCGTTTAGCGGACGAGGATATCCGTCGGGCGGATGTTGCTCTGTTGATTACGGATATCGAGCTTGCCGGTGCCGAGCGATTTGAACATTGCCGCTATGTGCAATGCAGCATCTACGCATTCCTGCGTGAGCCGCAGCGGGTAATGAGCGCGGTGCGCAAAGTGCTTTCTGCGCCGCAGCAAACCCATCTTATTCTGGAGTAGTCGGTTTTTCTGTCAGTTGGCTGTGGTACTGCCGACGATATTCCGACGGCGAGCGTTCGGTGTTTTTACGAAACAGACGGCAGAAGTAGTTGCTGTCGACAAAGCCGCAGGCGTGCGCCACTTCTTTTACCTTCAGGTCATAGCCTTTCAATAACGTCTTAGCGTGCTCCAGTCGCGTGTGATTCAGGTATTCGTTAAAACCAATGGCCCCCGTTTTTTGAAACAGGTGCGAGAGGTAATTTGGCGAAATATAAAACGCCTGCGCAACAGATTCGCGGGTAAGCGCGGAGGCATAGCGTTCGTCGATATAATCGCGAATAGCTTCAAATAGTGCCTGGCTGCGTGAGGCGGTCTGGATTTGGCTGCCAAGCAAATCGCGGCAGTGGCTAAGCAGGCTGGCGACGATAAGCCTTGCCGTTTGCTGCTCCTGCGGCTGCATTTGCATTTCATTGAGCGTTTGTAGCAGAAAAGAACCTATGCGTGGGCCGCGCCGGGCGACGTGTTGCTTCGCCAGATTTTGATATTGTTTGCCATCCCATTGCACGACGCTGAAGCCGAGTTGCTGTTTGCCAAACAGCACGCTAAAGGTGGTAGCGGGTGTTTTCCATTGTGGGAAATTCCAGCCACCAGCGGCAACGTACAGCACATCGCCGGGAACTAACGTTGCTCCAGCGCCGGTATCAACAAACTCACCTTCCAGCACAATTTCCAGCCGTGGAAAATCGACCTGATACGCAAGATCGGGCACCGGGCCGTTACTGCTGGCAAAGTAAATCTGGCGCAGGGACAGCGGGCCGTTGATCAGGCGGGAGAGCAGATAGCTGACGTCGTGATACATGTTATTCCCTTAGGTATGTAGACGGGAAAACAGTAACTGGCATTATTAAAAAAGGCCACCTGAAAAGTGTGGCCTGAGGGGAGTTCGATGTAAACATTGCGGCAGTTGTATTGCCGGATGTGGCGTAAACGCCTTATCCAGCCTACCGCCGCGATCTGTAGGCCGGATAAGACGCGTCAAGCGTCGCATCCGGCAAATAGCGCCTGGCTGATAATTACTGATTACCCACCTGATCGCCATACGGCAGTGTGTCGTAATCGATCAGCGCGTTTTTCTTGTACGGGTTACCAATCCAGCGGGTAGTTTCTTTGAACTGCGGATTCACCACTGAACGGGTTGGATCGTAACCGTCGTAAGATAAGCCCGCCAAATCTGACCAGGTGTGGATCAGTTCCGCCAGGCTGTATTTACGATCGACATCCTGTGAGAAATCACGGGGATGAGTCGCTTGCCATTTTTCCGACGTCCACAGCAGGAACGGAATGGTGTACATATGACGCGTCGGGTTGTCCTCATTACGCCCCTGGGTTTTATGAGGCGGCGTGTCGTAAACCTCTTCACCGTGGTCAGAGAAGTAAACCAGGAATCCGTTCGGGTCTGCCGCTTTAAAGTCTTTAATCAGGCTGGCAACCACATGATCGTTATACAGGTTAGCGTTGTCATAATCGTTATATGATTCCAGCTCTTCTGCGCTTAATCCTGGCGGAACATGATCGGTATTGCCATCAAACTTGCCCTGATTTTCCGGGTAGCGGTATTTGTATTTGATATGCGTACCCAGCAGATGAACGATGATCAGTTTCTTCGGCGCAGGGTCATTCAGCACATCCTGGAACGGCTTCAGCACGTTGGTGTCGTATTCACGCGCACTCTGCGTACGTTGCTGGTTCATGTAGTACTGCTTGTCGGTCTGGCGCGAAAATACCGTCAGCATGGTATTGCGGGCGGTCATCGTCTGCTGGTTGGTGATCCAGAAGGTTTTATAACCCGCCTGTTTCATCATGTTCATCAGCGACGGCTGCGTCAGATACAGGTCCGGGTTCTTTTCATTGGCAAAGGTCAGCGCCTGTTGCAGGATTTCAATGGTGTACGGACGAGACGTAACCACGTTATTAAACACGGTCAGATTCGGATCGGTTTTATGCAGCGCATCCAGCTCCGGCGTAGTTTCACGCGGATAACCGTACAGACTCATGCGTCCACGCTGGGTTGACTCGCCAATCACCAGCACTAAGGTGCGCGGTTCGTTACCCGATTCATCTTTGAAATTAGCCAGCGGCGGCAAGGCATTATTTTCATTCAGTAGCTTTGTTAGCGAGTTTAGTTGCTGACGATACTGATAATAGCCGGTCAGGAATTGCCACGGTGCGGCAGGCTCCATACGCGAGGCCAGGTTGTCCAACGTTTTCTCAAACGGCTTGTTTTTGATAAACGTATTCATGGCGATCGGATGCAGAATCAAGCCATAAAGCAGGGCAAAAGAGACAACATAACGCCACGGCTTTGGAATATAGACCGGGCGCAGGCGTGTCCACAGCAGAACTGCCACCGCCGTATAGGCCAGCGCGATAAGCACAATTTTCAGGCTGAAATACTGGCTTAAATACTCGCTGGCTTCGTTGGTGTTGGTTTCGAACATCACAAACAGAACGCTCTGCGAGAACTCCTGACCGTAGATGACGTAGTAGCACAGCGCCGCCAGAGAGGCCGCCCATAGCACCACGCCGATTACTGCGGCAATAATTTTAATCCGCTTCGGAAAGAGGAATACCGGGATCAACCACAGCGAACTGAATAACAGCGAGTCGCGAATGCCGTTAGTGCCACTATAACCACTGATGTAAATAATGGCCTGTAGCAGAGTAGAGAAAAACCAAAAGTAGAGCAGTGCCCAACCCAGGGCTTTCCAGCTAAAAAGAGGTTTAGCCTGGACTTCTGTGGAATGCATAGTAAGAACCTGTCTTGAAAAAATATCGCCGAATGTAACGACAATTCCTTAAGGATATCTGAAGGTATATTCAGAATTTGAATAAAATGCAGACAGAAATATATTGAAAACGAGGGTGTTAGAACAGAAGTATTTCAGAAAACCCTCGCGCAAAAGCACGAGGGTTTGCAGAAGAGGAAGATTAGCCGGTATTACGCATACCTGCCGCAATCCCGGCAATAGTGACCATTAACGCTTGTTCGACGCGAGGATCCGGTTCCTGGCCTTCTTTTTCTGCCTGGCGGGAGCGGTGCAGCAACTCGGCCTGCAATACGTTCAGCGGGTCGGTGTAAATATTCCGTAGCTGAATAGACTCTGCAATCCACGGCAGATCGGCCATCAGATGGGAATCGTTGGCAATCGCCAGCACCACTTTGATGTCTTCTTCTTGCAGGTTGCGTAACTCTTTACCTAACGGCCACAGTGCTTTGTCTACCAGGCGTTGGTCATAGTATTCCGCCAGCCACAGGTCTGCTTTGGCGAAGACCATCTCCAGCATGCCGAGACGCGTCGAGAAGAATGGCCAATCGCGGCACATAGCCTCCAGCTCGCTCTGTTTGCCGTCTTCGACCACTTTTTGCAGCGCCGTACCTGCACCCAGCCAGGCGGGGAGCATCAGACGGTTTTGCGTCCAGGCGAAGATCCACGGAATGGCGCGTAGTGACTCGACGCCGCCGGTTGGGCGACGTTTCGCCGGACGTGAACCCAACGGCAGTTTGCCCAGTTCTTGTTCCGGCGTAGCGGAGCGGAAGTAAGGCACAAAATCTTTGTTTTCACGTACGTAGCCGCGGTAGACATCGCAGGAGATGACTGACAGTTCATCCATAATGCGACGCCAGCTCTCTTTCGGCTCCGGCGGTGGCAGCAGGTTGGCTTCCAGAATCGCCCCGGTATAAAGCGACAGGCTGCTGACGGTGATTTCTGGCAGACCATATTTAAAGCGGATCATCTCGCCCTGTTCGGTTACGCGCAGGCCGCCTTTCAGGCTTCCTGGCGGTTGTGACAGCAGTGCCGCATGGGCAGGTGCGCCGCCGCGACCAATGGAACCGCCGCGACCGTGGAACAACGTCAGCTCAATACCCGCTTTTTCGCAGGTTTTGATTAATGCATCCTGTGCCTGATATTGCGCCCAGGACGCTGCCATCACGCCCGCATCTTTTGCTGAGTCGGAATAGCCAATCATCACCATCTGTTTGCCCTGAATCAGGCCGCGATACCAGTCGATATTGAGCAGCTGGGTCATGACATCGTTGGCGTTGTTCAGGTCATCGAGGGTTTCAAACAGCGGAGCAACCGGCATCGCAAACCCGATACCCGCTTCTTTCAGCAGCAGGTGGACAGCCAGTACGTCGGACGGCGTTTTCGCCATCGAGATCACGTAGGCGGCAATGGAGCCTTGCGGCGCTTCGGCAATCACCTGGCAGGTATCGAGCACTTCGCGCGTTTCGGCGCTTGGTTGCCAGTTGCGCGGCAGAAGCGGACGTTTGGAGTTCAGTTCGCGGATCAGGAACGCCTGTTTGTCGGCCTCTGACCAGCTTTCGTAGTCGCCGATACCGAGGTAGCGGGTCAGCTCGCCCAGCGCTTCGGTATGACGCGTGCTCTCCTGACGGATATCAATACGGACCAGCGGTACGCCGAAACATTTCACGCGGCGCAGGGTGTCGAGCAGATCGCCGTTGGCGATAATACCCATGCCACACGCCTGAAGTGACTGGTAGCAAGCGTAGAGCGGTTCCCACAGTTCTTCGTTTTGTGTCAGTAGGCCTTCTGGTTTTGGCAGTTCTTCGCCTTTCAGGCGCGCTTCCAGCCATGCCTGTGTCGCCATCAGGCGAGAACGCAGGTTTTTCATCAGATAGCGATACGGTTCTGCGGCACCTTCTTCGCCAACCAGTGCCAGCAGTTCAGGGGTCGCTTCAACCATCGACAGTTCAGAAACCAGCACCTGAATATCTTTCAGGAACAAATCGGTGGCTTTCCAGCGGCTGAGCAGCAGGACGTGGCGGGTGATATCGGCAGTGACGTTCGGGTTGCCGTCGCGGTCACCGCCCATCCACGAGGTAAAACGTACCGGAACAAATTCGACGGGCAGTTTGTAGCCGAGATTCTCTTCCAGTTGTTCGTTCAGTTCGCGCAGGTAATTCGGTACGCCTTGCCACAGGCTGTTTTCTACTACGGCAAAGCCCCATTTGGCTTCATCTACCGGGCTTGGACGCAGCTTACGGATTTCATCGGTATGCCATGACTGGGCGATCAACTGGCGCAGGCGACGCATCAGCTGGTTGTGTTCGTAGTCAGCGATATCTTTGTTATCGAGCTGTTTTAAACAGGCGTTCACTTCCACCATTTTGTGGATCAGTGTACGACGGGTAATTTCGGTTGGGTGAGCCGTGAGGACCAGTTCCAGCGACAGCGATTCCACTGCTTTTTTGATGGTGTCTTCGCTCAGTTCCGGCTGGTTTTTCAGTTTACGCAGGGTGCGGGCGATCACTTCCGGGTTGCTGGCAGCTTCGCCTTTCGGCGAAATGCTGTGGTATTGCTCGGCGGTGTTGGCCAGGTTCAGGAACTGACTAAACGCACGCGCAACGGGCAGCAGCTCGTCGTTCGACAAATTTTGTAAGGTGGTGAGCAACTCCTGGCGGTTAGCATCATTGCCAGCGCGTGAAGATTTCGACAACTTACGGATAGTTTCTACGCGTTCAAGAATGTGTTCTCCCAACGCATCCTTGATGGTTTCTCCCAGCACTTTGCCGAGCATACTGACATTACTACGCAATGCGGAATATTGTTCGTTCATATTACCCCAGACACCCCATCTTATCGTTTGATAGCCCTGTATCCTTCACGTCGCATTGGCGCGAATATGCTCGGGCTTTGCTTTTCGTCGTCTTTTATAAAGCCACGTAAAAGCGGTGACGTCAAATGCTGCGAAATCGCTTCAGCAAACGAATAAATAGCAGGAATTTACGTCATTAAATTCACGACGCTTTAAATAAGCGTAACTTATGGAAATGTTAAAAAATCGCCATACATAACACCAAAGGTGTAGGTCGGATAAGATGCGCAAGCATCGCATCCGACATTATTGCGGCACAGGAGTTTGGCAACGGTGCCGGATGCGGCGCGAGCGCCTTATCCGGCCTACGTTTTAATGCCAGCAAAAATGGTGAATTACCTGGATAATCAACTCACGGGTGGGTTTAATAAACCGCGTCTCCAGATATTCATCAGGCTGATGAGCTTGATTGATGGAACCCGGACCGAGCACCAGCGTCGGGCATAACGTTTGAATAAACGGCGCTTCGGTACAGTAATTCACCACTTCGGTTTTTGCTCCGAGCAATTTCTCAACCACTTCAACCAGTTGATGATTCGGTGGGCATTCATAGCCAGGGATCGGCGGATGCAGCTCGTCGACCGTCAGACGACCCGGCCAGCGTTCGCTCACCGGAGCCAATGCATCGTTGAGCAAACCATTAAGTTCATTGAGTGTCATGCCAGGCAGCGGACGAATATCCATATGCAACTCACAGCAAGCGCAAATACGGTTAGAAGCGTCGCCACCGTGAATATGCCCGAGGTTGAGCGTAGGGTATGGCACGGTAAACGCTTCGTAGTGATAACGTTCTTTCAGGTTATCGCGCAATTGCAAAATATGCCCGATGGCGTCGTGCATTAGTTCGATAGCGTTAACTCCGCGTGCTGGATCGCTGGAGTGCCCCGACTGGCCCTGAATACGGATGGCGTTAGAGATATGACCTTTATGTGCGCGTACCGGTTGTAGTGACGTCGGTTCGCCAATGATGGCGCAATCCGGGCGCAGGGCGGTAGTTTCGGCAAAATAACGCGCTCCGGCCATACTGGTTTCTTCATCAGCAGTCGCCAGAATGTAGAGCGGTTTTTTCAGTTTCGTGACGTCGACATCGCGTAGCGCATCAAGGATAAACGCAAAAAAGCCTTTCATGTCGGCGGTGCCTAAGCCGTAAAGCTTGCCGTCATGCTCCGTCAGTGTAAACGGATCGCGCGTCCAGCGACCGTCATCAAATGGCACCGTATCGGTATGCCCCGCCAGCAACAAGCCGCCAGCCCCCTGTCCGATACTTGCCAGCATATTGAATTTGTTGCGAGTTCCTGGAACAGGCTGCACTTCCACATTGAAGCCCAAATCTTTAAACCAGTCCGCCAGCAGAGTGATTAAATCTGCATTGCTTTGATCGAGTGCCTCTTCCGTGGCGCTTATTGAAGGTGTGGCAATCAGAGCGCGGTAAATCTCGATAAATGGCGGTAATTTGTTTTTCATTGTTGACACACCTCTGGTCATGATAGTATCAATATTCATGCAGTATTTATGAATAAAAATACACTAACGTTGAGCGTAATAAAACCCACCAGCCGTAAGGTGAATGTTTTACGTTTAACCTGGCAACCAGACATAAGAAGGTGAATAGCCCCGATGTTGAATACGCTGATTGTGGGTGCCAGCGGCTACGCTGGCGCAGAGCTAGTGACCTATGTAAATCGCCATCCGCATATGAACATAACCGCTTTGACTGTTTCAGCGCAAAGCAATGATGCGGGAAAGTTAATCTCCGATTTGCATCCGCAGCTAAAAGGCATCGTTGATCTGCCGTTGCAGCCGATGTCGGATATCAGCGAGTTTAGCCCAGGGGTGGACGTAGTGTTTCTCGCCACCGCCCATGAAGTTAGCCACGATTTAGCGCCGCAGTTTCTTGAAGCGGGCTGCGTGGTGTTCGACCTTTCCGGCGCGTTTCGTGTTAACGACGCCACCTTCTATGAAAAATATTACGGCTTTACCCATCAATACCCGGAACTGTTGGAACAGGCAGCCTACGGTCTGGCGGAGTGGTGCGGTAATAAATTAAAAGAAGCGAATTTGATTGCGGTGCCGGGCTGTTATCCGACGGCGGCACAGCTGGCGCTGAAACCGTTGATTGATGCCGATCTTCTTGACCTCAATCAGTGGCCGGTGATCAACGCCACCAGCGGCGTGAGCGGTGCAGGGCGTAAAGCGGCCATTTCAAACAGCTTTTGTGAAGTTAGCCTGCAACCGTATGGCGTCTTTACTCATCGCCATCAACCAGAGATCGCCACACACCTCGGTGCTGACGTTATCTTCACCCCACATCTGGGCAATTTCCCGCGCGGCATTCTCGAAACCATTACCTGCCGCCTGAAATCGGGTGTGACCCAGGCGCAAGTCGCGCAAGTGTTACAGCAGGCGTATGCCCATAAACCGCTGGTGCGGCTGTATGACAAAGGCGTTCCGGCGCTGAAAAATGTCGTTGGGCTGCCATTTTGCGATATCGGGTTTGCCGTTCAGGGCGAGCATCTGATTATTGTGGCGACCGAAGACAACTTACTGAAAGGCGCGGCGGCACAAGCGGTACAGTGCGCCAATATTCGTTTCGGCTATGCGGAAACGCAGTCTCTTATTTAAGGGTGCAATGATGAATCCATTAATTATCAAACTGGGCGGCGTACTGCTGGATAGTGAAGAGGCGCTGGAACGTCTGTTTAGCGCACTGGTGAATTATCGTGAGTCACATCAGCGTCCGCTGGTGATTGTGCACGGCGGCGGTTGCGTGGTGGATGAGCTGATGAAAGGGCTGAATCTGCCGGTGAAAAAGAAAAATGGCCTGCGGGTGACGCCTGCGGATCAGATAGACATTATCACCGGAGCACTGGCGGGAACGGCAAATAAAACCCTGTTGGCATGGGCGAAGAAACATCAGATTGCGGCCGTAGGTTTGTTTCTCGGTGACGGCGACAGCGTCAAAGTGACCCAGCTTGATGAAGAGTTAGGCCATGTTGGACTGGCGCAGCCAGGTTCGCCTAAGCTTATCAACTCCTTGCTGGAGAACGGTTATCTGCCGGTGGTCAGCTCCATTGGCGTAACAGACGAAGGGCAACTGATGAACGTCAATGCCGACCAGGCGGCAACGGCGCTGGCGGCAACGCTGGGCGCGGATCTGATTTTGCTCTCCGACGTCAGCGGCATTCTCGACGGCAAAGGGCAACGCATTGCCGAAATGACCGCCGCGAAAGCAGAACAACTGATTGAGCAGGGCATTATTACTGACGGCATGATAGTGAAAGTGAACGCGGCGCTGGATGCGGCCCGCACGCTGGGCCGTCCGGTAGATATCGCCTCCTGGCGTCATGCGGAGCAGCTTCCGGCACTGTTTAACGGTATGCCGATGGGTACGCGGATTTTAGCTTAAGTTTTGTTGGCCGGAGGCGCAGCTTTCCGGCATTGAATTTCAAAATAAGGAAACAGAGTTATGGCACTTTGGGGCGGGCGTTTTACCCAGGCAGCAGATCAACGGTTCAAACAATTCAACGACTCACTGCGCTTTGATTACCGTCTGGCGGAGCAGGATATTGTTGGCTCTGTGGCCTGGTCCAAAGCCCTGGTCACGGTAGGCGTGTTAACCGCAGAAGAGCAGGCGCAACTGGAAGAGGCGCTGAACGTGTTGCTGGAAGATGTTCGCGCCAGGCCACAACAAATCCTTGAAAGCGACGCCGAAGATATCCATAGCTGGGTGGAAGGCAAACTGATCGACAAAGTGGGCCAGTTAGGCAAAAAGCTGCATACCGGGCGTAGCCGTAATGATCAGGTAGCGACTGACCTGAAACTGTGGTGCAAAGATACCGTTAGCGAGTTACTGACGGCTAACCGGCAGCTGCAATCGGCGCTGGTGGAAACCGCACAAAACAATCAGGACGCGGTAATGCCAGGTTACACTCACCTGCAACGCGCCCAGCCGGTGACGTTCGCGCACTGGTGCCTGGCCTATGTTGAGATGCTGGCGCGTGATGAAAGCCGTTTGCAGGATGCGCTTAAGCGTCTGGATGTCAGCCCGCTAGGCTGTGGCGCGCTGGCGGGAACGGCCTATGAAATCGACCGTGAACAGTTAGCAGGCTGGCTGGGCTTTGCTTCGGCGACCCGTAACAGTCTCGACAGCGTTTCTGACCGTGACCATGTGTTGGAACTGCTTTCTGCTGCCGCTATCGGCATGGTGCATCTGTCGCGTTTTGCTGAAGATCTGATTTTCTTTAACACCGGCGAAGCGGGGTTTGTGGAGCTTTCTGACCGCGTGACTTCCGGTTCATCATTAATGCCGCAGAAGAAAAACCCGGATGCGCTGGAGCTGATTCGCGGTAAATGCGGTCGGGTGCAGGGGGCGTTAACCGGCATGATGATGACGCTGAAAGGTTTGCCGCTGGCTTACAACAAAGATATGCAGGAAGACAAAGAAGGTCTGTTCGACGCGCTCGATACCTGGCTGGACTGCCTGCATATGGCGGCGCTGGTGCTGGACGGCATTCAGGTGAAACGTCCACGTTGCCAGGAAGCGGCTCAGCAGGGTTACGCCAACGCCACCGAACTGGCGGATTATCTGGTGGCGAAAGGCGTACCGTTCCGCGAGGCGCACCATATTGTTGGTGAAGCGGTGGTGGAAGCCATTCGTCAGGGCAAACCGCTGGAAGATCTGCCGCTCAGTGAGTTGCAGAAATTCAGTCAGGTGATTGACGAAGATGTCTATCCGATTCTGTCGCTGCAATCGTGCCTCGACAAGCGTGCGGCAAAAGGCGGCGTCTCACCGCAGCAGGTGGCGCAGGCGATTGCTTTTGCGCATGCTCGGTTAGGGTAAGAACATTTATATGTATAAATTTGAGCCTGGCTTATCGCCGGGCTTTTTTATGGCAAAAAAAAGCGGATCCTGGAGATCCGCAAAAGTTCACGTTGGCTTTAGTTATTCGAGTTGAGAAACTCTCGAAACGGGCAGTGACTTCAAGGGTTAAAAGAGGTGCCGCTCCGTTTCTGTGAGCAATTATCAGTCAGAATGCTTGATAGGGATAATCGTTCATTGCTATTCTACCTATCGCCATGAACTATCGTGGCGATGGAGGATGGATAATGAATATTCGTGATCTTGAGTACCTGGTGGCATTGGCTGAACACCGCCATTTTCGGCGTGCGGCAGATTCCTGCCACGTTAGCCAGCCGACGCTTAGCGGGCAAATTCGTAAGCTGGAAGATGAGCTGGGCGTGATGTTGCTGGAGCGGACCAGCCGTAAAGTGTTGTTCACCCAGGCGGGAATGCTGCTGGTGGATCAGGCGCGTACCGTGCTGCGTGAGGTGAAAGTCCTTAAAGAGATGGCAAGCCAGCAGGGCGAGACGATGTCCGGACCGCTGCACATTGGTTTGATTCCCACAGTTGGACCGTACCTGCTACCGCATATTATCCCTATGCTGCACCAGACCTTTCCAAAGCTGGAAATGTATCTGCATGAAGCACAGACCCACCAGTTACTGGCGCAACTGGACAGCGGCAAACTCGATTGCGTGATCCTCGCGCTGGTGAAAGAGAGCGAAGCATTCATTGAAGTGCCGTTGTTTGATGAGCCAATGTTGCTGGCTATCTATGAAGATCACCCGTGGGCGAACCGCGAATGCGTACCGATGGCCGATCTGGCAGGGGAAAAACTGCTGATGCTGGAAGATGGTCACTGTTTGCGCGATCAGGCAATGGGTTTCTGTTTTGAAGCCGGGGCGGATGAAGATACACACTTCCGCGCGACCAGCCTGGAAACTCTGCGCAACATGGTGGCGGCAGGTAGCGGGATCACTTTACTGCCAGCGCTGGCTGTGCCGCCGGAGCGCAAACGCGATGGGGTTGTTTATCTGCCGTGCATTAAGCCGGAACCACGCCGCACTATTGGCCTGGTTTATCGTCCTGGCTCACCGCTGCGCAGCCGCTATGAGCAGCTGGCAGAGGCCATCCGCGCAAGAATGGATGGCCATTTCGATAAAGTTTTAAAACAGGCGGTTTAAACCGTTTAACGCAGCTACCCGATAGGCTTCCGCCATCGTCGGGTAGTTAAAGGTGGTGTTGACGAAGTACTCAATAGTGTTGCCGCCACCTTTCTGTTCCATAATCGCCTGACCGATATGAATAATTTCGGCAGCGCGCTCGCCAAAGCAGTGAATACCCAGAATCTCTTTTGTTTCCCGATGGAACAAAATTTTCAGCGTGCCCACGTTCATGCCGACGATTTGTGCGCGTGCCAGATGTTTAAACTGGGCGCGGCCCACTTCATATGGCACTTTCATTGCGGTCAGCTGCTGTTCGGTTTTGCCCACAGAGCTGATTTCCGGGATGGTGTAAATACCGGTAGGGATATCTTCAATCAGATGTGCGGTGGCTTCGCCTTTTACCAGCGCCTGTGCGGCAATGCGCCCCTGGTCATAGGCCGCCGACGCCAGGCTCGGATAACCAATCACGTCGCCCACCGCGTAAACGTGTGGCTGTGCGGTCTGATACATGCTGTTGACCTTCAGCTGTCCGCGGCTGTCAGTTTCTAGCCCAATGTTCTGTAACGCCAGCGAATCGGTATTACCGGTGCGACCGTTGGCATAGAGCAGGCAGTCAGCTTTCAGTTTTTTACCCGACTTCAGATGCATGATCACACCATCGTCACAGCCTTCGATCTTCTCGTACTCTTCGTTGTGACGAATCACTACGCCACTGTTCCAGAAGTGATAGGAGAGAGAATCTGACATCTCTTGATCGAGAAATGCCAGCAGGCGATCGCGGGTGTTGATCAGATCCACTTTTACATCCATACCGCGGAAGATCGACGCATATTCACAGCCGATCACTCCAGCACCATAGATAAGTACATGGCGCGGTTCGTGGTGCATGCTGAGAATTGAGTCGCTGTCGTAAATGCGTGGATGGGTGAAATCAACATCTGTTGGATGATATGGACGAGAGCCGCAGGCAATAACAAATTTTTCAGCGGTTAGTGTTTCAACGCTGCCGTCCGGGCAATCCAGCGCCAACGTATGCTCGTCAACAAAGCGAGCGTTTCCCTGCAATATTTCACAGTGATTACGTTCGTAAAATCCCTGACGCATGCGCGTTTGTTGATTAATCACGTTATCGGCATGGTTAAGGATATCGGCAAAAGAAGAGCGGAGCAGTCGGGAATGGTCGCTGTAAAGTGGGTTTTGATTGAATTCTATAATGCGGCTGACGGCGTGACGGAGAGCTTTCGACGGGATGGTGCCCCAGTGGGTGCAACCGCCGCCAACATTTTGATAACGCTCGATAACTGCGACGCGCGCACCTTGCTTAACCAGGCCCATTGCAGCGCCTTCGCCGCCGGGGCCGGAACCTATTACTATGGCATCGTAATCGTAGGAATGTGGCATGGTAGGGCTTACCTATTCTTATACATAAAAGCAACAGAATGGTAACATTTTATCGCGGGTAAGCCAATTGATCCCCGTCATTTATCTGGCTATATCCTGAGCGGCCTTTGCTTTGTCTGTTTCTTACTTTTGCCCTGACGTTTTATTGGATTTTTATCGACGATACTCTCCGTTTAAGCGGCAGGTTTCCGCTGTACGTAAAAGAACCGGCCAAAGAATTGCAGTAAATATGTTTTATTGCGTTACCGTTCATTCACAATACTGGAGCAATCCAGTATGTTCATTCTCTGGTATAGTGCCAGCAGTACTTTTGGCAAGGATTCAGACATCGTGATGGGCGTAAGAGCGCAACAAAAAGAAAAAACCCGCCGTTCGCTGGTGGAAGCCGCATTTAGCCAATTAAGTGCTGAACGCAGCTTCGCCAGCCTGAGTTTGCGTGAAGTGGCGCGTGAAGCGGGCATTGCTCCCACCTCTTTTTATCGGCATTTCCGCGACGTAGACGAACTGGGTCTGACCATGGTTGATGAGAGCGGTTTAATGCTACGCCAACTCATGCGCCAGGCGCGTCAGCGTATCGCCAAAGGCGGGAGTGTGATCCGCACCTCGGTCTCCACATTTATGGAGTTCATCGGTAATAATCCTAACGCCTTCCGGTTATTATTGCGGGAACGCTCCGGCACCTCCGCTGCGTTTCGTGCCGCCGTTGCGCGTGAAATTCAGCACTTCATTGCGGAACTTGCGGACTATCTGGAACTCGAAAACCATATGCCGCGTGCGTTTACTGAAGCGCAAGCCGAAGCAATGGTGACAATTGTCTTCAGTGCGGGTGCCGAGGCGTTGGACGTCGGCGTCGAACAACGTCGGCAATTAGAAGAGCGACTGGTACTGCAACTGCGAATGATTTCGAAAGGGGCTTATTACTGGTATCGCCGTGAACAAGAGAAAACCGCAATTATTCCGGGAAATGTGAAGGACGAGTAATGAAACAAGCAAATCAAGATAGAGGTACGCTGCTGCTGGCGTTAGTTGCTGGCTTATCGATTAATGGTACTTTCGCAGCGCTGTTTAGCTCCATTGTGCCATTTTCTGTATTCCCGATTATTTCCCTGGTGCTGACGGTTTACTGCCTGCATCAACGTTATCTTAATCGCACTATGCCGGTAGGCTTGCCGGGTCTGGCAGCTGCCTGTTTTATTCTCGGCGTACTGCTGTACAGCACGGTAGTTCGTGCGGAATATCCGGATATCGGCTCTAACTTCTTCCCGGCAGTACTCTCCGTCATTATGGTGTTCTGGATTGGCGCGAAGATGCGTAACCGTAAGCAGGAAGTTGCTGAGTAATCGGTATTATGCCGGATGCTGGCGCATCCGGCATGGGTTTTACTTCGCGGTCAGTAATACGCCGCACTCCATATGGTGCGTGTAGGGGAACTGATCAAACAGAGCCAGACGTTCGACCTTGTGCGTCTGGCTTAATGTTTCCAGATTCTTGCATAACGTTTCCGGGTTACAGGAGATGTACAAAATACGCGGATACGCCTGCACCATTTTCTCGGTTTCACTGTCCAGACCGCTGCGCGGTGGGTCGACAAAAATGGTTTCGCACTGATAACTCTTTAAGTCGATCCCTTGCAGGCGGTTAAACTCGCGCACACCATTCATCGCCTGAGTAAATTCTTCTGCCGCCATACGAATAATTTGTACGTTATCAATATGGTTAGCTGCGATGTTGTATTGCGCAGCAGCAACCGACGGCTTAGCGATTTCGGTGGCTAATACCCGATCAAAATTGCGCGCCAGCGCTAATGAAAAGTTACCGTTGCCGCAGTACAGCTCCAGTAAATCGCCTTTTGAGCCTTTGGTTACGTCCAGCGCCCATTCCAGCATCTGAATATTCATCGCCGCGTTCGGCTGGGTAAAGCTGTTTTCTACCTGACGGTAGATCATCTCTTTCCCTGCGACCGGCAGACGTTCATCGATGTAATCCTGATCCAGCTCGATTTTGGTTTTCGTTGCCCGACCAATCAGATGCACATTCAGATTCTGCGCGCGCAGTGCATCGCGCAGGGCCTCCGCTTCCTGACGCCACTCATCATCCAGCTTCTTATGGTATAGCAGGGAAACCACCGCCTGATTACTCAGCGTAGTGAGGTAATCAATCTGGAACAACTTGTGGCGCAGAACGGGATTATTACGCACACCCGCAATCATCGCCGTCATCAACTGGTTGATAAGTTCACTGGCGGCGGGGAAGCTATCCACGCGGATGCGGCTTTTGGTTTGTTGATCGAAAATGATGTGATACAGGTCATCGCCATCGTGCCAGATGCGGAACTCCGCGCGCATCCGGTAATGACTGACCGGCGAGCGAAACACTTCCGGAACCAGGTCAGAAAACGGTGCCATCATACTTTGCAAACGTACCACTTTTTCGGCTAACTGCGCTTCATACTGTTCTGTTGGAAGGTGTTCGGGGGTCATGATGTATCCTGAAAAATTAAAGTACGCGGCGATTGTAGGGATTGCTCATCAGATGTCCAGATCTTGATGAATTCCTATTTGTGAGCTACGTCTGGACAGTAACTTGTTACAACCTGTAGCATCCACTTGCCGGTCCTGTGAGTTAATAGGGAATCCAGTGCGAATCTGGAGCTGACGCGCAGCGGTAAGGAAAGGTGCGATGATTGCGTTATGCGGACACTGCCATCCGGTGGGAAGTCATCATCTCTTAGTATCTTAGATACCCCTCCAAGCCCGAAGACCTGCCGGCCAACGTCGCATCTGGTTCTCATCATCGCGTAATATTGATGAAACCTGCGGCATCCTTCTTCTATTGTGGATGCTTTACAATGATTAAAAAAGCTTCGCTGCTGACGGCGTGTTCCGTCACGGCATTTTCCGCTTGGGCACAGGATACCAGCCCGGATACTCTCGTCGTTACTGCTAACCGTTTTGAACAGCCGCGCAGCACTGTGCTTGCACCAACCACCGTTGTGACCCGTCAGGATATCGACCGCTGGCAGTCGACCTCGGTCAATGATGTGCTGCGCCGTCTTCCGGGCGTCGATATCACCCAAAACGGCGGTTCAGGTCAGCTCTCATCTATTTTTATTCGCGGTACAAATGCCAGTCATGTGTTGGTGTTAATTGATGGCGTACGCCTGAATCTGGCGGGGGTGAGTGGTTCTGCCGACCTTAGCCAGTTCCCTATTGCGCTTGTCCAGCGTGTTGAATATATCCGTGGGCCGCGCTCCGCTGTTTATGGTTCCGATGCAATAGGCGGGGTGGTGAATATCATCACGACGCGCGATGAACCCGGAACGGAAATTTCAGCAGGGTGGGGAAGCAATAGTTATCAGAACTATGATGTCTCTACGCAGCAACAACTGGGGGATAAGACACGGGTAACGCTGTTGGGCGATTATGCCCATACTCATGGTTATGATGTTGTTGCCTATGGTAATACCGGAACGCAAGCGCAGACAGATAACGATGGTTTTTTAAGTAAAACGCTTTATGGCGCGCTGGAGCATAACTTTACTGATGCCTGGAGCGGCTTTGTGCGCGGCTATGGCTATGATAACCGTACCAATTATGACGCGTATTATTCTCCCGGTTCACCGTTGCTCGATACCCGTAAACTCTATAGCCAAAGTTGGGACGCCGGGCTGCGCTATAACGGCGAACTGATTAAATCACAACTCATTACCAGCTATAGCCATAGCAAAGATTACAACTACGATCCCCATTATGGTCGTTATGATTCGTCGGCGACGCTCGATGAGATGAAGCAATACACCGTCCAGTGGGCAAACAATGTCATCGTTGGTCACGGTAGTATTGGTGCGGGTGTCGACTGGCAGAAACAGACTACGACGCCGGGTACAGGTTATGTTGAGGATGGATATGATCAACGTAATACCGGCATCTATCTGACCGGGCTGCAACAAGTCGGCGATTTTACCTTTGAAGGCGCAGCACGCAGTGACGATAACTCACAGTTTGGTCGTCATGGAACCTGGCAAACCAGCGCCGGTTGGGAATTCATCGAAGGTTATCGCTTCATTGCTTCCTACGGGACATCTTATAAGGCACCAAATCTGGGGCAACTGTATGGCTTCTACGGAAATCCGAATCTGGACCCGGAGAAAAGCAAACAGTGGGAAGGCGCGTTTGAAGGCTTAACCGCTGGGGTGAACTGGCGTATTTCCGGATATCGTAACGATGTCAGTGACTTGATCGATTATGATGATCACACCCTGAAATATTACAACGAAGGGAAAGCGCGGATTAAGGGCGTCGAGGCGACCGCCAATTTTGATACCGGACCACTGACGCATACTGTGAGTTATGATTATGTCGATGCGCGCAATGCGATTACCGACACGCCGTTGTTACGCCGTGCTAAACAGCAGGTGAAATACCAGCTCGACTGGCAGTTGTATGACTTCGACTGGGGTATTACTTATCAGTATTTAGGCACTCGCTATGATAAGGATTACTCATCTTATCCTTATCAAACCGTTAAAATGGGCGGTGTGAGCTTGTGGGATCTTGCGGTTGCGTATCCGGTCACCTCTCACCTGACAGTTCGTGGTAAAATAGCCAACCTGTTCGACAAAGATTATGAGACAGTCTATGGCTACCAAACTGCAGGACGGGAATACACCTTGTCTGGCAGCTACACCTTCTGAACCACGTCCCACCGTGCTGGTGTTTGACTCCGGCGTCGGTGGGTTGTCGGTCTATGACGAGATCCGGCATCTCTTACCGGATCTCCATTACATTTATGCTTTCGATAACGTCGCTTTCCCGTATGGCGAAAAAAGCGAAGCGTTTATTGTTGAGCGAGTGGTGGCAATTGTCACCGCGGTGCAAGAACGTTATCCCCTTGCGCTGGCTGTGGTCGCTTGCAACACTGCCAGTACCGTTTCACTTCCTGCATTACGCGAAAAGTTCGACTTCCCGGTTGTTGGTGTCGTGCCGGCGATTAAACCTGCTGCACGTCTGACGGCAAATGGCATTGTCGGATTACTGGCAACCCGCGGAACAGTTAAACGTTCTTATACTCATGAGCTGATCGCGCGTTTCGCTAATGAATGCCAGATAGAAATGCTGGGCTCGGCAGAGATGGTTGAGTTGGCTGAAGCGAAGCTACATGGCGAAGATGTTTCTCTGGATGCACTAAAACGTATCCTACGCCCGTGGTTAAGAATGAAAGAGCCGCCAGATACCGTTGTATTGGGTTGCACCCATTTCCCTCTACTACAAGAAGAACTGTTACAAGTGCTGCCAGAGGGAACCCGGCTGGTGGATTCTGGCGCAGCGATTGCTCGCCGAACGGCCTGGTTGTTAGAACATGAAGCCCCGGATGCAAAATCTGCCGATGCGAATATTGCCTTTTGTATGGCAATGACGCCAGGAGCTGAACAATTATTGCCCGTTTTACAGCGTTACGGCTTCGAAACGCTCGAAAAACTGGCAGTTTTAGGCTGATTTGGTTGAATGTTGCGCGGTCAGAAAATTATTTTAAATTTCCTCTTGTCAGGCCGGAATAACTCCCTATAATGCGCCACCACTGACACGGAACAACGGCAAACACGCCGCCGGGTCAGCGGGGTTCTCCTGAGAACTCCGGCAGAGAAAGCAAAAATAAATGCTTGACTCTGTAGCGGGAAAGCGTATTATGCACACCCCGCGCCGCTGAGAAAAAGCAAAGCGGCACTGCTCTTTAACAATTTATCAGACAATCTGTGTGGGCACTCGAAGATACGGATTCTTAACGTCGCAAGACGAAAAATGAATACCAAGTCTCAAGAGTGAACACGTAATTCATTACGAAGTTTAATTCTTTGAGCATCAAACTTTTAAATTGAAGAGTTTGATCATGGCTCAGATTGAACGCTGGCGGCAGGCCTAACACATGCAAGTCGAACGGTAACAGGAAGCAGCTTGCTGCTTTGCTGACGAGTGGCGGACGGGTGAGTAATGTCTGGGAAACTGCCTGATGGAGGGGGATAACTACTGGAAACGGTAGCTAATACCGCATAACGTCGCAAGACCAAAGAGGGGGACCTTCGGGCCTCTTGCCATCGGATGTGCCCAGATGGGATTAGCTAGTAGGTGGGGTAACGGCTCACCTAGGCGACGATCCCTAGCTGGTCTGAGAGGATGACCAGCCACACTGGAACTGAGACACGGTCCAGACTCCTACGGGAGGCAGCAGTGGGGAATATTGCACAATGGGCGCAAGCCTGATGCAGCCATGCCGCGTGTATGAAGAAGGCCTTCGGGTTGTAAAGTACTTTCAGCGGGGAGGAAGGGAGTAAAGTTAATACCTTTGCTCATTGACGTTACCCGCAGAAGAAGCACCGGCTAACTCCGTGCCAGCAGCCGCGGTAATACGGAGGGTGCAAGCGTTAATCGGAATTACTGGGCGTAAAGCGCACGCAGGCGGTTTGTTAAGTCAGATGTGAAATCCCCGGGCTCAACCTGGGAACTGCATCTGATACTGGCAAGCTTGAGTCTCGTAGAGGGGGGTAGAATTCCAGGTGTAGCGGTGAAATGCGTAGAGATCTGGAGGAATACCGGTGGCGAAGGCGGCCCCCTGGACGAAGACTGACGCTCAGGTGCGAAAGCGTGGGGAGCAAACAGGATTAGATACCCTGGTAGTCCACGCCGTAAACGATGTCGACTTGGAGGTTGTGCCCTTGAGGCGTGGCTTCCGGAGCTAACGCGTTAAGTCGACCGCCTGGGGAGTACGGCCGCAAGGTTAAAACTCAAATGAATTGACGGGGGCCCGCACAAGCGGTGGAGCATGTGGTTTAATTCGATGCAACGCGAAGAACCTTACCTGGTCTTGACATCCACAGAACTTTCCAGAGATGGATTGGTGCCTTCGGGAACTGTGAGACAGGTGCTGCATGGCTGTCGTCAGCTCGTGTTGTGAAATGTTGGGTTAAGTCCCGCAACGAGCGCAACCCTTATCCTTTGTTGCCAGCGGTCCGGCCGGGAACTCAAAGGAGACTGCCAGTGATAAACTGGAGGAAGGTGGGGATGACGTCAAGTCATCATGGCCCTTACGACCAGGGCTACACACGTGCTACAATGGCGCATACAAAGAGAAGCGACCTCGCGAGAGCAAGCGGACCTCATAAAGTGCGTCGTAGTCCGGATTGGAGTCTGCAACTCGACTCCATGAAGTCGGAATCGCTAGTAATCGTGGATCAGAATGCCACGGTGAATACGTTCCCGGGCCTTGTACACACCGCCCGTCACACCATGGGAGTGGGTTGCAAAAGAAGTAGGTAGCTTAACCTTCGGGAGGGCGCTTACCACTTTGTGATTCATGACTGGGGTGAAGTCGTAACAAGGTAACCGTAGGGGAACCTGCGGTTGGATCACCTCCTTACCTTAAAGAAGCGTTCTTTGCAGTGCTCACACAGATTGTCTGATAGAAAGTGAAAAGCAAGGCGTCTTGCGAAGCAGACTGATACGTCCCCTTCGTCTAGAGGCCCAGGACACCGCCCT
Organism: Escherichia sp. MAL-1; assembly: GCF_052948035.1. Taxonomy (NCBI): domain Bacteria; kingdom Pseudomonadati; phylum Pseudomonadota; class Gammaproteobacteria; order Enterobacterales; family Enterobacteriaceae; genus Escherichia; species Escherichia sp. MAL-1. The sequence continues at coordinate 4,661,534 of NZ_CM129609.1, read as the reverse complement.
TTCACGGCGGTAACAGGGGTTCGAATCCCCTAGGGGACGCCACTTGCTGGTTTGTGAGTGAAAGTCACCTGCCTTAATATCTCAAAACTCATCTTCGGGTGATGTTTGAGATATTTGCTCTTTAAAAATCTGGATCAAGCTGAAAATTGAAACACTGAACAACGAAAGTTGTTCGTGAGTCTCTCAAATTTTCGCAACACGATGATGAATCGAAAGAAACATCTTCGGGTTGTGAGGTTAAGCGACTAAGCGTACACGGTGGATGCCCTGGCAGTCAGAGGCGATGAAGGACGTGCTAATCTGCGATAAGCGTCGGTAAGGTGATATGAACCGTTATAACCGGCGATTTCCGAATGGGGAAACCCAGTGTGATTCGTCACACTATCATTAACTGAATCCATAGGTTAATGAGGCGAACCGGGGGAACTGAAACATCTAAGTACCCCGAGGAAAAGAAATCAACCGAGATTCCCCCAGTAGCGGCGAGCGAACGGGGAGGAGCCCAGAGCCTGAATCAGTGTGTGTGTTAGTGGAAGCGTCTGGAAAGGCGCGCGATACAGGGTGACAGCCCCGTACACAAAAATGCACATATTGTGAGCTCGATGAGTAGGGCGGGACACGTGGTATCCTGTCTGAATATGGGGGGACCATCCTCCAAGGCTAAATACTCCTGACTGACCGATAGTGAACCAGTACCGTGAGGGAAAGGCGAAAAGAACCCCGGCGAGGGGAGTGAAAAAGAACCTGAAACCGTGTACGTACAAGCAGTGGGAGCATGCTTAGGCGTGTGACTGCGTACCTTTTGTATAATGGGTCAGCGACTTATATTCTGTAGCAAGGTTAACCGAATAGGGGAGCCGAAGGGAAACCGAGTCTTAACTGGGCGTTAAGTTGCAGGGTATAGACCCGAAACCCGGTGATCTAGCCATGGGCAGGTTGAAGGTTGGGTAACACTAACTGGAGGACCGAACCGACTAATGTTGAAAAATTAGCGGATGACTTGTGGCTGGGGGTGAAAGGCCAATCAAACCGGGAGATAGCTGGTTCTCCCCGAAAGCTATTTAGGTAGCGCCTCGTGAATTCATCTCCGGGGGTAGAGCACTGTTTCGGCAAGGGGGTCATCCCGACTTACCAACCCGATGCAAACTGCGAATACCGGAGAATGTTATCACGGGAGACACACGGCGGGTGCTAACGTCCGTCGTGAAGAGGGAAACAACCCAGACCGCCAGCTAAGGTCCCAAAGTCATGGTTAAGTGGGAAACGATGTGGGAAGGCCCAGACAGCCAGGATGTTGGCTTAGAAGCAGCCATCATTTAAAGAAAGCGTAATAGCTCACTGGTCGAGTCGGCCTGCGCGGAAGATGTAACGGGGCTAAACCATGCACCGAAGCTGCGGCAGCGACGCTTATGCGTTGTTGGGTAGGGGAGCGTTCTGTAAGCCTGTGAAGGTGTACTGTGAGGTATGCTGGAGGTATCAGAAGTGCGAATGCTGACATAAGTAACGATAAAGCGGGTGAAAAGCCCGCTCGCCGGAAGACCAAGGGTTCCTGTCCAACGTTAATCGGGGCAGGGTGAGTCGACCCCTAAGGCGAGGCCGAAAGGCGTAGTCGATGGGAAACAGGTTAATATTCCTGTACTTGGTGTTACTGCGAAGGGGGGACGGAGAAGGCTATGTTGGCCGGGCGACGGTTGTCCCGGTTTAAGCGTGTAGGCTGGTTTTCCAGGCAAATCCGGAAAATCAAGGCTGAGGCGTGATGACGAGGCACTACGGTGCTGAAGCAACAAATGCCCTGCTTCCAGGAAAAGCCTCTAAGCATCAGGTAACATCAAATCGTACCCCAAACCGACACAGGTGGTCAGGTAGAGAATACCAAGGCGCTTGAGAGAACTCGGGTGAAGGAACTAGGCAAAATGGTGCCGTAACTTCGGGAGAAGGCACGCTGATATGTAGGTGAAGCGACTTGCTCGTGGAGCTGAAATCAGTCGAAGATACCAGCTGGCTGCAACTGTTTATTAAAAACACAGCACTGTGCAAACACGAAAGTGGACGTATACGGTGTGACGCCTGCCCGGTGCCGGAAGGTTAATTGATGGGGTTAGCGCAAGCGAAGCTCTTGATCGAAGCCCCGGTAAACGGCGGCCGTAACTATAACGGTCCTAAGGTAGCGAAATTCCTTGTCGGGTAAGTTCCGACCTGCACGAATGGCGTAATGATGGCCAGGCTGTCTCCACCCGAGACTCAGTGAAATTGAACTCGCTGTGAAGATGCAGTGTACCCGCGGCAAGACGGAAAGACCCCGTGAACCTTTACTATAGCTTGACACTGAACATTGAGCCTTGATGTGTAGGATAGGTGGGAGGCTTTGAAGTGTGGACGCCAGTCTGCATGGAGCCGACCTTGAAATACCACCCTTTAATGTTTGATGTTCTAACGTTGACCCGTAATCCGGGTTGCGGACAGTGTCTGGTGGGTAGTTTGACTGGGGCGGTCTCCTCCTAAAGAGTAACGGAGGAGCACGAAGGTTGGCTAATCCTGGTCGGACATCAGGAGGTTAGTGCAATGGCATAAGCCAGCTTGACTGCGAGCGTGACGGCGCGAGCAGGTGCGAAAGCAGGTCATAGTGATCCGGTGGTTCTGAATGGAAGGGCCATCGCTCAACGGATAAAAGGTACTCCGGGGATAACAGGCTGATACCGCCCAAGAGTTCATATCGACGGCGGTGTTTGGCACCTCGATGTCGGCTCATCACATCCTGGGGCTGAAGTAGGTCCCAAGGGTATGGCTGTTCGCCATTTAAAGTGGTACGCGAGCTGGGTTTAGAACGTCGTGAGACAGTTCGGTCCCTATCTGCCGTGGGCGCTGGAGAACTGAGGGGGGCTGCTCCTAGTACGAGAGGACCGGAGTGGACGCATCACTGGTGTTCGGGTTGTCATGCCAATGGCACTGCCCGGTAGCTAAATGCGGAAGAGATAAGTGCTGAAAGCATCTAAGCACGAAACTTGCCCCGAGATGAGTTCTCCCTGACTCCTTGAGAGTCCTGAAGGAACGTTGAAGACGACGACGTTGATAGGCCGGGTGTGTAAGCGCAGCGATGCGTTGAGCTAACCGGTACTAATGAACCGTGAGGCTTAACCTTACAACGCCGAAGATGTTTTGGCGGATGAGAGAAGATTTTCAGCCTGATACAGATTAAATCAGAACGCAGAAGCGGTCTGATAAAACAGAATTTGCCTGGCGGCCTTAGCGCGGTGGTCCCACCTGACCCCATGCCGAACTCAGAAGTGAAACGCCGTAGCGCCGATGGTAGTGTGGGGTCTCCCCATGCGAGAGTAGGGAACTGCCAGGCATCAAATTAAGCAGAAGGCCATCCTGACGGATGGCCTTTTTGCGTTTCTACAAACTCTTCCTGTCGTCATATCTACAAGCCATCCCCCCACAGATACGGTAAACTAGCCTCGTTTTTGCATCAGGAAAGCAGCTATGAACCACTCCTTAAAACCCTGGAACACATTTGGCATTGATCATAATGCTCAGCACATTGTATGTGCCGAAGACGAACAACAATTACTCAATGCCTGGCAGCATGCAACCGCAGAAGGACAACCCGTTCTTATTCTGGGTGAAGGAAGTAATGTACTTTTTCTGGAAGACTATCGCGGCACGGTGATCATCAACCGGATCAAAGGTATCGAAATTCATGATGAACCTGATGCGTGGTATTTACATGTAGGAGCCGGAGAAAACTGGCATCGCCTGGTAAAATACACTTTGCAGGAAGGTATGCCTGGTCTGGAAAATCTGGCATTAATTCCTGGTTGTGTCGGCTCATCACCTATCCAGAATATTGGTGCTTATGGCGTAGAATTACAGCGAGTTTGCGCTTATGTTGATTGTGTTGAACTGGCGACAGGCAAGCAAGTGCGCTTAACTGCCAAAGAGTGCCGTTTTGGCTATCGCGACAGTATTTTTAAACATGAATACCAGGATCGCTTCGCCATTGTAGCCGTAGGTCTGCGTCTGCCAAAAGAGTGGCAACCTGTACTAACGTATGGTGACTTAACTCGTCTGGATCCTACAACAGTAACGCCACAGCAAGTATTTAATGCGGTGTGTCATATGCGCACCACCAAACTCCCTGATCCAAAAGTGAATGGCAATGCCGGTAGTTTCTTCAAAAACCCTGTTGTATCTGCCGAAACGGCTGAAGCATTACTGTCACAATTTCCAACAGCACCAAATTACCCCCAGGCGGATGGTTCAGTAAAACTGGCAGCAGGTTGGCTTATTGATCAGTGCCAGCTAAAAGGGATGCAAATGGGTGGGGCTGCGGTGCACCGTCAACAGGCGTTAGTTCTCATTAATGAAGACAATGCAAAAAGCGAAGATGTGGTGCAACTGGCACACCATGTAAGACAAAAAGTGGGTGAAAAATTTAATGTCTGGCTTGAGCCTGAAGTCCGCTTTATTGGTGCATCAGGTGAAGTGAGCGCAGTGGAGACAATTTCATGAAGGATAACACCGTGCCACTGAAATTGATTGCCCTGTTAGCGAACGGTGAATTTCACTCTGGCGAGCAGTTGGGTGAAACGCTGGGAATGAGCCGGGCGGCTATTAATAAACACATTCAGACACTGCGTGACTGGGGCGTTGATGTCTTTACCGTTCCGGGTAAAGGATACAGCCTGCCTGGGCCCATCCAGTTACTTAATGCTGAACAGATATTGGGTCAGCTGGATGGCGGTAGTGTAGCCGTGCTGCCAGTTATTGACTCCACGAATCAGTACCTTCTTGATCGTATCGGAGAGCTTAAATCGGGCGATGCCTGTGTTGCAGAATACCAGCAGGCTGGCCGTGGTCGCCGGGGGCGGAAATGGTTTTCGCCTTTTGGCGCAAACTTATATTTGTCGATGTTCTGGCGTCTGGAACAAGGCCCGGCGGCGGCGATTGGTTTAAGTCTGGTTATCGGTATCGTGATGGCGGAAGTATTACGCAAGCTGGGAGCAGATAAAGTTCGTGTCAAATGGCCTAATGACCTCTATCTGCAGGATCGCAAGCTGGCAGGCATTCTTGTGGAGCTGACTGGCAAAACTGGCGATGCGGCGCAAATAGTCATTGGAGCCGGGATCAACATGGCAATGCGCCGTGTTGAAGAGAGTGTCGTTAATCAGGGGTGGATCACGCTGCAGGAAGCGGGGATCAATCTCGATCGTAATACGTTGGCGGCCATGCTAATACGTGAATTACGTGCTGCGTTGGAACTCTTCGAACAAGAAGGATTGGCACCTTATCTGTCGCGCTGGGAAAAGCTGGATAATTTTATTAATCGCCCAGTGAAACTTATCATTGGTGATAAAGAAATATTTGGCATTTCACGCGGAATAGACAAACAGGGGGCTTTATTACTTGAGCAGGATGGAATAATAAAACCCTGGATGGGCGGTGAAATATCCCTGCGTAGTGCAGAAAAATAAGAAAGGGGAGTATTCGCTCCCCTGCAAATTATTTGCGTAGTCTGACCTCTTCTACCGCATGATTAGCACTTTTCGTCAGGATTAAACTGGCGCGCTCACGAGTAGGTAGAATATTTTGCTTTAAGTTCAGCCAGTTGATCTCTTTCCACAATGTCATGGCAGTCTTAATCGCTTCTTCTTTAGTTAATTTCGCGTAGTTATGAAAATAGGAATCCGGGTCGGTAAAAGCCCCTTCGCGGAATTTCAGAAAACGGTTGATATACCACGTCTGAAGTAAGTCTTCCGGTGCATCAACATATATCGAAAAATCGACAAAATCAGAAACAAATACATGATGTGGATCGTGTGGATAATCCATCCCGCTCTGTAAGACATTTAACCCTTCAAGAATTAAAATATCAGGCTGAACAACCGTTTTATCTCCATCCGGGATCACATCATAAATAAGATGCGAGTAAACAGGGGCTGTAACGTTTGGCACGCCGGATTTGAGATCGGAAACAAACTTCACCAGGCGATGCATATCATACGATTCCGGGAAGCCTTTCTTCTTCATCAGACCACGTTCTTTCAGAACCTGATTAGGGTGAAGGAAGCCATCTGTAGTGATCAGTTCAACACGACGATGTTCCGGCCAACGGCTTAATAGCGCCTGCAATACACGGGCGGTTGTACTTTTCCCCACCGCGACACTGCCAGCAATACTGATAATGTAAGGAATGCGTTGCCCGTTAGTACCAAGAAACTGTTCCAGAACTGCCTGACGGCGCAGATTCGAGCTTATATAGAAGTTCAGCAAACGTGACAAAGGTAAATAGATCTCGGCAACTTCTTCTAACGAGAGATCTTCATTAATACCTTTGAGACGGGCGATCTCATCTTCCGATAACGTCATAGGTACGGAATCACGCAGAGCTGCCCACTGGTTGCGGTCAAACTGTAGGTAAGGCGTCATTAACGTTTGCTCTTTTATACTCATAAGCATGTTTCTGGCGGTCATAGCTCTATCGGCAAAGCGATATTTGCCATGGCGCGTCACAGTTCTGTTGAATGGGTTAATGGGCAGGAGGGTAACACCAGATGGGGAGGAATAATAAGAAAAAATCTCTGCCAGGAAGATATCGTTGAAAAGCAATGTGACAGATATTCCATCTGATAAAAAGAATTATGGTTTAGCAGGAGCGCATTGTTGAGCACAATGATGTTGAAAAAGTGTGCTAATCTGCCCTCCGTTCGGCTGTTTCTTCATCGTGTCGCATAAAATGTGACCAATAAAACAAATTATGCAATTTTTTAGTTGCATGAACTCGCATGTCTCCATAGAATGCGCGCTACTTGATGCCGACTTAGCTCAGTAGGTAGAGCAACTGACTTGTAATCAGTAGGTCACCAGTTCGATTCCGGTAGTCGGCACCATCAAGTCCGGTGGGGTTCCCGAGCGGCCAAAGGGAGCAGACTGTAAATCTGCCGTCACAGACTTCGAAGGTTCGAATCCTTCCCCCACCACCAATTTCGGCCACGCGATGGCGTAGCCCGAGACGATAAGTTCGCTTACCGGCTCGAATGAAGAGAGCTTCTCTCGATATTCAGTGCAGAATGAAAATCAGGTAGCCGAGTTCCAGGATGCGGGCATCGTATAATGGCTATTACCTCAGCCTTCCAAGCTGATGATGCGGGTTCGATTCCCGCTGCCCGCTCCAAGATGTGCTGATATAGCTCAGTTGGTAGAGCGCACCCTTGGTAAGGGTGAGGTCGGCAGTTCGAATCTGCCTATCAGCACCACTTCTTTTCTCCTCCCTGTTTTTTCCTTCTGTTTATTGCATTCAACAAGTCGGGCATGTTGCCTGGTTGATGTGGTGATATCACCGATTTATCCGTGTCTTAGAGGGACAATCGATGTCTAAAGAAAAGTTTGAACGTACAAAACCGCACGTTAACGTCGGTACTATCGGCCACGTTGACCATGGTAAAACAACGCTGACCGCTGCAATCACTACCGTACTGGCTAAAACCTACGGCGGTGCTGCTCGCGCATTCGACCAGATCGATAACGCGCCGGAAGAAAAAGCTCGTGGTATCACCATCAACACTTCTCACGTTGAATACGACACCCCGACCCGTCACTACGCACACGTAGACTGCCCGGGGCACGCCGACTATGTTAAAAACATGATCACCGGTGCTGCTCAGATGGACGGCGCGATCCTGGTAGTTGCTGCGACTGACGGCCCGATGCCGCAGACTCGTGAGCACATCCTGCTGGGTCGTCAGGTAGGCGTTCCGTACATCATCGTGTTCCTGAACAAATGCGACATGGTTGATGACGAAGAGCTGCTGGAACTGGTTGAAATGGAAGTTCGTGAACTTCTGTCTCAGTATGACTTCCCGGGCGACGACACTCCGATCGTTCGTGGTTCTGCTCTGAAAGCGCTGGAAGGCGACGCAGAGTGGGAAGCGAAAATCCTGGAACTGGCTGGCTTCCTGGATTCTTACATTCCGGAACCAGAGCGTGCGATTGACAAGCCGTTCCTGCTGCCGATCGAAGACGTATTCTCCATCTCCGGTCGTGGTACCGTTGTTACCGGTCGTGTAGAACGCGGTATCATCAAAGTTGGTGAAGAAGTTGAAATCGTTGGTATCAAAGAGACTCAGAAGTCTACCTGTACTGGCGTTGAAATGTTCCGCAAACTGCTGGACGAAGGCCGTGCTGGTGAGAACGTAGGTGTTCTGCTGCGTGGTATCAAACGTGAAGAAATCGAACGTGGTCAGGTACTGGCTAAGCCGGGCACCATCAAGCCGCACACCAAGTTCGAATCTGAAGTGTACATTCTGTCCAAAGATGAAGGCGGTCGTCATACTCCGTTCTTCAAAGGCTACCGTCCGCAGTTCTACTTCCGTACTACTGACGTGACTGGTACCATCGAACTGCCGGAAGGCGTAGAGATGGTAATGCCGGGCGACAACATCAAAATGGTTGTTACCCTGATCCACCCGATCGCGATGGACGACGGTCTGCGTTTCGCAATCCGTGAAGGCGGCCGTACCGTTGGCGCGGGCGTTGTAGCAAAAGTTCTGAGCTAATTGCCGATAACATTTGACGCAATGCGCACTAAAAGGGCATCATTTGATGCCCTTTTTGCACGCTTTCGTACCAGAACCTGGCTCATCAGTGATTTTCTTTGTCATAATCATTGCTGAGACAGGCTCTGTTGAGGGCGTATAATCCGAAAAGCTAATACGCGTTTCGATTTGGTTTGCCTCGCGATCGCGGGGTGAAAATGTTTGTAGAAAACTTCTGACAGGTTGGTTTATGAGTGCGAATACCGAAGCTCAAGGAAGCGGGCGCGGCCTGGAAGCGATGAAGTGGGTCGTTGTGGTGGCATTGCTCCTGGTGGCGATTGTCGGCAACTACCTTTATCGCGACATTATGCTGCCGCTGCGTGCGCTGGCCGTAGTAATTCTGATTGCTGCAGCGGGTGGTGTCGCGCTGTTAACGACAAAAGGTAAAGCTACCGTTGCTTTTGCCCGTGAAGCGCGTACCGAAGTCCGTAAGGTCATTTGGCCGACTCGCCAGGAAACATTGCACACCACGCTGATTGTGGCTGCGGTTACCGCAGTAATGTCACTGATCCTGTGGGGACTGGATGGTATTCTGGTTCGCCTGGTATCCTTTATCACTGGCCTGAGGTTCTGAGATGTCTGAAGCTCCTAAAAAGCGCTGGTACGTCGTTCAGGCGTTTTCCGGTTTTGAAGGCCGCGTAGCAACGTCGCTGCGTGAGCATATCAAATTACACAACATGGAAGATTTGTTTGGTGAAGTCATGGTACCAACCGAAGAAGTGGTTGAAATCCGTGGCGGTCAGCGTCGCAAAAGCGAACGTAAATTCTTCCCTGGCTACGTCCTCGTTCAGATGGTGATGAACGACGCGAGCTGGCACCTGGTGCGCAGCGTACCGCGTGTGATGGGCTTCATCGGCGGTACTTCCGATCGTCCTGCGCCAATCAGCGATAAAGAAGTCGATGCGATTATGAACCGCCTGCAGCAGGTTGGTGATAAGCCGCGTCCGAAAACGCTGTTTGAACCGGGTGAAATGGTCCGTGTTAATGATGGTCCGTTCGCTGACTTCAACGGTGTTGTTGAAGAAGTGGATTACGAGAAATCTCGTCTGAAAGTGTCTGTTTCTATCTTCGGTCGTGCGACCCCGGTAGAGCTGGACTTCAGCCAGGTTGAAAAAGCCTAACCCAGCGATCAAAAAAGCGGCGATTTAATCGTTGCACAAGGCGTGAGATTGGAATACAATTTCGCGCCTTTTGTTTTTATGGGCCTTGCCCGTAAAACGATTTTTTATATCACGGGGAGCCTCTCAGAGGCGTTATTACCCAACTTGAGGAATTTATAATGGCTAAGAAAGTACAAGCCTATGTCAAGCTGCAGGTTGCAGCTGGTATGGCTAACCCGAGTCCGCCAGTAGGTCCGGCTCTGGGTCAGCAGGGCGTAAACATCATGGAATTCTGCAAAGCGTTCAACGCAAAAACTGATTCCATCGAAAAAGGTCTGCCGATTCCGGTAGTAATCACCGTTTACGCTGACCGTTCTTTCACTTTCGTTACCAAGACCCCGCCGGCAGCAGTTCTGCTGAAAAAAGCGGCTGGTATCAAGTCTGGTTCCGGTAAGCCGAACAAAGACAAAGTGGGTAAAATTTCCCGCGCTCAGCTGCAGGAAATCGCGCAGACCAAAGCTGCCGACATGACTGGTGCCGACATTGAAGCGATGACTCGCTCCATCGAAGGTACTGCACGTTCCATGGGCCTGGTAGTGGAGGACTAAGAAATGGCTAAACTGACCAAGCGCATGCGTGTTATCCGCGAGAAAGTTGATGCAACCAAACAGTACGACATCAACGAAGCTATCGCACTGCTGAAAGAGCTGGCGACTGCTAAATTCGTAGAAAGCGTGGACGTAGCTGTTAACCTCGGCATCGACGCTCGTAAATCTGACCAGAACGTACGTGGTGCAACTGTACTGCCGCACGGTACTGGCCGTTCCGTTCGCGTAGCCGTATTTACCCAAGGTGCAAATGCTGAAGCTGCTAAAGCTGCAGGCGCAGAACTGGTAGGTATGGAAGATCTGGCTGACCAGATCAAGAAAGGCGAAATGAACTTTGACGTTGTTATTGCTTCTCCGGATGCAATGCGCGTTGTTGGCCAGCTGGGCCAGGTTCTGGGTCCGCGCGGCCTGATGCCAAACCCGAAAGTGGGTACTGTAACGCCGAACGTTGCTGAAGCGGTTAAAAACGCTAAAGCTGGCCAGGTTCGTTACCGTAACGACAAAAACGGCATCATCCACACCACCATCGGTAAAGTGGACTTTGACGCTGACAAACTGAAAGAAAACCTGGAAGCTCTGCTGGTTGCGCTGAAAAAAGCAAAACCGACTCAGGCGAAAGGCGTGTACATCAAGAAAGTTAGCATCTCCACCACCATGGGTGCAGGTGTTGCAGTTGACCAGGCTGGCCTGAGCGCTTCTGTAAACTAATGCCTTTACGTGGGCGGTGATTTTGTCTACAATCTTACCCCCACGTATAATGCTTAATGCAGACGTATATCCGAGATATTCGGGTTGTGGCAAGGCGGCAACTGAGTGAGTCGCCAGGAGCATAGCTAACTATGTGACTGGTGCGAATGAAGGAAGCCAACGTCGCCACAAGTTGAATAGCGACGGATAGAAAAGATTTGTTCGTTGGAGCCTGGCCTATCCAGGCCTCCGTCGAAGACCGCAGGAGTTTCGCAAGAAACTTAATCCCCTGCGTAGACGGTGACAGAACGCTAAGATTATTCTTTTATATTCTGGCTTGTTTCTGCTCACCGTAATTAAGACGCTCTCTCCGTTTGGAGGAGTGAAGTGAGTTCCAGAGATTTTCTCTGGCAAACATCCAGGAGCAAAGCTAATGGCTTTAAATCTTCAAGACAAACAAGCGATTGTTGCTGAAGTCAGCGAAGTAGCCAAAGGCGCGCTGTCTGCAGTAGTTGCGGATTCCCGTGGCGTAACTGTAGATAAAATGACTGAACTGCGTAAAGCAGGTCGCGAAGCTGGCGTATACATGCGTGTTGTTCGTAACACCCTGCTGCGCCGTGCTGTTGAAGGTACTCCGTTCGAGTGCCTGAAAGACGCGTTTGTTGGTCCGACCCTGATTGCATACTCTATGGAACACCCGGGCGCTGCTGCTCGTCTGTTCAAAGAGTTCGCGAAAGCGAATGCAAAATTTGAGGTCAAAGCCGCTGCCTTTGAAGGTGAGCTGATCCCGGCGTCTCAGATCGACCGCCTGGCAACTCTGCCGACCTACGAAGAAGCAATTGCACGCCTGATGGCAACCATGAAAGAAGCTTCGGCTGGCAAACTGGTTCGTACTCTGGCTGCTGTACGCGATGCGAAAGAAGCTGCTTAATCGCAGTTATCTTTTTAACGCATTCGCTTACGTATAAACTTATTCTGATATTCAGGAACAATTTAAATGTCTATCACTAAAGATCAAATCATTGAAGCAGTTGCAGCTATGTCTGTAATGGACGTTGTAGAACTGATCTCTGCAATGGAAGAAAAATTCGGTGTTTCCGCTGCTGCTGCTGTAGCTGTAGCTGCTGGCCCGGTTGAAGCTGCTGAAGAAAAAACTGAATTCGACGTAATTCTGAAAGCTGCTGGCGCTAACAAAGTTGCTGTTATCAAAGCAGTACGTGGCGCAACTGGCCTGGGTCTGAAAGAAGCTAAAGACCTGGTAGAATCTGCACCGGCTGCTCTGAAAGAAGGCGTGAGCAAAGACGACGCAGAAGCACTGAAAAAAGCTCTGGAAGAAGCTGGCGCTGAAGTTGAAGTTAAATAAGCCAACCCTTCCGGTTGCAGCCTGAGAAATCAGGCTGATGGCTGGTGACTTTTTAGTCACCAGCCTTTTTGCGCTGTAAGGCGCCAGTAGCGTTTCACACTGTTTGACTACTGCTGTGCCTTTCAATGCTTGTTTCTATCGACGACTTAATATACTGCGACAGGACGTCCGTTCTGTGTAAATCGCAATGAAATGGTTTAAGCGTGATAGCAACAGGCATTGCGGAAAGTGTTCCATTTTCCGGTCAACAAAATAGTGTTGCACAAACTGTCCGCTCAATGGACAGATGGGTCGACTTGTCAGCGAGCTGAGGAACCCTATGGTTTACTCCTATACCGAGAAAAAACGTATTCGTAAGGATTTTGGTAAACGTCCACAAGTTCTGGATGTACCTTATCTCCTTTCTATCCAGCTTGACTCGTTTCAGAAATTTATCGAGCAAGATCCTGAAGGGCAGTATGGTCTGGAAGCTGCTTTCCGTTCCGTATTCCCGATTCAGAGCTACAGCGGTAATTCCGAGCTGCAATACGTCAGCTACCGCCTTGGCGAACCGGTGTTTGACGTCCAGGAATGTCAAATCCGTGGCGTGACCTATTCCGCACCGCTGCGCGTTAAACTGCGTCTGGTGATCTATGAGCGCGAAGCGCCGGAAGGCACCGTAAAAGACATTAAAGAACAAGAAGTCTACATGGGCGAAATTCCGCTCATGACAGACAACGGTACCTTTGTTATCAACGGTACTGAGCGTGTTATCGTTTCCCAGCTGCACCGTAGTCCGGGCGTCTTCTTTGACTCCGACAAAGGTAAAACCCACTCTTCGGGTAAAGTGCTGTATAACGCGCGCATCATCCCTTACCGTGGTTCCTGGCTGGACTTCGAATTCGATCCGAAGGACAACCTGTTCGTACGTATCGACCGTCGCCGTAAACTGCCTGCGACCATCATTCTGCGCGCCCTGAACTACACCACAGAGCAGATCCTCGACCTGTTCTTTGAAAAAGTTATCTTTGAAATCCGTGATAACAAGCTGCAGATGGAACTGGTGCCGGAACGCCTGCGTGGTGAAACCGCATCTTTTGACATCGAAGCTAACGGTAAAGTGTACGTAGAAAAAGGCCGCCGTATCACTGCGCGCCACATTCGCCAGCTGGAAAAAGACGACGTCAAACTGATCGAAGTCCCGGTTGAGTACATCGCAGGTAAAGTGGTTGCTAAAGACTATATTGATGAGTCTACCGGCGAGCTGATCTGCGCAGCGAACATGGAGCTGAGCCTGGATCTGCTGGCTAAGCTGAGCCAGTCTGGTCACAAGCGTATCGAAACGCTGTTCACCAACGATCTGGATCACGGCCCATATATCTCTGAAACCTTACGTGTCGACCCAACTAACGACCGTCTGAGCGCACTGGTAGAAATCTACCGCATGATGCGCCCTGGCGAGCCGCCGACTCGTGAAGCAGCGGAAAGCCTGTTCGAGAACCTGTTCTTCTCCGAAGACCGTTATGACCTGTCTGCGGTTGGTCGTATGAAGTTCAACCGTTCTCTGCTGCGCGAAGAAATCGAAGGTTCCGGTATCCTGAGCAAAGACGACATCATTGATGTTATGAAAAAGCTCATCGATATCCGTAACGGTAAAGGCGAAGTCGATGATATCGACCACCTCGGCAACCGTCGTATCCGTTCCGTTGGCGAAATGGCGGAAAACCAGTTCCGCGTTGGCCTGGTACGTGTAGAGCGTGCGGTGAAAGAGCGTCTGTCTCTGGGCGATCTGGATACCCTGATGCCTCAGGATATGATCAACGCCAAGCCGATTTCCGCAGCAGTGAAAGAGTTCTTCGGTTCCAGCCAGCTGTCTCAGTTTATGGACCAGAACAACCCGCTGTCTGAGATTACGCACAAACGTCGTATCTCCGCACTCGGCCCAGGCGGTCTGACCCGTGAACGTGCAGGCTTCGAAGTTCGAGACGTACACCCGACTCACTACGGTCGCGTATGTCCAATCGAAACCCCTGAAGGTCCGAACATCGGTCTGATCAACTCTCTGTCCGTGTACGCACAGACTAACGAATACGGCTTCCTTGAGACTCCGTATCGTAAAGTGACCGACGGTGTTGTAACTGACGAAATTCACTACCTGTCTGCTATCGAAGAAGGCAACTACGTTATCGCCCAGGCGAACTCCAACCTGGATGAAGAAGGCCACTTCGTAGAAGACCTGGTAACTTGCCGTAGCAAAGGCGAATCCAGCTTGTTCAGCCGTGACCAGGTTGACTACATGGACGTATCCACCCAGCAGGTGGTATCCGTCGGTGCGTCCCTGATCCCGTTCCTGGAACACGATGACGCCAACCGTGCATTGATGGGTGCGAACATGCAACGTCAGGCCGTTCCGACTCTGCGTGCTGATAAGCCGCTGGTTGGTACTGGTATGGAACGTGCTGTTGCCGTTGACTCCGGTGTAACTGCGGTAGCTAAACGTGGTGGTGTCGTTCAGTACGTGGATGCTTCCCGTATCGTTATCAAAGTTAACGAAGACGAGATGTATCCGGGTGAAGCAGGTATCGACATCTACAACCTGACCAAATACACCCGTTCTAACCAGAACACCTGTATCAACCAGATGCCGTGTGTGTCTCTGGGTGAACCGGTTGAACGTGGCGACGTGCTGGCAGACGGTCCGTCCACCGACCTCGGTGAACTGGCGCTTGGTCAGAACATGCGCGTAGCGTTCATGCCGTGGAATGGTTACAACTTCGAAGACTCCATCCTCGTATCCGAGCGTGTTGTTCAGGAAGACCGTTTCACCACCATCCACATTCAGGAACTGGCGTGTGTGTCCCGTGACACCAAGCTGGGGCCAGAAGAGATCACCGCTGACATCCCGAACGTGGGTGAAGCTGCGCTCTCCAAACTGGATGAATCCGGTATTGTTTATATTGGTGCGGAAGTGACCGGTGGCGACATTCTGGTTGGTAAGGTTACGCCGAAAGGTGAAACTCAGCTGACCCCAGAAGAAAAACTGCTGCGTGCGATCTTCGGTGAGAAAGCCTCTGACGTTAAAGACTCTTCTCTGCGCGTACCAAACGGTGTATCCGGTACGGTTATCGACGTTCAGGTCTTTACTCGCGATGGCGTAGAAAAAGACAAACGTGCGCTGGAAATCGAAGAAATGCAGCTCAAACAGGCGAAGAAAGACCTGTCTGAAGAACTGCAGATCCTCGAAGCGGGTCTGTTCAGCCGTATCCGTGCTGTGCTGGTAGCCGGTGGCGTTGAAGCTGAGAAGCTCGACAAACTGCCGCGCGATCGCTGGCTGGAGCTGGGCCTGACCGACGAAGAGAAACAAAATCAGCTGGAACAGCTGGCTGAGCAGTATGACGAACTGAAACACGAGTTCGAGAAGAAACTCGAAGCGAAACGCCGCAAAATCACCCAGGGCGACGATCTGGCACCGGGCGTGCTGAAGATTGTTAAGGTATATCTGGCGGTTAAACGCCGTATCCAGCCTGGTGACAAGATGGCAGGTCGTCACGGTAACAAGGGTGTAATTTCTAAGATCAACCCGATCGAAGATATGCCTTACGATGAAAACGGTACGCCGGTAGACATCGTACTGAACCCGCTGGGCGTACCGTCTCGTATGAACATCGGTCAGATCCTCGAAACCCACCTGGGTATGGCTGCGAAAGGTATCGGCGACAAGATCAACGCCATGCTGAAACAGCAGCAAGAAGTCGCGAAACTGCGCGAATTCATCCAGCGTGCGTACGATCTGGGCGCTGACGTTCGTCAGAAAGTTGACCTGAGTACCTTCAGCGATGAAGAAGTTATGCGTCTGGCTGAAAACCTGCGCAAAGGTATGCCAATCGCAACGCCGGTGTTCGACGGTGCGAAAGAAGCAGAAATTAAAGAGCTGCTGAAACTTGGCGACCTGCCGACTTCCGGTCAGATCCGCCTGTACGACGGTCGCACTGGTGAACAGTTCGAACGCCCGGTAACCGTTGGTTACATGTACATGCTGAAACTGAACCACCTGGTCGACGACAAGATGCACGCGCGTTCCACCGGTTCTTACAGCCTGGTTACTCAGCAGCCGCTGGGTGGTAAGGCACAGTTCGGTGGTCAGCGTTTCGGGGAGATGGAAGTGTGGGCGCTGGAAGCATACGGCGCAGCATACACCCTGCAGGAAATGCTCACCGTTAAGTCTGATGACGTGAACGGTCGTACTAAGATGTATAAAAACATCGTGGACGGCAACCATCAGATGGAGCCGGGCATGCCAGAATCCTTCAACGTATTGTTGAAAGAGATTCGTTCGCTGGGTATCAACATCGAACTGGAAGACGAGTAATTCTCGCTCAAACAGGTCACTGCTGTCGGGGTAAAACCCGGCAGCGGATTGTGCTAACTCCGACGGGAGCAAATCCGTGAAAGATTTATTAAAGTTTCTGAAAGCGCAGACTAAAACCGAAGAGTTTGATGCGATCAAAATTGCTCTGGCTTCGCCAGACATGATCCGTTCATGGTCTTTCGGTGAAGTTAAAAAGCCGGAAACCATCAACTACCGTACGTTCAAACCAGAACGTGACGGCCTTTTCTGCGCCCGTATCTTTGGGCCGGTAAAAGATTACGAGTGCCTGTGCGGTAAGTACAAGCGCCTGAAACACCGTGGCGTCATCTGTGAGAAGTGCGGCGTTGAAGTGACCCAGACAAAAGTACGCCGTGAGCGTATGGGCCACATCGAACTGGCTTCCCCGACTGCGCACATCTGGTTCCTGAAATCGCTGCCGTCCCGTATCGGCCTGCTGCTCGATATGCCGCTGCGCGATATCGAACGCGTACTGTACTTCGAATCCTATGTGGTTATCGAAGGCGGTATGACCAACCTGGAACGTCAGCAGATCCTGACTGAAGAGCAGTATCTGGACGCGCTGGAAGAGTTCGGTGACGAATTCGACGCGAAGATGGGTGCGGAAGCAATCCAGGCTCTGCTGAAGAGCATGGATCTGGAGCAAGAGTGCGAACAGCTGCGTGAAGAGCTGAACGAAACCAACTCCGAAACCAAGCGTAAAAAGCTGACCAAGCGTATCAAACTGCTGGAAGCGTTTGTTCAGTCTGGTAACAAACCAGAGTGGATGATCCTGACCGTTCTGCCGGTACTGCCGCCAGATCTGCGTCCGCTGGTTCCGCTGGATGGTGGTCGTTTCGCGACTTCTGACCTGAACGATCTGTATCGTCGCGTCATTAACCGTAACAACCGTCTGAAACGTCTGCTGGATCTGGCTGCGCCGGACATCATCGTACGTAACGAAAAACGTATGCTGCAGGAAGCGGTAGACGCCCTGCTGGATAACGGTCGTCGCGGTCGTGCGATCACCGGTTCTAACAAGCGTCCTCTGAAATCTTTGGCCGACATGATCAAAGGTAAACAGGGTCGTTTCCGTCAGAACCTGCTCGGTAAGCGTGTTGACTACTCCGGTCGTTCTGTAATCACCGTAGGTCCATACCTGCGTCTGCATCAGTGCGGTCTGCCGAAGAAAATGGCGCTGGAGCTGTTCAAACCGTTCATCTACGGCAAGCTGGAACTGCGTGGTCTTGCTACCACCATTAAAGCTGCGAAGAAAATGGTTGAGCGCGAAGAAGCTGTCGTTTGGGATATCCTGGACGAAGTTATCCGCGAACACCCGGTACTGCTGAACCGTGCACCGACTCTGCACCGTCTGGGTATCCAGGCATTTGAACCGGTACTGATCGAAGGTAAAGCTATCCAGCTGCACCCGCTGGTTTGTGCGGCATATAACGCCGACTTCGATGGTGACCAGATGGCTGTTCACGTACCGCTGACGCTGGAAGCCCAGCTGGAAGCGCGTGCGCTGATGATGTCTACCAACAACATCCTGTCCCCGGCGAACGGCGAACCAATCATCGTTCCGTCTCAGGACGTTGTTCTGGGTCTGTACTATATGACCCGTGACTGTGTTAACGCCAAAGGCGAAGGCATGGTGCTGACTGGCCCGAAAGAAGCAGAACGTCTGTATCGCTCTGGTCTGGCTTCTCTGCATGCGCGCGTTAAAGTGCGTATCACCGAGTATGAAAAAGATGCAAACGGTGAATTAGTAGCGAAAACCAGCCTGAAAGACACGACTGTTGGCCGTGCCATTCTGTGGATGATTGTACCGAAAGGTCTGCCTTACTCCATCGTCAACCAGGCGCTGGGTAAAAAAGCAATCTCCAAAATGCTGAACACCTGCTACCGCATTCTCGGTCTGAAACCGACCGTTATTTTTGCGGACCAGATCATGTACACCGGCTTCGCCTATGCAGCGCGTTCTGGTGCATCTGTTGGTATCGATGACATGGTCATCCCGGAGAAGAAACACGAAATCATCTCCGAGGCAGAAGCAGAAGTTGCTGAAATTCAGGAGCAGTTCCAGTCTGGTCTGGTAACTGCGGGCGAACGCTACAACAAAGTTATCGATATCTGGGCTGCGGCGAACGATCGTGTATCCAAAGCGATGATGGATAACCTGCAAACTGAAACCGTGATTAACCGTGACGGTCAGGAAGAGAAGCAGGTTTCCTTCAACAGCATCTACATGATGGCCGACTCCGGTGCGCGTGGTTCTGCGGCACAGATTCGTCAGCTTGCTGGTATGCGTGGTCTGATGGCGAAGCCGGATGGCTCCATCATCGAAACGCCAATCACCGCGAACTTCCGTGAAGGTCTGAACGTACTCCAGTACTTCATCTCCACCCACGGTGCTCGTAAAGGTCTGGCGGATACCGCACTGAAAACTGCAAACTCCGGTTACCTGACTCGTCGTCTGGTTGACGTGGCGCAGGACCTGGTGGTTACCGAAGACGATTGTGGTACCCATGAAGGTATCATGATGACTCCGGTTATCGAGGGTGGTGACGTTAAAGAGCCGCTGCGCGATCGCGTACTGGGTCGTGTAACTGCTGAAGACGTTCTGAAGCCGGGTACTGCTGATATCCTCGTTCCGCGCAACACGCTGCTGCACGAACAGTGGTGTGACCTGCTGGAAGAGAACTCTGTCGACGCGGTAAAAGTACGTTCTGTTGTATCTTGTGACACCGACTTTGGTGTATGTGCGCACTGCTACGGTCGTGACCTGGCGCGTGGCCACATCATCAACAAAGGTGAAGCAATCGGTGTTATCGCGGCACAGTCCATCGGTGAACCGGGTACACAGCTGACCATGCGTACGTTCCACATCGGTGGTGCGGCATCTCGTGCGGCTGCTGAATCCAGCATCCAGGTGAAAAACAAAGGTAGCATCAAGCTCAGCAACGTGAAGTCGGTTGTGAACTCCAGCGGTAAACTGGTTATCACTTCCCGTAACACCGAACTGAAACTGATCGACGAATTCGGTCGTACCAAAGAAAGCTACAAAGTGCCTTACGGTGCGGTACTGGCGAAAGGCGATGGCGAACAGGTTGCTGGCGGCGAAACCGTTGCAAACTGGGACCCGCACACCATGCCGGTTATCACCGAAGTAAGCGGTTTTGTACGCTTTACTGACATGATCGACGGTCAGACCATTACTCGTCAGACAGACGAATTGACCGGTCTGTCTTCGCTGGTGGTTCTGGATTCCGCAGAACGTACCGCAGGTGGTAAAGATCTGCGTCCGGCACTGAAAATCGTTGATGCTCAGGGTAACGACGTTCTGATCCCAGGTACCGATATGCCTGCGCAGTACTTCCTGCCGGGTAAAGCGATTGTTCAGCTGGAAGATGGCGTACAGATCAGCTCTGGTGACACCCTGGCGCGTATTCCGCAGGAATCCGGCGGTACCAAGGACATCACCGGTGGTCTGCCGCGCGTTGCGGACCTGTTCGAAGCACGTCGTCCGAAAGAGCCGGCAATCCTGGCTGAAATCAGCGGTATCGTTTCCTTCGGTAAAGAAACCAAAGGTAAACGTCGTCTGGTTATCACCCCGGTAGACGGTAGCGATCCGTACGAAGAGATGATTCCGAAATGGCGTCAGCTCAACGTGTTCGAAGGTGAACGTGTAGAACGTGGTGACGTAATTTCCGATGGTCCGGAAGCGCCGCACGACATTCTGCGTCTGCGTGGTGTTCATGCTGTTACTCGTTACATCGTTAACGAAGTACAGGACGTATACCGTCTGCAGGGCGTTAAGATTAACGATAAACACATCGAAGTTATCGTTCGTCAGATGCTGCGTAAAGCTACCATCGTTAACGCGGGCAGCTCCGACTTCCTGGAAGGCGAACAGGTTGAATACTCTCGCGTCAAGATCGCAAACCGCGAACTGGAAGCGAACGGCAAAGTGGGTGCAACTTACTCCCGCGATCTGCTGGGTATCACCAAAGCGTCTCTGGCAACCGAGTCCTTCATCTCCGCGGCATCGTTCCAGGAGACCACTCGCGTGCTGACCGAAGCAGCCGTTGCGGGCAAACGCGACGAACTGCGCGGCCTGAAAGAGAACGTTATCGTGGGTCGTCTGATCCCGGCAGGTACCGGTTACGCGTACCACCAGGATCGTATGCGTCGCCGTGCTGCGGGTGAAGCTCCGGCTGCACCGCAGGTGACTGCCGAAGACGCATCTGCCAGCCTGGCAGAACTGCTGAACGCAGGTCTGGGCGGTTCTGATAACGAGTAATCGTTAATCCGCAAATAACGTAAAAACCCGCTTCGGCGGGTTTTTTTATGGGTGTTATTCAGAGGGCAAATTCTTCACGGAAAATATTAAGAAAGGCAGGGCGAAACGAGGAAGAAGCTTTTCGCCCTGGACAACATTCCTGCTGACGGCACTACCATAAAAAAACACAACGCTTTCAACAACCTTGCGTTTTTCATCTTCCGTAGCGGCTCGGAATAAATTTACGTTCTTACATTCCGTCTCATAGTCTTTGCGAGGCGCGTCCCAGATAGCTGTCCCAGTCTTTCCATACCGGCTGCAAACCCTGAGCGGTTAACGCGGCAGCAACCGCTTCCGGTCTGCGATCGTCGTGCGGTGAGAACTGTTCCAACTCGGGGTGATTATCGGCATAGCCACCTGGCTGCGTTTTCGAGAAGGCGCTGACGTTATTGATCGCCAGCGGAATAACGCGATCGCGAAACCACGGTGATTCCCGCGTGGAGAGTGACAGTTCAATCTCCGGTGCAAGCAGTCGGAAGGCGCAGATGGTTTGCACTAACTGGCGTTCATCCATAATCGACGCAGGCTCAATGCCGCCAGTACACGGGCGCAGGCGCGGAAAGGAGACAGAGTAACGGCTTTGCCAGTAATGCTGTTGCAGCCATAGCAAATGTTCGGCAACCATATAGCTGTCAACGCGCCAGTTGTCGGAAAGGCCAATTAGCGCGCCGAGGCCTATCTTATCAATCCCCGCACGCCCCAGCCGATCCGGCGTTTCCAGCCGCCAGAAGAAGTCCTGTTTTTTGCCTTTCAGATGATGGCGGGCATAAGTCGCCTCGTGATATGTCTCCTGATAAACCATCACGCCATCCAGACCAAGTTGCTTTAACTCGGCGTATTCCGTCTCCGCCAGCGGTTGCACTTCCATCTGTAGTGAAGAGAACTGTTCACGAAGGGCAGGGAGATGACGACGAAAGTAATCCATCCCCACTTTCGCCTGATGTTCACCAGTGACTAACAGCAGATGTTCAAAGCCCATCTCCCGTATAGCGGCACTTTCCCTGGCAATATCCGCTTCATCCAGCGTTTTGCGCTTGATGCGATTACTCATGGAAAATCCACAGTACGTGCAGTCGTTAGCGCAAAGATTGGAAAGATAAAGCGGGACGTAGAAACTAACTGTGTTGCCAAATCGCTGACGGGTCAGACGCTGCGCCCGTTGGGCCAGTTGTTCCAGATAGCCACTGGCGGCAGGCGATAACAGCGCCATCATGTCGTCGCGGGTGAGTTGCGAGGCATTTAGCGCCCGCTCTACGTCAGCAGCCGTTTTGCCGTTGATACGCAGGCGGATGTCGTCCCAGTCCAGTTGTCGCCAGCGATCGCTGAAGGTTTTCATGCCGATGCCTCCAGAAATCCGGTCAGCGGGCTGGTGGCATGAGCAAAATAACTGCGGCTGCCCGGTCCGGACTGACGTGCCAGTAGGCCTGCTTCTACCGCCAGACGAAATGCCTTCGCCATGTTGACGGGATCGTCCGCGACGGCAATCGCCGTATTCACTAACACCGCGTCGGCCCCCATTTCCAGCGCCTGCGCGGCATGGCTGGGAACGCCGATGCCAGCATCGACAACCACCGGCACTGTGGCCTGCTGGATAATAATCTCCAGCATGGCGCGGGTTTCCAGTCCCTGATTCGAGCCAATCGGCGCGCCGAGCGGCATCACCGCTGCACAGCCGACTTCTTCCAGACGTTTACACAATACCGGATCGGCCCCGCAGTAAGGCAGCACGACAAATCCCTGTTGTACCAGCGTTTCGGCGGCTTTCAGGGTTTCGATGGGATCGGGCAACAGCCAGCGGGCGTCAGGGTGAATCTCTAATTTTAACCAGTTTGTGCCTAACGCTTCACGAGCCAGATGGGCGGCGAAAATGGCTTCTTCCGCTGTTTTCGCCCCGGATGTATTTGGCAGCAGGGTCACACCCGCCGCGATAAGCGGTTCGAGGATAGCGTCGTTGTGCTGGCGCAAGTCGACACGTTTCATCGCCAGTGTCACCAGCTGGCTGCCGGAAGCGCGGATCGCCTCCACCATCAGTTGTGAAGAAGCGAATTTCCCTGTGCCGGTAAACAGATGTGAATCAAACGTTTTGTCCGCAATACGTAACATTTCAACCCCCTGCAATAACCTGAAAAAGCAGGATCTGGTCGCCATCCTGCACGATATGTTGCGCCCACTGCTCACGCGGGACGATTTGCTGATTAATCGCCAGAGCCGCGCCCGCTTGTCGTTGGTCGAGTTGCTCCAGTAGTTCGTGAACAGTTTGCCCGGCGGCGCACTGCATCGCTTGATCGTTAAACAGGATCTGCATTGCTTCCTCCGCATACCGGGCAACCACTGGCGCGGCGCAACGCCAGGCTGCGCCACTGGCTGGATTTACCGTCGAACAGTCGGAGTTCTCCCGCAGGTGTCTCTATACCGCTTAATAACTTAATGGCTTCCAGTGCCTGCAAAGTGCCCATAACCCCGACCACCGGGCCAACCACGCCCGCCGTGCGGCAGTTGCGTTCTGGCTCCTGGTTATCTGGCCACAGGCAGCGGTAACACCCCTGCTCCCAGGGCGGCGTCAGTACCATCAACTGACCGCCAAATCCGACCGCGCTGGCGGTGATAAGCGGCGTGTTGAGTGCCACGCAGGCGGCATTAATCTCCTGGCGAGTCGCCATATTGTCGGTACAGTCGAGCACCACATCGGCCCGTGCAACCGCATCTTTTAACGCCTCACCCGTTAACCGTTGTTGTAATGCTGTCAGTTGAATGTCGGGATTCAACTGTGTCAGTCGCTGTTGGCTGACCTGCGATTTCGGGCGATCGATATCTTCAGTGGTAAAGAGGATTTGTCGTTGCAGATTGCTTAAATGCACATCGTCGTCATCTGCCAGTACCAGCGTCCCGACGCCAGCGCCCGCCAGGTACAGCGCAGCAGGTGTACCCAGCCCGCCCAGACCGATAATCAGCACCTGGCTGTCGAGCAGTTTTTGCTGCCCGTCCAGAGCGATATCGTCGAGCAGGATTTGGCGGCTATAACGCATAAAGTCACGGTCATTCATCGCCAACTCCTGCAATTTCCAGCAACTGTGCCGTTGCCAAACGCCAGTCTGCGGCTTGAGTAATGGCGCTGACGACGGCGATACTGCCGACACCCGTTGCTATCACCGCAGGCGCGCGTGCCAGACTGATACCGCCAATCGCCACGGTGGGATAATCCGCCAGTCGCTCAACATGCCGTGCCAGCTGTTCCAGCCCCTGCGGTGCAGAAGGCATCTGTTTGGTTTGCGTCGGGAACACATGTCCCAGCGCGATATAAGAGGGGCGTGCTGCCAGCGCGACGTCGATTTCCATATCGTCATGTGTCGAAACGCCCAGCCGCAGGCCTGCCGCGCGGATGGCATTGAGATCGGTGGCTTGCAAATCTTCCTGCCCCAAATGGACGCCATACGCCTGATGCTTGATCGCCAGCCGCCAGTAATCGTTGATAAACAATCGCGCGTTATAGCGGCGGCCCAGCGCAATTGCCGCCACGACATCGGCTTCCACCTCTTCATCGCGCCGATCTTTGATGCGTAGCTGGAGAGTACGTACGCCTGCATCCAACAGACGTTCGATCCACTGTACACTGTCCACCACCGGGTACAGTCCTGAACGAAAAGGTACAGGAGGAAAATCAGGCTGATACATCACGCTTCCTCCTTACGCAGGTAGATTTCTCCGCCTCTGGCACGGAAGTTCTCCGACATATCCGCCATTCCCATTTCAATAGTTTGCGTGGCGGCGTAATCACGCACTTCCTGGCTGATTTTCATCGAGCAGAATTTCGGCCCACACATGGAGCAAAAATGGGCGACTTTACCTGACTCTTGCGGCAGGGTTTCATCGTGATAAGCGCGGGCGGTAAACGGGTCGAGGGCCAGATTAAACTGGTCTTCCCAGCGAAATTCGAAGCGGGCTTTCGACATGGCGTTATCGCGAATTTGCGCGCCCGGATGCCCTTTCGCCAGGTCAGCGGCGTGGGCGGCAATCTTATAGGTGATAAGCCCCTGCTTAACATCTTCTTTATTGGGCAGACCCAGATGCTCTTTTGGCGTTACGTAACAGAGCATCGCGCAGCCAAACCAGCCAATCATCGCCGCACCAATCCCCGACGTGAAGTGGTCATAGCCCGGCGCAATATCGGTAGTTAGCGGCCCCAGAGTGTAAAACGGCGCTTCGTGGCAGTGCTCTAACTCCTCGGTCATATTGCGGCGGATCATCTGCATCGGCACGTGGCCTGGGCCTTCAATCATCACCTGCACGTCATATTCCCAGGCAATTTTGGTCAGTTCGCCCAGCGTATGCAGCTCGGCAAACTGCGCTTCATCGTTGGCGTCCTGAATAGAACCGGGGCGCAGACCGTCGCCCAGCGACAGCGAAACGTCATAAGCGGCACAGATTTCACAAATTTCGCGGAAGTGTTGATAGAGGAAATTTTCCTGATGATGGGAGAGGCACCATTTCGCCATAATCGAACCGCCGCGAGAGACGATACCGGTCAGGCGTTTCGCGGTCATCGGCACATAGCGCAGCAGTACGCCCGCATGGATAGTGAAGTAATCCACACCTTGCTCGGCCTGTTCCAGCAGCGTGTCGCGGAACGCTTCCCAGGTAAGATCTTCGGCGATCCCGTTAACCTTCTCCAGCGCTTGGTAGATCGGCACTGTACCGATCGGCACCGGGCTGTTACGCAAAATCCACTCGCGGGTTTCGTGAATATAGCGACCGGTGGAGAGATCCATCACCGTATCCGCTCCCCAGCGGGTGGACCATACCAGCTTTTCCACTTCTTCTTCGATGGAAGAGGTGACCGCTGAGTTGCCGATATTGGCGTTAACTTTTACCAGGAAGTTACGGCCAATAATCATCGGCTCCGATTCCGGATGATTAATGTTGGCCGGGATAATCGCACGTCCGGCAGCAACTTCATCACGGACAAATTCCGCAGTGATATTTTCCGGCAGACGTGCGCCAAAGCTCATTCCCGGATGCTGGTGGCGTAAAACTTCGCTACGGATGCGCTCGCGGCCCATATTCTCGCGGATGGCGATGAATTCCATTTCCGGTGTGATGATGCCCTGGCGGGCGTAGTGCAGTTGGGTGACGCGGCGTCCTGTTTTGGCGCGTTTTGGCGTTAATAAGCCGCTAAAACGTAGCTCGTCGAGGCCATCATCTGCCAGCCGCGCTTTAGTGTAATCGGAACTGCGCACGGTAAGTTCTTCGGTATCGCCGCGCGCATCGATCCATGGCTGGCGTAGTTTTGCCAGCCCTTGCTGCACGTTAATGGCAATCTGCGGATCGCCATACGGGCCGGAGGTGTCGTAGGCCGGAATCGCTTCGTTTTCTTCGTACTGCGGCTGTTCTTTGCTGCCGCCAATTAGCGTCGGGCTAAGCTGGATCTCACGCATCGGCACGCGCACGCCGGGTTGTGTGCCAGTGATATAAATGCGTTTTGAGTTGGGAAAGGCGGTGCCTTCCAGGGTGTCGATAAAATGTTGGGCCTGGGCGCGCTGTTCGCGGCGGGTCAGTTTTGTTGCAGACATAGCTCATTCCAAAAAGTTAAGGACGTGGCTTGTCAGACGACGGATGAAGCAAGAGACGATCGCCGCAAAGGCGATGCGATAGCAGATTAACTCTTGTTCCCTTCGCAGGTATTAGCCTGATCAGGTTCCGCGGATCCCGAATAAACGGTCTCAGCCAGTTAAGGCACTCCGACAAGAAATTAGCCCCCACAAACGGGGCGTTGAATGTAAATTACGCGTTAACAGCGCAGAACTCAAGCAGGATGTTTGACGCGGGCGGCGTCAAGCACCAGCAGAATCAGCTTATCTTCCAGCACAAAGCGCGCTTCCAGCGCCTCGCCGATGTCAGATAAAACCTGTTGAAACTCAAGGTAATTATCATGATCGATGGCGGTTTCCAGGCTGGAATCGTAGTAATCCATAATCTGTTGGGTATTGGCTTCGAGTTGCGGCCAAATCTTCGCGGCGCGCGCGAGTTGCCCGTTGCCTTCCAGCTTATGAAGAATGCGCTCATAAATACTGAAATGTCCGGCAGACAAGTAATCGACCAGGCTCTGACAAAAATCATCAAGGGCTTTTTCGTTTAGCCTCATGTACGATTCTTTGCCAGGCTTAATGCCAACCAGATTGTAGTAAGCCACGAGCAGATGCTTACGTACATGTAGCCAGCGATCAACCAGTTTGTTACTTCCTCTGACGCGCTCCGTCAGGTTATCGAGCTGGTTAAGCATGATTGACTCCGCAAGTTTGTATTCAAAAACTGCTCAGTGAGAAATGTAAAAACCATGTTAAACATGCCAGTGATGCAAAGGTAGTGCAAGAGCTATGGATCGTATAATTGAAAAATTAGATCACGGCTGGTGGGTCGTCAGCCATGAACAAAAATTATGGTTGCCGAAGGGAGAATTGCCATATGGCGAAGCGGCAAATTTCGATCTTGTGGGTCAGCGCGCACTACAAATCGGCGAATGGCAGGGGGAACCTGTTTGGTTAGTACAACAGCAGCGGCGTCACGATATGGGGTCGGTACGTCAGGTCATTGATCTCGATGTTGGGCTGTTTCAACTGGCCGGACGAGGCGTACAACTGGCGGAGTTTTACCGATCGCATAAATACTGTGGTTACTGCGGGCATGAAATGTATCCGAGCAAAACCGAATGGGCGATGCTGTGCAGCCATTGCCGTGAGCGTTACTACCCGCAAATCGCCCCCTGCATTATTGTTGCCATCCGTCGCGATGATTCGATCCTCCTCGCCCAGCATACCCGCCATCGTAACGGTGTCCATACGGTACTTGCCGGATTCGTCGAAGTGGGCGAAACCCTCGAGCAGGCGGTCGCGCGGGAAGTGATGGAAGAGAGCGGAATTAAAGTTAAAAACTTGCGTTATGTGACTTCCCAGCCGTGGCCGTTTCCTCAGTCTTTAATGACCGCGTTTATGGCGGAATATGACAGCGGCGACATCGTGATCGACCCGAAAGAATTGCTTGAGGCGAACTGGTATCGCTATGACGATTTGCCGTTACTCCCGCCGCCCGGCACCGTAGCGCGCCGTCTGATAGAAGATACTGTGGCGATGTGTCGGGCAGAGTATGAGTGATGATACACTGACCGCCTGACGCACTAAGGAACAGCCAAAATGACCGAACTTAAAAACGATCGTTATCTGCGGGCGCTGCTGCGCCAGCCCGTTGATGTCACTCCAGTATGGATGATGCGCCAGGCGGGTCGCTATCTACCGGAATATAAAGCCACGCGCGCCCAGGCGGGCGATTTTATGTCGCTGTGCAAAAACGCCGAGCTGGCGTGCGAAGTGACTTTGCAACCGCTGCGTCGCTACCCGCTGGATGCGGCGATCCTCTTTTCCGATATCCTCACCGTGCCGGACGCGATGGGGTTAGGGCTCTATTTTGAAGCCGGAGAAGGTCCGCGTTTTACCTCGCCAGTCACCTGCAAAGCCGACGTCGATAAACTGCCAATTCCGGACCCGGAAGATGAGCTGGGTTACGTGATGAACGCGGTGCGTACCATTCGTCGCGAACTGAAAGGCGAAGTGCCGCTGATTGGTTTTTCCGGCAGCCCGTGGACGCTGGCGACCTACATGGTGGAAGGCGGCAGCAGCAAAGCGTTCACCGTGATCAAAAAAATGATGTATGCCGATCCGCAGGCGCTGCACGCTCTACTCGATAAACTGGCGAAAAGCGTCACTTTGTATCTGAATGCGCAGATTAAAGCCGGTGCTCAGGCAGTGATGATTTTCGACACCTGGGGCGGTGTGCTTACCGGGCGCGATTATCAACAGTTCTCGCTCTATTACATGCATAAAATTGTTGATGGTTTACTGCGTGAAAACGACGGTCGCCGCGTACCGGTCACGCTGTTTACCAAAGGCGGCGGACAGTGGCTGGAAGCGATGGCAGAAACCGGTTGCGATGCGTTGGGCCTCGACTGGACAACGGATATCGCCGATGCGCGCCGCCGTGTGGGCAATAAAGTCGCGTTGCAGGGTAATATGGATCCGTCGATGCTGTACGCGCCGCCTGCCCGCATTGAAGAAGAAGTAGCGACTATACTTGCAGGTTTCGGTCACGGCGAAGGTCATGTCTTTAACCTTGGTCACGGCATCCATCAGGATGTGCCGCCAGAACATGCTGGCGTGTTCGTGGAGGCAGTGCATCGACTGTCTGAACAATATCACCGCTAAGGAGTGATTATGGATCTCGCGTCATTACGCGCTCAACAAATCGAACTGGCTTCTTCTGTGATCCGCGAGGATCGACTCGATAAAGATCCACCGGATCTGATCGCCGGAGCCGATGTCGGGTTTGAGCAGGGCGGAGAAGTGACGCGAGCGGCGATGGTGCTGCTGAAATATCCCTCGCTTGAGCTGGTGGAGTATAAAGTTGCCCGCATCGCCACCACCATGCCTTACATTCCAGGTTTTCTTTCCTTCCGCGAATATCCTGCGCTGCTGGCAGCGTGGGAGATGCTGTCGCAAAAGCCGGATTTAGTGTTTGTCGATGGTCATGGGATCTCGCATCCTCGCCGTCTTGGCGTCGCCAGCCATTTTGGCTTATTGGTGGATGTGCCGACCATTGGCGTGGCGAAAAAACGGCTCTGCGGTAAATTCGAACCGCTCTCCAGCGAACCGGGCGCGCTGGCCCCACTGATGGATAAAGGCGAGCAGCTGGCCTGGGTCTGGCGCAGCAAAGCGCGCTGTAACCCGTTGTTTATCGCTACCGGCCATCGGGTCAGCGTGGACAGCGCGCTGGCGTGGGTACAACGCTGCATGAAAGGCTATCGTCTGCCGGAGCCAACGCGCTGGGCGGACGCGGTGGCCTCGGAACGTCCGGCGTTCGTGCGCTATACAGCAAATCAGCCCTAATTCAGGTAAACTGCGGATAATTTCCGTATTTGAGAACTCAACATGTTACAAAACCCAATTCATCTGCGTCTGGAGCGCCTGGAAAGCTGGCAGCATGTCACTTTCATGGCTTGCTTATGCGAACGCATGTACCCCAATTACGCCATGTTCTGCCAGCAAACCGGTTTTGGTGATGGGCAAATTTACCGTCGCATTCTCGATCTCATCTGGGAAACGCTGACCGTTAAAGACGCAAAAGTAAATTTCGACAGCCAACTGGAGAAATTTGAAGAAGCGATTCCTTCAGCCGACGATTTCGATCTGTACGGCGTTTATCCGGCAATCGATGCATGCGTGGCGTTAAGTGAACTGGTCCATTCGCGTTTGAGTGGTGAAACGCTCGAACACGCGGTGGAAGTGAGTAAGACCTCCATCACGACCGTTGCGATGCTGGAAATGACTCAGGCTGGTCGCGAAATGAGCGATGAAGAGCTTAAAGAAAACCCAGCTGTAGAGCAAGAATGGGACATTCAGTGGGAAATATTCCGACTTTTAGCTGAGTGCGAAGAACGCGATATCGAGCTGATAAAAGGCCTTAGGGCAGACCTGCGTGAGGCGGGTGAGAGCAATATTGGTATAATTTTTCAGCAATAAGACCAGAAAACGTGATTTAACGCCTGATTTGTCGTACCTGGAGTCTTCCCTTTCGCCCCCCGTCTGGTCTACATTTGGGGGGCGAAAAAAAGTGGCTATCGGTGCGTGTATGCAGGAGAGTGCTATTCTGGCATTTCCGTCGCACTCGATGCTTAGCAAGCGATAAACACATTGTAAGGATAACTTATGAACAAGACTCAACTGATTGATGTAATTGCAGAGAAAGCAGAACTGTCCAAAACCCAGGCTAAAGCTGCTCTGGAGTCCACTCTGGCTGCAATTACTGAGTCTCTGAAAGAAGGCGATGCTGTACAACTGGTTGGTTTCGGTACCTTCAAAGTGAACCACCGCGCTGAGCGTACTGGCCGCAACCCGCAGACCGGTAAAGAAATCAAAATTGCCGCAGCTAACGTACCGGCATTTGTTTCTGGCAAGGCACTGAAAGACGCAGTTAAGTAAGATTGCGTGGCAGTGAACAGTTTTAACGAAGGGGTGGTTTCACCCCTTTTGTCTTTCTGGCGTCGATCATTGATGCTGGCAGGTGCGCTGTTTCTCACTGCCTGTAGCCACAACTCTTCACTTCCTCCCTTTACCGCCAGTGGATTTGCTGAAGACCAGGGCGCGGTACGCATCTGGCGAAAAGACAGCGGCGATAATGTGCATCTGCTTGCCGTGTTTAGCCCGTGGCGCAGTGGCGATACCACGACGCGAGAGTATCGCTGGCAGGGCGATAACCTCACGCTCATCAATATCAATGTTTACAGCAAACCGCCGGTGAATATTCGCGCGCGTTTTGACGATCGCGGTGATCTGAGCTTTATGCAACGTGAATCCGATGGGGAAAAGCAGCAGCTTTCTAACGACCAAATCGATTTATACCGTTATCGTGCTGATCAGATCCGCCAGATTAGCGATGCCTTACGTCAGGGGAGAGTCGTGCTGCGCCAGGGGCGCTGGCATGCGATGGAACAGACCGTGACCACCTGCGAAGGGCAAACCATTAAACCTGATTTAGATTCGCAGGCGATAGCGCATATCGAGCGCCGCCAGAGCCGCTCTTCTGTTGATGTCAGCGTGGCATGGCTGGAAGCGCCCGAAGGTTCGCAATTACTGTTGGTGGCAAACTCTGATTTCTGTCGCTGGCAACCCAACGAGAAAACGTTCTGATTTACCAGTGGCCCATACCCATATGACCGCCACCACCGCAGCCGCCGTAACCCATTCCGGTACCGCGCGGAATACCCGCTTCAGCCATCGCAATATCTCGTTTCACCCGTAACTCATCTAACGACTGACGCAAATTCTCCATCTCTTTGGCGACCGCGTTAATTTTGCTGCTATCCGGTGGGTTCGCGGCTAACAGGGCATTGTATTCATAACGCTTCGTCACCAGTTGCTGTTGCAGTGCGCTGCTTTGAGCGTAAAAGTCATTATGGATTTTCTGCCACGCTGTCTGTTGTTCGCTGGTCAAAGGCGCGGCATTTTGCTGCCACATACCGTGTCCGCCGTGAGCAAATGCAGATGTCGAGCCCATCGCCATTGCTGAAAGCGCCATCATTACCAGGGCAATTTTCGTGTTCCGTTTCATGGTTAATCCTCCGATGGTTGTCTTACTTCGGGTATTGCATCTTCCGTGCCAACGATGAAACGCTGATATGACGGGTAATCTGGCATGATAAACGAGTAAAAATGACTCGCCTGCTGCGGGTAGCGAGTCATTTTTACTCATTGAAACTTAAGCCTTTGTGTTACAGCGCAGGGTAAGCGCTGATAAAAGATGGCATGATTTCTGCTGTCAGAAAGGGATGAGCAGGCAAAGAAGAAGATGCGTTTTATGCAACGTTCTAAAGACTCCTTAGCTAAATGGTTAAGCGCGATCCTCCCCGTGGTCATTGTTGGGCTGGTGGGGCTGTTTGCGGTGACGGTGATTCGCGATTATGGGCGCGAGACTGCCGCCGCCAGACAAACGCTGCTGGAAAAAGGCAGTGTACTTATTCGCGCTCTTGAATCCGGCTCGCGCGTCGGCATGGGGATGCGCATGCATCATGCGCAGCAGCAGGCCTTACTGGAAGAAATGGCCGGGCAGCCTGGAGTACGTTGGTTTGCGGTCACGGATGAACAAGGAACAATCGTGATGCATAGCAACTCCGGCATGGTGGGAAAACAGCTTTATTCCCCGCAGGAAATGCAGCAGTTACATCCGGGAGATGAAGAAGCGTGGCGGCGGATCGATAGCGCAGACGGCGAGCCTGTTCTGGAAATTTATCGCCAGTTTCAACCGATGTTTGCTGCTGGAATGCACCGGATGCGCCATATGCAGCAGTATGCCGCGACACCACAAGCAATTTTCATCGCTTTCGACGCCAGTAATATTGTGAGTGCCGAAGATCGTGAGCAGAGAAACACCCTGATTATCCTCTTCGCCCTGGCGACGGTCTTGCTGGCAAGCGTGTTGTCATTCTTCTGGTATCGCCGCTATCTGCGCTCGCGCCAGCTGTTGCAGGATGAAATGAAGCGCAAAGAGAAGCTGGTGGCACTGGGGCATCTTGCAGCAGGCGTTGCCCACGAAATCCGTAATCCACTTTCCTCAATTAAAGGGCTGGCGAAATACTTTGCCGAACGCGCTCCAGCAGGGGGAGAAGCGCATCAATTGGCGCAGGTGATGGCGAAAGAAGCCGACCGTTTAAACCGTGTGGTAAGCGAGTTGCTGGAACTGGTTAAGCCAACGCATCTGGCTTTGCAGGCGGTGGATCTCAACACGCTGATTAACCACTCATTACAGCTGGTAAGCCAGGATGCAAACAGCCGGGAGATCCAGTTACGCTTTACCGCCAACGACACATTACCGGTAATTCAGGCCGACCCAGACAGGCTGACTCAGGTCCTGTTGAATCTCTATCTCAATGCTATTCAGGCGATTGGTCAGCATGGTGTGATTAGCGTGACGGCCAGCGAAAGCGGCGCGGGCGTGAAAATCAGCGTTACCGACAGCGGTAAGGGAATTGCGGCAGGTCAGCTTGAAGCCATCTTCACTCCGTACTTCACCACCAAAGCCGAAGGCACCGGATTGGGGCTGGCGGTCGTGCATAATATTGTTGAACAACACGGTGGTACAATTCAGGTCGCAAGCCAGGAGGGAAAAGGCGCAACGTTCACCCTCTGTCTTCCGGTCAATATTACGCGTAAGGACCCACAAGGATGACGCACGATAATATCGATATTCTGGTGGTGGATGATGACATTAGCCACTGCACTATTTTGCAGGCTTTACTGCGCGGCTGGGGCTATAACGTCGCGCTGGCGAACAGCGGGCGACAGGCGCTGGAGCAGGTGCGGGAGCGAGTTTTTGATCTTGTGCTTTGCGATGTGCGAATGGCGGAGATGGACGGTATTGCCACGCTAAAAGAGATCAAAGCGTTAAATCCGGCGATTCCGGTACTGATTATGACCGCATACTCCAGCGTCGAGACGGCGGTAGAGGCACTGAAAACCGGGGCGCTGGATTATCTCATCAAGCCGCTGGATTTCGATAACCTACAGGCGACGCTGGAAAAGGCGCTCGCGCATACGCACAGTATTGATGCTGAAACACCTGCGGTGACTGCCAGCCAGTTCGGTATGGTCGGTAAAAGCCCGGCGATGCAACACCTGCTCAGTGAAATCGCCCTCGTCGCGCCATCGGAAGCCACGGTGCTGATCCACGGCGATTCCGGCACCGGTAAAGAGCTGGTCGCCAGGGCGATTCACGCCAGTAGCGCACGTAGCGAAAAACCGCTGGTAACGCTCAACTGTGCGGCACTCAACGAATCCTTGCTGGAATCTGAATTGTTCGGTCACGAAAAAGGGGCGTTTACTGGAGCCGATAAACGCCGGGAAGGGCGCTTTGTTGAGGCGGACGGCGGCACGCTGTTTCTCGATGAAATTGGCGATATCTCGCCGATGATGCAGGTGCGTCTGCTGCGTGCGATTCAGGAGCGCGAAGTTCAGCGTGTCGGTAGCAACCAGACTATCTCGGTTGATGTCCGGCTGATTGCGGCGACCCATCGCGATCTTGCCGCAGAGGTGAATGCCGGGCGTTTTCGCCAGGATCTCTACTATCGCCTGAATGTGGTGGCGATTGAAGTACCATCGCTGCGGCAACGGCGGGAAGATATCCCTCTGCTGGCTGGCCATTTTCTGCAGCGCTTTGCCGAGCGTAATCGCAAGGCGGTAAAAGGTTTTACGCCCCAGGCGATGGATCTGTTGATTCATTACGACTGGCCGGGAAATATTCGTGAGCTGGAAAACGCGGTGGAACGGGCAGTGGTGCTGCTGACCGGGGAATATATTTCCGAACGCGAGCTGCCGCTGGCGATTGCCAGTACGCCGATCCCGCTGGGACAAAGTCAGGATATTCAGCCGTTGGTGGAAGTGGAAAAAGAGGTGATTCTGGCGGCGCTGGAGAAAACGGGCGGCAACAAAACCGAAGCCGCCCGTCAGTTAGGGATCACGCGCAAAACGCTATTGGCAAAACTGTCGCGTTAGTTCTGCTCGCGTTCGATGGCGCGCCAGCCGATATCTTTCCGGCAGAAGCAGTCGTCCCAGTGAATATCGGTCATTAAGGCATAAGCGCGTTTCTGCGCTTCTGCCACGGTATGACCCAGCGCGGTGACGCACAGTACGCGCCCGCCGCTGGTCACTACCTGCTCGTCATCCGCCAGTTTTGTGCCTGCATGGAACACTTTGCCGTCTTCCACTTCTTCCAGCGGCAGGCCGTGGATCACATCACCGGTGCGGTAATCGCCCGGATATCCACCCGCAGCCATCACCACGCCGAGAGAAGCGCGTTCATCCCACTCGGATGTTTTCTCGTCCAGCTTCCCTTCACAGGCTGCCAGGCAGAGCTCAACCAGATCGGACTTCATGCGCAGCATAATCGGCTGGGTTTCCGGATCGCCAAAGCGGCAGTTAAATTCGATAACCTTCGGATTGCCCTGTTTGTCGATCATCAGGCCCGCGTAGAGAAAACCGGTGTAGGTGTTGCCTTCCGCCGCCATGCCTTTCACGGTTGGCCAGATGATACGTTCCATGGTGCGCTGATGAACTTCATCGGTTACTACCGGCGCGGGGGAGTAAGCGCCCATCCCGCCGGTGTTTGGTCCGGTATCTTTATCGCCTACGCGTTTGTGATCCTGGCTGGTAGCCATCGGCAGCACATGCTCTCCGTCCACCATCACGATAAAGCTCGCTTCTTCGCCATCGAGGAACTCTTCGATAACGATGCGATGACCCGCGTCGCCAAAAGCGTTGCCCGCCAGCATATCGTGAACAGCCGCTTCCGCTTCTTCCAGCGTCATCGCCACGATAACGCCTTTCCCGGCAGCCAGACCGTCCGCTTTAATGACGATTGGCGCGCCTTTCTCACGCAGATACGCCAGCGCAGGTTCTACCTCGGTGAAGTTCTGGTATTCCGCCGTAGGGATCTTATGGCGGGCCAGGAAATCTTTGGTAAACGCTTTTGAGCCTTCCAGTTGGGCCGCACCTGCGGTTGGGCCGAAGATTTTCAGCCCGGCGGCGCGGAAGGTATCGACCACGCCTTTCACCAGCGGCGCTTCCGGGCCGACGATGGTCAGATCAATCTTTTCGTTTTGTGCGAAATCCAACAGCGCCGGGATATCGGTTACGCCGATAGCGACGTTCTGTAGCGCGGGTTCCAGCGCAGTGCCTGCATTACCCGGAGCAACAAAAACAGTTTCAACCAGCGGCGACTGCGCCGCTTTCCAGGCCAGCGCGTGCTCGCGCCCGCCGTTACCAATCACTAATACTTTCATCTATTGCTCCATTAATGGCGGAAGTGGCGCATGTCGGTGAAGAGCATCGCAATACCGTGCTCGTCGGCGGCGGCAATCACTTCGTCATCACGGATAGAACCGCCAGGCTGGATTACGCAGGTCACGCCCGCAGCGGCGGCGGCATCAATACCGTCGCGGAACGGGAAGAACGCGTCAGAAGCCATCGAGGAACCTTTCACTTCCAGGCCTTCATCGGCCGCTTTAATACCGGCGATTTTTGCGGAGTACACGCGGCTCATCTGGCCCGCGCCAATGCCGATAGTCATATTGTTTTTGGCATAGACGATAGCGTTGGATTTCACAAACTTCGCCACCTTCCAGCAGAACAGCGCATCACGCAGTTCCTGTTCGCTCGGCTGACGTTTGGTCACCACGCGCAGTTCTTCCGCACCGACCATCCCCAGGTCACGATCCTGAACCAGCAGACCGCCGTTCACGCGTTTGAAATCGAGGCCCGGAACACGCTCGCCCCACTGACCGCAGGTCAGAACGCGTACGTTCTGTTTGGCGGCGGTGATTTTCAGGGCTTCTTCGCTGGCGGACGGCGCAATAATCACTTCGACAAACTGACGAGAAATGATGGCCTGTGCGGTTTCCGCATCCAGCTCGCGGTTAAAGGCAATGATGCCGCCGAATGCGGAGGTTGGGTCGGTTTTGTACGCGCGATCGTAAGCATCAAGAATGGAATTGCCGATAGCCACGCCGCAAGGGTTGGCGTGCTTCACAATCACACATGCCGGCTCGGCGAACTCTTTCACGCACTCCAGCGCCGCATCGGTATCGGCGATGTTGTTATAAGAGAGGGCTTTACCCTGAACCTGGGTTGCGGTAGCAACGGAGGCTTCTTTCACATTCTCTTCTATATAGAAGGCAGCCTGCTGGTGGCTGTTCTCGCCGTAACGCATATCCAGCTTCTTAATGAAGTTCAGGTTCAGCGTGCGTGGGAAGCGACCGGCGGCTTCTTTGCTTTCACCGTGGTAAGCCGGAACCATGCTGCCGAAGTAGTTGGCAATCATGCTGTCGTAGGCGGCAGTGTGTTCGAAGGCTTTGATGGCGAGGTCGAAACGGGTTGCAAGCGTCAGCGATCCTTCGTTGTCATCCATCTCTTTAATAATGGCGTCATAGTCGCTGCTCTTCACCACGATTGCGACATCTTTATGGTTCTTGGCGGCGGAGCGCACCATCGTTGGGCCGCCGATATCGATGTTCTCAACCGCATCTTCCAGCGAGCAACCTTCACGGGCCACGGTCTGGGCGAACGGATACAGGTTAACAACCACCATATCGATAGGCTGGATCTGATGTTCTTCCATAATGGCATCGTCCTGGCCGCGACGGCCCAGAATGCCACCATGTACTTTCGGATGCAGGGTCTTCACGCGTCCATCCATCATCTCCGGGAAACCGGTGTAATCGGAAACTTCGGTTACCGGCAGACCTTTTTCTGCTAACAGACGGGCAGTGCCCCCTGTAGACAGCAGCTCCACACCGCGTGCGGAAAGTGCCTGGGCGAATTCGACGATACCGGCTTTGTCAGAAACACTGAGCAGAGCGCGGCGGACTGGACGACGTTGTTGCATGGTAAATCCCCTGGATTTGACTATTACAGAGAGCGTTAGCTGAATTTTTCGCGAAAAACTCAGCTAACGCCCCTAACGGGGCATCCTTATTTTTCGCCCGCATTGTAACGAAAACGTTTGCGCAACGCTCGCGAATTTTTCTCTTTCAATGGTGATCACAATTTTGACAGTGGTTACCGTGGGAAAAATACAGAAATTACATTGATGATTGTGGATAACTCTGTGCGTAAAAAGGTATAAAGCGGGGTTTTGCTGGGGAATGCAGCAGTCAGTTATTTTTCTGCAATTTTTCTATTGCGGCCTGCGGAGAACTCCCTATAATGCGCCTCCATCGACACGGCGGATGTGAATCACTTCACACAAACAGCCGGTTCGGTTGAAGAGAAAAGTCCTGAAATTCAGGGTTGACTCTGAAAGAGGAAAGCGTAATATACGCCACCTCGCGACAGTGAGCTGAAAGCCGCGTCGCAACTGCTCTTTAACAATTTATCAGACAATCTGTGTGGGCACTCGAAGATACGGATTCTTAACGTCGCAAGACGAAAAATGAATACCAAGTCTCAAGAGTGAACACGTAATTCATTACGAAGTTTAATTCTTTGAGCATCAAACTTTTAAATTGAAGAGTTTGATCATGGCTCAGATTGAACGCTGGCGGCAGGCCTAACACATGCAAGTCGAACGGTAACAGGAAGCAGCTTGCTGCTTCGCTGACGAGTGGCGGACGGGTGAGTAATGTCTGGGAAACTGCCTGATGGAGGGGGATAACTACTGGAAACGGTAGCTAATACCGCATAACGTCGCAAGACCAAAGAGGGGGACCTTCGGGCCTCTTGCCATCGGATGTGCCCAGATGGGATTAGCTAGTAGGTGGGGTAACGGCTCACCTAGGCGACGATCCCTAGCTGGTCTGAGAGGATGACCAGCCACACTGGAACTGAGACACGGTCCAGACTCCTACGGGAGGCAGCAGTGGGGAATATTGCACAATGGGCGCAAGCCTGATGCAGCCATGCCGCGTGTATGAAGAAGGCCTTCGGGTTGTAAAGTACTTTCAGCGGGGAGGAAGGGAGTAAAGTTAATACCTTTGCTCATTGACGTTACCCGCAGAAGAAGCACCGGCTAACTCCGTGCCAGCAGCCGCGGTAATACGGAGGGTGCAAGCGTTAATCGGAATTACTGGGCGTAAAGCGCACGCAGGCGGTTTGTTAAGTCAGATGTGAAATCCCCGGGCTCAACCTGGGAACTGCATCTGATACTGGCAAGCTTGAGTCTCGTAGAGGGGGGTAGAATTCCAGGTGTAGCGGTGAAATGCGTAGAGATCTGGAGGAATACCGGTGGCGAAGGCGGCCCCCTGGACGAAGACTGACGCTCAGGTGCGAAAGCGTGGGGAGCAAACAGGATTAGATACCCTGGTAGTCCACGCCGTAAACGATGTCGACTTGGAGGTTGTGCCCTTGAGGCGTGGCTTCCGGAGCTAACGCGTTAAGTCGACCGCCTGGGGAGTACGGCCGCAAGGTTAAAACTCAAATGAATTGACGGGGGCCCGCACAAGCGGTGGAGCATGTGGTTTAATTCGATGCAACGCGAAGAACCTTACCTGGTCTTGACATCCACAGAACTTTCCAGAGATGGATTGGTGCCTTCGGGAACTGTGAGACAGGTGCTGCATGGCTGTCGTCAGCTCGTGTTGTGAAATGTTGGGTTAAGTCCCGCAACGAGCGCAACCCTTATCCTTTGTTGCCAGCGGTCCGGCCGGGAACTCAAAGGAGACTGCCAGTGATAAACTGGAGGAAGGTGGGGATGACGTCAAGTCATCATGGCCCTTACGACCAGGGCTACACACGTGCTACAATGGCGCATACAAAGAGAAGCGACCTCGCGAGAGCAAGCGGACCTCATAAAGTGCGTCGTAGTCCGGATTGGAGTCTGCAACTCGACTCCATGAAGTCGGAATCGCTAGTAATCGTGGATCAGAATGCCACGGTGAATACGTTCCCGGGCCTTGTACACACCGCCCGTCACACCATGGGAGTGGGTTGCAAAAGAAGTAGGTAGCTTAACCTTCGGGAGGGCGCTTACCACTTTGTGATTCATGACTGGGGTGAAGTCGTAACAAGGTAACCGTAGGGGAACCTGCGGTTGGATCACCTCCTTACCTTAAAGAAGCGTTCTTTGAAGTGCTCACACAGATTGTCTGATGAAAAGTGAATAGCAAGGCGTTTACGCGTTGGGAGTGAGGCTGAAGAGAATAAGGCCGTTCGCTTTCTATTAATGAAAGCTCACCCTACACGAAAATATCACGCAACGCGTGATAAGCAATTTTCGTGTCCCCTTCGTCTAGAGGCCCAGGACACCGCCCTTTCACGGCGGTAACAGGGGTTCGAATCCCCTAGGGGACGCCACTTGCTGGTTTGTGAGTGAAAGTCACCTGCCTTAATATCTCAAAACTCATCTTCGGGTGATGTTTGAGATATTTGCTCTTTAAAAATCTGGATCAAGCTGAAAATTGAAACACTGAACAACGAAAGTTGTTCGTGAGTCTCTCAAATTTTCGCAACACGATGATGAATCGAAAGAAACATCTTCGG
This sequence comes from Escherichia sp. MAL-1, assembly GCF_052948035.1. Lineage (NCBI taxonomy): Bacteria > Pseudomonadati > Pseudomonadota > Gammaproteobacteria > Enterobacterales > Enterobacteriaceae > Escherichia > Escherichia sp. MAL-1. Next base: position 4,620,930 of record NZ_CM129609.1, on the reverse strand, counting down.
GTTGTGAGGTTAAGCGACTAAGCGTACACGGTGGATGCCCTGGCAGTCAGAGGCGATGAAGGACGTGCTAATCTGCGATAAGCGTCGGTAAGGTGATATGAACCGTTATAACCGGCGATTTCCGAATGGGGAAACCCAGTGTGTTTCGACACACTATCATTAACTGAATCCATAGGTTAATGAGGCGAACCGGGGGAACTGAAACATCTAAGTACCCCGAGGAAAAGAAATCAACCGAGATTCCCCCAGTAGCGGCGAGCGAACGGGGAGGAGCCCAGAGCCTGAATCAGTGTGTGTGTTAGTGGAAGCGTCTGGAAAGGCGCGCGATACAGGGTGACAGCCCCGTACACAAAAATGCACATATTGTGAGCTCGATGAGTAGGGCGGGACACGTGGTATCCTGTCTGAATATGGGGGGACCATCCTCCAAGGCTAAATACTCCTGACTGACCGATAGTGAACCAGTACCGTGAGGGAAAGGCGAAAAGAACCCCGGCGAGGGGAGTGAAAAAGAACCTGAAACCGTGTACGTACAAGCAGTGGGAGCATGCTTAGGCGTGTGACTGCGTACCTTTTGTATAATGGGTCAGCGACTTATATTCTGTAGCAAGGTTAACCGAATAGGGGAGCCGAAGGGAAACCGAGTCTTAACTGGGCGTTAAGTTGCAGGGTATAGACCCGAAACCCGGTGATCTAGCCATGGGCAGGTTGAAGGTTGGGTAACACTAACTGGAGGACCGAACCGACTAATGTTGAAAAATTAGCGGATGACTTGTGGCTGGGGGTGAAAGGCCAATCAAACCGGGAGATAGCTGGTTCTCCCCGAAAGCTATTTAGGTAGCGCCTCGTGAATTCATCTCCGGGGGTAGAGCACTGTTTCGGCAAGGGGGTCATCCCGACTTACCAACCCGATGCAAACTGCGAATACCGGAGAATGTTATCACGGGAGACACACGGCGGGTGCTAACGTCCGTCGTGAAGAGGGAAACAACCCAGACCGCCAGCTAAGGTCCCAAAGTCATGGTTAAGTGGGAAACGATGTGGGAAGGCCCAGACAGCCAGGATGTTGGCTTAGAAGCAGCCATCATTTAAAGAAAGCGTAATAGCTCACTGGTCGAGTCGGCCTGCGCGGAAGATGTAACGGGGCTAAACCATGCACCGAAGCTGCGGCAGCGACGCTTATGCGTTGTTGGGTAGGGGAGCGTTCTGTAAGCCTGTGAAGGTGTACTGTGAGGTATGCTGGAGGTATCAGAAGTGCGAATGCTGACATAAGTAACGATAAAGCGGGTGAAAAGCCCGCTCGCCGGAAGACCAAGGGTTCCTGTCCAACGTTAATCGGGGCAGGGTGAGTCGACCCCTAAGGCGAGGCCGAAAGGCGTAGTCGATGGGAAACAGGTTAATATTCCTGTACTTGGTGTTACTGCGAAGGGGGGACGGAGAAGGCTATGTTGGCCGGGCGACGGTTGTCCCGGTTTAAGCGTGTAGGCTGGTTTTCCAGGCAAATCCGGAAAATCAAGGCTGAGGCGTGATGACGAGGCACTACGGTGCTGAAGCAACAAATGCCCTGCTTCCAGGAAAAGCCTCTAAGCATCAGGTAACATCAAATCGTACCCCAAACCGACACAGGTGGTCAGGTAGAGAATACCAAGGCGCTTGAGAGAACTCGGGTGAAGGAACTAGGCAAAATGGTGCCGTAACTTCGGGAGAAGGCACGCTGATATGTAGGTGAAGCGACTTGCTCGTGGAGCTGAAATCAGTCGAAGATACCAGCTGGCTGCAACTGTTTATTAAAAACACAGCACTGTGCAAACACGAAAGTGGACGTATACGGTGTGACGCCTGCCCGGTGCCGGAAGGTTAATTGATGGGGTTAGCGCAAGCGAAGCTCTTGATCGAAGCCCCGGTAAACGGCGGCCGTAACTATAACGGTCCTAAGGTAGCGAAATTCCTTGTCGGGTAAGTTCCGACCTGCACGAATGGCGTAATGATGGCCAGGCTGTCTCCACCCGAGACTCAGTGAAATTGAACTCGCTGTGAAGATGCAGTGTACCCGCGGCAAGACGGAAAGACCCCGTGAACCTTTACTATAGCTTGACACTGAACATTGAGCCTTGATGTGTAGGATAGGTGGGAGGCTTTGAAGTGTGGACGCCAGTCTGCATGGAGCCGACCTTGAAATACCACCCTTTAATGTTTGATGTTCTAACGTTGACCCGTAATCCGGGTTGCGGACAGTGTCTGGTGGGTAGTTTGACTGGGGCGGTCTCCTCCTAAAGAGTAACGGAGGAGCACGAAGGTTGGCTAATCCTGGTCGGACATCAGGAGGTTAGTGCAATGGCATAAGCCAGCTTGACTGCGAGCGTGACGGCGCGAGCAGGTGCGAAAGCAGGTCATAGTGATCCGGTGGTTCTGAATGGAAGGGCCATCGCTCAACGGATAAAAGGTACTCCGGGGATAACAGGCTGATACCGCCCAAGAGTTCATATCGACGGCGGTGTTTGGCACCTCGATGTCGGCTCATCACATCCTGGGGCTGAAGTAGGTCCCAAGGGTATGGCTGTTCGCCATTTAAAGTGGTACGCGAGCTGGGTTTAGAACGTCGTGAGACAGTTCGGTCCCTATCTGCCGTGGGCGCTGGAGAACTGAGGGGGGCTGCTCCTAGTACGAGAGGACCGGAGTGGACGCATCACTGGTGTTCGGGTTGTCATGCCAATGGCACTGCCCGGTAGCTAAATGCGGAAGAGATAAGTGCTGAAAGCATCTAAGCACGAAACTTGCCCCGAGATGAGTTCTCCCTGACTCCTTGAGAGTCCTGAAGGAACGTTGAAGACGACGACGTTGATAGGCCGGGTGTGTAAGCGCAGCGATGCGTTGAGCTAACCGGTACTAATGAACCGTGAGGCTTAACCTTACAACGCCGAAGATGTTTTGGCGGATGAGAGAAGATTTTCAGCCTGATACAGATTAAATCAGAACGCAGAAGCGGTCTGATAAAACAGAATTTGCCTGGCGGCCTTAGCGCGGTGGTCCCACCTGACCCCATGCCGAACTCAGAAGTGAAACGCCGTAGCGCCGATGGTAGTGTGGGGTCTCCCCATGCGAGAGTAGGGAACTGCCAGGCATCAAATAAAACAAAAGGCTCAGTCGAAAGACTGGGCCTTTTGTTTTATCTGTTGTTTGTCGGTGAACGCTCTCCTGAGTAGGACAAATCCGCCGGGAGCGGATTTGAACGTTGCGAAGCAACGGCCCGGAGGGTGGCGGGCAGGACGCCCGCCATAAACTGCCAGGCATCAAATAAAGCGAAAGGCCATCCGTCAGGATGGCCTTTTTGCATTGGCGCAGAAAAAAATGCCGGATGCGACGCTGGCGCGTCTTATCCAGCTTACGCAGGCACGATAGCACGATAGGGGGCGGCTTATTCCCCCACATACGCCAGATTCAGCAACGGATACGGTTTCCCCAAATCGTCCACCTCAGAGCGTCCCGTAACCTTAAAACCCACCTTCTTATAGAACCCAACCGCCTGCTCATTTTGCTCATTAACGTTGGTTGTCAGTTCCGGTGCCATCGAGAGCGCATGCTCCACCAGCACCCGACCTACGCCGCAGCCGTGCACATCAGGATCGATAAACAGCGCATCCATATGCTGCCCACTTAGCAACATAAATCCAACCGGCTGATCCCGCTCATTAACCGCGACCCACAACGGCGCTTCCGGCAGGAAGGAACGAACTAGGTCCTCCAGCTCGGTCCGATACTCTGCTGATAGAAAATCGTGAGTGGCATCGACAGAACGACACCAAATCGCAACGAGTTCCTCCCCTTCCTCATGCCGTGAGCGGCGAATACTAATAACCATTTTCTCTCCTTTTAGTCATTCTTATATTATAACGTAGTCTTTTCCTTGAAACTTTCTCACCTTCAACATGCAGGCTCGACATTGGCAAATTTTCTGGTTATCTTCAGCTATCTGGATGTCTAAACGTATAAGCGTATGTAGTGAGGTAATCAGGTTATGCCGATTCGTGTGCCGGACGAGCTACCCGCCGTCAATTTCTTGCGTGAAGAAAACGTCTTTGTGATGACAACTTCTCGTGCGTCTGGTCAGGAAATTCGTCCACTTAAGGTTCTGATCCTTAACCTGATGCCGAAGAAGATTGAAACTGAAAATCAGTTTCTGCGCCTGCTTTCAAACTCACCTTTGCAGGTCGATATTCAGCTGTTGCGCATCGATTCCCGTGAATCGCGCAACACGCCCGCAGAGCATCTGAACAACTTCTACTGTAACTTTGAAGATATTCAGGATCAGAACTTTGACGGTTTGATTGTAACTGGTGCGCCGCTGGGCCTGGTGGAGTTTAATGATGTCACTTACTGGACGCAGATCAAACAGGTGCTGGAGTGGTCGAAAGATCACGTCACCTCGACGCTGTTTGTCTGCTGGGCGGTACAGGCCGCGCTCAATATCCTCTACGGCATTCCTAAGCAAACTCGCACCGACAAACTCTCTGGCGTTTACGAGCATCATATTCTCCATCCTCATGCGCTTCTGACGCGTGGCTTTGATGATTCATTCCTGGCACCGCATTCGCGCTATGCTGACTTTCCGGCAGCGTTGATTCGTGATTACACCGATCTGGAAATTCTGGCAGAGACGGAAGAAGGGGATGCATATCTGTTTGCCAGTAAAGATAAGCGCATTGCCTTTGTGACGGGCCATCCCGAATATGATGCGCAAACGCTGGCGCAGGAATTTTTCCGCGATGTGGAAGCCGGACTAGACCCGGATGTACCGTATAACTATTTCCCGCACAATGATCCGCAAAATACACCGCGAGCGAGCTGGCGTAGTCACGGTAATTTACTGTTTACCAACTGGCTCAACTATTACGTCTACCAGATCACGCCATACGATCTACGGCACATGAATCCAACGCTGGATTAATCTTCTGTGATAGTCGATCGTTAAGCGATTCAGCACCTTACCTCAGGCACCTTCGGGTGCCTTTTTTATTTCCGAAACGTACCTCAGCAGGTGAATAAATTTTATTCATATTGTTATCAACAAGTTATCAAGTATTTTTAATTAAAATGGAAATTGTTTTTGATTTTGCATTTTAAATGAGTAGTCTTAGTTGTGCTGAACGAAAAGCGCACAACGATCCTTCGTTCACAGTGGGGAAGTTTTCGGATCCATGACGAGGAGCTGCACGATGACTGAACAGGCAACAACAACCGATGAACTGGCTTTCACAAGGCCGTATGGCGAGCAGGAGAGGCAAATTCTTACTGCCGAAGCGGTAGAATTTCTGACTGAGCTGGTGACGCATTTTACGCCACAACGCAATAAACTTCTGGCAGCGCGCATTCAGCAGCAGCAAGATATTGATAACGGAACGTTGCCTGATTTTATTTCGGAAATAGCTTCCATTCGCGATGCTGATTGGAAAATTCGCGGGATTCCTGCGGACTTAGAAGACCGCCGCGTAGAGATAACTGGCCCGGTAGAGCGCAAGATGGTGATCAACGCGCTCAACGCCAATGTGAAAGTCTTTATGGCCGATTTCGAAGATTCACTGGCACCAGACTGGAACAAAGTGATCGACGGGCAAATTAACCTGCGTGATGCGGTTAACGGCACCATCAGTTACACTAATGAAGCAGGCAAAATTTACCAGCTCAAGCCCAATCCAGCGGTTTTGATTTGTCGGGTACGCGGTCTGCACTTGCCGGAAAAACATGTCACCTGGCGTGGTGAGGCAATCCCCGGCAGCCTGTTTGATTTTGCGCTCTATTTCTTCCACAACTATCAGGCACTGTTGGCAAAGGGCAGTGGTCCCTATTTCTATCTGCCGAAAACCCAGTCCTGGCAGGAAGCGGCCTGGTGGAGCGAAGTCTTCAGCTATGCAGAAGATCGCTTTAATCTGCCGCGCGGCACCATCAAGGCGACGTTGCTGATTGAAACGCTGCCCGCCGTGTTCCAGATGGATGAAATCCTTCACGCGCTGCGTGACCATATTGTTGGTCTGAACTGCGGTCGTTGGGATTACATCTTCAGCTATATCAAAACGTTGAAAAACTATCCCGATCGCGTCCTGCCAGACAGACAGGCAGTGACGATGGATAAACCATTCCTGAATGCTTACTCACGCCTGTTGATTAAAACCTGCCATAAACGCGGTGCTTTTGCGATGGGCGGCATGGCGGCGTTTATTCCGAGCAAAGATGAAGAGCACAATAACCAGGTGCTCAACAAAGTAAAAGCGGATAAATCGCTGGAAGCCAATAACGGTCACGATGGCACATGGATCGCTCACCCAGGCCTTGCGGACACGGCAATGGCGGTATTCAACGACATTCTCGGCTCCCGTAAAAATCAGCTTGAAGTGATGCGCGAACAAGACGCGCCGATTACTGCCGATCAGCTGCTGGCACCTTGTGATGGTGAACGCACCGAAGAAGGTATGCGCGCCAACATTCGCGTGGCTGTGCAGTACATCGAAGCGTGGATCTCTGGCAACGGCTGTGTGCCGATTTATGGCCTGATGGAAGATGCGGCGACGGCTGAAATTTCCCGTACCTCGATCTGGCAGTGGATCCATCATCAAAAAACGTTGAGCAATGGCAAACCGGTGACCAAAGCCTTGTTCCGCCAGATGCTGGGCGAAGAGATGAAAGTCATTGCCAGCGAACTGGGCGAAGAACGTTTCTCCCAGGGGCGTTTTGACGATGCCGCACGCTTGATGGAACAGATCACCACTTCCGATGAGTTAATTGATTTCCTGACCCTGCCAGGCTACCGCCTGTTAGCGTAAACCACCACATAACTATGGAGCATCTGCACATGAAAACCCGTACACAACAAATTGAAGAATTACAGAAAGAGTGGACTCAACCGCGTTGGGAAGGCATTACTCGCCCATACAGTGCGGAAGATGTGGTGAAATTACGCGGTTCAGTCAATCCTGAATGCACGCTGGCGCAACTGGGCGCAGCGAAAATGTGGCGTCTGCTGCACGGTGAGTCGAAAAAAGGCTACATCAACAGCCTCGGCGCACTGACTGGCGGTCAGGCGCTGCAACAGGCGAAAGCGGGTATTGAAGCAGTCTATCTGTCGGGATGGCAGGTAGCGGCGGACGCTAACCTGGCGGCCAGCATGTATCCGGATCAGTCGCTCTATCCGGCAAACTCGGTGCCAGCTGTGGTGGAGCGGATCAACAACACCTTCCGTCGTGCCGATCAGATCCAATGGTCCGCGGGCATTGAGCCGGGCGATCCGCGCTATGTCGATTACTTCCTGCCGATCGTTGCCGATGCGGAAGCCGGTTTTGGCGGTGTCCTGAATGCCTTTGAACTGATGAAAGCGATGATTGAAGCCGGTGCAGCGGCAGTTCACTTCGAAGATCAGCTGGCGTCAGTGAAGAAATGCGGTCACATGGGCGGCAAAGTTTTAGTGCCAACTCAGGAAGCTATTCAGAAACTGGTCGCGGCGCGTCTGGCAGCTGACGTGACGGGCGTTCCAACCCTGCTGGTTGCCCGTACCGATGCTGATGCGGCGGATCTGATCACCTCCGATTGCGACCCGTATGACAGCGAATTTATTACCGGCGAGCGTACCAGTGAAGGCTTCTTCCGTACTCATGCGGGCATTGAGCAAGCGATCAGCCGTGGCTTGGCGTATGCGCCATATGCTGACCTGGTCTGGTGTGAAACCTCCACGCCGGATCTGGAACTGGCGCGTCGCTTTGCACAAGCTATCCACGCGAAATATCCGGGCAAACTGCTGGCTTATAACTGCTCGCCGTCGTTCAACTGGCAGAAAAACCTCGACGACAAAACTATTGCCAGCTTCCAGCAGCAGCTGTCGGATATGGGCTACAAGTTCCAGTTCATCACCCTGGCAGGTATCCACAGCATGTGGTTCAACATGTTTGACCTGGCAAACGCCTATGCCCAGGGCGAGGGTATGAAGCACTACGTTGAGAAAGTGCAGCAGCCGGAATTTGCCGCCGCGAAAGATGGCTATACCTTCGTATCTCACCAGCAGGAAGTGGGTACAGGTTACTTCGATAAAGTGACGACTATTATTCAGGGCGGCACGTCGTCGGTTACAGCGCTGACCGGCTCCACCGAAGAATCGCAGTTCTAAGCAACAACAACCGTTGCTGACTGTAGGCCGGATAAGGCGTTCACGCCGCATCCGGCAATCGGTGCACGATGCCTGATGCGACGCTTGCGCGTCTTATCATGCCTACAGCCGTTGCCGAACGTAGGCCGGATAAGGCGTTCACGCCGCATCCGGCAATCGGTGCACGATGCCTGATGCGACGCTTGCGCGTCTTATCATGCCTACAACCGTTGCCGAACGTAGGCCGGATAAGGCATTTACGCCGCATCCGGCAATTCTCTGCTCCTGATGAGGGCGCTAAATGCCGCGTGGCCTGGAATTACTGATTGCTCAAACCATTTTGCAAGGCTTCGACGCTCAGTATGGTCGATTCCTCGAAGTGACTTCCGGGGCGCAGCAGCGTTTCGAACAGGCCGACTGGCATGCTGTCCAGCAGGCGATGAAAAACCGTATCCATCTTTACGATCATCACGTTGGTCTGGTCGTGGAGCAACTGCGCTGCATTACTAACGGCCAAAGTACGGACGCGGCATTTTTACTGCGCGTTAAAGAGCATTACACGCGGCTGTTGCCGGATTACCCGCGCTTCGAGATTGCGGAGAGCTTTTTTAACTCCGTGTACTGTCGGTTATTTGACCACCGCTCGCTTACTCCCGAGCGGCTTTTTATCTTTAGCTCCCAGCCAGAGCGCCGTTTTCGTACTATTCCGCGCCCGCTGGCGAAAGACTTTCACCCCGATCACGGCTGGGAATCTCTGCTGATGCGCGTTATCAGCGACCTGCCGCTGCGTCTGCGTTGGCAGAATAAAAGCCGTGACATTCATTACATCATTCGCCATCTGACGGAAACGCTGGGGACAGACAACCTCGCGGAAAGTCATTTACAGGTGGCGAACGAACTGTTTTACCGCAATAAAGCCGCCTGGCTGGTGGGCAAACTGATCACGTCTTCCGGCACATTGCCCTTTTTGCTGCCGATCCACCAGACGGACGATGGCGAGTTATTTATTGATACCTGCCTGACGACCACCGCCGAAGCGAGCATCGTCTTTGGCTTCGCGCGTTCTTATTTTATGGTTTACGCGCCGCTGCCCGCAGCGTTGGTCGAGTGGCTACGGGAAATTCTGCCGGGTAAAACCACCGCTGAATTGTATATGGCTATCGGCTGCCAGAAGCACGCCAAAACCGAAAGCTACCGCGAATATCTCGTTTATCTACAGGGCTGTAATGAGCAGTTCATTGAAGCGCCGGGTATTCGTGGAATGGTGATGTTGGTATTTACGCTGCCGGGCTTTGATCGGGTATTCAAAGTCATCAAAGACAAGTTCGCGCCGCAGAAAGAGATGTCTGCCGCTCACGTTCGTGCCTGCTATCAACTGGTGAAAGAGCACGACCGTGTGGGCCGAATGGCGGACACCCAGGAGTTTGAAAACTTTGTGCTGGAGAAGCGGCATATTTCCCCGGCATTAATGGAATTACTGCTCCAGGAAGCAGCGGAAAAAATCACCGATCTTGGTGAGCAGATTGTAATTCGCCATCTCTATATCGAGCGGCGGATGGTGCCGCTCAATATCTGGCTGGAACAAGTGGAAGGTCAGCAGTTGCGCGACGCCATTGAAGAATACGGTAACGCTATTCGCCAGCTTGCCGCTGCTAACATTTTTCCTGGCGACATGCTGTTTAAAAACTTCGGTGTCACCCGTCACGGGCGTGTGGTTTTTTATGATTACGATGAAATTTGCTACATGACGGAAGTGAATTTCCGCGACATCCCGCCGCCGCGCTATCCGGAAGACGAACTTGCCAGCGAACCGTGGTACAGCGTCTCGCCGGGCGATGTTTTCCCGGAAGAGTTTCGCCACTGGCTATGCGCCGACCCGCGTATTGGTCCGCTGTTTGAAGAGATGCACGCCGACCTGTTCCGCGCTGATTACTGGCGCGCACTACAAAACCGCATACGTGAAGGGCATGTGGAAGATGTTTATGCGTATCGGCGCAGGCAAAGATTTAGCGTACGGTATGGGGAGATGCTTTTTTGAGTAAAGCTTCCATATAATTTTTCTCCGCAATGTATCGAGGGTTATCCGTAAAGCCAAAGCTTTCAGCCATCTTATTTAATGTATTAAGGATTAATTCAGCAATAACCCGGTGACCCAATTCAAAAGCCAACTCAAAGGCAGAGTATTTTTGTGGGGCTTTGTGTTGCCAAAAATCCATAATATCTTCAGCGGTAAATCCAAACAGGCGTGCATGGTTAGATAAAGCAAGATAAACCGTCTCTACAACATTTTGTTGTTTATGCTGTATCGCTGAAAACAAACCGGGATATTCATTAGAATTATTTGCCAGGAGGAGGGGCTTCATATTTTTTTTATCGAATTTAAACGTATTAAACAGAGTGGGTAATGCGTTAAAAATAGTATTAATAACGTTCATATGTCCACTATTATAGGCAGTCAACATTTCTGTTCTATGTAGTTCTGGCATTTTCTGGAGCTGAATCATCAGTTGTGTAAGTTGGTGATTCTGACCAATTGCCATTAGCAAATTCATCGTTGCTGGTGATAATGGAGGGGTTATTTCATCCACAGATCCTTTTAACATCAATAGCTGTTCTTTCGGAAGTGCTGGAATTATTGCAACAGATTGGTTAATAACATGATCATTTGACCATTTCAGGAGGCTATAATCTACATTCATAAAATCCATCAGAGAATAGTGTTTAATATCCTCTTTGCTTTCGCTCATAATTCTTATTTTATCGTTAGTTACATTAGGATCATAAACCGAAACCACGTAATGGGTACATCCTTCAGTTGTGTTCTTTATTCTTAGCCGGACCGTCAAAGCATGGTTATCCACCAGTAATATGGCTGCCATAACACTGATGCCATTTGATTCCATCTTGTCAAAATATGCTTTCATAACTAGCCCGAAATCACCGCAGGCAGCAACGCAACGCCCCTCAGGACGGCTGGAAACCAACGCCAAAGTCTGGTTTTTGCATTTTTTGTTGAAGTGCGTGAGAAATTTTTCAGCTGAAGAGTAATCATCTTGATGGGGTTTGTAATCAACATTCTGATAAATATCATTAATATATTGTGCAGCAATGTGTCGGCATACTATACGGTTTTGGGGTCGCCCCGGAAAATAACATTGACCATTAAGTTTAATTCTTGGGAATTCTTTTTCTTTTCTATCTGATTTTAGGTTTAATTCTTGTTTATCAAGAGTGTCTGAGCGTTGAGGTAAAATTTCCATTAGGTATTCTTCAAATATTGGGGCAATGGTTTGAGTAAGTGTCGTGTTTTCGTTTTTATTAATTATCGTAATTTCTTTCTTATCAGCTTGTAAGACGGACGTGGAAAATTTAATGACAAAATCCTTGTTGCTAAAGATATGACGACCATTTTGTCTACAGTTCTCTGAGAAGCTTTTTAATAGAGGCGTCGCCAGCTCCTTGCCAGAAAATTTATCCTCGAGTTCTTTATAAAACAATTCACTCAGGGTTTGGTGTTCATTTGTCTGGGCTGTATTATTAATATTTGCAGAGAAAGAACTACGAGGGATGCGAGTAATCATTTAAATATCTCATTGTTTATTGATGTCTTGAATTTTAACTATCAGAACAGTGAAAAAATTTAATATGATTACAACTAAAGAAATATCATAAATCGCTCAATCTCATAATGCAGCCGTAAAAGTTTCGGTGGAATGAGATCTTGCGATTTTGTTAATGATTAAGTGGTTTGATGTTTAAAAATAATGCTGAGTTAATAAAAGTGTGTGAAGTGTATGACATTAAGTTATTTTGGCGTCAATGCGATTAACAGACACCCTTATTCTATTGCCACTCAGGTATGATGGGCAGAATATTGCCTCTGCCCGCCAGAAAAAGTCAGCGCATTCCACCGTACGCCAGCGTCACTTCCTTCGCCGCTTTAATCACCATCGCGCCAAACTCGGTCACGCGGTCATCGGTAATACGTGAAATCGGTCCGGAAATTGAAATTGCGGCAAACGGTTCGCGGTGCTCATCGAAAATACACGCTGCAAGGCAACGTAGCCCCAGTGCATGTTCCTCATCGTCAAATGAATAACCCCGTTTGCGCGTTTGGGCGAGATCTTCTTTTAAATGCACAGGAGACACCAGCGTTGCGTGGGTATAGGCATGTAACCCTTTGCGGTGCAGCAGCTTCGTCACCTGTTCTTCGCTCAGTTGGGCTAAAAAGGCTTTACCCGCACCGGAAGCGTGCATCGGCAATTTACCGCCGATAGGCGCGGACATTCGCATCAGATGCGTACACTGTACCTGGTCGATAATAATCGCTTCGTGATCGCTTTGATCAAGCACCGCCATATTGACCGTTTCGCCAGACTCTTCCATTAAATTGCGCAGGATAGGGTGAACAATCGCTAACAAATTACGGCTCTGGAGAAAGCTGCTGCCGACCATAAAGGCATGTGCGCCGATTGCCCAATGTCCCAGTTCGCCGACCTGACGCACGAAACCCTGCTGTTGCATCGTGGTTAGCAGGCGGTGGGTCGTGGAATTGGGTAACCCGGCTTGTTGCGCCAGCTCTGTGAGTGCCACACTGCCATTGGATTCGGCAATCCACTCCAGTAATTTCAGGCCACGCGTTAAAGACTGAACCTGTCCAGTCGCTGGTGCGGTGGCAACGGCGGGTTTTCTGCCGCGTTTCGCGGGAATGGGTGCGACCATGACAGCCTCCTTTTTCTGTATCGTGGAAATCATTTTCATTTTTATTGTTAGCTAATGCAATAGTTGCTGAACTGATCCGATGAGTTAATGTTGAACAAATCTCATGTTGCGTGGTGGTCGCTTTTACCACAGATGCGTTTATGCCAGTATGGTTTGTTGAATTTTTATTAAATCTGGGTTGAGCGTGTCGGGAGCAAGTGTGAGCAGCAAAGTGGAACAACTGCGTGCGCAGTTAAATGAACGTATTCTGGTGCTGGACGGCGGTATGGGCACCATGATCCAGAGCTATCGACTGAACGAAGCCGATTTTCGTGGTGAACGCTTTGCCGACTGGCCATGCGATCTCAAAGGCAACAACGACCTGCTGGTGCTCAGCAAACCGGAAGTGATCGCCGCTATCCACAACGCCTACTTTGAAGCGGGCGCGGATATCATCGAAACCAACACCTTCAACTCCACGACCATTGCGATGGCGGATTACCAGATGGAATCCCTGTCGGCGGAAATCAACTTTGCGGCGGCGAAACTGGCGCGAGCTTGTGCTGATGAGTGGACCGCGCGCACGCCGGAGAAACCGCGCTACGTTGCCGGTGTTCTCGGCCCGACCAACCGCACGGCGTCTATTTCTCCGGACGTAAATGATCCGGCATTTCGTAATATCACTTTTGACGGGCTGGTGGCGGCTTATCGAGAGTCCACCAAAGCGCTGGTGGAAGGTGGCGCGGATCTGATCCTGATTGAAACCGTTTTCGACACCCTTAACGCCAAAGCGGCGGTTTTTGCGGTGAAAACGGAGTTTGAAGCGCTGGGCGTTGAGCTGCCGATTATGATCTCCGGCACCATCACCGACGCCTCCGGGCGCACGCTCTCCGGGCAGACCACCGAAGCATTTTACAACTCATTGCGCCACGCCGAAGCTCTGACCTTTGGCCTGAACTGTGCGCTGGGGCCCGATGAACTGCGCCAGTACGTGCAGGAGCTGTCACGGATTGCGGAATGCTACGTCACCGCGCACCCGAACGCCGGGCTACCCAACGCCTTTGGTGAGTACGATCTCGACGCCGACACGATGGCAAAACAGATACGTGAATGGGCGCAAGCGGGTTTTCTCAATATCGTCGGCGGCTGCTGTGGCACCACGCCACAACATATTGCAGCGATGAGTCGTGCAGTAGAAGGATTAGCGCCGCGCAAACTGCCGGAAATCCCCGTAGCCTGCCGTTTGTCCGGCCTGGAGCCGCTGAACATTGGTGAAGATAGCCTGTTTGTGAACGTGGGTGAACGCACCAACGTCACCGGTTCCGCTAAGTTCAAGCGCCTGATCAAAGAAGAGAAATACAGCGAGGCACTGGATGTGGCCCGCCAGCAGGTGGAAAACGGCGCGCAGATTATCGATATCAACATGGATGAAGGGATGCTCGACGCCGAAGCGGCGATGGTGCGTTTTCTCAATCTGATTGCCGGTGAACCGGATATCGCTCGCGTGCCGATTATGATCGACTCTTCAAAATGGGATGTCATTGAAAAAGGTCTGAAGTGTATCCAGGGCAAAGGCATTGTTAACTCTATCTCGATGAAAGAGGGCGTCGACGCCTTTATCCATCACGCGAAGCTCTTGCGTCGTTACGGTGCGGCAGTGGTGGTAATGGCCTTTGACGAACAGGGACAGGCCGATACCCGCGCACGGAAAATCGAGATTTGCCGTCGGGCGTACAAAATCCTCACCGAAGAGGTTGGCTTCCCGCCAGAAGATATCATCTTCGACCCGAACATCTTCGCGGTCGCAACCGGCATTGAAGAGCACAACAACTATGCGCAGGACTTTATCGGCGCCTGCGAAGACATCAAACGCGAACTGCCGCACGCGCTGATTTCCGGCGGCGTATCTAACGTTTCTTTCTCATTCCGTGGCAACGATCCGGTGCGCGAAGCCATTCACGCAGTGTTCCTCTACTACGCTATTCGCAATGGCATGGATATGGGGATCGTCAATGCCGGGCAGCTGGCGATTTACGACGACCTGCCCGCTGAACTGCGCGACGCGGTGGAAGATGTGATTCTTAATCGTCGCGATGATGGCACTGAGCGTTTACTGGAGCTTGCCGAGAAATATCGCGGCAGCAAAACCGACGACACCGCTAACGCCCAGCAGGCGGAGTGGCGCTCGTGGGAAGTGAATAAACGTCTGGAATACTCGCTGGTCAAAGGCATTACTGAGTTTATCGAGCAGGATACCGAAGAAGCCCGCCAGCAGGCTACGCGCCCGATTGAAGTGATTGAAGGCCCGTTGATGGACGGCATGAACGTGGTCGGCGATCTGTTTGGCGAAGGCAAAATGTTCCTGCCACAGGTGGTCAAATCGGCGCGCGTCATGAAACAGGCGGTGGCCTACCTCGAACCGTTTATTGAAGCCAGCAAAGAGCAGGGCAAAACCAACGGCAAGATGGTGATCGCCACCGTGAAGGGCGACGTCCACGACATCGGTAAAAATATCGTTGGTGTGGTGCTGCAATGTAACAACTACGAAATTGTCGATCTCGGCGTTATGGTGCCTGCGGAAAAAATTCTCCGTACCGCTAAAGAAGTGAATGCTGATCTGATTGGCCTTTCGGGGCTTATCACGCCGTCGCTGGACGAGATGGTTAACGTGGCGAAAGAGATGGAGCGTCAGGGCTTCACTATTCCGCTATTGATTGGCGGCGCGACGACCTCAAAAGCGCACACGGCGGTGAAAATCGAGCAGAACTACAGCGGCCCGACGGTGTATGTGCAGAATGCCTCGCGTACCGTTGGTGTGGTGGCGGCGCTGCTTTCCGATACCCAGCGTGATGATTTTGTCGCTCGTACCCGCAAGGAGTACGAAACCGTACGTATTCAGCACGGGCGCAAGAAACCGCGCACACCACCGGTCACGCTGGAAGCGGCGCGCGATAACGACTTCGCTTTTGACTGGCAGGCTTACACGCCGCCGGTGGCGCACCGTCTCGGCGTGCAGGAAGTCGAAGCCAGCATCGAAACGCTGCGTAATTACATCGACTGGACACCGTTCTTTATGACCTGGTCGCTGGCCGGGAAGTATCCGCGCATTCTGGAAGATGAAGTGGTGGGCGTTGAGGCGCAGCGGCTGTTTAAAGACGCCAACGACATGCTGGATAAATTAAGCGCCGAGAAAACGCTGAATCCGCGTGGCGTGGTGGGCCTGTTCCCGGCAAACCGTGTGGGCGATGACATTGAAATCTACCGTGACGAAACGCGTACCCATGTGATCAACGTCAGCCACCATCTGCGTCAACAGACCGAAAAAACAGGCTTCGCTAACTACTGTCTCGCTGACTTCGTTGCGCCGAAGCTTTCTGGTAAAGCAGATTACATCGGCGCATTTGCCGTGACTGGCGGGCTGGAAGAGGACGCACTGGCTGATGCCTTTGAAGCGCAGCACGATGATTACAACAAAATCATGGTGAAAGCGCTTGCCGACCGTTTAGCCGAAGCCTTTGCGGAGTATCTCCATGAGCGTGTGCGTAAAGTCTACTGGGGCTATGCGCCGAACGAGAACCTCAGCAACGAAGAGCTGATCCGCGAAAACTACCAGGGCATCCGTCCGGCACCGGGCTATCCGGCCTGCCCGGAACATACGGAAAAAGCCACCATCTGGGAGCTGCTGGAAGTGGAAAAACACACTGGCATGAAACTCACAGAATCTTTCGCCATGTGGCCCGGTGCATCGGTTTCGGGTTGGTACTTCAGCCACCCGGACAGCAAGTACTACGCTGTAGCACAAATTCAGCGCGATCAGGTTGAAGATTATGCCCGCCGTAAAGGTATGAGCGTTACCGAAGTTGAGCGCTGGCTGGCACCGAATCTGGGGTATGACGCGGACTGATTCACAAATCTGTCACTTTTCCTTACAACAAACAGGGCGCTCAATGAGTGCCCTGTCTCTTTATTAATATGAAACACTTATACTGGAAACAGGCTGGAATAATCTTAGCCGGAAAAACGAATGTCAAAAGGCACAGTAAAGATGCCAGTCAGCGTGTTTCCGGTCCTTTGGTCATTCAATTGCTTCAGGAACATATAACGATAAGGAGAACCTGAACTCGTGTTAACGCTGCTTCACCTGCTTTCTGCCGTCGCCCTGCTGGTCTGGGGGACTCATATTGTTCGAACCGGCGTAATGCGCGTCTTCGGCGCGCGTTTGCGTACTGTCCTTAGCCGGAGCGTCGAAAAAAAGCCGCTCGCCTTTTGCGCGGGGATCGGCGTTACCGCACTGGTACAGAGCAGTAATGCCACCACCATGCTGGTGACCTCGTTTGTCGCTCAGGATCTGGTAGCCCTCGCACCGGCTCTGGTCATTGTGCTGGGTGCAGATGTCGGGACGGCGCTAATGGCGCGTATTCTCACCTTCGACTTATCCTGGCTGTCACCGTTACTTATTTTTATCGGCGTGATTTTTTTCCTCGGACGCAAACAGTCACGCGCCGGGCAACTGGGCCGCGTCGGTATTGGTCTTGGGCTGATTTTGCTAGCGCTGGAGTTGATTGTGCAGGCCGTAACGCCGATCACCCAGGCAAACGGCGTTCAGGTGATCTTTGCCTCGCTGACCGGCGATATTCTGCTGGATGCGCTGATTGGCGCGATGTTCGCCATTATCAGCTACTCCAGCCTTGCTGCTGTACTGCTGACCGCGACTCTGACCGCCGCAGGCATTATCTCCTTCCCCGTGGCGCTCTGTCTGGTGATTGGTGCTAACCTCGGTTCCGGTCTGCTGGCAATGCTCAACAACAGTGCCGCCAATGCCGCAGCCCGCCGTGTCGCGCTGGGTAGTCTGCTGTTTAAGCTGGTGGGTAGCCTGATTATCCTGCCGTTTGTCCATTTGCTGGCAGAGACAATGGGGAAGTTGTCATTGCCAAAAGCGGAACTGGTGATCTATTTCCACGTCTTCTACAACCTTGTACGTTGCCTGGTCATGCTGCCATTTGTTGACCCGATGGCACGGTTTTGCAAAACGATTATTCGCGATGAACCGGAACTGGATACCCAGCTACGGCCTAAACATCTGGATGTCAGCGCGCTGGATACGCCCACGCTTGCTCTGGCGAACGCCGCGCGCGAAACCCTGCGCATTGGCGACGCCATGGAACAGATGATGGAAGGGTTGAATAAAGTGATGCACGGTGAGCCACGGCAGGAGAAAGAGCTGCGTAAGCTGGCAGATGATATCAACGTTCTCTACACCGCCATTAAGCTGTATCTGGCGCGGATGCCAAAAGAAGAGCTGGCGGAGGAAGAGTCGCGCCGCTGGGCAGAGATCATCGAAATGTCGCTCAACCTTGAACAGGCCTCCGATATCGTCGAGCGCATGGGCAGCGAAATTGCTGACAAATCACTGGCAGCACGGCGGGCATTTTCGCTTGATGGGTTGAAGGAACTGGATGCGCTCTATGAGCAATTGCTCAGTAATTTAAAGCTGGCAATGTCGGTGTTCTTCTCTGGCGATGTCACCAGCGCTCGTCGTTTGCGTCGCAGCAAACATCGTTTTCGCATTCTTAATCGCCGCTATTCCCACGCCCACGTCGATCGCCTGCATCAGCAAAACGTGCAGAGCATTGAAACCAGTTCGCTACATTTAGGCTTACTGGGAGATATGCAGCGCCTGAACTCGCTGTTTTGTTCGGTGGCTTACAGTGTGCTGGAACAGCCGGATGAAGATGAAGGACGGGACGAGTATTAATATTGTGAATCCTGTAGGCCTGATAAGACGCGTCAAGCGTCGCATCAGGCACTATGAACAAGATGCCGGATCATGCATCCGGCAATTCACTTAAAAACGGTGACCAGCTTCCAGCGGAACCGCTTCTTCACCAGCCTTAAACACATAAGTGGTGTTCGGGCCACCCAGCGTAGCGTGACCTTTACTCACTGTGATCCAGTTACCTTCCGGTAGACCAATAATCGTCAGTTCTGGCGCGACGACCAGCAGTTCGCGAATACGCTGCTCACGGGTTTCACCTTTATGGCCTTCCGGCAGCGCGTTGGTGAAGTGCGGGTTGATTTGCAGCGGGAACAGATTTAGCGCATCGAAACCTTGCGGATCGACAATCGGCATATCGTTGGTGGTACGAATAGTTGGGCAAGCAAGGTTAGCGCCTGCGCTCCAGCCAATATACAGAGCGCCACGTTTAACCACGTCAGTAATTGGTGCCAGCAGCCCGCGCTCGCGGCACTGTTTCAGCAACTGGAAAGTATTCCCGCCGCCGACAATCACGATCTCAGCATTTTCAATCGCGGCAACGGGATCGACAACGCTATGAATACCGGTGACAGAAACACCCAGCGGAGCGAGAACCGCAGCCGTTTTCGCTGTGTAATCATCCCAGGTCTGCGTTACGCCAGCGAAAGGGATAAACACCGCTGAGCGGCGACCCTGCAACTGTTCAGCAATTAGCGGCAGTGCATGTTCCAGCCAGGCTTTACCCGGCAGCGTCGAGTTACTCAATAAAAGCAGTTCCATTACTTCTCCGGTTAGTAAGAAATCACGGGAGGCATGCTACCACTGCGAATTTAACCACTTACTGACATGGCTCACGATGTCGCACATTGCTTCTGGAAAGTGATTTGAGCAGGTAACGAATTCAAGCCAATGGAAATAACAAATAGTTCGCTCATGACTATTTTTTATCAACCCAAAGGTACGGTATATTCCGTTTTTTACAGGAGAATTTATGCTGCCCGACTCATCAGTCCGTTTAAATAAATACATCAGCGAAAGCGGAATTTGCTCACGCCGCGAAGCGGATCGCTATATCGAGCAAGGCAATGTGTTCCTTAATGGCAAGCGAGCCACCATTGGCGATCAGGTGAAACCCGGCGACGTTGTGAAAGTAAACGGTCAGTTGATTGAACCTCGGGAAGCCGAAGATTTGGTACTTATCGCCCTGAACAAGCCCGTTGGTATTGTAAGCACCACCGAAGATGGCGAGCGCGATAACATTGTCGATTTCGTTAACCACAGCAAACGCGTGTTCCCGATTGGCCGCCTGGATAAAGACTCCCAGGGGCTGATTTTCCTCACCAATCACGGCGATCTGGTGAATAAGATCCTGCGTGCTGGCAATGATCATGAGAAAGAGTATCTGGTGACGGTCGATAAACCGATTACCGAGGAGTTTATTCGCGGCATGAGTGCGGGGGTGCCAATCCTCGGGACAGTGACCAAAAAGTGCAAAGTTAAAAAAGAAGCGCCGTTTGTCTTCCGCATTACCCTGGTGCAGGGGCTGAACCGTCAGATCCGGCGCATGTGCGAGCATTTCGGCTATGAAGTGAAAAAGCTGGAACGCACGCGCATCATGAACGTTAGCTTAAGCGGCATTCCGCTGGGGGAATGGCGCGATTTAACCGACGATGAGTTAATCGACCTCTTTAAGCTCATTGAAAATTCCTCTTCCGAGGTAAAACCTAAAGCGAAGGCCAAACCGAAAACAGCGGGCATCAAACGTCCAGTCGTTAAGATGGAAAAAACGGCGGAAAAAGGCGGTCGCCCGGCGTCCAACGGTAAGCGTTTTACCTCGCCGGGGCGTAAAAAGAAGGGGCGCTGATTAACGCCTCAGACTGATGAAAACGGCCCAAAAGTGCCCGGACAGTCCCCTCGCCCCTTCGGGAAAAGGGTTAGGGTGAGGGGAAAATTGTGTTCACACTGACGAGTGAAAATCTCAGGCGTTGATTGTGGATTAGCGCCTGCCGCGCGTCGACGTATTTGCTGACCAGCTAAATGACGCTTCAGGATCCGGTTTATAAGCCTGCTTTTTCTTCAACTGGCGGGCTTTTTTCGCTTCAGCCTCACGCTCAACCATTAATTTATCGATGTAATCTTTCTTAATGCTGTTGGTTTCGGAGTTGGTCAATACGCGACCATGCGCAATCCGCGCCCGATCCAGCAGTGTTTTAAGTTCACGCTGCTCGCGTTCAGTCATCTCTTTTTGGGTAATACGGGGGAGTGCCATGATGGTGCCCTCAGTGAGCCAGAGAGTTCAGTGTACGGGAATTCGTTTGCGAGCAGAACTGATAATATTCATTTTGCCTTCTCTTAACTATTTATCTCTTTCGATAATTAATTAGAGATGCAGATAAAAAAATTAAAGGCAATTATTCTCCGATAAAGACGCTGGTTAACAGAGTACAGGCTCGTTTATTGATGAGCATAGTGACAAGAAAATCAATACGGCCCGAAATATAGCTTCCAGGCCATACAGTATTTACTCAAACAAATTACTATGCAGTTTTTGCACCACCTGCTCGGCATCTTCGCCGGGCACCAGGAAGCACAGGTTATGGCTGGATGCGCCATAACAAATCATGCGAATGTTGAACGGTTCCAGTACGCCGAATACCTCTTTGCCAACGCCGCAGGCTTTTGACAGGTCATTGCCAATCAACGCGACCAGCGCCAGACCTTCTTCCACCTCCACCCGACACAGTGCGGAAAGCTCCATCAGCAGAGATTGCGTCAGCAACGTATCGCCAGTGGAGGTTGAACCGGTGGTATCAAGGGTTAATGCCACGCTCACTTCTGACGTGGTGATTAAGTCTACCG
Source organism: Escherichia sp. MAL-1 (assembly GCF_052948035.1). Lineage (NCBI taxonomy): Bacteria > Pseudomonadati > Pseudomonadota > Gammaproteobacteria > Enterobacterales > Enterobacteriaceae > Escherichia > Escherichia sp. MAL-1. The sequence continues at coordinate 4,599,487 of NZ_CM129609.1, read as the reverse complement.
AAATATTATGCCGCGCGAGGATGCCGAAAACTTCCGCGAGGAAACCGCGAGAATGCAGCATATTCAGGCTGTGCAAAGTGAGCAGAGTCTGATTGCGACGAAGCGCCAGAGCGCGGAACAGCGGCGGATTTTCAGTTTTATTGCACACCAGCGTACCACCTGCGCGTGGGTCTTTGCTGGAGCCGACAAAGACCGGGATATCGCTGCGTACTGCGGGTAGCAACGTTGCCGGATGCAGTACTTTTGCACCAAAAGTTGCCATCTCTGCCGCTTCGGCAAACGCGATTTCATCAATGCGTTTTGCTGCGGAAACTACGCGTGGATCGGTGGTGTAGATGCCCGGGACGTCGGTCCAGATATCAACACGAGATGCGTGTAAAGCCTCCGCCAGCAAGGCTGCCGTATAATCGCTGCCTCCACGGCCAAGCGTCGTTGTACGACCTTTATTTTCGCTACCGATAAATCCCTGGGTGATCACTAAGCCTTCATTGAGACGTGGGAGCAGCTGCAGCGCGGCCAGTTCCGCCAGCGCGGCTATATCTGGCTCTGCACGACCAAATCGGTCGTTGGTACGCATCACTTTACGTACATCAAACCACTGTGCCTGAACATCGCGTTCGCGCAGGATCTCAACAAACAGCAGGGTCGACATCAGCTCGCCGTGGCTGACCAGCTCATCTGTCAGCGCCGGAGACGTTGCCAGCGCCGCCGCTTCTGCCAGAACAGTAATGTTCTCCAGCAGACGTTCAATCTCTTCACGGATAACGTTCGGGTAACGCAGACGTTCCAGAATGGCAAACTGGATGTTGCGGATAGCGTCGAGTTTTTCGAATCGCTCGCCAGGTTCCAGTCCTTCAGCTAAAGCGACCAGCAGATTAGTGATACCAGCAGAAGCCGAGAGGACAACTAAACGCACGTTGGCATCAGAAAGCACAATATCAGCGCTGCGGTTCATGGCGTCAAAATCAGCTACGCTGGTACCGCCAAATTTGGAGACAACAATTTCAGACATAACTACCTCGTGTCAGGGGATCCATTTTCAGCCTTGGCACAAGGGAAGAGCGGAAGACGGGTGGGCGCAGAGCGATACTTCGCTACTATTTTCACCCAGAAGTGCTCCACCACTTGCGAAACGCCCGACTGCGAACGCTTCTGGTGACAACCCAGGGGATTCAGCCCCTGTAGCCGATGATGAACGTGGCCAGCCGTTCAATCACCTCGGCGATGCACCCCCTCAGGTGTTATCACAGGACTGGCTCCTCCAACACCGTTACTTGGGCAACGCGCCTCTTCTGGCCTGCGCTAGCGCAGGTAGTACATTTATAAATAAAGGGTGAGCGGGGCGGTTGTCAACGACGGGGTCATGCGGATTTTTCATCCACTCCTGGCGGTCAGTAGTTCAGCTAATAAATGCTTCACTGCGCTAAGGGTTTACACTCAACATTACGCTAACGGCACTAAAACCATCACATTTTTCTGTGACTGGCGCTACAATCTTCCAAAGTCACAATTCTCAAAATCAGAAGAGTATTGCTAATGAAAAACATCAATCCAACGCAGACCGCTGCCTGGCAGGCACTACAGAAACACTTCGATGAAATGAAAGACGTTACGATCGCCGATCTTTTTGCTAAAGACGGCGATCGTTTTTCTAAGTTCTCCGCAACATTCGACGATCAGATGCTGGTGGATTACTCCAAAAACCGCATCACCGAAGAGACGCTGGCGAAATTACAGGATCTGGCGAAAGAGTGCGATCTGGCGGGCGCGATTAAGTCGATGTTCTCTGGCGAGAAGATCAACCGCACTGAAAACCGCGCCGTGCTGCACGTAGCGCTGCGTAACCGTAGCAATACCCCGATTTTGGTTGATGGCAAAGACGTAATGCCGGAAGTCAACGCGGTGCTGGAGAAGATGAAAACCTTCTCAGAAGCGATTATTTCCGGTGAGTGGAAAGGTTATACCGGCAAAGCAATCACTGACGTAGTGAACATCGGGATCGGCGGTTCTGACCTCGGCCCATACATGGTGACCGAAGCACTGCGTCCGTACAAAAACCACCTGAACATGCACTTTGTTTCTAACGTCGATGGGACTCACATCGCTGAAGTGCTGAAAAAAGTAAACCCGGAAACCACGCTGTTCCTGGTAGCATCTAAAACCTTCACCACTCAGGAAACCATGACCAACGCCCATAGCGCGCGTGACTGGTTCCTGAAAGCGGCAGGTGATGAAAAACACGTTGCGAAACACTTCGCTGCGCTCTCCACCAATGCCAAAGCCGTTGGCGAGTTTGGTATTGATACTGCCAACATGTTCGAGTTCTGGGACTGGGTTGGCGGCCGTTACTCTTTGTGGTCAGCGATTGGCCTGTCGATTGTTCTCTCCATCGGCTTTGATAACTTCGTTGAACTGCTTTCTGGCGCACACGCGATGGACAAGCATTTCTCCACCACGCCTGCCGAGAAAAACCTGCCTGTACTGCTGGCGCTGATTGGCATCTGGTACAACAATTTCTTTGGTGCGGAAACTGAAGCGATTCTGCCGTATGACCAGTATATGCACCGTTTCGCGGCGTACTTCCAGCAGGGCAATATGGAGTCCAACGGTAAGTATGTTGACCGTAACGGTAACGTTGTGGATTACCAGACTGGCCCGATTATCTGGGGTGAACCAGGCACTAACGGTCAGCACGCGTTCTACCAGCTGATCCACCAGGGAACCAAAATGGTACCGTGCGATTTCATCGCCCCGGCTATCACCCATAACCCGCTCTCTGATCACCACCAGAAACTGCTGTCTAACTTCTTCGCCCAGACCGAAGCGCTGGCGTTTGGTAAATCCCGTGAAGTGGTTGAGCAGGAATATCGCGATCAGGGTAAAGATCCGGCAACGCTTGACTACGTGGTGCCGTTCAAAGTGTTCGAAGGTAACCGCCCGACCAACTCCATCCTGCTGCGCGAAATCACTCCGTTCAGCCTGGGGGCGTTGATTGCGCTGTATGAGCACAAAATCTTTACTCAGGGCGTGATCCTGAACATCTTCACCTTCGACCAGTGGGGCGTGGAGCTGGGTAAACAACTGGCAAACCGTATTCTGCCAGAGCTGAAAGATGATAAAGAAATCAGCAGCCACGATAGCTCGACCAATGGTCTGATTAACCGCTATAAAGCGTGGCGCGGTTAATCATCGTTCATGCCTGATGCCGCTATGTAGGCCGGATAAGGCGTTCACGCCGCATCCGGCAACCGATGCCTGATGCGACGCGGTCGCGTCTTATCAGGCCTACAGGTCGATGCCGATATGTACATCGTATTCGGCAATTAATACATAGCACGATTGATTAAATAACCTTAATAACAATGCCGACGTTATGTCGGCATTTTTTTATCAGATAAATCCCCTTGTCTGTGATTTAACGGAAATCATACCGTGAGGTTAATCCTAAAATAGATTTTTAATCGTTGTTTATTTCGGAAAATACGCAGATTAATTACTTTTGTTTTTATTTTAAGTTTATGATTTTTATTGTTATTTAAATATAAGTTGAAACTTATATTTGATATTCATTCCAATTATCCTAAAACACCATCGCTAATTCCTCGCGCCGTAATTCGCATGCTTTAGTTGTGTATACTCGATCCCGCCCGAAATGTTTTTGGGTAAATCTCCATTCATTCAATGAAGGGAAATTGTTATGAAAAAAGTTCTGTATGGCATTTTTGCCATATCTGCGCTTGCGGCGACTTCTGCGTGGGCTGCACCTGTACAGGTGGGCGAAGCGGCAGGGTCGGCAGCAACGTCGGTTTCGGCGGGGAGTTCCTCCGCGACCAGCGTCAGCACCGTAAGCTCGGCGGTGGGTGTCGCGCTCGCGGCAACCGGTGGCGGTGATGGTTCTAATACCGGGACCACCACAACCACAACCACCAGTACCCAGTAATAAAGTATGTATCCCCAAAATAATTCGAGTCATCGCATCTGTGGCTTGAAATATGAAGGGGATTAACCATAACCACACTCCGGTGTGGTTATTCTGCCCCTCTGGAGAAGAGTCGTGAAGCGACCTGCACTCATTCTTATCTGCCTGTTATTACAGGCCTGTTCAGCCACGACTAAAGAGCTGGGCAATTCACTGTGGGACAGTCTGTTCGGCACGCCAGGCGTACAGCTGACGGACGATGATATTCAAAATATGCCCTACGCCAGCCAGTACATGCAGCTTAATGGCGGGCCGCAATTGTTTGTGGTGCTGGCCTTCGCTGAAGACGGACAACAAAAATGGGTCACTCAGGATCAAGCCACTCTCGTCACACAACATGGTCGTCTGGTGAAGACTTTGCTTGGCGGCGACAACCTGATTGAAGTGAATAACCTTGCCGCCGACCCGCTGATTAAACCCGCACAAATCATTGATGGTGCAACCTGGACGCGCACGATGGGCTGGACCGAGTATAAGCAGGTACGCTACGCCACCGCACGATCAGTCTTCAAATGGAATGGTACCGATACCGTCAAAGTCGGCAGCGATGAAACCCCGGTTCGCGTGCTGGACGAAGAAGTCTCCACCGACCAGGCGCGCTGGCATAACCGCTATTGGATCGACAGCGTAGGGCAAATTCGCCAGTCGGAACAGTATCTCGGCGCGGATTATTTCCCGGTGAAAACCACTCTCATCAAGGCGGCAAAACAATGATTAAACAAACTTTTGTCGCGTTGCTTTTGAGTGTGGGAGCGTCATCGGTCTTCGCGGCAGGAACCGTCAAGGTGTTCAGCAATGGCAGCAGTGAGGCCAAAACGCTAACGGGCGCAGAGCATTTAATCGATCTGGTAGGCCAACCGCGGCTGGCAAACAGCTGGTGGCCCGGTGCGGTGATTAGCGAAGAGCTGGCAACGGCGGCAGCATTGCGGCAGCAGCAGGCGTTGCTGACACGGCTGGCAGAACTGGCTGCAGATTCCAGCGCCGACGATGCCGCCGCGATTAACGCCTTACGCCAGCAAATTCAGGCGTTGAAAGTGACGGGCAGGCAAAAAATCAATCTTGATCCTGATATCGTCCGCGTTGCCGAACGCGGTAACCCACCGTTGCAGGGCAACTACACGCTGTGGGTCGGGCCACCACCGTCCACGGTCACGCTGTTCGGGCTTATCAGCCGTCCTGGCAAGCAGCCATTCACTCCAGGTCGCGACGTGGCGAGCTATCTCTCCGGGCAGAACCTGCTTAGCGGTGCGGATCGCAGCTACGCGTGGGTGGTTTACCCGGACGGACGCACGCAAAAAGCGCCGGTGGCTTACTGGAACAAGCGTCACGTAGAGCCGATGCCCGGCAGCATTATTTATGTTGGCCTCGCGGACTCCGTCTGGAGTGAGACGCCTGATGCCCTTAACGCCGACATTCTTCAGACTCTGACGCAGCGGATACCCCAATAATGAAAAAAAGACATCTGCTTAGCTTACTGGCGCTGGGCATTAGCATGGCTTGCTACGGCGAAACATATCCTGCGCCCATTGGCCCGTCGCAGTCGGATTTCGGTGGCGTAGGATTATTACAAACGCCCACCGCACGCATGGCGCGGGAAGGGGAGTTGAGCCTGAACTATCGCGATAACGATCAGTACCGTTATTACTCAGCTTCAGTGCAACTCTTCCCGTGGCTGGAAACAACGCTGCGCTACACCGACGTGCGCACCCGGCAGTACAGCAGCGTCGAAGCGTTCTCTGGCGATCAAACGTATAAAGATAAAGCCTTCGATCTCAAACTGCGTTTGTGGGAAGAGAGTTACTGGCTGCCGCAAGTGGCGGTTGGTGCGCGGGATATCGGCGGTACGGGGCTGTTTGATGCGGAATATCTTGTTGCCAGCAAAGCCTGGGGGCCGTTCGATTTTACGCTCGGCCTGGGCTGGGGATATTTGGGCACCAGCGGTAATGTGAAAAATCCGCTCTGTTCAGCCAGTGATAAATATTGCTATCGCGATAACAGCTACAAACAGGCGGGATCTATCGACGGTAGCCAGATGTTCCACGGTCCTGCCTCACTGTTTGGCGGCGTGGAATACCAGACGCCCTGGCAACCGCTGCGCCTGAAACTGGAGTATGAAGGCAATAATTATCAGCAGGATTTTGCCGGGAAGCTGGAGCAAAAAAGTAAGTTTAACGTCGGTGCGATTTATCGCGTTACCGATTGGGCCGACGTTAACCTTAGCTATGAACGTGGCAACACCTTTATGTTTGGCGTTACGTTGCGCACCAACTTTAACGATCTGCGCCCGTCTTACAACGATAACGCCCGCCCGCAATATCAACCGCAGCCGCAGGATGCCATTTTGCAGCATTCGGTGGTGGCGAATCAGTTAACGCTGTTGAAATACAATGCTGGACTTGCCGATCCACAGATCCAGGCGAAAGGCGATACGCTGTATGTTACCGGCGAGCAGGTGAAATATCGTGATTCGCGCGAAGGGATCATCCGTGCGAATCGGATCGTGATGAACGATCTGCCGGATGGGATCAAAACGATCCGCATTACGGAAAATCGCCTTAACATGCCGCAGGTGACGACGGAAACCGATGTCGCCAGCCTGAAAAATCATCTCGCCGGAGAGCCGTTGGGCCACGAAACGACGCTGGCGCAAAAACGCGTCGAGCCAGTGGTTCCGCAGTCCACCGAGCAGGGCTGGTATATCGACAAATCACGCTTTGATTTCCATATCGATCCGGTGCTGAACCAGTCGGTCGGTGGCCCGGAAAACTTTTACATGTATCAGCTGGGCGTGATGGGAACGGCAGATTTGTGGCTGACGGACCATCTGCTGACCACCGGCAGCCTGTTTGCAAATCTTGCCAACAACTACGACAAGTTTAACTACACTAATCCTCCGCAGGACTCGCACTTACCGCGCGTGCGTACCCATGTGCGCGAGTATGTGCAGAACGATGTCTATGTGAATAACCTGCAAGCCAACTACTTCCAGCATCTGGGCAACGGCTTCTACGGTCAGGTCTACGGTGGTTATCTCGAAACCATGTTTGGCGGTGCGGGGGCAGAAGTGTTGTATCGCCCGCTGGACAGCAACTGGGCGTTTGGTCTGGATGCCAACTACGTTAAACAGCGCGACTGGCGTAGTGCAAAAGATATGATGAAATTCACCGACTACAGCGTGAAAACCGGACATCTGACCGCCTACTGGACGCCATCTTTCGCTCAGGATGTGTTAGTTAAAGCCAGCGTCGGGCAGTATCTGGCAGGGGATAAAGGCGGCACGCTGGAGATCGCCAAACGCTTTGATAGCGGCGTGGTGGTGGGTGGCTATGCCACGATCACTAATGTTTCGAAAGAGGAGTACGGCGAAGGGGACTTCACCAAAGGCGTGTATGTCTCGGTACCGTTGGATCTCTTCTCGTCTGGCCCGACACGCAGCCGTGCGGCGATTGGCTGGACGCCGCTGACGCGTGACGGTGGTCAGCAACTTGGGCGTAAGTTCCAGTTGTATGACATGACCAGCGACCGTAGCGTCAATTTCCGCTAAGTCATGGGAAAGGTGCCAGTTTTCGCACTCACTGGCACCTTCATTCTTAATGGCCTGTCGAGCCATCAGGAACGCAGTTCACTCCCGGTTTGCGATCTGGTGTGTAAAGGCGAAAACATTCTGTCTTCCTGTCCGTCGATATCGGTTGCAGGTCTGGTTGCCTGAGCGACTGGGCCATCATTGGGCTGGAGACATTGCTTTGCGGTAGGTCGGCTTTATCAGCAGTACCGAGCGGACCAGCATAAGCAGGAAGAACAGAGACTGATAACATCAAAGCAGCAAAATAAGGCTTCATTTTTACCACCTTTATCAGGTTACGTTTCATTTGTTCCAGAGGAACATTGTCGATTTTTCGCGCATTGCTGGTGGCTGGGAATCACCTGAATGGGTGATTTTTGAATTACCGGCTTTGGTGCGGTTTGTCTTGCCGGATGCGCCGCCAGGCGCGGCTTATCCGGCCTACGGGTAGGTATATCCGGCTTTGGTGGAGGCGCGCTCCAAATCCAGGTTGAACAAAACATACACAAAAAATATAGATCTCCGTCACATTTTTGCGTTATACAGGAAGCTCGCCACTGTGAAGGAGGTACTGCTATGACGTCACTCTCTCGTCCGCGCGTGGAGTTTATCTCCACCATTTTGCAGACCGTACTCAATCTTGGCCTGCTGTGCCTCGGCCTGATTTTGGTTGTCTTCCTCGGCAAAGAAACGGTGCATCTGGCTGATGTGCTGTTCGCGCCAGAACAAACCAGCAAATATGAGCTGGTAGAAGGACTGGTGGTTTACTTTCTCTATTTCGAATTTATCGCGCTGATTGTGAAGTACTTTCAGTCCGGTTTTCACTTCCCGCTACGTTACTTTGTCTATATTGGGATCACCGCCATTGTGCGCTTGATCATCGTCGATCATAAATCGCCACTGGATGTGTTGATCTACTCGGCTGCGATCCTGTTACTGGTGATCACCCTGTGGCTGTGTAATTCGAAACGGCTGAAGCGGGAGTAAAAAGTCAGCACGCCGAAATGGCGCGGCGTGCTGGACAGGAAGATTACAGCGTAGCAGTTTGTTGTGTTTTCTTCGTTTCCGGTTCCCAGAGCGCTTCCAGCTCCTCAAGGGTTTTACCTTTGGTTTCCGGGACAAATTTCCACATAAACAGTGCTGCCAGAACGCCCATACAACCGTAAATCCAGTAGGAGAAACCGTTGTGGAAATGGGCCACCAGCCAGGAGTTTTTGTCCATCATCGGGAAGGTCCAGGAGACGAAGTAGTTCGCCAGCCACTGGGCCGCCACCGCGATTGCCAGCGCTTTACCACGAATAGCATTCGGGAAGATTTCCGACAGCAGTACCCAGCATACCGGACCCCAGGACATGGCAAAGGCGGCAACATAGAACAGCATCGACAGTAGCGCCACAATACCCGGTGCCTGAGTGTAAAACGCGGTACCGAGGCTAAACATACCGATTGCCATTCCGAGTGCGCCGATAATTTGCAGTGGCTTACGACCAAATTTATCCACCGTCATAATTGCCAGAACGGTGAAGGTGAGGTTGATAACTCCGACAATAATGGTCTGCAACAGCGCGATATCCGTGCTGGCCCCCAGCGTTTTGAACACTTCCGGCGCGTAGTACAGCACCACATTGATGCCGACAAATTGCTGGAAGATGGAGAGCATTACGCCGATTACAATCACGCCCACGCCAAACATCAGCAGACGACCACCGGTTTTGCGGCCATGATCCAGGGAGTGTTTAATTTCCTGTACTGCCTGAGTTGCAAGCGTGTTGCCCATAATTTTGCGCAGGATACCTTCCGCCTGTTCTTGCTTGCCGCGCGACATCAGCCAGCGAGGACTTTCTGGCACGGTATACAGCAGCATTAAGAACAGCAGTGCAGGGATACATTCCGAGGCAAACATATAACGCCAGCCGTCAGTATTCAGCCAGCTGGCATCACCGGAACGGGCAATAAAATAGTTTACGCAGTAAACTAAAAGTTGCCCGAAAATAATCGCAAACTGGTTAAAAGAGACCAGTTTCCCGCGAATATGAGCTGGAGCCAGTTCCGCAATATACATTGGCGAGAGCATTGAGGCTAAACCAACGCCAATACCGCCAATAATGCGATAAATAACAAATTCCGGGACATAACCTGCCAGATAAACAGGCACTGTGTTGTCCGGGTTTATAGAGGTAAAACCAAGTTCTGGCCAGGCAGAACCTACACCAGAAATAAAAAACAGGACAGCAGCAATCTTAAGTGAATCACGACGACCGAAGCGGTTACTGCAATAACCACCGAGGGCACCGCCGATGATGCAACCAATCAGAGCGCTGGCCACGCAAAACCCTAACAGGGAGTTGGCAGCGGATTCACTTAAGTTTTGTGGAGCAACAAAGACGGTATTGAGTGACTCAACAGTACCGGAAATAACGGCGGTGTCGTAGCCAAATAATAAACCACCTAATGTAGCGACTAAGGTAATCGAAAATATATAACTGGAATTATACTGGGTATTCATTCAGACCTGCCTTAGACCATTCTGATCTTTTATCAGTGCATTGATGTTGGAATTGTCAGGCAGTTAAGGCAATTATCATTTTTTACAATGCGTTTACGTAATGTCTTTTCTGTGATCTTAATTGTGATAATTATCCAAAATTGATAAAAACAATACTATTGCCGTGACTCAGAGCACGAAAGAGAATTATCGTAAGTGGGAAAACAAATAACGTAAAAATAATAAGCTCTATGATGGAAATATTAACCGGCGAACGATTCAGATTGCAGACGAAAGAAAAAAAGGCGCTCCGTGGAGCGCCGAATAACAGTCACAAGTTGGGATAACGTAAGTTGAGGGTGCAGCGGCATAACATTGGCAGAACAACATCTTTAACCTTTCACACCACCTGCCGTCAGGCCGTTGACCAGCCAGCGTTGAGCCAGCAAGAAGACGATGGTGATCGGTAATGCAGACATCACGGCAGCGGCGGCAAAGTCACCCCACAGGTAGTTTTGCGGGTTGAGGTATTGCTGCATCCCCACGGCCAGGGTGTAGCTGTTTACGTCACGCAGTAACAGCGACGCGACCGGAACTTCAGTAATGGCAGCGATAAACGACAGGATGAATACCACCGCCAGAATCGGTACTGACAGCGGCAACAGGACAAGGCGGAAGGCCTGCCACGGTGTCGCACCATCCAGCGCAGCAGCTTCTTCCAGCGAACTGTCGATGGTTTCGAAATAGCCTTTGATGGTCCAGACATGCAGCGCAATCCCACCCAGATACGCGAAAATTACGCCGCCGTGAGTATTCAGGCCAATGAATGGAATGTACTCACCCAGACGATCAAACAACGCATACAACGCGACCAGTGAAAGTACTGCCGGGAACATCTGGAAAATCAGCATTCCTTTCAGCAGCGTCGCTTTGCCTGGAAAGCGCATACGGGCGAAAGCGTAGGCGCAGGTGGTGGAGAGCGCCACAATGCCAATCGCGGAAATCCCGGCGACCTTTACCGAGTTCCACAGCCACAGCAGTACCGGGAATGGCGGTGGCGTAATGCGACCATCAGCCTGTTCAACGCTAAAACCTAACGCCAGTTTCCAGTGATCCCAGGAGATTTGCTCCGGGATCAGGCTGCCGGTCGCAAAGTTTCCCTGACGCAGCGAGATAGCGACGACCATCAGCAGCGGGAACATAATCGCTGCGATAAAAAGTAGCAGTAGCAGGTGAGTAATAAATAAACGAGCTTTTTGCGATTTCGGTTGGACCATTGCCATTTTTGTTATCTCCCTTAATCAAACTTCATTCGCGTGGCTTTCAGGTTCACTATCGCCAGCGCACCCACCAGCAGGAAGATCAGCGTGGCAATTGCTGCCGCCAGACCGAAGTCCTGACCCCCGCCGCCTTCAAAAGCGATGCGGTAGGTGTAGTTAACAAGCAGGTCGGTATAACCGGCTGGCGTGGTCGTGCCAAGACGATCCGGGCCGCCGTTGGTTAACAGTTGAATCAGCACGAAGTTGTTAAAGTTAAAGGCGAAGCTGGCGATCATCAGCGGCGTCAGCGGTTTAATCAGCAGCGGCAGCGTAATCTTAAAGAAGTTCTGGAACGGACCTGCGCCATCCATTGCTGAGGCTTCATACAAATCGTCCGGAATCGCTTTCAGCAAGCCCATGCAGAGGATCATCATGTACGGATAACCCAGCCAGGTATTGACGATAATTAGCATCGTGCGGGCGGTGGTCGGATCGCTGAACCAGGCGGGCTTCACGCCAAACAGCGCGCTCAACATCATGTTGATTTCACCGAAGCTCTGGTTAAACAACCCTTTGAAAATCAAGATTGAAATGAACGATGGCACCGCGTAGGGCAGAATCAGCAGGACGCGATAGACCGCTTTGCCGCGCAACGCTTCCCACTGCACCAGACACGCCAGAACCATGCCGACCGCCACCGTTAAAAAGACAGTGATCAGCGAGAACACCACGGTCCAGACGAAAATGGCGAGGAACGGTTTCTGAATGCCTTCGTCGGTAAAGACGCGGGTAAAGTTTTTCCAGCCGGTGGTCACGGTGTAACCGGGGCTTAGCTTTTCATCACCCCAGTTGCCGTCGGCGGTAATGGACTGGTAAAAGCCAATTTGGTTATTCGGACGATATTTCACGCCGCTCTGATTATTCGTCAACGTGCCGTCACCGTCGAGTGTGTAGAGCGGCTGCGTGCCAGAAAACTGGCGCAGGGAGCTCATCATCACTTTGTTGCCATCCGGCAGAATGGCGGTAATGTCACTCAGCGCCTGACGATTCTGGGTAATCACGCGCAGATTCGCGCGTTCGCCTTCGGGCTGGGCGGTCGTTTCTTTCAGTTGCAGTTTTTGCTCGCCGCCAAATTTAAAAGCGTCGGAGAGGTAATTTTTGCCGGTTTCGCCGTCGCTGAGCGCCAGTTGCCACTCATCGCCCGCCGGGTAAAGACCAAAGTTATAGGTTTTGCCTGCTTGCCAGGAGCGATCTAACAACACTTCCTGCGCACGTTCAAAAGTCAGCTGGTTAGTGCTGCTGTAGTTGGTGAAGGCAATGGCGATGGTGCAGACCAGAGGGAAGAGGACGAATAATCCCATTCCAGCCATTCCCGGGTAAACATAGCGCCAGGCGTAGGCTTTACGATTGGCGAAAATATACAGCCCCGCTGAACTCAATATCAGCGTGGTAATGGCGAACAGGTATTCCCCTTGTGCGTACATTAAAACAACAAGGTAACCCACCAGCAGGCCGAGCAGACCTAGCACTGACCATTTCAGCGCGTCGCTTTGCCACCAATGTTTCTTTTTAATGACATCCATGGGGTTCTTCCTCATTCCAGGACGGATAAGGCTTTCACGCCTTATCCGACAACAACTGCCTGATGCGACACTGATGCGTCTTATCAGGCCTACATGCGTTTCAGTTTTGTAGGCCGGACAAGGCGTTCACGCCGCATCCGGCATTTCACAGCATTACTTGGTGATACGAGTCTGCGCGTCTTTCAGGGCTTCATCGACAGTCTGACGACCGCTGGCGGCGTTGATCACCGCAGTACGTACGGCATACCAGAAAGCGGACATCTGCGGGATGTTCGGCATGATTTCACCTTTCTGGGCGTTTTCCATGGTGGCGGCAATACGTGGATCTTTCGCCAACTCTTCCTCGTAAGACTTCAGCGCTACGGCACCCAGCGGTTTGTCTTTATTAACCGCTTCCAGACCTTCATCAGTCAGCAGATAGTTTTCGAGGAACTCTTTCGCCAGCTCTTTGTTCGGACTGGCGGCGTTAATACCGGCGCTCAGCACGCCAACGAACGGTTTAGATGGTTGACCCTTGAAGGTCGGCAGTACCGTTACACCATAATTCACTTTGCTGGTGTCGATGTTGGACCATGCCCACGGGCCGTTGATGGTCATCGCTGTTTCGCCTTTATTAAAGGCAGCTTCTGCGATGGAGTAATCGGTGTCTGCATTCATGTGTTTGTTTTTAATCAGGTCAACCAGGAAGGTCAGACCCGCTTTCGCGCCAGCGTTATCCACGCCCACGTCTTTAATGTCGTACTTGCCGTTTTCATACTTGAACGCATAACCCCCGTCAGCAGCAATCAGCGGCCAGGTGAAGTACGGTTCTTGCAGGTTGAACATCAGCGCGCTCTTACCTTTCGCTTTCAGTTCTTTATCCAGCGCCGGGATCTCTTCCCAGGTTTTTGGCGGGTTCGGCAGCAGATCTTTGTTATAAATCAGCGATAACGCTTCAACAGCGATCGGGTAAGCAATCAGCTTGCCGTTGTAACGTACGGCATCCCAGGTAAACGGATACAGCTTGTCCTGGAACGCTTTGTCCGGGGTGATTTCAGCCAACAGGCCAGATTGAGCGTAGCCACCAAAGCGGTCGTGCGCCCAGAAGATAATGTCAGGGCCATCGCCAGTTGCCGCAACCTGAGGGAATTTCTCTTCCAGTTTATCCGGATGCTCAACGGTGACTTTAATTCCGGTATCTTTCTCGAATTTCTTACCGACTTCAGCGAGACCGTTATAGCCTTTATCGCCGTTAATCCAGATTACCAGTTTACCTTCTTCGATTTTGGCGAGAGCCGAGGCGGAAAACATCATCGTCGTTAATGCGGATAATGCGAGGATGCGTGCACCTGTTTTTATTTTCATAATCTATGGTCCTTGTTGGTGAAGTGCTCGTGAAAACACCTAAACGGACTCTAGTTTCTTTATACGGCAACCTCTTTCCATCCTCCTTGCCCCTACGCCCCACCGTTGCTTTGTGTGATCTCTGTTACAGAATTGGCGGTAATGTGGAGATGCGCACATAAAATCGCCACGATTTTTGCAAGCAACATCACGAAATTCCTTACATGACCTCGGTTTAGTTCACAGAAGCCGTGTTCTCATCCTCCCGCCTCCTCCCCCATAAAAAAGCCAGGGGGTGGAGGATTTAAGCCATCTCCTGATGACGCATAGTCAGCCCATCATGAATGTTGCTGTCGATGACAGGTTGTTACAAAGGGAGAAGGGCATGGCGAGCGTACAGCTGCAAAATGTAACGAAAGCCTGGGGCGAGGTCGTGGTATCGAAAGATATCAATCTCGATATCCATGAAGGTGAATTCGTGGTGTTTGTCGGACCGTCTGGCTGCGGTAAATCGACTTTACTGCGCATGATTGCCGGGCTTGAGACGATCACCAGCGGCGACCTGTTCATCGGTGAGAAACGGATGAATGACACTCCGCCAGCAGAACGCGGCGTTGGTATGGTGTTTCAGTCTTACGCGCTCTATCCCCACCTGTCAGTAGCAGAAAACATGTCATTTGGCCTGAAACTGGCTGGCGCAAAAAAAGAGGTGATTAACCAACGCGTCAACCAGGTGGCGGAAGTGCTGCAACTGGCGCATTTGCTGGATCGCAAACCGAAAGCGCTCTCCGGTGGTCAGCGTCAGCGCGTGGCGATTGGCCGTACGCTGGTGGCCGAGCCAAGCGTATTTTTGCTCGATGAACCGCTCTCCAACCTCGATGCTGCACTGCGTGTGCAAATGCGTATCGAAATCTCCCGTCTGCATAAACGCCTGGGCCGCACAATGATTTACGTCACCCACGATCAGGTCGAAGCGATGACGCTGGCCGACAAAATCGTGGTGCTGGACGCCGGTCGCGTGGCGCAGGTTGGGAAACCGCTGGAGCTGTACCACTATCCGGCAGACCGTTTTGTCGCCGGATTTATCGGTTCGCCAAAGATGAACTTCCTGCCGGTAAAAGTGACCGCCACTGCAATCGATCAAGTGCAGGTGGAGCTGCCGATGCCAAATCGTCAGCAAGTCTGGCTGCCAGTTGAAAGCCGTGATGTCCAGGTTGGAGCCAATATGTCGCTGGGTATTCGCCCGGAACATCTACTGCCGAGTGATATCGCTGACGTCATCCTTGAGGGTGAAGTTCAGGTCGTCGAGCAACTCGGCAACGAAACCCAAATCCATATCCAGATCCCTTCCATTCGTCAAAACCTGGTGTACCGCCAGAACGACGTGGTGTTGGTAGAAGAAGGTGCCACTTTCGCTATCGGCCTGCCGCCAGAGCGTTGCCATCTGTTCCGTGAGGATGGCACTGCATGTCGTCGACTGCATAAGGAGCCGGGCGTTTAAGCACCCCACAAAACACACAAAGCCTGTCACAGGTGATGTGAAAAAAGAAAAGCAATGACTCAGGAGATAGAATGATGATTACTCTGCGCAAACTTCCTCTGGCGGTTGCCGTCGCAGCGGGCGTAATGTCTGCTCAGGCAATGGCTGTTGATTTCCACGGCTATGCACGTTCCGGTATTGGTTGGACAGGTAGCGGCGGTGAACAACAGTGTTTCCAGACTACCGGTGCTCAAAGTAAATACCGTCTTGGCAACGAATGTGAAACTTATGCTGAATTAAAATTGGGTCAGGAAGTGTGGAAAGAGGGCGATAAGAGCTTCTATTTCGACACTAACGTGGCCTATTCCGTCGCACAACAGAATGACTGGGAAGCTACCGATCCGGCCTTCCGTGAAGCAAACGTGCAGGGTAAAAACCTGATCGAATGGCTGCCAGGCTCCACCATCTGGGCAGGTAAGCGCTTCTACCAACGTCATGACGTTCATATGATCGACTTCTACTACTGGGATATTTCTGGTCCTGGTGCCGGTCTGGAAAACATCGATGTTGGCTTCGGTAAACTCTCTCTGGCAGCAACCCGCTCCTCTGAAGCTGGTGGTTCTTCCTCTTTTGCCAGCAACAATATTTATGACTATACCAACGAAACCGCGAACGACGTTTTCGATGTGCGTTTAGCGCAGATGGAAATCAACCCGGGCGGCACATTAGAACTGGGTGTCGACTACGGTCGTGCCAACCTGCGTGATAACTATCGTCTGGTTGATGGCGCATCGAAAGACGGCTGGTTATTCACTGCTGAACATACTCAGAGTGTCCTGAAGGGCTTTAACAAGTTTGTTGTTCAGTACGCTACTGACTCGATGACCTCGCAGGGTAAAGGTCTGTCGCAGGGTTCTGGCGTCGCGTTTGATAACGAAAAATTTGCCTACAATATCAACAACAACGGTCACATGCTGCGTATCCTCGACCACGGTGCGATCTCCATGGGCGACAACTGGGACATGATGTACGTGGGTATGTACCAGGATATCAACTGGGATAACGACAACGGCACCAAGTGGTGGACCGTTGGTATTCGCCCGATGTACAAGTGGACGCCAATCATGAGCACCGTGATGGAAATCGGCTACGACAACGTCGAATCCCAGCGCACCGGCGACAAGAACAATCAGTACAAAATTACCCTCGCACAACAATGGCAGGCTGGCGACAGCATCTGGTCACGCCCGGCTATTCGTGTCTTCGCAACCTACGCCAAGTGGGATGAGAAATGGGGTTATGACTACAACGGCGATAGCAAGGTTAACCCGAACTACGGCAAAGCCGTTCCTGCTGATTTCAACGGCGGCAGCTTCGGTCGTGGCGACAGCGACGAGTGGACCTTCGGTGCCCAGATGGAAATCTGGTGGTAATAGCAAAACCTGGGCCGGATAAGGCGTTTACGCCGCATTCGGCAACCAACGCCTGATGCGACGCTTGCGCGTCTTATCAGGCCTACAACGGCTGTCAAATGTAGGCCGGATAAGGCGTTTACGCCGCATCCGGCATAAAAACAGGTTGTCATTATCTGAAAGGGGCGAAAGCCCCTCTGATTATCGGGTTTAGCGCGCTATTGCCTGGCTACCGCTGAGCTCCAGATTTTGAGGTGAAAACAATGAAAATGAATAAAAGTCTCATCGCCCTCTGTTTATCAGCAGGGTTACTGGCAAGCGCGCCTGGAATTAGCCTTGCCGATGTTAACTACGTACCGCAAAACACCAGCGACGCGCCAGCCATTCCATCTGCTGCGCTGCAACAACTCACCTGGACACCGGTCGATCAATCTAAAACCCAGACCACCCAACTGGCGACCGGCGGCCAACAACTGAACGTTCCCGGCATCAGTGGTCCGGTTGCTGCGTACAGCGTCCCGGCAAACATTGGCGAACTGACCCTGACGCTGACCAGCGAAGTGAACAAACAAACCAGCGTTTTTGCGCCGAACGTGCTGATTCTTGATCAGAACATGACCCCATCAGCCTTCTTCCCCAGCAGTTATTTCACCTACCAGGAACCAGGCGTGATGAGTGCAGATCGGCTGGAAGGCGTTATGCGCCTGACACCGGCGTTGGGGCAGCAAAAACTTTATGTTCTGGTCTTTACCACGGAAAAAGATCTCCAGCAGACGACCCAACTGCTCGACCCGGCTAAAGCCTATGCCAAGGGCGTCGGTAACTCGATCCCGGATATCCCCGATCCGGTTGCTCGTCATACCACCGATGGCTTACTGAAACTGAAAGTGAAAACGAACTCCAGCTCCAGCGTGTTGGTAGGACCTTTATTTGGTTCTTCCGCTCCAGCTCCGGTTACGGTAGGTAACACGGCGGCACCAGCTGTGGCTGCACCCGCTCCGGCACCGGTGAAGAAAAGCGAGCCGATGCTCAACGACACGGAAAGTTATTTTAATACCGCGATCAAAAACGCTGTCGCGAAAGGTGATGTTGATAAGGCGTTAAAACTGCTTGATGAAGCTGAACGCCTGGGATCGACATCTGCCCGTTCCACCTTTATCAGCAGTGTAAAAGGCAAGGGGTAATTACGCCCCACAGTGCTGATTTTGCAACAACTGGTGCGTCTCCTGGCGCACCTTTTTTTATGCTTCCTTCCTGGGATATGAGCGATTTTTTATAGTAACTCACTTCTTCTTCACTAAGAATATCCATTATCTCAATGCCTTATCAGAGATTCTTTTCCTTTCGCCGGTAGTGTCTGGACATTCAGGCTACTTTTCCAGGTTATTTTATTTCTGTTATGCAGAGGTTTTATGATAAGTCATATCCTAAATTCTGGCGGCAATAACTCTTTGATGAAACATGATGTGGTGCAAGGAAATAATATAGTAGATCTTGATTTACTACGTAATTTAAATGGGGTGCCAGGTTTAAACATAGATAACTTTATTTATATCAGCAATGTTTTTTCAAATATAAAACAACGGAACGAAAAAATCATGCAATAAATATGTTTCGTGAAGTCTCAATCAGTAATGATACTATAAGTGTAAAATTCTACAGAAATGAAAAAAATTGAATGCGCTTGCAATTTTCTGATGGATAAAGATGCGCAGGGGTATATCGACCTGTCTGATTTGGATTTAACAAGTTGTCATTTTAAAGGTGACGTTATATCGAAGGTGTCTTTTTTATCATCAAATCTACAACATGTAACATTCGAATGTAAAGAAATTGGGGATTGCAATTTTACTACTGCAATAGTTGATAATGTCATATTTAGATGTCGACGTTTACACAATGTGATTTTTATCAAAGCGAGTGGTGAATGTGTCGATTTCAGCAAAAATATTCTTGATACAGTTGACTTCTCGCAGAGTCAACTTGGTCATAGTAATTTTCGCGAATGTCAGATTAGAAATTCAAACTTCGATAATTGTTATCTTTACGCTTCGCACTTCACCAGAGCAGAGTTTCTGTCTGCCAAAGAAATATCATTTATTAAATCGAATTTGACAGCTGTTATGTTTGATTATGTGCGAATGTCGACAGGGAATTTTAAAGATTGCATTACAGAACAATTGGAATTAACTATTGATTATTCAGATATATTTTGGAATGAAGATCTCGATGGTTATATCAATAACATTATAAAAATGATTGATACATTGCCAGATAATGCAATGATATTGAAATCCGTTCTGGCCGTAAAACTGGTGATGCAATTAAAAATACTTAATATTGTTAATAAAAACTTTATTGAGAATATGAAGAAAATATTTAGCCATTGTCCTTATATAAAAGATCCCATTATACGCAGTTATATCCATTCTGATGAAGATAACAAGTTCGATGATTTTATGCGTCAACATCGATTCAGTGAGGTGAATTTCGATACCCAACAGATGATCGATTTTATTAACAGATTTAATACGAATAAATGGCTAATTGATAAAAATAACAATTTTTTTATCCAACTTATCGATCAGGCCTTACGATCAACGGATGATATGATCAAAGCAAATGTTTGGCATCTTTATAAAGAGTGGATTCGTAGTGATGATGTTTCACCTATATTTATAGAAACTGAAGATAATTTAAGAACCTTTAACACGAATGAATTAACACGAAACGATAATATCTTTATCCTGTTCTCCTCAGTCGATGATGGGCCAGTTATGGTGGTAAGCTCCCAGCGCTTACATGATATGTTGAATCCTACAAAAGATACCAATTGGAATTCCACGTATATCTACAAATCCAGACATGAGATGTTGCCTGTTAATCTTACTCAGGAAACACTTTTTAGCTCCAAATCTCATGGTAAATATGCGCTTTTCCCAATTTTTACTGCGAGTTGGCGAGCTCATCGTATAATGAATAAGGGTGTTTAAGTAAAGGAAAACATCACCGTTCCTGGCATCCTGGACGGTGATGCCCCTACGGTTGCCCTCGCCAGCACGGGCATCGGTAAAGCGTAAGGTTCAACATCGTTTTACCACTTCATGCGATTGTTGCGTTTTTGTTGCGTATTAGATCACTTAATTTGCTTTACATCTCCCGTAAACACTTTTCTGCGATACAATGCCTTTACGTTATGTAACGGAGAGTTCGGCATGTCACACCCCGCGTTAACGCAACTGCGTGCGCTGCGCTATTTTAAAGAGATCCCTGCCCTGGATCCGCAACTGCTCGACTGGCTGTTGCTGGAGGATTCCATGACAAAACGTTTTGAACAGCAGGGAAAAACGGTAAGCGTGACGATGATCCGCGAAGGGTTTGTCGAGCAGAATGAAATCCCCGAAGAACTGCCGCTGCTGCCGAAAGAGTCTCGTTACTGGTTACGTGAAATTTTGTTATGTGCCGATGGTGAACCGTGGCTTGCCGGTCGTACCGTCGTTCCTGTGTCAACGTTAAGCGGGCCGGAGCTGGCGTTACAAAAATTGGGTAAAACGCCGTTAGGACGCTATCTGTTCACATCATCGACATTAACCCGGGACTTTATTGAGATAGGCCGTGATGCCGGGCTGTGGGGGCGACGTTCCCGCCTGCGATTAAGCGGTAAACCGCTGTTGCTAACAGAACTGTTTTTACCGGCGTCACCGTTGTACTAAGAGGAAAAAAATATGGAGTGGAGTCTGACGCAGAATAAGCTGCTGGCGTTTCATCGCTTAATGCGTACGGATAAGCCAATTGGCGCGTTACTGCTGCTCTGGCCAACATTATGGGCGTTGTGGGTGGCGACACCGGGCGTTCCCCAGCTCTGGATCCTGGCGGTGTTTGTCGCGGGTGTCTGGCTGATGCGCGCTGCCGGATGTGTGGTGAATGATTATGCTGACCGCAAGTTTGATGGTCATGTTAAGCGCACGGCGAACCGACCACTTCCCAGCGGCGCGGTAACAGAGAAAGAGGCGCGCGCGCTGTTTGTCGTGCTGGTACTGATTTCGTTTTTACTGGTGCTGACGCTGAATACGATGACCATTCTGTTGTCGATTGCCGCGCTAGCGCTGGCGTGGGTGTACCCGTTTATGAAGCGGTATACCCATCTACCGCAAGTGGTGCTGGGCGCGGCGTTTGGCTGGTCGATTCCAATGGCTTTTGCCGCTGTGAGTGAGTCGGTGCCATTGAGTTGCTGGTTAATGTTCCTCGCCAATATTCTCTGGGCGGTGGCTTACGACACGCAGTATGCGATGGTTGACCGCGATGATGATGTGAAGATTGGCATTAAATCCACCGCAATCCTGTTCGGCCAATACGATAAATTGATTATTGGTATTTTGCAGATTGGCGTACTGGCGCTGATGGCGATCATCGGTGAGTTAAATGGCTTAGGCTGGGGATATTACTGGTCAATTCTGGTGGCTGGCGCGCTGTTTGTTTATCAACAAAAACTGATTGCCAACCGCGAGCGTGAAGCCTGCTTTAAAGCATTTATGAATAATAACTATGTTGGTCTGGTACTGTTTTTAGGGCTGGCAATGAGTTACTGGCATTTCTGATGATGTAAAAAAGCCGGATGATCATCCGGCTTTCTTCTGGGTTGCCTGATGCGCTGCGCTTCTCAGGCCTACACAACAGATCGCAATTTATTGAATTTGCAGATCATGGTAAGCCGGATAAGGCGTTTTCGCCGCATCCGGCAATTCTCTCTGATTACCCTTCGCCCTGCGTCGCACTCTCAATCGTCAAACGCACGTCTGATGTAATCAACTCCGCCAGTAACTGATAAACCTTCATCGTTTCTGCCGGTTCGGCGTCGCCGCTATCGCTGATATACCCTTCATCACGCAGCGTCAGCACCAGAGAACTGAACACCGCCTTGTCGAAGAACTCCGGCGCGTTGATGCCGTGCAGCACGGAGAGACGTTGCGCGACAGTGCGGCTCTCTTTCTCCAGCGTACCGCGGTTAATCGACGGGTTGGCGCTCAACAGCCAGAAGGTAATGGCATAACGTTGCAGCGTTTCGCGCGCGCCTGCGGCCAGCAGCTGTAGTGTGCGAGAATGCGCCGGGTTGATATGCAACTCATCATCTTGCAGGGTAATCAGCCCCTGACGTTGCATCTCATTTGCCAGCGCATCGATAACGTCCGGCAACTCGTCGCGATCCCAGCGCAGGAACAGCTCCGCTTTCAGCATTGGGTAAAGCACATTGACGTGCTCCATCAATACGTCGCGGGAGATGTGGCGATGCTGGGTGACAATTGCCGCCATCAGCGAAGGCAGCACCAACATATGCGCAATGTTGTTGCGATAGTAGGTCATCAACACCGCTTGCTCGCGCGGCAGAATGATGATGTCGCCGATTGTGTCTTTCTCGACTTCAAACTTGTTCATTTGCAGCGCGTGATCGATAAGCTCGCTGGCGCTGGCTGAAGGAACGGTAGAGTCCGTGGAGTAAGGTACGTTGCGCATCAGATCCAGGTAGCAGTTGAGTTGCTCGGTTAACTGCTCGCGGGTGAGTGAGCGCTGACGTGACGCCAGAAGCGCAGTACAGCACAGGTTCATGGCGTTTGCCGCGCCTGCGTTGTTAATGCGTACCATCAGATCGGCAGCAATATTATTGACCGTCGGCGTTAACCATGCCGGACGCACCGCTTCGATGGGATCGATAGATTCACGCCAGTCTGGTACGTGCTGGTTAAGGTAGGTCATCAACGGCATTGGTTCACCGAAGTTGACGTAACCCTGACCGAGATTACGCAGCTTGCTTAAACCGCGCAGCATCTGCGGCAGGCTCTCTTTCTCTTTCGTCGCGCCGCGCAGTTCTTTGGCGTAAGTACCCACTTCCATGACGTGCTCATAACCGATGTAGATCGGAATCAGCGTAATCGGACGCGTGCCGCCACGCAGCATCGCCTGAATGGTCATCGACAGCGTACCGGTTTTCGGATCCAGCAAACGCCCCGTGCGGGAACGACCGCCTTCCACGAAGTACTCGACGGAATAACCACGGCTGAACAGTTCGCCGAGATACTCACGGAAAACGGTGGAATAAAGTTTATTGCCTTTAAAAGTACGGCGAATAAAGAACGCCCCCAGACGGCGGAAAATCGGCCCGGCCGGCCAGAAGTTCAGGTTGATCCCAGCGGCGATATGCGGCGGCACCAGCCCCTGGTGATACAGCACGTAAGAAAGCAGCAGGTAGTCCATGTGGCTGCGGTGGCAAGGCACATATACCAGCTCATGACCGTCGTGGGCCAGCTGGCGAACGCGCTCGGCGTTATGGACGTTGATGCCCTGGTAAAGGCGGTTCCAGGTGAAGCCCAGAATACGGTCAGTCAGGCGAATCATCTCGTAAGAGAAATTCGCCGCAATCTCTTCCATCAGCGCAATCGCGTTCTGCTGCGCTTTTTCATGGGAGATTTTTTTGCTGCGCGCTTCATCTTCTACCGCTTTGGCAATGGCGCGGGAGGCGAGCAGCTTATTAAACAGATCCTGACGAGCAGGCAGACGTGGGCCCACAGCAGCCAGACGTTGACGGGCAAAGTGCATACGCGCCACGCGCGCCAGTTTCTGTGCGATAGTTTTATCCGTGCCGTGTTCATCCGCCATACGGCGCAGCGAAACTGACGGCGAGAAACGCACAAAACTGTCGCGACCGAGCCACAGTACGGCGAAAAATTTCTGTACGCCGTTAAGCATACGCAGCGGCGGGTTTACTTCGCCTTTTTCACGCCCCGGCGCGCGACCAAACATCACCGATACTGGCACCATCTGCACATCCAGATTTGGGTTGCTACGGTGCAAATCGAGATAGTCGTGGAACAGCTTAATAGACTCTTCTTTCGGCGTGTAATAGGTGAATACACGCGGCCCGCCGTGAATGAACACATAGCGCGGCAGTAGCGTGCCGTCGATTTCCAGCGGCTCTAACGGGTCAGGCAAGTCATGAGCCAGACACTGGGCGCGTAACGTCAGCAAATCTGCTTTCGAGTTGTACGGTAAAACGTACATAATTGGACGAGAGGTATCCAGCCCCAGTTCCGGGGCAGGATCTGCCGGAATAGACTTGCTTTTTACCAGGATGCTTAATGGTAAATTCAGTAATTTGTAGTAAATTCGTGGCCAGCCGGACATAAACGATGTAAAGCCTCTGGTTAATAATGCAAATGCGCGGCAAGGATAGCAGAAAGTCATGGGAAATTCTGTGGTATCCGCTCATGTTTCGCGCAGCGTTACGCAAACCCGAATCATCGGATTTAACGGTACACTGATATTGACGCTCATAATGTAAAAAGGTTCTTTCAATGGCCAATAATACCACTGGATTCACCCGAATTATCAAAGCTGCTGGCTATTCCTGGAAAGGTTTACGCGCTGCATGGATCAACGAAGCGGCATTCCGTCAGGAAGGCGTAGCGGTATTGTTGGCGGTGGTCATCGCCTGCTGGCTGGATGTGGACGCAATTACCCGCGTGCTGCTTATCAGCTCCGTGATGCTGGTGATGATTGTGGAAATCCTCAATAGCGCCATCGAAGCAGTGGTTGACCGAATTGGCTCTGAATACCATGAGCTTTCCGGACGCGCTAAAGATATGGGATCCGCCGCGGTGCTGATTGCGATTATCGTCGCCGTGATAACCTGGTGCATCCTGTTATGGTCGCATTTTGGATAACCCTTCCAGATTTCGATAAATCTCTGGTTTATTGTGCAGTTTATGGTTCCAAAATCGCCTTTTGCTGTATATACTCACAGCATAACTGTATATACACCCAGGGGGCGGAATGAAAGCGTTAACGGCCAGGCAACAAGAGGTGTTTGATCTCATCCGTGATCACATCAGCCAGACAGGTATGCCGCCGACGCGTGCGGAAATCGCGCAGCGTTTGGGGTTCCGTTCCCCAAACGCGGCTGAAGAACATCTGAAGGCGCTGGCACGCAAAGGCGTTATTGAAATTGTTTCCGGCGCATCACGCGGGATTCGTCTGTTGCAGGAAGAGGAAGAAGGGTTGCCGCTGGTAGGTCGTGTGGCTGCCGGTGAACCGCTTCTGGCGCAACAGCATATTGAAGGTCATTATCAGGTCGATCCTTCCTTGTTCAAGCCGAATGCTGATTTCCTGCTGCGCGTCAGCGGGATGTCGATGAAAGATATCGGCATTATGGATGGTGACTTGCTGGCAGTGCATAAAACTCAGGATGTACGTAACGGTCAGGTCGTTGTCGCACGTATTGATGACGAAGTTACCGTTAAGCGCCTGAAAAAACAGGGCAATAAAGTCGAACTGTTGCCAGAAAATAGCGAGTTTAAACCAATTGTCGTTGACCTTCGTCAGCAGAGCTTCACCATTGAAGGGCTGGCGGTTGGGGTTATTCGCAACGGCGACTGGCTGTAACATATCTCTGAGACCGCGATGCCGCCAGGCGTCGCGGTTTGTTTTTCATCTCTCTTCATCAGGCTTGTCTGCATGGCATTCCTCACTTCATCTGATAAAGCACTCTGGCATCTCGCCTTACCCATGATTTTCTCCAATATCACCGTTCCGTTGCTGGGACTGGTCGATACGGCGGTAATTGGTCATCTTGATAGCCCGGTTTATTTGGGCGGCGTGGCGGTTGGTGCAACGGCGACCAGCTTTCTCTTTATGCTGTTGCTGTTTTTACGCATGAGCACCACCGGGCTGACTGCGCAGGCTTATGGTGCCAAAAATCCTCAGGCATTAGCCCGTGCGCTGGTGCAACCGTTGCTGTTGGCGTTGGGGGCTGGGGCGTTAATTGCGCTGCTGCGTACACCGATTATCGATCTGGCTCTGCATATTGTTGGCGGTAGTGAAGCAGTCCTGGAACAGGCGCGGCGCTTTCTTGAAATCCGCTGGTTAAGCGCACCGGCGTCGCTGGCGAATCTGGTATTACTCGGTTGGTTACTCGGCGTGCAATATGCCCGTGCGCCAGTAATTTTGTTAGTGGTCGGCAATATCCTCAACATTGTGCTGGATGTCTGGCTAGTGATGGGGCTGCATATGAACGTGCAGGGCGCGGCGCTGGCGACGGTTATTGCGGAATATGCAACATTGCTGATTGGTCTGCTAATGGTGCGTAAAATCCTCAAACTACGCGGAATTTCCGGCGAAATGCTGAAAACTGCCTGGCGAGGAAACTTCCGTCGCTTGCTGGCGCTTAACCGCGATATCATGCTGCGTTCGCTGTTGTTGCAACTCTGTTTCGGCGCGATCACCGTACTTGGTGCGCGACTGGGGAGTGACATTATCGCTGTTAACGCGGTTCTGATGACGCTACTCACCTTTACCGCCTATGCGCTTGATGGTTTTGCCTACGCGGTTGAAGCGCACTCCGGTCAGGCATACGGTGCGCGCGACGGTAGCCAGTTGCTGGATGTATGGCGGGCAGCGTGCCGCCAGTCGGGGATTGTAGCGTTACTGTTTTCGGTGGTTTATTTGCTGGCAGGGGAACACATCATTGCGTTGCTGACGTCGTTAACCCAGATTCAGCAGCTGGCTGACCGCTATCTTATCTGGCAGGTGATTTTGCCGTTGGTTGGCGTCTGGTGTTATCTGCTGGACGGCATGTTTATAGGCGCAACGCGTGCCGCCGAAATGCGTAACAGTATGGCGGTGGCCGCCGCAGGTTTTGCGCTGACGCTCCTTACGCTGCCGTGGCTGGGTAATCATGGTTTGTGGCTGGCATTAACCGTCTTTCTGGCGTTGCGCGGGCTTTCTCTGGCGGCTATCTGGCGGCGTCACTGGCGTAACGGTACCTGGTTTGCCGCAACGTGACGGTTAAAAATTCTGAATAAATTATCCTAAGCCAAATTGCTGACTACACTTAATCTCACGTTCAGAAGAAAAGTGAACGTACTCTCATTCACAACCTAACGATGAGGTCTTGATTATGAATAAAGATGAAGCCGGCGGTAACTGGAAACAGTTTAAAGGTAAAGTGAAAGAGCAATGGGGCAAACTGACCGATGATGATATGACGATCATTGAAGGTAAACGTGATCAACTGGTCGGTAAAATCCAGGAACGTTATGGTTATCAGAAAGATCAGGCAGAAAAAGAGGTCGTGGATTGGGAAACCCGCAATGAATATCGCTGGTAATTAATCCCTCCTGCCCGACGTGTACAAGGATGTACGCCCTCTTAACGCGGTTTCTTTTTCACCTGCACAGAGTGATCATGCTGGCACTGTTCAGGATGACGACACGCTTCCACTTCCACGCATGCCGCACAGAGCCCATGTGCTTCAATCACATTATGCCGCAGGGCAAACCCCATTTTTGCCGCCAGCGTATGCATGATGTCTTCCACGCCTTCTGCACATTCTTCTTTCACCGCGCCGCAGCGATCGCAAATAAACATAGCTGACGTATGGGTGGGCTGGTCGAACAGATGGCAGAGCACATAACTGTTGGTGGATTCCACCTTATGCACAAAACCTTGCTCAAGCAGAAAATCCAGCGCGCGATAAACCGTTGGCGGCTTGGCTTGCGGTTCAGCTTCGCGCAGCAAATCAAGCAGATCATAAGCGCTGATAGCGCCATCCTGCAGACTCATCAGGCGCAACACTTCCAGGCGCTGTGGGGTCAGGCGCACATTACGCTGCGCGCAGATTTTTTCAGCCTGCGCTAATAACTCCTGCGTTGTGGTCTTTTCCATCGGGCACCTCAAAGTGGGGGTTAAGAATGTCCTTACTTTACCATGTTCCAGGAAAAACACCGAGAACCCTTATTGTTGCCGTAATGTTGCTTTTCTGTTTTGTACGTAAGGTGTTGTGTTGCCTGGTCGTACCATTATCAACACGATAATAATTAATAATTCATTTTTAAATAAATTGCTTCAAGTTAACTCGCTATTTATTTAACTGGGGTTGTTCGCATACCTGTAGTTCAGAAAATTATGAGCGATTTTTGATAGTTACCAGATGGCAAAACACTTATAAGGAGGACACGGTACGACAAAAAAGGTAGATGAATCATGTTGAAGATAATACCCGGTGCAACTGGATACTTTAATAAAACACTCAATTCAAATCAATTCGATAATAAAGATGCAACCAAAGATAAATTAGATAATATAGATGCAACCAACGATAAATTAGATAATAGAGGTACAATCAAAGATAAATTAAATAATATATATGGTAAGTCTATTGATTATTCAGCGCTGCGTCATCGGGATATAATTATTGCAAAAATAGATTTGTTTATTCAAAGAATCACTCATAATTTATGGCATGCACGTAAAAAAATGTGTTTTTAATTGAGCAAATAACTAATCTCAAAGAGTGGGTTAATAAGTATATTGGAGATTGCACTGATGAGGAATTAAACGATCGTGAATTTATTGCATCAGTTGTTGATCGGGCTATTTTTCATTTTGCGATTAATAGTATATGTAATCCTGAGGATAATAAAGATGCAACGCCCATAGAACGATATACTTTTGATGTAGAAACCAAGAATGGCCTTCCCTCCACGGTTCAGCTTTTTTATGAGGAATCTAAAGATAATGAACCTTTAGCGAATATACATTTGCAAGCAATAGGTTCTGGTTTTTTAACGTTTGTTAATGCATGTCAGGAATATGATGACAACAGCTTAAAATTATTCGCTTCGCTGTTGATTTCACTTTCATACTCTAGTGCCTACACAGATTTAGCAGGAGCAGAAAAAGTGAATATTAATGATGATAATGAGAACTATCTGACAGCTCAGTTTGAAGAGTTATCTCAACGTGATATGAAGAAGTACCTGGGAGAGATGAAGCGTCTGGCAGATGGGGGAGAAATGAATTTTGATGGCTATCTGGATAAGATGTCACATCTGGTGAATGAAGGAAAGCTCGCCCCTGATATTTTAAGCAAAATGCGAGATGCTGCACCGAAATTAATTGACTTTGCTAAGTCGTTTGACCCAAACTCAAAGGAAAAGATTAAAATATATACAGACACTTCTAAATTAATTTATGATTTATTCGGGGTTAAATCGGAGAAATAATATGTGAAGTTCTTCGATGGTATGGAAGGCATTACATAAAAGAACCCAATGCTTATTGGGTTCTTTTTTTCTCTATCAGTGCTATTAGCAGGGAGAGATATCACCGGAGTTTAATGTGTGATTTTTATTTATCGTCGAACCTGGATTGTTTATCATTGGCCTTAACAAAGCTAACGGCTAATAAGATTATTTCCATCACTTCGTGAGAGCTTCATGCCTTGAGAGGATCTCAATTTTCTTTTGCAATGAGACAGGCGCTTCCTGTTGTTATGGTATAGTACCCCGTTATTGAGCCTCCTGAACAGTGATGCTGAATAACATAACCCCATGATATATCGATAAAATAATCTCTACATTTGAAAATGCACGGTAATTCTGAAATGCAAAAAATCAACCAAACCAGCGCAATGCCTGAAAAAACTGACGTTCACTGGAGTGGTCGGTTTAGCGTTGCACCAATGCTCGACTGGACGGACAGACATTGCCGCTATTTCTTGCGTCTGCTTTCCCGCAATACGTTGCTGTATACCGAAATGGTGACCACAGGGGCGATTATTCACGGTAAAGGTGATTACCTGGCGTACAGTGAAGAAGAACATCCGGTAGCGTTGCAACTCGGCGGTAGCGATCCGGCGGCGCTGGCACAGTGTGCGAAGCTGGCAGAAGCGCGTGGATATGATGAGATCAACCTGAATGTCGGCTGCCCGTCTGACCGGGTGCAGAACGGCATGTTTGGTGCGTGTCTGATGGGTAATGCGCAGCTGGTTGCCGACTGCGTGAAAGCGATGCGCGATGTGGTGTCGATTCCGGTGACGGTGAAAACGCGTATTGGCATCGACGACCAGGACAGCTATGAATTTCTCTGCGATTTCATCAACACCGTTTCCGGCAAAGGCGAGTGTGAGATGTTCATCATCCATGCACGTAAAGCCTGGCTTTCGGGGTTAAGTCCGAAAGAAAACCGTGAGATCCCGCCGCTCGATTATCCGCGTGTGTATCAACTGAAGCGTGACTTTCCGCATCTGACAATGTCGATTAACGGTGGTATCAAGTCGCTGGAAGAGGCCAAAGCACACCTGCAACATATGGATGGCGTGATGGTCGGGCGCGAGGCGTATCAGAATCCGGGTATTCTGGCGGCGGTAGACCGGGAGATCTTTGGTTCCTCGGATATCGATGCCGATCCGGTGGCGGTAGTGCGCGCCATGTATCCGTACATTGAGCGTGAACTCAGCCAGGGGACGTATCTCGGTCATATTACCCGGCATATGTTGGGCTTGTTCCAGGGTATTCCTGGCGCGCGGCAGTGGCGGCGTTATTTAAGTGAAAATGCCCATAAAGCGGGTGCAGACATTAATGTGCTGGAACACGCGCTCAAACTGGTGGCGGATAAGCGTTAACTTTTCACCAAAAAATAGTCAAATTCACCACGCCCTGCGCACCGTCGCGGGGCGTTTTGCTGTTAAATCAATAGATTATTTTTGGCATGATTCTTGTAATGCCAGCAAGAGATTTCATATTTGGGAGTGCATCATGCTGGAACTACTTTTTGTGATTGGCTTTTTTGTCATGCTGATGGTCACCGGCGTTTCGTTGCTGGGCATTATCGCCGCGCTGGTTGTGGCGACGGCCATTATGTTCCTCGGCGGTATGCTGGCATTGATGATTAAGTTGCTGCCGTGGTTACTACTGGCGATTGCGGTGGTGTGGGTTATTAAGGCGATTAAAGCACCAAAAGTGCCGAAATATCAGCGTTATGACCGCTGGCGTTACTAAGGGATTGTGCGGATGATCACAACCTAAGGTTTTATCCTTAGAACAAAATAGGAATTGATAATCAAATCTGTCACTATTGCGCCTCTAACAGATTCATCGTGCTGTACCCTACATACAGCCGAACTATAAAAAGAAAGGGCTTCCCAGGTGGAAGCCCTATTTCTTTTATGGAATCAACAGGCTGGAACCTTGCGTTGCCCGGCTTTCCAGAATTTCATGCGCACGCTGCGCATCCTTCAGCGGATATTTCTGCTGCTCGGCGACATCGACCTTAATCACACCGCTGGCAATCAAAGAGAACAGTTCATTACTGGCCTCGGTTAATTCCTCCCGCGTGGTGATATAGCCTTGCAGGGAAGGGCGTGTCACATACAACGAGCCTTTCTGATTGAGAATGCCTAAGTTCACACCGGTAACCGCACCTGATGAGTTGCCAAAACTCACCATTAAGCCGCGGCGTTGCAGGCAATCCAGCGACCGTTCCCAGGTGTCTCTGCCCACGGAATCGTACACCACGCGCACTTTCTTACCGCCGGTGATCTCTTTTAACCGCTCGACCAGATTCTCTTCACGATAGTTAATAACCTGCCACGCGCCCGCTTTTAGCGCGCTCTGCGCTTTTTGCGCGGTTCCTACGGTGCCGATAAGTTTCGCGCCCAGGGCTTTTGCCCACTGGCAGGCAATCAAGCCAACGCCGCCAGCTGCTGCGTGGAACAGGAACTGCTCATCGGGTTTAATTTCATAGGTTTTGCGCAGCAGATAATAAACCGTTAAGCCTTTCAGGAAGGATGCCGCAGCTTGCTCAAAAGAAATTGCCGCAGGCAGAATCGCCGCTTTATCCGCAATAATGTTATGCACAGAGCTGTAAGCGCCTAACGCCGACTGCGCATAGACTACACGATCGCCTGCCTTAATATGCTTTACACCACTGCCGACTTTACTCACGATGCCTGCTGCTTCGGTGCCTAATCCGCTGGGTAGCGATGGCGGCGGGTAAAGGCCGCTGCGGATATATGTGTCGATAAAATTGATGCCGATGGCTTTATTTTCGACCTGGATTTCATTCTCCGCCGGATCGGCAGGAGTGAACTCTACGGCTTGAAGTACTTCCGGGCCACCGTGCTTGTGAAATTCAATTCGTGTTGCCATGTGTCCTCCAGAACGTATCGTCAGGGTCTGCTTCATATGGTAAAGTTTCGACCCATTCTTTATCTCGGTAACTCCATTCACTATGGCAGGAAATAAACCCTTCAACAAACAGCAGGCTGAACCCCGCGAACGCGATCCACAAGTTGCCGGGCTGAAAGTGCCTCCGCACTCGATCGAAGCGGAGCAGTCGGTGTTGGGCGGTTTAATGCTAGATAACGAACGCTGGGATGATGTAGCCGAGCGTGTGGTAGCAGACGATTTTTACACCCGCCCACACCGTCATATCTTTACTGAAATGGCGCGTTTGCAGGAAAGCGGTAGCCCTATCGATCTAATTACTCTTGCGGAATCGCTGGAACGCCAGGGGCAACTCGATAGCGTCGGTGGTTTTGCTTATCTGGCAGAGCTGTCAAAAAATACGCCAAGTGCGGCGAACATCAGTGCTTATGCTGACATCGTGCGTGAACGTGCCGTTGTCCGTGAGATGATCTCGGTTGCGAATGAGATTGCTGAAGCCGGTTTTGATCCGCAGGGGCGTACCAGCGAAGATCTGCTGGACCTTGCTGAATCCCGCGTCTTTAAAATTGCCGAAAGTCGTGCAAACAAAGACGAAGGGCCGAAGAACATCGCCGATGTGCTCGACGCAACCGTGGCGCGTATTGAGCAGTTGTTTCAGCAGCCACACGATGGCGTTACCGGAGTAAACACCGGTTATGACGATCTCAACAAAAAAACCGCTGGCTTGCAGCCGTCGGATTTGATCATCGTCGCCGCGCGTCCGTCGATGGGTAAAACAACATTTGCGATGAACCTCGTCGAAAACGCGGCGATGTTGCAGGATAAACCAGTACTTATCTTCTCGCTGGAGATGCCTTCAGAACAGATTATGATGCGTTCTCTGGCGTCGCTGTCGCGCGTTGACCAGACTAAAATCCGTACCGGGCAGCTCGATGATGAAGACTGGGCGCGCATTTCCGGCACCATGGGTATTTTGCTCGAAAAACGCAATATCTATATCGATGACTCCTCCGGCCTGACGCCAACGGAAGTGCGTTCCCGCGCACGCCGTATTGCCCGTGAACACGGCGGCATCGGGCTTATCATGATCGACTACCTGCAACTGATGCGCGTACCGGCGCTTTCCGATAACCGTACGCTGGAAATTGCAGAAATCTCTCGCTCGCTGAAAGCACTGGCGAAAGAACTGAACGTGCCGGTGGTGGCGCTGTCCCAGTTGAACCGTTCTCTGGAACAACGTGCCGACAAACGCCCGGTCAACTCCGACCTGCGTGAATCTGGCTCTATCGAGCAGGATGCGGACTTGATCATGTTTATCTATCGTGATGAGGTGTATCACGAAAACAGTGATTTAAAAGGCATCGCGGAAATTATTATCGGTAAACAACGTAACGGCCCAATCGGGACGGTACGCCTGACCTTTAACGGTCAATGGTCGCGCTTCGACAACTATGCGGGGCCGCAGTACGACGACGAATAATAATTATTTTATGAATTAGGTAATTAAAGCAAACACTTATCAAGGAACACAAATGCAAGCGGCAACTGTTGTGATTAACCGCCGCGCTCTGCGACACAACCTGCAACGTCTTCGTGAACTGGCCCCTGCCAGTAAAATGGTTGCGGTGGTGAAAGCGAACGCTTATGGTCACGGTCTTCTTGAGACCGCGCGAACGCTCCCCGATGCTGACGCCTTTGGCGTAGCCCGTCTCGAAGAAGCTCTGCGACTGCGTGCGGGGGGAATCACCAAACCTGTACTGTTACTCGAAGGCTTTTTTGATGCCAGAGATCTGCCGACGATTTCTGCGCAACATTTTCATACCGCCGTGCATAACGAAGAACAGCTGGCTGCGCTGGAAGAGGCTAGCCTGGACGAGCCGGTTACCGTCTGGATGAAACTCGATACCGGTATGCACCGTCTGGGCGTAAGGCCGGAACAGGCTGAGGCGTTTTATCATCGCCTGACCCAGTGCAAAAACGTTCGTCAGCCGGTGAATATCGTCAGCCATTTTGCGCGCGCGGATGAACCAAAATGTGGCGCAACCGAGAAACAACTCGCTATCTTTAATGCCTTTTGCGAAGGCAAACCTGGTCAACGTTCCATTGCCGCATCGGGTGGCATTCTGCTGTGGCCACAGTCGCATTTTGACTGGGTGCGCCCGGGCATCATTCTTTATGGCGTCTCGCCGCTGGAAGATCGCTCCACCGGTGCCGATTTTGGCTGTCAGCCAGTGATGTCACTAACCTCCAGCCTGATTGCCGTGCGTGAGCATAAAGCCGGAGAACCTGTTGGTTATGGTGGAACCTGGGTAAGCGAACGTGATACCCGTCTTGGCGTAGTCGCGATGGGCTATGGCGATGGTTATCCGCGCGCCGCGCCGTCCGGTACGCCAGTGCTGGTGAACGGTCGCGAAGTACCGATTGTCGGGCGCGTGGCGATGGATATGATCTGCGTAGACTTAGGTCCACAGGCGCAGGACAAAGCCGGGGATCCGGTCATTTTATGGGGCGAAGGTTTGCCCGTAGAACGTATCGCTGAAATGACGAAAGTAAGCGCTTACGAACTTATTACGCGCCTGACTTCAAGGGTCGCGATGAAATACGTGGATTAATCGTTCTGTAATATTTGATTGTCTGTGCCGGATGCGGCGTGAATGCCTTATCCGGCCAATAAAATCCTAAAAATTCAATAAGTTGATGTTCTTTCATGCTCTTATAAAGGTCGTGCCTCTGGCGGATGTACGTTTGTCATGAGTCTCACTCTGTTGCTAATTGCCGTTCGCTCCTGAACATCCACTCGATCTTCGCCTTCTTCCGGTTTATTGTGTTTTAACCACCTGCCCGTAAACCTGGAGAACCATCGCGTGTTTCAAAAAGTTGACGCCTACGCTGGCGACCCGATTCTTACGCTTATGGAGCGTTTTAAAGAAGACCCTCGCAGCGACAAAGTGAATTTAAGTATCGGTCTGTACTACAACGAAGACGGAATTATTCCACAACTGCAAGCCGTGGCGGAGGCGGAAGCGCGCCTGAATGCGCAGCCTCATGGCGCTTCGCTTTATTTACCGATGGAAGGGCTTAACAGCTATCGCCATGCCATTGCGCCGCTGCTGTTTGGTGCGGACCATCCGGTACTGAAACAACAGCGCGTAGCAACCATTCAAACCCTTGGCGGCTCCGGGGCATTGAAAGTGGGCGCGGATTTCCTGAAACGCTACTTCCCGGAATCAGGCGTCTGGGTCAGCGATCCTACCTGGGAAAACCACGTAGCAATATTCGCCGGGGCTGGATTCGAAGTGAGTACTTACCCCTGGTATGACGAAGCGACTAACGGCGTGCGCTTTAATGACCTGTTGGCGACGCTGAAAACATTACCTGCCCGCAGTATTGTGTTGCTGCATCCATGTTGCCACAACCCAACGGGTGCCGATCTCACTAATGATCAGTGGGATGCGGTGATTGAAATTCTCAAAGCCCGCGAGCTTATTCCATTCCTCGATATTGCCTATCAAGGATTTGGTGCCGGTATGGAAGAGGATGCCTACGCTATTCGCGCCATTGCCAGCGCTGGATTACCCGCTCTGGTGAGCAATTCGTTCTCGAAAATTTTCTCCCTTTACGGCGAGCGCGTCGGCGGACTTTCTGTTATGTGTGAAGATGCCGAAGCCGCTGGCCGCGTACTGGGGCAATTGAAAGCAACAGTTCGCCGCAACTACTCCAGCCCGCCGAATTTTGGTGCGCAGGTGGTGGCTGCAGTGCTGAATGACGAGGCATTGAAAGCCAGCTGGCTGGCGGAAGTAGAAGAGATGCGTACTCGCATTCTGGCAATGCGTCAGGAATTGGTGAAGGTATTAAGCACAGAGATGCCAGAACGCAATTTCGATTATCTGCTTAATCAGCGCGGCATGTTCAGTTATACCGGTTTAAGTGCCGCTCAGGTTGACCGACTACGTGAAGAATTTGGTGTCTATCTCATCGCCAGCGGTCGCATGTGTGTCGCCGGGTTAAATACGGCAAATGTACAACGTGTGGCAAAGGCGTTTGCTGCGGTGATGTAATGCAGGAAAGCAGGCTGGAGTTACCCAGCCTGCAGTGAAATTAAACTGTCGTCGCTTTCACTATTTCTTTGTAGATGATTTTTTTGATGCCGTTGTTCTACGTGAGAGATAATAAAACGTTGTCAGTTCTTTTATTGTTAAGTTTATCCCAATTATCTGGAATTCCTTTCCCTATTTTTTCGTGTGGAGTAATAATTTCTGCACATCTAACCATTATTAAATTTAATAATAAGTATCGGGTTTGTTACGATAGAATATTTCTATATCCTCAAGAATATGCTTTGCCTTATTACCTGTGACTTTCTGAGATTCAATTATAGTATCGTTAAATTCTAATGTTAAAGAGAGCTATTTTTTCCGCTTTGTGTAAGTTTAACCGGTGATGCTGCCAACTTACTGATTTAGTGTATGATGGTGTTTTTGAGGTGCTCCAGTGGCTTCTGTTTCTATCAGCTGTCCCTCCTGTTCAGCTACTGACGGGGTGGTGCGTAACGGCAAAAGCACCGCCGGACATCAGCGCTATCTCTGCTCTCACTGCCGTAAAACATGGCAACTGCAGTTCACTTACACCGCTTCTCAACCCGGTACGCACCAGAAAATCATTGATATGGCCATGAATGGCGTTGGATGCCGGGCAACAGCCCGCATTATGGGCGTTGGCCTCAACACGATTTTACGTCACTTAAAAAACTCAGGCCGCAGTCGGTAACCTCGCGCATACAGCCGGGCAGTGACGTCATCGTCTGCGCGGAAATGGACGAACAGTGGGGCTATGTCGGGGCTAAATCGCGCCAGCGCTGGCTGTTTTACGCGTATGACAGGCTCCGGAAGACGGTTGTTGCGCACGTATTCGGTGAACGCACTATGGCGACGCTGGGGCGTCTTATGAGCCTGCTGTCACCCTTTGACGTGGTGATATGGATGACGGATGGCTGGCCGCTGTATGAATCCCGCCTGAAGGGAAAGCTGCACGTAATCAGCAAGCGATATACGCAGCGAATTGAGCGGCATAACCTGAATCTGAGGCAGCACCTGGCACGGCTGGGACGGAAGTCGCTGTCGTTCTCAAAATCGGTGGAGCTGCATGACAAAGTCATCGGGCATTATCTGAACATAAAACACTATCAATAAGTTGGAGTCATTACCAGTTTAACCTTATATTGATTACCAATATCAAATAAAAAGGTCCTGTAATGAGAATAATCACCTTTAACCTCCTCGGCAAAACAGCAAAGCGTGCAAATATACATAAAGTCTTTCTTACCCCTGATTTTGTTAACTAAATCAATAAATGCGTGAAAAACTTTACTTGCAATAGAACTTGATACTTCTTCTCCAGGTCTACAAAAATCTTTTGCAATTTTTAACTGTGTTTCTATGTATAAAAAGAAATCTTTAGCATAAGAAAAATCTTTGGCATAAGAGGTATCTTTATTATTTAGTGCATCTAGCTCAACAGGTAAAGATGTCGTTTTGTTGCTATTCACATATGATATATTCATATCATCATCTCCATCGGGAGTAATAAAATTAGTCACCATTGTAGGATAGGGTTCTGGTCAATCAGGAATCATCTTTATAAACTTCGATTGTTTTTGTAATGCTGTATCATTAAGTTCATTAAATCGTACAGCAGATAAATGTTCTTTCAAATTTTGCTCATTTGCAGAGGATTCATCATAATAAACGTAAAATTAATGTATCCTTACATCGAGTAATAAACATTTTTTATACAAAAAAAGACAGGAACGTATTTACTGGGTTAAATATAATCATCCTGCTTTTCATCACAAAAACCGCAGATAATCCTTCCTTTCCCCGGCAGCTGGCGTTATGGTCAGATGGTTTTTGCAACAAATCTCACAATAAAAAGTTTCAACATACTGACTATTTAGGGAAAAATATGCGCAAGATCACACAGGCAATCAGTGCCGTTTGCTTATTGTTCGCTCTAAACAGTTCCGCTGTTGCCCTGGCCTCATCTCCTTCACCGCTTAACCCTGGGACTAACGTTGCCAGGCTTGCTGAACAGGCACCAATTCATTGGGTTTCGGTCGCACAAATTGAAAATAGCCTCGCAGGGCGTCCGCCAATGGCGGTGGGGTTTGA
This sequence comes from Escherichia sp. MAL-1, assembly GCF_052948035.1. Classification (NCBI taxonomy): domain Bacteria; kingdom Pseudomonadati; phylum Pseudomonadota; class Gammaproteobacteria; order Enterobacterales; family Enterobacteriaceae; genus Escherichia; species Escherichia sp. MAL-1. Next base: position 4,561,241 of record NZ_CM129609.1, on the reverse strand, counting down.
TATCGATGACACGGTACTTTTTTCCAGCCCGGGCTTCTGGCGCGGCAAAAAAACCTTCTCACCAGAAAGCGAAGATTATCTGAAAAATCCTGTGTTCTGGGAAAAAATGAACAATGGCTGGGATGAATTCAGCATTCCAAAAGAGGTCGCTCGCCAGCTGATTGATATGCATGTACGCCGCGGTGACGCGATCTTCTTTGTGACTGGTCGTAGCCCGACGAAAACAGAAACGGTTTCAAAAACGCTGGCGGATAATTTTCATATTCCTGCCACCAACATGAATCCAGTAATCTTTGCGGGCGATAAACCAGGGCAAAATACAAAATCGCAATGGCTGCAGGATAAAAATATCCGAATTTTTTATGGCGATTCCGATAACGATATTACCGCCGCACGCGATATCGGCGCTCGTGGTATCCGCATTCTGCGCGCCTCCAACTCTACCTACAAACCCTTGCCACAAGCGGGTGCGTTTGGTGAAGAGGTGATCGTCAATTCAGAATACTGACAGAGCGGGAGAGCGTGATGCTCTCCCGAATGCTGTTTTTTTAATCACACCTTTATCCTTTCGCTGTCTTGCTGCAAACTGATTAAGAGAGTTTTATCAAGGAGCAGCACATGTGGTATCAAAAGACGCTCACGCTTAGCGCCAAATCTCGTGGGTTTCATCTGGTAACGGATGAAATTCTGAATCAGCTGGCTGATATGCCGCGCGTTAACATCGGCTTACTGCATCTGTTGCTGCAACATACCTCCGCCTCTCTGACACTTAATGAGAACTGCGATCCCACCGTACGCCACGACATGGAGCGTTTTTTCCTCCGCACCGTTCCCGACAACGGAAATTATGAGCATGACTATGAGGGAGCAGACGATATGCCTTCTCATATCAAATCCTCAATGCTGGGAACATCGCTTGTATTGCCGGTACATAAAGGGCGTATTCAGACCGGCACCTGGCAAGGCATCTGGCTGGGGGAACATCGCATCCACGGCGGATCGCGTCGCATCATCGCGACACTACAAGGGGAGTAAAAAATGACCATTTCGGAGTTGCTACAATATTGCATGGCAAAACCAGGCGCAGAACAGAGCGTGCATAACGACTGGAAAGCGACGCAGATCAAAGTGGAAGATGTACTGTTTGCGATGGTGAAAGAAGTAGAAAATCGCCCAGCTGTTTCGCTGAAAACCAGCCCGGAGCTGGCGGAGCTGCTACGTCAGCAGCACAGCGATGTGCGTCCAAGCCGCCATCTGAATAAAGCGCACTGGAGCACCGTGTATCTCGACGGTTCGCTGCCAGATTCGCAAATCTATTATCTGGTGGATGCGTCTTATCAGCAGGCGGTGAATTTGCTGCCGGAAGAAAAACGTAAATTGCTGGTGCAACTCTGAAAGGAAAAGGCCGCTCAGAAAGCGGCCTTAACGATTACAGCATCGGCTTGAGGAAGCGCGCCGTATGCGAAGCTTCGCACTCCGCGACGGTTTCTGGCGTACCGGAGACGAGGATCTCGCCGCCGCCACTGCCGCCTTCCGGTCCCAGGTCGACAATCCAGTCAGCGGTTTTAATCACGTCGAGATTGTGCTCAATTACCACAATGGTATTGCCCTGATCGCGCAGTTTATGCAGCACGTCGAGCAGTTGCTGAATATCGGCGAAGTGCAAACCGGTGGTCGGCTCGTCGAGAATATACAGTGTCTGCCCGGTGCCGCGTTTTGACAGCTCACGCGCCAGCTTCACGCGCTGGGCTTCACCACCAGAAAGGGTGGTTGCGGACTGCCCCAGGCGAATGTACGTCAGGCCAACGTCCATCAACGTTTGCAGCTTACGCGCCAGTGCAGGTACGGCATCAAAGAACTCACGCGCCTCTTCGATGGTCATATCCAGCACTTCGTGGATGGTTTTGCCTTTGTACTTAATTTCCAGCGTTTCACGGTTATAGCGTTTACCTTTACACTGGTCGCACGGTACGTAAATGTCCGGCAGGAAGTGCATCTCCACTTTGATCACACCGTCGCCCTGACAGGCTTCGCAGCGTCCGCCACGGACGTTAAAGCTGAAACGTCCTGGCGTATAACCACGCGCACGGGATTCCGGTACGCCCGCAAACAGTTCGCGCACAGGTGTAAACACGCCGGTATAGGTCGCCGGGTTAGAACGCGGAGTACGACCAATTGGGCTTTGGTCGATATCGATCACTTTGTCGAAATGCTCCAGCCCCTGAATATCGCGATACGGTGCCGGTTCGGCGATGGTCGCACCATTCAACTGGCGTTGGGCAATAGGGAACAGCGTGTCGTTAATCAGCGTCGATTTACCGGAACCTGAAACCCCGGTGATGCAGGTAAACAGACCCACCGGCAGCGTCAGCGTCACGTCCTTCAGGTTGTTGCCGCGTGCGCCTGTCAGCTTCAGCACTTTTTCCGGATTCGCCGGAACGCGTTTCTTCGGCACTTCAATCTTGCGTTTGCCGCTCATGTACTGCCCGGTCAACGACTCCGGCACCGCCATAATCGCTTCCAGCGGACCTTCTGCGACCACTTCACCGCCGTGAACACCTGCGCCCGGGCCAATGTCGATCACATGGTCAGCGGCGCGAATTGCGTCTTCGTCGTGCTCCACCACAATCACGGTATTACCGAGATCGCGCAGATGGATAAGCGTACCCAACAGGCGCTCGTTATCACGCTGGTGCAGGCCGATAGACGGCTCGTCCAGCACGTACATAACGCCAACCAGGCCCGCACCAATCTGGCTCGCCAGACGGATACGCTGTGCTTCACCGCCAGAAAGCGTTTCTGCCGAGCGGGAAAGCGTCAGGTAATTCAGGCCGACGTTAACGAGGAATTTCAGACGATCGCCGATCTCTTTAAGGATTTTTTCTGCAATCTTCGCCCGCTGACCTGCGAGTTTGAGATTGTTGAAGAATTCCATCGCATGACCAATGCTCATGTCGGAGATAGCAGGCAGCGGCGTATTCTCGACATACACGTGGCGCGCTTCCCGACGCAGACGCGTCCCTTCGCAGCTGGCGCACGGACGATTACTGATAAACTTGGCTAATTCTTCGCGTACCGCGCTGGATTCCGTCTCTTTATAGCGGCGCTCCATATTATGCAGCACGCCTTCGAACGGATGACGACGAATGGAGGTATCGCCACGATCGTTCATGTATTTGAATTCAATGTTTTCTTTGCCAGAACCGTACAACACCACTTTATGCACGTTCGCGCTCAGGCTGCCCCACGGCGCTTCGACGTCGAACTTATAGTGATCTGCCAGCGATTTCAGCATCTGGAAATAATAGAAGTTGCGGCGATCCCAGCCACGGATCGCACCACCAGCCAGCGACAGTTCCGGATTCTGGATCACTCGATCAGGATCGAAATATTGCTGTACGCCAAGGCCGTCGCAGGTCGGGCAGGCCCCCGCCGGGTTGTTAAACGAAAACAGTCGCGGCTCCAGTTCACGCATACTGTAGCCGCAAATTGGGCAGGCGAAGTTGGCGGAGAACAGCAGCTCTTCCGCTTTCGGGTCGTCCATATCCGCCACTACCGCGGTACCACCGGAAAGCTCCAGCGCGGTTTCAAATGACTCGGCAAGACGTTGGGTAAGATCGTCACGCACCTTGAAGCGATCAACCACCACTTCAATGGTATGTTTCTTTTGCAGTTCCAGTTTTGGCGGATCGGAAAGATCGCAGACTTCGCCATCAATACGAGCACGGATGTAGCCCTGGCTTGCCAGGTTCTCCAGCGTTTTGGTGTGTTCGCCTTTGCGCTCTTTAATGATTGGCGCGAGTAGCATCAGACGCTTGCCTTCCGGCTGCGACAGCACGTTATCCACCATCTGGCTGACGGTTTGCGCCGCCAGCGGGACGTCGTGGTCCGGACAGCGCGGCTCGCCAACGCGGGCGAACAACAAACGCAAATAGTCGTGGATTTCGGTGATTGTCCCCACCGTAGAACGCGGGTTATGAGACGTCGATTTCTGCTCAATTGAGATGGCAGGAGAAAGCCCCTCAATATGATCGACGTCCGGCTTTTCCATCAGTGACAGAAACTGCCGCGCGTAGGCGGAAAGGGATTCAACGTAACGGCGCTGCCCTTCGGCATATAAGGTGTCGAAAGCGAGCGAGGATTTGCCAGAACCCGAAAGCCCGGTCACGACAATGAGCTTGTCGCGGGGGATAACGAGGTTGATGTTTTTGAGATTATGGGTGCGGGCGCCCCGAACTTCGATCTTATCCATTCACCTTTCCCGGATTAAACGCTTTTTTGCCCGGTGGCATGGTGCTACCGGCGATCACAAACGGTTAATTATGACACAAATTGACCTGAATGAATATACAGTATTGGAATGCATTACCCGGAGTGTTGTGTAACAATGTCTGGCCAGGTTTGTTTCCCGGAACCGAGGTCACAACATAGTAAAAGCGCTATTGGTAATGGTACAATCGCGCGTTTACACTTATTCAGAACGATTTTTTTTCAGGAGACACGAACATGGCCAGCAGAGGCGTAAACAAGGTTATTCTCGTTGGTAATCTGGGTCAGGACCCGGAAGTACGCTACATGCCAAATGGTGGCGCAGTTGCCAACATTACGCTGGCTACTTCCGAATCCTGGCGTGATAAAGCGACCGGCGAGATGAAAGAGCAGACTGAATGGCACCGCGTTGTGCTGTTCGGCAAACTGGCAGAAGTGGCCAGCGAATATCTGCGTAAAGGTTCTCAGGTTTATATCGAAGGTCAGCTGCGTACCCGTAAATGGACCGATCAATCCGGTCAGGATCGCTACACCACAGAAGTCGTGGTGAACGTTGGCGGCACCATGCAGATGCTGGGTGGTCGTCAGGGTGGTGGCGCTCCGGCAGGTGGTAATATCGGTGGTGGTCAGCCGCAGGGCGGTTGGGGTCAGCCTCAGCAGCCGCAGGGTGGCAATCAGTTCAGCGGCGGCGCGCAGTCTCGCCCGCAGCAGTCCGCTCCGGCAGCGCCGTCTAACGAGCCGCCGATGGACTTTGATGATGACATTCCGTTCTGATTTGTCATTAAAACAATAGGTTATATTGTTTTAAGGTGGATGATTAAAGCATCTGCCAGCCATAAAAAAGAAGCCTCCGTTATGGAGGCTTCTACGTATCAGGTCAAAATCATTGGCCATTGTGGCGGTGTCTGATTCATCTCTTCTATCATCACCGACTCGATGTTGTGCCAGATAGCGGTGATGTCCGCCATTGTGATGCCAAGCAACCCCATTGCGAACCAACAGGCGGAAACAACGCCCAGACCGCTGCTGATCACCGCAAGCCCGACATAATCAGACCGACGAAAACGGATGTTGAGTGTGCTGGCCAGAAACATCATTACGGCACTAAGAAGTTGCCAGCGAAGAAGAACCACGCCAGTGGTGAGGGTAGCCATCAAACAATTCCTCTGAAAAGAGCCGATGCCCTGGACAGCGCGGCGTTGTTCACGGGAGGCGTGGTACACTCTGGCTATCGCGGGGCTTGCAGAACACAAAAATGAAACACTCTGTTTGTTTCATTAATTTTGTGAACTATATCACAATTGATTGTTTGTTAGCCATATTAGGCCGTGACTTTTATTGCTGTACAGATTATGTGGTTTTTCAGTGGCATTAAGGGCATATCTTCCCGCCGCCTCTGCATTCCTGTAGGAAATTAATTTTGAATATCAATGAATTATTTTCATCCAGGTGACGATTAGAAAGGTATCAATTTCAAATCAGGCAAAAGTGCTATTTATACCGTAAGATTTATCTAAAGACGTCGGTACCCAGGGTTTTCACCTTGCAATGGCCGGGTATAAACAGGCAGGAAATTGATAGCAATGAGTCATCGTGCACGACACCAATTACTGGCGTTGCCGGGCATTATCTTTTTAGTTCTCTTTCCCATCATTCTTTCGCTATGGATTGCCTTCCTTTGGGCAAAATCAGAAGTGAATAATCAGCTCCGAACCTTTGCTCAACTGGCACTGGATAAATCCGAGCTGGTCATTCGCCAGGCAGATTTAGTGAGCGATGCAGCTGAACGCTATCAGGGGCAAGTTTGCACTCCAGCCCATCAAAAGCGAATGTTGAATATTATTCGTGGCTATCTTTATATTAATGAATTGATCTATGCCCGTGATAACCATTTTTTATGCTCATCGCTGATAGCGCCTGGAAACGGCTATACGATTGCACCGGCCGATTATAAGCGTGAACCTAACGTTTCTATCTATTATTACCGCGATACGCCTTTTTTCTCTGGCTATAAAATGACCTATATGCAGCGGGGAAATTATGTGGCGGTTATCAACCCTCTCTTCTGGAGTGAAGTGATGTCTGATGACCCGACATTGCAATGGGGTGTGTATGATACGGTGACGAAAACCTTTTTCTCGTTAAGCAAAGAGGCCTCGGCAGCAACGTTTTCTCCGCTGATTCATTTGAAGGATTTAACCGTACAAAGAAATGGCTATTTATATGCGACAGTTTATTCGACAAAACGCCCAATTGCAGCCATTGTTGCGACTTCATATCAACGTCTTATAACCCATTTTTATAATCATCTTATTTTTGCGTTGCCCGCCGGTATTTTGGGGAGTCTTGTTCTGCTATTACTCTGGCTACGTATTCGACAAAACTATTTATCTCCCAAACGTAAATTGCAACGCGCCCTCGAAAAACATCAACTTTGTCTTTATTACCAGCCAATAATCGATATCAAAACAGAAAAATGTATCGGCGCTGAAGCGTTGTTACGTTGGCCTGGTGAGCAGGGGCAAATAATGAATCCGGCAGAGTTTATTCCGCTGGCAGAAAAGGAGGGGATGATAGAACAGATAACTGATTATGTTATTGATAATGTCTTCCGCGATCTGGGCGATTACCTGGCAACACATGCAGATCGCTATGTTTCTATTAACCTGTCGGCCTCCGATTTTCATACGTCACGGTTGATAGCGCGAATCAATCAGAAAACAGAGCAATACGCGGTGCGTCCGCAGCAAATTAAATTTGAAGTGACTGAGCATGCATTTCTTGATGTTGACAAAATGACGCCGATTATTCTGGCTTTCCGCCAGGCAGGTTACGAAGTGGCAATTGATGATTTTGGTATTGGCTACTCTAACTTGCATAACCTTAAATCATTGAATGTCGATATTTTGAAAATCGACAAATCGTTTGTTGAAACGCTGACCACCCACAAAACCAGTCATTTGATTGCGGAACACATCATCGAGCTGGCGCACAGCCTGGGGTTAAAAACGATCGCTGAAGGCGTCGAAACTGAGGAGCAGGTTAACTGGCTGCGCAAACGCGGCGTGCGCTATTGCCAGGGATGGTTCTTTGCGAAGGCGATGCCGCCGCAGGTGTTTATGCAATGGATGGAGCAATTACCCGCGCGGGAGTTAACGCGCGGGCAATAAAATTACAGGCGGTGGCGATAATCGCTGGGAGTGCGATCAAACTGCCGACGGAAAACGCGGGAGAAGGTCTGCTGCGAGACATAACCCAGGTCCATTGCGATATCAAAAATCGGACGCTCGGTGGTGCGCAACTCAACGGCGGCCAGTAACAGGCGGCGTTGGCGAATGTAATCGCCAAGCGTCTGATGCGTCACCGTGCGGAACATTCGTTGCAAGTACCACTTTGAATAGCCTGATTTTTTTGCGACTACATCAATGTTAAGCGGCTGGTCAATATGCTCGTCAATCCATGCGATAAGATCCTGAATAATTTTCTGATGGGACATAAATCTGCCTCTTTTCAGTGTTCAGTTCGTTAATTCATCTGTTGGGGAGTATAATTCCTCAAGTTAACTTGAGGTAAAGCGATTTATGGAAAAGAAATTACCCCGCATTAAAGCGCTGCTAACCCCCGGCGAAGTGGCGAAACGCAGCGGTGTGGCGGTATCGGCGCTGCATTTCTATGAAAGTAAAGGGTTGATTACCAGTATCCGTAACAGCGGCAATCAGCGGCGATATAAACGTGATGTGTTGCGATATGTTGCAATTATCAAAATTGCTCAGCGTATTGGCATTCCGCTGGCGACCATTGGTGAAGCGTTTGGCGTGTTGCCCGAAGGGCATACGTTAAGTGCGAAAGAGTGGAAACAGCTTTCGTCCCAATGGCGAGAAGAGTTGGATCGGCGCATTCATACCTTAGTGGCGCTGCGTGACGAACTGGACGGATGTATTGGTTGTGGCTGCCTTTCGCGCAGTGATTGCCCGTTGCGTAACCCGGGCGACCGCTTAGGAGAAGAAGGTACCGGCGCACGCTTGCTGGAAGATGAACAAAACTAAAGCGCCACAAGGGCGCTTTAGTTTGTTTTCCGGTCTTTGTCTTTCTCTCTATCCCGCTGGTACACAGGAGGGTTTCCCCCGACGTCAACACACCTCATTCGAGCACGTGGTGGAGGTTCCGGTTGGTGTTGATGCTTTAATTGTATGTCACCGACGTTTCTTCGCCAGTGTAAAAGTATACTTTTTAACCGCAATATTTTTGTCATCTCAGACGATTTTTTATCGCAATCCTGAACGGTATACGGCTCGATAACGCTGCAATCTTGCGCACCGACGATAACGTTTGCGCATCAATTGCCTGGTTTTTCATCGTCAAGACAATAAAAGAGAAAAAAGCAGCAAACTTCGGTTGAAAAAGCCGCTATGATCGCCGGATAATCGTTTGCTTTTTTTACCACCCGTTTTGTATGCGCGGAGCTAAACGTTTGCTTTTTTGCGACGCAGCAAATTGTCGCAAACCTGGAGCAGGAAGATAACGTTTCGCTGGCAGGGGATTGTCCGCCACGCATCTTGACGAAAATTAAACTCTCAGGGGATGTTTTCTTATGTCTACGCCATCAGCGCGTACCGGCGGTTCACTCGACGCCTGGTTTAAAATTTCACAACGTGGAAGCACTGTCCGTCAGGAAGTGGTTGCCGGGTTAACAACGTTTCTGGCGATGGTCTACTCGGTCATCGTCGTTCCAGGTATGTTGGGTAAAGCAGGCTTCCCGCCTGCGGCAGTTTTCGTTGCAACCTGTCTGGTTGCCGGACTCGGTTCTATCGTGATGGGTCTGTGGGCTAATCTGCCGTTGGCGATTGGTTGCGCCATCTCCCTGACGGCATTTACCGCATTCAGCCTGGTGCTGGGGCAACATATTAGCGTACCTGTCGCGCTGGGTGCCGTGTTCCTGATGGGTGTGCTGTTTACGGTAATTTCTGCCACGGGTATCCGTAGCTGGATTTTGCGCAACTTGCCGCACGGTGTGGCGCACGGCACGGGGATTGGTATCGGTCTGTTCCTGCTGCTCATTGCCGCTAACGGTGTCGGTCTGGTGATTAAAAACCCGCTTGATGGTCTGCCCGTTGCGCTGGGTGATTTCGCGACCTTCCCGGTGATTATGTCACTGGTAGGTCTGGCGGTGATCATCGGCCTGGAAAAACTGAAAGTCCCTGGTGGCATTCTGCTGACCATTATCGGTATCTCAATTGTCGGTTTGATCTTCGATCCTAACGTCCATTTCTCCGGCGTTTTCGCCATGCCTTCATTGAGCGATGAAAACGGCAACTCACTGATTGGCAGCCTGGACATTATGGGCGCGCTGAATCCTGTAGTCCTGCCAAGCGTTCTGGCGCTGGTAATGACGGCAGTATTTGATGCCACCGGAACTATCCGTGCCGTCGCCGGCCAGGCGAACCTGCTGGATAAAGATGGGCAAATTATCGACGGTGGGAAAGCACTGACCACTGACTCCATGAGCAGCGTTTTCTCTGGCCTGGTGGGTGCAGCTCCGGCAGCGGTATACATCGAGTCTGCGGCGGGTACGGCGGCGGGCGGTAAAACCGGTTTGACGGCTATCACCGTTGGCGTGCTGTTCCTGCTGATTCTGTTCCTCTCTCCGCTCTCTTACCTCGTTCCGGGGTATGCAACGGCTCCGGCGCTGATGTACGTTGGCCTGCTGATGCTGAGCAACGTGGCGAAAATCGACTTTGCTGATTTTGTTGATGCGATGGCGGGTCTGGTTACGGCGGTATTCATCGTGCTGACCTGTAACATCGTAACAGGCATCATGATCGGCTTCGCGACTCTGGTGATTGGGCGTCTGGTTTCCGGCGAATGGCGCAAGTTGAACATCGGTACGGTCGTTATCGCCGTGGCGCTGGTGACCTTCTATGCGGGTGGCTGGGCTATCTAATCTTTCATCGGATTCTGAAAACGGGTGGCAATGGCTGCCCGTTTTTATTTTCTCCGCACATTGTGTGAGCTTTTGCGATATTCTGAAAAAATGAGAATTCAGGCATAACGCTTTTCTCAGGTCATAAAAAAACATCGCAAACAGGGAACGCATGGAAATCTTCTTCACCATACTGATAATGACCCTCGTGGTCTCGCTGTCCGGGGTGGTCACTCGTGTCATGCCCTTTCAGATCCCGCTTCCGCTTATGCAAATCGCCATCGGTGCGCTACTGGCGTGGCCGACGTTTGGTTTGCATGTGGAGTTTGATCCTGAACTCTTTTTAGTCTTGTTTATCCCGCCGTTGCTGTTCGCTGATGGCTGGAAAACGCCGACCCGTGAATTTCTTGAACATGGTCGAGAGATTTTCGGCCTCGCACTGGCGCTGGTGGTGGTCACCGTGGTCGGCATTGGCTTCCTTATTTACTGGGTGGTGCCGGGCATTCCGCTGATCCCCGCCTTTGCGCTGGCGGCGGTGCTTTCTCCGACCGATGCTGTGGCGCTCTCCGGGATTGTTGGCGAAGGGCGCATCCCGAAAAAAATCATGGGCATTTTGCAGGGCGAAGCGTTGATGAATGACGCCTCCGGCCTGGTGTCGTTGAAGTTTGCCGTGGCAGTGGCGATGGGGACGATGATCTTCACCGTTGGCGGTGCAACGGTCGAATTTATGAAAGTAGCCATTGGCGGTATTCTCGCTGGTTTTGTGGTGAGCTGGCTGTATGGTCGCTCGCTGCGATTCCTCAGCCGCTGGGGCGGTGATGAACCCGCGACGCAGATCGTTCTGCTGTTCTTGCTGCCATTCGCTTCTTATCTGATTGCCGAACATATTGGCGTTTCGGGCATCCTCGCTGCGGTTGCCGCCGGGATGACCATCACCCGCTCCGGTGTGATGCGCCGTGCGCCGCTGGCAATGCGCCTGCGTGCAAACAGCACCTGGGCGATGCTGGAATTTGTCTTTAACGGCATGGTGTTCCTGCTGTTAGGTCTGCAGCTGCCGGGTATTCTGGAGACGTCGCTGATGGCGGCAGAAATCGACCCTAACGTCGAAATCTGGATGCTGTTTACCGATATTATTCTGATATATGCGGCGCTGATGCTGGTCCGTTTCGGCTGGCTGTGGACGATGAAAAAGTTCAGCAACCGCTTCCTGAAGAAGAAGCCGATGGAGTTTGGTTCGTGGACCACACGAGAAATCCTGATCGCGTCTTTCGCCGGGGTGCGTGGGGCGATCACTCTGGCCGGTGTGCTCTCTATCCCGCTGCTCTTGCCGGATGGTAACGTCTTCCCGGCGCGCTATGAGCTGGTGTTCCTGGCGGCTGGCGTCATTCTCTTCTCGCTGTTTGTCGGCGTGGTGATGTTGCCTATTCTGCTACAACACATTGAAGTCGCGGACCATTCGCAACAATTGAAAGAGGAACGTATTGCGCGAGCGGCAACGGCAGAAGTGGCGATTGTGGCGATCCAGAAAATGGAGGAGCGTCTGGCGGCGGATACCGAAGAGAATATCGATAACCAGCTGCTTACGGAGGTCAGTTCTCGCGTCATTGGTAACCTGCGTCGTCGCGCCGATGGACGTAACGACGTTGAAAGTTCCGTGCAGGAAGAGAACCTTGAGCGTCGCTTCCGTCTGGCGGCATTGCGTTCTGAACGTGCTGAACTTTACCACCTGCGCGCCACGCGGGAGATCAGCAACGAAACGCTGCAAAAATTACTGCACGATCTCGATTTGCTTGAAGCGTTGCTAATTGAGGAAAATCAGTAAGCCGAAAGCGACGTAACCAGGCCCGAGGTAATCTGAAAAAGGTGCAATCTTTTGCACCTTTAACAGGTTAGCTCGGGCTAACATTCATGATTCTAAAACAAATAAGTTATCTCTCTTGTAAAGTCAACTCATTGGCTGTTCTTCGACTTAACCTCAATCTGCGTGTTGCATAATATCTGCAGTAATCTTCATAGCGACTGCATTAATATTATCCTCAGTTTGTGACATGCCAGTATGAGAGGTACAATCTTCTTCAAAGAATTTCTGTAGTGTTACCAGGGTATCACTATTAATGGAGATATTTTCCTCACCACGGAGAATGGTAATACCCATTCCCTGGACGCTAGCCTCATCGAAATTAACACGATAGAGACGGATATTAAACATCCAGGCTTTTGTTAAAACAGAACAGTTGAAATGGCAATTGCTTAAATTGGCATTATTAAAATTAACATTAGCCATATTAGAGTCGGTACATATAACCATTTCGAGGAATGTATTTGTTAGCCACGTACAAAAGAGTTTGCTATCAATTAAGTTTATATTCTGGAGGATTGCTTTGTTCAGATTGACGCGAGACAGATCAGCATGTTCAAAGTTAATTAAATCGAGTTTAGAGAAACTAAGGTCGGCTTTAAATAAATTAACATATGGCGCTATTACTTTATAAAGATTTACCTCAGCCATGTACGCCATATAAAAATTTGAATAGTCAAGAAAGGTATTTTTAATATTGGCTCTATTCATTGCTGCATTGTAGAATTGAACATGCATAGCGGAGCATGCATTTAGAGTTCCGTCGGCCATTTTTATCTGAGCGAAATTTGAGTCATCGAGAATACAATTATCAAAAAGTATTTTTTCCATTATGGCGTAATAAAAATTCGTTTTATACATATTACAGTCCTGGAAAATAGCGTTTTGTAGTCTGCAACCTGCAAAATTCGAATTGGATAAATCTTCATCTTTAATCACGATACCTTTCAGGCTAAGGTGTGAAAAATCGTAACCACCATTTACTGTCTGTGGAATTTCGATAGTATTATTATGGACGGCGACATTATTTATAATAATATACCACCTTAATGGATACTTCCTTTTCTTTACTAAGGTAAACTCTTCTCGTAATTCTATCGTCACATTTATTATTTGCATATAAAGCTATATCTATAAAATGTTTATGTATTTTCCTGTCCGTTTCCTTCGTGATTTTTCCTGATGGTAAACTATCATAAATTCTTTTCATTTTCTGAATCAAGCCTATCACTTTTTCATGATCATCCATCTTGAAAAGAGAGAGGGCTTTATTGTCAATTAACGTGCTTTTATGATGTTTTCTGTAATTATCTGATTTTGTTTTCTTTGTATGTGATGGACTTGTGACAGAGTGGTTATCGTTAATCTGGCAAAGAGGGAAAAACATATTATTTAAACCATTGTAGCACATAAAATATCCTTATAATTAACAAGAAAGAAAAGGCGTATTCTCTGCATTATCATTTTCTACGACTGTCAAAAATCGCTCATTTTTTAATGAGTTTATTTGTTTAATATTTTGGGAAAAGGTGATGCATGCTGGAGATGAAGAGTATTCCCCGGTCAGGCGACCGGGGAAGGGGAGAGATTAATGTGCGCGGCCTTGCTCAACGCCAAAGCCGGTCTGGGAGCGGATAAACTGCGCGCGGAACAGTTCACGCTCGCGCGCCCCTTCCGCTGAGTTATCGGTTGCCGAGAAGAACCAGATGCCGAGGAATGCCACGGTGATAGAGAACAGCGCCGGGTATTCATACGGGAAGATGGCTTTTTCGTGACCAAGGATCTGTACCCAAATCGTCGGGCCGAGGATCATCAGTACTACTGCGGTAATCAGCCCCAGCCAGCCACCCATCATCGCGCCACGCGTGGTCAGTTTCGACCAGTACATAGAAAGCAGAATGATCGGGAAGTTACAGCTCGCCGCGATGGCAAACGCCAGCCCCACCATAAAGGCGATGTTCTGATTCTCAAACAGCACGCCGAGGATAATCGCAATCACGCCGAGGATCAGTACGGTGATTTTTGATACCCGCAGCTCTTCACGTTCGGTCGCGCCTTTTTTGAAGACGTTAGCGTACAAGTCATGCGAAACCGCGGATGCGCCCGCCAGCGTCAGACCCGCAACCACCGCGAGGATAGTGGCGAAAGCAACCGCTGAAATAAAACCGAGGAACAGGTTGCCGCCCACTGCATTCGCCAGGTGAACGGCCGCCATGTTGTTACCACCAATCAGATGGCCCGCCGCGTCTTTATATTCCGGATTCGCACCAACCAGCATGATCGCGCCGAAGCCGATAATAAAGGTCAGAATATAGAAGTAGCCCATAAACCCGGTGGCGTAGAACACGCTCTTACGTGCTTCGCGGGCATCGCTGACTGTAAAGAAGCGCATCAGAATGTGCGGCAAGCCCGCCGTACCAAACATCAGTCCCAGACCCAGAGAGAGCGCGGAGATCGGATCTTTCACCAGCCCGCCCGGCTTCATGATGTCGACCCCTTTCGGGTGTACCGCCATCGCTTCGCTGAACAGATTGTTGAAGCTAAAGCCAACGTGTTTCATCACCATAAAGGCCATAAAGCTGGCACCGAACAGTAACAGCACGGCTTTAATAATTTGCACCCAGGTGGTCGCCAGCATGCCGCCGAACAGGACATACATCATCATCAGCACGCCGACCAGCACCACCGCAATGTGATAGTTAAGGCCAAACAGCAGCTCGATCAGTTTACCTGCGCCTACCATCTGAGCGATAAGGTAAAGCGCCACCACCACCAGAGAACCACAGGCCGAAAGAATACGAATCGGCCCTTGTTTCAGGCGGTAAGAGGCTACATCGGCAAAGGTGTAGCGTCCCAGGTTACGCAGACGTTCGGCAATCAGGAACAAAATGATCGGCCAGCCCACCAGGAAGCCCAGCGAGTAAATTAAGCCGTCATAGCCGGAGGTAAACACCAGTGCGGAGATCCCCAAAAATGAGGCGGCGGACATATAGTCACCGGCAATCGCCAGCCCGTTCTGGAAGCCTGTGATATTGCCGCCTGCCGTGTAGTAGTCGCTACGAGAACGTACGCGTTTTGATGCCCAGTAAGTAATGCCGAGCGTAAACACGACGAAAATCAGGAACATAATAATCGCCTGCCAGTTCGTTGGCTGGCGCTCTACGGCCCCGCTAATAGCATCCGCGGCGTTAGCTGCGAAAGGGAGTGTGGCGGCAAGCGCCGTCAGAACTCTTTTCATGATGCTTGTACCTCATGCAGGACTTCGTTATTAAGACGGTCGAATTCGCCGTTCGCCCGCCAGATGTAGATACCGGTGAGAACAAAGGAGATCACAATCACTCCAACACCAATCGGAATACCGCGTGTGACGCTGGTGTTCGGATTCAGCGGGGTGCCCAGCCAGCCGGGCGCGAAGGCGATCAGTAAAATAAAGCCGATATAAACTGCCAGCATAATAATCGACAGGATGGTGGCAAACCGTTGCCGTTTTTCGACTAACTCCCTGAAATGCGCATTGTCTTCTATCCGCTGATAAATCGTACCATTCATCACAGATTCTCCAGAGGTAATGTAGGGATTGTTTTAATTCCCGCTCCCTTATGGGAGAAGGTTAACGCTCGGGTAACCCTTGCCGAATGTAGGCCGGATAAGGCGTTATACGCCGCATCCGGCAATCAATGCCTGATGCGACGCTGTCGCGTCTTATCAGGCCTACAAACCGTTACCGACTCGCATCCGGCAATTGTGGGTTACGATGGCATCGCGATAGCCTGCTTCTCTTCAAGCAGCTTCTCGACTACGCCAGGATCGGCAAGCGTCGAGGTATCGCCCAGGTTGCTGGTATCGCCCGCCGCAATTTTGCGCAGAATACGGCGCATAATTTTGCCGGAGCGGGTTTTAGGCAGGGAGTCGGTCCAGTGCAGCACGTCTGGCGTCGCCAGCGGGCCAATCTCTTTACGCACCCAGTTGCGGACTTCTGCGTACAGTTCTGGTGACGGTTCCTCCCCGTGATTAAGCGTGACGTAGGCGTAGATCGCCTGACCTTTAATATTGTGCGGAATACCTACTACGGCGGCTTCGGCAATCTTCGGATGCGCCACCAGCGCCGACTCAATCTCCGCCGTTCCCAGACGGTGACCGGAGACGTTCAGCACATCGTCCACACGCCCGGTTATCCAGTAATAGCCATCTTCATCGCGACGCGCGCCGTCGCCGCTGAAATACATATTTTTGAAGGTGGAGAAGTAGGTCTGTTCAAAACGTTCGTGATCGCCAAACAGCGTACGCGCCTGACCCGGCCAGGAGTCGGTGATCACCAGGCTGCCTTCGGTAGCGCCTTCCAGCGGGTTACCTTCGTTATCGACCAGCGCCGGTTGCACGCCGAAGAACGGACGTGTTGCCGAACCGGCTTTCAGCTCGGTAGCGCCAGGCAGCGGCGTGATCATGAAACCGCCAGTTTCGGTCTGCCACCAGGTATCGACCACCGGACATTTCTCGTTGCCGATTTTTTTCCAGTACCACTCCCACGCTTCCGGGTTGATTGGCTCGCCCACGGAACCGAGAATGCGCAGCGACGATCGGTCGGTGCCTTCAATCGCTTTATCCCCTTCCGCCATCAGCGCGCGAATCGCCGTGGGCGCGGTATAGAGAATATTGACCTGATGCTTGTCCACCACCTGCGCCATACGGGCAGGCGTCGGCCAGTTCGGTACGCCTTCAAACATCAGCGTGGTCGCACCGCAGGCCAGCGGGCCGTACAGCAAGTAACTGTGTCCGGTCACCCAGCCCACATCGGCGGTGCACCAGTAGATATCACCCGGATGATAATCAAAGACATATTTAAAGGTCAGCGCCGCGTACACCAGATAACCGCCGGTAGTATGCAGCACACCTTTTGGCTTACCGGTAGAACCGGAGGTGTAGAGAATAAACAGCGGATCTTCGGCGTTCATCTCTTCCGCCTGGTGCTGATCGCTCGCTTGCTCAACCAGGTCGTGCCACCACAGGTCGCGCCCTTCCTGCCAGTCAATTTTCCCGCCAGTACGCTTCAGTACCACCACATGCTCTACGCTGGTGACGTTCGGGTTTTTCAGCGCGTCATCAACGTTTTTCTTCAGCGGAATACTGCGCCCGGCACGCACACCTTCGTCGGAAGTGATCACCAGTCGTGAGTTGGAATCAATAATGCGCCCGGCAACGGCTTCCGGCGAGAAGCCGCCGAAAATCACCGAATGCACCGCGCCAATGCGGGCGCAGGCCAGCATCGCAACCGCGGCTTCCGGCACCATCGGCATATAAATCGCCACCACATCACCTTTTTTAATGCCCAGCTCGAGCAGGGTATTGGCGAAGCGGCAGACGTCGCGGTGCAGCTCTTTATAGCTGATATGTTTGCTCTGGCTGGCGTCGTCGCCTTCCCAGATGATGGCGGTACGATCGCCGTTTTCTTGCAGATGGCGGTCAAGGCAGTTTGCCGCCAGATTCAGCGTGCCGTCCTCGTACCATTTAATGGACACATTACCGGGGGCAAAGGAGGTGTTTTTCACCTTCTGGTAAGGTTTGATCCAGTCAAGAATTTTTCCCTGTTCGCCCCAGAAGGTATCAGGTACGTTAATAGATTGTTGATACATCGCCTCGTACTGCTGAGGGTTTATCAGGCAACGGTCTGCGATGTTGGCAGGAATGGTGTGTTTGTGAATTTGGCTCATGCTTTTGTTCTCCTTGTAGGATGTTAATAATATGTGGCATAAGCGTTAAATGTAGGGGTATTGGCAGTTTTGTTTAGTATTTGGGCGACAGATCACGCAAAAGTAGAATTGTGCAAATAAACGGCAGGGTAATTTTTGAAGGTCAGCAACAAAAGTTGATTAATTCTTTGAGGAACATGCAGTTATGCATGCTGTTGAAAAAGAGGAAGATACTGACTAACTCTAAAGTGGTATTTTACATGCACTTACAATTGATTAAAGACAACATTCACAGTGTGGTTATTTGTTACACATAGGGGCGAGCAATGTCATGACAGTGTAGGTGCGGTTACTGTCGTGAAAAACAATAAAAACCGCCATTGCAACAATGGCGCAATTCGGATGAAGCCCCTATGACAAGGATAAAAATAAACGCACGCCGTATCTTCAGCTTATTGATTCCTTTTTTCTTTTTCACTTCTGTTCACGCTGAACAAACGGCTGCTCCCGCAAAACCTGTAACTGTGGAAGCGAAGAATGAAACCTTTGCCCCGCAGCATCCCGATCAATATCTCTCCTGGAAAGCCACCTCGGAACAGTCAGAGCGTGTTGACGCCCTGGCGGAAGATCCACGGCTGGTGATCCTGTGGGCGGGGTATCCCTTCTCGCGCGATTACAACAAGCCGCGTGGACATGCCTTTGCTGTGACCGATGTGCGTGAAACCCTGCGTACCGGTGCGCCGAAAAACGCTGAAGATGGTCCGCTACCGATGGCGTGCTGGAGTTGTAAAAGCCCGGATGTGGCGCGTCTGATCCAGAAAGACGGCGAAGATGGCTACTTCCACGGTAAGTGGGCGCGCGGCGGCCCGGAAATCGTCAACAACTTAGGTTGTGCCGACTGCCATAACACCGCCTCACCAGAGTTCGCCAAAGGCAAACCGGAGTTAACCCTTTCCCGTCCGTATGCGGCTCGCGCGATGGAAGCCATTGGTAAACCTTTTGAGAAAGCCGGACGTTTCGACCAGCAATCGATGGTTTGCGGTCAGTGCCATGTGGAGTATTACTTCGACGGCAAAAACAAAGCGGTTAAATTCCCGTGGGATGACGGCATGAAAGTCGAAAATATGGAGCAGTATTACGACAAAATTGCCTTCTCTGACTGGACTAACTCCCTGTCGAAAACGCCAATGCTGAAAGCGCAGCACCCGGAATATGAAACCTGGACAGCGGGCATTCACGGTAAAAACAACGTGACCTGTATCGACTGCCATATGCCAAAAGTGCAGAACGCCGAAGGCAAACTCTACACCGACCATAAAATTGGTAATCCGTTTGATAACTTCGCCCAGACTTGTGCGAACTGCCATACCCAGGACAAAGCTGCCTTGCAAAAAGTGGTCGCGGAACGTAAGCAGTCGATTAACGACCTGAAAATCAAGGTTGAAGATCAACTGGTTCACGCTCACTTCGAAGCGAAAGCGGCGCTGGATGCAGGCGCGACGGAAGCCGAAATGAAGCCGATTCAGGACGATATCCGTCATGCCCAGTGGCGTTGGGATCTGGCGATCGCTTCCCACGGCATTCATATGCACGCACCGGAAGAAGGTCTGAGGATGCTCGGTACGGCGATGGATAAAGCGGCGGATGCGCGCACCAAACTGGCGCGCCTGCTGGCGACCAAAGGCATCACCCATGAAATCCAGATCCCGGATATCTCGACCAAAGAGAAAGCCCAGCAGGCCATTGGCCTGAACATGGAACAAATCAAGGCCGAGAAGCAGGACTTCATCAAAACGGTGATCCCGCAGTGGGAAGAACAGGCACGTAAAAATGGTCTGTTAAGCCAATAACCCCGTTCCGCCTCGCAAGGGGCGGAAAACACAATGGAGTGAATATGAGCGTATTACGTTCGTTATTAACTGCTGGGGTGCTGGCGTCGGGCCTGTTGTGGAGCCTGAACGGAATTACCGCTACCCCTGCGGCGCAGGCATCTGGTGATCGCTACGAAGTTACCCAGCAGCGTAACCCGGATGCCGCCTGTCTGGACTGTCATAAGCCAGATACCGAAGGTATGCATGGCAAACATGCTTCCGTTATCAACCCGAATAACAAACTGCCGGTCACCTGCACCAACTGTCACGGCCAGCCATCACCGCAACACCGCGAAGGGGTGAAAGATGTGATGCGCTTTAACGAGCCGATGTACAAGGTTGGAGAGCAGAACAGCGTCTGTATGTCCTGTCATCTGCCGGAACAGTTGCAAAAAGCGTTCTGGCCGCACGATGTCCACGTAACCAAAGTGGCGTGCGCCAGCTGCCATTCCCTGCATCCACAGCAAGATACGATGCAGACGTTAAGTGACAAAGGACGGATTAAGATTTGCGTCGATTGCCACAGCGATCAGCGCACCAATCCGAACTTTAACCCGGCGTCTGTTCCGTTGCTTAAGGAGCAGCCATGACCTGGTCTCGTCGCCAGTTTCTCACCGGCGTCGGCGTGCTTGCAGCCGTCAGCGGCACCGCAGGACGCGTGGTGGCGAAAACGTTGAATATCAATGGGGTGCGTTACGGCATGGTGCATGACGAGTCGTTATGCATCGGCTGTACCGCCTGTATGGATGCTTGTCGGGAAGTGAACAAGGTGCCGGAAGGCGTCTCGCGCCTGACAATTATTCGTAGCGAGCCACAGGGCGAATTTCCTGATGTGAAATATCGCTTCTTCCGTAAGTCTTGCCAGCACTGCGATCATGCGCCGTGCGTTGACGTCTGCCCGACCGGTGCGTCTTTTCGCGATGCTGCCAGTGGGATTGTCGATGTTAATCCGGATCTCTGCGTCGGTTGTCAGTACTGCATCGCCGCCTGTCCGTACCGCGTGCGCTTTATCCATCCGGTCACGAAGACGGCGGACAAATGCGATTTCTGCCGTAAGACCAATTTGCAGGCCGGTAAGCTGCCCGCGTGCGTTGAGGCTTGCCCGACCAAGGCGCTGACGTTTGGCAATCTGGACGATCCTAACAGTGAGATTTCGCAAGTGCTGCGCCAGAAGCCTACTTACCGCTACAAGCTGGCGCTGGGAACCAAACCGAAGCTGTACCGCGTACCGTTTAAATACGGGGAGGTGAGCCAATGACGCAGACTTCCGCATTTCATTTTGAATCACTGGTGTGGGACTGGCCGATTGCCATCTACCTGTTTTTGATTGGTATTTCTGCCGGTCTGGTGACGCTGGCCGTGCTGTTACGTCGCTTCTACCCGCAGGCGGGCGGTGCAGACAGTACGTTGCTGCGCACCACGCTGATTGTCGGGCCTGGCGCGGTGATCCTCGGTCTGTTGATCCTCGTCTTCCACCTGACAAAGCCGTGGACCTTCTGGAAGCTGATGTTCCACTACAGTTTTACCTCGGTGATGTCGATGGGGGTGATGCTGTTTCAGCTCTACATGGTGGTGCTGGTGCTGTGGCTGGCGAAAATCTTTGAACATGATTTGCTTGCCCTGCAACAACGCTGGTTGCCGAAGCTGGGGATCGTGCAAAAGGTTCTGAGCCTGCTGACGCCCGTTCATCGCGGACTGGAAACATTGATGCTGGTGCTGGCGGTGCTGCTGGGGGCTTATACCGGCTTTCTGCTATCGGCGCTGAAATCGTATCCGTTCCTCAATAACCCGATCCTGCCGGTGCTGTTCCTCTTCTCCGGCATCTCGTCCGGTGCGGCGGTGGCGCTGATCGCCATGGCGATACGCCAACGCAGTAACCCGCATTCCACGGAAGCGCACTTTGTACACCGGATGGAAATCCCTGTGGTATGGGGCGAAATCTTCCTGCTGGTGGCGTTTTTTGTCGGTCTGGCCCTGGGCGATGACGGTAAAGTGCGTGCGCTGGTGGCAGCATTGGGCGGCGGTTTCTGGACGTGGTGGTTCTGGCTTGGTGTCGCCGGGCTGGGGCTGATTGTGCCAATGTTGCTCAAACCGTGGGTCAATCGCAGTTCCGGCATTCCTGCCGTGCTGGCGGCGTGTGGGGCCAGTCTGGTCGGCGTGTTGATGTTGCGATTTTTCATTCTCTACGCCGGGCAGTTAACGGTGGCGTAAGCCAGAAAAGAGGTGGTTTCTGGACGTATTCCTTCCTGAAGTCGGTTTTCTGGCGCTGTTGTTAAGTCTCGGGGTCAACGTGTTGACCCCGTTGACGGCCTTTGCGGGAGTGCGGTTGCGCTGGCCTGCCATGATGCGACTTACTTGCATCGGCATTCTGGCGCAGTTCGCGCTCCTGCTGCTCGCCTTTGGCGTACTGACGTATTGTTTTCTCATCAGCGATTTCTCGGTCATTTATGTCGCGCAACATAGCTACAGCCTGCTGTCGTGGGAACTCAAACTGGCGGCGGTGTGGGGCGGCCATGAAGGTTCGCTGCTGCTTTGGGTGCTGCTGCTTTCCGCCTGGAGCGCGCTGTTTGCCTGGCATTATTGGCAGCAAACCGATCCGCTATTTCCGCTGACGCTAGCCGTTTTATCTCTCATGCTCGCCGCACTGCTACTGTTTGTGGTGCTGTGGTCCGATCCCTTCGTGCGGATATTTCCACCAGCAATCGAAGGCCGCGATCTCAATCCGATGCTGCAACATCCCGGTCTTATCTTTCATCCACCGCTGCTTTATCTCGGGTATGGCGGTTTGATGGTGGCGGCGAGCGTGGCGCTGGCGAGTTTACTGCGCAGCGAGTTTGATGGTGCCTGCGCCCGAATTTGCTGGCGCTGGGCACTACCTGGCTGGAGCGCATTAACGGCGGGGATCATTCTCGGTTCCTGGTGGGCCTATTGCGAACTGGGCTGGGGCGGCTGGTGGTTCTGGGATCCGGTGGAAAACGCCTCTTTATTACCCTGGCTTTCTGCCACTGCGCTGCTGCACAGTTTGTCCCTGACACGCCAGCGGGGGATTTTCCGCCACTGGTCGCTGTTGCTGGCGATAGTTACTCTGATGCTGTCGCTGCTGGGCACCTTAATTGTCCGTTCTGGCATTCTGGTTTCGGTTCATGCGTTCGCGCTGGATAACGTCCGCGCCGTGCCGTTGTTCAGCCTGTTTGCACTGATTAGCCTTGCGTCTCTGGCTCTGTATGGCTGGCGAGCGCGGGACGGTGGCCCGGCGGTGCGTTTTTCGGGGTTATCGCGGGAAATGTTAATCCTCGCTACGCTGTTGCTATTTTGCGCAGTGCTACTGATCGTGCTGGTGGGAACTCTTTATCCGATGATTTACGGTCTGCTGGGCTGGGGACGCCTCTCCGTTGGCGCGCCGTATTTTAACCGCGCGACGTTACCGTTTGGTCTGTTGATGCTGGTGGTGATTGTGCTGGCGACGTTTGTCTCTGGCAAACGCGTGCAGCTTCCGGCGCTGGTAGCTCATGCTGGCGTGCTGTTATTTGCCGCGGGGATCGTGGTTTCCAGCGTCAGTCGTCAGGAGATCAGCCTGAATTTACAGCCGGGTCAGCAGGTGACGCTGGCAGGATACACCTTCCGTTTTGAGCGACTCGATCTGTAAGCCAGAGGCAATTACACCAGCGAAAAAGCGATAGTGGCACTGTTTGACCATCAGCAACGTATTGGTGAACTGACGCCGGAGCGGCGTTTTTATGAAGCACGCCGTCAGCAAATGATGGAACCGTCAATTCGCTGGAACGGCATCCATGACTGGTATGCGGTCATGGGGGAGAAAACTGGGCCGGATCGTTACGCTTTTCGTTTGTATGTACAAAGCGGTGTGCGCTGGATCTGGGGGGGAGGATTGTTGATGATTGCAGGCGCATTATTAAGCGGATGGCGGGAGAGGAAGCGCGATGAATAAAGGACTTCTCACGCTACTGCTGTTATTTACCTGTTTTGCGCGCGCTCAGGTCGTAGACACCTGGCAATTCGCCAATCCGCAACAACAGCAACAGGCGTTAAAAATTGCCAGCCAGTTACGTTGTCCGCAGTGCCAGAATCAAAACTTACTGGAATCCAACGCGCCGGTGGCAGTCAGTATGCGCCATCAGGTTTACAGCATGGTGGCGGAGGGGAAGAACGAAGTCGAAATCATTGGCTGGATGACCGAACGCTACGGAGATTTTGTTCGCTATAACCCACCGTTAACCGGTCAGACGCTGGTGTTGTGGGCGCTGCCAGTGGTGTTGTTACTGCTGATGGCACTGATCCTCTGGCGAGTGAGGGCGAAGCGATGAAACAGCCCAAAATACCGGTGAAAATGCTGACAACACTCACGATTTTGATGGTATTTCTCTGTGTCGGCAGTTATCTGTTAAGTCCAAAATGGCAGGCGGTACGTGCGGAATATCAGCGTCAGCGCGATCCGCTACATCAGTTTGCCAGCCAGCAAACCCCGGAAGCGCAGCTTCAGGCATTGCAGGATAAAATCCGCGCTAATCCACAAAACAGCGAACAATGGGCGTTACTGGGCGAGTACTATCTGTGGCAAAACGATTACAGCAATTCGCTGCTGGCGTACCGTCAGGCGTTGCAACTACGTGGTGAGAACGCTGAACTGTATGCGGCGTTGGCGACGGTGCTTTATTACCAGGCCAGCCAGCATATGACCGCCCAGACTCGTGCAATAATCGACAAAGCCCTCGCGCTGGACTCTAACGAAATCACCGCTCTGATGCTGCTGGCTTCCGATGCGTTTATGCAGGCGAATTACGCGCAAGCCATCGAACTATGGCAAAAAGTGATGGATCTCAACTCACCCCGGATCAACCGGACACAGCTGGTCGAGTCGATTAATATGGCGAAATTGTTGCAGCGGAGATCAGATTAATCATCTGGTGATGAAGATTATGTTATTGAGTTGTATAAAAAATAATCGAATGAACATATGCCAAAAATAATCACCAATCAGTATTATTGCAGATTAAACAAATAAAAATCTTTCCATAACAAATGGTTATTCATTAATCCTGCCATAAACTCGCGTTATTATGCATTAATGCAGCGAAAAGCTCTGTTGTTAAAGGGTTGCGCAACCTACCGCGCAAATGATACTGATCATAAGCGTTAAAAAAATCTACAAACCAACGCAACACAATTCATGCCCTGGCAGTATGTCACGTTCTCGCGTTTCTGAACGGGGAACGGCGCTCCATTGAGGAAGTTATTCTGATGAAAAATATAAAATTCAGCCTGGCCTGGCAGATTCTGTTTGCTATGGTGCTGGGCATTCTCCTGGGAAGCTACCTGCACTACCATAGCGACAGCCGCGACTGGCTGGTCGTCAATTTGCTCTCTCCGGCGGGTGATATCTTCATCCATCTGATCAAAATGATTGTTGTGCCGATTGTGATCTCCACGCTGGTGGTGGGTATCGCGGGTGTTGGTGATGCCAAACAGCTCGGGCGTATTGGCGCGAAAACCATTATTTACTTCGAGGTGATAACCACCGTCGCCATCATTTTGGGGATCACTCTGGCGAACGTCTTCCAGCCCGGTGCCGGGGTGGATATGTCGCAGCTGGCGACCGTCGATATCTCGAAATATCAGAGCACTACGGAAGCGGTACAAAGCAGTTCCCACGGCATTATGGGCACGATTTTGTCGCTGGTGCCGACGAACATTGTGGCGTCGATGGCGAAAGGCGAAATGCTGCCGATCATCTTCTTCTCGGTGCTGTTTGGTCTGGGGCTTTCCTCCCTGCCCGCGACGCATCGTGAACCGCTGGTGACCGTGTTCCGCTCCATCTCTGAAACCATGTTTAAAGTGACTCACATGGTGATGCGTTATGCACCGGTGGGTGTGTTTGCGCTGATTGCGGTGACGGTGGCTAACTTTGGTTTCTCTTCTCTGTGGCCACTGGCGAAACTGGTGCTGCTGGTGCATTTCGCCATTCTGTTCTTCGCGCTGGTAGTGCTGGGAATTGTGGCGCGCCTGTGCGGGTTAAGCGTCTGGATCCTGATTCGTATTCTGAAAGATGAGCTGATTCTGGCGTACTCCACTGCCAGCTCTGAAAGCGTACTGCCGCGAATTATTGAGAAGATGGAAGCCTACGGAGCACCGGCGTCGATCACCAGCTTCGTGGTGCCGACCGGTTACTCTTTTAACCTTGATGGTTCGACGCTGTATCAAAGTATTGCCGCTATTTTCATCGCTCAGCTGTATGGCATTGACCTGTCCATCTGGCAGGAAATCATTCTGGTGCTGACGCTGATGGTGACCTCGAAAGGGATTGCTGGCGTGCCGGGCGTGTCGTTTGTGGTGTTGCTGGCAACGCTGGGTAGCGTAGGTATTCCGCTGGAAGGTCTGGCGTTTATTGCTGGTGTTGACCGTATCCTCGACATGGCGCGTACTGCGCTGAACGTGGTGGGTAATGCGCTGGCGGTGCTGGTGATTGCCAAGTGGGAACACAAATTTGACCGCAAAAAGGCGCTGGCTTATGAGCGTGAAGTGCTGGGCAAATTTGATAAAACTGCGGATCAATAATTGAAGATTGCCGGGGATATCCACCCGGCAATGTGTGGATGCCTGATGCGACGCTGGTGCGTCTTATCAGGCCTACGCCAGACAGCGCAATAGCCTGATTTAGCGTGATTTTGTAGGTCGGATAAGGCGTTTATGCCGCATCCGACATCAACGCCTGATGCGACGCTTAACGCGTCTTATCAGGCCTATCTTAACCGTTGGTTAATTTTTCAAACTCTTCACACCCGGTATCAAACCCTTCCATACAGCTCAGGTTCAACCAGTGCAGCGCCTTTTGCTTGTTCTTCTCGATAAAACCTTCTTCACCGTTTAAGAACATCATTCCCGCCCAGTACTCGGAATAACCGGTTCGGGAAATTGCGGAGCTGCGTTTGAAATACCAGGTTGCCTTGTCATCGTCGGCCTTAATGCCCACGCCGTTGGCGTAAATCAAACCAAGCAGCATTTGGGCATCGACGGCAGAGTCGTTCTCCAGATCTTCCGAGGCGTTTTCTAACAGCGAAATCGCCTTTGGATAATCCGGTTTACCCGCTTGAGTATTTACCAGAATATGCGCCAGCGTTACTTCACCTTCTTTACTGCCCGCTTGCGCCGCTTTCTCTGCAAGAACTTTTGCTTGTGGATAGTCCAGACTGACCGGATTGGTGATTTTGATCTGCGCCAACAGCGCGCAGGCATCAGCATCACCGCTGTCGGCGGCTTTCTGTGCCCAATATTCGGCTTTGCTCAAATCGCCGGAGCTAAACCAGCTGTCGGCAAGAAAATATTGTGCGCGTCGGTCCCCGGCCTCTGCTGCCTTTAAATACTGGCTGCCAGGCTCGGAGTCGTTGGCGTGGGCAAAGAATGTCAAAAACAACATCAATGCGATAATTTTTTTCATTTTGATAATACGATTGGGTAGGGAGTAACCAGTATAAAGAGTTCGAATGGATAAAAAAACAGCCTCCGAAAGGAGGCTGTAGAAAGGACTGTATTACGCCAGTGCCGCTTCGCGCAGGCGAGTTTTCAACTTGTTGTACTCGTCAATCACGTACTGCTCGGCGGCGCGCTGATCGGCGATCGGCTCGACGCGAACGGCGCAGTATTTGTACTCCGGCGTTTTCGTAATCGGGCTTAAGTTTTCGGTAACCAGCTCGTTACAGGCACCAATCCACCACTGGTAGGTCATGTAAATCGCCCCTTTGTTCGGACGATCGCTGACCTGCGCACGGGTGATAATTTTGCCTTTACGCGAGTGCACCCAAACCAATGCCTCATCTTCAATACCCAGACGTTTGGCGTCTTCGGTATTGATTTGTGCGTAGCCAGGTTCATCAGCCAGCGCCGCCAGTGCCGCACAGTTACCGGTCATCGAACGGCAAGAGTAGTGACCAACTTCACGCACCGTTGACAGTACCATCGGGTACTCGTCGGTGAGTTTGTCGATTGGCGCTACCCAGTCGCAGGTGAAGAACTGCGCCAGACCGTTCGGGGTATCAAACTTCTCTTTAAACAGATAAGAAGTCCCCTGATCGGCATCTGAAGTATCGCGGCAAGGCCACTGAATGAAGCCCAGTTCGCCCATTTTCTCGTAAGTCGCACCGTAGAAATCCGGGCACAGATGACGCAACTCATCCCAGATCTCCTGGGTGTTGTTGTAGTGCATCGGATAACCCATACGGGTGGCGATTTCACTGATGATTTGCCAGTCCGTTTTCAGATCCCATTTCGGTTCAACCGCCTTGAAGAAACGCTGGAAGCCACGGTCAGCCGCAGTAAACACGCCTTCATGCTCGCCCCACGACGTTGACGGTAAAATAACATCCGCCGCCGACGCGGTTTTGGTCATAAAGATGTCCTGAACGATAACCAGTTCCAGATCTTCAAAGGCTTTACGTACTGCCGACAGCTCCGCGTCAGTTTGCAGCGGATCTTCGCCCATAATGTACGCGGCACGCACTTCGCCATGCGCTGCGCGGTGCGGTAGCTCGCTGATGCGATAGCCGGTATGCGCTGGCAGGCTTTCCACGCCCCAGGCTTTGGCGAATTTCTCGCGGTTAGCCGGATCTTTCACGTACTGGTATCCCGGATACGTATCCGGCAGCGCGCCCATATCGCAGGCACCCTGTACGTTGTTCTGACCACGAACCGGGTTAACACCCGCATGTGGCTTACCGAGGTTACCGGTCAGCATCGCGAGGCTGGTCAGAGAACGCACGGTTTCCACGCCCTGGTAGAACTGGGTTACACCCATGCCCCACAGGATGGCGGCGCTTTTCGCCTGGGCATACATCCGTGCCGCCTGACGAATCTCACTGGCGCTGACGCCGGTGATATCTTCAACCGACTCCGGCGTGTAGCCTTCAACGATTTTACGATACTCTTCAAAGCCTTCTGTACGGGAAGCGACGAATGCTTTGTCGTACAAATTTTCTTCAATAATGACATGGCCCATCGCATTCAACAGCGCGATGTTCGAGCCGTTTTTCAGTGCAATGTGCATGTCAGCAATGCGCGCGGTTTCAATTTTGCGCGGATCGCAGACGATAATTTTCGCCCCGTTACGTTTAGCGTTAATTACGTGATTCGCTACGATTGGGTGGGAATCCGCCGGGTTGTACCCGAAAACGAACACTAAATCGGTATTATCAATTTCGTTAATAGCATTGCTCATTGCGCCATTACCGACCGATTGGTGCAGACCTGCAACCGATGGGCCGTGTCAGACACGAGCGCAGCAGTCAACGTTATTGGTACCAATAACGGCGCGCGCAAATTTTTGCATTACATAGTTGGTTTCGTTACCCGTACCACGCGAGGAGCCGGTCGTCTGGATGGCATCCGGACCGTACTTCTCTTTGATGGCGCTCAGGCGCTCGGCAACGTAATTCAGTGCCTCATCCCAGGAAACAGGTTCGAGTTTGCCGCCACGCTGGCGACGGATCATGGGGGTTTTCAGGCGCGGGGTCAGGATCTGGGTATCGTTAATGAAATCCCAGCCATAATAACCCTTCAGACACAGGGTACCCTGGTTGGTTTTCCCCTGCGCTGCCTCCGCCCGGACGATTTTGCCGTTATCGACGACCAGGTTGATTTTGCAACCTGATGCGCAATAGGGGCAAACCGTGACGACTTTTTTCATCGGTCTCGCTCCAGTTAATCAAATCACGCATACGCGCTCTCGACTACAGTATGCATCTTTTATGCCACATTTTATTTGGGGTCATTCCCTGATATTACGGGCACTATTTATTCAAAACTCTGACGAAAAACAGGCTGTCGTCAGTTTTGACGTGACGAAACGAAATACCGCGTGACAGCCATCACGCGGCAGACATTTTATTTTTTCTCGACGACGGGAGCCGCCTGATACCCGCCGCCCAGCGATTTCATCAACTGAATGCTTTGGATCACCCGGCGGCTGTCCAGCATCAGTAATGACATCTCTTCGGCAAGTACTGGCAACCGGGCTTCAGTGGCCTGTAAGCGGCTGGTTAAGCCGCGCTGATAGGCGGCCTCGGCAGCGCGCTGGGTGAAGCGCGTTGCTTCCACGCGTTCAGCCTGCATCTCTCGCTCGTCGTTGAGCGTTTGCAGACGCGTGCCGTTGACGGCAACGTCGCGCACCGCGTTCAGTACTGACTGGTTGTAACGTTCAATCATCATGTTGCTGGCGGCGCGAGTGCCTTCGAGATTGGCATTCAACCGTCCACCGTCAAACAGCGGCAATTTCAGACCCGGGATGAAGTTGAACTGGCGACTGGTTTTTTTGAATAAGGTATCCAGGTGGATGGCATCAAGGCCGAAAAACGCTTTGATATCAAAGCTCGGGTAGAACAACGCCCGCGCGGAATCCACCTGATCTAATGACGCCTGAACATACCAGCGCATGGCTTGCAGATCCGGGCGTCTGGCGAGCAACTCATAAGAGAGCGTCGCCGGAATGCCGGTCTGTACTTGCGGTAATGCCACCGGTTTGATCTCCGGCATATCGCTGGCTCCCGCGCCAATCAATGCACGCAGAGATTCTCGCGTTTCGGTGATTTGCCCTTTAACGGCAGCAATTTGTTTATCGACCGCCAGAATCTGTGCCCGCGCGCCGTGGAAAGGCACTTGCGCTTCCAGACCGTGCGCCACTTTACTTTGGTGCGCTTTCACCGCGTAATCAATCACATCGCGAGTTTGTTCTAACAGATCGAGCATCTGATAGCTGGCCTGCATACTGTAATAAAGCTGCGCTACGCCCGTGGTCAGCGATAGCTCTACTGCTGCGGTTTCTGCCAGCGCGGCATTATGCGCGCCAATGGCGGCGGCAACCGCTGAGCGATGCACACCCCACAAATCAAGATCCAGTCCGGCAAACAAACCTACTGTGGCTTCCGTATAGTACGGCCCGTCCATACCCAGTGCTGGCGCATCCATCGCATAAGGGCTTAAAAAGCCGTTCGCCGAGACGCGTTGGCGGTTGAGCATCCCTAACGCTGCGACCTGTAATTGTGAACCGGCATCTAACAAATCGGCCTGGGACTGCGCTTTTTCTTCCCGCAGTTTCGCTTCGGCGAGGGTGTGTGAACCACTTAGCGTCCGTTGGATCAGCGCATCCAGCTGCGGGTCATTGAGTTGTTTCCACCACTGCGCCTGCGGCCAGCCGGAGCTGGCAAGATGAATATCGTCGGCCAGTTTGATTTGTTCCGGTTTGAGCTGTTGATGAGGTGCAGAATCCTTACGTACCAGGGCACAGCCGGAAATCAGCGTCGTGCTGCCGAGAATGCTGCACAACAGCAGACGTGAAAGTTGACGATTGATCATTGCGTGGCTCCTTGTGCCTGTTCCGTGGCGGGCGTTAATGCCGGGGCTGTCCAGTCTGGCAAGCGGGCGAAAAGCTGGCAGACGTGTTGCTCCTGTTTTAATAAGGTGGGCAGGATGGCCTGCGAGGCGGGTGTCTCTTCAAGCGTTATTTGAGGAGAACGGCTGAGTGCGGTTGCCAGACCGGCAGCGTATTTCTCCAGGGCGTCGGCAAACTGACCTGCTCTGTCCGGCTGTAGTGCGTTATCCAGCGCCTGCGCCGAGTTCCAGGTGGCATCCCAGGCGTGAAGAGTATCGCGGCCCTGACGAATAACCGTTTGCGAACGTTCAATCAGTAAGGCGCGTTCTTCGCTGTCCAGTTGACGCTCCAGCGCCACGCGTTGGCACATCTCTTCACAGGCATTAAACGCCGCATGCAGACCGATACGAATTTGCAGATAAGTGCGCAGAGCCGTGACTTCCTGCTGGCGTGGGATCCGCATTACTTTACTTAACATACCCAGCGTGCCAGCCAGTTTTTGCGGCAGTGTGCGCGCTTCACTTTCAGGCCAGACAAAGGTGTAAATCACCGCGGACACCACGGTACCAATGATGATACCCAGGGCGCGATCGCGAATTTCCACCAGGTCGTACACTGGGCCAAAAACGTTTTCGAGCGTGGCGAGCGCGAAGGTGACCACCATCTGTGTGCCGATATAAGAAGAGCGTTCAGAGCTGGTGGCAATCCATGCGCCCAACAGGAAAATCGGTGCCAGCACAAACAGCAATTCGACAATATTGTCCAGCCAGGGCATGACCAGTAGCGTGAATAACAGCGCCAGAATCGCGCCGCAAAAGGCCCCGCCAAAACGCAGCACCATCTTCTGGTACGACGAACCGACATTTGGGTTAGCGACGATCACGCATGTCAGCATACAGGTGTGAATGCCTTCCCAGTCCACGCCGCTGTAAAAGGTGTAACAGATCAAACAGGCGAGCAGCGTTTTTACCGCGTAGCGCATATAGTCTGGATTGGTAAAAGCATCGGCGGCCATTGATGGCGGTTTGGCTGCGGGCGTTGGCGGCGTATTCGGGTCCATCTGACCCAGTTGTAACAACGTCTGGCAGATATTCTCCAGGTTACATTCCCGTGCCGCCATCGCTTCACTTTCACTGATCCGCCAGTCGCTTTGCCAGCACTGACCTTCAGCAACGGCATGCTGCAGCTTGTTGATTTCTGAAGCTAATTTTTGTCGGAATTCAATAATTGCCTGAGAATCAGCAAAAGAGGTGGGATCGTAGCGATTCAGCGTCGAGTAAATGTAGGTTACCGTTGCCACGCAGCTTTGCCACCATGCGTTTTGAGTTCGCCAGTTGGCATCGTCCGCGAGGCAAAAGACATTGAGTTTTTGTAGCGCCAGCGCCTCTCTTTCAATCCGCGTTTCGGGTAGCGGTGCGAGGCTGTCTGTCAGGTGACTAATGGCATCATCAAGCCGATCATTAAGCGCCTGATGCATTTGCGAAATGGCACGACTGGGAAACCACAGCACGCCGATTAACGTCATCAGCAAGGTTGGATAGAGGCCAACAACGATACACCACAGCGTTAAGCGCACGACCACTTCCGGATAGTCGAGCATGGCGGGGAAGGTTTGCCCGTAAATAGCGACAATGGCGACGGCGAAAAAGACCAGCCCCAAGCGATGGGTGCGCATCAAAAACATGCAGCCCATCAGGATCGGTCCGGCGATGATCAATCGGATCAACGGTTCGCCGTATGACCATTTGTAGATCAAAAACAGGCTGCCGATCTCCAGCACCGTGGCAACCACAAACAAGATCGCGACAAATTTGGTGTAAAACGCGTTCGACTGAATACCGTAAAACAGCACTGCCAGCGATAACGCCACAAAAGGGATCTCAAAGGTCATCGAGATCAGAATCACCAGCAGGCAGCCTACCCAGAGTTGCACGGTCTGCGGCACGCGACCTGGTCGCCGCTCGCTTAACTCTTCATGAAAGAACGCCAGCAGCCTGACCACCGGTAATGGCAGGGAGTTGAGCGCGCTCATTATTGCGGCTCAAGATTAGCGACTGCCGAAGCGCCGATGCGGAACATTTCCGGGTCAGGTTTATCGACCATGATTTTGACCGGAAAACGCTGGGCAACGCGGACCCAGTTAATAGAACGAGACACTTTCGGCAGGCCGCCCAGCACCAGGCCGCCGTCATCCGGTAGCACGCCGTAGCCAATCGAATCCACTTTACCCTCGAAGGTTTTGCCGCTGTCACTCATCAGGCGAATCGTTGCGGGTGTACCTGAGCGAATATTTTTCAGATCGGTTTCGCGGAAGTTGGCGATCACATACCAGTGACGAGTGTCGATTAGGGTAAAAATAGGGCGCATGGCAGAAGCAAATTGCCCGACGGAGGTTTTGAGGGAAATGACCCGGCCATCAAACGGCGCGCGAACGGTCGCCATTTCCAGATGCAGTTTGGTCAGGGCAATCTCCGCTTCGACCGCCGCACGCTGGGCAACTAATGCATCCACGCCGCTGACGGCGCTGGCGGCTGACTGCGCCTGTAACAATACGGCATTAAGATCCGCTTCTGCGGCGCGCTGCGCCGTTCTTGCACGGTCAACATCTTCCGCTGAGACAAAACCTTCTTTCAGTAATGGCTCGGTGCGGCGTAATGTATCTGTGGCCTGTTTCGCGGCGGCACGGGCTTTTTCTACCGTGGCATTAACCGAGTCGGCACCAAACTGTTGCGCGTCAACGCTACGCTGGGTGAGCATAATTTGCTTATCCAGCGCCGCGAGGGAGGCTTCAGCTTTCGCCAGATTGGCTTCGTACGGGCGCGGGTCGATGCGGAACAGCAAATCGCCCTGTTTGACTGCCTGGTTGTCGGTGACCGCCAGTTCTACAATGCGGCCGCTGACTTCCGGTACCACATCAATGGTATCTGCTGACGCGTAAGCGTCATTAGTTGATGGCGCACTGTCTACGCGCCAGATAACGAAAACAAGGGCAACCAGCGCCAACGCAACCACTAACAGAGCAGGGAATTTACTGCGAGGAGCTTTTTTCGGCGTACTTTCCATGAGCGCGTCTCAAATAGATTAGAAAAATGCCAGCCAGAACAGCATGGCGTAGAGAGCAAAAAGGGCGGTATAAATAATTCCGACAAATGCCAGATTGATATTTGCCCGCTGAATAACTCGCCTCGTGATGAGCGTCAAAATAAGGCTGGCAATGGCGCAGAAAAACCAGCTGGGATAATAAGCGCCGATCACCGGGATTGCCGGAGATAATGAGCATCCCGAAACCATGAAGACGGGAATTATCCAGGCTGTTTTTTTGAGTTGCATCGCCATGCGAGAGAGAACTGTTGGCATATTAAATACATCCTGTCTGCTGCGAACAATATCTGTAGTGAATATCAATATCCATTGAAGGCGTCAGTATGGCTATTTTCTTGATGAATAAAAATAGCTTTATTCAGCCACCGCATTCATAACTTATATATTTTATGTATTAATTGGTTGTATATATTTTTAAAATAAATGCTTTTGGGGGCTTCAGCGCCCCCAAAAGCGAGTGGCATTAATTTGGGGTTACGATATTCACCCACAAATCGAAATTATCCAGACAGGCAATAATTTCTTCCAGTTTCGCGCCATTGCCAATAATTTTGGCTTTCTTCGCTTTTACCAGATCCGCCATTTTTGCCTGTCCGGTCAGCACGGCGTGCAGATCTTCACGGCTGATGTAGAAAGAGGCGTTGGCTTGCGGTTGCAGCGTTTTCCGGTAGTTAAGCACACTATCGTTCAGCGTCAGGTTGAGGTTATCGCCGTTGCCCATATTGAAGTTCAGGCTGATATTTTTACCCGCGGCTTTCGCGCTATCGAGGCGAACGGACATAAAGTCGAACAGCATTTCGACCGACATCCCGCGAATGGTGTCCGGGGAACCGGTGGTGCCGTGGCTGAACTTATGCACCCCTTCGCGCAGCTCTTTCGCGCCGGTCAGGTAGAAACCGCGCCAGGTGGCGGACTCGGCCTGATAGCCCAGCTGTTCAAAGTTATTCGCTTGCAGATTCTTCGCGACCTGGTCACCCGGGTTGGCGGCAATCACCTGTTTCAGCAGTTCTGCCGACCAGCGGTAATCACCTTGCTTGTTCGCTTCTTGCGCCAGGTTGATGACACGGGCAGAACCGCCCAGCGCCTGCACGTAACGTTTACCCATCTCCACCTGACCATACGGATGCAGGTTAGCCGGGTTACCGTCGTAATAGCCAAGATAGAAGTTATACACCGCGCGGGCGTTGTGGCTGACAGAACCGTAATAGCCACGGCTGGCCCAGTTATTGGCAAGTGCAGGCGGCAGCTTAATCATGTCGCCGATTTCATTCATGGTGTAGCCCTGGTTCGCCAGGTGCAGGGTCTGGTCGTGAATGTACTTGATAGTATCGCGATATTTACCAATATAATCATTGATATGCTTATTGCCCCAGACCGGCCAGGTGTGCGGCATAAACAGGACTTCCGCGTCGTTACCCCACATATCCAGCGTTTCGTTCAGATACTCGGTCCACTTGCTGGTGTCGCGGGTTTTCGCGCCGCGTAGAGTGTAGAAGTTGTGCAGGGTATGCGTGGCGTTCTCGGCGGTACACAGGGCTTTCAGGGCCGGAATATAGAAGTGCATTTCGGCTGGCGCTTCGCTACCTGGGGTCATCAGGAAGTCAAACTCCAGGCCGTCGATAATCATCTTCTCGCCAGTTCGGACGATAGTTTTAGTCGGTGCAATAATGCTCGGGTCGCCCGTTGCCAGCGTCACGCCAAGGCCATTACCCACGTTGCCTTGCGCGTTGTGCGGCAGTAACAGACCGTAAGAGTAGAGCGCACGGCGGCTCATGATGTTACCCGCCAGCACGTTTTCGCTGATGGCTTCGTCCATAAAGCCTGCAGGGGCAATCACCTGAACTTTGCCGGATTTAACATCGGCTTCAGAGATAATGCCTTTCACGCCACCATAGTGGTCGGTGTGGCTGTGAGTGTAGATAACGGCAACAATCGGTTTTTGCGGACGATGCTGGAAGTAAAGGTCAAGTGCGGCTTTTGCGGCAGGCGGCGTCACCAGCGGGTCGATAACAATAATGCCTTTCTCGCCCTCAACGAACGTAATGTTAGAGATATCCTGGCCGCGCACCTGATACATTTTATCGGTGACTTTGAACAGGCCAGAAATACCGTTGATTTGCGACTGACGCCACAGGCTGGGGTTTACGGTTTCCGGCGCTGTGGCATTAATATCAAATTTGTAATCGTCCGCGCGGTAGTAAACTTTACCGTTCGCATCACGCAGAATACCTTCATCCAGCAGCGGGGCGATAAATCCACGCTGGGCATCGTCAAAATCCTGACGATCGCTAAACGGTAATGATTTGGCGTAATTCTGATTAACCTGTTGGGTATATTGAGTGGCGGCTTTCGCTTCCTCTTTCGCGTTAGCGGTATTTACCATCATGCCGCTGGCGGCAGTTAACGCAATAACAATCCTGCTCAAACGGAATAACCGAGAGTTATTCATATAAATCTCCATTTATCATTTATGTCGTAAATATGTAATCCATGCAAAATACGTCATTTAAAGCTGGCGTTATCATAATTGGGAAATTGCGACTTTAATAAGTGGAAGTGTGAGCGGAACGCGCCATTTTATTAGGCATTTGTGCTGAAGAGGGAAAATTACAGTAAAACTATCATTGCAGAAAATAATATGAGTCGTTTTATGTGTTTATTATATATATTGTACCTGTCGTTGGCACAGCGGGACATTGCGCTACTGTGCCAACGTTTTACTCATGGGGCTTTAGCACAGAACTGTGGCAAAAAACGTTGATGCGCCAATATTGCTGCACCCTGAGCGCCATTAAAGTCAGAAGATGAGGCGGCAATAAAGCGCACGACCTGATGCGGCAGTGGACGGCGCAGGTTCTTTTGGGTCATGGCAACGAGAGTCTCGCGTGGGAAGGCGGGCATATCCATCACGCCACCGCCCAGGATCACCGCATCGGGATCGAACAGATTAATGCTGGTGGCAATGGCCCGTGCCGCGTTTTCAAGCAGACTCTGGACGAAAGGGGCGTTTTCCGCATGGACGAAAAGATCGCGCAATGGGTAATTTCGGGGCTGTTGTTCGTACCAGCGTCTTAGCGCCATTCCAGAGCAATTGGTTTCCAGGCACCCAGGATTGCCACACGCGCAGTGTTGGGTCATATCTCCCAGGGGGATATG
This sequence comes from Escherichia sp. MAL-1, assembly GCF_052948035.1. NCBI lineage: Bacteria > Pseudomonadati > Pseudomonadota > Gammaproteobacteria > Enterobacterales > Enterobacteriaceae > Escherichia > Escherichia sp. MAL-1. Next base: position 4,524,004 of record NZ_CM129609.1, on the reverse strand, counting down.
ACCCAGTTCGCCTGCCACACCGTGTGCACCCGTCCACGGCGCACCGTTCATCCACACTGCGAACCCCATCCCCGTACCGAGATAGGCCGCCAGAACCAGTTGTTGCGTAAGGCGGTTTTCTACTACGTCCCAGGAGAGTTGCAGGTTAACGTCGCGGGAAAACTCAACCGGACAATTCAGCGTATTTTCGAGCTTATCGGCGAGATCATATAAATCCGCCGCTGTTAACGGCAGGTTAGGCGTAGAAATAATGGTGCGTTTATCTTTACTGACCAGCGCCGGAAATCCCATCACCAGACCATGACAGCGAGCGTTAAAGCGCCTGAGTTGCTCGTCAATCATTTCGCCGATACCCGACACCAGGCCGGGAGCAATGACTTCTGCGGTCCGCTTTTTTTCGCAGTGTAGCGTTTCACCTTCTGCTGTCCGCAGACAAAAGCGGATATGCGTTGCCCCCATATCCACGCCCGCTACGACGTTATGCTGTTTTTGCATGAGGCTGTACCTCGCTTTTTGCAGCCAGAATCTGCGCGGTCATAATTCTCCATGCTTCGTCGATATTTTCCGCATGATTAAACAGGCCGGAAGTGCCGACGATAAAGACATCCGCCCCTGCCGCCATCAGTTTTTCGTAAGTTGCCTGGTTGCAGGAACCGTCCACCTCAATTTCGTACTCCAGACCTTCTCGTTCACGCCATGCCTTCAGTTCGGCAAGTTTATCCAGCATTTCAGGAATGAACGGTTGTCCGGCAAAGCCGGGATCGACAGTCATGACCGTAATTTTATCGGCCTTATGGATATAGTATTTCATGGCCTCAACTGGCGTCTCCGGGTTAAGGATCAGCCCCACTTTCATGTCATGACGGCGGATTTCATCAATCAGGCGGAACGCCTGGCCGTTGATGGTTTCCGGATGCAGAGTGATGAAATCTGCTCCCGCACGCGCCAGTTGAGCAATGTAATCCTGCGGCCGCGTCACCATCAGATGACAGTCGAGCGGTTTAGTTGCCAGTTTTTTAACCTGACTTACGAAGAACGGTGAGAGTGTCAGATTGGGGACAAAGTGACCGTCCATGATATCGATGTGGAAGTAATCGGCATGGCTGTCGATAAATTCGATCTGTTCTTTAAATTTCAGCAGATCCATACACATTAACGAGGGGGAGATTTTCATGTTCAATTCCTTACTTACTGATAAGACGGTCAAGGGCGACAGCCGCGATAATTAATCCGCCCATCACCACCAGTTGGTAATAGGTTTGTACCTGCAAAATATTCAGACCGTTGTTGATGGTGCCGATGATCAACCCGCCAATCACCACAGAGAAAATGCGCCCCTTGCCGCCGAAGAAACTGGTGCCGCCAATGATGGCGCTGGCAATGGCATAGGTTTCAAAACCCATACCGGCAAGCGGTTCTGCGGCACCGAGTCGTGCAGTTGAGACGACGCCTGCCAGACCTGCACAAACACCGGAGATGATAAACACCACCAGGATGTGGAATTTCACGTCAATCCCGGAATAGAACGCCGAATTTTTGTTGCCGCCCAGTGCGTAGATGTTGCGCCCGAGCCGCATACGCGTTGTCAGAAACCAAAGGATGAGCGCGACAATTAGCGAGAAGATAACGGGGACAGGTATCCCAATTACGCTGGCGGCAAAGAAGTTCACGAAGTCAAATGAGAAGCCGTATACCGAGTTGGCATCGGAGATCACCAGCGTGATCCCACGGAAAATCGCGTTGGTGCCAAGGGTGATGATGAACGGGTGTAGCCCCGTCCAGTTGACCAGGCAGCCGTTGATCGCCCCCAGTGCGCCGCCAACCAGTACACCGCCAATCATCGCTGCGAGAAACGGGTCAACACCTGCCAACATCAGTTTGGCGGTCACCATACCGGAAAGCGCCAGAATCGCGCCAACCGAGAGGTCGATACCAGCGACCAGGATAGCGAAAAACTCGCCCATGCCGATCAATACCGTCACGAAGCTTTGAACAAAAATCTGGGTAATATTATTGGTGGTCAGAAAATATTCTGGTGACAGCGAACCAAAGATGGCGACGATGATCGCCAGGATAAAAAAGGTGCCGTATTTATCCCAGAACAGCGCAAAGTTGAACGGTTTCTTCTCGCTCGCTTCGCTTTTTACTCTTGTGGTAAAGCCCATGCCATAATCTCCTCTTCGCTCATGTCATCGCGATTCGTCAGGATTTGCGTCAGTCGTCCTTCGCAGAACACGGCGATGCGGTCGCAGACGGTGATAATTTCAGGTAGTTCAGATGACACCATCAGGATGACTTTTCCGTCGTCCGCCAGTTGGCGCATCACTTTGTAAATTTCGGCTTTCGCGCCAACGTCGATGCCGCGGGTAGGTTCATCGAAAATAATCACTTCCGGGCAACAGCACAGCCATTTGGAGATCAGGACTTTCTGCTGATTTCCCCCGGAGAGTTCGGTGATATTCTGGTTTACCGAATGACATTTCAGCGCCAGCAGTTCGCGTTGATTTTCAGCGGTACGTTGCTCGTCAACTTCATGAAACAAGCCCATCGCGCCTTTATAGCCGCCGTCTTTCAGACTGCGGCTGATCGCCATGTTCTGAGCGATGGAAAAGTTGGGGAAAAAACCGTTATCCCGGCGGCTTTCAGTGATGTAAGCCATCCCTTTTTTCACGGCATCCAGGGGTGAACGTGGAGAGATATCTTTGCCATTAAGACGGATTTCTCCGCCAGCGCGTTTATCCACGCCAAACAGACAATTCATCAGTTCAGTACGTCCGGAACCGACCAGTCCGGCAAAGCCTAATATTTCTCCCCGGCAGACGCTAAATGAGATATCCCGGACCTTTTTTCTGTCACGACTGGTGACGTTCCGCACCTCAAAAACCGTTTCGTGCGCAAGGTTGCTGACATTCTCCTTCATCGCGTTAAAACGGTTTTGCAGTTCGCGGCCTACCATCAGACGGACGATATCGTCATTTGACACATCGCTTACTATGCCGCTGCAAACGCTGCTGCCGTCTTTCATCACCGTATAGCGGTCGCAAATACGGCGAATTTCCGCCAACTTATGCGAGATATAGACGATGGCCGTACCCTCTTTACGCAACTGATTCATGATCAGAAACAGATAGTCCACCTCTTTATTGGTGAGTGAGGAGGTGGGTTCATCCATGATGATGACTTTGGCATCGAGCATCAGCGTTTTGGCAATTTCTAGCATCTGCTTGTGGCTGATAGATAAATTCGCCACTTTCTCATCTAGATCAACTTTCAAGCCCACGCGTAATAACATCATGGCGGCGCGGACACGCATTTCTCGCCAGTCGATAATATTGACGCCACAGATTTTTTTCGTCAGATGACGACCAATATATAAATTTTCCAGTACGGTTAATTCATCAATAACGCTGAGTTCCTGATAAATAATCCCGATACCGAGTTGTGCCGCTAATTTATGATCCAGCTTGTTATAGCTAATGTTATTAATGGTAATGGTGCCTTTGGTCGGCTCATGTATTCCGGATAAAACTTTCATTAGCGTGGATTTACCCGCGCCATTTTCTCCTAGTAATGCATGTATTTCACCAGGATAAACCGTTAAATTAACCGACTTTAATGCGTGAACCGGACCAAAGGACTTGCCGATCCCCGCCATCGATATATATGGCGTGGCCATAAATAACCTCTCTGCACGAAATATCGTATTATTGCCTGATGGCTACATTTATCAGGTCTACGTTCAGGTTATTTTTTTGGCCGGATAAGACACTTCATTAGCATCATCATCCGGCATCATTCAGTTTTATTGAGTGACCAGGATTGAATCGACCAGTTTAAATTCCGGTGCTTTATCCAGCGGGATAACCTTGCCGGATTTCTCAGCGTCAACCATCAGCTTCAGACCCGTTGCGCCGATATCCGCCGGGTTCTGGGCAACCGTCGCGGTCATTTGTCCGGCTTCCACCATTTTGCGGGCTTCCGGAATGCCATCTGTACCGACGACCAGCACTTTTCCCGTTTTTCCGGCGTTTGCGACTGCCTGAGCAACACCCATTGCCATCGTGTCATTCGCGCAATAGATCGCTTTAATATTCGGATTACGTTGCAACACGTTAGTGGCGACATCCAGTGCTTTAATGCGGTCCCAGTCGGCAGGCTGGCTGGCGACAAGCTTGATCTGGCTTGCTTTTTTGAAGGCTTCGGTGGCACCATTACGACGCGCTTCACCGGAGGCGTTACCGGCTTTACCCTCAATGATTGCGACTTCACCACCTTCAGCGCCCAATTTGTCAATAATGAACGACGCGCCTTTCGCCCCGACAGCAACGTTATCGGTGGTGACAAAAGCTTCCACATTGCCGCCAGCTTTTTTCAGATTATCCATGTCGATTTTTTCATCGAGATTAACCAGATAAATGCCTTTTTTCCATGCGCGGGCGACAGGCATGACCAGATTCACTGAGGATAATGGAGCGAAGGCGATACCTTTGTAATTTTTATTACTGAGATCTTCAAATAACTGCAATTGAGATTGAAAATCGCCTTCTGAAGGAGAGGCAAAAATATCAACGCTGACGCCCAGTGTTTTTGCTTCATCTTCAATGCCTTTTTTCATATCTACCCAAAATGGGTTGGAGAGGGTTTTCAATACGACAGCATATTCGGCGGCAGCAAAAGCGCTGGTTGACAACATTAAGCCCACGAGTGTGCCGCTGAAATATTTCAGATATTTATTCATAATAATGTTCTCACGGTAAGGGGACAGGTAACTCCGCGATGGCGGAATTACCTTTTTCTTATTTCAGCGCGCCTGGTGAGAAGAAATCAACAATTGCGCCGGTTTTTTGCATATTAATATTAGCTTGTTCAATGTTGAGCTGGGCGACAGAGACAAAAAAAGCGTCCAGCAAAGTTAGTTGTAATATTCTTGCCGAGGCATTACGACCTAATAACGGCGTTTCCGGGGCTGGTGAGCAAATAATATAATCGGCCAGTTTCGCTATCGGTGAATGGTAGCTATGGGTTATACAAATAATCTTTGCCCCGTTCTTTTTTGCCAGTTCTACGGCCGCTTTTACATCACTGGTTCGCCCGGAATGGGTCACTACCAGCACAACATCTCCTTCCTGTAACAACGAAGCGGACATCATCATGATGTGAGCATCAGGATAGGCCTGACAGCGTACGCCAATGCGCAAGAACTTGTGCTGTACATCAGCACAGATAGCATTTGATCCTCCGGCACCGTACAAATCCCGCTGTCTGGCCTGATAGAAAAAGCGGGCGGCACGGTGGATCTCATCAACGTTGACGATCGACTGACCTTCCATAATGGTGCGTAAAGTGATGTTAAATACCTTATTCACCACATCCTGCGGCGCTTCATCAAAAGCCAACTCGGAAGGCAATACCTGTTCTGACTGAGAAAAATAATCTTCCAGCGCACTGCGTAAGTTACGAAAGCCGCTAAACCCCAGCAGCTTTGATACCTTAACTATCATCGCTTCAGATACCGCCAGAGCTTCTGCGACATCTTTAATTGCGGGTGCACAACTCAGGTTACCGGGTTTGAGTAACCACTCCACGATGCGGCTTTCATTTTCTGTCATTCCTTCCTGCTTCATTCGCAGGTAAGGCGCTAACCCTATACCGTTCGGAAGCGCTGAATCAAACTCTGACTGGCTCATCACGTTCTCTTGTCCTTGAATTGAAGACGCCACTATATCACCACAGCAAGAACAGAAAAGATGCTGGCGACTTCACAAAAAAATAAAATTTATAAAGTTTATTTTATTGTGAACAATGGCGAGTGGCTTAAAATTTTATTTCATTTAATTAGTTTAAAAACATGATGTTATTTGTTTTTCTGGTTTTTTAGATGATAGATGTTGCTGGATGGTGAGTGTCTTTAACGCTATTGCGCTGTCAGATGTAACTCTGTAAAACAGATCAGGAAGGCGTAATTCATCGATTTTGGGTGTTTTTAATTCATTAACATCACAAATGTTTTTTGATTGTGAAGTTTTGCACGGACGGGGAAGATGAATGAAAAAGATTGCATTTGGCTGTGATCATGTCGGTTTCATTTTAAAACATGAAATAGTGGCACATTTAGTTGAGCGTGGCGTTGAAGTGATTGATAAAGGAACCTGGTCGTCAGAGCGTACTGATTATCCACATTACGCCAGCCAAGTCGCACTGGCTGTTGCTGGCGGAGAGGTTGATGGCGGGATTTTGATTTGTGGTACTGGCGTCGGTATTTCGATAGCGGCGAACAAGTTTGCCGGAATTCGCGCGGTCGTCTGTAGCGAACCTTATTCCGCGCAACTTTCGCGGCAGCATAACGACACCAACGTGCTGGCTTTTGGTTCACGAGTGGTTGGCCTCGAACTGGCAAAAATGATTGTGGATGCGTGGCTGGGCGCACAGTACGAAGGCGGTCGTCATCAACAACGCGTGGAGGCGATTACGGCAATAGAGCAGCGGAGAAATTGAGATTCATCCACTACTTGCATGGATGAGTAATGATTAATGTGGATAGAGTTTCTTTTTGAGGTTGGCTAATGAAACGCTTTCCGCTATTTCTTTTATTCACCCTGCTCACGCTGTCCACCGTTCCGGCCCAGGCCGATATTATCGACGACACCATTGGCAATATTCAGCAGGCGATTAATGACGCTTATAACCCTGACCGTGGGCGAGACTATGAAGATTCGCGCGACGACGGCTGGCAGCGTGAAGTGAGCGACGATCGGCGCAGACAATATGACGACCGCCGCCGCCAGTTTGAAGATCGCCGCAGGCAGCTGGACGATCGCCAGCGCCAGCTTGATCAGGAGCGTCGGCAACTGGAGGATGAAGAGCGGAGAATGGAAGATGAGTATGGGCGATGAGGTTGGGTATGGAGCAGGCATCGCCCCTCACCCCAATGGGGAGAGGGAGAAAACGAGCGCAATATTCAATATCGAGCACAATCGGTCCCCTCGCCCCTCTGGGGAGAGGGTTAGGGTGAGGGGGCCAGCGCGCACATTCCCTCTCATCACGCCACCCCAATCTCCATCCCATCAAACCCCACCTCAAACCCTGACGGTAGTGCGTTTTCCATCAGCCACGCATCAAACTGGTGGCTGATATGGGTCAGAATCACCCGTGGCGAGCGGATAACCTGATTCAGCGCAAGCACGGTATTTAAATCACAGTGATTACGCGGTGCATCCGCGCGCGGCGGGTGACTGCAATCCATCACCATTACCTGCGGCTGATTATTGCGTAAAAATTTCAGCGTTTTTTCCGGCAAGCCTGCGGTGTCAGACAGCCACGCCACCCGGCTGTGTGCCGTTTCCAGCAGATAACCGAAGGTCAGTTTTGAGTGGTTGAGCGGCAGGGGCGTGACCTGTAACCCCTGCAAATCAAACACCACAAACGGTTCCACCGTGTGGCTGAAATCAAGCAGGCCCGGATGTTTAAACAGATCGTCGCAGCCCTGTTCATCCGGCGGGCCGTAAACCGGGATCGGATCGCCAACGCCCCAGCGCAGCGGAAACAGCCCCTGGACGTGATCCATATGATAATGCGTCAGCAAAAACTGCTGGAACGATCCGGGCGACCAGCGATCGGCGAGATCGTGCAGCCCGGCGTCGATCAGGGTGATTGCGTCGTTAAACTTCACTACGCCGCTGCACGGTTGGCGGCGATACTGCGGCGAGCGCCGCGCTCTGGCGCAGGCCGCGCACTCGCAGCCCCATGCCGGAACGCCCTGTGCGCCGCCGGTGCCGGTGAGCGTGAGGGTCAGGCTCATGTTACAGCGCCTTGGTGAAGCGGAAGTGGCTCTGCTCGTAGCCTTCACGCAGGTAAAAACGGTGCGCGTCGTGGCGCTTCACGTTGGTGGAAAGTTCGGTCATTTCGGCCCCGGCCTGGCGGGCTTCTTCTTCTGCCCACGCCAGTAACTTACTGCCAACGTTCAGACCGCGCGCCTGCGGCATCACCACCAGTTCCTGAATTTCGCCGATCCAGTTGACATGATGCAGATGAAACTGCAAATGCAGGCCGATCATGCCGACAACTTCGCCATCAAGCAGCGCCAGATGGTAGCGCATGTTTGGGTCGCGCAGATTGGCGTTAAAACCCACGCGAAACGCGTGGTGGTCAAACTCCGCCTGTTTTAGCTCGCAAATCAACGCGTAAACCGCGTCGGTGTCGTACTGCGTGGCCGGGCGAAGCTCACAAGCAGGCATGGTGTTTCTCCTTCTGATGGATTAGCGTCAGCAGCGTGTCGACCGACTGGCGCAGGCTGCCGTCATTATTGAGCGTATGGCAATCCTGTGGAGTATAGCGGGCGGCGCGCGCCAGCCGGGCGTTAATTTCACTGGCGTTTTCGCGGCCACGGTTTTCCAGGCGCTGGCGCAGGATCTCTGGCGAAACCTGTAAGCAAATGGGCAGCAGCGCCGATTGATAGCGCGCCCGCGCCTGCGGCAGATGGGCGCGTGAGCCGTTGACCAGCACGTCGAATCCAGCGTGCAGCCAGAGGTCAATCTCGACGCCGACGCCATAATACAGACCGTTAGCGTGCCAGCTTAAGGCCAGCAGATTTTGCCCCGCGCGGGTAAAAAACTCCTGCTCGCTCAGGGCGATATGGTTTTCGCTTCCAGCGCTGGCGTCGCGCGTGATGTAGCGATGCGCCACCAGTAGCTGAGTTTGTTCCCGCAGGCGGAGTTCCGCCAGCAGGCTATCTTTCCCGGAGCCGGACGGCCCCATTAACCAAATCAGTTTTCCCATCATCAGAACACCCTTTTACCCTGACGCCAGACGTGGTCGATATGAATGTGGTTGCCCTTGCGATGCGCCAGCACCAGGTCGGCGCGTTTACCCTCGCCAATCACCCCGCGATCCTGGAGATTAAGCGCTTGCGCCGGATTTTTGGTCACCAGCTTCACCGCCTGCGGCAGCGTAAAGCGGTTGCTCTCGTCATCGGCGACGCGGAACGCCGCATCCAGCAGGCTGGCGGGGTAGTAGTCGGAAGAGAGGATATCCAGCAGGCCAAGCTGCGCCAGTTCACTGGCCGCCACGTTGCCGGAGTGCGAACCGCCACGCACGATATTTGGCGCGCCCATCAGCACGTTCATGCCATGCTTGCGCGAGGCTTCCGCCGCTTCGAACGTGGTGGGAAATTCGGCGATCACGCTGCCAAGCTGGTGTGATTCGGCAACGTGGGCGTGGGTGGCGTCATCGTGGCTGGCGAGGGCAATTTGTCGCGCGCGGCACATTGCGGCGATGGATTCGCGATTTGGTTGCGACCAGCGTGCGGCAAGCGCCAGCTGTTCCTCTTCGTACTGCTGCATCTGCGCATCGGTGAGGGAGTATTTGCCCTGATAATATTCGCGATACTTCTCGCGGTTAGCGAACTGGCGCTGGCCCGGCGAGTGGTCCATCAGCGACACCAGCGTCACCGGTTCGCGCTGCACCAGTTTTTCAAACAGCGGCAGCGTGGTGTGATGCGGCAGCTCGCAGCGCAGGTGCAGGCGGTGCTCGGCGCGGTTGACGCCGCGTTTCTGCGTCTCTTCGATGGCGTTGATCATCTTCTCCAGATTCTCCAGCCGATCGCCGCCGTCGCGCACGTCGCCAATTGCCACGGCATCCAGTACGGTGGTGATGCCGCTCGCCACCATCAGCGCGTCGTGGCTGCTCATCGCCGAGTGGGCAGGCCAGTCAACTTTCGGGCGCGGGGTGAAGAATTTATCCAGATTATCGGTATGCAGCTCAATCAGCCCCGGCAGCAGCCAGCCGCCTTCGCCGTCCATCGCCTCCGGCAGGCGGCTCTGGCTTTCGGCAAAGGCGCGGATTTCGCCGTTCTGCACCTCCAGCGAACCGCTTACCACCTCGTTTTCCAGCACCAGCTTAACGTTATTGATAATCATGAAGAGGCTCCCATTGGGTGCAGGCGGTCGGCGACGTCATTACGTACAGCTTCGTCATGGAAGATGCCTACGATGGCTGCGCCACGGGTTTTGGCTTCGCGAATCAGTTCCACCACCGCGGCGCTGTTTTTGGCGTCCAGCGAGGCGGTAGGTTCGTCAAGCAGCAGAATGGGGTAGTCGACGATAAAGCCGCGGGCGATGTTGACGCGCTGCTGTTCGCCACCGGAAAATGTCGATGGTGCCAGGTGCCACAGGCGTTCCGGCACGTTCAGGCGGGTGAGAAGACGCGCGGCTTTAGCGGCGCAGGCTTCACGCGGAACGCCGGTATCGAGCAGCGGCTGCATCACCACTTCCAGTGCTGAGATACGCGGGATGACGCGCAGAAACTGGCTCACCCAGCCGACGGTGGTTTTGCGGATTTCCACCACTTTGCGCGCTGGCGCGGTGACCAGGTCTACCCACTCGTCACCGTGTTTGATCTGGATTTGACCTTCGTCGGGTAGATAGTTGGCGTACAGCGAGCGTAGCAGAGTTGATTTGCCGCTGCCGGAATGGCCGTGGAGCACCACGCATTCGCCCGCGTTGACGGTGAGCGAGGCGCGATTGAGGACGGGCAGGCGCACGCCGTTTTGCTGGTGCAGGATGAAGGTTTTACTGACGTTTTGTACGTTAATCATTTTTCGCCTCGTGGTTCGGGTGTCGGATGCGACGCTGACGCGTCTTATCCGACCTACGGGGAGCGCATTTGTAGGCCGGATAAGGCGTTTACGCCGCATCCGGCACCGGCTCAATTCTGCAAAACCGATGACACCAGCAGCTGTGTATACGGATGATGCGGGTCGTCGAGCACGCGGTCGGTTAACCCACTCTCCACCACTTGCCCCTGCTTCATCACCAGCAAACGGTCCGCCAGCAGGCGGGCGACGCCTAAATCATGGGTGACAATCACCACCGCGAGGTTCAGCTCCACCACCAGGCCGCGCAGCAGGTCGAGCAGGCGGGCCTGCACCGACACATCCAGCCCGCCGGTCGGTTCATCCATAAACACCAGCTTCGGATGCGTCACCAGGTTGCGGGCAATCTGCAAACGCTGCTGCATACCGCCGGAAAAGGTGGTCGGCAGGTCGTCGATCCGGTTGGCGGGAATCTCCACCTCTTCCAGCCACTTCTGCGCGGTGGCGCGAATGTCGCCGTAATGACGCGCCCCGGTCGCCATCAACCGCTCGCCGATATTGCCGCCTGCCGAGACCTGACGGCGCAGGCCGTCGAGTGGATGCTGATGCACTACGCCCCATTCGGTGCGCAGCAGGCGACGGCGGTCGGCCTCGCTCATTGCATACAGCGAACGGTTCTCGTAGTGAATCTCCCCCTGCTGCGGCGTCAGACGCGCGGAGATCGACTTCAGCAGCGTGGTCTTCCCGGAGCCGGATTCTCCGACAATGCCCAGCACTTCTCCCGGCCATAAATCAAAAGAGACATCGCTAAAGCCTTTGCCCGGCGCGTAAAGGTGGGTCAGGTTATTGACCGAAAGTAACGGTTTATTCATTGGCTTTTCGCCTCGCTCTGTTGGCGGCAATAATCGGTATCGGAGCAAACAAACATGCGGTTTCCGGCGTCATCCAGCACCACTTCATCAAGATAGCTGTGGGTCGATCCGCAGATGGCGCATGGCTCATCCCACTGCTGAACGGTGAACGGGTGATCGTCGAAATCGAGACTTTCCACGCGGGTAAACGGCGGCACCGCATAGATGCGCTTCTCGCGCCCTGCGCAGAACAGCTGCAGGGCGGGCATCATGTCCATTTTCGGGTTATCGAATTTCGGGATCGGCGACGGGTCCATCACGTAGCGCCCGTTCACCTTCACCGGATAAGCATAGGTGGTGGCGATATGACCGAAACGGGCGATATCTTCATACAGTTTCACCTGCATCACGCCGTACTCCTCCAGCGCGTGCATAGTGCGGGTCTCCGTTTCGCGCGGCTCGATAAAGCGCAGCGGTTCCGGGATTGGCACCTGGAAGATAATGATCTGATCTTCGGTCAGCGGCGTTTCGGGGATGCGGTGACGCGTCTGGATAAGCGTCGCATCGTCCGTACGTTCAGTGGTGTTTACCCCGGTCACGCGCTTAAAGAAGTTGCGAATCGACACGGCGTTGGTGGTGTCATCCGCACCCTGGTCAATCACCTTCAACACGTCGCTTTCGCCAATCACGCTGGCGGTGAGCTGAATGCCGCCGGTTCCCCAGCCGTAGGGCATCGGCATCTCGCGCCCGCCAAACGGCACCTGATAACCGGGGATAGCCACCGCTTTTAAGATGGCGCGGCGGATCATGCGTTTGGTCTGCTCGTCGAGGTAGGCAAAGTTGTAGCCGCTCAGATTAGCCATGGTTCTGCTCCTGTTGCAGACGTTTGAGTAGCTCCAGTTCGGCCTGGAAATCGACGTAGTGCGGGAGTTTGAGGTGCGAGACAAAGCCTGCGGCTTCGACGTTGTCGGCATGCGCCAGCACGAACTCTTCATCCTGCGCCGGGCCTGTCGCGTGCTCGCCGTATTCCGGGGCTTGCAACGCACGGTCAACCAGCGCCATTGCCATCGCTTTGCGCTCGCTCATGCCGAATACCAGCCCGTAGCCGCGCGTGAAGTGCGGCGGCTCATCCGGCGGGTCGATAAAACCGTTGACCATTTCACACTCGGTCATCAGCAGTTCGCCGACGTTTACCGCAAATCCCAGCTCTTCCGGCACAATCGATACGTCGATATAGCCGCTGCGGATCTCGCCCGCGAACGGGTGGTTGCGCCCGTAACCGCGTTGGGTGGAGTAGGCCAGCGCCAGCAAATAGCCTTCGTCGCCGCGCATCAACTGCTGCAAACGGGAAGAACGTGAGCAGGGGTAAACCGGCGGCGTGCGGGTGATGTCATCCGGCTGTGCGCCGCTATCCTCTTCAAACTTCGCCAGCCCCTGACGCGCCAGCAGGCTGAAAACGTGCGGCGACGGCTGTTGTTCGCTGTCGGCGGTGGTCAGCGTCGGCGCTTCGCCGTTTGCCAGCAGGGTAAAATCGAGCAGGCGATGGGTGTAGTCGTAGGTTGGGCCAAGCAGCTGGCCGCCGGGAATGTCTTTATAAACGGCGGAGATACGGCGTTCGAGACGCATCCCGGTGGTGTCGAGCGGCTCGCTTACCGCCAGCTTCGCCAACGTGGTGCGGTAGGCGCGCAGCAGGAAAATCGCTTCAACGTTATCGCCGCTGGCCTGTTTCAGCGCCAGCGCCGCCAGTTCGCGGTCGGCAATGCCGCCTTCGGTCATCACGCGATCTACCGCGAGGTTAAGCTGCTGTTCAATCTGGGCGACGCTCAGTTCAGGCAAATCGGTATCGCCCCGGCGTCGGCTCTCTTGCAGGGCGTGGGCGGCGTCGATCGCCTTTTCGCCCCCTTTTACGGCAACGTACATCAGCACACCTCCACATGCGTGGTTCGCGGAATAGCCAGCAGGCGTTCGCCGCAGGTCAGGATCAGGTCGATGCCGAGCGGGAACGGGTGCGGGCGCTCGGTGAGTTCGTGCAGAATGCACTCCGGCAGCTGCGGAGCGATCATTCGTTCTTCGGCAATACCCGCGCCGGTGAGACGCAACATGCGCCCGCCGCTCAGGCTGGCGACCTGTAAAATCAGCGTCGCGCCCGCTTCCGGCGCAACGGCGGTGCCGGTGGAAAGGGCGTTGAGCTGTTCGCTGGAAATCGCCTCATCCGTCACCGCGAAGGTCGCCTGTTCCGGCTGGCTGACCAGCGGCGCGTTGGTATGAAAACGCAGGCTCTGGTTGACGATATCGTTATTTAATGGGGTAGAAAGCCACACCGGCGTGTCGTTATCGGCCAGCGTCAGCAGCACGCTGGTGGTGGCGATATTCAGCGGTTGCCAGCCGCGTTTGAGCTGATGCAGGGCGACAATCACGCCCGGCTCGCTCATGGCCTTTAACAGGCGACGAAAACTGTGCTGGGCATCCTGCACGGGAAGCATAAAAGCGGTTTCCAGGGTCATGCGTTGTCTCCGCGAACCATCGTAAAGAAGTCGACCCGGCTGGCGTTCACTTCGGCCTGGCGTGCGGCAATGCGTGCCATACGGTCAGCGTCCAGCGGGGCAATAAGGGTTTCTGATAAGTTTTGAAAGTGGCGAGATTGCTGCATCAGCGCGTCAATCAGCGCGCAGCGTTCGGCGTGCTGTTTATCACGCCCCAGCACCCAGCTGTAGCCGAGCGTGCCGTCAGTCAGGCGCACGGCGGCGCGGGTCAGCGTGGCGTCGCCGGCAAAAAAACGTTCGCCGGTGCCGCCCATCCGCGCCTGAATCTGTACCAGGCCAGTTTCAGCGGCGCGGATCACCTCATAGTCGGCGGTGATGTTTAGCGCGTTCAGGCGTGCTGCCAGTTCAGCCGGTTGGCTGTGCGCCAGCACGGACATCCAGTGCTGGCGGGTCGCGGTATCTGCGTGCATTCAGTGCTCCATAGTGAATTCAATCATGTCGGCGCGCGTCAGGCTGACGGAGTACTCCGCCGGGCTGCTTTCACCGTCACGGTGGTTAAGGGTGCGCACGCACAGCAGCGGCGACATATTCGGGATTTCAAGACGCTGGCACTCTTTGGCCTGGGCGCGGCGGGCGCTGATCCGCGTCTGGCTGCGGCGCAGCGCAATTCCGGTTTGCTCGCGCAGAAAATCGTGCAGCGAGCCGCTGTCGAAGCGTTGCAGCGTCGGCCAGAGGGTGAGGTCCGCGAAGTAGTGGTCGATTAAACAGAGCGCGACGCCGTTGACCCGACGCAGGGTGCGCAGGTGGATGACGTTCTCCCCCTCGGTAATCCCCAGTGCGTCAGCGACGTGGCCGGACGCGGGGCGCAATACCGAAAGCAGTTTTTCGCTGGTGGGATGGCTGCCCTGATCCAGCAGATTCTGGCTAAAACGCGCCTGGGCGTTGAGCGGGTAATCGAACGGGCGCATCAGCACCAGCACGCCGACGCCCTGACGGCGCTGTACCCAGCCTTTTTCCACCAGTTGGTCGATGGCGCGGCGCAGGGTGTGGCGATTCACCTCAAAGCGCGCTGCCAGTTGCTGCTCGGCGGGAAGATAGTCGCCGCAGCGGTAGTGTTGACGAAGCTCCTGCTCAAGTTTTGCGGCTATCTCTTGATAGCGTGTTGGGTAGCTGGTCGGATGTGTAGACAAGTGCATAGATATCAATGCCTCGCTTATCAGATAAAGTGCTTACGCAACCGTTGAGAGAGGAAATCCAGCAGGCTGACCGTGACGATGATAAGCACCATCAGGGCGCAGGTTTGTTGGAACTGGAAACCGCGAATCGCTTCCCACAGGGTGACGCCGATCCCGCCCGCGCCGACCATGCCGACGACGGTCGCCGAGCGGACGTTGGATTCGAAGCGATAGAGGGAGTAGGAGATCAGCAGCGGCATCACCTGCGGCAGCACGCCGTAGAGGATCTCTTCGAGCTTGTTGGCACCGGTGGCGCGAATGCCTTCCACCGGGCCAGGTTCAATTGCTTCTACCGCTTCGGAAAGCAGCTTGGAGAGCACGCCGGTGGTGTGGATAAATAGCGCCAGCACGCCAGCGAACGGTCCGAGACCGACGGCGACCACGAACAGCATGGCGAAGACCATTTCGTTAATGGCGCGGCAGGCGTCCATCAGGCGGCGAACGGGCTGGTAAACCCACCACGGCACCAGGTTTTCGGCGCTCATCAGGCCAAAGGGGATGGAGAGAACCACCGCCAGCGCGGTGCCCCAGACGGCGATTTGCAGCGTGACGGCCATTTCGGTGAGGTAATCCTGCCACTGGCTGAAATCGGGCGGGAAGAAGTCGGCAGCGAAGGTTGCCATGTTGCCGCCGTCTTTAATCAGTGTGAGCGGGGCCATTTCCGCGCCCTGCCACGAGACGACCAGCACGGCGAGAACAACGGCCCAGCTCAGAAGCGAGAACCAGCTGCGCTTGGGTGGGGCGATGGTGATGGTTTGCATGTTTGGCTCCGGTCTGTAGGCCGGATAAGGTGCTTGCACCGCATCCGGCATCAACGCCTGCACATTGTCGGATGCGACGCCGGGGCGTCTTATCCGACCTACGATTTACTGCACCGCTTTACTCACCGAACTCATCGCGCTTAGCGCGTTGTTCAGGCGGTCCAGGTCATCCAGTTGCGCCTGAATCGCGGTGGTTTTTGCCAGCTTGTCCTGCTCATTCAGTCCTTTATTGCTTTTCACGCCCTGCATCTCTTTAAACAGTGCGAGCTGGCGAATCGGCACCAGTTGCAGGTCGCTGGAGGCGCGGAACGGCGCCCAGCCCAGGCGTTCCAGCACCGCTTTCTCTTCCGGCGTTTTGCCGTAATTCATAAAGAAGTCGTAGATCTTGTCTTTGGTGGTTTCGGAAAGATTTTTACGCCAGACGATCGGATCGCCTGGGATCAGCGGCGATTTCCAGATCACTTTCAGTTCTTTCAGCTTCTCCGGCGCGGAGGTTTTCAGCTTGTCGAGGTTTTCGGTGTTGTTGGTCGCCACATCCACCTGCTTGTTGGCGACGGCCAGCGCGTTGGTTTCATGCCCGGCGTTGACGGTGCGCTTGAAGTCGCTGGCGGAGATATTGTTTTTGGCGAAGACGTAGTAACCGGGGACGAGGAAGCCAGAGGTGGAGTTAGGATCGCCATTGCCGAAGGTGAGATCTTTCCGCTTCGCCAGCAGATCGTTCAGGTTGTTGATCGGACTATCTTTGTTGACGATCAACACGCTCCAGTAACCTGGCGATCCATCCGCCGCGACCGTCTGGGCGAAGACCTGGCCGTTGGCGCGATCCACCGCTTCCATTGCCGACAGGTTGCCGTACCAGGCGATATCCACTTTATTGAAGCGCATTCCCTGGATAATGCCTGCGTAGTCTGGGGCAAAGAAGGCGTTCACCTTCACGCCCAGCTTCTTCTCCATATCCTGTAAGAATGGCGTCCATTGCGGTTTCAGGTTTTGCTGTGATTCCGTTGAAATAATGCCGAAATTCAGCGCCTTTTCCTGCTCTTCGGCGTGTGCCGGGCTTAACAGGGTGCTGAGGCTGAACATGCTGGTGAAGGCCAGCGAGGCAATTATCTTAGCGTTCATTCGTTTTCCTCAATGATGGGGATGTCAGGCAGCTTTCGCGTTCTCTTCGATGCGATTAATGCTGCGGTAGAGATGGTCAAAACGTTCGTTATCAAACTGTTGGCTGCTGCCGTCGTAGAAAACGTGCCCCTGGCGCAGGGCGACGATGCGTTCGCAGTAGCGCAGGGCGTAATCCACCTGATGCAGCGTGACGACCACGGTGATGCCGTCGTTCTGATTGATGTCGCGCAGGGTGTCCATCACGATGCGGGCGGATTCCGGGTCCAGCGAGGCGATGGGTTCATCGGCCAGAATCACCTTCGCCTGCTGCATCAGCGCGCGGGCAATCGCCACACGCTGCTGCTGTCCGCCGGAGAGGGTGGAAACGCGTTGATGGGCAAAATGCACCATGCCAACGCGGGTCAGCGCCTGTAACGCGCGTTGTTTCTGCTCGCGGGTAAACCAGCTAAAACAGGTGCGCCAGAACGGCGTGCTGCCGAGCGCGCCAATCAGCACGTTCTCCAGTACGCTCAGGCGGTTCACCAGGTTGAATTGTTGGAAGATGTAGCCGGTGTTGGCGCGGCTTTTGCGGATATCGCGCGCCAGACGGCCTTCGCGCTGGACTGTGCGGCCCAGCAGCTCGATATGGCTGCCGGCGGATTTATCGCCGGTAATCAAACCGCTTAAGTGACGTAAAAGGGTGGATTTGCCGGAACCGGACGGCCCAAGCAGAGCCACCATTTCACCGTGATGAATGTTCAGATCAACCGCATGCAGCGCCTGATGCTGATTGAAGGTTTTGGCGAGCTTCTCGACACGGATAATCGTTTGCATGATGCAGCCTCCCTAAAAAAGTGGCTCCATCGTGGCGGATTATTGTGACGATTTGGTTAATTAAAAGTGACTAACAGATGAAGAGTTAACGGGAATTCGATGACAGTGCGGGAGGGCGGGCCTCCCGGCGGATTATTGCGTTGGTTGTTGTTTGACGACATTAATCATCCACGGTACGCCAAATTTATCGGTGACTTTGCCGAAGCCATGCGCCCAGAAAGTTTCCTGCCAGGCCATTTCGATTTTTCCGTTAGCGGCAAGGTTATCAAACCAGCGTTTTCCTTCTTCGACCTGTTGCGAATCGAGCACCAGCGTAAAGCCGGAGTAGCTGGCTTTTCCTGACGGTATAGCATCGCTCATCATGATATCGCTTCCGGCAATGCGCACATTGGCGTGGGCGATGGCGGTATCGGGAAATTGCATTCCGGAAGGGCAGTTCTCGGCGCTGTCCTGCGCTGATTTCGGCATTTCGCCGAAGCTGATTTTATAGAGCAGTTCAGCGCCCAACGTACGTTGATAATAAGCAATTGCGTCGGCACAGTTACCGGCAAAAGAGAGGTAGGGACTTAACGGCATGATGGTGACCTCAGTTAAGAGAAGCCAGTTAAGTGTAGTTCGAAATTTATACAGATGAGAGGGAAGCCTGATAAGACGCGGTCAGCGTCGCATCAGGCAGTCGGCACTGTTGCCGGATGCGGCGTAAACGCCTTATCCGGCCTACGGAGGGTGCGGGAATTTGTAGGCCTGATAAGACGCGCGAGCGTCGCATCAGGCAGTCGGCACCGTTGCCGGATGCGGCGTAAACGCCTTATCCGGCCTACGGATGGTGCGGGAATTTGTAGGCCTGATAAGACGCGCGAGCGTCGCATCAGGCATCTGGCACTGTTGCCGGATGCGGCGTAAACGCCTTATCCGGCCTACGGAGGGTGCGGGAATTTGTAGGCCTGATAAGACGCGCGAGCGTCGCATCAGGCAGTCGGCACTGTTACCGGATGCGGCGTAAACGCCTTATCCGGCCTACGGAGGGTGCGGGAATTTGTAGGCCTGATAAGACGCGCAAGCGTCGCATCAGGCATCTGGCACCGTTGCCGGATGCGGCGCGAGCGCCTTATCCGGCTTACCGATCACAATACAATCAGTTCTTTTTCACAAACTCAGATTTCAGTTTCATCGGACCAAAACCGTCGATTTTGCAATCGATGTTATGGTCGCCTTCAACCAGGCGGATGTTTTTCACTTTGGTGCCAATTTTCAGCATCGAAGAGCTACCTTTCACCTTCAGATCTTTAATGATGGTAACGCTGTCGCCGTCAGCCAGCAGATTGCCGTTAGCATCTTTAACGATCAGCTCGTCGCTTTCCTGTGCAGGTTCTGCGTCGTTCCATTCGTAGGCACATTCCGGGCAGATGTACATGCCGTTATCTTCGTAGGTGTATTCGGAGTTGCATTTTGGGCAGTGTGGTAATGACATGTGGATTTCCTCAAAAGTCAGCAGGGCAAAAGCGCCAAAAAACGGCAGATTGCCGAAAAAGGCCGCAATTATACACAAAATCCCTGAGTTTGTCGGGGGTACTGCTGATTTTAGACGACGATCGTTTTCATTTGAAAGGAAACACAAAAAGAAAATAATCTTTTTGCCTCTATTTATTATTTAAGATAATGTTAATGCTCTACTTGTTCTTTTTTTAATTCACATGATATTTTTATCTTTCTGACGTTTTAAACGTATCGGAAGACGTTATTTATTATAATAAAAAACAACACGCTAAATATAAAATTATTTCTTGCAGTAATTATAAAAGCCGAAAACAGAACTCAAAAACAATCTGGCTAAATAAAAGTAACAAAATTTGCTTTAAGGAAGAATTTTCTATGTACACACAGACCCTGTATGAGTTAAGTCAGGAGGCTGAACGCCTGTTACAGCTTTCTCGCCAACAGTTGCAGTTACTGGAAAAAATGCCTCTCTCTGTACCCGGAGATGATGCGCCACAACTGGCTTTACCCTGGAGTCAGCCTAATATCGCCGAGCGTCACGCGATGCTGAATAATGAGTTGCGTAAAATTTCCCAACTGGAAATGGTGCTGGCGATTGTCGGTACTATGAAAGCAGGGAAATCAACCACCATTAATGCCATTGTTGGTACGGAGGTTCTGCCTAATCGCAATCGCCCTATGACTGCGCTGCCAACGCTTATTCGCCATACGCCCGGGCAAAAGGAACCGGTACTGCATTTTTCACATGTCGCGCCAATCGATTGTTTAATTCAACAATTACAACAGCGCCTGCGTGATTGCGATATTAAGCATCTGACCGATGTGCTGGAAATAGATAAAGATATGCGTGCGCTTATGCAGCGGATCGAAAATGGCGTCGCTTTCGAAAAATATTATCTGGGTGCCCAGCCTATTTTTCATTGTCTGAAAAGTTTGAATGATTTAGTGCGACTGGCGAAGGCGCTGGACGTCGATTTTCCTTTTTCTGCTTACGCCGCCATTGAGCATATTCCCGTGATTGAAGTGGAGTTTGTCCATCTGGCGGGGCTGGAGAGTTATCCCGGTCAGTTGACGTTACTGGATACCCCCGGGCCAAATGAAGCCGGGCAACCGCATCTGCAAAAAATGCTTAACCAGCAGCTGGCACGCGCCTCGGCGGTACTGGCGGTGCTGGATTATACGCAACTGAAATCGATCTCCGATGAAGAGGTCCGTGAGGCGATTTTGGCGGTGGGGCAATCGGTGCCGCTGTATGTGCTGGTCAATAAGTTCGATCAACAGGATCGTAACAGTGACGACGCCGACCAGGTGCGGGCACTGATTTCCGGGACGCTGATGAAAGGCTGTATTACGCCACAGCAGATATTTCCGGTGTCGTCGATGTGGGGCTACCTGGCGAATCGGGCGCGCTATGAGTTAGCCAACAACGGTAAGTTACCAGCGCCAGAGCAACAACGCTGGGTGGAAGATTTTGCCCATGCCGCGCTCGGCAGGCGCTGGCGTCATGACGATCTGGCGGACCTCGAACATATTCGTCATGCTGCCGATCAGTTGTGGGAAGATTCGCTGTTCGCCCAGCCAATTCAGGCGTTGCTTCATGCCGCTTACGCTAACGCCTCGTTGTATGCTCTGCGATCTGCTGCGCATAAACTGTTGAATTACGCGCAGCAGGCGCGGGAATACCTGGATTTTCGTGCGCACGGGTTAAACGTCGCTTGTGAACAATTGCGGCAAAATATCCATCAGGTCGAAGAAAGTTTGCAGCTATTGCAACTCAATCAGGCGCAGGTGAGCGGCGAGATTAAACATGAAATCGAGCTGGCCCTGACCTCCGCCAACCACTTTCTGCGTCAACAACAAGATGCGCTGAATGCGCAGTTAGCCGCCTTGTTTCAGGATGATTCGGAGCCGTTAAGCGAGATTCGTACCCGCTGTGAGACACTGTTACAGACGGCGCAGAACACCATCAGTCGCGACTTTACGCTGCGTTTTGCCGAGCTGGAATCCACCCTTTGCCGGGTGTTAACCGATGTTATTCGCCCCATTGAGCAACAAGTCAAAATGGAATTGAGCGAGTCAGGGTTTCGTCCTGGGTTTCATTTTCCTGTTTTTCACGGCGTAGTTCCCCACTTCAACACTCGCCAGCTGTTCAGTGAAGTCATTTCGCGCCAGGAAGCAACGGACGAGCAGAGCACGCGTTTAGGCGTTGTGCGTGAGACTTTTTCGCGCTGGTTGAATCAGCCCGACTGGGGACGGGGAAATGAGAAATCACCGACAGAAACGGTTGATTACAGTGTGTTGCAACGAGCATTAAGCGCAGAAGTCGATCTCTATTGCCAACAAATGGCTAAAGTTCTGGCAGAGCAGGTCGATGAATCTGTTACGGCAGGCATGAATACTTTTTTCGCTGAGTTCGCTTCATGTTTGACGGAATTACAGATGCGTTTACGCGAAAGTCTGGCTCTGCGTCAACAAAATGAATCGGTGGTCAGGCTGATGCAGCAGCAATTGCAGCAGACTGTGATGACTCACGGCTGGATTTACACCGACGCCCAGCTGTTACGCGATGATATTCAAACACTTTTCACGGCAGAACGATATTGACCAAGACGTTACTTGACGGCCCCGGTCGCGTGCTGGAGTCGGTTTATCCCCGCTTTTTAGTGGATCTGGCGCAGGGCGATGATGCCCGCCTTCCACAAGCCCATCAGCAGCAGTTTCGTGAACGACTGATGCAGGAACTTCTTGCGCGCGTGCAGCTTCAGACATGGACGAACGGCGGCATGTTAAATGCGCCGCTTAGCCTGCGTCTGACATTGGTGGAAAAACTGGCGTCGATGCTGGATCCCGGTCATCTGGCACTGACGCAGATCGCGCAGCATCTGGCGCTGCTGCAAAAAATGGATCACCGCCAGCACTCTGCTTTCCCGGAGCTCCCCCAGCAAATTGCCGCCTTGTATGAGTGGTTTTCAGCCCGTTGTCGCTGGAAGGAAAAGGCATTAACGCAACGAGGCCTACTGGTGCAGGCGGGTGAACAGAGCGAGCAAATTTTTACCCGCTGGCGTGCTGGGGCGTATAACGCCTGGTCGTTGCCTGGGCGCTGTTTTATCGTTCTCGAAGAGTTGCGTTGGGGGGCATTTGGCGATGCCTGTCGTCTGGGAAGCCCGCAAGCGGTGGCGTTGTTGCTGGGTGATTTGCGCGTGAAAGCGACACAACATCTGGCAGAGAGTATCAATGCGGCCCCGACTACGCGTCACTATTACCATCAGTGGTTTGCCTCTTCGACCGTTCCGACGGGCGGGGATCATGCTGATTTTTTAAGTTGGCTGGGAAAGTGGACCACGGCAGATAAACAACCCGTTTGCTGGTCAGTGACCCAACGCTGGCAAACTGTCGCGCTGGGGATGCCACGACTCTGTTCAGCGCAGCGTCTGGCGGGGGCAATGCTCGAGGAAATCTTCACTGTAAATTTGGTGTAAATAATCAGTTACATCAATGAGTCCTAAACGAAATCCATGTGTGAAGTTGATCACAAATTTAAACACTGGTAGGGTAAAAAGGTCATTAACTGCCCAATTCAGGCGTCAACTGGTTTGATTGTACATTCCTTAACCGGAGGGTGTAAGCAAACCCGCTACGCTTGTTACAGAGATTGCATCCTGCAATTCCCGCTCCCCTTTTGCGGCCGTCGCGCTGATTTTTCTGGCGTTTGCGGAAATGGGCCAACTCTGCGAGGAAAGCTATGCTGAAAAGGAAAAAAGTAAAACCGATTACCCTTCGTGATGTCACCATTATTGATGACGGTAAACTGCGTAAAGCCATTACCGCAGCATCACTGGGTAATGCAATGGAATGGTTCGATTTTGGTGTTTATGGTTTTGTTGCTTACGCATTAGGTAAAGTTTTTTTCCCGGGGGCTGACCCCAGCGTGCAGATGGTTGCTGCACTTGCCACTTTCTCCGTTCCCTTTCTGATTCGACCGCTTGGCGGACTCTTCTTTGGTATGTTGGGCGATAAATATGGTCGCCAGAAGATCCTCGCTATCACTATTGTGATTATGTCGATCAGTACGTTCTGTATTGGCTTAATACCGTCCTACGACACGATTGGTATTTGGGCACCGATTCTGCTGTTGATCTGTAAGATGGCACAAGGTTTCTCGGTCGGCGGTGAATATACCGGGGCGTCGATATTTGTTGCGGAATACTCCCCTGACCGTAAACGTGGCTTTATGGGCAGCTGGCTGGACTTCGGTTCTATTGCCGGGTTTGTGCTGGGTGCGGGCGTGGTGGTGTTAATTTCGACCATTGTCGGCGAAGCGAACTTCCTCGACTGGGGCTGGCGTATTCCGTTCTTTATTGCTCTGCCGTTAGGGATTATCGGGCTTTACCTGCGCCATGCGCTGGAAGAAACTCCGGCGTTCCAGCAGCATGTTGATAAACTGGAACAGGGCGACCGCGAAGGTTTGCAGGATGGCCCGAAAGTCTCGTTTAAAGAGATTGCCACTAAATACTGGCGCAGCCTGTTGACATGTATTGGTCTGGTAATTGCCACCAACGTGACTTACTACATGTTGCTGACCTATATGCCGAGTTATTTGTCGCATAACTTGCATTACTCCGAAGACCACGGGGTGCTGATTATTATCGCCATTATGATCGGTATGCTGTTTGTCCAGCCGGTGATGGGCTTGCTGAGTGACCGTTTTGGCCGTCGTCCGTTTGTGCTACTTGGTAGTGTTGCCCTGTTTGTGTTGGCGATCCCGGCGTTTATTCTGATTAACAGTAACGTCATCGGCCTGATTTTTGCCGGGTTACTGATGCTGGCGGTGATCCTTAACTGCTTTACGGGCGTTATGGCTTCTACCTTGCCAGCGATGTTCCCGACGCATATCCGTTACAGCGCGCTGGCGGCGGCATTTAATATTTCGGTGCTGGTTGCCGGTCTGACGCCAACACTGGCGGCCTGGCTGGTCGAAAGCTCGCAGAATCTGATGATGCCTGCCTATTACCTGATGGTAGTGGCGGTGATTGGTTTAATCACCGGCGTAACCATGAAAGAGACGGCAAATCGTCCGTTGAAAGGTGCGACACCGGCGGCGTCAGATATACAGGAAGCGAAGGAAATTCTCGTCGAGCATTACGATAATATCGAGCAGAAAATCGATAATATTGACCACGAGATTGCCGATTTGCAGGCGAAACGTACCCGCCTGGTGCAGCAACATCCGCGAATTGATGAATAAGCTGAAACGGATGGCCTGATGTGACGCTGTCTTATCAGGCCAATTGAACTCTTAAGGTTCACTTAATCTCTGACGCGCATACTCTCCTCCAGGTTAACGGAGGAGAGTGCAATGAAAAACCGTGTTTATGAAAGTTTAACTACCGTGTTCAGCGCGCTGGTGGTCAGCAGCTTTCTTTATATCTGGTTTGCCACGTACTGATCTTTCTTCAGCCGTACCCAGGCCCGCGTGCCGGAAGTCTCTTGCCGGTTTTGCAGGAAAAACTGCCCGTGATGCAACTGTGTAATGCGGCTGACAATACTTAACCCCAGACCAATCCCGCCATAACGGCTGTCCATACGTACAAACGCTTTACTCAACTCCCCGCATTTACTCTCATCAATACCTGGTCCTTCATCTTCAACTGCCATGACCGCTCCGTCATCTTCTTGCAGCTTAATCATAATGTTGCTGCCTTGCGGGCTGTAACGATGGGCGTTTTCTACCAGGTTTCGCAATAACATCCGCAGCAGGGTTGCATCACCCTGAACGGTGATGTCGGCGGCGCTCTCTGGCAATAGCAGGGTTTGCTGTCGCTGGTCGAGCATGGTACTGAGTTCGTCATACGAGGGGAGAATGACATCTTCCAGCAGTTTTACATGTTGATAATTACCGGAAGAAAATGACTGTCCGGCACGCGCCAGTTGCAGCAGCTGGGAGACGCTCTCCATCATCTGATCAAGCCGTGCCACTAACGGTGCTACATCAATGTGATGCGTTTTCGCCAGCAGTTCCAGATGCAAACGCACCCCCGCCAGTGGCGTTCGCAGTTCGTGCGCGACGTCAGCGGTAAACAACCTTTCGTTATCCAGCGTGCTGGTCAGGCGACTGACCAGATCGTTTAACGCCGAAACCACCGCTTCGATTTCGAGGGTGGCGCTGTGAATGGCAATGGGCGTTAAGTTGTCGGCGGTGCGCGCTTCCAGCTCTTTTTGCAGCTCCGCCAGCGGGCGGGTGATGCGGCGTACCGCCTGATAGCAGATAAATAGCGTCAGGCTGACCATAAAGACGCCGGGGACAATCAGGCTGGCGACCGCCTCGCGGATCTCACGCATGATGTGGCGATCGTTGTTGCGATTGTCGCGTAGCGCCTGCTCAAACAGCTGAATCTGCTCGGTACTTTCATGCCATAGCCAGAAGACGCTGATCAGCTCAAACACCAACAAAATGGCCCCGATGGTCAATATCAGCCGTTGGCGCAGCGATATTGGTCGGCGCAGAAAACGCATCAGATTCAATTAGTTTTCCTCATTCGCGACCAGCATATAGCCAAAGCCGCGCACGGTGCGGATACGGGCTTTGCCCACTTTGTCGCGCAGATTGTGGATATGCACTTCCAGGGTGTTGGTCGAGGGTTCATTGTCCCAGTTATAGATGTCGTTGTAGAGAATTTCCCGATGCACCGGACTGCCTGCTTTGAGCATTAACCGTGACAGCAGAGCATATTCTTTGGGCGTCAGAATCAACTCTTCACCGCCCATCCATACCTGACGGCGACCCATATTCAGCGTCAGATTGCCAACAATCAGCTCACTTTCGCCCTGATTATTATGGCGTCGTAGCAGGGCTCGGATACGGGCGTGTAACTCTTCCAGCGCAAAGGGCTTCACCAGATAGTCATCGGCACCGACATCCAGCCCGGCGATTTTGTCGGTCAGCGTATCGCGAGCGGTGAGGATCAGTACCGGCAGGGTGTATTTTTTCTGCCGGATACGGGCGAGAAAATGCAGTCCATCTTCGTCGGGTAACCCTAAATCCAGTACCACCAGGCTGTAATGACCGGCCTCAAGGCTTTGTTCCGCCATCCGCGCGGTTGTCACGCCATCGCACGCGTAGCCTTCGGTTTGCGCCGCCAGAATCAGTCCCTGCAATAACAGCGTATCGTCTTCAACAATCAGAATTTTCATTTACTCACTCTCCTGCAAGTTTGCAGAATATCATCCGCAGCCTGGTAATACTTCGTCTCAACGCCAGTTAATCCCAATAGCGTGGAGAATAAATTGTCTTGTGAATAGTGTTGCGTTTGCGCCTGTTTTTGCAGGCAGTTCTGGTCAACCTGATACCGTTTTTGATAATCCTCCGACAGCCACAGCAGCATTGGCACCTGTTTTTGGCTATCCGGGGCGATGGCATAAGGCAGACCGTGCAGATAGATGCCATTTTCACCTAACGATTCACCGTGGTCAGAAAGATAAACCAGGCTGGTGGTAAATTTATCCTGATGTTCTTTAAGCAGATTAATCGCTTTATCAACAATATAGTCGACGTAAACCAGCGTGTTGTCGTAAGTGTTCACCAGTTGCTCTTTGGTACAGGTCTGGATCTCATTGGTGTCGCAGGTTGGGGTAAATTTCCTGAACTGAGGCGGATAGCGGTTGTAATAGGTCGGACCGTGGCTGCCGATGGTGTGTAAGACAATCACGCCATCACCTTGCAGGTTATTGATGTACTCTTCAAGCCCGTGGAACAGCACTTCGTCATAGCATTCGCCGTTGATGCACTGATCAGGTAGATTCAGCGCGGTGACGTTCTGGTGAGGCACGCGGTCGCAGGCACCTTTACAGCCGCCATCGTTGTCATTCCACAGCACGTTGATGCCCGCTCGCTGAATGATATCCAGCACGCCTTCCTGGTGCTGTGCCAGCTCTTCTTTGTAGTGCTCACGCGGCATATCCGAGAACATGCACGGTACTGAAACTGCCGTTGCCGTGCCGCAAGATGCGGTATTAGGGAAATAGACCACGTTATCTTTCGCCAGCCGCGGGTTAGTTTCACGCGGGTAGCCGTTGAGGGAGAAGTTCTCCGCCCGCGAGGTTTCGCCGACAATCAGGATGGTCAAATTTTTACGTTTTTCGTTCTGCATTAACGGGTTGCGGTGCGCGTCTTCACCAATTCGCACCAGCGGCAGATTTGCCAGTCGCTGATGGGAGTACCATGACCAGCTGGCAACAATGCTGTTAGAGGGGCTTAAGGATTTCACCAGCTCTTTGTTATTGCGGAACAACGAGGCGTAGTCTTTATAAAACAGTGCGGCGACCAGCAAAATCAGTAGTACAGAAACCAGAATATTGGCTCCACGGAAAAGAACACTGCGCAGACGCGAGGTGGCAGGTTTGATTTTTATCCAGCAGGCAATCAGCGCAGCAAGCACGCCGCTGAATCCCAGCGTTAATAACATTTGCGGTGTCATCAGCGCATAACTTTCTGCCGGAGTGGTATCAATAATATTGGCAATCATCGAGCGGTCGATGACGATGCCGTAAGTCATTATGAAATATTGTGCAGCCGCGCCAACCAGAATAAACAGGCAGGCCAGTGGTCGATTAAGCCATAAGAAAGAGCTTAGTGTCAGGACAATATTAATCACGCTGAAAGCGACGACCGGCATCGACAAGAAAACCAGTACGTTATGCAGCGAATCCAGCGGCAGCGCCTGCAACACCTGTTTAAAAAAGGCAATATTCAGGCAGATAGAGATATAAAAAGCGGCCAACAATAGCCAGGCGAGTAAATTCAAAGAGGGTCTTTTTAGTAGGCGCTTCAACATCACGGTGTTTCCATCGAACAAAGTGCGCATATGCTCGCAAAGCAAAATTAAGCCAACCTTAAGTTCTTAAGGTTGGCTTTTATGTTTGCTGGATTAAGGGGAATTAATCTTTGCTTATTGGTGCATCTAAGGGATACGGGTTTTTATGTAGCCGGTTGTAATTCAGCGCATACATGGCGGTGATGACCATCAGGGTGACAAATGACCACATAACCTCTTTCGCTCCGGACCCCACCACGGCCCAGATGCAGTAGAGGAAGGCAATGGTAGTAACTGCCAGATATGCCGGGCGTGCTTTACCAAAGTGACCGTGTCCGAGCAGCAGTAACGCCGCACAGGTGTAAAGATATGGCACCAGTGTAAAGATGACCGAGACGGAAGAAACCAGACCGAACTCTTTGGTCGCGTTTGGTGAAATGCTGCTGAGCTGGAAGATGGTCATCAAAATACCGACGATAATCAGCCCCGCCACTGGCGTACCCGCTTTATTTACACGGGCAAAAATCGGTGGGAACAGTCCGTCATCGGCAGCGGCTTTCGCCGTTTGACCCGCCAGCAACGTCCAGCCGCCCAGTGAACCTAAGCAACCCGCAGCTGCGCAGAAGGAAACAATGGCCCCGGCGGTGTCACCCAACGCCATCCGTGCGGCATCACCGAATGGCGAAGCAGAAACGCGCAGTGCGGCATTAGGGATCATCCCCATAATCGCGGTGGTAGAAAGTACATAGCAAACGGCGGCAATCAATACCCCACCAATGGTGGCGATAGGGACATTGCGTTTCGGGTTTTTCACCACACCTGCGGCAACGGAGGCACTTTCCACACCGATGAACGACCACAGCGTAACGTTAAGGGTACTTTGAATTGCACCGAAGGTGCCCAGGCCGCTGACGTTCCATGCCGCCATATAGGTTTCACCACGGAACCAGAACCAGCCAAATACGGCAATCCCGACGATGGGGATCAGCGCCAGCACGGTGGCAACTGCCTGCACACGGGTGATCATTTTCGGACCGACAATGTTCAGCAGGACGAAGATCCACAGCACCACGACGCAGGTGATGGTTAATACCAATGGATCTTTCAGAATCGGGAAGAAGTAACTTAAATATCCTACGCCAATGACCACCATGGCGATATTGCCGATCCAGCAGGCCAGCCAGTAGAGGACGTTGGTTTGATAACCGAGAAACGGGCCAAAGCAGCGGCGGGCGTAAGCGTAAGAACCACCAGGACTTGGGTCGAGGAACGACATTTTGGCGTATACCATCGAGAGCCCCAGTGCACCGATAATCGTCACCAACCATCCATAAATGGCAATCCCGCCAGTAGAGGCCAGGTTTGCAGGTAACAGAAAAACACCTGACCCCATAATATTCCCCGACACCATCAGGGTGACGGGGATTAAGCCCACTTTGTGAGCATCAGCATCCGAAGACATAATTAAACTCCTGCGAAGGCGAGCTTCGTGACAATAAATTACGTCATATCATACGCCTGCATTCGATAGTTGAATTATTATCGACCGGGTTATCGCTGATGCCGTTATTAATATAGCTCTTCGTTAAGGTTAAAAATCAGGCGACAGTGCGTTCTCTGTGCTGACTAACATAATGCAGCGGCGTCATACCGTAGAAGTCTTTAAAGACAGAAATAAAGTACGACGTACTGTTGTAGCCGCAGGACTGTGATACCTGAGAGATATTTTTACCGTCCATCATTAATTCATTTACGGCATAACGCATGCGGCAGGTGGTGATTATTTGGCTATAACTGGTGTTTTCGCTTTTCAACTTTTTTTTTAACAGACTTGGGCTAAGACATAAACAACTGGCTACCATACTAAGATTCCAGTCTTTGTGAATATCGCTTTCAATAATTTGATAAACGCTGTCACTTACACAATTACGTAACATATACATCATTAATGAAACGAATTTTTTACTGTCGAGAAAACGGGATAGCACCGTGAATAATAATGCGCGTGTTCGTTCCTTTTCTGACTCAGTTTCTGCGGGCATCATGCTGTGTTGCGCGGCAACGCGAAAGACGTCTGGCGTCAGGCATGGCAGGGTGAGTATGGGCGTAGCGCTACGTTGCCATACTGGTATTTGCGAGAGATCTTTATTCAGAAACCGGAGGTAATCTTTGATGATGTCGTGACTAATATGAGCAACCAAAGTGTTGTTAAGAGAGGAGACGTCGATAATATTATTTTCACAATTTAATAACGCCATATGGTTAGCTTTAAGGCTAATAGGTTCTTTCCCATTCACCCTTATCCAGACATCTTTTTCAGTCAATAAAACAATACAAGGTTGGTCGCTGCAAATCCTCATACATGTACTCCTGAGTGCGAATAAAAGACCAGTTCTCGCTAAAGCAAAGCGATACCGGGAAATGGTTATATAATTGTATGATGAATATAAACATGCATAAAAATAACGAGTTTTACTAATAGTACAAATTTTTATAGTAATTTCTCATGTACATATTTTTTTACAGGATAAATAACAGGCAAAAAAAAGCGCGGGGTGGGGCCGCGCAAAAAGTATGACATTTTTGTTTGCAGCAATTTTTATGAAAACGTTGCCATACTCAAAAGGCCTAAGGCCAGGCGGCGTAATGTTATTTAAACAATTACGCCTTCAGCGGAATAGTGGTTACGCTTTCACGCACATAACGTGGTAAATACCGTCAATAATTTCAGTCCCTTCAGTTTCGTGTTCAAATCCAGGGAAATGGTGGTCCCAGGATTGCAGCGAGCGTAAATAACTTACTTGCGGACTGTTTTTATCGCCGAAGTTTTCACCAGACAGCAGCATCGGGATTCCTGGCGGATACGGGATAACTGAGTTTGCCGCGATGCGTCCTGGCAGATTTTCAATGGATACCAGTTCGACATTGTTGTCGACAATCGCGTTGTACGCTTCACGCGGGGTGACTTCCGCCACCGGCAGGCCGGAATAGGCTTCGTTCAACCGTGCGCCAGGGTTGTTTTCTTTCAGCCAGGCAAACATGGTGTCACCCAGATCGTGAATCCCCATGTTCGCGTAAGTGTCAGGATATTGTTCAACAAGTTCCGGCATCACCTGCGCCAGCGGTGTGTTGGCGTCATAGTGGCGTTTGAAGGAGCAAAGGGTGTTAACCAGAGTTCCCCATTTCCCACGGGTTACGCCCATAGAGAACAGGAACATAATTTGGAAGTCAGTGGTGCGGGTAGGTACAATGCCGTGGCGACCAAGCCAGGCAGTGACCAGCGCCGCCGGAACACCGGTTTCTTCCAGTTCACCATCTTCACCCATTCCCGGAGCAAGGATGCTGACTTTAATCGGGTCGAGCATACTCCAGTTATCCGGAATATCTTTGAAGCCGTGCCAGCTTTCGCCCGGATGCATTACCCAGCAGTCCTGAACGGTGGTCAGCAGTTTGGTTGGTGCGTCAGCAAAGTCATAGGTTTTGCCGGTTTGTGGGTCGGTGACGACTTCTTTGTTCCACGGTTTGAAGAACCAGCTACCGTCAGCGGTGAACTCTTTATATAGCCGCGCCATCGCCTGACGGAAATCAACCGCTTCGTCAATCACTTCCTGTGTCAGTGACAGGCCGCTGTTGCCGTCCATCATCGACACCGCCACGTCGTTGGATGCGCAGATGGCATACAGCGGGGAGGTGGTGGCATGCATCATGTAGGCCTGGTTGAAGCGGGAGAAGTTAATCGCCCCACGACCTTCACGTACATGAATATAAGAAGCCTGTGACAGCGCATTCAGCAGTTTGTGGGTGGAGTGGGTGGCGAAAACGGTAGGACCGTTGTGATCGCCAGGTTCGCCGCGCATGGCATAGTGATCGGCATAGATCGGGTTGAAACGTGCATAGCCGTACCAGGCTTCGTCAAAGTGCAGACGATCGGAGGTTTTTTCCAGCAGATCCTGCGCTTCTTTAGCGTTATAACACACGCCGTCATAGGTGCAGTTGGTCACCACGCAGTAAGACGGTTTTTGCCCGGCTTTGTCTTTGGTCAGCGGGCTTTCACTGATTTTCTTCTGCAAGGTTTCAGGTTGCATTTCCTGCGGATAGATTGGCCCGATAATGCCGTAGCGGTTGCGGCTTGGCACCATATAGACCGGTTTCGCGCCTGTCAGCATCAAACCTTGTTCGATGGATTTATGGCAGTTACGGTCAACGACCACGACATCGTTATCGGTCATGCAAGCCTGCATGATGGTGCGGTTAGAGCCGGAAGTACCGACGACTACCGACCAGGAGCGATCGGCACCAAATACGCGTGCGGCATATTTTTCGCTTTCGCCAAATGCGCCAGTATGGTCAAGCAAAGAACCGAGGGAAGTTCGTTCGATGCCCATGTCGGTGCGGAACAGATTTTCACCATAGTAGTCATGGTAGAAACGTCCGGCGGGTGTTTTGGTAAAACCAACGCCGCCCTGGTGGCCTGGCGCTGCCCAGGAATATTCATGGATGTCACTATATTTCATCAGCGCGCTGAACAGTGGCGGCAACAGCTGCTGGCGGTAGCGGGTCATCGCGGCAACGGCGCGTCCGGCGATAAAGTCGGCGGTATCTTCCAGAATCCAGGCGAATTCATCGACAAGCTCCAGCAGGTCGCGATCCATTGCGGCGAGGGCTTTTTCCCGATCGCCCAACAGGAAGACCGGCACGTTTTGTTGGCGCTCATGAAGCTTACCGATCAATTGTCTGACGTTTTGATGTTCGTCCGGATGTTCCATTTGATAGCTGAACATCAGGCAGTCAATGGCTTCGTTTGAAGAGAGAATGGCAAAACCATCATCAAAGGAGGTGGATTTAATCACGGTAACATTTTGCTGGCTTAAAGCATCTGCCAGACGCTCAACGGCGTTACCGACCCAGGTGTCTTGATGGAGAAACTCGCTTTCAACAATTAATACTTTCATCATTGCTTACCCGGTTATGAAGGAATCTTCGTTGCGGGCAAGTATCTTCCGGCCTTTTCGGGCTGTAAAGCGCGTGAAAAACAAACATTTTTGAAATATTTAGTTTTATAAACAATACGTTATGTGATTATTTTAAATTATTTTCACTGCTTATTATCGACGGCTAAACTATTTTTTTGGCTGATACTGATATCGTCTTTAGCCGGGAAACGTCTGGCGGCGCTGTTGGCTAAGTTTGCGGTATTGTTGCGGCGACATGCCGACATATTTGCCGAACGTGCTGTAAAAACGACTACTTGAACGAAAGCCTGCCGTCAGGGCAATATCGAGAATACTTTTATCGGTATCGCTCAGTAACGCGCGAACGTGGTTGATGCGCATCGCGGTAATGTACTGTTTCATCGTCAATTGCATGACCCGCTGGAATATCCCCATTGCATAGTTGGCGTTAAGTTTGACGTGCTCAGCCACATCGTTGATGGTCAGCGCCTGATCATAGTTTTCGGCAATAAAGCCCAGCATCTGGCTAACATAAAATTGCGCATGGCGCGAGACGCTGTTTTTGTGTGTGCGCGAGGTTTTATTGACCAGAATCGGTTCCCAGCCAGAGAGGCTAAATCGCTTGAGCATCAGGCCAATTTCATCAATGGCGAGCTGGCGAATTTGCTCGTTCGGACTGTTTAATTCCTGCTGCCAGCGGCGCACTTCAAACGGGCTAAGTTGCTGTGTGGCCAGTGATTTGATCACCATGCCGTGAGTGACGTGGTTAATCAGGTCTTTATCCAGCGGCCAGGAGAGAAACAGATGCATCGGCAGATTAAAAATCGCCATGCTCTGACAGGTTCCGGTATCTGTTAGTTGGTGCGGTGTACAGGCCCAGAACAGCGTGATATGACCCTGATTGATATTCACTTTTTCATTGTTGATCAGGTATTCCACATCGCCATCGAAAGGCACATTCACTTCGACCTGACCATGCCAGTGGCTGGTGGGCATGATATGCGGTGCGCGAAACTCAATCTCCATCCGCTGGTATTCCGAATACAGCGACAGCGGGCTGCGGGTCTGTTTTTCGTCGCTGCTGCACATAAACGTATCTGTATTCATGGATGGCTCTCTTTCCTAGAATATCAGAATTATGGCAGGAGTGAGGGAGGATGACTGCGAGTGGGAGCACGGTTTTCACCCTCTTCCCAGAGGGGCGAGGGGACTCTCCGAGTATCATGAGGCCGAAAACTCTGCTTTTCAGGTAATTTATTCCCATAAACTCAGATTTACTGCTGCTTCACGCAGGATCTGAGTTTATGGGAATGCTCAACCTGGAAGCCGGAGGTTTTCTGCAGATTCGCCTGCCATGATGAAGTTATTCAAGCAAGCCAGGAGATCTGCATGATGTCTGCACCCAAAATTACATTTATCGGCGCTGGTTCGACGATTTTCGTTAAAAATATTCTTGGTGATGTGTTCCATCGCGAGGCGCTGAAAACGGCGCATATTGCCCTGATGGACATTGACCCCACCCGCCTGGAAGAGTCGCATATTGTGGTGCGTAAGCTGATGGATTCAGCAGGGGCCAGCGGCAAAATCACCTGCCACACCCAACAGAAAGAAGCCTTAGAGGATGCCGATTTTGTCGTGGTGGCATTTCAGATTGGCGGTTATGAACCTTGCACGGTGACTGATTTCGAGGTCTGTAAGCGGCATGGTCTGGAACAAACCATTGCCGATACGTTGGGGCCGGGCGGTATTATGCGCGCGCTACGTACCATTCCGCATCTGTGGCAAATTTGCGAGGACATGACGGAAGTCTGCCCCGATGCCACCATGCTCAACTATGTTAACCCAATGGCGATGAATACCTGGGCGATGTATGCCCGCTATCCGCATATCAAACAGGTCGGGCTGTGCCATTCGGTGCAGGGAACGGCGGAAGAGTTGGCGCGTGACCTCAATATCGACCCAGCTACGCTGCGTTACCGTTGCGCAGGTATCAACCATATGGCGTTTTACCTGGAGCTGGAGCGCAAAACCGCCGACGGCAGTTATGTGAATCTCTACCCGGAACTGCTGGCGGCTTATGAAGCAGGGCAGGCACCGAAGCCGAATATTCATGGCAATACTCGCTGCCAGAATATTGTGCGCTACGAAATGTTCAAAAAGCTGGGCTATTTCGTCACGGAATCGTCAGAACATTTTGCTGAGTACACACCGTGGTTTATTAAGCCAGGTCGTGAGGATTTGATTGAGCGTTATAAAGTACCGCTGGATGAGTACCCGAAACGCTGCGTCGAGCAGCTGGCGAACTGGCATAAAGAGCTGGAGGAGTATAAAAAAGCCTCCCGGATTGATATTAAACCGTCACGGGAATATGCCAGCACAATCATGAACGCTATCTGGACTGGCGAGCCGAGTGTGATTTACGGCAACGTCCGTAACGATGGTTTGATTGATAACCTGCCACAAGGATGTTGCGTGGAAGTAGCCTGTCTGGTTGATGCTAATGGCATTCAGCCGACCAAAGTCGGTACGCTACCTTCGCATCTGGCCGCCCTGATGCAAACCAACATCAACGTACAGACGCTGCTGACCGAAGCTATTCTTACGGAAAATCGCGACCGTGTTTACCACGCCGCGATGATGGACCCGCATACTGCCGCCGTGCTGGGCATTGACGAAATATATGCTCTTGTTGACGACCTGATTGCTGCCCACGGCGACTGGCTGCCAGGCTGGTTGCACCGTTAAAACGCGACTAAACGCTACTGCGCCGGGGGATTTATTCCGGCGCACACCTCTGACGATACCAATAACAGAAGGCGGGCGTTGGTAACAGCGACCCGATACCCTATGAGCATTTCAATGACTACAAAACTCAGTTATGGATTTGGAGCGTTCGGGAAGGATTTTGCGATCGGCATTGTGTATATGTACCTCATGTATTACTACACCGATGTCGTCGGGCTGTCTGTGGGTTTGGTCGGTACTTTGTTTCTGGTGGCGAGGATCTGGGATGTTATTAACGATCCGATTATGGGATGGATTGTAAATGCTACGCGATCGCGATGGGGTAAGTTCAAACCCTGGATCCTGATCGGTACGTTGGCAAACTCTGTAATCTTATTTCTCCTCTTTAGTGCGCATCTGTTTGAAGGTACTACTCAGATTGTCTTTGTTTGCGTGACCTACATCCTCTGGGGCATGACTTACACTATTATGGATATTCCCTTCTGGTCGCTGGTTCCAACCATAACGCTCGATAAACGTGAGCGCGAACAACTGGTTCCTTATCCGCGTTTTTTTGCCAGTCTGGCAGGCTTTGTTACGGCAGGTGTGACGCTACCATTTGTTAATTATGTCGGCGGTGGCGATCGGGGATTTGGCTTTCAGATGTTCACTCTGGTACTGATCGCCTTTTTTATTGTTTCAACCATCATCACTCTGCGCAATGTGCATGAAGTCTTTTCGTCAGACAATCAACCGTCTGCTGAAGGAAGCCATCTGACACTTAAAGCCATCGTTGCGCTAATTTATAAAAACGATCAGCTTTCATGCCTCTTGGGTATGGCTCTTGCTTATAATGTAGCCAGCAACATTATTACCGGCTTTGCTATCTATTATTTCTCATATGTTATCGGTGATGCGGATTTGTTCCTCTATTATCTGTCGTATGCGGGAGCTGCTAACCTGGTGACGTTAGTATTCTTCCCACGCTTAGTTAAATCATTATCCCGACGCATTTTATGGGCCGGAGCATCTATTCTTCCGGTGTTAAGCTGTGGTGTTCTCCTGTTAATGGCATTAATGAGCTATCACAACGTCGTCCTCATTGTGATTGCGGGTATTTTGCTGAATGTGGGAACGGCGCTTTTCTGGGTATTACAGGTCATCATGGTGGCAGATACCGTTGATTACGGTGAATATAAACTGCACGTACGCTGTGAAAGTATCGCTTACTCCGTGCAGACTATGGTGGTGAAGGGCGGTTCAGCCTTTGCGGCTTTTTTCATTGCGGTTGTGTTAGGGATGATTGGCTATGTACCGAATGTTGAACAGTCTACGCAAGCCCTATTAGGTATGCAGTTTATTATGATTGCTCTACCAACTCTGTTTTTCATGGTAACGCTGATTCTCTACTTCCGTTTCTATCGCCTCAATGGTGACACGCTGCGCAGGATCCAGATCCATCTGCTGGATAAATATCGCAAAGTACCGCCCGAGCCTGTTCATGCTGATATTCCGGTCGGTGCAGTGAGTGATGTGAAAGCCTGACGTGGACAATAGCTAACGAAAATGGCCTGATGCGATATGTTTATCAGGCCACGTCTTAATGTAATGCTTTGGATTTGCAAATTTTGTAGACCGGATAAGGAATTCACGCCGCATCCGGCATCAACAAAGCGCAAGTTGTTATCCGGTTATCAAGCCAAAGCGCCGTAGCTGGCGGCAATGAAAGCGAGCGAGGAATATCACCGTCGTTAATGCGCCAAGCAGCGCGCAGAACATATCGGATTGCGTGTCCCACTGGTCGCCCTGGGTGCCGAGAAAATCATCCGCTCCCTGACCCATTGCCAGCGCTGCCCACCACTCGATTAATTCATACATCGCGCTTATCGCCAGCGCCACGCAGCAGACCAGGAACGCCACCATTTTACGTCCGCGCACGTACATCCCGCGAACGAGAATTTCTCGTGCCACCAGTGCAGGCACCAGCCCCTGGAAAAAGTGCCCCAGCTTGTCATACGGATTACGACTCAACCCCAGCCATTCCTGCACCTCAAAACCAACGGGGACTTTCGCGTAGGTGTATTGTCCGCCGACCATCAGGATGATGGCGTGAAGGAAAATGAGCGTATAGAGCAGCGGCGTTAACGGATAACGTCTGGCGGTGGCAAGCAGTAGCGGCACGACAATAATCACCGGTGTCACTTCCATCAGCCAGGTGAGTTTGTCATGGGCCGAAATGCCGGTATAAATCAGGATTAATGTTAGCGCCAGTGCGCCGGTGTTAAGAATTAACGGCTTGAGTGTGCGGGTCATGGTGAGTTCGCAAATCAGGGAAAATACTGACTATTCACCAGCAAGCGTGAAATTACAATCGCAAAAGAGGTGGCCCAGGGGGATCACCTGGCAGCATGCTGCCAGGCGCTGGGCCGAAGAGGTTACTTAGTGCAGTTCGCGCACTGTTTGTTGACGATTTGCTGGAAGAAGTCGTTACCTTTGTCATCGACCAGGATAAACGCCGGGAAATCTTCTACTTCGATTTTCCAGATAGCTTCCATACCCAGCTCCGGATAAGCGACGCACTCCAGATGCTTGATGCTCTGCTGCGCCAGTACCGCCGCCGGACCGCCGATGCTACCGAGGTAGAAGCCGCCGTGTTTATGACACGCGTCGGTAACCTGCTGACTGCGGTTACCTTTCGCTAGCATGATCATGCTGCCGCCGTGGGATTGCAGCAGATCCACGTAGGAGTCCATACGACCTGCGGTGGTTGGGCCAAGTGAACCTGATGGATAACCGGCAGGGGTTTTCGCCGGACCCGCGTAGTAGATCGGGTGATCTTTGATGTACTGCGGAAGTTCTTTACCGGCGTCAATCAGCTCTTTCAGCTTGGCGTGTGCAATATCTCGGCCCACGATAATGGTGCCGGTGAGCGACAAACGAGTGGATACCGGGTATTGCGAAAGCTGGGCGAGGATCTCTTTCATCGGGCGGTTAAGGTCAACTTTCACCGCTTCGCCTTCACCGGCCTGGCGCAGTTCTTGTGGAATGTACTGGCCTGGGTTGTGTTCCAGTTTTTCGATCCAGATACCTTCGCGGTTGATTTTCGCTTTAATGTTACGGTCAGCGGAGCAGGAGACGCCCATGCCGACCGGGCAGGATGCGCCGTGACGTGGCAGACGGATAACGCGAATGTCGTGCGCGAAGTATTTACCGCCAAACTGCGCGCCAAGACCGAGTTTCTGGGCCTCTTCCAGCAGTTCCTGTTCCAGCTGGACATCGCGGAACGCCTGACCATGTTCGTTCCCTTCCGTCGGCAGTTCATCGTAATAGTGAGCGCTTGCTAACTTGACGGTTTTCAGGTTGGTTTCCGCAGACGTACCGCCAATCACAAACGCGATATGGTACGGCGGGCAGGCTGCAGTACCGAGGGTACGCATTTTCTCGACGAGGAAGTTTTTCAGTTTGCCGGGAGTCAGCAGGGCTTTGGTTTCCTGGTAGAGATACGTTTTGTTGGCAGAGCCGCCGCCTTTCGCAACGCAAAGGAATTTGTACTCATCGCCATCTACCGCGTACAGGTCGATTTGCGCAGGCAGGTTAGTGCCGGTGTTGACCTCTTTGTACATGTCCAGCGCCGCATTCTGTGAATAGCGCAGGTTATCTTCGATATAGGTGTTATAGACGCCTTTCGACAGCGCTTCTTCATCACCGCCGCCGGTCCACACGCGCTGGCCTTTTTTACCGACGATGATCGCGGTGCCGGTATCCTGGCAGGTCGGCAGCACGCCTTTGGCGGCGATTTCGGAGTTTCTTAAGAATTGCAGCGCCACGTACTTGTCGTTTTCGCTGGCTTCTGGATCGTGAAGAATAGCCGCAACCTGTTTCTGGTGTGCCGGGCGGAGCATAAAAGAAGCGTCGTGAAAGGCTTGCTGCGCCAGCAGGGTCAGGGCTTCTGGTTCCACTTTCAGGATGGTTTCGCCGTCGAAGTCGGCAACGCTAACGTAATCGGAAGTGAGTAGATAGTATTCGGTATTGTCTTTCCCCATCGGGAAAGGTGCCTGGTAGATAAAGGGTTTGTTTGACATAGCTTCCAGCCTGTAACTCTGTATTTGTTATTCGAAAATGGCGTGCCGCGTAGTCACGGGCGGCACGCAAAGTGCATTTATAAGAACCCGTACATCGCGGCGAAGATCCAGCCGAAGACGCACGATACGCTCACACCAATCAACCCCGGCAGAATAAAGCTGTGGTTGATGACGAAGCGACCGATGTGGGTGGTGCCGGA
This sequence comes from Escherichia sp. MAL-1, assembly GCF_052948035.1. Lineage (NCBI taxonomy): Bacteria > Pseudomonadati > Pseudomonadota > Gammaproteobacteria > Enterobacterales > Enterobacteriaceae > Escherichia > Escherichia sp. MAL-1. Next base: position 4,483,886 of record NZ_CM129609.1, on the reverse strand, counting down.
ACGGTCAAACTGAATCGCTGCCAGATCGCTCGGATAAGTCGGCAGGATGTAATAACCGTAGCAAGCCGGTGCTGAAGCCACGATGTATGCCGGATCAACGCCGATCGCCAGCGCGACCGGAACAATCGCCGCCAGCGCCGCAGCCTGAGAGTTTACAAACTTGGAAACCAGCAGCAGAACAATGGCATAGGCCCACGGATACTCTTTCACCATTTCACCCAGTACGCCCTGAATTTCAGACATATGCGCACCGAACATGGTTTCTGCCATCCATGCGATACCGTACACCGCCACGATGGCGATCATACCGGAACGGAAGACTTCGTTTTTTGAGATAGACGCGGGATTGGTTTTGGTCAGGATAATAATCAGCGCCCCGGTCAGCAGCATAAACATCTGAATAACCAGCACCATCGACAGCGGTTTGCCGCCGAAGGATGGACGCAGGTCCGAATCAGCACCAAGAAGTGCGACTACAGCGATTGCCCCGAGGAAAATCCACATCGCCAGCCAGTTGCTTTTCGGCAGTTTTTTATCCAGCAGCGTCGCGGTATCACCGTAAACATACTCACGGTTTTCCGGTACGGAGATGAATTTCTGGAACTCTTCGTCTTTATCCAGATCTTTACCGCGGAACCAGCTGAAGATACCGATCGCCAGGATACCGATTAACGTCGATGGAATGGTGATTGCCAGCAGATCGAGGAACTCAAGATGGCGGCCATCAAAGGTGACATTACCCAGCATCGCAACCAGAGACACGACCGCAACCGATACCGGACTGGCGATAATCCCCATCTGTGCACCGATAGAACTTGCCGCCATCGGACGTTCCGGACGGATGTTGTTCTTAATGGCGACGTCGTAGATGATCGGCAGAATGGTGTAAACCACATGACCCGTACCGCAAAGAATGGTCAGTGTACAGGTCACAAACGGCGCGACAATTGAGACATATTTCGGGTTGCGGCGCAGCAGCTTCTCGGCAATTTGCAGCATGACATCAAGACCGCCCGAAGCTTGCAAGGTCGCCGATGCCGCCACCACCGCAATGATAACCAGCATGACATCAACTGGTGGTTTACCTGGCTGAAGGTGGAAGACGAAGACCAGAATGACCAGACCGATACCGCCTAATAAACCCAGCGCGATACCACCCTTTCTGGCACCATAAAACAGACATATCAGTATTATGATAAGTTGGATAGTAAATAACATGTGTGAACCCTCGCGATAATCCTATTTAAATTTTTGCTGAATAGATCACAGTCACGTTCTGTTTTGTATGAACTGTTTTCAGAGCCTGACTAAATATCCGTTTGGTCGTTACCGGCTTTAGCAAATACCTCACAGTAAATATTGGCTGATTAAAGCAGCGGCAAATTTATGCACTGTGATAAGCGGCTTTTTCAGAGAGAAAAACTCTCTGGCGATGGGTTTATAGTTTGTACTGCGCAGATGTTAATGTTTTGTTTGCTGTTATCTTATTGATATTTATCGGTCTATTTTTTGTTCTCAGGGCAGATATCATTAGGTTTAAAGATTAATCTGATCTACCCATTTGTGGGTAAAAATACACATAATGCGGGTGACATAATAGTTAATTAACTTTTGTTAGCGTTTTGAAATTAAAAACACCGTTCACCTGAAGAGATATTAATTTTTAGCGATGATGGAGGGATAATTATATTTGATCTGGCACAAGTTTTACTGATGAAGGATGTAACTTGTGCCAGGGGTATTTTGCATTACGGTAATAATTATTACTTACAGATAACCAGCGATCCGTTATTGGCAATATTGTTTCAGTAGTGAGTAGTGTTCTGCCTGAATACGGTAACGGTAAACCGGACGCCCCGTGACGCCATAATGGATACTGGTGAACAAGATGTGGCAGTTGACCAGCCAGATGAGGTATTTACGGCAGGAAACACGCGAGATGTTAACCTCGTTAGCCAGCTCGTCGGTTGAAAACTCATAGTCCTGATGCGCGTCAATCCACTGGCACAGCGTGCGTAACGTCTGCGGCGTTAAGCCTTTTGGCAAGCGACGAGGATCCTGTTCGTTGGAGCTGCTGCCGTGGATTAGCTGATCAAGCTCGGCCTGGTCATAATACTGATGTTTTTCCAGCGCCATTTTCTTTTGCCGCCAGCCGGTGAGCGCCTCTTCAAAGCGGGAAGCCTGGAAGGGTTTGATCAGGTAATCCACGACACCGTAATGCAGCGAATCTTTAATGGTTGCCGCATCGGCTGCGGAGGAGATGACAATCACATCACTTTTGCAACGCGCGTTATGCAGGACAGGCAGTAAATCGAGCCCGTTCTCTTTTTGCATATAGATATCGAGCAATATCAGGTCGATAGGCGTATCGCTATTGAAGATAATCTCTTTGGCTTTCTCCAGCGTCGAGGCTGTTCCACAGCATTGAAAGCCTGGGATTTGTGCTACGTATCGGCGATTCAGCTCCGCGACCATTGCGTCGTCATCGATAATTAATACATTGATCATCTGTTCGACCTCTCCCCGTCCCAGGGTATCTGGACAAAAAATTGTGTGAAAATCCCGGGTTCCGATTCCACGGCGATGCTGCCGCCGAGATTTTCTACCTGTTGTTTGACAAGTGCTAAACCGACGCCTCGCTCGCTTCCTTTTGTCGAGACACCTTTGTCAAAAATGTGATCGATTTTGTCGGGTGCGATCCCCGGTCCATCATCGTTAACTTCGCAGTGCAGCCAGCCGTGACGGTAGTGCAATGTTACGCTAATTTTGCCACCGGGTTCCGGCCCTAATGCTTCCAGCGCGTTTTCTATCAGATTTCCCAATGTGGTAATCAGCGTCGCGACCTGGTCCTCACTGCCGCTGTCTGGCAGCAGGCTTTCACTGTTTAAAATCAGCGTATGGCCTAAATCGGTCGCGCGGTTAATCTTGCTGATTAAAAAACCAGCGATAACCGGAGATTTGATCTTACCCAGCAGAGAGCCAATCTCTTCCTGATAGTTATTGGCTGTTTTGAGAATGTAATCTTCCAACTGCTTATAACTCTTCAGATGCAATAATCCGAGAATCACATGCAATTTATTCATAAATTCGTGGGATCGTTCACGAAGTGCATCAGCATAGTTGACCAGACCGTCGAGTCGCTGCATCAGTTTACGAACTTCAGTTTTGTCCCTGAAGGTTGAAATGGCACCGATGATAACGCCATTACTGCGCACCGGAACGGTGTTGATCAGTAATAGCCGGTCTTTAATCGTAATCTCTTCGTCGCGGCGCGGCGTACCGTCGCGTAACACTTCCGAGACATCTACCACCTGTGACCATGAGTGGCTTAGCGTCGACAGTTTCTCATCGTCCTGCGACTTACGGTAATTCAGCAATTCTTGTGCGGCATCGTTGATCAGCGTGACCTCGCCGCGATCGTCCACGGCAACGACGCCTTCTTTGATAGACTGCAACATGGCCTGGCGCTGCTCAAACAGCGTGGAGATTTCGTAGGGTTCCAGGCCGAAAAGGATTTTTTTCAGTACCTTAACCAGAATGCAGGTGCCAATCAGTCCGACCAGCATGCCAAATAATACCGACCAGATAATGCTCCAGCGACTGTCATTGATTTGTTGGGTCACGCGGCTTAACTCAAGGCCGATCGCCACCACGCCAATTTGTTTATGATTTTCATCGTAGATGGGGGTAAATACGCGTAAAGCCTGCGCCAGAAAACCGCGATTGATAGCGACATTTTCTTTGCCATTCAGCGCTTTAAGGATGTCATCACCTTTAAATGGCTGACCAATACGCTGGGCTTCAGGATGCGAGTAGCGAAGACTTTGCATATCGGTAACGACAATAAACAGCAGATCGTTGCGTTTGCGCACGGCTTCCGCGATGGCCTGGATTCCGCTCTCCTGCGGTTTTTTCTGCAAGCCCTGACGGATTTCCGGCGAGTCGGCGAGGGTACGCGCCACTGCCAGTGCCTTGTTGGCCAGCCCGTCTCGCGTCATATCACTGATTTGCGAGAAGTAAATCAGATGCACCACCAATAGCACCGAGAACAGTACCGCGCTGACCATTAAGATCACTGTGGTACTCAATTTCATCGGACGTTTGCGTAACATGCGGTAGGGCAATGAATGTCTCATCAGCTTCCTTGTGTGACAAATTTCTTAAGCATTATCTCTGATGAGGCGGGTAATTCAAAGGGAGTAAGAATGATTGGCTATATAGGGGAAGAGACTCTGGCAACGGAAACTGCCAGTGCTGTATGAAGATTCCAGGGCTATGCTTATAGCGATAATCATACTGATGAGAGAGGGAAAGTCATGGATCAGGCGCTACTGGACGGGGGTTATCGCTGTTATACCGGCGAAAAGATCGATGTCTATTTCAACACTGCGATATGTCAGCATTCTGGCAATTGCGTACGTGGCAACGGCAAGTTATTTAATCTCAAACGTAAGCCGTGGATCATGCCGGATGAAGTCGACGTCGTCACTGTGGTTAAAGTGATTGATACGTGCCCGAGCGGCGCGCTGAAATACCGTCATAAATAAGCGAGGGTAAAATGGAAATACGCGAAGGCCACAATAAATTTTACATTAATGATGAACAGGGCAAGCAAATCGCTGAAATTGTCTTTGTGCCGACCGGAGAGAATTTAGCGATTATCGAACATACCGATGTCGATGAAAGCCTGAAAGGGCAAGGGATTGGTAAACAGCTGGTTGCGAAAGTCGTGGAAAAAATGCGTCGGGAAAAACGAAAAATTATCCCATTATGTCCATTTGCGAAACACGAATTTGATAAAACGCGGGAGTATGATGATATTCGCAGTTGATGGGAGAGTACAGATTCACGATATTTTTCATGCTCTCCGCGGTGTGATGCAGGAGAGCATCTGAAGGGTAGGGGGATGCACAAAGAATGGGCAGAGAGCGCGTTTTTTTGTCCCAAGTCATCCCCTTTACTGAGCAAAAAAAAGAATATCTCCAATATGAGAATCATCAATCGGGGTTAATAAGTTTTGCGTCCCCAGAGCGTTCAATATTGATAGGAGTCATATTATGGAAGGTAAAAACAAGTTCAATACTTATGTTGTTTCTTTTGATTATCCATCATCTTATTCCTCAGTGTTCTTAAGGTTAAGATCATTGATGTATGATATGAATTTCTCCTCTATCGTGGCTGATGAATATGGGATACCACGACAATTGAATGAAAATTCCTTCGCAATAACGACATCATTAGCCGCAAGTGAAATCGAAGATTTAATCAGGCTCAAATGCTTAGACTTACCGGGTAATGACTCCAACTTATTGATAGTGTTTTATGTTCAGATAATGCCCGATGACTTTGTCATGCAGCTCCACCGATTTTGAGAACGACAGCGACTTCCGTCCCAGCCGTGCCAGGTGCTGCCTCAGATTCAGGTTATGCCGCTCAATTCGCTGCGTATATCGCTTGCTGATTACGTGCAGCTTTCCCTTCAGGCGGGATTCATACAGCGGCCAGCCATCCGTCATCCATATCACCACGTCAAAGGGTGACAGCAGGCTCATAAGACGCCCCAGCGTCGCCATAGTGCGTTCACCGAATACGTGCGCAACAACCGTCTTCCGGAGCCTGTCATACGCGTAAAACAGCCAGCGCTGGCGCGATTTAGCCCCGACATAGCCCCACTGTTCGTCCATTTCCGCGCAGACGATGACGTCACTGCCCGGCTGTATGCGCGAGGTTACCGACTGCGGCCTGAGTTTTTTAAGTGACGTAAAATCGTGTTGAGGCCAACGCCCATAATGCGGGCTGTTGCCCGGCATCCAACGCCATTCATGGCCATATCAATGATTTTCTGGTGCGTACCGGGTTGAGAAGCGGTGTAAGTGAACTGCAGTTGCCATGTTTTACGGCAGTGAGAGCAGAGATAGCGCTGATGTCCGGCGGTGCTTTTGCCGTTACGCACCACCCCGTCAGTAGCTGAACAGGAGGGACAGCTGATAGAAACAGAAGCCACTGGAGCACCTCAAAAACACCATCATACACTAAATCAGTAAGTTGGCAGCATCACCCAACCTATTTTTACCATCTATAGATGGGTTTATTTACATATTATTGGTGAATGCAAGACGTTATTTTTACCAGCCATAAACTTCTTGATTACATGGTATTAAGAAAGGATTTTACTGAGAACCAGAAGTAATATTCCTTACCATCAAAATTCATCATCTTTGCCAAAGAAAAATGTTCAGAAAATAATCCATGGAAAATTGTCCGGAGCGCTTACTATTTTAATGGATTGTTAGTCTTTGCATGAGCAAGCGGACTGATACATTTCTCTTTGTTCTCATTCAGAAAATCTCATCAGTCGGCGTTCAGACCGGTGTTGTGCTTTATGGATGCGTTACGCTCCTGATGACGTCATTTGACGTTCAACAACATCACGGGGCCGCACGACATTTCACGTCAGTTAGTGCTATCGCTCAGGAACAAATTTTCCCGAATTGAGATATGCCCGCAAATTGCTGGTGATGTGGGGAGAATCTGGTTGAGTTCGGGAGAATTGATTTGGAGGCAGAACGCTTAAATCGTGGCGTCCTGAAACGAAAAACGGACCTCCGTGGAGGTCCGTTTATATGAATTTGGTGCCCGGACTCGGAATCGAACCAAGGACACGGGGATTTTCAATCCGATCGTTGATTGCAAGTTAAATAGTAACGTTTGTAATTAGTCTGTTGTGACTGCGCATATCGAATAAATGTATTCGAGTGTGCACATGGAAAACGTTGTAACCAAGACTCAACATAAAGCACGAGTAGTCCCTGTCATTTCCACTAAAGGTGGTGAAGGGAAATCCACTCAAAGCGCCAATCTGGCCGGATTTTTGGCCGACGCCGGCAAAAAAGTCCTCCTCATCGACGGTGACCATTCCCAGCCCACCGCCAGCAGCATATTCTCCCTGGAATACGAAGCGCCTAACGGTCTGTATGAGCTCCTGATGAAGACCGTCGATTTGGCGCAGGCTGACCAAATCATCTCCCGTTCCGTTATTAACAATCTGGACATTATCGTTTCCAACGACCCGCATGACCGCCTCTCTTCAGCTATGCTGCATGCCCCGGACGGCCGCATGCGTCTGCGCAATGTTCTACAGCATCCCTTATTCCAAAATTACGACGTCATCATCATCGACTCCAAAGGCGCAGCATCCATCATGTTGGAGCTCATCCTGCTGGCCAGCTCCTCGTTTGCTGTTGGTGTCATCAAGCCAATCTTGCCAGACACCCGTGAATTTTTACGCGGCACGCTGGGGCTGATGGAAGGGCTGCTGCCTCTGGCAGTTTACGGTATTGCCATGCCTCAGGTGCGAATACTGACCAACTGCATGGAATACACCAACCTGGACTGGCAAACACTGAAAAGCCTGAGCGGAATTATTGATAACGGCAAGTATCTGCGGGCCGATGCCTTTGACGTCTCCCTCCTGAATACCATCATTCCCAAGCTGGAAATCTACAAACTTGGTCATGCCTCTGGACAGCCTGTTCACCGCCTGGAAAAAACCACCACGCGCACCTCCACGCCCGCGGCAGCAGACACGATGTATGACCTGGCCTGTGAGCTGTTCCCGGACTGGACCCCTGATTTCGACGTCCTGCGTCAGGAGGCAAACCAATGAATATCGAGCAACTTATTGTCTTGCTGACTGAACAGCAGCACTTGACTGCGCGAGCGCCCTGGGCGGTTCTTGATATCTATGGTGATGAAGCCACGGTGGTTGACGCCAATGGTTTTGAGCACCTGGAAATTCCCAACGTCGCGATAGTCCCCGACTGGGAAAAACTCGGATTGGAACACTGGTCGGAGAAAGGTGGCAGCCGTGAGGTGAGCCTTGAGGAGCAAAAAGCCAATGCCCAATTAGCCGCCGCCGCACCGCTGCTACTGGCACATATTCATGTTCTCAACCGCCACGTAGTGGCCGCAGGGAATGCCCTGCGTCGTATGCTGGAAATGCATGAGATGATGATGGCAAAGGCCAACCATGCAGCCAGTTTTTATGATGCTGAATGCCTGCAGGAAATGGCGGAAGCGCCACTGGAAGCGGCCGCAGTGCTTGAGTATGTCTGTGGCGATGAAACGGTGAACGCTGAGCTGAAAGAAGCGACCTGCGTCGGTTGCGGCTGTACCGACCACAATGCCTGTGTTGATGAAAATCGCACGCCCTGCAGCTGGCTCAAAGTCAACCGCGAGACAGGGTTAGGTGTTTGTTCTTCGTGCCCGACATTCCTTAATCACTCCCTGACTGCCGACGGCGATAAACCGGAGGTGCGTCATGGCTGAGACGAAAATTCCTCATTCTGTCGATGCCGAGCAGGCCGTACTGGGCGGGCTGATGTTGGAGAACGCGCGCTGGGATGACGTGGTTTCTGTCCTGCGTGACGCTGATTTTTATATCCCGTCGCATCGCCGTGTTTTCCAGGCCATGGGGCAACTGATGGCGGTTAATCAGCCTATCGACCTGATTACGCTGTCTGAGTCGCTTGAAAAGAACAATGTACTTAAGCAGGTTGGCGGTTTTGCTTATCTCGCTGAGATGTCCAAAAACACACCGAGTGCAGCGAATATCGAAGCGTATGCCAACATTGTCGCAGAGCGCAGCAGACTACGTCGTCTGCTGGATCTGGGGCGAGCGTTAAGCGCCGAAGCCGTAGCCCCTCAGGCAAAATCTGAACTGTTGACAGAGCGGGTAGAGAAGCAGCTGCTGGAACTGTCGGAACAGGTGTATACCCAGCAAAACGTCTGCCTGATAGATGGCCTGGATGCGGTAGTCAGCCGACTGGAAAACGTCACCGGAGGAACCGGTGTGACCGGAACCCCAACAGGCTTGTCATTGGTTGATGAGATCACTTGTGGTCTGCAGGATGGGGAGCTGACTCTGCTGGCCGCGCGGCCAAGTATGGGTAAGACCGCATTTTCACTGGCGTGTTGCGTCGGTGCGCTGGAAGGCACCGATCGGCCGGTATTCTGCTTCAGCCTGGAGATGCCGCGGGAGCAATTGCTGCAGCGTTTTCTGGCGATGCTGGGCAGAGTGGATTTGACCCTGTTCCGCAACGGTCAGCTTGATGATGAGCATTGGGCGCGTATTTCCGAAGCCATGGGAATTATGACGGCCTGGAATGACCGTCTGATTATTGATGACACGTCCGCGCTGACGCCAGCACAGCTTCGTTCACTGGTGCGCCGTTATACACGTTTGTATGGCCGGCCGGCGCTCATCATGGTCGATTATCTGCAGCTGATGCGTGCGCCTGATTTTGAAAACCGCACACAGGAAATCTCGGAAATCTCCCGCAATCTGAAGGCACTGGCCAAAGACACACAATGCCCAGTGTTGGCGCTGTCGCAGCTGAATCGGACGCTCGAACAACGGGCTGACAAACGTCCGATGAACAGTGACCTGCGCGACTCCGGTGCACTGGAGCAAGATGCTGATGTGATCGCCTTTATTTACCGGGACGAGGTGTATTACCCGGACTCTGATGATGCTGGCACGGCTGAGATTATATTCGGTAAGCAACGCCAGGGGCCAACCGGCATGGTGCGCGTCCAGTACGAACAGCAATACACGGCATTCCGTGATTTGGCCTTGCCTGAATTTGAGGGAGGAGCTTAATCATGGGACGTATCAATACCAAAAAAATTGACCTGGGGAGCGCATTGCTTCAGCAGGGCAAGACTGCAGTAGGCACTAGTAGTAATGCTCCTGCTGAAGGGGCCTTACCTGCCACGGAAATGCCGATGGTGCTGACTCTGAACGAAGTCAGTCCTTTCCCGGATAACCCAAGAACCTCCCGTAATCCACGGTATGAGGAAATCAAAGCTTCAGTGCGGGCGCGTGGCCTGGATACGGTGCCTAAAATAACGGCAGATCCTGAGCGTCCTGAGCTGGGCTTCTTCTTTAGTGACGGGGGAAATACTCGCCTTCAAATTTTGTCGGAACTGTGGCAGGAAACGGGAGATGAACGGTTTTTCCGTATTTCCTGCATGTTTAAACCGTGGCCCGGCCGACTTTCGTGTTTGATTGGTCACCTGGCTGAGAATGAAGTTCGAGGCGAACTGAGCTTTATTGAAAAGGCTTTTGGTATCAAACAAGCGCGGGAGTTTTTCGAAGAGAACTTGGGTAAGAAGGTTTCTTTGCGTGAACTCTCCAACCTTTTGGGTCAAGAAGGTTACCCGGTACATAACTCTAATATCAGCCGGATGGAAGATACTATCCAATATTTGTATCCTCATATGCCGAATCTTCTTAAATCGGGTTTAGGGAGACCTCAGATACAACATCTATTGTCGTTACGAGTTAATGCATATAAAACATGGGATAACTTTTCCTCAGACAACGCGCCCGTTAAGGATTTTGAGGAAGTATTTGGGGCTGTTTGCGCACATTTTGATGATCCTGATGCATATTCTCTTGAAATGTTCAGGGATGAACTGATTGGTGCATTGGTTAAAGCTCTCCCACATCCATCTCTGAATTACGATCGCTGGCTCCTCGAGCTGGATCCAAAAGAACAAAATCGCCGGCAACAGCTTGGGGAAATTGAGCCGTTGAAAAGCGTCTCCAGTTTCGCTACTCAGCCGATGGTTGAGTCAACAGTTGATGTTGGATCATCTATCCCGCCTCTTTCCTCCGATGTACTGGAACCGGGTACGCAAGCGTTGACGTTGAGCAGCGCGCTGGACGAACAGGGAAACGCAGAGGAAGGAACACTTGATTCATCTTCTGCTGGGCCAGGTACGTCAAGTACACCTCGGATTGAAACCCAGGATGATTTATATGGCGCGCCCCCGGTTCTTTCCGGAGATGTTGACGTACAACCCTCACCAGGCATTTCCGAGACAAAGACTGCTGGGGCAGGACAATCTGCGCAACCGGGTCCTGTAGCACCGGAAGTTACCCCGAATGCTGAGGGATCGGAAGTCGCCTTCGCTGAAGAAGGGCTTGAGCCAGTGGTTTCTGTCTGGGCCATCCCGGCCCTGCAGGATGACATTGAACACCTGCAGGGCATGGCTTATCGCCTTGCCTTCGAACTGGCCGAACAAGCTGGCTGCGAAACTGAGCTTAAAGCCGATAAAGCAACGCTGACTGCGGCAGGGTACTGCCTGGCCACACAGCAGTTGTCTCCATTCACTGCACTGCTTCTCTCACTGACTGGGCCGAAACCGGTAAATGATACCTGTTCATTAAGTGAAGCGTTGATTGGCGCCGCTGATGGCGCCGGGTTCCCGTTACTTGATGATATCCATGCTGTGAAGTTTCTGCGTCTTGTACGCGTTCTTCGCCGTCTGCGTGAGCTGCAGCGTGATGTAGGTATTGAGGAGGAAGTATGAGAGTCACTATTGAGCGTTTGCAGGCCATTTTGGCAGATCCTGCTGCCGGTCATGATGAGTATGAGATGGCGGCGGAGTTGTTGGCTGTCAGGGCGATTACCGCCTGTTATACCAAAGAGGGCCTTAGTGTCCTTTTGGAAACATGCAACGTCCTGATAAACAGAAAAAACACCTCTGGTTACTCGGATAATCTCAGAGAGATTGCACGCGTAGCCCATGGGCTCTTGGCCAACTGGGAGAACAATTAAATGAGTCATTCACAACGACAGGATCGGCTGGTGAAACTGGTCCGCAAGCTCCTTGAGCTTGCTCGGAGCAATAGTAATGCCCATGAAGCAGGACAGGCATTGTCCCGCGCCCAGAAGCTTATGGCGAAGTACGGGATCACGGAGCTCGAGGCGAACATCTCCTCTATTCAACAGGCGCCGACCAAGGGGGCGCCATCTCAGTCATGGGACAAAATCCCGGAGTGGATGAGCCTGTTGACCTGGACCGTCGCCAATGCGTTCGGCTGCCGGCACTACTTTTCTTCCTTTGAAAGCCGAACCGGGTTAAAGCGTCGCAACGTCACGTTCTACGGCTTCAGTGAACGTCCTGCCGTTGCTGCTTACGCCTTTGATGTGCTGAGTCGCCAGCTCAAGGACGCTACGGCAGCTTACCTGAAAACCCAGGATAAGCGTCTGAAAATGGCGACGCGCCGTGCGCGAGCAGAACAGTTCCGTGCGGGTTGGGTCGAAGGCGTCCGCCGAATTGTCGATGTTTTCAGCGTATCGGAGCATGAACAAGAGCTGATGTCTGCGTGGTTGGAACAACAGGGCATGAGCACGCTGAAAACCCGCTCGGCAAAACAATGTCGCGGTGATGCCATAGCGCGTAGTCAGGGCTATCTGGCAGGACAGAACGCTCGTCTGCATCACGGTGTTGACGGTTGCGGACCTGCTGGTATTGGCTACAGCGCCGGGGAGGACTAATGGATATCGTATTTTTGTTCGTGTTGTGCTGTGTTTTCGTTGCAATTGGTGGCGTTGTTGCATCAAGGACAAGGACAACTTTTTTTGCAGCCTCTTTTATTTTTGCTGCCTCTTATATTGTTTTTTCTGGCGGCGATTTTTGTGTTGGTCGCGGCTCTTATTAATTTGTTCACCAGGGGGTACTACTAATGAGTAACAGCTTGTCACAGGCAACAAACAGCCTGCTCACGCAGCTCGTCATGGAGCTCAAGTCCGGTTATATCCGCCGCTGTGAGTCTCTCGGACTCACGCCAGAGGAAATGCAGATGCTGAACGGTCTGACCGTCGATGATTTGTATTACCTGCTGAACAGCTCCGTCTCGGTGCTCACGTTCCAGATCCATCACGAGAATTTCGCTTTGATGCTGCAACAGGCTCGTCGAGAACAGCAGCGGATGCAACGTATCGACCGTGCGCTGGCGCTGGGCGGTTCTATCGAGATGATGCAGCACTTTTTTGGCTTGTCCAGTGTCGAGGTCTCTGCACGCCGGCGTATGACGGGGATCCAAATCCGCCAGGGACGCTGTTCGACGCTCAGTGATGAGGACAATGCATCGCTGTGGCGCCAGTGGCAGAAAGCGGACATCGATGATCCGTCCAGCGCTGACGGCCTGGACGTCATGATGCTCGCGGCCGAGCAGATGGATGTGTCGTTAACAGCGGTCTGGCACGCCGTGCGGAGTTTTGATGGAGCACAGACTCGCACGGTCCGTAAAGCGATCCAGGCCGTACGTAACAAAGCAGGTGTCGGGGAGGAGCTTGTAAGGAGGTCAGCATGAAGCCGTTAGTGTTGATGCCGGGGCTATATGCCCCGCGTTCCGCCCCTCCTGCCTGTCAGAAAAAAGCGCGGGAACAGGTGAGACGTTTTCGCCAGGGGGAAAGGAATTACAAGGCACTGCATGTAAAGGGTAAGCACCGCAGTGGCCGTGCCTGGATGAAGATCAATATTAGTGACAGCTGGCGTTTGCTTAGCAGAAACAGTGGTGTTGATTGGGAGCTGCTGACCCACGAACGCTACAACAATGAATTATGGAAATGATGACATTCACCCTGTGCCTGCCTGGCGGGCACAGGCCTGAGTGCCGTTTGGCGATGTGTAGCACAGCTGCACGACAAATGATTGTTGCCACGCTTATCGGGCGTGGCGAAAGGATAAGGATGCGCAAATTCGATGAGCATAAGCAAAAGACCCGATGACAGCCTGATCACTTATACGATTGAGCAGATGAATGCCCGGCTGGCTGAGCGAATATGCGACGAAAACCCAGCAGGCTCTGCCGATTTAACAAATCTGCGTAGTGGCCTGCTGTTCACAGGAAACGTCCATGATGCGGTACCGCGCCGGTTGATGCTCGACACGCGCCTGTCTCCCCTGGATAAAGTGGCGTGGATGATGATCCGCCTCTATGCCCAGCAGAACCAACAAAATCAGGGAGCCATGTTCCCGACCTACGACGAGCTGCAGCTGCAGTTAGCGTCACCGTTCAAGGGCAAGGCATCGCGTGAAACGGTCAGCCGGGTTTTATTGATGTTGCGCCTGACGGGCTGGTTGAGCCTATGTCGCCGCGTACGTGACAGTAAAGGGCGGGTACGCGGGAACATTTATTCTCAGCATGATGAGCCGCTCTCAGCCTGTGATGCTGAAAGCCTTGATCCGACCTGGCTTGATACGGTTGCGGCAGCCTGCCAGCACAAGAATCGGGCTGTCAGTCAGACGGCCTGGTCAGTGTTGTCTGACATCCGAAACGACCCGACGATGCGTCATTATCACTCGCAACTGAATGTGATGGCGCAGCGTCTGGGTGCTCCTCAAACCCCTCAAGAGATGGCCGAGCAGATGGCATTGGGTGAAGAAAATGCCGGCAGTTCGGTAACCGAACTCAGTGAAAAATACCCCGGTTCGGAAACCGAACTCAGTCAATTTAAGCCGAGTTCGGTATCCGAACTGGGTGAAATACGAGGTAAGAAAATACAGAGTTCGGATTCCGAACCAAGTCTAAAATCAACAGGTTACAGCAATCCTGCGAAACCGAACTGTAACGTACGTTCTTTCACACAAAGTGTGAATAAAAAAACGTACGTTCCGCGACTGCCTGAAGCATTGCAGCAACGCATACCGGAAGCTGACCTGCAGCAAATCCATGCCCAGTTACAAGCCTTACCGACTGACGTTGCTCGCCAGGTGCTGGAAAGCCTGAGCGTTGCCCTGACCCGTGGAGAGGTGAGTAACCCGACCGGCTGGCTGTTCAGCATGATGAAACGGGCCCGTAACGGGGCTCTGTTTGTCACCACAACTCCTTCAAAACCGGCTAAAACCGAGCCTGTACGTCCTCAGCGCCCTGCAGAAGCGTCCCGAAAAGCGCCTGGCCAGGTTGCAAGCCGCGAGCATGTCAGTGCCCTTGTGGCAAAACTGCGGCAGGGGATGGCCAGAGCCAGGAGCGGGAAGTGAATTTCACATTGGAGCGCGATTTGATGACTTTTGGTGCTGACAGTGTCAGCGGTGGTCGATAAGCGTTCGATGCTGGCAGTGTCAGCAGTGATTAATAAGTGTTCGGTGCTGACAGTGTCAGCAGTGGTTAATAAGTGTTCGGTGCTGACAGTGTCAGCAGTGGTTAATAAGTGTTCGGTGCTGACAGTGTCAGCAGTGGTTAATAAGTATTCAGTGCTGACAGTGTCAGCAGTGGTTTAAAAGCGTTCGGTACTGACAGTGTTAGCAGTGATGTGCGATATGCATAACCGTTTTTATTCAGAGAACAAAAAGAGTTTTGGATTGCTGGAATAAGGTGCTGCCGAGACTATCTCAAGCCAGACATTCCAGATATATCCTCAACAGGAGAAGGAGCCACAAATGGCAGACACGACCGAAAGTGCACAGCGCAAACCCGCGCCGGCAAAGGCTGGGGCCCTCAAGTCCACGCTGACGGTACAGTTACACACCCAATATGCCATCCTGCTGTGGGAAGGGCGCCAGCGAGATAAAGAAGCCAATAAACCCCAAATCGTCGGTATGCCGCAGGTGATTGCGCGAGCCGGCAAAATCAATGCCGATTCAAACGATGATAACCCTTACGCCGACCATGCCATGTTGTTACTTGAAGAAGCGATCGAGCGCGGTACCGGACGGCTGCAATCGGCCGTTGCCGACCTGGAAAAAACCTTGTCCAGCTTGCCTGGACAGGTATCAATGTCAGAGGTGGCGTCGGTTTCTCCTCTGAACATCGGTGTTTTTAGCCGAACGCCACTGGGTTATCGTTGCGTTTGGTTGCTTGTTGGGTTTGACCAACTGGCGATGAAAGCCTTCCAGGCCTGGCATTATGGGCTGATCTCCCGTCAAAAACGTGATGATTTACTGAGCCAGGGCGGGCACTGGGTTCGCCAGGTTTATGGTGTTGTTCAACAATACCGTTCGGTCGCAGCGACGCGTGATGATATTCGACTGCAAACCCCTGCCGGCATTGATGCAGTAAAGCGTTTGGGTCAGCCTGATGCTGACATTATGAGTGGGGCTAAACGCTCTGCATTCTCCCCCCCGCTTCGTCCGGCTAAAGGAGACTCAGCATGAGTAATGACAGCTTGAGGTTCTTACGCTCCACGGCTGCCGTCTGCCTGCTCGGGAGTTTTCTGCTGTCAGGGTGTTCGATGTCAGATGTGACCGCGTGGAATCAGAAGATCAGCGATGCTGCACATTCTATTGCCAGTGGTTCGGGGACGAGTTCTGATTCCGGTGGAATGCCCTGGATGACCAAGGCCGGTGCTACCGGTCCTCGCAAGGATGTTCAGCATACCTATACGCTTCCGGTGGATGTTGATACTGCTGCTGCTCGATTGAAAAGCCACTATCAGTTTATCACCACTGACGAGCTTGAAAGTCTCCGTCAGCGCGATCAGTACGGCGACTGGAGCGCCGGCGCTATTGACGAGGCGCGGCCGGAATGGGCTGCACAAAAGGGCAGTTACTACAAGATGGGCCAGGAGTGGACGGATAACGATCGCCTGATGCTGGAAGTCGAGAAGTCCGGTGCCGGCAGTCGCCTGAAGGTCACCTACAGCTCACCGGACAGCACCCACCTGACCGACGCCTATCTGCGCCGCCTTATGACCCAGCTGCAGCAGGTTGCCAAAGGCCAGCGCTGACGGAGGCTATCCGATGCAACTTTACCTGTGTGAAAAACCGTCCCAGGGAAAAGACATTGGCGCCGTTCTGGGCGCCAACCAACGCAAGCAGGGTTACCTGACCGGGGCAGGTGTGATTGTTACCTGGGCTATCGGACACCTGCTGGAGCAAGCTCAACCCGAAACCTATGGTGACCAGTATGGCAGTCCCTGGCGTGAGTCGGTGCTGCCTATTGTCCCAACGCAGTGGAAAATGGTGGTTAAGAAAGATACCGCTGACCAGTTTGCCGTTATCCGTGGTCTGCTCAAGCAGGTTGATTCGGTCGTGATCGCGACGGACGCCGATCGGGAAGGGGAAGTGATAGCGCGCGAGCTGCTGGAGTATTGCAAGTTTACCGGCCCGGTTGAGCGGCTCTGGCTTTCGGCGCTGGATGAAACCAGCATTCGCCAGGCCCTGGCCAACAAGCTGCCGGGCAGCAAGACAGCCCCGCTCTATGAAGCCGGTTTAGCCCGCGCGCGCGCGGACTGGATGACCGGCATGAACCTGACCCGGCTTTATACGCTGAAGGCGCGGGAACAGGGTTATGGCGAGGTGTTGTCTATCGGCCGCGTTCAGACGCCGGCACTGGCGCTGGTCGTCAACCGCGACCGTGAAATCGCCAACTTCGTTTCAAAGCCCTACTGGCAGGTGCAGGCCACACTGCAAAAGGACGGTATCAGTTTCCCTGCCAACTGGGTGCCGGCGGCCAACTACTGTGACGAAGAAAAGCGCTGTATCCACCAGAATGTTGCGCAGGCGGTGGTGCAGCTCTGTCAGCAAACCGGGCAGGCGGTGGTGCTGGATGTTGGTACCGAACGCAAGAAAGAATCGGCGCCACTGGCGTTTGATCTTGGTTCACTGCAGCAGGCCTGCTCGCGAAAATGGGGGATGGGCGCTAACCAGGTATTGAGCATCGCCCAGTCACTGTACGAGACCCACAAAGCAACGACCTATCCGAGGACGGACTGTGGTTACCTGCCCACTTCAATGCAGGCTGAAATCCCGGATGTGCTTAATGCCATTACCCAGACGGAACCGGCTCAGAGTACAGTGATTGCCTTGCTGGATACCGGTTTTGTCTCCCGTATCTGGAATGACAAAAAAATCACGGCGCACCACGGCATTATCCCCACCAAGCAGGCATTCGACCTGAGCAAGTTGTCAGCTGATGAACTCAAGGTCTATCAGTTGATACGTCAGCACTACCTGGCGCAATTCCTGCCGCTGCATGAGGTTGATGTTACGGAAGCGACGTTCAATGTCGGTGGCCAACTGTTCCGCACACGCGGCAAGGTAGAAGTGATTGCCGGCTGGAAAGCACTGTTTCAGCGGGAGGAGCGTAACGAGAAAGAACAGCCGGATGAGTCGGAAGAGGCACGCCTGCCGGCCCTGGAAAAAGGGCAGCCTTGCACTGTTGCCGGCGCTGAACTTAAAACGCTGCAGACCAAGCCGCCGAGTCATTTCACTGATGGCACGCTGATAGCGGCAATGAAGAACGCAGCGGCGTTTGTCAGCGATCCGCAGTTGAAGAAAGTGCTCAAGGAGAACGCAGGATTGGGAACGGAGGCGACCCGGGCCGGCATCCTGGAAACGTTGTTTAAACGGGGGTATCTGGAGAAGAAGGGGAAATTTTTGCTGTCGACGCCGATTGCCGGCGAGCTGATTGATGCCTTGCCGACGGCACTGACGAACCCGGGCATGACAGCACTCTGGGAGCAGGCGCTGGATGAAATCGCCCAAGGAAAAATGACGCTTGGGACGTTCATGGACCGTCAGGCACAGTGGGCGACGCATCTGGTCGACAAAGGAAAGACACAGGCTGTCAAATTCACTGCGCCGCCGTCGCCGCCCTGCCCATTATGCAGCGGTACCATGCGCCGGCGTACAGGTAAGAAAGGTGGTGGTGCATTCTGGGGCTGCAGCAATTACCCAACCTGTCAGGGGATCATCAACATCGTTGCCAAAAGTGGCGGTAAGGGCAAGCGTTATAAGGGAAAATCGGCGGCTAAAAATAAAACAACCAGATCAGAGTAAGAGATTGTCTGATGTTAATCCCAGAAAGTTTTGCTAAGGTTAGCTGGCTTTCTTATGCAGAATGCACAGGTACCCCGTAACTGCGGTGGTGGAAAAATTCTTCCATGGTTTTTTTCTGCTTCAGTTCGGTCAGTGACCCCCACACTCAGGTTGACTGACAAGGCGCAAGCAACTCCGTGAAAAACGCGCCGGGACACTAGGTTCTCCCCGGAGTTAGACAGAATATTCATCAGGTTAAGGTACTGACCCCGCGGCGTTGATTTTCGGATCAACGCCGTTTTTATTTTCTGGCTCGCAAAAATGATCATTACGGTTGACACTCACTTAACTTGCATTAAAAATGAACAGGCTTACTCGTTGTCTTCGGACAACCAGCCAATGCTTCAGCACTCTGTGAGAAGCGCCTTCGGGTGAGTGCCAGCCAAAGTTTCAGCGGTCTGTGAGAAACGCCTTCGGGTGACTGCAAATAGCCTCGTAGCCTGAAAGAGGAAGCCCCAGTGGCGGTAACCCTGTTTAACCTTTGAGAACAGGGATCACTGAACGGTGATGAAGGTCCATTTCACAATTCAGACAGTCTGCACTGACGTATGACTTTGCAGACTCCCGACGGGAAACACTTTTCCCGTCAGGGAAGGTGTATTTCTCCGTCACCGAATCTACACTCCATGGAGAAATCATCATGTCTAACGCAAATCAAGCTCAACAAAATTCCACCAAAAACACTGAATACTTCAACCTGACCATCAACGGGATGGGGTACCTCAGCAATGTTCGTCAAGTCAATGGTCCTAATGGCACTTTTATCAGCTGTGTTGTTAATGCTCTGTCCGGTCCTACAGATAACGCCAGCTATACGCGTTTCGATTGTACCGTTGCAGGCAAAGAAGCAAGCAGCTTGATTAATCGTTGCCAGAAAGCCTGTGACGAAGACAAAAAAGTTCTGATTGGTTTTGTGCTCAGCAATCCCAAAACGGACATTTTCACGCTCAACAGCGGCGAACATGCCGGTGAACAGCGTGTCAGCCTGAAAGCGCGCCTGATTCGTATCGATTGGATCAAAATCGGTCAGGAAAAGGTGTACCAGGCTGAAAAATCCTACTCCCAGCCGCCTCAGCAGGGTTCTGCGCAGCCAAGCTACGCTGAAAACTCCTTCTGATAACGCCCTCTCACGCCCTTTCCCGGGGCGTTTTTCCCTTTCCAATCCATTTATGAGGATTCGATTATGGCGTCTCGCGGCGTAAACAAAGTGATTCTTGTCGGTTATCTGGGCCAGGATCCAGAAATCCGTTACATGCCTTCCGGTGGCGCAGTGGCTACGTTGTCACTCGCAACCTCCGAAAGCTGGCGTGATAAACAATCCGGTGAACAAAAAGAGAAGACCGAGTGGCACCGTGTGGTGTTGTTCGGGAAACTCGCTGAAATAGCCGGCGAATATCTGCGTAAAGGCTCGCAGGTCTATATCGAGGGCCAGCTGCGGACACGCAAATGGACCGACTCGGACGGTGTTGACCGTTACTCCACTGAAGTGGTGGTCAATGTCGGTGGGTCAATGCAAATGCTGGGCGGCCGTTCTCCGGATAATGCCTCTGGCCAACGTAGCCAGAGCAACTGGGGCAAGCCTCAACAGCCAACCCACAGTGGCACTCCGCCTCAACAGCCTCAACCACAGGCACAATCTGGCGGGAGTGAACCACCGATGGACTTTGACGATGACATACCGTTCTGAATGACATAAGTATGGTGTCGCCAAGGCAGCCATCTATTCGCTCTAACTCAAATGCTGCACATAACCTGGTTATGTGCAGTTTTTTTTTCATCTCAGCCACCCTGGCTGGCAGCTGCTTCACACCTGTTCGTTATCGAACGCGGCATTGATGTGACTGCAGAGATAGACCTGACAGAACGATAATGAATGCCGGCGTTGTGAAACAGTGATGCAGACCTTCGGGCCTGCATTTTTTTTATTTTCAATAAAGAGTTGTTAATTGAGAGCGAGGGGCGGTAACCGCACAGTGGCACCTGTTTAGTCACTGTACAGGAACCTCCCGGATGAAAAAAACACTCGTAGTCTCCGCCCTGGCAGCCGTCATCCTGACGGGCTGCACCACGCAACAACCCCTGCAGCAGCGTGATACGTCACTGGTCACACCGCCTGTCACCGTCACCCGCAATGTCCAGCCCGTTTCACCGGATGCGTATGGCCAGGCACCGGAAGTCGTGCGCTATGACCGCTATCTGCTGGTCAGCACCGATCCGGCCGCCGTCCAGCGCGACCCGCTTTCTCAAATCATCGATATCCGTATTCCTGCCTCCGTCAAACCGACGGTGGCCGATGCGCTGCGTTACTCGCTGCGTCAGTCCGGTTACACCCTGTGTGCGACCGGGCCGGCAAACGGCGTGTTGTATCGCCAGGCACTGCCGGCGGTGCAGTACCAGCTGGGGCCGATGCGTTTGCGCACCGCGCTGCAGGTCCTGGCGGGGCCGGCATGGCAGCTCGAAGTTGACGATGTGCAGCGCGTTGTTTGCCACAGCTTGCGCGACGGTTACCAGTTGCCGGCCTCTCAGCTGCCACCGTCGCCGACGCCACGTGTGTATCACGCAGCGCCAGCTGCAGCACCTGTAGGCACGATGGCGCCGCCGGCGATTAAACCTGTGTCTTCAACCGGAGGATGGCTGAAAAAATGACCGAGCATAACGAAGAAATGGTGCCCATGACGCCGGCCAAAAAAGGATTGCTGCGTAGCAAGGCCTTTTGGCTGGTGACGGGCGGGGTGGTGACGGTACTGATTATCGGCATGGTGGGTGTCGGCGCCGTCAAACACGTTGACCAGCGTATTGCCCAGCTGGAGACGGCGCAAAAAGCGCTGGCGCCTCAGGATGACATGACCTCGATGTCCGACGTGGTGCAGGCGCATGCAAAACAGCTGAAGGCCCTGACAGTACGCCTGAACACACTCAACGATGAGATGACGGGGCTCCGGACCACCAACAGTCTGCCCGAAAAGCTCGAGCAGCAGCTGCAGGCGCAGCAGGTTGAACTCAATGCACTCAAAGACAGCCTGGAAGCGCTGAAAAAGCCTGCGGTAACGGCGCCGGCAGAAAATACCGCCCCTGCCGGCAAACCTTCTGTCGCCGTTCCGGCTGCACCGTCGGCCACGGCAAAAATCACCCCAAAGCACAAACCTACGCCGATTAAATCTGCCCCGCGTAAAGCGGTACGCCGTGTGGTGCGCAAAGCGCCATTCGTGCTGACCGGGGTGGAGCAGCGTGGGACAGCGGCCTTTGCGGCCGTGGCGCCGCAGGGATTCAGTGACCTGTCGCAGGTTCGGCTGATTGGGGAAGGCGAGTCTGTTGCCGGGTGGACACTGGTCAGTGCCGGCCACGGTCAGGCGACGTTCCGTGTCAATGGTCGCCTGCAGACCGTCAGCGCGCAATAAGGAGCATCTGATGAAATTGACATACAGCCTGTTCGCCCTGGTGCTACTGAGCCCGTTATCACAGGCGGCGCAGCAGACAGCCATCGAAAACAGCCTGTCTACCCTGAGCCAGCTGCAGCAAAGCCAGGCCAACAAGCTGGCCGAACAGGGCAGACAGTGGGGATTGAGTGGCCAGGAGTACCAGCGTTACGAGCAACTCATGGAGGGGCCGCGCGGGACACAGTCCCCGGGGCTCGATCCGCTGACGGCGCTCGGTATCGAGGCCAAAAGTGATGCCGAGCGCAAAAAGTACGCGGAGCAGTGGGTGAAGCAGGAATTCGTCCGCACCGAGAAAGAGCTGAAGTTCCAGCGCGAAGTCGATGCGGCCTGGCAGCGCCTGGGTGTGCTGCCGGTCAACATGGGAAATGCGGCCGGTATCGCGCATGACAGCGGCGGCCGCCTGGCGCTGTTCGTGAAGGGCAAGGACTGCGGCCAGTGCGATGCGCGTCTGGCGGCGGTGCTGGCTGACAACCGTCCGGTCGACATTTACCTGGTCGATAGCAAAGGGGATGACGACGTCCTGCGTAGCTGGGCGAAGGCGCATCATATCCCGGCTGACAGGGTCCGAGCCCGTCAAATCACGCTCAATCACGATGGCGGCCGCTGGATGAAATTCGGCAACGGCCTGATGCCGGTCGTGCTGCAACAGGGGAAAGACGGATGGACTATCGCCGCGTTTTGACCGCAGGCCTGCTGCAGGCCACATTGTTGTTTGCGCATGCCGCTGCCGCGCAGGACGTGCCGCAGGGTTACCGCGAAGTCGCAATGCGCCACGGTGTGCCGCCGGAGTCGCTCTATTCGGTAGCCTTGACCGAGACCTCGATGTCACCGAAAGGCATTATTTCCGTGACCCGCGGCGCTGGTCCGGCACCGGATGTTGAACGCCCGTGGCCATGGACCATTAACGTCGCTGGCAAAGGCTACCGTTATGCCACCCGACTGCAGGCCTGGGAAGCGCTGCAGGGCTTCCTGAAGGAATACCCGCGCAAGCGCATCGATGTCGGTATTGCCCAGGTCAACCTGGGCTGGAACGGTCATCACTTCACCTCGACCTGGGAAGCCTTTGAACCCTACACCAATTTGAATGCCGCGGCAGCCATCCTGCGAGAGTGCTACAACCGCAATCCCGGCAGTTGGCTGACGGCTGCGGGGTGTTATCACCATCCGGCCGGCGGCGCCCCTGCAGCCCGTTATAAATCCATCGTGAGAACCAAGCTGGCACGCCTCAATCGCAGCGGTACAAAGACGCCAGTGGTTTCCCGTCATACACCTGACCCGACGCCGGCAGCGACGCAAACCGTCGCGCTGACGTGGGTTGAGCCGAGGAGTCAATAAGCTGATGACCAATAAGCAACTGGAAGACCTGAAAGAGCATTTGCCGGCAGCGCTGGCGACGTGGCAACAGTCGAAAGGTAGCAGAGTCACTGTGGGCTGGCTGCATGTGGCGAATCCTGAGGTTATTGCAACGCTGCTCACTGAGCTGGAAAAAGCACAGCAGCTCATTAAGGCGGCGGAAATCAGAGGTGTAGAAAAGTTGGCGGCCGCTTTCAAATCCTGGTCTGGCGACAGCTCTCATCTCGATTACGAAGCACAGCGGCATTGGGCCACAGCGAGCGAAGAAGCGTTGTCATTTGCTGATGACCTCCGCAATGGGGCCAATATTGAACAGGAAGGGGAGCATCATGAAGAACGTTAATTTCCTGCTGTTCGGTCTGTGCCTGGTGACTTCCACCGCGCTGGCGAATCTGAACGTGATCGCCGATGTTGGCGGCGAGGACGCTTCCCCCTATTTTGACGGCATTAACGCCCAGGGCGAGACGCCGGCGTCACCTTCTGGCCAACCCAGTGTTGGTGACGCTCAGGCCTCTATGTTGCCCGTGTCTACGCCGGAACTTTCGCCCGGTAGGGTAGCAGACAGACCGCTACAGCTGCCGGGGATTGGTGCCCTGTTTATTGTGGGCGATGACGATGCCAGCCGCAGTTGGCTGCAGGCAAATGCAGAAGGGCTCAAGTCGCGCCATGCTGCAGGGCTGGTTGTGAACGTCAGCAATCTGCCGGCCCTGCAGTCGCTGCAGGCGCTGGTAACCGGTGTAGCGATGGCGCCGGCTTCCGGCAGTGAACTGGCACGCCGCCTGCAGCTGTCAAACTACCCGGTACTCATCACCGACACCGGCCTGTCTCAGCAGGTCACGCCATGATGTCTCCGGGGCATCTCGGTGCGGCACTGATGGCGAGTCCGCTGCTGGCTGTCTTGCTTATCGGGTTGTTTATTGTGGTGATGGCCATGCTTAACCTGCGTGGCCGTGAGTCGGCCTCCGCACGGCGCCACCGGCGTTACCGTGCGACGGCCGCCCGTGTTCTGCAGCGACTGCCGCAGTTGGGCGGCGATGGCCAGCGCTTGATGTATCTGCGCAAAATCAATCCCTACGTTTTTGAAGAGCTGCTGCTCCTGGCGTTTGAACGTCAGGGGTATGCGGTTATCCGCAACCGCGCTTACAGCGGTGACGGTGGCCTGGACGGTCAGGTCATCATCGGCGACCAGAAATACCTCATCCAGGCCAAGCGTTACGGTCGAGCCATCACGCCGTCCCATATCAAGAGTTTTGGTGCGCTGTTGCGGCATCACCACTGTCAGGGTTTTTTCATTCATACCGGCCGTACCGGCCAGCTGAGCCGTGCCTTGCTGCAGAACCATCCTCACGTTCATCTGGTCAGCGGCCAGAAGTTGCTGGCGCTGCTTGCCGGCAATGCGCAGTGGCTGTCTTTTCTGCCGGAGAATACGGTAATCAAACGGAGTACCCCCAATGTCGAATCGTTCTAATTATGTTGTTGTGATCACCAGCCTTCTGTCCTCGGTGCTCAGGCTCTTGCTGGTCTGGCCCGGTGTGGTTCTGGCAATTTTTGGTTTCATTTTTTTTATCGCAACACTCTGTGATAACGGCGCGCAAAAAGCAGCCTCACGCATGGCGGACACCGCGCAGGAATACCGTGCAGCCCCTGCGGGAATGGTGATGGTGCGTCTATGTCCACACGCGGATGATCATGCATGGGAGGTGGCACCGGTACTGGAACGGGACTGTAAACCTCATCCGAAGACGTTCACTGACGTTGCAAGGCAAGAGCGGCGCGCCGTTCTCTGGATCGGGAGTGTGCTCATCGTCCTTGGCATGTTGATTGAACTGTTTTATTTGCTGTACCGCCGTCGTCAGATGGATATGAATACTGTTTACGGAAGTATCAATGCAAGGGGGGAGTATCGTGCTGTGACCTACCTCGGTGCAGCCAATACTGATGAGCGTCGTCGTTCTTCATCACGTGATGGCGGATTATCCGGGAATGACAAGGAAGGTCGCAATGAGTAACCGGCATGTGATGGAGGCCTTGCTGCGTCCGGCGGTAGAGCTCAATACTGCGATTGTATCAGGGGCCGCCGCTGTGGTCTGTGCTGTCGCACCCTGGTCGGTGGCGCTGGCGCCAGAAGTGAGTTATGTCACCGCCGGCAGCTTTGCGGTGTTGTCTGCTATTCGCGCCCGTCAGGGGATGCAGGTGATCCGCTATCGCCGCAATCTGCGCCGGCTGCCGCGGTATGTCATGACCAGCGCTCAAATCCCGGTCAGCCGGCAACGGCTGTTCCTGGGCAAGGGATTTCGCTGGCAGCAAAAACATACCCAGCGCCTGATGGATACGCGCCGGCCGGAAGTGGAAAAGTATGTCCAGCCCTCCGGAGCTTACCAGATGGCGCGCCGTCTTGAGCTGCAGACCGAATACAACATGCCCTGGTTGTCACAGCTGCTGCGCAAGGACTCCCCGCTGAATCCGGTGCGGCCGCTGCCGCCAGTAGGTGGCAATCCGGCGATTCATGGCATTGAGCCGGACGAACTCGATGTTTCGATGGCCTTGGGTGAACGCGTAGGCCACAGCCTGGTATTGGGTACCACCCGGGTCGGCAAGACCCGCCTGGCGGAGCTGCTGATCACTCAGGATATCCGCCGCGGTGATATCACCATCGTGTTTGATCCGAAAGGCGATGCTGACCTGCTGCGCCGGGTGTGGGCCGAAGCGCACCGCGCCGGTCGTGGTGACGAGCTGTACATTTTCCATCTGGGCTGGCCGGATATCTCGGCGCGATATAATGCCGTAGGTCGCTTTGAGCGTGTCTCCGAAGTCGCGGGGCGTATCTCCGGGCAGTTAAGTGGCGAGGGCAACAGTGCCGCGTTCCGCGAGTTTGCATGGCGCTTTGTGAATATCGTCGCCCGCGCCCTGGTGGCGTTGGGACAGCGCCCCGATTACACCCTCATTACCCGCTATGTGAACAACATCAGCGAGCTGTATGAGACCTATGCGAAAAAGGTCATTGAAGATCGGATGCCGGCGCTGCAGCAGCAAATCGACAATAACCTGCAGGTGCTGACGGAAGAGGATGTGCCACGCAATATGCAGGGGCAACCGAACGCGGTCAAAATTTTCGCGGTTGAAATGGCCTTGAGCTCGGAAGCCGGCAAGCAGCTGTACGACCCTATCCTGGACGGTCTGCGCAGTGCAGTGCGTTATGACCGCACCTATTTCGACAAAATCGTTGCCTCCCTGTTGCCGCTGCTGGAAAAACTCACCACCGGCAAGACGGCGGAGCTGCTGGCGCCAGATTACATGGACATGAGTGACCCGCGGCCGGTATTCGACTGGGAGCAGGTCATTCGTAAGCGGGGCGTTGTCTATATCGGGCTCGATGCGTTGTCGGACGGTGTGGTTGCCTCTGCCGTCGGCAATAGCATGTTTGCCGACCTGGTGTCAGTGGCCGGCCATATCTACAAGCATGGCATGCACGGCGGACTGCCGACCCGGGCCGATGGCAAACTGCCGATTAACCTGCACTGTGACGAGTTCAACGAGTTGATGGGCGATGAGTTCATTCCGCTGATCAACAAGGGCGGTGGCGCCGGCATGCAAGTCACGGCCTACACGCAGACCGAATCCGATATTGAGGCGCGTATCGGCAGCTCGGCCAAGGCGGCGCAGGTCACGGGTAACTTCAATACCCTCATCATGCTGCGGGTGCGCGAGAACCGCACCGCGCAGCTGCTGACCTCCCAGCTGCCGGAAGTGGACGTCTACACCAAAACCCTGGTGTCCGGGCATGCTGACACGGCTGACGTTGAGAAGGGGCAGGATTTTACATCCAGTACCCAGGACCGTGTCGGAACTGTCAAGGTTCCGCTGCTGAAAGAGGCTGACGTGATTAACCTGCCGAAAGGACAGGCGTTCGCGCTGCTGGAAGGCGGACAGCTGTGGAAAATCCGCATGCCGCTGCCGAGCGGTGATGGTGATGATGCCATGATGCCGGCGAACCTGCAGAAAATCGCCGAGGAGATGCAGCGTAACTACCGCACCAGTGAGTCTTGGTGGTCGGCAAGCCAGGTGATGCCGGATGCGGTCACCCAGGGAGGACGCAATGGCGCAGGCGGATAATACGCAGCCGCGGCAGGCGGCAGAACCCCGTAAACATGGCCTGCTGTATAACCTGCTGTGGGGCTGGCCCTGGACCCTGGTCGGGATGTTTTTCGCCTCGCTGTTCGTGAGCCTGGTGATTGAATGGGTAGGGATGGCGTTCTTCTGGCCGGAGCTGGGTGCCTCGCACAGTGAAGCGGTGATGAACACCGAGCTGGGTTACCTGTCCTCGGAGTTCACCCGCAGCCTGCTGCTGTCTGCGCCATCGGTCACGGTGACCCACTGGATTTTGGTGGCCTACCAGTGGGCGTTTGTGGACAGCGGTTTTTTGAGCTGGATACAGCAGGCGTATGAGACGCAGACGCATAGCCAGAACGCCATTGCCAGAGAGTTGAACAGCTGGAGTGGTTGGTTGGCCGGTACGCTCAAGGAATTCATGATGGCCACGGTGTATGTGACGGTGATTACCCTAGTGCGCGTGACCATTCTGGTACTGTCCATTCCGCTGTTTATTCTGGTGGTACTGGTCGCGCTGACCGAGGGGCTGGGACGGCGTGATATCCGGCGGTATGGGGCGGGGTACGAGTCCAGCTTTGTCTACCACCATGCAAAACGGATGGTCAAGCCGGCGGTGTATATCCCCTGCATGCTATACCTGTCCTGGCCGACTGCGGTGTATCCCAACCTGCTGTTGTTGCCGGCAGCGATTTTGCTGGGTATCGCCGTAACGGTGACGACGGCGAGCTTCAAGAAATACCTCTGATTTACCCTCGAGCTGGACGATGGCGTGCAAAACTTGTTTTTGTGCGTCATCGTCAGCAGACAAGCCCTGTAATAACCAGTACAGGCGCGTCAGTTATTTTCCCTGAAAATTTTCAGCTGATGAGGCTGTCCAAGCTGTGAGCATATTGTTAATGTTGTTTTTTATCTTCAAAAGGAATGAGGTATTTATGAACTTGCGAAAAATATGTGCTGCTGGACTAATGAGTATTTGCATTGGCGCTTCATTTTCCGTCAGCGCTGCTTGCTCAGAAGGTATGGCTGCAGTAACGAAATCTGGTTTTTATGCAGCCATTAACCAAAAA
Source organism: Escherichia sp. MAL-1 (assembly GCF_052948035.1). Classification (NCBI taxonomy): domain Bacteria; kingdom Pseudomonadati; phylum Pseudomonadota; class Gammaproteobacteria; order Enterobacterales; family Enterobacteriaceae; genus Escherichia; species Escherichia sp. MAL-1. The sequence goes on along the minus strand of NZ_CM129609.1, from coordinate 4,455,304 downwards.
GATTATTCCAAAATGCAGAGTGCTGTTGAGAGTGGTAGTGAAGATGTAATCAAAAATTTGGTTCAGGCACATTCTATTATTAAAGTCCCGGAAGGAGTTGAAGTCTGTATTAAAGATCCACGAGAGGGATTTCAGTGGTATAGAAAGCACATCACCATCTCTGGGTACCCAGGCGAATATTGGATCTCGGATAAAGGGTTAAACGAAGTAAATTGATGATCTTCTTTTGCCCATCGCATAACTCGTGATGGGCAATTAAATCTTGTCCTTCTAAGCAATAACTCCCCGAAAAATTATTAAAAAGTCATAAAGAGTTATCCACTGATCTCCCGCCTTATCTATCGCACCCTGACAGCACCCTAAATCACCAAGGAGTGCTGCATGCGTATCCCCGTAGTTACCCGAGGACTGGGCGCCGGCTGTTTGCTGGGGCTGTCATTCCTCACCGCATTGCCTGCCTGTGCCGCCGAAAAAGATGAGCTGGCGTCTGCCCAGCGCATGTTGATCCAGGTACAGGCGGCGCTTGAGCGCGCACGGGTTGCGGCCGTCCAGGCCGATCCGGCTGAGCGTGGTCGTTTCTTTTTCGACTATCGCCGCGCCACCTCTGATCTCAACACCATCAATGCCGGCATCGACCGTTACCTGGAGCCGTCACGTGCACAACCGCGTGATGGCGGCTCCATCGCGGGCAATTACCGGTGGGAGCGTCCCTGATGGCCATGACCGGCGCTCAGGAACAGGCCTTCAATGCGGCCAGTGGCGGCGTTGAGATCAACGTCATGTCGCTGGTGTGCATTGGTGGGCTGTTGGCGGTGCTATTTGTCTGGGCAGCCTGGGCCTGGATTGACGTTTACGAGGGCTGGAGGAACGAAAAAGTCCCCACCAAAGCGCTGATCCGCTTCGTCCTCAAAACCGTCGTGTTGCTGGTCGTCGTTATGTGGATGTTCGCCAGCTAATGCTGGCAGGACGTTGAACCCATTACTCGTTGTTATTTTCACACTGCAATTTAAGGAACACGTTATGAATGCTGTAGTTCGTCTTTTCCGCCACTTCTCCACGCGCATTGCGGTGGCGACATCTCTGGCCATTGCGGCCAGCCAGCCGACGCAGGCCGCCTTACCACAGGTTGAGCCGCCGTCGTCCGGTGGTGGCGGCGGTCTGATGGATACCATCAAAGGTTACATTCAGGACGGAATTATCCTGGTGGGACTGGTGCTGACCGCCGTTGCATTTATCGTGGTCGCCAATGCTGCCGTTACAACATTCCACGAGGTACGGGAAGGGAAGGCGGTCTGGGGCAAATTCGCTGCCATCATCGTCACCGGTGTGGTGCTGCTCGTGGCCGTGATTTGGTTTGTCGGCAAATCTGCTGAAATCCTGTTCTAAGGGCGTTCGCCATGCAGACTATCCGATTTTTGCCCGATCGTCTTAATGCTGAACCCGTCGTATTCCGGGGATTTACCACCCCGGAGATGGTGCTGGGGGCAGCAATCGGCGTGGGCCTGGGTCTGCTCGTGTCGCTGCCGTTTCTGCTTATTGCCGGTTGGGTGGTGATCCCCACCGGCATGCTGCTCACCCCGCTGGCCGTCCTCTGGTTTGGTGGCAGCCGGCTGACGCGCCTCAAGCGCGGTAAGCCGGAGAATTATATCTGGCAGCGGCTTGAGCTGCGTAAACGTCGTATGGGGTGGGGTAATCCTACCCTGATCGTCGACCAACAGGGCTGGTCACTGCGACGCAGCCGGACTGTCAAGAGGTCTACATGAGCCGTTTTCGTCATGCGGTAAAAAACCGTGACCAGCACATCATGACGCTGCGCGCAGCATGCGGCGTGCTGGTCGTTTTTCTCCTGGTAGCCATCATTGGCTGGATGCGCGCGCCATCCAACCTGACCATCCACAATCCGCCGGATCTGCGCAGCGGCTCAACGCGCGCCTGGTGGGAAGTCCCACCCAGCACGGTCTACAGCTTCGGTTTCTATATTTTTCAGCAGCTGAATGCCTGGCCGAAGAACGGCGAAGTGGATTATCCGGCCAAAATCAATGCGCTTTCTCCTTACCTGACGCCGTCGTGTCAGCGTTTCCTTAACGCTGACGCAAAAAAACGCAGCGAGTCCGGCGAGCTGGCCGGCCGTACACGCGTGGTGTTTGAAATCCCGGATCACGGTTACAACGCCCGTTACAACCAGAGTCCGGTCGACATCAAAGGCCGGGATAACTGGGTGGTCCGTCTGGACCTGGTGGCCGATGAGACGTTTGCCGGCGAACCGGTAAAACGCGCCCTGACCCGTTATCCGCTGAAAGTGGTGCGGTCGGAAGGAGATCCAGAGCGCAATGAATTTGGTCTGGCGCTCGATTGTTACGACAGTATGCCGCAGCGCCTGGCGGCGGCACCGCCAGCGGCGGCGCCTGAGAAAAAAGGAGTCTTCCAATGATGAAAGCTCGCGTATTGGCGCTTTCTCTGAGCGTGTTGCCACTGGCAACAATGTTGGCTGTACCGGGCGTGCAGGCGGAGGAACTGATGAAGTGGGAGCGTATCCCGCTGCAGATCCCGCTGGCGGTCGGCAAGGAGCGCGTGCTGTTTGCCGATAAAAATGTCCGCGTCGGCTTCCCGCCGGCGCTCAACGGCAAGCTGCGGGTGCAAAGCAGCGGCGGGGCGGTGTATCTGAAAGCCGAGAGCGCGTTCCCGCAGACCCGCCTGCAGCTGCAGGACGTCGAAAACGGGGAAGTCATCCTGCTTGATGTTACGGCGTCCGATAAAGGCTCTACCGAGCCGGTACGTATCGTCTACAGCGGTGATGTCTCCTCGGTCAGCAGCAATCAAGACAAGCCGGCCTCCACGGAGGGTAGTAGTGCCTCGCCAGGTCAGGATGACGGCAGCCAGGCGAAGCGCAAGACCGTGAAATACAATGCGCCGTTGCCGGTGGTACTGACGCGTTACGCAGCGCAGAGCCTGTATGGCCCGGTGCGTACCGTTGAAGCCGTACCCGGCATCCATCCGGTTAATCCGCACCTGCCAAAACGCATCACCACGCTGTATCCGTCCGAGCCGGTGTCCGTCACCCCGCTGGGTGGCTGGGGTATCGGCAGCCGCAACGTGGTGGCGCTGAAAGTGAAGAATACGGCGAGCCGCAAAATCACGCTCGATCCGCGGGTATTACAGGGACAGTTTGTTACGGCGACGTTCCAGCATCGGTACCTGGGGCCGGTTGGCACGCCTGAGGACACCACCACGCTGTACCTGGTGACTGCCGGTCGCCCTGACGGCGCGTTTGTCGCCGAGCCGTCGGTAGTGCGCAAGGCGGTGAAAGCGGCGAAGAAGGGGGCAAACCATGGCTGATGTGAAATCCAATATGCTGCCGAAAGTGATCGTGTTCGGCATGCTGGCAGCGGCCGTGCTTGTCGGCCTTAAAGCCTGCAGTGGTAACAAGACTGCAGAGAAGCCGCAGCAGGCGCAGAACGTGCTGGCCAATATGTCCCCGGAAGAGCTGCGTGCGCTGGGCGTCGAAGGGGATACTCCGGAAGACACGCTGCGCACCCTGGTTGGCACGCTGCGTACCACGCGGGCGCAGCAAGCCGAGCTGCAGAAAAACATCGATAACGTGCTGAAGGAAAACGAGGCTCTGCGCAAACGCAACAGCAACGTCTCCGGCCAGGTGAATGAAGCGGTGGCCGGCTTCCAGAAACAGGCCCAACAGCGCCAACAGCAGCTGCAGGAGCAGCAACAGACGCTGATGGGGCGTATCCAGTCATTGACAGACCAGTTGGCCAGCAACAAGGACAAGGCGAAAAGTGACAGCGACATGCCGCTGGGGCTGGGACTGGACGGCATGGGCGCCGGCAGCGGCAGCGCGACGGCCGGCGACGATGGCCTGATGTGGGTCGGGCCGAAGGACCAGAAAGAAGTCGATCCGCGTAACCCGAACAGCGCCAAGGAGGGGCCGCAGTTCCCGACGTCGTTCCTGTCTGACAACGCCATCACGCGCCAGAAAGCTGCCTATGAGCAGCAAGTCAAAGGCCGCACCAATGAACAAGGGGCGGAGGAGAATGCCGAGCCGGTGTTCACCCTGCCGGAGAACTCGACCCTGGTGGGCAGTCGCGCGATGACGGCGCTGCTTGGCCGCGTTCCTATCAATGGCACCGTGACCGATCCGTACCCGTTCAAGCTGATGATCGGCAAGGACAACCTGACGGCCAACGGCATCGAACTGCCGGACGTCGAAGGGGCGATTGTCTCCGGTACCGCCAGCGGCGACTGGACGCTGTCGTGTGTGCGTGGCCAGGTCAACAGCATCACGTTCGTGTTTGCCGACGGCACGGTGCGTACCCTGCCGCACCCCGATACCAATATGAAGGCCAACAGCAATAACAACAGCGGCAACAACGGGAAGGATGTCAGCACTACCGCCGGCATCGGCTGGATTTCCGATGACAGCGGCATTCCGTGCATCGGCGGTGAACGCAAGTCGAATGCCTCCACCTACCTGCCGACCATTGCCGCCCTATCGGCCGCCAGCGCGGCCGGTGACGGTATCAGCCAGGGGCAGTACACCACACAGAATAACGTCAACGGCATTACGTCGACCATGACCGGTAATGCCGGGCAGGCGGTGCTGGGCAAGGCGCTGTCCGGCGGGATGAAAGAGACGGCAGATTGGGTGCGTGAGCGTTACGGCATGATGTTCGATGCCGTCTATGTACCACCGGGCCAGACGCTGGCGGTGCATATCACCCGCCAGCTGGCGATCGACTTTGAAACGAAAGGGCGCAAGGTGCGTTATGACGACTTCAGCCTGCCGGGCGAAGGCGGCGGCGCCGGAGGTCTGGACTAAGAGAGGAAACCATTATGAAGACAATCCGATCAGCCCTGGTCATGTTGGTGATTGGCGCCGCGCTGTCCGGCTGCTCCACCTCAAAGGAAGAGATGTTGCCGCCGGGTGACAGCACGATGCTGCAGCTCTGGCAAGGTGAAGACGGCGGCGGCTCCACGCGTAATGCGGTGGCGGCCCGGGACAGCCTGCGTCGCCCGCTGACGGAGAGCGAGAGCCAGGCCAGTGTGGCTGACGATCGCAGCTACAGCCGTACGCAGGAGAGTGAGATCAGCCAGCAGTTCCCGCGGCTGCCGAATCCCGATCTGGTGATGTACGTTTTCCCGCATCTGGCCGACGGCAACACGCCGGTACCGGGATACAGCACCGTGTTCCCGTTTTACAGCCAGGTGCAATACGCAATGCCGGGTGAACGGACGGAGGCCTACTGATGCGATTTTCCCTGTTTGATAAAAAGCGCCTGACACGCAAAAAAGCGGTGGCGCCGGCGGAGGCTGAAGCGATGACCATCACGGAAGATGGTGCGCCGTTGTCGGTGGCCGGCCGCGAAGCTCTGACCCGCCCGGGCAAGATGACCGTCCAGGACGAGAAGAAGATTTACGACGCCAATCCGTCCATCATTGATTATTTGCCCTGGGCGGAGTTTCTGGATCATGAGCAGTGCATCCTGCTTGATGACGGCGTATCCGTCGGTGCGGTTTATGAAGTCACTCCCGTGGCGACGGAAGGGCGAACCACCGACCAGTTGGAGAAGATGCGTGACACGGTGGAAGACGCCCTGCAGGACTCGTTTGATGAGCATGATCAGAACCCCTGGGTGGTGCAGTTTTTCTGCCAGGATGAAGACAATGTTGATGCCTACCTGAGTCGCCTGCGCGGCTATATCAAGCCGCACGCCCGGGGCTCACAATTGACCGAGTCCTGGCTGCAGGAAACCGAGCGACACCTGCGGGGTATCGCACGGCCGGAAGGGCTGTTCAAGGATACGCTGATCACAGACCAGCCCTGGCGTGGCCAGCAGCGTCGCACGCGCATGGTTGTGTACCGCTGGATTGGTAAAGTCAATACCGACCCGATGCCACCGGTTGCCATGCTGAACCAGACCTGTGAACGGCTGACCGGCGCACTGAACGGAGCCGGTGTGGCTTGTGTACGGCAAAATGGCGCGCAGGTGCATGACTGGATGCTGCGTCACTTCAACCCGAACCCGGAATGGGTAGATAAAAATACCCTGTACCGTGAGGCGGCCTATTTCGACAGCCGCGATACGCCGGAAGGCACGATGCCGGTACAAAACGATTTTGCCGAAACACTGTGGTTTACGCCGCCGGTGTCCGATCCGGACCACGGCGTGTGGTGGTTTGATAATCAGGCGCACTGCGCCATCCCTGTCGAGAAGCTGCGTCGCGCGCCGGAGCCAGGGACCATTACCGGGGAGATGAAGCGCGGTGAGAAGAAAATCAATGCGCTGATGGACATGTTCCCGGAGGGGACGATGGTCTGCATGACCATCGTGGCACAGCCGCAGGACACGCTGGAAAACGACTTTAACAAGCTGTCGAAAAATGCCGTCGGCGAGAACACCGAGTCCGGGCGTGTGCGCCAGGATGTGGCACAGGTTAAGGAATACCTGGGCAACCGGCACAAGCTGTATCGCGCCGGCATTACCTTTTTGCTGCGCGCCGGCGACCTGACGGCGCTTAACCACAAACGCGTAGAGCTGACGAATGTGCTGCTCGGCGCCGGCCTGCAGCCGGTGCGTCCGGAGTTCGATGTGGCGCCGCTCAATACCTACCTGCGTGCACTGCCGATGTGTTTTAACCCGGAAACAGACAAAAAGCACTGGTACACCCGCCTGACCTTTGTGCAGCACCTTGCCGGCCTGTTGCCGGTCACCGGCCGAGAAACCGGCACCGGTAACCCTGGCCTGAGCTTCTTTAACCGCGGCGGTGACCTGCTGACAGTCGATCCGTTAAATAAGGATGACCGCAGTCAGAACGCCCATATGTTGTTTTTTGGCCCTACCGGCGCCGGCAAGTCAGCAACGCTCTGTGCGGCGACGACACAACTGATGGCCGTACACCGGCCGCGTCTGTTCATCGCCGAGGCCGGTAACTCGTTTGGCCTGCAGGCGGATTATTTTGAAAGTCAGGGGCTGACGGTCAACAAGATCAGCATCAAGCCCGGCAGCGGCGTGTCACTGCCGCCGTTCTCGTTTGCGCACAAGCTGATTGAGGAGCTCAGTTCACTGGAGCTGGACGAGAGCGAGCTGCGCGATATCGATGCCGATGATGAGGACGAGGATAAACGCGATTACCTGGGTGAGATGGAAATCTCGGCGCGCATGATGATCACCGGCGGCGATCCGAAGGAAGAAGCCGAGCTCAAGCGTGCCGATCGGGCGATGATCCGCGAGGCGCTCCTGATGGCCGCACAGACGGCCTACGATGAGCAGCGACAGATGTTGCCGTCCGACCTGCAGAACGCACTGTATGACATCGGCAATGACACGAGTAACGAAAAACGTAACCCGCAGCGCCGGGCAAAAGCGGCGGAAATGGCCGAGGCGCTGGGCATGTTCACCCAGCCTGGCTCCTTTGAGGCCGAGCTGTTCAACCGTGAAGGCTCGCTGTGGCCAGAAGCGGATGTGACGCTGATTGACCTGGGGCATCTGGCGCGTGAGGGGTATGAAGCGCAGATGGCTCTGACGATGGTGAGCCTGACCAACACCATCAACAACATTGCCGAGCGTGACCAATACTCGGAGCGGGATATCGTCTTTGTGGTCGATGAAGCGCACATTGTGACGGTCAACCCGCTGCTGTCGCCGTATATGACCAAGATCGTCAAGATGTGGCGTAAACTCGGGGCCTGGCTGTGGTTGGCCACGCAGAACTTAAAAGACTTCCCGGACATTGCCGAGAAGATGCTCAACATGGCCGAATGGTGGGTGTGTCTGACCATGCCACCGGAGGAGGTGAAGGATATCGCCCGCTTCAAGGCGCTGACGGCTGAGCAGGAATCGGTGCTGCTGTCGGCCAGCAAGCTGTCCAGGTGTTACACCGAAGGCGTCATTTTGTCGAAAAAAGTGGAAGCGTTGTTCCGGGCCGTGCCGCCTAGCCTCTACCTGGCGCTGGGGATGACCGAGAAGGAAGAGAAGGCGGAGCGCCGTGCGTTGATGCAGGAATTTGGTTGCACCGAGCTGGAAGCTGCGTTCAAGGTGGCGCACAAACTTGACCGCCTGCGCGGTCTGGTTGCCAATGACGAGGAAGCGGGGAGCCAGGCTGCATGATGACGTTGAAATACCCCGAGCCGGCTGTCCGTCCCCAGGAAGTGCCGTCACAGGGCGCCGGCCTGTTTACGCTGCCGCCCCAGGGGGCAGCAACCATCAGTCAGACGGATGCGCAGGCACTCAGGACGCTGTGTGATGCGCTCCGTGAGCGGTTATTGGGGCGGGTTGTGCTGACGGCACACCCGCACCGTATCGGGAGCCGGACCAGCGTGGCGCTGCACCTGGAAGGCCGTTTGGGGCAATCTGTCGATATCCTGGTAACGGTGACAGGCACCACTTCCTGGCCACAGCCCGAGGAGTACGATCATCCTCGCTGGTACATTACCGTGCCGGACGCGGCGGATGTGGTGTACCTGCTGCTCCACCTGAGCGATCTGTGCGAACGTTTTCAGGTCAACTAGTTGCGTCTATACTTACTGTGAACTTGTGACAAATTGCCAAAATGCTCATCACTTTCACCGGCCCTTGGGCCGGTTTTTTTGTTTGTGACGGTATTGGGATGGTGTCACACCTTTGAATCGTCGAAAAGCTCTGACCAGATTATTGCTGTAACGGAAACCCACCTTTTCCGACAATAGATAAAGGGGTTCGTCTGTTTCAACAAGTAACCGTTCCAACAGCTGCATTCTAGTAAAAAACAGATATTTATAAGGAGGCATACCAAATGTATTTTTAAATATCCGTGAGAAATGAAATTTACTGAGAGACGCAGCTGAGGCCATCCCATCAAGGGACAGTTCGGTGTGCAAATGGGCTAGGATATAATCCTGTATAGCAGTTTTTTTTGCTGAGGAAAATACCACTCCAGTAGGCAACTCAACCGTATTAACACCAGCGTAGTGTTTCAGAATATGAAGCGAAAGCAATGCAGCTATAGCATCGCCGTAAGGCCGCCCTAGGAGGCTGGGAGCCGCCATTTCTGTTTGCAATTCCAACGCCAGCTTTAACATAAAATCATCGACTACGCCCATTCTAGGTGTCAGTGTCACCGGAGTCCCAACGTCATGGCTCTGAGCATCCACTTCCAGAACCTTAGCCGGCAACAAAATACGGCAAATCTGCGAGTCACGCTGCACGCAACTCCTACTATTCCAACGCCAAGATGAGCCTGTTCCACCCGCAGGAGCGATATACCATTCGTTGTTTCTCTTGGTGTATTTACGCCATGGCTCTTGGTTAAAACTGACTTCACCACTTTCCGGCCCGCCACGATACAACACCAGTTGGTGCTGTGTCGTGGCAGGCCGGTGACATTCATTCGCATACAAGGGCTGTCGGTGAACCAAGGCGAAAATATTTAGCCATCCACAGCCCCCAGAGTCAGCTATCACATCTTCCGGCGGAAGCCTAAAATGGCGGGCAATTTCAAATTCGTTATGATGTCCCTGAAAATCATTCATATACATATCCCCTTTGCTCATCAGCTTGTGGGAGTAAAGTATAGCATTCAGTTCACATTTATTTTTGCATGTCCCTTGCGATCCCATGCTGAGCTTTACCCTTGTGATTAAACATGAACCAAGCCAAAGCAGCTGAAAAAGCACATAATATAAATGAAATAGAAGCGATTGATGCAAACCCCAGATGATTAAAGATATAACCGTAAACTAAGCCCCCAATCATCGTCCCACCATAGGATAACGCACTGTATATGCCAAGCGTGGCCGTTTTATAACCAACACTCAATCTAATAAGCAGACTGACGATAACGTTAAGACCAAAATGATTTACCGCTCCCCAAAGAAAACAAGCTGCCAGCAGCAAATAAAGACTAGCGCCGCTAAACGCTAAAATAGAATAGATGATTGAAATCGCCATGAAAATCATGCTAGCCGAGGACTGAGGGCTGAATTTGTCGATCCAATGAGATTTAAGACTCGCTAACCCGAAACCAACTCCATAAGCCATAGTAATCAAACCAGCTAAAGTTGCATTGTTATAGAAACTGTTTCTGGCGAAAGTCCCGACAAATGAATATAAGCCGTAAAATGAGGTCATGTATAACAAGGTGATAGCAAACATCACTAAAATGTTAGGGCGTTTACAGTATTCCTTAAATGGAAAGCCGCTTTTCTCCGACGACGGACTGATCACCGGTAATCGCCTGCTGAAAAACAGAAACAGCAGACCCAGTACCGCCAAAACTACATACGATACCCGCCAATTGGTGAAGTCAGAAGTTATCGCAGAGAGTGGAATACCAATAACCATTGCCAGAGACCAACCGGTAATTACTTTTCCAAGTGCGGCAGATGCCTCACCTTCTGGGGCGACATACGACGTTACCGCATAAATGGCAGGTAGCATCAAGCCAGCTGCCACCCCTGTTAAAGCTTGTGCAATCGTAAGTATCCACCACGATGTTGCCCCGGCACTCAACGCCACCCCAACTACCAGTAGTATAGTGGCATAACGTATTGACCTTGTTACACCTATTTTCCCTGCATAGGGTGCCAAGAATAATGAGGAAAGAGCAGTTGCTCCACCATAAGCGGAAATAGCTCGGGATATTTGCGTTGTCGATGCGGACAAACTCGAAGCTATATCATTCAAAATAGGGCTGATAAGAAATGAATTACAGCCAATAATCGCTACGGCGACCATGAGGATAATAATGTTGGTGTCCGGTTTTTTACTTGAAAACATCACCACTCCTTAACTGAATGTTCTCATCACCTCTAGGTTTTGAGGGTGAGATCCTATTTTTGTATATCTCACCATCTTTCATTATAAATAATAGGTGCTCCTGTCTTCCTAGCGTTGAGATATCCGCAGATGGGTCCTTGTCGTAAATCAGTAAGTCGGCAATTGCGCCTGCCTTAATAATCCCGGCTTCCCCTTCCAATCCTATTGAAGCTGCATTATTGGCTGTGCAAGCCTGAATGGCTTCCAGGGGTGAGTATTCACCATAACGAACCAGCATCTCCGGCTCACTAGCATGATGAACACCGTAAGCCATTGATGGTGAATTTCCAGTATCCGTACCGCACATTACGGGAATACCGAATGATTTAAATTTCCTTAAATTATTTACTGCGCTATCAAAATTATATTTCATACGTGTCAATTCTTTGGCTGGGATCCCAAGAGTTTTCGCGTTAGTAATAAAATGGTCTAATGCGGTGAGTGTGGGCATAATAGGGATCTGTTTTTCAGCAACTGCTGCCAAATCAGCCTCCGTCGCCAAATCGGCATGCATAATCCAATCGACTCCCGACTGTGCGGCGATAAATGTTGCCCCAGCGCCACGAGCATGGATTGTCACACGGGTATTGCGCCGATGTGCTTCGGCAACAACCGCCGTTAGTTCCTCCTGCGAAAGTGTCAAGCTGTCCCCCCATGTGCTATCCGCGATCTTAATCAAATCAACCCCGTGCTTACATTGGCGCCTAACTTCTGTGATCATCTCCGTCAAACTGTTAGCCAGCACCCCCAGAGAATGTTCCGGGCTACCTGTCCAGGAAGGCTCAGGATCCGATATGCTGCCGTAAGTAGAAATAAAACGGCTTCCGGCATAAACACGTGGCCCACATATCATGCCTTCATTAATTGCATCCCTAATGGCAACATCCGTAAACCATGCTCCGCCCGGAACCGATATGCCTGTAACGCCGGACATCAATACCATTTTGGCGTTGCGTGCGGCCTTTAACGCACCATATTCAGCACTAAACGTGCCGCGATGGTGATCGTTATCAGCCTCATCCGGGTAGCCAAATGAAAGGTGGCAATGGCCGTCGATCAATCCTGGCATCAACCACATTCCACTGGCATCAATAGTCTGATCATATTGTTCATCAGGCACCTGATGATGTTCATCAGTAGTGATGCATTGAATTTTTCCATCATCTATCACTATAGCCTTGGCTAAATAAGCTTTCCTATTGTCACCAGTTATTACCATGGCATTTTTAATGAGCGTGCTACGCGTGTGCATATGATTTCTCCTTCAGGGCATTAAGAAATGTTTCAGCGACCAGCTTTGTTGAAGCCGTATTTTGCCCTGTGATCAACTCTCTGTCGGTAACCACGAATGGCTCCCAATCACTTCCCTTTGAAAAGATTGTGCCCGCCGCTACCAAGCCCTGTTCCACACTTGTCTCCAACTGCCGTCCTACCTCGGTGTTCAACTCTTCCGTGGAGCTGAATGATGTCACCTGATATCCTTGGTAAATAAATGTCGACAACAGTTTCGTGCTTAACAAGGCTGTTGGAGCATGGCAAAACAGTGCCGTGGGCTTTTGCCATGTATGAAATAACATCAGTAAATTCGCTGTTAACCGACAATCGGTAAGGTCAACAATAGGCGCATAACCACCTGGGAAAAACACCCCGGCATAGCTCAAAAGAGAGTGGTCAGATAACCCACGCAATGCTAAAACCTGACCAGAATCGATAGCGCGAGCTTTGGTAGCCAGCGCAGATGAGAATTCCGCATTGTTCGACCAGGAAAGACATTTACCATCATTATCTACTGCAATGCTGTCAGGATCCGCTACAGGTTTTTTCCCTAGAGGCGTGGCGATATCTATCTGCCATCCATGCTCCAGAAACATTTGATAAGGTACAGCGAACTCTTCTAACCAATACCCAGTTTTACGCACTACTCCATCTTGCCCAACAATTTGAGATGCCTCTGACATCACAAATAAAATCTTCTTGTCAGTCATGCTGTTACTCCTGTTTGCATACGATTTTGTAACCATAGCACCATCGATTAGGCGTGCATCCTGGGTTATGCACTGTGTGCAAACAATTAGGTTTGACCGTAATTTCTTTATTTCTTTCCAGCTTTTTCATACCGTCAGGAAAACCAAAGGTTAGATGGCCATCCAATAGCATGACAACTTCCTCCACCGGGTGAATAATCCCCGGCCAATCTTTCCCAGGTGGATCGTGCCAGAGAAAAAAATTGTAGCCCCGTAGTTCCCAGTTTTCCCTGATAGTCTCAATGTTCATCATGCCCCCAGTTCGCTAAGCTAATTGATCAAAGATTGTTATAATGTCAAAGTAATGCCTGATATAAATATCCTTTTCTACAGATGTATCTGTGATTAAAACAGAACGAAAAGCTACCGACCGTCCTGTCGATGGGATACATCCATCAGCAACATTAAGACTGCCTAAATGAGTTCCACGCCATAACAATTCATGGCATGAGAATTTATTAATTAATGTTTCATTTAGTATCTCGACCGTCATATCAGGAAATGCTTGCATCCATTCCATTGACAACTTCTCGATATCCGAAATGGAATTGGCTTTTATTCCCGTGCTTATCTCTTCAAAATAAATCCCATTGCAATCCTGTATGTTAATCATATCGATAAAGTTCATATTTACCCACCTATAGCTTGTCAATCTGATTTACATGAACTGATTGATTTAATGCTTCATCTATCGACTCATTAAGCAATTCCAGAATGCATGGGAGCCATTCTTTATGTGAGGGTTTCATAAGACATGCCCGTAAACACAGAACCGAATCTGCATCCCAATAAGAATTATCAAACGAACCATTTTCAGCTATCAGCTTTTTGGGAATGGACGCCAATGCCAAATGAATGTTTCGCTGTGCCGCTTTTTCAAAAACAATCTGTGACAGGGCCGAACTGATACTCGCTCTAGTGCTATTTAATATCCATAAAACAATATCAAGTTCAGGTGGTAAAATGGGATGCGTGTATGAATGCTTCTCAAGCCAAGTGTGAAGCATCAATGCAGCTTCGCGACCAGACTCAAGTGCAACGGAAAACTCACCACCAACTTCGAGCGGCATCAACTGCTGCGTCGCCCATAGCGCGGCAGCAGAGGAGCCCGGTCGCGAACATTCGAGGCTGATTTCGCCGAGATGCAACTCATCGGAGCTAAAATAAGTATATGGCGAGTCATGCTTGTAGAAACTGCCTACACTAACGTCCTTGAATATAATACAACCACAGCCATAAGGCTGCATACCATGTTTATGAGGATCGACTACGATTGAATCGGCTGATGCTAAATTCGAGAATGCTCGAGTTGCCGGCATCGACAGATTTCTGCACAATGTAAAATACCCGCCATATGCAGAATCCACATGAATGCGAAAATCATAGCGTTCTTTTAACCTCACAATCTCGTCAAGAGGATCGACAGTACCACAGGCCGTGGTGCCAAGAGTGACAATCACAGTACCTACCTTCCCTTGTTGCAGCAATAATTCTAACGCTGGCACATCTATCATGCCACGCGAGTCACAAGCGACCGTCTCAAAGTCTAATGTCAACACATTGCTGATTCTTTCATGGGTATAGTGAGCCAATTCAGATGCCACTACACATTTTTGTGGGTGAATCTTCTTTGCGATCCATAACGCTTCAAGGTTAGCAAATGTTCCTCCACTGGTTAAATGGCCAATGTGGCTACCCCAGCCAAACATTCTAGCGATTTCTTCAACACATATTTTCTCAAGTGCTGAGGTCGCTTTTCCACCGTCTAACGCATGATTGTTCGGGTTTATATATAGGCACAAAGAATATGCTAAGCGAGCGATAGGGTGCGGTGGTTTCAGCATCTGCCCCAAATAATAGGGGTGAAAGTAAGGATAATTATTTACGAGTTTTTCTGTTAGTGCCCCAAGAACAGTCGCCATCCGCTCATCATCAGCCACATCTTTATACGGTGGTAAATAAGAAAACTCATTCCCTAGCGATGTCACACAATTCTTTAATAGCATTATTTCTGATGATTCAAACATAAGTGCCTCTTTGCTGATTATTCAGTCCTTATGGATGAGATGCGTTTGTTTTTAAAATCTGCCAACACGTCTGTGGCCGGTGTGTTAGAATTTCCAGTTCTTAGACTTTTTTTACTCTCGACAAACTTATCACAAACATGAATATGAGATGAGTAAGCTTTATCCACCGACAAAACAAAATTTTCGTATTCCTCACCAAAAAAATCATGCATTTTTTCTTTGTTTTTTCTGAATTTTGCCATAGCTCTGACCATATAAGCATGGTCCATGCTTCCTAATCCGCTAAACTTATCCGGCATCGAGGGTCTGATGATCTTTTCATAATCTCCCTGGGGGAAATCTGCAGCAAAACGCATAGCTAATGCTGAAATTTTCATCATTTCAGCAGCTCTACGCAGTGCCTGCTTTCCCTGATTTTTCTTTCCCTCCTGATAACAGTATTCAATATCATTCAAGGCTAATAATGTGCTCTGTATGAAAATAAAAAATATTTGATGTCCCACATGCCACCTGAGCGTTGATGAGTGAATCATATTTCCTCCTTGTTTTCTGACTCCTGAAGATAATCAACACCAATGAAAATTGCATGATGAATACCCTTAATTAATGTGTCTAGCTCAATATCGCTTAGGGAGGAATTATGCTGGTTTACATCTTCGATGAGCATTACTGCACAATCAATACCATTATTAATGAAGGTTTCCATCAGGTTTGATTCGTTTCTTCTTACGTCAAAGTATTCATCAAAAACCCTAAATGCCTCATTGGAGTCGACCTTGTTGCCTGTATCGTAAAAACACAAGTCCTGTTGAGCAGCTCGATAATCCGCAGTACTCGAGGTGACACCCCAACTTATTTTATTCAATTTATCTAGCGCAGACTTAATTGCATCATTTTTTTTGACACTGCCACGCTGAGAAATTAGCGCTTGCGGCATTGGCAATATGTTCATACTCATCTCCCTAAAACAAATACCTATTGATTTATAGTAGGTTTGAAAGCACTGGGATTATCCGATATTGCTTAATAACTATCCCTGCTTGCTAAAGTGGCATCACACTAGGAGGAAATGGCGATATGGAGGTAGAATGTATCCCGACTGACCCTACCCAAAAAATCGCGTAACATTCAGCAATAGAATTTCGGCATGATAAGTACTCCCCTGACCGGAGATGGTGCCGATGATGACGTGCTGGCCAGCTATCAGGAGTGGGGCATCGATTTTCATTTGCCTCCTCGTATGCGATGCTTAGCCCCTCATGAAGCATAAGGACCCTGCGCGATGCCTGATTTTTCCCGCTGCGCCTTTTCTGAAGGCAGCGTTTCTCTGCCGGATGGCTACAGCGACCGCACTGTTAACGTGCTGTTGCCCGGCGATGACTTCTCTCCCTCCCTGAATATCTCCCGCGATGCGCTGCTGCCTGATGAGGCGCTGGCCGACTACATCACGCGTCAGCTCGATGAGCTATCTCAGGGCCTCAAGGGCTGGGTGTTGAAAAAGCGTGAGCCGGCGGCGCTGGGAAAAGACCCGCTGCAGGGTGGAATGCGTACCCGCCAGTTATCTGCGCGACGGCAAACGCGTCTGGCAATGCCAGGCTGTATTTGCGCTGCAGGAAGGGCGCGTACTGGTGTTCACGCTGGCGCATACGCGTAAATTATTGCCGCAGGATGATGCCTTGCTGTAGCAGGTTCTGGACAGTTATCAGCCGGCATAACGGGAGGGTGTGATGGGTGAAGCAGCACGCGTCGGCGATGCGATTGGCCATTCCCATGCGTTGGCGGGGATGATTGGCGGCACGATTGTCGGCGGCCTGATTGCCGCGGCCGGTGCGGTGGCAGCGGGGGCGCTGTTCGTTGCCGGCCTGGCGGCATCCTGCGTGGGCGTCGGCGTATTACTGGTGGGCGCCAGTCTGGCGGTGGGCTATCTCACCGGGGAGCTGGCGACCAAGGCGCGCGATGGCATTGCGGAGGCCGGCGCAGGGAGCCTGACGCCGGCCGGTAAAATAGTGACAGGCTCCTCTAACGTGCGCATCAATGGCAAGCCGGCGGCCATCGCCACCGTCAGCCAGGTTGCCTGTGACCAGGACGGCCCCAGCATGCAGCTGGCGCAGGGCTCGGACAAGGTGTTTATCAACGGCCAGCCGGCGGCACGCGTGGGAGATAAAACCAACTGCGACGCCCAGGTGATGGCAGGCTCGCCCAACGTGCGTATCGGCGGCGGCACCGTCACCACCCTGGCGATAAAACCGGAAGTGCCGGACTGGGTGTATAAGATTTCCGACCTGACGCTGCTGTTTGCCGGCCTGGCGGGCGGTGTCGGCGGGGCCGCCAGCAAGCTGGGTGCACTGGGAAAAATGCTCAGCAAACTGCCCGGTATCAACAAGCTGGGGCGGGTCGCCTGTCGCTTCGGCACGCTGATGACCGCCACGGCTGCCGCCGGCATTGTTGCCCGGCCGGTCGATATCATCAGCGGCCAGAAGTTCCTGTCCGGTGACGACGAGCTGGACTTTGTGCTGCCGTCGCGGCTGCCGGTCGAGTGGCAGCGCTACTGGCGTAGCGGCAACCCGGCAGAGAGTGTGCTGGGCCGTGGCTGGAGCCTGTTCTGGGAGAGCAGCCTGCAGCGCTACCAGGATGGCCTGGTGTGGCGCGCGCCGTCCGGCGACTATGTCTCCTTCCCGATGGTGCCCAAAGGGCATAAAACCTACTGCGAAGCGGAAAAGTGTTGGCTGATGACAACAGCGATGGCAGCTGGCAGGTGTTCGACGTCAGCGAACAGGCCTGGCACTACCCGGCCTTATCCGATGAACAACTGAGCCGGTTGCAGATGGTGACGGACCTCACCGGCAACACGATTTCCCTGTTCCACGACCACCACGGCCGACTGACCGAACTGGTCGACAGCGCCGGCCAGCGGCTGGCATGCCGCTACCTGACCACCGCCAACGGACTGTCCCGCCTGAGCACGGTGCTGCTGTTTACCCCGGACGGCGAACTGCCGCTGGTGCACTACGCCTACGATGAGGAAGGGCAGCTGATTAGCGTCCGCAACCGCGCTGGCGAAGTCACCCGACGCTTTGGCTGGCAGGACGGGCTGATGGTCAGTCATCAGGACCGTAACGGCCTGCTGAACGAGTACCGCTGGCAGGAGATTGACGGCCTGCCGCGGGTGGTGGCCTACCGTAACAGCGCCGGCGAACAGCTTGAACCTTATTATGATTTTGCCGGCGGTATGCGGCGGGTGGTGCGCGATGACGGCCGGCAGGCGCTGTGGCAGTTGGATGACGACGACAACGTGGCGCAGTTCACCGACTTTGACAGCAGAAAATCGGCGTTTATCTATGCACGCGGCGAGCTGTGCGGCGTGGTGCTGCCGGGCGGTGCGCAGCGTCAGAGCGAGTGGGACCGTTACGGTCGCCTGCTGAGCGAGACCGACCCGCTGGGGCGCACCACCACCTATCAATACTCCCGTAACAGCGGTCGCCTGTTCTCGGTTACCTATCCGGATGGCAGTCAGGCGTTTCAGCACTGGGACACTCAGGGGCGTCCGACGCAGCAGATTGATGCGCTGGGCAACGTCACCCGCTATCACTATCCCGACGAGGAAGAGAGCCTGCCGGAACGCGTCATCGATGCGCTGGGCGGCGAGGCGAAACTGACCTGGAACGCACAGGGACTGCTGACGCGCTATACCGACTGCTCCGGCAGCGTCACCGCCTACGCCTATGATGCGCTGGGCCAACTGACGCACCGCACCGACGCGGAAGGCCACCTGACCCGTTACCGCTGGGACCGCGCCGGCCGGCTGCAGACGCTGCTGCATCCCGACGGCAGCGAAGAGCAGTTTGCCTGGAACGCGCAGGGCCAGCTGGCCCGACACCAGGACCCGCTCGGCAGCGAGACGCGCTGGCAGTACAACCTGCTGGGGCAGCCGGTCAGTGTCACCGACCGCATCCAGCGTACGCGCCGTTATCACTATAACTGCCGCGGCTGGCTGACAAGACTGGAAAATGGCAACGGCGGGGACTACCAGTTCAGCCACGATGCGGTTGGCCGGTTGACGACCGAACGGCGTCCGGACCGCACCGACCGCTATTATCGTTACGGCCCCGAGGGGCAGTTGAGCGAGCTGCGGGAAACCGGGCCGCTCGACCCGCAGGCACCGCCTGCACAACGCCTGCATCAGTTCCGTTATGACGACGCCGGCCAGCTGGTCTGGCGCGCCAACGACAGCGCAGAGTGGCATTATCATTACGATGCGGCCGGGCGCATGAGCCGCCTGACGCGTACGCCGACCGCTGCCGGCAGCGAACTGGGTATCGAGCCGGACAGCGTGCAGCTGCGCTACGACAAGGCTGGCAACCTGCTGAGCGAGCAGGGCGTCAATGGCGAGTTGCAGTACCAATGGGATGCCCTGTCCAACCTGCAGGCGCTGACGCTGCCGCAGGGCGACCGGTTGCAGTGGCTCCGTTACGGCTCCGGCCACGCCAGCGCCATCAGGTTCAACCAGCAACTGGTGAGCGAGTTCAGCCGCGACCGGCTGCACCGGGAGACTGGGCGCACCCAGGGCGCGCTGCATCAACAGCGCCAATACGATGCGCTGGGACGGCGCAGTGGGCAGAGCAGCGCATTCGGGCAGATAACCAAACCGGAAGAGGGCGTGCTGTGGCGCACGTTCCGCTATACCGGGCGCGGCGAACTGGAGGGCGTCAGCGACGCGCTACGTGGTGAGATTCATTATGGCTACGATGCGGAAGGACGTTTGCTGCAGCACCGCGAGGCGCAGCAGGGCAGGCCGGGCCACCGGCTGCGCTACGACCTGGCGGATAACCTGATTGGTGAGCAGCGCGTCAGCCATGACCCGGACGCCGAGCTGCCGCCGGCGCCGGTGGTCGATAACCGTCTCGAATACTGGCAGCGGATGTTTTACCGCTATGACGGTTGGGGCAACCTGGTCAGCCGGCGTAACGGGGTTTACCAACAGCATTACGTCTATGATGCCGACAACCGGCTGATAAAGGCGCACGGCCGCGGCCCGCAGGGGGATTTTGTAGCGCAGTATCACTATGACGCACTGGGACGACGCACACGCAAGACGGTAACCTACAAGGGTAAAGCACCGGAAACCACGCGCTTTTTATGGGAAGGCTACCGGCTGCTGCAGGCGCAGCGGGACAACGGTACGCGCTGCACCTGGAGCTATGACCTGGCAAGCCGGTGGACGCCGCTGGCGGCCCTCGAGCAGGCGGGCGACGGCCAGCAGGCGGATATCTACTGGCTGCACACCGACCTTAACAGCGCGCCGCTGGAGGTGACCGACGCCGAGGGTAACCTGCGCTGGTCCGGCAACTACGACACCTTCGGCAGACTGCAGGGGCAGACGGTCGCCGGCGCCGAACGGCGCAAAGGCACGCTCGTTGATCAGCCGCTGCGCTATGCCGGCCAGTACCAGGATGACGAAAGCGGGCTGCATTATAATCTGTTCCGTTACTATGAGCCGGAGGTGGGGCGCTTTACCACGCAGGATCCGATAGGGCTGCGCGGCGGGCTGAACCTGTATCAGTATGCGCCGAATCCGCTGGGATGGGTTGATCCGTTAGGTTTGGCATTGTCGGGCGTAGACTTTACTGGGCACCCTGATTTGTTCCCGGTTAGCGAGGGCCAAAGTAGTATTGTCCAAATTACTATGCAAGGGAGTCGTGGGCGTGACTTTACTGAAGCATATAATTTGGCTGGTATCAAAAAATCAGATGCAGGAGCATATACTTGGCACCACCTAGATGACTTTGACCCTGCGACAGGTAAGACGACAATGCAGCTGGTAAAAACGCAAACACATATTGATTCGTTCCCCCATAAAGGTTCGGTTTCACAGTTTGAGCACCATTTTGGTGTGAAGTACGGAACCAAGGAAGCTGTAAGCATCTCTCATAGCAAAGGGTGGTTACAAGGGCGAACCCCAAAAGCGTGTTCATAGAATTTGGAGTCAGGCATGAAATTTCTAACAGTTAATACTTCACATCCTCTGAGTGATGAGGATTTTGATAAGTTTGAGAAACATGTTGGGACGACCTTGTCGAGCGAGGTTCGGGAATTTTATATGAAAGGAAACGGTGGGGAGCTATCCGATGAGCGCTGTATGTATGTATCGAGTGATGGTCGCGAATTCGATATAAAGAATTTCCTTCCCATATCATATCCACGATTCGATGGAGATATGACAATCGAGCAAGCGTATGAACTCTTTGTAGATAGAAAGTCGTTGGTTCCCCGTGATTACATCCCGATCGCGATCGATGGGGGCGGTTTTCCATTCTGTTTAAAGAAAGATAGCGAAGGTGTTTACTTTGCAGATATAGAGTCTGGTGAGCTGATCTTCATTGAAAGTGAGCTGGAAAAATTTGTTACCAAAATGGTGACAGAGGATGAAGCTTGGGGAGAGTAAGGGAGCCTTCAACTTAAAACTAAAATTTTCATAATCCAATAAAGACTTCTTTGCTGCCTTTCTGACCATGTCGTAGCACCCTGTGTGGATTCTATCCATGCAGGAGTGCACGCCATGAAAATCAGCACGTTGCTGACGTTGTTCCCTCTGCTGATGCCGGCATCGGTGCTTGCCGGCACGGTACTCTATACCGATTCTCACCACCCTCCGAGCAACATCGATGCCTCGGTATCCGTGATTTATCTTGACGGCCCGGAGCAGCTGCAGAAGCAAATGTTTGGCGAGCTGTCGTCAAACCCGGATGAAGCCGAGCGCCAGGCGCAGGCTGTACTGAAATCCCCGCAATGGCAGGCGAATGAGCAGCAGCTGGCCACGGTTTATCGTGCAGTGGTTCACGCCTGGGAGCTGGGCGTCAAAAAAGTGCCGGCGGTGGTGTTTGACGACACCGACGTGGTGTACGGCACTGCGGATGTTGCGCAGGCTGTGGCGCTGCGCGCCCAGGCGCAGGGAGGGCAGTGATATGCAACATCACTTTCCTGCCACTTCGCTTCCTGGCCAGTCCCGCCTGAACCTCAAATCCCTCGGTATGGCCATGATGCTGTCAGTGGCCAGCGTGCCGGCCGCAAACGCTGCGCTGAACAGCGCGCAGATTGTTGCCAGTGCCGTGTCGCAAGCTTGTATCAGCTGGCGTGTGTCCGGCATTTGTTATTGGATGTTTTGCGGCTTGCACGGCTGTACGGTGCGGACCTCCGTTAAAGTCACCCACTTTATCCCTGAAGCGGTGGTCTCGACCTACAACAACCAGGGCGGCAACCCCTGGCGTGAGATGTCGATGGTCAGCCAGGCCTCTGGCGGTCTGGAGAGCAGTATTACCGGCGCGTTGAGCGGCGTATCCGCCGGCGGCGGCAATAACGAGCTGAAAACCCCCGGGCAGCGCAAAACCAACCTGCATTTCAAATATGCCGATGCCATTGGCCATCCGGCGACGTCCATTATCGGCGGCAGTATCCCCGGCTATTCCTGCCGCAGCGCCGCCATGCCGTTTGTGCCGTATTTCCTCAGCACGCTCGACAGCCTGGCATGGCGTACCGGCATGCCCGAGTCCCTGTATCCCGAAGCCCTGGTGCCTGGCCAACGCGAGATTGGCAGCCAGGCCGGCGCCAACATGTGGGGCAACGTTTACCCCCGGTCGGGATTTGTGACCCAGGTTGATGATGACAAGGCTGGCGCCGTCGTGGCGCAGCGGGTGGCTGACATCATCACCCGTTCTGGCCAGCCCCACGTCTACCAACCCTTGATGGGCCAACGCTCGGAGGGGTATTGGCCTCCGGGGGCGGTTAAGGAGAACACCGGTACCAGCAACCACAAATGGCAGCGCCTGGCGCCGCAGCTTAGCCAGTCCTGCGCCGTGTTCCCGGACGGTGACCATCCGGCGGCAGAGGATGCCAATGCCGCCTTTGCTTTGTGGCAACCCTACAGCTGCTGCCAGCGCCGTGGGCAGCGTTTCCTCTACAGCACGGATTTCTGAGGTCTGAATGATGAATAACACGATGAATAAATGTTCCCGGGGACGGCGCAGCCTGCTGTCTCTGCTGATTGCCGGCAGCCTGGTGCTGGTTGGCACGATGAGTGCGCATGCCGATGACAACGACGATAACGGTACGTTGTTCGGTATCTCACTGCCACAGGTCAATGACAGCAATATCGGTTACGGGAAGAGCGCCAACGGCGCGGTGTCCGACAAGCTGTTTTATTCCCTGGGCGGCGGCTCGGTGATTTCACAGCCGGCGACGCGCAGCAACATGCAGCGGCTGGGCATGAACCTGGGCTGGAGCTCGGATTTGATGTGCGGCAACTTCGACCTGAAAACGACGATCGGCAATCAGCTTAACGGTGTCACTGACGGGTTCAAGAACCTGATGAGTGACGTTATCCAGGGCGCCACCGGTGCGGTGGCCAGCCTGCCGGCGACGGCCATCCAGCGCGCCAACCCGGGGCTGTATGAAATGCTGACCAACGGGGTACTGCAGGGCGGCGTCGCGTTCGACAAGGCGCAGTTGAACTGTCAGAACCTCTCCAAACGCATGATGGACATGGCGGATACCGGTGCCTGGAGTCAGGCGGCCGCGATGGAAGAGGCCAAGAGCCTGGTCAACAGCAGCGGCGGCGATGCCGTCCGCTCGATGAATGCGACGGAGAAGGTGACCGGTCAGTCCGGGCAGACCTGGATTGGCGGGCAGAAACGTGGCGGCTCTGGCCAGCCGGCCATCAAACCGACCCATGACCTGGCGGCTGCCGGCTACAACATGATGAATGCACTGCCTGTCACCAGTACCTCCGGCGTGTCCGGCAGCAGTTGCACCGGCGGTGCCTGCGCCAAATACGCCAGCAGCGAGGAAGCCGCGGCCGCAGTGGTGAAAGTGCTGGGCGACACGTCATTACGCACCTGTAAGGACGCGTCGCAATGCACCAGTGGCGAAGGCGATGAGCAGCCGGGCAGCACCGTGGCCGGCACCGGGTTTGCCCCGATGCTGGAAGAAGCCACCAAGGCCAATAATGAGCAGTTGGCCAAGTTGGTGAACGGCACCGAAAAGCCAACCACCGCGAACCTGGCCAAACTGAAAACCGGCAGCCTGGCGGTGACGGCCGGTGTGGTGCGCGCACTGCAGCGCGACCCGGATAATGCGGCCCTGGTCGGGCGTCTCGCCAGCGAGCTGGCGATGGCCGATACCATCGAGACGGCCTTCCTGATGCGCCGCATGATCACCACCGGGATGTCCGAACCGAATGCTGCTGCGCAGAAGGTGGCGATGCAAGAAGGTGATCGCCGCATTGAAGCGCTCGATCGCGAAATCGCGGCGCTGAAAAACGAGATGGAGATGAAACGTGAAATCTCCCGCAATGCGGTGCTGACCATTATCGATCGCGAGAACAACCGCGCCGAAACCAACCCGCAGCGTCAGTCTGCAGACAGCCCGGATACCAAGTTTAATCAGCTGGCCGTACCGGAAACTGACCAGTGAGCGTGGAGATACCTATGACTGAATCAGAGAAGAAAGACCTGCTGCCCCGCCGGGGCGGCAGACTGGGGCGGGGCGCGAAACGCGCCCTGCAGCTGCTTGCCATGCTTGTGGTCGCCATGGTCATGGCGCTGGGACTCGCACACTGGGGCGTTACTCACCCCGGTGAAACCGCAGCGCTGCGTAGCTGGGTGCACAGTACCCGTTACGGCTGGCTGTTCTGGCGCCTGGCGCTTTATGCTGCACTGGCCTGGGCATTCTGGAAAATCTGGCATGCACCCGGGGTTAAACTGGAACATCGTCAGCCCCTCAAGCGTATGGTCATCGCGTGCGCGCTGTTTGCCCTGGCGTGTGAATACTCCATCTTTGGTGGAGGGCTGACGCTATGATGACCAACAGCTACCTGGAGTATTTCCTGACGTTGCTCGGCTGGATCGTGAACAACGGCCTGTGGGAGCTGCTGGTCAGCACCGGGCTGTTTGTGCTGCCGCTGCTGTTCAAGGTTGTCAGCATCTGGCTGAAAGTTCGGGAAGAGGGGGAAGATGAAGGCAACAAGGGGATGCTGTCCCTGCCGCGCATCGAGAACCTGCTGTACGGTGCGTTCTTTGTGATGCTCGCCTGCTGCCTGCCGCTGATGAATGTCAGCCTGGACACCATCAAGTATGACAGCAGCCGGGCGAGCACCTGCGGTACCTGGACACCGAAGAAACCGGATGAAACCGGATACGCCAGCATGATGTCGAGCATGAACGGTCAGACGGCGAAGGTACCGGTGTGGTGGCTGGTCGTCCATAAGCTGTCGAAGGGGATCACATCTGCGGCCGTGGCCAGCATTCCCTGCCGGCCAGACCTGCGGCAGGTGCGTTTTGAGGTCCAGCACAGCCGGGTCAATAACCCGGCGCTGGCGAAAGAGCTGCAGGACTTCACCAATGACTGCTACGCATTGGCATTGTACACCTGGCAGAACCGTGACCAGGGGCAGACAACGGACAAGGCGACGCTGCGTGATATCGAATGGCTGGGGTCGAAAACCTTCCTGAATGGCGGGTACTACAACAACCTGCAGTCGAAGACACCGCGCGCCAGCTTCCCATGGAATGAATCTCGGGACAGCGGCCGACCGAACACCGGCCGGGGTGGGTACCCGACCTGCAGCGAGTGGTGGTCGGCGGCCGACACCGGCCTGGAAGCCCGGGTGGTGAAGCAGGTTGATCCGGGTGTGATGCTGCGAATGTCCGCCGCGCTCAAGATGATGGGGGAGAACAACGCCGACTACAAGGAGGCGGTGGTGCGTCGCCTGGTCAGCCCGGATAACCTGACGGTTTCCCAGGGTGGGCGCGCTTATGCCGGCTATGGCGGCAATGCGGACTTCACGGGGGATAATGCCGCCACGCGTCTGGCTTCCATTGGCGGCACGGCTCTGGGGAGCCTGGCGGCCTTCCCGGCCTTTGATGCCATGCGTCAGGCCTTGCCGATGGTGCAGGCTGTCCTGCTGATGGCGGTGTATATCATGGTACCGCTTATTCTGGCCTTTGCGGCCTATGAGTACAAAACAGTGATCACCGTGACGTTTGTGGTGTTCGCACTGAACTTCCTGACGTTCTGGTGGGAGCTGGCGCGTTGGCTGGACAGCTGGTTGCTGGAAGCGCTTTACAGCTCAGACTCGCACAGTCGCTGGAACGTGGCCGGCTTCCAGAACAGCTCTGATGACTTGATCATGAACCTGGTGATGGGATGTATGTTTATCTTGTTGCCGGCAGTGTGGTTAGGAGCATTGTCCTGGGCCGGGGTAAGTGTGGGGCAATCTGTTGGTGCAGCTATTAAGAGTGGTACTGACACGGCTTATGCTACAGGGGGACAATTAGGAAATACTGCCGGAAATGCTATTGCCAGTAAGGGAGCAAGCAACGTACTTAACAAATAGCTATTCGAGGAAAAATTAGATGGCTAATGGATTAGCCATCTGAGTCGCCTCTATAGTTATAAGGACTATTATCCTCTGAGTTAACTTTTGTTTTCCCTTGATACCACCCAGGACCTAAGTCACCAAAAGCTTTATACTTGAAATTCTTATCTACCTGTGTTGGTTGGGGCAAAAAGATAGAAAGGACTAAAAGAGAAATGGCGGTTATGGGGACGGCAATCAGGGTAAAAATAATTCCACCAAACGCAAAAATTAATAGCATGCATAGTGAAAGAAAAATCAAGGGAGTACGACCAATCCAGATTGGCAGGTTATACCCATGTGCTTTAGCCACACAAAAAGCATCCCACTTCAGAATGGTACTTTTGAGACGCTTCCATAGATTTGCCATACGCACACCGCGCTGATAGGCGTGGTGCTGTGTTGTATCGTTCATCATCACTCCTTAACTCGGTGATAGCCTAATCCTATCTTAGCTCAAATAACAATCAATTGCTATTTGCCTGGTTCCTCAGCTAGCAAGCGACCAAGCCTGTCTTTTTGTGTACGATGATGTGCTAGGCGTTCTTTGAAATAAGCCCTCAGATGTTCAGGCTGCTCAGCTTCGACCAGCTCGGCGATCACCGGCATATTGTAGCGTTCTTTGAAAGCAACGCCGCCGGCAGCCAGGTCGACGTTCACCTTATCCATATCCTCTTTGGACAAGTTGGCCAGGTTGTATGAGTGGGTCATCGTCAGGTCTCCTTTTTCTCATTGTAACTCATCGCGTTGCTGCTCCTGCCTGATTTCTCCCTTGTCATAGTAAAATTCTTATCATTATACTGTATGTATGTACAGTTTATTCGTAAAGGTGAGCTATGTATCTGATGGCTTATACCTCCCTTGAAATGCAAGCAGATCCGCAGAAGAAGAGGGCCGGTGTCCCGATTTTTGGTGATGGGGTATCGTGTGGCTTCCCGTCGCCGGCGCAGGACTATGTCGAAAAACGTCTGTCGCTGGATGACTTCTGTATCCGCTACCCGGAGAGCACATACCTGGTTCGTGCCGAGGGTAATTCAATGCAGAACGCCGGCATTCGTGACGGAGATCTCCTGGTTGTCGAGTGCATTCGCCAGGCGCGCCACGGTGACATTGTCATTGCGGCCGTTGACGGTGAGTTCACCTGTAAACGACTCCAGTTGCTGCCGATGCCGGCATTGCTGCCGGCCAACCCGGAATATTCGCCGATCCCCCTGACGGAGGATGTCGACACCGTAGTGTTTGGCGTTGTACGCCATCTCGTCCACAGCTTTAAATCACGGGATTCCTGACTATGTTTGCCCTGGTTGATGTCAACAGCTTCTATGCATCCTGCGAGACCGTATTTCGGCCGGATTTAAGGGGGAAGCCAGTCGTGGTTTTGTCCAACAACGACGGCTGTATTATTGCGAGATCGGCTGCAGCCAAACGACTCGGATACAAAATGGGAGACCCCTGGTTCAAGGTGGCCAGGGAGGCCGAACGCAGAGGCGTAGTGGCCTTTTCCAGCAATTATAGCCTGTATTCTGACATGTCTGACAGAGTCATGACTATTTTGCAGCAACTGACCCCTCGCGTCGAAATATACAGTATCGACGAGGCATTCTGTGATCTCACTGGTATGAGGAGACTGACCGCGCTGGACGAGTTCGGCCAGCAGCTGCGTGAGCAGATACAGCTTCGCACGCATCTGACAGTGGGCGTCGGGATCGCCCCGACGAAGACGCTGGCCAAGCTGGCCCAGTACGCCAGTAAACGATGGCCGGCGACAAAGGGGGTCGTTGAGTTGAGCAGCCGGCAGCGCCAGGAAAAGCTGATGGCCCTGGTGCCGGTAGAGGAGATTTGGGGGATCGGCACACAGTTAGCCAAAAAGCTGCAGATGATGGGTATCGACACTGCGCTGAAACTTTCCAGACTCTCGCCGGCATTCGCGCGCAAACAGTTTTCCGTAGTGGTCGAAAGGACCGTTCGGGAGCTAAACGGAATATCGTGTCTGGGCCTGGAGGAGTTTGCGGCGCCTAAAGAACAGATAATTTGCTCCCGTTCTTTTGGCGAAAAACCAACGGATGAGGACAGCGTGCATCAGGCAATTTGCGCACATGCGGAGCGTGCAGCTGAAAAGCTACGGGCAGAGCACCAGTATTGCAAAAGGATCGGTGTTTTTGTCAGTACCAGCCCATTTGCTGAAAACGAGATATTTTATAAGAACCAGGCTTCAACCGAATTAGCCGTGGCGACTCAAGATACCAGGGACATCATTGGCGCTGCGCTCAAAGCGTTAGACGCTGTATTTATCCCGGGGCACCGTTATCATCGAGCAGGTGTAATACTGACTGATTTTTGTAGCGGGAAGGTATCCCAGCTGACATTGTTTGATGAATATCAACCTCAGCGTAATAGCGATAAATTAATGGAAGTGCTGGACAGGATAAATGGTTCAGGAACAACTAAAGTATGGTTTGCCGGGCAAGGAATACAGGGTGCGAATGCTGACTGGAAAATGCGACGTGGAAAGCTGTCACCGAGTTGGACAACGAAATATTCTGATTTGCTTAAGGTTCATTGCTAAAGGTTAATGGGGGCACGTTAATACATTGGTTGCCCCCTGTTCAGGGATGGTGTTAGATATATTCGCTAGTGATGCCAATAATAACACATAATGCGTGCAGTGAGATAGGTAGCGCTAAACCTTTACTATAATACCTGGCTGCGCAAAAAATAATGGATACAGTAAACATCAGTATTTGTGTTTGAATGGAATACTGACTATGCATCCATGCGAATACTGTTGATACAATTATCCCGCCAGCAATGTATCCTAATCTCTCACCCAGTAGGTTTAGGAATGAGCTTAAAAATATTCCGCGAAAAATTAATTCTTCTAAGATAGGGGTAAGTATGATTGTGCTAATGATCCTGACAGCAATCTCTTGAGAGCTTAACCCTTTTAAGAAGTTTTGCATGTAAGGCTCGTCTGGCGTTAAGTAATATGCTGCAGTGTAAGAGGCAAGGATCGCAAGAGCAAACCAGGTCGATCGAAGATTGATTGTTCCAGGTGATATTTTATTACCCTGAAGGGAGTTATTTAGAACGTTAACGAGTGATATGGAAAACACTATTCCTATTACAGTTTTGGTGATGGATAATTCCAGGAAAGTGAGATGAAGTGTCTTCAGTAACCACAGGTTTAATAAAATGCTGTCTTGAAAGAACTTAAAGAGTGCAATGGAAGCGACTCCATAAAGAAGAATACTGAATTTATTGATTAACGAAATCATATCACTCACTTTGGGTAATCGAATGTGGTGGGAAGGTTATCAAATAACAGATGAATGTCTACAGCCTATTTGACGAACATTGTTCTGATTGCTAGGATGACCGCGTTGTACTGTCGTCTATGGACGACCATCCAATGTCTCAGCACTCTGTGAGAGACGCCTTCGGGTGAGTGCCAGCCAATGTTTCATGTGACCTGTGAGAAACGCCTTCGGGTGGTCACAATATCCTCGTAGCCTGGAAGAGGATGCCTAATTGGCGGTACCTCCGTTTACCCTTTGAGAACGGAGATCACAATAGTGATGAAGGTTCATTAACGACTCAACCGAGCCTGTTCCGGCACGGTTCCTTTCACCGATGACGTATGTATTGCGTCTTTCAGCGATAAAGCTCGCCACGGCGAGGTTTTACGCTTCAACGTTTTGAATTTCAATCTCTTATGACGTCTTAGTGACGATGCGACTTTTGAACGCACGTATAAGGCCATTTGGTACATTTGGCCGCTTACGTGAGTCTCATTAGGAGCAGAGGAGCGCGGCGTCACTTGCGTGCGAGCAAAGCGAACACCAAGTGACGCCGCCAGGCGTACTACGTCAACACCACGTACGACGCGGGTTTCCAAGACGAACTACCTCGTGACGTACGCTTTAAAGATGTAATTACAGCATTTCCGTCACGTCCGTTTACACGGACGAACGTGCCGGAAATACATTCTAACCGTTGTTAAAGGCTCTAAATGATAGTCATTAACTTTCTGATAAATGGAGGAAAATCGTTCTGATATTGAGGCGTCAGCGAAAACGCTGATGGGGTGTTTAATTCGCCAGTACTGAGTACTGGTTGATCACCTGTAAAAACTCAACATGGCATTACCCTGCTACACAATATCAAACGAGCCAGGATGGCGAACGAACCGACACGCAGGGAACGTCTGTAACGACGTAAAACTAACAACCTGGTTAGTTTTGTCCGTTCATACGGGTGGGTTGCATGCAATTCACCCGTATGGATGGATGAACTGTTGTATCTGTCGTTTGGGGGGACTATGAGCAGAAAGACGGCGCGTTCGAAGGTCGAACAATTCAGACGTGATTTTATCACCCAGGCTCGCGAAGCATCGGGAGGGTATGCCAGTACTGCGGATAGAATGAGGATCGCCAGATACTTTTTGAATTATTTACGAGAAAACGGTATCCAGCTGCGTCATACCGACAGTATTAAGACCCGTCATTTTGTCGGTTACTTGCAGAGCCGAAAGGAGCAAGGGATCTCCGTCAGAACCATACAGAATGAACGGTCTGCAATTCGGGGCGTTTTATTGCGTGGGGGACGTTACAAACTTGCAGATCCTGAAAATCCCTTGTTAAGTAATAAAGCACTCGGTCTTGAGCCGGCAAGTCGTGACGGGACAAAGTTAGCATTGACACCTGATGAATTTAATAAGGCCTTTCAGGCCGTGGAAAAAAAGAATCCCGGAGTAGCTGCTGCCATGCAACTTTCTTATGCACTGGGGCTGCGTACAAAAGAAGCAGTTGAAGCCTGCAAATCTGTACCTACCTGGAAGCGTGCATTGGAATCAGGTCAAAATTCGGTGCGGGTAGTGTTTGGTACTAAGGGGGGACGTCCAAGAGATACTGTTATCCTTAATCGTGAATTGGTCAGGTCAGCAATTAGCTATGCTGAAAAAATAATGGAGAAGCAAGACGGGAAACTTGTTGATCGCCCAGATATAAGAAAAGCAATTGATACTTATCGCTATCAGGTTCGTCAAGTTGGTTTGACCGGAAAAAAAGCACCGCACAGCATGCGGTATCATTTTTCACAAGAAGCAAAATCATTTTATGAGCGACAGGGATATACCGAAAAGGAAATTTTTGCGCAAGTCTCAATGGATTTAGGTCATGGTGATGGACGAGGTAAATATGTCAGGCAAGTCTACTTCAAAGGTGCACCTGATGATGAATAATTGTTGATGGTTGGTTAAGTGAGGTCAGTATGCGTGATGATATTTTGATGACGGTAGTATCGATTAAACCTGTTTATGAGATCATTCTGGGAAGTGATGAGTGTAGTGAAGTTATCATTAATTTTAAATGTGTAACACCGTTGGGTGAATCCGATACATGTGCAATGTTGGCAAGGTATTTTGGCGATATTTATTTTGAGGAGGGGAACGATGACGCTTTTATTCCTAAAGGGGGGGCATTTGATATGCACGGTGTAATCAGAGTTCCTCCCTCAGAAAAGACGAAGCTGATTGCGGGTGCTGAGTTCTCGATCCCTATTTCCTCCAGTTTGACTCGTCAGCTTATCTCTCAGGAGTGTGACGCTGAGGGGAAAGAGAGTGTAAACGAAATGGTTGATAATTGGATCGGCGATCTGTTCGATAAGCAGGGTAATTTGATTATTAAAAAATGACGAGAGTCGACACTATGCAATGTATTCTCCGCAGCTCACGCAGGGCTGCGGTTTTTTATTACTCAAAATAATTGTTAAAGCTTCTTGACTCCTGATGTAAGTGGTCTGAAAATAAGCAGGCTTACTTGTTGTCTTCGGACAACCAGCCAATGCTTCAGCACTCTGTGAGAAGCGCCTTCGGGTGACTGCAAATAGCCTCGTAGCCTGAAAGAGGAAGCCCCAGTGGCGGTAACCCTGTTTAACCTTTGAGAACAGGGATCACTTAACGGTGATGAAGGTCATGACTGATGTACTGACGATTGCGGTTACCGCAGTCCAATCCCCCGGGGAGATACCTTCCCCTCGGGCTGGTGTCTCTTCATTACAGGAGATACACCATGTCTGTTTTTACTTCTTCAGCTGTTCCTGATTTCATCTCAACCCTGCACCGTGTCATATCGGCCGCCCAGCGAATACCTTTTCGCATGGCGCCGCCGCGGTTGACTGACTGGTACGTCAATGCAGCAGGTAATTTTGCCGTTCGCGCGCATGTTACCTGCAGTGATGATGGTTCGGTCAACGCGGTACTGACGCTGCGCAAAGGTTGGTACAGCGGTGAATATACCTACGTAAGCACCCGTGTTGCGTTGCCTTGCAAACATACCGAGCGCAGAAAGGCCTACCGGCTCGCCTGTCAGCAGGCCGAGCATCTGGCCAGACTGCGTTACCGTTTTTAAAACGGCCGCTTTAACCCCCTATACCCTGACGGGATTTACTCCCGTTCAGGGGGTAAATCCATCTTACAAGAGGATTTACCGATGAATACGCACATTAACTTCCGCACGAATGTTTTCGATCTCAAGACGTCCCGGGACGTGCTTTTCTACCTTTGCGCGATTGAAGGTGAACTGTATACCGCAAGAGCCTATCGACGACTCGGGCTCGATCAGGAGCGGGATAAACCTCGTGAACTGACCGACCTGGAGAATAGGGTTATCAGCGTTGGTGAGGCTTTCGGATTCTTTCTCTACTACCTGCAGAGGGATAGATTGCCGACGTTGTCTGATGCTGGTCGGGAAGTCTTGAGCAACCTGGACAGTCTTGGCAGCGATGCCCACAAAGAAGCGTGGGCGTGGAGTTTGTCCTACGGCAAGGTTAACGGTGAGGCTGATGAGGCCATTGCGGCGCTCGGTTTCTGAGTCTGAAAACAATGACATTGCGACGGCTATACCGTGGTCGACGCCCAACCCTGTCGGGGATTTATCCATGAATACCACTATCGATTACCTGAAAACCCCTCTCGATATGCTGCGCTACCTGTGCCTGCTCGAAAGCGAGTTGATGAGCGCGCGAGCGTTCCACCGGCTTGGTTTTGATGTGGAGCGCGATCCGGCAAGCGGTATGACGCTCGTTGAGGTTGCCGTTCATAGCGCCGGCTTTGCGTTTGGGTATTTCCTGTTTGCTCTGCAGAAGAGCGGGTTACCTGCACTTCCCGATACCGGAAAGGATGTGATGAATGTCCTGGACAAAATAGGGAAGGAAGTTAACGCGTCAGTCTGGGAGCGCGCTGTGGCGGAGGGTAAACGTGACAGAGAGTCTGATGAAGTGATTGCTGCACTCGATACAGCGTATTGAGGTACGGCGATTTGCATAACACGTAAGTAGCACAACCCGGACGGGATTTATTCCCGTCCGGGGGATAAATCCCCCCATTTTTTTGTTTCTGGAGGATTTATCGTGAGCACTACCGTGTATTTTGACGCACCACCGTCCCAGGACGCGTGGATTGGTTTTACCCTGGCGGTGACAGAGATGTTCTGGTTGCTGCCGGCATCTGCAAGACCTGCAGGTATTGATGTCGCGGGGCAGCTGTTTGCCGGCGGCGCATTTGCAGGTCCAGGTATCCGTCTGTCGTCATGGCCGGCCGATAACCTGCCCGTGCAGAAGATTGTCCCCGGGGATGAGGCATCGGATTTCTTTCACCGCCTGGTACTCATCCTGATACACAACCTGTGTCCTGGATGCGTGCGCATTGAGCGGGAGTTGTCCAGCCAGTCAGGCTGGGAACAACCGCTGATTTGGCTGCGTCATCATCTGCAGCGTCCGGCGCTTTCAGCTCCGGGATACGTTGACGCAGCGGCGATGGGGGATAGCTCGATCCGTTTGCACCTTGAACGGTATCGCGACAGTTTGTGTCATGCCGACCTTCCGTACCACTGGCAAGTGATTACGTGGATGGATGAGGTGTTGTCCCAACGCAGAAAGTTGACTCAACGCGTCGCCTGATTAAGGCGCGCATTTTACCCGGCAGGGCCTCCCTGCAGGGGAGCTCCTGCCTGTTTACCGAGAGGAGTGACCCATGGGGCTTGATATCGACTTTTTCCGTCAGCGTAAGGCTGACTATGCAATGTTGCCGGTAAACGGCGACTGGACACCCGTTGGTGACTGGGTGCCGTGTTCACCAGCGTGGCTGGAGGACGGCGGTAACTGTGAACAGGCGCCGCGAATATACAACCACAAAACGTGTAATCACTACCATCCGCCGCTGCTGGTTAACACCTGTCATTTTCGCGGGTTTACTGCGTTGATGCACTGGGTGGACAACAGTGTCGGGGACGTCAAAAGCGGTGAGCTGATGGCGTTCGACCGCAACGACGTCCAGATGCTGCAGATGCTGTTGTCACGATTGAATGAAGCGAACTGCCATGAGGAGTTCCCCGATGACTCTCGCGACTACGGCGATGTGTACTGGATGCTTGTCGACTCACTGAAAACGTACGTTAACAGCGTACTGACCGGCTTCGATTTTAGCCGGGATCACCTTTACTTCCGGGCATCGTGGTAACGCCACCGCGCTGGCCATAACGTTTTATTTCCCTGGAGGGGGTTCCCCTCCGGGGGAAGCCGTCTCCGCTTTTTCTTTTTAAGGAGACTTAACATGTTGCACTTTGACCCTGAGGCATTGCGCCTGGTCGTAGCCGAAGTTAAGGCCAACCAGTGCGAACTGGCGTTGGCCAAAGACGACGGTGTTTACCTGATATCAGCAGTGGCCGAACGTGGCGATACGGGCCGCGTGAAGCACATAGCATATGCCGACGGCTGTCATCCGGAAAAGGATGACGCCTGGTACGAAACCTCCCGCGTGTTGGTGGGAGGCGACGACTTTTGTGAGCATCTGCAACTGACCGACGAAAGCATGGAACAAATACTTTCAGACGGCTTTGAGCTCTGGATACACGTGCTGCACGACCAGATCCATGTGCATGCGTCACCCGTCATCTGGGTGCCGGTGGCCGAGTACCGTCATATCATTAATCGCATGCAGCGCCTGGCCCATGTCCATTACCGGGCATGTGTCGGCAACGCGGAGTACAAACGCTGGCGCGTCAGCGCCATCGACCTGCTGGCGACAGCCAGTCATACCGACGCTAAACGGGCGAAGCCGGACGACAGGGAGGAGTTTCTCTCGATGTTCGAACGTCTGTATCACCTGGCCGACACGGTTAATGCGGAAGGAGCGATCCGTTTCCCTGCACATTAATCGTTAACCCATTCTTTGTCCCCTGGGGCGTATTCTTCGCCGCCAGGGGAGGAGTGCGCCTTATTACTGAGGAGTCTCCCATGAAAAATACATCATCATCACGGCCAGCGAAAAAACGGCCTGAACGTCCCGACCTGTATCAGCAAGTGACGGACAAAATCATCGCCGCCATCGAGCGCGGTACGCTGCCGTGGCGGAAGCCCTGGCAGACAGACCGCTCCCGGATGGCACAGGGCGCGGTTATGCCACTCAACGGCACTACCGGTAACTTTTACAGCGGCGTCAATGTGCTGCTGCTGTGGTTGGCTGCCTGTGACCATGGCTTCAGCTCTAATCGTTGGCTGACCTATCTCCAGGCGGAAGCCGCCGGTGGCCACGTGCGTGCCGGCGAGAAGGCGACGCTTGCCGTGGTCTTCAAGCCCTGGGAAAAGGATGTGAAGGATACTGACGGCCGGCCGCTGTTTGACGACGAAGGGAACGCCCTGAAAGAGCGTGTCCCGATGCTGAAGCCGCTGTACCTGTTCAATGTCTGCCAGTGCGACGGACTCCCGGATGACGTGGTTGGCTCACTGCCGGCAGGCACGCCGGGTGAGGACGACCCACAGGTTGATGAGCGAATACAGGCGCAGGTCAGCACGATGGTGGAGGACTGTGGTGTTCACCTTGAGCATGTTTACCAGAACAGGGCGTTTTACACCCCGAGCCGGGACCTGATTGTGCTGCCGGAAGTTCGGCAGTTTAAGACGGAATCGGACTACTGGTCGACGTTGTTGCATGAGCTGGTGCACAGCACCGGTCATGCGACACGTCTCAACCGGGAGGGGATAACGTCTTCTTCACGTAAGCGGGGTGACCCGGTCTATGCGTTTGAGGAGCTGGTTGCCGAGCTGGGCAGTGCATTTCTCTGTACCCGGATCGGCGTTGCCGGCGACGTCCAGCATGAGAGTTACCTGGAAGGGTGGCTGAAAATCATGAAGGAAGACAAACGTGCGCTGTTCCGTGCGAGCAGCCAGGCGCGTCAGGCTACCGAATTTTTGTTAATGCCGGCGGCAGAGACAGAAACGGTAAAGGCTGACACTGCGAAGGCGGCTTGAACGGGGAGGTTCTATGACCGAGGAACAACACCACTGGCAGACCGTTGCCGGCGCGCTTTTGAGCCGGTATTACGGACTGACACTGAATGACACGGACCTCTGTGAAGAGGTCTGCGTCATTGCCTTGCAGGAGGCCGGTCTTCGGCCGTATGAGGCGATTAACGATCTGGCTGAGAAGTATGACCTCGAACGAATCGATGTCAGTGACTATCAGCAGTTGTCGCCGGCGATCCGCCTGGCCCATGAGTTACGGGTTTTACGCGAATTGTCCGGTCACTGACGGCGGTTGACCCAACAGGCTGAGCGCCACTGTTTTACACCTGAACCCAATGGGGGAGATGCTCCCCCGTTGGGGGACGTCTCTCCTTTTTTCTTGAATGAAGAGGAGAACTACCATGTCTAACTGGTGCAAAAACCGTTTAGTAGTTGCCGGTCAATCCGTGTTTGTCGACGAGCTGCAGCAGTGGGTGAATGGCCATGTCGTTCCTGACTACCGACATGCCATCCAGCAAAGCTGCAGGATGTTCCTGGCAGGCTGTGCCGGCATCTTGAAACCGGCAACGGTAAAACCAGGTGTTTATGTCCCTTACCCTGGTTTGCTGGCACATCCCGGCGTTTCGTCAGTACAGAACCTGGCGTTTGAACAGTGGTTCTGGCTGCTGAAAGCTGATGCGCCGCTGACGGCTGAAAACATCCGTCAGATTGAGCGACTCTACAGTCAGTCCGGGATAGCGTCAGTTAAGTGGGAGAACATCCCTCCACTTGCCCAGGCGCGAATAGCGGACATCATCGAGCGCCAGTTTGCCGACTGGTTCGGCATGGTGGGGCTTGATGGCCAGGTTGATGCCGGCAGCTGCTGGGAGCGGCTCGGGAATATGCCCGAATATACCGTACCCTGCGACATGCTGATGTTGATCCCCACGCGTCTGGCGACAGAGCTGAACGGGGCCGGCGGCGCGCTGCTGCGTGATGTGCCGGCAACGGTTGACCTGTACGGGCGTCAGTATGGCGTTGAATGGCCGTGTGGCCACAACGTCGGCTGCGTGCGTGACAGCATCAATGTTCTGACGGTGCATTTTGATTCTCCGTGGTACGCGCCGGCAGGCGAGGTCATAGGGGAGCTGTCAAAACAATTCAGCTGTCAGGTTGAGCACAGCTGGCATATGTTCGACGCCGGCCGAAGCGGTTACGACCGTTACGACCACGGCGAACATGTTGATGGCGGCCGAATGGAGCCGGAAGTTCAGGCCGGTGAGGTGATCCAGTTTACCTATGCCGACAAGGATTCCACGCCGTTACCACCCAACGCTGTAGCGAGTTAAACGCTCTCTGCAGTACTGACCCTAAACGATGACCACCGGATTTTCCGGTGGTCTTTTTTCATCCCTCGGGGAACATTGTTTCCCGCCCGGGATACGTGTTCCCTTTCTTTGGAGAACACGTATGTCCGGACTTATTAACCATGAAAAGGCGTTTATCTCACTCTTCAATGAGACGGCGCGGTATCACCGGCGCACCAAGGTGTTTGAGGACTTCGTCAGCTGCAGCGTCATCGCGCTGGAGAACCGTCTTTGCTTCAACCCAAAGCGGGAAGACAAGTACCTGCAGATCGTCAAAGGCTATGAGAAAGCGGACGTCAGTCGCATGGCGCAGCTGCTTGCCCTGGTGTCGACGAGCATGATGGATCAATTCAATGACTTCCTGGGAAAGGTCTTCATGCAGTTGGAGCTGGGCGATAAATACCGCGGCCAGTTTTTCACGCCGTGGGACGTCGGCAGGATGATGGCGCAGATGTCTCTGGGTGATGTTAACACCATTTTTCGGGATAAACCGTTCATTACCCTTGCCGAACCGGCGTGCGGTGCCGGCTGTATGGTACTGGCCTACGCCGATGTGCTTAATCAGGCGGGCTATCTGTCACACCGCCACATGTGGGTGTCAGCCACTGACATCGATCCGCTGGCGGCCGGCATGGCGTATATACAATTGTCACTGTGTGGTGTAGCGGGGGAAGTGGTGATCGGCAACTCGCTGCATAACGAACGGCGCCGAATACTCTATACACCTGGCCATTATTTAGGGGGGTGGCCTGATCGCCATAAATAAAAAATCTTAATTATTGATAAACACCCCTCCCGCGAGTTTGCGGGAGGGCTATTATATAAAGAGTGATTGATACGTGGTTGCTATATTATTCGCGCATTATTTTATCATATTGGTTATTACAATAACCGCACCGACCGCCGAGATCTTGCTCTTCTTGACCTAATGTGATTCCGCAATGAATACATTCCTTATAATCTAATTCATAATTACACCAAAGGCATTGCTGTTTAATTACATCAAATGTTTCGTGCTCACATGAGTAACACGAGTCAATAGTAGGCTCTCCACCATTCCTTGGGTCGACGAAGTTATCTTCATTGAGCGTATCTATCAGTAACTGTGCTGCCAGGCCGCTATTATTGCAAGCCAGGCAATTATATAAGAAACTTTCTTCATTATATTCTACTGTTTCCCCACGTTCTAACTGCTCTATATCGGGGGCTATAAGCAATGAACCGCAAGCCTCGCATTTGGCCCTTTTTGTTATGGGTAGCATTTGCTCTGGAACCCCAGACTCAAGCCACTTCTTATCATTCTCTTCCCTTGTATCAACAAAGAAATTGTGATGTGCCAACATGATTTGCCATGATTCACCAAGAAGGTCGCCAGGATGCTCGTCTAACTGTAGTTGAATGAAATCCCTTAATACTGGGAACAATTCAGCCACAAAGTCAGCAACCTCACCTAAAGTATTAGCAGGGTGAAGATGCTCTAAATGATTACGACAGTCTTGAAGCTTATTAATAACACTCCAGTCAACATCAATCTCGAATCCTTCAAATCTCTTTTTTATTGTTCCTACATCTATCGTGCTTTTCTTAAATTTACCGGATGGTTCCCATATAATGCCACCATTTCCATCAGAGACAGGGTGCACTTCTGGCGGATTAAATATTAATGAGGCTGCATCTGAGGCTTGATCAACAGACTCGGCTATTTTGTATTTAAATAGCAATAGAACCCCAGAAAATAAATTTCTTACAGCTGATAGAGCTCTATCAGGGTCCCCACCTTCATTTTGGTTTCGTTGGCTTTTATTAAAGTCTTCTACACCAAGCCGTATTGAAGTTAATGCATTTTCCAATAGTCTTTCAACATCTAGCTCTGGGAGTGTTTTTTTAGTGCTCATAAATAAATCTCTGTGATGTTTTTCTGATAATTATACTTTTGGCTGGTTATTAATAGGCCTTTCCATAGTCCTTAGTGAGGAATGTGAATGTTTGATCTGCGCCCAGCTGTTCAAATCCTCTACGTTTCAGATAACCCAACATAATCTTGGACTCCCAGTAGCAACGTGCATATAAAGTCTCTTTATCCTTCTTGAATCTTGATAGGAAATTGTCTAGCATTTCTCTACCATAACCTTTTCCTCTGTATTCAGAAGATATCGCGGCCATTCTTAACTCCCAACCACCCAATGTATCCCACGCGAGGATCACGAAACCAATGGGGAGATTTAGTTTTTCCCAGATGTAAACCTCTGTCGTAAACCCTCCGTTGTCACGCTCTTTAATGACCATGGAATTAAGATTGCGTTTGAAAAAAAACCATCTAATAGGTGAGCGAAGTTCCCGTGAAAAGTGATTATTTTTAGCTGCATCGTAGATGAGTTTACTTATGAATGGCAAATCATCTTTAGTGGCTCGTCTTTTCATTTCGACTCTCCCTCAATCACTGCCTGTCTGAGCATTAGCTTAGCCCCCCAGGTGGTCAAATCTACGATCTCTTCCTGCTCCAGGCCAAAGGTATCTTTAAGTACAGTCATCGCTTCGGTCCCGTAGAGCACTGACATCAGCATGACCAGTTTTTGAACTTTTTCCTCTGGGAGCTGCGACTCAAGCGGCGCTAATGCTTCAGTGAGCGCTTCGCGACGGTTACTCTTTTTAAGCAGAGTATCTTCTTCACGCCCCTGCTCCTCATGGCGGGTCTGCCAGCGATGTTGCGAAATGCGCATTGCATCACGCATTAGTCCTTCATGAGAGTACAGCTCTCCATATCCCCAGCCCAGTAATCGGCTGATATTTTCCTCAGCATCCTCCCCCATGGTAGGCCGCTCAACAGACCCTATGACCTGTTTGACTACATACTCAACGAACTCGCTGTGCGTCGTGAAGTAACTCCGGAGGGTGACCTTTGCATATTCGGCTTCGCGGGTAATCTCTTCCGGGGATGGGAATTTGTCTTCCTTGTAGAGCTTCAGCGCTGCATTAACAAGACGTTCAAGCGTTCTGCGCCGCACTGGTGACAGGTTGTTTTCGTCAAAAAGTTGCATTTTTTTGTCTCGCTCAACAAAAAAATATCACATGTGATAAAAATATCTTGTAGGTTATAAAATATTAGCCTAGCTTTATATTGCACGATATCAATCGATCTTTCACCCCTTATGATGGAGAGGGTTGTATGGCCAAGTTTGTGTATGTCATAGGGACAGCAGACACCAAACTCGATGAGTTGGTCTGGCTGAAGTCCTGTTTGCATGGCGCCGGCGTGGATTCACACATCATTGATGTGTCCACCGGGAGTCCGGAGGCGTTAAGTGAAAATAGCAAGATAGATATCCCGTCGTCTCAGATCGCTGAATATCATCCTGAAGGCAGCAAGGCTGTCTTCTGTAATGAACGCGGCCGGGCGGTTACGGCGATGTCTGTAGCGCTGACGCGCTTTCTTCGCAGCACGTCGGAGGATATCTCGGCTGGACATGGTCAACTTCGCAGAGCCTGACAGCATACCTGAGCGTTATGCTCAGCAAAGGAAATTTGTCGAGCATAACGCTCAGGTGACGCTAATGTGCACAACACCAGAGGAAAACTACCAGCTCGGAGTGTGGATTGGGGAAAAGCTCAATCAATGCAATGGGCCTGTTAGTTTCTTACTACCAGAAGGCGGATTCTCCGCGCTTGATGCTCCTGGCCAGCCGTTTTATGACCCTGACGCACGACGGGCGTTTGCTGATGGGTTGGAGAAGACTGTGTTACAGACGAGCCGGCGCCGGATTATCAAAACGCCTCACCATATTAACGCACCTGAATTTGCAGCACTTGTGGTAGCGCCCTGAATAGACTAAATAATAATTATTTTTGCCTCAAACACCCACGTGGATGATTTATCCACGTGGTCTTTTTTCGGCCTTTTACCTTACCAGACTGAAGCAGCATGAGAGTGATAACGGTATATCACCCTGGATACGCCTGAACAGGATAAATCTTTTCTTCCGGGAAAAGAGTTTCCTGTGGTGCGTATCGTGCCGACCTGCGCAGCATAGCGCCGGTCCCGTTTTAATGGAGTGCTGCTGATGTCTTATTCTGATACACCTGAACAGGCCGCTATTATCGGCTGGTCTGGTCATCGCCTGGTCGTCAGAGCGTTTGCCGGTACGGGTAAAACGTCCACCCTGGTGCGCTATGCCCTGGCGAACCCCAATAGCAGGATGCTCTATCTTGCGTATAACCGCGCGGTCAGAGATGAAGCCGAACAAAAATTCCCCTTCAACGTTGAGTGCAAAACGTCGCATCAGCTGGCCTGGCCCAACTTCGGTCGTCATTACCAGACGCGGTTAGCAGGGAATCTGCGGATCACTGACGTTGCCCGCCAGCTCAATACCCGTCACTGGCCGTTGGCCAGAACGGCCATCATGACCTTCAATGCTT
Organism: Escherichia sp. MAL-1; assembly: GCF_052948035.1. NCBI lineage: Bacteria > Pseudomonadati > Pseudomonadota > Gammaproteobacteria > Enterobacterales > Enterobacteriaceae > Escherichia > Escherichia sp. MAL-1. The sequence continues at coordinate 4,412,986 of NZ_CM129609.1, read as the reverse complement.
TTTTGTGCAGTGGTGACCACGAATTTGGGCCGCAACACCTGCCGGATGAGGATGACCGCAGCGGGTTATCAGCAGGCCGGACCCTGGCCGCTGCACAGCAGCTGTGGCGCGAATCCGCGCGCCAGGATGGCACATTCCCGGTCACGCACGATGTCTATCTCAAGCTGTATCAGCTTTCTCAGCCAGATCTCTCAAAACGCTGGCAAACGTTGCTGTTCGACGAGGCGCAGGATGCCAATCCGGTGACACAGAGCCTGGTGCTGGCGCAGAACTGTAATGTAGTGCTGGTCGGCGATCGTCATCAGCAGATTTACCGCTTCCGAGGTGCCGAAAATGCCCTCGATGCGCCGGCATTGGTTGACGCTGAACGGTTGAATCTGACCCACAGCTTCCGGTTTGGACCTGCGGTGGCCAGCGTGGCTAACATGCTGCTGGCCCGCCAGGGAGAAACGCTGTCCGTAGTGGGCGATGGCGGGGAAGACGCGGTGGTCACACGCCTTCCAGACGAGCATCGGGGAGAGCACGTCACGGTATTAAGCCGAACCGTTGCCGGCGTGATTGGCGCGGCGCTGGATGCCAGCCTGGCAGGACAAAAGGTGTTTTGGGTCGGCGGTATCGCCGGCTACAAGACTGAGGAGCTCGAGGACCTGTACTGGTTCTCTGCAGACATGCCGGAACGTATGCGCTCGCCGGCGTTGTCGCGGGAGTACCGTGATTTTGAGGAATTCGAATCGGTGGCCAAGGCCACGAAAGATCCGGAAATGAACCAGGGTTTACGCCTGCTTGAACAGTATTTCCCGTTGCCGCAGAAACTGCAGGTGATGCGTGAGCATGCGGTGAAGGAGGAAACCCATGCCCAGGTTACGGTGTCGACAGCGCACCGCAGTAAGGGATTGGAATGGCCGGTGGTCGCCCTGAACGAAGACTTTGCCGACATCACCGACCCGATGTTGCCTGATGATGAACGTACCGATGAAACCAATCTGTTGTATGTGGCGGTGACTCGCGCACGAAAAGTTCTGGTCATTAACGGGTTGCTGCAGGTACTCCTTGATGAAGACGCCGCGGATGACGGGGAAGGGGATATGCCGGCATGTTGAAGGCCATCAAGGAACTGCTGATCGGCACGGCGCCGACCAGGGCTAAATCCTCCTCTGTGGCTTCATCACCTGCAGGACCGGCAGGGTATTTTATGCCGAAGTCCGCCACGCAGCTGCTGGACATGCCCGCCCGTAAACAGTGCCTGCAGCAGCTGTGGGAAAACAGTGCGCTGCCAAAGGATTTGTACGAGCAGTTTTATCTGCAGCCGCTGCATCACCTGGTGACTCTGATGCAGGTACTGCCGGCAGCCCGGCAAGGTGAGTATGCCAGCGAAGGGGGGCTGGTTGATATCACGCTGCAGACGACGACCTTTGCCGTTCGCCTGGCCAAGGGGCATATGTTGCCGCCTGGCGCCGCACCTGAAGATCAGTCGGCGCAAAATATTCTGTGGAACGCGGTGGTGTTTTACGCGGCGCTCTGGCGTTACCTGCCGCAATTAGACCTGGTAGAAGGCGAGTTTCAAAACGGCCGGGCGTGGTTACCTGGTGTTATGGTACCCGCTGAACCTTACCGTTTTCGGTTCAAACCGGTGGTTCCTGATCCTGTTATCACGGCAAGCCAAAGTGCGTTAATAGCGTGTCGGTTGTTGCCGGCGGAGGCGGTCAACTGGCTGTCTACCCTGCCGGCTGCAGTGCAGGCAGTGATGCTGATAGCTTCACGTCAGCCCAGTTCCCTGCCGGTGATCGATGAGATAGTCCAGGAGGCTGTCAAGCTGGCGCGCGGTGATGCCATTGGCATGGCCGCGCCAACGGCCGTTACTGGTCCTTCTTCTTCCATGCCCGTGCCGGCAGAGACATTGCCAGATCCTGTTGGAGCACCTGCTGCGCAGGTTGTGTTGGAGAGCAGTGTACCTGGTGCAGTTGTCCAAAGTGCTGTGACGGGAGAACCAGCTGCCACTAACGACCAGGAAAATGGTGCTGACACTGTAGCTGCAGTCAGCTCGGAAGAAGCCATGGCTGTTCCATCGGGGGATGTACTGCTGAGCTCCGCGTTGGATGCCCCTGTAAATGATTTGCCCCTGGCTGAGATGGTTGTTGCCCCCGAACCTGCTGTTGAGGTTGAGGAGGATATGCAGGCGCTGCTTTCGCTGATGAATGTCAGTGTATCTGCGCCGGAGGCTCCCGAGATGCAGTCTCAGGAGGACGCCCCCCAGGAGGAAGATCCTGAGCATGCACAACGTGAACGACCGGCAACAGATTTGCCCACTGTAGCGGATAGTGAGCCGGCAGTGCCAGAAAAGACACCAATCCTGACGGCAAGCGCTGCCCCCTCTAAGGATGTCGTTGCCCGTGCAGAAACAGTGATGCCTCAATCGCCTCCTGAACTAACGGAACCTGGGACAGACCAGGAAAGCGCAGTGGTCAGTGGGGAGGTTGTACCTGCCTCCGATGAGCATTCCGGGGAACTGTTCTGGCAGTGGCTGAGCGCCGGCCTGAGTTCAGGAGACATCCAGATTAATACGGTAGAGGCGAGGGTGCACCTGGTTGCCGGGTTCGTCTTTATCACGGTACCTGGAATTTTTTACCTCTATCTGAAGCAAACCGGATTAGTCGGCGATCAGCGTGAAGCATTACAGGATAGTTTCGAGCGCCTGGACAAGCATCGCCGAGTTAAGGGTAAGCGTTTTTATTTTGCGGAGTTGTATGCCAGCTCAGAACGCAAAGGATCTTTCAAGCGAACGAAAGGGTATCTCATTAAAGCCAGTTTACTCTACCGAGGCGTACCCGTACCTGACGACAGTCCGGTACTGGTTATCCCGTGATAGAGATTGCCTGTGTCTTCAAGCACGACTGCTTAGGGCACTTAATATCAACCCGGGGGTATATCATGAATAAACGAGGAATGATGGACTGGGAGACGCTACTTGAGGAGTATTTCTTCTCGAAGCCGTTACGACCAGATACGGAGAAAAGCTATCGCGGTGTTGTGGCCGTTTTCCAAAAGTTTATTGGCGAAGATAAGTTTCCAGACGAAGTGACGCATCGTGATTTTATTCTATGGCGCAGGGACATGCTTGGACGAGGGCTGACTACCAGCACCTGGAATAATAAGGTACGCCATCTTCAGGCGCTTTATAACCAGGGGATCAAGAAAAAATGGCTCTTGATATCTGAGAACCCAGTTAAGGAAACTCAGGTTCCTCCTGGTAGTAAAAGGAAAAGGTTGCTCAATCGTGACCAACTGGTGAGGCTGAATCTGGTGTTGGAACAATTTGAAGGACAGGAAAAATTGAGTGTTGGCAAGAATCGTCCATGCGCCCTTTACCCTGTATGGTTCTGGAGGACTGTCATTGACGTTCTGCGTTCGACTGGGATGCGACAAAACCAGTTGTTACATATCCGTCTGATGGATGTTGATATGGAGGCAAATTCGATATTGTTGTGCAGGGAAGGGAGTAAAACGCATCGCGAATGGCTTGTCCCGATAGTCGGCTTTGCGCGTGAACGGATGCGAATATTAATCAACAGGGCAATCAATCAGGGGGCTGAGCCGGGAGATTATCTGTTCGACGTGAAGCGATTTAAAAATCCTTTGGGGCTAGTCGGCCCGGAACCTGAGATACAACCGGTGCGCTCTTTTTTCACGCGACTGACAAAAGAGTGTGGTTTTAAGGTCACACCACATCGTTTCCGACATACTCTGGCGACTGAGATGATGAAATCTCCTGAGCGCAATCTGGCCATGGTTAAAAATCTTTTGGGGCACCGCAGCGTGAGTACCACTATGGAATATATTGAGCTGGATCTGAAGATAACAGGACAGGCATTGGAAAGTGAGCTGGCGCTTTATATGGATATACCCCGAATACCAGCAACAGGCACCGGGGTATCTTGACATAACTTTAATAAGCTGTAAAAATAGCCAGTGATCGAGAAAAGGACGCCTGTGTCCAACCACAGGCATCCTTTTTAAGAGGAACCTAATCATCAATCTCGATAGTGCAGTTAACAACACTTCGATTTTGACTTGCAAAGCTCCTTTGTTCCGCCCGTTAAAGGTATGCCTCTAACTAGCGTGCTTTCATGCAGAATTAGTGGTGCCCGGACTCGGAATCGAACCAAGGACACGGGGATTTTCAATCCCCTGCTCTACCGACTGAGCTATCCGGGCAACGGGGCGCATTAAACCGTAATCTGCACATCTCGTCAACCTAATTTCAGTAAAAGCGATTCAACTGCTTAAGATTGCGGCAAATCGCTTCTTTTCTGTGTTTCTGTCAGGTCAATGCACCACCCTGGCGGCAGCGGGCGAAGCGCAGGATATCTTCCGCCAGCCGATGTGCAGTGTCGACATCCGCCTGGCTACGGTTCACCAGCATTCGGCTTAAACAGCCTTCCAGCACCAGTTCCATCTGCTTTGCTACCATCGCCGGATCGTCAACTTCCAGCGTGGTTAACAGTTCGTGGGTGAAATCGTAGGCCGCGCTTTTTTGCTGATCGGCCAGTTGATGAATAGGGTGGCCAGGATCGGGATAAAACGTACAGGCAGCGATAAATAGACAGCCCGGATAGCGGTTGTTTTTAACGCACTCCGATAACGCCTGATAACGTGCCAGCAGCTTTTGTTCGGCGGTTTGCGTTTCGTCCAGCATCAGCTGACGACGCCAGACATCTATCTGTTGGCTAAGATAACGCAGCGCATCGTAGAGGATTGCCTCTTTGTCTGGCCAGAAGCGGCGCAGCTCGTCCAGTGGATAATCCACACGTTCAGCAACCATCTCCAGCGTGGTGTTGGCAATCCCTTGTAATTCTAATAATTTCAGGGCTTCTCCCAGTACATCTTCACGTTGCACGCTATTTTCCTCCGTCTTTCCCACTGCAAGTGTCGTTCACGGTTGGCGATCGCGCAAATGTGCGCTGAAGGTTTCAGCATCCATAAAGCCCGTGACGCGTGCTTGTGGATGCTCCTGGCCTTGTCCGTCAAAAAAGAGAATTGTCGGTAGGCCAAGGACATTAAGATGCTTTAACAGCGCCACATCTTGTGCGTCGTTAGCAGTGACGTTGGCCTGAAGTAAGACCGTGTCTGCTAACGCTTTTTGCACCTGCGGGTCGCTGAAGGTGTATTTCTCAAACTCTTTACAGGCGACGCACCAGTCGGCATAAAGATCTAACATCACCGGTTTGCCTTTGGCTTCAACGAGCGCCTGATTTAACTCATCTACCGTTTTGATTTGTGTAAAGTTGAGATGCGTCTGAGTTTGCGCGGTATGCGTCGCACCAAATGCCCAATCCTGAAGTGGGCGCACGCTAACCAATGCCGCTGCCAGCAGAATAATTTGCACAATACGCATCCAGCCGCGTTTAGCCTGTAGGCTGGTGATAAAGGCCCAGCCAAAGAATGCGACACCCAGCGCCGACCACAAGCGTAATCCCCATACATCACCAATCACTCGCTCCAGCAGGAAGACCGGCAGTGCGAGGATCACAAAACCAAACGCGGTTTTGACTTGTTCCATCCACGGGCCGCTTTTCGGCAGCAAGCGGTTACCAAAGACGGTAATTAGCATCAGCGGCAGGCCCATGCCCAACGCATAGAGATAAAGCGTGCCGCCGCCCAGCCACATGTTCCCGCTTTGGGCGATATACAGCAGAATCGCGCTAAGCGGTGCGGTGGTGCATGGTGAACAGATCAGTCCGGCAATCGCCCCCATAACAAACACACCGCCAGGTGAGCCGCCCTGTTGGCGATTGCTCATCAACGTGAGACGTGTTTGCAGCGAAGAGGGGAGTTGTAGAGTAAACAAGCCAAACATTGACATCGCCAGCAAGGTAAAGACGATGGCGAGGCCAATGAGCACGTATGGGTGCTGTAGCGCCGCCTGGAACTGTAACCCTGCGGCGGCAACTACCAGACCCAGCGCCGTGTAAGTCAGTGCCATCCCCTGCACATAAATAAAGGTCAGCAACAATGCTCTGGCAGTGGAGAGCCGCTGTTTACCACCCAGCACGATGCCAGAAATCAGTGGGTACATTGGCAGCACGCATGGCGTAAAGGCGATACCAATACCGATCAACAACGCCCAGAGCGCGGAAAAGGGCAATTGCGCGGTGTGCTGCTCTTGCTGCGGAACAGACACAGGCTGTGACGCTGCGTTGTTGGCTACCACTTCGCTTAACGGAACGGTTTTGGTTTCTGGCGGATAACAGAAACCGGCATCAGCACAGCCCTGGTAGGTGACAGTTAACGTCGCTCCCGCACTCGCCTGGTTGATGGTTACGGGAAGCGTCAGCCGATCGCGGTAAATCTCGCTTTTGCCGTAAAACTCATCTTCATGCCAGACGCCTTGCGGCAGCTGCACGTCGGCAATTTTCGCGTGTTCCGGCGTAATGCGGATCTGTTTACGGTAGAGGTAGTAACCGTCTTTGATCTGCCAGGTCAGATTCAGGTCATGTTGGTTTTGCTGAAAATCAAAAGCAAAGGCTTGATCCGCGGGGACAAAATGTGAACGTCCCGGCGCGTCGAATAATCCGGCAAAAACGGAAGTGCTGCAAAGTAGCAGGATCAGCGTAAAGATGCGTTGAGCCATGAGAGGTAATCTGTGTCTCCGTGTGTAACAGGTAAAACCAGAAGTTCCGGGGTTTGATATGGATGATGAGACTTCAGGCATTCCAGCAGTGCCTGCTGGTGAGATACGGTAGTTTTTAAAATCATCTGCACTTCGTATTCTTGCTCCAGCTTACCTTCCCAGTAATAGAGAGAGGTAGCGCCGGGGATCAAGGTCGCGCAGGCCGCCAGTTTTTCCGCCAGCACTTTGGCGGCTAAATCCTGGGCTGTCGCTTCATCTGGTGCCGTACATAGCACCACGACAGACGCGGTATTCGAACTTTTTTCATCAAGCATAAACACCTCGCAAGAACAGATGGAACCGCAAGAGAGAGGTCACTATACAACGGACGGGGGAAGGATGTTAGTCGGCGGGAAAGAAAGCGGGGCGTGAACGCCCCGCGATTGGTCATTACAGCATGAAGCTACCCAGCACGAAGCCGAAGCAAACGGCCAGGGCAACACCCAGAGTACCCGGGATGAAGAACGGATGGTTGAAGACGAATTTACCGATACGGGTAGTACCCGTGTCATCCATCTGTACCGCAGCAACCAGCGTCGGATAGGTCGGCAGAATGAACAGACCAGACACCGCAGCGAAAGAAGCAACAGCGGTCAGCGGAGAAACGTTCAGTGCCAGAGCCATCGGCATCAGTGCTTTTGCGGTTGCAGCCTGAGAGTACAGCAGAGCAGAAGCAAAGAAGAAGATGACGGCCAGCAGCCACGGATGACCCTGAATCACTTCACCAGCGGTATCTTTGATCCAGTCGATGTTGTTGGAAACGAAAGTATCGCCCAGCCACGCAACACCCAGGATACAAATACAGGCGCTCATACCTGCTTTGAAGGTGCTGGAGTTGAGGATGTTGTCGGTATCGACTTTACAGATAACGGTGGTCAGAGTTGCAACGCTGAGCATGATGATCAGGATTGCGTTGGTGGTGTTCATCAGCGGTTTTTCAACCAGACCCATGCTTGGGCTGTTGATGATTGCATAGATAACCACGCCAACTACGCCCAGCAGGAACAGCCAAACGGACGTTTTTGCACCGGATTTGATTTCAATCTGCTTTTCACCGCGCAGTTCAACCAGGCCCTCTTCCAGACGCTTGCGATAAATCGGATCGTCAGAGAGTTTGGAGTTGAACAGCATAGTGACCAGAAAGGACATCACCAGAACCGCCAGCAGGGTGGACGGGATGACCACGGAGAGCAGATGGAGGTAGCTGATGCCATGACCTTCCATCACGGAAGACATGTAAACCACTGCCGCTGAGATTGGCGATGCGGTGATCGCAATCTGCGCGGATACCACTGCAGTAGACAGCGGACGGCAAGGTTTAACGCCTTGTTCCTTCGCAACTTCAGCGATAACTGGCAGTGTCGCCAGAGAGATGTTGCCAGTACCAGCAAAGATTGTCAGGAAATAGGTCACGATAGGTGCGAGGATCGTGATGTATTTCGGGTTACGGCGCAGCAGCTTTTCTGTCTGATGAACCAGATAGTCCAGACCGCCAGCAACCTGCATGGCAGAAATAGCGGCGATAACCGCCATGATAATGGAAATGACATCGAACGGGATGTTACCGGGTTTAACGCCAATAGCGGCAAGAACCAGCACCCCCAATCCGCCTGCAAAACCAATACCTATTCCCCCCAATCTGGCGCCCAAGAAGATCGCCAGCAAAACTATGATGAGTTCTACAACTAGCATATTAGCCTTCCTTGTTTTTTAACAAGTTGATATTAGATTGTTGTTTTTAAGTTACTGCTCACAAGAAAAAAGGCACGTCATCTGACGTGCCTTCTTTATTTGTACTACCCTGTACGATTACTGTTCGCTTTCATCAGTATAGCGTTTTGCTTTGTAAGCCGGGTGCATCAGATTCTGTACGGAGAAAATATCGTCAAGTTCCGCTTCAGTCAACAGACCGCGTTCCAGAACGACTTCACGTACACTCTTACCGGTTTCGGCACAGATTTTACCCACGATGTCACCGTTGTGGTGACCGATGAACGGGTTCAGGTAAGTAACGATACCGATAGAGTTGTAAACGTAACCTTCGCACACTTCTTTGTTAGCAGTGATGCCGTTAATGCATTTTTCCAGCAGGTTGTAGCAAGCGTTGGTCAGAATGTGAACGGATTCGAACATAGCCTGGCCAATGACCGGCTCCATAACGTTCAACTGCAGCTGACCTGCTTCTGCTGCCATGGTAACAGTGGTGTCGTTACCGATGACTTTGAAGCATACCTGGTTAACCACTTCCGGAACAACCGGGTTTACTTTAGCTGGCATGATGGAAGAGCCCGCCTGCAGTTCCGGCAGGTTGATCTCGTTCAGGCCGGCACGTGGACCAGAAGAGAGCAAGCGCAGGTCGTTACAGATTTTGGACATCTTCACAGCCAGGCGTTTCAGCGCGCCGTGAACCATAACATAAGCGCCGCAGTCAGAGGTCGCTTCGATCAGGTCTTCAGCCGGTACGCATGGGAAGCCAGTGACTTCAGCCAGTTTTTTCACTGCCAGCGGAGAGTACTCTTTCGGCGTGTTCAGACCAGTACCGATTGCTGTTGCGCCAAGGTTAACTTCCAGCAGCAGTTCAGCGGTACGTTGGATATTTTTCACTTCTTCTTTCAGCAGGATGCTGAAAGCGCGGAATTCCTGACCGAGGGTCATCGGTACTGCGTCCTGCAGCTGGGTACGACCCATTTTCAGGATGTCCTGGAATTCGACAGCTTTACGTTCAAAGCCTTCACGCAGTTGGTTAATCGCATCTACCAGCTTAATCAGGGAAGAGTAAACTGCGATACGGAAACCGGTCGGGTAGGCGTCGTTAGTGGACTGACATTTGTTAACATGGTCGTTCGGGTTCAGGTACTGATATTCACCTTTCTGGTGACCCATCAGTTCCAGACCGATATTGGCCAGCACTTCGTTGGTGTTCATGTTTACGGAAGTACCTGCGCCGCCCTGGTAGACGTCTACCGGGAACTGATCCATGCATTTTCCGTTGTTCAGGACTTCATCACATGCGGCAATGATGGCATTCGCTACACTTTTAGGAATGGTTTGCAGCTCTTTGTTTGCCATAGCTGCGGCTTTTTTAACCATTACCATACCGCGAACAAATTCAGGAATATCACTGATTTTGTTGTTGCTGATATAGAAGTTTTCAATCGCTCTCAGAGTGTGAACACCATAGTAGGCATCAGCTGGAACTTCCCTGGTACCCAACAGATCTTCTTCGATACGAATGTTGTTTGACATGTGAACCTTCTTTTTCAAGCTGCCAATGATTTGCTTTAAACACACAGAATATATGTGGTTTCGAATGTTTTTCGACCGACGATTATCCCCTGCATCGACCGAATACCCGAGATCATATGCTGCTTGAGGATTTCTACCGTAATCTGGATCACTTTAAGTGTCGGTTTTTACCCCTTAATTATTAATTTGTGAAATAGATCACCGCTTTGGGATTACTACCAAAAATAGTTGCGCAAACATCTTGAAATTTTGCTAATGACCACAATATAAGCTGAACGCGATTCGCAACCCATTCAGGTAGCCGGGTTTTACCGGCTGCTATTACAGGAGAAACCTTTGCGCTGGTTACCTTTTATTGCCATTTTCCTTTATGTCTATATTGAGATTTCAATCTTTATTCAGGTTGCCCATGTATTGGGGGTATTGCTGACCCTCGTGCTGGTTATATTCACGTCAGTTATCGGGATGTCACTGGTACGTAACCAGGGCTTTAAGAATTTCGTGCTGATGCAGCAAAAAATGGCGGCGGGTGAAAACCCAGCGGCGGAGATGATTAAAAGTGTTTCGCTGATCATTGCCGGTTTGCTGCTTTTATTACCGGGCTTTTTCACCGACTTCCTCGGTCTTCTGCTTTTATTACCGCCGGTGCAAAAGCATCTGACAGTGAAGTTGATGCCGCATTTGCGCTTTTCTCGTATGCCAGGCGGCGGTTTTAGCGCCGGGACCGGTGGCGGTAATACTTTTGATGGTGAGTACCAGCGAAAGGATGATGAGCGCGACCGCCTTGATCATAAAGACGATCGCCAGGATTAATGTCGAAACGCCGGATTATGTGGTTATGCCATTTTCCGGCGTTTTTCGTTTTGGCAGCAACAGCCATAACCCCGCCAGCATGATCAGCGCATAGAGACTTTTCCAGCCGACCATTGCCAGTAACAGAACGCATAACAGCCCGCCAACCACCGCCAGTAGTCGATAACGTCCTTGCAATAATTTACAGCCTGCCAGCATGCATAACAGATAAATCATAATAAAGATGCCATTGGCATAAATAATAAGAGCGTCCAGATTGATCTCTAAAGCATGAATCACCAAAGTGCTCACCACGCAGCAGCCGAGCACCGCATTGAGGGCATTATTCGGGATATGGCGAGAAGAGAGGCGTGCCAGGTAGTGGTCAGGATTATGTTGCGCCTGCGACCAGACCAGGCGGGCGAAGCTCTGTATATAAATGTTGAGACTGGCAAAGCAGGCCAGATAGCCAATTACGCAGGCAATCCATAACGCTCCTACACCGAACAGTTGCACTACAATTTTTGGAAGCGATGCTGCCGCGGCCATTTGTTCACCATAGGCGTCGAAGTGTAAGACGACTACCGTACAGCCCCAGTAGACTAATCCTGCCAGCAGCAGACCAATCATCAAAGCACGAGGAAAATCACGTTCTGGATTTTTAAATTCCGAGGCAAGATGGGCAAATGCTTCCAGACCGACAAAACACCAGAACATCACTGATAACGCAGCAAATAACCCGGTAAGTTCGATATTTCCTGGCGCGGGGAAGGGGATACTCGCAGGTTTGATATCGCCCGCCCACCAGATAGCGACAATCAGTGCGACGATAAGTCCGGCAATAACGGTTTGTAGATTTGCACTGGAACTGGCACCGCGAGTACCGATATACCACACCAACGCCAGCGTACCGAGTTCTGCCAACAACAGTTGCCAGCTATGCCAGCCAAACATCGCCTGGCCGAACCCGGCGGCAATTTGTAGCGCGGCAGGCAAACCCACGGGAATGACCGATAAAAACAGCCAGCCGGTGACTCGCTCAAGCCGCGAACCAAACGCCATACCGACGAAGTGCGCGACGCCGCCTGCACTGGGATAGTGGCGACCCAGAATCGCAAACACAATCGCAATCGGGAACACTAAGATAATCAAAACGGGCCACGCCCACAGGCTGTTATTGCCCGCTACCAGCGCAGCTAACGCAGGAACGGCAAACACGCCAGTGCCTAATAATGACGTCGATAGCAGTCCAATGCCCTGGGCCAGCCCCAGTTCTTGTTTGAGTCCACTCATGGGTTGATATCCGATTGCGCCCAAATTTTGGGCAACTGCGTAGATTTTCGATGGTAGCACAATCAGATTCGCTTATGACGGCGATGAAGAAATTGCGATGAAATGTGAGGTGAATCAGGGTTTTCACCCGATTTTGTGCTGATCAGAATTTTTTTTCTTTTTCCCCCTTGAAGGGGCGAATCCTCATCCCCATTTCTCTGGTCACCAGCCGGGAAACCACGTAAGCTCCGGCGTCACCCATAACAGATACGGACTTTCTCAAAGGAGAGTTATCAATGAATATTCGTCCATTGCATGATCGCGTGATCGTCAAGCGTAAAGAAGTTGAAACTAAATCTGCTGGCGGCATCGTTCTGACCGGCTCTGCAGCGGCTAAATCCACCCGCGGCGAAGTGCTGGCTGTCGGCAATGGCCGTATCCTTGAAAATGGCGAAGTGAAGCCGCTGGATGTGAAAGTTGGCGACATCGTTATTTTCAACGATGGCTACGGTGTGAAATCTGAGAAGATCGACAATGAAGAAGTGTTGATCATGTCCGAAAGCGACATTCTGGCAATTGTTGAAGCGTAATCCTCGCACGACACTGAACATACGAATTTAAGGAATAAAGATAATGGCAGCTAAAGACGTAAAATTCGGTAACGACGCTCGTGTGAAAATGCTGCGCGGCGTAAACGTACTGGCAGATGCAGTGAAAGTTACCCTCGGTCCGAAAGGCCGTAACGTAGTTCTGGATAAATCTTTCGGTGCACCGACCATCACCAAAGATGGTGTTTCCGTTGCTCGTGAAATCGAACTGGAAGACAAGTTCGAAAACATGGGTGCGCAGATGGTGAAAGAAGTTGCCTCTAAAGCGAACGACGCTGCAGGCGACGGTACCACCACTGCAACTGTACTGGCTCAGGCTATCATCACTGAGGGTCTGAAAGCTGTTGCTGCGGGCATGAACCCGATGGACCTGAAACGTGGTATCGACAAAGCCGTTACCGCTGCAGTTGAAGAACTGAAAGCGCTGTCCGTACCGTGCTCTGACTCTAAAGCGATTGCTCAGGTTGGTACCATCTCCGCTAACTCCGACGAAACCGTAGGTAAACTGATCGCTGAAGCGATGGACAAAGTCGGTAAAGAAGGCGTTATCACCGTTGAAGACGGTACCGGTCTGCAGGACGAACTGGACGTGGTTGAAGGTATGCAGTTCGACCGTGGCTACCTGTCTCCTTACTTCATCAACAAGCCGGAAACTGGCGCAGTAGAACTGGAAAGCCCGTTCATCCTGCTGGCTGACAAGAAAATCTCTAACATCCGCGAAATGCTGCCGGTTCTGGAAGCTGTTGCCAAAGCAGGCAAACCGCTGCTGATCATCGCTGAAGATGTTGAAGGCGAAGCGCTGGCAACTCTGGTTGTTAACACCATGCGTGGCATCGTGAAAGTTGCTGCGGTTAAAGCTCCGGGCTTCGGCGATCGTCGTAAAGCTATGCTGCAGGATATCGCAACCCTGACTGGCGGTACCGTAATCTCTGAAGAGATCGGTATGGAGCTGGAAAAAGCAACCCTGGAAGACCTGGGTCAGGCTAAACGTGTTGTGATCAACAAAGACACCACCACTATCATCGATGGCGTGGGTGAAGAAGCTGCAATCCAGGGCCGTGTTGCTCAGATCCGTCAGCAGATTGAAGAAGCAACTTCTGACTACGACCGTGAAAAACTGCAGGAACGCGTAGCGAAACTGGCAGGCGGCGTTGCAGTTATCAAAGTAGGTGCTGCTACCGAAGTTGAAATGAAAGAGAAAAAAGCACGCGTTGAAGACGCCCTGCACGCGACCCGTGCTGCGGTAGAAGAAGGCGTGGTTGCTGGTGGTGGTGTTGCGCTGATCCGCGTAGCGTCTAAACTGGCTGACCTGCGTGGTCAGAACGAAGACCAGAACGTGGGTATCAAAGTTGCACTGCGTGCAATGGAAGCTCCGCTGCGTCAGATCGTCCTGAACTGCGGCGAAGAACCGTCTGTTGTTGCTAACACCGTTAAAGGCGGCGACGGCAACTACGGTTACAACGCAGCAACCGAAGAATACGGCAACATGATCGACATGGGTATCCTGGACCCAACCAAAGTAACCCGTTCTGCTCTGCAGTACGCGGCTTCTGTGGCTGGCCTGATGATCACCACCGAGTGCATGGTTACCGACCTGCCGAAAAATGATGCAGCTGACTTAGGCGCTGCTGGCGGTATGGGCGGCATGGGTGGCATGGGCGGCATGATGTAATTGCCCTGCACCTCGCAGAAATAAACAAACCCCCGGGCAGAAATGTCTGGGGGTTTTTCTTTTGGTCATCTTTCTAGTATAAGATTCAGACACGGACGACGCGAGTGGCGTCCAGCTCATTGATTATGGGGAATAACATGCACGTAAAATACTTAGCAGGGATTGTCGGTGCCGCGCTACTGATGGCGGGTTGTAGCTCCAGCAACGAATTGAGTGCTGCCGGTCAGAGTGTACGCATTGTGGACGAGCAGCCAGGCGCAGAGTGCCAGCTGATTGGTACTGCGACAGGTAAGCAAAGCAACTGGCTTTCCGGGCAACACGGAGAAGAGGGCGGTTCTATGCGCGGCGCAGCAAACGATCTGCGCAACCAGGCGGCTGCAATGGGCGGTAACGTGATTTATGGCATCAGCAGCCCGTCGCAGGGAATGTTGTCCAGTTTTGTCCCGACGGATAGCCAGATTATCGGTCAGGTTTATAAGTGCCCGAACTGATGTGATCCAGAGGCTGGGTGACAAACGTATTATTGCCTGATGCGCTTCGCTTATCAGGCCTACAGCAGGCATTGCAACTGATTGAATGCTTGAGAATTTGTAGGCCGGATAAGGCGTTTACGCCGCATCCGGCATGACCAACGATCACGTTATCAGTCATTTCAGGCTGGATGGCTCCAGCCTCGCATTAGCAAAGATGAGATTATTTCGCCTGTGGTGCAGTTTTGCTGGTGGATTGAACACGTAAGTGATGCAGCGCGCGTAAGCATTGATCCTGGGTTAGCGGTTGGGCGTTATTCGCCGCTACGGTGCGAACATAGACCTGACATGGCACACCCGCGAGTTTTTTCAGTCGTGGGCTGAAATCAAGCATTCGGCGAGTGATCGCCTCTATTTCTTTACCCGGCGTTGCTTCACGCGTTTTCACCACTGCGCCGCTAAATTGTTCTTTGCCACTTTCATCTTTAAAGCGGTAAAGCACCGCCAGATAATGGTCGAACAGGTTATGTTTCCATTCCGGTTGGGAATAGGTGTCATATTCCAGATTGCCATTTTCTTGGCAGTCAACGTCATATAACGGCAGGAAATCTAACAGTGAGGTAATACGTAATGCCAGTTCACGCATTTCCGCATTATTAATTGCATGAATGATTGCTCGCGCCAGCATTTCAATCTGCAACTCATTGACGACTAACTCACATTTGCTACCGTCATGTAGCGTTAATACGAAGGTAAGATTTTCGCCTTGATTATCGGTAAGTTCCAGCGTGTTAACCCGACGATTAATATCGGCATTTTTAAGCTCATCAACCAGAATTTCTGGGATGTTTTCTGCCATTTTCTTAATGACTTTATCGCGAGCTTGCTCATACTGAAGGCGTGCAGCAGCATCCAGTTTATGCTTTTGATGCAGACGACTTTCCAGCGCAATCAGCAGGTCGCGCAGTTCCATGACAGACATAAAGAACAACGATTCTTTATTGCGAGGTTCTTTAATTTTCAGCGCCAGTGCAATGAAATTATTACTCTTGCGAATAACACCGGTATTAACACCCTTGATGCTTATGGCCATGTAGGTTCTCCCTAACTATTTCTCAATTAAATAATTAATTTTAATTTATAAGCCAGATAAATGGGCTTGGTAGTAATAGTTGTTAAAATAACATAAATAGCCGTGCTCACTCTATATAAACAGAAAAGAAAGGTTAATTATTGGTGTTAGCTATATAAAAAGTAACAACAGCAATGCATATGAATAATTAAAGGTTATGCAACGGGCAAAGATTAAATTTCTCAGTTTAATGACAGGTTGCTGTACTTGCGTTTGTTGCTCTTGCCGGATGCGGCGTAAACGCCTTATCCGGCCTACAGTTCATGCAAATCCATTCAATTTCAATGCACGATGTAGGCCTGATAAGCGTAGCGCATCAGGCAATTTTAATGTTTAACTTCCCTGTTTAATCAGTTACTGCTGGCGTAGCTGGAGATCCAGCGGCGTTTTGCTGGGTTCGCCGCCGATTTCTCGCGCCAGTTTCGGCACCAGATATCCCGACACCAATGTCAGCAACTCACGCATAATCTGCCGTGCTTCGTCATCACTCACCATAAAATGCGCCGCGCCCTGTACTTTATCGAGCACATGCAGGTAATACGGCATCACGCCGGCATCGAACAACGCATTACTCAGGTTTGCCAGCGTTTGTGCGTTATCGTTCACATCACGTAACAGAACGCTCTGGTTCAGCAAAGTAACGCCTACCCGGCGCAACTTAGCCATCGCCTGACGGAATGTTTCATCTATCTCATTGGCATGGTTGATGTGATTCACCAGCAAGATTTGCAGCGTAGAATGTGAAAAGCGTTCAACCAGCGCATCTGTGATGCGTGCCGGGATCACAATCGGCAGACGGCTGTGAATCCGCAGACGTTTGATATGCGGGATGGCTTCCAGTTGTGTGAGCAACCAGTCCAGCTCGTGATCTTTCGCCATCAGCGGATCGCCGCCAGAGAAAATCATCTCGTCCAGTTCCGGATGCGCAGCAACATACTCAAGTGCAGTCTGCCAGTTACGCTTGTTGCCCTGATTTTCGGCATAGGGGAAGTGGCGACGGAAGCAATAGCGGCAATTTACCGCGCAGCCGCCTTTGACCAGCAAAAGCGCCCGGTTGTGGTATTTATGCAACAAACCAGGCACTACGCTGTGCTGTTCTTCCAGTGGGTCGGTGGAGAATCCGGACGCGACGACAAACTCATCTTGCGAGGTAAGTACCTGACGCAAAAGAGGATCGTCCGGATTGCCTTTCTCCATGCGATCGATAAATGAGCGGGGCACACGCAGGGCAAACAGCTTTTTGGCGCTGCGTCCGGCCAACAGTTTTTCGTCCGCGTCTATATTCAAAAGACGCAGAAGTTCATCAGGATCGGTCACAACATCGGCAAGTTGCGTTAACCAATCTTCTCTGGATGGGGTATTTAGGGTTACAATATGCGCCATTTTGTGGCTTAGCTACCAATTAACAAATTTCAGAGGGCCTTATGGCAACGTACTATAGCAACGATTTTCGTGCTGGTCTTAAAATCATGTTAGACGGCGAACCTTACGCGGTTGAAGCGAGTGAATTCGTAAAACCGGGTAAAGGCCAGGCATTTGCTCGCGTTAAACTGCGTCGTCTGCTGACCGGTACTCGCGTAGAAAAAACCTTCAAATCTACTGATTCCGCTGAAGGCGCTGATGTTGTCGATATGAACCTGACTTACCTGTACAACGACGGTGAGTTCTGGCACTTCATGAACAACGAAACTTTCGAGCAGCTGTCTGCTGATGCAAAAGCAATTGGCGATAACGCTAAATGGCTGCTGGATCAGGCAGAGTGTATCGTAACTCTGTGGAATGGTCAGCCGATCTCCGTTACTCCGCCGAACTTCGTTGAACTGGAAATCGTTGATACCGATCCGGGCCTGAAAGGTGATACCGCAGGTACTGGCGGCAAACCGGCTACCCTGTCTACTGGCGCTGTGGTTAAGGTTCCGCTGTTCGTACAAATCGGCGAAGTCATCAAAGTGGATACCCGCTCTGGTGAATACGTCTCTCGCGTGAAGTAATGCGGTTGTGGTGCGGCCTGCAGGCTGCACCATCACTTATTCAGGTCAGAGATGATGAAACGCCTTATCGTTCTTGTTTTGCTTGCCAGCACGCTGCTCACGGGCTGTAACACCGCTCGCGGTTTCGGCGAAGACATCAAACATCTCGGCAACTCCATCTCTCGCGCTGCCAGCTAATTTTTCTTCTCTTCCGAAAAATCATCAGATTTCCGTCATTTTTGGCGATGTTGTCTATTATTAATTTGCTATAGGCAAACATAAATAACATTACCTAAAAGGAAGACGTTATGGTGAAGAAGACAATTGCAGCGATCTTTTCTGTTCTGGTGCTTTCAACAGTATTAACTGCCTGCAACACCACGCGTGGCGTTGGTGAAGACATTTCTGATGGCGGTAACGCGATTTCTGGCGCAGCAACGAAAGCGCAGCAATAGCAATAAGCAATAACGGTACGACAGCTGTGTCGTGCCGTTTGTTTTTTCTGCGATAGTCACTAAGGTAATAGTTGAAATTCCCCTGCCACCTGGCAAAATATCCGTTCAACCATCAGCTTTGCAGGACGACCTGCAAACGCGTCTTTTCACCGGGGACGGCCCCAATTCTCCGGAGCCTGATATGTCCTGGATTATCTTAGTTATTGCTGGTCTGCTGGAAGTGGTATGGGCCGTTGGC
This sequence comes from Escherichia sp. MAL-1, assembly GCF_052948035.1. Classification (NCBI taxonomy): domain Bacteria; kingdom Pseudomonadati; phylum Pseudomonadota; class Gammaproteobacteria; order Enterobacterales; family Enterobacteriaceae; genus Escherichia; species Escherichia sp. MAL-1. The sequence goes on along the minus strand of NZ_CM129609.1, from coordinate 4,394,464 downwards.
CTGAAATATACCCACGGCTTTAGTCGTTTGACGCCGAGTGTTATTACCGTGACGGCGATGATTGTCAGTATGGCGCTACTTGCCTGGGCGATGAAATCGTTACCAGTAGGGACGGCTTATGCCGTGTGGACGGGTATTGGCGCAGTCGGCGCGGCTATCACCGGCATTGTACTGCTCGGTGAGTCCGCTAACCCGATGCGCCTGGCGAGTCTGGCGTTAATCGTATTGGGGATTATTGGTCTGAAACTCAGCACTCACTAACTACCGGGCTGCTGTACCCAAATAAACTTACTGACATCAAACCCTTCCCGGGTCGCGACTGCCAGCATCTCCTGTTTCACTTCGTCAGAAATGGTTGGCGTGCGGGAGAGTATCCACAGGTAGTCGCGGTCCGGGCCGCAAACCAGCGCATGGCGGTATTCCCGATCAAGTGCAATGACGTTATAACCGCCATAGAAAGGACCAAAGAATGACACTTTCAGCGCAGCGCGTGTTGGTGCGCCGGTAAAGTACGCTTTCCCTTCACTCTGCTGCCACATTTCTCTGTCAGGGTTATAGCCTTTATTGATGACATTCAGGCCGCCGTCATCACGCAGACTGTATGTTGCGGTGACTTTTTCCAGTCCACGTTCAAAACGGTGATCAAAACGGGCAATCTCATACCAGGTACCGAGATAGCGTTTAGCGTCGAAATTATTCACTACTGTCACGCCACGCGGCGGCGTAGGAGAACTGCAGGCAACGACCAGAAATGCAGCTGTCGCTGCGGCAACGAGAGGGAGCAGGCGCATAAATGTTTCCTTACTGGTTTTTTTCTAAGTGTAGATGACAGCAAGGAAAAGCGCAGAAAAGGTCCGAAAATTCGGACCCGATGAAATTTTACTGTAGAGCGTTGAGAATCTGCCAGGCGGCGGTGACTCTCGCTGGATTGGGATAGTTTTTGTTAGCCAGCATCACTATACCCAGCTCTTTTTCTGGAATAAACGCGACATAGCTACCAAATCCGCCGGTTGCCCCTGTTTTATGTACCCATGATGCGCGTACTGCAGGAGTTGGGGGCGTAATCGCTTTTACGGGGCGTGCTGCCAGTGCAATTTTATTGCCACTGCCGTTAATGATGCTGTCAGGATTTACCGGCCAGTCCAGCATTTCCCAGCCCAGGCCCTGATACATATCGCCGGTTTGCCAGTAGCGAGATTGTGCCAGTTGTATCCCTTGCTGAAGTGTTTTGTCGTTGATATCACGGGGATTCATATTGCTTCGTACCCAGCAGGCCATATCTTCAATGGTCGACTTCACACCATAAGTTTCAGCATCTAACGCCCCTGGCGAAACATGAACTGCCTTGCCTTCGCGATATCCCCAGGCGTAATTCTTTTCTTCTGCGGGCGGTACATTAATCCACGTATGGTTGAGTTTGAGTGGCTGGAAGACACGTGTTTGCATCGCCTGCTCAAAACTCAAACCAGACGGCTTCACAGCCAGTGCGCCGAACAAACCGATACTGGAGTTGGCATACAGACGTTGTGTTCCTGGAGCCCATGCAGGCTGCCAGTTTTGATAGAAGCGCAGCAAGTCGCTTGAGGATTTCACCTCATCCGGCACCTGCAATGGCAGGCCGCCAGCGGTGTAGGTTGCGAGATGTAATAGTGTGATCCCGTTCCACTGTTTAGCGGTAAGTTCAGGCCAGTATTTTGTTGCGGGATCGCTTAACTTGATTTCCCCTCGAGCAATAGCGTCGCCACCAAGCACGCCCGTAAATGTTTTGCTGACCGAACCTAACTCAAACAACGTTTGCTGTGTGACGGGCTGCTTTTTGGCGATGTCCGCATAGCCCCAGGTAAAGTAATAAGGTTTACCCTGATAAATTACCGCCACCGCCATACCGGGGATCTTTTGTTGCTCTATAAGCGGGGTAATTGTGCGATGCACAATATCGTTGATTTTTTGGGGGGCAGCAAATGTGGAGCAAGAGGCGGTAATTAATAAGGCGCAGAGCGTCGTTTTGAACATAGGGTCTGGTTTCCATACAAAACGGCCCGCCATAGGCGGGCCGGATTTACATTGGCGATGCGTTAGATTGTAACGACACCAATCAGCGTGACAACTGTCAGGATAGCAGCCAGACCGTAGAAAACCCATTTGCCCGCAGGTACGTGGATTTTCAGATCGTGCATCGCGTGGTGCATACGGTGTAAACCACACCACAGCGGCAGAACGATCATCAGGAACAGGAATACGCGACCAATGAAGCTCTGCGCGAACGCCAGAACGCGCTCGTAGCTCAGTGCATCACCCGGAAACAGCCCCAGCGGCAGCAGAATACCCACCAGCAGGATCATCACCGGCGCAATAATTGCGCTCCACATACCACCGGCCCCGAAGAGGCCCCAGAATACCGGTTCGTCAGAACGCTTTGGATTTGGATTGATCATCTCAGGCTCCTTACCAGTACAGGGCAACAAACAGGATTACGATGGTGGCAACCACAGTTACCGCCCAGAGACTTTTGATAATTGGCTCTGGACCCATTTTTTCGTCTTTTACAATGATATTGGCCGCTTTCGGTGCCAGTTCAAACCAGGTTTTGGTGTGCAGCAGAGCTGCCGCCAGAGTGATCAGGTTAATGATCACAATAACCGGGTTTTGTAAAAAGTCGACGAATCCCGCCCAGGCTTCCGGGCCATTTTTCAGGGCAAACAGCCCGAAAATCAGTTCAATGCTGAACCACACAGCCGGAACCGCCGTGCCTTCGCGCAGCATGTAAAAGCGATAAAACGGCAATTTTTTCCACCAGGTGGACGTCATTGGCCGTACATACGGTTTACGTTTAGTCGTCATGTTGCACTCCTTAGCGTGGTTTCAGGGTCGCGATAAGAAAGTCTTTCGAACTTTCTACTTTGCCCTGCTGAATGGCCGCAGCCGGATCGACGTGTTTCGGGCAGACTTCGGAGCAATAGCCCACGAAAGTACAGCTCCATACGCCGTTCTGGCTGTTCAACTGCGCCATACGCTCCTTCTTACCGTGGTCGCGGCTATCTTCGTTATAACGATGCGCCAGCGTAATGGCAGCCGGACCGATGAACTCTGGGTTCAGGCCAAACTGCGGGCACGCGGCGTAGCACAGACCACAGTTGATGCAACCGGAGAACTGGTGATACTTCGCCATCTGCGCCGGGGTCTGGATGTTAGTACCCTGATCCGCGGTGCGGGAGTTGCCGATGATGTACGGTTTGATCGCTTCCAGACTTTCGATGAAGTGGGTCATATCGACCACCAGATCGCGTTCAATCGGGAAGTTAGCTAACGCTTCAACCTTCATACCGTCGGTGTAATCACGCAGGAAGGTTTTACATGCCAGTTTTGGCACGTTGTTAACCATCATGCCGCAGGAACCACAAATCGCCATACGGCAGGACCAGCGGTAGCTCAGGTCCGGTGCCAGGTTGTCTTTGATGTAGCCCAGCGCATCCAGTAATGAGGTAGTTGCGTCATAAGGCACTTCATAGAATGCGCTATGCGGTGCGGTATCGACTTCCGGGTTATAGCGCACCACCTCAATTTTCAGGTTTTTCATCTCAGCCATTCGCCTTCTCCTTCTTATTGGCTGCTTCCGCCTTATCGGCTGCATCCGCTTCGCCACCGTAAACGCGTTTAGCTGGCGGCAGCGTAGTAATCTTCACGTCGCTGTACTCCAGGCGAGTCGTGCCATCAGCATCGCGGAAGGCGAGGGTGTGTTTGAGGAAGTTGACGTCGTCACGCTCGGTGCAACCTTCGTCCAGACGCTGGTGTGCGCCGCGGGACTCTTTACGTGCCATTGCGGAGTGCGCCATACATTCAGCAACGTTCAGACCGTGGCCCAGTTCAATGGTGTAGAGCAGGTCGGTGTTGAACACGCTGGAAGTGTCGGTGATGCGCACGCGCTTGAAGCGTTCCTGCAGCTCTGCCAGCTTGTCGATGGTTTTCTGCATCAGTTCCGGCGTACGGTAGATACCGCAACCTTCTTCCATTGCCAGGCCCATTTCGTCGCGGATCTTCGCCCAGTTTTCGCCGCCATCCTGGTTAACCAGATCTTTCAGACGTTGTTCAACGCCAGCTGCCTGCGCTTCAATTGCCGCTTCGTTGCCATTACCGGCAGTTGCTGCACGCTCTGTCGCTTGTTCACCGGCCAGACGGCCGAAGACCACCAGTTCCGCCAGGGAGTTGGAGCCCAGACGGTTTGCACCGTGCAGACCAACAGAGGAACATTCACCCACGGCGAACAGACCTTTAATGCGGGTTTCACAGTTCTGATCGGTTTCGATACCGCCCATGGTGTAGTGTGCGGTCGGACGTACCGGAATCGGTTCTTTAACCGGATCGACGCCAACGTACGCTTTCGCCAGTTCGCAGATGAACGGCAGACGTTCATGCAGTTTTTTCTCGCCGAGGTGACGCAGGTCGAGATAAACCACATCACCACGCGGCGTGGAGATGGTGTTGCCTTTACGCCATTCGTGCCAAAAGGCCTGAGAAACTTTGTCGCGTGGACCCAGTTCCATATATTTGTTTTTCGGCTCGCCCAGCGGAGTTTCCGGGCCCATGCCGTAATCTTGCAGATAACGGTAGCCATTTTTGTTGACCAGAATACCGCCTTCACCACGGCAGCCTTCGGTCATCAGGATACCGGAACCTGGCAGACCGGTTGGGTGATACTGAACGAATTCCATGTCACGCAGCGGAACGCCGTGGCTTAGCGCCATACCCATACCGTCACCGGTAACGATGCCGCCGTTGGTGTTGTAACGATAAACGCGACCCGCACCGCCGGTAGCCATAACGACCGCGTTAGCACGGATCTGCACCAGCGTGCCTTCCATCATGTTCATTGCTACCAGGCCGCGAACATGACCATCATCAACCAGAATATCCAGCACGAAATGTTCGTCAAAACGCTGGATCTGCGGGAATTGCAGAGAGGTCTGGAACAGCGTGTGCAGCATATGGAAGCCGGTCTTATCGGCGGCGAACCAGGTACGCTCGATTTTCATGCCGCCGAAGCGACGTACGTTGACGCTACCATCCGGGCGACGGCTCCATGGGCACCCCCACAGTTCCAGTTGGGTCATTTCGGTTGGGCAGTGGTGGACGAAATAATCCACGACATCCTGCTCACACAACCAGTCGCCACCCGCTACTGTATCGTGAAAGTGATATTCGAAGCTGTCATGATCCTGCGCGACAGCGGCGGAGCCCCCTTCTGCAGCAACGGTATGGCTACGCATCGGGTATACTTTTGAGATTAGTGCGATTTTTGCATTTGGATTTGCCTGCGCGGCAGCAATTGCAGCACGTAATCCCGCGCCACCGGCGCCTACAATGGCAAGATCGGCTTGAAAGGTTTGCACGACATTCCTCCAGATTGTTTTTATCCCACAGCCCCGTACTTCAGGGTAAGTGCCTGAAAGTTACGGTCTGCGAACGCTATTCCACTGCTCCTTTATAGGTACAACAGTATAGTCTGATGGATAAGTCTGAAATTTGACGAGATCGATTTTTTTAGTGCGCAAGAGGGCTAAATTATCACTGAAGATGATTAATTTAATTACTAAACCATCAGATCGTGCTTTTTTTAGTCACTGCCCACCGTTGTTTGATTCCTGCGTAAAATTTGTCTCGCCGTCGCGTTGCGAGTAGACTTCGTGCCCTTGTCAAAAACTGGAGATTTAACTATGAGCGAAACGGCATCCTGGCAGCCGAGCGCATCCATTCCTAACTTATTAAAACGCGCGGCGATTATGGCGGAGATCCGTCGTTTCTTTGCCGATCGTGGAGTGCTGGAGGTGGAGACGCCTTGTATGAGCCAGGCGACGGTAACCGATATTCATTTGGTCCCGTTTGAGACACGTTTCGTTGGCCCCGGGCATTCGCAGGGGATGAATCTCTGGTTAATGACCAGCCCGGAATACCATATGAAACGCCTGCTGGTTGCCGGTTGTGGGCCGGTATTCCAGCTGTGCCGCAGTTTCCGTAATGAAGAGATGGGGCGTTATCACAACCCTGAGTTCACTATGCTGGAGTGGTATCGACCGCACTATGATATGTACCGGTTGATGAACGAGGTGGACGATCTCTTACAACAGGTGCTGGACTGCCCTGCAGCAGAAAGCCTTTCTTATCAACAAGCTTTCTTGCGTTATCTGGAAATTGACCCACTCTCTGCCGACAAAACGCAACTGCGGGAAGTGGCAGCGAAACTGGATTTGAGCAATGTTGCTGATACCGAAGAAGACCGCGACACGTTGCTACAATTGCTGTTTACCTTTGGCGTAGAGCCAAATATTGGTAAAGAAAAACCGACCTTTGTGTACCACTTTCCAGCCAGCCAGGCATCACTGGCGCAAATCAGTACCGAAGATCATCGGGTCGCTGAACGCTTTGAGGTTTATTATAAAGGTATTGAGCTGGCGAATGGTTTCCATGAATTGACGGATGCCCGTGAGCAGCAACAACGCTTTGAACAAGATAACCGTAAGCGCGCGGCGCGCGGTTTGCCGCAGCACCCCATTGACCAGAATCTGATTGACGCCTTGAAAGTCGGTATGCCTGACTGTTCCGGCGTGGCATTAGGTGTTGATCGTCTGGTGATGTTGGCGCTGGGCGCGGAGACACTGGCTGAAGTCATCGCCTTTAGCGTTGACCGGGCATAATTCTGAAAAATTACTGAATTAACAGCGAAGAATGGCGTAATAAGCGCCATTCTGTAGCATATGTTTTCATTTTTCCGCTAAAGGCCACAATTTAAGACTGGATATTTGATATCATCCAGGTATCAATTCTGTATTGGTTTTTACGCTGCCTGCTCAATGTTGCGCAGTGCAGTTCAGTGGGCACGTGTTATACACGCGCTGAAATGAAGGATGGTTTCATGCCTCACACGATAAAAAAAATGAGTCTGATAGGACTCATATTGATGATCTTTACTTCCGTATTTGGTTTTGCCAATAGCCCATCGGCTTATTACTTAATGGGTTATAGTGCGATTCCCTTTTATATATTATCTGCATTGTTATTCTTTATTCCATTCGCCTTAATGATGGCTGAAATGGGAGCTGCTTATCGCAAAGAAGAAGGTGGTATCTATTCCTGGATGAATAATAGTGTCGGACCACGTTTTGCCTTCATTGGTACGTTTATGTGGTTTTCCTCTTATATCATCTGGATGGTGAGTACCTCCGCGAAAGTTTGGGTACCGTTCTCAACATTCCTCTATGGTAGCGACATGACCCAGCACTGGCGTATTGCCGGACTGGAGCCTACGCAGGTGGTTGGTCTGCTGGCAGTGGCATGGATGATTCTGGTCACCGTCGTTGCTTCTAAGGGGATTAATAAAATTGCCCGCATTACTGCGGTGGGCGGTATTGCAGTAATGTGTCTGAATTTAGTATTGCTGTTAGTAAGCATTACTATTTTGTTATTAAATGGTGGGCATTTCGCGCAGGATATTAATTTCCTTGCATCACCGAACCCGGGTTATCAGTCCGGTCTGGCAATGCTATCGTTTGTGGTATTTGCCATTTTTGCCTATGGCGGAATTGAAGCGGTTGGTGGTCTGGTCGATAAAACGGAAAATCCAGAAAAGAACTTTGCCAAAGGTATTGTTTTTGCCGCTATTGTTATTTCAATCGGTTATTCGCTGGCAATATTTTTATGGGGCGTCAGCACAAACTGGCAGCAGGTATTAAGTAATGGTTCCGTTAACCTCGGCAATATTACCTATGTGCTGATGAAGAGCCTTGGGATGACGCTGGGTAATGCACTGCATTTGTCACCTGAAGCGTCATTGTCGCTGGGCGTATGGTTTGCGCGTATTACTGGACTTTCGATGTTCCTCGCCTATACCGGTGCGTTCTTTACGCTTTGCTATTCACCGTTGAAAGCCATCATCCAGGGGACGCCGAAAGCATTGTGGCCGGAACCGATGACGCGCCTGAATGCGATGGGGATGCCGTCTATCGCCATGTGGATGCAGTGCGGGTTGGTTACTATCTTCATTCTGCTGGTTTCGTTTGGTGGCGGTACCGCATCGGCGTTCTTTAACAAGCTGACGCTGATGGCGAACGTGTCTATGACGCTTCCTTACCTGTTCCTCGCGCTGGCTTTCCCATTCTTTAAAGCACGTCAGGATCTCGACAGACCATTTGTGATTTTCAAAACGCGTATGTCGGCAATGATCGCGACGGTGGTTGTCGTACTGGTGGTGACATTTGCGAACGTCTTCACCATCATTCAACCTGTGGTTGAAGCTGGAGACTGGGACAGCACATTGTGGATGATTGGCGGCCCTGTCTTCTTCTCGCTGTTAGCGATGGCGATTTACCAGAACTATTGCAGCAGAGTGGCAAAAAATCCGCAGTGGGCGGTGGAATAACCCGATGCCCTATCGTCTACCTGACGATAGGGCGTAAAGACAGGAAATGTTATGGATGACACCAGCCGGGACCCGGCAATAACCGAAGATGAAATCAGGGCGCTGCAATTTTCTGCCGGGGATGTAGCGGAAATAGAGCAGACGATTCTCTCTTTTGTCGATGCCTGCCACACCCGTAAAGTGGCGATGGTGGTGGGTAGCACCATTAACACCCTCAAAGATCGCGATGGTAAACGGTGGGGAAACCTGCCGGATATTTATTGCGCTTATCTTATCCGATGTCTGGTTTTTCGCGGGGAATTAGTGGGATACGGCGATTTGTTTCGTATGCGCTATAGCGAAATTAAGCGACCGGTTACCTTATGAGTGCGCGCATGTTTGTCTTATGCTGCATCTGGTTTATTGTGGCGTTCCTCTGGATAACCATCACTTCCGCGCTGGACAAAGAGTGGATGATTGATGGACGCGGGATTAACAACGTCTGCGATGTGTTGATGTATCTCGAAGAAGACGATACCCGTGATGTTGGTGTGATAATGACGTTACCGCTCTTTTTCCCTTTTCTCTGGTTCGCTTTGTGGCGAAAAAAACGCGGCTGGTTTATGTACGCCACCGCGCTGGCTATTTTCGGCTACTGGCTGTGGCAGTTTTTTCTGCGCTATCAGTTTTGTTTGTGAGCCGGATTGGTTCATCCGGCACACAAACTTACAAACTTCCCGCCTGACGACCTTTGCCCGCAGACGTCAGCGTTCTCCCCGTTTGTTTACCGTTGAGGCTTTCCAGACGCATCTGGAAGGGCGGGAATGGCATATCGATACCGTGGGCATGGAAGCCAGCCAGAATCAGCTGGTGGATCTCATGGCGTAGCGGCATACGGTGACCCATCTCAGCGGCGTAAATACGCAGCTCGAAAATCTGAATCCCCTGTTGCAGATCCACCAGGAAGACTTCCGGTGCCGGGTTGTCGATCACCAGCGAGCAGCGACGCGCTGCGGTGAGCAGGATTTCCGTCACTTCTTCGCTATTGGCATCGGCAGGGGCCGGTATCGTCAACACCACGCGCGTGACCGAGTCAGAGAGCGACCAGTTGATAAACTGCTCGGTAATAAACGCCTTGTTCGGCACGATTATCTCTTTACGGTCCCAGTCGCTGATGGTGGTGGCGCGGGTGTTAATTTTCGTCACGCTACCGGTGAGATCGCGAATTGTCACCGTATCGCCAATGCGAATCGGTTTTTCGAACAGGATAATCAGACCAGAGATAAAGTTGGCGAAAATTTCCTGCAAACCAAAACCGAGACCAACACCGAGCGCGGCAACCAGCCACTGCAATTTCGACCACTCAATACCAATCATTGAGAAGCCGACCAGCCCGCCAATCAGCATCAGCAGATATTTGGTGATGGTGGTGATGGCGTAACCCGTACCCGGCGTTAAATCCAGGTGCTGCAAAATCGCCAGTTCCAGCAGCGCGGGTAGGTTGCGCACCAGCTGCGTGGTGATGATAAATACCAGAATGGCAATTAGCACTGCACCGAGGGTAATCGGCTCCAGGCTTTCTACGCCCTGTACAGTGGAAGTGACATCCCACAGAGAAATATTTTCGAGGAAGCCGAAAGCGGAATGGATTTCTGACCACAGCACAATGACCGAAAGCAGGGCGATCAACATCAAAATTGAGCGCACCAGCCGCAAGGATTGCGCACTGATGGCATCGAGATCGACTTCGCTTTCATCGACTTCAATTGCCCCTTCCGGGCTACTGTGATGATGCGCTTCCTCTTCGCCACGCGCGCGTTGCGCTAACATCTCTGCCCGGCGATGCTTCGCCCGGTCAAACGCCAGCCTGCGACGCTGGATCAGCATCCAGCGGCGGATAACGTGATAAACCACCAGTAGCAGGAACCAGATGGCAACCGAGGTTTCAAGCCTCGCTAACAGCGCCTGTGCCGTTGCCAGATAACCCACAGCCGACGCCAGAATGGCAACCAACGGCGCGCCAATCATCATGTTCCACAGCATATGGTTGGTAATGTTGTCGCCGCTGCCCTCTTTGTTGAGATACAGTGGGATCCCGGCCTTTTTCAGGCTGAGGGTGACCACCGCCAGCGCACCGCAAATGAGGATAAAGCAAAGCCGTCCCAGCGAACCGGAGAATTCACGGTCGTCGAGGTTATCGAACATCATCAGCGCCATAATCAGCGGCACAATAAGCCCGATGCTCATCAGGTAGTAGCGCATCCCACGGGAAACACGTTCGCGCGGCCAGCCAAAATGAGCGATAAACAAGCCGTTCGGGCGGGCAAAGGTGGCGCAAATCATCACTACCCACAGCAGCGGCACGGTGGCCGTTACACCATCGCCAATCGCGACCGCCAGCGGATAAGGCCACGCCTCGCGCAAGCCGTAACCCAGCGTCATCCACAGCACCGGTAACGGTGACGCGACGAGAATCGACCAGAAAAGAGTGCGCAACGTCAGCCAGAAGTGATCCTGAGTCACTTTGCCAACTTTCGCCGCCGAACGTTCAAGAAAACGGGTGAAATAGCGGCGCGAGTAAATACTGCAACCGACCAGAATCAACGCGCCAAACAGCGGCAAAATTGTCTCTTTGCTGGTCAGCATCATCACACTGGCTTTGCCCAACTGACTGAAGGTGTCCAGCGAAATGAGACGACGCAGATCCTGGGCGATTTCCAGCGGCCAGGCGATGGTCATCGGGCGCACGTCAGAGGTCCAGAACAGATAGCGGTGCGTTGCTTCGTTCACCTCTTTCAGCGCATCCTCCAGTTGCCCGTTGGAGACTTTCAGCTTGGTCAGTTCCAATAGTAGCGTGTCGCCACCCTGCAACAATGAGTTCAGCAACTCACGCTGAGTGCGCAGTTGTGCTTCCAGAATACGGTTTTGCTCGGCAGTCAGCGGCTGACCGTCGGCCTGATGAATTTGCCGTAGCAGCGGCTGTTTATTAAGCAGATCCTCATAACGTAACCGTTGCACACGCAACTGCGCCATTTCGGTATCAAGCTGTTGTGGTTTCGGCATTTCCGGCAGCCGTGCCACCTGCGCCCGCAGCGCTTCGCCGAGCAGATTGGACGATCCCAGCCATTGCGACTGTTCACGCAGCGTATTCAACGCCTGCCGGACCTGTAACGTCTGGCTGGCAGCCTGACGCTGTTGCGAGGCAACGAGATCCATCCGCTGCGCCTGTTGATTCAAAGCCGCCGATAGTTCGCGGTTAATTTTGAATTGCGCGACGATATCTTTCGGCAAATCGGCGCTGTTTTCTGCCAGCAATTCGGTACTTTCCAGCGCCCGCTCCGCCTCAAGCTGACGTTGGCTGTTTAATTGATTACGCAAGGCCTGCAAATACGCATCCAGTTGCTGGCTCTCTTTTTCCGCCAGCTCTGAGCGTAAGCGCGCTAATTCCTGGCGGTTATTGGCAGACAGCTGCGCCAGCTCCAGTTCATCAACGAGCGCCTTAAGACGTGCAGAGTCAGACTGCAACGCGAAATTTTGTGCCTGATTGAGCGGAGTATTGCCGGTAAGCGTTCCCAGGCGGCGCTCGATCTCATTTAACTGACGGCGGGCGTCGGTTTGCTGTTGCGGCAGTTGATTCAGCGAATCGGCAATCTCGCGGGCGCGCTCCTGCTCTTGCTGGGCCTGACGGCTTTTATCCAGCAACTGGCTGCTGACCTGGAGAATTTCCTGATTCAGCGCGTCGGTAGACATTCCCGGCGACACGCTGCGCGGCTCGTCACGCATGTTGTTTAATTGTGCGCGCAGAGTAGCGGAGAGTTTCGGATAATTATCGATAACTTGCTGATATTGTTTGATGCGCTCAAGGGAACCTTTTCGTTCCTCAAGCGCATTTAAGGCAGACTGGAGCGCCTCTACGACTTCCGGCTGTGCGGGTTTCGCCGCTTTTGCCTGCTCCAGTTCCTGAGTGATTTGTTTGCTATCGGGGGCCGTCGCGGCGTACGCCCCCCAACTGAGGCACCAGGCCATCAGAAAAGTGATAATCAGGCGCACGTCAGCGTTTCCTTTGATGGATTAGACCTGGTCTTTTTTGTCGTCAACCAATGGGCTGGCGTCGTGTTCTGCTTCGATCTCTTCAGCAGGAAGCGGGGCAGGTTCAGCGTCTGGCGTAACAAAGGTTTCGGTAGATACTGCCAGCGGCTGGCCAATTTTCGTGACAGACAGGCTTTCCAGTTGCTCAACCAGATTCACTTTACCCGGTGCAAACAGGTTGATAACGGTGGAACCGAGTTTAAAGCGACCCATTTCCTGGCCTTTCAGCAGTGCCACAGAACCGTCGTTTTCCCCGGCAGGCCAGGTCCAGCGCTTGATGATACCTTCGCGCGGCGGCGTAATGGTGCCCGCCCAGACCGTCTCAATGCTGCCAACAATCGTCGCTCCGACCAGAATCTGCGCCATTGGGCCAAATTCGGTATCGAAAAGGCAAATCACGCGTTCGTTACGGGCAAACAGATTCGGCACGTTCTGAGCCGTGAGATAGTTAACGGAGAAGAGATCGCCCGGCACGTAGATCATCTCACGCAGAATACCGTTGCACGGCATGTGTACGCGGTGGTAGTCACGCGGGGAGAGGTAAGTGGTCACAAACGTACCGTTGCGGAACAGGTCCGCCATCAGATAGTTGCCTGCCAGCAGGGCTTCGAGGCTGTAGTTGTGGCCTTTGGCTTGCAGGATTTTATCTTCTTCGATTTTACCCAACTGGCTGATAACGCCATCGGCAGGCATGACCAGTACATTCGGATCGGTATCGATTGGGCGTACTTCGTCACGCAGCGGACGGACAAAGAATTCGTTAAAGGTGCGGTAGCTGGCGGTGTCCGGCTTTTGCGCCTCTTTCATGTCGACCTTGTAGTATTTAACGAACAGATCGATAACCAGTTTTGTCAGCCATCCTGCCCGCTTGCTTGCGCCCCAACCCGCCAGGCGAGTAAGCCATAGTTTCGGCAGAATGTACTGTAGCGAAAGTTTAAATGAATTTAACAAGGTAGCCTCCAGGCCATTGTTTTGTCGTTCCTGATCCGGCCTACATGCCGGATCCTGAAAAAAAGGGGACGATTCTAACGACGGTTAGCTTAATTGTCAGTCATCCGTATCAGAAAAGTTTTTACGCGTTTTTACCTGCGCCATGCTTTCCAGAATACGGTGATAGTTTTCGAAACGGGTTTCCGCGATTTTCCCTTCCTCAACCGCTTCCCGGATAGCGCAGCCCGGATCGGTATCGTGTTTGCAATCGCGATATTTACACAGACCTAAATAGTCATGGAATTCGACAAAGCCCTGAGTGATTTGTTCCGGCTCCAGGTGCCAGAGGCCGAACTCACGCACTCCTGGGGAGTCAATCACATCACCGCCGTGCGGGAAGTGATACAGCCGAGCGGCGGTCGTGGTGTGCTGACCGAGCCCCGAGTTGTCAGAGATATCGTTGGTCAGGATCTCTTTTTGCAGCCCCAGCAACGCATTCAGCAGGCTGGATTTGCCGACGCCAGACTGCCCGGCAAAAATGCTGATGCGCCCGGTCAACGCCTCTTCCAGCGGTTTTAGCCCATCCTGAGTATGGCTGGAAACCATCAATACGCGATAACCGATATTGCGGTAGATATCCATCTGCTCGTTGACGAACGCCATGCCTTCGTCGTCCAGCAGGTCTATCTTGTTGAGCACAATAATCGGCTCAATCTGCAAGGTTTCGCAGGCCACCAGGTAACGGTCGATAATATTGAGCGACAGCTCCGGCAAAATGGCGGAGACAATGACAATCTGGTCGATGTTGGCGGCAATAGGTTTTACGCCGTCGTAGAAATCCGGACGCGTCAACACCGAGGTACGCTCATGCACCGCTTCCACGATCCCTTTGACATTTACGCCTTCCGCCGCCGGTTTACCCGGACGCCAGACTACGCGGTCGCCGGTTACCAGCGAACGGATGGTACGGCGAATATTGCAGCGGTGAACGTCGCCATCGGCGGATTCCACATCAGCGTGCATACCAAAGCGGCTGATGACGATACCTTCATCAGGCTCGCCAAACAGATTGTCGTCGTAGTCGGGCTTCTCCTTAGACGTTTTAAGACGACGCTGGTGATTGGCGTTCACGCGGCGCTGCTGGCCTTTGGAGAGTTTATTTTTACTCAATCGTACAGACTCCTGGTCGCCCCTGATGGGCAAAACATCTATGATACACGCAATTGTGGATCAATATAGTCACTGTGAATGGGTGGAAAATAGCATGAGTGCCAATGAAAACAACCTGATTTGGATCGATCTTGAGATGACCGGTCTGGATCCCGAGCGCGATCGCATTATTGAGATTGCCACGCTGGTGACCGATGCCAACCTGAATATTCTGGCAGAAGGGCCGACCATTGCAGTACACCAGTCTGATGAACAGCTGGCGCTGATGGATGACTGGAACGTGCGCACCCATACCGCCAGCGGGCTGGTAGAGCGCGTGAAAGCGAGCACGATGGGCGATCGGGAAGCTGAACTGGCAACGCTCGAATTTTTAAAACAGTGGGTGCCTGCGGGAAAATCGCCGATTTGCGGTAACAGCATCGGTCAGGACCGTCGTTTCCTGTTTAAATACATGCCGGAGCTGGAAGCCTACTTCCACTACCGTTATCTCGATGTCAGCACCCTGAAAGAGCTGGCGCGCCGCTGGAAGCCGGAAATTCTGGATGGTTTTACCAAGCAGGGGACGCATCAGGCGATGGATGATATCCGTGAATCGGTGGCGGAGCTGGCTTACTACCGCGAGCATTTTATCAAGCTGTAAAATTTTTCCTGGTCACGTAAGCGCCGGAATCCACTTGCGGCGGCGTGATTTTGACGCTAAATTGAACGTCTTGCTGATAATTTCAGCACTTGAGATAAAAACGCAAAAAAAACTTTTTTGGGGGGTTGCAGAGGGAAAGATTTCTCGTATAATGCGCCTCCCGTAACGACGCAGAAATGCGAAAATTACGAAAGCAAAATTAAGTAGTACGCGGGAATAGCTCAGTTGGTAGAGCACGACCTTGCCAAGGTCGGGGTCGCGAGTTCGAGTCTCGTTTCCCGCTCCAAAATTTGAAAAGTGCTGCAAAGCACAGACCACCCAAGCGGGAATAGCTCAGTTGGTAGAGCACGACCTTGCCAAGGTCGGGGTCGCGAGTTCGAGTCTCGTTTCCCGCTCCAAAATTTGAAAGTGCTGTAAGGCACAGACCACCCAAGCGGGAATAGCTCAGTTGGTAGAGCACGACCTTGCCAAGGTCGGGGTCGCGAGTTCGAGTCTCGTTTCCCGCTCCAAATTCTTCTCTCAATAAAATATCCACAGCGACGCGATGCGTTATTGCTGGTTTTTGTTGTCTCTGACAAACTCTTGTAAACAGAGTTATCCACAGCCTCAGGCTGTAATCTTAATTTCAAAGAAACTTCGCACGGTGAATAGTATTTTTTTAACCTATTGATAGATAAGTTAAAAATTAAGATTCCGTTTTGTCGAGTCGATCACTTGACGATTTTATTCGTCTTGAATTGCAATGCGTTTTTATTTTTATTCACAAGCTGTGGATGAATCAGGCGTCACGCGGTAACCCTTTTTCAATCACCCGAACCAGACGCTGTTTTTTCGGCAATTGCACTTCGACTATGCACGCATTTCGTCTCTCTATTTGCTGCGCAATCGCCCACGCTATGTGCTCATCGAGAAGTGGGTGCTCACCTTTACGACTTTCCAGCGCTGTCAAAATCGTTTCATCCCAAGGGGCATTGCCTAATGCTACGGCGATATTACGCAGCCAACGCAGGTGACCAATACGACGAATCGCCGATCCTTCCGTGACTTTTAAAAACTTCTCTTCGCTCCAGGCGAATAACTCAATGAGTTCCGGTGCGTGTAGCGGCTTACGCGGGCTGAAATCCTCTTCTGTGGTGAGTTGTGAATAGCGATTCCACGGGCAGATAAGCTGGCAGTCATCGCAACCGTAAATACGGTTTCCCATTAACGGTCGCAACTCTTCCGGGATCGCCCCTTCAAGTTCGATGGTGAGATAAGAGATACAGCGGCGAGCATCGACGGTATATGGCTCGACGATGGCACCGGTCGGGCAAATCGTCATACAGGCCACGCATTTGCCGCATCCTTCCTCGACTGGTTGATCCACGGGCAGCGGAATATCGACCAGCAATTCGCCTAAAAAGAAGAACGAACCGGCCTCGCGATTGAGGATAAGTGAGTGCTTACCTGTCCAGCCGAGCCCAGCTTTTTCAGCTAACGGGCGCTCGAGAATAGGCGCAGAATCGACAAACGGTCTAAAATTCAGCGAAACACAATGTTGCTGAATCATCTCGCCCAGCTTTTTGAGTCGGTTGCGCAGAAGTTTGTGATAGTCACGGCCCAGCGCATAACGGCTAACATAGCCGAGTTTGGGGTTTTTCAGCGTGCTGGCAAATGCGGCGTTAGCAGGAAGGTAATTCATCCGCACGCTGATCACGCGCAGCGTACCGGGCAATAACTCATGAGGGCGAGCGCGCAGCATACCGTGACGTGCCATCCAGTCCATTTCGCCGTGGTATTGTTTGTCCAGCCATGCTTGCAGTTTGGGCTCGGACTCGCTGAGATCGGTATCGGTAATACCTACCTGCTGAAAGCCCAGTTCCAGCCCCCACTGTTTAATTTTTTGCGCTAACTGATTGAGATCGAGGGGCTCTGACATGACGGACCATACAATGAAGAAAAACCCCGTAAGTATACCACACACCGTCTGGTACGCCGACGATATCCGCCGCGGAGAACGCGAGGCGGCAGATGTGCTGGGGCTCACACTCTATGAGCTGATGCTTCGCGCTGGCGAGGCCGCATTCCAGGTGTGTCGTTCGGCGTATCCTGACGCCCGCCACTGGCTGGTGCTGTGCGGTCATGGTAATAACGGCGGCGATGGCTACGTGGTCGCGCGACTGGCCAAAGCGGTCGGCATTGAGGTCACGTTGTTGGCCCAGGAGAGCGACAAACCGTTGCCGGAAGAGGCCGCGCTGGCACGCGAAGCATGGTTAAACGCGGGTGGCGAGATCCATGCTTCGAATATTGTCTGGCCCGAATCGGTAGATCTGATTGTTGATGCGCTGCTCGGTACCGGTTTGCGGCAAGCGCCCCGCGAATCCATTAGCCAGTTAATCGACCACGCTAATTCCCATCCTGCGCCGATTGTGGCGGTTGATATCCCTTCCGGCCTGCTGGCTGAAACTGGCGCTACGCCAGGCGCGGTGATCAACGCCGATCACACCATCACTTTTATTGCGCTGAAACCAGGCTTGCTCACTGGAAAAGCGCGGGATGTTACCGGACAACTGCATTTTGACTCACTGGGGCTGGATAGTTGGCTGGCAGGTCAGGAGACGAAAATTCAGCGGTTTTCAGCAGAACAACTTTCTCACTGGCTAAAACCGCGTCGCCCGACTTCGCATAAAGGCGATCACGGGCGGCTGGTAATTATCGGTGGCGATCACGGCACGGCGGGGGCTATTCGTATGACGGGGGAAGCGGCGCTGCGTGCTGGTGCTGGTTTAGTCCGAGTACTGACCCGCAGTGAAAACATTGCGCCGCTGCTGACTGCACGACCGGAATTGATGGTGCATGAACTGACGATGGACTCTCTTACCGAAAGCCTGGAATGGGCCGATGTGGTGGTGATTGGTCCCGGTCTGGGCCAGCAAGAGTGGGGGAAAAAAGCACTGCAAAAAGTTGAGAATTTTCGCAAACCGATGTTGTGGGATGCCGATGCATTGAACCTGCTGGCAATCAATCCCGATAAGCGTCACAATCGCGTGATCACGCCGCATCCTGGCGAGGCCGCACGGTTGTTAGGCTGTTCCGTCGCTGAAATTGAAAGTGACCGCTTACATTGCGCCAAACGTCTGGTACAACGTTATGGCGGCGTAGCGGTGCTGAAAGGTGCCGGAACCGTGGTCGCCGCCCATCCTGACGCTTTAGGCATTATTGATGCCGGAAATGCAGGCATGGCGAGCGGCGGCATGGGCGATGTGCTCTCTGGTATTATTGGCGCATTGCTTGGGCAAAAACTGTCGCCGTATGATGCAGCCTGTGCAGGCTGTGTCGCGCACGGTGCGGCAGCTGACGTACTGGCGGCGCGTTTTGGAACGCGCGGGATGCTGGCAACCGATCTCTTTTCCACGCTACAGCGTATTGTTAACCCGGAAGTGACTGATAAAAACCATGATGAATCGAGTAATTCCGCTCCCTGATGAGCAGGCAACATTAGACCTGGGCGAGCGGGTAGCGAAAGCCTGCGATGGCGCAACCGTAATCTATCTGTATGGCGATTTAGGCGCAGGTAAAACCACCTTTAGCCGGGGCTTTTTACAGGCTCTGGGTCATCAGGGTAATGTCAAAAGCCCCACTTATACGCTGGTCGAACCCTATACGCTCGACAACTTAATGGTCTATCACTTTGATTTGTACCGCCTTGCCGATCCCGAGGAGCTGGAGTTTATGGGGATCCGCGATTATTTTGCCAACGATGCCATCTGCCTGGTGGAGTGGCCACAACAAGGTACAGGTGTTCTTCCTGACCCGGATGTCGAAATACACATTGATTATCAGGCACAAGGCCGTGAGGCGCGCGTGAGTGCGGTTTCCTCTGCGGGTGAATTGTTGCTGGCGCGTTTAGCCGGTTAACCTTTGAAAGGTGGCGGGATGATGTATCGCATCAGAAATTGGTTGGTAGCGACGCTGCTGCTGCTGTGCACGCCGGTGGGTGCCGCGACGCTCTCTGATATTCAGGTTTCTAACGGTAATCAACAGGCGCGGATAACGTTGAGTTTTATTGGCGATCCTGATTATGCGTTTAGCCATCAAAGCAAACGCACCGTGGCGCTCGATATCAAACAAACGGGCGTGATTCAGGGACTGCCGTTGTTGTTCAGCGGCAATAATCTGGTGAAGGCGATTCGCTCTGGAACGCCTAAAGATGCACAAACGCTACGGCTGGTGGTCGATCTTACCGAAAACGGTAAAACCGAAGCGGTGAAGCGGCAGAATGGCAGCAATTACACTGTCGTCTTTACGATTAACGCCGATGTGCCGCCACCGCCTCCTCCGCCGCCCGTGGTTGCGAAACGCGTTGAAACGCCTGCGGTTGTCGCACCGCGCGTCAGCGAACCGGCGCGCAATCCGTTTAAAACGGAAAGTAACCGCACTACGGGTGTTATCAGCAGTAATACGGTAACGCGTCCGGCAGCGCGCGCGACGGCTAACACTGGCGATAAAATTATCATCGCTATTGATGCCGGACACGGCGGTCAGGACCCTGGCGCTATCGGCCCCGGTGGTACGCGGGAGAAAAATGTCACCATCGCCATCGCGCGTAAATTGCGTACTTTGCTCAATGACGATCCGATGTTTAAAGGCGTTTTAACCCGTGACGGGGATTACTTTATCTCGGTGATGGGGCGCAGTGATGTGGCACGTAAGCAAAACGCCAATTTCCTCGTGTCGATTCACGCTGATGCCGCACCGAACCGCAGTGCGACTGGCGCTTCCGTATGGGTGCTCTCTAACCGTCGCGCCAACAGTGAAATGGCCAGCTGGCTGGAGCAGCACGAGAAACAGTCGGAGCTGCTGGGTGGGGCGGGTGATGTGCTGGCGAACAGTCAGTCTGACCCCTATTTAAGCCAGGCGGTGCTGGATTTACAGTTCGGTCATTCCCAGCGGGTAGGGTATGATGTAGCGACCAGTATGATCAGTCAGTTGCAACGCATTGGCGAAATACATAAACGTCGACCAGAACACGCCAGCCTTGGCGTTCTGCGCTCGCCGGATATCCCATCAGTACTGGTCGAAACCGGTTTTATCAGCAACAACAGCGAAGAACGTTTGCTGGCGAGCGACGATTACCAACAACAGCTGGCAGAAGCCATTTACAAAGGCCTGCGCAATTACTTCCTTGCGCATCCGATGCAATCTGCGCCGCAGGGTGCAACGGCACAAACTGCCAGTACGGTGACGACGCCAGATCGCACGCTGCCAAACTAAGGACGATTGATGCCAATTCAGGTCTTACCGCCACAACTGGCGAACCAGATTGCCGCAGGTGAGGTGGTCGAGCGACCTGCGTCGGTAGTCAAAGAACTAGTGGAAAACAGCCTCGATGCAGGTGCGACGCGTATCGATATTGATATCGAACGCGGTGGGGCGAAACTTATCCGCATTCGTGATAACGGCTGCGGTATCAAAAAAGATGAGCTGGCGCTGGCGCTGGCTCGTCATGCCACCAGTAAAATCGCCTCTCTGGACGATCTCGAAGCCATTATCAGCCTGGGCTTTCGCGGTGAGGCGCTGGCGAGTATCAGTTCGGTTTCCCGCCTGACGCTCACTTCACGCACCGCAGAACAGCAGGAAGCCTGGCAGGCCTATGCCGAAGGGCGCGATATGAACGTGACGGTAAAACCGGCGGCGCATCCTGTGGGGACGACGCTGGAGGTGCTGGATCTGTTCTACAACACCCCGGCGCGGCGCAAATTCCTGCGCACCGAGAAAACCGAATTTAACCACATTGATGAGATCATCCGCCGCATTGCGCTGGCGCGTTTCGACGTCACGATCAACCTGTCGCATAACGGTAAAATTGTGCGTCAGTACCGCGCAGTGCCGGAAGGCGGGCAAAAAGAACGGCGCTTAGGCGCGATTTGCGGCACCGCTTTTCTTGAACAAGCGCTGGCGATTGAATGGCAACACGGCGATCTCACGCTACGCGGCTGGGTGGCCGATCCAAATCACACCACGCCCGCACTGGCAGAAATTCAGTATTGCTACGTGAACGGTCGCATGATGCGCGATCGCCTGATCAATCACGCGATCCGCCAGGCCTGCGAAGACAAACTGGGGGCCGATCAGCAACCGACATTTGTGTTGTATCTGGAGATCGACCCACATCAGGTGGACGTCAACGTGCACCCCGCCAAACACGAAGTGCGTTTCCATCAGTCGCGTCTGGTGCATGATTTTATCTATCAGGGCGTGCTGAGCGTGCTACAACAGCAACTGGAAACGCCGCTACCGCTGGACGATGAACCCCAACCTGCACCGCGTTCCATTCCGGAAAACCGCGTGGCGGCGGGGCGCAATCACTTTGCAGAACCGGCAGCTCGTGAGCCGGTAGCTCCGCGCTACACTCCTGCGCCAGCATCAGTCAGTCGTCCGGCTGCCCCCTGGCCGAATGCGCAGCCAGGCTACCAGAAACAGCAAGGTGAAGTGTATCGCCAGCTTTTGCAAACGCCCGCGCCGATGCAAAAATTAAAAGCGCCGGAACCGCAGGAACCTGCACTTGCGGCGAACAGTCAGAGTTTTGGTCGGGTACTGACTATCGTCCATTCCGACTGTGCGTTGCTGGAGCGCGACGGCAACATTTCACTTTTATCCTTGCCAGTGGCAGAACGTTGGCTGCGTCAGGCACAATTGACGCCGGGTGAAGCGCCCGTTTGCGCCCAGCCGCTGCTGATTCCGTTGCGGCTAAAAGTTTCTGCCGAAGAAAAATCGGCATTAGAAAAAGCGCAGTCTGCCCTGGCGGAATTGGGTATTGATTTCCAGTCAGATGCACAGCATGTGACCATCAGGGCAGTGCCTTTACCCTTACGCCAACAAAATTTACAAATCTTGATTCCTGAACTGATAGGCTACCTGGCGAAGCAGTCCGTATTCGAACCTGGCAATATTGCGCAGTGGATTGCACGAAATCTGATGAGCGAACATGCGCAGTGGTCAATGGCACAGGCCATAACCCTGCTGGCGGACGTGGAACGGTTATGTCCGCAACTTGTGAAAACGCCGCCGGGTGGTCTGTTACAATCTGTTGATTTACATCCGGCGATAAAAGCCCTGAAAGATGAGTGATATCAGTAAGGCGAGCCTGCCTAAGGCGATTTTTTTGATGGGGCCGACGGCCTCCGGTAAAACGGCGTTAGCCATTGAGCTGCGTAAAATTTTACCAGTAGAGTTGATAAGCGTTGATTCTGCCCTTATTTACAAAGGGATGGATATCGGGACGGCGAAGCCGAACGCTGAAGAGTTACTCGCCGCGCCGCACCGATTGCTGGATATTCGCGATCCGTCGCAGGCTTACTCGGCTGCTGATTTTCGCCGCGATGCGCTGGCGGAAATGGCCGATATCACCGCGGCGGGGCGGATCCCACTGTTAGTGGGCGGTACGATGTTGTATTTCAAGGCATTGCTGGAAGGGTTGTCGCCGCTACCGTCGGCAGACCCGGAAGTACGGGCCAGAATTGAGCAACAGGCGGCAGAGCAAGGTTGGGAGTCATTGCATCGTCAACTTCAGGAGGTAGATCCGGTTGCGGCAGCAAGGATTCATCCAAATGATCCACAAAGGCTTTCCCGGGCACTGGAAGTTTTTTTCATTTCGGGTAAAACTTTAACGGAACTGACGCAAACGTCAGGAGACGCTCTACCGTATCAGGTGCATCAGTTCGCCATCGCCCCGGCGAGCCGTGAACTGCTCCATCAACGCATTGAGCAGCGTTTTCATCAGATGTTGGCTTCAGGTTTTGAAGCAGAAGTCCGGGCGCTTTTTGCCCGAGGAGATTTGCATACGGACTTGCCTTCCATTCGTTGCGTGGGTTATCGCCAGATGTGGTCTTACCTTGAAGGCGAAATCTCATACGATGAAATGGTTTATCGAGGTGTTTGCGCCACGAGACAGTTGGCGAAGCGGCAGATAACCTGGCTGCGTGGTTGGGAAGGGGTTCACTGGCTTGACAGTGAAAAACCAGAACAGGCGCGTGACGAAGTATTACAGGTTGTTGGTGCTATCGCAGGCTGAATGTGTACAATTGAGACGTATCGTGCGCAATTTTTTCAGAATCGAAAGGTTCAAAGTACAAATAAGCATATAAGGAAAAGAGAGAATGGCTAAGGGGCAATCTTTACAAGATCCGTTCCTGAACGCACTGCGTCGGGAACGTGTTCCAGTTTCTATTTATTTGGTGAATGGTATTAAGCTGCAAGGGCAAATCGAGTCTTTTGATCAGTTCGTGATCCTGTTGAAAAACACGGTCAGCCAGATGGTTTACAAGCACGCGATTTCTACTGTTGTCCCGTCTCGCCCGGTTTCTCATCACAGTAACAACGCCGGTGGCGGTACCAGCAGTAACTACCATCATGGTAGCAGCGCGCAGAATACTTCCGCGCAACAGGACAGCGAAGAAACCGAATAAGGTTTCGGGCTGTTTTTTTACACGGGGAGCCAGCGATCCTGCGTTCCCCGCTGATCTATTTAGAGGGTTATACGCTTGTTTGACCGTTATGATGCTGGTGAGCAGGCGGTACTGGTACACATCTATTTTACGCAAGACAAAGATATGGAAGACCTCCAGGAGTTTGAATCTCTGGTCTCTTCCGCCGGTGTCGAAGCATTGCAGGTGATTACCGGTAGCCGTAAAGCGCCGCACCCAAAGTATTTTGTAGGTGAAGGTAAAGCAGTTGAAATTGCGGAAGCTGTCAAAGCGACGGGTGCTTCGGTCGTTCTTTTTGACCATGCCCTGAGCCCGGCGCAAGAGCGTAACCTGGAGCGTTTGTGCGAGTGTCGTGTTATCGACCGCACCGGCCTTATTTTAGATATTTTCGCCCAACGTGCGCGTACCCATGAGGGTAAGTTGCAGGTTGAGCTGGCGCAGCTGCGCCATCTGGCTACGCGCCTGGTGCGTGGCTGGACCCACCTTGAAAGACAGAAAGGCGGGATAGGTTTGCGTGGTCCGGGTGAAACCCAGCTCGAAACCGACCGTCGTTTGTTGCGTAATCGCATCGTGCAGATACAGTCGCGCCTGGAAAGAGTTGAAAAGCAGCGTGAGCAGGGGCGGCAATCGCGTATCAAAGCCGACGTTCCTACTGTTTCGCTGGTGGGATATACCAACGCCGGTAAATCTACCCTTTTCAATCGCATCACCGAAGCGCGGGTCTACGCGGCAGACCAGTTGTTTGCCACCCTCGACCCGACGTTGCGGCGTATTGACGTCGCGGATGTCGGTGAAACCGTACTTGCAGATACCGTAGGGTTTATTCGCCATCTGCCGCACGATCTGGTGGCGGCATTTAAAGCCACGTTACAAGAGACGCGGCAAGCCACATTACTGCTGCACGTCATTGATGCGGCGGATGTGCGTGTACAAGAAAACATCGAAGCGGTGAATACGGTTCTTGAAGAGATCGACGCTCACGAGATCCCAACCCTGCTGGTGATGAACAAGATCGATATGCTGGAAGATTTCGAACCGCGTATTGATCGGGACGAAGAGAACAAACCGATCCGTGTCTGGCTTTCCGCACAGACCGGAGCGGGGATACCACAGCTTTTTCAGGCTTTGACGGAGCGGCTTTCCGGCGAGGTGGCGCAGCATACATTGCGTCTGCCACCGCAGGAAGGGCGTCTGAGAAGTCGTTTTTATCAGCTTCAGGCAATAGAAAAAGAGTGGATGGAGGAGGACGGCAGCGTAAGTCTGCAAGTTCGTATGCCGATCGTTGACTGGCGTCGCCTCTGTAAACAAGAACCGGCGTTGATCGATTACCTGATCTAACGGCGTAGCGTCTGAAGCGTGGAGTCATATCCTCTGGCGTCGAAAGACAACAGGGATCACCGCATAACAAATATGGAGCACAAACATGGCGTGGAATCAGCCCGGTAATAACGGACAAGACCGCGACCCGTGGGGAAGCAGCAAACCTGGCGGCAACTCTGAGGGAAATGGAAACAAAGGCGGTCGCGATCAAGGGCCACCTGATTTAGATGATATCTTCCGCAAACTGAGCAAAAAGCTCGGTGGTCTGGGCGGCGGTAAAGGCACCGGATCTGGCGGTGGCAGTTCATCGCAAGGCCCGCGCCCGCAGCTTGGCGGTCGTGTCGTTACCATCGCAGCGGCAGCGATTGTCATTATCTGGGCGGCCAGTGGTTTCTATACCATTAAAGAAGCCGAACGCGGCGTGGTAACACGCTTTGGTAAATTCAGCCATCTGGTTGAGCCGGGTCTGAACTGGAAACCGACGTTTATCGACGAAGTCAAACCGGTGAACGTGGAAGCCGTGCGTGAACTGGCCGCTTCTGGTGTGATGCTGACGTCGGACGAGAACGTAGTGCGCGTTGAGATGAACGTGCAGTACCGCGTCACCAATCCGGAAAAATATCTGTATAGCGTGACCAGCCCGGATGACAGCCTGCGTCAGGCTACCGACAGCGCCCTGCGTGGAGTTATCGGTAAATACACCATGGACCGCATTCTGACGGAAGGTCGTACCGTGATTCGTAGCGATACTCAGCGCGAACTGGAAGAGACGATTCGTCCGTATGACATGGGTATCACGCTGCTGGACGTCAACTTCCAGGCTGCTCGTCCGCCGGAAGAAGTAAAAGCGGCGTTTGACGATGCGATTGCCGCGCGTGAAAACGAACAGCAATACATTCGTGAAGCAGAAGCGTATACCAACGAAGTTCAGCCGCGTGCGAACGGTCAGGCGCAACGTATCCTCGAAGAGGCGCGTGCGTACAAGGCCCAGACCATCCTGGAAGCCCAGGGTGAAGTGGCGCGCTTTGCTAAACTTCTGCCGGAATATAAAGCCGCGCCGGAAATTACTCGCGAGCGTCTGTATATCGAGACGATGGAAAAAGTGTTGGGCAACACCCGCAAAGTGCTGGTTAACGATAAAGGTGGCAACCTGATGGTTCTGCCGTTAGACCAGATGCTGAAAGGTGGTAACGCCCCTGCGGCGAAGAGCGATAACGGTGCCAGCAATCTGCTGCGTCTGCCGCCAGCCTCTTCCTCCACAACCAGTGGAGCAAGCAACACGTCGTCCACCAGTCAGGGCGATATTATGGACCAACGCCGCGCCAACGCGCAGCGTAACGACTACCAGCGTCAGGGGGAATAACGATGCGTAAGTCAGTTATCGCGATTATCATCATCGTGCTGGTAGTGCTTTACATGTCTGTCTTTGTCGTCAAAGAAGGTGAGCGCGGTATTACGCTGCGTTTTGGTAAGGTACTGCGTGACGATGACAACAAACCTCTGGTTTATGAGCCGGGTCTGCATTTCAAGATACCGTTCATTGAAACGGTGAAAATGCTCGACGCACGTATTCAGACCATGGACAACCAGGCCGACCGCTTTGTGACCAAAGAGAAGAAAGACCTGATCGTCGACTCTTACATCAAATGGCGCATCAGCGATTTCAGCCGTTACTACCTGGCAACGGGTGGTGGCGACATTTCGCAAGCGGAAGTGCTGTTGAAACGTAAGTTCTCTGACCGTCTGCGTTCTGAAATTGGTCGCCTGGACGTGAAAGACATCGTCACCGATTCCCGTGGTCGTCTGACCCTCGAAGTACGTGACGCGCTGAACTCCGGTTCTGCGGGTACAGAAGATGAAGTTACTACCCCGGCGGCAGATAACGCCATTGCCGAAGCGGCAGAGCGCGTAACGGCTGAGACGAAGGGCAAAGTTCCGGTCATCAACCCGAACAGTATGGCGGCGCTGGGTATTGAAGTTGTCGATGTGCGAATTAAGCAGATCAACCTGCCTACCGAAGTGTCTGAAGCGATCTACAACCGTATGCGCGCCGAGCGTGAAGCGGTAGCGCGTCGTCACCGTTCACAAGGTCAGGAAGAAGCGGAAAAACTGCGCGCGACTGCCGACTATGAAGTGACCAGAACGCTGGCAGAAGCTGAGCGTCAGGGCCGTATCATGCGTGGTGAAGGCGATGCCGAAGCAGCCAAACTGTTTGCTGATGCATTCAGTAAAGATCCGGACTTCTACGCATTCATCCGTAGCCTGCGTGCTTATGAGAACAGCTTCTCTGGCAATCAGGACGTGATGGTCATGAGCCCGGATAGCGATTTCTTCCGCTACATGAAGACGCCGACTTCCGCAACGCGTTAATATAACGACTGCGGTACAGGTCAATAAAGCCACCGCATCCTCAGGGATGTCGGTGGTTTTCTTTTTCTATAAGGATAATGAATGAATTCGACAATCTGGCTGGCGCTTGCCCTGGTTTTGGTACTGGAAGGTTTAGGGCCGATGCTTTACCCGAAGGCATGGAAGAAGATGATCTCTGCGATGACCAATTTGCCCGATAATATTTTACGTCGTTTTGGCGGTGGACTTGTGGTTGCGGGCGTTGTGGTCTACTACATGTTGAGGAAAACGATTGGCTGAACAAAAAACAGACTGATCGAGGTCATTTTTGAGTGCAAAAAGTGCTGTAACTCTGAAAAAGCGATGGTAGAATCCATTTTTAAGCAAACGGTGATTTTGAAAAATGGGTAACAACGTCGTCGTACTGGGCACCCAATGGGGTGACGAAGGTAAAGGTAAGATCGTCGATCTTCTGACTGAACGGGCTAAATATGTTGTACGCTACCAGGGCGGTCACAACGCAGGCCATACTCTCGTAATCAACGGTGAAAAAACCGTTCTCCATCTTATTCCATCAGGTATTCTCCGCGAGAATGTAACCAGCATCATCGGTAACGGTGTTGTGCTGTCTCCGGCCGCGCTGATGAAAGAGATGAAAGAACTGGAAGACCGTGGCATCCCCGTTCGTGAGCGTCTGCTGCTGTCTGAAGCATGTCCGCTGATCCTTGATTATCACGTTGCGCTGGATAACGCGCGTGAGAAAGCGCGTGGCGCGAAAGCGATCGGCACCACCGGTCGTGGTATCGGGCCTGCTTATGAAGATAAAGTAGCACGTCGCGGTCTGCGTGTTGGCGACCTTTTCGACAAAGAAACCTTCGCTGAAAAACTGAAAGAAGTGATGGAATATCACAACTTCCAGTTGGTTAACTACTACAAAGCTGAAGCGGTTGATTACCAGAAAGTTCTGGATGATACGATGGCTGTTGCCGACATCCTGACTTCTATGGTGGTTGACGTTTCTGACCTGCTCGACCAGGCGCGTCAGCGTGGCGATTTCGTCATGTTTGAAGGTGCGCAGGGTACGCTGCTGGATATCGACCACGGTACTTATCCGTACGTAACTTCTTCCAACACCACTGCTGGTGGCGTGGCGACCGGTTCCGGCCTGGGCCCGCGTTATGTTGATTACGTTCTGGGTATCCTCAAAGCTTACTCAACTCGTGTAGGTGCAGGTCCTTTCCCGACCGAACTGTTTGATGAAACTGGCGAGTTCCTCTGCAAGCAGGGTAACGAATTCGGCGCAACTACGGGTCGTCGTCGTCGTACCGGCTGGCTGGACACCGTTGCCGTTCGTCGTGCGGTACAGCTGAACTCCCTGTCTGGCTTCTGCCTGACTAAACTGGACGTTCTGGATGGCCTGAAAGAGGTTAAACTCTGCGTGGCTTACCGTATGCCGGATGGTCGCGAAGTGACTACCACTCCGCTGGCAGCTGACGACTGGAAAGGTGTAGAGCCGATTTACGAAACCATGCCGGGCTGGTCTGAATCCACCTTCGGCGTGAAAGATCGTAGCGGTCTGCCGCAGGCGGCGCTGAACTACATCAAGCGTATTGAAGAGCTGACTGGTGTGCCGATCGATATCATCTCTACCGGTCCGGATCGTACTGAAACCATGATTCTGCGCGATCCGTTCGACGCGTAATTCTGGTACGCCTGGCAGATATTTTGCCTGCCGGGCTAACAGTGTGATACATTGCTGTGTCGGTTAAGCCATTACGCTATCCGACACAGTGTTAAATCCTCGCTTTTTTCCTTCCCCGAACTGAAATAAATTAGCGACACAGCTTGTGGCTGGTTTATCATCAATATAAATGTATTTTTTCCCGATTTCCCTTTTGAGGTTGATGTGCAGTTAACGAGTTTCACTGATTACGGATTACGTGCGCTGATCTACATGGCGTCATTGCCAGAAGGGCGGATGACCAGTATTTCTGAAGTGACTGACGTCTACGGCGTCTCCCGTAATCATATGGTCAAAATAATCAATCAACTTAGTCGTGCCGGCTACGTGACTGCTGTTCGTGGAAAAAATGGCGGCATTCGCCTGGGTAAATCGGCGAGTGCGATACGTATTGGTGATGTGGTGCGCGAGCTGGAGCCCTTATCGCTGGTGAATTGCAGCAGTGAGTTTTGCCACATTACACCTGCCTGTCGGTTGAAACAGGCGCTTTCTAAGGCCGTGCAAAGTTTTCTTACGGAACTGGATAACTACACGCTTGCCGATTTGGTTGAAGAGAATCAACCGCTTTATAAATTATTGCTGGTGGAGTGACGAAAATCTTCATCAGAGATGACAACGGAGGAACCGAGATGTCACAAGATCCTTTCCAGGAACGCGAAGCTGAAAAATACGCGAATCCCATCCCTAGTCGGGAATTTATCCTCGAACATTTAACCAAACGTGAAAAACCGGCCAGCCGTGATGAGCTGGCGGTAGAACTGCACATTGAAGGCGAAGAGCAGCTTGAAGGCCTGCGTCGCCGCCTGCGCGCGATGGAGCGCGATGGTCAACTGGTCTTCACTCGTCGTCAGTGCTATGCGCTGCCGGAACGCCTCGACCTGGTGAAAGGTACCGTTATTGGCCACCGTGATGGCTACGGCTTTCTGCGGGTTGAAGGGCGTAAAGATGATTTGTATCTCTCCAGCGAGCAGATGAAAACCTGCATTCATGGCGATCAGGTGCTGGCGCAGCCGCTGGGCGCTGACCGTAAAGGTCGTCGTGAAGCGCGTATTGTCCGCGTACTGGTGCCAAAAACCAGCCAGATTGTTGGTCGCTACTTTACTGAAGCGGGCGTCGGCTTTGTGGTTCCTGACGATAGCCGTCTGAGCTTCGATATCTTAATCCCGCCCGATCAGATCATGGGCGCGCGGATGGGCTTTGTGGTCGTAGTCGAACTGACTCAGCGTCCGACTCGCCGCACCAAAGCGGTGGGTAAAATCGTCGAAGTGCTGGGCGACAATATGGGCACCGGCATGGCGGTTGATATCGCTCTGCGTACCCATGAAATTCCGTACATCTGGCCGCAGGCTGTTGAGCAACAGGTTGCCGGGCTGAAAGAAGAAGTGCCGGAAGAAGCAAAAGCGGGCCGTGTTGATCTGCGCGATTTACCGCTGGTCACCATTGATGGCGAAGACGCCCGTGACTTTGACGATGCAGTTTACTGCGAGAAAAAACGCGGCGGCGGCTGGCGTTTATGGGTCGCGATTGCCGACGTCAGCTACTATGTGCGTCCGCCAACGCCGCTGGACAGAGAAGCGCGTAACCGTGGCACGTCGGTGTACTTCCCTTCGCAGGTTATCCCGATGCTGCCGGAAGTGCTCTCTAACGGCCTGTGTTCGCTCAACCCGCAGGTAGACCGCCTGTGTATGGTGTGCGAGATGACGGTTTCGTCGAAAGGCCGCCTGACGGGCTACAAATTCTACGAAGCGGTGATGAGCTCTCACGCGCGTCTGACCTACACCAAAGTCTGGCATATTCTGCAGGGCGATCAGGATCTGCGCGAGCAGTACGCCCCGCTGGTTAAGCATCTCGAAGAGTTGCATAACCTCTATAAAGTGCTGGATAAAGCCCGTGAAGAACGCGGTGGGATCTCATTTGAGAGCGAAGAAGCGAAGTTCATTTTCAACGCTGAACGCCGTATTGAACGTATCGAACAGACCCAGCGTAACGACGCGCACAAATTAATTGAAGAGTGCATGATTCTGGCGAATATCTCGGCGGCGCGTTTCGTTGAGAAAGCCAAAGAACCGGCACTGTTCCGTATTCACGACAAGCCGAGCACCGAAGCGATTACCTCTTTCCGTTCAGTGCTGGCGGAGCTGGGGCTGGAGCTGCCGGGTGGTAACAAGCCGGAACCGCGTGACTACGCGGAACTGCTGGAGTCGGTTGCCGACCGTCCTGATGCAGAAATGCTGCAAACCATGCTGCTACGCTCGATGAAACAGGCGATTTACGATCCAGAAAACCGTGGTCACTTCGGTCTGGCATTGCAGTCCTATGCGCACTTTACTTCACCGATTCGTCGTTATCCTGACCTGACGCTGCACCGCGCCATTAAATATCTGCTGGCGAAAGAGCAGGGGCATCAGGGCAACACCACTGAAACCGGCGGCTACCATTATTCGATGGAAGAGATGTTGCAACTGGGTCAGCACTGTTCGATGGCGGAACGTCGTGCCGACGAAGCAACGCGCGATGTCGCTGACTGGCTGAAGTGTGACTTCATGCTCGACCAGGTAGGTAACGTCTTTAAAGGCGTAATTTCCAGCGTCACTGGCTTTGGCTTCTTCGTCCGTCTGGACGACTTGTTCATTGATGGTCTGGTCCATGTCTCTTCGCTGGACAATGACTACTATCGCTTTGACCAGGTAGGGCAACGCCTGATGGGGGAATCCAGCGGCCAGACTTATCGCCTGGGCGATCGCGTGGAAGTTCGCGTCGAAGCGGTTAATATGGACGAGCGCAAAATCGACTTTAGTCTGATCTCCAGTGAACGCGCACCGCGCAACGTCGGTAAAACGGCGCGCGAGAAAGCGAAAAAAGGCGATGCAGGCAAAAAAGGCGGCAAGCGTCGTCAGGTCGGTAAAAAGGTAAACTTTGAGCCAGACAGCGCCTTCCGCGGTGAGAAAAAAACGAAGCCGAAAGCGGCGAAGAAAGACGCGAGAAAAGCGAAAAAGCCATCGGCGAAAACGCAGAAAATAGCCGCAGCGACCAAAGCGAAGCGTGCGGCGAAGAAAAAAGTGGCAGAGTGATCAATACCCTCTTTAAAAGAAGAGGGTTAGATTGCTGACAAAATGCGCTTTGTTCATGCCGGATGCGGCGTGAACGCCTTATCCGGCCTACATAATCACGCAAATTCAATATATTGCAGAGATCATGTAGGCCGGATAAACGTAGTGCATCAGGCAAAACGTAAACAACGAGTACATTAATGAGCGAAATGATTTACGGCATCCACGCAGTGCAGGCCCTGCTGGAGCGCGCCCCTGAACGTTTTCAGGAAGTCTTTATTTTAAAAGGCCGTGAAGATAAACGTCTGTTACCGCTGATTCACGCCCTTGAGTCTCAGGGCGTGGTTATCCAGTTGGCAAACCGCCAATATCTCGACGAGAAAAGCGACGGTGCCGTGCATCAGGGCATTATCGCCCGCGTGAAGCCAGGACGTCAGTATCAGGAAAACGATCTGCCGGATCTGATCGCTTCGCTCGATCAACCGTTCCTGCTGATCCTCGACGGTGTAACCGATCCGCACAACCTCGGCGCGTGCCTGCGTAGCGCGGACGCTGCTGGCGTTCACGCGGTGATTGTGCCGAAAGATCGCTCCGCACAGCTCAACGCTACGGCGAAAAAAGTAGCCTGCGGCGCGGCAGAAAGCGTTCCACTGATTCGGGTGACTAACCTTGCGCGCACCATGCGTATGTTGCAGGAAGAGAATATCTGGATCGTCGGTACGGCAGGCGAGGCGGATCATACACTCTATCAGAGCAAAATGACCGGACGCCTGGCGCTGGTGATGGGCGCGGAAGGTGAAGGTATGCGTCGCCTGACCCGTGAACATTGCGATGAGTTGATCAGCATCCCAATGGCAGGAAGTGTTTCTTCCCTGAACGTTTCGGTTGCAACCGGAATTTGCTTATTTGAAGCGGTTCGTCAGCGCAGCTAGTTCGTCTGAATTATGAAAAGCCATCCAGATTTGGATGGTTTTTTTTTGTCTATAGCTGGTAAGATAATTACGTACTGCAAATATTCATTTTATTAATATTTAAACTAAATCTATATGGAATAATATATGACATGGAATCCGTTGGCGCTGGCGACGGCGCTGCAAACTGTACCTGAACAAAATATTGATGTGACAAATAGCGAGAGCGCATTAATTATTAAAATGAATGATTATGGCGATTTGCAAATCAATATTCTTTTTACTTCCCGCCAAATGATTATCGAAACCTTTATTTGTCCGGTAAGTAGTATCAGCAATCCAGATGAATTTAATACCTTCTTATTAAGAAATCAGAAGATGATGCCGTTGTCATCGGTAGGAATCTCCAGCGTGCAACAGGAAGAGTATTACATTGTTTTCGGGGCGTTATCGCTTAAATCTTCTCTTGAAGATATCCTGCTTGAGATAACCTCGCTGGTAGATAACGCATTGGATCTGGCTGAAATTACAGAAGAATATTCACACTAATTACAAGGACGGGTATTTATGGGAATTTTAAAAAGTTTATTTACGCTGGGGAAATCGTTTATCTCCCAGGCGGAAGAATCCATTGAAGAAACCCAGGGCGTGCGCATGCTGGAACAGCATATTCGTGACGCTAAAGCTGAACTCGATAAAGCCGGAAAATCTCGCGTTGATCTGCTGGCGCGGGTGAAATTAAGTCACGATAAGCTGAAAGATTTACGTGAGCGCAAAGCCAGTCTGGAAGCCCGTGCGCTGGAAGCGTTAAGCAAGAACGTTAATCCGTCGTTGATTAACGAAGTTGCTGAAGAAATCGCGCGCCTTGAGAATCTCATTACCGCTGAAGAGCAAGTGTTGTCGAATCTGGAAGTCTCCCGTGATGGCGTGGAAAAAGCAGTTACAGCGACAGCGCAGCGTATCGCTCAGTTTGAGCAGCAAATGGAAGTCGTTAAAGCCACTGAAGCCATGCAGCGTGCACAACAGGCTGTAACAACCTCTACCGTTGGCGCATCTTCCAGCGTTTCGACAGCGGCAGAATCCTTAAAACGCCTGCAAACGCGTCAGGCCGAACGTCAGGCTCGCCTGGATGCTGCCGCACAGTTGGAGAAAGTCGCAGACGGTCGCGACCTTGACGAAAAGCTGGCGGAAGCCGGAATTGGCGGTAGCAATAAAAGTAGCGCCCAGGATGTATTAGCAAGACTGCAACGCCAACAGGGCGAGTAATTTTTTTGCCAGCCTCGCTAAAAGGCTGGCAACTATTTTAAGGATAAAATATGTCTGGTTTTTTCCAGCGTCTGTTTGGCAAGGGTAATAAGCCAGCTATCGCTCGTGGTCCGCTGGGACTTCATCTCAATAGTGGCTTTACGCTCGACACGTTAGCGTTTCGTTTGCTGGAAGATGAATTGCTGATTGCGCTGCCGGGTGAGGAATTTACGGTAGCCGCCGTCAGCCACATCGATCTGGGCGGCGGTAGTCAGATTTTCCGCTACTACACTTCAGGCGATGAGTTTCTGCAAATCAATACCACCGGCGGCGAAGATATTGATGACATTGATGATATCAAGCTCTTTGTCTATGAAGAGAGCTACGGTATCAGTAAAGAGAGTCACTGGCGCGAGGCGATCAACGCCAAAGCGATGGGAGCAATGACCTTAAACTGGCAGGAAAAACGCTGGCAGCGATTTTTTAACAGCGAAGAACCGGGAAATATCGAACCCGTCTACATGCTGGAAAAAGTAGAAAATCAAAACCATGCCAAATGGGAGGTCCATAATTTTACCATGGGCTACCAACGGCAAGTAACCGAAGATACTTACGAATATTTGCTGCTAAATGGTGAGGAATCTTTTAACGATCTCGGCGAGCCAGAGTGGTTATTTTCGCGCGCGTTGGGTGTCGATATCCCGCTGACATCACTTCATATTATTGGTTAATTACAAGGACGTTTACAATGCATATACTGGATTCACTTCTTGCCTTTAGCGCCTATTTTTTTATTGGCGTGGCTATGGTGATTATTTTTCTGTTTATCTATTCTAAAATTACACCGCACAACGAATGGCAGTTAATCAAAAACAATAATACCGCGGCGTCACTGGCGTTCAGCGGTACATTGTTGGGTTACGTTATCCCCTTATCTAGTGCGGCAATCAATGCGGTGAGTATTCCAGACTATTTCGCCTGGGGCGGGATTGCACTGGTGATTCAGTTACTCGTTTTTGCTGGTGTCAGACTTTATATGCCCGCATTAAGCGAAAAAATTATTAATCACAATACCGCAGCAGGAATGTTTATGGGAACCGCCGCGCTGGCTGGCGGTATTTTTAACGCAGCTTGTATGACATGGTAATGGACGATCATGGCCAGAAAACGCAAATCAAGAAATAACAGTAAAATTGGTCACGGAGCGATTAGTCGCATTGGTAGACCGAATAGGTGATGCTGCCAACTTACTGATTTAGTGTATGATGGTGTTTTTGAGGTGCTCCAGTGGCTTCTGTTTCTATCAGCTGTCCCTCCTGTTCAGCTACTGACGGGGTGGTGCGTAACGGCAAAAGCACCGCCGGACATCAGCGCTATCTCTGCTCTCACTGCCGTAAAACATGGCAACTGCAGTTCACTTACACCGCTTCTCAACCCGGTACGCACCAGAAAATCATTGATATGGCCATGAATGGCGTTGGATGCCGGGCAACAGCCCGCATTATGGGCGTTGGCCTCAACACGATTTTACGTCACTTAAAAAACTCAGGCCGCAGTCGGTAACCTCGCGCATACAGCCGGGCAGTGACGTCATCGTCTGCGCGGAAATGGACGAACAGTGGGGCTATGTCGGGGCTAAATCGCGCCAGCGCTGGCTGTTTTACGCGTATGACAGGCTCCGGAAGACGGTTGTTGCGCACGTATTCGGTGAACGCACTATGGCGACGCTGGGGCGTCTTATGAGCCTGCTGTCACCCTTTGACGTGGTGATATGGATGACGGATGGCTGGCCGCTGTATGAATCCCGCCTGAAGGGAAAGCTGCACGTAATCAGCAAGCGATATACGCAGCGAATTGAGCGGCATAACCTGAATCTGAGGCAGCACCTGGCACGGCTGGGACGGAAGTCGCTGTCGTTCTCAAAATCGGTGGAGCTGCATGACAAAGTCATCGGGCATTATCTGAACATAAAACACTATCAATAAGTTGGAGTCATTACCGACCGAATAATCCTTTTGAACCGCGTCGCAATCGCTACGCACAAAAATACTTAACGTTGGCGCTAATGGGCGGTGCCGCTTTTTTCGTATTGAAAGGTTGTAGCGATAGTAGCGATGTCGATAACGACGGCGACGGAACATTTTACGCGACAGTGCAGGATTGTATTGATGACGGTAATAATGCCGACATTTGCGCGCGTGGCTGGAACAACGCCAAAACGGCATTTTATGCCGATGTTCCGAAGAATATGACTCAGCAGAACTGTCAGTCTAAGTACGAAAATTGCTACTACGACAATGTTGAACAGAGTTGGATCCCGGTCGTTTCTGGATTTTTGTTAAGCCGGGTTATTCGTAAAGATCGCGATGAGCCGTTTGTTTATAACAGCGGCGGTTCCTCTTTTGCTTCGCGTCCAGTCTGGCGCAGCACTTCTGGTGATTACTCTTGGCGCTCCGGTTCTGGCAAAAAAGAGTCTTACTCTTCGGGCGGCTTTACCACCAAAAAAGCGTCTACCGTTTCTCGCGGCGGCTATGGTCGTTCTTCCAGCGCCCGTGGGCATTGGGGAGGCTAATCATGCTGAGACACAACGTTCCTGTGCGACGGGATCTGGACCAGATCGCCGCTGACAACGGTTTCGACTTTCATATCATCGACAATGAAATCTATTGGGATGAGAGTCGGGCTTACCGTTTTACTCTGCGCCAGATTGAAGAGCAGATCGAAAAACCGACTGCGGAACTGCATCAGATGTGCCTTGAGGTGGTGGATCGCGCGGTAAAAGATGAAGAGATCCTGACGCAACTGGCGATCCCGCCGTTGTACTGGGATGTGATCGCTGAAAGCTGGCGCGCCCGCGATCCTTCGCTGTATGGACGGATGGATTTTGCCTGGTGTGGCAATGCGCCGGTGAAGCTGCTGGAGTACAACGCCGATACGCCAACTTCATTGTACGAGTCGGCTTATTTCCAGTGGCTGTGGCTGGAGGATGCCCGGCGCAGCGGTATTATTCCGCGTGATGCCGATCAGTACAATGCTATTCAGGAACGCCTGATTTCACGCTTTAGCGAGCTTTACAGTCGGGAACCGTTTTATTTTTGCTGCTGTCAGGACACCGATGAAGACAGGAGTACCGTGCTGTACTTGCAGGACTGCGCCCAGCAGGCAGGGCAGGAGTCGCGGTTTATCTACATTGAAGATCTCGGTTTGGGCGTCGGCGGCGTACTGACCGATCTTGATGATAATGTCATCCAGCGTGCATTTAAGCTGTATCCGCTGGAGTGGATGATGCGTGACGATAACGGTCCGCTGCTGCGCAAGCGTCGCGAGCAATGGGTGGAGCCGTTATGGAAAAGTATCTTGAGTAATAAAGGGCTAATGCCGCTGCTTTGGCGCTTCTTCCCTGGTCATCCTAACCTTCTTGCATCCTGGTTTGAGGGTGAAAAATCGCAGATTGCCGCTGGCGAAAGCTATGTGCGTAAACCGCTCTACTCGCGCGAAGGCGGAAATGTCACCATTTTCGACGGCCAGAATAACGTCGTTGACCACGCTGATGGTGATTACGCCGATGAACCGATGATCTACCAGGCGTTTCAACCTCTGCCGCGGTTTGGCGATAGCTACACACTCATCGGTAGCTGGATTGTCGATGATGAAGCGTGCGGAATGGGGATCCGTGAAGATAACACACTGATCACCAAAGACACCTCACGTTTCGTTCCGCATTACATTGCTGGATAAGAATGTTTTAGCAATCTCTTTCTGTCATGAATCCATGGCAGTGACCATACTAATGGTGACTGCCATTGATGGAGGGAGACTCAGTGCACTGGCAAACTCACACCGTTTTTAATCAACCTATACCATTAAATAACAGCAACTTATACCTGTCTGATGGCGCGCTCTGCGAAGCGGTAACGCGTGAAGGTGCTGGCTGGGATAGCGATTTTCTAGCCAGTATTGGTCAGCAGTTAGGAACGGCTGAATCCCTTGAACTGGGGCGGCTGGCGAATGTGAATCCGCCTGAATTATTGCGCTACGATGCGCAAGGACGCCGTCTGGACGATGTGCGTTTTCACCCCGCCTGGCACCTGCTGATGCAGGCGCTATGTACCAATCGGGTGCACAATCTTGCCTGGGAAGAAGACGCTCGCTCCGGCGCATTTGTGGCGCGCGCGGCGCGTTTTATGTTACATGCGCAGGTTGAGGCAGGGTCGTTATGTCCGATAACCATGACCTTTGCCGCCACGCCATTGTTGTTACAGATGTTACCCGCGCCGTTTCAGGACTGGACCACGCCGCTATTGAGCGATCGCTACGATTCTCACTTATTGCCAGGTGGGCAAAAACGCGGTTTGTTGATTGGCATGGGAATGACGGAAAAGCAGGGCGGTTCCGATGTTATGAGCAACACCACCCGTGCAGAGCGTCTGGAAGATGGCTCTTATCGGCTGGTGGGGCATAAATGGTTTTTCTCGGTTCCGCAAAGCGATGCGCATCTGGTGCTGGCGCAGACCGCGGGTGGTCTGTCCTGCTTTTTTGTGCCGCGCTTTTTGCCTGACGGGCAACGCAACGCGATTCGCCTCGAGCGGCTGAAAGATAAGCTGGGTAATCGCTCTAACGCCAGTTGCGAAGTGGAGTTTCAGGATGCCATTGGTTGGTTGTTGGGGCAGGAAGGGGAAGGAATTCGTCTGATCCTGAAAATGGGTGGGATGACGCGTTTTGATTGCGCCCTGGGTAGCCATGCCATGATGCGCCGTGCATTTTCGCTGGCGATTTATCATGCACATCAACGCCATGTTTTTGGTAATCCATTGATCCAACAGCCCCTTATGCGTCATGTCTTAAGTCGCATGGCACTTCAGCTTGAAGGGCAAACGGCGTTGCTGTTTCGTCTTGCGCGAGCGTGGGACCGGCGTGCCGATGCCAAAGAAGCCCTGTGGGCGCGTTTATTTACGCCTGCGGCAAAATTTGTGATCTGCAAAAGAGGTATGCCGTTTGTGGCCGAAGCGATGGAGGTGCTGGGCGGCATTGGTTATTGCGAGGAGAGCGAGCTGCCGCGGCTTTACCGGGAGATGCCGGTAAACAGTATTTGGGAAGGTTCCGGCAATATTATGTGCCTGGATGTGTTGCGCGTTCTCAATAAGCAAGCGGGCGTATACGACTTATTGTCGGAAGCATTTGTGGAAGTGAAAGGGCAGGATCGCTATTTTGATCGCGCGGTTCGTCGTTTACAGCAGCAGCTGCGTAAGCCAGCTGAAGAACTGGGGCGAGAGATTACTCATCAGCTATTCCTGCTGGGCTGCGGTGCGCAAATGTTGAAATATGCTTCTCCGCCAATGGCGCAGGCGTGGTGTCAGGTGATGTTAGATACGCGCGGCGGCGTACGGTTGTCAGAGCAGATCCAGAATGATTTATTGCTGCGGGCGACGGGGGGAGTGTGTGTGTAAGCGTATACGACTGATGCGACGCTGGTTTCGATTAACTAAATGAAATATGTGAAAATTGTAGGCCGGACAAGGCGCTCGCGCCGCATCCGGCATTGTTCATTTGCTGTAGATGACACTCATGCATACAGTATCGCCTGTACGCGCCAGTTATCAGGCTGCTGGTCTTCGTACATGGTAATAATGCGGTACCATGACGCACCTTGTTCATCGGCCTTTAACGCCACGATACGTTCCACGTCCTGCGGATCCCCTGAAATATTGCTAACTGAGATCTGACCTATTTCATTCAGGCCCGTCACGCAGTCAGCACTGGCGAATTCTGCAGACTGTGCCGTGGCGCTCGCAGGATAAGTCACTAAT
The DNA here is from genome assembly GCF_052948035.1 of Escherichia sp. MAL-1. Classification (NCBI taxonomy): domain Bacteria; kingdom Pseudomonadati; phylum Pseudomonadota; class Gammaproteobacteria; order Enterobacterales; family Enterobacteriaceae; genus Escherichia; species Escherichia sp. MAL-1. Next base: position 4,354,358 of record NZ_CM129609.1, on the reverse strand, counting down.
TGCAGCGAGGGTGAGGCAAGTAATTGTTTCATCGTCAGCTCCATTTTTCGTTTCCCCACATGTTGCAGGGCATTCCATCGCGGTAATAAACGCCCAGGCTTCCAGCCGGTAATTTATTGTGCACAGGTAAACGCATAGGGACGCAAAGCAATGTAAAGCTGACTATGTAAGTTGTCTGATTTATTTACGGTACAAAATGGCTTGTGAATACCACTGTCCTGTCACGATGGTTTCGTCCACCATGACGACAACGTAATAATCAGCTTTTGCAGCGACAGCTTTCGCTTTGATTTCTGCTAATGCGTCATCCGGAGAACCCCGAACCATCGTGCTTACGCTACCTATTCGCTGTAACCCTTGCGTCTGGTTGCGGCGAATCTCTTGCGGATGGTCCGTTACTGGCGGTGCTGGCTGTGGCGTACCTTGCAGTGCGCTACAGGCACTTAACATCAACACCAATAATAAACTGGCAAACCGGTAAATAACGCTATTACGTTTCCTGCTAACCATAGTGTAGTGCCTTATTAATTTAACTTTGGGGGAATGTTCCCGAATTGTTACCTGGTACGCGATTTTCGAATGAAAACGTGACGAAAGCGTAACCCACATCTCAACATTATGAACTAATACCGCCAGCAGAAACTTGTGCTAAGGATTTCTTCATGTCATACCAGACAAAAAGGAGAGACAGATGATTGAAATAGAATCACGCGAGTTGGCAGATATTCCCGTTCTTCATGCTTATCCTGTCGGACAAAAAGATACCCCATTACCGTGCGTGATTTTTTATCACGGCTTTACTTCGTCCAGTCTGGTGTATAGCTATTTTGCCGTTGCGCTGGCGCAGGCTGGTTTGCGGGTGATCATGCCGGATGCGCCCGATCACGGTAGCCGTTTTAGTGGTGACGCAGCGCGGCGGTTAAATCAATTCTGGCAAATCTTGCTACAAAGTACGCAGGAATTCACTACTTTACGTGCGGCAATAGCCGAAGAAAACTGGCTGCGTGATGACCGTCTGGCAGTCGGTGGCGCGTCGATGGGCGCGATGACGGCACTGGGAATTACCGCTCGCCACCCCACGGTGAAATGTACCGCCAGTATGATGGGATCAGGCTATTTTACATCGCTCGCCCGTTCACTGTTTCCACCGCTGATACCTGAAACGGCAGCACAACAGAATGAATTCAATAACATTGTCGCGCCGCTGGCAGAGTGGGAAGCGACAAACCACCTGGAACAACTTGGTGACAGACCTCTACTGCTGTGGCATGGCCTCGACGATGACGTTGTGCCTGCCGATGAATCACTACGTTTGCAGCAGGCCTTAAGCGAGACGGGACGGGATAAACTGCTAACCTGTTCATGGCAGCCAGGCGTGCGTCACCGCATTACGCCTGAGGCGTTAGATGCTGCAGTGACATTTTTCCGCCAGCATCTTTAAACACGCAGAATGCTGACCCCTTGCGCTTCCAGTTGTTGCAGGATTTCCGGGTTAGCATTTTTGCCGGTGATCAGCATATCAATTTGATCGGCACGGCTAAAAAGCATTCCCGCGCGTTCGCCAATCTTACTGCTATCAACCAGTACCACCAGTTTCCCTACCACGCTCAGCATCTTCTGCTCTGCCATTGCCGTCAGCATATCGGTTTTATACAACCCTTCTGCTGTCAGTCCTTTGCCGCTGGTAAACATCCAGTGCCCGGCATAGAGACTGTTTTCGCTGCCCTGCGGGCTTAAAGTGATGGACTGACTTTTGTTGTACTGTCCGCCCATAATGATCACGCTGTCATGTTCTTGATCGATCAGGTAATTTGCCAGCGGTAGATAATTAGTGATGATTTGCACTGGCTTGCCACACATTTCCCGCCCAAGTAGAAACGCGGTGGAGCCGCAGTTGATGACTACGCTTTCGCCCGGATTAACCAGCTGCGAGGCCGCTTTAGCGATACGTACTTTTTCATCGTGATTCTGCGCCTGATGCAGATTCATCGGCGTCCAGCGCGGGCGCTGTTGGGTAATAGCTTCTGCGCCATTGCGCACTTTTTTCAGTTTGCCGCTTTCGTCAAGTTTATTGATATCGCGTCGCGCAGTGGCAGGCGAAATTCCCAGACGCTCAACGACTTTCTCAACGGTCACAAAGCCCAATTGTGCGAGCATTTCCAGGAGGATTTGATGTCTTTGTGCTTCAGTCATGAGCTATTCCGATAAAATTTGATTTTTTTAGATGATATTTGAAATAGCCAGGAAATACTACGCCGGATAGCGCGAACTACTCCACGCTATCCGGTATAAACGACAGATTACAGGAATGACTTGAACGGCAGATCCGGTTCAATAGTGAAGCAATCATCGAAACCACGCGGATAGTGGTACTCGAAGTTGTCTTTATCCAACGGCCAGGTAAATTTGCCGCCAACCTGCCAGATAAACGGCTTGAAGCCATACTTCAGGCGATCTTTTTTCATCTCCCACAGCACGCGGATCTCTTGCGGATCGGCCTGGAAGTTTGACCAGATATCGTGGTGGAACGGGATCACTACTTTCGCATTCAGCGCTTCACCCATACGCAGCATATCGGCGCTGGTCATTTTGTCGGTGATACCACGCGGATTTTCGCCGTATGAACCTAAAGCCACGTCGATCTGATGCTCATTACCATGTTTTGCATAGTAGTTAGAGTAGTGGGAGTCGCCGCTGTGATACAGGGAGCCGCCAGGCGTTTTGAACAGGTAGTTCACCGCGCGATCGTCCATGCCATCTGGCAGTACGCCAGCCGCTTTTTGATCGGCAGGCAGGGTGATCAGTGCAGTACGGTCGAAAGCATCAAGCGCATGAATTTCAATGTCTTTCACTTTTACTACATCGCCCGGTTTGACCACGATGCAACGCTCTTTCGGTACGCCCCAGCCAATCCACAAATCCACACAGGTTTTCGGTCCGATAAACGGTACGTCATCAGCACAGTTCTGCATCACGGCAGCAGCGACGTTAACGTCGATATGATCGTTGTGATCGTGAGTCGCCAGTACCGCGTCGATCTGGCGAATCGCAAACGGATCAAGAACAAACGGGGTGGTACGCAGGTTTGGCTGCAGTTTTTTCACGCCAGCCATGCGCTGCATCTGGTGACCCTGTTTCATTAACGGGTTACCGTGACTTTGTTTGCCAGTGCCGCACCAGAAATCAACGCAAACGTTGGTGCCACCTTCCGATTTCAACCAGATCCCGGTGCAGCCAAGCCACCACATCGCAAATGTGCCAGGAGCGACCTGTTCTTGTTCAATTTCTTCATTCAACCAGCTACCCCACTCCGGGAAAGTGCTCAGGATCCAGGATTCACGGGTGATACTTTTCACTTTACTCATCGCCATTTACCTTCATGATAGTTCAATTCGAATCAATATATGATTGGTTTTGATTAATACTGACACTATTTTTTCAGGAAGGCAATGACCATTTTTTGACTTTTTGCCAGGGAAGTTGTTGTTGATTTTGAGTATGGAAAGATTTAATGGAATGTGTAATTCAATTAACTAAATGAATTTAAATGAATAATTGTTTCGTTGTGTGAATCCCTCTCTATCCATGTGGAATTATTTGCGGGTCGCGTCACATTTAATCATAAATAATCTTGTTGTGATTACTTTTGAAAATTAGAGTGAGTGCACAACATTCCGGGTGTGTGGAATACCCGGTTACCTCTTCTTCAGGAGATCGTTATGGAGATCCTCTACAACATCTTTACCGTGTTTTTTAACCAGGTCATGACCAATGCCCCGTTGTTGCTGGGTATTGTGACCTGTCTGGGCTACATCCTACTGCGCAAAAGTGTCAGCGTTATTATTAAAGGCACGATTAAAACCATAATTGGTTTCATGTTGTTGCAGGCAGGGTCCGGAATCCTCACCAGCACCTTCAAACCGGTGGTGGCGAAAATGTCCGAAGTCTACGGCATTAACGGCGCAATTTCCGATACTTACGCGTCGATGATGGCAACCATCGACCGCATGGGCGATGCCTATAGCTGGGTAGGGTACGCGGTGCTGCTGGCACTGGCGCTGAACATTTGTTACGTGCTGATGCGTCGTATTACCGGTATTCGCACCATCATGCTGACCGGCCACATTATGTTTCAGCAGGCGGGGCTGATTGCCGTCACGCTGTTCATCTTTGGCTACTCCATGTGGACGACCATTATCTGCACGGCGATTCTGGTTTCGCTCTACTGGGGTATTACCTCCAACATGATGTACAAGCCGACTCAGGAAGTGACGGACGGCTGCGGTTTCTCCATCGGTCACCAGCAACAGTTTTCATCATGGATTGCCTATAAAGTTGCGCCGTTCCTCGGCAAAAAAGAGGAAAGCGTTGAAGACCTCAAACTGCCAGGCTGGCTGAATATTTTCCACGACAACATCGTCTCCACGGCGATTGTGATGACCATCTTCTTTGGTGCCATTCTGCTCTCCTTCGGTATCGACACTGTGCAGGCGATGGCAGGCAAAGTGAACTGGACGGTGTACATCCTGCAAACTGGTTTCTCCTTCGCGGTGGCGATCTTCATCATCACTCAGGGCGTGCGCATGTTTGTGGCGGAACTCTCTGAAGCATTTAACGGTATCTCCCAGCGCCTGATCCCTGGTGCGGTTCTGGCGATTGACTGTGCGGCTATCTATAGCTTCGCGCCGAACGCCGTGGTTTGGGGCTTTATGTGGGGCACCATCGGTCAGCTGATTGCGGTTGGCATCCTGGTCGCCTGCGGTTCCTCGATCCTGATTATTCCCGGCTTTATCCCGATGTTCTTCTCCAACGCCACCATCGGCGTGTTCGCTAACCACTTCGGCGGCTGGCGTGCGGCGCTGAAGATATGTCTGGTGATGGGGATGATTGAAATCTTTGGCTGCGTCTGGGCGGTGAAACTCACCGGTATGAGCGCCTGGATGGGCATGGCGGACTGGTCGATTCTGGCACCGCCGATGATGCAGGGCTTCTTCTCCATCGGTATCGCCTTTATGGCCGTCATCATTGTAATTGCACTGGCTTATATGTTCTTCGCTGGCCGCGCACTGCGCGCAGAAGAAGATGCAGAAAAACAACTGGCAGAACAGTCTGCTTAATAAGGAGTTTTGATTATGACCGTACGTATTCTGGCTGTGTGTGGCAACGGACAAGGCAGTTCCATGATCATGAAGATGAAAGTGGACCAGTTTTTAACCCAATCAAACATTGACCACACGGTAAATAGCTGCGCGGTTGGCGAATACAAAAGCGAGTTGAGCGGCGCGGATATCATCATCGCTTCTACGCACATTGCGGGCGAAATCACCGTGACCGGCAACAAATACGTGGTTGGCGTGCGCAACATGCTCTCTCCTGCCGATTTTGGCCCGAAACTGCTGGAAGTGATCAAAGCGCATTTCCCGCAGGACGTGAAGTAAGGACGCGCCATGAAATTACGTGATTCGCTGGCGGAGAATAAATCCATCCGCCTGCAGGCTGAAGCTGAAACCTGGCAGGACGCGGTGAAAATCGGCGTCGATCTGCTGGTGGCGGCGGACGTTGTCGAGCCGCGCTATTACCAGGCGATTCTGGATGGCGTGGAACAGTTTGGCCCTTATTTCGTTATCGCTCCGGGGCTGGCGATGCCGCACGGGCGGCCGGAAGAGGGCGTTAAGAAAACCGGTTTCTCTCTGGTAACGCTGAAAAAGCCGCTGGAATTTAACCACGACGACAACGATCCGGTGGATATCCTCATCACCATGGCGGCGGTCGATGCCAACACTCACCAGGAAGTGGGCATCATGCAGATCGTCAACCTGTTTGAAGATGAAGAGAATTTTGACCGTTTACGCGCCTGCCGTACCGAGCAGGAAGTACTGGATCTCATTGACCGCACCAACGCGGCAGCTTAAGAAGGAATTGAACATGTCATTACCGATGTTGCAAGTCGCGCTGGACAACCAGACTATGGATAGCGCCTACGAAACCACTCGCCTGATTGCCGAAGAAGTCGACATTATCGAAGTGGGCACCATTCTGTGCGTGGGCGAAGGCGTGCGTGCGGTTCGTGACCTGAAAGCGCTCTACCCGCACAAAATCGTGCTGGCAGACGCCAAAATTGCCGATGCGGGCAAAATTCTTTCTCGTATGTGCTTCGAAGCCAACGCTGACTGGGTGACCGTAATTTGCTGTGCGGATATCAACACCGCCAAAGGTGCGCTGGACGTAGCAAAAGAGTTTAACGGCGACGTGCAGATCGAACTGACCGGCTACTGGACCTGGGAACAGGCGCAGCAGTGGCGTGACGCAGGCATTCAGCAGGTGGTTTATCACCGCAGCCGTGACGCGCAGGCCGCAGGCGTAGCGTGGGGCGAAGCGGACATTACCGCGATCAAACGTCTTTCCGATATGGGCTTCAAAGTCACCGTCACCGGTGGCCTGGCGCTGGAAGATCTGCCGCTGTTCAAAGGTATTCCGATTCATGTGTTTATCGCTGGTCGCAGCATCCGTGATGCCGCTTCTCCGGTTGAAGCTGCACGTCAGTTCAAACGTTCCATCGCCGAACTGTGGGGCTAAGGAGCGGATATGTTGTCCAAACAAATCCCGCTTGGCATCTATGAAAAAGCGCTCCCCGCCGGGGAGTGCTGGCTGGAACGCCTGCAACTGGCAAAAACGTTGGGCTTCGATTTTGTCGAGATGTCGGTAGATGAAACGGACGAGCGCCTGTCGCGCCTCGACTGGAGCCGCGAGCAGCGTCTGGCGCTGGTGAACGCGATTGTTGAAACCGGCGTGCGCGTGCCGTCCATGTGCCTTTCTGCTCATCGTCGTTTCCCGCTGGGCAGTGAAGATGACGCGGTGCGGGCGCAGGGGCTGGAGATTATGCGTAAAGCTATCCAGTTCGCCCAGGATGTCGGTATTCGCGTGATCCAACTGGCGGGCTATGACGTTTACTATCAGGAAGCCAATAACGAAACGCGTCGTCGTTTCCGTGACGGCCTGAAAGAGAGCGTTGAGATGGCAAGCCGCGCGCAGGTGACGCTGGCGATGGAGATCATGGATTACCCATTGATGAACTCCATCAGCAAGGCGCTGGGCTACGCGCACTATCTCAACAACCCGTGGTTCCAGCTCTACCCGGATATCGGCAACCTCTCGGCGTGGGACAACGACGTGCAGATGGAGTTGCAGGCCGGAATCGGGCATATCGTCGCGGTACATGTGAAAGACACCAAACCGGGCGTCTTCAAAAACGTGCCGTTTGGCGAAGGCGTGGTGGATTTCGAACGTTGTTTCGAAACGCTCAAACAGAGTGGCTATTGCGGGCCGTACCTGATTGAGATGTGGAGCGAAACGGCGGAAGACCCGGCGGCAGAAGTGGCGAAAGCGCGTGATTGGGTGAAAGCGCGCATGGCGAAAGCGGGCATGGTGGAGGCGGCATAATGCAAAAGCTAAAACAGCAGGTATTTGAAGCCAACATGGAGCTGCCGCGCTACGGGCTGGTGACCTTTACCTGGGGCAACGTCAGCGCTATCGACCGCGAACGCGGGCTGGTGGTGATCAAGCCCAGCGGCGTTGCCTACGAAACCATGAAAGCGGCCGATATGGTGGTGGTTGATATGAGCGGCAAGGTGGTGGAAGGGGAGTATCGCCCATCTTCCGACACCGCGACGCATCTCGAACTCTACCGTCGTTACCCGTCGCTTGGCGGCATTGTCCATACCCACTCCACTCATGCCACCGCATGGGCGCAGGCGGGGCTGGCGATCCCGGCGTTAGGCACCACGCACGCTGACTACTTCTTTGGTGATATCCCGTGCACGCGCGGATTAAGCGAAGAAGAGGTGCAGGGTGAGTACGAACTGAACACTGGCAAAGTGATTATCGAAACGCTGGGCAACGCCGAGCCGCTGCATACGCCGGGAATTGTGGTGTATCAGCACGGACCGTTCGCCTGGGGGAAAGATGCCCACGACGCGGTGCATAACGCGGTAGTGATGGAAGAAGTGGCGAAAATGGCGTGGATTGCGCGCAGTATTAATCCACAACTCAATCACATCGACAGCTTCCTGATGAATAAACACTTCATGCGTAAACACGGTCCTAACGCTTATTACGGGCAGAAGTAGAACACGCGCTGCGGAAATTTCCTTCCTCGGGAGATAACTGGTCTAATTCCGCAGCCGTTTTTCAAAAAAAGCCCCCTGCGAAGGGGGCAAAGCAAACTATGGCAATGTTTCGTTGGTTATACCTGGTGCTAACGATAAATATCCGCGCTGGCGTGCATATTGCCGTTACTCCCCGGTTCCCGCATCAGAATTACGTGGTAGTACGTTGCGCCTTGCGCATCTGTTTCTTCATTTAATGCCTGACGTGCTTCGCTTTCAGTGGCGAAATTATGATTGATATAAATCACGCCTAAGCTTTGCACATCGTCCATATTTCTGGCCTGGTGGTTATTAATTTCAATGGCTGCCCATGTATTTGCACTTAGCAAAAGCACAGCCAGAAGGGCTAAAACTCGACTGAACATAGATACCTCCTCGACGGCTGACTTTGTGTGTTCTCCTCTGTGATGATCTTCTGATTTAATTTTAATCAATGATAAAGAAGTTGATGGTGACCATTTCTGATGCAGTTGTTCGAAAAAACACTGTGACGGAATGTGATGAACTTCAAATCAGGGAGTTAGTTCTTTTGAGCGAAAGATGAGATTTATTTGTCGGCTGGCCTTGAGTTTAGCGGGGCATACAAGTACTATAACGCGTCATTTTTCAGCCGACCTTTAACACGTTCCTTGCCTCCCCGGGATTCGGCTGACCCAGACAGGAGGCTGAATAATCCGTAAGGAGCAATTCGATGCGTCATTACGAAATCGTTTTTATGGTCCATCCTGACCAGAGCGAACAGGTTCCGGGCATGATCGAGCGCTACACTGCTGCCATCACTGGTGCAGAAGGCAAGATCCACCGTCTGGAAGACTGGGGCCGCCGTCAGCTGGCTTACCCGATCAACAAACTGCACAAAGCACACTACGTTCTGATGAACGTTGAAGCTCCGCAGGAAGTGATCGATGAGCTGGAAACTACCTTCCGCTTCAACGATGCCGTTATCCGCAGCATGGTTATGCGTACCAAGCACGCTGTTACCGAAGCATCTCCGATGGTTAAAGCGAAAGACGAGCGCCGTGAGCGTCGCGATGATTTCGCAAACGAAACCGCTGATGATGCTGAAGCTGGGGATTCTGAAGAGTAATTTCTGATGACCAACCGTCTGGTGTTGTCCGGCACCGTGTGCAGGACTCCCCTTCGAAAGGTCAGTCCATCAGGAATTCCTCACTGCCAGTTCGTGCTTGAGCATCGTTCTGTGCAGGAGGAAGCCGGTTTTCACCGGCAGGCATGGTGTCAAATGCCCGTTATTGTTAGCGGACACGAAAACCAGGCCACTACTCACAGTATAACGGTCGGCAGTCGCATAACCGTTCAGGGGTTCATTTCATGCCACAAGGCAAAGAACGGACTGAGCAAAATGGTTTTGCATGCCGAGCAGATTGAATTGATAGATTCTGGAGACTAGCCATATGGCACGTTATTTCCGTCGTCGCAAGTTCTGCCGTTTCACCGCGGAAGGCGTTCAAGAGATCGACTATAAAGATATCGCTACGCTGAAAAACTACATCACCGAAAGCGGTAAGATTGTCCCAAGCCGTATCACCGGTACCCGTGCAAAATACCAGCGTCAGCTGGCTCGCGCTATCAAACGCGCTCGCTACCTGTCCCTGCTGCCGTACACTGATCGCCATCAGTAATCGGTCACGGTCCATTAATACGACTTTGAGAGGATAAGGTAATGCAAGTTATTCTGCTTGATAAAGTAGCAAACCTGGGTAGCCTGGGTGATCAGGTAAACGTTAAAGCGGGCTATGCTCGTAACTTCCTGGTACCGCAGGGTAAAGCTGTTCCAGCTACCAAGAAAAACATTGAATTCTTCGAAGCACGTCGCGCTGAACTGGAAGCTAAACTGGCTGAAGTTCTGGCAGCTGCTAATGCTCGCGCTGAGAAAATCAATGCACTGGAAACTGTTACCATCGCGTCTAAAGCTGGCGACGAAGGTAAACTGTTCGGTTCCATCGGTACTCGCGACATCGCTGACGCTGTAACTGCAGCTGGCGTTGAAGTGGCTAAGAGCGAAGTTCGTCTGCCGAACGGCGTTCTGCGTACCACTGGCGAACACGAAGTGAGCTTCCAGGTTCACAGCGAAGTATTCGCGAAAGTGATCGTAAACGTAGTAGCTGAATAATTCGTTATTCAACGAGACGTAAAAAAACGCCGACCATTGGTCGGCGTTTTGCTTTTGTAGCGAGCACTTGCAGATATCGATAAGGGCCACAATAAGCAGCCCTACGAAGATAATTACTTAGCCGCCTGAATATCAGCCAGCATTGGGGCAAGGGCTGGGTTATCCTTAGCGAAGTTTGCGTACATTGGCTGTACTTTCTCGATAAACGGAGCTTTATCTACCTGGTAGACTTTCACGCCCATTTTATCCAGTTTTGCAAATTCTTGTTTCTCTTCCTCGCTCCACAAGTCTTTCATGTAGCTCATTGATTCTTTAGCTGCTTTTAATATAACTGCCTGATTTTCCGGGCTAAGTTTATCAAACGCAGCATTGCTCATCAGAACCACATCGGGAACCATAGTGTGTTCGTCAAGGCTGAAGGATTTTGCCACTTCACCGTGACGCATGGTGGTCAGCGCCATCACGCTGTTTTCTGCCATATCGACCACACTCTGCTGTAAGGCTGTATACAACTCGCCGTAATCCAGTGGCGTCGGGTTACCGCCCATGACTTTGATCATTTCAACTGCGCCAGGGCTTGGCTGGACACGGACTTTCATGCCTTTCAGATCGTCTGGTTTCAGTACTGGTTTATTGCCATAGAAACTGCGGGCGCCTCCATCATAAAAAGTCAGCCCGAAATAACCTTTGCTTTTCGTTGAGTCGAGGATTTTTCTCCCGATATCGCCCTGCATGACCTGATAATAATGATCACGATCGCGGAACAAATAAGGCAGGCTAAATAATTTATAGGAATTTTCAAATGCTTCCATTTCTGCCGCATTGGTTTTTACCAGTGGAATAGCGCCAGAACGAATCAGCTCCATTGTTTCTCGTTGAGTACCCAATGTTCCATTTGGATAAATACGAATAGTAATATCACCGTTAGAGTACTCTTTGCTCTTTTTCGCAAAGAACTCCATCGCTTTATGAACAGGATGAGACTTATCCTGATTATGACTCAGTTTTAATGTCACTGCCCAGGACTGGCTTGCGGATAACATAAGAACAGCACCGATAATGCCAGCGGATACTTTTATTTTCATAGATGTTCCTTTTCTAATAAATATGGCGGCAGGTGCCGCCAGTGAATGCGCATCAGTAACCCAGTGCTCTTGGCAATGCCATACTGATTTGCGGAATATAGGTCACCATTGCCAGCACCAATACCATCACGGCATAGAATGGCTGCATAGGTTTGATAATTTTATTAATCGGTAATTTAGATACACTACAACCGACAAATAACACACTGCCTACAGGCGGAGTACAAATACCGATACACATGTTCAGTACCATGACAATACCAAAGTGGATCGGGTCCATGCCCAGTTCGGTGACAACCGGTAAAAATATCGGCGTAAAAATCAGTACCGCCGGTGTCATATCCATAAAAGTGCCGATAATCAACAGGATAATATTGATAATAAGCAGGATTATTATTGGGTTGTCAGAAATAGTGTTAAGCAAATCGAGAATCAGGAAGGGAACGTCAGCGTTTGACATTGCCCATGACATTCCCATCGAAGAACCAATTAATAACAAGACAATTGCAGTGGTAATAACGGATTCCAGAAATATTTTAGGTAAATCTTTAACTGAGATTTCACGATAAAGAACCAGTGCAAGGAAAAGGGTATAAATTACTGCAATTGCGGAGGCCTCTGTCGGGGTAAAAATACCACTTAATACACCCCCCATAATTAAAATAATCAGGAAAATACTGGGGATAGCCATCCATATCGCAACGCCAGCCTGGCGTAAAGTCGGGCGTTCTGGCTTTGGATAACCGCGACGTACCGCGATAATACCGGCTATTACCATCAGTGCCAGACCCAGCAAAATTCCCGGAACATAACCCGCCAGGAACAGTGCGGCAATAGAAGTACCACCACTGACCAGTGAATAGACGATTAACGTATTACTTGGTGGAATAAGCAAACCCGTCGGGGCAGAGGCAACGTTAACCGCAGTACTGAATGCCGGGTCGTAGCCCTCTTTAACCTGTTGCGGATGCATGACGCCGCCCATCGCAGCCGCCGAAGCCACGGCTGAACCAGAAATTGCCCCGAACAGCATATTGGCGAGAATATTACAGTGGGCAAGTGAGCCTGGCAGACGACCGCCGAGAATACGGGCAAAGTTGATTAATCGTCGCGCTATTCCTCCATGATTCATAATGTTGCCAGACAAGATAAAAAATGGGATTGCCAACAACGTAAAACTATCTAACCCGGAGGCTAACTTTTGGGAAACCACACTCAATGCTGAGTTGAAATCGAGTTGTGTGGAAATTGATGCCAGTGTCGATAAACCAATGGCATAAACAATAGGTACACCTAATGCCAACATAAAAAAGAAGGCACCAAATAACACAATAATCGGTAACCAGTAATCCATAATTTCTCCATTCCTACTATGGTTGGTTGTTGTTTGTTATCTTTAGAGTGGTTGTTTAAGTTCGGTTAAAACTATATCTATGGTGTATATAATAATAAGTACACTACTAATCGGGATGCTCATATAGATATATCCCATCTGCCAGCCTAAAGCGGGCGAGGTCTGACCTGAATCGAATGTATCCATCGTTAATAGACCACCACCATATACCATAATGATGGTAGCGAAGATAATAACGATAATCTGAATACACAAAAATAAATGACGTCGGGCTTTTCCTTTCAGCATCATAGGTAGCAGGTCAATCGCCAGATGCCGGTTTTGCCCTGCGGTGTATGCCCCACCAAAAAGTCCAAGACAAATAAAGAGCAAACGGCTGAGTTCATCTGTAAAAATACTGGGACTAGTAAATATAAATCGTGCAGCCACCTGCCACGTCACACATGCCACGATGATCGCCAAAATGGTAATGTTCAAGGCTGCAAGTAGAGCATTAATAGATCTAATTATATTTCGCATAGTGATTAACCTTTGCAATATCATTCATCCTGTGGCTGGTAAATTGTCCCATTAAGAAAACCAGGCCAGTTTTTTTCAAACCAAATACCTCGGATAATAGGAAACTCACGAACAGGTGTTTCTCTGACGTGAAAGATACCGTTGCAATAATGAATAAGTAGTTTATCTTTTTTATCCTCAGTACGCTCTGAACGAAAGCGCCAGGCATCACAAAAACCATTTCGTGTTTGCGGAATAGAATTTCCATCCCTGTCGAGAATAATACGTGCTCCCCGGCTACCACCACCTGCGTCAATATAATGCGTTAATTGCGTTAATACGGCGGCAGAAGTCAGTGCCATATGCCGCCACATAAACAGCTCGGCAACTTCACCCACATGTTTGATAGCCAATCCATGCCGTTGGACAAATTCGTTCAATAGCAGGGCATCACGAGTGGCACGTCGGACTTTATCGGCATGGCAAATAAATCCCGCATAGTCAGACATTCGTGCCTGAATTTTTTCTCTCACAACCGACAACGGCATCCCGGTCCCGTTATCGTGCGCCTGAGTAATGATCTCTCTTATAGAAGCCAGTGCCGGAGCTACCAGCTGTGCTATATCTCCATCAATATTACGTTTTTGCGTGCAACCAATAAAACGTGCCAGACGAACAGCAAAAACCTGCCCGGCATTCAATGCCGCACCACCAGGGCGAGTGACGCCGTGTGTGCCAGCAACTTCCCCCACGGCGAAACAGCCGGGCAGGGAGGTTTGTCCCCAGATATCCACTTCAATGCCGCCATTCATATGCTGATTATTCATGGCAAACTGCAATGGCTGTGTGGTGAGATCGTAACCGTGCATCTTATACAGCGAGATAGACAGCGGATTCATTCGTTGCAGCCGTTCGATGGGCGATGGTGCCAGAGCGTCGTTATTTTCCAGATACGCGCGAACGTCGTCGTCCAGTCGATCTAATGAGAACGGCAGGTCACCCGGCACCGCTTCAGGATTGCGATTGAAATCCATAAATACCTGACGCCCTGATTGCTGCTCTTGCGCTACTGCCATATCTAACAAGCTGGAGCCAAAATCCATCACCCGAGTGGCGTGGAACGGCCACTGATAGCCTTTACGGAAAATGTTTGAAGCCAGCTCCTGGGTGGTGCGATAGTAATCCGCGAGGAAGTTATACTCGTTACCCTCAGCATCCACGGAATAGATATACGGGATCACCTGTACATAGGTGCCGGATAAATTCCACGGAAACGTGCTACGCGGCGTGCCTATACCAAACTGGCTTTCGGTCAGATTGGTTAGCGTCAGGCCTTCCTCCAGCGCCAGCCCCAGCGAGCCAAAACATTTGTGTGGGTACACACTGTCGCGATAAAGCTCGCCAGGCCCTCCTGTTGCCAGTACCACATTGGGCGCAGTCACAATTGCCAGCCCCCAAGGGTTATGGGCGCGATGACCGGTCGCGAGGATTGCCCCCGCAACACGGTCTTCGCCGTTTTCGTCACGCTGATGCAGCAGTTTAATCACTGTTGCACTAGTCAACACTGGAATGGCGAGGCGCTGTACTTCTTCCAACAGCACTTTCACCATTAACCTTGAGGTACGCGGCCCACACGAGGTTGCACGCCCGGCTTCGTCATGGTCGGTTTGATAACGAAGAATCGCGCCATAGCGATCTTCCGGTAATTCCAGACCAAGATATTGCAACCCGCCAAGAGTGTGCAGAGAACCTACCGCTTCGACATAAGCGGTGTCGTGATCCATCGCCCCACCGCTCGCCAGTGCCTCTGCCAGTTTGGTGAAGTTGTCGCCGTTGCCCGCGGTAGCGGCGGTAAACAGTGTCTGTTTATCGGAACCAGAACATGCCGACGTCCCCATATATAACCCGGCGGTGGCGATCAGCACATTTTGCTGGCGGCGTTTAAGTTCCACAGCTGCACGCAGCCCGGCTGCACCACTGCCGACTACCAGGGCATCTGTTTGCCAGAGTGGGTAATCAACACCGTCTACCGTGACAACCCATGCGGGCTCTACCTGTGCAAAACCCTTTGGGAAAGTAACGTGCGTCAGCGCATCAAGGATGGTGTCATCAAGCTGACTCATGCATCCTCCATCGGCGTAAACAGGCTACTTTCCATCAGGCGTGGGTGCTTGATAATTGGACGGAAAGCCATATACGGCAGAATGTCGCGCTCAATCTCCACACCCGGCGCGATTTCAATTAATTCAACGCCTTCTGCCGTTAACTGGAATACTGCGCGTTCAGTGATATACAACACTTCCTGACCACTTTGCTGTGCGTAGGCGGCGCTAAAAGTGATTTTTTCCACCTTGGTAACCAGTTTAGGGATTTGACCTGACTGGGCGATATGCAAGCCATCTGGTGTTATATCGATCTTGCTGCCTTTAGCGTCGAACGTGCCGCAGAACACCACTTTACGGGCATTTTGCGCAATTTCGAGAAATCCGCCGGGGCCAATCAGATTGCCATTGAGATGGGAGACGTTGACGTTACCGTACTGATCCATCTCTCCCATGCCGAGGAAGGTGATATCGATCCCTCCGCCACTGTAGAACTCAAATTGATCGAGTGATGGAATAATGGCATCGGCGTTGCGGGCGCAGCCGAAAAACGCATCATCCAGCATCATGCCGTTATGTACGCCTTGCTCGACGCTCAGCCATAAACTTTGGTAAGGAACGCCTTCGCGCAGCGCTACTCCTGGAATGCCGCCGGGAATACCAAAGCCAAAGTTGGTTGAAGCGCCAGCTACCAGTTCGCGTGCTGCCCGACGGGCAATCAGGCGACGTACCGGATGACTAACCAGTTCAATAGCGTCGTTAGAACTCAGACGGCGATGTTGGCCGCTGATGGTCAGGTCGTAACCGCCAAGATAGGTTTGTGGCTGTTCGCGGTGTTCAACGATGCCATCAACCAGAATGCCCGGTAATTTAACCCGGCGTGGTTCAATCGCGCCAGCTTCCAGCACATCGCGTACCTGTACGAACACTTTGCCGCCGCTGTTGTGTGCTGCCAGCGCCATGGAATAGCTATCCATATCAATCGCTTCTTCTTCAAGGCTGACGTTGCCTCGAGGATCGGCATAAGTGCCACGCAAAATCGCGTAATCCACTTTGAAAGGGCGATAACGAAGTTTGGTTTCACCGTCGATTTCAATCAGTTCTACCAGCTCGTCGGTAGTGCATTCATTCGACTTACCGCCGCCATTGCGTGGATCAACAAACGATCCCAGCCCAACGTGGGTAAAAAGCCCCGGACGTCCGGCGCCGATCTCCCGTAGCAGTGCCTGAATCACGCCACCAGGAAAGCAGTAGGCTTCAATCGTGTTATTTTTTACCAGCGCCTGCATTTTGGGCGACCAGGTAAAGTGCCCGGCAATAATGCGTTTGAGCATCTCTGCGTGCGCAAAACGATTAGTGCCTTTGCAGTCGCGATCGCCAATACCCAGCGAGTGGATTAGCGTCAGGTCGCGAGGGTGTCCGGTTTGCAGGAAACGCGCTTCAATAGCAGCCAGAATATGGTCGGCTTCCACCATACCGCCGCCGTTACCGCTAATAGCAATAGTCGCACCGTCCTGAATTTGCGCCGCCAGTGCCTCGGCGGTTGTTATCTTACGCATACAATTTCCTTATTGATTATGGAAGCTCACGCTACTTTTTTCGGCAAAGGCGCGCGTCGCCTGCTGGCAATCCTGAGTGGCGGACATTAATCCGGCCAGTAGCTGGTGCGGGTAATCGGCATGTTTATTTTCCAGTGCCAGAATCAGTTGCTTAATATGCGCCAGTGCCACCGGACCGCATTTTTCCAGCTGCGCTAACTGGTTCACCATCCAGCTTTCCACCTGTTCTTTTTCTACCACTTCATCAATTAAATTCGCCGCCTGAGCTTCCTGCGCCGTCAGGCGTTTACCCAGCATCAGCATCTGGCGACCGACCACCGGACCAACCTGATTAAGCACACGTTCAATGCCCATCCAGCCAGGCACCATGCCGAGCATCACTTCCGGGTTAGAGAATTTCGCGCCGGGGCGGGCAATACGAATATCGCAGCACAAGGCCAGTTCAATACCACCGCCGATGGTATGACCGTTGAGATTCGCAACGGTTAATTGGGGTAAGTTTCGCAGGCGATTAAAAACGTCATTACCGCGTTTAATCCATTTTCTGCCCATATCTAATGGCGAATAGGCTGACCACGATTTAATATCGCCGCCCGCACAAAAGAATTTATCGCCGGTTGCCGTTAATTCGACTAATCGTAATGTGGTGTCGTTTTCAATTTCATTTAAATAATGGTCGAGAGATTCGATCATTTCTTCATTAATAGCATGACATTTATCTTCACGGTTCAATGTCAGGCGGCAGGAAGCTGCCGCTCTGCTGAACAGAACGGGTTGGTCACTCATGATCATTCCTTAACAATAATGCGCGATGCGATCGACGCTAATATCCAGCGTGCTGTTAATATCTTTCTGCCACCAGTAAGGCGAGAATATTTCCAGTTCTATAGCGCCATTAAATCCGGCGTTTTCAACCAGCCGACGAATTGACGGAATATTGATGACGCCATCTCCCGGCATTCCCCGGTCATTGACCAGATCGGTGGTCGGTACTAACCAGTCGGAAACATGAAACGCGAGGATGCGTTTTCCAGCACGCAGGATCTGACTGGCGAGATCCGGATCCCACCAGACGTGATAAACATCCACCGCCACGCCGAGGCCAAACTCACCATCGGGATCGAGTTCATCACACCAGTCCAGCGCCTGACGTAACGTGCACAGGCAAGAGCGATCGGCAGCTGTCATCGGGTGCAGTGGCTCCAGCGCAATTGGCACGCCGACATCTTTCGAATGTGGCAGCAACTGGCGAATCCCTTGTTTCACTTGTTTTCGCGCTTCATATAGATCTTTAGTGCCCGTTGGCAGACCGCCAACCACCTGCATATAACAGGCGGCGTTAAGCACCGCTGCGTCGTCCAGCGCCCGGCGGTTATCATCAATCGCCAGTTTGCGTTCCGCCAGTGTCGGCGCGGTGTAGTAAGTGCTACGGCACAAACCGGAAACGCTCATGTTACTGGCGGCAAGCTGGCGGGTGATTTGCTGGAGATCTTCACCCTGCAACTCCCTGCGCCAGGGGGCAATTGCGCCAATACCGCGTGCGGCGCAGGCATCAATAATGGCGGGTAGCGGCGTTTTATAGCCCAGTGTCGCGGTATTGATACTGAATAAATCCGGGCGTTGTAACAGATCTCTCATGATTCAGCCTCAGAAGCGCGGCATACTTAAGCCGCCGTCGATGGCGACCGCTTGACCACAGGTGTAAATCAGTTTACCTTCCGCCATCGCGCGGACGGTGGAAGCAATATCAGCCGGATAACCCCAACGTCCCCACGGCACCAGACCTTTGGCAATCAGTTCGTCGTAATAAGCCGTTGCTGGAATAGTCATATCGGTTTTGATGAGACCAGGGCGCACTTCATAAACGCCAATTTGTTCATTACAAAGGCGAGCAGCAAACAGACGAGCAGCGGCAGAAACGGCGGTTTTGGCAATGGTGTATTCGCCGCGATTCATCGCCAGCATGATGGCGTTGATGGAACTGACGAAAATAATCGAGCGGTGCGGCAGCTCCGCTTCCGGTTTCGGCTGTGCCAGTAAGCGCTTACTGAATGCCTGAGCAAGGAAGAACGGCGCGCGGGTGTTAATGGCAATGTTTTGATCGAAGCTGTCTGGTTCGAGGTCGAGGAGGTCACCGCGTTTTTTCACTGAAATGCCTGCGTTGTTGAGCAGGCAGTCCAGACGTCCCCACAGGTTTTGCGCCGCGTCGAGCATCTCTTCATGCAAGGAGAGATCGCCGACATCGGCAGGGAAGCAAATCACTTCCACGCCTTCAGCTATACATTCTTGTTGTGTGATATGCAGTTTTTCTACGCTGTCGGCATCGGGAAGATCGTTAATCAGCAGGTTAAATCCGCCACGAGCAAGCTCCAGCGCACAGCCCTTTCCAATACCACGAGCGGCTCCGGTAATCACGGCAACAGGACGAGTGGATTTCATACAATAGCTCTCTTTTTTTGAATATTGTTTTCTAAGTGACAATTAGCTTGCGACGTGCTGCAAGAAAGATCAACCATCTGGTTGGTTGATATGCGATAGTGATCACAGGACATTTGATAACTTGATGAAAGTACAAGTTTTTATCCTTTTTACTGGAGCTTCTAATTAATCGGGTTAAGATAGTTATCTTGAAGAGGTCGTGGGGAAGCGTTATGTATCTTGATACCAGCAACGTACAGAGCC
Organism: Escherichia sp. MAL-1; assembly: GCF_052948035.1. Taxonomy (NCBI): domain Bacteria; kingdom Pseudomonadati; phylum Pseudomonadota; class Gammaproteobacteria; order Enterobacterales; family Enterobacteriaceae; genus Escherichia; species Escherichia sp. MAL-1. The sequence goes on along the minus strand of NZ_CM129609.1, from coordinate 4,334,782 downwards.
TGAAGGAAAAGCTGCTGTTATGCGCGGTTAATGAATTTGCCGAATATGGTTATGAAGGGGCCAGGGTCGATAATATTGTTAAGGCTGCGGGGTGTAGTAAACAGACGGTTTATCATCACTTTGGTAATAAAGAAAATTTATTTATTGAAGTACTGGAATATACCTGGAACGATATTCGACAAAAAGAAAAGGCCCTTGATTTCTCAGATCTTCCGCCACAAAAAGCCATTGAGAAAATTATTGATTTTACATGGGATTATTATATTGCTAATCCCTGGTTTTTAAAAATTGTGCATAGTGAAAATCAAAGTAAAGGTGTGCATTATGCAAAATCACAGCGTCTCTTAGAAATTAACCATGCGCACTTGCAGTTAATGGAATCCTTATTGGATGAAGGGAAGAAACACAATATTTTTAAGCCAGATATCGACCCATTGCAGGTGAATATTAATATTGCTGCGCTTGGCGGATATTATTTGATCAACCAGCATACGCTTGGCCTGGTTTATCATATCAGTATGGTTTCCCCCCAGGCACTGGAAGCCAGACGTAAGGTCATCAAAGAGACAATCCTTAGCTGGCTTTTGGTTGACCCTTCATCTACCGCGCACGAATAAAACTGCCATCCGGCTGGCGGGTGAACAGGACCTGTTGATTATTCCCCGTATCAATGGTTAAGCCCGTCACCACGCCGCTGGCGTTCTGGCGGATTTTCACCATTTGCCCGTTTTGCAAATTACTCAGCGGCTTACCCGCGCCTTCTACCTGCGCCATTGCATAGACATCGGTAGCGGGCAGTCCGTGGTCGCGGAACAGCTGCGCCATCGTTTTACCGGGTTCGACACGGTAAGAGCGCCATTGATTATCAATTCCGCTATCTGGCTGGAATGGTTGTGTTTGGGTAGTTTGCGGCTGTTCTTCTGGCTGGCCTTCCTGTATAGGTTCTGGAGCGACCGGAGCCACCTGATCAGGATCATTTTGTGGTGTGACTAATTGCGCCCGCAGCTGTTCTTCTGTCGGCGGTTGTGATTGCGACTGAATATCTAACTGCGCTTCACGCGTCACCACCGGCGCGTTGGGCGTATCATCAGATGGAAGCAGAAATCCGACCACCAATATAATGGCGGCAATAATGATCCCCCGACGATGCATCGGCGGCAGCGGGTCCATGAAGCGAAAATTGTCCGGCGCGTGCCAGACTTTCTCCAGGGTTGGTTTTAGTTCAAAGCGCCCGGGCATGGTTTCCTCCTGCTCCGCGTCTTGTTCCTCAATCATAGCCTATGAATAAGCTAACGCTATGATGTCCGTGGTAAACCCGCCTTTATTATATTCATACGGGATATTGCTATTGTTTCTTTTTCCCCGGGATTTGTCATCATTCCTGCGACAAAGTTTTACCCAAAGAAGTGTGGCTGATATGCTGCCCGCTACTTTTATACCCTAAGAAAGGAAATACGATGACCACCCCAACTTTTGACACCATCGAAGCTCAAGCAAGCTACGGCATTGGTTTACAGGTAGGCCAACAACTGAGTGAATCTGGCCTGCAAGGGCTGCTGCCGGAGGCGCTGGTGGCTGGTATTGCAGATGCGCTGGAAGGCAAACATCCGGCTGTTCCGGTTGATGTGGTGCATCGCGCGCTGCGTGAAATCCACGAACGTGCCGATGCCGTTCGTCGTCAGCGTTTCCAGTCGATGGCTGCCGAAGGTGTGAAATATCTTGAAGAAAATGCCAAAAAAGAAGGTGTGAACAGCACCGAATCTGGCCTGCAATTCCGCGTGATCAACCAGGGTGAAGGCGCAATTCCGGCACGTACTGACCGCGTTCGTGTTCATTACACCGGTAAACTGATCGACGGCACCGTGTTTGACAGCTCCGTTGCTCGTGGTGAACCCGCTGAATTCCCGGTTAATGGCGTGATCCCTGGCTGGATTGAAGCACTGACTCTGATGCCGGTAGGTTCTAAATGGGAACTGACTATCCCGCAGGAACTGGCATATGGCGAGCGCGGCGCAGGCGCATCCATCCCTCCGTTCAGCACCCTGGTGTTTGAAGTCGAACTGCTGGAAATCCTCTAAGCAGCGCATTCTGTTCCCCTCGAACCAGAGGGGAGCAGGCATTCAGCAATAAACCCTTCAGTTTGCCAAACGGCGCTATTTTGTGTTGCAAAGACCCCGTAAGCGTGTATTTTTGTGAGCTGTTTCGCGTTATCACCGTGATATGACACTCACTTTAAACATAAAATTAACATTAGATCTAAATCTTAGTATTCATCCCGCGTATTGTTACCTAATATCGATGAGTCCCGATACAGATTCGTCGTATCATAGACTGACTAAAGGCCGTAGAGCCTGAACAACACAGACAGGTACAGGAAGAAAAAAACATGGTAGATCAGGTAAAAGTCGTTGCCGATGATCAGGCTCCGGCTGAACAGTCGCTACGGCGCAATCTCACAAACCGACATATTCAGCTTATTGCCATTGGCGGTGCCATTGGTACGGGGTTGTTTATGGGGTCTGGCAAAACGATTAGCCTTGCCGGGCCGTCGATCATTTTCGTTTATATGATCATCGGTTTTATGCTCTTTTTCGTGATGCGGGCAATGGGGGAATTGCTGCTTTCGAATCTGGAATACAAATCTTTTAGTGACTTCGCTTCCGATTTACTCGGGCCGTGGGCAGGATATTTCACCGGCTGGACTTACTGGTTCTGCTGGGTTGTAACCGGTATGGCAGACGTGGTGGCGATCACTGCTTATGCTCAGTTCTGGTTCCCCGATCTCTCCGACTGGGTCGCCTCGCTGGCGGTGATAGTGCTGCTGCTGACGCTCAATCTCGCCACCGTGAAAATGTTCGGTGAGATGGAGTTCTGGTTTGCGATGATCAAAATCGTCGCCATTGTGTCGCTGATTGTCGTCGGCCTGGTTATGGTGGCGATGCACTTTCAGTCACCGACTGGTGTGGAAGCGTCATTCGCGCATTTGTGGAATGATGGCGGCTGGTTCCCGAAAGGTTTAAGTGGCTTCTTTGCCGGATTCCAGATAGCGGTTTTCGCTTTCGTAGGGATTGAGCTGGTAGGTACAACCGCTGCGGAAACCAAAGATCCGGAGAAATCACTGCCGCGTGCAATTAACTCTATTCCGATCCGTATCATTATGTTCTACGTCTTCGCGCTGATTGTGATTATGTCCGTGACGCCGTGGAGTTCGGTAGTCCCGGAGAAGAGCCCGTTTGTTGAACTGTTTGTGTTGGTAGGTTTGCCTGCGGCTGCCAGCGTGATCAACTTTGTGGTGCTGACCTCTGCGGCGTCTTCCGCTAACAGCGGCGTCTTCTCTACCAGCCGTATGCTGTTTGGTCTGGCGCAGGAAGGTGTAGCACCGAAAGCGTTCGCTAAACTTTCTAAGCGCGCAGTACCCGCGAAAGGGTTGACCTTCTCGTGTATCTGTCTGCTCGGCGGCGTGGTGATGTTGTATGTGAATCCTAGCGTGATTGGCGCGTTCACGATGATTACAACCGTTTCCGCGATTCTGTTTATGTTCGTCTGGACAATTATCCTTTGCTCGTACCTGGTTTACCGCAAACAGCGTCCTCATCTGCATGAGAAGTCGATCTACAAGATGCCGCTCGGCAAGCTGATGTGCTGGGTATGTATGGCGTTCTTTGTGTTCGTGGTCGTGTTGCTGACACTGGAAGATGACACTCGCCAGGCGCTGTTGGTCACCCCGCTGTGGTTTATCGCGCTGGGGTTGGGCTGGTTGTTTATTGGTAAGAAGCGGGCTGCTGAACTGCGGAAATAACCGCATTATCATGCTGGATGGCGCAATGCCATCCAGCTTTTAGATTACTCACCCGCCAGCGCGCGTGGGAACAGTACATTGTTTTCCAGGCTGATGTGATCCATCAGGTCATCAATCAGTTCATTAATACCGTTATACATCGCTTTCCAGGTGGTGCAGGCTTCCGGCGGCGGTGTGACGTTATTGGTGGTGTGTTTAATCACTTCCAGCAGTTCGCCCGCTTCATCGTGCTCGCTTTCCATCACGCTGATTGGCCCCATTGCCTGGCTGCCCATGCCTTGTTTGATCATCGGGAAGAGGATCTGCTCTTCTTTCATCATGTGGCTGGATAGCTCTTCATGCAGCATAGTCAGGTATTTTGTCAGCCCTTTTGGCACGCTCGGTTTGTCGGCGTGAACGCGCTCGACTTTAGTCGCTTGCAGGATCAGCTCCGGCAACTGCTCGCGGTGACGATCGTGGTAGCGCACGATGATATGGTCAATGATTTCTGCCAGCGGGGCGCTACGCCAGTCTTTCTCAATCGGTTGTTCAGCGAGCTTTGCCAGTTCAGCTTCAATGACCTCAACATCCAGTTCTTTACGTGCCGCCGCGCGCGCCAGCGTTTGCTTACCGCCACAGCAGTAATCCATATCATATTTACGAAACAGAGCTGAAGCGCGAGGAATAGAGAGCGCCAGTTCACCTAAAGGTTGGTCGCGATAAGCCATAGCTGATACCTCATTCTTAATAAGATAAGATGTATTTTAAATGCATCTTTAAGGCAAAAGCTATAACCCTTACGTAGCAGAGGCTTATTTAACTCACAGCCAGTATGTCAACTTTCTGAGACAGATTCAGTTAAAGGCTTTTCCGGTTTTGCTCTGACTGCAATGACCACGCCAACCACTAACAGCGCGATACCGCTCAGCGTCATCAGCGGCGGCATTTGCTGGCGTATCAAAAAGGTGTACAGCAAACCTGCCAGTGTTTCGAAAACGATCAGCGGCCCGAGAATCACTGTCGGTAATCGCTGGCTGGCGACGTTCCAGCAGAGTGCGCCAACCCATGAGCAAAGCACGGCTATCGCAACCATCAGACTAATAAACACCAGCGGACGGGGGCCAAAAGGTAGGGAGAAGTCCGGCGTTTGCGTATTCAGCCAGTAACAAGCGACGAGATAGCCGATGAGAGAAACCGGCAGCGTGACCAGCGCCTGCGCCGTTGCCCACATCATCGGATGTTTGTCGGGATTTTCCCGCAGCCAGCGGGCGTTGCGTAGGGCATACCACGCCCAGCAGACCACGGAAACTAACGCTAGCACGATGCCTGAGATATAACGTGCCCAGTCAAAATCGGGGAGTCCGTGGTTTAACTCAGCAATATTCACACACGCCAGGCCGATGCCAATACAAACCAGTGCCGGGGCGAGTTTTCCCCACGCGAGTTTGCCGTCGCGCTGGCTATAAAGCAGATTGGCAAAAACGGGAATCACCACCGGCAGGGTGCCGATAATCATCGTGGAAACAGGCGCGCCAGTACGTTGAATGGCACTGGCAAGGCAGAAGTAATAAATGAGGTTGCCCATCATAGTGAGCATCAAGGCGGTAAGCCAGTCCCGACGCGCCAACTGACGCAGACGCACGCGTCCCAGCCAGGCAATGGGCAGCGCAATTAACCCTAACGCCAGATAACGCCCCATCGACTGCAACATCGCCGGGTATTCCGGTACGATCAACGGCCCGACAAAAATAAGCCCCCACATCAACCCTGCTAACAGGGCGTACAACACGCCGCTAATCATTACTGGCATCCATTGATCTGTCAGAAGAAAGTTCAGGAAGCAGACATGATTGCTCCCGGCATCCCGTCATTATCAGAGAGGATGCGGGAGGATGCCACTTTAATTAACTATTTATTAACATTAAAAAGATGGCTTACGCTTTCGGCTAACGTTGTCGTTGGGCGGCCAATCAATTTGCTCAGCGTTTTGCTGTCATCAAACAGACCGCCTTTCGATGCGCCAACGTCAGAATCCGCCAGCATATCCGCCAGTCCGTCAGGCAGGCCAACGCTTTTCAGCGCCGCAGCGAAATCGGTTTCGCTCAGATTTTGATAGGTAACCTGTTTGCCGCTCTGTTTGGTCAGCTCTGCCGCTAACTGTGTCAACGTCCAGGCACTATCGCCCGCCAGCTCGTAAACCTTGCCTTCGTGACCGGCTTCGCTAATCACGCGTGCCGCAGCTGCCGCATAATCTGCCCGCGTTGCCGAGGCAATTTTGCCATCGCCCGCGGCACCGATAAATACGCCGTGCTCCAGTGCTGCCGGGGCGCTGGCGAGATAGTTTTCGGTGTACCAGCCGTTGCGCAGCAGGGTGTAAACGATGCCAGAATCAGCCAACATTTTCTCCGTCTCGATGTGCTCATCGGCGAGGCCGAGCGGAGATTTATCCGCGTGAAGCAGACTGGTATAAGCGATAAATTTCACGCCAGCCGTCTTTGCGGCATTAATAACATTACGATGCTGCGGGGCACGTTGACCCACTTCGCTGGAAGAGATCAGCAGTAGTTTTTCCACTCCCTGAAGTGCAGATGTCAGTGCGGCTTCATCGCCGTAGTCAGCCTGACGCACGGTAATGCCTTGTGCTGTCAGTGCCTGGGCTTTTGCCGGATTACGAACGATAGCCACTATTTGGCTGGCAGGAACCGTTTTCATCAAGGATTTAATAACATAGTGACCAAGTTGGCCAGTGGCACCAGTAATAGCGATCATGGGAAGTCTCCATCGTTTTGTCTTGTGTTTAAATACGCTAACACCTAAACTTACTTTTAGTAAGTACGTACAAAAAGGTAAGTATGAAATGAGTCAGGTTAGCCTGTCACAACAACTGAAAGAGGGTAATCTCTTTGCGGAACAGTGCCCGTCGCGCGAGGTGTTGAAACACGTCACCAGCCGTTGGGGGGTGTTGATTCTGGTGGCGCTACGCGAAGGTACTCATCGCTTTAGCGACCTGCGGCGCAAAATCGGTGGGGTGAGTGAAAAGATGCTTGCGCAGTCGTTACAGGCGTTAGAACAGGATGGTTTTCTTAACCGTATCGCGTATCCGGTGGTGCCGCCGCATGTGGAATATAGCCTCACGCCGCTGGGCGAGCAGGTGAGCGAAAAGGTTGCTGCACTGGCGGACTGGATTGAGTTGAATTTGCCCGAGGTGTTGGCGGTGCGGGATGAACGTGCGGCATAACTGCCGGCTGCGCTTATCCGGCCTACGGTTCATGACTTGTAGGGCGGATAAGATGCGCCAGCATCGCATCCGACAAAAGTGCCGGATGCGGTTGATGATTTATAGGCCGAAAAAGAAGTGTATTACTTACTCAAATCCACCTGATAAATCGCAAACCCGATATCATCGGTCGCGACTTTATTCATCGGATATTGCCCTTTCTCTTTAATAAACGCCGCGGCTTTATCTGATGGAGAGGTTTCGAAACGGATATCCAGTTTCTTATCGCCAGCTATCGGTGCTAAACGCCAGTTGTTATCTGCCGCCGGGTGAATTTCCCCCGCACGTTTCGACTCATCAGCAATCCACGCTGCCAGCACCGAGCGGTTCTCATCCGGTGAAGCAAAAGCGATATGGCTGTCGCCCGTACCGGCAAATTTGCCGCCGTAAGCGCGATAGTTATTGGTGGCAACCAGGAACATGGCGTTCGGATCAATCGGCTTGCCATTAAAGGTCAGGTTCTTAATCCTTTCCGCATTGGCATTAACCATCTGGCACTCGCCGTCATAACGGGCAGGCTGGGTAACATCAATCTGATAATTCACACCATCAATCACATCAAAGTTATAGGTGCGGAAACCATCCCAGTTGATGAGTGACTGTGGTTTCGTGTTGTCAGGATCAATCTGGTTAAACTGTCCGGCGGAGCACTCCAGCCACTCTTTCACCTCTTTACCGCTGGCTTTCACCACAATCAGCGTATTGGGGTAGAGATAAAGATCGGCGGCATTACGGAAGGTCAACTGGCCTTTTTCCACCTCCACATAGCTTGCCGGGTCATTTTTGCGACCACCAACTTTAAACGGTGCGGCAGCTGAAAGCACCGGCAGTTTTGCCAGATCCGGATCGCCCTGAATGTAATGTTCGACATACGCTTTTTGCGCGTTGTTCACCACCTGCACGGTCGGATCGTCCTGCACCAGCGCCAGATAGCTATACATATTGTCGGCAGATTTACCGATTGGCTTGCTGACAAACTGGCGTGTGGCATCGTGATCGGCTTTGAGTGTTTCTACCAGCTTGCTGTCTTCCGCCGCGAGGGATTTTTTATTGGCGATGTCGTAAATCGGCCGTGCTTCCGCTTTCGCCTGCGTCACCTGCCATTTACCGCTGTCATTACTGAGTTGTAAGTCGACCACCCCAAGATGATCGCCCCACATGCCCGGCATTACCGCCGGAACACCATTCAGCGTGCCTTTGGTGATATCAGCCCCTTCGATATCAGCAAAATCTTTACCCGGGAAAACGGCGTGAGCATGGCCAAACATAATGGCGTTAACGCCCGGAATTTCACTGAGGTAATAAACTGAGTTTTCCGCCATTACTTTATACGGATCGGCAGACAGCCCGGAATGCGCCAGAACGACAACGACATCGGCACCTTTCTCGCGCATTTCAGGCACGTATTTGCGCACGGTTTCGGTAATATCATTCACCGTCACTTTTCCGGATAAATTAGCTTTATCCCAGCCCATGATTTGCGGCGGCACGACGCCAATATAGCCAATCTTCAGCGTCTGTTTTTTTCCGTCTTTATCGACCACTTCGGTATCTTTAATTAAATACGGTGTAAACATTGGCTGTTTGGTTCTGGCGTCAATGACGTTGGCATTTACATAAGGGAATTTCGCTCCTGCCAGCGCATTTTTCAGGTAATCCAGACCGTAGTTAAACTCATGGTTGCCAAGCGTGCCGACGGTATAGTCCAGCGTATTTAATGCCTTATAGACCGGGTGAATATCACCTGCTTTTAATCCTTTCGCCGACATGTAATCGGCCAGCGGACTCCCCTGAATCAAATCGCCGTTATCGACCAGTACGCTGTTTTTCACTTCATTGCGGGCATCGTTAATCAGGCTTGCCGTACGTACCAGTCCGAATTTTTCCGTGGCGGTGTCTTTGTAATAATCGAAATCCATCATGTTGCTATGCAGATCAGTGGTTTCCATGATACGCAGATCGACCGTCGCTGCATTCACACTGGCGGCAATCAGCGTGGCCAGGAGCGTTGCGCTAAACTTAATCATCAGGGACATCCTTTTATCATCGGGAATACGAAAGAAAAGGGAGAATAAACGCCTTACTTATAGAACAGTGAAGAATGCCACAATTTTACGCTTTGAAAATGATGACACTATCACAGTTGGCGCATTCATTAACGATAGGGTATAAGTAAAACAATAAGTTAACACCGCTCACAGAGACGAGGTGGAGAAATGTTAGATCAAGTATGCCAGCTTGCACGGAATGCAGGCGATGCCATTATGCAGGTCTACGACGGGACGAAACCGATGGACGTCGTCAGCAAAGCGGACAATTCTCCGGTAACGGCAGCGGATATTGCCGCACACACCGTTATCATGGACGGTTTACGTACGCTGACACCGGAGATTCCGGTCCTTTCTGAAGAAGATCCTCCCGGTTGGGAAGTCCGTCAGCACTGGCAGCGTTACTGGCTGGTGGACCCGCTGGATGGCACTAAAGAGTTTATTAAACGTAATGGCGAATTCACCGTTAACATTGCGCTCATTGACCATGGCAAACCGATTTTAGGCGTGGTGTATGCGCCGGTAATGAACGTAATGTACAGCGCGGCAGAAGGCAAAGCGTGGAAAGAAGAGTGCGGCGTGTGCAAGCAGATTCAGGTCCGCGATGCGCGCCCGCCACTGGTCGTTATTAGCCGATCCCATGCGGATGCGGAGCTGAAAGAGTATCTGCAACAGCTTGGCGAACATCAGACCACGTCCATCGGCTCTTCGCTGAAATTCTGCCTGGTGGCGGAAGGACAGGCGCAGCTGTACCCGCGCTTCGGACCAACGAATATTTGGGACACCGCCGCTGGACATGCTGTGGCTGCAGCTGCCGGAGCGCACGTTCACGACTGGCAGGGTAAACCGCTGGATTACACTCCGCGCGAGTCGTTCCTGAATCCGGGGTTCAGAGTGTCTATTTACTAAATTCAGATGGCAGAAACAGAGTATTTCCTGATTCTGCCATCCTGATTTCTCCCAACCTAAAAAGTTATAAATAAAAAGAGATTGTATTTTAAGTGCAAAAATTCAATTGCTAATAAGTTACATTTTAATAATGAGCGTTTTTTGATAGTTTACTTTTATAATGAGATATTTAATGGCGACATAAAATAACCTAATAAAATAAGGTTGTCATATGTTACCCAGGATCAGACACAATAATTTTATTGGTGCGGTGGAGCTATTTGTAAAATCATCGTATACAAAAACACATTCAAACAATTTTTTAATAATATTCAACATGCATTTAGGAAAAAAGATTGGGTTTCGAATTATGATAGCCTGTTAACTTTGCGGGAGTTCTTTCGTTGCGCAACTCAGATTGATAAAGATAGTTATCAAGTGCTTTCATCAAAAAATGAAACTGTTAACGCCATGGATAAGTTTCTTATCAGTTTCAGCCTTAAAGATAACGGTGCCGAATATACAATGACATTGCGAGGCAGTGGATTTGAATACGAAGAAATCCCCATAACAATAAATGAGTATAACTCATTCATGGATTTCAAAAACCGTGAATTTCCGTTAGAACAAAACAGACGATTGTATGCCTGGGATATTCTGCAGAAAAAACAGTCTGACATACCGAAAAGGATTAAAGGTTATATTCACCAGGCGATTGGTAACGTGTCTTTAGGTTATGCCTTATTGGAGGATATAGTAAGCAAATTAAAACGGGGTAAATTTGAACTCCAAATACCAGGCGGTGGAATTAAAGAATGCGATGGATGGTATATTTACGAAAAAATAATTGATGATAATTTTGCCATAGTCATAGAATCTTTGGGCTTTGCGCTTAAAATCTATGGAGGGGATGAACGTTTTCGTAATGGTTCCTCTGTTGTTTTGGAGGATGAAGATTACTCTCTTATTTATAATTTTCTGGTTAATGCAGGTTGCCAACAAGTGGAATTAGCCGAACAAGTGGATGCGATAGTAAGTGCGAATCTGGCCGCAGATAGTAATATTACCAAAGAAAAGATTTGCGAGAAATATAAATCGACCATTGAGGCGTTTAAAAAAGAGCAACTAGCGTTACCAGTATGAGTTCGGCGTAAGAACTCAGAGACTTAATTCCCCTATCCCATAGATAACGATAGGGGAAAATTATTTTTGCAGAATTTATGTTATTGCCATTATTTGAGCAATTTTTGCAGCAGGTCCATCACTTGCTGCACCTCTTCCTGTGTGAGCGCCCCGTCTTTGGCCCATTGCACGCGACCGTCTTTATCCAGCACCACTACAGCGGAACTTTCTTCATCCAGCTGCCAGGCACCGCGCGCGACGCCATTGCTATCGACAATAAACTGCGACCAGGGATAAAGCTTTTTATTACTCTCCAGACTGCTGCGCACAAACATGCCGGAACCCGGAATCGCGTCGTCGGTGTTAACAATGGTGGTGGTCTGGTAACGATCGTGCGGTAACTTCGCTGATTTAATCGCTTCAATCAGCGTCGCGTTTTTCTCTTTTGCAGAGGTGCGACCAGCAATATGTTGCAGTACTCGCACTTTTCCCACTAACTGCGCGCTGTTCCAGGTTTTGTAGCTAAACTGATCTTTATCAAGCACCAACTCGCCCCGATCGGTAATGCCAATCGGCGGCACTCGCTGACCGGTTTCGAACTGATGTGCGGAAGCCATCATCGGCAACAGCAGGCAGGTGAGTGCCAGAATCTTGCGTAGGGTCATGGTGTTTCCTTCTTATGATATGCAGGTGATCCGACCACTTGGGTCTGAGTTTTAATCATATGTGCTATTTATCGAATTTCCCGCAAGTGTGATGCCAGTTTGCGGTCAAGCGCACAAATCATATGAAAAATGAATGCTTATACTGAAGACCGCGCTTCGGTAAAAAGATAATTCTGAATAATTGTAACCTTTAGGTAAAAAAAGTTATACGCGGTGGAAACATTGCCCGGATAGTCTATAGTCACTAAGCATTAAAATTTGCGCCTCATAATAGTTGGGCCGATTGTGGCACCGCACAGGCGTAATACTCAGCAGGAGATAACAATGAAAATTTTCCAACGGTACAACCCACTTCAGGTGGCGAAGTACGTAAAGATCCTGTTCCGTGGACGGTTATACATCAAGGACGTTGGCGCTTTTGAATTTGATAAGGGTAAGATTCTTATCCCAAAAGTGAAGGATAAGCTGCATTTGTCAGTGATGTCCGAAGTTAACCGTCAGGTTATGCGTCTGCAAACAGAGATGGCTTAACCAAAGTGCTATGCAGTAATAAGACGGCTCCTGATTCAGGAGCCGTTGATGTTTCTGGGGGTTACGCGACGCTTTCTTCTTTATCTTTAGCGTCAGGCAGTTTTGGCGAAAGGGCGGTGGCCTTGCTGTCGATCCGGGTCACCAGCAGCTGGTCGATGCGGTAGTTATCGATATCCACCACTTCAAATTTGTAGCCGGCGAATTTCACCGAATCGGTGCGTTTCGGGATCTTACGCAGCATAAACATCATAAAGCCGCCGATGGTTTCGTAGTTGCCCGACTGCGGGAACTCGTCAATATCCAGCACGCGCATGACGTCGTCAATTGGGGTGCCGCCGTCAATCAGCCATGAGTTCTCATCACGGGCGACAATCTGCTCTTCCAGCCCCTGACCGACCAGATCGCCCATCAGCGTGGTCATCACGTCGTTGAGGGTGATGATCCCCACCACCAGCGCGTACTCGTTCATGATCACCGCGAAGTCTTCACCTGCGGTTTTAAAACTTTCCAACGCCTCTGAAAGGGTTAACGTATCCGGCACAATCAGCGTGTTGCGAATTTGTACGCCGCTGTTCAGTGCCAGGCTTTGGTTAGCCAGCACGCGGTTCAGCAGGTCTTTAGAATCGACATAACCGATGATGTGGTCAATATCTTCATTACAGACGAGGAACTTAGAGTGCGGATGTTCCGCCACCTTATTCTTCAGACTTTGCTCATCTTCGTGGAGATCAAACCAAATCACGTTTTCACGCGGTGTCATTGAAGACGGAACGGTACGGGATTCCAGCTCAAAGACGTTTTCAATCAGCTCGTGTTCCTGTTTACGTAACACGCCCGCCAGCGCACCGGCTTCCACTACCGCGTAGATGTCATCAGAAGTGATGTCATCTTTACGTACCATTGGCAGTTTGAAAATACGGAAGATCATGTTCGCCAGGCCGTTGAAGAACCACACCAGCGGGGTGCAAACGTACAGGCAGAAGCGCATCGGGTTGATGATACGCAAAGCCACCGCTTCTGGCGCAATCATACCGATGCGTTTCGGAGTTAAATCCGCAAACAGGATAAACATGCCAGTCACTAACGAGAAAGAGAGAATAAAGCTCAGTTGCTCAGAGAGTTCTGCCGACATATAGCGGGAGAACAGGCTGTGAAAAGCTGGAGAAAATGCCGCATCACCGACGATACCGCCGAGAATCGCCACTGCGTTCAGACCGATTTGGACCACGGTAAAGAACATGCCGGGATTTTCCTGCATATTCAGAACGCGTTGGGCATTTATATTGCCTTCATCAGCCAGCAGTTTAAGTTTGATTTTGCGTGAGGCGGCAAGCGAGATCTCGGACATCGAGAAGAACGCACTTACAGCGATCAAGCAGAGTATGACTAAAATACTGTTTAACATATCTTATCCGACCTTTCAGGCCAGATCCTCGGAAGGGGAAGTTGATTAATTTGTGTGAAATACACATTGAAAGCCGATTCGAAGAAAGTGAACCGGCATTTTCAGTGGCTAGTATAGCGTAAGGTACTGTAAAGTCGCCAGAGGGTTAAAATTCAGACTGCTGATAAATGCAATACTGCCTGATGCGCTATGCCAATCAGGCCTACGCAGTCCTTGCAATATATTGAATTTGGACGATTTTGTAGGCCTGGTAAGGCGTTTACGCCGCATCTGGCATAAACAAAACGCACTTTATCAACAAACTACATTTGTACCCGTAACGCTATGCTTCCGGCGGCAGACAGACGCCAATTCCGCCAATTCCACAGTAACCATATGGGTTTTTATGCAGATATTGCTGGTGGTCATCTTCGGCATAATAAAACGGTGTGGCGTTAGCGATTTCCGTGGTGATGTGACGATCGTCATCGGCGGCAAGCATCGCCGCCTGAAAACGTTCCAGACTGGCGCGAGCTGCGGCATCCTGTTCTGGGGTCAGCGGATAAATCGCTGAACGATACTGCGTGCCGTGGTCATTGCCCTGACGCATTCCCTGGGCGGGATCGTGATTCTCCCAAAATACCTGTAGCAACTGCTCATAGCTGATGACGGAAGGATCGTAAACAATGCGTACCGCTTCGGCATGACCCGTATCACCGGAGCACACTTCCCGATAAGTCGGATTTGGCGTATAGCCTCCGGTATAGCCTGCGGCGGTGCTGTAAACGCCGGGTAACTGCCAGAACAGACGCTCCACACCCCAGAAACAACCCATCGCAAAAATGGCAATCTCCATTCCGTCAGGTACATTGGTCATTGAGTGACCGTTGACCGCATGCAGCGTGGCTACGGGCATCGGGGTGTTACGTCCAGGCAGGGCATCGGCGGGGGAAACCAGATGCTTTTTATCAAATAAACTCATGGTGTCGCTCTCCCGAAAATCGGTCATTGGGGTTAAGGTTGTAACAAGAGGCGTATTTGCACACAATAACCACCGTGAATAGGTCTAAAGTAAAACATAAGAAATATTTGGGGTTTAGTCTGCTTTTTAATCCATATTACTGGATTTTTGTTAAGCCGTTTAACGGCGTTCCAGGGGCAGGAAAAAAGGATATTCAGGAGAAAATGTGCGCTATATCCGACAGTTATGCTGTGTAAGCTTACTCTGCTTAAGCGGATCTGCCGTCGCCGCGAACGTCCGTCTACAGGTCGAGGGGTTATCGGGACAGCTGGAAAAGAACGTTCGTGCGCAGCTTTCTACGATTGAAAGTGATGAAGTGACGCCAGACCGTCGCTTTCGCGCACGCGTCGATGATGCCATCCGCGAAGGTCTGAAAGCGCTGGGTTATTACCAGCCGACCATTGAATTTGATCTCCGTCCACCGCCAAAGAAAGGGCGGCAGGTATTGATCGCCAAAGTCACGCCAGGCGTGCCGGTGTTAATTGGCGGCACCGATGTGGTATTGCGCGGCGGCGCGCGGACCGATAAAGACTATTTGAAATTGCTCGATACTCGCCCGGCTATTGGCACGGTGCTGAACCAGGGCGATTATGAAAATTTCAAAAAGTCCTTAACCAGCATTGCGTTGCGTAAAGGTTATTTCGATAGCGAATTTACCAAAGCGCAGCTGGGCATTGCGCTCGGCCTGCATAAAGCCTTCTGGGATATTGATTATAACAGTGGCGAACGTTACCGCTTTGGGCATGTGACCTTTGAAGGATCACAAATCCGCGATGAATACCTGCAAAATCTGGTGCCGTTTAAAGAGGGCGATGAGTACGAATCGAAAGATCTGGCGGAACTGAACCGCCGACTTTCTGCTACCGGCTGGTTTAACTCGGTGGTGGTGGCTCCACAATTTGATAAAGCGCGCGAAACGAAAGTATTACCATTGACGGGCGTGGTTTCGCCGCGAACAGAAAACACCATCGAAACCGGGGTCGGTTACTCTACGGACGTGGGACCGCGCGTGAAAGCGACGTGGAAAAAGCCGTGGATGAACTCATACGGTCACAGTTTGACCACCAGTACCAGTATTTCCGCGCCGGAACAGACCCTCGACTTCAGCTATAAAATGCCACTGCTGAAGAATCCACTGGAACAATATTATTTGGTGCAGGGCGGTTTTAAGCGCACTGACCTGAACGATACCGAATCTGACTCCACTACGCTGGTGGCTTCTCGCTACTGGGATCTCTCCAGCGGCTGGCAGCGTGCCATTAACCTGCGCTGGAGTCTCGACCACTTTACTCAGGGTGAAATTACCAACACCACGATGCTGTTTTATCCTGGGGTGATGATTAGCCGCATGCGTTCTCGTGGTGGCCTGATGCCAACCTGGGGCGACTCGCAACGCTACTCTATCGACTACTCCAACACGGCCTGGGGCTCAGATGTCGATTTCTCCGTTTTCCAGGCACAAAACGTCTGGATCCGCACACTGTACGATCGCCATCGTTTTGTTACACGCGGCACGCTGGGCTGGATTGAAACCGGTGATTTCGACAAAGTACCGCCGGATCTGCGTTTCTTCGCCGGGGGCGACCGCAGTATTCGTGGCTACAAATACAAATCTATCGCTCCGAAATACGCCAACGGTGACCTGAAAGGGGCCTCGAAGTTGATAACCGGATCGCTGGAGTACCAGTACAACGTGACCGGAAAATGGTGGGGCGCGGTGTTTGTCGATAGTGGCGAAGCGGTAAGCGATATTCGCCGCAGCGACTTTAAAACCGGTACCGGGGTCGGCGTGCGCTGGGAATCGCCGGTCGGGCCAATCAAACTCGATTTTGCCGTACCGGTCGCGGATAAAGACGAACACGGGTTACAGTTTTACATCGGTCTGGGGCCAGAATTATGATTTTATGGAAAAAAATCAGCCTCGGCGTGGTTATCGTTATCTTACTGTTGCTGGGATCGGTGGCGTTTCTGGTGGGCACCACCAGTGGCCTGCATCTGGTATTTAAAGCGGCGGATCGCTGGGTACCAGGACTGGATATTGGCAAGGTCACCGGCGGCTGGCGCGATCTCACCTTGTCTGACGTTCGTTATGAGCAGCCAGGCGTGGCGGTAAAAGCGGGCAATCTGCATCTGGCGGTCGGGCTTGAGTGCCTGTGGAACAGTAGCGTTTGTATTAATGACCTGGCGCTGAAAGACATTCAGGTCAACATCGACAGTAAAAAAATGCCTCCTTCTGAACAGGTTGAAGAAGAGGAAGATAGCGGTCCGCTGGATCTCTCCACGCCGTATCCCATCACCCTGACACGGGTGGCGCTGGATAACGTCAACATCAAGATTGATGACACCACGGTATCGGTGATGGACTTCACCTCCGGCCTGAACTGGCAGGAGAAAACCCTGACCCTGAAACCGACGTCGCTGAAAGGCCTGCTGATTGCTCTGCCGAAAGTGGCGGAAGTGGCGCAGGAAGAAGTGGTCGAACCGAAAATTGAAAATCCGCAGCCGGATGAAAAGCCGCTCGGCGAA
The DNA here is from genome assembly GCF_052948035.1 of Escherichia sp. MAL-1. Taxonomy (NCBI): domain Bacteria; kingdom Pseudomonadati; phylum Pseudomonadota; class Gammaproteobacteria; order Enterobacterales; family Enterobacteriaceae; genus Escherichia; species Escherichia sp. MAL-1. Next base: position 4,317,542 of record NZ_CM129609.1, on the reverse strand, counting down.
ACGCTGAAAGATCTCTTTTCTCGCCCGGTATTGCCGGAAATGACCGACGTGCATTTGCCGCTTAACCTGAACATTGAAGAGTTTAAAGGCGAGCAGTTACGCGTGACGGGCGACACGGACATCACCGTGCGCACCATGCTGCTGAAAGTGAGCAGCATTGACGGCAATACTAAACTGGACGCCCTGGATATCGATTCCAACCAGGGGATCGTCAACGCCAGCGGCACGGCGCAGCTGTCAGACAACTGGCCGGTGGATATCACCCTCAACAGCACACTGAACGTGGAGCCGTTGAAAGGTGAAAAAGTGAAGCTAAAAGTGGGCGGCGCGCTGCGCGAACAGCTGGAGATTGGCGTTAATCTTTCCGGTCCGGTGGATATGGATTTACGCGCCCAGACGCGACTGGCGGAAGCCGGATTGCCGCTCAACGTGGAAGTGAACAGCAAACAGATTTACTGGCCGTTCACTGGTGAGAAGCAGTATCAGGCGGATGATCTGAAACTGAAACTTACCGGCAAAATGACCGATTACACGCTCTCTATGCGTACGGCAGTGAAGGGACTGGAGATCCCGCCAGCCACCATTACCCTTGATGCCAAAGGTAATGAACAGCAGGTCAATCTCGACAAACTCACCGTCGCGGCGCTGGAAGGGAAAACTGAACTCAAGGCGTTGCTCGACTGGCAGCAGGCCATTAGTTGGCGCGGTGAGCTAACGCTTAACGGCATTAACACCGCCAAAGAGATCCCAGAGTGGCCGTCGAAACTCAATGGCTTGATTAAAACCCGCGGTAGCCTGTACGGCGGCACCTGGCAGATGGAGGTGCCAGAACTGAAGCTGACCGGTAACGTCAAACAGAACAAAGTGAACGTTGACGGCACGCTGAAAGGCAACAGTTATATGCAGTGGATGATCCCAGGGCTGCATCTGGAACTGGGGCCAAACAGTGCCGAAGTGAAAGGCGAGCTGGGGGTAAAAGATCTCAATCTTGATGCCACCATCAACGCGCCGGGTCTGGATAACGCGCTGCCGGGGCTTGGCGGTACAGCGAAAGGGCTGGTGAAAGTACGCGGCACGGTGGAAGCGCCACAACTACTGGCAGATATCACCGCGCGCGGCCTGCGCTGGCAGGAACTTTCCGTGGCGCAGGTTCGCGTGGAAGGCGATATCAAATCCACCGATCAGATTGCGGGTAAACTCGACGTACGCGTTGAGCAAATTTCGCAGCCGGATGTCAATATCAACCTCGTCACCCTGAATGCCAAAGGCAGCGAAAAGCAGCACGAGCTACAGTTGCGGATTCAGGGCGAGCCTGTCTCCGGGCAGCTTAATCTGGCAGGAAGTTTTGATCGCAAAGAAGAACGCTGGAAGGGAACTCTTAGCAATACCCGCTTCCAGACGCCGGTCGGCCCGTGGTCGCTGACCCGCGATATTGCGCTGGATTACCGCAATAAGGAGCAAAAAATCAGCATCGGGCCACACTGCTGGCTTAACCCGAATGCGGAACTGTGCGTGCCGCAAACTATCGATGCGGGGGCCGAAGGGCGTGCGGTGGTGAATCTCAACCGCTTCGACCTCGCCATGCTGAAACCGTTTATGCCAGAAACCACTCAGGCCAGCGGTATCTTCACGGGTAAAGCGGATGTTGCCTGGGACACCACGAAAGAGGGGCTGCCGCAGGGCAGTATCACCCTTTCGGGGCGTAACGTGCAGGTAACGCAAACCGTCAACGATGCGGCGCTGCCCGTGGCGTTTCAGACACTGAATCTGACGGCGGAATTGCGTAACAACCGTGCCGAATTGGGCTGGACCATCCGCCTGACCAATAATGGCCAGTTTGATGGACAGGTGCAGGTGACCGATCCGCAAGGCCGCCGTAATCTTGGTGGCAACGTCAATATCCGTAACTTCAACCTTGCGATGATAAACCCCATCTTTACCCGTGGGGAAAAAGCAGCGGGGATGGTGAGTGCCAACTTGCGTCTGGGTGGTGATGTGCAAAGCCCGCAGTTGTTTGGTCAGCTTCAGGTTACGGGTGTGGATATCGATGGCAACTTTATGCCGTTTGATATGCAACCGAGCCAGCTTGCGGTCAACTTTAACGGTATGCGCTCGACGCTTGCCGGTACAGTACGGACCCAGCAGGGTGAAATCTACCTGAACGGTGATGCCGACTGGAGCCAAATTGAAAACTGGCGGGCGCGGGTAACGGCGAAAGGCAGTAAAGTGCGGATCACCGTGCCGCCGATGGTACGAATGGATGTATCGCCAGATGTTGTATTCGAGGCTACACCAAACCTGTTTACCCTCGATGGTCGCGTGGATGTCCCTTGGGCGCGCATCGTGGTGCACGATCTGCCGGAAAGCGCAGTAGGCGTCTCCAGCGATGTGGTGATGCTTAACGATAACCTGCAACCGGAAGAGCCGAAAACGGCGTCGATTCCGATTAACAGTAACCTGATTGTCCACGTTGGCAACAATGTGCGCATTGACGCCTTTGGCCTGAAAGCGCGGCTGACGGGCGATCTTAACGTCGTTCAGGACAAACAAGGGCTGGGCCTGAACGGGCAGATCAACATCCCTGAAGGGCGCTTCCATGCCTATGGTCAGGATCTGATTGTGCGTAAGGGTGAGTTACTGTTCTCTGGTCCGCCGGATCAACCGTATCTTAATATTGAAGCTATTCGTAACCCGGATGCTACAGAAGACGACGTAATCGCCGGAGTTCGCGTCACTGGTCTGGCGGACGAACCGAAAGCGGAGATCTTCTCTGACCCGGCGATGTCGCAACAAGCTGCATTGTCTTATTTGCTACGTGGACAAGGGCTGGAGAGCGATCAGAGCGACAGTGCGGCAATGACCTCGATGCTGATTGGTCTGGGGGTTGCGCAAAGTGGCCAGATTGTGGGTAAAATCGGCGAGACGTTTGGCGTAAGCAATTTAGCGCTCGACACCCAGGGAGTAGGCGACTCCTCCCAGGTAGTGGTCAGCGGCTATGTATTGCCAGGTCTGCAAGTGAAATACGGCGTGGGTATATTTGACTCTATAGCAACACTCACGTTACGTTATCGCCTGATGCCTAAGCTATATCTGGAAGCCGTGTCTGGTGTAGACCAGGCACTGGATTTGCTCTATCAGTTCGAGTTTTAGCAATGCGAATATTTGTCTACGGCAGTTTACGCCACAAACAAGGCAACAGTCACTGGATGACCAATGCCCAGTTACTGGGCGATTTCAGTATCGATAACTACCAGTTGTATAGCCTGGGCCACTATCCAGGCGCAGTTCCGGGGAACGGAACAGTACACGGTGAAGTTTATCGTATTGACAACGCCACGCTGGCCGAACTTGATGCCTTGCGCACCAGGGGCGGTGAATACGCGCGCCAGTTGATTCAGACGCCGTACGGGAGTGCATGGATGTACGTTTATCAACGACCCGTCGATGGATTAAAGCTAATTGAAAGCGGCGACTGGTTAGACAGGGATAAGTAATAATAAAAGCATGCCACCTTCGGGTGGCGTTGTTTTATGCGATGTATCTCGCGATTTTTTTTTGTAACTTTTCCATCTTTTGCTTTTCTCTCCGAGCCGCTTTCCATATCTGCAATCGCATAAAAAACTCTGCTGGCGTTCACAAATGTGCAGGGGTAAAACGGGGGCACGCTTTGAACGGTGAGTATGAGTGAGGTCGGCTAACTTCCAGCAAGTGGCTATGAACAGCAAAATGGTGGTCGGGTTTGCTTGTTCTTACCGTTCAAGCCTTGCAACCGCTGAGAATAATGATGGTGGAATAGAGAGTTTATTTATCGCGGGCATAAAAAAACCCTTACTAACCGAAGCCCGGCGTTCAGGGTTATTGCGCTAGAAGAACTTATTTATTCTTTGCGCGCTCGAAGGAAGCAACGATTTCAGCTTTAGCGGCTTCTGCGTTTTCCCAACCTTCAACTTTCACCCACTTGCCTTTTTCGAGGTCTTTGTAGTGCTCGAAGAAGTGAGCGATCTGCGCTTTCAGCAGCTCTGGCAGATCGTTAACGTCTTTAATGTGATCGTATTCTTTGCTCAGCTTTGTGTGCGGAACAGCAATCAGTTTCGCATCTTCACCGGCTTCGTCGGTCATTTTCAGAACGCCAACCGGACGGCAACGGATCACAGAACCCGGCTGCAGCGGGTACGGAGTCGGGACCAGTACGTCAACCGGGTCACCGTCCAGAGACAGGGTGTGGTTGATGTAACCGTAGTTGCACGGATAGAACATCGCGGTGGACATGAAGCGGTCAACGAACAGTGCGCCGCTCTCTTTGTCGATTTCGTATTTGATCGGATCTGCGTTAGCCGGGATCTCAATAACAACGTAGATGTCTTCCGGCAGATCTTTACCCGCAGGGACGTTGAGTAAGCTCATGTCTGTTTCCTTTAAAAATATGTGGCAACAAGTGCCGAGTATTATAGCCAACTCGCGCCGAATGTCTTCGCTTGTTTTCGTCTTCATTTTCCTTTTTCACCAGTTTTAAGACGGTATACAGAGCAGGAAAATCCATAACCGTAGCCGCATTTTTCATAGTGAGATGAAAGCGATTACAAACTTGTGATTAACGTTTTATTTACTTTTTTGAAGTGTGATGTAACGCAATCCGTTACATAACGAATTGTCTATAGTTTTTTCGCGAACATCTTTTCACCAATAATAATTACCCCGACGAGGACAACCCTATGTGGAAACGCTTACTTGTAGTCTCTGCAGTCTCGGCAGCCATGTCGTCTATGGCGTTGGCCGCTCCATTAACCGTAGGATTTTCGCAGGTCGGATCGGAATCTGGCTGGCGCGCCGCAGAAACCAATGTGGCGAAAAGTGAGGCCGAAAAACGCGGAATTACGCTGAAAATTGCCGATGGTCAGCAAAAGCAGGAAAACCAGATTAAAGCGGTACGTTCCTTCGTCGCGCAAGGGGTGGATGCGATCTTTATCGCTCCGGTGGTTGCGACTGGTTGGGAACCGGTATTAAAAGAGGCGAAAGATGCCGAAATCCCGGTCTTCTTGCTCGATCGTTCTATTGATGTGAAAGACAAATCTCTCTATATGACCACCGTCACTGCCGACAACATTCTCGAAGGCAAGTTGATTGGTGACTGGCTGGTAAAAGAAGTGAATGGCAAACCATGCAACGTGGTGGAGCTGCAGGGCACTGTTGGGGCCAGCGTCGCCATTGACCGTAAGAAAGGCTTTGCCGAAGCCATTAAGAATGCGCCAAATATCAAAATTATCCGCTCGCAGTCAGGTGACTTCACCCGCAGTAAAGGCAAAGAAGTCATGGAGAGCTTTATCAAAGCGGAAAACAACGGCAAAAACATCTGCATGGTTTACGCCCATAACGACGACATGGTGATTGGTGCAATTCAGGCAATTAAAGAAGCGGGCCTGAAACCAGGCAAAGATATTCTGACAGGTTCTATCGACGGCGTACCGGATATCTACAAAGCGATGATTGATGGCGAAGCGAACGCCAGTGTTGAACTGACGCCGAATATGGCAGGTCCCGCCTTCGACGCGCTGGAGAAATACAAAAAAGACGGCACCATGCCTGAAAAGCTGACGCTGACCAAATCCACCCTTTATCTGCCTGATACCGCAAAAGAAGAGTTAGAGAAGAAGAAAAATATGGGGTATTGAGGGTTGCTATGCCTGATGCCGATTCGTAGGCCGGATAAGGCGCTCGCGCCGCATCCGGCGGTGGTGCGCTGAAGCCTGATGCGACGCTTACCGCGTCTTATCATGCCTACTGGGAGCACGCTTTACACCGGGGGAAACCATGACGACTAACCAACACCAGGAGATCCTCCGCACCGAAGGATTAAGTAAATTTTTCCCCGGCGTCAAAGCGTTAGACAACGTTGATTTCAGCCTGCGCCGCGGCGAAATCATGGCGCTGCTCGGTGAAAACGGGGCAGGAAAATCAACGCTAATCAAAGCATTAACTGGTGTATACCACGCCGATCGCGGCACCATCTGGCTGGAAGGCCAGGCTATCTCACCGAAAAATACCGCCCATGCACAACAACTCGGTATCGGCACCGTCTATCAGGAAGTAAACCTGCTACCCAATATGTCGGTCGCTGATAATCTATTTATAGGCCGCGAACCCAAACGCTTCGGCCTTCTACGCCGCAAAGAGATGGAAAAGCGCGCCACCGAACTGATGGCATCTTACGGTTTCTCCCTCGACGTGCGCGAACCGCTCAACCGCTTTTCAGTCGCGATGCAGCAAATCGTCGCTATTTGCCGGGCTATCGATCTCTCTGCCAAAGTGCTGATCCTCGATGAACCCACCGCCAGTCTCGACACCCAGGAAGTGGAGTTACTGTTTGACCTGATGCGTCAGTTGCGCGATCGCGGCGTCAGCCTGATTTTTGTCACTCACTTTCTCGATCAGGTCTATCAGGTCAGCGATCGGATCACCGTCTTACGCAACGGCAGTTTCGTAGGCTGTCGGGAAACGTGCGAGCTACCGCAGATCGAACTGGTAAAAATGATGCTGGGGCGCGAGCTGGATACCCACGCGCTACAGCGTGCCGGGCGAACATTGTTGAGCGACAAACCCGTTGCCGCGTTCAAAAATTACGGCAAAAAAGGAACGATCGCACCGTTTGATCTCGAAGTACGCCCCGGCGAGATCGTCGGTCTGGCTGGATTGCTGGGATCAGGACGTACCGAAACCGCCGAAGTGATCTTCGGTATCAAACCTGCTGACAGCGGCACGGCGTTGATCAAAGGCAAACCGCAAAACCTGCGATCGCCACATCAGGCTTCGGTACTGGGCATTGGCTTCTGCCCGGAAGACAGGAAAACCGATGGCATCATCGCTGCCGCCTCGGTGCGGGAAAATATCATCCTCGCTCTCCAGGCCCAGCGCGGCTGGCTACGTCCCATTTCCCGCAAAGAACAGCAAGAGATTGCCGAACGCTTTATCCGCCAGCTTGGCATTCGCACACCTTCAACTGAACAACCGATTGAATTTCTCTCTGGCGGCAATCAGCAAAAAGTGTTGCTTTCACGTTGGCTACTGACCCGACCGCAATTTCTGATCCTTGATGAGCCAACCCGCGGCATTGATGTTGGTGCCCACGCCGAGATCATCCGCCTGATTGAAACGCTGTGTGCTGACGGTCTGGCGCTGCTGGTGATCTCCTCCGAACTGGAAGAGCTGGTGGGCTATGCCGATCGGGTGATTATCATGCGCGATCGCAAACAGGTGGCGGAGATCCCGCTGGCAGAGCTTTCCGTTCCGGCGATCATGAACGCCATTGCGGCGTAAGGAGAACAGTGTGATGCCTCAATCTCTCCCGGACACTACGCCGCCGAAAAGGCGCTTTCGCTGGCCGACGGGGATGCCGCAGCTGGTAGCACTATTGCTAGTGCTGCTGGTCGATAGCCTGGTAGCCCCGCATTTCTGGCAGGTGGTGCTTCAGGATGGGCGTTTGTTCGGTAGCCCTATCGACATCCTTAACCGTGCAGCTCCCGTTGCGTTACTGGCGATTGGCATGACGCTGGTGATCGCTACAGGTGGTATCGATCTCTCCGTAGGGGCGGTGATGGCTATCGCCGGAGCCACAACGGCTGCGATGACGGTCGCGGGATTCAGCCTGCCGATTGTTTTGTTAAGCGCCCTGGGCACTGGCATCCTGGCGGGATTGTGGAACGGCATACTGGTAGCGATCCTCAAAATTCAGCCGTTTGTCGCCACTCTGATCCTGATGGTCGCCGGGCGCGGCGTGGCGCAACTGATCACCTCCGGGCAGATCGTCACGTTTAACTCGCCGGATCTCTCATGGTTTGGCAGTGGATCGCTATTGTTCCTGCCAACGCCAGTCATTATTGCGGTACTGACGCTTCTCCTGTTCTGGCTGTTGACCCGCAAAACGGCGCTGGGGATGTTTATCGAAGCCGTTGGTATCAACATTCGGGCGGCAAAAAATGCCGGGGTAAACACGCGGATCATCGTCATGCTTACCTACGTGTTGAGCGGGCTGTGTGCGGCGATTGCGGGCATTATCGTGGCGGCGGATATTCGCGGTGCCGATGCCAATAACGCCGGATTATGGCTGGAGCTGGACGCCATTCTCGCGGTGGTGATTGGCGGCGGATCGCTGATGGGCGGACGTTTTAACCTACTGCTTTCGGTGGTGGGGGCGCTGATTATTCAGGGGATGAACACCGGAATTTTGCTTTCGGGCTTTCCGCCAGAGATGAACCAGGTTGTAAAAGCGGTGGTGGTTCTTTGCGTGCTGATTGTCCAGTCGCAACGCTTTATCAGTCTGATTAAAGGAGTACGTAGCCGTGATAAAACGTAATTTGCCACTGATGATCACCATCGGCGTCTTTGTGTTGGGTTATCTTTACTGCCTGACCCAGTTTCCCGGTTTTGCTTCCACAAGAGTGATCTGCAATATCCTGACCGATAACGCCTTTCTTGGGATCATTGCCGTTGGCATGACCTTTGTGATCCTCTCTGGTGGGATCGATCTCTCCGTCGGTTCGGTGATCGCCTTTACTGGCGTGTTTCTGGCAAAAGTGATTGGCGATTTCGGCCTCTCGCCGCTGCTGGCGTTTCCGCTAGTGCTGGTGATGGGCTGTGCCTTCGGCGCATTTATGGGGCTTTTGATCGACGCCCTGAAGATCCCGGCATTTATCATTACCCTGGCGGGGATGTTCTTTTTGCGCGGTGTCAGCTATCTCGTTTCGGAAGAGTCGATTCCGATAAACCATCCCATTTATGACACGCTCTCAAGCCTTGCGTGGAAAATCCCTGGCGGCGGTCGCTTAAGTGCGATGGGACTGCTGATGTTGGCGGTGGTGGTTATCGGTATTTTCCTCGCGCATCGTACCCGTTTTGGTAATCAGGTATACGCCATTGGCGGCAACGCAACGTCGGCGAACCTGATGGGGATTTCCACTCGCAGCACCACTATTCGCATTTATATGCTCTCCACCGGACTGGCAACGCTGGCGGGGATTGTCTTCTCGATTTATACCCAGGCCGGATATGCGCTGGCGGGCGTAGGTGTGGAACTGGATGCTATCGCCTCAGTGGTAATTGGCGGTACGCTTCTGAGCGGTGGCGTTGGAACGGTATTAGGGACGCTTTTTGGCGTGGCGATTCAGGGACTGATTCAGACTTACATAAACTTTGATGGCACGCTGAGCTCATGGTGGACGAAAATCGCCATCGGTATTTTGTTGTTTATTTTTATAGCATTACAGCGTGGATTAACGGTGCTGTGGGAGAATCGTCAGAGTTCGCCAGTGACAAGAGTCAACATTGCGCAGCGATAAAAACGCCTCTCCGTGTGGAGAGGCGCAGGAGATTACGCGTCCGGGAACTCACGGATAAAGCGTTCGACATCTTCAACCATATGGTCGTTGCCGACAAAGAACGAACGGCGCTGGTGCAGAGTTTCCGGGATGATATCCAGAATACGCTCTTTGCCATCGCTCGCTTTACCGCCCGCTTGTTCCGCCAGGAATGCCATCGGGTTGCACTCATAAAGCAAACGCAGTTTGCCGTCCGGGTGGCTGGCGGTGCTTGGGTAGAGATAAATACCGCCTTTCAGCAGGTTACGGTGGAAATCCGCGACCAGTGAACCGATATAACGTGAGGTATACGGGCGGTTGGTGGATTTATCTTCTTCCTGGCAGAATTTAATGTACTTCTTCACCCCGTTCGGAAACTTAATGTAGTTTCCTTCGTTGATGGAGTAGGTTTTGCCTTTCTCCGGGAAGCGCATCCGTTCTTGGCACAGGCAGAAAACGCCGAGCGAAGGATCGTAAGTAAAGGCGTGAACACCGCATCCGGTGGTGTAAACCAGCATGGTAGAGGAGCCGTATACCACGTAACCTGCCGCAACCTGTTTGTTACCAGGCTGGAGGAAATCTTCTTCCGTTACCGGCGTGCCGACGGGCGTAACGCGGCGGTAGATGGAGAAAATGGTACCGACAGAGACGTTAACATCGATGTTGGACGAGCCATCCAGTGGGTCCATCAGCACCACGTATTTTGCATGTTCACAGCCTTCAAAGACGACAATCTCATCTTCTTCTTCAGAGGCAATGCCCGCAACGATATCGCGTGCTTTCAGTGCGGCTTTCAGTTTTTCATTAGCGAACAAGTCGAGTTTTTGCTGAACCTCGCCCTGCACGTTCTCAGCACCGCTGGCACCCAGGATATCAACCAGTCCTGCTTTGTTGATATCGCGATGGATAATCTTGGCGCCCAGTTTTATTGCCGACAGCAAAGCAGTGAGCTCACCGGTAGCATGAGAAAACTCGTGCTGCTTTTCGACAATAAATTCACCTAACGTTTTCATAAAACTTTCCCTGCAATGTTTATGGAGTAAAGCGACCGTAACAATCTTAACAAATAATCGGAATGTTGCGCTCAGGTGAATCGCGCCAGCAAATTGCGGATTATCCTGAAATGCGTTTCTCACTTGCCCGACATATGCGTAAAATGAGCGGCAGATTAAAAAAGGATAGTGACGTATGCGCATTCATATTTTAGGAATTTGTGGCACGTTTATGGGCGGTCTGGCGATGCTGGCGCGCCAGTTAGGCCATGAAGTAACGGGTTCGGACGCCAATGTGTATCCGCCGATGAGCACCTTACTTGAGAAGCAAGGCATTGAACTGATTCAGGGTTACGATGCCAGCCAGCTCGATCCGCAGCCGGATCTGGTGATTATTGGCAACGCCATGACCCGTGGAAATCCGTGTGTGGAAGCGGTACTGGAAAAAAACATCCCTTATATGTCAGGTCCACAGTGGCTGCACGATTTTGTGCTGCGCGACCGCTGGGTGCTGGCCGTTGCCGGTACACATGGCAAAACCACCACCGCGGGAATGGCGACCTGGATTCTGGAACAGTGCGGTTACAAACCGGGATTTGTGATCGGCGGTGTGCCGGGGAACTTTGAGGTTTCGGCGCGTCTGGGCGAAAGCAACTTCTTTGTTATCGAAGCGGATGAGTATGACTGCGCCTTCTTCGACAAACGCTCTAAATTTGTTCATTACTGCCCGCGTACGCTGATCCTCAACAACCTTGAGTTCGATCACGCCGATATCTTTGACGACCTGAAAGCGATCCAGAAACAGTTCCACCATCTGGTGCGTATCGTTCCGGGGCAGGGCCGTATTATCTGGCCAGAAAACGACATCAACCTGAAACAGACCATGGCGATGGGCTGCTGGAGCGAGCAGGAGCTGGTGGGCGAGCAAGGTCACTGGCAGGCGAAAAAGCTGACCACCGATGCTTCCGAATGGGAAGTCTTGCTGGATGGCGAAAAAGTGGGCGAAGTGAAATGGTCGCTGGTAGGCGAACATAATATGCACAATGGCCTGATGGCGATTGCGGCGGCTCGCCATGTTGGTGTAGCGCCGGCAGATGCCGCTAACGCGCTGGGTTCGTTTATTAACGCTCGCCGCCGTCTGGAGTTGCGTGGTGAAGCGAATGGCGTAACGGTATATGACGATTTTGCCCATCACCCGACGGCGATTCTGGCAACGCTTGCGGCGCTGCGTGGCAAAGTTGGCGGTACGGCGCGCATTATTGCTGTGCTGGAACCGCGCTCGAATACCATGAAAATGGGGATCTGCAAAGACGATCTGGCACCTTCATTAGGTCGTGCCGATGAAGTCTTCCTGCTGCAACCAGCGCATATTCCGTGGCAGGTGGCAGAAGTGGCAGAAGCCTGCGTTCAGCCTGCACACTGGAGTGGCGATGTGGATACGCTGGCAGATATGGTGGTGAAAACCGCTCAGCCTGGCGACCATATTCTGGTGATGAGCAACGGCGGTTTTGGTGGGATCCATCAGAAACTGCTGGATGGTCTGGCGAAGAAGGCGGAAGCTGCGCAGTAATTCGGCCTCAGCCTGATATAGTGTGCGTAGGCCGGATAAGGCGTTCACGCCGCATCCGGCATTTGAGCATAGTGCCTGATGCGACGCTTGATGCGTCTTATCAGGCCTACAGGTGCACCGCATCCGGCAAACCATACTCACATCAACAACGAAAATTACCCTTCATTCTCCGCCAGTTCGCGCAGATACTGGAAAATCTGGCGTGCGGATTTCGGCGGCTTATTCCCTTCTTTCTCTTTCTTCGCGTTGCGGATCAGTGTACGCAGTTGCTGACGATCGGCATCGGGCCACAGATTCAATACTTCAGCGATGGCGTCATCACCTTGATCGATCAGACGATCGCGCAGGTTTTCCAGTTTATGGAACAGCACCACCTGCTGGTTGTGACGGTTTTTCAGCTTATCCAGCGCCTGACGAATAGGCTCTACGTCGCGCTGGCGCAGCATCTTACCGATGAGCTGCAACTGGCGGCGGCGACCTTCCATCTTAATACGCTGGGCGAGCTCAATAGCCGCGCGCAGATCCGCATCTAACGGGATCTTATCCAGCGCGTTTTTCCCCAGATCAACAATTTCCGCGCCAAGGCGTTTTAGCTCCTCGGCATCACGTTTAATTTCACTTTTACTGACCCAGATAATTTCATCGTCTTCGTCTTCGATGTCATCACCGGGAACGTCGTCGAGCCAGTCTTCGGGCTGCTTAGTCATCTCAGGCTCCTTAAAAAAAGAGGCTAATGTTACCAGTTAAGATGCGCACTGAAAAACGGTTCTCTGTTAGACTTCAGAGAAACTCTCTACATTATGGCACTTGCAATGAAAGTAATCTCTCAAGTTGAAGCGCAGCGCAAGATTCTGGAAGAAGCAGTTTCCACTGCGCTGGAGTTGGCCTCAGGCAAATCGGACGGTGCGGAAGTTGCCGTCAGCAAGACCACCGGCATTAGCGTAAGCACGCGTTATGGTGAAGTGGAGAATGTTGAATTCAATAGCGATGGCGCGCTGGGGATCACTGTTTATCACCAGAACCGCAAAGGTAGCGCATCATCCACCGATTTAAGCCCGCAGGCCATTGCCCGCACCGTACAGGCGGCGCTGGATATTGCCCGTTATACCTCGCCAGATCCCTGTGCCGGCGTGGCAGACAAAGAGCTGCTGGCCTTTGAGGCACCGGATCTCGATTTGTTCCACCCTGCGGAAGTTTCCCCGGATGAAGCCATTGAACTGGCGGCCCGCGCAGAACAGGCAGCATTACAGGCGGACAAACGTATCACCAATACCGAAGGTGGCAGCTTTAACAGCCACTACGGTGTCAAAGTTTTTGGCAACAGCCACGGCATGTTGCAGGGTTACTGCTCTACGCGTCATTCGCTCTCCAGCTGTGTAATTGCCGAAGAAAATGGCGATATGGAGCGTGATTACGCCTACACCATTGGTCGTGCGATGAGCGATCTGCAAACGCCAGAGTGGGTTGGGGCCGACTGTGCTCGCCGTACTTTATCGCGCCTGTCACCGCGTAAACTCTCCACCATGAAAGCGCCGGTCATTTTTGCCAATGAAGTGGCAACCGGGCTTTTTGGCCATCTGGTGGGGGCGATAGCGGGTGGCTCGGTTTACCGTAAATCTACCTTTCTGCTGGATTCGCTGGGTAAACAAATTCTGCCGGACTGGCTGACCATTGAAGAGCATCCGCATCTGCTGAAAGGGCTGGCGTCGACGCCATTCGACAGCGAAGGTGTGCGCACCGAGCGTCGCGATATTATTAAAGATGGCATCCTGACTCAGTGGCTGCTGACCAGCTACTCGGCGCGGAAACTGGGGCTGAAAAGCACCGGACATGCGGGCGGTATTCACAACTGGCGGATTGCCGGACAAGGGCTAAGCTTCGAACAAATGCTCAAAGAGATGGGCACCGGGCTGGTGGTGACGGAGCTGATGGGCCAGGGCGTGAGTGCCATTACCGGTGATTATTCCCGTGGTGCTGCGGGCTTCTGGGTAGAGAATGGCGAAATTCAGTATCCGGTGAGCGAAATCACCATCGCAGGTAATTTAAAAGATATGTGGCGCAATATTGTCACCGTCGGTAACGATATTGAAACACGCAGTAATATACAGTGTGGTTCTGTGCTGTTGTCGGAGATGAAAATCGCCGGGCAGTAAAAAACTGGCGCGACCTGCCGCGCCAAATCTTCATAATAAAAAAGGAAGTGAGCAATGCGTAAAAGCCTGTTAGCTATTCTTGCAGTCTCCTCGTTGGTATTCAGTTCGGCGTCGTTTGCCGCTGATCTTGAAGACAATATGGAAACCCTCAACGACAATTTAAAAGTGGTCGAAAAAGCCGATAACGCGGCGCAAGTCAAAGACGCGTTAACGAAGATGCGCGCCGCAGCGCTGGATGCGCAAAAAGCGACGCCGCCGAAGCTTGAAGGCAAATCACCGGACAGCCCGGAAATGAAAGACTTCCGCCACGGTTTCGATATTCTGGTCGGTCAGATTGACGACGCGCTGAAGCTGGCAAATGAAGGTAAAGTAAAAGAAGCGCAGGCTGCCGCAGAGCAACTGAAAACGACCCGCAACGCCTATCACCAGAAGTATCGTTAATTCCTCATTTCCCTGTTGCCTGCACTCAGGTAACAGGGAACTTATCATCGCAAATGATGCACCACCTGATTGCTGCTGCCGCGCCAGATCAGGGAAGGGTCTTTTAAATCCTGCACAAATTTGCCGTCGACCAGCACGTTAATCAAATCAACAACCTGCATTTGCGCAGCGTTGAGTTCGTCGAGTTTATAGCCTGTCCACACCCAGATGTCTTTACCCGGACACTCGGCGCGGATGCGTTGTACCAGTTTCAGAATATCCGGCACGTTTTGCGGATGCAGCGGATCGCCGCCGGAGAGGGAAATACCCTGGCGTTTGATGCGAGTGTCATTCAGATCGTTAATGATCTGGTCTTCCATTGCTTTAGTAAATGTCTGACCGGAATTTACCCGCCATGTGCTTTTGTTATAGCAACCGGGGCATTCATGAACACACCCGGAGACAAACAGGGTGCAGCGAGTGCCGGGGCCGTTGACGATGTCGACAGGATAGTACTGATGATAATTCATTGTTTCGCCTGGCTTATCAGTCCGCGTATAGGATGCATCCGGTAATCAACGCCTGATGCGACGCTGTCGCGTCTTATCAGACCTACAATCGTTGTTGCCATGTAGGCCGGATAAGGCGTTTACGCCGCATCCGGCATTTGCTTAACGTAGAGTGAAGATTAACCTATCTGCCCATTCCCCAAATGTTTAACGCGGCGCTTAACTTCTTCCTGCTTACCGGCGTTAAATGGACGTGCATCCGGGCTACCTAAATATCCGCACACGCGGCGAGTCACCGACACACGGGAGGCGTCATGGTTACCACATTTCGGGCAAGTGAAGCCTTTGCTGGTGCACTCGAACTCACCGGTAAAGCCACACTCGTAGCACTCATCAATCGGTGTATTGGTGCCGTAATACGGTACATGCTGATAGCTGTAATCCCAGACATCTTCCAGCGCCTTCAGGTTGTGCTGAATGTTTGGATACTCGCCGTAGCAAATGAAACCACCGTTCGCCAGCGGCGGGTAAGGCGCTTCAAAGTCGATCTTGTCGTACGGGTTCACCTTCTTCTCCACATCGAGGTGGAAACTGTTGGTGTAGTAACCTTTATCGGTCACGCCCGGCACCACGCCAAACTCAGCAGTATCGAGACGGCAGAAGCGGTCGCACAGGTTTTCACTCGGCGTGCTGTAGAGACTGAAACCATAACCCGTTTCTTCTTTCCACTTATCCACTGCCTGACGCAGACGTTCAACAATGGCGATACCTTTCGCGCGAAGCTGCTCGTTGTCGTAAACATGCTCGCCGCCGAACAGCGCGTTAATGGTTTCGTGGATGCCGATGTAACCCAGCGAAATAGACGCACGACCGTTTTTGAAGATTTCAGAAACATCATCGTCAGCATTGAGACGCACGCCACAAGCACCTTCCATATAGAGGATCGGGGCCACGCGCGCTTTCACGCCTTCGAGACGAGCGATACGGGTCATCAGCGCCTTACGTGCCAGCACCAGACGTTCATCCAGCAGCTTCCAGAAGGTGGCTTCATCGCCTTTTGCTTCCAGAGCAATACGCGGCAGGTTCAGGCTGATCACGCCGAGGTTGTTACGACCATCGTGGATCTGCTCGCCGTTTTCATTTTCCCACACGCCGAGGAAGCTGCGGCAGCCCATCGGGGTTTTAAACGAACCGGTGACTTTCACTACCTGATCGTAGTTCAGGATATCCGGATACATGCGCTTGCTTGCGCACTCCAGCGCCAGCTGTTTGATGTCGTAGTTCGGATCGCCTTTTTTATGGTTCAGACCATCGCGAATCGCAAACACCAGTTTCGGGAACACCGCAGTTTTACGGTTTTTACCGAGGCCTGCGATACGGTTACGCAGGATAGATTCCTGAATCAGGCGCGATTCCCAGCTGGTGCCCAGACCAAAACCAAAGGTTACAAACGGCGTCTGACCGTTGGCGGTGTGCAGGGTGTTTACTTCGTACTCCAGCGACTGGAAGGCATCGTAGCACTCTTTAATGGTACGAGAGTTAGCGTAGCCTTCGGCGTCCGGGATGTTCCACTCTTCTGCGGTCTTGCGATGTTTGTTGTAGCTGGCGGTGACAAACGGTGCCAGCACTTCATCGATACGGTTAATGGTGGTGCCGCCATAAATATGGCTGGCGACCTGAGCAATAATCTGCGCAGTTACAGCGGTTGCCGTAGAGATCGACTTCGGCGGTTCAATCTCGGCGTTCCCCATTTTAAAGCCCTGGGTCAGCATGCCTTTCAGGTCAATCAACATGCAGTTGAACATCGGGAAGAACGGCGAGTAATCGAGATCGTGATAGTGAATATCGCCACGCTCATGTGCCTGCACCACGTCACGCGGCAGCAGGTGCTGGCGTGCATAGTGTTTAGCCACGATCCCGGCCAGCAGGTCGCGCTGGGTTGGAATCACCTTGCTGTCTTTGTTGGCGTTTTCGTTGAGTAACGAGGCGTTGGTCTGCTCGACCAGACCACGGATCTCCTGGTTCAGGCGACCGCGTTTTTCACGTTCAATGTCGCGATCGTGACGGTACTCGATGTAAGCACGAGCCAGTTGTTTGTATGGACCCGACATCAGCTGGTTTTCAACTGCGGTCTGGATCTCGTTGATATCCACCTGGTTGCGGCCCTGCATCTGCTCGCTGACAACCGCAGCAACAGTGGCGCAATAATCGGCATCATCGACTTCCGCTGCTTTAGCTGCACGCAGAATCGCTTCTTTGATGCGCTCTGATTTAAACGGCACTTTGCAGCCGTCTCGTTTCATCACATGCGGTGTCATGATCGCTCCATATTTTTAAGAACAGGTTATCCACAGAAATTGGGAAAGGCGTTTTCCGGTTTTTTCGTTTCGTTTTCCGGTGCTTTCCGCAATCGCCATCCGCTTATCCACAACGCCGCACCTTTTTCGTGGAGAGCTGTAGTAGCAATTATAGTCGATTAATACAACATATTGGGTTGGGACGCATTTTAAAGTCTATATATAGTGCTTTGCATCAAGGATGTTTGAACTTTTTTTGATGTAGCTCAAAGTAAAAAGCAGAGCGTACGGATGACGGGCGCTACAGCGTTATGTAAATTTTTTAATGAATTTGCTGGTTGAAAAATCAACAAAAACAACATGCTGACAGACAAAACCCCGGAATGACCGGCATTACCGGGGCTTAGGGAAGATTTACTTCTGTAACCACCAGACAGCCTCAAAAGGCCGTAAATTCATGGCACAGGGTTGTGGTGAGGCTTCTTCGTAGTTATGCATCACAAGCTGCCAGTTGCCGCGCATTTGCCCTGGCTGCCAGGGTTGGATCCCACGGCTAAGGTTGGCAATGACCAGCAAGGTTTGCCCCTTCCATTCACGGCGATAGCACCACAATACAGGGCTGTTTGGCAGCAGATCCTGGTAATTGCCCCATGTCAGAACGGCTTCTTGCTTACGCAGTGCGATTAACTTTTGGTAGGTGTAAAACACCGAGGACTCATCGGTCAGCGCGGCTTCTACGTTGATTTGTTGATAGTTATCGCCCAGGCCAATCCACGGTTCGCCAGCCGTAAACCCGGCATTATCGCCGTTGCTCCATTGCATGGGCGTGCGACTGTTGTCACGGGATTTACTGGCGAGGATTGCCAATAACTCGTCGGCATCACGCCCATCGTTGCGCAGCTCGGCAAACATATTGAGGCTCTCCACGTCGCGATAGTCAGTAATGCGCGTGAAATGCGGGTTGGTCATGCCAATCTCTTCGCCCTGGTAGATATACGGCGTTCCCTGCATGCCATGCAGCACCATCGCCAGCATTTTTGCCGCAGGCACGCGGTATTCACCTTCATCACCAAAGCGAGAAACAATGCGCGGCTGATCGTGGTTACACCAGAACAAGGCATTCCATGCTACGTTGTGCATTCCTTGTTGCCAGTGGCGGAACAAGGTTTTCAACGCCACAAAGTCAGGTTTAGCCAGCGTCCATTTTTCACCACCGGGATAATCGACCTTCAGGTGATGAAAATTAAAGGTCATCGACAATTCACTGCCTGTCAGTGCCGCGTATCGCTGGCAATGCTCAAGGCTGGTGGAGGACATTTCACCTACGGTCATTAACCCGCGTGGCGTAAACACATCGCGGTTCATCTCGTGCAAAAACTCGTGTGCTCGTGGCCCGTCGGTGTAGAAGCGACGCCCGTCGCCATCCAGGTCATCAGGGAAACGTGGGTCTTTGGAGATCAGATTCACCACATCCAGGCGCAACCCGTCGACCCCACGATCGGCCCAGAACTCACAGACTTTTTTCAGCTCTGCGCGTACCGCTGGATTCTCCCAGTTGAGATCCGCCTGCTCTGGTGCAAAGAGATGCAAATAGTACTGTTCGCTTTCCGCATGCCAGCGCCACGCACTACCGCCAAATTTTGAACGCCAGTTGTTCGGTGGCGTTTCTGGTTCGCCATCGCGCCAGATATAAAACTGGCGGTAAGGGCTTTCTTTGTTCAGCGCCTCGCGAAACCAGGCATGTTGGGTAGAGGTATGGTTAAACACCATATCGAGAATGATACGAATCCCGCGCGATTTTGCCTGCGTCACCAGTTCGTCAAAATCGTCCAGCGTGCCGTAAGTGGGATCAATCGCCGTATAGTTCGCTACGTCGTAACCGTTATCGACCTGGGGAGAGACATAAAAGGGGGTTAGCCAGATGGCATCAACGCCCAGTTTATGCAGATAGTCCAGGCGTTGGATAACGCCACGTAAATCGCCGGTGCCGCTACCCGTGGTGTCCTGAAAACTCTTTGGATAAATCTGGTAGATAACGCCGTTTTGCCACCAGTGGGGAAGATTAGTCATTACGTTATTCCTGCAAATGCGAGAGGGCGCAATTGCGCCCCGAAGAAAATTAAACAATGTCCAGCGTGCCCAGGCGGTATTTCCGCTGATAGATAAACGAGGTGAGTACAATCGGGATGATGATGGCGATAGCCATTGCCAGCGCAAACACCTGCCAGTAGCTCGGTTGAATCGAGAGAATTCCCGGCAGGCCGCCTACGCCGATGCCATTCGCCATAACGCCGTTCAGGCCGCATAGCAATCCTGCCAGACCAGAACCAATCATCGCGCACAGCATCGGGAAGCGATATTTCAGGTTGATGCCGTACATTGCAGGCTCAGTGACCCCAAGCCAGGCGGAGATAGCGGCAGGCACGGAGATCTCGCGTTCATTGTGCTTGCGGCTGGAAATGATAATGCCTATCACGGCGGAGCCCTGAGCGATATTCGACAGCGCAATCAGCGGCCACACTGGCGTGCCACCCATGCTTTGAATCATCTGCAAATCAATAGCAAGGGTGGTCTGGTGTACGCCGGTGATCACCAGCGGCGCGTACAGGAAGCCAAACAATGCCGCACCAATCGGAGCAAAGCTGCCGGTCATCAGGTGACGTACCGCAAAGGCAACGCCATCGCCAATCATGCGACCAAACGGACCAATCAGCGCATGGGCGAGGAACACCGCGAGGATCAGCGAACAGACGGGTACCACCACCAGATAGAGGTAATCCGGCACGATGCGTTTAAGGCGAGTTTCAATAACGCCCAGCGCCAGTCCGGCTAACAGTGCCGGGATCACCTGCGCCTGATAGCCTACTTTGGCGATGCTGAACATGCCAAAGTCCCACACTTCCGGCAGCTGCTGCCCGAGCAGATAAGCGTTCATCAGCTGTGGAGAAACCAGTGTCACGCCAAGCACGATACCGAGGATCGGCGTGCCGCCCATTTTTTTCACCGCTGACCAGCAAATCCCGACCGGCAGGTAGAAGAAGATCGCTTCACCGATCAACCACAGAAAATCGTAGATCGTTTGCAGGGAAGGGTACATTTGCGCCAGCGTTTGACCGTTGCTCATGGGCAAATCGCCGATCACATTGCGAAAACCGAGGATCAAACCGCCGCTAATCAACGCGGGCAGCAACGGGAAGAAGATCTCCGCGAAATGAGAGATCAACTGCTCATGCCATTTCATATTCTGCCGGGCGGCTTTTTTTACCTGCTCTTTATCAACCTGCGCCTGTCCGGTTGACGCTATTAGTGCTTGATAGTAATCACCCACATTGGTGCCAATCACCACCTGAAATTGCCCGGCATTGGTGAAACAGCCTTTCACCATGGGGAGTTGCTCAATTTCTTTCGGTCTGGCATTGGCCGGTTGGTTGAGGACAAAGCGCAGGCGAGTAATACAGTGGCTCACTGTCGCAATATTGCCGCGCCCGCCGACCAGTTCAATCAACCGATCGATATCCGTTTGGTTTATTTTGCTCATCATAAAGCCCCATGGCAGATGACATTTTTGGTTGGCTGCAGAATATATTGCGCGGAAAAATTTAAAAACGGGAACGTTCCCGAAACGCAGCGAAGATCACAATTTATCGTTCAGGAAACGATCAGGACAGGGTGGCGGGGATGATGATTTGTTGCGGTTCGCTGCGCCCGGTTACCTGTGCGATCAATTGGCAGGCCGCCTGGCGTCCAGCTTCGGCGTAACCGGGATCTACGGTGACGATCTCCGGATGGAGGAATTTCATTAACGGTGTATTACCGACGCTCGCCAGTTGCAAGGTGTCGATGCGTTGCTCTTGCAGGTATTTACTTGCGCCAAGTGCCAGCGTGTCGGTTGCGCACAGTAACGCAGTAGTTTCAGGCGTAATCACTTTTGCCACGTTCTCATAGCCTTGCTTCATAGCAAGCCCTGGCAGAGCGGCAACGGGATGCAGTTTATGCGCTTTGCAGAACGCCAGGTAGGCTTCGTGACGTCGCTTACCGGTTGTCACGTCACTATGCGGCACGCCGAGATAACTGATATTACGATGCCCCTGGTCATACAGCCGTTGCATCAGGATCTTGATTGCCCCTTCGTCGTCATAACAGACCGAAGCAAAGCCTTTTGCGTCACGCGCCAGCAGAACCAGCGATGACTGCCAGTGGGCTAACATTTCTTCTGTTATGCCAGTAAAACCGAACAGCACTACGCCGTCGATATTACGCCGTTTCAGCACCCCCAAATGTTCGGCAACTAATTGTGGGGAAAACTGACTTTCCATCATGATTGGGTCGTAACCTTGTTCATAGAACGCTGGCAGCATGGTTTGAACGGCGAGATTTTCTGACAACGAATCCAGACGGGTAACAATGATGGCGACCACTTTATCGCTTTGCCCACGCATAGCGCGCGCAGAGCGGGAAGGGGAAAATCCATGCTGATTCATCACTGCTTCAACACGCTCGCGGGTGCGCTGGCTCACGCCGCTTTCGTTATTCAGCACCCGGGAAACTGTAGATTTCCCCACGCCGCTTAAGCGTGCGATGTCTTTGATGGTCAGCCGATTTTGCATCCTGTTGTCCTGTAACGTGTTGTTTAATTATTTGAGCCTAACTTTACCCGTGCATTCAGCAATGGGTAAAGTCTGGTTTATCGTTGGTTTAGTTGCCAGCAGGTATTATATCGCCATAGATGCTACGAATATTATTGGATTCTCCTTATTATTTGCGGCGCTTTTTTCACTTACCGGAGGTTATATGGAACCTGATCCCACGCCTCTCCCTCGACGGAGATTAAAACTTTTCCGGTAAGCCCGTCTTTTCACGGCGTTACCGGATGCGTAAGGCCGTGACGTTTTAACGTCCCTGCTCAGCTTTATTACCTTCAGGTAAGGCTTCGCCACGCCTGAAGACATTTCTGTACTGTTTCAGACAGTGCGGAGGGACTCCTTATGTTTAAAGAAATTTTTACCCGGCTCATTCGCCATTTACCTTCCCGTCTGGTTCATCGCGATCCATTGCCTGGCGCGCAGCAGACAGTGAATACGGCGGTCCCGCCGTCCTTAAGTGCGCATTGCCTGAAAATGGCGGTGATGCCCGAAGAAGAATTATGGAAAACGTTCGACACCCATCCGGAAGGGTTAAATCAGGCGGAAGTGGAATCTGCCCGCGAACAACATGGTGAAAATAAATTACCCGCACAACAACCGTCGCCGTGGTGGGTACATTTATGGGTCTGCTATCGCAACCCCTTTAATATTTTACTCACCATTCTCGGCGCTATTTCTTACGCCACGGAAGATTTATTTGCCGCGGGCGTTATCGCGCTAATGGTCGCTATTTCAACGTTGCTGAACTTTATTCAGGAAGCACGTTCCACTAAAGCGGCAGATGCCCTGAAAGCGATGGTCAGCAATACCGCGACGGTGCTGCGCGTAATTAACGACAAAGGCGAAAATGGCTGGCTGGAGATCCCGATCGACCAGCTGGTGCCCGGCGATATTATAAAACTGGCGGCGGGAGATATGATCCCGGCAGATTTACGTATCTTGCAGGCGCGGGATCTGTTCGTCGCTCAGGCGTCGTTAACCGGTGAGTCTCTGCCCGTAGAAAAAGCCGCTACCACTCGCCAGCCGGAGCACAGCAATCCGCTGGAGTGCGATACCCTGTGTTTTATGGGCACCACCGTGGTGAGCGGCACGGCACAAGCAATGGTGATTGCTACAGGAGCCAACACCTGGTTTGGTCAACTGGCGGGGCGTGTTAGTGAGCAGGAAAGCGAGCCGAATGCCTTTCAGCAGGGGATCAGCCGCGTCAGTATGCTGCTGATTCGCTTTATGCTGGTGATGGCTCCGGTGGTGTTGCTTATCAACGGTTACACCAAAGGCGACTGGTGGGAAGCGGCACTGTTTGCGCTTTCGGTCGCGGTAGGCTTAACGCCGGAAATGTTGCCGATGATTGTTACCTCGACGCTGGCGCGCGGCGCAGTAAAGCTGTCGAAACAGAAAGTGATCGTCAAACATCTGGATGCTATTCAGAACTTTGGCGCAATGGATATTCTGTGCACTGATAAAACCGGCACCCTGACACAGGACAAAATTGTGCTGGAGAATCATACCGATATCTCCGGTAAAACCAGCGAACGCGTGCTGCATAGCGCGTGGTTGAACAGTCATTATCAGACCGGACTTAAAAACCTGCTCGATACAGCGGTGCTCGAAGGTACGGATGAAGAGTCAGCGCGCTCGCTGGCCAGCCGTTGGCAAAAAATTGATGAGATTCCGTTTGATTTCGAGCGTCGCCGGATGTCGGTGGTAGTGGCAGAAAATACCGAGCACCATCAGCTGGTTTGCAAAGGTGCATTGCAGGAAATCCTCAATGTGTGTTCGCAGGTGCGTCACAATGGCGAGATTGTGCCGCTCGATGACATCATGCTGCGTAAGATTAAGCGGGTTACTGATACGCTGAATCGTCAGGGGCTGCGCGTGGTTGCGGTGGCGACGAAATACCTGCCAGCGCGTGAAGGAGATTACCAGCGGGCGGATGAATCCGACCTGATCCTCGAAGGATATATTGCTTTCCTTGATCCGCCAAAAGAGACAACTGCTCCGGCACTGAAGGCATTAAAAGCGAGTGGAATTACCGTAAAAATCCTTACTGGCGACAGTGAGTTAGTTGCAGCGAAAGTGTGCCATGAAGTGGGGCTGGACGCGGGAGAGGTGGTCATTGGTAGTGATATTGAAACGCTATCTGACGACGAACTGGCAAATCTCGCACAGCGCACCACGCTGTTTGCTCGTCTGACGCCGATGCATAAAGAACGCATTGTGACCTTACTGAAGCGCGAAGGGCATGTGGTTGGCTTTATGGGCGATGGTATTAATGATGCGCCCGCCTTACGCGCTGCGGATATCGGCATTTCTGTGGACGGCGCGGTAGATATTGCCCGTGAAGCGGCTGATATCATCCTGCTGGAAAAAAGCCTGATGGTGCTGGAAGAGGGGGTTATTGAAGGACGTCGCACTTTCGCCAACATGCTGAAATACATCAAAATGACGGCGAGCTCCAACTTCGGTAATGTGTTCAGCGTGCTGGTGGCGAGTGCTTTCTTGCCCTTCCTGCCGATGTTGCCGTTACACTTGCTTATTCAGAACCTGCTGTATGATGTGTCACAGGTGGCGATCCCGTTTGATAACGTCGACGACGAGCAAATTCAAAAGCCGCAGCGTTGGAATCCGGCGGATCTGGGGCGCTTTATGATCTTCTTCGGACCGATCAGCTCGATCTTCGATATTCTGACGTTTTGCCTGATGTGGTGGGTATTCCATGCCAACACGCCGGAAACGCAAACGCTGTTCCAGTCGGGATGGTTTGTGGTGGGCTTACTGTCGCAAACGCTGATTGTGCATATGATCCGCACCCGCCGTGTGCCGTTTATTCAGAGCTGTGCATCGTGGCCGTTAATGATCATGACCGTGATCGTGATGATTGTCGGGATCGCATTGCCGTTTTCACCGCTGGCCAGTTATCTGCAATTACAGGCGCTGCCGTTAAGCTATTTCCCGTGGCTGGTTGCGATTCTGGCAGGGTATATGACATTAACCCAGTTGGTGAAAGGGTTCTATAGCCGTCGTTACGGCTGGCAATAAAGAATAAACTGGGCACGATAGCCCCGATTCAGATTGCAGACAAAGTAAGCTTTGTTCATGCCGGATGCGGCGTAAATGCCTTATCCGGCCAACAAATTCAATAAATTGCAGGAATCACGTAGGCCTGATAAGCGTAGCGCATCAGGCGATTTTGCGTTTGTCATCAGACTTAATCCGGGCATGATAGCCCGGATTTCCATCAAGATTAGCGACGAACAGCGATCGCTTCGATCTCAATCTTCACGTCTTTCGGCAGACGGGCGACTTCAACGCAAGAACGTGCCGGGAAGGTGGCGTTGTGTTCGGTGAAGAAGGCTTCGTAGGTAGCATTAACGGTAGCGAAGTCGTTCAGATCTTTCACAAACACGGTGGTTTTAACGATGTCGCCCACTTTCAGGCCAGCGGCTTCGACGATCGCTTTTACGTTATCCAGCGACTGACGTGCCTGTGCAGCGACGTCTGCCGGTACTTCACCCGTTTTCGGATTTACCGGGATCTGACCGGAGGTGATGATCATATTGCCCAGATCAACGCCCTGTACGTAAGGACCGATAGCTGCCGGTGCATTTTCCGTCGCGATAGTTTTGCTCATGATTTCTCCTTTATTACAGCGGTAAAAAGTCTGGCTCATTATAGGGAGCCAGACTTTTATTACCAACCGCAATTAATTGGCCAGCACCACATTATGGGAAAACTCTTTTTCACAGTATTTGCATTTGAGCGCGATGTCATTGGCGCGTTTTCGCACGGCAAAGCTGGAAGAAACCGGTTCGGCATGGCTGATACAGTTGCTGTTCGGGCAGACCAGCACATTGTCGATGCGCTCTGGCAGACTGGGGCGCGATTTACCCACCACTTCATAGTTGTCGATACGGTTAACCGTGGCTTGCGGCGCATACAATGCCAGTTGATCTACCTGATCTTCACTCAAAAAGGTATTTTCGATTTTGATCAGATCTTTGCGGCCCATCTCGCCAGAAGGCAAGTTCAGACCGATGGTGATGCGCTGATCCGTTTCGGTCAGCTTGAACAGACTCAACAGCTTAAAACCGATCTGGGCGGGGATATGGTCAATTACCGTGCCGCGTTTAATAGCTTCAACCTGCAATTTATTATCGTGTGTCATCTCTATTTCCCCTTACAGTACCAGATCGCGATTCAGAACCAGTGCCAGTAACGCCTGGCGAGCGAAAATCCCATTGCCTGCCTGCTGGAAGTACCAGGCGTGTGGCGTTTTATCAACATCCGTCGCAATCTCATCAACACGCGGCAGCGGATGCAGCACTTTCATATTGGCTTTGGCGTTGTGGAGATCGCTGGCGCGAAGAACAAACTGCGCTTTCACGTTGGCGTACTCGGACGGGTCCAGACGCTCTTTTTGCACGCGGGTCATGTACAGGATGTCTACTTCCGCCATCACTTCTTCAATAGAGCTGTGCAGACTCCAGGCGATCCCTTTTTCATCAAGCATATCCAGAATGTATTGCGGCATTGCCAGCGCGTCCGGCGCGATGAAGTAAAAACGGTTGCCGTCGAACTTCGCTAACGCCTGAGTCAGGGAGTGAACGGTGCGGCCATATTTCAGGTCACCAACCATTGCGACGTGGAGATTGTCCAGACGCCCCTGGGTTTCCTGAATAGTGAATAAGTCCAGCAAGGTTTGCGTCGGATGTTGGTTGGAGCCATCACCGGCATTCAGTACCGGTACATTGCCGGAAAACTCGGTGGCCAGGCGCGCCGCACCTTCCTGCGGATGACGCATCACTATCGCATCGACGTAAGTGCTGATAACCGAAATGGTATCGGCCAGCGTTTCGCCCTTTTTACCCAGTGATGTATTGGCGCTGTCGGAGAAGCCCACCACGCTGGCACCCAGGCGGTGCATAGATGTTTCGAAAGAGAGGCGGGTACGGGTAGAGGCTTCGAAGAAACAGCTGGCAATGACTTTGTGCTTCAACAGCTCTGGTTGCGGGTTTGCTTTCAGTTTCGCCGCTGTCGCCAGCACCAGATTAAGGTCATCGCGACTAAGGTCGTTTATGGAAATGATATGTTTCTGATATAGCGGATTAGCCATCTTTTATCTCCTGACGCCTGGGCAAAAAAAAGCCCCTCGATTGAGGGGCTGGGAATGGGTGATCAACGGGAAGAAAAACGGCAGGCCAGCGTCTTTTTTCAGACGCGGTAAGACAAAATGTCGAACACACTGAACCATACATCCTCCCGGCAAATTGTCCGGCATTATACTCATCGTCAGAAGCGGTGCAAGCATTTGATGCAATATTTTGTCAGCGCAAACGGTTTATTTGAATTATAAGTCAAAATACATGCATTTTTATTTGTTGTGATTCTGCAGGGGAACGGTCGTTCGGTATCAATAATTGCAGACATTTCCTGCTTTTTTCTTTTTCACTTTCACGCAATCAGATATGCATTTTATTCCATTCATCCGACTTATAGGGCGGAGTGTGAAAACGAACGGCTAACACTATTGCTTACTGCTCAGGGATGCGCGCTATCACTTTAATTTCAAAATCAAAGCCTGCCAGCCATGTAACACCTACCGCCGTCCAGTTTGGATAAGGTGGGGCGCTAAATATTTCATTTTTCACCGTCATGATGTCTTCAAATTGGTTTTCTGGATCGGTATGGAAGCTCGTAACATCAATGATATCGTCAAAAGTGCATCCCGCAGCAGCCAGGGTCGCATGCAAATTATCAAATGCCAGTCTGACTTGTTGCTGAAAATCGGGTTCTGGTGTTCCGTCCTCTCGACTTCCTACTTGCCCGGAAACAAACAGCAAATCGCCGGAACGAATAGCCGCAGAATAACGATGTTCTGCATACAGTGAATGTTGGCCAGCAGGGAAAACAGCGGTTCTTTCTACCATTTGGTTATCCTCAAGATTTACGACATGAACAGAAGATTTCTATTTACCGGGAGCCGCTTTTAGCGGACGACGTGAGTAAACAAAACCCAGACATCATGGATAATGGCTGGGCTTAATTGAGCGTAGTCGGTTATGCGCCAAACGCGCCATCAATGGTATGCATCGCGCCGGTAACAAAGCTGGCTTCTGGCCCTGCTAACCATGCGACCATACCAGCGACCTCTTCCGGTTGCCCATGTCTTTTGATAGCCATAAAACTATGCAACATATCGCGCATTGGCCCGTTGGCGGGATTAGCGTCGGTATCAATTGGCCCTGGCTGGACGACGTTGATGGTGATCCCACGCGGTCCGAAATCACGGGCCAGCCCGCGCGCCATGCCTTGCAGGGCAGATTTACTGGCGGCATAAGCAGCCATGCCTGCAACAGGCATACGATCGCCATTCACGGAGCCGATGATTAAGATGCGCCCGCCTTCGGGCATCTGCCGGGCGGCTTCAACAGAGGCATGATAAGGAGCATGAATATTGATTTTGAAAAGGCGATCAATATCGTCGGCATTTAATTCCAGGGCCTCGCCAAAGACGCCAATACCTGCATTTACTACCAGAATATCCAATGCGCCACTCTTACGAACGACATCAATGACAGCGTCTCTGTCAGCACTATCTGTGAATACTGCTATCGCTCCAGTCTCTTGTGCCAGGTGTTCAGCGGCATCTTTCGACCCCGCATAGGTGAATCGTACATTGGCCCCATCGGTGACGAAACGACGTACGATAGCGGCACCGATTCCACGGCTGCCACCGAGGATGAGAACAGTCTTACCTGTAAAAGCGCCCATAAGGACTCCTTGATTTATTATGTAACATGCATTACAAAACTGTTTTAACTTTCTGTCAACAAGTTTTGTAATGGTCACTAAAAAACAATCTCGCGTTCCAGGTCGTCCCAGACGTTTCGCTCCTGAGCAGGCAGTCTCTGCGGCAAAAGTGCTTTTTCACCAAAAAGGTTTCGATGCTGTCAGTGTTGCTGAAGTTACTGATTATCTTGGTATTAACCCCCCGAGCCTCTACGCAGCTTTTGGCAGTAAAGCTGGGTTATTTAGCCGTGTACTCAATGAATATGTCGGTACGGAAGCTATTCCGCTTGCCGATATTCTTCGTGATGATCGTCCGGTAGGCGAGTGCCTGGTTGAGGTATTAAAAGAAGCGGCGCGCAGATATAGCCAAAACGGCGGCTGCGCTGGCTGTATGGTTCTTGAAGGTATTCATAGTCATGATCCACAAGCGCGTGATATTGCCGTTCAATATTATCACGCCGCAGAAACGACCATTTATGACTATATCGCCAGGCGGCATCCACAAAGCGCACAATGTGTGACTGATTTTATGAGTACCGTGATGTCAGGGCTTTCTGCGAAGGCACGGGAGGGGCACTCCATCGAACAACTCTGTGCAACAGCTGCACTGGCGGGGGAAGCGATAAAAACTATTCTCAAGGAGTGATGCTGGCCTTGACCCGAAAGGCGGGAACGCGCCTGCCGATAAGTTGTGATAAGACAATAATTCACGCGTTAAGGCTGGCGGAATTGATCATCTTTTCGTATAACGATAGAAATGAAACATTGTTTTAATTAAGGAGTGGAAAAGATGATCATCGGAAATATTCATAATCTTCAGCCGTGGCTACCCCAGGAGTTACGCCAGGCGATTGAGCATATCAAAGCACACGTTACGGCAGAAACGCCAAAGGGCAAGCACGATATCGAAGGCAATCGTCTGTTTTATCTTATCTCGGAAGATATGACCGAGCCGTACGAAGCTCGCCGTGCGGAGTACCATGCCCGCTATCTCGACATTCAGATTGTGTTAAAAGGTCAGGAAGGCATGACCTTCAGCACGCAACCTGCAGGTACGCCGGAGACCGACTGGTTAGCAGATAAAGACATCGCATTTTTGCCGGAAGGCGTTGATGAGAAAACAGTTATCCTAAATGAAGGTGATTTTGTTGTGTTTTATCCGGGGGAAGTGCATAAACCGCTGTGCGCAGTGGGCGCACCAGCCCAGGTTCGCAAAGCAGTAGTGAAGATGCTGATGGCGTGATGACTTTTCGCCGTAAATAACTCCAGGTTTACGGCGAGCTTATGAAAAGAGCGTTTTTTGATATTTTTTTGTGAGTAGAATTTGTAATGCTTAGACGTTCTTATTAACTCAAGGAGTCCGTCATGAGCAAAATATCAGATTTGAATTATTCTCAACACATTACATTAGCCGACAATTTTAAACAAAAAAGTGAAGTTTTAAATACCTGGCGTGTTGGAATGAATGATTTTGCCCGTATTGCCGGGGGGCAGGATAGCAGAAGGAATATTCTTTCTCCCAGAGCATTTTTGGAGTTTTTGGCAAAAATATTTACCCTGGGTTATGTGGATTTTAGCAAACGCTCCAACGAAGCGGGTAGAAATATGATGGCTCATATTGAGTCCTCATCTTATATCAAAAATAATGATGGCAGTGAAATAATGAATTTTGTTATGAATAATCCTGAAGGTGAGCGTGCGGATTCATCTAAGGTGATTATAGAAATTTCACTTTCTACTACCACTACTATGGGGACTCGTCAAGGACATACAGCCATTATATTTCCACAATCTGATTTTTTGAGTTTTCGTTATGAAGGTAAGTCTTTTGAAAGAAAAGATGATAGTTCATTACACCTGATTACTAACAAGG
The DNA here is from genome assembly GCF_052948035.1 of Escherichia sp. MAL-1. Classification (NCBI taxonomy): domain Bacteria; kingdom Pseudomonadati; phylum Pseudomonadota; class Gammaproteobacteria; order Enterobacterales; family Enterobacteriaceae; genus Escherichia; species Escherichia sp. MAL-1. Next base: position 4,286,949 of record NZ_CM129609.1, on the reverse strand, counting down.
TTCTGGCGTGTTACCAACGCGAAGCTAACAAGGAAATAGCTCGTCTATTAAATATTCCGCAGGAGTTAAATAATCCTCATGACTTAAATTACTCGCAGGTGAGTTGTAAAAACTCAGTTGATTCTACGATTACGGATTTATTAGAAAAACCATTGAACAATGCATTATTAGCAATAAGGAAAGAACATCTGCTATTAATGCCTTATATGTGTAATGAATCGATTTCATACTTACTTGGTGAAAAATGGACACTGAAAGAAATAGATGCCCTTAACGCCTTAAATAATTATCTTATTAATAATAAGAAAGCTACTGACAATGAAATTAATGACATCAAAGTTAACCTGTCTCATATTCTTATTGATTCCTTAGATGATGCGAAAGTTAACCTTACACCGGTTATCGGTTCGATTCTGGAGACTTTTTTAAAATCCCCATATATTAATGATGTAAGAATGCTGGATTGGTGTTTTAATAAAAGCATGCAATATTTTGGTGATTCTGAAAAGATAAAGTATGCATGCTCTGTGATAAATCATATTGATTTTAGTCGCGATCAATCTAAAGATTTTAGCTGCGATCAATCTAAAATTAAAATAGCTGAGACCTTATTTTTTAATCTCGATAAAGAACCCTATGAAAATAGCCGTAAATTACAGGAATTGATTTGGGATAAGTTGGTTGCGTATGTCAATGATTTTAACTTAAGCAATCAAGAAAAATCACGCTTAATACTAAGGTTATTTGATGATGTTAAGTTGCTATTTAATGAAGTGCCTGTCAGCATTTTAGTAAATGATATTTTTTTGAAGGATTTTTTCATGAGGCAACCTGATTTTGCGAAGTGGTACTTCTATCAATTACTTAAGAAGTATGAGGGCGAACAGCTGTATCTTAATGAGTTAGGATATGTTTATGGTAATGAAGAAAAAACAAATGAAATTGTAAAAAAACATCCGGGTTATGTCATTAAGATTTTTGAAGAAAAGATGGGTAATGAATTAAAAATTAGAACAAGAATGATGAAAATCCTCCGGAATGGCAAAATCAATATATATGAATATATTAATAATGAACAGTTGGGAAAATTAAATCCTCCGGAAGATTTACGTATAGTAATAGAAAAATTTGGGTGGTAGAATAGAACTATTACTACATAAAATAATGTGATGCCGGGATAGTTTTGTATTTCCCGGCATCTTTATAGCGATATCAATTATTTACTGAGCGTCGCGACCATCACCGCTTTGATGGTATGCATACGGTTTTCCGCCTGATCAAAAACAATGCTGGCGGCAGATTCGAAGACCTCATCAGTAACTTCCATACCGCCATGTAGGCCAAATTCTTCCGCCATTTTCTTACCAAGCGTCGTTTGGTCGTCATGAAACGCGGGCAGGCAGTGGAGGAATTTGACCTCCGGGTTACCAGTCAACTGCATCATCTTGCTGTTCACCTGATAATCACGCAGCAATGCAATCCGTTCCGCCCATTTCTCTTTTGCTTCACCCATCGACACCCATACATCGGTATAGATAAAGTCAGCACCTTCAACTCCTTTGGCTACATCTTCCGTCAGCGTAATATCCCCGCCATTTTGCTGTGCCAGGGCGCGGCATTCCGTAACCAGCGCAGCTTCCGGCCAGCATGCCTTTGGCGCGACCAGACGCAAATCCAGACCGGTAAGCGCCGCAGCTTCAAGCATCGAGTTTCCCATGTTGTTACGTGCGTCACCTGCATAGACCAGCGTCATTTCGTTGAATGTTTTACCGGGCAAATGCTCTTGCATGGTGAGAAGATCCGCCAGCAGCTGGGTGGGGTGGAACTCATTGGTCAGGCCGTTCCATACTGGCACGCCAGCGTATTCCGCCAGTGTTTCGACAATCTCCTGACCATAGCCGCGATACTGAATACCGTCATACATGCGACCAAGCACGCGGGCAGTGTCTTTAATCGACTCTTTATGACCAATCTGGCTGCCGCTTGGGCCGAGATAAGTAACGCGAGCACCCTGGTCATATGCGGCAACTTCGAAAGAGCATCGGGTACGAGTCGAGTCTTTTTCGAAGATGAGCGCGATGTTTTTACCAGTGAGTTTGGCTTCTTCTTTACCACTTTTCTTATCGGCTTTCAGCTTCGCGGCTAACTGCAGCAGGCTGTTGAGTTCAGCTGGCGTGAAATCGAGTAATTTCAGGAAATGCTTATGATAAAACCCAGACATAGATCCCTCCTGTGGCTAACGCCTCAATGAATTAAAATTCAATTTATATGGATAGTTATTCATTTGCAAGTCTAAAGCATAAATCTTTGTCACAAAGGTGGAGGCAATGTCAGTGGTGTGTGACAATAAGAGTATCGGCAGGACATTAAGAGGAATGAGCCATGGCAAACCCGGAACAACTGGAAGAACAGCGTGAAGAAACACGTTTGATTATTGAAGAATTACTGGAAGATGGCAGCGATCCGGACGCGCTGTACACCATCGAACACCATCTTTCCGCAGACGATCTGGAAACCCTGGAAAAAGCAGCAGTTGAAGCGTTTAAACTTGGTTATGAAGTGACCGATCCAGAAGAGCTGGAAGTTGAAGATGGTGATATCGTGATTTGCTGCGACATCCTCAGCGAGTGCGCGTTGAATGCCGATCTGATCGATGCCCAGGTTGAACAACTGATGACGCTGGCGGAGAAATTTGACGTTGAGTACGACGGTTGGGGCACTTACTTTGAAGATCCTAACGGCGAAGACGGCGACGATGAAGATTTTGTCGATGAAGACGATGACGGGGTTCGCCACTAATTAATTAATTAAAATGCCCGATAGCACACACTAGCGGGCATTTTTTTAGAGTTCGCGTAGCATCCGCACTTCACAATCGACATGGCCCGTGCAGCCAAGCGCATAGTCGATATGCTCAAAGCCCAAATGCTCATAAAGCGCAATGGCTTCCTTTAAAAAAGCGGTCGTTTCCAGATAGCAGCGTTTGAAGCCCATCTCTCGTGCCTGCTCCATCGCCATTAAGGCCAGTTTTTTCGCCAGCCCTTTACCGCGAATAGCCGGAAGAAAATACATCTTTTGCAGTTCGCAAATGTCCGATTCACTACCTGCTAATGGCGCAATCCCACCGCCGCCGACCACTTCACCATCGAACTCAACCACCCAATATGCATGGCCAGGCTGACTATACACTTGATACAACTCGTCAAGGTTCGGATCGGCGACGGTGTAGCCTTTATCAGCGGTAAGACCGTATTCGGCGGATACCTGACGAATGACGCGGGCGATAGCGGGATTATCCTGCTGCGTCAGGCGACGCATTACAGGTGATTGCGGCGCAATGTTATTCATAGTTTAACCCAATAAAAATAAAGTAATTATACATTTGTTTAATACCACTCTCTTCTTACGTGCGCAAGCGACTTATAAAGTAATAAAGTTTTTGCCAGCCTATTACTGATAAGAGTATTGTAACGTGGCAGAACATTTTACTGTCTGTATCTATAAATTATATCAATGGATTTTTTAATTCAGGGGATTTTTATGGCTCAAGTTATTAATGAAATGGATGTTCCGTCCCATTCGTTTGTTTTTCATGGCACAGGTGAGAGATATTTTCTTATTTGTGTGGTGAATGTGTTGTTAACGATTATAACGCTAGGTATCTATTTACCATGGGCATTAATGAAATGTAAGCGTTATCTCTATGCTAATATGGAAGTTAACGGACAACGATTTTCTTATGGAATTACCGGTGGGAATGTTTTTGTTAGTTGTCTTGTTTTTGTTTTTTTCTATTTCGCAATCTTAATGACAGTGTCAGCAGATATGCCGCTTGTTGGCTGTGTTTTGACTTTGTCACTGTTGGTTTTGCTTATATTTATGGCAGCAAAAGGACTGCGTTATCAGGCCTTGATGACCAGTCTCAACGGCGTAAGATTTAGTTTTAATTGCTCTTTGAAAGGGTTCTGGTGGGTAACCTTTTTCTTGCCGATTTTAATGGCCATTGGGATGGGGACTGTTTTCTTTATCTCGACAAAGATGCTACATGCCAATAGTTCAAGTAGTGTTATTATATCTGTGGTTCTGATGGCAATAGTTGGTATTGTTTCCATTGGTATTTTTAATGGTACTTTATATAGTCTGGTAATGAGTTTTCTCTGGAGCAATACCAGTTTCGGTATACATCGTTTCAAGGTGAAATTAGATACTACGTATTGTATAAAATATGCCATTCTCGCATTTTTAGCTTTATTACCTTTTCTCGCTGTTGCTGGTTATATTATCTTCGATCAAATATTAAATGCGTATGATAGTTCTGTGTATGCAAGTGATGATATTAAGAATTTACAGCAATTTATGGAAATGCAACGTAAAATGATAATCGCGCAGTTAATCTATTATTTTGGGATTGCTGTTAGCACCAGTTATTTAACGGTGTCGTTGCGAAATCATTTTATGAGCAACCTGTCACTGAATGATGGGCGTATTCGTTTTCGCTCAACTTTAACGTACCACGGTATGCTTTATCGCATGTGTGCGTTGGTGGTGATATCCGGGATTACGGGCGGTCTGGCTTATCCACTGCTGAAAATATGGATGATTGACTGGCAGGCAAAAAATACGTATTTGCTGGGCGATTTGGATGACCTTCCTTTAATCAATAAAGAAGAACAACCAGATAAAGGCTTCTTAGCCAGGATTTCACGGGGAATTATGCCTTCTTTACCATTTCTGTAAGAGATAAAAAAGGCCGGAGTATGCTCCGGCCTTCGTTTTCATCGCTGTGATTTGATTACAGCGCGGCGATAACAGCCTGCTGTTCAATCAGCTTCGCTTTCGCTTCTGCATAGCCTTCCAGCTTCTCACGCTCTTTCGCGATGACCGCTTCCGGTGCGCGCGCTACAAAGCCTTCGTTCGCCAGTTTGTTCTCGATACGGCTGATTTCGCCGTCGATCTTCGCCACTTCTTTCGCCAGACGCGCCAGCTCATCTTCTTTGTTGATGAGGCCAGCCATCGGGATCAGCAGCTCTGCGCCGTCGATGATCTTCGTAACGGAAACCGGACCTTTGTCATCGGCAGGCAGCACGGTGATGCTTTCCAGACGCGCCAGGGTTTGCAGGAAGCCACGGTTTTCATTTACGCGACGTTCTGCATCCGCGCTGCAACCACGCAGCAGCAGCTCCAGCAGTTTGCCCGGCGCGATGTTCATTTCTGCACGGATGTTACGTACCGCAACGATCGCCTGCTTCAACCACTCTGTGTCGGCCAGTGCGGCTTCATCAACCTGAGATGCATCGTACTGCGGGAACGGCTGCAGCATGATGGTGTCGGCAGTGATACCGCAAAGTACTTTCACACGCTGCCAGATGGTTTCGGTGATGAACGGAATGATCGGATGCGCGAGGCGCAGCAGACCTTCCAGCACGGTCACCAGCGTATGGCGAGTACCGCGCAGTTCGGCTTCGGTGCCACCGTTCATTACCGGCTTAGTCAGCTCCAGATACCAGTCACAGAACTGGTTCCAGGTGAACTCATACAGAATGCCTGCGGCGATATCGAAGCGGAAGCTGTCCAGCGCTTCGCGGTACGCTTTGATGGTCTGGTTGAACTCTGCCAGAATCCAGCGGTCCGCCAGCGACAGCGTCATTTCACCGCCGTTGAAGCCGCAATCCTGACCTTCTGTGTTCATCAGCACAAAGCGGCTGGCGTTCCACAGCTTGTTACAGAAGTTACGGTAACCTTCCAGGCGCTTCATATCCCAGTTGATGTCACGACCGGTAGACGCCAGCGCCGCCAGGGTGAAGCGCAGGGCATCGGTGCCGTGCGGCTCAATGCCGTTCGGGAACTGTTTCTCGGTGCGCTTACGGATTTTGTCCGCCAGCTGCGGCTGCATCATATTGCCGGTACGTTTTTCCAGCAGTTCTGGCAGCGAAATACCGTCAACCATATCCAGCGGGTCGATAACGTTACCCTTGGATTTGGACATCTTCTGGCCTTCGTCGTCACGAATCAGACCGGTCATGTAAACAGTGTGGAACGGCACCTGCGGTTTGCCATTTTCATCTTTGATGAAGTGCATGGTCATCATGATCATGCGGGCAATCCAGAAGAAGATGATGTCGAAGCCGGATACCATCACGCTGGTTGGGTGGAACTGACGCAGGGCGTCGGTGTTTTCCGGCCAGCCAAGGGTAGAGAAGGTCCACAGTGCAGAAGAGAACCAGGTGTCGAGAACGTCTTCGTCCTGACGCAGGGCAACGTCGGCACCGAGGTTATTTTCCTTGCGCACTTCTTCTTCGTTGCGGCCAACATAAACGTTACCTGCTTCGTCGTACCATGCAGGGATACGGTGACCCCACCACAGCTGACGAGAGATACACCAGTCCTGAATATCGCGCATCCAGGAGAAGTACATGTTTTCGTACTGCTTCGGTACGAACTGAATGTCGCCGTTCTCAACCGCTTCAACCGCCGGTTTCGCCAGTACATCGGCACGCACGTACCACTGGTCGGTCAGCATTGGTTCGATAACTACGCCGCCACGGTCGCCGTAAGGAACGGTCAGGTCGTGCGGTTTAATTTCTTCCAGCAGGCCGAGTGCGTCAACCGCAGCAACGACTGCTTTACGTGCAGCAAAACGCTCGAGTTTCTGGAACTCTGCCGGGATTTCGCTGGAATAAACGTCAGATTCGTTACCTTTGGTATCGAACACCTGGGCGCTTTCACGGATATCGCCGTCAAAGGTCAGGATGTTGATCATCGGCAGCGCGTGACGTTTACCCACTTCATAGTCGTTAAAGTCGTGCGCCGGAGTGATTTTCACGCAGCCGGTGCCTTTTTCCATGTCGGCGTGTTCGTCGCCAACGATCGGAATACGACGGTTAACCAGCGGTAGAATGACATATTTGCCAATCAGGTCTTTGTAACGCGGATCTTCCGGGTTAACGGCCACGCCGGTATCGCCCAACAGGGTTTCCGGACGGGTAGTCGCAACCACCAGATAATCTTTACCGTCTGCGGTTTTCGCGCCGTCAGCCAGCGGATAGCGGATGTGCCACATCGAACCTTTCGATTCGCGGTTTTCCACTTCCAGGTCAGAGATAGCGGTGCGCAGTTTCGGATCCCAGTTTACCAGGCGTTTGCCACGGTAAATCAGGTCTTCTTTATACAGACGAACGAAAACTTCTTTCACCGCATTGGACAGGCCTTCGTCCATCGTGAAGCGTTCACGCTCCCAGTCGACGGAGTTGCCGAGACGGCGCATCTGACGGGTAATGGTGCCGCCGGATTCCGCTTTCCATTCCCAAATTTTGTCGATGAAAGCTTCGCGGCCGTAGTCGTGACGGGTTTTACCTTCTTCTGCGGCAATCTTGCGCTCAACGACCATCTGGGTAGCGATCCCGGCGTGGTCAGTACCGACCTGCCACAGGGTGTTTTTGCCCTGCATGCGCTGATAGCGGATCATGGTATCCATGATGGTTTGCTGGAAGGCGTGACCCATATGCAAACTGCCGGTGACGTTCGGCGGCGGGATCATGATGCAGAAACTTTCCTGGCTTTCATCGCCATTAGGCTTAAAGTAGCCCTGCTTTTCCCAGTGCTCGTAAAGCGGCTGTTCGATATCTTGTGGGTTGTATGTCTTTTCCATTATTTCCAGGTTGCCGTATTCAGGTTGAAACCAGCCACGCGGTAGGCTTTATAGCGTTCGCGCGCCAGTTGTTTCAGAGAATCTTCATAAGGAACGAAGTCTACCACTTCTGTGAAAGCGGTGGCAAAATCTGCAAAGCTTGTTCGCAGACTAATCAATATATCGCGCGGGCTGCTGCTGCGTTTTTGCGGCCAGGCGATCTCCACCGGCGCACCGCCGCGCGGTCCTTCTCCCGCTAAATTATGCGGAACAAAGCTTTCTGCCGGACGCGCCCACAGGGCTTCATCCAGCCGGTAAGCCTGCTTTTCATCTTCACAGGCGATGAGCACGCGCTTACCGCTGCGCCAACGTTCTGCGGCAATTTCACACACCAGCTGCTCAACGGCGCTTAAGCCATCGACGGTGGTGTCATTGTCCAGAAGGTAGAACGTCGCGTTTTTCATAAATGGGGCTTCTTGTGGTGGATTTAAATACGCATCAGGTATACACCGCAGCGCCTGATGCGACGCTGTTGTGTCTTATCAGGCCTACGAGTTCAGTGCTGTGTGTAGGTCGGATAAGGCGCTCACGCCGCATCCGACAATAACAGCATTGCCTGATGCGACGCTTGCGCGTCTTATCAGGCCTACGAGTTCAGTGCTGTGTAGGTCGGATAAGGCGTTCACGCCGCATCCGGCAATAACAGCCTTGCCTGACGCAATTACTCTTCGCCGTTAAACCCAGCGCGGTTTAACAGGAACTGTGCCAGCAACGCTACCGGACGGCCGGTTGCGCCTTTTGCTTTACCAGAACGCCAGGCGGTACCGGCGATATCCAGGTGCGCCCAGTTGTACTTACGGGTAAAGCGTGACAGGAAGCAACCTGCGGTAATCGCCCCACCAGGACGACCGCCAATGTTCGCCATATCGGCAAAATTGGACTCCAGTTGTTCCTGATACTCGTCACCCAGCGGTAAGCGCCATGCACGGTCACCGGATTGTTCAGACGCGGCAATCAGTTCATGGGCCAGTGGGTTATGGTTCGCCATCAGGCCGGTAATGTGATGACCCAGCGCGATCACGCAGGCACCGGTCAGCGTCGCCACGTCAATCACCGCTTCCGGCTCAAACCGCTCAACGTAAGTTAACACGTCGCACAGTACCAGACGGCCTTCGGCGTCGGTGTTCAGCACTTCAACGGTTTGACCGGACATGGTGGTTAACACATCGCCCGGACGATAGGCACGCCCGCCAGGCATGTTTTCGCAGCCAGCCAGCACGCCGATAACGTTAATCGGCAGTTGCAGCTCTGCGACCATGCGCATCACGCCGTAAACCGCTGCCGCACCGCACATATCGTACTTCATTTCATCCATGCCTTCTGAAGGCTTGATGGAGATACCGCCGGAGTCGAAGGTTAAACCTTTACCCACCAGTACGATTGGGCGTGCATCTTCCGACGCGTTGCCTTTGTACTCAATGACCGACATCAGCGATTCGTTCTGCGAACCCTGACCGACCGCCAGATAAGAGTGCATTCCCAGCTCTTTCATCTGCTGTTCGCCGATAACGCGGGTGATAACATTCTTGCTGTAGCTGTCAGCCAGCTGGCGCGCTTGTGAAGCGAGGTAAGCGGCGTTACAGATATTCGGCGGCATATTGCCGAGATCTTTTGCTGCTTTAATCCCGGCGGCAATCGCCAGACCGTGCTGGATCGCGCGCTCACCGCTGGTCAGTTCACGGCGGGTCGGCACGTTGAACACCATTTTACGCAGCGGACGACGCGGTTCGCTCTTGTTCGTTTTCAACTGATCGAAACTGTAGAGCGTCTCTTTTGCCGTCTCGACAGCCTGACGCACTTTCCAGTAGTTGTTACGGCCTTTAACGTGCAGTTCAGTCAGAAAGCAGACCGCTTCCATTGAGCCAGTATCATTCAGCGTATTAATGGTTTTCTGAATAACCTGCTTGTACTGACGCTCATCCAGCTCACGTTCTTTGCCGCAACCAATAAGGAGAATTCGCTCGGAAAGTACATTCGGAACATGGTGCAGCAACAATGTCTGCCCCGGTTTCCCTTCCAGTTCGCCCCGACGTAGCAGGGCGCTGATGTACCCATCGCTGATTTTATCGAGCTGTTCTGCAATCGGAGAAAGGCGACGTGGTTCGAAGACGCCCACGACGATGCAGGCACTCCGCTGTTTCTCCGGGCTACCGCTTTTTACACTAAACTCCATGCACTACGCTCCTGAATCTTAAAGACAACGGCGGTGGCTACAGATAGAATTGCAAGCTTTCGTAACTCATGTCCGCTGTTGCGATGACTTCGTGTTAATCTTAACGTTATTACGGCATTGGCACGTCAGAACAAAATCTGAGAGGTGAATCCGTTGAGTATAATTATCTTAGCGACGATTTCGACGACTCAAGAGAATAAATGACGTTTAAGCCATGAAACAAGCTAAAATCCTGCAAAAGACGAGTTTTTACGGGCGTATTTAAAGTGATAATCATAAGATATCTGGTGCGGGAGACGCTCAAAAGCCAGCTGGCGATACTCTTCATCTTGCTTTTGATCTTCTTCTGTCAAAAGTTAGTGAGGATCCTCGGCGCAGCGGTTGACGGCGATATTCCGGCGAATCTGGTGCTCTCCCTTCTCGGGTTGGGCGTGCCGGAAATGGCGCAGCTTATCCTGCCATTAAGCCTGTTCCTCGGGCTGCTGATGACGCTGGGCAAACTGTATACCGAAAGTGAAATTACGGTAATGCATGCCTGCGGCCTGAGCAAAGCGGTTCTGGTGAAAGCGGCAATGATCCTTGCGGTATTCACGGCAATCGTCGCGGCGGTTAACGTGATGTGGGCGGGACCGTGGTCATCGCGTCATCAGGATGAAGTGTTAGCAGAAGCGAAAGCGAACCCTGGCATGGCGGCGCTGGCGCAAGGGCAATTCCAGCAAGCGACTAATGGCAGCTCGGTGCTGTTCATCGAAAGCGTTGACGGCAGCGATTTCAAAGATGTGTTCCTCGCGCAAATTCGACCAAAAGGTAATGCTCGTCCTTCTGTGGTGGTGGCCGATTCCGGACATTTAACCCAGCTGCGCGACGGCTCCCAGGTCGTCACTCTCAACCAGGGAACGCGCTTCGAAGGCACTGCACTGTTACGTGATTTCCGCATTACGGACTTCCAGGATTATCAGGCGATCATTGGTCACCAGGCGGTGGCGCTCGACCCGAACGATACCGACCAGATGGACATGCGTACATTGTGGAACACTGATACCGATCGTGCTCGCGCAGAACTGAACTGGCGTATCACGTTGGTATTCACCGTGTTTATGATGGCACTTATGGTCGTACCGCTGAGCGTGGTTAACCCGCGTCAGGGACGCGTACTGTCGATGCTGCCAGCCATGCTGCTGTATCTACTTTTCTTCCTGATCCAGACCTCCCTGAAATCGAACGGCGGTAAAGGTAAGCTGGACCCGACGCTGTGGATGTGGACCGTTAACCTGATTTATCTGGCTTTGGCGATTGTTCTCAACCTTTGGGACACCGTGCCGGTCCGCCGCCTGCGCGCCAGTTTTTCGCGTAAAGGAGCGGTGTGATGCAACCTTTTGGCGTACTTGACCGCTATATCGGTAAAACTATTTTCACCACCATCATGATGACGCTGTTCATGCTGGTGTCGCTGTCGGGCATTATCAAGTTTGTCGATCAGCTGAAAAAAGCCGGGCAGGGGAGTTACGACGCGTTAGGCGCAGGAATGTATACCTTGCTGAGCGTGCCGAAAGATGTGCAAATCTTCTTCCCGATGGCGGCTCTGCTTGGGGCGTTGCTTGGTCTTGGGATGCTGGCGCAGCGCAGCGAACTGGTGGTGATGCAGGCTTCTGGTTTTACCCGTATGCAGGTGGCGCTGTCGGTGATGAAAACCGCCATTCCACTGGTCTTGCTGACGATGGCTATTGGCGAATGGGTCGCGCCGCAGGGCGAGCAGATGGCGCGTAACTACCGTGCGCAGGCGATGTACGGCGGCTCGTTGCTCTCTACCCAGCAAGGCTTATGGGCGAAAGATGGCAACAACTTCGTCTACATTGAGCGGGTTAAAGGTGACGAAGAGTTAGGTGGCATCAGTATCTATGCCTTTAACGAGAATCGTCGTCTGCAATCCGTACGCTATGCCGCTACCGCGAAGTTTGACCCGGAACATAAAGTCTGGCGTCTGTCGCAGGTTGATGAATCTGATCTGACCAATCCGAAACAGATCACCGGTTCGCAGACGGTGAGCGGCACCTGGAAAACCAACCTCACGCCAGACAAACTGGGCGTGGTGGCGCTGGACCCGGATGCACTCTCAATCAGCGGTTTGCACAACTACGTGAAGTATCTGAAGTCGAGCGGTCAGGATGCCGGACGTTATCAGCTCAATATGTGGAGCAAAATCTTCCAGCCGCTATCCGTGGCGGTGATGATGCTGATGGCGCTGTCGTTCATCTTTGGCCCACTGCGTAGCGTACCGATGGGCGTGCGTGTGGTCACCGGTATCAGCTTCGGTTTTGTCTTCTACGTACTGGACCAGATCTTCGGCCCGCTGACGTTGGTTTATGGCATCCCGCCGATCATCGGCGCACTGTTGCCAAGCGCCAGCTTCTTCTTAATCAGCCTGTGGCTGTTAATGAGAAAATCGTAACCTGATGAACGAATAAAGGGAGCGAAAGCTCCCTTTATTATTGTTAGCAAAGTGTGCTTCGTTCATGCCTGAAAAATCATGAAAATCCAATATATTGCAGTGGTGTAGGCATGATAAGACGCGCCAGCGTCGCATCAGGCAAAGACAAATCGCACCTGACTTACCTTCTTCTCCCTCCCAGCAAACTCCCCAACATTCCACGCACAATCTGATTCGTCACCTGGCGGGCGGCGCTTTTCGCCATTGTTTGCACAACACCATCTTTCTTCCCGCCGCGTGGTCCGGTAGTGCCGAACAAAATATCCTTCAATCCACCAAGAATGCCGTCATCCACCGCCACCTCTTTCCCTTTCACGGCAGGATTATTTTGCTGCTCGGTGCTTGCCTGTACGCCTTTTTGCAACATCTCATAGGCGGATTCCCGGTCCACGTCATCCTCGTACTTGCCATACACCGGAGAGTGATTAATCAAGCCATTACGCTCATCTTCCGTCACCGGTCCCATCCGCGAACAAGGCGCAATCACCATCGCCCGTTCCACCACAGAAGGACTTCCTTTTGCATCGAGAAACGAGATTAACGCCTCGCCGGTCCCCAGTTCCTGGATTGCCTTTTCGGTATCAAATGCCGGATTGGCCCGCATGGTTTGCGCCGCAGCTTTTACCGCTTTCTGATCTTTGGGCGTAAAAGCCCGCAAAGCGTGTTGAACGCGATTACCGAGCTGCCCGAGCACATTATCCGGAATATCAGACGGGTTTTGCGAAACGAACCAGACGCCCACGCCTTTTGAGCGAATAAGCCTTATCACTTGCTCAATCTTATCCAGCAGTACCTGCGGTGCATCGTTAAACAGCAGATGTGCCTCGTCGAAGAAAAACACCAGTTTTGGTTTCTCCAGATCGCCCGCTTCCGGCAATTGTTCATACAACTCTGAAAGCATCCACAGCAGGCTGGCGGCGTACAGTTTCGGCATCTGATAAAGTTTCTCGGCGCTGAGGATATTGATAACGCCTTTACCGTTGGCATCAGTACGCATCCAGTCTTTGATATCCAGCATCGGCTCACCAAAGAAATGCGTTGCCCCTTGCTGTTCCAGCGTCAGTAATCCGCGCTGGATGGCACCAACCGATGCGCTACTAATATTACCGTACTGATTCTGGAATGATTTGGCGTTATCGCCGATGTACTGGGTAATCGCCCGCAAATCTTTAAAGTCGAGCAGTAACAGCCCCTGATCGTCAGCAATGCGGAAGATGATATTTAGCACGCCAGATTGCACATCGTTGAGATTCAACAGCCGCGCCAGCAACAGCGGCCCCAGATCCGAAACCGTCGCCCGCACCGGATGGCCTTTCTCGCCAAAGATATCCCACACCACCACCGGATTGGCATGCGGTTGCCAGTCATTGACGCCGATATTTTTAAGCCTTGCGAGCAGTTTTTCCGACGCCGTTCCTGCCTGCGCGACGCCGGTCAGATCGCCTTTCACATCGGCCATAAACACCGGAACACCGATTTCCGATAGAGACTCCGCCAGTTTTTGCAGCGTGACAGTTTTACCCGTCCCCGTTGCGCCAGTAATCAGCCCGTGACGGTTAGCCATTCCCGGCAGTAAAAACAGTTCTGTGTCCGGCGTGCGGGCAATTAACAGGGGTTCGCTCATGAGATATCCTCCAGTTTCCTGCCTGGAGTATAGGCAACGGCTGTGCACTCTTCACCGCTAAATTAAGCAGATTGCGAGACGCCTTCCAAAGAGATTTAAGTGCCGGGCGACAGGCACCCGGCAAAGAGATCAGAAGTCAGCTTTCAGAACCACGCGGTAACGCGCCTTACCGTCGCGCACATGCTTGATGGCGTCGTTAATTTTCGACATCGGGAACAGTTCGGTGGTCGGCGCAACCTTGCTACGGGCGGCAAAGCGCATCAGCTTTCGCAGCTCATAAGGCGTGCCGGTAGCAGAACCAGAGATGCTGCGGTCGCCCGCAATTAACGTAAAGGCCGGAACAGACAGCGGCGTGAGAACCGCACCGACCGTATGGAAATTACCGCCATAGGTCAGCGCCTCAAAATAAGGCTGCCAGTCGAGGCTGACGTTCACAGTATTGATAATGAGATCAAACTGCTCCGACAGGGCTTTCAGTGCCTGCGGATCGCGGCTATTCACCACTTTATCGGCACCCATCGCCAGTACTTCCTGCTCTTTCGCCGGATTAGAACTAAAGGCCGTCACCTCGCATCCCATTGCGTGCAGAAGTTTTATAGCGATATGCCCCAGCCCGCCAATACCAATTACCCCAACGCGGCTGGTAGCAGTGATATGGTGCATCAACAGTGGTTTAAAGACCGTGATACCGCCGCACAACAGCGGCCCGGCGGACTCGATATCAATATTTTCTGGCAGTGGAATCACCCATTGCCAGTCCGCACGCAACTTCTCGGCAAAGCCACCGCGATTCATAATTGTTGACACCGCGCCTTGCTCGCAGTTGATCTGATTACCGCTAATACAGGCGTCGCAGTGACCACAGCTACGCGCTGTCCAGCCAATCCCGACACGCTGACCGACCTGCAAACCTTTATCCTGCGCGGCGCTCCCGAGTGCCACCACGCGCCCAATCACCTCATGCCCGGCAACCAGCGGATACTGTGAAAATCCCCATTCGTTGTCGATCATCGACAGATCGGAATGGCAGATCCCGCAGTAATCCACCTGCACTTCAATATCTTGTGGCTTCAGCTCACCGGGATCGTACTCATAAACTTCCAGTTCGCCGCCCGCTTCTTTTGCGGCATAGCTTTTTATCATCGACATGCTTTTATCCTTCTCTGGTTTGGTCTGGGAAGTGTAGAGCATGGCAGGGCGGGGTGCCTGGAGTGTGACAAAGGTTACACATCGCGGTATGCAATGCTGAAAATTTCAGCACTTAGCGAGGTGCGAGCAAGCTGGCGCTTGCATGGTGGCGTGCGACAGGTATAATCCACAACGTTTTCCGCATACCTCTTCAGTGCCGAAGTGGCGAAATCGGTAGACGCAGTTGATTCAAAATCAACCGTAGAAATACGTGCCGGTTCGAGTCCGGCCTTCGGCACCATTAGTACTTCCAAGACCATCCGAGAAAGTCCAAATATCCCTTTAAAATCAATGCTTGCAGCGATTTTTACGTCCTACCTCTTCCGAGGTTGTCCGTTGAAATCCGGATATCATTGGGGGCATAATTGGGGGCATCTTAACTTCGATTAGAAATGTGCCCCCAAATGAAGCTCAACGCCAGACAGGTCGAGACCGCAAAGCCAAAAGACAAAACCTACAAAATGGCCGATGGTGGTGGTTTGTATCTTGAGGTTTCTGCCAAAGGTTCCAAATACTGGCGCATGAAATACAGACGTCCCTCTGACAAAAAAGAGGATCGTCTCGCTTTTGGTGTTTGGCCTACTGTGACGCTTGCTCAGGCAAGAGCAAAACGCGATGAAGCTAAAAAGCTTTTAGTACAGGGCATAGATCCAAAAGTCGTACAAAAAGAAGCTCAGGCCGAGAATTCGGGGGCATATACTTTTGAAACTATCGCCCGAGAATGGCATGCCAGTAACAAGCGCTGGAGTGAAGACCATCGAGCGCGCGTTCTTCGCTATCTTGAGCTTTATATCTTCCCTCATATCGGTTCGTCCGACATTCGGCAGCTTAAAACCAGCCACCTGTTAGCCCCGATTAAAAAAGTTGATGCCAGTGGCAAACACGATGTCGCTCAGCGCCTGCAACAGCGCGTCACAGCCATTATGCGTTATGCCGTACAGAACGATTACATCGACTCAAATCCAGCCAGCGATATGGCTGGTGCACTATCGACAACCAAAGCGCGCCATTATCCTGCTTTACCTTCTAGCCGGTTTCCTGAGTTTCTTGCACGTCTTGCTGCATATCGTGGTCGCGTAATGACGCGGATTGCGGTTGAGCTTTCCTTACTAACTTTTGTGCGTTCCAGTGAGTTACGTTTCGCGCGTTGGGATGAGTTTGATTTCGATAAATCTCTCTGGCGAGTACCTGCAAAACGAGAAGAAATTAAAGGAGTGCGTTATTCGTACCGTGGCATGAAGATGAAAGAAGAGCATATCGTTCCGCTTAGTCGGCAAGCGATGATTTTGCTAATGCGTATTACCGTGAAGGAGATCGGTGAGTAACATCGATGGAGATCGGTTCGTGTCACTTTCACAGAACCGTTTTTAAATTACCTTCACTGATCTCCTTCGGTCAACGGAGATTGTATTTTCCGCATTGATTCTCCTTTAAGTTCGATCTTGATACTGCCATGAACCAGTCGATCTAGGATGGCATCCGCATGTGTGGAGTCTCCGATCATTTTGTACCAGTTTTCCACCGGCAACTGGCTCACTACGATGATTGAGCCTCGTTGGTACATCAGATCCACTATTTCCAGCAGGTCGCTACGCTGTTCTGATGAGAGAGGTTCCAGCCCCCAGTCATCCAGAAGCAGCAGATCGCTATTATTCAGCCTGGTCAAAAGTTTGCTGTATCTTCCATCAGCATGCCCCTGATAGCACTGTTCCATCAGCGCTTTAAGGCGATAATAGTAGACCTTGTATCCCTGTCGGCAGGCATTATGACCAAGTGCACATGCCAGGAACGTTTTACCGCTGCCGGTGGCCCCGGTCAGTAAAATATTTTGTTTCAGGGTTAACCAGTTTCCCTGACTGAGTGAACGGATGAAGGCCCTGTCCAGCCCTCTATTGTTACGATAATCCAGCTTTGATAACTCAGCATTAAGTCTGAACCGTGCATGTTTGATCAGACGCTCTGCCTTCCTGTTTTCACGGCAGGTTAGTTCTTCTGCTGTCAGTAATGACAGGCGTTCTTCGAAGCCCAGCTCCTGGTATGTGCCCGGCTGAGCAAGTTGCTTTTTAAGCGCATCACGGAAGCCGGTGAGTTTAAGTGCGGTCAGTTGTTCGTAAAGATGATTCATCATTGGATCCCGTATCAGTGGTAATACTCACTGCCGCGTACGTTTTCGTGTTCCATCGTGGATAACAGATCTGGTTTTGGATCCTGAACAGGTTGTTTATCCAGACCTTTTTCCAGGATCGATTTAATACCTGACAGACGCCATACCTTTGTTTTCAGAGCTCTTGCACATGCTGCATTAAGTCTGGCTTTACTGTATTTTTTATGAAGGTTCAGGAGTCCAAGGCAGAAGCGATAGCTTTGTTCCGGATGTGGACGAGAGTTCAGTATATGAAGCACATAACTATGAGTTTCACTGCCTATGTGCCCCGCCCATTCCAGAAGACGCTCTGGCGTCCAGGTGGCATGCTGTCGATGAGCTTCAGGCATGTGCTCGTTGCGGGTACTGTAGCCATAAGTACGCTTGCGCGGGTGCACAGCAACCTCCTGCCCCTGATTGAAGAGTCTTACCAGTTCTCCGGAGATCCATGCTTCCAGTTGCTGGCCTAACAGCGAACATGGAACCGAGTAGTAATGTTTGTCGATTTCCACGTGGTAATCGGCATGAACTCTGACTTTCTTCACCAGGGTGTAACTGTAACTGGCTTCAGGAAGAGGCTTCAGTGCGGGTTTATCAAGCTGGATGAAGAGTTCTGCACGTGAATAACCCAACTTCTGCATTATTTTGTTATTCAGTCTTTCCAGCAACTCCCGAATGCGCTGATTAAGCGATGCAAGGCTGTAGAAGATCTCATGCCTGATTCGGGCCATGATCCAGCGTTCAACAACCTGAACGCCAACTTCAGCTTTGGCTTTATCTTTCGGTTTACGTGGCCGCGCAGGCAAAACTGCGACATTATAATGCTCAAGCATCTGCTGGTAGGTAGGGTTAACGTCAGGATCATACTTACATGCCCTGGATGTGGCGCTTTTCAGATTGTCCGGAACAACAAGTTCAGGAACGCCACCCAACCACTGGAAGCAGCGAACATGACTCATCACCCAGTCTTCAAGCTGCTGAGACCAGGTGGCCTCTGCCCATGTGTAACTTGATGCCCCGAGAACAGCTACGATGACCTGAGCAGTTCTTATTTCTCCGGTCTCAGGGTCGGTAACGCCAACGGTAGGTCCACAGTAATCAACGAAAAGTTTTTCGCCAGCTTTATGTACCTGACGCATTGATGGTGAAGTGGTTTTGAGCCATTCACGGTACATCCGGCAGTAATGGTTATAGCTGTAAAAACCGCCTGGATTACGCTCACAGTATTCTTCCCAGAGTAGCTGCAGCGTCACGCATTTATTACGCAGTTCCCGGTGTACTGTAGCCCAGTCAGGCAGAGAGTGCTTCTTCATCTTAACCTGGGTCTGAAGGAACGCATGTTTTAGTTTTGTATCATCCCATCCTGTAGGTAAGGGCCACTGCTTTATGCCAAGTTGAGCCGCCCGATTAGCATATCTGGATACAACGGAAGGGGAGATTGCAAGACTACGACCAATTTGTCGATGGCTGAGTCCAACACCGTATTTAAGCCTAAGAATTTCTTTAAGTTTTCTCATAGAAATTGGAACTGTTGGCATAGGTATCCTTTACCGGAATGGCAAAAGATACAGATCAACACACCTGTGAAGTTCCAATAACATTGATGGAGATCACTGAATAACAAAATGAGTCAAAAGTGATCTCCATCGATGTTATTCAGCGATCTGTTCAAATGTTATTACCCGATCTCGATGGAAGTTATTGAGTGATCTCCTTTCATGAAAATACGCAGCTAAACCAGTTAAAGCAGATTAGTGGTGATAAAGAACTGCTTTTTCCGGGGGATCATGACGCAACTAAGGTTATGAGTGAAAATACAGTAAATAGCGCATTGCGTGCGATGGGCTATGACACGAAAACCGAAGTTTGCGGGCACGGGTTTAGAACGATGGCGCGTGGAGCATTAGGGGAATCAGGCTTATGGAGTGATGATGCGATTGAACGTCAGCTAAGTCACTCAGAACGTAATAATGTACGTGCTGCTTATATTCATACATCTGAGCATTTAGACGAAAGGCGTTTAATGATACAGTGGTGGGCAGATTATTTAGATAGAAATAAGAAAGAAAGTATTACACCATATGATTTTGCTAGACAACTTAAATAGTATTTTAACCTAGCCAGAATTTTTGTAGTCTCGCTGGCTAGGTTAATTTAAAAGCTAATCATTCACATCAAGAGTTAAGAGTGCGTGCATTCTTTTAACAATCATAATGATATTCAAAATTAAATGTACGCAAACATATATTATGAGTGGGCATAAAAAATAGTATAACACATTTAATTTTAGAGTTGTGTTTATTATGCTGACATAATATTCATGTGTTTTGCCGTAAAAGAATCCTGATTGATTGACAGGAAACAGTGATACTATAAAACACAACACGACTAACAAAACTCCACATAAAATTGAATAACAAATGTTATAATAAAGTTCAGTGAGTAATGCTTTCTTTGATTCATAGAATGTATCAATATCTTTTCTTTGTCTTATTTTTGATTCTTGATCATATACTAAAACAAGAACGCTAAGCAGTAATGCTGTTAGTATTGCACTGAAATTAACTAATAATGATATTAAATCTTTTGTTATACCACTTCCAAGGAGTGAGAATGCGGCAGCAATAATAAATGGTAGTATTATGAATGTAAATATATCCCATAAACTGATCTTATTAGTGTCAGCATTTTTTAAAGTTCTGAAGTGGCCTATAAGAACTTCGCATATATTTATCTTTGAACTCATTACGCTCTCCTTATAGTAACACCACGATATAACAACTGTATATATTCCATGATAATAACATCAACAAAATTATTTAGTGATGCTATTTCCGGCATGCCATCATAAAAAACAACTTGTTCTTCATCAAATAAAATTTCACATACAGCTCCCCTTGCTGTTGTTCCAATATGAAAAGTTCTTTTTCTGCCATTATCTAATTCAACAACTGTTTTTACTGTTTCTCCATATTCTTTAAGGACTTCAACGAGTTGATATTGCTCCGAGCCTCTGGAGAAATAGTCTCGAAGTCTTCCAAGTCCTGCATTTCGAGGCGGTTTGATAATTAATTCTTGCTCGTTATGGCCTAGCTTTTTGGCTTGTTCAGCTACATCTGTAATGCCATGGAATTTAGTTACCTTGATTTCTTTGGTAATGGCATTCATCCATTTTTCAATCGCTTTATCATACGCCAGAGGGTTCATTTGAATCACTAAGTTGGTAACCCTCTTGAAATAATCTGAAAACAATCTCATAAAAAGAGTTTTTATACCATCACCTCTATAGGTATGTAAAAACGCCATGCCTTCATTTACATCTCTAGGAATATAAAAATGTATGTAATATCTAATTATTTCAGCATTGTTTTTTGTCTTTTCGAAGTCTACATCGCCAGTTTCAATGTTTATTATGTCGGTCTTTGTTCCGTAATATCCAGACTCGAACCATCCATATATTTCTCGATTGTTGTTATCGCGTGTAATCTCATTAAAACGAAAAACTTGTTTGGTTTCTTCAGAAAGGATATATTCTTCATTATACTGCTTAATAAATTCATCGAGTATATCAAGTAAATCATGTTCTCTGATGTTACTCAGTGCTGAATAACGTTGTTCTTTGGCTGCGTTCGGATTGTAGCAGCGGAAAAGATACGGTGCTAAAGCGTGCATTGTTATCTCCTTTTTTAATGGAGATTAGCAACTTATCACTATAAGATCAACGAACGTTCAATATGGAAAGGGATAATTCTGCTTGGTATTTTTCTTTTAATAATATTGGGGTGCTTTAGTGCGATATTTTGATGATTAGTGTGTGTTCGGCAGTAGAAGCTATCCATAGGCAGTGATGTTTCTGCATATAGAATGTTTTAATTATCAAACACATAATTTTCGATTGCGCGCGCAGTGCTTTCCCCGCCTCGCCCGCCCGCTTTGCGGGGCGGTTTTAATGCAGTTGCACTGACACGCTCAGACCGCGCCGGGAATGGCGCGGTTTGCAGAAAATGAGGCAGGAAAACGCA
The DNA here is from genome assembly GCF_052948035.1 of Escherichia sp. MAL-1. Lineage (NCBI taxonomy): Bacteria > Pseudomonadati > Pseudomonadota > Gammaproteobacteria > Enterobacterales > Enterobacteriaceae > Escherichia > Escherichia sp. MAL-1. The sequence goes on along the minus strand of NZ_CM129609.1, from coordinate 4,265,624 downwards.
TGCAAAGCCATGCACCTTATCGATGCATGGCTTTTTTCAGTAAAAACGGGCGGATTTTCGGGGAATTTTACACTGACTGACGTGATGCCAGTTGCGCACTTTTACGCGAAAAAATCATGTTCTGCGCAGGGGTGAATTTTTCACGGCTGTCATCCACCGAAGCCACGTCAGGCCTGAATCCGATGGTCGTTAAAATGTCGCTATCCTGTGCGGAATAATTAATTTTTTCACCCTTCGCAAGCCAGGACAGAAGGGCTTCACGCAGGGCATCTGTGGCACGCTGTATGGCACAGTTTCGGGCAATGGCCGTCAGCTCACTGTAGCCCATCAGCTCCGGTGCCAGTGCCGCCGCCAGTGCTGTGCCGTGCTGCTGCATAAAATCATTCAGCCGGTCGCGGATGCTGATGTGCTGAACGGCTTCATGCGAACGAATATAACGACCGGCGGCCTGATTCACCTGCCATTTTCTGACTTCGATAATATTGCGTAATTCGTCCAGGCGACTGACGTTTCTGCCTTCTCCTGACAGAAGCCGCAGATATTCCTGTTCGGCCGCTGCCAGCTCATTTTTGCGTTGCAGCCATGCTGCTTTGTTATTCTGACAGGTGTCAAAGGCCTGCTGTAAGGCTGTGCTTTCCATCGTTATCTCTTTCTCATCATGCTGAAGAATAAAAATACGGTGTGCGGCGACGGCCGGTGTTAACCGGCAGCCCTCATTCCAGACGCAGCGAATATGATTGTGTTTTTAAGCGTACTGGCGGCAGTTCCTGTTTTTCATGCAGGCTTTCTGCCAGTTCGTCCGGCGTGACCGGGCGGACAATGAAACGGTTGATGGTCTGAAGCGTTTTAAACACCAGACCACAGCCCGGATCCGTGCACACATAAAAACGCTCGGTGACTTCCTGAGACAGACGCCGCGATGTTCTTGACAGCGCAAGGCCTTTACATCTCCGACAACAATATCCGGTAACAAGCATTCTTTTCGGGCGTTTCATACTGCCGGAGGCTGACGTCAGTGAATCGCGGTATCTCTGTTTGCCTGAAATGTATTCCATTCCTGAATCTTTACTGTCAGAGAAAAAGCTTTCACTCGCTTCAAATGTCGCAGAGCAATAAATATTCCGGCACTGTGCAATCATTATCTTGGTGCCATCGTCCATGAAATGTGCGCGGCGGGTGTGAGCAACATGTCCACACGACGGGCAGTAAATCATGACAGCAGTCCTCTGGCCTTAAGCACTGCTCCCTGCTGGTCTATTTTGTCCTGCCACACCTTGCGCTGTGCCGGTGTGCCTGCCACCTCATAATCCATGTGAGGAAGTGTTGCCGCTGACAGTCCGGTCAGCCGGAGAACCGGCTCGCCGGTGAGGCTGATTTGCATCTGTTTAATTTTCTGTTCCAGCGATGATTTCACCTGCTGCATGACAGCCTTTTCCGGTGCGACGTAGCCCTGATGGCCGGTGGTGTTGGCGAGCGGATTTTCCTGTACCAGAATGCTCAGATGCATTGCCCGGACAAGCGCCTCACAGGTTTCATTCAGGGCGTGTTCCAGCTCATGCTCTGCATACAGACTCAGAAGGTGATGATGTGCCTTCCGGTAGGCGGTGGCCGTGCTGTCACACGCCCCTTTCAGGCGTTCGCGTTCAAAATTCAGCACCACGGCCAGATTGTCATATTCCTGTACCAGCTCCCGGCGTGCCACGCGCTCAATGTGGCGCTGTTTCAGCTCGTCGCTCAGGACACCACCGGCTGCACGAAAGGCCGTGCGCCAGTCGTCAGCGTCGTTTCCGTCGGCCTGCGCCAGCGCATTTTTTTCCTGCTCTGCCCGTTCAATGGCCGTGACGGTCTCATCCATCAGGCGGGCGTTCTCAAGATGGGCGGCTCTGGCCTTTTCCAGTTGTGCCAGTGCGGGTTGCAGATATTCAGGGATAGTGTGGTCAGACATTTTCCGGCTCCTCGTCACTTCAGGTTAAGAAAATTGTGACGTACACCGGACAGCAACACGACGCATTGCAGATGTGCCAGCCCTGACACAGGAGACTCATCCTCAGACCGGCAAGCCAGGAAAAGGTCGCTGGAAAAAACGGCTTACTGTTTATTTTTTTTATATTTTACTGTTCACCTCTGTTCACCATAAGAAAAAAGATAAGTAATACAGTAAGTTAAAGGGTGAACAATCGCAGTAATGACTGTTCACCGTCTGTTCACCACTGTTCACCCGTTGATGGGCTTTTTGTGCTGTTTATTACTGTTTGTTTTTATTAATTCGCCGGGAATGAATAAGAAAAAACGATTTGTATTTCACTATAAAAATTACGAATTGCTTTAAGTGGCTTTAAATGACTTTAAGTGGAGATGAACAAAAAATACACAAGCATTGTAAGGCTGCCGGAACAAATCCCCCCTGTTGCGTCTGCTGAAAATATTCACAAAATAAAGCGCTACCCGAAGCCGGACGGACTTATCCGGTGCTGTATGGACATTAACGAGGTAGCCCGATGCAAGCTGTTTTTTCTTCCCCGTCTCCCGCCCCTGTGACGCCACTGATGCCGCTGCCGGACATCACACAGGAGCGTTTTTTACGTCTTCCGGAAGTGATGCACCTGTGCGGCCTGTCACGCTCGACCATCTATGAACTCATCCGTAAGGGGGAATTTCCGCCGCAGGTGAGTCTTGGCGGTAAAAATGTGGCCTGGCTGCACTCTGAAGTCACCGCATGGATGGCCGGGCGCATTGCCGGACGCAAACGGGGGTACGACGCATGATGATGCCCGCTCTGCAAAAAGTCCCTTTTTCTGGCTTGCCTTTTTCCGGCATTTGCGGATATAGTTTTTCCGCTGCCGCAAAATCGGCAGCCGGGCGTGGAAACCCGAGCAATTCACAGGCGACATATGACGCGCCATGCGTCTTTTTTTGTGTCGCAATCAACGCCACAGAGCGCCAGATTATGGTGTGGTGTGTGGTCAGTCGTGCAGATGGCATTCCGTGCATCCTGCCCGCGTCCGCTCATTATGCCGCAGAGTCAATGGTAGCTCAGGCGGGGCAGCCTCCGGGCTGGCCGGTATCCTGTGAAGCCGGTATTTCCACCCCCGTCTGGGCTATCGCCATCGAGCGTGGAAACTCCGGCGATAGCGTTATTTGCTATTCACAGGAGGCTGCCATCATGGCTACAACCCTTACCCCCTCACACCCTGAATTTGTCTTTGTGTTTGCGGCTGTCCGTCGCACAGACCGTCATCCCCGTATCTGTATGCTTCGCACCGTCGCCGGTGATGAACGCAGTGCCCGCCGTTCCCTTGTCCGTGACTATGTGCTCTCCCTTGCTGCCCGTCTGCCGGTGGTGGAGGTGTCCCGTGCGTAATAAAAAAGCCCCTCAGACCGTCTCAGCGCGTCATGACGCCCGTGAACACCTCAGCATTGAGGCTTACCATAAGCTCAACCGCGCCAGCGCCGTATCCCGGTTTGTTGGGGGTGATTTGATTCACCGTGAACTCTCCGGCCTGCATCAGCTCTACATTCCGCATATTTTCAGCTACCTGAATGAAGATATTGATTTTGTGCTGAATGAGCTGAAAGCCAAAGGCCTGTGCCGCGATTTTCTCGCCCAGCAGAAAGACCGGGGAGACAGGACGCATGTTTGATTTTCCCCAGCCCGGTGAGATTTACCGTTCTGCCGGTTTTCCCGATGTGGCCGTGGTCGGCATTCTGGAAGACGGTATTCCGTGGGAAATGCCGTACCGCTGCCCGGACATTGTCTGGAACCCGTACCGCCGTAAATTCAGTATCCTTGTGCGTATCCTCGCTGACGGGCGCACCACAGACATCCCGCTGGGGCGTTTTCTGCGGGAATTTACCTGTGACCGTCCTGACCTGTTTAAACGCAGCCCCGTAAACCGGCATGCGGTACTGAAAGAAATGGCCGGAGACCCGGAATTACAGAAATGGCGTGAGAAATATCTGGATATTTACCCGCAGGACCCTGTTCCGGTCAGCCGGGCAGCACCGGTGGCGCGGGAATGGCGGGAAATTCCCCGCACGGAGCCTGACCCGGAAATCACCCCGGATAACAGTTACCGCAATTATCTGTAATTAAAAAACGACACCCGAAAAATTAAATGTGCGTATTCGCGCAGGGATACGCACGTCTTCAGGAGACGCAGATATGCCTTATCAGTTAATGCAACCGGCACGGAATGCAGTCATCTGTCACAGGGAGGAAAGCAAATGAAAACACCCTTACCGCCCGTCTTACGCGCTGCCCTTTACCGTCGCGCTGTCGCCTGTGCCTGGCTGACCGTGTGCGAACGTCAGCACCGCTACCCGCATCTCACCCTTGAATCACTGGAGGCGGCCATCGCCGCTGAGCTGGAAGGCTTTTATCTGCGCCAGCACGGTGAGGAAAAAGGGCGTCAGATAGCCTGTGCCCTGCTGGAAGATTTAATGGAATCCGGCCCCCTGAAGGCCGCGCCGTCGCTGTCCTTTCTCGGGCTGGTTGTGATGGATGAACTCTGTGCCCGTCACATAAAAGCGCCGGTACTGCACTGAAGGAGAACAACACCATGAAAATGAACGTAACCGCCACCGTCAGCCATGCGCTCGGCCACTGGCCGCGTATCCTCCCGGCGCTGGGGATTCAGGTGCTGAAAAACCGTCATCAGCCCTGTCCGGTCTGTGGCGGGAGTGACCGCTTCCGTTTTGATGACAGGGAGGGGCGCGGCACCTGGTACTGCAATCAGTGTGGTGCCGGTGACGGCCTGAAACTGGTTGAAAAGGTGTTTGGTGTCTCCCCGTCCGACGCGGCCACAAAGGTGGCTGCCGTGACCGGCAGCCTGCCCCCGGCTGACCCGGCAGTGACGGCCGCCGCCGGTGCTGAAACAGACGCTGCCCGGAAGAACGCCGCCGCACTGGCACAAACCCTGATGGCGAAAACCCGTACCGGAACCGGTAACGCCTACCTGACCCGCAAGGGCTTTCCCGGCCGGGAATGCCGGATGCTGACCGGCACACACAGAGCCGGTGGCGTGAGCTGGCGCGCCGGTGACCTTGTGGTGCCACTGTATGACGACAGCGGCGAACTTGTTAACCTTCAGTTAATCAGCGCTGACGGCCGTAAGCGCACCCTGAAAGGCGGGCAGGTCAGGGGCACCTGTCACATCCTTGAAGGACAGAATCAGGCCGGAAAACGTCTGTGGATAGCGGAGGGATACGCGACCGCACTTACCGTACATCACCTGACCGGTGAAACGGTGATGGTGGCGCTTTCTTCCGTGAACCTCCTTTCTCTGGCCAGCCTTGCCCGGCAGAAGCATCCGGCCTGTCAGATTGTCCTTGCCGCAGACCGTGACCTCAGCGGTGACGGCCAGAAAAAAGCCGCCGCAGCCGCAGATGCGTGTGAAGGTGTTGTTGCCCTGCCGCCGGTCTTCGGTGACTGGAATGATGCCTTCACGCAGTACGGCAGGGAAGCCACCCGTAAGGCCATTTACGATGCCATCCGGCCACCGGCTGAAAGCCCGTTCGACACCATGAGCGAAGCGGAGTTTTCCGCCATGAGTACCAGTGAAAAGGCCATGCGTATCTATGAGCATTACGGCGAGGCGCTCGCGGTCGATGCCAACGGCCAGCTTCTGTCCCGCTATGAAAATGGTGTCTGGAAGGTGCTGCCGCCACAGGACTTTGCCCGGGATGTGGCCGGGCTGTTTCAGCGTCTGCGCGCGCCGTTCTCCTCCGGGAAGGTGGCCTCCGTGGTGGACACCCTGAAGCTGATTATTCCGCAGCAGGAAGCCCCCTCCCGCCGCCTGATTGGCTTTCGTAACGGCGTGCTCGACACGCAGAACGGCACGTTCCACCCGCACAGTCCGTCACACTGGATGCGCACCCTGTGTGATGTGGATTTCACCCCGCCGGTGGAAGGGGAAACGCTGGAAACCCACGCCCCCGCGTTCTGGCGCTGGCTTGACCGTGCCGCCGGTGGCCGTGCGGAAAAACGCGACGTGATTCTGGCCGCACTGTTTATGGTGCTGGCAAACCGCTACGACTGGCAGCTCTTTCTGGAGGTGACCGGTCCCGGCGGCAGCGGCAAAAGTATCATGGCCGAAATAGCCACCCTGCTGGCCGGGGAAGATAACGCCACGTCGGCCACCATTGAGACGCTGGAATCCCCGCGTGAACGTGCCGCGTTAACTGGCTTCTCACTGATACGCCTGCCGGACCAGGAAAAATGGAGCGGCGACGGTGCCGGACTCAAGGCCATCACCGGCGGCGATGCGGTGTCCGTTGACCCGAAATACCGGGATGCATACTCCACGCACATCCCGGCGGTGATTCTGGCCGTGAACAATAACCCGATGCGCTTCACCGACCGCAGCGGCGGCGTGTCACGCCGGCGGGTGATTATTCACTTCCCGGAACAGATAGCCCCGCAGGAGCGCGACCCGCAGCTTAAGGACAAAATCACCCGCGAGCTGGCGGTCATCGTGCGTCACCTGATGCAGAAGTTCAGCGACCCGATGCTCGCCCGGTCACTGCTTCAGTCCCAGCAGAACTCAGACGAGGCGCTGAACATCAAACGGGATGCCGACCCGACGTTTGATTTTATCGGCTATCTGGAAACCCTGCCGCAGACCAGCGGCATGTATATGGGGAACGCCAGTATCATCCCGCGTAATTACCGTAAATACCTCTATCACGCCTATCTGGCCTACATGGAGGCAAACGGCTACCGGAATGTACTCAGTCTGAAAATGTTCGGGCTGGGGCTGCCGGTGATGCTGAAGGAATACGGACTGAATTACGAGAAGCGCCATACCAAACAGGGGATACAGACCAACCTGACGCTGAAAGAGGAAAGCTACGGCGACTGGCTGCCAAAATGTGACGACCCTGCGACAACCTGACCCTCATGACCCACCTGACCGGCATCTGCCGGTCTTTTTTTATCCCGATATCCCCCGCAGGTGAACAATCCACTGTTCACCCTTCACCGTATATTCACCCGTTATCATACTGAAATTAAAAGAGAAAAACGAAAGGTGAACAGTGTGAACAATCAAATCAAAAAAAACTTTTTTCTTCCTGAGTGATTTCAGTACGGGGGATTAATCACCGGTATGAGTCACACCGGCAGAATGCCGGAGGTGAAGAATCGAATGTTCACCCTTCACCCATTATTCACCACCTATCACTCTGAAATAAAAGGAGAAAACAGAAAGGTGAACAGTGTGAACAGTTCTTTCGAAAAAAAATTTTTTATGTGGATAAAAGATGCACTGGTTTGGATCCGAGCTACGGATCCAAACTTACTGATTAAAAATGATTTAACTTTCCGATTTATTGATGGGCTGAAAATAGATTGGTCAGAAAAACAGTGGGGGCACAAAAGGGGGCATATTTCATTGTTGTGTTTTATTATTTGTTTTTTATCATTAACTTATTTTGATGTTTGAGTCCGGCCTTCGCACCTTCGCACCTTCGCACCTTCGCACCATCGGAACATCAATAGACGTCAACGGACGTTTTTTTTATGACTGAAATCCGCGCCACACAAGGCTTTTCGCTATTTTTCGCTCAACCTAAGTCAACCTACATCAACTTACTGATGTGGATACAGCTACAGCTGCGGCTATATCCCGATTCGATAATGTTTGTACCCACACAAAACCCTTGAAAGGCTACAAGGCTGAAATTGTCTAAACCATAGAGATGATTTTTATGATCCAGTCTTTCTCTTGTTGAGATAGTTCCAGTTTGCTCACTCGTGTTAAGAAGGTATTGATCACCTGAACATCCGAATTGGTGAGCCTATTTAATAGAGCGGGTGGTATACCTTTACTAACAATTGCTTTGCGGTGACTTTCGTAGTTTTTATTACTCATTGGTGATCCTCAAATATCATTGTATGGCGGCATTGATCGTTTCCAGCAACCTTTACTTACTCACTTCAAACTGCATCCTCGTAGACTGTTCCACTACAATAATCGAAAAGGCGCGGATGTCCATTCAGGTATCCCGCTAATACGTATAGCAATAACAATGGTTTATGCGGTGCGCGCTGTTCACCCTTATGCCAGATTTTTATATTGGCAATTGCCTGCTGTAGCGATTTACTGGAAGCCATTGATATCCCTGGCAGTGAAATAATTGCGATCATGCTCGCAAATTTTCTGCTGTTCAAGCCTGCAAGTGAAGATATATTACCTTGATCTCATTTGTTTTTTTGCTGCTTGTTCTGAGAACGTATAAGGACATTCTCCATGAATAAACTCCCCGATCATCTTCCTCGGCGGTATATCATCAAAGCTATTCATTTATGGGATGCGGGAGAAACTCATCAGTTCCAGCCTGCACGGTTGTATGAGATTGAATATCATGGCCGACGTTACCCCTCGAAGGCGATTGCTGGTATCGCAGCGACATTGATGACGGGGACGCAATTTACCCCTGCGGATTTCACCGGCGGAATAAAATCTAAATGCGTCAAGCTACTTATAGATCAGGGATTTCATATTCATCAGGATAAAGCCGCTGCGGCTCCCATAGCCGATGTTCTGTTCCCGGATGAGTTGCCGTCGCAGGGGACCTACGTTGAAGGTGCGGCGATAAAGGTGACGGTAAACCGCTATGAACGCGATAAAAAAGCTCGCGAGAAAGCAGTCGAACATCACGGATGCCAGTGCAACGTATGCGGCGTTGATCTGGTGAAGATCTATGGCGATATCGCTGAGGGTTTTATCCATATGCATCACCTGGTGCCGCTTTCAGCCATTAAAGAGGATTACCAGCTGGATCCAGTTAATGATTTACTTCCTGTGTGCCCTAATTGCCATGCGATGCTGCACCGGCGCAAACCACCGTTTACGCCGGAGGAGTTAAAAGCGCTGATGGATGCGAATAAATCAAATTAATGAACGCTCACCTTTCGCGCCAAAACTGCAAAATTGCTTCTACAAACCTGTCAGAAATAATCCCCCGACGGGCTGCCGCGCTGAAATGACTGCTTCGCAGTGCCGTCGTCCAGTTCTCCGGTGACCGGTACGCTGAACCGTAATATCCCGTGCTTAAATCGTCCGGATCTTCATCAGGCGCGTTCGTCAGTCCTCTTTCACCTTGTTGCTGGAAGTCGACGAAAATAATATTGGCTAAAACATTATTTTGATAATTGCCATAAATAACTTCATACGCATGAGGGAAATTTTCTTTCCAGTACCAGGTGGTATCGCCGCAAAACCATGGTGCGTCAGTAATATTATTAAGCTGAGAATGGTATTGTTTTAGATCCCTACGAAAGGCTTCAACCATATGATTAAAGTGTTGAGGATGTGACGCGTAGTCACTGGTCATTAAGTCAAATTCGCCTTGCATCCAGCATACGCCGAGGAATTTGTTCTGCGGGTTTTTTACCAGTGCGGCTCGCGTTCTGCTGACTAAATCCTGGTATAGCGGAGTATCCGTTCCCCAACGACAAGCATCATGGCTGGCTCCGTGCCGTTCTGAATATGTCCCTTCGCTGCCCGCTGTAAAAGCCGATCCGCCACGGCAACATGGAACGATGAGAACCCCTGCATTATCAGGAATAAAGGGTAGTAATTTCCGTGCAATATGCAGTGCCTGGCCAACGGTGCCGTACTGTGTTTGATGATTCGTTGCCAGAGGATGGTGATAACCCTGCATATCCTGAACATCGTGTGGGCAGTGAGTCAGTGGAATAATGTCGTTAAAGTGACATGACGGGCCTCCGGGATGCGTATGCGCAAATCTCGCTAATTGTTTAATTCTGGGATGAGGCGCATCTTCACTGTCCGGTAATGGCAGTCCTTCGCCATACGCCATGGCATTAGACTGACCAGCAACGGTAAGAACATAGTAATAATCGGGCGATATTATTGCGTCCATATAATTTTCGCGTAATTGAAATGGTAAATTGATAGCAGGGCCCCTTTACCGGGGCCCTGAAGCGTTAGTTTTGTACTGTGACTTTATTATCCTTCACAGTGATCAAAACTGAATCCGTCACCGCTTTGCCGCCTGCAGTTTCACCGCCAATAATTAATAAACTATTATTCCAGGGCAATGATACTCCGTAGGCCCGACCTTGCGATAATTCACCCGATTTATCCCATTTCCCGTTATGCCAAAGATGAATATCAGCGCTATATGATTTTTTCAGGCCTTCATGCGCATAGTTCTTACCGTTCTGGTAATTTTCTCGTGAACCTTTGAATCCGGCCCCTCCGGCAAATATAAGAGAATCATTGCTTACCCCCGCAAAACCGCCAGCGACGCCATCTGGTGATGAGACGGGAGCAAGCTTATTCCATTTTAAATTATTACCGGTGAAATCAAGTTCAAATACGGCATCCGTTCGCAATCCTGGTTTGGCTTCGCCATTAATAAGCCAGGTTTTATCACCTTTATTAACAACCGCCGCACCAGCCGTTCCGTACCAGGCAGATTCGCCAGCGTAACTCCATTGCTGTGTTGAGGGATCAAAAGACAACAGAAACTTATTGAAGAAATAATCTTCTGCTTTTTTGTCAAAATAGTGAGCGTTGATTTTATCTACAGCGGTTTGATCTTTTCCAGCCTCGTTGAGATCTTCAAAATAGCCATTGAAGATATTCTGGTTAACACCGCCAGTAACATAAGCCTTGCCGTTGTGTACAAAAGTCACATGGCCCGCCATGCCCACCGGCGCGTGCGACATCAATTTAACCCAACTATTGGTTTTGGGGTTGTATTTGTGTACATCATTAAATACCTGAGTCAAGCCCTCGCTGTTTTTGCCAATGCCGCCAAACACATACAGATTGCCATCAATAAATGCAGAGGTTGCTTGATCTCTTGGTCCACCAGGGAATGCAGCTAACGCTTTCCATTTTTTATCTTTGGCCTGTGTATCCAGCTTGTACCATGCCGTACCTGCGCTACCTAAACCAATGTAGACAGTGTCGTTATCAATTGCTCCGGTACCACTTTTAAATGGCACAGGAGTTTCCGGTAATACAGACGCGTTTGCGGCAAATGAAGCCATCATGATAGCAAGCGCCGTTATTGTTTTATTCATTGTGACTGTCTCCTGTCTACTACAGTTTAAATGACACACCAATGCGATAACTGTTTTCCGATAAATTATCTCTGCCGTTGTAAACACCCTGACGGTCAAGGTAGTCATATTCTATGTATGGCGTAATATCCGGCGTCATATGGTATTGTAGAACAAATGCATTTTCCGTCGCCCATTTCTTATGGTTTGCATAGCGATAATCGTTCTGTTTGCTGTATAGCGTCGTTTGCCATGCGAAGGTGAAATCACTATTAATATGGTAAGTGACATATCCATCCCAACGATGAACGTTATCACGAGACATATCACCGGATAAGTCTTGTTGTCGGTAAGCTTTCCAGTCGTAACGATAGCGAATGCCAAAATTAAGATCTTTTGTCGCGTCCCAGGACAGTTTTACGTAGGGTCCGTAGCGTGTGCCGTTGCTGCTAAAATGCGTTAACATTCCCGGGCGCACCGTCCATTGATCATCAAGTTTAATCGCGTAATTAACATCAACCTGAACATCATTGAGTGCGGTATTTTCCTTTTTATTATCATGAATGGTATTCCAGGTATTACTTTCCATACTTGCCCACCATCCATTTTGCCATCCCTCACTGACTTTGAGTCGAGTCTCATAGGCATGGCTTCCACTACGATATCCACCACGTACGTCCAGTGTCGCAGCTTGAGAAATTAATGGTGACGAAAAGCACAGTAATAATACGCCAGAAAGTATTTTAGCCTTTTTCATAAATTTCACTCATTTGTAGGAAACAGAAAGCAATACAAAGCCCGCATAAACAATTAGCATTTATGTTGTGTAATATTTTTTTGCCAGGCTTATAGTGTCTTTGGCAACCGGTAGCTGTATTTTATATTTTTTGTATAAGGTCTCCTGTGAAAAATCTCTTTTCACATTATTTAAATAAACAGAGAGCCAGATTAAATACCTGAGTATAAAATCTCTTCTGATGTTTAATTGATTTGAATGTTCGTAAGCTATATCACTTACTCAATCCATTTTACCCAGAGTCATAAAATAGAGTGTCTGTTGATCTCATTTTCATATTCCTTTCAGACTGAAGTGCATTTTCATCACCCGATGTGAAAGAACTGAAGTGATGTTTGCCATAGATTGCGAGATGCCCTGTCTCATTGACTATCTTGGTGCACCTTTATACCTGTTATACCAGATCAAAAATCACGCAATCCATACAACAAAACCAGATTTGCAATTCGTGTCACAAAATATGTCGATATTTTTCTAAGAAGAAGATGCCATGTGAAGCCAAACGAACACTTGCGGAGGCCTTCACAAACCAAGGGTTGTTATTTAATTATCTGTTTTATAAGTAATTTATTTAGAGTATAAACAAGGAAAGATTTGCAAGATAACTCAGTGGGCGTGGTGAAAATAAGTGTTTACCCGCCATCAGGCTGAGCATAATTCTCATCATGAAATATGTTTCCTGGTTTGTGGCTTGTAGCTGGTCACTCCTGAAGTCTCTCTGGAGAGGCTTGTTGATGTTGGTGTTTTCAGGATGATGTTTCACTTAGCTTGTTTGCCGAATAGCCCGGCGAACAGCTGTGATTGAGGAAGGTTTAAGTCGCAGTGACCAAAGCCATATTTACCAACGGATGCAGATGAAAAAATCATCTCCTGCTTTCCCCCATATCTCCAGGATAAAAAGGAATGTAACAATCTCATGAACTAAACTGACGAACCAGCCAGGAATAATCGCTAGGGACCTAAGAATTAGCCTGATAATAGCTACTAAGAAATTACTGCGTTCCATGAAATAGCCATTTTGTGGCAAATGGAGTTGTCTAATAATGTCATATGTGAGACGGATAGTTGAACGAATATTAAATTTTGCTGAATTTTTTATGTTGATTTTACTTGTTACAGAACATATCACATGATATATAGATAAGATTAGTTGCATTAATGATGAGGGTTATTATTAGATTCGTATCCGATTGATAAATATATAAAGGTACATAGCATGCAAGAGCATAGCGTTTGTATGGCAACGTTATTATAAGTAACTGTTGCTACTCCATTTAAGTTCACTCAGAAGAACTGGTCCACTTACGTTAGTTATTAAGCAAACGTTCGCTTTTATAAACATAATCAGGATAAAAATGTTGGATTATTGCTAACCCAGCACAGCTAGTGCGCGTCTGTAATTATAAGGGAAAAACGATGAAGAATAAGGCTGATAACAAAAAAAGGAACTTCCTGACCCATAGTGAAATCGAATCACTCCTTAAAGCAGCAAATACCGGGCCTCATGCAGCACGTAATTATTGTCTGACTTTGCTTTGTTTTATTCATGGTTTCCGGGCGAGTGAAATTTGTCGATTGAGGATTTCGGATATTGATCTTAAGGCAAAGTGTATATATATCCATCGATTAAAAAAAGGCTTTTCAACAACGCACCCGCTATTGAACAAAGAAGTTCAGGCTTTAAAAAACTGGTTGAGTATCCGTACTTCGTACCCGCATGCTGAGAGCGAATGGGTATTTTTATCGCGTAAGGGAAATCCGCTTTCTCGGCAACAGTTTTACCATATTATCTCGACTTCCGGTGGTAATGCCGGGTTGTCACTGGAGATTCATCCGCACATGTTACGCCATTCGTGTGGTTTTGCTTTGGCGAATATGGGAATAGATACGCGACTTATCCAGGATTATCTTGGGCATCGCAATATTCGTCATACTGTCTGGTATACCGCCAGCAATGCAGGGCGTTTTTACGGCATCTGGGATAGAGCCAGAGGACGACAGCGTCACGCTGTTTTATAGAGATAGTTGAGATACCAGGGATGGTGTTAAAAACTACATTATTCTTACGATATATCAAAAATGATTAACCATTTATTAATTGATGTTATTGTAAGTGTGATTATTAATTTTCATAATAAACATTAAGTTAACCATATCCATACAAAATACAATGGTTTATGTTCTTCAAAATAAATAAACAAAATCATTCATAAATTTACACATCACTTAAATTCTCCTGTTTCCGCACTTTTTTCTTTATTTTTTAAGCAACTGGAAGTTAATCCACTGCAATCTATTGTTATATTGAATCAAATCAATGAAAATAGATGTTATCACATCAGTGATATTTTATTTTTGTATGATATTTAATGTAATTGACTGATAGCCACATCACTTCGTGTGTGGTTATCTTTTTATCTATTGGGCTAATTTTGACCGATTGAGGTTTCCTATAGGTATTCATTCAAATATATCTCAGTTAGGAGTACTACTATTGTGAGTAAACGTCGTTATCTTACCGGTAAAGAAGTTCAGGCCATGATGCAGGCGGTTTGTTACGGGGCAACGGGAGCCAGAGATTATTGTCTTATTCTGTTGGCATATCGGCATGGGATGCGTATTAGTGAACTGCTTGATCTGCATTATCAGGATCTTGACCTTAATGAAGGTCGAATAAATATTCGCCGACTGAAGAACGGATTTTCTACCGTTCACCCGTTACGTTTTGATGAGCGTGAAGCCGTGGAACGCTGGACCCAGGAACGTGCTAACTGGAAAGGCGCTGACCGGACCGACGCTATATTTATTTCTCGCCGTGGGAGTCGGCTTTCTCGCCAGCAGGCCTATCGCATTATTCGCGATGCCGGTATTGAAGCTGGAACCGTAACGCAGACTCATCCTCATATGTTAAGGCATGCTTGCGGTTATGAACTGGCGGAGCGTGGTGCAGATACTCGTTTAATTCAGGATTATCTCGGGCATCGAAATATTCGCCATACTGTACGTTATACCGCCAGTAATGCTGCTCGTTTTGCCGGATTATGGGAAAGAAATAATCTCATAAACGAAAAATTAAAAAGAGAAGAGGTTTGATTTAACTCATTGATAATAAAGTTAAAAAACAAATAAATACAAGACAATTGGGGCCAAACTGTCCATATCATAAATAAGTTACGTATTTTTTCTCAAGCATAAAAATATTAAAAAACGACAAAAAGCATCTAACTGTTTGATATGTAAATTATTTCTCTTGTAAATTAATTTCACATCACCTCCGCTATATGTAAAGCTAACGTTTCTTTGGCTCGACGCATCTTCCTCATTCTTCTCTCCAAAAACCACCTCATGCAATATAAAAATCTATAAATAAAGATAACAATAGAATATTAAGCCAACAAATAAACTGAAAAAGTTTGTGCGCGATGCTTTCCTCTATGAGTCAAAATGGCCCCAAATGTTTCATCTTTTGGGGGAAAACTGTGCAGTGTTGGCAGTCAAACTCGTTGACAAAACAAAGTGTACAGAACGACTGCCCATGTCGATTTAGAAATAGTTTTTTTAAAGGAAAGCAGCATGAAAATTAAAACTCTGGCAATCGTTGTTCTGTCGGCTCTGTCCCTCAGTTCCGCAGCGGCTCTGGCCGATACTACGACGGTAAATGGTGGGACCGTTCACTTTAAAGGGGAAGTTGTTAACGCCGCTTGCGCAGTTGATGCAGGCTCTGTTGATCAAACCGTTCAGTTGGGACAGGTTCGTACCGCTAGCCTGAAGCAGGCTGGAGCAACCAGCTCTGCCGTTGGTTTTAACATTCAGCTGAATGATTGCGATACCACTGTTGCCACAAAAGCCGCTGTTGCCTTCTTAGGTACGGCAATTGATGCTACGCATACTGATGTACTGGCTCTGCAGAGTTCTGCTGCGGGTAGCGCAACAAACGTTGGTGTGCAGATCCTGGACAGAACGGGTGCTGCGCTGGCGCTGGACGGTGCGACATTTAGTTCAGAAACAACCCTGAATAACGGAACCAATACCATTCCGTTCCAGGCGCGTTATTTTGCAACCGGGGCCGCAACCCCGGGTGCTGCTAATGCGGATGCGACCTTCAAGGTTCAGTATCAATAACCTACCCAGGTTCAAGGACGTCATTACGGGCAGGGATGCCCACCCTTGTGCGATAAAAATAACGATGAAAAGGAAGAGATTATTTCTGTTAGCGTCGTTGCTGCCAATGTTTGCTCTGGCCGGAAATAAATGGAATACCACGCTGCCCGGCGGAAATATGCAATTTCAGGGCGTCATTATTGCGGAAACTTGCCGGATTGAAGCCGGTGATAAACAAATGACGGTCAATATGGGGCAAATCAGCAGTAACCGGTTTCATGCGGCAGGGGAAGATAGCGCACCGGTGCCTTTTGTTATTCATTTACGGGAATGTAGCACGGTGGTGAGTGAACGTGTGGGTGTGGCGTTTCACGGTGTCGCGGATGGTAAAAATCCGGATGTGCTTTCCGTGGGAGAGGGGCCAGGGATAGCCACCAATATTGGCGTAGCGTTGTTTGATGATGAAGGAAACCTCGTACCGATTAATCGTCCTCCAGCAAACTGGAAACGGCTTTACTCAGGCTCTACTTCGCTACATTTCATCGCCAAATATCGTGCTACCGGGCGTCGGGTTACTGGCGGCATCGCCAATGCCCAGGCCTGGTTCTCTTTAACCTATCAGTAATTGTTCAGCAGATAATGTGATAACAGGAACAGGACAGTGAGTAATAAAAACGTCAATGTAAGGAAATCGCAGGAAATAACATTCTGCTTGCTGGCAGGTATCCTGATGTTCATGGCAATGATGGTTGCCGGACGCGCTGAAGCGGGAGTGGCCTTAGGCGCGACTCGCGTAATTTATCCGGCAGGGCAAAAACAAGTGCAACTTGCCGTGACAAATAATGATGAAAATAGTACCTATTTAATTCAATCATGGGTGGAAAATGCCGATGGTGTAAAGGATGGTCGTTTTATCGTGACGCCTCCTCTGTTTGCGATGAAGGGAAAAAAAGAGAATACCTTACGTATTCTTGATGCAACAAATAACCAATTGCCACAGGACCGGGAAAGTTTATTCTGGATGAACGTTAAAGCGATTCCGTCAATGGATAAATCAAAATTGACTGAGAATACGCTACAGCTCGCAATTATCAGCCGCATTAAACTGTACTATCGCCCGGCTAAATTAGCGTTGCCACCCGATCAGGCCGCAGAAAAATTAAGATTTCGTCGTAGCGCGAATTCTCTGACGCTGATTAACCCGACACCCTATTACCTGACGGTAACAGAGTTGAATGCCGGAACCCGGGTTCTTGAAAATGCATTGGTGCCTCCAATGGGCGAAAGCACGGTTAAATTGCCTTCTGATGCAGGAAGCAATATTACTTACCGAACAATAAATGATTATGGCGCACTTACCCCCAAAATGACGGGCGTAATGGAATAACGCAGGGGGAATTTTTCGCCTGAATAAAAAGAATTGACTGCCGGGTGATTTTAAACCGGAGGAATAATGTCATATCTGAATTTAAGACTTTACCAGCGAAACACACAATGCTTGCATATTCGTAAGCATCGTTTGGCTGGTTTTTTTGTCCGACTCGTTGTCGCCTGTGCTTTTGCCGCACAGGCACCTTTGTCATCTGCCGACCTCTATTTTAATCCGCGCTTTTTAGCGGATGATCCCCAGGCTGTGGCCGATTTATCGCGTTTTGAAAATGGGCAAGAATTACCGCCAGGGACGTATCGCGTCGATATCTATTTGAATAATGGTTATATGGCAACGCGTGATGTCACATTTAATACGGGCGACAGTGAACAAGGGATTGTTCCCTGCCTGACACGCGCGCAACTCGCCAGTATGGGGCTGAATACGGCTTCTGTCGCCGGTATGAATCTGCTGGCGGATGATGCCTGTGTGCCATTAACCACAATGGTCCAGGACGCTACTGCGCATCTGGATGTTGGTCAGCAGCGACTGAACCTGACGATCCCTCAGGCATTTATGAGTAATCGCGCGCGTGGTTATATTCCTCCTGAGTTATGGGATCCCGGTATTAATGCCGGATTGCTCAATTATAATTTCAGCGGAAATAGTGTGCAGAATCGGATTGGGGGTAACAGCCATTATGCATATTTAAACCTACAGAGTGGGTTAAATATTGGTGCGTGGCGTTTACGCGACAATACCACCTGGAGTTATAACAGTAGCGACAGTTCATCAGGTAGCAAAAATAAATGGCAGCATATCAATACCTGGCTTGAGCGAGACATAATTCCTTTACGTTCCCGGCTGACGTTGGGTGATGGTTATACCCAGGGCGATATTTTCGATGGTATTAACTTTCGCGGCGCACAATTGGCCTCAGATGACAATATGTTACCCGATAGCCAAAGAGGATTTGCCCCGGTGATCCACGGTATTGCTCGTGGTACTGCACAGGTCACTATTAAACAAAATGGGTATGACATTTATAATAGTACGGTGCCACCGGGGCCTTTTACCATCAACGATATCTATGCCGCAGGTAATAGTGGTGACTTGCAGGTAACGATCAAAGAGGCTGACGGCAGCACGCAGATTTTTACCGTACCCTATTCGTCAGTCCCGCTTTTGCAACGTGAAGGGCATACTCGTTATTCCATTACGGCAGGAGAATACCGTAGTGGAAATGCGCAGCAGGAAAAAACCCGCTTTTTCCAGAGTACATTACTCCACGGCCTTCCGGCTGGCTGGACAATATATGGTGGAACGCAACTGGCGGATCGTTATCGTGCTTTTAATTTCGGTATCGGGAAAAACATGGGGGCACTGGGCGCTCTGTCTGTGGATATGACGCAGGCTAATTCCACACTTCCCGATGACAGTCAGCATGACGGACAATCGGTGCGTTTTCTCTATAACAAATCGCTCAATGAGTCAGGCACGAATATTCAGTTAGTGGGTTACCGTTATTCGACCAGCGGATATTTTAATTTCGCTGATACAACATACAGTCGAATGAATGGCTACAACATCGAAACACAGGATGGAGTTATTCAGGTTAAGCCAAAATTCACCGACTATTACAACCTCGCTTATAACAAACGCGGGAAATTACAGCTCACCGTTACTCAGCAACTCGGGCGCACATCAACACTGTATTTGAGTGGTAGCCATCAAACTTATTGGGGAACGAGTAATGTCGATGAGCAATTCCAGGCTGGATTAAATACTGCGTTCGAAGATATCAACTGGACGCTCAGCTATAGCCTGACGAAAAACGCCTGGCAAAAAGGACGGGATCAGATGTTAGCGCTTAACGTCAATATTCCTTTCAGCCACTGGCTGCGTTCTGACAGTAAATCTCAGTGGCGACATGCCAGTGCCAGCTACAGCATGTCACACGATCTCAACGGTCGGATGACCAATCTGGCTGGTGTATACGGTACGTTGCTGGAAGACAACAACCTCAGCTATAGCGTGCAAACCGGCTATGCCGGGGGAGGCGATGGTAATAGCGGAAGCACAGGCTACGCCACGCTGAATTATCGCGGTGGCTACGGCAATGCCAACATCGGTTACAGCCATAGCGATGATATTAAGCAGCTCTATTACGGAGTCAGCGGTGGGGTACTGGCTCATGCCAATGGCGTAACGCTGGGGCAGCCGTTAAACGATACGGTGGTGCTTGTTAAAGCGCCTGGCGCAAAAGATGCAAAAGTCGAAAACCAGACGGGGGTGCGTACCGACTGGCGCGGTTATGCCGTGCTGCCTTATGCCACTGAATATCGGGAAAACAGAGTAGCGCTGGATACCAATACCCTGGCTGATAACGTCGATTTAGATAACGCGGTCGCTAACGTTGTTCCCACTCGTGGGGCGATCGTGCGAGCAGAGTTTAAAGCGCGCGTTGGGATAAAACTGCTCATGACGCTAACCCACAATAATAAGCCGCTGCCGTTCGGGGCGATGGTGACATCAGAGAGTAGCCAGAGTAGCGGCATTGTTGCGGATAATGGCCAGGTTTACCTCAGCGGAATGCCTTTAGCGGGAAAAGTTCAGGTGAAATGGGGAGAAGAGGAAAATGCTCACTGTGTCGCCAATTATCAACTGCCACCAGAGAGTCAGCAGCAGTTATTAACCCAGCTATCAGCTGAATGTCGTTAAGGGGGCGTGATGAGAAACAAACCTTTTTATCTTCTGTGCGCTTTTTTGTGGCTGGCGGTGAGTCACGCTTTGGCTGCGGATAGCACGATTACTATCCGCGGCTATGTCAGAGATAACGGCTGTAGTGTGGCCGCTGAATCAACCAATTTTACTGTTGATCTGATGGAAAACGCGGCGAAGCAATTTAACAACATTGGCGCGACGACTCCTGTCGTTCCATTTCGTATTTTGCTGTCACCCTGTGGTAACGCCGTTTCTGCCGTAAAGGTTGGGTTTACTGGCGTTGCAGATAGCCACAATGCCAACCTGCTTGCACTTGAAAATACGGTGTCAGCGGCTTCGGGACTGGGAATACAACTTCTGAATGAGCAGCAAAATCAAATCCCCCTTAATGCTCCATCGTCCGCGATTTCGTGGACGACCCTGACGCCGGGTAAACCAAATACGCTGAATTTTTACGCCCGGCTAATGGCGACACAGGTGCCTGTCACTGCGGGGCATATCAATGCCACGGCTACCTTCACTCTTGAATATCAGTAACTGGA
Organism: Escherichia sp. MAL-1; assembly: GCF_052948035.1. Classification (NCBI taxonomy): domain Bacteria; kingdom Pseudomonadati; phylum Pseudomonadota; class Gammaproteobacteria; order Enterobacterales; family Enterobacteriaceae; genus Escherichia; species Escherichia sp. MAL-1. Next base: position 4,245,054 of record NZ_CM129609.1, on the reverse strand, counting down.
GATGCTCATGAAATGGTGCAAACGTGGGTATGTATTGGCGGCAATATTGGCGCTCGCAAGTGCGACGATACAGGCAGCCGATGTCACCATCACGGTGAACGGTAAGGTCGTCGCCAAACCGTGTACGGTTTCCACCACCAATGCCACGGTTGATCTCGGCGATCTTTATTCTTTCAGTCTGATGTCTGCCGGGGCGGCATCGGCCTGGCATGATGTTGCGCTTGAGTTGACTAATTGTCCGGTGGGAACGTCGAGGGTCACTGCTAGTTTCAGCGGGGCAGCCGACAGTACTGGATATTATAAAAACCAGGGGACCGCGCAAAACATCCAGTTAGAGCTACAGGATGACAGTGGCAACACATTGAATACTGGCGCAACCAAAACAGTTCAGGTGGATGATTCCTCACAATCAGCGCACTTCCCGTTACAGGTCAGAGCATTGACAGTAAATGGCGGAGCCACTCAGGGAACCATTCAGGCAGTGATTAGCATCACCTATACCTACAGCTGAACCCGAAGAGATGATTGTAATGAAACGAGTTATTACCCTGTTTGCTGTACTGCTGATGGGCTGGTCGGTAAATGCCTGGTCATTCGCCTGTAAAACCGCCAATGGTACAGCTATCCCTATTGGCGGTGGCAGCGCTAATGTTTATGTAAACCTTACGCCTGCCGTGAATGTGGGGCAAAACCTGGTCGTAGATCTTTCGACGCAAATCTTTTGCCATAACGATTATCCGGAAACCATTACAGACTATGTCACACTGCAACGAGGCTCGGCTTATGGCGGCGTGTTATCTAATTTTTCCGGGACCGTAAAATATAGTGGCAGTAGCTATCCATTTCCGACCACCAGCGAAACGCCGCGGGTTGTTTATAATTCGAGAACGGATAAGCCGTGGCCGGTGGCGCTTTATTTGACGCCTGTGAGCAGTGCGGGCGGGGTGGCGATTAAAGCTGGCTCATTAATTGCCGTGCTTATTTTGCGACAGACCAACAACTATAACAGCGATGATTTCCAGTTTGTGTGGAATATTTACGCCAATAATGATGTGGTGGTGCCTACTGGCGGCTGTGATGTTTCTGCTCGTGATGTCACCGTTACTCTGCCGGACTACCCTGGTTCAGTGCCGATTCCTCTTACCGTTTATTGTGCGAAAAGCCAAAACCTGGGGTATTACCTCTCCGGCACAACCGCAGATGCGGGCAACTCGATTTTCACCAATACCGCGTCGTTTTCACCAGCGCAGGGCGTCGGCGTACAGTTGACGCGCAACGGTACGATTATTCCAGCGAATAACACGGTATCGTTAGGAGCAGTAGGGACTTCGGCGGTAAGTCTGGGATTAACGGCAAATTATGCACGTACCGGAGGGCAGGTGACTGCAGGGAATGTGCAATCGATTATTGGCGTGACTTTTGTTTATCAATAAAGAAATCACAGGACATTGCTAATGCTGGTACGCAATATTACCTGAAGCTAAAAACCTGCACGTTAGCCCTTTGTAGGCCAGATAAGACGCGTCAGCGTCGCATCTGGCATAAACAAAGCGCACTTTGCTGGTCTGTTCCCCTCACCCTAACCCTCTCCCCGGAGGGGCGAGGGGACTGTCCGGGCACATTTTTAGACTTTGTCATCAGTCTGAGCCTGCCATTGGCAGGCTCTGGTGTCCTTTTACGCTACCATGCTAATAATCAGCACAATAATAAGCCCAACCACGGAGTTGACCAGCTCCAGCAGACCCCAGGTTTTCAACGTGTCTTTTACTGACAGGTCAAAGTATCCTTTGAACAACCAGAAAGATGCATCGTTAATGTGGGTGAGGGTGTTGGAACCCGCAGCCGTCGCCAGCACCAGCAGCGCCGGATTCACTCCAACCAGCTGACCGGTTGCTGGATCAAGGATTGCAGCACTGATAATCCCGGCGGCGGTCATCGCCGAAACGACACCCTGACCCGTCGCCAGACGAATTAGCACAGTGATCAGCCATGCCATGATGTAGGGCGAGATATTGCCGTGGGACATCAACATGCCGATGGTGTCGCCAATGCCGGTGTCGATGATGGTCTGCTTCAGCACGCCACCCGCACCGATGATCAGAATCACCATTGCAATACTCTTCACCGCGCTTTCAAAAGCGTTCATCACCCACTGCATGTCATGACCACGCGCGGTGCCAAAGAGTACGAATGCAACCACCATCGCAATAAACATCGCAATCGGCGAGGAACCAATAAAGTTAACCACTTCCCAGGCAGGGGTATCTTTTACCAGCCAGATATTGGCGATGGTGGTGGAGATCATAATGATCGCCGGGATCAACGGCACCAGAATCGAAACGCCGAAAGAGGGCAGATTATTCATATCTACCGGTTGATCTGCTTTCAGGAATGATGGCGTTGGGCGCTCAAGATTGCCGAGGAACTTCGGCAGGATCAGACCTGCGCAGATTACACTTGGGATCGTCACCAGTACGCCATAGATATAAACCATCCCCATATCCGCGCCATAAGCATTCACCAGCGCCACCGGACCCGGCTGCGGTGGGAACAGTGAATGTGCGGTAGTGGCAGCTGCTACTGCCGGGATCGCCAGTTTCAGGAACGGAATTTTAGCTTCGGCGGCAATAACAATAACCAGCGGCGCTAACATGATAAAGGCCACTTCATAGAACATCGCCAGACCAAAAATCAGGCCGATGATAATCACCGACAGCTGTACATAGCGCAGACCGAGACGCGCCAGCAGCGTATGCGCTATCTGGTGAGCCGCGCCGGAGTCGACCATCAATTTACCGATGACCGCACCGAACACCACGATGATAGCCAGTTCCCCCAGCGTGTTGCCGAAGCCCGCTTTCATAGTGTGCAGCAGCGACATCAAATCCATGCCCGCCAGCATCCCGACGGACAGCGCCGCCACCAACAAAGCCACCATTGAATTGATTTTGAACTTCAAATTCAGTACCAGCATCAGGCCAATGCCGAATACCACCCAGAGAATGTTAAGCACATGCATAACGTTTTACCTTACCTGGTTGAACCGTTGTTATTTTGGGCGACATGTTATGTAAATTGGTCAACCATTGTTGCGATGAATGTCACATCCTCTGATCAATAACCATCGATTACCCTTTGCTGCAATTTGCAGCAACAACCATGAGAGTGAAATTCTTGTGATGTGGTTAACCAATTTCAGAATTCGGGTTGACATGTCTTACCAAAAGGTAGAACTTATACGCCATCTCATCCGATGCAACGCCACGGCTGCGGTCTGGTTGTTCATCCGGATACCTAAACAACTCCAGGGTTCTGCGTCTCTTTGCTGTGGAACCCACTATGTGAAAGAGGAAAAATCATGGAACAGACCTGGCGCTGGTACGGCCCAAACGATCCGGTTTCTTTAGCTGATGTCCGTCAGGCGGGCGCAACTGGCGTGGTTACCGCGCTGCACCATATCCCGAACGGCGAAGTATGGTCCGTAGAAGAGATCCTCAAACGCAAGGCGATCGTTGAAGACGCAGGCCTGGTGTGGTCTGTCGTAGAAAGCGTACCAATTCACGAAGATATCAAAACCCACACTGGCAACTATGAGCAGTGGATCGCTAACTATCAGCAGACTCTGCGCAACCTGGCGCAGTGCGGCATTCGCACCGTGTGCTACAACTTCATGCCGGTGCTCGACTGGACCCGTACTGACCTCGAATACGTGCTGCCAGACGGCTCCAAAGCTCTGCGCTTCGACCAGATCGAATTCGCTGCATTCGAAATGCATATCCTGAAACGTCCAGGCGCGGAAGCGGATTACACCGAAGAAGAAATTGCTCAGGCTGCTGTTCGCTTCGCCACTATGAGCGACGAAGACAAAGCGCGTCTGACGCGTAACATCATTGCCGGTCTGCCGGGCGCGGAAGAAGGGTATACCCTCGACCAGTTCCGTAAGCACCTGGAGCTGTACAAAGATATCGATAAAGCGAAGCTGCGCGAAAACTTTGCCGTCTTCCTGAAAGCGATTATTCCAGTTGCTGAAGAAGTTGGCGTGCGTATGGCGGTTCACCCGGACGATCCGCCGCGCCCGATCCTTGGCCTGCCGCGCATTGTTTCCACCATTGAAGATATGCAGTGGATGGTTGATACCGTAAACAGCATGGCGAACGGTTTCACCATGTGCACCGGTTCCTACGGCGTGCGTGCTGACAACGATCTGGTTGATATGATCAAGCAGTTCGGTCCGCGTATTTACTTCACCCATCTGCGCTCCACCATGCGTGAAGATAACCCGAAAACCTTCCACGAAGCGGCGCACCTGAACGGTGACGTTGATATGTACGAAGTGGTGAAAGCGATTGTTGAAGAAGAACACCGTCGTAAAGCGGAAGGCAAAGAAGACCTGATCCCGATGCGTCCGGACCACGGTCATCAGATGCTGGACGACCTGAAGAAGAAAACCAACCCAGGTTACTCCGCAATTGGTCGTCTGAAAGGCCTGGCCGAAGTTCGCGGTGTCGAACTGGCGATCCAGCGCGCTTTCTTTAGCCGTTAATACCCACCGGCATGGCTGCGCGCCGTGCCGGTTCCTTCTTCCTTGCCGTCACTCTCTGAAGACGGATTCTGGAGTTTACGATGACTACTATTGTTGACAGCAATCTGCCGGTTGCCCGCCCGTCATGGGAGCATTCTCGTCTGGAATCACGCATTGTGCATCTCGGTTGCGGGGCGTTTCACCGCGCGCACCAGGCGCTGTATACCCATCACCTGCTGGAAAGCACCGACAGCGACTGGGGTATCTGCGAAGTTAACCTGATGCCAGGCAACGACCGCGTGCTGATCGAAAACCTGAAAAAACAGCAACTGCTGTACACCGTGGCGGAAAAAGGCGCGGAAAGCACCGAGCTGAAAATTATCGGTTCGATGAAAGAAGCGCTGCATCCGGAAATCGACGGCTGCGAAGGTATTCTCAATGCGATGGCGCGTCCGCAGACGGCGATTGTCTCTCTGACAGTCACGGAAAAAGGCTACTGCGCTGATGCGGCAAGCGGTCAGCTGGATCTCAATAACCCACTGATCAAGCACGATCTGGAAAACCCGACTGCGCCGAAGTCCGCGATTGGTTACATCGTCGAAGCCCTGCGGCTGCGTCGTGAAAAAGGGTTGAAAGCGTTTACGGTGATGTCCTGCGATAACGTGCGTGAAAACGGCCATGTGGCGAAGGTCGCGGTACTGGGACTGGCTCAGGCGCGTGACCCGCAGCTGGCGGCATGGATTGAAGAAAACGTCACCTTCCCGTGCACCATGGTTGACCGCATCGTTCCGGCGGCGACGCCAGAAACCTTGCAGGAAATTGCTGACCAGCTGGGTGTTTACGACCCGTGCGCCATTGCCTGCGAACCGTTCCGTCAGTGGGTGATTGAAGATAACTTCGTTAACGGTCGCCCGGACTGGGATAAAGTGGGCGCACAGTTCGTTGCAGACGTTGTGCCGTTCGAAATGATGAAGCTGCGTATGCTGAACGGCAGCCACTCTTTCCTGGCATACCTCGGTTACCTCGGCGGCTATGAAACCATTGCCGACACCATGACTAACCCGGATTATCGCAAAGCGGCCTTCTCCTTGATGATGCAGGAACAAGCGCCAACGCTGTCGATGCCGGAAGGTACGGACCTGAACGCCTATGCGACGCTGCTGATCGAGCGTTTCAGCAACCCGTCTCTGCGTCACCGTACCTGGCAGATTGCGATGGACGGCAGCCAGAAGTTACCGCAGCGTCTGCTGGACCCGGTGCGTCTGCACCTGCAAAACGGCGGCAGCTGGCGTCACCTGGCGCTGGGCGTGGCTGGCTGGATGCGTTACACCCAGGGCGTGGATGAGCAGGGTAATGCCATTGACGTGGTCGACCCGATGCTGGCGGAGTTCCAGAAGGTCAACGCGCAGTATCAGGGCGCAGACCGCGTGAAAGCGCTGCTGGGCCTGAGCGGTATTTTTGCCGATGATCTGCCGCAGAATGCCGACTTTGTTGGCGCAGTGACGGCGGCATATCAGCAGCTGTGCGAACGCGGTGCGCGCGAGTGTGTGGCTGCGCTGTAACTAACTGATTACCCTACAGACTTACTGGTCAATCAAACTGATATTTGGTTGACCAGTTTTCGTTTTTTTGCCCACCTATACGTGCCAACTTCCAGTGCTAATGGTATAGTTTGAGATTAACGGGGGCCGTAAAATTGCCCGTTGTAGGCCGGATAAGGCGTTCACGCCGCATCCGGCAAAAATTTGATTAACCGCACCTAACGGACACAACACCATGAAATCTGCCACCTCTGCGCAAAGACCTTACCAGGAAGTCGGGGCGATGATCCGCGATCTGATCATAAAGACGCCGTACAATCCTGGCGAACGGCTGCCGCCGGAGCGTGAAATTGCAGAAATGCTTGATGTCACGCGGACGGTGGTACGTGAAGCGCTGATCATGCTGGAGATCAAAGGGCTGGTGGAAGTACGCCGGGGTGCCGGTATCTATGTTCTTGATAACTCAGGCAGCCAGAACACAGACAGTCCGGATGCCAACGTCTGCAACGATGCCGGTCCTTTTGAGCTGTTACAGGCGCGGCAGTTATTGGAGAGCAACATCGCCGAGTTTGCCGCTTTGCAGGCTACCCGCGAAGATATCGTCAAAATGCGTCAGGCATTGCAACTGGAAGAGCGTGAACTGGCTTCCAGTGCGCCGGGCAGCAGCGAAAGCGGTGACATGCAGTTCCATCTCGCTATTGCCGAAGCAACGCATAACAGCATGCTGGTGGAGCTGTTCCGTCAGTCCTGGCAGTGGCGGGAAAACAATCCAATGTGGATCCAGTTGCACAGCCATCTGGATGACAGCCTGTATCGCAAAGAGTGGTTGGGCGATCACAAACAGATCCTCGCCGCGTTAATCAAAAAAGATGCCCGAGCGGCGAAGCTGGCAATGTGGCAGCATCTGGAAAACGTTAAGCAACGTCTGCTGGAATTCTCGAACGTTGACGATATTTATTTTGATGGCTATCTGTTTGATTCATGGCCGCTGGATAAAGTCGACGCCTGACTTATTATAATAAGCGCAAGGGTAAACGTTCCTTGCGCTTTCTTAAATTAAGAAGTCGCAATGAGTATTACTTTGTAAATTGCAGGGTATTGTTTAGCTATCTGTATAACCTGAATGTTAGTACTCATTCTTCTCAGTGGCTATTTACCAATATAATTCCATTCACCATTTTTTAATTCAAACAGTTCTGGAAGAGATGACGGTTGCAGAGTCATACGTTTGAGTGGTGCATTTTCATCACCCGGGATAACTTTATATCCCATTTTTGCATGGATCTCCGCGGTACCGGGATAGGCTTCTATACCAATTATTGGGTCATTACCCAACTCAATATTAGCATTAAGTAATGCGGCAAGGGCGAATCCGGAAGAATTTGCCACCCCTGAGACAGTCATTATCTGATCAATATAGATATCAATCCTTGGCTGCTCATTGGTCCATCTTTTTGCCTGAGAAGCTGGAAGGGTTGAAATATATCCTATCGTGGTTCCGGCGTAACCTGGAACATTGCAACCAGGGCCTAATGTTATTTCATGAACTGTATAGTTCTCAACAGGATAGGAAGGGCTCTTCATAAATAAATTTAGCCGTAATCCTTCTGCTAACTCTGTGGCAGCATGCGCCTTTTTACATATACCACCATATATATCGTCTAAAGCTGAGGTGATTTTCAAGTTTCGATAGAGCATACGTCCTGTTGTTGTAATACCATCGGATTCTCTGCATGTTTCTGTCACATAATTAAATGGCCAGTACTCTTTACTAATATCAAGCTTTCTAATTTCGACAACGCTTTTTCCATCGTAATTATGGTTATTGCCACGAACAAGAGGCAGAAGATAGATATTTTCCGTATCCAGGCGTGCACGTTCATATTTACGTATTAACTCACTGTCGACTATTGGGTGATGAAGGAAGTGATCATCTGTAATAATTTGACTCTGAAGGGCATTGCTTAATGGCATAGACATAATAGTTACCTTTTATGAGTATTTCACTGATGTTTAGAAAAATAGATAAATTTTTCTGTAGTAAAAAGAGAAGTAAACAAATGACATGCATGTTTCTGTTGTAGTGATATCAACTCTACATGGTGATATTAAAGGGTGGGAAACACTCTAAAGTATCAAAAAACGCTCATTTAAAATTATTTGCATGCAATTAAAAAGCATATCTTATTACTAATTGGAATTTGATGTTGCTATATTGAGGTCTATATTAATAATGCCTGTGAATGGTATTTTTGATGTATTTGATATGTTATCAATTTATATTATTTACAAACTAATTGTTTCAAATAATACATGGCTGATTATGCGGAAATAAATAATTTTCCACCGGAATTAAGTAGCGGCGGTGACAAGTATTTTCATCTACGTAACTATTCGGAATATTCAGAATATACTAGCGGTTTTTTTTTGAGTTTGATGATTTTTATCAAATCATGACTTTTTTCCTGAAAAGTCAGTAGATATTCATAGGCAAGTAAGGTTTTATACTTTGCTGACAGGATTCAGGCCTGTCTCAGACTGACATGGATGTAATGAACAAAAGGGAATGGCTATGGAAAATGAGCATCAATACAGTGGTGCCCGGTGTTCAGGGCAAGCCGCATATGTTGCTAAACGTCAGGAGTGCGCAAAATGATGCGCCAATCACTTCAGGCTGTTTTACCTGAAATTTCAGGCAATAAAACGTCATTGCTGCGTAAATCGGTATGCAGCGATATCCTCACTCTTTTTAATTCTCCTCATTCGGCATTACCGTCATTACTTGTTTCAGGCATGCCCGAGTGGCAAGTGCATAACCAGAGCGACAAACATCTCCAGAGCTGGTATTGCCGTCAGCTGCGTTCTGCACTGTTATTTCATGAGCCACGGATTGCGGCGTTGCAGGTTAATTTTAAAGAAGCGTACTGCCACACTCTGGCGATCAGCCTTGAGATAATGCTGTACCACGACGGTGAACCGCTAACGTTTGATCTGGTCTGGGATAATGGCGGTTGGTGTAGTGCGATGCTGGAGAATGTCAGCTAAGCACAATCTCCAGCTCGCGCAGTTCACGCCAGAAGCGTTCGGCAACTGGATTCATGCGGGTATTCATTCGGTATGCATAGGCCTGAATCGGGATCACCAGTTCGTCCCGATTCAGTACAACGAGCTTCCCGCTGCGAATTTCTTGTTGGATGGCGTACTCCGGCAGCCAGGCAATCCCACAGCCGTCGAGGGCAACCTGCTTTAAAAGCTCGCTCATCGAAGAGACAAAAAAGGTGCTGAAACTTAACTCACTGTGGCGCGTCAGGGTGCGATTAATCAATCGCCCCATGTAGGAGTTGCGGCTGTATTTCAGTAACGGAAAGTGTGGCTGCGCGAGGTTAAAAAGTGCTTCTCCGTGTTCGTCACTGGCGCAGACAGGGAACAATTGAGATTCAAATAAGCGAATGTGGTCAAACGGCGCTTCCAGCAAATCTTCGTCGTGAAAGGAAAAAATACAGTCACTTTGCCCTTCACGCAGTTTATCGACCGCTTCATCGACATCAATAGCTTCAATTGCCCAGGTAAAGAGCGGCGGCATCTGGCTGATAATGGACGGTAACAGTCCGAGGGAAAGAGAGTGTGCAGCGGCTATCTTGATTTTTCGTTGCGCGTAATCGCTGCCGCCACGCAGCTCTGCCAGATTGCTCTCTAACTGTTGCAACAGATGGCGGATCTGCGAATGGAAGATTTTCCCTTGTTCTGAGAGTTGCAGCGGCGTTACCTGGCGGTTAAACAATTCAACACCAATCGCCTGTTCCAGCGCACGGATGCGGCGGCTGAATGCCGGTTGCGAGACGTTGCGACTGACTGCCGCCTGGGAAAAATTGCGGCATTTTTCCAGGGTCAGAAAATCATAAAGCCATTTGGTTTCAATATTATGCAAAATCGCACCACAGTCATCCATTACGTTTTACTCTGTCAGCCGCCCTTGCGGGCATTCTACGTCCATTCGGGCGGCTGACAACCGTTTAAGCCGTTTCAAACGTTCCTTTCACGCAGGCTTTGCCGTCTTTGACCATCAGTTTGCCGCGAGCGTATACCTGCTCAATGCGCAGTTCTGGCGTCATGACCAGCAAGTCAGCATCATTGCCTGGCAGAATTTCGCCTTTCCCGGTCAGGTTAAGGAAACCGGCTACGCTACTGGTGAGCGGGCGCAGGGCATCGCTGATACTGAAATCATAGTCTTTGACCAGCACCTGCACGGTTTCCAGCAACGTTTCAAAACCGGCAACACCGATATGGGTTAAATTCCCTTCGTCATCGAAGAACGGCTGGCTACCGTTGCCGTCGGAGCTGAGGGTGACGCGTGCCAGCGGAATACCCGCCTGAACGGCGCGGGCAATACCTTCGGCAGGGGCGACCGGTTCGTCAATGCTGCTGGTGATATCGATAGTGCCGCCTTTGCGCGCGAACTCCAGCGCCTGCTCAAACAACGGAACGTTGCGGTTAACGTGGGTCGGCAGCAACTTGCTGATCGGCACATCGCAGTTTTCCAGCAGGTCATAGACAGGCTGTAACGCCTTTTTGCTGTCGCCCATGTGGAACACGGTGACGCCAGGTTTACCGCCGAGCAAACCGCCAACGCGGGATTCCGCCGCCATATTAGCCAGGTGATAAACGTCCGGTGCGGCAGAACGGTGATCAGAGATGGCGCATTTCACGCCAATCACACGATCGATAATCGCCACGTCTTTTTCCACGGAACCTGTAATGGTGCGGGAAGGGACATGATAAGCGCCGGTCAGCATCCAGGCGCTGATGCCTTCTTCATTGAGCGCACGGGTCTTGGCGAGCAGGGATTCCGGGTGGCGAGAGATAGAGTCGGTGCCCAGCAGACCAACCACTGACGTGACGCCCGCTTCCGTCAGGCGACTTAGCGCCACTTCTGGCGTGCGCGTCGTAGGACCTGCTTCACCGCCACCACCAATCAAATGGACGTGTTGATCAATAAAACCAGGACAGAGGATCTGCCCGCTGAGATCGACAACCGTGCAGTCCGGTACAATGTCAGAAGGGATATTGCTGGCAACGGCGATAATTTTGCCGTTAGCGACGAGGACATCGCAAATTCCCCGATCTTCCGGCGCATACAAATGCGCTCCCTGCAGCAGGGTAAAACCGGCTGCGGTATAATCAATCATGGTAACTCCTTGTTAAACAATAAGCTGCATAACCCAGATCGACAGCAATGCGTTAATCACGCAGACCGTAATGATATGCGGGTAATATTTGGCATTCACTTCGGCTGTCCCCAGGCAGCGACCGACATTTTGCACCGGGTTGCCCATTAAATACATCGCGGGCAGTAAAACGGTGACATCGTGACCGGTTAATGCGCCGGCGGTCGCCAGACTGGCGGCAACACCGACTGCGCCGCCCATACTCATTAATGCGGCTAAAAGGACGGTTGCCGCTTCACCGGGTAATCCCCACAGCGCCATTACGGGTTCACAGATATGCCCCACCCAGTCGAGCAGGCCGGTAATTTTCAGCGCCTGAATGATGACAAACGCCATCACCACGTTTGGCAGCAGGTTGGTCGTGGCGATAGTAAAGCCACGGCGCGCACCATCGATAAACATATCCATGACGTTTTTGCGGACCTGAGTTGTCATGCTTGCGCTCCTTGCGTTGGGTTGCGACGTTCTTCGAAGTTAAGCCAGACGCGCAAAATGTTGGCTCCGACAAATTTAAACACCAGGATGACGGCTAAAGGTACGATTACGGACGTGCCCAGAAAGGCAAACACCGCGACGCCGGAAGAGAAGTAGTTGGTGATGATGGCGCTACCGCTGGTTTGATATGCGGCGAAAATCACTTTATCGCGTTCGGTAATTTCACCTTCCTGCGCCAGCTCTTTGGTCATACCGGCGGCGGCATCGGTGTTTTGCAGGTTAGCGATCAGCGCCAGCGAGCAGATCCCTGGAATGCCCAACAACGGTTTTAGCACAGGTGTCATTAACTGCTGCGCGGCGCGTAATCCACCAAGACCATCGGTAATTGAAATAATCCCCAGAGAGAGAATGACTGACGGTGCCAGCTCCAGCGCAAAGAGAAAGCCATCTTTAACCCCCGCGCCACCCGCGCCGCGAAATGAGGTGGTGGCTCCGTTCGCACCAGGCAGTTGCCCAAACGATCCGTTCAGAACGGAAAAATCAAAAACGCGCCACCAGCTGTCTGTTCCGGAAAAAACACCGGAAAAAAAGATTATGGTGAGAAAAAAGGCCAGATACCCTTTAATGCCCACTTTTTCTGTCGCCAGCTCCCCGGCTACAGCATCCCCTTGTTGTGTCATAACAATCCCCATTGTTTTTTTGTGTTTGTGTGTTGCTTGAGCCAGGAAAATTCCTGGAACTGAAAAACCTTATCAGCCATGTGGGTATGGGGAAAATGCAAGTATGTTTCTGGCTATGCGTTTTTTGCATAGCGGAAAAATTACGCTGTGTGGAAAAGGCTCTGCGCAGGATTGAGTTGCAGAAAATTCATAAACCAAGTGACAATGACATCAGTAAATAAAAACAGAAAATCCAGGGACGAAAACGAGATGGCAAAGTACAACGAAAAAGAGCTGGCGGATACGAGCAAGTTTTTAAGTTTTGTCCTCCGACACAAACCGGAGGCGATTGGTATCGTACTTGACCGTGAAGGATGGGCGGATATCGATAAGCTTATACTCTGTGCCCAAAAAGCGGGCAAGCGGTTAACCCGTGCATTGCTGGATACTGTGGTTGCCACCAGCGATAAAAAGCGTTTTAGTTATTCCAGTGATGGTAGGTGCATCCGCGCGGTTCAGGGGCATTCGACTTCGCAGGTCGCCATTTCCTTTGCCGAAAAAACACCGCCACAGTTTCTCTACCACGGTACGGCAAGCCGTTTCCTTGACGAGATAAAAAAACAGGGGCTGATTGCAGGGGAGCGTCATTACGTACATCTCTCTGCTGATGAAGCAACGGCACGCAAAGTGGGAGCAAGACACGGATCGCCGGTTATCTTAACCGTCAAAGCACAGGAAATGGCGAAACGAGGCATCCCTTTCTGGCAAGCGGAAAACGGGGTCTGGCTGACATCAACGGTTGCTGTTGAGTTTCTTGAGTGGTAAGGGAAACACTCCTCATGAAGTGACCACTTGCAGCTTAAATAATTGTACTGTGCTGATAAGCGCAGCAATAAACAACGCCGCCGCGCCGCAGAGAGTGGCGCCGGCAAGCGCCGATGTTCCATTGCCGAGCATACTGGTCAGCGCCGGGCCGAGGATTTGTCCAATGCCGTAAATGAGCGTCACAAAGCCTAAAAGATTGAGATTTCCCGGAACGCTCAGTTGGCGGGCGATAGTCATCACCAGAGATGTCGTGCCCATAAAGGTACCGCCAAAACCGATACTACTAATGATAAGCAAGAGAGGAGAGTCGCTGGCGAGAGTAAGCAGCACACTGATAGCCTGCACCAGCAAATTCGCCGTCAGGCAAGGCAAAGCCCCCCAACGTTTTGCTGCCCATAGCCAGCCAAAGCAGCCTGGCACAATTGATAAGCCGACTAACGTCCAGAGATGGGCGGTTAACAATGGTGAGCCTGCATCTTTCGCCATGAGCGGCAGGTAAGTCGCGACGATGATATAACCAAATCCCGCCAGGCCGTACAGAATAGCCAGTAACCACCAGCTCATTATCTGTTGCTCCGTTTTTGCCAATGGCATTGGTGCGATGGCGTGTTTTTTCGAGGGCATTAAAAGCGTAAGTGCAATCAGCATCATGCCAGAAAGCGCCCCGGCGCCTTGCCATAACGTTTGCGAGGATAAGGCAAAATGCAGGCCTGCCAGAACATATTCGTTGCCCAGTGCAATGCCAATGCCAACGCCAGAAAACAAAGCTGCCAGCACAAAAGGATGGCGCGTGTGCTGCATAATCAGCGTCGAACCAAAAATCAGCATACCGGCGCTGGCGACACCCGCCAGGAAGCGAATCAATAACACCAGAATAAATGGCGGCAACCATGCCATTGCGAGGATCAACAACCCGCTCGCCAGGGCAGAAACCAACAGAAATGGGCGCAGGCGCGACGGCTGGTGAAATGCGCCAAACGAAAATAGCAGACTGCCAGCCAGATACCCCGCATAGTTGCCGCTGGCAATCCACGAGAGCTGGCTAAATGAAAACGCCCCTTCCGCCATCATGACGGGCAACATAGGCGTATAAAGGAAGCGACCTAATCCCATACCTAAGGTCAGAACCAGCATCCCGAAAAGCGCGGTGCTGAAAGAAAAGCGTTCTACGGGATGCGAGGACGAAGGCATGTTTAACCTTGTATGTCATTTTTGTTGTTAACAAGTTAATAACAAAAAGGTGAAATATGCCAGCCTGTTAATGCGATGATTTAGGGGTAAAGCGATAAAAACGATTTGGTTCGCTAACGATATAAATATTACCAGAGGCATCCATCGCAATCCCTTCGGCCTGTTTGATGTTATGCGACAAACCTCGACTACCTTTGGTTAGTGATATTTCACCGATAACCTCGCCAACCAGGGTTACTTCCTGGAGTGCGCGAGATTCATGAGACAGCACCAGAAGCGTATTTTTTTGCTGGTTAAATTCTGCGCCGGACACATCATCTAAAGTAAATTGCCGTTGTAGTGCCTCGTCTTTGCTGATGTGTAATTCATTGCTACTTAACAGCCCGTTAACTTTGTAGACCTCAATCGGATTTTTCTCTTTAAAAAACCAGAAAGTGTGATCCTGGCGAGAATAAGCCAACCCTTCAAAACCGCAATTGGTTGGGGAGTCTTGCAGCGGGATTTTTATTTTTTTGAGGATTTTTACTTCCGAGTTTGGGGTCAGTGAAATCACATAAATGGCGTAATCGCGCTCATCGCTAATGACAAACTGATTATCGCCAATGTATTCGATCGTCTCGAGATCCTTAACAAAATCCAGAGGAATTGTGCGGATAAAATCACCATTGGTGGTCATTTCAACAATGGCGGCAGGTTTGTTGATAGTGCTAAAAAGAGTATTGCTTTGTGCCGACCAGGTCAGCGAAGAGATATTATTCGTTATGCCTGCAATTTCTTTGCCGTCAATGGTGGCGTGGTAATTCTGAAATGATGCTGCATGATTGCTTTTACGGGCGCAAGATTGCACGAAGAAAGTACACACTGCCACAATGGCAAAAAGAATCACAATAACGGAGATGCGTTTACTTAACGAAATACTTTTTGTCACGGTAATCCCTTTAAGGCAAATCAATAAGATATCGAGAAGTATACGTAGCGACCTTAATGAATCCTTAACGCGGAGAAACCCCGTAATGTGCAATGCAGCGCCAGACACCATCCTGCTGGCAATAAATTGACTCAGTCAGCCCAGGGATCACCCATTGTATTTCCTCGCCGGGGGGACAGGTCAGCCAAATGCATAACCCGCAGCCGCCGCGTAAATCACGGGGAATATCGCTGACGCGAAAAGTCATGCCCGCTGCCTGCAACGCTTTGCGGGTTTGTATGACGCCGACCGTGGAGTGAAATAAAAATAAAAACTCTTTCATCGGCGTGTCCTCACTCGTTGACCAATTACCGCCGCACCAATTGCGCCAGCAAATTGCGCATCAGGGTGGGTATTTACCGGCATTCCCAGGTGAGATTCCAGCATCCGGGCAAACGTCTGGCAATGACTAACGCCACCAG
The DNA here is from genome assembly GCF_052948035.1 of Escherichia sp. MAL-1. Lineage (NCBI taxonomy): Bacteria > Pseudomonadati > Pseudomonadota > Gammaproteobacteria > Enterobacterales > Enterobacteriaceae > Escherichia > Escherichia sp. MAL-1. Next base: position 4,229,267 of record NZ_CM129609.1, on the reverse strand, counting down.
TAAACAGAATCGGCGCTTCACAGGAGAGACGAGCAATGAAATTGGCACTCCGCCGCGCCATCGCGTTAATCACTCCGGCGAGAATCGCTTCTGGCGCGACGCCCGCTGAGCGCAGGCTGATCACTTCTGATTCGGCAAACACTGTGCACATACTCGTGATGGCGTGCGGCGTGACATTTTCGGTAATGCTGTCGAGTTGCTCGACGCTGGTGCCAAGCGTGCGCGAGATCACCTCCAGGAAACGCCCGGTGCCCGCCGCGCATTTGTCATTCATCAGGAAATCGCACAGGTTACCGTCATCATCAAGCTGAATCACTTTGCTGTCCTGACCACCGATGTCGATTACCGCGCGCGTTGCTGGCGCAAGAAACCGTGCGCCCAGCCCGTGACAGGAGATTTCCGTCACTTGTTTATCGGCAAAATCCACCAGTTGCCGTCCATAGCCGGTGAGCGTCAGAAACGGCGTTGTCTCTAACCCTTCGCGCAGAGTTTCCCAGGCTTCAGTAATTGCTGTTGCCGGACGAAAGGGTGTTGGAACGAGGAAACGGCGCGTAATCACGCCGTCTGCCAGTAAGATCCCTTTGGTGGCGGTAGAACCAGAATCAATGCCAATCGAATATGTCACTGCCACTCCTTACAGCATCTCAATAAAGGCCGCGACACGGGTACTGAGCTGCCCGACATCCGAGGTGGAGTAGTCTGTTTCAATAGCGATATAAGGAATGTTGTGCTGCTGGCGCACATGACGTTTAATCGCCAGCGATTCCACCGCGTAGGTATGGCACGCCTGCAAAATCACATCAACTACGCCATCGACCTGATATTCTTCCACCATCTGGCTGAGCATTTTCAGGCGCTGATCGTTCGGCGAAACACAGGAGCAGCCAATCGCCAGATATTTATCCGCCAGCGCGTCGTAGACATCGCCCGTTTCTGCCACGCATTGCTCGGTCGCTTTCGCCCCGGTGCAGTTTTCATAACCGACAACCCAGCCGCCATTCTCTTCAATCGCGCGCACCACTTTTTCTGCTGCGCCGCCAATCGGGCAGCCGGTGATTAAAATGCGTGGACGCGGGTCCAGTCGCTGGCCTTCTTCCCACTGCTGACGAACGCGGGCGGTCATTGCATCCAGTTCATTGATCAACGCCTCTTTATCGAACCGGAAGGTTGCGCCGTAGACCACTTTCAGAATGTCGCTGCCGCTAAGCGCCGGAGGATTTAACTGCCCAAGATGATAAAAATTGGCCAGTGCGCGACGTTCGCGGTTTTTCAGCGCAATGGCATCGCGCAGAGCATCTTCGCTAATCTCGTGCCCAAAACGTTCTTCTACCGTTTTTTGCAAGCGCAGCATCTCGGCTTTCCATAACGCACGCGAGGCATCGTCCTTAACGCTGTTCGGCAACTGCATCACATGAACGGGCTTAAACTCCGCCATGTATTCATACATTTTCTTTTTGCCGTCGCAGGTGGTTTCACCGACCACCAGATCCGAAAAGTAGAAGTAGGGGCATTTATCGGTTTTGCCGAAGCCGTAGCTGCTTTTAATCAGCGGGCAGAGGTTGCGCGGCAGATCTTTCTCCGCTTCTTCAATGGTTTCATCAGAGGTAGAACAGAGCGAAACCACAACCGCACCGGCTGCCATCGGGATCTCTTGCGGCATAAAGGTGCAGTAAGTGCCAACCAGCGGAATGCCGCGCTCCTTGAGATCCATGACGGTGAGAAAGCCTTTCTGGCGAGCTTCAGAGAACTGATCGAAAATGGCGGGTAGATCGGTGACAAGTGACATGATTTTCCTTCCCCGTACCACGGGAGATAATGAAAAGAGGCCACATTATTACCATTCTTTTAGTGTGGTTTATTTGATCTCTCTCGCGGTTAGCCACTTAGTTTTTTATGGATTTCTAAAAATTGCTGAGGGGGAACAAGGCCGGGAGCTGCGACAACAAATATAAAATTAGCCCAATACAACCGCCAACCAGCGTACCGTTGACACGGATAAACTGCAGATCTTTGCCGATATTTAACTCGATTTGCCGCGACATATCCCGAGCATCCCAGCTTTTTACTGTATCGCTGATGTGGCGCGTCAGGAATGCGGAAAACTCAGGCGCGACGCGGTGCGCGGCTTGTTCCAGGTGACCATTTAACGATGCCCGCAAGGCATCATCGGCAATTAACGTTTCGCCAAACCATTGACCCGCCCGCGCGATACGTTCTTTCACACGAGAATCTTCACTGTTGATATCCGCTTTCAGCCATTCCCGTAAATCCCCCCACAATTCACTGAGATAGCGGTTAAAAGCTTCATCTTCTTTCAGATAACTTTTTACGGCATCGGCTCGCGCTGCCATTTCCGGATCGTTTTTCAACTTGTCGATCAGGGCAAAAGTGGCGCGATCAAACGCATGACGGATCTGATGCGCACGATCACGGCTGATATCATCAAGCAAAGAATTCACCGCGTCAGAAACCAACTCCGCGCTATGTTCGCCCAACCATTCGGTGGGGAGAATTTTGGCTTTCAGTGGATGCTCACTCTCCAGCCAGCGAACAATTTGCTGGGCAATAAACTTGCGCGATTTATCGCGCTGGAGAAGGGCGATCAACTGTGCGATCAGCGTATCGAGCAGCACCTGATGACGATCGTTTTTGGTCATACTCTCCAGCATCAACGCACTGGTTCCGGAAAGATCGACCTTATCAATCGCCCGATGGACCGCGCGCTTAAGCAGGCGCTGAATACGCGCATCATCGGTCAGTTCAAGAAAACCGCTCATGATCTGCAACAGATGCTGACCAACGCGGCGGGCGTTCTCCGGCTGACTAAACCAGTTGCCAATCAACAACGCCGGTTCGTGACGTCGAATCAATGCCACCAGCGACTGGGTATCGAGAAATTTTTCCTGCACGAACTGACCGAGATTTTCGCCAATCCGGTCTTTATTACGCGGGATAATCGCCGTATGACGAGAAATGATCGGAATCGGCACGCGGCGAAACAGCGCCACCACCGCAAACCAGTCCGCCAGCGCGCCGACCATCGCCGCTTCAGCAATCGCCTTCACGCCGCTCACCCAAAAATTGGGCGGCAAAAACAGCGTAACGACAAAGGTAGCAGCGGCGATAAGCAGTAAAGAGAGCGCCAACATTTTGGCGCGTCTGAGTTCAATGAGTTTATTCATAACGTTAAGAATAGAGCCTGACGGCAGGATCGCGCAAAAATCACCGCTCCTCCGCCAGCTCGGCAGCCTGATGTTGGCGCACGCGATTGAGCAATCCTGCCAGGGTGAAAACGACGATAACGCCCGCCACGACGGCTAACAGATGAAACGGCAAGCGACCGCCGTTAAACCACAGCCAGCGGCCGATTTCGACCGAGACAGACATCACCATCAGGATCACCATATTCAGCGATGCGGAGACGGTCCCTTTCGGTAAGTTATTGGAAAAAAGCGTAAAGCGGAATAAGGTCGGGAAGATCAAACCAATCCCGAAAGCATACAGACTGGTGCCCAGCACCGACCACAGCCAGACGTGCGGTGACAGCAGATTGCCGATAATCAACAGCGCGAGGCCGACCAGTTGAATGGGTACGGCACGCCAGATAAAGCGCGGTTCGGTCGGATCTTTAACGAAACGCGCCACGATGGCATTCGCGACAATCACCGCGCCGAACACCGGAACCTGTGTCCAGGCGAACTGCGAAGTTGTTAAGCCGCCCGCGTCGATCAGGATCACCGGCGAGACAGCCACCCAACTCATCATTGGGATATAGCTTAAAGAGATGGTTGCTGCGCCAAAGAGGAACAGCCGATTGCAAAAGACATTACGAAAATCGCGCAAGACGCTTTTGGCGCTAAATGGAACCGCGCCGCGCTTCACCGTCTCTGGCATCGCCAGCAGTAAGCCAACAAATGAGATAAACCCCATAACCGCAATGATGGCAAAAAGGACTTTCCAGTGCACAAAGTGCATCAGAGCTGCGCCGGAAAGCGGGCCAATAATCGGCGCAATCAGTACGATGGAGGTGATAATCGCCATCAACTTAATCCCTTTTGTCTGTCCGAACGCCTCCTGCACCGTGACATAACCAACGGTAGCAATAAAACAGATACTGGTGCCCTGAATTGCACGCGCGATAAGAAACTGTGTCATAGACGTTGTGAACATTGTCGCAGCGCAGGCAAGGGTAAATATTAGCGCCCCGGTAATCAGCACCGGCCTGCGGCCAATCCTGTCGGAAAGCGGCCCCAGCAGCCACTGCAATGCCATGCCTCCAGCGAGATAGAGACTGACGGCAGCCGGGGCCAGACTGACATCGGCATTAAAATCACGGACCACATTAATGATCCCTGGCTGAATCAGGTCCGTCGACAGGTACGCGGCAAAATCATACAAAATCAACGCCATCGGGAAAAACAGCGTGGCGGTATGGCGGGCAAAAAAACGTGGCATAACAAACAACTCCTTGTCCGGAGAACCCCAACGGGGAAAACGAAATTCAATACCGTCGGTAATGACGAAAGGCAGGCGAGAAGGGCAACGAGACTGCAAATGTACTGAATTTCATGTAATCAACCACACTGCCTGTGAACACACAGACAGAGAAATACCTTCTGACTTCGGGTCAGAATGTATAACGATTACAAATAGTCATCAGCACATTACACCTCTTGAATTGATGGGTTGCATAGAAAATATACACCTTAAGTGTAATTAAAATTTGCGGTTAATCAAAAGAGCGCGCTGGAAAGGGGAATATCTGCCGGGTACAGGAAATGTAAAACGCGAGCCTGTTTCCGGAAAAATGTATCGTTTGCAGAGGAACAAAAATAGCCTGGAAAGCACCTCGGGGAACGAGAAATTGCCGGGTGAGAATGGTTTTGTTAGTCGCTACAGTCGGGCCATCTTATCTACAGGTGACGGATCGCCATGACAAACTTCACGACCAGCACGCCGCATGACGCATTATTTAAATCCTTTCTCATGCACCCTGACACCGCGCGGGATTTTATGGAGATCCACTTACCTAAAGATTTACGTGAACAGTGCGATCTCGACAGTTTAAAACTGGAATCCGCCAGCTTTGTCGATGAAAAATTGCGGGCGCTACACTCCGATATTCTGTGGTCGGTAAAGACCCGTGAAGGTGGTGGTTATATTTACGTAGTGATTGAACATCAGAGCCGTGAGGATATTCATATGGCCTTTCGCCTGATGCGATATTCCATGGCGGTGATGCAGCGCCATATTGAGCATGATAAACGCCGGCCGCTACCGCTGGTCATCCCGATGCTGTTTTATCACGGTAGCCGTAGTCCTTATCCCTGGTCCCTGTGCTGGCTGGACGAATTTGCCGACCCGACTACCGCACGGAAGCTTTATACCGCCGCGTTCCCGCTGGTGGATATCACTGTCGTGCCAGACGACGTGATTGTGCAGCATCGCAGAGTCGCCCTGTTGGAGTTGATCCAAAAGCATATTCGCCAGCGCGATCTGATGGGGCTTATCGACCAACTGGTAGTATTACTGGTTACAGAGTGTGCTAATGACAGCCAGATAACTGCGCTGTTAAATTACATTTTACTGACTGGCGATGAAGCGCGTTTTAAGAAGTTTATCAGCGAACTTACCCGTCGGATGCCACAACACAGGGAGCGAATAATGACGATTGCAGAGCGAATTTATAATGATGGATGGCTGTTGGGGATGGAAAAGGGGAAAGAAGAAGGGGAACAACGCCTCCTTAGATTGTTGTTGCAGAATGGGGCAGATCCTGAATGGATACAAAAGATTACCGGACTTTCGACAGAGCAAATGCAGGCATTAGAGCAGCCCTTGCCTGAAATCAAGCGCGATCCATGGATCGAATACTAATCAGAGACGGATGACAAACGCAAAGCTGCCTGATGCGCTACGCTTATCAGACCTACATTTCCTCTGCAATCTATTGAATTTGCGCGGTTTGTAGGCCGGATAAGGCGTTCACGCCGCATCCGGTATGAACGAAGCACACTTTGCCTAAGCCATGCTGGAACGTGGCGATGACCCTGCAAAGATACAACGAGTTACAGGCGATTCGTGAGAGGAAATCAGGTGCTTCGCCACTAATTCGAATTTATTCCATTGCCCGATACACGGCCTCGCCAATTTGCTTTAGTGCTTCGCGATAGGTTTCGCTGAGCGGCAAAGCGCAGTTGATGCGTAGACAATTACGGTATTTGCCGGAAGCCGAGAAAATCGAGCCTGCTGCCACCTGGATATTCATGCGGCACAGCTGCCGCGCAACGCAGACCATATCGACCTGTTCAGGCAATTCTATCCACAGTAAAAATCCGCCTTTCGGGCGCGTAATACAGATTTCGCAGGGAAAATATTCCCGTATCCAGCAGGTATAAAGCGCCAAATTGCGCTGATAGTTCTGCCGCATCCGCCTGATATGGCGATGATAGTGACCTTCCAGCACAAACGTTGCCGCCGCCATTTGCGTGGACGGTACATTAAAGCTGCTGGTGGCATATTTCATATGCAGCAGTTTATCGTGATATCGCCCCGGTGCGACCCAGCCCACGCGCAGGCCAGGTGCAATGCTTTTACTGAACGAGCTGCACAACAGCACTCGCCCGTCGATATCCCAGGAATGAATGGTCCGCGGGCGCGGATACTCCGTTGCCAGTTCGCCGTAGACATCATCTTCAAAAATCACAATATCATGACGCTGAGCGAGAGAGAGAACGGCCCGTTTGCGCGCGTCCGGCATAATAAATCCCAGCGGATTATTACAGTTTGGCACCAGAATGATGCCTTTAATCGGCCACTGTTCCAGCGCCAGTTCCAGCGCTTCAACGCTGATGCCTGTTTCTGGATCGGTTGGGATTTCAATCACTTTCACGCCCATGCCGCGCAGCATCTGCATCGAACCGTAATAACAGGGGGATTCGACCGCGACAATATCGCCCGGTTTACACACCGCCATTAACGCCAGCGACATCGAGTTATGGCAGCCGCTGGTGATGATGATGTCATCGGCGGTGACCACCGAGCCGCTGTCGAGCATCAGGCGGGCAATCTGCTCTCGCAATACCCGCTGACCGGCTAACAAGTCATAACCGAGCACGGTTTGCAGATTATGCTGCACCACCCGGCTTAGCTCCCGCCAGAGCGGTTTCAGGCTGGGCGTTTCGACATCCGGCGTGCTTTTGCTTAACGGAACAATGGAACTGTCGCTATGCGCCACCAGCATATCCAGCACCTGATCCCACTGGGTAATTTCCACCGGGCGCTGCACCGGACGCGTCATCGGCGGTACAGGCGGCTGGGTTTTACGTTGTGCGACAAAATAACCCGAACGCGGCTGCGGAGTGATGAGCTTCATCGTCTCCAGCGTCTGGTACGCCTGCTGCACGGTGCTGATGCTGACGCCGTGCTCCTGACTTAAGCTGCGCACCGACGGCAATTTCTCCCCGTGACGATACAGCCCTTGCTCAATCCGCTCGGCAAGCAGAGTTGCCAGATGTTGATAACGCGTCATGCTGTATTCCTTATTTGGACCATACAGAGAGAGAAACCGGTACAGATGAGGCTAAAAAACCGGATGCAGATGCTGTTTTAACCTGTCTGTATGTTAAATAAAACTAATATTTGCATCTGTATTGTGAACTGCCAGAAGGCGGATGATGAAGCCTCTGAAAGATGAGGAGGCAGCAGATGGAATTTCACGAAAACAAAGCCAAAACGCCGTTTATCAGACTTGTGCAACTCTGGCAGGCGGTGAGGCGTTGGCGGCGGCAAATGCAGACCCGACGAGTGTTACAGCAGATGAGTGATGAGCGGTTGAAAGATATTGGGTTACGCAGGGAGGATGTGGAGTGAGGGGGATGTTCGTCGCGGATAAACAGGATTTCTCTATAACCTCCACAAGGAAGTGGTTATTATTGCGAAATCATCGCTTCACGGAAAGACGTCAGAATGAAAGCTACAGAAGCTCGCCTACTCGATTTTTTAAAACGTTCGCAGCAGTTTGTTATTCCCATTTATCAACGGACTTATTCATGGACAGAACAACAATGTCGGCAACTTTGGGACGACATCATTCGTGCAGGAAAGCGTGACGATATATCAGCGCATTTTATCGGTTCGGTTGTTTATATTGAGCAGGGGTTGTATCAGGTTTCTGGTATTTCTCCGTTACTGGTCATTGATGGTCAACAACGGCTGACGACCGCAATGTTGCTGATTGAGGCTTTATCGCGCCATCTTGGCGAAGACGAAGTTTTTGATGGCTTTTCAGCAATGAAATTGCGTAATTATTATTTGCTCAATCCTTATGAGTCCGGCGAGAAAGGTTTTAAATTACTGCTGACCGAGACTGATAAAGACAGTTTGCTGGCGTTAATAAAACAAAGACCGATGCCAGAAAACTATTCCCATCGAATAATGGAAAACTTTACTTTCTTTGATGAACAAATTGCCAAACTCGGTGATGACTTGATCCCCTTATGTCGTGGGTTAGCAAAGTTATTAATTGTCGATGTGGCGCTTAATCGTGGTCAGGATAATCCGCAACTGATTTTTGAAAGTATGAACTCCACCGGTAAGGCGTTAAGTCAGGCCGATCTGGTGCGCAATTTTATTCTGATGGGCCTCGAACCAGAGCATCAAACCCGGTTGTATGAAGATCACTGGCGTCCAATGGAAGTCGCCTTTGGTCAGCAAGGTTACAGCGAATATTTTGACAGTTTTATGCGTCATTATCTGACGGTAAAAACGGGGGAGATCCCTCGGACAGATGAAGTCTATGAGGCATTTAAACTCCATGCCCGCAGCCAGAGTGTTGCTGAAAAAGGCGTAGATCGGCTGGTTGAAGATATTCATATCTACGCGGAGTATTACTGTGCAATGGCTTTGGGTAAAGAAAGTGACAAATCGCTTGCTACGGCTTTTCAGGATTTGCGCGAGTTAAAAGTCGATGTGGCGTATCCTTTCTTACTGGCGCTTTATCATGACTATAAAAATGGCGTTTTGTCTCACGAAGATTTCCTGAGCATAATTCGTTTAATTGAATCTTATGTTTTCCGCCGTGCAGTATGTGCGATTCCGACGAATTCTCTTAACAAGACGTTTGCTACTTTTTATAAGGTCATTAATAAAGAAAAATATCTGGAAAGTATTCAGGTACATTTTATGAACCTGCCTTCATATCGTCGTTTCCCCAACGATGATGAATTTAAACGGGAATTAAAAATTCGCGATCTCTATAACTTCCGCAGCCGCAGCTACTGGTTACGACGACTGGAAAACGATAAACGCAGAGAGCGCGTGGAAGAGTTTACGATTGAGCACATTATGCCGCAGAACGAAAATCTGTCGGCTAAATGGCGTGAAGAGCTGGGAAGCGACTGGCAGCGTGTGCATAAAGAACTGTTACATACGTTGGGGAATCTCACTTTAACGCGCTATAACTCCCGCTACAGTGACAGACCTTTCGCGGAAAAACGCGATATTGAAGACGGCTTTAAACATAGCCCGCTCTATTTGAATATCGGTCTTGGGCAGTGCGAAAAATGGGATGAAGCCGCCATTCGCGCCCGTGCCGATCGCCTGGCCGATCTCGCGGTTCAGGTCTGGCAAGCGCCTTCTCTTCCTGAAGAGGTTTTAGCTGTTTATCGGGGACAGCCTGAAAACAAAAACAGTTACAGCCTGAGTGATTATCCTTTTCTTGCTGATGGTTCGCATAGCCGGTTGTTATTTGATCATCTTCGCGATGAAGTTATGCGCCTGGACGCAGGGATCACGCAGGAAGTATTGAAGCTCTATATTGCGTTTAAAGCGGAAACGAATTTTGTTGATGTTGTGCCGCAAAAAAGCCGACTGCGATTGTCGCTTAATATGCAGTTTCATGAACTGGTCGATCCGAAAGGTATTGCCAAAGATGTGACAAATGTTGGGCGATGGGGCAATGGCGATGTGGAAATTGGTTTCAGTGACCTCGCACAACTTCCTTACATTATGGGATTAATTCGTCAGGCATTTGAAAAACAGATGGAGAGCGCCTTGGTATAACGCGGCGAAAAATGCCCGGTAGTACTGGCGCTACCGGGTCAATGTATCAGGCGACTTTCTGTTTACCCGCAATTACCCCAATAAACTCCTGCACCTGCCTTTGTTTACGCGCCGACAGCTTGCACACCTGGCGCAGCGACTGCATCAGTTCGCTCTCGGCGGCGGCGGGTGGTTGGGCGGTGAGGACAATACAGCCTTCCATCACTTTGACATTAACGGGCGTGCCGGTAGCAAAACCGGCGGCTTCCAGCCACTGACCTTTCAGGGTGATGGCGGGAATACGGCTGTAATCCGGGTAGCGACTCGCATAACTCACGGTTAATTGACGGTTATTTGCCGGGGAGACTTCTGCTTCGAACGGTTGTGCAATAGAATGCGTGTCAGTCATAACTGCTATTCCCTATAAATAGTGATTGTGATTAGCGGTGCGGGTGTGTTGGCGCACATCCGCACCGCGCTAAATACCTGTATATATCATCAGTAAATATGGGGAAAGTCCAGCTAAAAATTAATGAAAATAAGATGGAAGTTAGGGTGATGCTGCCAACTTACTGATTTAGTGTATGATGGTGTTTTTGAGGTGCTCCAGTGGCTTCTGTTTCTATCAGCTGTCCCTCCTGTTCAGCTACTGACGGGGTGGTGCGTAACGGCAAAAGCACCGCCGGACATCAGCGCTATCTCTGCTCTCACTGCCGTAAAACATGGCAACTGCAGTTCACTTACACCGCTTCTCAACCCGGTACGCACCAGAAAATCATTGATATGGCCATGAATGGCGTTGGATGCCGGGCAACAGCCCGCATTATGGGCGTTGGCCTCAACACGATTTTACGTCACTTAAAAAACTCAGGCCGCAGTCGGTAACCTCGCGCATACAGCCGGGCAGTGACGTCATCGTCTGCGCGGAAATGGACGAACAGTGGGGCTATGTCGGGGCTAAATCGCGCCAGCGCTGGCTGTTTTACGCGTATGACAGGCTCCGGAAGACGGTTGTTGCGCACGTATTCGGTGAACGCACTATGGCGACGCTGGGGCGTCTTATGAGCCTGCTGTCACCCTTTGACGTGGTGATATGGATGACGGATGGCTGGCCGCTGTATGAATCCCGCCTGAAGGGAAAGCTGCACGTAATCAGCAAGCGATATACGCAGCGAATTGAGCGGCATAACCTGAATCTGAGGCAGCACCTGGCACGGCTGGGACGGAAGTCGCTGTCGTTCTCAAAATCGGTGGAGCTGCATGACAAAGTCATCGGGCATTATCTGAACATAAAACACTATCAATAAGTTGGAGTCATTACCCTGGTCATAAATGAGCATGGTTAAACATAAACGGGGCACACTCTACACACTTGATGTGCAGCAAGAAGCTGAACTCATGGCTTTGGTTAATAAATCCGACGAAGACATTGATTACAGCGACATTCCTGCTTCTGGTAGCGAAGCATGGTCTGACGCCAAACGCGGCAATTTTTTGCCAGATCCAGGTATTCACGCGCAATAAAACTTAGCGGAGGGGAGCACGTCGTTCTGTTTCCCCCCTCACTGCTAAATGGGGCATTGAGCTGCTTTACACTCAACCTTTCACGATTACTTCCTCAACCCCGCAAACGCCGCCCGAATCTCATCCTCCGGCAGCTGAATCCCGATAAACACCATCGTGCTATGCGGTTTTTCATCGCCCCACGGGCGGTCCCAGTCGGCGCTGTAGAGGCGCTGGACGCCCTGGAACAGCAGGCGATTAGGTTCGCCGTCAATCCACAGCATCCCTTTGTAACGCAGCAGTTTATCCGCCGATTCCAGCAGCAGGTTTTCCATCACGCGGGAAACTTCGCTGATATCTACCGGGTAATCCAGTTCCACCACAATCGACGAAATATCGTTTTGTTTGTCCGCGATAAAATGGAAACGCGGTTTGGTGCTGACGACGTTTTCTTCCAGCATAAAACCGTTGGTGTTGAACAGCAGACCCAGGTCGATGTCGCCGTGGGTGACGGTGTAGACCGGTGCACGGGCGTTGATGCGTGCCAGACGTTCACGCAGTTTTTCTGCTTCGCCTGCGACGTCGGTTTTAGTCAGCAGAATACGGTCGGCGTAGCCCACCTGGGACTGGGCGATGGTGAACTGGTTCATCTGCTCATCGGCATGTACCGCATCCACCAGCGCAATCACGCCGTCCAGCAGGTAGCGCTGGCATAAAATCTCATGGGAGAAAAAGGTTTGAATAATCGGGCCAGGATCGGCCATGCCGGTGCATTCAATGACCAGACGATCGAACTGAATATTGCCCTTGTCGAGATTATCCAGCAGGTCGAGTAGCGCGTCCTCCAGCTCGTTGGAGCGCGAACAGCAGATGCAGCCGTTGGTCAGCGTTTTGATCTGCGTGGCGCGGTCGCCAATCAGTTGATCATCAACGGAGACTTCGCCGAATTCGTTTTCAATCACGGCAATCTTGTAGCCGTGTTGTTCATTAAGAATATGGCGCAGCAGGGTGGTTTTGCCCGCGCCTAAAAAACCGGTGAGTAGGGTAACTGCAATCGGGTTCATGCTCTCTCCATTAACAACAGCGCATACCGCCTTTACCATCGCCGCCGTAGCGCGCGTTCTGGCGTTCGCGGAAGAATTCTTCATAGCTCATGTACGGCTTGTCGGGATGGTTGGTCTTCATATGCTCGACGTAGTTGTCGTAGTCTGGAATGCCAATCAACATCTTCGCCGCCTGGCCGAGATATTTTTTTGCCTGTCCTAAGTTACCAAACATAGTTCACTCTGATAAGAACAAAGCCCCGCCGAAGCGGGGCTAAACACGGTTAGTGGTGCGAAGAAATCTTCACGCCGCCTTCCGGGATTGGAACGTACGGAGTTTCTTTGTCAGTACGTTTGTCGCTGTTACGCACCGCAAGCCAGGTTTTGAAACCGTAGAAGATGATGCTGTACACCACAATCAGGAACAGAATACTCAGGCCTGCGTTGGTGTAGTTGTTCACAACGATGTGGTTCATGTTGGCAATCTGCTGCGCCGTCAGGTCAGTACCGTTAGCAATCTTCTCTTTGTACTGGCTTGCCATGTAGAAGAAGCCTTCCATCTGCGGGTTGGTGCTGAACAGTTTCAGGCCCAGCGCCCAGGTGGTGCAGATAAGCAGCCATACAGCCGGAACAACAGTTACCCAGATGTATTGGGTGCGCTTCATCTTAATCAGCACAACAGTGCCCAGTACCAGCGCTACGGCTGCCAGCATCTGGTTGGAAATACCGAACAGCGGCCACAGGCTCTTAACGCCGCCCAGCGGATCGACCACGCCCTGATACAGCAGGTAGCCCCACAGACCCACACAGCCCGCAGTACCGATGATACCAGCAACCAGAGAGTCGGTTTTTTTCAGGAACGGGATGAAGTTACCCAGCAGGTCCTGCAGCATAAAGCGGCCAGAACGGGTACCCGCATCCAGCGCGGTCAGGATGAACAGGGCTTCGAACAGAATACCGAAGTGATACCAGAAGCCCATGTCAGCCATCGGCAGCACTTTGTGGAACACGTGCGCGATACCTACCGCCAGTGTCGGCGCACCACCTGCACGGTTCAGGACAGAAGGCTCACCAATGTCTTTCGCGGTTTGCAGGATCTGCTCTGGCGAAATCACGAAGCCCCAGGAGCTGACGGTCGCCGCCGCGTGTGCGGTAACGTCTTTCAGCTGCGCCATGATGATCGGCGCATTCTCGCCCCCCATTTCATGCAGGTTAGGCATGGTGATGCCAAGGCCAGCAGGCGGGGTGTTCATCGCGAAGTAAAGACCTGGTTCGATGATGGACGCAGCAACCAGCGCCATAATCGCCACGAAGGACTCCATCAGCATTGCGCCGTAGCCAATGAAACGCGCGTCGGTTTCGTTAGCCAGCAATTTCGGCGTCGTACCGGAAGAGATCAGCGCGTGGAAGCCAGATACCGCACCACAGGCGATAGTGATGAACAGGAACGGGAACAGAGCGCCTTTCCACAGCGGGCCAGTACCGTCAATGTACTGGGTCATCGCAGGCATTTTCAGTTCCGGGTTCAGCACCACGATACCCAGCGCCAGGCCGACGATAACGCCGATTTTCAGGAAGGTTGCCAGATAGTCGCGTGGTGCGAGGATCAGCCACACCGGCAGCAGCGCGGAAACAAACGCATAGCCAATCAGCGCGAAGGTAATGGTGGTGTCTTTAAAGGTCAGTGCCGGACCCCAGTACGGATCGTGAGCAATCACGCCACCGAAGTAGATAGAGGCAACCAGCAGCACGATACCGATTACAGAGACTTCACCCACACGCCCCGGACGGATAAAGCGCATGTAGATACCCATAAACAGCGCAATCGGTACGGTTGAGCAAACGGTGAAGACACCCCACGGACTTTCTGCCAGGGCTTTAACCACAATCAGCGCCAGGACGGCAAGGATGATGATCATGATTAAGAAACAGCCAAACAGCGCGATAGTCCCCGGTACTGGTCCCATCTCTTCTTTGATCATCTCACCGAGAGATGCGCCGTTACGGCGAGAGGAGATAAACAGCACCATAAAGTCCTGTACCGCACCGGCCAGCACTACCCCCGCCAGCAGCCACAGCGTGCCGGGCAGGTAGCCCATCTGCGCGGCGAGAACCGGACCAACCAGCGGACCAGCACCGGCGATAGCGGCGAAGTGGTGACCAAACAACACGTAACGGTTGGTCGGAACGTAGTTCAGACCGTCGTTGTTAATAACCGCAGGCGTCGCGCGCGTGGGGTCGAGTTTCATCACCTTCTGGGCGATGTACAGACTGTAGTAGCGATACGCCACCAGATACACCGATACAGAGGCGACCACGATCCACAGGGCGCTGACGTGCTCCCCCCGACGTAATGCAACTACCGCGAGGCAGAATGCACCGATGATTCCGAGAATCACCCAGGGTATGTGCTTGAATAGTTTTTTCGTATCCATAGTAAAACCTGGCATTTTACTCGTCGTCTTTTGGCTTACAGGTGCGGCAGCTGCGTTCGTTCACCCCTGTCACTTACTGTTGCAAGCTCCCGGGGATTCACTCACTTGCTGCCTTCCTGCAAACCAAAATCCATAGAGTAATTTGTTAATCATAGGCCGAAGCCGTTCTAGGTTTGCGTTGCGTTTGAGGAGGTAAATTGACCGCTATCCTGCAGTGATGTTGCCAGAGATACGCGCGCGTAAAGTAAGGTAAATAACTGAGTGGTTATTTTAGGGATGTAAGCGGTCAGGAATGGCGGTGAGCGGTTGGGCAAGAATTATTCATCGGGTGGATATGTGATTGAGATCACAATAAAAATACCCCTTCGACGAATGCGTGAAGGGGCTGGAGCTTAAATCGCAGCTTCCATTTCCAGCATCACCGGATGGAAACGGCGTTTAAAGTAAATAAGTCCGTGACCTTCTGCACTGAGGATGATGTTTTTAATCTCCACCAGATACACCAGATGTGTGCCAATCGCCTGCACATCGCGGATCTCTCCTTCAAGACTGGCCAGCGAACCTTTCAGCACCGGCTGCGCCAGCGGACCTTTTTGCCAGCATGAGAGGCTAAAACGCTCTTCCATCGCCATGCCTGTCATGCCCGCGAAGTGGCGTGCCATCAGTTCCTGCTCATGGTTGAGGACGTTGACGCACAACTTACCGTTGCCCTGAAAAACCGGGTTCATCGCACTGTTGGCGTTAATGCACACCATCAGCGACGGTGGTGTATCCGTGACCGAGCAGACAGCCGTTGCCGTAATCCCGCATTGTCCGGCGTCGCCCTCGGTGGTGATAATATTTACCGCTGCCGACAGGCTGGCCATCGCGTCACGAAAGCGCAGGCGTTGTTCATCTAATTGCATCTTAACCTCCTGCTGCGTTATTTCAGCAGCTTATCCAGCATGTTGATATCGTCGTTGTTGTGCAAGTGCGGCACAGTCCAGCCGTTCTGGTCGTATTCCGACAGGCAGCGATCAACCATCGCCATCATCTTGTCCATATTGCCGGAGCTTTGTGCCTGGCGCAGACACTGCAGGCGAATCTCATCCTGGCTACCGGAGTAGTTGATTTCATACAGCTCGTGACGACCACCAAATTCGCTGCCAATGGCGTCCCACATCAGTTTGAGGATCTTGATGCGCTGGACGTGATCCATACCGTTCGAACCGCGCACATACTTCGCCAGATACTGGTCGATCTGCGGATTGTTCAGGTCACGGGCACTGGAAGGGAGATAGATCAGGCCACTGGTAACGTTGCGTTCGATAATGTTTTTGATCTTCGCGTAGGCCATTGGTGCCAGTACGCGATAGGTTTGCAGTGCGGCATGATCCGGTAAATAAGCCCCGTTGACCCACGGCGTCGCTTCTGAACACATCGAGTCACTCAATGCCCAGAAGGTGTTGCGCCACGCCACCACTTCACCGAGATCGGCCTGCACACCACGGAACTCCAGGGTGCCGGTACATTCGAGTGATTTTTTCAGCAGTGCCGTAATGAAGTCTAATTTCACTGCCAGGCGCACACAGGCTTGCAGCGGATACATACGGGCAAAACCGCCTTCCATTGTCCAGCGACGGCAGCGATCGAAATCGCGGTAGATCAGCACGTTTTCCCATGGGATCAGCACGTTATCCATCACCAGAATCGCATCGTTCTCATCGAAGCGGCTGGAGAGCGGGTAGTCGTACGGCGAGCCGGTAGCACCCGCGACCATCTCATAAGAGGCGCGGGAGATTAATTTCACGCCATCGGCATCCATTGGCGCAACGAACATCAGTGCGAAGTCCGGGTTTTCGCCCATCACTTGTGCCGAGCCGAAGCCAATCATGTTGTAGTGAGTCAGCGCCGAGTTGGTGGCAACCACTTTCGCACCGCTGACGATAATCCCGGCGTCAGTCTCTTTTTCCAGCTTGATGTAAACGTCTTTCACTTTATCGGTCGGCAAATGACGATCGATCGGTGGGTTAACAATCGCGTGGTTAAAGTAGAGGCCAGTTTCCTGAATACGGGTGTACCAGTTACGGGCGTTCTGCTCGAACTGACCGTAAAAGCCCGGATTCGCGCCCAGTGCGCAACCGAAAGCGGCTTTGTAGTCTGGGGTACGGCCCATCCAGCCATAGCTCAGGCGTGACCACTCAGCGATGGCGTCGCGTTGCTGGCGCAGGTCGTCGGCACTTTTCGCCACGCGGAAGAATTTATGGGTATAGCCGCCGCTACCGGTGTCGGTGTTCCAACACAGAGAGTCCTGCATCTCCGGTTTGTGTAGCGCGTCGTACAGTTGGGCAACAGACGCTGCCGCATTACGAAATGCCGGATGAGTGGTGACGTCTTTCACTCGCTCGCCATAGATATAGATCTCGCGACCATCCTGCAGGCTTTTCAGATACTCTTCCCCGGTGAACGGACGTTGGGTACTGGCGCGGAAATCTTCTGGTTTCATATCGACCTCTACAGTATTAATCGGAATACGATTGTTAATTTTGTGTATTGTTTTTGTTATTCAATTGAAGCTTGCAGGGGCGATTACGGGAAGAGACTTTTGGGACAATGGCTGGTACTTTTCAGGTCGGGTACGGTTTTGTGATCGAGGTCGCTTTTAGCGATTTTTAACGTTACTAAATCCCCTTGCTCCAGGCGGAGAAAGGGGAATAGCAGGTGGTGCCTGGTTTCCCGTTAAGGCTAAGGGAATTTCACGTCACAGGTACTTTTTTGGCACGATAAGCACTGGGCGAGCAACCGACTAAGCGATTAAAAAAGCGCGCAAAATAAGCCGGATCCTTAAAACCGAGTTGCCAGGCAATATTGTTCACGGCGTTATCAGAAAACAGCAGCAGCCGCTTGGCTTCTCGTAGCTGCCTGTCGAAAATCAACCGTTTTGGCGGACGGTTGGCAAAGCGGCGGCAGATGTCCGTGAGGCGTGATTCGGTGATATGCAGTTCGTTAGCGTAATCCGGTACTGTCCAGTGCTGATGAAAATGGCTTTCAATAAGCATATGAAAACGCTGGAACAGTTTTAATTCTCCGCGCATTCCGCTGGCGGCATGGTCGTCGAGTTTTGCGTTACGCAGCAGTAGGGTGAACACTGCCTGTGCCAGTAACGTCAGGGTGTGTTCCCGTCCAGGCAGTTGTTCTACCGATTCCCGCTCTATCAGTTGCCAATAGTGTTCCAGCGCCGCCAGTTCGTCGGGTTTATCTGCCAGTGACAGGCAAATCCCCGGCAGGCCGAAGGTTTCCCGAGTGCCCGGATAAAGAACTTCCAGCAGGGGCCAGATCAGATCTTCCCGTACCGTCAATACATGACCGTCAGCATCAGACTCCGTAATAAACGCATGAGGTACTGACGGCGGCGTCAGGACAAACAGGGGCGCTTCCACCGAGTAGCGATGATCGTCAAGCTGTAGCTCAATCTGTCCGCTATTGAGGAAATGCATCTGAAAGTACTGTTCGTGGCGATGTGGCAGCATATGGCGGCCAAAAAAGGCCGCCATGCGGGCGAACGACTGATAATGCACATCGTCCGTGCCCAGGCTTTCATCGTACTCTTTGCTGATATCAATATTGGCAATCTGACGGTCACACATCGTCGTTCCTTACGGGGTCGCTCGCGGACGGGAGGACTGCATTGGAATTGCCCAGATAATCCCCGCACCAATCACCAGCAGCGCGGCAACAAACCACAATCCACTGTTAAAGCTGCCGGTCAGATCTTTCAACCAGCCGATCATAAACGGACTTAATGCTGAACCAATGTTGCCAGTGGCGTTGATCACCGCAATACCGATCGCTCGTGCCCGCAGGCTGATGGACTGATCCGGTGTTGTCCAGAAAATCGCCATTGCGCTGAATGATCCGGTCGAAGCCATAATGATCCCCAGCATCTGGATCATGTTGTGATCAGTTGCCGAAGCCAGTAACCAACCAGCGGCAGCGAACAAATAGGGAAGGGCGGTGTGATGCCTTCGTTCCTGGCGGCGATCTGAGTGACGGCTCCAGTAAATCATCCCGAGAATGGTACAAATCTGCGGTACGGCGGCCAGCAGGCCGATGGTGATATTACTGCTGCCTTGATTAAAGCTTTGTAGGATCTGCGGTGTCCAGATGCTGATCGCACTAAGTGTGTTGGTCAGGCAGAAATACGCCAGGGTATACATCATCACCACCGGAGTGAAGATCTCCCGCCACATGCTGCGTTGTTGCATGGCATGGTGGCTGATGGCTCCCTCTGGCTGAACCAGCGTCAGACGATCGTTATCCATCATCTCTTGCAGGCATTTTTTGTCTTCTTTCGTCAGCCACTTAGCTTTGTCCGGTGAGTCATCAAGCCAGAACCACACCATGACGCCGAGTAATACCGACGGGAAGCCTTCCAGCAAAAACAGCCACTGCCAGCCTTTTAATGCCATTACGCCATCCAGCGACAAAATGTAGCCGGAAACGATCGATCCCAACGCTGTCGTTACCGGCATTGCCACCATAAACAAGGCGTTGGCACGGGCGCGGAAGTAGGCCGGAAACCAGAAGGTTAAATAGAGCAGAATGCCAGGCAGAAAGCCGGCTTCGGTAATGCCAACCAGTATACGCAGTACGTACAAGCTGGTGGGGCCAGTGGCAAACATGGTAGCAGTAGAGGCGATGCCCCAAAGCACCATGATGGTGGCGATCCAGCGCCGTGCACCGACAATACTCAGCATAATGTTGCTGGGAATGCCGAAGATGACATAAGCGGCGTAGAACAGGGTGGTAGCGAGGCCAAACATGGTGGCGCTCAGACCGAGGTCGCGTCCCATAGTTAGTCCGGCAAAACCAATGTTGATGCGATCAAGGAACGAGAAGATAAACAGCACGAACAGAAAGACGATCAGGCGGCGAAATAGCTTCTTAATAACCGCCTGTTGTCCGGCAGTCAGCGCTTTATGCTGATTCGCCGGATCGATACTCTCCGGTATGGCAGGTGAGGTGTCGCTCATTTTTCTTCCTCTAATGGGATTTTTGTAGGGTACGACAAGGTTTATGGCGGATGCGGCGTAAACGCCTTATCCGGTCCGCGATTTGGTACGGCTTTTTGCCTGATGCGGCGTAACGCCTTATCAGGCCTACGATTTGGTGCGAGTGTAGGCCGGATAAGCGCAGCGCATCCGGCATTAATACACGCCGGGCTTAATCGCTGTAGCCTGCGCGCCAAACCGTGCTGCCAGCGCTTCGGCGGCGCGGGCGAGCAGGGTGGTGTCAACGCCGACGGCGACAAACAGCGCGCCCAGTTCCAGATAGCGTTTTGCCAGTTGCTCATTGGCGATCAGGATCCCCGGCGCCTTACCCGCTTCGCGGATCTGCACGATCGCCTGCTCAATGGCGACCTGTACTTCCGGGTGCTGCGGATTACCGGCATAACCCATATCGGCGCTCAGATCCGCCGGGCCGATAAACACGCCGTCGACCCCTTCCACGTCCAGAATCTGCGGTAAGTTCTTCATTGCCTCACGCGTTTCGATCTGCACCAGCACGCACATTTGATCGTTGGCTTTTTGCAGGTAATCAGGAATGCGATTCCAGCGCGAGGCGCGGGCCAGCGCACTGCCCACACCGCGAATACCGGCGGGGGGATAACGGGTGGCGCGTACCGCTTCACGGGCTTCGTCAGCGTTTTGTACCATCGGCACCAGCAAGGTTTGTGTGCCGACGTCCAGCAGTTGTTTGATTTGCACCGGATCGTTCCACGATGGGCGTACCACTGGCTGACTGGGGTAGGGCGCAATCGCCTGTAGCTGGGTGAGCACGGTTTGCACGTTATTCGGCGCGTGTTCACCGTCGATCAACAACCAGTCGAATCCTGCTCCGGCCAGTAACTCTGCGCTGTAACTGCTACTCAGCCCCAGCCATAATCCGATCTGCGGGCGGCCTGCTTTCAGCGCCGCTTTAAAACTGTTTTCCATCGTTCTCTCCTTAAACAAAGCGGCAGCTAATGGAGCCCATGTTGCCGTAATCGACGTGGAAGGTATCGCCCTTACGCGCCGGAACCGGGCGGGTGAACGAACCGCCGAGAATGATTTGCCCGGCTTCCAGTTGTACGTCATACGGTGCGAGTTTGTTCGCCAGCCAGGCCACGCCGTTTGCCGGATGATTTAGCACACCAGCGGCGACGCCAGTTTCTTCAATCACGCCATTGCGATACATCAGGGCGGAGATCCAACGCAGATCCAGTTCGTCTGGTTTGATCGGACGACCGCCGAGGATCACTCCGGCGTTGGCGGCGTTATCAGAAATGGTGTCGAACACTTTGCGCGGGCGCTGGGTTTCCGGATCGATGTTGTGGCAGCGGGCGTCGATCAGCTCCAGCGCCGGGATCACGTAGTCCGTGGCGTTGTAGACGTCGAACAGCGTGCAGTTTGGCCCACGCAGCGGTTTTGCCAGCACAAAAGCCAGCTCCACTTCAATGCGCGGCACGATAAAGCGATCGGTCGGGATATCGCTGCCATCGTGGAAGAACATGTCGTCCAGCAATGCACCGTAATCTGGCTCGCTGATTTGTGAGCTGGCCTGCATCGCTTTCGAGGTCAGGCCGATTTTGTGGCCTTTCAGCGTGCGGCCTTCGGCGATTTTCAGTCGGACCCATTCGCGCTGTACGGCGTAGGCGTCTTCGATGGTGATCTCCGGGTAATCCAGCGAGATCGCGCGGATCTGTTCGCGCTGTTTTTCTGCCTGATCCAGACGCTGGGCGATCAGGGTGTGGGTGTGTTTGTCGAACATAGCGATATCCTGTGGCATTGCCGGATGCTGCTGCGCCTTATCCGGCCTGGAAGCTGGTGCAAATTTATTTAAACAACGCGTGTACGTTGTTCTGTTTGAAATTCAACGTCGGGTGCAGCTCTGCAATCTCAAATGAAAGCGCCAGGTAACGGCTCTCCATCAGTGAGGCGAAGTGCGTTTTAATCAGATCAAACAGCATTTCTCCTACTTCCTGACGGCTTTCCAGACTGCGTCCGCTGCCGATTTTTAGCGTCATATGCACAAAGGCGTAATCGTGCTTGCCATCAGCCATTTGCCAGGTATCGATCCAGTGCGCCCGGCTACGTATTCCCCCAAGCGGAAAAATCCCCGTTGCCGCCAGTGCAGTGTTAACACTGGCAAACAGCTCAGGTAAGCGGGCTTCTTCACGAATATTTTCAGTACATTCCACGATAAAGTGCGGCATAAAACGTCCTTACGCGGGCAGCGGGAAAACAGCGTTAACCTGACCGGTGCCAGAGCTTGGGAACAGCTCGGTAATAAACTCCACCTTGCCGTCGTATTTATCCCAGCCGAGCATCCCCAGCAGCATCACCGTGTCGTGCATATTGCCTTCGCCGTAGCAGTAGTCGGCGTACTCCGGCAGCATATTGCAAAACTCTTTGAACTGGCCTTCGCGCCACAGCTTCACCACGCGCTCGTCCATCTGGCGGTCGAACTCGCGGGTGTAGCTGTTCATCCCTTCTTCCGCACGCTGATCGTCAATAAAGCGGTGCGATAACGAACCGCTGGCAAGGACCGCCACGGTGCCGTCGTACTGTTCGATCGCTTTCAGAATCGCTTCGCCCAGCTTGCGGCTGTCGGCAAAATCGTGAACCGTGCAGAAAGCCGAAATGGAGACCACTTTGAAGTGCTTGTCTTCATTCATGTAGCGCATCGGCACCAGCGTGCCGTATTCCAGTTTCAGGCTGGGAATATTGTGCGCTTTTGCCCGCACGCCGAGCTTTAAGGCTTCATCGGCAATTAGCTGCCCCAACTCCGGGTTGCCCTCGTAGTTGTAGGTCATGTCACGAATAAAATGCGGCAGTTCGTTACTGGTGTAGACGCCTTCAAAATGGTCTGCACAGTTGATGTGATAAGCACTGTTGACCAGCCAGTGGGTGTCGAAAACGATAATGGTATCGACGCCCATTTCCCGGCAACGCTTGCTGATCTCTTTATGCCCGTCGATCGCACCCTGGCGACAACCGTGGTTTTTTCCTGGTAGTTCAGAGAGATACATCGACGGTACGTGCGTGATCTTGGCGGCTAACGCTAACTTACCCATATCAGACTCCCCATTTCGGAATTGGATGGTCGCCCATGGAAATGCAGACGTTCTTCATTTCCGCGAACACTTCGAAGCTGTACTCACCGCCTTCACGCCCGGTGCCGGAGGCTTTTACGCCGCCAAACGGCTGGCGCAGGTCGCGGACGTTCTGGGTATTGACGAACACCATGCCTGCTTCAATGCCACGCGCCAGGCGTAACACTTTGCTGACATCCTGTGTCCAGATGTACGACGCGAGGCCGTACTCCACGTCGTTTGCCAGGCGTAAGCCTTCGGCTTCGTCTTTAAACGGCAGCAGGCAGGCGACCGGCCCGAAAATCTCTTCCTGGGCGACGCGCATACGGTTATCTACGTCTGCCAGCACCGTTGGGCGCAGGAAGTTGCCGCCTTTCAGGTGCGCAGGCAGGTCAGACGGTTTATCCGGGCCGCCCGCCAGCAGGGTTGCGCCTTCTTCAATGCCGAGACGGATATAGCCGGAGACTTTTTCCCAGTGTTGCTGGCTGATAAGTGCCCCAACCTGGGTATTCGGATCGTTCGGATCGCCCACGCGCAGACGGTTGGCGCGTTCGGCAAAGCGTTTAACGAATTCCGGGTAGATGCTTTGCTGAATAAAGATGCGCGAACCGGCGGTGCAGCGCTCGCCGTTGATCGAGAAGATGGTGAACAGGGCGGCGTCCAGCGCGCGTTCAATATCGGCATCTTCAAAAATCAGCACTGGCGATTTTCCGCCCAGTTCCATGGAGTATTTTTTCAGCCCGGCGTTTTTCATGATGTTGCGCCCGGTGGCGGTACCGCCGGTGAACGACACGGCACGCACGTCATGATGACGGACCAGCGCATCCCCTGCGGTTGCGCCGTAGCCCTGTACCACGTTCAGCACGCCCGCCGGAATACCGGCTTCCAGCGCCAGCTCACCCAGGCGGTCAGCGGTCAGCGGGGAGAGTTCTGACATCTTCAGCACCGCAGTATTGCCCAGCGCAAGACACGGCGCGACCTTCCATGTGGCGGTCATAAACGGCACGTTCCACGGCGATACCAGCGCACAAACGCCTACCGGTTGCACCAGCGTGTAGTTGAGCATCTTGTCGTCAACCGGATAGGTCTTGCCGTTCATCTGCTGGCAGACTTCCGCGAAAAATTCAAAGTTGTGAGAAGCGCGTGGGATCAACACATTTTTGGTCTGATGGATCGGCAGGCCCGTGTCCGCGGTTTCCATCGCGGCGATCTCAGGCACGTTCTGGTCGATCAGATCGCCCAGACGGCGCATCAGGCGCGCACGCTCTTTCATCGGCAGATTGGCCCATTTCGGGAACGCCTCTTTCGCTGCCGCTACCGCCTGATTGATCTCCGCTTCACCGCCAGAGGCCACATCCGCCAGCACTTCACCCGTCGCCGGATTGGTGGTCTGGAAGTAGTCGTTACCTGCAACATTTTTGCCGTTGATCCAATGATTTACTTTTTTCATTTCGCTGTTTCCTCACTCACAATTCGGTTCACCAGGCAGCCCACGCCTTCTACTTCCACCACTACTTCATCGCCAGGCACCACGTCAGATAAGCCTTTTGGTGTGCCGGTGGCGATCATGTCGCCCGGATTCAGGGTCATAAATTCGCTTAAGTAGGCGATCAGGAAGGGCACGCTGAAGATCAGATCGGCGGTGGTGCCTTGCTGGCGTAACTCGCCGTTGACGAAGGTGCGAAGGGTCAGATTATGCGGGTCCGGGATCGCCTCTTTCGGCACGATGGTTGAAAGCATCGGCGTCAGTCCGTCGCGGCTTTTTACCCGCAGGTTAGGGCGGTAGTAGTTTTCCAGATAGTCGCGAATGGCGTAGTCGTTACACACGGTGTAGCCCGCGACATAATCCATGGCATCGGCTTCGCTGACGTTACGCGCCTGTTTGCCAATAACTACCACCAGCTCCGCTTCATAGTGCATGTATTCAATATTGTTTGGACGCACGGAGGTCTGGTTATCGCCAGTGAGGGTATTTGGCGCTTTCAGGAACACCAGCGGTTCTTCCGGTGGCTTAAATTCCAGTTCGCTGGCGTGGTCGGCGTAGTTCAGGCCGAGGGCAAACAGCGTGCCGTGCGGGTGTGGCTGCGTTGGGAAGCTCTTGCGCGTGGTCACTTCACGTTCGTCCACTACCGGATTTTCCAGCGGCGGGAAACCTTCTGCGAGAACACGAACGCGATCGCCTGGCTGTATTTCCACGCGCGCCTGTGGCGTGCCGAGCAGAATGGCATCGCCTGGATTCAGTGTGGCAAATTCGCTCAGGGCGCTCAGCAACTGCGCGGCGTTACGTTGTAAATCGGCGGTATTCCAGTGATCGGCAGGACGCCCGTTGATCTCGGTATAGATGGTCAGATTATCGACATTGCTGAGAGCCACGGTTTCGCCAATGGGGCAGAATCCATCACGACATTTTGCTTTGATTGCCGGGCGGTAAAAGCTCTCTTCCGGCAGGCTGACGTCGTTAGCCAGCGCATATCCGGCGATGTACTCTGCCGCATCTTCTTCACGTACTTTCGTCGCCGTTTTTCCCACAATCAGCGCAACAGTCGCACCGCTCAGTACCTTTTCACCCTGTGGAAAGGGAATCGGTTCACCGCAACCAATCACCGTATTGCGCGGTTTAATAAACCAGACCGCAGTTTTAGGCGGGGCTTTGTAGGGGGATTGCTGGAACGCTTCCTGCCATGCATCAAGTTGGCTGCGATGGTTCAACGCTACGGCGAAGATAGTGCCTTTCATTACCACTCCTCGGATTCGATCATCTTAATCATTAATATGTTAATGATTACTTTTATTCCCGATTGCGTAGTTTGGCAAAAGTAAGTGATGTAAATGTGATCTAATTAACAAACTATTTACATTTAAAGATAATAAAATATTAAATATCAGTAAGTTAATAAAATATCATCAATTTTGATAAAATCAGGAATTGCAGGGACAGCGCAGTCCCGGTAACGTGACGATTAACTGTTTCTATATTAATGATTTTGAATTTTTCAGGGGAAAGATAATGCACGACTCTCTAACCATTGCGTTGCTCCAGGCGCGAGAAGCGGCGATGAGTTATTTTCGCCCAATCGTTAAACGGCATAATTTGACTGAGCAACAGTGGCGCATCGTGCGTATTCTGGCGGAAAGCCCATCAATGGATTTTCACGATCTGGCGTATCGTGCCTGCATTTTGCGCCCAAGCCTGACCGGGATCCTTACGCGGATGGAACGCGACGGTTTAGTGTTGCGATTAAAGCCGATCAATGATCAGCGGAAGCTCTATATCTCGCTGACCAAAGAGGGGCAGGCGCTGTATAACCGCGCTCAGACACAGATTGAAGAAGCCTATCGGCAGATTGAAGCTCAGTTTACTGCCGAGAAAATGCAACTGTTAACCCATCTGTTAGAGGAATTTATTGCTCTGGGCAATTCCCGACAAGAAGACATCCCGGGCGATAATGAATAACTTTTTAGTATCTGATAACCAGCCCCTGGTTTTTCCATGGATGGCGGGTTACACCTTTTCATAAAGTTTTTGCTTTCCAGGCCGAAAATCTTGCATCGGTCCACAGGAAAGAGAAACCATGTTAAAACGTATCAAGATCGTGACCAGCTTACTGCTGGTTTTGGCCGTTTTTGGCCTTTTACAACTGACATCAGGCGGTCTGTTCTTTAATGCCTTAAAGAATGACAAAGAAAATTTCACTGTTTTACAAACCATTCGCCAGCAGCAATCCACGCTGAATGGCAGCTGGGTCGCGTTGTTGCAGACGCGTAACACCCTCAACCGCGCGGGTATCCGCTACATGATGGATCAGAATAATATTGGTAGCGGTTCAACCGTTGCTGAGCTGATGCAGAGTGCCAGTATTTCGCTGAAACAGGCGGAAAAAAACTGGGCGGATTACGAAGCGTTGCCGCGTGACCCGCGTCAGAGCACCGCCGCAGCGGCAGAGATCAAACGTAATTACGATATTTATCACAATGCGCTGGCGGAGCTGATCCAACTGTTAGGTGCAGGCAAAATCAACGAGTTCTTTGATCAGCCGACTCAGGGATATCAGGACGGTTTCGAGAAGCAGTATGTGGCTTACATGGAACAAAACGATCGGCTCCATGATATCGCCGTCAGCGATAACAATGCCTCCTACAGCCAGGCGATGTGGATTCTGGTGGGCGTGATGATCGTCGTACTGGCGGTCATCTTCGCCGTCTGGTTCGGTATTAAAGCCTCGCTGGTAGCGCCAATGAATCGCCTGATTGACAGCATTCGTCATATTGCAGGCGGCGATCTGGTGAAACCGATTGAGGTGGATGGCTCTAATGAGATGGGGCAACTGGCAGAGAGTTTGCGCCATATGCAGGGAGAGCTGATGCGTACCGTCGGTGATGTGCGCAACGGGGCCAATGCCATCTATAGCGGTGCCAGCGAAATCGCTACCGGCAATAACGATCTCTCTTCGCGCACCGAGCAACAGGCTGCTTCGCTGGAAGAGACGGCAGCCAGCATGGAGCAACTGACCGCAACGGTGAAACAGAACGCCGAGAATGCGCGCCAGGCCAGCCACCTGGCGTTAAGTGCTTCTGAAACGGCGCAACGCGGCGGCAAAGTGGTAGATAACGTGGTGCAGACTATGCGTGATATCTCCACCAGTTCGCAGAAAATCGCCGATATTATCAGCGTAATTGACGGCATTGCCTTCCAGACCAATATTCTGGCTTTGAACGCGGCGGTTGAAGCAGCGCGTGCGGGTGAGCAAGGACGTGGTTTTGCGGTGGTTGCGGGAGAAGTGCGTAATCTGGCCCAGCGTAGCGCCCAGGCGGCTCGTGAAATTAAAAGCCTGATTGAAGACTCGGTGGGGAAAGTGGATGTTGGCTCTACGCTGGTCGAAAGCGCCGGGGAAACAATGGCGGAGATTGTCAGTGCTGTGACCCGCGTGACGGACATTATGGGCGAAATTGCTTCTGCTTCTGATGAGCAGAGCCGTGGTATCGATCAGGTTGGCTTAGCGGTTGCTGAGATGGACCGGGTAACTCAACAGAACGCCGCGCTGGTGGAAGAATCTGCCGCCGCCGCCGCCGCGCTGGAAGAGCAGGCCAGTCGCCTGACCGAAGCAGTGGCAGTGTTCCGGATTCAGCAACAGCAGCAACAGCAGCGTGAAACATCGGCTGTGGTAAAAACCGTGATGCCAGCTGCGCCGCGTAAAATGGCCGTGGCAGATAGCGGTGAGAACTGGGAAACGTTTTAATCGCCATAAAAATGCCCGATAAGCAAAATGTTATCGGGCATAGGGAGATTAATCTTTCCGTGGGTCGTTGATCGGCTGACGAACCAGGAAGATGTACGCCAGTGCCCCCGCTGCGGTGACGCAACCGCAGATGATTAGTGCCAGACGGAATGAGTGGGTGGTATCAACAATAAAACCAGTAATGATCGGCGCAAAAGAGGCGCAGATGAAGCTGGCAAAGTTCTGGATACTGCCCACCGACGCAGTCATGCGAGAAGCAACTGCGACGTGGATCAAGCCCCAGCAGGATGTTCCGGCAAAGTGAATACAGAACAGTGCCATACCAATCAGCAGAACCGCTGTCATGGATGTTGTCGCTTGCGGTACGACCAGCGTAAAGGCGGCAGAACAGAACATCCCGGCAATAATGCAGATCTTACGGCTTTTAATCGGAGCCATTCCCCCTTTGACCAGCCAGTCAGTAACGTAACCGTTGACCAGCATCCCGGCAGCCCCAAACAGGAAAGGGATAGCCACCATCAACCCTGTGCTTTTTAAATCCAGGTTATAGGCTGTTTGCAGGTAACCAGGAAGCCAGGCCAGATACAGCCACGCAGTGTAGTTGATGCCACTGAATCCGAGCATCATTCCCCACATTGTGCGGTTACGGAACAAGCTGCGCCATTCGGCAAAACTGAGCGGATCTCGGCGGGCATTGACGCTACCTGCATTGAGATAAGCTTGTTCAACGGCAGTCAGTTCTACGTGCTCGCGGTTGCGATAGAGCATATACCAGCCGATGGTGAGAAAAATCCCCAGTACACCAATGGTAATAAACATCCCGCGCCAGCCCATCACCAGCATCATCGCCGCCAGAATCGGTGGACTTACGGCAACGCCAATGGTAGAAGCTGCGTTGAAGAAGCCCATCGGGCGTCCGCGCTCTTTGATGTTGAACCAGTCGTTAATGACTTTTACACCGCATGGGTTCATCGGCGCTTCACCAATTCCCATACCGATACGCACCAACACGAACTGCGTAAAGCTGTGCACCATGCCAGACATTGCCTGGAACAGTGACCAGAAGAACATCCCCAGTCCCAACATCAGGCGCGGGCCTTTACGATCCAATAGTGGGCCGCAAGGAAGTTGCGCAATCCCGTAAGCGAGTGAAAACACGGAGAGCAAAGCGCCGATTTCGGTGGCACTTAATCCCAATTCTTCACGAATCGTTAAATTTGCTACCGACAGCGAACTGCGGTCGAGATAATTGATTACCGCCGCAAAAAATAATAACAACATGGCGGTGGTTTGAATGCGTTTAATTCGGGTACTGCGTTGAACTAATCCATCTGGTGGCACGGGAATATCTGCCGACGAAGATGGAGTAAATGAAGAACGCGGATCGAGGGTGATATTTTCTTTTTCCACGCCGGACTCCTGTATTTATAATTTTAATTGTTTACGTAATTGTGCATTACGCAAGGTTGACATTAACGGCAGGTTAAAGTTTTAGGACTTTACTACCGCTCACAAAAAAACATTTTTAGTCGACTGATTGTGAGCATAGGTAAGCGGGAATTTTCCGGTATTTATCTTTTGATAAAACTGTGCACCCGCTAATAGTTTGCTGTTTTTAATCCGTACTTAATGAGCATAACGCATGTTCTCATTAATGGATCGAATCATTGATTGTTTAGCTGAATTCAAATGGTTACGGAGCGCAAGGGTGGCATCAAGGTCACTGCGGCAAATCAGAGCGCTGAGAATGGTCATATGCTCATCGACGGCAATGATATTGCGCTGTTTAAGATCGCTTTCGTCCCATTGATAGTGAAAATGAAAGATGACTGAGATGATCTCAAGAGATTGATCAAAAAAGATATTGTCGGCAGCTGAAAGCAGTAAGGAGTGAAAATCTCTGTCAAGTTGCGAGAACATGCGAAAGCTATTGCCGATGTTGTCACGCAGTAGCCGATGACGTTCGAGCATGGTTTTCGCCTGCAGCCAGCGGGGATCATGATCAGGCAGGTTGAGAAAGTGCTGAAGTGAATGTGTTTCGAGCATTTCGCGTAGTTCAAACAGCTGCTCGGCGTAGGATTGATCGAATTGCTTCATGCTCCACTGGCCGCGCTTTTCGCTTTGAATAAGATTATAACGGCCGAATTTTAAAAGATATTCTCTTACTACAACCGGGCTGACACCCGCGGCCCGAGCCAGTTGCAGTTCAGAAAAAGTTTCCCCAGGGCGTAACTGGCGCTGGTTTATCATCGTGAAAAAAGCCTGCTCAAACACTTTGTTTTGTTCACTCATTGAAGCGGTAGTACAGGCGAAACCGTCATCATGGTCAGGTTTACGCGCAATCACATAGTCGTTTCCAACCTGCGTTAAGACGCCGCATTCGCGTAAGTGGCTGAGAATATGACGCACTGTAGTGCGGCTGATGTTGTACATTTCCGCCAGCGCACTTTGCGATGGAAGTGGGGAAGGGATATGACCCCGCGCCATATCATCAATGACCTGGTTAATCACATTGTGGCGTAAATTTTGTGAACGACTCATATTTTCCTCCTTGTGAGTCCATTAAAACCCGATTTAAAACATTTTTATGCGTGTGTTTTCACAAAACAGATTTTCCGTTCCGCTGCCATTTTTCATTTTCATTGATATCTAAGGCAACAAAAAATGGAGAGCCGAATCATGTCTACGATGAATGTTTTAATTTGCCAGCAGCCGAAAGAATTAGTCTGGAAACAACGCGAGATACCTATTCCGGGTGACAATGAAGCATTAATAAAAATTAAGTCTGTCGGGATTTGCGGTACCGATATTCATGCCTGGGGTGGAAATCAACCATTTTTTAGTTATCCACGTGTTTTAGGCCATGAAATATGTGGGGAGATTGTTGGGCTGGGTAAAAATATTGCTGATCTTAAAAATGGTCAGCAAGTTGCTGTGATCCCTTATGTTGCCTGTCAGCAATGCCCGGCGTGTAAAAGCGGGCGTACCAATTGCTGTGAAAAAATTTCAGTCATTGGCGTGCATCAGGATGGCGGTTTTAGTGAGTATTTGAGCGTGCCGGTGGCGAACATTTTGCCCGCAGACGGTATTGACCCGCAGGCGGCCGCATTGATTGAACCTTTCGCTATTAGCGCTCATGCGGTGCGTCGCGCAGCCATTGCTCCCGGCGAGCAGGTGCTGGTGGTCGGGGCGGGGCCAATCGGTCTGGGCGCGGCGGCAATCGCTAAAGCTGATGGCGCACAGGTGGTGGTGGCGGATACCAGTCCAGCGCGCCGTGAACATGTGGCAACGCGTCTGGAGTTGCCCGTGCTGGACCCGTCAGCCGAAGATTTTGACGCGCAGCTGCGGGCGCAGTTTGGTGGTTCGCTGGCGCAGAAAGTGATCGACGCGACAGGTAATCAACATGCGATGAATAACACCGTGAATTTGATTCGTCACGGCGGCACGGTGGTATTTGTCGGCCTGTTTAAAGGTGAGTTGCAGTTCTCCGATCCGGAATTCCATAAAAAAGAAACGACGATGATGGGTAGCCGCAACGCCACGCCGGAAGATTTTGCTAAAGTCGGTCGACTGATGGCGGAAGGAAAAATCACTGCTGACATGATGTTAACCCATCGCTATCCGTTCGCCACGCTGGCAGAAACCTACGAGCGCGATGTGATTAACAATCGTGAGTTGATTAAGGGTGTAATTACTTTCTGATAAGGCGAGATTATTAAAGTTGCCATGCAGCGTCCGGGGAAGTGTTGGGCGCTGTTTTTTTTCTGTTTCTCAATGATGTTTTGTAGGCCGGAGAAGATGTGTAGGTCGCACCTTATGCGACCTACACATCAGTCAGAAATTACCCTTCACGTTCCACAACTTTAATTTCCACCATGCCGATCCCGAGCTTACGCGGCGAGTGTCCGAGGATATTCCCTTCGTTGGTTGAGACAGGTTCCGGCGGCACAATTACCAGTGTGTCGGCATCGGTTGGGTTATCGAAATGCAGTGTGGTGGTGGTCACTTCATTGCCCAGCACAAGAGTTTGTTCTTCATTGCCTACGCGTACCGGAATAGGACGGCTGGCGTTATTGCCGTATGCTTTGGCGGTAATCACCAGGTCAAATTTCTTCGGCAGCGGATGCTTGTACTCGATTTTTACTTCATCGCCCAGCTGCGCGTTGGACCAGCGGCCCCACGACTCTGGACGGGAAATCCCACTAAACTGTTTCACCTCTTCTGGCGCACCGGCGACGTTGAAGATGAAACTGTCGGCTTTGTAGCGAATATCGTTATCAACAATTTTCAGCGTATCGACATTGCCTTTATAACGCGCCATGTCGATGACCGTATCTTTAAATGCCGTTTTGCCCTGCCATGTTGTTTTGTCAACATGCTGAACAATTTGCTGACCGCCAAGCTGCCCTTGCGAGACACACCAGTCGGTGGAGAGTGCCAGTTCCGGAGCCCAGAGTTGTGCCATCTTATAGCAACGGTCAACCCAGACGAAATTGTCGCGTGGAGCGAAATCGGCCAGCTGGAAACGCAGCGGTGCTGAGTATTCGCTTTCCGGCAGCGGTTCCACGCGTTTGTCTGAAACCCGCAACAGCAGCGGCAAACGGAAATGGCTACCCGAGAAGGCAATCATGTTTTTCTGCTGGTCGATGGTGAACTCTTTCATCTCTTTAGGGAATTTCCACAGGCGGATGATATCCGGCTTCCACGCCAATGTTTTCTCTTTGATATTGAGGAAGATTTCCGACATTGACTGCCCGGATAAACTGCTACGACCAAGTCCGAGATAGTTATCGCCACCGAGAATGTCCAGCACCGTCGCGCCGTTATCCATCGTGTTACGCTTCACTGCCAGCGTCTCTTGCTGCGGCTTGTCGCCACGAATGACAAAAAACAGGTTATTGCGATCCTGCTTATTGAGGTATTTCCACGCCGTGTTGTTCATCGCTAAATGGTCAGAAGAGACGACGATGACGGTATCTTTAAACCACGGTGACGCTTTGATTTTGTTGATAAACGCCGAGATATTCTCCTGGCTGCAACTTACCGCGCTGAATGACTGGTTCGGCTTACCGTCAAAATCATATTTTTTGCGGTTACAGGTACGCGAGATAAAACCATCCGGGTGATGGGTATCGACTGTCAGGGTAAACAGTGAGAATCGCTGACCTGAGCGGGAAAGCTCTTCAAACTTTTTCCACGCTTCATCGAGAACGGTATCGTCGTAGAATCCCCAGTCGTTGCGATAGTGCGGGTCGGCCACCACGCTTTTCAGCTCTTCTGAGCCGTATAAGTGGTCGAAGCCATGCGACTTCAGGAACACATCTTTACCGGCAAAACGCAGATTCGCGCCCTGCACGAAATAGTTCTGATAACCCGAGTTTTTCAGGATATCGCCCAGACAGATGTTCTGCGGGAAGAAGCTGGAGACAGAGGCGGAGGCGTTGCCTTCAAAGGGGGCAAACAGCGGTATGCCGCACTGAGAAGCCACCATGCCCGCAATCGTGTAATCCGTTCCTGGCAGCTGCTGCGTGTGGCTGAAATCCAGGCCTTCATTTTTCAACGCGCCCAGTTCAGGCGTGAGATCCGGGAAAGCTTCGTTATCAAAATAGGTCCGCTCGAGACTTTCGCCGTAGATATAAACCAGGTTGAGTTTCGGGTCAGGGATAGTTTTCGACGGCTCTTTATAATAAGCCGCAAAGTCCGGGTCGCCATCGCGTGACTGGGATTTCACCAGTTCCGTTATCTGACGAAATGCCGGGCTGGCGTCCACCGAACCCAGCGCCAGTAAGAGCGCCAGCAGGCTGTAACCAAAATGGTGCGGATGATGGCGACGACGGCGCAGGATCCAGCCCAGCGCACCGAACACCGCTGTCAGCCCCAGCACAATGCCGATACCCGGCAGGATGTATTTGCTGACGCCAGCACCGGTCAGGCTGTTGGTTAAGGTATAGAGAACCGCGTCGTTAATACCAGCGCCAGTAAAATAGTCGCTGGCAAACAGGGTGATATTTAAAACGACAAATAGCCCCAGCACCGTTAATGTGGCTGCAAACCACCAGGTGTTACGTCCCGCTTTCCATGCGTAAATCAGCACAGAGGCGAGAAAAAGGGCGAAAGAGAGTAGTTCTGACAACGGGCGATCCTCACTAAACCGGGCCGTTTAGCCAACGTTTAAGCTTTTTGAGAAGCACAATGTAATGGCGTCGCCATATTGCTGCAATTCTAGTGTCAAAAAAATGCGATGTTGTTAGGAATTAGTTTATAAACAGACTTTTTTGATCGCGGTCGCTTCCCGTGTAACAGGGGGAAAACCGTCCAGGAGCAGGGAAAAGGGCAGGAGAGAGCCGCGTCAGCCGGGTAACAGCTAAAACGCGGCGTTTCGCGGTTCAGGAAATGAAGTTCAGCCCCTGCTTTAACACCAGATCGCAGGCTTTGGTTTTCACCTTTTCTGCCAGCGGAGTCGTTCCGATGTTATCCAGATTGAGTTGCTGACCATCTTTGGTTTTCAGCAAACCCTGAATGCCATCCAGATAGTTGGTGTCTTCTTTTTGTTCTTCACTGTTCAGGCCCAGCTTTTCCAGCACCTGGTTCTTGATGTTTTCGGCATCGGTTACCGACGCCAGCTTTTGCTTCGCGCAGTATTGCAGAATGCCTGCGGCGTTGTTCATGTTATCTGCGCTTAAGGCCTGGTTCCCGCTGCTAAGCAAGTTAGTTAATGACGCGAGCGACCAACCGCCTTCCTGTGTCGTGCTGTTTTGGTTGCCAAGTTCGCTGGCGGCGCTGGAGAGCGCATCTTTCCAGGACGCAGCATGCACCCCAGTGGAAATTAATGCGCTGGCGGCAATGGCACAGCACAGAAGATGTTTAACAGTTTTCATCATCATTACTCAAGGTGGAATTGTGTCGCAGTATACCGCCAGAAACGGGGATTAATACTCTTTACCTGTTACCCGGCTACGGTAGCTATCCCAGTTGAAGATCACCCACAAACTGTTACCCAGGCGCATACGGTCCATCACGCGTTCGCCCAGCAACTTGGTCATCTCTTCCATATTACTGTTGGTCAGCATCCCGGTTGGGCGTTTGGAAGAAGAGCGGCGATCGACGATCTGGTTGATGATCACTTTTTCGTATTTCGATTCGGTCTGCACGCCGATCTCATCGATCACCAGCAGATCAACGTTGCTCAGATCGTTAAGCAGTTGTTCTTCGCTGGTACCGCTATTCCTGAAGGTATCTTTCATCGCCGACATAATATCGGCCACGGTGATGATCAATACGGATTTACCGCGTAGCAGCAGCTCGTTGCAGATTGCCGCCGCCAGATGGTTTTTGCCGGTTCCTGGCTTACCAGAAAAGATGAAGCTGGCGATGTTGCCGTCAAACTCTTCGACATACTGGCGCGCTTTGCTTAACGCATTCATCTGCCCTTCACACTCAACGCGATAGTTCTCAAAGGAGCAGTTCTGATGCAGTGGACGAATACCGGAGCGGTTAAAGGTGCGCTGCATTTTCATCGCCCGATTTTCACGTTCGAGAGCGGCGGAGCGGATCGCCCCTTGTTCTTTCTGCCAGGCCAGTAGCTCTTCACCCGTTTTGAATGCAGGTTTGATATGGGCAGGCATCATTTTTTGCAGGCGTTGCATCAGGTCGCCAACGTTTTTCATCGTTACCCTCTGAATCCTGGTGGAATTTGGCTGTCAGGTTCGCTGACCGTATTCACATCTCGTTTCGGCAGTCCGCCGTTGCTGGCACGACCGATTTGCAGGCTGCGCGCCAGTTTTTGTTGCCACTGCACATGGTGAAAGACTTTACCTTCCGCCTGCCAGTAGGCAATGAATGAGGCCAGTTCTTCGGTGGTCACCGGCTCTCTTAGCGCCACGCCCCATAGCGCCGCCAGGCGGATAAAGTCGGCATCGGGTTGCCAGTCCGGATACATGGCGAATTTCCCCATGGGGACAGCAACGGGAGCGGCTTGCGGTTCCTGATAGAGTTGATCGTCCAGAGCGACATCGCTTCCCGGACGCGCCAGCTTTTCTTCCAGCGCCAGCAGTTCAGCCAGACGTGCAGGCGTGACGGCATAAAACGCCGGGGCATTGTTAGCAAATACGGCAACCACACCGCCTTCAGCTTTTGCCAGAACGGTTTGGTGATCGTGTACCAGGGCGTCAATACCAACGACGTCCGGGGTCAAAACTCTGGAAGACATACTGTTTCTCAAATATGGAACGATGAACGAGAAGGGAGATAACTTTTATAGTAACACACGGAGGAGAGGAGGCTGTCTCTCATCCGTGTGCTTAAGCGAGGCAATTTTATACGCGAGGGCGCTTGCGGTACAACCATAATCCAGGAATGGAAAGACCGATGGATAACGCACCAACAATCGATGAAGCTGTAAGAAAGTTGGTTAACAGGGTAATCATCAACGGTTCGCTGTAACCTAACTGGCTGATTTTTACCGCCGAAATCATTGCGGTATAAGCCGATATGCCCGGGAACATAGGGATAACGGCCGCCACGGTAAACACTTTCGGATGCGCCAGATACCAGCGCGACCATTGAATACCAATGGTGCCGACCAGCATAGAAGCCATAAAAGTTGACCACTCAATATTCAGCCCGCTGGTCATTAAGATCATTCGTGAACCATGGCCAATCGCGCCAAGCAGCGCACACCAGCGTAACGCCCGCACGGGAACGTTGAACACCATCGCAAAGCCGACCGCTGGAATGGCGGCGAGGATCATATCCTGCGCCAATGCAAACAGAAACTCGATCACACCCATCCGCGTAGCCCCCAAATCGTCAGTGCCATCACTACGCCGACGCAGGTAGCCAGCGTCAGCAGACTGGCGATCGCCCAGCGTGCCAGTCCGGTATTGATGTGGCCTTTAAACATATCGGCGACGGCATTAATCAACGGAAAGCCCGGCACCAGCAGCAGAACGCTGGCGGCCATCGCAATGGTGGGTGTATCGCTGAAAGTGGGAAGTTGCAAAAGCAATCCGGAAATGGTGGTGGCGGCGAAAGCGGTAAGGCAAAAGTTGATCTGTGGATGAAGATGACGTTGTGCCAGCAGCTGGCGGATATACATCGCGGTCGTACTGGCAAAGAAGGTGATGACGGCACCATCCCAGCCACCGTTATTGAGTTTACAGAAACAGGCGCAAGAAAGGCCAACCATTAAGGCTACCAGCCATCTTGGGTAACGTAATGGCTGAATTTGGCTAAATCGTTTCTCTACGCCTTTGTAATCCAGCAGATGATGCTCCGCAAGAATCACAATGTGCTGGACTTCAGTCACCACATGCATATTAATGCCGCGATCGTGATTTTTTCGTGTCGATGTCAGGCATTGCCCATCTTTAATAGTTGTCAGCACTATGGCGTTCGAAGAGATAGAACTTTCGACGCTGTCCATTCCCAACGCCCGACCCAGTCGTGAGGAAAGCTCATCAACCAACGCGCTTTCCGCACCATGTTGCAAAAGAAATAATCCACACTGGATACAAAGCCGCGTTACGGCTCGCTGTTGCTCAGTTTGCATAACTCGCCCTTTGTCATAGACGTGCTGCGTATTGTTCAGATAATGAGAATCCATTTGTATCATGAAGCACGGTTGTTTTGCGGTAGGTTAAGATCAAAATTGCGCTGATTAATCCTGGTTATCGGGACAAGCTCGGTGATAAAAAGCGAATTATCTCTCGCCGCAAACAAACTATCACATGAATATTATCACTATAATGAATTTATTGTTTTAGCCTTTACGGGTCAGGATAATAGATAGCTGGGCGCGTTTTTTAGTGTTAACAAGTTAAAATCATCAGATTTTATTGAATAAATATTGATTGTGTGATTCCCGCATTCTGCGGGAAGGGATATCATTTAATTATAAATTAAATGAATGTGATTTCTGTTTTTCATTAAGTATTCCTAACAACTTAATGTAGATATTTTAAATGTCTCCAGGCTATTTCACCAGGTTATCATTTGATGCTAACCTTCTGACACATGCAGTGGAGTTGTTGTGCAGCAGGAGTATGCTGATATGAAAGTGAATGCTAAGGATAATTTATTCGCTTAATCTATTAATTTGCTGGAAACATTTAAGGAATGAATATCCTGAATAAACCATCATAATTTTTAGACAGTGGATGTGGAGGAAATATGTTGCCAGGATGCTGCAAAAATGGAATTGTTATCAGTAAAATACCTGTTATGCAAGCAGGGTTAAAAGAGGTCATGAGGACTCACTTCCCTGAATATGAAATAATATCCAGCGCCTCTGCGGAGGACCTTACCTTATTACAATTACGTCGTTCCGGATTAGTCATTGCTGATTTAGCCGGTGAAAGTGAAGATCCACGTTCTGTTTGTGAACATTATTATTCTTTAATCTCACAATATCGGGAAATTCACTGGGTTTTCATGGTGTCACGCTCCTGGTATTCCCAGGCAGTAGAACTGCTCATGTGCCCTACGGCGACGTTATTGTCTGATGTTGAACCCATTGAGAATCTGGTCAAGACCGTACGTTCCGGCAATACGCACGCAGAGCGTATCAGCGCCATGCTGACCTCTCCGGCAATGACTGAAACTCATGATTTTAGCTATCGCTCCGTCATTCTCACTCTTTCAGAGCGCAAGGTGCTGCGGCTATTAGGTAAAGGATGGGGCATCAACCAGATAGCTTCATTGCTTAAGAAAAGTAATAAAACTATCAGCGCCCAAAAAAACAGTGCGATGCGTCGACTGGCAATTCACAGCAACGCTGAAATGTATGCATGGATAAATAGCGCGCAGGGTGCAAGAGAACTTAACTTGCCTTCTGTTTATGGAGATGCCGCAGAATGGAACACAGCCGAATTAAGAAGAGAAATGTCGCACTCATAGAAAAATGCGTCATGAGTAGTATCGGTATTGAGAGTTTATTCAGAAAGTTTGCGGGTAACCCTTATAAGCTCCATACCTATACCAGTCAGGAGTCATTTCAGGATGCCATGTCGCGGATCTCGTTTGCGGCGGTCATTTTTTCTTTTTCTGCCATGAGAAGTGAGCGCAGAGAGGGATTATCTTGCCTGACTGAACTGGCGATTAAGTTTCCGCGTACCCGGCGTTTAGTTATTGCGGATGATGATATTGAAGCTCGGCTGATTGGTTCATTGTCGCCATCACCGCTGGACGGTGTATTAAGTAAAGCGTCAACGCTGGAGATTTTTCATCAGGAACTCTTTTTGTCATTAAATGGTGTACGTCAGGCGACCGACCGACTGAACAATCAGTGGTACATTAACCAAAGCCGGACGCTAAGCCCCACGGAGAGAGAAATATTGCGCTTTATGTCGCGTGGCTACTCAATGACACAAATTGCCGAGCAGCTTAAACGCAATATCAAAACGATCCGTGCACATAAATTTAATGTGATGTCGAAACTGGGCGTCAGTTCTGATGCAGGGTTGTTGGAGGCCGCAGATATTCTGTTATGTATGCGGCATTGCGAAGCAAGTAATGTGTTGCATCCCTATTAATCCGCATGATGCCGGGTTTACTTCCCCGGCAGTGCTTTCATTTCAGCGTACAATCGCCACATTGCTGCACATCCGGTAAGCGATAACGCTGGCAGCAAGTGCGGCGCACCAGCAGGCCATCGCGCAGTACCACGGTACGCCAGAGTGGATTATCTTCACCGTTCGTGAGCGTTTTCTCAAAAAAGAGGGCATGGCGCAGCGATTCAACCGTCGCCTCGCCGAGCAGCTGCTTCATCTCAGTGAGATACCAGTTGATCAAATAACCGGTATTACTCCAGATAAGTTTGCCGTTGATCTCTCCGGTCGCTTCTAGTGCCTGCACAACCGGAACCAGCGCCTGGCTGATTAACGTTTCCATTCGCTGCTGCGGCGAATGTGGTGTTGCGTTTTTATCTTCACACACATCGACCCAGAAACAGGCGACGCGTCCGGTTTCGTGAAACTCAGCATGGAAATGTTCCGGCGACACATCTAATGCCTTTTCCTGCGTCAGTAGCGCCAGCATTAATGGTGGCACCATCAGGCCGATATACCATTGTGCCCATAGTGAGATCAGCGGTTTGTTCTCGCGGATCATCGTTGGTTGGTTGCGATAGATATGATCGGAATAGACCGCGAGTAGAGAACTTAGCGCATTCGGTGATGACCATTGCGCCAGCGTCATGGCGTTAAGCGGAGCGGGTTCATCCAGGCGGATAAACTCGAGCAAATGTTCACGATGTTTGGCGATCGTCGCACGTACGGCTTGTGCAAGCCCAGCATCCTGCGGCTGGAGATGCGTTCGCCAGATGATATCTTCATAGAGCGGTGCGGAACGATAGGCCATAATCGGGATAGTAATCTAAATGATAATGATTGCTAATCCTAGCGATAGGTTTACCCGATAGCAAGGGATTTCTCTGGCTTGCAAATGATAAAAATTATCATATGATATCGGTTATCATTATCAATGAAAGAGATGAAACCATGTTGCAACGTACGCTGGGCAGTGGCTGGGGAGTGTTGCTGCCGGGATTGCTGATTGCAGGGCTGATGTATGCGGATTTATCGCCGGATCAGTGGCGGATTGTCATTCTGATGGGATTGATATTGACGCCGGTGATGCTGTATCACAAACAGTTACGGCATTACATTTTGCTACCATCGTGCCTGGCGCTTAGTGCTGGCATCATGCTGATGCTAATGAATTTGAATCAGGGATGAAAAATCAAGGAAGAAACAAGAAAGGAAGTAAAGATAATTGGTGCGAGGGGGGGGACTTGAACCCCCACGTCCGTAAGGACACTAACACCTGAAGCTAGCGCGTCTACCAATTCCGCCACCTTCGCACAGTCATCTTACTTTTTTTGATATCGCCTCGTTTGGTGCGAGGGGGGGGACTTGAACCCCCACGTCCGTAAGAACACTAACACCTGAAGCTAGCGCGTCTACCAATTCCGCCACCTTCGCCCAGTGCGAGCAATATCAACGTGGTTTTTGGTGCGAGGGGGGGGACTTGAACCCCCACGTCCGTAAGGACACTAACACCTGAAGCTAGCGCGTCTACCAATTCCGCCACCTTCGCATACCATCAATTCTTAAAAAGAATTGCTACCACGGAGGCGCATTCTAGTGGTTTTCAGCTTTTCGTCAATAGTTAATTATCGCCGGAGGTGTAATTGCTGGAAAAATGTCCATCAGGAAACTAACGTGCAGGTTTGGTAGTTTTGTAGGTCGGATAAGGCGTTCACGCCGCATCCGACACGGTATTTGGGTGCAGATGCCAGATGCGACGCGGGCGCGTCTTATCTGGCCTACGAAGGGCTAACGTGCAGGTTTTGTAGGTCGGATAAGGCGTTCACGCCGCATCCGACACGGTATTCGGCGAGATAATTAACCTTTCTTCGCCTGGCGGGTCATAATGGCGCGATACACCTTGAAACGCCCGGTTTGCGCAATCACTTCATGGAAGCCAAATGTCTCATCCAGCACGTCCGGGTAAGGCAGGAAGGCGTTCGCTACAATTCGCAGCTCGCCGCCGCTATTAAGATGACGCACCGCGCCGCGAATCAGCGTTTGCGCCGCATCCAGGCTGGTTTGCATCCCATCGTGGAACGGCGGGTTGGAGATGATCATATCAAAACGACCTTTCACCTCGGAAAAGACGTTGCTGGCAAAGACTTCACCTTCAACACCGTTGGCCGCAAGTGTTGCGCGGCTGGCTTCTACCGCTGGCGCAGAGACATCGCACAAGGTGAGACGAATTTTCGGCGAATGGCGCGCAAAGGCAACTGAAAGCACACCCGCGCCACAGCCGACATCCAGCACTTTACCTTTCGTGTGCGGGGTTAACGTCGAGAGCAGCAACTGGCTACCGACATCCAGACCGTCGCGGCTAAACACGCCAGGCAGCGTTTTGACCGTCAGGCCATCGACGCTGTATTCGCCCCAGAATTTATCGGCATCAAATACCGGCTGTTTTTCCAGACGACCAAAATAGAGGCCACAGCGACGAGCGCTGTCGACTTTATTCAACGGCGCATAATCTGCCAGCATCTGCTCGGCGCTGCGCACGCCGCTGCGGTTCTCGCCAACGACAAAAATATCTGTCCCCACTGGCAGCAGAGAAAGTAAATTCATCAACTGGAACTGGGCTTCCGGTTTGTTCTTCGGCCAGTAGTAAATCAGCGTATCGCAATCTGCGACGTCATCCGCCGTGGCGACCAGACTGAAACGGGCGTTATCCCCCATCTGGCGGCTTAATACCTGCCAGTGGTGGAATTGCTGGGTATGAGCACGGCTGGCCGCGGTATCTAAACGCGCGGGCAGGTCATCCTGTAAGTCTCCGGCAAACAGAATACGGCTTTGTTCGAAATCATCACTGTGACGCAGCAAGACTTCACTTGCCGGGGTAAATGCAGACATG
Organism: Escherichia sp. MAL-1; assembly: GCF_052948035.1. Lineage (NCBI taxonomy): Bacteria > Pseudomonadati > Pseudomonadota > Gammaproteobacteria > Enterobacterales > Enterobacteriaceae > Escherichia > Escherichia sp. MAL-1. Next base: position 4,186,459 of record NZ_CM129609.1, on the reverse strand, counting down.
GAATGCTCCTCAATTGATACTGGCGGCGATTATAGCCATATGTTGGCGCGGTATCGACGAATTTGCTATATTTGCGCCCCTGACAACAGGAGCGATTCGCTATGACATCCCGACGAGACTGGCAGTTACAGCAACTGGGCATTACCCAGTGGTCGCTGCGTCGCCCTGGCGCGTTGCAGGGGGAGATTGCCATTGCGATCCCGGCACACGTCCGTCTGGTGATGGTGGCAAACGATCTTCCCGCCCTGACCGATCCTTTAGTGAGCGATGTTCTGCGCGCATTAACCGTCAGCCCCGACCAGGTGCTGCAACTGACGCCAGAAAAAATCGCGATGCTGCCGCAAGGCAGTCGCTGCAACAGCTGGCGGTTGGGTACTGACGAACCGCTATCACTGGAAGGCGCTCAGGTGGCATCACCGGCGCTCACCGAATTACGGGCAAACCCAACGGCACGCGCCGCGTTATGGCAACAGATTTGCACATATGAACACGATTTCTTCCCTCGAAACGACTGATTTACCAGCGGCTTACCACATTGAACAACGCGCCCACGCCTTTCCGTGGAGTGAAAAAACCTTTGCCAGCAATCAGGGCGAGCGTTATCTCAACTTTCAGTTAACGCAAAACGGCAAAATGGCGGCGTTTGCGATTACGCAAGTGGTGCTGGATGAAGCTACATTGTTCAATATTGCGGTCGATCCTGACTATCAGCGTCAGGGATTGGGAAGGGCGCTGCTGGAACATCTGATCGACGAACTGGAAAAACGCGGCGTGGCGACGCTATGGCTGGAAGTCCGTGCTTCAAACGCTGCCGCCATTGCCCTGTACGAAAGTTTAGGCTTTAACGAGGCGACGATTCGCCGCAATTACTACCCCACCACGGACGGTCGCGAAGACGCCATCATCATGGCGTTGCCAATCAGTATGTAAGACAAGGTGGAATAATGAAGTGGGACTGGATTTTCTTTGATGCCGATGAAACGCTGTTTACCTTTGACTCATTCACCGGCCTGCAGCGGATGTTTCTTGATTACAGCGTCACCTTTACCGCTGAAGATTTTCAGGACTATCAGGCCGTTAACAAGCCACTGTGGGTGGATTATCAAAACGGCGCGATCACTTCATTACAGCTTCAGCACGGGCGTTTTGAGAGCTGGGCCGAACGGCTGAAAGTTGAAGCAGGCTTGCTTAACGATGCCTTTATTAATGCGATGGCGGAAATCTGCACGCCGCTGCCGGGCGCGGTTTCTCTGCTTAACGCCATTCGTGGCAACGCTAAAATCGGCATCATCACCAACGGTTTTAGCGCCTTGCAGCAAGTGCGTCTGGAACGGACGGGCCTGCGTGATTACTTCGATTTGCTGGTGATTTCCGAAGAAGTTGGCGTTGCTAAACCGAATAAGAAAATTTTCGATTATGCGCTGGAACAGGCGGGCAATCCTGACCGTTCACGCGTGCTGATGGTTGGCGACACTGCCGAGTCCGATATTCTCGGTGGCATCAACGCCGGGCTTGCGACCTGCTGGCTGAATGCGCACCATCGCGAGCAACCAGAAGGCATCGCGCCCACCTGGACCGTTTCTTCGTTGCACGAACTGGAGCAGCTCCTGTGTAAACACTGATTGCCTCCCCCCCGTTGATGGGTAAAATAGCCGCAATTTTTCGTTTTCAACAAGCGCGGCGCGATGCCGCTTACTCAAGAAGAAAGAATTATGACGTTGTCTCCTTATTTGCAAGAGGTGGCGAAGCGCCGCACTTTTGCCATTATTTCTCACCCGGACGCCGGTAAAACTACCATCACCGAGAAGGTGCTGCTGTTCGGACAGGCCATTCAGACCGCTGGTACAGTAAAAGGCCGTGGTTCCAACCAGCACGCTAAGTCGGACTGGATGGAGATGGAAAAGCAGCGTGGGATCTCCATTACTACGTCTGTGATGCAGTTTCCGTATCACGATTGCCTGGTTAACCTGCTAGACACCCCGGGGCACGAAGACTTCTCGGAAGATACCTATCGTACCCTGACAGCGGTGGACTGCTGCCTGATGGTTATCGACGCTGCAAAAGGTGTTGAAGATCGTACCCGTAAGCTGATGGAAGTTACCCGTCTGCGCGACACGCCGATCCTCACCTTTATGAACAAACTTGATCGTGATATCCGCGACCCGATGGAACTGCTCGATGAAGTTGAGAACGAGCTGAAAATCGGCTGCGCACCGATCACCTGGCCGATTGGCTGCGGCAAGCTGTTTAAAGGCGTTTACCACCTTTATAAAGACGAAACCTATCTCTATCAGAGCGGTAAAGGCCACACGATTCAGGAAGTCCGTATTGTTAAAGGGCTGAATAACCCGGATCTCGACGCTGCGGTTGGTGAAGATCTGGCACAGCAGCTACGTGACGAACTGGAACTGGTGAAAGGCGCGTCTAACGAGTTCGACAAAGAATTGTTCCTTGCGGGCGAAATCACTCCGGTATTCTTCGGTACTGCGCTGGGTAACTTCGGCGTTGATCATATGCTGGATGGCCTGGTGGAGTGGGCCCCTGCGCCGATGCCGCGTCAGACTGATACCCGTACCGTAGAGGCGAGCGAAGACAAATTTACCGGCTTCGTATTTAAAATTCAGGCCAACATGGACCCGAAACACCGCGACCGCGTGGCGTTTATGCGCGTAGTATCCGGTAAATATGAAAAAGGCATGAAGCTGCGCCAGGTGCGTACTGCGAAAGATGTGGTTATCTCCGACGCGCTGACCTTTATGGCGGGCGACCGTTCGCACGTTGAAGAAGCGTATCCGGGCGATATCCTCGGCCTGCACAACCACGGCACTATTCAGATCGGCGACACCTTTACCCAGGGTGAGATGATGAAGTTCACCGGTATTCCGAACTTCGCACCAGAACTGTTCCGTCGTATCCGCCTGAAAGATCCGCTGAAGCAAAAACAGCTGCTCAAAGGGCTGGTACAGCTTTCCGAAGAGGGCGCGGTGCAGGTGTTCCGTCCGATCTCCAACAACGATTTGATCGTTGGTGCTGTTGGTGTGCTGCAGTTTGATGTGGTGGTATCGCGCCTGAAGAGCGAATACAACGTTGAAGCAGTATATGAATCAGTCAACGTTGCCACTGCCCGCTGGGTAGAATGTGCGGACGCGAAGAAATTCGAAGAGTTCAAGCGTAAGAACGAAAGCCAACTGGCGCTTGATGGCGGCGATAACCTCGCTTACATCGCTACCAGCATGGTCAACCTGCGCCTGGCGCAGGAACGTTATCCGGACGTTCAGTTCCACCAGACCCGCGAGCATTAATTCTTGCCTCCAGGGCGCGGTAGCCGCTGCGCCCTGTCAATTTCCCTTCCTTATTAGCCGCTTACGGAATGTTCTTAAAACATTCACTTTTGCTTATGTTTTCGCTGATATCCCGAGCGGTTTCAAAATTGTGATCTATATTTAACAAAGTAATGACATTTCTGACGGCGTTAAATACCGTTCAATGCGTAGATATCAGTATCTAAAGCCGTCGATTGTCATTCTACCGATATTAATAACTGATTCAGAGGCTGTAATGGTCGTTATTCATCACCCATCGCTTTTGTGATGGCGACCATTGACTTCTGTAGAGGGTGAAGTCTCTCCCTATTCAGCAATGCAACCTCGTGTTGCCAGGCTCAAATTACGAGCAAACATACAGGAATAAATCGATGACTATGACAAGACTGAAGATTTCGAAAACTCTGCTGGCTGTAATGTTGACCTCTGCCGTCGCGACCGGCTCTGCCTACGCGGAAAACAACGCACAGACTACCAATGAAAGCGCAGGGCAAAAAGTCGATAGCTCTATGAATAAAGTCGGTAATTTCATGGATGACAGCGCCATCACCGCGAAAGTGAAGGCGGCGCTGGTGGATCATGACAACATCAAGAGCACCGATATCTCTGTCAAAACCGATCAAAAAGTCGTGACCCTGAGCGGTTTCGTTGAAAGCCAGGCTCAGGCCGAAGAGGCAGTGAAAGTGGCGAAAGGCGTTGAAGGGGTGACCTCTGTCAGCGACAAACTGCACGTTCGCGACGCTAAAGAAGGCTCTGTGAAGGGCTACGCGGGTGACACCGCCACCACCAGTGAAATCAAAGCCAAACTGCTGGCGGACGATATCGTCCCTTCCCGTCATGTGAAAGTTGAAACCACCGACGGCGTGGTTCAGCTCTCCGGTACCGTCGATTCCCAGGCACAGAGCGACCGTGCTGAAAGTATCGCCAAAGCGGTAGATGGTGTGAAAAGCGTTAAAAATGATCTGAAAACTAAGTAATTCGTCGTAATTCGTCCTCCCGAACTTTGTCGGGAGGCGCGATGTGCACCACACTAAAAATATCGCATTGAGTGATTTTCACGCTCATATCAAGCGGTGACATTAACTATGGTAAAGGAGACGCTTATGTTTCGTTGGGGCATCATATTTCTGGTTATCGCGTTAATCGCCGCCGCACTTGGGTTTGGTGGTCTGGCCGGTACCGCTGCAGGCGCAGCTAAAATTGTCTTTGTCGTCGGGATTATTCTGTTCCTGGTGAGTTTGTTCATGGGCCGAAAACGACCCTAGATTTCAGACCATTAAGAAAATTTTATCCAAAGCCAGTCCAGCGGACTGGCTTTTGCGGTTTTAGCGAATAATAAATTGCGTTACTTTGTCATTCTTTCACAACAAAAACAGGAAGGCAGAGGTGGGGCAGCGAATACCTGTAACGCTTGGTAATATTGCGCCGTTGTCGCTAAGGCCGTTCCAGCCTGGACGAATAGCTCTGGTGTGCGAAGGCGGCGGACAGCGTGGAATTTTCACGGCTGGCGTGCTGGATGAGTTTATGCGCGCGCAGTTTAATCCTTTCGATCTTTATCTCGGCACATCTGCCGGGGCGCAGAACCTCTCGGCGTTTATCTGCAATCAGCCCGGTTACGCGCGCAAAGTCATCATGCGCTATACCACAAAACGCGAATTTTTCGATCCATTGCGCTTTGTCCGTGGAGGAAATCTTATCGATCTCGACTGGCTGGTGGAGGCCACCGCAAGCCAGATGCCGTTGCAAATGGATACCGCCGCGCGGTTGTTTGACAGCGGCAAATCGTTTTATATGTGCGCCTGTCGTCAGGATGACTACGCGCCTAATTACTTTTTACCAACCAAACAAAACTGGCTGGATGTGATTCGCGCCTCCAGTGCGATACCTGGCTTTTATCGTAGCGGAGTGTCGCTGGAAGGCATTAACTACCTGGATGGCGGGATCAGTGATGCGATTCCGGTTAAAGAGGCGGCAAGGCAGGGCGCTAAAACGTTGGTCGTCATCCGCACTGTGCCGTCACAAATGTACTACACGCCGCAGTGGTTCAAACGCATGGAACGCTGGCTGGGTGACAGTAGCCTGCAGCCGCTGGTCAATCTGGTGCAGCATCATGAAACCAGCTATCGTGACATTCAGCAATTTATTGAGAAACCACCGGGCAAGCTGCGGATATTCGAAATTTATCCACCGAAACCATTACATAGTATCGCGCTTGGCAGTCGGATTCCGGCGCTGCGTGAAGACTATAAACTTGGGCGTTTATGCGGTCGTTATTTCCTCGCCACGGTTGGCAAGCTATTAACTGAAAAAGCGCCGCTTACCCGCCATCTGGTGCCAGTGGTGACGCCGGAATCGATCGTTATTCCGCCTGCGCCAGTCGCCAACGATACGCTGGTTGCCGAAGTGAGCGATGCTCCGCAGGCGAACGACCCGACATTTAACAATGAGGATCTGGCTTGATTTGCCGTTTTATCGATACCCACTGCCATTTTGATTTCCCGCCGTTTAGTGGCGATGAAGAGGCCAGCCTGCAACGCGCGGCACAAGCGGGCGTAGGCAAGATCATTGTTCCGGCGACAGAGGCGGAAAATTTTGCCCGCGTGCAGGCGTTAGCGGAAAAATATCAACCGCTGTATGCCGCATTGGGGTTGCATCCGGGGATGTTGGAAAAACATAGCGATGTGTCTCTTGATCAGCTACAGCAGGCGCTGGAAAGGCGTCCGGCGAAGGTGGTGGCGGTGGGGGAGATCGGTCTGGATCTCTTCGGCGACGATCCGCAATTTGAGAGGCAGCAGTGGTTACTCGACGAACAACTGAAACTGGCGAAACGCTACGATCTGCCGGTGATCCTTCATTCCCGGCGTACACACGACAAACTGGCGATGCATCTTAAACGTCACGATTTACCGTGCACTGGCGTGGTTCACGGTTTTTCCGGCAGCCTGCAACAGGCCGAGCGGTTTGTACAGCTGGGCTACAAAATCGGCGTAGGCGGTACTATCACCTATCCACGCGCCAGTAAAACCCGCGATGTCATCGCAAAATTACCGCTGGCATCGTTGTTGCTGGAAACCGACGCGCCGGATATGCCGCTCAACGGCTTTCAGGGGCAGCCTAACCGACCGGAACAGGCTGTGCGGGTGTTTGACGTGCTTTGCGAGTTGCGCCCGGAACCAGAAGATGAGATTGCCGAAGTGTTGCTTAATAATACGTATGCGTTGTTTAGCGTTAGTGGGTAGTTTACCCTTCGTAGGCAGCATCCGGCAGTCGGCGCATAATGCCTGATGCGACGCTTGTCGCGTCTTATCATGCCTACAGGTTTGTGCCGAACCGTAGGCCGGATAAGGCGTTCACGCCGCATCCGGCAGTTGGCGCACAATGCCTGATGCGACGCTTGACGCGTCTTATCATGCCTACAAGTCTGTGCCGAACCGTAGGCCGGATAAGGCGTTTACGCCGCATCCGGCAGTTGGCGCACAATGCCTGATGCGACGCTTGTCGCGTCTTATCATGCCTACAAGTCTGTGCCGAACCGTAGGCCGGATAAGGCGTTCACGCCGCATCCGGCAGTCGGCGCATAATGCCTGATGCGACGCTTGTCGCGTCTTATCAGGCCTACAGGTTTGTGCCGAACCGTAGGCCGGATAAGGCGTTCACGCCGCATCCGGCAGTTGGCGCACAATGCCTGATGCGACGCTGGACGCGTCTTATCATGCCTACAAGTCTGTGCCGAACCGTAGGCCGCATCCGGCATGTCACAAATACAGCGCCGGAAATATCAACCGGCCCACCCCGCGCACCTTTAATGCATCAGCCAACGGCTCAACGTCTTCCGGCGTGGCGCTCGCCCAGCTTTGCGCCTCGCCATACACGCCGTGGGCATGAAACGCGTTCAGGCGTACCGGAACATCGCCAAGTCTCTTGATAAACGCCGCCAGTTCTTCGATGTGTTGCAAATAATCCACCTGGCCAGGGATTACCAGCAAACGCAGTTCCGCCAGCTTGCCGCGCTCTGCCAGCAAACAGATGCTGCGCTTAATCTGCTGATTATCGCGTCCGGTTAATTGTTGATGACATTCGCTACCCCATGCTTTGAGATCGAGCATTGCGCCGTCACACACCGGGAGTAATTTTTCCCAGCCGGTTTCGCTCAACATGCCGTTACTGTCCACCAGACAGGTGAGATGGCGCAGTTGCGGATCGTTTTTGATAGCAGTAAACAGCGCCACTACAAACGGCAGTTGGGTCGTGGCTTCGCCGCCGCTTACCGTTATCCCTTCAATAAACAGCACCGCTTTGCGGACATGGCTAAGCACTTCGTCCACGCTCATGGATTGCGCCATCGGCGTGGCATGTTGCGGACACCTCTTCAGGCAGGTATCACACTGCTCGCAGACCGCAGCGTTCCACACCACTTTGCCGTCAACAATCTGCAACGCCTGATGCGGACACTGTGGCACGCACTCTCCGCAATGATTACAGCGCCCCATCGTCCACGGATTGTGACAGTTTTTGCAGCGCAGATTGCAGCCCTGCAAAAACAGAGCCAGACGACTGCCTGGCCCGTCAACGCAGGAGAAGGGGATAATCTTACTGACTAAAGCGCATCTGCTGTTCATGGCTTATCACGCGCGGCTGGCGTTCCAGAATACGAGTGTTGCGTGCGGCTTCTTCGCCTAGCCAGGTGGTGTTGGTGCGTGAACCTTCGGCGCGATATTTTTCTAAATCCGACAAACGCACCATATAACCGGTAACGCGAACCAGATCGTTACCGCTGACATTGGCGGTAAATTCACGCATTCCGGCTTTAAAGGCACCGAGGCAAAGCTGTACCAGCGCCTGCGGATTACGTTTGATGGTTTCGTCGAGCGTCAGAATGTCGCTGATGCCGGAATAATAATAAGCATGATGCGGGGCGACAGTTTGCAGATGGGTGATCGGATCTGGCTCATCGCCATAGGGTAAACGCGCGCCCGGCGTGGTGCCGATATCGGAACTGATCCCCGACTGTGCGTGTAACATGGCGCGTTTTTGCCAGCCATATTTCACGGGGGTATTGGCGACAAACTCCGCCAGTTGCGCGCTGATGCGATAACCCACTTCATTTGCGGCGGCTTCTTTACCGTAGCGCGCGGCAATCCCTTCTTTCTCACACAGCAAGTTAACCGCTTCCGCCAGCCCATACATGCCAAACATTGGCACAAAACGTTCAGGGTTAATCAGCCCTTCTTTCACCAGGAAGCTATTCTCAAAGAAGTGTGATTGTTGATAGAGGAATTCACACCGCGCATCGATGATGGCGATCTGCTGCTGGCAGTAGTGCGGTAGAGTGCGCGTAAAGAAGTCATCCAGCGATTCGCTGCGCTCGGCAATGGCTTTCAGGTTAAGGCGTACCAGCGTGCTGCCACCACCCGCCAGCGGCAGTGAGTTGTAACAGCTCACAATCCCGTAGCCCCCTTTTGTGAAAATTTTATCATGCACCGGACCGTTGGCGATGTGCGGTTTGCTACATTCACAGATGTTCTTCGCCACTTCCAGCAGTAGGTCATCAGGGGTGATTTCAGGATCGTAGATAAAGGTCAGGTTCGGTGAAACCTGCTTCAACTCTGCGTCTGCACGTAAGATTGCACGGGTAATGGGCGAATCAGACGGGCCGATATTGGCGTGCATAAAGGCGTCTGGCAGGGTTCTGTCGAGGTAACGCCAGAAACGTTTTATTCGAATATCGATCTCGTCTTGTGTTAGAATTCTAACATACGGTTGCAACAACGCATCCAGTTGCCCCAGGTAGACCGGCATCGATGTGACCGACGGTACGTGGTGGTAAAGAATGGTCAGCAGAGAGAGTGCGTCATCAAGATCTTTCGCGCCTTCCAGCTCCAGCCATTCGGAACCGTTCGCCAGAAAACGGGCGTAATCGGGTAAGACATAGCGCGGTTTGTACGGCGCATGACCTTCAAACATATCGCAGATTACACCCTCATCCAGCGCACGGCGGGCTTCGGCAGGCAGCTGCGGATAAGGCAGATTGTTTTCTGCTTCAAGTGCCAGAAAATGGCGCTTCTGCTCCGGGCTAAGCACTGGGCTGGTGACAATTTGCTGGCAACGTTGTTGCAGTGCATTTTCATCAGAAGTGGGCATCTTCTTTTCCTTTTATGCCGAAGGTGATGCGCCATTGTAAGAAGTTTCGTGATGTTCACTTTGATCCTGATGCGTTTGCTACCACTGACGCATTCATTTGAAAGTGAATTATTTGAACCAGATCGCATTACAGTGATGCAAACTTGTAAGTAGATTTCCTTAATTGTGATGTATATCGAAGTGTGTTGCGGAGTAGATGTTAGAATACTAACAAACTCGCAAGGTGAATTTTATTGGCGACAAGCCAGGAGAATGAAATGACTGATCTGAAAGCAAGCAGCCTGCGTGCACTGAAATTGATGGACCTGACCACCCTGAATGACGACGACACCGACGAGAAAGTAATTGCTCTGTGTCATCAGGCCAAAACCCCGGTCGGCAATACCGCCGCTATCTGTATCTATCCTCGCTTTATCCCGATTGCTCGCAAAACACTGAAAGAGCAGGGCACCCCGGAAATCCGTATCGCTACGGTAACCAACTTCCCACATGGTAACGACGACATCGAAATCGCGCTGGCAGAAACCCGTGCGGCAATCGCCTACGGTGCCGATGAAGTTGACGTGGTGTTCCCGTACCGCGCGCTGATGGCGGGCAACGAGCAGGTTGGTTTTGACCTTGTGAAAGCCTGTAAAGAGGCTTGCGCGGCAGCGAATGTACTGCTGAAAGTGATCATCGAAACCGGCGAACTGAAAGACGAAGCGCTGATCCGTAAAGCGTCTGAAATCTCCATCAAAGCGGGTGCGGACTTCATCAAAACCTCTACCGGTAAAGTGGCTGTGAACGCGACGCCGGAAAGCGCGCGCATCATGATGGAAGTGATCCGTGATATGGGCGTAGAAAAAACCGTTGGTTTCAAACCGGCGGGCGGCGTGCGTACTGCGGAAGATGCGCAGAAATATCTCGCCATCGCAGATGAACTTTTCGGTGCTGACTGGGCTGATGCGCGTCACTACCGCTTTGGTGCTTCCAGCCTGCTGGCAAGCCTGCTGAAAGCGCTGGGCCACGGTGACGGTAAGAGCGCCAGCAGCTACTAAGTAAGATGCTTTACGCCTGATGCGCTGCGCTTATCAGGCCTACGAGACGTATCTACCCGTAGGCCGGATAAGGCGTAGACGCATCCGGCAAAAGCCGCCTCATACTCTTTTCCTCGGGAGGTTACCTTGTTTCTCGCACAAGAAATTATTCGTAAAAAACGTGATGGTCATGCGCTGAGCGATGAAGAAATTCGTTTCTTTATCAACGGCATTCGCGACAACACTATCTCCGAAGGGCAGATTGCCGCCCTCGCGATGACCATTTTCTTCCACGATATGACAATGCCTGAGCGTGTCTCGCTGACCATGGCGATGCGAGATTCAGGAACCGTTCTCGACTGGAAAAGCCTGCATCTGAATGGCCCGATTGTTGATAAACACTCCACCGGCGGCGTCGGCGATGTGACTTCGCTGATGTTGGGGCCGATGGTCGCAGCCTGCGGCGGCTATATTCCGATGATCTCCGGTCGCGGCCTCGGTCATACTGGCGGTACGCTCGACAAACTGGAATCCATCCCTGGCTTCGACATTTTCCCGGATGACAACCGTTTCCGCGAAATTATTAAAGACGTCGGCGTGGCGATTATCGGTCAGACCAGCTCACTGGCTCCGGCGGATAAACGTTTCTACGCGACCCGTGATATTACCGCAACCGTGGACTCCATCCCGCTGATCACTGCCTCGATCCTGGCGAAGAAACTGGCGGAAGGTCTGGACGCGCTGGTGATGGACGTGAAAGTGGGTAGCGGCGCGTTTATGCCGACCTACGAACTCTCTGAAGCCCTTGCCGAAGCGATTGTTGGCGTGGCTAACGGCGCTGGCGTGCGCACCACCGCGCTGCTCACCGATATGAATCAGGTACTGGCCTCCAGTGCAGGTAACGCGGTTGAAGTTCGTGAAGCGGTGCAGTTCCTGACGGGTGAATATCGTAACCCGCGTCTGTTTGATGTCACGATGGCGCTGTGCGTGGAGATGCTGATCTCCGGCAAACTGGCGAAAGATGACGCCGAAGCGCGCGCGAAATTGCAGGCGGTGCTGGACAACGGTAAAGCGGCAGAAGTCTTTGGTCGTATGGTAGCGGCACAAAAAGGCCCAACCGACTTCGTTGAGAACTACGCGAAGTATCTGCCGACAGCGATGCTGACGAAAGCAGTCTATGCTGATACCGAAGGTTTTGTCAGTGAAATGGATACCCGCGCGCTGGGGATGGCAGTGGTTGCAATGGGCGGCGGACGCCGTCAGGCATCTGACACCATCGATTACAGCGTCGGCTTTACTGATATGGCACGTCTGGGCGACCAGGTAGACGGTCAGCGTCCGCTGGCGGTTATCCACGCGAAAGACGAAAACAGCTGGCAGGAAGCGGCGAAAGCGGTGAAAGCGGCAATTAAACTTGCCGATAAAGCACCGGAAAGCACACCAACTGTCTATCGCCGTATCAGCGAATAACGGTATACTGATCTGATCATTTAAATTTGAAGCACTGAGTACGGAGAACATATGAAACGTGCATTTATTATGGTGCTGGACTCATTCGGCATCGGCGCTACAGAAGATGCAGAACGCTTTGGTGACGTCGGGGCTGACACCCTGGGTCATATCGCAGAAGCTTGTGCCAAAGGCGAAGCTGATAACGGTCGTAAAGGTCCGCTCAATCTGCCAAATCTGACCCGTCTGGGGCTGGCGAAAGCACACGAAGGTTCTACCGGTTTCATTCCGGCGGGAATGGACGGCAACGCTGAAGTTATCGGCGCGTACGCATGGGCGCACGAAATGTCATCCGGTAAAGATACCCCGTCTGGTCACTGGGAAATCGCCGGTGTCCCGGTTCTGTTTGAGTGGGGATATTTCTCCGATCACGAAAACAGCTTCCCGCAAGAGCTGCTGGATAAACTGGTTGAACGCGCTAATCTGCCGGGTTACCTCGGTAACTGCCACTCTTCCGGTACGGTCATTCTGGATCAGCTGGGCGAAGAGCACATGAAAACCGGCAAGCCGATTTTCTATACCTCCGCTGACTCTGTGTTCCAGATTGCCTGCCACGAAGAAACCTTTGGCCTGGATAAACTCTACGAACTGTGCGAAATCGCCCGTGAAGAGCTGACCAACGGCGGCTACAACATCGGTCGTGTTATCGCTCGTCCGTTTATCGGTGACAAAGCAGGTAACTTCCAGCGTACCGGTAACCGTCACGACCTGGCTGTTGAGCCGCCAGCACCGACCGTGCTGCAGAAACTGGTTGATGAAAAACACGGTCAGGTGGTTTCTGTCGGTAAAATTGCAGACATCTACGCCAACTGCGGTATCACCAAGAAAGTGAAAGCAACTGGCCTGGACGCGCTGTTTGACGCCACCATCAAAGAGATGAAAGAAGCGGGTGATAACACCATCGTCTTCACCAACTTCGTTGACTTCGACTCTTCCTGGGGCCACCGTCGCGACGTCGCCGGTTATGCTGCGGGTCTGGAGCTGTTCGACCGCCGTCTGCCGGAGCTGATGTCTCTGCTGCGCGATGACGACATCCTGATCCTCACTGCTGACCACGGTTGTGATCCGACCTGGACCGGTACTGACCACACGCGTGAACACATTCCGGTACTGGTTTACGGCCCGAAAGTAAAACCGGGCTCACTGGGTCACCGTGAAACCTTCGCGGATATCGGCCAGACTCTGGCAAAATATTTTGGTACTTCTGATATGGAATATGGCAAAGCCATGTTCTGATAATGGGTGCGGCTTGATGCCCTCACCCCGGCCCTCTCCCTCAGGGAGAGGGTGAAAACATGTTGATAAGGATAAAACAATGGCTACCCCACACATTAATGCAGAAATGGGCGATTTCGCTGACGTAGTTTTGATGCCAGGCGACCCGCTGCGTGCGAAGTATATTGCTGAAACTTTCCTTGAAGATGCCCGTGAAGTGAACAACGTTCGCGGTATGCTGGGCTTCACCGGTACTTACAAAGGCCGCAAAATTTCCGTAATGGGTCACGGTATGGGTATCCCGTCCTGCTCCATCTACACCAAAGAACTGATCACCGATTTCGGCGTGAAGAAAATTATCCGCGTGGGTTCCTGTGGCGCAGTTCTGCCGCACGTAAAACTGCGCGACGTCGTTATCGGTATGGGTGCCTGCACCGATTCCAAAGTTAACCGCATCCGTTTTAAAGATCATGACTTTGCCGCTATCGCTGACTTTGACATGGTGCGTAACGCGGTAGACGCGGCTAAAGCACTGGGCATTGATGCTCGCGTTGGTAACCTGTTCTCCGCTGACCTGTTCTACTCTCCGGACGGCGAAATGTTCGACGTGATGGAAAAATACGGCATCCTCGGCGTGGAAATGGAAGCGGCTGGTATCTACGGCGTCGCTGCAGAATTTGGCGCGAAAGCCCTGACCATCTGTACCGTGTCTGACCACATCCGCACTCACGAGCAGACCACTGCCGCTGAGCGTCAGACCACCTTCAACGACATGATCAAAATCGCACTGGAATCCGTTCTGCTGGGCGATAAAGAGTAATTGTGTTTCGCTGAAAGGCGATTGTCGTGTGAAGCCGGAGTGGGAGACTGCTCCGGCTTTTTAGTATCTATTCATCAATAGCAACTGATTTATAGATTTACTATTATTTTTCATATGGATAGAAAATAAAATCTATTCAAGTATCTATTCACGAATCTATTCATTTATGTTCAGCCGTCATCCAGGAAGGGCATATCAGCAACTCTGGTGGACAACCATAAATTTCTGCCATTTTGCTTTTGATGTTTGAGCTAAACCGTTCCGTCTTTTCGATCTATTTTAGAGAATTAATCGAGATACCTAACATTTTACTTACTTCAGCAAGCGATAATTTATGCCTGATACGCACGGCGGCTAGCCAGGAAATACGCTGGCTTAACATTAAATTGATAATCTCCCGCTCCTGGTTTTCCAGATCGATCATATTCCCTTCCTTTGGTATTTTAATCAGCGAGTTACCTTACCGCCCCCGCTATCCACGTCGACAACTCCCGTAGCTCTTTTTCCTGGTCCGGGAAGTCAACCAACAGCGCTTCGCACTCTTGTTGCAGCATATCCGCGCGGTACAGGCAGCCTTGCAGTCGCCCGGCGAGGGCTTCCAGCGGCGCGGGGTTGAGGCTGTCGGTAAACACCTGGGCGCGGGTGATATGGCCTTTTTCAACGTCGAAATGCAGTTCCACGCCGCCCCAGCTAAAGCGTTCATCCAGCAGATGCGAGAATGCCGGAGCCTGACCGAAGTTCCATTCCCAGCTACTCTGACGGGCAAAGGTTTCGGCGAAGTTTGGCAAGTCTGGCGTTTTGTCCGGGGAGATGATTTCCGCTTCTACACGCTCGCCATAATGGGCGAAAAAGGCCTTGGTTATGGCCTCGCAAACCTGCTCATGGGTGATCCCCGGCAGCAGCTCGGTGAGGTTGGTCACGCGGGAACGCACTGAGGTAATGCCTTTCGCCGCCAGTTTCTTTTTATCCGGATTGAGATAGTTTGCCAGGCGGCTAAGGTCTGCATTGAGCAGCAAAGTGCCGTGGTGGAAGCCACGATCTTTGGTTTCGCGATAGGCCGAGCCTGAGACTTTGCGGTCGCCTTCGACTGTTTTCACCACCAGATCGTTACGTCCGGACGCTTCGGCGCTGACGCCGAGCGCGTTCAGCGCATTGAGCACAATCGACGTAGAGATGGTTTTATCGTACTCCGGCTTGCCAGCCATAAAGGTAAAGCAGGTATTGCCGAGATCGTGGAACACCGCGCCGCCACCGCTACTGCGCCGCGCCAGGCGGACGTTATCTTCTTCCATCCGCCGGGTATTACACTCTTTCCACGGGTTCTGCGCGCGACCAATCACTACCGTGTCGGCATTGCGCCAGAGAAACAGAACGCGCTGCGTGGCGGGCATTTGGCGAAAAATACACTCTTCCACCGCCAGGTTAAACCACGGGTCGTAAGAGTCAGAGATGAGCAGGCGTAATGTGGACATAACGATTTCCTTTCTTGTAGTAATGGGTCACTCTTTTTTCTCGCTTTCTTCCTCTTCCGGCACCGGTTTGCTGGCGGTTAACAGGAAGGGCGATTGCTGCCAGCGGGTGCGTTTACCCTGTAGCAGCGTGCGGGTCAGCACTACGCCGATTGCCAGTGAGAGCAGCAACATCAGGCGTAAAATGTTAGTGGTGTTATCCACCTGTTGGGCTTCGGTGGCGAGCGTATGGGTGTCGAGTGTCAGGCGCAGATAGCCGAGCGGTCCGTTTTTACCCGCAATTGGCTCGACAATCTGCTGGTTAAAATAGCCGCCTGCTTTTTTACCGTCGAGCGCCAGCCGGTCGCGCACTTCGACGCTTTCGCCTGAACGGGCGATAAGATCGCCTTGTTCGTCATACACACCCGCGTCGAGGATGCGGCTTTCATCCGTTAACTGATCGAGGATCGCCTGAATGCGTTTTTCATCTGGTGAGTCGGTACGCATCAGCGGTGCAACGTTCAGCGTCACCTGACGCGCCAGGGTGCGGGCCAGTTCTTCCAGCTGTGGATTACGCTGTCGCTGGTGGTTTTGACTAAACCATGACGCCCCCTGCATCAGTGCCACTAACAAGGCAAGACAGAACAGGACAATCACTGCCCGATGCAGCCGGAATTTCAGTTTTGTGCGAGCCATCTTCCACCCTTTGAAAATTTGAGACTTAATGTTGCCAGAAGCAATGGATACAAGGTAGCCTCATGCGTTATTTTCCCTGCTTCGAACGATTTTACAGGAGCCTTAATGCCTAATATTACCTGGTGCGACCTGCCTGAAGATGTCTCTTTATGGCCTGGTCTGCCTCTTTCATTAAGTGGTGATGAAGTGATGCCACTGGATTACCACGCAGGTCGTAGCGGCTGGCTGCTGTATGGTCGTGGGCTGGATAAACAGCGTCTGACCCAATACCAGAGCAAACTGGGTGCGGCGATGGTGATTGTTGCCGCCTGGTGCGTGGAAGATTATCAGGTGATTCGTCTGGCAGGTTCACTCACCGCACGGGCTACGCGCCTGGCCCATGAAGCGCAACTGGATGTCGCCCCGCTGGGGAAAATCCCGCACCTGCGCACGCCGGGTTTGCTGGTGATGGACATGGATTCCACCGCCATCCAGATTGAATGTATTGATGAAATTGCCAAACTGGCCGGAACGGGCGAGATGGTGGCGGAAGTAACCGAACGGGCGATGCGCGGCGAACTCGATTTTACCGCCAGCCTGCGCAGCCGCGTGGCGACGCTGAAAGGCGCTGACGCCAATATTCTGCAACAGGTGCGTGAAAATCTGCCGCTGATGCCAGGCTTAACGCAACTGGTGCTCAAGCTGGAAACGCTGGGCTGGAAAGTGGCGATTGCCTCCGGCGGCTTTACTTTCTTTGCTGAATATCTGCGCGACAAGTTGCGCCTGACCGCCGTGGTAGCCAATGAACTGGAGATCATGGACGGTAAATTTACCGGCAATGTGATCGGCGACATCGTAGACGCGCAGTACAAAGCGAAAACTCTGACTCGCCTCGCGCAGGAGTATGAAATCCCGCTGGCGCAGACCGTGGCGATTGGCGATGGAGCCAATGACCTGCCGATGATCAAAGCGGCAGGGCTGGGGATTGCCTACCATGCCAAGCCAAAAGTGAATGAAAAGGCGGAAGTCACCATCCGTCACGCTGACCTGATGGGGGTATTCTGCATCCTCTCAGGCAGCCTGAATCAGAAGTAATTGCTCGCCCGCCATCCTGCGGGCGGCACAGCATTAACGAGGTACACCGTGGCAAAAGCTCCAAAACGCGCCTTTGTTTGTAATGAATGCGGGGCCGATTATCCGCGCTGGCAGGGGCAGTGCAGTGCCTGTCATGCCTGGAACACCATCACCGAGGTGCGTCTTGCTGCGTCGCCAACGGTGGCGCGTAACGAGCGTCTCAGCGGCTATGCCGGTAGCGCCGGGGTGGCAAAAGTCCAGAAACTCTCCGATATCAGCCTTGAAGAGCTGCCGCGTTTTTCCACCGGATTTAAAGAGTTCGACCGCGTACTAGGCGGCGGCGTGGTGCCAGGAAGTGCCATTCTGATTGGCGGTAACCCTGGTGCGGGGAAATCCACGCTGTTGCTGCAAACGCTGTGCAAACTGGCCCAGCAGATGAAAACGCTGTATGTCACCGGCGAAGAGTCGCTGCAACAGGTGGCAATGCGCGCTCATCGCCTTGGCCTGCCGACTGACAATCTCAATATGTTGTCGGAAACCAGCATCGAGCAGATCTGCCTGATTGCCGAAGAAGAGCAACCGAAGCTGATGGTAATTGACTCGATCCAGGTGATGCATATGGCGGATGTACAGTCATCGCCTGGCAGCGTGGCGCAGGTGCGTGAAACGGCGGCTTATCTGACGCGCTTCGCCAAAACGCGCAGTGTGGCGATTGTCATGGTTGGGCACGTAACCAAAGATGGCTCGCTGGCTGGCCCTAAAGTGCTGGAACACTGTATCGACTGTTCGGTGCTTCTGGATGGTGATGCCGACTCCCGTTTTCGCACCTTGCGCAGCCATAAAAACCGCTTCGGCGCGGTGAATGAGCTGGGCGTCTTCGCGATGACCGAACAGGGGCTGCGTGAAGTCAGCAACCCTTCGGCAATTTTCTTAAGTCGCGGAGATGAAGTGACCTCCGGCAGCTCCGTGATGGTGGTGTGGGAAGGAACGCGTCCGTTGCTGGTGGAGATTCAGGCGCTGGTCGATCACTCGATGATGGCGAATCCGCGCCGCGTGGCAGTGGGGCTGGAACAAAACCGTCTGGCAATCCTGCTGGCTGTCTTGCACCGTCACGGTGGTCTGCAAATGGCCGATCAGGATGTATTTGTGAACGTGGTCGGCGGCGTGAAGGTAACCGAAACCAGTGCCGATTTAGCTTTACTGCTGGCGATGGTTTCCAGCCTGCGTGACAGACCGCTGCCACAGGATCTGGTGGTGTTTGGTGAAGTCGGGCTGGCAGGGGAGATCCGCCCGGTGCCCAGCGGTCAGGAACGAATTTCAGAAGCGGCGAAACACGGTTTTCGCCGGGCGATTGTTCCGGCGGCTAACGTACCGAAAAAAGCGCCGGAAGGGATGCAGATTTTTGGCGTTAAAAAACTCTCCGACGCGCTTAGCGTGTTCGACGACTTATAATGAGAGATACGGAGGGAGATATGTCGTCATTTGATTACCTGAAAACTGCCATCAAGCAACAGGGCTGCACGCTACAGCAGGTAGCTGATGCCAGCGGTATGACCAAAGGGTATTTAAGCCAGTTACTGAATGCCAAAATTAAAAGCCCCAGCGCGCAAAAGCTGGAGGCGTTGCACCGTTTTTTGGGGCTTGAATTTCCCCGACAGAAGAAAACCATTGGTGTCGTATTCGGTAAGTTCTACCCGCTGCATACCGGACATATCTACCTTATCCAGCGCGCCTGTAGCCAGGTTGACGAGCTGCATATCATTATGGGTTTTGACGATACCCGCGACCGCGCGTTGTTTGAAGACAGCGCCATGTCGCAGCAGCCCACGGTGCCGGATCGTCTGCGCTGGTTATTACAAACTTTTAAATATCAGAAAAATATTCGCATTCATGCTTTCAACGAAGAGGGCATGGAGCCGTATCCGCACGGCTGGGATGTGTGGAGCAACGGCATCAAAAAGTTTATGGCTGAAAAGGGGATTCAGCCGGACCTGATCTACACCTCGGAAGAAGCCGATGCGCCACAGTATATGGAACATCTGGGGATCGATACGGTGCTGGTCGATCCGAAACGTACCTTTATGAGTATCAGCGGTGCGCAGATCCGCGAAAACCCGTTCCGCTACTGGGAATATATTCCTACGGAAGTGAAGCCGTTCTTTGTACGTACCGTGGCGATCCTTGGTGGCGAGTCGAGCGGTAAATCCACCCTGGTAAACAAACTTGCCAATATCTTCAATACCACCAGTGCGTGGGAATATGGTCGCGATTATGTCTTTTCACACCTCGGCGGTGATGAGATCGCATTGCAGTATTCCGATTACGATAAAATCGCGCTGGGCCACGCACAATACATTGATTTTGCAGTGAAATATGCCAATAAAGTGGCGTTTATTGACACTGATTTTGTCACTACCCAGGCGTTCTGCAAAAAGTACGAAGGGCGTGAGCATCCGTTCGTACAGGCGTTGATTGATGAATACCGTTTCGATCTGGTGATCCTGCTGGAGAACAACACGCCGTGGGTGGCGGATGGTTTACGCAGCCTCGGCAGTTCGGTGGATCGCAAAGAGTTCCAGAACTTGCTGGTGGAGATGCTGGAAGAGAACAATATCGAATTCGTGCGGGTTGAAGAGGACGATTATGACAGCCGTTTCCTGCGCTGCGTGGAGCTGGTGCGGGAGATGATGGGGGAGCAGAGATAACCGCGATGAAACGGCTCAAAGGCGAGGTATAAAATAAGTTTTTTGATGAGTTGAAAACCTCTCTGGAAGAGGCTGTCGAGATTAAACAAGGTTTGAAAAAACCTGCACGGGTGACCCGCTACGAAATTGCGGATACTAAGGCTGTTGTAGGCCGGAAAAGGCGTTCACGCCGTATCCGGCATTCGGTGCTCAATGCCTGATGCGACGCTTACCGCGTCTTATCAGGCCTGGAGATTCACAACGTATTGAAATTTCTTGGTTTGTAGGCCGGATAAGGCGTTCACGCCGCATCCGGCATTTTACGCATTACTTCGCAATACGCTTGTACTTGATACGCTTCGGCTCCAGTGCGTCTGCGCCCAGCGTGCGTTTCTTGTACTCTTCGTACTCAGTAAAGTTACCTTCGAAGAACTCAACTTTACCTTCATCCTGGTAGTCCAGGATGTGCGTGGCGATACGGTCGAGGAACCAACGGTCGTGCGAGATAACCATCGCACAGCCCGGGAACTCCAGCAGGGCGTTTTCCAGCGCGCGCAGGGTTTCGATATCCAGGTCGTTGGTTGGTTCGTCGAGCAGCAGCATGTTGCCGCCAACCTGCAGCAGCTTCGCCAGATGCAGACGACCGCGCTCACCACCGGAAAGTTCACCAACGCGTTTACCCTGATCAACCCCTTTAAAGTTAAAGCGGCCAACGTAGGCGCGGCTTGGCATCTCGGTGTTGCCGATCTTCATAATATCCAGCCCGCCGGAAACTTCTTCCCAAACGGTTTTGCTGTTATCCATTGAGTCACGGAACTGATCAACCGATGCCAGTTTCACCGTTTCACCTAAAGTGATGGTGCCGCTGTCCGGCTGTTCCTGACCAGAGATCATACGGAACAGGGTCGATTTACCCGCGCCGTTCGGACCGATGATCCCGACGATTGCCCCTTTCGGGATCGAGAAGCTCAGGTCATCAATCAGCAGGCGATCACCGTAGGATTTACGCAGGTTGCTGACTTCCAGCACTTTATCGCCCAGACGCGGTCCAGGTGGAATAAACAGTTCGTTGGTTTCGTTACGTTTCTGATATTCGGTGCTGTTCAGCTCTTCAAAGCGTGCCAGACGTGCTTTACCTTTCGACTGGCGGCCTTTAGTTCCCTGACGTACCCACTCCAGCTCTTTCTCGATCGACTTACGACGCGCCGCTTCTTGTGAAGCTTCCTGCGCCAGGCGCTGATCTTTCTGCTCCAGCCAGGAGGAGTAGTTGCCTTCCCACGGAATACCTTCACCGCGGTCAAGTTCGAGGATCCAGCCTGCAACGTTATCGAGGAAGTAACGGTCGTGGGTAATCGCCACCACGGTGCCCTCGAAGTCGTGCAGGAAGCGTTCCAGCCAGGCCACGGATTCGGCATCCAGGTGGTTGGTCGGTTCGTCGAGCAGCAGCATGTCTGGTTTTTCCAGCAGCAGGCGGCACAACGCTACGCGACGACGCTCACCACCGGAGAGGTTAGCGATTTTCGCGTCCCAGTCCGGCAGACGTAGCGCATCCGCCGCACGCTCCAGCTGTACGTTCAGGTTATGACCGTCGTGAGCCTGAATGATCTCTTCCAGACGGCCTTGTTCAGCGGCCAGCTTGTCAAAATCGGCATCCGGATCGGCGTACAGCGCATACACTTCATCCAGGCGTTTCAGGGCGTTAACCACTTCAGAAACCGCTTCTTCAATGGACTCACGCACGGTGTGTTCCGGGTTCAGCTGCGGTTCCTGCGGCAGGTAACCAATCTTGATGTCTGGCTGCGGACGCGCTTCACCTTCGATGTCTTTATCAATGCCCGCCATAATGCGCAGCAGGGTAGACTTACCCGCGCCGTTCAGACCCAGGACACCAATTTTTGCCCCAGGGAAGAAACTCAGAGAGATGTTTTTCAAAATATGACGTTTCGGCGGAACAACTTTGCCGACACGATGCATGGTATAAACGAATTGAGCCACGTTGGACTTCGCCTCTATGTTTATCGTGATGATGAGTTTTCAAAGGCGAAGTGTAGCCTTTTTCCCCGCCTAATCCCAGTTGGTCGATCACCTTCGCAGTAAAAGTAAAAAAGTGTCCGTAACGTGGCGTAAACGGCAATGACTGGTTAGCATAAATCTATTACGCGGCATGACGCTGCATTGATGTATTTACACTTAGAGGATGCGCTTGTGGAAAAAGCCAAACAAGTTACCTGGCGGCTGTTGGCTGCCGGTGTCTGTCTGCTGACGGTCAGCAGCGTGGCGCGAGCCGACTCACTGGATGAGCAGCGTAGCCGTTACGCGCAAATCAAGCAGGCCTGGGATAATCGACAAATGGATGTGGTCGAACAAATGATGCCTGGACTGAAAGATTATCCACTTTATCCCTACCTGGAATACCGTCAGATCACCGATGACCTGATGAATCAACCGGCGGTGACGGTCACTAACTTTGTTCGCGCTAACCCCACGCTTCCTCCCGCTCGCACGCTGCAATCTCGTTTCGTCAATGAACTGGCGCGGCGTGAAGACTGGCGTGGCTTGTTAGCCTTTAGCCCGGAAAAGCCCGGAACTACCGAAGCGCAATGTAATTACTACTATGCAAAATGGAACACCGGGCAGAGTGAAGAAGCCTGGCAAGGGGCGAAAGAGCTGTGGCTAACCGGCAAGAGCCAGCCTAACGCCTGTGACAAGTTATTTAGTGTCTGGCGTGCGTCAGGTAAACAAGATCCGCTGGCGTATTTAGAGCGTATCCGTCTGGCGATGAAAGCGGGTAACACTGGCCTGGTAACAGTGCTGGCAGGGCAGATGCCTGCCGATTACCAGACTATCGCCTCGGCAATCATTTCACTGGCGAACAACCCTAATACGGTACTGACCTTCGCGCGTACAACCGGAGCGACCGATTTTACCCGTCAAATGGCGGCGGTGGCGTTTGCCAGTGTGGCGCGGCAGGATGCTGAAAATGCACGGCTGATGATCCCATCGCTTGCCCAGGCGCAGCAGCTTAATGAAGATCAGATTCAGGAGCTGCGCGATATCGTCGCCTGGCGTTTGATGGGCAACGATGTCACCGACGAGCAGGCGAAATGGCGCGATGACGCCATTATGCGCTCGCAATCTACTTCGCTTATTGAACGCCGTGTACGAATGGCGCTTGGCACCGGCGATCGTCGCGGCCTGAATACCTGGCTGGCGCGTTTGCCGATGGAGGCGAAAGAGAAAGATGAATGGCGTTACTGGCAGGCGGATTTACTGCTGGAACGCGGACGTGAAGCTGAAGCAAAAGAGATTTTGCATCAACTCATGCAACAGCGTGGTTTCTACCCGATGGTTGCTGCACAACGCATCGGCGAAGAGTATGAGCTGAAGATTGATAAAGCGCCGCAGAATGTTGACAGCGCCCTGACTCAGGGGTCGGAGATGGCGCGCGTGCGCGAGTTGATGTACTGGAATCTCGATAACACCGCGCGTAGCGAGTGGGCCAATCTGGTGAAGAGCAAGTCAAAAACAGAGCAGGCTCAACTGGCGCGGTATGCTTTCAACAACCAATGGTGGGATCTTAGCGTTCAGGCAACGATCGCCGGGAAGCTGTGGGATCATCTGGAAGAGCGATTCCCGCTGGCTTACAACGATCTTTTCAAACGTTACACCAGTGGGAAGGAGATCCCGCAAAGCTATGCGATGGCGATTGCCCGTCAGGAGAGCGCCTGGAATCCAAAAGTGAAATCACCGGTAGGGGCCAGCGGCCTGATGCAGATTATGCCTGGTACAGCGACCCATACGGTGAAGATGTTCTCTATTCCTGGTTATAGCAGCCCTGGGCAATTGCTGGATCCGGAAACGAATATCAACATTGGCACCAGTTATCTGCAATATGTTTATCAGCAGTTTGGCAATAACCGTATTTTCTCCTCAGCAGCTTATAACGCCGGACCAGGGCGGGTGCGAACCTGGCTTGGCAACAGCGCCGGGCGTATCGACGCAGTGGCATTTGTCGAGAGTATTCCGTTCTCCGAGACGCGTGGTTATGTAAAGAACGTGCTGGCTTATGACGCTTACTACCGCTATTTCATGGGGGATAAACCGACGTTGATGAGCGCCACGGAATGGGGACGTCGTTACTGATCCGCCCGTTTATGATATGCTATCGTACTCTTTAGCGAGTACAACCGGGGGAGGCATTTTGCTTCCCCCGCTAACAATGGCGACATATTATGGCCCAACAATCACCCTATTCAGCAGCGATGGCAGAACAGCGTCACCAGGAGTGGTTACGTTTTGTCGACCTGCTTAAGAATGCCTACCAAAACGATCTCCATTTACCGTTGTTAAACCTGATGCTGACGCCAGATGAGCGCGAAGCGTTGGGGACTCGCGTGCGTATTGTCGAAGAGCTGTTGCGCGGCGAAATGAGCCAGCGTGAGTTAAAAAATGAACTCGGCGCGGGCATCGCGACGATTACGCGTGGATCTAACAGCCTGAAAGCCGCGCCCGTTGAGCTGCGCCAGTGGCTGGAAGAGGTGTTGCTGAAAAGCGATTGATTTTGTAGGCCTGATAAGACGCGGCAGCGTCGCATCAGGCATCGTGCACCGAATGCCGGATGCGGCGTGAACGCCTTATCCGTCCTACAATGCCTGATATACGGCATTGTGAAACGGACTCAGCGCCAGGATCACCGCCTGGTGATAGACGCTGGCGCGAGTGAGTTTCCCGGCGGTAAACACGCCGATCGCCCCTTCCTTACGACCAATCTCATCAATACCGGTATAACGCGACATCACGGGACCAAGCGCCTCGCCTTCACGCACTTTTTCCAGAATCACCGCAGGCAACGGCAAAGTAGCCGAACGCGCCTCGCCGCGCTGGCTGGCGTTTTCAATCACCACCCAACTGAAAGTGCTGTCACCATCGATGCCAGCTTCAATCGCCACCCAAAAATCAGCCTCTGGAAGTAAACGGCGGGCATTTGCTACCCGATTTCGTGCGCCAGCGCGCGTTTCCTCACTGCCAAAGGGTTGTTCCGGTACACCGCTCTCGACGGCAACGGATGCAATATGGCAGGATCCTTCGCCGAAGATCTCGTGAAATGCCTGCAGAATGGCCTGAATTTTAGCGGGATTGGTGGTCGCACAGACAACTTGGTGCATAATCAGCATTACTCAGAAAATTAACGTTACAGCAGTATACGGAAAAAAAGCATGTTACAGGTATACCTAGTCCGCCACGGTGAAACGCAGTGGAACGCCGAGCGACGTATTCAGGGCCAGTCTGACAGCCCGCTGACCGCCAAAGGTGAGCAACAGGCGATGCAGGTGGCAACCCGTGCCAAAGAGCTTGGCATTACGCATATTATCAGTAGCGATTTAGGACGCACCCGGCGTACGGCGGAAATCATCGCCCAGGCCTGCGGCTGTGACATCATCTTTGATTCTCGCCTGCGTGAATTAAACATGGGTGTGCTGGAAAAAAGACATATCGATTCTCTGACCGAAGAAGAAGAGAACTGGCGTCGGCAGCTGGTCAATGGCACCGTTGACGGGCGTATTCCTGAAGGCGAGTCAATGCAGGAGCTCAGCGATCGCGTCAATGCGGCACTGGAATCTTGCCGGGACTTACCGCAGGGAAGCCGACCGCTGCTGGTGAGTCATGGTATTGCACTGGGATGCCTGGTGAGTACGATTCTCGGATTACCAGCATGGGCAGAGCGCCGCTTACGTCTGCGTAACTGTTCTATTTCGCGCGTGGATTATCAGGAAAGCCTGTGGCTGGCGTCTGGCTGGGTCGTTGAAACCGCAGGGGACATCTCGCATCTGGACGCCCCTGCATTAGATGAGCTGCAGCGTTAACGGCGGATAGGAATCAGCAGTTCACAGCGCAGATTAATTGGGCGATCTCCCGCTTTGGCGTCTTCTGCCGGGTAGTATCGCTCAATATCCTGACCTTTACGGCGCGTCAGGTTGAGCATTGGCATGCACGTTCCGTATACCGTCAGGATAAACTCCTGCACGCCGGTTCCCAGACCTTCATAGGTAAACATCACATATTCGCCGCCCTGCAGCATCACCGGATGCCCCGTCAGTACATAGCCATCTGCCTGATCCTGGGCTAACGCGGTGGTATAGAATACCTCTTGTTCGTCGTCTTTATCCTGACTCGGACGCGTTTCATTCAGGCCGTAGAGCACTGGCGGAATGGTCGGCGCGTTGCCGAGAAAATCGTGCCAGAACTGATAACGCATTTCATGGCGGAAATCAGAGATTTGCTCCAGCGAACAGGAGTAGCTCTGGGTAACACCAATCAGCGGCGTATCTTCCAGGGTGACAAATTTATGCTCTGGCATAGTGAATTCACCCAGACGCAGCGGCGGGCGAATACCAAAGGCGCTCCATTCAGGAGAACGGCGGTAAAGTGCAGGAGTCTGGGCAAACTGCTTCTTGAATGCGCGGGTAAATGTCTGTTGAGAGTCGAAGCGGTATTGCAGCGCGATGTCCAGAATCGGACGCGCAGTCAGGCGTAGTGCGACCGCCGATTTCGACAAACGACGAGCACGAATATACGCGCCAATAGCATGGCCAGTGACATCTTTAAACATTCTCTGTAAGTGCCACTTGGAATAACCTGCTTTCGCCGCTACATTGTCGAGCGACAGGGGCTGATCCAGATGACCTTCCAGCCAGATTAAAAGGTCGCGAATAATGCCGGCCTGATCCATAAAATATCCTCATCCTTTCAACAACGAGCACCTGACATCAGGTAATTGGATAATAGCATTTTTTGCTGTTTTAGCATTCAGTGTTTTTTTCTTAGTAGAGTATGTTTTAGGTCTTGACGGAAATAAAAGTATTGAGATTTTGTTCTTAATCAATATGTTATTTACCGTGACGAACTAATTGCTCGTGTAATAGATAAAAATGGTAACAATATGAAATACAAGCATTTGATCCTGTCTTTAAGCCTGATAATGCTGGGGCCATTGGCTCATGCAGAAGAGATTGGTTCGGTCGACACCGTATTTAAAATGATCGGCCCGGATCACAAAATTGTTGTGGAAGCCTTTGACGATCCCGATGTGAAAAATGTCACCTGTTATGTGAGCCGGGCGAAAACAGGTGGTATTAAAGGGGGATTGGGTCTGGCGGAAGATACCTCCGATGCGGCTATTTCTTGTCAGCAAGTCGGGCCGATTGAACTGTCGGATCGTATTAAAAACGGCAAAGCTCAGGGCGAGGTAGTATTCAAAAAACGCACGTCCCTGGTCTTTAAGTCGTTACAGGTCGTGCGCTTTTATGACGCCAAACGCAACGCGCTCGCTTATCTGGCTTACTCCGACAAAGTTGTAGAAGGTTCGCCGAAAAACGCGATTAGCGCGGTTCCTGTCATGCCGTGGCGGCAATAACAGAGGCGATTTATGCAACGGGAAACGGTCTGGTTAGTGGAAGATGAGCAAGGGATAGCCGACACGCTGGTCTACATGTTGCAGCAGGAAGGTTTTGCCGTCGAGGTCTTTGAGCGAGGCTTGCCGGTGCTGGATAAAGCTCGCCAGCAGGCTCCCGACGTCATGATTCTCGATGTTGGTTTGCCTGATATCAGCGGCTTTGAATTATGCCGCCAGTTACTGGCGCTCCATCCGGCGTTACCTGTACTGTTCCTGACGGCCCGAAGTGAAGAGGTCGATCGCCTGCTTGGGCTGGAAATTGGCGCTGACGACTATGTGGCTAAACCGTTTTCACCCCGCGAAGTGTGCGCCAGGGTGCGCACCTTACTGCGTCGGGTGAAGAAGTTCTCGTCGCCGTCTCCCGTCATCCGTATTGGTCATTTTGAATTGAATGAACCCGCGGCGCAGATCAGCTGGTTTGACACGCCATTAACGCTGACGCGGTATGAGTTTTTATTGCTGAAGACGTTACTCAAGTCGCCAGGCCGCGTCTGGTCCCGCCAGCAACTAATGGATAGCGTGTGGGAAGATGCGCAGGACACCTACGATCGCACCGTTGATACCCACATTAAAACGTTGCGTGCCAAGCTGCGCGCCATCAACCCCGATCTTTCACCGATTAATACTCATCGCGGCATGGGATATAGCCTGAGGGGCCTGTAATGCGTATCGGCATGCGGTTGCTGCTGGGCTATTTTTTACTGGTGGCGGTGGCGGCCTGGTTCGTACTGGCTATTTTTGTCAAAGAAGTTAAACCGGGCGTGCGAAGAGCAACGGAGGGGACGTTAATCGATACCGCAACGTTGCTGGCGGAGCTGGCGCGTCCCGATTTGCTCTCTGGGGACCCAACGCATGGGCAACTGGCGCAGGCGTTTAATCAGCTACAACATCGCCCGTTTCGCGCCAATATCGGTGGCATTAACAAAGTGCGCAATGAATATCATGTCTATATGACCGATTCGCAGGGTAAAGTATTGTTCGATTCGGCAAATAAAGCCGTTGGGCAGGATTATTCGCGCTGGAATGACGTCTGGCTAACGTTGCGTGGTCAGTATGGTGCGCGCAGCACGTTGCAAAATCCTGCCGATCCCGAAAGTTCGGTGATGTATGTTGCCGCGCCGATTATGGACGGCTCGCGGCTTATTGGCGTTTTGAGCGTAGGCAAACCGAACGCGGCGATGGCTCCGGTCATTAAGCGTAGCGAGCGGCGAATTTTATGGGCCAGCGCCATTTTGCTGGGGATTGCACTGGTGATTGGCGCAGGCATGGTTTGGTGGATCAACCGCTCCATTGCCCGGCTCACTCGCTATGCCGATTCCGTCACTGACAATAAGCCCGTTCCTCTTCCTGAACTCGGCAGTAGCGAGTTGCGTAAGCTTGCGCAGGCGCTGGAAAGTATGCGCGTGAAGCTGGAAGGGAAAAACTATATTGAGCAGTATGTTTATGCGTTAACCCATGAGCTAAAAAGCCCACTGGCGGCGATTCGTAGCGCGGCGGAAATTTTACGCGAAGGTCCGCCACCGGAAGTGGTGGCTCGTTTTACCGACAACATTCTGACGCAAAATGCGCGTATGCAGGCATTGGTAGAAACGTTACTACGCCAGGCAAGACTGGAGAATCGTCAGGAAGTCGTTCTGACTGTTGTTGATGTGGCGGCATTATTTCGCCGCGTCAGCGAAGCGCGCACCGTGCAGTTGGCAGAAAAAAACATCACTCTACATGTTATGCCCACTGAGGTTAATGTTGCTGCTGAACCGGCGTTACTGGAGCAGGCGCTGGGGAATTTACTGGATAACGCCATCGATTTTACCCCCGAGAGCGGTCGCATAACGCTAAGCGCCGAAGTGGATCAGGAACACGTCGCCCTTAAGGTGCTGGATACCGGTAGTGGTATTCCTGACTACGCGCTGTCACGTATTTTTGAACGCTTTTACTCTTTGCCGCGTGCAAATGGGCAAAAAAGCAGCGGTCTGGGGTTGGCGTTCGTCAGTGAGGTCGCCCGTTTGTTTAACGGCGAAGTCACGCTGCGCAACGTGCAGGAAGGTGGCGTGCTGGCCTCGCTTCGACTTCACCGTCACTTCACATAGCTTCAAATTCTTCCCACATAGCCTTCGTATCCTGCTGCCATTGCAAAGGAGAAGACTATGTTGAAATCCCCCCTGTTCTGGAAAATGACCACCCTGTTTGGTGCCGTATTGCTGTTGTTGATTCCGATAATGCTGATTCGGCAGGTGATTGTCGAACGTGCCGATTACCGTAGCGATGTGGAAGATGCGATTCGCCAAAGTACCAGCGGGCCGCAAAAACTCGTTGGGCCGCTTATCGCTATTCCTGTGACCGAGCTTTATACGGTACAGGAAGAGGATAAAACCGTGGAGCGGAAACGAAGTTTTATCCATTTTTGGTTATCTGAGTCATTGATGGTTGATGGCAATCAGAACGTGGAAGAACGCAAGATAGGGATTTATACCGGTCAGGTCTGGCACAGTGATTTAACGCTAAAAGCCGATTTCGATGTTTCGCGTCTTAGCGAACTCGACGCGCCAAATATCACCTTTGGCAAGCCATTTATTGTGATTAGCGTCGGGGATGCGCGTGGTATTGGTGTGGTGAAAGCGCCTGAAGTTAACGGAACGGCGCTGACCATTGAACCCGGCACCGGGTTAGAGCAAGGCGGGCAGGGCGTGCATATCCCTTTACCCGAAGGGGACTGGCGGAAGCAGAACCTGCAGCTGAATATGGCACTGAATTTAAGCGGTACCGGCGATCTTTCTGTGGTGCCTGCCGGGCGTAATAGCGAAATGACCTTAACCAGCAACTGGCCGCATCCCAGTTTTTTAGGTGATTTTCTACCAGCCAAACGGGAAGTTAGCGAGTCAGGTTTTCAGGCGCAATGGCAAAGCAGCTGGTTTGCTAATAATCTCGGTGAGCGTTTTGCTTCAGGCAATGATACCGGCTGGGAAAACTTCCCCGCGTTTAGCGTCGCAGTGACGACGCCAGCCGATCAATACCAATTAACTGACCGGGCGACTAAGTACGCTATTCTGCTGATTGCGCTGACTTTTATGGCGTTCTTTGTTTTTGAAACGCTCACCGCGCAACGTTTACACCCAATGCAATATTTACTGGTGGGGCTTTCATTAGTGATGTTTTATTTGCTCTTGCTGGCGCTTTCTGAACATACCGGTTTTACCGGGGCATGGATAATCGCCAGTCTGATTGGGGCGTTAATGAACGGTATTTATTTGCAGGCGGTATTGAAAGGCTGGCGCAACAGCATGTTGTTTACCCTCGCGCTGTTGTTGCTGGATGGTGTGATGTGGGGACTACTCAACTCTGCCGATAGCGCGCTGTTGTTGGGAACCAGTGTGCTGGTGGTGGCACTGGCCGGAATGATGTTTGTGACCCGTAATATCGACTGGTATGCGTTTTCACTGCCGAAAATGAAAGCCAATAAAGAAGTTACAACGGACGATGAATTACGTATCTGGAAATAAGGTTGAAAAAAAAACGGCGCTAAAAAGCGCCATTTTTTTTGACGGTGGTAACGCCGATTAATCTTCCAGATCACCGCAGAAGCGATAACCTTCACCGTGGATGGTGGCGATGATTTCCGGCGTATCCGGCGTAGATTCGAAATGTTTACGAATACGGCGGATCGTCACGTCTACAGTACGGTCGTGTGGTTTCAGCTCACGGCCGGTCATTTTCTTCAGCAGTTCAGCACGGGACTGAATTTTGCCTGGGTTTTCACAGAAGTGAAGCATGGCGCGGAACTCGCTGCGCGGCAGCTTGTACTGCTCGCCATCAGGGCCGATCAACGAACGGCTGTTGATGTCCAGTTCCCAACCATTGAACTTGTAGCTTTCAACGCTACGACGTTCTTCGCTGACAGTACCCAGATTCATGGTACGGGACAGCAGGTTGCGTGCACGAATAGTCAGTTCACGCGGGTTGAACGGTTTGGTGATGTAGTCATCTGCACCGATTTCGAGGCCGAGAATTTTATCGACTTCGTTGTCACGGCCAGTCAGGAACATCAACGCAACATTCGCCTGCTCGCGCAGTTCACGCGCTAACAGAAGACCGTTCTTACCCGGCAGATTGATATCCATGATCACCAGGTTGATGTCATATTCAGAGAGGATCTGATGCATTTCCGCGCCATCTGTCGCTTCGAAAACATCATAGCCTTCCGCTTCGAAAATACTTTTCAACGTGTTGCGTGTTACCAACTCGTCTTCAACGATAAGAATGTGCGGGGTCTGCATGTTTGCTACCTAAATTGCCAACTAAATCGAAACAGGAAGTACAAAAGTCCCTGACCTGCCTGATGCATGCTGCAAATTAACATGATCGGCGTAACATGACTAAAGTACGTAATTGCGTTCTTGATGCACTTTCCATCAACGTCAACAACATCATTAGCTTGGTCGTGGGTACTTTCCCTCAGGACCCGACAGTGTCAAAAACGGCTGTCATCCTAACCATTTTAACAGCAACATAACAGGCTAAGAGGGGCCGGACACCCAATAAAACTACGCTTCGTTGACATATATCAAGTTCAATTGTAGCACGTTAACAGTTTGATGAAATCATCGTATCTAAATGCTAGCTTTCGTCACATTATTTTAATAATCCAACTAGTTGCATCATACAACTAATAAACGTGGTGAATCCAATTGTCGAGATTTATTTTTTATAAAATTATCCTAAGTAAACAGAAGGATATGTAGCATTTTTTAACAATTCAACCGTTAGTACAGTCAGGAAATAGTTTAGCCTTTTTTAAGCTAAGTAAAGGGCTTTTTCTGCGACTTACGTTAAGGATTTGTAAATTCGCACCGCGTAATAAGTTGACAGTGATCACCCTGTTCGCGGTCATTTGGTCAAGAAGAGTGGCAATATGCGTATAACGATTATTTTGGTCGCACCCGCCAGAGCAGAAAATATTGGGGCAGCGGCGCGGGCAATGAAAACGATGGGGTTTAGCGAACTGCGGATTGTCGATAGTCAGGCACATCTGGAGCCAGCCACTCGCTGGGTCGCACATGGATCTGGTGATATTATTGATAATATTAAAGTTTTCCCGACACTGGTTGAATCGTTACACGATGTCGATTTCACTGTCGCCACCACTGCGCGCAGTCGGGCGAAATATCATTACTACGCAACGCCAGTAGAACTGGTGCCGCTGTTAGAGGAAAAATCTTCATGGATGAGCCATGCCGCGCTGGTGTTTGGTCGCGAAGATTCCGGGCTGACTAACGAAGAGTTAGCGTTGGCTGACGTTCTTACTGGTGTGCCGATGGTGGCGGATTATCCTTCGCTCAATCTGGGGCAGGCAGTGATGGTCTATTGCTATCAATTAGCAACATTAATACAACAACCGACGAAAAGTGACACAACGGCAGACCAACATCAACTGCAAGCTTTACGCGAACGAGTCATGGCATTGCTGACGACTCTGGCAGTGGCAGATGACACAAAACTGGTCGACTGGTTACAACAACGTCTGGGGCTTTTAGAGCAGCGAGACACGGCAATGTTGCACCGTTTGCTGCATGATATTGAAAAAAATATCACCAAATAAAAAACGCCTTAGTAAGTATTTTTCAGCTTTTCATTCTGACTGCAATGGGCAATATGTCTCTGTGTGGATTAAAAAAAGAGTCTCTGACAGCAGCTTCTGAACTGGTTACCTGCCGTGAGTAAATTAAAATTTTATTGACTTAGGTCACTAAATACTTTAACCAATATAGGCATAGCGCACAGACAGATAAAAATTACAGAGTACACAACATCCATGAAACGCATTAGCACCACCATTACCACCACCATCACCATTACCACAGGTAACGGTGCGGGCTGACGCGTACAGGAAACACAGAAAAAAGCCCGCACCTGACAGTGCGGGCTTTTTTTTTCGACCAAAGGTAACGAGGTAACAACCATGCGAGTGTTGAAGTTCGGCGGTACATCAGTGGCAAATGCAGAACGTTTTCTGCGGGTTGCCGATATTCTGGAAAGCAATGCCAGGCAGGGGCAGGTGGCCACCGTCCTCTCTGCCCCCGCCAAAATCACCAACCACCTGGTGGCGATGATTGAAAAAACCATTAGCGGCCAGGATGCTTTACCCAATATCAGCGATGCCGAACGTATTTTTGCCGAACTTCTGACAGGACTCACCGCCGCCCAGCCGGGATTCCCGCTGGCGCAACTGAAAACTTTCGTCGACCAGGAATTTGCCCAAATAAAACATGTCCTGCATGGCATTAGTTTGTTGGGGCAGTGCCCGGATAGCATCAACGCTGCGCTGATTTGCCGTGGCGAGAAAATGTCGATCGCCATTATGGCCGGCGTGTTAGAAGCGCGTGGTCACAACGTTACCGTTATCGATCCGGTCGAAAAACTGCTGGCAGTGGGGCATTACCTCGAATCTACCGTCGATATTGCTGAGTCCACCCGCCGTATTGCGGCAAGTCGTATTCCGGCTGATCACATGGTGCTGATGGCAGGTTTCACCGCCGGTAATGAAAAAGGCGAACTGGTGGTGCTTGGACGCAACGGTTCCGACTACTCCGCGGCGGTGCTGGCTGCCTGTTTACGCGCCGATTGTTGCGAGATTTGGACGGACGTTGACGGGGTCTATACCTGCGACCCGCGTCAGGTGCCCGATGCGAGGTTGTTGAAGTCGATGTCCTACCAGGAAGCGATGGAGCTTTCCTACTTCGGCGCTAAAGTTCTTCACCCCCGCACCATTACCCCCATCGCCCAGTTCCAGATCCCTTGCCTGATTAAAAATACCGGAAATCCTCAAGCACCAGGTACGCTCATTGGTGCCAGCCGTGATGAAGACGAATTACCGGTCAAGGGCATTTCCAATCTGAATAACATGGCAATGTTCAGCGTTTCCGGCCCGGGGATGAAAGGAATGGTCGGCATGGCGGCGCGCGTGTTTGCAGCGATGTCACGCGCCCGTATTTCCGTGGTGCTGATTACGCAATCATCTTCCGAATACAGTATCAGTTTCTGCGTTCCGCAAAGCGACTGTGTGCGAGCTGAACGGGCAATGCAGGAAGAGTTCTACCTGGAACTGAAAGAAGGCTTACTGGAGCCGCTGGCGGTGACGGAACGGCTGGCCATTATCTCGGTGGTAGGTGATGGTATGCGCACCTTGCGTGGGATCTCGGCGAAATTCTTTGCCGCGCTGGCCCGCGCCAATATCAACATTGTCGCCATTGCTCAGGGATCTTCTGAACGCTCAATCTCTGTCGTGGTAAATAACGATGATGCGACCACTGGCGTGCGCGTTACTCATCAGATGCTGTTCAATACCGATCAGGTTATCGAAGTATTTGTGATTGGCGTCGGTGGCGTTGGCGGTGCGCTGCTGGAGCAACTGAAGCGTCAACAAAGCTGGCTGAAGAATAAACATATCGACTTACGTGTCTGCGGCGTTGCCAACTCGAAGGCTCTGCTTACCAATGTGCATGGCCTAAACCTGGAAAACTGGCAGGAAGAACTGGCGCAAGCCAAAGAGCCGTTTAATCTCGGGCGCTTAATTCGCCTCGTGAAAGAATATCATCTGCTAAACCCGGTCATTGTTGACTGCACCTCCAGCCAGGCAGTGGCGGATCAATATGCCGACTTCCTGCGCGAAGGTTTCCATGTGGTGACCCCGAACAAAAAGGCCAACACCTCGTCGATGGATTACTACCATCAGCTGCGTTACGCGGCGGAAAAATCACGGCGTAAATTCCTTTATGACACCAACGTCGGTGCGGGGTTGCCGGTCATTGAGAACTTGCAAAACCTGCTCAACGCGGGTGATGAATTGATGAAATTCTCTGGCATTCTTTCTGGTTCGCTTTCTTTCATCTTCGGTAAGTTAGACGAAGGGATGAGCTTCTCCGAGGCCACCACGCTGGCAAGAGAAATGGGCTATACCGAACCGGACCCGCGAGATGATCTTTCTGGTATGGATGTGGCGCGCAAGCTGTTGATTCTCGCCCGTGAAACAGGACGATCACTGGAACTGGCGGATATCGAAATCGAATCTGTGCTGCCCGCAGAGTTTAACGCGGAAGGCGATGTTGCGACTTTTATGGCGAATCTGTCACAGCTCGACGATCTCTTTGCCGCGCGCGTGGCGAAGGCCCGTGATGAAGGAAAAGTTTTGCGCTATGTTGGCAATATTGATGAAGATGGCGTCTGCCGCGTGAAGATTGCTGAAGTGGATGGCAACGATCCGCTGTTCAAAGTGAAAAACGGCGAAAACGCATTGGCCTTCTATAGCCACTATTATCAGCCACTGCCGCTGGTCCTGCGCGGATACGGTGCGGGTAATGACGTTACAGCTGCCGGTGTCTTTGCCGATCTGCTACGCACCCTCTCATGGAAGTTAGGAGTCTAAAATGGTTAAGGTTTATGCCCCGGCTTCCAGTGCCAATATGAGCGTCGGGTTTGATGTGCTCGGGGCGGCGGTGACACCCGTTGATGGTGCATTGCTCGGAGATGTAGTCACGGTTGAGGCGGCAGAGACATTCAGTCTCAACAACCTCGGACGCTTTGCCGATAAGCTGCCGTCAGAACCACGGGAAAATATCGTTTATCAGTGCTGGGAGCGTTTTTGCCAGGAGCTTGGCAAGCAAATTCCAGTGGCGATGACTCTGGAAAAGAATATGCCAATCGGTTCGGGCTTAGGCTCCAGCGCCTGTTCGGTGGTCGCGGCGCTGATGGCGATGAATGAACACTGTGGCAAGCCGCTTAATGACACTCGTTTGCTGGCTTTGATGGGCGAGCTGGAAGGACGAATCTCCGGCAGCATTCATTACGACAACGTGGCACCGTGTTTTCTTGGTGGTATGCAGTTGATGATCGAAGAAAACGACATCATCAGCCAGCAAGTGCCAGGGTTTGATGAGTGGCTGTGGGTGCTGGCGTATCCGGGGATTAAAGTCTCGACGGCAGAAGCCAGGGCTATTTTACCGGCGCAGTATCGCCGCCAGGATTGCATTGCGCACGGGCGACATCTGGCTGGCTTCATTCACGCCTGCTATTCCCGTCAGCCTGAGCTTGCCGCGAAGCTGATGAAAGATGTTATCGCTGAACCCTACCGTGAACGGTTACTGCCTGGCTTCCGGCAGGCGCGGCAGGCGGTTGCGGAAATCGGCGCGGTAGCGAGCGGTATCTCCGGCTCCGGCCCGACCTTGTTCGCTCTGTGTGACAAGCCGGATACCGCCCAGCGCGTTGCCGACTGGTTGGGTAAGAACTACCTGCAAAATCAGGAAGGTTTTGTTCATATTTGCCGGCTGGATACGGCGGGCGCACGAGTACTGGAAAACTAAATGAAACTCTACAATCTGAAAGATCACAATGAGCAGGTCAGCTTTGCGCAAGCCGTAACCCAGGGGTTGGGCAAAAATCAGGGGCTGTTTTTTCCGCACGACCTGCCGGAATTCAGCCTGACTGAAATTGATGAGATGCTGAAGCTGGATTTTGTCACCCGCAGTGCGAAGATCCTCTCGGCGTTTATTGGTGATGAAATCCCGCAGGAAATCCTGGAAGAGCGCGTGCGCGCGGCGTTTGCCTTCCCGGCTCCGGTCGCCAATGTTGAAAGCGATGTCGGTTGTCTGGAATTGTTCCACGGGCCAACGCTGGCATTTAAAGATTTCGGCGGTCGCTTTATGGCACAAATGCTGACCCATATTGCGGGCGATAAGCCAGTGACCATTCTGACCGCGACCTCCGGTGATACCGGAGCGGCAGTGGCTCATGCTTTCTACGGTTTACCGAATGTGAAAGTGGTTATCCTCTATCCACGAGGCAAAATCAGTCCACTGCAAGAAAAACTGTTCTGTACATTGGGCGGCAATATCGAAACTGTTGCCATCGACGGCGATTTCGATGCCTGTCAGGCGCTGGTGAAGCAGGCGTTTGATGATGAAGAGCTGAAAGTGGCGCTGGGGTTAAACTCAGCTAACTCGATTAACATCAGCCGTTTGCTGGCGCAGATTTGCTACTACTTTGAAGCAGTTGCGCAGCTGCCGCAGGAAGCGCGCAACCAGCTGGTTGTCTCGGTGCCAAGCGGAAACTTCGGCGATTTGACGGCGGGTCTGCTGGCGAAGTCACTCGGTCTGCCGGTGAAACGTTTTATTGCTGCGACCAACGTGAACGATACCGTGCCACGTTTCCTGCACGACGGTCAGTGGTCACCCAAAGCGACTCAGGCGACGTTATCCAACGCGATGGACGTGAGTCAGCCGAACAACTGGCCGCGTGTGGAAGAGTTGTTCCGCCGCAAAATCTGGCAACTGAAAGAGCTGGGTTATGCAGCCGTGGATGATGAAACCACGCAACAGACAATGCGTGAGTTAAAAGAACTGGGCTACACTTCGGAGCCGCACGCTGCCGTAGCGTATCGTGCGCTGCGTGACCAGTTGAATCCAGGCGAATATGGCTTGTTCCTCGGCACCGCGCATCCGGCGAAATTTAAAGAGAGCGTGGAAGCGATTCTCGGTGAAACGTTGGATCTGCCAAAAGAGCTGGCAGAACGTGCTGATTTACCCTTGCTTTCACATAATCTGCCCGCCGATTTTGCTGCGTTGCGTAAATTGATGATGAATCATCAGTAAAATCTATTCATTATCTCAATCAGGCCGGGTTTGCTTTTATGCAGCCCGGCTTTTTTATGAAGAAATTATGGAGAAAAACGACAGGGAAAAAGGAGAAATTCTCAATAAATGCGGTAACTTAGAGATTAGGATTGCGGAGAATAACAACCGCCGTTCTCATCGCGTAATCTCCGGATATCGACCCATAACGGGCAATGATAAAAGGAGTAACCTGTGAAAAAGATGCAATCTATCGTACTCGCACTTTCCCTGGTTCTGGTCGCTCCCATGGCAGCACAGGCTGCGGAAATTACGTTAGTCCCGTCAGTAAAATTACAGATAGGCGATCGTGATAATCGTGGCTATTACTGGGATGGAGGTCACTGGCGCGACCACGGCTGGTGGAAACAACATTATGAATGGCGAGGCAATCGCTGGCACC
Organism: Escherichia sp. MAL-1; assembly: GCF_052948035.1. NCBI lineage: Bacteria > Pseudomonadati > Pseudomonadota > Gammaproteobacteria > Enterobacterales > Enterobacteriaceae > Escherichia > Escherichia sp. MAL-1. The sequence continues at coordinate 4,148,043 of NZ_CM129609.1, read as the reverse complement.
CACACGGACCGCCGCCACCGCCGCGTCACCATAAGAAAGCTCATCATGATCATCACGGCGGTCATGGTCCAGGCAAACATCACCGCTAAATGACAAATGCCGGGTAACAATCCGGCATTCAGCGCCTGATGCGACGCTGGCGCGTCTTATCAGGCCTACGTGAATTCTGCAATATATTGAATCTGCATGCTTTTGTAGGCCGGATAAGGCGTTCACGCCGCATCCGGCATTGACTGCAAACTTAACGCTGCTCGTAGCGTTTAAACACCAGTTCTCCATTGCTGGAGGAAGCTTCATCAAAGAAGTAACCTTCGCTATTAAAACCAGTCAGTTGCTCTGGTTTGGTCAGCCGATTTTCAATAATAAAACGACTCATCAGACCGCGTGCTTTCTTAGCGTAGAAGCTGATGATCTTAAATTTGCCGTTCTTCTCATCGAGGAACACCGGCTTGATAATCTCGGCATTCAATTTCTTCGGCTTCACCGATTTAAAATACTCATCTGACGCCAGATTAATCACCACATTATCGCCTTGTGCTGCGAGCGCCTCGTTCAGCTTGTTGGTGATGATATCTCCCCAGAATTGATACAGATCTTTCCCTCGGGCATTCTCAAGACGGATCCCCATTTCCAGACGATAAGGCTGCATTAAATCGAGCGGGCGCAGTACGCCATACAAGCCGGAAAGCATTCGCAAATGCTGTTGGGCAAAATCGAAATTGTCTTCGCTGAAAGTTTCGGCCTGCAAGCCGGTGTAGACATCACCTTTAAACGCCAGAATCGCCTGGCGGGCATTCTCCGGCGTGAAATCTGGCTGCCAGTCATGAAAGCGAGCGGCGTTGATACCCGCCAGTTTGTCGCTGATGCGCATCAGCGTGCTAATCTGCGGAGGCGTCAGTTTCCGCGCTTCATGGATCAACTGCTGGGAATTGTCTAACAGCTCCGGCAGCGTATAGCGCGTGGTGGTCAACGGGCTTTGGTAATCAAGCGTTTTCGCAGGTGAAATAAGAATCAGCATATCCAGTCCTTGCAGGAAATTTATGCCGACTTTAGCAAAAAAAGAGAATGAGTTGATCGATAGTTGTGATTACTCCTGCGAAACATCATCCCACGCGTCCGGAGAAAGCTGGCGGCCGATATCCGGATGACGCAACGGATCAAACACCGGGCGCACGCCGAGTTTACGCTGGCGTAGATAATCACTGGCAATGGTATGAACCACAGGCGAGAGCAGTAAAATGGCGGTCAAATTGGTAATAGCCATGCAGGCCATTATGATATCTGCCAGTTGCCACATCAGCGGAAGACTTAGCAAGGTGCCGCCGATGACCGTTGCGAAGGTGCAGATCCGCAAACACCAGATCGCTTTAGGGTTGTTCAGGCGTAAAAAGAAGAGATTGTTTTCGGCATAAATGTAGTTGGCAACGATGGAGCTGAAGGCAAACAGAATAACCACGAGGGTAACAAACTCAGCACCCCAGGAACCCATTAGCACCCGCATCGCCTTCTGGATAAGCTGAATACCTTCCAGCGGCATGTAGGTTGTGCCGTTACCCGCCAGTAATATCAGCATGGCGCTTGCCGTACAGATGACCAGGGTGTCGATAAAAATGCCAATCATCTGGACAATTCCTTGCGCTGCCGGATGCGGAGGCCAGGACGCCGCTGCCGCAGCCGCGTTTGGCGTCGAACCCATTCCCGCCTCATTGGAAAACATACTGCGCTGAAAACCGTTAGTAATCGCCTGGCTTAAGGTATATCCCGCCGCGCCGCCTGCCGCTTCCTGCCAGCCAAAAGCACTCTCAAAAATAGACCAAATGACGTGGGGAAGTTGCCCGATATTTATTACGCAAATCACCATGCTGGTCAGCACCCAGATTATCGCCATCAACGGGACAAAACCCTGCATGAGCCGGGCGACGCCATGAAGACCGCGAGTGATTGCCAGCAGAGCAAAGACAGCGAGAATAATGCCTGTCACCAGCGGGGGAAAATCAAAAGAAAAACTCAGGGCTCGGGCAACTGCGTTTGCCTGAACTCCGCTGAAAATTATGCCGTAGGCGATGAGCAAAAAGACGGCGAACAGAACGCCCATCCAGCGCATCCCCAGCCCGCGCGCCATATACCATGCCGGTCCGCCACGAAACTGCCCATTGACGTCACGTTCTTTATAAAGTTGTGCAAGGGAACATTCGGCAAACGAGGTCGCCATGCCGATAAACGCGGCAACCCACATCCAAAAGACGGCTCCAGGTCCACCGGCGGTAATTGCCAGCGCAACGCCGGCCAGGTTGCCGCTACCCACGCGCGCCGCAAGACTGGTACACAATGACTGAAATGAGGTTAAACCGCCTGGCTGTGGATGAATGCTATTTTTAAGACTTTTGCCAAACTGGCGGATGTAGCGAAACTGCACAAATCCGGTGCGAAAAGTGAACCAACAACCTGCGCCGAAGAGCAGGTAAATCATTACCGATCCCCAAAGGACGCTGTTAATAAAGGAGAAAAAATCTGGCATGCATATCCCTCTTATTGCCGGTCGCGATGACTTTCCTGTGTAAACGTTACCAATTGTTTAAGAAGTATATACGCTACGAGGTACTTGATAACTTCTGCGTAGCATACATGAGGTTTTGTATAAAAATGGCGGGCGATATCAACGCAGTGTCAGAAATCCGAAACAGTCTCGCCTGGCGATAACCGTCTTGTCGGCGGTTGCGCTGACGTTGCGTCGTGATATCATCAGGGCAGACCGGTTACATCCCCCTAACAAGCTGTTTAAAGAGAAATACTATCATGACGGACAAATTGACCTCCCTTCGTCAGTACACCACCGTAGTGGCCGACACTGGGGACATCGCGGCAATGAAGCTGTATCAACCGCAGGATGCCACAACCAACCCTTCTCTCATTCTTAACGCAGCGCAGATTCCGGAATACCGTAAGTTGATTGATGATGCTGTCGCCTGGGCGAAACAGCAGAGCAACGATCGCGCGCAGCAGATCGTGGACGCGACCGACAAACTGGCAGTAAATATTGGTCTGGAAATCCTGAAACTGGTTCCGGGCCGTATCTCAACTGAAGTTGATGCGCGTCTTTCCTATGACACCGAAGCGTCAATTGCGAAAGCAAAACGCCTGATCAAACTCTACAACGATGCTGGTATTAGCAACGATCGTATTCTGATCAAACTGGCTTCTACCTGGCAGGGTATCCGTGCTGCAGAACAGCTGGAAAAAGAAGGCATCAACTGTAACCTGACCCTGCTGTTCTCCTTCGCTCAGGCTCGTGCTTGTGCGGAAGCAGGCGTGTTCCTGATCTCGCCATTTGTTGGCCGTATTCTTGACTGGTACAAAGCGAATACTGATAAGAAAGAGTACGCTCCGGCAGAAGATCCGGGCGTGGTTTCTGTATCTGAAATCTACCAGTACTACAAAGAGCACGGTTATGAAACCGTGGTTATGGGCGCAAGCTTCCGTAACATCGGCGAAATTCTGGAACTGGCAGGCTGCGACCGTCTTACCATCGCACCTACACTGCTGAAAGAGCTGGCTGAGAGCGAAGGGGCTATCGAACGTAAACTGTCTTACACCGGCGAAGTGAAAGCGCGTCCGGCGCGTATCACTGAGTCCGAGTTCCTGTGGCAGCACAACCAGGATCCAATGGCAGTAGATAAGCTGGCGGAAGGTATCCGTAAGTTTGCTATTGACCAGGAAAAACTGGAAAAAATGATCGGCGATCTGCTGTAATCATTCTTAGCGTGACCGGGAAGTCGGTCACGCTACCTCTTCTGAAGCCTGTCTGTCACTCCCTTCGCAGTGTATCATTCTGTTTAACGAGACTGTTTAAACGGAAAAATCTTGATGAATACTTTACGTATTGGCTTAGTTTCCATCTCTGATCGCGCATCCAGCGGCGTTTATCAGGATAAAGGCATCCCTGCGCTGGAAGAATGGCTGACATCGGCGCTAACCACGCCGTTTGAACTGGAAACCCGCTTAATCCCCGATGAGCAGGCGATCATCGAGCAAACGTTGTGTGAGCTAGTGGATGAAATGAGTTGCCATCTGGTGCTCACCACGGGCGGAACTGGCCCGGCGCGTCGTGACGTAACGCCCGATGCGACGCTGGCAGTAGCGGACCGCGAGATGCCTGGCTTTGGTGAACAGATGCGCCAGATAAGCCTGCATTTTGTACCAACTGCGATCCTTTCGCGTCAGGTTGGTGTGATTCGCAAACAGGCGCTGATCCTTAACTTACCCGGTCAGCCGAAGTCTATTAAAGAGACGCTGGAAGGTGTGAAGGACGCTGCGGGTAACGTTGTGGTACACGGTATTTTTGCCAGCGTACCGTACTGCATTCAGTTGCTGGAAGGGCCATACGTTGAAACGGCACCAGAAGTGGTTGCTGCATTCAGACCGAAGAGTGCAAGACGCGACGTTAGCGAATAAAAAAATCCCCCCGAGCGGGGGGATCTCAAAACAATTAGTGGGATTCACCAATCGGCAGAACGGTGCGACCAAACTGCTCGTTCAGTACTTCACCCATCGCCAGATAGATTGCGCTGGCACCGCAGATCAGACCAATCCAGCCGGCAAAGTGGATGATTGCGGCGTTACCGGCAATGTTACCGATCGCCAGCAGGGCAAACAGCACGGTCAGGCTAAAGAAAACGAATTGCAGAACGCGTGCGCCTTTCAGCGTGCCGAAGAACATAAACAGCGTAAATACGCCCCACAGACCCAGGTAGACACCAAGGAACTGTGCATTTGGCGCATCGGTCAGACCCAGTTTCGGCATCAGCAGAATCGCAACCAGCGTCAGCCAGAAAGAACCGTAAGAGGTGAATGCGGTTAAACCGAAAGTGTTGCCTTTTTTGTACTCCAGCAGACCGGCAAAAATTTGCGCGATGCCGCCGTAGAAAATGCCCATGGCAAGAATAATACCGTCCAGAGCGAAATAACCCACGTTGTGCAGGTTAAGCAGAATGGTGGTCATGCCGAAGCCCATCAGGCCCAGCGGTGCCGGATTAGCCAACTTAGTGTTGCCCATAATTCCTCAAAAATCATCATCGAATGAATGGTGAAATAATTTCCCTGAATAACTGTAGTGTTTTCAGGGCGCGGCATAATAATCAGCCAGTGGGGCAGTGTCTACGATCTTTTGAGGGGAAAATGAAAATTTTCCCCGGTTTACGGTGTCAGACCTGAGTGGCGCTAACCATCCGGCGCAGGCAGGCGATTTGCAGTACGGCTGGAATTGTCACGCGATAGGCACTGCCGCTGACCGCTTTAACCCCATTTAATGCTGCGCCCACAGGGCCTCCCAGACCCGCGCCGCGCAGCAAACCATGCCCAAGCACGCTCATTGCTGCGTGGGTGCGTAAAATGCGGGTCAGTTGGCTGGAAAGCAAATGCGACACGCCTTTTGCCAATAATTTGTCTTTCATCAGCAGCGGCAGCAGCTCTTCCAGCTCATTCACCCTGGCATCGACCGCGTGCAGAAACTCCTGCTTATGTTCCTCGTCCATATTCTTCCAGGTGTTACGCAGAAATTGTTCCAGTAACTGTTGCTCAATCTCAAACGTAGACATCTCTTTGTCGGCTTTCAGCTTCAATCGTTTTGAAACATCGAGCAAAATGGCCCGATACAATTTACCGTGTCCGCGCAGTTTGTTGGCGATACTATCGCCACCAAAATGCTGTAATTCTCCAGCAATCAGCTGCCAGTTGCGGCGATGTTGCTCGGGATGCCCTTCCATCGATTTAAACAGTTCGTTGCGCATCAGTACGCTGGAGAGGCGAGTTTTGCCTTTTTCATTATGGGTGAGCAATCGGGCGAAATTTGCCAACTGTTCCTCACTACAATGCTGAAGAAAATCCAGATCTGAATCATTCAGGTAATTAACATTCATTTTTTGTGGTTTCTATATTCTGGCGTTAGTCGTCGCCGATAATTTTCAGCGTGGCCATATCCGATGAGTTCACCGTATGACCGGAAAAGGTGATTTTTGAGACGCAGCGTTTATTGTCGTTATCACTGTTAATGTTGATCCAGTCAGTGGTTTGCCCTTCTTTTATTTCTGAAGGAATATTCAGACTCTGACTGGCGCTACGGGCGGCTTTGAAATAAACCGATGCACCGCTTAACTGTAAATCGCCATGGTCGGCAGAGAGTTGTATGCGTTTCACAATGCGACAAACAGGAAGTTTCAGCGCCAGATCGTTGGTTTCGTTACGCGGCATTGCAATGACGCCGAGGAGTTTATGGTCGTTTGCCTGCGCCGTGCAGCACAGCATCAGGCTAATCGCCAGGCTGGCGGAAATCGTAAAAACGGATTTCATAAGGATTCTCTTAGTGGGAAGAGGTAGAGGGATGAATACCCACTAGTTTACTGCTGATAAAGAGAAGATTCAGGTACGTAATCTTTTCTTTTTATTACAATTTTTTGATGAATGCCTTGGCTGCGATTCATTCTTTATATGAATAAAATTGCTGTCAATTTTACGTCTTGTCCTGCCATATCGCGAAATTTCTGCGCAAAAGCACAAAAAATTTTTGCATCTCCCCCTTGATGACGTGGGTTACGACCCCATTTAGTAGTCAACCGCAGTGAGTGAGTCTGCAAAAAAATGAAATTGGGCAGTTGAAACCAGACGTTTCGCCCCTATTACAGACTCACAACCACATGATGACCGAATATATAGTGGAGACGTTTAGATGGGTAAAATAATTGGTATCGACCTGGGTACTACCAACTCTTGTGTAGCGATTATGGATGGCACCACTCCTCGCGTGCTGGAGAACGCCGAAGGCGATCGCACCACGCCTTCTATCATTGCCTATACCCAGGATGGTGAAACTCTGGTTGGTCAGCCGGCTAAACGTCAGGCAGTGACAAACCCGCAAAACACCCTGTTTGCGATTAAACGCCTGATTGGCCGCCGCTTCCAGGACGAAGAAGTACAGCGTGATGTTTCCATCATGCCGTTCAAAATTATTGCTGCTGATAACGGCGACGCATGGGTCGAAGTTAAAGGCCAGAAAATGGCACCGCCGCAGATTTCTGCTGAAGTGCTGAAAAAAATGAAGAAAACCGCTGAAGATTACTTGGGTGAACCGGTAACTGAAGCTGTTATCACCGTACCGGCATACTTTAACGATGCTCAGCGTCAGGCAACCAAAGACGCAGGCCGTATCGCTGGTCTGGAAGTAAAACGTATCATCAACGAACCGACCGCAGCTGCGCTGGCTTACGGTCTGGACAAAGGTACTGGCAACCGTACTATCGCGGTTTATGACCTGGGTGGTGGTACTTTCGATATTTCTATTATCGAAATCGACGAAGTTGACGGCGAAAAAACCTTCGAAGTTCTGGCTACCAACGGTGATACCCACCTGGGTGGTGAAGACTTCGACAGCCGTCTGATCAACTACCTGGTTGAAGAATTCAAGAAAGATCAGGGCATTGACCTGCGCAACGATCCGCTGGCAATGCAGCGCCTGAAAGAAGCGGCAGAAAAAGCGAAAATCGAACTGTCTTCCGCTCAGCAGACCGACGTTAACCTGCCGTACATCACTGCAGATGCGACCGGTCCGAAACACATGAACATCAAAGTGACTCGTGCGAAACTGGAAAGCCTGGTTGAAGATCTGGTAAACCGTTCCATTGAGCCGCTGAAAGTTGCACTGCAGGACGCTGGCCTGTCCGTATCTGATATCGACGACGTTATCCTCGTTGGTGGTCAGACTCGTATGCCAATGGTTCAGAAGAAAGTTGCTGAGTTCTTTGGTAAAGAGCCGCGTAAAGACGTTAACCCGGACGAAGCTGTAGCAATCGGTGCTGCTGTTCAGGGTGGTGTTCTGACTGGTGACGTGAAAGACGTACTGCTGCTGGACGTTACCCCGCTGTCTCTGGGTATCGAAACCATGGGCGGTGTGATGACGACGCTGATCGCGAAAAACACCACTATCCCGACCAAGCACAGCCAGGTGTTCTCTACCGCTGAAGACAACCAGTCTGCGGTAACCATCCATGTGCTGCAGGGTGAACGTAAACGTGCGGCTGATAACAAATCTCTGGGTCAGTTCAACCTGGATGGTATCAACCCGGCACCGCGCGGCATGCCGCAGATCGAAGTTACCTTCGATATCGATGCTGACGGTATCCTGCACGTTTCCGCGAAAGATAAAAACAGCGGTAAAGAGCAGAAGATCACCATCAAGGCGTCTTCTGGTCTGAACGAAGATGAAATCCAGAAAATGGTACGCGACGCAGAAGCTAACGCCGAAGCTGACCGTAAGTTTGAAGAGCTGGTACAGACTCGCAACCAGGGCGACCATCTGCTGCACAGCACCCGTAAGCAGGTTGAAGAAGCAGGCGACAAACTGCCGGCTGACGACAAAACTGCTATCGAGTCTGCACTGACTGCACTGGAAACTGCTCTGAAAGGTGAAGACAAAGCCGCTATCGAAGCGAAAATGCAGGAGCTGGCACAGGTTTCCCAGAAACTGATGGAAATCGCCCAGCAGCAACATGCCCAGCAGCAGACTGCCGGTGCTGATGCTTCTGCAAACAACGCGAAAGATGACGATGTTGTCGACGCTGAATTTGAAGAAGTCAAAGACAAAAAATAATCGCCCTATAAACGGGTAATTATACTGACACGGGCGAAGGGGAATTTCCTCTCCGCCCGTGCATTCATCTAGGGGCAATTTAAAAAAGATGGCTAAGCAAGATTATTACGAGATTTTAGGCGTTTCCAAAACAGCGGAAGAGCGTGAAATCAAAAAGGCCTACAAACGCCTGGCCATGAAATACCACCCGGACCGTAACCAGGGTGACAAAGAGGCCGAGGCGAAATTTAAAGAGATCAAGGAAGCTTATGAAGTTCTGACCGACTCGCAAAAACGTGCGGCATATGATCAGTATGGTCATGCTGCGTTTGAGCAAGGCGGTATGGGCGGCGGCGGTTTTGGCGGCGGCGCAGACTTCAGCGATATTTTTGGTGACGTTTTCGGCGATATTTTTGGCGGCGGACGTGGTCGTCAACGTGCGGCGCGCGGTGCTGATTTACGCTATAACATGGAGCTCACCCTCGAAGAAGCTGTACGTGGCGTGACCAAAGAGATCCGCATTCCGACTCTGGAAGAGTGTGACGTTTGCCACGGTAGCGGTGCAAAACCAGGTACACAGCCGCAGACCTGTCCGACCTGTCATGGTTCTGGTCAGGTGCAGATGCGTCAGGGTTTCTTTGCCGTGCAGCAGACCTGTCCACACTGTCAGGGCCGCGGTACGCTGATCAAAGATCCGTGCAACAAATGTCATGGTCATGGTCGTGTTGAGCGCAGCAAAACGCTGTCCGTTAAAATCCCGGCAGGGGTGGACACTGGAGACCGCATCCGTCTTGCGGGCGAAGGTGAAGCGGGCGAGCATGGCGCACCGGCAGGCGATCTGTACGTTCAGGTTCAGGTTAAACAGCACCCGATTTTCGAGCGTGAAGGCAACAACCTGTATTGCGAAGTCCCGATCAACTTCGCTATGGCGGCGCTGGGTGGCGAAATCGAAGTACCGACCCTTGATGGTCGCGTCAAACTGAAAGTGCCTGGCGAAACCCAGACTGGTAAGCTGTTCCGTATGCGCGGTAAAGGCGTCAAGTCTGTCCGCGGTGGCGCACAGGGTGATTTACTGTGCCGCGTTGTCGTCGAAACACCGGTAGGCCTGAACGAGAAGCAGAAACAGCTGCTGCAAGAGCTGCAAGAAAGCTTCGGTGGCCCAACCGGTGAGCACAACAGCCCGCGCTCAAAGAGCTTCTTTGATGGTGTGAAGAAGTTTTTTGACGACCTGACCCGCTAACCTCCCCAAAAGCCTGCCCGTGGGCAGGCTTGGGTAAAATTAGGGTGCGTTGAAGATATGCGAGCACCTGAAAAGTGGCGGGGATCACTCCCATAAGCGCTAACTTAAGGGTTGAACCATCTGAAGAATGCGACGCCTCGGTGCCTCGTTAAGACGATGCCTCGCGTTCTTCAATTGCGTTTTGTAGGCTGTCAGGGATACTGTCCCACGAATGGCCACCTGTAAGCTCCAGATGACCATTTTTGTTATTCTCCACAACGAGTTAGTTCTTCTTTTCGGATCCGGCACTTCTGGGGGGGAAATCCAGCGATGGCTGGATTATGTCGTCAATTAAAAATGCGGCGAGTAGATTAGCAAATATCCACGCTTTCGCGAGTTCAGGTTCCTTTGCACGCAAAGCATCCAGGTGCAGCAAACTTTTGAGCCGCTTAAAAGCCAGTTCAATTTGCCATCGCAGACGGTAACAATCAGCCACTTGCTCTGCTGAATATTCATCTTCCGGTAATGATGTTAGCAATAGCACATGGCCCGCTGCTTCCAGCGTTTCCGCCTGAACTACTCGTCCTTTTCGACGATTCTCGCTGAGCAGTCGGGTTTTACTGATTAATGCTTTTTCGGGAGGAAGTGATACGGCAATGAGACGTGCCGGAAAGGGAGCTCCGGCTTTTTTATTACCTGAATTGCCTATCATTACAGTGGTTTCACCGTTCTTACCGCAATCCAGCCCGCGCAGAAAACCCATCATGTCAAAGCGCATTCCTTCTGCAGTTAACCAGCGCAATCCTCGCCAGTGAACCCGGACGATATAATCAGCTTCTCCAAAAGCAAGTGAGCGGATACATTCGGGACGCGAACCGAATCCCCGCTCAGCAATGCGTATCTCGTCTGCCGTTTGCGCAAATCGGTCCAGCCGTTCAGCGTCTCTGCTGTCGGTTAGCTCAAAATCAGTGAACTGACAGGTATGAGGATCATATCCCATATGTAGTCGCCATTCAGCGCTGCCGCCCCCGGGCGCACTGATTGCTGTTCCATCGACAAGACGCAATCTCTTTCCGCTTGTACAACCCGTAACTGCGGCGCGTACAGCAAGTGTTTGTGCGGCAAGTATGCCAAACCAGTCGGCGGCATTCCGCAGCCGCTTCAGGAGAGCCACGTCAGATAATGTTGCAACGTCATGGAGCTGAGCCCATGCAGTGACTTCACGTAATGACATCCCCCCGGGGCCGTAAGCCAGCCCCAGACGTAGCAGAGTTGCAGCATCACGAATTTCGCGGCGGCGGGTTAGAGCCCCGGCATTACGTGCCGAAGTATCCAGTTCTTCGGGCTTACCAATATGGGCCAGAATTGCTGACCAGTTATCGTGAGAGTAATTCATCGGCACGTTAAATCATATCAGGCGTAATACCACAACCCTTAAGTTAGCGCTTATGGGATCACTCCCCGCCGTTGCTCTTACTCGGATTCGTAAGCCGTGAAAACAGCAACCTCCGTCTGGCCAGTTCGGATGTGAACCTCACAGAGGTCTTTTCTCGTTACCAGCACCGCCACTACGGCGGTGATACAGATGACGATCAGGGCGACAATCATCGCCTTATGCTGCTTCATTGCTCTCTTCTCCTTGACCTTACGGTCAGTAAGAGGCACTCTACATGTGTTCAGCATATAGGGGGCCTCGGGTTGATAGTAAAATATCACTCGGGGCTTTTCTCTATCTGCCGTTCAGCTAATGCCTGAGACAGATAGCCTCAAGCACCCGCCGCTATTATATCGCTCTCTTTAACCCATTCTGTTTTATCGATTCTAATCCTGAAGACGCCTCGCATTTTTGTGGCGTAATTTTTTAATGATTTAATTATTTAACTTTAATTTATCTCTTTATCGCAATTATTGACGACAAGCTGGATTATTTTTGAAATATTGTCCTAACAAATAACGCCGACTGACAAGAAATTAATTATTACTTTTCCTAATTAATCCCTCAGAAATCCTCACCTTAAGCTATGATTATCAGGGCTTAGGGTCACCCGTTAGCGCTTACAGCCGTCAAAAACTCATCTCACCGCTGATGGCGCAAATCCTTTAATTGCTCGTAAAAAACGAGTTATTCCTACACTATAATCTGATTTTAACGATGATTCGTGAGGGGTAAAATAGTAAAAACGATCTATTCACCTGAAAGAGAAATAAAAAGTGAAACATCTGCATCGATTCTTTAGCAGTGATGCCTCGGGAGGCATTATTCTTATCATTGCCGCTATCCTGGCGATGATGATGGCCAACAGCGGCGCAACCAGTGGATGGTATCACGACTTTCTGGAGACGCCGGTTCAGCTCCGGGTTGGTTCACTCGAAATCAACAAAAACATGCTGTTATGGATAAATGACGCGCTGATGGCGGTATTTTTCCTGTTAGTCGGTCTGGAAGTTAAACGTGAACTGATGCAAGGATCGCTAGCCAGCTTACGCCAGGCCGCATTTCCAGTTATCGCCGCTATTGGTGGGATGATTGTGCCGGCATTACTCTATCTGGCCTTTAACTATGCCGATCCGATTACCCGCGAAGGGTGGGCGATCCCGGCGGCTACTGACATTGCCTTTGCACTTGGTGTGCTGGCGCTGTTGGGAAGTCGTGTTCCGTTAGCACTGAAGATCTTTTTGATGGCTCTGGCTATTATCGACGATCTTGGGGCCATCATTATCATCGCATTGTTCTACACTAATGACTTATCGATGGCCTCTCTTGGCGTCGCGGCTGTAGCAATTGCGGTACTCGCGGTATTGAATCTGTGTGGTGTACGCCGCACGGGCGTCTATATTCTGGTTGGCGTAGTGTTGTGGACTGCGGTGTTGAAATCGGGGGTTCACGCAACCCTGGCGGGGGTAATTGTCGGCTTCTTTATTCCTTTGAAAGAGAAGCATGGGCGTTCTCCAGCGAAGCGACTGGAGCATGTGTTGCACCCGTGGGTGGCGTATCTGATTTTACCGCTGTTTGCATTTGCTAATGCTGGCGTTTCACTGCAAGGTGTCACGCTGGATGGCTTGACCTCCATTCTGCCATTGGGGATCATCGCTGGCTTGCTGATTGGCAAACCGCTGGGGATTAGTCTGTTCTGCTGGTTGGCGCTGCGTTTGAAACTGGCGCATCTGCCTGAGGGAACGACTTATCAGCAAATTATGGCGGTGGGGATCCTGTGCGGTATCGGTTTTACTATGTCTATCTTTATTGCCAGCCTGGCCTTTGGTAGCGTAGATCCAGAACTGATTAACTGGGCGAAACTCGGTATCCTGGTCGGTTCTATCTCTTCGGCGGTAATTGGATACAGCTGGTTACGCGTTCGTTTGCGTCCATCAGTGTGACAGGACGGTTTACCGGGGAGCCATAAACGGCTCCCTTTTCATTGTTATCAGGGAGAGAAATGAGCATGTCTCATATCAATTACAACCACTTGTATTACTTCTGGCATGTTTATAAAGAAGGTTCTGTGGTTGGCGCAGCGGAGGCGCTTTATTTAACACCACAAACCATTACCGGACAGATTCGGGCGCTGGAAGAGCGCCTGCAAGGCAAATTATTTAAGCGCAAGGGACGTGGTCTCGAACCCAGCGAGCTGGGAGAGCTGGTCTATCGCTATGCCGATAAAATGTTCACCTTAAGCCAGGAAATGCTGGATATCGTGAACTATCGCAAAGAATCCAATTTATTGTTTGACGTTGGCGTGGCTGATGCACTTTCCAAACGCCTGGTCAGTAGCGTGCTGAATGCTGCAGTAGTAGAAGGCGAACCGATTCATCTTCGCTGCTTCGAATCCACCCACGAAATGCTGCTGGAGCAATTAAGCCAGCATAAACTGGATATGATCATTTCCGACTGTCCGATAGATTCTACGCAGCAGGAAGGCCTGTTCTCCGTGAGAATTGGCGAATGTGGCGTGAGCTTCTGGTGTACAAATCCACCACCGGAAAAACCGTTCCCGGCTTGTCTGGAAGACCGGCGGCTTTTGATTCCTGGACGACGTTCAATGTTAGGGCGTAAATTGCTTAACTGGTTTAACTCCCAGGGATTAAACGTAGAAATCCTCGGCGAGTTTGATGATGCCGCGTTGATGAAAGCTTTTGGTGCGATGCACAATGCAATCTTCGTTGCCCCAACGCTTTATGCATATGACTTTTATGCCGATAAAACTGTCGTAGAAATTGGTCGCGTCGAGAATGTGATGGAAGAGTATCATGCTATTTTTGCTGAGCGGATGATTCAGCACCCGGCGGTACAGCGAATCTGCAATACGGATTATTCTGCGCTTTTTAGTCCAGCAGCACGTTAATCGGCAGCTCCCCCAAAGTTAAGGTGGGGGAGATAGATTAGTTGTACATTACCACGATTTTGACTCGGCTCATTATTTGCCCGCTTGAGACATTGTTTCCATATGTACGCGGGCGAATAAACAGAGGAATCTGATTACTTCCTTCATGGGGATGCTGAAAAGAGTAGTAATTGCTTTTACCATACTGGATTTCATTCGTACCATCATTGGAGAGTTGAAAGCCTACTTGACCCGCACCGTCCTCACTGTTTTCTAACTCATTTTTTAATATGCTGGTTCCTGACTCCTGTATCGTCACTGGTTCAAAGTAATATTCAACATCACTGGGTTCAAAAACTAATTCACCTTGCTCGCCCTGGATGCAGTCAAATCTTATATGATGAAACTGATAATTTTCATTATTGATACGAGACAGTACAAATCGTCCAGTGTCGATGGATTGATCTTCAAAACCACAGGTCATTAAATTTACCTGTAAAATAGTATTTAAATTAAAATTAAAGCGGGCGCTATTACAATTAGTATTATTCCCTGTACATGAACTCACTTCAATTTCGAACAACAAAGGAAAAGGAGTTCCTGGAAAAATATCTGCGGTGTTGGAACTATCTGATACAGATGCGATAGAGTATGGAATGGTGAAATTTATCGCAGATAGCATTTCTTCTAAATTATAAGATGACTTCCCTGGAAGCGCTATTTTTTTACCGTCAGATTCAAAGGGGAAATTAATAATATAATGACGACTTCCGACTTTAAACCTTAAACCTTAAAGCGTTCTGTGTTAAAAAATGAACTTTAATGGCGTTGGTCGTCTCTTGTAAGTCTGCACACTCAATGATATTTCCGGTGTTTTCAATTTTTTCGGCGGTGAGATTACCTTTCATACTCAGTGGCTTGAGTATATATGTTCCACGTTGTTCCCCGACATTGGTCAATGCACAGGGAGCACTTTGCACAATAAAAGAATATAGACTCAAGGTGATTAATAAAAGCCACTTCATAGTAAACTCCTTTTACTGGCATATATATGTTTTGTTTTCATCGATAACGTGTTGAAAAGTAATAGTACAGAATAAATTCTGTTCATCATTGAGAGCAACTTTTATGCCAGTTGGAATTTCATCTACGCGAATAAAAAGGCGACTACCCTGGCCAACGACTCCAATATTGTTTTCCTGGAGATCCAGTACGTCATAGCCAAAGGTTAATGGCGAACCATCGGGACGCAGTGCCTGTATATACCAGGGCTTACGTTGGTCAGTTGTAAACTGCACATAAGAAACTGCTCCACGGTAAGGCGCAATAATTTGACGATTGCCCTGCAATTCTGTTTCACTTTCACTGTTTGCTATATCAAGTACCAGATGGTTTTCACGATGAGGTATAATCGGGTCGTAAACAACCTAGCCTTTGCTGTTTGTTCGGTTGTATTTTTGTCCATTAATATGCGCGCCTTCTAATCCAGGCGCATCCAGAATTGCAAATGTATCGGATAACTGGTTAGTGATATTAATACCACCGGACCAGACAACTAATCCACTACTAATACTTCCACCACTTTGCCAGGCGTTTTTAGAATGACTATAGCTGCCATCTATTATGGCGATGGGAGTTCTCCAGCTTAAATTCGTACCAAGCGAGGTATCATTATTTTGTTGTTGCTGATTAACATATATACCATAATTTAACTGATCATGTTCACCGGCTATGCCAGTAATTCCAGTATTGTTGGAGGAATAGCCATCTTTGGAAAATGAGGTCGAATTCGATAAGTTAATTTGGTGACGTGTTTTGGCAATATCATCCCCCCAGTAGAAAGGAATGGAGATAAACAGATTAAAACGCTCCTCTTCTTTATTATTTTCATCATAAGATTGGCTGGCAGAGAAAGTATAACTAATGTGTTGCCAGTTATTGGAGTAACTGAATTGGTAATCTTTAGCATTTCCACTTCGCCCCCAGTAATTCCGCCAAAGCGCACTTAATGATACATTTCCCAGATTATTGGATAAAGGTTGCATAATATTGGCAGAAAGGCTATTTTTTCTGCCAATATCATAAAAATCATTATAATCACTCTGATGATAGTGTTTATCATTTTCGTAAAGATGGTCGCTGAATGTCCTGTAATCCTGCGAAGCATAACGCCAGGCGGCCACGCTAAATCGAGTGGCTGTTTGTACTAGATATTTATTATAGGCGACCTGATAGCTCGTACCTTCGTGTCTGGTATCATTATTTAACTTACTACTCGATCGGGCAGCGTAAAAAGAGATGGCACCCAGCGGTGTATTCCAACCATTTCCCAGAGTTATAGCATTATAGTTATCGGATAAAATCGTACCCGATTATGTGATCAGGTTGTTATTATTTAGATTAATGTTTAAATTTTTTAATTTCTTGATGTGAAGTTGATGAAAGTTTAATATTCTTAATTATTCCCTTCTTTATAAGAAGAGCAAGGTGCCATTATTAGAGTGAGAGAGTAGGATGTTTCAGAGTATGCTTCAGATTATTTTTTATTCCTCTGTAGTGAATTAATAATCATCACAGTTAATTTCATTCTGAAATTACTTCTTTTTTGAGATTTTTTAATTTTGATGAGCTATGTTTTTCATAAGGAACATAGACTCGTTGATGCTCTGAAGGTATTTTCTCATTTCCGGGGATGTTTTGTCGTAATCGTGCATAAACTTTTTCAGTTCTTTATACACATCATTATTTAGCTTTACATTGTCGCGAACTAAAGTTTGTACCAATGGTATCAAAATTTCGAAACGGGACGGTTTGTCATCAATACTTGCCAGGGTTTTGAATACTCCTGTGTATCTGTAACCTAAGTGCTTATTGACAAGTTGAGTGGTCCATCGACCAGGCATAATATCTTCACAGAGCAAATTTTTTATTCTGGTATTAGTGAATGATGCTCCAAATATGTTGCTTTTTTTAATGAAGAGATTATTAATTTCTCCATTTGAAAAGATGGTGTTTGATAAGTCGCTTTCAAAACATGATATATTGGATAATACACAACTAAAATAATACCCATATGAAAGGTTGCTCTTTTCTATTGTTATATTTGATAGCGACATTTTATGTATATTGATATTAGGGGCAGTCAAATACTGGATCTTTTGATCGTTAAGTTCATACATCTCCAGTGATTTATTATAGGGTAATAAAAGTATAAATTCCTTTATATTATCTCCGCAGTAAGAAAAGACGACATCAAATTTATTAGTGGCCATATTTTCAGTTGAGCAGTAAGCTGATTTTTCTATTAACCGACTGGGCACGCTTTTAAATAAAGATAATTTTCCACATAGTTTTGAATATGCCGAATTGCTAGTTTTAAAATTCTGCCATGTTATTTTCTGGTTATCATCTTTCGATGAGGAGGGGATTTTATTGCATTGTTCATTATATAGCTCAGGGAAAATATTTTTTTTAATTAGCTTTTTGATTTCCTGGTTAAGATGACTTTTTTTCTTGTCTATTGCACTATATTTAGCGTTTTGTGACGTCTCCTGATGAGCATAAAATGACTGGAGATTTCTGCAGGCCTCATAAAATATTTCAGGAGTATATAGCTGTGGGTATATTTCCGGGTTGAAGTTTGCCTTTAAGAACTTAACGAATTTTTCATAGCATTCTTGATATATCTTAATCTCTTCAGAAAGACATTCGCTTGTTCTGTCATCAAAAACATCCAATCTAAGTAATGTGATGCCTTTGTGTTTAAAAAATAAAATTGAACTGTATGTTCTATGAGTTTACATCTATAAAAATGTGCATCTCTCAGATGAGTATATTGAAAAAAATGATGGAGGACTGGAGATGGTTTAGGAAAATCCTGGCTTCTGAAAAAGTCATCAAACAAAATTAAGAACTCTGTTTTATACTCGCAAAACACTTTTACTAACTCATTTTGTCTTGTTTTATTTATTATTACATCATCTACTATATTTGATTTATAAAGACAATGTGGCGAAGTTGAGATACCATCTGTCATTATCAGTCCTTGAAGTTGATGAATTTTTATTAATTTAATTTATGAGTGAATGTGACTACTATCAAAAATCGCTCATTAATTTTAAGAAGTACAATATAAATAGGTATTTAACCTGTGTTGATTGCTGTTAATAATTTACAAGGTCTAATGAGGAGATATTTATGAATGGTTAAAGTATATAGGAATTTAATTCAAAAATAGAGTGGTCTTAAGTTTAATACCTCAATGTGTATCACAATATCCACATTCTTTGTAGGGGGTCTGGAGATTGAGTAGATATTCTTGTTCAGAATGTATCAGCCGATGGTTCTACGATTCTTAAGCCACGAAGAGTTCAGATAGTACAACGGCATGTCTGCAAGAACCTGCAACTTTTGACTATCTGGCAACCGGCAGTGTGTTCTCTCACGCATCACAAAAGCAGCAGGCATAAAAAAACCCGCTTGCGCGGGCTTTTTCACAAAGCTTCAGCAAATTGGCGATTAAGCCAGTTTGTTGATCTGTGCAGTCAGGTTAGCCTTATGACGTGCAGCTTTGTTTTTGTGGATCAGACCTTTAGCAGCCTGACGGTCCACGATCGGTTGCATTTCGTTAAATGCTTTCTGTGCAGCAGCTTTGTCGCCAGCTTCGATAGCTGCGTATACTTTCTTGATGAAAGTACGCATCATAGAGCGACGGCTTGCGTTGTGCTTACGAGCCTTTTCAGACTGAATGGCGCGCTTCTTAGCTGATTTGATATTAGCCAAGGTCCAACTCCCAAATGTGTTCTATATGGACAATTCAAAGGCCGAGGAATATGCCCTTTTAGCCTTCTTTTGTCAATGGATTTGTGCAAATAAGCGCCGTTAATGTGCCGGCACTCGTTACGTAGTGATGGCGCAGGATTCTACCAGCTTGCGGGGTGTGAATACAGCTTTTCCGCGATAAAAATTGCAGCAGGCGGTCAGTTTCTTCCCGTGATTTGCGCCATGGCAATGAAAAGCCACTTCTTTCTGATTTCGGTACTCAATCGCCGGTTAACCTTGACCGCTGTACAAGGTATACTCGGACGATTTTCACTGTTTTGAGCCAGACATGAAGCTGATACGCGGCATACATAATCTCAGCCAGGCCCCGCAAGAAGGGTGTGTGCTGACTATTGGTAATTTCGACGGCGTGCATCGCGGTCATCGCGCGCTGTTACAGGGCTTGCAGGAAGAAGGGCGCAAGCGCAACTTACCGGTGATGGTGATGCTTTTTGAACCTCAACCACTGGAACTGTTTGCTACCGATAAAGCCCCGGCACGGCTGACCCGGCTGCGGGAAAAACTGCGTTACCTTGCAGAGTGTGGCGTTGATTACGTGCTGTGCGTGCGTTTCGACAGGCGTTTCGCGGCGTTAACCGCGCAAAATTTCATCAGCGATCTTCTGGTGAAGCTTTTGCGCGTAAAATTTCTTGCCGTAGGTGATGATTTCCGCTTTGGCGCTGGTCGTGAAGGCGATTTCTTGTTATTACAGAAAGCTGGCATGGAATACGGCTTCGATATCACCAGTACGCAAACTTTTTGCGAAGGTGGCGTGCGTATCAGCAGCACCGCTGTGCGTCAGGCGCTGGCGGATGACAATCTGGCTCTGGCAGAAAGTTTACTGGGGCACCCGTTTGCCATCTCCGGGCGTGTAGTCCACGGTGATGAATTAGGGCGCACTATAGGTTTCCCGACGGCGAATGTACCGCTACGCCGTCAGGTTTCCCCGGTGAAAGGGGTTTATGCGGTAGAAGTGCTGGGCCTCGGTGAAAAGCCGTTACCCGGCGTGGCAAACATCGGAACACGCCCAACGGTTGCCGGTATTCGCCAGCAGCTGGAAGTGCATTTGTTAGATGTTGCAATGGACCTTTACGGTCGCCATATACAAGTAGTGCTGCGTAAAAAAATACGCAATGAGCAGCGATTTGCGTCGCTGGACGAACTGAAAGCGCAGATTGCGCGTGATGAATTAACCGCCCGCGAATTTTTTGGGCTAACAAAACCGGCTTAAGCCTGTTATGTAATCAAACCGAAACACGGAACCGAGAATCTGATGAGTGACTATAAATCAACCCTGAATTTGCCGGAAACAGGGTTCCCGATGCGTGGCGATCTCGCCAAGCGCGAACCGGGAATGCTGGCGCGTTGGACTGATGATGATCTGTACGGCATCATCCGTGCGGCTAAAAAAGGCAAAAAAACCTTCATTCTGCATGATGGCCCTCCTTATGCGAATGGCAGCATTCATATTGGTCACTCGGTTAACAAGATTCTGAAAGACATTATCGTGAAGTCCAAAGGGCTTTCCGGTTATGACTCGCCGTATGTGCCTGGCTGGGACTGCCACGGTCTGCCGATCGAGCTGAAAGTCGAGCAAGAATACGGTAAGCCGGGTGAGAAATTCACCGCCGCCGAGTTCCGCGCCAAGTGCCGCGAATACGCGGCGACCCAGGTTGACGGTCAACGCAAAGACTTTATCCGTCTGGGCGTGCTGGGCGACTGGTCGCACCCGTACCTGACCATGGACTTCAAAACTGAAGCCAACATCATCCGCGCGCTGGGCAAAATCATCGGCAACGGTCACCTGCACAAAGGCGCGAAGCCGGTACACTGGTGCGTTGACTGCCGTTCTGCGCTGGCGGAAGCGGAAGTTGAGTATTACGACAAAACTTCTCCGTCCATCGACGTTGCTTTTCAGGCGGTCGATCAGGATGCACTGAAAGCAAAATTTGCCGTAAGCAACGTTAACGGCCCAATCTCGCTGGTGATCTGGACCACTACGCCGTGGACTCTGCCTGCGAACCGCGCAATCTCTATTGCACCTGATTTCGACTATGCGCTGGTGCAGATCGACGGTCAGGCCGTGATTCTGGCGAAAGATCTGGTTGAAAGCGTAATGCAGCGTATCGGCGTGACCGATTACACCATTCTCGGCACGGTAAAAGGTGCGGAGCTTGAGTTGCTGCGCTTTACCCATCCGTTTATGGGCTTCGACGTTCCGGCAATCCTCGGCGATCACGTTACCCTGGATGCCGGTACCGGTGCCGTTCACACCGCGCCTGGCCACGGCCCGGACGACTATGTGATCGGTCAGAAATACGGCCTGGAAACCGCTAACCCGGTTGGCCCGGACGGCACTTATCTGCCGGGCACTTATCCGACGCTGGATGGCGTGAACGTCTTCAAAGCGAACGACATCGTCGTTGCGCTGCTGCAGGAAAAAGGCGCGCTGCTGCACGTTGAGAAAATGCAGCACAGCTATCCGTGCTGCTGGCGTCACAAAACGCCGATCATCTTCCGCGCGACGCCGCAGTGGTTCGTCAGCATGGATCAGAAAGGTCTGCGTGCGCAGTCACTGAAAGAGATCAAAGGCGTGCAGTGGATCCCGGACTGGGGCCAGGCGCGTATCGAGTCGATGGTTGCTAACCGTCCTGACTGGTGTATCTCCCGTCAGCGCACCTGGGGCGTACCGATGTCACTGTTCGTGCACAAAGACACGGAAGAGCTGCATCCGCGTACCCTCGAACTGATGGAAGAAGTGGCAAAACGCGTTGAAGTTAACGGCATCCAGGCGTGGTGGGATCTCGATGCGAAAGAGATCCTCGGCGACGAAGCTGACCAGTATGTGAAAGTGCCGGATACTCTCGACGTATGGTTTGACTCCGGATCTACCCACTCTTCTGTTGTTGACGTGCGTCCGGAATTTGCCGGTCACGCAGCGGACATGTATCTGGAAGGTTCTGACCAGCACCGTGGTTGGTTCATGTCTTCCCTAATGATCTCCACCGCGATGAAAGGCAAAGCGCCGTATCGTCAGGTACTGACCCACGGCTTTACCGTGGATGGTCAGGGCCGCAAGATGTCTAAATCCATCGGCAACACCGTTTCGCCGCAGGATGTGATGAACAAACTGGGCGCGGATATTCTGCGTCTGTGGGTGGCATCAACCGACTACACCGGTGAAATGGCCGTTTCTGACGAGATCCTGAAACGTGCTGCCGACAGCTATCGTCGTATCCGTAACACCGCGCGCTTCCTGCTGGCAAACCTGAACGGTTTTGATCCAGCAAAAGATATGGTGAAACCGGAAGAGATGGTGGTACTGGATCGCTGGGCCGTAGGTTGTGCGAAAGCGGCACAGGAAGACATCCTCAAGGCGTACGAAGCATACGATTTCCACGAAGTGGTACAGCGTCTGATGCGCTTCTGCTCCGTTGAGATGGGTTCCTTCTACCTCGACATCATCAAAGACCGTCAGTACACCGCCAAAGCGGACAGCGTGGCGCGTCGTAGCTGCCAGACTGCGCTGTATCACATCGCAGAAGCGCTGGTTCGCTGGATGGCACCAATCCTCTCCTTCACCGCTGATGAAGTGTGGGGCTACCTGCCGGGCGAACGTGAAAAATACGTCTTCACCGGTGAGTGGTACGAAGGCCTGTTTGGTCTGGCAGACAGTGAAGCAATGAACGATGCGTTCTGGGACGAGCTGTTGAAAGTGCGTGGCGAAGTGAACAAAGTCATTGAGCAAGCGCGTGCCGACAAGAAAGTGGGTGGCTCGCTGGAAGCGGCAGTAACCTTGTATGCAGAACCGGAACTGGCGGCGAAACTGACCGCGCTGGGCGATGAATTACGATTTGTCCTGTTGACCTCCGGCGCTACCGTTGCAGACTATAACGACGCACCTGCTGATGCTCAGCAGAGCGAAGTACTCAAAGGGCTGAAAGTCGCGTTGAGTAAAGCCGAAGGTGAGAAGTGCCCACGCTGCTGGCACTACACCCGGGATGTCGGCAAGGTGGCGGAACACGCAGAAATCTGCGGCCGCTGTGTCAGCAACGTCGCCGGTGACGGTGAAAAACGTAAGTTTGCCTGATGAGTCAATCGATCTGTTCAACAGGGCTACGCTGGCTGTGGCTGGTGGTAGTCGTGCTGATTATCGATCTGGGCAGCAAATACCTGATCCTCCAGAACTTTGCTCTGGGGGATACGGTCCCGCTGTTCCCGTCGCTTAATCTGCATTATGCGCGTAACTATGGCGCGGCGTTTAGTTTCCTTGCCGATAGCGGCGGCTGGCAGCGTTGGTTCTTTGCCGGTATTGCGATTGGTATTAGCGTGATCCTGGCAGTGATGATGTATCGCTCGAAGGCCACGCAGAAGCTAAACAATATCGCTTATGCGCTGATTATTGGCGGCGCGCTGGGCAACCTGTTCGACCGCCTGTGGCACGGCTTCGTTGTCGATATGATCGACTTCTACGTCGGCGACTGGCACTTCGCCACCTTCAACCTTGCCGATACTGCCATTTGTGTCGGTGCGGCGTTGATCGTGCTGGAAGGGTTTTTACCTTCTAAAGCGAAAAAACAATAATAAACCCTGCCGGATGCGATGCTGACGCATCTTATCCGGCCTACAGATTGCTGCGAAATCGTAGGCCGGATAAGGCGTTTACGCCGCATCCGGCAAAAATCCTCAAATATAAGAGCAAACCTGCATGTCTGAATCTGTACAGAGCAATAGCGCCGTCCTGGTGCACTTCACGCTAAAACTCGACGATGGCACCACCGCCGAGTCTACCCGCAACAACGGTAAACCGGCGCTGTTCCGCCTGGGCGATGCTTCTCTTTCTGAAGGGCTGGAGCAACACCTGCTGGGGCTGAAAGTGGGCGATAAAACCACCTTCTCGCTGGAGCCAGATGCGGCGTTTGGCGTGCCGTCACCGGACCTGATTCAGTACTTCTCCCGCCGTGAGTTTATGGATGCAGGCGAGCCAGAAATTGGCGCAATCATGCTTTTTACCGCAATGGATGGCAGTGAGATGCCTGGCGTGATCCGCGAAATTAACGGCGACTCCATTACCGTTGATTTCAACCATCCGCTGGCCGGGCAGACCGTTCATTTTGATATTGAAGTGCTGGAAATCGATCCGGCACTGGAGGCGTAACATGCAGATCCTGTTGGCCAACCCGCGTGGTTTTTGTGCCGGGGTAGACCGCGCTATCAGCATTGTTGAAAACGCGCTGGCCATTTACGGCGCACCGATATATGTCCGTCACGAAGTGGTGCATAACCGCTACGTGGTCGATAGCCTGCGCGAGCGTGGGGCTATCTTTATTGAGCAGATTAGCGAAGTGCCGGACGGCGCAATCCTGATTTTCTCCGCACACGGTGTTTCTCAGGCGGTACGTAACGAAGCGAAAAGCCGTGATTTGACGGTATTCGACGCCACCTGCCCGCTGGTGACCAAAGTGCATATGGAAGTCGCCCGCGCTAGTCGCCGTGGCGAAGAATCTATTCTCATCGGTCACGCCGGGCACCCGGAAGTGGAAGGCACGATGGGTCAGTACAGCAACCCGGAAGGGGGAATGTATCTGGTTGAATCACCAGACGATGTGTGGAAACTGACGGTCAAAAACGAAGAGAAACTCTCCTTTATGACCCAGACCACGCTGTCGGTGGATGACACGTCTGATGTGATCGACGCGCTGCGTAAACGCTTCCCGAAAATTGTCGGTCCGCGCAAAGATGACATCTGCTACGCCACGACTAACCGACAGGAAGCGGTACGTGCCCTGGCCGAACAGGCGGAAGTTGTGCTGGTGGTCGGTTCGAAAAACTCCTCTAACTCCAACCGTCTGGCGGAGCTGGCCCAGCGTATGGGCAAAAGCGCGTTTTTGATTGATGATGCGAAAGATATCCAGGAAGAGTGGGTGAAAGAGGTTAAATGCGTCGGCGTGACTGCGGGCGCATCGGCTCCGGATATTCTGGTGCAGAATGTGGTGGCACGTTTGCAACAGCTGGGCGGTGGTGAAGCCATTCCGCTGGAAGGACGTGAAGAAAACATTGTTTTCGAAGTGCCGAAAGAGCTGCGTGTCGATATTCGTGAAGTCGATTAAGTCATTAGCAGCCTAAGTTATGCGAAAATGCCGGTCTTGTTACCGGCATTTTTTATGGAGAAAACATGCGTTTACCTATCTTCCTCGATACTGACCCCGGCATTGACGATGCCGTCGCCATTGCCGCCGCGATTTTTGCCCCCGAACTCGACCTGCAACTGATGACCACTGTCGCGGGTAATGTTTCGGTAGAGAAAACCACCCGCAATGCCCTGCAACTGCTGCATTTCTGGAATGCGGAGATTCCGCTCGCCCAGGGAGCCGCTGTGCCGCTGGTACGCGCACCGCGTGATGCGGCATCTGTGCACGGCGAATCGGGAATGGCTGGCTACGACTTTGTTGAGCACAACCGAAAGCCACTCGGGATACCGGCGTTTCTGGCGATTCGGGATGCCCTGATGCGTGCACCAGAGCCTGTTACTCTGGTAGCCATCGGCCCGTTAACCAATATTGCGCTGTTACTTTCACAATGCCCGGAATGCAAACCGCATATTCGCCGTCTGGTGATCATGGGTGGTTCTGCCGGTCGCGGCAACTGCACACCAAACGCCGAGTTTAATATCGCTGCCGATCCAGAAGCGGCTGCCTGTGTCTTCCGTAGCGGAATCGAAATTGTCATGTGCGGTCTGGATGTCACCAATCAGGCAATATTAACCCCTGACTATCTCGCTACTTTGCCGGAGTTGAATCGCACCGGAAAAATGCTCCACGCCCTGTTTAGCCACTACCGTAGCGGCAGTATGCAAAGCGGTCTGCGAATGCACGATCTCTGCGCCATCGCCTGGCTGGTGCGCCCGGACTTATTCACCCTCAAGCCGTGTTTTGTCGCGGTAGAAACTCAAGGCGAATTTACCTCAGGCACGACGGTGGTTGATATCGACGGTTGCTTGGGCAAACCAGCCAATGTACAGGTGGCATTGGATCTGAATGTAAAAGGCTTCCAGCAGTGGGTAGCTGAGGTGCTGGCTCTGGTGCCGTAACCTGTCACATGTTATCGGCATGCAGTCATTCATCGACTCATGCCTTTCACTGATATCCCTCCCTGTTTATCATTAATTTCTAATTATCAGCGTTTTTGGCTGGCGGCGTAGCGATGCGCTGGTTACTCTGAAAACGGTCTATGCAAATTAACAAAAGAGAATAGCTATGCATGATGCAAACATCCGCGTTGCCATCGCGGGAGCCGGGGGGCGTATGGGCCGCCAGTTGATTCAGGCGGCGCTGGCATTAGAGGGCGTGCAGTTGGGCGCTGCGCTGGAGCGTGAAGGATCTTCTTTACTGGGCAGCGACGCCGGTGAGCTGGCCGGAGCCGGGAAAACAGGCGTTACCGTGCAAAGCAGCCTCGATGCGGTAAAAGATGATTTTGATGTGTTTATCGATTTTACCCGTCCGGAAGGTACGCTGAACCATCTCGCTTTTTGTCGCCAGCATGGCAAAGGGATGGTGATCGGCACTACGGGGTTTGACGAAGCCGGTAAACAAGCAATTCGTGACGCCGCTGCCGATATTGCGATTGTCTTTGCTGCCAATTTTAGCGTTGGCGTTAACGTCATGCTTAAGCTGCTGGAGAAAGCAGCCAAAGTGATGGGTGACTACACCGATATCGAAATTATTGAAGCACATCATAGACATAAAGTTGATGCGCCGTCAGGCACCGCACTGGCAATGGGAGAGGCGATCGCCCACGCCCTTGATAAAGATCTGAAAGATTGCGCGGTCTACAGTCGTGAAGGCCACACCGGTGAACGTGTGCCTGGCACCATTGGTTTTGCCACCGTGCGTGCAGGTGACATCGTTGGTGAACATACCGCGATGTTTGCCGATATTGGCGAGCGTCTGGAGATCACCCATAAGGCGTCCAGCCGTATGACATTTGCTAACGGCGCGGTAAGATCGGCTTTGTGGTTGAGTGGTAAGGAAAGCGGTCTTTTTGATATGCGAGATGTACTTAATCTCAATAATTTGTAACCACAAAATATTTGTTATGGTGCAAAAATAACACATTTAATTTATTGATTATAAAGGGCTTTAATTTTTGGCCCTTTTATTTTTGGTATTATGTTTTTAAATTGTCTATAAGTGCCAAAAATTACATGTTTTGTCTTCTGTTTTTGTTGTTTTAATGTAAATTTTGACCATTTGGTCCACTTTTTTCTGCTCGTTTTTATTTCATGCAATCTTCTTGCTGCACAAGCGTTTTCCAGAACAGGTTAGATGATCTTTTTGTCGCTTAATGCCTGTAAAACATGCATGAGCCACAAAATAATATAAAAAATCCCGCCATTAAGTTGACTTTTAGCGCCCATATCTCCAGAATGCCGCCGTTTGCCAGAAATTCGTCGGTAAGCAGATTTGCATTGATTTACGTCATCATTGTGAATTAATATGCAAATAAAGTGAGTGAATATTCTCTGGAGGGTGTTTTGATTAAGTCAGCGCTATTGGTTCTGGAAGACGGAACCCAGTTTCACGGTCGGGCCATAGGGGCAACAGGTTCGGCGGTTGGGGAAGTCGTTTTCAATACTTCAATGACCGGTTATCAAGAAATCCTCACTGATCCTTCCTATTCTCGTCAAATCGTTACTCTTACTTATCCCCATATTGGCAATGTCGGCACCAATGACGCCGATGAAGAATCTTCTCAGGTACATGCACAAGGTCTGGTGATTCGCGACCTGCCGCTGATTGCCAGCAACTTCCGTAATACCGAAGACCTCTCTTCTTACCTGAAACGCCATAACATCGTGGCGATTGCCGATATCGATACCCGTAAGCTGACGCGTTTACTGCGCGAGAAAGGCGCACAGAATGGCTGCATTATCGCGGGCGATAACCCGGATGCGGCGCTGGCGTTAGAAAAAGCCCGCGCGTTCCCAGGTCTGAATGGCATGGATCTGGCAAAAGAAGTGACCACCGCAGAAGCCTATAGCTGGACACAAGGGAGCTGGACGTTGACCGGTGGCCTGCCAGAAGCGAAAAAAGAAGACGAGCTGCCGTTCCACGTCGTGGCTTATGATTTTGGTGCCAAGCGCAACATCCTGCGGATGCTGGTGGATAGAGGCTGTCGCCTGACCATCGTTCCGGCGCAAACTTCTGCGGAAGATGTGCTGAAAATGAATCCAGACGGCATCTTCCTCTCCAACGGTCCTGGCGACCCGGCCCCGTGCGATTACGCCATTACCGCCATCCAGAAATTCCTCGAAACCGATATTCCGGTATTCGGCATCTGTCTCGGTCATCAGCTGCTGGCGCTGGCGAGCGGTGCGAAGACTGTCAAAATGAAATTTGGTCACCACGGCGGCAACCATCCGGTTAAAGATGTGGAGAAAAACGTGGTAATGATCACCGCCCAGAACCACGGTTTTGCGGTGGACGAAGCAATATTACCTGCAAACCTGCGTGTCACGCATAAATCCCTGTTCGACGGTACGTTACAGGGCATTCATCGCACCGATAAACCGGCATTCAGCTTCCAGGGGCACCCTGAAGCCAGCCCTGGTCCACACGACGCCGCGCCGTTGTTCGACCACTTTATCGAGTTAATTGAGCAGTACCGTAAAACCGCTAAGTAATCAGGAGTAAAAGAGCCATGCCAAAACGTACAGATATAAAAAGTATCCTGATTCTGGGTGCGGGCCCGATTGTTATCGGTCAGGCGTGTGAGTTTGACTACTCTGGCGCGCAAGCGTGTAAAGCCCTGCGTGAAGAGGGTTACCGCGTCATTCTGGTGAACTCCAACCCGGCGACCATCATGACCGACCCGGAAATGGCTGATGCAACCTACATCGAGCCGATTCACTGGGAAGTTGTACGCAAGATTATTGAAAAAGAGCGCCCGGACGCGGTGCTGCCAACGATGGGCGGTCAGACGGCGCTGAACTGCGCGCTGGAGCTGGAACGTCAGGGCGTGTTGGAAGAGTTCGGTGTCACCATGATTGGTGCCACTGCCGATGCGATTGATAAAGCAGAAGACCGCCGTCGTTTCGACGTAGCGATGAAGAAAATTGGTCTGGAAACCGCGCGTTCCGGTATCGCACACACGATGGAAGAAGCGCTGGCGGTTGCCGCTGACGTGGGCTTCCCGTGCATTATTCGCCCATCCTTTACCATGGGCGGTAGCGGCGGCGGTATCGCTTATAACCGTGAAGAGTTTGAAGAAATTTGCGCCCGCGGTCTGGATCTCTCTCCGACCAAAGAGTTGCTGATTGATGAGTCGCTGATCGGCTGGAAAGAGTACGAGATGGAAGTGGTGCGTGATAAAAACGACAACTGCATCATCGTCTGCTCTATCGAAAACTTCGATGCGATGGGCATCCACACCGGTGACTCCATCACTGTCGCGCCAGCCCAAACGCTGACCGACAAAGAATATCAAATCATGCGTAACGCCTCGATGGCGGTGCTGCGTGAAATCGGCGTTGAAACCGGTGGTTCCAACGTTCAGTTTGCGGTGAACCCGAAAAACGGTCGTCTGATTGTTATCGAAATGAACCCACGCGTGTCCCGTTCTTCGGCGCTGGCGTCGAAAGCGACCGGTTTCCCGATTGCTAAAGTGGCGGCGAAACTGGCGGTGGGTTACACCCTCGACGAACTGATGAACGACATCACTGGCGGACGTACTCCGGCCTCCTTCGAGCCGTCCATCGACTATGTGGTTACTAAAATTCCTCGCTTCAACTTCGAAAAATTCGCCGGTGCTAACGACCGTCTGACCACTCAGATGAAATCGGTTGGCGAAGTGATGGCGATTGGTCGCACGCAGCAGGAATCCCTGCAAAAAGCGCTGCGCGGCCTGGAAGTCGGTGCGACTGGATTCGACCCGAAAGTGAGCCTGGATGACCCGGAAGCGTTAACCAAAATCCGTCGCGAACTGAAAGACGCAGGCGCAGATCGTATCTGGTACATCGCCGATGCGTTCCGTGCGGGCCTGTCTGTGGACGGCGTCTTCAACCTGACCAATATTGACCGCTGGTTCCTGGTACAGATTGAAGAACTGGTGCGTCTGGAAGAGAAAGTAGCGGAAGTGGGCATCACTGGCCTGAACGCTGAATTCCTGCGCCAGCTGAAACGCAAAGGCTTTGCCGATGCGCGTCTGGCAAAACTGGCGGGCGTGCGCGAAGCGGAAATCCGCAAGCTGCGCGACCAGTATGACCTGCACCCGGTTTATAAGCGCGTGGATACCTGTGCGGCAGAGTTCGCCACCGACACCGCTTACATGTACTCCACTTATGAAGAAGAGTGCGAAGCGAATCCGTCTACCGACCGTGAAAAAATCATGGTTCTCGGCGGCGGCCCGAACCGTATCGGTCAGGGTATCGAATTCGACTACTGCTGTGTACACGCCTCGCTGGCGCTGCGCGAAGACGGTTACGAAACCATTATGGTTAACTGTAACCCGGAAACCGTCTCCACCGACTACGACACTTCCGACCGCCTCTACTTCGAGCCGGTAACCCTGGAAGATGTGCTGGAAATCGTGCGTATTGAGAAGCCGAAAGGCGTTATCGTTCAGTACGGCGGTCAGACCCCGCTGAAACTGGCGCGTGCACTGGAAGCCGCTGGCGTACCGGTTATCGGCACCAGCCCGGATGCTATCGACCGTGCGGAAGACCGTGAACGCTTCCAGCACGCGGTTGACCGCCTGAAACTGAAGCAACCGGCGAACGCCACCGTTACCGCTATCGAAATGGCGGTAGAGAAGGCGAAAGAGATTGGCTACCCGCTGGTGGTACGTCCGTCTTACGTTCTCGGCGGTCGGGCGATGGAAATCGTCTATGACGAAGCAGACCTGCGTCGCTACTTCCAGACGGCGGTCAGCGTGTCTAACGATGCGCCAGTGTTGCTGGACCACTTCCTCGATGACGCGGTAGAAGTGGATGTGGACGCCATCTGCGACGGCGAAATGGTGCTGATTGGCGGCATCATGGAGCATATTGAGCAGGCGGGCGTGCACTCCGGTGACTCCGCATGTTCGCTGCCAGCCTACACTTTAAGTCAGGAAATTCAGGATGTGATGCGCCAGCAGGTGCAGAAACTGGCCTTCGAATTGCAGGTGCGCGGCCTGATGAACGTGCAGTTTGCGGTGAAAAACAACGAAGTCTACCTGATTGAAGTTAACCCGCGTGCGGCGCGTACCGTTCCGTTCGTCTCCAAAGCCACCGGCGTACCGCTGGCAAAAGTGGCGGCGCGCGTGATGGCTGGCAAATCGCTGGCTGAGCAGGGCGTAACCAAAGAAGTTATCCCGCCGTACTACTCGGTGAAAGAAGTGGTGCTGCCGTTCAATAAATTCCCGGGCGTTGACCCGCTGTTAGGGCCAGAAATGCGCTCTACCGGGGAAGTCATGGGCGTGGGCCGCACCTTCGCTGAAGCGTTTGCCAAAGCGCAGCTGGGCAGCAACTCCACCATGAAGAAACACGGTCGTGCGCTGCTTTCCGTGCGCGAAGGCGATAAAGAACGCGTGGTGGACCTGGCGGCAAAACTGCTGAAACAGGGCTTCGAGCTGGATGCGACCCACGGCACGGCGATTGTGCTGGGCGAAGCAGGTATCAACCCGCGTCTGGTAAACAAGGTGCATGAAGGCCGTCCGCACATTCAGGACCGTATCAAGAATGGCGAATATACCTACATCATCAACACCACCTCAGGCCGTCGTGCGATTGAAGACTCCCGCGTGATTCGTCGCAGTGCGCTGCAATATAAAGTGCATTACGACACCACCCTGAACGGCGGCTTTGCCACCGCGATGGCGCTGAATGCCGATGCGACTGAAAAAGTAATTTCGGTGCAGGAAATGCACGCACAGATCAAATAATAGCGTGTCATGGCAGATATTTTTCATCCGCTAATTTGATCGAATAACTAATACGGTTCTCTGATGAGGACCGTTTTTTTTTGCCCATTAAGTAAATCTTTTGGGGAATCGATATTTTTGATGACATAAGCAGGATTTAGCTCACACTTATCGACGGTGAAGTTGCATACTATCGATATATCCACAATTTTAATATGGCCTTGTTTAATTGCTTCAAAACGAGTCATAGCCAGACTTTTAATTTGTGAAACTGGAGTTCGTATGTGTGAAGGATATGTTGAAAAACCACTCTACTTGTTAATCGCCGAATGGATGATGGCTGAAAATCGGTGGGTGATAGCAAGAGAGATCTCTATTCATTTCGATATTGAACACAGCAAGGCGGTTAATACCCTGACTTATATTCTGTCGGAAGTCACAGAAATAAGCTGCGAAGTTAAGATGATCCCTAATAAGCTGGAAGGGCGGGGATGCCAGTGTCAGCGACTGGTTAAAGTGGTCGATATCGATGAGCAAATTTACGCGCGCCTGCGCAATAACAGTCGGGAAAAATTAGTCGGCGTAAGAAAGACACCGCGTATTCCTGCCGTTCCGCTCACGGAACTTAACCGCGAGCAGAAGTGGCAGATGATGTTGTCAAAGAGTATGCGTCGTTAATGTCATTTCGATGATACCGTGCGACCTGGTCGCCGGATGCGATGCTGGCGCATCTTATCCGGCTTACGGTTGCTCTCCAGCCGGGTTGGATAAGGCGTTTATGCCGCATCCGACAGCTATCGCCGGATGCGATGCTGGCGCATCTTATCCGGCCTACGGTTGCTCTCCAGCAGAGTTGGATAAGGCGTTTACGCCGCATCCGGCAAGATCACCGTTTCGGCGTCACATCCGTCGTCCCCTGCAAACGGGGGCGATTTTCCTCCATTTGCCTCAACGGCTGCGTTTCATGTAACGATGCATGACAGCGCCCGACAAGATCCTGATACTCTTTGGTATTCAACCGTTTCCAGTGTAACTCGTCGTCACTAACACTGCGTACAGCGCGGGCTGGAGTACCTATCAACAACTGGCGTTTCTCGCCGCTAAAGCCTGCTTTGACAAAGCTCATGGCGGCAACAATGCTCTCTTCGCCAATGACCGCGCCATCCATAATCACGCTGTTCATCCCGACCAATGCATCGCGACCAATCACACAACCATGCAGGATCGCTCCGTGCCCGATATGGCCGTTTTCCCCAACGATGGTGTCAGTGTCGCAGTAGCCATGCATAATGCAGCCATCCTGAATATTGGCTCCCGCTTGCACGATCAACCGCCCGTAGTCACCACGCAGTGAGGCGAGTGGGCCGATGTAGACACCGGCTCCCACAATCACATCGCCAATCAATACTGCACTGGGATGGACAAACGCCGTCGGGTGAACTATCGGAATTAACCCCTCAAAGGCGTAATAGCTCACGGTTGTTAACGTCCTTTCCACACCGGATCGCGCTTCTCGGCAAACGCCAGCGGCCCTTCTATGGCATCTTCCGAATGCAGAACCGATGGATAGTGTTTCAACACGCCGCTGCGAATATAGCGATACGCTTCTTCTACCGGCATTTCGCTGGTGGTGCGGTAGATCTCTTTCAGCGCCGCAATCGCCAGCGGAGCGCTGTTAACCAGCTGCTGCGCCAGTTCGCGGGCGTTATCCATCAGTTCCGCCTGGCTAACCACGCGGTTGACTATCCCCCAACGCAGCGCCTCTTCTGCGCCCATTCGTCTGCCGGTCATCACCATTTCATTGACGATGGCAGGCGGCAGGATCTTCGGCAGACGCAGCACGCCGCCGCTGTCAGGAACGATACCCAGTTTGGCTTCCGGCAGGGCGAAGCTGGCGTTATCGGCACAAACAATAAAATCTGCCGCCAGCGCCAGTTCAAAGCCGCCGCCAAAGGCATAGCCGTTCACAGCTGCGATAACCGGTTTGTCGAGATTGAAAATTTCGGTTAATCCCGCAAAACCACCCGGACCAAAGTCAGCATCCGGTGCTTCGCCTTCTGCTGCCGCTTTTAAATCCCAGCCCGCGGAAAAGAACTTCTCTCCGGCACCGGTAATAATGGCGACACGTAATTGCGGATCGTCACGGAAATTTAGAAATACTTCGCCCATTTCAAAGCTGGTTTTTGCATCAATAGCATTCGCTTTTGGACGATCAAGGGTAATTTCCAGAATTGATCCATTGCGGGTCAGATGTAATGATTCACTCATTCCTTTTCTCCATTTTTGCTTTTTCAGGGACGACAACATCCCTGCAAAAAATGCATATTGTTTTAGAGTGTGATTATTAGCTGGCAGGGTAGTTCCCTGCTGTTTCATTTATTTCAGATTCTTTCTAATTATTTTCCCCGAGCAATTACGTGGCAGATCTTTTCTGATCTCCAGATAAGAGGGCACTTTAAATTTCGCCATATTTTGTTCGCAGAAGCGGAAAAATTCCTCTTCGCTCAATGTTTCACCTTCATTCAGCACCACAAATGCTTTGATGGCTTCATCGCGAATCGAATCTTTAATACCCACAACCACGATGTCCTGAATTTTCGGGTGCGCGGCGATAATATTTTCCAGCTCCACGCAGGAGACATTCTCGCCGCCACGTTTAATCATATTGCAGCGGCGATCGACGAAATAAAAAAAGCCCTCTTCGTCGCGGTATCCGGTATCGCCGGTATGCAGCCAGCCATCGGCTTCCAGCACTTTCGCAGTGGCTTGTGGGTTGAGAAAGTACTCTTTGAAGATGGTTTTCCCAGGTATGCCTTTAATGCAGATTTCACCGATCTCACCAGCCGGGAGCGGGCGATTGTGATCGTCGCGGATCTCCGCTTCGTAGCAAAACCCCACCCGACCAATCGACGGCCAGCGTCGTTTATCGCCAGGACGATCGCCGATAATGCCCACAATGGTTTCCGTCATCCCATAAGACGTCAGCAAGCGAACGCCGAAGCGTTCACAAAACGCATCTTTTTCCTGCTCCGACAAGTTGAGATAAAACATCACTTCCCGCAGGCGGTGTTGCTGATCGTTCGCTGAAGGCGGCTGTACCATCAACGTACGGATCATCATCGGAATACATTCGGTAACGGTGGCGCGGTACTTCTGTACCTGTCCCCAGAAGGCGCGGGCGCTGTATTTCTCGACCAGCACAAAGGTGGCCCCGGCAGAAAACGCCGCCATCGCCGCAGTACACTGGCAATCGATATGAAACGCAGGCATTACCGTCAGGTAGACGTCATCGTCACGCAGTGCACACTGCCAGGCGGAGTAATATCCAGCGAAGCGCAGGTTGTAATGGGTAATCACCACACCTTTCGGTCGGGAGGTGGTGCCGGAGGTGAAGAGAATTTCCGCCGTATCGTCAGTCGATAGCGGCGGTGCATAGCACAAGGTGGCAGGTTGTTGATTTTTCAGTTGAGTAAACGAACTCACGCCATCATCAGCGGGAAGTGCCACATCTGTCAGGCAAATGTGCCGCAATTGAGTGGCATCTTCCTGCTGAATCTGTTGATACATAGGATAGAATTGCGCACTGGTCACCAGCAGGCACGCCTGGCTATTTTGCAGGATCCACGCGCTTTCCTCGCACAACAGGCGGGCGTTAATCGGCACCATAATCGCGCCAATTTTTGCCAGCCCGAACCAGCAAAAGATAAATTCCGGGCAGTTGTCGAGATGTAGTGCAACCTTGTCGCCTTTGCGAATCCCCAGCGTATAAAACAGGTTTGCCGTGCGGTTAATCTCCTGATTTAACTCAAGATAACTATACCGGTTAACGACTCCGCCGCTGGATTCACAAATCAGCGCCGTTTTATGACCGTAAACGTCCGCAAGATCGTCCCACATTTGACGTAGATGTTGTCCGCCAATGATATCCATTGCACCTCTATCCATTTTTGTTCGTTTGTTATTGGGCGGGCGCTAGTCAGGCAAGCCGACTGACGCCACGCGTTTAGTCCTCAACTTTGGCCAGACCTTTGCTGACCAACTCCTGAATGTCGTTTTCGCTGTAGCCGATATTTTTCAAAATGGCAGCCGTGTCCATGCCATGTGAGGGCATTCCGCGCCAGATTTGTCCGGGGTTATTTTTGAATTTCGGCATGATGTTCGGCCCTTTGCAGGTGCGACCATCCATCGTTTGCCACTGAGTGATTGATTCGCGAGCCACATACTGTGGATTGCTTTCCAGTTCCGGTACGGTCAGCACTTTGGCGCAGGCGATATTCAGTTCAGCAAAGCGTTCTTTTACTTCCGCGATGGTATGTGTCGCCAGCCAGGCATCGAGTTTCTCTTCAACCAGTGGGCCGTAAGGGCATTCGATACGGTGGATAAGCTGAGTGCCTTCCGGGATTTCTGGCGTGCCAAGCAGATGTGCGAGGCCAATATCTTTAAAGCACTCTTCAATTTGGGTAATGCCCACCAGTTCCATCACGATGTAGCCGTCGGCACATTTATACAGACCGCAACCGGCGTAGTAGGGATCTTTACCTTTGCTCATGCGCGGGCACATTTCGCCGCCGTTGAAGTAATCCATCAT
Source organism: Escherichia sp. MAL-1 (assembly GCF_052948035.1). Classification (NCBI taxonomy): domain Bacteria; kingdom Pseudomonadati; phylum Pseudomonadota; class Gammaproteobacteria; order Enterobacterales; family Enterobacteriaceae; genus Escherichia; species Escherichia sp. MAL-1. The sequence continues at coordinate 4,111,576 of NZ_CM129609.1, read as the reverse complement.
GAAGTACTGGCCCATACGCAGCATCACTTCATACATGGCGATGTCGATACTTTCGCCTTTACCGGTTTCACGCACTTTATGCAGTGCTGCCAGCGCCGCCGTGGTGGCGGTCAGGCCAGAAAAGTAATCGGCGGTATACGGGAAGGCAGGCATTGGCTGGTCAACATCACCGTTCTGAATCAGGTAACCACTAAAGGCCTGGGCGATAGTGTTATAGGCCGGAAGATTGGTGTACTCCTCGGTGCCGTACTGACCAAAACCGGACAGGTGAGCGATAACCAGTTTCGGGTTGTGCTGCCACAGTACTTCATCGGTAATGCCACGACGGGCAAAGGCCGGACCTTTACTGGCTTCGATGAAGATATCGGTGGTTTCCATTAATTTCAGAAACGCTTCGCGGCCTTCATCTTTGAAAATATTTAACGACAGCGCGTGCAAATTGCGACGGGAGAGTTGCGGGTAGTTCGGTTGAACGCGAATGGTGTCGGCCCAGGCGACGTTCTCGATCCAGATAACTTCCGCGCCCCATTCTGCGAACATTTGCCCGGCAAACGGTCCGGCGATTTCGATACCGGAGAAGACAACGCGCAATCCGGCCAACGGCCCGAATTTCGGCATGGGTAGATGATCCATTATTTGCTCCTGAAAAATTTATGTAGCGCATGACTGCCGGATGCGGCGTAAACGCTTTATCCGGCCTACATTCGTGCTCCCGTAGGCCTGATAAGACGCATCAGCGTCGCATCAGGCAGCGCACGGACTTAGCGGTATTGCTTCAGCACCGCACGACCCAGCGTCAGGATCTGCATTTCGTCAGATCCCCCGGAGACGCGGTCTACACGCAGATCACGCCAGAAGCGGCTGATGCGGTGGTTGCCCGCAATCCCGACACCGCCCAGCACCTGCATTGCGCTATCCACAACTTCAAATGCCGCATTGGCGCAGAAGTATTTGCACATCGCTGCATCGCCAGAGGTGATGGTGCCGTTGTCTGCTTTCCACGCTGCTTCATACAGCATGTTTTTCATGGAGTTTAATTTGATCGCCATGTGGGCGAATTTTTCCTGAATCAACTGGAAACGACCAATAGCCTCGCCAAACTGCACGCGCTGATTGGCGTAGCGCGCCGCATCTTCAAAGGCGCACATCGCCGTACCGTAGTTGGTGAGGGCTACCAGGAAACGTTCATGGTCGAACTCTTCTTTGACGCGGTTAAAGCCGTTACCTTCCCGACCGAACATGTCTTTCTCGTCCAGTTCCACGTCGTCAAAGGTGATTTCACAGCAGCTATCCATACGCAGACCGAGCTTTTCAAGTTTGGTCACTTTGATGCCCGGTTTGCTCATATCAACAAACCATTCGGTGTAGACAGGTTTGTCCGGAGAAGCCCCGTCGCGCGCCATCACCACGATGTACGGGGTGTAGGCGCTGCTGGTAATAAAACACTTACTACCATTAAGATAAATCTTACCATTTCTACGGGTATAAGTCGTTTTCAGGCTACCCACGTCGGAGCCCGCGCCCGGTTCGGTAATCGCTGAGTTCCACATCTGCTTACCGGTGCCGCGGAAAGCCATAATTTTGTCGATCTGCTCTTGTGTGCCTTCGCGCAGGAAGGTGTTGAACCCGCCCGGCAACTGGTACAGCACATAGGTTGGTGCCCCCAGACGTCCCAGCTCCATCCACACGGCGGCGAGAGTAACAAACCCCGCGTCCAGACCACCGTGCTCTTCAGGGATCAGCAGACTGTCGATACCCATATCCGCCAGTGCTTTGACAAAACGTTCCGGGTAGACGCTGTCACGGTCGCACTCGGCAAAATAGGCCTCCCAGTTTTCGCTGGCCATCAGTTCGCGGATACCGGCGACAAACAGTTCCTGCTCATCATTTAAATTAAAATCCATCTTTCAACCTCTTGATATTTTGGGGGTTAATTAATCTTTCCAGTTCTGTTTCGCGTCTTTAATAAAGGAGAGCGTCACCATAATGTTGACGAAGAACAGCGGGCATCCTCCGGCGATAATGGCGGTTTGAATCGGTTTCAGGCCGCCGAGCGCCAGCAGAACAATACCGATAATGCCAACCAGAATTGACCAACCGATACGCACCAGCAGCGGTGGTTCTTCACCATCGCGTACTTCGCGGCAAGTGGACATCGCCAGGGTATAAGAGCAGGCGTTAACCAGCGTAACGGTGGCAATAAAGCAGAGGATGAAGAAGCCCCACATGGTGGCGGTGCTGAGTGGCAGAGCGGCCCAGGTTTCGATGATGGCGCGCGCCACACCGTACTGTTCGATCAGATTTGGAATGTTGATGATGTTTTTATCCATCAACAGCAGAGTGTTACTACCGAGCACGGTCCACAGGATCCAGGTTGACGCTGTCAGCCCCAGCACCATGCCGAAGCACAGTTCACGCACAGTACGACCACGGGAGATGCGGGCGAGGAAGATACTCATCTGGATGGCGTAAATCACCCACCATGCCCAGTAGAACACGGTCCAGCCCTGCGGGAAGCCGCCTTTAGCGATGGGATCGGTATAGAACAACATGCGCGGCAGATACATCAGCAACATCCCCACCGAATCGGTGAAGTAGTTCATGATGAAGCTGGCACCGCTGACAATGAACACCCAACCCAGCATCAGGAAGCTCAGGTAACTACGCACGTCACTGGCGATACGTACCCCTTTTTGCAGACCGCAAGCGACGCAAATGGCGTTGAGGATAATCCAGCAGGTAATGATGATAGCGTCCAGTTGCAGGGTATGCGGAATGCCAAACAACCATTGCATACACTCGGTCACCAGCGGCGTGGCAAGGCCCAGACTGGTACCCATCGCGAAGATCAAGGCGACGAGATAGAAGTTGTCGACGATAGTGCCGAACAACCCTTTGGCGTGTTTTTCACCTACCAGCGGCACCAGTGTCGAGCTGGGGCGAATCACTTCCATTTTGCGGACAAAGAAGAAGTAAGCGAAGGCGACTGAAAGGAAGCTGTAAGTGGCCCACGGCAGAGGTCCCCAGTGGAACAAGCTGTAAGCCAGCCCCAACTCTTTCGCCCCTGTCGAGTTCGGTTCTAAGCCAAACGGCGGGGTGGAGATGTAGTAGTAGATCTCAATCGATCCCCAGAACAGTACGGCAGCAGACGTACAGGAGGCGAACATCATAAAGATCCAACTGGCGGTGCTAAATTCTGGCGGTTCGTTACCTAAACGCTTTTTGGCATACGGGCCAAACACCAGCCAGAACCAACCGAAAAGCATCACCACCATATACCATTCAAATGCCCATCCCCATACATTGGTGACGTAACTGAATACAGCATTAATAACGACATTCGCTGCATCCAGATCTCTGACTGTAAGCCAACAAAGTATGCCGACGATTATTAACGGCGGAAAGAAAACCTTCGGTTCTATTCCCGTTTTTCTCTTTTCATTCTTCATGAGTTAATTCCACTGTGAAAACGAATATTTATTTTGCGTTCCCGTTTGTTTTATTTTTGTTAACATTTAATATAATTATTATTAACCTCGTGGACGCGTTAATGGCTAACTCATAATGGGTATTCAATAAGCTGTATTCTGTGATTGGTATCACATTTTTGTTTCGGGTGAATAGAGGGCGTTTTTTCGTTAATTTTGATTAATAATCAGTTTGTTATGCTCTATTGTGAGTAAAAAAATAACATCTGACTTTCAATATTGGTGATCCATAAAACAATATTGAAAATTTCTTTTTGCTACGCCGTGTTTTCAATATTGGTGAGGAACTTAACAATATTGAAAGTTGGATTTATCTGCGTGTGACATTTTCAATATTGGTGATTAAAGTTTTATTTCCAAATTAAAGGGCGTGATATCTGTAATTAACACCACCGATATGAACGACGTTTCCTTCATGATTTCTGGAGATGCAATGAAGATTATTACTTGCTATAAGTGCGTGCCTGATGAACAGGATATTGCGGTCAATAATGCTGATGGTTCATTAGACTTCAGCAAAGCCGATGCCAAAATAAGCCAATACGATCTCAACGCTATTGAAGCGGCTTGCCAGCTAAAGCAACAGGCAGCAGAGGCGCAGGTGACAGCCTTAAGTGTGGGCGGTAAAGCCCTGACCAACGCCAAAGGGCGTAAAGATGTGTTATCGCGCGGCCCGGATGAACTGATTGTGGTAATTGATGACCAGTTCGAGCAGGCACTGCCGCAACAAACGGCGAGCGCACTGGCTGCAGCCGCCCAGAAAGCAGGCTTTGATTTGATCCTCTGTGGCGATGGTTCTTCCGACCTTTATGCCCAGCAGGTTGGTCTGCTGGTGGGCGAAATCCTCAATATTCCGGCAGTTAACGGCGTCAGCAAAATTATCTCCCTGACTGCAGATACCCTCACCGTTGAGCGCGAACTGGAAGATGAAACCGAAACCTTAAGCATTCCGCTGCCTGCGGTTGTTGCTGTTTCCACTGATATCAATTCCCCACAAATTCCTTCGATGAAAGCCATTCTCGGCGCGGCGAAAAAGCCCGTCCAGGTATGGTCGGCGGCGGATATTGGTTTTAACGCAGAGGCAGCCTGGTCAGAACAACAGGTTGCCGCGCCGAAACAGCGCGAACGTCAGCGCATCGTGATTGAAGGCGACGGCGAAGAACAGATCGCCGCATTTGCTGAAAATCTTCGCAAAGTCATTTAATTACAGGGGATGCTATGAACACGTTTTCTCAAGTCTGGGTATTCAGCGATACCCCTTCTCGTCTGCCGGAACTGATGAACGGTGCGCAGGCTTTAGCTAATCAAATCAACACCTTTGTCCTCAATGATGCCGACGGCGCACAGGCAATCCAGCTCGGCGCTAATCATGTCTGGAAATTAAACGGCAAACCGGACGATCGGATGATCGAAGATTACGCCGGTGTCATGGCTGACACTATTCGCCAGCACGGCGCAGACGGCCTGGTGCTGCTGCCAAACACCCGTCGCGGCAAATTACTGGCGGCAAAACTGGGTTATCGCCTTAAAGCGGCGGTGTCTAACGATGCCAGCACCGTCAGCGTACAGGACGGTAAAGCGACAGTGAAACACATGGTTTACGGTGGTCTGGCGATTGGCGAAGAACGCATTGCCACGCCGTATGCGGTACTGACCATCAGCAGCGGCACGTTCGATGCGGCTCAGCCAGACGCGTCACGCACTGGCGAAACGCACACCGTGGAGTGGCAGGCTCCGGCTGTGGCGATTACCCGCACGGCAACCCAGGCGCGCCAGAGCAACAGCGTCGATCTCGACAAAGCCCGTCTGGTGGTCAGCGTCGGTCGCGGTATTGGCAGCAAAGAGAACATTGCGCTGGCAGAACAGCTTTGCAAGGCGATAGGTGCGGAGTTGGCCTGTTCTCGTCCGGTGGCGGAAAACGAAAAATGGATGGAGCACGAACGCTATGTCGGTATCTCCAACCTGATGCTGAAACCTGAACTGTACTTGGCGGTGGGGATCTCCGGGCAGATCCAGCACATGGTTGGCGCTAACGCGTCGCAAACCATTTTCGCCATCAATAAAGATAAAAATGCGCCGATCTTCCAGTACGCGGATTACGGCATTGTTGGCGACGCCGTGAAGATCCTTCCGGCGCTGACCGCAGCTTTAGCGCGTTGATCCACTCTGGCAGGGCTGCATTTTGGCCCTGCCGCTGACAGGGAGCTCTTATGTCCGAAGATATCTTTGACGCCATCATCGTCGGTGCAGGGCTTGCCGGTTCGGTTGCCGCACTGGTGCTCGCCCGCGAAGGTGCGCAAGTGTTAGTTATCGAGCGTGGCAATTCCGCAGGTGCCAAGAACGTCACCGGCGGGCGTCTCTATGCCCACAGTCTGGAACACATTATTCCTGGTTTCGCCGACTCCGCCCCCGTAGAACGCCTGATCACCCATGAAAAACTCGCGTTTATGACGGAAAAGTCAGCGATGACTATGGACTACTGCAATGGTGACGAAACCTCGCCATCCCAGCGTTCTTACTCCGTTTTGCGCAGTAAATTTGATGCCTGGCTGATGGAGCAGGCCGAAGAAGCGGGCGCGCAGTTAATTACCGGGATCCGCGTCGATAACCTCGTACAGCGCGATGGCAAAGTCGTCGGTGTAGAAGCCGATGGCGATGTGATTGAAGCGAAAACGGTGATCCTTGCTGATGGGGTGAACTCCATCCTTGCCGAAAAATTGGGGATGGCAAAACGCGTCAAACCGACGGATGTGGCGGTTGGCGTGAAGGAACTGATCGAGTTACCGAAGTCGGTTATTGAAGACCGTTTTCAGTTGCAGGGTAATCAGGGGGCGGCTTGCCTGTTTGCGGGATCACCCACCGATGGCCTGATGGGCGGCGGCTTCCTTTATACCAATGAAAACACCCTGTCGCTGGGGCTGGTTTGTGGTTTGCATCATCTGCATGACGCGAAAAAATCGGTGCCGCAAATGCTGGAAGATTTCAAACAGCATCCGGCCGTTGCACCGCTGATCGCGGGCGGCAAGCTGGTGGAATATTCCGCTCACGTAGTGCCGGAAGCAGGCATCAACATGCTGCCGGAGTTGGTTGGTGACGGCGTATTGATTGCCGGTGATGCCGCCGGAATGTGTATGAACCTCGGTTTTACCATTCGCGGTATGGATCTGGCGATTGCCGCCGGGGAAGCCGCAGCAAAAACCGTGCTTTCAGCGATGAAAAGCGACGATTTCAGTAAGCAAAAACTGGCGGAATATCGTCAGCATCTTGAGAGTGGTCCGCTGCGCGATATGCGTATGTACCAGAAACTACCGGCGTTCCTTGATAACCCACGCATGTTTAGCGGCTACCCGGAGCTGGCGGTGGGTGTGGCGCGTGACCTGTTCACCATTGATGGCAGCGCGCCGGAACTGATGCGCAAGAAAATCCTCCGCCACGGCAAGAAAGTGGGCTTCATCAATCTAATCAAGGATGGCATGAAAGGAGTGACCGTTTTATGACTTCTCCCGTCAATGTGGACGTCAAACTGGGCGTCAATAAATTCAATGTCGATGAAGAGCATCCGCACATTGTTGTGAAGGCCGATGCTGATAAACAGGCGCTGGAGCTGCTGGTGAAAGCGTGCCCCGCAGGTCTGTACAAGAAGCAGGATGACGGCAGTGTGCGCTTCGATTACGCCGGATGTCTGGAGTGCGGCACCTGTCGCATTCTGGGGCTGGGGTCGGCGCTGGAACAGTGGGAATACCCGCGCGGCACCTTTGGTGTGGAGTTCCGTTACGGCTGATGTTGGTTTGATACGTAACGCCGCACTGACTCTCATTGCAAAAAACAGGAATAACCATGCAACCGTCCAGAAACTTTGACGATCTCAAATTCTCCTCTATTCACCGCCGCATTTTGCTGTGGGGAAGCGGTGGTCCGTTTCTGGATGGTTATGTACTGGTAATGATTGGCGTGGCGCTGGAGCAACTGACGCCGGCGCTGAAACTGGACGCTGACTGGATTGGCTTGCTGGGCGCGGGAACGCTCGCCGGGCTGTTCGTTGGCACATCGCTGTTTGGTTATATTTCCGATAAAGTCGGACGGCGCAAAATGTTCCTCATTGATATCATCGCCATCGGCGTGATATCGGTGGCGACGATGTTTGTTTCATCCCCCGTCGAACTGTTGGTGATGCGGGTACTTATCGGCATTGTCATCGGTGCAGATTATCCCATCGCCACCTCAATGATCACCGAGTTCTCCAGTACCCGTCAGCGGGCGTTTTCCATCAGCTTTATTGCCGCGATGTGGTATGTCGGCGCGACCTGTGCCGATCTGGTCGGCTACTGGCTTTATGATGTGGAAGGCGGCTGGCGCTGGATGCTGGGTAGCGCGGCGATCCCCTGTTTGTTGATTTTGATTGGTCGATTCGAACTGCCTGAATCTCCCCGCTGGTTATTACGCAAAGGGCGAGTAAAAGAGTGCGAAGAGATGATGATCAAACTGTTTGGCGAACCGGTGGCTTTCGATGAAGAGCAGCCGCAGCAAACCCGTTTTCGCGATCTGTTTAATCGCCGCCATTTTCCTTTTGTTCTGTTTGTTGCCGCCATCTGGACCTGCCAGGTGATCCCAATGTTCGCCATTTACACCTTTGGCCCGCAAATCGTTGGTTTGTTGGGATTGGGGGTTGGCAAAAACGCGGCACTAGGGAATGTGGTGATTAGCCTGTTCTTTATGCTCGGCTGTATTCCGCCGATGCTGTGGTTAAACACTGCCGGACGGCGTCCATTGTTGATTGGCAGCTTTGCCATGATGACGCTGGCGCTGGCGGTTTTGGGGCTAATCCCGGATATGGGGATCTGGCTGGTAGTGATGGCCTTTGCGGTGTATGCCTTTTTCTCTGGCGGGCCGGGTAATTTGCAGTGGCTCTATCCTAATGAACTCTTCCCGACAGATATCCGCGCCTCTGCCGTGGGCGTGATTATGTCCTTAAGTCGTATTGGCACCATTGTTTCGACCTGGGCACTACCGATCTTTATCAATAATTACGGTATCAGTAACACGATGCTAATGGGGGCGGGTATCTCGCTGTTTGGCTTGTTGATTTCCGTAGCGTTTGCCCCGGAGACTCGAGGGATGTCACTGGCGCAGACCAGCAATATGACGATCCGCGGGCAGAGAATGGGGTAAATTGTTCAGATTTCTCTCTTTTCTGAATCAATATTATTGACTATAAGCCGCGTGAATATATGACTACACTTTGTGGGAAAACAAAGGCGTAATCACGCGGGCTACCTATGATTCTTATAATTTATGCGCATCCGTATCCGCATCATTCCCATGCGAATAAACGGATGCTTGAACAGGCAAGGACGCTGGAAGGCGTCGAAATTCGCTCTCTTTATCAACTCTATCCTGACTTCAATATCGATATTGCCGCCGAGCAGGAGGCGCTGTCTCGCGCCGATCTGATCGTCTGGCAGCATCCGATGCAGTGGTACAGCATTCCTCCGCTTCTTAAACTTTGGATCGATAAAGTTTTGTCGCACGGCTGGGCTTACGGTCACGGCGGCAAGGCGCTGCATGGCAAACATTTGCTGTGGGCGGTGACGACCGGCGGCGGGGAAAGCCATTTTGAAATTGGTGCGCATCCGGGCTTTGATGTGCTGTCGCAGCCGCTACAGGCGACGGCAATCTACTGCGGGCTGAACTGGCTGCCACCGTTTGCCATGCACTGCACCTTTATTTGTGACGACGAAACCCTCGAAGGGCAGGCGCGTCACTATAAGCAACGTCTGCTGGAATGGCAGGAGGCCCATCATGGATAGCCATACGCTGATTCAGGCGCTGATTTATCTCGGTTCGGCAGCGCTGATTGTACCCATTGCGGTACGTCTTGGTCTGGGATCGGTACTTGGCTACCTGATCGCCGGCTGCATTATTGGCCCGTGGGGGCTGCGACTGGTGACCGATGCCGAATCTATTCTGCACTTTGCCGAGATTGGGGTGGTGCTGATGCTGTTTATTATCGGCCTCGAACTCGATCCACAAAGGCTGTGGAAGCTGCGTGCGGCAGTGTTCGGCTGTGGCGCATTGCAGATGGTGATTTGCGGCGGCCTGCTGGGGCTGTTCTGCATGTTACTTGGGCTGCGCTGGCAGGTCGCGGAATTGATCGGCATGACGCTGGCGCTCTCCTCTACGGCGATTGCCATGCAGGCGATGAATGAACGCAATCTGATGGTGACGCAAATGGGTCGCAGTGCCTTTGCGGTGCTGCTGTTCCAGGATATCGCGGCGATCCCGCTGGTGGCGATGATTCCGCTACTGGCAACGAGCAGTGCCTCGACGACGATGGGCGCATTTGCTCTCTCGGCGTTAAAAGTGGCGGGTGCGCTGGTGCTGGTGGTATTGCTGGGGCGCTATGTCACGCGTCCGGCGCTGCGTTTTGTAGCCCGCTCTGGCTTGCGGGAAGTGTTTAGTGCCGTGGCGTTATTCCTCGTGTTTGGCTTTGGTTTGCTGCTGGAAGAGGTCGGCTTGTCGATGGCGATGGGCGCGTTTCTGGCGGGCGTACTGCTGGCAAGCTCGGAATACCGTCATGCGCTGGAGAGCGATATCGAACCATTTAAAGGTTTGCTGTTGGGGCTGTTTTTCATCGGTGTTGGCATGTCGATAGACTTTGGCACGCTGCTTGAAAACCCATTGCGCATTGTCATTTTGCTGCTCGGTTTCCTCATCATCAAAATCGCCATGCTGTGGCTGATTGCCCGACCGTTGCAAGTGCCAAATAAACAGCGTCGTTGGTTTGCGGTGTTGTTAGGGCAGGGCAGTGAGTTTGCCTTTGTGGTATTTGGCGCGGCGCAGATGGCGAATGTGCTGGAGCCGGAGTGGGCGAAATCGCTGACCCTGGCGGTGGCGCTGTCGATGGCAGCAACGCCGATTCTGCTGGTGATCCTCAATCGCCTTGAGCAATCTTCTACTGAGGAAGCGCGTGAAGCCGATGAGATCGACGAAGAACAGCCGCGCGTGATTATCGCCGGATTCGGTCGTTTTGGGCAGATTACCGGACGTTTACTGCTCTCCAGCGGGGTGAAAATGGTGGTACTCGATCACGATCCGGACCATATCGAAACCTTGCGTAAATTTGGTATGAAAGTGTTTTATGGCGATGCCACGCGGATGGATTTACTGGAATCTGCCGGAGCGGCGAAAGCGGAAGTGCTGATTAACGCCATCGACGATCCGCAAACCAACCTGCAACTGACAGAGATGGTGAAAGAACATTTCCCGCATTTGCAGATTATTGCCCGCGCCCGCGATGTCGACCACTACATTCGTTTGCGTCAGGCAGGCGTTGAAAAGCCGGAGCGTGAAACCTTCGAAGGTGCGCTGAAAACCGGGCGTCTGGCACTGGAAAGTTTAGGTCTGGGGCCGTATGAAGCGCGAGAACGTGCCGATGTGTTCCGCCGCTTTAATATTCAGATGGTGGAAGAGATGGCAATGGTTGAGAACGACACCAAAGCCCGCGCGGCGGTCTATAAACGCACCAGCGCGATGTTAAGTGAGATCATTACCGAGGACCGCGAACATCTGTCATTAATTCAACGACATGGCTGGCAGGGAACCGAAGAAGGTAAACATACCGGCAACATGGCGGATGAACCGGAAACGAAACCCTCATCCTAATAAAGAGTGACGTAAATCACACTTTACAGCTAACTGTTTGTTTTTGTTTCATTGTAATGCGGCGAGTCCAGGGAGAGAGCGTGGACTCGCCAGCAGAATATAAAATTTTCCTCAACATCATCCTCGCACCAGTCGACGACGGTTTACGCTTTACGTATAGTGGCGACAATTTTTTTTATCGGGAAATCTCAATGATCAGTCTGATTGCGGCGTTAGCGGTAGATCGCGTTATCGGCATGGAAAACGCCATGCCGTGGAACCTGCCTGCCGATCTCGCCTGGTTTAAACGCAACACCTTAAATAAACCCGTGATTATGGGCCGCCATACCTGGGAATCAATCGGTCGTCCGTTGCCAGGACGCAAAAATATTATCCTCAGCAGTCAACCGGGTACGGACGATCGCGTAACGTGGGTGAAGTCGGTGGATGAAGCCATCGCGGCGTGTGGTGACGTACCAGAAATCATGGTGATTGGCGGCGGTCGCGTTTATGAACAGTTCTTGCCAAAAGCGCAAAAACTGTATCTGACGCATATCGACGCAGAAGTGGAAGGCGACACCCATTTCCCGGATTACGAGCCGGATGACTGGGAATCGGTATTCAGCGAATTCCACGATGCTGATGCGCAGAACTCTCACAGCTATTGCTTTGAGATTCTGGAGCGGCGGTAATTTTGTATAGAATTTACGGCTAGCGCCGGATGCGACGCCGGTCGCGTCTTATCCGGCCTTCCTATATCAGGCTGTGTTTAAGACGCCGCCGCTTCGCCCAAATCCTTATGCCGGTTCGACGGCTGGACAAAATACTGTTTATCTTCCCAGCGCAGGCAGGTTAATGTACCACCCCAGCAGCAGCCGGTATCCAGCGCGTATATACCTTCCGGCGTACCTTTGCCCTCCAGCGATGCCCAGTGACCAAAGGCGATGCTGTATTCTTCAGCGACAGGGCCAGGAATCGCAAACCACGGTTTCAGTGGGGCAGGGGCCTCTTCCGGCGATTCTTTGCTGTACATATCCAGTTGACCGTTCGGGAAGCAAAAACGCATACGGGTAAAAGCGTTGGTGATAAAACGCAGTCTTCCCAGCCCCCGCAATTCCGGTGACCAGTTATTTGGCATATCGCCGTACATAGCGTCGAGAAAGAAGGGATAGGAGTCACTCGATAGCACCGCTTCTACATCGCGCGCGCACTCTTTGGCGGTCTGTAGATCCCACTGCGGCGTGATCCCTGCGTGGGCCATCACCAACTTTTTCTCTTCGTCGATTTGCAGCAAAGGCTGGCGACGCAGCCAGTTAAGCAGCTCGTCGGCATCCGGCGCTTCCAGCAGCGGTGTCAGGCGATCTTTCGGTTTATTGCGGCTGATCCCGGCAAATACCGCCAGCAGATGCAGATCGTGATTGCCCAGCACCAGACGTACGCTGTCGCCTAAGGATTTCACATAGCGCAGAACATCCAGCGAACCCGGGCCGCGCGCGACCAGATCGCCCGTTAGCCAGAGGGTATCTTTCCCAGGGGTAAATTCTACTTTATGCAGCAATGCGATCAGTTCATCGTAACAACCATGAACGTCGCCAATAAGGTATGTCGCCATATTCTTTTAATGAATGAGTGTGGGAACGGCGAGTCGGAATACGGGAATGTCGATGCTGAAAGGGACGCCATTTTCATCGATCATTTCGTAGTGACCCTGCATGGTGCCCAGCGGGGTTTCAATGATTGCACCGCTGGTGTACTGGTACTCTTCGCCAGGCGCGATAAGTGGCTGGACGCCAACCACTCCTTCGCCCTGGACTTCGGTTTCACGGCCATTGCCATTGGTGATCAGCCAGTAACGCCCCAACAACTGCACTGGCGCTCGCCCCAGATTGCGTATGGTTACGGTATAAGCAAAAACGTAACGTTCATTATCAGGTGAAGATTGTGCCTCAATGTAGACGCTTTGAACCTGAATACACACTCGGGGCGAATTGATCATCGTTAACTCTCCTGCAAAGGCGCGTTCTCCGCCAGATAGTTCGCCATCTGGCAATATTGCGCGACAGAGATATTTTCCGCTCGCATCGCCGGGTCGATCCCCATTCCCGTTAACACCTCGACGCTAAACAGGTTGCCGAGGCTGTTACGGATGGTTTTACGACGCTGGTTAAAGGCTTCGGTGGTGATGCGGCTCAACACACGAACATCTTTAACCGGGTGAGGCATCGTTGCATGAGGAACCAGGCGCACGACGGCGGAATCCACTTTGGGTGGTGGTGTAAAGGCTGACGGCGGTACTTCCAGCACTGGGATCACGTTGCAATAGTATTGCGCCATGACGCTTAATCGACCATACGCTTTGCTGTTCGGTCCTGCAACCAGACGATTCACCACCTCTTTTTGCAACATAAAGTGCATGTCGGCAATGGCATCAGTATAGCTAAACAGATGGAACATCAACGGCGTGGAGATGTTATAAGGCAGGTTGCCGAAAACACGCAGCGGCTGACCCATTTTCTCGGCCAGTTCGCCAAAGTTAAAGGTCATCGCATCCTGCTGATAAATCGTCAGTTTCGGGCCTAAGAATGGATGCGTTTGCAGACGTGCCGCCAGATCGCGGTCAAGTTCGATGACCGTCAGCTGGTCCAGACGTTCGCCGACCGGCTCGGTCAATGCCGCCAGACCGGGGCCGATTTCGACCATTGCCTGGCCCTTTTGCGGGTTAATGGCAGAAACAATGCTGTCGATCACGAACTGATCGTTGAGAAAGTTTTGCCCGAAGCGTTTACGGGCTAAGTGGCCCTGGTGGACTCGATTATTCATTGGGTGTTAACAATCATTTTGATGGCGAGATTAAGCGCCGTAATAAAACTGCCGACATCGGCTTCGCCACGTCCCGCCAGTTCAAGCGCGGTGCCGTGGTCCACTGATGTGCGAATAAAGGGCAGGCCCAGCGTAATGTTCACACCGCGCCCGAAGCCCTGGTATTTTAGCACGGGAAGACCCTGATCGTGGTACATCGCCAGCACGGCGTCGGCGTTATCGAGATATTTCGGCTGAAACAGGGTATCGGCAGGCAGCGGCCCGTTGAGTTTCATCCCCTGCGCCCGCAGCTCGTCGAGCACCGGAATAATGGTGTCTATCTCTTCCGTACCCATATGACCGCCTTCGCCCGCGTGCGGATTCAGCCCGCAGACCAGAATGCGCGGTTCGGCAATACCAAATTTTGTACGCAAATCGTGATGCAAAATAGCAATCACTTCGTGCAAAAGTGCAGGGGTGATAGCATCTGCGATATCGCGCAGCGGTAAATGCGTCGTTGCCAGCGCCACGCGAAGTTCTTCGGTCGCCAGCATCATCACCACTTTTTTCGCCTGCGAACGCTCTTCGAAAAACTCGGTATGACCGGTAAACGGAATGCCTGCGTCGTTAATGACGCCTTTATGCACGGGGCCTGTGATCAGCGCAGCAAATTCACCGTTCAGACAGCCATCACACGCTCGCGCCAGCGTCTCCACCACGTAATGTCCATTTTCAATCGCTAACTGCCCCGCAGTGACAGATTCACGTAGCGCGACAGGAAGTAGCGTTAATGTGCCCGTAGTTTGCGGTTGTGCAGGGGAGTTGGGGGAATAAGGGCGGAGGGTGAGCGGCAAACCGAGCATCGCTGCCCGGTCGGTAAGGAGAGTGGCATCGGCACAAACAACCAGTTCGACCGGCCACTCACGCTGTGCAAGCTGGACAACTAAGTCCGGGCCAATCCCGGCGGGCTCGCCGGGAGTGATCACAACACGTTGGGTTTTAACCATTAGTTGCTCAGGATTTTAACGTAGGCGCTGGCACGTTGTTCCTGCATCCAGCTTGCTGCTTCTTCCGAGAACTTACGGTTCATCAGCATGCGGTATGCACGATCTTTCTGCGCAGCGTCGGTTTTATCGACATTACGGGTATCCAGCAGTTCGATTAAATGCCAGCCGAATGAAGAGTGAACCGGTGCACTCATTTGACCTTTGTTCAGGCGAGTCAGGGCGTCACGGAAGGCCGGATCGAAAATATCTGGTGTAGCCCAGCCGAGATCGCCGCCCTGGTTAGCAGAGCCTGGATCCTGAGAGAACTCTTTCGCTGCGGCAGCAAAAGTCGTTTTACCACTCTTGATATCAGCAGCAATCTGTTCCAGTTTCACACGGGCCTGTTCGTCAGTCATGATCGGCGACGGTTTCAGCAGAATATGGCGAGCATGAACTTCGGTCACCGAGATATTTTTGCTTTCGCCGCGCAGGTCGTTAACTTTCAGAATATGGAAGCCAACGCCGGAACGAATCGGGCCAACAATGTCGCCTTTCTTCGCGGTGCTTAATGCCTGGGCGAAGATCCCGGGCAACTCCTGAATACGGCCCCAGCCCATCTGGCCGCCGTTCAGCGCCTGCTGGTCGGCAGAATGAGCAATCGCCAGCTTACCGAAATCAGCGCCGTTACGCGCCTGATCGACAATGGCGCGCGCCTGGCTTTCCGCTTCGTTCACCTGATCAGAGGTCGGGTTTTCCGGCAGCGGGATCAGGATGTGGCTCAGGTTCAGCTCAGTGCTGGCGTCGTTTTGGTTACCCACCTGCTGCGCCAGGGATTCGACTTCCTGCGGCAGGATGGTGATGCGACGACGCACCTCGTTGTTACGCACTTCAGAGATAATCATCTCTTTGCGGATCTGGTTACGATAGGTGTTGTAGTTCAGTCCATCGTAAGCCAGACGGCTGCGCATCTGATCCAGCGTCATGTTGTTCTGTTTCGCGATGTTAGCAATCGCCTGATCCAGCTGCTCATCGGAGATTTTCACTCCCATTTTCTGCCCCATCTGCAGGATGATTTGATCCATGATCAAACGTTCCATGATTTGGTGGCGCAGCGTCGCGTCATCAGGAAGTTGCTGCCTTGCCTGAGCAGCGTTCAGTTTTACCGACTGCATTAATCCATCAACGTCGCTTTCCAGCACGACGCCGTTATTGACGACGGCTGCGACTTTATCGACTACCTGGGGGGCAGCGAAACTGGTATTCGCGATCATGGCGATACCGAGAAGCAGCGTTTTCCAGTTCTTCATACTTTTTCCATTTCAATTAACCGCACTGCGGATTACGTGGTAAATCAACAAATCACAAAGTGTTTTGATACGGCAGAATGTTCGAACGCAGCATCTCTTGCGTACCCAGACCGTAGTTGGAGCTCAGGCCGCGAAGTTCGATGTTAAAGCCGATTGCGTTGTCATATACCGCATGTTGTTTATCGTTATCCCAACCGTTCAGCTTCCGCTCGTAACCGACGCGAATTGCATAGCAGCAGGAGCTGTATTGCACACCTAACATAGAGTCGGCTTGCTTGTTAGCATTGGTGTCGTAGTAGTAGGCCCCAACAATGGACCAACGATCGGCAATTGGCCAGCTGGCGACAGCACCTACCTGCGAAATACCATTCTTATATTGCTCAGCAGTGGAATAGTACTTAGGCAGCGTAGCCTGAATATATTCCGGGCTGGCGTAACGGTAATTCAGCTGTACCAGACGGTCTTCATCCCGACGGTATTCAATGCTGGAGTTACTGGTCGCTACGTTATCCAGACGTGTATCGTACTGAATCCCGCCACGTAATCCCCAACGCTCGGAGATACGCCAGTAAGTATCGCCTGCCCACACCAGTGAACCCGTTTTGTCGTCATTCTCCCATGTTATGTTGTCATCGCCAGTGCGAGACTCCGTGAAATAGTAGATTTGACCAACGGAAATATTAAAACGTTCAACGGCAGCATCATCATATATGCGAGATGTGACACCGGTCGTCACCTGGTTAGCGGAGGCAATACGGTCAAGACCGCCGTAAGTCCGGTCCCGGAACAGGCCAGAGTAGTCAGATTGCAGCAGAGACGAGTCGTAGTTATAGATGTCGCTCTGATCGCGATACGGCACGTACAAATACTGCGCGCGCGGTTCCAGCGTTTGGGTATAACCCGGAGCCAGCATTTCCATATCGCGTTCAAAGACCATTTTGCCGTCAACTTTGAATTGCGGCATTACGCGGTTAACGGATTCGTCCAGCTTGGTCGTGTTTCTGGAGTTATACCAGTCAAGATTGGTTTGCTGATAATGGGTTGCCAGCAACTTCGCTTCGGTATTGATGCTGCCCCAGTTATTAGAGAGCGGCAAATTGATGGTCGGTTCCAGGTGAACACGGGTTGCTTCAGGCATGTCGTCTCTGGTGTTAACAAAGTGCACTGCCTGGCCGTAAATACGCGTATCAAACGGACCAACATCATTCTGGTAGTAATTAACGTCTAACTGCGGCTCTGCCGAGTAGCTACTGGTGTTCTGTTCGCTGAAAACCTGGAACTGCTTGGTTGAAACGGTGGCATTGAAGTTTTGCACCGCATAGCCAACGCTGAATTTTTGCGTTGCGTAGCCGTCAGTACTGGAACCGTACTTGTTATCGAAATCATTGAAGTAGCTAGGATCGCTGACCTTGGTGTAGTCGACGTTGAAACGCCACACCTGATCCATGACCCCGGAGTGGTTCCAGTAGAATAACCAACGACGTGAACTGTCATCGTTCGGGTGTTCATCTTCATAGACTTTATCTGAAGGCAGATAGTCCAGTTCCATCAAGCCAGCGCCCGCCTGGGAGAGGTAGCGGAATTCGTTCTCCCACATGATGTTGCCACGACGATGCATATAATGCGGCGTGATGGTGGCATCCATATTTGGCGCGATGTTCCAGTAATATGGCAGGTAGAACTCAAAGTAGTTGGTGGTGGTGTACTTGGCGTTCGGGATCAAGAAACCAGAGCGACGTTTGTCACCCACCGGCAACTGCAAATAGGGGCTATAAAAGATCGGTACCGGACCCACCTTAAAGCGGGCGTTCCAGATCTCCGCAACTTGTTCTTCGCGGTCATGAATAATTTCGCTACCTACCACGCTCCAGGTGTCAGAACCCGGCAGACAGGAGGTAAAGCTACCGTTATCCAGAATGGTATAGCGGTTTTCGCCACGTTGTTTCATCAGGTCCGCTTTACCGCGACCCTGGCGACCCACCATCTGGTAATCACCTTCCCAGACGTTGGTATCTTTGGTGTTCAGATTCGCCCAGCCTTTCGGCCCTTTGAGGATCACCTGGTTATCGTCGTAATGGACATTACCGAGCGCATCAACGGTACGTACCGGCTCCGGTTGTCCTGGTACCTCTTTTTGATGGAGCTGCACTTCGTCGGCCTGCAGACGGCTGTTACCCTGCATGATATCCACGCTGCCAGTAAACACGGCGTCATCCGGGTAGTCCCCTTTCGCGTGGTCAGCATTGATAGTCACGGGTAAGTCATTGGTATCGCCCTGTACCAGAGGACGGTCATAGCTTGGCACGCCCAACATGCACTGTGAGGCGAGGTCGGCTGCCAGTCCCTGTTGACTATAAAGGGCGGTGGCAATCATGGTGGCCAGGAGAGTGGGGATACGTTTTTTCATACGTTGATTTTATTGTTCCATCATCGGTAACGTTGCGCGTGACAAACGGTCAGAGACTAACGTACTCGTCATCTCTACGCTAGTGTTAATCCTGTCCGAATAGCGTCAGTGGTGTTAGGCACGGCATTGAATGACAGGTATGATAATGCAAATTATAGGCGATGTCCCACAATTGACCGCAGCCGGAAAACGGTAAAAGCACCTTTATATTGTGGGAGATAGCCCTGATATCCGTGTGTCGATTTGGGGAATATATGCAGTATTGGGGAAAAATCATTGGCGTGGCCGTGGCCTTACTGATGGGCGGCGGCTTTTGGGGCGTAGTGTTAGGCCTGTTAATTGGCCATATGTTTGATAAAGCCCGTAGCCGTAAAATGGCGTGGTTCGCCAACCAGCGTGAGCGTCAGGCGCTGTTTTTTGCCACCACTTTTGAAGTGATGGGGCATTTAACCAAATCCAAAGGTCGCGTCACGGAGGCTGATATTCATATCGCCAGCCAGTTGATGGACCGAATGAATCTTCATGGCGCTTCCCGTACTGCGGCGCAAAATGCGTTCCGGGTGGGAAAATCAGACAATTACCCGCTGCGCGAAAAGATGCGCCAGTTTCGCAGTGTCTGCTTTGGTCGTTTTGACTTAATTCGTATGTTTCTGGAGATCCAGATTCAGGCGGCGTTTGCTGATGGTTCACTGCACCCGAATGAACGGGCGGTGCTGTATGTCATTGCAGAAGAATTAGGGATCTCCCGCGCTCAGTTTGACCAGTTTTTGCGCATGATGCAGGGCGGTGCACAGTTTGGCGGCGGTTATCAGCAGCAAACTGGCGGTGGTAACTGGCAGCAAGCGCAGCGTGGCCCAACGCTGGAAGATGCCTGTAATGTGCTGGGCGTGAAGCCGACGGATGATGCGACCACCATCAAACGTGCCTACCGTAAGCTGATGAGTGAACACCATCCCGATAAGCTGGTGGCGAAAGGTTTGCCGCCTGAGATGATGGAGATGGCGAAGCAGAAAGCGCAGGAAATTCAGCAGGCATATGAGCTGATAAAGCAGCAGAAAGGGTTTAAATAAGTTTTAAACTGTAGGCCTGATAAGACGCGGCCCGCGTCGCATCAGGCAATCGGCGCACAATTGCCGGATGCGGCGTGAACGCCTTATCCGCCTACCGAACTGCGCCAGCGTGACGATTAAAAATCCGCTGGCGCTTTAAACGTCATACTATTGCCATACGCCGGATGGGTAATCGTCAACATCTCTGCATGTAGCAACAAACGCGGTGCCATCGCTCTCGCTTCTGGTGATGCATAAAAACGATCGCCGAGAATCGGATGACCCAGCGCCAGCATATGCACACGCAATTGATGCGAACGCCCGGTAATCGGTTTTAACACCACTCTTGCCGTGTTATCCGCCGCATACTCCACCACTTCATATTCCGTCTGCGCAGGTTTACCCGTTTCGTAACAGACTTTCTGTTTCGGGCGGTTTGGCCAGTCGCAAATCAGCGGCAGATCCACCAGACCTTCTGCGGGGGATGGATGCCCCCAGACGCGGGCCACATACTGCTTTTTCGGCTCGCGCTCGCGGAACTGGCGTTTTAACTCCCGCTCCGCGGCTTTGGTCAGCGCCACTACAATCACGCCGCTGGTAGCCATATCCAGACGATGCACCGATTCTGCCTGCGGATAATCACGCTGAATGCGCGTCATCACGCTGTCTTTGTGCTCTTCCAGACGACCCGGCACTGACAACAAACCGCTCGGCTTGTTGACCACCATAATATGGTCATCCTGATACAGGATAACCAACCAGGGTTCCTGCGGTGGATTGTAGTTTTCCATCCCCATTTTCGGCTCCGTTACTGATGCGTTACAACGATCAAACGCAGGGCATCCAGACGCCAACCTGCCTGATCCAGGCTTTCCATTACCTGCTGACGGTTGCTCTCAATGGCGGTCAGTTCGTCGTCACGAATGTTCGGGTTCACTGCACGCAGAGCTTCCAGACGAGACAGCTCGGCAGACAGTTTTTCGTCGGCTTCGTTACGCGCTGCATCAATCAATGCACGGGCAGATTTCTCGATCTGCGCTTCACCCAGTTGAAGGATAGCGTGAACATCCTGCTGCACGGCGTTAACCAGTTTGCTGCCGGTGTGACGGTTAACCGCGTTAAGCTGGCGGTTAAAGGTTTCAAACTCTACCTGCGCCGCCAGGTTGTTGCCGTTTTTATCCAGCAGCATACGTACCGGCGTCGGTGGCAGGAAGCGGTTGAGCTGCAACTGCTTCGGAGCCTGGGCTTCAACCACATAAATCAGTTCCACCAACAGCGTACCTACCGGCAACGCTTTGTTTTTTAACAGTGAAATCGTGCTGCTACCGGTATCGCCAGAAAGGATCAGATCCAGACCGTTGCGGATCAGCGGATGCTCCCAGGTAATAAACTGTGCATCTTCACGCGCCAGCGCCACTTCACGATCAAAGGTGATGGTGATGCCATCTTCCGACAGGCCAGGGAAGTCCGGCACCAGCATATGATCGGACGGCGTCAGCACGATCATGTTGTCGCCGCGATCGTCCTGATTGATACCGATAATATCGAACAGGTTCATGGCGAAGGCGATCAGGTTGGTATCGTCATCCTGCTCTTCAATGCTTTCTGCCAGTGCCTGGGCTTTTTCGCCACCGTTGGAGTGGATTTCCAGCAGGCGGTCACGACCCTGTTCCAGCTGTGCTTTCAGCGCTTCATGTTGCTCGCGGCAGTTTTTGATCAGATCGTCAAAGCCTTCGGTTTGATCCGGTGAAGCCAGATAGTTAATCAGATCGTTGTATACGCTATCGTAAATAGTGCGTCCGGTCGGGCAGGTGTGCTCAAATGCATCCAGACCTTCGTGATACCAGCGCACCAGCACCGACTGAGCGGTTTTCTCCAGATAAGGCACATGGATCTGAATATCGTGCGCCTGGCCGATACGATCCAGACGACCAATACGCTGCTCCAGTAGATCCGGGTTGAATGGCAGGTCAAACATCACCATGTGGCTGGCGAACTGGAAGTTACGTCCTTCAGAACCGATTTCTGAGCACAGCAGTACCTGTGCGCCGGTGTCTTCTTCGGCAAACCAGGCGGCAGCGCGGTCACGTTCGATAATCGACATACCTTCGTGGAACACCGCAGCGCGAATACCTTCACGTTCGCGCAGTACCTGCTCCAGTTGCAGCGCAGTGGCAGCTTTGGCGCAGATCACCAGCACTTTCTGAGAGCGATGGCTGGTCAGGTAGCCCATCAGCCACTCAACGCGCGGATCGAAGTTCCACCAGGTGGCGTTATCACCTTCAAATTCCTGATAAATACGCTCCGGGTAGAGCATATCGCGAGCACGATCTTCCGCACTTTTACGTGCGCCCATAATGCCGGAGACTTTAATAGCCGTCTGATACTGCGTCGGTAGCGGCAGCTTAATGGTGTGCAGCTCGCGTTTCGGGAATCCTTTCACACCGTTACGCGTGTTACGGAACAGCACGCGGCTGGTGCCGTGGCGATCCATCAGCATCGAAACCAGCTCCTGACGGGCGCTCTGGGCATCTTCGCTGTCGCTGTTTGCTGCCTGCAACAGCGGCTCGATATCCTGCTCGCCGATCATCTCGCCGAGCATGTTCAGTTCGTCATTGCTCAGTTTGTTACCTGCCAGCAGCATGGCAACGGCGTCCGCAACCGGACGATAATTTTTCTGCTCTTCAACGAACTGCGCAAAATCGTGGAAACGGTTCGGGTCCAGCAGACGCAGACGGGCGAAGTGGCTTTCCATCCCCAGCTGTTCCGGGGTCGCGGTCAGCAGCAGAACGCCCGGCACGTGCTCTGCCAGTTGTTCAATGGCCTGATATTCACGGCTTGGCGCATCTTCGCTCCACACCAGGTGATGCGCTTCATCGACCACCAGCAGGTCCCATTCGGCTTCACAGAGATGTTCCAGGCGCTGTTTGCTACGACGGGCAAAATCCAGCGAGCAAATCACCAGCTGTTCGGTGTCAAACGGGTTGTAAGCATCGTGCTGAGCTTCGGCATAACGCTCATCATCAAATAGCGCAAAGCGCAGGTTGAAACGGCGCAGCATTTCTACCAGCCACTGATGCTGTAAGGTTTCCGGGACGATAATTAGCACACGTTCAGCAGCGCCAGAGAGCAGTTGCTGATGCAGGATCATCCCGGCTTCAATGGTTTTCCCTAAACCCACTTCGTCAGCCAGCAGGACGCGCGGCGCGTGGCGGCGACCAACATCATGAGCGATGTTGAGCTGATGCGGGATCAGGCTGGTACGCTGACCGCGCAGGCCGCTGTACGGCATACGGAACTGTTCGCTGGAATATTTACGCGCGCGATAACGCAGCGCAAAGCGGTCCATACGGTCAATCTGCCCGGCAAACAGACGGTCCTGCGGTTTGCTGAACACCAGTTTGCTATCAAGGAAAACTTCACGCAGGGCTACGCCGGACTCTTCAGTATCCAGGCGAGTACCGATATAGGTCAGCAAGCCATTTTCTTCTTTTACTTCTTCGACTTGCATCTGCCAGCCGTCATGGCTGGTAATGGTATCACCAGGGTTGAACATCACGCGGGTCACGGGGGAATCACTGCGTGCGTACAGACGGTTTTCACCAGTAGATGGGAAAAGTAAAGTGACAGTTCGCGCATCCACCGCGACAACGGTTCCAAGTCCCAATTCGCTTTCTGTATCGCTGATCCAGCGTTGACCAAGTGTAAAAGGCATATGTGTTCGGCTCTATATCTTTAATTGCAGGCAATAACCACCCGCTACCGTGCTTATGAGGTAGTGGTGTTATTCAGGTCCAGGAATGGAAAGGGCGCTATGGTACTGGATGGCAAAGCATTCGTCACGCATCAAAATGGTATCTGGCGAACTCTTTTTTTTGCTCAAAATAGCCCAAGTTGCCCGGTCATAAGTGTAGCAAAATTATCCTCAATAAAAGGGAGTATTCCCTCCGCCACGGGTTGTAGCTGGCGGGTCAGATAGTGTTCGTAATCCAGTGGTGAACGTTGGTAGTCCAGCGGCTCCGGGCCGTTGGTGGTCCATACGTACTTAATGGTGCCGCGATTCTGATATTGCAAGGGGCGACCACGCTTTTGGTTTTCTTCATCGGCAAGGCGAGCGGCGCGTACATGAGGCGGCACATTACGCTGATACTCGCTCAGCGGACGGCGAAGGCGTTTACGGTAAACCAGTCGCGCATCCAGTTCACCCGCCATCAGTTTGTCGATGGTTTCGCGTACATATTCCTGATATGGCTCGTTGCGGAAGATGCGCAGGTATAGCTCCTGCTGAAACTGCTGGGCCAGCGGCGTCCAGTCGGTGCGCACGGTTTCCAGCCCTTTAAACACCATCCGCTGCTTGTCGCCCTCCTGAATCAGTCCGGCATAACGCTTTTTACTGCCGGTATCGGCTCCGCGAATGGTTGGCATCAGAAAACGGCAGAAATGGGTTTCATACTCCAGTTCTAATGCGCTGGTCAGCCGTTGTTTTTGCAGCGTTTCCGCCCACCAGGCGTTAACGTGCTGCACCAGTGCACGACCGATTTTCGCCGCTTCTTCTTCCGAATGTGCGCCTTTCAGCCAGACAAACGTTGAGTCGGTATCGCCGTAGATAACGTCGTAGCCCTGTGCTTCAATCAACGCTTTGGTTTGCCGCATGATCTGATGACCACGCATGGTGATCGACGATGCCAGCCGCGGATCGAAGAAGCGGCAGGCGGTGGTGCCGAGCACGCCATAAAAGGCATTCATGATGATTTTCAGCGCCTGCGACAGCGGTTTGTTACCCTGGCGTTTGGCTTCATCGCGCCCGTGCCAGATGTTAGTCACAATCTCCGGCAGGCAATGTTTTTCTCGCGAGAACCAGGCATCGAGAAAACCTTCGGTACTGTGCTCTGGATCAGGCTGCGCCATGCCTTCCACCAGCCCGACGGGATCAATCAGAAAGGTGCGGATGATCGACGGGTACAGGCTTTTATAGTCCAGCACCAGCACTGAATCATAAAGCCCTGGCCGTGAATCCATCACGTAGCCGCCAGGGCTGGCGTGCGGCGGCACTTCGCCGAGATTAGGCGCGACATAACCAGCGCGATGCATTCGCGGAAAATAGAGATGACCAAATGCCGCCACCGAACCGCCGTGTCGGTCCACCGGCAGGCCGTTCACCGTTGCCCGTTCGAGTAAAAATGGCATGATTTCAGTTTTGTGGAAGATCTGCGTCACCAGCTCGCAATCTTTCAGGTTATAAGTTGCCAGCGCAGGTTTATCTTCGGCGAAACGGCGGTCAATTTCGTCCATTCGATCCCACGGGTTATCGATAGATTTTCCTTCGCCTAATAGCTCCTGAGCGACAGTTTCCAGCGAGAATGAAGAGAAATTCCAGAACGCGGATTTCAGCGCCTCGATACCGTCGATAATTAGCCGACCTTTAGCCTGGGCAAAAAAGACGCCGTTTTTAAAGCCGTGCTCGCGCCACTCCAGCTCGCTATTATCGCGCCCAAGACGCAGCGGAAGACGGTAACGCTCGGCATGTTTTTGCAGCATTCGCAGATCGAACTGCACCACGTTCCAACCGATGATCACATCAGGATCGTAGTTGGCAAACCAGGCGTTGAGTTTTTCCAGCAACTGCGGGCGGCTGGCGACGTATTCCAGTTCGAAATCAAGCGAGGAGGCGTCGCCATTCTCCGGCCCCAGCATATAAACGATGCGCTGCCCGCAGCCTTCCAGGCCGATGCAGTACAGCTCACCGTGGCGGGTGGTTTCAATATCTATAGAAACCCACTTGAGCGGCGGACGATAGTCGGGATGCGGTTTCAGACGGGCATTAACGATAGTGCCATTGTGCATATCACCCTCGACCCACACCGGTGAGGTGATAAACCGCTCCATCAGATAGCGTTCTGGCGGACGCACATCGGCCTCGTAGACGGTAACGCCACCTTCACGCAGGCGCTTTTCGTAATTCATCAATTGGCGATGGGCGCGACAGTAAAGGCCATACACCGGCTGGCGGTGAAAATCCTTTAACGCCAGCGGTGTCAGGCGAAAGCCTTGTTCACCCTGCAAAATATGCTGAGCGCGGGGAACCTGATCGGCGGGAATAAACGCCACGGACTCTTGCGGTGCAAGCGTAACCTGCAACGGCCCGTTGTCCGTCGCCAGCCAGAAGGAGACTTCTGTCCCTTGCGGGGTGTCCCGCCAGTGTCGGGTTAAGATAAAACCTGCCTGCGCCACGCTGAAAATCCATCAAAAAACCAGGCTTGAGTATAGCCTGGTTTCGTTTGATTGGCTGTGGTTTTATACAGTCATTACTGCCCGTAATATGCCTTCGCGCCATGCTTACGCAGATAGTGTTTATCCAGCAGCGTTTGCTGCATATCCGGTAACTGCGGCGCTAACTGACGGCAGAATATCCCCATATAAGCGACCTCTTCCAGCACGATGGCGTTATGCACCGCATCTTCGGCATTTTTGCCCCATGCAAACGGGCCGTGGGAATGGACCAGAACGCCGGGCATTTGCGCTGCATCGATACCCTGTTTTTCAAAGGTTTCTACGATGACGTTACCGGTTTCCCACTCATATTCGCCGTTGATTTCTGCGTCGGTCATTTTGCGGGTGCAGGGAATGGTGCCGTAGAAATAGTCGGCGTGGGTGGTGCCGGTTGCTGGAATCGACTGACCCGCCTGCGCCCAGATGGTGGCGTGGCGCGAGTGCGTATGCACAATGCCGCCAATGGAGGGGAATGCCTGATAGAGCAGCCGGTGAGTTGGCGTGTCGGAGGAGGGCTTTTTCGTACCTTCAACCACTTCACCGGTTTCGATGCTAACCACGACCATATCGTCAGCGGTCATGACGCTGTAATCGACGCCGGAAGGTTTGATCACAAAGACGCCGCGCTCGCGATCAACGGCGCTGACGTTGCCCCATGTGAGCGTGACCAGGTTGTGTTTTGGCAGCGCCAGGTTGGCTTCTAATACCTGGCGTTTGAGATCTTCTAACATGTTGACTCCTTCGTGCCGGATGCGCTTTGCTTATCCGGCCTACAAAATCGCAGCGTGTAGGCCTGATAAGACGCGCCAGCGTCGCATCAGGCGTTGAATGCCGGATGCGCTTTGCTTATCCGGCCTACAAAATCGGAACGCGTAGGCCTGATAAGACGCGCCAGCGTCGCATCAGGCGTTGAATGCCGGATGCGGTTTGCTTATCCGGCCTACAAAATCGCAACGTGTAGGCCTGATAAGACGCGCCAGCATCGCATCAGGCGTTACATACCTGATGCGGCTACTTAGCGACGAAATCCGTAATACACTTCGTTCCAGCGCAGTGCGTCTTTAAACGCTGGCAGGCGGGTGTCGTTATCAATCACCGTGATTTCAATGTCGTGCATCTCGGCGAACTGGCGCATATCGTTGAGGTTCAGCGCATGGCTGAAGACGGTATGGTGCGCGCCACCAGCGAGGATCCACGCTTCGGAAGCAGTTGGCAGATCCGGTTGCGCTTTCCACAGCGCATTCGCCACCGGCAGTTTCGGCAGGGAGTGCGGTGTTTTCACCGTGTCGATACAGTTAACCAGCAGACGGTAACGATCGCCGAGATCAATCAGGCTGGCGACAATCGCTGGACCGGTTTGGGTATTGAAGATCAGTCGGGCAGGATCGTCCTTACCACCAATACCGAGATGCTGAACGTCGAGGATCGGTTTCTCTTCTACGGCAATCGACGGGCAGACTTCCAGCATATGGGAGCCGAGCACCAGGTCATTACCTTTCTCGAAGTGATAGGTGTAGTCCTCCATAAAGGAGGTGCCGCCCTGCAGACCGGTTGACATCACCTTCATGATGCGAAGCAGGGCGGCGGTTTTCCAGTCGCCTTCGCCCGCAAAGCCGTAACCCTGCTGCATCAGACGCTGTACGGCCAGACCTGGAAGCTGTTTCAGACCGTGCAAATCTTCAAAGGTGGTGGTGAACGCGTGGAAGCCACCTTGTTCCAGGAAACGCTTCATCCCCAGCTCAATACGCGCCGCTTCCAGCACGTTCTGTCGTTTTTCGCCGTGGATTTGTGTTGCAGGCGTCATGGTGTAGCAGCTTTCGTACTCATCGACCAGCGCGTTAACATCGCCGTCGCTGATGGAGTTCACCACCTGCACCAGATCGCCAACCGCCCAGGTATTGACGGAGAAACCGAACTTGATCTGTGCGGCAACTTTATCACCATCGGTGACCGCCACTTCACGCATGTTATCGCCAAAACGGCAGACTTTCAGATGACGGGTATCCTGTTTAGAAACCGCCTGACGCATCCAGGAGCCGATACGCTCATGGGCTTGTTTATCCTGCCAGTGACCGGTAACGACGGCATGTTGCTGACGCATACGCGCGCCAATGAAGCCGAACTCACGACCGCCATGTGCAGTCTGGTTCAGGTTCATAAAGTCCATATCGATACTGTCCCACGGCAGCGCCGCGTTGAACTGGGTGTGGAATTGCAGCAACGGTTTGTTGAGCATGGTCAGGCCGTTGATCCACATTTTGGCCGGGGAGAAGGTGTGCAGCCACACCACCAGACCAGCGCAACGATCGTCGTAATTCGCGTCGCGGCAAATAGCGGTGATTTCATCCGGCGTGGTGCCCAGCGGTTTCAACACCAGTTTGCAGGGCAGTTTCGCTTCCGTATTCAGCGCATTAACAACGTGCTCGGCATGTTGGGTGACCTGACGCAGGGTTTCCGGGCCATACAGATGCTGGCTGCCAATGACAAACCACACTTCATAATTATCAAAAATCGTCATTATCGTGTCCTTATAGAGTCGCAACGGCCTGGGCAGCCTGTGCCGGGGCGGAAGTTGGAAGATAGTGTTGTTCGGCGCTCATCGCCCATTGCTGATAGCGGCGATAAAGCTGTTCAAAGCGTTGTGCCTGTTCGCTGCGCGGTTGCAGGGTTTTCTCTACCGCACTGGCCATTTTTTGCTGGGCTGATGGGATGTCTGCGTGCACTTTCGCGGCGACGGCAGCAAAAATCGCCGCACCGAGCGCACAGCACTGGTCAGAGGCAACAATTTGCAGCGGGCGATTCAGCACGTCGCAGCAGGCCTGCATAATGACCTGGTTTTTCCGCGCGATGCCGCCCAGCGCCATCACGTTATTGACGGCGATCCCCTGATCGGTAAAGCACTCCATGATTGCGCGTGCGCCAAAGGCGGTGGCAGCAATCAAACCGCCGAACAGCAGCGGAGCGTCGGTAGCGAGGTTAAGATCGGTAATCACCCCTTTCAGGCGTTGGTTAGCGTTTGGCGAGCGACGACCGTTAAACCAGTCGAGCACCACCGGCAGGTGATCCAGAGACGGATTTTTGGCCCATGCTTCGGTCAGCGCCGGAAGCAGTTGTTTCTGGCTGGCGTTGATTTGCGCTTTCAGTTCCGGATGCTGGGCGGCAAGCTGTTCCAGCGGCCAGCTGAGTACGCGACCGAACCAGGCGTAGATATCACCAAACGCCGATTGGCCTGCTTCCAGACCGATAAATCCAGGCACCACGCTGCCATCAACCTGACCGCAAATACCTTTAACTGCCCGCTCGCCAACGCTCTGTTTGTCGGCAATCAGAATGTCGCAGGTGGAAGTACCGATAACTTTTACCAGTGCGTTAGGCTGTGCGCCTGCGCCAACTGCGCCCATATGGCAGTCAAACGCGCCGCCGGAAATCACCACGCTTTCAGGCAGGCCGAGACGCTGCGCCCATTCCGGGCATAAGGTGCCCACCGGAATATCGGCAGTCCAGGTGTCAGTGAACAGCGGGGAAGGCAAATGGCGATTGAGGATCGGGTCCAGCTCATCAAAGAAACTGGCTGGCGGCAAGCCGCCCCAGCTTTCGTGCCACAGAGATTTATGCCCGGCGCTGCAACGTCCGCGACGAATATCCTGCGGGCGGGTGGTACCGGAAAGCAGAGCTGGCACCCAGTCGCACAGCTCAATCCACGATGCGGCAGATTGCGCCACGGCGCTGTCCTGGCGAGTCACATGCAGGATTTTTGCCCAGAACCATTCGCTGGAATAAATACCGCCAATATAGCGGGAGTAGTCAACATTGCCCGGCGCGTGGCACAAACGGGTAATCTCTTCCGCTTCTTCAACCGCAGTGTGGTCTTTCCACAATACGAACATCGCGTTCGGGTTTTCGGCAAACTCCGGGCGCAGCGCCAGCACGTTACCGTCGGCATCAATCGGTGCGGGCGTCGAGCCGGTACTGTCAACGCCAATCCCGACCACAGCTGCGCGCTGTTCGACGCTAAGCTCTGCAAGCACGGTTTTCAGTGCCGCTTCCATTGACTCAATGTAGTCACGCGGATGATGACGGAACTGGTTATTCGGGGCATCACAAAATTGCCCTTTTTGCCAACGGGGATACCACTCTACGCTGGTGGCGATCTCTTCACCGCTGGCGCAGTCCACCGCCAAAGCTCGCACAGAATCACTGCCAAAATCGAGGCCAATTGCAATCGCCATCGTTTCACTCCATCCAAAAAAACGGGTATGGAGAAACAGTAGAGAGTTGCGATAAAAAGCGTCAGGTAGGATCCGCTAATCTTATGGATAAAAATGCTATGGCATAGCAAAGTGTGACGCCGTGCAAATAATCAATGTGGACTTTTCTGCCGTGATTATAGACACTTTTGTTACGCGTTTTTGTCATGGCTTTGGTCCCGCTTTGTTACAGAATGCTTTTAATAAGCGGGGTTACCGGTTTGGTTAGCGAGAAGAGCCAGTAAAAGACGCAGTGACGGCAATGTCTGATGCAATATGGACAATTGGTTTCTTCTCTGAATGGCGGGAGTATGAAAAGTATGGCTGAAGCGCAAAATGATCCCCTGCTGCCGGGATACTCGTTTAATGCCCATCTGGTGGCGGGTTTAACGCCGATTGAGGCCAACGGTTATCTCGATTTTTTTATCGACCGACCGCTGGGAATGAAAGGTTATATTCTCAATCTCACCATTCGCGGTCAGGGGGTGGTGAAAAATCAGGGACGAGAATTTGTTTGCCGACCGGGTGATATTTTGCTGTTCCCGCCAGGAGAGATTCATCACTACGGTCGTCATCCGGAGGCTCGCGAATGGTATCACCAGTGGGTTTACTTTCGTCCGCGCGCCTACTGGCATGAATGGCTTAACTGGCCGTCAATATTTGCCAATACGGGGTTCTTTCGCCCGGATGAAGCGCACCAGCCGCATTTCAGCGACCTGTTTGGGCAAATCATTAACGCCGGGCAAGGGGAAGGGCGCTATTCGGAGCTGCTGGCGATAAATCTGCTTGAGCAATTGTTACTGCGGCGCATGGAAGCGATTAACGAGTCGCTCCATCCACCGATGGATAATCGGGTACGCGAGGCTTGTCAGTACATCAGCGATCACCTGGCAGACAGCAATTTTGATATCGCCAGCGTCGCACAGCATGTTTGCTTGTCGCCGTCGCGTCTGTCACATCTTTTCCGCCAGCAGTTAGGGATTAGCGTCTTAAGCTGGCGCGAGGACCAACGTATCAGCCAGGCGAAGCTGCTTTTGAGCACCACCCGGATGCCTATCGCCACCGTCGGTCGCAATGTTGGTTTTGACGATCAACTCTATTTCTCGCGGGTATTTAAAAAATGCACCGGGGCCAGCCCGAGCGAGTTCCGTGCCGGTTGTGAAGAAAAAGTGAATGATGTAGCCGTCAAGTTGTCATAATTGGTAACGAATCAGACAATTGACGGCTTGACGGAGTAGCATAGGGTTTGCAGAATCCCTGCTTCGTCCATTTGACAGGCACATTATGCAAGCATTGCTGGAACACTTTATTACCCAATCTACCGTGTATTCATTGATGGCGGTGGTGTTGGTGGCCTTTCTGGAGTCGCTGGCGCTGGTCGGTTTGATTCTACCCGGTACGGTGCTGATGGCGGGGCTGGGAGCGCTGATTGGCAGCGGCGAGTTAAGTTTCTGGCACGCCTGGCTGGCAGGGATTGTCGGTTGTCTGCTGGGCGACTGGATCTCCTTCTGGCTGGGCTGGCGTTTTAAAAAGCCGTTGCATCGCTGGTCATTTCTGAAGAAAAACAAAGCATTACTCGATAAAACTGAACATGCGTTGCATCAACACAGCATGTTCACCATTCTGGTCGGTCGCTTTGTTGGCCCGACGCGTCCGCTGGTGCCAATGGTGGCGGGAATGCTGGATCTGCCGGTGGCAAAATTCATTACGCCGAATATTATCGGCTGCCTGCTGTGGCCACCGTTTTACTTCCTGCCTGGGATTCTGGCGGGCGCGGCGATCGATATTCCAGCCGGAATGCAGAGCGGCGAGTTTAAATGGTTGCTGCTGGCGACGGCGGTATTTTTGTGGGTTGGTGGCTGGCTGTGCTGGCGGTTATGGCGCAGCGGTAAAGCAACCGATCGTTTAAGTCATTATTTGTCGCGCGGCCGTTTGTTGTGGCTGACGCCGTTGATTTCTGCCATCGGCGTGGTGGCGCTGGTGGTGTTAATTCGCCACCCGTTGATGCCGGTGTATATCGATATTTTGCGTAAAGTGGTTGGGGTTTAGGGGATTGTCTTGTGCGGGTTGCCTGATGCGACGCTGACCGCGTCTTATCAGGCCTACAAAACGCACTGTCCGTAGGTCGGATAAGGCGTTCACGCCGCATCTGACAGTGCATACTAACCCGTAATCCCCAATAGTGCTGAAGCACTCGCCTTACCGCTCAACAACTCATTGGTCTTACCCTGCCAGGCGATGCGCCCGTCGGCGACCACCACCGAGCGCGTGGCGATCCGCGCGGCATCTTCCACACTGTGTGACACCATCAATAACGTCATTTTTTGCTGCTGGCAGCTCGTGCTCACCAGCGTCAACATCTCCTGGCGTAGTGCCGGATCGAGCGCAGAGAACGGTTCATCGAGCAATAAAATCGGCTGTTCGCGTACCAGACAACGTGCTAACGCCACTCGCTGTCGCTGACCGCCGGAAAGCTCGCCAGGTAACCGCGCCATTAAATTATCAATCCCCATCTGGCGGGCGATAGCGTGCATTTTCTCCTGCTGTGCCGCGTTCAGTTTCAATCCCGGATTTAGCCCCAGCCCGATGTTCTGCGCGACCGTCAGGTGACTGAACAGGTTGTTTTCCTGAAACAGCATCGACACCGGACGGCGTGACGGCGGCGTCGTGGTGTGATCAACGCCGTCGATAGTCAGCGAACCGCTGGCTGGCGTCAGAAAACCGGCGATCAAATTCAGCAGGGTACTTTTACCCGCGCCGCTTGGCCCGAGGATTGCCACCTGCTCGCCGCGTTCTACCGTTAAGCTAAAACGCATCGGCAAATGGTGATAAAGCCAGGTGATATCAGTCAGTTTTAACATTTCGCCCCGGTAGTTTTTCAATCACGGTAAACAGCAGAAAACAGAGTAGTAGCAGAATTAACGCGGTGACCGCACCGTCCTGGCTGCGATAGGAGCCAATTTGCTGGTAGAGATAAAACGGCAGGGTACGGAAATCATCGTTACCGAACAACGCCACTACGCCAAAATCACCAATCGACAGCACGCAGGCAAAAGCCAGCGCCTGCGCCAGTGGACGTTTCAGGGCGCGCAGCTCGACCACTTTTAAGCGCGACCAGCCTTCAATGCCCAGCGACTGACACAACATACTGTAGCGGGCGGTGATATCGCGCATCGGGTTTTCCAGTACTTTCAGCGCATAAGGGATCGCCATTAACGCATTGGTGAAAATCACAATGCCGTCAGCAGATTGCGGCAGGCCAATGGTGTTGTTGAGCAGTAAAAAGAAGCCGGTAGCCAGCACAATCCCCGGCATGGCGAGAATCAACATGCCGCTCATCTCCAGCGCCTGACCCGCCAGCATTTTCTGCCGCGCCCGAAGTTCGCGACTGCTCCATAGCAGCATCATGGTCAGCACTACGCACAATACACCTGCCGCCAGCGCAATACGCAACGAGGTCCACAGCGCCTGCCACAGCACCGGTTGTGCCAGCACTTCCGGCAACTGGCGATTTAGCCCATCGACGATCACCGCCAGCAACGGTGGCAGCAACAGCAGCAGCGCCAGCACAATTAACACCGTGTCGCAAATGCGGCTATGCAGACGATCGTCCGGGTCGCGCCAGCCTTGCAGCAGCGTGGTGCCTGGCGCAATGGCCTTACTCAATCGCTGACTCAGCAGCACCAACCCGAGGCAACACACCATCTGGATCAGCGCCAGCATCGCCGCGCGGGCAGGATCGTAGTCGTAACTCAGCGCCTGATAGATTGCCAGCTCGATAGTGGTTGCCTGCGGACCGCCGCCCAGCGACAGCACGGTGGCGAAGCTGGCGAAACAGAGCATAAAGATAAGCGCGGCAACCGGCGGGATTTGTCGCCGTAGCCACGGCCATTCGATGAAGCGGAAAAAATGCCAGCCGCGCATCCCAAGCTGGGCGGCAAGCTGACGTTGCTCGCCGGGAATGTTTTCCAGTGCCTGGAGTAATAAGCGGCTCGCCATCGGTAGATTAAAAAATACGTGCGCCAGCAAAATACCTTGCAGGCCGTAGGGCGAAAAGGTCCACTCCAGACCGAGCGATTGGCAGAGCGATGCCAGCCAGCCCTGACGACCATAGACGCTAAGAATGCCGAAAACAGCAACCAGCACCGGGAGGATCAAGGTCATTGCGCACAGACGCAACAGCGCCAGCCGACCCGGAAAGCGCCTGCGATAGAGTGCGCGGGCGAGGAATATCGCGGGTACGACAGAGAGCAGCGCCGAGAGAAACGCCTGCCAGAAGGAGAAGCGCACCACATGCCACAGGTAGCTGTCCTGCCAGATTGCCACCCAGTTACCCTGCGGCGCGTTCCACCACAGGGCGAGAAACGCCGCGAGCGCAACCGCTACCACCAGCGTGGCGGCGCTTACACCTGGAATTAACCAGCCGGGAATTAACGGCTGACGGCGCGTTGCCATTCGCTAATCCATGCCTGACGTTGTGCCGCCACTTCGGCTGGCGTGAACTCCAGCGTGGTTGCTGGTTTGGTCAATTGTTCAAACCCGGCAGGCAGCGTGACATTTGCCACCGGATACATCCAGTTGCCGGTTGGGATCGCATTCTGGAAAGCCGGAGAAACCATAAACTGGAGAAATTTTTGCGCCAGCTCCGGCTGCTTGCTGGCAGCGGTGCGGGCGGCGACTTCCACCTGCAGATAGTGACCTTCGCTAAAGTTCGCGGCGGCGTAGTTATCTTTTTTCTCTTCGAGAATGTGATAAGCCGGAGAGGTGGTGTAACTCAGTACCAGATCGCTTTCACCTTTTAAAAACAGGCCGTAGGCTTCGCTCCAGCCTTTGGTGACGGTGACAGTTTTCTTCGCCAGTTTCTGCCAGGCCTGCGGGGTGTCATCGCCATAGACTTTTTGCATCCACAACAGCAGACCCAGCCCCGGCGTACTGGTGCGCGGATCCTGATAAATCACTCGCCAGTTTTGATCGCTCTCAACCAGCTCTTTCAGGCTTTGGGGCGGGTTTTTCAGTTTGTTCTTGTCGTAGACGAAGGCGAAGTAGCCGTAATCAAGCGGTACGAAAGTGTCATTATTCCAGCCGCCGGGAACGTTAATGGCATCCGCTGCCACGCCGCTTTTGGCAAACAGTCCGGTTTTACTGGCGGCGTCTAACAGGTTGTTATCCAGCCCCAGAACTACATCGGCTTTGCTGTTTTTGCCTTCCATCCGTAGACGGTTGAGAAGCGAAACGCCATCTTCCAGCGCCACCAGTTTCAGTTCGCAATTACAGTCGGCTTCAAAGGCTTTTTTAACCACCGGACCAGGCCCCCAGTCGGCGGCGAAGGAATCGTAGGTATAAACAGTCAGAACGGGTTTAGCGAAAACGGGCGCTGTGCACAGCAACAGCAGGGGCAGACATTTTTTTAACACTTTGCACCTCAAAAAAGAGTGGCAAAGGACTTGAGAAGGAGCCTCAAATCCCTTCGCCGGCGTTATCCGGATCAGGTTCGACGGGTATTTTCTCAGCGCACGCGTTTGCGTGGCACCCCGTTGAGAACGGCGTTAGTGTAGTGATTTTGTTATCAACCAGCAATCATGGATCCGGTGGCGCAAACCACGCTGATTTAAAATCGAACCAGCCGAGGGTGTTCATGCGCAGGCCGCGCATACTGCGTTGCCCCTGAATGATCAGCCAGTGGTGCAATAATGGCACCATCGCTTTGCTGGCGACCAGTTGCTGGCACCAGTTCGCCAGATTCATCTCGCCATTGCGCCAGCGAGCAGCGTCGGCTTGCCAGTCAATGGGAATGCAATGTTGTAGCAGTGGCACTTCGCATAAATGTGCGAAAACAGAGAAGTCCAGCGGCAGGGTAAAGTTGGCGCTGTTTAGCCAGATATCACTTTCGATCTCTCCTGTATGCCACTGATCGTAGTCGATCTCTTTGATTTCCAGCGTGACCTGGTGACTTGCCAGAATCTGCTGCATGATCCCGGCAATCACCCGATGCTCACTGTGATCCTGATAAAAGGTTAGGGTGAGGCTTTCCAGACCAGCCGGTTTTTCGCTCTTTATGGTGCGGGCATGGTGCCAACGGGGGAGCAGTCCATAAGCCGGGAACCACAGTTGCTGGTACTGTTCCTCAGCGAAATAGACCAGATTAGTTGGAGAAAGCACATAGCTTACCCAGTCCCTGACTTGCTGATTCGCCCCGCGATGGGTGCGGCTGTCGAATAGTAAATAGTAGCAACCTTCCTCCAGGCGGCTTTCAATCTCTTTTTCCTCGCCCTGTGGACCTTTTAGCATCAGACCTCCGGCTGGCTCGTCGGCAATTTCCGGCAGAACCCAGACGTTAACTTCGTCGATTAATGCCCGGTAACCGAAGAAGTCATCGAATGCCTGAATTTTCAGTTGATTGGTGCTGTTGCGGATCACCGCATACGGACCGGTGCCGATGGGATGGCTGGCAAAGTTACTGAGGGTTTCCCATTCGCGCGGCAGGATCATCGCCGGAACTTGCCCCAGCAATAACGGTAACCAGCGGTCCGGTTGCGTGAGATGGATATCCAGCGTCCAGGGCGTCGGCGACACAATGTCAGCAATATGCGAATAGAGCGGCAGCGTATTGATTCGTTTTAAAGAGGCGATCACGTCGTCCATTTCCAGTTCACGACCATGATGAAAATGGACTCCTGGACGCAAAAAGAAACGCCAGTGAAGCGGTGATATTTGCTGCCAGTGGTGGGCGATGTCTGCTTCCAGTTCCCCATTTTCCTCATTTATGCGCGTTAGCGAACTGAAGATTTGCCGGGCAATATGGGTTTCGGAACGGCGCAATGCGCTGCCAGGTAGCAGATTACGCAACGGACGATAGTAGAGCACGCGCAGGATGTGCCGCCCCTGGCGGAAGCTGCGGCCCAGATGAGAAACCAGCATTTGCCGCACAGTCGCTTTGTCGCCAACCAACTGTACTAGTTGGTCGATACGATCCTGCTCCAGCAGGTCTTCCGCCCGCTGTTGCTGAAGCGCCAGCCCGGTATAGAGGAATGTCAGACGCGAGCGTTTACCGCGCCCGACTTCCGCTTCCCACGTCAGCCAGCCGCGATCCTGCATGGTGTTGAGCAGGGTACGCATATGACGACGCGAGCAGCTCAATAACGCTGCCAGTTCGTTGAGCGTTGTGTCCTGCGATTTACCCTCGCAGCATTGCCACAGGCGGATGAACTGTTGTTGCAGACGAGCAGATGGCATAAAAGGGGAACTCCTGCGCAAAAGACAGCAATTTTATTTTCCCTATATTAAGTCAATAATTCCTAACGATGAAGCAAGGAGGTGCCCCATGCGTCAGTTTTATCAGCACTATTTTACCGCGACAGCGAAGTTGTGCTGGTTGCGTTGGTTAAGCGTCCCACAACGATTAACCATGCTTGAAGGACTGATGCAGTGGGATGACCGCAATTCTGAAAGTTGACTTGCCTGCATCATGTGTGACTGAGTATTGGTGTAAAATCACCCGCCAGCAGATTATACCTGCTGGTTTTTTTTATTCTCGCCGCGCTAAAAAGGGAACGTATGATCTGGATAATGACGATGGCTCGCCGTATGAACGGTGTTTACGCGGCATTTATGCTGGTCGCTTTTATGATGGGGGTGGCCGGGGCGCTACAGGCTCCTACATTGAGCTTATTTCTGAGTCGTGAGGTTGGCGCGCAACCTTTCTGGATCGGACTCTTTTATACGGTGAATGCTATTGCTGGGATCGGCGTAAGCCTCTGGTTGGCAAAACGTTCTGACAGTCAGGGCGATCGGCGAAAACTGATTATATTTTGCTGTTTGATGGCTATCGGCAATGCGCTATTGTTTGCATTTAATCGTCATTATCTGACGCTTATCACCTGTGGTGTGCTTCTGGCATCTCTGGCCAATACGGCAATGCCACAGTTATTTGCTCTGGCGCGGGAATATGCGGATAACTCGGCGCGAGAAGTGGTGATGTTTAGCTCGGTGATGCGTGCGCAGCTTTCTCTGGCATGGGTTATCGGTCCACCGTTGGCCTTTATGCTGGCGTTGAATTACGGCTTTACGGTGATGTTTTCGATTGCCGCCGGGATATTCACACTCAGTCTGGTATTGATTGCATTTATGCTTCCGTCTGTGGCGCGGGTAGAACTGCCGTCGGAAAATGCTTTATCAATGCAAGGTGGCTGGCAGGATAGTAACGTACGGATGTTATTTGTCGCCTCGACGTTAATGTGGACCTGCAACACCATGTACATTATTGATATGCCGTTGTGGATCAGTAGCGAGTTAGGATTGCCAGACAAACTGGCGGGTTTCCTGATGGGGACGGCAGCTGGACTGGAAATACCAGCAATGATTCTGGCTGGCTACTATGTCAAACGTTATGGTAAGCGGCGAATGATGGTCATAGCAGTGGCGGCAGGAGTACTGTTTTACACCGGATTGATTTTATTTCATAGCCGTCTGGCGTTGATGACGCTGCAACTTTTTAACGCTGTATTTATCGGCATTGTTGCGGGTATTGGGATGCTATGGTTTCAGGATTTAATGCCTGGAAGAGCGGGGGCAGCTACCACCTTATTTACTAACAGTATTTCTACCGGGGTAATTCTGGCTGGCGTTATTCAGGGAGCAATTGCACAAAGTTGGGGGCACTTTGCTGTCTACTGGATAATTGCGGTTATTTCTGTTGTCGCATTATTTTTAACCGCAAAGGTTAAAGACATTTGATGACGTGGACGATAGCGGAAAGCCCGGTCATTTGACCGGGCAAGGGGATTAATTCATAAACGCAGGTTGTTTTGCTTCATAAGCGGCAATGGCGTCGTCGTGCTGCAAGGTAAGCCCAATACTGTCCAGACCGTTCATCATGCAGTGGCGGCGGAAGGCATCTATGGTAAAGCGATAGGTTTTCTCTCCCGCTTTCACCTCTTGCGCTTCCAGATCCACGTCGAAATGGATCCCCGGATTGGCTTTCACCAGCGCAAACAGTTCGTCCACTTCTGCATCGCTTAATTTCACCGGCAGCAGCTGGTTGTTAAAGCTATTGCCGTAGAAGATGTCAGCAAAACTCGGCGCAATCACCACTTTAAAACCGTAGTCGGTCAATGCCCAGGGCGCGTGCTCACGCGAGGAGCCACAGCCGAAGTTTTCTCGTGCCAGCAAAATGGAAGCGCCCTGATACTGCGGGAAGTTCAGCACGAAGTCCGGGTTTGGCTGTTGGCCTTTTTCATCCAGAAATCGCCAGTCGTTAAACAGATGCGCGCCAAAACCAGTACGGGTCACTTTCTGCAAAAACTGTTTCGGGATGATTGCATCGGTATCGACATTGGCGGCATCCAGCGGAACCACCAGGCCTGTGTGTTTGATAAATTTCTCTGCCATGGTGTGCTCCTTATTTAATGTTGCGAATGTCGGCGAAATGGCCGGTCACAGCCGCGGCGGCAGCCATTGCCGGGCTGACCAGATGCGTGCGCCCGCCGCGCCCCTGGCGGCCTTCAAAGTTACGGTTGCTGGTGGAGGCACAACGTTCGCCCGGATTCAGCCGGTCGTTGTTCATCGCCAGACACATTGAGCAGCCAGGTAAGCGCCATTCAAAACCGGCTTCAATAAAGATTTTATCCAGACCTTCCGCTTCCGCCTGGGCTTTTACCGGGCCAGAGCCGGGAACCACCAGTGCCTGCACGCCTGGCGCGACTTTTCGCCCTTTGGCGATCTCCGCTGCCGCGCGTAAATCTTCAATGCGCGAGTTGGTACAGGAACCGATAAACACTTTGTCGATAGCCACTTCGGTCAGCGGAATACCCGGTTTCAGCCCCATATAGGCCAGCGCTTTTTCTGCCGACGCACGTTCAACCGGATCGGCAAACGAAGCCGGATCGGGAATATTGTCGTTCACGGAAATCACCTGGCCGGGATTGGTGCCCCAGGTGACCTGCGGTGAAATTTCTTCTGCTTGCAGAGTGACAACGGTATCGAAAGTTGCGCCTTCGTCGGTTTGCAGGGTTTTCCAGTAGGCAATGGCGTCGTCGAAATCTTTGCCTTTCGGCGCATGCAGACGGCCTTTGACATAGTTAAAGGTGGTTTCGTCCGGTGCAACCAGACCGGCTTTTGCGCCCATTTCGATTGCCATATTGCACAGGGTCATACGACCTTCCATGCTTAAATCACGGATTGCTTCGCCGCAAAACTCCACCACATGCCCGGTGCCGCCTGCGCTACCGGTTTTACCGATAATTGCCAGCACGATATCTTTTGCGGTAATGCCCGGCGCGGCTTTGCCCTGGACTTCAATTTTCATGGTTTTTGCGCGGCCCTGTTTCAGGGTTTGCGTTGCCAGTACGTGTTCAACTTCGGAAGTGCCGATACCAAAGGCCAGTGCGCCAAACGCGCCGTGGGTGGCGGTATGCGAGTCGCCGCAGACAATGGTCATCCCCGGCAAGGTGACGCCCTGTTCCGGCCCCATTACGTGGACGATCCCCTGATACGGGTGATTCAGGTCATACAGTTCGACGCCAAATTCTTTGCAGTTTTTGATCAGTTCCTGCATCTGGATACGCGCCATTTCACCGCAGGCATTAATGTCTTTGGTCTGGGTAGAGACGTTGTGATCCATGGTAGCGAAGGTTTTGCCCGGCTGACGTACCGGGCGACCGTGGGCGCGCAGACCATCGAACGCCTGCGGTGAGGTCACTTCATGCACCAGGTGGCGGTCGATATATAACAGTGGGGTTTCGTTTTCGGCTTCGTACACAACGTGAGCGTCGAACAATTTTTCGTATAACGTTTTAGCCATGATTACACCCCTTCTGCCACATAGCGGGCAATGATATCGCCCATTTCATCGGTACTAACGGCGGCAGCGCCACGGGCTAAATCCCCGGTGCGAATGCCTTCTTCTAATGCGCGGTTAATGGCGCGTTCAATGGCGCAAGCCGCATCATCGGCATCCAGGCTGTAGCGCAGCAGCAGTGCCAGCGACAGAATTTGCGCAATCGGGTTGGCGATGTTTTTGCCTGCGATATCTGGTGCTGAGCCGCCTGCCGGTTCATACAGACCAAAACCTTGCTCGTTCAGGCTGGCGGAAGGCAACATCCCCATCGAGCCAGTGATCATTGCGCACTCGTCAGACAGAATGTCGCCAAACAGGTTGGAGCACAGCAGAACGTCAAACTGTGATGGATCTTTAATCAGCTGCATGGTGGCGTTGTCGATGTACATATGCGCCAGTTCGACATCCGGGTATTCCGTGGCGATCTCGTTAACGATCTCCCGCCATAAAATAGAGGATTGCAGCACGTTGGCTTTATCGATCGACGTCACTTTGTGGCGACGCTTGCGAGCAGATTCAAACGCGATGCGGGCGATACGTTCGATCTCAAAACGGTGATACACCTCGGTATCAAAGGCTTTTTCATATTGTCCGCTACCTTCGCGGCCTTTTGGCTGACCGAAATAGATGCCGCCGGTCAGTTCGCGCACACACAGGATGTCGAAGCCGTTTGCGGCAATGTCTGCACGCAGCGGACAGAATGCTTCCAGCCCCTGATACAGTTTTGCCGGGCGCAGGTTGCTGAATAATTTGAAGTGCTTACGCAGAGGCAGCAGCGCGCCGCGTTCTGGTTGCTGGTCTGGTGGTAAATGTTCCCATTTCGGACCGCCTACCGAGCCAAACAGCACGGCATCGGCTTGCTCACAACCTTCAACCGTCGCAGGCGGCAGCGGCTGCCCGTGGTTATCAATGGCTGCGCCGCCTACATCGTAATGGCTGGTGGTGATGCGCATCGCAAAGCGGTTGCGCACGGCATCCAGCACTTTCAGCGCCTGGGTCATCACTTCCGGACCAATACCGTCCCCCGGCAATACGGCAATATGGTAATTCTTCGACATCACACGGTTTCCTTGTTGTTTTCGTTGTGTTGAGCTTTGCGTTGCAACTCTTTTTCGACTTCTGCGGCGCGCCAGATATTGTTCAGTACGTGCACCATGGCTTTGGCGGAGGACTCGACAATATCGGTGGCCAGGCCGACGCCGTGGAAGCGGCGACCGTTGTAGTTAGCGACAATATCCACCTGACCCAGAGCATCTTTACCGTGACCTTTAGCAGTCAGGCTGTATTTCACCAGTTCGACGTTATAGTCAGTGATGCGGTTTATCGCCTGATAGACGGCATCGACCGGACCGTTACCGTTGGCGGCTTCTGCTTTGACTTCTTCGCCGCAGGCCAGTTTGACGGCGGCGGTGGCGATATCGTTAGAGCCAGACTGCACGCTGAAGTAATCCAGACGGAAATGCTCCGGCTCTTCTTGCTGCTTACCGATGAAGGCCAGCGCCTCCAGATCGTAATCAAACACCTGACCTTTTTTGTCCGCCAGCTTCAGGAAAGCGTCGTACAAATTGTCTAAATTATATTCACTTTCTTTATACCCCATCTCATCCATGCGATGTTTCACCGCCGCACGCCCCGAACGAGAGGTCAGATTCAGCTGGATTTGGTTCAGACCAATAGATTCTGGTGTCATGATTTCGTAGTTTTCGCGGTTTTTCAGCACGCCATCCTGGTGGATACCGGAGGAGTGTGCGAATGCGCCGCTGCCAACAATGGCTTTGTTTGCCGGGATCGGCATATTACAAATCTGGCTAACTAACTGGCTGGTGCGCCATATCTCCTGGTGATTAATGGCGGTGTGGACGTTGAGAATATCCTTACGAACTTTGATCGCCATGATGACTTCTTCCAGGGAACAGTTTCCGGCACGCTCGCCGATCCCGTTCATTGCGCCTTCCACCTGGCGTGCACCGGCATGTACCGCCGCCAGTGAGTTTCCGACCGCCAGGCCCAAATCGTCGTGGGTATGTACGGAGATAATGGCTTTGTCGATGTTAGGCACGCGTTCATACAGGCCGCTGATGATTCCGGCGAACTCAAACGGCATGGTGTAGCCCACGGTGTCCGGAATGTTGATGGTGGTGGCACCGGCATTAATCGCCGCTTCGACCACTCGCGCCAGATCGGCAATGGGTGTACGCCCGGCATCTTCGCAAGAAAATTCAACATCATCGGTGTAATTACGGGCGCGTTTCACCATATAGATAGCGCGTTCGATCACCTCGTCCAGCGTGCTGCGCAGCTTGGTGGCGATGTGCATTGGCGAAGTGGCAATAAAGGTATGAATACGGAAGGCTTCGGCGACTTTCAGGGATTCGGCCGCCACGTCGATATCTTTTTCCACGCAGCGAGCTAACGCGCATACGCGGCTGTTTTTAACCTGGCGAGCGATGGTTTGCACTGATTCAAAATCACCCGGCGAAGAAACGGGGAACCCGACTTCCATCACGTCAACACCCATACGCTCAAGGGCCAGCGCAATTTGCAGTTTTTCTTTCACACTCAAGCTTGCCTGTAACGCCTGTTCACCGTCGCGCAATGTGGTATCGAAAATAATGACTTGCTGGCTCATGGTTTGGGTCCTTGTCTCTTTTAGAGCGCCTCGCTTCGGGCATAAAAAAACCCGCGCAATGGCGCGGGTTTTTTGTTTGACTGCGTGCTGGCTTAATGCTGGATGCCGCTCACTCGTCTACCGCGCAAAGAAGATGCGTTTAGTAGTAGTAGACCGATAAAGCGAACGATGTGAGTCATTAAATCAGCTCCAGATGAATGCGATATGCTTTTAGAGTTACTGGATACAAAAACGGATGTCAACCCTGACGCAATAAAAACGTCCCGCCAGCGTGAGTTCTGCATCCGTAAAATTAGCTAATTGTGCTGCGGTGGTTAAAGTAAGCGATATTAATTTCTGCTTAACTACCGACGCTTTTCATCGGTTGACATATTTCAGCATAAATTTTTGCATCTAATCAACGAGGAAAAAGGGGACAAAATGCACGCGTTGCAAAACCTATCCTGATGATTTGTATTGAATTATATGTTTTGCGATTTTTTTTTGATATTGATTTGGTGAATATTATT
The DNA here is from genome assembly GCF_052948035.1 of Escherichia sp. MAL-1. Taxonomy (NCBI): domain Bacteria; kingdom Pseudomonadati; phylum Pseudomonadota; class Gammaproteobacteria; order Enterobacterales; family Enterobacteriaceae; genus Escherichia; species Escherichia sp. MAL-1. The sequence goes on along the minus strand of NZ_CM129609.1, from coordinate 4,067,410 downwards.
GATCAATTAATGTTAAGAATTAATGCATTAAATATATAAATTAATTATTAAATAAGCACATTTAATCCATTTTGTAGATGATTGAGTATTCGCGGTAGTTATGATTAGATTGTTTTCGCAACAAAAACATTATGGATTATTATGCTGTGGTAAATGACTCATTCCACGGCAATGGATTCTGTTTTTATCAGAACCCGTATCTTTATGTTTTCCTAATTTTACTCATTTTCCTTTTTCTTATTTTATATGCATGATAAATCATATTCTCGAGGATTATTTCTCTGCATTCCAATAAGGGAAAGGGAGTTAAGTGTGACAGTGGAGTTAAGTATGCCAGAGGTACAAACAGATCATCCAGAGACGGCGGAGTTAAGCAAGCCACAGCTACGCATGGTCGATCTCAACTTATTAACCGTTTTCGATGCCGTGATGCAGGAGCAAAACATTACTCGTGCCGCTCATGTTCTGGGAATGTCGCAACCTGCGGTCAGTAACGCTGTTGCACGCCTGAAGGTGATGTTTAATGACGAGCTTTTTGTTCGTTATGGCCGTGGTATTCAACCGACTGCTCGCGCATTTCAACTTTTTGGTTCAGTTCGTCAGGCATTGCAACTAGTACAAAATGAATTGCCTGGTTCAGGTTTTGAACCCGCGAGCAGTGAACGTGTATTTCATCTTTGTGTTTGCAGCCCGTTAGACAGCATTCTGACCTCGCAGATTTATAATCACATTGAGCAGATTGCGCCAAATATACATGTTATGTTCAAGTCTTCATTAAATCAGAACACTGAACATCAGCTGCGTTATCAGGAAACGGAGTTTGTGATTAGTTATGAAGACTTCCATCGTCCTGAGTTTACCAGCGTACCATTATTTAAAGATGAAATGGTGCTGGTAGCCAGCAAAAATCATCCAACAATTAAGGGCCCGTTACTGAAACATGATGTTTATAACGAACAACATGCGGCGGTTTCGCTCGATCGTTTCGCGTCATTTAGTCAACCTTGGTATGACACGGTAGATAAGCAAGCCAGTATCGCGTATCAGGGCATGGCAATGATGAGCGTACTTAGCGTGGTGTCGCAAACGCATTTGGTCGCTATTGCGCCGCGTTGGCTGGCTGAAGAGTTCGCTGAATCCTTAGAATTACAGGTATTACCGCTGCCGTTAAAACAAAACAGCAGAACCTGTTATCTCTCCTGGCATGAAGCTGCCGGGCGCGATAAAGGCCATCAGTGGATGGAAGAGCAATTAGTCTCAATTTGCAAACGCTAACTGATTGCAGAATAGGTCAGACATGAATGTCTGGTTTATTCTGCATTTTTTATTGAATGTAGAATTTTATTCTGAATGTGTGGGCTCTCTATTTTAGGATTAATTAAAAAAATAGAGAAATTGCTGTAAGTTGTGGGATTCAGCCGATTTATTATCAATTTAATCCTCTGTAATGGAGGATTTTATCGTTTCTTTTCACCTTTCCTCCTGTTTATTCTTATTACCCCGTGTTTATGTCTCTGGCTGCCAATTGCTTAAGCAAGATCGGACGGTTAATGTGTTTTACACATTTTTTCCGTCAAACAGTGAGGCAGGCCATGGAGATGTTGTCTGGAGCCGAGATGGTCGTCCGATCGCTTATCGATCAGGGCGTTAAACAAGTATTCGGTTATCCCGGAGGCGCAGTCCTTGATATTTATGATGCATTGCATACCGTGGGTGGTATTGATCATGTATTAGTTCGTCATGAGCAGGCGGCGGTGCATATGGCCGATGGCCTGGCGCGCGCGACCGGGGAAGTCGGCGTCGTGCTGGTAACGTCGGGTCCAGGGGCGACCAATGCGATTACTGGCATCGCCACCGCTTATATGGATTCCATTCCATTAGTTGTCCTTTCCGGGCAGGTAGCGACCTCGTTGATAGGTTACGATGCCTTTCAGGAGTGCGACATGGTGGGGATTTCGCGACCGGTGGTTAAACACAGTTTTCTGGTTAAGCAAACGGAAGACATTCCGCAGGTGCTGAAAAAGGCTTTCTGGCTGGCGGCAAGTGGTCGCCCAGGACCAGTAGTCGTTGATTTACCGAAAGATATTCTTAATCCGGCGAACAAATTACCCTATGTCTGGCCGGAGTCGGTCAGTATGCGTTCTTACAATCCCACTACTACCGGACATAAAGGGCAAATTAAGCGTGCTCTGCAAACGCTGGTAGCGGCAAAAAAACCGGTTGTCTACGTAGGCGGTGGGGCAATCACGGCGGGCTGCCATCAGCAGTTGAAAGAAACGGTGGAGGCGTTGAATCTGCCCGTTGTTTGCTCATTGATGGGGCTGGGGGCGTTTCCGGCAACGCATCGTCAGGCACTGGGCATGCTGGGAATGCACGGTACCTACGAAGCCAATATGACGATGCATAACGCGGATGTGATTTTCGCCGTCGGGGTACGATTTGATGACCGAACGACGAACAATCTGGCAAAGTACTGCCCAAATGCCACTGTTCTGCATATCGATATTGATCCTACTTCCATTTCTAAAACCGTGACTGCGGATATCCCGATTGTGGGGGATGCTCGCCAGGTCCTCGAACAAATGCTTGAACTCTTGTCGCAAGAATCCGCCCATCAACCACTGGATGAGATCCGCGACTGGTGGCAGCAAATTGAACAGTGGCGCGCTCGTCAGTGCCTGAAATATGACACTCACAGTGAAAAGATTAAACCGCAGGCGGTGATCGAGACTCTTTGGCGGTTGACGAAGGGAGACGCTTACGTGACGTCCGATGTCGGGCAGCACCAGATGTTTGCTGCACTTTATTATCCATTCGACAAACCGCGTCGCTGGATCAATTCCGGTGGCCTCGGCACGATGGGTTTTGGTTTACCTGCGGCACTGGGCGTCAAAATGGCGTTGCCAGAAGAAACCGTGGTTTGCGTCACTGGCGACGGCAGTATTCAGATGAACATCCAGGAACTGTCTACCGCGTTGCAATACGAGTTGCCCGTACTGGTGGTGAATCTCAATAACCGCTATCTGGGGATGGTGAAGCAGTGGCAGGACATGATCTATTCCGGCCGTCATTCACAATCTTATATGCAATCGCTACCCGATTTCGTCCGTCTGGCGGAAGCCTATGGGCATGTCGGGATCCAGATTTCTCATCCGCATGAGCTGGAAAGCAAACTTAGCGAGGCGCTGGAACAGGTGCGCAATAATCGCCTGGTGTTTGTTGATGTTACCGTCGATGGCAGCGAGCACGTCTACCCGATGCAGATTCGCGGGGGCGGAATGGATGAAATGTGGTTAAGCAAAACGGAGAGAACCTGATTATGCGCCGGATATTATCAGTCTTACTCGAAAATGAATCAGGCGCGTTATCCCGCGTGATTGGCCTTTTTTCCCAGCGTGGCTACAACATTGAAAGCCTGACCGTTGCGCCAACCGACGATCCGACATTATCGCGTATGACCATCCAGACCGTGGGCGATGAAAAAGTACTTGAGCAGATCGAAAAGCAATTACACAAGCTGGTCGATGTCTTGCGCGTGAGTGAGTTGGGGCAGGGCGCGCATGTTGAGCGGGAAATCATGCTGGTGAAAATTCAGGCCAGCGGTTACGGGCGTGACGAAGTGAAACGTAATACGGAAATATTCCGTGGGCAAATTATCGATGTCACACCCTCGCTTTATACCGTTCAATTAGCAGGCACCAGCGGTAAGCTTGATGCATTTTTAGCATCGATTCGCGATGTGGCGAAAATTGTGGAGGTTGCTCGCTCTGGTGTGGTCGGACTTTCGCGCGGCGATAAAATAATGCGTTGAGAATGATCTCAATGCGCAATTTACAGCCCAACATGTCACGTTGGGCTTTTTTTGCGAAATCAGTGGGAACCTGGAATAAAAGCAGTTGCCGCAGTTAATTTTCTGCGCTTAGATGTTAATGAATTTAACCCATACCAGTACAATGGCTATGGTTTTTACATTTTACGCAAGGGGCAATTGTGAAACTGGATGAAATCGCTCGGCTGGCGGGAGTGTCGCGGACCACTGCAAGCTATGTTATTAACGGCAAAGCGAAGCAATACCGTGTGAGCGACAAAACCGTTGAAAAAGTCATGGCTGTGGTGCGTGAGCACAATTACCACCCGAACGCCGTGGCAGCTGGGCTTCGTGCTGGACGCACACGTTCTATTGGTCTTGTGATCCCCGATCTGGAGAACACCAGCTATACCCGCATCGCTAACTATCTTGAACGCCAGGCGCGGCAACGGGGTTATCAACTGCTGATTGCCTGCTCAGAAGATCAGCCAGACAACGAAATGCGGTGCATTGAGCACCTTTTACAGCGTCAGGTTGATGCCATTATTGTTTCGACGTCGTTGCCTCCTGAGCATCCTTTTTATCAACGCTGGGCTAACGACCCGTTCCCGATTGTCGCGCTGGACCGCGCCCTCGATCGTGAACACTTCACCAGCGTGGTTGGTGCCGATCAGGATGATGCCGAAATGCTGGCGGAAGAGTTACGTAAGTTTCCCGCCGAGACGGTGCTTTATCTTGGTGCGCTACCGGAGCTTTCTGTCAGCTTCCTGCGTGAACAAGGTTTCCGTACTGCCTGGAAAGATGATCCGCGCGAAGTGCATTTCCTGTATGCCAACAGCTATGAGCGGGAGGCGGCTGCCCAGTTATTCGAAAAATGGCTGGAAACGCATCCGATGCCGCAGGCGCTGTTCACAACGTCGTTTGCGTTGTTGCAAGGAGTGATGGATGTCACGCTGCGTCGCGACGGCAAACTGCCTTCTGACCTGGCAATTGCCACCTTTGGCGATAACGAACTGCTCGACTTCTTACAGTGTCCGGTGCTGGCAGTGGCTCAACGTCACCGCGATGTCGCAGAGCGTGTGCTGGAGATTGTCCTGGCAAGCCTGGACGAACCGCGTAAGCCAAAACCTGGTTTAACGCGCATTAAACGTAATCTCTATCGCCGCGGCGTGCTCAGCCGTAGCTAAGCCGCGAACAAAAATACGCGCCAGGTGAATTTCCCTCTGGCGCGTAGAGTACGGGACTGGACATCAATATGCTTAAAGTAAATAAGACTATTCCTGACTATTATTGATAAATGCTTTTAAACCCGCCCGTTAATTAACTCACCAGCTGAAATTCACAATAATTAAGTGATATCGACAGCGCGTTTTTGCATTATTTTGTTACATGCGGCGATGAATTGCCGATTTAACAAACACTTTTCTTTGCTTTTGCGCAAACCCGCTGGCATCAAGCGCCACACAGACGTAACAAGGACTGTTAACCGGGGAAGATATGTCCTAAAATGCCGCTCGCGTCGCAAACTGACACTTTATATTTGCTGTGGAAAATAGTGAGTCATTTTAAAACAGTGATGACGATGAGGGATTTTTTCTTACAGCTATTCATAACGTTAATTTGCTTCGCACGTTGGACGTAAAATAAACAACGCTGATATTAGCCGTAAACATCGGGTTTTTTACCTCGGTATGCCTTGTGACTGGCTTGACAAGCTTTTCCTCAGCTCCGTAAACTCCTTTCAGTGGGAAATTGTGGGGCAAAGTGGGAATAAGGGGTGAGGCTGGCATGTTCCGGGGAGCAACGTTAGTCAATCTCGACAGCAAAGGGCGCTTATCAGTGCCTACCCGTTATCGGGAACAGCTGCTTGAGAACGCTGCCGGTCAAATGGTTTGCACCATTGACATTTATCACCCGTGCCTGCTGCTTTACCCCCTGCCTGAATGGGAAATTATCGAGCAAAAATTATCGCGTCTGTCGAGCATGAACCCGGTTGAGCGCCGTGTGCAGCGCCTACTGTTAGGTCATGCCAGCGAATGTCAGATGGATGGCGCAGGTCGATTGTTAATCGCGCCAGTACTGCGGCAACATGCCGGGCTGACAAAAGAAGTGATGCTGGTTGGACAGTTCAACAAGTTTGAGCTGTGGGATGAAACAACCTGGCATCAACAGGTCAAGGAAGATATCGACGCAGAGCAGTTGGCTACCGGAGACTTATCGGAGCGACTGCAGGACTTGTCTCTATAAAATGATGGAAAACTATAAACATACTACGGTGCTGCTGGATGAAGCCGTTAATGGCCTCAATATCCGTCCTGATGGCATCTACATTGATGGGACTTTTGGTCGCGGTGGTCACTCACGTCTGATCCTCTCGCAGCTTGGCGAAGAGGGGCGTTTGCTGGCGATCGATCGCGACCCGCAGGCTATCGCCGTTGCGAAGACTATTGATGATCCGCGCTTCTCCATCATCCACGGACCTTTCTCCGCGCTGGGCGAATACGTTGCCGAGCGCGATCTTATCGGCAAGATCGACGGCATTCTCCTCGATCTTGGCGTCTCTTCACCGCAACTTGATGATGCTGAACGTGGCTTTTCCTTTATGCGCGATGGTCCGCTGGACATGCGTATGGACCCAACCCGTGGGCAGTCAGCCGCTGAATGGCTACAAACCGCAGAAGAAGCCGATATCGCCTGGGTATTGAAAACCTATGGTGAAGAGCGTTTTGCCAAACGCATTGCCCGCGCCATTGTCGAGCGTAACCGCGAACAGCCGATGACCCGCACCAAAGAACTGGCGGAAGTCGTGGCTGCTGCAACGCCGGTGAAAGATAAGTTTAAACATCCCGCGACCCGTACCTTCCAGGCGGTGCGCATTTGGGTAAACAGTGAACTGGAGGAGATAGAGCAGGCGCTAAAAAGCTCGCTCAACGTGCTGGCCCCGGGTGGGCGGCTTTCGATCATCAGCTTCCACTCGCTGGAAGACCGTATTGTGAAACGTTTTATGCGTGAAAACAGCCGCGGTCCGCAAGTTCCGGCAGGGTTACCGATGACTGAAGAGCAGCTCAAAAAACTGGGTGGCCGTCAGCTGCGAGCACTAGGCAAGTTAATGCCGGGCGAAGAAGAGGTGGCTGAGAACCCTCGTGCCCGTAGTTCAGTTCTGCGTATTGCAGAGAGGACGAACGCATGATCAGCAGAGTGACAGAAGCTCTAAGCAAAGTTAAAGGATCGATGGGAAGCCACGAGCGCCATGCATTGCCTGGTGTTATCGGTGACGATCTTTTGCGATTTGGGAAGCTGCCACTCTGCCTGTTCATTTGCATTATTTTGACGGCGGTGACTGTGGTAACCACGGCGCACCATACCCGTTTACTGACCGCTCAGCGCGAACAACTGGTGCTGGAGCGAGATGCTTTAGACATTGAATGGCGCAACCTGATCCTTGAAGAGAATGCGCTCGGCGACCATAGCCGGGTGGAAAGGATCGCCACGAAAAAGCTGCAAATGCAGCATGTTGATCCGTCACAAGAAAATATCGTAGTGCAAAAATAAGGATAAACGCGACGCATGAAAGCAGCGGCGAAAACGCAGAAACCAAAACGTCAGGAAGAACATGCCAACTTTATCAGTTGGCGTTTTGCGTTGTTATGCGGCTGTATTCTCCTGGCGCTGGCTTTTCTGCTCGGACGCGTAGCGTGGTTACAAGTTATCTCCCCGGATATGCTGGTGAAAGAGGGCGACATGCGTTCTCTTCGCGTTCAGCAAGTTTCCACCTCCCGCGGCATGATTACTGACCGTTCTGGTCGCCCGTTAGCGGTGAGCGTGCCGGTAAAAGCGATTTGGGCTGACCCGAAAGAAGTGCATGACGCTGGCGGTATCAGCGTCGGTGACCGCTGGAAGGCGCTGGCTAACGCGCTCAATATTCCGCTGGATCAGCTTTCAGCCCGCATTAACGCCAACCCGAAAGGGCGCTTTATTTATCTGGCGCGTCAGGTGAACCCTGACATGGCGGACTACATCAAAAAACTGAAACTGCCGGGGATTCATCTGCGTGAAGAGTCTCGCCGTTACTATCCGTCCGGCGAAGTGACTGCTCACCTCATCGGCTTTACTAACGTCGATAGTCAAGGGATTGAGGGCGTTGAGAAGAGTTTCGATAAATGGCTTACCGGGCAGCCGGGTGAGCGCATTGTGCGTAAAGACCGCTATGGTCGCGTAATTGAAGATATTTCTTCTACTGACAGCCAGGCAGCGCACAACTTGGCGCTGAGTATTGATGAACGCCTGCAGGCGCTGGTTTATCGCGAACTGAACAACGCGGTGGCCTTTAACAAGGCTGAGTCCGGTAGCGCCGTGCTGGTGGATGTCAACACCGGTGAAGTGCTGGCGATGGCTAACAGCCCGTCATACAACCCAAATAATCTGAGCGGCACGCCGAAAGAGGCGATGCGTAACCGTACCATCACCGACGTGTTTGAACCGGGCTCAACGGTTAAACCGATGGTGGTGATGACCGCGTTGCAACGTGGCGTGGTGCGAGAAAACTCGGTACTCAATACCGTTCCTTATCGAATTAACGGCCACGAAATCAAAGACGTGGCACGCTACAGCGAATTAACCCTGACCGGGGTATTACAGAAGTCGAGTAACGTCGGTGTTTCCAAGCTGGCGTTAGCGATGCCGTCCTCAGCGTTAGTAGATACTTACTCACGTTTTGGACTGGGAAAAGCGACCAATTTGGGGTTGGTCGGAGAACGCAGTGGCTTATATCCTCAAAAACAACGGTGGTCTGACATAGAGAGGGCCACCTTCTCTTTCGGCTACGGGCTAATGGTAACACCGTTACAGTTAGCGCGAGTCTACGCAACTATCGGCAGCTACGGCATTTATCGCCCACTGTCGATTACCAAAGTTGACCCCCCGGTTCCCGGTGAACGTGTCTTCCCGGAATCCATTGTCCGCACTGTGGTGCATATGATGGAAAGCGTGGCGCTACCGGGCGGCGGCGGCGTGAAGGCGGCGATTAAAGGCTATCGTATCGCCATTAAAACCGGTACCGCGAAAAAGGTCGGGCCGGACGGTCGCTACATCAATAAATATATTGCTTATACCGCAGGCGTTGCGCCTGCGAGTCAGCCGCGCTTCGCGCTGGTTGTTGTTATCAACGATCCGCAGGCGGGTAAATACTACGGCGGCGCCGTTTCCGCGCCGGTCTTTGGTGCCATCATGGGCGGCGTATTGCGTACCATGAACATCGAGCCGGATGCGCTGACAACGGGCGATAAAAATGAATTTGTGATTAATCAAGGCGAGGGGACAGGTGGCAGATCGTAATTTGCGCGACCTTCTTGCTCCGTGGGTGCCAGACGCACCTTCGCGAGCACTGCGAGAGATGACACTCGACAGCCGTGTGGCTGCGGCGGGCGATCTCTTTGTAGCTGTAGTAGGTCATCAGGCGGACGGGCGTCGATATATCCCGCAGGCGATAGCGCAAGGTGTGGCTGCCATTATTGCAGAGGCGAAAGATGAGGCGACCGACGGTGAAATCCGTGAAATGCACGGCGTACCGGTCATCTATCTCAGCCAGCTCAATGAGCGTTTATCTGCACTGGCGGGCCGCTTTTACCATGAACCCTCTGACAATTTACGTCTCGTAGGCGTAACGGGCACCAACGGCAAAACCACGACGACCCAGCTGCTGGCGCAGTGGAGCCAACTGCTTGGCGAAACCAGCGCGGTAATGGGCACCGTTGGTAACGGTCTGCTGGGGAAAGTGATCCCGACAGAAAATACTACCGGTTCGGCAGTCGATGTTCAGCATGAGCTGGCGGGGCTGGTGGATCAGGGCGCGACTTTTTGCGCAATGGAAGTTTCCTCCCACGGGCTGGTACAGCACCGTGTGGCGGCATTGAAATTTGCGGCGTCGGTCTTTACCAACTTAAGCCGCGATCACCTTGATTATCATGGTGATATGGAACACTACGAAGCTGCGAAATGGCTGCTTTATTCTGAACATCATTGCGGTCAGGCGATTATTAACGCCGACGATGAAGTGGGCCGCCGCTGGCTGGCAAAACTGCCGGACGCGGTTGCGGTATCAATGGAAGATCATATCAATCCGAACTGTCACGGACGCTGGTTGAAAGCGACCGAAGTGAACTATCACGACAGCGGTGCGACGATTCGCTTTAGCTCAAGTTGGGGCGATGGCGAAATTGAAAGCCATCTGATGGGCGCTTTTAACGTCAGCAACCTGCTGCTCGCGCTGGCGACACTGTTGGCACTCGGCTATCCACTGGCTGATCTGCTGAAAACCGCCGCGCGTCTGCAACCGGTTTGCGGACGTATGGAAGTGTTCACTGCGCCAGGCAAACCGACGGTGGTGGTGGATTACGCGCATACGCCGGATGCACTGGAAAAAGCCTTACAGGCGGCGCGTCTGCACTGTGCGGGCAAGCTGTGGTGTATCTTTGGCTGTGGTGGCGATCGCGATAAAGGTAAGCGTCCACTGATGGGCGCAATTGCCGAAGAGTTTGCTGACGTGGCGGTGGTGACGGACGATAACCCGCGTACCGAAGAACCGCGTGCCATCATCAACGATATTCTGGCGGGAATGTTAGATGCCGGACATGCCAAAGTGATGGAAGGCCGTGCTGAAGCGGTGACTTGCGCCGTTATGCAGGCTAAAGAGAATGATGTGGTACTGGTCGCGGGCAAAGGCCATGAAGATTACCAGATTGTTGGCAATCAGCGTCTGGACTACTCCGATCGCGTCACGGTGGCGCGTCTGCTGGGGGTGATTGCATGATTAGCGTAACCCTTAGCCAACTTACCGACATTCTCAACGGTGAACTGCAAGGTGCAGATATCACCCTTGATGCTGTAACCACTGATACCCGAAAACTGACGCCGGGCTGCCTGTTTGTTGCCCTGAAAGGCGAACGTTTTGATGCCCACGATTTTGCCGACCAGGCGAAAGCTGGCGGCGCAGGCGCACTACTGGTTAGCCGTCCGCTGGACATCGACCTGCCGCAGTTAATCGTCAAGGATACGCGTCTGGCGTTTGGTGAACTGGCTGCATGGGTTCGCCAGCAAGTTCCGGCGCGCGTGGTTGCTCTGACGGGGTCCTCCGGCAAAACCTCCGTTAAAGAGATGACGGCGGCGATTTTAAGCCAGTGCGGCAACACGCTTTATACGGCAGGCAATCTCAACAACGACATCGGTGTACCGATGACGCTGTTGCGCTTAACGCCGGAATACGATTACGCAGTTATTGAACTTGGCGCGAACCATCAGGGCGAAATAGCCTGGACTGTGAGTCTGACTCGCCCGGAAGCTGCGCTGGTCAACAACCTGGCAGCGGCGCATCTGGAAGGTTTTGGCTCGCTTGCGGGTGTCGCGAAAGCGAAAGGTGAAATCTTTAGCGGCCTGCCGGAAAACGGTATCGCCATTATGAACGCCGACAACAACGACTGGCTGAACTGGCAGAGCGTAATTGGCTCACGCAAAGTGTGGCGTTTCTCACCCAATGCCGCCAACAGCGATTTCACCGCCACCAATATCCATGTGACCTCGCACGGTACGGAATTTACCCTACAAACCCCAACCGGTAGCGTCGATGTTCTGCTGCCGTTGCCGGGGCGTCACAATATTGCGAATGCGCTGGCAGCCGCTGCGCTCTCCATGTCCGTGGGCGCAACGCTTGATGCTATCAAAGCGGGGCTGGCAAATCTGAAAGCTGTTCCAGGCCGTCTGTTCCCCATCCAACTGGCAGAAAACCAGTTGCTGCTCGACGACTCCTACAACGCCAATGTCGGTTCAATGACTGCAGCAGTCCAGGTACTGGCTGAAATGCCGGGCTACCGCGTGCTGGTGGTGGGCGATATGGCGGAACTGGGCGCTGAAAGCGAAGCCTGCCATGTACAGGTGGGCGAGGCGGCAAAAGCTGCTGGTATTGACCGCGTGTTAAGCGTGGGTAAACAAAGCCATGCTATCAGCACCGCCAGCGGCGTTGGCGAACATTTTGCTGATAAAACTGCGTTAATTACGCGTCTTAAATCACTGATTGCTGAGCAACAGGTAATTACGATTTTAGTTAAGGGTTCACGTAGTGCCGCCATGGAAGAGGTAGTACGCGCTTTACAGGAGAATGGGACATGTTAGTTTGGCTGGCCGAACATTTGGTCAAATATTATTCCGGCTTTAACGTCTTTTCCTATCTGACGTTTCGCGCCATCGTCAGCCTGCTGACCGCGCTGTTCATCTCATTGTGGATGGGCCCGCGTATGATTGCTCATTTGCAAAAACTTTCCTTTGGTCAGGTGGTGCGTAACGACGGTCCTGAATCACACTTCAGCAAGCGCGGTACGCCGACCATGGGCGGGATTATGATCCTGACGGCGATTGTGATCTCCGTACTGCTGTGGGCTTACCCGTCCAATCCGTACGTCTGGTGCGTGTTGGTGGTGCTGGTAGGTTACGGTGTTATTGGCTTTGTTGATGATTATCGCAAAGTGGTGCGTAAAGACACCAAAGGGTTGATCGCTCGTTGGAAGTATTTCTGGATGTCGGTCATTGCGCTGGGTGTCGCCTTCGCCCTGTACCTTGCCGGCAAAGACACGCCCGCAACGCAGCTGGTGGTCCCATTCTTTAAAGATGTGATGCCGCAGCTGGGGCTGTTCTACATTCTGCTGGCTTACTTCGTCATTGTGGGTACTGGCAACGCGGTAAACCTGACCGATGGTCTCGACGGCCTGGCAATTATGCCGACCGTATTTGTCGCCGGTGGTTTTGCGCTGGTGGCGTGGGCGACCGGCAATATGAACTTTGCCAGCTACTTGCATATACCGTATCTGCGACACGCCGGGGAACTGGTTATTGTCTGTACCGCGATAGTCGGGGCAGGACTGGGCTTCCTGTGGTTTAACACCTATCCGGCGCAGGTCTTTATGGGCGATGTAGGTTCGCTGGCGTTAGGTGGTGCGTTAGGCATTATCGCCGTACTGCTACGTCAGGAATTCCTGCTGGTGATTATGGGGGGCGTGTTCGTGGTAGAAACGCTTTCTGTCATCCTGCAGGTCGGCTCCTTTAAACTGCGCGGACAACGTATTTTCCGCATGGCACCGATTCATCACCACTATGAACTGAAAGGCTGGCCGGAACCGCGCGTCATTGTGCGTTTCTGGATTATTTCGCTGATGCTGGTTCTGATTGGTCTGGCAACGCTGAAGGTACGTTAATCATGGCTGATTATCAGGGTAAAAATGTCGTCATTATCGGCCTGGGCCTCACCGGGCTTTCCTGCGTGGACTTTTTCCTCGCTCGCGGTGTGACGCCGCGCGTTATGGATACGCGTATGACACCGCCTGGCCTGGATAAATTACCCGAAGCCGTAGAACGCCACACGGGCAGTCTGAATGATGAATGGCTGATGGCGGCAGATCTGATTGTCGCCAGTCCCGGTATTGCACTGGCGCATCCATCCTTAAGCGCTGCCGCTGATGCCGGAATCGAAATCGTTGGCGATATCGAGCTGTTCTGTCGCGAAGCACAAGCACCGATTGTGGCGATTACCGGTTCTAACGGCAAAAGCACGGTCACCACGCTAGTGGGTGAAATGGCGAAAGCGGCGGGGGTTAACGTTGGTGTGGGTGGCAATATTGGCCTGCCTGCGTTGATGCTACTGGATGATGAGTGTGAACTGTACGTGCTGGAACTGTCGAGCTTCCAGCTGGAAACCACCTCCAGCTTACAGGCGGTAGCAGCGACCATTCTGAACGTGACTGAAGATCATATGGATCGCTATCCGTTTGGTTTACAACAGTATCGTGCAGCAAAACTGCGCATTTACGAAAACGCGAAAGTTTGCGTGGTTAATGCTGATGATGCCTTAACAATGCCGATTCGCGGTGCGGATGAACGCTGCGTCAGCTTTGGCGTCAACATGGGTGACTATCACCTGAATCATCAGCAGGGCGAAACCTGGCTGCGGGTTAAAGGCGAGAAAGTGCTGAATGTGAAAGAGATGAAACTTTCCGGGCAGCATAACTACACCAATGCGCTGGCGGCGCTGGCGCTGGCAGATGCTGCAGGGTTACCGCGTGCCAGCAGCCTGAAAGCGTTAACCACATTCACTGGTCTGCCGCATCGCTTTGAAGTTGTGCTGGAGCATAACGGCGTACGTTGGATTAACGATTCGAAAGCGACCAACGTCGGCAGTACGGAAGCGGCGCTGAATGGCCTGCACGTAGACGGCACACTGCATTTGTTGCTGGGTGGCGATGGTAAATCGGCGGACTTTAGCCCACTGGCGCGTTACCTGAATGGCGATAACGTACGTCTGTATTGTTTCGGTCGTGACGGCGCGCAGCTGGCGGCGCTACGCCCGGAAGTGGCAGAACAAACCGAAACTATGGAACAGGCGATGCGCTTGCTGGCTCCGCGTGTTCAGCCGGGCGATATGGTTCTGCTCTCCCCAGCCTGTGCCAGCCTTGATCAGTTCAAGAACTTTGAACAACGAGGCAATGAGTTTGCCCGTCTGGCGAAGGAGTTAGGTTGATGCGTTTATCTCTCCCTCGCCTGAAAATGCCGCGCCTGCCAGGATTCAGTATCCTGGTCTGGATCTCCACGGCGCTAAAGGGCTGGGTGATGGGCTCGCGGGAAAAAGATACCGACAGCCTGATCATGTACGATCGCACCTTACTGTGGCTGACCTTCGGCCTCGCGGCGATTGGCTTTATCATGGTGACCTCGGCGTCAATGCCCATAGGGCAACGCTTAACCAACGATCCGTTCTTCTTCGCGAAGCGTGATGGTGTCTATCTGATTTTGGCGTTTATTCTGGCGATCATTACGCTGCGTCTGCCGATGGAGTTCTGGCAACGCTACAGTGCCACGATGCTGCTCGGATCTATCATCCTGCTGATGATCGTCCTGGTAGTGGGTAGCTCGGTTAAAGGGGCATCGCGTTGGATCGATCTCGGTTTGCTGCGTATCCAGCCTGCGGAGCTGACAAAACTGTCGCTGTTTTGCTATATCGCCAACTATCTGGTGCGTAAAGGCGACGAAGTACGTAATAACCTGCGCGGCTTCCTGAAACCGATGGGCGTGATTCTGGTGTTGGCAGTGTTACTGCTGGCACAGCCAGACCTTGGTACGGTGGTGGTGTTGTTTGTGACTACGCTGGCGATGTTGTTCCTGGCGGGAGCGAAATTGTGGCAGTTCATTGCCATTATCGGTATGGGCATTTCAGCGGTTGTGTTGCTGATACTCGCCGAACCGTACCGTATCCGCCGTGTTACCGCATTCTGGAACCCGTGGGAAGATCCCTTTGGCAGCGGCTATCAGTTAACGCAATCGCTGATGGCGTTTGGTCGCGGCGAACTTTGGGGGCAAGGTTTAGGTAACTCGGTACAAAAACTGGAGTATCTGCCGGAAGCGCACACTGACTTTATTTTCGCCATTATCGGCGAAGAACTGGGGTATGTCGGTGTGGTGCTGGCACTTTTAATGGTATTCTTCGTCGCTTTTCGCGCGATGTCGATTGGCCGTAAAGCATTAGAAATTGACCACCGTTTTTCCGGTTTTCTCGCCTGTTCTATTGGCATCTGGTTTAGCTTCCAGGCGCTGGTTAACGTAGGCGCGGCGGCGGGGATGTTACCGACCAAAGGTCTGACATTGCCGCTGATCAGTTACGGTGGTTCGAGCTTACTGATTATGTCGACAGCCATCATGATGCTGTTGCGTATTGATTATGAAACGCGTCTGGAGAAAGCGCAGGCGTTTGTACGAGGTTCACGATGAGTGGTCAAGGAAAGCGATTAATGGTGATGGCAGGCGGAACCGGTGGACATGTATTCCCGGGACTGGCGGTTGCGCACCATCTAATGGCTCAGGGTTGGCAAGTTCGCTGGCTGGGGACTGCCGACCGTATGGAAGCGGACTTAGTGCCAAAACATGGCATCGAAATTGATTTCATTCGTATCTCTGGTCTGCGTGGAAAAGGTATAAAAGCACTGATAGCTGCCCCGCTGCGTATCTTCAACGCCTGGCGTCAGGCGCGGGCGATTATGAAAGCGTACAAACCTGACGTGGTGCTCGGTATGGGAGGCTACGTGTCAGGTCCAGGTGGTCTGGCCGCGTGGTCGTTAGGCATTCCGGTTGTACTTCATGAACAAAACGGTATTGCGGGCTTAACCAATAAATGGCTGGCGAAGATTGCCACCAAAGTGATGCAGGCGTTTCCAGGTGCTTTCCCTAATGCGGAAGTAGTGGGTAACCCGGTGCGTACCGATGTGTTGGCGCTGCCGTTGCCGCAGCAACGTTTGGCTGGACGTGAAGGTCCGGTTCGTGTGCTGGTAGTGGGTGGTTCTCAGGGCGCACGCATTCTTAACCAGACAATGCCGCAGGTTGCTGCGAAACTGGGTGATTCAGTCACTATCTGGCATCAGAGCGGCAAAGGTTCGCAACAATCCGTTGAACAGGCGTATGCCGAAGCGGGGCAACCGCAGCATAAAGTGACGGAATTTATTGATGATATGGCGGCGGCGTATGCGTGGGCGGATGTCGTCGTTTGCCGCTCCGGTGCGTTAACGGTGAGTGAAATCGCCGCGGCAGGACTACCGGCGTTGTTTGTGCCGTTTCAACATAAAGACCGCCAGCAATACTGGAATGCGCTACCGCTGGAAAAAGCGGGCGCAGCCAAAATTATCGAGCAGCCACAGCTTAGCGTGGATGCTGTCGCCAACACCCTGGCCGGGTGGTCGCGAGAAACCTTATTAACCATGGCAGAACGCGCCCGCGCTGCATCCATTCCGGATGCCACCGAGCGAGTGGCAAATGAAGTGAGCCGGGTTGCCCGGGCGTAATTGTAGCGATGCCTTTTGCATCGTATGAATTTAAGAAGTTAATGGCGTAAAGAATGAATACACAACAATTGGCAAAACTGCGTTCCATCGTGCCCGAAATGCGTCGCGTTCGGCACATACATTTTGTCGGCATTGGTGGTGCCGGTATGGGCGGTATTGCCGAAGTTCTGGCCAATGAAGGTTATCAGATCAGTGGTTCCGATTTAGCGCCAAATCCGGTCACGCAGCAGTTAATGAATCTGGGTGCGACGATTTATTTCAACCATCGCCCGGAAAACGTACGTGATGCCAGCGTGGTCGTTGTTTCCAGCGCGATTTCTGCCGATAACCCGGAAATTGTCGCCGCTCATGAAGCGCGTATTCCGGTGATCCGTCGTGCCGAAATGCTGGCTGAGTTAATGCGTTTTCGTCATGGCATCGCCATTGCCGGAACGCACGGCAAAACGACAACCACCGCGATGGTTTCCAGCATCTACGCAGAAGCGGGGCTCGACCCAACCTTCGTTAACGGCGGGCTGGTAAAAGCGGCGGGGGTTCATGCGCGTTTGGGGCATGGTCGGTACCTGATTGCCGAAGCAGATGAGAGTGATGCATCGTTCCTGCATCTGCAACCGATGGTGGCGATTGTCACCAATATCGAAGCCGACCACATGGATACCTACCAGGGCGACTTTGAGAATTTAAAACAGACTTTTATTAATTTTCTGCACAACCTGCCGTTTTACGGTCGTGCGGTGATGTGTGTTGATGATCCGGTGATCCGCGAATTGTTACCGCGAGTGGGGCGTCAGACCACGACTTACGGCTTCAGCGAAGATGCCGACGTGCGTGTAGAAGATTATCAGCAGATTGGCCCGCAGGGGCACTTTACGCTGCTGCGCCAGGACAAAGAGCCGATGCGCGTCACCCTGAATGCGCCAGGTCGTCATAACGCGCTGAACGCCGCAGCTGCGGTTGCGGTTGCTACGGAAGAGGGCATTGACGACGAGGCTATTTTGCGGGCGCTTGAAAGCTTCCAGGGGACTGGTCGCCGTTTTGATTTCCTCGGTGAATTCCCGCTGGAGCCAGTGAATGGTAAAAGCGGTACGGCAATGCTGGTCGATGACTACGGCCACCACCCGACGGAAGTGGACGCCACCATTAAAGCGGCGCGCGCAGGCTGGCCGGATAAAAACCTGGTAATGCTGTTTCAGCCGCACCGTTTTACCCGTACGCGCGACCTGTATGATGATTTCGCCAATGTGCTGACGCAGGTTGATACCCTGTTGATGCTGGAAGTGTATCCGGCTGGCGAAGCGCCAATTCCGGGAGCGGACAGCCGTTCGCTGTGTCGCACAATTCGTGGACGTGGGAAAATTGATCCCATTCTGGTGCCGGATCCGGCGCGGGTAGCCGAGATGCTGGCACCGGTATTAACCGGTAACGACCTGATTCTCGTTCAGGGGGCTGGTAATATTGGAAAAATTGCTCGTTCTTTAGCTGAAATCAAACTGAAGCCGCAAACTCCGGAGGAAGAACAACATGACTGATAAAATCGCGGTCCTGTTGGGTGGGACCTCCGCTGAGCGGGAAGTTTCTCTGAATTCTGGCGCAGCGGTGTTAGCCGGACTGCGTGAAGGCGGTATTGACGCGTATCCTGTCGACCCGAAAGAAGTCGACGTGACGCAACTGAAGTCGATGGGCTTTCAGAAAGTGTTTATCGCGCTACACGGTCGCGGCGGTGAAGATGGTACGCTGCAGGGGATGCTCGAGCTGATGGGCTTGCCTTATACCGGAAGCGGAGTGATGGCATCTGCGCTTTCAATGGATAAACTACGCAGCAAACTTCTATGGCAAGGTGCCGGTTTACCGGTCGCGCCGTGGGTAGCGTTAACCCGCGCAGAGTTTGAAAAAGGCCTGAGCGATAAGCAGTTAGCAGAAATTTCTGCTCTGGGTTTGCCGGTTATCGTTAAGCCGAGCCGCGAAGGTTCCAGTGTGGGAATGTCAAAAGTAGTAGCAGAAAATGCTCTACAAGATGCATTAAGATTGGCATTTCAGCACGATGAAGAAGTATTGATTGAAAAATGGCTAAGTGGGCCGGAGTTCACGGTTGCGATACTCGGTGAAGAAATTTTACCGTCAATACGTATTCAACCGTCCGGAACCTTCTATGATTATGAGGCGAAGTATCTCTCTGATGAGACACAGTATTTCTGCCCCGCAGGTCTGGAAGCGTCACATGAGGCCAATTTGCAGGCATTAGTGCTGAAAGCATGGACGACGTTAGGTTGCAAAGGATGGGGACGTATTGACGTTATGCTGGACAGCGATGGACAGTTTTATCTGCTGGAAGCCAATACCTCACCGGGTATGACCAGCCACAGCCTGGTTCCGATGGCGGCACGTCAGGCAGGTATGAGCTTCTCGCAGTTGGTAGTACGAATTCTGGAACTGGCGGACTAATATGTCGCAGGCTGCTCTGAACACGCGAAACAGCGAAGAAGAGGTTTCTTCTCGCCGCAATAATGGAACGCGTCTGGCGGGGATCCTTTTCCTGCTGACCGTTTTAACGACAGTGTTGGTGAGCGGCTGGGTCGTGTTGGGCTGGATGGAAGATGCGCAACGCCTGCCGCTCTCAAAGCTGGTGTTGACCGGTGAACGCCATTACACACGTAATGACGATATCCGGCAGTCGATCCTGGCATTGGGTGAGCCGGGTACCTTTATGACCCAGGATGTCAACATCATCCAGACGCAAATAGAACAACGCCTGCCGTGGATTAAGCAGGTGAGCGTCAGAAAGCAGTGGCCTGATGAATTGAAGATTCATCTGGTTGAATATGTGCCGATTGCGCGGTGGAATGATCAACATATGGTAGACGCGGAAGGAAATACCTTCAGCGTGCCGCCAGAACGCACCAGCAAGCAGGTGCTTCCAATGCTGTATGGCCCGGAAGGCAGCGCCAATGAAGTGTTGCAGGGCTATCGCGAAATGGGGCAGATGCTGGCAAAGGACAGATTTACTCTGAAGGAAGCGGCGATGACCGCGCGGCGTTCCTGGCAGTTGACGCTGAATAACGATATTAAGCTCAATCTTGGCCGGGGCGATACGATGAAACGTTTGGCTCGCTTTGTAGAACTTTATCCGGTTTTACAGCAGCAGGCGCAAACCGATGGCAAACGGATTAGCTACGTTGATTTGCGTTATGACTCTGGAGCGGCAGTAGGCTGGGCGCCCTTGCCGCCAGAGGAATCTACTCAGCAACAAAATCAGGCACAGGCAGAACAACAATGATCAAGGCGACGGACAGAAAACTGGTAGTAGGACTGGAGATTGGTACCGCGAAGGTTGCCGCTTTAGTAGGGGAAGTTCTGCCCGACGGTATGGTCAATATCATTGGCGTGGGCAGCTGCCCGTCGCGTGGTATGGATAAAGGCGGGGTGAACGACCTCGAATCCGTGGTCAAGTGCGTACAACGCGCCATTGACCAGGCAGAATTGATGGCAGATTGTCAGATCTCTTCGGTATATCTGGCGCTTTCTGGTAAGCACATCAGCTGCCAGAATGAAATTGGTATGGTGCCTATTTCTGAAGAAGAAGTGACGCAAGAAGATGTGGAAAACGTCGTCCATACCGCGAAATCGGTGCGTGTGCGCGATGAGCATCGTGTGCTGCATGTGATCCCGCAAGAGTATGCGATTGACTATCAGGAAGGGATCAAGAATCCGGTAGGACTTTCGGGCGTGCGGATGCAGGCAAAAGTGCACCTGATCACATGTCACAACGATATGGCGAAAAACATCGTCAAAGCGGTTGAACGTTGTGGGCTGAAAGTTGACCAACTGATATTTGCCGGACTGGCATCAAGTTATTCGGTATTGACGGAAGATGAACGTGAACTGGGTGTCTGCGTCGTCGATATCGGTGGTGGTACAATGGATATCGCCGTTTATACCGGTGGGGCATTGCGCCACACTAAGGTAATTCCTTATGCTGGCAATGTCGTGACCAGTGATATCGCTTACGCCTTTGGCACGCCGCCAAGCGACGCCGAAGCGATTAAAGTTCGCCACGGTTGTGCGCTGGGTTCCATCGTTGGAAAAGATGAGAGCGTGGAAGTGCCGAGCGTAGGTGGTCGTCCGCCGCGGAGTCTGCAACGTCAGACCCTGGCAGAGGTGATCGAGCCGCGCTATACCGAGCTGCTCAACCTGGTCAACGAAGAGATATTGCAGTTGCAGGAAAAGCTTCGCCAACAAGGGGTTAAACATCACCTGGCGGCAGGCATTGTATTAACCGGTGGCGCAGCGCAGATCGAAGGTCTTGCAGCCTGTGCTCAGCGCGTGTTTCATACGCAAGTGCGTATCGGCGCGCCGCTGAACATTATCGGTTTAACGGATTATGCTCAGGAGCCGTATTATTCGACGGCGGTGGGATTGCTTCACTATGGGAAAGAGTCACATCTTAACGGTGAAGCTGAAGTAGAAAAACGTGTTACAGCATCAGTTGGCTCGTGGATCAAGCGACTCAATAGTTGGCTGCGAAAAGAGTTTTAATTTTTATGAGGCCGACGATGATTACGGCCTCAGGCGACAGGCACAAATCGGAGAGAAACTATGTTTGAACCAATGGAACTTACCAATGACGCGGTGATTAAAGTCATCGGCGTCGGCGGCGGCGGCGGTAATGCTGTTGAACACATGGTGCGCGAGCGTATTGAAGGTGTTGAATTCTTCGCGGTAAATACCGATGCACAAGCGCTGCGTAAAACAGCGGTTGGACAGACGATTCAAATCGGTAGCGGTATCACCAAAGGACTGGGCGCTGGCGCTAATCCAGAAGTTGGCCGCAATGCGGCTGATGAGGATCGCGATGCACTGCGTGCGGCGCTGGAAGGTGCAGACATGGTCTTTATTGCTGCGGGTATGGGTGGTGGTACCGGTACAGGTGCAGCACCAGTCGTCGCTGAAGTGGCAAAAGATTTGGGTATCCTGACCGTTGCTGTCGTCACTAAGCCTTTCAACTTTGAAGGCAAGAAGCGTATGGCATTCGCGGAGCAGGGGATCACTGAACTGTCCAAGCATGTGGACTCTCTGATCACTATCCCGAACGACAAACTGCTGAAAGTTCTGGGCCGCGGTATCTCCCTGCTGGATGCGTTTGGCGCAGCGAACGATGTACTGAAAGGCGCTGTTCAGGGCATCGCCGAACTGATTACTCGTCCGGGTTTGATGAACGTGGACTTTGCAGACGTACGCACCGTAATGTCTGAAATGGGCTACGCAATGATGGGTTCTGGCGTGGCGAGCGGTGAAGACCGTGCGGAAGAAGCTGCTGAAATGGCTATTTCTTCTCCGCTGCTGGAAGATATCGACCTGTCTGGCGCACGCGGCGTGCTGGTTAACATCACAGCGGGCTTCGACCTGCGTCTGGATGAGTTCGAAACGGTAGGTAACACCATCCGTGCATTTGCTTCCGACAACGCGACTGTGGTTATCGGTACTTCTCTTGACCCGGATATGAATGACGAGCTGCGCGTAACTGTTGTTGCGACAGGTATCGGCATGGACAAACGTCCTGAAATCACTCTGGTGACCAATAAGCAGGTTCAGCAGCCAGTGATGGATCGCTACCAGCAGCATGGGATGGCTCCGCTGACCCAGGAGCAGAAGCCAGTTGCTAAAGTCGTGAATGACAATGCGCCGCAAACTGCGAAAGAGCCGGATTATCTGGATATCCCAGCATTCCTGCGTAAGCAAGCTGATTAAGAATTGACTGGAATTTGGGTTTCGAGGCTCTTTGTGCTAAACTGGCCCGCCGAATGTATAGTACACTTCGGTTGGATAGGTAATTTGGCGAGATAATACGATGATCAAACAAAGGACACTTAAACGTATCGTTCAGGCGACGGGTGTCGGTTTACATACCGGCAAGAAAGTCACCCTGACGTTACGCCCTGCGCCGGCCAACACCGGGGTCATCTATCGTCGCACCGACTTGAATCCACCGGTAGATTTCCCGGCCGATGCCAAATCTGTGCGTGATACCATGCTCTGTACGTGTCTGGTCAACGAGCATGATGTACGGATTTCAACCGTAGAGCACCTCAATGCTGCTCTCGCGGGCCTGGGCATCGATAACATTGTTATCGAAGTTAACGCGCCGGAAATCCCGATCATGGACGGCAGCGCCGCTCCGTTTGTATACCTGCTGCTTGACGCCGGTATCGACGAGTTGAACTGCGCCAAAAAATTTGTTCGCATCAAAGAGACTGTTCGTGTCGAAGATGGCGATAAGTGGGCTGAATTTAAGCCGTACAATGGTTTTTCGCTGGATTTCACCATCGATTTTAACCATCCGGCTATTGATTCCAGCAACCAGCGCTATGCGATGAACTTCTCCGCTGATGCGTTTATGCGCCAGATCAGCCGTGCGCGTACGTTCGGTTTCATGCGTGATATCGAATATCTGCAGTCCCGTGGTTTGTGCCTGGGCGGCAGCTTCGATTGTGCCATCGTTGTTGACGATTATCGCGTACTGAACGAAGACGGCCTGCGTTTTGAAGACGAATTTGTGCGTCACAAAATGCTCGATGCGATCGGTGACTTGTTCATGTGTGGTCACAATATTATTGGTGCATTTACCGCTTATAAATCCGGTCATGCACTGAATAACAAACTGCTGCAGGCTGTCCTGGCGAAACAGGAAGCCTGGGAATATGTGACCTTCCAGGACGACGCAGAACTGCCGTTGGCCTTCAAAGCGCCTTCAGCTGTACTGGCATAACGACATTTATACTGTCGTATAAAATTCGACTGGCAAATCTGGCACTCTCTCCGGCCAGGTGAACCAGTCGTTTTTTTTTGAATTTTATAAGAGCTATAAAAAACGGTGCGAACGCTGTTTTCTTAAGCACTTTTCCGCACAACTTATCTTCATTCGTGCTGTGGACTGCAGGCTTTAATGATAAGATTTGTGCGCTAAATACGTTTGAATACGATCGGGATGGCAATAACGTGAGTGGAATACTGACGCGCTGGCGACAGTTTGGTAAACGCTACTTCTGGCCGCATCTCTTATTAGGGATGGTTGCGGCGAGTTTAGGTTTGCCTGCGCTCAGCAACGCCGCCGAACCAAACGCGCCCGCAAAAGCGACAACCCGCAACCACGAGCCTTCAGCCAAAGTTAACTTTGGTCAATTGGCCTTGCTGGAAGCGAACACACGCCGCCCGAATTCGAACTATTCCGTTGATTACTGGCATCAACATGCCATTCGCACGGTAATCCGTCATCTTTCTTTCGCAATGGCACCGCAAACACTGCCCGTTGCTGAAGAATCTTTGCCTCTTCAGGCGCAACATCTTGCATTACTGGATACGCTCAGCGCGCTGCTGACCCAGGAAGGCACGCCGTCTGAAAAGGGTTATCGCATTGATTATGCGCATTTTACCCCACAAGCAAAATTCAGCACGCCCGTCTGGATAAGCCAGGCGCAAGGCATCCGTGCTGGCCCTCAACGCCTCACCTAACAACAATAAACCTTTACTTCATTTTATTAACTCCGCAACGCGGGGCGTTTGAGATTTTATTATGCTAATCAAATTGTTAACTAAAGTTTTCGGTAGTCGTAACGATCGCACCCTGCGCCGGATGCGCAAAGTGGTCAACATCATCAATGCCATGGAACCGGAGATGGAAAAACTCTCCGACGAAGAACTGAAAGGGAAAACCGCAGAGTTTCGTGCACGTCTGGAAAAAGGCGAAGTGCTGGAAAATCTGATCCCGGAAGCTTTCGCCGTGGTACGTGAGGCAAGTAAGCGCGTCTTTGGTATGCGTCACTTCGACGTTCAGTTACTCGGCGGTATGGTTCTTAACGAACGCTGCATCGCCGAAATGCGTACCGGTGAAGGAAAAACCCTGACCGCAACGCTGCCTGCTTACCTGAACGCACTAACCGGTAAAGGCGTGCACGTAGTTACCGTCAACGACTACCTGGCGCAACGTGACGCCGAAAACAACCGTCCGCTGTTTGAATTCCTTGGCCTGACTGTCGGTATCAACCTGCCGGGCATGCCAGCACCGGCAAAGCGCGAAGCTTACGCAGCTGACATCACTTACGGTACGAACAACGAATACGGCTTTGACTACCTGCGCGACAACATGGCGTTCAGCCCTGAAGAACGTGTACAGCGTAAACTGCACTATGCGCTGGTGGACGAAGTGGACTCCATCCTGATCGATGAAGCGCGTACACCGCTGATCATTTCCGGCCCGGCAGAAGACAGCTCGGAAATGTATAAACGCGTGAATAAAATTATTCCGCACCTGATCCGTCAGGAAAAAGAAGACTCCGAAACCTTCCAGGGCGAAGGCCACTTCTCGGTGGACGAAAAATCTCGCCAGGTGAACCTGACCGAACGTGGTCTGGTGCTGATTGAAGAACTGCTGGTGAAAGAGGGCATCATGGATGAAGGGGAGTCTCTGTACTCTCCGGCCAACATCATGCTGATGCACCACGTAACGGCGGCGCTGCGCGCTCATGCGCTGTTTACCCGTGACGTCGACTACATCGTTAAAGATGGTGAAGTTATCATCGTTGACGAACACACCGGTCGTACCATGCAGGGCCGTCGCTGGTCCGATGGTCTGCACCAGGCTGTGGAAGCGAAAGAAGGTGTGCAGATCCAGAACGAAAACCAAACGCTGGCTTCGATCACCTTCCAGAACTACTTCCGTCTGTATGAAAAACTGGCGGGGATGACCGGTACTGCTGATACCGAAGCTTTCGAATTTAGCTCAATCTACAAGCTGGATACCGTCGTTGTTCCGACCAACCGTCCAATGATTCGTAAAGATCTGCCGGACCTGGTCTACATGACTGAAGCGGAAAAAATTCAGGCGATCATTGAAGATATCAAAGAACGTACTGCAAAAGGCCAGCCGGTGCTGGTGGGTACTATCTCCATCGAAAAATCGGAGCTGGTGTCAAACGAACTGACCAAAGCCGGTATTAAGCACAACGTCCTGAACGCCAAATTCCACGCCAACGAAGCGGCGATTGTTGCTCAGGCAGGTTATCCGGCTGCGGTGACTATCGCGACCAATATGGCGGGTCGTGGTACAGATATTGTGCTCGGTGGTAGCTGGCAGGCAGAAGTTGCCGCGCTGGAAAATCCGACCGCAGAGCAAATTGAAAAAATTAAAGCCGACTGGCAGGTACGTCACGATGCGGTACTGGAAGCAGGTGGCCTGCATATCATCGGTACCGAGCGTCACGAATCCCGTCGTATCGATAACCAGTTGCGCGGTCGTTCTGGTCGTCAGGGGGATGCTGGTTCTTCCCGTTTCTACCTGTCGATGGAAGATGCGCTGATGCGTATTTTTGCTTCCGACCGAGTATCCGGCATGATGCGTAAACTGGGTATGAAGCCAGGCGAAGCCATTGAACACCCGTGGGTGACTAAAGCGATTGCCAACGCCCAGCGTAAAGTTGAAAGCCGTAACTTCGACATTCGTAAGCAACTGCTGGAATATGATGACGTGGCTAACGATCAGCGTCGCGCCATTTACTCCCAGCGTAACGAACTGTTGGATGTCAGCGATGTGAGCGAAACCATTAACAGCATTCGTGAAGATGTGTTCAAAGCGACCATTGATGCCTACATTCCACCACAGTCGCTGGAAGAAATGTGGGATATTCCGGGGCTGCAGGAACGTCTGAAGAACGATTTCGACCTCGATTTGCCAATTGCCGAGTGGCTGGATAAAGAACCAGAACTGCATGAAGAGACGCTGCGTGAGCGCATTCTGGCGCAGTCCATCGAAGTGTATCAGCGTAAAGAAGAAGTGGTTGGTGCTGAGATGATGCGTCACTTCGAGAAAGGCGTCATGCTGCAAACGCTTGACTCCCTGTGGAAAGAGCACCTGGCAGCGATGGACTATCTGCGTCAGGGTATCCACCTGCGTGGCTACGCACAGAAAGATCCGAAGCAGGAATACAAACGTGAATCGTTCTCCATGTTTGCAGCGATGCTGGAGTCGTTGAAATATGAAGTTATCAGTACGCTGAGCAAAGTTCAGGTACGTATGCCTGAAGAGGTTGAGGAGCTGGAACAACAGCGTCGTATGGAAGCCGAGCGTTTAGCGCAAATGCAGCAGCTTAGCCATCAGGATGACGACTCTGCAGCCGCAGCTGCACTGGCGGCGCAAACCGGAGAGCGCAAAGTAGGACGTAACGATCCTTGCCCGTGCGGTTCTGGTAAAAAATACAAGCAGTGCCATGGCCGCCTGCAATAAAAGCTAACTGTTAAAGTAAAAGGCGCAGGATTCTGCGCCTTTTTTATAGGTTTAAGACAATGAAAAAGCTGCAAATTGCGGTAGGTATTATTCGCAACGAGAACAATGAAATCTTTATAACGCGTCGCGCAGCAGATGCGCACATGGCGAATAAACTGGAGTTTCCCGGCGGTAAAATTGAAATGGGTGAAACGCCGGAACAGGCGGTGGTGCGTGAACTTCAGGAAGAAGTCGGGATTACCCCCCAACATTTTTCGCTATTTGAAAAACTGGAATATGAATTCCCGGACAGGCATATAACACTGTGGTTTTGGCTGGTCGAACGCTGGGAAGGGGAGCCGTGGGGTAAAGAAGGGCAACCCGGTGAGTGGATGTCGCTGGTCGGTCTTAATGCCGATGATTTTCCGCCAGCCAATGAACCGGTAATTGCGAAGCTTAAACGTCTGTAGGTCAGATAAGGCGTTTTCGCCGCATCCGACATTCGCACACGATGCCTGATGCGACGCTGGCGCGTCTTATCAGGCCTAAAGGGATTTCTAACTCATTGATAAATTTGTTTTTGTAGGTCGGATAAGGCGTTCACGCCGCATCCGACATTTGCACAAGATGCCTGATGCGACGCTGTCCGCGTCTTATCAGGCCTACGTGCGGCATCAGACAAATGTCACTGCTTTGGTTCTTCGCTCCAGTCATCGCTTTCGGAAAGATCGCCACTGCTGGGGATTCGTTTTTCTTCAGCAGCCCATTCTCCGAGGTCGATCAGCTGACAACGTTTGGAGCAAAATGGCCGAAACGGGCTGATTTCACCCCACACCACCGTTTTCCCGCAGGTTGGGCAATTCACCGTAATAGTTTCTGACATTTTTACTCCTTAGCAACAGGCCAGTTCGAAATCCAGACGTTCCGGTACCTGTCCGTTTTCAGTGTCCAGCGGCATAAAACGAATGGCAAAACGGCTCTTATGTCCGGAAATTTGCGGATAAAGCTGTGAATCGAGCGACAGATTCAGGCGCAGCAAGTCGGCATCGCCACCGTTATCCTGATAAAAACCATTCAGGCTGGTTTGTTTACGGAAGGGGGCCGACTGGCGAATTAAATCCAGCACCATGGTAAGTGCCTGGGTGAGCGGGTTCAGGCTGGCAATCCAGGTTTCTACCTGGCTGTCGCGCTGCGCCTGGGGTAGATGCAGCCAAATGTGCAATGTAGGTAAATCAAAGCTGCAACAGCCGCCTGGGATGCTCAGTCGCTGACGCACCAGAGCAATCAAACGATCTTCACGCAGAAATTGCCCGATACGCGGCGCGGAAATTAATACGCTCCCCGCCGCTTTTAACTGCTGAATTAATGCTTCAATACGGCTCTGGTCCACGCCAGGCACGCCAATCCAGGTCTGGAGTTTACGTTGCTGCCGGTCAAGTTCTTTCAACAGCTCAGTGCGGACTTCGCCGCGCTCGAAAACATCCAGTAATTCACTGACATTACGGAAGAAATGCAGCGCGCCAGCGTGGTCAACGATGGGTAAATTAACGGTGAGTTGCTGAATCAAAAACTCAATGCGCAGCCATGTACGCATTTTTTCATTTAGTGGATGTTCAAAAAGGACCTGGGTCTGCATTACGGTTTTTCCTGTGAGACAAACTGCGACGCAAGCTGCAAATAGTGTGCGTGCAGGCGGGCAACATCCGATGCGATAGCATCCGGTGCGCCGTTATTATCAATGACGTCATCTGCCACGGCAAGGCGGGCTTCGCGCGTTGCCTGAGCAGCAAGGATTTGTTCGACATGCTCGCGAGTTACATCATCGCGCTGCATGGTGCGCTTAAGTTGCGTTTCTGGGCTGACATCCACCACCAGCACTCGATTCGCTTTTTTATACAGTGAGTTTTCTACCAGCAATGGCACAACCCACAGTACATAGGGGGAAGTAGCTTGCTGGATCTGGTGTTGCGTCTCTTGCTGAATCAGCGGATGCAGCAGGGCGTTAAGCCAGTTTTTCTCTTCCGGGTTGGCGAAGATCCGCTCGCGCAAGGCCCGGCGCTGCAATGTTCCATCAGCAGCAATCATGTTAGCGCCAAAGTGATCAGCAATGGCATGTAGCGCAGGTGCACCTGGTTCAACCACCTGACGCGCAATAATATCGGCATCAATGACGTTAATTCCGAGATCAGCAAACGCATTGGCAACGGTACTCTTGCCACTGCCAATGCCTCCCGTTAAGGCAACTATATACCTCATAATTTATATTCCCGGGAATTCATCATGATTATCAAAACGTTAAAAATGAGTGCACGAAAGCGAAATTGATGAAACGTTCGCTCACTATTTACCAGGTAAATTTATGGGATTGTAGCGTAAAAAAAGACAATTTCGCAGTCTTGCGCCGCATTGATTAGTGCGTATGATAGCGTCACTGGAGTTGCGCTCTTACCCTTATAGCCATTAACCCCAGGAATCCGCACATGCGTATTGAAGAAGATCTGAAGTTAGGTTTTAAAGACGTTCTCATCCGCCCTAAACGCTCCACTCTTAAAAGCCGTTCCGATGTTGAACTGGAACGTCAATTCACCTTCAAACATTCAGGTCAGAGCTGGTCCGGCGTGCCGATTATCGCCGCAAATATGGACACCGTAGGCACATTTTCTATGGCCTCTGCGCTGGCTTCTTTTGATATTTTGACTGCTGTGCATAAACACTATTCTGTCGAAGAGTGGCAAGCGTTTATCAACAATTCTTCCGCTGATGTGCTGAAACATGTGATGGTTTCTACCGGTACGTCTGATGCGGATTTCGAAAAAACTAAACAGATTCTCGACCTGAACCCGGCATTAAACTTCGTTTGTATTGACGTGGCGAATGGTTATTCCGAACACTTCGTGCAGTTCGTTGCGAAAGCGCGTGAAGCGTGGCCGACCAAAACCATTTGTGCTGGTAACGTAGTGACTGGTGAAATGTGTGAGGAGCTTATCCTCTCAGGTGCCGATATCGTTAAAGTTGGCATTGGCCCAGGTTCTGTTTGTACAACTCGCGTCAAAACAGGCGTCGGTTATCCGCAACTTTCTGCGGTAATCGAATGTGCCGATGCTGCGCACGGTCTGGGCGGAATGATCGTCAGCGATGGTGGCTGCACCACGCCGGGCGATGTGGCGAAAGCCTTTGGCGGCGGTGCCGATTTCGTCATGCTTGGCGGCATGCTGGCGGGCCACGAAGAGAGCGGCGGTCGCATCGTTGAGGAGAACGGCGAGAAATTTATGCTGTTCTACGGCATGAGCTCCGAGTCTGCGATGAAACGTCACGTTGGCGGCGTTGCGGAATATCGCGCAGCAGAAGGTAAAACCGTTAAGCTGCCGCTGCGAGGCCCGGTTGAAAATACCGCGCGAGATATTTTGGGCGGCCTGCGTTCAGCTTGTACATACGTTGGGGCTTCACGCCTGAAAGAGCTGACCAAGCGCACCACGTTTATTCGTGTGCAGGAACAAGAAAACCGCATCTTCAACAACCTGTAATCTCCCAACGCTGGCGTGGAGCAACACGCCAGCGTTATCCCATCCCACTCATCGCATCGCCTAAATGGAAAATTGGCAGATACATTGCCACCACCAGCGTACCAATAATTCCTCCCGTTATGATCAGCAACGCCGGTTCCAGTAAGGCTGCGAGGTTATCCGCCAGCGCCATTGTGTTTTCCCGATGATGATGGGCGAGGTTGTCTAACATGAGATCCAGAGAGCCGGATGCCTCTCCTGTTCTCACTAATTGCAAACAGAGCGGGCTAAACTCACCGGTATTTTTTAGCGCCAGCCAGATGGGTTGACCGTTACTGATATCGTGCTGGATTTGTGTCAGAAGTTGCACCCAGTACGGGCAGCGCATTGTTTCTCTGACGCTCTCTACGCCCTGTAAAAAAGTAATGCCTGCACTTTGTGTCAGCGCCAGAATCGTAAAGATCTGCGTGAGTTTTTGTCCCCGCATCAGTGAACCCATAATCGGGATGCGTAACAGCAATTTCTGCCGCACTATAAGCCAGGTCGGTCGGCGCATCAGCAACTTATTGGCTATCGCCAGCAGCAAGCCGAACAACACCAGCAGCCAGCTCCATTCGCCACTAAAGTCTGCCAGCGTCATGATCCCCTGCGTTAGTACCGGTAGTGGGGTGTTGAAGGTCTTATAGATAGCGGCAAACTCCGGCAGAACAAAATGCAGCATTGCCACAACCACCATGATTGCCATCGCTAAAATGATGATGGGATAACGTAACGCTGATTTCACTTTGTCGGTCAACTGACGCTGGGCTTTTTGCTGACGCGCCAGTTCAAAGCAGCATTCATCCAGCTTACCGGTCAGTTCACCCGTGCGGATCATCGCCTGATAGAGCGGCGGAAATACCTCTGACCAGGGTAATAAGGCATTGGAAAAAGCAATGCCCTGTTCGAGATCGTGCGCCAGCGATTGCAGCAACGCTTGCCATTGCTTACTGGGATGCTGTTCCGCCAGCAGAGCCAGCCCTTCAGAAAGCGTTAACCCTGCTTTGAGTAGCGTCGCCAGTTGATGAATGACTTCCGCGCTTTTATCTCCTCGCCACTGCGCAGAATTGATGGCGATTCGCTTCAGGCTTAGTGGGGTAACCATCTGTTGCTGTAGTGCCATAAGCAGTAAAGTACGGCTCTCTGCCCATAGCATCCCATCTTGCGCATTGCCGTCGCCGGTTATGCCATGCCAGCGCCAGAGTTGCTTACTCGCCATGCGGCATCCCCAGTACGCGGATTAACTCTTCAAAGGTGGTTAAGCCTTGCTCTACGGCCAGGCAGCCGTTTTCAAAAAGCGTACGCATACCCGCCTGTCGTGCGTGCGTTTCCAGCGATTCAACGTCGGTATTAGCGGAAATAAGCTGACGAATGACCGGCGTTATGGGCAGAACTTCAAATAAGGCCGTACGACCATAAAAACCGTGGTAGCAATGTACACAACCGGGTGCCTGCCAGTGGGGCAGCGGCGATGGCCATACATTGTCTGGAATGTGGATGGGCTCCCCTTGCTGCCGGCGACAATGTGGGCAAAGTTTGCGTACCAGACGCTGGGCTATTACCAGCGTAAGCGCCGATGATAGCATCCAGCGGGCGACCCCCATTTGCTGTAAACGTACCAGCGTTTCGCAGGTGGAATTAGTGTGTAGGGTAGACAACACCAGGTGACCAGTTTGCGCCGCTTTAATAGCGATCTCTGCTGTTTCGCCATCGCGGATCTCTCCGATCATGATGACGTCAGGATCCTGGCGCAATAACGCACGCAAAACGCCCTGAAAGGTGAGTCCGGCACGCGGATGGATTTGCGTCTGGTTTAGTCCGGCTATGGGGATCTCAACTGGATCTTCGACGCTACAAATATTAATGTCAGCGGTATTCAGCTTTTGCAGGGCACTATAAAGCGTGACCGTTTTGCCGCTGCCGGTAGGGCCAGTTACCAGCACCAGTCCCTGTGGTTGTTGCAAGGCATGAGCAAAGTCCGCCAGTTGTAACGGCTGCATTCCAAGCGTGTTGACATCCAGTGCCTGACCCACCTGCTGTAACAACCTTAATACCACCTTTTCACCACCCCGACATGGTAAGGTCGCAATACGAAATGAGACGGCGTTTCCTGCCAGTTCGACAGTGAATTGCCCGTCCTGCGGCAGGCGATGTTCCGCAATATCCAGGTTTCCCAGCACTTTTAATCTGGCGGTTAATGCGACTCCGGCATCCGGTGAAACATCCGGTAAAGGATGCAATACGCCGTCGATACGCAAGCGGATGCGGTAGGCATTGTCCGCTGGTTCGATATGAATATCAGACGCGCGTTGTTCCAGCGCAGATTGTAACGTTCGAGTTAGCAACTCTGCTTTGGGCTGATGCTTCTCCTGAACAGCTACGGGCAATGTCTGTTGTGTGCGACTGGCGTGACCTTCCATTTGTTGGCGCGTCCAGCAGGTGATCTCAATACGTTTGGTGGTAGCGAAATGCAATGCGTCCAGTAGCTCATGCGAAGGTGCATCGACTACCGCAACATGAACCACCTCTTCGCTGGCATCCAGCAAGACTCCATGATAACGCAGACACAGGGCAGTGAGCTGTGGAATATTCATTGCCGCTCCTTAGTTGGCGTCATCAAAGCGGAAGACATCTTCGCAGGCTTGCTGCAATGCGCTGTCACTTTGAATATTGCAGTTGCGCGTCCAGCCGGTGACGCCGTTTGCGTTATCCCAACCCGGTGTCATGACGACGCTTAGCCCATTGAGACTTTCTTGCCCGGTCAGCGACACCACGCCCTTTGCCACACTCATGGCTGAAACATAGCGGGTGGTGGTAGGCGAGGGAATGCCATTGCTGCCACCGTCGCAGGTATCTAATCCACCATGTTCCAGCGCGCACAACTCTACGGCGGTACGGTAAGGCACAAAGGTTTGTAGCATGTCGGTGAGTGCGGCTTTGCGCAGGTAGTTTTGATAAGCGGGAATACCAATGGCGCTTAAAATGGCAATGATGCCAATAACCACCATCAGTTCGATAAGTGTAAAACCGCGTTGCTTGTCCATCTGTTTCGCTCCTTGATTTGGTTGGCGCTACTTTGGCAAACGCCATCAGCACAGGCGAGGGGCAAAAAACGAAACGGGAAAGCAGATTCCGAGGTTTTTTATTTCGTTGCAGCGAAAGACAAGAAATTTGCGAGGCGTTACGAAGAAAGTTGGGGAAGGGGAGATTATCCGCCCGCGATGGAGCGGATAAATCTGTCAACTATTAGCGAAAACGCATTGAAAGGTCGAGTGCTTGTACGTGTTTAGTTAGCGCACCGACGGAGATAAAGTCCACGCCCGTTTCGGCAAATTCACGCAGTGTTTTGTCAGTGACGTTGCCAGACACTTCCAGTAGCGCCTTGCCGTTGGTGCGTTTGACGGCTTCGCGCATCTGTTCTGTTTCGAAGTTATCCAGCATGATGATATCGGCTCCTGCTTTCAGGGCTTCATCAAGTTCTTCCAGATTCTCTACTTCGACTTCTACTGGCGCATCCGGGTGCAGCCAGGACGCTTTTTCGACCGCCTGGCGCACTGAGCCGGAGGCAATAATATGGTTTTCTTTGATCAGGAAGGCATCAGAAAGCCCCAGACGGTGATTCGCTCCGCCGCCGCAAAGTACCGCGTATTTCAGAGCTGAACGCAGGCCGGGTAAGGTTTTGCGCGTATCCAACAACTGCGTGTTGGTGCCTTCCAGCAATTCGACATAGTGGCGTACCTTACTGGCAACTCCTGAAAGGGTTTGCACAAAATTAAGCGCAGTGCGTTCGCCCGTTAACAGCACGCGGGATGGGCCTTCAAGTTCGAACAAGGATTGATTGGCATTGATGACATCGCCGTCATCCACATGCCAGATTATGGTGACATCGTCGCCTGCCAGTTGAATAAACACCTCTTCAACCCAGCGTTTGCCGCAAAAGACGCCATTCTCGCGGGTGATCACCGTGGCATGAGAGCGAGAATTTTCCGGTAAAAGTTTTGCCGTAATATCATTGTTGGCATCGACTGTTCCGCCTAAATCTTCCCGCAGCGCCTGGGCCACCGCGCCGGGGATATCGAGATTAATGCGTTCCAGCAGCTCGTCACGTCGGGTGTCAGGGTTATAGCGGCGAGGCGGCATGTTAAAACTCCAGATAGCTAACGAATCATAAGGTAGAAACATGCTACTCTGAACCGGGTATTAGCACCACATATAAGGAGATCCTGCATGTTGTTAGAACAGGGGTGGCTGGTTGGCGCGCGCCGCGTTCCCTCACCACATTACGATTGCCGCCCGGATGACGAAACACCCACCCTGCTGGTGGTGCACAATATTAGCCTGCCGCCAGGCGAGTTTGGCGGTCCGTGGATCGACGCATTATTCACTGGAACTATTGATCCGCAGGCACATCCTTTCTTTGCTGAGATCGCCCATTTGCGCGTCTCCGCTCACTGTTTGATTCGCCGTGATGGTGAAATAGTCCAGTATGTTCCTTTCGATAAACGTGCATGGCATGCGGGAGTCTCTCAGTATCAGGGGCGCGAACGCTGCAATGATTTTTCTATTGGGATTGAGCTTGAAGGCACCGATACGCTGGCGTATACCGATGCGCAGTATCAACAGCTTGCGGCGGTTACGCGGGCACTGATTGATTGCTATCCGGATATCGCTAAAAACATGACGGGCCATTGTGATATTGCGCCGGATCGGAAAACCGATCCCGGTCCTGCATTTGATTGGGCACGGTTTCGTGTGCTGGTCAGCAAGGAGACAACATGACGCTATTTACAACCTTACTGGTGTTAATTTTCGAACGCCTGTTTAAGTTGGGCGAGCACTGGCAGCTTGATCATCGTCTTGAAGCGTTCTTTCGGCGGGTGAAACATTTTTCTCTCGGGCGCACGTTAGGCATGACCATTATTGCGATGGGCGTGACTTTTTTACTGTTACGCGCATTGCAGGGAGTATTGTTCAACGTTCCCACGCTACTGGTGTGGCTGCTGATTGGTTTGCTGTGTATTGGCGCAGGTAAAGTTCGTCTTCATTATCATGCTTATCTGACAGCTGCTTCACGTAATGATAGCCATGCCCGTGCCACGATGGTTGGCGAACTCACCATGATTCACGGCGTCCCGGCAGGCTGCGACGAACGTGAGTATTTGCGTGAGCTGCAAAATGCATTGCTGTGGATTAACTTTCGTTTTTATCTTGCACCGCTGTTCTGGCTGATTGTGGGGGGAACCTGGGGACCCGTTACGCTGATGGGGTATGCGTTTTTGCGTGCATGGCAATACTGGCTGGCGCGATATCAGACGCCGCATCATCGTTTACAGTCCGGCATTGATGCCGTGCTTCATGTACTGGATTGGGTGCCGGTTCGTCTTGCGGGTGTGGTATATGCCTTGATCGGTCATGGTGAGAAAGCGTTACCGGCCTGGTTTGCTTCGCTGGGTGATTTCCATACTTCGCAGTATCAGGTGTTAACGCGTCTGGCGCAGTTCTCTCTGGCGCGTGAACCGCATGTCGATAAGGTGGAGACGCCGAAGGCAGCGGTTTCAATGGCGAAGAAAACCTCGTTCGTGGTCGTGGTGGTGATTGCACTACTGACGATTTACGGGGCGTTGGTGTAAAGATTATTGCCCTCACCCTGTACGGGTGAGGGCGTAGAGAGATTAATGCGCTTTTACGGCTTTGGCGGTTTTCTCTTTAAACAGATAGCCGATACCTAACACGATCAGCCATACCGGGATCAGGTATACCGAAATCGCCATTCCTGGGGTCATCAGCATAATCACCAGTACCGCCGCCATAAACAGCAGGCAGATCCAGTTACCCAGCGGATAAAGCAGAGCAGGGAAGCGAGTTACCACGCCTTGTTCCTGCTTGGCGCGACGGAATTTCATATGCGCCAGGCTAATCATCGCCCAGTTGATTACCAGTGCAGATACCACCAGCGCCATTAACAGTCCGAAAGCGGACTCTGGGGCAAGGTAGTTAATCAGTACGCACAACGCCGTTACCAGTGCAGACACCAGAATGGTATTTACTGGTACACCACGTTTATCGACAGACGCCAGCGCTTTTGGCGCATTACCCTGTTGTGCCAGACCAAACAGCATACGGCTGTTGCAATATACGCAGCTGTTGTACACGGAGAGCGCCGCAGTCAGTACCACGATGTTCAGCGCATTCGCCACAAAGGTATCGCCTAACTCGTGGAAGATCAGCACAAACGGACTGGTATCGGCGGTAACGCGGGTCCACGGCATCAGTGAGAGCAGAACGGCTAACGAACCAATATAGAAAATCAGGATGCGGTAGATAACCTGGTTAGTTGCTTTCGGTATACTTTGCTCCGGGTTATCAGCTTCTGCTGCGGTGATCCCCACCAGTTCCAGACCACCGAACGAGAACATGATAATCGCCATCATCATCACCAGTCCGGTGAAGCCGTGCGGCAGGAAACCACCCTGATCCCACAGGTTGCTAACGCTCGCCTGCGGGCCGCCGTTGCCACTGAACAGCAGCCAGCCGCCGAAGATGATCATCGCTACTACCGCAATAACTTTGATAATGGCAAACCAGAACTCCATCTCGCCAAACACTTTAACGTTGGTCAGGTTGATGGCGTTAATCACCACAAAGAATACGGCGGCAGAAACCCAGGTTGGGATTTCCAGATACCAGAACTGAATGTATTTACCCACGGCAGTCAGCTCTGCCATGGCAACTAAAACGTACAGTACCCAGTAGTTCCAGCCAGAGGCGAAACCGGCAAAACTGCCCCAGTATTTATAAGCAAAGTGGCTAAAGGAGCCTGCGACAGGTTCTTCGACCACCATTTCACCCAGCTGACGCATGATCAGAAAGGCGATAAAACCAGCAATGGCGTAACCCAGGATAATCCCTGGCCCTGCGGACTGTATTACGGAGGCGCTACCCAGGAATAACCCGGTCCCTATCGCGCCACCCAGCGCGATAAGCTGAATATGGCGGTTTTTAAGGCCGCGCTTTAGCTGCTCGCCGTGCTGTTGACCTTCCATCATGAAACCTCGTGCGGTGGTTGTTTTTTTGATCTACGCAGTGATGCGTGTGTAAGTTTGCAATTCCGTTTGTTGTATTAATTTGTTTACATCAAAGAAGTTTGAATTGTTACAAAAAGACTTCCGTCAGATCAAGAATAATGGTATGCGGCAGCGAATGCACCCGCTTTATGCATGGTTGAAGATGAGTTGCTTAAAAAGAAACCGTTTGTAAAGCTCAGCCTCAACCCCTCTCAATATGTAGAATGAATTTAAATTCGTTTTAATTGAATTAAAAATCACAAAATTGGTAAGTGAATCGGTTCAATTCGGATTTTTATAGTTTAATAATCGTTAAAAAACTCCTTTCCTACGTAAAGTCTACATTTGTGCATAGTTACAACTTTGAAACGTTATATATGTCAAGTTGTTAAAATATGCACAGTTTCATGATTTCAATCAAAACCTGTATGGACATAAGGTGAATACTTTGTTACTTTAGCGTCACAGACATGAAATTGGTAAGACCAATTGACTTCGGCAAGTGGCTTAAGACAGGAACTCATGGCCTACAGCAAAATCCGCCAACCAAAACTCTCCGATGTGATTGAGCAGCAACTGGAGTTTTTGATCCTCGAAGGCACTCTCCGCCCGGGCGAAAAACTCCCACCGGAACGCGAACTGGCAAAACAGTTTGACGTCTCCCGTCCCTCCTTGCGTGAGGCGATTCAACGTCTCGAAGCGAAGGGCTTGTTGCTTCGTCGCCAGGGTGGCGGCACTTTTGTCCAGAGCAGCTTATGGCAAAGCTTCAGCGATCCGCTGGTGGAGCTGCTCTCCGACCATCCTGAGTCACAGTATGACTTGCTCGAAACACGACACGCCCTGGAAGGTATCGCCGCTTATTACGCCGCGCTGCGTAGTACCGATGAAGACAAGGAACGCATCCGTGAACTCCATCACGCCATAGAACTGGCGCAGCAGTCTGGCGATCTGGACGCGGAATCAAACGCCGTACTCCAGTATCAGATTGCTGTCACTGAAGCGGCCCACAATGTGGTTCTGCTTCATCTGCTAAGGTGTATGGAGCCGATGTTGGCCCAGAATGTCCGCCAGAACTTCGAATTGCTCTATTCGCGTCGCGAGATGCTGCCGCTGGTGAGTAGTCACCGCACCCGCATATTTGAAGCGATTATGGCCGGTAAGCCGGAAGAAGCGCGCGAAGCATCGCATCGCCATCTGGCTTTTATCGAAGAAATTTTGCTCGACAGAAGTCGTGAAGAGAGCCGCCGTGAGCGTTCTCTGCGTCGTCTGGAGCAACGAAAGAATTAGTGATTTTTCTGGTAAAAATTATCCAGAAGATGTTGTAAATCAAGCGCATATAAAAGCGCGGCAACTAAACGTAGAACCTGTCTTATTGAGCTTTCCGGCGAGAGTTCAATGGGACAGGTTCCAGAAAACTCAACGTTATTAGATAGATAAGGAATAACCCATGTCAGAACGTTTCCCAAATGACGTGGATCCGATCGAAACTCGCGACTGGCTCCAGGCGATCGAATCGGTCATCCGTGAAGAAGGTGTTGAGCGTGCTCAGTATCTGATCGACCAACTGCTTGCTGAAGCCCGCAAAGGCGGTGTCAACGTAGCCGCAGGCACCGGTATCAGCAACTACATCAACACCATCCCCGTTGAAGAACAACCGGAGTATCCGGGTAATCTGGAACTGGAACGCCGTATTCGTTCAGCTATCCGCTGGAACGCCATCATGACGGTGCTGCGTGCGTCGAAAAAAGATCTCGAACTGGGCGGCCACATGGCGTCCTTCCAGTCTTCCGCAACCATTTATGATGTGTGCTTTAACCACTTCTTCCGTGCACGCAACGAGCAGGATGGCGGCGACCTGGTTTACTTCCAGGGCCACATCTCCCCGGGCGTGTACGCTCGTGCTTTCCTGGAAGGTCGTCTGACTCAGGAGCAGCTGGATAACTTCCGTCAGGAAGTTCACGGCAATGGCCTCTCTTCCTATCCGCACCCGAAACTGATGCCGGAATTCTGGCAGTTCCCGACCGTATCTATGGGTCTGGGTCCGATTGGTGCTATTTACCAGGCTAAATTCCTGAAATATCTGGAACACCGTGGCCTGAAAGATACCTCTAAACAGACCGTTTACGCGTTCCTCGGCGACGGTGAAATGGACGAACCGGAATCCAAAGGTGCGATCACCATCGCTACCCGTGAAAAACTGGATAACCTGGTCTTCGTTATCAACTGTAACCTGCAGCGTCTTGACGGCCCGGTCACCGGTAACGGCAAGATCATCAACGAACTGGAAGGCATCTTCGAAGGTGCTGGCTGGAACGTGATCAAAGTGATGTGGGGTAGCCGTTGGGATGAACTGCTGCGTAAAGATACCAGCGGTAAACTGATCCAGCTGATGAACGAAACCGTTGACGGCGACTACCAGACCTTCAAATCGAAAGATGGTGCGTACGTTCGTGAACACTTCTTCGGTAAATATCCTGAAACCGCAGCACTGGTTGCAGACTGGACTGACGAGCAGATCTGGGCACTGAACCGTGGTGGTCACGATCCGAAGAAAATCTACGCTGCATTCAAGAAAGCGCAGGAAACCAAAGGCAAAGCGACAGTAATCCTTGCTCATACCATTAAAGGTTACGGCATGGGCGACGCGGCTGAAGGTAAAAACATCGCGCACCAGGTTAAGAAAATGAACATGGACGGCGTGCGTCACATCCGCGACCGTTTCAATGTGCCGGTGTCTGATGCAGATATCGAAAAACTGCCGTACATCACCTTCCCGGAAGGTTCTGAAGAGCATACCTATCTGCACGCTCAGCGTCAGAAACTGCACGGTTATCTGCCAAGCCGTCAGCCGAACTTCACCGAGAAGCTTGAGCTGCCGAGCCTGCAAGACTTCGGCGCGCTGTTGGAAGAGCAGAGCAAAGAGATCTCTACCACTATCGCTTTCGTTCGTGCTCTGAACGTGATGCTGAAGAACAAGTCGATCAAAGATCGTCTGGTACCGATCATCGCCGACGAAGCGCGTACTTTCGGTATGGAAGGTCTGTTCCGTCAGATTGGTATTTACAGCCCGAACGGTCAGCAGTACACCCCGCAGGACCGCGAGCAGGTTGCTTACTATAAAGAAGACGAGAAAGGTCAGATTCTGCAGGAAGGGATCAACGAGCTGGGCGCAGGTTGTTCCTGGCTGGCAGCGGCGACCTCTTACAGCACCAACAATCTGCCGATGATCCCGTTCTACATCTATTACTCGATGTTCGGCTTCCAGCGTATTGGCGATCTGTGCTGGGCGGCTGGCGACCAGCAAGCGCGTGGCTTCCTGATCGGCGGTACTTCCGGTCGTACCACCCTGAACGGCGAAGGTCTGCAGCACGAAGATGGTCACAGCCACATTCAGTCGCTGACTATCCCGAACTGTATCTCTTACGACCCGGCTTACGCTTACGAAGTTGCTGTCATCATGCATGACGGTCTGGAGCGTATGTACGGTGAAAAACAAGAGAACGTTTACTACTACATCACTACGCTGAACGAAAACTACCACATGCCGGCAATGCCGGAAGGTGCTGAGGAAGGTATCCGTAAAGGTATCTACAAACTCGAAACTATTGAAGGTAGCAAAGGTAAAGTTCAGCTGCTCGGCTCCGGTTCTATCCTGCGTCACGTCCGTGAAGCAGCTGAGATCCTGGCGAAAGATTACGGCGTAGGTTCTGACGTTTATAGCGTGACCTCCTTCACCGAGCTGGCGCGTGATGGTCAGGATTGTGAACGCTGGAACATGCTGCACCCGCTGGAAACTCCGCGCGTTCCGTATATCGCTCAGGTGATGAACGACGCTCCGGCAGTGGCATCTACCGACTATATGAAACTGTTCGCTGAGCAGGTCCGTACTTACGTACCGGCTGACGACTACCGCGTACTGGGTACTGATGGCTTCGGTCGTTCCGACAGCCGTGAGAACCTGCGTCACCACTTCGAAGTTGATGCTTCTTATGTCGTGGTTGCGGCGCTGGGCGAACTGGCTAAACGTGGCGAAATCGATAAGAAAGTGGTTGCTGACGCAATCGCCAAATTCAACATCGATGCAGATAAAGTTAACCCGCGTCTGGCGTAAGAGGTAAAAGAATAATGGCTATCGAAATCAAAGTACCGGACATCGGGGCTGATGAAGTTGAAATCACCGAGATCCTGGTCAAAGTGGGCGACAAAGTTGAAGCCGAACAGTCGCTGATCACCGTAGAAGGCGACAAAGCCTCTATGGAAGTTCCGTCTCCGCAGGCGGGTATCGTTAAAGAGATCAAAGTCTCTGTTGGCGATAAAACCCAGACCGGCGCACTGATTATGATTTTCGATTCCGCCGACGGTGCAGCAGACGCTGCACCTGCTCAGGCAGAAGAGAAGAAAGAAGCAGCTCCGGCAGCAGCACCAGCGGCTGCGGCGGCAAAAGACGTTAACGTTCCGGATATCGGCAGCGACGAAGTTGAAGTGACCGAAATCCTGGTGAAAGTTGGCGATAAAGTTGAAGCTGAACAGTCGCTGATCACCGTAGAAGGCGACAAGGCTTCTATGGAAGTTCCGGCTCCGTTTGCTGGCACCGTGAAAGAGATCAAAGTGAACGTGGGTGACAAAGTGTCTACCGGCTCGCTGATTATGGTCTTCGAAGTCGCGGGTGAAGCAGGCGCGGCAGCTCCGGCCGCTAAACAGGAAGCAGCTCCGGCAGCGGCCCCTGCACCAGCGGCTGGCGTGAAAGAAGTTAACGTTCCGGATATCGGCGGTGACGAAGTTGAAGTGACTGAAGTGATGGTGAAAGTGGGCGACAAAGTTGCCGCTGAACAGTCACTGATCACCGTAGAAGGCGACAAAGCTTCTATGGAAGTTCCGGCGCCGTTTGCAGGCGTCGTGAAGGAACTGAAAGTCAACGTTGGCGATAAAGTGAAAACTGGCTCGCTGATTATGATCTTCGAAGTTGAAGGCGCAGCGCCTGCGGCAGCTCCTGCGAAACAGGAAGCGGCAGCGCCGGCACCGGCAGCAAAAGCTGAAGCCCCGGCAGCAGCACCAGCTGCGAAAGCGGAAGGCAAATCTGAATTTGCTGAAAACGACGCTTATGTTCACGCGACTCCGCTGATCCGCCGTCTGGCACGCGAGTTTGGTGTTAACCTTGCGAAAGTGAAGGGCACTGGCCGTAAAGGTCGTATCCTGCGCGAAGACGTTCAGGCTTACGTGAAAGAAGCTATCAAACGTGCAGAAGCAGCTCCGGCAGCGACTGGCGGTGGTATCCCTGGCATGCTGCCGTGGCCGAAGGTGGACTTCAGCAAGTTTGGTGAAATCGAAGAAGTGGAACTGGGCCGCATCCAGAAAATCTCTGGTGCGAACCTGAGCCGTAACTGGGTAATGATCCCGCATGTTACTCACTTCGACAAAACCGATATCACCGAGTTGGAAGCGTTCCGTAAACAGCAGAACGAAGAAGCGGCGAAACGTAAGCTGGATGTGAAGATCACCCCGGTTGTCTTCATCATGAAAGCCGTTGCTGCAGCTCTTGAGCAGATGCCTCGCTTCAATAGTTCGCTGTCGGAAGACGGTCAGCGTCTGACCCTGAAGAAATACATCAACATCGGTGTGGCGGTGGATACCCCGAACGGTCTGGTTGTTCCGGTATTCAAAGACGTCAACAAGAAAGGCATCATCGAGCTGTCTCGCGAGCTGATGACTATTTCTAAGAAAGCGCGTGACGGTAAGCTGACTGCGGGCGAAATGCAGGGCGGTTGCTTCACCATCTCCAGCATCGGCGGCCTGGGTACTACCCACTTCGCGCCGATTGTGAACGCGCCGGAAGTGGCTATCCTCGGCGTTTCCAAGTCCGCGATGGAGCCGGTGTGGAATGGTAAAGAGTTCGTGCCGCGTCTGATGCTGCCGATTTCTCTCTCCTTCGACCACCGCGTGATCGACGGTGCTGATGGTGCCCGTTTCATTACCATCATTAACAACACGCTGTCTGACATTCGCCGTCTGGTGATGTAAGTAAAAGAGCCGGCCCAACGGCCGGCTTTTTTCTGGTAATCTCATGAATGTATTGAGGTTATTAGCGAATAGACAAATCGGTTGCCGTTTGTTGTTTAAAAATTGTTAACAATTTTGTAAAATACCGACGGATAGAACGACCCGGTGGTGGTTAGGGTATTACTTCACATACCCTATGGATTTCTGGGTGCAGCAAGGTAGCAAGCGCCAGAATCCCCAGGAGCTTACATAAGTAAGTGACTGGGGTGAGGGCGTGAAGCTAACGCCGCTGCGGCCTGAAAGACGACGGGTATGACCGCCGGAGATAAATATATAGAGGTCATGATGAGTACTGAAATCAAAACTCAGGTCGTGGTACTTGGGGCAGGCCCCGCAGGTTACTCCGCTGCCTTCCGTTGCGCTGATTTAGGTCTGGAAACCGTAATCGTAGAACGTTACAACACCCTTGGCGGTGTTTGCCTGAACGTCGGCTGTATCCCTTCTAAAGCACTGCTGCACGTAGCAAAAGTTATCGAAGAAGCCAAAGCGCTGGCTGAACACGGTATCGTCTTCGGCGAACCGAAAACCGATATCGACAAGATTCGTACCTGGAAAGAGAAAGTGATCAATCAGCTGACCGGTGGTCTGGCTGGTATGGCGAAAGGCCGCAAAGTCAAAGTGGTCAACGGTCTGGGTAAATTCACCGGGGCTAACACCCTGGAAGTTGAAGGTGAGAACGGCAAAACCGTGATCAACTTCGACAACGCGATCATTGCAGCGGGTTCTCGCCCGATCCAACTGCCGTTTATTCCGCATGAAGATCCGCGTATCTGGGACTCCACTGACGCGCTGGAACTGAAAGAAGTACCAGAACGCCTGCTGGTAATGGGTGGCGGTATCATCGGTCTGGAAATGGGCACCGTTTACCACGCGCTGGGTTCACAGATTGACGTGGTTGAAATGTTCGACCAGGTTATCCCGGCAGCTGACAAAGACATCGTTAAAGTCTTCACCAAGCGTATCAGCAAGAAATTCAACCTGATGCTGGAAACCAAAGTTACCGCCG
Organism: Escherichia sp. MAL-1; assembly: GCF_052948035.1. NCBI lineage: Bacteria > Pseudomonadati > Pseudomonadota > Gammaproteobacteria > Enterobacterales > Enterobacteriaceae > Escherichia > Escherichia sp. MAL-1. Next base: position 4,022,815 of record NZ_CM129609.1, on the reverse strand, counting down.
TTGAAGCGAAAGAAGACGGCATTTATGTGACGATGGAAGGCAAAAAAGCACCCGCTGAACCGCAGCGTTACGACGCCGTGCTGGTAGCGATTGGTCGTGTGCCGAACGGTAAAAACCTCGACGCAGGCAAAGCAGGCGTGGAAGTTGACGACCGTGGTTTCATCCGCGTTGACAAACAGCTGCGTACCAACGTACCGCACATCTTTGCTATCGGCGATATCGTCGGTCAACCGATGCTGGCACACAAAGGTGTTCACGAAGGTCACGTTGCCGCTGAAGTTATCGCCGGTAAGAAACACTACTTCGATCCGAAAGTTATCCCGTCCATCGCCTATACCGAACCAGAAGTTGCATGGGTGGGTCTGACTGAGAAAGAAGCGAAAGAGAAAGGCATCAGCTATGAAACCGCCACCTTCCCGTGGGCTGCTTCTGGTCGTGCTATCGCTTCCGACTGCGCAGACGGTATGACCAAGCTGATTTTCGACAAAGAATCTCACCGTGTGATCGGTGGTGCGATTGTCGGTACTAACGGCGGCGAGCTGCTGGGTGAAATCGGCCTGGCAATCGAAATGGGTTGTGATGCTGAAGACATCGCACTGACCATCCACGCGCACCCGACTCTGCACGAGTCTGTGGGCCTGGCGGCAGAAGTGTTCGAAGGTAGCATTACCGACCTGCCGAACCCGAAAGCGAAGAAGAAGTAATTTTTCGTTTGCCGGAACATCCGGCAATTAAAAAAGCGGCTAACCACGCCGCTTTTTTTACGTCTGCAATTTACCTTTCCAGTCTTCTTGCTCCACGTTCAGAGAGACGTTCGCGTACTGCTGACCGTTGCTCGTTATTCAGCCTGACAGTATGGTTACTGTCGTTTAGACGTTGTGGGCGGCTCTCCTGAACTTTCTCCCGAAAAACCTGACGTTGTTCAGGTGATGCCGATTGAACACGCTGGCGGGCGTTATCACGTTGCTGTTGATTCAGTGGGCGCTGCTGTACTTTTTCCTTAAACACCTGGCGCTGCTCTGGTGATGCGGACTGAATACGCTCACGCGCTGCGTCTCTTCGCTGCTGGTTCTGCGGGTTAGTCTGCATTTTCTCGCGAACCGCCTGGCGCTGCTCAGGCGAGGCGGACTGAATGCGCTCACGCGCTGCCTCTCTTCGCTGCTGGATCTTCGGGTTAGTCTGCATTCTCTCGCGAACTGCCTGGCGCTGCTCAGGCGAGGCGGACTGATAACGCTGACGAGCGGCGTCCTTTTGTTGCTGGGTCAGTGGTTGGCGACGGCTGAAGTCGTGGAAGTCGTCATAGCTCCCATAGTGTTCAGCTTCATTAAACCGCTGTGCCGCTGCCTGACGTTGGGTATCTCGTGTAATGACTGGTGCGGCGTGTGTTCGTTGCTGAAACTGATTTGCTGCCGCCTGACGCTGGCTGTCGCGCGTTGGGGCAGGTAATTGCGTGGCGCTCATTCCGCCGTTGACATCGGTTTGATGAAACCGCTTTGCCATATCCTGATCATGATAGGGCACACCATTACGGTAGTTTGGATTGTGCCGCCATGCCATATTCTTATCAGTAAGATGCTCACCGGTGATACGGTTGAAATTGTTGACGTCGATATTGATGTTGTCGCCGTTGTGTTGCCAGCCATTACCGTCACGATGACCGCCATCGTGGTGATGATAATCATCATCGTCATGATGATGATGGTCATGATCGTCGTCGTCCCAGTCGATGCTGCTGAATAGTGCGTACGTGGTAGCAACGCCCATGCTATAGCCGAATCCGCGTACAAAGCTGTCAACAAACGGTTCTCCGGCTGGTGGTGGCAGATAAACCGGCGGATACGCAGTATTGGCCCAGTTCCCGTAAACCACGGTTGGGTTGTAGTTGGGAATATAGACCACATCAGGATTGGCGGGCTCAATGGAAATGACGGTTGTTGCCGGCTCTGTAATGACGGGGTTGGCAGTTAAAACTGTATTGGATGGTATGACGGGTGCCGTGACTGTCTGTTTTACCGGTACAGCTTTCTTCGTTGTGGTAATAACTTTCTGTTCGGTTGATGACTTCAGCGAGCCGGTTTGTTGCGCCAGTTGCCGCAATCGCTGTACCGAGTCCATCACGTCCTGCGGCTGGGCCAGAAAAGCATCGCCCAGGTTTTGCACCCATTGCGGGTTTTCGCCCATCAATGCCATCAATTGTGGAAAGGCCACCAGTGATTTAACGCTGGCGTCCCACGGCTGGTCAGATACCGCCTGAATAGCAGCATCGCCTTGTTTAAGTGGATTATCGTGCGACCATTGCACTGCTTGAGCAACGTTTGTCGGATAGGTTGATGCCATCAGCACCTGCGAAAGTAGGGCGTCGGGATACAGCGCGACGGGCGCGACCCATTGATCTATTTGTGCAGTGCTGAATGCGGATTTGACGACGGCGGGTGTTACGGGAGGTGCGGAAACCGTTGCAGGAAACGTAACCGCGGCAGCGTCAGACACAGCCAGTTGTGTCGATTGCGGTTCCACAGGCGCTTCCACTGTGCGGCTTTTTATATATAGCCCGGTAGAGGCGGCACAAAGCCCGGCACTGCAAATTAGCGCCAGCACATGGGGTTTAAACGGCAAAGTCATTTTCATAATTCGGATCTCAAGGAAATCGCAATGGTCGGCGAACTGCCACCCGCAGGTGCTGTGAATCCGAGTATAAAGAGGCGGTAGTTTAAATTTTGACTAATCTTGGGATTCGTTGAGAAAGGTGATTATCACCATGCGAATTAACGAAGTTTTTACGGAGGGAAACAATCTCTAGACCATCCTTAACGATTCAGCCACTTTTTTATGTTGCTTTTTTGTAAACAGATTAACACCTCGTCAAAATCCTGCTATTCTGCCCGTTGCGGTACTGGGCATTTACCCTACAAACTGCTGTCTCACAGGAGCGTGAAGAGAATCGCCTGCCGCACTATGACAATGAGAGCGAGGAGAACCGTCGTGCTAGAAGAATACCGTAAGCACGTAGCTGAGCGTGCCGCTGAGGGGATTGCGCCCAAACCCCTGGATGCAAACCAAATGGCCGCACTTGTAGAGCTGCTGAAAAACCCGCCCGCGGGCGAAGAAGAATTCCTGTTAGATCTGTTAACCAACCGTGTTCCCCCAGGCGTCGATGAAGCCGCCTATGTCAAAGCAGGCTTCCTGGCTGCTATCGCTAAAGGCGAAGCCAAATCCCCTCTGCTGACTCCGGAAAAAGCCATCGAACTGCTGGGCACCATGCAGGGTGGTTACAACATTCATCCGCTGATCGACGCGCTGGATGATGCCAAACTGGCACCGATCGCTGCCAAAGCACTTTCTCACACACTGCTGATGTTCGATAACTTCTATGACGTAGAAGAGAAAGCGAAAGCAGGCAACGAATATGCGAAGCAGGTAATGCAGTCCTGGGCGGATGCCGAATGGTTCCTGAATCGCCCGGCGCTGGCTGAAAAACTGACCGTTACCGTCTTCAAAGTCACTGGCGAAACCAACACCGATGACCTCTCTCCGGCACCGGATGCGTGGTCACGCCCGGATATCCCACTGCACGCGCTGGCGATGCTGAAAAACGCCCGTGAAGGCATCGAGCCAGACCAGCCAGGTGTTGTTGGTCCGATCAAGCAAATCGAAGCTCTGCAACAGAAAGGTTTCCCGCTGGCGTACGTCGGTGACGTTGTGGGTACGGGTTCATCGCGTAAATCCGCCACGAACTCCGTACTGTGGTTTATGGGTGATGATATTCCACATGTGCCGAACAAACGCGGCGGTGGTTTGTGCCTCGGCGGTAAAATTGCACCAATCTTCTTTAACACAATGGAAGACGCAGGTGCACTGCCAATCGAAGTCGACGTCTCTAACCTGAACATGGGCGACGTAATTGACGTTTACCCGTACAAAGGTGAAGTGCGTAACCACGAAACCGGCGAACTGCTGGCGACCTTCGAACTGAAAACCGACGTGCTGATTGATGAAGTGCGTGCTGGCGGCCGTATTCCGCTGATTATTGGGCGTGGCCTGACCACCAAAGCGCGTGAAGCACTTGGTCTGCCGCACAGTGATGTGTTCCGTCAGGCGAAAGATGTCGCTGAGAGCGATCGCGGCTTCTCGCTGGCGCAAAAAATGGTAGGCCGTGCCTGTGGCGTGAAAGGCATTCGTCCGGGCGCGTACTGCGAACCGAAAATGACTTCTGTAGGCTCTCAGGACACCACCGGCCCGATGACCCGTGATGAACTGAAAGACCTGGCGTGCCTGGGCTTCTCGGCTGACCTGGTGATGCAGTCTTTCTGCCACACCGCGGCGTATCCGAAGCCAGTTGACGTGAACACGCACCACACGCTGCCGGACTTCATTATGAACCGTGGCGGTGTGTCGCTGCGTCCGGGTGACGGCGTCATTCACTCCTGGCTGAACCGTATGCTGCTGCCGGATACCGTCGGTACCGGTGGTGACTCCCATACCCGTTTCCCGATCGGTATCTCTTTCCCGGCGGGTTCTGGTCTGGTGGCGTTTGCTGCCGCAACTGGCGTAATGCCGCTGGATATGCCGGAATCCGTTCTGGTGCGCTTCAAAGGCAAAATGCAGCCGGGCATCACCCTGCGCGATCTGGTACACGCGATCCCGCTGTATGCGATCAAACAAGGTCTGCTGACCGTTGAGAAGAAAGGCAAGAAAAACATCTTCTCTGGCCGCATCCTGGAAATCGAAGGTCTGCCGGATCTGAAAGTTGAGCAGGCCTTTGAGCTGACCGATGCGTCCGCCGAGCGTTCTGCCGCTGGTTGTACTATCAAGCTGAACAAAGAACCGATCATCGAATACCTGAACTCCAACATCGTCCTGCTGAAGTGGATGATCGCGGAAGGTTACGGCGATCGTCGTACCCTGGAACGCCGTATTCAGGGCATGGAAAAATGGCTGGCGAATCCTGAGCTGCTGGAAGCCGATGCAGATGCGGAATACGCGGCAGTGATCGACATCGATCTGGCGGATATTAAAGAGCCAATCCTGTGTGCTCCGAACGACCCGGATGACGCGCGTCCGCTGTCTGCGGTACAGGGTGAGAAGATCGACGAAGTGTTTATCGGTTCCTGCATGACCAACATCGGTCACTTCCGTGCTGCGGGTAAACTGCTGGATGCGCATAAAGGTCAGTTGCCGACCCGCCTGTGGGTGGCACCGCCAACCCGTATGGACGCCGCACAGTTGACCGAAGAAGGCTACTACAGCGTCTTCGGTAAGAGTGGTGCGCGTATCGAGATCCCTGGCTGTTCCCTGTGTATGGGTAACCAGGCGCGTGTGGCGGACGGTGCAACGGTGGTTTCCACCTCTACCCGTAACTTCCCGAACCGTCTGGGTACTGGCGCGAATGTCTTCCTGGCTTCTGCGGAACTGGCGGCTGTTGCGGCGCTGATTGGCAAACTGCCGACGCCGGAAGAGTACCAGACCTACGTGGCGCAGGTAGATAAAACAGCCGTTGATACTTACCGTTATCTGAACTTCAACCAGCTTTCTCAGTACACCGAGAAAGCCGATGGGGTGATTTTCCAGACTGCGGTTTAAAAAGTCAGCGCACGCGCTGCGCATAAACGACACAATGCCCGGTGAATGAGATTCCCGGGCATTTTTTTATTTCTAAACCATCGCCGTTCCGCTGTTTTTCTCCGGTAAGGCTGCGATAATTACATCAATGGCGCAATGCGATTTCGGTGCATTGCCGGGAGCAGAGGAACACACTATGGATTACGAATTTCTGCGCGATATTACCGGAGTGGTAAAGGTGCGTATGTCCATGGGGCATGAAGTGGTCGGGCACTGGTTTAATGAAGAGGTGAAAGAAAACCTGGCCTTGCTTGATGAAGTGGAACAAGCAGCGCACGCACTGAAAGGTAGCGAACGGTCCTGGCAACGGGCAGGGCATGAATACACCCTGTGGATGGACGGTGAAGAGGTGATGGTTCGCGCCAATCAACTGGAATTCGCTGGCGATGAAATGGAAGAGGGGATGAACTACTACGACGAAGAAAGCCTGTCGCTATGCGGCGTTGAGGATTTTCTGCAGGTCGTGGCGGCTTACCGCAATTTCGTGCAGCAGAAGTAAATAAATCTGGCGGAGCCTGGGAGCTCCGCCAGAGCCGTTAAACAGCTGGCATATTGCGCCCGTAATAAATCTCGCGCATTTCTTTCCACAGCGCAGCGGTAATTTCCTGGCGCTCGCTGTCGGTTAAGTCTTCCGGTTTGGTGTGGAACATGTAGTGCTTAAGGTCGAACTCTTTAAGCAACATCTTGGTATGGAAGATATTTTCCTGATAGACGTTCACATCCACCATGTCATACAGCGCCTTCATATCGTCAGACATAAAGTTCTGAATCGAATTAATCTCATGGTCGATAAAGTGCTTCATACCGTTAATGTCGCGGGTAAAACCGCGCACGCGATAATCAATGGTTACGATATCGGACTCAAGCTGGTGGATCAGGTAATTCAGCGCCTTCAGCGGAGAAATCACGCCGCAGGTAGAGACTTCAATATCGGCGCGGAAGGTACATAAACCGCCTTCAGGATGACTTTCCGGGTAGGTATGTACGCAAATATGACTTTTATCAAGATGGGCAACGACCGTTTCTGGCAGTGGGCCGGGGTGTTCTGTTTTGTCGATGAGTTTCGGGTCAACCGGTTCTTCACTCACCAGAATAGTGACGCTGGCACCCTGTGGTTCGTAATCCTGGCGGGCGATGTTAAGAATATTAGCCCCGATAATGGAACAGGTTTCTGACAGGATTTCGGTCAGACGGTTGGCATTATAGAGTTCATCGATATAAGCAATATAACCGTCGCGCTCTTCGGCAGTTTTGGCGTAGCAGATATCGTAAATACAAAAACTCAGACTTTTGGTCAGATTATTAAAGCCATGCAGTTTCAGTTTTTTCAATTTCTTATCTTCTCCTTAGGACGGCTGTGAAGCCAGTGCGTCTTGCAGATACTGAGGTAAGGCAAAAGCTGCCGTATGGATTGCCGGATTGTAATAACGGCATTTCAGGCCAGAGGCGAGAAAACGCGCCTGAATAATTTCGGTTGAGAGATGGCGTAAGGCGTCGTTATCTGTCGCCCATGCAAAAGTCATGATACCGCCGTAATAGGTCGGGATCGCCGCCTGATAAAAGCCAACGTCGCTGAAGTAATGGCTGAGTTTGCGATGGCTGTCGATGGCTTCTTCCTGCTGTAAAAAGCAGACGCCGTTTTGTGCGACGAAGATACCGCCAGGATTCAGGCAACGTTTGCAGCCTTCATAAAATGCCGAAGTGAAAAGGCTTTCGCCGGGACCGATAGGATCGGTGCAGTCGGAGATAATGACATCAAAGGTCTGGCTGGTTTGATTAACGAAATTGACGCCATCGTCGATCACCAGCTTAAAGCGCGGATCGTCGTAGCTACCGGCGTTATGGTTGGGTAGATACTGACGGCAGAACGATACGACACCCGCATCGATTTCCACCATCGTGATTGACTCAACGTTTTTATGTCGGGTTACTTCACGCAGCATGGCACCGTCGCCGCCGCCGATAATCAGCACATGTTTCGCGTGACCATGGGCCAGTAGCGGAACATGGGTCATCATCTCATGATAGATAAACTCGTCGCGCTCGGTGGTTTGTACTACGCCATCCAGCGCCATTACGCGACCAAATGCAGCGTTCTCAAAAATGATCAGATCCTGGTGATCGGTCTTTTCATGATACAGAACGTTATCTACCGCAAAGTACTGCCCAAACTGGTCGTGTAGCGTTTCATGCCACTGTTTTTTTTCGGCCATGGGTTGATACCTCCTTTGTTAACACCCGTAAAAAAAGGGCGCAACATAATAGCTAACATTGACCGCGGATGCACGGTCAATATTTCTACAAAAAGGTATCAGGGATTATTTGACGTAGGCAAGCAGGCTTAAGGAATCGCGGGCCAGGGCTTTGCATTTTTTAGCGACGGGAATGCCAATGCCGCTGAGATCGCGGTAGCTGTCTTCACCGAGGGCTTTCATGTCGAAGGTGTCGTAATTACTGAGGTCCCACTGGTTTTGCTGAGCGAAAAAGACCAGTGCGCGACGAATTTGCCCGTTAGGTAAGTTCTGGTAACCACAATCGTTCTTCAGAAAGACAAAAACTGCCGTTAAATCGGCCATATCTTCGGCTTCAGACTCGCTGAGCGCGTAACTGTTTGCGCAGACGGCCATCAGGCTGCCGAATAACACTGTTCTGAAAAACGTCTTCATTGCTTCTACCAGGGGCTTAAAGAAGATAAACGTTAGCACACTGCGAGCGAGGCGACGACCATTATTGTCGATTAAATTGTGTCTGCGGCTTGACCTTCCCGTAAGGGGAAGGACTATGCTCAACGTTTGATTTTGTTTCGCCTGCTTAAGAATAAGGAAATAACTATGCAACGTCGTGATTTCTTAAAATATTCCGTCGCGCTGGGTGTGGCTTCGGCTTTGCCGCTGTGGAGCCGCGCAGTATTTGCGGCAGAACGCCCAACGTTACCGATCCCTGATTTGCTCACGACCGATGCCCGTAATCGCATTCAGTTAACTATTGGCGCAGGCCAGTCCACCTTTGGCGGGAAAACTGCAACTACCTGGGGCTATAACGGCAATCTGCTGGGGCCGGCGGTGAAATTACAGCGCGGCAAAGCGGTAACGGTTGATATCTACAACCAACTGACGGAAGAGACAACGTTGCACTGGCACGGGCTGGAAGTACCGGGTGAAGTCGACGGCGGCCCGCAGGGAATTATTCCGCCAGGTGGCAAGCGCTCGGTGACGTTGAACGTTGATCAACCTGCCGCTACCTGCTGGTTCCATCCGCATCAGCACGGCAAAACCGGGCGACAGGTGGCGATGGGGCTGGCTGGGCTGGTGGTGATTGAAGATGACGAGATCCTGAAATTAATGCTGCCAAAACAGTGGGGTATCGATGATGTTCCGGTGATCGTTCAGGATAAGAAATTTAGCGCCGACGGGCAGATTGATTATCAACTGGATGTGATGACCGCCGCCGTGGGCTGGTTTGGCGATACGTTGCTGACCAACGGTGCAATCTACCCGCAACACGCTGCCCCGCGTGGTTGGCTGCGCCTGCGTTTGCTCAATGGCTGTAATGCCCGTTCGCTCAATTTCGCCACCAGCGACAATCGCCCGCTGTATGTGATTGCCAGCGACGGTGGTCTGCTACCTGAACCAGTGAAGGTGAGCGAACTGCCGGTGCTGATGGGCGAGCGTTTTGAAGTGCTGGTGGAGGTTAACGATAACAAACCCTTTGACCTGGTGACGCTGCCGGTCAGCCAGATGGGGATGGCGATTGCGCCGTTTGATAAGCTTCATCCGGTAATGCGGATTCAGCCGATTGCTATTAGTGCCTCCGGTGCTTTGCCAGACACATTAAGTAGCCTGCCTGCGTTACCTTCGCTGGAAGGGCTGACGGTACGCAAGCTGCAACTCTCTATGGACCCGATGCTCGATATGATGGGGATGCAGATGCTAATGGAGAAATATGGCGATCAGGCGATGGCCGGGATGGATCACAGCCAGATGATGGGCCATATGGGGCACGGCAATATGAATCATATGAACCACGGCGGGAAGTTCGATTTCCACCATGCCAACAAAATCAACGGTCAGGCGTTTGATATGAACAAGCCGATGTTTGCGGCGGCGAAAGGGCAATACGAACGTTGGGTTATCTCTGGCGTGGGCGACATGATGCTGCATCCGTTCCATATCCACGGCACGCAGTTCCGTATCTTGTCAGAAAATGGCAAACTGCCAGCGGCTCATCGCGCGGGCTGGAAAGATACCGTTAAGGTAGAAGGTAATGTCAGCGAAGTGCTGGTGAAGTTTAATCACGATGCACCGAAAGAACATGCTTATATGGCGCACTGCCATCTGCTGGAGCATGAAGATACGGGGATGATGTTAGGGTTTACGGTATAAAAAGACCGTATTCGGAAATATGCCCGGATCTCTCCGGGCATTAAACTGATGACAAACGCAAATCTGCCTGATGCGCTACGCTTATCAGGCCTACGCTAGCTGTGCAATCCATTGATTTTGCACAATTTTGTAGGCTGGATAAGGCGTTCACGCCGCATCCGGCATGAACAACGCGCACGTTGTCAGCAATCTGAGCAAGTCTTACTTCACATCATCCGGCAGCGCATAAGCCACAATATAGTCGCCCATCTTCGTACCAAATGAACCGTGACCGCCTGCGGAGATCACCACATACTGCTTACCATTCACTTCATAGGTCATTGGCGTAGCCTGACCACCCGCTGGTAAACGACCCTGCCACAGTTTTTCACCGTTGCTCATGTTGTAAGCGCGCAGGTAGTTATCTGCCGTAGCGGCGATAAACAGCACGTTACCCGTCGTGGAGATTGGCCCGCCCAGCATCGGCATACCCATATTGAACGGCACCGGAACCGGCATCGGGAACGGCATACTGTCCTGCGGCGTACCAATACGTTTCTTCCACACCACTTCATTAGTTTTCAGATCCAGCGCCGAGATATAACCCCATGCTGGCTGTTTACATGGCAGACCAAATGGTGAGAGGAACGGGTTGAGCGTGACACCATACGGTACACCGTACTGTGGCTGAATGCCGGATTCCGTACCCGTGCCTTTGGCATCTTTCGGCTGCTCCATCGGGTTGCCAGGACCACGCGGGATCAGTTTCGAAACAAACGGCAGTGCCATTGGGTTGGCAATCGCCACTTCACGATTTGGATCAACGGAAATCCCGCCCCATTCGAACATCCCCAGGTTACCCGGGAAGACCAGCGTACCCTGTTCAGATGGCGGGGTGAAAATGCCTTCATAGCGCATCTGGTGGAACATCACGCGGCACACCAGTTGGTCAAACATGGTGGCTCCCCACATATCCGCACCGCTCAAATCTTTCGTCGGACGGAAGCTCAGTTCCGAGAATGGTTGAGTAGGGGTAACGTAATCGCCTTTGGCAGCACCTTGGGGAACCGGTTTTTCCGGTGCCGGAACCACCAGTTCGCCATTACGACGATCGAGCACAAAAATGTTGCCGGTTTTCGCCGGAGCGTAAATAACTGGCACTTTCTGACCATTAACGGTGATGTCCGCCAGCGTCGGCTGTGCCGGAAGATCCATATCCCACAGGTCGTGGTGAACGGTCTGGTAGCTCCACGCCAGTTTCCCGGTAGTGGCATTCAGCGCCAGAATCGAGCTGGCATAACGTTCCTGTTCCGGTGTGCGGTTACCGCCCCAGATATCCGGCGTGGTCACGCCCATCGGCAGATACACCAGATCCAGCTTCGCGTCATAGGCCGCTGGTGCCCACGAGTTTGGCGAGTTAAAGGTAAAGGTGTGTTCGTCAGACGGGATTGCGTTCGGATCTTTCGCGCCGGGATCAAAAGCCCACAGCAGCTCCCCGGTGTTGACATCAAAACCACGGATCACGCCAGACGTTTCGCGGGTTGAGAAGTTATCGGTAACTGAACCTGCCATCACGATGGTTTTATCGGTGATAATCGGTGGCGAAGTCGGTTCATACAGACCCGGTTTGGTGTCTGGCATATTGCTTTGCAGATTGAGCACGCCTTTATTGGCGAAGGTTTCGCACAGTTTGCCGTTTTCAGCGTTAATCGCAATCAGTCGACCATCATTGACCGGAAGAATGATACGACGCGGGCAATCCGCCATCACTTCCGGCGAAGCCGTTTCTGCTTTGGCTTCATGATAAGAGACGCCACGGCAGGTTACGTGCTGGAAAGACTCGTTAGTTTTCAGCTCAGGATCGTAATGCCATTTCTCTTTGCCGCTGGCGGCATCGAGCGCAAACAGGCGCTGGTGAGCGGTACACAGGTAAAGGGTGTCGCCCACTTTAATCGGCGTCACTTCATTGGTGATTTCGCCCGGATCGTTCGGCTGCTTCACATCGCCAGTACGGAACACCCAGGCTTCTTTCAGATTATGGACGTTATCGGCGTTAATTTGTTTCAGAGGTGAAAAGCGTTGACCTTCCTGATTGCGACCATAGGCAGGCCAGTCCTGATCGGCAACGGGTGAGATAGCTTCCGCAGGTGTGGCATCGGCGCTTAAGGTGCCGTTGATTTCCTGCGGATCGTTAAATCCGGCCCAGGTCAGGATACTACCGCTAATCAGCAGTGCCACCACCAGTGCGGCAACTGCGCCGCTGGCAGGAATGACCAGGCGACGCCAGACAAACGGCAGGATCAGCCAGATGCCGAAGAAGACCAGAATATCGCTGCGCGGAGTCAGCGCCCAGAAGTCGAAACCAACTTCCCAGACGCCCCAAATCATGGTGCCGAGCAGCAGGGCGGCGTATAGCCAAAGCGCGGCACGTTTACTGCGCCACAGCATCCAGGCGACGCCGAGCATCACAAGGCCAGCGATAGGGTAGTACCAGGAGCCGCCAATCGCGACCAGCCAGCCTCCGCCAATGAGTAGATACAGCCCGCAAAGCGCTGCAAAAAGGGCTGTTAGCGTGACGAGTAATCGTCGCGAGCCTGTATTGTTAATTGCCATAAAGAGACACCATTTCAATTCATTAATATTTTAGTAGCAATTAATTATAGGTTTTAACATGTGTGATCGTCATCACAATTCGAGCTTTATTAACAGATTCCGCGAATGAATAGTTTTACTGGTATACTGCGTGTCTTGCGCTTTGTTGCGGTGCCAAAACCTGCCCGTGCGAAGTGATTTGTTTTTAAATCATATGGTTAGAGATATGAAACATACTGTAGAAGTAATGATCCCCGAAGCGGAGATTAAAGCGCGTATCGCCGAACTGGGTCGTCAGATTACTGAGCGTTACAAAGACAGCGGCAGCGATATGGTGCTGGTTGGTCTGCTGCGTGGCTCATTTATGTTTATGGCGGACCTGTGCCGTGAAGTTCAGGTATCTCATGAAGTCGACTTTATGACCGCCTCCAGCTACGGTAGCGGCATGTCCACCACCCGTGATGTGAAAATCCTCAAAGATCTGGATGAAGATATCCGTGGCAAGGACGTGCTGATTGTTGAAGATATCATCGACTCGGGGAATACACTGTCGAAAGTGCGTGAGATCTTAAGCCTGCGCGAACCGAAGTCGCTGGCGATTTGTACGCTGCTGGATAAACCGTCCCGTCGTGAAGTGAACGTCCCGGTAGAATTTATTGGTTTCTCGATCCCGGATGAGTTTGTGGTGGGTTACGGCATTGATTACGCACAGCGTTACCGTCATCTGCCGTATATCGGCAAAGTGATTCTGCTGGACGAGTAAGTGTGAAGTTGCCGGATGTGTTGCATCCGGCATGGCATTTTTATTTGTGGTTGGCGTGTTTCAGCTTGAGGTTGGAAATCCCGTGACGGTAACGTTGCTCAAGGGTTTCGCGGTTAGTCGCTGTGACATCCAGATCACGCAGCAAGCCGTCGTGAATGCCATAGGCCCAGCCGTGAATGGTAACTTTCTGCCCGCGTTTCCACGCTGATTGCATAATGGTGGAGTGGCCCAGGTTATAAACCTGTTCCATGACGTTCAGTTCACACAAGGTATCCAGACGGCGCTCTTGCGGCATTTCGCCGAGCAATGAGCTATGTTTGAACCAGATATCGCGGATATGCAGCAGCCAGTTGTTGATAAGCCCCAGTTCCGGGTTTTCAACGGCGGCTTGTACGCCGCCGCAACCGTAGTGGCCACAGATAATAATGTGTTCAACTTCGAGTACATCCACTGCATACTGAACCACGGAAAGGCAGTTCAGGTCGGTGTGAATGACCAGGTTAGCAACATTACGGTGAACAAAGAGTTCGCCCGGCTCAAGACCGGTTAAACGTTCTGCAGGAACGCGACTGTCGGAACATCCAATCCATAGAAAGCGCGGTTTTTGCGCTTGTGCCAGTTTCTCAAAAAACCCGGGATCCTCTTCCACCAGCATTTTTGACCATAGTGCATTGTTGCTGATGAGTGTATCTATGTCTTTCATGGAGGTTAACGACCTGTAACCAAATAATTACGTTTGGCTAATATAGGGCAACTCCGGGACGATTTAAACCACAGATAAAGTGTAAGAACGTAAGGTAAGTAAAAATTTATGACCATTGCACTGGAACTTCAACAGCTTAAAAAAACCTATCCAGGCGGCGTTCAGGCGCTTCGTGGAATAGATTTGCAGGTCGAAGCGGGTGATTTTTATGCGCTTCTCGGGCCGAACGGGGCCGGGAAATCGACCACTATCGGTATTATCAGCTCTCTGGTAAATAAAACCTCCGGGCGGGTCAGCGTATTTGGTTACGATCTCGAGAAGGATGTCGTGAACGCTAAACGTCAGTTGGGACTGGTGCCGCAGGAATTTAACTTCAACCCGTTTGAAACCGTGCAGCAAATTGTGGTTAATCAGGCAGGGTACTACGGTGTGGAGCGCAAAGAAGCGTACATCCGCAGCGAAAAGTATCTTAAGCAGCTCGATTTATGGGGAAAACGCAACGAACGTGCGCGTATGTTATCTGGCGGGATGAAGCGCCGTTTAATGATTGCCCGTGCGTTAATGCATGAGCCTAAACTACTGATTCTCGACGAACCGACCGCAGGCGTGGATATTGAGCTTCGCCGCTCAATGTGGGGCTTTTTGAAGGATTTAAACGACAAAGGCACCACCATCATTCTCACCACACACTACCTGGAAGAAGCAGAAATGCTGTGCCGCAATATCGGCATTATTCAACACGGTGAGCTGGTGGAAAATACCTCGATGAAGGCGCTGCTGGCGAAGCTGAAATCGGAAACCTTTATTCTCGATCTCGCACCGAAAAGTCCGTTACCGAAGCTCGATGGCTATCAGTATCGACTGGTTGATACCGCGACGCTGGAAGTTGAAGTGCTGCGTGAGCAGGGGATCAACAGCGTATTTACGCAGTTAAGTGAGCAGGGCATTCAGGTATTAAGTATGCGTAACAAAGCTAACCGTCTGGAAGAGCTGTTTGTTTCACTGGTTAATGAAAAACAAGGAGATCGCGCATGATGCATCTTTACTGGGTGGCGCTAAAAAGCATCTGGGCGAAAGAGATCCATCGCTTTATGCGTATCTGGGTGCAGACGCTAGTGCCGCCAGTCATCACCATGACCCTTTACTTTATTATCTTCGGTAACCTGATTGGTTCGCGTATTGGCGATATGCATGGCTTCAGCTACATGCAGTTCATCGTACCGGGGCTGATCATGATGTCGGTGATCACCAATGCCTACGCCAACGTTGCGTCATCATTTTTTGGTGCCAAGTTCCAGCGTAATATTGAAGAGCTGCTGGTAGCGCCGGTTCCGACTCACGTCATTATTGCCGGATATGTCGGCGGTGGCGTGGCGCGTGGTCTGTTTGTTGGCATTCTGGTGACGGCAATTTCACTGTTTTTTGTGCCATTTCAGGTGCATTCGTGGGTATTCGTTGCCTTAACGCTGGTGCTCACGGCGGTGTTGTTCTCCCTTGCGGGTTTGCTGAACGGTGTGTTTGCCAAAACGTTCGATGACATCAGCCTGGTGCCAACCTTTGTGTTAACGCCACTCACGTATTTGGGCGGGGTCTTTTACTCACTGACTTTGTTGCCGCCGTTCTGGCAAGGGCTGTCGCACCTGAACCCAATCGTTTATATGATCAGTGGTTTCCGCTACGGCTTCCTCGGTATCAATGATGTTCCGCTGGTCACTACCTTTGGCGTACTGGTGGTCTTTATTGTGGCGTTTTATTTGATCTGTTGGTCGCTGATCCAACGTGGACGTGGTTTGCGTAGCTAAGTCTATTTCCTCTCCTCTGGATTTGGGGGAGAGGAGTTTTGACGGCTATCACCCTTTATCAACAATGGTCAGGGTAGACTGATTTTCGGCTAAGGAGGAAGGCGATGTTAGGTTGGGTAATTACCTGTCACGATGACCGGGCGCAAGAGATGCTGGATGCGCTGGAGAAAAAACATGGGGCACTTCTTCAGTGCCGGGCCGTGAATTTCTGGCGCGGATTAAGCTCTAATATGCTCAGCCGCATGATGTGCGATGCTCTGCATGAAGCGGACTCTGGTGAGGGTGTCATCTTCTTAACCGATATAGCCGGAGCGCCACCGTATCGCGTGGCTTCATTATTAAGCCACAAACACTCCCGTTGCGAAGTGATTTCTGGTGTCACGTTACCGTTAATTGAACAGATGATGGCTTGCCGTGAAACCATGACCAGTTCAGAGTTTCGCGAGCGTATTGTCGAACTGGGTGCGCCGGAGGTGAGTAGTCTTTGGCACCAACAACAAAAAAATCCGCCTTTCGTCCTCAAACATAATTTGTATGAGTATTAACCCGCGATTCTGATGGCGCTTTTGCTACAATAAAAGCGTTGTTTCACCCTCGGTTATTTTTTCATGTACAAACAAGCTGTTATTCTCCTGCTGATGCTGTTTACCGCAAGTGTCAGTGCCGCGTTACCTGCCCGTTATATGCAAACCATCGAAAATGCTGCGGTCTGGGCGCAAATTGGTGACAAGATGGTGACCGTGGGGAATATTCGGGCCGGACAAATCATTGCCGTGGAGCCCACTGCCGCAAGTTATTACGCATTTAATTTTGGCTTTGGCAAAGGTTTTATCGATAAAGGTCATCTCGAGCCGGTTCAGGGGCGACAAAAAGTTGAAGACGGTTTGGGCGACCTCAACAAGCCGCTGAGTAATCAGAACTTAGTTACCTGGAAAGATACGCCGGTCTATAACGCGCCGAGTGCGGGAAGTGCGCCATTTGGGGTACTGGCGGACAATTTGCGCTACCCGATTTTGCATAAACTGAAAGACAGGTTAAATCAAACCTGGTATCAGATCCGTATTGGCGATCGACTGGCCTATATCAGCGCACTGGATGCCCAACCCGATAATGGCCTGTCGGTGCTAACCTATCACCATATTCTGCGCGACGAAGAAAACACCCGTTTTCGCCATACTTCGACGACCACATCGGTACGCGCTTTCAATAACCAGATGGCCTGGCTGCGTGACAGGGGATACGCGACACTGAGCATGGTGCAGCTGGAAGGCTACGTGAAGAATAAGATCAATCTCCCTGCGCGAGCGGTGGTGATTACCTTTGATGATGGCCTCAAGTCGGTGAGCCGCTATGCGTATCCTGTGTTGAAACAATATGGCATGAAGGCGACGGCGTTTATTGTTACCTCACGCATCAAACGTCACCCGCAGAAGTGGAACCCAAAATCGCTGCAATTTATGAGCGTTTCTGAGCTTAACGAAATTCGCGATGTATTTGATTTCCAGTCACATACCCATTTTTTGCATCGGGTAGATGGTTATCGCCGACCCATATTACTGAGCCGTAGTGAGCACAATATTCTGTTTGATTTTGCACGTTCACGCCGCGCTCTGGCGCAATTTAATCCGCATGTCTGGTATCTTTCGTATCCGTTTGGCGGATTTAATGACAACGCCGTGAAGGCAGCAAACGATGCCGGATTTCACCTGGCGGTGACAACCATGAAAGGCAAAGTAAAACCGGGGGATAATCCGTTGTTACTAAAACGACTTTATATCTTAAGAACGGATTCGCTGGAGACGATGTCGCGGCTGGTGAGTAACCAGCCGCAGGGATAACAATCAAGCAACCTGTACCGGAATCGCTTTCGCGGTACGTTTCATTTCATTGTCGCCTTCAAAATAGGCGACGTTGGGTCGCCAGGTGCGAGCTTCTTCATCTGGCATGGTAACGAAGCTGGCGATGATGACAATATCGCCGACACTGGCGCAGTGGGCCGCCGCACCGTTAACAGAAATAATTCTCGAACCGCGTTCTGCCGCGATGGCATAAGTGGAGAAACGCTTGCCGTTGGTGACATTCCAGATATCAATGGCTTCGTTTTCGAGAATACCGGCTGCGTCAAGAAAATCCTGGTCAATGGCGCAAGAACCTTCATAGTGCAGGTCCGCATGAGTCACTTTCACGCGGTGGAGTTTG
This sequence comes from Escherichia sp. MAL-1, assembly GCF_052948035.1. Lineage (NCBI taxonomy): Bacteria > Pseudomonadati > Pseudomonadota > Gammaproteobacteria > Enterobacterales > Enterobacteriaceae > Escherichia > Escherichia sp. MAL-1. Next base: position 4,004,776 of record NZ_CM129609.1, on the reverse strand, counting down.
CCCTGCAGCATCGTGCGAATCATAACTTCTACCTTTCTACCCTGTCGTTAACGAAGCAGGCGATGCCTGCTTTGAGGAAATTCTCACGCAGTATTGCCCGATTTTTGTTTAGTGTCTACTCATCTGACGGCATTTGCGTCAGCAGTTTGCGTACCGCGCCGAAGCGTGCCATGTATCGCCTGTAACGAATTGATATTTCTCTGAACGCTGCTCGGTAAACAATAAAGAGGTGGCTGACGATAGCGCGCCTTGACTGGATACTGCCTTCACGCAAAGCCACACGGAAGACAGGGAAGATGGATGCACCGAGTACCACACCGCATGACGCGGTATTTAAACAATTTTTAATGCATGCGGAGACGGCTCGCGACTTTCTGGAGATACATTTGCCAGTGGAATTACGCGAACTTTGTGACCTCAACACGCTTCATTTAGAGTCGGGGAGTTTCATTGAAGAGAGCCTGAAAGGACACAGCACGGACGTGCTCTATTCCGTGCAAATGCAGGGCAATCCCGGTTATCTGCATGTTGTGATTGAACACCAAAGCAAGCCGGATAAGAAAATGGCCTTTCGCATGATGCGTTATTCTATAGCCGCCATGCACCGGCATCTGGAGGCTGACCACGATAAGCTGCCGCTGGTGGTGCCGATACTGTTTTATCAGGGCGAGGCCACACCTTATCCGCTATCAATGTGCTGGTTTGATATGTTTTACTCGCCGGAGCTGGCGCGACGCGTCTATAACAGTCCTTTCCCGCTGGTGGATATCACCATCACACCGGATGACGAAATCATGCAACATCGGCGGATTGCGATTCTCGAACTACTGCAAAAACATATTCGCCAGCGCGACTTAATGTTATTGCTTGAGCAACTGGTCACGCTGATCGACGAAGGGTACACTAGCGGAAGTCAGTTAGTTGCCATGCAAAACTATATGCTGCAACGCGGTCATACTGAACAAGCGGATTTGTTTTACGGTGTGTTGAGAGACAGGGAAACGGGAGGGGAGTCTATGATGACGCTGGCGCAGTGGTTTGAAGAGAAAGGGATTGAGAAGGGGATTCAGCAGGGAAGACAGGAAGTAAGTCAGGAATTCGCCCAGCGTCTTCTGAGTAAAGGAATGTCTCGGGAAGACGTTGCAGAGATGGCAAATTTACCTCTTGCTGAGATTGATAAGGTAATTAACCTTATTTAAGTTACCTGTGTTATGACAGATGACGTGGGGTAAATTAATAACTGGCGCCATCAGCCGTAGCGCCAGTTAAGTATTACGCCAGCTCGACCATTTTGTTGTCGATCAGGCGAGCATCGCCAAGCCAGGCGGCTACCAGAATTACTGCCCGTTTGCTGGTTTCAGAAACTTCCAGCAACGTGTCGGCATCGCGAATCTGAATATCATCGGCGCGGAAGCCTTTTTCATTCAGTTCTTGCCCGGCAATAGTAATAATTTCATCGAGATCCCGTTCGCCAACCTGCAATTTGTCGGCAATCGAACTTAAAACTTTGTACAGACCGGGCGCAATTTTGCGTTGTTCCGCCGTCAGATAACCGTTACGGGAACTCAGCGCCAGACCGTCTTTGGCGCGCATAATTGGCACACCGACAATCTCAATATCAAAGCCCATATCAGCAACCATTTTGCGGATCAGCGCCAGTTGCTGAAAATCTTTTTCACCGAAGCAGGCGATGTCCGGCTGGACCAGGTTGAACAGCTTGCTGACAATAGTCGAAACGCCGCGAAAATGTCCCGGACGGCTGGCACCTTCCAGCATGGTCGAAAGGCCAGGAACGTCAACGTAAGTGTGGGTTTCAGTACCGTTCGGGTAGATCTCTTTTACCGAAGGGGCGAAAACTAAATCCACTTTACGTTTGTTTAGCTTTTCGCAGTCCTCCTGCAAGGTGCGTGGATAACGAGCCAGATCTTCCGGGCGGTCGAACTGCATCGGGTTAACGAAAATACTGACGACGACCACATCGGCGCGGGCTTTGGCTTCGTCGACCAGCTTCATATGGCCATCGTGCAGGTTACCCATGGTAGGCACCAGCGCCACGCGCTTGCCTTCCATACGCAGGCGGCGAATTTGCTGACGCAGCAGCGGCAGGGTTTCGATAATTAACACAACGTGACTCCTTAATGGAAACTGTGTTCTTCGCCCGGATAAACGCCGGACTCCACTTCAGCCATATACTGCCGCACAGCCGCGCGGATGTCGCCCGTTTCGGCGAGGAAATTTTTAGCGAATTTAGGAATGTGACCGCCGGTAATACCAAAGGCGTCGTGCATCACGAGGATCTGCCCGTCAGTGACGTTGCCTGCTCCAATGCCAATAACCGGGATCGCCAGTGCTTCGGTAATACGTTTTGCCAGTTCAACCGGCACGCATTCCAGCACCAGCAACTGTGCCCCAGCGGCTTCTAAGGCTAATGCATCGCTGAGCAGTTGATCACCCGCTTCATCGCCGCGCCCCTGTACTTTGTAGCCACCGAAAATATTCACTGACTGTGGGGTTAAACCTAAGTGACCACATACAGGAACGGCACGTTCGGTCAGCATTTGTACGGTTTCTACCAGCCACTCACCGCCTTCAATTTTGACCATGTTGGCACCGGCACGCATAACCGTTGCGGCGTTTTCAAAGGCTTGTTCCGGTGTGGCATACGCCATAAACGGCAGGTCAGCCAACAGCAGGCAGTTTGGTGCGCCGCGACGTACGGCGGCAGTGTGGTAGGCGATATCGGCAACGGTAACTGGCAGGGTGGAGTCGTGTCCCTGAACCGTCATGCCCAGCGAATCGCCTACCAGCATGACGTTAAGTCCTTCATCAGCAAAGAGTTTGGCGAAGCTATAGTCATAAGCGGTGATGGTCGCGAAACGTTTTTTTTCCTGTTTGTACTTCTGCAGTAAGGAGATGGCGGTTGGTTTCATAACGTATCCTGATAGCTAAAGTCAGATCTGATTGCATTCTAACAGTCGAAATCAGGGGGGCAATGGTTTTTAGTGTGAAGAAAGTTTCGCACCAGAGTTTGAATCTGGTGCGTTGAGTTGGGGTGAGACTTACTTATTCATAGGAAAAAGAGAATGTCGCATTACCGGTAAAATCCCCAGGGCTAATTGTGCCATTACTTCCATCTTTAACCAGTTGCGCCGTAAACGGAAAATAAAGAAGGTTGTTTGACCAGTTAGCGTAGTTAAATATAATCTCGTTGCTGTTGTCTGCGTTTAGCTGAACCTCACTGTTGTTCGCAGTTGAGTAGACTTTTACACCAACACCGGTTGCTGAGCCGGATGATTTTCCAATTAATTTTTTATTTGGTGCCTCAGTTGTGGCTTTCAACTTCACTGTAATTTTGCTTGCGTAACAGTAATCGCCCCGAATAGTAAATGGAACTACTTGGGTGATTTCCTGCTTAACCTGGGAAACATAATAGTCTCCCAAGTTTATTTTATTACCGCTGATATTTTGGCTGGTTGAATCCAGAGCAATGGTACTACATGTAGGTTGATCCACGGTAAATTTAAATGTATCTGCATCAACGTAAAAGTTGATCCATGGTTGGGTGTTGATACCAATATACCAGGAAGCAATTTTTCCCGGTAATAACGTTCCACTGGTAACACCATTTTTAGGTTTAAACTCCGGAGTATAGAAAAAGCGAAAACGTAACTTCCATTTTTCATCTGTTTCGCCCCACACCCACCAGATATCGGAGTTGGGGGTGAAGTTATCGTCGCCAGCTGGTGGAATGCGTAAGTCGACTACTTCAGGACAGGTATCACAAATTAATTCAACAGTATAAGCAATACCCGGAACGGTGGTTTTTAATAATGTAGAACCTCGTGCTGAAGTATATGTTGATATTAGATTGGCATCAGCGGTATTAAGAAAATGTATACTCTCATCGCCATTTGGTATGGCTTTACATGCAATTCCATCACCCCGAAGTACAATTGGTACATCTGTGGCTGCATCAGATATTTCGTAAGGAGTAGTGACCTGCTGTGTCGCTACACTATAGGGAGGGGTATTAATGAAAATGGTATAACTCCCGGCCGAACTGCTTTCTATATAGCATTCAGAACCCGTGCCAGCAAAAACATACCATGACGATGCCAAAAATAATAGCACTGCACTGTATATATGAAGCAAAATTTTTTTGACTTTCCCTTGCATAGTAATCCTTATTATTCGTAATAAACGTTAACTATAACCTGACTTCTCACAATGCCAGCAACAGGTGCAAGAGCGTTATTGACTTTTTGCATTCGGGCATAGAATGTCCACGTTGACGGAACCACTTGATTAGAGGGTAAGGCATAAATGGCTTTTGATGCTCCGTCCGTCCCCCGAACGTTAAATTTTTGTGCATGGGGCTGTGCTGAAAAAATAACAACCCCAACATTTTTAGCTCCGATAGATTGTAACTCGTATTGGTTACTGAAAACTTGTTGATTTGCTTGGGCAAGAGATCCAGTTTGTGGTTGAAAATCGAATTTAATCTGCGATTGTGTGGTTTGCAAATTATCACAAGAAACGACGTTGACAGTAAAATTCTTACCGCCAGCGTAATCCGTATCTGGGGTTATATTGTTAGAAAAATAGTCCAGTGTCACGGTGCCGAGATCAACTACACCATTATTATTTATTTCGATCTGACATGTGCTTGACACAATGTTCGCAGTAAGATCTACATCTTTATTAGCCAGGCTAACAGGAGAGCAGAGGGCTGTTACCAGCCCGAAAAAAAGTGCGAAATTATGTTCCTGGAAAAGCATTATAATTTCCTTATCTGTTGTTACTGATAAGAGATTGTAAAGGTAGCTGGAGAAAGAAACTCACCCGGTGTGACATCACTCAACTGTCTGCCTTCAGCAACAACCATCTTAGCACTTAAATCATAATCGAAATGTTGCGTCGCAGTGACGGAAGAAAGGTTAACCGTTTTATCTGCGGGGCTAAAACAATTAAAAATTTCACTGCCAGCTTCAATTTCTGCATTTTTGGTAGTCCATACTTCAACTGCAACTCTTCCTGCTGCGCCCGCACCATTCTTTGCATTTGCAAAACCGGCTGAGTTAGCATTATAACCACCGCAACCTATTCCTCTGGGAGTTAATTTTACCAGTGCTTTTTTTTGCGGAAGTCCGGCACAACCACTAAAACGGATTTTAAAGGCTTTTTTATTGGTTTCATTTCTTAGTTCAGAAATATAAACGTCACCAATCGCAACTTGTGAGATTTCTTTATCATTGGAGTCCAGTAATTGAGCAGTACAAGTACCCATTGTGACAATGCTGTCTACCGTTAAGGTTGCAGACGTTGTTCCTGACAGGGCACTATGGCTAATCATTCCACCAGTAACAATCAGTATTGCTATTGCTTTTAATTTCATGGTCGCTGTTCCTGTCATTCGTAGGTGAAGTTAAAGGTGGCTTTCGCACGGAAATTACCGATATTTCCTGTCCCTGCTGTAGTTTCGCGCAGGGCAACGGTTAACTTCATTCCATTAGTTTTATCTTCCGTAGTCCACTCAACACTTGCACTATTATTAGGCGTAATAAACGAAGCATCAGCTGCATCCCGGCGCTTGATGCCCATACCAATATTGGTTGCTACAGGAGTGTCCGTCGCTTCGTTTTTAATCAAGTTACCGGAAATGGTTGCTCCAGAAAGTTTAGTGATAATTTTCGAATAACCCTCACTACAATCTTTGGCCACCAATTGAAAATTGGCTTGAGCATCAGCATGAGCATTGGCAATTTTATCCAGCCCAACCGTTGGGATAGTCATACTATAATCATCACCGCCCGTATTATTAACCGCGGGGCCTCCATCTTCTTTAATCGTTATTGTACAAGTAGTCGCCAGCAATTGTGCGGTAAAATCGACATTAATATTTGTCGCTGAGCCAGTTGTGGGTAACCCAAGGCCAACTAGCGTAGATATTATTATGATCCTTTTCATAGAATGTTCCATTTTAGTGGTTAACCAACTTACAGGTAAGGTTGTTTAATAATAAGGTGTTTGTACTTCCAAGTGTTTCTGGCTGTGCAGGAAGTTGATAATGCAATTTGCAATTTATTGTTCGACTGTCTTCGAACCAGCGGATAATTAACTCTCCGCTGTCATTAATACCGCGTACAAATGCCTGACCACCCTGACCCATACTGCCGATCATAATTTCATCCTGATAAACTTCAGCGGCAAAAGGAATAGGTTTACCGTTACTGGTGCTGATATTCAGAACTGCAGAACGCCCCTGGTCAGTTTCAAAACTGGCAAGAATAATGGAACCACTACGAGGTACAGTGGTGGCACTAGTACTTTTCAGTTCGACATCGTTTTCCAATGTTTCAATATTTAATCCCACCCGGTTTTCACGGTATGGACTTAAGGATGAGGAAACGGCATAACCCCAGCGATCGATTTCATCAGTACCGTTATTGACTCGTGCCCCCTTCGCTCCGGGTGCTTTAATGACGACTAAAGTGTCATTGCTACCGAAACTGTTATTGGTAAAGGTCAGGCCGCCACTGTGAAGTACAAAACCACCATCGGTAGAGACAGAGTATTGTTGTCTGTTATCGGTGCTAGCAGAAGCAGAAGCGGAAAAACCTCCCCATGTGGAGTCATAGCTAAGATATCCACCAACGGAAGCGACATTTTCAGATTCTTTATCAAGGTTATAACCCGTATTCACACTGTAACCGATGAGATTATCTTCGCTGTTACCCGAACTACTGACGTTTAATTGATGCGAACCGTTGAAATCAGTATTGAATTGAGTGCTTAGGTTACGGAACCCTGAGGATTTACGTTTACCGCCGAAAATATTTTCCAGCGGAACGCTAACGTTCAAATACATCGCATCATCTTTATTGCCGTCCTCATTCCAGCTACGTTGCAAGTTGACGCTGAAATTCCCCCAGGAGACACTTTTACTGTAACCAACATTGTATTCAGTTCGGTTATTGTTACCAGCCCAGTAGTTTGTCCAGCTGCCAGATAAAAAGAGTGAACCGTAATCCTCATAAGCAAAACTCAACGGCTGATTTACACTAACGGTAAATTGGTTTTTCATGCGTGAATAGGTACGGATCGTGTCTTTGTCGTCGTTGACTGACAGATGATTGGCGTCGTCAATGAGGGCTAACGCATCATGCAGACCAAGGTAATCCTCAGTGGAATAACGATAGGCAGCAAGGTTAAATGAGGTGCTTGTAGCTTCGATTAATTTGTTCCAGGTTATACGATAACTTTGCCCCTGATATGTTTTATCGTCAGGAATTTCGGTACGGGCATGTGTAATATCTACCGCAAAGGCACCAATACTGGTATTGATCCCTAGCCCCAAAAGGCCAGACATATAGTCGTTATCTGTAATTTGGACTCCGGTATAACCGGTGAATAAATTATTGAAACCGTAGTAAAAAGAGGCCTGTGCCATATTGGGTTCATGACGCAAGCTGTCATCGATAATTTGTCCGGCACTAATATCCCAACGGCCAACGCCAGGGCGCTGCAACTGCACGACAGAAGAGAAAGGTTGGGTAAATGAGCGTTTAGAACCATCTGCTTCTTCAATAGTAATGACCAATTCGCTACCAAACCCTGAAGGACTGAGATCGTCAATCACGAATTCACCCGGTGGAACGGTGGACTCATAGATTTTGTAACCGTTCTGGGTCACTGTCACTTTGGCGTTAGAATTTGCTACGCCACGAATGATTGGCGCATAGCTGGCCAGTGCGGATGGTAGCATACGGCTATCACTATAAAGACGCATACCACGTACATTGACTGAGTCGAAGGTTTCACCGGTGGTATAGGCATCACCCACGATCACTTGTGAGCGTATTGCCGGGATGTCACGCTGTAAGTAACGATCCTGAAAGTCAAAACTGTTACCGTTATCTTGTGACCAGTTATAGTTGCCGCGCGCACGCAGGTGCCAGGCTCCTAAATTCAGACCGGTATTGAAGGCTCCGTATATACTGTCCCGGTTGCCATTTTTAGAGTCGGAGTGGTAGGCGTTTAATGAGTAAGAAAGCATGGCGGCATTAATACCCGACTCCCAAAGTGAGGGGTCAACATAACCGCCATATGTTTTATAGACGTAAGCCTGCGGAACCGAGATTTCCAAATGCTGCTCACTGCCGTCATAGCTGACTTCCGCTTGCTCGATCGATTTTTTGATGTCCAGGCAATCGCCTTCTTCGCCTTCTCTGGCAAGCAGTGTAATTGGGTATTCTGGCTGCTTAATATGCAGTTGTGCCAGATTCTTAAGTGTTATACAGGCCGCGGCGCTGTTTTCCCCTATATCAACAAAAGGAAGTTCTAAACTGGCAACGGATTGTTGGTTGATAAACACACGGACGTTATAAACGCCAGGAGGCGTTGGGTTACCCTGTGAATAACGTTTGACATCGATGCTCGATGCCCCAGTACCCATCAAAAAGGAACTGTCATATTCCACGCTTTCTGTTGCCGCGCCGTTACTGCTATAAAAAAAAGCACAACATGCAGCCAGAAGTGTTGTTTTTGGTAGACGGCTTTTCTGATGAGTTAACGTATACAAGGTTGCGTTCCTGGCGATTTAAAGTTAATCCGTTTAGTGATTAAAGCGATGTAGAGCCATCAATATTGCCACCATAATCATTAATGGCTTTGTAAATAACTTTTCCTGAAGACACACTGCTCGCTATATCTGTCACGGCAAAACTAACCTGACCAAAAGGCGCAACCATGCTGGAGTCGACTTTGTAGCTCTTACCGCCGCTTTCAATTGCGACGTCATTGAATGAAACGTAGTAAGGGGTTGGGTTGTTTACCTGAAGCTGCGCATTATTTAACTTCCACGTCAGTTTGGCTGGTGCTTCAGCGGGTTCACCTTTTAATCCACTTGGGCGATAAAAAAGTTTGATACGGGTACGGAAAGCCAGTTGTAATAAGTTTTTGTCTGATTCGGCATCTTTCGGCTTGGGCGGGACTTCCAGCACGTTAAACCAGAAAACACTTTCCCGGTCCGCAGGAAGTTGTGTTGTTCCAGTAAACATCACCTTTACCGTTTGCCCACGTTTAGATTCAATGCGAGATACAGGCGGCGTAGAAGTAAACGGAACTTTGATCTGGCTGGGATCCGCATTGTCATCACCTGTATCCAACCAGTTTTGAATTAGCAAGGGCCGATTGCCTTTGTTTTCCAGACGGACGTTAACATCTTTTTTATCTGCATTATATATGATACGAGTGCCGGAAATTATGATATCGGCGAATGCAGGTGCACTGGTTAACAACGTACTAATAAATAACGCGCTGACGGTTTTTTTTATAATGGGAAACATAAGCACTCCATGCTATTGTGTAATTATGTGAAAACGGAAAAATAAGGTTTGCCCGCAGGCAAACCTTATGCTTATTGCACCATTAGTTATAAGTAATGGTGTACAGTGCGTTAGTGGTAACGTGACCAGAAGTCACATCCTGGCTGTTCGGTGCTTTTACATAGGAGGCATTAAACACATATTGACCGTCGCCATTAGCATCCAAAGTCAGCAGATGTTTTTCTGCAGAGTTGTTCATGTGTACCTGTTTAATCTCAGCTGCGCCAGATTTGTTGGTCATGTTATGAACTGCAATATTCACATTCTCTGCTGGCTGAATGCCATTTACAGTGATGTTCATATTGTTATTCAAAGTACCACTAGTGTTTGCGTAGCTTGCGGAACCCATAGTTAAAGAGGCTTCTGTCTTACCAGGTTCACAATTTACAGAAATCATAAATTCTTTTGGCAACAAACCAACTGCAGTCGCGTTAACTTCCGCAAAGTTATCAGTAACATTTGCGGTATCCAGTGTTACTACGCCATCGGTAGTAATGCCGTGCATACCCGCGTCTACCACGCCGACTTTACAAGTACCAGACTGAACCAGACCGTTAAAATCAATATGACCACCATCTACAGCCAAAGCGGAACCAGAAACCATCACCAGTGCGGCGGCGAGTAATGTTTTTTTCATTACATGTGTCCTTACAAAAAAGTTATTAGTTAATATAGCTGGCGTATATTACTGAATATGTGGTTATTATGTAAGTATTTGATAAATATCACTTGGCTGAATATATTTATTTGGTTTATGGATTTTTTTGTGTATAGTCTATTTTTTAGTGAATATCAGTGAATTTATTTGTTTTATTTATGATTATGGGTGTCAAGTTAGATAATTTAAAAAATGATTTTAGAATATTTAAAGTGAGGAAATTCAAAATTATGATTATTATAAGAAATAATTTTATTTTAAAGAGGGCGGTATACCTTCTATCATCAATAACCTTTTGACCTGACTTGCAAATATAAATAATTGAAATTACCAGATTACAGGTTGTGAAGTATTCAGGATAGTAAGTCTATTTTGCAACATCTCCCCATCAGGAAACACCAACTCCGGCGCGATCTCAAACAGCGGCCACAGCATAAATCCACGATTCTTCATATCGTAGTGCGGAACGGTCAGGCGTTCAGTATTTATCACTTCATTACCAAACAGCATGATGTCGAGATCCAGCGTGCGTGGTCCCCAGCGTTCAGCTTTGCGGACGCGACCTTGCTGCAATTCAATACGCTGTGTGTGATTGAGTAGCTCTTCAGGTGCAAGAGAGGTTTCCAGCGCCACGGCTGCGTTTAAGTAATCGGGTTGATCTTGCGGCCCCAGCGGTGGGGTGCGGTAAAACGAAGAAACGGTAAGAATGTGGCTTTCAGGGATATCGCCTAATGCTTTCAGGGCAGCATTGACCTGCTCCAGCGGAGAGGCCAGATTGCTGCCTATGGCAATATACGCCACTGTCATGCGGTACCCTCACGACGTGGTGCGCGTTTGCGTGGACGACGAGTACGACGACGCGGTGACGGTTCTTCATCCAGCTCGTTGAGCATCCCTTTTTGGTCTGGTGGCGCGGAAACCTGGAACTCACCCCACCATTTCACCAGACGCTGCAGTTCAGCGTTACGTTCAACTTCAGCTCGCAAGGCCAACAGGTCATAAGCCGCACGGAACTTAGGATGCTCCAGCAGTTTCCATGCGCGTTTACCCTGACGACGGGACATACGCAACTGCAACTGCCAGATATCGCGGGTTAACGTCGTCAGACGTTTCGGGATTGCCAGTGAACGGCAGGCTTCGTCCAGCACGTCGTTCATCGCCAGCGCGAAAGCGTCGTGATAGGTCAGGCCGCTTTCCTGGGCGATCTTCTGTGCCGTCTCCAGCAGTGGGTACCAGAACATGGCGGCAAACAGGAACGCCGGGTTCACGCGCATATCGTTATGGATACGCGTATCGGTATTCTTCAGCACCTGTTCAATGATCCGCTCCATCGGGCTGTCGCCATTTTCCGTGAAGTAGCGGGTAATGGTCGGGAACAGCGGCTGGAACAGATGATATTCACACAACAGCTTATAGGTTTCGTAACCGTAGCCCGCTTGTAGCAGTTTAAGCGATTCTTCAAACAGGCGTGCCGGTGGGATATCGTTCAGCAGGGTAGCGAGGCGAGGGATCGGTTCTGCGGTTTCCGGGCTGATGCGCATACCCAATTTGGCGGCAAAACGTACCGCGCGCAGCATACGTACCGGATCTTCACGGTAGCGCGTTTCCGGGTTACCAATCAGACGGATAACGCCGTCCTTCAGATCCTTCATGCCGCCAACGTAATCACGGACGGTAAAATCCGCTACGCTGTAATACAGGCTGTTGATAGTGAAATCGCGGCGCTGGGCGTCTTCTTCGATGGAGCCGAAAATGTTGTCGCGCAGCAACATGCCGTTTTGCCCGCGTTGGGAGGTCGTGCGGTCGCTGATGTTACCTTCGTGGTGTCCACGGAAGGTCGCAACTTCGATAATCTCCGGGCCAAACATCACATGAGCCAGACGGAAACGGCGACCCACAAGGCGGCAGTTACGGAACAGTTTGCGCACCTGCTCAGGCGTGGCGTTAGTGGTTACGTCAAAGTCTTTCGGCTTTTTGCCAAGTAACAGGTCGCGCACGCCGCCGCCAACCAGCCAGGCTTCGTATCCCGCTTTATTGAGCCTGTACATTACCTTCAGGGCATTTTCACTGATATCTTTGCGGGAAATAGCATGCTGCTCACGCGGGATCACCGTCACCTGTGGACGGGCGACTGCCTGTTCAGCCTCGCTTTCCTCGCGGCTTAGCACCTTGCGGCAAAAATTAGCGACTCGGGTAAAAATAGTACACCTCGGTAGTGTCAAACATCATTCAGGACAAAAAAATAGCGGCTAATCATAGCTCAGCATGACGCATTTGAGAATGTTGAATTTACAATTGCTGACTCAGGCACGGCGGTAAGCCGCCAGTTTTTGACGGCTGACTGGAGGATTTGCTCGACGCTGAAATCCTGCCAGTGTGCTTCTGCCTGCTGACCCAGAAATTGAAGTGCCGCGATTAGTACCGGGCGTGGATCGCTTTTCGGCAACGCAGGCGCATGATTCTGCTTGGAAAGTTTAGCGCCTTGTGGATTAAGCGCCAGCGGCAGATGAATGTAATCTGGCACTTTCCAGCCAAAAAGCTGGTACAGCGAGATTTGCCGCACTGTCGGTTCGATCAAATCTGCCCCGCGGACAATTTCGCTCACGCCCTGGAAGTGATCATCCACCACCACCGCCAGGTTATAGGCAAACAAACCATCACGGCGATGAATAATAAAATCTTCCCGTGCCAGTTTTTCGTCGGCGTGAATAATGCCGCGCAGCTGGTCAGTAAATTGCGTGACCGGATGCTGCTGGCGGATACGCACTGCGGCGTTGTCTGGTCCATGATGCAACACCCGGCAATGACCGTCGTAAATACCGCCAATGCTTTGAATACGCGCACGCGTGCAGGTGCAGTAATAACTTAGCCCTTGCTCATGTAACCAGGCGAGTGCTTCACGATAGGCGTCGTGACGTTGCGATTGCCAGAGAACATCGCCGTCCCAGTGCAGACCGTAATGTTCCAGCTGGCGCAGGATAGTTTCTGCGGCACCGGGAACTTCACGAGGCGGGTCGATATCTTCTATACGTACCAGCCAGCGACCTTGCCGGGCGCGAGCCTGCAAATAGCTGCCAAGCGCAGCAATCAGAGAACCAAAATGAAGCTCGCCGGAAGGAGAGGGGGCGAAGCGGCCAATATAGTGTGTGTCTGTCATCTCTTTGAACAAAAAATAAGGCGGGAGCATTTCCCGCCTGTGGTAAACGTGATGGAACGGCTGTAATTAGCCAGCCATCTGTTTTTCGCGAATTTCAGCCAGCGTTTTGCAGTCGATGCACAGATCGGCTGTCGGGCGCGCTTCCAGACGGCGAATACCAATTTCAACACCGCAGGATTCGCAGTAGCCGAAATCTTCGTCTTCCACTTTTTTCAGCGTCTTCTCGATCTTTTTGATCAGCTTACGCTCGCGATCGCGGTTACGCAGTTCGAGGCTGAACTCTTCTTCCTGGGCTGCACGGTCTACCGGGTCCGGGAAGTTGGCTGCTTCATCCTGCATATGTGTAACGGTGCGATCGACTTCATCCCTGAGTTGATTACGCCATGCTTCCAGAATACGACGGAAGTGCGCCAGCTGGGCTTCATTCATATACTCTTCGCCCGGCTTCTCCTGATATGGTTCCACCCCAGCGATGGCGAGAATACTCAGGGACGATGTTTTACGGTTTTGCCCTTCTTGCATGTTGCTTCTCCTTAACACGCACTATCGATCCCCATGTTCGGGGGAAAAATGAGGCCGCTATAAATAGCAGATGCTTTTCCGGATAGCAATTATCTAAACGTAACACTTGACAACTGTGTGAGGAAAAGCGTATTTGCGCACGCGACCAGAATGTAAATTAACCAGTTACTTACTTTACTACAATGTAACCGGCAGTGATTTTTTAAGAGCCATGCCTTCAGCAGAAATTTCCGCTTTGTAAGCCAGAATTTCTACCCCCCTCTGTTGAGCTTCTGACAATAGTTGCGCGTATTTCTCATCGATGTGGCGCGCGGGTGAAAACCGTGTAATGGCTGAATGCAGCACGGCGAAAAAGATAACCGCACGCTGGCCTTCAGCCGCTACGCTCATCAACTCCCGAAGGTGTTTCTGACCTCGTTCAGTGACCGCATCGGGAAAATATCCCTGTTCGTTCTCCGCTAACGTAACCGATTTCACTTCAATATAGCAGTCTGGACGCGAATCCGCCTGCAACATAAAGTCAATACGGCTGCGTTCTGCGCCGTATTTTACTTCGCTTTTCAGCGAGCTATAGCCTGACAGTTCTGAAATTGATTCATTAAGGATAGCCTCTTTCGTCAACCTGTTAGCCCAAAGCGTGTTGACGCAAATAAATGCGCCGCTCTGGCTTTGAGTTAATTCCCAGGTGTGTGGGTATTTCCGTTTGGTGTTGTCTGAAGTCGAATACCAGACGGTATCGCCAGGCGTTGCACAACCGGTCATCGCACCCGTATTCGGGCAGTGTAGCGTTAATTCGCGACCATCGGGTGTGATCACATCGGCTAAAAAACGTTTGTAACGCTGAATTAGCGTCGCGCGCTGTAGAGGGGGAGAAAATTCCATTGCGACAATCCTTGTTATTGCGTTAGCGCCCAGCGTTTTAGCGGCGTGTAGCGTGTGCGTCCACGGGCAAACGAGGAGGCGTAAAGGGTGAACTCCGTCACCGCATATGACCAGTTAAAACCTGGCGGCGGGATTGTCACCGCCTCGCTGGCGTCGCGCAATAAGGTAATATGTGGATGAAACGGACGATTGCTTTGAAAACAACCGCTGCGGGCAGCCTGTGAACGGAGCATATTCGCCAGCTGGATTAAGCCGCGTGGAGGCTGACGCATCCCTAACCACACCACACGCGAACGCAGCCATTGTCCGGCGTCATCAAGCGTGAGTGTGAAACCAGATTGACGAATCCGTCCGGCTAAAAGAGAAAGCGCCTTCTCTTTCTCGGCGCTCACGTCGCCTAAAAATGCCAGAGTCAGATGCAAATTATCGGCGGCGACCGGACGTCCCGCCTCAGGTGGGAAGTGTGTGGCGCGCCAGTGGATAATCTGTTCGCGGATTTCTGCAGGTAAGTCGATAGCAAAGAACAGACGTTGCGGTTCAGACATGTGAGGCACTCGGTTATGAATTACCGCGATGCTACAATGTGGCGCGAAGAATGTTAACCCTCTGGAGCGTTTTGTGTCGTCGTTGCCCGTTGCTGCCGTCTTACCTGAATTACTTACCGCTCTCGATTGTGCGCCGCAGGTATTATTAAGTGCGCCGACCGGGGCCGGGAAATCAACCTGGCTGCCGCTGCAATTGCTGGCGCATCCCGGCATTAACGGAAAAATTATCCTGCTGGAGCCGCGTCGTCTGGCGGCGCGTAACGTCGCGCAACGGCTGGCGGAGCTGCTTAACGAAAAGCCAGGCGATACCGTTGGCTACCGGATGCGTGCGCAAAACTGCGTCGGGCCGAATACCCGCCTGGAAGTAGTTACCGAAGGCGTGCTGACGCGGATGATCCAGCGTGACCCGGAACTGAGCGGTGTTGGACTGGTGATCCTTGATGAATTTCATGAGCGCAGCTTGCAGGCGGATTTGGCGTTGGCGCTGTTACTCGATGTGCAACAAGGTCTGCGTGATGACCTTAAACTGCTGATTATGTCGGCTACGCTGGACAACGACCGCTTGCAGCAAATGCTGCCAGAAGCGCCCGTCGTCATCTCAGAAGGGCGCTCGTTTCCGGTTGAACGCCGTTATTTACCGCTGCCCGCGCATCAGCGTTTTGACGAAGCCGTCGCGGTTGCCACCGCCGAAATGCTGCGTCAGGAAAGTGGATCATTACTGTTATTTTTAACTGGCGTCGGAGAAATTCAGCGTGTGCAGGAACAACTGGCTTCGCGCATCGGCAGTGATGTGTTGCTCTGCCCGCTGTATGGCGCGTTGTCGCTGAACGATCAGCGAAAAGCGATCCTCCCGGCACCGCAAGGGATGCGCAAAGTGGTGCTGGCGACCAATATTGCTGAAACCAGTTTAACCATCGAAGGTATTCGTCTGGTGGTGGATTGTGCCCAGGAGCGTGTGGCGCGCTTTGATCCGCGCACGGGGCTTACGCGGCTGATTACTCAACGCGTTAGCCAGGCATCCATGACGCAGCGTGCCGGGCGCGCCGGGCGTCTGGAGCCGGGTATCTGCCTGCATTTAATCGCCAAGGAACAAGCAGAACGCGCCGCGGCGCAAAGTGAACCGGAAATATTACAAAGCGATCTTTCCGGTTTGCTGATGGAATTACTGCAATGGGGATGCAGCGATCCGACGCAGATGAGCTGGCTGGATCAACCGCCAACGGTGAATCTACTGGCCGCGAAACGCCTGTTACGGATGCTGGGGGCGCTGGACGGTGAACGGCTTAGTGCGCAAGGGCAAAAAATGGCAGCGCTGGGTAACGATCCGCGTTTAGCGGCAATGCTGGTTAGCGCGAAGAACGACGACGAAGCTGCTACCGCGGCAAAAATTGCCGCCATTCTCGAAGAGCCGCCACGGATGGGCAATAGTGACCTGGGCGTGGCGTTTTCGCGCAATCAACCAGCCTGGCAGCAACGTAGTCAGCAACTGTTAAAACGCTTAAACGTACGCGGCGGTGAGGCAGACAGTTCGCTTATCGCGCCGCTACTTGCCGGGGCGTTTGCCGATCGCATTGCTCGCCGCCGTGGGCAAGATGGACGCTATCAACTGGCAAACGGCATGGGAGCGATGCTCGATGCCGACGACGCGCTAAGCCGCCACGAATGGTTGATCGCACCGTTATTATTGCAGGGCAGCGCCTCGCCGGATGCGCGGATTTTACTGGCGCTACCGGTCGATATTGATGAATTAGTGCGACGCTGTCCGCAGCTGGTGCAGCAATCTGACACCGTGGAATGGGATGACGCGCAAGGTACGCTGAAAGCCTGGCGTCGGCTGCAAATCGGTCAGTTGACGGTGAAAGTGCAGCCGTTGGCGAAACCGTCAGAAGACGAGTTGCATCAGGCGATGCTTAATGGCATCCGTGATAAAGGTTTAAGCGTGCTCAACTGGACGGCGGAAGCGGAACAGCTACGCTTGCGTTTGTTATGCGCCGCAAAGTGGTTGCCGGAATATGACTGGCCTGCGGTTGATAATGAAAGTTTGTTGGCGACGCTGGAAACGTGGCTGCTGCCACATATGACCGGCGTGCATTCACTACGCGGCCTGAAATCACTCGACATTTATCAGGCACTACGCGGATTACTTGATTGGGGAATGCAGCAACGTCTGGATAGTGAATTGCCTGCGCATTACACTGTGCCGACGGGAAGCCGGATCGCCATTCGTTATCATGAAGATAACCCGCCCGCGCTGGCGGTGAGAATGCAGGAGATGTTTGGTGAGGCCACCAATCCGACGATCGCCCAGGGGCGCGTGCCGCTGGTGCTGGAGTTGCTTTCCCCTGCCCAAAGGCCATTACAAATCACACGAGATTTGAGCGCCTTCTGGAAAGGAGCGTACCGTGAGGTGCAAAAAGAGATGAAAGGGCGTTATCCCAAACATGTCTGGCCGGACGACCCGGCAAACACTGCACCGACGCGACGGACGAAAAAGTATTCGTAAGGTTGGTTTTCTCCCTCTCCCTGTGGGAGAGGGCCGGGGTGAGGGCATCAGCGCGCACGTTCACCCTCACCCTAACCCTCTCCCTCAAGGGAGAGGGGACCGATCGAGCACAAATTTTGAGAGATATCTTCTTCTGTCTTGTAACAGAAGAACAGAAAATCGGGCTTTTGCGCCTGAATATTGCGGAGAAAAAGCATGGCCGGGAATGACCGCGAGCCAATTGGACGCAAAGGGAAACCGACGCGTCCGGTCAAACAAAAGGTAAGCCGTCGTCGTTACGAAGATGACGATGATTACGACGATTATGATGACTATGAGGATGAAGAACCGATGCCGCGCAAAGGTAAGGGCAAAGGCAAAGGGCGTAAGCCTCGTGGCAAACGCGGCTGGCTATGGCTACTGCTAAAACTGGCTATCGTTTTTGCCGTGCTGATCGCCATTTACGGCGTTTATCTCGATCAAAAAATTCGTAGCCGTATTGATGGCAAGGTCTGGCAACTGCCTGCGGCAGTTTATGGCCGAATGGTCAATCTTGAGCCAGACATGACCATCAGCAAGAACGAGATGGTGAAGCTGCTGGAGGCGACCCAGTATCGTCAGGTGTCGAAAATGACCCGTCCTGGCGAATTTACCGTGCAGGCTAACAGCATTGAGATGATCCGCCGTCCGTTTGATTTCCCGGACAGCAAAGAAGGGCAGGTGCGTGCGCGTTTGACCTTTGATGGCGATCATCTGGCGACCATCGTCAATATGGAGAACAACCGTCAGTTCGGCTTCTTCCGTCTTGATCCGCGCCTGATCACCATGATCTCCTCGCCAAACGGTGAACAACGTCTGTTTGTGCCGCGCAGTGGTTTCCCTGATTTGCTGGTGGATACTTTGCTGGCGACAGAAGACCGTCATTTTTACGAGCATGACGGCATCAGCCTCTACTCCATCGGACGTGCGGTGCTGGCAAACCTGACCGCAGGTCGCACGGTGCAGGGTGCGAGTACGCTGACGCAACAGCTGGTGAAAAACCTGTTCCTCTCCAGCGAGCGCTCTTACTGGCGTAAAGCGAACGAAGCCTATATGGCGTTGATCATGGATGCGCGTTACAGCAAAGATCGCATTCTTGAGCTGTATATGAATGAGGTGTATCTCGGTCAGAGCGGCGACAACGAAATTCGTGGCTTCCCGCTGGCGAGCCTGTACTACTTTGGTCGCCCGGTAGAAGAGTTGAGCCTTGACCAGCAGGCGCTGTTAGTTGGCATGGTGAAAGGGGCGTCCATCTACAACCCGTGGCGTAACCCGAAACTGGCGCTGGAGCGACGTAATCTGGTGCTGCGTTTGCTACAACAACAGCAGATTATCGATGGTGAACTGTATGAAATGCTCAGCGCGCGTCCTCTGGGCGTACAGCCGCGCGGTGGGGTAATCTCTCCACAGCCAGCCTTTATGCAACTGGTGCGTCAGGAGTTGCAGGCGAAATTAGGCGATAAGGTAAAAGATCTGTCCGGCGTGAAGATCTTCACTACCTTTGACTCGGTGGCCCAGGACGCGGCAGAAAAAGCCGCCGTGGAAGGCATTCCGGCACTGAAGAAACAGCGTAAGCTGAGCGATCTGGAAACCGCGATTGTGGTCGTCGACCGCTTTAGTGGTGAAGTTCGTGCGATGGTCGGAGGTTCTGAGCCGCAGTTTGCGGGCTACAACCGTGCGATGCAGGCGCGTCGTTCGATTGGTTCCCTTGCAAAACCAGCGACTTATCTGACTGCCTTAAGCCAGCCGAAAATCTATCGCCTGAACACGTGGATTGCGGATGCGCCAATCGCGCTGCGTCAGCCGAATGGCCAGGTCTGGTCACCGCAGAACGATGATCGTCGTTATAGCGAAAGTGGCAGAGTGATGCTGGTGGATGCGTTGACCCGTTCGATGAACGTGCCGACGGTAAATCTGGGGATGGCACTGGGGCTGCCTGCGGTTACGGAGACCTGGATCAAACTGGGCGTGCCGAAAGATCAGCTGCATCCGGTTCCGGCGATGCTGCTGGGGGCGTTGAACTTAACGCCAATCGAAGTGGCGCAGGCATTCCAGACCATCGCCAGCGGTGGTAACCGTGCACCGCTTTCTGCGCTGCGTTCGGTAATCGCGGAAGATGGCAAAGTGCTGTATCAGAGCTTCCCGCAGGCGGAACGCGCTGTTCCGGCGCAGGCGGCGTATCTGACACTATGGACCATGCAGCAGGTTGTACAACGCGGTACGGGTCGTCAGCTTGGGGCGAAATACCCGAACCTGCATCTGGCAGGGAAAACAGGGACTACTAACAATAACGTAGATACCTGGTTTGCGGGCATTGACGGCAGCACGGTGACCATCACCTGGGTAGGCCGTGATAACAACCAGCCGACCAAACTGTATGGAGCCAGCGGGGCAATGTCGATTTATCAGCGTTATCTGGCTAACCAGACGCCAACACCGCTGAATCTTGTTCCGCCAGAAGATATTGCAGATATGGGCGTGGACTACGACGGCAACTTTGTTTGCAGCGGTGGCATGCGTGTCTTGCCGGTCTGGACCAGCGATCCGCAATCGCTGTGCCAGCAGAGTGAGATGCAGCAGCAGCCGTCAAGCAATCCGTTTGATCAGTCTTCTCAGCCGCAGCAACAGCCGCAACAGCAACCTGCTCAGCAAGAGCAGAAAGACAGCGACGGTGTAGCCGGTTGGATTAAAGATATGTTTGGTAGTAATTAACGTCTAAGCGTGAAATACCGGATGGCGAGTTGCCATCCGGTAAAATAACATCCCACCCAAAGTATTAACCCTTTCTTTTCATCTGGTTGTTTATTAACCCTTCAGGAACGCTCAGATTGCGTACCGCTTGCGAACCCGCCAGCGTTTCGAATATTATCTTATCTTTATAATAATCATTCTCGTTTACGTTATCATTCACTTTACATCAGAGATATACCAATGGCGCGTTCCAAAACTGCTCAGCCAAAACACTCACTGCGTAAAATCGCAGTTGTAGTAGCCACAGCGGTTAGCGGCATGTCTGTTTATGCACAGGCAGCGGTTGAACCGAAAGAAGACACTATCACCGTTACCGCTGCACCTGCGCCGCAAGAAAGCGCATGGGGGCCTGCTGCAACTATTGCGGCGCGACAGTCAGCTACCGGCACTAAAACCGATACGCCGATTCAAAAAGTGCCACAGTCTATTTCTGTTGTGACCGCCGAAGAGATGGCGCTGCATCAGCCGAAGTCGGTAAAAGAAGCGCTTAGCTACACGCCGGGTGTCTCTGTTGGTACGCGTGGCGCATCCAACACCTATGACCACCTGATCATTCGCGGTTTTGCGGCAGAAGGCCAAAGCCAGAATAACTATCTGAATGGCCTGAAGTTGCAGGGCAACTTCTATAACGATGCGGTCATTGATCCGTATATGCTGGAACGCGCTGAAATTATGCGTGGCCCGGTTTCCGTGCTTTACGGTAAAAGCAGTCCTGGCGGTCTGTTGAATATGGTCAGCAAGCGTCCGACCACCGAACCGCTCAAAGAAGTTCAGTTTAAAGCCGGTACTGACAGCCTGTTCCAGACTGGTTTTGACTTTAGCGATGCGCTGGATGATGACGGCGTTTACTCTTATCGCCTGACCGGTCTTGCGCGTTCTGCCAATGCCCAGCAGAAAGGGTCAGAAGAGCAGCGTTATGCTATTGCACCGGCGTTCACCTGGCGTCCGGATGATAAAACCAATTTCACCTTCCTTTCTTACTTCCAGAACGAGCCGGAAACCGGTTATTACGGCTGGTTGCCGAAAGAGGGAACCGTTGAGCCGCTGCCGAACGGTAAGCGTCTGCCGACAGACTTTAATGAAGGGGCGAAGAACAACACCTATTCTCGTAATGAGAAGATGGTCGGCTACAGCTTCGATCACGAATTTAACGACACCTTTACTGTGCGTCAGAACCTGCGCTTTGCTGAAAACAAAACCTCGCAAAACAGCGTTTATGGTTACGGCGTCTGCTCCGATCCGGCGAATGCTTACAGCAAACAGTGTGCGGCATTAGCGCCAGCGGATAAAGGCCATTATCTGGCACGTAAATACGTCGTTGATGATGAGAAGCTGCAAAACTTCTCCGTTGATACCCAGTTGCAGAGCAAGTTTGCCACTGGCGATATCGACCACACCCTGCTGACCGGTGTCGACTTTATGCGTATGCGTAATGACATCAACGCCTGGTTTGGTTACGACGACTCTGTGCCACTGCTCAATCTGTACAATCCGGTGAATACCGATTTCGACTTCAATGCCAAAGATCCGGCAAACTCCGGCCCTTACCGCATTCTGAATAAGCAGAAACAAACGGGCGTTTATGTTCAGGATCAGGCGCAGTGGGATAAAGTGCTGGTCACCCTGGGCGGTCGTTATGACTGGGCAGATCAAGAATCTCTTAACCGCGTTGCCGGGACGACCGATAAACGTGATGACAAACAGTTTACCTGGCGTGGTGGTGTTAACTACCTGTTTGATAATGGTGTAACACCTTACTTCAGCTATAGCGAATCGTTTGAACCTTCTTCGCAAGTTGGGAAGGATGGTAATATTTTCGCACCGTCTAAAGGTAAGCAGTATGAAGTCGGCGTGAAATATGTACCGGAAGATCGTCCGATTGTAGTTACTGGTGCCGTGTATAATCTCACTAAAACAAACAACCTGATGGCGGACCCTGAGGGTTCCTTCTTCTCGGTTGAAGGTGGCGAGATCCGCGCTCGTGGCGTAGAAATCGAAGCGAAAGCGGCGCTGTCGGCGAGTGTTAACGTAGTCGGTTCTTATACTTACACCGATGCGGAATACACCACCGATACTACCTATAAAGGCAATACGCCTGCACAGGTGCCAAAACACATGGCTTCGTTGTGGGCTGACTACACCTTCTTTGACGGTCCGCTTTCAGGTCTGACGCTGGGCACCGGTGGTCGTTATACTGGCTCCAGTTATGGTGATCCGGCTAACTCCTTTAAAGTGGGAAGTTATACGGTCGTGGATGCGTTAGTACGTTATGATTTGGCGCGAGTCGGCATGGCTGGCTCCAACGTGGCGCTGCATGTTAACAACCTGTTCGATCGTGAATACGTCGCCAGCTGCTTTAACACTTATGGCTGCTTCTGGGGCGCAGAACGTCAGGTCGTTGCAACCGCAACCTTCCGTTTCTAATTTCTCTTTTGGGGCACGGATTTCCGTGCCCATTTCACAAGTTGGCTGTTATGCAGGAATACACGAATCATTCCGATACCACTTTTGCACTGCGTAATATCTCCTTTCGTGTGCCCGGGCGCACGCTTTTGCATCCGCTGTCGTTAACCTTTCCTGCCGGGAAAGTGACCGGTCTGATTGGTCACAACGGTTCTGGTAAATCCACTCTGCTCAAAATGCTTGGCCGTCATCAGCCGCCGTCGGAAGGGGAGATTCTTCTTGATGCCCAACCGCTGGAAAGCTGGAGCAGCAAAGCGTTTGCCCGCAAAGTGGCTTATTTGCCGCAGCAGCTTCCTCCGGCAGAAGGGATGACCGTGCGTGAACTGGTGGCGATTGGTCGTTACCCGTGGCATGGCGCGCTGGGGCGCTTTGGGGCGGCAGATCGCGAAAAAGTCGAGGAAGCTATCTCGCTGGTTGGCTTAAAACCGCTGGCGCATCGGCTGGTCGATAGTCTCTCTGGCGGCGAACGTCAGCGGGCGTGGATCGCCATGCTGGTGGCGCAGGATAGCCGTTGTCTGTTGCTCGACGAACCGACCTCGGCGCTGGATATCGCCCACCAGGTTGATGTGCTGTCGCTGGTGCACCGTTTAAGTCAGGAGCGTGGCCTGACGGTCATTGCCGTGTTGCACGATATCAATATGGCGGCACGCTACTGTGATTATCTGGTCGCCCTGCGCGGCGGTGAAATGATTGCTCAGGGAACGCCTGCGGAAATTATGCGCGGCGAAACCCTCGAAATGATTTATGGCATCCCGATGGGTATTTTGCCGCATCCGGCGGGTGCTGCACCTGTGAGTTTTGTTTATTGATGAGCGGCTTACCTCTTATTTCGCGCCGTCGACTGTTAACGGCGATGGCGCTTTCTCCGTTGTTATGGCAGATGAATACCGCCCACGCGGCGGCTATTGATCCCAATCGTATTGTGGCGCTGGAGTGGTTGCCGGTGGAATTACTGCTGGCGCTCGGCATCGTGCCTTACGGCGTGGCGGATACCATCAACTATCGCCTGTGGGTCAGCGAACCACCATTGCCGGACTCAGTGATCGACGTCGGTTTGCGCACAGAACCTAACCTTGAACTGCTGACCGAAATGAAACCATCGTTTATGGTCTGGTCGGCAGGATATGGCCCTTCACCAGAAATGCTGGCTCGTATTGCGCCGGGGCGTGGATTTAACTTCAGCGATGGCAAACAGCCGCTGGCGATGGCGCGTAAGTCACTGACGGAAATGGCAGATTTACTTAACCTGCAAAGCGCAGCAGAAACGCATTTAGCGCACTATGAAGACTTTATCCGCAGCATGAAACCCCGCTTTGTGAAGCGTGGTGAACGCCCGTTATTGCTGACGACGCTTATCGATCCGCGCCATATGCTGGTTTTCGGTCCAAACAGCTTGTTTCAGGAAATTCTTGATGAGTACGGCATCCCAAATGCCTGGCAAGGGGAAACCAACTTCTGGGGCAGTACCGCCGTCAGCATCGATCGTCTGGCGGCGTATAAAGATGTTGATGTGCTCTGTTTTGATCACGACAACAGCAAAGACATGGACGCGCTAATGGCAACCCCGCTGTGGCAGGCCATGCCGTTTGTCCGCGCCGGACGCTTTCAGCGCGTACCCGCAGTCTGGTTTTATGGTGCGACGCTCTCGGCAATGCACTTTGTGCGCGTTCTGGATAACGCCATCGGAGGTAAAGCGTGAGTAAACGAATTGCGCTTTTTCCGGCGTTATTGCTGGCGTTGCTGGTGATTGCCGCTACGGCGCTGACCTGGATGAACTTCTCGCAGGCGCTGCCGCGTAGCCAGTGGGCGCAGGCCGCCTGGTCGCCGGATATTAACGTCATCGAGCAGATGATTTTTCACTACAGCTTGTTACCACGTCTGGCGATTTCTCTACTGGTGGGCGCGGGCCTGGGGCTGGTGGGCGTGCTGTTTCAGCAAGTGCTGCGTAACCCGCTGGCGGAACCGACGACGTTGGGCGTTGCTACAGGCGCGCAACTGGGGATTACCGTCACCACGCTCTGGGTGATCCCCGGTGCTATGGCGAGCCAGTTTGCTGCGCTGGCAGGGGCTTGCGTTGTTGGCTTAATTGTCTTTGGCGTCGCGTGGGGGAAACGGCTTTCGCCGGTTACGCTGATTCTCGCGGGGCTGGTAGTGAGCCTTTATTGTGGGGCAATCAATCAGTTACTGGTTATCTTCCATCATGACCAGTTGCAAAGCATGTTTCTGTGGAGCACTGGAACGCTGACGCAAACCGACTGGGGCGGTGTTGAGCGTTTATGGCCGCAGTTGCTGGGCGGCGTGATGCTGACGTTACTGCTACTTCGTCCGTTAACCCTGATGGGGCTTGATGATGGCGTGGCGCGCAATCTCGGGCTGGCCTTGTCGCTCGCGCGTCTGGCGGCGCTGTCGCTGGCGATAGTCATCAGTGCGCTGCTGGTGAACGCAGTGGGGATTATCGGCTTTATCGGGTTGTTCGCGCCACTGCTGGCAAAAATGCTGGGGGCGCGGCGTTTGTTGCCACGGTTGATGCTGGCGTCGCTGATTGGTGCGTTAATTCTGTGGCTTTCTGATCAAATCATCCTCTGGCTGACTCGCGTGTGGATGGAAGTTTCCACCGGTTCGGTCACTGCGTTGATCGGTGCGCCGCTGCTACTGTGGCTGTTGCCGCGTTTACGCAGCATTAGCGCGCCGGATATGAAGGTCAACGATCGTGTCGCGGCTGAACGCCAACATGTGCTGGCGTTTGCCCTCGCGGGCGGCGTGCTGCTGTTGATGGCTGTGGTGGTGGCGCTGTCGTTTGGTCGTGATGCGCACGGCTGGACGTGGGCGAGCGGGGCGTTGCTCGAGGATTTAATGCCCTGGCGCTGGCCGCGAATTATGGCGGCGCTGTTTGCGGGCGTCATGCTGGCGGTGGCGGGCTGTATTATTCAGCGACTGACCGGAAACCCGATGGCAAGCCCGGAAGTGCTGGGGATTAGCTCCGGCGCGGCGTTTGGCGTGGTGTTGATGCTGTTTCTGGTGCCGGGTAATGCCTTTGGCTGGCTGTTACCTGCAGGCAGTCTCGGCGCGGCGGTGACGCTGTTGATCATTATGATCGCCGCCGGCCGCGGTGGATTTTCCCCACACCGTATGTTACTGGCGGGGATGGCGTTAAGCACCGCGTTCACCATGCTTTTGATGATGTTGCAGGCAAGTGGTGACCCGCGAATGGCGCAAGTGCTGACCTGGATTTCCGGTTCGACCTACAACGCGACCGATGCGCAGGTCTGGCGCACCGGAATTGTGATGGTGATTTTGCTGGCGATTACCCCGCTGTGCCGCCGCTGGCTGACCATTTTACCGCTGGGTGGTGATACCGCCCGAGCCGTAGGAATGGCGCTGACGCCGACGCGAATTGCGCTGCTGCTGTTAGCGGCTTGCCTGACGGCGACCGCGACGATGACTATTGGACCGTTGAGTTTTGTTGGTTTAATGGCACCGCATATTGCGCGGATGATGGGTTTTCGACGGACGATGCCACACATCGTAATTTCGGCGCTGGTGGGTGGTTTACTGCTGGTGTTCGCTGACTGGTGTGGGCGGATGGTGCTGTTTCCGTTCCAGATCCCGGCGGGGCTGCTGTCGACCTTTATCGGCGCGCCATATTTTATCTATTTGCTGAGAAAGCAGAGCCGTTAATTTTTCCATATAACGGCCCTGTACGCCTGGACGGATAAAGCGTTTACGCGACAACGGATGCCCGATGCGACGCTGGCGCGTCTTATCGGGCCTACAAACGGCCCCGAATCGTAGGTCGGATAAGGCGTTCACGCCGCATCCGACAAACCATGCTGGATCACAACTTCGCAAACACCCGACGTGCAGCATCGATGGTGTTATTGATATCTTCCATGCTGTGCGCCACGGACATAAAGCCCGCTTCAAACGCTGACGGTGCCAGGTAAACACCTTCGTCCAGCATCATATGGAAGAAACGCTTAAAGCGTTCCACGTCACAGGCCATCACATCCTGATAGCACGTCACGGACTCGGCGTCGGTAAAGAAAATACCGAACATGCCGCCAACGTGGTTAACGACCAGCGGAATTCCGGCTTCTTCTGCCGCTTCCAGCAGACCTTCTGCCAGACGTGTTGTCAGCTCATCCAGCGTTTCGTGAACGCCCGGCTGCGCGACTTCATTCAGACAGGCGAAACCCGCTGCCATCGCAATCGGGTTACCGGAAAGCGTACCCGCCTGATAGACCGGACCCGTCGGGGCCAGCGCATCCATTACATCACGACGACCACCGAATGCGCCTACCGGCATTCCACCGCCGATGATTTTGCCGAGGCAGGTTAAATCTGGCACTACGCCGTAATAATCCTGTGCGCCAGCTAGCGCTACGCGGAAACCGGTCATCACTTCATCGATGATCAGCAACGCGCCAAATTCGTCGCACAGCGCGCGCAGACCTGGCAGGAACTCTGGCAGCGGCGGAACACAGTTCATATTGCCTGCCACCGGCTCGACGATAATACAGGCAATCTCTTGCGGGTATTGCTCAAATGCGGCGCGTACAGAAGCCAGATCATTATAAGTACAGGTTAAGGTATGTTTGGCGAAATCTGCCGGAACGCCCGGCGAGTTTGGCTGGCCTAACGTGAGTGCGCCAGAACCGGCTTTCACCAGCAGGCAGTCAGCGTGACCATGGTAACACCCTTCAAATTTAATAATTTTGTCGCGACCGGTAAAACCACGGGCCAGGCGGATGGCGCTCATGGTCGCTTCAGTGCCGGAGTTCACCATGCGCACCATATCCATGGTCGGGACCAGTTCGGTCACCAGTTGCGCCATTTTCACTTCCATTTCGGTTGGTGCACCAAAGCTTAAACCACGCTCGGCGGCTTCAATCACGGCATTGCGGATTGCCGGATGGTTATGGCCCAGCACCATCGGCCCCCAGGAACCGACATAATCGATATAGGCTTTGCCATCAACATCGTACAGATAAGCGCCGTCCGCTTTTTCGATAAACAGTGGAGTGCCGCCCACGCCAGTAAAGGCGCGAACAGGGGAGTTCACACCGCCAGGGATCAGCTCGCGCGCTGCGCTGTAAAGATTTTCAGACTTACTCATGGAGGGTTCCTGATTCGTAGAAAAAGTGAATGGCTGCTATTCTATGTTATTCATAACAAGTTAAATACTCGTCAAACATCAGGCTGCTTGTACTGGTGCAATCCTGATTTCTTAGAGTATAAAAGTTTTGTGCATTTGAAACATTACGCTTTGCAAAGGATTTTCATGGAACGTGCGAGTAAAATGCCGTCATCTTATTTGTATGACCAATAAGTGATCATTGGATGAAAACTGATACTCCCTCTTTAGAAACACCGCAGGCCGCGCGCCTGCGACGCAGACAACTGATTCGCCAACTTCTTGAGCGCGATAAAACCCCGTTAGCCATTTTGTTTATGGCGGCAGTCGTCGGCACGCTTGTTGGGCTGGCAGCGGTTGCTTTTGACAAAGGTGTCGCCTGGTTGCAGAACCAACGTATGGGGGCGCTGGTACATACTGCTGATAATTATCCGCTTCTGTTAACCGTCGCTTTTCTCTGTTCGGCGGTGCTGGCGATGTTTGGCTACTTTTTGGTGCGCAAATACGCGCCGGAAGCAGGTGGTTCGGGGATCCCGGAAATTGAAGGGGCGCTGGAAGATCAACGTCCCGTTCGCTGGTGGCGTGTATTGCCGGTGAAGTTCTTTGGCGGGCTGGGGACACTCGGCGGAGGCATGGTGTTGGGGCGCGAAGGGCCAACCGTGCAGATCGGCGGTAACATTGGCCGTATGGTGCTTGATATTTTCCGCCTGAAAGGTGACGAAGCTCGCCATACGCTGCTGGCAACCGGTGCTGCTGCGGGGCTGGCTGCGGCCTTTAACGCGCCGCTGGCGGGTATTTTGTTTATTATCGAAGAGATGCGTCCGCAGTTTCGCTATACGTTAATTTCGATTAAAGCGGTATTTATTGGTGTCATTATGTCGACCATTATGTACCGGATTTTTAATCATGAAGTTGCGTTGATTGACGTCGGTAAACTTTCTGATGCGCCGCTTAATACGCTGTGGCTTTATCTGATCCTCGGTATTATTTTTGGCATTTTCGGCCCTATTTTTAATAAATGGGTGCTGGGGATGCAGGATTTGCTGCACCGTGTGCACGGCGGCAATATTACCAAATGGGTGCTAATGGGCGGTGCGATTGGCGGTCTGTGTGGATTGCTGGGGTTTGTGGCACCAGCAACGTCGGGCGGCGGTTTTAACCTGATTCCTATCGCTACCGCGGGGAATTTCAGCATGGGAATGCTGGTGTTTATCTTCGTCGCGCGGGTCATTACCACCTTACTCTGCTTCTCTTCCGGCGCGCCGGGCGGTATTTTTGCCCCGATGCTGGCGCTGGGTACTGTGCTGGGAACCGCTTTCGGAATGGTTGCCGTTGAGCTGTTTCCGCAATATCACCTTGAGGCGGGGACGTTTGCTATTGCCGGAATGGGGGCATTACTGGCGGCATCTATTCGCGCGCCGTTAACGGGGATCATTCTGGTTCTGGAGATGACCGATAACTACCAGCTCATTTTGCCAATGATTATTACCGGTCTTGGCGCAACACTATTAGCGCAATTTACCGGCGGGAAACCGCTATACTCGGCGATTCTTGCGCGCACGCTGGCAAAACAGGAAGCTGAGCAACTGGCGCGAAGCAAGGCCGCATCAGCCAGCGAGAATACTTGAACGAAATACCAGGGTATTAGATAATGGCGATTATTATTGGGTTAGAATTTGCCCAATTGCCGATGTCGTTTGGAGCAAAATATGAGTGATGACGTAGCACTGCCGCTGGAGTTTACCGACGCAGCAGCCAACAAAGTTAAAAGCCTGATCGCTGACGAAGATAACCCGAATCTGAAATTACGCGTGTATATCACCGGTGGCGGTTGCAGCGGCTTCCAGTATGGTTTCACCTTTGATGATCAGGTGAACGAAGGCGATATGACCATCGAAAAACAGGGCGTTGGCCTGGTGGTTGATCCGATGAGCCTGCAATATCTGGTCGGCGGTTCCGTTGATTATACCGAAGGTCTGGAAGGTTCTCGTTTCATCGTGACCAACCCGAACGCGAAAAGCACCTGCGGTTGCGGTTCTTCCTTTAGTATCTAATCTGTTGTTCATGTGCCGGATAAACTATCCGGCACATCTTCTCTCTTCAACGCCCATTCTCATCCAGCGCAAACGTCGGTAGCTTAAGATGCCAACGAATAGCCGCCAGCCGAATCAATAGCGTCACGACCATGCCCATCATACTGGCTGTTTCCAGTGGTACGGAAAATGTGTAATAAGCCGTAGCGTGGACAATACCGCCGATAATACAGGCGGTTGCGTAGATTTCTGTACGTAAAATCATGGGGATTTCGCGGGCCAGAACATCACGAATGATCCCGCCGCCAACGCCAGTAATGACGCCCATACAAACCGCGATTAACGGACCGGCTTCCGCATTAAAGGCTTTATTCACGCCAATGCCGACAAACACCGCCAGACCAACGGCGTCCAGCACCGGCAACATCCATTTTGGTAAGCGTCTTGGCTGGCGCACCAGCACGATGGTCAGCATGCTGGTGACCATTGCAACGACCAGATCGGTGGGATCTTTCACCCAAAATACCGGGCCGTGATCCAGCGCCATGTCGCGAATTGTCCCGCCGCCTACTGCGGTTACCACGCCCAGTACCAGAACACCAAAAGGGTCCATACGCAATTTTCCGGCTAACAAAACGCCGGAGATGGCAAATACCGCTGTGCCGACTATATCCAGCCAATAGACGAGCATTGTTCAATCCCCACTGAGCACCTGAAAAGGTTAGGCACTAATCTACCTGTGAAAGCGCATTACAGAGCTGTTGTGCTGCGAGGATAATACGTGGGCTTGCACGTTCAAACCAGTCACTCGTGAGAGGAATAACGGGAATTTTGAGCTGTTCACCCCAGTATTGTTTGATTTTAGGAATTTGGTCCGGTCCGCCTGTAATGACAATCGCCTGTGGCGAGCGTGCTAACACCTGTTCGCGGCTAACTTGCGGCCAGGGAACCCGGCTGTCTTTAAAGATGTTTTCTCCGCCACAAACTTCGAGTACCTGGTTCTGAATCGACTCTTTTCCACTGGTAAATGGCGGATTAATGCCGAATTGCAGAAAAACACGTTTTTTAGGTTTATCAGCATATTGCGCTTTCAATTGCGCGTACTGATCCAGCAGGGATTGCGCGGCTTGTTCGGCCTTGTCTGGTTGCGGACTCCAGGGGGCCAGTTGACGTAACGCATTGGCAATTTGTTCAATGCTTGTCGCATCGACCCACATCACTTTTATTCCCAGCGAAGCCAGCTGGTCAACCTGCCGCTCGGCATTACCTCCACGCCAGGCAATCACCAGATCGGGCTTCAGCGCGACAATGCGTTCCAGATTCATCCCCTGCCAGGTGGAAACCTGCTCAATCTTTTGCGCTTGTGGAGGATAGTCGGAATAGCTGCTGACCCCAACCGGCGTGATCCCGGCAGCAAAGGCAAGTTCAGTGTTGGCGGGAGAAAGCGTGATGACGCGCGGCGCGGCGTTGAGCCACAGTGGCGCAAGAAAAGACAGGGCGACCAGCGCCCTGAACAGTGACTTAGCCATGTGCAAGTTTCTGCACCAGTGACTCAACCATCAGGCTGGACTGTTTAGCGGCAACAGCCAGGAACTCATCGAAGCTAAGATGAGACTGTTGATCGGCCACGTCGGAGATGGCGCGTACGACAACAAACGGGACGTTGAAATTGTGGCAGACATGGGCGATTGCCGTCGCTTCCATCTCTACAGCAATGGCCTGTGGGAAGTTGTGGCGGATTTTCGCCAGACCAACAGAACCGTTGATGAAAGCGTCGCCGCTAACAATCAGGCCACGTACAGCGTTAAGATTCAGTTCGGCAATGCAGGCCTCAGCGGCAGCGATCAGTTTATCGTCAGCTTTAAAGCCTGCCGGACAGCCTGGTAACTGACCGTATTCATAACCAAATGCCGTGACATCCGCGTCGTGATAACGTGCTTCGTCCGAGACAACGATATCGCCCACTTTCAACGTTGGTGCCAGGCCACCGGCAGAACCGGTGTTAATAATCACATCTGGCTTGCAGTGTTCCAACAGCAAAGTGGCACCCAGCGCCGCAGCGACTTTACCGATGCCCGATTTCAGAAGCGCAACCTCGGTTCCATTCAGTTGGCCGGTATAGATTTCGCAACCGCCGAGACTGATAGTTTGACGGTTTTCGATTTTGTCACGCAGCAGCGTAACTTCTTCTTCCATTGCACCAATGATGCCGATTTTCATAGATTTACTCGCGATAAGCCCGATTTGAAGGCATAGTTTACCATGCGCTTACGGGGAAGCGTATTTCTCACGCGGGAGAGGACATGGCACAGATTGATTTCCGAAAAAAAATAAACTGGCATCGTCGTTACCGTTCACCGCAGGGCGTTAAAACCGAACATGAGATCCTGCGGATCTTCGAGAGCGATCGCGGGCGTATCATCAACTCTCCGGCAATTCGTCGTCTGCAACAAAAGACCCAGGTTTTTCCACTGGAGCGCAATGCCGCCGTGCGCACGCGTCTTACCCACTCGATGGAAGTCCAGCAGGTGGGGCGCTACATCGCCAAAGAAATTTTAAGCCGTCTGAAAGAGCTTAAATTACTGGAAGCATACGGCCTGGATGAACTGACCGGCCCCTTTGAAAGCATTGTTGAGATGTCATGCCTGATGCACGATATCGGCAATCCGCCGTTTGGTCATTTTGGCGAAGCGGCGATAAATGACTGGTTTCGCCAACGTTTGCACCCGGAAGATGCCGAAAGCCAGCCTCTGACTGACGATCGCTGCAGCGTGGCGGCACTACGTTTACGGGACGGGGAAGAACCGCTTAACGAGCTGCGGCGCAAGATTCGTCAGGACTTATGTCATTTTGAGGGGAATGCACAAGGCATTCGCCTGGTGCATACATTGATGCGGATGAATCTCACCTGGGCACAGGTTGGCGGTATTTTAAAATATACCCGTCCGGCGTGGTGGCGTGGCGAAACGCCTGAGACACATCACTATTTAATGAAAAAGCCGGGTTATTATCTTTCTGAAGAAGCCTATATTGCCCGGTTGCGTAAAGAACTTAATTTGGCGCTTTACAGTCGTTTTCCATTAACGTGGATTATGGAAGCTGCCGACGACATCTCCTATTGTGTGGCAGACCTTGAAGATGCGGTAGAGAAAAGAATATTTACCGTTGAGCAGCTTTATCATCATTTGCACGAAGCGTGGGGCCAGCATGAGAAAGGTTCGCTCTTTTCGCTGGTGGTTGAAAATGCCTGGGAAAAATCACGCTCAAATAGTTTAAGCCGCAGTACGGAAGATCAGTTTTTTATGTATTTACGGGTAAACACCCTAAATAAACTGGTACCCTACGCGGCACAACGATTTATTGATAATCTGCCTGCGATTTTCGCCGGAACGTTTAATCATGCATTATTGGAAGATGCCAGCGAATGCAGCGATCTTCTTAAACTATATAAAAATGTCGCTGTAAAACATGTGTTTAGCCATCCAGATGTCGAGCAGCTTGAATTGCAGGGCTATCGGGTCATTAGCGGATTATTAGAGATTTATCGTCCTTTATTAAGCCTGTCGTTATCCGACTTTACTGAACTGGTAGAAAAAGAACGGGTGAAACGTTTCCCTATTGAATCGCGCTTATTCCACAAACTCTCGACGCGCCATCGGCTGGCCTATGTTGAGGCTGTCAGTAAATTACCGTCAGATTCTCCTGAGTTTCCGCTATGGGAATATTATTACCGTTGCCGCCTGCTGCAGGATTATATCAGCGGTATGACCGACCTCTATGCGTGGGATGAATACCGACGTCTGATGGCCGTAGAACAATAACCAGGCTTTTGTAAAGACGAACAATAAATTTTTACCTTTTGCAGAAACTTTAGTTCGGAACTTCGCGCTATAAAACGAATCTGAAGAACACAGCAATTTTGCGTTATCTGTTAATCGAGACTGAAATACATGAAAAAAACCACATTAGCACTGAGTGCACTGGCTCTGAGTTTAGGTTTGGCGTTATCTCCGCTCTCTGCAACGGCGGCTGAGACTTCTTCAGCAACGACAGCCCAGCAGATGCCAAGCCTTGCACCGATGCTCGAAAAGGTGATGCCTTCAGTGGTCAGCATTAACGTAGAAGGTAGCACAACCGTTAATACGCCGCGTATGCCGCGTAATTTCCAGCAGTTCTTCGGTGATGATTCTCCGTTCTGCCAGGAAGGTTCTCCGTTCCAGAGCTCTCCGTTCTGCCAGGGGGGCCAGGGCGGTAATGGCGGCGGCCAGCAACAAAAATTCATGGCGCTGGGTTCCGGCGTCATCATTGATGCCGATAAAGGCTATGTCGTCACCAACAACCACGTTGTTGATAACGCGACGGTGATTAAAGTCCAGCTGAGCGATGGTCGTAAGTTCGACGCGAAGATGGTTGGCAAAGATCCGCGCTCTGATATCGCGCTGATCCAAATCCAGAATCCGAAAAACCTGACCGCAATTAAGATGGCGGATTCTGATGCACTGCGCGTGGGTGATTACACCGTAGCGATTGGTAACCCGTTTGGTCTGGGCGAGACGGTAACTTCCGGGATTGTCTCTGCGCTGGGGCGTAGCGGCCTGAATGCTGAAAACTACGAAAACTTCATCCAGACCGATGCAGCGATCAACCGTGGTAACTCCGGTGGTGCGCTGGTTAACCTGAACGGCGAACTGATCGGTATCAACACCGCGATCCTCGCACCGGACGGCGGCAACATCGGTATCGGTTTTGCTATCCCGAGTAACATGGTGAAAAACCTGACCTCGCAGATGGTGGAATACGGCCAGGTGAAACGCGGTGAGCTGGGTATTATGGGGACTGAGCTGAATTCCGAACTGGCGAAAGCGATGAAAGTTGACGCCCAGCGCGGTGCTTTCGTAAGCCAGGTTCTGCCTAATTCCTCCGCTGCAAAAGCGGGCATTAAAGCGGGTGATGTGATCACCTCACTGAACGGTAAGCCA
This sequence comes from Escherichia sp. MAL-1, assembly GCF_052948035.1. NCBI lineage: Bacteria > Pseudomonadati > Pseudomonadota > Gammaproteobacteria > Enterobacterales > Enterobacteriaceae > Escherichia > Escherichia sp. MAL-1. The sequence continues at coordinate 3,969,745 of NZ_CM129609.1, read as the reverse complement.
ATCAGCAGCTTTGCCGCACTGCGTGCTCAGGTGGGGACTATGCCGGTGGGCAGCAAACTGACCCTGGGCTTGCTGCGCGACGGTAAGCAGGTCAACGTGAATCTGGAACTGCAGCAGAGCAGCCAGAATCAGGTTGATTCCAGCTCCATCTTCAACGGCATTGAAGGTGCTGAGATGAGCAACAAAGGCAAAGATCAGGGCGTGGTAGTGAACAACGTGAAAACGGGCACTCCGGCTGCGCAGATCGGCCTGAAGAAAGGTGATGTGATTATTGGCGCGAACCAGCAGGCAGTGAAAAACATCGCTGAACTGCGTAAAGTTCTCGACAGCAAACCGTCTGTGCTGGCACTGAACATTCAGCGCGGCGACAGCACCATCTACCTGTTAATGCAGTAATCTCCCTCAACCCCTTCCTGAAAACGGGAAGGGGTTCTCCTTACAATCTGTGAACTTCACCACAACTCCATACATCTTCATCATCCTTTAGGCATTTGCACAATGCCGTACGTTACGTACTTCCTTATGCTAAGCCGTGCATAACGGAGGACTTATGGCTGGCTGGCATCTTGATACCAAAATGGCGCAGGATATCGTGGCACGTACCATGCGCATCATCGATACCAATATCAACGTAATGGATGCCCGTGGGCGAATTATCGGCAGCGGCGATCGTGAGCGTATTGGTGAATTGCACGAAGGTGCATTGCTGGTACTTTCACAGGGACGAGTCGTCGATATCGATGACGCGGTAGCACGTCATCTGCACGGTGTGCGGCAGGGGATTAATCTACCGTTACGGCTGGAAGGTGAAATTGTCGGCGTAATTGGCCTGACAGGTGAACCTGAGAATCTGCGTAAATATGGCGAACTGGTCTGCATGACGGCTGAAATGATGCTGGAACAGTCGCGGTTGATGCACTTGTTGGCGCAGGATAGCCGTTTGCGGGAAGAACTGGTGATGAACCTGATTCAGGCAGAGGAGAATACTCCCGCACTTACTGAATGGGCGCAACGGCTGGGGATCGATCTCAATCAACCGCGAGTAGTGGCTATTGTTGAGGTCGACAGCGGTCAGCTTGGTGTGGACAGCGCAATGGCGGAGTTACAACAACTGCAAAACGCGCTGACTACGCCCGAGCGTAATAATCTGGTGGCAATTGTCTCGCTGACCGAAATGGTGGTGTTGAAACCGGCGTTGAACTCTTTTGGGCGCTGGGATGCAGAAGATCATCGTAAGCGAGTTGAACAACTGATTACCCGCATGAAAGAGTACGGCCAGCTGCGTTTTCGCGTTTCACTGGGCAACTATTTTACCGGTCCTGGCAGTATTGCCCGATCCTATCGTACGGCGAAAACGACGATGGTGGTGGGTAAACAGCGGATGCCAGAAAGTCGCTGCTATTTTTATCAGGATCTGATGTTACCTGTGTTACTCGACAGTTTGCGTGGCGACTGGCAGGCCAACGAACTGGCGCGACCGCTGGCGCGGCTGAAAGCGATGGACAATAACGGCTTGCTGCGACGAACGCTGGCGGCGTGGTTTCGTCACAATGTGCAACCGCTGGCAACGTCAAAGGCGTTGTTTATTCATCGTAATACCCTGGAGTATCGGCTTAATCGTATATCGGAACTGACCGGGCTTGATTTGGGCAATTTTGATGACAGGTTGCTGCTGTATGTGGCGTTACAACTGGATGAAGAGCGGTAGGTTATGCGTTAAGGTTGAGGCGGCGCTGGCTCATTCCCCTCAGCCCGAAGGGGAGAGGGGAATGCCCGAGTTAACCGTCAATTCGGGATTATTTACGCGTTAGTTTTTCCAGATCGGCTTCAATCTCGCTGATCTTATTGGTTACGACTGACTCCAGGTGACGTAAGTCGTCGAGGATCTTACGCTTAAGATCAACTTCGCTGCGGTCACGCTGGCAGATTTGATCAAGCTCATCAATGATATACCGTAGATTCGGGCTGATTTCCTGGACTTCTTTATAACCCTGACCCACACCATCAGCGACGACCGTTTTACGCTGACGCGGATATTTAAACTTAACGCTCTTGGCGAAAAACTCGCCTTTGTCTTTCTGGAAATAGATTTTCAGAATATCGTTGTTGGCTTCCTGCCGGAGGCTGTAACGATCAATTTCTTCAGGATTGGTAATACCCAGACTTTTCAGATTGTCGTACATAGCGTTACCTCAAAATGAGTCAGTAAATTGTGCTTATTTTAGCATTTGGCCTGGCCCGCCCGGCTCGACTGTGATCGCAGAAAGCCTTTTTCTTCCAGACTTCTATCATGGCGTAAAAATCAAAAAATTACCTGCTTTATTGTGGTGATAAAATTCACGTTCTACACCAGTTCCAGCATCGTTACTTCCGGGCGGCAGTTCAGACGCAAACCATACAAACTGCCCACGCCACGGGTTGTGTAGATGTGTCGTTCGCCAAAGGCATTTAATCCGGCGACGTAACGTTTATCTTCGACAGGGGCAAAAGGTTCACCAACCAACGGTACGCGCAGTTGCCCGCCGTGAGTATGGCCGCACAGCATCAGATCCCAGGGTTCATCACGCATGACTTCTTTGCTGTCGGGATTATGTGCCAGCATCAGTCTTGGCAGATTTGCTTCGCTGGCGGGAGGTGGTTTGCATTGTCCGGCCCATAAGTCACCGGTGCCTACCAGTTCGAATTGCCTGTTCGGCGTGGCGATCACCGTAGCCTGGTTAAACAACACCGTGATGCCCACTGATTTCAACGTCTCGCCAATTAAGTGATTTTTTTCTGTACCAACAGGGCGATCGTGGTTGCCGAAGCAGGCAAACGTCGGCGCACATTCGGCAAGGGGGGAGAGGACATCACTAAACGCCGAAAAATTCAGCGGCATATCAAATAATACGTAATCGCCGCCCAGCAATATCAAATCGGGCTTTTGTTCTATGCCAAGAGCAATCGCGTCAGAAATCAGGCTTAAAGGAACAAAACGAGAGTAATGGAGATCGGCCAGAAAAAGAATTTTGAATGGTGCTGCGTTGTCTTTAAAAAAGGCGAGGCGGTGACGGATTAATTCAAACCAGCCTGGCTCCCAGTAATGCATATAACCGAAACCTGAGCTCGTGGCTATCGTCGCGGCAGTAGCCTGCAACAATCGGCGGCGTGAAATCATCGCTCATCCCTGCAAAAAAAATCGGGCAGCGTCGTGCTGCCCGTGTGCATACTTTTAGTCGATGGTACGTAGCAGTTCGTTAATGCCGACTTTGCCGCGAGTTTTCGCGTCAACTTTCTTAACGATAACCGCACAGTAGAGGCTGTATTTGCCATCTTTTGACGGCAGGTTGCCGGATACCACTACAGAACCAGCCGGTACGCGACCATAGTGGATTTCGCCGGTTTCACGGTCGTAAATACGGGTGCTCTGACCGATGTATACGCCCATGGAAATAACGGAACCTTCTTCGACAATCACGCCCTCAACAACTTCTGAACGCGCGCCGATGAAGCAGTTATCTTCAATAATGGTCGGGTTAGCCTGCAGCGGCTCCAGCACGCCGCCGATGCCTACACCGCCAGACAGATGGACGTTTTTACCAATTTGTGCACAGGAACCGACAGTGGCCCAGGTATCAACCATCGTGCCTTCATCAACATATGCGCCGATGTTGACGTAAGACGGCATCAGCACGGTGTTACGGGCAATAAACGCACCCTGACGTACCGCCGCTGGTGGTACAACGCGGAAGCCTTCTTTCTGGAAACGTGCTTCGTCGTAGTCGGCGAATTTCATCGGCACTTTGTCGAAGTAGCGGCTTTCTGCCCCTTCGATCACCTGATTATCATTAATACGGAAAGAGAGCAGCACCGCTTTTTTCAACCACTGATGCGTCACCCACTGACCGTCAATTTTTTCCGCCACACGCAGTGCGCCGGAATCCAGCAGGGCGATCACCTGATTTACCGCTTCGCGGGTAACGGTGTCTGCATTGGCTGGCGTGATCTCGGCACGGCGTTCAAAAGCGGTCTCAATAATGTTCTGTAACTGCTGCATTGTTAAACTCTTTCCATATAAATAAACACATTACCCTTTATCGTTTGGATTGAGGGCCTCTGTCAACCGCTGATGTACTTCCTGCTGCAACTCGTTATTAAGCGCACGCCGGTCAGCGGTGGCAATTATGAATAAATCTTCTACTCGTTCGCCAATGGTTGTAATTCGGGCGCCATGAAGCGAAATTCCCAGATCGGCAAAAATTTTCCCGACTCTCGCCAGCAGTCCTGGCTGGTCGAGCGCGATAAGCTCAAGGAATGATTTGCGGTCGGTATGGGTTGGCAAAAACGTCACTTCGGTTTCAACAGTAAAATGGCGCAATTTGGCAGGTTGGCGACGTGGCTGCGGTGGCTGCCAGCTACTTTGTGTCAGTACCTGCTCCAGACCAAATCGAATAACTTCATGGCGATCTGCGGAAAGTGGGCTGCCATCGGGTTCCAGCACGATAAAGGTATCCATCGCCATACCGTCGCGAGTGGTGAAAATTTGTGCGTCGTGAACACTTAAATTGCGGCGGTCTAATTCGGCACAGACGGCGGCAAACAGATAGGGGCGGTCCGGGCTCCAGATAAAAATCTCGGTGCCTCCACGCGTAGCCTGCGGGCTAAGCAATACCAGCGGTTTGCTTAAATCATGCTGTAATAAATGGCGGGCATGCCAGGCCAGTTGATTTGGGCTATGGCGGACAAAATAGTTAGCACGACAGCGTGACCAAATTTGGTACAGCGCCTCTTCGTCGATGTTATCCATGCGCAGTAGTGCCAGTGCCTGGAGTTGGTGATGGCGAACCCGTTCGCGCATATCTGGCGTGTTTTGCATTCCGCGTCGTAGCTGTTTTTCGGTGGCAAAATAGAGTTCGCGCAACAGACTTTGCTTCCAGCTATTCCACAGCGTTTCGTTGGTGGCGCAAATGTCAGCCACCGTCAGGCATACCAGATAACGAAGTCGGTTTTCTGTTTGCACTTCTTCGGCAAACTGCTTGATGACTTCCGGGTCCTGAATATCGCGACGCTGAGCTGTCACCGACATCAGCAAGTGCTGGCGAACCAGCCAGGCGACCAGCTGTGTTTCGCGTGAGTTCAGCCCGTGGAGTTCGGCAAAATGCACTACATCCTGAGCACCGAGAATGGAGTGGTCGCCGCCGCGTCCTTTGGCGATATCGTGAAACAGCGCGGCGATGAAAATCAGCTCAGTTGACGGCAGGCGCGGCCAGACGTCCACACACAACGGATGGCGCTGGCGCGTTTCTTCACTGGCAAAACTCTCCAGTTTCAGCATCACGCGGATAGTATGTTCATCCACCGTGTAGGCGTGGAACAGATCAAACTGCATCTGCCCGACGATATGCGACCATTGCGGCATATACGCGCCGAGCACGCTATGGCGATGCATTGGCAATAGCCCGCGCCGCACCGCTCCGGGGTGACGCAGAATGCTCAAAAACAGTTTTCGTGCTTCCGGAATATTACACAGCGGTTGTTGCAGATGGCGACGGGCATGGCGTAACTGGCGCAGCGTGGTGGAGTAAATGCCGGTGATCGCACTGTTGTGCACCATGGTGTAGAACATACGCAAGATGGCTTCCGGCTGGCGCATAAATAGTGTTTCATCACGCAGGTCGATTAGCGTACCGCGTAGCTGAAACTCATCGTCGATTGGACGTGGTTTTTCGTCGGCGGGAAGGGCGAGGATGGCTTCATCGAACAGTTGCAGCAGCATCTGGTTGAGTTCACTGACGCGGCGTGTAACGCGGAAGTAATCCTTCATCATCCGCTCGACCGGTTCGTTACCTTCACCACTGTAATTCAGACGCTGGGCGACGCTAAGCTGGCGATCGAATAACAGGCGATTATCGTAACGGCTGACGACCAGATGCAGGGCAAAGCGAATACGCCACAATATATGCAGACATTCGTTTAATTCCGCCCGCTCCGCTGAGGTTAAGAAGCCAAACCCGACCATTTCATCCAGCGATGTTGCGCCAAAATGACGGCGGGCCACCCATTGCAGAGTGTGGATATCGCGCAAGCCGCCAGGGCTGCTTTTGATGTCTGGTTCAAGGTTGTAGCTGGTGCCATGGTAACGCTGATGGCGCTGGTTCTGTTCTTCAACTTTCGCCGCGTAGAACTTGTCGGAAGGCCAGAATCCTTCGCTGAAAATATGTTTTTGCAGTTCGAGGAACAGCGCAACATCGCCAATTAATAAGCGGGATTCGATTAAATTGGTGGCGACGGTTAAATCCGATAACCCTTCCAGCATGCACTCTTCAAGCGTGCGCACGCTATGACCGACTTCCAGCTTTACATCCCAGAGCAGCGTTAACAGCTCGCCCACTTTTTGCGCCTGATCGTCCGGGAGCTTTTTACGGCTTAAAATCAGTAAATCGACGTCTGAAAGTGGATGCAGCTCGCCACGACCGTAGCCACCGACGGCGACCAATGCCAGGTCGGCAATCTGGCTGAATCCCGCTTCAATCCATAATCGTTGCAGGAGCTGGTCGATAAACTCGGTGCGCGCCTCAATCAACTGTTCTGCAGAGATCCCATTGTCAAAGGCATCACCCAGCCAACGCTGGAAAGTATCGATATGGGCTTTTATCCCACCGACGGTTAATTCATCACGGGGCCAGACGCATGGATTTTGCGGTTGACCGGGCAGGGTGGGGAGAGCGGTGTTTGCGTACTGTTCTGGAAGGGTATTCATTGTGCGCCACCCATAAGATTAAATTATCGCATTAAAAAAGCCGGCATTCGCCGGCTTCATCTTATTCGTCGTGCGAGATTATCGCCGGGATGGTGTCATCCTTGCGTAGCGTCAGAATTTCGCAGCCGTTATCAGTCACCACAATAGTATGCTCATATTGTGCAGACAAGCTGCGATCTTTGGTTTTTACCGTCCAGCCATCTTTCATGGTGCGGATCTCTTTTTTACCCGCGTTGACCATTGGCTCGATGGTGAACGTCATCCCAGGTTTCAGTACGACGTTGGTTTCACGGGAGTCATAGTGCAGCACCTGCGGTTCTTCATGGAAGCCGCGACCAATACCGTGTCCGCAATATTCACGAACGACGGAGAAGCCTTCTGCTTCGACAAATTTCTGAATCGCCGCACCGATTTCGCGCAGATTAATGCCTGGTTTTACCATGCGTAGCGCCAGGTACAGGCTTTCTTGCGTGATGCGGCACAGACGTTCGCCCATGATGGTCGGCTTACCGACGATAAACATTTTCGAGGTATCGCCGTGGAAACCATCTTTGATTACGGTGACATCAATGTTAACGATATCGCCATCTTTCAGCAGCTTAGCATCGTCCGGGATACCGTGGCACACCACTTCATTAATAGAGATGCAAACGGATTTCGGATAGCCGTGATAGCCGAGGCAGGCAGAAACCGCGTGTTGTTCATTAACAATGTAATCATTACAGATGCGATCCAGCTCGCCGGTGCTGACGCCCGGTTTAACATACGGTTCGATCATCTCCAGCACTTCGGCAGCCAGTCGGCCAGCGACGCGCATTTTTTCGATATCTTCTGGGGTCTTGATTGAGATAGCCATTAATTCTGTCCATCAGCGTCGGTGATACCGACAATATATATGTAAGTGCCGTCAATGGTATCACACCCGGGCAAATTGAGAATCATTCTGAATTTCGCCAAACGTGCCACTGAAGGTTTTCTATAATAGAAAATTCGACGTCTGATGCTGTACACAGCGCCAACAATTATTGGTGTCCACGACGTATTTGTGGTATAAAGCGCGCCGGACTTCCGATCCATTTCGTATACACAGACTGGACGGAAGCGACAATCTCACTTTGTGTAACAACACACACGTATCGGCACATATTCCGGGGTGCCCTTTGGGGTCGGTAATATGGGATACGTGGAGGCATAACCCCAACTTTTATATAGAGGTTTTAATCATGGCAACTGTTTCCATGCGCGACATGCTCAAGGCTGGTGTTCACTTCGGTCACCAGACCCGTTACTGGAACCCGAAAATGAAGCCGTTCATCTTCGGTGCGCGTAACAAAGTTCACATCATCAACCTTGAGAAAACTGTACCGATGTTCAACGAAGCTCTGGCTGAACTGAACAAGATTGCTTCTCGCAAAGGTAAAATCCTTTTCGTTGGTACTAAACGCGCTGCAAGCGAAGCGGTGAAAGACGCTGCTCTGAGCTGCGACCAGTTCTTCGTGAACCATCGCTGGCTGGGCGGTATGCTGACTAACTGGAAAACCGTTCGTCAGTCCATCAAACGTCTGAAAGACCTGGAAACTCAGTCTCAGGACGGTACTTTCGACAAGCTGACCAAGAAAGAAGCGCTGATGCGCACTCGTGAGCTGGAGAAACTGGAAAACAGCCTGGGCGGTATCAAAGACATGGGCGGTCTGCCGGACGCTCTGTTTGTAATCGATGCTGACCACGAACACATTGCTATCAAAGAAGCAAACAACCTGGGTATTCCAGTATTTGCTATCGTTGATACCAACTCTGATCCGGACGGTGTTGACTTCGTTATCCCGGGTAACGACGACGCAATCCGTGCTGTGACCCTGTACCTGGGCGCTGTTGCTGCAACCGTACGTGAAGGCCGTTCTCAGGATCTGGCTTCCCAGGCGGAAGAAAGCTTCGTAGAAGCTGAGTAATAAGGCTTGATAACTCTCCCAAAATAGTTCGAGTTGCAGAAAGGCGGCAAGCTCGAGAATTCCCGGGAGCTTACATCAGTAAGTGACCGGGATGAGCGAGCGAAGATGACGCATCTGCGGCGCGAAATATGAAGGGGGAGAGCCCTTATAGACCAGGTAGTACACGTTTGGTTAGGGGGCCTGCATATGGCCCCCTTTTTCACTTTTATATCTGTGCGGTTTAATGCCGGGCAGATCACATCTCCGAGGATTTTAGAATGGCTGAAATTACCGCATCCCTGGTAAAAGAGCTGCGTGAGCGTACTGGCGCAGGCATGATGGATTGCAAAAAAGCACTGACTGAAGCTAACGGCGACATCGAGCTGGCAATCGAAAACATGCGTAAGTCCGGTGCTATTAAAGCAGCGAAAAAAGCAGGCAACGTTGCTGCTGACGGCGTGATCAAAACCAAAATCGACGGCAACTACGGCATCATTCTGGAAGTTAACTGCCAGACTGACTTCGTTGCAAAAGACGCTGGTTTCCAGGCGTTCGCAGACAAAGTTCTGGACGCAGCTGTTGCTGGCAAAATCACTGACGTTGAAGTTCTGAAAGCACAGTTCGAAGAAGAACGTGTTGCGCTGGTAGCGAAAATTGGTGAAAACATCAACATTCGCCGCGTTGCTGCGCTGGAAGGCGACGTTCTGGGTTCTTATCAGCACGGTGCGCGTATCGGCGTTCTGGTTGCTGCTAAAGGCGCTGACGAAGAGCTGGTTAAACACATCGCTATGCACGTTGCTGCAAGCAAGCCAGAATTCATCAAACCAGAAGACGTATCCGCTGAAGTGGTAGAAAAAGAATACCAGGTACAGCTGGATATCGCGATGCAGTCTGGTAAGCCGAAAGAAATCGCAGAGAAAATGGTTGAAGGCCGCATGAAGAAATTCACCGGCGAAGTTTCTCTGACCGGTCAGCCGTTCGTTATGGAACCAAGCAAAACTGTTGGTCAGCTGCTGAAAGAGCATAACGCTGAAGTGACTGGCTTCATCCGCTTCGAAGTGGGTGAAGGCATCGAGAAAGTTGAGACTGACTTTGCAGCAGAAGTTGCTGCGATGTCCAAGCAGTCTTAATTATCAAAAAGGAGCCGCCTGAGGGCGGCTTCTTTTTGTGCCCATCTTGTAAATTCAGCTAACCCTTGTGGGGCTGCGCTGAAAAGCGACGTACAATGTCGCTAGTATTAATTCATTTCAATCGTTGACAGTCTCAGGAAAGAAACATGGCTACCAATGCAAAACCCGTCTATAAACGCATTCTGCTTAAGTTGAGTGGCGAAGCTCTGCAGGGCACTGAAGGCTTCGGTATTGATGCAAGCATACTGGATCGTATGGCTCAGGAAATCAAAGAACTGGTTGAACTGGGTATTCAGGTTGGTGTGGTGATTGGTGGGGGTAACCTGTTCCGTGGCGCTGGTCTGGCGAAAGCGGGTATGAACCGCGTTGTGGGCGACCACATGGGGATGCTGGCGACCGTAATGAACGGCCTGGCAATGCGTGATGCACTGCACCGCGCCTATGTGAACGCTCGTCTGATGTCCGCTATTCCATTGAATGGCGTGTGCGACAGTTACAGCTGGGCAGAAGCTATCAGCCTGTTGCGCAACAACCGTGTGGTGATCCTCTCCTCCGGTACAGGTAACCCGTTCTTTACCACCGACTCAGCAGCTTGCCTGCGTGGTATCGAAATTGAAGCCGATGTGGTGCTGAAAGCAACCAAAGTTGACGGCGTGTTTACCGCTGATCCGGCGAAAGATCCAACCGCAACCATGTACGAGCAACTGACTTACAGCGAAGTGCTGGAAAAAGAGCTGAAAGTCATGGACCTGGCGGCCTTCACGCTGGCTCGTGACCATAAATTACCGATTCGTGTTTTCAACATGAACAAACCGGGTGCGCTGCGCCGTGTGGTAATGGGTGAAAAAGAAGGGACTTTAATCACGGAATAATTCCCGTGATGGATAAATAAGGGTAAGATTCCGCGTAAGTATCGCGGGGGCGTAAGTCTGGTTATAAGGCGTTATTGTTGCAGGCAGTTTGGTCACGGCCAGCGCGCAGCAACCGGAGCGTACAAAAGTACGTGAGGATGGCGAGCACTGCTCGGGGCCAAAATGGCAAATAAAATAGCCTAATAATCCAGACGATTACCCGTAATATGTTTAATCAGGGCTATACTTAGCACACTTCCACTGTGTGTGACTGTCTGGTCTGACTGAGACAAGTTTTCAAGGATTCGTAACGTGATTAGCGATATCAGAAAAGATGCTGAAGTACGCATGGACAAATGCGTAGAAGCGTTCAAAACCCAAATCAGCAAAATACGCACGGGTCGTGCTTCTCCCAGCCTGCTGGATGGCATTGTCGTGGAATATTACGGCACGCCGACGCCGCTGCGTCAGCTGGCAAGCGTAACGGTAGAAGATTCCCGTACTCTGAAAATCAACGTGTTTGATCGTTCAATGTCTCCGGCCGTTGAAAAAGCGATTATGGCGTCCGATCTCGGCCTGAACCCGAACTCTGCGGGTAGCGACATCCGTGTTCCGCTGCCGCCGCTGACGGAAGAACGTCGTAAAGATCTGACCAAAATCGTTCGTGGTGAAGCAGAACAAGCGCGTGTTGCAGTACGTAACGTGCGTCGTGACGCGAACGACAAAGTGAAAGCACTGTTGAAAGATAAAGAGATCAGCGAAGACGACGATCGCCGTTCTCAGGACGATGTACAGAAACTGACTGATGCTGCAATCAAGAAAATTGAAGCGGCGCTGGCAGACAAAGAAGCAGAACTGATGCAGTTCTGATTTCTTGAACGACAAAAACGCCGCTCAGTAGATCCTTGCGGATCGGCTGGCGGCGTTTTGCTTTTTATTCTGTCTCAACTCTGGATGTTTCATGAAGCAACTCACCATTCTGGGCTCGACCGGCTCGATTGGTTGCAGCACGCTGGACGTGGTGCGCCATAATCCCGAACACTTCCGCGTAGTTGCGCTGGTGGCAGGCAAAAATGTCACTCGCATGGTAGAACAGTGCCTGGAATTCTCTCCCCGCTATGCCGTAATGGACGATGAAGCGAGTGCGAAACTTCTTAAAACGATGCTACAGCAACAGGGTAGCCGCACCGAAGTCTTAAGTGGGCAACAAGCCGCTTGCGATATGGCAGCGCTTGAGGATGTTGATCAGGTGATGGCAGCCATTGTTGGCGCTGCTGGGCTGTTACCTACGCTTGCTGCGATCCGCGCGGGTAAAACCATTTTGCTGGCCAATAAAGAATCACTGGTTACCTGCGGACGTCTGTTTATGGACGCCGTAAAGCAGAGCAAAGCGCAATTGTTACCGGTCGATAGCGAACATAACGCCATTTTTCAGAGTTTACCGCAACCTATCCAGCATAATCTGGGATACGCTGACCTTGAGCAAAATGGCGTGGTGTCCATTTTACTTACCGGGTCTGGTGGCCCTTTCCGTGAGACGCCATTGCGCGATTTGGCAACAATGACGCCGGATCAAGCCTGCCGTCATCCGAACTGGTCGATGGGGCGTAAAATTTCTGTCGATTCGGCTACCATGATGAACAAAGGTCTGGAATACATTGAAGCGCGTTGGCTGTTTAACGCCAGCGCCAGCCAGATGGAAGTGCTGATTCACCCGCAGTCAGTGATTCACTCAATGGTGCGCTATCAGGACGGCAGTGTTCTGGCGCAGCTGGGGGAACCGGATATGCGTACGCCAATTGCCCACACCATGGCATGGCCGAATCGCGTGAACTCTGGCGTGAAGCCGCTCGATTTTTGCAAACTAAGTGCGTTGACATTTGCCGCACCGGATTATGATCGTTATCCATGCCTGAAACTGGCGATGGAGGCGTTCGAACAAGGCCAGGCAGCGACGACAGCATTGAATGCCGCAAACGAAATCACCGTTGCTGCTTTTCTTGCGCAACAAATCCGCTTTACGGATATCGCTGCGTTGAATTTATCCGTACTGGAAAAAATGGATATGCGCGAACCACAATGTGTGGACGATGTGTTATCTGTTGATGCGAACGCGCGTGAAGTCGCCAGAAAAGAGGTGATGCGTCTCGCAAGCTGAGGATAATCCGGCTACAGAGAGTCGCGCTATTTGTTAGCGTAGGGCTTCAGTGATATAGTCTGCGCCATCTGATCGTAAGTAGTTGGCTTTATAAGGTCAGGTATGCCGTGGTTTTACACGGCTTTTTTTTGTATAGGCTTCAGTATTCCTGAGTACCGTAAACCCTGTCAGGGAATAAAAAACGCGTGATGTTGTCTGCTACTCAACCACTTAGCGAAAAATTGCCAGCGCATGGCTGCCGTCATGTTGCGATCATTATGGACGGCAATGGTCGCTGGGCAAAAAAGCAAGGGAAGATTCGTGCCTTTGGGCATAAAGCCGGGGCAAAATCCGTCCGCCGGGCTGTCTCTTTTGCGGCCAACAACGGTATTGAGGCGTTAACGCTGTATGCCTTTAGTAGTGAAAACTGGAACCGACCAGCGCAGGAAGTCAGTGCGTTAATGGAACTGTTTGTGTGGGCGCTCGATAGCGAAGTAAAAAGTCTGCACCGACATAACGTGCGTCTGCGTATTATTGGCGATACCAGTCGCTTTAACTCGCGTTTGCAAGAACGTATTCGTAAATCTGAAGCGCTAACAGCCGGGAATACCGGTCTGACGCTGAATATTGCGGCGAACTACGGTGGACGTTGGGATATAGTCCAGGGAGTCAGGCAACTGGCTGAAAAGGTGCAGCAAGGAAACCTGCAACCAGATCAGATAGATGAAGAGATGCTAAACCAGCATGTCTGTATGCATGAACTGGCCCCTGTAGATTTAGTAATTAGGACTGGGGGGGAGCATCGCATTAGTAACTTTTTGCTTTGGCAAATTGCCTATGCCGAACTTTACTTTACAGATGTTCTCTGGCCCGATTTCGATGAACAAGACTTTGAAGGGGCGTTAAATGCCTTTGCTAATCGAGAGCGTCGTTTCGGCGGCACCGAGCCCGGTGATGAAACAGCCTGATGGGGGTCGCTTTTGCTGAAGTATCGCCTGATATCTGCTTTTGTGTTAATACCCGTCGTCATCGCGGCGTTGTTTCTGTTGCCGCCGGTGGGGTTCGCCATTGTAACGCTGGTGGTCTGCATGCTGGCAGCGTGGGAATGGGGACAGCTTAGCGGTTTTACCACTCGTTCGCAGCGAGTATGGTTGGCGGTGTTATGCGGGTTATTGTTGGCGCTGATGCTTTTTCTGTTGCCGGAATATCACCGAAATATTCATCAACCGCTGGTTGAAATCTCACTTTGGGCTTCGCTGGGTTGGTGGATTGTCGCGCTATTGCTGGTGCTGTTTTACCCAGGTTCCGCAGCAATCTGGCGTAACTCTAAAACATTGCGCCTTATTTTTGGCGTGCTAACCATTGTTCCCTTCTTCTGGGGCATGCTGGCGTTACGGGCCTGGCACTATGACGAGAATCATTACAGTGGCGCAATATGGCTGCTCTATGTCATGATCCTGGTATGGGGCGCTGACTCCGGCGCATATATGTTTGGCAAATTGTTTGGTAAACATAAGCTGGCACCGAAGGTTTCTCCGGGTAAAACCTGGCAAGGCTTTATCGGTGGACTCGCTACTGCAGCGGTAATCTCATGGGGTTATGGCATGTGGGCGAATCTCGACGTCGCTCCCGTCACCTTACTCATTTGCTCTATTGTCGCAGCGTTAGCCTCAGTGCTCGGCGATCTGACCGAGAGTATGTTTAAGCGTGAAGCAGGAATTAAGGACAGCGGTCATTTAATTCCAGGACACGGTGGTATTTTAGATCGTATTGATAGCCTGACGGCTGCGGTACCGGTCTTTGCTTGCTTGTTGTTACTGGTATTCAGGACGCTTTAACGGAAGGTAATATGCTGAGTTTTCTCTGGGATTTGGCTTCGTTCATCGTTGCACTGGGTGTACTTATCACCGTGCATGAATTTGGTCATTTCTGGGTTGCCCGGCGTTGTGGTGTTCGCGTTGAGCGTTTCTCAATAGGGTTTGGTAAGGCGCTCTGGCGGCGAACTGATAAGCTCGGCACCGAATATGTTATCGCCCTGATCCCGTTGGGCGGTTATGTCAAAATGCTGGATGAGCGCGCAGAACCGGTCGTTCCGGAACTCCGCCACCATGCCTTCAATAATAAATCTGTCGGCCAACGAGCGGCGATTATTGCCGCAGGTCCGGTTGCAAACTTCATTTTTGCTATCTTTGCCTACTGGCTGGTTTTTATTATTGGTGTGCCTGGCGTACGTCCGGTGGTTGGCGAAATAGCAGCCAATTCGATAGCTGCGGAAGCACAAATTGCACCAGGTACGGAACTAAAAGCCGTAGATGGTATCGAAACGCCTGATTGGGATGCCGTGCGTTTGCAGTTGGTCGATAAAATTGGCGATGAAAGCACCACCATTACAGTAGCGCCATTTGGCAGCGACCAACGGCGGGATGTAAAGCTCGATTTACGTCACTGGGCGTTTGAGCCTGATAAAGAAGATCCGGTATCTTCGCTGGGGATTCGTCCTCGTGGGCCGCAAATTGAACCTGTACTGGAAAATGTGCAGCCAAACTCGGCGGCAAGCAAGGCAGGTTTGCAAGCAGGCGACAGGATCGTTAAAGTCGATGGTCAGCCCTTAACGCAGTGGGTGACCTTTGTGATGCTTGTCCGGGATAACCCGGGTAAATCCTTAGCGTTAGAAATCGAAAGGCAGGGGAGTCCCTTGTCTTTGACATTAATCCCGGAGAGTAAACCGGGTAATGGTAAAGCGATTGGTTTTGTCGGTATTGAGCCGAAAGTCATTCCTTTGCCAGATGAGTATAAAGTTGTACGCCAGTATGGGCCGTTCAACGCCATCGTCGAAGCCACGGACAAAACGTGGCAGCTGATGAAGCTGACGGTCAGTATGCTGGGAAAATTGATCACCGGTGATGTGAAACTGAACAACCTCAGTGGGCCGATCTCTATCGCCAAGGGGGCTGGGATGACAGCGGAACTCGGGGTTGTTTATTACCTGCCGTTTCTTGCGCTTATTAGCGTGAACTTAGGGATAATTAACCTGTTTCCGTTGCCCGTACTTGACGGGGGGCATCTGCTGTTCCTTGCGATCGAAAAGATCAAGGGCGGACCGGTATCCGAGCGGGTTCAAGACTTTTGTTATCGCATTGGCTCGATTCTGCTGGTGCTGTTAATGGGGCTTGCACTTTTCAATGATTTCTCTCGGTTATGAGAGTTAGTTAGGAAGAACGCATAATAACGATGGCGATGAAAAAGTTGCTCATAGCGTCGCTGCTGTTTAGCAGCGCCACCGTATACGGTGCTGAAGGGTTCGTAGTGAAAGATATTCATTTCGAAGGCCTTCAGCGTGTCGCCGTTGGTGCGGCCCTCCTCAGTATGCCGGTGCGCACAGGCGACACGGTTAATGATGAAGATATCAGTAATACCATTCGCGCTCTGTTTGCTACCGGCAACTTTGAGGATGTTCGCGTCCTTCGTGATGGTGATACCCTTCTGGTTCAGGTAAAAGAACGTCCGACCATTGCCAGCATTACTTTCTCCGGTAACAAATCGGTGAAAGATGACATGCTGAAGCAAAACCTCGAGGCTTCTGGTGTGCGTGTGGGCGAATCCCTCGATCGCACCACCATTGCCGATATCGAGAAAGGTCTGGAAGACTTCTACTACAGCGTCGGTAAATATAGCGCCAGCGTAAAAGCTGTCGTGACCCCGCTGCCGCGCAACCGTGTTGACCTAAAACTGGTGTTCCAGGAAGGTGTGTCAGCTGAAATCCAGCAAATTAACATTGTTGGTAACCATGCTTTCACCACCGACGAACTGATCTCTCATTTCCAACTGCGTGACGAAGTGCCGTGGTGGAACGTGGTAGGCGATCGTAAATACCAGAAACAGAAACTGGCGGGCGACCTTGAAACCCTGCGCAGCTACTATCTGGATCGCGGTTATGCCCGTTTCAACATCGACTCTACCCAGGTCAGTCTGACGCCAGATAAAAAAGGTATTTACGTCACGGTGAACATCACCGAAGGCGATCAGTACAAGCTTTCTGGCGTTGAAGTGAGCGGCAACCTTGCCGGGCACTCCGCTGAAATTGAGCAGCTGACTAAGATCGAGCCGGGTGAGCTGTATAACGGCACCAAAGTGACCAAGATGGAAGATGACATCAAAAAGCTTCTCGGTCGCTATGGTTATGCCTATCCGCGCGTACAGTCGATGCCCGAAATTAACGATGCCGACAAAACCGTTAAATTACGTGTGAACGTTGATGCGGGTAACCGTTTCTACGTGCGTAAGATCCGTTTTGAAGGTAACGATACCTCGAAAGATGCCGTCCTGCGTCGCGAAATGCGTCAGATGGAAGGTGCATGGCTGGGGAGCGATCTGGTCGATCAGGGTAAGGAGCGTCTGAATCGTCTGGGCTTCTTTGAAACTGTCGATACCGATACCCAACGTGTTCCGGGTAGCCCGGACCAGGTTGATGTCGTCTACAAGGTAAAAGAGCGCAACACCGGTAGCTTCAACTTTGGTATTGGTTACGGTACTGAAAGTGGCGTGAGCTTCCAGGCTGGTGTGCAGCAGGATAACTGGTTAGGTACAGGTTATGCTGTTGGTATCAACGGGACCAAAAACGATTACCAGACCTATGCTGAACTGTCGGTAACCAACCCGTACTTCACCGTAGATGGCGTAAGCCTTGGTGGTCGTCTCTTCTATAATGACTTCCAGGCAGATGACGCCGACCTGTCCGACTATACCAACAAGAGTTATGGTACAGACGTGACGTTGGGCTTCCCGATTAACGAATATAACTCGCTGCGTGCAGGTCTGGGTTATGTACATAACTCCCTGTCCAACATGCAGCCTCAGGTTGCGATGTGGCGTTATCTGTACTCTATGGGTGAACATCCGAGCACCTCTGATCAGGATAACAGCTTCAAAACGGACGACTTCACGTTCAACTATGGTTGGACCTATAACAAGCTTGACCGTGGTTACTTCCCGACAGATGGTTCACGTGTCAACCTGACCGGTAAAGTGACCATTCCTGGATCGGATAACGAATACTACAAAGTGACGTTAGACACGGCGACTTATGTGCCGATCGATGACGATCACAAATGGGTTGTTCTGGGGCGTACCCGCTGGGGTTATGGTGATGGTTTAGGCGGCAAAGAGATGCCGTTCTACGAGAACTTCTATGCCGGTGGTTCCAGCACCGTGCGTGGCTTCCAGTCCAATACCATTGGTCCGAAAGCAGTTTACTTCCCGCATCAGGCCAGTAATTATGATCCGGACTATGATTACGAATGTGCGACTCAGGACGGCGCGAAAGACCTGTGTAAATCGGATGATGCTGTAGGCGGTAACGCCATGGCGGTTGCCAGCCTCGAGTTCATCACCCCGACGCCGTTTATTAGCGATAAGTATGCTAACTCGGTTCGTACTTCCTTCTTCTGGGATATGGGTACCGTTTGGGATACAAACTGGGATTCCAGCCAATATTCTGGATATCCGGACTATAGTGATCCAAGCAATATCCGTATGTCTGCGGGTATCGCATTACAATGGATGTCCCCATTGGGGCCGTTGGTGTTCTCCTACGCCCAGCCGTTCAAAAAGTACGATGGAGACAAGGCAGAACAGTTCCAGTTTAACATCGGTAAAACCTGGTAAGTGTTCTCCACAAAGGAATGTAGTGGTAGTGTAGCGATGACTTTAGGCGATCAATATAAGATCGCCGGGCCACGCAAAGAACTGCACCCTCCGGTGCAAATGGGATGGTAAGGAGTTTATTGTGAAAAAGTGGTTATTAGCTGCAGGTCTCGGTTTAGCACTGGCAACTTCTGCTCAGGCGGCTGACAAAATTGCAATCGTCAACATGGGCAGCCTGTTCCAGCAGGTAGCGCAGAAAACCGGTGTTTCTAACACGCTGGAAAATGAGTTCAAAGGCCGTGCCAGCGAACTGCAGCGTATGGAAACCGATCTGCAGGCTAAAATGAAAAAGCTGCAGTCCATGAAAGCGGGCAGCGATCGCACTAAGCTGGAAAAAGACGTGATGGCTCAGCGCCAGACTTTTGCTCAGAAAGCGCAGGCTTTTGAGCAGGATCGCGCACGTCGTTCCAACGAAGAACGCGGCAAACTGGTTACTCGTATCCAGACTGCTGTGAAATCCGTTGCCAACAGCCAGGATATCGATCTGGTTGTTGATGCAAACGCCGTTGCTTACAACAGCAGCGATGTAAAAGACATCACTGCCGACGTACTGAAACAGGTTAAATAAGTAATGCCTTCAATTCGACTGGCTGATTTAGCGCAGCAGTTGGATGCAGAACTACACGGTGATGGCGATATCGTCATCACCGGCGTTGCGTCCATGCAATCTGCACAAACAGGTCACATTACGTTCATGGTTAACCCAAAATACCGTGAGCATTTAGGCTTGTGCCAGGCGTCCGCGGTTGTCATGACCCAGGACGATCTTCCTTTCGCGAAAAGTGCCGCACTGGTAGTGAAGAATCCCTACCTGACTTACGCGCGCATGGCGCAAATTTTAGATACCACGCCGCAGCCCGCGCAGAACATTGCACCCAGTGCGGTGATCGACGCGACGGCGAAGCTGGGTAACAACGTATCGATTGGCGCTAACGCGGTGATTGAGTCCGGCGTTGAACTGGGCGATAACGTGATTATCGGTGCCGGTTGCTTCGTAGGTAAAAACAGCAAAATCGGTGCAGGTTCGCGTCTCTGGGCGAACGTAACCATTTACCATGAGATCCAGATCGGTCAGAATTGCCTGATCCAGTCCGGAACAGTGGTAGGCGCAGACGGCTTTGGTTATGCCAACGATCGTGGTAACTGGGTGAAGATCCCACAGATTGGTCGCGTAATTATTGGCGATCGCGTGGAGATCGGTGCCTGCACAACCATCGATCGCGGCGCGCTGGATGACACTATTATTGGCAATGGCGTGATCATTGATAACCAGTGCCAGATTGCACATAACGTCGTGATTGGCGACAATACGGCGGTTGCCGGTGGCGTCATTATGGCGGGCAGCCTGAAAATTGGTCGTTACTGCATGATCGGCGGAGCCAGCGTAATCAACGGGCATATGGAAATATGCGACAAAGTGACGGTTACGGGCATGGGTATGGTGATGCGTCCCATCACTGAACCAGGCGTCTATTCCTCAGGCATTCCGCTGCAACCCAACAAAGTCTGGCGCAAAACCGCTGCACTGGTGATGAACATTGATGACATGAGCAAGCGTCTGAAATCGCTTGAGCGCAAGGTTAATCAACAAGACTAACGTTCCATCTTTTGTTCGCCAAACTTTACGGCCTGTCTCATTCTTACGATTGCGGCAGGCCGTGTTATTATTGTCGTTTCTTATATTTTGACAGGAAGAGTATCTTGACTACTAACACTCATACTCTGCAGATTGAAGAGATTTTAGAACTTCTGCCGCACCGTTTCCCGTTCTTACTGGTGGATCGCGTGCTGGATTTTGAAGAAGGTCGTTTTCTGCGCGCAGTAAAAAATGTCTCTGTCAATGAGCCATTCTTCCAGGGCCATTTCCCTGGAAAACCGATTTTCCCGGGTGTGCTGATTCTGGAAGCAATGGCACAGGCAACAGGTATTCTGGCGTTTAAAAGCGTAGGAAAACTGGAACCGGGTGAGCTGTACTACTTCGCTGGTATTGACGAAGCGCGCTTCAAGCGCCCGGTCGTGCCTGGCGATCAAATGATCATGGAAGTCACTTTCGAAAAAACGCGCCGCGGCCTGACCCGTTTTAAAGGGGTTGCTCTGGTCGATGGTAAAGTAGTTTGCGAAGCAACGATGATGTGTGCTCGTAGCCGGGAGGCCTGATACGTGATTGATAAATCCGCCTTTGTGCATCCAACCGCCATTGTGGAAGAGGGCGCGTCAATTGGCGCGAACGCACACATTGGTCCTTTTTGTATCGTTGGACCCCATGTCGAAATTGGTGAGGGTACCGTACTGAAATCTCACGTTGTCGTGAATGGTCATACTAAAATTGGCCGCGATAATGAGATTTATCAGTTCGCCTCCATCGGCGAAGTTAACCAGGATCTGAAATATGCTGGCGAACCGACCCGTGTGGAAATCGGCGATCGTAACCGCATTCGCGAAAGCGTCACCATTCATCGTGGCACAGTCCAGGGCGGTGGATTGACGAAGGTGGGCAGCGACAACTTACTGATGATCAACGCGCACATTGCGCACGATTGTACGGTAGGTAACCGCTGTATTCTCGCCAACAACGCAACGCTGGCGGGTCACGTATCGGTTGACGACTTCGCGATCATCGGCGGCATGACCGCAGTCCATCAGTTCTGCATCATTGGTGCGCACGTGATGGTTGGCGGCTGCTCCGGTGTGGCGCAGGACGTCCCTCCTTATGTCATTGCGCAGGGTAACCACGCAACGCCGTTCGGTGTCAATATCGAAGGGCTGAAGCGCCGCGGATTCAGCCGTGAGGCGATTACCGCTATCCGCAATGCGTATAAGCTGATTTATCGTAGCGGTAAAACGCTCGATGAAGTGAAACCGGAAATTGCTGAACTGGCGGAAACATATCCGGAAGTGAAAGCCTTTACCGATTTCTTTGCACGCTCAACGCGCGGTCTGATTCGTTAATGACTGAACAGCGTCCATTAACGATTGCCCTGGTCGCCGGAGAAACCTCCGGCGATATCCTGGGGGCCGGTTTAATCCGCGCTCTGAAAGAACATGTGCCCAACGCCCGCTTTGTTGGTGTTGCCGGGCCACGAATGCAGGCTGAAGGCTGCGAAGCCTGGTACGAAATGGAAGAACTGGCGGTGATGGGCATTGTTGAAGTGCTCGGTCGTCTGCGTCGCTTACTGCATATTCGTGCCGATCTGACAAAGCGTTTTGGCGAACTGAAGCCAGATGTTTTTGTTGGTATTGATGCGCCCGACTTCAATATTACTCTTGAAGGTAACCTCAAAAAGCAGGGTATCAAAACCATTCATTACGTCAGTCCATCCGTCTGGGCGTGGCGACAGAAACGCGTTTTCAAAATAGGCAGAGCCACCGATCTGGTGCTCGCATTTCTGCCTTTCGAAAAAGCGTTTTATGACAAATACAATGTACCGTGCCGCTTTATCGGTCATACCATGGCTGATGCCATGCCGTTAGATCCAGATAAAAATGGTGCCCGTGATGTGCTGGGGATCCCTTACGATGCCCACTGTCTGGCATTGTTGCCGGGCAGCCGTGGTGCAGAAGTCGAAATGCTTAGTGCCGATTTCCTGAAAACTGCCCAGCTTTTGCGCCAGACATATCCGGATCTCGAAATCGTGGTGCCGCTGGTGAATGCCAAACGCCGCGAGCAGTTTGAACGCATCAAAGCTGAAGTCGCGCCAGACCTGTCGGTTCATTTGCTGGATGGAATGGGCCGTGAGGCGATGGTCGCCAGCGATGCGGCACTACTGGCGTCGGGGACGGCAGCCCTGGAGTGTATGCTGGCGAAATGCCCGATGGTGGTGGGATATCGCATGAAGCCTTTTACCTTCTGGTTGGCGAAGCGGCTGGTGAAAACTGATTATGTCTCGCTGCCAAATCTGCTGGCGGGCAGAGAGTTAGTCAAAGAGTTATTGCAGGAAGAGTGTGAGCCGCAAAAACTGGCTGCGGCGCTGTTACCGCTGTTGGCGAACGGGAAAACCAGCCACGCGATGCACGATACCTTCCGTGAACTGCATCAGCAGATCCGCTGCAATGCCGATGAGCAGGCGGCACAAGCCGTTCTGGAGTTAGCACAATGATCGAATTTGTTTATCCGCACACGCACCTGGTTGCGGGTGTGGATGAAGTCGGACGCGGGCCGTTAGTTGGCGCGGTCGTCACCGCTGCGGTGATTCTCGACCCGGCGCGCCCGATTGCCGGGCTGAATGATTCCAAAAAGCTGAGCGAAAAACGTCGTCTGGCGCTCTGTGAAGAGATCAAAGAGAAAGCGTTGAGCTGGAGTCTGGGCCGCGCGGAACCCTACGAAATCGACGAGCTGAACATTCTTCATGCGACCATGCTGGCGATGCAGCGAGCCGTCGCTGGGCTGCATATTGCGCCGGAATATGTGTTGATTGATGGTAACCGCTGCCCGAAATTACCGATGCCTTCGATGGCAGTGGTGAAAGGCGATAGCCGCGTACCGGAAATCAGTGCCGCGTCTATCCTGGCGAAAGTGACGCGCGACGCCGAAATGGCGGCGCTGGATATTGTTTTCCCGCAATATGGTTTTGCCCAACATAAAGGGTATCCAACCGCTTTTCATCTGGAAAAACTGGCTGAATATGGCGCGACTGAACATCATCGTCGCAGCTTTGGGCCTGTCAAACGCGCACTGGGACTTGCGTCCTGATTCTTGTGTCGAGATTAAGTAAACCGGAATCTGAAGATGTCTGAACCACGTTTCGTACACCTGCGGGTGCACAGCGACTACTCGATGATCGATGGCCTGGCCAAAACCGCACCGCTGGTAAAAAAGGCGGCGGCGTTGGGTATGCCAGCACTGGCGATCACCGATTTCACCAACCTTTGCGGTCTGGTGAAGTTCTACGGAGCGGGACATGGCGCAGGGATTAAGCCTATCGTCGGGGCAGATTTTAATGTCCAGTGCGACCTGCTGGGTGATGAGTTAACCCACCTGACGGTACTGGCGGCGAACAATACCGGCTATCAGAATCTGACGTTGCTGATCTCAAAAGCGTATCAGCGCGGGTACGGTGCCGCCGGGCCGATCATCGATCGCGACTGGCTTATCGAATTAAACGAAGGGTTGATCCTTCTTTCCGGCGGGCGCATGGGCGACGTCGGACGCAGTCTTTTGCGTGGTAACAGCGCGCTGGTAGATGAGTGTGTCGCGTTTTATGAAGAACACTTCCCGGATCGCTATTTTCTCGAGCTGATCCGCACCGGCAGGCCGGATGAAGAAAGCTATTTGCACGCGGCGGTGGAACTGGCGGAAGCGCGCGGTTTGCCCGTCGTGGCGACCAACGACGTGCGCTTTATCGACAGCAGCGACTTTGACGCACACGAAATCCGCGTCGCGATCCACGACGGCTTTACCCTCGACGATCCTAAACGCCCGCGTAACTATTCGCCGCAGCAATATATGCGTAGCGAAGAGGAGATGTGCGAGCTGTTTGCCGACATCCCAGAAGCCCTTGCCAACACCGTTGAGATCGCCAAACGCTGTAACGTAACTGTGCGTCTTGGTGAATACTTCCTGCCGCAGTTCCCGACCGGGGACATGAGCACCGAAGATTATCTGGTCAAGCGTGCAAAAGAGGGCCTGGAAGAGCGTCTGGCCTTTTTATTCCCTGACGAGGAAGAACGTGTTAAGCGCCGCCCGGAATATGACGAACGTCTGGAGACTGAACTTCAGGTTATCAACCAGATGGGCTTCCCGGGCTACTTCCTCATCGTTATGGAATTTATCCAGTGGTCGAAAGATAACGGCGTACCGGTAGGGCCGGGCCGTGGTTCTGGTGCAGGGTCACTGGTGGCCTACGCGCTGAAAATCACCGACCTCGATCCGCTGGAATTTGACCTGCTGTTCGAACGTTTCCTTAACCCGGAACGTGTCTCCATGCCTGACTTCGACGTTGACTTCTGTATGGAGAAACGCGACCAGGTTATCGAGCACGTAGCGGACATGTACGGTCGTGATGCGGTATCGCAGATTATCACCTTCGGTACGATGGCGGCGAAAGCGGTGATCCGCGACGTAGGCCGCGTGCTGGGGCATCCGTACGGCTTTGTCGACCGTATCTCGAAACTGATCCCGCCCGATCCTGGCATGACGCTGGCGAAAGCGTTTGAAGCCGAGCCGCAGCTGCCGGAAATCTACGAAGCGGATGAAGAAGTTAAGGCGCTGATCGACATGGCGCGCAAACTGGAAGGGGTCACCCGTAACGCCGGTAAGCACGCCGGTGGGGTGGTTATCGCGCCGACCAAAATTACCGATTTTGCGCCGCTTTATTGCGATGAAGAGGGCAAACATCCGGTCACCCAGTTTGATAAAAGCG
Organism: Escherichia sp. MAL-1; assembly: GCF_052948035.1. Taxonomy (NCBI): domain Bacteria; kingdom Pseudomonadati; phylum Pseudomonadota; class Gammaproteobacteria; order Enterobacterales; family Enterobacteriaceae; genus Escherichia; species Escherichia sp. MAL-1. The sequence continues at coordinate 3,944,898 of NZ_CM129609.1, read as the reverse complement.
ACGTTGAATACGCCGGACTGGTGAAGTTCGACTTCCTTGGTTTGCGTACGCTCACCATCATCAACTGGGCGCTGGAGATGATCAACAAGCGGCGGGCGAAGAATGGCGAGCCGCCGCTGGATATCGCCGCGATCCCGCTGGATGACAAGAAAAGCTTCGACATGCTGCAACGCTCGGAAACCACGGCGGTATTCCAGCTTGAATCGCGCGGCATGAAGGACCTGATCAAGCGTCTGCAACCTGACTGCTTCGAAGATATGATCGCACTGGTGGCACTGTTCCGCCCTGGTCCGTTGCAATCAGGGATGGTGGATAACTTTATCGACCGTAAACATGGTCGCGAAGAGATCTCCTATCCGGACGTACAGTGGCAGCATGAAAGCCTGAAACCGGTACTGGAGCCAACCTACGGCATCATCCTGTATCAGGAACAGGTCATGCAGATTGCGCAGGTGCTTTCTGGTTATACCCTCGGTGGCGCGGATATGCTGCGTCGTGCGATGGGTAAGAAAAAGCCGGAAGAGATGGCTAAGCAGCGTTCTGTATTTGCTGAAGGTGCAGAAAAGAACGGAATCAACGCCGAACTGGCGATGAAAATCTTCGACCTGGTGGAGAAATTCGCTGGTTACGGATTTAACAAATCGCACTCTGCGGCCTATGCTTTGGTGTCATATCAAACGTTATGGCTGAAAGCGCACTATCCTGCGGAGTTTATGGCGGCGGTAATGACCGCCGATATGGACAACACCGAGAAGGTGGTGGGTCTGGTGGATGAGTGCTGGCGGATGGGGCTGAAAATCCTGCCACCAGATATAAACTCCGGTCTTTACCATTTCCACGTCAACGACGACGGCGAAATCGTGTATGGTATTGGCGCGATCAAAGGGGTCGGTGAAGGTCCGATTGAGGCCATCATCGAAGCCCGTAATAAAGGCGGCTACTTCCGCGAACTGTTTGATCTCTGCGCCCGTACCGACACCAAAAAGTTGAACCGTCGCGTGCTGGAAAAACTGATCATGTCCGGGGCGTTTGACCGTCTTGGGCCACATCGCGCAGCGCTGATGAACTCGCTGGGCGATGCGTTAAAAGCGGCAGATCAACACGCGAAAGCGGAAGCTATCGGTCAGGCCGATATGTTCGGCGTGCTGGCCGAAGAGCCGGAACAAATTGAACAATCCTACGCCAGCTGCCAACCGTGGCCGGAGCAGGTGGTATTAGATGGGGAACGTGAAACGTTAGGCCTGTACCTGACCGGACACCCTATCAACCAGTATTTAAAAGAGATTGAGCGTTATGTCGGAGGCGTAAGGCTGAAAGACATGCACCCGACAGAACGTGGTAAAGTCATCACGGCTGCGGGGCTCGTTGTTGCCGCGCGGGTTATGGTCACCAAGCGCGGCAATCGTATCGGTATCTGCACGCTGGATGACCGTTCCGGGCGGCTGGAAGTGATGTTGTTTACTGACGCCCTGGATAAATACCAGCAATTGCTGGAAAAAGACCGCATACTTATCGTCAGCGGACAGGTCAGCTTTGATGACTTCAGCGGTGGGCTTAAAATGACCGCTCGCGAAGTGATGGATATTGACGAAGCCCGGGAAAAATATGCTCGCGGGCTTGCTATCTCGCTGACGGACAGGCAAATTGATGACCAGCTTTTAAACCGACTCCGTCAGTCTCTGGAACCCCACCGCTCTGGGACAATTCCAGTACATCTCTACTATCAGAGGGCGGATGCACGCGCGCGGTTGCGTTTTGGCGCGACGTGGCGTGTCTCTCCGAGCGATCGTTTATTAAACGATCTCCGTGGCCTCATTGGTTCGGAGCAGGTGGAACTGGAGTTTGACTAATACAGGAATACTATGAGTCTGAATTTCCTTGATTTTGAACAGCCGATTGCAGAGCTGGAAGCGAAAATCGATTCTCTGACTGCGGTTAGCCGTCAGGATGAGAAACTGGATATTAACATCGATGAAGAAGTGCATCGTCTGCGTGAAAAAAGCGTAGAACTGACACGTAAAATCTTCGCCGATCTCGGTGCATGGCAGATTGCGCAACTGGCACGCCATCCACAGCGTCCTTATACCCTGGATTACGTTCGCCTGGCATTTGATGAATTTGACGAACTGGCTGGCGACCGCGCGTATGCAGACGATAAAGCTATCGTCGGTGGTATCGCCCGTCTCGATGGTCGTCCGGTGATGATCATTGGTCATCAAAAAGGTCGTGAAACCAAAGAAAAAATTCGCCGTAACTTTGGTATGCCAGCGCCAGAAGGTTACCGCAAAGCACTGCGTCTGATGCAAATGGCTGAACGCTTTAAGATGCCAATCATCACCTTTATCGACACCCCGGGGGCTTATCCGGGCGTGGGCGCAGAAGAGCGCGGTCAGTCTGAAGCCATTGCACGCAACCTGCGTGAAATGTCTCGCCTTAGCGTACCGACTATTTGTACCGTTATCGGTGAAGGTGGTTCTGGCGGCGCGCTGGCGATTGGCGTGGGCGATAAAGTGAATATGCTGCAATACAGCACCTATTCCGTTATCTCGCCGGAAGGTTGTGCGTCCATTCTGTGGAAGAGCGCTGATAAAGCGCCGCTGGCGGCTGAAGCGATGGGTATCATCGCTCCGCGTCTGAAAGAACTAAAACTGATCGACTCCATCATCCCGGAACCGCTGGGTGGTGCTCACCGTAACCCGGAAGCGATGGCGGCATCGTTGAAAGCGCAACTGTTGGCGGATCTGGCCGATCTCGACGTGTTAAGCACTGAAGATTTAAAAAATCGTCGTTATCAGCGCCTGATGAGCTACGGTTACGCGTAATTCGCAAAAGTTCTGAAAAAGGGTCACTTCGGTGGCCCTTTTTTATCGCCACGGTTTGAGCAGGCTATGATTAAGGAAGGATTTTCCAGGAGGAACACATGAACATCATTGCCATTATGGGACCGCATGGCGTCTTTTATAAAGATGAGCCCATCAAAGAACTGGAGTCGGCGCTGGTGGCGCAAGGCTTTCAGATTATCTGGCCACAAAACAGCGTTGATTTGCTGAAATTTATCGAACATAACCCTCGAATTTGCGGCGTGATTTTTGACTGGGATGAGTACAGTCTCGATTTATGTAGCGATATCAATCAGCTTAATGAATATCTCCCGCTTTATGCCTTCATCAACACCCACTCGACGATGGATGTCAGCGTGCAGGATATGCGGATGGCGCTCTGGTTTTTTGAATATGCGCTGGGGCAGGCGGAAGATATCGCCATTCGTATGCGTCAGTACACCGACGAATATCTTGATAACATTACACCGCCGTTCACGAAAGCCTTGTTTACCTACGTCAAAGAGCGGAAGTACACCTTTTGTACGCCGGGGCATATGGGCGGTACCGCCTATCAAAAAAGCCCGGTTGGCTGTCTGTTTTATGATTTTTTCGGCGGGAATACCCTCAAGGCTGATGTCTCTATTTCGGTTACCGAGCTTGGTTCGTTGCTCGACCACACCGGGCCACACCTGGAAGCGGAAGAGTACATCGCGCGGACTTTTGGCGCGGAACAGAGTTATATCGTTACCAACGGAACATCGACGTCGAACAAAATTGTGGGTATGTACGCCGCGCCATCCGGCAGTACGCTGTTGATCGACCGCAATTGTCATAAATCGCTGGCGCATCTGTTGATGATGAACGATGTAGTGCCAGTCTGGCTGAAACCGACGCGTAATGCGTTGGGGATTCTTGGTGGGATCCCGCGCCGTGAATTTACTCGCGACAGCATCGAAGAGAAAGTCGCTGCCACCACGCAGGCACAATGGCCGGTTCATGCGGTGATTACCAACTCCACCTATGATGGCTTGCTCTACAACACCGACTGGATCAAACAGACGCTGGATGTCCCGTCGATCCACTTCGATTCCGCCTGGGTGCCGTACACCCATTTTCATCCGATCTACCAGGGGAAAAGTGGTATGAGCGGCGAGCGTGTTGCGGGAAAAGTGATCTTCGAAACGCAATCGACCCACAAAATGCTGGCGGCGTTATCGCAGGCTTCGCTGATCCACATTAAAGGCGAGTATGACGAAGAGGCGTTTAACGAAGCCTTTATGATGCATACCACCACCTCGCCCAGTTATCCCATTGTTGCTTCGGTTGAGACGGCGGCGGCGATGCTGCGTGGTAATCCGGGCAAACGGCTGATTAACCGTTCGGTGGAGCGGGCGCTGCATTTTCGCAAAGAGGTCCAGCGGTTGCGGGAAGAGTCTGACGGTTGGTTTTTCGATATCTGGCAACCGCCGCAGGTGGATGAAGCCGAATGCTGGCCCGTTGCGCCTGGCGAACAGTGGCACGGCTTTAACGATGCGGATGCCGATCATATGTTTCTCGATCCGGTTAAAGTCACTATTTTGACACCGGGGATGGACGAACAGGGCAATATGAGCGAGGAGGGGATCCCGGCGGCGCTGGTGGCAAAATTCCTCGACGAACGTGGGATCGTAGTAGAGAAAACCGGCCCTTATAACCTGCTGTTTCTCTTTAGTATTGGTATCGATAAAACCAAAGCAATGGGATTATTGCGTGGGTTGACGGAATTTAAACGCTCTTACGATCTCAACCTGCGGATCAAAAATATGCTACCCGATCTCTATGCTGAAGATCCCGATTTCTACCGCAATATGCGTATCCAGGATCTGGCGCAAGGGATCCATAAGCTGATTCGTAAACACGATCTTCCCGGTTTGATGTTGCGGGCATTCGATACTTTGCCGGAAATGATCATGACGCCACATCAGGCATGGCAGAGACAGATTAAAGGTGAAGTAGAAACCATTGCGCTGGAACAACTGGTCGGTAGAGTATCGGCAAATATGATCCTGCCTTATCCACCGGGCGTACCGCTGTTGATGCCAGGAGAAATGCTGACCAAAGAGAGCCGCACGGTACTCGATTTTCTACTGATGCTTTGTTCCGTAGGGCAACATTACCCCGGTTTTGAAACGGATATTCACGGCGCGAAACAGGACGAAGACGGCGTTTACCGCGTACGAGTCCTAAAAATGGCGGGATAACTTGCCAGAGCGGCTTCCGGGCGAGTAACGTGCTGTTAACAAATAAAGGAGACGTTATGCTGGGTTTAAAACAGGTTCACCATATTGCGATTATTGCGACGGATTATGCGGTGAGCAAAGCTTTCTACTGCGATATTCTTGGTTTCACGCTGCAAAGCGAAGTCTATCGCGAAGCGCGCGACTCGTGGAAAGGGGATTTGGCGCTTAATGGGCAATATGTGATTGAGCTTTTCTCTTTTCCGTTCCCGCCGGAGCGCCCCAGCCGACCGGAAGCTTGCGGCCTGCGTCATCTGGCTTTTAGCGTTGATGACATCGATGCGGCAGTGGCGCACCTTGAAAGCCATAACGTGAAGTGTGAAGCCATCCGTGTCGATCCATACACGCAAAAACGCTTCACCTTCTTTAACGATCCGGACGGGCTGCCGTTGGAACTGTATGAGCAGTAAGGCTTGTCATCGCCGCATTTGCCCGGTAACGTGCCGGGCATTGCTACTGTAAAATCGCACCATCATGACACTCACGCTCAATAGACAACTTCTCACCTCACGCCAGATTCTGGTGGCCTTTAGCGGCGGGCTTGACTCCACCGTTCTGCTGCATCAGTTGGTGCAGTGGCGGACGGAAAATCCGGGCGTCACTCTGCGCGCTATTCATGTGCATCACGGTTTAAGTGCCAATGCCGATGCCTGGGTTACGCATTGCGAAAACGTCTGCCAACAGTGGCAGGTGCCGCTGGTGGTCGAACGCGTACAACTTGCGCAAGAGGGGCTGGGGATTGAGGCCCAGGCGCGGCAGGCGCGTTATCAGGCATTTGCCCGTACCCTATTGCCCGGCGAAGTGCTGGTCACCGCGCAACATCTCGACGATCAATGTGAAACCTTTCTGCTGGCGCTAAAACGCGGTAGCGGCCCTGCCGGGCTTTCGGCTATGGCGGAAGTTTCGGAGTTTGCCGGAACACGGCTTATCCGCCCGTTGCTTGCCCGCACGCGGGGGGAACTGGCGCAGTGGGCATTGGCGCATGGTTTACGCTGGATTGAAGACGAAAGTAATCAGGACGACTCATACGATCGTAACTTTCTGCGCCTGCGCGTAGTGCCGTTATTGCAGCAGCGTTGGCCGCATTTTGCCGAAGCAACGGCCCGCAGCGCCGCACTTTGTGCTGAACAAGAGAGTCTGTTGGATGAACTGCTGGCGGATGATTTAGCACACTGCCAAACGTCGCAGGGGACGCTGCAGATTGCGCCAATGCTGGCGATGAGTGATGCCCGCCGCGCGGCGATTATCCGTCGCTGGCTGGCAGGGCAGAATGCACCAATGCCTTCCCGCGACGCGCTGGTGCGGATCTGGCAGGAAGTGGCGCTGGCGCGGGAAGATGCCTCCCCCTGTTTACGCTTGGGCGCGTTTGAAATCCGCCGATATCAGTCGCAACTGTGGTGGATTAAATCCGTTGCCGGGCAAAGCGAAACCATTGTGCCGTGGCAGACGTGGCTACAACCGCTGGAATTACCGGCGGGGCTGGGAAGCGTACAGCTTACTGCGGGAGGCGATATTCGCCCTCCGCGTGCAGACGAAGCGGTCAGCGTGCGTTTCAAAGCGGCAGGATTGCTGCATATTGTCGGGCGCAACGGCGGACGTAAGCTGAAGAAAATCTGGCAAGAGTTAGGCGTGCCGCCGTGGCTACGTGACACCACGCCACTGCTGTTTTATGGCGAAACGCTGATTGCGGCGGCAGGGGTATTTGTGACGCAAGAAGGTGTGGCTGAAGGTGAGAATGGCGTAAGTTTTGTCTGGCAGAAAACGCTTAGTTAAGTGAAAGCCGGATAAGACGCATCAAACGTCGCATCCGGCGAAAGTCAATCAGGACTCGCTCACCACCACCGTACCGATTTCCGGGTGGCTAAAGCTGGTAATTTTATCCAGACGTAGCTCACGGGTTTCGCCAGCGGCCTCGACGACCAGATACTCCACATTTTTGCGGGAGACTAAATCGCTGGCTTTTGCCTGCAATTTTTCGCCATCTTTCAGCTCAAGTGTCAGCATTAAATGATGCTGGCAGGCTAGCTCAAGATTATCGTAATCATCACAATTGATTGGTTGATACGTATCATTCATTGACATAATCGCTCACCAGTAAGTTTGCCGCAGCGTATGCTGCTTTTTCCCTGACAGCCTCAGAAAGGGCGTCGTCGGCAGCCATTTCATTCAGCACTTTCAAAACGCAGCCCAGCGCGTCCGGAACGTATCCTAAGTCTCCGCTGGCGATTTCCGCGTACCGCTTGCGTATTAACTCACAATATTTTTCCACATGCCCTCCTGTCAGCACTCTGACTTAACCGTGGATGCAAGTCTAAGCCTACGAAGATAAACTCTGTTTCGCAAGGTGACTATACCACACTCATTTCTGCAATATCAGCGCCGCAACTGCACGTATTCCGTTACAATGGCCTCCTGATTCGAAAGGAGTTTTCTTATGGCGCTTAAAGCGACAATTTATAAAGCGACGGTTAATGTGGCCGATCTCGACCGCAACCAGTTTCTCGATGCCTCTCTGACGCTGGCGCGCCACCCTTCAGAAACCCAGGAGCGTATGATGCTGCGCTTGCTGGCGTGGCTGAAATATGCTGATGAACGTCTGCAATTTACCCGTGGTTTGTGTGCCGATGATGAGCCGGAAGCGTGGCTGCGTAACGATCACCTGGGCATTGATTTGTGGATTGAGCTGGGGCTGCCGGATGAGCGGCGGATTAAGAAAGCCTGCACCCAGGCCGCAGAAGTGGCGCTGTTTACCTATAATAGTCGGGCGGCGCAAATCTGGTGGCAGCAAAATCAGAGCAAATGTGTGCAGTTTGCCAATCTTTCCGTCTGGTATCTGGACGATGAACAACTGGCGAAAGTAAGCGCCTTTGCCGATCGTACCATGACGCTGCAGGCAACGATTCAGGATGGCGTGATCTGGTTATCGGACGATAAGAATAATCTGGAAGTTAACTTAACCGCCTGGCAACAACCTTCATGATTGTGATTTCCCGACATGTTACTATTCCCGATGGTGAGCTTGAGATCACCGCCATTCGTGCGCAGGGCGCGGGCGGGCAGCATGTTAATAAGACCTCAACGGCCATTCATCTGCGTTTTGACATTCGGGCGTCCAGCCTGCCAGAGTATTACAAAGAGCGTCTGCTCGCCGCCAGCCATCATTTGATCAGCAGTGATGGCGTGATTGTCATTAAGGCACAGGAATACCGCAGTCAGGAACTGAACCGCGAAGCCGCGCTGGCCCGGCTGGTGGCAGTGATTAAAGATTTAACAACAGAACAAAAAGCCCGACGACCCACGCGGCCCACCCGTGCATCGAAAGAGCGCAGGCTGGCATCGAAAGCACAAAAATCAAGCGTGAAAGCGTTGCGCGGCAAAGTGCGCAGCGGTCGGGAATAAAAAGAAGGAATGGATGGTGAAAAAAGCGATAGTGACAGCGATGGCTGTAATCAGCCTCTTTACACTGATGGGATGTAATAATCGGGCCGAAGTCGATACGCTTTCTCCGGCTCAGGCTGCCGAACTGAAACCGATGCCGCAAAGTTGGCGCGGCGTGCTGCCGTGTGCTGATTGCGAAGGGATCGAAACCTCTTTGTTTCTTGAAAAAGACGGAACATGGGTGATGAACGAACGTTATCTGGGCGCGCGTGAAGAACCTTCCTCCTTCGCTTCCTACGGTACATGGGCGCGAACCGCTGACAAGTTGGTATTAACCGACAGCAAAGGTGAAAAGTCATATTATCGGGCGAAAGGCGATGCGCTGGAGATGCTCGATCGTGAAGGCAATCCGATTGAATCGCAGTTCAACTATACGCTGGAACCGGCACAATCCAGTTTACCTATGACGCCGATGACCCTGCGAGGCATGTATTTTTATATGGCTGATGCGGCGACCTTCACTGATTGCGCGACCGGAAAACGTTTCATGGTAGCGAATAACGCAGAGCTGGAGCGTGGCTACCTGGCTGCGCGCGGTCACAGTGAAAAACCGGTGTTACTGTCAGTAGAAGGTCACTTTACGCTTGAGGGTAATCCGGATACCGGTGCGCCGACTAAAGTATTGGCACCCGATACGGCAGGGAAATTTTACCCCAACCAGGATTGCAGTAGTTTGGGGCAGTAACCCGTCTTGAGACAGAAACAAACGCAAAACAGGCCAGAAGGATATATTTCAACATTTTGAATTTGCACGTTTTTTGTAGGCCGGATAAGGCGTTTACGCCGCATCCGGCAATGGTGCTCAACGCCTGATGCGACGCTGGCGCGTCTTATCATGCCTACAACCCCCCTCATACCTTAAGGCGGATAAGGCATTTACTTTATCACCGGGTCAAACCAACAAAGCGACCCGCCTTGATATAAATCCCAGGCTTCAGGTGCCCAACATACTGTAACTGCGTTTCTGGCTTAAACGCAGAGACATCGCCAGTACGCATATGCATCAGATCGGCAGGGCTAATCCAGCCTGATTGCGCCAGCGTAAGCGGATGCCCGGCTTTGGCAAATGCATCAGTGACAAATTCCGAACAAAACCACGACTTTTTGTCTCCTTCGCCCACACTGCTTAACTGCGCTTTCGCCAGGCCGCTGACGCACTGTTGGCGAAAATCCTCGGAGAACGGATTCAGTGAGCACATCTGGCGAGTCACCATAAAGGGAATAAATTCGACAATGCCGCGATAGTTATAACCGCTATCTTTGATTTTATTGGCAAACGCGGTGATATCTGTGGCTTGTTGCGGGGTAAGATCCGGGACTCGTAAGACGAAAAGCTTATCACTATGCTTCATCGCTTTTTTAAGGGAAACAATCTGGACGCCAGCGCCTGTCGCTTCTGCAACGTTATTATCACCCAGAAAGATTGCAACGTGACTCACAGAGGAAGTGCTGAAGACGCGGATTCCAAATGAGGTTACCCCAAGGCTTGAGGAGAACAGCAAATCGCCGGGTTTGAGATCAGGTGCCGTTATTTCTTTTATTGATTGTTCGGTGAAAGAGCTTTGATGCTGGAATTTGACTGCCCATGTTTTCGCCCCGGCATCTACCGCTGTGGCTGATGAGTCTGGCTGGCTGATATCTACGGTACAGGCCGAAAGTAAAAGAAAGCTGGGGAGAAGCAGGCGGTAGTACGCCTTTGGTTTATCCATTTTATACAATCCATGTAAAAAAGGGCCCTGAAATTCAGGACCCTTTCTGGCATCAGCCTTTAATCTGTTTCACCAGATATTCGACGATGTCACCAGTCTTAATTAACTGTTTCTCGCCGTTGCGACGATATTTATATTCGATATCGTCGTTGTCGAGGTTACGGTCGCCCAGCACAATAGTGTGCGAAATACCGATCAGTTCCATATCAGCAAACATCACGCCCGGACGCTCTTTGCGGTCATCCAGCAGCACTTCGATACCTTGTGCACGCAGTTCGCTGTACAGTTTCTCAGCAAGCTCCTGTACGCGGAAGGATTTGTGCATGTTCATCGGCAGAATCGCCACCTGGAACGGTGCGATCGCGTCAGGCCATACGATGCCGCGTTCGTCGTAGTTCTGCTCAATCGCCGCAGCCACAACGCGCGTTACCCCGATACCGTAGCAACCCATAGTCAGGATTTGGTTACGGCCATCTTCACCCTGTACGGAGGCTTTCAGTGCTTCGGAGTACTTGGTACCCAGCTGGAAGATGTGACCAACTTCGATACCACGTTTGATCAGCAGCGTACCCTGGCCATCCGGGCTTGGATCGCCAGCCACCACGTTACGGATATCCGCAACTTCCGGGGTAGCGACATCGCGATCCCAGTTGATGCCGAAGTAGTGTTTACCATCGATGTTAGCACCAGCAGCGAAATCACTCATCGCCGCAACGGTACGGTCAATCACCACCGGAATCGGCATGTTTACCGGACCCAGTGAACCCGGACCGGCTTTAACCACAGCACGAATTTCTTCTTCGGTCGCGAAAGTCAGCGGGCTTGCAACCTGCGGCAGTTTTTCTGCTTTAACTTCGTTCAGCTCGTGGTCACCGCGCACCAGCAGCGCAACTAACGGGAAGCTACTGCCTTCAACCGCTTTAACCAGCAGAGTCTTAACCGTTTTCTCAATCGGCAGATTGAACTGTTCAACCAGTTCCGCGATGGTTTTCGCGTTCGGCGTATCAACCAGCGTCATTTCCTGGGTAGCCGCAGCGCGCGGTTCTTTCGGCGCGATAGCTTCTGCCAGTTCAATGTTCGCTGCATAGTCAGAGGTGTCGGAGAAGACCACATCGTCTTCACCGCTCTGCGCCAGCACCTGGAATTCGTGAGAGGCGCTGCCGCCGATAGAACCGGTGTCGGCCTGTACGGCGCGGAAATCCAGCCCCATGCGGCTGAAGATTTTGCTGTAGGCCGCATACATTGCATCGTAGGTTTCCTGCAGGGATTCCTGGGAAGTATGGAAAGAGTAAGCATCTTTCATCAGGAATTCGCGGGAACGCATGACGCCGAAACGCGGACGCACTTCGTCGCGGAACTTGGTCTGGATCTGATAGAAGTTCAGCGGCAGCTGTTTGTAAGAGCTAAGCTCGTTACGAATCAGGTCAGTGATAACTTCTTCATGAGTTGGGCCGAGTACGAACGGACGCTCGCCACGGTCAACAAAACGCAGCAGTTCCGGACCGTACTGTTCCCAACGACCACTCTCTTGCCACAAATCGGCTGGCTGAACCACCGGCATCGACACCTCGATTGCACCGGCGTTGTTCATCTCTTCACGCACGATGTTTTCGACTTTTTTCAGAACGCGCACGCCGGTCGGCAGCCAGGTATATAACCCGGAGGCCAGCTTGCGGATCATCCCGGCGCGCAGCATCAGCTGATGGCTGATCACCTCGGCGTCGGCAGGTGTCTCCTTGAGAGTGGAGAGCAGGTATTGGCTAGTACGCATGTTGTTACGGTTCCAGTTGGAAGGTAGAACAGGCTCAAGGCGAGCCTGGGACAAAAAAAGTGATTTAGTTTACCAGTGCAAAAGAAATGTCAAAAGAGAAGGGCGTGAATTTAACGCGGTTCCAGCGCAAAGACTTCAAAACCTGCGTCGGTGACGCGCCAGCGAACGTTAAAATCATGTAGCCAGACGGCATAGGTTTTGCCCGTTTCCTCACCTTTACGATAGGCCGGGCGCGGGTCCTGCGCCAGTACTTCGCGGATAAACAGCGTTAACTGCGGATAACGCTTCTCCAGCGTCAAAAGCTGCTTTTCGACCTCTGCGGTAAAACTCACCGCCATCTCTGCAGCTGGCGCACTTTGCGCATAGCTGGCACTGGCATCGGGAAGCGATTCGGCAAAGGGGAGATACGGTTTGATATCCACTACCGGCGTACCATCGACCAGATCCAGACTGCCGAGCTTCAGAATCACGCTGTCTTTATGGCAAACAACCTCTTTCAGCTCTACCAGCGACATGCCAATTGGGTTAGGGCGGAAAGTAGAGCGTGTTGCGAAAACCCCCATTCTGGCGTTACCGCCGAGGCGCGGTGGACGCACAGTCGGACGCCAGCCGCCTTCCATCGTTTGATGAAAGACGAAAAGGATCCATAAATGGCTGAACGCTTCCAGGCCGCGAACGGCGTCGGCCTGGTTGTAGGGAGCAATGAGATGCAGTTCGCCGTTGGCGCTTTTTACCAGACCTGGCTGGCGCGGAACGGCGAATTTTTCTTTATAGGGCGAGCGAATAACGCCTATTTGCTCGAACTGGAAACTGCTCATTTCGCCGTAATGTTAAGCGCAGAACCGATACATACAGCCTGACGATAGCAGCCCGGCGTACCGCTGGTGACTTCGCAGCTATGCAGTAATACAGCATTGGCTTTCATTTTAGAGGCGTTGATTTGCATCCGCTTACGTGCGGTTGGAATGCTCGGCGGAGAGTCCTGATTAGAGGCCTGGCAAGAGTCGCCACTGACTTCACCGAGATCGCGGAACGGTTTGCCGACTAATTCTTCTGCATTGGTATAAATTCGGACCGGCGTGGCGCGCGGCGCTTTCGGTTTTGCAGGCTCCGCTTTCGGCTGGGGTGCAGTGCTTTGAACGGGTTCGACAGGGGATCTGCTTAACATGGAACAGCCGCTTAGCATGAGTGCTACTAAACAGATCGGTAAAGCACGCATAGTATTTCCTCAATGTATGATCAAAACGTCAATATTGAATCAGGAGCTTGTAAAAATGACAAGACGGGCAAGCGCCCGTCCTGAATGATATTACAAATTGTGGAAACAGCCTAAAAATTACCAGCCTTTAACAGCGCCGCCGTTAAACACTTTGTTTGCTGCTTCGTAAACTTCGTCAGACTGATAAGCCTGAACGAATTTCTTCACGTTCTCGGCGTCTTTGTTATCTTCACGCGTTACGATCAGGTTTACGTACGGGGACTCTTTATCTTCGACAAAGATACCGTCTTTCGCCGGAGTCAGGCCAATCTGGCTGGCATAGGTGGTATTGATAACTGCCAGAGCGATTTGCGCGTCGTCCAGAGAACGCGGCAGCTGCGGTGCTTCCAGCTCAACAATTTTCAGATTTTTGGGGTTCTCAACAACATCAAGAACGGTCGGCAGCAGGCCAACGCCATCTTTCAGTTTGATCAAGCCCACTTTTTGCAGCAGCAGCAGTGAACGACCAAGGTTAGTTGGGTCGTTTGGCACGGCAACCTGCGAACCATCCTGCAGTTCATCCAGTGATTTGATTTTCTTGGAGTAACCAGCAATCGGATAAACAAAAGTGTTGCCTACTGCGACCAGTTTGTAGCCACGATCTTTCAGTTGCTGATCAAGGTACGGTTTATGCTGGAAGGCGTTGGCGTCGATATCGCCTTTGCTCAATGCTTCGTTTGGCAGAACATAGTCGTTGAAGGTTACCAGCTCAACGTCCAGGCCATATTTGTCTTTCGCAACTTTCTGCGCGACTTCTGCTACCTGCTGTTCGGCACCAACAATCACGCCGACTTTAATGTGGTTTGGATCTTTTTCATCCTGACCGCAGCCTACCAGTGCCAGTGATCCAATCAGGGCTCCCACTGCCGCAAAGGTTTTGAATTTGAACGCCATACCTTATTCCTTCTTCAATTATTTATGTTGTGTTGAACGTTACTTGCGAGTGACAGCCCGGACGATGCGGTCGCCTGCGAACTGAATTAAATAAACCAGAATGACCAGCAATACCAGTACCGTATTCATCACCGTCGCGTTGTAGCCGATGTAGCCATACTGATAGCCAATCTGACCTAAACCACCGGCACCGACTGCACCACCCATCGCGGAATAACCGACCAGGGTAATCAGGGTGATAGTCGCAGCATTCACCAGACCCGGCAATGCTTCCGGTAACAGCACTTTACGGACGATCTGCATCGGCGTGGCACCCATTGCGCGGGAAGCTTCAATTAATCCGGTTGGGATCTCCAGCAGAGCGTTCTCGACCATACGGGCAATAAACGGTGCTGCACCAACGGTTAACGGAACAATCGCTGCCTGCAAACCAATCGATGTACCGACAATAACGCGGGTAAACGGAATCATCCATACCAGCAAGATAATGAACGGGATGGAACGGAAAATGTTCACAATCGCAGAAACGGTACGATACAGCTTCGCGTTAGCAATAATTTGCCCCGGACGCGTGACATAAAGTAGGACGCCAACCGGCAGACCAATCACAAAGCCAAAAAATCCGGATACGAAGGTCATTGCCAGCGTTTCCCATACGCCACGAACCAGCAGCCACATCATCGGCTCAGACATAACCCAGTACCTCTACTTTTACATGGTGTTCCTGCAGCCAGGCAATGGCGGCTTGCGTATCTTGTTGTGTGCCGTGCATTTCAGTCAGCATGATGCCGAACTTAACGCCACCGGCGTAATCCATCTGCGCGCTAATAATGTTGTTGTTGACGTTGAAACGACGCGCGGTTTCAGAAAGCAGTGGGGCATCGACCGATTGACCGGTAAACTCCAGACGCAACATCGGCACGCAGTCAGTGAATGGCTCCGCTTGCAGACGTTCCTGGTAATCTTCCGGGATATCCAGATGCAGGGTAGACTGAATAAACTTCTGCGCCAGCGGCGTTTTCGGATGTGAGAACACTTCACTTACCGTGTCCTGCTCGATCAGTTCGCCGTTGCTGATGACCGCCACGCAATCACAAATACGCTTCACAACGTCCATTTCGTGGGTGATCAACAGAATCGTCAAACCCAGACGGCGGTTGATGTCTTTCAGCAGTTCGAGAATAGAACGTGTCGTTGCCGGGTCCAGCGCGCTGGTGGCTTCATCACACAGCAATACTTTGGGATTGCTGGCTAATGCACGGGCAATCGCCACACGTTGTTTCTGCCCACCGGAAAGATTCGACGGGTAGCTATCATGCTTATCGCCAAGACCAACCAATGACAGCAATTCCGTCACGCGACGTTTGATCTCGTCTTTCGGTGTGTTGTCCAGCTCCAGCGGCAGAGCCACGTTGCCAAAAACAGTACGCGAAGAGAGCAGGTTAAAATGCTGGAAAATCATACCAATCTGGCGGCGAGCTTTGGTCAACTCAGATTCTGACAGCGTGGTCAGCTCCTGGCCATCGACCAGCACGCTACCCTCGGTTGGGCGCTCCAGCAGGTTTACACAACGTATAAGCGTACTCTTACCCGCGCCTGAGGCACCGATAACGCCATAAATTTGTCCAGCTGGCACATGCAGGCTGACGTTGTTCAACGCCTGGATGGTGCGGGTGCCCTGGTGGAACACTTTGGTGATATTCGAAAGTTTTATCATTGATTATTTATTATCGTCATTAAGTTAGTCGTGGCATTTCGAATGCCTGAAACGGGCAACGCCGTCAATGAAATGGATGTTAAGGCATCCAGACGTCTAAATCAATCAGGTTTATGCGAAGAGCACTTTCTTGCAGGTCGAAACATGCGATACTAGCGTCACATGCCTTATTAAGGAGCTATAAAAGGTGGCGAAGAGCGTACCCGCAATTTTTCTTGACCGTGATGGCACCATTAATGTCGATCACGGCTATGTCCATGAGATCGACAACTTTGAATTTATCGACGGTGTTATTGACGCCATGCGCGAGCTAAAAAAAATGGGCTTTGCGCTGGTGGTAGTAACCAACCAGTCTGGCATTGCTCGCGGTAAATTTACCGAAGCACAGTTTGAAACGCTGACCGAGTGGATGGACTGGTCGCTGGCGGACCGAGATGTCGATCTGGATGGTATCTATTATTGCCCGCATCATCCGCAGGGTAGTGTTGAAGAGTTTCGCCAGGTCTGCGACTGCCGTAAACCACATCCGGGGATGCTTTTGTCAGCACGCGATTATTTGCATATTGATATGGCCGCTTCTTATATGGTGGGCGATAAATTAGAAGATATGCAGGCAGCGGCTGCGGCGAACGTGGGAACAAAAGTGCTGGTGCGTACGGGTAAACCTATTACGCCTGAAGCAGAAAACGCGGCGGATTGGGTGTTAAATAGCCTGGCAGACCTGCCGCAAGCGATAAAAAAGCAGCAAAAACCGGCATAATGATTAAAAGATGAGCGATTGAAATAAAAATGCATTTTTCCACTTGTCTTCCTGAGACGACTCCCTATAATGCGCCTCCATCGACACGGCGGATGTGAATCACTTCACACAAACAGCCGATTCGGTTGAAGAGAAAAATCCTGAAATTCAGGGTTGACTCTGAAAGAGGAAAGCGTAATATACGCCACCTCGCGACAGTGCGCTAAAGCGCGTCGCAACTGCTCTTTAACAATTTATCAGACAATCTGTGTGGGCACTCGAAGATACGGATTCTTAACGTCGAAAGACGAAAAATGAATACCAAGTCTCAAGAGTGAACACGTAATTCATTACGAAGTTTAATTCTTTGAGCATCAAACTTTTAAATTGAAGAGTTTGATCATGGCTCAGATTGAACGCTGGCGGCAGGCCTAACACATGCAAGTCGAACGGTAACAGGAAACAGCTTGCTGTTTCGCTGACGAGTGGCGGACGGGTGAGTAATGTCTGGGAAACTGCCTGATGGAGGGGGATAACTACTGGAAACGGTAGCTAATACCGCATAACGTCGCAAGACCAAAGAGGGGGACCTTCGGGCCTCTTGCCATCGGATGTGCCCAGATGGGATTAGCTAGTAGGTGGGGTAACGGCTCACCTAGGCGACGATCCCTAGCTGGTCTGAGAGGATGACCAGCCACACTGGAACTGAGACACGGTCCAGACTCCTACGGGAGGCAGCAGTGGGGAATATTGCACAATGGGCGCAAGCCTGATGCAGCCATGCCGCGTGTATGAAGAAGGCCTTCGGGTTGTAAAGTACTTTCAGCGGGGAGGAAGGGAGTAAAGTTAATACCTTTGCTCATTGACGTTACCCGCAGAAGAAGCACCGGCTAACTCCGTGCCAGCAGCCGCGGTAATACGGAGGGTGCAAGCGTTAATCGGAATTACTGGGCGTAAAGCGCACGCAGGCGGTTTGTTAAGTCAGATGTGAAATCCCCGGGCTCAACCTGGGAACTGCATCTGATACTGGCAAGCTTGAGTCTCGTAGAGGGGGGTAGAATTCCAGGTGTAGCGGTGAAATGCGTAGAGATCTGGAGGAATACCGGTGGCGAAGGCGGCCCCCTGGACGAAGACTGACGCTCAGGTGCGAAAGCGTGGGGAGCAAACAGGATTAGATACCCTGGTAGTCCACGCCGTAAACGATGTCGACTTGGAGGTTGTGCCCTTGAGGCGTGGCTTCCGGAGCTAACGCGTTAAGTCGACCGCCTGGGGAGTACGGCCGCAAGGTTAAAACTCAAATGAATTGACGGGGGCCCGCACAAGCGGTGGAGCATGTGGTTTAATTCGATGCAACGCGAAGAACCTTACCTGGTCTTGACATCCACAGAACTTTCCAGAGATGGATTGGTGCCTTCGGGAACTGTGAGACAGGTGCTGCATGGCTGTCGTCAGCTCGTGTTGTGAAATGTTGGGTTAAGTCCCGCAACGAGCGCAACCCTTATCCTTTGTTGCCAGCGGTCCGGCCGGGAACTCAAAGGAGACTGCCAGTGATAAACTGGAGGAAGGTGGGGATGACGTCAAGTCATCATGGCCCTTACGACCAGGGCTACACACGTGCTACAATGGCGCATACAAAGAGAAGCGACCTCGCGAGAGCAAGCGGACCTCATAAAGTGCGTCGTAGTCCGGATTGGAGTCTGCAACTCGACTCCATGAAGTCGGAATCGCTAGTAATCGTGGATCAGAATGCCACGGTGAATACGTTCCCGGGCCTTGTACACACCGCCCGTCACACCATGGGAGTGGGTTGCAAAAGAAGTAGGTAGCTTAACCTTCGGGAGGGCGCTTACCACTTTGTGATTCATGACTGGGGTGAAGTCGTAACAAGGTAACCGTAGGGGAACCTGCGGTTGGATCACCTCCTTACCTTAAAGAAGCGTACTTTGCAGTGCTCACACAGATTGTCTGATGAAAATGAGCAGTAAAACCTCTACAGGCTTGTAGCTCAGGTGGTTAGAGCGCACCCCTGATAAGGGTGAGGTCGGTGGTTCAAGTCCACTCAGGCCTACCAAATTTGCACGGCAAATTTGAAGAGGTTTTAACTACATGTTATGGGGCTATAGCTCAGCTGGGAGAGCGCCTGCTTTGCACGCAGGAGGTCTGCGGTTCGATCCCGCATAGCTCCACCATCTCTGTAGTGATTAAATAAAAAATACTTCAGAGTGTACCTGCAAAGGTTCACTGCGAAGTTTTGCTCTTTAAAAATCTGGATCAAGCTGAAAATTGAAACACTGAACAACGAAAGTTGTTCGTGAGTCTCTCAAATTTTCGCAACACGATGATGAATCGAAAGAAACATCTTCGGGTTGTGAGGTTAAGCGACTAAGCGTACACGGTGGATGCCCTGGCAGTCAGAGGCGATGAAGGACGTGCTAATCTGCGATAAGCGTCGGTAAGGTGATATGAACCGTTATAACCGGCGATTTCCGAATGGGGAAACCCAGTGTGATTCGTCACACTATCATTAACTGAATCCATAGGTTAATGAGGCGAACCGGGGGAACTGAAACATCTAAGTACCCCGAGGAAAAGAAATCAACCGAGATTCCCCCAGTAGCGGCGAGCGAACGGGGAGCAGCCCAGAGCCTGAATCAGTGTGTGTGTTAGTGGAAGCGTCTGGAAAGGCGCGCGATACAGGGTGACAGCCCCGTACACAAAAATGCACATGCTGTGAGCTCGATGAGTAGGGCGGGACACGTGGTATCCTGTCTGAATATGGGGGGACCATCCTCCAAGGCTAAATACTCCTGACTGACCGATAGTGAACCAGTACCGTGAGGGAAAGGCGAAAAGAACCCCGGCGAGGGGAGTGAAAAAGAACCTGAAACCGTGTACGTACAAGCAGTGGGAGCACGCTTAGGCGTGTGACTGCGTACCTTTTGTATAATGGGTCAGCGACTTATATTCTGTAGCAAGGTTAACCGAATAGGGGAGCCGAAGGGAAACCGAGTCTTAACTGGGCGTTAAGTTGCAGGGTATAGACCCGAAACCCGGTGATCTAGCCATGGGCAGGTTGAAGGTTGGGTAACACTAACTGGAGGACCGAACCGACTAATGTTGAAAAATTAGCGGATGACTTGTGGCTGGGGGTGAAAGGCCAATCAAACCGGGAGATAGCTGGTTCTCCCCGAAAGCTATTTAGGTAGCGCCTCGTGAATTCATCTCCGGGGGTAGAGCACTGTTTCGGCAAGGGGGTCATCCCGACTTACCAACCCGATGCAAACTGCGAATACCGGAGAATGTTATCACGGGAGACACACGGCGGGTGCTAACGTCCGTCGTGAAGAGGGAAACAACCCAGACCGCCAGCTAAGGTCCCAAAGTCATGGTTAAGTGGGAAACGATGTGGGAAGGCCCAGACAGCCAGGATGTTGGCTTAGAAGCAGCCATCATTTAAAGAAAGCGTAATAGCTCACTGGTCGAGTCGGCCTGCGCGGAAGATGTAACGGGGCTAAACCATGCACCGAAGCTGCGGCAGCGACGCTGATGCGTTGTTGGGTAGGGGAGCGTTCTGTAAGCCTGCGAAGGTGTGCTGTGAGGCATGCTGGAGGTATCAGAAGTGCGAATGCTGACATAAGTAACGATAAAGCGGGTGAAAAGCCCGCTCGCCGGAAGACCAAGGGTTCCTGTCCAACGTTAATCGGGGCAGGGTGAGTCGACCCCTAAGGCGAGGCCGAAAGGCGTAGTCGATGGGAAACAGGTTAATATTCCTGTACTTGGTGTTACTGCGAAGGGGGGACGGAGAAGGCTATGTTGGCCGGGCGACGGTTGTCCCGGTTTAAGCGTGTAGGCTGGTTTTCCAGGCAAATCCGGAAAATCAAGGCTGAGGCGTGATGACGAGGCACTACGGTGCTGAAGCAACAAATGCCCTGCTTCCAGGAAAAGCCTCTAAGCATCAGGTAACATCAAATCGTACCCCAAACCGACACAGGTGGTCAGGTAGAGAATACCAAGGCGCTTGAGAGAACTCGGGTGAAGGAACTAGGCAAAATGGTGCCGTAACTTCGGGAGAAGGCACGCTGATATGTAGGTGAAGCGACTTGCTCGTGGAGCTGAAATCAGTCGAAGATACCAGCTGGCTGCAACTGTTTATTAAAAACACAGCACTGTGCAAACACGAAAGTGGACGTATACGGTGTGACGCCTGCCCGGTGCCGGAAGGTTAATTGATGGGGTTAGCGCAAGCGAAGCTCTTGATCGAAGCCCCGGTAAACGGCGGCCGTAACTATAACGGTCCTAAGGTAGCGAAATTCCTTGTCGGGTAAGTTCCGACCTGCACGAATGGCGTAATGATGGCCAGGCTGTCTCCACCCGAGACTCAGTGAAATTGAACTCGCTGTGAAGATGCAGTGTACCCGCGGCAAGACGGAAAGACCCCGTGAACCTTTACTATAGCTTGACACTGAACATTGAGCCTTGATGTGTAGGATAGGTGGGAGGCTTTGAAGTGTGGACGCCAGTCTGCATGGAGCCGACCTTGAAATACCACCCTTTAATGTTTGATGTTCTAACGTTGACCCGTAATCCGGGTTGCGGACAGTGTCTGGTGGGTAGTTTGACTGGGGCGGTCTCCTCCTAAAGAGTAACGGAGGAGCACGAAGGTTGGCTAATCCTGGTCGGACATCAGGAGGTTAGTGCAATGGCATAAGCCAGCTTGACTGCGAGCGTGACGGCGCGAGCAGGTGCGAAAGCAGGTCATAGTGATCCGGTGGTTCTGAATGGAAGGGCCATCGCTCAACGGATAAAAGGTACTCCGGGGATAACAGGCTGATACCGCCCAAGAGTTCATATCGACGGCGGTGTTTGGCACCTCGATGTCGGCTCATCACATCCTGGGGCTGAAGTAGGTCCCAAGGGTATGGCTGTTCGCCATTTAAAGTGGTACGCGAGCTGGGTTTAGAACGTCGTGAGACAGTTCGGTCCCTATCTGCCGTGGGCGCTGGAGAACTGAGGGGGGCTGCTCCTAGTACGAGAGGACCGGAGTGGACGCATCACTGGTGTTCGGGTTGTCATGCCAATGGCACTGCCCGGTAGCTAAATGCGGAAGAGATAAGTGCTGAAAGCATCTAAGCACGAAACTTGCCCCGAGATGAGTTCTCCCTGACTCCTTGAGAGTCCTGAAGGAACGTTGAAGACGACGACGTTGATAGGCCGGGTGTGTAAGCGCAGCGATGCGTTGAGCTAACCGGTACTAATGAACCGTGAGGCTTAACCTTACAACGCCGAAGATGTTTTGGCGGATTGAGAGAATTTCAGCTTTGATTCAGAGTCCGAAGGATTTTGCGCTGAGACAAGGCGGCAAATGAAGCGAAGGAAGGAGCATACTGAAGTATGTGACTGACTTTCGCGAATGCAGCCGACGCAGTATCAGCACAAAAGACACAGGACAGAGCACAGGAATTTGCCTGGCGGCAGTAGCGCGGTGGTCCCACCTGACCCCATGCCGAACTCAGAAGTGAAACGCCGTAGCGCCGATGGTAGTGTGGGGTCTCCCCATGCGAGAGTAGGGAACTGCCAGGCATCAAATTAAGCAGTAAGCCGGTCATAAAACCGGTGGTTGTAAAAGAATTCGGTGGAGCGGTAGTTCAGTCGGTTAGAATACCTGCCTGTCACGCAGGGGGTCGCGGGTTCGAGTCCCGTCCGTTCCGCCACTTATTAAGAAGCCTCGAGTTAACGCTCGAGGTTTTTTTTCGTCTGTATATCTATTATTGCCAGAATCGCAAAAATCCTCTGCATTTTACGCTCTTTTTCCTCAACAGTCTGAAGCCCATAATCACCTCAGTTAACGAAAATAGCATTAAAAGAGGCATATTATGGCTATCCCTGCATTTGGTTTAGGTACTTTCCGTCTGAAAGACGACGTTGTTATTTCATCTGTGAAAACGGCGCTTGAACTTGGTTATCGCGCAATTGATACTGCACAAATCTATGATAACGAAGCCGCAGTAGGTCAGGCGATTGCAGAAAGTGGCGTGCCACGTCATGAACTCTACATCACCACTAAAATCTGGATTGAAAATCTCAGCAAAGACAAATTGATCCCGAGTCTGAAAGAGAGCCTGCAAAAATTGCGTACTGATTATGTTGATCTGACTCTAATCCACTGGCCGTCACCAAACGATGAAGTCTCTGTTGAAGAGTTTATGCAGGCGCTGCTGGAAGCCAAAAAAGAAGGGTTGACGCGTGAGATCGGTATTTCCAACTTCACGATCCCATTGATGGAAAAGGCGATTGCTGCTGTTGGCGCTGAAAACATCGCTACTAACCAGATTGAACTCTCTCCTTATCTGCAAAACCGTAAAGTGGTTGCCTGGGCTAAACAGCACGGCATCCATATTACTTCCTATATGACGCTGGCGTATGGTAAGGCCCTGAAAGATGAGGTTATTGCTCGTATCGCAGCTAAACACAATGCGACTCCGGCACAAGTGATTCTGGCGTGGGCTATGGGGGAAGGTTACTCAGTAATTCCTTCTTCTACTAAACGTAAAAACCTGGAAAGTAATCTTAAGGCACAAAATTTACAGCTTGATGCCGAAGATAAAAAAGCGATCGCCGCACTGGATTGCAACGACCGCCTGGTTAGCCCGGAAGGTCTGGCTCCTGAATGGGATTAAGCCTCTCTGACAGCTCCTCCGGGAGCTGTTTTTACATGCTCGCTAAGGAAATCGATAAAAGCCCGGATGCGCGTACTTACCGCACGGTCGCTGTAATAGACGGCACTGAATGGCATTTCCACTGGCAACACTTTATCTGCCATTAACTCCACCAATTCTCCGCGAGCGATTTCTTTGTCGATCATGTAGTCGGACAAACACGCAATCCCGTTGCCACTCAGGCAAAGCTGTTTCAGTGTTTCCCCACTATTGGATGACAAACCGTACTTCACCTCATGTAATTGTCCATCACTACAGGCTATCGGCCAGGTATTGAGGGAAGCGGGTTCAGTGAATCCCAGGCAAACATGTTGCTTTAAATCGTCGATCGTTTCTGGCTTCCCGTAGCGGGAAATATAATCGGGGGAGGCGATAATTTTTCGATAACTGTTAAATAACGGCCTGGCACGTAAGCTGGAATCCGTTAACGTACCAGCGCGTATCGCGACATCCACTTTTCTTTCGATCAAATTAATAATCGTTTCGGAGGAGACTAGCGACAAAGTGACTTCCGGATAGCGTTCACGGAAAGGCTTAATTAACGGCATCAGAAAGTGCAGCACCACTGGAGTTGCGGCATCGATCCGTAACAGTCCACGCGGTGTATTACGCGTCTCCATAATTTCTGATTCTGCCGCTGCCATCTCCTGCAAAATTGACTGTACGCGACGAAAATAACGCTCGCCTTCTTCCGTCAGGCTAAGTTGTCGCGTGGTCCGATTAAGCAGGCTAACGCCAAGTTTCATCTCCAGCTTTTTCACCGCCCGGCTTACCGCTGAGTTTGCTTGCCCTAATTGTTCCGCTGCCCGGCTAAAGCTGCCGCTTTCGACGACCGAAACAAAAATGGCGAGTTCTTCCGACGTGGCTTTCATTTTTGCTCCTGTTGCAAAATAGAAGAGATATTTTGAATTTATTTGTCATTAAACCATCAGGATGCGTGATATGTCATGCGATTTAATGTTCTCCATAATGAGCAAAATTCTGACCGGTGTAAGCACTTGCTTACATAACAATATACAATTGCTCGTTGAAAGAGTGAGCTAAAATCCCTATAACAGTAGAACCCTCCCGAGTGCGGAAGGGTTGACGTAATAGAGGTTTCAAAGTCAAAAGTGCGAAAAAACACCTATGCCATGCGCTATGTTGCCGGACAACCTGCGGAAAGGATCTTACCGCCGGGGTCTTTTGCGAGCATCGGCCAGGCATTACCACCTGGGGAACCGTTAAGTACCGAAGAGCGTATTCGGATCCTGGTGTGGAACATATACAAACAGCAACGCGCTGAATGGTTGTCGGTATTAAAGAACTACGGCAAAGATGCACATCTGGTGTTATTGCAGGAAGCGCAGACAACGCCAGAGTTAGTACAGTTTGCGACCGCTAACTATCTTGCCGCCGATCAGGTACCCGCTTTCGTGCTGCCACAACATCCTTCTGGCGTAATGACCCTTTCGGCGGCACATCCAGTGTATTGCTGCCCGTTACGTGAACGAGAACCCATTTTGCGTCTGGCGAAGTCGGCACTGGTGACGGTCTATCCATTACCTGACACCCGCCTGTTGATGGTGGTTAATATACACGCCGTCAACTTCAGTCTGGGCGTGGATGTCTATAGTAAGCAGTTACTTCCTATTGGTGATCAGATAGCTCACCACAGCGGCCCGGTCATTATGGCGGGAGATTTCAATGCCTGGAGCCGTAGAAGGATGAACGCGTTATATCGCTTTGCGCGGGAAATGTCGCTGCGCCAGGTGCGTTTTACCGATGATCAGCGCCGTCGGGCGTTTGGTCGCCCGCTCGATTTTGTTTTCTACCGTGGTCTGAACGTCAGTGAAGCTTCTGTACTGGTTACGCGCGCTTCCGATCACAATCCGCTACTCGTTGAATTCAGTCCCGGCAAGCCTGATAAATAAGGTATGTCAGGTCTGCCACAGGGCAGACCAACGTTTGTCGCTGCGCAAAACGTGAGCACGGTGGTGGCGTATGACTTATCTGCCCACATGCTGGATGTCGTGGCACAAGCTGCCGAAGTCCGGCAACTGAAAAATATCACCACCCGCCAGGGTTATGCCGAAAGTCTGCCATTTGCCGATAACGCATTTGATATTGTTATCAGCCGTTATTCTGCCCATCACTGGCATGATGTTGGTGCAGCACTGCGTGAAGTGAACCGGATATTGAAACCTGGCGGTAGGCTGATTGTGATGGACGTAATGTCTCCGGGCCACCCAGTGCGCGACATCTGGTTACAGACGGTAGAAGCATTACGCGATACCTCTCACGTACGAAACTACGCCAGCGGTGAGTGGTTGACGTTAATCAATGAAGCCAATCTGATAGTTGATAATTTAATTACAGATAAGTTACCGCTGGAATTTTCTTCATGGGTCGTGAGAATGCGTACGCCAGAAGCGTTAGTAGACGCTATTCGCATTTACCAACAGAGCGCATCGACAGAGGTGAGAACGTATTTTTCCTTGCAGACTGATGGCTCTTTCACCAGTGATATCATCATGGTAGAAGCACATAAAGCGGCATAAATAAAAAAGGCACCGGGGGAATCGGTGCCTTTTTATTATCTGGTTTGTCAGGAATCTGGCATGTTGTTGTTTTTCACAAACAACGTCAGCTTGTCGCCTGGTTGCAGATTCGCAGTGTCGCTGTTCCAGCGCATCACATCTTTGATGTTCACGCCGTGGCGTTTAGCAATGCTTGAAAGCGAATCGCCTTTGCGCACACGATACGTAATGCTATCGCTGTTGTTTGCCAACCGCTGTGCGCTACTGCCTGCACCAATCGTCAAACTTTGGCCTGGCTTCAGCTTAGATCCGCGCAGTTTGTTCCACTGCTGCAAATCTTTGGTGCTTACGCCGAGACGTGAAGCGATGCTTGAAAGCGTGTCGCCAGAGCGTACGGTGTAAACACGGCTGTTAAGCGGCGTATTGTCGGCAACCAGCGTCGACTGTACAGCAGCAATTTCGCCTGAAGCGAGAGATTCACGCAGTTGATCTGCATGCTTCTTTGGCACCATCACGTACTGCGGCCCACTTGCGCCCAGCGTGGAGCCTTTCACGCCAGCGTTGAATGTCTTCAGCTTGCTGACGGAAATCCCCGCCATATCTGCAACCTTCGCCATTTCAACCGGGCTACTCAGGTGCACACGCGCCAGAGCACGGCTTTCATCGGTCGTTGGCAGACGTACGCCATAACGCTTGCTGTTTTTGAGAATATCACTCAATGCCAGCATTTTAGGCACGTACTGCTTCGTTTCCTGCGGCAACGGTAACGACCAGAAGTCCGTGGATTTCCCACGCGCTTTGTTCGTTTTAATTGCCTTCATGACCCGACCTTCGCCGCTGTTATAAGCCGCTACGGTCAGAAGCCAGTCGCCGTCAAACATTTTGTTCAGACGCTGCATCATATTCAGCGCGGCAGTTGTTGAAGCAACAACATCGCGACGCGCGTCATAATTGCGGGTCTGTTTCAAACCATAATTGCGCCCCGTGCTCGGAATGATCTGCCAGATGCCTGCGGCATTGGCGCCAGACGTTGCGTGAGGATCAAAAGCGCTCTCCACTATGGGTAGTAGTACCAGTTCCATAGGCATGTTACGTTTTTTAACTTGCCCGGCTATCCAGTACATATACGGCTCTGCCCGTAAAGTTACATCGTGGAGATAGCTCTTATTGCGTAAATATTTCTGTTTCTGTTCGCGAATCCGGTCATTTTCCGGAATTCCCATCTTTAGCTCGTCGCCAATGAAAGCCCACAAGTCACCATCTGGCGCGATAGACGTCCCATCGTCCATCCATCGTGCCTGACTTGTAAACTTTGCTGCTTCCCCTTGACCAGCTGCAGAAAGGCTCTGTGCGTGCTGTTGAACGTTGCCGGTACTTTGGCAACCCACGAGCAGGACAGAGGCGAGTAATATCGCTTTTGCCTTCATGTGTGTGTCAATAGTTGCTTAAAAGACGACCGATCATAACGGCGAACGGAGCCGATGACAAGAAAGTTTTATCAGAACCTATCTTTCTTTGACCTTAACCATGCAAAACGTTCTTCAGGTTGTTGCAATAATGTTTCTTCATTAATTACATTAATTAAATCAATATCTTCTGTTCTTAAAAAAACATTAATTTGCCGCTCATTTTTCAGAATTACGGGTAGTGTTATTTGATTTTTTGCCCGTAACTCCTTAACTTTACGATAATAATCATTTATGGACAAATCGTGCGGAAGAATACTCAAAGCAAACTTCATATTTGATAACGTATATTCATGAGCACAACATACCAATGTATCGTCAGGTAACGCACTTAACTTTTTAAGTGATTGATACATTTGTGATGGTGTCCCTTCAAACAACCGACCACACCCACCAGAAAACAGCGTGTCGCCGCAAAATAGATAAGGTTTGCTGAAGTAACAGATATGTCCTAAAGTGTGACCCGGTGTGGCAATTACACTAAATTCATGCCCTAAAACGAAGGCAGTTTCGCCATCTTTGACTACCTGTGTTGTTCCCTTATCTTGTGTCTCTTGTGGACCATACACCACAATTTGCGGAAACTTTTCCACCAGTTCTTTTACGCCGCCAACGTGATCGTGGTGATGGTGGGTGAGAAATATGGCCTCTGGTTGCCAGTTATTGGCGGCAATGGCGTTTAATACTGGCTCTGCGTCTCCGGGATCGACAATCAGGCAGCGACCTGCTTCATCATTCAAAACCCAGATGTAATTGTCATCAAAGGCGGGAATACTGTTAAGATTCATAGATTACCTCTCAGTGTGAAACGGAAGGTTGTGATGAAACCGGCAAGAGTCCCTCAAACTGTCGTGGCTCCTGATTGCTGGGGCGATTTGCCCTGGGGAGAGCTTTATCGCAAGGCGCTGGAGCGCCAGCTCAACCCGTGGTTCACTAAAATGTATGGTTTTCATCTGCTTAAGATTGGCAATTTAAGCGCAGAAATCAATTGCGAAGCGTGCGCGGTTTCTCATCAAGTGAATGTTTCTGCGCAAGGAATGCCCGTCCAGGTACAGGCGGACCCACTTCATCTTCCTTTTGCCGATAAATCCGTTGATGTTTGTCTACTGGCACATACATTGCCGTGGTGCACCGATCCGCATCGTTTATTGCGTGAAGCCGATCGGGTATTGATTGATGATGGCTGGCTGGTCATTAGTGGCTTCAATCCCATCAGTTTAATGGGATTACGCAAACTTGTGCCGGTATTGCGCAAAACCTCGCCCTATAACAGCCGGATGTTTACTCTGATGCGGCAGCTGGACTGGCTCTCTTTGTTGAATTTTGAAGTGCTACACGCCAGCCGTTTCCACGTTCTCCCGTGGAACAAACACGGAGGAAAACTATTGAATGCGCATATTCCTGCGCTTGGTTGCTTACAACTTATTGTTGCCCGGAAACGGACTATTCCTTTAACGCTAAATCCGATGAAACAGAGTAAAAACAAGCCACGAATTCGCCAGGCGGTTGGAGCCACCCGGCAATGTCGTAAACCACAGGCTTAAACTTCAACTTGGTAGCCTGTATCTTCCAGTGTGGGATTCATCGCCGCGGCACGAGCCAGTTCATCACAGCGTTCGTTTTCCGGGTGTCCGGCATGGCCTTTAACCCATTCCCATTTGATTTGATGTTGCCCTAGGGCAGCATCAAGACGTTGCCAGAGATCGACATTTTTTACTGGTTTTTTGTCTGCGGTTTTCCAGCCACGTTTTTTCCAGTTATGGATCCACTGGGTGATACCCTGGCGGACATACTGGCTGTCGGTACTCAAAATGACTTCGCAATGTTCTTTTAACGCCTCCAGCGCGACAATAGCGGCCATCAACTCCATACGGTTGTTGGTGGTGCGGGTGTAGCCTGCGCTAAAGGTTTTCTCGCGTCCGCGATAGCGTAAAATAGCGCCGTAACCCCCAGGTCCTGGATTGCCCAGACACGAACCATCGGTGAAAATTTCTACCTGTTTAAGCATCTCTGGTAGACTTCCTGTAATTGAATCGAACTGTAAAACGATAAGTCTGACATAAATGACCGCTATGAGCACTGCAATTACACGCCAGATCGTTCTCGATACCGAAACCACCGGTATGAACCAGATTGGTGCGCACTATGAAGGCCACAAGATCATTGAGATTGGTGCCGTTGAAGTGGTGAACCGTCGCCTGACGGGCAATAACTTCCATGTTTATCTCAAACCCGATCGGCTGGTGGATCCGGAAGCCTTTGGCGTACATGGTATTGCCGATGAATTTTTGCTCGATAAGCCCACGTTTGCCGAAGTAGCCGATGAGTTCATGGACTATATCCGCGGCGCGGAGTTGGTGATCCATAACGCAGCGTTCGATATCGGCTTTATGGACTACGAGTTTTCGTTGCTTAAGCGCGATATTCCGAAGACCAATACCTTCTGTAAGGTCACCGATAGCCTTGCGGTGGCGAGGAAAATGTTTCCTGGTAAGCGCAACAGCCTCGATGCGTTATGTGCCCGCTACGAAATAGATAACAGTAAACGAACGCTACACGGGGCATTACTCGATGCCCAGATCCTTGCGGAAGTTTATCTGGCGATGACCGGTGGTCAAACGTCGATGGCTTTTGCGATGGAAGGAGAGACACAACAGCAACAAGGTGAAGCAACAATTCAGCGCATTGTACGTCAGGCAAGTAAGTTACGCGTTGTTTTTGCGACAGATGACGAGCTTGCAGCACATGAAGCCCGTCTTGATCTGGTGCAGAAGAAGGGCGGAAGCTGCCTCTGGCGGGCATAAATACCTGTAAAAGGCGCTAAAAATAGCGACTTGGGCGATTTTTGCAGCAAACGATTCAAAAGATGAGAAAAACCGTTGACGAAGGTCGAGGCAATCCGTAATATTCGCCTCGTTCCCAACGGAACACAACGCGGAGCGGTAGTTCAGTCGGTTAGAATACCTGCCTGTCACGCAGGGGGTCGCGGGTTCGAGTCCCGTCCGTTCCGCCAAATTCACTCATGAAAATGAGTTCAGAGAACCGCAAGATTTTTAATTTTGCGGTTTTTTTGCATTTAAATCCCGCTATTTCTTCGGTCTATGGTTTTGTTATGCTGTAAATGTGTTAATCACATATGGTAGACCATATCATTAATATTTAATCATACTATCGAATCATTCAATTTAAATATATTTGAATGTTATGATTTTCATTTTTCTATTGATTTAATGAATTTATATATACTGTTATTTTTGTTTGTTCTGATTCAAGTGGAGTATATAATTAAAAATCGTTAGCTAAACATTACCATGATTATGACAGGCGAGGGAGTGTCCGATTATGAATTTAAGAAGGGTTTGTTGTATATGTGTATTATTCTCGCTGCTTGCAGGATGTGCCTCTGAATCTTCTATTGATGAAAAGAAGAAAAAAGCTCAAGTCACACAAAGTAATATTAATAAAAACACTCCCCAGCAACTGACAGACAAAGATTTATTCGGTAATGAAACCACTCTGGCCGTATCCGAAGAGGATATTCAAGCTGCGCTTGATGGAGATGAGTTCCGCGTTCCCCTTAATTCTCCTGTAATACTTGTTCAATCCGGCAACCGCGCACCGGAAACCATTATGCAGGAGGAGATGCGAAAATATTATACTGTTTCCACATTCTCTGGTATCCCGGACAGGCAAAAGCCTCTGACTTGTAACAAAAACAAAGATAAAAATGAGAACGAGGATGTTGCCAGTGCTGAGAATATGAACTGGATGCAGGCACTGCGTTTTGTGGCTGCAAAAGGGCATCAGAAAGCGATTATTGTTTTCCAGGATACGTTGCAGACAGGAAAATATGACTCTGGATTGAAATCAATAGTTTGGTCAGATTATAAAAATCAAAAATTGACTGACACGATGTCACTGCGCTATCTGGTACGATTCACGCTGGTGGATGTAGCTACAGGTGAGTGGGCTGCCTGGTCGCCGGTGAATTATGAATATAAAGTGCTTCCACCATTGCCCGACAAGAATGAAGCCAGTACGACTGATATGACAGAGCAGCAAATCATGCAACTTAAGCAAAAGACCTATAAAGCGATGGTAAAAGATTTGGTTAACCGCTATCAATAATAAATTATATCTGCCGCCAGGAATTTCTGGCGGAAATAATACAAAATTCTTTGCATAAGAAATTTTTCTTGACAAAGACAGTGCAAGAAAGGACATGGAATCCGGAGTTAAAAACTGTTTGTTTTAGAATATTTAATTATTTAACTACTGAATCTTCCTTGCGAGAAATATATTCATTATTACATTTCATGCCATTTTTAATATAGATTGCTCCTGGGAAAATTCCCGTATTATTACCGCAGGGGTGATAATTAGCATTGACATATCCTGTGACAAAAGGAGCTATTAAAGGTGCTATTACGATAGCTATTAGTAAAAATATAAGAGTTAGCTGTATTGTTATGTCTGTGGCGAAATTGACTACCTTCGTTTTTTTGATTAAGAATGATTTTATTATCGTAAGTAAAATTACATGAACATTTAAAAAGGAAAACGACATGAAACCAAAGCACAGAATCAACATTCTCCAATCATAAAATATTTCCGTGGAGCATTTTATTATTGAATATAGAGGTTTAACTCCGGTAAAAAACAAAGAAGCATTGAATGCAGGGAAAAATAATATGGCCATAAAAAACATCGAAAGAAACTCTTTTAATTTAACATGTAAACGCATGGTTAATCCTCATATCACGGGTGGAGTGTTAAGAACATACATAAATGGAGTCATGTTTTCCCTTTTCCATTTATCAAGTTCCTGTTGCCGTTTTAGTCTATCTCTAATTGCATATTTTAATTTTTCTGATAAATGGCATTGAGCATCGATTTCATTTAAAACAACTGTACACACTATCCCTGTCAGTAAAATTGCTCCTCCGACAAGAATTACTGGAAAGCCAAAGCTAACACAGGCAAAAGAAGCCAGGCTTCCAATAGCGGTTGCAACACCACCGGCTATAACTACTTTGGCCACATCCATTGAAAAATCGCCAAGAAAATTAACCAGATCTCGCTCTGAACTCATAATAAATTCTATGGTTCTCCAGGCTACTGAAAACCAGATACAGAACTTAACTCCTTTTATTGATTCAGATAAAGCTCCTCGCCAGCCAATAGCGAGTTCCAGAACTTGAGGCGCTCGTGAAGAGAAAATATATTTACCGAGCTTTTCTAAAAGCCAGGGGCTGGATGTTGTGATTTTTATATATTTCTCTCCAAGTATTTCAAAGTAACTTGCTTTTGTATACTTTAAGGCATTAAGGTTAAATATAATTTTCCCATTGTCATCAAACTCAGTCATTAATTTACTCGCGTTAACTAACCAGGCGAGTGTATCTTTTATACCTGAAGGATGTGTAGTGATAAAATGAATGTAATCAAATGATGTTATTGGGCTGAGTATTTTTTTTGCAACATCAAGTGTCAAGAGAATAACATGATGAGTGTTCTGATGCCTTAACTCATCAATGAGTGGGACGTCGTTAAGATAAGGGTGCTGAGGTACTAGCTGGTTTATCGGCTGAGCCCCCCGAAGAATGTCACCCACATAATCAGCCCACTGTGCATTCTGTGTGTTGTTGTTATTCCTTAAACCAGCCATTTTATCTCTCCGCAATAGTAATTTATTATGTTATTACAGTAAGTTACTGTACACGATCCTGCCATTTACTCATTGCATTCGTACCGGCTAACGTATGCTCCCAGGAAATATCTTCATAAATAAAGGCAATTCTCTCCTGTGGTTCTAGTTCTTTTTCCAGGACAGCATGCGGTGTGACAAAATCAATACTTGATATTCGGGCTTTTGACAGATTTATTTTATAATAAGGCTGGTAAATACCCGCTTTACTGGTTCGGTAGAGTATAAATTCACATATTGCCATTTTTTCATTGTCACTAAGTGCTTTTGCCAGCAATGGTGAGGATTTATCAACCGGTTTGGTGATAATTAATTCATGATGATTGACATTTTGACTTCTTGAGATGGAATGCATTAACGCATAAACCATGATCTGATCGGTAATGACTCCAACTTATTGATAGTGTTTTATGTTCAGATAATGCCCGATGACTTTGTCATGCAGCTCCACCGATTTTGAGAACGACAGCGACTTCCGTCCCAGCCGTGCCAGGTGCTGCCTCAGATTCAGGTTATGCCGCTCAATTCGCTGCGTATATCGCTTGCTGATTACGTGCAGCTTTCCCTTCAGGCGGGATTCATACAGCGGCCAGCCATCCGTCATCCATATCACCACGTCAAAGGGTGACAGCAGGCTCATAAGACGCCCCAGCGTCGCCATAGTGCGTTCACCGAATACGTGCGCAACAACCGTCTTCCGGAGCCTGTCATACGCGTAAAACAGCCAGCGCTGGCGCGATTTAGCCCCGACATAGCCCCACTGTTCGTCCATTTCCGCGCAGACGATGACGTCACTGCCCGGCTGTATGCGCGAGGTTACCGACTGCGGCCTGAGTTTTTTAAGTGACGTAAAATCGTGTTGAGGCCAACGCCCATAATGCGGGCTGTTGCCCGGCATCCAACGCCATTCATGGCCATATCAATGATTTTCTGGTGCGTACCGGGTTGAGAAGCGGTGTAAGTGAACTGCAGTTGCCATGTTTTACGGCAGTGAGAGCAGAGATAGCGCTGATGTCCGGCGGTGCTTTTGCCGTTACGCACCACCCCGTCAGTAGCTGAACAGGAGGGACAGCTGATAGAAACAGAAGCCACTGGAGCACCTCAAAAACACCATCATACACTAAATCAGTAAGTTGGCAGCATCACCAATTATCGGATATTCTACTGTTGACTATTTGTGCCGTTATTTCTGGTGCAGAAGGTTGGGAAGATATAGAGGATTTTGGGGAAACACATCTCGATTTTTTGAAGCAATATGGTGATTTTGAAAATGGTATTCCTGTTCACGATACCATTGCCAGAGTTGTATCCTGTATCAGTCCTGCAAAATTTCACGAGTGCTTTATTAACTGGATGCGTGACTGCCATTCATCAAATGACAAAGACGTCATCGCGATTGATGGAAAAGCACTTCCACACTCCTATGATAAAAGTGGTCGCAGGAGAGCGGGCTTTCGTAGTCTTCCCCGACTCTCCCCAGCCCTAAACACAACCCCCACTCACCGCAACCTAAACTCATCCGCATCCTGCCATGCCGGAAACTTTTCTCTATATTCCCGCAATGCCATCATCGACAGCTCCGCATCAATGCGCGTTGCCTGATGCGCGTCGGCAGTAGCGATAATCTCGCCTTGTGGATTAATCACCCGGCTGTCACCGCGATAATGGCAGCCGTTGCCATCGCTGCCGACGCGATTGCATCCCGCCACATACGCCTGATTCTCAATCGCGCGGGCCGTCAGCAATGCCTGCCAGTGCAGAGAGCGCGGAGCAGGCCAGTTGGCGACGTACAGGGCGAGGTCATAATCGTTGAGATTGCGCGACCACACAGGAAAACGTAAGTCGTAGCACACCAGCGGCAAAATACGCCAGCCGCGCCATTCCACAATCACTCGCGCATTGCCCGCTTTATAATGTAGATGCTCATCTGCCATGCGGAACAGATGACGCTTATCATAAAAATGTACCGTGCCGCCCGGCTCAACCAGCAAAAAGCGGTTAACCGAACCAGACTCCGTTTGTAATGCAACACTGCCTGCAATCAGCGCATTGCACTGCTGCGCCTTAGCTGTCATCCAGTTCACTACGTCATCTTGTGCTAGCGACGAAGCTGCCGCTTCCATGGCAAAGCCGCTGGTAAACATCTCCGGTAGAACGATCACATCGCGCCCGGTAATACCTTCCAGTTGACGATCAAAATGACGCAGGTTGGCAGGACCATCCATCCACACCAGTGGTTGCTGCAAAAGCGTAATCTTCAAACCAGGCACGGTGTACAACTCCTTTATGCGAAGGGTTTTATAACTTTAACACCTTATCAGGCAGTTGCCTTAGCGCAGAATAAATTGATAACAAATGCTGATATTGGAAATATCTGATTTGCAAATTATCGTGTTATCGCCAGGCTTTAGGAGGTTAATAACATGGGCAGGATAAGCTCGGGAGGAATGATGTTTAAGGCAATAACGACAGTCGCCGCTCTGGTCATCGCCACCAGTGCAATGGCGCAGGATGATTTAACCATTAGCAGCCTTGCAAAGGGCGAAACCACCAAAGCTGCATTTAATCAGATGGTACAAGGGCATAAGCTGCCTGCCTGGGTGATGAAAGGCGGTACTTATACTCCCGCACAAACCGTAACGTTGGGAGATGAGACGTATCAGGTGATGAGCGCGTGCAAACCGCATGACTGTGGCTCGCAACGTATCGCTGTGATGTGGTCCGAGAAATCTAATCAGATGACGGGGCTGTTCTCGACTATTGATGAGAAAACGTCGCAAGAGAAACTCACCTGGCTGAATGTGAACGATGCGCTTTCGATTGATGGTAAAACGGTGTTGTTCGCGGCGTTGACCGGCAGCCTGGAAAACCATCCGGATGGCTTTAATTTTAAATAATTAGCGGATAAAGAAACGGAGCCTTTCGGCTCCGTTATTCATTTACGCGGCTTCAACTTTCCGCACTTTCTCCGGCAACTTTACCGGCTTCGTCGCCAGCTCTTCCGGATCAAAGTCATCAACGTTAATACTGCGCAGACGGCTTTCTTCAGCTTTCACCAGAATAGCGGCTTCATCTTTATCAATCAGCCCCTTCACCAGCGCGTTGTGCGCCAGTTCATCCAGACGGGTAAACGGCAGGTTTTTACCCAGCTCTTTACAGATCCGCTGATGAATTGGGTCGGCGGCAATCACATCCACCAGCGCCTCTTCCAGCAAGCCAACCGGATTATGCTCGCTCGGCGTCAGGTACTGACCGCGACCAATGCGGGAACGGGTGGCGTTCGGCACTTGTAAAATCTTCGCCACTTTATGATCCAGCTTGTCAGAAGGTGCCAGATAATGACGTCCGGTCGGGAAGATCACCACATTCAGCAGCCCGGCAACCACGCGGTTCGGGAAGTTTTGCAGTAAATCATCCATCGCCTGTTCAGCCTGATACAGCGCATCTTGTACGCCCCAGTGCACCAGCGGCAGGTCGGCTTCATTACGGCCTTCGTCGTCATAACGCTTCAGCACGGCAGAGGCGAGGTAGAGCTGGCTTAAAATATCCCCCAGACGGGCCGAGATGCGCTCGCGACGTTTCAGGCTGCCGCCCAGCACAGCCATCGAGACATCAGAAAGCAGGGCGAGGTTGGCGCTCAGGCGGTTCAGGTGCTGATAGTAGCGTTTAGTGGCATCGCCGGTTGGCGTGCTGCTGGTTAAACCGCGCGTCAGGCCCAGCCAGAAGCTGCGAACTTTGTTGCTACCGACGTGACCGATATGTTTGAACAACAGTTTATCGAACGCGTTGACGTCATTGTTCTTCGCCGCTTCCATCTCTTCCAGCACGTACGGATGGCAACGAATCGCTCCTTGTCCGAAGATCATCATGCTGCGGGTCAGAATGTTAGCCCCTTCAACGGTGATGGCAATCGGTGCGCCCTGGTAAGCACGCGCCAGGAAGTTGCTTTGCCCGAGCATAATGCCTTTACCGCCGGTAATATCCATCGCATCAATAATCGACTGCTGCCCGCGGTGGGTACAGTGATACTTAACGATAGCCGACAGCACGGCAGGTTTTTCGCCGAGCATAATGCCGTAGGTAATCAGCGATGCCGCAGCATCCATCACGTAGGCATTACCGGCAATACGCGCCAGCGGCTCTTCAATCCCTTCCATCTTACCAATAGAGATTTTGAACTGACGGCGAATGTGAGCATACGCGCCGGTTGCCAGCGCTACCGATTTCACGCCGCCGGTTGAGTTGGAAGGCAGGGTGATGCCGCGGCCTACCGAGAGGCACTCCACCAGCATCCGCCAGCCTTGCCCGGCCATTTTCGGCCCGCCGATGATGTAATCGATCGGCACGAAGACATCTTTACCGCGCGTCGGTCCGTTCTGGAACGGTACGTTCAGCGGGAAGTGGCGACGACCAATTTCCACGCCCGGCGTGGTGGTTGGGATCAGCGCACAGGTAATGCCTAAATCTTCTGCACCGCCGAGTAATTTTTCCGGGTCGGAGAGTTTAAACGCCAGCCCAAGCACGGTCGCAATCGGTGCCAGCGTAATGTAGCGTTTGTTCCAGGTCAGACGCATCCCCAGCACCTGCTGGCCCTGCCATTCGCCCATGCAGACAATCCCGGTGTCCGGAATCGCGCCCGCATCGGAACCCGCTTCCGGGCTGGTCAGTGCAAAGCAGGGGATCTCCTGACCACGCGCCAGACGCGGCAGATAGTGATCTTTCTGCTCGTCAGTGCCGTAATGTTGCAACAGTTCGCCCGGGCCTAATGAGTTTGGCACGCCGACGGTAATCGCCAGGATCCCGCTCACGCCGGAGAGTTTTTGCAGCACGCGAGACTGGGCATAAGCCGAGAACTCCAGCCCGCCGTACTCTTTTTTGATGATCATCGCGAAGAAACGATGCTCTTTAAGGTACGCCCACAACTCCGGCGGCAGATCCGCCAGCTCATGGGTGATCTGGAAATCATTCGCCATCCGGCAGGCTTCTTCTACCGGGCCGTCGAGAAACGCTTGCTCTTCGGCGGTCAGGCGCGGCTGCGGATAGTTATGCAGCTTTTTCCAGTCCGGCTTGCCCTGGAACAAGTCGCCCTCCCACCAGGTGGTGCCCGCATCAATCGCTTCTTTCTCAGTGCGCGACATCGGCGGCATCACCTTACGGAAACCGCGAAATACCGGCGCGGAAATCATCGACTTACGCATAGGCGCAAAGTTAAATGGCACGAGGATAATGGCCAGAGGCACCAGTACCCACGCCGACCACAGACCAGCAACGCCGAGGGCGGCTGTCCAGGCGAGCAAAATCAGACTGCTGATAAATAAGCTCACGCGGTGATAGAACAACGCGCCGAGCAGGACAACCGTAGCGAGAATACTCAAAATCATCATAACGAAAAGCCCCTTACTTGTAGGAGGTCTGACCACTTGTGATGATATGGTTGTAGTGGATGTAAAAACATTTAGCAATGTGTTTACAATATAATTACAACAAAGCTCACATTGTTGCTGTTTTTATCCGCACTTCAGGTCAAAAAGTCCTGGTCATAGCACCTGCCCGTACTTCTCGCTTTTGGCGGTATCCGGTACACTGCATTTTGTCTATTACATTTATGCTGAAGGATATCCTCATGTACCAGGATCTTATTCGTAACGAACTGAACGAAGCGGCGGAAACGCTGGCTAACTTTTTAAAAGATGACGCCAATATTCACGCCATTCAGCGCGCGGCGGTCCTGTTAGCAGACAGCTTTAAAGCCGGTGGCAAAGTGCTTTCCTGCGGCAACGGCGGTTCCCATTGCGACGCTATGCACTTTGCCGAAGAGTTGACCGGTCGCTACCGTGAAAACCGTCCGGGCTACCCGGCGATTGCTATTTCTGACGTTAGTCATATTTCCTGCGTCGGTAATGATTTCGGTTTCAATGATATTTTCTCCCGCTACGTTGAAGCGGTAGGTCGCGAAGGCGATGTACTGCTGGGGATCTCCACCTCCGGTAACTCTGCAAACGTGATCAAAGCGATCGCAGCGGCGCGTGAGAAGGGGATGAAAGTGATCACCCTGACCGGTAAAGACGGCGGCAAAATGGCTGGCACGGCGGATATCGAAATTCGCGTACCGCACTTTGGTTATGCCGACCGCATTCAGGAGATTCACATTAAAGTGATCCATATCCTGATCCAGTTGATTGAAAAAGAGATGGTTAAGTAAGTCTGGCGTAGGCCGGATAAGACGTTTACGCCGCATCCGGCATTTGTGCGCTGATGCCTGATGCGACGCTGACGCGTCTTATCATGCCTACAAATCTGTACGCGAACCGTAGGCCGAATAATGCGTTCACGCCGCATCCGACCTGAAAATTCTTAAATCAATCTTCGCCGGGGGCCATGCGCTCCCGCTGTTGTGGAGGTTACCC
Source organism: Escherichia sp. MAL-1 (assembly GCF_052948035.1). Taxonomy (NCBI): domain Bacteria; kingdom Pseudomonadati; phylum Pseudomonadota; class Gammaproteobacteria; order Enterobacterales; family Enterobacteriaceae; genus Escherichia; species Escherichia sp. MAL-1. Next base: position 3,905,459 of record NZ_CM129609.1, on the reverse strand, counting down.
ATGTGCGAATTGCTCGGGATGAGCGCCAACGTCCCTACCGATATCTGCTTTAGTTTCACCGGGCTTGTACAGCGTGGTGGTGGAACCGGGCCACATAAAGATGGCTGGGGCATTACCTTTTACGAAGGTAAAGGCTGTCGCACATTTAAAGATCCACAACCCAGCTTTAATTCCCCCATCGCCAAACTTGTCCAGGACTACCCGATAAAATCCTGTTCGGTGGTGGCTCATATTCGCCAGGCTAATCGGGGCGAGGTGGCGCTGGAAAATACTCACCCGTTTACCCGCGAGTTATGGGGGCGTAACTGGACTTATGCCCATAACGGGCAACTGACGGGCTACAAATCACTGGAAACCGGCAACTTCCGCCCGGTCGGTGAAACCGACAGCGAAAAAGCCTTTTGCTGGCTCCTGCATAAATTAACGCAGCGTTACCCGCGCACGCCGGGCAACATGGCGGCAGTGTTTAAATATATCGCCTCACTGGCGGATGAACTGCGGGCGAAGGGCGTTTTCAACATGCTGCTTTCGGACGGTCGCTATGTAATGGCGTATTGCTCGACTAATTTACACTGGATCACCCGCCGCGCGCCGTTTGGCGTGGCAACGTTGCTGGATCAGGATGTGGAAATCGACTTCAGCTCGCAGACCACACCGAATGATGTGGTCACGGTGATTGCGACACAGCCGCTGACGGGCAATGAAACCTGGCAAAAAATTATGCCAGGCGAATGGCGCTTATTTTGCCTCGGGGAGCGTGTAGTTTGATGCCAGTTGTGGCTGCACCACTTCGTGGCTTAACGGCTTGCTGACCACGTAACGGCCATTGACCACAGAAACGGTCGGTGGCTTACGGGTTTGCTCAAAGTAGTCGTAGCCCGGCTTCAGCTGCTCCCAGAAGTCCTTAAAGTTGGAATATTTATGGCGCTTCATATTGGCGTCGGTCATGCGGAATGGGTAAATACTCACCTGCACGCTCGGCTGACCAAACACCAGCGCACCAGTAACGAACTGGAAGATCTCATCAATACCCTGATTGGTCATCGCGTAGCAGCCGATGGAAACACAATCGCCGTGGATCATCAGATATTTCCCTTCATAACCATGCGCACGGTCATAGGCATTGGGGAAACCAATATTAATCGCTTTGTAGTAACGGCTGTCTGGTTTTAACTGATTACGCTGGACGCTATAAAACCCTTCCGGGCTTTTGAAATCGCCCTGACGCTGTTTTGGCCCTAAGCCGCCGGAATATTTACAGATTTTATAGCTGTCGAGCAGTTGATATTGCTCGCCCATTTTGACGTAGAGATCGAGCGTACGTTCTTCCTTGAAGATCTGGATGTAGACAGGGGATCCCATCAACTGCTGCTTATACTCTTTGCTCACTGGCGTGGTCGAGCTACTGCTGCCCAGCAAACCGGCAAACGAAACGCACGGGATCAACAACATCGCAAGAATTAATGCGATTTTACGCATACTGCTTATTCCTTGATAAAACGGTTACACACGCCAGGACGGCAAAATGGATCCCAAATCGGAATAGTCTGGATTTGGAAGGCTCACATTATCACCAAAAGAGTTTTACGCAAGCCTGTCGGCGCAGGGTTTACAAATTTCATCGGAAGCGGGCTTTACCCAAATAGCGCCGCGTGAGTTCCAGTTCTCTCAAATCGTAAAAGTTTATCGGTAAGTTTGTAAATCAGGATCCAGTCCGGTTCGACATGAGCATCGCGATAACCTTTCCATGAACCTTGCAGCGGGTGGTCTTTATAAACAGCTGGAAGCGGTAAAGTATTATTGATAAGAAGCGTCATAAGATATTTCAATTTATTCATATCCTTATGACGCTTTTGTGCAAGTTTTACATCCTTTGAAAATTGTCCCGAGTATTCAATATCCCTTTGAATCATATTTAAATTCCTAATTTATCAAATAAATCATCGGCGTCTTTGGCCTTATGAACATCAACGCCAGCTTCGCTGTTTTTAATTGATTGAATGGTTAATTGATTAGGCTCGCGTAAATCAAACGGCAATGCCTTTTCACGCGCGACTTTTGTGAGGGTTATGCGAACCAGGTCAGAGATGGTCAGCCCCATCCCGGCCAGTACGTCCGCCGCCTGATTCTTCAGATCTTCATCGATTCGGGCGCGAACAAACGCGTTAGCAGCCATTGGGGTATCTCCTGTGCTGTATATTTATTCAGCTTGAATTGTAGCTCAAATGAGCAACAGCGACAATCCATGAGTAATTTAATAAACGGATGTTTTTACATAATTAACTGAAATATATTTATTAATTTTATAATAATGGTTTATTAAGTTTGTTCTGGTACGGGCCGGGATACACTGCAACATCAATGCATGACCAGCCATTATTGAGAATGTCCTTGCCGTCGATTCCCTCTTTTGTGTTGTCGGGATTACTGTTGCTTTGCTTGCCGTTTTCTTCATTTGCCAGCGCCACCACATCACATATCTCTTTCAGCTACGCCGCCCGCCAGCGGATGCAAAACCGTGCGCGTTTATTAAAACAGTACCAAACCCATCTGAAAAAACAGGCCAGCTATATTGTGGAAGGCAATGCCGAAAGCAGAAGGGCGCTACGCCAGCACAACCGCGAACAGATAAAACAGCATCCAGAATGGTTTCCTGCACCGCTCAAGGCGAGTGACAGACGCTGGCAGGCGCTGGTGGAGAATAATCATTTCTTAAGCAGCGACCATCTGCATAACATCACCGAAGTGGCGATTCACCGCCTGGAACAGCAACTTGGCAAGCCTTACGTCTGGGGCGGCACGCGGCCCGATCAAGGCTTCGACTGTAGCGGGTTAGTTTTTTATGCCTACAACAAGATCCTCGAGGCGAAGCTCCCACGTACGGCCAATGAGATGTATCACTATCGCCGGGCAACGATTGTGGCGAACAACGACCTGCGCCGGGGAGATTTGCTGTTTTTCCATATCCACAGCCGCGAGATTGCCGACCATATGGGGGTGTATCTGGGCGACGGTCAGTTTATTGAGTCACCGCGCACCGGGGAAACCATTCGGGTAAGTCGGTTAGCTGAACCTTTCTGGCAGGATCATTTTTTGGGCGCGCGGCGGATATTGACGGAAGAGACGATTTTGTAGGACGGATAAGGCGTTTACGCCGCATCCGGCGGTGGTGCGCAGATGCCTGATGCGACGCTGACGCGTCTTATCATGCCTACAAATCTGTGCGTTTTTGCGAGCCGCTTTCCTGTTATTCCATCACCTCATTGCCGACCTTTCCTTTTCTTCTTACCGTTGAGAAAAAGGAGTCGCCATGTCTGAATATCGTCGTTATTACATCAAGGGGGGAACCTGGTTTTTCACGGTGAATTTACGCAATCGTCGAAGCCAACTCTTGACCACCCAGTACCAGATGCTCCGTAACGCCATTATTAAAGTTAAGCGAGACAGGCCTTTTGAAATCAACGCCTGGGTCGTTTTGCCAGAGCATATGCATTGCATATGGACATTACCTGAAGGCGATGATGATTTTTCCTCTCGCTGGCGGGAAATTAAAAAGCAATTTACCCATGCTTGTGGATTGAAAAATATCTGGCAACCACGTTTTTGGGAGCACACCATCCGCAATACCAAAGATTATAGGCATCATGTTGATTATATTTATATAAATCCAGTAAAGCATGGTTGGGTAAAGCAAGTGAGTGATTGGCCATTCTCAACGTTCCATCGCGATGTCGAGCGAGGGTTATATCCCATCGATTGGGCGGGGGACGTAACGGATATAAATGCTGGCGAGCGTATCATTTTATAATTATGCGCAGATGCCTGATGCGACGCTGGCGCGTCTTATCGTGCCTACAAACTTGTGCCGCATCCGGCAATTGTGCGCGGATGCCTGATGCGACGCTGGCACATCTTATCATGCCTACAAACCTGCGCCTGAACGGTAGGCCGGATAAGGCGTTCACGCCGCATCCGGCGGTTATGCACCGATGCCTGATGCGACGCTGACGCGTCTTATCATGCCTACATCAACGCCCCCATAATCTTCAACTCCAGCTCATCCGGCACTTCGTTATACGACAGCACATGCAGCCCCGGCGCAAACAACCTTGCATAACGCGCCAGCAAAGGGCGCAGCTGCGGTGGCACCAGCAGCACCGGGTCTTTCCCCGCCGCTTTCATCTGCTCTTTCACCTGTGGCATCGTGCTCTGGAACTGGTTGAGCATATTCGGGTCCACTGGCACGCTGTCAAGCATCACTTTCCCGCCCTGTTGCGCCTGATTCACCACATTGGTCAGCAGATTTTCCAGTTCATTATTCAGCGTATACACCGTCAGCTCCTGCTTGCGAACGAACGGATGGGTAATGCTGCGCCGCAGCGCCAGGCGCACATCAGCTGCCAGCAGAATATGATCTTTGGTCACCGCGCTACTGGCGACCAGCACGGTGGCGATGGTGACGATATCGCGCAGGGAAACGCCTTCGGTCAGCAGCGCCCGGTACACTTTCAGCAACTGGCTGTAATTGAGCGCCGCGCTTAAATCTTCCGCCAGGCGCGGTGCCATCGACGCCAAACGGTTATGCAACTGCGTAATATCATCATAGTTAAACAAATCAGGAATATAGCTGCGCACAATCTTGTTCACATGGGTAGCAATCACGCTGGCGCTGTCGATCACCTGATACCCCATATTCAGCGCCTTCGCCTTCTGCGCAGGCTGGATCCAGGTGACCGGCATCCCATACGCCGGGTCGTTCCCCAGCACGCCGTCAATCTCGCCGTAGGTTTCGCTGGAGGGCAGGGCCATCAGTTTATCCGCCGGAATATCCGCTTCATCAGCCTTAATGCCGTTGATGAAAATAGCGTACTGGCTGGGCTTAAGGCGGAAGTTTTCCCGAATGCGGATCTCCGGCAGCAGCACGCCGTTGCCGTCAGAAATCACCTGTCGCACGCCGCGAATACGCTGGGTGAGCGGGTTGCCCTGGGCTTTGTCCACCAGCGCCACCAGCTTGTAGCCGAGGCTTAAGCTGATGGGCTCGATCAGCGGAATGGTTTCCCAACTGACCTGTTGCTCGCTGGTTTCGGTGATGGTGCGGGTCAGCGTTTCGAGACTTTTCTCTTCCGCTTCCGCCGCCTGCGGGCGTTTGCTCATCCGCCAGCCGGTAAAGCCAAGCAGGGCGCTGAACAGCAAAAACGGCAGATGCGGCATTCCCGGCACCATCGCCAGCACAAACATAATCCCGGTAGCGGTGTAGAGCACCGACGGGCTTGCCAGCAGCTGGTGGCGCACGTCATGGGCGATATCGCCGTTGTCGCTGACGCGGGTGACGATAATCGCCGCCGCCGTGGAGAGCAGCAGGGAAGGGATCTGCGCCACCAGGCCGTCGCCGATGGTCATCAGCACATACTGCTGGAAGGCAGCATCGGCGCTCAGGTTGTATTTGAAGATCCCGATACAGACGCCGCCGATCAGGTTGATCGCCAGAATCATCATCCCGGCGATGGCGTCCCCGCGCACAAACTTCGATGCCCCGTCCATCGCGCCGTAGAAATCGGCCTCGCTGGCAACATCTTTACGCCGGGTTTGCGCCTGCGCCTGGTTGATCAATCCGGCGTTAAGATCGGCGTCAATCGCCATCTGTTTGCCGGGCATCGCGTCTAAGGTAAAGCGGGCAGAAACCTCGGAAATACGCTCGGCCCCTTTGGTGACGACAATAAAGTTGATTGTCAACAGCGTCAGTAAATCCGAGCGTGAAAGCATTATCGCCGCGCTGCACGGGCAGTCGATTTTCAGTGGCGGCGGATTGTCGCCGTTAAATAAAATCAGCCCGTCTCATCCGCCAAAACCTGCCACCGTGGCGGTGCCGGAAGAGACGGAGAAAAAAGCGCGAGACGTCAACGAGAAAACAGCGCTGCTGAAGAAGAAATCCGCCACCGAGCTTGGCGAGCTGGCAACCAGTATCAACACCATTGCCCGTGATGCGCATATGGAAGCGAATCTGGAGATGGAGATTGTTCCCCAGGGATTGCGCGTGCTGATTAAAGATGACCAGAACCGCAATATGTTTGAACGCGGCAGCGCGAAGATTATGCCGTTCTTTAAAACGCTGCTGGTGGAGCTCGCGCCAGTGTTCGACTCGCTCGATAATAAAATTATTATTACCGGGCATACCGATGCGATGGCCTACAAAAACAATATCTACAACAACTGGAACCTTTCGGGTGACCGCGCGCTTTCGGCTCGTCGGGTGCTGGAAGAGGCCGGAATGCCGGAAGATAAAGTGATGCAGGTAAGCGCAATGGCGGACCAGATGCTGCTGGACGCGAAGAATCCGCAAAGTGCGGGTAATCGGCGCATCGAGATTATGGTGCTGACCAAAAGTGCGTCCGATACGCTGTATCAATACTTTGGTCAGCATGGGGATAAAGTGGTGCAGCCGCTGGTGCAAAAGCTGGATAAGCAGCAGGTGCTTTCGCAGCGAACGCGCTAAATGCTGAATCTTTACGCATTTCTCAAACCCTGAAATCACTGTATACTTTACCAGTGTTGAGAGGTGAGTAATGCGTAAAATCATTCATGTGGATATGGACTGCTTTTTCGCCGCAGTGGAGATGCGCGACAATCCCGCCCTGCGCGATATCCCTATTGCTATTGGCGGCAGCCGCGAACGTCGGGGGGTGATCAGCACCGCCAATTATCCCGCGCGTAAATTTGGCGTACGTAGCGCTATGCCGACAGGGATGGCGCTCAAATTATGCCCGCATCTCACCTTGCTTCCGGGGCGCTTTGACGCCTACAAAGAAGCCTCAAATCATATCCGCGAAATCTTCTCGCGCTACACCTCGCGTATTGAACCGTTGTCACTGGATGAGGCTTATCTCGACGTCACCAATAGCGTCCATTGCCACGGTTCTGCGACCCTCATCGCCCAGGAAATCCGCCAGACGATTTTCAACGAGCTGCAACTGACGGCGTCTGCGGGCGTGGCACCCGTAAAGTTTCTCGCCAAAATCGCCTCCGACATGAATAAACCCAACGGCCAGTTTGTGATTACGCCGGCAGAAGTTCCGGCATTTTTACAAACCTTACCACTGGCAAAAATCCCCGGCGTCGGCAAAGTCTCGGCGGCAAAACTGGAAGCGATGGGGCTACGAACCTGCGGTGATGTACAAAAGTGTGATCTGGTGATGCTGCTTAAACGCTTTGGCAAATTTGGCCGCATTTTGTGGGAGCGTAGTCAGGGGATTGACGAGCGCGACGTTAACAGCGAACGGTTGCGAAAATCCGTCGGCGTGGAACGCACGATGGCGGAAGATATCCACCACTGGTCTGAATGTGAAGCGATTATCGAGCGGCTGTATCCGGAACTTGAACGCCGTCTGGCAAAGGTAAAACCTGATTTACTGATTGCCCGCCAGGGGGTGAAATTAAAGTTCGACGATTTTCAGCAAACCACTCAGGAGCACGTCTGGCCGCGGCTGAATAAAGCTGACTTAATCGCCACCGCGCGTAAAACCTGGGATGAACGCCGCGGCGGGCGCGGTGTGCGACTGGTGGGGCTGCATGTGACGTTGCTTGATCCGCAAATGGAAAGACAACTGGTGCTGGGATTATGATGTATACTATTATGTCTATTCTGGTGTGCATTATTATGAGGGGATCACTGCATGCATCGAATTCTCGCTGAAAAATCGGTCAATATTACTGAGTTACGTAAAAACCCAGCTAAATACTTTATTGATCAACCGGTTGCGGTTCTTTCTAATAATCGCCCCGCAGGATATCTCTTAAGTGCCAGCGCATTCGAAGCGTTAATGGACATGCTTGCTGAACAAGAGGAGAAAAAGCCCATAAAGGCGCGCTTCCGTCCAAGTGCTGCAAGATTAGAGGAAATTACACGCCGAGCTGAAAAATATCTTAATGATATGACGGATGATGATTTCAATGACTTTAAGGAATAAGGATGCGGGTATTCAAAACAAAACTTATTCGCCTGCAACTTACAGCAGAGGAACTTGATGCGTTAACGGCGGATTTTATTTCCTATAAGCGTGACGGTGTTTTGCCAGATATATTTGGTCGCGATGCACTCTACGACGACTCGTTTACCTGGCCATTAATCAAATTTGAGCGAGTTGCTCATATTCATCTGGCAAATGTGAATAATCCATTTCCGCCACAGTTGCGCCAATTCAGCAGAACGAATGACGAAGCGCATTTGGTATATTGTCAGGGTGCGTTTGATGAGCAAGCATGGTTGCTCATTGCCATTCTGAAACCTGAACCTCATAAACAGGCTCGAGATAACAACCAAATGCATAAAATTGGGAAAATGGCAGAAGCGTTTCGCATGCGTTTTTGAATTTATATTATGAATAACATACAAATAAGAGACTATCAGCCTGGCGATTTTCAGCAACTATGCGCTATTTTCATTAGAGCGGTTACGATGATCTCCAGTCAGCATTATTCACCACAACAAATTGCCGCCTGGGCGCAGATTGACGAATCTCGCTGGAAGGAGAAACTCGCGAAATCACAAGTGCGGGTTGCCGTCATTAATGCACAACCGGTTGGTTTTATTACCTGCGTTGAACGTTATATCGATATGTTATTTGTTGACCCTGAATACACCCGCCGCGGGGTTGCCTGCGCTTTGTTAAAACCTTTGATTAAGTCTGAATCCGAACTTACGGTGGACGCCAGCATAACCGCAAAACCCTTTTTTGAACGTTATGGTTTTCAGACAGTTAAGCAGCAGCGCGTTGAATGCCGGGGAACGTGGTTTACTAATTTTTATATGCGATATAAACCGCAATATTAAATCCAGCTTGCAATGAAAATAACGCCCGCCTGGTATGTGCGCGTTTTCTTATTCCACAAACTGCAAGGAGGTAAATCATGACAAATCCTTTATCAATGACTCTTTGCAGACCTTTCCAGGATTAATTCTTTTTTTCTTGCCCTGGATTCGTCTGCCATTTCCTGATTTTTATATTTATATACTCTAAATAATTCGAGTCGCAGTACATGCAACTTGAAGTATGACGAGTATAAATGGAATGGTACATGGGCAAATATATTCGTCCCTTATCCGATGCGGTATTTACCATCGCATCTGATGACCTGTGGATCGAGAGTTTAGCGATCCAACAATTACACACCACGGCAAATTTACCCAACATGCAGCGCGTAGTGGGGATGCCAGATTTACACCCCGGACGCGGCTACCCGATTGGCGCAGCGTTCTTCTCTGTTGGTCGTTTTTACCCGACAAGACGTCGCTGTAACGGTGCTGGAAACAGAAACGGGCCGCTACTCTGACACGCTGCGTTCGGCGCTGGTTTCTCTGGATGGCGATAACGCATGGGCATTAAGCGAAAGCTGGTGTGGCACTATTCAGTGGATTTGTCCGAGTCCGTATCGGCCTCATCATGGGCGCAAAAACTGGTTTCTGGGCATTGGGCGTTTTACCGCTGATGAGAAGGAACAATCGGATGCAATCCGTTATGAGACGCTGCGTTCGTCGGGGCCGGGCGGTCAACATGTCAATAAAACCGACTCGGCGGTACGCGCCACGCATCTGGCATCCGGTATTAGCGTGAAGGTTCAGTCAGAGCGCAGCCAGCATGCTAACAAACGGCTGGCGCGATTGCTGATTGCCTGGAAGCTGGAGCAGCAGCAACAGGAAAATAGCGCGGCGCTGAAATCGCAGCGGCGAATGTTCCATCACCAGATTGAACGTGGCAACCCGCGACGGACATTTACAGGGATGGCTTTTATCGAAGGATAATGAAGGATGAAACTGCCGGAAGGCGATTAAACGCCATCCGGCAGCAAATCAAATAATTACTTCGCCGGAATTTCTTTCAGCAGTTCAGTCAGCAGTGTCCAGTAATGACCTACGCTTTCGATGTGAACTTGCTCATCCGGAGAGTGTGGACCGGTGATTGTTGGCCCGATAGAAACCATGTCCATTTCCGGATACGGTTTTTTGAACAGACCACATTCCAGGCCCGCGTGGATAATCTGGATGTTCGGCGTCTTGTTGAACAGGCGCTGATAGGTTTCACGTACCAGATGCATCACCGGAGAATTAGCGTCCGGCTGCCAGCCAGGATATGCGCCTTTCGCTTCGGTTTTCGCGCCAGCCAGTTTACCCAGCGAATCCAGCATGCTCACCACGTAGTCTTTACCGCTGTCGATCAGTGAACGGATCAGGCAGTGAATTTCTACGTTATTGTCAGTCATGGTCACCACACCGACGTTCAGGGAGGTTTCGACCACACCTTTTGCCACGTCGGAATTGCGGATCACACCGTTCGGGGTGGCGTTCAGCAGACGAATAAAGGTATCGCGAGATTTCGCAATCAGAGCAGCTTTATCGTTCGCTACAGAGTCCAGCAACAAGGCCAGATTCTTCTCTTTCTCTGCCAGCTCGTTTTTCAGGATGTCCTGATAGGTATTCACCAGAGATTTCAGGGCGTCGACTTTATCAGCTGCGACAGCAATGGTCGCAAAGGCTTCACGCGGGATGGCGTTACGCAGTGTGCCACCGTTGAAATCGATAAGGCGCAGGTCCAGCTCTTCCGCATGACCCGCCAGGAAGCGCACCAGCAGTTTGTTGGCATTACCCAGGCCAACGTGGATTTCACCGCCGGAGTGACCGCCTTTTAGACCTTTTAAGGTTAACTTGAAGGTTTCAAAGCCAGCTGGAACCGCTTCACGATCCAAATGCAGGTTGGAGGTGAAGTCGATACCCCCCGCGCAACCCATGTAGATTTCACCTTCTTCTTCGGAGTCGGTGTTAATCAGAATATCAGCCTGCAACCAGTTGCTCTGTAAGCCGAACGCACCGTCCATACCGGCTTCTTCGGTCATGGTCAGCAGCACTTCCAGCGGGCCGTGAACCACGTTTTCGTCAGCCAGAACCGCCAGCGCAGACGCCATACCAATGCCGTTATCTGCACCCAGCGTGGTGCCGCGCGCTTTAACCCATTCGCCATCAATATAAGGCTGGATAGGATCTTTCGTGAAGTCATGCACGGTGTCGTTATTTTTCTGCGGCACCATATCGAGGTGGGCCTGCAAGACGACCGGTTTACGATTTTCCATACCTGCGGTGGCAGGTTTACGAATCAGGATATTACCTACCTGATCGCGTTCGACATGGAAACCTTTCTCTTTTGCCCAACCAACAATGTATTCAGCGAGTTGCTCTTCATGATAGGACGGGTGAGGAATAGAACAGATTTTGGCAAAAATATCCCACAGCGGCTGTGGAGATAATTGAGACAGTTCAGACACGTTAAGTCTCCTTGTCGATCACCCGCAAAACAGTATTGCAGGTCACAGGGTTAGCAGAAAATGTTGTCAACACAAGACAGGCTTGCGAGATATGTTTGAGAATACCACTTTATCCCGCGTCAGGGAGAGGCAGTGCGTAAAAAGACGCGGACTCATGTGAAATACTGGTTTTTAGTGCGCCAGATCTCTATAATCTCGCGCAACCTATTTTCCCCTCGAACACTTTTTAAGCCGTAGATAAACAGGCTGGGACACTTCACATGAGCGAAAAATACATCGTCACCTGGGACATGTTGCAGATCCATGCACGTAAACTCGCAAGCCGACTGATGCCTTCTGAACAATGGAAAGGCATTATTGCCGTAAGCCGTGGCGGTCTGGTACCGGGTGCGTTACTGGCGCGTGAACTGGGTATTCGTCATGTCGATACCGTTTGTATTTCCAGCTACGATCACGACAACCAGCGCGAGCTTAAAGTGCTGAAACGCGCAGAAGGCGATGGCGAAGGCTTCATCGTTATTGATGACCTGGTGGATACCGGTGGTACTGCGGTTGCGATTCGTGAAATGTATCCAAAAGCGCACTTTGTCACCATCTTCGCAAAACCGGCTGGTCGTCCGCTGGTTGATGACTATGTTGTTGATATCCCGCAAGATACCTGGATTGAACAGCCGTGGGATATGGGCGTCGTATTCGTCCCGCCAATCTCCGGTCGCTAATCTTTTCAACGCCTGGCACTGCCGGGCGTTGTTCTTTTTAACTTCAGGCGGGTTACAATAGTTTCCAGTAAGTATTCTGGAGGCTGCATCCATGACACAGGCAAACCTGAGCGAAACCCTGTTCAAACCCCGCTTTAAACATCCTGAAACCTCGACGCTAGTCCGCCGCTTTAATCACGGCGCACAACCGCCTGTGCAGTCGGCTCTTGATGGTAAAACCATCCCTCACTGGTATCGCATGATTAACCGTCTGATGTGGATCTGGCGCGGTATTGACCCACGTGAAATCCTCGACGTCCAGGCACGTATTGTGATGAGCGATGCTGAACGTACCGACGATGATTTATACGATACTGTGATTGGCTACCGTGGTGGCAACTGGATTTATGAGTGGGCCACCCAGGCGATGGTGTGGCAACAAAAAGCCTGTGCGGAAGAAGATCCGCAACTCAGTGGTCGTCACTGGCTGCATGCGGCTACGTTGTATAACATTGCTGCCTATCCTCATCTGAAAGGAGATGACCTGGCCGAGCAAGCGCAGGCTTTGTCAAACCGCGCCTATGAAGAGGCCGCTCAGCGTCTGCCGGGCACGATGCGGCAGATGGAGTTTACCGTACCCGGCGGTGCGCCCATCACCGGCTTTTTGCATATGCCGAAAGGCGATGGCCCGTTCCCGACAGTATTAATGTGTGGTGGTCTGGATGCGATGCAGACGGACTATTACAGCCTGTACGAACGTTATTTTGCGCCGCGCGGCATTGCGATGCTGACTATTGATATGCCGTCGGTGGGCTTTTCTTCAAAATGGAAGCTGACCCAGGACTCCAGCCTGTTGCATCAGCACGTCTTAAAGGCGCTGCCTAACGTACCGTGGGTGGATCACACTCGCGTCGCGGCCTTTGGTTTCCGTTTCGGCGCTAACGTTGCCGTGCGTCTGGCATACCTTGAATCGCCGCGTCTGAAAGCGGTTGCCTGTCTTGGTCCGGTAGTTCATACCCTGTTGAGTGATTTTAAGTGCCAGCAACAGGTGCCGGAAATGTATCTTGACGTTCTGGCCAGTCGTTTGGGGATGCATGATGCTTCCGATGAAGCGTTGCGCGTGGAGCTGAATCGCTATTCATTAAAAGTGCAAGGATTGCTGGGACGTCGCTGCCCAACGCCAATGTTATCAGGCTACTGGAAGAACGATCCGTTCAGCCCGGAAGAGGACTCACGCTTAATCACCTCATCATCTGCTGACGGTAAATTATTAGAGATCCCATTTAACCCGGTGTATCGGAATTTTGACAAAGGTCTTCAGGAAATCACAGACTGGATCGAAAAACGTTTGTGTTAAAAATTTGCTAAATTTTGCCAATTTGGTAAAACAGTTGCATCACAACAGGAGATAGCAATGACGTTACCGAGTGGACACCCGAAGAGCAGATTGATCAAAAAATTTACCGCACTAGGCCCGTATATTCGTGAAGGTAAGTGCGAAGATAATCGATTCTTTTTCGATTGTCTGGCTGTATGCGTCAACGTGAAACCGGCACCGGAAGTGCGTGAGTTCTGGGGCTGGTGGATGGAGCTTGAAGCGCAGGAATCCCGTTTTACCTACAGTTACCAGTTTGGTCTGTTCGATAAAGCAGGCGACTGGAAGAGTGTTCCGGTAAAAGACACTGAAGTGGTTGAACGACTGGAGCACACCCTGCGTGAGTTTCACGAGAAGCTGCGTGAACTGCTGACGACGCTGAATCTGAAGCTGGAACCGGCGGATGATTTTCGTGATGAACCGGTGAAGTTAACGGCGTGAGTGAAATGTGCCGGATGTATCACATCCGGCAATATCCATTAAAACTGATAGGTCATGCCAACCGCGACAATATCATCATTATTAATATTCAATTTGTTATCGCTATCCAGTTGGTTGATTTTATAATCTACAAACGCTGACATATTTTTGTTGAAATAATACGTAGCCCCGACATCGATATAATTGACCAGATCTTCATCACCGATACCTTCAATATCTTTCCCTTTCGATAAGACATAACCCAGCGATGGACGCAGACCAAAGTCAAACTGGTATTGAGCGACCGCTTCAAAGTTCTGTGTCTTATTGGCAAAGCCGCCAGTTATTGGCGTCATTTTGCGTGTTTCAGAATAAAAAGTTGCCAGATAAATATTATTGGCATCGTATTTCAGACCTGTAGCCCATGCTTCTGCACGCTTGCCTGTGCCACGGCTTTGCAGGTTCTGCTCGTTGGTGCGATCTGAGTTGGTATAGGCCCCACTAATGGCGAAATCGCTGCCGCCAAAGTCATATGTCAATGACGTGCCGAAGCCATCGCCGTTTTGCTTTTTAACGTCGCGGTTTTCGTTTTTCCCTTGATATTGCAGGGTTAAGTTCAGGCCATCGATAACGCCGAAGAAGTCGGTGTTCCGATACGTCGCCAGACCGCTGGCGCGTTTGGTCATAAAGTTGTCGGTCTGCGCCGAGGAGTCGCCACCAAATTCCGGGAACATATCGGTCCAGGCTTCCACGTCATACAACGCGCCCAGGTTACGACCATAATCGAAAGAACCCAAATCTTTATATTTCAACCCGGCAAAAGCGAGACGCGTTTTTTGCTGTGCAGTATCACTCTCTGCTTTATTACCGGCAAACTCTGCTTCCCAACGACCATAACCAGTCAGTTGATTGTTAATTTGTGTTTCGCCTTTAAAACCAAAACGGATATAACTCTGGTCGCCATCTTTACTGTCGTTATCACTCATATAATGCATGGCTTTAACTTTGCCATAGACATCCAGTTTATTACCGTCTTTGTTATATATTTCTGCGGCCTGTACGGATGCAGATGCCACAATGCCCATCACCACTAATGCCAGAGTGCTCTTTTTCATTTTCATTCCTGATTTTAATTAACGCGCGAATATTCAGCGGGAGAGTCCCGTTGAAAACAGGAAAGTTTTTAACCTGAGATTGTTAAAGATATATTACAGATTAATAATATTCTTAAAATGTGGTAATTTAGTAAATCTGTAATAAAAGCGTAAACAACTGCCGCTAGGCTTGCTGATCCCGCGCAACAAAACGCCATGCTTTGCTCGCAGATGGTTGGCAACCGACGACAGTCCTGCTAAAACGTTCGTTTGATATCATTTTTCCTAAAATTGAATGGCAGAGAATCATGAGTGACAGCCAGACGCTGGTGGTAAAACTCGGCACCAGTGTGCTAACAGGCGGATCGCGCCGTCTGAACCGTGCCCATATCGTTGAACTTGTTCGCCAGTGCGCGCAGTTACATGCCGCCGGGCATCGGATTGTTATTGTGACGTCGGGCGCGATCGCCGCCGGACGTGAGCACCTGGGTTACCCGGAACTGCCAGCGACTATCGCCTCGAAACAACTGCTGGCGGCGGTAGGGCAGAGTCGACTGATTCAACTGTGGGAACAGCTGTTTTCGATTTATGGCATTCACGTCGGGCAAATGCTGCTGACCCGTGCTGATATGGAAGACCGAGAACGCTTCCTGAACGCCCGCGACACCCTGCGTGCGTTGCTCGATAACAATATCGTTCCGGTAATCAATGAGAACGATGCTGTCGCTACGGCAGAGATTAAGGTCGGCGATAACGATAACCTTTCTGCGCTGACGGCGATTCTGGCGGGTGCCGATAAACTGTTGCTGCTGACCGATCAAAAAGGTTTGTATACCGCTGACCCGCGCAGCAATCCGCAGGCAGAACTGATTAAAGATGTTTACGGCATTGATGACGCACTGCGCGCGATTGCCGGTGACAGCGTTTCAGGCCTCGGAACTGGCGGCATGAGTACCAAATTGCAGGCCGCTGACGTGGCTTGCCGTGCGGGTATCGACACCATTATTGCCGCGGGCAGCAAGCCGGGCGTTATTGGTGATGTGATGGAAGGCATTTCCGTCGGTACGCTGTTCCATGCCCAGGCGACTCCGCTTGAAAACCGTAAACGCTGGATTTTCGGTGCGCCGCCGGCGGGTGAAATCACGGTAGATGAAGGGGCAACTGCCGCCATTCTGGAACGCGGCAGCTCCCTGTTGCCGAAAGGCATTAAAAGCGTGACTGGCAATTTCTCGCGTGGTGAAGTCATCCGCATTTGCAACCTCGAAGGCCGCGATATCGCCCACGGCGTCAGTCGTTACAACAGCGATGCATTACGCCGTATTGCCGGACACCACTCGCAAGAAATTGATGCAATACTGGGATATGAATACGGCCCGGTTGCCGTTCACCGTGATGACATGATTACCCGTTAAGGAGCAGGCTGATGCTGGAACAAATGGGCATTGCCGCGAAGCAAGCCTCGTATAAATTAGCGCAACTCTCCAGCCGCGAAAAAAATCGCGTGCTGGAAAAAATCGCCGATGAACTGGAAGCACAAAGCGAAATCATCCTCAACGCTAACGCCCAGGATGTTGCTGACGCGCGAGCCAATGGCCTTAGCGAAGCGATGCTTGACCGTCTGGCACTGACGCCCGCACGGCTGAAAGGCATTGCCGACGATGTACGTCAGGTGTGCAACCTCGCCGATCCGGTGGGGCAGGTAATCGATGGCGGCGTACTGGACAGCGGCCTGCGTCTTGAGCGTCGTCGCGTACCGCTGGGGGTTATTGGCGTGATTTATGAAGCGCGCCCGAACGTGACGGTTGATGTCGCTTCGCTGTGCCTGAAAACCGGTAATGCGGTGATCCTGCGCGGTGGCAAAGAAACGTGTCGCACTAACGCTGCAACGGTGGCGGTGATTCAGGACGCCCTGAAATCCTGCGGCTTACCGGCGGGTGCCGTGCAGGCGATTGATAATCCTGACCGTGCGCTGGTCAGTGAAATGCTGCGTATGGATAAATACATCGACATGCTGATCCCGCGTGGTGGCGCTGGTTTGCATAAACTGTGCCGTGAACAGTCGACAATCCCGGTGATCACAGGTGGTATAGGCGTATGCCATATTTACGTTGATGAAAGTGTAGAGATCGCTGAAGCATTAAAAGTGATCGTCAACGCGAAAACTCAGCGTCCGAGCACATGTAATACGGTTGAAACGTTGCTGGTGAATAAAAACATCGCCGATAGCTTCCTGCCCGCATTAAGCAAACAAATGGCGGAAAGCGGCGTGACATTACACGCAGATGCAGCTGCACTGGCGCAGTTGCAGGCAGGCCCTGCGAAGGTGGTTGCTGTTAAAGCCGAAGAGTATGACGATGAGTTTCTGTCATTAGATTTGAACGTCAAAATCGTCAGCGATCTTGACGATGCCATCGCCCATATTCGTGAACACGGCACACAACACTCCGATGCGATCCTGACCCGCGATATGCGCAACGCCCAGCGTTTTGTTAACGAAGTGGATTCGTCCGCTGTTTACGTTAACGCCTCTACGCGTTTTACCGACGGCGGCCAGTTTGGTCTGGGTGCGGAAGTGGCGGTAAGCACACAAAAACTCCACGCGCGTGGCCCAATGGGGCTGGAAGCACTGACCACTTACAAGTGGATCGGCATTGGTGATTACACCATTCGTGCGTAAATAAAACCGGGTGATGCAAAAGTAGCCATTTGATTCACAAGGCCATTGACGCATCGCCCGGTTAGTTTTAACCTTGTCCACCGTGATTCACGTTCGTGAACATGTCCTTTCAGGGCCGATATAGCTCAGTTGGTAGAGCAGCGCATTCGTAATGCGAAGGTCGTAGGTTCGACTCCTATTATCGGCACCATTAAAATCAAATTGTTACGTAAGATCTTATCATTCTCCCACCAAAAAATTATCTTAATGTAACAGCTGGTGTAAGTAAATTCTATCAACGAAGATCAATCTTATCTACTGACCAAAAAGGCCTGATAGGGCTTCGCTCACTATACATCCTTGGCTGCAGGTTTAGTTGTACACTACTCCTAAATTTAATGTGTTGGCAATGTGTTCAATAAAGCTCGAACAAATTAGCTCATTATGATCGGTTAATACTTCAACTTCTGGTTGCATGATTGTTTGTCCGTAAAAAGATAACGCGCCTGCCGGGTAGTAGCAGGCGCATTACGCAATAGGTAAACAAGGGAGGAAGTTCAGAAATGTAAATCGGGAAGGTTGTACGCAATGTTCATCGTACTACGTTGTTACGGCTTTGCCGCAACAAGCCAGTTGCCTGCCGTGCTCGCAGAATGTCTACAGCCCGGAGATAAGGGGATTGTTCCTGCCAGTTAAATCCCTTCCTGTCGATACGCACCAGTTCGTATTTTTCCACCAGAAAATTCACGGCATCAGCCAGCGTGATTCCGGCATCGATATGTTCCTGTATAACACGTTCCTCACTGAACGGTGTGTCGTTGAGGGTGAGACCATAGTGCTGTTTCAGCAGGCGGGTCAGTAGCATTTGCCAGACAGCCACGGGTGCTAGGCAGGGCTTCGCCGCCCGCTGAGTTGTTGCAGGTAAAGTTTTCATGTTTACTCTCGTGAAGGTAATTAACTCTGAGTGGGGTAAATGGCGATGTATACGTAGCCGCAACTGCCAAGAGTATCGGCTTCGCAGGTGAAACCGTTGTGGTACAGGGTGACGCAGTGGGCGTGTTGGGGACTGAGTTCACCGGTGGTTAGCATCGACTCCATATGGCGGATAAAGTGCGGGCATGTTTCATCCAGCTTCCGGCATTCGACGTCACTGAATTTACCGGTGATGCTGGCCCGGTCAGCCAGATAATGCAGCCGGTTCCCCTCCTGCACCAGACGGGCTCCCAGGCGTGGCGTGATATCCCGCTGCAGCCCCCATGTAATGTTGCTCATTTATAACCTCCTTTATTGTCAGTTCAGGGTAATACTCATCAGGCAGGCATAAGGCCCGTTGCGGTCCTGGCGGCGTTCGGCGTATACCGCGAGGACTCCGGCGATATCCGGAACGTCCCTGCCGGTGTAATGACAGACGCTACCGTGCCACTGGTATTTGCCGGTGCAGTAGCGAAAGATTCGGGACTCAGGATGCTGGCGGTATATCGTCATTGCCCTGCGTTTACTGATAATTTTCATGTAATACCTCAAAGCAGACCGTGTTCTGCGAACGAATAGATTTGCCTGCCGCCAACAATCAGGTGGTCAGGGACGCGGATATCCACCAGCTGAAGCACCTGCACCAGTCGCTGCGTGAGGGTTTTGTCGGCCTGGCTGGGTGTCGTCTCGCCGGAAGGATGGTTATGCGCGAGTATCACCGCCGCCGCGTTGAAGTGCAGAGCACGTTTGACCACCTCCCGGGGATGCACCTCGGTGCGGTTAATCGTGCCGGTGAAGAGCGTTTCATGGGCAATCAACTGATTCTGGTTGTCCAGATACAACACCCGGAACTCTTCCCGCTCAAGCGCGGCCATATGCAGTCGCAGCCATTCACGTACGGCGTGGGTAGAGGTGAAGGCTACGCCGGGCTCATGCAGGTGGCGGTCCAGAGCCCTGAGCGCCCGCTGAATGAGACGCCGGTCCTGTGGCGTCATCTCGCCGGGTAAAAAGGAAAGCTGTTTCATCTGTTGCTCCTTCGGTCAGTCGATAATACGCAGAATGGCGTGAGCCTCTGGATGTTGCATGGCATACTCCCGCAGGCGGTAATAGTGTGCGGTCATCGCGTCACATTCTGTACGGCAGGCATGGTGGCTATACGCAATCAGGCAGACAGCAATACCTGCGGCTTCCGCACTCATTTGGGCATCGTTACCGTTCAGGCAGTTAAACAGACGCCATGTCTCATCGTTGTCAGGCTCGGGGGACATAAATGCGCCGCCATTGCTGAGGGTGTAGAACGACCAGATACCACCGCTGTAGCCCTCACAGAAGCGGTCCATCCAGGCGAAGATATGCGGCTCCAGGAGTAGCCACTGCGGGATAGCGCCAAAGTACTGTGGCCAGAAATCGATACGCTGTTCATCGGGGACTGGCGTGACGGTCAGTTCAAATTCGGGTTGGTTAGCGGGTGCGAGATCGTACTGCGTCTGTGTTGTCATGGGTATGTCTCCGTCAATAAAAACGCCAGCGGCGATGGCTGGCGTATGGGGATATAAAGTGTGTTCGGGGAGGTGAATGCGGGTAAATGCTTCGCGATCAGCGGGTGGCCGTGTCTGTACGGATGCCTGAGGTGCGGATATAGCGGTTAAGACCTTCACCGGCATCCGGCTCAAAGTTCCATGCCCGCCAGACCATCCGGCCTTCAGTATCACGAACCACCAGACGGAAGTGACTGCCCTGGTCGTCTTCGAGTGTGATATTGCTGTACGTGGTAGTGACCGCTTGCGCTTGTCTCCGGGTGAAAGGCCCCGGTGGCAGCAACACGGATTGGGTCATTTTCGGGCTCCTGATAAAAGAAAACCCCGGCAGCCTGCTAGCTGTCGGGGTGGATTTGCTGGGGAAGATACTACTATCAGTCGTTGCTGCAGTCTCCGAGAGTGGACAGAACTTTCTCAGCGTTCTTCCGGTCCGCAGTGAAGGTCCCTGCTTTGTGGTCATTGACGTAGACGTCGAACTGCCCGGCCTCAGAGATATTGCTGATGAAGTCAAACCAGGCGTTATCGCCGTTACGCCAGCCCAGGCTGGACGGAATAATGTACTGCTGGTGATCCATCACTACGGTGATAGTAGTGTCGTCATCGTGCGAACTGACCATCTTGTCATCGGCAAGGGTAAGAAAGACTGAATGCTGATAGAAACCATTCTGGTCCGGGTTCCCTGTGCAGTTGATGGTAAACGTCTTTCCGCTGGCTTCGGTCACGCTGTATTCCGTATTGCCCTGACCGTAACCCTGCTGCCAGAACCCCGGGATAGCAGAGGCATTAAAGCTCGCGAGCAGTACACCCGCCAGCATAAACCGACTTAGTGAAAGTATTGTCATTCTTGTCTCCTTTGTCGTTGTTTTATTCCTGATTGTCAGGGTTCGAGGGTATCAGTAGCTGCCCCATCAGTTTGCCGTCATGGGCGTACTCAAAGTATTTTTCTTTGGTATACGGGTCCGTCACCTCCTGGTATTCCAGTTTGATGTTATCGGCAATACACAGCGCATTCATCAGCGGCTGGATGGTTTTTTCCTGCATATCCACGAGGTAGTAGTAACTACCGCCCTCGCAGCCATCGGGCGACTCACGGGTACGTAAGACCTGCAGGGTGAGACCTGATGAAAAGCCAACCTGTGACCATTCTTCGCTGACATCATCCTGCCGACTGACCACATCGCTGAAGCGCGGAGGCGTGAGGTCCTTAAATTTACTGATAGCTTTCAGGTCATCACTCCTGTCATCGCAGGCGCTCAGAAACAGAGTGGTGGCAACCATCGCCAGCAGAGGTAGTGTTTTACATTTCATTATTTTTTCCCTGAAATCAGACGTACCACTTTGGCAAAGACATAAATGCCCACGAAAATACCCACCGGCACGCCGACGAACGGTGTCAGCGCGACACTGGCAGCACCGGCTGCGCCACCTCCCGTCAGCAGTGCGGCAACAGTGGCAAGGGTCAGGGCCGCGAGACTGTCGGACACCCCGGTTTTGTTCAGAATGATGACGATGACAACAATGGCGATAATGGCAATAACGGGCATAGGGCTCCTCCCTGTTGCCGGGTTGATAACAACGCTTACGCTATTCTGGTGGGCTGTCGGCCGGAACAAACGTAAGCAGTGACTGCTGGATAAAGCGAAAATGGGGTAAGGACTGAATAAAGCCCGGGTCTTCAACAAGACGACACAGACTGTCGTTACGCCGGAAAGTCTCCTGCAGGGGCTGAACCAGATGGATTTCATCCAGGGAGAATACGGCGATATGTCCGTCGTGCTCTGCCACCAGATACCAGGCCTGCTGGTGGATAAGTAACCGGCAGGGAGCCAGCCGCTCACAGCGCTGCCCCTCGGCAATCAGAGTCACCCGCCTGCGCCCGGTAATGGCCTGAATCAGTCGCCAGAAAGACAATGCGCCTGATGGCGAAGGAGCCGGACTGGCGGGTGCGATTACGCAGGGAGACTCATCGCACATCAGCAGTGCGTTTACCAGACGACGGTCAAAGCCAGGGAAAAGACCGGCCATCCCGCTGCGGTGGGCAAAGATAAGCACGTCGGGCACCATCTGCGTCTCACTGCCCGCAGTGCGTAAGCGGCAATATCCGGACTGATACTCCAGGTCCAGATACATCAGCCGCTCACGAAAATCACGCCGCAGCGTGCGCACCGACACACCAAACTCAGCGGCAAGCTTACGCACACTCAGCGTTTCCCCTGCCACCAGACGGCTGATTATCAGTGACAGCCTGACAGCCAGCCGGTCATGGCGGCGTTCTGCCTGTGTCATGAGACGTTCTCCGTGAAAGTTAACTGACTGAAAATGATGTGATTACTTTAAAGAGGGGGTCGGACAGGGTATGGACACCACAGAAACTATTTTTCATTTCTGTAAAAGCCAGAGGCAGCGGGGGTTACAGGCCTTCCCTCGGTGAGTGAGGACCGTCAGCACGGTGCGATGCGGACAGGTGGTGTCCGATATTAACAAAGCAGCAACATTAAACGGTCACTGCAGTTGCGTGAGCAGGGCTTCCGCCATCACCCACAGTGCCCGGTTAAGTTTCACGTCCCCGTCGATACCGCGAACGGCACGGGTATGTGACCGTCCTCCTTTGGCATTACGGCCACTGAGCCCGCCCTTAATCAGGTTCTCCTGAATACGCTGGTACGTGGTCCACAGGTCATTGCTCTCATCCTGCCAGCGGCGAGGGGAGAGGATCTGCGATTCAGTCACCGGCTGGTGGTCTTCACCAAAGCGGTATGTGAGGGCGGCTTTTGCCAGTGCCTGCTGTGCCGGGGGTGGCAACAGCAACGACTGCATGGCATCCCGTTTTTCCTCCACCCGGTCAAAAATCCCCAGCACCTCATACGCGCCTTCAATCACCTGACTCACCACGTCCCCCTTGTGTGGCACCCGCACCTCGCCAAACGACTCACCGCAGACGAGCCCGTTCTGACAAACCGCACGAAATAGTCCCGGCAACATCTGATACGAACTGGTTCCATCGTGAGAGTTGAGTAGAATAATTTCCGGCACCTGTATACCGGTGATCTGCCCTTCCCGCCGCAGACGCAGCATATGCTTTGTATGTTCACGACGACCCGGGTCACGCACGCGGGTCTGACAGGCAAAGAATGGCTGGAAGCCTTCTCGCTGTAGGCTGTCGAGCAGGGAGATGGTGGGTATATAG
Organism: Escherichia sp. MAL-1; assembly: GCF_052948035.1. Taxonomy (NCBI): domain Bacteria; kingdom Pseudomonadati; phylum Pseudomonadota; class Gammaproteobacteria; order Enterobacterales; family Enterobacteriaceae; genus Escherichia; species Escherichia sp. MAL-1. Next base: position 3,882,209 of record NZ_CM129609.1, on the reverse strand, counting down.
GTATAACGCTCACTACGGGACTCGTGTTTGTCCTCACTGAATACACTGGGCACTACGCGAAACAGCTCTTCACGGGTTAACGGACGGTCGCGACGGATAAGGTTTGCTGCGCCAAAGCGCGAAGCCAGACGGGTCATAAGCAGACTCCTCATAACGGGAAAACAAATAAAAGGGATCCCCGTCGCATCGGCGACAGGGGCAGGGAAGTAACAGGGATGGGTTAAATACTCAGAAGAAGAAATCCCAGACGGCGCGGGCCACTGACACCACCGTGGTGCGCACGGCCTGAATGACGGCCCGCACCGGGGCGGGTATCAGGGGAAAGGCACTGATGCTATCGAGTACGGCCCCGACGGTTTCACCAAAATCGCTACGAGCCTGTTCCCGGACTACCGTCGTGCGAAAGGAAGGATGGAGTTGCGACACCACCGGGCTGGTGGCCTCACGTGGCAGGCACTTAATCATCCGCTCGGCCATCACCTTAAGCCCCCATTGTAGACGGACCGACACAGCACACACCGGATGGACGGGCTGGAACAGCTCATGCAGCAGGCAGATTTTGCGGCTGATATTCTGCTTCTGCGCCGTGGACAACGGTCCCCCACCGCTGGTAGGTTCGGCCTTATCCGACTGGCTGATAACAAACAGCACCTTATGCCGGTATACCTCTCCAATCACCTGATGATAAAAATGTTCATCCACCGCCAGCGCCCGGTCATCGGCCTTAATCAGCCACAGAACCAGGTCGAGCCGGGGGAGTTGTTCGCGGTACATCGCAGCATACTCGGTATCGCGAGCACCACTTTCGCCCACGCCGGGCAGGTCCACCAGCGTCATATAGCGGTCGCCGACTTGCAGGCGAAAGCGCAGTGGCTCACGGGTACATGCAGCCACATCGCTGACCGGTGATACCTCACTGGCAAACAGGGCATTGCAGAGTGAGGATTTACCGGCACCGCTCTTACCCATAATGCCGATTACTGGCTCGTAATGGGTTAACTGATTTATCTGCTGCAATATACGTTCAGACACCCACTGTGGCAGGCCAGCAAGCGATTGCTGAAACGGCTTCAATCCTTCAGAATTGTTCATTACTACTCCTCTGAAAAATAATACAAAAACGGCAGAATCGTGAGATTCCACCGTTAATCTGGTATGTTCAGAGTGATGATATATATCTGAAAATTATTAACTTGATCTACTTTTTGTCTTTTTTACGTGATGAAACAGCCTGCTGCCAAGCATGCTTCATTTTCTGAATAAAGAAATATTGGTAATGACTCCAACTTATTGATAGTGTTTTATGTTCAGATGATGCCCGATGACTTTGTCATGCAGCTCCACCGATTTTGAGAACGACAGCGACTTCCGTCCCAGCCGTGCCAGGTGCTGCCTCAGATTCAGGTTATGCCGCTCAATTCGCTGAGTGTAACGCTTGCTGATTACGTGCAGCTTTCCCTTCAGGCGGGATTCATACAGCGGCCAGCCATCCGTCATCCATATCACCACGTCAAAGGGTGACAGCAGGCTCATAAGACGCCCCAGCGTCGCCATAGTGCGTTCACCGAATACGTGCGCAACAACCGTCTTCCGGAGCCTGTCATACGCGTAAAACAGCCAGCGCTGGCGCGATTTAGCCCCGACGTATCCCCACTGTTCGTCCATTTCCGCGCAGACGATGACGTCACTGCCCGGCTGTATGCGCGAGGTTACCGACTGCGGCCTGAGTTTTTTAAATGGCGGAAAATCGTGTTGAGGCCAACGCCCATAATGCGGGCGGTTGCCCGGCATCCAACGCCATTCATGGCCATATCAATGATTTTCTGGTGCGTACCGGGTTGAGAAGCGGTGTAAGTGAACTGCAGTTGCCATGTTTTACGGCAGTGAGAGCAGAGATAGCGCTGATGTCCGGCAGTGCTTTTGCCGTTACGCACCACCCCGTCAGTAGCTGAACAGGAGGGACAGCTGATAGAAACAGAAGCCACTGGAGCACCTCAAAAACACCATCATACACTAAATCAGTAAGTTGGCACCATTACCCTTTTTAACGTCACTTAATTATAAACTAATTCCCACGTTGCCCAGCTGGTAATTGGCCCGCTGGTGGCGCTTTTCGGCGTCGGCGAAACGTAGCCCACATAATAGGTGAACAGACCGCCGCTGACCGCGCTTTCCTGCAAATGCACCTGATTTTGCTGCGGGTCCGCAGGGACAATTTTATTACTCTTATCCAGCGTATTATTATCATTGGTCGACAGCGCCAGATAAATATTCTGCGCTCCGTCTGGCAAGGTATTGGCCAGATAGCCCGCGTTCTCATTGCCGACCGCCGTCAGTAAAAAACCGTCGACCCAGCGAACGCTGACCCGCCGCACCTCGTCCTGCGAGGCGGCGCCGCCGTCATGACGCAGCTGGCAGTTTGACAGCGCCAGGGTAAAAGGCTGCGGCTTCATAAACGCGCCGGCCCCGCGATCGTGCACTTCCGCCAGGCTGACCGGCGCCAGCCAGACGTTGCCGCTGCCGGCATGCTGGCCGCCATTGAGCGCGACGCTGCAGGAAATATCCGTCACCCGCCCGGCAAAATCGCCCCGTCCGCGATCATAATTGGTCTCGAAACCCCACGCCGAGGGGGCAGCGAGGCTGCCGCAGAGCAGCAGCCACGCGATAGTATGTTTCGGCAATCCCTTCATTCCCCCTCCCGTATTAATCGTACGTCAGGTTAAAGATCATATGCGACTCCACCTCGCCGGTGCTGGTCGTCGGGCCATACTGATAAAAGCGCGCGTGCAGCGGGATGGTGATGTAGCGGGTCTCCTGATTATTCAAGCGGCCAACGGTATATTTCTTATTAAACTGCAGCGGGGATCCATCCTTCAGCACCTGGATGCCGACGCCTTTCGCCATCCCGCTGCCGGCCTTTTCATTCAGCAAGGCGCCCATAGTGGCGGTGGTACTGGTCGCCAGGGTGCCGGAAAAAGAGGTGCTGATGTTGGCGTATCCCGTTTCACTCAGGCCGCCGCTGCACTGCAGATCGATATTAAAATCCTTCCCGCCCGCGGTGGTGCCCACCCCTTTCAGGTCAGTGCGTCTGATGGCGCCCACATCAACATTCATATTTTTCCCGCTCAGTACCGAACAGGAGGGCAAGACCACGGTGATCGCATTGGCGCTCAGATAGGTTTCGAGGATCGGGTTGCCGCCGCTCTCCCAGTCATAGGAGGTGTATTTTCCCGCCGCGAGGGTGCCGCTGCCGGTGGTTGCCGCGGTTTTGATAATCTCCAGCGTAAAACGTGACCCTTCAAGGGAATAGTTGGTGGTGTTATACACCCGGGACGAATAGACGTCGGGATAGACGATATTCACCGTCGCGCCGCCGCGGCTGAAACGCATACCAATCCCCGGCACGTTGGTGGAATAAATTTTATTCCCAAGATCGGTGGCCCCTGGCGAGACGATCTTCGCCGCGAAGCGGTTGGTGCCGGAGGTACAGCGATAGCTCGCCCCGCCCGGGGCGCTCATCGTCCAGTCGCGGGTGAGGATCACCGAGCCCACCGGCAGATCCGGGGGCACCACCACCCTGCCCACCACCATGTCCAGCATCACCGTTGGCCAAGAGAGACGCGTACAGACGGCCCAGGACGAGGTGGTGCCCAGCGCCATTAAGACGATAAAAAGCGTCAGTAATTTCCTCAGCGACATACGCTATCCTTTGTTGTTTGCTGTCCCAGATCCACCGAACACTGCCCGCCGCTCCACTTCACAATCGCGCGTTTGGCGTTCGCATCGCTGATGAACATCATGCTGCCCTGACCGACGACGCCGATCTCCTTGCCGTCGGGGGAGAAAATACTCGCCGCGAACGGCAGCGGCTCATGGTTCGCCTGGCGCGCCTGCAGGGTGAGGTTGTTCTGCACCGTGGTGCCGAACGCCACCTTAACCACGCTGCCTTCCCACGGCACAACCTGCGCCACGGTGCGATCGAAGGCCACATCGTCATGGCTGCCTTTCGGGTCGATCTCGACGGCGTTGATCCGGTACGGGCGCAGATACGGCAGGATGGCGTAACCGTTGCTGTCCACGCGGGTGCCCGGCGATCCCGGGAGCATGGCGCCGGCCGCGTCTTTGGCTTCAATCAGCGCCATCGTCGAGCCGCTTTCCGGCGAGAGCACCACGCCGCCGCTGTGGGCGATCATCGTCCCGCTGGCGCCAATGCCGCTCTGACGATACCCTTCGCCCTGGCTGTAGCTGCCGTTGAGGGTGGTCCATGGCGTACGGTAACTGCCGTTGAGCGCCACATCGTGCTGACCGCCGGTGGCGGTGGTGGTCGACACGCCGTAGTTAAGGTTGTTTTCACTGTCCAGCGAACCGTTGATGCCAATCTGCGAGCTGGCAAAGCGCGAGTTGTTGAACGAGGTGTTCGACGTCAGGTTGGCGGTGCGGTTATCGCCAAACCACAGCGGGTAGCTGAAGTTGAGTGAAATGCGATCGTCGCGGCGATGGCCGGAGCTGTCCGGGGTATAGACGCGCTGGGCGCTCGCCGACCAGGAGAGACGACCAAACGAATTGTTGTAGCTGACCTGATACTGCTTCTCGGTCCCGGAGCGGTTCCAGTAATCGGAAATACGACCGCTGAGATAAAACCCGCCCCAGCCGTCCGGCAGGTTCTGGTTCACCGTGAAGGTCATGCCGTTTTTTTGCCGCCACAGCGTATAGTTGCTGCGGCTGTTTTTTTCCTGATCGACGGCGTACAGCGCATCGTTGAGGTTGTAATAACCTTTCGTCGAGTAGCGATACGCCGCCAGCACGATGCTGGTCTGGGTATCGGTGAACATGCGGTTAAAGGTGGCGCGATAGCTCTTCCCCGAGTCATCATGGGTATCGCTCTTCAGCCGCGAACGGGTGACGTCAAAAGAGAGCGCGCCGATCCCGGTGTTCATCCCGGTGCCCACCAGGAAGGCCTGATAGTCGTCAAAGCCGGTGACCCCGGTGTAGCCGGTCAGCAGGTTATTGATCCCGTGCTGCCAGGTCGCCTGATAGAGCATCGGCTTGTTGCGTAGCCCGCTGTCGTCCACTTTACCGGCGGAGAGCGCGTAGCGGGTCATGCCCGGACGCAGCAGCTGAGCAACGGAGGCGTAAGGCACGCTGAACACTTCCACCGAGCCATCCGCCTCTTTTACCGAGACTTCAAGATCGCTGCCATAGCCGGATGGATAGACATCCTGCAGGGTAAACGGCCCCGGCGGAACCGTGGTCTGATAGATAATGTTGCTGCCCTGACGCACGGTGACGAGGGCGTTGCTCTGCGCCACGCCGCGAATTTCCGGGGCATAGGAGCGCATGCCGTCCGGGAACATATTGTCATCAGTGGCGAGGTTGACCCCACGCAGACCGATGGTGTCGAAAAATTCGCCATTGGTAAAAATCTGACCACCGCTGACGAGGGAGTTGATCTGCGGGATCGGCCGCTGGAGATAGGTCTGGTTGCTGTTCCAGTGCGCTTTGCCCTGCTGCTGCCAGTTCAGATTACCGATATGCTTCAGCAGCCAGCCGTCCCACGACAGACCGGCGTTGACGCCAAGGTAGGCGCTGCTGTTATCCGACCCGCCGACCGAAGAGGTGTGGCTGTTCCAGGCGTTGGCCATCCAGCCAAGATTAAGCGCGGTAATGCCTTTGTCCCAGAACTCCGGGCTGACATAGTTTTTCAGGCGTTGATCTTCATAGATCTGCGGTACCGAAATGTTCAACCGCAGGGAGGACTGGACCAGGTTGTCTTTGACGTTTTCTTCGTTGCGCCAGGATTTGAGGCTACCGCAGTAGCCCTCCTGCTCGCTCAGCTGCGGATTGAGCTTTTCCGCCGCGATGCCATATTGGGCCAGCATCGCTTTGGTGTAGCAGACGCCCAGCCGACCATCTTTATCGCGCGCGATGCGTAAATCGTAGCGCCCTTTCCACTCGTCGTTGGTGTAGACGTCAAGGGAGTAAGTGCCTTCGGTAATCGCGCTGGTCGAAAAGCGCGACAGATCGACCTTTTCGCGACTGCCGACAATAAAGCCGTCGTTAAACTGATATACCGTTCCCGGGTTTTCCTGTCCGCTGGAAAATGGCGGAAAGCAGCACAGCGCGATGGCGATCGCGGTGCTTAATCTTCCCGGGCAGAATGACCTCTGCTTCATTAGCTTTTCCCTTATTTAACGGCCACTTTCACTGCGACATCGGCGCCATAGTCATTAATGTTGTTAACGGTCAGGGTTTCGCCGCGGTTGACGGCGGAGGAGAGCGCCACCGTCTGGCTGGACTGCGGCGCCAGCATCACGGTTTTGCTGTTCAGGGCTTTACCGCCGTCGCGGGAAATACGGCTGACGGTAATGTAGAACGGCGTCGGGTTGTTGATGGCGAGACTACTGCCGCTGGCGGTCAGGGTCAGCTTCTCGGCCGCCGCATCGCGGTTGCCCAGTCCGGCAGGACGATAAATAAATTTAAAGCGCGAACGGATCGCCAGCTGCAGCACGTTCTGGCCTTCATTTTTCTGATTGGCCACCACCGGCGGAATTTCCAGCAGATTCAGCCACCACAGCGTCTCTTTATCTTTCGCCAGACCGGCGCTGCTGCCGAGCTTAATACGCAGCGTCTGGCCGCTCTTGGCGTCAACGCGCGAAATCGGCGGGGTGATAATAAACGGGGTGGTAATGGTATCCGGTGTGGCATCGGCATCGCCGTTATCCAGCCAGGCCTGCGCCAGCGCCGGACGGTCGGCGTTATTTGAAAGCTGTACCGTTATTTCTTTTTCATTTCCTGGATAAATAAAGCGGGTACCGTTAACAATAATATTGTTGGCATGGGCCGCAAAACTAAAAATGAAACAGAAAAAAAGGGCAATACGCTTCATGCTGACCTCAGAATAAAAATACAAGCGGCGGACATTGCCGCTTTATTATTGTTATTAACTGCCCCATCGCGGGGCAGTTTTATTTTCTGACGGAATTACTGGTAAGTAATTTCGTAAGTCGCGTAGCTGTTAACCACACCGGTGGTTACCGTGGTCGGCGCGCTGGTGGCGTAGCCTACGTAGTAGGTGAAACGCGCGCCATCAGCGACAGCGGAAGCGTCGCCTTTCGCTTTCGGCTGAGTGCTGTCACCCGGGATGATTTTGTTGGTCAGCGCGGTAGCGTTGTCAGTAGACAGCACCAGCTGGATGTTCTGAGCACCGGAAGCTTCGGTGTTCGCCAGGTAGCCCTGTTGTTTGCTGGTTGCGCCAGCCAGCAGGTTACCGCCGGTCCAGTTCACGCCCAGTTTGCTTACGTCATCCTGTTTAGTGCCATCAGCCGCCTGGCAGTTAGAGACGTCAATGGTGAAAGATTTCGGTTTCAGGTAAGTATCCGCTGCTGCCGCTTTAACTTCAGTCAGGGTTACCGGAGACAGGTAAACGTTCGCATCGCTGCCCTGGCCGTTAACGGAAACAGTACAGGATACATCGGTAACTTTACCGAAGAAATTAACCTGGCCGCCGCCAACAGTGGTATCAGCTGCATGGGCAGCAGTCATGCCAAAAAACGCGGTTGCCATTGCTGCAGAGAGAAGAACCTTTTTCATTGCTATTTCCTTGTCAGAGTGAATTACGAATCCATGAGCACACTGTGAATTCGCATAGAACCATAAACATCAGGCGATGCTGATTTATGCCACTGCTAATAGAATCTTCGACTGACCGGGATCCGCAATATTTAAGGCGTCAGGTAACGAACCTAAAAATATAAGTTCGCTGGTGCTATCGGCGTCAAAGAATGCTATTTATTCGCCGACAAATATACATTTTTTCGGTGATGCTTCCAACCTAATGATTTAGGGAAGGTGCGAACAAGTTCCTGATATGAGATCATCATATTCATCCGGAGCGCATCCCAGAGGGACATCATGAGCCATCAACTCACCTTCGCCGATAGTGAATTCAGCACTAAGCGCCGTCAGACCCGAAAAGAGATTTTCCTCTCCCGCATGGAGCAGATTCTGCCATGGCAGAATATGACCGCTGTCATCGAGCCGTTTTATCCCAAGGCGGGCAATGGCCGACGGCCCTATCCGCTGGAGACCATGCTGCGTATTCACTGCATGCAGCATTGGTACAACCTGAGCGACGGTGCCATGGAAGATGCCCTGTACGAAATCGCCTCCATGCGCCTGTTTGCCCGATTATCCCTGGATAGCGCCCTGCCGGATCGCACCACCATCATGAATTTCCGCCACCTGCTCGAGCAGCATCAACTGGCCCGTCAATTGTTCAAGACCATCAATCGCTGGCTGGCCGAAGCAGGCGTCATGATGACCCAAGGCACTTTGGTGGATGCCACCATCATTGAGGCACCCAGCTCTACCAAGAACAAAGAGCAGCAACGCGATCCGGAGATGCATCAGACCAAGAAAGGCAATCAGTGGCACTTTGGCATGAAGGCCCACATTGGTGTCGATGCCAAGAGTGGCCTGACCCACAGCCTGGTCACCACCGCGGCCAACGAGCATGACCTCAATCAGCTGGGTAATCTGCTTCATGGAGAGGAGCAATTTGTCTCAGCCGATGCCGGCTACCAGGGAGCGCCACAGCGCGAGGAGCTGGCCGAGGTGGATGTGGACTGGCTGATCGCCGGGCGTCCCGGCAGGGTAAAAACCTTGAAGCAGCATCCGCGCAAGAACAAAACGGCCATCAACATCGAATACATGAAAGCCAGCATCCGTGCCAGGGTGGAGCACCCGTTTCGCATCATCAAGCGGCAGTTCGGCTTCGTGAAAGCCAGATACAAGGGGCTGCTGAAAAACGATAACCAACTGGCGATGTTATTCACCCTGGCCAACCTGTTTCGGGTGGACCAAATGATACGTCAGTGGGAGAGATCTCAGTAAAAACCGGAAATAACGCCAGAAATGGTGGAAAAAATAGCCTAAATAGGCTGATTCGATGTGTTTGCGGGAAAAAAATCGGCCCAGATCCGCGAAATTTTAATCAGCGAGTCAGCTTGGGAAGAAATGACCTACTTATTCGCACCTTCCCTGACTGCCCCCACACACACCATAACAGGGATATCCCCAGCAACCTGTTTTGCCAGAGTCGCGACACGTTTGCGCTGCTCCGGGGTTAGATAGGCGTAGCTACCGGTAGACCCCAGAATACCCATTGAATCCACCCGTGCCGTCGTAAGGCGGGCCAAAATATTATTGAATCCCTTTTCATCGACGCCGTTGGCGGTAACAGGGGTCATTGGGAAAGCAGACAAGCCGGTGAACATGGTGTTTCTCCTCAATGGTATTACGGTTGTTGCTCTTCAATGAGAGTTACGTCAACCCGCAGACCTGGCATCATTGCTTCGAGGCCATCGGTCAGCATCTTCCCGGCTTCGTGAAGTTTTTCCAGTGGCATTTGCGGCAGACTCTCCAGAATAAACCACATGTGCTGTGCTTCCACATCTAAGCGGGTTCTGACTCCTTGTCGCCAGTTCCAGCGACGGCAGGTCACACCGGCATCATCACGCCAGATAACTTCACCTTGCGAAGGATATTCAACGGCGATTTCACCCTCTTTTACCGTATCAAACGGCTCAGTGCCTGTTGCCACAACGAGGCGTGGTAGCCCCTGATAGGCAGCAATGTTCTCGCCCCCCACCGGCACGGCGTAGCGAAGGCTAACGGCATTATAGAGATCAACGATGGGGTCAAGTGCTGGCATCGCGCCGTCACGTAATACACGCTTACGTAACGCATCAGCTGAACAAGGGGTGCGTTTAGGCTTAGCGCCAAACGTCTGAAAAATCTCAGCCCATGCAGCTAAATGCGATTCTGCCCACTCAGGCTCACCGACAAGAACCGCTTCACAAGCTTCTCTCAGCGCTGTTTCACCAATATCAGGGTTCAGCACCGGCGCAGCGTTTACATAGATACTGAGTGCCCGGAAACCGGGTGCAATACGATAAATTTCAGGGGCAATTGACGGAGATACTGTTAACACGGAATAATCCTGTAATGACCAATTTAAATCATGATAATGACCAATGACTAAAAAAGTCAATTTAATGACCGATGCTGGTTCGATTGCCAGCACAGTAAATGAAGCTGTATCTCAGCGGATTAAGCTGTATCGCAAACAAAAAAAAATCTCCCTTGATGAACTCTCCCGCCGGGCGGGCGTCAGCAAGGGTGCACTGGTTGAAATTGAGGGGTGCCGGGCAAATCCCAGTATTGCTCTGTTGTGCCGCCTGGCCGTCGCGATGGGGGTTTCGGTGGCAGACTTTGTGGATGTCAGTTCGAAACCAACGGTGCATCTCATCGCTGAAGAGGAAATCCCCGAATTATGGCAAGGCGAAAAAGGCGGACGAGCCAGACTGCTTGCAGGATCAGGTGGCCCTGATATGACCGAGATGTGGATGTGGGAAATGCAACCGGGGGAAAAGTTTGCTTCCCCCGGCCACACAGATGGAACGCTTGAATTGTTTTACGTCCAGGAAGGCACACTCACACTGGGTGTACAAGATCACCTGTATCAAGTGAACACCAACTGTTCGGCAACCGCGAGAACAGACGTTGCGCATTGCTATGAAAACCGAGGAGCGAGCCCATTGGTGTTCATCATGACGGTACATGAGAAATCATCCTGAGAGTTACCCAACATACCGTTCGGTCCTGTCTCGTCACATATTCGTTTACAAGGAGTTAATCAGTGGATAACCCGCATCTCAGTTTTACTAAAGACCTGTTTACGGTCACAACCGATCCCGCCTTTTTTGAGCTGGAAGCCATTCATGATTACCTTTCGCAATCGTCCTGGGCTCCTGGTATTGATATAGAAACGGTCAGTGTATCTATCCAGAACAGCCTTTGTTTTGGCCTACTGGATGGCACAAGACAGATCGGTTTCGCCCGTCTGGTGACAGACTTTGCCACTTTTGGTTATTTGTGCGACGTCTACGTGCTGAACGACTATCAGAAAAGTGGCCTCGGTCGTTGGTTGATTGAATGCTGTCACGCCCATCCATTGATGTCACGCCTGCGACGGATAATGCTGGTCACTGACAGCGCCCCTTGGCTATACCAGAAAATGGGGTATCTCCCGTTGAACCGACCAGACTTTGTCTGGCAGATCAACCGACCAGACATGTATCGTAAAACCGAAGGTAAATGAAGACTGTTTGGAGAGTAATATAGACTGTCAATCCGTAGGGCTGAGCATCTGCTGCGGAATAATTTGGCATATTCGCGAGACAACGTTGAGACGTCTGCTTGAGGCCCGGAACTTAATGTCAACTTAGCCATAGCCCATCTTCCACTTCTTTGCGCTATCTCGTTTATGAACCTAGTCATTCCGGGTATCATTTTGCGATTAGCATTCCAAAACCAAATTTAAGATAGGCATGTTAGCACTATCGCTGCGATCGCCCCTGAGGATTTTCATGAACAACGCCGAACAACAGTTCCTGAACGAGCTGGATAACAAATTCTGGAAAGCCGCCGACAAGCTACGCGCCAACATGGATGCCGCCAACTACAAGCACGTGGTGCTGGGGCTTATCTTCCTCAAGTATGTGTCCGATGCCTTCGAGGCGCGTCAGCAGGAGCTAATCACCTTGTTCCGCGATGTCGGCAACCCGGACAACATCTATGCCATGTCGCGCGACGGTTACGACTCTGATGAAGAGTACGCACAGGCGATTGTGGATGAACTGGAGGTGGAAGATTACTACACCGAAAAGAACATCTTCTGGGTGCCGAAAGCCGCGCGCTGGGACACGCTGAAAAACAAAGCCATGTTGCCGACCGGCACCGTGCTGTGGGTGGATGAAACCACCGGCAAGGATGTGACGCTGCGCTCTGTGTCCTGGCTGGTGGATAACGCGCTCGATGAAATCGAAAAAACCAACCCGAAGCTGAAAGGTATTCTGAACCGTATCAGCCAGTATCAATTGGGCAACGAAGTGTTGACCGGGCTGATTAATACTTTCTCTGACGCCAACTTCAGCAACCCGGAATATAACGGCAAGAAGCTCAACTTAAAGAGCAAAGATATTCTCGGTCACGTGTACGAATATTTCCTCGGCCAGTTCGCGCTGGCGGAAGGTAAGCAGGGCGGCCAGTATTACACGCCAAAAAGCATCGTGACCCTGATTGTTGAATGCCTACAGCCGTATAACGGCCGTGTGTATGACCCGGCGATGGGTTCCGGCGGGTTCTTCGTGTCCAGTGACCGTTTTATTGAAGAGCACGCGGGCGAGAAGCAGTACAACGCCGCTGAGCAGAAGCAGAAAATCTCCGTTTACGGTCAGGAATCCAACCCGACCACCTGGAAGCTGGCGGCGATGAACATGGCAATCCGTGGCATCGACTTTAATTTTGGTACGAAAAATGCCGATACCCTGCTGGACGACCAGCATCCGGATCTGCGCGCCGACTTCGTTATGGCTAACCCACCGTTCAACATGAAAGAGTGGTGGAGCGCGAAGCTGGAAAACGACGTGCGTTGGAAATACGGCACGCCGCCGCAGGGCAACGCCAACTTCGCATGGATGCAGCACATGATCCACCACCTGGCGCCGAAAGGCTCGATGGCGCTGCTGCTGGCCAACGGCTCGATGAGTTCCAACACCAACAACGAAGGCGAGATCCGCCGCAATCTGATCGAAGCCGATCTGGTGGAGTGTATGGTGGCGCTGCCGGGACAGCTGTTTACCAACACCCAAATCCCGGCCTGCATCTGGTTCCTGACCAAAGACAAATCCGGCGGCAACGGTAAAGTCCACCGCAAAGGCCAGGTGCTGTTTATCGACGCCCGCCAGATTGGCTATATGAAAGACCGCGTATTGCGCGATTTTACCCGTGAGGATATCGCCAAAATTGCCGACACCTTCCAGAACTGGCAGGCGGATAAAAACTACGAAGACGAAGCCGGGTTCTGCTTCTCCGCAACGCTGGAAGATATCCAGAAAAACGACTTTGTGCTAACCCCAGGCCGTTATGTCGGTGCTGTCGAGCAGGAAGAAGACGATGAACCCTTTGCCGAGAAGATGGCGCGACTGACCGAGCAGTTGAAAGAGCAACTGGAAGAGAGCGCTGAGCTGGAGAAGCAGATTAAGGCGAATCTGGGGGGATTGGGTTATGAGTTTTGAGTTATATGAATACAAAATTGAGGATCTAGGTAAAGTTATCACTGGTAAAACACCGCCTTCCAAAATTAGTGATGCTTTTAGCGCACAAGGTATTCCTTTTGTAACGCCAAAAGATATGGACGGTCGTAGACTTATAGATAAAACCGAAAGGTATTTGTCTTCCCAGGGTGTCGAAGCGGTGCGGAATTGCTTACTGCCTCAAAATAGTATTGCGGTATCTTGTATTGGTTCAGATATGGGGAAAACGGTTTTATTACCCGGTGAAAGCATTACTAATCAGCAGATAAATGCCATCGTTGTAGATTCAGAACATTTTGATTACAAGTATGTCTATTATTATCTTTCAACTCTGCAGGATGATTTCAAAGCAATTGCTGGAGGAAGTGCAACCCCAATTTTGAATAAGGGGCACTTTAGCCAATTTAAGGTTTCATTACCCGTTAAACCCGTGCAAAATAAAATCGCTTTAATACTTGACTCCTTGGATACAAAAATAGAAGTAAATACCGAAATCAACCATACTCTCGAACAAATGGCGCAAGCCCTGTTCAAAAGCTGGTTTGTCGATTTTGAACCGGTAAAAGCCAAAATGGCAGTGCTGGAAGCGGGTGGTTCGCAGGAAGACGCGACGCTCGCCGCCATGACGGTTATTTCCGGGAAAGATACTGATGCGCTGGAGGTTTTTGAGCGTGAACACCCTGAGCAGTATGCCGAGCTAAAAGCCACGGCAGAACTGTTTCCGTCTGCGATGCAGGATAGTGAGTTGGGAAATATCCCTGTGACATGGGAGTTAGGGAAGCTTCAAGATTTGTTGGTATTACAGAGAGGTTTTGATCTCCCTTCATCGGCACGAAAAGATGGTGAGTTTCCTCTGATTGCCGCCAGTGGCCCCAACGGTACTCATAATGTGGCAATGGCTAAAGCTCCGGGCGTTATAACTGGTCGTTCTGGTGTGCTTGGTAAAGTTTATTTAACGCTTGAAGATTATTGGCCATTGAATACAACCCTTTGGGTAAAGGAATTCAAACGTGCAACACCCTGTTACGCTTATGAGTTGCTGCGACTATTAGATATGAAAGCGTTTAATGCAGGTTCAGCTGTTCCTTCTTTGAACCGTAATCATATACATAGTTTGAGCTATCCACTCCCCCCTATGGCATTAGTAAATTTGTTTGAATCATCAGCCTTGCTTTTGCATCAGCGTGCACATGTAAATTTAAAACACTCTCAATCTTTGGCATTACTCCGCGACACCCTTCTCCCCAAACTCCTCTCGGGTGAAATCACCCTACCGGAAGCCGAGCAGGCGGTAAGTGAGGCGGAAAATGTATAAAGTCGATACGCCGACCAATAGTCTGCATTCTCTGCAAGAGGTGTCGTTCAGCAGCCTCGGCTTTCGCGAGCGCGATCACCTGCAGGAGTGGCTGGCAAAGAATCCCCAGGCGTTAACCCGCGACAACGACGATGAGTTGCTGATTATCCAGAAAGAGTTCGCCGGTTTTGACGACACCAAAGAACGTCTCGATCTGCTGGCGCTCGATAAAAAAGGCAACCTGGTCATCATCGAAAATAAGCTTGATGATTCCGGGCGCGACGTCGTCTGGCAGGCGCTGAAATATGCCGGCTACTGCGCCAACCTGCGTCAGGAGAGCGTGGTGGAGATCTTCCAGCTTTATCTGGATCAGTATGAGCCCAACGAGAACCGCCAGGCGGCAGAGGTCATCGCCGAATTTATGGGCTGGGAAAGCCTGAAAGAAGGGGTGCTCAACCGCAAAGGCACCCAGCGCGTCATCATGGTTGCGGCCAATTTCCGCAAAGAGGTCACCAATACCGCGCTGTGGTTGATGCAGTTTGGTATCCGCGCCCAGTGCTTCAAAGTGACCCCCTACCGTTTTGGTGAAGACGTGTTTGTCGATATCCGCCAGGTTATCCCAACCCCGGAAGCGGAGTCGTACATGATTGGCATGGCGCAAAAAGAGGCGGAAGAGCAGTCCACCTCCAGCAGTAGCGAACTGCAGCAGCGTCACTATCTGCGCCGCGAGTTCTGGACGATGGCGCTGGAAAAATTCCGCACCAGCCCCTGTTCACTGTTTAACAACCGCGCTCCCTCAACCGATCACTGGCTGGCTGCCGGGTCGGGCGTTAGCGGCGTGCCGTTTGAGCTTATCTTTTCCCAGAAAGACGCTCGCGTGCAGCTCAATATTTCGCGCGGAGATGCGCTGGAAAACACCTGGTTATTTGAACGCCTTCAGGAACGTAAAACGCACATTGAATCGCTGTTTGGCGAGCCGCTCGACTGGCGGTTGCTGCCAGAGCGAAAAAGCTGCCAGATCGTCTGTTCAAAGACGTTTGACGGCGGCAATAAAGAGATCTGGCCTGTCATTATCGACTGGATGATGGATAGCATGAACCGTCTGGAAAAAGCGATCCGCCCGAGCCTGCTGGAACTGGCGATTGAGCTGAAACAGACCGGTATGATCACCGAGGGAGAGGAAGAGTAATGCTGAGCGAAGACGATTTAGAGCAGCAATGCCTGAAATGGTTTGCTGAACAGGACTGGGAAGTGCTGCACGGGCCAGATATCGCGCCGGATGGCGACAACCCGCTGCGTGCTTCATTTCATGATGTGTTTCTGCGCCCGGTGATGCTGGAGCAGCTGCAAACCATCAACCCCCATCTCCCTGTTTCCGTGCTGGAAGAGGTGATACTCCGTATTACCCGCCCCGAAAGCCCGGATCTGGTCGTCAGCAACAAAGCATTCCATCACCTGTTGCTCGACGGCGTACCCGTTGAGTACAAGCGTGAAGACAAAACGGTTCACGATAAAGCCCTGCTGATGGATTTCAACCATCCCGGCAATAACCGCTTTATGGTCGTAAATCAGGTGGCTATTCAGGGGATAAAACAGGTTCGTCGTCCGGATATTATCTGCTATATCAACGGCCTGCCGGTGGCGGTGATTGAGCTGAAAAGCCCGATTGATGCCAATGCCGATATCTGGGCTGCGTTTAACCAGCTGCAGACCTATAAAAACGAACTCAGCGACCTGTTTATCTGTAACGAAGCGCTGGTAGTGAGCGACGGGCAAAATGCGCGTATCGGCTCTCTGACCGCTGATGAAGAGCGTTTTCTGCCGTGGAAAACGGTGGCGAACGAAGATGATAAACCGCAGTTTCACTGGCAGCTTAAAACGGTAGTGCAGGGCTTCTTTAATAGCGAACTGCTGCTCGATTACATTCGTTTCTTTGTGCTGTTTGAAAACGATGGCAAACGGCTTATCAAAAAGATTGCCGCTTACCATCAGTTCCACGCGGTGCGTGAAGCGGTTGCGGCAACGATTGTGGCCTCTACCGGTAAACATCTTCCGCTGCGCAGCAACATTACCCCCGGCAGTAAAAAAGCGGGCGTGGTGTGGCATACCCAGGGCTCCGGCAAAAGTATCTCTATGTGCTGCTATGCCGGGAAACTGCTGCAACAGGCGGAGATGAACAACCCGACCATTGTGGTGGTGACGGATCGCAACGATCTCGACGGCCAGTTATACGCCACCTTCTGCCAGGCACAGGATTTGCTGAAGCAGACGCCACTACAGGCCAACGATCGAGATGAATTGCGCGAGTTGCTTAATGCCCGTGAATCCGGCGGCATCATCTTTACCACCGTGCAGAAGTTTGCGCCGCTGGACGGTGAGCAGAGCCATCCGGCACTCAATCAGCGCAGCAACATCGTGGTGATTTCGGATGAAGCGCACCGTAGCCAGTATGGCCTGAGCGCCACGCTGGACAGACAAACGGGTGTCTATAAATACGGCTACGCAAAACATATGCGCGACGCGCTGCCGAATGCGTCGTTTATGGGCTTTACCGGCACGCCGATTGCCTCGGAAGATAAAGATACCCGTGCCGTGTTCGGTGATTATGTCTCTATCTACGACATTCAGGATGCGGTCGATGACGGCGCAACGGTGCCGATCTACTACGAATCCCGGCTGGCAAAACTCGACCTGAACCATGAAGAGCTGGAAACGCTCTCTGATCAGGTCGATGAACTGGTAGAAGACGAAGAAACGGGCCAGCAAGAAAAAACCAAAGGTGACTGGAGCCGTCTGGAAAAGCTGGTCGGTTCAGAGCCACGTATTCAGCAGGTCGCCGCCGATCTGGTTCAGCATTTTGAAACACGTAACACTGCCATGAACGGCAAGGCGATGGTTGTCGCCATGAGCCGCGAGATCTGCGTGAAACTGTACGATGCCATCGTGGCGATACGCCATGAATGGCACAGTGAAGACGTTGAACAAGGGGCGATCAAAGTCATCATGACCGGATCGGCGTCAGATAAAGATCACCTGCAATCGCATATTTACAACAAACAGACCAAAAAACGCCTGGAAGCCCGCTTTAAAGATCTGAACGATCCGCTGAAACTGGTGATTGTGCGGGATATGTGGCTGACCGGGTTTGATGCCCCATGCTGTCACACCATGTATATCGACAAACCGATGCGCGGCCATAATTTGATGCAGGCGATTGCCCGCGTTAACCGTGTGTTCCGGGATAAACCCGGCGGGCTGGTGGTGGATTATATCGGCATTGCCAACGAGCTGAAGCAGGCGCTGAAAACCTATACCGATTCAAAAGGCAAAGGACAGACAACGGTCGATGCCAGGGAAGCCTTTGCGATTCTGCTGGAAAAAATGGATGTCATTCATGGGATGTTTGCCCGTTCGGCGGGTAAGCCGGGATTTGATTACACGGGCTTCTCCCGCGATCCGCTGGCCTTCTTGCGTGATGCCGTGAACTACATTCTGGGACTGGATGACGGTAAAAAACGTTACCTCGATGTCTCGCTGGCGATGAGCAAAGCCTGGTCACTATGTAACACGCTGGATGAGGCCGAACCCTTACAGGAGGAATTCGCGTTTCTTTCGGCGGTCAGGGTGGGGCTTATCAAACTCGATCCGAAGGCCAAATTTAGCCAGTCCGAAAAAAACTCGCTGCTGAGCAAGATCCTCGATAACGCGGTTGTCGCGACCGGGGTTGAGGATGTCTTCGCACTCGCCGGGCTGGATAAACCGAACATAGGTTTGCTGTCCGATGAGTTTTTGGAAGAAGTGCGGGAAATGCCGCAGCGTAATCTGGCAGTGGAACTGCTGGAAAAACTGCTCAATGACGGCATTCATGCCCGTTCGGGCAATAACGTGGTGCAGCAGAAGAAATACTCCGACCGACTGAAAGCGGTGCTGCTCAAATACAATAACCGCGCCATTGAGACCGCGCAGGTGATTGAAGAGCTGATCCAGATGGCGAAAGCGTTCCAGGAGGCGATGGCGCGTGATGATGCGTTAGGGCTGACCCCGGATGAAATCGCCTTCTATGATGCGCTGGCTGAAAATGAAAGTGCAGTGCGTGAACTGGGCGATGATACGCTGAGAAAGCTGGCCATCGAAGTGACATTGAAATTGCGGCAGTCCACCACCGTGGACTGGCAGGTGCGTGAAAGCGTGCGTGCCCGATTGCGTATTCTGGTGCGCCAGACGCTGCGTAAGTATAAGTATCCGCCGGACAAAACGCCGGGCGCCGTGGAACTGATTTTGAAGCAGGCAGAAGTGGTGTCGAACAGCTGGACAGTCTAAAACGTTCATCGATTATCTTGACGGAGGTGGTTCAATGTCGGTTACTGTAACAGTTGAAAAAGTAGGGGCGGCATTTGCATTGATCAAATGCCACCATAGGCCTGAAGCAGAATATGAATTTACTGGTGAGTTTCTCGTGCTTTCACACGAGCTGAAGTTTGCAGGGAAGAATTTACGAGAACTGAGAGAAACTGGCTGTTCTATTTATGGAATTTATCAGGATGAATACGGCATGACCTTACTTCCTGATCATCCCGGCATTAAACTGGCCGAAATACTAGCGGTATCAAATATAGGACTGAATAAATTTTCGGTTTACATGGGATGTCGCGAGCAAGAGATAGTTGAATTGTTGAACGGTTCAGTTTCACTGACGAAAGCTATGGCACTCCGGTTATCGCATGTAGTCGGTGGAAGTTGGTCGAAGTGGATGTTAATTCAAGAGCAGTTTGAATTACAGTTGGCACAACGAGAGATTAAAGAATTAATGATTTTGACTAATATCGGGGATGAGGTCGTTGGATTATAGTAAAACAACCATCTTTAACTGATGGGTTTGGCCTTTCCATCCATAAGAAAGGCCATTTCTGTAAAAAAATAAATTACCCGCGACTGCAGCCGAAGCTACGGTCGCCATCTCCGTATACTTTTGTATCAAGTTTAGCCAGGTAGTCAAGACGATTCAGTAATTTATTGTATTCTCCTTCAAAGTTAAAATCATTGACGTCTAATATATAACGACAATTTTCAGGGTAGTGAACCAATCCCGGATAATCATCCAGTTCCAATCCCAGTGCGCTATACCATGCTCTTACAATCATCATCCTTAAATTGCTTTCGGCCTCATAATCACCTAAATGGTAATAAGCATCTTTGTTAAAAAAAAGACCAATATGAAAATGACATTTCCCCTCTTCGGAAAACTCCCTTACCCAAACATGACGAACACGATTTGGATAAATTCGTTTACCGTTAGCTGCTCTGGCTTTCTCATTGGCCTCCAGCATTGCATTTAACGCATTACGGAAACGGGATATAGCACCAGGCTCTAGATTAGGAAAACAGCAAACAGTGTCAC
This sequence comes from Escherichia sp. MAL-1, assembly GCF_052948035.1. Classification (NCBI taxonomy): domain Bacteria; kingdom Pseudomonadati; phylum Pseudomonadota; class Gammaproteobacteria; order Enterobacterales; family Enterobacteriaceae; genus Escherichia; species Escherichia sp. MAL-1. Next base: position 3,862,360 of record NZ_CM129609.1, on the reverse strand, counting down.
CTCTGTCTAAAATGGGTGGATAATGAACATCAACACGTAACGCCATTGTTCTGGGGAATTCACTGATAGCATCATTGACGACTCGTTCAATATGTTTTTTATAGGCGAGCACATGCTCACCATGGGAACCATGATATAATTCCATGCTTCGATCCTGTTGTTAGCCCTACGGCTTATGATAGCCGTATACAGTAAAATGATCAGACATAGCTGAATGTCTGTGGTTAGTTATATTAATTAACTATTAATAGTAATGACTGTTGTATAATACCTTTCCAACAATAAAACTTGTTATCAACCCATTACCCATGCAGTAAAATACTTAAAAAGCAACTCTGCAATTATAATCACCCAAAGATGCCATTATCCCAGTGTCTTTTTACCGTGGAAATACTTATTCCTAAGATCTTTGCCACCTTGGATTGAGAGTAATGCTTAGCCTTCTCACTCTGAATTAAATGGTAATATTTACTTCCTTCAGGCCTTCCTAGAATTTTCTTTGATTTTGCTTTGTTAGTAGGCATATTTTACCCTCATCAAGCTATTAGGTACTAACTCCATACTGTCGAGATGTATGCAACTAAGTGGTTATGCTTAACATTGGTATCAGAAAGTATGGTTTACTTCACCGTTAAAGGGGTTAATAATGATGGCATCTCCTCCTTTCATCGCCTTTTGAGGTGTATCGCCTTCGGCAATCACCGGGACCATTACCGCTAGATCATTTGTGTAATAAATTGGTATCCAGCAATAGCATGATTGTTTATGGTGGATTTTATTTCTTTTCAATACCTCTTCAATTCCAAATGTAATAAGTTCAAAGATTGGCATAATCACAATGCTGCTCAAATCAAAAAAACAACCATCGTAAACTGTTTCCTTTATCAGTATGATATTTGACAACCCTCCTGCAATTAGATGTTTGTGGTTCACGCGCCGATCTGTGTAAATAAAAATTGCTTTTTTTACATTGAAGCTTTTTATAATGTATGTGAGCTTTTCATGAATTAATTTTTTTTCACTCTTCCCCATCTTATCATGAGATATTTTGTGTGCATAAAAATTCTGGTCGATAACCTCGTTCCGGTGTCGAATGTGAGTGTTCCAGACGGAATGAAAAAACTCTTCGTAAGTTAATTTTGGCTCCCCCCGTGCTATTGACGGGGCCTTCTCTTCAAAAATACAGCCTAATGTTGACTCCAAAGTTTGAGCTATATGATATTGCGATGTTATTTTATTCAATGCTGGGACTGTGGCGTTTAATAAAAATGATATCACCTCTGACCTGGAGTATCCTTTTGCATTGCTATAGTCGTCAATTGCATCAATAGTAGAACTATTGTTTACGCTGAAAGTGATGCGTTTTTTCATATGTGACCTTGAATTTTGTTAATGTGAGATGTGATAAATAGTATTAATCTCCCCCCATTGTTAATGGAAGGTTTGTATTAACTAACCCGGCTATTCTTTAGAATAGCCGGGGGAGGCCTCTATTAGTTACTATATACTGAGAAGGTTAATAGGTATCTATCAATGTCTTTACGTGACCAATAGTGTCGGTTTTTAATTTTCTTCGGTCGCGGTAAACCATTAGGCAGTTTGTCTTTGCAAAGCCAAGCTCGAATAGTTTGTACTTCATAGCCAATAATATTAGCTAACTCGCGGGTAGAAATTAGTTGTGACTGAGAGGGTTTTTGATGTTTGATATCGCTCATTTCATCACCCCAACATTTGATATGTGGGCAAATAAGACGATCATTGTTTTTAACAGAGATGAAAGAATGAAATGAAAAGGGGTGAATATGGGGTCTCTATCGGGATCGGGGTCGCTACTACTACCATCCGATGAAGATGATGATGAGTTTTTTGATGACGTTGTTGAACTTCGGCGTGAGCGGGAAGTATTCCCCTTTGGTGGAAAAGGGCATGTTATAGTATTGACTACATTCCTAATAGCAACTAAAAGTTTTGAAACACGGTGCCAAAGAGGTAGTATTCGGTCAGTACTACTATTATTAAAACGCTGAATTGTTGTTTCCCAAAAATTAGAACTTTTGTTTTTAGTCGGATGTAAACCCCATCTCGCTCTGATTTCCGCACTTCGGTCTTCTCTTGATACAGTTATTGGGTTAGTCACTGTAGTTAATCTCCTGCTTAGTGAGTGAATGTAGTTAGCAGTAATAAAAGATAACTGAAAAAAAATTTCTGTCAACACATGTGATTTTATGTAAGTTGTTGATATTTGATAAAATCAACGCTTATCAACGTTGTTTTTTATTTTTGCTTCTTCTAAGATCCATAATTCAACTTTTTCATGCCATTTTCTTAGCAAATCTAATGGACGGCGGCGATAGTGCTTTTCAGCAAGAGCGCTAGGCTTATGGCCCATAATCTGCGCAACAATACCTGTTGGTACTTCGACCCATTCAGCGAGGGTCCCAAAACTACGGCGCAATCCGTGCAAGCTGATATGTGGTAACTCCGCGCGAGTTAATGCTCTATTATGTGCTGAACGCGGTTCAATAATTTTGCCACTTTTGCTGTTACTTCTGAAAACCCAATTCTCCTCGTTTGTACCACGATTGGGGATCTCCATCAGTGAGCGTAACAAGTCAGAAACATAGGGAGTGAGGGGGATAATTCGCTCGCCTTCGATCTTGTCTTTAATTCTCATGCTTGACCATTTGAAATCTATGTCAGACCAGCGAAGTGAGGAAATTTCTTCACGCCGTGCACCGGTGAGCAAAAGCACTTGGAGATAGGCTGATGCAATGGGATTATTGAGGCTACGCACGGCACTGAACCAGCTTTTGAGCTGTTCTTTTTGTAAGCAATCTCCCGCTTTGCTCGCTGATATTGGAACCATTTTTCTCACGTTATGATCTTGTGCAAGATCGCCATCGATTATTCCCTGATATTTTTTCTGGTAATTAGCCCATTTGATGAATGCACGCAACAGACGGTAGGCATGAGCAGTGACGGTAGGCCGATTTTGTCTCTCTGTACTTAGCCATTCGGCAATGTTCTCTGGTGTTAGTTCTGATAATGGTCGGTCGAGCAGGCTAGCCAGTGGCCCAGGTGAGGTTGGGCCCCGGCCTCTTTTTTTACTTTCGCCTCCACGACTGGACAAGTTAACGTGATCGGCAATGTAGCGTGCAGAGTAGGGGCGTTTAGTTTTTGCGCTGATTCCGGTTCTCAATTCATCAAGATAATCTTCCCAAGCGCTTGAAAAGGTTGCCTTCGTTTTACGAGATTCAGCCTGCTGTGATTCCGCTTCAGCAATTTTTTCCGCCTTAGCTATACGCGGATCTATCCCAGTATCGATTAATGTTTGCAGTCGCCTGGCTTCGGCCCTCGCATCATCAATCCTCCAATCGTTAATGTTGCCAATGGTCATGCGAAGGGTTTTTCCCGCATACAGGCTTTGGAATACAAAGGCTTTTGCTCCACGAGTTGCTCGACATGCCAAGCTTGTTACGTCCGTATCCCAAAGGAAAACTTGGTTTTTCCCTTCAGGTAAAGTAAATCTTCGAATTCGTTCGAAGGTTAGTTTTTGTCTTGAAAGCGCCATTTTTAGGGTTCCTGTTGGGGATTACGGTTTACAGTAATGTAACGGCTGGTGTAAGTAAATTGAAAGGATAAACATCAACACTCATCAATTTACATCAACAGGTTTTTTGTTTTAATATTATGATTTAAAATGATAAATTTGTGATTTCTGATGGTTGTTCAAGCAGTTAAAATATAAAAACTTCGCATTCGTAATGCGAAGGTCGTAGGTTCGACTCCTATTATCGGCACCATTTAAATCAATAAGTTACACATCACTAGTACCTTCCTTATTTTTTGACTGGGACAAATTTGGGACCGATGGGTTCAGGATCGAGTCTATTTGCCGTGCATGTTCGGTAAGGTGATTAGGTGCGAGGTGAGCATATCGACGAACCATTTCGATAGACTCCCAGCCTCCCATTTCCTGTAACACTGACAACGGGACTCCGGCTTGAACCAGCCAACTTGCCCAGGTGTGTCTCAAGTCGTGAAATCTGAAATCATCAATACCTGCTCGTCTCAGCGCCGCTTTCCAGGCTGTGTTTGCGTCATACCGCATCTTCCTGACCGTTGGCGCTTTCGTTCCGTCTGGTTTGGTACAGCTTTCCTTGTACACAAATACCCAACGGTGATGATTCCCGATTTGTTTTTTCAATACGCGACATGCAGTATCATTCAGCGCAACGCCAATTGCGCGGTTTGATTTACTCTCTTCCGGGTTTATCCATGCCACCCGGCGCTGCATATCTATTTGTTGCCATTCAAGGTTGATGATGTTCGAGCGTCTTAAGCCTGTTGCCAGTGCAAATTCAACAACAGACTTTAATGGCTCCGGACATTCATCAATCAGCCTTTGTGCTTCATGGGGCTCCAGCCAGCGGATCCGTTTATTCTTTGGTTGAGGCACTTTAATAATTGGTGCCTTATCCAGCATTTTCCATTCACGCTCTGCGGCTCTTAGTAGGGCCTTTATAAATGAAAGATGCGTAGCCTTCGTTGCAACGGACGCTGGTTTTGGCGTGTATTCTGGAACAGGTTTCCCTTTTTTTCTGCATGCTTCTGCCCTGAGTTTCCAGTTTTCCTCATGACGCCGGTTCGTCATTTTCTGCATTGCTGAATAAATTTTTGATTCAGTAATGTCTCTTAGTTGCATTCCTGCGAAATGTTGAAGCCAGAATCCGATCCGGCTTTTGTCATCGTCCAGTGATTTTTTATGTGCTTTCTCTTCAAGCCACCTGACACACGCTTCCTCGAACGTTATATCAGGTATTTCACCAAGTTTGCTGACCCGCCATGCTTCAGCCTTTAGCTTGTCATGGAGTTCTGTCGCCTGCCTTTTGTCCTTTGTTCCAAGAGACTGTTTAAATCTTTTACCGTTCGGCAATGTGAAACTGGCGTACCATATTTCACCTCTGCGGAAGAGTGACATTTTCTTTCCTCTGTTATGCCATCACCCGCGCTCACCTGGACAGTATGCAGCGGAGACTGAAGAGCCGCAATGCAGGCTTGTCGTGTTGTGAGGTAAGGAGATTTATTCTTAGTGGGATCTTTGCGTGTTGCCTGAAGACGCCCTGTGCGTATCCAGTTAATGGCAGTCGGTCTGGATATCTTGAGAAAATGACAGGCCTCATCGAGTGTGAGGCTGTATGGCTCCATTATTTCACCTCTTGCTGTGACATTGTTGAAAAATGGATACCAGCTCGTTGCTGCCAGACGATCCAACCGAGAGTCATATCCCATGCCATGTATTCGTTATCGCCGTTTTTTGCTCTCCGACGATCTACTAAGTCACCGAAACGCTTTTCCATGAATAATTCATAAGCTTCGCGTTCATCTGGTTCTACTTCCAGCGATAGGAGTGCGATTTCATAAGCACGGCGCTCAATATCGTCTCGCACGTCAAGGCTGCTGATACGCTCTTTAATTTCTTTAATCAGTTCTTTGTCGGTAAAAGTGATCATTATGCTCCAGCCTCCGGTGCTTTTGGCATTATTGCCCAGTGAGTGATATTGACGTTTTCAAGGTCCCCGACCTGAAATGTCCACTGCCATTCTCCGGTTTCTTTTTGTCCCCAGGTGTACCAGAGAGAACGCCAGCCAATTAGCCAGCCTTCTCCGTTAGCATCGAATAACAAAACACTTTCATTTGCTGGTGGCAGTTCAGCTGACACTGGTATTACTTTGTTTTCCTGTGCTGCACATTTAGCTTCAAGCGCATCGAATTTACGCACCAGGTATTCAGCATCTGTTTCATTTACTTTCAGATCTCGCGGTACACATCTCCCACGAAGAAACCCTTCCATTTCGAAAACATTCATGCGCATTTGCGTAACTCCGATAACTCGTTAAAACGTTCCATAAACATCCCGTAGGCATGGCCCGGTGCCTGTGGAATCACTTTGAACATCTCTGTTGCCGGGATACCTTCCAGTACAGGCCAGAAAGAGCCATCATCAAGCCCGAGATCGCGGCGTTCGGTTGCCAGCATAATGAGATCGGCATATTTCACTGGCGTGCTCATAACAGGAGGTAACCCGTATTTCTCACGTATTACGGCGTCTATTTTTTCTTCCATCCGTTTATAGTCAGGAAGAAGTCGTTTCAGTGGTGCGGGGATGTCCTGGCAATATGCTTCTGTTGCATCATGCATTAAAGCTTCAAAAGCAAATTCCTGTGGCACCAGCTGGCTGCAAAGCACCGCATGTTGGGCGACACTGTAGAAGTGTGAAAGATGTCCTGCAAAGCGACAGATATTTGAAAGGGAAACCGCGATATCGTTAATAACGATGTCGTCTTTATTTATCCTGTCATAATAAAAATGCTTCCCGGAAAAAGTTTTAATAAATGACATTTTGTTCTCCACGTATATGCGCTGCACCGCGCTGAATTCGGGTAAAAGGAAGCCCTCACCGTCCGGCGATTATTGAGTCAATTACATTTCCATAAATGCCCCCGTAGGGGCGGTTAGTTTCTCCACAAAACAGAGAAGAACACCTGCGGTGGCAGCCGCCCGGATGGATTGGGTTATGAACCCGTCGTCCGGTGATGCTCTTCTCTGTTTTGTAAAAAGGACGGTACCAGCCGGAAGCAAGGGTACAAGCTGGTACCGCCAAGACTACACACAGCATAAAGTTGTGGTGCCGGGTGCCTCCCGGTGCCTGGCGAAGGTTGCACACCAGGCGGGTGGGTATCCACAGAAGGTCGACTGTCAGCCTCAACCTTAACCCGCGTGCGCTGAGCCGCATTCACCACAACGCTAAGGATTCTCTCTGGTTGAAAATACTTAGCTGTTATGTGCCTGTCTTTTCACCACTTCAGGCTCGGTGGTATCCTTTTAAGCCCGTATACATAAAAGGAAAATCAAATGACTTTTGATGAAAAAGAACTTGATAATGCAATTAATAAAATCATCGTAACGTCGCTCTTTTCCTGTCTCAGCGACACTCAGCAAAAACAGTTCTACGAATCGGCTTTCAACATGATCGAGCGTTGTTGTTTCTGCGATGCCGACGAGTTACCTGAAAAAATCAGGAAACAGTTGGCTGATGCTCTTCGAGTGCGACTTTCTGACCAATTTTCTGAAATGTACTCTCCGAATTTGGACAAATAGAAAAAGGCCATTTCCATTCAGGGTCTGATGGAAATACTTCAGCCTGTTCCAAAGCACGGCGTAAAGAGAACACAACTCCAGCCATAATCTGATGTTTCCCATTGGTCCAGCTATCGCCGCTCTGATCTACAGGGGCGGCTATGTCGTATGACCAAACGACTTCACAGTTATTGTTTAAAATCTGGACTTTCATTTCATACACCTGCTTTAACATGAGTGCCTGGTGGCACAACATGACTCAACGAATCATCCTGGACTTCATATGCCCCAGGCGGCTACTTCGTGGGCGTCCTGCCTGTTCGTTGTTTCGCTTGGGTACATTATGTATCTCAAAGGTACATTGTCAAGTATAAAAAAACCTGCCGAAGCAGGTTCATAAACATTGATTAGGCTTTGATTTTGTATCTTCTTGGTTTTCCTGAGAAAATCACTGTGCCAATTATAGAGCAATTACCGTTGATCTTAATGTAAGGCTCAGGCCAGTTTGGGTTTAACGCTTTGAGATAACGCTGTGTCCCATCTTCTATCAACCTTTTGAAGGTGGTTTCGCCTGTATCGTGCATCAATGCAATAACGTCGTCACCGTGGCAGGCAGGTACTTCAGGATCGACAAAAATCATGTCTCCCGGGCGGTACTCATCAATCATTGAATCACCTATCACCCGCAAGATATAAGTCATTTCCCCACAGGGTACAGGGCAGGGATACGTTTCTGCTGTGCTCAAATCAACCTCAGAATATCCAACTTCTTTCCATGCTCCGGCCTGTACCCATGATATGACAGGGACTAATGTGATTTGTTTATTAGTGATTGAAACATCAGGTTTTTTTGTGATGTTCGTTGTCTGGTGTTCTTGATCGAGCCATCCGACAGGCAGGTCGAAACATTTTTCGATGTGTCGTGCCATGCTGTCACCGATATTTTTAGTAGCACCATCCCCCATAAACCTGCTGGTCTGGGTTGGCTCGCGATCAATCATAGTGGCAAAGGAAGAATTCCCGCCAACACCATCTCTCAGTTTTCTGGCGTTAGACCGCCGGATGTCATGGATTGTTTTCATAACGAAATTAAAACCCTTGTACCGTTAAGGTACAAGTATCTTGAAGGTTCATTTCAATCATGTAATATGTACACCGGAGGTACATATTGTATGAAAGCGTATTGGGACTCTTTAACCAAAGAACAGCAGGGCGAGTTGGCCGGAAAAGTTGGCTCAACACCTGGCTACTTACGGCTGGTTTTCAATGGCTATAAAAAAGCCAGTTTTGTGCTGGCTAAAAAACTTGAGCAATGCACGTCAGGTGCAATTACGAAATCTGACTTAAGACCGGATACCCGCCAGCAGGATGATCTGAACAGTCTGGATGAACTGCAAACGCTGGCGATTGATGTTGATTATCTCGAGCCCGGTAACGGGCCTGACGGCGATATCGAACATCACACCGAAATAACCCTTCCTTCCTGAGGATCCTCATGTTTGTCAAACCTGTTAAAGGGCGGTCAGTTCCTGACCCTGCCCGCGGCGACCTTTTGCCCGCCGAAGGGCGAAATGTTGACGAGAACAACTACTGGCTGCGCCGTGAAGTAGCGGGTGATATCCGGCGCGTGAATAAAAAGGTGAATACCGATGACGAGCTTTAACACCATTCCGTCGAATACGCTGGTTCCGCTGTTTTATGCGGAAATGGATAATCAGGCGGCGAATACTGCACAGGACAGCGGAGCATCGCTGCTGATTGGTCATGCCAATAACGGTGCAGAGATTGTTGCCAACAGTCTGGTACTGATGCCGTCGGCAGACTATGCACGCCAGATTTGTGGTGCGGGAAGTCAGCTGGCGCGTATGGTCGAGGCTTATCGCCAGACCGACCCGTTTGGCGAGCTATATGTGATTGCCGTTCCTGAATCCACGGGCGCGGCGGCAACGGTTACGCTGACGGTGACCGGCGCGGCAACCGAAACCGGCACGGTGAATGTTTATGTGGGACGTACCCGCGTGCAGGCACCGGTGACCAACGGCGATAACGTTGCGACGATTGCCAGCAGTATCCAGGATGCCATCAATGCCGTTCCGACCCTGCCGTTTACTGCCTCATCTTCGGCAGGCGTGGTCACACTGACCGCGCGTCATAAGGGGCTTTGCGGGAATGAAATTCCTGTCAGCCTCAATTACTACGGCTTTGGTGGGGGCGAAGTGCTGCCAGCGGGCGTACAGATTGCCGTGGCGACGGGTACCGCCGGAACGGGCGCTCCGGTTCTCACCGGCGCGGTGGCTGCAATGGCGGATGAGCCGTTTGATTATATCGGCCTGCCGTTCAACGACACAGCCTCCGTTAACACGCTGGTGACCGAGATGAACGATACCAGCGGTCGCTGGAGCTATGCGCGTCAGCTGTATGGTCATGTGTATACGGCAAAGATCGGCACGCTGTCAGAACTGGTGACCGCAGGTGACCAGTTTAACCAGCAGCACATTACCCTGGCGGGATACGAAAAAGAGACCCAGACGCCTGCCGACGAGCTGGCGGCAAGCCGTACCGCCCGCGCAGCGGTGTTTATCCGCAACGATCCGGCACGTCCCACGCAGACCGGTGAGCTGGTGGGTATGCTGCCTGCGCCGAAGGGGAAACGGTTCACGATGACCGAACAACAGACCCTGCTGTCTCATGGCGTGGCAACGGCGTGTGTCGAAAGCGGGGTGCTGCGCATTCAGCGTGATGTCACCACGTACAGGAAAAACGCTTACGGTGTTGCGGATAACAGCTACCTCGACAGCGAGACGCTGCATACCAGCGCGTATGTGCTGCGCAAACTGAAATCCGTCATTACCAGTAAGTACGGGCGTCACAAGCTTGCCAGCGACGGTACCCGCTTTGGTCCCGGTCAGGCGATTGTCACACCGGCGGTGATCAAAGGGGAACTGCTGGCAACCTACCGTCAGCTTGAGCGTGCGGGGATCGTGGAAAACTACGAACTGTTTAAGCAGTACCTGGTTGTGGAGCGTGATGCCAGCGATCCGAACCGCCTGAACACGCTGTTCCCGCCTGACTATGTTAACCAGTTGCGTGTCTTTGCCGTGGTTAACCAGTTCCGTCTTCAGTATTCAGAGGAGTCTGCATAATGGCCCGTATCGGGGGAACCTGTTATTTCAAAATTGACGGTCAGCAGCTATCGCTGACCGGCGGCATTGAGGTGCCCATGAACAGGACGGTCAATGATGACATCATCGGCCTGGACGGTTCAGTGGACCGCAAGGAAACTCACCGTGCGCCCTATGTCAAAGGGACCTTCAAGGTGCCGAAGAATTTTCCGGTGAACAAAATCACCTCGTCTGATGAGATGACCATCACTGCCGAGCTGGCGAACGGTCAGGTCTATGTACTGTCGTCTGCCTGGCTGCACGGCGAAGCGAACCATAATGCCGAAGAAGGCACGGTTGATCTTGAGTTCCACGGTGAAGAAGGGGATTACCAGTGATTGAGCTTGTACTTAAAAAACCGATCATCGCCCACAAAGAAACACTGCATGTGCTGGAAATACGTGAGCCTACGTATGACGAGATTGAGGCGCTGGGGTTCCCTTTCTCTGTTTCACCTGATGGTGGTATGAAAATGGACAGTCAGGTAGCGCTGAAATATATCCCGCTTCTGGCCGGGATCCCGCGCTCGTCTGCAGCGCAGATGACGAAGCTGGATATTTTCAAGGCAGGCATGATTGTAATGCGTTTTTTTACCGGCTTGGAGACGGAAGAGACCTCCGGAAGCGATTCTACAATGTCGCGTGGTTCTGGAAATTAAACCCCCTTGAACTTCGCCGGACGGCTATTTCCCACTTTGCTGATCTGGAGGCAGAGGCCGTCCGTATAAATGAGGAGATGAAGCATGGCTGATAATTTTCAGCTGAAAGCCATCATCACCGCCGTTGACAGGCTGTCCGGCCCGCTTAAAGGTATGCAGCGTCAGCTTAAGGGGTTTCAGAAAGAAGTCTCCAGCCTTGCTCTGGGCGCTGCCGGGGCGGGTACTGCAATAATGGGGGCACTGGCACTCCCTGTAAAATCAGCCATCACCCTTGAATCGAAGATGGCTGATGTCCGCAAAGTGGTAGACGGTCTGGATACGCCGGATGCGTTTAAGGCCATGACGGAGCAGGTACGCGCTTTGTCTACTGAGCTTCCCATGTCTGCAGACGGGATCGCGGAAATTGTGGCGGCTGGCGGTCAGGCCGGGATTGCACGTGATGAACTGATGCAGTTTGCCACTGATGCGGTGAAGATGGGCGTGGCCTTTGATACCACGGCTGAAGAGTCCGGGCAGATGATGGCCCAGTGGCGTACTGCGTTTAATATGACGCAGGATGAAGTGGCCGGGCTGGCTGACAAAATCAACTACCTTGGTAATACCGGCCCGGCGAATGCGAAGAAAATCTCCGATATTGTTACGCGTATTGGTCCTTTAGGTGGTGTTGCAGGTGTGGCTTCCGGCGAAATCGCGGCAATGGGGGCAACCATTGCCGGGATGGGCGTGGAGTCAGAAATTGCCGCCACAGGGATCAAGAACTTCATGCTTTCCCTGACCGCGGGAAATTCCGCGACAAAATCGCAGAAACAGGCATTACGTTTTCTGCGGATCAATCCGAAGAAATTAGCTGCTGATATGCAGAAAGATGCCCGGGGAACCATGCTGTCTGTACTGGATGCGATGGCTAAAGTGCCCAAAGAAAAACAGGCAGCTGTGCTGAATGCCCTGTTCGGGAAAGAGTCTCTGGGCGCGATAGCACCTCTGCTGACTAACCTTGATTTGTTGCGTACCAACTTCAGGCGGGTTGCGGATTCCCAGCAGTATGGCAGTTCGATGCAGAAGGAATATGCTTCGAGGGCAGCGACGACGGAAAACCAGCTTTTACTTCTGCAAAATCAACTTGATGCCATTTCTTCCACGCTGGGGGAAACGTTTCTTCCTGAGGTTAATGATGGTCTTGAAGAGGTAAAACCGCTCCTTGAGGAAGTGAGAACGTTTGTCCGTGAAAACCCGGAGCTCGTTAAGACCATTGCTAAAATCGGTCTGGCCTTACTGACGGTGGGAGCCGCTGCAGGCTCTTTGTCCAGAATTATGAAAGTTCTCGGCGGTGTGATGAATATGACGCCTGCTAAGGGGCTGATTGCTCTTCTGGTTGGTGGCGCTTACCTCATTATTGATAACTGGGAAACCGTAGGTCCTGTCATAAAAAAAGTCTGGCACGTGGTGGATGAAACGGCGCAGGCGATGGGGGGATGGGAAACTGTTCTGAAAGCGATTGCCCTGTTTATGGCAACCAAATGGGTTGCTGACGTTACCAAATCCATTACCGCAGTGACCAGAGAGATGCGTACGCTGGGGAAGGTATCGGCAGAAACGGGATTGATGGGGAAAGGCCGCGGCTTTATCGGGAAGGCCGGGGTATATGGTTTTCTGGGAACCCTGATGTATGAGCCGGTTAAAGATACTCTGGAAAGTGTTGTTCCTGAAGATACGGTTAACTGGCTGGATAATAAAGGGCTGTTTCTGGCTTCAGACTGGACGCCTTTTTTTGATCGTAAAGAGTACGAGCAGTATCAGGCCAGCCTGAGTCAGTACAAACCCAATGTTCCGCTGTTGAATCCATCTTCTTCCATGACACAGCACAGCGAGCTGAAAGTCACGTTCGAGAATGCTCCGCCAGGTATGAAGATAATTGATGTACCGGGCAAAGCCGATCCCCTGATGAAAATCACGCACGATGTGGGGTATTCCCCTTTTCGTTTTCCACGATAACGCAGTCCTTTTTGAGGTCAGTCTATGGATTTATCCTCATTTCCCACCCGACCTTCATTACTTTCGTCGTCTTCAGGCTGGCGTGACAGACTTCAGGACGCGTCATTTCGCGGCGTGCCGTTTAAGGTTGAAGAAGAAAGTGCGGGAACCGGTCGCCGTGTGGAAACACATGAATACCCGAACCGCGACAAACCCTATACCGAAGACCTGGGGAAAATCACTTTTCGCTCGTCCATCACGGCTTATGTGGTGGGAGATGACTGCTTTGACCAGCGCGATCGCCTGATTGACGCGCTGAATAAACCCGGTCCCGGCACGCTTGTCCATCCGACATACGGTGAGCTGAAAGTCTGTGTTGACGGAGAAGTTCGGGTCAGCACATCGAAGAGTGAAGGGCGTATTGTCCGCTTTGACCTGAAGTTTGTCGAAGCGGGAGAACTCTCTTACCCCACTTCAGGTGCGGCGACGGCGCAGACGCTGATGTCATCCTGTTCTGCACTGGATGACTGCATCAGTGACAGCTTCAGAGGTTTCAGTATCGATGGCGTGGCGGATTTCGTGCAGAACGACGTCGTTGGTAATGTCAGCACAATGCTTGGGTATGTTTCTGATGCGATGAAAGTGGTGGATTCTGCCGTATCGGATGCTGCCAGGCTGTTGCAGGGGGATATCTCGGTACTTCTGCCGCCACCATCGTCAGGCAAAAATCTCGTTGAGCAGGTGCAGAAAATGTGGCGTACCGGGAAACGCCTTTATGGTAACGCCAGCGACCTGGTCACCATGATCAAAACGCTTTCCGGTGTCAGCCTCGGCAGCGATCTGCAACCGCGCGGCGTCTGGAAAACGGACAGTAAAACCACCGCCACGGCTACGCAGCAGCGTAATGTGGTTGCCAGCACCCTTCGTACGACCGCAATCAGTGAAGCGGCGTATGCCGTCACCCGATTGCCTGCGCCAACAACTTCCGCGGTGATGCAGAATTCCGCAGTGGGGCAGGCAACAACACCTGCGCAGAGCACTGGCTGGCCTTCCGTCACGCATCCGGCACTGAACAATGCACCGGCGGTGAAAAACACGGTTGACCTGCCGACGTGGGAAGAACTGACTGACATTCGCGACACACTGAATACGGCAATTGATAAGGAGTTGTCCCGTACAACCAGTGATGCGCTGTTTCTGGCGCTGCGCCGGGTGAAAGCAGATCTGAATGCGGATATCAACACGCGCCTTGAACAGTCTGCACGGATCATTCAGCGCACACCGGATGAGGTTTTACCCGCGCTGGTGCTGGCGGCGACCTGGTTTGATAACGCGGCGCGTGACGCGGACATTATCCGGCGTAATGCCATTACGCATCCCGGCTTTGTGCCGGTGATCCCTCTGAAGGTGCCAGTGCAATGAACGACAATGTCACGCTACGGGTAAATGGCCGGGAGTGGAATGGCTGGACATCGGTGCGCATCGGTGCCGGTATTGAACGGCTGGCGCGGGATTTCAGTGTGGAGATCACCCGCCAGTGGCCGGGAGATGAGGGTATCACCACGCTTCAGCCGCGCATTAGAAACGGTTCAAAAGTGGAAGTGCTGATTGGTGATGAGCTGGTGATCACCGGCTGGGTGGAGGCGACTCCCGTTCGTTACGATGCCCGTTCGGTCAGCACCGGTATTGCCGGACGTAGTCTGACGGCTGACCTGATTGACTGTGCAGCCGAACCGACACAGTTTAACGGACGCTCGCTGGTGCAGATTGCGCAGGCGCTTGCTGCGCCTTTCGGCATTGAGGTGGTGAACAGCGGTGCGCCGTCGGGTGTTATTCCTGATGTTCAGCCTGATCACGGTGAAACGGTGATTGAGGTAATCAACAAAATACTCGGTCAGCAGCAGGCACTGGCTTACGACGACCCGCACGGCAGGCTGGTGATTGGCGGTATTGGCTCAACGCGGGCACATACCGCGCTGGTACTTGGGGAAAACATCCTTTCCTGCGATACGGAGAAGAGTATCCGGGAGCGGTTTTCTGTTTACCAGGTGGCGGGGCAGCGTGCCGGAAACGACGATGATTTCGGTGAGGCCACCACCACCGCGCTGCGGGCCCGCACAGAGGACGCATTTATTGCCCGTTACCGTCCGATGTATATCAGGCAGACAGGGCAGGCCACGGGGGCAGGCTGTATTGCGCGTGCTGACTTTGAAGCCCGACAACGGGCGGCGCGGACGGATGAAACCACTTATGTGGTGCAGGGCTGGCGACAGGGTAACGGTACGCTGTGGCAGCCCAACCAGCGGGTGATTGTCTTCGATCCGGTCTGTGGTTTCGACAATACCGAACTGCTTGTTTCGGAAGTCACGTTTACTCAGGACCAGAACGGCACCCTGACGGAAATCCGTGTCGGCCCGCCTGATGCTTATCTGCCTGAACCCGAAGATCCCGGCGTGCGGAAAAAGAAAAAAGCCAGAGTACAGGAGGACCCGTTCTGATGAGGGCGATTGAAGCCATGCAGCGACAACTCCTCGGCCTGATTGGGCGGGCAGTGGTGAAAAGCATCAGTGCCGCCACGAAATGTCAGACCGTGGATGTGTCCCTGATTGCCGGTGAACCCAAAGCCGGGGTTGAACATCTTGAACCCTACGGTTTTACCGCAAGGGCAAACAGCGGTGCGGAAGCGGTGGTGTTGTTTCCGGATGGCGACCGTTCTCATGCGGTGGTTGTTACGGTGTCGGACCGGCGCTACCGCCTGAAAGGGCTGCAGACGGGTGAGGTGGCTGTCTATGACGATCAGGGGCAGTCCGTGACGCTGGCCCGGGAGGGGATCGTGGTGGACGGTGCAGGTAAAACGATCACGTTTCGCAATGCGCCTAAGGCACGTTTTGAAATGGACCTGGAAGTGACCGGACAGGTGAAAGACCTGTGCGACTCCACCGGCACCACCATGTCAGCGATGCGGCTTGCCTATAACGGGCATCGTCACAGAGAGAACGGTCAGGGCAGTAACACCGACAAACCTGATAAAGCGATGGAGGCATGATGGAACTGTGGCTGACGGTGAACGGTAAACGCACCTGCGCCAGCGCACAACTGGATCCGCTGACCCGCGCCGTGGTGATTTCCCTGTTTACCTGGCGGCGGGCGGAGCCTGATGACAACGCCGACGTCCCGATGGGATGGTGGGGGGATACCTGGCCTGCGGTACAGAATGACCGTTACGGCTCCCGACTGTGGCTGCTTCAGCGCAGCAAACTGACCAATCAGCTGGTGCAGACGGTAAGGGGGTATATCCGCGAATGCCTGCAATGGATGATTGATGACGGCGTGGTGTCCCGTATTGATCTGGATATCCGCCGCACCGGGATTAATGAACTGGGTAACAGTATCACTCTCTGGCGTCGTGACGGACCGGTAATGATTTCTTTTGATGATCTGTGGAGTGCGATAACGCATGGCGGACAGTGAATTTCAGCGCCCGACGCTGGCAGAAAATATCAGTATGCTCCGTAACGATTTATTCGCCAGGCTGGACGTCAGCGACACGCTCCGGCGCATGGATGAAGACGTGCGGGCAAAGGTGTATGCGGCGGCGCTGCATACGGTTTACGGGTACATCGATTATCTGGCAATGAACATGCTGCCTGACCTGTGCGATGAGTCCTGGCTGGCGCGACATGCTGCGATGAAACGGTGTCCGCGCAAGGGGGCCACGGCTGCCAGCGGGTATATGCGCTGGGAAGGTGTCAGCGATGGCCTGAAGGTGACCGCCGGGAGTGTTATTCAGCGCGATGACCTGGTTCAGTACACGGCAACTGCCGATGCAACCAGCTCCGGTGGTGTCCTGCGCGTGCCGATCGCCTGCTCAAGTTCAGGCGCGGTCGGTAACGCTGACGACGGTACGTCATTAATCCTGGTCACGCCGGTGAATGGTCTGCCGTCTTCCGGTGTGGCTGACACCCTGACAGGCGGATTTGATACTGAAGATCTGGAAACGTGGCGCGCCCGCATCATTGAGCGGTATTACTGGACGCCGCAGGGCGGGGCTGACGTGGACTATGTCGTCTGGGCTAAAGAAGTGCCCGGCATTACCCGCGCATGGACATACCGTCACTGGATGGGAACGGGAACTGTCGGTGTGATGATTGCCAGCAGTGACCTGATTAATCCCATTCCGGAAGAATCAACGGAAACGGCGGCAAGACAACACATTGAGCCACTGGCCCCGGTGGCAGGCTCTGATTTGTATGTATTCAGGCCGGTGGCGCATAAAGTGGATTTTCATATCCGCGTGACGCCGGACACACCGGAAATACGGGCTGCCATCACCGCCGAGTTGCGTTCGTTCCTGCTGCGTGATGGTTATCCGCAGGGAGAACTGAAGGTATCGCGTATCAGTGAGGCGATTTCCGGTGCGAACGGGGAATACAGCCATCAGTTGCTTGCCCCGGCGGACAATATCTCCATTGCAAAAAATGAACTGGCGGTTCTGGGGACGATTTCATGGACGTGACAAACGATGATTACATCCGCCTGTTATCGGCACTGTTGCCGCCCGGTCCTGCATGGTCAGCCAGCGATCCGGCGATTGCCGGTGCGGCACCTTCATTAACCCGCGTTCATCAGCGTGCGGATGCCCTGATGCGGGAGCTGGATCCGCGCACCACCACTGAACTGATAAACCGCTGGGAGCGTCTGTGCGGTCTGCCGGATGAATGTATTCCCGCAGGGACACAGACCCTTCGCCAGCGTCAGCAACGACTGGATGCGAAGGTTAACCTGGCGGGCGGCATCAACGAGGATTTTTACCTTGCACAGCTTGCTGCCCTGGGCAGACCAGACGCTACCATCACGCGATACGACAAAAGCACGTTCACCTGCTCATCGGCCTGTACTGACGCGGTGAATGCGCCGGAATGGCGGTATTACTGGCAGGTCAACATGCCAGCCGCCACCAACACCACCTGGATGACATGTGGCGATCCCTGTGATTCCGCACTGCGTATCTGGGGCGACACCGTTGTCGAGTGCGTGCTTAACAAACTCTGCCCGTCGCATACCTACGTAATTTTTAAATATCCGGAGTAATCCATGCATCGTATAGACACGAAAACCGCGCAGAAGGATAAGTTCGGCGCGGGTAAGAACGGTTTTACCCGTGGTAACCCCCAGACTGGCACGCCTGCCACCGATCTGGATGATGACTACTTTGACATGTTGCAGGAAGAACTTTGTAGCGTGGTGGAGGCATCCGGTGCCAGTCTGGAGAAGGCGCGGCACGACCAGCTGCTTACCGCGCTTCGTGCGCTGCTGTTAAGCCGCAAGAATCCGTTTGGCGATATCAAATCGGATGGCACGGTGAAAACGGCTCTCGAAAACCTTGGTTTGGGAGAAGCGGCGAAAAGGGATGTGGGCACAGGAGAAAATCAGATACCGGATATGTCATCCTGGAAAAGAAATCCGAGTTCTAATCGCTGGAGAAAATTGCCTGATGGAACCATCATTCAAATGGGAATATCAGCATCAGGGCCATTAGGCTCACCTGTAAATATCACCCTGCCGATATCTTTCAGCAATACCAATTATTGTGTTGTTGCATCGTACGATAATGCACGGTCAGGTGTGTCAACAATGGTTAGTTTTGCAGCATTACCTGTTTCACCATCGCAATTTTCCCTGATGTCATCTGTGACTGAGCAAGGAATAAATCCTTTTGCTTACTGGATTGCTTTTGGAGATTGATAAATGGACAGATACTTCTATTCACAAAAAGAAAATGGTTTTTTTACCGATTTAAATAAAGCACCTTCAGATGCTGTTGAGATAACCACGGATGAATGGCTGTCACTACTGGATGGTCAGGATAATGGCATGAAAATAGTCAGCAATCAGGAGGGATATCCGGTTTTGACAGAGCAACCACCTTTATCAAAAGAAAACCTTATTGCATTGGCAGAGTTGAAAAAAGGAAAACTTATTAATGAAGCCAACGAGCACATGAACAGCAGGCAATGGCCTGGTAAAGCGGCTATTGGTCGTCTGAAAGGTGAGGAACTGGCGCAATATAATTTGTGGCTGGATTATCTGGACGCACTGGAACTGGTTGATACCTCCAGTGCTCCAGATATTGAATGGCCTACGCCTCCGGCAGTTCAGGCCAGATGACATCCGGCGCGGTGCTGGTATCTGTTGCCGTCACCGCGTCAATGTAATCCAGCACGGCGTTAAGTCTGGTTGTTTCTGCCTGCGTCAGTTTACGTCCGGCCTGTAATTTCAGCTGAATCAGACTAATGGAAGCCATTGCTGCATCAATCAGTGACTGGCGCTGTGCTTCTGCCGCGTCTACTGCGGCACTATGCTGTGCCTCAGTATCTGTCACCCATTTCTCACCATCCCATTTATCGTATGGCGTTAACGGGACGATA
This sequence comes from Escherichia sp. MAL-1, assembly GCF_052948035.1. NCBI lineage: Bacteria > Pseudomonadati > Pseudomonadota > Gammaproteobacteria > Enterobacterales > Enterobacteriaceae > Escherichia > Escherichia sp. MAL-1. The sequence goes on along the minus strand of NZ_CM129609.1, from coordinate 3,843,002 downwards.
GTGGTTGTATTTTCAGGGTAATCACCCGGAGCTGTGATTTCTTTTGATTCTCCCGTTTCGGTGTTATAGACAACTTCACCGCGATGGTCTGGCACATATTCCCATGAGTTAAAATCTGCAGAACGGCAGATTGCATAACCAGCTTTATGTGTAACTGGTGCATCTAAACAAGAACATGCCGGGATACCGACGCCAACCGCAAGATATTCAGTTGATGTGGAAATATATTCCCGCGTTTCACCATCATAATTATAAATGGTAATGTCTCCCGCTTTTATGGCAATGAGTTCGTTATTTAATACGGCTTTATTCATCAGGCAGCTCTCACGATATAATTAAAGGCAATGTTACGAGGACGGTTTTCGTTTGCAGTTGGAACAATTCTTGAAGCATCAAGACCAATCACTTTTGGGTAAACAGCGCCATCTGTTCTTTCAGTCACCATACTTCTGATTAAGGAGAAATAACTATTGTTCGTTGAGGGGTTCAAAGGCACTACTGCCCCCTTAAACGAGCCTACTGATTCCCATATTGAATAATTTTCGGTGTTTACAGTCTTGAACTCACCATAGATATTACGTATGGCATCGCCCTGAGCGGATAATATTGCCCTCCCCGTATCCATACCACGTCCGTCATCCCAGCCACGAATAAACTCACCACGTAAATCAGGCAATTTATTTGTCGGGTAAGCCTTTGCCAGCTCCGGGTATTCTTCAGCAGAAAAAGCTGCTCCGTTGCATTTCAGCCAGCCTGTTGGCGGAGTGGCTGAAGGCCACGGAACAGGCACCCCAACAGGTAATGCAGAGCCTTCTCCCAAACCAACGTTTATGAAAATGCAGAAATAACGAGCAAATGGCATCATTCCTGCTTTTGTCAGGGAGATCTACCATGCTTATTGGCTATGTACGTGTGTCAACAAATGACCAGAACACAGATCTACAACGTAATGCGCTGAACTGTGCAGGATGCGAGCTGATTTTTGAAGACAAGATAAGCGGTACAAAGTCCGAAAGGCCGGGACTGAAAAAACTGCTCAGGACATTATCGGCAGGTGACACTCTGGTTGTCTGGAAGCTGGATCGGCTAGGGCGTAGTATGCGGCATCTTGTCGTGCTGGTGGAGGAGTTGCGCGAACGAGGCATCAACTTTCGTAGTCTGACGGATTCAATTGATACCAGTACCCCAATGGGGCGCTTTTTCTTTCATGTGATGGGTGCCCTGGCTGAAATGGAGCGTGAACTGATTGTTGAACGAACAAAAGCTGGACTGGAAGCAGCTCGCGCACAGGGACGAATTGGTGGACGTCGCCCCAAACTTACACCAGAACAATGGGAGCAGGCCGGACGATTAATTGCATCAGGCGTTCCTCGCCAGAAGGTGGCGATCATCTATGATGTTGGTATATCGACACTGTGTAAGAAGTTTCCGGTCGGAGATAAATGAAACCGTAGCACGTCGTATGCAAGAAGATCGTGCTGCGGTTTATGCTTATCACTTAAAGACTCAAAAATTAGGTGAGTAACGGACCGGGGACATAGCTCCTTTTTTTCTTAATTCATCTGGTATTTTTTTTCCAAGATAAAGATTTGCTATTTCAGGTGGGGCTTCTCGACCTTCAAAACCATAGCGAGAACTTTGTGTTGCCTCAAAGTCCGGATCCTCGTCCCAGTATTTCATCGTAGGGAAATTTTCACGTGTTGATTTGAGCCATTTATCAGCAATGAAAACCCCTCGAACGATCCCCCTTACAGTAGCAAGAATGACTTCTGCTTGGCTGGCGCGAGAGACATTAATGCGCCAGCTAAATCGAACCGCATCATAAAGCTCTGAATCCTTTGCACTTCTGTTAACGGAAATCATTAATGCTTTATGATGAAATGTTATGGTTTCGGGTTGATATGTTGCTATCAACTCTTTGACATGCGCGGCGCCGAATTCATTGCTGCCAGCACCATTCATGATATTCGTTAACCCAGGGTAGGCATCAATAAGTGCTGCTTCGACTTCGTACGCCGTCTTTTCATCAGTCATTCCGTGTCGATGGATGACATGGATAACCTCAAGTCCTGCTAACCTTATTTCTCTAATTTGCTTTAGCTTGTTGCTCAGTAACTCGTCATCATCAGTCGCTGCCACTTCACCGCGCATATGGGCAAATACGCGGTTACCTTTGCCTTTCCCTACATAGAAGGTGCTTCCGTCCCTCGGATCAATCAATCGGTATACATACCAGCCAAGGTGTTCAATTACTCCAGAAGGAAACTCAGTAATATCCATTTTGCAATATCTGTGAATTATTTGTGAGACGTATATTAATGAACATTGCAAGGGCTCACAACTAGTAGTGTTGAGAAAGCCATCGGGAAAATGAGGCTAACCCTTTGAATTTACATAGCGCAAAAAGATACCTTTCCTCATAATGTGAGCTAAGGTAATGACTCCAACTTATTGATAGTGTTTTATGTTCAGATAATGCCCGATGACTTTGTCATGCAGCTCCACCGATTTTGAGAACGACAGCGACTTCCGTCCCAGCCGTGCCAGGTGCTGCCTCAGATTCAGGTTATGCCGCTCAATTCGCTGCGTATATCGCTTGCTGATTACGTGCAGCTTTCCCTTCAGGCGGGATTCATACAGCGGCCAGCCATCCGTCATCCATATCACCATGTCAAAGGGTGACAGCAGGCTCATAAGACGCCCCAGCGTCGCCATAGTGCGTTCACCGAATACGTGCGCAACAACCGTCTTCCGGAGCCTGTCATACGCGTAAAACAGCCAGCGCTGGCGCGATTTAGCCCCGACGTATCCCCACTGTTCGTCCATTTCCGCGCAGACGATGACGTCACTGCCCGGCTGTATGCGCGAGGTTACCGACTGCGGCCTGAGTTTTTTAAATGGCGGAAAATCGTGTTGAGGCCAACGCCCATAATGCGGGCGGTTGCCCGGCATCCAACGCCATTCATGGCCATATCAATGATTTTCTGGTGCGTACCGGGTTGAGAAGCGGTGTAAGTGAACTGCAGTTGCCATGTTTTACGGCAGTGAGAGCAGAGATAGCGCTGATGTCCGGCGGTGCTTTTGCCGTTACGCACCACCCCGTCAGTAGCTGAACAGGAGGGACAGCTGATAGAAACAGAAGCCACTGGAGCACCTCAAAAACACCATCATACACTAAATCAGTAAGTTGGCAGCATCACCGAAAATAAAATAGAGAGAGTTTTCAATCCGCATGACTTTAAAAAAGACAATTTTTAGAAATAAGCCGGATAAAAAAATAGCTTTATCCGGCACTCATATTACAACCAGTTCTTCCGCTTAAAGTACAGATACGGTGCCAGGCCCGCGAGGATCATAAAGATAATCGCGGCAGGGTAGCCGAAGCTCCACTTCAGTTCTGGCATAAACTCAAAGTTCATGCCATAGCTGGAAGCAACGAGCGTCGGCGGCAGGAATACCACGGATACCACCGAGAAGATTTTGATGATGCGGTTCTGCTCGATGTTGATAAAACCCATTGCCGCCTGCATCAGGAAGTTCACCTTCTGGAACAGGGATTCGTTATGCGGCAGCAGGGATTCGATATCTCGCAGGATTTCACGCGCCTGCTCCAGTTGCCCACCCGGTAAACGCGCTTTACGCACCAGGAAGTTGAGCGCGCGCTGGGTATCCATCAGACACAGGCGAACTTTCCAGCCGATATCTTCCAGTTCCGCCAGAGTGGAGAGCGCCTCGTCGTACTCATCGCCCTGATGCCCTTCCATAATCACCCGGCTCAACTGCTCCAGGTCGCTATAGATATTTTCAATTTCATCTGCCAACTGTTCGATTTTGGTTTCGAACAGATCCAGCAGCAACTCGTAGGCGTTACCGTCTACCATCGACTGGCTACGGGCACGCATACGATACAGACGAAAAGCGGGCAGTTCACGCTCACGCAGAGTAAACAGACGACCATCACGGATGGTAAATGCCACAGTGGAGTTACCGGCGTGATCTTCCGCATCTTCAAAGAAGAAGAAGGAGTGAATATGCAGGCCGTCGTCGTCTTCAAAGAAACGTGCCGATGCTTCGATGTCTTCCAGTTCCGGGCGGGTTGCCAGGCTCTGGCCAAGTTCAGATTGTAAGCGCAGTCGCTCGTCGTCGTCCGGTTCGACAAGATCAATCCATACTGCATTTACAAGGGGTTGTGACTCTTCGACTTCCAGCCGGGTCAGTCGGTTATTTTCCAGTTGAAATGCGCTCAGCATGACCGGGACTCCCAATGCTTAAAATATCGGACAGTTCGGTGGGCACACAGAAACAAATTGGGTTTCAGACCATTAAACAGCCTGACTCAGCGCGACGGGAAAAATTGAGGTCGCTGACAACCGCTAAGGCTATCAGCAAAAAGGGATAGCCTTAGGAGTTGATCCTGGATGACAGGATAGTGAGCCAGTATCTACTGGGTGTGTCCAAGGCGAATGTCCTCTTAGAGTGATCGTGCGCGCATGTTACGCCAGCAAAATTTTGCCGTCAACACGCAACAGAACACCACAGAACAATAGTTGAACTTCGCGCTTTTTGGTACTCGTCAAGGTCGCTAACAGGATAAAAAAATCCCACATCCAGGACCTATAATGGCGCATCAGCTACTCATTGGTAAAGGAATGATCACCTTGAATCTCAAACGGATTTTTCTCGCCCTCACCTTACTTCCCTTGTTTGCTGTTGCCGCTGATGATTGCGCACTCTCAGATCCGACGCTGACCGTACAGGCGTATACCGTTAATCCTCAAACAGAGCGGGTGAAAATGTACTGGCAAAAAGCCAATGGCGAAGCGTGGGGAACGTTACATGCTCTGCTGGCGGATATTAATAGTCAGGGTCAGGTGCAGATGGCGATGAACGGCGGCATCTATGATGAAGGTGATGCTGCCAACTTACTGATTTAGTGTATGATGGTGTTTTTGAGGTGCTCCAGTGGCTTCTGTTTCTATCAGCCGTCCCTCCTGTTCAGCTACTGACGGGGTGGTGCGTAACGGCAAAAGCACCGCCGGACATCAGCGCTATCTCTGCTCTCACTGCCGTAAAACATGGCAACTGCAGTTCACTTACACCGCTTCTCAACCCGGTACGCACCAGAAAATCATTGATATGGCCATGAATGGCGTTGGATGCCGGGCAACAGCCCGCATTATGGGCGTTGGCCTCAACACGATTTTACGTCACTTAAAAAACTCAGGCCGCAGTCGGTAACCTCGCGCATACAGCCGGGCAGTGACGTCATCGTCTGCGCGGAAATGGACGAACAGTGGGGCTATGTCGGGGCTAAATCGCGCCAGCGCTGGCTGTTTTACGCGTATGACAGGCTCCGGAAGACGGTTGTTGCGCACGTATTCGGTGAACGCACTATGGCGACGCTGGGGCGTCTTATGAGCCTGCTGTCACCCTTTGACGTGGTGATATGGATGACGGATGGCTGGCCGCTGTATGAATCCCGCCTGAAGGGAAAGCTGCACGTAATCAGCAAGCGATATACGCAGCGAATTGAGCGGCATAACCTGAATCTGAGGCAGCACCTGGCACGGCTGGGACGGAAGTCGCTGTCGTTCTCAAAATCGGTGGAGCTGCATGACAAAGTCATCGGGCATTATCTGAACATAAAACACTATCAATAAGTTGGAGTCATTACCTTCTGTTCGATACTGTGACATTCAGCACTTGATTCGCTATGGATCTGACAGGAAGATTTCGAGCGAAAATCTGCAGTTATTCAGTCGTTTTCTTATCGGTCACCATTATTCTTTTAGACATTGATCCTACAAAGCTGCCGCAAAGTTGGTGGTGGGAACTGAAGTTGCGTAGAGAAGGGGTCAATACCCGGAGGCACACATGGGCTGGCAAAAGTGTAGCGGTATTAGGCGAAGCTATTTAGCCTAGTTATGTTTTATGAAAACTTGATATCATATAAGTGTCTTACTTATTGGCTGTAAATAAGTTTTTCCTAAGGAATTGTTTCTTGAGTATCATTTGTAACTGTAACGGAATTTATAATCCTTTGCTTTATTGTTACGGTATTTTTTATCACACCCTATTTTTTATGTGGTTTTTTATACTGAAGTTTGGCAAAGTGAACTTTATATGCATATACTTCATCCTAGTTTCAGTTAAATTGGGTGGATGATATGGCAACTACATGTTCAGTTATATTGATTTTGGAGTCCTTTGATGTTTATTTAGGAAAAGAGATTGTGTTTCTGGAGAGAGGTTCATCTGTACTTGTCGACTCTAGCTCTAGAGATTTTTTCCTGACGTATCCTGAAAGAGTGATAGTGGCGGATTTTGGCGCTGAGTTTATTAGTCGCTATTTGAAAGCTAATAACTTAAGGGATATTTCTGATTGTAGGGAATATCCATCTTATTTAAAAATAAACTTTGCTGACTTCAGTTTAATTAAAGGATTAATTAGTTGGGCTAATCACTGTGCTGAATACATAGAAATTTTTGATGAGTCTATTGCTTTTACATGTCTCTCTGCATTTTCTTCTGAAAAACAATTTGGAGTATTTCTGTTTGGATGTTTGAAAAGCACAGGGGCTAAAGTTAAAACGATTATTCATACGGATTTATCTGCACCATGGCGTCTTAAGGATATATCATCAAGATTATATCTCAGCGAAAGTTTACTAAAGAGGAAATTGAAAGAAGAGGGGGTATCATTCAGTAAGATCATACTTGATGAGAGGATGCAAATGGCTGAATATTTACTCAGCACTCGTTGTTATCCTATTAGTAAAGTAGCTAAGGTCTGTGGTTATGCCAGTGTCTCATACTTTACTTATGTATTTAGACGTTATTTTGGTATTTCTCCAAGTCAATACTCTCAGAGGAGTTCAGAAAGTAAAATTCTTACTCACCAGGGAATCTGATCATTGTTCTTGCCCCCTTATTTCCAGACAGGGGGTGTATCTTAAGTTAACGTTACCCGCTGACGTCGATATTCTCGCAGAGAGCGATAACCCAACGCACTGTGCGGATGGTTTTCATTGTAATGTTCGATCGCCACTGCAAGATTATGCAATGCCGTTCTTACATTCGGTTTCGGCATGAACGCGATGTAGTCTTCCTTCATCGTTTTCACGAACCTTTCTGCCATTCCATTACTCTGAGGACTGCTGATTGCCCATGAGGAGTACAATTAAACGGGTTAATCAGTTTCTCCATTTGAAAGAAAAAAGACTTCTGTACTGTTTGATATCACCGCTATTTTCTTATTTTCTGTGCAGGTCGTAGTGGGACAAAACTGAGACACATAAGGCCTCACAATGGCTTGCAAGGCTTTACATGTTTTGATGTGGCGGGACGTGTGAGCGCAGTGTTGATGGGGTAATGCTTTGAATTAGAAGCGGATTCTTATAATTCGTAATGCGAAGGTCGTAGGTTCGACTCCTATTATCGGCACCATTAAAATCAAATTGTTACGTAAGATCTTATCATTCTCCCACCAAAAAATTATCTTAATGTAACAGCTGGTGTAAGTAAATTCTATCAACGAAGATCAATCTTATCTACTGACCAAAAAGGCCTGATAGGGCTTCGCTCACTATACATCCTTGGCTGCAGGTTTAGTTGTACACCACTCCTAAATTTAATGTGTTGGCAATGTGTTCAATAAAGCTCGAACAAATTAGCTCATTATGATCGGTTAATACTTCAACTTCTGGTTGCATGATTGTTTGTCCGTAAAAAGATAACGCGCCTGCCGGGTAGTAGCAGGCGCATTACGCAATAGGTAAACAAGGGAGGAAGTTCAGAAATGTAAATCGGGAAGGTTGTACGCAATGTTCATCGTACTACGTTGTTACGGCTTTGCCGCAACAAGCCAGTTGCCTGCCGCGCTCGCAGAATGTCTGCAGCCCGGAGATAAGGAGATTGTTCCTGCCAGCTAAATCCCTTCCTGTCGATACGAACCAGCTCGTATTTTTCTACCAGAAAATTCACGGCATCGGCTAGGGTGATACCGGCATCGATGTGTTCCTTAATCACAGCCTCATTGCAGAATGGCGTGTCGTTTATTGTCAGACCATAGTGCTGTTCCAGCAGACGTGTCAGTAACATTTGCCAGACAGCCACGGGTGACAGGCAGGGCTTCACCGCCCGCTGAGTTGTTGCAGGTAAAGTTTTCATGTTTGCTCTCGTGTAGGTAATTAACGCTGAGTGGGGTAAATGGCGATGTATACGTAGCCGCAACTGCCAAGGGTGTCGGCTTCGCAGGTTAAATCGTTGTGGTACAGGGTAACGCAGTGGGCATGGTGGGGGCTGAGTTCACCGGTGGTCAGCATCGATTCCATCTGGCGGATAAAGTGCGGGAATGTTTCATCCAGCTTCCGGCATTCGATGTCACTGAACTTGCCGGTGATGCTGGCCCGGTCAGCCAGATAATGCAGTCGGTTGCCTTCCTGCACCAGACGGGCTCCCAGGCGCAGTGTAATCTCCCGCTGCAGGCCCCTGGTAGGGTTGCTCATTACAGTTCTCCACTATTGTCAGTTCAGGGTGATGCTCATCAGGCAGGTATAGGGCCCATTGCGGTCCTGGCGGCGTTCGGCGTATACCGCGAGGACTCCGGCGATATCCGGAACGTCCCTGCCGGTGTAATGACAGACGCTACCGTGCCACTGGTATTTGCCGGTGCAGTAGCGAAAGATTCGGGACTCAGGATGCTGGCGGTATATCGTCATTGCCCTGCGTTTACTGATAATTTTCATGTAATACCTCAAAGCAGACCGTGTTCTGCGAACGAATAGATTTGCCTGCCGCCAACAATCAGATGGTCAGGGACACGGATATCCACCAGCTGAAGCACCTGAACCAGTCGCTGCGTGAGGGTTTTGTCGGCCTGGCTAGGTGTCGTCTCGCCGGAAGGATGGTTATGCGCGAGTATCACCGCCGCCGCGTTGAAGTGCAGAGCACGTTTGACCACCTCCCGGGGATGCACCTCGGTGCGGTTAATCGTGCCGGTGAAGAGCGTTTCATGGGCAATCAACTGATTCTGGTTGTCCAGATACAACACCCGGAACTCTTCCCGCTCAAGCGCGGCCATATGCAGTCGCAGCCATTCACGTACGGCGTGGGTAGAGGTGAAGGCTACGCCGGGCTCATGCAGGTGGCGGTCCAGAGCCCTGAGCGCCCGCTGAATGAGACGCCGGTCCTGTGGCGTCATCTCGCCGGGTAAAAAGGAAAGCTGTTTCATCTGTTGCTCCTTCGGTCAGTCGATAATACGCAGAATGGCGTGAGCCTCTGGATGTTGCATGGCATACTCCCGCAGGCGGTAATAGTGTGCGGTCATCGCGTCACATTCTGTACGGCAGGCATGGTGGCTATACGCAATCAGGCAGACAGCAATACCTGCTGCTTCTGCACTCATTTGGGCATCGTTACCGTTCAGGCAGTTAAACAGACGCCATGTCTCATCGTTGTCAGGCTCGGGGGACATAAATGCGCCGCCATTGCTGAGGGTGTAGAACGACCAGATACCACCGCTGTAGCCCTCACAGAAGCGGTCCATCCAGGCGAAGATATGCGGCTCCAGGAGTAGCCACTGCGGGATAGCGCCAAAGTACTGTGGCCAGAAATCGATACGCTGTTCATCGGGGACCGGCGTGACGGTCAGTTCAAATTCGGGTTGGTTAGCGGGTGCGAGGTCGTGCTGCGTCTGTGTTGTCATGGGTATGTCTCCGTCAATAAAAACGCCAGCGGCGATGGCTGGCGTATGGGGATATAAAGTGTGTTCGGGGAGGTGAATGCGGGTAAATGCTTCGCGATCAGCGGGTGGCCGTGTCTGTACGGATGCCTGAGGTGCGGATATAGCGGTTAAGACCTTCACCGGCATCCGGCTCAAAGTTCCATGCCCGCCAGACCATCCGGCCTTCAGTATCACGAACCACCAGACGGAAGTGACTGCCCTGGTCGTCTTCGAGTGTGATATTGCTGTACGTGGTAGTGACCGCTTGCGCTTGTCTCCGGGTGAAAGGCCCCGGTGGCAGCAACACGGATTGGGTCATTTTCGGGCTCCTGATAAAAGAAAACCCCGGCAGCCTGCTAGCTGTCGGGGTGGATTTGCTGGGGAAGATACTACTATCAGTCGTTGCTGCAGTCTCCGAGAGTGGACAGAACTTTCTCAGCGTTCTTCCGGTCCGCAGTGAAGGTCCCTGCTTTGTGGTCATTGACGTAGACGTCGAACTGCCCGGCCTCAGAGATATTGCTGATGAAGTCAAACCAGGCGTTATCGCCGTTACGCCAGCCCAGGCTGGACGGAATAATGTACTGCTGGTGATCCATCACTACGGTGATAGTAGTGTCGTCATCGTGCGAACTGACCATCTTGTCATCGGCAAGGGTAAGAAAGACTGAATGCTGATAGAAACCATTCTGGTCCGGGTTCCCTGTGCAGTTGATGGTAAACGTCTTTCCGCTGGCTTCGGTCACGCTGTATTCCGTATTGCCCTGACCGTAACCCTGCTGCCAGAACCCCGGGATAGCAGAGGCATTAAAGCTCGCGAGCAGTACACCCGCCAGCATAAACCGACTTAGTGAAAGTATTGTCATTCTTGTCTCCTTTGTCGTTGTTTTATTCCTGATTGTCAGGGTTCGAGGGTATCAGTAGCTGCCCCATCAGTTTGCCGTCATGGGCGTACTCAAAGTATTTTTCTTTGGTATACGGGTCCGTCACCTCCTGGTATTCCAGTTTGATGTTATCGGCAATACACAGCGCATTCATCAGCGGCTGGATGGTTTTTTCCTGCATATCCACGAGGTAGTAGTAACTACCGCCCTCGCAGCCATCGGGCGACTCACGGGTACGTAAGACCTGCAGGGTGAGACCTGATGAAAAGCCAACCTGTGACCATTCTTCGCTGACATCATCCTGCCGACTGACCACATCGCTGAAGCGCGGAGGCGTGAGGTCCTTAAATTTACTGATAGCTTTCAGGTCATCACTCCTGTCATCGCAGGCGCTCAGAAACAGAGTGGTGGCAACCATCGCCAGCAGAGGTAGTGTTTTACATTTCATTATTTTTTCCCTGAAATCAGACGTACCACTTTGGCAAAGACATAAATGCCCACGAAAATACCCACCGGCACGCCGACGAACGGTGTCAGCGCGACACTGGCAGCACCGGCTGCGCCACCTCCCGTCAGCAGTGCGGCAACAGTGGCAAGGGTCAGGGCCGCGAGACTGTCGGACACCCCGGTTTTGTTCAGAATGATGACGATGACAACAATGGCGATAATGGCAATAACGGGCATAGGGCTCCTCCCTGTTGCCGGGTTGATAACAACGCTTACGCTATTCTGGTGGGCTGTCGGCCGGAACAAACGTAAGCAGTGACTGCTGGATAAAGCGAAAATGGGGTAAGGACTGAATAAAGCCCGGGTCTTCAACAAGACGACACAGACTGTCGTTACGCCGGAAAGTCTCCTGCAGGGGCTGAACCAGATGGATTTCATCCAGGGAGAATACGGCGATATGTCCGTCGTGCTCTGCCACCAGATACCAGGCCTGCTGGTGGATAAGTAACCGGCAGGGAGCCAGCCGCTCACAGCGCTGCCCCTCGGCAATCAGAGTCACCCGCCTGCGCCCGGTAATGGCCTGAATCAGTCGCCAGAAAGACAATGCGCCTGATGGCGAAGGAGCCGGACTGGCGGGTGCGATTACGCAGGGAGACTCATCGCACATCAGCAGTGCGTTTACCAGACGACGGTCAAAGCCAGGGAAAAGACCGGCCATCCCGCTGCGGTGGGCAAAGATAAGCACGTCGGGCACCATCTGCGTCTCACTGCCCGCAGTGCGTAAGCGGCAATATCCGGACTGATACTCCAGGTCCAGATACATCAGCCGCTCACGAAAATCACGCCGCAGCGTGCGCACCGACACACCAAACTCAGCGGCAAGCTTACGCACACTCAGCGTTTCCCCTGCCACCAGACGGCTGATTATCAGTGACAGCCTGACAGCCAGCCGGTCATGGCGGCGTTCTGCCTGTGTCATGAGACGTTCTCCGTGAAAGTTAACTGACTGAAAATGATGTGATTACTTTAAAGAGGGGGTCGGACAGGGTATGGACACCACAGAAACTATTTTTCATTTCTGTAAAAGCCAGAGGCAGCGGGGGTTACAGGCCTTCCCTCGGTGAGTGAGGACCGTCAGCACGGTGCGATGCGGACAGGTGGTGTCCGATATTAACAAAGCAGCAACATTAAACGGTCACTGCAGTTGCGTGAGCAGGGCTTCCGCCATCACCCACAGTGCCCGGTTAAGTTTCACGTCCCCGTCGATACCGCGAACGGCACGGGTATGTGACCGTCCTCCTTTGGCATTACGGCCACTGAGCCCGCCCTTAATCAGGTTCTCCTGAATACGCTGGTACGTGGTCCACAGGTCATTGCTCTCATCCTGCCAGCGGCGAGGGGAGAGGATCTGCGATTCAGTCACCGGCTGGTGGTCTTCACCAAAGCGGTATGTGAGGGCGGCTTTTGCCAGTGCCTGCTGTGCCGGGGGTGGCAACAGCAACGACTGCATGGCATCCCGTTTTTCCTCCACCCGGTCAAAAATCCCCAGCACCTCATACGCGCCTTCAATCACCTGACTCACCACGTCCCCCTTGTGTGGCACCCGCACCTCGCCAAACGACTCACCGCAGACGAGCCCGTTCTGACAAACCGCACGAAATAGTCCCGGCAACATCTGATACGAACTGGTTCCATCGTGAGAGTTGAGTAGAATAATTTCCGGCACCTGTATACCGGTGATCTGCCCTTCCCGCCGCAGACGCAGCATATGCTTTGTATGTTCACGACGACCCGGGTCACGCACGCGGGTCTGACAGGCAAAGAATGGCTGGAAGCCTTCTCGCTGTAGGCTGTCGAGCAGGGAGATGGTGGGTATATAGGTATAACGCTCACTACGGGACTCGTGTTTGTCCTCACTGAATACACTGGGCACTACGCGAAACAGCTCTTCACGGGTTAACGGACGGTCGCGACGGATAAGGTTTGCTGCGCCAAAGCGCGAAGCCAGACGGGTCATAAGCAGACTCCTCATAACGGGAAAACAAATAAAAGGGATCCCCGTCGCATCGGCGACAGGGGCAGGGAAGTAACAGGGATGGGTTAAATACTCAGAAGAAGAAATCCCAGACGGCGCGGGCCACTGACACCACCGTGGTGCGCACGGCCTGAATGACGGCCCGCACCGGGGCGGGTATCAGGGGAAAGGCACTGATGCTATCGAGTACGGCCCCGACGGTTTCACCAAAATCGCTACGAGCCTGTTCCCGGACTACCGTCGTGCGAAAGGAAGGATGGAGTTGCGACACCACCGGGCTGGTGGCCTCACGTGGCAGGCACTTAATCATCCGCTCGGCCATCACCTTAAGCCCCCATTGTAGACGGACCGACACAGCACACACCGGATGGACGGGCTGGAACAGCTCATGCAGCAGGCAGATTTTGCGGCTGATATTCTGCTTCTGCGCCGTGGACAACGGTCCCCCACCGCTGGTAGGTTCGGCCTTATCCGACTGGCTGATAACAAACAGCACCTTATGCCGGTATACCTCTCCAATCACCTGATGATAAAAATGTTCATCCACCGCCAGCGCCCGGTCATCGGCCTTAATCAGCCACAGAACCAGGTCGAGCCGGGGGAGTTGTTCGCGGTACATCGCAGCATACTCGGTATCGCGAGCACCACTTTCGCCCACGCCGGGCAGGTCCACCAGCGTCATATAGCGGTCGCCGACTTGCAGGCGAAAGCGCAGTGGCTCACGGGTACATGCAGCCACATCGCTGACCGGTGATACCTCACTGGCAAACAGGGCATTGCAGAGTGAGGATTTACCGGCACCGCTCTTACCCATAATGCCGATTACTGGCTCGTAATGGGTTAACTGATTTATCTGCTGCAATATACGTTCAGACACCCACTGTGGCAGGCCAGCAAGCGATTGCTGAAACGACTTCAAACCTTCAGAATTGTTCATTAGCTACTCCTCTGAAAAATTATACAAAAACGGCAGAATCGTGAGATTCTGCCGTTAATCGGGTATGTTCAGAAGAATGATATCTATCTGAAAATAATTTGAATTAAGGTAAGCGACGAGCCACGGTTGCCTGTGATCCCAGTCCCTGAGTCGTTAGGTTATTCTGATATCCCTCATCCCCAGACCAGAACAGTGGATAAGGGCAAATTGCCTGAGGGAGCTATAGGGCATTGGGCAGCAAGGTTTTATAGTTGGATGGCATCAATTTAACGGTATAGAAACATCAGCCCATACGATGACTGTCTACGTTTAAGACATAAATTCTTGCTGTTACATAAGTATTAATGCTGATTATCATCAATTTGATTATAATCATGGCATTTTATGGATTACCGTATTAAATATTCATTTTTTCCCTATAGTGATGATTCATGCTTGGTTCCCTTTCTAAGCGGCTTGAGGACTTGAGTTTGGTCCAGCGCGAGAGGTTGGCCTACATCGATTTTCGGCTCTATTTCTTCGGTGAGATCGGACGCCCTGATCTGATTGAGCGCTTCGGTGTGGCTCCGGCAGGGGCGACACGCGATTTGGCTTTGTACCGGGAAATTGCGCCGCATAACATCACCTTCGATGGTAGCAACAAGATTTATCGCATCGGGCAGGAGTTCTCACCGTTGTTCGAGCACGCATCGCTGCGCGTTCTGTCGGCGCTGTCTCTCGGTTTTGGCGATGGCGTGAACGGCTCAATGCAGGCGCTGCTACCATGCGAATCCCCCGCAGCCCTAAGCATTCCCAAGATGGATGTGTTAGCCACGATTTGCCGAGGCATCCACGCTAAGCGACCCGTCGCCATCCGCTACTACTCGATGAGCAGCGGCGAGTCCGAGCGGGTAATTGTGCCCTTTGCTTTGGTTGATACCGGCATGCGCTGGCACGTCCCTTTGATCGCAAGAGTAGAGAGTTTCGGGATTTCGTCGTCACCCGCATCGAAGCACCAACATTGCTCGACGAGGAGCCACAAGCCAACGAACGACAGGATAACGACATCCAGTGGACGCGCATCGTCGAGCTGGATTTCGTGCCGTACCCGAGCGTTGAGCGGCCCGATATTATCAAGATGGACTATCGTCGATGCCACGCTGATCCACGCGCCCAGTTCATCCAAGAACCAGGACGGCAAGCGCGACCCGAAAATGCACCAGACCAAGAAGGGGAACCAGTATTACTTTGGCATGAAGGCGCACATCGGCGTTGATGATGAATCGGGGCTGGTACACAGCGTGGTGGGCACGGCAGCCACCGTGGCGGATGTCACCCAGGTCGACAAGCTGCTGCACGGCGACGAGAACGTCGTCTGCGCCGATGCCGGCTACACCGGCGTCGAAAAGCGCTCCGAGCATGCCGACCGAGAAGTGATCTGGCAGGTCGCAGCACGCCGCAGCACCTACAAGATGCTCGATAAACGCAGCGCCCTGTACAAAGCCAAGCGCAAGATCGAGAAGGCCAAGGCGCAAGTGCGAGCGAAGGTAGAGCCCCCGTTTCGCGTGATCAAGCGGCAGTTCGGCTACACCAAGGTACGTTTCCGAGGGCTGGTGAGGAACACTGCACAACTGGTGACGCTGTTTGCCCTGTCGAACCTATGGATGGCCCGCCGACATTTGCTGGCAAGCGCAGGAGAGGTGCGCCTGTAATGCGGAAAATGGCCGTCGCAAGGTGCTCGCGACGGCTGAAAGCACCGAAATGAGCGGGTGATCCGATCGTTTTTGATCGGTTCACCGCTTTCAAAATCAGCAGTGGCTGAAGTCAGCCGGAAATACAGGGCTACTTCAGACCATCCCTAGCTAGGGCTCATAGTTCGGCGCAAGGCTGAAGTCGCTTGGCTGCTTCGCTGTGCAGATCCATGACCCACTTTCCATCAAACTCCCGGTTGTAGTTCCACAAGCATCTCGCGAGTCTTGCCGGCCCGCTCCACTAACAAGACCACAACATCTCCAACGTTCTTGTCGTCTAGCCGGGCCTGTAATGTGGTGACGTCGTCGACGGCGATACCGTCGATGCTGATAACGCGATCGCCGGGCACGATGCCGCCTGCGGTGACCTCGACGCCGACGAGCCCGGCCCTGTGCGCCGCCGAGCCCGGCGTCACGCGCAATACGAATACGCCCTTACTGCCGGTCAGCGCCTGCAGACGCGCGTTGATCTGCTCATCCACCTCGATGCCCAGTGCCGGACGGATGTACTTGCCGGTCTTTATGAGTTGCGGCACCACGCGCATGACGGTATCGACCGGCACCGCAAAGCCTATGCCGGCCGAGGCGCCAGACGGACTGTAGATGGCGGTATTGATTCCGATCAGCCGCCCAGCCGAATCGAGCAGCGGGCCACCGGAATTGCCGGGGTTGATGGCGGCGTCGGTCTGGATCAGGTGATCGATGGCCGGGCCGCCCGCTTCTCCCGGCAACGAGCGGTCGAGCGCGGAGACGATACCAGTGGTGAGCGTCCAGTCCAGGCCGAAGGGGTTGCCGATAGCGAACACCTTCTGACCCACCTTGAGGTCGGCACTGGTGCCGACCGGCACGGCCGGCGGGCGCTTGAAACCGACGCCGATCTTGAGCACGGCGATGTCGTGCGCGGGGCTCATCCCCACCAGCGCGGCCTGGTAGTCGCGGCCGTCGGCCAGTTTGACGGTGGCTTCGGACGCGCCCTGGATGACGTGGAAGTTGGTGACGACGTGGCCGGCGTCGTCCCAGATGAAGCCCGAGCCAGTGCCGCGCGGCACGGAGAACACGTTGCGCGTCCAGACATCGCGTACTAATTGCGCGGTGGTGATGTAGACCACCGAGGCGCGCGATTTTTCGAACAGTTCGATGGTGGTTTTCTCGTCCGCCGCCAGATCGCCACGCGCCATCACGGTGCGTTCTGCTGCCTCGCGCGGACTGAACCATGCCTCGATGGCGGGCAGAAACTGCCACAGCAGCATGAGCGCGGCAATGCAGGCGGTGATGAAGAGCCCGCGCCGGACGAAGCGGTCCGGCGCGGGGCGTTGGTACGGGTCGAGATAGGCCATGAGACGTCTCCTGTTGATGGGCAATCAGCGCCACAGCCCGCTCGGGCGCCAGCGCGGTGGGCGCGTCGCCAAAGCGGATTCCGGCAAAAAATGGGGCGCGCGGAGTGGCAACGCTGATGCTGGCCCAGGCGCCAACGTCAGCAGGCGTGCGATGCGCTCTTGCGTTGCCGGACGCGTACGCAAGCAGGAGTGCTCGGGATTGCCCCATCCCGGCCATAGCCAGGCACGCCAGGAGCGGCTGACCCGCTCGATTTTTGCCA
This sequence comes from Escherichia sp. MAL-1, assembly GCF_052948035.1. NCBI lineage: Bacteria > Pseudomonadati > Pseudomonadota > Gammaproteobacteria > Enterobacterales > Enterobacteriaceae > Escherichia > Escherichia sp. MAL-1. The sequence continues at coordinate 3,825,651 of NZ_CM129609.1, read as the reverse complement.
GCACGGACGCCAGCCCCTGCGGGTCGCCAGTCAGTTCCGCCGCAAGGCGGTCAGCGTCGAACTCACGCACGCGAGACAAGCCGAGCTGTGCGAGCAGGGCCAGCTGGGGCGATGCGGCCAATAACAATAGACCAGGCCAATAGACCTCCGCCGCGCCAACCAGCTGCGCGGGCAGGCTGAGCTGGATCGCGATCTGTCCCATAAGGGCCAGTAGGCTCGTGAGGCGACTGTCGGAATCCGCCAGCCCCATGACACGCAGATCCTCATTAGCGATGTGCGCGACCTCGTGCACGAGCACACCCGCCAGCTCGCGTGGGCTCAGGCTGCGCAGCAGGCCATCGGTGAGGGCGATCGATGCCTCCTGCTTCGATCCGGTGGCGAAGGCGTTGACGACGGCACTGGGCACATAGTGCGGCACCGGCGTGGCGGGCAAACCGGCACGGGCGGGCAGCTCGCGCAATAGGGCCCACATCTTGTGGGCTTCTTGCGGGTGCAAGGCCCGTACGCGGTACAGGCGCAAGCTCAGCGCCGACGCGGCTACCGGTTCCAGCAGCAACGCACCTGCAATGGCAAACAGCGCGAGCCACAGGCAGCCTTCCCCAAACGGCAGTCTCCCTGCTGCGGCTGCGATCCCGACCAGGGTCAGGACCAACAGCCCGGTCTGCAGGCGGTTGGGCCAGCGGTGTTGCAAGAGCGCCGTGCGCGGATCACTGGGATGATGACGGGTCATGCTCAGAGGTCTCGGCGGCGCGGTCGCCGCGCTTGCGCAGCAGCCAGTAGGTCGCACCCAGAGCCAGCGTGGCGCTAGCCAGCGCGGCTATCTTTGCGGGGCTCGCGTTGGAGTCGAGGATCACGAACTTGCGGGAGAGTGCGATCAGCGCGATCAGGACCACCGTCTTGACCTGGATGATGCTGTCCCGACGCAGCGCCACGCGCACGATGGAATGCTTGAACTCCATCGCGATCAAGAGCGTCATGATCATGCCGAACACGCTCTGGAATACCTCGTGGTCCAGGGGATTGAAGGCATCTAGAACCAGCAGCGTGAAGACGATGGAGATGAGCTGGAACAGCGACACCACGATGATGACGGCGATCACCGCCGACAGCACGAGCGCGACGACCTGCTCGAAGCGCTCGTAAAAACTCATGATGGCCAATTGGTCACGTAAGACCTGAAATGGGTTAAGGCGTGTTGATTTCATGACGATGAACTCCCTGGAAAACGGCTGCTGTCGAGACGGCGGCGCATTGCGCTGATGTGTCCTTCAATCAGCTCGGTCGACATGCCAAGCGTCGACATCACCTGTTCCGCCAGCCCAATAGCTGCGGCAAAGGATTGCTGATACACGCGCACGTTGGGCATGGCGCGAAATGCATCGGCCGCGGTCGTACTTCTGCATGACACCCACAAGGTCAGCGCCGGACGGTGCTCGGCAATCGCCTGGGCGATGCGCAACGCTTGCTGGGCATGGGCGAACGTCAGCACCACCAAGTGTGCATGCGTCAAGCCGGCAGCCAGCAAGGTATCGGGCCGACTGGCATCGGCATGGAACACCGGCGCGCCGGCGGCACGCGCGGCCTCGACCTTCTGCGCGTCCGCCTCCAGCAGCAGATGCGCCACGCCGGCGTGGCGAAGAATCTCGCTGACTGTCAGGCCAAGCTCGCCCGCGCCGCAAATGATGACATGGTCTCGATATCGCGTCGTCTGCGCGGCGATCTCGACTTCTTCAGCCTGGGGTGGCTGAATGACGCCGCCGGTGCGGCTCAAGAACCGGGCAAGTACATCGTGATGGCGGATCAGTAGCGGTGCCAGGGCCATGCTGAGCACCAGCGCGACCAGCATGGGTTGGACGACGGTCGCGGGGATCAGATGCTGCTGCAAGACCGTGCCCAACAACAGCAGGGCGAACTCGCCGCCGTGCCCCAACGCTATGCCCGTGCGCCAGGCATCGAGGGCGGACAGGCGCGTCGCCCGCAAGGCCAGCGTATTGAGCAGGATCTTGACCGGTACCAGCACCACCAGCCACGCCAGCACCGCCAGCGGTGCCGAAAGAATCTGTGCTGCGTCCAGTTGCAGGCCGATGGTCACGAAGAACACGCCCGACAACACATCGCGAAACGGCCTGAGGTGGCTTTCCATGTGGTGCCGGAAGTCGCTCTCGCCCAGCACCATCCCGGCGAGGAAGGCCCCCAGGGCGGCAGATACGCCGACCGCGTGCGCAGCGGCGGCGGCGGCCACCACCACGCACAAGGAGACGAGCACGAACGATTCCTCGTGGCCCCGCCGCGCCACCCAGCCCAGCAGGCCATGCAACAGACGGCGCGAGGCGAGGGCCGCTGCCGCGAACAGCAGCAGCACACCGAATACTTCGAGCAGCACATGCTCGATCTTCGGCGACTCGCCGCGCGCCCAGATCGCCAGCAAGGCCAGCAGGGGCACGCTGGCCAGGTCCTGAAAGACCAGCACGGCGATGGCACTGCGTCCGTGGCGGGTGGTGAGCTCGCCTTGGTCGGCCAGTTGTCGGCTGACCAGCGCCGTGGACGACATGGCCGCCGCAGTGCCGAGCAGCGCGGCGCTCTGGCCGGGCTGCCCCAGCCACATCAATAGCAGGATCAGCGGCGGGGCCACGGCGATCATCTGCAGAGCGCCCGCCATCAGCACCGTCCTGCGGGCGAGCCAGAAGTCTCCGAGGGAGAATTCCAGTCCGACCATGAACAACAGCAGCGCCACGCCCAGCTCGGACAGAAAGCTCAGCGTCTCCCCCGGCGCGATCACGCCGATGACTGAGGGGCCCAGTACAACGCCGACAGAGAGATACCCCAGCAAGGCGGGCACTCTGAACGCCGCCGTCGCCATCGCCGCCAGGCTGCAAGCCGCCAGCAGGATTAGCGTAGTGCCGAGCAAGCCCTGCATCGGTCAGCGTCCCACTTGCGTCGACGTCCAGCGCACGATGTCCTGCGCGCCCATCACGCCGGCCTGACGGGCGATCTCCCGCCCACCCTGGAACAGGGCGAGCGTCGGGATGCTGCGGATACCGAACTGCGCGGCCAGGTGGGGCTCAGCCTCGATATTCACCTTCGCCAGCCGGATCGTCGGTTCGAGCTGGTGCGCCGCTTGCTGAAACTGTGGCGCCATCATCTTGCACGGCCCGCACCATGGCGCCCAGAAATCGACCAGCAGCGGCAGATCGCTGCGCTCCACGTGGCGCGAGAACGTCGCCGTGGTCAACTCGATGGGCTCGCCCGTGAACAAGGGCTGCTGGCAGCGGCCACAGTTGGGATGTTCCGATAGCTTCGCAGTCGGTACGCGGTTGATGGACTGGCAATGCGGGCAGACGAGGTGAAGATCATTCTTCATGGTTCGCCTCCTTGGACCACAGTGAGGCTGCCTCGCTTCGGGTCACAGACAATGCCGACCAATCAACGCCTTGGAGCCAATCGTTCCCGTTTTTGCTTACTCCGGCCTCTTCCAGATGAGCAGCGATGAATGCTTCGGCCTGCATGAGCCACCTTTGGACAGCATCTTCCTTACTAGGAATCAGCAGGATTTCAGAGACGCTGCTGGCATTCAGCCCGTCCACACGGATAAGCAGAAAAATGCGCCGCCACAAACGCGGCATGTCCTTCAGCAGGTCAAATGCAAAAGCGAACTCGCTCGACCGATCAATCAGCTCCTCCTGTTCCGCGATCGTTGCGACATCGGGATGCTGACTGCCAGCGAAAATATCGGCCAGCTTGAGTGTGTCATCGTGCTGATAAAATTCGAAGATTTCCTCTTCCACCATGGCCTCGGCCACGTCTTGGGCATCCGGTTCGACCGGCGCGTCCAGAGAAACGAATTCGCCAAATTGCCGGCTGCTTGCCACTTCGTTATCCAGGACGGCGAACAGATGCTTCAAAAGACCGGTGTAAGCCTCTTTTTCCCCCGGCACGGATTGCCATTCCACCTTAGCTCGGACAATCGCTTCATCCACCACGTCGCGCAGCGTCGGATAATCGCGCGGTAAATCGCCGACGGCCCGCAGATAAGCCAGCTCACGCCTTGCGACAGCCTCAAGTTTCGACAGTAGAGGCATTCGGGTCACCTCGGCCTCATGGGCGGCTGATGCGGGTTTTGCGGCAATCCGCACCTTGAGCTCGCGCAAGCGCTCGCGTCGTGCTTTGCGCTTGATTTGATCCTGAGCATGCAGTCGGTCAAAATGCTTCTTGGCCTGACGGAACAACGACTGTGCGAGCATCTGCGCGAGGGGCGTCAGCTCGTCATGTGATGCAGTAACGCTGACAATCTTTTTGCCGGGCAGGTGCATATAGCCACTGGCCAGAAATTGCCGCTTGATCTTGTCGCGATCAAGGACGATTTGAAGTCGCGCTGAATCTTTAGTGTGTTTGTCGAGCAATGGCTTGAGGGCGTGCTCGATCACATTTCCCAAAGCTCTCTGCCAAGGTTCATGAAACTCTTTGTCGATAGCTCGATAGCTATATTGTATCTGCATGTATGACTCCTTCGATGTCATTTCTATGGAGGCATGAATCGAGGATGCTCATATCCATAGATTCTGGTTTGGCACGCTCTTACCCCAGGCGCGTTTTGCGAAGACTCCAACTCAAGAACAAAAGCGTGACGCCATAGACTGCCGCATGGAAACCCAACAGCCAGCCTGCGGCCACGAATGACTCGACCGGACGGGTAAAAAATATCCACAAGACGATAGCACCAAGGATAATCGAGAGCAGTCCACTGAGGGCAAGCCAGATTTCACCCTTGATTTCCCGACGCAGCCGAACGGCGGCAGATATCTCCAGCACACCGGTGAAAATCGCCCAGAAGCCCACGCTAGCCCATAAAAAAGAAGCCAAGACTATCGTGGCGACCCAAGGAGCAACCAGGACGACGACGCCCGTAAGTATGCCGACAATGCCGCTGAACAGCAACCAGCCCCAGCGCTCTTTTTTCTGGATATGGCGCACTGCTGCAAACAAGTTGAACGCGCCATTGACCAAGGAAAATGCGCCGAACATGATGGTCATGGCCAACAGAGCCGATTGTGGCATCCAGAACGCGAGGGCTGCAAAAATCAATGCCAAGACACCGCGCAGCACAAAAAGCCACCAATTTTGGCTCAGCGAACACAGTGCTTTGGTGGGGTCATCCGCATTGGAATTGGCGTTGGTGTCTGTGTTCATGCAATATCTCCTAAAGATCTATACAAAATAAAAAATCAAACACTCATGGGACAAGAGAGGGGGCGCTATGCGCCCCCTCTCCAGCGGTTTCAGAACAACCTGGACAGTTTTGCCTTGACTTCATCGAGCCAGCCTTTTCCGAAGCCTCCCCCTCCCGTCTTTTCCTTGATTTTCTTGAGTTCAGCGTACAGGGGCTCAAAGTCCTTCCTTTTTCCATAGCCCAGCAGTTCTGCCATTTCCAACTGCTGCCGGGCTTCGTTCAACAATGTCTCCAGGCGCTCATTGGATGCTTCGCTGCGCTGACCATCTTCTACCAGAGGCTCGGCGCGCTTCAGGAGCAGCTTCGCACGCAGGACGGGCAGCGGAAGCACACTGCGCTCCTCGACCAGCGTGCTGAGCGCTGACTGCAGCGCGGCTTTGGCTTCTTCGATCTTGCCCTGATCGATCAGCGGCACGACTGCCTTCACGGCTGCGGGATAGGACGCCAAAGGGATGTTGGTGACCGTGATCACGATTTCACTGGCCAGCAAAGCCAGCACGTGGCGAGCCTGTTGCACCTCGCCATGTTTGAGGGCATCCAGCGCCTCGTCGGTCATCGCCTCAATGGTTTCCGTGTTGGCGAACAAGTCGTGCACGATGGTGCGCACATCAACGCCGGCCAGGGCGAGCGTGGGTTCGCGCGCGACGATCAGCTCCAGCTTTCCCGTCACTTCGGCCAGCGTTGCCAATGCGCGTGCAGTGTCCTTGCCGTCAAGTGCGGCCAGCGCTGATTTGGTCAGCGACAAGGCCGAGACTGCCTCATCGAGGACTTGTTTACGTTTGTCTGCCGCCTGCGAGTCCGTTTCTTTCTGAACCTCAGGCTGTACCTCCGTGACGACTTCAGGCTTGGACTCTGGACTGACAGGAAGGCTGCTTACCGCGGCTTGTTCGTTTATTCCTTCGTTCGTCGCATTGGGATTCGGTGTTTGCTCATTCATGGTGATATGCCTCGTATGAGATAGTGAAAATAGGCGAATCTGTTGGGGCTGAATGCGAACATCGCGAGACTGACCGACAGAGCAGTCAGCCCCTTCATCACCTCAAAACAGCTTTTGGATGCGCGTCTTCAACTCGTCGAACCATCCCTTGCCGCTTTTGCCACCAGCCGACTTTTGCTCAATGGACTTCACCTGATCGAAAATGGGTTTGAAGTCCGCCTTCTTGCCATAACCCAGGATCTGCGCCATCTCGATCTCCGTGCGCACGGACGACAGCAAGGTGCTGAGCTCCTCGTTCTGCTTGGCATCGCGCCTGTCGGTCTCGGCCAGCTTTTCAGCTTTTGCCATCGCGGCTTCGGCCCGTAGCACGGGCAGAGGAAAGGCGACCGAGGTCACCACCAGCGTGTTCAGTGCTCGGGCGAGTTCCGCTTTGGCGTTGTCGATCTTGCCGCTGTCGATGAGCCGTGCGGCCGACTTGATCGCTGCCGGGTACGTTGCCATCGGAAGGTTGTCGGTTTGGATTACGATTTCGCTGGCCAGATTGGCAACGATGGGCCGGGCCTTTTGCACCTCGCCATCACCCAACAACTCCCGAGATAACTTGACCGCTTTCTTTACCGATTCCACGTTGGCGTGGATATCGTGGGTGATGACGCGTACATCGACCGGCGCCAAAGCAAGTTTGGCGTCACGTGCCAATACCAGTTCCAGCTTTCCGCTGGCCAGTTCCAGCGCAGCAAGCGCCTCCTTGGTCTTCTTTGCATCAAGGAGGGTCAAAGCCTCCTGGGTCTTGGTGAGCGCCGTGATGGCGTCTTGAGTGAGCTCGGCACGCTTTTTATCGGCTTCCCGGGCGGCCTTGTCATCTACCTGTGGCTGTGCCGCCTTGGATGCGGCAGAGGGTGCTGCAGCACCTGGGCTAGAACCTGCCGCCGATTGGGCCAGAGCCGGTCCGCTCAGTCCGACGACGACCGCCAGGGCAAGTGCGGAGAAGGTGTATTGTGGCTGTTTGATATTCATGATCTTGGGCTCCTGATTGAAGTTAGTTGACTGAGATTTCAATCTGTTTCGGTTTGGCTTGCTCGGCCTTGACAAGCCGCACTTCCAGTACGCCGTCTTTCATGGAAGCCGTCACCTTGGTCGGATCAACGTTGTCAGGCAAGACAAAGCTGCGCACAAAGCGGCCATACGCACGTTCGATGCGGTGGAACTTCTTGCCCTGCTCCTCTTTTTCCAGTTTGCGCTCGCCGCTGATGGTGAGCACACCGTTTTCCGCGCTGACGCGCACGGCATCCTTGGGGACCTCCGGCAGATCCAGCTTGAGGAGGAATGCGTTCTCATCCTCGCTGATGTCCGCCATTGGTGCCCAGTCCGCCGTGGTCATGGCTTCGTTGCCGGTACGGGCGCCCTGTCGCTGGGGTATTCGTCCGAACATCGTCGCCAGGCGGTTTTGCAATTCATCCAGTTCCCGGAAGGGGTCCCACGGAGTCAATGCAGACATATCGGTTCTCCTTGAACAATGCCGACGAATTGGATGACGCACTGAACAGAGCCGTCGGTTTACTCTGAATGGCACCTACTACTGTTTTCAGTTCCGAACAAGTCCTTGAGTCAATTGACGGATATCGCTTTCGTCGAGCGTTTCCCGCGCCAGCAGCTCGCGCGCGCAGCGCTCCAGCACCGCGCGGTTGATGTCGAGAATCCGGTAGGCGCGCTCGAACACGCCCATCACGATGTCGCGGATAGCCTGATCGATGCGCGCCTGGGTCGATTCGGCCACCCGGCAACCGCCGTGGGCCAGTTCCGGTGTATCGAGAAAGCGGGGCCGCTGCGCCTCGAAGGCGATGTAGCCCAGGCCCTCGTCCATGCCAAAGCGGGTGATCATGTCGCGGGCGATGTCGGTGGCTCGCGCCAGATCGTCCGCCGCCCCGGTAGACAACTCGCCGAACACCAGCTTTTCGGCGGCACGCCCGCCCAGCAGTACGGCGATCTTGTGCTCGAGATCGGTACGCGTCATCAGGAAGCGGTCTTCGGTGGGGCGCTGCAAGGTGTAGCCCAGCGCGCCGATGCCGCGCGGGATGATCGAGATCTTGTGTACGGGGTCGGTTTCGGGCAGCGCCAGCGCCACCAGCGCATGGCCCATCTCGTGATGGGCCACGGTTTCCCGCTCCTTGGGATTGAGCACGCGGCTCTTCTTTTCCAGGCCCGCCACGATGCGCTCGATGGTCGCGGTGAAGTCCTGCAATTCCACGGCGGACGCACGGCGTCTCCTCGCCGCCAGCGCCGCCTCGTTGACCCTATTGGCGAGGTCCGCGCCGGAAAAGCCCGTGGTCAGTGCTGCTACCTGTTCGAGGTCTACATCCTGGGCCAGCGTCACCTTCTTGACATGAACCTTCAGGATGTCCAGCCGCCCCTTCTTGTCGGGCCGGTCCACCAGCACCTGGCGGTCGAAGCGGCCGGCACGCAGCAGAGCCTGGTCGAGGATTTCGGGGCGGTTGGTGGCGGCGAGGATGATCAGCCCGACCGAGCTGTCGAAGCCGTCCATCTCCGTGAGCAGTTGGTTGAGGGTCTGCTCGCTCTCGTCGTGGCCGCCGACGCCGCGCGTGCGGCCCGCACCCACGCCGACGAACATCTCGACAAACTCTGATCCGGAGATGGAGAAGAAGGGCACCGCCGCCTCGCCGACAACAGCCTTGGCCAGCAATGTCTTGCCGGTGCCCGGTGGGCCGACCAGCAACACGCCCTTGGGAATGCGCGCCCCGAGACGGCCATAGTCCTGCGGATTCTTCAGGAAATCGACGATCTCGACCAGCTCCGCCTTGGCCTCATCCCCCCCCGCGACATCGGCGAACGTCACACCGGTGTTCTTTTCCACGAACACCTTGGCGCGGCTCTTACCGATGTTGAGAAACCCGCCCATGCCCTGCTTCTCGGCGAAGCGGCGGAACAGGAAGAACCAGACGCCAAAGAAGGCTACCGCTGGCAGGATCCACGACAGCACATCGCGCAGCCAGGTGCTCTCCAACACGCGGGCATAGGGCACGTCGTACTTCGACAGGCGATCGGCAAGATCGGGTTCGACCCTCGTTGCCACGATCGTCGTCTTGCCCCGGCTGTCCGGCGACTTCAGGCGCCCGGTCACCGTACGATCCGACACCAGCACTTCGGCCACGCGCCCCTCGGCCAGCGCCTTCTCGAACTCGCTGTAGGGCACCGGCTCGACGGTTTTCGCCGTCTGCCAGTAGCTCTGCAAACTCAACAACAGCAGGAGGGCAACGATCCAGTAGCCGGTATTCCATTGATTCTTTTTTTCCATGGGCTGTGTTCCTCGAAAGTCGAGTTGCCAGAGGATCAGGTGAACAGACGGGCCGCACCGTCACGCAAACGGATGGCCAGCGAGCGGGAGGGCAGTGCCGCCGCTGATGAGCAGCCCCCACGGCGTGGTCGACCGCGGATCACGCTTGTAGACGACCGCGTGACCCGCGGCCACGAACGCCACCGCGATCGAGGCCAGGGAGGCTGCCCATGCCAGGCCCTTGGGGTCGGACACGGCAGCCTCGCCCGCCATCAAGATGCGTCGCTCGCCGACTTCTTCTTGCGCGAGCCTTTGCCAGCGTCGCCGTGCGGCGTCTCGGTCGCCTTCGCGGCATCCGGCTGCTCCGGCTCGGTCGCCTTCGCGGCATCCGGCTGCTCCGGCTCGGCCGGGGTCTGCAGTGGCTCTTTGCGTTCGAACACCACGCGTTCGGCCTTGTCGTCCCAGCGTGCGCTGGCGTGATCGCCCTTGCCGATGCCGCCACCGAGCATCTCGCGCGCCAGCGCAGTTTCCAGCTCGCTGCGGATCAGGCGCTTGAGTTCACGCGCACCGAACTCGGGTTTGTAGCCTTCTTCCGCGAAATGGTCGATCAGCGTCTGATCGAAAGTGAGCGTCACGCCCTGGCTGGCGGCGCTGCGCGCCACGCGATCGAGCTGCAGGCCGACGATGTGGCGGATCTCCTCCTTACCCAGCGCATGGAAGACGATGATCTCGTCGATGCGGTTGAGGAACTCGGGCCGGAAGTGGCCGCGCAGCACGTCCATGACCTCGGCCTTGGTCTTTTCGTACTCCTCGTCGGCCGCCCCACGCGCCTTCAGCCGTCGCTGGATGATGTCCGAACCCAGGTTGGACGTGGCGATGATGATGGTGTTGGTGAAATCCACCACCCGGCCCTTGCCGTCGGTGAGGCGACCGTCGTCGAACACTTGCAGCAGGATGTTGTAGACGTCAGGGTGTGCCTTCTCGATCTCGTCGAGCAGCAGCACGCTGTAGGGCTTGCGCCGCACCTTCTCGGTGAGCTGACCGCCTTCGTCGTAACCGACATAGCCCGGAGGCGCGCCCACCAGCCGCGCCACGGTATGGCGTTCGCCATATTCCGACATGTCGATGCGCAACAGGGCGTGCTCATCGCCGTAGATCGATTCGGCCAATGCCTTGGCGAGCTCGGTCTTGCCCACCCCGGTCGGGCCCAGAAACAGGAAGGTAGCCACCGGTTTGCTGCCTTCGCGCAGGCCGGCGCGGGACAGCCGCACGGCATCGGCCACGGCACGGACCGCCTCGTCTTGTCCCACCAGGCGCTCGTGCAGCCGTTGTTCCAAGTGCAGCAGCTTTTCGCGCTCTTCCACCGTCAACTCGTTGACCGGGATGCCGGTCAGGCGCGAGACGATCTGCGCCACGTGTTCCGCCTTGACCTCTGCACTGCCGGAGGCCCGCTCCCGCTCCCAGTTCTCGACGAGCTTCTTGAGCTCGGCCTCCTTGGCTTCGATGCGCTTGCCGAGCTCGGCGGCCTGGTCGTACTGCTTGCGCGCGGCCACGTAATCCTGTTCACGCCGCAGCTGGTGCAGTTCGGACTCCAGCTCCTGCACGGCCACCGGCCGGGCCGTGGCCGACAGCTTCACGCGCGCGGCCGCCTGGTCGAGCAGGTCGATCGCCTTGTCCGGCAGGAAGCGCGCCGTGATGTAGCGGTCGGACAACTCGGCCGCCGCGATGATCGCGTCCTCGGAGATGCTGACCTTGTGGTGCGCCTCGAAGGTGTCGCGCAGGCCGCGCAGAATCATGATGGTCTGGGCCACCGTCGGCTCGGGCACCGTCACCGGCTGGAAGCGCCGCTCCAGTGCGGCATCCTTCTCGATGTATTTCTGGTACTCGTTCAGCGTCGTGGCGCCGATCAGGTTGAGTTCACCGCGCGCCATCATCGGTTTGAATACGTTGGCCACGTCCAGCCCGCCTTCGCCACCGCCCTGGCCGGCACCGACGATGGTGTGCACCTCGTCGATGAACAAAATCAGCTCGCCCTGGTGCTCGGTCACCTCCTTCAGCACCTTCTGCACGCGCTCCTCGAACTCGCCGCGATATTTGGCGCCGGCCACCATGGCGTTGATGTTGAGTTCCACCAGGCGCTTGTCGCGCAAGGTCTCGGGCACTTCACCCGCCACCATGCGCTGCGCCAGCCCTTCGACGATGGCGGTCTTGCCCACACCCGGCTCGCCGATCAGCACCGGGTTGTTCTTCTTGCGCCGGGCCAGCACCTCGATGGTGGTTTCGATCTCCTGCGCGCGGCCGATCACCGGGTCGAGCTTGCCGTCGCGCGCCATCTTGGTCAGGTCGCGCGAGTACTTGTCGAGTTCTGGCGTGTTGGTCGGCGTCTCAGCGCGTCCATCCTCGGCGCCCTTGCCGACCACCTTGCTGACCTGTTGGCGCAGCGCCTGCGGCGTCAGGCCGTAGCGGCGCAGCAGGTTGGCGGCCAGCCCTTCGCCTTCCTCGGCCAGACCAATCAGGAAATGCTCTGGACCGACATAAGAATGGCCGAGTTCATTGGAGGCCACGAAGGCGCGGCTGAGCGCATCCTTCACGCGCGGCGACACGCCGATCTCGCCCTCGAAGGGCTTGTCCCCGCGCTTGGCCTCAGACTCGATCTGCCGCTTGAGGTCATCGACCTTGATCTTGAACTGACCCAGGATGGTCTTGACCACGTCGCTGTCGGCCAGCGCCAGCAGCAGATGTTCGGTATCCACCTCGGAGCGGCCAAATTCGGCAGCGTGTTTGGCGGCCTCCTGCAACAAGGCTTCCGACTGTTCGCTGATGCGGCTGGCCAGCCCACTGCCGCGACGGCGCGGCGCACCCGAACCTGCGGCGGCGGGCTCGCCAAACGAGGCATCGACCACGTCATCGGTATCGGCGGCAACTGGCGTCGCGTCGTCGCCGATGCGGAAGAAGTCACTGCCGAGGAAGTCCTCGAACAGGCCGCTGCGCGAACCGAACAAGGCTTCCAGCGGCGAAACGGTGCGCTTTTGCTGGCGCACTAATTGCCGGTAATGGTCGTCGCACAACAGCATGGTGCTGTGACGACCGTTGAGATTGGCTTCCACCCGCACGGTGGCGGGTTGGCCGCAGACCTGGCATTGTTTTCTGGCCATGCTGATGCTCCTTAGAAGGTTGAAAAGGTTGAGGCGACGAGGCATCGCGAGCCGCGACACCTCGTCTCGGGACGGGTTTTTCTTGTGACGAACGAGCCGGCGACGTCAGCCGTTGATCGGGATCGAGCGTCCCTGCTTCGGCGCGCTGACCTCGCGCTTGTCGATCGTGACCGTGAGCACCCCGTTCTTGAACGATGCCTTGATCGAATCCTGGTTGGCGTCGTCAGGCAGGTTCAAGGCACGCTGAAAGCTGCCGTAGGAGCGCTCCACACGGTGGAAGCCACCTTCCTTCTTCTCCTGTTCCTGGCGCTTCTCGCCACGCACCATCAGCACGTCGTTGTCGAGGGTGATCTGGATGTCCTTCTCCTCGACACCGGGCACTTCCAGGGCAATCTTGTACTGCTTGTCGGTTTCCTGGATGTCCAGGGCCGGCTTCAGCATGCCCGACCAATCGGATGGCCACTGCGGCATGTTCAACGCCGGAAAACCGAAGCCCCGGAATGCGTCATCGAACAGCCGGTCGATTTCCCGACGCAGTTGCAGGATCGGGCTGACTGGCCCGCTCGCCGCTGGCAGGTCATTGCGCTGCACCGGCAGGGAAGAGGCGGTCTGCTGCTCTTGCTGCTCGTTCTTGAACCAGTTCCAGGGAGCCAACTTCTTGAAATCGATGTCCATGTCATACCTCCAGAAAAATTGGAAAACGAGTTACTCAAGCCCTTTGCCTGCTGCGACGGGCAGTGCGCCCAGGCGACACGGGCTGCTCGGATGACTTCTGCTGTTCACGCTTGCGCATCACCTCCTTCTTTGCTCCGGCTCGGGTCTGATCATTGATGCACTGATCGATTTCACTTTGACGAAGCCGCCACGTCCCGCCCACCTTGAAAGCCGGAATTTCCCCGTGTGCGGCGAGCCGATAAAGCGTCCGCTTGCCGACTTTCAAGTACGCAGCCAATTCATCGAGCGTGAAAATCACCTGTAGGTGCGCTTTCATCTCACCCTCTCCAATCGCGTCGCTTTGCGGTTCCGGCCAAGGAAATCCTTGCAATACTTTGTAATATTAGGCTTACCATGAAAAACCTCAGGAGTCAAGAGTGCAATGTGCAGCGTTCTCCCGCCCCATTGATGCAGGTCAACTGCTCAGGCAAGGCACAGGGGGGCGGCCTGATCAGGCAATGGACAGCGCCTGGCTCCTCAGCCTGCGTGTGCCACAGGCGCCTCGATCAAACACCGATCCTCACGTTGTAGCCGAGTGCCCGCAGCCCCTTGCTTGTCTGCATGTTCCTTGGCGGAAACTCGTCTGGGCGCGCCCAGACGACGATTTCCCCGAGGCTGCTCAGGCCAACGTGCGGAATTGCCCAGTCGTCGCTGCGGATCGCGTTCCAGAGTCGGGCCGAAACACTTCCGTTGCCCCAGACAACGTAGTTCAACAGTATCCGTCCGGCCAACACACCTTCCCGACACCGCCGCCGAAGGCCATGGCCCATCAAGCGGATTTTCCATGCGCCCTCAGCGCCGTACCTACAGCAAATCTTTCAAGGCCCAGGTCATTCAGGAGTGTTCTGAACCCGGTGCCTCCATCGCAAACATCGCCTTGGGCTACAGCCTCAATGCCAACCTCGTCCACAAATGGATTCGCCTGCTTACCCAGAAAACCACGGCTATCCAGCCAGCGTTCATCCCGTTGCCTTCTCAAATGCTCGGCGCGGGTTCGCATGCTCAAGCGCGCTGCTGCGATCATGAGTTTGATCCAGTCGGCCCGTAATAATGGGCACGATCCGTATGCCTATCTCAAGGATGTGCTGAGACGGTTGCCGACGCAGCGAGCTAGTGAGATTGCAGAGCTGCTGCCGCATAGGTGGCATCCGGCATAGTCGCGCAAGATGGTTTGCCCGCATGCTTACGTTCAACAGCTCAAGCACCGTCCGCCCTTCGCGGGATCGTTGCCGCCAGAGCCACACGCCGAACTTTTCCACCTTGTCGTCGCCGGCCTGCGGTCAGTCAGGCAAGCCCAGGTGCGAGCCTGTACATATATTTGTGTAATTGCCTGATTTTGATATGTTCAATTCAACATCAAATGAAGGTTAAATTATGGACGACAAACAATTGCAGGCTCTGGCTAACGAACTGGCCAAAAATCTCAAAACCCCTGAAGATCTCAGTCAGTTCGATCGCCTGCTCAAGAAAATCAGTGTTGAGGCTGCTCTCAACGCTGAACTGACTCACCATCTGGGACATGAAAAAAATCAGCCCAAATCGGGAACCAACTCCCGTAATGGCTATTCCACGAAAACCGTCACCACTACCGACGGGCCGATGGAATTACGTACTCCACGTGATCGTGATGGTTCCTTCGAACCACAACTGGTGAAGAAAAATCAGACCCGCATTACCGGCATGGACAACCAGATCCTGGCGCTGTATGCCAGAGGGATGACTACCCGCGAAATTACCTCAGTCTTCAAAGAAATGTACGATGCAGACGTCTCTCCGGCGCTGATATCGAAAGTCACCGATGCCGCAATCGACCAGGTTGTAGAATGGCAAAACCGTCCTCTGGATGCGATTTATCCCATTGTTTATCTTGAATGTATTGTCCTGAAAGTACGGCAGGACAGCCGGGTTATCAACAGAGCGGTGTTCCTGGCTCTGGGTATTAACCTTGATGGTCAGAAAGAGCTGCCAGGTATGTGGCTGGCCGAAAATGAAGGTGCAAAGTTCTGGCTGAATGTACTGACGGAACTGAAAAATCGCGGGCTGAACGATATCCTTATCGCCTGTGTGGACGGCCTGAAAGGCTTCCCGGAAGCGATTAATGCCGTCTACCCGGAGACGCAGATCCAGTTGTGCATAGTACACATGGCACGCAACAGCCTGCGGTTCTTGGCGTGGAAAGACTATAAAGCGGTAACCCGTGACCTGAAACAGGTTTACCGCGCAGCCACGGAAGAAGGCGCGTTGCAGGCGCTGGATGCGTTCGGGAAGGAATGGGATGCACGGTACCCGCAGATAAGTCGCAGCTGGCGGGCAAACTGGCCGAATGTTGCCACCTTCTTCGTGTATTCGGAGGCGATCCGCAAGGTTATCTACACCACTAACGCAATCGAATCGCTGAATAGCGTCATCAGACATGCGATAAAGAAACGGAAAGTGTTCCCGATAGATGAATCGGTGAAAAAAGTGATGAGGCTGGCTATCCAGTCAGCCTCACAGAAATGGACGATGCCACTTCAGGACTGGCGGATAGCCATGAGTCGCTTTATTATCGAGTTCGGTGACTGTTGTGGTCAACTAAAACTGGCCACCGCGTTAGAGTTTTTCCAGTATCGGTTTTCTGATTCGTTTGGTGGTAACCCACCATTATATTCGTGCGGTCTTAGTGCGCTGTAATATCCAACGATATAGTCCGTTATTGCGTGAGCTGCATCGCTGAAGCTTACATAGCCCGTCGCTGGCACCCATTCGTTCTTCAGACTCCTGAAGAAGCGCTCCATTGGGCTGTTATCCCAGCAGTTTCCACGCCGACTCATACTCTGCCTGATCCGGTATCGCCACAGTAACTGCCGGAACTGCCTGCTCGTATAATGACTGCCTTGATCGCTGTGGAACATCACCCCGACGGGCTTACCACGGGTTTCCCATGCCATTTCCAGTGCTTTCATGGTAAGCCTGCTGTCCGGCGAGAACGACATGGCCCAGCCCACTGGTTTCTTGCGAACAGGTCGAGAACAACGGCGAGGTACGCCCAGCGCTTACCCGTCCAGATATAGGTCACATCACCGCACCACACCTGATTTGGTTCCGTTACGGCGAACTGTCGCTCAAGATGATTCGGGATAGCAACGTGCTCATGACCGCCACGCTTATACCGGTGAGTCGGCTGCTGGCAACTGACCAGCCCCAGCTCTTTCATGAGTCTGCCAGCAAGCCAGCGCCCCATCTGGTAGCCTCTCTGGGTTGCCATTGTGGCGATGCTTCTTGCTCCGGCAGAGCCGTGGCTGATGCCATGCAGTTCAAGTACCTGGCTGCGTAATACAGCCCGTCTGCCGTCTGGCTTTTCAGGACGGTTTTTCCAGTATTTGTAGCTGCTGCGATGGACCCCGAACACATGGCAGAGAGTGGCCACAGGATAACACGCCCTGAGTTTCCCGATTATCGAGAACTGTTCAGGGAGTCTGACATCAAGAGCGGTTGTAGATTCAATCTGTCAATGCAACACCCCTTTCAATTATCTCTTTCGGTGTTTTGAACTTCAGTGTCTTTCTCGGTCTGTTGTTTAGCTGAGCAGCAACCAGATCTAGTTCATGTTGAGTATATTGGGCAAGACATGTCTTTTTAGGAAAGTACTGCCGAATTAGCCCATTTGTGTTCTCATTTGTTCCCCGCTGCCAAGGACTCTGAGGATCGCAGAAGTAAACTTTAACGCCGGTGCTGACAGTAAATTCTAGATGTCTGGCCAGTTCCATTCCTCTGTCCCATGTCAGTGATTTTCTGAGTTCTGACGGTAAACTCAGGAATTTGTCGGTAAGAGCCTGATTTACTGAGACAGAATCTTTGCCCCTGAGTCTAAGGATGATCGTATAACGTGATTTTCGGTCTACAAGTGTGGCTATATGAGAGTTTTTTGTACCTGAGACTAAATCGCCCTCCCAATGCCCCAGAGAGCGTCTGTTATCGATATTTCGGGAACGTTCGTGAATTGGTGTTCCGTTCACTATGTTAATCGTACCTCTTTCGCCTTTGCGGGTATGACGCCTGCCATGGCGAAGGCTATGCGACCGTCGCAGATGCTGTATATTCAGGTGGTGTAGCGCTTCACGGCTACGAAAGTACAGCGTTTTATAAATTGTCTCAGGTGATATTCGCAGCGTTTTTTGACGTGGTTTTGTTCGCCTTAACCATCCTGATATTTGCTCTGGAGACCATTTCATCTCCAGCTTTTCCAGAACAAGCTTTCGCAATGGTAAATTTTGATCCAGTAAGCACGGTTTTGGCCTTTTCGCCATTCTGTTGGCTCGGTTATTAGCATCAACAGCTTTGTAATAGCGTCTGCCCCGATTACGCTGAACTTCACGTGAGATCGTCGAAGGACTGCGATTCAGCGCAGTAGCTATCGCACGAATGCTCATTTTGGCTGACAAACCAGCTCGTATCTCCTCGCGCTCAGACAGTGTCAGGTGAGCTACAGCCCGCTTACGCTCATGGGGTTTTATGCCGCCAGTATCCCTTAACATAGTGAAGATCGTTCCGGGTTTTGAACCCAGGATATTCGCTATTTCACTGAAGCCTGTTCCGTTCTTCCATAGTTCAAAAACAGAGGCTTTTTCCTCTGCTGTAAATGTTCGTCTCATTCAAAAAACCTCCGCAACCCCATGTTTTCACATAACTGTTGCGTTGACCAATTGAATCTACAGTTGCTTTGCTGATATCCAGCCGATGACCGACGAATTTGGCTGGTCGCGTCGTAATGCGTTTATTCAGCCGCAGGTGGACGCGGTGATGTTGGAAGGGTTGTCGCGTTTTCCCAACGTGCGCTGCCTGTTCTCCCGCGAGCTGGAGGCCTTCAGCCAACAAAACGGCGAAGTGACGCTAAATCTGAAAGCGCCAGACGGTCAACGTGAAACGGTGAAGGCTCAGTGGCTGGTGGCCTGCGACGGCGGCGGCAGCAACGTCAGACGTTCTCTGAACGTGCCGTTTGAAGGTAAAACCGCGCCGAATCAGTGGATTGTGGTGGATATCGCCAACGATCCGCTCAGCACGCCGCATGTGTATTTATGCTGCGATCCGGTGCGCCCGTATGTCTCTGCCGCGCTGCCGCACGCGGTGCGCCGTTTTGAGTTTATGGTTATGCCGGGGGAAACCGAAGCGCAGCTTAGCGAGCCGCAGAATATGCGCCAGTTACTGAGCAAAGTGCTGCCGAACCCGGACAACGTCGAGCTGATCCGCCAGCGCGTGTATACCCATAATGCTCGTCTGGCCGAACGTTTTCGTATTGACCGCGTGCTGCTGGCGGGCGATGCGGCGCACATTATGCCGGTCTGGCAGGGTCAGGGATACAACAGCGGCATGCGCGATGCTTTCAACCTGGCATGGAAACTGGCGCTGGTGATTAACGGTAAAGCCGACGATGCGCTGTTGGATACCTACCAGCAGGAACGCCGCGACCACGCCAAAGCGATGATCGACCTCTCCGTGACCGCTGGCAACGTACTTGCGCCGCCCAAACGCTGGCACGGCGCGGTACGCGATGGGGTTTCCTGGCTGTTGAACTATATTCCGCCGGTCAAACGCTACTTCCTTGAAATGCGGTTTAAGCCGATGCCGCAGTACCACGCCGGGGCGCTGGTGCGTGAAGGCGACGCGAAAACTTCACCGGTCGGCAAGATGTTTATCCAGCCGAAGGTGACGCTGGAATCGGGCGAAGTGACGTTGCTCGACAACGTCATCGGACCGAATTTTGCGGTGATTGGCTGGGGCTGTAACCCACTATGGGGCATGAGCGAGGCGCAGATCCAACAGTGGCAGGCGCTGGGGACGCGTTTTATCCAGGTCGTGCCGGATACGCAGATACATACCGATCAGGATAACCACGACGGCGTTACCCGCATAGGCGATACGCAAAACCGCCTGCGCGCGTGGTTTGCCCAGCACAACGCCGCGCTGGTAGTCATGCGCCCGGACCGCTTCGTGGCCGCCATCGCCATTCCGCAAACCCTGGGCAGCACCCTGAATAAACTGGCGTCGGTGATGACGCTCACTCGCGCTACTGCCGACATTCCTGTTGAAAAGGTTGCCTGATATGCACGCTTATCTTCACTGTCTTTCCCACTCGCCGCTGGTGGGCTATGTCGACCCGGCACAGGCTGTGCTCGACGAGGTTAATGGCGTGATCGCCAGCGCTCGGGCACGTATTGCGGCGTTCGAACCTGAACTGGTCGTGCTGTTTGCCCCCGATCACTACAACGGATTTTTCTACGACGTGATGCCGCCGTTCTGTTTAGGCGTTGGCGCTACGGCGATCGGCGATTTTGGTAGCGCGGCGGGGGAATTACCGGTGCCGACAGATCTGGCTGAAGCCTGCGCCCACGCGGTAATGAAAAGCGGTATCGATCTCGCCGTGTCCTACAACATGCAGGTCGATCATGGCTTCGCGCAGCCGCTGGAGTTTTTGCTCGGCGGCCTGGATAAGGTGCCGGTGCTGCCAGTGTTTATTAACGGCGTCGCAACGCCGCTGCCGGGCTTTCAGCGTACCCGCATGCTCGGTGAAGCGATTGGCCGTTTCGCCAGCTCGCTGAATAAGCGCGTGCTGTTTTTAGACTCCGGCGGGCTATCGCATCAGCCGCCGGTACCGGAGCTGGCGAAGGCTGATGCCCATATGCGTGACCGCCTGCTCGGCAGTGGCAAACAGTTACCTGAAAACGAGCGCGAGCTGCGCCAGCAGCGGGTGATCAGCGCCGCCGAGAAGTTTGTGGTCGATCAAAACACGCTACACCCGCTTAACCCTGTCTGGGATAACCGTTTTATGTCCCTGCTTGAGCAGGGGCGTTTGCAGGGGCTGGACGCGGTCAGTAACGAAGAGCTGTCCGCGATGGCGGGCAAATCAACGCACGAAGTGAAAACCTGGGTTGCCGCCTTTGCCGCCTTTGCCGCCATTTCTGCTTTTGGCAACTGGCGCAGCGAAGGCCGTTATTACCGCCCGATCCCGGAGTGGATCGCCGGATTCGGCTCCCTGAGCGCCACTACACAGAACTAAAACAGAACTGAATATGCAGGAGAACATCATGACTTACCAACCGCAAACCGAAGCCGCTACCAGTCGTTTTCTGGAAGTGCAGGAAGCAGGCGAAACCCTACGCGTGCATTTCAATGACTGTGGGCAGGGCGATGAGACCGTCGTGCTGTTGCATGGCTCTGGTCCTGGCGCGACGGGCTGGGCAAACTTCAGCCGTAATATCGATCCGTTGGTACAGGCCGGATACCGGGTGATCCTGCTGGATTGTCCTGGCTGGGGCAAAAGCGATGGGATCGTTAACCGCGGTTCGCGATCCGATCTCAACGCCCGCATCCTGAAAAGCGTGGTCGATCAGTTGGATATTCAAACAGTCCACCTGCTGGGTAACTCGATGGGCGGTCACAGTGCTGTGGCGTTTACCCTGAGCTGGCCGGAGCGCGTGGGCAAACTGGTATTAATGGGCGGCGGAACGGGCGGCATGAGCCTGTTTACCCCGATGCCGACCGAAGGTATCAAGCGCCTGAATCAGCTGTATCGTGAGCCGACCATCGAGAACCTGAAGCTGATGATGGAGATCTTTGTCTTCGACACCAGCGACCTGACCGAGGCGTTGTTTAAGGCGCGCCTGAATAACATGCTGTCGCGTCGCGATCACCTGGAAAACTTTGTCCAGAGTCTGGAGGCCAACCCGAAACAGTTCCCGGATTTCAGCCCGCGTCTGGGTGAAATCAAAGCCCAGACCCTGATTGTCTGGGGACGCAATGACCGCTTTGTGCCGATGGATGCCGGTCTGCGCCTGCTTTCTGGGATTGCCGGTTCTGAACTGCACATCTACCGCGACTGCGGGCACTGGGCGCAGTGGGAACATGCGGATGCCTTTAACCAACTGGTGCTGAATTTCCTCACACGCCCTTAAGGAACGGACATGACGAATCGTAATCTTGAGCAGCTAGCCGCCGATTTACGTCAGGCTGAAGAAAAAGGGGAAGCCATCGCCCCACTGCGTGAATTGATTGGTGTGGATAACGCCGAAGCGGCCTACGCCATTCAGCGCATCAACGTGCAGTACGACGTGGCGCGCGGCCGTCGTGTGGTCGGGCGCAAAGTGGGGCTGACGCACCCGAAAGTGCAGCAACAGCTGGGTGTCGATCAACCGGACTTCGGTACGCTGTTTGCTGATATGTGTTATGGCGATAACGAAACCATCCCGTTTTCCCGTGTGCTGCAACCGCGTATTGAAGCCGAAATTGCGCTGGTGCTGAACCGCGATCTGCCCAATACCGACACCACTTTTGACGAGCTTTACAACGCCATAGAGTGGGTACTTCCCGCGCTGGAAGTGGTCGGCAGCCGTATCCGCGACTGGTCGATCAAATTTGTTGATACCGTGGCGGATAACGCCTCCTGTGGCGTGTATGTGGTCGGCGGTCCGGCACAGCGTCCGGCAGGATTAGATCTGAAAAACTGCGCGATGAAAATGACGCGCAACAACGAAGAGGTCTCCAGCGGGCGCGGCAGCGAATGCCTGGGACATCCGATCAACGCCGCCGTCTGGCTGGCGCGCAAAATGGCCAGCCTCGGCGAGCCGCTGCGTGCCGGAGACATTATTCTCACCGGAGCGTTAGGTCCGATGGTGGCGGTGAATGCGGGCGATCGTTTCGAAGCCCATATCGACGGTATTGGTTCAGTCGCCGCCACCTTTTCAGCGGCGGTTACAAAAGGAAGTCAGTCATGAGTAAGCGTAAAGCCGCCATTATCGGCTCCGGCAACATCGGTACCGATTTGATGATAAAAATTCTGCGTCACGGCGTGCATCTGGAAATGGCTGTGATGGTTGGTATCGATCCAGAATCTGATGGCCTGGCGCGTGCTCGACGCATGGGCGTTGCCACCACCCATGAAGGGGTGACAGGGCTTATCGCCATGCCGGAATTCGCCGATATCGACATCGTGTTTGACGCCACCAGTGCAGGCGCGCATGTGAAGAACGACGCCGCGCTACGTGCCGTTAAACCTGGCATCCGCCTGATCGACCTGACGCCCGCGGCAATCGGTCCTTACTGCGTGCCGGTGGTGAATCTGGCAGCCAACGTTGATCAGCAGAACGTCAATATGGTGACCTGCGGCGGACAGGCGACCATCCCAATGGTGGCGGCAGTTTCTCGCGTGGCAAAAGTCCATTACGCCGAGATTATCGCCTCGATCGCCAGTAAATCGGCGGGGCCGGGTACCCGCGCCAATATCGACGAGTTTACCGAAACTACCTCGAAGGCGATTGAAGTGGTCGGCGGCGCGGCAAAAGGCAAAGCCATTATTGTCCTTAACCCGGCCGAACCGCCGCTGATGATGCGTGACACGGTGTATGTGCTGAGCGAAGCGGCCTCTGAGGTTGAAGTTGAAGCGTCGATTAATGAGATGGCGGTGGCGGTACAGGCCTACGTGCCGGGCTATCGCCTGAAACAGCGTGTCCAGTTTGAAGTCATCCCGGAAGATAAACCGGTGAATCTGCCGGGTATCGGCCAGTTCTCTGGGCTGAAAACCGCGGTGTATCTGGAAGTGGAAGGCGCGGCGCACTATTTACCCGCCTACGCGGGCAACCTCGACATTATGACCTCCAGCGCGCTGGCGACCGCTGAGAAGATGGCGCAGTCCCTCGCTCGTCAGGCAGGAGAAGCAGCATGAACGGTAAAAAACTCTATATCTCTGACGTGACCCTGCGCGACGGTATGCACGCTATTCGTCATCAATATTCGCTGGAGAATGTGCGCCAGATAGCCAAAGCGCTGGACGACGCACGGGTTGATTCTATTGAAGTGGCCCACGGCGACGGTTTACAAGGTTCCAGCTTCAACTACGGCTTTGGTGCACACAGCGACCTGGAGTGGATTGAAGCGGCGGCGGACGTGGTGAAGCATGCCAAAATTGCCACGCTGTTGCTGCCGGGTATCGGCACTATTCATGACCTGAAAAATGCATATCAGGCCGGCGCACGGGTAGTGCGCGTGGCGACCCACTGCACTGAAGCGGATGTGTCGGCCCAGCATATTCAGTATGCGCGTGAGCTTGGCATGGATACCGTCGGTTTTCTGATGATGAGCCATATGACCACACCGGAGAACCTGGCACAGCAGGCGAAGCTGATGGAAAACTACGGCGCGACCTGTATTTATGTGGTCGATTCCGGCGGCGCAATGAACATGAGCGATATTCGCGCCCGCTTCCGCGCACTGAAAGCGGTGCTGAAGCCTGAAACAGAAACCGGAATGCATGCGCATCACAACCTGAGTCTTGGGGTGGCGAACTCGATTGCCGCAGTAGAAGAGGGGTGTGACCGTGTCGACGCCAGCCTGGCAGGGATGGGCGCAGGCGCGGGCAACGCACCATTGGAGGTATTTATCGCCGCTGCGGATAAGCTTGGTTGGCAGCACGGAACCGATCTCTACGCACTGATGGACGCCGCCGACGATTTAGTGCGTCCACTACAAGACCGCCCGGTGCGGGTGGATCGTGAAACGCTGGCGCTGGGCTATGCCGGGGTGTACTCCAGTTTTCTGCGTCATTGCGAAGTGGCGGCAGCACGTTATGGCCTGAGCGCAGTAGATATTCTGGTGGAACTGGGCAAACGTCGGATGGTGGGCGGCCAGGAAGATATGATCGTCGACGTAGCGCTGGACCTGCGCAACCGCAAATAAAAAATGATTACGCGGCTGGCAACGTATCAGCCGCGATTCACCTGCATCGTGACCTCAGAGGGACATCTTATGACGACCCGTACCTCCGCATCTTACCGCCTGACGTTGACCGTTGGGCTTTGCTTTTTAGTTGCCCTGATGGAAGGGCTGGATTTACAGGCCGCCGGTATCGCTGCTGTCGGTATCGCCCACGCGTTTGCGCTGGATAAAATGCAGATGGGCTGGATCTTCAGTGCGGGCATTCTCGGGCTGCTGCCCGGCGCGCTGGTGGGCGGCATGCTGGCCGACCGCTATGGCCGCAAGCGTATTCTCATTGCCTCTGTGGCGCTGTTCGGCCTGTTCTCGCTGGCGACGGCGATTTCCTGGGATTTCTCATCGCTGGTGTTTGCCCGTCTGATGACCGGCGTCGGGCTGGGCGCGGCGTTGCCGAATCTGATCGCGCTGACTTCCGAGGCGGCGGGCCCGCGTTTTCGCGGTACGGCGGTGAGCCTGATGTACTGCGGTGTGCCGATTGGCGCGGCGCTGGCGGCAGCGCTCGGGTTTAGCGGCCTGGCCTCCGCCTGGCAAACGGTGTTCTGGGTAGGCGGGGTGATCCCGCTGCTGCTGGTGCCGCTGTTGATGCGCTGGCTGCCGGAATCTCAGGTTTATACCCAACAAACGCAGGTGGCCGCCGCACCGTTGCGCGCCCTGTTTGCGCCAGCGACGGCGAGTGCCACGCTGCTGCTGTGGTTGTGCTATTTCTTCACCCTGCTGGTGGTGTATATGCTGATCAACTGGCTGCCGATGCTGCTGGTGGAGCAGGGCTTTCGGCCATCGCAGGCGGCAGGCGTAATGTTTGCTCTGCAAATTGGCGCGGCCAGCGGCACGTTAATTCTCGGGGCGTTAATGGATAAACTGCGCCCGGTGGTGATGTCGCTGCTGATCTACACCGGGATGTTGGCTTCACTGCTGGCGCTGGGTACGGTGTCGTCATTGAGCGGCATGCTAATGGCGGGATTTGTGGCGGGGATGTTCGCCACCGGCGGGCAAAGTGTGTTGTATGCGCTGGCGCCGCTGTTTTACAGCACGCAGATCCGCGCCACAGGCGTGGGAACCGCCGTCGCAGTCGGGCGTCTGGGGGCGATGAGCGGTCCGCTGCTGGCAGGGAAAATGTTAGCGCTCGGTACCGGAAGGGTAGGGGTGATGGCGGCTTCTGCGCCGGGCATTTTGCTGGCAGGCCTGGCGGTATTTATTCTGATGAGCCGCAAATCACAGATGCCGATCCCGGCCAGCGGTGCTTAAGCATTCATCCGGTTGTGGGAGTGGGGAGATTTGATTCCCACTTCCGGGTTAACGCCGTCAGTCAACTGTGGTGCCAAAGTTTAGATAAAACATGGCAACGGAGGCGTTATGAGCTGGCGGCCCTTTTTGTATCTGATTATTAATCCCCACCCGCTATTAAGCGCCCGGCGCGGGCATCTGCGTCTGGTGCAGGGTTGACTTTGCATTCTGTTAACAAACGCGGTATAACAAACCTTCTTTGGATGTTTAGATGTCCATACGTTTAGAAGGTTATATGCAAACAACACAACAAAATGCGCCACTGAAGCGCACAATGAAAACGCGTCACCTGATTATGCTTTCCTTGGGCGGCGTGATTGGCACAGGATTATTCTTCAATACCGGGTACATCATTTCCACCACTGGAGCGGCGGGAACGCTGCTGGCCTATCTGATTGGTGCGCTGGTGGTCTGGCTGGTTATGCAGTGTCTGGGCGAGCTGTCGGTCGCGATGCCGGAGACCGGAGCGTTTCACGTTTATGCCGCGCGCTATCTTGGTCCGGCTACCGGGTATACCGTGGCCTGGCTTTACTGGCTGACCTGGACCGTGGCGCTGGGTTCGAGCTTTACCGCCGCTGGATTCTGTATGCAGTACTGGTTTCCACAGGTGCCGGTATGGGTCTGGTGCGTGGTGTTCTGCGCGATTATTTTTGGTCTGAATGTTATCTCCACGCGCTTTTTTGCCGAAGGGGAGTTCTGGTTCTCGCTGGTCAAAGTGGTCACTATCATCGCCTTTATCATCCTCGGTGGGGCGGCGATTTTCGGCTTTATTCCGATGCAGGATGGCTCGCCCGCGCCGGGGCTGAGTAATATCACGGCAGAAGGCTGGTTCCCGCGCGGTGGCTTACCGATTTTGATGACTATGGTGGCAGTGAACTTTGCTTTTTCGGGTACCGAGCTTATCGGCATTGCCGCCGGTGAAACGGAAAACCCGCGCAAAGTTATCCCGGTAGCGATTCGTACTACCATCGCGCGACTGATTATTTTCTTTATCGGCACCGTGTTTGTGCTGGCAGCGCTGATCCCGATGCAGCAGGCGGGCGTGGAGAAAAGCCCGTTTGTGCTGGTATTTGAGAAAGTAGGGATCCCGTACGCCGCTGATATTTTTAACTTCGTGATCCTGACGGCTATTCTTTCTGCAGCGAACTCCGGGTTATATGCCTCCGGGCGCATGCTGTGGTCGTTGTCGAATGAACGTACGCTACCGGCCTGTTTTGCGCGAGTAACGAAAAACGGCGTGCCACTGACGGCGCTGTCGGTCAGTATGCTCGGTGGTGTGCTGGCGCTGTTTTCCAGCGTGGTGGCCCCGGACACGGTATTTGTTGCGCTGTCGGCAATCTCCGGGTTTGCGGTGGTAGCGGTGTGGCTGAGTATCTGCGCCTCGCATTTTGTTTTTCGTCGCCGTCATCTGCAACAAGGTAAGGCATTGAGTGAATTACATTATCGCGCGCCGTGGTATCCGCTGGTGCCAGTATTAGGTTTTGTGCTGTGCCTGGTGGCCTGTGTTGGGCTGGCATTCGATCCAGCGCAGAGAATTGCGTTGTGGTGCGGGTTACCGTTTGTTGCGTTGTGCTATGGTGCTTATTTCCTTACTCAACCCCGAAACGCAAAACAGGAGCCAGAACATGTCGCAGAATAATCCGTTACGCGCTCTTCTTGATAAACAGGATATCCTGCTGCTGGATGGCGCGATGGCGACGGAGCTGGAAGCGCGAGGGTGTAACTTAGCCGACAGCCTGTGGTCAGCCAAAGTGCTGGTAGAAAACCCGGAGCTTATCCGCGAAGTGCATCTTGATTACTACCGGGCGGGGGCGCAATGCGCGATCACTGCCAGCTATCAGGCGACGCCGGCGGGCTTCGCCGCGCGAGGTCTGGATGAAGCGCAGTCGAAAGCGCTGATTGGCAAAAGCGTGGAGCTGGCGCGTAAAGCCCGTGAAGCGTATCTGGCAGAGAACCCGCAGGCGGGAACGCTTCTGGTGGCGGGATCCGTCGGGCCTTACGGCGCGTATCTGGCGGATGGCTCTGAATACCGTGGCGATTATCATTGTAGCGTTGAGGCATTTCAGGCGTTTCATCGCCCGCGCGTGGAAGCCTTGCTGGATGCCGGGGCCGATCTGCTGGCCTGCGAAACCCTGCCGAATTTTTCCGAGATTGAGGCGTTGGCCGAGCTGTTGACCGCATATCCGCGTGCGCGGGCGTGGTTCTCATTTACCCTGCGCGACAGCGAACACCTGAGCGACGGTACGCCGCTGCGTGACGTGGTTGCGTTGCTGGCGGGTTATCCGCAGGTGGTGGCGCTAGGCATTAACTGTATTGCGCTGGAAAACACCACCGCTGCGTTGCAGCATTTACACGGTTTAACGGTGCTGCCGCTGGTGGTGTATCCGAACTCGGGCGAGCATTACGATGCCGTGAGCAAAACCTGGCATCATCACGGTGAACATTGCGCGCAGCTGGCGGATTATCTGCCGCAGTGGCAGGCCGCTGGCGCACGGTTGATTGGCGGGTGCTGTCGCACCACGCCTGCGGATATCGCCGCGTTAAAAGCGCGAAGCTGAGGGTTTATCGGGTCTACATCGTTCATTGTAGGCCTGATAAGCGCAGCGCATCAGGCATTGCCGGATGGCGGCACAAGCGCCTTATCCGGCCTACAAAACCACAAAACGTTATGCCGCATCCGCCAGAACAAACATGCCGTACGGATGGATTTCAAGATAATACTGCTCGCCGACGTCCGGTTGCAGACGCGTAGCGTTGACCTGCAATAATATCTCCTGCCCGTGCCATTCCACCGTCACTTCATACTGCGGCCCCATATAGGCGACATGGCGGATCACGCAGCGCTGGCTCTCTTCGCCGCGATCGCTGAGCGTGATCGCTTCCGGGCGCACACCGACCATCCCTTCACCCTGTGTACCAAAGTGCAGCGGGCGCGGCAGATGATAGCCGTAGATATCAACGTATCCGTCGCTGAAGGTTGCCGGGAACAGGTTGGCATCGCCCATAAAGCTCGCCATAAAGCGGGAGGCGGGCTGGCGGTAAAGATCCTGCGGTGAGCCGATCTGCATGATGTGTCCCTTGTTCATCACCAGCACAGTATCAGAAACCGCAAAGGCTTCGCTCTGATCGTGGGTGACGTACAGCGAGGTGATATCAAACTGCTTTTGCAACTCGCGGATCTTGTCGCGCATGCTGCGACGCAGGTTGGCGTCGAGGTTACTCAACGGCTCATCAAACAGTAGCACTTTCGGCTTGAGGATCAGCGCGCGGGCCAGCGCCACGCGCTGCTGCTGCCCGCCGGAGATCTGATCGACAAAGCGGTCTTCGAATCCTTCCAGATCCACCATCGCCAACGCCTCTTTGACGCGGGCTTTCAGCTCTGCGCGCGGTACGCCGAGCATTTTCAGGCCATAACCGACATTCTCTCCCAGCGACATATGCGGGAACAGGGCATAGGACTGAAACACCATACAGATATCGCGCTGCTGAATAGAGCGATGGGTGACGTCTTCGCCATCAATGAAAATTTGCCCTTCGCTCGGTTTTTCCAGCCCGGCAACCAGGCGCAAAATAGTGGTTTTGCCGCAGCCGGACGGGCCGAGCAGCGTCACCATTTGCCCCTGCGGGATGGTGAGGTTGATATTGTCGATTACCGTATTACTGCCAAATCGTTTAGTGACGTTGCGCAGTTCAACGAAATTTTTCTGAGTCATAGTGCGCTCCATTACGCCTGGTTTTTGGCTTTTGAACGGGAGGTACGTGATTCACCGATCAGCCAGTCAAAGATGAAAATAATCGCCAGCATCACCACGATCAGAATGGAACCGTAGGCAATCGCTACACCGTATTCGCCATCTTCCACGCGGTTGAGGATGTAAGCCGTCGCTATGCGGGTATCCGGCGTGACGAGGAACACAATGGCGCTGACGGTGGTAATGGCGCGCACAAAGCTGTAAATCAGCGCCGAGAGGATCGCCGGGCGCAGCAGCGGCAGCAGGATGTGCGTAATGGTACGCAGGGAACCGGCGCGCAGGCTGAGTGAGGCTTCATCGAGCGATTTATCGATTTGGCCCGGTAATGACTCCAACTTATTGATAGTGTTTTATGTTCAGATAATGCCCGATGACTTTGTCATGCAGCTCCACCGATTTTGAGAACGACAGCGACTTCCGTCCCAGCCGTGCCAGGTGCTGCCTCAGATTCAGGTTATGCCGCTCAATTCGCTGCGTATATCGCTTGCTGATTACGTGCAGCTTTCCCTTCAGGCGGGATTCATACAGCGGCCAGCCATCCGTCATCCATATCACCACGTCAAAGGGTGACAGCAGGCTCATAAGACGCCCCAGCGTCGCCATAGTGCGTTCACCGAATACGTGCGCAACAACCGTCTTCCGGAGCCTGTCATACGCGTAAAACAGCCAGCGCTGGCGCGATTTAGCCCCGACATAGCCCCACTGTTCGTCCATTTCCGCGCAGACGATGACGTCACTGCCCGGCTGTATGCGCGAGGTTACCGACTGCGGCCTGAGTTTTTTAAGTGACGTAAAATCGTGTTGAGGCCAACGCCCATAATGCGGGCTGTTGCCCGGCATCCAACGCCATTCATGGCCATATCAATGATTTTCTGGTGCGTACCGGGTTGAGAAGCGGTGTAAGTGAACTGCAGTTGCCATGTTTTACGGCAGTGAGAGCAGAGATAGCGCTGATGTCCGGCGGTGCTTTTGCCGTTACGCACCACCCCGTCAGTAGCTGAACAGGAGGGACAGCTGATAGAAACAGAAGCCACTGGAGCACCTCAAAAACACCATCATACACTAAATCAGTAAGTTGGCAGCATCACCTTAGTTGTGAATGTCAATTTCTTTGTCACCTGTATTGGTGACGCCCTGAAATCAAGAATGGCACGAGACTCCGTGCTGCTACTGGAAAAACTCGGCTGTCGCGTAAATTTCCCGGAGAAACAGGGATGCTGCGGTCAGCCTGCGATCAATAGCGGTTATATCAAAGAAGCGATTCCAGGGATGAAAAATCTGATCGCCGCACTGGAGGATAACGACGATCCCATTATTTCACCGGCTGGCTCTTGCACCTATGCCGTAAAAAGTTACCCGACGTATCTGGCGGATGAACCTGAATGGGCATCACGTGCCGAAAAGGTTGCCGCGCGTATGCAGGATCTCACCTCTTTTATTGTTAATAAATTAGGGGTAGTCGATGTAGGTGCCAGTTTGCAAGGGAGAGCTGTGTATCACCCATCTTGTAGCCTGGCCCGTAAGCTGGGAGTGAAGGACGAGCCACTTACGCTGCTGAAAAATGTGCGTGGACTGGAGCTGTTGACCTTTGCTGAACAGGATACCTGCTGCGGATTTGGCGGCACGTTCTCGGTCAAAATGGCCGAAATATCCGGCGAGATGGTGAAAGAAAAGGTTGTGCACCTGATGGAAGTCCGCCCTGAGTATTTAATTGGTGCTGACGTGAGTTGCCTGCTGAACATCAGTGGGCGATTACAACGGGAAGGGCAGAAAGTCAAAGTGATGCATATTGCTGAAGTGTTGATGAGCCGCTGAGGATATAAAGATGTCGATCAAAACCAGTAATACAGATTTTAAGACACGCATCCGTCAGCAAATTGAAGATCCGATCATGCGCAAAGCGGTGGCAAACGCGCAGCAGCGTATTGGGGCAAATCGGCAAAAAATGGTCGATGAATTGGGGCACTGGGAGGAGTGGCGCGATCGGGCCGCCCAGATACGTGATCATGTTCTGAGTAATCTCGACGCTTATCTGTACCAGCTCTCAGAAAAAGTGACGCAAAACGGCGGTCACGTCTATTTTGCAAGAACCAAAGAAGACGCTACCCGCTACATTTTACAGGTTGCCCAACGCAAAAATGCCCGGAAGGTGGTGAAATCTAAATCGATGGTGACCGAAGAGATTGGTGTCAATCATGTGTTGCAGGATGCTGGCATTCAGGTGATTGAAACCGATCTGGGTGAATATATTCTCCAGCTGGATCAAGATCCGCCATCTCATGTTGTGGTCCCGGCAATTCATAAAGATCGCCATCAGATCCGTCGAGTGCTACACGAACGTCTGGGCTATGAGGGGCCGGAAACGCCTGAAGCGATGACCTTATTCATCCGGCAAAAAATCCGCGAAGATTTCCTCAGTGCTGAAATAGGTATTACCGGCTGTAATTTCGCGGTGGCAGAGACAGGTTCGGTATGCCTGGTGACCAATGAAGGTAATGCGCGAATGTGTACCACGCTGCCTAAAACGCATATTGCAGTGATGGGAATGGAGCGTATTGCCCCCACGTTTGCCGAGGTAGATGTATTGATCGCCATGCTGGCGCGCAGTGCCGTTGGTGCACGTTTGACGGGATACAACACCTGGCTGACAGGACCGCGCGAAGCGGGGCACGTTGATGGTCCTGAAGAGTTTCATCTGGTTATTGTCGATAACGGGCGTTCTGAGGTGCTGGCCTCTGAATTTCGGGATGTGCTGCGCTGTATTCGCTGCGGGGCTTGTATGAATACTTGTCCGGCATATCGCCATATTGGCGGTCATGGATATGGCTCTATTTATCCAGGGCCAATTGGTGCGGTGATTTCTCCGCTACTTGGCGGCTATAAAGATTTTAAAGATTTACCCTACGCCTGCTCTTTATGCACTGCTTGTGACAGCGTGTGTCCGGTGCGTATTCCGCTGTCAAAACTGATTTTGCGTCATCGTCGGGTGATGGCTGAAAAAGGGATCACCGCAAAAGCAGAGCAACGGGCGATAAAAATGTTCGCTTATGCCAATAGTCATCCAGGATTGTGGAAAGTCGGGATGATGGCCGGCGCTCATGCGGCAAGCTGGTTTATCAATGGCGGCAAAACACCACTCAAATTTGGCGCGATTAGCGACTGGATGGAAGCACGCGATCTTCCTGAAGCTGACGGAGAGAGTTTCCGTAGTTGGTTTAAGAAACATCAGGCGCAGGAGAAAAAGAATGGATAATCGAGGCGAATTTTTGAATAACGTTGCTCAGGCACTGGGTCGCCCGCTGCGATTTGAACCGCAAGCAGAAGATGCGCCGCTTAACAACTATGCTAACGAGCGGCTTACCGAACTTAACCAACAGCAGCGCTGTGACGCGTTTATTCAGTTTGCCAGCGATGTTATGTTGACGCGCTGTGAACTGACCAGCGAGGCGAAGGCGGCAGAAGCTGCAATACGACTGTGTAAAGAGCTGGGAGATCAGTCGGTCGTGATTAGCGGTGACACGAGGCTGGAGGAATTGGGGATTAGCGAACGTTTGCAGCAGGAATGCAATGCCGTTGTTTGGGATCCGGCGAAAGGTGCCGAGAATATCTCGCAGGCAGAGCAGGCTAAAGTGGGTGTTGTGTATGCTGAATATGGTTTAACCGAATCGGGAGGCGTGGTTCTTTTTTCCGCCGCCGAGCGCGGGCGTTCATTGAGCCTGCTCCCGGAATATTCTCTTTTTATCCTGCGTAAAAGCACTATCCTGCCGCGTGTAGCGCAACTCGCAGAAAAATTGCATCAGAAAGCGCAGGCCGGTGAACGAATGCCTTCCTGCATTAACATCATTAGCGGCCCCAGTTCAACGGCGGATATTGAGCTTATCAAAGTCGTCGGAGTTCATGGCCCGGTGAAAGCGGTGTATCTGATTATTGAGGATTGTTGAGAGAGATATGAAGTCTGGACATAAACCTGAAGAAGGCATACGAGGTTGAAAATAGCGTTTAGGACAACCTGACTTAACCCCGTTCCGTCATGGTTATGCTGCTCTTCTGTAAATATCCTGGTATTACCAATGCCAGGATATTTACAGTGAAAAAGACAGGCATCCATTCCTGAAAACGGGTTCCCTTCCCGGTCATTGTCACTTCAGCTTTATACAGGCACTCTCTATCAAAATGTTGTTTATTACTGCCCAGAGTTTTGTTGGTATTCATCTACCATTTTTTTGACAAGGCAAAACATTACAGAAATTACAATGCTTAGAAAAAATCCCAGAGCCAGGCAAATGGCAGCAGGGTATTTATTTTTTATTTCTGGTGAGCTTATAGTTACACAGCCATCACCGTTCGGATACAATGACCAGTTCCTGGTCAGGTATATCATTTTTGTATAAAGCTCACTGTTAATTGCTGAAGGCGTTTGTATCTCATCGAGAACTTGCCTGCCATTATGATATTCTGACGCATACCATTTGATAATAGAGGCCTGCACGCGAGATATTTCCTCTTCAGCAGTTGGTAAAGCTCTCTTATCTCCTGACCATTCCAGCCTTATTTCTCTGTTCTTGACATCTGGGCTGGTGTGAAAAAATGTAGTAATTCGCTGAATAACATCTTCAGTCATTGTAGTCTGACAGGCAAAATTATTATTGCTATCACAGCTAACAAGTATACCTGGCGTTGTCTGGTTTATTTTTAGGCTGTAAATCACTTTTATATTGTCTTTATTGATATACAGAAACAACAGCACCATAGCCATACATATAGCCATAATAAAAAGGATAACACGAATCTTTTTCTTCAGATAAAATAAAATCTCAATCAGATCGATATCCTGTTTGATTTGTTCACGCATAATATATCCAGAGAATAAAATCTGTCGCAGATAAGGTTGTATTAATAGTCTGTATCAGGAATGTTCGGGTTAAATATCAGCAAAAAGCCCGCATCATGAATACTGGATATGAAGCATGAGAGTTACCTCAGTGTTTATATAAGGATTCGGTCCCCCTCTCTGGAACGGTAACTCTCAATCTGATCGGTTCCTGCGTTAGTTCACATCACGACTCATTTTTTCGCTCTCACCGGCATCCCATTTGCCACAAAATATCCCGCCGTGCTCCTCGGCAGCGCTTCCTGTCCACGAATCATATCCGCTATTTTCTCGCCAATCATAATTGTCGTGGCGTTCAAATTCCCGGTGATAATCTGCGGCATAATCGACGCATCCACCACACGCAGGCCTTCTAACCCGTGTACGCGGCCTTCGCCGTCAACCACGGACATCTCGTCGTAACCCATTTTGCAGGTACCGCACGGATGGAAGGCGGTTTCGGCGTGGTTACGCACGAACTCATCGAGCTGTTCATCCGTCTGGCATTCGACACCGGGGCTGATTTCGCGGCCACGATACTGATCCAGCGCGGGTTGATGCATGATCTCGCGGGTGATGCGAATTGCGTCGCGGAACTCCTGCCAGTCCTGCTCGTGCGACATGTAGTTAAACAGAATCGCCGGATGCTGGTGCGGGTCGCGGGATTTAATCCGCACATGCCCACGGCTTGGCGAGCGCATTGAGCCGACGTGGCACTGGAAACCGTGCTCTTTCACTGCATTCGAGCCGTTATAGTTAATCGCTACTGGCAGGAAATGGTACTGAATATTCGGCCACGCAAATTCCTCACGGCTGCGAATAAATCCACCTGCTTCAAAGTGGTTGCTGGCACCAACGCCAGTGCCGCCAAACAGCCACTCCGCACCGATTTTCGGCTGGTTCCACCACTGCAGGGCAGGGTAGAGGGAAACCGGTTCTTTGCACTCATATTGCAGATACATCTCCAGATGATCCTGAAGATTTTCGCCGACGCCGGGTAATTCATGCACCAGCGGAATATCAAACTCCGCCAGCAGTTCAGCGTTGCCGACGCCGGAGCGTTGCAGGATCTGCGGTGAGGCAATCGCGCCTGCACATAACAGCACTTCTTTGTTGGCCGTTGCGCGGGTTGGGATGGTGCTGTCGCCTTCCAGCCATTCGACGCCCACCGCGCGTTTGCCGTCAAAAATGATGTGATCGGTCATAGCGTGAGTACGAATGGTCAGGTTAGGACGCGATTTGGCCTGATCGAGATAGCCACGCGCGGTGCTGGCGCGACGGCCCTGCGGCGTGACGGTGCGATCCATCGGACCAAAACCTTCCTGCTGATAACCGTTGAGATCGTCCGTGCGCGGGTAGCCCGCCTGCACGCCCGCTTCAATCATCGCTTCAAACAGCGGATTGACGCCGGGTTTGGAGGTAGTGACGCTCACCGGGCCATCACCGCCGTGATAGTCGTTTTCACCCATATCGCGAGTCTCGGCCTTGCGGTAGTAGGGCAGGCAGTCGAGGTAGCTCCAGTTCTCCAGACCGGGTTCTTGCGCCCAGTTATCGAGATCCAGCGCATTGCCACGGATGTAGCACATGCCGTTGATCAGCGACGATCCACCCAGACCTTTACCGCGTCCGCACTCCATGCGGCGGTTATTCATAAACGGTTCAGGTTCCGTTTCATAGGCCCAGTTGTAGCGTTTACCCTGTAGCGGGAATGCCAGGGCAGCGGGCATCTGGGTGCGGAAGTCAAAGCGATAGTCCGGGCCGCCCGCTTCAAGCAGCAGCACGGAGGTATTCGGATCTTCAGTCAGACGGGTAGCGAGAACGTTGCCGGCTGAGCCGGCACCAATAATGATGTAGTCAAATTGCAAATAAACCTCCTGGTTAGAATATGGACTGGAATTTAGCCATCTCAACCTGGA
Source organism: Escherichia sp. MAL-1 (assembly GCF_052948035.1). Taxonomy (NCBI): domain Bacteria; kingdom Pseudomonadati; phylum Pseudomonadota; class Gammaproteobacteria; order Enterobacterales; family Enterobacteriaceae; genus Escherichia; species Escherichia sp. MAL-1. Next base: position 3,789,761 of record NZ_CM129609.1, on the reverse strand, counting down.
TGGACTTCACCTGGGTGTAACTCTGGAGCGTCATCACGCCGTTCTCGCGACCAATGCCGGAGTGTTTGTAGCCGCCAACGGGCATCTCTGCCGGGGATTCGCCCCAGGTGTTGATCCAGCAAATACCCGCTTCCAGCTGATGAATGACGCGATGCGCGCGGTTCAGGTCCGCTGTCACGATGCCCGCCGCCAGGCCGTAGTCGGTATCGTTAGCGCGGCGAATGACTTCGTCTTCCGACTCGTAGGTCAGAATGGACATCACTGGCCCGAAGATCTCTTCACGCACGATGGTCATATCGTCGCTGCAATCGGTGAACACTGTCGGTGCAACCCATGCGCCGTTATCGAAGCCATCGCCTTTCAGTACATCGCCGCCGCACAGTACGCGCGCGCCTTCCTCTTTGCCTTTGGCGATATAGCGCAGCACGTTATCGCGATGCGGGAAGCTGACCAGCGGGCCGAAGTTAGTTTGCGGATCGAAAACGTCGCCCGCGCGAATGCGCTCAACGCGCGCCAGAATTTTCTGCTCAAATGCGGCTTTGCATTTCGCCGGAACGAAGACGCGGGTGCCATTGGTACACACCTGACCGGAGCTGAAGAAGTTTGCCATCATGGCGATATCGGCGGCGAGATCGAGATCCGCATCATCGAAAACGATCAGCGGTGATTTACCGCCCAGTTCCATGGTCACTTCTTTCAGGGAAGAGGCCGCCGAGTTAGCCATCACTTTTTTGCCGCTGGCGACACCGCCGGTAAATGACACTTTGGCAATGCCCGGATGCTCGGTCAGATATTGCCCGGTCTCCGCGCCCACGCCCGGCAACACGTTAAATACGCCGTCCGGCAGGCCCGCTTCGCTGTAAATTTCAGCCAGCTTTAACGCGGTAAGCGGGGTAACTTCGCTCGGTTTGAAAATCATTGCGTTGCCTGCCGTCAGCGCCGGGGCGGATTTCCACAGGGCAATCTGGATCGGGTAGTTCCATGCGCCAATCCCTGCCACTACGCCCAGCGGTTCGCGGCGGGTATACACAAAGGACGTTTCACGCAACGGGATCTGGCTGCCTTCCAGCGCCGGGATCAGCCCGGCGTAGTACTCCAGCACGTCCGCACCGGTAACGATATCGACGGTTGAGGTTTCCGAATATGCTTTTCCGGTGTCGAGGGTTTCCAGTTTTGCGAGTTCGTCATTGCGTTCACGCAGAATATCAACGGCCCGACGCAGAATACGCGAGCGCTCCATGGCGGTCATCGACGCCCAGATTTTTTGCCCCTGCTGGGCGCTTTTCACGGCGCGATCGACATCCTCGCGCCCGGCGGCCTGCACGGTCGCCAGCACGTTACCGTTGGCCGGGTTAATGGTCTCGAAGGTGCGACCGCTGGTGGCGGAGGTATAACCACCATGTATATAAAGCTGCTGTTCTGCCATTCGGGACATCACGTCTCCTCGGTTAATCGGTGGGTAGATGCTGAGTGATAAAGTGGCGGGTCAGGGAATTAGCGCGGGTTTTATCCAGCGGTTTGCCGCTCAGAGCCGTGCGCAGCCATAATCCATCAATCAGCGCGGCCAGGCCGTAGCCCGCTTCCTGTGCCTGTTCGCGCGGCAATTCGCGACGAAACTCGCTCACCAGATTCGACAGCAAGCGGCGGCTGCTGACCTGCTGTAAACGATAGAGCATCGGCTGATGCATACTGCTGGCCCAGAACGCCAGCCAGGCTTTCATCGCCGCACTGCTCACCTGCGTTTCATCGAAGTTTCCGCCAACAATCGCCTGTAATCGCTGCTCTGCACTGCCCTGCGGAAGTGCATGTAATCGATTCAAAACCGCGTCACGCAGCTGACTGGTGATATCGCGCATGGTTGCTTCCAGCAGACCATTTTTGTCCCTGAAATAGTGGCTGATGATCCCCGTAGAAACGCCTGCACGGCGGGCGATCTGCGCGATCGTTGCATCGTGCATGCCCACTTCATTTATTGCTTCCAGTGTGGCGTCGATCAGTTGTCTGCGCCGGATCGACTGCATCCCCAATTTGGGCATTTTCGCCACTCCATTCATCAGCGGTGTTTATCTATTAAAGCGGTTATTGATTGGACGTTCAATATAAAATGTGTCTTAATTGTTACGAATTTGATTTTAAATAGTAACAATAACAGTGGGGATACTGGATGACAGACCTTTCACACAGCAGGGAAAAGGACAAAATCAATCCGGTGGTGTTTTACACCTCCGCCGGACTGATTTTGTTGTTTTCCCTGACAACGATCCTGTTTCGCGACTTCTCGGCCCTGTGGATTGGCCGCACGCTGGACTGGGTTTCTAAAACCTTCGGTTGGTACTATCTGCTGGCGGCAACGCTCTATATTGTCTTTGTGGTCTGTATCGCTTGTTCGCGTTTTGGTTCGGTGAAGCTCGGGCCAGAACAATCCAAACCGGAATTCAGCCTGCTGAGTTGGGCGGCGATGCTGTTTGCTGCCGGGATCGGTATCGACCTGATGTTCTTCTCCGTAGCCGAACCGGTAACGCAGTATATGCAGCCGCCGGAAGGCGCGGGACAGACGATTGAGGCCGCGCGTCAGGCGATGGTCTGGACGCTGTTTCACTACGGCTTAACCGGCTGGTCGATGTATGCGCTGATGGGCATGGCGCTCGGATACTTTAGCTATCGTTATAATTTGCCGCTCACCATCCGCTCGGCGCTGTACCCGATCTTCGGTAAACGGATTAACGGGCCGATAGGTCACTCAGTGGATATTGCAGCGGTGATCGGCACTATCTTCGGTATTGCCACTACGCTCGGTATCGGTGTGGTGCAGCTTAACTATGGCTTGAGCGTACTGTTTGATATTCCCGATTCGATGGCGGCAAAAGCGGCACTGATCGCCTTGTCGGTGATCATCGCCACTATCTCGGTGACATCCGGTGTCGATAAGGGCATTCGCGTGTTATCGGAGCTTAATGTCGCGCTGGCGCTGGGATTGATCCTGTTCGTGTTGTTTATGGGCGACACTTCGTTCCTGCTTAATGCACTGGTGCTGAATGTTGGCGACTATGTGAATCGCTTTATGGGCATGACGCTCAACAGTTTTGCCTTCGACCGTCCAGTTGAGTGGATGAATAACTGGACGCTCTTCTTCTGGGCATGGTGGGTGGCATGGTCGCCGTTTGTCGGCTTGTTCCTGGCGCGTATCTCGCGTGGGCGTACCATTCGCCAGTTCGTGCTGGGCACGTTGATTATTCCGTTTACCTTCACGCTGTTATGGCTCTCGGTGTTCGGCAATAGCGCGCTGTATGAAATCATCCACGGCGGCGCGGCATTTGCCGAGGAAGCGATGGTCCATCCGGAGCGCGGCTTCTACAGCCTGCTGGCGCAGTATCCGGCGTTTACCTTTAGCGCCTCCGTCGCCACCATTACTGGCCTGCTGTTTTATGTGACCTCAGCGGACTCCGGGGCGCTGGTGCTGGGGAATTTCACCTCGCAGCTTAAAGATATCAACAGCGACGCCCCCGGCTGGCTGCGCGTCTTCTGGTCGGTGGCGATTGGCCTGCTGACGCTCGGCATGCTGATGACCAACGGGATATCCGCGCTGCAAAACACCACGGTGATTATGGGGCTGCCGTTCAGCTTTGTGATCTTCTTCGTGATGGCGGGGTTGTATAAATCTCTGAAGGTAGAAGATTACCGCCGTGAAAGTGCCAACCGCGATACCGCACCGCGACCGCTGGGGCTTCAGGATCGCCTGAGCTGGAAAAAACGTCTCTCGCGCCTGATGAATTATCCGGGCACGCGTTACACTAAACAGATGATGGAGACGGTCTGTTACCCGGCAATGGAAGAAGTGGCGCAGGAGCTGCGGTTGCGCGGCGCGTACGTGGAGCTAAAAAGCCTGCCGCCGGAAGAGGGACAACAGTTGGGGCATCTGGATTTGTTGGTGCATATGGGCGAAGAGCAAAACTTTGTCTATCAGATTTGGCCGCAGCAATATTCGGTGCCGGGCTTTACCTACCGCGCACGCAGCGGTAAATCGACTTACTACCGGCTGGAAACTTTCCTGTTAGAAGGCAGCCAGGGCAACGACCTGATGGACTACAGCAAAGAGCAGGTGATCACCGATATTCTCGACCAGTACGAGCGGCACCTTAACTTTATCCATCTCCATCGTGAAGCACCGGGCCATAGCGTGATGTTCCCGGACGCGTGATTGTTATTGCATAAAACCGCGCCATGTCTGCATATGGCGCGGTTTCTCTTACCTCTTGATACGTTATATCTGTACGGTTAAGCCCTTAGTATCGATTGATGATTGCCAGGCAACAGATAATAAAAAAGAAAAGAACTATTGAAGCCCAAAACCTACATTTGGACTGTTGTGAATGTTCAATAAGCTTAGTCTTATTTAATGTAAATATTGGTGCTAATTTGAAATGACGCTTTATTCATGGGGAACGCGTAGCGCAAATCAACTAAAATCAATGTAACCGTTTGTTGTTTAAGGTTTAATTGTCTGTGTCTGATATTTTATTGATTGTTTTAAATATTGTTTTTATTGTCACTGCTATAATATTAGTTATCATTTGATGAATGGATTCAGCCTTAATTGGTGGGTTTTTAAAGGACAGGCATAGCGTAATGATATGTATGCATAACCAACATCTTTACTCATTATGTCATTGAATGTTGACGCTATGTGTTTATGAGAGAGAGATATTTTCAGTTGATCTGGATTGTTAAATTCATATAATGCGCCTTTGCTCATGAATGGATGCCAGTACGTAGTGGGAAATTATAAATATTGAAATAGTCCAACTACTTCTTTATTACCAAAAATGAGTATCTGAATTTTAATATTGCATTCTTGCGTGATTATCTCCTGAGTTTGACTTGTGATTACCTTTTTAAGGTATTTAGCGTAACTGTTTTTGAGCGAGCATCAGAGGTAAAGATAATCTTATTGATAGTGATGTGGGATGTTATACGTATGGCATCGCTGATGTTTATGGTTACCCCTTATGTGTGCTCAGGAATCGACAGGTAATCACTCATACTGAACAGCGATAAAAGATAAAGGTGTGTTCATGAATTCATGTGATTTTCGTGTTTTTCTGCAAGAGTTCGGTACAACGGTTCATTTGTCATTGCCTGGTAGCGTATCCGAGAAAGAACGACTGCTACTCAAGCTGCTGATGCAGGGAATGTCAGTAACAGAAATATCACAGTACAGAAATCGCAGTGCAAAGACAATTTCACATCAAAAGAAACAGCTCTTTGAGAAACTGGGGATTCAGAGCGATATTACTTTCTGGCGCGATATTTTCTTTCAGTACAATCCGGAGATCATATCCGCCACGGGGAGTAATAGTCACAGATATATTAATGATAATCACTATCACCATATCGTCACGCCTGAAGCCATCAGTCTGGCGTTGGAAAACCACGAATTCAAACCGTGGATCCAACCGGTTTTCTGCGCGCAGACTGGGGTACTGACGGGCTGTGAGGTGCTTGTCCGCTGGGAACATCCACAAACGGGAATTATCCCACCGGATCAGTTTATTCCTCTGGCGGAGTCATCCGGTCTTATTGTCATAATGACCCGCCAACTGATGAAACAGACTGCGGATATTCTGATGCCGGTAAAACATTTGCTGCCGGATAATTTCCATATTGGTATCAACGTCTCGGCGGGTTGTTTTTTGGCCGCGGGATTTGAAAAAGAATGCCTGAACCTGGTCAAGAAATTAGGAAACGATAAAATCAAACTGGTTCTCGAGCTAACGGAACGTAACCCTATTCCGGTAACGCCAGAAGCCAGAGCGATATTTGACAGCCTTCATCAGCACAACATTACCTTTGCGCTGGATGACTTTGGTACGGGTTATGCGACCTATCGTTATCTGCAGGCGTTTCCGGTCGATTTTATTAAAATTGACAAGTCGTTTGTGCAAATGGCGAGTGTCGACGAAATCTCCGGTCATATTGTGGACAATATTGTCGAACTGGCGCGTAAGCCTGGTCTGAGTATCGTAGCGGAAGGGGTAGAAACCCAGGAGCAGGCGGATTTAATGATCGGTAAAGGCGTTCACTTTTTGCAGGGCTATTTGTACTCCCCGCCAGTTCCGGGTAATAAATTTATCTCTGAATGGGTAATGAAAGCAGGTGGTTGATGTAAACCGCTATTCACAGCGCATCGGGAGGTTGGCAGCGATTAATTCTCCCGATGCAGTAAATCCTGATAGATCCCCGTTAATATGCCATTTGGCGCAAATTGTTTTTTAATCCACTGCGTCACCTGACCCGTAGCAGAATGCTGAGTCGCCAGTAACATGCGCGAATCCTGGCGCGGATTATGGATTTGTCGGGTAACCAGCAGGGATTGCGTCATCGCCTCACGGACCATGTAATCCGGCAAAAAACCAATCCCTTCACCTAAAATCTGGCACTGACATTTGGTGTTGAAATCTGGCACCAGAATTGACTCCTGCCCGTGCAGCAACCAGCCCACTTTTTTATTAATCGTATGCGCGGTGTCCTCCACCATAATATTAGGGTAGAGACGCAGTTGGCTTTCGGCGATGGGTTCCGGCATAAAGGCTAACGGGTGATCCGGGGCGATAGCAAAAGCCCAGCGAATCGCGCCAATTTCAGTGTAATCAATACCGCCGCCGTCCAGTAGTGTATCGGGTGCGCCGATGGCGATATTGGCCTGATTATTAATAATCGCATCCCAGACGCCGTTATACACTTCGGTCGTCACGGTAATCTGGCAGGTAGGAAACTGCTTTTTCAGCACCTGTAATAAGCGCGCGGTGTGTTTGGGCGTATAAAGCAGCTGATTAATACAAATGCGCACCCGTGCTTCTATGCCCTGCGAAATAGTATCGATACTGCGTTTGATGGCGTGAAAATCATTCAGCAGGTCGGTAGCTTTGCGGAAAAAATAACGCCCGGACTCGGTTAACTCAATGCTGCGGGTGTTGCGAGTGAACAGCACCACATCCAGCCCCGTCTCCATACGCTTGATGGTGTAGCTAATGGCGGAAGTGGTTAAACCCAACTCGTCTGCGGCTTTACTGAAGCTGCCAAAACGCGCAGCGGTAGTAAATGCCAACAGATTCTCTTCGGTAAAAATTGAGTTCATTAAACCATTCTCGCCATTATCTACTATGAATTTCTCCAGCTATGACTGTAGAGGTATCGGTTAAAGATAGATAATCATTTTTGAATAACTTTTAATACCCGTCGCGTTTAGTCGTCGCTTCGCTTAATTTTTGTCCACCATATTCTGAAATTATCCCCACGCAGTTACCCGCCAGAAAACCCAGTAATGTCACCGTCCAGTTCATCCCGCTGGCAAAAAATAGCGTCATGCCGAGAAAGCCTCCGGGAATAAAAGACAGTAACCAGAAACGCCCTTGCCAGACCACTACTGCAGAGAAAGGCACGGTAGTAATCACGCTCGCCCAGAACCCGGAAATCCCACTCACCGAGGCCAGCCAACCGGCAGCCAGCGCGGCGAAAAACGCCCACACCATCCCGGAATAATTAACCGCCAGACTTCTGATAAACCCCGATTTACCGCCGCCTGCGGCATAAAAACTGCAAAAGGCGACGAAGCCAATGGTTCCTAATAATTCCCATCCCTGAGAGAGCCCGACATGTGAAGACACTAACTGCCAAAGCCCTGCACAAATACCGACGGTGACACCCGTTGCCGTGAGTCCGTTCATCTTGTTCCCCTCTGGTTAGACATGGACGAAAGCTACTCTTACATGTGCAGACTATAGAGAAATAAAACCTGATTGAGTGAAAGGGTATCGGGTCAAAGAAACAAATATTGCACTACCGCACACTGCGAAAAGATTGTTGAACATCATTCAACAAAAAGGCGAAATACGGCGAATTAAATTTAAGCGGGTTCTTTTATCAGATTATCGTTGCTATTCTCAATTCATCGAAAACAGCCACAAAAACCAGGGGAATGTGAATGAGTATAAAAAATCTACCTGCCGACTATTTATTGGCTGCACAACAGGGTGATATCGATAAAGTAAAAACCTGCCTTGCGCTGGGTGTCGATATTAATACCTGCGATCGTCAGGGGAAAACGGCAATTACGCTGGCAAGTTTATATCAGCAATATGCTTGCGTTCAGGCATTAATTGATGCCGGAGCGGATATTAATAAGCAAGATCATACCTGTTTAAATCCTTTTTTAATTAGCTGTCTGAACGATGATTTAACGCTACTACGAATTATTTTACCGGCTAAACCTGATCTTAATTGCGTAACCCGTTTTGGCGGTGTCGGCCTGACGCCTGCCTGTGAAAAAGGCCATTTAAGTATTGTAAAAGAGCTTTTGGCGCATACGGAAATTAACGTTAACCAGACCAACCATGTAGGCTGGACGCCGCTACTGGAAGCGATTGTGCTTAATGATGGCGGTATTAAACAGCAGGCGATTGTCCAGCTATTGCTGGAACACGGTGCCAGTCCGCACATGACGGATAAATATGGCAAAACGCCGCTGGAACTGGCGCGGGAACGGGGCTTTGAAGAGATTGCTCAGTTGCTGATTGCCGCAGGCGCATAACCCGGGAGGCTGGCTATCAACACACCAGAAAAACGGTGTGTGTGGGCGCTAACTGCGGATGCAGATTTTCTGGCGCAGCGGGGGCAAGGACAGGTTGAACAGGTCTTTGCCAGAGCGGTAAATATCGCACTCCCGGCCCGCCAGCAGTTGCTGACGCTGCTTTGTGAAGAGTACGACAATGCGCCAAACAGTTGTCGGTTGGCACTCACTCACTTTGATGATCTTTTCCGGCATGGTGATAAGGTTCAGTTTGACGATCAAGGCATTACGGTTGGTCAACATCTTCATATAGAGATGAGTCGTTGTCGGCGTTGGCTGTCCCCAACCTTGCAAATGACCGCTGTGAATTTTCACCTTATCGCCTGGCAACAGTGGCACGACATTATTCATCAGCACCTGGGGGAAAATGAAACCCTGTTTAATTATCGCGGCGATAATCCGTTTTATCAGGCGTTAAATAAAGAATTACATATTAAACGACGGGCAGTTATTCAGGCCGTAAACGATAAACAAAATATCGCCTCAGCGGTCGCCAGTATGATGGGGTTAGGGATTGGCCTTACGCCATCAGCCGATGATTATCTGACCGGACTGGTACTTATTTTATTTATTTCCGGACATCCGGCGGAAAAATACAAAGAGGAATTTTATCTCGGTCTGCAACGCGGCAGAAATAATACCACGTTATTAAGTGCCATAACGCTGGAAGCCGCATTACAACAACGCTGCCGGGAAAATATTCATCGCTTTATTCACAACATTATTTATGACATCCCTGGGAACGCAACTCAGGCAATAGAAAAAATTAAACATATTGGCTCCAGTTCCGGCTGCGACATGCTGTATGGCATGGCCGATGGTTGTGCGCTGAGCCAAACCTACGGAGGGAATTATGTCAGTTAAAATAGTCATTAAACCGAATACCTATTTTGATTCTGTCTCGCTGATGTCTATCTCCGCGCGTGCAAATAAACTCGACGGCGTCGAGCAGGCATTTGTGGCGATGGCGACCGAAATGAACAAAGGCGTGCTGAAGAATTTAGGACTGCTGACGCCGGAACTGGAGCAGGCGAAAAACGGTGACCTGATGATTGTCATCAATGGTAAATCGGGTGCGGACAACGAGCAGTTGCTGGTGGAGATTGAAGAACTGTTCAACACCAAAGCGCAAAGCGGCTCGCACGAGGCGCGTTACGCCACTATTGCCAGCGCCAAAAAGCATATCCCGGAAAGTAACCTGGCGGTGATTTCGGTCAACGGTTTGTTTGCCGCTCGCGAAGCGCGTCAGGCGCTGCAAAACGATCTCAACGTGATGCTGTTTTCCGATAACGTCTCAGTTGAAGATGAACTGGCGCTCAAGCAACTGGCCCACGAAAAAGGGCTGCTGATGATGGGGCCAGACTGTGGCACGGCGATTATCAACGGCGCGGCGCTCTGTTTTGGTAACGCCGTGCGTCGCGGCAACATCGGTATTGTTGGCGCATCCGGCACCGGCAGCCAGGAGCTGAGCGTCCGCATTCATGAATTTGGCGGCGGCGTTTCGCAACTCATCGGCACCGGCGGGCGCGACCTGAGCGAGAAAATCGGCGGCCTGATGATGCTCGACGCCATCGGGATGCTGGAAAACGATCCGCAAACTGAAATTATCGCGCTGATTTCAAAACCTCCCGCGCCTGCGGTGGCCCGCAAAGTGCTGGAACGCGCACGTGCCTGCCGCAAGCCGGTGGTGGTCTGCTTCCTCGGTCGCGTTGAAACGCCGGTGGATGAGCAGGGGCTACAGTTTGCCCGCGGCAGCAAAGAGGCGGCGCTAAAAGCGGTGATGCTCTCCGGCGTGAAACAGGAAAATCTCGACCTGCATACGCTTAACCAGCCGTTGATTGCGGATGTGCGTGCGCGTCTGCAACCGCAGCAGAAATACATTCGTGGCCTGTTCTGCGGCGGCACGTTGTGCGACGAAACCATGTTCGCGGTGATGGAAAAACATGGCGATGTCTACAGCAATATCCAGCCCGATCCGGAATTCCGCCTGAAAGATATCAACCGCAGCATCAAACACACCTTCCTCGACTTTGGTGATGACGACTTCACCAACGGCAAGCCGCATCCAATGATTGACCCCACCAACCGCATCAGTCGCTTGATCGAAGAGGCGCGCGATCCAGAAGTGGCGGTGATCGTGATGGATTTTGTGCTCGGATTTGGATCGCATGAAGATCCGGTCGGCTCCACCATCGAGGCGATCAAAGAAGCGAAAGCGATCGCCGCTGCCGAAGGACGCGAGTTGATCATTCTCGCCTATGTGCTGGGTACCGATCTTGATACGCCATCGTTAGAACAACAAAGCCAGATGCTGCTTGATGCCGGAGTGATTCTGGCGAGCAGCAGCACCAATACCGGATTGCTGGCGCGTGAATTTATCTGCAAAGGGGAGGAAGCCTGATGAGCCAGTCACTGTTTAGCCAACCATTGAACGTTATTAACGTCGGCATCGCCATGTTTAGCGATGACCTGAAAAAGCAGCATGTAGAAGTGACTCAACTCGACTGGACGCCGCCGGGGCAGGGCAATATGCAGGTGGTGCAGGCGCTGGATAACATTGCCGATTCGCCGCTGGCGGACAAAATCGCCGCCGCTAACCAGCAGGCGCTGGAGCGTATTATCCAGTCGCATCCGGTGCTGATTGGTTTTGATCAGGCGATTAACGTGGTGCCGGGCATGACGGCGAAAACCATTCTTCACGCCGGGCCGCCGATCACCTGGGAAAAAATGTGCGGCGCGATGAAAGGCGCGGTCACCGGAGCGCTGGTGTTCGAAGGACTGGCGAAAGATCTCGACGAGGCGGCTGAACTGGCGGCTTCCGGGGAGATCACCTTCTCGCCGTGTCACGAGCACGACTGCGTGGGATCGATGGCGGGTGTTACCTCGGCCTCGATGTTTATGCACATCGTAAAAAACAAAACCTACGGCAACATCGCTTATACCAACATGAGCGAGCAGATGGCGAAGATTTTGCGTATGGGCGCTAACGACCAGAGCGTGATTGACCGCCTGAACTGGATGCGTGATGTGCAGGGACCAATACTGCGCGACGCGATGAAAATTATCGGCGAAATCGATCTGCGCTTAATGCTGGCGCAGGCGCTGCATATGGGCGATGAGTGCCATAACCGCAATAACGCCGGGACGACGCTGCTGATTCAGGCGCTGACGCCGGGGATTATTCAGGCGGGTTATTCCGTCGAGCAACAGCGCGAAGTGTTTGAGTTTGTCGCCAGCAGCGACTACTTCTCCGGCCCGACGTGGATGGCGATGTGTAAAGCGGCGATGGATGCGGCGCATGGCATCGAATACAGCACCGTGGTCACCACCATGGCGCGTAACGGCGTCGAGTTCGGCCTGCGGGTCAGCGGCCTGCCGGGGCAATGGTTTACCGGCCCGGCGCAGCAGGTGATCGGCCCGATGTTTGCCGGTTATAAGCCGGAAGATTCGGGGCTGGATATCGGCGACAGCGCCATCACCGAAACCTACGGTATTGGCGGATTTGCTATGGCGACCGCGCCCGCTATCGTCGCGCTGGTGGGCGGCACGGTGGAAGAAGCTATTGATTTCTCCCGTCAGATGCGCGAAATCACCCTCGGTGAAAACCCCAACGTCACCATTCCGCTGCTCGGTTTTATGGGCGTGCCGTCGGCAATCGACATCACCCGCGTGGGTAGCAGCGGCATTCTGCCGGTGATCAACACCGCCATCGCCCATAAAGATGCGGGCGTCGGCATGATTGGCGCGGGCATTGTGCATCCACCTTTTGCCTGCTTCGAGAAAGCCATTCTTGGCTGGTGCGAACGTTACGGCGTCTGACCTACATGTTCATGCCGGATGCGGCGTGAACGCCTTATCCGGCCTACGAATGGCGCAAGAATCTGTAGGCCTGATAAGCGTAGCGCATCAGGCATTTGTCACCATTGCCGGATGCGGCGTGAACGCCTTATCCGGCCTACGAATGGCGCAAGAATCTGTAGGCCTGATAAGCGTAGCGCATCAGGCATTTGCCACCACTGCCGGATGCGGCGTGGACGCCTTATCCGGCCTACGAGTGGCGCGAGAATCTGTAGGCCTGATAAGCGTAGCGCATCAGGCATTTGTCACCATTGCCGGATGCGGCGTGAACGCCTTATCCGGCCTACGAGTGGCGCGAGAATTGTAGGCCTGATAAGCGTAGCGCATCAGGCAGTCTGGCGTTGGTCATAACCCCATCACCCTCTGTAGCGGACATAACAACATGAAAGAGCTTGTGGTCGTTGCCATTGGTGGCAACAGCATTATCAAAGATAACGCCAGCCAGTCGATTGAGCATCAGGCGGAGGCGGTGAAAGCCGTCGCTGATACGGTGCTGGAAATGCTGGCTTCCGATTACGACATTGTGCTGACCCACGGCAACGGGCCGCAGGTCGGGCTGGATTTACGCCGTGCGGAGATTGCCCACGAGCGTGAAGGGCTACCCTTAACGCCGCTGGCGAACTGTGTGGCAGATACGCAAGGCGGCATTGGCTACTTGATCCAGCAGGCGCTGAACAACCGACTGGCGCGTCACAGCGAGAAAAAAGCCGTCACCGTGGTGACTCAGGTGGAAGTGGATAAAAACGATCCGGGTTTCGCTCATCCCACCAAGCCCATCGGCGTATTCTTCAGTGAAAGCCAGCGTGACGAATTACAAAAGGCAAACCCTGACTGGCGTTTTGTTGAAGATGCCGGACGGGGCTATCGCCGCGTGGTCGCCTCGCCGGAACCGAAACGTATTGTCGAGGCACCTGCCATTAAGGCGCTGATCCAACAAGGCTTTGTCGTAATTGGCGCGGGCGGCGGTGGAATTCCTGTGGTGCGCAGCGAAGCGGGAGATTACCAAAGCGTGGACGCGGTTATCGACAAAGATCTCTCTACCGCGCTGCTGGCCCGTGAAATTCACGCCGACATTCTGGTGATCACCACCGGCGTCGAAAAAGTCTGTATCCACTTTGGCAAACCGCAGCAGCAGGCGCTCGATCGGGTGGATATTGCCACCATGACCCGCTATATGCAGGAAGGGCATTTCCCGCCCGGCAGCATGTTGCCAAAAATCATCGCCAGCCTGACATTTTTAGAACAAGGCGGCAAAGAAGTGATTATCACCACGCCGGAATGCCTGCCTGCGGCGCTGCGCGGCGAAACGGGCACTCATATTATTAAAACGTAAGGACGTAAGATGAAAGAAAGCAATAGCCGCCGTGAATTTCTGAGCCAGAGCGGTAAGATGGTCACCGCCGCCGCGCTGTTTGGTACCTCTGTGCCGCTCGCCCATGCGGCGGTAGCTGGCACCCTAAACTGCGAAGCGAACAACACCATGAAAATCACTGACCCGCATTACTATCTCGATAACGTGCTGCTGGAAACCGGTTTTGACTACGAAAATGGCGTGGCGGTGCAGACCCGCACGGCGCGCCAGACCGTGGAGATTCAGGACGGCAAAATTGTCGCCCTGCGCGAGAACAAGCTGCATCCGGACGCCACGCTGCCGCACTATGACGCTGGCGGTAAGCTGATGCTGCCCACCACCCGCGACATGCATATTCATCTCGACAAAACCTTTTACGGCGGGCCGTGGCGCTCGCTCAATCGTCCGGCAGGCACCACCATCCAGGACATGATCAAACTCGAGCAGAAAATGCTGCCGGAACTGCAACCGTACACTCAGGAGCGGGCAGAAAAACTGATTGATTTATTGCAGTCGAAAGGCACCACCATTGCCCGCAGCCACTGCAATATCGAACCGGTTTCCGGCCTGAAAAATCTGCAAAATTTGCAGGCGGTGCTGGCGCGACGTCAGGCGGGCTTTGAGTGTGAAATCGTCGCCTTCCCGCAGCACGGTTTGCTGCTGTCGAAATCTGAACCTTTAATGCGTGAAGCGATGCAGGCGGGGGCGCATTACGTCGGCGGCCTGGACCCGACCAGTGTTGATGGCGCGATGGAAAAATCCCTCGACACCATGTTCCAGATTGCGCTGGACTACGACAAAGGCGTCGATATTCACCTGCACGAAACCACTCCGGCAGGCGTGGCAGCCATCAATTATATGGTTGAAACGGTAGAGAAAACGCCACAGCTGAAGGGCAAGCTGACCATCAGTCACGCCTTTGCGCTGGCAACGCTCAACGAGCAACAGGTAGATGAACTGGCGAACCGGATGGTGGTGCAACAAATTTCTATCGCCTCGACGGTGCCGATTGGCACGCTGCATATGCCGCTCAAACAGTTGCACGACAAAGGCGTAAAAGTGATGACTGGCACTGACAGCGTTATCGACCACTGGTCGCCTTATGGTCTGGGCGACATGCTGGAAAAAGCCAATCTGTACGCGCAGCTCTATATTCGTCCTAACGAACAGAACCTCTCCCGCTCGCTGTTTTTAGCCACTGGCGATGTATTGCCGCTGAATGAAAAAGGCGAGCGTGTATGGCCAAAAGCGCAGGATGACGCCAGCTTTGTGCTGGTGGACGCCTCCTGTTCCGCCGAGGCGGTGGCGCGTATCTCGCCGAGAACCGCAACGTTCCATAAAGGGCAACTGGTGTGGGGGAGTGTGGCAGGTTGATGCGCATTTGAAACGCCTGCAACGGTGAATAGTAAGAGATTTAAGCCCCAGGGAGTGGGGCAATCTGAATATGAGTGTGTCGGCAGAAATGGACATTATCTTTGAGGAATATGCCCTTATTGACGTTGTGTAGATAACTATTTGTCTACGTGAAAAGATCATCAGTTTTGCCGATTTTAGTCTTTTACAGATAGCAAATATCACACTTACAGGCGCTCGCCTTATGGGGAACGTTGCTGCTCTGTTTCATTCAGGCTCGCGGCATGTTGGGGCTGGATCGGGTGGTTTAAATATTGGCTATATTCAATGGACGCGTTTTGCCGCGATGACATATCAGGCGTTGCCAAATACACATAGCTAATCAGGAGTAAACACAATGAAGATCAAAGCTGTTGGTGCATATTCCGCTAAACAACCACTTGAACCGATGGATATCACCCGGCGTGAACCGGGACCGAATGATGTCAAAATCGAAATCGCTTACTGTGGCGTTTGCCATTCCGATCTCCACCAGGTCCGTTCCGAGTGGGCGGGGACGGTTTACCCCTGCGTGCCGGGTCATGAAATTGTGGGGCGTGTGGTAGCCGTTGGTGATCAGGTAGAAAAATATGCGCCGGGCGATCTGGTCGGTGTCGGCTGCATTGTCGACAGTTGTAAACATTGCGAAGAGTGTGAAGACGGGTTGGAAAACTACTGTGATCACATGACCGGCACCTATAACTCGCCGACGCCGGACGAACCGGGCCATACTCTGGGCGGCTACTCACAACAGATCGTCGTTCATGAGCGATATGTTCTGCGTATTCGTCACCCGCAAGAGCAGCTGGCGGCGGTGGCTCCTTTGTTGTGTGCAGGGATCACCACGTATTCGCCGCTACGTCACTGGCAGGCCGGGCCGGGTAAAAAAGTGGGCGTGGTCGGCATCGGCGGTCTGGGACATATGGGGATTAAGCTGGCCCACGCGATGGGGGCACATGTGGTGGCATTTACCACTTCTGAGGCAAAACGCGAAGCGGCAAAAGCCCTGGGGGCCGATGAAGTTGTTAACTCACGCAATGCCGATGAGATGGCGGCTCATCTGAAGAGTTTCGATTTCATTTTGAATACAGTAGCTGCGCCACATAATCTCGACGATTTTACCACCTTGCTGAAGCGTGATGGCACCATGACGCTGGTTGGTGCGCCTGCGACACCGCATAAATCGCCGGAAGTTTTCAACCTGATCATGAAACGCCGTGCGATAGCCGGTTCTATGATTGGCGGCATTCCAGAAACTCAGGAGATGCTCGATTTTTGCGCCGAACATGGCATCGTGGCTGATATAGAGATGATTCGGGCCGATCAAATTAATGAAGCCTATGAGCGAATGCTGCGCGGTGATGTGAAATATCGTTTTGTTATCGATAATCGCACACTAACAGACTGAAAAAATTAATAAATACCCTGTGGTTTAACATATTAACTTCGCTCTCCACTTAACTTTTTAGTTAAGGAGAGCGAAATAATATCAAAGTAGCAGTAAAACCTATAACGTAAATTTAAATTGTTAAATTAACGCCCTCCAGTACACAATACTTCACACGTTAGTTATGAGCGATTTCTGATAGTGCCTGGTTTAATCAGAGCTTTATTATCTGCGACGTTTATTTTTATTTAAGAGAGATCGCGATGATATCATTAAAAGCTCCGCACAATAATTTGATGCCATATACGCAACAAAGCATACTTAATACGGTTAAAAACAATCAGTTACCAGAGGATATCAAAAGCTCCCTGGTTTCCTGTGTCGATATATTCAAGGTTTTGATTAAACAATATTATGATTATCCTTATGATTGTCGTGATGATTTAGTCGATGACGACAAACTCATTCATCTCATGGCTGCCGTACGAGACTGTGAGTGGTCAGACGATAACGCACTCACCATAAATGTGCAGTTTAATGATTTCCCTGGATTTTATGACTGGATGGATTACCCTGATCACCCGGTTAAGTTTGTTTTTCACATACTTGAAAATCAAAAAGGGACAGTTTGGGTATATGACCAGGATGATGCGTTTCTTGATATTAAAGCAAACGTGCAGGCTGGACGCTTTACCGGGCTTAAGAAATTAGTGCAGTTTATCGATTCAGTGCGAACAGATTGCAAATGTATTCTTCTTGAACACCATATGCCTTTGCTGAGAATTTTCCCTAAAGGGAAAGAGTGTATGCATGTGGAAAAATGGCTTCGCGAAATGTCGTCTATTCCGGAGACAGACGCGCCCATTAAGCAGGCGCTTGCGCATGGATTATTATTACACTTAAAAAATATCTACCCTGTTTTTCCTGAATCACTGGTGATGTTATTGCTCTCTGTTCTGGACGTAAAAACATACAGAGATGATGCGCGATTAAATGAATGGATATCTAATAGAGTGCAGGAATTAGGTGACAGATATTATTCTGTAAATAAGCACGTTAAAATCCGCTACACTCTTTAGTTCAGAAAGGGTTCCACCTGCAAATTGTTATTCCACCTGAGAGTGAATCGCAATGCAGGTAATCATTTCATCTGTATATCTGTATGCCAACAGGCATTCCATCTCTTTTTTCGCCTATATTTTGTTGTGATCGGCGACACTTCGCTTAAAAAAGCACCAGTAGTGGTTTCGCAGCCATGCGGTGTATAAAAAATGATCTCATGCGGATGTTTTGTGAATGTGTGGGTTGACATTCATATGAAAAAAATCATAATTCCATCATGTTTGTGTGGGGTCTTTTCTGTATCTTACGCATCGCACTCAAGCCTGACAGAAAATATGCTGTAAGGCTCATATCAAAAACCGCCATTAGCTCATCAGGAAGAGCAGACGACAACCAGGATTGTTGTATGGTACGGGGTTCGAGGCCTCGATGGCGGTCCAACTTTTCAAAACTCTTCTGAATCAGATCCCCTTATTATCATCCCTGCAAAGTGGAACATTGCCATTGTTTGGCTATTCAGGATGGGGCAGACCAATGAAAAAAGCCCACACAGGGGAGAGTGGGCTGAAATGGGAAGCTAAAGACTCAAGTAAACTTATCGGAAATAAGGACCACGCATTACGGGGGCTATCATCGCCGATGGCCGTGATTCGGCAAATCAGGTTGATTACGTAGAGAGTAAATTATCTGCTCACCGCTGCGTCACCCCTTCGTAAATCAGGCGTAGCGCGAATACACCAATAATTGCACCAATAACCCGACTGGCAACGCGTTGCATACGCCCATAAGCACGACGCACAGCGGGCAAAGAAAACGCCTGACTAAGAAAAACTCGCCAGATAATTGATGCGAGCACAATCCCCGCCCAGGCCATTAAACGTGCCCATGTTGGTGTTTCGGCATTTAATGTTACTGAGAAAATACTGATAAAAAATAAAACGGTTTGCGGGTTAGAGAGATCGGTAATTAATCCGCGGCGAAAAAAGACATACCAGGGGGCGCTAATCGGTTGTTGTAGTGTGCTCATTTGCGGTGTTGACTGGCGGCGCATGCTGCACCACGCAAACCATAAGAGATAAGCGCCGCCGACGATTCTGATAAGCGAAAAAATCTCCTCACACTGCGTAATTAGCGTTGCAAGACCAAACAAACCCAACCCGGAATAAAATGCATCGCCCAGCGCCACGCCCAGCCCGGTCAGCACCCCTGCGCGTCGACCGGAAGCCAGGCTGGTTTGTACTACCACAAAGAGATTGGCTCCCGGATTAAAAAAAGTAATCACGAACAGTCCTACGGTCAGGTAAACGGCATGCAAAGGATCCATAGTGATTTCATCCATAAATAAGTGAACTAACTGCATCATATTTCTACCAAAAATAATCGGGTGCGAGAGAGATCACAAAGTGTCTTATTTCCGGTTACTGGCGTTTATGCCCTGACTGAACTAATTATTAATCAACCCAATAATGTCGGTGGGTGATAGTGTGATAACAACTCTGGAGCCGTAATATGAAAATAATCTCTAAAATGTTAGTCGGTGCGTTAGCGTTTGCCGTTACCAATGTCTATGCCGCTGAATTGATGACTAAAGCGGAATTTGAAAAAGTCGAATCGCAATATGAAAAAATAGGTGATATTTCAACCAGCAATGAAATGTCGACCGCAGATGCGAAAGAGGATTTGATCAAAAAAGCGGATGAAAAAGGGGCTGATGTGTTGGTACTGACCTCCGGTCAAACTGACAATAAGATCCACGGCACGGCAAATATTTATAAGAAGAAGTAATTCTGAATCCTATGTAAACATCCCCGATGCGTAAGTTTATCGGTGATCATCTATTGAAATTTATGCCGGATAAAGCGTTCGCGCTGCATTCGGCAGTTCAGTTTTTCAGCCGCCGCCAGAACGTCGTCCGGCTGATGCCTAAATAATTCGCCGCTGCTGTTTTATCGCCATTAAATTTCTCCAGTGCCTGTTGTGGTGTCAGTAAGCGTGGAGCGGGAGTTTTCGACGACTCGCGCGCCAGTTCCGGCAGTAGCAGCTGCAAAAACTGCGGCGTTAAATCCGGCGTCGGTTCCACACTTAAAAATAGCGCCAGTCGCTCCATCATATTGCGCAGTTCACGAATATTACCTGGCCAGTCGTAGTGCACCAGCACGGTTTCGCTTGCCTGTAATCCCTGGCGTAATGCGGCAGAAAACGGGGCGGAGAGCGCCGCCAGAGACACTTTCAAAAAGCTTTCCGCCAGCGGCAGAATATCCGCCACCCGCTCACGCAGTGGTGGCAATTGCAGACGCAAAATACTCAGCCGATAAAACAGATCACGGCGAAACTGCCCTTGCCGCATATCTTCTTCCAGATTGCAGTGAGTGGCGCTAATGACCCGCACATCCACCGGAACAGGCTGATGCCCGCCGACGCGAGTAACCTCTTTTTCTTCCAGCACCCGTAACAGGCGAGTCTGCAAAGGTAGCGGCATTTCGCCAATCTCATCCAGAAACAGCGTACCGCCGTGGGCAATTTCGAACAGCCCGGCGCGACCTCCGCGTCGCGAGCCGGTAAACGCCCCTTCCTCATAGCCAAACAGCTCTGCTTCCAGCAGCGATTCGGCTATCGCCCCGCAGTTGACGGCAACAAACGGATGCGACTTTTTGCCCTGTCGCGCATCGTGGCGGGCAAAATATTCCCGATGAATCGCCTGGGCCGCCAGCTCTTTACCCGTCCCCGTTTCCCCCTCAATCAACACCGCTGCACTGGAGCGGGCATACAGCAAAATAGTCTGCCGTACTTGTTCCATCTGTGGTGATTGACCGAGCATATCGCCCAGCACGTAACGAGTACGCAGGGCGTTACGGGTAGCATCGTGAGTGTTATGGCGTAACGACATGCGCGTCATATCCAGCGCATCGCTGAACGCCTGGCGCACGGTGGCGGCGGAATAGATAAAAATTCCAGTCATTCCGGCTTCTTCTGCCAGATCGGTAATCAGCCCCGCGCCGACCACCGCTTCGGTGCCGTTAGCTTTCAGCTCATTAATCTGCCCGCGCGCGTCTTCTTCGGTAATGTAGCTACGTTGATCGAGGCGCAGATTAAAGGTTTTTTGAAACGCCACCAGCGCTGGAATGGTTTCCTGATAGGTGACAACGCCGATAGAAGAGGTGAGTTTTCCGGCTTTTGCCAGTGCCTGTAACACATCGTAGCCGCTCGGTTTAATCAAAATAACTGGCACTGACAGGCGGCTTTTCAGGTACGCGCCGTTAGAGCCAGCCGCGATGATGGCGTCACAGCGTTCGTTTGCCAGTTTCTTGCGGATGTAGGTCACTGCTTTTTCAAAGCCAAGCTGAATAGGGGTAATGTTCGCCAGGTGATCAAACTCGAGGCTGATATCGCGAAACAGCTCGAACAGGCGCGTTACAGATACCGTCCAGATAACCGGTTTGTCGTCATTAAGCCGTGGTGGATGTGCCATAGCGCACCGCAAAGTTAAGAAACCGAATATTGGGTTTAGTCTTGTTTCATAATTGTTGCAATGAAACGCGGTGAAACATTGCCTGAAACGTTAACTGAAACGCATATTTGCGGATTAGTTCATGACTTTATCTCTAACAAATTGAAATTAAACATTTAATTTTATTAAGGCAATTGTGGCACACCCCTTGCCTTGTCTTTATCAACGCAAATAACAAGTTGATAACAAAGGATGGGCTATGTCTCTACACTCTCCAGGTAAAGCGTTTCGCGCTGCACTGTCTAAAGAAAATCCATTGCAGATTGTTGGCACCATTAACGCCAACCATGCGCTGTTGGCGCAGCGTGCCGGATATCAGGCAATTTATCTCTCCGGCGGTGGCGTGGCGGCAGGGTCGCTGGGGCTGCCCGATCTCGGTATTTCTACTCTTGATGACGTGTTGACAGATATTCGCCGTATCACCGACGTTTGTTCGCTGCCGCTGCTGGTGGATGCGGATATCGGTTTTGGTTCTTCGGCCTTTAACGTGGCGCGTACGGTGAAATCGATGATTAAAGCCGGTGCGGCAGGATTGCATATTGAAGATCAGGTTGGTGCGAAACGCTGCGGTCATCGTCCGAATAAAGCGATCGTCTCGAAAGAGGAGATGGTGGATCGGATCCGCGCGGCGGTGGATGCGAAAACCGATCCTGATTTTGTGATCATGGCGCGCACCGATGCGCTGGCGGTAGAGGGGTTGGATGCGGCGATCGAGCGTGCGCAGGCCTATGTTGAAGCGGGTGCCGAGATGTTGTTCCCGGAGGCGATTACCGAACTCGCCATGTACCGCCAGTTTGCCGATGCGGTGCAGGTGCCAATCCTCGCCAACATTACCGAATTTGGTGCCACGCCGCTGTTTACCATCGACGAATTACGCAGCGCCCATGTCGCAATGGCGCTGTACCCGCTTTCAGCGTTCCGCGCCATGAACCGCGCCGCTGAGCATGTCTACAACGTCCTGCGTCAGGAAGGGACGCAGAAAAGCGTCATCGACACCATGCAGACCCGCAACGAGCTGTACGAAAGCATCAACTACTACCAGTACGAAGAGAAGCTCGACAACCTGTTTGCCCGTAGCCAGGTGAAATAAAAAACGCCCGTTGATTGTATTCGACAGCCGATGCCTGATGCGTCGCTGACGCGACTTATCAGGCCTACGAGGTGCACTGAACTGTAGGTCGGATAAGACGGATGGCGTCGCATCCGACAACCGATGCCTGATGCGCCGCTGACGCGACTTATCAGGCCTACGGGGTGCACTGAACTGTAGGTCGGATAAGACGCATAGCGTCGCATCCGACAACCGATGCCTGATGCGCCGCTGACGCGACTTATCAGGCCTACGGGGTGAACTGAACTGTAGGTCGGATAAGACGCATAGCGTCGCATCCGACAACAATCTCGACCCTACAAATGATAACAATGACGAGGACAACATGAGCGACACAACGATCCTGCAAAACAGTACCCATGTCATTAAACCGAAAAAATCTGTGGCACTTTCTGGCGTTCCGGCGGGCAATACGGCGCTCTGCACCGTGGGTAAAAGTGGCAATGACCTGCATTACCGCGGCTACGATATTCTTGATCTGGCGAAACATTGCGAATTTGAAGAAGTGGCGCATCTGCTGATCCACGGCAAACTGCCGACCCGTGACGAACTCGCCGCTTACAAAACGAAACTGAAAGCCCTGCGCGGTTTACCGGCTAACGTGCGTACCGTGCTGGAAGCCTTACCGGCGGCGTCACACCCGATGGATGTTATGCGCACCGGTGTTTCCGCGCTCGGCTGCACGCTGCCAGAAAAAGAGGGGCATACCGTCTCTGGCGCGCGGGATATTGCCGACAAACTGCTGGCGTCGCTTAGCTCGATTCTCCTTTATTGGTATCACTACAGCCACAACGGCGAACGCATCCAACCGGAAACCGATGACGACTCCATCGGCGGTCACTTCCTGCATCTGCTGCACGGCGAAAAGCCATCGCAAAGCTGGGAAAAGGCGATGCATATCTCGCTGGTGCTGTACGCCGAACACGAGTTTAACGCCTCCACCTTTACCAGTCGGGTGATTGCGGGCACCGGCTCTGATATGTATTCCGCGATTATTGGCGCGATTGGCGCACTGCGCGGGCCAAAACACGGCGGGGCGAATGAAGTGTCGCTGGAGATCCAGCAACGCTACGAAACGCCGGACGAAGCCGAAGCAGATATCCGCAAGCGCGTGGAAAACAAAGAAGTGGTCATTGGTTTTGGTCATCCGGTTTATACCATCGCCGACCCGCGCCACCAGGTGATTAAACGTGTGGCGAAGCAGCTCTCGCAGGAAGGCGGCTCGCTGAAGATGTACAACATCGCCGATCGCCTGGAAACGGTGATGTGGGAAACGAAAAAGATGTTCCCCAATCTCGACTGGTTCTCCGCTGTTTCCTACAACATGATGGGCGTTCCCACCGAGATGTTCACACCACTGTTTGTTATCGCCCGCGTCACCGGCTGGGCGGCGCACATTATCGAACAACGTCAGGACAACAAAATTATCCGTCCTTCCGCCAATTATGTTGGACCGGAAGACCGCCAGTTTGTCGCGCTGGATAAGCGCCAGTAAACCTCTACGAATAACAATAAGGAAACGTACCCAATGTCAGCTCAAATCAACAACATCCGCCCGGAATTTGATCGTGAAATCGTTGATATCGTCGATTACGTCATGAACTACGAAATCAGCTCTAAAGTGGCCTACGACACCGCACATTACTGCCTGCTCGACACGCTCGGCTGCGGTCTGGAAGCTCTCGAATACCCGGCCTGTAAAAAACTGCTGGGGCCAATTGTTCCCGGCATCGTCGTACCCAACGGCGTGCGCGTCCCCGGAACTCAGTTCCAGCTCGACCCCGTCCAGGCGGCATTTAACATCGGCGCGATGATCCGCTGGCTCGATTTCAACGATACCTGGCTGGCGGCGGAGTGGGGCCATCCTTCCGACAACCTCGGCGGCATTCTGGCAACGGCGGACTGGCTTTCGCGCAACGCGGTCGCCAGCGGCAAAGCGCCGTTGACCATGAAACAGGTGCTGACCGCAATGATCAAAGCCCATGAAATTCAGGGCTGCATCGCGCTGGAAAACTCCTTTAACCGCGTCGGCCTCGACCACGTTCTGTTAGTGAAAGTGGCTTCCACCGCCGTGGTCGCCGAAATGCTCGGCCTGACCCGCGAGGAAATTCTCAACGCCGTTTCGCTGGCGTGGGTGGACGGTCAGTCGCTGCGCACCTATCGCCATGCGCCGAACACCGGCACGCGTAAATCCTGGGCGGCGGGCGATGCCACTTCCCGCGCGGTACGTCTGGCACTGATGGCGAAAACGGGCGAAATGGGTTACCCGTCAGCCCTGACTGCGCCGGTGTGGGGCTTCTACGACGTCTCCTTTAAAGGTGAATCGTTCCGCTTCCAGCGCCCGTACGGTTCCTACGTTATGGAAAATGTGCTGTTCAAAATCTCCTTCCCGGCGGAGTTCCACTCCCAGACGGCAGTTGAAGCAGCGATGACGCTCTATGAACAGATGCAGGCAGCAGGCAAAACGGCGGCGGATATCGAAAAAGTGACCATTCGCACCCACGAAGCCTGTATTCGCATCATCGACAAAAAAGGACCGCTCAATAACCCGGCAGACCGCGATCACTGCATTCAGTACATGGTGGCGATCCCGCTGCTGTTCGGGCGCTTAACGGCGGCAGATTACGAGGACAACGTGGCGCAAGATAAACGTATCGACGCCCTGCGCGAGAAGATCAATTGCTTTGAAGATCCGGCATTTACCGCTGACTACCACGACCCGGAAAAACGCGCCATCGCCAATGCCATTACCCTTGAGTTCACCGACGGTACGCGCTTTGAAGAAGTGGTGGTGGAGTACCCCATTGGTCATGCTCGCCGCCGTCAGGATGGTATTCCGAAACTGGTCGATAAATTCAAAATCAATCTCGCGCGCCAGTTCCCGACTCGCCAACAGCAGCGCATTCTGGAGGTTTCTCTCGACAGAACTCGCCTGGAACAGATGCCGGTCAATGAGTATCTCGACCTGTACGCCATTTAAGCAAACAGCGGTAAGGCGTAAGTTCAACAGGAGAGCATTATGTCTTTTAGCGAATTTTATCAGCGTTCGATTAACGAACCGGAGCAGTTCTGGGCCGAGCAGGCCTGGCGTATTGACTGGCAGACGCCCTTTACGCAAACGCTCGATCACAGCAATCCGCCGTTTGCCCGTTGGTTTTGTGAAGGCCGAACCAACTTGTGTCACAACGCTATCGACCGCTGGCTGGAGAAACAGCCAGAGGCGCTGGCGCTGATTGCCGTCTCTTCGGAAACAGAAGAAGAGCGCACCTTTACCTTTCGTCAGCTGCATGACGAAGTGAACGCGGTGGCCTCAATGTTGCGTTCATTGGGCGTGCAGCGTGGCGATCGGGTGCTGGTGTATATGCCGATGATTGCCGAAGCGCATATTACTCTGCTGGCCTGCGCGCGCATTGGCGCTATTCACTCGGTGGTGTTTGGGGGATTTGCTTCGCACAGCGTGGCGGCGCGAATTGATGATGCTAAACCGGTGCTGATTGTCTCGGCTGATGCCGGAGCGCGCGGTGGCAAAATCATTCCCTATAAAAAATTGCTCGACGATGCGATAAGTCAGGCGCAGCACCAGCCGCGCCATGTTTTGCTGGTGGATCGCGGGCTGGCGAAAATGGCGCGCGTCAGCGGGCGGGATGTCGATTTCGCGTCGTTGCGCCATCAACACATCGGCGCGCGGGTACCGGTGGCGTGGCTGGAATCCAACGAAACCTCCTGCATTCTCTACACCTCCGGCACGACCGGCAAACCTAAAGGCGTGCAGCGTGACGTCGGCGGATATGCGGTGGCGCTGGCGACCTCGATGGACACCATTTTTGGCGGCAAAGCGGGCGGTGTGTTCTTTTGTGCTTCGGATATCGGCTGGGTGGTGGGGCATTCGTATATCGTCTACGCGCCGCTGCTGGCGGGGATGGCGACTATCGTTTACGAAGGATTACCGACCTGGCCGGACTGCGGCGTGTGGTGGAAAATCGTCGAGAAATATCAGGTTAGCCGGATGTTCTCAGCGCCGACCGCCATTCGCGTGCTGAAAAAATTCCCTACCGCTGAAATTCGCAAACACGATCTCTCGTCGCTGGAAGTGCTCTATCTGGCTGGAGAACCGCTGGACGAGCCGACCGCCAGTTGGGTGAGCAATACGCTGGATGTGCCGGTCATCGACAACTACTGGCAGACCGAATCCGGCTGGCCGATTATGGCGATTGCTCGCGGTCTGGACGACAGGCCGACGCGTCTGGGAAGCCCCGGTGTGCCGATGTATGGCTATAACGTGCAGTTGCTTAATGAAGTCACCGGCGAACCGTGTGGCGTCAACGAGAAAGGGATGCTGGTGGTGGAAGGGCCGCTGCCGCCGGGGTGTATTCAGACCATCTGGGGCGACGACGGCCGCTTTGTGAAGACTTACTGGTCGCTGTTTTCCCGCCCGGTGTACGCCACCTTTGACTGGGGCATCCGTGACGCTGACGGTTATCACTTTATTCTCGGGCGCACTGACGATGTAATTAACGTTGCCGGGCATCGGCTGGGGACGCGCGAGATTGAAGAGAGTATCTCCAGCCATCCGGGCGTTGCCGAAGTGGCGGTGGTTGGGGTGAAAGATGCGCTGAAAGGGCAGGTGGCGGTGGCGTTTGTCATTCCGAAAGAGAGCGACAGTCTGGAAGATCGTGATGTGGCGCACTCGCAAGAGAAGGCGATTATGGCGCTGGTGGACAGCCAGATTGGCAACTTTGGCCGCCCGGCGCACGTCTGGTTTGTCTCGCAATTGCCAAAAACGCGATCCGGAAAAATGCTGCGCCGCACGATCCAGGCGATTTGCGAAGGACGCGATCCTGGAGATCTGACGACCATTGATGATCCTGCGTCGTTGGATCAGATCCGCCAGGCGATGGAAGAGTAGGTTATTGTCGGATGCGTCGCGCGGTGCATCCGGCACTGTGTGCCGATGCCTGATGCGACGCTGACGCGTCTTATCATGCCTACGGACCTGAACCGTAGGTCGGATAAGGCGCTCGCGTCGCATCCGACACCATGCGCCGATGCCTGATGCGACGCTGACGCGTCTTATCATGCCTACAGGTCTGAACCGTAGGTCGGATAAGGCGCTCGCGCCGCATCCGACACCATGCTCAGATGCCTGATGCGACGCTGACGCGTCTTATCAGGCCTACCCACTGTTTTTACACCGATAATTTTTCCCCCACCTTTTTGCACTCATTCATATAAAAAATATATTTCCCCACGAAAACGATTGCTTTTTATCTTCAGATGAATAGAATGCGGCGGATTTTTTGGGTTTCAAACAGCAAAAAGGGGGAATTTCGTGTCGCAAGATAACAACTTTAGCCAGGGGCCAGTCCCGCAGTCGGCGCGGAAAGGGGTATTGGCATTGACGTTCGTCATGCTGGGATTAACCTTCTTTTCCGCCAGTATGTGGACCGGCGGCACTCTCGGAACCGGTCTTAGCTATCATGATTTCTTCCTCGCAGTTCTCATCGGTAATCTTCTCCTCGGTATTTACACTTCATTTCTCGGTTACATTGGCGCAAAAACCGGCCTGACCACTCATCTTCTTGCTCGCTTCTCGTTTGGTGTTAAAGGCTCATGGCTGCCTTCACTGCTACTGGGCGGAACTCAGGTTGGCTGGTTTGGCGTCGGTGTGGCGATGTTTGCCATTCCGGTGGGTAAGGCAACCGGGCTGGATATTAATTTGCTGATTGCCGTTTCCGGTTTACTGATGACCGTCACCGTCTTTTTTGGCATTTCGGCGCTGACGGTTCTTTCGGTGATTGCGGTTCCGGCTATCGCCTGCCTGGGCGGTTATTCCGTGTGGCTGGCTGTTAACGGCATGGGCGGCCTGGACGCATTAAAAGCGGTCGTTCCCGCACAACCGTTAGATTTCAATGTCGCGCTGGCGCTGGTTGTGGGGTCATTTATCAGTGCGGGTACGCTCACCGCTGACTTTGTCCGGTTTGGTCGCAATGCCAAACTGGCGGTGCTGGTGGCGATGGTGGCCTTTTTCCTCGGCAACTCGTTGATGTTTATTTTCGGTGCAGCGGGCGCTGCGGCACTGGGCATGGCGGATATCTCTGATGTGATGATTGCTCAGGGCCTGCTGCTGCCTGCGATTGTGGTGCTGGGGCTGAATATCTGGACCACCAACGATAACGCACTCTATGCGTCGGGTTTAGGTTTCGCCAACATTACCGGGATGTCGAGCAAAACCCTTTCGGTAATCAACGGTATTATCGGTACGGTCTGCGCATTATGGCTGTATAACAATTTTGTCGGCTGGTTGACCTTCCTTTCGGCAGCTATTCCTCCAGTGGGTGGCGTGATCATCGCCGACTATCTGATGAACCGTCGCCGCTATGAGCACTTTGCGACCACGCGTATGATGAGTGTCAATTGGGTGGCGATTCTGGCGGTCGCCTTGGGGATTGCTGCAGGCCACTGGTTACCGGGAATTGTTCCGGTCAACGCGGTATTAGGTGGCGCGCTGAGCTATCTGATCCTTAACCCGATTTTGAATCGTAAAACGACAGCAGCAATGACGCATGTGGAGGCTAACAGTGTCGAATAACGCTTTACAAACAATTATTAACGCCCGGTTACCAGGCGAAGAGGGGCTGTGGCAGATTCATCTGCAGGACGGAAAAATCAGCGCCATTGATGCGCAATCCGGCGTGATGCCCATAACTGAAAACAGCCTGGATGCCGAACAAGGTTTAGTTATACCGCCGTTTGTGGAGCCACATATTCACCTGGACACCACGCAAACCGCCGGACAACCGAACTGGAATCAGTCCGGCACGCTGTTTGAAGGCATTGAACGCTGGGCCGAGCGCAAAGCGTTATTAACCCATGACGATGTGAAACAACGCGCATGGCAAACGCTGAAATGGCAGATTGCCAACGGCATTCAGCATGTGCGTACCCATGTCGATGTTTCGGATGCAACGCTAACTGCGCTGAAAGCAATGCTGGAAGTGAAGCAGGAAGTCGCGCCGTGGATTGATCTGCAAATCGTCGCCTTCCCTCAGGAAGGGATTTTGTCGTATCCCAACGGTGAAGCGTTGCTGGAAGAGGCGTTACGCTTAGGGGCAGATGTAGTGGGGGCGATTCCGCATTTTGAATTTACCCGTGAATACGGCGTGGAGTCGCTGCATAAAACCTTCGCCCTGGCGCAAAAATACGACCGTCTCATCGACGTTCACTGTGATGAGATCGATGACGAGCAGTCGCGCTTTGTCGAAACCGTTGCTGCCCTGGCGCACCATGAAGGCATGGGCGCGCGAGTCACCGCCAGCCACACCACGGCAATGCACTCCTATAACGGGGCGTATACCTCACGCCTGTTCCGCTTGCTGAAAATGTCCGGTATTAACTTTGTCGCCAACCCGCTGGTCAATATTCATCTGCAAGGACGTTTCGATACGTATCCAAAACGTCGCGGCATCACGCGCGTTAAAGAGATGCTGGAGTCCGGCATTAACGTCTGCTTTGGTCACGATGATGTCTTCGATCCGTGGTATCCGCTGGGAACGGCGAATATGCTGCAAGTGCTGCATATGGGGCTGCATGTTTGCCAGTTGATGGGCTACGGGCAGATTAACGATGGCCTGAATTTAATCACCCACCACAGCGCAAGGACGTTGAATTTGCAGGATTACGGCATTGCCGCCGGAAACAGCGCCAACCTGATTATCCTGCCGGCTGAAAATGGGTTTGATGCGCTGCGCCGTCAGGTTCCGGTACGTTATTCGGTACGTGGCGGCAAGGTGATTGCCAGCACACAACCGGCACAAACCACCGTATATCTGGAGCAGCCAGAAGCCATCGATTACAAACGTTGAACGACTGGGTTACAGCGAGCTTAGTTTATGCCGGATGCGGCGTGAACGCCTTATCCGGCCTACGTAGAGCACTGAACTCGTAGGCCTGATAAGCGTAGCGCATCAGGCAATTCCAGCCGCTGATCTGTGTCAGCGGCTACCGTGATTCATTCCCGCCAACAACCGCGCATTCCTCCAACGCCATGTGCAAAAATGCCTTCGCAGCGGCTGTCTGCCAGCTGTAGTTTATGCCGGATGCGGCGTGAACGCCTTATCCGGCCTACGTAGAGCACTGAACTCGTAGGCCTGATAAGCGTAGCGCATCAGGCAATTCCAGCCGCAGACCTGTGTCAGCGGCTACCGTGATTCATTTCCGCCAACAACCGCGCATTTATCCAACGCCATGTGCAAAAATGCCTTCGCGGCGGCTGTCTGCCAGCTATTTTTCCGCCGCAACAAAACCGCCGTTCTCTCCAGTAGTGGCGGGGCAAGAGAAATAGCTTTAAGCCCGTCATGTTGTGTGGCAATCGCTGCTAGTAACAATGTGGAAAGGGAAGTGCGGCGAATCAGCTCCAGAACCGCGCTAATTGAGTTCGCCTCAATGACCACCTGTGGATGTAGCCCCGCTTTCTCGCAGTAGTGGTCAATTTGCTCTCTGGTGGCAAATTCCGCGCTGAGCAGGACCAGTTTTTCATCATGCAAGCGACTCAACGCCACCTGTTCATGGACGGCCAGCGGATGATGTTGCGCCACGACTAACGCTAAACTTTCTGTCAGTAAAGGAATTGCCTCCAGCTCCGGCGAATGCACAGGCGCGAAGGCAATCCCAACGTCCAACTCGTCGCGGCAAAGCATATCCTCGATTTTCTCCTGCGACATTTCCTGTAGCTGGAGCGTGATGCTGGGATAGCGCGCATAGAAATCCGCCATTAAGGGGCCGATAAAGTAGCTCGTAAAGGTGGGGGTGACGGCGATACGCAGCGATCCTCGCGTCAGATCGGCAACATCATGAATCGCCCGTTTACCCGCCCCCAGTTCCTGTAACGCCCGGCTGGCGTACTGTCGCCAGACTTCTCCTGCATCAGTGAGACGAATCGTTCGCCCGCTACGGTCAAACAGCGGCACGCCTAAACTCTCCTCTAACTGGCGAATCTGCTGGGAAAGCGCAGGCTGGGAGACGTGCAACGCACTGGCGGCACGGGTGAAGCTGCCATGTTCAGCCACGGCAAGAAAATAATTGATATGTCGAGAGAGCATTCGCAACCTATAAGTAAATCCAATGGAACTCATCATAAATGAGACTTTTACCTTATGATAATCGGCGAGTAGTCTGCCTCTCATTCCAGAGACAGACAGAGGTTAACGGTGAAAGAGATTATTGATGGATTCCTTAAATTCCAGCGCGAGGCATTTCCGAAGCGGGAAGCCTTGTTTAAACAGCTGGCGACACAGCAAAGCCCGCGCACACTTTTTATCTCCTGCTCCGACAGCCGTCTGGTCCCTGAGCTGGTGACGCAACGTGAGCCTGGCGATCTGTTCGTTATTCGCAACGCGGGCAATATCGTCCCTTCCTACGGGCCGGAACCCGGTGGCGTTTCTGCTTCGGTGGAGTATGCCGTCGCTGCGCTTCGGGTATCTGACATTGTGATTTGTGGTCATTCCAACTGTGGCGCGATGACCGCCATTGCCAGCTGTCAGTGCATGGACCATATGCCTGCCGTCTCCCACTGGCTGCGTTATGCCGATTCAGCCCGCGTCGTTAATGAGGCGCGCCCGCATTCCGATTTACCGTCAAAAGCTGCGGCGATGGTACGTGAAAACGTCATTGCTCAGTTGGCTAATTTGCAAACTCATCCATCGGTGCGCCTGGCGCTCGAAGAGGGGCGGATCGCCCTGCACGGCTGGGTCTACGACATTGAAAGCGGCAGCATCGCAGCTTTTGACGGCGCAACCCGCCAGTTTGTGCCACTGGCCGCTAATCCTCGCGTTTGTGCCATACCGCTACGCCAACCGACCGCAGCGTAACCTTATTTTTAAACCATCAGGAGTTCCACCATGATTCAGTCACAAATTAACCGCAATATTCGTCTTGATCTTGCCGATGCCATTTTGCTCAGCAAAGCTAAAAAAGATCTCTCATTTGCCGAGATTGCCGACGGCACCGGTCTGGCAGAAGCCTTTGTAACCGCGGCTTTGCTGGGTCAGCAGGCGCTTCCTGCCGACGCCGCCCGCCTGGTCGGGGCGAAGCTGGATCTCGACGAAGACTCCATTCTACTGTTGCAGATGATTCCACTGCGTGGCTGCATTGATGACCGTATTCCAACTGACCCAACGATGTATCGTTTCTATGAAATGTTGCAGGTGTACGGTACAACCCTGAAAGCGTTGGTTCATGAGAAATTTGGCGATGGCATTATTAGCGCGATTAACTTCAAACTCGACGTTAAGAAAGTGGCGGACCCGGAAGGTGGCGAACGTGCGGTCATCACCTTAGATGGTAAATATCTGCCGACCAAACCGTTCTGACAGCCATGCGCAACCATCAAAAGACGTTCACGATGCTGCTGGTACTGGTGCTGATTGGTCTTAATATGCGACCACTGCTCACCTCCGTCGGGCCACTGCTACCGCAATTGCGCCAGGCGAGCGGAATGAGCTTTAGCGTGGCTGCCCTGTTGACCGCTCTGCCGGTGGTTACCATGGGCGGGCTGGCGCTGGCCGGAAGCTGGCTTCATCAGCATGTCAGCGAACGTCGCAGTGTCGCCATCAGTCTGTTGCTGATTGCCGTCGGTGCATTGATGCGTGAGCTTTACCCGCAAAGTGCGCTGCTGCTTAGCAGCGCACTGCTTGGTGGGGTGGGGATCGGCATCATTCAGGCGGTGATGCCTTCGGTGATTAAACGGCGGTTTCAGCAGCGCACGCCACTGGTGATGGGGCTGTGGTCCGCGGCTCTGATGGGCGGCGGTGGGCTTGGTGCCGCCATAACGCCCTGGTTAGTTCAACATAGCGAAACCTGGTATCAAACACTCGCCTGGTGGGCGCTGCCTGCCGTTGTTGCGCTCTTTGCCTGGTGGTGGCAAAGCGCCCGCGAGGTCGCCTCTTCCCACAAGACAACAACCACTCCGGTTCGCGTGGTATTCACTCCCCGCGCGTGGACGCTGGGTGTTTACTTCGGTCTGATTAACGGCGGTTACGCCAGCCTGATTGCCTGGTTACCCGCTTTCTATATTGAGATTGGTGCCAGCGCGCAGTACAGCGGTTCCTTACTGGCATTGATGACGCTTGGGCAAGCCGCAGGAGCTTTGCTGATGCCTGCTATGGCTCGCCATCAGGATCGGCGCAAACTGTTAATGCTGGCGCTGGTGTTACAACTGGTGGGGTTCTGCGGCTTTATCTGGCTGCCGATGCAATTGCCGGTATTGTGGGCGATGGTGTGTGGGTTAGGTCTGGGCGGCGCGTTTCCGCTCTGTTTGCTGCTGGCGCTCGATCACTCTGTGCAACCGGCTATTGCTGGCAAGCTGGTGGCGTTTATGCAGGGAATCGGTTTTATCATCGCCGGGCTTGCCCCGTGGTTTTCTGGCGTGCTGCGTAGTATCAGCGGCAATTACCTGATGGACTGGGCATTTCATGCGCTGTGCGTCGTTGGGCTGATGATCATAACCCTGCGTTTTGCACCAGTACGTTTTCCGCAGCTGTGGGTCAAAGAGGCATGATGCGACGCTTGTTCCTGCGCTTTGTTCATGCCGGATGCGGCTAATGTAGATCGCTGAACTTGTAGGCCTGATAAGCGCAGCGTATCAGGCAATTTTTATAATTTAAACTGACGATTCAACTTTATAATCTTTGAAATAATAGTGCTTATCCCGGTCGTTTATTTCGCGAATAACCCGACAAGGAACGCCAGCCGCCACGACGTTTGGTGGAATGTCTTTTGTGACGATACTACCCGCGCCAATAACAGAATTATCCCCGATGGTGACGCCTGGATTAATAACCACATGACTTCCGATCCAGACGTTATTGCCAATCGTTATCGGAAAAGAGTACATCTCGCCGTTTTTTCTCAATTCATGGTGTACAGGGTGTCCCGTAACGGAAAGAGTAACGTTGGGTGCAATCAGTACGTTATCACCGATTGTTACCGTGTAGTCATCGACAATGGTTAAATTGAAATTTGCATAAAAATTGCGGCCTATATGGATGTTGGAACCGTAAGAGAAATAGACAGGCGGTTCTACCCAGGCGTTTTCCCCTACCGTGGCAAACATTTCTTTAATCAGGCTTTCTCTTTTTTTCAACTTCTGATGGATGCGAGTGATTAAACTCATACATTAACGTTTTCCCACGAAGTCTTTTTTCCGGTAAGCCTTCGCACATATCGGTAAATAGCTTGCCTGCACTTATTCTTTCGGTCATTGGCATGTTCAATGCGATCACTCCGTTATGATATGTTGGTCGGATAAGGCGCTCGCGCCGCATCCGACATTGATTGCTTAAGCGACTTCATTCACCTGACGACGCAGCAGGGAAAGCGGGCCGGGGCCGCTAAGCGTGAACACGGAAATTAAGGTGAAGCCCAGCGCCACCAGACCCAGCACCAGATAAGCGCCCTGGAAACCGATGCTTTCATACATATTGCCCGCCAGTACAGACATAAAAATCATCGCCAGTTGCTTAAAGAAGCAGAAACAGACCAGATAAATCGTCGCTGAAAAACGCACTTCAAACTGGCTGGTAATATATTTAAAGCAGCCCACCAGCAGGAACGGTACTTCAAACATATGCAGCGTTTTCAGAATAACCACTTCCAGCGCTGAGGTGGCGAACGATGAGCCAATAATACGTACAGACATAATAGTGCCAGCCAGCAGCAGGGCGTTTTTCCCACCGATGCGATTAATGATCAGTGGCGCAAAGAACATAATCGAGGCGTTAAGTAATTCGCCCATTGTCGTTACGTAGCCAAATACCCGCGTACCCTGTTCACCGGTAGCAAAGAACGAAGTAAAGAAATTAGCAAACTGTTGGTCAAAAACATCGTAGGTGCAGGAAACGCCAATAACATACAGTGACAAAAACCACAGTTTTGGCTGTCTGAACAGTTCCAGTGCCAGCTTAAGGCTAAATGCCGAATGGTTGGCACCTACCGCATTGGCAACCGTGGCAGAAGAGGGCGCATCCGTTTTGGCGAAAAAGAGTAAAACGGCGAGGATGAGTGCACAGCCAGAGCCCAGCCAGAAAACAAACTGATTATTGATGGTGAACATGATGCCGACAATCGAGGCACACAGCGCCCAGCCAACACAGCCAAACATCCGCGCGCGACCAAATTCGAAATTACTGCGACGGCTGACTTTCTCAATAAATGCCTCTACTGCTGGCGCACCGGCGTTAAAACAAAAGCCTAGATAAATACCACCAACAATCGATCCTACTAAAATGTTGTATTGTAACAGTGGCCCGAAGATAAAAATAAAGAACGGCGCAAACATCACTAACATGCCGGTAATAATCCACAGCAGGTATTTGCGCAGCCCGAGTTTGTCAGAAAGCAGACCAAACAGCGGTTGGAATAATAGCGAGAACAGAGAAATAGCGGCAAAAATAATACCCGTATCACTTTTGCTGATATGGTTGATGTCATGTAGCCAAATCGGGAAAAACGGGAAGTAGGCTCCCATGATAAAAAAGTAAAAGAAAAAGAATAAACCGAACATCCAAAAGTTTGTGTTTTTTAAATAGTACATAATGGATTTCCTTACGCGAAATACGGGCAGACATGGCCTGCCCGGTTATTATTATTTTTGACACCAGACCAACTGGTAATGGTAGCGACCGGCGCTCAGCTGGAATTCCGCCGACACTGACGGGCTCCAGGAGTCGTCGCCACCAATCCCCATATGGAAACCGTCGATATTCAGCCATGTGCCTTCTTCCGCGTGCAGCAGATGGCGATGGCTGGTTTCCATCAGTTGCTGTTGACTGTAGCGGCTGATGTTGAACTGGAAGTCGCCGCGCCACTGGTGTGGGCCATAATTCAATTCGCGCGTCCCGCAGCGCAGACCGTTTTCGCTCGGGAAGACGTACGGGGTATACATGTCTGACAATGGCAGATCCCAGCGGTCAAAACAGGCGGCAGTAAGGCGGTCGGGATAGTTTTCTTGCGGCCCTAATCCGAGCCAGTTTACCCGCTCTGCTACCTGCGCCAGCTGGCAGTTCAGGCCAATCCGCGCCGGATGCGGTGTATCGCTCGCCACTTCAACATCAACGGTAATCGCCATTTGACCACTACCATCAATCCGGTAGGTTTTCCGGCTGATAAATAAGGTTTTCCCCTGATGCTGCCACGCGTGAGCGGTCGTAATCAGCACCGCATCAGCAAGTGTATCTGCCGTGCACTGCAACAACGCTGCTTCGGCCTGGTAATGGCCCGCCGCCTTCCAGCGTTCGACCCAGGCGTTAGGGTCAATGCGGGTCGCTTCACTTACGCCAATGTCGTTATCCAGCGGTGCACGGGTGAACTGATCGCGCAGCGGCGTCAGCAGTTGTTTTTTATCGCCAATCCACATCTGTGAAAGAAAGCCTGACTGGCGGTTAAATTGCCAACGCTTATTACCCAGCTCGATGCAAAAATCCATTTCGCTGGTGGTCAGATGCGGGATGGCGTGGGACGCGGCGGGGAGTGTCACGCTGAGGTTTTCAGCCAGACGCCACTGCTGCCAGGCGCTGATGTGTCCGGCTTCTGACCATGCGGTCGCGTTCGGTTGCACTACGCGTACTGTGAGCCAGAGTTGCCCGGCGCTCTCCGGCTGCGGTAGTTCAGGCAGTTCAATCAACTGTTTACCTTGTGGAGCGACATCCAGAGGCACTTCACCGCTTGCCAGCGGCTTGCCATCCAGCGCCACCATCCAGTGCAGGAGCTCGTTATCGCTATGACGGAACAGGTATTCGCTAGTCACTTCGATGGTTTGCCCGGATAAACGGAACTGGAAAAACTGTTGCTGGTGTTTTGCTTCAGTCAGCGCTGGATGCGGCGTGCGGTCGGCAAAGACCAGACCGTTCATACAGAACTGGCGATCGTTCGGCGTATCGCCAAAATCACCGCCGTAAGCCGACCACGGGTTGCCGTTTTCATCATATTTAATCAGCGACTGATCCACCCAGTCCCAGACGAAGCCGCCCTGTAAACGGGGATACTGACGAAACGCCTGCCAGTATTTAGCGAAACCGCCAAGACTGTTACCCATCGCGTGGGCGTATTCGCAAAGGATCAGCGGGCGCGTCTCTCCAGGTAGCGAAAGCCATTTTTTGATGGACCATTTCGGCACAGCCGGGAAGGGCTGGTCTTCATCCACGCGCGCGTACATCGGGCAAATAATATCGGTGGCCGTGGTGTCGGCTCCGCCGCCTTCATACTGCACCGGGCGGGAAGGATCGACAGATTTGATCCAGCGATACAGCGCGTCGTGATTAGCGCCGTGGCCTGATTCATTCCCCAGCGACCAGATGATCACACTCGGGTGATTACGATCGCGCTGCACCATTCGCGTTACGCGTTCGCTCATCGCCGGTAGCCAGCGCGGATCATCGGTCAGACGATTCATTGGCACCATGCCGTGGGTTTCAATATTGGCTTCATCCACCACATACAGGCCGTAGCGGTCGCACAGCGTGTACCACAGCGGATGGTTCGGATAATGCGAACAGCGCACGGCGTTAAAGTTGTTCTGCTTCATCAGCAGGATATCCTGCACCATCGTCTGCTCATCCATGACCTGACCATGCAGAGGATGATGCTCGTGACTGTTAACGCCTCGAATCAGCAACGGCTTGCCGTTCAGCAGCAGCAGACCATTTTCAATCCGCACCTCGCGGAAACCGACATCGCAGGCTTCTGCTTCAATCAGCGTGCCGTCGGCGGTGTGCAGTTCAACCACCGCACGATAGAGATTCGGGATTTCGGCGCTCCACAGTTTCGGGTTTTCGACGTTCAGACGTAGTGTGACGCGATCGGCATAACCACCACGCTCATCGATAATTTCACCGCCGAAAGGCGCGGTGCCGCTGGCGACCTGCGTTTCACCCTGCCATAAAGAAACTGTTACCCGTAGGTAGTCACGCAACTCGCCGCACATCTGAACTTCAGCCTCCAGTACAGCGCGGCTGAAATCATCATTAAAGCGAGTGGCAACATGGAAATCGCTGATTTGTGTAGTCGGTTTGTGCAGCAACGAGACGTCACGGAAAATGCCGCTCATTAGCCACATATCCTGATCTTCCAGATAACTACCGTCACTCCAGCGCAGCACCATCACCGCGAGGCGGTTTTTTCCGGCGCGTAAAAATGCGCTCAGGTCAAATTCAGACGGCAAACGACTGTCCTGGCCGTAACCGACCCAGCGCCCGTTGCACCACAGATGAAACGCCGAGTTAACGCCATCAAAAATAATTCGCGTCTGGCCTTCCTGTAGCCAGCTTTCATTAATATTAAATGTGAGCGAGTAACAACCCGTCGGATTCTCCGTGGGAACAAACGGCGGATTGACCGTAATGGGATAGGTCACGTTGGTGTAGATGGGCGCGTCGTAACCGTGCATCTGCCAGTTTGAGGGGACGATGACAGTATCGGCGTCAGGAAGATCGCACTCCAGCCAGCTTTCCGGCACCGCTTCTGGTGCCGGAAACCAGACAAATTGCCACTCACCATTCAGGCTGCGCAACTGCGGGGAGGGGCGAACAGTGCGGGCTTCTTCGCTATTGCGCCAGCTGGCGAAAGGGGGATGTGCCGCAAGGCGATTAAGTTGGGTAACGCCAGGGTTTTCCCAGTCACGACGTTGTAATACGACGGCCAGTGAATCCGTAATCATGGTCATAGCTGTTTCCTGTGTGAAATTGTTATCCGCTCACAATTTCACACAACATACGAGCCGGACGCATAAAGTGTAAAGCCTGGGGTGCCTAATGAGTGAGCTGACTCACATTAATTGCGTTGCGCTCACTGCCCGCTTTCCAGTCGGGAAACTTGTCGTGCCAGCTGCATTAATGAATCGGCCAACGCGCGGGGAGAGGCGGTTTGCGTATTGGGCGCCAGGGTGGTTTTTCTTTTCACCAGTGAGACGGGCAACAGCTGATTGCCCTTCACCGCCTGGCCCTGAGATAGTTGCAGCAAGCGGTCCACGCTGGTTTGCCCCAGCAGGCGAAAATCCTGTTTGATGGTGGTTAACGGCGGGATATAACATGAGCTGTCTTCGGTATCGTCGTATCCCACTACCGAGATATCCGCACCAACGCGCAGCCCGGACTCGGTAATGGCGCGCATTGCGCCCAGCGCCATCTGATCGTTGGCAACCAGCATCGCAGTGGGAACGATGCCCTCATTCAGCATTTGCATGGTTTGTTGAAAACCGGACATGGCACTCCAGTCGCCTTCCCGTTCCGCTATCGGCTGAATTTGATTGCGAGTGAGATATTTATGCCAGCCAGCCAGACGCAGACGCGCCGAGACAGAACTTAATGGGCCCGCTAACAGCGCGATTTGCTGGTGACCCAATGCGACCAGATGCTCCACGCCCAGTCGCGTACCGTCTTCATGGGAGAAAATAATACTGTTGATGGGTGTCTGGTCAGAGACATCAAGAAATAACGCCGGAACATTAGTGCAGGCAGCTTCCACAGCAATGGCATCCTGGTCATCCAGCGGATAGTTAATGATCAGCCCACTGACGCGTTGCGCGAGAAGATTGTGCACCGCCGCTTTACAGGCTTCGACGCCGCTTCGTTCTACCATCGACACCACCACGCTGGCACCCAGTTGATCGGCGCGAGATTTAATCGCCGCGACAATTTGCGACGGCGCGTGCAGGGCCAGACTGGAGGTGGCAACGCCAATCAGCAACGACTGTTTGCCCGCCAGTTGTTGTGCCACGCGGTTGGGAATGTAATTCAGCTCCGCCATCGCCGCTTCCACTTTTTCCCGCGTTTTCGCAGAAACGTGGCTGGCCTGGTTCACCACGCGGGAAACGGTCTGATAAGAGACACCGGCATACTCTGCGACATCGTATAACGTTACTGGTTTCACATTCACCACCCTGAATTGACTCTCTTCCGGGCGCTATCATGCCATACCGCGAAAGGTTTTGCGCCATTCGATGGTGTCAACGTAAATGCATGCCGCTTCGCCTTCCGGCCACCAGAATAGCCTGCGATTCAACCCCTTCTTCGATCTGTTTTGCTACCCGTTGTAGCGCCGGAAGATGCTTTTCCGCTGCCTGTTCAATGGTCATTGCGCTCGCCATATACACCAGATTCAGACAGCCAATCACCCGTTGTTCACTGCGCAGCGGTACGGCGATAGAGGCGATCTTCTCCTCCTGATCCCAGCCGCGGTAGTTCTGTCCGTAACCCTCTTTGCGCGCGCGCGCCAGAATGGCTTCCAGCTTTAACGGTTCCCGTGCCAGTTGATAGTCATCACCGGGGCGGGAGGCTAACATTTCGATTAATTCCTTGCGGTCTTGTTCCGGGCAAAAGGCCAGCCAGGTCAGGCCCGAGGCGGTTTTCAGAAGCGGCAAACGTCGCCCGACCATTGCCCGGTGAAAGGATAAGCGGCTGAAACGGTGAGTGGTTTCGCGTACCACCATTGCATCAACATCCAGCGTGGACACATCTGTCGGCCATACCACTTCGCGCAACAGATCGCCCAGCAGTGGGGCCGCCAGTGCAGAAATCCACTGTTCGTCACGAAATCCTTCGCTTAATTGCCGCACTTTGATGGTCAGTCGAAAACTATCATCGGAGGGGCTACGGCGGACATATCCCTCTTCCTGCAGCGTCTCCAGCAGTCGCCGCACAGTGGTGCGATGCAGGCCGCTGAGTTCCGCCAGCAGCCCGACGCTGGCACCGCCATCAAGTTTATTTAACATATTTAATAACATTAGACCGCGGGTTAAGCCGCGCACGGTTTTGTATTCCGTCTGCTCATTGTTCTGCATATTAATTGACATTTCTATAGTTAAAACAACGTGGTGCACCTGGTGCACATTCGGGCATGTTTTGATTGTAGCCGAAAACACCCTTCCTATACTGAGCGCACAATAAAAAATCATTTACATGTTTTTAACAAAATAAGTTGCGCTGTACTGTGCGCGCAACGACATTTTGTCCGAGTCGTGAGGTACTGAAATGGCAATACAACACCCTGACATCCAGCCTGCTGTTAACCATAGCGTTCAGGTGGCGATCGCTGGTGCCGGCCCGGTTGGGCTGATGATGGCGAACTATCTCGGTCAGATGGGCATTGACGTGCTGGTGGTGGAGAAACTCGATAAGTTGATCGACTACCCGCGTGCGATTGGTATTGATGACGAGGCGCTGCGCACCATGCAGTCGGTCGGCCTGGTCGATAATGTTCTGCCGCACACTACACCGTGGCACGCGATGCGTTTTCTCACCCCAAAAGGCCGCTGTTTTGCTGATATTCAGCCAATGACCGATGAATTTGGCTGGCCGCGCCGTAACGCCTTTATTCAGCCGCAGGTCGATGCGGTGATGCTGGAAGGGGTGTCGCGTTTTCCGAATGTGCGCTGCTTGTTTTCCCGCGAGCTGGAGGCCTTCAGTCAGCAAGATGACGAAGTGACCTTGCACCTGAAAACGGCAGAAGGGCAGCGGGAAATAGTCAAAGCCCAGTGGCTGGTGGCCTGTGATGGTGGGGCAAGTTTTGTCCGTCGCACCCTGAATGTGCCGTTTGAAGGTAAAACTGCGCCAAATCAGTGGATTGTGGTAGATATCGCCAACGATCCGTTAAGTACGCCGCATATCTATTTGTGTTGCGATCCGGTGCGCCCGTATGTTTCTGCCGCGCTGCCTCATGCGGTACGTCGCTTTGAATTTATGGTGATGTCGGGAGAAACCGAAGAACAGCTGCGTGAGCCGCAAAATATGCGCAAGCTGTTAAGCAAAGTGCTGCCTAATCCGGACAATGTTGAATTGATTCGCCAGCGTGTCTACACCCACAACGCGCGACTGGCGCAACGTTTCCGTATTGATCGCGTACTGCTGGCGGGCGATGCCGCGCACATCATGCCGGTATGGCAGGGGCAGGGCTATAACAGCGGTATGCGCGACGCCTTTAACCTCGCCTGGAAACTGGCGTTGGTTATCCAGGGGAAAGCCCGTGATGCGCTGCTCGATACCTATCAACAAGAACGACGCGATCACGCCAAAGCGATGATTGACCTGTCCGTGACGGCGGGCAACGTGCTGGCTCCGCCGAAACGCTGGCAGGGTACGTTACGTGACGGCGTTTCCTGGCTGTTGAATTATCTGCCGCCAGTAAAACGCTACTTCCTCGAAATGCGCTTCAAGCCGATGCCGCAATATTACGGCGGTGCGCTGGTGCGAGAGGGCGAAGCGAAGCACTCTCCGGTCGGCAAGATGTTTATTCAGCCGAAAGTCACGCTGGAAAACGGCGACGTGGCGCTGCTCGATAACGCGATCGGCGCGAACTTCGCGGTAATTGGCTGGGGATGCAATCCACTGTGGGGGATGAGCGACGAGCAAATCCAGCAGTGGCGCGCGTTGGGCACCCGCTTCATTCAGGTGGTGCCGGAAGTGCAAATTCATACCGCACAGGATAACCACGACGGCGTACTACGCGTGGGGGATACGCAAGGTCGCCTGCGTAGCTGGTTCGCACAACATAATGCTTCGCTGGTGGTGATGCGCCCGGATCGCTTTGTTGCCGCCACCGCCATTCCGCAAACCCTGGGTAATACGCTGAATAAACTGGCGTCGGTGATGACGCTGACCCGCCCTGATGCCGACGTTTCTGTCGAAAAGGTAGCCTGATATGCACGCTTATCTTCACTGTCTTTCCCACTCGCCGCTGGTGGGATATGTCGACCCGGCGCAAGAGGTACTCGATGAGGTCAATGGCGTGATTGCCAGCGCCCGCGAGCGTATTGCGGCTTTCTCCCCTGAACTGGTGGTGCTGTTTGCGCCAGATCACTACAACGGCTTTTTCTATGACGTGATGCCACCGTTCTGTTTAGGCGTTGGGGCGACGGCAATTGGTGATTTCGGCAGTGCGGCAGGAGAGCTGCCCGTGCCTGTGGAGCTGGCGGAGGCCTGTGCGCATGCCGTCATGAAGAGCGGGATCGATCTTGCCGTTTCTTACTGTATGCAGGTGGACCACGGGTTCGCCCAGCCACTGGAGTTCCTGCTCGGCGGGCTGGATAAGGTGCCAGTTCTGCCTGTGTTCATCAACGGTGTCGCCACGCCGCTGCCCGGTTTCCAGCGTACCCGCATGTTGGGTGAAGCCATTGGACGTTTCACCAGCACTCTCAATAAACGCGTG
The DNA here is from genome assembly GCF_052948035.1 of Escherichia sp. MAL-1. Lineage (NCBI taxonomy): Bacteria > Pseudomonadati > Pseudomonadota > Gammaproteobacteria > Enterobacterales > Enterobacteriaceae > Escherichia > Escherichia sp. MAL-1. The sequence continues at coordinate 3,746,274 of NZ_CM129609.1, read as the reverse complement.
CTGTTCCTGGGTTCCGGTGGGCTTTCCCATCAGCCGCCGGTGCCCGAACTGGCGAAAGCCGATGCCCATATGCGCGACCGTCTGTTGGGGAGCGGGAAAGATTTACCCGCCAGTGAGCGCGAATTGCGTCAGCAACGGGTGATTAGCGCCGCTGAGAAGTTTGTTGAGGATCAGAGAACTCTGCATCCGCTCAACCCGATTTGGGATAACCAGTTCATGACTTTGCTGGAGCAGGGACGCATACAGGAACTGGATGCCGTCAGTAACGAAGAGCTTTCCGCCATTGCCGGAAAGTCGACACATGAAATCAAAACCTGGGTCGCCGCTTTTGCCGCTATTTCTGCATTTGGCAACTGGCGTAGCGAAGGGCGTTATTACCGCCCAATCCCGGAGTGGATTGCCGGATTTGGCTCGTTAAGCGCCAGAACAGAGAACTGAATATGCAGGAGAAGATGATGAGTTATCAGCCACAAACCGAAGCCGCCACCAGCCGTTTTCTGAATGTAGAAGAAGCGGGTAAAACGCTGCGCATCCATTTTAATGACTGCGGACAAGGCGACGAAACCGTTGTCCTGCTGCATGGTTCCGGCCCGGGTGCTACTGGCTGGGCGAATTTCAGCCGCAATATCGAACCGCTGGTAGAGGCGGGCTATCGGGTGATCCTGCTGGATTGTCCGGGTTGGGGCAAGAGCGATTCGATCGTTAATAGTGGTTCACGATCGGATCTTAATGCACGAATCCTGAAAAGCGTGGTGGATCAACTGGATATCGCCAAAATCCACCTGTTGGGCAACTCGATGGGCGGCCATAGTTCTGTGGCGTTCACCCTTAACTGGCCGGAGCGCGTCGGCAAACTGGTGCTGATGGGCGGCGGTACGGGCGGCATGAGTTTGTTTACGCCGATGCCAACCGAAGGTATTAAGCGACTGAATCAGCTTTATCGTCAGCCGACTATCGAAAACCTGAAACTGATGATGGATATCTTCGTTTTTGATACCAGCGATTTGACCGACGCCCTGTATGAAGCGCGCCTGAATAATATGCTGTCGCGCCGCGATCACCTGGAAAACTTCGTTAAGAGCCTGGAAGCTAATCCGAAACAGTTCCCGGATTTTGGCCCACGTCTGGCGGAAATCAAAGCGCAAACCCTGATTGTCTGGGGGCGCAACGACCGCTTTGTGCCGATGGATGCGGGTCTGCGTCTGCTGTCCGGCATTGCCGGTTCTGAACTGCATATCTTCCGCGACTGCGGTCACTGGGCGCAGTGGGAACATGCCGACGCTTTCAATCAACTGGTGCTGAATTTCCTCGCACGCCCTTAAGGAATGGTCATGACGAAGCATACTCTTGAGCAACTGGCGGCGGATTTACGCCGCGCCGCAGAGCAGGGCGAAGCGATTGCACCGCTGCGCGATCTGATTGGTATCGATAACGCTGAAGCGGCTTACGCCATTCAGCACATAAATGTGCAACATGACGTTGCGCAGGGGCGTCGCGTGGTAGGGCGTAAAGTGGGCCTGACACATCCGAAAGTGCAACAACAACTGGGCGTTGATCAACCGGATTTTGGGACGTTATTTGCCGACATGTGTTATGGCGATAACGAAATCATTCCTTTTTCCCGTGTTCTGCAACCCCGCATTGAAGCGGAGATCGCACTGGTGTTGAACCGCGATTTGCCCGCAACCGATATCACCTTCGACGAATTGTATAACGCCATTGAATGGGTACTTCCGGCGCTGGAAGTGGTGGGGAGCCGCATTCGCGACTGGTCGATTCAGTTTGTCGATACCGTGGCAGATAACGCCTCCTGTGGGGTGTATGTCATCGGCGGTCCGGCGCAACGTCCGGCGGGGTTAGACCTGAAAAACTGCGCCATGAAGATGACGCGTAATAACGAAGAGGTTTCTAGCGGGCGCGGCAGCGAATGCCTGGGACATCCGCTTAATGCGGCCGTCTGGCTGGCACGCAAAATGGCCAGTCTGGGTGAACCGCTGCGCACCGGAGATATCATTCTTACCGGGGCATTAGGTCCGATGGTGGCGGTGAATGCGGGCGATCGTTTTGAAGCCCATATTGAAGGCATAGGTTCAGTTGCTGCGACATTTTCAAGCGCAGCCCCAAAAGGAAGTCTGTCATGAGTAAGCGTAAAGTCGCCATTATCGGTTCTGGCAACATTGGCACCGATCTGATGATTAAAATTTTGCGTCACGGTCAGCATCTGGAGATGGCGGTGATGGTTGGCATTGATCCTCAGTCCGACGGTCTGGCGCGCGCCAGACGTATGGGCGTCGCCACCACCCATGAAGGGGTGATCGGACTGATGAACATGCCTGAATTTGCTGATATCGACATTGTATTTGATGCGACCAGCGCCGGTGCTCATGTGAAAAACGATGCCGCTTTACGCGAAGCGAAACCGGATATTCGCTTAATTGACCTGACGCCTGCTGCCATCGGCCCTTACTGCGTGCCGGTGGTTAACCTCGAGGCGAACGTCGATCAACTGAACGTCAACATGGTCACCTGCGGCGGCCAGGCCACCATTCCAATGGTGGCGGCAGTTTCACGCGTGGCGCGTGTTCATTACGCCGAAATTATCGCTTCTATCGCCAGTAAATCTGCCGGACCTGGCACGCGTGCCAATATCGATGAATTTACGGAAACCACTTCCCGAGCCATTGAAGTGGTGGGCGGCGCGGCAAAAGGGAAGGCGATTATTGTGCTTAACCCAGCAGAGCCACCGTTGATGATGCGTGACACGGTGTATGTATTGAGCGACGAAGCTTCACAAGATGATATCGAAGCCTCAATCAATGAAATGGCTGAGGCGGTGCAGGCTTACGTACCGGGTTATCGCCTGAAACAGCGCGTGCAGTTTGAAGTTATCCCGCAGGATAAACCGGTCAATTTACCGGGCGTGGGGCAATTCTCCGGACTGAAAACAGCGGTCTGGCTGGAAGTCGAAGGCGCAGCGCATTATCTGCCTGCCTATGCGGGCAACCTCGACATTATGACTTCCAGTGCGCTGGCGACAGCGGAAAAAATGGCCCAGTCACTGGCGCGCAAGGCAGGAGAAGCGGCATGAACGGTAAAAAACTTTATATCTCGGACGTCACATTGCGTGACGGTATGCACGCCATTCGTCATCAGTATTCGCTGGAAAACGTTCGCCAGATTGCCAAAGCACTGGACGATGCCCGTGTGGATTCGATTGAAGTGGCCCACGGCGACGGTTTGCAAGGTTCCAGCTTTAACTATGGTTTCGGCGCACATAGCGACCTTGAATGGATTGAAGCGGCGGCGGATGTGGTGAAGCACGCCAAAATCGCGACGTTGTTGCTGCCAGGAATCGGCACTATTCACGATCTGAAAAATGCCTGGCAGGCTGGCGCGCGGGTGGTTCGTGTGGCAACGCACTGTACCGAAGCTGATGTTTCCGCCCAGCATATTCAGTATGCCCGCGAGCTCGGAATGGACACCGTTGGTTTTCTGATGATGAGCCATATGACCACGCCGGAGAATCTCGCCAAGCAGGCAAAGCTGATGGAAGGCTACGGTGCGACCTGTATTTATGTGGTGGATTCTGGCGGTGCGATGAACATGAGCGATATCCGTGACCGTTTCCGCGCCCTGAAAGCAGAGCTGAAACCAGAAACGCAAACTGGCATGCACGCTCACCATAACCTGAGTCTTGGCGTGGCGAACTCTATCGCGGCGGTGGAAGAGGGCTGCGACCGAATCGACGCCAGCCTCGCGGGAATGGGCGCGGGCGCAGGTAACGCACCGCTGGAAGTGTTTATTGCCGCCGCGGATAAACTGGGCTGGCAGCATGGGACCGATCTCTATGCGTTAATGGATGCCGCCGACGACCTGGTGCGTCCGTTGCAGGATCGACCGGTACGAGTCGATCGCGAAACGCTGGCGCTGGGATACGCTGGTGTTTACTCGAGCTTCCTGCGTCACTGTGAAACGGCGGCGGCGCGTTATGGCTTAAGTGCGGTGGATATTCTCGTTGAGCTGGGCAAACGCCGGATGGTTGGCGGCCAGGAGGATATGATCGTTGACGTGGCGCTGGATCTGCGCAACAACAAATAATATTGACTGCCGAGAACGTGCATTTTGTATGCCCATCCCAGCACGACTGCCGGATGCGGCGTGAACGCCTTATCCGGCCTACGGATGGCGTGAGAATTTGTAGGTCTGATAAGACGCGTTAGCGTCGCATCAGGCATCTGCGCACGACTGCCGGATGCGGCGTGAACGCCTTATCCGGCCTACGGATGGCGCGGGAATTTGTAGGCCTGATAAGACGCGTTAGCGTCGCATCAGGCATCTGCGCACGACTGCCGGATGCGGCGTAAACGCCTTATCCTGCCTACGGATGGCGCGGGAATTTGTAGGCCTGATAAGACGCGTTAGCGTCGCATCAGGCATCTGCACACGACTGCCGGATGCGGTAAACGTCTTATCCGGCCTACATTTCGCCCGTAGGCAGTCATTAAATAGTTCTGATTACGCGGCTGGCAATGTATCAGTCGCGATTCACCTGCACTCGCAACGAGGTTCATCTTATGTCGACTCGTACCCCTTCATCATCTTCATCCCGCTTGATGCTGACCATCGGGCTTTGTTTTTTGGTCGCTCTGATGGAAGGGCTGGATCTTCAGGCGGCTGGCATTGCGGCGGGTGGCATCGCCCAGGCTTTTGCACTCGATAAAATGCAAATGGGCTGGATATTCAGCGCCGGAATACTCGGTTTGCTACCCGGCGCGTTGGTTGGCGGAATGCTGGCGGACCGTTATGGTCGCAAGCGCATTTTGATTGGCTCAGTTGCGCTGTTTGGTTTGTTCTCACTGGCAGCGGCGATTGCCTGGGATTTCCCCTCACTGGTCTTTGCGCGGCTGATGACCGGTGTCGGGCTGGGGGCGGCGTTGCCGAATCTTATCGCCCTGACGTCTGAAGCCGCGGGTCCACGTTTTCGTGGGACGGCAGTGAGCCTGATGTATTGCGGTGTTCCCATTGGCGCGGCGCTGGCGGCGACACTGGGTTTCGCGGGGGCAAACTTAGCATGGCAAACGGTGTTTTGGGTAGGTGGTGTGGTGCCGTTGATTCTGGTGCCGCTATTAATGCGCTGGCTGCCGGAGTCGGCGGTTTTCGCTGGCGAAAAACAGTCTGCGCCACCACTGCGTGCCTTATTTGCGCCAGAAACGGCAACCGCGACGCTGCTGCTGTGGTTGTGTTATTTCTTCACTCTGCTGGTGGTCTACATGTTGATCAACTGGCTACCGCTACTTTTGGTGGAGCAAGGATTCCAGCCATCGCAGGCGGCAGGGGTGATGTTTGCCCTGCAAATGGGGGCGGCAAGCGGGACGTTAATGTTGGGCGCATTGATGGATAAGCTGCGTCCAGTAACCATGTCGCTACTGATTTATAGCGGCATGTTAGCTTCGCTGCTGGCGCTTGGAACGGTGTCGTCATTTAACGGTATGTTGCTGGCGGGATTTGTCGCGGGGTTGTTTGCGACAGGTGGGCAAAGCGTTTTGTATGCCCTGGCACCGTTGTTTTACAGTTCGCAGATCCGCGCAACAGGTGTGGGAACAGCCGTGGCGGTAGGGCGTCTGGGGGCTATGAGCGGTCCGTTACTGGCCGGGAAAATGCTGGCATTAGGCACTGGCACGGTCGGCGTAATGGCCGCTTCTGCACCGGGTATTCTTGTTGCTGGGTTGGCGGTGTTTATTTTGATGAGCCGGAGATCACGAATACAGCCGTGCGCCGATGCCTGACGTGCCTTATTAGGCAGGGGCGAAAGGGACTTCACCCCAATACACCTACGGCGTTTACAGGTATACTCGCTAAAAATTATTCAGCGGGTTTGGAAACAAAGATGGCAAAACTTACCTTACAAGAGCAGTTGCTCAAAGCAGGATTAGTCACCAGCAAAAAAGCGGCGAAGGTGGAGAGAACGGCGAAAAAATCGCGCGTTCAGGCGCGTGAAGCTCGGGCGGCGGTAGAAGAAAATAAAAAGGCACAGCTTGAGCGTGATAAACAGCTTAGCGAACAGCAAAAACAAGCGGCGTTGGCGAAAGAATATAAAGCTCAGGTGAAGCAGCTTATTGAAATGAACCGAATCACCATTGCCAATGGCGATATTGGTTTTAACTTCACTGACGGCAATCTGATTAAGAAGATTTTTGTCGATAAGCTCACACAGGCGCAGTTGATTAATGGTCGTCTGGCGATTGCCCGCTTGTTGGTCGATAACAATAGCGAAGGTGAATACGCCATTATTCCCGCCAGCGTTGCCGATAAAATTGCTCAGCGCGATGCCAGCAGTATAGTGTTGCACAGCGCGCTCAGCGCCGAAGAGCAGGATGAAGACGACCCGTATGCCGACTTCAAAGTGCCTGATGATTTGATGTGGTAAACATAGATAAGTCGTGCGCAGATGCCTGATGCGACGCTATGCGCGTCTTATCAGGCCTACGGTTTATGGGCGAAGTGTAGACCGGATAAGGCGTTCACGCCGCATCCGGCAGTCGTGCGCCATGCCTGATGCGACGCTTTGCGCGTCTTATCAGGCCTACGGTTTACGGGCGAAGTGTAGGCCGGATAAGGCGTTCACGCCGCATCCGGCAGTCGTGCACTATTATCAACGCATATTCAGTTTATTGGCGTGGTAGGCAATATGCTCGCCAATAAAACTGGAGACAAAATAATAGCTGTGATCATAACCCTCGTGATAACGGATTAACGTCTTGATATTCATCTCCTGGCAGATCTTTTCAAGATTTGGAGTCCGCAGCTGTTCTGCGTAAAAATCATCACTCAACCCCTGATCAACCATGATTTCCGCAACGCGTTGACCTTGTGAAATAAGACTCACCGGGTCGTAATCCAACCAGGCATCTTTATTTTCAGCAAGATATGCAGCAAAGGCTTGCTGTCCCCACGGCACTTGCGATGGGGAGACAATGGGCGAAAACGCCGAGACGCTGACATATTCATCTGGGTTACGTAACGCCAGCACCAGCGCGCCCAGCCCGCCCATAGAATGACCAGAGATAGACTTTTTGGCCGTTGCCGGAAAATGATGCATCACTAAATCCGGCAGCTCGTTGCGGATATAGTCATACATTTTGTAATGTTCATTCCACGGCGCTTGCGTCGCGTTCAGGTAAAACCCGGCACCTTGCCCGAGATCGTAACGGTCAGCATCTGCGACATGACTGCCTCGCGGACTGGTGTCCGGCGCAACAACAATAATGTTGTGCTCAGCCGCGTAACGCTGCATCCCCGATTTAGTAATGAAATTCTGCTCGTTGCAGGTCAGGCCTGAAAGCCAGTACAGCACCGGCAATTTTTCATTCGCGGCTTTTGGTGGGAGATAGACGCCGACATTCATTTCACATTTCAGTGATTGGGAATAATGCCGATACACATTTTGCCAGCCGCCAAAGCTGGCATGTTTTTCAATGAGTTCCATCAGTCATTATCTCACGGTTAATCCCCCGGACGGCTGCCCGGGGAGAGTATTAAGAACCCCCGCCTGAACTGGACGGGGTAAACCTGCGGGAAATCAGTAACGAATTACGGTTCGAATGGATTTGCCTTCATGCATCAGGTCGAAGGCGTCATTAATTTCATCCAGGCTCATGGTATGCGTGACAAACGGTTCCAGATCGATATCACCTTTCATCGCATCTTCAACCATGCCCGGTAACTGGGAACGACCTTTCACGCCGCCAAACGCGGAACCTTTCCATACGCGACCGGTGACCAACTGGAATGGTCGGGTGGAGATTTCCTGACCGGCACCTGCTACCCCGATGATCACCGACTGACCCCAGCCGCGGTGCGCACTTTCCAGCGCCGCACGCATCACGTTGACGTTACCGATGCATTCAAAGGTATGGTCGATACCCCATTTGTTGATATCCAGCAGGACATCTTTAATCGGTTTGTCGTAGTCATTCGGGTTAATGCAGTCGGTAGCACCGAAGCGACGCGCCAGATCGAATTTCTTCGGGTTCGTATCAATAGCGATAATCCGACCCGCTTTCGCCTGACGCGCGCCCTGAACCACTGCCAGACCAATCGCGCCAAGACCAAACACGGCAACAGAATCACCTGGCTGGACTTTAGCTGTGTTGTGCACCGCGCCAATACCGGTGGTCACGCCACAGCCCAGCAGGCAGACGTGTTCATGGTTTGCTTCTGGATTAATTTTGGCCAGAGACACTTCCGCGACCACGGTGTATTCACTGAATGTAGAGCACCCCATGTAGTGATAAAGCGGCTGCCCGTTGTAAGAAAAACGGGTGGTGCCGTCTGGCATCAAGCCTTTACCCTGGGTTTCGCGAACCGCAACACAGAGGTTAGTTTTGCCAGAACGACAGAACTCACACTCGCCGCACTCCGCGGTGTAAAGCGGGATCACATGGTCGCCAGGTTTGACGCTGGTTACGCCTTCACCGACTTCAACCACAACGCCGGCCCCTTCGTGACCGAGAACCACCGGGAATACACCTTCCGGGTCATCCCCGGAGAGGGTAAATGCGTCGGTATGGCAAACGCCGGTATGGGTGACTTTAATCAGCACTTCACCTTTTTTCGGTGGTGCAACGTCAATTTCAACGATTTCCAGCGGTTTACCGGGAGCAAATGCAACGGCAGCACGTGATTTCATCTCTCGCTCTTCCTCAATATGGTAATAGATTCAGCTATTTAAGATAGGCTCGAACCAGTTCAATAGTGTCGTCAACGGATTGGCTGACTTCGCGGCTGTAGCAGTCATTTCGGTCAAACGTTTCCCGGATATGGCTTTCAAGCACTTCTGCCATCAGCCCATTAGCCGCGCCCCGAACGGCAGCGATCTGTTGGAGTATGGCACGGCATTCGGCATCACCCTCCAGCGACCGTTCCAGAGCATCAATCTGCCCTCGAATACGACGAACTCGAGTAAGGACCTTTTTCTTCTCTTCCGGAGTACTGGGCATTTCGCACCTCATTATCTGCACGCAATATACTATAGGGGGGTATGCTATATGTCAATGCATACCCCCCTATAGTATATAATACTGGAGAATAAAATTTATCCGGTGAATGTGGTCGGAAAACAAAGAGGAAAGGGGGGGGCTAATCGGCAGGGAAGGCCGCCCCGGATAGCGGGCGGCAGAAGGAATCAGAATTTCCAGGTCAGATGGGCTGCAAGTTGCAGACCGTTATAATCATCGGTTGGGGTGTCGTACCACACTTTACCTGCCGTCAGCCCGAGATTAAGTTGCTCAGTCAGCGGTTGAATACGTTGCAGACTGACGCTCTTCATGCTGCCGTAGCGTGTTTCTGGCGTCCAGTCATAGGTGTAAGCGCCTGTTCCGCGGCTTAGCCATAGTTGCGTATAACCAGTGCCGCGCGGGTCATTCAGACGCACGGAAATCATATTGCTATAACTACCACCTGCATCGCTGGAGTCATAATGGGTATAGCGGTAGCTGGTGATCACCGGGCCAGTATAGAGTGATACGCCGCCTTGCCAGGCATCGACTTCGACATCATCGTAATATTTAGTGTAGCGATAACCGGTCGTGAAAAGCGTTTTTGGCAACAGGGCCAGGTTAATATCCTGACGAAAATCCTGGCGGGCAAAGACCGGCGTATTATCCGCAAAGGCAATACCCGTTCGGGTTGTCAGCCAGTTATTCCATTTATACCAGACCGCACCCTGACCGCGAGTGGCATTGAAATGTTCAGTTTCATAATCACGACGCCCCTGGGAAAGATTAAAAAGCAGCGTTGCGTTTTCAACTTTCGCCACCAGTTCAGCATACGCTAAATTACGGTTGCCATGATCGCCAGAATAATCGGTAAAATCGTAGCCCGCGGTAATGGAAGTTAACCCGGCATAAGCGGGCAATGCGCTAAAAATGGCCGCCGCTAATAACGTCCGTTTTATCATTTTAATCTCCTGTACGGATAAGTTCTTGTCGGAGTGAATAAGTTCCGGCAGGTAAATTACGTTCTACAATCACGCGCGGACCAAGTTGCGTGTTCGGGGAAATAATTCGCCCAGGCAAAATTATAACTTGTACGCCAAGGCGTGAACGCTGCCCGATATAACAACCTAATTTATCGCATCCGGTAGCGATAATTCCCTCTGGAGTTCGAACAGACACAGGCTGTTCATCCAGACGATGATTACTGGTACGTACTTGTGCGCCCAAATATGCCTGGTTTGCAACTACCGAGTCGGCAATAAAACATTGCGGACCAATCGTTGCTTCCGCTTCAATAACCGCATTTTTAATTTCGGTGGCAAAACCAATTTTTACACCATTGCTGATTATTGTGCCAGGACGAATAAACGCATAATTACCTATCAGGCAGTTTGCGCCAATCACTACCGGACCCTGAATAACGGCACCATGACAAATACGGGTATTCGCGCCGATAACAACTTCACCTGCAGTTTCATCAATAATTACCTGGTCTGCAATCTGAATATTTTTCTCTTTAACATTAAGCTTCAGATAGTTTTTCAGTTCCTGTGACAGAAGGTTGGGAATAAGCGGTTGACGCTTCCACCAGTGCGGAATAGCGGGTGGGTTTGTCGCGCTGAGGTTCGCGTCCAGTAAAAAAGGCAATAAGTCCATAAATAATCCAGATGGCATAAGCTAATAATACATACACAACGGAAAGCGGCGCTAAAGGCACCAACAACCAGCAACGATGAAACCAGGCGCTAAAAGCACCAATAACACAAACTACGCCGACCCAGATAAGCGGAAACATTGCCAACACCACACCATGCGGCCCGGTGGTGATGAATTCATTAAACCAGGTAGTGAGATAAATCCCAACGCCATAAATCACAACCAACAGCATAGGAAATATACTGAAGATACCGAAGCGGCTAAATAAAAGCCTTTTATGCAGGCGCATACAGACCGCGTAGCCCACAATCCAACGCCGCCAGCGACGCCACTCCTCACGCGGACTGTTGCATTCCTGTGGGTATACGATGCAGCGATTCGCCTGCCGAATACGGTAGCCGTTTGCCACTAATGTCCAGGTGAGATCAAGGTCTTCGACTTTAGTACGATCCGAGAAACCGAACTTACGCAATACATCAGTACGGAACATTCCGCAGGCACCGCTGATAATAAACGGTGCGCCGCCCAGGAGCTGCTGTAACGTGCGCTTCATAACAATCATCGGCAACTTTACGGTCGCGCGGATGTGCGGTAACAGCCCCGCGCCTTTCAACGCAGTAGAGGGAATGCCGCCTACGGCATCAGCACCGCGCTCAATTTCTGCCAGCATATAGCCCATTCCGTCTTGATCGGGCGGAACATAGGTGTCGGCATCACTTAAAAAAACCTGGTCGCAGGTGGCATAATTGAGGCCATTCATCAGCGCACCACCTTTACCGGTATTTTTTTGCGTGACGGCAACAAAGCGGTCGCCCCATTTGCGTTTGACTTCCGCCATGACCGCTTCGGTATTGTCCGTGGAGCCGTCGTTAACGCAAATTACCCGGCAAAAATAAGGGTTACGCAGTAGATTATCCAGTGACTGCGCCAGACACGGGCCTTCGTTATACGCAGGTATAATGGCGTCAATACAGCCTTTCTTTTGACTGGGTTTACGTCTTAGCGTACTTAAAAACCATAGCAACATTGCTATGGACATACAGATAAATATCCAGGTTTTCATGCAATTTGCTCAAAGAATCATTTTATGAATTACAAAGCCTTCACCCAGATCGCTATTGACCTGTTGCCCGCGAAATTGTGCAACTGCACGCAGGCGATCATGACGCATATAATCGCGTCGTTCCTGGCTTTTATGTTTTTTTAATGCAGCAAGTTTGACTGTGAAATATTCTTCTTTAACGGATTCAAAAACCTGAGGCATAAATGAAAGCCAGGTACTTGGGGTTTCGTAGCCTAGAATTTGTGGAATAGTGCGGCAGGCAACCATTGAAGCTTGATAAACAGCGAGATGATCCTGATGGCGGTCGGCATCATGCATGGTATATACCCGCATGATTTCAACATCAGAAGGAATTTGATTTTTAATGATGTCTTCCAGGGCGGAAATCATATCATTGAGCTGTAAATGAGCGCGGGTGTCAGCAAAATTAAGATGAATAGTTTGGTGGCACCCTAATACCTTTAGGGCGTTGCGCGATTCTTCATGGCGATCGATTATTCCATCTGTGCCAGAGTTGCCGGTAGTCATCACCACGGCTGCGATATAAATTCCTTTTTGCGCAAGACGAGCAAGCGATGCGCCACAGCCTAATTCTATATCGTCAGGATGTGCGCCAATAGCAAGGATACCCTTTCTTTTATTTGCCGAAGAAAGGAGGGCTGAATCTAAAACCTTATCCACTTAATGACACTCCATTTTATTTATTATACTACAAGCACAACGATGCACTCAGAGACGTAATCTCTGGCGCAGCCAGATGTTAATTTATAAATGTTAAATGTTGCTAATAACTGAAAAGCAAGGGCTTTCAGACCCGGGGGTTCGACTGGGTAATGTTTCTATGCAATTCATATGTTAAGTGTTTGTATGTTTGGTATGTATAGTTATTTTGTTTTATACATTGTATTTAGATGTGATTTAGTTTGTCAATTAATTGCATTTAAAAAATATGTTCTGTGAACAAGCATTGTTTATATACATTATGTGAATGTAATATGCGAGTGATTGAGAATGATACAGTGATATATACAATGCGAATATAATAGTTTTATTATATGTATTGATATTGATAGAAATAATGAAGTAATAAATCTCGTAATGTGGTTGTTTATGCATCACTAAAATGAAGTGTAGTAATTTTCCCAATTGTTAGAACGGAGTAATTGCATATTTAATCTTTCCTTTGCCGTTTTTTTGCTAAGAATAAAATCATCTGTGCGATAACGACTAATTCTTTTAATGAATGTTTTTATTCCTGAATACTGCTCCCATAACAAGACAGGGGAGCAGACAATCATGGCAATTTCATCGCGTAACACACTTCTTGCCGCACTGGCATTCATCGCTTTTCAGGCACAGGCGGTGAACGTCACCGTGGCGTATCAAACCTCAGCCGAACCGGCGAAAGTGGCTCAGGCCGACAACACCTTTGCTAAAGAAAGCGGAGCAACCGTGGACTGGCGTAAGTTTGACAGCGGAGCCAGCATCGTGCGGGCGCTGGCTTCAGGCGACGTGCAAATCGGCAACCTCGGTTCCAGCCCGTTAGCGGTTGCAGCCAGCCAACAGGTGCCGATTGAAGTCTTCTTGCTGGCGTCAAAACTGGGTAACTCCGAAGCGCTGGTGGTAAAGAAAACTATCAGCAAACCGGAAGATCTGATTGGCAAACGCATCGCCGTACCGTTTATCTCCACCACCCACTACAGCCTGCTGGCGGCGCTGAAACACTGGGGCATTAAACCTGGGCAAGTGGAGATTGTGAACCTGCAGCCGCCCGCGATTATCGCTGCATGGCAGCGGGGAGATATTGATGGTGCTTATGTCTGGGCACCGGCGGTTAACGCCCTGGAAAAAGACGGCAAAGTGCTGACCGATTCTGAACAGGTCGGGCAGTGGGGCGCGCCGACACTGGACGTCTGGGTGGTGCGCAAAGATTTTGCCGAGAAACATCCTGAGGTGGTGAAAGCGTTCGCTAAAAGCGCCATCGATGCTCAGCAACCGTACATTGCTAACCCAGACACGTGGCTGAAACAGCCGGAAAACATCAGCAAACTGGCGCGTTTAAGCGGCGTGCCGGAAGGTGACGTTCCGGGGCTGGTGAAGGGGAATACCTATCTGACGCCACAGCAACAAACGGCAGAACTGACCGGACCGGTGAACAAAGCGATCATCGACACCGCGCAGTTTTTGAAAGAGCAGGGCAAGGTCCCGGCTGTAGCGAATGATTACAGCCAGTACGTTACCTCGCGCTTCGTGCAATAAAAGGAGGCGCAGATGCTGCAAATCTCTCATCTTTACGCCGATTATGGTGGCAAACCGGCACTGGAAGATATCAACCTGACGCTGGAAAGCGGTGAGCTACTGGTGGTGCTGGGGCCGTCCGGCTGCGGTAAAACCACCCTGCTGAATCTGATTGCCGGTTTTGTGCCTTATCAGCACGGCAGCATTCAACTGGCGGGTAAGCGTATTGAGGGGCCGGGAGCAGAGCGCGGCGTGGTTTTTCAGAATGAAGGGCTGCTACCGTGGCGCAATGTCCAGGACAACGTGGCGTTCGGCCTGCAACTGGCAGGTATAGAGAAAATGCAGCGACTGGAAATCGCGCACCAGATGCTGAAAAAAGTGGGGCTGGAAGGAGCAGAAAAACGCTACATCTGGCAGCTCTCCGGCGGTCAACGTCAGCGGGTGGGCATTGCTCGCGCGCTGGCGGCAAATCCCCAGCTGTTATTACTCGACGAACCGTTTGGTGCGCTGGATGCCTTCACCCGCGACCAGATGCAAACCCTGCTGCTGAAACTCTGGCAGGAGACGGGCAAGCAGGTGCTGTTGATTACCCACGATATAGAAGAAGCGGTGTTTATGGCGACTGAACTGGTTCTGCTTTCACCCGGCCCTGGCCGCGTGCTGGAGCGGCTGCCGCTCAACTTTGCTCGCCGCTTTGTTGCGGGAGAGTCGAGCCGCAGCATCAAGTCCGATCCACAATTCATCGCCATGCGCGAATATGTTTTAAGCCGCGTATTTGAGCAGCGGGAGGCGTTCTCATGAGTGTGCTCATTAATGAAAAACTGCATTCGCATCGGCTGAAATGGCGCTGGCCGCTCTCGCGTCAGGTGACCTTAAGCATTGGCACGTTAGCGGTTTTGCTCACTGTATGGTGGGTGGTGGCAGCGCTGCAACTGATTAGCCCGCTGTTTTTGCCGCCACCGCAACAGGTACTGGCAAAACTGCTCACCATTGCCGGGCCGCAGGGATTTATGGACGCCACGCTGTGGCAGCATCTGGCCGCCAGCCTGACGCGCATTGTGCTGGCGCTACTCGCGGCGGTGGTGATCGGTATTCCGGTCGGGATCGCCATGGGGCTAAGCCCGACGGTGCGCGGCATTCTGGATCCGGTAATCGAACTTTATCGTCCGGTGCCGCCGCTGGCTTATTTGCCGCTGATGGTGATCTGGTTTGGTATTGGTGAAACCTCGAAGATCTTACTGATCTATTTAGCGATTTTTGCACCGGTGGCGATGTCGGCGCTGGCGGGGGTGAAAAGCGCGCAGCAGGTTCGCATTCGTGCCGCCCAGTCGCTGGGAGCCAGCCGTGCGCAGGTGCTGTGGTTTGTCATTTTGCCCGGCGCGCTGCCGGAAATCCTCACCGGATTACGCATTGGTCTGGGTGTGGGCTGGTCTACGCTGGTAGCGGCGGAGCTGATTGCCGCGACGCGCGGTTTAGGATTTATGGTTCAGTCAGCGGGTGAATTTCTCGCGACTGACGTGGTGCTGGCGGGGATCGCGGTGATTGCGATTATCGCCTTTCTTTTAGAACTGGGTTTGCGCGCGTTACAGCGCCGTCTGACGCCCTGGCATGGAGAAGTACAATGAGTGAACGTCTGAGCATTACCCCGCTGGGGCCGTATATCGGCGCACAAATTTCGGGTGCCGACCTGACGCGCCCGTTAAGCGATAATCAGTTTGAACAGCTTTACCATGCGGTGCTGCGCCATCAGGTGGTGTTTCTGCGCGATCAAACTATTACGCCGCAGCAGCAACGCGCGCTGGCCCAGCGTTTTGGCGAACTGCATATTCACCCTGTTTACCCTCATGCCGAAGGGGTTGACGAGATCATCGTGCTGGATACCCATAACGATAATCCGCCGGATAACGACAACTGGCATACCGATGTGACATTTATTGAAACGCCACCCGCAGGGGCGATTCTGGCAGCTAAAGAGTTACCTTCGACCGGCGGTGATACGCTCTGGACCAGCGGTATTGCGGCCTATGAGGCGCTCTCTGTTCCCTTCCGCCAGCTGCTGAGCGGGCTGCGTGCGGAGCATGATTTCCGTAAATCGTTCCCGGAATACAAATACCGCAAAACCGAGGAGGAACATCAACGCTGGCGCGAGGCGGTCGCGAAAAATCCTCCGTTGCTACATCCGGTGGTGCGAACGCATCCGGTGAGCGGTAAACAGGCGCTGTTTGTGAATGAAGGCTTTACTACGCGAATTGTCGATGTCAGCGAGAAAGAGAGCGAAGCCTTGTTAGGCTTTTTATTCGCCCATATCACTAAACCGGAGTTTCAGGTGCGTTGGCGCTGGCAACCGAATGATATTGCGATTTGGGATAACCGCGTGACTCAGCACTATGCCAATGCCGATTACCTGCCACAGCGGCGGATTATGCATCGGGCGACGATCCTTGGGGATAAACCGTTTTATCGGGCGGGGTGATACGAGTGCGGACGGTTCCCTCGCCCCCTTGGGGAGAGGGTTAGGGTGAGGGGGCGTTCACCGTACTTTCAACAGGTTAACTCCCCCTTTCTGAGAGGAAAAAAATTAACGCAGAATCTTCTTCTCAGCCAAATCCAGCGCAAAGTAGCTGAAAATCAGATCCGCACCCGCACGCTTAATCGAACCTAAGCTTTCGAGCACGACTTTCTCTTCATCTATAGCACCCGCCAGCGCGGCGAACTTAATCATCGCGTACTCACCGCTCACCTGATACGCGCCAATCGGCAATTCAGTACGTTCACGCAGCTCACGCACGATGTCGAGGTATGCTCCAGCAGGTTTAACCATCAGGCAGTCTGCGCCCTGGGCTTCATCCAGCAGTGATTCACGAATCGCCTCGCGACGGTTCATTGGGTTCATCTGATAGCTTTTGCGGTCGCCTTTTAATGCGCTTCCGGCAGCTTCACGGAACGGACCATAAAAGGAAGAGGCGAACTTGGTCGAATACGACATAATCGCCGTATCTTTAAAGCCTGCAGCGTCCAGCGCCTGGCGAATAGCCTGTACCTGGCCATCCATCGCGGCGGAAGGGGCGATGAAGTCTGCGCCTGCAGCAGCTGCAACCACGGCTTGCTTGCCTAAATTTTCCAGAGTCGCGTCGTTGTCGACGCCATGCTCGCACAGCACACCGCAGTGACCGTGAGAAGTGTATTCACAGAAGCAGGTGTCTGACATGACGATCATTTCTGGCACGGTCTGCTTGCAGATGCGCGACATACGCGCCACCAGTCCATCTTCCCGCCAGGCATCGCTGCCGGTTTCATCGGTATGGTGAGAGATGCCAAAAGTCATCACGGAACGAATACCGGCGTTGGCGATGCGTTCAATTTCGCGTGCCAGATGTTTCTCTGGAATGCGCATCACGCCTGGCATGGCTTCAACGGCTTTGTAGTCGTCAATTTCTTCTTCAACAAAGATCGGCAACACCAGGTCGTTAAGGCTAAGTGTTGTCTCTTCAAACATAGCGCGCAGCGCAGGAGATTTGCGCAGGCGACGAGGGCGTTGGATTAAGTCTGTCATGGTCTGCCTGATGTTTGTGGAATTAAGGTGCACAGTATACCTGAAGCGGGGCAGGAGTGTTTTACGAAAGTTGTCGCGATGTTGACAAGAAGAGAATGAAAGAGAGACCAGGACATCGTTGTAATAGAAATAGCAATAATTTCATATTCACTGAAAATATTTTTAATCTTTATTAATAGCTCTTGGTTATTATTTTGGGAGTTTGGTTGCCCTGCTATAAATTGAATAATTAAAACTTTGTTGCATATTGATAGGATATTTATCTGGTTTGTGTCTGTGATATTTGTGACGCGTATGTATCAAAAATAACATCATCTGCAACATATTGAAATATGGTGTTTTTATCAATTCGATGCGTGTTTTTCTCCATAAATTATATATGTCCACATTCGGACTTAGGGGAAAGAATAATTGAACCATTCGTCTGTAACACAGCATAATCGTTAGCGCGAAACATAATATGTTTTCTATGCATTGATAATTGATGGATCAACTTATTACGTCCCTGAGGAGGGATGACAAATGCACTCCTGGAAAAAGAAACTTGTAGTATCACAATTAGCATTGGCTTGCACTCTGGCTATCACCTCTCAGGCTAATGCAACTACTTATAACACCTGGACTTATTACGACAATCCAACTACTGCTCTTGACTGGAGCAATATGGATTTACCGGGTACTGTAGATGGTAACTATGTGAATTATAGTGGCTTTGTCTACTATAACAACACAAACGGTGATTTCGATACCACCTTTAATGGTGACACTGTTAACGGGGCTATCTCTACATATTACCTGAATCATGATTTTACTGATGGAACAACAAACCAGTTGAACATCAGCAACTCCCTGATTCATGGTTCAATCACTTCAATGCTGCCTATGGGTGAAAGCAGTGATGGTCATTATGTATATCAGTTCTCTGAATACGGTACTGATCGCGTAATTGATGATAATTGGCATGATGGTGATGTATTCACTTTAAATATTGCTAATTCTACAATTGATGACGATTACGAAGGTTTATACTTCACTGATTCATATCTGAATGGTGACGTTACCAAATATACTAACGAAACCTTCCGTACCCCAGCTGGTGAAGGTGAAGAATACGCCGGTTTGTTTGCAAACGGTGGTGTCGGTCTTGGGCTGGCAGTGAATCTTGATGTCGAAAGTAACATCAATATTTCTAACAACTCCCGTGTTGCTGGTATCAGCCTGACTCAGGGTAATACCGTAAACAATACTTACACTACTGAATCTCATACTTGGGATAACAATATCTCAGTTATCGATTCCACAGTGACTTCAGGTTCTGTAACTACTCTGGAAGACAGTGGTTTCTATGGTAACTCTGCGGAACCTAGTGATTACTCTGGTAAGGGCGGAGCTAATGATGTAGCTCTGTATTTCAGTGATAGTGCGGCTTCAAATTACTCCATGAAAAACAATGTTTATTTCAGCAATTCTACTCTGCTGGGTGATGTTGTTTTCGCAAGTACTTTCAACGCAAACTTCTATCCGCATGGTCATGACAGTAATGCCGATGGCGTACTGGACACCAATGGTGGCTGGGCTGACGACTCACTTAATGTTGATGAACTGAATATCACTCTGGATAATGGTTCCAAATGGGTAGGTTCAGCAACTACATCAGCGAATGTTGACGTTGACTCTACTGTATCGACTGACTGGTATGATGTTACAGGTAATAGCCTGTATCCAGGCGTTGTAGCAGAAGATAATGCCTGGGGTCGTACGATTGATAATCAAGTATTCCAGAGCGGTGTGTTTAACGTCACTCTGAATAATGGTTCTGAATGGAATACCGTTAACGCTTCAAACATTGATACTTTAGCTGTAAATAATGGCTCTGAAGTCAATGTTACGAATTCTTCCTTACTTTCTGATACTATTGGCTTAACTAATGGCTCTTCACTGAACATTGGTGAAGATGGTGAAGTTGCTACTGACCACCTGACAGTTGATAGCTATAGTACTGTTAATTTAACCGAATCTACTGGTTGGAATAACTATTCTAACCTGTACGCCAATACTATCACCGTAACTAACGGTGGTGTGCTGGATGTGAACGTTGATCAGTTCGATACTGAAGCTTTCCGTACCGATAAACTGGAACTGACCAGCGGCAACATCGCTGACCATAACGGTAACGTAGTATCCGGTGTGTTCAATATCCATAGCAGCGATTACGTTCTGAACGCTGATCTGGTGAACGACCGTACGTGGGATACTTCCAAGTCTAACTACGGTTACGGTATTGTTGCTATGAACTCTGATGGTCACCTGACTATCAATGGTAACGGCGACGTAGACAACGGTACTGAACTGGATAACAGCTCTGTTGATAACGTTGTTGCTGCAACCGGTAACTACAAAGTTCGTATCGACAACGCAACTGGTGCTGGTTCTATCGCTGACTACAACGGCAACGAGCTGATCTACGTCAACGACAAAAACAGCAACGCGACCTTCTCTGCTGCTAACAAAGCTGACCTGGGTGCATACACCTATCAGGCTGAACAGCGCGGTAACACCGTTGTTCTGCAACAGATGGAGCTGACCGACTACGCTAACATGGCGCTGAGCATCCCGTCTGCGAACACCAATATCTGGAACCTGGAACAAGACACCGTTGGTACTCGTCTGACCAACTCTCGTCATGGCCTGGCTGATAACGGCGGCGCATGGGTAAGCTACTTCGGTGGTAACTTCAACGGCGACAACGGCACCATCAACTATGATCAGGATGTTAACGGCATCATGGTCGGTGTTGATACCAAAATTGACGGTAACAACGCTAAGTGGATCGTCGGTGCGGCTGCAGGCTTCGCTAAAGGTGACATGAATGATCGTTCTGGTCAGGTAGATCAAGATAGCCAGACTGCCTACATCTACTCTTCTGCTCACTTCGCGAACAACGTCTTTGTTGATGGTAGCTTGAGCTACTCTCACTTCAACAACGACCTGTCTGCAACCATGAGCAACGGTACTTACGTTGACGGTAGCACCAACTCCGACGCTTGGGGCTTCGGCTTGAAAGCCGGTTACGACTTCAAACTGGGTGATGCTGGTTATGTGACTCCTTACGGCAGCATTTCTGGTCTGTTCCAGTCTGGTGATGACTACCAGCTGAGCAACGACATGAAAGTTGACGGTCAGTCTTACGACAGCATGCGTTATGAACTGGGTGTAGATGCAGGTTATACCTTCACCTACAGCGAAGACCAGGCTCTGACTCCGTACTTCAAACTGGCTTACGTCTACGACGACTCTAACAACGATAACGATGTGAACGGTGATTCCATCGATAACGGTACTGAAGGGTCTGCGGTACGTGTTGGTCTGGGTACTCAGTTCAGCTTCACCAAGAACTTCAGCGCCTATACCGATGCTAACTACCTCGGTGGTGGTGACGTAGATCAAGACTGGTCCGCGAACGTGGGTGTTAAATATACCTGGTAATATTCTTCACTCCGAAGAAATTCTGGTAATTTAATCTAAATAATGCCCGTCAAGGATTTGACGGGCATTACTGCAAAGGACGCGCAAATGTTATCTGTAGTTAAACCTCTTCAGGAATTTGGTAAGCTCGATAAATGTTTGTCCAGATACGGTACGCGCTTCGAGTTTAATAATGAAAAGCAAGTTATATTTTCCAGTGATGTCAATAACGAAGATACTTTCGTTATTTTAGAGGGAATTATCTCTCTGCGTAGAGAAGAAAACGTACTTATCGGTATTACCCAGGCTCCTTATATTATGGGGCTGGCTGATGGTTTAATGAAAAACGATATACCATACAAATTAATATCAGAAGGAAATTGTACGGGATATCATCTACCAGCCAAACAAACCATTACGCTTATTGAACAAAATCAACTCTGGCGAGACGCTTTTTACTGGTTAGCCTGGCAAAATAGAATTCTGGAATTACGTGACGTGCAGCTCATTGGGCATAATTCCTACGAACAAATCCGCGCAACATTATTATCAATGATTGACTGGAATGAAGAATTGCGATCACGTATTGGTGTGATGAATTATATCCATCAACGTACACGCATATCGCGTTCTGTCGTCGCAGAAGTTCTCGCTGCTTTGCGTAAAGGCGGCTATATCGAAATGAATAAAGGCAAACTGGTCGCTATCAACCGTTTGCCTTCAGAGTATTAATCAGGATGCGGGGATAACTAGCGGTTTATTCCCGCTTAGCTCGGTCACCAGGTCATTGATGCCATCGCTCATATTTTTAAAGCGCGTCAACGGCGAACGAGTGACCACCACAAACGCGCCAATATTCTTCTGCGGGATCATCGCCATATAGGTAATGAAACCGCCACCACCACCTGTCTTCTGAATAATCCCCGGACGACCCTCTTTCGGGGCCATATATACCCAGCCTAAACCAAGCGCATCCGCTTTGCCGGGGACATCCATGCCAATCACTTTCGTAAACTGCGCGCGCTGATAAATCAACGTCTGCATGCGATCTGCCTGGTTACTGCGCTGATAAAAATCAGATGACAAATACTGCTGCATCCAGCGCATCATATCGCCAGGCGTGGAATAGACGCCGCCGCTGCCAATTGCCGCCAGCGTGTTATTGCATGGACTGGCACCGCGCTCTGCAACCATTAAACGGCGGCACTGATCCGGTGAGGGGGTGTAGGTGGTGTCTTTCATCCCCAATGGACGGGTAATCTGCTCTTCAAACAACTGGGTATAAGGCTTGCCGGACGCATTCGCCAGTGCATCTGCCAGCAGATCGAACGCAAGGTTAGAGTACGCCGCCTGACTGCCTGGCGCGGCTTTCAGCTTCGCCGTAGAAAGGTATTTCCAGCGTTGCTCGCGCGTTGGCCAGACAAACACCGGACGATGTGCCGCACCACCGGGCTGTTCACGGGGCAGGGCGCTGGTATGGGTTGCCAGATTGACCAGCGTAATGGGCGTCCCATTGTAGGTTGGCACGCGTGCGCCTGGCGGAGCATATTTACTTAGCGGATCGTTTAACTTCACGGTCCCCTGGTCGAGCAATTTCACCAGCATCTCACTGGTCATTAGCTTGGTGAGGGAAGCAATACGCACGACCGAATCCAGCTGCGGGCGAACGTTATTACCAGGTCGCGTTTCGCCATAACTGCGAAAGACGCGCTGGTTACCGTCGATAACAACCAGCGCCATCCCCGTGGCACCGCTGCCGTAAAAAATATGATCGGCATAACGATCGACAATATCAGAGGCAAACTCCGGTTCAGTGATCGGCTGCGCCGCATGGACGGAGGTCAATGACGCCGCACACAGCACGGCAGAAAAAAGCAGACTACGTTTCAACGCTGGTGTCCATAAATTGAATGAAGGTAACTGAGCGTATTTATACTACTCATTGATGGATTGCAAAGGGCGAATTAGTGCAATAATAGTGTTAAAAACGTAACGGCGCGTAAACACGATCTTTTTCCTGCTCACCAATGCCTGCATTTGTGATCCTGCGCGTGTTAATCCGCTTATGTAAACAATCTTTGGTTTGTGAAATCCGTCGAAACAATTCTTATGGTCAGGCTGGCGAACTAAGCGCCTTGCTATGGGTCACAATGGGCGGTTTCATTTGGCTGACGCTTTGTAGTGGTCATGCGGTTAATACACAGCAGTTGTTAAAACGATAAGAAGTTAGCAGGAGTGCATATGTTTAAGTCTTTTTTCCCAAAGCCGGGAGCGTTTTTTCTCTCGGCCTTTGTTTGGGCATTGATTGCCGTTATCTTCTGGCAAGCCGGTGGGGGAGACTGGGTGGCGCGTATCACCGGCGCTTCCGGGCAGATCCCGATTAGCGCCGCGCGTTTCTGGTCGTTGGATTTCCTGATTTTTTACGCTTACTACATTGTTTGCGTAGGACTTTTTGCATTTTTCTGGTTTATCTACAGCCCGCACCGTTGGCAATACTGGTCAATACTCGGTACTGCACTGATCATCTTCGTCACCTGGTTTTTGGTGGAAGTCGGGGTCGCCGTCAACGCCTGGTATGCACCGTTCTATGATCTGATTCAAACCGCGCTAAGTTCGCCGCATAAAGTCACTATCGAACAATTTTACCGCGAAGTGGGCGTCTTTCTGGGGATTGCGCTGATCGCGGTGGTGATCAGTGTACTGAACAACTTCTTTGTCAGTCACTATGTGTTCCGCTGGCGTACGGCGATGAACGAATATTACATGGCGAACTGGCAACAACTGCGTCATATCGAAGGTGCCGCACAGCGTGTGCAGGAAGACACCATGCGTTTTGCTTCAACGCTGGAGAATATGGGCGTCAGTTTTATCAACGCCATCATGACGTTGATCGCCTTCCTGCCGGTGCTGGTAACGCTCTCCGCGCATGTGCCGGAGCTGCCGATTATCGGGCACATTCCGTATGGTCTGGTGATTGCCGCTATCGTCTGGTCGCTGATGGGGACCGGATTGCTGGCAGTGGTAGGGATCAAACTGCCGGGGCTGGAGTTTAAAAACCAGCGAGTAGAGGCCGCCTACCGTAAAGAGCTGGTTTATGGTGAAGACGATGCCACGCGCGCGACGCCGCCTACGGTACGCGAGCTGTTTAGCGCCGTACGGAAAAACTATTTTCGCCTCTATTTTCACTATATGTATTTCAACATCGCCCGCATTCTCTATTTGCAGGTCGATAACGTTTTCGGTTTGTTCTTGCTGTTTCCGTCAATTGTTGCCGGTACGATTACGCTCGGCCTGATGACGCAGATTACCAACGTTTTTGGTCAGGTTCGCGGTGCTTTCCAGTACCTGATTAACTCATGGACCACACTGGTTGAGTTGATGTCTATCTACAAACGTCTGCGCAGCTTTGAACATGAGCTGGATGGTGACAAAATTCAGGAAGTAACCCATACCTTGAGCTAAAAAGGAGAAGTAATGTCGCGCGTCAATCATCTATCTTCGCTGTCATTGTTGGCGGTTCTGGTTTTAGCGGGGTGTAGTAGTCAGGCTCCGCAACCGTTGAAAAAGGGCGAAAAAGCGATAGATGTAGTGAGCGTCGTGCGGCAGAAGATGCCTGCGAGCGTGAAAGACCGCGATGCCTGGGCGAAAGATCTCGCCACCACCTTTGAAAGTCAGGGGCTGGCACCGACGCTGGAAAACGTCTGCTCGGTGCTGGCGGTGGCGCAGCAGGAGTCAAATTATCAGGCAGATCCGGCCGTTCCGGGCTTAAGCAAGATCGCCTGGCAAGAGATTGACCGTCGTGCTGAACGGATGCACATTCCTGCTTTTCTGGTTCATACCGCGCTAAAAATCAAATCGCCAAACGGCAAAAGTTATAGCGAACGGTTAGATTCGGTGCGTACAGAAAAGCAATTGAGCGCGATTTTTGACGATCTGATCAGCATGGTACCAATGGGGCAGACGCTGTTTGGTTCGCTTAATCCGGTGCGCACCGGTGGGCCGATGCAGGTCAGCATTGCTTTTGCCGAACAGCATACCAAAGGGTATCCGTGGAAAATGGACGGTACAGTTCGTCAGGAAGTCTTCAGTCGCCGCGGCGGGTTGTGGTTTGGTACTTACCATTTACTGAATTATCCCGCCAGCTATAGCGCACCGATATACCGCTTTGCTGATTTTAACGCTGGCTGGTACGCCAGCCGTAATGCCGCGTTTCAGAACGCGGTCAGTAAGGCCAGCGGCGTGAAGCTGGCACTGGACGGTGATTTAATTCGTTACGACAGTAAAGAACCCGGGAAAACAGAACTGGCAACGCGCAAACTGGCGGGAAAACTGGGGATGAGCGACAGCGAAATTCGCCGTCAGTTAGAGAAAGGTGACAGCTTCTCTTTTGAGGAGACGGCGCTGTACAAGAAAGTTTATCAACTTGCCGAAGCGAAAACGGGTGAATCACTACCCCGCGAAATGTTGCCTGGCATTCAACTGGAAAGCCCGAAAATCACCCGCAACCTGACTACGGCCTGGTTTGCGAAGCGCGTAGACGAACGGCGGGCGCGTTGTATGAAACAGTGATCAAACAGGAATGTCATGCCAGATAAGGCGTTTTAGGCCGTATCTGGCAACGTAAATCTTACTGGCGGCGATGTCGCCAGTGCAGCCATAGCGCCACCACTGCAAAAATGAGGCAGCCTACTAAAAACGGGATCAGCCCGAAAATGGTGCCGACACCTAAACCAATTTCCACCCGTGGGCGACCTGTTTCCTGGACCTGCATTAAACGCTCATAGACGCCGGGCGCATGCACTAACAGGTTCAGCAATTGCGCCCCAGCCCAAAAGCAAAACAGCACAAACAACGCATAGGCAATGTTGCCAGGCGTTGAAGAGGCATTGCGATATTTTCCGCTAAACAGCGATTTTGACAGGGTGAAATCAGCCATAAAAACCTCCGGAAGTCATCTGCTTCTCTTCTGGTGTGATACCAGCGGCTTATGGCAAGTCTGACAGGTCATTTAGATTGTCAATATCAGAATCATGGTAAATTGATGTTGGGAATATTCCCGAAGCGTGAATCTTCGTTGTGAGTCACAAAATGGCAACCTTAAGTTAAATTTATTAACAATTACGAAAATGTTGTCTACACCACAGACGGTTGTTACAGAATATGCAAGGATGTTGTTTTTCGTTAACGGAGCTGCCATGAATCTGCCTGTAAAAATCCGCCGTGACTGGCACTACTATGCGTTCGCCATTGGCCTTATATTCATTCTTAATGGCGTGGTGGGGCTACTGGGATTTGAAGCAAAAGGTTGGCAGACCTATGCCGTCGGTCTGGTGACGTGGGTGATTAGTTTCTGGCTGGCGGGGCTGATTATTCGTCGTCGCGATGAAGAAACTGAAAACGCCCAATAAGAATATTATCGGGCGTTAAAATATTACATTGTGGTTTTCAATGCGTTATCCGCAGCGTGACGCTCCAGCGCCAGTTCAATCAAACGTGTGATCAGATCGGTGTAACCGAGACCGCTGGCTTGCCACAGCTTCGGATACATACTGATGTTGGTGAAGCCAGGCAGTGTGTTGATCTCGTTGATCACCACTTCGTTCTCTGGGGTTAAAAACACGTCTACACGCGCCATGCCTGCGCATCCCAACGTTTGATAAGCCTGAACGGCAATCGCCCGGATCTTATCGTTGATTTCTGGCGCAATGGCTGCCGGAACTACCACTTTCGCGCCATCTTCGTCAATGTACTTGGTGTCGTAGGCATAGAAGTCGCTGGTGAGTACGATCTCGCCACAGGTGCTGGCTTGCGGGTTGTCGTTGCCCAGAACTGCGCATTCGATCTCACGACCTTTGATCCCTTGCTCAACGATCACTTTATGATCGAATTCGAACGCCAGATCGACGGCAATTGCGTACTGTTCTTCACTGGTTACTTTGCTGACACCAACAGAAGAGCCCTGATTAGCCGGTTTTACAAACAGTGGTAACCCCAGTTTAGACTCCACTTCGGCAAAACTAATGTTGTGACGATTGGCGCGCGTCAGGGTAATAAATGGCGCAATGTTCAGCCCGGCATCGCGCAGCAGACGTTTGGTAACATCTTTATCCATACAGGCTGCTGAAGCCAGAACATCAGAACCTACAAACGGTAAATTGGCGACCCGCAGCATTCCCTGCAAGGAACCATCTTCGCCCAGCGTACCGTGGACAATCGGGAAAATGACATCCACCGTCGGCAACGGCTGACCGTTTTGCGCGTCGATAAGCTGATGCTCATGTTTACCTGGCACCTGCGCAAGGCTGGTCGCCGAAGGGCGCAACGCAATATGGGCAGGATCGTCTGCATTTAGCAGATAATTGCTGGCATCGCTGACGTGCCATTGCCCTTGTTTATCAATGCCCAGCAGCACAACGTCGAAGCGACTTTTATCAATGGCATCGACAATGTTTTTTGCCGATTGCAGAGACACTTCATGTTCCGCTGATTTACCACCAAAAACGATTCCTACCCGCAGTTTTTCCATCTTAAAAACCTATCCCGTCTAACACAAAGTGCATACATTACCACGACAAAACGGGGGATTCGCGGCCTTCTGAAAGATTGTTGCAATCTTCTGCTGACAAAGCGTGCAACGTACTGGTGAAGAAAGTGCGTTATCTCAAAGATGTGCGCAAGATCACAAAAATGATGAACGGGAAGCTAATTTATTCCTGGCTTAAATGGCCATGCGGTGAGTTTTTTTCTCTTAATTATAAGTTAACGAAGAGAATATATTTCATAACTTTTATTTATAATAAAGGTTGATAATTAAAAGCCTATATTTTGTGTGTGTAATTATTTAAATAAGAGAAACGTTTCGCTGGTAATCAAACAAAAAATATTTGCGCAAAGTATTTCCTTTGTCATAAAAATAATACTTCCAGACACTATGAAGTTGTGAAACATAATGTTAACTTCTCCATACTTTGGATAAGGAAATACAGACATGAAAAATCTCATTGCTGAGTTGTTATTTAAGCTTGCCCAAAAAGAAGAAGAGTCGAAAGAACTGTGTGCGCAGGTAGAAGCTTTGGAGATTATCGTCACTGCAATGCTTCGCAATATGGCGCAAAATGACCAACAGCGGTTGATTGATCAGGTAGAGGGGGCGCTGTACGAGGTAAAGCCCGATGCCAGCATTCCTGACGACGATACGGAGCTGCTGCGCGATTACGTAAAGAAGTTATTGAAGCATCCTCGTCAGTAAAAAGTTAATCTTTTCAACAGCTGTCATAAAGTTTTCACGGCCGAGACTTATAGTCGCTTTGTTTTTATTTTTTAATGTATTTGTACATGGAGAAAATAAAGTGAAACAAAGCACTATTGCACTGGCACTCTTACCGTTACTGTTTACCCCTGTGACAAAAGCCCGGACACCAGAAATGCCTGTTCTGGAAAACCGGGCTGCTCAGGGCGATATTACTGCACCCGGCGGTGCTCGCCGCTTAACGGGTGATCAGACCGCCGCTCTGCGTGATTCTCTTAGCGATAAACCTGCAAAAAATATTATTTTGCTGATTGGCGATGGTATGGGGGACTCGGAAATTACTGCCGCACGCAATTATGCCGAAGGTGCGGGCGGCTTTTTTAAAGGTATCGATGCCTTACCGCTTACCGGGCAATACACTCACTATGCGCTGAATAAAAAAACCGGCAAACCGGACTACGTCACCGACTCGGCTGCATCAGCAACCGCCTGGTCAACCGGTGTCAAAACCTATAACGGCGCGCTGGGCGTCGATATTCACGAAAAAGATCACCCAACGATTCTGGAAATGGCAAAAGCCGCAGGTCTGGCGACCGGTAACGTTTCTACCGCAGAGTTGCAGGATGCCACGCCCGCTGCGCTGGTGGCACATGTGACCTCGCGCAAATGCTACGGTCCGAGCGCGACCAGTGAAAAATGTCCGGGTAACGCGCTAGAAAAAGGCGGGAGAGGATCGATTACCGAACAGCTGCTTAACGCTCGTGCCGATGTTACGCTTGGCGGCGGCGCAAAAACCTTTGCTGAAACGGCAACCGCCGGTGAATGGCAGGGAAAAACGCTGCGTGAACAGGCACAGGCGCGTGGTTATCAGTTGGTGAGCGATGCTGCCTCACTGAATGCGGTGACGGAAGCGAACCAGCAAAAACCCCTGCTAGGACTGTTTGCTGACGGCAATATGCCAGTGCGCTGGCAAGGACCGAAAGCAACGTACCACGGCAATATCGACAAGCCCGCAGTTACCTGTACGCCTAATCCGCAACGTAATGACAGCGTACCGACCCTGGCGCAGATGACTGATAAAGCCATTGAATTGTTGAGTAAAAATGAGAAAGGCTTTTTCCTGCAAGTTGAAGGTGCATCAATCGATAAACAGGATCACGCTGCGAATCCTTGTGGGCAAATTGGCGAGACGGTCGATCTCGACGAAGCCGTACAACGGGCGCTGGAATTCGCTAAAAAGGATGGCAACACGCTGGTCATAGTCACCGCTGATCACGCCCACGCCAGCCAGATTGTTGCGCCGGACACCAAAGCGCCGGGCCTCACCCAGGCGCTAAATACCAAAGATGGCGCAGTGATGGTGATGAGTTACGGGAACTCCGAAGAGGATTCACAAGAACATACCGGTAGTCAGCTGCGTATTGCGGCGTATGGCCCACATGCCGCCAATGTCGTTGGACTGACCGACCAGACCGATCTCTTCTACACCATGAAAGCCGCCCTGGGGCTGAAATAAAACCGCGCCCGGCGGTGAATTTTCGCTGTCGGGTGGTTTTTTTGCTGTTAGCAACCAGACTTAATGGCAGATCACGGGCGCAAACGCTCATGGTTAAAACATGAAGAGGGATGGTGCTATGAAAATAACATTACTGGTTACCTTGCTTTTCGGACTGGTTTTTTTAACCACCGTCGGCGCTGCCGAGAGAACCTTAACCCCGCAACAACAGCGTATGACCTCCTGTAATCAGCAGGCGACGGCGCAGGCGTTGAAAGGGGATGCTCGTAAGACCTACATGAGTGATTGCCTGAAGAACAGCAAGTCTGCGCCTGGTGAAAAAAGTTTGACGCCACAGCAGCAAAAGATGCGCGAATGTAATAATCAAGCAACGCAACAATCTCTGAAAGGTGATGATCGTAATAAGTTTATGAGCGCCTGCCTCAAGAAAGCCGCCTGATACCTGATAGTGCTAACGGGTGAGCTACGAAAATGGCTCACCCGAAATTTCATACTTCTGCCTTTAGCCCCGTCTCTATAATTTGGGAAAATTGTTTCTGAATGTTCCCAAAAATAATGAATGATGAAAACTTTTTCAAAAAAGCGGCGGCGCACGGGGAGGAACCTCCTTTAACTCCTCAAAACGAACATCAGCGGTCCGGGCTGCGCTTCGCCCGTCGCGTCAGACTACCCCGTGCGGTTGGCCTGGCTGGCATGTTCTTACCGATTGCTTCAACGCTGGTTTCACACCCGCCGCCGGGCTGGTGGTGGCTGGTGTTGGTCGGCTGGGCGTTCGTCTGGCCGCATTTAGCCTGGCAGATAGCGAGCAGGGCCGTCGATCCGCTTAGCCGGGAAATTTACAACTTAAAAACCGATGCAGTATTAGCGGGAATGTGGGTAGGCGTAATGGGCGTAAACGTGCTGCCTTCCACCGCGATGTTGATGATTATGTGTCTGAATTTGATGGGGGCAGGCGGCCCCCGTCTGTTTGTCGCGGGTCTGGTGTTGATGGTGGTTTCCTGCCTTGTCACCCTCGAGCTGACGGGCATCACCGTGTCGTTCAATAGTGCGCCGCTGGAATGGTGGCTCTCCCTTCCCATTATTGTCATTTATCCTCTGCTGTTTGGCTGGGTCAGCTACCAGACGGCGACTAAACTGGCGGAACATAAACGCAGGTTGCAGGTCATGAGTACCCGCGACGGCATGACGGGCGTGTATAACCGACGTCATTGGGAAACTATGTTACGCAATGAATTTGATAACTGTCGGCGGCATAATCGCGATGCAACGTTACTGATTATCGATATCGACCATTTCAAGAGCATCAACGATACCTGGGGCCATGATGTGGGCGATGAAGCGATTGTGGCGCTTACCCGACAGTTACAAATTACCCTGCGCGGTAGCGATGTGATTGGTCGGTTTGGCGGCGATGAGTTTGCGGTAATCATGTCCGGTACGCCAGCTGAGAGCGCCATTACCGCCATGTTACGGGTGCATGAAGGGCTAAACACGTTACGCTTGCCGAATACGCCACAGGTAACTTTACGGATTAGTGTGGGGGTTGCGCCGCTGAACCCACAAATGAGTCACTATCGTGAGTGGTTGAAATCGGCAGATTTGGCGCTTTACAAAGCAAAGAAAGCCGGACGTAACCGCACCGAAGTGGCGGCCTGACGTCCGGCGAAAGTCATCAGGATTTGCTGAGTTTTTCAGATTTTTCCATACACTTCGTCATCGCTTCGATCACTGCAGCACGGAAGCCTTTCTCTTCCAGTACGCGTACCGCTTCAATGGTGGTGCCTCCCGGTGAGCAGACCATATCTTTCAGTGCCCCCGGATGTTCTCCCGTTTCCAGCACCATTTTTGCGGAACCCATTACTGCCTGAGCGGCAAATTTATACGCCTGGGCGCGTGGCATCCCGCCCAGCACGGCGGCGTCGGCCATCGCTTCGATAAACATAAATACGTAGGCTGGCGAAGAACCGCTCACACCGACCACCGGGTGGATCATCGGCTCAGCAATTACTTCCGCTTCGCCAAAGCAGCGGAAAATATTCAGCACATCAGCGGTATCTTCTGGGGTTACCAGCGCGTTTGGCGTTACGGAGGTCATCCCGGCATTAACCAGCGCGGGAGTGTTCGGCATGGCGCGGATAATTTTCCGGTCATGGCCCAGCGCGCGGGCAAGCTGGTCGAGCGTGACACCTGCAGCAATAGAAACGACCAGAGAGTCTTTATTCAGGCTGGAGGTGATTTCGCTAAGCACTTTAATCATGATGCCAGGTTTAACGGCAGCAAAAATGATGTCGGCGATTTGCGCCACTTCTTGCGCCGATTCTGCGGCGTTGATGCCGAACTGGTCATGCAGGGCGGCGACTTTATCCGGGGAGGGGGTGTATACCCAGATTTGCCCTGGAAGCACCTGACCGCTGGCAATCAGACCGCCGAGAATGGCTTTTCCCATATTGCCGCAGCCAATAAAACCGATTTTCTTTTCCATTGCCTCACTCCTGCCGTGAAATTCATTGTTTTGATAATCGCTGGCAGAAGCATAAACAGAACTATGCCGGAAGGCAAAAGCGCGACACAATAGAGGATTACCCAACAAAGGATGACTTTATGACAATTTGGGTGGATGCCGACGCGTGTCCCAATGTAATTAAAGAGATTTTGTATCGCGCGGCGGAACGTATGCAGATGCCGCTGGTACTGGTAGCAAACCAGAGTTTACGCGTGCCGCCATCGCGATTTATTCGTACGCTGCGCGTCGCGGCAGGTTTCGACGTTGCCGATAACGAAATTGTCCGGCAGTGTGAAGCGGGCGATTTGGTGATCACCGCAGATATACCTTTGGCTGCTGAAGCCATCGAGAAAGGCGCTGCGGCGCTTAATCCGCGCGGCGAACGTTACACGCCAGCGACCATTCGTGAGCGCCTGACGATGCGCGATTTTATGGATACCTTACGTGCCAGTGGGATCCAGACCGGCGGACCAGATAGCCTTTCACAACGTGACCGCCAGGCCTTTGCCGCGGAGCTGGAGAAGTGGTGGCTGGAAGTGCAACGTAGTCGTGGCTAAATGTAATTTATTATTTACACTTCATTCTTGAATATTTATTGGTATAGTAAGAAATGTATTGAGATTTTCACTTTAAGTGGAATTTTTTCTTTACAATCGAAATTGTACTAGTTTGATGGTATGATCGCTATTCTCATGACACCGGCTTTCGCCGCATTGCGACCTATTGGGGAAAACCCACGATGACACAACCTCTTTTTCTGATCGGGCCTCGGGGCTGTGGTAAAACAACGGTCGGAATGGCCCTTGCCGATTCGCTTAACCGTCGGTTTGTCGATACCGATCAGTGGTTGCAATCACAGCTCAATATGACGGTCGCGGAGATCGTCGAAAGGGAAGAGTGGGCGGGATTTCGCGCCAGAGAAACGGCGGCGCTGGAAGCGGTAACTGCGCCATCCACCGTTATCGCTACAGGCGGCGGCATTATTCTGACGGAATTTAATCGTCACTTCATGCAAAATAACGGAATCGTGGTTTATTTGTGTGCGCCAGTTTCAGTCCTGGTTAACCGACTGCAAGCTGCACCGGAAGAAGATTTACGGCCAACCTTAACGGGAAAACCTCTGAGCGAAGAAGTTCAGGAAGTGCTGGAAGAACGCGATGCGCTATATCGCGAAGTTGCGCATATTATCATCGACGCAACAAACGAACCCAGCCAGGTGATTTCTGAAATTCGCAGCGCCCTGGCACAGACGATCAATTGTTGATTTTAGAGCGCCTATACTTAACGTTCATCCCGTGAAATAAGGAAGAACGATGCCAACGAAACCGCCTTATCCTCGTGAAGCATATATAGTGACGATTGAAAAAGGAAAACCAGGACAGACGGTAACCTCGTACCAACTCAGAGCCGATCATCCTAAACCAGACTCGTTGATCAGTGAACATCCGACCGCTCAGGAAGCGATGGATGCGAAAAAACGCTATGAGGACCCTGACAAAGAGTGACCGCATCAGACTGCTCGGAAGGGATTCTGAGTGCCACTACAAGGGATCTGCGTCACATTTTTCATAATTCATATTTTTCTAATAATTAGAATATTAAACAATAACAATCCATTACTGGAATCATTTGGAATCTTTACATTATGCCGTGCACGTCTGCTGCTACGCTTTTTGTCATTTGTAGCACAAGTAAGTGTCAGCAGTGGTGCTTCACACTTGCCCGGTAATTAACGACGAAAGAAAAGTAAGGTGGAAGAACAATGAGTGCGTCGTTGGCGATCCTGACCATCGGCATTGTACCTATGCAGGAAGTTTTGCCGCTCCTGACGGAATACATTGACGAAGATAATATTTCCCATCATAGCCTGCTGGGGAAGTTAAGTCGTGAAGAAGTGATGGCGGAGTACGCGCCAGAAGCAGGCGAAGACACCATTCTCACATTATTAAATGACAACCAGCTGGCCCATGTTTCGCGTCGTAAAGTGGAGCGAGACCTGCAAGGTGTGGTTGAAGTGCTCGATAATCAGGGTTATGACGTCATTTTATTAATGAGTACAGCAAACATTAGTAGTATGACTGCGCGTAATACGATCTTTCTTGAGCCGTCGCGAATATTGCCTCCACTGGTTTCCTCTATTGTTGAAGATCATCAGGTGGGGGTTATCGTTCCGGTTGAGGAGATGCTGCCCGTTCAGGCGCAAAAATGGCAAATTTTGCAGAAATCGCCGGTATTTTCATTGGGTAACCCCATTCATGATTCAGAACAAAAAATCATTGATGCCGGGAAAGAATTACTGGCAAAAGGGGCTGATGTCATCATGCTGGATTGTTTAGGATTTCACCAACGTCATCGCGATTTACTGCAAAAACAGCTCGATGTTCCTGTCTTGCTGTCTAACGTATTGATTGCACGGCTGGCTGCGGAATTACTGGTGTAATTTTGCGTGACAGCCAGCGCCTCTGGCCCCTATAGTGAAGTAGATGTTCAACTACCAAACAGGGCCAGTTTATGCTTCAAAGTAATGAGTACTTTTCCGGCAAAGTGAAATCAATCGGCTTTTCCAGCAGCAGCACTGGTCGCGCCAGCGTGGGTGTTATGGTTGAAGGCGAATACACCTTCAGCACCGCTGAGCCGGAAGAGATGACGGTAATCAGTGGCGCGCTGAATGTGTTACTGCCTGACGCGACCGACTGGCAGGTGTATGAAGCCGGTTCGGTGTTTAATGTTCCCGGTCACAGTGAGTTTCATCTGCAAGTTGCCGAACCCACCTCTTATCTGTGCCGCTATCTGTAATTCCTCGCCTTCCCCTTGAACGGGAGGGCATTTTTCTGAAATATCCTTTCTTTAACCCATAATAATATTTCCTTTGCTGCGATTTTTTCAATTTCCGATATATTCATAATTTATCAAGGTTGATATAAATATCAGTGAAGATCTCCAGATATTGTTGCGGAACTGGCTACGATAAAAGATAAATCAGATGATGAATGGTGGCGTGCATTGCTGCAAAGTCGCAATGATCATTTACGCCAAACGGCATTGCGCAACGCACATACCCCGGCGTTGTTGTTAACGACATTGACTGAGCCTCAGGATCGGTCGCTGGCTATTAATAATCCACAGCTGGCTGCCGATGTGAAAACGGCGTGGTTAAAAGAGGATCCATCATTACTCTTATTTGTCGAACAACCCGATCTTTCGCTGTTACGTGATTTAGTGAAAACCGGGGCAACGCGGAAAATTCGCAGTGAAGCGCGTCACCGGCTTGAGGAAAAACAATGACACAACGTCCATGGAGCAAGTTACAGCGTAAAACGCATAATATTGCTGCGCTAAAAATTATTGCTCGCCGTAGCGAATAATTATATGCCTGGTGTGGCTTCGTACGCCGGATAAGACGCGGCAGGCGTCGCATCCGGCATTAAAGGAAAATCAGCAATTAACGTTGTGCTTCGCCACCTAATCCTTCAATCAGGTTTTGAATTAACGCTGCCAGTTCACCAGTCATCAGGATGAAATCGGCATCAAAACGCTGGGCGAAATCTTCACGGTCGATATCTTCGTTTTGATCGCGCAGCTCGTCGCAGAACTTCAGACGCTTGAGCGAACCATCGTCGCACATCACAAACTGAATGCGCTGCTGCCAGTCGAGCGCCAGTTTAGTCACCACTTTTCCGGCTTCAATGTGATTGGTGATCTCTTCGCTGGTCAGATCTTGTTTCTTCGCGCGGATCACGCCGCCATCTTCCAGCAACGATTTCAGCTCGGCTTCATCAAGCAGCTGGAAGCCCTGTGCCGCACTACCGGAGCGAACCCATTCGGTCAGCGTCAGTTCAATCGGGTTTTCCATGCTCAATGGTACAACCGGTAACGACCCCAGGCTTTTACGCAGTAATGCCAGCGTATCTTCCGCTTTTTTGGCACTGGCGCAGTCCACCATAATCAAACCGTTAACCGTGTCGATCCACATCATTGTCTGGCTAAAACGGCTGAAAGCACGCGGCAGCAGAGAGTGCAGCACTTCGTCTTTCAGCGAATCTTTTTCGGTTTTCTTCAGCTTACGCGCCTGTTCCGCTTCCAGTTTGGCGATTTTCGCTTCCAGCGCCTGTTTAATCACCGGAGACGGGAGGATTTTTTCTTCTTTGCGCGCGCAGATAACAATTTGACCATTGGCAACGTGCGTTAACGCATCGCTGTGCGATCCCATCGGAGGAACCCAGCCCATCTTCGCCATGTCCTGGCTGCCGCATGGGGTAAATGCCATCGAGGCTAGCTGTTTTTCCATCTCTTCTGCACGCAGCGAAATCTCGCGGCTAAGACGGTAAACCATTAAATTTTTGAACCACAGCATGATAATTTCCACGGCCTTGTCGTTAAATTTAGCGGGCATGATAACGAATTGTCGGCGGCCTTGCATTGCCAATCCGGTTGTCCGTCTCTACGCTATTGATATTGAAAAAAATAAGGAGAGTACCGTGCGTATAGGTATCGATTTAGGCGGCACCAAAACTGAAGTGATTGCACTGGGCGATGCAGGGGAGCAGTTGTACCGCCATCGTCTGCCCACGCCGCGTGATGATTACCGGCAGACTATTGAAACGATCGCCACGTTGGTTGATATGGCGGAGCAGGCGACGGGACAGCGCGGAACGGTAGGTATGGGCATTCCTGGCTCAATTTCGCCTTACACCGGTGTGGTGAAGAATGCCAATTCAACCTGGCTCAACGGTCAGCCATTCGATAAAGACTTAAGCGCGAGGTTGCAGCGGGAAGTGCGGCTGGCAAATGACGCTAACTGTCTGGCGGTTTCAGAAGCAGTAGATGGCGCGGCAGCGGGAGCGCAGACGGTATTTGCCGTGATTATCGGCACGGGATGCGGCGCGGGCGTGGCATTCAATGGGCGGGCGCATATCGGCGGCAATGGCACGGCAGGTGAGTGGGGACACAATCCGCTACCGTGGATGGACGAAGACGAACTGCGTTATCGCGAGGAAGTCCCTTGTTATTGCGGTAAACAAGGTTGTATTGAAACCTTTATTTCGGGCACGGGATTCGCGACGGATTATCGTCGTTTGAGCGGACATGCGCTGAAAGGCAGTGAAATTATCCGCCTGGTTGAAGAAAGCGATCCGGTAGCGGAACTGGCATTGTGTCGCTACGAGCTGCGGCTGGCAAAATCGCTGGCACATGTCGTGAATATTCTCGATCCGGATGTAATTGTCCTGGGGGGCGGGATGAGCAATGTAGACCGTTTATATCAAACGGTTCCGCAGTTGATTAAACAATTTGTCTTCGGCGGCGAATGTGAAACGCCGGTGCGTAAGGCGAAGCACGGTGATTCCAGCGGCGTACGCGGCGCTACGTGGTTATGGCCACAAGAGTAAAAAACGTAGGCAATTGGCGCATCATGCCTGATGCGACGCTTGCCGCGGCTTATCAGGCCTACAAAAGGTGCCAGAACCGTAGGCCGGATAAGGCGTTCACGCCGCATCCGGCAATAAGCAACGCGCACCGTGACAGTAATCTACCCCAGTGGTTTCGCCAGCACCGGACTATCCGCCGCTTGCTGGCGCTTATAGCGACCATACAGCAGCAACGATGACATCGCAGCAAACGAAAGCAGGGCGGCAGGCAGCGCCACGTAATTATATGCCAGCCCCAGCGTCAGCATCATACCTCCGCAATATGCGCCGACGGCGCTACCGAGGTTAAACGCTATTTGCCCACCTGCGGCACCTAATAACTCTCCGCCTTTGGCATTTTGCAGTAACAATATTTGCAGAGGTGCTGAAAGGGCAAATAATCCCGCGCAACAAATAAAAGCAAAAATAAGCGACGTTGTTTTCATGCCGCCGCAGAAAAAGAGCATCAGCAGTGCCAGTACAATGATAAAGTCAGTCACTGCTGCAATGCGCAGTGGTGAATAACGTCCTGAAATCCTGCCACTTAGCATATTTCCCAGCACCATCCCTAGCCCAACTAACATCATAATAAAGGTCATCGCCGTTTCCGAAAAACCGGAAATAAACATCATGTATGGCTTTACGTAGCTGAACCAGGCAAACACACCTGCGTTGCCAAACATCGTGGCGGCGAAAATTAACCACGGGGCCGGGCTGCGCAAAAAGTGAAATTGTTCGCGCAGCTTTCCTTTCGCCTCGTCGCGAATATCTGGCACCCAAAAATAGACCGATGCCATCACCGCAATATTAAAAACAGCGATCAATAAAAAGGTGTAACGCCAGCTAAATTCCTGACTTAAATACGTTCCCAGCGGAATGCCCAGCAAATTGGCGACTGTCATCCCGGAAACCATCCCCGCCACGGCGGCGGTGACTTTTCCGGGTTTGATAATTTTTGATAACACGATCGCTCCGACGCCAAAAAATGCGCCATGCGGAAAGCCGGATACCAGCCGACCAATGGCGAGCATCAGGTAAGACGAAGAGAGCGTGAACATGGCGTTGCCAATGACGCACAACGCCACCAGAAACAACAAGATATGTTTGAGTGAGTAGCGGCTGGAAAAGAGTGCGATGATTGGCGCACCGACCACCACCCCCAGTGCATAATACGAGATCATATGCCCGGCGGCAGGAATCGAAATTCCTACGTTATGCGCCAGCTCCGTGAGCACGCCCATAATGCCAAATTCGGCCATCCCCAAACCAAACGTGCCCAGAGCCAAAGATAAAATGACTTTTTTCATACCACCATCACAACCACCAGAACGGCTACCAATCACCGTAGCCAATAAAGTGATAGCTTGCAGGATAACGACCAGCAAGGCCAAGAGATAATTCGCCCCTCTGTATTCATTATCCTGCTGAATAGTTATTTCACTGCAAACGTACTTTCCAGTTTGCTGTAGCCCAGGCCGTTGATCTTTTTCACTTTGATCTGCACCGGAATACGCTCTTTCATCGCTTCTACGTGGCTAATCACACCGATGGTTTTGCCACTGGCGTTCAGGGCATCCAGCGCATCAAGGGCGGTATCCAGCGTTTCGCTATCCAGCGTGCCAAAACCTTCATCAAGGAACAGCGAGTCAATACGTGTTTTATGGCTGACCAGATCCGAAAGCGCCAGCGCCAGCGCCAGACTAACGAGGAAACTTTCGCCGCCGGAAAGGGTACGGGTATCGCGTACCGCATCTGCCTGCCAGGTATCAACAACCTCGACTTCCAGCGCCTCGCTGGCTTTGCGCTGTAACAGATAGCGCCCGTGCAGCCGGGTAAGTTGCTGATTAGCGAGATGGACTAAATTATCCAGCGTCAGCCCCTGGGCAAACTTGCGGAATTTATCGCCCTCTTTGGAACCTATTAGCGAATTCAGATATCCCCAGTCCTCAACCTGCTGCGTCATTTGAGCAATTTGCTGCATTAAGGTTTGTTGTTGCTGACGGTTATCTGCATCCTGCTTCAGCTGCTGGCGAATCTCGCCTTGACTCGTGGTGTTTTCACGCAACTTTTGGTGAGTTTGCGCTAACTCTTGCTGAATCTGCTCCACCGTCACAGTGAGAGCCAACCCGTCGTCAGGTCGGTGTTGTTGATGCTGTGCCAGCGTTTCTGCTGTCTGAGTGACCAGCGTTTGCGCCTGACGGCGCTGGTTTTCCAGATTCTGCTTGAGCTGTTCCAGCTGCGTTAGTGTTTGTTCATCCATTAGCGCCGCAAGGAACGCCTGCTGATCGTCAAAGACGCTGGCCTGTAGCGCGGTGTCAAACTGCGCCTGGGCTTTTTGCAGACTTTGCGCCGCCAGAACATCCTGTTGCTGTAACGTCTGCTGCTGGCTGTGTAATGCGAGACATTGTTCATGTACCTGCCGCCAGTTTTCCAATACCACAGTTTCTTCGCAGTGCGGGAGTTCATCACTTTGCGGCAACGTTTCCAGAATCGGCGTCAGCTGCTGAATACGGTTTTGCAGCGCGGTTAATTCGTTCTGGCGTTGCTGCCAGCTCTGCGCTTCTTGCTGACGTGTCGCCAACCAGCTCTCTTCTTCATCTTCCTGTGGCAATGTCAGTGCATAACCCGTCAATGTCGTTAAAAGTAGTTGCTGGCGTTGTTCAATTTGCTGTTGATACTGGATAATTTGCTGATTATGCGCGGCAATCTGCCCTTGTAATTCATGCCGTTGGCTGAGTAACCGCAGCTGGCGTTCGTGCTCATCTTGTGCATCCAGCCACGGTTGAATATCGTCCAGTGGCTGCAAGGTGATATTGAGGCTGGCCGTGACGGCTTGCCATTGTTGAGTAAGTGCTTGCTCATCTTGTCGGAGGCTTTGCGCTTCGTTTTCATCACGCTGAAGCTGCTTTGTTATGGCGTCCAGTTGCCCACGTAGCGTCGCACCTTCTTCACCGAGCTTTTTAACTTCGTTTTCCAGCGCCAGTAATCGAGACTGATTAACGCCAGGCTCCAGCGCCTGATACGCCTCGACCGCCGGGTGGCTGGTGGAACCACAAAGTGGGCAAGGCTGACCCGCCTGTAACTGTGCACGTTGAGCTTCCAGCGTTTTGATGCGCGCTTCCTGCTCGCAAATGGTTTTCACATCGGCAAGTTGCTGCGTCTTTTCTTTATAACGCTGGCGCATTTCGTTAAGTGCGGCGTTACGTTGCGTCTGTTCTTGCGTGACATTCTGGATAGCGACCTGTAACTGCGCCAGACGTTTTTGTTGGGGAACAATCTGTCCATGCAGCGCGACCAGGTGCTGACGCAGTGGGCGTTGCTCAGCATGTTGCGCCAGGGCGGTAGCAACTTCATCGGCGGTTAACGTCAACGTGATCGCCGCAAGCGCATTAAGTTTTTGCTCAGCATGGGTTAACTGTTGCTGCCATTGCCGCAGATGCTCGCGATCGCTGGTTTGTTGGGAGAACTGCGCACGCCAACCCGCCAGTTCGTTGTTCCACTGACGGAAGCGGTCGTGTTCCTGTAACCAGGTATTCAGGCTTTGTTGCTGCTGCTGTAATTCTGCTGACTGCTTCGCCGCGTGGTGGCGAATGCTCGCGCGAAGCGCCATTGTGCTCTGTAAGCGAGTATTTACTTCTTCAATCTGCTGGCGAGTATGCGCCAGCGCCGCGCTGTGTTCTGCGATGCGTTCCCAGTGCGGACGAAGATTTCGTGCCGGTTGTGCCAGACTGAGCGCTGCCAGTTGAGGTTGCGCTTTTTCTTCTTCGGCTAACGCCTGTTGCAAGGCCTGCTGACGGCGGCTGGCTTCTTGCTGCAATTCGTCCAGACGCGTTAACCAGTTTAGTGATTGTTGTTCTTGCTGCTGTGCGGTAAGTAACTGTTTTTCTTCGTCAGTAAGTACCTGCAAACTCGCTGTCAGCGATTGCACTTGTTCCGGCGTGAGCAACGCGACGCCGCTGGCCTGCGCTTGCAGCTTCTCCAGCTCAGTGCGGG
Organism: Escherichia sp. MAL-1; assembly: GCF_052948035.1. Classification (NCBI taxonomy): domain Bacteria; kingdom Pseudomonadati; phylum Pseudomonadota; class Gammaproteobacteria; order Enterobacterales; family Enterobacteriaceae; genus Escherichia; species Escherichia sp. MAL-1. Next base: position 3,704,637 of record NZ_CM129609.1, on the reverse strand, counting down.
CCGATTTGTGCTGCTCAAAAACCATCGCCGAGATTTGCCCGTAGATTTCAGTGCCGGTTAACTCCTCGAGCAATTCCGCGCGTTCTTTGGGTTTGGCATTCAGGAAGGCAGCAAATTGCCCCTGCGAAAGCAGCATCGAACGGGTGAAGCGCCCGTAATCCAGCCCGGTTAACGTCGCTGTCAGTTCCAGCTTATCTTTCACTTTGTCGGCGAGAATTTTGCCGTCGGCGCAGCGCGCCAGCTCTACGCGTGGCACCTGCAAATTACCGTCCGGCTGGTTACGCGCCCGATTCTGGCTCCAGAACGCGCGATACGCTTCACCTTTCACTTCAAACTCCACCTCCGCCAGACATTCAGCGGTATCGCGGGTCATGAGATCATTTTGCGATTGTGAAACGTTAGAGAGGCGCGGAGTTTCGTGATACAGCGCCAGACAAATGGCGTCCAGCAGGGTGGTTTTCCCCGCACCGGTTGGGCCGGTAATGGCAAACAGCCCGTTGCTGGCGAACGGCTCGCGGGTGAAATCAATCTTCCATTCGCCTTTTAATGAGTTCAGGTTTTTCAGGCGCAGGCTGAGAATTTTCATGCTTCGTGTTCTCCGGCGAGGCTATGCAACGTCGTGGCGAAAAGATGCTGCAGACGTTGCTGCTGCGATTCATCCAGTTCTTCCAGTGCCAGACGGCGATTGAACACCTCTTCGACGCTGAGTTCGCTGAGGGTTTCACGCTGTTGGCTGGCTAACACACGCTCGCGCTGTTCACGACTCCGACGTACCAGCAATACTTCGACAGGCAATGATTCGGTTAATGCCTGGATTTTGCGCTGAATATCATGCAGATACTCATCAGTAGTGATTTCGATATCCAGCCAGACAGGTGGCTCCTGTGATACATCGCGCCACTGTTCCAGCTGTTCGGTAATCGACGCCAGATCGCCTTTCAGCACCGCCATGGGTTGCGTTACCGGTACGTTCAGGTTTTCTACGCTCTCTAATTTGCCGTTTGAAAATGTCACCAGATGGACATATTTACTCTTACCGCATTCATCAAAACTTAGTGGAATGGGGGAGCCGCAATAGCGAACATGTTCCATGCCGCCAATAATCTGTGCGCGGTGAATATGCCCGAGCGCGATGTAGTCGGCTGGTGGAAAGTTTTGTGCCGGAAACGCGTCCAGCGTGCCAATATAAATGTCACGCACGGCGTCACTTTTACTGGCCCCCACGGTCGTTAAATGTCCCGTGGCGATGATGGGCAGAGGCTGATCGCCGCGCAGTTTGCAGGCATCGGCATAGTGTTGTTGGTAATAATCGGTAATCGCTGCCAGTAAATGCTGCTGTTTTTCAATACCGTTAAGCCCCGCCTGGCTGGTAATAATGTCACGCGGACGTAAAAACGGAATGGGGCACAGCACTGCGCCTGGCGTCCCGTCGCGACGAGGCAAGATTTGCGGCGCATGTCCGGCGCTGGCGACCACGGTAGTATTGAGGAACGCCATGATATCGCGCGATTCATTCAGCGTGGCGACCGAGTCATGGTTTCCTGCCAGTACCACCAGATGACAGCCAGTTTGCTGTAAATTGACAACAAAACGGTTGTATAACGTGCGGGCGTAACTGGGCGGCGAGCCGGTATCGAAAACATCACCGGCAACAATAATCGCATCCACCTGATGGGTTTGTGCTGTCTCCAGCAGCCAGTCAAGAAAAGCCTGATGTTCAGCTTCGCGGCTTTTACTGTAGAAGTTCTGGCCGAGATGCCAGTCTGAGGTGTGAAGGATGCGCATAACGGTTCCCTGGCGAAAAAGCATGGGCGCGATTATACCCAAACAGATGTGCCATTTGCTTTTTTCTGCGCCACGGAAATCAATAACCTGAAGATATGTGCGACGAGCTTTTCATAAATCTGTCATAAATCTGACGCATAATGACGTCGCATTAATGATCGCAACCTATTTATTACAACAGGGCAAATCATGGCGAGACGTATTCTGGTCGTAGAAGATGAAGCTCCAATTCGCGAAATGGTCTGCTTCGTGCTCGAACAAAATGGCTTTCAGCCGGTCGAAGCGGAAGATTATGACAGTGCTGTGAATCAACTGAATGAACCCTGGCCGGATTTAATTCTCCTTGACTGGATGTTACCTGGCGGCTCCGGTATCCAGTTCATAAAACACCTCAAGCGCGAGTCGATGACCCGGGATATTCCAGTGGTGATGTTGACCGCCAGAGGGGAAGAAGAAGATCGCGTGCGCGGCCTTGAAACCGGCGCGGATGACTATATCACCAAGCCGTTTTCGCCGAAGGAGCTGGTGGCGCGAATCAAAGCGGTAATGCGCCGTATTTCGCCAATGGCGGTGGAAGAGGTGATTGAGATGCAGGGATTAAGTCTCGACCCGACATCTCACCGAGTGATGGCGGGCGAAGAGCCGCTGGAGATGGGGCCGACAGAATTTAAACTGCTGCACTTTTTTATGACGCATCCTGAGCGCGTGTACAGCCGCGAGCAGCTGTTAAACCACGTCTGGGGAACTAACGTGTATGTGGAAGACCGCACGGTCGATGTCCACATTCGTCGCCTGCGTAAAGCACTGGAGCCCGGCGGGCATGACCGCATGGTGCAGACCGTGCGCGGTACAGGATATCGTTTTTCAACCCGCTTTTAACGCCTTGCTCATCGGACGCAGAGCAGGGCTTATGATTTCTTAACTGGAGTATCTTACGTGCTGGAACGGCTGTCGTGGAAAAGGCTGGTGCTGGAGCTGCTACTTTGCTGCCTCCCGGCTTTCATCCTGGGTGCATTTTTTGGTTACCTGCCCTGGTTTTTGCTGGCATCGGTAACAGGACTGCTTATCTGGCATTTCTGGAATTTATTGCGCCTTTCATGGTGGCTGTGGGTGGATCGCAGTATGACCCCGCCACCGGGGCGTGGTAGCTGGGAACCGCTACTATACGGCTTACACCAGATGCAGCTGCGAAATAAAAAACGCCGCCGTGAACTGGGCAATCTGATTAAACGCTTTCGTAGCGGCGCGGAGTCGCTGCCCGACGCGGTGGTGCTGACCACGGAAGAGGGCGGTATTTTCTGGTGTAACGGTCTGGCGCAACAAATTCTTGGTTTGCGCTGGCCGGAAGATAACGGGCAGAACATCCTTAACCTACTGCGTTACCCGGAGTTTACGCAATATCTGAAAACGCGTGATTTTTCTCGCCCGCTCAATCTGGTGCTCAACACCGGGCGGCATCTGGAAATTCGCGTCATGCCTTATACCCACAAACAGTTGCTGATGGTGGCGCGTGATGTCACGCAAATGCATCAACTGGAAGGGGCGCGGCGCAACTTTTTCGCCAACGTAAGCCATGAGTTACGCACGCCATTGACCGTGTTACAGGGTTACCTGGAGATGATGGATGAGCAGCCGCTGGAAGGCGCGGTACGCGAAAAAGCGTTGCACACCATGCGCGAGCAGACCCAGCGGATGGAAGGGCTGGTGAAGCAATTGCTGACGCTGTCGAAAATTGAAGCCGCGCCGACGCATTTGCTCAATGAAAAGGTTGATGTGCCGATGATGCTGCGCGTTGTTGAGCGCGAGGCTCAGACTCTGAGTCAGAAAAAACAGACATTTACCTTTGAGATAGATAACGGCCTCAAGGTGTCTGGCAATGAAGATCAGCTACGCAGTGCGATTTCGAACCTGGTCTATAACGCCGTGAATCATACGCCGGAAGGCACGCATATCACCGTACGCTGGCAGCGAGTGCCGCACGGTGCCGAATTTAGCGTTGAAGATAACGGACCGGGCATTGCACCGGAGCATATTCCGCGCCTGACCGAGCGTTTTTATCGCGTTGATAAAGCGCGTTCCCGGCAAACCGGCGGTAGCGGATTAGGGTTAGCGATCGTGAAACATGCGGTGAATCATCACGAAAGTCGCCTGAATATTGAGAGTACAGTAGGAAAAGGAACACGTTTCAGTTTTGTTATCCCGGAACGTTTAATTGCCAAAAACAGCGATTAATCCGCCTTTGTCATCTTTTATTGCCATAAGCCAGTCGATGCTGGCTTATTTTCTTTGCAGTCAAAATACGGGCGTTAGATTTTACAACGGTTGGTGATTTTTTGTTCGCATGATTAGCCATGTCTTTTTCACGGAAATAGTGTTTTATACTGGTTGGTGATTTCTTATCGCTATATACCTCTGGTTTTTAGATCCCTCCTTGCTTTAAAACGTTATAAGCGTTTAAATTGCGCTTCAGGTGCTGTCATACTGACTGCATTAACGCGGTAAATCGAAAAACTATTCTTCGCCGCGCCTGGTTGGGAGTATTTCCCGCTAAAATTGTTTAAATATACCGCTGTATCATCCCCAGGGATTGGCACAAAAATTTAACGTTACAACACCACATCCACAGGCAGTATGATTTATGACCCATCAATTAAGATCGCGCGATATCATCGCTCTGGGCTTTATGACATTTGCGTTGTTCGTCGGCGCAGGTAACATTATTTTCCCTCCAATGGTCGGCTTACAGGCAGGCGAACACGTCTGGACTGCGGCATTCGGCTTCCTCATTACTGCCGTTGGCCTGCCGGTATTAACAGTAGTGGCGCTGGCAAAAGTTGGCGGCGGTGTTGACAGCCTCAGCACGCCAATCGGTAAAGTCGCTGGCGTACTGCTGGCAACGGTTTGTTACCTGGCGGTGGGGCCGCTTTTCGCTACGCCGCGTACAGCTACCGTTTCTTTTGAAGTGGGGATTGCGCCGCTGACGGGTGATTCCGCGCTGCCGCTGTTTATCTACAGCCTGGTCTATTTCGCTATCGTTATTCTGGTTTCGCTCTATCCGGGCAAGCTGCTGGATACCGTGGGCAACTTCCTTGCGCCGCTGAAAATTATCGCGCTGGTCATCCTGTCTGTTGCCGCGATTGTCTGGCCGGCGGGTTCTATCAGCACGGCGACTGAGGCTTATCAAAACGCTGCGTTTTCTAACGGTTTCGTTAACGGCTATCTGACCATGGATACGCTGGGCGCAATGGTGTTTGGTATCGTTATTGTTAACGCGGCGCGTTCTCGTGGCGTTACCGAAGCGCGCCTACTGACCCGTTATACCGTCTGGGCTGGCCTGATGGCGGGTGTTGGTCTGACTCTGCTGTACCTCGCGCTGTTCCGTCTGGGTTCAGACAGCGCGTCGCTGGTCGATCAGTCTGCAAACGGCGCTGCTATTCTGCATGCTTACGTTCAGCACACCTTTGGCGGCGGCGGTAGCTTCCTGCTGGCGGCGTTAATCTTCATCGCCTGCCTGGTAACGGCAGTTGGCCTGACCTGTGCTTGTGCAGAATTCTTTGCCCAGTACGTACCGCTCTCTTATCGTACGCTGGTGTTTATCCTCGGCGGCTTCTCGATGGTGGTTTCTAACCTCGGCTTAAGCCAGCTGATCCAGATCTCCGTACCGGTGCTGACCGCTATTTATCCGCCGTGTATCGCACTGGTTGTATTAAGTTTTACACGCTCATGGTGGCATAATTCGTCCCGCGTGATTGCTCCGCCGATGTTTATCAGCCTGCTTTTTGGTATTCTCGACGGGATCAAAGCATCTGCATTCAGCGATATCTTACCGTCCTGGGCGCAGCGTTTACCGCTGGCCGAACAAGGTCTGGCGTGGTTAATGCCAACAGTGGTGATGGTGGTTCTGGCCATTATCTGGGATCGCGCGGCAGGTCGTCAGGTGACCTCCAGCGCTCACTAAATCACTGAACATTTGTTTTAACCACGGGGCTGCGATGCCCCGTGGTTTTTTATTGTGTTGATGGGTTAGGAATTGATGGAAAGTAAGAACAAGCTAAAGCGTGGGCTAAGTACCCGCCACATACGCTTTATGGCACTGGGTTCAGCAATTGGCACCGGGCTGTTTTACGGTTCGGCAGACGCCATCAAAATGGCCGGTCCGAGCGTGTTGTTGGCCTATATTATCGGTGGTATCGCGGCGTATATCATTATGCGTGCGCTGGGGGAAATGTCGGTACATAACCCGGCCGCCAGCTCTTTCTCGCGTTATGCGCAGGAAAACCTCGGCCCGCTGGCAGGTTACATTACCGGCTGGACCTACTGCTTTGAAATCCTTATTGTCGCCATCGCCGATGTGACCGCTTTTGGTATCTATATGGGTGTCTGGTTCCCGACGGTGCCGCACTGGATTTGGGTACTGAGCGTGGTGCTGATCATTTGCGCCGTAAACCTGATGAGCGTGAAGGTATTCGGTGAGCTGGAATTCTGGTTCTCGTTCTTTAAAGTCGCCACCATCATCATCATGATTGTCGCCGGTTTCGGCATCATCATCTGGGGGATTGGCAACGGCGGGCAACCGACCGGTATTCATAACCTGTGGAGCAACGGCGGCTTCTTCAGTAACGGCTGGCTTGGCATGGTAATGTCGTTGCAAATGGTGATGTTTGCTTACGGTGGGATCGAAATTATCGGGATTACCGCCGGTGAAGCGAAAGATCCTGAGAAATCGATACCGCGTGCGATTAACTCCGTGCCGATGCGTATTCTGGTGTTCTACGTCGGTACGCTGTTCGTCATTATGTCTATCTACCCGTGGAATCAGGTTGGCACTGCCGGTAGCCCGTTCGTGCTGACGTTCCAGCATATGGGCATTACCTTTGCCGCCAGCATTCTTAACTTTGTTGTGCTGACTGCTTCGCTGTCGGCAATTAACAGTGATGTATTTGGCGTAGGCCGTATGCTCCACGGTATGGCAGAGCAGGGCAGCGCGCCGAAAATTTTCAGCAAAACGTCGCGTCGCGGTATTCCGTGGGTTACGGTGCTGGTGATGACTACCGCGCTGCTGTTTGCGGTGTATCTGAACTACATCATGCCGGAAAACGTCTTCCTGGTGATCGCTTCGCTGGCAACCTTCGCCACGGTGTGGGTGTGGATTATGATCCTGCTGTCGCAAATTGCCTTCCGTCGCCGTTTGCCGCCAGAAGAAGTTAAGGCGCTGAAATTTAAAGTGCCGGGTGGGGTAGCAACGACCATCGGCGGGCTGATTTTCCTGCTCTTTATTATCGGGTTGATTGGTTATCACCCGGATACGCGTATCTCGCTGTATGTCGGTTTCGCGTGGATTGTTGTGCTGTTGATTGGCTGGATGTTTAAGCGTCGCCACGATCGTCAGCTGGCTGAAAACCAATAATACTTGCGTTCTGTAAGCCGGTTCAGGAGGAAATCCTGATCCGGCTATTCCGAAAGTTATCCGCCCCCGTCCTCCTCCCCCAAATATCCTTCAGATGATGAGTGATCCTGCATTAGGCTATGGCAAGGTGATCAGATTTTCATCACAGGGGAATTATGATGTTAAATGCATGGCACCTGCCGGTGCCCCCATTTGTTAAACAAAGCAAAGATCAACTGCTCATAACACTGTGGCTGACGGGCGAAGACCCACCGCAGCGCATTATGCTGCGTACAGAACACGATAACGAAGAAATGTCAGTACCAATGCATAAGCAGCGCAGTCAGCCGCAGCCAGGCGTCACCGCATGGCGTGCGGCGATTGATCTCTCCAGCGGACAACCCCGGCGGCGTTACAGTTTCAAACTGCTGTGGCACGATCGCCAGCGTTGGTTTACACCGCAGGGCTTCAGCCGAATGCCGCCGGCACGACTGGAGCAGTTTGCCGTCGATGTACCGGATATCGGCCCACAATGGGCTGCGGATCAGATTTTTTATCAGATCTTCCCTGATCGTTTTGCGCGTAGTCTTCCTCGTGAAGCTGAACAGGATCATGTCTATTACCATCATGCAGCCGGACAAGAGATCATCTTGCGTGACTGGGATGAACCGGTCACGGCGCAGGCGGGCGGATCAACGTTCTATGGCGGCGATCTGGACGGGATAAGCGAAAAACTGCCGTATCTGAAAAAGCTTGGCGTGACAGCGCTGTATCTCAATCCGGTGTTTAAAGCTCCCAGCGTACATAAATACGATACCGAGGATTATCGCCATGTCGATCCGCAGTTTGGCGGTGATGGGGCGTTGCTGCGTTTGCGACACAATACGCAGCAGCTGGGAATGCGGCTGGTGCTGGACGGCGTGTTTAACCACAGTGGCGATTCCCATGCCTGGTTTGACAGGCACAATCGTGGCACGGGGGGAGCTTGTCACAACCCCGAATCGCCCTGGCGCGACTGGTACTCGTTTAGTGATGATGGCACGGCGCTCGACTGGCTTGGCTATGCCAGCTTGCCGAAGCTGGATTATCAGTCGGAAAGTCTGGTGAATGAAATTTATCGCGGGGAAGACAGTATTGTCCGCCATTGGCTGAAAGCGCCGTGGAGTATGGACGGCTGGCGGCTGGATGTGGTGCATATGCTGGGGGAGGCGGGTGGGGCGCGCAATAATATGCAGCACGTTGCTGGGATCACCGAAGCGGCGAAAGAAACCCAGCCGGAAGCGTATATTGTCGGCGAACATTTTGGCGATGCACGGCAATGGTTACAGGCCGATGTGGAAGATGCCGCCATGAACTATCGTGGCTTCACATTCCCGTTGTGGGGATTTCTTGCCAATACCGATATCTCTTACGATCCGCAGCAAATTGATGCCCAAACCTGTATGGCCTGGATGGATAATTACCGCGCAGGGCTTTCTCATCAACAACAATTACGTATGTTTAATCAGCTCGACAGCCACGATACTGCGCGATTTAAAACGCTGCTCGGTCGGGATATTGCGCGCCTGCCGCTGGCGGTGGTCTGGCTGTTCACCTGGCCTGGTGTACCGTGCATTTATTACGGTGATGAAGTAGGACTGGATGGCAAAAACGATCCGTTTTGCCGTAAACCGTTCCCCTGGCAGGTGGAAAAGCAGGATACGGCGTTATTCGCGCTGTACCAGCGAATGATTGCGCTGCGTAAGAAAAGTCAGGCGCTACGTCATGGCGGCTGTCAGGTGCTGTATGCGGAAGATAACGTGGTGGTATTTGTCCGCGTGCTGAATCAGCAACGTGTACTGGTGGCAATCAACCGTGGCGAGGCCTGTGAAGTGGTGCTACCCGCGTCACCGTTTCTCAATGCCGTGCAATGGCAATGCAAAGAAGGGCATGGGCAACTGACTGACGGGATTCTGGCTTTGCCTGCCATTTCGGCTACGGTATGGATGAACTAACGTTTTATAACGCCTTGCGTGACGCCTGCGCCATCATCCGCGGATAAAACTGCCAGAAGCGGGTTTCGAGGGCGTCATAATGAGCGTCTAAATCGTACCAGGAGTCACGCAGGGCATCCAGACGTGGGCGGCGGCTTGCCATGCCGTTTAACACGTTCTGGATGAAATCCATATCGCGATAGCGCACCAGCCACTGCTCTGACCACAAGTAATTGTTCAGATTGATAAAACGTGGCGGTGAGTCCGGCAAAATCGTCATCACTTGCTCGCGGGCATAACAGACAAATTCCTGTAGCGGAAAGTCCGGCGACAGCTGCGACCAGTGGCGGGAAAGAAAGTGATCCCACATGACATCCAGCGTAATAGGCGCAACGCGGCGCGTTTCACTACGAAACCACTCCCGTGCTTCGCGGACTTCCGGCAGATTGTCAGTCAATACGTCGATACGTCGATGCATATGAATGCCAGCCACGACGTCGGGCGGAAAACTTTCTTCAGGATTTCCGCGTACGAAATCAGCCAGTAAATTGCCGGAAAGCGAGCTTTCCGCGAGATGGGCTAAATGCAGGTGAGCTAAAAAATTCATCGATTATATTCTATCCAAAAGGGGGTAAAGGTTGCAGGGAGAGCGCCCCGGCACTAGACTACCCGCCTCTTATTTTAGTCTGAGTCAGTGTCATGCGCGTTACCGATTTCTCCTTTGAATTGCCCGAATCCCTGATTGCCCACTATCCCATGCCTGAACGCAGTAGCTGTCGTTTACTGTCGCTGGACGGGCCGACGGGCGCGCTGACGCACGGTACTTTCACCGATTTACTTGATAAGCTCAACCCCGGCGATCTTCTGGTTTTTAATAATACCCGCGTGATCCCGGCGCGCCTGTTTGGGCGTAAAGCCAGCGGCGGCAAGATTGAAGTGCTGGTTGAACGGATGCTCGACGACAAACGCATTCTTGCGCATATTCGCGCCTCGAAAGCGCCAAAACCTGGCGCAGAACTGCTGCTGGGCGATGACGAAAGTATTAACGCAACAATGACCGCGCGCCACGGCGCACTGTTTGAAGTCGAATTTAATGATGAACGCTCGGTGCTGGATATTCTCAACAGCATCGGCCATATGCCGCTGCCGCCGTATATCGACCGTCCGGACGAAGACGCTGACCGCGAACTTTATCAAACCGTTTATAGCGAAAAACCGGGCGCGGTTGCAGCCCCGACCGCAGGTCTGCATTTTGACGAGCCTTTGCTGGAAAAATTGCGCGCCAAAGGCGTGGAGATGGCGTTTGTGACGTTGCACGTTGGTGCGGGCACCTTCCAGCCGGTGCGCGTCGACACCATTGAAGATCACATCATGCACTCGGAATACGCTGAAGTACCGCAGGATGTGGTAGACGCGGTACTGGCGGCGAAAGCGCGCGGTAACCGGGTGATTGCGGTTGGCACCACTTCAGTACGTTCGCTGGAAAGCGCGGCTCAGGCAGCGAAAAACGATCTCATTGAACCGTTCTTCGACGATACCCAAATCTTTATCTATCCGGGCTTCCAGTACAAAGTGGTCGATGCGCTGGTGACGAACTTCCACTTGCCAGAGTCGACGCTGATTATGCTGGTTTCGGCCTTTGCCGGTTATCAACACACCATGAACGCCTATAAAGCAGCGGTAGAAGAGAAATATCGCTTTTTTAGTTACGGTGATGCGATGTTTATCACGTACAATCCGCAGGCAATTAATGAGCGCGTCGGGGAGTAATTCCGCGGCGCTGGTTTAAAACGTTGGACTGTTTTTCTGACGTAGTGGAGAAAAAATGAAATTTGAACTGGACACCACCGACGGTCGCGCACGCCGTGGCCGCCTGGTCTTTGATCGTGGCGTAGTGGAAACGCCTTGTTTTATGCCTGTTGGCACCTACGGCACCGTAAAAGGGATGACGCCGGAAGAAGTTGAAGCCACTGGCGCGCAAATTATCCTCGGCAACACCTTCCACCTGTGGCTGCGCCCGGGCCAGGAAATCATGAAACTGCACGGCGATCTGCACGATTTTATGCAGTGGAAGGGGCCGATCCTCACCGACTCCGGCGGCTTCCAGGTCTTCAGCCTTGGCGATATTCGTAAAATCACCGAACAGGGCGTGCACTTCCGTAACCCGATCAACGGCGATCCGATTTTCCTCGATCCTGAAAAATCAATGGAGATTCAGTACGATCTTGGTTCGGATATCGTCATGATCTTTGATGAGTGTACGCCGTATCCTGCTGACTGGGATTACGCAAAACGCTCCATGGAGATGTCTCTGCGTTGGGCGAAGCGTAGCCGTGAGCGTTTTGACAGTCTCGGAAACAAAAATGCGCTGTTTGGTATCATCCAGGGCAGCGTTTACGAAGATTTACGTGATATTTCTGTTAAAGGTCTGGTAGATATCGGTTTTGATGGCTACGCTGTCGGCGGTCTGGCTGTGGGTGAGCCGAAAGCAGATATGCACCGCATTCTGGAGCATGTATGCCCGCAAATTCCGGCAGACAAACCGCGTTACCTGATGGGCGTTGGTAAACCAGAAGACCTGGTTGAAGGCGTACGTCGTGGTATCGATATGTTTGACTGCGTAATGCCAACCCGCAACGCCCGAAATGGTCATTTGTTCGTGACCGATGGCGTGGTGAAAATCCGCAATGCGAAGTATAAGAGCGATACTGGCCCACTCGATCCTGAGTGTGATTGCTACACCTGTCGCAATTATTCACGCGCTTACTTGCATCATCTTGACCGTTGCAACGAAATATTAGGCGCGCGACTCAACACCATTCATAACCTTCGTTACTACCAGCGTTTGATGGCGGGTTTACGCAAGGCTATTGAAGAGGGTAAATTAGAGAGCTTCGTAACTGATTTTTACCAGCGTCAGGGGCGAGAAGTACCACCTTTGAACGTTGATTAATATTAATAATGAGGGAAATTTAATGAGCTTTTTTATTTCTGATGCGGTAGCGGCAACGGGTGCACCGGCGCAAGGTAGCCCGATGTCTTTGATTTTGATGCTGGTGGTATTCGGTCTGATTTTCTATTTCATGATCCTGCGTCCACAGCAGAAGCGCACCAAAGAACACAAAAAGCTGATGGACTCCATTGCCAAAGGTGATGAAGTTCTGACGAACGGTGGCCTGGTTGGTCGCGTAACCAAAGTAGCGGAAAACGGCTACATTGCTATCGCGCTGAATGACACCACTGAAGTAGTTATTAAACGTGACTTCGTAGCTGCCGTCCTGCCGAAAGGCACCATGAAGGCGCTGTAATTAAAATTTTTCCCTAAGGGAATTGCCGTGTTAAACCGTTATCCTTTGTGGAAGTACGTCATGCTGATCGTGGTGATTGTCATCGGTCTGCTGTATGCGCTTCCCAACCTGTTTGGTGAGGATCCGGCTGTTCAGATCACTGGTGCGCGCGGAGTCGCCGCCAGTGAGCAAACGCTGATCCAGGTCCAGAAAACGTTACAAGAAGAAAAAATAACTGCTAAGTCTGTGGCACTGGAAGAGGGCGCTATTCTTGCGCGCTTCGACTCCACTGACACCCAGCTGCGCGCTCGTGAAGCATTAATGGGCGTTATGGGTGACAAATACGTCGTGGCGCTTAACCTTGCCCCGGCAACACCGCGCTGGCTGGCAGCTATTCACGCTGAGCCGATGAAGCTCGGCCTTGACCTGCGTGGCGGCGTTCACTTCCTGATGGAAGTGGATATGGACACCGCGCTTGGCAAACTCCAGGAACAAAATATCGATAGCCTGCGCAGCGATCTGCGTGAAAAGGGCATCCCGTATACCACCGTTCGTAAAGAAAACAACTACGGCCTGAGCATTACTTTCCGCGATGCTAAAGCTCGTGATGAAGCCATTGCGTATCTGAGCAAGCGCCATCCGGACCTGGTGATTAGTAGCCAGGGCAGCAACCAGCTGCGTGCGGTAATGAGCGATGCTCGTCTGAGTGAAGCGCGTGAATATGCGGTGCAGCAGAACATCAATATCCTGCGTAACCGTGTAAACCAACTTGGCGTGGCGGAGCCGGTGGTTCAGCGTCAGGGTGCTGACCGTATCGTTGTTGAACTGCCAGGTATTCAGGACACTGCGCGTGCGAAAGAGATTCTGGGTGCGACGGCAACGCTGGAATTCCGTCTGGTAAACACCAACGTTGACCAGGCCGCTGCGGCATCCGGTCGCGTACCGGGCGACTCTGAAGTGAAACAGACCCGCGAAGGTCAGCCAGTTGTGCTGTACAAACGCGTAATTCTGACCGGTGACCATATCACCGACTCCACTTCCAGCCAGGACGAATACAACCAACCGCAGGTTAACATCTCGCTCGATAGCGCTGGTGGTAACATCATGTCTAACTTCACTAAGGACAACATCGGCAAACCGATGGCAACCCTGTTTGTGGAGTACAAAGACAGCGGTAAGAAAGATGCAAATGGTCGTGCGGTTCTGGTGAAACAGGAAGAGGTGATTAACATCGCCAACATCCAGTCTCGTCTGGGTAACAGCTTCCGTATCACCGGCATCAACAACCCGAACGAAGCCCGTCAGCTGTCACTGCTGCTGCGTGCCGGTGCGTTGATCGCGCCGATTCAGATTGTTGAAGAACGTACCATTGGCCCGACCCTGGGTATGCAGAACATTGAGCAGGGGCTGGAGGCTTGCCTTGCCGGTCTGCTGGTTTCTATTCTGTTCATGATCATCTTCTATAAGAAATTTGGTCTGATTGCGACCAGTGCTCTGATTGCCAACTTGATCTTGATCGTCGGCATTATGTCGCTGTTGCCAGGCGCAACGCTGAGTATGCCAGGTATCGCGGGTATCGTCTTAACACTTGCGGTAGCGGTCGATGCGAACGTACTTATCAACGAACGTATTAAAGAAGAGTTGAGCAACGGACGTACTGTTCAACAGGCAATTGATGAAGGTTATCGTGGCGCATTCAGTTCTATCTTCGATGCGAACATCACCACGCTGATTAAAGTCATCATCCTGTACGCAGTGGGTACCGGGGCAATTAAAGGGTTCGCGATTACTACCGGTATCGGTGTGGCGACGTCGATGTTTACCGCGATTGTCGGTACGCGTGCCATCGTAAACCTGCTATATGGCGGCAAGCGCGTCAAGAAGCTGTCAATCTGAGGAGTGCGATGTGGCACAGGAATATACTGTTGAACAACTAAACCATGGCCGTAAAGTCTATGACTTTATGCGCTGGGACTACTGGGCTTTCGGCATCTCTGGTCTGCTGTTAATCGCCGCTATCGTTATTATGGGCGTGCGCGGCTTTAACTGGGGGCTGGATTTCACCGGTGGTACGGTTATTGAAATTACGCTCGAAAAACCGGCTGAAATTGACGTAATGCGTGATGCATTGCAAAAAGCCGGTTTTGAAGAGCCGATGCTGCAAAACTTTGGTAGCAGCCATGACATCATGGTCCGTATGCCGCCTGCTGAAGGCGAAACCGGCGGTCAGGTGTTGGGCAGCCAGGTTCTGAAGGTGATTAACGAATCCACCAATCAGAATGCAGCAGTGAAGCGTATTGAGTTCGTCGGTCCGAGCGTGGGGGCAGACCTTGCGCAAACCGGTGCGATGGCGTTGATGGCAGCGCTGCTGTCTATCCTCGTGTACGTAGGTTTCCGCTTTGAGTGGCGACTGGCGGCAGGGGTGGTTATTGCGCTGGCGCACGACGTTATCATTACGCTGGGTATTTTGTCGTTATTCCATATCGAGATTGACCTGACCATTGTGGCATCGTTGATGTCGGTTATCGGTTACTCGCTTAACGACAGTATCGTGGTATCGGACCGTATTCGTGAAAACTTCCGCAAGATCCGTCGCGGTACGCCTTACGAAATCTTTAACGTGTCCTTGACCCAGACGCTGCACCGTACCTTGATCACATCCGGTACTACCTTGATGGTTATCCTGATGCTGTACCTCTTCGGTGGTCCGGTACTGGAAGGCTTCTCGCTGACCATGCTTATCGGTGTTTCCATCGGTACTGCATCTTCCATCTATGTGGCATCTGCGTTGGCTCTGAAACTGGGTATGAAGCGCGAACACATGTTGCAGCAGAAAGTGGAAAAAGAAGGGGCGGATCAGCCGTCAATTCTGCCGTAATCAAGTTCCCGTTGATGTTGAAAATCCCGGTCAGAAGATCGGGATTTTTTTGATGTATGGAGATTGCGAAAATCCCCGCATCTTGGGAAACTGCGCGTAACCCTACATTTCATCCAGGTAACTTTTCATGGCTATCATCCCAAAAAACTATGCGCGGTTAGAAAGCGGCTATCGCGAAAAAGCATTAAAAATCTATCCGTGGGTCTGCGGTCGCTGTTCCCGCGAGTTTGTTTATTCCAACCTGCGTGAACTTACCGTTCACCACATTGATCACGACCATACCAATAACCCGGAAGATGGCAGTAACTGGGAATTGTTGTGTCTCTATTGCCACGATCATGAGCATTCGAAATATACCGAAGCGGATCAGTATGGTACGACCGTTATCGCAGGGGAAGATGCGCAGAAAGATGTCGGTGAAGCGAAGTACAACCCATTCGCTGACCTGAAAGCGATGATGAACAAGAAGAAGTGATTAAAACGTAAAATTGCCTGATGCGCTACGCTTATCAGGTCTACGTTATTTCAGCAATATATTGAATTTACGTGCTTTTGTTGGCCGGACAAAGCGTTTACGCCGCATCCGGCATGAACAAAGCACACGTTGTTAACAATCAGAAATGCCGGGAATAAATCCCGGCATTTTCATAATCAGAAGTTGTAACCTACTACTAGGTAACCACCCCAGCCGGTAGAGCGAACGTTGAAGTTGCCGTTGCCGAAGTTCAGTTCTGCATCGTCGTTCCACTGACCACCGTCGTGCCAGTAACGAGCTACGACAGAGTAGTGCCAGTGATCGTAGTTCAGAGCCAGAATATGGCTGGAAGCGATAGAGTTATTAGTACGGGTCTTAATACCGTTGATTGCGTTACCGCTGTCATCCCCTAAATCGGAACCCCAGTCGAAGTTGGTGAAGCCGATGTAGCTCAGCTGACCGCCCCACAGATCGGTAATCGGCACAAAGTATTTAATTTTGAAACGGTAACCGTCCCACTCGTTTTCGTTCGCTGCGCCATAGTTCTGCCACTGGTATTTCGCATAGACGTTCATGGACAGGCTCATCGGCAGGCCAGTGTCGATATCGGTACCCAGACCCATGTACCAGGTGCTCTGGCGACCATCTTTATTACGACCCATGTCGTAAATGTAGTTGTTCGCGAAGTACCACTCTTTGAACGGACCGAAGCTAAGGTCAGTATTGGTCAGCTTGTCGATGGAGAAACGTGGTTCGATTTCCATAAACAGCGGAGAACCGTGGTTCCAGATACCTTTTGCATCGGAGTTACCGCCGAAGAATACCGGCGCATCCGCATAACCATAGAAGTCGAACCAGTCTTTTTTAGCGAATGCTTCGTACTCAAGGTAGGTATCGTTGCGGATCTGCGGTCCGAAACGGGTGTGATAGCTTCCGACAACGTTAACGCTCTGGTGCCACCAGTCGGAAAGATACTGCGGTTTGTCGTTTTCAGCTGCGTTGACAGTAAAAGACGAAGAGAGCGCCAGTACCGCACCGGCTGCCAGTAATGTTTTTTTCATATGTATGCCACTGTTTGAAAATCCCTTGCGGGAGTGAAAAAGGCGCAAATTGCGTTTCTAAATATTTCGTATACAGAGGAGCCTATTATAAAAATCATTGCTCACAAAAATATGTTTCGTTTCACAGTTCTATCATTTACGTAATCGATTGCGTTCACGTTTACACACATTCGGGCAGAGATTGTACTGACTTTCACCCTTGTTGCAAACTTTTACTATCAATCTGGGTGATGTAAGCGGAGTAACAAAATGACGGGGAAAGATGTTGCGGGACGCACAAAATTGCCCCGCAATACGTTTAATGCATAACAGGTTGAATGTCGTGGATACGTACAAAGCCTAATTGATCCACAGAAATCCCCTTTAACTGTAACGGAATATCAACATCGCTGGGGGCAAGGACGCTGGCAGGGGCATTAATCAATTGATTCTGCACATTGATTTCCTGAAAGTTGTCTATTGTTCCCTGAATTTGCCCATATTCAACAGTTCCGCTGAATGCGGGCAAGGGATCATTCGACTCGCCCTGAATACGTAGCGTCAGGGTGGTGCCATCTGTATCAGGCGTAATATTCACCAGCGACATACGTAAAGTACCGATCTGGCTTTCCAGTCTTGCCGGTGTTTTCGCTCCAGGCAGAAGGTAAACCCCACTGCTGGATTTTGCATTCAGCCTGTTTTGCTGAGTGATTTTGACTGTTTCTTGATTGAGTTGCGTCATCTCCTGGTTCAGCGTGCTGACGCTGTGTTTCATCTGTCGCACTTCACTTTGCTGCACACAGGCGCTAAGGCTGAACAGGCTTCCCAGCAGGAGCAGTCGAAAAACGTTAGTATTCATAGGTCGTCCCTTTCTCGTCGCAATTAGCCTAATGGTAGAGGGTAAAAGCAGCGAAAGCATCGATCCTTTATCTCAAAAGCGTTGCGCCTTTGTTGTATCGTCAGTTCAGGGTAAAATAGATTTCCGTTAACCACCTGGTCAGGACGCCGTATGCATTGCCCATTCTGTTTCGCCGTGGACACTAAGGTAATTGACTCTCGTCTCGTGGGCGAGGGTTCATCCGTACGCCGCCGTCGGCAGTGTCTGGTGTGTAATGAACGTTTCACCACCTTTGAAGTGGCGGAGCTGGTTATGCCGCGTGTTGTAAAAAGCAACGACGTGCGTGAACCGTTTAATGAAGAGAAATTGCGTAGCGGAATGCTGCGGGCGCTGGAAAAACGTCCGGTGAGTTCCGATGACGTCGAAATGGCAATCAATCATATTAAATCGCAGCTGCGCGCCACCGGTGAGCGCGAAGTGCCGAGCAAGATGATTGGCAATCTGGTGATGGAGCAATTGAAAAAGCTCGATAAAGTCGCCTATATCCGTTTTGCCTCTGTCTACCGCAGTTTCGAAGATATCAAAGAATTTGGCGAAGAGATCGCGCGCCTGGAGGACTAAGCCGTGCAGGACGAGTATTACATGGCGCGGGCGCTAAAGCTGGCGCAACGAGGACGTTTTACCACGCATCCCAACCCGAATGTCGGGTGCGTCATTGTCAAAGATGGCGAAATTGTCGGTGAAGGTTACCACCAACGTGCGGGTGAACCACATGCCGAAGTACACGCGTTGCGTATGGCGGGTGAAAAAGCCAAAGGTGCGACCGCCTATGTCACACTCGAACCCTGTAGCCATCATGGTCGTACGCCACCGTGCTGTGACGCACTCATCGCCGCTGGCGTAGCGCGCGTGGTTGCCTCGATGCAAGATCCTAACCCGCAGGTCGCTGGGCGTGGACTTTACCGTCTGCAACAGGCTGGCATTGACGTCAGCCACGGCCTGATGATGAGTGAAGCCGAGCAATTGAATAAAGGCTTTCTCAAGCGGATGCGCACCGGCTTTCCTTATATTCAGTTAAAACTTGGCGCATCGCTTGATGGTCGCACGGCGATGGCGAGCGGCGAAAGCCAGTGGATCACTTCGCCCCAGGCGCGGCGTGATGTACAACTACTGCGCGCGCAAAGTCATGCCATTTTAACCAGCAGCGCCACGGTGCTGGCGGATGATCCTGCCTTAACGGTGCGTTGGTCTGAACTGGATGAACAAACTCAGGCGCTCTATCCGCAACAAAATCTCCGTCAGCCGATACGTATTGTGATTGATAGCCAAAATCGCGTGACGCCGGTACATCGCATTGTGCAGCAGCCCGGCGAAACCTGGTTCGCGCGTACGCAGGAAGATTCTCGTGAGTGGCCGGAAACGGTGCGTACCTTGCTGATTCCAGCGCATAAAGGTCATCTGGATCTGGTTGTACTGATGATGCAACTGGGTAAACAGCAAATTAACAGCATCTGGGTGGAAGCGGGGCCAACGCTCGCTGGCGCATTGCTGCAGGCGGGTTTAGTCGATGAGCTGATTGTCTATATCGCACCTAAACTATTAGGCAGCGACGCCCGTGGATTATGCTCGCTGCCAGGGCTTGAGAAATTAGCCGACGCCCCCCAATTTAAATTCAAAGAGATACGTCATGTAGGCCCGGATGTTTGCCTGCATTTAGTAGGTGCATGATCTCCCGGCTCGAAAGGGAAGCAGCGCACGAAATATTATGCTAAAATCCGCCCCCCTGCGGGGCCATACTCGAACCCGAAGGAAGAAAATGAACATTATTGAAGCTAACGTTGCTACCCCGGACGCTCGCGTCGCCATCACCATCGCGCGTTTCAACAACTTTATCAATGACAGCCT
This sequence comes from Escherichia sp. MAL-1, assembly GCF_052948035.1. Lineage (NCBI taxonomy): Bacteria > Pseudomonadati > Pseudomonadota > Gammaproteobacteria > Enterobacterales > Enterobacteriaceae > Escherichia > Escherichia sp. MAL-1. The sequence continues at coordinate 3,685,070 of NZ_CM129609.1, read as the reverse complement.
GCTGGAAGGTGCAATTGACGCACTGAAACGTATCGGTCAGGTAAAAGATGAAAACATTACCGTTGTTTGGGTGCCTGGTGCCTATGAGCTGCCGCTGGCGGCGGGTGCACTGGCTAAAACCGGTAAATACGACGCGGTGATTGCGCTGGGTACGGTTATTCGTGGTGGCACTGCCCACTTTGAATATGTCGCTGGTGGTGCAAGCAACGGCCTGGCGCATGTTGCCCAGGACAGCGAAATTCCGGTTGCTTTTGGGGTTCTGACCACTGAAAGCATTGAACAAGCGATCGAACGTGCTGGCACCAAAGCTGGCAACAAAGGTGCAGAAGCTGCACTGACCGCGCTTGAAATGATTAATGTATTGAAAGCCATCAAGGCCTGAAATTAGTAAGGGGAAATCCGTGAAACCTGCTGCTCGTCGCCGCGCTCGTGAGTGTGCCGTCCAGGCGCTCTACTCCTGGCAGTTGTCCCAGAACGACATCGCTGATGTTGAATACCAGTTCCTGGCTGAACAGGATGTAAAAGACGTTGACGTCCTGTACTTCCGTGAGCTGCTGGCCGGGGTGGCGACTAATACCGCATACCTCGACGGACTGATGAAGCCATACCTGTCCCGCCTGCTGGAAGAACTGGGACAGGTAGAAAAAGCAGTACTGCGCATTGCGCTGTACGAACTGTCTAAACGTAGCGATGTGCCATACAAAGTGGCCATTAACGAAGCGATCGAACTGGCGAAATCGTTCGGCGCAGAAGACAGCCATAAGTTCGTCAACGGCGTACTCGATAAAGCAGCACCTGTGATTCGCCCTAACAAAAAGTGATATCCAGGCCGGTAGATTCACGGAAGACCGTTCCATGATCGCCGGCCTTTTCTTTTTTACCTGCTGAGGCATAACGTATGGCATGTGGCGAGTTCTCCCTGATTGCCCGTTATTTTGACCGTGTAAGAAGTTCTCGTCTTGATGTCGAACTGGGCATCGGCGACGATTGCGCACTTCTCAATATCCCCGAGAAACAGACCCTGGCGATCAGCACTGATACGCTGGTGGCGGGTAACCATTTCCTCCCTGATATCGATCCTGCTGATCTGGCTTATAAAGCACTGGCGGTGAACCTAAGCGATCTGGCAGCGATGGGGGCCGATCCGGCCTGGCTGACGCTGGCATTAACCTTACCGGACGTAGACGAAGCGTGGCTTGAGTCCTTCAGCGACAGTTTGTTTGATCTTCTCAATTATTACGATATGCAACTCATTGGCGGCGATACCACGCGTGGGCCATTATCAATGACGTTGGGTATCCACGGCTTTGTTCCGATGGGACGAGCCTTAACGCGCTCTGGGGCGAAACCGGGTGACTGGATCTATGTGACCGGTACACCGGGCGATAGCGCCGCCGGGCTGGCGATTTTGCAAAACCGTTTGCAGGTTGCCGATGCTAAAGATGCTGACTACTTGATCAAACGTCATCTCCGTCCATCGCCGCGTATTTTACAGGGGCAGGCACTGCGCGATCTGGCAAATTCAGCTATCGATCTCTCTGACGGTCTGATTTCCGATCTCGGGCATATCGTGAAAGCCAGCGACTGCGGCGCACGTATTGACCTGGCATTGCTGCCGTTTTCTGATGCGCTTTCTCGCCATGTTGAACCGGAACAGGCGCTGCGCTGGGCGCTCTCTGGCGGTGAAGATTACGAGTTGTGTTTCACGGTGCCGGAACTGAACCGTGGCGCGCTGGATGTTGCTCTCGGACACCTTGGCGTACCGTTTACCTGTATCGGGCAAATGACCGCCGATATCGAAGGGCTTTGTTTTATTCGTGACGGCGAACCTGTCACGTTTGACTGGAAAGGATATGACCATTTTGCCACGCCATAAAGATGTCGCGAAAAGTCGCCTGAAGATGAGTAATCCGTGGCATCTGCTTGCTGTCGGATTCGGAAGTGGATTAAGCCCGATCGTTCCTGGGACGATGGGCTCGCTGGCAGCGATTCCGTTCTGGTATCTGATGACCTTTTTGCCCTGGCAGCTCTACTCGCTGGTGGTGATGCTGGGGATCTGTATCGGCGTCTATCTTTGTCATCAGACCGCAAAAGATATGGGCGTGCACGATCACGGCAGCATTGTCTGGGACGAATTTATTGGTATGTGGATCACGCTCATGGCGCTGCCGACCAATGACTGGCAGTGGGTTGCCGCCGGGTTTGTGATTTTCCGTATTCTGGATATGTGGAAACCGTGGCCGATCCGCTGGTTTGATCGCAATGTGCATGGCGGCATGGGGATCATGATAGATGATATTGTCGCCGGGGTGATCTCCGCTGGCATCCTGTACTTTATTGGTCATCACTGGCCGCTGGGCATTCTGTCGTAGTTGTGCACCGATGCCTGATGTGACGCTTGTTGCGTCTCATCAGGCCTGGACTCTTATTTAAATCCTACTACCGGATGCGGTTTATACGGCGTTTCCAGTTCGGCAATCTGTTCCGGCTTCAAAGTGATATCCACCGCGTTCAATAGCTCATCAAGCTGTTCTTCCCGCGATGTACCGATAATCGGTGCGGCAATGCCCGGTTTACTCAACAACCAGGCCAGCGCAACTTGTGCTCGTGTTGCACCGAGTTCTTCACTGACGCCCGTTAACCGCTCTGCGATCTGCGCGTCATTTTCATCGCTTTCTTTATAGAGATTTTTCCCCACCTCATCAGACACCAGTCGTGCGGTAGTTTCTCCCCACGGACGCGTCAGTCGCCCCCGCGCCAGCGGGCTCCACGGAATCACCGCCACGCCCTCCTGATAACACAGTGGCAGCATCTCGCGCTCTTCTTCGCGATAAATCAGATTGTAGTGATCCTGCATACTGACAAACTGCGCCCAGCCATGCTGTTTTTGGAGTTCCAGTGCCTGAGCAAACTGCGAAGCGTGCATTGATGACGCGCCGATATAACGCGCTTTCCCGGCTTTTACCACGTCGTTCAGGGCTTCCAGCGTCTCTTCGATCGGCGTGTTGTAATCCCAGCGATGAATTTGCAGGATATCGACATAATCCATGCCGAGACGGCGCAGGCTGTCGTCGATAGAGCGCAATATTTGCGCACGGGATAATCCTTCCGGCAAATCACCAACGCGATGGAATACTTTGGTGGCAACGACCACGTCTTCACGACGGGCGAAATCCCGCAGTGCGCGACCGACGATCTCTTCGCTGCTGCCATCGGAATAGCTATTGGCGGTGTCAAAGAAATTTATGCCGCCTTCCAGCGCGCGTTTAATTATGGGACGGCTGCTTTCTTCCGGCAGTGTCCATGCGTGATTACCACGATCTGGCTCGCCAAAGGTCATACAGCCGAGGCAAAGTCGGGAAACGCGAAGGTCGGTTTTTCCTAAGGGGTTGTATTGCATGCTGCCACTCCTGCCATACTCGTCATACTTCAAGTTGCATGTGCTGCGGCTGCATTCGTTCACCCCAGTCACTTACTTATGTAAGCTCCTGGGGCTTCACTCGTTTGCCGCCTTCCTGCAACTCGAATTATTTAGAGTCTATGAATAATTTGTTAAGCATAGCAGGAGTGGAGTAGGGATTATGCCAGCCAGGCCTTGATTTTGGCTTCCATACCGGCGGCATCGAGGCCGAGTTCGGCGCGCATTTCTTCCTGAGTTCCTTGCGGAATAAAGAAGTCCGGCAGACCAATGTTCAGCACGGGTACTGGTTTACGATGGGCCATCAGCACTTCGTTCACTCCGCTACCTGCGCCGCCCATAATGGCGTTTTCTTCTACGGTGACCAGCGCTTCATGGCTGGCGGCCATTTCCAGAATTAACGCTTCATCAAGCGGTTTCACAAAACGCATATCGACCAGCGTGGCGTTCAGCGATTCAGCGACTTTCGCCGCGTCTGGCATCAGCGTACCAAAGTTAAGGATCGCCAGTTTCTCGCCACGACGCTTCACAATGCCTTTGCCAATTGGCAGTTTTTCCAGCGGCGTCAGCTCCACGCCTACCGCGTTGCCACGCGGGTAGCGCACCGCTGACGGGCCATCGTTATAGTGATAGCCGGTATAGAGCATCTGGCGACATTCGTTTTCATCGCTCGGGGTCATAATGACCATTTCCGGTATGCAGCGCAGGTAAGAGAGATCAAAAGCACCCTGATGGGTTTGACCGTCAGCACCAACAATGCCCGCGCGGTCGATGGCGAACAGGACCGGGAGTTTTTGAATTGCCACGTCATGCAGCACCTGATCATAGGCGCGTTGCAGGAAGGTGGAGTAGATCGCGACAATGGGTTTGTATCCACCAATGGCCAGTCCCGCAGCAAAGGTCACTGCGTGTTGCTCGGCAATCGCTACATCAAAATAGCGATCCGGGAATTTACGAGAAAACTCGACCATACCGGAACCTTCACGCATCGCCGGAGTAATCGCCATCAGCTTGTTGTCTTTCGCTGCCGTTTCGCACAACCAGTCGCCAAAGATTTTTGAATAGCTCGGCAAACCGCCGCTACTTTTCGGCAAACAACCGCTGGAGGGATCAAATTTAGGCACGGCGTGGAAAGTGATTGGGTCTTTTTCTGCCGGTTCATAACCACGACCTTTTTTGGTCATGATATGCAGGAACTGCGGGCCTTTCAGGTCACGCATGTTCTTCAGCGTGGTGATAAGCCCCAGCACATCGTGACCGTCAACCGGGCCGATGTAGTTAAAGCCCAGCTCTTCAAACAACGTGCCAGGGACTACCATGCCTTTAATATGTTCTTCGGTACGTTTGAGTAGCTCTTTAATGGGTGGCACGCCAGAGAAAACTTTTTTCCCGCCTTCGCGCAGTGAAGAGTAAAGCTTACCGGAAAGCAGCTGCGCCAGATGGTTGTTGAGCGCGCCGACATTTTCGGAAATCGACATTTCGTTGTCGTTGAGGACCACCAGCATATCAGGACGGATATCGCCCGCGTGATTCATCGCTTCAAACGCCATGCCTGCGGTAATCGCGCCATCGCCGATTACACAGACGGTACGGCGATTTTTGCCTTCTTTCTCGGCAGCAACCGCAATACCAATTCCGGCACTGATGGAGGTTGATGAATGCCCGACGCTTAATACGTCATATTCGCTTTCGCCGCGCCACGGGAACGGGTGCAGGCCGCCTTTCTGACGGATGGTGCCGATTTTGTCGCGGCGTCCGGTCAAAATTTTATGCGGATAAGCCTGATGCCCCACATCCCAAATCAATTGGTCAAACGGGGTGTTGTAGACATAGTGCAGCGCCACGGTCAGTTCGACCGTGCCCAGCCCGGAGGCGAAGTGCCCGCTGGAACGGCTCACGCTGTCGAGTAAATAGCGGCGCAGTTCGTCGCAGAGTTTCGGTAAACTCTCTTTCGGCAACAGTCGTAACTCCTGGGTGGAGTCGACCAGTGCCAGGGTCGGGTATTTGGCAATATCAAAACTCATCAGGGGCCTATTAATACTTATTGTTTATTTATTACGCTGGATGATGTAGTCCGCTAGCGCTTCCAGTGCCGAGGTATCGAGTGATTGTTCAGCCAGTTGTTTCAGCGACTGACGGGCATCGTCGATCAGATCCCGGGCTTTCTTCCGGGCTTGCTCAAGACCCAGAAGTGCAGGGTAGGTACTTTTACCAAGTTGCTGGTCGGCACCCTGGCGTTTTCCCAACGTTGCAGTATCTCCTACCACATCCAGGATGTCATCCTGAACCTGGAAGGCAAGGCCGATGCTCTCTGCGTACTTGTCGAGTACTGGCAGAGCACGACGCCCTTTATCTCCGGCGCTTAATGCGCCAAGGCGAACGGCGGCGCGAATCAATGCGCCGGTTTTATGACGATGAATACGCTCAAGCGCGTCCAGAGGTACGTGTTTGCCTTCCGCGTCTAAATCCAACGCCTGACCACCACACATTCCGGCAATACCGCTGGCGCTCGCCAGTTCAGAAATCATCGAAATTCTGTCGCGATCCGACACTTCCGGCATATCAGCATCGCTTAAAATCGAGAACGCCAGCGTTTGTAAAGCGTCGCCAGCGAGAATCGCGTTCGCTTCGCCAAACTTCACATGGCAGGTCGGCAAACCGCGACGCAGATCGTCATCATCCATCGCCGGTAAATCATCATGAATTAATGAGTAAGCGTGGATACACTCTACGGCAGCAGCGGGTGCGTCCAGCGTGTTTGTGCTAACGCCGAACATATGACCGGTGGCATAAACCAGAAAAGGTCGCAGGCGCTTACCACCTAATAATGCGCCATACTGCATGGTTTCGACCACGGGAGTGTTCTGAAAGGGCAGTGGGGCGATAAAACGGCTCAGCGCCTGGTTGGCCTGCTTAACGCAGGCTTCGAGTTGCTGCGGAAAGTCCATTACTCATTGTCCGGTGTAAAAGGGGTTAGAGAGGCGTCTTCATTGTCAGACAGCAGAATTTGTACGCGCTGTTCAGCTTGTTGTAATTTGGCCTGCCCCTGACGTGCCAGCTGCACGCCGCGTTCGAACTCGTTCAGCGCCTCTTCCAGCGGCAGGTCGCCACTTTCCAGACGGGTTACAATCTGTTCCAGCTCGCTCAGCGCCTTTTCAAAGCTGGCGGGAGCCTCATTTTTCTTCGGCATAATGAATGTCTGACTCTCAATATTTTTCGCCCCGTCATGGTAACGGACTCAGGGCAAATAGCAAATAACGCGCAATGGTAAGGTGATGTGCGCAGCAAAGCGATGTTAGTGGTATACTTCCGCGCCTGGATGCAGCCGCAGGTGTGGGCTGCTGTATTTTTCCCTATACAAGTCGCTTAAGGCTTGCCAACGAACCATTGCCGCCATGAAGTTTATCATTAAATTGTTCCCGGAAATCACCATCAAAAGCCAATCTGTGCGCTTGCGCTTTATAAAAATCCTTACCGGGAACATTCGTAACGTTTTAAAGCACTATGATGAGACGCTCGCTGTCGTCCGCCACTGGGATAACATCGAAGTTCGCGCAAAAGATGAAAACCAGCGTCTGGCTATTCGCGACGCCCTGACCCGTATTCCGGGTATCCACCATATTCTCGAAGTCGAAGACGTGCCGTTTACCGACATGCACGATATTTTCGAGAAAGCGTTGGTTCAGTATCGCGATCAGCTGGAAGGCAAAACCTTCTGCGTACGCGTGAAGCGCCGTGGCAAACATGATTTTAGCTCGATTGATGTGGAACGTTACGTCGGCGGCGGTTTAAATCAGCATATTGAGTCCGCGCGCGTGAAGCTGACCAATCCGGAAGTGACTGTCCATCTGGAAGTGGAAGACGATCGTCTCCTGCTGATTAAAGGCCGCTACGAAGGTATTGGCGGTTTCCCGATCGGCACCCAGGAAGATGTGCTGTCGCTCATTTCCGGTGGTTTCGACTCCGGTGTTTCCAGTTATATGTTGATGCGTCGCGGCTGCCGCGTGCATTACTGCTTCTTTAACCTCGGCGGCGCGGCGCATGAAATTGGCGTGCGTCAGGTGGCGCATTATCTGTGGAATCGTTTTGGCAGCTCCCACCGCGTGCGTTTTGTCGCTATTAATTTCGAACCGGTCGTCGGGGAAATTCTCGAGAAAATCGACGACGGTCAGATGGGCGTTATCCTCAAACGTATGATGGTGCGTGCCGCGTCTAAAGTGGCTGAACGTTACGGCGTACAGGCGCTGGTCACCGGCGAAGCGCTCGGCCAGGTGTCCAGTCAGACGCTGACCAACCTGCGCCTGATTGATAACGTCTCTGATACGCTGATCCTGCGTCCGCTGATTTCTTACGACAAAGAGCACATCATCAACCTGGCCCGCCAGATTGGCACTGAAGACTTTGCTCGCACGATGCCGGAATATTGTGGCGTGATCTCCAAAAGCCCGACGGTGAAAGCGGTTAAATCGAAGATTGAAGCGGAAGAAGAGAAGTTCGACTTCAGCATTCTCGATAAAGTGGTTGAGGAGGCGAATAACGTTGATATCCGCGAAATCGCCCAGCAGACCGAGCAGGAAGTGGTGGAAGTGGAAACCGTCAATGGCTTCGGCCCGAACGACGTGATCCTCGATATCCGTTCTATCGATGAACAGGAAGATAAGCCACTGAAAGTCGAAGGGATTGATGTGGTTTCTCTGCCGTTCTATAAACTGAGCACCAAATTTGGCGATCTCGACCAGAACAAAACTTGGCTGCTGTGGTGTGAGCGCGGGGTGATGAGCCGTCTGCAGGCGCTCTATCTGCGCGAGCAGGGCTTTAACAATGTGAAGGTATATCGCCCGTAATTTGTGGTTTTTACGTCGCATCTGGTCAGATGCGACGTTTGCCGCATCCGACACTACTCGTAATAATTATAAATCCCTGCCGCCATCACCAGTTGTGATGCCACTTCATGGGCTTTTTCACGCCCAACCAACAGGTCGATAATTTTCAGACCAAAGTCGATAGCTGTACCCGGCCCCTGGCTGGTCAGCAATTTTACCCGTGCATCCCAGACGACGCGCTTGTCCAGCCATTGTTCGGCGGGAATTTTGTCTTTCAGCGTCGGGAAGCCGGTCATATTACCAATCGGGAAGATATCGTGCGGCACCAGCACGGTGGCTGGCGCGGCGCAAATAGCCGCGACGATACGCCCGGAACGGTGGAACTGTTTAACGGTTTCAACCAGCAGAGTGCTATCGCGAAAACACTCCGCGCCTTTAATGCCACCAGGCAGCACGATCACGTCATATTCGCCATCAGCCACTTCGACCAGCGGCGCATCCGCCAGCAGCTTCACGCCGCGCGAGCAGGTAATCGCCAGGTTACCATCGCTGGCGACGCTGGCAGTGGTGACTTTGATACCGCCGCGAACCAGCAGATCGATAGTGGTGACGGCTTCAGTCTCTTCACTACCAGGGGCGAGGCAAACCAGTGCCGATGCGCTCATATTCACTCTCCTTTCTTTTTACCATTTCAAACAGGCGGGTGTTTTCCGGTACGGCAATCCCATGCGCGCGGGCGCGGCGTAAGAGAAAACCATTGATATAGTCGATTTCAGTGTGGCGCAGCGCGCGGATATCCTGCAACATCGACGAGATATTTTCCGCTGTGGCATCAATCACCTGCATCACGTAATCACGCAAATCTTCTGCTGAAGTATGATGCCCTTCGCGTTCGATCACCGCCGCGACTTCTTCGCATATCTGCATAATTTCTTGCGGATGATGACGTAATTCACCGTTCGGGCAATTCCAGATGGCAGTCAGTGGATTAATCACGCAGTTGACTGCCAGCTTGCGCCACAGCTCGGCGCGAATATTGTTATGCCAGGCAACGTCAGGCAACACGGTTTGCAAAATATCCGCCAGATAACTGTAATCCCCGTCCTGTTGCCGTGCCGGGCCAATATGCGTGATACCGTTTGCCACATGAATAATGACATTGCCGTCGCGGCGGGCTGCATGGGTGGTGGTGCCCATCAGTAATGGCTGCTGAATGTTTTGCAACTCTTCGATGGTGCCCATGCCGTTGTGAATTAACAGTATTGGCGTAGTTACAGGCAGTGTGGACGCGAGGCTTTTGACGGCATCGGAAACCTGCCATGCTTTCAGCGTCACCAGGAGCAGATCGCTGGTGGCGAGAAAATCGGGATCGTTGGCGGTCAGCGATTCGTTAAATATCGAACCATCTGTCTCAACCAGATTCACGCTACAATAAGGTTGCGGTACGCGCAGCCAGCCCTGAACTTCATGACCCTGTTTGCAAAGTGCTGTAAGCCATAATTGCCCTAAGGCACCGCATCCCAATACGGTAATTTTCATTGTTCCTCCTCACCCGCAACCACTCCGGGTGTTCAATAAGGCTATCCCTTAATTGTGCATGCTGTTGCGACTATGCACAATTAAGGGATACGTCCTGGTGCAGGACTGTCGGTTATTTAACTTTGCGGGTATTATGCTTCGCATCAAAAATGAAGGGAGAGGAAAAGATGCCATCTTTCGATATTGTCTCTGAAGTTGATCTTCAGGAAGCACGTAACGCGGTCGATAACGCGAGCCGCGAAGTGGAGTCCCGTTTTGACTTCCGTAACGTTGAAGCCTCATTTGAGCTGAACGACGCCAGCAAAACCATCAAAGTGTTGAGCGAGTCCGATTTCCAGGTCAATCAGTTGCTGGATATTCTGCGTGCCAAGCTGCTGAAGCGCGGCATTGAAGGCAGTTCACTGGATGTACCGGAAAATATCGTTCATAGCGGTAAAACCTGGTTTGTGGAAGCGAAACTGAAACAGGGCATTGAGAGCGCGACCCAGAAAAAAATCGTCAAGATGATCAAAGACAGCAAACTGAAAGTGCAGGCGCAAATTCAGGGCGATGAGATCCGCGTGACTGGCAAATCTCGTGATGATTTGCAGGCTGTCATGGCGATGGTACGTGGTGGCGATCTCGGTCAGCCGTTCCAGTTCAAAAATTTCCGCGATTAACTTTCTGGATATAGCTACTGATTGTCAGGGCCACCGTGGTGGCCCTTTTGACCATGCATTTATTGAGTTGCAGAGGCGCTTCCTGATGCCCGGTCATAAAGCGACTGAATTAAAACCTGTTGCTCTGGCTCAGGTTTAATTTCCAACTTATGGTAGATTTTGCCAATCTGATAAAGTTGCTCATTACCCACGCTATCTATTTTTGTTATTGCTGGTTGTGTTGTTAATTTATTAAGCGTAAAGGTAATGTGTGCCATGCATTCTGCATTTTTTTGCATACAAATATTCTCCAACAATATCAGATTATGCATACCCAACATTTCCTCTTTTATCAATAATTCCCTGGCATTGTTCCATTCTTTGGCATTTATATAATATTGAATCATATGATCTGTATTGAAGGCAGGGACATGCTGATGCAACACTCGGTTTGCGCTGGCAGTATCGTTACCAAAACTATATAATTCGGCAAGTGATGAAAATAGTCCTCTCATTTCACTTTCAGAATGTGATTTTTGCTCTTTTATATAAAATTCTTCAGCGAAAGATGCGAGATGTTGAGCATATTTGGTTAGACCCACTTCACTAAGTTTTTCACCAGTATTACTTATTATTAAATCCCAGTCTTCTAATGGTTGATTACTGATCTCTTTAAGAAGAGTCGTGAAATATTTGTCCATTAGCTCATTGTCCTGATGACTATACAGGATTTTTAATGCGCTGACTTTGTCTTCATAACAATACTGACTATCATAACAAGCGTATTCTGGTGCTGTCATCAGAAGCACCAGACGTTTTTTCATCAATTCCACCTCATTTAATGAATTTAATAAATTAATGAGGCTTAATTCACTTCTTGTTGATGGGGAAAAGGCAAAAATTTTATCGATAAATACTATGTAATTTGAAAGGCTGTTTTGATAGTCTTGCTGCATATCATTATTTCTATAAAACAATAAAATTCCTTCCAGAGTACTTAAGTAATTCGATTGAGATTCGGTAATGGCTTTGTGTAGACGTTGAGATAAAACCACCGCTTTTTCTTTGTTGCCATTGGCGGCGTAGATATTCATGAGTTTCAAATACTCATCACCATAATGGGATTCACGACTGCTATCTACAGCAATAGCTTTATCAAACATATTCAGCGCCTTATCGGCATAATGAATGGTGTTTTTTATATCGCCTTTTGTTTGATAACCCTCCGCAACTGTAAGTAACATGGTGACTTGCTGATAGGGTATAACAACATTATCACCATATACAGTATTATAAATACTTATTGCCTTATCAGGAACGCTCTGATATGCGACTAACACAGTAGGTAAATAATAATGCAGGGCATTGTCATCGAGGCTGAGAAGCTGCATAGCCTTTTCGGGTTGTTTGCTTTTTATCCAGCTATTGATATAGCTCTCAAAGGATGTAAGAGTAGCCGGTTTATTTAACCCAATTTTTGATAAAAAAGTTAAGGCTGTCTCTGGTGCTCCTTCTTCAGCGACTCTGGAGGCAGTTAAATCCAGATAATATTTAGCGTTTTTCGATTCTGTTTCAAGTTTGCTCAGTAAATTGTAAGCACGTTCAGGGTAGCCAGATACTAATAATTCATATTGCAAATTAAACCATTCAGCCTGCGATCTGAAGGTGGTATTTTCTTCCAGAGGTAAAGCAGAGTTTAGTTTTTGCTCGACGACAGAATAAACATCCGGCTGAGTGGGTTCGCTGGATAAAACCTGATGAGAATAAAAAACAGATAAAATCATTAATAACAAAGTAGATTTCGCTTTCATCGCAAACTATATCCTTTTCTGTTTGATGAACCTTACGTGGTCCCTGAGCGCTTTATTTTGTTTGATGTTCAAGTTCATTTAATGCTTTAAGCGCAGGTTCTATTCCACCTTCTGCCGCATTAGATAGATGAAACCTGGCTTTTTCCATATTTCTCTCAACGCCGTCACCATTCTGATACATCCTTCCCAGATAGAAATGTGCGGCAAAATTACCTTGTGCAGCTGCTTTTTTGAACCAGACACCAGCATCAGGAAGATTCTGTGGTAGTTCTTTTCCGATGAGATATAAATAGCCAATTTCCGCCTGGGCATTACTACTGCCCAGTGTTGCAGCTTGTTGCAGATATGCCAGGTATTTTTCATTGTTTGCAGGTATACCATTGCCTTTGTAGGCTGTAGCTAAAAAGTATATCGCATCAGTGTTTTTTTGCTCTGCAGATTTGGTTAACCATTTAATCCCTTCATCTATATTTACACAGATGAATTCGTATTTTCCTAATGCAAATTGAGCACTGGAATCGCCTGTTGTTGCATTATCTTTTATTTGTGTTGGATTGTCTAAAGACGATAATTTCTGATCATTTTGATAGCATGTAATATATTTTATTCCGTTTTGATCATAAGTTTCCTCCGTACCATGTCTTTTATTATTAACATATTGCGTGGAGGTTAATAGTTTACCTGTGCGATCGTTAAACTCTTTTTCCACTCCCTGTCTGATACCATTGACGTACAGGGTTTCTTTGGTTAGTTTACCTGTGTTTTTGCTCCAGTTACGATATGCCCCATTCTCTACGCCATTTTTGTATTCGATTGAATAGGTTAATTTACCATACTTATTCCATGATTTGGCAATGCCGTCGGTTTTTCCATTCTTATAAGGGTACAAACTCTCAGGGATGCCATTTTCGTACCACTCTTCACTGTTACCATCGAGTATGTCATGTTTATAGTTTTGTGATTTTGCAAGATTACCATTTTTATACCATTGCTTAACCAGACCATTTAATTGGCCTTGCTCATCAAAATGTTTCTCCTCTTCTTTCTGCCCATTTTCATACCAGGTTTGAACAGAAATTTGTTTTCCGTCTTTATAGACGGATTTAGACAGTAACTTACCCTCTTCACTATAACGTTCGTTAGCTCCATCATACTGACCACGGGAATTTCTATTGTGTATAGAGCTTATTTTTCCGGATTGGTAGTAACTGGTATCTTTTCCAATCAACACACTTTGCTGATAGAAATTTTCCTGCATGAGTTTGCCATCAGGATAATATTCATATGCAGGACCATCGAGTTTACTATTCAGATAGCTATGTTGCTGTTTGATTTTTCCATCTTCATAAAAATGAGGGCATTCACCATCTTTAATTTTGCCGTTATTAAAATGACGTTTACTTTCAATGGCCCCATTTTCATAATATGTAATAAACTCGCCGTTGATAAGACCATTAGAAAAACTTAGAGATTCATAGACGTTACCATTGCTATTGTAATAACTTTCGTATTTTCCATCTCTTTCTCCTTTTGGATTATAGTTAGCAATGTTTTTTATCTTTCCACTTTCAAACCAGGATTTAAATGAAGAAATAAATTTAGAATCGGAGAAGTTATCTGTGTCTGTATATCCTTCAAATGCAATCTGTTTAGTTGAAGACTGATTATCAGTTGATGAGATATACCATCCGGTGACTTTCCATTGTTTTTTCTCATCGTCATAGGGTAAAGGAGATTGAATAAAATAAATTGCCAGACGTTTAGCAGTTGGTTTTAAAGTTTCATCGAGCCATACAGTAGACATTTTCTTTGTATATTCAGCACCACATAATTCTGTTGTACATACTTTTATGTCTGTCAGCATGGGAGTGCCATTACCGTCACACTGATTGATGGTCATAAAGAAATAGCGATCATCAAGAAAAGGAGTTTCTAATTTTTTTAATTTGTCGGCATAGGCTTTGTCAGTAATACCCATTGATTCTGGTCGAGCAGAAATTGAATTTGTTTCGCAAGGATTACTGGTTTTGAAATAAAAACGATCGGCAAGAACGAGTTTCATATCATGAGATAATGCTGTTTTATTTAGCTCAACATGATCGATTTGTGCAATGAAAGTTATAGTGCTTGCGGGAGGGGATTCGCTTTTTGCATATGAACTGGCGCTATACAGTAGAATGATAATAGTAAATAATGATTTGTACATGATGTATTTTCCATGTGAATAATTTATCCCTGATATTTCATAAAAAGTATAGTTTACTTCTAATGTAATCGTCCAGTTATATGGAGTTAAGCGAAGTATTAATAATGGAGGGTTTAAAGGATTATGGTGTTACGAAGTACGGTGCTATTTTATTTTTCATGAATAGCACCGTGCTTATTATTTAATAAGATACTTCGTTGATTACTCGTTCTATTTCAAAACGATTGGTGATTTTACTGTCTACTTTCACATAGACGCAATGTTCTAACTTCGCCAGCAGTACATCTTTGACACCAGGCGTTGTCAGTAAGCATTTTTCCAGTTTTTCATCTGCCATTACGTTTTCTGGGATTTCAATGCGCAAACTGCTGACATACGGCGGTTCTTTCATGGTACTGGCGACTGTCAGCCACACTGCGGCCAGCATTGCGCCAGCGAGAAATACCCCCTGACCGTCAAACATGCCGTCAATCCAGCCGCCCAGCGAACCGCCAATCGCCACGCCAAGAAACTGGCTGGTGGAGTAAACACCCATCGCCGTACCTTTGTAACCTGCTGGCGACTCTTTACTGATAAGTGAGGGCAGGAGGGCTTCCATCAAATTAAACGCCACAAAGAAAAGCTGCACGCCGACCACCAGTTGCCAGAACTGCGTTTGCGCGTTCCACAACACAATTTCCGCAACCACGATCAACCCGACGCAGAAGACAAAGACTTGCTTCATTTTGCGCTTAACTTCAGCGTAGATAATGAAAGGCACGACCGAGCCAAAGGCGATTAGCATTGTCGCCAGATAGACCTTCCAGTGTTCAGCCGCCGGGAACCCTGCATCAGCCAGTTGTCCGGGCAGGGCAACAAACGTCGACATCAGCAAAATATGCAGACACATAATGCCAAAGTTGAGTTTCAGCAGCCGCGGTTCCGCCAGCACTTTACTGAAACTGCCTTTCACCATTCCGGACTCACGATTAAGTACGTGAGTGCTACTGTTGGGCACAACCCAAATGGTCAACGCAATGCCGGTCGTTGCCAGAATAGCGATCATCCAGAACAGCGCGTGCAGCCCAAGTTTGTGAGTGATGATCGGGCCAAGCACCATCGCAATGGCAAAGGTAATGCCAAAGCTCACGCCGATAAACGCCATTGCTTTGGTGCGGTTTTGTTCGCGCGTGAGATCGGAAAGCAGCGCCATAACGGCAGCGGCAATCGCACCGGAGCCTTGTAGCGCCCGACCCAGAATAATTCCCCAGATGGAGTCAGAGAGCGCAGCGATAACGCTACCGGCGGCAAACACTGCCAGCCCACCGACAATTAATGGTTTGCGACCAATGCGGTCGGAAAGCAGGCCAAACGGAATCTGAAAAACGGCCTGAGTCAGACCATAAATACCAATGGCAATACCGATTAATGCTTCGCTGGCACCTTGCAGAGCCATGCCGTACGTGGTCAGAACCGGCAGAACCATGAACATGCCCAGCATGCGCAACGAGAATACGGTCCCTAAACCCCAGGTCGCGCGCCGCTCACCTGGCGTCATTTTATAATCGTTCATTACCACCTCTGTTTTAAATTCGCGACTAGTGTAAAGCGGCAAACGAATGGGGTAAACATGCGGATTTTTTAGTAAATATTTCGAGAGGGATATGTTTCTAATGCTAAGAAAAAAGGTGCCGTAGCACCTTTTTAATAGAGAGGTTGTGTTACCACACAGCAGCCAGCAGCGTATGCGAGTCCGGCACCATAAAATCAACGGACATCATCACCGAGAGGGCAGTGATGGCGATGATAGAGAAGCCGAACAGCTTGCGCGCCCAGATTCTGTCATCAGCAACTTTATAACCGCGCAGGGCCATACCTAACCACCAGACGCTCACCGCCGCGGCGACCACCAGATACTTATATCCAGCGTAACCGCCAAGAGAGAGCATCAGCGTGGCAACGGCAAAGGCGATGATATACAGCGTGATGTGATTCTTCGCCACTGAAATGCCTTTTACCACTGGCAATACCGGAATGTTTGCCGCCTGGTAATCCTTAAAGCGGAAAATGGCGATGGCATAGGAGTGAGGCATCTGCCACAGGCTGAAGATAGCCAGCAGGATCGCTGCGCCGCTATCGAACTCGCCGGTTACTGCACAGTAGCCAATCACCGGCGGCGCAGCGCCGGAGAGCGAACCAATCAATGTGCCGTAGACTGAGTGGCGTTTCATGTACAGGCTATAAACGCCGACATAAACCACAAAGCCCATCACCCCCAGCCAGCAGGCCAGCGGATTCGCGCCAAACCACAGCAGCATAAAGCCAGCAATACCCAGCAAGGTGGCGTACACCAGCGAGACAGCAGGAGAGATCAGGCCTTTAACCAGCACCCGATTCTTCGTCCTTTCCATCTTTCTGTCGATATCCCTGTCGATGTAGTTGTTAAACACACAACCCGACGCCACAACCAGTGACACCCCAACCAGCGTGTAGATAAACAGGGGATAATCAATGCTGCCCTTTGAGGCCAGCAGGAATCCCCCAATCACCGAGATCAGGTTGCCAAAGATGATGCCTGGTTTCGTTACTTGCAGGTATTGCTTAAACATCATAACCGCCGCTCTTAGTGCATCATCATGTTGTAGTTGAGGTTCCACATAATCCAGATGGAGCCTA
Organism: Escherichia sp. MAL-1; assembly: GCF_052948035.1. NCBI lineage: Bacteria > Pseudomonadati > Pseudomonadota > Gammaproteobacteria > Enterobacterales > Enterobacteriaceae > Escherichia > Escherichia sp. MAL-1. Next base: position 3,667,980 of record NZ_CM129609.1, on the reverse strand, counting down.
CAACCAGGATAGCGATGATTAGCACGGTGAAGACAAACGCCGTCATGTTCCAGCCTTCATCTGATTTGGTATTCATGTGCAGGAAGCACACCAGATGCACCAGAACCTGTACCACTGCCATTGCCAGGATTGTTCCCAGAATTACGGCCGGAGAGGCAGCCCCTGTCATCACCATCCAGAACGGAATCACCGTCAGAATGATCGACAGGATAAAGCCTGTCATGTAGGTTTTTACGCTGCCATGGGACGCGCCGCTGTGATCGGTAGAATGACTCATTACATCGCCCCCATCAGATAAACAACAGTGAACACACAGATCCAAACCACATCCAGGAAGTGCCAGAACAGGCTCAGGCACATGATGCGGGTACGGTTAGTGCTGGTCAGGCCGCGACGAGCGATTTGTACCATCAGCACCGCCATCCAGATAAGACCGGAAGTGACGTGCAGACCGTGCGTGCCGACCAGCGCAAAGAACGCTGACAGGAAGCCGCTGCGATCCGGACCCATGCCGTTAACAATCAGGTGATGGAATTCGTAGATTTCCATCCCGATAAATCCGGCGCCAAACAACCAGGTCAACGCCAGCCAGGAGATAACCTGGCTTTTGTTGTTTTTGTACATGGCGATAGCCGCCATGCCGTAGGTGATGGAGCTGAACAACAGCAAGAAAGTTTCAACCAGAACGAACGGCAGTTCGAAAATGTCCTTACCTGTCGGGCCGCCTGCGGTGCCGTTCACCAGAACGGCATAGGTAGCAAACAAGATAGAGAACAGAATGCAGTCGCTCATCAGGTAGATCCAAAATCCGAAGATTTTGGTTCCGCCTGCATCGTGGTGCCCGTGTTCGTGCGCGTGGGCAGTCGCGTGCGTCAAAGTATCAGTTGCCATTTTTCAGCCCTGCCTTAGTAATCTCATCGAAATGCTGGTTTTCCAGTTTTTCGATTTCTGCCACCGGCACGTAGTAATCCACGTCCTCGTCGAAGCTTTTCACGATCCAGGTGATGATCATGCCTGCGAAGCCAACAATCGCCAGCCACCAGATATGCCAGATCATGGCGAAACCGAAGATGGTGGAGAAAGCTGCAATGACGATACCTGCACCGCTGTTTTTCGGCATATGAATTTCTTCATAGTGGTCAGGCTTTTTATACGCTTCGCCTTTCTCTTTCATTTCCCAGAATGCATCACGTTCGTGAACGTGCGGCACTACGGCAAAGTTATAGAACGGAGGCGGGGAAGAGGTTGCCCACTCCAGCGTACGGCCACCCCACGGGTCGCCAGTCAGGTCACGGTTCTGGTCGCGGTCGCGAATAGAAACGTACATCTGAATAACGAGGCAGAGAATACCCAGCGCAATCAGTACTGCACCGCTGGCTGCAATCATCAGCATGGTGTGGAACTGCGGGTCAATCTGCTGGCTCAAACGACGGGTCATGCCCATGAAGCCCAGCGCATACAGCGGCATAAAGGCAACGAAGAAGCCGATGATCCAGAACCAGAACGCGCGTTTACCCCAGGTTTCGTTCAGTTTGAAACCGAACGCTTTAGGCCACCAGTAGGTCATCCCTGCGAAGCAGCCGAAGACCACGCCGCCGATGATCACGTTATGGAAGTGCGCAATCAGGAACAGGCTGTTATGCAGAACGAAGTCCGCGCCCGGTACTGCCAGCAGCACGCCAGTCATACCGCCCACCGAGAAGGTGACGATAAAACCGATAGTCCACAGCATCGCAGAATGGAACACGATGCGGCCCTGATACATGGTGAACAGCCAGTTGAAGATCTTCACCCCGGTCGGGATGGCGATAATCATTGTGGTGATACCAAAGAAGGCGTTTACGTTCGCGCCCGCACCCATCGTAAAGAAGTGGTGCAGCCAAACGATGAACGACAGCACGGTGATGCAGACGGTTGCCCATACCAGCGAGGTATAACCAAACAGACGTTTACGCGAGAAGGTTGCCGCAATTTCGGAGAACACACCGAAAACAGGCAGGATCAGGATGTAAACTTCCGGGTGGCCCCAGGCCCAAATCAGGTTGATGTACATCATCATGTTGCCACCCATATCGTTGGTAAAGAAATGGGTGCCCAGATAGCGATCCAGGGTCAACAACGCGACGGTAACCGTCAGAATTGGGAAGGAAGCAATAATCAGTACGTTCGCGCACAGTGATGCCCAGGTAAATACTGGCATCTTGAACATGGTCATGCCCGGTGCGCGCATCTTCAGAATGGTAACGAAGAAGTTGATACCGGTAAGCGTCGTACCTATACCGGATAGCTGGAGACTCCATATCCAGTAATCAACACCGACTCCCGGACTGTACTCTATTCCCGATAGCGGTGGATAGGCCAGCCAGCCGGTCTGCGCAAATTCGCCCACGCCGAGAGAAACGTTAACCAGAATCACACCAACAACAGTAAACCAGAAGCTTAAGTTGTTGAGGAACGGGAACGCAACGTCACGCGCGCCGATCTGCAGCGGAACCACCAGGTTCATCAGACCGATAACGAAAGGCATCGCCACGAAGAAGATCATAATCACGCCGTGCGCGGTGAAGATCTGATCGTAGTGGTGAGGTGGCAGGAAGCCCGCTTCACCCGCCGAGGCAAGAGCCTGCTGGCTACGCATCATAATGGCGTCAGCAAAACCACGCAGCAACATCACAATCGCCACGATGATATACATGATACCGAGGCGTTTATGGTCGACGGAGGTCAGCCACTCTTTCCACAGGTAGGTCCACTTACCGAAGTAAGTGATCAGGCCAACGAGCGCCAGACCTCCCAAAATAATGCCAGCGATCGTAACCATGACGATAGGTTCATGGAACGGGACTGCATCAAGTGATAATTTTCCGAACATCTTTATTCTTCCTCAACCCCTTTAATGGGCGGATTCCGCGTGGCTCATGTCCATGCCTTCCATACCTTCGTGTGCGCTGTGCTCACCTTCTGGCTGGGTCATGTCCATGCTCTTACCGTGAGCCATAAACTTGTTAATCACATCGGCAAACAAGTCTGGTTTCACGTTGGAGAAATATTCCACCTGGTTGTATTCGCTAGGCGCGGCCAGTTTTTCGAACGCTGCCATGTCAGACATGGAGTTCGGCGACTGTTTCGCTTTTGCGACCCATTGGTCGAATTCGGCGCGATCCGGTGTTGCAATAACTTTGAACTTCATGCCTGAGAAGCCCGGCCCGCTGTAGCTGGCGGAGATACCGTCATAAGTACCGGGTTCGTTGGCGATCAGATGCAGGCGAGTCTGCATACCGGCCATGGCATAAATCTGGCTACCCAGACGCGGAATGAAGAAGGAGTTCATCACGGAGTTGGAGGTCACTTTGAAGTACACCGGAGTGTTCGCCGGGAAAGCGATTTCATTCACGGTAGCAATGCCCTGTTCCGGGTAGATGAAGAACCATTTCCAGTCCATGGAAACCACTTCGATGGTAATGGGCTTCTCGTCGTGTGCCAGCGGCTTGCTAGGCTCAAGAGCGTGAGTGGTTTTCCAGGTCAGTACCGCAAGGAAGATGATGATTAAGATAGGTACCGTCCAGACCACAGCTTCCACTTTATTGGAGTGTGACCAGTTCGGGCTGTACTTAGCATCTTTATTGCTCGCACGATACTTCCAGGCGAAACCAACAGCCATCAAGATTGCGGGAATAACGACAATCAACATCAGGCCAAATGCCGTCAGTATCAGTGAACGTTGCTCCAGACCAATCTGTCCTTTGGGATCTAACAGCGCAGAATTACAGCCACTGAGCAATACAGTGCCTGCAAATAATGACAACCATCCCAAACTTTTATTGTATTTCCTGAGTCTCATTTAACGACCTCAATTCCACGGGATCTGGTGGCGTTTAAAGTGTGTGGGCATTTTACGGTAAGGTTACATTACTGTAAACATGATTAAATTCCTGTTACTTGGATTTGGCTGTCAGGTCACATATGTTGCAAAACATATCAAGTTGATTTTAAGAAGCTGTTGCAAAAGGGCGTTATAACGAAAGGGGAGTGCAGAAGGAGTTTGGACGGGCAATTGGTATAACCAATCTGGAATAAAACAATTGTTTAACAAATAATTATCATTATGGTGACAATTGGGTGGGGGGGAAAATAAAGACTCATTAGCTGAATCGTGTAAGAAAAAATAGAATTCATAAATTGCGTCAATAATTTCCAAACGCTAAGCCGCACAAAAGAACAAATATTATTAAGCGATACTGATGTTTATTTAGCCGTAATAATTACGGCGAGTGATTACTACAGCTAAATAATATTTACAGATTACGTCAGATGCGTTTTTCGTAGCGCCAGATAATCCAGCAAACCACCAAGCACGACGCCAGAAAGGGCGACTAAAACCCCGACTTCCAGCAGAGCAGGCAGGAAAGAGAAGTGCGTCAAATCCAGCGCGTCCATCGTCAACAGCAGTAACCACACGGCCAACAGGCTGACGCCCGCCGCCAGTGTCCACATGGCAAAGGCATAACCTGCCGGATATTCGGTACGGGAGATAAAGTTGTCATTTACTCGTGTATATTCAAGCGTCTGGCGGCAAACCAGCAGCAAAATAAGCCCCGGTACGGCAGCGGCGACGGAGAATAGATAGAATGTCGACCAGCCGTGTGCTTCAACAAACCAACCCGCCACGGGGCCGACATAAACTCGTCCTACAGCGGAAAGCGCTGAGAGCAGGGCAAATTGAGTAGCGGAAAATGACTTATTACACAGCGTCATTAACAGCGCGACAAAGGCTGATGTGCCCATCCCGCCACAGAGGTTTTCGAAAAAGACGGCTGCGCCCATGCTGTAGAGATGCTTATCAGTAATCGACAGCAGCCAGTAACCAGCGTTAGACGCACCTTGTAAAATGCCGAAAATCAGCAGCGCCCGGAACAGCGACAGGCGCTGCATCAAAATCCCACCGTACAATGCGCCCACAATGGTCGCCAGTAAGCCAAGCGTTTTGTTTACCACGCCTACTTCACCCGCATCAAACCCGACGCCGCGAATCAAAAACGTGGTTGTCAGGCTCATGGCGAATGCGTCGCCCAGCTTATACAGCACGATAAGAAGCAAAATAAGCCAGGCATTATTGCGACCAAAGAAATCTCGCAGAGGTGCAACAACCGCTTGTTCCAGCGTTTTGGGCACAGGAATGGTGTCGGTTGGTTCTGGTGCAAGCAACGTCGCGATAATACAGGGGATCAACAGCGCCGCCATCAACCAGTACATGCCCTGCCAGCCCAGCCATTTATCTGCCAGCCACAGGGCTAGGCCGCCGGAAACCAGCATCCCTAAACGGTAACCCAGCACGCTGATTGCCGCGCCCGCACCACGCTCTTCTGCCGGGAGCACATCGGTTTTCCACGCATCGAAGACAATATCCTGAGAGGCCGAGCAAAAAGCGATCACCACCGCCAGCGCCGCCATCCAGCGGAGTTGGGTGCCTGGTTCGAGAAAACCCATCGCCGCAATGGCGACTAATAACAGGATTTGCGTGGCGAGCAGCCAACCGCGCCGCCGCCCAAAAAATGGGGGCGTGTAGCGGTCCATCAGCGGTGACCAGAGGAATTTAAAAACGTAAGCCTGGCCTACCAGAGAGAAGAAACCAATGGTTTTGAGATCAATATTCTCGACCGTCATCCAGGCCTGTAAGGTACCGGATGTCAGGGCGAGCGGTAGCCCGGAAGCAAAACCCAGGATCAGCAATATGGCTGAACGCGGCTGTTGAAAAATACGTAAATATTGACTGGACATGGGCGTCTACAGGCCCGGCTTGCACCGGGCCAGAGGGCAGAAATTAACGCGCGTTCTGCTTGATGAATTCGTGGATGCTGGTGTCCTGAGACATATCAGCGATGGTATCGGTCAGCACACTGTTAACCGCATCGGCGATATTTTTGTTGGAGGCCTGGAACGCACCTTCAACGTTGTAGCTGGCACGATAGTTTTTGGTCATTTTGTTGCCATTCTGCGCGGTAGCGATGATGGCGATATCCGCTTTGGTCGCGATGTTGTAGCGCACGTTGCCCTGGGACACGTCAGCATACAGTTGGCTAACGATGATTTGCAGATTAACCGGGCCATTCGGACCAACCATGTAACCACGCGCGGTCATCTGTTTTTCCAGCACTTCTTGCAGCAGGAAACGCAGATCGCGGGAGGCGGTCAGGGTAACGATTTGATTATCGCGGGTGACTTTTGCCAGCGCCTGATCGGTACGCTGATCGGCACCATTAATGCTTACGGTGACGCCCATCAGGCTTGGATCCTGCTGTGGCAGTGTAATCGTCGGGGAAACTTCAATAGTTGTTGGCGGTTTTGCGCATCCTGCAAGCATAAACAGAGCAACTAACGGGAAGAGGATTTTTTTGAACATGTTCGGGCTCTCAGAGACTCTTAAGCGTGTTTGGTAAAAATTCCCGCCATCATAACATTGCCAACGGCGAGGGGAAGTGGGTAAGGCATGTAAATTCATCATGTTGACGAAATAATCGCCCCTGGTAAAAGAAACACTGATGCGAGGCCTGTGTTTCAATCTTTAAATCAGTAAACTTCATACGCTTGACGGAAAAACCAGGACGAAACCTAAATATTTGTTGTTAAGCTGCAATGGAAACGGTAAAAGCGGCTAGTATTTAAAGGGATGGATGACATCTCAGCGTTGTCGGAGGAGATACTTCATGATGATACGTGAGCGGATAGAAGAAAAATTAAGGGCGGCGTTCCAACCCGTATTCCTCGAAGTAGTGGATGAAAGCTATCGTCACAATGTCCCAGCCGGCTCTGAAAGCCATTTTAAAGTTGTGCTGGTCAGCGATCGTTTTACGGGTGAACGTTTTCTGAATCGTCATCGAATGATTTACAGTACTTTAGCGGAGGAACTCTCTACTACCGTTCATGCGCTGGCTCTGCATACTTACACTATTAAGGAGTGGGAAGGGTTGCAGGACACCGTCTTTGCCTCTCCTCCCTGTCGTGGAGCAGGAAGCATCGCGTAAAAACGCATTTGCAACTGTCGGCGCTTTTCCAGTATGTTGCTAAAGATTTTATGAAAAACGGCCTGCGGGCCGTTTTGTTTTGTCTGGATTTTGCGCTTTTTGCCCAGCATTCAGACGAAAATTGCCCGGGAATTGTGAAAAAATACGCGACAGCGCGCAATAACCGTTCTCGACTCATAAAAGTGATGCCGCTATAATGCCGCGTCCTATTTGAATGCTTTCGGGATGATTCTGGTAACAGGGAATGTGATTGATTATAAGAACATCCCGGTTCCGCGAAGCCAACAACCTGTGCTTGCGGGGTAAGAGTTGACCGAGCACTGTGATTTTTTGAGGTAACAAGATGCAAGTTTCAGTTGAAACCACTCAAGGCCTTGGCCGCCGTGTAACGATTACTATCGCTGCTGACAGCATCGAGACCGCTGTTAAAAGCGAGCTGGTCAACGTTGCGAAAAAAGTACGTATTGACGGCTTCCGCAAAGGCAAAGTGCCAATGAATATCGTTGCTCAGCGTTATGGCGCGTCTGTACGCCAGGACGTTCTGGGTGACCTGATGAGCCGTAACTTCATTGACGCCATCATTAAAGAAAAAATCAATCCGGCTGGCGCACCGACTTATGTTCCGGGCGAATACAAGCTGGGTGAAGACTTCACTTACTCTGTAGAGTTTGAAGTTTATCCGGAAGTTGAACTGCAGGGTCTGGAAGCGATCGAAGTTGAAAAACCGATCGTTGAAGTGACCGACGCTGACGTTGACGGCATGCTGGATACTCTGCGTAAACAGCAGGCGACCTGGAAAGAAAAAGACGGCGCTGTTGAAGCAGAAGACCGCGTAACCATCGACTTCACCGGTTCTGTAGACGGCGAAGAGTTCGAAGGCGGTAAAGCGTCTGATTTCGTACTGGCGATGGGCCAGGGTCGTATGATCCCGGGCTTTGAAGACGGTATCAAAGGCCACAAAGCTGGCGAAGAGTTCACCATCGACGTGACCTTCCCGGAAGAATACCACGCAGAAAACCTGAAAGGTAAAGCAGCGAAATTCGCTATCAACCTGAAGAAAGTTGAAGAGCGTGAACTGCCGGAACTGACTGCAGAATTCATCAAACGTTTCGGCGTTGAAGATGGTTCCGTAGAAGGTCTGCGCGCTGAAGTGCGTAAAAACATGGAGCGCGAGCTGAAGAGCGCCATCCGTAACCGCGTTAAGTCTCAGGCGATCGAAGGTCTGGTAAAAGCTAACGACATCGACGTACCGGCTGCGCTGATCGACAGCGAAATCGACGTTCTGCGTCGCCAGGCTGCACAGCGTTTCGGTGGCAACGAAAAACAAGCTCTGGAACTGCCGCGCGAACTGTTCGAAGAACAGGCTAAACGCCGCGTAGTTGTTGGCCTGCTGCTGGGCGAAGTTATCCGCACCAACGAGCTGAAAGCTGACGAAGAGCGCGTGAAAGGCCTGATCGAAGAGATGGCTTCTGCGTACGAAGATCCGAAAGAAGTTATCGAGTTCTACAGCAAAAACAAAGAACTGATGGACAACATGCGCAATGTTGCTCTGGAAGAACAGGCTGTTGAAGCTGTACTGGCGAAAGCGAAAGTGACTGAAAAAGAAACCACTTTCAACGAGCTGATGAACCAGCAGGCGTAATTTACGCAGCATAACGCGCTAAATTCGCACAAAGGCCCGTCACCGCCAGGTGGTGGGCTTTTTTTTGTCATGAATTTTGCATGGAACCGTGCGAAAAGCCTCTTTCGGTGTTAGCGTAACAACAAAAGATTGTTATGCTTGAAATATGGTGATGCCGTACCCATAACACAGGGACTAGCTGATAATCCGTCCATAAGGTTACAATCGGTACAGCAGGTTTTTTCAATTTTATCCAGGAGACGGAAATGTCATACAGCGGCGAACGAGATAACTTTGCACCCCATATGGCGCTGGTGCCGATGGTCATTGAACAGACCTCACGCGGTGAGCGCTCTTTTGATATCTATTCTCGTCTACTTAAGGAACGCGTCATTTTTCTGACTGGCCAGGTTGAAGACCACATGGCTAACCTGATTGTGGCGCAGATGCTGTTCCTGGAAGCGGAAAACCCAGAAAAAGATATCTATCTGTACATTAACTCCCCAGGCGGGGTGATCACTGCCGGGATGTCTATCTATGACACCATGCAGTTTATCAAGCCTGATGTCAGCACCATCTGTATGGGCCAGGCGGCCTCGATGGGCGCTTTCTTGCTGACCGCAGGGGCAAAAGGTAAACGTTTTTGCCTGCCGAATTCGCGCGTGATGATTCACCAACCGTTGGGCGGCTACCAGGGCCAGGCGACCGATATCGAAATTCATGCCCGTGAAATTCTGAAAGTTAAAGGGCGCATGAATGAACTTATGGCGCTTCATACGGGTCAATCATTAGAACAGATTGAACGTGATACCGAGCGCGATCGCTTCCTTTCCGCCCCTGAAGCGGTGGAATACGGTCTGGTCGATTCGATTCTGACCCATCGTAATTGATGCCAGAGGCGCAACTGTGCCGCTATACTTATCCAGGGCGGCACAACGCTGTAAGCGGCTTGCGCCTGAGAATGGCATTTGCGTCGTCGTGTGCGGCACAAAGAACAAAGAAGAGGTTTTGACCCATGACAGATAAACGCAAAGATGGCTCAGGCAAATTGCTGTATTGCTCTTTTTGCGGCAAAAGCCAGCATGAAGTGCGCAAGCTGATTGCCGGTCCATCCGTGTATATCTGCGACGAATGTGTTGATTTATGTAACGACATCATTCGCGAAGAGATTAAAGAAGTTGCACCGCATCGTGAACGCAGTGCGCTACCGACGCCGCATGAAATTCGCAACCACCTGGACGATTACGTTATCGGCCAGGAACAGGCGAAAAAAGTGCTGGCGGTCGCGGTATACAACCATTACAAACGTCTGCGCAACGGCGATACCAGCAATGGCGTCGAGTTGGGCAAAAGTAACATTCTGCTGATCGGTCCGACCGGTTCCGGTAAAACGCTGCTGGCTGAAACGCTGGCGCGCCTGCTGGATGTTCCGTTCACCATGGCCGACGCGACTACACTGACCGAAGCCGGTTATGTGGGTGAAGACGTTGAAAACATCATTCAGAAGCTGTTGCAGAAATGCGACTACGATGTCCAGAAAGCACAGCGTGGTATTGTCTACATCGATGAAATCGACAAGATTTCTCGTAAGTCAGACAACCCGTCCATTACCCGAGACGTTTCCGGTGAAGGCGTACAGCAGGCACTGTTGAAACTGATCGAAGGTACGGTAGCTGCTGTTCCACCGCAAGGTGGGCGTAAACATCCGCAGCAGGAATTCTTGCAGGTTGATACCTCTAAGATCCTGTTTATTTGTGGCGGTGCGTTTGCCGGTCTGGATAAAGTGATTTCCCACCGTGTAGAAACCGGCTCCGGCATTGGTTTTGGCGCGACGGTAAAAGCGAAGTCCGACAAAGCAAGCGAAGGCGAGCTGCTGGCGCAGGTTGAACCGGAAGATCTGATCAAGTTTGGTCTGATCCCTGAGTTCATTGGTCGTCTGCCGGTTGTCGCAACGTTGAATGAACTGAGCGAAGAAGCTCTGATTCAGATCCTCAAAGAGCCGAAAAACGCCCTGACCAAGCAGTATCAGGCGCTGTTTAATCTGGAAGGCGTGGATCTGGAATTCCGTGACGAGGCGCTGGATGCTATCGCTAAGAAAGCGATGGCGCGTAAAACCGGTGCCCGTGGCCTGCGTTCCATCGTAGAAGCCGCACTGCTCGATACCATGTACGATCTGCCGTCCATGGAAGACGTCGAAAAAGTGGTTATCGACGAGTCGGTAATTGATGGTCAAAGCAAACCGTTGCTGATTTATGGCAAGCCGGAAGCGCAACAGGCATCCGGTGAATAATTAACCATTCCCATACAATTAGTTAACGAAAAAGGGGGGATTTTATCTCCCCTTTAATTTTTCCTCTATTCTCGGCGTTGAATGTGGGGGAAACATCCCCATATACTGACGTACATGTTAATAGATGGCGTGAAGCACAGTCGTGTCATCTGATTACCTGGCGGAAATTAAACTAAGAGAGAGCTCTATGAATCCTGAGCGTTCTGAACGCATTGAAATCCCCGTATTGCCGCTGCGCGATGTGGTGGTTTATCCGCACATGGTCATCCCCTTATTTGTCGGGCGGGAAAAATCTATCCGTTGTCTGGAAGCGGCGATGGACCATGATAAAAAAATTATGCTGGTCGCGCAGAAAGAAGCTTCAACGGATGAGCCGGGTGTAAACGATCTTTTCACCGTCGGGACCGTGGCCTCTATATTGCAGATGCTGAAACTGCCTGACGGCACCGTCAAAGTGCTGGTCGAGGGGTTACAGCGCGCGCGTATTTCTGCGCTCTCTGACAATGGCGAACACTTTTCTGCGAAGGCGGAGTATCTGGAGTCGCCGACCATTGATGAGCGGGAACAGGAAGTGCTGGTGCGTACTGCAATCAGCCAGTTCGAAGGCTACATCAAGCTGAACAAAAAAATCCCACCAGAAGTGCTGACGTCGTTGAATAGCATCGACGATCCGGCGCGTCTGGCGGATACCATTGCTGCACATATGCCGCTGAAACTGGCTGACAAACAGTCCGTTCTGGAGATGTCCGACGTTAACGAACGTCTGGAATATCTGATGGCAATGATGGAATCGGAAATCGATCTGCTGCAGGTTGAGAAACGCATTCGCAACCGCGTTAAAAAGCAGATGGAGAAATCCCAGCGTGAGTACTATCTGAACGAGCAAATGAAAGCTATTCAGAAAGAACTCGGTGAAATGGACGACGCGCCGGACGAAAACGAAGCCCTGAAGCGCAAAATCGACGCGGCGAAGATGCCGAAAGAGGCAAAAGAGAAAGCGGAAGCAGAGTTGCAGAAGCTGAAAATGATGTCTCCGATGTCGGCAGAAGCGACCGTAGTGCGTGGTTATATCGACTGGATGGTACAGGTGCCGTGGAATGCGCGTAGCAAGGTCAAAAAAGACCTGCGTCAGGCGCAGGAAATCCTTGATACCGACCATTATGGTCTGGAGCGCGTGAAAGATCGAATCCTTGAGTACCTTGCGGTTCAAAGCCGTGTCAACAAAATCAAGGGACCGATCCTCTGCCTGGTAGGGCCGCCGGGGGTAGGTAAAACCTCTCTTGGTCAGTCTATTGCCAAAGCCACCGGGCGTAAATATGTCCGTATGGCGCTGGGCGGCGTGCGTGATGAAGCGGAAATCCGTGGTCACCGCCGTACTTACATCGGTTCTATGCCGGGTAAACTGATCCAGAAAATGGCGAAAGTGGGCGTGAAAAATCCGCTGTTCCTGCTCGATGAGATCGACAAAATGTCTTCTGACATGCGTGGCGATCCGGCCTCCGCACTGCTTGAAGTGCTGGATCCAGAGCAGAACGTAGCGTTCAGCGACCACTACCTGGAAGTGGATTACGATCTCAGCGACGTGATGTTTGTCGCGACGTCGAACTCCATGAACATTCCGGCACCGCTGCTGGATCGTATGGAAGTGATTCGCCTCTCCGGTTATACCGAAGATGAAAAACTGAACATCGCCAAACGTCACCTGCTGCCGAAGCAGATTGAACGTAATGCACTGAAAAAAGGTGAGCTGACCGTCGACGATAGCGCCATTATCGGCATTATTCGTTACTACACCCGTGAGGCGGGCGTGCGTGGTCTGGAGCGTGAAATCTCCAAACTGTGTCGCAAAGCGGTTAAGCAGTTACTGCTCGATAAGTCATTAAAACATATCGAAATTAACGGCGATAACCTGCATGACTATCTCGGTGTTCAGCGTTTCGACTATGGTCGCGCGGATAACGAAAACCGTGTCGGTCAGGTAACCGGTCTGGCGTGGACGGAAGTGGGCGGTGACTTGCTGACCATTGAAACCGCATGTGTTCCGGGTAAAGGCAAACTGACCTATACCGGTTCGCTCGGCGAAGTGATGCAGGAGTCCATTCAGGCGGCGTTAACGGTGGTTCGTGCGCGTGCGGAAAAACTGGGGATCAACCCTGATTTTTACGAAAAACGCGACATCCACGTCCACGTACCGGAAGGTGCGACGCCGAAAGATGGTCCGAGTGCCGGTATTGCTATGTGCACCGCGCTGGTTTCTTGCCTGACCGGTAACCCGGTTCGTGCCGATGTGGCAATGACCGGTGAGATCACTCTGCGTGGTCAGGTACTGCCGATCGGTGGTTTGAAAGAAAAACTCCTGGCAGCGCATCGCGGCGGGATTAAAACAGTGTTAATTCCGTTCGAAAATAAACGCGATCTGGAAGAGATTCCTGACAACGTAATTGCCGATCTGGACATTCATCCTGTGAAGCGCATTGAGGAAGTTCTGACTCTGGCGCTGCAAAATGAACCGTCTGGCATGCAGGTTGTGACTGCAAAATAGTGACCTCGCGCAAAATGCACTAATAAAAACAGGGCTGGCAGGCTAATTCGGGCTTGCCAGCCTTTTTTTGTCTCGCTAAGTTAGATGGCGGATCGGGCTTGCCCTTATTAAGGGGTGTTGTAAGGGGATGGCTGGCCTGATATAACTGCTGCGCGTTCGTACCTTGAAGGATTCAAGTGCGATATAAATTATAAAGAGGAAGAGAAGAGTGAATAAATCTCAATTGATCGACAAGATTGCTGCAGGGGCTGATATCTCTAAAGCTGCGGCTGGCCGTGCGTTAGATGCTATTATTGCTTCCGTAACTGAATCTCTGAAAGAAGGGGATGATGTAGCACTGGTAGGTTTTGGTACTTTTGCCGTTAAAGAGCGTGCTGCCCGTACTGGCCGCAACCCGCAGACCGGTAAAGAGATCACCATCGCTGCTGCTAAAGTACCGAGCTTCCGTGCAGGTAAAGCACTGAAAGACGCGGTAAACTAAGCGTTGTCCCCAGTGGGGATGTGACGAAGTTCAAGGGCGCATCTACTGATGTGCCTTTTTTATTTGTATTCGGTGACTTTCTGCGTCTTGTGGGCTGACAATTGCCCCCGTTTCTTGTCACAATAGGCCTTTGCGCGCATCGATACGTTGCGTGAGGTACACAGTCATCTACAGCGGAGTGTTGTTACACCATGATGGACAGCTTACGCACGGCTGCAAACAGTCTCGTGCTCAAGATTATTTTCGGTATCATTATCGTGTCATTCATATTGACCGGCGTGAGTGGTTACCTGATTGGCGGAGGCAATAACTACGCCGCAAAAGTGAATGACCAGGAAATCAGCCGTGGGCAATTCGAGAACGCCTTCAACAGCGAGCGTAATCGCATGCAGCAACAGCTGGGCGATCAATACTCCGAGCTGGCAGCGAACGAAGGCTATATGAAAACCCTGCGTCAACAGGTGCTGAATCGTCTGATCGACGAGGCGCTGCTGGATCAGTACGCACGTGAGCTGAAACTGGGTATCAGCGATGAGCAGGTTAAACAGGCGATTTTCGCGACCCCAGCCTTCCAGGTTGACGGCAAATTTGATAACAGCCGCTATAACGGTATCCTCAACCAGATGGGGATGACCGCCGATCAGTACGCCCAGGCGCTGCGTAACCAGCTCACTACCCAACAGCTGATTAACGGCGTTGCCGGTACCGATTTTATGCTGAAAGGTGAAACCGACGAGCTGGCGGCACTGGTCGCGCAACAACGCGTGGTGCGTGAGGCGACTATCGATGTTAACGCGCTGGCGGCGAAGCAGCCTGTGACCGAACAGGAGATTGCCAGCTACTACGAACAAAACAAAAACAATTTCATGACGCCGGAACAATTCCGCGTGAGTTACATCAAGCTGGATGCCGCAACGATGCAGCAACCGGTTAGCGATGCGGATATCCAGAGCTACTACGACCAGCATCAGGATCAATTCACCCAGCCGCAGCGTACCCGCTACAGCATCATCCAGACCAAAACTGAAGATGAAGCGAAAGCGGTACTTGATGAGCTGAATAAAGGCGGTGATTTTGCTGCATTAGCCAAAGAAAAATCTGCCGATATTATCTCTGCTCGTAACGGCGGCGATATGGGTTGGTTAGAAGATGCCACTATCCCGGACGAACTGAAAAATGCTGGTCTGAAAGAAAAAGGCCAACTGTCTGGTGTCATCAAATCTTCGGTCGGTTTCCTGATTGTACGTCTGGACGACATTCAGCCAGCGAAAGTGAAATCGTTAGACGAAGTACGTGACGACATTGCGGCGAAAGTGAAACACGAAAAAGCCCTCGATGCGTACTACGCGCTGCAGCAGAAAGTGAGCGATGCGGCAAGCAACGACACCGAGTCTCTGGCCGGTGCAGAGCAAGCTGCCGGCGTTAAAGCCACTCAGACGGGTTGGTTCAGCAAAGATAACCTGCCGGAAGAGTTGAACTTCAAGCCGGTTGCCGACGCTATCTTTAACGGCGGTCTGGTAGGTGAAAACGGCGCGCCGGGCATCAACTCTGACATCATCACCGTAGACGGCGACCGCGCATTCGTGCTGCGCATCAGCGAGCACAAACCGGAAGCGGTGAAACCGTTGGCAGATGTTCAGGAACAAGTTAAGGCATTGGTTCAGCACAACAAAGCTGAACAACAGGCGAAAGTGGATGCTGAGAAACTGCTGGTTGATTTGAAAGCCGGCAAAGGTGCGGAAGCTATGCAGGCTGCCGGTCTGAAATTTGGCGAGCCGAAAACCTTAAGCCGTTCCGGTCGTGACCCGATTAGCCAGGCGGCGTTTGCACTGCCACTGCCAGCGAAAGACAAACCGAGCTACGGTATGGCGACCGATATGCAAGGTAATGTGGTTCTGCTGGCGCTGGATGAAGTGAAACAAGGTTCAATGCCGGAAGATCAGAAAAAAGCGATGGTGCAGGGTATCACCCAGAACAACGCACAAATCGTCTTTGAAGCTCTGATGAGTAACCTGCGTAAAGAGGCGAAAATCAAAATTGGCGATGCGCTGGAACAGCAATAATCCTGAAGCCGCCTCGCAAAAAAATGCGTTGCAGCTGTAACAAGAAAAGGTCGCTTTCGCGGCCTTTTCCATTTCTGAACATTGCCATTTGTTTACTGTTTTCACTGCCGTTAAGGTGATTCCACTGTTAACAAACAAGGAGAAAACAGTATGAAACACGGAATTAAAGCACTGCTCATTACCCTTTCCCTGGCCTGTGCCGGAATGTCTCATAGCGCGCTGGCGGCAGCTTCTGTGGCGAAACCGACGGCGGTAGAAACCAAAGCGGAAGCTCCTGCAGCACAAAGTAAAGCAGCAGTACCGGCGAAAGCCAGTGACGAAGAAGGCACCCAGGTCAGCATTAATAATGCCAGCGCGGAAGAGCTAGCCCGCGCGATGAATGGCGTTGGCCTGAAGAAAGCGCAGGCGATTGTCAGTTATCGCGAAGAGTACGGTCCGTTTAAAACTGTGGAGGATCTAAAGCAGGTGCCGGGGATGGGCAATTCGCTGGTGGAACGTAATCTGGCGGTATTAACCCTGTAATTAATTTGCATAGTGGCAATTTTTTGCCAGACTGAAGAGGTCATACCAGTTATGACCTCTGTACTTATAACAACAACGTAAGGTTATTGCGCTATGCAAACACAAATCAAAGTTCGTGGATATCATCTCGACGTTTACCAGCACGTCAACAACGCCCGCTACCTTGAATTTCTCGAAGAAGCCCGCTGGGATGGGTTGGAAAATAGCGACAGTTTTCAGTGGATGACGGCCCATAACATCGCCTTCGTCGTGGTCAATATCAATATTAACTATCGTCGCCCAGCGGTATTAAGTGACCTGTTAACTATTACCAGTCAGTTGCAGCAATTAAACGGTAAAAGCGGCATCTTAAGCCAGGTCATTACACTGGAGCCGGAAGGGCAGGTGGTAGCGGATGCGCTTATTACGTTTGTTTGTATTGATCTTAAAACGCAGAAAGCATTAGCTCTGGAAGGGGAATTGCGCGAAAAGCTGGAGCAGATGGTTAAGTAAACGTTTTGTGGTGCCGGATGCTCAAGCCGCATCCGGCGACACCCGGAATAATTACCTCAACCCGGTTTTCTGCTTCATCGCTGCCATCACCGTCGGTTTATCGGCCAGATAATGATTCAAACCGTTGGCGCGTAAATTACATGCCGCACAATGACCGCAACCGTCGCCTTTAATGCCGTTATAGCAGGTCAACGTTTCGTTACGGACTAAATCCAGTTTGCCGTAATAATCTGCCAGCGCCCAGGTTTCCGCTTTATCAATCCACATCAGCGGCGTTTCAAAACGAATATCTTTCGCCATGCCCAAACTGACGGCATGGTTTAGTGCTTTCACAAACTCATCGCGGCAATCCGGGTAGCCGGAGAAATCCGTTTCGCAGACGCCAGTAATTACGGCTTCTGCTTTTACCTGATACGCATATATTGCCGCCAGCGTCAGGAACAAAATATTACGCCCTGGGACAAACGTATTCGGGATGCCATCGGCTTCAGGTTCATAATCAGGCACCGGAATGCTGTCACGCGTCAGGCTGCTGACCGCCAGCTCGTTGAGCAGCGTTACATCAAGAACCTTATGCGCGCGTGCTCCCAGTTTCAGCGCCAGTTCGCGTGCCACGTCGATTTCTGCGCGATGTCGCTGACCGTAATCGAACGTCACGCAATGGACTTCATCATATTGTTGTAATGCCTGCACCAGACAGGTGGTGGAATCCTGGCCTCCACTGAACACAACGACAGCACGTTTCATAGATAATCCTGCTTGAACAATAAAAGCGTTATGGTAACGCCTGCGATTAACCCGGACCAGCTATTCATTGCGACGGCGCGGGAAGCCAGGCTTCGGTAAATTCAAACCAGCCGCGCGGTGTCAGTCGCACACCGTTCACGCCGGGAGGGGCACTAATGCGATAGTGATAGTTGAACAGCGGCGTCAGCGTCGCGTCTGCCATTAACTGGCTAAAAACCGCTTTCAGGGCATTAAATCGGTTTTCCTCATCAGGCATTACTTGCACCGCGTCCAGCGTCGATTGCAGATGTGCATATGCTGGAGCGTCGAAAACATGTGGCCACAGTGGATCGCAACGTAGCCATTGCTCCAGAGTATATTCCGGTGCTTCGCCAATTAATCTGTCGCCCATCATGAGGTCTGCGTGTGCCAGTAGGGTCGTGTCGTCCCAGTTTTTTGCGTTATGAAAAATAATTGTGAGTTCACAGCCTTCCGCTGACAGTGTCGCCTGTAGGCGTTCTGCCATGGTATGAAGTTCTATCGGTAGGTGATAAACCAGCGTCAAGGTTTTCGGTAGTTTGACTTCATCCGGTACTTGCCAGTGCGGAATAGTCCAGCCTGGCAGTAATGCATGACTGGCGGTGATCAGGTTTTCTCCGACTTCTAACGTTTGTAATAAACCGGATTGATGAATAATGGAGATCACTTTTCGCGCCTGCCAGAGGGAGAGTCGGGGACTTTTGCGCAACGTTAAATAGCAAAAACCTAAACTGATGCCACTACTGACCTGGCTGACCCGTTGCAGCTCCTCCGGTTTGCCGATGGTGATTTGCACGGGATGCCGACAACTGGTTCCCAAATCTTTTTCGAAAAGCGGCGGAGTTATCCAGTACTCAACCGCTTTAAGCAGCGGATGACGCAAATGGTAATAATCATGGCTCTCCAGGCGCACCAGCTCCGCTGTGAATTGTGTTAAGCGAAAAGGACCAGTGCCGATCAGTGGGAATTGCGGATGCACCAGATGGCTGCAATAGCTCGCCAGCCGGTGCGCAAGCCAGTAATCGGGGCGATGTAAAAAGAAGGTCAGACACTGCGGATGGGTGACTTCAATACGCTTCACGCTAATAAATAATTGATCCAGTGCTGGCAGTTGTAACAGCATCAATAATCGCTGGTGTAAGTGTGAGGCTTTTACTGCATCGCCGTTATGCCAGTGTAGGGTTGAACGAAGATAAAAGTCCCAGCGTAACCCGTCAGTAGAGGTTTCCCAGTGATGCGCTAAATCGCCAATCGGGCGCTGAGTATTATTATCGAAGCGGGTCAGGCCGGAAAATATCTGCCCGGCGAGATGCTGCTCGGCACGGCCGGGCAAAAAGCCTGGTTGTAGCGGTTCGAGCGGGCGATAGTAGGGAATACGCAACGTGGGTGTATCGTTTTGCCATTGTCCGCCCATAAACGGCTGTAACAGAGTGCGCAGCTCACCTGGGGCCAGTTGCGCCAGCTCCAGCACATCTTGCTGCTTTCCGGTTTCCAGTGCCTGTTCCATCATCGCATTGCGTAGCGATTCCGGCGTGACCAGAAAGCGTAATTGTCCGCGCTTTCCGCGTCCTGACTGCGCCTGCCACTCCAGCCATCCCGCCTCCTGTGCCTGACGCAACAGCGTACGAACATGGCGTTCGCTGCAAAAACAGCGTTCGGCCAGTTCGCTGACGGTGACGATTTGCGGCTTTCCGGCTGAAGGTTGCCACAGACGTTGATACTGGTTAAGACGGTTGAGCAATCGCATATAAACCCGGAACAATATTATTTCACTATTCACTATTACTTCCGTATATATCAGGTGATACTCAATCACCATTAACCGTGTCACAGAGTGGAGAAAGAAATGGCTCGTCTGGCAGCATTTGATATGGATGGCACTTTATTGATGCCTGACCATCATTTAGGTGAGAAAACCCTCTCTACTTTGGCGCGACTGCGTGAACGCGACATTACCCTCACTTTTGCCACGGGGCGTCATGCGCTGGAGATGCAGCATATTCTCGGGGCGCTATCGCTGGATGCATATTTGATTACCGGCAACGGAACGCGCGTGCATTCTCTGGAAGGTGAACTTTTACATCGTGATGATTTACCTGCGGATGTCGCGGAGCTGGTGCTGTATCAGCAATGGGATACCCGAGCCAGCATGCATATCTTCAATGACGACGGTTGGTTTACCGGGAAAGAGATCCCTGCGTTGTTGCAGGCATTTGTCTATAGCGGTTTTCGTTATCAGATAATCGATGTCAAAAAAATGCCACTCGGCAGCGTCACCAAGATCTGCTTCTGTGGCGATCACGACGATCTTACACGCTTGCAGATCCAGCTATACGAAGCATTAGGCGAGCGTGCACATTTGTGTTTTTCCGCCACGGATTGCCTCGAAGTGCTGCCGGTGGGCTGCAATAAAGGCGCTGCATTGACGGTGCTGACCCAACATTTAGGTTTATCGTTGCGCGATTGCATGGCCTTTGGTGATGCGATGAACGATCGCGAAATGTTAGGCAGCGTCGGTAGCGGATTTATTATGGGCAATGCGATGCCGCAACTGCGCGCGGAGCTCCCGCATTTACCGGTGATTGGACATTGCCGAAATCAGGCTGTCTCTCACTATTTGACGCACTGGCTGGACTATCCACATCTACCTTATTCCCCCGAATAACGAGATCCCTTCCAGCACCGGGCAATTGCCCGGTTTTTTTTGCGTTGAATTTGTCATTTTGTGCCGTGGTGTTTAAACCGCACAGAATAAATTGTCGTGATTTCACCTTTAAAATAGAATTAAAAGAGAAAAAAATTCTCTGTGGAAGGGCTATGTTAGATAAAATTGACCGTAAGCTGCTGGCCTTACTGCAGCAGGATTGCACCCTCTCTTTGCAGGCACTGGCTGAAGCCGTTAATCTGACAACCACCCCTTGCTGGAAGCGCCTGAAACGGCTGGAGGACGACGGTATCCTTATCGGCAAAGTCGCCCTGCTGGATCCGGAAAAAATAGGCCTCGGCCTGACCGCTTTTGTGCTGATAAAAACGCAACATCACAGCAGCGAATGGTATTGCCGCTTTGTCACGGTGGTTACCGAAATGCCAGAAGTGCTGGGGTTCTGGCGCATGGCTGGTGAATACGATTATCTGATGCGCGTCCAGGTTGCCGACATGAAACGCTACGACGAGTTTTATAAGCGTCTGGTAAACAGCGTGCCGGGGCTGTCGGACGTCACTTCCAGCTTCGCGATGGAACAGATTAAATACACCACTTCTTTACCCATCGAATAAATATCCAGAATCAGGTCAGGACACAACGCGTGCGATTATTTGCTCAATTAAGCTGGTATTTCCGTCGGGAATGGCGTCGCTATCTCGGGGCTGTCGCCTTGCTTGTCATTATCGCGATGCTGCAACTGGTTCCACCAAAAGTGGTTGGTATTGTTGTCGATGGCGTGACAGAACAACACTTTACTACCGGGCAGATCCTGATGTGGATCGCCACCATGGTGCTGATTGCCGTTGTGGTTTATCTCCTGCGTTACGTCTGGCGCGTATTGCTGTTTGGTGCGTCTTATCAACTGGCTGTTGAACTGCGTGAAGATTATTACCGTCAGCTAAGCCGGCAGCATCCTGAGTTTTACCTGCGTCATCGCACGGGTGACCTCATGGCTCGTGCGACTAATGACGTCGATCGCGTCGTGTTTGCCGCCGGAGAAGGGGTGCTGACGCTGGTGGATTCACTGGTAATGGGCTGCGCTGTGTTGATTATGATGTCTACGCAAATTAGCTGGCAGTTGACCTTATTTGCCCTGTTACCGATGCCAGTGATGGCGATCATGATTAAGCGCAACGGCGATGCTTTGCATGAACGCTTTAAGCTGGCACAGGCGGCGTTTTCCAGTCTTAATGACCGCACCCAGGAAAGCCTCACCAGTATCCGCATGATCAAAGCCTTTGGTCTGGAAGATCGCCAGTCGGCGTTATTTGCCGCGGATGCCGAAGATACCGGCAAAAAAAACATGCGGGTGGCGCGTATTGATGCTCGTTTCGACCCGACCATCTATATCGCGATTGGTATGGCGAACTTGCTGGCGATTGGCGGCGGTAGTTGGATGGTGGTGCAGGGCAGTTTAACGCTGGGCCAGCTCACCAGTTTTATGATGTATTTAGGTCTGATGATTTGGCCAATGCTGGCGCTGGCATGGATGTTTAACATTGTGGAACGTGGTAGTGCTGCGTACAGCCGTATTCGCGCGATGCTGGCGGAAGCGCCGGTGGTGAACGATGGTAGCGAACCCGTGCCGGAAGGGCGTGGCGAACTGGATGTAAATATTCACCAGTTCACGTATCCGCAGACTGACCATCCTGCGCTGGAAAACGTTAATTTCGCCCTGAAACCCGGTCAGATGCTGGGTATCTGCGGGCCGACTGGTTCCGGCAAAAGTACCCTGTTGTCGCTCATTCAGCGTCATTTCGACGTCAGCGAGGGGGATATTCGCTTTCATGATATTCCTCTGACGAAGTTACAACTCGATAGCTGGCGTAGCCGCCTGGCGGTAGTTAGCCAGACGCCATTCCTTTTTTCTGACACTGTGGCGAATAACATCGCGCTGGGTTGCCCGAATGCCACCCAGCAAGAGATTGAGCATGTCGCGCGGTTAGCCAGCGTACATGACGATATTTTGCGTCTACCGCAAGGTTACGATACAGAGGTGGGCGAGCGCGGTGTGATGCTTTCCGGCGGGCAAAAACAGCGTATCTCCATTGCTCGTGCGTTATTAGTCAACGCGGAAATCCTCATCCTTGATGATGCGCTTTCGGCGGTGGACGGACGCACTGAGCACCAGATCCTGCATAACCTGCGTCAGTGGGGGCAGGGAAGAACGGTAATCATCAGTGCCCATCGCCTTTCTGCACTGACGGAAGCCAGTGAAATTATTGTGATGCAGCACGGACATATCGCCCAGCGTGGCAATCATGATGTGCTGGCACAACAAAGCGGCTGGTATCGCGATATGTATCGCTATCAACAACTGGAGGCGGCGCTCGACGACGCTCCGGAAAATCGCGAGGAGGCCGTCGATGCGTAGTTTTAGCCAACTGTGGCCGACTCTCAAGCGCCTGTTAGCGTACGGTTCACCGTGGCGTAAACCGCTGGGGATTGCGGTCCTGATGATGTGGGTTGCGGCGGCGGCAGAAGTCAGTGGGCCGCTGCTTATCAGCTATTTTATCGACAATATGGTAGCGAAAAATAACCTGCCGTTGAAAGTGGTTGCAGGGCTGGCTGCGGCGTATGTTGGGCTGCAACTGTTTGCCGCCGGGCTACATTACGCGCAGTCGCTGCTGTTTAATCGGGCGGCAGTAGGCGTAGTGCAACAGTTGCGTACCGACGTGATGGATGCTGCGTTACGCCAGCCATTAAGCGAGTTTGATACCCAACCCGTCGGGCAGGTGATTTCCCGCGTCACTAATGACACTGAAGTGATCCGCGATCTCTACGTTACCGTAGTGGCAACTGTCCTGCGCAGTGCCGCGCTGGTGGGCGCGATGCTGGTGGCGATGTTCAGCCTCGACTGGCGAATGGCACTGGTGGCGATAATGATTTTCCCGGTGGTGCTGGTGGTAATGGTGATATACCAGCGTTACAGCACGCCGATTGTCCGTCGTGTGCGCGCCTATCTGGCGGATATCAACGACGGCTTTAACGAAATCATCAATGGCATGAGCGTTATCCAGCAGTTTCGTCAGCAGGCGCGATTTGGCGAACGTATGGGGGAGGCCAGTCGTTCACACTATATGGCGAGGATGCAAACCCTGCGCCTCGACGGTTTTCTGCTGCGTCCGCTGCTGAGTCTGTTTTCATCGCTCATTCTTTGTGGCTTGTTGATGCTGTTTGGCTTCTCCGCCAGCGGCACCATTGAAGTGGGCGTGTTGTATGCGTTTATCAGCTATCTTGGGCGACTTAACGAACCCTTAATCGAACTGACCACGCAGCAGGCGATGCTGCAACAGGCTGTTGTTGCTGGTGAGCGCGTGTTTGAGCTGATGGACGGACCGCGCCAGCAATATGGCAATGATGATCGCCCTTTACAGAGCGGCACCATCGAAGTCGATAACGTGTCATTTGCTTATCGCGATAACAATCTGGTGCTAAAGAACATTAATCTCTCTGTGCCTTCGCGCAATTTTGTGGCGCTGGTCGGGCATACCGGCAGTGGCAAAAGCACCCTCGCCAGTTTATTGATGGGCTATTACCCGCTAACGGAAGGTGAGATTCGCCTTGATGGTCGTCCATTAAGTTCGCTAAGTCACAGCGCGCTGCGCCAGGGCGTGGCAATGGTGCAGCAAGATCCGGTGGTGCTGGCGGATACCTTCCTCGCCAACGTGACGCTGGGGCGGGATATCTCCGAAGAACGCGTCTGGCAGGCGCTGGAAACCGTGCAACTGGCGGAGCTGGCGCGTAGCATGAGCGACGGTATTTACACGCCGCTGGGCGAGCAGGGGAATAATCTCTCAGTTGGGCAAAAGCAACTGCTGGCACTGGCGCGCGTGCTGGTCGAGACGCCGCAAATCCTGATCCTTGATGAGGCAACCGCCAGCATTGACTCCGGTACTGAACAGGCGATTCAACATGCTCTGGCGGCGGTGCGTGAACATACCACGCTGGTAGTGATTGCTCACCGCTTATCGACCATTGTTGATGCCGACACCATTCTGGTGCTTCATCGTGGGCAAGCCGTGGAGCAGGGCACTCACCAGCAACTGCTGGCGGCCCAGGGACGCTACTGGCAGATGTATCAACTGCAACTTGCGGGCGAAGAGCTGGCAGCCAGCGTGCGTGAAGAGGAATCATTGAGCGCCTGAATAGCGCAATATTTCATCGTTGGTGCAAAAATGTAACGCACTGTGCACTGTCATAGTGCGTTTTCATTTTCAAACTTCTTAACTTCCTGCTCTCTTTCTCGTTTTTCATTTCTGGCACACCGCTTGCAATACCTTCTTCGTGTAGCAGAACCATTACCGAATTCTGACCGGAGGGGATCTATGAAGCTGGTGACCGTGATAATCAAACCATTCAAGCTGGAAGACGTTCGTGAAGCGTTATCTTCCATTGGTATTCAGGGCCTGACCGTCACCGAAGTGAAAGGTTTCGGGCGTCAGAAAGGGCATGCCGAGCTGTACCGGGGGGCGGAATACAGCGTCAATTTCCTGCCAAAAGTAAAAATTGATGTGGCGATTGCTGATGACCAACTCGATGAAGTGATCGATATCGTCAGTAAGGCGGCTTACACCGGAAAAATTGGCGACGGCAAAATCTTCGTCGCTGAATTGCAACGCGTCATTCGTATTCGTACCGGCGAAGCCGACGAAGCGGCGCTGTAATCTCTGGCACACAGCAACAGGAACGAAAAATGAAGATAGCGACGATAAAAACTGGGCTTGCTTCACTGGCGATGCTTCCGGGACTGGTAATGGCTGCACCTGCGGTGGCCGATAAAGCCGACAATGCGTTTATGATGATTTGTACTGCGCTGGTGCTGTTTATGACTATTCCGGGGATTGCCCTGTTTTACGGTGGGTTGATTCGCGGCAAAAACGTGCTGTCGATGCTGACGCAGGTGACGGTGACATTTGCACTGGTCTGTATTCTCTGGGTGGTTTACGGTTACTCGCTGGCGTTTGGTGAGGGCAACAACTTCTTCGGCAACATTAACTGGTTGATGCTGAAAAACATCGAACTGACGGCGGTGATGGGCAGCATTTATCAGTATATCCACGTGGCGTTTCAGGGATCGTTTGCCTGCATTACCGTCGGCTTGATAGTTGGGGCGCTGGCGGAACGAATCCGCTTCTCAGCTGTGTTGATTTTCGTGGTGGTATGGCTGACGCTCTCTTACATTCCGATTGCGCATATGGTGTGGGGCGGTGGTTTGCTGGCTTCTCACGGTGCGCTGGATTTCGCGGGTGGCACCGTGGTGCACATTAACGCCGCAATCGCCGGTCTGGTGGGCGCGTATCTGATAGGAAAACGCGTGGGCTTCGGTAAAGAGGCGTTTAAACCGCACAACCTGCCGATGGTCTTCACCGGGACTGCCATTCTCTATATCGGTTGGTTTGGCTTTAACGCCGGGTCAGCGGGCACGGCGAATGAAATCGCGGCACTGGCATTTGTGAATACTGTGGTCGCAACGGCGGCGGCAATTCTTGGCTGGATCTTCGGTGAATGGGCGCTGCGTGGTAAGCCTTCACTGCTGGGGGCGTGTTCTGGCGCGATTGCCGGTCTGGTCGGCGTGACGCCAGCCTGCGGCTACATTGGGGTTGGCGGCGCGTTGATTATCGGCGTGGTAGCTGGTCTGGCGGGCTTGTGGGGCGTTACCATGCTCAAACGCTTGCTGCGGGTGGATGATCCCTGCGATGTCTTCGGTGTGCACGGCGTTTGTGGCATTGTCGGCTGTATCATGACCGGGATTTTTGCCGCCAGCTCGCTGGGCGGCGTGGGCTTCGCTGAAGGTGTGACGATGGGCCATCAGTTGCTGGTACAGCTGGAAAGCATCGCCATTACGATCGTCTGGTCCGGTGTTGTGGCATTTATCGGCTACAAATTGGCGGATCTGACGGTTGGTCTGCGTGTACCGGAAGAGCAGGAGCGAGAAGGGCTGGATGTCAACAGCCACGGCGAGAATGCCTATAACGCGTAACAAGCACTGCAAAAAACAGCCGGACGGTTTTCACCTCCGGCTATTTTTTTAATTGTGATTACGCATCACCCCTTCCTGAACGGTCGAGGCAACCAGTACGCCGTCTTGGGTATAAAACTCACCGCGCACAAAGCCACGTGCGCTGGACGCCGAGGTGCTCTCCACGCTATACAGCAGCCATTCATTCAAATTAAACGGGCGATGGAACCACATGGAATGGTCAATGGTGGCAATCTGAATCCCCGGTTCGAGAAAACCGATGCCGTGCGGCTGTAGAGCTACCGGCAGGAAGTTAAGATCAGAAGCGTAACCGAGCAGATACTGATGAACGCGCAGGTCATCCGGCACGCTACCATTTGCGCGGATCCACACCTGACGATGTGGTTCTGCGACGTGACCTTTCAGTGGGTTATGAAACTCCACCGGACGGACTTCCAGCGGACGATCGCAGATGAATTTATCTTTCAGCACTGGCGGCAGCAGGTGCGCCAGCGATTGGGCGATTTGCGTTTCCGAAGGTAGGCCATCAGGCGCTGGCGCGGACGGCATTGTTTTTTGATGTTCGAAACCCGCTTCTGGTGCCTGGAAAGAGGCAGTCATATAAAAAATCGGTTTGCCGTTTTGAATAGCAGCAACCCGGCGGGCGCTGAAGCTGTTACCGTCACGCAGCGTTTCGACATCATAAATAATCGGCTTCTTACTATCGCCAGGGCGAAGAAAGTAGCTGTGAAACGAATGTACCAGCCGCTCTTCAGGGACGGTCTCTTTTGCAGCATACAAGGCCTGACCCACGACCTGGCCGCCAAACACCTGGCGTAAACCTAAATCTTCACTCTGGCCGCGAAAGAGTCCTTCCTCAATTTTTTCCAGATTTAACAATGTCAGTAAATTTTTTAGCGCCTGACTCATATAACTCTCCAGTAACAAAGCTGCCGCAGCAAGCCAAAGTGAGTTGAGTATAACGCAAATTTGCTACTGGTCCGATGGGTGCAATGGTCTGAATTACGGGCTAATTACAGGCAGAAATGCGTGATGTGTGCCACACTTGTTGACGTTACTATTTTGTTAACCACTCTTCCGGCGAGGAAAGTTAGCCCGCTGGTGCATTGATAATAAGGAGAAATGAATGAAACTCGTGCACATGGCCAGTGGTTTAGCGGTTGCGATTGCGTTGGCGGCTTGCGCAGATAAAAGCGCGGATATTCAGACGCCAGCACCGGCTGCAAATACGTCTATTTCAGCAACACAACAACCAGCTATCCAGCAACCGAATGTCTCCGGTACCGTCTGGATCCGTCAGAAAGTCGCACTGCCGCCTGATGCTGTGCTGACCGTGACACTTTCTGACGCGTCGTTAGCCGATGCACCGTCAAAAGTGCTGGCGCAGAAAGCGGTGCGTACTGAAGGTAAACAGTCACCATTCAGCTTTGTTCTGCCATTTAACCCGGCAGATGTTCAGCCGAACGCGCGTATTCTGTTGAGTGCGGCGATTACCGTGAATGACAAACTGGTATTTATCACCGATACCGTTCAGCCGGTGATCAACCAGGGCGGAACTAAAGCCGACCTGACATTGGTGCCGGTACAGCAAACCGCCGTGCCGGTTCAGGCCAGCGGTGGCGCAACGACTACCGTACCTTCGACTTCACCAACTCAGGTGAATCCGTCTTCGGCAGTTCCAGCTCCTACGCAATATTAAGCGACGTTAACCCTCTCCGCCCGGAGAGGGTTAGTAGTTCCAGCGATAACGCTGCAAGTCGATTTGCCCGCTTCCCGATACCATCACACCTTCTGCCAGTAATGCCTGTCGCTGACGCTGTAAATCCGGTCCGGTTAGCGAAATTGTGCCGTGGCGATTAACCACCCGGTGCCAGGGTAAGGTGCTGCCTTCAGGGAGACGCTTTAACACACCGCCCACCTGGCGCGCGGCGCGGGGCGATCCCGCCAGTTTCGCCACATCACCGTAAGTGGTGACATAGCCTTCGGGAATAGCGGCGACGATTTGCCAGACGCGTTGGGGAAATGAATCTTCTTTTTCCATCTTTTCTTCCTGAGGTAATTTTTCAGCATAATCTGGAAAAACGCCCGAGTGAAGTCGCATTGCGCAAGAAACCAGCATCTGGCACGCGATGGGTTGCAATTAGCCGGGGCAGCAGTGATAATGCGCCTGCGCGTTGGTTCTCAACGCTCTCAATGGGGGCTCTGTTGGTTCTCCCGCAACGCTACTCTGTTTACCAGGTCAGGTCCGGAAGGAAGCAGCCAAGGCAGATGACGCGTGTGCCGGGATGTAGCTGGCAGGGCCCCCACCCATTTCTGCCTCCCACCGTTTCGTCAAAAAATCCCAACATGGCTAAACTTTAACCATAACTGACGTCGCAAGAATTGTCTGGCTGCGCAGTACGCTTCGGAGGTATGTCTGATGAAGTATGTTGATGGTTTTGTGGTTGCCGTTCCTGCCGATAAAAAGGATGCCTATCGGGAAATGGCCGCTAAGGCTGCGCCATTGTTTAAAGAGTTTGGCGCGCTTCGTATTGTCGAATGCTGGGCCAGCGATGTACCGGATGGCAAAGTGACCGATTTTCGTATGGCGGTGAAAGCGGAAGAGAATGAAGAGGTTGTCTTTAGCTGGATTGAATACCCTTCAAAAGAGGTCCGCGACGCTGCTAATCAAAAGATGATGTCGGACCCACGGATGAAAGAGTTCGGCGAGTCCATGCCGTTTGACGGCAAGCGAATGATCTATGGCGGATTCGAGTCAATCATCGACGAATAGGTAGCGTGACGGGCTGTGCGGCGTGCCGTCAGCCCAAAAATTCACAAATGTTGCTCGGCCCAGCGTAAGAAATCTTCTTTCGGTAATGCCTTGCTGTAGAGCCAGCCCTGACCGTAGTGCACGCAATGCTGGCGTAACCACTCTTCTTGTTTACTGGTTTCGATTCCCTCCGCTACCATTTTCAGTTTCAGTGTTTTTGCCATTTCGATGATATGCGGCGTGACATTTTTATATTCCAGCGCATCAACGAAAGATTTATCGATCTTCAGAATGTCGACATCCAGATCCTGTAAATAACTTAAACTTGAATACCCCGTACCAAAATCATCAAGATAAATTTCATGGCCCGCCTCCCGGTAGCGAGAAATTATCGGGGCGCTGGTTTTCGGATCGGCAAACTCGCGTTCAGTGAGTTCAAGCGCGATCTGTCTGGGATTAACCTGATAGTGATTGATCATGTCACGCAGCAATTGCGGGATTTTTTCCGAGGTGAGCACGGGGGATTCAAGATTGATCGAAATATGCTGCTGTGGATGCTGACGCAGCCAGTCGCCCATATCTTCAAAGACGCTTCTTATAATCAGTAGCGTCAATGGCTCAGAAAGGCCCGTTTGCTGTGCCAGCGGAATAAAACTATCTGGTGACAACCAACTACCGTCTGTCTGCGGCCAGCGCGCCAGTGCCTCAGCACCGACAATTTTGCCATTGGCTAAGGAGACAATCGGCTGATAGTGCACGCAAATATCACGATTTTCGATAGCATCCTGCAGCCGATGATGCGGTGACTGAATACGGCGCAAAATACGCAGCACAAACATCGCTGCCAGCAGGCCAATCACCAACCCGAGCGGTAACCAAATAAAGACTTGCCGATGCCAGCCTTTCTGCAACATTTTCGTTGAAGCCCATGTGATGATCGAAATATTCATCTCCGGTAAGGGCAGGATATCGTAAATGATTCCATTATTTTCGATATGCTCACCGGGTGTTTTTTGTAGCCTGGTAATAATTCCCTGAGCAATTTCATCGCTGCTGGTTATGACAACGTTATGGGCATTGCCAATAATGGCGGCATCAATTTGCCATGAGCTATAGGGAATGACATCAATAAAGGAAGCGGGGTCGATCATGACGACATAATGTGCCGTTCCCATGGCGACCATGTAACGGATAATGCCTAAATCGTTATGCGATGTTAACCAGACACGATAACCATCTTTCGAAATTTTACCTGGCTCGGGGAAGGTATCGGGCGGACTTTCATGCTCCAGAGACGAACACTGGGGAACGTTGTTATCGATATAAGCCACTTCCTGAATATAGCGATAACTGTAAGATACCCGACGCATTTCCATGAGATGGGCTTCGCTACAGGCAGCGCCTTGCCATCTTTCCAGCTCCTGCAGCGCATCTTTCCCTTGTGTCGCCACCTTATTGGCTCGAATAGCGACGCGGGAGGAATAGGTATCCAGCTCTTCAATAAACGATGTTTCTACCTGCTGATGGGCCAGCCAGATGCTTAAGCCGACAGGCAGCAATACTGAAAGAATCAGTACTCCCGAAATAAGGCCGACCAGATGTCGTGTTCTCACCAGCATATCCTTATTAACACAGTGTAGGGAAAGTATATCTGATTGTGGAAAAAGGCTGGCTGGAGATAAGGAGGTAGAGCTGGTATTTCATGAAGTGATGGGTGGAAACGATCATTGTCATTTGACCAGGCGCAGAGCTTTACGCCTGGTATGTAACCCTAACTTAAGATGTTGATTCGGCGCGAGCGAGGGTAAAAATATCGTAAAAAGACAGTTCACCTTTACGGACGATCATTTTTTGCAGTTGTTCCTTATGAACATCCGCGACACGCGGAGAGTTCAAGATGGCTTCAACCAGCGCGGCAGGTACAAAGCGCGTGTTGTACCATTCGCCGTTATAGCAAACGCGGAAATCCAGCACGTCGATATCTTCATAGCGGTAGCGTGGGTAGACATCGAAAAAGAAGAAACCATTAAGCAGGATAAATAATACAACCAGTAGCCAGACAGAGCCTGACAGCGTTTCGGACTGCAACATCACCGCCAGGGTGGCAAAAAAAGCAACGTACATACCGATAAACAGCCCCGGATGTTTACGGATAAAACTGATACTAAAGCGGGGTTTGTTGTCGCGTTTTTCGCGGGTATTCAGAGACTCAATCGTTTCGGTCAGCAGGCGTTGTATTTCGGTCATCGTTTGCCTTCGTGGTATCTGCAACTTTCCAGGGAACACCCTATTTTAACGTGGGAATAGTAGAGGGGAAGTAACAGATCTACCACAATTTTGCATAACAGTTGCGAAAAACCGATTACAATTTTTTAATTATTCTGGCTGGATTACCGCCCACGACAACGTTGTCCGGGACATCTTTTGTGACAACTGCACCTGAGGCTACCACGACGTTATCACCAATGGTCACACCAGGGTTAATGACCGCGCGTCCGCCAATCCAGACGTTATTACCGATGGTGACGGGTTTCCCCAGTTCAGCACCGCTATTACGTGCTACAGGGTCGATGGGATGTGTTGCCGTGTAGATATGAACGCCTGGTGCCAACATACAGTTATCACCGATGCGAATAGGGCAGACATCAAGCATCACGCAATCGAAGTTGGCGAAAAAATTATTACCGAGAAAAATGTTATAGCCATAGTCACAGCGAAACGTTGGCTCAATATAAGCCTCTGTCACCTGACCGAATAGATCAGCGAGAATTTGCTGGCGTAATGTGTGCTCTTCCGCCAAGGAATGATTGTATCGGTGAATAAGCTGACGAGCGCGCAGGCGATCGCGAGATAACGTCTCATCTGCCGAGCGATACAACTCACTAGCAATCATCTTTTCTTTTTCTGTGCTCATTACTGACCTCAGGTTGCTGAAAATGCGGCAACACAGTAAGACGAAAAGTCAGTGAAGAGAACGTTCCCATTACATCTGTGTGATAAAGATCACATAGGGTATGTTTTCATGGCGAAAAAGTATAAAATTCTTAATAAACAGCCGGTTATAGCTCCGAAAGCGAATTATTTATTAGCGAATAAATTTCCAAACTGAGGAAGGGATCTTGTCGTACAGTTTATTCATGGTCAATTCGGCGAGGCGGTGATCTGCGGCTGAGTAAAATACCGCCAGTTCATTATCTGATAATTCGTATTTATTTTTCTCGATAACACGCTCCAGCGTGTCAATTGTCTGGCAACGACGTAAACGCATTAAATAATCGGTTTTCGTTAAAGGTTTTTCGGACATACTTCTACCCATGGTTGTAATAATTCTAACAAGATAAACTCGCAGGATTCTCTTTCGTCGCATTGACAAAACAACGGAATAGTCGATTACCTGACTTCCGCCATTTCTGAAGATCCTGCATATTAATACCATAACTACTGAACAACATAAAGGTGTCATCCAGATATTCGTCGATCTGCTCAATGAGCTTATTGTCTTCATTATACTTAATTTTGTAATTAAGTGCGAAGGTCGCAATATGCTCAATCAGTTCATTCAACTGGAGGTTGATCGCCGAGGTTGGGTCGTTAACCCAGCCATGATTGCTTTCTTCAAGGTTTGCAAGGCAGTCATGATACAGGGTTTCACAGAGAAACTTAAGCTGTGCGATATCATGTCTTTTGGGTGAGTATTCATCCATAACGCGTCCCCTTCTTAGCGGTTGAACTAACGGACACCTTTCGGGATGGAAAAAACTTACTGACCTGGACTTGCCCTCTCGTTTGTTAGCTTAACTATAAGCCACTCTTTGCAGGTTTTCATCGCATTATTACGAAAAATTACAATTAGGAAGGAAGCGGGACAGGACTCACTTTTTCATACTAGCACCAACCCGCAGCAGGTAAAAGCAGTTTGCTCGAACAGTTTATAACATTTCAGGATTATCGCCAGATGACATTGGTGACACTAATACCAGGATTGCTCTGAATATGACGTAATAACCGAGGAATGAATAAAGAATTACCGCAAATAATTAAGAATAGCCTCTAAATGATTATGGATTATTAAATCTATTAGCGCTACTTAATATAAATTAACTAACAATCAGTATTTTTTATGAATTTTATCCGTGGTTAATACTGGTTTTCGTATGAGATCCTGAGTTGGTGGTTCAATTACTCCTTAATGTTCGTAGGTTATGCATAAAAAAGGCCGCTTGCGCGGCCTTAGTGATTACACGTTGTATCAATGATGATCGACAGTATGGCTGTGCTCGATATCTTCATTCTTGCGGCTAAAGCGGCGGCGAACCACCACAAAGAATACCGGAACGAAGAAGATTGCCAGTACCGTTGCGGTCACCATCCCGCCCATTACACCGGTACCTACTGCGTTCTGCGCGCCGGAACCAGCACCAGTACTGATAACCAGCGGCATAACGCCGAGGATAAACGCCAGCGAGGTCATCAGGATCGGACGTAAACGCATCCGCACCGCATCAAGCGTCGCTTCAATCAGACCTTTACCTTCTTTATCCATCAAGTCTTTGGCGAATTCGACGATAAGTATCGCGTTCTTCGCCGACAACCCAATGGTTGTGAGCAGGCCTACCTGGAAGTAAACGTCATTGGTCAGGCCACGGAAGGTGGCAGCCAGCAACGCACCGATAACCCCCAGCGGAACGACCAGCATAACGGAGAACGGAATCGACCAGCTCTCGTACAGCGCCGCCAGACACAGGAACACGACAATCAACGAAATCGCGTACAGTGAAGGTGCCTGGTTGCCGGAGAGACGTTCCTGATAGGACATCCCCGTCCAGTCATAGCCAACACCGGTAGGCAGTTTGCTCGCCAGTTGTTCCATCAGCTCCATTGCTTCACCGGTACTTTTACCCGGTGCCGCCTGGCCTAAGATTTCCATGGATGGCAGGCCGTTGTAACGTTCCAGACGCGGCGAACCGTACTCCCAACGAGAAGAGGAGAACGCCGAGAATGGCACCATCTGACCATCAGCAGCACGAACATACCAGTCGCCGATATCATCCGGCAGCATACGGTATTTCGCTTCTGACATGACGTAAACTTTCTTCACACGACCGCGGTCGATAAAGTCGTTCACATAGCTGCCGCCCCATGCAGCGCCCAGAGTGGTGTTAATGTCGTTGATAGAAACACCCAGCGCCTGCGCTTTTTCCTGGTCGATATCAATCTTAAACTGCGGGGTATCTTCCAGACCGTTTGGACGTACGCTGGTCAACATATCAGGGTGCTTCGCTGCTTCTGCAAGCAGCTGGTTACGCGCCTGAGTCAGTTTTTCGTGACCAAGGCCAGCCTGGTCAATCAGCTCAAAGTCAAAGCCGGTTGCGGTACCCAGTTCCACGATTGCGGGCAGGTTAAAGGCGAAAACCATCGCATCTTTGATTTGCGAGAAAGCGCGTGTTGCACGCATGGTAATCGCTTCAACTTTGTTTTCTTCGCCCGGACGATCGGCCCAGTCCTTCAAGGAAACGAACGCAATACCGGTATTCTGACCACGTCCCGCAAAGCCGAAGCCGTTAACGGCGAACACCGACTCAACGTTGTTCTTTTCTTTGGTCAGATAGTAATGCGTTACCTCATTGAGCACTTTCTGCGTACGTTCCTGCGTTGCACCTGCTGGCAGCTGAACCATGGTCATAAATACGCCCTGGTCTTCATCTGGCAAGAAGGAGCTTGGCAGACGCACGAACAGATAGGCCATGCCGACCACGATGATCAGATACAGCACCAGGTAACGCCCTGTACTGCGCAGAATACCGCCTACGCTGTCGGTGTAGTGGTGCGTGCTCTTCTCGAACATGCGGTTAAACCAGCCGAAGAAGCCTTTTTTACCTTCCCCGTGATCGCCTTTGGCAATCGGTTTCAGCATGGTGGCACAAAGAGCCGGAGTCAGGATCAACGCTACCAGTACCGACAGCGCCATTGCTGAAACAATGGTAATAGAGAACTGACGATAGATAGCACCAGTAGAACCACCAAAGAAGGCCATCGGTACGAATACCGCCGACAGTACCATCGCGATACCGACCAGGGCGCCCTGAATCTGCCCCATCGACTTACGGGTAGCTTCTTTTGGCGGCAAACCTTCTTCCGCCATCACACGCTCAACGTTTTCTACCACAACGATAGCGTCATCCACCAACAAGCCGATGGCGAGCACCATCCCGAACATTGTTAGCGTGTTTATCGAGAAGCCAAAGGCGGCAAGGACGGCAAAGGTCCCCAGCAATACCACCGGTACGGCAATGGTCGGAATCAACGTCGCGCGGAAGTTCTGCAGGAACAGATACATAACCAGGAACACGAGGATGATCGCTTCGACCAGCGTTTTAACCACTTCGTGAATAGAGATTTTCACGAACGGCGTGGTGTCGTACGGGTAAACAATTTTCAGACCCGACGGGAAGAACGGTTCCATCTTCGCCAGTTCAGCACGGATTGCCGCAGCGGTATCCAGCGCGTTCGCGCCGGTTGCCAGCTTGATCCCCAGACCGGAAGCCGGTTGGCCGTTAAACTCTGCGATGATGTCGTAGTTCTCGCCACCCAGCTCAATCTTCGCCACATCACGCAGCAGCACGCGGGAACCATCCTGATTCACTTTCAGCAGGATTTTGCCGAACTCTTCAGTAGAGGTCAGACGCGTCTGAGCAATAATAGAGGCGTTAAGCTGTTGGCCTTTCACCGGCGGCGTACCACCGAGCTGACCCGCCGCAACCTGGGCGTTCTGCGCTTTGATGGCGGTAATGACATCAACCGGCGTTAGCTGGAATTTGTTCAGCTCATTCGGGTTCATCCAGATACGCATCGCGTACTGTGAACCGAACAACTGAACGTCACCCACGCCCGACGTACGGCTGATGGCATCTTTCATATTCGCCGCCACGTAGTCGGAGATATCCTCCTGCGTCATGGTGCCATCGGTGTTGATAACGCCGACAACCATCAGGAAGCTGCTGGATGATTTCTCAACGCTCACCCCTTGCTGCTGAACTTCTTGCGGCAGCAACGGCATCGCCAGCTGCAGTTTGTTCTGCACCTGAACCTGCGCGATATCCGCATCAGTACCAGACTCAAAGGTCAGGGTGATCTGCACGGTACCCGTGGAGTCACTGTTAGAGGACATGTACATCAGGTTATCGATACCGTTCATATTCTGTTCGATAACCTGTGTCACCGTGTCCTGCACTGTTTTCGCATCAGCGCCGGGGTAGGAGGCGGAGATCGTTACTGCCGGCGGTGCAATCGTAGGATATTGCGCCACCGGCAGTTTGAGGATCGCCAGCCCCCCTGCCAACATGATGATAATGGCGATCACCCACGCAAAAATCGGGCGATCGATAAAGAAATTAGGCATGTCTTAACGGCTCCTGTTTAAGTTAAGACTTGGACTGTTCAGGCTGAGCACCGCTTGCGGCTTGCTGGTTATTATCAGCGGTAACTTCTTGTGCTTTTACCTGGACACCAGGACGCACTTTCTGCAGCCCACTTATTACTACGCGATCGCCTGCTTTCAGACCTTCTGTCACCAGCCACTTATCGCCAATAGCCTGGCTTGCAACGATCGGACGGGTTTCCACTTTGTCATCCGCGCCAACTACCAGTACGGTGGCATCACCACGCGGCGTACGGGTTACGCCCTGTTGCGGGACTAAAATAGCGTTTGGATTAAGCCCTTCTTCCAGACGTGCGCGCACGAACATACCCGGCAGCAGAGTGTGATCCGGGTTCGGGAAGATAGCGCGTAGGGTGATAGACCCAGTGGTCTGATCAACGGTAACGTCAGAGAATTCCAGCGTACCGTCCTGCGGGAACTTAATGCCGTCACTGGTGATCAGCGACACTTTGGCTTTGCCGTTCTCTTGTTTCAGCGTGCCATTCGCCAGTTCCTGTTTCAGGCGCAGGAAGTCGTTGCTGGACTGGGTCACATCAACGTAGATCGGATCAAGTTGCTGCACGGTTGCCAGCGCAGTCGCCTGACCGTTCTGTACCAATGCGCCTTCCGTCACGTTCGACTTACCAATGCGACCGCTAATCGGAGAGGTGACTTTGGTGTAAGCCAGATTGATTCGCGCAGTTTCAACGGCAGCTTTCGCCGCAGTTACCGCAGCATTCGCCTGTTGCGCATCAGCCAGAGCCTGATCGTACTCTTGCTTACTGATGTACTGAGTACCGAGCAGTTTCTGATAACGATTCACCGTCAATTGCGCGATATTGGCTGCAGCCTGGGCTTTCGCCAGATCACCTTTCGCACTGTCGTATGTCGCCTGATAGGTCGCAGGATCAATCTGATAGAGAGAGACACCTGCTTCGATGTCGCTACCTTCTTTGAAATTACGCTTCAGGATAATCCCGCTAACTTGAGGACGAACTTCTGCGATCCGGTAGGCACTGGTGCGACCCGGAAGCTCGGTTGTGATCTGCAGAGGTTCAGTTTTGACTGTTACTACGCCAACGGCGGGCATCTGCTGGCCACCTTGTTGGGCCTGTTTGTCGTCACATCCTGTTAGGGCTAAGCTGCCTGAGAGCATCAGAACGACCGCCAGAGGCGTAAACCCTCTGTTTTTGTTCATATGTAAACCTCGAGTGTCCGATTTCAAATTGGTCAATGGTCAAAAGTTAATAAACCCATTGCTGCGTTTATATTATCGTCGTGCTATGGTACATACATTCACAAATGTATGTAAATCTAACGCCTGTAAATTCACGAACATATGGCACGAAAAACCAAACAAGAAGCGCAAGAAACGCGCCAACACATCCTCGATGTGGCTCTACGTCTTTTCTCACAGCAGGGGGTATCATCCACCTCGCTGGGCGAGATTGCAAAAGCAGCTGGCGTTACGCGCGGTGCAATCTACTGGCATTTTAAAGACAAGTCGGATTTGTTCAGTGAGATCTGGGAACTGTCAGAATCCAATATTGGTGAACTAGAGCTTGAGTATCAGGCAAAATTCCCTGGCGATCCACTCTCAGTATTAAGAGAGATATTAATTCATGTTCTTGAATCCACGGTGACAGAAGAACGACGTCGATTATTGATGGAGATTATATTCCACAAATGCGAATTTGTCGGAGAAATGGCTGTTGTGCAACAGGCACAACGTAATCTCTGTCTGGAAAGTTATGACCGTATAGAACAAACGTTAAAACATTGTATTGAAGCGAAAATGTTGCCTGCGGATTTAATGACGCGTCGGGCAGCAATTATTATGCGCGGCTATATTTCCGGCCTGATGGAAAACTGGCTCTTTGCCCCGCAATCTTTTGATCTTAAAAAAGAAGCCCGCGATTACGTTGCCATCTTACTGGAGATGTATCTCCTGTGCCCCACGCTTCGTAATCCTGCCACTAACGAATAACCCTGAATCTGACTCCAGGATTTTTCCTGGACATTTTCGTCGTTGCTATTCTGGTTCACTGCGTCGTGATATTCTTGCGGTTTGACTTTTTCAGGTCGTTCTTCAGGTTCAGAAACCTTCATTCATCATGACTATGTTCCAGTATTACAAACGATCACGGCATTTTGTTTTTTTAGCATTTATTGCTTTTGTTTTTGTCTTGTTATGCCAGAACACGGCGTTTGCGCGGGCGTCATCGAATGGTGATCTGCCGACAAAAGCGGACCTGCAGGCGCAACTTGACTCACTAAATAAACAAAAAGATCTTTCTGCTCAGGACAAACTGGTGCAGCAGGATCTGACAGATACATTAGCCACCCTCGATAAAATCGATCGCATAAAAGAAGAGACAGTTCAGCTACGGCAAAAAGTCGCTGAAGCGCCGGAAAAAATGCGCCAGGCGACCGCGGCGTTAACAGCACTTAGCGATGTCGATAACGACGAAGAAACGCGCAAAATTCTGAGTACGCTTTCGTTGCGCCAGCTGGAAACTCGCGTTGCCCAGGCGCTGGACGATTTGCAAAACGCACAAAACGATCTGGCGTCTTATAACAGCCAGCTGGTTTCGTTACAGACGCAGCCCGAACGCGTGCAAAATGCGATGTATAACGCTTCGCAGCAGCTGCAACAAATTCGCAGTCGTCTGGATGGGACTGATGTCGGCGAGACAGCCTTACGTCCCAGCCAGAAAGTGTTAATGCAGGCCCAGCAGGCGTTGCTGAATGCGGAGATTGACCAGCAGCGTAAAAGCCTGGAAGGGAACACCGTCTTGCAGGATACCTTGCAAAAGCAACGTGATTACGTGACGGCGAACAGCGCTCGTCTGGAGCACCAGTTACAACTGTTGCAAGAAGCGGTAAACAGCAAGCGCCTGACTTTAACCGAAAAAACGGCGCAGGAAGCCGTCTCCCCGGATGAAGCCGCGCGTATTCAGGCTAATCCGCTGGTGAAGCAGGAACTGGAAATTAACCAGCAGTTAAGTCAGCGTCTGATTACCGCGACTGAAAACGGTAATCAGTTGATGCAGCAAAACATTAAAGTCAAAAACTGGCTGGAGCGGGCGCTGCAATCGGAACGCAATATTAAAGAGCAGATTGCCGTCCTGAAGGGCAGCCTGCTGTTGTCTCGTATCCTTTACCAGCAACAACAAACGCTGCCCTCGGCGGATGAACTGGAAAACATGACCAACCGCATCGCGGATTTGCGTCTCGAACAGTTTGAAGTTAACCAGCAGCGTGATGCACTCTTCCAGAGCGATGCGTTCGTCAACAAACTGGAAGAAGGTCACACCAACGAAGTCAACAGCGAAGTTCACGATGCGTTATTGCAAGTGGTTGATATGCGTCGCGAATTGCTGGATCAACTCAACAAACAGTTGGGTAACCAGCTGATGATGGCCATTAACCTGCAAATCAACCAGCAGCAGTTAATGAGTGTGTCGAAAAACCTGAAATCCATCCTGACTCAGCAAATCTTTTGGGTGAACAGTAACCGTCCAATGGACTGGGACTGGATCAAAGCGTTCCCGCAAAGCCTGAAAGATGAATTTAAGTCGATGAAAATCACGGTGAACTGGCAAAAAGCCTGGCCCGCCGTTTTTATCGCTTTCCTCGCTGGTTTGCCGCTGCTGTTGATTGCCGGGCTGATCCACTGGCGTCTGGGCTGGCTGAAAGCGTATCAACAAAAACTGGCTTCCGCTGTGGG
This sequence comes from Escherichia sp. MAL-1, assembly GCF_052948035.1. Taxonomy (NCBI): domain Bacteria; kingdom Pseudomonadati; phylum Pseudomonadota; class Gammaproteobacteria; order Enterobacterales; family Enterobacteriaceae; genus Escherichia; species Escherichia sp. MAL-1. The sequence continues at coordinate 3,627,596 of NZ_CM129609.1, read as the reverse complement.
TTCCCTGCGTAACGACAGCCAGCTCAACACACCAAAAGCGATCCTTATCGACCTGATCCGTGCGCTGCCGGTGTGCCTGATTATTCTCGCGGTTGGCCTGATTCTGTTGACCATGCAGCTCAACATCAGCGAACTGCTATGGTCGTTCAGCAAAAAACTGGCGATATTCTGGCTGGTGTTTGGCCTGTGCTGGAAGGTACTGGAGAAAAACGGCGTTGCCGTACGTCACTTCGGCATGCCGGAACAGCAGACCAGCCACTGGCGTCGGCAAATTGTCCGCATCAGTCTCGCATTGCTGCCTATCCATTTCTGGTCTGTGGTGGCAGAACTTTCCCCGCTGCATCTGATGGATGATGTGCTGGGGCAAGCGATGATTTTCTTCAACTTGCTGCTGATTGCCTTCCTGGTATGGCCGATGTGCCGCGAAAGCTGGCGTGATAAAGAGTCGCACACCATGCGACTGGTCACCATTACCGTGCTGTCGATAATCCCGATTGCGCTGATGGTGCTGACTGCTACAGGCTACTTCTACACTACGCTGCGTCTGGCAGGACGCTGGATTGAAACCGTTTATCTGGTGATCATCTGGAACCTGCTGTACCAGACGGTACTGCGTGGCTTAAGCGTAGCGGCGCGGCGTATCGCCTGGCGTCGTGCGCTGGCGCGTCGGCAGAATCTGGTGAAAGAGGGCGCAGAAGGTGCTGAACCGCCGGAAGAACCCACCATTGCACTGGAGCAAGTTAACCAGCAGACGCTGCGTATTACCATGTTGCTGATGTTTGCGCTGTTCGGTGTCATGTTCTGGGCAATTTGGTCCGATTTGATCACCGTGTTCAGCTATCTCGACAGCATCACGCTCTGGCATTACAACGGCACTGAAGCTGGCGCTGCGGTGGTGAAAAACGTCACCATGGGCAGTCTGTTGTTTGCGATTATCGCCTCAATGGTGGCCTGGGCGTTGATTCGCAACCTGCCTGGTTTACTGGAAGTGCTGGTGCTCTCGCGACTGAATATGCGCCAGGGCGCGTCGTATGCCATTACTACCATCCTTAACTACATCATTATTGCTGTTGGTGCGATGACGGTGTTCGGATCGCTGGGCGTCTCTTGGGATAAACTCCAGTGGCTGGCCGCAGCATTATCCGTAGGTCTTGGTTTTGGTTTACAAGAAATTTTCGGTAACTTCGTCTCCGGTTTGATCATTCTATTCGAACGTCCGGTGCGTATTGGCGATACGGTAACCATTGGTAGCTTCTCGGGGACGGTAAGTAAGATCCGTATTCGTGCGACAACGATTACCGATTTCGATCGCAAAGAAGTGATCATCCCGAACAAAGCGTTTGTTACCGAGCGTCTGATCAACTGGTCGTTGACTGACACTACTACGCGTCTGGTGATCCGTCTCGGCGTGGCCTATGGCTCCGATCTGGAAAAAGTGCGTAAAGTGTTACTGAAGGCGGCGACTGAGCACCCAAGAGTGATGCACGAACCAATGCCGGAAGTCTTCTTTACGGCGTTTGGTGCCAGCACGTTGGATCATGAGCTGCGTCTGTATGTGCGTGAACTGCGTGACCGTAGTCGTACTGTCGATGAGCTGAACCGTACTATCGATCAGCTGTGCCGTGAAAACGACATCAACATTGCCTTTAACCAGCTTGAAGTGCATCTGCACAACGAGAAGGGCGATGAGGTGACGGAAGTAAAACGCGACTACAAAGGCGACGATCCGACACCAGCGGTTGGGTAATAACCAAAGGGGGCGACATTTAGTTGCCCCGAGATTACTGACAAAGTGCGCGTTGTTCATGCCGGATGCGGCGTGACCGCCTTATCCGGCCTACGAAACCGCAAGAATTCAATATATTGCAGGAGCGGTGTAGGCCTGATAAGCGTAGCGCATCAGGCAGTTTTGCGTTTGCCCACAATCTTAGGGGACATTTAGCGGCCCCATTTATTTCTCACTTTTCCGCCTCATCATCGCGCGTTAATTTCTTTTCATAATCGCGTTTTACAATATCCAGCGCGCGCAGCACGGTGCGGGCTGGGATCTGATTTTCTTCCAGCAGCACAATCAAATCGACAGCCAGTTTGACATCGTCAGGGGCATTTTCAAGTGACATACTCTCTCCATTGCTAGCGGGTTAAGCGCGCTAGCCTGTTTTCGATTTTTTCCAGCGCATGGCGGCAGCGTGCCAGGCGCGCTTCATAGGCTTCCACTTCACGATGCAGCGTTTGCTGTTCCACGAGATCGGTCACCCGCACCAGGCGGGCTCTGCGTTCGGCAACCATCTCACGTAGCCGCCGCTCAAAATCCTGATGCTGAATACGTTTACGCTGCCAGCGGGCAATTTTCGGTGGCGCACTGTCCCACTCGCGCAATGACCAGGCGGAGGCTTCACGCGCGATGGCTTCCAGTTGTGCCGCCAGATGTTCCGCCAGCCAGGCCACTTGCGGCAGCTGTTGCTGCTCAACTGCATGACGAAGCGCAGCCAGATTATCGCCCGCCTCGTCGAGACAAGCCTGTAGTGTTGTCGCACGAGTCTGAAAAAGATGCCTGTCGAAACGAGCACTTAGCGTGGCGAACTGTGACACCGGGGCACAACGCTGACGCAGCGTAGCGAGCTGTCCTTCCAGTTTTTCCAGCAGCAGGGCGGTTTTCACGATAAGACCTCAATGAAAATGATAATTGTTATGCTAAAGTAGCCACTCTGTAAGCTGACAACACTCAATATGCAACGAATCATTTTAATCATCATTGGCTGGCTGGCGGTAGTGCTGGGTACGCTGGGCGTGGTATTACCGGTATTACCGACGACGCCGTTTATCCTGCTGGCGGCCTGGTGCTTTGCCCGTTCTTCCCCGCGCTTTCACGCCTGGTTGCTGTACCGCTCATGGTTTGGCAGCTATCTACGTTTCTGGCAGAAACATCATGCGATGCCGCGCGGCGTCAAACCGCGGGCGATTTTGCTTATTTTGCTCACGTTTGCCATTTCTCTGTGGTTCGTCCAGATGCCATGGGTGCGCATCATGTTGCTGGTAATTCTCGCCTGTTTGCTTTTCTATATGTGGCGAATTCCGGTGATTGATGAAAAGCAAGAAAAGCACTGAAGCACAACAATCGCAGTTGCAATTATTGCGTACAGCCAGTACATTCTGGCGTTTTCGAGCACAGGCGCAGGCGGTCAAAGGTTAAACAACTGTTACTTTTGATACGTTTAAAACGCGCCGTGAGTACCACCGTAACAAGCAGGCATACACTTATGACCGCGACTGCACAGCAGCTTGAGTATCTCAAAAATAGCATCAAAAGCATTCAGGACTACCCAAAACCCGGCATTCTTTTCCGCGATGTCACCAGCTTACTGGAAGACCCGAAAGCTTACGCTCTCAGCATCGACTTGCTGGTTGAGCGTTACAAAAATGCGGGCATTACCAAAGTTGTCGGCACCGAAGCGCGTGGCTTCTTGTTTGGCGCTCCGGTAGCTCTGGGTCTGGGCGTTGGCTTTGTGCCGGTCCGTAAACCGGGCAAACTGCCGCGTGAAACTATCAGTGAAACTTACGATCTGGAATACGGCACCGATCAGCTGGAGATCCACGTTGATGCCATCAAACCGGGCGACAAAGTTCTGGTGGTGGACGATCTGCTGGCAACCGGCGGCACTATCGAAGCGACCGTTAAACTGATCCGTCGTCTGGGTGGTGAAGTGGCTGACGCTGCGTTCATTATCAACCTGTTCGATCTCGGCGGCGAACAGCGTCTCGAAAAACAGGGCATTACCAGCTACAGCCTTGTCCCGTTCCCGGGCCATTAATTATCGCCAGTCTTGTGCTGCCCACGCTACGGACAGCACAAGATGTGCATTCAGCCTCGCCGTTCTGACGGGGCTGTGTTAGCATTACCCCTTCGTGAATCCACCTTCCAGCGTTTCAGAGCCTGCCAATGAGTTATCAGGTCTTAGCCCGAAAATGGCGCCCACAAACCTTTGCTGACGTCGTCGGCCAGGAACATGTGCTGACCGCACTGGCGAACGGCTTGTCGTTAGGGCGTATTCATCATGCTTATCTTTTTTCCGGCACCCGTGGCGTCGGAAAAACCTCTATCGCCCGACTGCTGGCGAAGGGGCTAAACTGCGAAACCGGCATTACCGCGACGCCGTGCGGCGTGTGCGATAACTGTCGTGAAATCGAGCAGGGGCGCTTTGTCGATCTGATTGAAATCGACGCCGCCTCGCGCACCAAAGTTGAAGATACCCGCGACCTGCTGGATAACGTCCAGTACGCTCCGGCGCGTGGTCGTTTCAAAGTTTATCTGATCGACGAAGTGCATATGCTGTCGCGCCACAGCTTTAACGCACTGTTAAAAACCCTTGAAGAGCCGCCGGAGCACGTTAAGTTTCTGCTGGCGACGACCGATCCACAGAAATTGCCGGTGACGATTTTGTCACGCTGTCTGCAATTTCATCTCAAGGCGCTGGATGTCGAGCAAATTCGCCATCAGCTTGAGCACATCCTCAACGAAGAACATATCGCTCACGAGCCGCGGGCGTTGCAATTGCTGGCGCGCGCCGCTGAAGGCAGCCTGCGAGATGCCTTAAGTCTGACCGACCAGGCGATTGCCAGCGGTGACGGCCAGGTTTCAACCCAGGCGGTCAGTGCGATGCTGGGTACGCTTGACGACGATCAGGCGCTGTCGCTGGTTGAAGCGATGGTCGAGGCCAACGGCGAGCGCGTAATGGCGCTGATTAATGAAGCCGCTGCCCGTGGTATCGAGTGGGAAGCGTTGCTGGTGGAAATGCTCGGTCTGTTGCATCGTATTGCGATGGTACAACTTTCGCCTGCTGCACTTGGCAACGACATGGCCGCCATCGAGCTGCGGATGCGTGAACTGGCGCGCACCATACCGCCGACGGATATTCAGCTTTACTATCAGACGCTGTTGATTGGTCGCAAAGAATTACCGTATGCGCCGGACCGCCGCATGGGCGTTGAGATGACGCTGCTGCGCGCGCTGGCATTCCATCCGCGTATGCCGCTGCCTGAGCCAGAAGTGCCACGCCAGTCCTTTGCACCTGTCGCACCAACGGCAGTAATGACGCCAACCCAGGTGCCGCCGCAACCGCAATCAGCGCCGCAGCAGGCTCCGACTGTACCGCTCCCGGAAACCACCAGCCAGGTGCTGGCGGCGCGCCAGCAGTTGCAGCGCGTGCAGGGAGCAACCAAAGCAAAAAAGAGTGAACCGGCAGCCGCTACCCGCGCGCGGCCGGTGAATAACGCTGCGCTGGAAAGACTGGCTTCGGTCACCGATCGCGTTCAGGCGCGTCCGGTGCCATCGGCGCTGGAAAAAGCGCCAGCTAAAAAAGAAGCGTATCGCTGGAAGGCGACCACTCCGGTGATGCAGCAAAAAGAAGTGGTCGCCACGCCGAAGGCGCTGAAAAAAGCGCTGGAACATGAAAAAACGCCGGAACTGGCGGCGAAGCTGGCGGCAGAAGCCATTGAGCGCGACGCGTGGGCGGCACAGGTTAGCCAACTTTCGCTACCAAAACTGGTCGAACAGGTGGCCTTAAATGCCTGGAAAGAGGAGAGCGACAACGCAGTATGTCTGCATTTGCGCACCTCTCAGCGGCATTTGAACAACCGCGGTGCACAGCAAAAACTGGCTGAAGCGTTGAGCACGTTAAAAGGTTCAACGGTTGAACTGACTATCGTTGAAGATGATAATCCCGCGGTGCGTACGCCGCTGGAATGGCGTCAGGCGATATACGAAGAAAAACTTGCGCAGGCGCGCGAGTCCATTATTGCGGATAATAATATTCAGACCCTGCGTCGATTCTTCGATGCGGAGCTGGATGAAGACAGTATCCGCCCCATTTGATCGTAAGCACAGCTTACGTTCGTCATCCTTAACGTGATTGAGAGAGAAACCTATGTTTGGTAAAGGCGGTCTGGGTAACCTGATGAAGCAAGCCCAGCAGATGCAAGAAAAAATGCAGAAAATGCAGGAAGAGATCGCGCAGCTGGAAGTTACCGGCGAATCTGGCGCAGGTCTGGTAAAAGTGACCATCAACGGTGCACACAACTGCCGTCGCGTAGAGATCGACCCGAGCCTGCTGGAAGACGACAAAGAGATGCTGGAAGACCTGGTGGCTGCAGCATTCAACGACGCAGCACGTCGTATTGAAGAAACGCAGAAAGAAAAAATGGCCTCTGTATCCTCCGGAATGCAGCTGCCGCCTGGCTTTAAGATGCCGTTCTGATGCAAACCAGCCCGCTGTTAACACAGCTTATGGAAGCACTGCGCTGTCTGCCGGGCGTTGGCCCGAAGTCGGCGCAGCGTATGGCGTTCACGCTGCTTCAGCGCGATCGTAGCGGCGGGATGCGTCTGGCGCAGGCGCTCACCCGGGCGATGTCGGAAATCGGCCACTGCGCCGATTGCCGCACTTTCACCGAACAGGAAGTCTGTAACATCTGTTCGAATCCGCGTCGTCAGGAAAACGGTCAAATCTGCGTGGTGGAGAGTCCGGCGGACATCTACGCCATTGAGCAGACGGGGCAGTTTTCAGGTCGTTATTTTGTGTTGATGGGGCATCTGTCACCGCTGGACGGCATCGGTCCGGATGATATCGGGCTTGATCGTCTGGAACAGCGTCTGGCAGAGGAAAAAATCACTGAAGTGATCCTCGCCACCAACCCCACGGTTGAAGGTGAAGCTACCGCTAACTACATTGCCGAGCTTTGCGCGCAATATGACGTGGAAGCCAGCCGAATCGCTCATGGCGTTCCGGTTGGCGGCGAGCTGGAAATGGTCGACGGCACCACGTTGTCACACTCCCTTGCCGGGCGTCATAAGATTCGTTTTTAAGCAAACGAGAGCAGGATCACCTGCTCTCGCTTGAAATTATTCTCCCTTGTCCCCATCTCTCCCACATCCTGTTTTTAACCTTAAAATGGCATTATTGAGGTAGACCTACATGAAAGGACAAGAAACTCGTGGTTTTCAGTCAGAAGTGAAACAGCTTCTGCACCTGATGATCCATTCTCTCTATTCCAATAAAGAAATCTTCCTGCGTGAGCTTATCTCTAACGCCTCCGATGCGGCGGACAAGCTGCGTTTCCGTGCGCTCTCTAACCCGGACCTGTACGAAGGTGATGGCGAACTACGCGTTCGTGTCTCTTTCGATAAAGACAAGCGTACGCTGACCATCTCCGATAACGGCGTGGGGATGACCCGCGACGAAGTGATTGACCATCTGGGGACTATCGCTAAATCCGGTACCAAATCATTCCTCGAATCCCTGGGTTCTGACCAGGCGAAAGACAGCCAGCTGATCGGTCAGTTTGGTGTTGGTTTCTACTCTGCGTTTATCGTGGCCGACAAAGTGACCGTGCGTACTCGCGCGGCAGGCGAAAAACCAGAAAATGGCGTCTTCTGGGAATCGGCTGGCGAAGGTGAATACACCGTTGCCGACATCACCAAAGAAGATCGTGGTACTGAAATCACCCTGCATCTGCGTGAAGGCGAAGACGAGTTCCTCGATGACTGGCGCGTGCGTTCCATCATCAGCAAATACTCCGACCATATCGCGCTGCCGGTAGAGATCGAAAAACGCGAAGAGAAAGACGGCGAAACCGTTATCTCCTGGGAGAAAATCAACAAAGCGCAGGCGCTGTGGACTCGTAACAAGTCGGAAATCACCGATGAAGAGTACAAAGAGTTCTACAAACACATCGCCCACGACTTTAATGATCCGCTGACCTGGAGCCACAACCGTGTTGAAGGTAAGCAGGAGTACACCAGCCTGCTGTACATCCCGTCCCAGGCTCCGTGGGATATGTGGAACCGCGATCATAAACACGGCCTGAAACTGTATGTTCAGCGTGTGTTCATCATGGACGACGCAGAACAGTTCATGCCGAACTATCTGCGCTTCGTGCGTGGTCTGATTGACTCCAGCGATCTGCCGCTGAACGTTTCCCGTGAAATCCTCCAGGACAGCACGGTAACGCGTAACCTGCGCAATGCGCTGACCAAGCGTGTGCTGCAAATGCTGGAAAAACTGGCGAAAGACGACGCGGAAAAATACCAGACCTTCTGGCAACAGTTTGGCCTGGTACTGAAAGAAGGTCCGGCGGAAGATTTCGCTAACCAGGAAGCGATCGCCAAACTGCTGCGTTTTGCTTCTACCCATACCGATTCTTCTGCGCAGACCGTATCTCTGGAAGACTACGTTTCCCGCATGAAAGAAGGGCAGGAGAAAATCTACTACATCACCGCAGACAGCTATGCGGCAGCGAAGAGCAGCCCGCACCTGGAACTGCTGCGTAAGAAAGGCATCGAAGTTCTGCTGCTTTCCGACCGCATCGATGAGTGGATGATGAACTATCTGACTGAGTTCGACGGTAAACCGTTCCAGTCGGTGTCTAAAGTTGACGAGTCGCTTGAAAAACTGGCTGACGAAGTTGATGAGAGCGCGAAAGAAGCGGAGAAAGCACTGACTCCGTTCATCGACCGTGTGAAAGCCCTGCTCGGCGAGCGCGTGAAAGATGTCCGTCTGACTCACCGTCTGACCGATACGCCAGCGATCGTTTCGACCGACGCGGACGAAATGAGCACTCAGATGGCGAAACTGTTCGCTGCGGCGGGCCAGAAAGTGCCAGAAGTGAAATACATCTTCGAACTGAACCCGGATCACGTACTGGTGAAACGTGCGGCAGATACTGAAGATGAAGCGAAGTTCAGCGAGTGGGTAGAACTGCTGCTGGATCAGGCGCTGCTGGCAGAACGCAGCACGCTGGAAGATCCGAACCTGTTTATTCGTCGTATGAACCAGCTGCTGGTTTCCTGATGTAATGCCGGATGACCTTCGTGTCATCCGGCATTTTTCTTTTCATCATCTGCACTTTCCGCAAATTATCTCGCCATTAACCGTTTCAGCCCCAGGTGCCTTTCTTGAGGCAATCGCCTGTTGGTGGTATCGTTTATCGCTTTTTCAAAAAATTCGACACATTTTAAGGGGATTTTCGCAATGCGTATCATTCTGCTTGGCGCTCCGGGCGCGGGGAAAGGGACTCAGGCTCAGTTCATCATGGAGAAATATGGTATTCCGCAAATCTCCACTGGCGATATGCTGCGTGCTGCGGTCAAATCTGGCTCCGAGCTGGGTAAACAAGCAAAAGACATTATGGATGCTGGCAAACTGGTCACCGACGAACTGGTGATCGCGCTGGTTAAAGAGCGCATTGCTCAGGAAGACTGCCGTAATGGTTTCCTGTTGGACGGCTTCCCGCGTACCATTCCGCAGGCAGACGCGATGAAAGAAGCGGGCATCAATGTTGATTACGTTCTGGAATTCGACGTACCGGACGAACTGATCGTTGACCGTATCGTCGGTCGCCGCGTTCATGCGCCGTCTGGTCGTGTTTATCACGTTAAATTCAATCCGCCGAAAGTAGAAGGCAAAGACGACGTTACCGGTGAAGAACTGACTACCCGTAAAGATGATCAGGAAGAGACCGTACGTAAACGTCTGGTTGAATACCATCAGATGACAGCACCGCTGATCGGCTACTACTCCAAAGAAGCAGAAGCGGGTAATACCAAATACGCGAAAGTTGACGGCACCAAGCCGGTTGCTGAAGTTCGCGCTGATCTGGAAAAAATCCTCGGCTAATTCGAAAGCGCGCACGGACAGTCCCCTCGCCCCCTCGGGGAGAGGGTTAGGGTGAGGGGAACAGGCCCGCACAAGCAAACTTATCAGCAATCTCAGGCCGGATATTCATTCGGCCTTTTACAAAAACCTCAATCTGCGCTATTCCTTTTTCTGATTTGACCTCTCACAGCAATTAGTTCTTCTTCCTCACTTTTCCGCTACAATTATCAACAAGTTGAATCGATAAGAGGCGGTAATGCGTCAGACTAAAACCGGTATCCTGCTGGCAAACCTGGGTACGCCCGATGCCCCCACACCTGAAGCGGTAAAACGCTATCTGAAACAATTTTTAAGCGACAGACGCGTGGTTGATACCTCACGGTTGTTATGGTGGCCGTTGCTGCGCGGCGTGATTTTGCCGCTGCGCTCGCCGCGTGTGGCGAAGCTGTACGCCTCGGTCTGGATGGAAGACGGCTCGCCGCTGATGGTTTACAGCCGCCAGCAACAGCAGGCGTTGGCACAACGTTTACCGGATACGCCCGTAGCGCTGGGCATGAGCTACGGCTCGCCATCACTGGAAAGCGCCGTCGATGAACTCCTGGCAGAGCATGTAGATCATATTGTGGTGCTGCCGCTTTATCCGCAATTCTCCTGTTCTACGGTCGGTGCGGTATGGGATGAACTGGCACGCATTCTGGCGCGCAAACGTAGCATTCCGGGGATATCGTTTATTCGTGATTACGCCGATAACCACGATTACATTAATGCACTGGCGAACAGCGTACGCGCTTCTTTTGCCAAACATGGCGAACCGGATCTGCTGCTGCTCTCTTATCATGGCATTCCCCAGCGTTATGCAGATGAAGGCGATGATTACCCGCAACGTTGCCGCACAACGACTCGCGAACTGGCTTCCGCACTGGGGATGGCACCGGAAAAAGTGATGATGACCTTTCAGTCGCGCTTTGGCCGGGAACCCTGGCTGATGCCTTATACCGACGAAACGCTGAAAATGCTCGGAGAAAAAGGCGTAGGTCATATACAGGTGATGTGCCCGGGCTTTGCTGCGGATTGTCTGGAGACGCTGGAAGAGATTGCCGAGCAAAACCGTGAGGTCTTCCTCGGTGCCGGCGGGAAAAAATATGAATATATTCCAGCGCTTAATGCCACGCCGGAACATATTGAAATGATGGCTAATCTTGTTGCCGCGTATCGCTAAAGCTGAGCGGTAAAGAACTGAGCGCCGTCGCGAAGAGCCTCGTCGGCGGTTTTCATCATCCGTGAATAATGCAAAAAGGCGTGCAGCGTGCCTGGGTAGAGTTTGAACTCACAGGGCTGCTGATGCGCCGCTAACGTCTGGTAAAGCAGACGGCTGTCATCCAGCAGCGGATCGAACTCCGCCCCGGCAATAAAACAGGGCGGAACTTCGCGAGTGAGATCATTATTAAACAGACAGTAATACGGCGACTCGCGGTCCGCGTCGTTGCTTAAATACGCCTCTTCATACATCTGCAAATCCTGTTGCGTTAAGCCATCCCAGACACCGCCCAACAGACGACGAGTCACGGAATCCCGTAATCCGTAAAGCCCATACCACAGCAAAACACCCGCAATTTTACCGCAATCGATCTGTTTATCACGCAACCACAACGCACTGGCGAGCGCCAGCATGGCACCTGCGGAATCACCGGCAAAGCCAATGCGGGACATATTGATTTGATAATCCTCCGCCTGCTGGTGGAAATAACAACAAGCAGCCACAATTTCCTCTATCGCTTGCGGAAAACGCGCTTCAGGTGAAAGGGTGTAATCAATACCAATCACCGTACATTGGCTGTAGCTTGCCAGCAGGCGCATGATGCGATCGTGGGTATCGAGATTGCCGAGAATAAAACCGCCTCCATGCAAATAAAATAGCGTCGCCGGGCTATCTGGCTGCGGACAAAAGAGACGTGTTTCCACCTGCCCATATTTTGTTGGAACCATGTAAGCTCTGGTTGCCATTTCTGGAGCGCCCGCACTCCAGAATCGGCGCTCAAGCGTGTAATACTGTCGTTGCTCAGCAATCGTTCCCGTTGCGGGCCAGGGCGGTAAATCCGGCTGAAGAGTATTCACAACGGTCTTCATTCCAGCAGAAATAAGGTCCAGAACAGGTAATTTGTTTTCCGGCTTCATACAAAAACTCCTTTCAAATTACGTCATTGTAAGGAACCACTGCCATGAAAATGCGATCCCGCCTGCTGATATTGAAACTGGCTGCGTCTCGCGCGCTCCCGTCAGATTGTGTTAACATTCGCCGCTCAGTTAACCACCCGTAAAAACAACCATGAAATTTCCCGGTAAACGTAAATCCAAACATTACTTCCCTGTAAATGCACGCGATCCGCTGCTTCAGCAGTTCCAGCCAGAAAACGAAACCAGCGCCGCCTGGGTAGTGGGTATCGATCAAACGCTGGTCGATATTGAAGCGAAAGTGGATGACGAATTCATTGAGCGTTATGGATTAAGCGCCGGGCATTCACTGGTGATTGAGGATGACGTAGCCGAAGCGCTTTATCAGGAACTAAAACAGAAAAACCTGATTACCCATCAGTTTGCGGGTGGCACTATTGGTAACACCATGCACAACTACTCGGTGCTCGCGGACGACCGTTCGGTGCTGCTGGGCGTCATGTGCAGCAATATTGAAATTGGCAGCTATGCCTATCGTTACCTGTGTAACACCTCCAGCCGTACCGATCTTAACTATCTACAAGGCGTGGATGGTCCGATTGGTCGTTGCTTTACGCTGATTGGCGAGTCCGGGGAACGTACCTTTGCTATCAGCCCTGGCCACATGAACCAGCTGCGGGCTGAAAGTATTCCGGAAGATGTGATTGCCGGAGCCTCGGCACTGGTTCTCACCTCTTATCTGGTGCGTTGCAAGCCGGGTGAACCCATGCCGGAAGCAACCATGAAAGCCATTGAGTACGCGAAGAAATATAACGTACCGGTGGTGCTGACGCTGGGAACTAAGTTTGTCATTGCCGAGAATCCGCAGTGGTGGCAGCAATTCCTCAAAGACCACGTCTCTATCCTTGCGATGAACGAAGATGAAGCCGAAGCGTTGACCGGAGAAAGCGATCCGTTGTTGGCATCTGACAAGGCGCTGGACTGGGTAGATCTGGTGCTGTGCACCGCCGGGCCAATCGGCTTGTATATGGCGGGCTTTACCGAAGACGAAGCGAAACGTAAAACCCAGCATCCGCTGCTGCCGGGCGCTATAGCGGAATTCAACCAGTATGAGTTTAGCCGCGCCATGCGCCACAAGGATTGCCAGAATCCGCTGCGTGTATATTCGCACATTGCGCCGTACATGGGCGGGCCGGAAAAAATCATGAACACTAATGGAGCGGGGGATGGCGCATTGGCAGCGTTGCTGCATGACATTACCGCCAACAGCTACCATCGTAGCAACGTACCAAACTCCAGCAAACATAAATTCACCTGGTTAACTTATTCATCGTTAGCGCAGGTGTGTAAATATGCTAACCGTGTGAGCTATCAGGTACTGAACCAGCATTCACCTCGTTTAACGCGCGGCTTGCCGGAGCGTGAAGACAGCCTGGAAGAGTCTTACTGGGATCGTTAAGTTATCGTCGGTTCGTAGGCCAGATAAGGCGTTCACGCCGCATCTGGCATTTGGCTCTCGATGCCTGATGCGACGCTGGCGCGTCTTATCATGCCTACATATTTTTCATATTTTACATCCGGCAACCACCGTTTACCCCGTCACCACCTCACCCGCCGGTGGCGTTTCCAGCAGTTCCAGCATGGTACGGGCGATTTCACGCTCGCCCATCACTACCTGATTCGCACCACGTTCGGTGATATACGCCACTTCATCGTCATAATGGGCGCGGGCAATAATCTCAATATCCGGATTTTTCGCGCGGGCAGATGCCACAATCTCACCCGCTTCATAACCGTTGGGAATCGTCAGGATCAGCCATTTTGCACATTCCAGATGCGCCAGTTGCATAATTTCTTCGTTCGCCGCATTGCCCAATACTGCGCGGACCCCGCGCTCTCGCAGCTCATCAACACGGGTTCGTGACGTCTCAATCACCACCAGCGGAATATCAGAGGCGAGCAATTTCTCCCCCAGCAGGCTGCCTACACGACCGTAACCCACCAGTAGCGCATGGTTGCAAATATCCACTGGGATCTGCTTCTCTTCTTCGATTGCCTCTTCCAGCGTCTGCTCTTCCAGCGTTTCGGTCTTCGCCAGATATTTCTCCAGTAGTGCGAACAGTACCGGGTTGAGCATAATCGACAGGATCGCCCCTGCCAGTACCAGGTTTTGTCCGGCCTGCGGCAGTAAATTCAATGCCATTCCCAGTCCCGCCAGGATAAACGCGAACTCACCAATCTGCGCCAGGCTGGCGGCGATGGTTAATGCCGTACGTTGGGAGTGACCAAACAGTCGCACCAGGAAAAATGCGGCTAACGACTTACCAAACAGAATAATCGCCAGCGTCGCCAGCACTGCCAGCGGTTGCTGAATCAGAATTAACGGATCAAACAACATCCCGACGGAGACAAAAAACAGCACCGCAAACGCGTCGCGCAATGGCAGCGTATCGTGGGCGGCACGGTGACTCAGTTCAGACTCGTTCAGTACCATCCCGGCAAAGAACGCACCGAGTGCAAAGGAGACATCAAACAGCTCTACCGCACCAAAGGCAACCCCTAACGCCAGCGCCAGCACCGACAGGGTAAACAGCTCGCGAGAACCGGTTGCCGCGCTGCGTGCCATAATCCACGGCACCAGACGGCGACCTACCAGCATCATAATGGCGATAAATGCGATCACTTTGCCGATGGTGATCCCCATATCGACTGCAAGAGTGGCAAAGCCCACATCGCCCTGTTCCATCATTCCTGCCACTGCGGGCAGCAACACCAGCGTCAGAACCATTACCAGGTCTTCCACAATCAACCAACCGATGGCGATTTGCCCACGCTGACTGTCAATTAATTGCCGTTCTTCAAGTGCGCGCAGTAACACCACGGTACTGGCGGTGGAAAGACATAAACCGAACACGATACCGGTCATTAACGACCAGCCCAGCACGGCAGAGAGCGCCATACCCAGCAGCGTCGCCACGGCTATCTGGGCGATCGCACCGGGAATGGCGATGGCCTTTACCGCCATCAAATCCTTCAGCGAAAAGTGCAAACCGACGCCAAACATCAACAGAATGACGCCCAGTTCAGCCAGTTCCGGGGCAAGCTTGGTATCGGCAACAAAGCCCGGAGTGAATGGTCCTGCCAGCACACCCGCTAACAGATATCCCACCAGAGGAGAAATACGTAGTTTATTGGCCAGCATGCCGAGGATAAAGGCGAGCACAAGGCCGCCAACAATGGTGGTGATAAGCGGGGTGGCGTGATGCATTCCGTCTCCTTTTCCTGGTGGTTATTGTCCATTTTTGGCCGGGAAAACCAAAATTACAGGTAATAGTTTATGACAATTTCATTGATGATGTTCATGAATAATTATTGAATTTTGCAGAAAAATGGAATTAGCTGCAAAAAAAGCACGGATCGGAAAACAGAAGGCGGTTTAACAGAGGAAAGGCTTATGGCGACTGTAAAACGATGCAGCCAAAGTTTGCCTTTGGCTGCAATGAAATCAGTCTTTATGCCGGTTATCAGGCAGGAATATGGTCAACATCCCCAATAGTGGCAGGAAAGCACAGATTTTATAGACTAACTCGATGCTGGTGTGATCGGCGATAAGCCCCAGAACTGCCGCTCCCAGACCTCCCATGCCAAAAGCAAAACCGAAAAAGAGTCCAGAAACCATACCGATACGTCCCGGAAGTAGCTCCTGAGCGTAGACCAGAATGGCAGAGAATGCCGAAGCGAGGATAAATCCAATAATCACCGTTAAAACCCCCGTCCAGTGCAGGCTGGCGTAGGGTAAAATCAGCGTAAACGGCGCAACGCCGAGGATAGAGCCCCAAATCACATATTTCCGTCCAATTTTATCCCCTACAGGCCCGCCGATCACCGTACCTGCCGCAACGGCAAACAGGAAGGCAAACAGATGAAGCTGGGCATTCTGGATAGATAATCCGAATTTTTGCATCAGATAAAAGGTGTAATAGCTGCTGATGCTCGCCATATAGAAATATTTCGAGAAAATGAGGATTAACAGAATGCTGACTGCCAGTACCACTTTGTTGCGCGGCAGTGGATTGATTATCGTCGCTTTGGGTTTTCCTTTATTCATTCGGTGCTGTGCCGAGTACCAACGGCTGATTTGTGCCAACACCACGATCGCCAGCAGTGCCGCAAGCACAAACCAGGCAACGTTGCCTTTGCCATAAGGCGCGATAATCACCGCCGCCAGCAAGGGTCCCAGGGAACTGCCAAAGTTGCCGCCGACCTGAAAGATAGATTGTGCCAGGCCATGCCGCCCGCCGGAAGCCATACGGGCCACGCGAGAAGATTCCGGATGAAAGACCGATGAACCGGTACCGACCAGCGCCGCCGCCAGCAGAACTGCGCCAAAACTGCCCGCCAGCGCAAGCAGCACCAGACCACTTAAGGTAAAGCACATGCCAATTGGCAACGACCACGGCATCGGATATTTATCGGTCCAGTAGCCGACCACTGGTTGCAGTAGCGAAGAGGCGAGCTGGAAGGTGAGGGTTATCATGCCAATCTGCATAAATGTCAGAGAAAATTCTGACTGAAGCAGCGGATAAATCGCCAGAATCAGCGATTGGATCATGTCGTTCAGCAGATGTGAGAGGCTGATAGCACCTAAAATACCAAACGATGTTCGGGCCTTGGTCGTTGACGCAGCCGCGCCCGCCACAGGCTGGGGTTGTTCACTCATTGCCATAGGAAAGTCACTTTTTCAGGGTTGCGATGTAAAGAATGATCTTATTTGTGATTATTACCCGACTAACATACCTGTATGCGTCGTCTGAAGGAAGTCTCAACGCCGAATACAGAATTTCTAATCTGGATGCAGATTTATCTTCACCGGACGCAGACTTGTCTATGATGTCGCGTCATACTATTTTTCAACACGTTGAAATCAGGTCAGGGAGAGAAGTATGAAATTATTGCAGCGGGGCGTGGCGTTAGCGCTGTTAACCACATTTACACTGGCGAGTGAAACTGCTCTGGCGTATGAGCAGGATAAAACCTACAAAATTACAGTTCTGCATACCAATGATCATCATGGGCATTTTTGGCGCAATGAATATGGCGAATATGGTCTGGCGGCGCAAAAAACGCTGGTGGATGGTATCCGCAAAGAGGTTGCGGCTGAAGGCGGTAGCGTGCTGCTACTTTCCGGTGGCGACATTAACACTGGCGTGCCCGAGTCTGACTTACAGGATGCCGAACCTGATTTTCGCGGTATGAATCTGGTGGGCTATGACTCGATGGCGATCGGTAATCATGAATTTGATAATCCGCTCACCGTATTACGCCAGCAGGAAAAGTGGGCCAAGTTCCCGTTGCTTTCCGCGAATATCTACCAGAAAAGTACTGGCGAGCGCCTGTTTAAACCGTGGGCGCTGTTTAAGCGTCAGGATCTGAAAATTGCCGTTATTGGGCTGACAACCGATGACACAGCAAAAATTGGTAACCCGGAATACTTCACTGATATCGAATTTCGTAAGCCCGCCGATGAAGCGAAGCTGGTGATTCAGGAGCTGCAACAGACAGAAAAGCCAGACATTATTATCGCGGCGACCCATATGGGGCATTACGATAATGGTGAGCACGGCTCTAACGCACCGGGCGATGTGGAGATGGCACGCGCGCTGCCTGCCGGATCGCTGGCGATGATCGTCGGTGGTCACTCGCAAGATCCGGTCTGCATGGCGGCAGAAAACAAAAAACAGGTCGATTACGTGCCGGGTACGCCATGCAAACCAGATCAACAAAACGGCATCTGGATTGTGCAGGCGCATGAGTGGGGCAAATACGTGGGACGGGCTGATTTTGAGTTTCGTAATGGCGAAATGAAAATGGTTAACTACCAGCTGATTCCGGTGAACCTGAAGAAGAAAGTGACCTGGGAAGACGGGAAAAGCGAGCGCGTGCTTTACACTCCTGAAATCGCTGAAAACCAGCAAATGATCTCGCTGTTATCACCGTTCCAGAACAAAGGCAAAGCGCAGCTGGAAGTGAAAATAGGCGAAACCAATGGTCGTCTGGAAGGCGATCGTGGCAAAGTGCGTTTTGTACAGACCAATATGGGGCGGTTGATTCTGGCAGCCCAAATGGATCGCACTGGTGCCGACTTTGCGGTGATGAGCGGAGGCGGAATTCGTGATTCTATCGAAGCAGGCGATATCAGCTATAAAAACGTGCTGAAAGTGCAGCCATTCGGCAATGTGGTGGTGTATGCCGACATGACCGGTAAAGAGGTGATTGATTACCTGACCGCCGTCGCGCAGATGAAGCCAGATTCAGGTGCCTACCCGCAATTTGCCAACGTTAGCTTTGTGGCGAAAGACGGCAAACTGAACGACCTTAAAATCAAAGGCGAACCGGTCGATCCGGCGAAAACTTACCGTATGGCGACATTAAACTTCAATGCCACCGGCGGTGATGGATATCCGCGCCTTGATAACAAACCGGGCTATGTGAATACCGGCTTTATTGATGCCGAAGTGCTGAAAGCGTATATCCAGAAAAGCTCGCCGCTGGATGTGAGTGTTTATGAACCGAAAGGTGAGGTGAGCTGGCAGTAATCCGAAAGTGCCGGATGTTTGCATCCGGCACAATGCTTAATCGCGGCGGGCGATATCAGCAAATTTGGCATCGAGGATCTTTGCCAGATCGCCTGCCGTCAGTTCGATATCCAGTCCGCGCTTGCCGCCGGAAACATAAATAGTGGCAAATTCTTGTGCGGGGGCGTCGATAATCGTTGGCAGACGTTTTTTCTGCCCCAGTGGGCTAATCCCCCCAACCAGGTATCCCGTCGAACGCTGCGCGACCATCGGATCGGCCATCTCAACTTTCTTGGCACCCAGCGCTTTTGCTACTTTTTTAAGATCCAGTTGACCTGCGACCGGCGTAACGGCCACGGCAAGGTGTTTCATATCACCGTTCACTGCCACCAGCAGCGTTTTGTAGACCTGATCCGGATTCAAACCTAATTTTTTGACGACTTCATCGCCAAAATTGGTTTCAGCCGGATCGTGCTCGTAGGTATGGATTTGAAACGAAATCTTGTTTTTTTCGAGTAATTTAACTGCGGGTGTCATGGTAATTTTCCTGCCTTAAACAAAAAAACGAAGCAAGCATACGCCTGATGGCGGTCCAAAAAAAAGAGTCATCTTGCCTAAGAGTATTGGCAGGATGGTGAGATTGAGCGACAATCGAGTTACACCGTCGCTTAAAGTGACGGCATAATAATAAAAAAATGAAATTCCTCTTTGACGGGCCAATAGCGATATTGGCCATTTTTTTAGCGCAACATTTGCGGCAAATTCCCTTCTCCATACAGGTGTAGTGCACCGACCGCGACCACATATCGCCCCGGCGGCATGGCGCGTAATTTATCCCGCCAGGCGAGATTTCGCTGATGCATCAGCACATCGTACAGCGACTGACTGAACGTATTGGGCAGCGTTATATCATTATTTTGCGGAGGTGCATTCAGCCACCAGCTCATCATTTGTTGCAGCAACCGTGCGTTGGTATGCCAGTGGGTCAGCGTATCGTCCAGCAGCGCCAGTCCTTTGTCAGGGAGCTGGAGCAACATGGTAATCTGGTTTTCAGCCCCTTCCAGTTCAATCACGGGTTTATGTTGTTGCTTCGCCGCCTGCAATAACTGGTAATCGATACCGTATTCTGCCCGCAGCCCCAGTTTTTGTGCCTGCGTCGCCTGAAGAACCATCGCGATTTGCCACAGCGGTTGAGTAGAAAAGAGCGACGGAGAAATGCCCATCTCCTGGCTAATGTGCTGCAGATTTTGGAGTTGCTCCTCGTTAATGCGCTCTTCCAGCGCCTCGCAAGTAGGCAAATTAGCAAAAGGCGTATCGCTGGTGGAAACATCCGCCTCGACGATCAGCGCATCGGCGTTTTTGAGCTTTTTGAGCAAACGGGTGGGCAGGGGAGCCATATCGTGGCTACCCATATGAATACTGCCAATCAGATGAAAATGGCGATTGCCGGGAAGGGTGATATCGATGGCAGGCCAGGTGTAATGATTACCGCGCAGCGCGGCCCAAAGCGTTTTTACCCGGTACAACAGATCCATACGACCTCCCTTTGTGAAATATCATGCTAGCGCGCGGGGAGGGATGGCGCAAATGGAGTTGGGGACTTGTTTAATGTGTTTGTATGATTCAGTATGTTCTTGTATCGCTATTCACAGGGAAGCAACAGTTAAAAACTATGAAACAGGCAACAAGAAAACCGACGACACCCGGAGATATTCTTCTCTATGAATATCTGGAACCGCTCGATTTGAAAATCAATGAGTTAGCAGAGTTGCTGCATGTTCATCGTAATAGCGTCAGTGCACTGATCAATAACAATCGTAAACTCACTACTGAGATGGCATTTCGTCTGGCGAAAGTTTTTGATACCACAGTCGATTTTTGGCTAAACCTCCAGGCGGCGGTTGATCTTTGGGAAGTTGAAAACAACATGCGCACCCAGGAAGAATTGGGACGGATTGAAACAGTGGCTGAATATTTAGCACGCCGTGAAGAGCGTACAAAAAAGGTCGCGTAAGGCCAAAACATCGCTTCATCTCGGATGCCGGATAAGGCGTTCACGCCGCATCCGGCATCCGAGCACCATTGCCTGATGCGACGCTTACGCGTCTTATCAGGCCTACAAACCTGTGCCTGAACCGTAGGCCGGAGAAGGCGTTTACGCTGCATCCGGCATCCGAGCACCATTGCCTGATGCGACGCTTACGCGTCTTATCAGGCCTACAAACCTGTGCCTGAACCGTAGGCCGGATAAGGCGTTTACGCTGCATCCGGCATCCGAGCACCATTGCCTGATGCGACGCTTACGCGTCTTATCAGGTCTACAAACCTGTGCCTGAACCGTAGGCCGGATAAGGCGTTTACGCCGCATCCGGCATCCGAGCACCATTGCCTGATGCGACGCTTACGCGTCTTATCAGGCCTACAAACCTGTGCCTGAACCGTAGGCCGGATAAGGCGTTTACGCCGCATCCGGCAGTCATGCGTCGATGCCAAATGCGCCACCCTAAAGCAGCGCATCCGCAATGATGTACTTATTCCTTCGGTTTAAACCGCAGCAACCGGTTGGCGTTACTCACTACGGTAATCGACGAGAGCGCCATTGCCGCTCCGGCAACTACCGGGTTAAGCAGTGTTCCAGTGAACGGCCACAAAATACCGGCGGCGACCGGAATACCGATACTGTTGTAGATAAACGCACCGAGCAGGTTCTGCTTCATGTTGCGCAGCGTTGCGCGGGAAATAGCGAGCGCATCCGCAACGCCCATCAGGCTATGGCGCATCAGGGTAATCGCCGCGGTTTCAATGGCAACATCACTGCCGCCGCCCATTGCAATGCCGACATCCGCCTGGGCCAGCGCTGGCGCATCGTTAATGCCGTCGCCCACCATTGCCACCTGACGTCCTTCACTTTGCAGGCGTTTAATCGCTTCGGCTTTACCGTCCGGCAGCACCCCGGCGATCACTTCATCAATCCCTGCTTCTTTGGCGATCGCATTGGCGGTGGTTGGGTTATCCCCGGTCAACATCACCAGACGATATCCCGCTTTATGCAGGCGTTGCAGCGCCGCCACGCTATCACTACGCAATGGATCGCGTACTGCCAGCAGGGCTACCGCTTTCCCGTCAACCGCCAGCAGCACAGGCGTTGCCCCTTGCGATGCCTGAGCAGTAATCTCCGCTTCGATAGCTTTGGTACCAACCTGTTGCTCATTTAACAGCGCCTGATTGCCCAGCAATAACGCATGACCTTCAGCTTCACCGCTCACGCCCAGCCCGCGCAATGTGCGGAAACCGTTGACCTGCGGCAGCTGCATATCACCTGCTTTATCGAGGATCGCCCGTGCCAGCGGATGGCTGGAACCTTGCTCCAGTGCCGCCGCCAGACGCAATGCCTGCGCTTCATCAACATCAGCAAACGTTTTCACTGCGACAACCTGCGGCTTCCCTTCGGTCAGCGTCCCGGTTTTATCGAACACGACGGTATCGAGTGTACTGGCGCGTTGCAGCGCGTCGGCGTCCCGCACCAGCACGCCAAACTCAGCCGCCCGCCCGACGCCGGAAATAATCGACATCGGCGTCGCCAGCCCCAGCGCACACGGACAGGCGATAATCAGTACCGTGGTGGCAATCACCAGGGTATAAACAATTTGCGGTGCCGGACCAAAGAAGTACCAGATTGCCGCACTGACCAGCGCAATCACCACCACCACAGGTACAAATACGGCTGAGATTTTATCCGCCAGCTGACCGATTTCTGGCTTGCTGCTCTGGGCCTGGCGCACCATGCGAATGATCCGTGACAGCGTGGTATGGCTGCCAACCGCACTGGCACGAAACAGCACACTGCCGTCCTGTACCACTGTCCCGGCATGGACGCTTTCGCCTTCGCCTTTTTGCTGTGGGATTGGTTCGCCCGTCAGCATCGCTTCATCCAGCCATGCTTCGCCCTGGGTAATCTCGCCATCTACCGGCACGCGATCGCCGGTCGTCAGGCGCAGTAACATCCCTGGCTGAACTTCCGCCAGCGGCACGCTTTTTTCACCCTCTGCGGTGACCACTCGCGCCGTCGGTGGGGTTAAATCGAGTAATTTCTCCAGCGCCTTAGAAGAACGCTGACGTGCGCGCGCTTCCAGCATATGGCCGAGATTAATCAGACCGATAATCATCGCACTGGCTTCATAGTAAAGATGCCGCGCTTCCATCGGGAACCACTGCGGCCACAGGTTGACGCTCATCGAATAGAGCCACGCCACACCCGTTCCCAGCGCCACCAGCGTATCCATCGTCGCTGCACCGTTCAGCAGGCTTTTCCATGCACTGCGGTAAAAATGGCCGCCGGCGAAAACCATCACTGCCAGGGTTATCAGGCCGATAACTAACCACAAGCTGCGGTTGTCAGCGGTGACCATCATGTTATCGCCGATCATCCCCCAGACCATTACCGGGATACCCACAGCCAGTGCAACAATTGCCTGCCAGCGGAAGCGCTTCATCGTAGCTACGGCGGTTTCTTGCTGGCGCTCGCGGCGTTTAGCGTCATCTTCAATCGCTTCCGCACCGTAGCCCGCTTTTTCCACCGCCTGCACTAAATCTTGTGGGGAGGCACTGCCCATCACCAGCGCAGTACGCTCCGCCAGGTTTACCCGTGCCTGAGTGACGCCCGGTACGCTTTGCAGCGCATTTTGTACGCGGGTGACACAGCTGGCGCAGCTCATGCCGCTCAGCAGCAACTGCTGGCTGTCATCGTCATCGGCGGTCGCTGCCGGAAGCGCCTCAGAAACCGCTGTCAGTGCTTCCGACGGGATTGATGACTCCGCCAGCGGTTTAGCCTTTGGGTGGCTTACAGATGCGTCATAACCCGCTTGTTTGATGGTTTCGATCAGCTGTTCTGCACTGGCAGTCCCGGTAACGTGCGCTTCAGTGATAGACACATCCGCCTGCTCAACATCCGGGCGCTGTTCAAGACTTTCTTTCACGCGTTTAACGCAGTGACCGCAGGACAGGCCGTCCAGGGTCAGGTCGATAGTTTGTGACATAAAACACTCCTTTAAGACAGTTTTGACTGGCTGTGATAAAGGTTAAACCTTCCAGCAAGGGGAAGGTCAAGAAATTAATAAACCAGGCGAGTAAAAGTCCGTAAAGATTAAAAAATTGGCTCAATTTGCATCAGGATTAGACATTTATCTCTTTGTTTTCCTGTAGTTAAGTTGCGGGTGCTAAGTTAAATCAGGATGCCTGAAAATCGGCACCGGGGTGAGGAATTACCTCCCGCATCTATAAAAAGGAGTTAACAAAAGATGTTAGATGCAAACAAATTACAGCAGGCAGTGGATCAGGCTTACACCCAATTTCACTCACTTAACGGCGGACAAAATGCCGACTACATTCCCTTTCTGGCGAATGTACCTGGTCAACTGGCAGCAGTGGCTATTGTGACCTGCGATGGCAACATCTATCGCGCGGGTGATAGTGATTACCGCTTTGCGCTGGAATCCATCTCGAAAGTCTGTACGTTAGCCCTTGCGTTAGAAGATGTCGGCCCGCAGGCGGTACAGGACAAAATTGGCGCTGACCCGACCGGATTGCCCTTTAACTCAGTTATCGCCTTAGAGTTGCATGGCGGCAAACCACTGTCGCCACTGGTAAATGCTGGCGCTATTGCCACCACCAGCCTGATTAACGCTGAAAATATTGAACAACGCTGGCAGCGAATTTTACATATCCAACAGCAACTGGCTGGTGAGCAGGTAGCGCTCTCTGATGAAGTCAACCAGTCGGAACAAACAACCAACTTCCATAACCGGGCCATTGCCTGGCTGCTGTACTCCGCCGGATATCTCTATTGTGATGCAATGGAAGCCTGTGACGTGTACACCCGTCAGTGCTCCACGCTCATCAATACTGTTGAACTGGCAACGCTTGGCGCGACGCTGGCGGCGGGTGGTGTGAATCCGCTGACGCATAAACGCGTTCTTCAGGCCGACAACGTGCCGTACATTCTGGCCGAAATGATGATGGAAGGGCTGTATGGTCGCTCCGGTGACTGGGCGTATCGCGTTGGTTTACCGGGCAAAAGCGGTGTAGGTGGCGGTATTCTGGCGGTCGTCCCTGGCGTGATGGGAATTGCCGCGTTCTCACCACCGCTGGACGAAGAAGGCAACAGTGTTCGCGGTCAAAAAATGGTGGCATCGGTCGCTAACCAACTCGGCTATAACGTGTTTAAGGGCTGATCATGATGAACACGGAAGGTAATAACGGTAACAAACCTCTCGGTCTATGGAACGTCGTTTCCATCGGCATTGGGGCAATGGTGGGGGCGGGGATCTTCGCGCTGCTGGGGCAGGCTGCATTGCTAATGGAAGCCTCGACCTGGGTCGCCTTTGCTTTTGGCGGTATTGTGGCGATGTTTTCCGGTTATGCCTATGCGCGTCTGGGGGCGAGCTATCCCAGCAATGGCGGCATTATCGACTTCTTTCGTCGCGGATTAGGCAACGGCGTCTTTTCGCTGGCGCTCTCGTTACTGTACCTGTTGACGCTGGCGGTGAGCATCGCCATGGTCGCCCGTGCTTTTGGCGCTTATGCCGTGCAGTTTTTGCATGAAGGCAGCCAGGAGGAGCACCTTATTTTGCTCTACGCGTTGGGGATCATTGCGGTGATGACGCTTTTCAACTCCTTAAGCAACCATGCGGTAGGGCGGCTGGAAGTGATCCTCGTCGGCATTAAAATGATGATCCTGTTATTGCTGATTATTGCCGGTGTCTGGTCGCTGCAACCGGCGCATATTTCCGTCTCTGCGCCCCCCAGCTCCGGTGCGTTCTTCTCCTGTATTGGGATAACTTTCCTTGCCTATGCGGGCTTTGGCATGATGGCGAACGCGGCGGATAAAGTGAAAGATCCGCAGGTCATTATGCCACGGGCGTTTCTGGTGGCGATTGGCGTTACCACGTTGCTTTATATCTCGCTGGCACTGGTTTTGCTTAGCGATGTATCGGCATTAGAGTTAGAAAAATATGCCGATACCGCCGTAGCGCAGGCTGCTTCTCCGCTGCTCGGGCATGTGGGTTATGTGATCGTCGTCATCGGCGCTTTACTGGCGACGGCTTCAGCCATTAACGCGAACCTGTTCGCCGTGTTTAACATCATGGACAACATGGGCAGCGAACGCGAACTGCCGAAGCTAATGAATAAATCCCTGTGGCGGCAGAGTACCTGGGGCAACATTATTGTCGTGGTGTTGATTATGCTGATGACGGCGGCACTGAATTTAGGCTCACTCGCCAGCGTTGCCAGCGCCACCTTTTTGATTTGCTACCTGGCGGTGTTTGTGGTGGCGATCCGCCTGCGTCATGATATTCACGCCTCGTTGCCGATTCTTATCGTTGGTACGTTGGTGATGTTGTTGGTGATCGTTGGCTTTATCTACAGTCTGTGGTCCCAGGGTAGCCGTGCGTTGATATGGATTATTGGCTCACTCTTACTCAGCCTTATTGTGGCAATGGTCATGAAGCGCAATAAAACCGTATAACATCTCTCTGTGCGCAGTACTTCCTGTATTATTGTGGTGGCGGTCGATATTCGCACTGGCAAAAAAACGTGCTTGAATATCTGTTGAAACCCTTTAACAAAGCACAGGAGGCGTTGCGCGAACGATGAACATCAGCGATGTAGCAAAAATTACCGGCCTGACCAGCAAAGCCATTCGCTTCTATGAAGAGAAGGGGCTGGTGACGCCGCCGATGCGCAGCGAAAACGGTTATCGCACCTACACGCAGCAGCATCTCAACGAACTGACCTTACTGCGCCAGGCACGGCAGGTGGGCTTTAACCTGGAAGAGAGCGGCGAGCTGGTGAATCTGTTTAACGACCCGCAGCGGCACAGCGCCGACGTCAAACGGCGCACGCTGGAGAAGGTGGCGGAGATCGAACGACACATTGAGGAGCTGCAATCCATGCGCGACCAGCTGCTGGCACTGGCGAATGCCTGCCCTGGCGATGACAGCGCCGACTGCCCGATTATCGAAAATCTCTCCGGCTGCTGTCATCATCGGGCAGGGTGATTAAGACGAGACGGCTCGGATATGTAGGGTTATCCCTTCTATCGCAATGACTTCAACATGCGTACCTGCACCGAGATCCTCGCTGGCGCTGACAGGCCATGAACTGTCACCGACGCGCATATGACCGCGCCCGTTGACCAGCGGAGATTCCAGCACAAAACGTCGGCCAATCAGCTGCTGCCCGCGCTGGTTTAAATGACTATCGCTGTGCTTTTGTTCGCGCACCCGCCGCGACAACCATTTCCACCACAGCCAGGCGGCGAGCAGCGTCAGGATGGCAAACATTACCCCTTGCCACTCCCAACCCAGCGGCACCAGCCAGACCACCAGGCCGGTAATCACCGCTGCCACGCCGCTCCACAACAAATAACCATTTCCGCCCAGCATCTCGGCTGCCAGCAGCAAACCGCCGAGACTGAGCCAGAAAATATGTGGATGAACGACCATTAACTCCATCATGGCTGAGTCCGTTTGTTGGCGCTGTCTTTCACCAGCTCGGCAATCCCGGCAATCGACCCCATCAGGCTGCTGGCCTCTAATGGCATCATCACTACTTTGCTGTTACTGGAGGAACCGATCTGCTGTAACGCTTCGGTGTATTTCTGCGCTACGAAGTAGTTCACCGCCTGAATATCACCGGAGGCGATAGCTTCAGACACCATTTTGGTGGCGCGGGCTTCTGCTTCGGCGGAACGTTCACGCGCTTCAGCCTGTAAAAACGCCGACTGACGTTCGCCTTCCGCTTTCAGGATTTGCGACTGTTTTTCACCTTCGGCTTTGAGGATTTCCGCCTGACGGATCCCTTCCGCTTCAAGAATGTAAGCGCGTTTGGTACGTTCCGCTTTCATCTGCGCGTTCATTGAAGAGATAAGCTCTGCCGGTGGGCGCACGTCGCGAATTTCAATACGGGTGACTTTAATCCCCCACGGGTTGGTGGCTTCATCGACAATACGCAGCAGGCGTGAGTTGATGCTGTCGCGCTGAGAGAGCATTTCGTCAAGTTCCATTGAACCCAGCACGGTACGGATGTTAGTCATGGTCAGGTTGATGATCGCCAGCTCCAGATTGCTGACTTCATAAGCCGCGCGC
The DNA here is from genome assembly GCF_052948035.1 of Escherichia sp. MAL-1. NCBI lineage: Bacteria > Pseudomonadati > Pseudomonadota > Gammaproteobacteria > Enterobacterales > Enterobacteriaceae > Escherichia > Escherichia sp. MAL-1. Next base: position 3,600,056 of record NZ_CM129609.1, on the reverse strand, counting down.
GGCGCGTCAATCACCTGAATAAAGCACACGGCGTCGATGGTAACGTTGGCGTTATCTTTCGAGATAACTTCCTGGGAAGGGATATCGAGCACTTGCTCCATCATATTGATCTTGCGACCAATGCGATCCATAAACGGCACCACCAGACTGAGCCCCGGCTGTAACGTTTTGGTATAGCGACCAAAGCGTTCTACTGTCCACTGATAGCCCTGCGGTACGATTTTGACACCCGCGCCGACAATGACCAGCGCGACAAAAATGAGAATCGGGATAAAGATAAGCATCGGAAAAACCTCCTGTTGTACCGTCCATAATCAGCAAAATTGCTGCTTGATTAAACAAATTATACCTGATTACTGAAAGAGAGTTCCCCCTTATTCCTGCGAAGGATAAACTGTTTTTAGTAAAAATCAGAAAAAGGGAACAGCGATGCAGGAAAATAGTCCTTTGCTTCAGCTACAAAACGTAGGATATCTGGCGGGTGATGCGAAGATTCTTAATAACATCAATTTTTCGCTGCGTGCTGGCGAATTTAAGTTAATTACCGGTCCTTCTGGTTGTGGCAAAAGTACGCTGCTAAAAATAGTTGCTTCATTGATCAGCCCAACCAGCGGAACGTTACTGTTTGAAGGTGAGGATGTCAGCACACTAAAGCCAGAAATCTACCGCCAACAAGTCTCTTACTGCGCCCAGACACCGACGCTGTTTGGCGATACGGTATACGATAATCTGATCTTTCCCTGGCAGATCCGTAACCGGCAGCCTGACCCAGCCATTTTTCTCGATTTTCTCGAACGCTTCGCCTTGCCGGACAGCATTTTGACGAAGAATATCGCCGAGCTATCTGGTGGTGAAAAACAACGCATCTCATTGATTCGTAACCTGCAATTTATGCCGAAGGTTTTATTGCTGGATGAAATAACCAGTGCGCTGGATGAAAGTAATAAACATAACGTCAATGAGATGATCCATCGTTATGTGCGCGAGCAAAATATTGCCGTGCTGTGGGTGACACACGATAAAGACGAAATTAATCATGCGGATAAAGTGATTACACTGCAACCGCATGCCGGAGAAATGCAGGAAGCACGCTATGAACTCGCATAATATTACTAACGAATCATTAGCACTGGCATTAATGCTGGTGGTGGTGGCAATCTTAATTAGCCATAAAGAAAAACTGGCGCTGGAGAAAGATATTCTCTGGAGCGTCGGGCGAGCGATAATTCAGCTGATTATTGTCGGCTATGTGCTGAAGTATATTTTCAGCGTGGATGATGCCAGCCTGACATTATTGATGGTGTTATTTATCTGCTTTAATGCGGCGTGGAACGCGCAAAAACGCAGTAAATATATTGCTAAAGCTTTTATCTCATCGTTTATTGCCATTACGGTCGGGGCGGGAATTACCCTGGCGGTGCTGATTCTCTCAGGGTCGATTGAATTTATCCCGATGCAGGTGATCCCTATCGCCGGGATGATTGCCGGTAACGCCATGGTAGCGGTGGGGTTGTGTTACAACAATTTAGGGCAACGGGTCATTAGCGAACAGCAACAGATTCAGGAGAAACTGAGTCTTGGTGCGACGCCGAAGCAGGCTTCAGCGATATTGATTCGCGACAGTATTCGCGCGGCTTTAATTCCGACGGTCGATTCAGCAAAAACGGTTGGCTTAGTGAGTTTACCAGGAATGATGTCCGGGCTGATATTTGCCGGGATTGATCCGGTGAAGGCGATTAAATATCAGATTATGGTGACCTTTATGCTGCTCTCAACCGCCAGCTTGTCGACCATTATTGCCTGCTATTTAACCTATCGTAAGTTTTATAATTCGCGCCACCAGTTGGTGGTGACGCAATTGAAGAAGAAATGATGCGATGCCGGATGCGCAGCATCGCATCCGGCGTTGTGGTTCATGTGCCGATCAACGGAATATCAATACAACAATGCATACAGCTGGCGGCGATACTTCGACGCCAGTGCATCACCCGTACCCAGCGCAGCGAGGATCTCCTGGAACGTTTTACGCGTCTGACCGTCTGCGGCGGTGAGATCTTTACGCAGATGCCCGAACAGCAACTCCAGCGCCTCTTCATTGCGCCCAACCTGATGCAGTTGCAGCGCCAGTTGCGTCGCCAGTGCGGCATCTTCTGGATTCTCCGCCACCTGCTGTTGCAACTGTTGAATTTCCGGAGTATCAGCCGCCTGCTTCAGCAGTTCGATTTGCGCCACCAGCCCCTGGTAGCGGGTGTCCTGATCCTGCAACGGAATGGTTTTCAGCACCGCTTCCGCATCTTCAGAACGGTTCAGCGCAATCAGCGTTTCTGCCAGCAGCAGGCCGATCTCCCCGTTCTGATTCGACAACTGCCAGGCGTCTTTCAGCAATGGCAGGGCATCGGTGTAATTGCTTTCCTGCATCAGTTGCATCGCCTGCTGCGCTTTCAGCTCTTCTTCGCGCGGCAGCACTTTATCCAGCAGGGCGCGGATCGCCTCTTCCGGTTGCGGCCCCTGGAAGCCATCTACCGCTTGCCCGTTCTGGAACAGATACACGGTCGGAATCGCGCGCAGACCAAACTGGGCGGCAATCATCTGCTCCGCGTCGCAGTCCAGCTTCGCCAGAATAAATTGCCCGTTGTACTGCGCCGCGAGGCTTTCCAGGATCGGGGTTAACTGCAAACAGTGCTGGCTACGTTCAGACCAAAAATAGAACAGCACCGGAGTGGTCATCGACTGTTCAAGAACCTGTTGCAGGTTAGATTCGTTAATGTTGACAATATTTTCTACGGACATGGAGTCGCTCTCTGTTGTCGATATTTTCTTTGACATGGGGGCTTAAGCGCGCGCTTCAACTCACCCCTGCAATATTTTGTCCATCACGCGCCCCGGCAGCAGGCGCTTAAGCACCATTACTGCCCAGGTCACCAGCGTTACCGGATAGCGCATCTTCGGCTTCTCGCTAATAAAAGCATGGCGTACTTTGTCCACCACCGCTTCCGGTCCCAACGTAAAGCGGGCGGCGATGCCGGGATTTTCGACTGGTTTATCACTTTGCGTCTGGTTGACGTTGTCGGTGAAGCGAGTACGAATGGGACCGGGTTCGATCAGGCTGACTTTAATTCCGCTGTGGCGTAGCTCCATGCGCAGCGCGTCTGACCACGCCTCCAGCGCATATTTACTGGCCGCGTAAGCGCCACGACCCGGCGTGGAGATTAATCCCATCACCGATGATGTCATCACAATACGCCCTTCACCGTGCGGTAACATCGCGGGTAACAGGCGCATGGTGAGCTGGTGTGCGCCGAAAAAGTTGGCGGAAAACTGCTGTTCCATCTGCGCACGGCTGATGGTGGAAAGGGGGCCATACATGCCGAATCCGGCATTGTTAAAGATCCCATACAGACAATTATCGGTCAGGGCGATCACCTCGTCTGCTGCGCGATCAACACTTTCTGGTGAATCCAGATCGATCAACACGCCGGTAAATCCCATGTTGTTCATACGCTCAACATCATCCGGTTTTCGGCAACCTGCCAGCACATGAAAACCCTGGCGTTTTAATTCGAGCGCGCTTTCCAGGCCAATTCCACTGGAACATCCGGTAATTAAGACCGATTTTTGCATAACTTTACCTGTCAGGATCTCCGTTGCTTTATGAGTCATGATTTACTAAAGGCTGCAACTGCTTCGCCATCCAGTCGGCAATAAACGGCTGGGCGTCGCGGTTGGGATGAATACCGTCATCCTGCATCCATTGTGGCTTGAGGTAGACCTCTTCCATAAAAAAGGGCAGCAGCGGAACATCAAACTCTTTGGCGAGTTTGGGGTAAATGGCGCTAAAGGCTTCATTATAACGGCGACCATAGTTTGCAGGCAGACGTATTTGCATTAACAATGGTTCAGCGTTGGCGGCTTTGACATCCTGCAAAATCTGGCGCAGCGTTTGCTCGGTTTGCTGTGGCTGAAAACCACGTAAACCGTCATTGCCGCCCAGTTCAACCAGCACCCAACGCGGCTGATGCTGTTTCAGCAGAGCCGGAAGGCGCGCCAGTCCTTGTTGCGAGGTGTCGCCGCTGATGCTGGCATTAACTACCGACGTTTTACTCTGCCACTTATCATTCAACAAGGCAGGCCAGGCCGCGCTGGCAGACATTCGATACCCGGCGCTCAGGCTATCACCCAGAATCAATAACGTGTCCGCTGCGGCGGCACGGAAGGTTAACAGGACCAGGAACAGGAAGGGCAAATGCCAGCGGAAAACATTGTTGAAGTTCATCATCTTAATAAGTCCGTCGGTCAGGGGGAGCATGAACTCTCCATCCTCACCGGAGTTGAGCTGGTTGTCAAACGTGGCGAGACCATCGCACTGGTGGGCGAGTCGGGATCGGGTAAGTCAACCTTGCTGGCGATCCTCGCCGGGCTTGATGACGGCAGCAGTGGCGAAGTGAGTCTGGTGGGACAACCGCTACATAATATGGACGAAGAAGCGCGGGCAAAGTTGCGCGCGAAGCACGTCGGCTTTGTTTTTCAGTCATTTATGTTAATTCCTACCCTTAACGCGCTGGAAAACGTCGAGCTTCCGGCTCTGCTGCGCGGTGAGAGTAGCGCGGAAAGTCGTAACGGGGCGAAAGCGTTGCTCGAACAGTTAGGGCTGGGTAAACGTCTGGATCATCTTCCGGCACAGCTTTCCGGCGGTGAACAGCAACGAGTGGCGCTGGCACGAGCCTTTAATGGTCGACCTGATGTGCTGTTTGCCGACGAACCCACCGGCAACCTTGACCGCCAGACGGGCGATAAAATTGCCGACCTGCTGTTTTCCCTCAACCGTGAACATGGCACCACGTTGATTATGGTGACCCACGACCTGCAACTGGCGGCACGCTGCGACCGCTGCTTACGGCTGGTGAACGGGCAGTTGCAGGAGGAAGCATGATTGCACGTTGGTTCTGGCGCGAATGGCGTTCGCCGTCGCTATTAATTGTCTGGCTGGCGCTAAGCCTGGCGGTGGCCTGCGTGCTGGCGCTGGGCAATATCAGCGATCGCATGGAGAAGGGCTTAAGCCAGCAAAGCCGTGAGTTTATGGCGGGCGATCGGGCGTTGCGCAGTTCACGCGAAGTGCCGCAAGCGTTGCTGGAGGAAGCGCAAAAGCGCGGCCTGAAAGTCGGCAAGCAGCTGACTTTCGCCACAATGACCTTTGCAGGCGACACACCGCAGCTGGCGAACGTCAAAGCGGTGGATGATATCTACCCGATGTATGGCGATCTGCAAACTAATCCCCCTGGCCTGAAACCGCAGGCGGGCAGCGTATTGCTGGCCCCACGCCTGATGGCACTGCTTAACCTGAAAACGGGCGACACCATTGACGTGGGCGATGCCACCTTGCGGATTGCCGGAGAAGTGATTCAGGAACCGGATTCCGGTTTTAACCCCTTCCAGATGGCTCCGCGTCTGATGATGAATCTGGCGGATGTCGATAAAACCGGAGCCGTGCAGCCGGGGAGTCGGGTCACCTGGCGTTATAAATTCGGCGGCAACGAGAACCAGCTCGACGGCTATGAGAAATGGTTGTTACCTCAGCTTAAACCCGAACAACGCTGGTACGGTCTGGAACAGGACGAAGGCGCGCTGGGGCGATCGATGGAACGCTCGCAACAGTTCCTGCTGCTTTCGGCGCTTCTGACCTTGCTGCTGGCAGTGGCAGCGGTGGCGGTAGCGATGAATCATTACTGTCGCAGTCGCTACGATCTGGTGGCGATCCTCAAAACGCTGGGGGCAGGGCGAGCGCAACTGCGTAAGCTAATCGTCGGTCAGTGGTTGATGGTGCTGACGCTTTCAGCCGTTACCGGTGGGGCCATAGGTCTGTTGTTCGAAAACGTGTTGATGGTGCTGCTCAAGCCCGTTCTGCCTGCTGCACTACCGCCAGCCAGCCTCTGGCCGTGGCTGTGGGCGCTTGGCACCATGACGGTCATCTCGCTGCTGGTGGGGCTACGACCATATCGCTTGTTGCTGGCAACGCAGCCTTTACGCGTATTACGTAATGATGTGGTAGCGAACGTCTGGCCGCTGAAGTTTTATCTGCCGATTGTCAGTGTGGTGGTTGTGCTGCTGCTCGCCGGATTAATGGGTGGCAGCATGCTGCTTTGGGCGGTGCTGGCGGGCGCGGTAGTACTGGCTTTGCTGTGCGGTGTGCTGGGCTGGATGCTGCTGAATGTACTTCGCCGCATGACGCTGAAATCGCTGCCTCTGCGCCTGGCGGTTAGCCGCCTGTTACGTCAGCCGTGGTCAACGTTAAGTCAGCTTTCGGCATTTTCGCTCTCCTTTATGCTGCTGGCGCTGTTGCTGGTATTGCGTGGCGATCTGCTCGACCGCTGGCAGCAGCAGCTACCGCCAGAAAGCCCGAACTACTTTTTAATTAACATCGCCACAGAACAGGTAGCACCGCTAAAAGCGTTCCTCGCGGAACATCATATAGTCCCGGAATCATTTTATCCGGTAGTGCGGGCGCGGCTGACGGCGATTAACGATAAGCCGACAGAAGGTAATGAAGATGAGGCGCTTAATCGCGAACTCAATCTTACCTGGCAAAATACGCGGCCCGATCATAATCCGATTGTCGCCGGTAACTGGCCGCCAAAAGCCGATGAAGTGTCGATGGAAGAGGGGCTGGCGAAACGCTTAAACGTTGCCCTCGGTGATACCGTGACTTTTATGGGCGATACCCAGGAGTTCCGCGCTAAAGTGACCAGCCTGCGCAAAGTGGACTGGGAAAGTCTGCGGCCTAATTTCTATTTTATTTTCCCGGAAGGGGCATTAGACGGGCAACCGCAGAGCTGGCTTACCAGTTTCCGCTGGGAGAATGGCAACGGCATGTTGACGCAACTCAACCGCCAGTTCCCGACCATTAGCCTGTTAGATATTGGCGCGATTTTAAAACAGGTCGGTCAGGTGCTGGAGCAGGTAAGTCGGGCGCTGGAGGTGATGGTGGTGCTGGTCACTGCCTGCGGTATGTTGCTGTTGCTGGCACAGGTGCAGGTGGGAATGCGCCAGCGTCATCAGGAGCTGGTGGTATGGCGCACACTCGGTGCGGGGAAAAAACTGCTGCGCACGACATTGTGGTGTGAGTTCGCCATGCTTGGGTTTGTTTCCGGCCTGGTGGCCGCAATTGGTGCGGAAACGGCACTGGCAGTGTTGCAGGCGAAAGTGTTTGATTTCCCGTGGGAGCCAGACTGGCGATTGTGGATTGTTCTGCCGTGCAGCGGTGCGCTGCTGCTGTCGCTTTTCGGCGGCTGGCTGGGCGCGAGACTGGTTAAGGGTAAGGCGCTGTTCAGGCAGTTTGCGGGGTGATGACAGGTGTTAGATTGCCTGATGCGCTACGCTTATCAGGCCTACGAAGAGCGTGCAATATATTGATTTTGCAAGATTGTGTAGGCCGGATAAGGCGTTTACGCCGCATCCGGCATGAACAGTGTGCATTTTGGCAATAAATATGAAACCAACTGTCATGTCGGTTTTTTTAAAGACCGAAGGTGGTAAACCTTCGGCCTTAGCTACGTTTCCTCAGTTATTCAATAAACTGACGGATCAGTTCCAGCAGCGCGATTAGCGCCTTAAGAACGATGAGAACTTTATCGAGAAAAGTTTTCATCCGTTGCTCCCTTAAGGGAGAAAGACAATCACAGCTTACCCTTACGTTGCCTGTAACTATGATTTTCTTCATGTGCTAGATGAGGACTGCCTCTCTCCAAATTAGAGCACCAGAATCAGCACCACCTGTATCCTGACCAGGACTTAAAAGTACTTTTCCGCACTGCGGTAATCCCTTGAGGCAGTATCACTACTAGCGTCGGGATTGTATCGCCAACATAGCTGTTTGAATATGTAGGCATCCTGACTTATAATTCACTTGCTAGATGAGGACTGTTTCATTTCTGCCCGGAACCACCAAGTCTTGGGCGGAAAAAATAAAAAAACCGACTGTCATGTCGGTTTTTTTATATCTGTATTCTGGTGCAACCATTCTGTTCTTACGACAATCGCCGTTTCAGAATACCGCCCATCACTGCGCCTTAACCCATTCCGCCACTTCCGCCCACTCACCGCGAAAGACAACTTTTTCCGCTTTTTTCTCAAGCTGATAGCGATACATTGGGTCGTAATATTCTTTAAGTAACGGCACCAGCCAGGCCAGATGACCGTCGGTGCTGCCGGTGGTGAGTTGCGTTGTCAGCGCCGTATCCAGCTGGGCAGCGAGTTCGTTATAGCGCTGTAACCCCAGCCGACGCTTAATCGCCGAAAGTCCGTGATGCAGGTATTCGCAATATTCCTGCCAGCCCTGTTCGTCGCCATAAGCGTGGGTAAAATCATGATGCATACGCAAGAAATACTCTTCGTTCAGGCGTTCAAGACGGATCTCAAACGGATCTTCTACCACCGCAATCGCCGCCTGAGTCATTCGCTCGCGCAGACATTCCGGCAGGTGATTCGAACCGATCATCCGGCTTTCGTCTTCCAGCACCCACAGGCGCAAATTCTGACGGGCGTCGGTTTTTAGCATTTCGGCAGCCAGCAGGTTTTCAAAACTCGCCTGGCTAAGTTGTGGTTGTAACGTGCGACCAAACGCCGAACCGCGATGACGCGCCAACCCTTCCAGATCAACACCGTTCGGCTGTTGCTGCACTAACAGCGTTTTACCGCTGCCGGTACAACCGCCAATCAGCACTATCGGTTTTTGTGCCAGTTCAATAGTCGCCTGAATCGCGGTCTGGCGCAGTGCCTTATAACCGCCTTCCACCAGCGGATAATCAATCCCCGCTGCATGCAACCAGCTTTGCACAATATGTGAGCGCTGACCGCCACGGGCGCAGCAGAGAATACCTTGCGGATTTTGCAGGCACGCTGCCCGCCAGGCGTCCATGCGCTGCTGACGAATTTCACCCGCAACCAGTTTATGTCCCAGCGCCAGCGCTGCGTCTGAGCCTTGCTGTTTATAGCAGGTGCCAACGGCGGCGCGTTCATCGTTATTCATTAACGGCAGATTGATAGCGGCGGGCATTGCGCCTTGCTCAAACTCGATAGGGGCGCGAACATCAATAATGGGCGTATCAGCAATCAGCAGGGCACGATAGTCCTGTTCCGTGTGTCTCTCTTGCATAGTTAAAAGTGAACCTCAAATCAGCTTGCGCGCTATTTTACGCGCCAACGCGCAAGGAAACTTGATTTTTAACTGCGTGGGTTGCCGAAAATTTCTAAAAATCCGCTGATTTCCGGCCTGCGCTGGGTAAACAAGGTCACAATATCTTCTACCGCTTTGCCGCTGCCAAATTTGCGCCATGCCAGACTCAATGGCGAAGGAGGGCGCATCGTTGGGATTACCCGGCTGACCAGTTGTTGATTATCGATCATTAACTGGCAAAGCGATTTTGGCAAAAAACCAATGCCAACGCCCGCCAGATGGGCGGCGATTTTCGTTTCCATATCGGGAACAATAATCTCTTTTTGCCCTGGCAATCGCCAGGCGACGCGTTTGGTTAAGGTGCGGGCGCTGTCTTCAATATTGACCGCCGGAAAGCGCCGCAACTGCGCTTCTGTTAGCGGCTCTTCAACGTTCGCCAGCGGATGATCCGCCGCCATGACAAAGCGCCATTGCACCGATCCTAAGGGATCAAGACTAAAGGTATTTGCCAGCGCCTCAGTTCCCGTGACGCCGATAGCCAGCGAAAAACCTTCGTACAATAGCGAGTCCCAGACGCCCATATAGATTTGTCGGGAGATGTGAAACTGGGTAAAGGGGTAACGCTCATTCAGCCACGCCAGCAACTGGGCGACGGCCTGGGGGTTGTAGAGCAGGTTGTTGATGACAATATTCACCTGGCGTTCCACGCCATCATTCACCTGTTGCAGCTCGCTTGGCATACTTTCCAGCCAGCTCAGCCAGTCTCTGGCCTGGGAAAGTAGATGCTCGCCAGCCGCTGTCAACGTCACGCTGCGAGTCGTACGGAAAAACAGCGCTACTCCGGTATTCTCTTCCAGAAGTTTAATGCGATAACTGATCGTCGCCGTGGTTTTACATAATCGTTCTGCCGCTTTTGAAAAACTTCCTGTTTCAGCAACCGCAATGAAAGTCCGCAAGGTTTCTGGATCGAACATCTTCAGGTATCCCCTTTTAAATCCGCAAGTTGCGTGATTTTCTTATCCTCTGATTTATCAGTATTTTTACATGATAACCCTGTTCAATTTGTGGACTAAATCTAGTTTTGGAAAAATATTCCAACTTTTGTATTGATGTTGTTCTCTTAAGGTTTTAGATTGCCTGTTATTGAAACCAAGCTGACCGGTCGGCGGTGGTTGAACGGAATTATGTTACAAGGACAAAAAGATGAAACTTCAGGTATTACCGTTAAGTCAGGAAGCCTTTAGTGCTTATGGCGACGTAATCGAAACGCAGCAACGGGATTTTTTCCATATTAACAATGGCCTGGTGGAGCGTTACCACGATTTGGCGCTGGTTGAGATTCTTGAGCAAGACCGTACGCTTATCAGCATTAACCGCGCGCAACCGGTGAATCTGCCGCTGACCATTCACGAACTCGAACGTCATCCGCTGGGTACTCAGGCCTTTATCCCGATGAAAGGTGAGGTGTTTGTGGTGGTCGTGGCGTTAGGTGACGACAAACCAGACCTGTCAACGCTGCGGGCGTTTATCACCAACGGTGAACAGGGGGTGAATTACCATCGTAACGTCTGGCATCACCCACTTTTCGCCTGGCAGCGCGTCACCGATTTTCTGACCATCGATCGCGGCGGCAGTGACAACTGTGATGTTGAAAGTATTCCTGAACAGGAACTCTGTTTTGCGTGACGCCTGCAACCGACTTGCATAAGATAAACTAATTGTTCATTGTTTATGCTCACTTGTAGGTCGGAGTTAACGTAGGTATGACGGAAGTTAGACGGCGCGGCAGGCCAGGACAGGCGGAGCCTGTGGCACAGAAGGGCGCACAGGCGTTAGAGCGGGGAATTGCGATTCTGCAATATTTGGAAAAAAGTGGGGGAAGTTCGTCGGTTAGCGATATTTCTCTCAATCTGGATTTGCCGCTCTCCACGACCTTTCGCTTGCTGAAGGTTTTACAGGCAGCGGATTTTGTCTATCAGGACAGTCAATTAGGCTGGTGGCATATAGGATTAGGTGTCTTTAACGTCGGTGCGGCGTACATCCATAACCGCGATGTCCTCTCCGTCGCCGGGCCGTTTATGCGCCGCCTGATGTTACTTTCCGGCGAAACGGTCAATGTCGCGATCCGTAACGGCAATGAAGCGGTATTAATTGGTCAGTTAGAGTGTAAATCGATGGTCAGGATGTGTGCGCCACTGGGCAGTCGTCTGCCACTGCATGCTTCCGGTGCGGGCAAAGCGCTGCTTTATCCGCTGGCGGAAGAGGAGTTGATGAGCATCATTCTGCAAACCGGTTTGCAGCAGTTTACGCCAACTACGCTTGTGGATATGCCCACCTTGCTGAAGGACCTGGAACAAGCGCGTGAACTGGGCTATACCGTAGATAAAGAAGAGCATGTTGTAGGTCTGAATTGCATAGCTTCAGCAATTTACGATGATGTCGGTAGTGTTGTTGCCGCTATCTCCATCTCCGGGCCTTCATCAAGACTGACAGAAGATCGTTTTGTCAGTCAGGGTGAGCTGGTCAGAGACACCGCCCGCGATATCAGCACGGCGTTGGGACTGAAAGCACATCCATAATGTCTGTCGCATCCCGCTCTGCGGAGCGGGTTTTTTTGACAAAATTTGAAAGTTGGAAAAATTTTCCAATAAATAGAGGTAGGAATAAAATGGCAAAAATGAGAGCCGTTGACGCGGCAATGTATGTGCTGGAGAAAGAAGGTATCACTACCGCCTTCGGTGTTCCGGGAGCTGCAATCAATCCGTTCTACTCAGCGATGCGTAAGCACGGCGGTATTCGTCACATTCTGGCGCGTCATGTGGAAGGTGCTTCGCACATGGCGGAAGGTTATACCCGCGCAACGGCAGGGAATATCGGCGTATGTCTGGGGACTTCCGGTCCTGCGGGCACGGACATGATCACCGCGCTCTATTCCGCTTCTGCTGATTCCATTCCTATTCTGTGCATTACCGGCCAGGCACCGCGCGCCCGTCTGCATAAAGAAGATTTTCAGGCCGTAGATATTGAAGCAATTGCTAAACCGGTCAGCAAAATGGCGGTTACAGTTCGTGAAGCGGCGCTGGTGCCTCGCGTGCTGCAACAGGCATTTCACCTGATGCGTTCTGGTCGTCCGGGTCCGGTACTGGTGGATTTACCGTTCGACGTTCAGGTTGCGGAAATCGAGTTTGATCCTGACATGTACGAACCGCTGCCGGTCTACAAACCTGCTGCCAGCCGTATGCAGATCGAAAAAGCTGTAGAAATGTTAATCCAGGCCGAACGTCCGGTGATTGTTGCCGGGGGCGGGGTAATTAATGCTGACGCAGCTGCACTGTTACAACAGTTTGCTGAACTGACCAGCGTTCCGGTGATCCCAACGCTAATGGGCTGGGGCTGTATCCCGGACGATCATGAACTGATGGCCGGGATGGTGGGTCTGCAAACCGCGCATCGTTACGGTAACGCAACGCTGCTGGCGTCTGACATGGTGTTTGGTATCGGTAACCGTTTTGCTAACCGTCATACCGGCTCGGTAGAGAAATACACCGAAGGGCGCAAAATCGTTCATATTGATATTGAGCCGACGCAAATTGGTCGCGTGCTGTGTCCGGATCTCGGTATTGTCTCTGATGCTAAAGCGGCGCTGACACTGCTGGTTGAAGTGGCGCAGGAGATGCAAAAAGCGGGTCGTCTGCCGTGTCGTAAAGAATGGGTCGCCGACTGCCAGCAGCGTAAACGCACTTTGCTGCGCAAAACCCACTTCGACAACGTGCCGGTGAAACCGCAGCGCGTGTATGAAGAGATGAACAAAGCCTTTGGTCGCGATGTTTGTTATGTCACCACCATTGGTCTGTCACAAATCGCTGCGGCACAAATGCTGCATGTCTTTAAAGACCGCCACTGGATCAACTGTGGTCAGGCTGGTCCGTTAGGCTGGACGATTCCGGCTGCGCTAGGGGTTTGTGCCGCTGATCCGAAACGCAATGTGGTGGCGATTTCTGGCGACTTTGACTTCCAGTTCCTGATTGAAGAGTTAGCTGTTGGCGCGCAGTTCAACATTCCGTACATCCATGTGCTGGTCAACAACGCTTATCTGGGGCTGATTCGCCAGTCGCAGCGCGCGTTTGATATGGACTACTGCGTGCAACTCGCTTTCGAGAATATCAACTCCAGCGAAGTGAACGGTTACGGCGTCGACCACGTAAAAGTAGCGGAAGGTTTAGGTTGTAAAGCGATTCGCGTCTTCAAACCGGAAGATATTGCGCCAGCCTTTGAACAGGCGAAAGCCTTAATGGCGCAATATCGGGTACCGGTAGTCGTGGAAGTTATTCTCGAGCGTGTGACCAATATTTCGATGGGCAGCGAACTGGATAACGTCATGGAATTTGAAGATATCGCCGATAACGCAGCGGACGCACCGACTGAAACCTGCTTCATGCACTATGAATAAGGGAGATAAATAATGTTACGTTTCTCTGCTAATTTATCGATGTTATTTGGTGAATATGATTTTTTCGCCCGTTTTGAGAAAGCTGCGCAGTGTGGTTTTCGCGGCGTTGAATTTATGTTTCCTTATGACTACGACATTGAAGAATTAAAACAGGTACTGGCGAGTAATAAACTCGAACATACGCTGCACAATTTACCGGCAGGTGACTGGGCGGCGGGCGAGCGCGGTATTGCCTGTATTCCTGGCCGTGAAGAAGAGTTTCGGGATGGCGTAGCAGCAGCGATTCGTTATGCCCGTGCGCTGGGTAATAAAAAAATTAACTGTCTGGTCGGTAAAACGCCGGCTGGTTTCAGCAGTGAACAGATTCACGCAACGCTTGTAGAAAACCTGCGTTATGCCGCGAATATGCTGATGAAAGAAGATATTTTATTACTGATTGAACCTATTAACCATTTTGATATTCCTGGTTTCCATCTCACCGGAACTCGGCAGGCGCTGAAATTGATTGATGATGTTGGTTGCTGCAATTTGAAAATTCAGTATGACATTTATCACATGCAGCGGATGGAAGGTGAATTAACCAACACTATGACGCAATGGGCTGATAAAATTGGTCACCTGCAAATTGCCGATAATCCGCATCGCGGCGAACCGGGGACCGGAGAAATTAATTATGATTATCTCTTTAAGGTAATCGAAAATTCTGACTACAACGGTTGGGTTGGTTGTGAATATAAACCCCAAACCACCACGGAAGCCGGGTTACGCTGGATGGATCCGTACCGTTAAAACGTAACGCTGTTCAGGCAATGCTTTTTTAGGCCGCTAAGTTGGCAGGGGATCGTGTTGTCTGAATCCAGGAAAAGCACAATTTAAAAGAGGTTAATTATGAAACTGGGATTTATTGGCTTAGGCATTATGGGTACACCGATGGCCATTAATCTGGCGCGTGCCGGTCATCAATTACATGTCACGACCATTGGACCGGTTGCTGATGAATTACTGTCACTGGGTGCCGTCAGTGTTGAAACTGCTCGCCAGGTAACGGAAGCATCGGACATCATTTTTATTATGGTGCCAGATACACCACAGGTTGAAGAAGTTCTGTTCGGTGAAAATGGTTGTACCAAAGCCTCGCTGAAGGGCAAAACCATTGTTGATATGAGCTCCATTTCCCCGATTGAAACTAAACGTTTCGCTCGTCAGGTGAATGAACTGGGTGGCGATTATCTCGATGCGCCAGTCTCCGGCGGTGAAATCGGCGCGCGTGAAGGGACGTTGTCAATTATGGTTGGCGGTGACGAAGCGGTATTTGAACGCGTGAAACCGCTGTTTGAACTGCTCGGTAAAAATATCACCCTCGTGGGCGGTAACGGCGACGGTCAAACCTGCAAAGTGGCAAATCAGATTATTGTGGCGCTCAATATTGAAGCGGTTTCTGAAGCCCTGCTGTTTGCTTCAAAAGCCGGTGCAGATCCGGTACGTGTGCGCCAGGCGCTGATGGGCGGCTTTGCTTCCTCACGTATTCTGGAAGTTCACGGTGAGCGCATGATTAAACGCACCTTTAATCCAGGTTTCAAAATTGCGCTGCACCAGAAAGATCTCAACCTGGCACTGCAAAGTGCGAAAGCGCTAGCGCTGAACCTGCCAAACACTGCGACCTGCCAGGAGCTATTTAATACCTGTGCGGCAAACGGTGGCAGCCAGTTGGATCACTCTGCGTTAGTGCAGGCGCTGGAATTAATGGCGAATCATAAACTGGCCTGATGCCCGCAATAAAAATGGCCGATATCAGCAAATGAATCGGCCAGCAATATTAAAAAAAGAAAGCAGCCAAAGATGTTGCTTCAGCATTAAAAATAATATTTTTATTTTATTTGTTCCTCATAGCTAGATTAAAACAACGTTATTCGATACGTGAAATTAAGAGGGATTTATGGAACATCAGAGAAAACTATTCCAGCAACGCGGCTATAGCGAAGATCTATTGCCGAAAACGCAAAGCCAGCGGACCTGGAAAACATTTAACTATTTTACCTTATGGATGGGTTCGGTTCATAACGTTCCCAATTATGTGATGGTCGGCGGCTTTTTTATTCTCGGCTTGTCTACCTTTAGTATTATGCTGGCAATTATCCTCAGCGCCTTTTTCATTGCCGCGGTAATGGTATTAAACGGCGCTGCGGGCAGTAAATACGGCGTACCGTTTGCCATGATCCTGCGTGCTTCTTACGGCGTACGTGGCGCACTGTTTCCCGGATTATTAAGAGGCGGTATTGCTGCCATTATGTGGTTTGGCCTGCAATGTTATGCGGGGTCACTGGCCTGCTTGATTCTGATTGGCAAAATCTGGCCGGGATTTTTAACTCTCGGTGGTGATTTCACGCTGTTAGGGCTTTCTCTACCGGGCTTAATTACTTTCTTACTCTTCTGGCTGGTCAACGTTGGTATTGGTTTTGGCGGTGGCAAAGTTTTAAATAAATTCACTGCCATTCTTAACCCGTGCATCTATATCGTTTTCGGCGGTATGGCGATTTGGGCGATTTCGCTGGTCGGGATCGGTCCAATCTTTGACTACATTCCGAGCGGTATTCAGAAAGCAGAAAACAGTGGCTTCCTGTTCCTGGTGGTGATAAACGCGGTAGTTGCGGTCTGGGCGGCACCGGCGGTGAGCGCATCCGACTTTACGCAAAACGCCCACTCGTTTCGTGAGCAAGCGCTGGGGCAAACGCTGGGTTTGGTCGTAGCTTATATTCTGTTTGCGGTCGCCGGGGTATGTATTATTGCCGGAGCCAGTATTCACTACGGCGCTGACACATGGAACGTGCTGGATATTGTTCAGCGTTGGGACAGCCTGTTTGCCTCGTTCTTTGCGGTACTGGTTATTCTGATGACGACCATTTCCACTAACGCCACCGGTAATATTATTCCGGCCGGTTATCAGATTGCCGCCATTGCACCGACAAAACGGTGATGCTGCCAACTTACTGATTTAGTGTATGATGGTGTTTTTGAGGTGCTCCAGTGGCTTCTGTTTCTATCAGCTGTCCCTCCTGTTCAGCTACTGACGGGGTGGTGCGTAACGGCAAAAGCACCGCCGGACATCAGCGCTATCTCTGCTCTCACTGCCGTAAAACATGGCAACTGCAGTTCACTTACACCGCTTCTCAACCCGGTACGCACCAGAAAATCATTGATATGGCCATGAATGGCGTTGGATGCCGGGCAACAGCCCGCATTATGGGCGTTGGCCTCAACACGATTTTACGTCACTTAAAAAACTCAGGCCGCAGTCGGTAACCTCGCGCATACAGCCGGGCAGTGACGTCATCGTCTGCGCGGAAATGGACGAACAGTGGGGCTATGTCGGGGCTAAATCGCGCCAGCGCTGGCTGTTTTACGCGTATGACAGGCTCCGGAAGACGGTTGTTGCGCACGTATTCGGTGAACGCACTATGGCGACGCTGGGGCGTCTTATGAGCCTGCTGTCACCCTTTGACGTGGTGATATGGATGACGGATGGCTGGCCGCTGTATGAATCCCGCCTGAAGGGAAAGCTGCACGTAATCAGCAAGCGATATACGCAGCGAATTGAGCGGCATAACCTGAATCTGAGGCAGCACCTGGCACGGCTGGGACGGAAGTCGCTGTCGTTCTCAAAATCGGTGGAGCTGCATGACAAAGTCATCGGGCATTATCTGAACATAAAACACTATCAATAAGTTGGAGTCATTACCGACAAAACTGACCTATAAAAACGGCGTACTGATTGCCAGTATTATCAGCCTGCTGATCTGCCCGTGGAAATTAATGGAAAATCAGGACAGTATTTATCTGTTCCTCGATATCATCGGCGGGATGCTGGGTCCGGTAATTGGTGTCATGATGGCGCATTATTTTGTGGTGATGCGTGGACAAATTAATCTTGATGAACTGTATACCGCAGCAGGCGATTTCAAATATTACGATAACGGCTTTAACCTTACCGCGTTCTCAGTAACTTTGGTCGCCGTTATTTTATCTCTCGGTGGTAAATTTATTCCGTTCATGGAGCCTTTATCACGCGTTTCATGGTTTGTCGGCGTTATTGTCGCATTCGCTGCCTACGCGTTATTAAAAAAACGTACAGCAGCAGAAAAAACAGGAGAACAAAAAGTCACAGGTTAATTAATCCCGATATTGAACATTGAGTTAAAAAACCAATCTGTATTTTACAAGGAGTTTGTTATGTCTTTTGATTTAATCATTAAAAACGGCACCGTTATTTTAGAAAACGAAGCTCGCGTTGTAGATATCGCCGTTAAAGGCGGAAAAATTGCTGCTATCGGTCAGGATCTGGGCGATGCAAAAGAAGTTATGGATGCGTCTGGTCTGGTGGTTTCGCCGGGCATGGTTGATGCGCACACCCATATTTCTGAACCGGGTCGTAGCCACTGGGAAGGTTATGAAACCGGTACTCGCGCAGCGGCAAAAGGTGGTATCACCACCATGATCGAAATGCCGCTCAACCAGCTGCCTGCAACGGTTGACCGCGCTTCAATTGAACTGAAGTTCGATGCCGCTAAAGGCAAGCTAACTATCGATGCGGCACAACTCGGTGGCCTGGTGTCTTACAACATCGACCGTCTGCATGAGCTGGATGAAGTGGGCGTTGTCGGCTTCAAATGCTTCGTTGCGACCTGTGGCGATCGCGGTATCGACAACGACTTCCGTGATGTAAACGACTGGCAGTTCTTCAAAGGTGCGCAGAAGCTGGGCGAACTGGGGCAGCCGGTGCTGGTGCACTGCGAAAACGCGCTGATCTGTGACGCACTGGGCGAAGAAGCGAAACGTGAAGGTCGCGTAACTGCCCATGACTATGTGGCTTCGCGTCCGGTATTTACCGAAGTGGAAGCGATTCGCCGCGTGCTGTATCTGGCGAAAGTTGCCGGTTGCCGTCTGCACGTTTGCCATATCAGCAGCCCGGAAGGCGTTGAAGAAGTGACTCGTGCACGTCAGGAAGGTCAGGACGTTACTTGTGAATCCTGCCCGCATTACTTTGTACTGGATACCGATCAGTTCGAAGAAATCGGTACTCTGGCGAAGTGTTCACCGCCGATCCGCGATCTGGAAAACCAGAAAGGCATGTGGGAAAAACTGTTTAACGGTGAAATCGACTGCCTGGTTTCCGACCACTCACCATGCCCTCCGGAAATGAAAGCCGGCAACATCATGGAAGCATGGGGCGGTATTGCCGGTCTGCAAAACTGTATGGACGTGATGTTCGATGAAGCGGTACAGAAACGCGGAATGTCTCTGCCAATGTTCGGCAAATTAATGGCGACTAACGCAGCAGATATTTTCGGTCTGCAGCAAAAAGGCCGTATCGCCCCAGGAAAAGATGCCGACTTCGTCTTCATTCAGCCGAATAGCAGCTATGTTCTTACCAATGACGATCTGGAATATCGCCACAAAGTCAGCCCGTATGTTGGCCGTACCATTGGCGCGCGTATCACGAAAACCATCTTACGTGGTGATGTGATTTACGACATTGAACAGGGCTTCCCTGTTGCGCCGAAAGGTCAATTTATCCTTAAACATCAGCAGTAATCTGGCCCCTGCAATGCCCGTCCTTGCGGCGGGCATTCTCCGGTTAAGGTGTGTTTATGTTCAATTTTGCAGTTAGCCGCGAAAGCCTGTTATCAGGATTTCAGTGGTTTTTCTTTATTTTTTGCAACACGGTTGTGGTTCCTCCTACGCTACTTTCTGCTTTTCAGTTGCCGCAAAGTAGCCTGCTTACGCTCACGCAATATGCTTTTCTTGCTACCGCACTGGCCTGCTTCGCTCAGGCGTTTTGCGGTCATCGTCGCGCTATTATGGAAGGGCCGGGGGGCCTGTGATGGGGAACCATCCTAACTATCACCCTTGGCGAAGCATCGCGCGGGACACCGATCAACGATATCGCTACCAGTCTGGCGGTGGGGATTGCACTCTCCGGCGTGTTGACGATGTTGATTGGTTTTAGCGGATTAGGCCATCGCCTGGCACGGTTATTTACGCCGTCGGTGATGGTCTTGTTTATGTTGATGCTGGGCGCGCAGCTGACCACTATCTTTTTCAAAGGTATGCTCGGGCTGCCGTTTGGCATAGCCGACCCGAATTTTAAAATTCAGTTACCGCCGTTCGCGCTCTCGGTGGCGGTGATGTGCCTGGTACTGGCGATGATTATTTTCCTGCCGCAACGTTTTGCCCGTTATGGTCTGCTGGTCGGTACGATAACCGGCTGGTTGTTGTGGTTCTTTTGCTTTCCTTCTTCGCATTCGCTCTCCGGTGAGTTGCACTGGCAGTGGTTCCCGCTCGGCAGTGACGGTGCTTTGTCGCCGGGGATTATTCTGACGGCGGTGATTACAGGTCTGGTGAATATCAGCAATACCTACGGTGCGATTCGGGGCACGGATGTTTTTTATCCGCAGCAGGGCGCGGGGAATACGCGTTATCGTCGTAGCTTTGTGGCGACCGGATTTATGACACTGATAACCGTGCCGCTGGCAGTAATTCCATTTTCACCGTTTGTTTCATCCATTGGTTTATTAACCCAGACTGGCGATTACACGCGGCGTTCGTTTATTTATGGCAGCGTTATTTGCCTGCTGGTGGCGCTGGTTCCGGCACTCACGCGACTGTTTTGCAGTATCCCTTTACCCGTGAGTAGTGCGGTCATGCTGGTTTCTTATCTGCCTTTACTCTTTTCCGCGCTGGTGTTTAGCCAGCAAATAACGTTTACCGCTCGCAATATTTATCGACTCGCATTGCCGTTATTTGTCGGCATATTTTTAATGGCATTACCGCCTGTGTATCTGCAAGACCTTCCATTAACGCTTCGTCCTCTGCTCAGTAACGGCTTATTGGTCGGGATTTTACTGGCTGTTCTTATGGATAACCTTATTCCGTGGGAACGCATCGAATAATTTGTTGAAAAAGGATTGATAATGAAGATTGTCATTGCGCCAGACTCTTTTAAAGAGAGCTTAAGTGCAGAAAAATGTTGCCAGGCAATTAAAGCCGGGTTTTCGACCCTCTTTCCCGATGCGCACTATATCTGTTTGCCGATAGCGGATGGCGGCGAAGGAACGGTGGATGCGATGGTCGCCGCGACGGGCGGCAACATCGTGACGCTTGAAGTCTGCGGGCCGATGGGCGAAACAGTGAATGCTTTTTATGGCCTTACCGGCGACGGGAAAACGGCGGTGATTGAGATGGCAGCGGCAAGTGGCCTGATGCTGGTCGCGCCTGAAAAGCGTAATCCGTTGCTGGCCTCCAGTTTTGGTACGGGGGAGTTAATTCGTCATGCGCTGGATAACGGCATTCGCCATATTATTCTCGGCATTGGCGGCAGTGCGACGGTCGACGGCGGTATGGGCATGGCGCAGGCGCTCGGTGTGCGTTTCCTTGATGCCGACGGTCAGGTGCTGGTGGCTAACGGCGGTAATTTAGCGCGCGTGGCAAGCATTGAGATGGATGAATGCGATCCGCGTCTGGCGAATTGCCATATTGAAGTAGCATGTGACGTTGATAACCCGCTGGTAGGGGCACGCGGCGCGGCGGCGGTGTTTGGCCCGCAAAAAGGGGCAACGCCGGAAATGGTCGAAGAGCTGGAACAGGGGCTGCAAAATTACGCCCGTGTTTTACAACAGCAAACTGAAATCAACGTCTGCCAGATGGCGGGCGGCGGCGCTGCGGGCGGTATGGGTATTGCGGCGGCGGTATTTCTCAATGCGGATATTAAACCAGGTATTGAGATTGTGTTGAATGCGGTCAATCTTGCGCAGGCAGTGCAGGGCGCAGCACTGGTGATTACCGGGGAAGGGCGCATCGACTCGCAAACGGCAGGCGGTAAAGCGCCGCTGGGTGTGGCGTCGGTGGCGAAGCAGTTTAATGTACCGGTGATTGGGATTGCTGGCGTATTGGGTGATGGCGTGGAAGTGGTGCACCAGTACGGCATTGACGCGGTATTCAGCATTTTGCCTCGTCTGGCACCTTTAGCCGAAGTGCTCGCCAGCGGTGAAACCAATCTCTTCAACAGCGCGCGAAATATTGCCTGCGCCATTAAAATAGGTCAGGGAATTAAAAACTGACCCTTACCTTTAAAGCGGATGCGATTTATATCGCATAAGAGTGCAGTACTCATGCCGGATGCGGCATGAGTACCATATCCTTCCTGAAAATCGCGCAAATTCTATATATTGCAGAGATCATGTAGGCCTGATAAGCGAAGCGCATCAGGCAATGTTACAAAAAAAGCCACGGTATAAACCGTGGCAAAATCCAACATAGCTAAAAATAATCAGGCGAGTGGTATGACTTAAATCTCTACGTCGCGGTTACAATCTTTCGAGTAAATATAGCTGAACGCTTCACCACGCCCTACACCATAACCAGCCTGTAAAGAATAAGCGCCCATAAAGATGTAATCGCCTTTTTTCACCGGGATCCAGTTATTGTCGAGGTTATAAACCCCCTGACCGGAAAGAATATAGGCACCGTGTTCCTGAACGTGTGTTTCGATATAACCGTGGCTGGCACCTGGTGCAAAAGAGAGGATATGCATGTTCATATCAAAACCTAACTCTTTGGGCAGAAAATCCAGCAGAATAACATCGTCCATGCCTTCATAATGAATGCGTTCCAGTTCGCTGGCATTGCCAGAAACCAGCCACGGTGCATGGCCTTCTATTGGAACATAGCGGCGCTTATATAAAAAGATTTGGCTGTCTTCGGCATGGGCGTTAACAAACGTCATTAAGGAGCCTGGCGGGCAATAAAGATAGCCACCTTCGCTTAAGGCAAATGTTTTGCCTTCGGCTTTGGCAGTGATATTTCCAGAGATCACATACAGGAACGTTTCAATGCCTTCGCCACCGAAGCCCTGTTGGTTGCCACCGTTTTGATGCAGTGTGACCAGATAATCAACAAAAGAGGCACCCAGCTTTGGCGTGGAGAGGATTGTCGCGTCACAATTTTCAAAGCCCGGAATAATATTTTTTACCAGACCGTCTGGTGTTAACAGTGCGAAATTACCGTGTTTAACAATCGCACGGTTAGCCAGTAAATCATCGCGGTAACCGGTGACGTTATTTAAATATCCCATTTATGACTCCTTATTTCTGCCAGGCAAGTTGATAAAGCATGAGTGCCAACGTTTTGACCCCTTCGGCAAGGTCGGTAATATTGGTGCGTTCCGCCGGGTTATGGCTGATCCCATTGATGCGGGGAATGAAAATCATGCAGGTTGGTACGCGAGGCGCGAAAATTTGCGCGTCGTGCCCGGCACCACTGTGCATCACCCGGTAATTCAGTTTTTCGCTTTCACACAATTCTGTCAGGGTGGCGACCAGGTCCTTATTCATCGGCACGGGTTCTTCGTCCATCCATAAATCGATATCAATACCAATGTCCATTTCATCGCAAATCGCCCGCATGTCGTTTTCTAACTGCTGAGTGAAATCGCGCAGCACGGCGGCGTCGGTATGACGACAATCAATGGTGAATGTGGTTTTACCCGGCACCACATTCACCGTATTCGGGCGCGGCTCCACCTTACCAAAGGTCAGCACCAGCGGGTCGCCCATCTTTTTCGCTTTTTCGATCGACTGATGGCAAATGCGACTGAAAGCGTAAACTGTATCACGACGGTAACCCATCGGCGTGGTGCCTGCATGGTTTGATTCGCCGTTCAGCGTCACCGTATAGCGACGTTGCCCGACAATTGCATTCACCACGCCAATTGATTGCCCATTACTTTCCAGCACACAGCCCTGTTCGATATGCAGTTCGACAAAGGCTTTAATATCCTGACGCGGAGTTAGCGGGGCGTCCGGCAGAGTAAATCCGCAAGCCTTCATCGCATCGACAAAACTATTTCCTTTGGCATCACAGATATTCCGCACGTCGTCAGGATTCGCCAGCCCAAAGATATTTTTACTGCCCCAGAAAACATACGGGAAGCGGCTGCCTTCTTCTTCCGCCATCGCCACCACTTCAACCGTACGTAACGGCGCGCCGTATTGCGTTTTCAGCCAGTCAATTGCCAGCCACGCCGCCAGCGCGCCGAATTGCCCGTCGAGGTTACCGCCGTTAACCACGGTATCGATATGCGAACCGCTCAGAACCACTTCCTGTGGATATTCGGTGCCATTCAGGCGACCGTATAAATTCCCCACTTCATCGAAACGTGTTTCCAGCCCGCTTGCTGCCATTCTTTTTTTAAATTGCTGCTGGGTTTCCAGCCATTCCGGCGAATAAAGTAAACGGGTCATCCCACCCGCTGGGTCAGCGCCAAATGAGGAAAGCCAGGGTAGCGTTTCTTCTATGGCTTGACGAAAATGTGTAATCATAAGAAAGTCCTGTCTCAATAATTATTGCGCAAAGGGATTTTTCGTTTCGTATGACGTGTTATAAAGCGCGTCGGAAATTAAATACTGGTAAATATCATCAACAATTTCGATGCCTTCGACGGCGGCTTTGCGTTGTTTAATATCCTGATCCTGTCCGGGATAATAAACCTGATTAAAACCGGGCGCGGGGGTAATGGCATTTAATTCGCGCATGGTCTGGCTAAGATGTTGACGGAATAATTCGCTGGAGGAGAAAAAGTTCGGGTTAATAACTACATGTAATTGCCCCAAATTACGCCCGGCGTGTAAATCGTCATACATCGAACTAACCTGTCGCCCGAACGGTAAGCCGAATAAGACGCCTGAGAGGACGTCAATCATCATCATCAGGCCATACCCTTTCGGCCCGGCGGCGGGGAGCAGAGCATGTACCGCGAACGGATCGGTTGTTGGTGCACCGTTTTTATCGACCGCCCAGGTATCCGGAATAGACATATTACGCGAGCGGGCGTCGAGCACTTTTCCCCATGCCTGTACGGTAGTCGCCATATCAAAGGTAAGGACCTCGTCGCCTTCTCCCGGCGCGGCAAAGGCCAATGGGTTAGTACCGTAGTAAATTTCCGCGCCGCCAAACGGCACCACCATTGGATCGGACTGGCACATCGAAATGCCAATTAATCCAGCGCGGGCTGCCTGCTGCACAAAATAAGAGATTGCGCCGCTGTGACCCATCCGGCTGATACCGACCACCGCAACGCCTTTTTGCTGGGCGGTTTTGATGGCATGTTCCATACCCATTTTCGCCGCGACCTGTCCGGCGGCATTGTCGGCATGTAAAATTGCCGAGCACGGCCCGGTTTCTTCAAGACGAAACTCCGGTTCGCGGTTGGTGCCGCCTTTTGAAATGCGTTCTGCGTAGTATTCAACGCGCACCGCGCCATGAGAGTGGATCCCTCTGGCATCGGCGTAAACCAATACTTCAGCCACGGTTGCAGCGTGCTCACGTTTTAACCCAGCCTGGCAGAGTTTATTCTCGATTAGCTGGTGGAGTGTTTCCCGACTGATTTTCATCTGTCTTCCTTTTTAACGACGGTGTGAAGCATGACTGCAATTAACATACAGGGAAAATATCTGGATTATGTGATCCAGACAGGCAAAAAAATATAGTTAGAATTTATTTGATAATCCGCTCTCTTTTAACCTGGTTTTTAAAACAACCACGCTTATTAAAAAATAACACGTAATAGCATGGCGGTTATTTGAATTCTTTTGTTAATAATCCCTGTGTGATATTCATCACCTTATTTACCCGTTGTCATCGATACCGTAATCGCCACATTAACACTGCTCGTGCAATTGCCATGGGTGCAATTTTTAAGGAGTTGTTATGATCCACGCCTTTATTAAAAAAGGGTGTTTTCAGGATTCGGTCAGTTTAATGATTATTTCACGAAAACTCAGCGAATCAGAAAATGTTGATGATGTTTCCGTAATGATGGGTACGCCCGCCAATAAAGCGTTATTAGATACCACAGGTTTCTGGCATGACGATTTTAATGACGCCACGCCGAACGATATTTGCGTGGCAATTCGTAGCGAAGCGGCGGATGCGGGGATCGCGCAGGCGATTATGCAGCAGCTTGAAGAGGCGCTAAAACAACTGGCGCAGGGGTCAGGCAGCAGCCAGGCCTTGACGCAGGTGCGTCGCTGGGACAGTGCCTGTCAGAAATTACCCGACGCCAGTCTGGCGCTGATTTCAGTGGCTGGCGAGTATGCGGCGGAGCTGGCGAACCAGGCGCTGGATCGCAACCTCAACGTGATGATGTTCTCCGATAACGTCACGCTGGAAGATGAAATCCAACTTAAAAGCCGCGCGCGGGAAAAAGGCTTGCTGGTGATGGGGCCGGACTGCGGTACGTCGATGATTGCCGGCACGCCGCTGGCTTTTGCTAACGTGATGCCGGAAGGCAATATTGGCGTCATTGGCGCTTCCGGTACCGGGATTCAGGAACTGTGTTCGCAGATTGCGCTGGCAGGGGAGGGAATTACTCACGCGATTGGCCTTGGCGGGCGCGACCTCAGCCGTGAAGTGGGCGGCATCAGTGCGCTGACGGCGCTGGAAATGCTCAGTGCAGACGAGAAAAGCGAAGTGCTGGCATTTGTTTCAAAACCGCCTGCCGAAGCTGTGCGTCTGAAAATTGTTAATGCCATGAAAGCAACCGGCAAACCGACGGTGGCGCTGTTTTTAGGTTATACCCCGGCGGTGGCCCGCGACGAGAATGTCTGGTTTGCCTCCTCGCTGGATGAGGCCGCACGCCTGGCTTGCCTGCTTTCACGCGTTACGGCGCGACGTAACGCGATAACGCCTGCCAGCAGCGGATTTATTTGCGGTTTGTATACCGGCGGTACCCTGGCTGCCGAAGCGGCGGGATTACTTGCTGGACACCTTGGCGTGGAAGCCGACGATACCCATCATCACGGCATGATGCTCGACGCCGATGGTCACCAGATTATTGACCTCGGCGATGATTTCTACACCGTCGGGCGTCCCCATCCGATGATCGACCCAGCCTTACGCAATCAGTTAATTGCCGATCTCGGCGCTAAACCGCAAGTGCGCGTATTGCTGCTTGATGTCGTGATTGGCTTCGGTGCGACCGCCGATCCTGCCGCCTCGCTGGTAAGCGCCTGACAAAAAGCATGTGCCGCGCGTTCAGACAATCAACCACTGTATGCCATTGCCACGGTGACAGGCACTGAACGTGACCCGCAATGCCGCTCGCAGCAAATCGCCACGCTGGAAGATGCAGGGATCGCGGTAGTGAGTTCGCTGCCGGAAGCCACCTTGCTGGCGGCGGCACTGATTCGTCCGCTTTCGCCTGCCACTCAGCAACACACACCGTCATTACTGGAAAACGTCGCCGTGATTAACATCGGATTACGCAGCTTTGCGCTGGAGCTACAAAGCGCCAGCAAACCGGTTGTGCATTACCAATGGTCGCCAGTCGCCGGCGGCAATAAAAAACTGGCTCGTTTATTAGAACGTTTGCAATAAGGGGTTCCCATGTTTACATCAGTGGCGCAAGCCAATGCTGCGGTTATCGAACAAATTCGTCGCGCTCGTCCACACTGGCTGGATGTGCAACCGGCTTCTTCACTTATCAGCGAACTAAACGAGGGCAAAACACTGCTTCACGCCGGGCCGCCAATGCGCTGGCAGGAGATGACCGGACCCATGAAAGGGGCGTGCGTGGGCGCATGTCTGTTCGAAGGCTGGGCGAAAGATGAAGCGCAGGCGCTGGCAATACTGGAGCAGGGGGAAGTGAACTTCATTCCTTGTCACCATGTGAATGCCGTCGGTCCAATGGGCGGTATTACTTCTGCCAGTATGCCGATGCTGGTGGTTGAGAACGTGACCGACGGCAACCGGGCGTACTGCAACCTCAACGAAGGTATCGGCAAAGTGATGCGTTTTGGCGCTTACGGCGAAGATGTCCTGACTCGCCATCGCTGGATGCGCGATGTGTTAATGCCAGTATTAAGCGCGGCGCTGGGGCGCATGGAGCGCGGTATCGATCTCACGGCGATGATGGCGCAGGGCATTACGATGGGCGATGAGTTCCATCAACGCAATATTGCTTCCTCTGCACTGTTAATGCGTGCGCTGGCCCCACAAATTGCTCGCCTCGATCATGATAAACAGCACATCGCCGAAGTGATGGATTTCCTCAGCGTGACCGATCAGTTCTTCCTCAACCTCGCGATGGCTTACTGCAAGGCGGCGATGGATGCTGGCGCGATGATCCGCGCAGGCAGCATCGTCACGGCAATGACCCGCAACGGCAATATGTTCGGGATTCGGGTAAGCGGGCTGGGCGAACGCTGGTTTACTGCGCCTGTAAACACTCCGCAAGGTCTGTTTTTCACCGGCTTCTCGCAGGAGCAGGCGAACCCGGATATGGGCGATAGCGCGATTACCGAAACCTTTGGTATCGGAGGTGCGGCAATGATCGCAGCGCCTGGCGTAACGCGCTTTGTCGGTGCGGGTGGCATGGAAGCGGCCAGAGCGGTATCTGAAGAGATGGCGGAAATTTACCTTGAGCGCAATATGCAGTTGCAGATCCCAGGCTGGGATTTTCAGGGCGCGTGCCTGGGACTGGACATTCGTCGCGTGGTAGAAACCGGCATTACGCCACTCATCAATACCGGTATCGCCCATAAAGAGGCGGGGATCGGGCAGATTGGCGCAGGCACTGTGCGGGCACCGCTGGCGTGTTTTGAACAGGCGCTGGAAGCACTGGCTGAAAGCATGGGGATTGGTTGAGGAACGCGCAATGACGATCATCCATCCTCTGCTTGCCAGCCGTAGTGCACCGAATTATCGCCAGTCCTGGCGGTTAGCGGGAGTGTGGCGACGGGCGATTAACCTGATGACGGAAAGCGGCGAACTGTTAACGCTGCATCGTCAGGGTAGTGGTTTCGGCCCCGGAGGATGGATGCTTCGCCGTGCGCAATTCGATGCGTTATGCGGTGGATTATGCGGCAATGAACGACCACAGGTTGTGGCTCAAGGGATTCGCCTCGGGCGTTTCACGGTTAAACAGCCACAGCGTTATTGTTTGCTGCGTATTACGCCGCCTGCGCATCCTCAACCACTTGCAGCTGCATGGATGCAACGCGCGGAGGAAACCGGGCTTTTCGGGCCACTGGCGTTGGCGGCAAGCGATCCGCTGCCTGCTGAGTTACGCCAGTTTCGTCACTGTTTTCAGGCCGCGCTCAATGGCGTTAAGACCGACTGGCGGCACTGGCTGGGTAAAGGCCCCGGATTAACGCCGAGTCATGATGACACGCTGAGCGGAATGCTGCTGGCGGCCTGGTATTATGGCGCTTTAGATGCGCGCTCCGGTCGCCAGTTTTTTGCCTGTTCCGACAATCTGCAACTCGTTACCACAGCGGTGAGCGTCAGTTATTTACGTTATGCCGCGCAAGGATATTTCGCCTCGCCACTCCTGCACTTTGTTCATGCTCTGAGTTGCCCGAAACGTACCGCTGTTGCGATTGATTCGCTGCTGGCGCTGGGGCATACGTCAGGGGCAGATACACTGCTGGGGTTCTGGCTTGGTCAACAATTATTACAAGGAAAACCATGAAAACACTGGTTGTAGCTCTTGGGGGCAATGCCTTGCTTCAGCGCGGTGAGGCGCTGACGGCAGAAAATCAATATCGCAATATCGCCAGTGCTGTACCTGCGCTGGCGCGCCTGGCCCGTTCTTATCGGCTGGCGATTGTTCACGGCAACGGGCCGCAGGTGGGGCTGCTGGCGTTACAGAATCTGGCGTGGAAAGAAGTGGAACCGTATCCGCTGGATGTGCTGGTGGCAGAAAGTCAGGGGATGATTGGCTATATGCTGGCGCAGAGTTTGAGCGCACAGCCGCAGATGCCGCCTGTCACGACGGTGCTGACGCGCATTGAAGTTTCGCCTGATGATCCGGCGTTTTTGCAGCCAGAGAAGTTTATCGGTCCGGTCTATCAGCCAGAAGAACAAGAGGCACTGGAAGCAGCTTACGGCTGGCAGATGAAACGTGATGGTAAATATTTGCGCCGGGTGGTGGCGTCTCCGCAACCGCGTAAAATTCTCGACAGCGAAGCCATCGAGTTGTTGCTCAAAGAGGGGCATGTGGTGATTTGCAGTGGCGGCGGCGGTGTGCCTGTGACGGAAGATGGGGCAGGGAGTGAAGCGGTGATTGATAAAGATCTCGCTGCTGCGTTGCTCGCTGAGCAGATTAACGCCGATGGGCTGGTGATCCTCACTGATGCTGATGCGGTATATGAAAACTGGGGAACGCCGCAGCAACGCGCCATTAGCCATGCCACACCGGATGAGTTAGCGCCATTTGCCAAAGCCGATGGTTCGATGGGGCCGAAGGTAACGGCGGTGAGTGGTTATGTCAGAAGCCGTGGTAAACCCGCGTGGATTGGGGCGTTATTGCGAATTGAAGAGACGCTGGCGGGCGAAGCGGGGACCTGTATTTCGCTGTAGTGATGAGAGCATCCAGCAATCGGTGCACCATGCCTGATGCGACGCTTGACGCGTCTTATCAGGCCTACAATGGGTACCGGATCGGTGTAGGCCGGATAAGGCGTTCACGCCGCATCCGGCAATCAAATGAGCACCAGGTTAACCGAACTTACTCTGCGCCCAAATCACGCCGCTGGCATATTCCGGCGGCAGCAGCGGGATTAAGGCTTCCAGCGTCGCAGTCAGACGCGATGTGTCGCTGTCGGTCAAATTCAGATGCCCCACTTTACGCCCCGGACGGACTTCTTTGTCGTACCAGTGCAGATGCACCAGCGGCAATTTCAGCCAGTCATAATTCGCATCGCTACCAATCAGATTGATCATCACCGACGGATTATTCACCACTGGTTGCGGTAACGGCAGATCGGTAATCGCCCGCAGATGCAGCTCAAACTGGCTGATGCTGGCACCGTTTTGTGTCCAGTGACCGCTGTTATGCACACGCGGTGCCAGTTCGTTGATCAACAGACCTTGCGGGGTGACAAAACACTCCATCGCCATCACGCCCACATAGCCCAGCTCCTGCATAATCGCCGAAAGCATCTCTTCGGCTTGCGCTTGCTGCTGCGCATTGGCCTGCGGGAAAGCGACGCTGGTGCGCAAAATACCGTCCTGATGCAGGTTATGCGTCAGCGGATAAAACACGGTACTGCCATCAAAGCCGCGCGCGCCAACCAGCGACACTTCACCAGAGAAGTTTATGCCCTGCTCGACAATACATTCGCCGTAGCATTCAGCCGGTAACTGCTCGGTTTCATCGGCGCGTAAACGCCATTGACCGCGACCGTCATAGCCACCAGTGCGACGCTTAACAATCGCCAGCTCACCTAAACGATCAAACACCGCAGGCCACTCGCTGCGTTCGGCAAGTAACTGCCACGGTGCAGTCGGCAGGTGGAGCTTATCGAAAAGCTGCTTCTGAGTCAGACGGTCAGCAATAATCGGGAACACATCGCGGTTCACAAAGGCCGGATGGCGCGCCAGCTCGCGGGTTAATGCGGTTTCCGGCCAGCGTTCGATCTCAGCGGTAATCACGCTTTGTTGAAAAGGCACCGCCGCCGGTTCAGCGTCCAGCCCGACTGGCCAGACAGCAATGCCTAACGGTTCGCCTGCCTGACGCAGCATACGGCCTAACTGCCCGTTACCGAGGACGCAAACCTGTTTCATGCCGCACCTCGCGGGTCCGGGTTTTCCAGCACTTCGTCGGTCTGGGCTTTGCGCCAGTCATTCAGACGCTGGTGCAGTTCTTTATCATGAGTCGCAAGAATTTGTGCTGCCAGTAACGCCGCGTTTGCCGCGCCAGCTTTACCAATCGCCAGCGTACCCACCGGAATGCCGCGCGGCATTTGTACGATGGAGTAGAGGCTATCGACACCGCTCAGTGCGGCGCTCTGTACTGGCACGCCCAGCACCGGCACCAGCGTTTTGGCGGCAATCATGCCTGGCAGATGCGCTGCGCCGCCTGCGCCCGCAATAATCACCTGATAACCGTTCTCTTCGGCGCTTTCGGCGAAGCTGAACAGTTTATCGGGGGTGCGGTGAGCAGAAACCACTTCAACGTGGTGCGGGACATTCAGGATTTCGAAGATTTCGGCGGCGAACTGCATGGTAGCCCAGTCGCTTTTGGACCCCATCACGATGGCGACACGCGCCGGATTATTGCGGGAAGACATGCGTCTTAAAACTCCTGTGGTGCACAACTCTCGGCTTTAGAGGGCACAGAGAATAGCACGGAAAGAGAGCAAGGAAAACGGTTGCGTGGCTGTGAAATCAGCAAAGTTGCGGGTTTTTTAAAACGGAAAATGAATCAGCTCAACGTCATCCGCCGTGACTTTCACCATCGAACCTTCTGTATGCCAGGCACCGAGTACCACGCGAAAAGCAGGTTGCTGGTTGGCGATAAGTTCATGTACCGCCGGGCGATGGGTATGCCCGTGGATCAGCCATTGCACCTGATGTTTTTCCATCGCACTGACTACCGCGTTTTGGTTAACGTCCATGATCGCCAGCGATTTACTGCTGTTGGCTTCTTTACTGTTCGCTCGCATTCGCGCGGCAATGCGTTTGCGCACAAACAACGGCAGGGCGAGGAATAGCGTTTGCAGCCAGGGTTTGTGGACTTTGGCGCGAAAAGCCTGATAACCCGCGTCATCGGTGCACAGCGTGTCGCCATGCATAATCAACACCCGGCGACCATAAAGTTCGAGCACCTTTTCTTCCGGCAATAATGTCATGCCGCTTTCACGGGCAAAGCGTTTGCCGAGCAGAAAATCACGGTTGCCATGAATGAAATAACAGGGAACGCCGGAATCGGACACCGCTTTGATCGCTGCCGCCATCTGGCGATGGAGTGGGTTGGGATCGTCGTCGCCAATCCATGCTTCAAACAGATCGCCAAGAATATACAGCGCGTCGGCCTTGCGGGCTTCCCCCGCTAAAAAACGCAGAAAACCGGCGGTGATCGCCGGTTCTTCCACGCAGAGATGAAGATCTGCAATAAAGAGTGTCGCCACGATTACTCGCTAACGGTCACGCTTTCAATGATAACGTCTTCTTTTGGCACGTCCTGGTGCATACCGCTACGACCGGTTGCAACACCTTTGATTTTGTCTACCACGTCCATGCCGTCAACCACTTCAGCAAACACGCAGTAGCCCCAACCTTGCAGGCTTTCGCCAGAGAAGTTCAGGAAGTCGTTATCAACCACGTTGATGAAGAACTGTGCAGTTGCAGAGTGCGGAGCCTGAGTACGTGCCATTGCCAGCGTACCACGGGTATTTTTCAGGCCGTTGTTGGCTTCGTTTTTGATCGGTTCTTTGGTGGCTTTTTGTTTCATGCCCGGTTCAAAACCGCCGCCCTGAATCATAAAGCCGTTGATAACACGGTGGAAAATGGTGTTGTTGTAAAAACCTTCGCGGCAGTAGTCCAGGAAGTTTTTAACTGTTTCAGGTGCTTTATCGTCAAAAGTTTTGATGACAATATCGCCGTGATTGGTGTGGAAAGTAACCATTTTTGCATCCTGTTCCGTTTGATTGGTGCTTCAACCCAGTTCGGGTCATATATAGGGTGGTGTTATAGCATAACCGCACGATCGGATCATCACGCAATGTATGCTGATTCGCGCGGGAAATATGGGTATTATACGCAACTCAATTACCCACACATGTCTAAACGGAATCTTCGATGCTAAAAATCTTCAATACTCTGACACGCCAAAAAGAGGAATTTAAGCCTATTCACGCCGGGGAAGTCGGCATGTACGTGTGTGGAATCACCGTTTACGATCTCTGTCATATCGGTCACGGGCGTACCTTTGTTGCTTTTGACGTGGTTGCGCGCTATCTGCGTTTCCTCGGCTATAAGCTGAAGTATGTGCGCAACATTACCGATATCGACGACAAAATCATCAAACGCGCCAATGAAAATGGCGAAAGCTTTGTGGCGCTGGTGGATCGCATGATCGCCGAAATGCACAAAGATTTTGATGCGTTGAACATTCTGCGCCCGGATATGGAGCCGCGCGCGACGCACCATATCGCAGAAATTATTGAACTCACTGAACAACTGATCGCCAAAGGTCACGCTTATGTGGCGGACAACGGCGACGTGATGTTCGACGTCCCGACCGATCCAACTTATGGCGTGCTGTCGCGTCAGGATCTCGACCAGCTGCAGGCAGGCGCGCGCGTTGACGTGGTCGACGACAAACGCAACCCAATGGACTTCGTTCTGTGGAAGATGTCGAAAGAGGGCGAACCGAGCTGGCCGTCTCCGTGGGGCGCGGGTCGTCCTGGCTGGCACATTGAATGTTCGGCAATGAACTGCAAGCAGCTGGGTAACCACTTTGATATCCACGGCGGCGGTTCAGACCTGATGTTCCCGCACCACGAAAACGAAATCGCGCAGTCCACCTGTGCCCATGATGGTCAGTATGTGAACTACTGGATGCACTCGGGGATGGTGATGGTTGACCGCGAGAAGATGTCCAAATCGCTGGGTAACTTCTTTACCGTGCGCGATGTGCTGAAATACTACGACGCGGAAACCGTGCGTTACTTCCTGATGTCGGGCCACTATCGCAGCCAGCTGAACTATAGCGAAGAGAACCTGAAGCAGGCGCGTGCGGCGCTGGAGCGTCTCTACACTGCGCTGCGCGGCACAGATAAAACCGTTGCGCCTGCCGGTGGCGAAGCGTTTGAAGCGCGCTTTATTGAAGCGATGGACGACGATTTCAACACCCCGGAAGCCTATTCCGTGCTGTTTGATATGGCGCGTGAAGTAAACCGTCTGAAAGCAGAAGATATGGCAGCGGCGAATGCAATGGCATCTCACCTGCGTAAACTTTCCGCTGTATTGGGCCTGCTGGAGCAAGAACCGGAAGCGTTCCTGCAAAGCGGCGCGCAGGCAGACGACAGCGAAGTGGCTGAGATTGAAGCGTTAATTCAACAGCGTCTGGATGCCCGTAAAGCGAAAGACTGGGCGGCGGCGGATGCGGCGCGTGATCGTCTTAACGAGATGGGGATCGTGCTGGAAGATGGCCCGCAAGGGACCACCTGGCGTCGTAAGTAATTGCGCTATTGCCGGATGCGAGTTTTCGCATCCGGTTATCGTCTGCGCCACCACAACATTCCCATCAGTAGCATCCCCGGCAACCACACCCACATCAATTCAGAAATAATCACCTGATGCCCGTACGGCGTGGTGTAACGAGACAATGCAAACGGCGCGACTTTTATCACCTGCCAGGGAGCGAAAAAGCGTTCATCTGACCACGGCCACAGCCAGCCAACGCCTTTACCGCCAGTGGTTACCGAATCCAGCAAGCTGTGCGATAGCAACGAGACGGTTAAAAACAGCCAGCAGCGAATCAGCCCAGCCCTGAACCATCGGCGTCCAATAAACACACATAACAGCGGGACAACAAACGCAAACACCAGCGAATGGGTAAACCCGCGATGACCAAAAACATTGCCGTAAGCAACGCCAAATTTAAACGACAATACGTCGGCGTCGGGCAGCATCGCCAGGATGATTCCGGCAAATAACAGACGCGGAGGGATGACTTTCGAACCCAACCCTAAACCAATGCATAGGGGAACGGCGGCGTGCGTAATAACGGTTGGCATGATGGTCGCTTCGGCAAAATGTCGATGCTATCAGCATGGATGAACGGGGCGTAGAGGGCAAAAGTCTGAAAAGAGAACCGGCCTGTTGATACAGGCCGGGAAAGGGATCAGGCAACAACCTGTACGCTGTGACCTGCAAAACTCACTGTCTGACCGGCGACGATTTTGCAGCGTTTGCGCGTTTCAACCGCACCGTCGACTTTCACCTGGCCTTCGGAAATCGCGATTTTCGCCTGCGCGCCGCTTTCGCTCCAGCCTTCCAGTTTCAGCAAATCGCACAGCTCAACGTGCGGATGTTTACCTAAAGAAAATGTCGCCATGTTACTCACCCTGTGGATCATGATATTCAACGCACGCCTGAAGCGTGTTTTCAATCAGCGTGGCAACCGTCATCGGGCCAACGCCGCCCGGAACAGGCGTAATGTATGAGGCGCGTTTAGCCGCGTCTTCAAACACGACGTCGCCCACAACTTTGCCATTTTCCAGACGGTTGATGCCGACATCAATCACAATTGCGCCTTCTTTGATCCAGTCACCAGGAATAAAGCCCGGCTTGCCGACGGCAACGATCAACAGATCGGCATTTTCTACGTGGTGACGCAGATTTTTAGTGAAACGGTGAGTCACGGTAGTGGTGCAACCTGCGAGCAACAGTTCCATGCTCATTGGACGACCGACGATATTCGATGCGCCAATCACCACGGCGTTGAGGCCGAAGGTATCAATGTTGTAACGCTCAAGCAGCGTGACGATACCGCGCGGGGTGCAGGGACGCAGACGCGGCGCGCGCTGGCACAGACGACCGACGTTATAAGGATGGAAACCGTCCACGTCTTTGTCCGGATGAATACGTTCCAGCACTTTGACGTTATCAATACCCGCCGGTAACGGCAGTTGAACCAGAATGCCATCGATGGTGTTGTCGGCATTCAGCGCATCGATAAGCTCCAACAGCTCCGCTTCGCTGGTGGTTTCCGGGAGGTCATAAGAGCGGGAGACGAACCCGACTTCTTCACAAGCCTTGCGTTTGCTTGCGACATAAATTTGCGATGCAGGGTTACTACCCACCAGCACAACGGCCAGTCCTGGTGCCCGCAGTCCGGCTGCAATACGCGCCTGAACTTTTTGAGCAACTTCAGAGCGCACCTGCTGCGCAATCGTTTTACCGTCAATAATCTTTGCTGCCATCAGAGAGAGGATTCCATCTGTTACGTAGGTCGAAGGGGATGCGCCTATTTTGTCAGAAGCGGGGCGCGCTGTCAGGTTTCGTTTCAGATTTATCGCGTGAAGCGACCTCTTGCGAAGGTGAGGCGCACCGTCGCTGAGGTCGCTGAGATTGAAAGCTTCATTTTTCGTCCATGATGGCGTTGTAAATCTGGAACTGATTTATTTCCTTGTTTAAGGATTAAGATAATTTAAGAAATACCTGACAATATAAAAAGAATTTTCAGCCTGGTAATTTACCGCTTCAGGTCTATATTTGTGTTGAATATATTTTGCGCGAAAGTATTCATCTAACGGGGCTCTCTATTTTTTAGAATAGAGTGCATATTTTCAATTAAGACATTCTTAGAGGATAAAAAGGAATTTTACTACTATCAGTGTCTTAAATAAAGTAATCGGTTATATACGGATGTGGAGTCGATAAATGAGATTGAAGGAATATATATGAAATTAAGATTTATTTCGTCTGCGCTGGCTGCCGCACTATTCGCCGCTACGGGTAGTTATGCTGCCGTTGTAGATGGCGGTACAATTCACTTTGAAGGCGAACTGGTGAATGCTGCCTGTTCAGTGAATACTGACTCGGCAGACCAGGTTGTCACACTCGGTCAATATCGTACCGATATTTTCAATGCTGTTGGTAATACCTCTGCATTAATTCCATTCACCATTCAGTTGAACGACTGCGATCCTGTTGTTGCCGCTAATGCTGCCGTTGCATTTTCTGGTCAGGCTGATGCAATCAATGATAATTTATTGGCCATTGCATCCAGTACCAATACAACAACAGCAACGGGTGTCGGTATTGAAATACTTGATAATACATCCGCAATTCTCAAACCTGATGGGAATAGCTTCTCAACCAACCAGAACTTGATCCCCGGGACCAACGTTCTTCATTTTTCTGCACGTTATAAAGGCACCGGTACAAGTGCATCAGCAGGGCAAGCAAATGCTGACGCGACTTTTATTATGAGATACGAATAATCAAAACCACGTTGTTTTGAATTATATATCACGTCTTATAACAAAGTAATGTACCGGTTGTCTGAAGCGGTATGGTGGCAATGTAAATCGAAATCATGTTCACTTTGTATCATGCCGCTTTATTAAATGAAAAGGGAATGATGTGTTGTAAGAAACCAAAGCAATCATTTCTTTATATTTCTTATTTTTGCCGTCAGGAATACACAAGGCGTATTAACTATGATGACTAAAATAAAGTTATTGATGCTCATTATATTTTATTTAATCATTTCGGCCAGCGCCCATGCTGCCGGAGGGATCGCATTAGGTGCCACGCGTATTATTTATCCCGCTGATGCTAAACAGACTGCGGTATGGATTAGAAATAGCCATACCAATGAGCGCTTTCTGGTCAATTCGTGGATTGAAAACAGCAGCGGTGTAAAAGAAAAGTCATTCATCATTACACCGCCACTGTTTGTTAGTGAACCCAAAAGCGAAAATACCTTGCGTATTATTTACACCGGTCCACCGCTGGCAGCAGATCGTGAGTCTCTGTTCTGGATGAATGTTAAGACGATCCCTTCGGTAGATAAAAATGCATTGAACGGCAGGAATGTTTTGCAACTGGCGATTTTATCGCGCATGAAATTATTTCTCCGTCTAATTCAATTACAAGAATTACCCGCAGAAGCACCGGACACACTCAAGTTTTCGCGATCCGGTAACTATATCAATGTTCATAATCCCTCACCTTTTTATGTCACTCTGGTTAACTTACAAGTGGGCAACCAAAAGTTGGGGAATGCTATGGCTGCACCCAGAGTTAATTCACAAATTCCCTTACCCTCAGGAGTGCAGGGAAAGCTGAAATTTCAGACCGTTAATGATTATGGTTCAGTAACCCCGGTCAGAAAAGTGAACTTAAACTAACCGAATCATCTGACAATATCAGAGCTAATTATGAAAATACCCACTACTACGGATATTCCGCAGAGGTATACCTGGTGTCTGGCCGGAATTTGTTATTCATCTCTTGCCATTTTACCCTCCTTTTTAAGCTATGCGGAAAGTTATTTCAACCCGGCATTTTTATTAGAGAATGGCACATCCGTTGCTGATTTATCGCGCTTTGAGAGAGGTAATCATCAACCTGCGGGCGTGTATCGGGTAGATCTCTGGCGTAATGATGAGTTCATTGGTTCACAGGATATCGTATTTGAATCGACAACAGAAAATACAGGTGATAAATCAGGTGGGTTAATGCCCTGTTTTAACCAGGTACTCCTTGAACGAATTAGCCTTAATAGCAGTGCATTTCCCGAGTTAGCCCAGCAGCAAAACAATAAATGCATCAATTTACTGAAAGCTGTACCTGATGCCACAATTAACTTTGATTTTGCAGCGATGCGCCTGAACATCACTATTCCTCAGATAGCGTTGTTGAGTAGCGCTCACGGTTACATTCCGCCTGAAGAGTGGGATGAAGGTATTCCTGCTTTACTCCTGAATTATAATTTCACCGGTAACAGAGGTAATGGTAACGATAGCTATTTTTTTAGTGAGCTCAGCGGGATTAATATTGGCCCGTGGCGTTTACGCAACAATGGTTCCTGGAACTATTTTCGCGGAAATGGATATCATTCAGAACAGTGGAATAATATTGGCACCTGGGTACAGCGCGCCATTATTCCGCTGAAAAGTGAACTGGTAATGGGAGACGGCAATACAGGAAGTGATATTTTCGATGGTGTTGGATTTCGTGGTATACGGCTTTACTCTTCCGATAATATGTATCCTGATAGCCAGCAAGGGTTTGCCCCAACAGTACGTGGGATTGCCCGTACGGCGGCCCAGCTAACGATTCGGCAAAATGGTTTTATTATCTATCAAAGCTATGTTTCCCCCGGCGCTTTTGAAATTACAGATTTGCACCCGACATCTTCAAATGGCGATCTGGACGTCACCATCGACGAGCGCGATGGTAATCAGCAGAATTACACAATTCCGTATTCAACAGTGCCAATTTTACAACGCGAAGGGCGTTTCAAATTTGACCTGACGGCGGGCGATTTTCGTAGCGGTAATAGTCAGCAATCATCGCCTTTCTTTTTTCAGGGTACGGCACTCGGCGGTTTACCACAGGAATTTACTGCCTACGGCGGGACGCAATTATCTGCCAATTACACCGCCTTTTTATTAGGGCTGGGGCGCAACCTCGGGAACTGGGGCACAGTGTCGCTGGATGTGACCCATGCGCGCAGTCAGTTAGCCGACGACAGTCGTCATGAGGGGGATTCCATTCGCTTCCTCTATGCGAAATCGATGAACACCTTCGGCACCAATTTTCAGTTAATGGGTTACCGCTATTCGACACAAGGTTTTTATACCCTTGATGATGTTGCGTATCGTCGAATGGAGGGGTACGAATATGATTACGATTACGACGGTGAGCATCGCGATGAACCGATAATCGTGAATTACCACAATTTACGCTTTAGCCGTAAAGACCGTTTGCAGTTAAATATTTCACAATCACTTAATGACTTTGGCTCGCTTTATATCTCTGGTACCCATCAAAAATACTGGAATACTTCGGATTCAGATACCTGGTATCAGGTGGGGTATACCAGCAGCTGGGTTGGCATCAGTTATTCACTCTCATTTTCGTGGAATGAATCTGTAGGGAACCCCGATAACGAACGTATTGTCGGACTTAATGTTTCAGTGCCTTTCAATGTTCTGACCAAACGTCGCTACACCCGGGAAAATGCGCTCGACCGCGCTTATGCCTCCTTTAACGCCAACCGTAACAGCAACGGGCAAAATAGCTGGCTGGCAGGTGTAGGTGGGACCTTACTGGAAGGCCACAACCTGAGTTATCACGTAAGCCAGGGTGATACCTCGAATAATGGGTATACGGGCAGCGCCACGGCAAACTGGCAGGCCGCTTACGGTACGCTGGGGGTCGGGTATAACTACGACCGCGATCAACATGACGTTAACTGGCAGCTGTCTGGCGGTGTGGTCGGGCATGAAAATGGCATAACGCTGAGCCAGCCTTTAGGGGATACCAATGTTTTGATTAAAGCGCCTGGCGCAGGCGGTGTACGCATTGAAAATCAAACTGGCATTTTAACCGACTGGCGCGGCTATGCGGTGATGCCGTATGCCACGGTTTATCGGTATAACCGTATCGCGCTTGATACCAATACGATGGGGAATTCCATCGATGTTGAAAAAAATATTAGCAGCGTTGTGCCGACGCAAGGCGCGTTGGTTCGTGCCAATTTTGATACCCGCATAGGCGTGCGGGCGCTCATTACCGTTACCCAGGGCAGAAAACCGGTGCCGTTTGGATCACTGGTACGGGAAAACAGTACCGGAATAACCAGTATGGTGGGTGATGACGGGCAAGTTTATTTAAGTGGTGCGCCATTGTCTGGTGAATTACTGGTTCAGTGGGGAGACGGCGCGAACTCACGCTGCATTGCGCACTATGTATTGCCGAAGCAAAGCTTACAGCAAGCCGTCACTGTTATTTCGGCAGTTTGCACACATCCTGGCTCATAAAGGAAATTATCAATAAGATAATCTGCAGATTATTATTGGCGATGGCATGTTTGTGTCTGGCAAACATATCCTGGGCTACTGTTTGTGCAAATAGTACTGGCGTAGCAGAAGATGAACACTATGATCTCTCAAATATCTTTAATAGCACCAATAACCAGCCAGGGCAGATTGTTGTTTTACCGGAAAAATCCGGCTGGGTAGGTGTCTCAGCAATTTGTCCACCCGGTACGCTGGTGAATTATACATACCGTAGTTATGTCACCAACTTTATTGTTCAGGAAACTATCGATAATTATAAATATATGCAATTACATGATTATCTATTAGGTGCGATGAGTCTGGTTGATAGTGTGATGGATATTCAGTTCCCCCCGCAAAATTATATTCGGATGGGAACAGATCCTAACGTTTCGCAAAACCTTCCATTCGGGGTGATGGATTCTCGTTTAATATTTCGTTTAAAGGTTATTCGTCCCTTTATTAACATGGTGGAGATCCCCAGACAGGTGATGTTTACCGTGTATGTGACATCAACGCCTTACGATCCGTTGGTTACACCTGTTTATACCATTAGTTTTGGTGGCCGGGTTGAAGTGCCGCAAAACTGCGAATTAAATGCCGGGCAGATTGTTGAATTTGATTTTGGTGATATCGGCGCATCGTTATTTAGTGCGGCAGGGCCGGGGAATCGACCAGCTGGCGTCATGCCGCAAACCAAGAGCATTGCGGTCAAATGTACGAATGTTGCTGCGCAGGCTTATTTAACAATGCGTCTGGAAGCCAGTGCCGTTTCTGGTCAGGCGATGGTGTCGGACAATCAGGATTTAGGTTTTATTGTCGCCGATCAGAACGATACGCCGATTACGCCTAACGATCTCAATAGCGTTATTCCTTTCCGTCTGGATGCAGCTGCGGCAGCCAATGTCACACTTCGCGCCTGGCCTATCAGTATTACCGGTCAAAAACCGACCGAGGGGCCGTTTAGCGCGCTGGGGTATTTACGCGTCGATTATCAATGAGGTACGGAGAATGAGAAGAGTACTCTTTAGCTGTTTCTGCGGGTTACTGTGGAGTTCCATTGGATGGGCAGCTGACCCTTTAGGAACGATTAATATCAATTTGCACGGTAACGTTGTTGATTTCTCCTGTACCGTAAACACAGCGGATATTGATAAGACGGTAGATTTAGGCAGATGGCCTACGACACAATTACTGAACGCTGGCGATACCACGGCACTCGTCCCTTTTAGCCTGCGGCTGGAGGGATGTCCTCCGGGTTCAGTTGCGATTTTATTTACGGGAACGCCGGCATCCGATACCAACCTGCTGGCTCTGGATGATCCCGCAATGGCACAAACCGTCGCCATCGAATTACGTAATAGCGATCGCTCCCGGCTCGCACTGGGGGAGGCGAGCCCGACTGAGGAAGTAGATGCAAATGGCAATGTCACACTAAACTTTTTTGCCAATTATCGAGCGTTAGCCAGCGGTGTTCGGCCAGGTGTGGCGAAAGCGGATGCGATATTTATGATCAATTATAATTAATATTATATTAATTCGTATAATTTGGCGTAGTCGATAAGCTCTACAATTGAATGCAAACCTAGCTTGCCATAAATATTAGATTTATGCGCACTAACTGTTTTATTGCTAAGTAATAACTTATCGGCAATTTCTTTATTAGATAATCCGCTAACCAGATAACGTAATATGGTCACTTCACGATTAGATAGCACAGTGATCGTTGAACTATTCGTACTACATTTATTGCTTTTTATATAGTTAAGCGTTTCGCTAGGAAAAAACGTGTATCCGGAGAGGATCATCTGAACGGCATGAAAAATATCATTCTGATCATTGCATTTACTGACAAAACCGTTAGCACCAGCTTGTATCGCTCTGCCAGCATAAAAGCATTCTGATTTCGATGATAAAAATAACACTTTCACTGTGCTCTGGATTTGTTTGATCCTTTTCAGGAAGGTAAAACCGTCTGTTCCGGGTAAGTCTATATCCATAATGATTAAATCAACAGGACGGGTTCGGAGATAATCGATGGTTATGCGGTAATCATCCGTTTTCAGGACAATCTGCAATTCACTGTTTTTTTGGGTAATGACTCCAACTTATTGATAGTGTTTTATGTTCAGATAATGCCCGATGACTTTGTCATGCAGCTCCACCGATTTTGAGAACGACAGCGACTTCCGTCCCAGCCGTGCCAGGTGCTGCCTCAGATTCAGGTTATGCCGCTCAATTCGCTGCGTATATCGCTTGCTGATTACGTGCAGCTTTCCCTTCAGGCGGGATTCATACAGCGGCCAGCCATCCGTCATCCATATCACCACGTCAAAGGGTGACAGCAGGCTCATAAGACGCCCCAGCGTCGCCATAGTGCGTTCACCGAATACGTGCGCAACAAC
Organism: Escherichia sp. MAL-1; assembly: GCF_052948035.1. Lineage (NCBI taxonomy): Bacteria > Pseudomonadati > Pseudomonadota > Gammaproteobacteria > Enterobacterales > Enterobacteriaceae > Escherichia > Escherichia sp. MAL-1. The sequence goes on along the minus strand of NZ_CM129609.1, from coordinate 3,556,673 downwards.
CGTCTTCCGGAGCCTGTCATACGCGTAAAACAGCCAGCGCTGGCGCGATTTAGCCCCGACATAGCCCCACTGTTCGTCCATTTCCGCGCAGACGATGACGTCACTGCCCGGCTGTATGCGCGAGGTTACCGACTGCGGCCTGAGTTTTTTAAGTGACGTAAAATCGTGTTGAGGCCAACGCCCATAATGCGGGCTGTTGCCCGGCATCCAACGCCATTCATGGCCATATCAATGATTTTCTGGTGCGTACCGGGTTGAGAAGCGGTGTAAGTGAACTGCAGTTGCCATGTTTTACGGCAGTGAGAGCAGAGATAGCGCTGATGTCCGGCGGTGCTTTTGCCGTTACGCACCACCCCGTCAGTAGCTGAACAGGAGGGACAGCTGATAGAAACAGAAGCCACTGGAGCACCTCAAAAACACCATCATACACTAAATCAGTAAGTTGGCAGCATCACCTTTTTTTGCAACAGAACTTCAATAGACATTCTGATGATAGGATGAGTATCCATAATGATCACCGACGTTGGTTTCATAGTTACCAGTCTCATAGGAGCGGACAATTTTCCGTTAGGGCGGTAAATTGTACTTTGATACATGAAAATACGGGTTTTCTTGATTCAGACGCGCAGCGGTGTGCGTTTGTTTGCCACTATAGCGAAATAAATCAGAAAATCAGACGCGGTCGTTCACTTGTTCAGCAACCAGATCAAAAGCCATTGACTCAGCAAGGGTTGACCGTATAATTCACGCGATTACACCGCATTGCGGTATCAACGCGCCCTTAGCTCAGTTGGATAGAGCAACGACCTTCTAAGTCGTGGGCCGCAGGTTCGAATCCTGCAGGGCGCGCCATTTCTTCTTCATTTATGCCCGTCTTATCCGTTTCCGCTTTGCCCTTCACCACATCACTTTTTGTCGCTGTTTGGCGAGATAATTCAACGGGGTAATGACTCCAACTTATTGATAGTGTTTTATGTTCAGATAATGCCCGATGACTTTGTCATGCAGCTCCACCGATTTTGAGAACGACAGCGACTTCCGTCCCAGCCGTGCCAGGTGCTGCCTCAGATTCAGGTTATGCCGCTCAATTCGCTGCGTATATCGCTTGCTGATTACGTGCAGCTTTCCCTTCAGGCGGGATTCATACAGCGGCCAGCCATCCGTCATCCATATCACCACGTCAAAGGGTGACAGCAGGCTCATAAGACGCCCCAGCGTCGCCATAGTGCGTTCACCGAATACGTGCGCAACAACCGTCTTCCGGAGCCTGTCATACGCGTAAAACAGCCAGCGCTGGCGCGATTTAGCCCCGACATAGCCCCACTGTTCGTCCATTTCCGCGCAGACGATGACGTCACTGCCCGGCTGTATGCGCGAGGTTACCGACTGCGGCCTGAGTTTTTTAAGTGACGTAAAATCGTGTTGAGGCCAACGCCCATAATGCGGGCTGTTGCCCGGCATCCAACGCCATTCATGGCCATATCAATGATTTTCTGGTGCGTACCGGGTTGAGAAGCGGTGTAAGTGAACTGCAGTTGCCATGTTTTACGGCAGTGAGAGCAGAGATAGCGCTGATGTCCGGCGGTGCTTTTGCCGTTACGCACCACCCCGTCAGTAGCTGAACAGGAGGGACAGCTGATAGAAACAGAAGCCACTGGAGCACCTCAAAAACACCATCATACACTAAATCAGTAAGTTGGCAGCATCACCCTGAATTTGAACTTAATAATCACTCTCTCTCCGGCAGCATAATCACAAACCTTGTCCCCCGCGCATCTGACGTTACTGCAACCGTGCCTTTATGCGCGACAACAATCGATTTCACTATCGCCAGCCCAATGCCGCTACCTTCGCCTTTTCGCTGGCGGGAAGGGTCAACGCGGTAGAAACGGTCAAACAATCGCGGTAAGTGCTCGGGCGCAATGGGCGTACCGGGGTTTTCGACGGTAACTTGCACCTGGTGATCGACCGTCTGGCAGCGCACTACAATTGCCTCTCCGGGCGGCGTATAACGCAGGGCATTAGAAAGCAGGTTGCTTAACGCCCGACGCAGCATCAGCGGATCGCCCGCAACCTGACATTCGTCGCCAACAAATCGCAACTCCACGCCGCGATCTTCCGCTAACGCCTCGAAAAAATCGAACACTTTGCCGACTTCATCCGCCAGGTTGAGCATTTTCTTTTCGGGGATTAGCTGGTTGTTATCGGCCTGAGCGAGAAACAGCATATCGCTGACCATTTTCGCCATTCGCGTCAGCTCTTCGAGATTAGAGTAGAGCACATCTTCCAGCTCCTTCTGGCTGCGAGACTGGCTGAGGGCGATTTCCGTTTGCGTGATGAGATTGGTAATCGGCGTGCGAATTTCGTGAGCGATATCCGCTGAGAAATTGGACTGGCGGGTAAAGACATCCTCAATACGCTCGATCATATGGTTGAACGACAGTACCAGCTGTTCCAGCTCAATGGGCACGGTCTGCGGGTCAAGGCGAACGTCGAGATCTTTCGAGGTGATATTCTGGATTTGGCGGCTGACGCTGCGGATCGGCGCGTGACCTTTATGTACCGCCAACAGTACGATAAAGACGATCAGGATGCTGATTACCGATGCGGTCATAATAAGTTTATTCATCAAATCATTTATGTAATGAAGATGAAAATCGATCGAAAGCGCGATGTAGAGCGTATAAATCGGTTTGCCGTCCACCAACGGGCCAACCGACAAGTTAATCATCCGCCAGTTGCTGTGTTCCATATGCCCGTGACCGTGGCCTGGCATCATAATCGTCGGGCCGGAAAGGAGATACACCTCGCCACCCCGCGCGTCTTTATCGGGTATGGCATCACGTGCAAACTCGCGGATATCAGGCGCACCGGGGGAGTGATACACCGTTTTGCCGTGGCTATCTGCCAGGGAAATCAACACGTTGGAATAACCACTGACGATATCTTCCAGCGTCATTAAGCGTCGGGCTTGCGTTTCGTCAGGGTGATTAAGTACCCGTTCAAGCGTGGCGCTAATCTCTTTTAAATCATTAATATCCTGCTCGGCAAAATGCACTTTTACTGAGTGGATCATGATCCATGCAAAGGCGAAAAACGCCGCGATGGTGGCCAGGCTGATAAAAAAGGTCAGGCGGGTTGCCAGCGAAAACGGGCGCTGAAATGGCTTACTGACCATCCGGCACCTCAAGCATGTAGCCCACGCCGCGCACGGTCTGAATTAGCTTCGGCTCAAAGTCGTTGTCGATTTTGCCGCGCAGCCGCTTCACCGCTACATCAATGGCGTTAGTGTCGCTGTCGAAATTCATGTCCCACACCTGCGAGGCGATAAGCGAGCGGGGCAGCACTTCGCCCTGATGGCGGAGGAAAAACTCCAGCAGAGTAAACTCTTTACTGGTCAGAGTGATGCGCGTGCCGCTGCGGGTGACTTTGCGGCTGACGAGATCGACCATCAGATCGGCAACCTGAAACTGACTTTCGATAATCACCGCCGCCCCGCGCCGCAGGAGAGTGCGCACCCGCGCCAGCAGTTCAGCAAAAGCGAACGGCTTCACCAGATAGTCATCCGCCCCCAACTCCAGCCCCTTGACGCGATGTTCAATGGTGCCAAGCGCGGTAAGCAACAGAATCGGCATCCCTTTATTGGCGGAACGCAACATGCGCACGATATCCCAGCCGTTCACGTCCGGCAGCATAATATCGAGGATTATCAGATCATAATCACCGGTCATCGCCAGATGGTAGCCATTCAACCCGTTGTCGGCCAAATCGACCACAAAACCGGCTTCGGTTAACCCTTTGGTCAAGTATTCTCCGGTTTTCTTTTCATCTTCGACAATCAACAGTTTCATATTTCCTCCGCATGTTGCCCGGGCAATTCTAGAGTAGCGGGATCAGATGGCAATCGCTTATTGGCAAAATGACAATTTTGTCATTTTCCTGTCACCGGAAAATCAGAGCCTGGCGAGTAAAGTTGGCGGTATAAAATCACCAGAAATTATGAGCCTATGTCTCCTTGTAAACTTCTGCCATTTTGTGTGGCCCTTGCGCTAACTGGTTGTTCACTGGCACCGGATTATCAGCGCCCGGCAATGCCCGTGCCGCAGCAGTTCTCACTCAGCCAGAACGGCTTGGTTAACGCAGCAGATAACTACCAGAACGTGGGCTGGCGCACCTTTTTTGTTGATAATCAGGTAAAGACGCTGATTAGCGAGGCGCTGGTGAATAACCGGGATTTGCGCATGGCGACGCTGAAAGTGCAGGAAGCGCGGGCGCAATATCGTCTGACCGATGCCGACCGCTATCCACAGCTCAATGGCGAGGGCAGCGGCAGCTGGAGCGGCAATCTTAAAGGCGATTCAGCCACGACGCGGGAGTTCTCGACTGGCCTTAACGCCAGCTTTGATCTCGATTTTTTCGGTCGCTTAAAGAACATGAGCGAAGCCGAGCGACAAAATTATTTAGCCACTGAGGAAGCTCAACGCGCGGTGCATATTCTGCTGGTTTCTAATGTCGCGCAAAGCTATTTCAATCAGCAGCTGGCGTATTCGCAATTGCAAATAGCTGAAGAAACGCTGCGTAATTATCAGCAGTCATATGCGTTTGTCGAAAAACAACTGTTGACAGGTAGCAGTAATGTTCTGGCGCTGGAACAGGCTCGCGGGGTGATAGAAAGTACCCGCAGCGACATCGCTAAACGTCAGGGGGAACTGGCGCAGGCGAATAATGCATTGCAACTGTTGCTGGGAAGCTACGGCAAGCTGCCGCAAGCGCAAACAGTAAACAGCGACAGCCTGCAAAGCGTTAAATTACCGGCGGGCTTGTCGTCGCAAATCTTATTGCAGCGCCCGGATATTATGGAAGCTGAACACGCGTTAATGGCGGCTAATGCCAATATTGGGGCCGCACGCGCGGCATTTTTCCCATCTATAAGCCTGACCAGCGGAATATCAACCGCCAGCAGCGATCTGTCGTCATTATTTAACGCCAGCAGCGGGATGTGGAATTTTATTCCTAAAATTGAGATCCCCATTTTTAATGCCGGACGCAACCAGGCCAATCTGGATATCGCCGAAATTCGCCAGCAGCAGTCGGTAGTGAATTATGAACAGAAAATCCAGAATGCCTTTAAAGAAGTGGCAGATGCGCTGGCATTACGTCAAAGCCTGAACGATCAAATCAGCGCCCAGCAGCGTTATCTGGCGTCGCTGCAAATTACTTTGCAACGGGCGCGGGCATTATATCAGCACGGCGCGGTAAGTTATCTGGAAGTGCTGGATGCCGAGCGTTCTTTATTTGCAACCCGACAAACTTTACTCGACCTGAATTATGCCCGTCAGGTTAACGAAATTTCTTTGTATACTGCCTTAGGTGGCGGTTGACAGCAATATACTCGTCATACTTCAAGTTGCATGTGCTGCGTCTGCGTTCGCTCACCCCAGTCACTTACTTATGTAAGCTCCTGGGGATTCACTCGCTTGTCGCCTTCCTGCAACTCGAATTATTTAGAGTATGACTTTTAACTCCAGGAGAGAATAAATGAAAAAAGCACTGCAAGTCGCAATGTTCAGTCTGTTTACCGTTATTGGCTTTAATGCCCAGGCTAACGAACATCATCATGAAACCATGAGCGAAGCACAACCACAGGTCATTAGTGCCACCGGCGTGGTAAAAGGTGTTGATCTGGAAAGCAAAAAAATCACCATCCATCACGATCCGATTGCTGCCGTGAACTGGCCGGAGATGACCATGCGCTTTACCATCACTCCGCAGACGAAAATGAGTGAAATTAAAACTGGCGACAAAGTGGCGTTTAATTTTGTCCAGCAGGGCAACCTTTCTTTATTACAGGATATTAAAGTCAGCCAGTAACCCAGGTTTAATGAGATGAAAAAAATCGCGCTTATTATCGGCAGCATGATCGCGGGCGGTATTATTTCTGCGGCAGGTTTTACCTGGGTTGCAAAGGCGGAACCGCCCGCAGAAAAAACGTCGACCGTAGAACGTAAAATTTTATTCTGGTACGACCCGATGTATCCCAATACGCGGTTCGATAAACCAGGTAAATCGCCGTTTATGGATATGGATCTGGTGCCGAAATATGCCGATGAAGAGAGTTCTGCGTCTGGTGTGCGCATTGACCCGACTCAGACGCAGAATCTGGGGGTGAAAACGGCTACCGTCACGCGCGGGCCGCTGACTTTTGCCCAGAGTTTCCCGGCGAATGTCAGTTACAACGAGTATCAGTATGCCATTGTGCAGGCTCGCGCTGCCGGGTTTATCGACAAGGTGTATCCGCTTACCGTGGGCGATAAAGTACAAAAGGGCACACCGCTTCTCGACCTGACCATTCCTGACTGGGTGGAAGCGCAGAGTGAGTATTTACTGCTGCGCGAAACCGGCGGTACGGCGACCCAGACTGAAGGCATTCTTGAGCGGCTGCGACTGGCGGGAATGCCGGAGGCGGATATTCGCCGCCTGATCGCCACGCAAAAAATCCAGACTCGCTTTACGCTCAAAGCGCCCATTGATGGCGTGATCACCGCGTTTGATCTGCGCGCGGGAATGAATATCGCCAAAGATAACGTGGTCGCGAAAATTCAGGGTATGGACCCGGTGTGGGTCACTGCTGCGATCCCGGAGTCCATCGCCTGGCTGGTGAAAGATGCCTCGCAGTTTACCCTCACCGTTCCGGCGCGACCGGATAAAACACTCACCATCCGCAAATGGACGCTGCTACCTGGCGTGGATGCCGCGACCCGCACGCTGCAGCTGCGTCTGGAAGTCGACAACGCCGACGAGGCGCTAAAACCGGGCATGAACGCCTGGTTGCAACTCAACACCGCCAGCGAACCGATGCTGCTCATTCCGTCACAAGCGCTGATTGATACCGGCAGCGAACAGCGGGTGATTACCGTTGATGCCGACGGGCGCTTTGTACCGAAACGCGTTGCTGTTTTCCAGGCATCGCAAGGCGTCACCGCATTACGCTCTGGTCTGGCGGAAGGTGAAAAGGTGGTTTCCAGCGGCCTGTTCCTGATTGATTCCGAAGCCAATATTTCTGGCGCACTGGAGCGGATGCGCTCTGAAAGTGCTACCCATGCGCATTGAGGGAATAACCAATGATTGAATGGATTATTCGTCGCTCGGTGGCGAACCGTTTTTTGGTGCTGATGGGCGCGTTGTTTCTGAGCATCTGGGGCACCTGGACCATCATTAATACGCCAGTGGATGCGCTGCCGGATCTCTCCGATGTGCAGGTTATTATTAAAACCAGCTATCCCGGTCAGGCACCACAAATCGTTGAAAATCAGGTGACTTATCCGCTAACCACCACCATGTTGTCGGTGCCTGGCGCGAAGACTGTGCGCGGTTTCTCACAGTTTGGCGACTCTTATGTGTATGTCATTTTCGAAGATGGCACCGATCCGTACTGGGCGCGTTCGCGGGTGCTGGAGTACCTCAACCAGGTACAGGGTAAGCTGCCTGCGGGAGTCAGCGCCGAGCTGGGGCCAGATGCCACGGGTGTTGGCTGGATCTATGAATATGCACTGGTGGATCGCAGCGGTAAGCACGATCTGGCCGATTTACGCTCATTACAGGACTGGTTTCTCAAATATGAGCTGAAAACCATCCCTGACGTTGCGGAAGTGGCGTCGGTGGGCGGTGTGGTGAAAGAGTATCAGGTGGTTATCGATCCCCAGCGCCTGGCGCAGTATGGCATCAGTCTCGCCGAAGTAAAAAGCGCGCTGGATGCTTCAAACCAGGAAGCGGGCGGTTCGTCGATCGAACTGGCGGAAGCGGAATATATGGTGCGCGCCAGCGGCTATCTGCAAACGCTCGACGACTTTAATCACATCGTTTTAAAAGCCAGTGAAAATGGCGTGCCCGTTTATCTGCGCGATGTTGCGAAGGTCCAGATTGGCCCGGAGATGCGCCGGGGCATTGCCGAACTAAACGGCGAAGGCGAAGTGGCGGGCGGGGTGGTGATCCTGCGATCCGGCAAAAACGCCCGAGAAGTGATCGCCGCCGTGAAGGACAAACTGGAAACGCTGAAAAGTAGTCTGCCGGAAGGCGTGGAGATAGTTACAACATACGATCGCAGCCAGCTCATTGACCGCGCCATCGACAACCTCAGCGGCAAGTTGCTGGAAGAGTTTATTGTGGTGGCGGTAGTCTGTGCGCTGTTTCTCTGGCATGTGCGCTCGGCGCTGGTGGCGATTATTTCGTTGCCGCTGGGGTTGTGTATTGCTTTTATTGTCATGCACTTCCAGGGACTGAATGCCAATATTATGTCGTTGGGTGGCATTGCGATTGCCGTCGGGGCGATGGTCGATGCTGCTATCGTCATGATCGAGAATGCGCATAAACGGCTGGAAGAGTGGCAGCACCAGCATCCTGACGCCACGCTGGATAATAAAACGCGCTGGCAGGTGATCACCGATGCGTCTGTTGAAGTGGGGCCGGCGCTATTTATCAGTCTGCTGATTATCACGTTGTCGTTTATCCCGATCTTCACCCTGGAAGGGCAGGAAGGGCGTCTGTTTGGCCCGTTGGCGTTCACCAAAACGTATGCGATGGCGGGTGCGGCGCTGCTGGCGATCGTAGTGATCCCGATCCTGATGGGCTACTGGATCCGTGGCAAAATTCCGCCGGAAAGCAGTAACCCGCTCAATCGCTTTTTGATTCGTGTTTATCATCCGCTGTTGCTGAAAGTACTGCACTGGCCGAAAACCACGCTGCTGGTGGCGGCGCTTTCGGTGCTGACGGTTCTCTGGCCGCTCAATAAAGTTGGCGGGGAATTTTTACCGCAGATCAATGAAGGCGACTTGTTGTATATGCCATCGACGCTGCCGGGGATTTCCGCAGCAGAGGCGGCGAGTATGCTGCAAAAAACCGACAAGCTAATTATGAGCGTACCTGAAGTGGCGCGGGTATTTGGCAAAACCGGGAAAGCGGAAACCGCCACCGATTCTGCTCCGCTGGAGATGGTAGAAACGACCATCCAGCTTAAGCCGCAGGAGCAGTGGCGGCCAGGCATGACGATGGACAAAATCATTGAGGAACTGGATAACACCGTGCGGCTGCCGGGGCTGGCGAATCTGTGGGTGCCGCCAATTCGTAACCGTATCGATATGCTCTCAACCGGCATTAAAAGCCCCATCGGCATTAAAGTTTCCGGCACTGTGCTGGCGGATATCGACGCGATGGCTGAGCAAATTGAAGAAGTAGCGCGAACGGTGCCAGGCGTAGCTTCTGCGCTTGCCGAGCGGCTGGAAGGTGGGCGCTATATCAACGTTGAGATTAACCGTGAAAAAGCCGCACGTTACGGTATGACGGTGGCGGATGTGCAGTTGTTTGTGACTTCTGCGGTGGGCGGGGCGATGGTTGGCGAAACGGTGGAAAGGATTGCCCGTTATCCAATTAATCTGCGTTATCCGCAAAGCTGGCGCGATAGTCCGCAGGCACTGCGCCAGCTGCCGATCCTGACGCCGATGAAGCAGCAAATCACCCTGGCAGACGTGGCCGACATTAAAGTCTCTACCGGACCGTCGATGCTGAAAACCGAGAATGCGCGCCCGACGAGCTGGATTTATATCGATGCCCGCGATCGTGACATGGTGTCGGTGGTTCACGATTTGCAAAAAGCGATAGCTGAAAAAGTGCAGTTAAAACCGGGCACCAGCGTGGCATTCTCCGGGCAGTTCGAGCTACTGGAGCGCGCCAACCATAAGCTTAAACTCATGGTGCCGATGACGTTGATGATTATCTTCGTGCTGTTGTATCTGGCGTTCCGTCGGGTGGGCGAAGCGTTGCTGATTATCAGCAGCGTACCGTTTGCGCTGGTGGGCGGCATCTGGTTGCTGTGGTGGATGGGCTTTCATCTTTCCGTGGCGACGGGCACTGGCTTTATCGCCCTCGCCGGGGTCGCCGCCGAATTTGGCGTGGTGATGCTGATGTATTTACGTCACGCCATAGAGGCCGTGCCGTCGTTGAATAATCCACAAACATTCAGCGAGCAGAAGCTGGATGAGGCGTTATATCACGGCGCGGTCCTGCGCGTGCGCCCGAAAGCGATGACGGTGGCGGTGATTATCGCCGGTCTGCTGCCGATTCTGTGGGGAACGGGGGCTGGTTCAGAGGTGATGAGCCGGATTGCCGCGCCGATGATTGGCGGCATGATCACCGCACCTTTGCTGTCGCTGTTTATTATCCCGGCGGCGTATAAGCTGATGTGGCTGCACCGACATCGGGTACGGAAATAAAAGCAGGATACCCCGTTTAACCGTGTGGATTGTGTCTTGCGACGATGGGCACTAAATGTTAAAAGGTGCCCCTCAACAAAAAAGACACACAGGGGAAAGGCGTGAAAAACGCGTCAACCGTATCGGAAGATACTGCGTCGAATCAAGAGCCGACGCTTCATCGCGGATTACATAACCGTCATATTCAACTGATTGCGTTGGGTGGCGCAATTGGTACTGGTCTGTTTCTTGGCATTGGCCCGGCGATTCAGATGGCGGGTCCGGCTGTATTGCTGGGCTACGGCGTCGCCGGGATCATCGCTTTCCTGATTATGCGCCAGCTTGGCGAAATGGTGGTTGAGGAGCCGGTATCCGGTTCATTTGCCCACTTTGCCTATAAATACTGGGGACCGTTTGCGGGCTTCCTCTCTGGCTGGAACTACTGGGTAATGTTCGTGCTGGTGGGAATGGCAGAGCTGACCGCTGCGGGCATCTATATGCAGTACTGGTTCCCGGATGTTCCAACGTGGATTTGGGCTGCCGCCTTCTTTATTATCATCAACGCCGTTAACCTGGTGAACGTGCGCTTATATGGCGAAACCGAGTTCTGGTTTGCGCTGATTAAAGTGCTGGCGATCATCGGTATGATCGGCTTTGGCCTGTGGCTGCTGTTTTCTGGTCACGGCGGCGAGAAAGCCAGTATCGACAACCTCTGGCGCTACGGTGGTTTCTTCGCCACCGGCTGGAATGGGCTGATTTTGTCGCTGGCGGTAATTATGTTCTCCTTCGGCGGTCTGGAGCTGATTGGGATTACTGCCGCTGAAGCGCGCGATCCGGAAAAAAGCATTCCAAAAGCGGTAAATCAGGTGGTGTATCGCATCCTGCTGTTTTACATCGGTTCACTGGTGGTTTTACTGGCGCTCTATCCGTGGGTGGAAGTGAAATCCAACAGTAGCCCGTTTGTGATGATTTTCCATAATCTCGACAGCAACGTGGTAGCTTCTGCGCTGAACTTCGTCATTCTGGTAGCATCGCTGTCAGTGTATAACAGCGGGGTTTACTCTAACAGCCGCATGCTGTTTGGCCTTTCTGTGCAGGGTAATGCGCCGAAGTTTTTGACTCGCGTCAGCCGTCGCGGTGTGCCGATTAACTCGCTGATGCTTTCCGGAGCGATCACTTCGCTGGTGGTGTTAATCAACTATCTGCTGCCGCAAAAAGCGTTTGGTCTGCTGATGGCGCTGGTGGTAGCAACGCTGCTGTTGAACTGGATTATGATCTGTCTGGCGCATCTGCGTTTTCGTGCAGCGATGCGACGTCAGGGGCGTGAAACACAGTTTAAGGCGCTGCTTTATCCGTTCGGCAACTATCTTTGCATCGCCTTCCTCGGCATGATTTTGCTGCTGATGTGCACGATGGATGATATGCGCTTGTCAGCGATCCTGCTGCCGGTGTGGATTGTATTCCTGTTTGTGGCATTTAAAACGCTGCGTCGGAAATAAGGCATTCACGCTACATCCGACAAAACGATGTCCGCTCTCATCCATTCGATGAGAGCGGTTTTTTTAATTACTGCTTAAATGCACCCGCCAGAGAGCGAATATCATTGCCGGTTGGCGACTGATGAAGTCGCAGACCAAACTCTTCGATAATCGCAAATATGTGATCGAATATATCAGCCTGAATGCTTTCATATTCCAGCCACACCACGGTGTTGGTAAACGCATAGATCTCGAGCGGTAAACCATTATCACCTGGAGCCAGTTGGCGTACCATTAAAGTCATATCTTTACGAATCCGCGGATGGTTACGCAGATATTCGTTCAGATAGGCACGAAAGGTTCCAATATTGGTCATTCGGCGCAGGTTTAATACCGACTCCGTAGAACCTTGCTGGCGATTCCACTCATTAATTTCCTGATGGCGGCTGGTTAAATAAGGCTTTAACAAATGCGCTTTATTCAGACGTTGCATTTCGTCTTCATCAAGAAAACGAATACTGGTGACATCAATACTGATACTGCGCTTAATACGTCGCCCGCCAGATGCTGACATCCCGCTCCAGTTTTTAAAGGAGTCAGAAACCAGAGACCAGGTGGGAATAGTGGTAATGGTATTGTCCCAGTTACGCACTTTGACGGTGGTTAACCCAATATCGATCACCGCGCCATCCGCGCCGTATTTCGGCATCTCCAGCCAGTCGCCCAGTTTCAGCATATCGTTCGCGGAAAGCTGAATACCTGCCACCAGACCAAGAATCGGATCTTTAAATACCAACATCAGCACGGCAGCCATTGCACCAAGACCGCTGATCAGAATCGCTGGCGACTGACCAATCAGCAGCGAGATCATCAAAATGCCGACCAGAATCGCGCCGATCAGTTTAATCCCCTGAAATATCCCTTTCAGCGGTAACTGAGATGCTGCCGGGAATTTCTGCGCCAGATTCAAAATAACATCCAGCAACGAGAAGACTGAAAGCAGCGCATACATCATGATCCACAACTGCGCGCAGGTAGTCAGAATATCTGCCGCTTCGGTGCCTTTTTGCAGCCAGAATACCGCCTGAATATTGACGATAATCCCCTGCAGGGTAAAAGCTAAACGGTGGAAGAGTTTATTCTGGGTAATGATTTGCAACCAAAGCCGTGAACTGGCGATGGCACGTTTTTCGAAGGTCCGCAGTACCACCCAATGCAAAATAATATGCACCACGACGGCGGTCAGAAAAATAATACCGAAAATCATCACCATCGAGGTGGTGTGATCGATCTCAATACCCGCTAAATCTTCAACCTGGGATATTAAATCCTGCATAACGTCTCCTTTATACAACAGCAGCCTATGATGACGGCTGAAACAGGGTTATGCAAATCAGGAGAATCTGAGGGGAAATAGCCGGGCAGATGCCCGGCAAGAGAGAATTACACTTCGGTTAAGGTGATGTTTTGCGGCAGACGTGATTTCGGCAGCGTAGCGTTAAAATCTTCAACGCTGTGATGACCTACCGGAACAACCACCAGACTGGTGTAGCCTTTCTCTTTCAGACCAAATTCTGCATCGAGGATGGCGGCGTCAAAACCTTCGATGGGTACCGCGTCCAGACCCAGCGCCGCCACGCCGAGCAGGAAGTTACCGACGTTGAGATAAACCTGTTTTGCCATCCACTCTGCATCATCATGCAGATCTTTACGGTGCATATCAGCGAAGAACTTGCGACCTTTATCGTTCGCGGCTTTCGCTTCCGGCGTGGCAAAGCGGCCATCAGCATCTTCCTGGTCAACAACCAGCTTCAGCCAGGCATCGTCCATCGCGGTTTTTGCACAGAACACCACGACGTGCGAGGCATCAAGTATTTTACGTTCGTTGAACACATAATTACCGGCAGCGGATTTGGCAACACGCGCTTTACCTTCTTCCGTGCTGGCAACAATAAAATGCCACGGCTGGGAGTTGGTGCTGGATGGGCTGTATTGCAGGAGAGTTTTGATCTGCTCGGCCTGTTCCGGGGTAAGTTTTTTACTGGCATCAAATGCCTTAGTGGAATGACGCTTTAAGGCGACAGAAATGATATCCATAAAGACTCCATGTGAAAGTAATTTTGCGTGCCAGCAGATTACAAGGTTCAACGAGAAATGGTAAGCGAGAAAAATGCGCTATAGATTTCCGCTTTAGCCTGGACGCACTCTTTTTTGATCGCGTTTAGCCAGACCATCAACCACCAGATTCCACGAATCGTTGATCAGATCGCGAAGTAACGCTTCGGAGATTTCCTCGCCGGGATACACCGAAATCCAGTGCTTTTTATTCATGTGATACCCTGGCTTAATGCTTGGGTATATTTGCTGATTTAACAGGGATTTTTGTGGATCGGACTTCAGATTGATAAAGGGGACGCCGCGTAGCTCCGACGACAGCATAAAAATCTTGCCGCCAATTTTAAAAACATCGAACTCCGGGCCAAAAGGCCAGCAAAGCTCGACAAAGGGTAACTCAAGGGCCAGGCGTTTCGCCGTTTCGTGCAGTGATTGCTTATCCATAAACGTTCCTTTAGGCGAAGGAGAATAAGCAAAGTATGCCGCGAAGTACGGCGATAATCGACGTTTAATCCGCCAGCGAGAACCAGCGTCGCCAGATAAAGCGCAGAACAAAATACTCAATAGCGCCCAGCACTAAAAACCACAGACAAAACAATAAAGTGTAAAGCTGACTAAGATCCATCAGATGGAACGTGCTCACCAGTTTTTGTGCCAGCGTCAGCCCCAATGCGGGGGCGGGAAGCAGCAGGCAAGAGAGGAAAGCCATCAGCAAAATGCCTGCTGCGGTGGTCAAGGTTTCTAAAGGGTGTTTCATAACATTGTTAAATGTAAGTTAAAACACCATTGTCAGGGATATTCTTCTGTAAGGCAATTCCCGACTTAGTCACCGGCCCAGATCTCACAATGCTTTTTCACCAGCCCAATCAGCGAGCCGCCATCGGCGACGAAATCGCGCATCAGCTGCGCTTCATTCAGACCGCTGACGACCTGGCGATGCAGTGCTTCAATTGCGCTCGATGCGCCAATTTTATGTGCGGAAGGGGCGATTTTTTCCAGCAATCGCAAGGTATCTTCCGTTAGCGGTCGACGATCACCAGTGTGCGGATCGGTAATGACGCCTTCCAGCCCATAGCGACAGGCCTGGAAACGGTTGAATTTATACAGCAGGTAATCTTTCTCCTGATGTTTGAACGGGCGTTCCGTCAGTAACCAGTGGGCGGTGGCCTGAATTAATCCCGCCATATTTACCGCGTGGCTAAGGGTTAACGGGGTATCCATCACCCGAACCTCCACCGTGCCAAAATGAGGACTGGGGCGAATATCCCAGTGCAGATCTTTAATGCTGTCGATCATCGTGGTGTAACTCAAACAGCGAAATAGGGCTTCAAATTGTTGCCAGTTACTGACCCACGGCATCGGGCCATTATCAGGAAAGGCGGAAAAAATATTCGGTCGTGAGGAGGCAAAACGCGTATCCGTTCCCTGCATATATGGCGACGCGGCGGAAAGGGCGATAAAGTGCGGCACAAATCGTGACAAGCCGTGCAGCAAATAAATGGCGTCATCGCCACTGGCGCAGCCAACATGGACATGCTGACCAAAAACGGTCGCCTGCTGAATGAGATAACCAAAGTTTTCCAGCGTGCGTTGATAGCGTTCGTTATCGCATACCTCCTGACGCTGCCATTTCTGAAACGGGTGCGTGCCACCGCCGCAAATTTCCAGATGATGGTCTGTGGCTGCCTGCAATACGACTTTCTGCATCGCTGAAAACTGCCCGGCAGCCTGGTTGATATCACGGCAAACATCCGTCGCCAGCTCCAGCATACTTTCGGTGATATCGTGCTTTACCTCTCCGGCCGTGATCTTATTTTTAACCGCGTCAATCAGCATTGAAGAGTCCTGGCTTAAGTCATAGCCCGGCGGATTAACCACCTGTATTTCCAGTTCAATACCGAGGGTAAAAGGTTCAGAAACATGAAAATCGGGTAATGGCATAGGTTTCTCTTATGTTGGCGTTTTCTATTCAGTATAGAAGTCGGAGCGGCTGGGCGAGATGCGGAAGTTCTGGAATGTTTCTTTTTTTTGGTGATGGTGAACTGATGGTGCCTGAAGCAATTTGGCTACTTTTGCAATGTGACAAGTTATGGCAGTGCTGACTGGTGGCGAAGAATTTTGACGATTGAGTCATGCAGAAAAAAACGGGTTCAGCTTCAGTTGATTAAATGAGGAGTGAGAAGTCCGAAACAGGACTCACTGTATAAATAAACAGCTATTTTGTTGAGGAAGGGTAAGATAACGGCGGGTGCCTGAAGCTTTCCGGTTTCAGGTTTACTCTGAGGTCTGGAAAGATGAAGCCCCAGGAGATATTTCTATCAACCCTGGGGCTGCCACTCCAAACCCGAACAATTTGGATGGTAGTCCCTTCTTCGCATGGAGGCAATATAAACATGCTGACGAAATATGCCCTTGCGGCAGTCATAGTGCTGTGTTTAACGGTGCTGGGATTTACGCTTCTGGTCGGAGATTCGCTGTGTGAGTTCACCGTAAAGGAACGTAATATTGAGTTTAAGGCTGTTCTCGCTTACGAACCGAAGAAGTAGCCGTTGTGCGGGGATCACTCCCATAAGCGCTAACTTAAGGGTTGAACCATCTGAAGAATGCGACGCCTCGGTGCCTCGTTAAGACGATGCCTCGCGTTCTTCAATTGCGTTTTGTAGGCTGTCAGGGATACTATCCCACGAATGGCCACCTGTAAGCTCCAGATGACCATTTTTGTTATTCTCCACAACGAGTTAGTTCTTCTTTTCGGATCCGGCACTTCTGGGGGGGAAATCCAGCGATGGCTGGATTATGTCGTCAATTAAAAATGCGGCGAGTAGATTAGCAAATATCCACGCTTTCGCGAGTTCAGGTTCCTTTGCACGCAAAGCATCCAGGTGCAGCAAACTTTTGAGCCGCTTAAAAGCCAGTTCAATTTGCCATCGCAGACGGTAACAATCAGCCACTTGCTCTGCTGAATATTCATCTTCCGGTAATGATGTTAGCAATAGCACATGGCCCGCTGCTTCCAGCGTTTCCGCCTGAACTACTCGTCCTTTTCGACGATTCTCGCTGAGCAGTCGGGTTTTACTGATTAATGCTTTTTCGGGAGGAAGTGATACGGCAATGAGACGTGCCGGAAAGGGAGCTCCGGCTTTTTTATTACCTGAATTGCCTATCATTACAGTGGTTTCACCGTTCTTACCGCAATCCAGCCCGCGCAGAAAACCCATCATGTCAAAGCGCATTCCTTCTGCAGTTAACCAGCGCAATCCTCGCCAGTGAACCCGGACGATATAATCAGCTTCTCCAAAAGCAAGTGAGCGGATACATTCGGGACGCGAACCGAATCCCCGCTCAGCAATGCGTATCTCGTCTGCCGTTTGCGCAAATCGGTCCAGCCGTTCAGCGTCTCTGCTGTCGGTTAGCTCAAAATCAGTGAACTGACAGGTATGAGGATCATATCCCATATGTAGTCGCCATTCAGCGCTGCCGCCCCCGGGCGCACTGATTGCTGTTCCATCGACAAGACGCAATCTCTTTCCGCTTGTACAACCCGTAACTGCGGCGCGTACAGCAAGTGTTTGTGCGGCAAGTATGCCAAACCAGTCGGCGGCATTCCGCAGCCGCTTCAGGAGAGCCACGTCAGATAATGTTGCAACGTCATGGAGCTGAGCCCATGCAGTGACTTCACGTAATGACATCCCCCCGGGGCCGTAAGCCAGCCCCAGACGTAGCAGAGTTGCAGCATCACGAATTTCGCGGCGGCGGGTTAGAGCCCCGGCATTACGTGCCGAAGTATCCAGTTCTTCGGGCTTACCAATATGGGCCAGAATTGCTGACCAGTTATCGTGAGAGTAATTCATCGGCACGTTAAATCATATCAGGCGTAATACCACAACCCTTAAGTTAGCGCTTATGGGAGCAATCCCCGCATATCCGGTTGTCAGGTCAGGATGGTAAGGCACCTGCTTTACACTTTCGCCCGTGGTCAGTGATGGCTGCGGGCGAATCGTACCAGATGTTGTCAATTAATCGTGTTGGCACAGCGTTATGACTATCTTTTCTTTTATCTGCCAGTGCACAGCAAACATCTCATTCTCACGATGAATGATGACCTGCTGTTTATTCCAGCTAATTATCTGATAGTCCAGAAAACCTGCATCAGTTTGGATCTCACTTGCCTTAAATGCGCTCTCTTTGGCGGAAAATGCCAGTGTCAGCGCCAGAGAAAAGGCTAAACCGCAGTCTGCGAGTCGCTCGTGTTCTGCTGGTGTAATAATGTTGTCTGTCAATTCGGTCGCTGTTTGCGCAGAAAAAATTTCTTCGATATCAACGCCAATCGGTTGACGGGAAACCACGGCCAATGCCGTAGCCCCGCAGTGGCTAATACTGCCGTATACCTCCGCAGGCCACACCGGTTGGCGTAGCTCGCCGATTGCGGGCACACATTTATAGCCATATTCCCGCAAGGCATAAACAGCAGCGATCCGTCCGGCTAAATGCTCTGTTTTACGTTTACGTCCAGCGTGTTGCAGTTGTGCGTAGTGCGGCAGCCAGAGTAAATTCTGCTCACAAAAATTCGCCGGATCGAACTCAACAAAATGCAGCGTATGTCCGGCAAAGGGGAGGGAGGTATGCGTAGTTTTCATATCGACCATATTCGAGACTGATGACAAACGCAAAACTGCCTGATGCGCTACGCTTATCAGGCCTACATGGTCCTGCAATATATTGAATTGGCAAGATTTTTGTAGGCCGGATAAGGCGTTCACGCCGCATCCGGCATGAACGACGCGCACTTTGTCAACAATCTGACGTTAGCATCAGAAGTGAGTGTTTACGCTCATATACCACGTACGTCCCGGCTCGTTATAGGTATACGCCCCGGCACCGGCGATATAGTTGGCCCCTGCCAAATCGCCCGTGGTCTGGGCATTACCTGCACGCCACAAACGTTTGTCGAACAGATTGTCCACGCCGCCGGTCAGACTGACATTCTTCGTCACATCCCACGTCGCGCTCAGGCCAACAATGCTGTACGGACTGATTTCTTTGGTTTCCGGTCCAACCGCTGGCTGACCTTTATAGTTGTATTTCTTCGGCTGCTGCTTGCCGTACCAGGTGAAGGTCGTTTGCATCGACAAATCTTCCCGTGCCTGCCAGCTCAGCGTTGAGTTCAACGTATACTCCGGGATGATCGACAAACGGTCGCCCGTGGTTTTGTTTTCACTCTTCAGCATATAAGTGATGTTATTAGTCCACATCACCGTTTCGCTAACCGGTACGTTTAACGATCCTTCCAGACCTTCAACCACCGCTTTCGGCACGTTATCCCACTGATAGAGATCGGTGCCGACTGCGTTTTGCCCTACAGCCACATAGCCCGCTTCAATCTTATTGCGATAATCGTTACGGAACCAGGTGACGCCCGCCAGCCAGCCGTCGCGTTTGAACTCCAGACCAATCTCCTTGTTGATACTGGTTTCCGCTTTCAGGTCATCATTACCTTGCAGATAGCAGCCGCCCGCGCTGGCATAGCAGCCCTGACCTTTACTGTAGAGAATGTAGTTTGGGTTAGTCTGGTACAGGCTCGGCGCTTTATAGGCGCGGGCGATGCCCATTTTGAGCGTGAAGTCATCGCCTAAACCTTGCGATATGTTCAGCGCTGGGCTCCAGTTATTGCCGACAATACTGTGATGATCGAAACGCAGCCCCGGCGTTACGATGGTGCTGTCAGTCAGCTCCATGTTGTTTTCGGCAAACAGCGAGAAAATTTCTGCTTTTGAATACGGGCTACGGTCGGTGGCACTCACGCCATCAATAGCGCCACCGGTATTCGTTCCGGTCAGTGCCTGGGTGTTGGAACTTAAGTCCTTCATCCGTTGCTGATTCCACTCCGTACCCAGCGTCAGCGTCTGGTTAACGAGGAAATCAATCGGCAGGTTAACTTCGCTATGCAGCATCACGTCATCAAGATCGATATCGACGAAATCCTGTGTCGCTTTTTCGTTAAATTTCCCTTCGGTACCGCCCGCCAGACCTTCCGGAATACGCGAGTTACGGGTGTGTTCGTACTGCACCCAGTTGCTGGTGGTCACGCCGTTATCCCAGCCACCGTTCCAGGTCAGCGAGTAGTTCTGGCGATACAGGCGGTTGGTTTCATCGCCATATTTCGAGCGAGTATAAGCGTCAGAGTTGGTGTTCTGGGTATCGCCCGCATACAGGTTACCCTGGCGGCTGTAACCCGCTTCCAGTTCGAGTGATTGCAGAGGCGCGAAGTCCCAGCGCACCACGCCATTAATATCTTTGTTGATCACCCCTTCGCGCCCGGCTGGTAACGTCGTGGCATACGTTCCGGCACGCGCGGACTGATGGCCCTGGTTGATATCCCACGCGTCAGCCTGGGTTTTGTCGAGGTTGCCATACAAGCGGAAGCTGAATTCGTCGCCCAGCGGACCGGTCAGGCTGAAGTTGGTGCGTTTAGTGGCACCTTCCTCTTTATGTTCTGGCGCATTGAAATAAGCGTCCCAGGAGCCGTGCCACTCACCGCTGCCTTTTTTGGTAATGATGTTAACCACGCCGCCCGCCGCGCCGTTGCCATAACGCGCAGCTGCCGGACCACGCAGAACTTCAATACGTTCAATCATTTCAGGTGGCACCCAGGAGGTATCACCACGGGTATCGCGCTCGCCACGCCAGCCCTGACGCACCGAGTTACGGCTGCTTACCGGCTTGCCGTCAATCAAAATCAGCGTGTTTTCCGGACCCATACCGCGAATATCAATCTGTCGGTTATTCCCACGCTGACCACTGGTGGAGTTACCGGTCAGGTTAACGCCTGGCATGGTACGGATGATCTCCGACACATCGCGGGCAACGGGGTTTTTGCGGATTTCATCTGCGGTGATGGTCGAAACGCCAGGTGCCTGTAAGTTCTGCTCGGCGGCGGTAACGACAATAGTATCGTCATGTGAAACAGGAGTATCGGTCGGCTCTTGTGCCTGCGCTACCCCATAAATCCCCAGATTGACCAACAAGGCCAGGGAATGAATCTTCTTGTTCATTGTTTTATTCCTGCATTTTTGCCACGAATTGCAACTGTCGGGCATGGTCGTCATCAACACGACGCATCCCGCTACCGCGAAAACCTTTGATCCTGAAAGACACGCAGTGCAGTTGGTTAATTAATGTCCGCGCTTCCCACGGCGCGCTATTACGCTATTGCAAATGCAAATAGTTATCAATAATATTATCAATATATTTCTGCAATCAATGAAAAATTGCACAGTAAACATGGGGTTATGGTGTGACGGCGTTAAAAGTAGGAAGTGAGAGCTGGTGGCAGTCGAAACATGGCCCGGAATGGCAGCGTCTGAATGACGAAATGTTTGAGGTCACTTTCTGGTGGCGTGATCCCCAAGGTTCTGAAGAATACTCGACGATAAAGCGCGTATGGGTCTACATCACTGGTGTGACCGATCACCATCAGAACAGCCAGCCCCAGTCGATGCAGCGAATTGCAGGCACTAACGTCTGGCAGTGGACGACACAACTCAATGCCAACTGGCGCGGCAGCTACTGTTTTATTCCCACCGAACGCGATGACATTTTTTCTGTACCATCCCCCGATCGCCTCGAATTGCGCGAAGGCTGGCGAAAACTATTACCCCAGGCGATAGCCGATCCGCTGAACCTACAAAGCTGGAAAGGCGGGCGAGGGCACGCTGTTTCTGCACTCGAAATGCCGCAAGCGCCTCTGCAACCGGGATGGGATTGTCCGCAAGCGCCAGAAATACCTGCCAAAGAAATTATCTGGAAAAGTGAACGGTTGAAAAAGTCACGGCGTGTATGGATTTTTACCACCGGCGATGCAACAGCAGAAGAACGCCCGCTGGCAGTTTTGCTCGATGGCGAATTTTGGGCGCAAAGTATGCCCGTCTGGCCAGTGCTGACTTCGCTGACCCATCGTCAGCAACTTCCTCCCGCCGTGTATGTGTTGATCGACGCTATCGACACCACGCACCGCGCCCACGAACTGCCGTGTAATGCGGATTTCTGGCTCGCAGTACAGCAAGAGTTATTACCCCTGGTGAAAGCTATTGCCCCTTTTAGCGATCGTGCCGATCGCACCGTGGTTGCCGGGCAGAGTTTTGGTGGGCTTTCCGCGCTGTATGCCGGACTGCACTGGCCTGAACGCTTTGGCTGTGTATTAAGCCAGTCAGGATCGTACTGGTGGCCGCATCGGGGCGGGCAGCAAGAGGGCGTGTTACTTGAAAAGCTAAAAGCTGGTGAAGTTAGCGCCGAAGGTCTGCGCATTGTGCTGGAAGCGGGTATTCGCGAGCCGATGATCATGCGGGCCAATCAGGCGCTGTATGCGCAATTACACCCCATAAAAGAATCCATTTTCTGGCGTCAGGTTGACGGCGGACATGATGCGCTTTGTTGGCGCGGTGGCTTGATGCAGGGGCTAATCGACCTCTGGCAACCACTTTTCCATGACAGGAGTTGAATATGGCATTCAGTAATCCCTTCGATGATCCGCAGGGAGCGTTTTACATATTGCGCAATGCGCAGGGGCAATTCAGTCTGTGGCCGCAACAATGCGTCTTACCGGCAGGCTGGGACATTGTGTGTCAGCCGCAGTCACAGGCGTCCTGCCAGCAGTGGCTGGAAGCCCACTGGCGTACTCTGACACCGACGAATTTTACCCAGTTGCAGGAGGCACAATGAGCCAGCATTTACCTTTGGTCGCCGCACAGCCCGGCATCTGGATGGCAGAAAAACTGTCAGAATTACCCTCCGCCTGGAGCGTGGCGCATTACGTTGAGTTAACCGGAGAGGTTGATTCGCCATTACTGGCCCGCGCGGTGGTTGCCGGACTAGCGCAAGCAGATACGCTGCGGATGCGTTTTACGGAAGATAACGGCGAAGTCTGGCAGTGGGTCGATGATGCGCTGACGTTCGAACTGCCAGAAATTATCGACCTACGAACCAACATTGATCCGCACGGTACTGCGCAGGCATTAATGCAGGCGGATTTGCAACAAGATCTGCGCGTCGATAGCGGTAAACCACTGGTCTTTCATCAGCTGATACAGGTGGCGGATAACCGCTGGTACTGGTATCAGCGTTATCACCATTTGCTGGTCGATGGCTTCAGTTTCCCGGCCATTACCCGCCAGATCGCCAATATTTACTGCACATGGCTGCGTGGCGAACCAACGCCTGCTTCGCCATTTACGCCTTTCGCTGATGTAGTGGAAGAGTACCAGCAATACCGCGAAAGCGAAGCCTGGCAGCGTGATGCGGCATTCTGGGCAGAACAGCGTCGTCAACTGCCGCCGCCCGCGTCACTTTCTCCGGCACCTTTACCGGGGCGCAGCGCCTCGGCAGATATTCTGCGCCTGAAACTGGAATTTACCGACGGGGAATTCCGCCAGCTGGCTACGCAACTTTCAGGTGTGCAGCGTACCGATTTAGCCCTTGCGCTGGCAGCCTTGTGGCTGGGGCGATTGTGCAATCGTATGGACTACGCCGCCGGATTTATCTTTATGCGTCGACTGGGCTCGGCGGCGCTGACGGCTACCGGACCCGTGCTCAACGTTTTGCCGTTGGGTATTCACATTGCGGCGCAAGAAACGCTGCCGGAACTGGCAACCCGACTGGCAGCACAACTGAAAAAAATGCGTCGTCATCAACGTTACGATGCCGAACAAATTGTCCGTGACAGCGGGCGAGTGGCAGGTGATGAACCGCTGTTTGGTCCGGTACTCAATATCAAGGTATTTGATTACCAACTGGATATTCCTGGTGTTCAGGCGCAAACCCATACCCTGGCAACCGGTCCGGTTAATGACCTTGAACTGGCCCTGTTCCCGGATGAACACGGTGATTTGAGTATTGAGATCCTCGCCAATAAACAGCGTTACGCTGAGCCAACGTTAATCCAGCATGCTGAACGCCTGAAAATGCTGATTGCCCAGTTCGCCGCAGATCCGGCGCTGTTGTGCGGTGATGTCGATATTATGCTGCCAGGTGAATACGCGCAGCTGGCGCAGATCAACGCCACTCAGGTTGAGATTCCAGAAACCACGCTTAGCGCTCTGGTGGCAGAACAAGCGGCAAAAACTCCGGATGCTCCGGCGCTGGCAGATGCGCATTACCAGTTCAGCTATCGGGAAATGCGTGAGCAGGTGGTGGCGCTGGCGAATCTGCTGCGTGAGCGCGGCGTTAAACCGGGCGACAGCGTAGCGGTGGCGCTACCGCGCTCGGTCTTTTTGACCCTGGCGCTACATGCGATTGTTGAAGCAGGTGCGGCCTGGCTACCGCTGGATACCGGTTATCCGGACGATCGCCTGAAAATGATGCTAGAAGATGCGCGTCCGTCGCTGTTAATCACCACCGACGATCAACTGCCGCGCTTTGCCGATGTTCCAGATTTAACCAACCTTTGCTATAACGCCCCGCTTACACCGCAGGGCAGTGCGCCGCTGCAACTTTCACAACCGCATCACACGGCTTATATCATCTTTACCTCTGGCTCCACCGGCAGGCCGAAAGGGGTAATGGTCGGGCAGACGGCTATCGTCAACCGCCTGCTTTGGATGCAAAATCATTATCCGCTTACAGGCGAAGATGTCGTTGCCCAAAAAACGCCGTGCAGTTTTGATGTCTCGGTGTGGGAGTTTTTCTGGCCGTTTATCGCAGGGGCAAAACTGGTGATGGCTGAACCGGAAGCGCACCGCGACCCGCTCGCTATGCAGCAATTCTTTGCCGAATATGGCGTAACGACCACGCACTTTGTGCCGTCGATGCTGGCGGCGTTTGTTGCCTCGCTGACGCCGCAAACCGCTCGCCAGAGTTGCGCGACGTTGAAACAGGTTTTCTGTAGTGGTGAGGCCTTACCGGCTGATTTATGCCGCGAATGGCAACAGTTAACTGGCGCGCCGTTGCATAATCTATATGGCCCGACGGAAGCGGCGGTAGATGTCAGCTGGTATCCGGCTTTTGGCGAGGAACTGGCACAGGTGCGCGGCAGCAGTGTGCCGATTGGTTATCCGGTGTGGAACACGGGCCTGCGTATTCTTGATGCGATGATGCATCCGGTGCCGCCGGGTGTGGCGGGAGATCTCTATCTCACCGGTATTCAACTGGCGCAGGGGTATCTTGGACGACCCGATCTGACCGCCAGCCGCTTTATTGCCGATCCTTTTGCTCCTGGTGAACGGATGTACCGTACCGGAGACGTTGCCCGCTGGCTGGATAACGGCGCGGTGGAGTACCTCGGGCGCAGTGACGATCAGCTAAAAATTCGCGGGCAGCGTATTGAACTGGGCGAAATCGATCGCGTGATGCAGGCGCTGCCGGATGTCGAACAAGCCGTTACCCACGCCTGTGTGATTAACCAAGCGGCAGCCACTGGTGGTGATGCGCGTCAGTTGGTGGGCTATCTGGTATCGCAATCGGGCCTGCCGTTGGATACCAGCGCATTGCAGGCGCAGCTTCGTGAAACATTGCCGCCGCATATGGTGCCAGTCGTTCTGCTGCAACTGCCGCAGTTGCCACTTAGCGCCAACGGCAAGCTGGATCGCAAAGCCTTACCGTTGCCTGAACTGAAGGCACAAGCGCCAGGGCGTGCGCCGAAAGCGGGCAGTGAAACGATTATCGCCGCGGCATTCTCGTCGTTGCTGGGGTGTGACGTGCAGGATGCTGACGCTGATTTCTTCGCGCTTGGCGGTCATTCGCTACTGGCAATGAAACTGGCAGCGCAGTTAAGTCGGCAGTTTGCCCGTCAGGTGACGCCGGGGCAGGTGATGGTTGCGTCAACCGTCGCCAAACTGGCAACGATTATTGATGGTGAAGAGGACAGCTCCCGGCGCATGGGATTCGAAACCATTCTGCCGTTGCGTGAAGGTAATGGCCCGACGCTGTTTTGTTTCCATCCGGCATCCGGTTTTGCCTGGCAGTTTAGCGTGCTCTCGCGTTATATCGATCCACAATGGTCGATTATCGGCATTCAGTCGCCGCGCCCTCATGGCCCCATGCAGACGGCGACGAACCTGGATGAAGTCTGCGAAGCGCATCTGGCAACGTTACTTGAACAACAACCGCGCGGCCCTTATTACCTGCTGGGGTATTCGCTGGGCGGTACGCTGGCGCAGGGTATTGCGGCGCGGCTGCGTGCCCGTGGCGAACAGGTGGCATTTCTTGGCTTGCTGGATACCTGGCCGCCAGAAACGCAAAACTGGCAGGAAAAAGAAGCTAATGGTCTGGACCCGGAAGTGCTGGCGGAGATTAACCGCGAACGCGAGGCCTTCCTGGCGGCACAGCAGGGAAGTACTTCAACGGAGTTGTTTACCACCATTGAAGGCAACTACGCTGATGCTGTGCGCCTGCTGACGACTGCTCATAGCGTACCGTTTGATGGTAAAGCGACGCTGTTTGTTGCTGAACGCACGCTTCAGGAAGGTATGAGCCCCGAACGCGCCTGGTCGCCGTGGATAGCCGAGCTGGATATCTATCGTCAGGATTGTGCGCATGTGGATATTATCTCTCCAGGGGCGTTTGAAAAAATTGGGCCGATTATTCGCGCAACGCTAAACAGGTAAATTAACATTATCTATTAACCCATAATTACAGGAAATAATTATGGGTTAATCATTTGTTTAATTTATAAGTTTGCTGGTTATTTCTCTTAAATAGAGTGAATGTTGCATTCATTGGAAGGAATTTACAAACTTCAGCTTCGGATAATTCTCACCAACTGGTAAAGTGAGCGCCGTGGAGATTTCCCCCTATTGGACTCATTTTCAGGTTATACCCCATGTCATCACTGAATATTAAACAGGGAAGTGACGCTCATTTTCCCGATTATCCTCTGGCGTCGCCCAGTAATAATGAAATTGATTTACTTAATCTAATCTCAGTTTTATGGCGGGCCAAAAAAACGGTCATGGCGGTCGTTTTTGCGTTTGCCTGCGCAGGCTTGCTGATCTCTTTCATCCTGCCGCAAAAATGGACCAGCGCGGCGGTTGTCACGCCTCCAGAACCTGTTCAGTGGCAAGAGTTGGAGAAAACATTCACTAAGCTTCGTGTGCTGGATCTGGATATCAAAATTGATCGTACAGAAGCATTTAACCTGTTTATCAAGAAGTTTCAGTCGGTTAGCTTGCTGGAAGAGTACCTGCGTTCATCACCTTATGTGATGGACCAATTAAAAGAGGCGAAAATTGACGAACTGGATTTGCATCGCGCAATTGTCGCATTGAGCGAAAAAATGAAAGCGGTTGATGACAATGCCAGTAAGAAAAAAGATGAACCGTCACTGTATACCTCCTGGACGCTAAGTTTTACCGCGCCAACCAGTGAAGAGGCGCAGACCGTTTTGAGCGGGTATATCGATTATATCTCTACGTTGGTGGTGAAAGAGTCGCTAGAAAACGTCCGTAATAAACTGGAGATCAAAACCCAGTTTGAAAAAGAAAAACTGGCTCAGGATCGCATTAAAACGAAAAATCAACTTGATGCAAACATTCAGCGCCTCAATTATTCACTCGACATTGCCAACGCGGCAGGAATTAAAAAGCCCGTTTACAGTAATGGTCAGGCCGTTAAAGATGACCCCGATTTTTCTATTTCTCTCGGTGCAGACGGTATTGAACGCAAACTGGAAATAGAAAAAGCGGTCACTGACGTTGCGGAACTGAACGGTGAATTACGTAATCGTCAGTATCTTGTTGAGCAGTTAACAAAAGCAAATATCAACGATGTGAATTTTACGCCGTTTAAATATCAGTTAAGCCCGTCATTGCCAGTGAAAAAAGACGGTCCGGGTAAGGCGATTATTGTGATCCTTTCCGCGCTGATCGGCGGGATGGTGGCTTGTGGTAGCGTGTTATTGCGCTATGCGATGGCATCCAGAAAACAGGATGCCATGATGGCAGACCACTTAGTTTAACTATTTGCGGTTGAAGGTGCCGTTCGTCCGAGCGGCACCACAAGCGGCGTTCCGGCTACCGGATCGTCAATGATCATGCAGCGCAGACCATAAATGCGCTCAATCAGTTCAGCAGTGACAATCTCCTTCGGCGCTCCCTGAGCAACAATTTTCCCTTCTCGCAATGCAATCAAATGGCTGGCGTAACGACAGGCCTGATTAAGATCGTGCAGCACCGCCGCCAGGGTATAGCCTTTTTCGCGGTTCAGTTCGCTTAACAACTCCAGCAAATCAATCTGATGACTGATATCCAGCCAGGTCGTGGGTTCGTCGAGCAGCATAATTGCCGTTTCCTGGGCCAGCACCATCGCGATCCACGCTCGCTGGCGTTGTCCGCCAGAAAGGGTATCCACGCTTTGATCTGCCAGATGAGTTATTCCCGTGGCCTGCATTGCTTTCGTTACCGCTTCTCCATCCTCTTTGCGCCAGCGGGTAAACAGCGGTTGATGCGGATAACGTCCACGCGCCACCAGCTCCTGCACGGTGATATCGCCCGGCGTGGTAGCATTTTGCGCCAACAGACCAATCCGGCGTGCAACCTCTTTACTGGCGTAATGTTGAATGTGCTCGCCATCCAGCCAGACATGCCCATGAGCAGGCGTCATCAGGCGGCTTAAGGTACGCAGTAACGTGGATTTACCGCAGCCATTTGGCCCGATAATTGCCGTGAAGTGACCATCAGGTATTTCTACAGTCAGATTTTCCGCAACGGTATATTTGCCATATCCCAGGGTTAACTGTTCGCCGCGCAAACGGGCTACTGATTCGGTCATTTTTTGCGAGACTCCTGAATTAACAAGACGATAAGGTAAATACCGCCGAGGCTGACGGTAACGACGCCAACCGGAAGTTGATACGGCATAAACAGTTGTTGGGCGCAGAGATCGGCCGCCAGCAGTAACAGCGCCCCGCATAGCGCCGCCTGGGTTAGCCCCCAGCGAGCGGTGCCGCTAATGCGTCGGGCAATGTGCGGTGCGACTAAAGCAATAAAGGAAATCGGCCCGGCAAGCGCTGTTGCCGCAGCGGTAAGCACCACTGCAACCAGCATCATTAACAGACGCGAACGTTCGACGCTGACGCCCAGCGCACACGCGGTATCATCGCCCATTTCCAGCAAGCGCATCCGGCGTACCAGTAAGGCGGCGGCAATGAGCATCAATATAATGATGGGTGCGGAAGGCGAGGTTTTTGCCCACGTCAGGCCGTTGAGCGATCCGGCATTCCACAAACCTGCTGTTAGCGCCGTTTCTAAAGACGCTTTCAGCAACAGCCAGGTATTAAAGGCCACCAGCATGGCGCGAACGCCGATACCGATAATAATCAACCGAAAGGTGTCGATGCCGTTGCGCCAGGCGAGCAGCCAGACCAGCAGCGAAGTGACAATGCCGCCCACCATTGCTGACAGCGCGATAGCCGTCAGGTCCTGACCAAACAGCACCATCGCCACCAGCACGCCGCTCCACGCCCCGGTGTTAAAGCCCATTACGTCAGGGCTGCCGAGCGGGTTACGCATCAGCGACTGAAAAATCGCGCCACTGACGCCCAGTGCTGCGCCAATCAACAGCGCCATCAGCACGCGTGGTAAACGCCATTCGGTGACCACCATCGTCATACTGCGCGGCGCATCGCCCATCAGCGCGGCGAATACCTGCGAGGTTTCCAGCGTGACGGCACCGCTGCGTAATCCCCAGATACCTGCAACCACACAGGCGGAAACCAGCAGCAAACAGGTGATGAGTAATCGGCGAGAGACGTAAATCATGCACCACCTCGCGTTTTACGTCGCACGAGGAAGATCAGCACCGGTGCACCAATAAACGCACTGACCACAGAAACGCGCAGTTCGCCGGGCACAATCACCCGCCCGATGATATCGGCAAACAGCAGCAGGGCAGGGGTAGCAAGTAGCGTGACGGGCAGCGACCAGCGATGATCGGCACCCACCAGCCAACGCGCCATATGCGGCATCATCAGGCCAATAAAGGCAATCGGGCCAACTACTGCCGTCGCACTACCACAAAGCACGGTAATCGCCAGCAGACCAATCAACTGTGTGCGCGCCACGCGACTGCCCAGCGCCGTCGCGGTGTCGCTGCCGAGGCTCAAACTGTTCAGCGCGCGACTCAGTAATAGCGCAGTTGCTCCGGCGATCAGCACCGGGATCAGCACCACTTTTAAGGTATGTAGATTGCGAATATCCAGCGAACCGGCTTGCCAGAAACGCAACTGATCGTAGACGTCAGGATTAAGCAGGGCGATGCCGCTGGTCAGTCCTTCCAGCACCGCCGCCAGCGCCACGCCCGCCAGGGTTAAACGCACCGGACTTAACTGCCCGCCGCCCTGACTGCCGGTAAAGGCAACAATCAATGAGGCCACCAGCGCCCCGGCGAAGGCCATCGCCAGTTGTTCCTGCGCGGATGAGTAACCAAACAGCGCCGCACCCAGCACAATGGCAAAGCTGGCTCCGGCATTCACGCCAAGCAAGCCGGGGTCGGCAAGTGGATTTCGGGTGAGGGTTTGCATCAACGCCCCGGCAAGGCCAAGCGCGCCGCCTGCAAGTAAACCGGCAAGGGTGCGCGGCAGTCGCGCGTCGAGCACGATGGTGCAGTCGGCGCTCTGGCAGGTGCCGGAGAGGGCCTCCAGCACTACGGAAGCGGGGAGTGATTTTGCCCCAATGAGCAGGCTTAATGCCGTCGCGATAATCAGTAATAACAGCAATCCGGGCACGGCAATGGCGCGTGTCACGGCAACAGAACCAGACATACGAACTTCCATGATAATGAAATTAATTATCGTTATCGATCTTATTTGGATATGTTAGCATGTGCAGCCTAAGAATAGGTATTTAAAATATTTGATGGCAAGGCATTGTAATGAATAAACAATCCTGGCTGCTTAACCTCAGCCTGTTGAAAACGCACCCGGCGTTTCGCGCAGTATTCCTCGCTCGTTTTATCTCAATTGTGTCTCTGGGTTTGCTCGGCGTCGCGGTGCCGGTGCAGATCCAGATGATGACGCATTCTACCTGGCAGGTGGGGCTTTCGGTGACGCTGACCGGCGGCGCGATGTTTGTTGGCCTGATGGTTGGCGGTGTGCTGGCGGATCGCTATGAGCGCAAAAAAGTGATTTTGCTGGCGCGCGGCACCTGTGGCATTGGCTTCATTGGACTGTGCCTTAATGCACTGCTGCCGGAGCCGTCATTGCTGGCAATCTATTTACTTGGTTTATGGGATGGTTTTTTCGCATCGCTTGGCGTTACGGCGCTATTGGCGGCGACACCAGCACTGGTAGGGCGTGAAAACTTAATGCAGGCCGGGGCGATCACCATGTTGACCGTGCGTCTGGGGTCGGTGATTTCGCCCATGATTGGCGGTTTATTGCTGGCGACCGGTGGCGTAGCCTGGAACTACGGGCTGGCGGCGGCGGGCACGTTTATTACCTTGCTACCGTTGTTAAGCCTTCCGGCGTTGCCACCGCCACCGCAGCCGCGTGAGCATCCGTTGAAATCATTACTGGCAGGATTTCGTTTTCTGCTTGCCAGCCCGCTGGTGGGCGGGATTGCGCTGCTGGGTGGTTTATTGACGATGGCGAGCGCGGTGCGGGTACTGTATCCGGCGCTGGCTGACAACTGGCAGATGTCAGCGGCACAGATTGGTTTTCTCTACGCGGCGATCCCGCTCGGCGCGGCTATTGGTGCGTTAACCAGCGGGAAGCTGGCACATAGTGCGCGACCAGGGTTATTGATGCTGCTCTCCACGCTGGGATCGTTCCTCGCCATTGGTCTGTTTGGCCTGATGCCGATGTGGATTTTAGGCGTGGTTTGTCTGGCGCTGTTCGGCTGGTTGAGTGCGGTCAGCTCGTTGCTGCAATACACAATGCTGCAAACGCAAACCCCGGAAGCGATGTTAGGGCGGATTAACGGTTTGTGGACGGCGCAGAACGTGACGGGCGATGCCATAGGCGCGGCGCTGCTGGGTGGTTTGGGCGCGATGATGACACCGGTTGCTTCCGCAAGCGCGAGCGGTTTTGGTTTGTTGATTATCGGCGTGTTGTTATTGCTGGTGCTGGTGGAGTTGCGACATTTTCGCCAGACGCCGCCGCAGGTGACAGCGTCCGACAGTTAATGCTTAAAACAGCGCCTTAAGCCTATCCAGCACTTGCATGGCGCTGTAGTAATCCAGACGGAACGTCTCGGTTCCCAGCGCATAAACCTGCTTGTTTTGTACTGCAGGCAGGTGCGCGAGCAGCGGATTAGCATAAATAGCATCGGCATCTTTCTGATCACCGGCGAACAGGAATAGTGACTCGCCATTTAACCCTGCAGCCAGATTTTCCCCACCAAGCTGAATGATGTCATGGCGTTTACCCTGACTTTGGCTGGCATTTAACCCTGCGGGTAACTTCGCCAGCGTAAAGCCGAGTTGTTCCAGCATCTGCCCTTGTGCTGATTCTGGCGTCCAGAGATTGGCACTGTGTGCAGCGGCAGTATAGACAATGGCAGTGACCGGCTGCGGCGGTAATTTGATTTGCTCTTTCGCCGCCGCCAGTTGCTTATCAAACTGCGCAATCCGCTCTGCCGCTTGTTTCTCATGCCCGGTAATTTCGCCAAGTTGCGTTAACAGCGACTGCCAGCTTTTGTCGTCGTAATTGATGATTAATGTCGGGGCGATGGTGGAAAGCTGATCATACAGTGCCAGCGCCGAATCCCCGCCGGTTGCGCTAATTAAAATCAGATCCGGCATTTGCGCGGCAACGGCTTCGGCGCTCGGTTCGCCGATATAGAGCCGTTGCAGTTTGCGTTCTTTCGCCACCTTGCTCCACTGGCGTAAAAAGCCCTGGTCATCCGCGACGCGGTTATTCGGCGTGGTCGCGCCGCTGGCGATCACCGGAGCATCAATCGCCAGCAGTGAGCCGGTCAGGGTGACGCTGGTGGAAACAATACGCTGCGGCTGGCTTTCCAGTGTATGTGTGCCACGGCTGTCAGTAATCTGACGCGGCCAGTCAGCGGCCTGAACTGCGGCTATTCCTGAAAGCAAAAGTCCTGTTAATAGAAGGGCGTTGCGGTAGAGCGGGGCGAGTCTCACAAATCAGCTTCCTGTTATTAATAAGGTTAAGGGCGTAATGACAAATTCGACAAAGCGCACAATCCGTCCCCTCGCCCCTTTGGGGAGAGGGTTAGGGTGAGGGGAACAGCCAGCACTGGTGCGAACATTAACCCTCACCCCAGCCCTCACCCTGGAAGGGAGAGGGGGCAGAACGGCGCAGGACATCACATTGCGCTTATGCGAATCCATCAATAATGCTTCTCATTTTCATTGTAACCACAACCAGATGCAACCCCGAGTTGCAGATTGCGTTACCTCAAGAGTTGACATAGTGCGCGTTTGCTTTTAGGTTAGCGACCGAAAATATAAATGATAATCATTATTAAAGCCTTTATCATTTTGTGGAGGATGATATGGATACGTCACTGGCTGAGGAAGTACAGCAGACCATGGCAACACTTGCGCCCAATCGCTTTTTCTTTATGTCGCCGTACCGCAGTTTTACGACGTCAGGATGTTTCGCCCGCTTCGATGAACCGGCTGTGAACGGGGATTCGCCCGACAGTCCCTTCCAGCAAAAACTCGCCGCG
This sequence comes from Escherichia sp. MAL-1, assembly GCF_052948035.1. Lineage (NCBI taxonomy): Bacteria > Pseudomonadati > Pseudomonadota > Gammaproteobacteria > Enterobacterales > Enterobacteriaceae > Escherichia > Escherichia sp. MAL-1. The sequence goes on along the minus strand of NZ_CM129609.1, from coordinate 3,523,217 downwards.
CTGTTTGCCGATGCCAAAGCGCAGGGCATCAAAAATCCGGTGATGGTCGGGGCGATTCCCTTCGATCCACGTCAGCCTTCGTCGCTGTATATTCCTGAATCCTGGCAGTCGTTCTCCCGTCAGGAAAAACAAGCTTCCGCACGCCGTTTCACCCGCAGCCAGTCGCTGAATGTGGTGGAACGCCAGGCAATTCCGGAGCAAACCACGTTTGAACAGATGGTTGCCCGCGCCGCCGCACTTACCGCCACGCCGCAGGTCGACAAAGTGGTGTTGTCACGGTTGATTGATATCACCACTGACGCCGCTATTGATAGTGGCGTATTGCTGGAACGGTTGATTGCGCAAAACCCGGTTAGTTACAACTTCCATGTTCCGCTGGCTGATGGTGGCGTCCTGCTGGGGGCCAGCCCGGAACTGCTGCTACGTAAAGACGGCGAGCGTTTTAGCTCCATTCCGTTAGCCGGTTCCGCGCGTCGTCAGCCGGATGAAGTGCTCGATCGCGAAGCAGGTAATCGTCTGCTGGCGTCAGAAAAAGATCGCCATGAACATGAACTGGTGACTCAGGCGATGAAAGAGGTACTGCGCGAACGCAGTAGTGAGTTACACGTTCCTTCTTCTCCACAGCTGATCACCACGCCGACGCTGTGGCATCTCGCAACTCCCTTTGAAGGTAAAGCGAATTCGCAAGAAAACGCACTGACTCTGGCCTGTCTGCTGCATCCGACCCCCGCGCTGAGCGGTTTCCCGCATCAGGCCGCGACCCAGGTTATTGCTGAACTGGAACCGTTCGACCGCGAACTGTTTGGCGGCATTGTGGGTTGGTGTGACAGCGAAGGTAACGGCGAATGGGTGGTGACCATCCGCTGCGCGAAGCTGCGGGAAAATCAGGTGCGTCTGTTTGCCGGAGCGGGGATTGTGCCTGCGTCGTCACCGTTGGGTGAGTGGCGCGAAACAGGCGTCAAACTTTCTACCATGTTGAACGTTTTTGGATTGCATTAAGGAGCGAGGATGAGCATTCCATTCACCCGCTGGCCGGAAGAGTTTGCCCGTCGCTATCGGGAAAAAGGCTACTGGCAGGATTTGCCGCTGACCGACATTCTGACGCGACATGCTGCGAGTGACAGCATCGCGGTTATCGACGGCGAGCGACAGTTGAGTTATCGGGAGCTGAATCAGGCGGCGGATAACCTCGCGTGTAGTTTACGCCGTCAGGGCATTAAACCTGGTGAAACCGCGCTGGTACAACTGGGTAACGTCGCTGAATTGTATATTACCTTTTTCGCGCTGCTGAAACTGGGCGTTGCGCCGGTGCTGGCGTTGTTCAGCCATCAGCGTAGTGAACTGAACGCCTATGCCAGCCAGATTGAACCCGCATTGCTGATTGCCGATCGCCAACATGCGCTGTTTAGCGGGGATGATTTCCTCAATACTTTCGTCACAGAACATTCCTCCATTCGCGTGGTGCAACTGCTCAACGACAGCGGTGAGCATAACTTGCAGGATGCGATTAACCATCCGGCTGAGGATTTTACTGCCACGCCATCACCTGCTGATGAAGTGGCCTATTTCCAGCTTTCCGGTGGCACCACCGGCACACCGAAACTGATCCCGCGCACTCATAACGACTACTACTACAGCGTGCGTCGTAGCGTCGAGATTTGTCAGTTCACACAACAGACACGCTACCTGTGCGCGATCCCGGCGGCTCATAACTACGCCATGAGTTCGCCAGGATCGCTGGGCGTCTTTCTTGCCGGAGGAACGGTTGTTCTGGCGGCCGATCCCAGCGCCACGCTCTGTTTCCCATTGATTGAAAAACATCAGGTTAACGTTACCGCGCTGGTGCCACCCGCAGTCAGCCTGTGGTTGCAGGCGCTGATCGAAGGCGAAAGCCGGGCGCAGCTTGCCTCGCTGAAACTGTTACAGGTCGGCGGCGCACGTCTTTCTGCCACCCTTGCGGCGCGTATTCCCGCTGAGATTGGCTGTCAGTTGCAGCAGGTGTTTGGCATGGCGGAAGGGCTGGTGAACTACACCCGACTTGATGATAGCGCGGAGAAAATTATCCATACCCAGGGTTACCCAATGTGTCCAGATGACGAAGTATGGGTTGCCGATGCCGAAGGAAATCCACTGCCGCAAGGGGAAGTCGGACGCCTGATGACGCGCGGGCCGTACACCTTCCGCGGCTATTACAAAAGTCCACAGCACAATGCCAGCGCCTTTGATGCCAACGGTTTTTACTGTTCCGGCGATCTGATCTCTATTGATCCAGAGGGTTACATCACCGTGCAGGGGCGCGAGAAAGATCAGATTAACCGTGGCGGCGAGAAGATCGCTGCCGAAGAGATCGAAAACCTGCTGCTGCGCCACCCGGCGGTGATCTACGCCGCACTGGTGAGCATGGAAGATGAGCTGATGGGCGAAAAAAGCTGCGCTTATCTGGTGGTAAAAGAGCCGCTGCGCGCGGTGCAGGTGCGTCGTTTCCTGCGTGAACAGGGTATTGCCGAATTTAAATTACCGGATCGCGTGGAGTGTGTGGATTCACTTCCGCTGACGGCGGTCGGGAAAGTCGATAAAAAACAATTACGTCAGTGGCTGGCGTCACGCGCATCAGCCTGAAGGAGAGAACACGATGGCTATTCCAAAATTACAGGCTTACGCACTGCCGGAGTCTCACGATATTCCGCAGAATAAAGTTGACTGGGCCTTTGAACCGCAACGTGCCGCGTTGTTAATCCATGATATGCAGGACTATTTTGTCAGCTTCTGGGGCGAGAACTGCCCGATGATGGAGCAGGTGATCGCGAATATTGCTGCGCTGCGCGACTACTGCAAACAGCACAATATCCCGGTTTATTACACCGCCCAGCCGAAAGAGCAGAGCGATGAAGATCGGGCGCTGTTGAATGATATGTGGGGGCCGGGCCTGACCCGCTCGCCGGAACAGCAAAAGGTGGTGGATCGCCTGACGCCAGATGCCGACGACACGGTGCTGGTGAAGTGGCGCTACAGCGCGTTTCATCGTTCTCCGCTGGAGCAAATGCTGAAAGAGAGTGGACGTAACCAGCTGATTATTACCGGGGTATATGCCCACATTGGCTGTATGACCACCGCAACCGACGCATTTATGCGCGATATTAAACCGTTTATGGTGGCGGATGCGCTGGCCGATTTCAGCCGTGACGAGCATTTGATGTCGCTGAAATATGTGGCCGGACGTTCTGGCCGGGTGGTGATGACTGAAGAATTACTGCCAGCACCTATCCCCGCCAGCAAAGCGGCGCTGCGTGAGGTGATCCTGCCGTTGCTGGACGAGTCCGATGAACCGTTCGATGACGACAACCTGATCGACTACGGTCTGGATTCGGTGCGCATGATGGCGCTGGCGGCGCGCTGGCGCAAAGTGCATGGTGATATCGACTTTGTCATGCTGGCGAAAAACCCGACCATCGACGCCTGGTGGAAGCTACTCTCCCGCGAGGTGAAATAATGGATTTCAGCGGTAAAAATGTCTGGGTAACCGGCGCAGGTAAAGGTATCGGCTACGCCACGGCGCTGGCGTTTGTTGAGGCGGGAGCGAAAGTTACAGGTTTTGATCAAGCGTTCACTCAGGAGCAATATCCCTTTGCGACCGAAGTGATGGATGTTGCCGACGCTGCGCAGGTCGCGCAAGTGTGTCAGCGACTGTTAGCTGAAACGGAGCGACTGGACGCGCTGGTCAATGCGGCGGGAATTTTACGCATGGGCGCGACCGATCAGCTCAGTAAAGAGGACTGGCAGCAGACTTTTGCGGTTAACGTCGGCGGTGCGTTTAACCTGTTCCAGCAAACCATGAACCAGTTTCGCCGTCAGCGGGGCGGGGCGATTGTCACTGTGGCGTCCGACGCCGCGCACACGCCGCGTATTGGCATGAGTGCTTATGGCGCATCGAAAGCGGCGCTGAAAAGCCTGGCGTTGAGCGTCGGGCTGGAACTGGCGGGTAGCGGCGTGCGCTGTAATGTGGTTTCGCCTGGCTCCACCGACACCGATATGCAACGCACGCTGTGGGTGAGCGATGACGCCGAAGAACAGCGTATTCGCGGCTTTGGCGAGCAGTTTAAACTCGGCATTCCGCTGGGGAAAATCGCCCGTCCACAAGAGATCGCCAACACGATTTTGTTCCTCGCCTCTGACCTCGCCAGCCATATTACCCTACAGGATATTGTGGTCGATGGCGGCTCAACGCTGGGGGCATAAGCATGATCTGGAAACGCCATTTAACGCTCGACGAACTGAACGCCACCAGCGATAACACAATGGTGGCGCATCTGGGAATTGTGTATACCCGTCTGGGCGATGATGTGCTGGAAGCCGAAATGCCGGTTGATACCCGTACTCATCAGCCGTTCGGTTTACTACATGGCGGCGCGTCGGCGGCGCTGGCGGAAACGCTGGGATCGATGGCCGGATTTATGATGACCCGCGACGGACAGTGTGTGGTAGGCACAGAACTTAATGCAACACACCATCGCCCGGTGTCTGAGGGAAAGGTACGCGGCGTCTGCCAGCCGCTGCATCTTGGTCGGCAAAATCAGAGCTGAGAAATCGTCGTTTTCGATGAACAGGGGCGGCGTTGCTGCACTTGTCGGCTGGGTACGGCAGTTTTGGGATGAACCCGACAGAATTAGATGAGATTGCAGGAAAACTCGGTTAACGGAGTGATCGAGTTAACATTGTTAAGTTAAATATTGGTTTCAACTCCGATTTACATGGTTGCTGTGTTGTTAAATTGTACAAAGATGTTATAGAAACAAAATGTAACATCTCTATGGACACGCACACGGATAACAACTATGAACAAATCAGGGAAATACCTCGTCTGGACAGTGCTCTCTGTAATGGGAGCATTTGCTCTGGGATACATTGCTTTAAATCGTGGGGAACAGATCAACGCGCTGTGGATTGTGGTGGCGTCGGTCTGTATCTATCTGATCGCTTACCGTTTTTATGGGCTGTATATCGCCAAAAATGTGCTGGCGGTTGACCCGACGCGTATGACGCCAGCGGTGCGCCATAACGACGGGCTGGACTATGTGCCGACGGACAAGAAAGTGCTGTTCGGTCACCATTTTGCGGCCATTGCCGGAGCAGGTCCGCTGGTGGGGCCGGTACTGGCGGCGCAAATGGGCTACCTGCCGGGGATGATCTGGCTGCTCGCTGGGGTGGTTCTCGCCGGTGCGGTGCAGGATTTCATGGTGCTGTTTGTTTCTACGCGCCGTGACGGTCGCTCGCTGGGTGAGCTGGTCAAAGAAGAGATGGGGCCAACCGCCGGGGTGATTGCGCTGGTGGCCTGCTTTATGATCATGGTCATTATCCTTGCAGTGCTGGCGATGATCGTGGTGAAAGCCCTGACTCATAGCCCGTGGGGAACATATACCGTTGCGTTCACCATTCCGCTGGCGCTGTTTATGGGGATCTACCTGCGCTATCTGCGTCCGGGGCGTATTGGCGAAGTGTCGGTCATCGGTCTGGTATTCCTGATTTTCGCCATTATCTCTGGCGGCTGGGTGGCAGAAAGTCCGACCTGGGCACCGTACTTTGACTTTACCGGCGTGCAGTTGACCTGGATGCTGGTGGGTTACGGTTTTGTGGCGGCGGTGCTGCCGGTGTGGTTACTGCTGGCCCCGCGTGACTACCTCTCTACCTTCCTGAAAATCGGGACTATCGTCGGTCTGGCGGTAGGCATTTTGATTATGCGCCCGACGCTGACCATGCCTGCGCTGACCAAATTTGTCGATGGCACTGGCCCGGTATGGACCGGTAACCTGTTCCCGTTCCTGTTTATCACCATCGCCTGTGGCGCGGTGTCTGGCTTCCATGCGCTGATCTCTTCTGGGACCACGCCGAAGATGCTGGCGAACGAAGGGCAGGCGTGCTTTATCGGCTACGGTGGGATGTTAATGGAATCCTTCGTGGCGATTATGGCGCTGGTTTCCGCCTGTATCATCGATCCGGGCGTGTATTTTGCCATGAACAGCCCGATGGCGGTGCTGGCTCCGGCAGGGACGGCGGATGTGGTCGCTTCTGCCGCGCAGGTGGTGAGTAGCTGGGGCTTTAGCATTACACCAGATACGCTAAACCAGATTGCCAGCGAAGTGGGTGAACAGTCGATCATTTCCCGTGCGGGCGGTGCGCCGACGCTGGCGGTGGGGATGGCCTACATTCTGCACGGCGCGCTGGGCGGCATGATGGATGTGGCGTTCTGGTATCACTTCGCCATTTTGTTTGAAGCACTGTTTATTCTGACGGCGGTGGATGCAGGTACGCGTGCTGCGCGCTTTATGTTGCAGGATCTGCTGGGCGTGGTGTCTCCTGGCCTGAAGCGGACCGATTCACTGCCTGCTAACCTGCTGGCAACAGCGCTGTGCGTACTGGCGTGGGGCTACTTCCTCCATCAGGGCGTGGTCGATCCGCTGGGCGGCATTAACACTCTGTGGCCGCTGTTTGGTATTGCCAACCAGATGCTGGCAGGGATGGCGCTGATGCTCTGTGCCGTGGTGTTGTTCAAGATGAAACGTCAACGTTACGCCTGGGTGGCGCTGGTACCAACGGCCTGGCTGCTGATTTGTACCCTGACCGCAGGCTGGCAGAAAGCGTTTAGCCCGGATGCGAAAGTCGGCTTCCTGGCCATTGCTAATAAGTTCCAGGCAATGATCGACAGCGGCAATATTCCGTCGCAGTATACTGAGTCACAGCTGGCGCAACTGGTGTTCAACAACCGTCTGGATGCCGGGTTAACCATCTTCTTTATGGTGGTCGTGGTGGTTCTGGCACTGTTCTCGATTAAGACGGCACTTGCGGCATTGAAAGATCCGAAGCCAACGGCGAAAGAAACGCCGTATGAACCAATGCCGGAAAATGTCGAGGAGATCGTGGCGCAGGCAAAAGGCGCACACTAAAGTCAGAGTGAGGGGGGGATGTTGGCGAATGTTGGCTTAGTGCCCAGGGTTCCCTCTCACCCTAACCCTCTCCCCGGTGGGGCGAGGGGACTGACCGAGCGCGTTGATAGCATTTGTAGGCCGGATAAGGCGTTCACGCCGCATCCGGCACTCTTTCAGCAACATGGTTAGCGGAGGCCAAGATGTTTGATTCACTGGCAAAAGCCGGAAAATATTTAGGTCAGGCGGCGAAGCTGATGATTGGTATGCCTGATTACGACAACTATGTCGAACATATGCGGGTTAACCATCCCGATCAAACGCCGATGACCTACGAAGAGTTTTTCCGTGAGCGGCAGGACGCGCGCTACGGTGGAAAAGGCGGCGCGCGCTGCTGCTAAATTTGTACGTCAGGCTTTAAACGATTCCACTTTTTTGAACGCTGCACGCAACGTATCTGGTGTCAGCGTGACTGGCAGGTAATGAATGGACTCCACCGGACGCAGGGTGTGGGCAATCACTTTGTCGATCTCCGCCTGATTATTGATATCCACTTCCAGCTCCGCCAGTGTAGTCGGCAGATGAAAACGCTGATACGCTCCAGTTAATTGCGCCAGCACATCATCCTGACCCAGCAAGGCGCTTTGCACCAGAATTCCGTAGGCGACTTTGGTGCCGTGGAGAAACTTCTCGGTTTGCGGCAGCACGGTCAGACCGTTATGCACGGCATGAGCTGCCGCCACACGCGTAAAACGATCGCCCAGACCACCAACCATCCCACCACCAGCAATAATAGCATCCACCACATCGCAAAATGATTGCGTTAACTGTTGATTTTGCTGATCGCTCAGCGCCTGTTCGCTACTGTTTAACAAGACGTCGCGAATGGCTTGCGCATTATTGATCCCCAGTCGCACGGTTAGCGGCAACGTTTCTGGTTGCGGAGCCAGCACCACCGCTTCATACCATTTCGCCAGCGTGTCACCGATCCCCGCCAGCAGATATTGTTGCGGTGCATTGAGGATAATCTCCGGTTCCACCAGCACCATAAAATTGGCGTCGTCGAAAATCTCATAATGCAGCGCCTGTCCGGCATCATTATACCAGACGGAGAGCGGTGTCCAGGCGGCGCAGGTGGCGGCGATCGTCGGAACGGCAACAAACGGCAGACCGAGACGGCGGGCGAGGGCTTTCGCGGTGTCGAGCAGTGCACCGCCACCGACGCCAATCACCACGCTGCGGTCGTCACCGGACTCAGCCGCCAGTTGTTGTACATCGCTTTCGCTGCAATGACCGCGAAACAAAATATGCTTTGCCCCTGGCAGTCCAAACGCTGGCGGAAGTTTGGTTTGCGCCGCAGCAATGGCGCGTTTGCCGTAGATCCACACCGCGCGAGAAAGTTGTTCATCAGTGAAAAAATCGTGCAGGTGATTGAAACTTCCTGGATGTGAAAAGTAGTTAGCCGGGCCGACGACCACGCGGATAGGATTGTGAGGCATGTTGTGTTGTCCTTATTGTTTTATTTAGACATCTAAACGTCTTGATTGCCAAATACTAGCATCGTGTTATAGTGCCTTCAACACGCAACTTCGTCAGGTACAATAAAAATGACAAATAACCCTCTGATTCCACAAAGCAAACTTCCACAACTTGGCACCACTATTTTCACCCAGATGAGCGCGCTGGCGCAGCAACACCAGGCGATTAACCTGTCGCAAGGCTTTCCTGATTTTGATGGTCCGCGCTATTTACAGGAGCGGCTGGCGCACCACGTTGCACAGGGGGCAAACCAATACGCGCCCATGACCGGCGTGCAGGCCTTGCGCGAGGCGATTGCTCAGAAAACGGAACGTTTGTATGGCTATCAACCAGATGCCGATAGCGATATCACCGTAACGGCAGGGGCGACGGAAGCGTTATACGCGGCGATTACCGCACTGGTGCGCAATGGCGATGAAGTGATTTGTTTTGATCCCAGCTATGACAGTTACGCCCCCGCCATCGCGCTTTCTGGGGGAATAGTGAAGCGTATGGCACTGCAACCACCGCATTTTCGCGTTGACTGGCAGGAATTTGCCGCATTATTAAGCGAGCGCACCAGACTGGTGATCCTCAACACTCCGCATAACCCCAGTGCAACTGTCTGGCAGCAGGCTGATTTCGCCGCTTTGTGGCAGGCGATCGCCGGGCACGAGATTTTTGTCATTAGCGATGAAGTCTACGAGCACATCAACTTTTCACAACAGGGCCATGCCAGTGTGCTGGCGCATCCGCAGCTGCGTGAGCGGGCAGTGGCGGTTTCTTCATTTGGCAAGACCTATCATATGACCGGCTGGAAAGTGGGTTATTGTGTTGCGCCAGCGCCCATCAGCGCCGAAATTCGCAAGGTACATCAGTATCTGACCTTTTCGGTGAATACCCCGGCACAGCTGGCGCTTGCTGATATGCTACGTGCAGAACCTGAGCATTATCTTGCGTTACCGGACTTTTATCGCCAGAAGCGCGATATTCTGGTGAATGCTTTAAATGAAAGCCGGCTGGAGATTTTACCGTGTGAAGGTACATACTTTTTGCTGGTGGATTACAGCGCGGTTTCTACCCTGGATGATGTTGAGTTTTGCCAGTGGCTGACGCAGGAGCACGGCGTAGCGGCGATTCCGCTGTCGGTGTTTTGCGCCGATCCCTTCCCACATAAACTGATTCGTCTCTGTTTTGCCAAGAAGGAATCGACGTTGCTGGCAGCAGCTGAACGCCTGCGCCAGCTTTAGCTATTTAACCGTCCAGGCGCGGGAATATTGACGGTCGGCAAACAACTCTTGCAGGCCGTTAATTTGCTTCAGGCGCAGCACTTCGTCGCTGTCCATTCCCAGCTCTTTGCCAATTTTATTATCGTCCCATCCCAACTGGCTAAGTTCACGGACGATTTCCGACATGGCGGTGATTTGATGGCGTCCACGAGCGCGATTATGACGAATAGTCGCGGCGATGCGTTGATTACGCGTACCTTCCAGACAGGTCACCGGCAAATAACCTTTTAAGCGTAATTTTAATGATGATGAGCCTTTACCAATTTCATGGCGGTGAAAACCATCCACGATTTCCATGGCATTTTTATCCGTATGTGTGACCACAATGGGTTGGGTAAAACCATCTATTTCAATGGATTTTTGCAGCAGTTTTTTTTCGGGTGGTGCCACGTTGTTTGGGTTGTAATCATTAGGCATAAGTTGGCTGTTTTTAACCCACAGAACGCAATCCACTGGCTCTTCACGAAAGGGGCTAACCTGATGGATCGCCATGCGGATTTCATTAATCGCTTTGATGCGATCATCTTCCGGCAAGCTGGCGAGAAATTGCGTTAAATCCTGCGTTAATCGTTGTTGCATAGTATCCCCCATTCCTGACGTTTTCCTTTTATCCGTTCGTTATAACGCTGATAGTTCTTCGATTTTGTGGGGCTAAATGATAATGCCCGACACCAGTAATCGTTATTGAGTAAAACTTTGCATATCCGCCGCCAGGAGGGGATATCTTTCGCGCCAATGTCCCCTTGCTGGGTTTGTGGAACCTCGATGCCTTTTTTCTGATACCAGTGCAAATAAATGGCGATTTTATTGCGGTAATGCTCAGCTGTTTTTTCCGGCATGCTATTGAGCAGCAATAATGCATATTCTTGCCAGTCTAAATGTTCTGGCTTGAGGATTTTCCGATGCCCATAGAAATGATTGTCATGTCCGGCGTAAATGCCGCCACTTTTTACCCCGCTGACTCGTGCGCACATAGCAGCCCAGCGATCCGGTTCGATAACGTGATAGAGCCATAATCCTTGTCGTTGCTCCGGGCCAAAAGGTTCGCAAATTCGCATATGACGCAGAGGAACGCCTGCCTGATACATTAGGTTATACAGTGGGTTGCAGAGACTTTGATGATTTGCATACCAGGTCCAGATATCAGCCACTTTCCAGTCGTAAATGGGGTAAATGTACCAGCTATGACCGCCTGGTGCGGCCGTAGTCCAGGGTTTATCGTCGGCAAAACGTTGTTTATTTAAACTGGCGATGGCGACAAAACGGTTGTAGGACTCATCCGCACGGATGCCGATCATCATCGCCGCCGGACGTTTTTGTGAAAACCATTCGGCAAACTCACGTACAAATTGTTCGAAGGTCATGCCTGGCTGGTAAAAGGAGAAAAAGTCAGGGTCGGTTATCGCATCTTGGGGAGGTTGACGTACCCATTCGACATCAGGTTCCCAGCACTGCCATTCGGGTTGGTATTGTGAAAGGGAATTTTGCGTCGTAAGCGGGAGCGCAACCCAGTAAAACTCTTCGATGACATCGGTGTACAACTCGCGCAGGGACTGAACATAGTTAATGGTGCAAGAGAATTGCGCCTCCCAGTCGATAAACAAAACGCAGATTTTTTTGCCCATTTGTCGGGCAAGTTCGGCTGTCAGATGCAGCATTAAACCAGAGTCTTTGCCGCCAGAAAATGAGACACAAACGCGGGGTAGGGTGTTGAGTGTCCAGGTAATACGCTCTCGTGCAGCTTCCAGAATATTGAGCGGAAGAGGAATTTTATAAATAGACATCTGAAGACGCTCTCTGAACGTTACAGGGTGATCAGTGAGATAAGTCTGTTAATTATAAAGTAAACACTGTAAAGCAGAGTGTTTTATTTTTCATTCGCGCTGTGAATAAATAGATGAAAGTTATAGTAGCTGTCTGTAGTTATATATCAAAAACTCTCATTTAGACGGTCAATAAATCGGGAGAACACCAAATTATTTAAAGAAGATTTATTATAGGAAATGTAAAGCTTTATTGAAGGTAACGGATGTTCTAGTTTTATCTCTTTTAAGTTAAGAAAGTCACGGTAGGAATTATAAAGTTCATAGGGGACTATTCCCAGTAAATCTGTAACTGCAATGCTATTAATGATTGTCAGCAAAGAGGAACCACGAAATGAGATTTTGCGATTCATAAATCTCTCGTCTATTTCCATTTGAATATCATCAACCCCTGCTGATTTAGATATTAATTGGGTGAACTCTTCTGCCATAATTTGTTCATAAGTGCTATTGTCAGTAATTCGTGGATGCCTATTACTACAAATTAGAGTATTGCGAATCGTATGCAATGGCATGCAAATGACGGAACGGCTGATCACTGGCATTTGGGTGATCACCAGATCGGCTTTGCGGTGAACCAACAGTTCTTCAGCATTCTCTGCTGACATGAGGATATCATGGCACTCAATCTCGACAGAGGAATCTTGCCGTAGGCAGCGGATCAGCATACTATTATTAGAGCAAGAAATGAGCTGAGGGCCGTAGATAATAAAGTTTTTCTTTAGTTCGGACTTATTGACTATATTAATTGTTTGTTCAAGGCCTCTGAGATTTTTCTCAAGATGGTGATGCAGATTTAACCCTGTTGTCGTCGGCGCGATACCTTTTCCTGAGCGAATGAATAAAGGGTCATTAAATTGCGCACGTAAGCGTTGTAACGACTGGCTCACGGCTGATGGGGTGATATATAGTGATTCAGCAGCTTTGCTAATGCTTAAATGCTGGTAAATACACTCAAATATGACAAGAAGATTTAAGTCGAACTTTTTCAAGTCGTAGAGATTGGCCATACACTACTCCGGTTATATTTTTCTTCCATGATATATTCACTTAATCAATGTTTTTTGCGTATATATTTTTATTGATTATGTTTTTTTGCTTAACTCAGGATTAAGTTTTTCTAAAATAGCACAGCCACTTAGGGCAGAGCGAGCAATTCATGCTTTTTTAGGATGGTTGAAAAGCAGGGATATAGTTCAACCATCCATGAATTACCTTTTATTTATTCCCCATAATGATATTAAGCGTTTTCTGATCGGGCAACCCCACGGCCTGTTGTAGCGTATTTTCCTTACTCATGTAATAGATAGCCGGCGTGACATTTGCCCCCAGATCGTCCATCAGTTTCTCATTGTCACTTAACACTTTCATTTGCTCTGTACTTACGTTTGCAGGCACGTTTAGCTTAAGCTTGCCACCAGAGGCTTCATATTGTTGCCAGGTTTTTGCGGGATCTTTGGAGGCAAGAATTGCCGCTGCTGTCGCCGGGCTTTCTGGCTTGATAACCCCAACCAACAATGTTCTTAATTGCACTTTGCCAGAATCTACCCACGGGCGCGCCTGCTGCCAGAACTGTTTACAATATGGGCAGAACGGATCGGCGAAGACGTAGACAATGACCGGCGCATCTTTTTTACCGTCGAGGAGCCAGTGGGATTGTTCCATCCGTTGCCATATTTCGCGTCCGGCTGGTGCGTAAATTTCTTTTTCGATAAGTGTGTTACTCAGGTTTTCACCTTTCTCGTTGTACATGTAACCAGAGATAGCGTGCTTACCATCTGGAGTCAGGTAGATGGTGACGCCCATATCCTGATACTTTCCGAGATAACCTTTCATTCCTCCGGGGGCATCGAATGTTTTGATGATTGTAATGCCCTGTTTTTCAATCGCTTTTACTGGAGCAGGAAGTTCCTCTGCGAAGGTGATTGCAGGAAGCAGAGCCAGTAAAAGTATCTTTTTTAACATTAATTTGTCCTTTTCAGTCAGTGCAAAAGTCGAGTAAAAGGCATAACCTATCACTGTCATAGGTAAGAGCTTAGATCAGGTGATTGCCCTTTGTTTATGAGGGTGTTGTAATCCATGTCGTTGTTGCATTTGTAAGGGCAACACCTCAGCCTGCAGGCAGGCACTGAAGATACCAAAGGGTAGTTCAGATTACACGGTCACCTGGAAAGGGGGCCATTTTACTTTTTATCGCCGCTGGCGGTGCAAAGTTCACAAAGTTGTCTTACGAAGGTTGTAAGGTAAAACTTATCGATTTGATAATGGAAACGCATTAGCCGAATCGGCAAAAATTGGTTACCTTACATCTCATCGAAAACACGGAGGAAGTATAGATGTCCTTGATTAACACCAAAATTAAACCTTTTAAAAACCAGGCATTCAAAAACGGCGAATTCATCGAAATCACCGAAAAAGATACCGAAGGCCGCTGGAGCGTCTTCTTCTTCTACCCGGCTGACTTTACTTTCGTATGCCCGACCGAACTGGGTGACGTTGCTGACCACTACGAAGAACTGCAGAAACTGGGCGTAGACGTATACGCAGTATCTACCGATACTCACTTCACCCACAAAGCATGGCACAGCAGCTCTGAAACCATCGCTAAAATCAAATATGCGATGATCGGCGACCCGACTGGCGCCCTGACCCGTAACTTCGACAACATGCGTGAAGATGAAGGTCTGGCTGACCGTGCGACCTTCGTTGTTGACCCGCAGGGTATCATCCAGGCAATCGAAGTTACCGCTGAAGGCATTGGCCGTGACGCGTCTGACCTGCTGCGTAAAATCAAAGCAGCACAGTACGTAGCTTCTCACCCAGGTGAAGTTTGCCCGGCTAAATGGAAAGAAGGTGAAGCAACTCTGGCTCCGTCTCTGGACCTGGTTGGTAAAATCTAAATTTCCTTCGTCTTTCACGCCATAGCGGCGTTGGCGTCGCCCGCTCACCCCGGTCACTTACTTGTGTAAGCTCCCGGGGATTCACAGGCTAGCCGCCTTGCTCTGACGCGAAATACTTCGGAAATTCACCTAATTCTTCGGGTGCTGCGGCACCCGATTTTCTTCCCCGCACCATGATGCAAGCTGCATCCAGGTAGCCGCAGAGGCCGCTTGCATGATGATGTTTAAAGCCCAGGAGATAAACATGCTCGACACAAATATGAAAACTCAACTCAAGGCTTACCTTGAGAAATTGACCAAGCCTGTTGAGTTAATTGCCACGCTGGATGACAGCGCTAAATCGGCAGAAATCAAGGAACTGTTGGCTGAAATCGCAGAACTGTCAGACAAAGTCACCTTTAAAGAAGATAACAGCTTGCCGGTGCGTAAGCCGTCTTTCCTGATCACCAACCCAGGTTCCAACCAGGGGCCACGTTTTGCAGGCTCCCCGCTGGGCCACGAGTTCACCTCGCTGGTACTGGCGTTGCTGTGGACCGGTGGTCATCCGTCGAAAGAAGCGCAGTCTCTGCTGGAGCAGATTCGCCATATTGACGGTGATTTTGAATTCGAAACCTATTACTCGCTCTCTTGCCACAACTGCCCGGACGTGGTGCAGGCGCTGAACCTGATGAGCGTACTGAACCCGCGCATCAAGCACACTGCAATTGACGGCGGCACCTTCCAGAACGAAATCACCGATCGCAACGTGATGGGCGTTCCGGCAGTGTTCGTAAACGGGAAAGAGTTTGGTCAGGGCCGCATGACGTTGACTGAAATCGTTGCCAAAATTGATACTGGCGCGGAAAAACGTGCGGCAGAAGAGCTGAACAAGCGTGATGCTTATGACGTATTAATCGTCGGTTCCGGCCCGGCGGGTGCAGCGGCAGCAATTTACTCCGCACGTAAAGGCATCCGTACCGGTCTGATGGGCGAACGTTTTGGTGGTCAGATCCTCGATACCGTTGATATCGAAAACTACATTTCTGTACCGAAGACTGAAGGGCAGAAGCTGGCAGGCGCACTGAAAGTTCACGTTGATGAATACGACGTTGATGTGATCGACAGCCAGAGCGCCAGCAAACTGATCCCAGCAGCAGTTGAAGGTGGTCTGCATCAGATTGAAACAGCTTCTGGCGCGGTACTGAAAGCACGCAGCATTATCGTGGCGACCGGTGCAAAATGGCGCAACATGAACGTTCCGGGCGAAGATCAGTATCGCACCAAAGGCGTGACCTACTGCCCGCACTGCGACGGCCCGCTGTTTAAAGGTAAACGCGTAGCGGTTATCGGCGGCGGTAACTCCGGCGTGGAAGCGGCAATTGACCTGGCGGGTATCGTTGAGCACGTAACGCTGCTGGAATTTGCGCCAGAAATGAAAGCCGACCAGGTTCTGCAGGACAAACTGCGCAGCCTGAAAAACGTCGACATTATTCTGAATGCGCAAACCACGGAAGTGAAAGGCGACGGCAGCAAAGTCGTTGGTCTGGAATATCGAGATCGTGTCAGCGGCGATATTCACAACATCGAACTGGCCGGTATTTTCGTCCAGATTGGTCTGCTGCCGAACACCAACTGGCTCGAAGGCGCAGTCGAACGTAACCGCATGGGCGAGATTATCATTGATGCGAAATGCGAAACCAACGTGAAAGGCGTGTTCGCAGCGGGTGACTGTACGACGGTTCCGTACAAGCAGATCATCATCGCCACTGGCGAAGGTGCCAAAGCCTCTCTGAGTGCTTTTGACTACCTGATTCGCACCAAAACTGCATAAGAAGAAGTAAGATTCACCTGCAATTGCTTAGCCGCCGGGGTCAAACCTGGCGGCTTTTTTATGGCATTAAAAAGCCCCGCCGGGATGGCTCCGGGCAGGGCGGGATACTTATTCTGGCAATTAACGCACAACCAGCACCGGCAGATTGGCGTGGCGGATCACGCTCGAGGCGTTAGAACCTAACAGATGGGTCGAAATCGATGGGTTGCGAGAACCAATAACTACAACATCAGCCCCCAGTTCTTCTGCCAACTCATTGACTTCATCCCGCACGCTACCAAAACGGACATGTTGTTTAATGCGGGAAGGATCGATGGTGAAGTGGCTGACCATCGTTTGCAGACGTTCTTGTGCTTCATGTTGCAGATGCTCTTCAAAACGACGCACATCAGCGGCAAAACGGTGCAGGCTCAGGCTGGCTGACCCGGGTAGTACGTGAAGTAGATGAATAACTCCGTCATCCTGGGCGAGGAATTCAGCGTGGCGAACAGCTTTGTCGCTCAATTCCATTTCAAATACATCAACTGGCATAATGATTGTCTTATACATAACCCTTTCTCCCTGTTAATCATGAACAAATCATTCGCCATGATTATAATATTTATCCCTGATATTTGTCTGGTTCTTTTTCCTTACGAACTGTTTCTGTGATGAATATATTCTCACTGAACACCAGGAATTCTCCCAAAACCTGTGGTACCGCCCGTTTTCCCGCTGTGATAGCTACCCTTAAAGACTGACTCTTTTTTGAACTGTCTCTGGAGGTTGCATGAAAGCATTGACTTATCACGGCCCACATCACGTTCAGGTAGAAAATGTTCCCGATCCGGGCGTTGAACAGGCAGATGATATTATTCTGCGTATTACGGCAACGGCGATCTGTGGCTCTGACCTCCATCTTTATCGAGGCAAAATACCTCAGGTTAAACATGGCGATATTTTTGGTCATGAATTTATGGGGGAAGTAGTTGAAACCGGAAAGGACGTAAAAAATTTGCAAAAAGGCGACCGAGTGGTAATTCCGTTCGTCATTGCTTGTGGCGACTGTTTTTTCTGTCGATTGCAACAATATGCCGCCTGCGAAAATACCAATGCGGGTAAAGGCGCTGCGCTCAATAAAAAACAGATACCAGCTCCAGCGGCATTGTTTGGTTATAGTCACCTGTATGGCGGCGTTCCTGGTGGGCAGGCGGAATATGTCCGCGTCCCTAAAGGGAATGTGGGGCCGTTTAAAGTACCGCCTTTGCTTTCAGATGATAAAGCGCTTTTCCTTTCTGATATTCTGCCAACGGCATGGCAGGCAGCAAAAAATGCGCAGATCCAACAAGGTTCAAGCGTTGCAGTCTATGGTGCTGGTCCTGTGGGATTGTTGACAATCGCCTGTGCACGGTTGCTCGGTGCGGAACAGATTTTTGTTGTTGATCATCATCCCTACCGCTTGCATTTCGCCGCCGACCGCTACGGCGCGATCCCGATTAATTTTGATGAAGACAGCGATCCGGCACAGTCAATTATTGAACAAACGGCAGGTCACCGGGGCGTGGATGCAGTAATAGACGCCGTCGGTTTTGAAGCGAAAGGCAGCACCACGGAAACGGTGCTGACTAACCTGAAACTGGAGGGCAGCAGCGGTAAAGCGTTGCGTCAGTGTATTGCGGCGGTCAGGCGTGGCGGCATTGTTAGCGTACCGGGCGTCTACGCTGGATTTATTCACGGTTTCCTGTTTGGCGACGCCTTTGATAAAGGGTTGTCGTTTAAAATGGGACAGACCCACGTTCACGCATGGCTGGGAGAATTATTACCGTTAATTGAGAAAGGATTACTGAAACCAGAAGAAATTGTTACCCACTATATGCCGTTTGAAGAGGCCGCCCGGGGATATGAGATTTTCGAAAAACGTGAAGAGGAGTGCCGTAAGGTGATTCTGGTACCCGGTGCACAAAGCGCAGAGGCGGCGCAGAAGGCGGTTTCAGGTCTGGTGAATGCGATGCCGGGGGGAACAATATGATCGTCAGGAGTGGTTTTCGAGGTAAAGGACAGCCATGACGATAATCACCGCCATAATCAGAAATCCTATCAGGATGTAAAATGCTTCTGCCATGGTTATTCCCACAAACGAAACGGAATAATTTTGCAGCAAAAGTGAACAGTGAGAACCAGGAAAAATTGCTGATTTTGCGTAAAGAGGATGCGAGTGCATCCTCTGGGCAAAGCGAGTTATCGCTTGTGCAGATGGGATTAAAGCAGGTAGTCGCCAGCAGCTTCTGGCTGGTATTCGAGTTCCAGCACTTCAAGGTGGGTTGCAACGCCGCCCGGAAGTTCCCAGTGAATGGAATCGCCAACGCGCAGCCCCAGCAGTGCGGCACCTACCGGAGCCATAACGGAAAGCTGAGTATTGCTATCGGTCATTTTTGCCGGATACACCAGCGTGCGCACACGCACTTCGCCATCGCTAAGATTGCGGAATTTAACCCGGCTGTTCATTGTCACCACGTCGTGTGGCATCTCTTCTGGCGAACACATTTGGGCGCGATCCAACTCTGCGTTTAACGCGTCGGCGATTGGCAAACCAGCATAGGCGGGTTGCTCCAGCAGAATATCGATGCGTTCGGCATCCAGGTCGTTAATGATGATAGTTGGTCTGGACATTTTTACTCCATGTCGTCGGTGCTGCGAGTGTCGCAGATAAACATACCCAAAAGAAAACCCTCACCGTCAGGCGGCGAGGGTTTAACTCACATGATGATACTGACTGTTGCTCACTCTTTGAAGTGATTTGCGTCACATTCAGGGAATTCCTCAATGCAGCGCATTATGTATAAATCTTAATCGCCTTGGTTTATGGAAGACGAATTAGCGTGTTTTGTAAATCAGATGATTAATAACCCGCTTTATCAATCACAAAGGTTTTGCCACAGTTACCTGGGTGAGGTTGTGGCAAGAATGAGTTTGCAGAAAGCGGAGCGTTGATGGCGTCAGCTTTGATCGAGATCTGAATTTCAGTCAAATACGCAGGGTTACCCTGGCACGTTAGCTTAACTGCTTTCACGTTCTCTTTTCCCCAGCTTTTGGCAAAGGCGGCGTCAAAGTCACGGCGGCTCACTGTTTTACCGTAATTATCCGCAAGGAATTTTCCGGCTTCGCTCTCTTTAATTTCTTGATTCAGGCGTACCATCGTACCGAAGTATGCGTCCGGATCAAAACCAAAGCAGGCACCGTGTTTGGCATATTCGTAGCGTTCCAGGCAGGAACGTCCGCCAGCTCCTGGCATGACTTCACTTAGTTTAGCGGCCGTTTCCAGTGATAATCCGGTTTCCGGCGATGAACACATTCGGCTGGCGCGCGCTTCTGGTAGATTCGGGATTGGGCGAGTAGCGCAACCGAAGCGCATCCAGCGGCGTTCATCAACACCACGGGCAGCAACCGATTTAGGCAATCCTGGCCACAGACCATGTACGGTCAGAAAATCAGCTTTGTTGGTCGTTTCGGTTTGCAGGCGACATTCATCTCGTTCGTTACGATTTCGATCGTGTTGACTCTGGCAAAATCCGGTTTGCCAGGAGAGGGCCAGGACATAGCGATCAAAATCGCCATACTGTTTTGCCTGCAACGCTAAGGCGTTGGCAGAAGAGAAGGGAAGCAGAGAAACCGCGAGCAACGCGGCGTTACGCCAGAATGCTTTCATAATGGGTGTGGAACTCATACATACACTGAATACTATCTATTAAATCATAAAAAAGCCCGCCAGGTGGGCTTACCTGGCGGGCGTGATGATTTATTCAGCGTTTGGCGAACGTATTAGTTCCACATGGCGAGAATCGGCCAGCCAACCAACAGCAACATAGAGATGTAAATCACCCCGAAGATTGCGCCAAGACGCCAGTAATCTTTTGATTTCACATAGCCACAGCCGTAAATAATCACCCCAGGACCGGTTGCATACGGCGTCAGACAGCCCATGATACCGATAGACAGCACCAGCAGGATACACAGTTGTTCCATTGGTACGCCCGGAATACCTTTACCGACGGCCAGAATAACCGGCAGCATGGTTGCGGTGTGCGCAGACAGGCTGGCAAACAGGTAGTGTGCAAAGTAGAACACCAGAACCAGTACAATCACCGTTGCGTTTGGTGAGAATCCTTCCAGGTGCGTACTCATGGTACCGGCGAACCAGTCAATAAAACCAGAACGAGTCAGGCCGTTAGCCATCACAACCAGAGTTGCCAGGTTGACCAGTGTGTTCCATGCGCTGTTATAGCGGGTAATGTCTTTCCAAGGCACAACGTGCAGGGCCAGCATTAGCGAAACTGCCAGCAGACCAACCGCAGTAGCATTAATGACTTCACTGCCAAATACCCACAAACCTAAGCTGAGCAATACAAGGCCAATCAGTGTCCACTCTCTGCGTGTCAGCGCACCCATGGTTTTCAGTTCATCACCCGCCCAGGTTGCCACTTCTTCACTGTGTGTGATTTCCGGTTTGTACAGCACGTAGGAAAGCCACGGCGCAATGATAAGCAAGATAACCCCAACCGGCAGGAAGCAGAGGAACCACTGCAACCAGCTAATCTGGATACCGGCAATTTTGCTGACGAACTCCAGACCCAGCACGTTTGGTGCCGCACCGGTGACAAACATGGACGAACTCAGACTGGTACTAATGACCATCATCCACATCAAATAGCCGCCAATACGACGCGCGGACGGATCGTTCGGGAATGATTTAAACAACGGCGGCAGGTTTTTAATGACCGGAAAAACCGTACCCCCGGTACGCGCGGTGTTGGAAGGTGTAAACGGTGCCAGCAGAATGTCGATAATGACAATCGCATAACCCAACGTCAGCGTGCGTTTGCCCATGAATTTCACCAGGAAAAGGGCAATGCGACGACCTAACCCGGAAACTTCATACCCTAATGCAAAAATAAATGCGCCAAATACCAGCCATACCGTGGTGCTGGAAAAACCAGCCA
The DNA here is from genome assembly GCF_052948035.1 of Escherichia sp. MAL-1. Lineage (NCBI taxonomy): Bacteria > Pseudomonadati > Pseudomonadota > Gammaproteobacteria > Enterobacterales > Enterobacteriaceae > Escherichia > Escherichia sp. MAL-1. The sequence goes on along the minus strand of NZ_CM129609.1, from coordinate 3,501,984 downwards.
GGCCCCATTTCAGCGCCTGTTTTTGCGCATTAAACGCTGGGTCAGCTAATTCTTTGGCATCAAAGAGCAGGTAATTACTGCCAATAACGCAAATAGTAACCGCAATAAAACTGATCGCTGTTGCCGGAATTGGCTCGAGGATCATGCCGACAATCATTGCCACAAACACAGCGAAGTAATGCCATGCCTGCGGCGGCATACCGTCGGGGACAGGGATAAGAAACATGACACCCATCACCACCAGTGGGGCCAATAGTTTCCATATATTATCTTTTGCTAAAGACATACGGGTTCTCCGAAAATTAATATTTCCAAATTTATCAAGTGCTTAAATAATTAAATCTGTGCTAAAAACCAGGTAAGGATCAGTAGGTCAGCACTGCCGCCTGGACTGAGATTTCGTTCGATACACTCCCTGTCGAACTGCCGGAGATAATCGAGATCGGCGGGGGTTCGAATGCCCCCTTTTTGCAATAATGTTTGCGCCTCGCGCTGTAGCCAGCGCAGGCCCCCCTCGCCACCGCGCGATGCAACGTTGGTATCGCCGTTGATCGCCATCAGTAGGAGCAAGGTATCGAGCAATGCCAGTTCAGGATCTAACCCCTGATCCAGCAGAGTGAGGTAATGCGGCAAGGCGTGATTGATCACCAGTGGATAACCCGCTTCGGCTTCACCGCGTGCGCCGGTAAGGCCAAGCTGTTGGTACAACCGTTGACCTGCCGTCAGTTGTGAATTATTGGTACGCAGTTCGCGATCGGTCAGGCCACGGCAGAAACTTGCCGCCGTAGAACAAACGGTTGTTGGCGTTACCGGCTGGTTGAGCTGAAGCAAACGGCCAATTGCCGCACATAGCAGCCCTAAAGAAAAAATGCTGCCTTTATGCGTGTTTACGCCCGCAGTGGCGCGGAACATATCACCTTCGCAAGCCATACCAATTGGGCGTAATCCGTGGAGTACCGCTTCCGGTGCCATTTCTGCACTACAGGCACCAAATTCAATGAAACGGGGTAACCAGCCCTGAATCGCCAGCGCGCTGCGGTGGAAATCTTCCAGCGCCATATCTTTGTGCGCACCGCAGTTAATGCGATCCACGAGGCCTGGTTTCGGTGACAGATTGACTTCAGTCAGCATGGCGCGCCAGCCCAAGAGGGCGTACTCATCGATTAATGACGTCGCAAGCTTTGTGGTTTTAGTTGACGTTGCAGGCATCGACATCGTTCAGCAGTGCCTCCATGCGGTTGAGTAAATCGGTCAGTTGATGGGTTTTTCCACGCGCGCAGACGGCTGCGCTTTGCTCGCACAACAGGCAGCGGCGAGGCGGCAGTGAATAGTCGCGGCGGGAGAGAATTTCGCCTTCGGGCGTCAGGACATCGATATCCCATAACCGCCCGAGAGGATGACTATGTTCAAGCTCAATGGTGGCGAGCTTGAGGTCGCGAGCCGGGGCGGCAATGCTCAACATGCCCTCCGGCCCGCTGGCGGAAACCAGTGCAGCCTGCTCCTGAATTTGCCAGCCCTGTTTTGCGGCTAAGGCACGCAAGGCTGTCACGCCATGATTAAAAATTCGGCGTGTGACCTCGCAGTCTTTAATCGGCCCAGGCGCAACCACGGTAAAGGAGACCAGTGGAACAGGATGGCGCTTGAGCCAGACGTGTTGCCGTGCTTGCCTTTCATCCCGGCTGACGAGCAGCTCGGGAATTGATACCGCATGGTGGCTGGCGAGTTCAGGAAGCAGGTGCATGGCTTATTCCTTCACCTGATGCACAACATCGATCACCGAGCCATCGCGGTAACGCACAACGGCAACGACGCGGTCGGTGAATTCAATCGGCTGTGGTTCACCGGTCAGCAGACGCGCACGTTCGCGCAGCCACTCAATGGAAACCACTTTAATGCCCGCTTCCTGCAGACGTTCTGCCAGTTCCGGACGTGCCGGGTTAACTGCGATACCGTGGTCTGTGACCAGAATATCGACACTGGAGCCCGGGGTGATGCAGGTCAGCACGTTATCCACCAGAGTCGGAATACGACCGCGTACCAGCGGCGCGACGATGATGGAAAGCGCAGAGGCAATTGCGGTATCGCAGTGACCACCGGAAGCACCACGCAGTACGCCGTCAGAGCCGGTCAGCACGTTAACGTTGAACTGGGTGTCAATTTCCAGCGCGCTCAGTACCACCACGTCGAGACGATCAACCGATGCGCCTTTCGAACCCCAGTTAGCGTACTGGTTGGCGCTGATTTCGATGTGATTGGGGTTACGGGCCAGCGATTGCGCAGCATGGCTGTCAAAGCTCTGCACATCCAGCAGTTTGCGGATCAGACCTTTTTCGTGCAGGTCAACCATCGTCGCGGTAATACCGCCAAGGGCGAAGTCGGCGCGAATATCGCGGCTACGCATTTTGTCTTCCAGGAAACGGGTTACCGCCAGCGATGCGCCGCCGGTGCCGGTTTGCATGGAGAAACCTTCTTTGAAGTAGCCAGAGTTGACAATCACATCCGCAGCGCTACGGGCAATAAGCAGTTCGCGCGGGTTAGTGGTCATACGGGTAGCGCCAGCGCCGATTTTTGCAGCATCGCCAACGCGATCAACTTTGACGATCAGATCAACCTGATCTTGCTCAATGCTTGCCGGATTATGCGGATAAGGCAGCAGTTCTTCGGTAAGCATCACAACCTGTTTTGCGTTGTCGGCATCAACCATTGCATAGCCGAGGGAGCCGCAGCAGGCTTTACCGGTGTAGCCGTTGGCATTACCGAATTCATCACAGGACGGGACGCCGAGGAAAGCCACGTCGATATTCAGTTCGCCGCTCTGTACCAGATGCACACGTCCGCCGTGAGAGTGGATCTGCACCGGTTCCGCCAGCAGACCACGGGAGATCTCTTCCGCCAGTGGACCACGCAGGCCGGAGGTATAAATGCGGGTAACCACGCCCTGGCGAATGTGTTCTACCAGCGGCGCATGGCAATCACTCAGGGAGCTGGACGCCAGGGTCAGGTTTTTAAAGCCCATCTTCGCGATGACGTCCATCACCATATTGACGGTCAGGTCACCGCCACGGAAAGCGTGATGGAAGGAAACCGTCATGCCGTCCTGTAAACCAGAGCGACGAATCGCTTCTTCCAGGTTGGCGCACAGTTTGCGATCGCGCGCTTTTTCAGCCTGGGAGGTTTGCTTTGGTGAGTTCTGGAAAGCGGCAAGATCGCATTCAGCGCGACGATTCCAGGCCGCTACCCGTTCTTGTCGTTGAGATTGTTCAATTTTCTGCGTCATTTTGATTGCCTTATTCTTCGCGGATGCCGGAAAGTTCTGCACGGGAGAGCACCAGACGGGCGCGATCGATAACCGGACCGTCCACCATCTTGCCGTTCAGGGAAACCACGCCGAGGCCTTCGCGAGCGGCGGCTTCAGCGGCTTCTACGACGCGGCGGGCGTGATCCACTTCTTTCTGGGTCGGTGCGTAGAGGTTGTGCAGCAGATCAATCTGACGCGGGTTGATCAGCGATTTGCCGTCAAAGCCCAGCTGTTTGATGTGGGCGGCTTCTTGCAGGAATCCAGCTTCGTTGTTAGCGTCGGAATAGACGGTATCGAACGCCTGAATACCCGCAGAGCGCGCGGCCTGCAAAATGGAGCAGCGAGCGAACAGCAGTTCAGTTCCTTCCGGGGAGCGTTCTGTACGCAGGTTGCGCACATAGTCTTCTGCACCGAGGGCGATACCGATCAAACGCTCGGAAGCGTGAGCGATTTCCACTGCGCGGGTAATGCCCAGCGGAGATTCAATCGCCGCCAGCAGGCCGGTGCTGCCGGGTTCACGACCACAGGCTTTTTCGATACGCAGGATCTCTTTTTCGATATCCAGAACATCCTGAGCGGTATCGGTTTTCGGCAGACGCACAACGTCCGCACCACCGCGAACGACGGCTTCCAGGTCGTTGACACCCCATTCGGAATCCAGCGCGTTGACACGCACAATGGTTTCAATATCGCGATACAGCGGATGTTGCAGCGCGTGGTAAACCATGCGGCGGGCGGTGTCTTTTTCACGCAATGCTACGGAGTCTTCGAGGTCAAACATCAGGGCATCAGCCGGGTAGATGAAGGAGTTGCTGACCATCGCGGCATTGGCACCAGGCACAAACAACATGCTGCGGCGGGTGCGAGTTTTACGTTGTTGCAGCGAAGCGGAAATCATTGGCAATCCTCCCATGGCAGAGCCGGGATACCGCTGGCGCGTGCCAGCAGGGCTTCCAGTCGTGCACGTAAAATGCAGTCCAGTGCGCCTTTGTCATCGACATTCAGCTGTACGCCGCGCACGTTGTAGCGGGCGAGAACGTCCAGAATGGTGGTGCGAATTGCATCGCCAAACTGTTTCTCAACGCTGCTGTTGATTTGCAGGTCGATATCCTGCGTATCGAGTGGGGCGATGCGTATCATCACATCCCCAGACTCAAGGGTGCCTGCAACGGCGGGCTGGTTTATTTTCATTTTTCACCTGTTTCTCATGCGGGGGTCTTTTGACGAGCTGCCGCGTCCTGGCGGGAGTGCTCAAGCAGGTTCTGCAAATAATGCAGCGTGACTGCAGGGACCAGCGGCGCGATAGCCGTGAGATCGTTTTTCGCCAGCAGTTGACGTACCCGGGAAGCGGATATCGGCATCTCCTGGTAACGCAGCCGCTCAATTTCAACCAGTTCGATGGGCGGTGCGGAGATAGTCGGCGTTTCCAGCCAGTAGCGCATATCCTGGTTGTACTGGGCGGTAACGCGACAAAAGGGTTCAGTACCGACAAAGCGGTGAGTTACACCCAGTGCGGGAGCGAGGTACTGACGGAAAATCTTCAGATCAATTTCGGTGTAACAATGGTTAATGACGCTCTGTTCTTTAATGAAGTAGCAAGGGAACGTAGCGCGGGAGATGATGTATTCGGAGCCGCGATGCACAGTCAGGCGTGGAATATCGGCGGTGCCTTTTAACACCAGATCCAGCCGGTCTTCATAGGGGAAGCGTGAAGAATCTTCTTTGACTAAAAACAGATGCAACCAGTCGCACTGTGCCGCAGCTTGTTGAATCAGATAACGGTGACCATTCGTAAAGGGATTGGCGTTCATCACAATGCAGCCAATCTTGTTCCCTGGATGACGAAATTTTTTCAGCGATTCGGCATAGCGTTTCAGTCGCGTGGCGCTGTTTTCCATCAGCACCATCACGCCGGGTACGCTGGTCAGCGTGGAAAAACCGCACTGGCGGAACAGCGCCTCGTATTCGGTTTTGGTATAAATAAACAGATGCGTGCTGTGCCGCTCATAGGCGAGGTTTATCAGTTCAGTGGCTAATGTCAGCGCCAGTCCTTCACCGCGAACGGATTCACTGATAGCAACGCATTTAATAATATTTCCGGCAATTCCACCGCACGCGATAAGCTTTTCATCGCGGGTTACGGTAATAAATACTTCGACTGTGGTGTCAACGCTCAAATCATTTTCATGCAGGAATTGGGCGATTTCCGCCATTTTTTTATTTTCTGAACGTTTTACGCGGGTGAAAATATCATTGCCGAACATAATAAATAGTATCCTGAAGGTGCATGTTGTTATCGATTTGCAACGAATGTTGTTCAATGTTGCAAACTGATAACCTTTTATTTTCACTTGGGAGAAAGGGGGGTGATCGAGGTATATCTTTTTCTCCTTTCGCTATACATCCTAAGGAGTATTGCAGCGTGAAATTTTGATTTATTTCACATAGAGTTAGTGGTTTTTTATTTATTTAATGGTTTTAAGTTTTTTAATTAATGTAATTACGAAATGACCTGCAGGTTTAAGTGATTTAATTGATTTAATGAATAAAATTTGCCACGATCATAATTAATATCTATGTATTTTGATTCAACATTTTAATTACATCCGTCAAAGAGGATCGGGACAACCCGCAAGGAAAACAATGTTGCAGCTTAACGAGAATAAACAGTTTGCATTTTTCCAAAGACTGGCATTTCCGCTGCGTATCTTTTTGCTGATTCTGGTGTTCTCAATATTTGTCATTGCAGCCCTGGCGCAATATTTTACGGCCAGTTTTGAGGACTATTTAACGCTTCATGTACGCGACATGGCAATGAATCAGGCGAAAATTATTGCCTCCAATGACAGTGTCATCTCTGCGGTGAAAACGCGTGACTACAAACGGCTGGCGACCATCGCTAACAAATTACAAAGAGATACCGATTTTGATTATGTGGTGATTGGGGACCGGCACTCGATCCGCCTTTACCATCCTAATCCGGAGAAAATTGGTTATCCTATGCAGTTCACCAAACAGGGCGCGCTGGAGAAAGGGGAGAGCTACTTCATTACCGGGAAAGGGTCAATGGGGATGGCGATGCGCGCCAAAACGCCAATCTTTGATGACGATGGAAAAGTCATCGGCGTGGTGTCGATTGGCTACCTGGTGAGTAAAATCGATAGCTGGCGGGCTGAGTTTTTATTACCGATGGCAGGCGTGTTTGTCGTGCTGTTAGGGATTCTGATGTTGCTGTCGTGGTTCCTGGCAGCGCATATCCGTCGGCAGATGATGGGCATGGAGCCAAAGCAAATCGCACGCGTGGTCCGTCAGCAAGAGGCGCTGTTTAGTTCGGTTTATGAAGGGCTGATTGCGGTGGATCCGCATGGTTACATTACCGCCATCAATCGTAACGCAAGAAAGATGCTGGGGCTGAGCTCTCCCGGACGGCAATGGTTGGGTAAACCCATTGCTGAAGTGGTCAGGCCCGCCGATTTCTTTACCGAACAGATTGATGAAAAACGTCAGGATGTGGTGGCTAACTTTAACGGTCTGAGCGTTATTGCCAATCGGGAAGCTATTCGTTCAGGTGATGATTTGCTGGGGGCCATTATCAGCTTTCGCAGTAAAGACGAAATTTCCACCCTCAATGCGCAACTGACGCAAATAAAACAATACGTTGAGAGCCTTCGTACATTGCGACACGAGCATCTCAATTGGATGTCGACGCTCAATGGTCTGTTGCAGATGAAAGAGTATGATCGCGTGCTGGCGATGGTGCAGGGGGAGTCTCAGGCCCAGCAACAGCTTATTGACAGCCTGCGCGAGGCGTTTGCCGATCGCCAGGTGGCGGGGCTACTTTTTGGTAAAGTGCAGCGCGCCCGGGAACTGGGGCTAAAAATGATCATTGTCCCCGGTAGCCAGCTTTCGCAACTGCCGCCAGGACTGGATAGCACCGAGTTTGCAGCCATTGTGGGCAATTTACTTGATAACGCCTTCGAAGCCAGCCTGCGTAGCGATGAAGGAAACAAGAGCGTTGAATTATTCCTCAGCGATGAAGGCGATGATGTGGTGATTGAAGTCGCCGATCAGGGCTGCGGCGTTCCAGAGTCTCTACGAGACAAAATATTTGAGCAGGGGGTCAGTACGCGTGCTGACGAGCCCGGCGAACATGGCATTGGGTTGTACTTGATTGCCAGCTACGTAACGCGCTGCGGTGGTGTTATCACTCTCGAAGATAATGATCCCTGCGGTACCTTGTTTTCAATCTATATTCCGAAAGTGAAACCTAATGACAGCTCCATTAACCCTATTGATCGTTGAGGACGAAACGCCGCTGGCAGAGATGCATGCGGAATATATTCGTCACATTCCCGGATTCAGTCAGATATTACTGGCGGGAAACCTGGCGCAGGCCCGAATGATGATCGAGCGTTTTAAGCCGGGGCTAATCTTGCTCGATAACTATCTTCCTGACGGCAGAGGGATTAATTTATTGCATGAACTGGTGCAGGCGCATTATCCCGGCGACGTGGTGTTTACCACTGCAGCCAGCGATATGGAAACGGTGTCTGAAGCCGTACGTTGTGGTGTATTTGATTATCTCATTAAGCCCATTGCCTATGAACGGCTGGGGCAAACGCTAACCCGTTTCCGCCAGCGTAAACATATGCTGGAAAGTATTGATAGCGCCAGCCAGAAGCAAATTGATGAGATGTTTAATGCCTATGCTCGCGGTGAACCTAAAGACGAACTGCCGACCGGCATTGATCCCTTGACGCTAAACGCGGTGCGAAAACTGTTTAAAGAGCCTGGTGTGCAACATACGGCAGAAACGGTGGCGCAGGCACTGACCATCAGTCGCACCACTGCCAGGCGTTATCTTGAATATTGCGCCAGCCGCCATCTGATTATTGCTGAAATTGTTCACGGCAAAGTTGGCAGACCACAACGCATATACCACAGTGGGTGACATGATAAAGCCGGAGGAAACTTGCCTCCGGCATTACTATTTACTTGCCTGTGACCGCTGCTGCCGTTCCTGGCACCATCAGCTCTGTAGCAACGATAACAATCACTAGCCCAACAAGCACCGGCACCGAGGTGCGTTTTACGACTTCAAATGGTGAGATTTTCGCCATCCCGGCAACCGCAACGACTACGCCAGAAACGGGTGATAGGCTACGACCCAGGTTTGACGCCTGCAGCATCGGGATAGTCAAATACGCCGGGTTAATGCCGGAAGAGTGCGCCAGTTTCGGGATCATCTCAACAAACGCATAAAACGGCGCATTGCCTGAACCGGTCGTGACTGCCGCCAGCATGGTCAGAATCACCAATACCAGCATCAGGATGATACTCGCCGAACCAAACGAGGTAGCGATAGAAATCAGACTTTGAATAAAGCCGATGGTGCTAAGCCCCTGAGCGAATACCCCAGCGGCAACCAGCAGCATCACCACGTTAGCAAACGCATCTGCCATCCCGCGATAAGCCACTTCCAGACCAGAGAAAACTTTCTGGGTATTAAAGCTGCGGAGGAACTCCAGAATGGAGGCAATCAGCATACAAATCACCAGAATAGTGATGATGTGTAATTGCGGACCCCATTTACCGTCAAAAATCAGTACACCGATGATCGGCGTGAACGGCAAAATGGCATAAAACGCAGGGGCAGTGGTAGTGATTTCACTGACATCTAACATTTCATGAGAGATGTGCTCTTTTTTATCCAGATAACGTTGCCAGAAGAAGTGGGCGATCGCCATGCCGATAATTGCAGCAATTGAGATAGGCAGTGTCGTTTTGAAGGCGAAGTCAATCAGCGACATTTCGGAAGCCTGCGCCGCCAGCACCACATCCCCTGAAGTCGGTGCGAGAATAATCGCCGCCGGGGAGGCACAAATGGCAGCTGCTGCCCCACGACTGATACCAACGTTTACCATCACCGGAAACAGGGTTGCCATCAGCAAAACACCCAGACCGGTTGCGGAAGAGACGGCCAGTGACATCAGACAGGCAACACAATAGGCGGCAATCATCAGCAGGTAGGGGGAGTTAATATACTGCAATGGTTTTGACGCCAGCTTGACCACCATATCATTCGCGCCGATATGGGTCATGTAAGCAGCAAAGCCACACAGCATCATAATCATCATGCCGAGGTCGCCGCCGCGGCTCATTAGCAATATTTTAACGTACTCAACGATATCCGTGGCGCTGTAGCCTGTTGAAGCCTGGCTGGACGGTAACACTTTGTGCCCCATAATGGCACTGATAATCAGCAATAACAGGCCACCGACAAATAACACACCAGTGGCGGAATACCCTTTAATGATGTAGCGAGCTACACCCAAAATAACCACAACCCCAATAAGGAGTTCAATGAATGTCAGCATAATTTTTCCTGTCTCCAGGCCCCAAAGTAAATAATAAAAAATTCCTAAAGCTTAAGGAAAAAATATGCCCAATAAATTGGCGATGAATGCTGATTAAAATCAAGAAAAACTGCCATTAAGACATTGAAGTTGCTGTTTTTATACGTAGATAACAAAACGCATATTTAGCGGTTGGCAATTATCACATAATAATGTGTGTAAATTGATGGAGGATTGATGCAAATTTGTTAATTGCAATGGTGTTAGCTGCGGTTGCGTGCTCAAAAAATAATCTGCAATGGGCGTGGGTTGACGATATATAATATATTCCCTGTTAAGATGATTTTTGGTATCTTATTAAAAAATAAGTCATTTTTTCTTGATTGCATTTTGTTATCAGAAACAACTAGCTTTTTCTTTTATGACTATTCCCATCGCAGAAAACGATGTGTCATTTTAAATCGATGCGCGGAAATATTTAACTTGAACAAGCGGAAATAAATAGAGCAGATATTCAGATTATTCTTTATGTTGGGGCTATTAAGGTTATGTTAATTGTAGCTTTGCTATGCTAGTAGTAGATTTTTGATAAATGTTTTATGGTCACAAATGAACGTGAGTAAATATGTCGCTATCTTTTCCTTTGTTTTTATTCAGTTAATCAGCGTTGGTAAAGTTTTTGCTAACGCAGATGAGTGGATGACAACGTTTAGAGAAAATATTGCACAAACCTGGCAACAGCCTGAACATTATGATTTATATATTCCTGCCATCACCTGGCATGCACGTTTCGCTTACGACAAAGAAAAAACCGATCGCTATAACGAGCGACCGTGGGGTGGCGGTTTTGGTCAGTCGCGATGGGGTAATGACTCCAACTTATTGATAGTGTTTTATGTTCAGATAATGCCCGATGACTTTGTCATGCAGCTCCACCGATTTTGAGAACGACAGCGACTTCCGTCCCAGCCGTGCCAGGTGCTGCCTCAGATTCAGGTTATGCCGCTCAATTCGCTGCGTATATCGCTTGCTGATTACGTGCAGCTTTCCCTTCAGGCGGGATTCATACAGCGGCCAGCCATCCGTCATCCATATCACCACGTCAAAGGGTGACAGCAGGCTCATAAGACGCCCCAGCGTCGCCATAGTGCGTTCACCGAATACGTGCGCAACAACCGTCTTCCGGAGCCTGTCATACGCGTAAAACAGCCAGCGCTGGCGCGATTTAGCCCCGACATAGCCCCACTGTTCGTCCATTTCCGCGCAGACGATGACGTCACTGCCCGGCTGTATGCGCGAGGTTACCGACTGCGGCCTGAGTTTTTTAAGTGACGTAAAATCGTGTTGAGGCCAACGCCCATAATGCGGGCTGTTGCCCGGCATCCAACGCCATTCATGGCCATATCAATGATTTTCTGGTGCGTACCGGGTTGAGAAGCGGTGTAAGTGAACTGCAGTTGCCATGTTTTACGGCAGTGAGAGCAGAGATAGCGCTGATGTCCGGCGGTGCTTTTGCCGTTACGCACCACCCCGTCAGTAGCTGAACAGGAGGGACAGCTGATAGAAACAGAAGCCACTGGAGCACCTCAAAAACACCATCATACACTAAATCAGTAAGTTGGCAGCATCACCCGCGATGGGATGAAAAAGGAAACTGGCATGGCCTGTATGCCATGGCATTTAAGGACTCGTGGAACAAATGGGAACCGATTGCCGGATACGGATGGGAAAGTACCTGGCGACCGCTGGCGGATGAAAATTTTCATTTAGGACTGGGATTCACCGCTGGCGTAACGGCACGCGATAACTGGAATTACATCCCTCTCCCGGTTCTACTGCCATTGGCCTCTGTGGGTTATGGTCCAGTGACTTTTCAGATGACCTACATTCCGGGTACCTATAACAATGGCAATGTGTACTTTGCCTGGATGCGCTTTCAGTTTTGAGACAAATGAAGTTTTAGTAACTTCTTTAAAATCAATAACTAAAATAATTAACATCAAAAATAACGCGACTTTTATCACTTTTTAGTAAAGTTGCACTGGACAAAGCGTACCACAATTGGTGTACTGGTAACCGACACAGCATTTGTGTCTATTTTTCATGTAAAGGTAATTTTGATGTCTAAGATTAAAGGTAACGTTAAGTGGTTTAATGAGTCCAAAGGATTCGGTTTCATTACTCCGGAAGACGGCAGCAAAGACGTGTTCGTACACTTCTCTGCAATCCAGACTAATGGTTTTAAAACTCTTGCTGAAGGTCAGCGCGTAGAGTTCGAAATCACTAACGGTGCCAAAGGCCCTTCTGCTGCAAACGTAATCGCTCTGTAAGATACGTCAGCAAGAATTCAAAACCCGCTTAATCAGCGGGTTTTTTTTGGTCTTTAGTGTGCGGTTGAGGCCGAAAACAGCCAGAAAGCCAGTGCTGTCATGGCAAAAGACCCCAGAAGGTTGACGAAAACGTTCAGTAATGCCCAGCCAAAGCGACCCTCTTGTAACAAAAACACCACTTCTGCCGAAAATGTTGAGAAGGTTGTTAGACCGCCACAAAATCCGGTGGTGATTAATACTTTCCACACTGGATCAATGTTCGTCATCCTGCTGAACCATGCGAATCCCATTCCTATGATGAATGCCCCAATCAGGTTTGCTGTCAGCGTCCCCAACGGAATCGCCTGATGCAGTGGGTTAAATCGCATACTTAACAGCCATCTCGCCACGCTTCCCGTACCACCGCCAATAAAAACTGCTAAAAGAAGTTGTAACACTGCAAAATCCTGCTATTTGATTTGTATGAGTGATAAGTGTAACGCCGAATAATCGTCGTTGGCGAATTTTACGACTCTGACAGGAGGTGGCAATGCTGGTTGCCGCAGGACAGTTTGCTGTTACATCTGTGTGGGAAAAGAACGCTGAGATTTGTGCCTCGTTGATGGCGCAGGCGGCGGAAAACGACGTATCGCTGTTCGTTCTGCCGGAAGCATTGCTGGCGCGCGATGATCATGATGCAGATCTATCGGTTAAATCAGCACAGCTGCTGGAAGGCGAATTCCTCGGACGTTTACGGCGAGAAAGTAAACGTAACATGATGACGACAATTCTGACGATTCATGTTCCTTCAACGCCGGGGCGCGCATGGAATATGCTGGTGGCGCTACAGGCAGGAAACATCGTCGCCCGTTATGCCAAATTGCATCTCTATGATGCATTTGCCATTCAGGAATCACGCCGTGTTGATGCTGGTAATGAAATCGCTCCGTTACTCGAGGTGGAGGGGATGAAGGTCGGTCTGATGACCTGTTATGACTTACGCTTTCCAGAGCTGGCGCTGGCACAGGCATTACAGGGAGCTGAAATCCTGGTACTTCCTGCCGCCTGGGTTCGCGGGCCGCTCAAAGAGCATCACTGGTCAACGTTGCTTGCCGCTCGTGCGCTGGATACCACCTGTTATATGGTGGCGGCGGGGGAGTGCGGGAACAAAAATATCGGTCAAAGCCGGATTATAGATCCCTTTGGCGTCACCATTGCGGCAGCGTCAGAAATGCCTGCACTCATTATGGCGGAAGTGACGCCCGAACGTGTGCGTCAGGTGCGCGCGCAACTGCCCGTCTTAAACAACCGTCGCTTTGCGCCGCCGCAATTATTATGATGTTTTTTTACTCGGCGCTTGATTCACCTTGTTACAGATTGCTATTGTGTGCGCGCGTCGAATGACCGTTAATATTCTCTGGTTTTTAAGGCGCGTTCTGTTGCCGGTTATATGTCAAGAAGGTATCTATGGGTGAGATTAGTATTACCAAACTGCTGGTAGTTGCGGCGCTGGTCGTTCTGCTGTTTGGGACTAAGAAGTTACGTACGCTGGGCGGAGACCTTGGAGCGGCCATTAAAGGGTTCAAGAAGGCGATGAATGATGATGATGCTGCGGCGAAAAAAGGCGCAGACGTTGATCTTCAGGCTGAAAAGCTCTCTCATAAAGAGTGACGTGGCGAGCAGGACGCTCCCTCAATATCTTGTTCGATACAAAAAACCCGCTTCAAAAAGCGGGTTTTTTATCAGACAGATGTAAGTAATTATTACAGGATTACTTAACTTCCATCCCTTTCGCCTGCAAATCGGCGTGGTAAGAAGAGCGGACAAACGGACCGCATGCAGCATGGGTAAAGCCCATCGCCAGCGCTTCGGCTTTCATTTCGTCGAACTCATCCGGGCTAACGTAACGTTGAACCGGCAGGTGATGGCGGCTTGGCTGCAAATATTGCCCCAGCGTTAACATCGTCACACCATGACGGCGCAGGTCGCGCATTACCTCAATAATTTCTTCATTGGTTTCACCCAGTCCCACCATCAGACCAGACTTGGTCGGGATTTCCGGATGCGCTTCTTTAAAGCGTTCCAGCAGCTTCAGCGACCAGTTGTAATCTGCGCCAGGCCGTACCTGCCGGTAAATACGCGGTACGTTTTCCAGGTTATGGTTGAACACATCTGGGGGCGTTGCAGTCAGAATATCCAGAGCACGATCCATACGACCACGGAAATCCGGCACCAGAGTTTCAATTTTGATTTGCGGGCTTTTTTCCCGAATGGCAGTAATGCAATCCGCAAAGTGCTGGGCACCGCCATCGCGCAGGTCATCACGGTCAACGGAGGTGATAACCACATAACGCAGCGCCATATCGGCAATGGTCTGCGCCAGTTTCACTGGTTCATTGGCATCAGGAGCTACCGGGCGACCGTGGGCAACATCACAGAACGGACAACGGCGGGTACAAATAGCGCCGAGGATCATAAACGTTGCTGTGCCGTGGTTGAAGCATTCCGCCAGGTTAGGGCAGGAGGCTTCCTCGCAGACAGAATGCAGGCCATTTTTGCGCATTGCGGCTTTGATGCCCTGGATACGTGTAGAGTCCGCTGGAAGCTTGATTTTCATCCATTCCGGCTTGCGCAGCAGGGCTTCGCGCTCTGTTGCCACGTTTTTAACCGGGATAAGGGCCATCTTATCGGCATCGCGGTATTTAACACCGCGTTCCATCACAATGGGTTTACTCATAGCGTGCGTGTTCCAGTTGCGAATTACGAAGGAAAGCGTTTCAATTCAATAGATTGTTGTAATTATCAACTATTTTTGAATTAACGACTGGCAGTATATCATTGAAACGGACCTGAAAGCAGCCAAAGCGGTCGCGAAAATGTAAAATTGTTGTTGGATTGTGCCATTTTATCGTTCTGCGCTGTGATCTGGCTGTAACAATACTTTTTCAAAATGCATTACGGATAACATCTATTACTCCGTGCAGGATGGGATCACGCAGGCTGAATTTGTTGTAGTGGATAGAGAAATCTATTTGCTCCTCATTTAAGGACGGAAAAGGCAGTTTTTCCAGCGGCCAGCAGCGGCTAAACAGGTTATAAAAACGGCTGGGAATAATCGCTAACATGTCACTGTTGGCAACCAGTGCAGCGATTGTCAAAATGTTGTAGCTGGTGAAATTGATTTGCCGGTCCGGAAACATTTCTTGAACTCTCTGCCGCAGACCGCTGAAATTTTGCTCTTCCGGTAACAGAAGTACATGCGCAGCGTTGTCGATAGTCTCTCTGTCATCTTCTAAAGAGAGTAGTGGATTTCCCTCGCGGCAAATTAACACCATATTGTCGGTGAACAGAACATGATGTTGCACCGTACGATTGGTGCAAAACATGTTATCGATGATGAGATCGGTTTGAAACTGACTGAGTTGGTTTTCAGCGTCGCTGATGGGCGGGTTGCGCAGTAAAAGCTGCGGATAGTGAGTTTTAATCGCCCGATAGATGACAGGAAGGACCAGGGCTCCGACCGAGGGAGTGGTCGCAATAGTTATCGTTCGTTGCTTATCATAGCTTCCTTCGATATCCAGCGCGCCAAGAATGGACTCAAGGCCCTGACTGATATACTCATGTAGATGCATCGCAAATGCGGTAGGAGTGACACCCTGGCCTTTGCGAATAAACAATGGGTCAGGGAATATAACGCGCAGTTTCTGAATAGACTGACTGATTGCCGAGGGGGTCAGATTAAGCACTTTCGCTGCATTAACGATCCCTTTATGTACATATACAGCTTCAAAAATAGTCAGAAGGTTAAGATCAATATTTCGTAAGGTTGTAAATATTTGTGGTTTACCTTCTGACGACTTTCTGCTTAAACAAGGTTCAATTTGATTATTACTATCCACGCACTTACTCCAATTTTATTCATGGAAAAATAATATTTAAAAAAATTACAATAATCTTATGTCTAATTGGAACGGAACGCTTTTGCTCACCATAATCAACTATTTCAATAGGTTAATCAATGGGGTGAGTTACGGAGCAAGGCGTAGCACCGCATTTCTGCAAGTGATAAAGAAAGTATACAAACGCGAAGGAGATGTAAAGCATTAGCAGGTATTATGAGTAATGACCCAGTGTAAATTGGGCCATTGAGGTATGCAATTAAGCGGTAATATATTCGAAGTCAGGATTGTTTAGTAGCGCTAAAATATTTTCCAGTAAACGTGGTGCAATATTATTAGTCGTCGCTTCGGGTTTCCATTGTGATATTTTAGCCATTTCCATTCCGGCATACCCACAAGGATTAATACGTAAAAATGGTGAAAGATCCATATTGACGTTTAATGCCAGACCGTGGAATGAACAACCGCGTCGAATACGTAAACCCAGTGAGCAAATTTTCTTTTCCCCGACATAGACACCAGGCGCGTCAGCCCGAGGATGCGCTTCTATACCCAGTTCAGCCAGGGTATTCACCACTGTTTGCTCAAGCAAGGTCACCAGTTCACGCACACCGAGTTTACGGCGTTTCAGGTTAAGCAACACATACATCACCTGTTGCCCCGGCCCGTGATAAGTCACCTGCCCACCGCGATCGCTCTGAATCACCGGAATATCACCCGGCATTAAAATGTGCTCCGCCTTTCCTGCCTGCCCTTGGGTGAATACCGGATAGTGCTCGACCAGCCAGATTTCATCAAGGGTACTATCATCGCGGGTATCGGTGAATTCATGCATAGCCTGGGAGATTGGCTCGTAAGGCTGAAGACCGAGCTGGCGGACAAGAATTTTATCCTGATACAAAACGGCATCTCCGTGGAGAATGAGTAAAAGTGGGGGAAAAGTATATCACAGCGAGGAGAGGGGAGTTACCCGACCAGGGGCCGGGTAACGGAGAAGCGAGTTACAGAACCATGCGGACAATATCGATTTTGCCCAGTTCTTCATACAGTGTTTCAACCTGCTCGATATGAGTGGCGTTGATAGTGATAGATACCGAGTGGTAGTTGCCTTTGCTGCTTGGTTTTACCGTTGGGGTGTAGTCACCTGGCGCATGGCGCTGTACCACTTCAACCACCTGATCAACCAGCTCAGGTAACGCCTGCCCCATAACTTTGTAAGTAAAAGGAGTAGGGAATTCAAGCAGTTCGTTAAGTTTGGTTTTCATGTCAGCTCCGGCGTAACGTAATTAAATAGCAACTCCCGCCAGAAGGCGGGAGTTTTTTACTGATGCTTAGTATATGGGGACGGAAATTACACTTTCAAGTGTTCAATTTTTAGCCAAACCAGTGATGGAACATTAATTTAATGTAATCAATGATTTTGCCGAAGAAGTTACCTTCCGGGATTTCTTGCAACACAACCAGCGGGCGTTGCTCGATCGTTTTGCCATCAAGCTGGAAGTTGATAGTTCCGACGACCTGATTCTTTTGCAGCGGCGCATGCAATTCACTGCTGTTCAGCACATAGCTGGCTTTCAGATCTTTCATGCGACCACGCGGAATGGTCAGGTACACGTCTTTATCAACCCCTAACGAAGCGCGATCAGAATCACCAAACCAAACCGGTTCAGAGGCGAACTCTTTACCTACTTTCAGTGGGTTAACGGTTTCGAAGAAACGGAAGCCCCAGGTTAGCAGTTTTTTACTTTCGGCTTCACGGCCTTTAAAAGTACGTCCGCCCATCACCGCAGAGATCAAGCGCATCTGGCCTTCAGTCGCAGAAGCAACAAGGTTGTAACCTGCTTTGTCAGTGTGTCCGGTTTTGATGCCGTCGACATTCAGGCTGTTATCCCATAACAGGCCGTTACGGTTCAGCTGGCGAATACCGTTAAACGTAAATTCTTTTTCTTTATAGATCGAGTATTCATTCGGTACGTCACGGATCAACGCCTGGCCGATCAGCGCCATATCTCGCGCGGAGCTGTACTGACCATCAGCATCCAGACCATGTACCGTCTGGAAGTGGGTATTTTTCAGGCCCAGTGCGTTAACGTAGCTGTTCATCAAGCCAACAAAAGCGTCCTGGCTACCAGCGGCAAAATCGGCCATGGCGACACAAGCATCGTTACCCGATTGCAGGTTAATACCGCGGATCAGCTGAGAAACCGGAACCTGCATGCCCGGTTTGAGGAACATCAGCGAAGAACCTTTAAACACCGGGTTACCGGTGGCCCATGCGTCGTTGCCGATAGTGACTAAATCAGTTTCTTTAAATTTACCGGCTTTCATTGCCTGGCCGATAACGTAACTGGTCATCATTTTGGTCAGGCTGGCAGGATCGCGGCGGACATCTGCGTTCTGTTCGGCGAGCACTTTGCCGGAGTTATAGTCAATCAGGATGTAGGACTCCGCATCGATCTGCGGTACACCCGGGATCATAGTTTTGATATTCAGGTCATCGGCATGTGCAGCAGAGATAAAGGCTGTGCAAAGAGCCGTGGTGAGCGCCAGGCGCTTCATGATACGAGCGGAAAAAATGGTATTCATGGTCTGAACTACGACATCCGTGATGGAATTAAAAAAGTGCCCTACTATAGCAAATGCACTACCGGCAGGCATCTGACTTTCCGCGTGACTTTGTTAACGTCATTTACAGAAATTGACACATCAGATGCCTGCTTTACGCTACTGCGCGGTGGTAATAAATGACTGTAATTGGGCTTCGGTTTGCAAACGTTGCTGCAAGGTACTGGCTTCGGCTTTGCTGGCGAATGGGCCAAGCTGGATCCGCCAGACCGCGCCATTTTGAGTTACGCGACCGGGGACGCCGAACTTCTGTCCCAGTTGCTGTTGGTACTGTTGCGCACGAGCCTGATCGCTTACGGCCCCGACTTGCACCATAAAGTTGCCGCTGACGCTTTGCGAGGCGGCTTGCGGTGTCACCATTGCAGGCGAGGTTGCTGGCGTTGTCGACGGAGCTGTAACAACGGGCTGTGGCGCAGGCGTCGGTTCGCTGCCTTCCAGTACACCAGGCGCTAAGGTCGTTGGTGCGCCGAGGAAACCGCTACTGGTTACCGGCGCGCCGGTCGGATCTTCGCTTTTTAGCGTCGAATTACTGACCGGAAGAATGTCACCCTGCGGGCCAGACACTGAACTTGTTCCCGCGCCACCGCTTAAATCGGGAGGTGCAGGCAGGGCGTAAGTCTGTTTGGCGACAGTGGTACAAGCCATACCAGGACCAGAAAGCGAACCATCCTGGGCGACAATAATCGGATCGATACGAACTTTGGTGTTGTTTGACGTGTTAAGACGGTCAGCTGCCGCGCGAGAAAGCGAAATAACGCGGTCGTTGCCGTAAGGACCGCGATCATTAATGCGCACCACGATCATTCGCCCGTTAGCCAGGTTAGTGATTCTGGCGTAGCTGGGGATCGGAAGCGTTGGATGGGCTGCCGTCAGCTGTGTCGGATCGAATGCTTCGCCAGAGGCCGTCAGGTTACTGCCGGGTTCGGCATCATAGATTGCCGCCAGTCCCGCCTGGCTAAATCGAGACGGATCCTGCACGATTTTGTAGCTTTTACCGTCGCGCTGGTAATCCTGATTTGCCGTCGCGTTCAGTGGTTCGAAACGCGGGTCCGCCCCGCTAATTTCAACTATAGGGCCGTTACATACCGCAGGCTGCGGTACACTTACCGTCTGTTGCTGACCATCATCGCTTGTACATGCCGCGAGCATTCCTGCCGCGATGCAGATCCCGAGCCACTGCTTACGCATTGCGCACCTCTTACACGCTTTTCGACAACATTTTCCTGTGGGTGTGGATTGACATTACAATCCCGAACCCAGCCATCAGCACAATTAGCGCCGATCCTCCATAACTGACCAGTGGGAGCGGAACCCCTACAACCGGCAGAATACCGCTTACCATACCAATATTTACGAAGACATAAACGAATAATATCAGCATTAAGCCGCCAGCCATGACGCGACCAAAGGTGGTTTGCGCTCTGGCGGCTATCCACAGCCCGCGCATGATCAGCAGAATGTAGAGAGCGAGCAGAATCAGAATGCCCACTAATCCCAGCTCTTCCGCCAGTACCGCGAAGATAAAGTCAGTATGGCGTTCGGGGAGAAATTCAAGCTGTGACTGAGTGCCGTGCAGCCAGCCTTTGCCGCGTAATCCGCCGGAGCCAATAGCAATTTTAGACTGAATAATGTGATAGCCCGCGCCGAGTGGGTCTGATTCCGGGTCCAGGAGCATCATTACGCGCTGGCGCTGGTAATCATGCATCAGGAAGAACCACAGAATCGGAATGAACGCCGCTACCAGCACTACTGCGACGCCAATCAGACGCCAGCTAAGGCCAGAGAGGAACAGTACAAACAGACCGGAAAGCGCAACGAGGATTGATGTTCCCAGGTCAGGCTGTGCAGCCACCAGCAGCGTGGGCATAAATATCAGCACCAGCGCGATGCCAGTGTTCTTCAACGATGGCGGGCAAACGTCGCGGTTGATAAAGCGCGCAACCATCAGTGGTACGGCTATTTTGGCAATTTCCGACGGCTGAAAACGAACAATACCGAGGTCCAGCCAGCGTTGAGCACCTTTAGAGATGGCACCGAAAGCATCTACCGCCACCAGCAAAATAATACAGATGATATAGAGATAGGGGGCCCAGCCTTCATAAACGCGTGGAGGAATTTGCGCCATCACCACCATGATGACCAGACCCATCGCGATTTGGCCGATTTTACGCTCCATCATGCCAATATCCTGACCGCTGGCGCTCCAGATAACCAGGGCGCTGAAAACCAGCAATGCCAGTAAGATCAGCAGCATTGTGGGATCGAGATGGACTTTATCCCAGAATGTTTTTTTATTCGGATTATCCGTCATGATTAATGGTCCTCCGCTGCGGCAACCGCTGGATTTTCCGCAGGCAGATCGGTGTTGTTATCACCCAGCATAATGTGGTCGAGGATCTGGCGCATCAGTGTACCAACCGCCGGACCCGCACCACCGTTCTCCAGAATCATGGCGACAGCCACTTGCGGATTATTGTATGGCGCAAAGGCGGTCATCAGTTTGTGGTCACGTAAACGCTCGGCAATTTTGTGCGCATTATAGGTTTCGTTCGCTTTCAGACCGAAGACCTGAGCGGTACCGGATTTCGCCGCAATTTTGTACGGTGCGCTAGCAAAGTATTTATGCGCCGTACCGTTAGGGCGGTTAGCAACACCGTACATACCGTCTTTCGCCAGCTCCCAGTAACCGGAATGAATATCGCCGACGGGCGGTTCATGCGGCTGTACCCATGGCACCTGTTTGCCGTCTTCGGCGGTGCTCATCAGCAAATGAGGAACCTTCACGATACCGTCATTAATCAGGATCATCAGTGCCTTACTCATCTGGATTGGGGTCGCTGTCCAGTAACCCTGACCGATACCAACCGGAATGGTGTCACCCTGATACCACGGTTTTTTAAAGCGTTTCTGTTTCCATTCGCGGGTAGGCATGTTGCCGGAACGTTCTTCCGCCAGGTCGATACCGGTGTAATGACCATAACCGAATTTACCCATCCATTCGGAGAGGCGATCGATCCCCATATCGTAGGCCACCTGATAGAAGAAGGTATCCGCAGATTCTTCCAGCGATCTTGTGACATTCAGACGCCCGTGGCCCCATTTTTTCCAGTCACGATAACGTTTTTCCGAACCTGGCAGTTGCCACCAGCCTGGGTCAAACAGCGTCGTATTGCGCGTGATCACCCCGGCGCTCAATGCCGAAACCGCCACATAGGGTTTAACTGTAGACGCGGGAGGATAAACCCCCTGTGTGGCGCGGTTCACCAGCGGTGTATTCGGATCGTTCAACAAGGCGGAATAATCTTTGCTGGAGATACCGTCAACAAACAAGTTTGGGTCATAACTAGGCGTGGAAACCAGCGCCAGCACCCCACCTGTACGCGGATCGGTGACTACCACAGCTGCGCGGCTACCCGCCAGCAGCGTTTCAATATATTGCTGGAGTTTGAGATCCAGCGTCAGGTAAATATCGTGTCCGGCTTGCGGTGGTACTTCTTTTAACTGGCGAATAACACGCCCACGGTTGTTAACTTCAACCTCTTCATAACCGGTCTGACCGTGCAGCACATCTTCATAGTAACGCTCAATGCCCAGCTTACCGATATCATGCGTTGCCGCATAGTTGGCCAGTTTGCCGTCATTATTCAGGCGTTCGACGTCTTTATCGTTGATTTTCGACACATAGCCGATGACGTGGGTCAACGCCGAACCGTAAGGATAGTAACGACGTTTATAGCCTTTAACTTCAACACCCGGAAAACGGTACTGATTGACGGCAAAGCGAGCTACTTGTACTTCGGTCAGGTTAGTTTTCACCGGAATAGAGGTGAAACGGTGTGAACGTGCGCGCTCTTTTCGGAATGCAGCAATATCGTCATCGGTCAGATCAACCACGCTGCGCAAAGCGTCCAGCGTTTGCTGCACGTTATCGACTTTCTCCGGCATCATTTCTATCTGGTAGATAGTGCGGTTGAGTGCCAGAGGGATACCGTTACGGTCGTAGATAATGCCGCGGCTGGGCGCGATAGGCACCAGCTTAATGCGGTTTTCATTAGAGCGGGTCTGGTAGTCGGTAAAGCGAACAATTTGCAGATTATACAGGTTGGCGATAAGCACGCCGGTCAGCAGCAAAATCCCCAAAAAGGCGACCAGCGCCCGGCGCACAAACAGCGCGGACTCTGCCGTATAGTCGCGAAAAGAGTTCTGTAGTTTCATCCGCTGCGTTTTCTACTCAAAGCTCCCTTATCACTCACGGTGATAAGGATGGTTGGTGGTGATGCTCCACGCCCGGTACAGACTCTCTGCGACCAGCACGCGAACCAGCGGATGGGGGAGGGTAAGCGCCGACAGCGACCAGCTCTGCTCCGCCGCCGCTTTACAGGCAGGCGACAACCCTTCAGGCCCGCCAATCAGTAGACTGACGTCGCGACCATCCAGCTTCCAGCGTTCCAGCTCAGCGGCTAACTGCGGCGTATCCCAGGGCTTGCCTGGAATATCGAGGGTGACAATGCGGTTTTTGCCTGCGGCCGCCAACATCTGCTCACCCTCTTTGTCGAGTATGCGCTTGATGTCCGCATTCTTGCCGCGTTTTCCGGCCGGAATTTCAATCAGCTCGAAGGGCATATCTTTCGGAAAACGACGCAGGTACTCGGTAAAACCGGTTTGTACCCAGTCCGGCATTTTCGTTCCCACGGCGACAAGTTGCAGCTTCACGCATTAACTCCAGAGTTTTTCCAGTTCATACAGGCGACGGCTCTCTTCCTGCATGACATGGACAATCACATCGCCCAAATCCACGACAATCCAGTCGGCGCTGTTTTCACCTTCTACGCCGAGCGGTAACAGGCCCGCTGCGCGAGACTCCTGCACAACGTGGTCAGCAATGGACATAACATGACGGCTGGACGTACCCGTACAGATGATCATGCAGTCGGTGATGCTGGATTTGCCCTGAACGTCTAAGGCGATGATGTCCTGACCTTTGAGGTCATCAATTTTGTCGATAACAAAATCCTGGAGTGCTTTACCCTGCAAGTTTTCCCCCTGGGTGAATCAAATAGATAAAAATGGTCTGTCAGTATACCTGAACCAGAGGCGATTTCGGGACAATTGTCGCCGAATCGGCTTTCGAAAGTGGGCTATCATCCCACCCCGCGCCGCAGATTGCATCGCCATTTTTGTAAAACAATTTCTACAAAGTCGTGTCTGGCGGAAAAAGTCTGGCTGCGGAGAATATCAGCCTGCCCGGGGCTGTCAATGGTCGTTGCGGCTTACCCGTAAAAAAACAGAAAAGTCATGCATTCTCGACCCCGATGGCACGGCTATTGAGGACGCGTAGCGTCGCGAATTTTTGGTTGATATCAATGGCGCTCCAACACCCCTGGTCAACGCGAAAATGCCACATAGACTCGGCAGGCATGCCAATTAAACGAGCAATTAACAGACTCAGTACGCCCTGATGGCTGACGATTAAAATATTCTGATAGTGCTGATATTCACTAAGCCTTGCGATAAAGCGTTCCACACGTTGCGAAAATGCCTGAAATCCTTCACCGTTCGTGGGGATAGCATGCTGCCAGTCATTGCACCACGCGCTATAGTTTTCGGCATCTTCTTGCATGAGGTCGCGATGATGTCGCATCTCCCAGTCGCCAAAAAACATTTCGTTGAGTTCAGGGATGATATGAACGGGGAGCTGGCGGTCACTGAGAACCAGTCGCGCGGTATGCTGTGCCCGTTCCAGTTCACTGCATAAAACCAGGTCAAAGGAAACATCATCTAGCAGTGTATGCAGATTTTGCGCTTGCTCAATACCGCGTGCGGTCAGGGGTGTGGGCGCATGACCGCTGTACAGACCATCGACATTCGCTTGTGTTTCGCCATGACGAATTAACCACAGTCGCATCATGCCCTCCGTAACGACAGGTATCAGCGATACAAGCCTTGTTGGTTAATGTAAGTCAGTACCGGTTCCGGCAATAAATCATCACATGATTCACCGTTTTGCAAACGTTCGCGGATGATGGTCGCCGAGATGTTAAACCACGGCGTTTCAGCCAGATAAATTTTACCGGCAGGCTGAAGGTGAAGATCTTCCGGGTTATGTGTCAAATGATCTTCCAGCCATTGCTGGTATTGCGGTTGCGCCATTTCAAGTGGGTAACCTGGACGCCGACAGACGATCAAATGTGCATTGTCGAGTATCGTTTCGTATTCGTACCAGGTCGGAAAGGTCAGCAATGAATCCTGACCAATAATAAACGCCAGCGGCACGTCCGGTCCTTGTTCCTGCCGCCACTCTTTCAGTGTTTGCGCAGTGTAAGAGGGGGCATTGCGCTTTAGCTCGCGTTCATCAAGAGTAAATAATGGCTTGTCGGCAATCGCCAGTTCAAGCATGTGTTTACGCTGCACGCTGTTCGCTTCCGGCTGGGGACGATGCGGAGGAACATTATTAGGGATGATTGTGACCCGCGTCAGACCAATCAAATTCGCCAGCGTTTCCACGGGTTTAAGATGACCATAGTGCACCGGATCAAAGGTGCCACCAAACAGAGCCTGTAAAGATTTCATATCAACCGTCGATAAATACGTCCGCCAGGGGTTTATGGCACAACAGAAGAGATAACCCTTCCAGCTCTGCCCACACTGACTGACCGTAATCTTGTTTGAGGGTGAGTTCCGTTCGTGTCAGGAGTTGCACGGCCTGACGTAACTGCGGCTGACTTAAGCGATTTAACGCCTCGCCCATCATGCCCCGGCGGTTCTGCCATACCCGATGCTTATCAAACAACGCACGCAGTGGCGTATGGGCAGACTGGCGTTTCAGGTTAACCAGTAACAACAGTTCACGTTGTAATGTGCGCAACAAAATAACCGGCTCGCTGCCTTCCAGACGCAGTTGCTGAAGAATATGCAACGCGCGCTTACTTTTTCCCATCAACAAAGCATCAACCCAATGAAAAGGGGTGAAATGCGCGGCATCATTCACCGCCTGTTCAACGCGCGGTAATGTCAATTTGCCGTCTGGCCAGAGCAGCGATAAACGCTCCAGTGCCTGAGCCAGCGCCAGCAGGTTACCTTCATAACAGTAGCAGAGCACCTGATTTGCCGCGTCATCCAGTTCTAAGTTGAGCTGTTTTGCGCGCGCAGCAACCCAGCGGGGAAGCTGAGCCTGCTCCGGTGTCTGACAGGTCACCTGCACGCTGCGATTCGCAAGAGCAGTAAACCAGGCGGCATTTTCTTGCGCTTTGCTTAATTTATTACCGCGGACGATCAACAGCAGGTCGTCATGCAGAAGTCCGGTGAGTGTGAGAAGTTGCTCATTGATCGCCGCATTCGGTCCGTTTTCTGGTAACAACAGCAATAGCGTTTGTCGACTGGCAAACAGACTCATAGCCTGGCATAACGAAAAGATCGCATTCCAGTCAGTGTTGGGATCAATGGAAAAAGTGTGGTGTTCTTCGAATCCTTGTGCCGCAGCTACCTGACGAACAGCGTCCTGGCTTTCCTGCAATAACAGAGGATCGTTACCAAGTAAAAGATACGCCGCGCGCAGCCCTTCATTGAGCTGCGCGCGGAGTTGTTCCGGGTACAACCGAATCATCAGTTACCCAGCGTGGTGGAGACGCGTGCAGGCGTTGCCGGAGTATCCGTTGTGGTCGACGCCTGTTCTTCGTCGGAACGAATATCCGCAGCACGGATGCTTGGTAGCTTACGAATCAGCTGTTCGGCAGCACGGTCGTACATCTCTTTAATGATCATTTCCTGCTCGTTATCTTTCGCTAACGCCATTTGCGGGTTATCGAAGAACGAACGGAAGACTTTGGCGCTAATCGGGTAGATATCTCGTCCAGGAATCAATACCGACGCGCTAACAGTCATCACCATCTGATATTCCGCAGTTTGACCATTACGGAAAACCGACGCGGTATCCTGCGAGATTGATACAGCACCCAAACGCAGGGATGGAACGTCCTTACGCGTGGTTTCTTTATCAAGCAACTCGACACCATTCAGACGTAACTGGTTACGCACCGCACGGCTTAATGGCCCGTTCGGATCGCCTGAGTCCAGGATCATGACCTTCATAGTGGAAGGAACCTGCGTGGTATCACGCAGATGCCAGCCACACCCGGCGGTGATTAACACCGCCAGAGATAACAACAATGTTGCCAGATATCGCACGCTTCCTCCCGCGCTTAGCCAACGACCAGATTGAGGAGTTTACCGGGTACGTAAATCACTTTACGCACGGTAACGCCATCAAGATATTTTGCTACCAGATGTTCCTGGCCAGCACGTTCGCGAACCTGTTCTTCCGTTGCGTCCACCGGAACGGTGATTTTTGCACGGACTTTACCGTTAACCTGCACCACGACCAGCGTGGAGTCTTCCACCATCGCTTTTTCGTCAGCAACCGGCCACGGCGCGTTGTCGATATCGCCTTCGCCTTTCAGTTCCTGCCACAGCGTGAAGCAGATGTGCGGGGTGAACGGGTTAAGCATACGAACAACGGCCAGCAGTGCTTCCTGCATCAGAGCGCGATCCTGCTCGCCATCGGTCGGTGCTTTCGCCAGTTTGTTCATCAGCTCCATAATCGCCGCAATTGCGGTGTTGAAGGTCTGACGACGGCCGATATCATCGGTCACTTTAGCGATCGTTTTATGCACATCGCGACGCAGCGCTTTCTGATCTTCAGTCAGCGCATCAACGTTCAGTGCCGCAACATCACCTTTTGCTGTGTGCTCGTAAACCAGTTTCCAGACACGTTTCAGGAAGCGGTTAGCCCCTTCCACGCCGGATTCCTGCCATTCGAGAGTCATATCAGCCGGAGAAGCAAACATCATAAACAGACGAACGGTGTCCGCGCCGTAACGTTCAACCATCACCTGCGGGTCGATACCGTTGTTCTTCGACTTGGACATTTTGCTCATGCCGGTATAAACCAGTTCATGGCCTGCCGCATCTTTCGCTTTCACGATACGGCCTTTCTCGTCACGTTCAACGATAGCATCAACCGGGGAAACCCAGTTACGTTCGCCGTTTTCGCCAACATAGTAGAAGGCATCTGCCAGCACCATACCCTGACACAGCAACTGTTTCGCTGGTTCGTCAGAGTTCACCATGCCTGCATCACGCATCAGTTTGTGGAAGAAGCGGAAGTAGAGCAGGTGCATAATGGCGTGTTCAATACCACCAATGTAGATATCCACCGGCAGCCAGTAGTTAGCCGCTTCGGAATCCAGCATACCTTCTTTGTACTCTGGGCAAGTGTAGCGCGCATAGTACCAGGAGGACTCCATAAAGGTGTCGAAAGTGTCGGTTTCACGCAGCGCTGGCATACCGTTAACGGTAGTTTTTGCCCACTCCGGATCTGCTTTAATCGGGCTGGTAATGCCGTCCATCACCACATCTTCCGGCAGGATCACCGGCAGCTGGTCGTCCGGGGTCGGCATTACGGTACCGTCTTCCAGCGTCACCATCGGAATCGGCGCGCCCCAGTAACGCTGACGAGAAACACCCCAGTCGCGCAGGCGGTAGTTCACTTTACGCTCGCCAACGCCCATCGCAGTCAGTTTATCGGCGATGGCGTTGAAGGCCGCTTCATGGTCAAGACCGTTGAACTCGCCAGAGTTGAACAGCACGCCTTTTTCAGTCAGGGCTTGCTGAGAAAGATCTGGCTCAGAGCCGTCAGCCGCCAGGATAACCGGTTTGATGTTCAGGCCGTATTTAGAGGCAAACTCGTAGTCGCGTTGGTCGTGCCCCGGAACCGCCATTACTGCGCCCGTGCCGTACTCCATCAATACGAAGTTTGCTGCCCAAACGGGAATTTCTTCGCCCGTTAATGGGTGAACAGCTTTAAAGCCAGTATCGACGCCTTTTTTCTCCATCGTTGCCATTTCAGCTTCGGCAACTTTGGTGTTACGGCATTCGTCAATAAAGGCCGCCAGTTCAGGATTATTTTCCGCCGCTTTCTGCGCCAGCGGATGACCCGCTGCTACCGCCAGGTAGGTACAACCCATAAAGGTGTCCGGGCGGGTAGTGTAAACGGTCAGCGTGTTGTCATAGTCGTTAACGTTGAAGGTGATTTCCACGCCTTCGGAACGACCGATCCAGTTACGCTGCATGGTTTTAACGGTGTCTGGCCAGTGATCCAGTTTATCCAGATCGTTGAGTAGTTCGTCAGCGTAAGCGGTGATTTTGATAAACCACTGCGGGATCTCTTTACGTTCAACTTTGGTATCGCAGCGCCAGCAGCAGCCGTCGATAACTTGTTCGTTCGCCAGTACGGTCTGGTCATTCGGGCACCAGTTGACCGCAGAAGTCTTTTTATATACCAGGCCTTTTTTATACAGCTCGGTGAAGAATTTTTGTTCCCAACGGTAGTATTCCGGCGTACAGGTTGCCAGCTCGCGGCTCCAGTCATAACCAAAGCCCAGCATTTTGAGCTGGTTTTTCATATACGCGATGTTGTCGTACGTCCACGGTGCCGGTGCAGTGTTGTTTTTCACCGCCGCGCCTTCCGCAGGCAGACCAAACGCGTCCCAGCCGATCGGCTGCAGAACGTTTTTGCCCAGCATGCGCTGGTAACGGGCGATCACGTCACCGATGGTGTAGTTACGTACGTGGCCCATGTGTAGTCGACCAGAAGGATAGGGAAGCATAGACAGGCAGTAATACTTCTCTTTGCTCTCGTCTTCGGTTACTTCAAATGTGCGCTTCTCATCCCAATGAAGCTGTACTTTGGATTCTATCTCTTCCGGGCGGTATTGCTCTTGCATGGCAGCCAGTGGTCCTGTTTTCATTACGGCTACAAAAGTAGCGTTAGAGGTGGTTTTTCAGATCCGCATAGCATAGCCCAAACGTCCGCGTCAAAACAGCCTTTCGCGCACTCGACGTTGAAATGATGCCCGGATTATTCATACATTAATTTACAGAGTTTGTGGGCGTATTAGCAAAGCAAGGAACAAAGAACGTCTATTATTATAGTCAGTTAACGACCCGGGAGATGAAACGATGAACAAGGTTGCTCAATATTACCGTGAACTGGTTGCGTCACTGAGCGAACGCCTGCGCAATGGCGAACGTGATATCGACGCACTGGTGGAACAGGCGCGCGAGCGCGTAATAAAAACAGGGGAGTTAACGCGAACCGAGGTCGATGAGCTGACGCGAGCTGTCAGACGTGACCTGGAAGAGTTCGCCATGAGCTATGAAGAGAGCCTGAAAGAAGAATCTGACAGCGTCTTTATGCGGGTGATTAAAGAAAGCTTGTGGCAGGAGCTGGCAGACATCACCGATAAAACGCAGCTTGAATGGCGCGAAGTTTTCCAGGACCTCAATCATCATGGGGTTTATCACAGCGGAGAAGTGGTCGGGCTGGGAAATCTGGTCTGCGAGAAATGTCACTTCCATCTCCCGATCTACACACCGGAAGTGCTGACGCTATGCCCGAAATGTGGTCATGACCAGTTCCAGAGACGCCCGTTTGAGCCGTAATAGTCTGATTTCGCACAGCAATAAAGAGAATATGGGCCGAATGAAATTCCCCGGCCCTTGTTTTTATCTCTACAGTAAATCTTCAGTCTCACGAATTTCCTGACTGACATCTCTGGTTCCGGATGACTGAACTTTACGATACAGGTCGAGAGCCTGTCGGAGATCGACAGGTCTTCCTTCTCCGTAGTGATACATAATGGCCAGGTTATACCAGGCAGTGGCGTCATTGCATTCAGCGGCTTTCGTAAACCATTCAAAGGCAGCCTGATAATCTTTCTCAACGCCTTGTCCGTGTTTATACATATAACCGATGTTGACGTAAGCGCCGACGCTCCCCTGAGCGGCAGCCTTCAGATACCAGTACATCGCTTGCTTATAGTCCTGGTCCACCCCTTCGCCAGCGTTATAATCCCATGCAATTTGAAACTGGGCGTGCCGATTACCCTGCTGTGCGCTTTTCAAATACCAGAATGCGGCGAGTGTCTTGTTTTGAGCAACGCCTTTTCCGTCTTCATAAAGATCGGCCAGATTGTTTTGCGCGTCACTATGGCCTTGTAATGCAGCTTGTTTGTACCAGAAAAATGCCAGCGCATAGTCTTTTGCGACTCCGTTGCCATTTCTGTACATCCACCCAAGATTATTTTGCGCATAAGACATTCCGCTCTCCGCGGCTATCTGATACCAGACAACCGCTTCTTTATAATTGGGGGCTTCTCCACGATCCAGTGTCCAGCCAAGGGCGTTGGAAGCGAAAGTATGGCCTTGTAGGGCAGCTTTTTTCAGCCAGAAGATGGCTTGCTCATTATCTTTATGACGGCTTTTATCCTCGGTATACTTTTGCCCTAAGGAATACTGTGCTTCACAATGACCTTGCTCAGCGGCCAGCTTCAGCCAGTAAAAGGCTTTTTCGTCGTCCGGAGAATCAATTGCGCTATCGCGATTATAATAAAACCCAACAATATATTGAGCCTCGCAATCGCCTTTTTCAGCACGTTCGATAATCTCATCTATTGATAAATTATCGCAGCAACTTGACGTGAAAATCATTATCATTTCCTTATGGTTGCAGATAAAACATATTATATTTTTATGTGTTCCATTTTTGCGTAAGCCTTATTTTATGCGTATTATGTCGCGTCAGAAAAGTATAAATAAACGAGCCTCGCAATGCGGCTAATATTCATTTAATGAATATTTAAGGATAAATTATATGGACATGGAGTCGCAAAAAATATTGTTTGCACTTTCCACTCCGATGGAAATACGCAATGAATGCTGTTTACCTTCGCATTCATCACCCAAAATGTATTTAGGTACATGCTTTTTTGACCTTTCTTCCTCATGGGGAATTGATGACCGTGATGACCTGCTGCGCACAATTCACCGAATGATCGATAACGGTCATGCCGCTCGGTTGGCAGGGTTTTATCACCGCTGGTTTCGTTATTCGCCATGTGAATGGCGTGACTATCTTGCTGAACTAAATGAGGAAGGTCAGGCTTATGCGCAATTTGTCGCCAGCACCGCCGAATGCTGTGGCGAAGGGGGAATCAAAGCCTGGGATTATGTCCGGATGGGTTTTTTAAGCCGAATGGGCGTACTTAATAACTGGTTGAGCGAAGAAGAAAGTCTATGGATCCAGTCGCGCATTCATCTACGGGCTCTACGTTATTATAGTAACTGGCGGCAATACTTTGCCGGTTATACCTTTGGTCGGCAATATTGGCAGTCTCCCGAAGATGATCATCTGCCTTTATTACGCGAATTCTTAGCGCGTAAAGAATACGACGATTCCGGCAATGATATGTTTTATCAATTATTTGCCAGTGATGATGCGTATTACCCTACCTTGTCCTGGCAACCATTGGCTTACTATTCTGCATGCCCGGAAACGCTTAAGGATATGAGCGACCTATGAAAAATTGCTGGAAGATCCTCGATATAGAGGAAACGACTGACGTCGATATTATCCGCCGCGCTTATCTGGCGCTGTTACCGTCCTTTCATCCAGAAACCGATCCGCAGGGTTTTAAACAACTTCGTCAGGCGTATGAGGAGGCGCTACGGATTGCGCAGTCGCCTGCTAAATCTGTTTGGCAACCAGAAGAATATGAGGTAGCAGAACATGAAATTCTGCTCGCCTTTCGTGCGTTACTTGCCTCTGATAGTGAACGTTTTCTGCCCTCCGCCTGGCAGCGATTCATTCAGCAATTAAATTATTGCTCGATGGAGGAGATTGATGAATTACGCTGGTCGCTGTGCACAATCGCCATGCACACTGCCCATTTATCCTTCGAGTGCGTGGTGTTATTAGCAGAAAGATTGCGGTGGTTACAGGAGGAAAATACCGGGGAAATAGACGAAGAAGAACTGGAATCCTTTTTATATGCCATTGCGAAGGGGAATGTTTTTAACTTCCAGACCATTCTGCATCTGCCCGTTGCCGTGCAAAATGACACCATCGATTTTTACCAAATGTTCGCTCGGATTTGGTCATCGCATCCAGAATGGCTGACATTGTATTTAGCGCAACATCGCGCAGTGATTATCCCCGATGATGCAAAACTGCACAGAAATTTACTCCGCTGGTATAGCGCAGGTCGCCTGGATATCCCCGAACTTCTGGATTACGCCCAGTCATGGCGGGAAACTGAACCTGATAATGAAGATGCGCCTTATTATGAATACGCGCAACGCGTCTATTGTGGAGAAGGCGAAAGCCTGTTGGCAGAACTTTGTGACTACTGGCGCGAGTATCCCTCCACCCAGGCGGATGCTTTAATGTTGCAATGGTGCCGTCAGCATCGGGTCGATTATTACCCATTACTGGTGATGATGATTGAAGCGCGTGATCTGGTTAACGATCAGGGAAAACCGCTACTTTATGTCCCCGGCGACAGCGCCCGTACGCGTTTTCATTTATACGAAATACTCAGCGATGAAAAACTCTCTGCGCTGGGGCGTTCACTGGTCGAGATGGTTTTGCACAAAGGACGTAAGCCGCGGATCTCACTCACGCGTGATACAGAACATACCTTATGGCCATTATATCTAGTTGCCAAACAATTAGTGCAGGCCTGCCAACCTACAGAAGAATCATTAATGCCGATTGTGAGCCGCCTTGATGCAGAAAATCGTTGTCCACTGGAAGCATTAATTATTCGTCGATTATTAATTCAGGCGGCGGGTGATGCTGCCAACTTACTGATTTAGTGTATGATGGTGTTTTTGAGGTGCTCCAGTGGCTTCTGTTTCTATCAGCTGTCCCTCCTGTTCAGCTACTGACGGGGTGGTGCGTAACGGCAAAAGCACCGCCGGACATCAGCGCTATCTCTGCTCTCACTGCCGTAAAACATGGCAACTGCAGTTCACTTACACCGCTTCTCAACCCGGTACGCACCAGAAAATCATTGATATGGCCATGAATGGCGTTGGATGCCGGGCAACAGCCCGCATTATGGGCGTTGGCCTCAACACGATTTTACGTCACTTAAAAAACTCAGGCCGCAGTCGGTAACCTCGCGCATACAGCCGGGCAGTGACGTCATCGTCTGCGCGGAAATGGACGAACAGTGGGGCTATGTCGGGGCTAAATCGCGCCAGCGCTGGCTGTTTTACGCGTATGACAGGCTCCGGAAGACGGTTGTTGCGCACGTATTCGGTGAACGCACTATGGCGACGCTGGGGCGTCTTATGAGCCTGCTGTCACCCTTTGACGTGGTGATATGGATGACGGATGGCTGGCCGCTGTATGAATCCCGCCTGAAGGGAAAGCTGCACGTAATCAGCAAGCGATATACGCAGCGAATTGAGCGGCATAACCTGAATCTGAGGCAGCACCTGGCACGGCTGGGACGGAAGTCGCTGTCGTTCTCAAAATCGGTGGAGCTGCATGACAAAGTCATCGGGCATTATCTGAACATAAAACACTATCAATAAGTTGGAGTCATTACCCAACCGTCATACCCTGGGTCTATTTCCCCTGTGTTTCCACGCCAACCCAGCGCTCAACAGAGGTAAATAACTCCGGTTTCAACAGCCAGGCGATGGTGCATGGGTCATGCAGTGGTGCGCCGACAAAGCCCCATTTTTCGTCTTTATGATATTCGAGGAAGAAATCCAGCAGTTCGGCAACAATGGTTGAAACAGGGTTACCAATCGCGCGGAAACGCTCGGTGTCTTCAACGTGGATTTGTGCTTTATGAGTAACATCCAGACCGGCCATCACCACCGGGATCCCTGACTGGAAGACAATTTCTGCCGCTTCCGGGTCAACGTAAATATTAAATTCAGCCGCTGGCGTCCAGTTACCAAGCCCCATTGCGCCGCCCATAATCACGATACGGGCAATTTTGCTATGCAGTTCCGGATGGCTATTGAGCAGCAAGGCAACGTTAGTTTGCGGTCCGGTAGACACAATGGTGACAGGTTCCGCACTTTCACGCAGCGTTTTCGCCATTAGCTCTACCGCCGTACAGTTTTGCGGTGCGAACGCCGGTTCCGGTAATGCCGGGCCGTCGAGACCGCTTTCGCCGTGCACATTGTCCGCGATAATCAACTCACGCATTAACGGTTTTACCGCGCCGCCTGCTACCGGAATATCGGTGCGATTGAGCAAGGTCAGCATACGAAGAACATTGCGTAAGGTTTTTTCTGGTGTCTGGTTTCCGGCGGAAGACGTAATTGCTTTGACATCAAGCTCTGGTGAGGCGAGGGCGAGAACTATTGCGATAGCGTCGTCATGACCTGGGTCGCAATCTAACAGAATTGGCAGTGCCATTGTTGCTCCTTGTTGTGTGCTTCTTTGCGACAAGGGTAACGCCAGGATGTAACAGATACGAGGGGCGAAACGATAAAGCGTGAGATGGCGCGCAATTGGGTATGCGCGCCAGAGTGATTAATGCAGGATTTTCGCGAGGAAGTCTTTTGCGCGGTCCGATTTCGGATCATCGAAGAACGCATCTTTCGGCGAGTCTTCGACAATTTTACCCTCATCCATAAAGATCACCCGATTCGCCACTTTACGGGCAAAACCCATTTCGTGGGTCACCACCATCATGGTCATTCCTTCGTTTGCCAGTTCCACCATCACGTCCAGCACTTCGTTGATCATCTCCGGATCCAGCGCCGATGTCGGTTCGTCGAACAGCATGGCAATAGGATCCATACACAATGCGCGAGCGATCGCCACACGCTGCTGCTGACCGCCGGAAAGCTGCGCCGGAAATTTATTGGCATGTGCGGAAAGTCCCACGCGCTCCAGCAATTTCAATGCTTTTTCACGAGCGGGCGCTTTATCGCGTTTAAGCACTTTCACCTGCGCCAGAGTCAGGTTTTCAATAATCGACAAATGGGGGAACAACTCAAAATGCTGGAACACCATCCCGACGCGGGAACGCAGCTTTGCCAGATCGGTTTTCTTGTCATTAACCACGATACCATCGACGGTGATTTCACCTTGCTGCACTGGTTCGAGGCCGTTGACGGTTTTAATCAGCGTTGATTTGCCGGAACCAGACGGGCCGCAAACCACCACCACTTCGCCTTTTTTCACTTCGGTTGAGCAGTCGGTCAGCACCTGAAAGTGACCATACCATTTTGAAACATTTTTCAGGGTAATCATTATGCTGTCCTTCTTTTCAAGTAGCTGACCAACAACGACGCGCTAAGACTAATAACGAAATAAACAAATCCGGCAAACAGGATCATCTCAACCTGCGTACCATCACGCTCACCAATGGTTGAGGCGGTACGGAAGAAATCGGCCAGAGATAACACATACACCAGCGAGGTATCCTGGAACAGTACGATGCCCTGAGTGAGCAGCAGCGGCACCATCGCGCGGAACGCCTGCGGCAGAATAATCAGTTTCATCGACTGCCAGTGAGTCATTCCCAACGCCAGCGCGGCGCTCGACTGACCACGAGAAATACTTTGAATACCGGCACGGATAATCTCTGAATAGTAGGCCGCTTCAAACATCGAAAACGCCACCATCGCCGAAATTAAACGAATATCATTTTTTGGCGATAATCCCAGCACATTTTGCAGAAATCCCGGCACAATCAAGTAAAACCACAGCAAAACCATGACTAAAGGAATCGAGCGGAATACGTTAACGTAGGCTTTGGCAAACCACGAAACAGGCGCGAAGCTGGACAAGCGCATCACCGCCAGCATGGTACCCCACAAAATACCAATCACGACTGCCGTGACGGTGATTTTCAGGGTGATCACCAGCCCGTCGAGCAGATATGGCAGGGAAGGAACAATGGAACTCCAGTCAAACTCGTACATTATTTGCCCCCCATGTTGCCGGGCAGGCGAACTTTACGTTCAACCAGCGTCATCACCAGCATGATAAAAGCGTTAATCAACACATACGCAAGCGTAATGGCGGTAAACGACTCCCAGGCGTGGGCCGAGTAGTCGAGCAATTTACCCGCCTGCGCTGCCATATCCACCAGACCGATAGTCGAGGCGATGGCGGAGTTTTTCACCAGGTTCATCATCTCGGAAGTCATTGGCGGGACGATAACGCGATAAGCATTAGGCAGCAGTACGTATCGATAAGCCTGCGGTAGCGTCAGACCCATCGCCAGCGCGGCATTTTTTTGCCCTCGCGGCAGCGACTGGATCGCGGCGCGTACCTGTTCGCAAACACGGGCGGCGGTAAACAGCCCCAGGCAGAGCATGGATGAAAGGAAAAACTGAATATTGGGATCCAGCTCGGCCTTAAACCACATGCCGATTTTCTCCGGCAGCAGCTCCGGGATCACCAGATACCAGGTAAAGAATTGCACAATCAACGGCACGTTGCGGAACAGTTCGACATACAACGTACCCAGACCGGAGAGAAAACGGTTTGGAACGGTACGTAAAATGCCGAAAAATGAACCGACGAGGAAAGCGATAATCCAGGCGCAGATCGACAAAGCGATCGTCACCTGAAAACCACTCCAGATCCAACCAAGATAGGTGGTGTTGCCGAACGGGGCTTGTTGTAAAAAAATACCCCAGTTCCAGTCTATAGACATAAATCTACTCCAGAAAAAAGAGGGTAGCAGCGTTAACTGCTACCCTCGAAGATTGTTACCCAGCGTATTGCGGTTTTCAGGCCCGATGGGGAACGACCATCAGGCGTATAGTCTGTCCGTGCTACGTAACAATCGAGAGGGCTGGAATTTCCGCCCCTGGTTCTTGTAATTAGTTCAGTGCCTTGTCATTCGGTTCTTTGAACAGTGCTTTCATTTCGTCTGACAGTTCGAAATTCATGTTCAGGTTTTTCGGCGGAATGGGATTTTTGAACCATTTATCAAACCATTTTTCCGCTTCACCGGAGGTCTGCACCTGAGCGATGGTGTCATCCATCAGCTTTTTGAACTGCGGATCATCTTTACGCAACATGCAACCGTAGGCTTCCTGAGACTGCGGCTTGCCGACGATATCCCAGTTGTCTGGTTTCTTCGCTTTCGCACGTTCACCGGCCAGCAGGGCGTCATCCATCATAAAGGCAACGGCACGACCGCTTTCCAGGGTACGGAAAGAGTCACCGTGATCTTTGGCGCTGATGATGCGCATATTCATTTTTTGCTCTTCATTCAGTTTGTTGAGCAAAACTTCAGAGGTAGTGCCGGAAGTAACGACTACGGCTTTGCCTTTCAGATCGGCAAAATCTTTGATATCGCCACCCTTTTTGGTCAACAGGCGCGTACCGACCACGAAAATAGTGTCAGAGAAAGCCGCCTGTTTTTGGCGTTCGACGTTATTGGTGGTGGAACCACATTCAAAATCGAAAGTGCCGTTTTGCAGCAGAGGAATACGGTTTTGTGAGGTAATCGGAATCAGTTTCACCTGTAAGTCCGGTTTGTTGAGTTTCTTTTTCACTGCTTCAACAATGGCGTTGGAGTAATCCTGCGAGTAACCCACCACTTTTTGCTGATTGTCGTAATAAGAGAAAGGCACTGAAGATTCACGGTGACCGACGACAATCACACCGTTTTTGGCGATTTTGTCCAGCGTACTGCCCGCTGCCGGGGCGGCGTCATCTGCCTGTGCCAGTCCTGCGGAAAGCGCCAGGGCCAGGATTGCTATGGCAGGTTTACGTAATTGCATATCCAACTCCTTTATCTTCTGCGTTAAGAACGCATGGATACCCGTTGTGAGTGTTTGTGTTGTTATCGTCTGCAACTTTATTGTGCAGTGTTGTGCCTGTTAGGTAACATTTAGTTTGGCTAAATGTAAAGATATTGCTGTTTTATTGTTTGTTTTTGCGAGATGCGCCGCACCATTCCGAAGCAAAATTCTTAAAATGCACTCTTTTGGTGCTACCGCTGATTTGTGGTGGTGCAACCTGGTTGCGTCGCGGCTGATTTCATCGCTTACACAGTAAATAAAGCAACTTACATGCCAAAAAATACTTAGGGGCGAATTAATTACGATTGTAATTTTAGGCTGAAAAAGTCATATTTCGGACAGGGTTAACTTTTCGGTATGGGACGTTTGCCGGGATGATAACTGCACACGGGAAAAATGCTTTTTATCTGTCTTTTCAAGGAAGAAACACCTTATGTCTGCATCTTCGGTTAAGCCGTTAAATGTTCAATTACCCGCAATAACCCTTATCCTTTTTGCGCTCTGTGTTGGGATATTTTGTTACCTCGCACAATGGATGAGTTATGAAGAAGTCGATCAATCCGCACTCATCCATCTCGGTGCTAACGTTGCTTCACTCTCGTTGTCGGGTGAACCCTGGCGCTTATTGAGCAGTGTCTTTCTGCACAGTAGTTTTTCCCATTTGCTGATGAATATGTTTGCACTCCTGGTGGTGGGGGCAGTGACGGAACGGATACTGGGGAAATGGCGACTTCTGATTATTTGGTTATTCTCCGGCGTCTTTGGTGGGCTCATCAGCGCCTGTTATGCGTTACGCGATAGTGATCAGATAGTCATCAGCGTTGGGGCATCCGGGGCAATTATGGGAATAGCTGGCGCTGCGATAGCAACACAGCTTGCTTCAGGTACGGGCACACACCATAAAAACCAGCGGCGAGTATTTCCTCTGTTGGGTATGGTGGCGCTGACACTGTTGTACGGTGCCCGGCAAACAGGAATAGATAACGCTTGCCACATTGGCGGCCTGATTGCGGGTGGCGCGTTGGGTTGGCTGAGCGCGCGTTTATCTGGGCAAAACCGACTCGTTACGGAAGGCGGGATTATTGTTGCGGGCAGTCTTCTTCTGACCGGGGCTATCTGGCTTGCGCAGCAGCAGATGGATGAGTCAGTTTTACAGGTCAGGCAAAGCCTGCGTGAAGAGTTTTATCCGCAGGAGATTGAACAAGAGCGACGACAAAAAAAACAACAGTTAGCGGAGGAACGCAACGCCCTCAGGGAAACATTATCCGCTCCGGTAAGTCGTGAACAGGCCAGTGGTGATTTGCTCGCTGAGATTGCCGATATCCATGATATGGCGATCAGTCGGGATGGTAATACGTTGTATGCCGCAATTGAAAACACCAACAGCATTGTTGTTTTCGACCTCGGACAAAAGAAAATCCTGCAT
Source organism: Escherichia sp. MAL-1 (assembly GCF_052948035.1). NCBI lineage: Bacteria > Pseudomonadati > Pseudomonadota > Gammaproteobacteria > Enterobacterales > Enterobacteriaceae > Escherichia > Escherichia sp. MAL-1. The sequence continues at coordinate 3,462,436 of NZ_CM129609.1, read as the reverse complement.
ACCTTTACAGCCCCCATAGCGAAAGAAAAGTCAGTCAAACATTGTGGTGGCTGTAAAGATCAGGGCGTCAGATCGCTGACGCTAAGCCCGGATGAAACGTTGCTTTATGCGACTTCATTTGAAGCGAATGCGTTATCGGTCATTAACGTGGCGACGGGGGAGATTATTCAGTCGATTACCACCGGTGCACATCCTGACAGTCTTATCCTCTCGCGTGATGGCACAAAAGCCTGGGTGATGAATCGCACCAGTAATAGTGTGTCAGCGATTGATCTGGTGACTTATCAGCATGTGGCGGATATCCCGCTGGAGAAATACGACGGGACGGGGACGAGTAATAAACCTGGTGCCTGGGTTATGGCACTTTCCCCGGATGAAAAAATATTGTTGATACCCGGTATGGTCAGAGGTGACATTGTACGCATCAATACCATCACGCATCAGAAAGAAGACTTTCCCGCAGGTGATGCGCGTGGAACGATATCGGCGATGCGTTTTCGACCTGAAAACGGGGATGTAATTTTTGCCGACAGCCAGGGGATTTCACGTATAAGAGTTGGGGATCAGCAAGCCAGCATTATGACGCAATGGTGTAGCAGGAGCGTTTATTCCGTTGAGGGTATTAGCCCGGACGGTCAGTATTTAGCGTTGGTGTCATATGGCTTGCAAGGTTATGTCATCCTGCTCAATATTAATGCCGGGCAGATTGTTGGCGTTTATCCTGCCAGCTACGTTAATCACCTTCGTTTTTCGGCGGATGGTAGAAAGATATTTGTTATGGCGAAGAACGGGTTAATCCAACTGGACAGGACGCGCTCGCTTGATCCGCAGGCAATTATTCGTCATCCCCAATATGGCAATGTGGCTTGTATCCCTGAACCGTAAGAAAAAGGGGCATGATAACCATGCCCCAAAGCTTAATGAGAAAGTACGTTTTGCTCATGCCGGATACATCAGGCACATCAACGTTTACGTGCTCGCAGACTCATCAGCACAGCGGCAAAACCAAACAGCGCCGTCAGCACCCACAGCGGCCAGTTGCCGGTTCGTGCGTACGGTGTGAGTCCGGTCGTCGGCGTCACGTTAGTGGTCAACACCTCGCGGGTGAACTGCGGGATCATCGCCTGAATCTCACCCTGCGGGCCAATCACCGCCGTAATGCCGTTGTTGGTGCTGCGCAACAGTGGGCGCGCCAGCTCCAGCGCACGCATTCGCGCCATCTGGAAGTGTTGCCATGGACCAATAGATTTACCAAACCACGCATCGTTGGAGATAGTCAGCAGATAGTCGGTATCCGGGCGGAAGTTATCGCGCACTTGCTCGCCAAGAATGATCTCGTAGCAAATGGCCGCAGTAAGCTCAATACCATTTACCGACAGCGGCGGCTGGATATATGGCCCACGGCTGAACGACGACATCGGCAGATCAAAGAACGGTGCTAACGGACGCAGAATCGACTCCAGCGGGACAAACTCGCCAAACGGCACCAGATGGTTTTTGTTATAGCGATCGGCTGATTCGTAGCTGTACGGTGCACCTTTACCCAGTGTGATGATGGTGTTGTAGGTATCGTAGCGGTTCTGCTTATTGAGACGCGCGTCGACAATCCCGGTTACCAGCGAGCTACCTTTATCGCGCAACTCACCGTCCAGTGCTTTGAGGAACGGTTGCTGATTAATTTCCAGATCGGTTATCGCCGACTCCGGCCAGATAATCAACGATGATTTGCCCATCAGCGGAGCCGTTGCGTTGTAGTAAATCTTCAGCGTATTAAGAAGCTGATCTCCATCCCATTTCAGTGATTGCGGAATATCGCCCTGAACCATCGAAACCTGAATGGTTTTCTCCGGTTGCGGGGTAAACCATTGGATGTAACGCAGCGGGAAGGGTAGGGCAAACAGCACGACGGCCACCACCAGCGGACGCCAGTTGCGTTTGACCAACGCCAGTGCCAGCAGGCCACTAACCATCATCAGCAGGAAGTTAATGGCTTCCACGCCCATTATCGGTGCCAGCCCTTTTAACGGGCCATCAATCTGGCTATAGCCGAACTGTAACCACGGGAAGCCTGTCAGTACCCAACCGCGCAGAAACTCGGTCACTTGCCAGAGAGCAGGGGCGGCAATCGCCACGCGCAGCCAGGTGGTTTTCGGCCACAGACGCGACAGCACGCCAGCAAACAGTCCGGTATACAGCGACAAATACGCCGCCAGCAGCACCACCAGGAAGATGTTAACCGGGCCAGGCATTCCGCCAAAGGTCGCGATGCTGACATAGACCCAGTTAATACCGCTGCCAAAGAGGCCAAATCCCCAGCAAAAGCCAATAGCGGCAGACTGGAGTGGACGGCGGTTAAAGGTCAACGCCTGAAGCCCCATCAACGAAATAATCGCCGCAGGCCAGACGTCGTAAGGAGAGAAGGCCAGCGTTCCGCAGGCACCGAATAATAACGCCAGCAGCAGGCGAATGCGCTGGCGTTCAATTAATGAGGCAAAAGCCATGTAGTTATCTATCCAGTTTCGGTTTTATTCATCCAGCTTTGGCTGGGGTGAGTCATCCGGGATTTTGACATGAACCTGAATAATACGCCGACTATCGGCCATCGCCACTTTGAACTGGTAACCGTCGATGTCGATGGTTTCGCCACGTGCCGGAAGATGCCCAAATGCCTGCATCACCAGACCACCGATAGTGTCGACTTCTTCATCGCTAAAGTGGGTGCCGAACGCTTCGTTGAAGTCTTCAATGGAAGCCAGTGCGCGCACGGTCCAGGTATGACGACTCAGCTGACGGAAGTCGATATCATCTTCTTCGTCATACTCGTCTTCAATCTCACCAACAATCAGTTCCAGGATGTCTTCAATGGTCACCAGACCGGAAACCCCACCGAATTCGTCAATAACGATCGCCATGTGGTAACGCTGAGAGCGAAACTCTTTCAGCATTCGGTCTACGCGCTTACTTTCAGGAACGACAACCGCCTGACGTAACACTTTGTCCATGCTGAAGGCTTCAGCATCGCTGCGCATAAACGGCAGCAAGTCTTTCGCCATCAGAATCCCTTCAATGTGATCTTTGTCTTCGCTAATCACCGGGAAACGTGAGTGGGCGGACTCGATGATGACATCAAGGCATTCGTCCAGCGTCTGGTTGCGTTTCAGGGTAATCATCTGGGAGCGGGGGATCATGATGTCGCGAACGCGTTGGTCTGCGATGTCCATCACCCCTTCGAGCATATCGCGCGTATCTTCGTCGATAAGGTCGTTCTGCCCGGAATCACGGATCAGCGCCAGCAGTTCGTCACGGTTTTTCGGTTCACCGTGGAAAAGTTGGCTGAGTAACAGGGAGAAAAATCCCTTCTTGTTGCTTATCGTGTCACTACTGTGTGAATTGTCGTCGCTCATGGCGTCGTATGGGTTCTCATGTTAGTTAATCAAAACGCCGTCGTTAATCACCAACGGCGGGGACGTCTGCCAGTCAAATGCCTGGCAAATTATTCTTTCTCGGCAATGTACGGATCCTCATAGCCCAGAGCAAGCATAATCTCTGTTTCGAGGGCTTCCATTTCTTCTGCTTCGTCATCTTCGATGTGATCGTAACCTAACAAATGCAGACTGCCGTGCACCACCATATGCGCCCAGTGTGCCTCCAGTGGTTTGCCTTGCTCCTGAGCTTCCTTCTCAACCACCTGACGGCAGATAACCAGATCGCCCAGTAGCGACATCTCCATGCCAGGCGGCACTTCAAACGGGAAGGAGAGCACGTTGGTCGGCTTATCCTTACCGCGATAGGTCAGATTGAGACTGTGGCTTTCGGCGGTATCGACCACGCGAATCGTCACTTCCGACTCTTCCTGAAACTGCGGGATCACCGCATTCAGCCATGTTTGAAACTGGCTCTCTTCCGGCAATCCGGAGTTATCTTCACATGCCAGTTGTAAATCGAGGATCACCTGACTCATTTTTGTTCCTGTTCTTCGCGCTTGCGTTCTGCCGCCAGCGCCGCTTTACGTTTTTGTTCGGCTTCTTCCCAGGCTTCATAGGCGTTAACGATACGCGCCACCACCGGGTGACGAACCACGTCTTCGCTGTGGAAGAAGTTAAAGCTGATCTCTTCGACATCGGCCAGCACTTCGATGGCATGACGTAAGCCTGATTTAGTATTACGCGGCAGGTCGATCTGCGTGACGTCGCCGGTGATAACCGCTTTTGAGTTAAAACCGATACGGGTCAGGAACATCTTCATCTGTTCGATGGTGGTGTTCTGGCTCTCATCGAGAATGATAAACGCGTCGTTCAGCGTACGACCACGCATATAGGCCAGCGGCGCGACTTCAATAACGTTGCGCTCAATCAGTTTCTCGACTTTCTCAAAGCCCAGCATTTCAAACAGCGCGTCGTACAGTGGGCGCAGATACGGGTCTACTTTCTGGCTTAAATCGCCAGGCAGGAAGCCCAGTTTCTCACCGGCTTCGACCGCCGGACGAGTCAGCAGAATACGGCGAATTTCCTGACGCTCCAGGGCATCAACTGCTGCAGCCACTGCCAGGTAGGTTTTACCCGTACCCGCCGGGCCAACGCCGAAGGTAATGTCATGGTCGAGAATATTGGCGATGTACTGCGCCTGGTTTGGCGTGCGCGGCTTAATTACGCCGCGTTTGGTTTTGATATTGACCGCTTTGCCGTACTCCGGCACGCTCTCCGCGCTTTGCTCCAGTACCCGTGCTTCTTTAATAGCAAGGTGGATCTGTTCCGGTTCGATATCCTGAATCTGACCGCGCATCGGGGCAGTATCGACATACAGGCTACGCAGAATGTCTGCCGCAGCGGTGACGCAAATCGGACGGCCGGTCAGTTTAAAGTGGTTATCGCGGCGATTGATCTCGATGCCGAGACGGCGTTCGAGCTGCTTGATGTTGTCATCAAACGGGCCGCACAGGCTCAACAGACGCGCATTGTCTGCTGGCTCCAGGGTGATTTCGCGAGTGTCTATGTTCAAACCGTTCCTCTTATCTGTATGCCGCCGGAAGCTGAACATTCACCGGCCTATAAGGAAATTATTCACGCCACAGGAAAAAGGCGCAAGCATTGCGATAAAGATGGGGATAAAGAGAGAAAAAACAAGGCCCACCGGAACGGCGGGCCTGAGAATTACGGTTGATAATAACCCACGCCAAGGTCGTTTTCTTTGCGAGTACGGGCAATCACTGATTCCGGTGTTTCTGCCACGCGCAGACCCATTTCATCTTCAGTACGCACCACTTTACCGCGCAGAGAGTTCGGGTAGACGTCGGTAATTTCTACATCGACGAATTTACCGATCATATCCGGCGTACCTTCGAAGTTGACCACGCGGTTATTTTCGGTACGCCCGGAAAGCTCCATGATGCTCTTACGCGATGTACCTTCTACCAGAATACGCTGGGTGGTGCCGAGCATCCGGCGGCTCCACGCCATCGCTTGCTGATTGATACGTTCTTGCAGAATATACAGACGCTGCTTCTTCTCTTCTTCCGGAACATCATCAACCATATCGGCGGCTGGTGTACCCGGACGTGCAGAGAAGATAAAGCTGTAGCTCATGTCGAAATTGACGTCGGCAATCAGCTTCATCGTTTTCTCGAAGTCTTCGGTGGTTTCGCCAGGGAAGCCGACGATGAAGTCAGAACTGATCTGAATATCCGGGCGCGCCGCACGCAGTTTACGGATGATCGCTTTGTACTCCAGCGCCGTATGGGTACGGCCCATCAGGTTCAGAATGCGATCGGAACCACTCTGTACCGGCAGGTGCAGGAAGCTCACCAGCTCCGGCGTGTCGCGGTACACTTCGATGATATCGTCGGTGAATTCGATCGGATGGCTGGTGGTAAAGCGAATACGATCGATCCCGTCGATCGCAGCAACCAGACGCAACAGATCGGCAAACGATCCGGTGGTGCCGTCGTAGTTTTCACCACGCCAGGCGTTCACGTTCTGACCGAGCAGGTTGACTTCACGCACGCCCTGAGCCGCAAGCTGGGCAATCTCAAACAGAATATCGTCGGACGGACGGCTTACCTCTTCACCACGGGTGTAAGGCACCACGCAGTAGGTGCAATATTTATTGCAGCCTTCCATGATGGAGACAAACGCGGTCGGCCCTTCGGCGCGCGGTTCCGGTAGACGGTCAAACTTCTCGATTTCCGGGAAGCTGATATCTACAACCGGGCTGCGGTCGCCACGCACGGAGTTGATCATCTCCGGCAGACGGTGCAGCGTTTGCGGCCCAAAAATAATATCGACATAGTGGGCGCGCTGGCGAATGTGCTCGCCTTCTTGCGATGCCACGCAGCCACCGACGCCGATAATCAGGTCTGGATTCTTCTCTTTTAACAGTTTCCAGCGGCCCAACTGATGGAAGACTTTTTCCTGAGCCTTCTCGCGGATTGAGCAGGTGTTCAGCAGCAGCACATCCGCTTCTTCCGCCACGTCGGTCAGTTGATAGCCGTGGGTGGCATCCAGCAGATCGGCCATCTTCGATGAATCGTACTCGTTCATCTGACAGCCCCAGGTTTTAATATGGAGTTTTTTGGTCATCGACTTGCTCTTGCGAAATAGTAGCCAGGAATGCAGGGCGCATAGTGTAATGCTTTGCTGCCGTTGTGACCAGTATGAGCGTTATCAGCCCTTAGGGGTAAAAATCCTGTAAACTTAAAGCATATTGCTAACAGGATGATTGACCATGACAAATCAACCAACGGAAATTGCCATTGTCGGCGGAGGAATGGTCGGCGGCGCACTGGCGCTGGGGCTGGCACAGCACGGATTTGCGGTAACGGTGATCGAGCACGCAGAACCAGCGCCGTTTGTCGCTGATAGCCAACCGGACGTGCGGATCTCGGCGATCAGCGCGGCTTCGGTATCATTGCTTAAAGGGTTAGGGGTCTGGGATGCAGTACAGGCTATGCGTTGCCATCCTTACCGCAGACTGGAAACGTGGGAGTGGGAAACGGCGCATGTGGTGTTTGACGCCGCTGAACTTAAGCTACCGCTGCTTGGCTATATGGTGGAAAACACTGTCCTGCAACAGGCGTTGTGGCAGGCGCTGGAAGCGCATCCGAAAGTAACGTTACGTGTGCCAGGCTCGCTGATTGCGCTGCATCGCCATGATGATCTTCAGGAGCTGGAGCTGAAAGGCGGTGAAGTGATTCGCGCGAAGCTGGTGATTGGTGCCGACGGCGCAAATTCGCAGGTGCGGCAGATGGCGGGAATTGGCGTTCATGCATGGCAGTATGCGCAGTCGTGCATGTTGATTAGCGTCCAGTGCGAGAACGATCCCGGCGACAGCACCTGGCAGCAATTTACTCCGGACGGACCGCGTGCGTTTCTGCCGTTGTTTGATAACTGGGCATCGCTGGTGTGGTATGACTCTCCGGCGCGTATTCGCCAGTTGCAGAATATGAATATGGCACAGCTCCAGGCGGAAATCGCGAAGCATTTCCCGTCGCGTCTGGGTTACGTTACACCGCTTGCCGCTGGTGCGTTTCCGCTGACGCGTCGCCATGCGTTGCAGTACGTGCAGCCAGGGCTTGCGCTGGTGGGCGATGCCGCGCATACCATCCATCCGCTGGCGGGGCAGGGAGTGAATCTTGGTTATCGTGATGTCGATGCCCTGATTGATGTTCTGGTCAACACCCGCAGCTACGGCGAAGCGTGGGCCAGTTATCCTGTCCTCAAGCGTTACCAGATGCGGCGCATGGCGGATAACTTCATTATGCAAAGCGGTATGGATCTGTTTTATGCCGGATTCAGCAATAATCTGCCACCACTGCGTTTTATGCGTAATCTCGGGTTAATGGCGGCGGAGCGTGCTGGCGTGTTGAAACGTCAGGCGCTGAAATATGCGTTAGGGTTGTAGCCTTACAACATTGCCGGATGCGTGCCAACCGTAGGTCGGATAAGACGCGGCAGCGTCGCATCCGACATTGAAGGATAAGACGTGTCAACATCGCATTCGACATTGAATGAACGCAGAAAAGCAAAAAGCTCGCCGAAGCGAGCTTTTTTAATGTGGCTGGGGTACGAGGATTCGAACCTCGGAATGCCGGAATCAGAATCCGGTGCCTTACCGCTTGGCGATACCCCAACTGGGTGCACTTACAAGGTAAGCGTCTTGAATAAATTGGCTGGGGTACGAGGATTCGAACCTCGGAATGCCGGAATCAGAATCCGGTGCCTTACCGCTTGGCGATACCCCAACAAATTGGTTTTGAATTTGCCGAACATATTCGACACATTCAGAATTTGGTGGCTACGACGGGATTCGAACCTGTGACCCCATCATTATGAGTGATGTGCTCTAACCAACTGAGCTACGTAGCCAGATTGTTTCTTCGATGGCTGGGGTACCTGGATTCGAACCAGGGAATGCCGGTATCAAAAACCGGTGCCTTACCGCTTGGCGATACCCCAATAACCGGGCGGTGAACCGCTTACTCGAAGAAGATGGCTGGGGTACCTGGATTCGAACCAGGGAATGCCGGTATCAAAAACCGGTGCCTTACCGCTTGGCGATACCCCATCCGTACAACGCTTTCTGGTGAATGGTGCGGGAGGCGAGACTTGAACTCGCACACCTTGCGGCGCCAGAACCTAAATCTGGTGCGTCTACCAATTTCGCCACTCCCGCAAAAAAGATGGTGGCTACGACGGGATTCGAACCTGTGACCCCATCATTATGAGTGATGTGCTCTAACCAACTGAGCTACGTAGCCATCTTTTTTTTCGCGATACCTTATCGGCGTTGCGGGGCGCATTATGCGTATAGAGCCTTGCAGCGTCAACCTCTTTTTCAAGGAAAATTGCTCGAAAGTGACTGTTTGGTTAGGTTGCGAACAGCGTGGCGCTATATTCGTCAATTATTGTTTACTTTGTGTTTTTTCCCCACCCTACAGCCATTCTTTTGTCGTACAGGATGAAATTCGGAATTCAACAATAGTGGTGGGAAATTAATCTATGAAATACTGGCCTACAGTGATGAGTTGTCAAACAGTGATGTGGCAAACCCGGAACATTTCCTTACTGCATATCAGAATCAACAAGCACCTCAATAACTGAAACAGCCCCGGATTTCACCGGGGCTGTTTCGCATTTCTTACTTATATGCCGACTGGTGAACACCAACCGCACGACCAGATGGATCGTCCATTTTCTTGAACGCTTCATCCCATTCGATCGCTTTAGCGGAAGAACACGCGACGGAAGGACCGCCAGGCACGCACTCAGCGGCGCTCGGAAGCGGGAACAGTTCTTCAAAGATCTCCCGGTACAGATACGCTTCTTTTGAGGTTGGCGTGTTGTACGGGAAGCGGAAGCGGGCAGTTTCCAGTTGCTGATCAGAAACCTGCTGCGCCGCCACTTCTTTCAGGGTGTCGATCCAACTGTAACCGACGCCATCGGAGAACTGCTCTTTCTGCCGCCAGGCCACGCTTGCGGGCAGGTATGACTCAAAACATTCACGCAGGATGTGTTTTTCCATTTTGCCGTTACCGCACATTTTATCCTGCGGGTTAATGCGCATCGCCACATCAAGGAATTTTTTGTCGAGGAACGGAACGCGTGCTTCCACGCCCCAGGCTGACATCGCTTTGTTGGCGCGCGCGCAGTCATACATATGCAGGGCCAGCAGTTTACGCACCGTCTCTTCATGCAGTTCTTTAGCGTTGGGCGCTTTATGGAAGTAAAGATAACCGCCAAACACTTCATCAGAACCTTCACCGGACAGCACCATTTTAATGCCCATCGCCTTGATCTTACGCGACATTAAATACATCGGTGTTGAAGCGCGAATTGTGGTCACATCATAAGTTTCGATGTGGTAAATCACGTCGCGGATGGCATCCAGACCTTCCTGTACAGTGAAGTGAATTTCGTGATGCACCGTGCCCAGATGGTTTGCCACTTCCTGGGCTGCTTTAAGATCCGGTGAACCCGGCAGACCTACAGCAAAGGAGTGTAACTGCGGCCACCAGGCTTCAGAGCGTTCCTGATCTTCCACGCGACGGGCTGCGTATTTCTTGGTGATAGCGGAAATAATTGAGGAATCCAGACCACCAGAAAGCAGCACACCGTAAGGCACATCAGACATCAGATGGCTTTTAACGGAATCTTCAAGTGCCTGACGCAGCTCGTTTTTGTCGGTTACGTTATCTTTCACCGCATCGTAGTCGAACCAGTCGCGATGATAATAAGAACGGATTTCGCCGTCCTGGCTCCACAAATAGCTCCCCGCCGGGAACTCTTTAATCGTGCGGCAAACTGGCACCAGGGCTTTCATTTCTGAGGCCACATACAGCTGACCGTGTTCGTCATAGCCCATATACAGTGGGATGATCCCCAGATGGTCGCGACCAATCAGGTAGGCATCTTTTTCGCTGTCGTACAAGGCAAAGGCAAACATGCCCTGCAAGTCGTCGAGAAATTCCGGCCCTTTTTCCTGATACAGCGCGAGGATCACTTCACAGTCAGATCCGGTCTGGAACTGATAACGATCGCCATATTCGGCGCGCAGTGCCTGGTGGTTGTAGATTTCACCGTTTACCGCCAGCACATGAGTTTTTTGTTGGTTGTAGAGAGGTTGCGCCCCCGCGTTAACGTCAACAATTGACAGACGTTCGTGGGCGAGAATGGCGTTATCGCTGGCATAAATACCGGACCAGTCCGGGCCACGATGACGCATCAGGCGTGACAGCTCGAGGGCTTTCTTACGCAGCTCAACTGCGTCTGTTTTGATATCGAATACGCCAAAAATTGAACACATAACCTTCTCCGTTAACCTGGTATTTGTTGCTTGTTGTGTTTGCTTGTTTAAAAAAATGCCGCAAAGCAGCACTGTGCGCAAGCGATTTGGCGGTGAAAAAATAAAAAACGTAATGGTGATTGTCGATTGGTGAAAAAAGGTCTGGTGTGAGGATATATTTATTGCTGAATCGATAATTTTTAGCGGGTTTTATTGAATGTTTATATTTTACGGGGGCCAAATTGCTGACAAAGTGCGATTTGTTCATGCCGGATGCGGCGTGAACGCCTTATCCGGCCTACAAAAGCATGAAAATTCAATATATTGCAGGAGCTGCGTAGGCCTGATAAGCGTAGCGCATCAGGCAGTTTGGCGTTTGTCATCAGAGCCAACCACGTCCTGAGACGTGGTTGCTATTCAGATAACGTCGATTTCAGCGACTGACGGGTAAATCCAGCTGGGGCGGAAAGGCATACTGTCGATATCGTCGAGCGACGAAACACCAGAAAGCACCAGAATCGTCTCCAGACCTGCCTGGAAGCCGGCCAGAATATCGGTGCGCAGGTTATCGCCGACAATCACCGTTTCTTCCGAATGCGCCTGCATTTTGTTTAATGCTGCGCGGATGATCCACGGGCTGGGCTTACCAACATAGAACGGTTTGCGCCCGGAGATTTTCTCAATCCCTGCACACAACGCGCCACAAGCGGGATAAAAACCGCGCCCGTGGGTGTCCGGATTGGTGGCGATAAAACGTGCACCGTTAGCGACGAAATAGGCTGCTTTATGCATCATGTCCCAGTTGTAGGAACGCGTTTCGCCAACAATCACGAAATCAGGGTTCACATCGGTAATAGTGAAACCGGCTTTGTACAGTTCATGAATCAGTGCGCCTTCGCCCACCACATACGCTTTCTTGCCTTCCTGGCGACGCAGGAAATCGGCAGTCGCCATCGCAGAGGTATAAAACACGCTGTCAGGTACATCGACACCTGCGGTGGCAAAGCGGTTCGCCAGATCTTGCCCAGTCTGCGAAGGATAGTTGGTCAGCAACACCAGCGGCAGGCCTTTATCCATAATCCCGTGCAAAAATTCCGCTGCACCCGGTACGGCGACGTTATCGTGCATCAGCACGCCGTCGATATCGCAAATTACATTTTTAATGGTCATGGACTACCCAGAATATTGACAACAATAAGCGCCACTATAAAAGCACATTAATTTTCCAGCAAATGCTGGAGCAAAATACCGTTGAGCATGGCGCGTTTTACCAGCGCAAAAGCGCCGATTGCCGAGCGGTGATCCAGCTCAGAACGTACCACCGGCAGATTAGTGCGAAACGCCTTCAGCGCCTGGGTATTAATGCAGCTTTCAATAGCAGGGAGCAGCACTTTATCGGCTTCGGTGATTTCACCGGCAATAACAATTTTTTGCGGATTAAATAAGTTGATAGCAATGGCGATGGTTTTACCCAGATGACGACCGACATACTCAATTACTTCCGACGCCAGACTATCGCCTTTGTTCGCGGCTTTGCAGATAGTTTTGATGGTGCAGTCGTCCAGCGGCACGCGGCTCTGGTAGCCCTGCTTTAACAGATTCAACACCCGTTGTTCAATGGCAGCGTTGGCGGCGATAGTTTCCAGGCAGCCAAAGTTGCCGCAGTGGCAGCGTTCACCCAGCGGTTCGACCTGAATATGGCCAATTTCACCGACGTTACCGTTGCGGCCAATAAAAATGCGCCCGTTAGAGATAATCCCGGCCCCGGTTCCGCGATGGACACGCACCAGAATGGAGTCTTCGCAATCCTGACTTGCACCGAAGTAGTGCTCCGCCAGCGCCAGACTACGGATATCGTGACCAACGAAACAGGTCACTTTAAAACGTTCTTCCAGAGCTTCTACCAGCCCCCAGTTTTCTACCTGAATATGCGGCATGTAATGAATTTTGCCGCTGTCCGGGTCAACAAGCCCTGGCAGGATCACCGAAATCGCGATCAGCTCGCGCAGTTTGCGCTGGTAGCTATCAATAAACTGAGCAATGGCATTCAACAGGGCATGTTCCAGCGTTTGCTGGGTACGTTCCGGCAGCGGGTAATGTTCTTCTGCCAGCACTTTGCTGCTGAGATCAAACAGGGTGATGGTGGCGTCGTGACGACCAAGCCGTACGCCGATTGCGTGGAAATTGCGGGTTTCGGTGACGATGGAGATAGCGCGGCGGCCCCCGGTGGAGGCCTGCTGATCAACTTCTTTGATCAGCCCGCGTTCGATAAGCTGACGCGTAATTTTGGTTACGCTGGCGGGGGCAAGCTGGCTTTGCTCGGCAATCTGAATCCGCGAGATTGGCCCGTACTGGTCAATCAGGCGATAAACCGCCGCGCTGTTAAGCTGTTTTACGAGATCAACATTACCTATCTGAGCTTGTCCGCCTGGTGTCATACTTTCTCTTATTGAGTTACGACCTCGTTACCGTTAACGATGGTCTTGGTGATTTTAAAATCAGGCGTGAATGCGGTCAGGTTGGCTACTTTACCTGCGGCGAGTGTGCCGAGACGTTTCTCAACGCCAATCGCACGCGCCGGATAGAGCGTCGCCATACGCAGCACTTCATCCAGTGCGATACCGCAATGTTCGACCAGATTACGCACGCCTTCAATCATGGTTAAGGATGAACCGCTTAACGTACCGTTCTCATCCACACAAAGTCCGTTACGGTAGTATATTGTTTTACCCGCAAAAATGAACTGTTCAATGTTGGCACCTGCTGGCGCGGTGGCGTCGGTAACCAGACACAGTTTGTCGCCTTTAAGGCGTTTAGCGTTACGAATGTTGGCGTAATCAACATGCAGGCCATCAGCGATAATACCGCAATAAATGTCAGCTTCGTCGAGGATCGCGCCCGCCAGGCCCGGTTCACGACCGGTAATATACGGCATCGCGTTGTACAGATGGGTGGCAAAGGTAATCCCCGCGCGGAAACCGGCTTTCGCTTCTTTCAACGTCGCGTTGGAGTGACCGGCAGAAACCACAATCCCGGCATTTGCCAGTTTGCTGATGACTTCCGCAGGAACCATTTCCGGTGCCAGGGTCACTTTGGTAATGACGTCGGCGTTCTTACACAGGAAATCGACCAGCGCGGCATCAGGCTTACGCACAAAATTCGGATTATGGGTGCCTTTTTTTACCAGATTCAGCCACGGACCTTCCAGATGCAGACCTAACGCCTGATTCGGATGTCTTGCCAGGTACTCGCGCATAACGCGCACGCCCTGTTTCATCAGCTCATCGCTGGTGGTGATAAGCGTCGGCAGATAGTTAGTACAGCCTGATTTCTCATTGGCTTTCTGCATGATTTCCAGCGTTTCCACGCTGACCGCTTCAGCGGTGTCGTTAAACTGTACGCCGCCGCAGCCGTTTAACTGCACATCGATAAAACCGGGGGAGAGAATGGCCCCGTTCAGTGAACGTTGTTCGATCTCTGGCGGCAGTTCCGCTACCGGACAGACGCTTTTAATCAGGCCATCAGCGATAACAACCGCGTGGTCATCAAGAAATTCGTGGCCGGTAAAGATCCGGCCCTGGGTTAATGCATACATTCTGACCCCCGATTTTAAAAAATATTGCCCTGAGCAAGGAGCCAGGGCAGGGATAACAATTACAGACCTTTGATATTTTCTGCTTCTAATTCATTGAAATATCTTAAAGTCTTAACTTTCAGCTCCATGGTGGAAGGTTCATCGCACACCATGATCGCTTTTGGATGCAGTTGCAGACAGCTGATGGTCCACATGTGGTTCACGCAACCTTCAACTGCAGCCTGCAGTGCCAGTGCTTTCTGGCTACCCAGCACCAGAATCATCACTTCTTCGGCATCCAGCAATGTACCAACACCGACAGTCAGGGCATATTTTGGCACCTGATTGACATCGTTATCAAAGAAACGAGAGTTCGCGACGCGAGTGTCATGAGTCAAGGTTTTGATACGAGTACGAGAAGCCAGAGAAGACGCCGGTTCGTTAAATGCAATATGACCGTCGTTACCTACACCGCCCATAAACAGATGAATTTTTCCGTAAGAACGGATTTTTTCTTCATACTGGCGGCATTCGGCGTCGATATCCGGGGCGTTGCCGTTGAGAAGGTTGATGTTTTCTGCTGGAATATCAACGTGATCGAAGAAATTACGGTGCATAAAGCTGTAGTAGCTTTCCGGATGCTCTTTCGGCAGACCGACATATTCGTCCATGTTGAAGGTGACAACGTGCTTAAAGCTGACCTGGCCTGCTTTATGCATTTCGACTAACGCTTTATAGGTGGTCATCGGCGTGCCGCCAGTCGGCAGGCCCAGTACAAACGGACGATCGGCAGTCGGTTTGAACGCATTGATACGATTGACGATATGGCGAGCAGCCCATTTGCCGACCTGTTCAGCGGTAGTCAGGGGGATCAGTCTCATTATTCACCTCAATAAGTAAAATGTAAGCCGTTGGCGGATTAGGCATCTTTAAGCGTAACCTGGATTTGCGCAGACAGGCGTCAATCCGATCTGATTTTTTGAATGATAAAATAAGTTTTCTGGTTTAGCCAGTAAAAGGGAGTGATGATAACGATATTTGGTGACAAAACTCACAAAAGACACGCGTTTAATTTGCGATACGAATTAAATTTTCACACACTCTGTAGCAGATGATCTAACAATCTGATTACAGAACATCGGCAGTACAATTTGCAGCAAAATAAAAATACGGCTTTAAACGAGCCAAATAGGGTTCTCGTAGGGGGAATAAGATGAATATTTTAGGTTTTTTCCAGCGACTCGGTAGGGCGTTACAGCTCCCTATTGCGGTGCTGCCGGTGGCGGCACTGTTGCTGCGATTCGGTCAGCCAGATTTACTTAACGTTGCGTTTATTGCCCAGGCGGGCGGTGCGATTTTTGATAACCTCGCATTAATCTTCGCCATCGGTGTGGCATCCAGCTGGTCGAAAGACAGCGCAGGTGCGGCGGCGCTGGCGGGTGCGGTAGGTTACTTTGTGTTAACCAAAGCGATGGTGACCATCAACCCAGAAATTAACATGGGTGTACTGGCGGGTATCATTACCGGTCTGGTTGGTGGCGCAGCCTATAACCGTTGGTCCGATATTAAACTGCCGGACTTCCTGAGTTTCTTCGGCGGCAAACGCTTTGTGCCGATTGCCACCGGCTTCTTCTGCCTGGTGCTGGCGGCCATTTTTGGTTACGTCTGGCCGCCGGTACAGCACGCTATCCATGCAGGAGGCGAGTGGATCGTTTCTGCGGGCGCGCTGGGTTCCGGTATCTTTGGTTTCATCAACCGTCTGCTGATCCCAACCGGTCTGCATCAGGTGCTGAACACCATCGCCTGGTTCCAGATTGGTGAATTCACCAACGCGGCGGGTACGGTTTTCCACGGTGATATCAACCGCTTCTATGCCGGTGACGGCACCGCGGGGATGTTCATGTCCGGCTTCTTCCCGATTATGATGTTCGGTCTGCCGGGTGCGGCGCTGGCGATGTACTTCGCAGCACCGAAAGAGCGTCGTCCGATGGTTGGCGGGATGCTGCTTTCTGTTGCTGTTACTGCGTTCCTGACCGGTGTGACTGAGCCGCTGGAATTCCTGTTCATGTTCCTTGCACCGCTGCTGTACCTCCTGCACGCACTGCTGACCGGTATCAGCCTGTTTGTGGCAACACTGCTGGGTATCCATGCTGGCTTCTCTTTCTCTGCGGGGGCTATCGACTACGCGTTGATGTATAACCTGCCGGCCGCCAGCCAGAACGTCTGGATGCTGCTGGTGATGGGTGTTGTCTTCTTCGCTATCTACTTCGTGGTGTTCAGTTTGGTTATCCGCATGTTCAACCTGAAAACGCCGGGTCGTGAAGATAAAGAAGACGAGATCGTTACTGAAGAAGCCAACAGCAACACTGAAGAAGGCCTCAATCAACTGGCGACCAACTATATTGCTGCGGTTGGCGGCACTGACAACCTGAAAGCAATTGACGCCTGTATCACCCGTCTGCGCCTTACAGTGGCTGACTCTGCCCGCGTTAACGATACGATGTGTAAACGTCTGGGTGCTTCTGGTGTAGTAAAACTGAACAAACAGACTATTCAGGTGATTGTTGGCGCGAAAGCAGAATCCATCGGCGATGCGATGAAGAAAGTTGTTGCCCGCGGTCCGGTAGCAGCTGCGTCAGCTGAAGCAACTCCGGCAACTGCCGCGCCTGTAGCAAAACCGCAGGCTGTACCAAACGCGGTATCTATCGCGGAGCTGGTATCGCCGATTACCGGTGATGTCGTGGCACTGGATCAGGTTCCTGACGAAGCATTCGCCAGCAAAGCGGTGGGTGACGGTGTGGCGGTGAAACCGACAGATAAAATCGTCGTATCACCAGCCGCAGGGACAATCGTGAAAATCTTCAACACCAACCACGCGTTCTGCCTGGAAACCGAAAAAGGCGCGGAGATCGTCGTCCATATGGGTATCGACACCGTAGCGCTGGAAGGTAAAGGCTTTAAACGTCTGGTGGAAGAGGGTGCGCAGGTAAGCGCAGGGCAACCGATTCTGGAAATGGATCTGGATTACCTGAACGCTAACGCCCGCTCGATGATTAGCCCGGTGGTTTGCAGCAATATCGACGATTTCAGTGGCTTGATCATTAAAGCTCAGGGCCATGTTGTGGCGGGTCAAACACCGCTGTATGAAATCAAAAAGTAATCTGCTTTATGCCTGATGCGACGCTTGAGCGTCGCATCCAACAATGACAAGCGGTGGAGATCTTCTCTGCCGCTTTTTTTTTCATCAATCATCCCCATAATCCTTGTTAGATTATCAATTTTAAAAAACTAACAGTTGTCAGCCTGTCCCGCTTATAAGATCATACGCCGTTATACGTTGTTTACGCTTTGAGGAATCCACGATGAGTGAGGCAGAAGCCCGCCCGACTAACTTTATCCGTCAGATCATCGATGAAGATCTGGCCAGTGGTAAGCACACCACAGTACACACCCGTTTCCCGCCGGAGCCGAATGGCTATCTGCATATTGGCCATGCGAAATCTATCTGCCTGAACTTCGGGATCGCCCAGGACTATAAAGGCCAGTGCAACCTGCGTTTCGACGACACTAACCCGGTAAAAGAAGATATCGAGTATGTTGAGTCGATCAAAAACGACGTAGAGTGGTTAGGTTTTCACTGGTCTGGTAACGTCCGTTACTCCTCCGATTATTTTGATCAGCTCCACGCCTATGCGATCGAACTGATCAATAAAGGCCTGGCGTACGTTGATGAACTGACGCCGGAACAGATCCGCGAATACCGCGGCACCCTGACGCAACCGGGTAAAAACAGCCCGTACCGCGACCGCAGCGTTGAAGAGAACCTGGCGCTGTTCGAAAAAATGCGTGCCGGTGGTTTTGAAGAAGGTAAAGCCTGCCTGCGTGCGAAAATCGACATGGCTTCACCGTTTATCGTGATGCGCGATCCGGTGCTGTACCGTATTAAATTTGCTGAACACCACCAGACTGGCAACAAGTGGTGCATCTACCCGATGTACGACTTCACCCACTGCATCAGCGATGCCCTGGAAGGTATTACGCACTCTCTGTGTACGCTTGAGTTCCAGGACAACCGTCGTCTGTACGACTGGGTACTGGACAACATCACGATTCCTGTTCACCCGCGCCAGTATGAGTTCTCGCGCCTGAATCTGGAATACACCGTGATGTCCAAGCGTAAGTTGAACCTGCTGGTGACCGACAAGCACGTTGAAGGCTGGGATGACCCGCGTATGCCGACCATTTCCGGTCTGCGTCGTCGTGGTTACACTGCGGCTTCTATTCGTGAGTTCTGCAAACGCATCGGCGTGACCAAGCAGGACAACACCATTGAGATGGCGTCGCTGGAATCCTGCATCCGTGAAGATCTCAACGAAAATGCGCCGCGCGCAATGGCGGTTATCGATCCGGTGAAACTGGTTATCGAAAACTATCAGGGCGAAGGCGAAATGGTTACCATGCCGAACCATCCGAACAAACCGGAAATGGGCAGCCGTCAGGTGCCGTTTAGCGGTGAGATTTGGATTGATCGCGCCGATTTCCGCGAAGAAGCTAACAAGCAGTACAAACGTCTGGTGCTGGGTAAAGAAGTGCGTCTGCGTAATGCTTATGTGATTAAGGCAGAACGCGTCGAGAAAGATGCCGAAGGTAATATCACCACCATCTTCTGTACTTATGACGCCGATACCTTAAGCAAAGATCCGGCAGATGGTCGTAAAGTCAAAGGTGTTATTCACTGGGTGAGCGCGGCACATGCGCTGCCGGTTGAAATCCGTTTGTATGACCGTCTGTTCAGCGTGCCTAACCCAGGTGCTGCGGATGATTTCCTGTCGGTGATTAACCCGGAATCGCTGGTGATCAAACAGGGCTTTGCTGAACCGTCGCTGAAAGATGCGGTTGCGGGTAAAGCATTCCAGTTTGAGCGTGAAGGTTACTTCTGCCTCGATAGCCGCCATTCTACGGCGGAAAAACCGGTATTTAACCGCACCGTTGGGCTGCGTGATACCTGGGCGAAAGTAGGCGAGTAATTTTAAGTTTCGCTATGCCGGATGGGGCGTTTACGTCGCATCCGGCAAGGAACAGACAAACAGTTTCAAACGCTAAATTGCCTGATGCGCTACGCTTATCAGGCCTACATGATCTCTGCAATATATTGAGTTTGCGTGCTTTTGTAGGCCGGATAAGGCGTTCACGCCGCATCCGGCAAGAAACAACAAACAATCCAAAACGCCGCGTTCAGCGGCGTTTTTTCTACTTTTCTTCGCGAATTAATTCCGCTTCGCAATTTATCCATAAAATAAATTTAAAATAACAAAACATAATTAAATAAAATGTAACCGCTTTCATCTTGCTGGAATTTCACGCTTTTATTCTTCTGCAAGCCTTTCAACCGCAAACTTAAGCCTTGTAACAAAAATCATCAAAATATGTGCGGTTGCTCATGTTCTTACATTCTGGTTACAGAAAGAGATTGATAATTCGCGTCGCGAAAAATAGTCTGTTCCTGTAGTCAGCGAGACTTTTCTCAACGCTACTTTTTTAATTTTTATTTTTTCGCTGTTCACCTTTGGTGCAGCAATTTATACGTCAAAGAGGATTAACCCATGCGTACGTTTAGTGGCAAACGTAGTACGCTGGCGCTGGCTATCGCCGGTGTTACAGCAATGTCGGGCTTTATGGCAATGCCGGAGGCTCGCGCCGAAGGATTCATCGACGATTCAACCTTAACCGGCGGTATATATTACTGGCAGCGTGAACGCGACCGTAAAGATGTTACCGACGGCGACAAATACAAAACCAACCTTTCTCACTCCACCTGGAATGCCAACCTCGATTTTCAGTCTGGTTATGCTGCTGATATGTTCGGCCTTGATATTGCCGCGTTTACGGCGATTGAAATGGCGGAAAACGGCGACAGCTCTCACCCGAACGAAATCGCGTTTTCAAAAAGTAATAAAGCCTATGACGAAGACTGGTCCGGCGACAAAAGCGGTATAAGCCTGTATAAAGCAGCGGCCAAATTTAAATACGGTCCGGTTTGGGCGAGGGCAGGTTATATTCAGCCAACCGGTCAGACGCTGTTAGCGCCTCACTGGAGCTTTATGCCGGGTACTTATCAGGGTGCGGAAGCCGGAGCGAATTTTGATTACGGCGATGCCGGTGCGTTGAGTTTCTCCTACATGTGGACCAACGAATACAAAGCGCCGTGGCATCTGGAAATGGATGAGTTTTATCAGAACGATAAAACCACCAAAGTTGATTATCTGCACTCCCTTGGGGCGAAATACGACTTCAAAAATAACTTCGTACTGGAAGCGGCTTTTGGTCAGGCGGAAGGGTATATCGATCAATATTTTGCCAAAGCCAGCTACAAATTTGATATCGCCGGTAGCCCGTTAACCACCAGCTACCAGTTCTACGGTACCCGCGATAAAGTTGACGATCGCAGCGTCAACGACCTTTATGACGGCACCGCCTGGCTGCAGGCGTTGACCTTTGGTTACCGGGCGGCTGACGTAGTGGATTTGCGCCTCGAAGGCACCTGGGTTAAGGCTGACGGTCAGCAGGGATACTTCCTGCAACGTATGACTCCAACCTACGCTTCCTCAAACGGTCGCCTGGATATCTGGTGGGACAACCGTTCTGACTTCAACGCCAACGGCGAAAAAGCAGTCTTCTTCGGTGCGATGTATGACCTGAAAAACTGGAATCTTCCAGGCTTCGCCATCGGCGCTTCCTACGTTTACGCATGGGATGCTAAACCTGCGACCTGGCAGAGCAATCCGGATGCGTACTACGACAAAAACCGGACTATTGAAGAGTCTGCATACAGCCTGGATGCGGTCTATACCATTCAGGACGGTCGCGCCAAAGGCACGATGTTCAAACTGCACTTCACCGAATACGACAACCACTCCGACATCCCAAGCTGGGGCGGTGGTTACGGCAACATCTTCCAGGATGAGCGTGACGTAAAATTTATGGTAATCGCACCATTCACCATCTTCTGATGCCCGACGCGGCAGGTTTTGTGCCTGCCGCACGTTTGAGGAATTTGCTATGAAAAAACTGATTCTCATCGCCATGATGGCATCGGGGCTGGTAGCTTGTGCGCAATCAACCGCACCACAGGAAGACAGCCGTCTGAAAGAGGCATACAGCGCCTGTATCAACACCGCGCAAGGTTCGCCGGAAAAAATTGAAGCCTGCCAGAGCGTGTTAAACGTGCTGAAGAAAGAGAAACAACATCAGCAGTTTGCCGACCAGGAAAGTGTCCGCGTACTGGATTATCAGCAGTGTCTGCGTGCAACGCAAACCGGAAATGATCAGGCGGTGAAAGCCGATTGTGATAAGGTCTGGCAGGAAATTCGCAGTAATAACAAATAAGTGAGAGCTGTAACTCTCGCTTTTCTTATTTCCCTTGCATAAAAAAGCCAACCCGCAGGTTGGCTTTTCTCGTTCAGGCTGGCTTATTTGCCTTCGTGCGCGTGCTCATCTTCGCGGCAATCGCCTTCGGCACAGTGACCGTAAAGATAGAGACTGTGGTTAGTCAGGCGAATGCCATGTTTTGCGGCAATTTCACGCTGACGCGCTTCGATGGAATCATCACTAAATTCGATAACCTTGCCGCAGTCGAGGCAGATCAGGTGATCGTGGTGATGTTGCTGTGTCAGTTCAAATACGGATTTACCGCCTTCAAAATTGTGGCGGGTGACGATACCAGCGTCGTCAAACTGGTTCAGTACGCGATATACCGTAGCCAGACCAATTTCTTCACCCATATCGATCAGACGTTTGTATAAATCTTCCGCACTGACGTGATGGTTGTCCGGCTCCTGAAGAACTTCCAGGATTTTTAAACGAGGAAGCGTTACTTTCAGGCCAGCTTTCTTTAGGGCGGTATTGTTATCAGTCATGCGGAATCTGTCCTGTTACTAAGCGGTTCACTTCATTAGAAGAAGTGACAGAATTTGCTCTTGAGATAATGCGTATCATTATAGAATTGCCACGCCTAAATGAAAACCACAAGTCCCTGGCAAATATTGTTAATAAAAACGTGGCATAGCTTACATTTACAACGGCAAGGCCACTTGAACACCGGGACATTGTACAGGTACAACAGCAAAAGTTACAAATTTGTAGCAATTATTTTGATTGGCATTATCTATTAATACGGCGTAGACATGAGTCTACGCCGCATCACATCAGGCATTGAGAATTTCGTCGAGATGCAACTCTTCAGAAATCTGTTTAACCCATTTTTCTACACGTTCAGCGGTCAGTTCCGGCTGACGGTCTTCGTCGATAGCCAGACCGACAAAGTGGTCGTCATCTGCCAGACCTTTTGATGCTTCGAAATGATAGCCCGCAGTTGGCCAGTGACCAACGATGGTTGCACCGCGCGGTTGAATGATGTCGCGGATGGTGCCCAATGCGTCGCAGAAATATTCGGCGTAATCTTCCTGGTCACCACAACCAAACAGCGCAACCAGTTTGCCATTGAAATCAATCTCTTCGAGAGTCGGGAAGAAGTCATCCCAGTCACACTGCGCTTCGCCGTAATACCAGGTTGGGATGCCCAGCAGCAGAATGTCATAAGCTTCCAGATCTTCTTTGCTGCTTTTTGCAATGTCATGGACATCGGCAACGTCTTTACCAAGCTGTTTTTGAATCATTTTTGCGATATTTTCGGTATTACCGGTGTCGCTGCCGAAAAAGATGCCAGTGATAGCCATGAGTGAAATAACCTCTTGAAACTTATTGAAATGGGGGTGGAAAATTGCCCACGGATAAAGGCAATCATAGCAGAACAGGCAGTCTTGCGGAATCAGCAAACGAGCAGGACTGCACACTGTGCTACATGAAAGTGGAAATTTAAACGATGCCCTGACTACGCAGCGCCGCCAGTTGCTGCATTAACATCTCTTCGATCAGTTCGCTACGGCTCATATTGCGCGATTCCGCCAGCTCGTTCAGCGCCTCGACAGCTTCCGCGTTCAGCTTCAGTTCGACACGCTTAAGGCCACGTACTTTGTCGCGTTTTAGTTGGTTGCGTTTATTAATACGCAGCTGTTCATCGCGCGAAAGCGGATTAGTTTTCGGTCGTCCCGGTCGACGCTCGTGCGCGAACAGATCTAATGTCGTACGGTCCGTTTGTTCTTTGGCCATGATCTTGGTGACTTCGGGGGAAACAATCAGCCAGGCCTCTGCCCGGATGGATAGCGCGCCATAATACATCAGCGCGATGAGTCACGCCAACGCCCACGCGCGGAAAGCGACGCGGACGCTGGGTTTTTAATCAGTTGCGTTAATCATTGAGATAGCGACGGATAGCGCGTAATACCGCATCTGGTTTTTCAGCATGGACCCAGTGACCCGCGCCTGCAATGACATGCGCCCGTGCCTGTGGAAATTGTGCCAGTAAATCATCACGGTACTGCTCGCTAACATACGGAGAATTACCACCAGGGATAAACAGGGCAGGGTGATCCCATGCCGGGATTTTCTCCCAACCCACAATATGCGGATACTGATCCCACAATACCGGCACGTTAAAGCGCCACTCCCCGTCAACAAAAGATTTCAACAGAAACTGAATCACCCCTTCTTCATTAAGATGCTGGCGCATTATTGCTGCTGCTTGCTGGCGAGTTTGTGCGTCCGATTCACTGACCGCGTTGATAGCTGCGAAAATCTCATCATGACGGCGTACGTGATAGTCGACCGGTGCGATATCGATCGCCACCAGTTTATCGATGCGATCGGGGGCCAGTGCAGTAAGTGCCATTACCGCTTTACCGCCCATGGAGTGACCGATAAATGTTGCTTTGTCGATCTGCAGTGCATCCAGGGTATCAACAAGATCCTGCGCCATCGCCGGGTAATTCATTACCGGCTCTCTCGGTGAAAGACCGTGGTTACGCATATCAACCTGGATGATATTGTGATCGTTTACCAGATCGCGAGCCAGTACGCCAAGGTTGTCGAGGCTACCAAACAGACCATGGACAAGAACGATGGGAGAATTATTGTGCTGGTTTTGTGCAGTTTGCGCGCGGATATTCAATTTCATGGCAAAGTTCTTTTTTTCGCGTTGTCGGGTTAGGGTATTATGTTGACCATTGTGCCACAGGGCTGCAACAAATAAGGTTTATTCCGAGTTTTTCTGCAAGCCAGGCTTGACGCTATCCGCTGCCGGGATTTATTCATATACTCCTGGCGACTTGTATTCAGCTAAGACACTGCACTGGATTAAGATGAAAACGATTGAAGTTGATGATGAACTCTACAGCTATATTGCCAGCCACACTAAGCATATCGGCGAGAGCGCATCCGACATTTTACGGCGTATGTTGAAATTTTCCGCCGCATCACAGCCTGCTGCTCCGGTGACGAAAGAGGTTCGCGTTGCGTCACCTGCTATCGTCGAAGCGAAGCCGGTCAAAACGATTAAAGACAAGGTTCGCGCAATGCGTGAACTTCTGCTTTCGGACGAATACGCAGAGCAAAAGCGAGCGGTCAATCGCTTTATGCTGCTGTTGTCTACACTATATTCTCTTGACGCCCAGGCGTTTGCCGAAGCAACGGAATCGTTGCACGGTCGTACACGCGTTTACTTTGCGGCAGATGAACAAACGCTGCTGAAAAATGGTAATCAGACCAAGCCGAAACATGTGCCAGGCACGCCGTATTGGGTGATCACCAACACCAACACCGGCCGTAAATGCAGCATGATCGAACACATCATGCAGTCGATGCAATTCCCGGCGGAATTGATTGAGAAGGTTTGCGGAACTATCTAAAACGTTGCAGACAAAGGACAAAGCAATGGCAATCCACAATCGTGCAGGCCAACCTGCACAACAGAGTGATTTGATTAACGTCGCCCAACTGACGGCGCAATATTATGTACTGAAACCAGAAGCAGGGAATGCGGAGCACGCGGTGAAATTCGGTACTTCCGGTCACCGTGGCAGTGCAGCGCGCCACAGCTTTAACGAGCCGCACATTCTGGCGATCGCTCAGGCAATTGCTGAAGAACGTGCGAAAAACGGTATCACTGGCCCTTGCTATGTGGGTAAAGATACTCACGCCCTGTCCGAACCTGCATTTATTTCCGTTCTGGAAGTGCTGGCAGCGAACGGCGTAGATGTTATTGTGCAGGAAAACAATGGCTTCACCCCG
Organism: Escherichia sp. MAL-1; assembly: GCF_052948035.1. NCBI lineage: Bacteria > Pseudomonadati > Pseudomonadota > Gammaproteobacteria > Enterobacterales > Enterobacteriaceae > Escherichia > Escherichia sp. MAL-1. The sequence continues at coordinate 3,436,902 of NZ_CM129609.1, read as the reverse complement.
ACGCCTGCCGTTTCCAATGCCATCCTGGTTCACAATAAAAAAGGTGGCCCGCTGGCAGACGGTATCGTTATTACACCGTCCCATAACCCGCCGGAAGATGGTGGTATCAAGTACAATCCGCCAAATGGTGGCCCGGCTGATACCAACGTCACTAAAGTGGTGGAAGATCGTGCCAACGCACTGCTGGCCGATGGCCTGAAAGGCGTGAAGCGTATCTCCCTCGACGAAGCGATGGCATCCGGTCATGTGAAAGAGCAGGATCTGGTGCAGCCGTTCGTGGAAGGGCTGGCCGATATCGTTGATATGGCGGCGATTCAGAAAGCGGGCCTGACGCTTGGCGTTGATCCGCTGGGCGGTTCCGGTATCGAATACTGGAAGCGCATTGGCGAGTATTACAACCTCAACCTGACTATCGTTAACGATCAGGTCGATCAAACCTTCCGCTTTATGCACCTTGATAAAGACGGCGCGATCCGTATGGACTGCTCCTCCGAGTGTGCGATGGCGGGCCTGCTGGCACTGCGTGATAAGTTCGATCTGGCGTTTGCTAACGACCCGGATTATGACCGTCACGGTATCGTCACTCCGGCAGGTTTGATGAATCCGAACCACTACCTGGCGGTGGCGATCAATTACCTGTTCCAGCATCGTCCGCAGTGGGGCAAAGATGTTGCCGTTGGTAAAACGCTGGTTTCTTCTGCGATGATCGACCGTGTGGTCAATGACTTGGGTCGTAAGCTGGTAGAAGTCCCGGTAGGTTTCAAATGGTTTGTTGATGGTCTGTTCGACGGCAGCTTCGGCTTTGGCGGCGAAGAGAGCGCAGGGGCTTCCTTCCTGCGTTTCGACGGCACGCCGTGGTCCACCGACAAAGACGGCATCATCATGTGTCTGCTGGCGGCGGAAATCACCGCTGTCACCGGTAAGAACCCGCAGGAACACTACAACGAACTGGCAAAACGCTTTGGTGCGCCGAGCTACAACCGTTTGCAGGCAGCTGCGACTTCCGCACAAAAAGCGGCGCTGTCTAAGCTGTCTCCGGAAATGGTGAGCGCCAGCACCCTGGCAGGTGACCCGATCACCGCGCGCCTGACTGCTGCTCCGGGCAACGGTGCTTCTATTGGCGGTCTGAAAGTGATGACTGACAACGGCTGGTTCGCCGCGCGTCCGTCAGGCACGGAAGACGCATATAAGATCTACTGCGAAAGCTTCCTCGGTGAAGAACATCGCAAGCAGATTGAGAAAGAAGCGGTTGAGATTGTTAGCGAAGTTCTGAAAAACGCGTAAACACATTTAATAAAAAAAGGGCGGTCGCAAGATCGCCCTTTTTTACGTATGACAAACACAGAATTGCCTGATGCGCTACGCTTATCAGGCCTACGAGGATGGTGCAATATATTGAATTTAAGCGATTTTGTAGGCCGGATAAGGCGTTCACGCCGCATCCGGCAAAAACAACGAACACTTTGTCAACAAACTGAGTAGCTCAAGGAAATCCCAATGAAGACCAACAGGAGTCTGGTCGTCATAGTGTCACTAATTACCGCCACATTACTGCTGACTGCATGCGCCCAACCTGAACAATCATCATTAGCTGGCGACTGGTTACTGACCCCTAAAGATAAAACCAGAGGATTAACGGGTAGCATTGCGGTAAATATTGCACCTTCCCGGTGTAAGACAAATTGCCGTGGTGATAACTTACCTGATAATACCCGCCGCTGGCAGTTGTCAGGCGGGAACGAAAAAGAACTTACTTATCTTCATAATATGTCAGCACAAGAAAAGGTCGGTTTAAATCCCGGTTGGCAATGCTACACCTCATTTTTTATGCGGGTTTGCCAGGGCAAGCCCGGCACTCGACCGATAGTCAATGAGGATTATGTCAGCGAAAGCGGATTTTTTGGCTCGATGATGCATGTCGGGATTATTGAGTTACGACGCTGCCAGTCAGAAAATTGCCAGCAAGAATTGAAAGCGATAAATACACATTAAAATAGTGAGTCCGGGAATGAAACCCGGACCTGAACATGTCTTATTGCGTGAATGTTTCTTTCATTTGATACTGCATTTCCCAGAGTTCAGTAAGCGAAATAACTTTTCTTGTTCTTGCTTCTTCACTTTGTACCCATAAGAAAGGGTAGAACGTGAAGGCTTCCGTTGCCGATAATTTTATTACGTCTTCTCGCCATTGCTGCCATCGTACATTTTCATAGAAGGTATCTAAATCACCGGATAATGCCCACTGAAGAAACTCAGAATATCCAACTTCCAGACTTTCCCAATTCAGCGTATCTGGCGCAAAATAATAAACGCAGCCAGTATCTTCCCCAAGATCGCCACCATTAAGAGCAAAAATTCCCCCTGCGACATCGTCAGCGATGGGTAAAGCCCGCACGCCTGCGAATTCAGGGCGTTGTGTCCAACTTACTGGATCTCGTGGCAACCGGGGGTGACCAGATCCTGCTATGCGTAACCAACCATTATCAATCAGCAGACCTCCGGAGCCATAGACAAGCGCACCCATCGGTGATTTTGTTGTCACCTGTAATTGATAAAGTGCGGTTTCGGCTAAATCTTTATTAACCGGTAAGAGTTCGGTATGGTTTGTGGCGTCTTTTAACCAGTTCTGGATTATTGGCCAGGCTGAATCTTCAGTATTTACTAACTGATTCATTTCACGCATCGCTACTTGCTCCTTGTGTGCTACGGTGTCATTTATGATGAGGAATTGTATGGAACATTTTTTAAATATTAAGTTCCTTATATTTGAATAAAAAATGACTTTATCCATACATTGCCACTTTTTTCAAAGCATAAACCGATACCCAATACCGGTTTCAGTAATAAAATGGCGAGGCCGGGCCGGATCCTGTTCCAGTTTTTGTCGCAGATGCCCCATATAATTACGCAAATAGTTGCTGTGTTCGATCGCGTTTAGACCCTACATCTGCCGGATGCGGCATAAATAACGAACTATTTGCCAACAAACAGAAAGGGCGATCATTCAATCGCCCTTTTTTACTTTGTTTTATTAACCGTGTTTATTTTTCAGTTCAAAGTGTGGTGATACCAGACCATACAGTGTCCAACCAAGGAAGGTCACGATGGAACCGTACAGCATGGCTTCTTCCCCGGATGAGTACAGCGCATAAAAGCTATACATCGCGCCAACAAAAGCAACAAAGTTTGCAACTTTCGCTTTTGAGGGGGGCACATTAGCGACCTTCTGAATAATGACTAATGCCGCCATTGACAGAATATACGGAATGATATTGGTCACCACGGCCAGGTTAACCAGCACGTTGAACTGACTGTTTAGCGACGGGCTAATGGTCATCAGTGCCAATCCACTCTGAATAATCACAATGGTCAACATTCCCTGCACCGGTGCATCCACTTTGGTTACACGGGAGAAAATTTTAGGGAAGTAGCCTTCATCAGATGAAGATTTAAACACCTGGGCAATGGTGAACTGCCAGCCAAGTAGCGAACCGCAGCAGGACATCACCATCAGCGCCATAATGACTTTACCCACTTCCGGCGTGAACATCTGCGCGAAGGCCAGACCAAATGGTGCCGTTGAATTTGCCAGCTCCATATTTGGCACAATCCCGGCAATCACGTTGGTGGAGACGATATAAATCACCGCCGCACCTAACGTACCGCCGAGTACCGCGATTGGCACATTACGTTCCGGGTTTTCCACTACATCAGTATTCGCACACGCAGACTCCAGACCAAGAAAAGCCCACAGCGTCATAGCGATGGAAGAACCTACCGCACTGAAGAACGGTGCATGATGCGGATTCCAGGAATCAACGTACAGCGTCGGGCTAAACCAGAACCAGCCAATAATGCACAGACCGACGACCGGAATAATGACCCCCCACACGGTAATGCTACTGATTTGCCCGGTAATGCGCGCACCACCAAAGTTAGCCACGGTACAAATCCACAGCACCCCGATGGTCGCAAGACCAATCTGCACTGGCGACAAACTCGCGCCGAGCAGTTCGGTGCCGTAACCAACCGCCGAAATAGCAATCGCGACGTTAGCAATCAGCAGTGAGACGCCGTAGGTATAGTTCGCCATAAAGTTACCGGATTTACCGAAAGCATACTCGGCATAACCGCCCATACCGCCTGATTTACGGCTGAACATACCGCATTTTGCGAATGCCCATGCCAGTGCCATTGAGCCTACGGCTGTCACCAGCCAGGAGATAATTGAGATTGTCCCGACTTCGGCAAGCTTTGTCGGCAGCATGATGATACCGGAGCCCATCATGTTGACCATCGTCAGTATGGTTAACTGAACGACGCCCATTTTGTTCGATTTAGCCTGACTCATAATTTTTCCCCTTTCAACAGGGTGCTTTGCGCATCACGAGGCTTGATGACATAGCACCAAACTTGCTTACGACCATCATGTTCTTCGATATAGACACCCTGCAGCTCCGGTGCAAAACCTGGCAGCAGGTTGATCCCTTCTTCCAGAGCGCTGAAGTAACGCAGAACAGCACCACCCCAGATTTCACCCGGAACAACACACAGCACACCCGGAGGATAAGGAAGCGCACCTTCGGCAGCGATACGGCCTTCTGCATCCGGCAGACGAACCAGTTCCACTTCACCGCGTAAATAGGCGTAGTTGGCTTCTTGCGGATTCATGCTGACGCGTGGGAAGTGCTCCTTACGGAACATCTCTTTTTGCAGTTGTTTCACGTTGTGGCGGGCATACAAATCATGCATTTCCTGACACAACTGACGCAGGGTATAACCGGCGTAGCGCTCTTCATGCTGTTTGTAGATGGAAGGTAGCACTTCTGCTAATGGCGCGTCGGACTCAAGCAGTTTTTCGAAGCGTACCAGCAGGGCAACAAGTTGCTGAAGTTTGGCCATATCTTCTGCCGGAGTCAGCAGGAAGAGGATGGAGTTAAGATCGCATTTTTCCGGCACTACGCCATTTTCGCGCAGGAAGTTAGCAAGAATCGTCGCGGGTACACCGAACGCTTCATATTCGCCGTTACGTGCATCAATACCTTGGGTTGTCAGCAACAGTTTGCATGGATCGACAAAGTATTGATTCTCTGCATAGCCTTCAAAAGAATGCCAGTGTTCCCCTGGTACAAACTGGAAGAAGCGCAGATCAACCGCAATTTGCGCTGTTTCATACGACTGCCAGGGTTTACCATCCACCAGTTCAGGTACGAACGGACGAATATGCTGACAGTTATCGAGGATCAGTTTGCGGGCATTAATGCCATTTACCACACAATCCATCCACATATTACGACCGCTGACACCTTCATGCATTTTGGCGTTGATATCCAGTGCGGCAAACAGCGGATAGAACGGGCTGGTGGAGGCGTGCATCATAAAGGCGTTGTTCATGCGTTTGTGCGGTACATAACGCTGTTGCCCTTTGATGTGGCTGTCTTTTTTATGAATTTGTGAAGTCTGAGAAAAACCAGCCTGTTGTTTATGCACAGATTGCGTAACCAGAATACCCGGATCGTTCTCATTAAGATCCAGCAACAGCGGCGAACAGTCCGCCATCATCGGAATAAACTGTTCATAGCCGACCCATGCTGAGTCAAACAGGATGTAGTCACACAGATGACCAATTTTATCCACCACTTGGCGGGCGTTATAAATCGTACCGTCGTAGGTGCCTAACTGAATCACAGCGAGGCGGAAAGGACGAGCCTCTTTTGCCCGCTGCGGTGCGACTTCCGCGATCAGCTCACGCAGGTAACTTTCTTCAAAACAGTGCGCATCAATGCCACCGATAAAGCCATACGGGTTACGTGCCGTTTCCAGATAAACCGGTGTTGCACCAGCCTGTAGCAACGCTCCGTGGTGGTTAGATTTGTGGTTATTGCGATCAAACAGCACCAGATCACCCGGTGTTAGCAGGGCGTTTAAAACCACTTTGTTAGAAGATGAAGTGCCATTTAAAACGAAGTAGGTTTTATCGGCATTAAACACTTTTGCCGCATGTTGCTGTGCAATGCATGGCGCGCCTTCGTGAATCAGCAGATCGCCCATCGCTACGTCGGCGTTGCACAAGTCGGCACGGAACAGCGCCTCACCAAAGTATTCCACAAACTGATTCCCCGCCGGATGGCGACGGAAAAATTCGCCGCCCTGATGACCAGGGCAATCAAACGCGCTGTTACCTTGATTGACATAATCGACCAGTGCGCGGAAGAAAGGTGGGCGCAGTTGAGTTTCATAATGGCTGGCAGCGGTTTCTAACTGGCGACCATAAAATTCTCGTCGCGATTCGCAATTCTCAAAGACACCCGAAATACGGGGCAAATACTCTGCGGGTACACGTTCTTGATTTTCAGTAGCAATAAATACCGGGATGCCATAACCCGTGGCATCGATTTCATCGAGTTTTCCGCATGTAACATCGTTGAGCGATAAAACTATTGCCGCCACATCGATATTACGACTTTCATTAATGTAGATACATTCTCGCTGCGTGGTAAAACAGTCCGGGCAAGAATCACTAACCGCAATTTTTAATTTTGACATTTTTCATCTCTTTATTTTAGGTAATAGCAGGTCCTCAATTTCTCGAATGAGAAATCGATCGTGCCGGAAAAAAGCAAAGTTACCCCGCTGATAAATAAATCAGGTAGATTGCTTTTTTCAGAATGCAGAAACCCTTACCAGTCAGGTGGCTGATAATACAAGGGTTAACAGAGAATGAGCACTGCGGAATACAGGCATATGCCTGTAATACAGAGAGTCAGGAAGACCTGTACGCTGAAGTGCCCTTAGTCGGTAGACTAACGGGCATTGAAGAAGTGAAAGTCGAAGCTATTGCGATGAGCAAACTTCATAATATGAGTTGTCCGCCTTATATGGGGCATAGTGCGGCTGTTATTTTCCATTTAATTTACCTTTCCTGATGTGAATGAAGGTGAAGATATTCTATCCAGGAAATACGGTTGAACTGTGAAGGTGATCAATAAAAAATGATCAATCTTAATTTATTTAATGATGAGCTTTTTACTCAGTAATATAAAATATTGAATTGTTATTTTTGTGTGTTGTTTAAGATAAAAAGCCGTATTTATTATTACGGCTTTAATTAATAAAAGGCAGGCTGTATTAAAATTAATATTCAAAGCATAAACCGATAGCCAATACCGGTTTCAGTAATGAAATGGCGTGGGCGGGCGGGATCCTGTTCCAGTTTTTGTCGCAGATGTCCCATATAAATACGCAAATAGTGACTGTGTTCGACCGCGTTTGGCCCTCACACCTGGTTAAGGAGCTGGCGCTGGGTGAGTACTTTTCCGGCATTGTTGAGCAGCACCGCCAGCAGGCGGAACTCAATTGGTGTGAGATGCACCTCTTCCTCACCCCGGTGAATCACGCGGGCGGCTAAATCGACGGTAACATCGGAAAATTTTACCAGCGGATCGGGCGCGGTGGTGGCAGAGTGGCGGCGTAATGCGACGCGCAGACGGGCCTGCAATTCGCCAATGCCAAACGGCTTACTCAGATAATCATCCGCTCCGGCATCCAGCGCGGCGATTTTGTCGCTCTCTTCGCTGCGTGCGGAAAGCACAATCACCGGCACCGCGCTCCACTGGCGCAGGTCGCGGATAAACTCAATCCCATCACCATCGGGCAGGCCGAGATCGAGAATAATCAAATCTGGCTTACGGGTTGCCGCTTCCAGCAAGCCGCGTTGCAGCGTTTCGGCCTCAAAGACGCGCATCCCGTCGCCCTCCAGCGCCGTGCGCAGAAAGCGACGAATAGCCTGTTCATCTTCAACAATCAGAACGTTTGTCACATATCCTCATGAAATTATTCAAGTTCAGGGGCAGTTTGCTGGGGAAGTGTAACACGAAAACAGGCACCACCTTCCGGTCGGTTGAACGCGGTAATAGTGCCCCCGTGTACATCCACTATCGCCCGACAAATTGCCAGTCCAAGCCCTACCCCCGGTACTGCCGACTCTTTATTCCCGCGAGCAAACTTATCAAATATCGTCTGCTCCTGGCCTGGCGGAAGACCGGGGCCGTTATCCCAGACATCCAGTTGTAGATTTTCGCCCTCAACGTGGGCATCGATACCAATTTCGGCCTGCGCACCCGCATATTTCACCGCGTTCTCCAGCAGATTAATCAGCACCCGTTCAAAGAGTGGCCCGTCAACGTGGATTAAGGTCAGCGGTTCTGGCAGAGAAAGATTGATGGGCGACGATAAACCCGGTTCCAGCATTTGCAGCGCGCTGCCGACTACTTCTTCCAGCGTTAACCACTCTTTCTTCAAATTAAAGCCGCCGGACTGAATTCGCGCCATATCCAGTAGATTATTCACCAGTCGGGTAGTGTTCAGCACGTGCTGACGGATCTCGCTGGCCTGGCGGGCGTGGGGTGATCCTTCGCTTGCCAGATCGAGCGTTAAGATTTCTGCCTGACCAAACAGCACCGTAAGCGGCGTGCGTAAATCATGCGAAAGCGCCGCCAGCAGGGCGTTGCGGATCTGTTCACGTTCGCTTGCCATCCGCGCCTGTTCTTCGCTGGCGGTTAGCGTCAGCCGCTCAAGGGCATTGGCGACTAACAGCGTAAACGTCTCCAGCAGGCGCTGCTGTTCCGGGATCATCAACTGGCGCAGATTCCCCGGCTCCACCACCACCAGCCCGTAGGTTTTCTCGCCGCTTTTTAGCGGCAAAATCTGGTACGGTACACCGGGTAACGTGTCGGTGCCCGCGCCCGCAGGCAGGCCTTTATCAAAACTCCACTGCGCGATGGCATCGTCCCACGGCGTCATTCCTTGCGGATGTGTTAACGGCTGCAATTTACCGTTGTCATCGGGCAACAACACCTGACTGCGGGCATGAAACGTGGAGGCAATAAATTGTTCGCTGGTGGCAGCGATATCCTGCGGACTGCGGCCCACCGCCAGAGCTTTCGACATTTCATATAAGTGCCGTGTGCGTTGCTCGCGGTAACGGGCTACCCGCGCCTGATAACGCACGCCAGCAGTAAGGTTCCCGATCACCAGCCCGACGGTTAACATCACCGCGAAGGTCAGCAGATATTGCACATCAGAGACGGCGAGCGTGCCGCGTGGGGCGATAAAAAAGAGATCGAAACTCACTACATTAATGACGGTGGCAACCACTGAAGGCCAGCGTCCATAAAATAGCGCCACCACCACCACGCCAAGCAGATACAGCATCACCAGGTTGGCGGCATCAAACGCCATCAGCCACTGCATGGCAATTAAGGTGATAACGGCGCATAACGCGGCGGCAACCACGCATCCCTGAATTTGTACACGCCACTTGTCTTTAAAAGAGCGGTTATCCGGCGCGTTGTTAATCGTGCGGGCGGGTGGTTCATCAAGCGCGACCAGCACCTGATCGAGATCGGGGGCGATGCGCGCCAGTCGGTCAGCAAACGTTTCCCGACGCCACCAGCGGCGCGAGGCCGGGCGACCGAGAATAATCTTGCCGAGATTATGTTCACGGGCATAACGCACTACCGCTTTCTCTTCTGCTGGATCAGAAAGTGTTGCCGTCTCCGCGCCCAGTTCCTGCGCCAGACGTAAGGCGCTGAGAATTGCCCGACGTTTTTTTTCCGGTAAGCGGTGCAGGGCAGGGGTTTCAACATACACCGCGTGCCAGACGCTACCCAGCCGTGACGCCAGCCGCGCCGCTGCGCGGACCAGTTTTTCGCTGCCGGTGTTATGGCCGATGCATAAAAGGATCGCGTCGCGCGTGTGCCACACTTTCTCTTCGCCAGGATGCCCCCGCCAGGCGCGCATTTGCTCATCAACGCGATCGGCAGTACGGCGCAGTGCCAGTTCGCGCAGGGCGATCAGATTACCTTTGCGGAAAAAATGTTCAATGGCGCGCTCCGCCTGCCCGGCAATATAGACTTTGCCTTCTTTCAGCCGCTGGCGCAGATCGTCCGGGGGCAAGTCCACCAGCACCACGTCGTCGGCGGCATCGAAAAAAGGATCGGGCACAGTTTCCCGTACCTGAATTCCGGTGACGCCGCTGACCACATCATTCAGACTTTCCAGATGCTGAACGTTGACGGTAGTGAAAACATCAATGCCAGCTTCCAGCAGTTCTTCGATATCCTGCCAGCGTTTGGGATGACGGGAACCTGGCGCATTACTGTGCGCCAGTTCGTCCATTAAGATCAGCGCCGGGCGGCGGGCGAGGGCGGCATCGAGATCAAACTCGCTGATATGCCGCCCACGGTACGCCTGGCGTTTTAACGGCAGAACAGCCAGCCCTTCCAGCATGGCGGCGGTATCTTTTCGCCCGTGGGTTTCTACCACGCCAACCACAATATCCAGCCCTTGCGCCCGCAGTCGCTGGGCTTCTGCCAGCATCGCCCAGGTCTTCCCGACGCCTGCACAGGCACCGAAGAAAACTTTCAGCTTCCCCCGATGCGGCGCGGCAGTTTGTTCCAGCAGACGATCGGGGTCGGGACGTAAGGGTTCGTTATTCATCAAGTTTATCCAGCGCCAGATTGAGTTCAACAATGTTGACAACCGGCTGGCCGATATATTTCACCAGCGGTTGTTGGCTGTATTTTGCGATCAGTTGCGTGAGCTGTTCAACGCTGAGATTACGCGCTTTCGCCACGCGTGGGATTTGCCAGGCCGCCGCTTGCGGGGTGATATTATTGTCCAGCCCGCTTGCCGATGCCGTCACCAGTTCAACCGGAACGCTCGCGCTGGCATCCGGGTTAGCGGCCCGTAATGCAGCAACGCGTGCGGCTATTAGTTTATCCAGCTCAGGGTTACTGACCGCCAGATTGCTCCCGCCAGAAGCCTGTGGATTATAGGGCATTTCTGCCGTTGCCGACGGGCGACCATGAAAATAGCCGTTGCCGGTAAAATTCTGCCCGATTAATGCCGAACCGCGCACCGTATCACCTTCACGAATCAACGAACCATTGGCCTGCCAGGGAAACCACCATTGCCCCAGTACGGTGGTCAGCAGCGGGTAAACGCCGCCAGTAATCAATAACAGAAAGATAAATGTTGATAATGCCGGACGTAATCCACTCATGGTAAACCTCACACCAGACCGCAAACGGTCAGCAGTAAATCAATGACTTTGATACCGATAAACGGCACCAGCAGCCCACCCAGACCGTAAATCCATAAGTTACGGCGCAACATGGCAGAAGCGGTAAGCGGTTTATAACTCACGCCTTTTAACGCCAGGGGAATCAAAAAGACGATAATCAAGGCGTTGAAAATCACCGCACTGAGGATTGCGGAGTCGGGCGAATGCAGGCACATGATGTTCAGCGCATTTAACTGCGGATACGTTGCCGCGAATGCCGCCGGAATAATGGCGAAGTATTTCGCCACATCGTTGGCAATGCTGAAGGTGGTCAGCGAGCCACGGGTCATCAGCATCTGTTTGCCAATGTGCACCACCTCGATCAACTTGGTCGGGTTAGAGTCGAGATCGACCATATTGCCCGCCTCTTTCGCCGCCTGGGTGCCGGAGTTCATCGCCACCGCGACATCTGCCTGCGCCAGCGCCGGAGCATCGTTGGTGCCGTCGCCGGTCATCGCTACCAAACGACCTTCCGCCTGATACTGACGGATCAATGCCAGCTTGGCCTCCGGTGTCGCTTCGGCGAGAAAATCATCGACACCCGCTTCCGCAGCAATCGCGGCGGCAGTCAGACGGTTATCGCCGGTAATCATCACCGTTTTAATGCCCATTTTGCGCAGCTGGGCGAAGCGCTCTTTAATACCGCCTTTGACGATATCTTTCAGCGCAATAACGCCCAGCACACGAGAACCTTCCACCACCACCAGCGGCGTGGCTCCCTGACGCGCAACCTGATCGACTTTTTGATCAACATCGGTAGGGAAGTGACCACCGTTAGCCTCAACATGGCGACGAATGGCATCGACAGAACCTTTACGGATCATGCGGTTGTCGATGTTGATCCCGCTCATCCGGCTTTGCGCAGTAAACGGTACAAAGGTGGCATGGAGCGACTGCACATCGCGCTCGCGCAGGTTAAAACGCTGCTTGGCGAGGATCACAATACTGCGGCCTTCCGGCGTTTCATCAGCCAGCGAAGCCAGTTGTGCGGCGTCAGCCAGCGTTTTTTCATCCACGCCCTGCGCGGGGATAAACTCCGACGCCTGACGGTTACCGAGTGTGATGGTGCCGGTTTTATCCAGTAGCAGAACGTCAACGTCACCTGCCGCTTCAACTGCACGTCCGCTGGTGGCAATCACATTCGCGCCTAGCATCCGGCTCATCCCGGCGACGCCGATCGCTGACAACAGGCCGCCAATAGTGGTTGGGATCAGACAGACCAGCAGCGCCACCAGTACCGTTACGCTGACTGCATTACCGCCCCACGCGGAAAACGGCCACAGCGTGGCGGTTGCCAGTAAAAAGACGATAGTCAGGGCAATCAGCAGAATGGTCAGGGCAATTTCGTTCGGCGTTTTGCGTCGCTGTGCGCCTTCCACCATCGCGATCATCCGATCCAGAAATGTCTCGCCGGGGTTAACGCTACACTCAATCACCAGCCAGTCAGAAAGAATACGCGTGCCGCCGGTGACGGAGGCAAAATCGCCGCCGGATTCACGGATCACCGGTGCCGATTCCCCGGTGATGGCGCTTTCATCGACCGATGCACCCCCTTCAATAACTTCACCATCGCAGGGGATAATATCGCCAGCTTCTACCAGTACGATATCGCCTTTACGAAGTTGGTCGGCAGGAACTTTGTCCGCCGCAGCGCCATATTTCGGCTCACGCAGCTTGCGGGCAAAGGCAGTTTTTTTCACCCCTTTCAGACTGTTGGCCTGCGCTTTACTGCGGCCTTCTGCCAGCGCCTCGGCGAAATTAGCGAACAGTACGGTGATCCACAGCCAACCGCTAATGGCCGCGCTAAACAGCGCATTGCCGGGCATCGCACCGCTTGCCATCGCGATGCTAATACAGGTGGTCAGCAGACTGCCGATCCAGACGATAAACATCACCGGATTGCGCCATTGCGCCTGCGGGTTTAATTTTTTCACCGCTTCTTTCAGCGCCTGAACGACAAGTGTTGGTTCGAATAGCGCCAGTTGTTTACGACTCATATTCAGTGCTCACTCAATATCATCAGGAGAGATATTCCGCCACCGGACCAAGCGCCAGGGCAGGGATAAAGGTCAGTGCGCCAACCAGCAACACGGTGCCGATTAACAGGCCAACAAACAGCGGGCCGTGCGTTGGCAGCGTGCCGGAGCTGGCGGCTTGGCTCTTTTTACTCACCAGCGAACCGGCAATTGCCATCACCGGGATAATCACCCCGAAGCGACCGACAAACATGCAGAACGCCAGTAAACAGTTCCAGAACGGAGAGTTGGCGCTTAATCCGGCAAAGGCGCTGCCGTTGTTGTTAGCGGCGGATGACACGGCGTACAGCACTTCGCTAAAACCATGCGGGCCAGGGTTGAGCATGGCGCTACGTCCGGCGTCGGTCATCATCGCCAACGCCGCGCCCATCAGCACCAGCGTCGGGGTAACCAGAATTGCCAGTGCAGTCAGTTTCATCTCGCGTACGTCGATTTTTTTACCCAGATATTCCGGTGTACGACCAATCATCAGCCCGGCAATAAACACCGCCAGCAGGACAAACAGCATCATGCCGTAAAGACCAGAACCGACACCGCCGAACACCACTTCACCAATTTGCATCAGCCACATCGGCACCATGCCACCGAGAGCGGTAAACGAATCATGCATCGCAATCACCGCGCCACAGGAAGCCGCCGTCGTCACGACCGCAAACAGGCTACTGACCAGCACGCCGAAACGGCTCTCTTTACCTTCCATATTGATGCTGCTGTCCGTGCCCAGTGCCAGCAGATGAGGATTACCCTGAACTTCTGCCCACATCACCACGCCTACGCAGATGACAAAAATCACTGACATCGCCCACAGCAACATGCGCCCCTGGCGGCGATCGCCCGTCACTTCACCAAAGGCAAAGCACAGCGCCGTTGGGATCAAGAAGATCGCCAGCATCTGCACGAAGTTGGTCAGTGCGGTTGGGTTTTCAAACGGATGCGACGAGTTGGCATTAAAGAAGCCACCGCCGTTAGTACCGAGCATCTTGATCGCTTCCTGAGAAGCTACAGGCCCCATGGGTAACAGCTGTTGCGCTCCTTCAACGGTATTCACAGCCTGATAAGGCAGAAAGTTTTGCAGCGCACCTTGTTGAATAAAAAACAGTGCAATCAACAACGCCACAGGGACTAGCACCCATAACGTGATGCGTAGCAGATCGACCCAGGCATTCCCGAGCATGCTCATGCTCTGGCGGGTAAACGCACGGATGAGGGCAAAAATCACCGCAATCCCGCTGGCGGCAGAAAGAAAGTTTTGCACCGTTAAGCCCGCCATCTGGCTGAAATAGCTCAACGTGGTTTCACCGCTATAAGATTGCCAGTTGGTATTGGTGACAAAGCTGACGGCGGTATTCAGCGCCAGATCCCACGACAGCCCTGGCAACTGCTGTGGATTAAGCGGCAGATAGTGCTGACCGAGCAACATAAAAAACAGCACCGCCAGCCCCAGCATGTTCAGGCCGAGAATGGCACAAAGATATTGCTTCCAGTTCATCTCACGGTCAGAGACGCCAAGTGCGCGAAAAAGTACGCGCTCAACGCCCGTTGTACCGGGAAGAGGAATGTCATTAATCAGCCGCGCCAGCCCGCTGCCTAAAGGACGCGCCAGCACCATTAACACCAGTAAAAACGTGGCGATCAGTAAGAACCCTTGCGCAGCCATCAGAACGCCTCCGCATTGATCAGGGCATAAACCAGATAACCCAGTAATAAAAACACCAGCAATACGCCGGTTATCACGCCTGCACTCACAGTGCACCTCCAGTGGCCTAAAAGTGATACCGGAAGGGTAGAATTCTGGCTGCAAAGATTTCGCAAAAATCTGCGGGCGGGGTGTAAAAAAAGTATAAAAATGGCAAAAGCCATGATTTAACTAATGTTTAGTATTAATTTAACTTTTGTGTAACTTAATTACAGGATGAATGTAAATAAACCATCAATAAGCAAAAATAAGTGGTCGGATGAGTAGTAAAATTACACAAAAGGCGGTACTATTTTCATCAGATAAACAAATTCATTTTTCCGGTGCCATTCACCGGGTAGATACAAAAGGGGGAGAAAAGTATGGAACTCTACAGAGAATATCCTGCATGGCTTATCTTTTTACGCCGTACTTATGCGGTTGCAGCGGGCGTTCTGGCGCTGCCTTTCATGCTTTTCTGGAAAGACCGCGCCCGCTTTTACAGCTACCTGCATCGCGTCTGGTCGAAAACCAGCGATAAACCGGTGTGGATGGATCAGGCCGAAAAGGCAACTGGTGATTTTTATTGATTGCTGAGTTTTGAATACATTGAAAACCGCCAGCGGAAACGCTGGCGGTTTTTTGTATCAGGAAGATGTTCAGAGGAATATTTAGACATCGTTATACCAATCGAAACATATATTCATGAAATATATATAAATATTTTCCTAATTGTTCTTATCTGACAGATATCTCACTTAAGGCTTTCTTATAAATCTGTAGGGTTTCGCCTGTCAGCAGACAAATAACCCGATAAAACAAGGATGAGCAGATGAGCGGAAAACCGGCGGCGCGTCAGGGCGACATGACGCAGTATGGCGGTAGCATTGTCCAGGGTTCAGCCGGGGTACGCATCGGTGCCCCCACCGGCGTGGCCTGTTCGGTGTGCCCCGGCGGGGTGACGTCCGGCCATCCGGTCAATCCGCTGCTCGGTGCAAAGGTCCTTCCCGGTGAAACCGACATCGCCCTGCCCGGCCCGCTGCCGTTCATTCTCTCCCGCACCTACAGCAGTTACCGGACAAAAACGCCCGCGCCGGTGGGGAGCCTCGGCCCCGGCTGGAAAATGCCTGCGGATATCCGCTTACAGCTGCGCGATAACACACTGATACTCAGTGATAACGGCGGCAGAAGCCTGTATTTTGAGCACCTGTTTCCCGGTGAGGACGGTTACAGCCGCAGCGAGTCACTGTGGCTGGTGCGCGGCGGCGTCCTGAGACTGGATGAAGGTCACCGGCTGGCCGCACTCTGGCAGGCGCTGCCGGAAGAACTCCGCTTAAGTCCGCATCGTTATCTGGCGACAAACAGTCCGCAGGGGCCGTGGTGGCTGCTCGGCTGGTGTGAGCGGGTGCCGGAAGCGGATGAGGTGCTGCCTGCGCCGCTGCCGCCGTACCGGGTACTGACCGGGCTGGTGGACCGCTTCGGGCGCACACAGACGTTCCACCGCGAAGCCGCCGGTGAATTCAGCGGCGAAATCACCGGCGTGACGGATGGTGCCTGGCGTCACTTCCGGCTGGTACTGACCACGCAGGCGCAGCGGGCAGAAGAAGCCCGGCAGCAGGCCATTTCCGGCGGGACGGAACCGTCCGCTTTTCCTGATACCCTGCCGGGTTACACCGAATATGGCCGGGACAACGGCATCCGTCTGTCTGCCGTGTGGCTGACGCACGACCCGGAATACCCGGAGAATTTACCTGCCGCGCCGCTGGTGCGCTATGGCTGGACGCCACGCGGCGAACTGGCGGTGGTGTATGACCGTAGTGGCAAACAGGTGCGCAGCTTTACTTACGATGATAAATACCGGGGCCGGATGGTGGCGCACCGTCACACGGGCCGGCCGGAAATCCGTTACCGTTACGACAGCGACGGGCGGGTGACAGAACAGCTAAACCCGGCAGGCTTAAGCTACACGTATCAGTATGAGAAAGACCGCATCACCATCACCGACAGCCTGGACCGCCGTGAAGTGCTGCACACGCAGGGCGAAGCCGGGCTGAAGCGGGTGGTGAAAAAGGAACACGCGGACGGCAGCGTCACGCAGAGTCAGTTTGACGCCGTGGGCAGGCTCAGGGCACAGACGGATGCCGCAGGCAGGACAACAGAGTACAGCCCGGATGTGGTGACGGGCCTCATCACGCGCATAACCACGCCGGATGGCAGGGCATCGGCGTTTTACTATAACCACCACAACCAGTTAACGTCAGCCACCGGGCCTGACGGGCTGGAATTGCGCCGGGAATATGATGAATTGGGCCGTCTGATTCAGGAAACTGCCCCTGACGGCGATATCACCCGCTACCGTTATGATAATCCACACAGTGACTTACCCTGCGCAACGGAAGATGCCACCGGCAGCCGGAAAACCATGACGTGGAGCCGTTACGGTCAGTTGCTGAGCTTCACCGACTGTTCCGGTTATGTAACCCGTTATGACCATGACCGCTTCGGGCAGATGACGGCGGTGCACCGCGAGGAAGGGCTGAGTCAGTACCGCGCATACGACAGCCGTGGACAGTTAATTGCCGTGAAAGACACGCAGGGCCATGAAACGCGGTATGAATACAACATCGCCGGTGACCTGACCGCCGTCATTGCCCCGGACGGCAGCAGAAACGGGACACAGTACGATGCGTGGGGAAAGGCCGTCCGTACCACGCAGGGCGGGCTGACGCGCAGTATGGAATACGATGCTGCCGGACGGGTCATCCGCCTGACCAGTGAAAACGGCAGCCACACCACCTTCCGTTACGATGTACTTGACCGGCTGATACAGGAAACCGGCTTTGACGGCCGCACACAGCGTTATCACCACGACCTGACCGGCAAACTTATCCGCAGCGAGGATGAGGGTCTGGTCACCCACTGGCACTATGACGAAGCAGACCGCCTCACGCACCGCACCGTGAAGGGTGAAACCGCAGAGCGGTGGCAGTATGACGAACGTGGCTGGCTGACAGACATCAGCCATATCAGCGAAGGGCACCGGGTGGCGGTGCATTACAGGTATGATGAGAAAGGCCGGCTGACCGGTGAGCGTCAGACGGTGCATCACCCGCAGACGGAAGCACTGCTCTGGCAGCATGAGACCAGACATGCGTACAACGCGCAGGGGCTGGCGAACCGCTGTATACCGGACAGCCTGCCCGCCGTGGAATGGCTGACCTACGGCAGCGGTTACCTGGCAGGCATGAAACTCGGCGACACACCGCTGGTGGAGTACACCCGCGACCGCCTGCACCGGGAAACGCTGCGCAGCTTCGGCCGTTATGAACTCACCACCGCTTATACCCCTGCCGGGCAGTTACAGAGCCAGCACCTGAACAGCCTGCTGTCTGACCGCGATTACACCTGGAACGACAACGGCGAACTCATCCGCATCAGCAGCCCGCGCCAGACCCGGAGTTACAGCTACAGCACCACCGGCAGGCTGACCGGCGTTCACACCACCGCAGCGAATCTGGATATCCGCATCCCGTATGCCACAGACCCGGCAGGTAACCGCCTGCCCGACCCGGAGCTGCACCCGGACAGCACCCTCAGCATGTGGCCGGATAACCGTATCGCCCGTGACGCGCACTATCTTTACCGGTATGACCGTCACGGCAGGCTGACAGAGAAAACCGACCTCATCCCGGAAGGGGTTATCCGCACGGATGATGAGCGGACTCACCGGTACCATTACGACAGTCAGCACCGGCTGGTGCACTACACGCGGACACAATATGAAGAGCCGCTGGTCGAAAGTCGCTATCTTTACGACCCGCTGGGCCGCAGGGTGGCAAAACGGGTGTGGCGGCGTGAACGGGACCTGACGGGCTGGATGTCGCTGTCACGGAAACCGCAAGTGACCTGGTACGGCTGGGACGGCGACCGGCTGACCACGATACAGAACGACAGGAGCCGCATCCAGACGATTTATCAGCCGGGGAGCTTCACGCCACTCATCAGGGTCGAAACTGCCACCGGTGAGCTGGCGAAAACGCAGCGCCGCAGCCTGGCGGATGCCCTTCAGCAGTCCGGCGGCGAAGACGGTGGCAGTGTGGTGTTCCCGCCGGTGCTGGTGCAGATGCTCGACCGGCTGGAAAGTGAAATCCTGGCTGACCGGGTGAGTGAGGAAAGCCGCCGCTGGCTGGCATCGTGCGGCCTGACCGTGGCGCAGATGCAAAACCAGATGGACCCGGTGTACACGCCGGCGCGAAAAATCCACCTGTACCACTGCGACCATCGCGGCCTGCCGCTGGCCCTTATCAGTAAGGAAGGGGCAACAGAATGGTGCGCAGAATACGATGAGTGGGGCAACCTGCTGAATGAAGAGAACCCGCATCAGCTGCAGCAGCTTATCCGCCTGCCGGGGCAGCAGTATGATGAGGAGTCCGGCCTGTATTACAACCGCCACCGCTATTATGACCCGCTGCAGGGGCGGTATATCACTCAGGATCCGATTGGGCTGAAAGGGGGATGGAATTTTTATCAGTATCCGTTGAATCCGATCTCAAATATAGATCCATTAGGATTAGAAACACTAAAATGCATTAAGCCACTGCATTCAATGGGCGGAACTGGTGAAAGAAGCGGTCCAGATATATGGGGGAATCCGTTCTATCATCAATATCTTTGTGTCCCAGATGGTAAAGGGGACTATACTTGTGGTGGCCAAGACCAACGGGGAGAATCAAAAGGAGATGGTCTATGGGGGCCAGGTAAAGCAAGTAATGATACAAAAGAAGCTGCTGGCCGTTGTGACCTCGTTGAAACCGATAATAGTTGTGTGGAGAACTGTTTAAAAGGGAAGTTTAAAGAGGTAAGGCCGCGTTATTCTGTATTGCCTGATATATTCACACCTATAAATTTAGGGCTATTTAAAAACTGCCAAGACTGGTCTAATGATTCTTTAGAAACATGTAAGATGAAGTGCTCCGGAAATAACATTGGACGTTTTATTAGATTTGTATTCACCGGAGTGATGTAATGAAATATATTATTTTTTTATTCAGAGCTATATGGCTGGCTTTATCGCTTTTAATACTATTCTTTTCCATGCATAGACTTTCACTATTAGACTCCACTCGTGATGTGAGCGAGTTAATTAGTCTCATGTCTTATGGAATGATGGTAATATGTTTTCCAACAGGCATAGTATTCTTTATTGCTCTAATATTTATAGGGACTGTATCAGACATTATTGGCGTAAGGATTGATAGTAAGTATATTATGGCGATAATAATATGGCTTTATTTTCTGTCAGGAGGGTATATTCAATGGTTTGTATTAAGTAAGCGCATTATAAACAAATAAATTAAGTTAATTGCTCTTATTATTATATGTAACCTGGGCATTGATATCCCGTATGCCACAGACCCGGCAGGTAACCGCCTGCCCGACCCGGAGCTGCACCCGGACAGCACCCTCAGCATGTGGCCGGATAACCGTATCGCCCGTGACGCGCACTATCTTTACCGGTATGACCGTCACGGCAGGCTGACGGAGAAAACCGACCTCATCCCGGAAGGGGTTATCCGCACGGATGATGAGCGCACCCACCGGTACCATTACGACAGTCAGCACCGGCTGGTGCACTACACGCGGACACAATATGCAGAGCCGCTGGTCGAAAGCCGCTATCTTTACGACCCGCTGGGCCGCAGGGTGGCAAAACGGGTATGGCGACGTGAACGGGACCTGACGGGCTGGATGTCGCTGTCACGGAAACCGCAAGTGACCTGGTACGGCTGGGACGGCGACCGGCTGACCACGATACAGAACGACAGGAGCCGCATCCAGACGATTTATCAGCCGGGGAGCTTCACACCACTCATCAGAGTTGAAACTGCCACCGGTGAACTGGCCAGAACGCAGCGCCGCAGCCTGGCGGATGCGCTTCAGCAGTCCGGCGGCGAAGACGGTGGCAGTGTGGTGTTCCCGCCGGTGCTGGTGCAGATGCTCGACCGGCTGGAAAGTGAAATCCTGGCTGACCGGGTGAGTGAGGAAAGCCGCCGCTGGCTGGCATCGTGCGGCCTGACCGTGGAGCAGATGCAAAACCAGATGGACCCGGTGTACACGCCGGCGCGAAAAATCCACCTGTACCACTGCGACCATCGCGGCCTGCCGCTGGCGCTTGTCAGCACGGAAGGGGCAACAGAATGGTGCGCAGAATACGATGAATGGGGCAACCTGCTGAATGAAGAGAACCCGCATCAGCTGCAGCAGCTTATCCGCCTGCCGGGGCAGCAGTATGATGAGGAGTCCGGCCTGTATTACAACCGCCACCGCTATTATGACCCGCTGCAGGGGAGGTATATCACTCAGGATCCGATTGGGCTGAAGGGGGGATGGAATTTTTATCAGTATCCGCTGAATCCGGTTCAGTATATAGATTCAATGGGACTGGCATCAAAATATGGACACTTAAATAATGGCGGATATGGAGCGAGACCCAACAAACCGCCTACGCCCGATCCAAGTAAATTGCCGGACATAGCGAAACAATTAAGACTGCCATATCCTATTGACCAGGCCAGTAGTGCGCCTAATGTTTTCAAAACATTCTTCAGAGCATTAAGCCCTTACGACTACACACTGTATTGCAGGAAGTGGGTAAAACCAAATCTGACTTGTACGCCACAGGATGATTCCCAGTATCCAGGGATGGATACAAAGACAGCAAGTGATTACCTGCCACAGACAAATTGGCCAACAACTCAATTACCACCAGGATATACTTGTGCAGAACCCTATTTATTCCCAGACATTAATAAACCCGATGGGCCAGCAACAGCAGGGATAGATGATTTGGGTGAAATTTTAGCTAAGATGAAACAGAGAACATCGAGAGGAATAAGAAAATGAAAAGAGTTTTGTTCTTTTTGCTGATGATATTTGTTAGTTTTGGTGTTATAGCTGATTGCGAAATACAAGCTAAAGATCATGATTGTTTTACTATTTTCGCTAAGGGTACTATTTTTTCCGCGTTTCCTGTCTTAAATAATAAAGCCATGTGGAGATGGTATCAGAATGAGGACATCGGTGAGTATTATTGGCAAACAGAACTGGGCACATGTAAAAATAATAAATTCACACCAAGCGGGGCGAGACTCTTAATTCGCGTTGGGTCACTACGCCTTAATGAAAATCATGCCATCAAAGGAACGTTGCAGGAGTTGATAAATACAGCAGAAAAAACGGCGTTTCTCGGCGATCGGTTTAGAAGTTATATAAGAGCGGGTATCTATCAAAAAAAGAGCAGTGATCCAGCTCAGTTGTTGGCAGTCCTTGATAATTCAATCATGGTTAAATATTTTAAAGAAGAGAAGCCAACTTATGCTCGAATGACAGCACATCTCCCGAACAAAGATGAGTCTTACGAATGTTTAACAAAAATACAGCATGAACTGCTTCGTAGTGAAGAAAAATAAAACATCTTCCTGAGAAAATAAATTAACCATTCGGAAAAACATGTTCTTAATGGATATCCAGGTACACCAGAAGGTCGATTTGGAAAAATGGATTCCGATGGTAAGAATATCATATATTCTGAATGTAATGTTTTACCCTCAACTTTTGAGATTCGATAGGTGTAGAACACGAGAAACTCACTAATATTACTTATTATGATATTGTTTACAATATCACACTCAGTATTTGGAAAAGAAAATCCAGTGGAAATTTTAGTAAATAGTCGTGAAATGGCTTTGGAATTATCATATGTTTACATTAAATATGTATACGGGAAAGAAAAAGCAGAATTTCAGAAACCATATAGTATTACAGATGACAATAATTGTTGGAAAATCGAGGGAAAACAACCGAAGACGTTAGGAGGAAATTTTACAATACTAATAGCGAAAAAAGATGGGCAAGTGTTGCATGTAATACACACAAAATAATCCACTGTACAGTCGATTCAAATATTTTACCAAGGTGTGTTTCGTAACTATTTTGTGTACAATATGACTCTACATATCGACGAAAAAACCACTTGATTTGACAGGAACACATTCAAAAAATTTCTTTTTTCATTTCAGGAGCGATTTTCATCTGTTACTTGAAGTATCTGTGAGATTAAGTGACTCCCCCTAACGTCGTACTAAATAGTAATTACTGGCCATACCGGGAGCAGTATTCGGCGCTTCCCACATGCAGCTGAATAACCGCATCAGCGAAGATGTATTGTATTTTTACTATCACAATGTGTACGGACGGTTTATGGAAAAGAATGAACATTAGATACGCGATGCGGCGGCAGGTTACACGGTTATCACTACGATAGCCAATACTGGCTGGTGCATTACCATCGTGAACAATAGGACGCCGTACTGCTGGAAATTTCTTACCTTTATGACTCCCCGCGCCGCCGTATCGGAAAACGGGAAGCAATCAAGATGAGGCTGATATAATGTGCGGGATGCCCAGGGAAAGATCATCAGAAGTACACTTTTTGTACTAAATAATTCGCATTTTATGTTTAAAAATTGAGATATTCCTCATTACCTGAAGCTGTTTTTTATTGCTTATACATGATCAAATACTTCTTACATAATTAAGGAGAACAAAATGGAACTTAAAAAATTGATGGAACATATTTCTATTATCCCCGATTACAGACAAGCCTGGAAAGTGGAACATAAATTATCGGATATTCTACTGTTAACTATTTGTGCCGTTATTTCTGGTGCAGAGGGTTGGGAAGATATAGAGGATTTTGGGGAAACACATCTCGATTTTTTGAAGCAATATGGTGATTTTGAAAATGGTATTCCTGTTCACGATACCATTGCCAGAGTTGTATCCTGTATCAGTCCTGCAAAATTTCACGAGTGCTTTATTAACTGGATGCGTGACTGCCATTCTTCAGATGATAAAGACGTCATTGCAATTGATGGAAAAACGCTCCGGCACTCTTATGACAAGAGTCGCCGCAGGGGAGCGATTCATGTCATTAGTGCGTTCTCAACAATGCACAGTCTGGTCATCGGACAGATCAAGACGGATGAGAAATCTAATGAGATTACAGCTATCCCAGAACTTCTTAACATGCTGGATATTAAAGGAAAAATCATCACAACTGATGCGATGGGTTGCCAGAAAGATATTGCAGAGAAGATACAAAAACAGGGAGGTGATTATTTATTCGCGGTAAAAGGAAACCAGGGGCGGCTAAATAAAGCCTTTGAGGAAAAATTTCCGCTGAAAGAATTAAATAATCCAGAGCATGACAGTTACGCAATCAGTGAAAAGAGTCACGGCAGAGAAGAAATCCGTCTTCATATTGTTTGCGATGTCCCTGATGAACTTATTGATTTCACGTTTGAATGGAAAGGTCTGAAGAAATTATGCGTGGCAGTCTCCTTTCGGTCAATAATAGCAGAACAAAAGAAAGAGCCCGAAATGACGGTCAGATATTATATCAGTTCTGCTGATTTAACCGCAGAGAAGTTCGCCACAGCAATCCGAAACCACTGGCACGTGGAGAATAAGCTGCACTGGCGTCTGGACGTGGTAATGAATGAAGACGACTGCAAAATAAGAAGAGGAAACGCCGCAGAATTATTTTCAGGGATACGGCACATCGCTATTAATATTTTAACGAATGATAAGGTATTCAAGGCAGGGTTAAGACGTAAGATGCGAAAAGCAGCCATGGATAGAAACTATCTCGCGTCAGTCCTTGCGGGGAGCGGGCTTTCGTAATCTTGCCCTGGCGGGATGCCTGAGTATTTTTAGAATAGGGGGGTAATATGTTTGATAGAATATATCTTGGTGATCGAGCAATAAAAAAAATTGAATTTGATTTATGGAGTAAACAAATTAGAATTCAGGTTAATTTAATCTCAAGGATAGCCTATGGTACAACAGAATGGATTTTTTATGATAATGAAGACTTAGAAGATGGTTATTTGGTATTTTCAGATGTTAGTTTCTTCAATATAACTCCTAATGGCTCTATTCCAGATGATTATATAATTTCAATAATTACAGATAATGTCAATGTTGAATATTTTGAATCAACTATAGTTGCAGTTGGACAAATTCCAAATACAAATTCTGGAGACATTGATAATATTGGTGAGTGTCAAATTTTCATCAGGTATAAACACAGCTGGATTGAGAATAAATTCAAAGAAAAAATAATTGAATAACCATGTTATGTATAGACATTTTAGATGGAACGAACCAGAGGAAGGCATGCCTCCGACTTGGGTTATATGGGCACGGATTTTTAGTGTAGTGAACTCAACGACGCAAACCGAATAACCTGCCGCTAGTGCTTATCAGCACGGAAGGGGCAATAGAATGGTGCGCAGAATACGATGAGTGGGGCAACCTGCCAGGGAAAGATCATCAGAAGTTCACTTTTTGTACCAGGGAAAGATCATCAGAAGTTCACTTTTTGTACTAAATAATTCGCATTTTATGTTTAAAAATTGAGATATTCCTCATTACCTGAAGCTGTTTTTATTGCTTATACATGATCAAATACTCCTTACATAATTAAGGAGAACAAAATGGAACTTAAAAAACTGATGGAACATATTTCTATTATCCCCGATTACAGACAAGCCTGGAAAGTAGAACATAAATTGTCAGATATTCTACTGTTGACTATTTGTGCCGTTATTTCTGGTGCAGAGGGTTGGGAAGATATAGAGGATTTTGGGGAAACACATCTCGATTTTTTGAAGCAATATGGTGATTTTGAAAATGGTATTCCTGTTCACGATACCATTGCCAGAGTTGTATCCTGTATCAGTCCTGCAAAATTTCACGAGTGCTTTATTAACTGAATGCGTGACTGCCATTCTTCAGATGATAAAGACGTCATTGCAATTGATGGAAAAACGCTCCGGCACTCTTATGACAAGAGTCGCCGCAGGGGAGCGATTCATGTCATTAGTGCGTTCTCAACAATGCACAGTCTGGTCATCGGACAGATCAAGACGGATGAGAAATCTAATGAGATTACAGCCATTCCTGAACTTCTTAACATGCTGGATATTAAAGGAAAAATCATCACAACTGATGCGATGGGATGCCAGAAAGATATTGCAGAGAAGATACAAAAACAGGGCGGTGATTATTTATTCGCTGTAAAAGGAAACCAGGGGCGGCTTAATAAAGCCTTTGAGGAAAAATTTCCGCTGAAAGAATTAAATAATCCAGAGCATGACAGTTACGCAATGAGTGAAAAGAGTCACGGCAGAGAAGAAATCCGTCTTCATATTGTTTGCGATGTCCCTGATGAACTTATTGATTTCACGTTTGAATGGAAAGGACTGAAGAAATTATGCGTGGCAGTCTCCTTTCGGTCAATAATAGCAGAACAAAAGAAAGAGCCAGAAATGACGGTCAGATATTATATCAGTTCTGCTGATTTAACCGCAGAAAAGTTCGCCACAGCAATCCGAAACCACTGGCACGTGGAGAATAAGCTGCACTGGCGTCTGGACGTGGTAATGAATGAAGACGACTGCAAAATAAGAAGAGGAAACGCCGCAGAATTATTTTCAGGGATACGGCACATCGCTATTAATATTTTAACGAATGATAAGGTATTCAAGGCAGGGTTAAGACGTAAGATGCGAAAAGCAGCCATGGATAGAAACTATCTCGCGTCAGTCCTTGCGGGGAGCGGGCTTTCGTAATCTTTCCCTGCTTTTTGTACTAAATAATTCGCATTTTATGTTTAAAAATTGAGATATTCCTTATTACCTGAAGCTGTTTTTTATTGCTTATACATGATCAAATACTTCTTACATAATTAAGGAGAACAAAATGGAACTTAAAAAATTGATGGAACATATTTCTATTATCCCCGATTACAGACAAGCTTGGAAAGTGGAACATAAATTATCGGATATTCTACTGTTGACTATTTGTGCCGTTATTTCTGGTGCAGAGGGTTGGGAAGATATAGAGGATTTTGGGGAAACACATCTCGATTTTTTGAAGCAATATGGTGATTTTGAAAATGGCATTCCTGTTCACGATACCATTGCCAGAGTTGTATCCTGTATCAGTCCTGCAAAATTTCACGAGTGCTTTATTAACTGGATGCGTGACTGCCATTCTTCAGATGATAAAGACGTCATTGCAATTGATGGAAAAACGCTCCGGCACTCTTATGACAAGAGTCGCCGCAGGGGAGCGATTCATGTCATTAGTGCGTTCTCAACAATGCACAGTCTGGTCATCGGACAGATCAAGACGGATGAGAAATCTAATGAGATTACAGCTATCCCAGAACTTCTTAACATGCTGGATATTAAAGGAAAAATCATCACAACCGATGCGATGGGTTGCCAGAAAGATATTGCAGAGAAGATACAAAAACAGGGAGGTGATTATTTATTCGCTGTAAAAGGAAACCAGGGGCGGCTAAATAAAGCCTTCGAGGAAAAATTTCCGCTGAAAGAATTAAATAATCCCAAGCATGACAGTTACGCAATTAGTGAAAAGAGTCACGGCAGAGAAGAAACCCGTCTTCATATTGTTTGCGATGTCCCTGATGAGCTTATTGATTTCACGTTTGAATAGAAAGGGCAGCTATGGTTAGAAACTACCTGACGTCAGTCCTTGCGGGGAGCAGGCTTTCGTAAATTTGTCCTGCTACAACAGGATTAACTTCACAAATATCATTTCTCAACGTCTACACTTACTCCTGTAAACCGTTCAGGAGCAGTAATGAATCAGCAACGATTTGATGACAGCACCCTAATCCGTATCTTCGCCCTTCATGAGTTACATCGACTGAAAGAACATGGCTTAACGCGCGGGGCGCTTCTCGATTATCACAGCCGCTATAAACTCGTCTTTCTGGCGCATTCTCAGCCGGAGTACCGCAAACTTGGCCCGTTCGTGGCTGATATTCACCAGTGGCAAAATCTGGATGATTTTTACAACCAGTACTACCAACGCGTAATTGTTTTGCTTTCTCATCCCGCCAACCCGCGCGATCACACCAACGTTTTGATGCACGTTCAGGGTTATTTTCGCCCGCATATTGATTCCACAGAACGCCAGCAGTTGGCGGCGCTTATCGACAGTTATCGCCGTGGCGAGCAACCACTTCTTGCGCCGCTGATGCGTATCAAACACTATATGGCGCTTTATCCTGACGCCTGGCTTTCAGGGCAGCGTTATTTCGAACTTTGGCCGCGTGTGATTAACTTGCGCCATTCAGGAGTTTTATGATTACCCATCTGGTCTGGTTTCGCCAGGATTTACGTCTGCACGATAATCTCGCACTGGCTGCCGCCTGCCGCAATTCGTCTGCACGCGTGCTGGCGTTATATATCGCTACACCACGCCAGTGGGCGACGCATAACATGTCGCCGCGTCAGGCTGAACTTATCAATGCTCAACTGAATGGGCTACAAATAGCGCTTGCGGAAAAAGGTATTCCTTTATTGTTCCGTGAAGTGGATGACTTTGTCGCCAGTGTCGAAATAGTTAAACAGGTGTGCGCGGAAAACAGCGTTACCCACCTGTTTTATAACTATCAGTATGAAGTGAATGAGCGGGCGCGGGATGTGGAAGTTGAAAGAGCGCTGCGTAACGTGGTGTGTGAAGGATTTGATGACAGCGTGATCCTGCCGCCTGGCGCGGTGATGACCGGTAATCACGAGATGTACAAAGTCTTTACGCCTTTTAAGAATGCCTGGCTGAAACGGCTGCGGGAAGGGATGCCGGAGTGTGTCGCTGCGCCAAAAGTTCGTAGTAGCGGATCGATAGAGCCCGCGCCATCCATTACGCTGAATTATCCTCGTCAGTCTTTCGATACTGCGCATTTCCCGGTGGAAGAAAAAGCGGCGATTGCGCAATTACGCCAGTTTTGCCAGAACGGTGCCGGAGAATATGAGCAACAACGAGATTTTCCGGCAGTGGAAGGCACCAGTCGTTTGTCCGCCAGCCTGGCAACGGGCGGGTTATCGCCTCGCCAGTGTTTGCATCGCTTGTTGGCGGAACAGCCGCAGGCGCTGGACGGTGGGGCCGGTAGTGTCTGGCTTAGTGAGCTGATCTGGCGCGAGTTCTACCGTCATCTGATGACGTATTACCCCTCGTTGTGTAAACATTGTCCGTTTATTGCCTGGACGGATCGTGTGCAGTGGCAGAGCAATCCCGCACATTTACAGGCCTGGCAGGAAGGCAAAACGGGATACCCGATTGTCGATGCTGCCATGCGTCAGCTTAACAGCACTGGCTGGATGCATAACCGGCTACGGATGATTACAGCCAGTTTTCTGGTTAAAGATTTGTTGATCGACTGGCGCGAAGGCGAGCGATATTTCATGTCGCAGCTGATTGATGGTGATTTGGCAGCCAATAACGGTGGCTGGCAGTGGGCCGCTTCAACCGGAACCGATGCAGCGCCGTATTTTCGTATTTTCAACCCGACAACCCAGGGCGAGAAATTTGACCGTGAGGGCGAGTTTATTCGTCGATGGTTACCGGAGCTGCGCGATGTACCAGGGAAAGCGGTGCATGAGCCGTGGAAGTGGGCGCAGAAAGCAGGTGTGATGCTGGATTATCCGCAACCGATAGTTGATCACAAAGAGGCAAGGCTGCGAACGCTGGCAGCGTACGAAGAAGCGAGGAAAGGAGCCTGATAAAACGCAGCGAGCGTTTTATCAGGTATGGTGCTGGCCTATTATGACTCCAGCGCCAGCGCGCGGTTTCTGAATTTCAGCGCCTGATACAGCCAAATCATTAGTACCACTCCTACACACGCCAGTGCGCCCCAGGTAATTTGATCAAATACTTCAATATATGCATTGATGGAGTAGTTGATCGCCCCGGAAGCATCAAACGAAGCCTGCGATGTCTGATCGGCAATCACGCCCGCCAGATAGTTCGCGATCGCGCCAGAAAGCAGCATGTAGATGCCGGTTAATACGCCGGTCACACCGGGGATTTCAATGCGCGTAATTTGCGACATGGCAACCGGGTCGATAAACAGTTCCGCAAAGCCCATCACCGCCAGGCCTAATACCATCAGTGGCAGAGAAGAGTGACCATACATTGCGGACCAGCGGGCGCTTAAGGTCAGAATGCAGAATCCGGCGCTCATCAGGCCAAGGCCAAGAGCAAATTTCCCCCAGATGCGCACGGTACGATTACCCGCGACACTCTCTTTTACCACCCACGCCAGGAACACACCGCACAGCATAACTGCGAAGGCATTAATCGACTGGAACATCGCGGTCGGAACGGTATAACCAAACATATCGCGGTTAACGAAGCGGTCGATATAAAGGCTAATCGAGCTACCGCCCTGTTGTGCGAAGGCCCAGAACAACATACTGAAGAAGGTGAGCGTCACAATCAGCCCCAGCTCCTTCCGCTGTTTCTGGTTTTCTGCTTTGCGATAAATTTTTGCCAGTACACCCAGGCCAATAATAGTCGCGACAATTAAGGCGTATACCGACCACTCTTTCCAGAACAGTACGGTAATCAGTGCAGGCGTTGCCACCAGCAGAACCAGCAGCCATCCCCAGTTCGGCAGGAGAAAGTTTGTCGCACGCAGTACTTTTTTGTTAACGCCGCGGGTATGAGTGAAATGACGATTGCCACATAAGAAAATGACCAGACCCGCGATCATGCCAACCGCCGCCAGGCCAAAGCCCATCGCCCAGCTGTACTCTTCCTGGGCGTAACCACAGGCGATAGGTGCGATAATAGACCCCACGTTACCCGCCGCATACATCAGCGAGAAACCGCCATCACGACGCGGATCGGTTGGCTCATACAGCTCGCCGAGCAGACAGCTTACGTTAGATTTAAACAGGCCATAGCCGCAGACGATAATCGCCAGGGACAGATAGAGGAATGACGGATGGATCTCACTGGCACCCAGCACCACATGACCGATCGCCATCAACAACGCCCCCAGCATCACCGCCATGCGATTGCCGAGAACTTTATCCGCCAAAAAGCCACCGAGGATTGGCGTGACATACACCAGCGAACAGTAGGCGCTAAATAACTCGTAGGCGTGAGTATCGTTGTATTTTAGTTGATTGGTGAGATAGAGAATCAGCAGGGCACGCATGCCGTAAAAGCTAAAATATTCCCAGATTTGCAGCGCAACGACATAGTAAATAGCGCGCGGCTGTGATGCGTGTTTATTCATGATAATTCCACAATTGACTGCAACGTCACGTAATAGTTGCGCGGCGTGCTTGTGTTTCCTTAAAGTTAAAACTTTGATACAGATCTGATTATTTATGCAATATGCTGTCTGATTGCATAAATATACATTAGCTGAAGCGTGATGATATAAACAATTTGCGTCTTTTGGCGTCGGGTTTGTTTCTTAATATGTCAAAAGATTGGCTATCGACGAACAGGCGAGGTAACGCTATGTTAACGGTGTAGCTATCAGAATACGGAAGGCGCGAAGATGAAAAACACCGAACTGGAACAACTGATTAACGAAAAACTGAACAGCGCGGCGATTAGTGATTACGCGCCGAATGGTTTGCAGGTGGAAGGCAAAGAGACGGTGCAAAAAATTGTTACCGGTGTCACCGCCAGCCAGGCTTTGCTCGATGAGGCAGTGCGTCTGGGCGCGGATGCGGTCATTGTGCATCATGGCTACTTCTGGAAAGGAGAGTCTCCGGTCATTCGCGGAATGAAGCGTAACCGTTTAAAAACGTTGCTGGCGAATGATATCAACCTGTATGGCTGGCATTTGCCGCTTGACGCACATCCTGAGCTGGGCAATAACGCACAGCTGGCGGCGTTACTGGGGATCACGGTCATGGGCGAAATTGAGCCGTTGGTGCCGTGGGGAGAGCTGACCATGCCTGTGCCGGGACTGGAGCTGGCTTCCTGGATTGAAGCGCGTCTGGGACGTAAGCCGTTATGGTGTGGCGATACCGGACCTGAGGTGGTCCAGCGCGTCGCCTGGTGCACGGGCGGCGGGCAAAGTTTTATCGATAGCGCCGCGCGTTTTGGCGTGGATGCTTTTATTACTGGCGAAGTTTCTGAACAGACCATTCATTCAGCCCGCGAGCAGGGATTGCATTTTTATGCTGCAGGTCACCATGCCACTGAACGTGGTGGTATTCGCGCATTGAGCGAGTGGCTGAATGAAAATACCGATCTTGATGTGACCTTTATTGATATTCCTAATCCTGCATAACGAATAATCAGAGGGATCGAAAGTGCAACGAGCGCGTTGTTATCTGATAGGTGAAACGGCGGTAGTGCTGGAACTGGAACCGCCGGTGACGCTGGCTAGCCAGAAACGGATCTGGCGACTGGCGCAGCGTCTGGTGGATATGCCGAATGTGGTTGAAGCCATTCCCGGCATGAACAATATTACGGTGATTTTGCGTAATCCTGAGTCGCTGGCGCTGGATGCCATAGAGCGTTTGCAACGCTGGTGGGAGGAGAGCGAGGCCCTGGAACCTGAGTCTCGCTTTATTGAAATTCCGGTGGTTTACGGTGGTGCAGGCGGACCGGATTTGGCGGTGGTCGCGGCGCATTGCGGGTTGAGCGAAAAACAGGTTGTTGAATTGCACTCCTCCGTGGAATACGTGGTCTGGTTTTTAGGTTTTCAACCGGGCTTCCCGTATCTCGGGAGTTTGCCGGAACAACTACACACGCCACGGCGCGCTGAACCGCGCTTACTCGTTCCGGCAGGTTCTGTCGGGATCGGCGGGCCGCAGACTGGTGTTTATCCGCTGGCAACGCCGGGTGGCTGGCAGTTGATTGGTCATACCTCACTCAGCCTGTTTGATCCGGCGCGTGACGAACCCATCTTATTACGTCCGGGAGACAGCGTGCGCTTTGTACCGCAGAAGGAGGGAGTATGCTGAAGATTATTCGTGCGGGCATGTATACCACTGTGCAGGATGGCGGTCGTCACGGTTTTCGCCAGTCGGGTATCAGCCACTGCGGCGCACTGGATATGCCCGCGTTACGCATTGCTAACCTACTGGTGGGTAATGACGCCAATGCCCCCGCGCTGGAGATCACGCTCGGTCAGTTAACTGTTGAGTTCGAAACTGATGGGTGGTTTGCTCTGACGGGTGCCGGTTGCGAAGCGCGGCTGGATGATAATGCCGTCTGGACCGGCTGGCGATTGCCGATGAAAGCAGGCCAGCGTTTAACGCTTAAACGCCCGCAGCACGGGATGCGCAGTTATCTGGCGGTCGCGGGTGGTATTGATGTTCCGCCGGTAATGGGGTCATGCAGCACCGATCTCAACGTGGGGATTGGCGGGCTGGAAGGCCGTTTACTGAAGGATGGTGACCGACTCCCGATTGGCAAATCGAAGCATGATTTTATGGAAGCGCAGGGCGTTAAACAGCTGCTGTGGGGCAACCGCATTCGCGCCTTGCCGGGGCCGGAATATCATGAGTTCGATCGCGCCTCGCAGGATGCATTCTGGCGTTCGCCCTGGCAGCTTAGCCCGCAAAGTAACCGCATGGGCTATCGCTTACAGGGGCAAATTTTAAAACGCACCACCGATCGCGAACTGTTATCTCACGGTTTGTTACCGGGCGTGGTGCAGGTGCCACATAACGGGCAGCCGATTGTGTTGATGAACGACGCACAGACCACCGGTGGTTACCCGCGTATTGCCTGCATCATTGAGGCTGATATGTACCATCTTGCGCAAATTCCGCTCGGTCAGCCGATTCATTTTGTCCAGTGTTCACTGGAAGAGGCACTGAAAACGCGGCAAGATCAGCAACGTTATTTTGAACAATTAGCGTGGCGGCTGCACAATGAAAATTGACCTGAACGCCGATCTGGGCGAAGGCTGCGCCAGCGACGCAGAGCTATTAACGCTGGTTTCCTCTGCCAATATTGCCTGTGGATTTCATGCAGGCGATGCGCAAATCATGCAGGCTTGCGTGCGTGAAGCAATAAAAAATGGTGTCGCGATTGGCGCTCACCCGAGTTTTCCCGACAGGGAAAATTTTGGTCGCAGCGCCATGCAGCTGCCGCCAGAAACCGTTTACGCCCAGACGCTGTATCAAATTGGCGCGCTGGCAACGATTGCCCGTGCGCAAGGCGGCGTAATGCGTCATGTCAAACCGCACGGCATGTTGTACAACCAGGCGGCGAAAGAAGCACAACTGGCAGACGCCATCGCCAGAGCGGTATACGCTTGCGATCCGGCATTGATTCTCGTTGGGCTGGCAGGAAGCGAGCTGATTCGTGCAGGCAAGCAATATGGCCTGACAACGCGCGAGGAAGTGTTTGCCGATCGCGGTTATCAGGCTGACGGCTCGCTGGTGCCGCGAAGTCAGCCAGTCGCGTTGATTGAAAACGAAGAACAGGCGCTGGCGCAAACGCTAGAGATGGTGCAACACGGCAGAGTCAAAAGTATCACCGGCGAATGGGCAACGGTCACGGCGCAAACAGTCTGCCTGCATGGCGACGGCGAGCACGCACTGGCGTTCGCCCGCCGACTACGCTCTACATTTGCCGAAAAGGAGATTGTTGTCGCAGCATAACCCCGATTAATAAAGAATGAAAAAAGGATATCACCATGCCTGAAGGCCCGGAGATCCGCCGTGCAGCGGATAACCTGGAGGCGGCGATCAAAGGCAAACCACTAACTGATGTCTGGTTTGCCTTCCCGCAGTTAAAAACTTATCAATCACAACTTATCGGTCAACACGTTACCCATGTGGAAACGCGTGGTAAGGCGTTGTTAACTCATTTTTCCAACGACTTAACGCTCTACAGCCATAATCAGCTTTACGGCGTCTGGCGCGTGGTTGATACCGGCGAAGAGCCGCAGACCACGCGAGTATTGCGGGTAAAACTGCAAACGGCTGACAAAACCATTCTGCTTTATAGCGCCTCGGATATTGAGATGTTGAGGCCGGAACAACTGACCACGCATCCGTTTTTACAACGCGTTGGTCCCGATGTGCTGGATCCGAATCTGACGCCGGAGGTGGTAAAGGAACGGTTATTGTCACCGCGCTTTCGTAACCGTCAGTTTGCAGGATTACTGCTCGATCAGGCGTTTCTGGCTGGGCTTGGCAATTATTTGCGGGTGGAGATCCTCTGGCAGGTTGGGTTGACTGGAAATCATAAAGCGAAAGATCTCAATGCGGCGCAACTGGATGCACTCGCACACGCGTTACTGGAGATTCCTCGGTTTTCTTACGCTACGCGGGGGCAGGTGGATGAGAATAAGCATCATGGGGCGCTGTTTCGCTTTAAGGTTTTTCATCGTGATGGCGAACCGTGCGAACGCTGTGGCAGCATCATTGAGAAAACCACGCTGTCATCTCGCCCGTTTTACTGGTGCCCTGGCTGCCAGCACTAGGCCGACCGCTTCGGCGCATAGGTTGAAATAAACCGCGCAATGGCTGGCCCCGTCAGCAAAATACTGAACAGGCGCAGGGTTTGCATCGCCATAATAAGCGCCATATCGGCATTGCTCCCTGCGGCGATGACCGCCACGGTATCAAGCCCGCCGGGACTGGTGGCGAGGTAGGCAGTCATAAAATCAATGTGCATAAACCGGGTCAGCCCCCACGCCATACCCGCACAAATAGCCAGCAGAGCAAAAATCGACAGCAGGATTTGCGGTAGTGGGCGTAGTGCCCGCAGTAAGATTTGTTTATCGAAACCAAGACCAATCCGCCAGCCAATTGCCATATACGCCATCGCCAGCAGCCATTCCGGTAGTTCGATGGTGATGAGCTGACCAGACTGGAGCACTGCGCCCGCCAGCATCGGGATGAGCATCGTGCCGGAAGGAAGACGCAGCATGCATCCCGCCGTACCGGCAACGACTGCGAGCAAAATCGTAAGCAGGAGATTAATGCTCACTGGCGGGAACCAGACGATTTGCTGGTTAACCGCTTCAGCGTTATCACCCAGCATCATGCGGGTGACCAGAACAGCGGCCCCCGCGACGAACAGCACTCGCAGATATTGCATAAACGCCACCAGGCGAATATCTGCGCCGTAATCTTGCGCCATAGCGACCATTGCCGCTGCGCCGCCTGGAGAAGAACCCCAGGCACCGGTATTTCCAGGCAGTGAGCTATAGCGCACCAATAACCAACCCACGATGGCGCTGGAAAGCAGCGTCACCAGTAAAATAGCAAGCACGATCGGCCAGTTGGCGGCCAGCGTGGTGAGAATCGAACCAGTGAGGTTTTGCGCAATCATGCAGCCAAGAATGGCCTGGGCGGCGAGAAAAGCGGAGCGGGGAAGTTGCAGAGTAATTCCGCGCATACTGAAGATGATCCCGGCGATCATCGGCCCAAGTAATAGCGCCGCCGGGAGATGTACCGCGAGGAAACCAATAGAAAGGAGAAGTGATAGCACACATAACATTCCCCACTGCAAAACTGGCATCCTTCGCTCCCTCATTATTTTCTCTTTGGTGTATCGATACAGCATAAAGAAAGCCGGGCCAGGAAAAAATAACAGCAATCAAGGAAAAGGGGAAAATCAGCAATTTTCTGAAAGAGATGCCCTTTCCGGCTGCAAAGGGCATCATGGCAAATCAGTTATAGTTAATTTTAAAAAGCACCACTGTATCGAAGGGCCCAGCCTCGATGGGGGTACCTGCAATGGACGAAAGTTCAGCTGTATAGGTTTTTTCGTAGACCAACATGTCGCTGGTGAAATCGGCGTATTCAGCATATTTATTGAAGGTATAAGGCGAGGCGTTTTCATCCAGCAAACGTAGCTTCAGACCATTACCAATCAACAATGCTTTATCTTCTTCAACCAACGTTTCTTCGGTATAAAAGGAGGAACTGACTTTAAATCCGTCGGTGCATTGGTCATTTTGTGATTTTGTCGTCTTAATACTGAATGTTTTCGACATTGTGTGGCGACGAATATCCAGCAAATTAAATTTACCAAAATCAATCACCTGTGTTTCCGGTGAAATGGAAAAATTGACGCTGCAATCCAGCACGCGAATGTTTTCCAGACCAGTAATATGATATTTCAGGTTTTGGGCAGTAGGGTCTTCGTTAACGCTACCGGCACCGTCAAATTGCACGACGATATAGTCGCTAAGCGTACTTTGATAATCATGCGGCGGCATTTCTCGTATTTTGACGTATAACCGCATGCGAGCGAGAAAGGTACGCGACATGTGAATATTAGCGGGATCACCCGAGCAAATTTTGTTCTGCCATCCCATCGCGATAATCTGCTCAGGGGTATAAATGTCAATGTTCTTACTGTCAATACACTGGTTAGTGTCGATGCGGCTTTTTCCCTGGTTGGCGTCATAATCAACGCCATTGTAAGTTACGCCGAGTTGATAATAGCGATCCTGCACCCCCGGGTAGGGGTTTACCCAGGCATAAACATGCTCACTTTCAAAATTGCCGTTGGTATTGTTGTCACAATAGACGGGAATTTTAATATCGTCAGATTCCCAAATCTTATCGCCGAGTTTGGCATTGCCTGGTACAGCAAAAGGTTGAATCGCTTCTGATTTTTCTACCGAGCCACCGGATGAACCAAAGTAGCAGTTCAGGGCAAGCGCAGACTTCAACGGCAGAAATAACAGACAGATGACGAGCAACACTCCCTTGCCAGCACTCATTTCTTCGCCTCCACGGCTTGTAAATGGCATTGTCCGCTGCAGTTGAGCATCGTCATGCGTAACGCGCCGTAATCATCCATATAACCGAGATAGAACTGGCTGCCGCTATAGCTTCCGGTGTTTGTGTTGACCGTACTAAAAGGCGCAACCATCACGGTTTTGAAGCCGGGGAGAACGCCTTTTTCATTTCGTCCCAGGTAGGCAATGGTCAGATAATACGCGGTAGGATTTTTCAGTGTCAGTTGGTTGCCCTGCTGGCTGACCTGTAACTGCAGTTCGACCTTTTCTCCTGCTTTCTTGCGTAATGCAGCCGGTCGCCAGAACACCTTGATACGACTCTGAATGGCGACTTGCAGAACGGCATGGTCGCTGTTTTTTTCCGGGGCGGGAGGAATTTCACGCATATTGTAGAAAAATAGCGTTTCGCGATCGCCCGGTAATTTTGTGGTCGAGGCTTGCTTTACTATCCGTACCTGCGTTGTTGCTTTCGGTTCCAGACGTTGTATCGGCGGCAGGGCGACCAGAAGATCATCGCTTTTCTCCCCTTTTTCATTTTCGAGCCAGGAATAAGCGAGGTAGGGGAGTTTATCGCTACGATTATCCACCCGCAGACTGGTAGCTTTATCATTAGCGTTAAACACAATACGAGTGCGATCGGGTTGTAGTGCAGCGTGGCTGCACAGACTGGCAACCAACAACAAAAGGGGTAGTCCTTTCATAAATGTCATTTTCATTTCCTTAATTAATGACAAGGTAAAATCAGGCGATTTGCGGTGTCTTCCATATGTTCAGGAAGATGGAGCGAGCAATGCTGGCTATCACCCCAGACCACGGTAAACTTTTGATTTTCAGCGACTCCGCTTAACCAGGCATGTCCTTCCTCGCCAACCATCCCCACGCTAATGCCGCTGTCATCCTGGCGGATATCCGCTCCGAGGGGAGGAAACTGACCGCTGGCGTTGCGAATGATGACGTTAACGTCTTTACCGGAACGGGAAGCCAGTGATTTGTAACCTATCGCGCCTTCAATCCACGTTTCTTTGATAACGTTTTCTGTAACTGTTACGCCGTCGGGTAATTCATTCATGTTCACCGCCACGGTGGAAGGCTGATAACTGGAAATCAACGGCACCACCGCAATGCCAAAATGGTTGGTGTAGTCGAGATTGCCCTGAACCGGAATATCTGCCACGCCATCGGTGCTGACCATCAGGCGAGGTTCATTGGTGGAGCTGCGGCGATGAAACGCTGCACCATATTGGGTTGCGGTGAAAGAACCGCTCCAGCTGCTGCTGACGGAACTGTAATCATTGGCGGCATAGGTACCAGAAATATCCCACTCACCCGCTGAACTCAGGTGCTGATAGTTACCGCTCACCTGGGCTCCATTGTCAGGACGGTCGGATTGCAGTCCGGCAGACATGCCCCAGCTATTACGTTCATCCAGCGTATCGTTCCACGACATGCGGTGTGTGGTGCTGTGGCTACTGTTTTGCATGTCATAACCAACCCGACCACCATTACCGAAGGGGAGCGAAATCGACAGGTAAATCTGGTTGTCGCGATCTTTATCTTCGTAATGGGTTGTATTGAATGACGTCGAAATAGAGATATCTCTCCAGTCACCAATATCAACATTAAAACCGGCTGTGATGTTGGCGGTCGTGGAGGCGTCTGCATTCCACCAGGTTTGATGTAGCAGGTTGGCGTAAAGATTGAGGTTTAGTGGGGTAATCGGTTGGCCCACAGATAAGCTGATCGTCTGTTTTTCGTCCTGCGCATCGCTGTCGTTGTATTTGTGATCCAGATAGTTGGCGTAGCTGTGAAAATGACGATCGGAGAAACGATAAGCGGCGAGGGAAATCGTGCTGTTAGTGGCATTCACTTGTTTGCTGTAATTAAAACGGTAGCTTAAGCCCCGCTCGTCCTGCTGAGTATCAAAATGGCTACTGGCCCACGTGACATCAAACGACAGCGCACCAAGCCACAGCATATTTTGCCCAATACCCATTGCGGCAGAATGGTAGTCATCACCAGAAAGCAGCAGGCCGCCGTACAGCGAGGTGTTTGACAGCATCCCCCAGGAAACTTCATTGCTAAAAAAGGTTTCATTTTCAGTTTGATGTGACATGGAGGGCCGTGGCTGACCCGCGGCCAGTTTATAGCGAACCTGTCCCTGACGAGTCAGGAAGGGCGTCGATGCTGCCGAAACCTGGAAATTGTTCACCCGACCATCTTCTTCCGTCACTTTGACATCCAGTGTGCCCTGAACAGACTGATTAAGGTCGTCAATGATAAATGGGCCTGGTGGGACTTTTTTCTGGTAAATGACGCGGCCTGATTGACTGATCGTCACCGTGGCATTGGTCTGTGCAATACCGCTAATTTGTGGGGCGTAGCCGCGTAGTTCCCATGGCAACATTCGCTCGTCACTTGCCAGTGCCGCGCCGGTATAAGAAAAACCGTCGAAAATATTGGAACTAAAATCCGTTTCGCCGAGGGTTAATTTAGAGCCTAATTGCGGTAATGGACGAAAAAGATAGGTGCGCGATATCCCGCCTGACTGTTCATGGTTATCATCGCTATCAGTCTGATTCAACTGATAATCACTACGTAAGCGCCATGCCCCGGCGTTAATTCCGGTGGTACCGTAGGCGTTCAGGTTAGTGCTGCTGCTGCCGTCCTGTGGGCGGTAGCTGCTGGCAAACAAGTTGTAATCCATCAGGATACCGGCGACACCTTCTTTCCATGTGGAGGGTGGGGTCCAGTTTTCTGAGTGCCACGCCAGCCAGGCTTGCGGAATGGTGATATTTAGTTGCTGATTGGCTTGATCGAAATTGAAGAGCATTTCAGGTCGGGAGCTAAAATCGACGCACTGATTTATCAATGGTAACGACTGACGGACTTCAGGTTTTAAGCCAAATTTATCGACCAGTAAATCATTGATGCACGGAATGGTTTTATCGTCATTTTTGTGCCAGTTAATCTTTTGCCTGTTACTGATTTGGTTATTATTTACCGCAACGCTAACAAAATACTCACCGGGAGCAATGACTCCTTTTTCCTTTAATAATGAAATATCAATGCGGTCGCGCATCGATTTATCGAGAACATTAAGGTTGAATTCGACCGCCAATGCGCAAGGCATCGCCACGACCAGGCAGGATACAAAAGAGAGTCGATAAATATTCACGGTGTCCATACCTGATAAATATTTTATGAAAGGCGGCGATAGCGCCGCCAAAGTAATACTTATTTATAATCCAGCACGTAGGTTGCATTCGCCGTAACTGCGCCTGGCGTTACAGGTGTAGCCTGATCAATTTGTTCCATCCAGGCAAAGAAATTCAGCGTTTGTTCGCTGGAGGTCGGAGCCAGGTCGATATCTGGAGTAGCGGTGCCTAAAACGATATTGCTTTGATCTTTATTCATTAAACGTACGCCGACGCCGGTGGCTTCACCCGTGCTGGTGTTGTTGAGAATCGGATCTGCGCCGGTGGTTTTCGCTGAGCTATCAAAGGTGACTGCAACTTTAGAAATCTTGCCACCGGAACCGTTGCTGGAGTTTTCCAGATCACAGTTGACTAAGCGCAGGTCGACAGCAACGGCATCGCTGTGATGTGACTGATTAATGTGGCTGGTGGTCACCTGACCGAGTTCAACCTCTTTATCAATATCATCCTGATGTATTTCACACGGTGCTTCAATAACTTCACCTTTAAAGTGAATTTCACCGGATCCTTCATCAGCCGCATAAACAGGTGCTGTGAACAGCAGAGATACGGCCAGTGCGGCCAATGTTTTTTGTCCTTTAAACATAACGGAGTCCTTTAAATAATGAGATAGAATGTTGCGTGGCAAGAATATATTAACTGGCAGTTGAATGTATTTGGTTTTATTTAACAATATTAAAAATCTTGTTATATAAAGAATGGAATAATTGAGTGCATAAATTTATTGTTTAATGAGATGAAGGATGGGGTGGGATGGATATGCATAATTTTCATTGGGTTAACAATGCTACCAGCAGGAAAGTATAAAAATAAACTTATCATTCTGCTCAGTATGTGACTTGTCACATTTTCTCACCTTATTAATGGGTATTTGTATCTGGTTTAATTTTTACAATTTATTATGTTCAGCCATATAAAAAGAACCCGCTCTATTAAAGGCGGGTCCGGAAAGTAAACGGCTTAGCAATCAATCATTAACGCTTGATATCGCTTTTAAAGTCGCGTTTTTCATATCCTGTATACAGCTGACGCGGACGGGCAATCTTCATACCGTCACTGTGCATTTCGCTCCAGTGGGCGATCCAGCCAACGGTACGTGCCATTGCGAAAATGACGGTGAACATGGAAGACGGAATACCCATCGCTTTCAGGATGATACCAGAGTAGAAATCGACGTTCGGGTACAGTTTCTTCTCGATAAAGTACGGGTCGTTCAGCGCGATGTTTTCCAGCTCCATAGCCACTTCCAGCAGGTCATCTTTGGTGCCCAGCTCTTTCAGAACTTCATGGCAGGTTTCACGCATTACGGTGGCGCGCGGGTCGTAATTTTTGTACACGCGGTGACCGAAGCCCATCAGGCGGAAAGAATCATTTTTATCTTTCGCACGACGAACAAATTCCGGAATGTGTTTAACGGAGCTAATTTCTTCCAGCATTTTCAGCGCCGCTTCGTTAGCACCACCGTGCGCAGGTCCCCAC
This sequence comes from Escherichia sp. MAL-1, assembly GCF_052948035.1. Classification (NCBI taxonomy): domain Bacteria; kingdom Pseudomonadati; phylum Pseudomonadota; class Gammaproteobacteria; order Enterobacterales; family Enterobacteriaceae; genus Escherichia; species Escherichia sp. MAL-1. Next base: position 3,394,745 of record NZ_CM129609.1, on the reverse strand, counting down.
AGTGAAGCAATACCTGCTGCGATACAGGCAAACGGGTTCGCACCCGAAGAGCCAGCGGTACGCACGGTGGAGGTAGAGGCGTTCTGTTCATGGTCAGCGTGCAGGATCAGAATACGGTCCATAGCACGTTCCAGAATCGGATTAACTTCATACGGTTCGCACGGCGTGGAGAACATCATATTCAGGAAGTTACCGGCATAGGAGAGATCGTTGCGCGGATAAACAAATGGCTGACCAATGGAATACTTGTAACACATCGCGGCCATGGTCGGCATTTTCGACAGCAGGCGGAACGCGGCAATTTCACGATGACGAGGATTGTTAACATCCAGCGAGTCGTGATAGAACGCCGCCAGCGCGCCGGTAATACCACACATGACTGCCATTGGATGTGAGTCGCGACGGAAAGCGTGGAACAGACGGGTAATCTGCTCGTGGATCATGGTATGACGGGTCACCGTAGTTTTAAATTCGTCATACTGTTCCTGAGTCGGTTTTTCACCATTCAGCAGGATGTAACAAACTTCCAGGTAGTTAGAATCGGTCGCCAGCTGATCGATCGGGAAACCGCGGTGCAGCAAAATACCTTCATCACCATCAATAAAAGTAATTTTAGATTCGCAGGATGCGGTTGAAGTGAAGCCTGGGTCAAAGGTGAACACACCTTTTGAACCGAGAGTACGGATATCAATAACATCTTGACCCAGCGTGCCTTTCAGCACATCCAGTTCAACAGCTGTGTCCCCGTTGAGGGTGAGTTTTGCTTTTGTATCAGCCATTTAAGGTCTCCTTAGCGCCTTATTACGTAAGACTGCCGGAACTTAAATTTGCCTTCGCACATCAACCTGGCTTTACCCGTTTGTTATTTGGCTCGCCGCTCTGTGAAAGAGGGGAAAACCTGGGTACAGAGCTCTGGGCGCTTGCAGGTAAAGGATCCATTGATGACGAATAAATGGCGAATCAAGTACTTAGCAATCCGAATTATTAAACTTGTCTACCACTAATAACTGTCCCGAATGAATTGGTCAATACTTCCACACTGTTACATAAGTTAATCTTAGGTGAAATACCGACTTCATAACTTTTACGCATTATATGCTTTTCCTGGTAATGTTTGTAACAACTTTGTTGAATGATTGTCAAATTAGATGATTAAAAATTAAATAAATGTTGTTATCGTGACCTGGATCACTGTTCAGGATAAAACCCGACAAACTATATGTAGGTTAATTGTAATGATTTTGTGAACAGCCTATACTGCCGCCAGGTCTCCGGAACACCCTGCAATCCCGAGCCACCCAGCGTTGTAACGTGTCGTTTTCGCATCTGGAAGCAGTGTTTTGCATGACGCGCAGTTATAGAAAGGACGCTGTCTGACCCGCAAGCAGACCGGAGGAAGGAAATCCCGACGTCTCCAGGTAACAGAAAGTTAACCTCTGTGCCCGTAGTCCCCAGGGAATAATAAGAACAGCATGTGGGCGTTATTCATGATAAGAAATGTGAAAAAACAAAGACCTGTTAATCTGGACCTACAGACCATCCGGTTCCCCATCACGGCGATAGCGTCCATTCTCCATCGCGTTTCCGGTGTGATCACCTTTGTTGCAGTGGGCATCCTGCTGTGGCTTCTGGGTACCAGCCTCTCTTCCCCTGAAGGTTTCGAGCAAGCTTCCGCGATTATGGGCAGCTTCTTCGTCAAATTTATCATGTGGGGCATCCTTACCGCTCTGGCGTATCACGTCGTCGTAGGTATTCGCCACATGATGATGGATTTTGGCTATCTGGAAGAAACATTCGAAGCGGGTAAACGCTCCGCCAAAATCTCCTTTGTTATTACTGTCGTGCTTTCACTTCTCGCAGGAGTCCTCGTATGGTAAGCAACGCCTCCGCATTAGGACGCAATGGCGTACATGATTTCATCCTCGTTCGCGCTACCGCTATCGTCCTGACGCTCTACATCATTTATATGGTCGGTTTTTTCGCTACCAGTGGCGAGCTGACATATGAAGTCTGGATCGGTTTCTTCGCCTCTGCGTTCACCAAAGTGTTCACCCTGCTGGCGCTGTTTTCTATCTTGATCCATGCCTGGATCGGCATGTGGCAGGTGTTGACCGACTACGTTAAACCGCTGGCCTTGCGCCTGATGCTGCAACTGGTGATTGTCGTTGCTCTGGTGGTTTACGTGATTTATGGATTCGTTGTGGTGTGGGGTGTGTGATGAAATTGCCAGTCAGAGAATTTGATGCAGTTGTGATTGGTGCCGGTGGCGCAGGTATGCGCGCGGCGCTGCAAATTTCCCAGAGCGGTCAAACCTGTGCGCTGCTCTCTAAAGTCTTCCCGACCCGTTCCCATACCGTTTCTGCGCAAGGCGGCATTACCGTTGCGCTGGGTAATACCCATGAAGATAACTGGGAATGGCATATGTACGACACCGTAAAAGGTTCGGACTATATCGGTGACCAGGACGCGATTGAATATATGTGTAAAACCGGGCCGGAAGCGATTCTGGAACTCGAACACATGGGCCTGCCGTTCTCGCGTCTTGATGATGGTCGTATCTATCAACGTCCGTTTGGCGGTCAGTCGAAAAACTTCGGCGGCGAGCAGGCGGCACGCACTGCGGCAGCAGCTGACCGTACCGGTCACGCACTGTTGCATACCCTTTATCAGCAGAACCTGAAAAACCACACCACTATTTTCTCCGAGTGGTATGCGCTGGATCTGGTGAAAAACCAGGATGGCGCGGTGGTGGGTTGTACTGCACTGTGCATCGAAACTGGTGAAGTGGTTTATTTCAAAGCCCGCGCTACCGTGCTGGCGACTGGCGGGGCAGGGCGTATTTATCAGTCCACCACTAACGCCCACATTAACACTGGCGACGGCGTCGGCATGGCTATCCGCGCAGGCGTACCGGTGCAGGATATGGAAATGTGGCAGTTCCACCCGACCGGTATTGCCGGTGCGGGCGTACTGGTCACCGAAGGTTGCCGTGGTGAAGGCGGTTATCTGCTGAACAAACATGGCGAACGCTTTATGGAGCGTTATGCGCCGAACGCCAAAGACCTGGCGGGCCGTGACGTGGTGGCGCGTTCCATCATGATTGAAATCCGTGAAGGTCGCGGCTGTGATGGTCCGTGGGGGCCACATGCGAAACTGAAACTCGACCACCTGGGTAAAGAAGTTCTCGAATCCCGTCTGCCGGGTATTCTGGAACTCTCCCGTACCTTCGCTCACGTTGATCCGGTGAAAGAGCCGATTCCGGTTATCCCAACCTGTCACTACATGATGGGTGGTATTCCGACCAAAGTGACCGGTCAGGCGCTGACGGTGAACGAGAAAGGCGAAGATGTGGTTGTTCCGGGGCTGTTTGCCGTTGGTGAAATCGCTTGTGTATCGGTACACGGCGCTAACCGTCTGGGCGGCAACTCGCTGCTGGACCTGGTGGTCTTTGGTCGCGCAGCGGGTCTGCATCTGCAAGAGTCTATCGCCGAGCAGGGCGCATTGCGCGATGCCAGCGAGTCTGATGTTGAAGCATCTCTGGATCGTCTGAACCGCTGGAACAATAATCGTAACGGTGAAGATCCGGTGGCGATTCGTAAAGCGCTGCAAGAATGTATGCAGCATAACTTCTCGGTCTTCCGTGAAGGTGATGCGATGGCGAAAGGGCTTGAGCAGTTGAAAGTTATCCGCGAGCGTCTGAAAAATGCCCGTCTGGATGACACTTCCAGCGAGTTCAACACCCAGCGCGTTGAGTGCCTGGAACTGGATAACCTGATGGAAACGGCGTATGCAACGGCTGTTTCTGCCAACTTCCGTACCGAAAGCCGTGGCGCGCATAGCCGCTTCGACTTCCCGGATCGTGATGATGAAAACTGGCTGTGCCACTCCCTGTATCTGCCAGAGTCGGAATCCATGACGCGCCGAAGCGTCAACATGGAACCGAAACTGCGCCCGGCATTCCCGCCGAAGATTCGTACTTACTAATGCGGAGACAGGAAAATGAGACTCGAGTTTTCAATTTATCGCTATAACCCGGATGTTGATGATGCTCCGCGTATGCAGGATTACACCCTGGAAGCGGAAGAAGGTCGCGACATGATGTTGCTGGATGCGCTTATCCAGCTGAAAGAGAAAGATCCCAGCCTGTCGTTCCGCCGCTCCTGCCGTGAAGGTGTGTGCGGTTCCGACGGTCTGAACATGAACGGCAAGAATGGTCTGGCCTGTATTACCCCGATTTCGGCACTCAACCAGCCGGGCAAGAAGATTGTGATTCGCCCGCTGCCAGGTTTACCGGTGATCCGCGATTTGGTGGTAGACATGGGACAATTCTATGCGCAATATGAGAAAATTAAGCCTTACCTGTTGAATAATGGACAAAATCCGCCAGCTCGCGAGCATTTACAGATGCCAGAGCAGCGCGAAAAACTCGACGGGCTGTATGAATGTATTCTCTGCGCATGTTGTTCAACCTCTTGTCCGTCTTTCTGGTGGAATCCCGATAAGTTTATCGGCCCGGCAGGCTTGTTAGCGGCATATCGTTTCCTGATCGATAGCCGTGATACCGAGACTGACAGCCGCCTCGACGGTTTGAGCGATGCATTCAGTGTATTCCGCTGTCACAGCATCATGAACTGCGTCAGTGTATGTCCGAAGGGGCTGAACCCGACGCGCGCCATCGGCCATATCAAGTCGATGTTGTTGCAACGTAATGCGTAATTAAATGTTGATGCCGGGGAAATCCCCCGGCTATTCAGGAAATCTTTAAAAACTGCCCCTGACACTAAGACAGTTTTTAAAGGTTCCTTCGCGAGCCACTACGTAGACAAGAGCTCGCAAGTGAACCCCGGCACGCACATCACTGTGCGTGGTAGTATCCACGGCGAAGTAAGCATAAAAAAGATGCTTAAGGGATCACGATGCAGAACAGCGCTTTGAAAGCCTGGTTGGACTCTTCTTACCTCTCTGGCGCAAACCAGAGCTGGATAGAACAGCTCTATGAAGACTTCTTAACCGATCCTGACTCGGTTGACGCTAACTGGCGTTCGACGTTCCAGCAGTTACCTGGTACGGGAGTCAAACCGGATCAATTCCACTCTCAAACGCGTGAATATTTCCGCCGCCTGGCGAAAGACGCTTCACGTTACTCTTCAACGATCTCCGACCCTGACACCAATGTGAAGCAGGTAAAAGTCCTGCAGCTCATTAACGCATACCGCTTCCGTGGTCACCAGCATGCGAATCTCGATCCGCTGGGACTGTGGCAGCAAGATAAAGTGGCCGATCTGGATCCGTCTTTCCACGATCTGACCGAAGCAGACTTCCAGGAGACCTTCAACGTCGGTTCATTTGCCAGCGGCAAAGAAACCATGAAACTCGGCGAGCTGCTGGAAGCCCTCAAGCAAACCTACTGCGGCCCGATTGGTGCCGAGTATATGCACATCACCAGCACCGAAGAAAAACGCTGGATCCAACAGCGTATCGAGTCTGGTCGCGCGACTTTCAATAGCGAAGAGAAAAAACGCTTCTTAAGCGAACTGACCGCCGCTGAAGGCCTTGAACGTTACCTCGGCGCAAAATTCCCTGGCGCAAAACGCTTCTCGCTGGAAGGCGGTGACGCGTTAATCCCGATGCTTAAAGAGATGATCCGCCACGCTGGCAACAGCGGCACCCGCGAAGTGGTTCTCGGGATGGCGCACCGTGGTCGTCTGAACGTGCTGGTGAACGTGCTGGGTAAAAAACCGCAAGACTTGTTCGACGAGTTCGCCGGTAAACATAAAGAACACCTCGGCACGGGTGACGTGAAATACCACATGGGCTTCTCGTCTGACTTCCAGACCGATGGCGGCCTGGTGCACCTGGCGCTGGCGTTTAACCCGTCTCACCTTGAGATTGTAAGCCCGGTAGTTATCGGTTCTGTTCGTGCCCGTCTGGACAGACTTGATGAGCCGAGCAGCAACAAAGTGCTGCCAATCACCATCCACGGTGACGCCGCAGTGACCGGGCAGGGTGTGGTTCAGGAAACTCTGAACATGTCGAAAGCGCGTGGTTATGAAGTTGGCGGTACGGTACGTATCGTTATCAACAACCAGGTTGGTTTCACCACCTCTAATCCGCTGGATGCTCGTTCTACACCGTACTGTACTGATATCGGTAAGATGGTTCAGGCACCGATTTTCCACGTTAACGCGGATGATCCGGAAGCCGTTGCCTTTGTGACCCGTCTGGCGCTCGATTTCCGTAACACCTTTAAACGTGATGTCTTCATCGACCTGGTGTGCTACCGCCGTCACGGCCACAACGAAGCCGACGAGCCGAGCGCAACCCAGCCGCTGATGTATCAGAAAATCAAAAAACATCCGACGCCGCGCAAAATCTATGCTGACAAGCTGGAGCAGGAAAAAGTGGCGACGCTGGAAGATGCCACCGAGATGGTTAACCTGTACCGCGATGCGCTGGATGCTGGCGATTGCGTAGTGGCAGAGTGGCGTCCGATGAACATGCACTCTTTCACCTGGTCGCCGTATCTCAACCACGAATGGGACGAAGAGTACCCGAACAAAGTTGAGATGAAGCGCCTGCAGGAACTGGCTAAACGCATCAGCACGGTGCCGGAAGCGGTTGAAATGCAGTCTCGCGTTGCCAAAATTTATGGCGATCGCCAGGCGATGGCTGCCGGTGAGAAACTGTTCGACTGGGGCGGCGCGGAAAACCTCGCTTACGCCACGCTGGTTGACGAAGGCATTCCGGTTCGCCTGTCGGGTGAAGACTCCGGTCGCGGTACCTTCTTCCACCGCCACGCGGTGATCCACAACCAGTCTAACGGTTCCACTTACACGCCGCTGCAACACATCCATAACGGCCAGGGCGCGTTCCGTGTCTGGGACTCCGTACTGTCTGAAGAAGCAGTGCTGGCGTTTGAATACGGTTATGCCACCGCAGAACCACGCACTCTGACTATCTGGGAAGCGCAGTTCGGTGACTTCGCCAACGGTGCGCAGGTGGTTATCGACCAGTTCATCTCCTCTGGCGAACAGAAATGGGGCCGGATGTGTGGTCTGGTGATGTTGCTGCCGCACGGTTATGAAGGGCAGGGGCCGGAGCACTCCTCCGCGCGTCTGGAACGTTATCTGCAACTTTGTGCTGAGCAAAACATGCAGGTGTGCGTACCGTCTACCCCGGCACAGGTTTACCACATGCTGCGTCGTCAGGCGCTGCGCGGGATGCGTCGTCCGCTGGTCGTGATGTCGCCGAAATCCCTGCTGCGTCATCCGCTGGCGGTTTCCAGCCTCGAAGAACTGGCGAACGGCACCTTCCTGCCAGCCATCGGTGAAATCGACGAGCTTGATCCGAAGGGTGTGAAGCGCGTAGTGATGTGTTCTGGTAAGGTTTATTACGACCTGCTGGAACAACGTCGTAAGAACAATCAACACGATGTCGCCATTGTGCGTATCGAGCAACTCTACCCGTTCCCGCATAAAGCGATGCAGGAAGTGTTGCAGCAGTTTGCTCACGTCAAGGATTTTGTCTGGTGCCAGGAAGAGCCGCTCAACCAGGGCGCATGGTACTGCAGCCAGCATCATTTCCGTGAAGTGATTCCGTTTGGGGCTTCTCTGCGTTATGCAGGCCGCCCGGCCTCCGCCTCTCCGGCGGTAGGGTATATGTCCGTTCACCAGAAACAGCAACAAGATCTGGTTAATGACGCGCTGAACGTCGAATAAATAAAGGATACACAATGAGTAGCGTAGATATTCTGGTCCCTGACCTGCCTGAATCCGTAGCCGATGCCACCGTCGCAACCTGGCATAAAAAACCCGGCGACGCAGTCGTACGTGATGAAGTGCTGGTAGAAATCGAAACTGACAAAGTGGTACTGGAAGTACCGGCATCAGCAGACGGCATTCTGGATGCGGTTCTGGAAGATGAAGGTACAACGGTAACGTCTCGTCAGATCCTTGGTCGCCTGCGTGAAGGCAACAGCGCCGGTAAAGAAACCAGCGCCAAATCTGAAGAGAAAGCGTCCACTCCGGCGCAACGCCAGCAGGCGTCTCTGGAAGAGCAAAACAACGATGCGTTAAGCCCGGCGATCCGTCGCCTGCTGGCTGAACACAATCTCGACGCCAGCGCCATTAAAGGCACTGGTGTGGGTGGTCGTCTGACTCGTGAAGATGTGGAAAAACATCTGGCGAAAGCCCCGGCGAAAGAGTCTGCTCCGGCAGCGGCTGCTCCGGCGGCGCAACCGGCTCTGGCTGCACGTAGTGAAAAACGTGTCCCGATGACTCGCCTGCGTAAGCGTGTGGCAGAGCGTCTGCTGGAAGCGAAAAACTCCACCGCCATGCTGACCACGTTCAACGAAGTCAACATGAAGCCGATTATGGATCTGCGTAAGCAGTACGGTGAAGCGTTTGAAAAACGCCACGGCATCCGTCTGGGCTTTATGTCCTTCTACGTGAAAGCGGTGGTTGAAGCCCTGAAACGTTACCCGGAAGTGAACGCTTCTATCGACGGCGATGACGTGGTTTACCACAACTATTTCGACGTCAGCATGGCGGTTTCTACGCCGCGCGGCCTGGTGACGCCGGTTCTGCGTGATGTCGATACCCTCGGCATGGCAGACATCGAGAAGAAAATCAAAGAGCTGGCAGTCAAAGGCCGTGACGGCAAGCTGACCGTTGAAGATCTGACCGGTGGTAACTTCACCATCACCAACGGTGGTGTGTTCGGTTCCCTGATGTCTACGCCGATCATCAACCCGCCGCAGAGCGCAATTCTGGGTATGCACGCTATCAAAGATCGTCCGATGGCGGTGAATGGTCAAGTTGAGATCCTGCCGATGATGTACCTGGCGCTGTCCTACGATCACCGTCTGATCGATGGTCGCGAATCCGTGGGCTTCCTGGTAACGATCAAAGAGTTGCTGGAAGATCCGACGCGTCTGCTGCTGGACGTGTAGTAGTTTAAGTTTCACCTGCACTGTAGACCGGATAAGGCATTATCGCCTTCTCCGGCAATTGAAGCCTGATGCGACGCTGACGCGTCTTATCAGGCCTACGGGACCACCAATGTAGGTCGGATAAGGCGCTAGCGCCGCATCCGACAAGCGATGCCTGATGTGACGGTTAACGTGTCTTATCAGGCCTACGGGGACCACCAATGTAGGTCGGATAAGGCGCAAGCGCCGCATCCGACAAGCGATGCCTGATGTGACGTTTAACGTGTCTTATCAGGCCTACGGGTGACCGACAATGCCCGGAAGCGATACGAAATATTCGGTCTACGGTTTAAAAGATAACGATTACTGAAGGATGGACAGAACACATGAACTTACATGAATATCAGGCAAAACAACTTTTTGCCCGCTATGGCTTACCAGCACCGGTGGGTTATGCCTGTACTACTCCGCGCGAAGCAGAAGAAGCCGCTTCAAAAATCGGTGCCGGTCCGTGGGTAGTGAAATGTCAGGTTCACGCTGGTGGCCGCGGTAAAGCGGGCGGTGTGAAAGTTGTAAACAGCAAAGAAGACATCCGTGCTTTTGCAGAAAACTGGCTGGGCAAGCGTCTGGTAACGTATCAAACAGATGCCAATGGCCAACCGGTTAACCAGATTCTGGTTGAAGCAGCGACCGATATCGCTAAAGAGCTGTATCTCGGTGCCGTTGTTGACCGTAGTTCCCGTCGTGTGGTCTTTATGGCCTCCACCGAAGGCGGCGTGGAAATCGAAAAAGTGGCGGAAGAAACTCCGCACCTGATCCATAAAGTTGCGCTTGATCCGCTGACTGGCCCGATGCCGTATCAGGGACGCGAGCTGGCGTTCAAACTGGGTCTGGAAGGTAAACTGGTTCAGCAGTTCACCAAAATCTTCATGGGCCTGGCGACCATTTTCCTGGAGCGCGACCTGGCGTTGATCGAAATCAACCCGCTGGTCATCACCAAACAGGGCGATCTGATTTGCCTCGACGGCAAACTGGGCGCTGACGGCAACGCACTGTTCCGCCAGCCTGATCTGCGCGAAATGCGTGACCAGTCGCAGGAAGATCCGCGTGAAGCACAGGCTGCACAGTGGGAACTGAACTACGTTGCGCTGGACGGTAACATCGGTTGTATGGTTAACGGCGCAGGTCTGGCGATGGGTACGATGGACATCGTTAAACTGCACGGCGGCGAACCGGCTAACTTCCTTGACGTTGGCGGCGGCGCAACCAAAGAACGTGTAACCGAAGCGTTCAAAATCATCCTCTCTGACGACAAAGTGAAAGCCGTTCTGGTTAACATCTTCGGCGGTATCGTTCGTTGCGACCTGATCGCTGACGGTATCATCGGCGCGGTAGCAGAAGTGGGTGTTAACGTACCGGTCGTGGTACGTCTGGAAGGTAACAACGCCGAACTCGGCGCGAAGAAACTGGCTGACAGCGGCCTGAATATTATTGCAGCAAAAGGTCTGACGGATGCAGCTCAGCAGGTTGTTGCCGCAGTGGAGGGGAAATAATGTCCATTTTAATCGATAAAAACACCAAGGTTATCTGCCAGGGCTTTACCGGTAGCCAGGGGACTTTCCACTCAGAACAGGCCATTGCATACGGCACTAAAATGGTTGGTGGCGTAACTCCAGGTAAAGGCGGCACTACCCACCTCGGCCTGCCGGTGTTCAACACCGTGCGTGAAGCTGTTGCTGCTACTGGCGCTACCGCTTCTGTTATCTACGTACCAGCACCGTTCTGCAAAGACTCCATTCTGGAAGCCATCGACGCAGGCATCAAACTGATTATCACCATCACTGAAGGCATCCCGACGCTGGATATGCTGACTGTGAAAGTGAAACTGGACGAAGCAGGCGTTCGTATGATCGGCCCGAACTGCCCAGGCGTTATCACTCCGGGTGAATGCAAAATCGGTATCCAGCCGGGTCACATTCACAAACCGGGTAAAGTGGGTATCGTTTCCCGTTCCGGTACACTGACCTATGAAGCGGTTAAACAGACCACGGATTACGGTTTCGGTCAGTCGACCTGTGTCGGTATCGGCGGTGACCCGATCCCTGGCTCTAACTTTATCGACATTCTCGAAATGTTCGAAAAAGATCCGCAGACCGAAGCGATCGTGATGATTGGTGAGATCGGCGGTAGCGCTGAAGAAGAAGCGGCAGCGTACATCAAAGAGCACGTTACCAAGCCAGTTGTGGGCTACATTGCTGGTGTGACTGCGCCGAAAGGCAAACGTATGGGCCACGCGGGTGCCATCATTGCCGGTGGGAAAGGGACTGCGGATGAGAAATTCGCTGCTCTGGAAGCCGCAGGCGTGAAAACCGTTCGCAGCCTGGCGGATATCGGTGAAGCACTGAAAACTGTTCTGAAATAAATATCTGTAATAAGAAATAGCCCTCGCCGCTTCCCTCTACAGGAATGGCGAAGGGCTGTCGGTTTCGACATGGTTGGCCATCGTATGATGGCCTTTTTTGTGCTTATCGCGATGATTTTCGCTGCGCTATCAGGGTAAATTTATAGTCATCGGTATTAAAAGCGTTGCGGCTATATTCAAACACCCGACCATCAACTAAATATCCACGCGATACTTTTTCAAGAATCGGCTTTGTCTGGCTGATATTAAGCAGACGGCTCATCTCTTCGGTTGGCATCAGAGGAATGATTTCCTGTTCGCTACGCTCGATAACCATTTTCTTCACTTCTTCAATAAAGTGATATTTCGAATTTTCCATGACCTGCCAGGTGAGATCTGGGAACAACGCAAGCGGCATCCAGGTTTCTTCCAGCGCCATTGGCTTTTGCTTGCGATAGCGCACGCGCTTCACATGCCACACACGATCCTGCGCGGTGATTTGTAGCTGTTGCTGAAGAAAATCGTCAGCCGGAATCACTTCAAATATCAGGACTTCACTGTGTGTATCGACGTGACGGTCCGACAGTTTTTCATCAAAACTGGTTAACTGAAAAATATCGTAATTGACCCGCTCTTCTTTGACGTAAGTCCCGCTGCCCTGAATGCTTTCGAGGATCTGCTGCTCGACTAGCTGGCGCAAAGCCTGACGCACCGTAACCCGGCTGACGCCAAACTCTGTTTGTAATGCAGATTCGGTAGGTAACGCATCGCCAGGTTTAAGCTCCCCACGCGCAATTTGCTCACGAATGCGATCGGCAATCTGCCGGTATAAGGGTTTGTGTCCCATTTTTAGTATCTCATTAATACGAATTTAACCATTATGCCCGATAAATTCATCCTGTAAATAATACAAATACAATACAAATAATTTCAATCAAGTGAAATTGATCACATAATGGTATTGTTTTATCGGGCGCGCTGGCGCGACTATAAAAACGATCAAGTGAGGATCATGATGAATCTGACGACTCTGACCCACCGCGATGCGTTGTGTCTGAATGCGCGCTTTACCAGCCGTGAAGAGGCCATCCACGTGTTGACTCAACGTCTTGCTGCTCTGGGGAAAATTTCCAGTACTGAGCAATTTCTGGAAGAAGTGTATCGCCGTGAAAGCCTTGGCCCGACCGCCTTAGGTGAAGGGTTGGCTGTGCCGCATGGCAAAACTGCTGCGGTAAAAGAAGCGGCGTTTGCGGTCGCCACACTCAGCGAGCCGCTTCAGTGGGAAGGCGTTGATGGCCCGGAAGCAGTTGATTTAGTGGTGCTGCTGGCGATTCCCCCCAATGAAGCGGGTACTACGCATATGCAACTGCTGACAGCGCTGACCACGCGCCTTGCGGATGATGAGATTCGGGCGCGTATACAGTCGGCGACGACGCCTGATGAGTTGCTCTCGGCGCTGGATGACAAGGGAGGCACGCAACCTTCTGCCTCTTTTTCCAACGCGCCAACTATCGTCTGCGTAACGGCCTGTCCGGCGGGTATTGCTCACACCTATATGGCTGCGGAATATCTGGAAAAAGCCGGACGCAAACTCGGCGTAAATGTTTACGTTGAAAAACAAGGCGCTAACGGCATTGAAGGGCGTTTAACGGCGGATCAACTCAATAGTGCAACCGCCTGTATTTTTGCGGCTGAAGTCGCCATCAAGGAGAGTGAGCGTTTTAATGGCATTCCCGCGCTTTCAGTGCCTGTTGCCGAGCCGATTCGCCATGCAGAAGCGTTGATCCAACAAGCGCTTACCCTCAAGCGTAGCGATGAGACGCGTACCGTACAGCAAGATACGCAACCGGTGAAAAGTGTCAAAACGGAGCTGAAACAGGCACTGTTGAGCGGAATCTCTTTTGCCGTACCGTTGATTGTCGCGGGGGGCACGGTGCTGGCGGTCGCGGTATTACTGTCGCAAATCTTCGGGCTACAAGATCTGTTTAATGAAGAAAACTCCTGGCTGTGGATGTACCGCAAGCTGGGCGGCGGGCTGCTCGGAATTTTGATGGTACCGGTGCTCGCGGCCTATACCGCCTATTCTCTGGCAGATAAACCGGCGTTAGCGCCAGGCTTTGCGGCTGGACTTGCCGCCAACATGATCGGCTCCGGGTTTCTCGGCGCGGTCGTTGGCGGATTGATAGCCGGTTACTTGATGCGCTGGGTGAAAAATCACTTGCGTCTTAGCAGTAAATTCAATGGATTCCTGACTTTTTATCTCTACCCGGTGCTCGGTACGTTGGGAGCGGGCAGTCTGATGCTGTTTGTGGTGGGGGAACCTGTCGCCTGGATCAATAACTCGCTTACCGCCTGGCTGAACGGTCTGTCAGGAAGTAACGCGCTGTTGCTGGGTGCCATTCTCGGTTTTATGTGTTCCTTTGACCTTGGAGGGCCAGTGAATAAAGCCGCTTATGCATTCTGCCTGGGCGCAATGGCGAACGGCGTTTACGGCCCGTATGCCATTTTCGCCTCCGTCAAAATGGTTTCGGCATTTACCGTAACCGCTTCCACGATGCTCGCACCGCGCCTGTTTAAAGAGTTTGAAATTGAGACCGGGAAATCCACCTGGCTGTTAGGGCTGGCAGGTATTACCGAAGGGGCGATCCCGATGGCGATTGAAGATCCGCTGCGGGTTATTGGTTCGTTTGTGCTGGGCTCTATGGTAACGGGCGCTATTGTCGGTGCGATGAATATCGGCCTTTCGACACCCGGTGCCGGCATTTTCTCGCTCTTTTTACTTCATGATAATGGCGCGGGCGGTGTTATGGCGGCAATTGGCTGGTTTGGCGCGGCATTGGTGGGGGCTGCAATCTCGACTGCAATTCTCCTGATGTGGCGGCGTCACGCGGTTAAGCATGGCAACTATCTGACTGATGGCGTAATGCCATAAACAAAAAGGAAACGACGATGAAAGCAGTATCTCGCGTTCACATCACCCCGCATATGCACTGGGATCGAGAGTGGTATTTCACCACCGAAGAGTCACGTATTCTGCTGGTCAATAATATGGAAGAGATCCTGTGCCGACTGGAACAGGACAACGAATACAAATATTACGTACTCGACGGGCAAACGGCGATCCTCGAAGATTATTTCGCGGTGAAACCGGAAAACAAAGACCGTGTGAAGAAACAGGTAGAAGCCGGCAAGTTGATTATCGGCCCCTGGTATACCCAGACCGATACCACGATTGTTTCTGCGGAATCCATCGTCCGTAATCTGATGTACGGAATGCGTGACTGCCTCGCGTTTGGCGAGCCGATGAAAATAGGTTATTTACCAGATTCCTTTGGCATGTCCGGGCAACTGCCGCATATCTACAATGGATTTGGCATTACCCGCACCATGTTCTGGCGCGGATGTTCGGAGCGCCACGGTACTGATAAAACCGAGTTTTTGTGGCAAAGCAGTGACGGTAGCGAAGTGACGGCGCAGGTGCTGCCGCTGGGCTACGCCATCGGTAAGTACTTACCTGCCGACGAAAACGGATTACGTAAACGCCTCGACAGTTATTTTGACGTGCTGGAAAAAGCGTCTGTAACCAAAGAGATTTTGCTGCCGAATGGGCATGACCAGATGCCATTGCAGCAAAATATCTTCGAAGTGATGGATAAGCTACGTGAGATCTACCCTCAACGTAAGTTTGTGATGAGCCGCTTTGAAGAGGTATTTGAGAAGATCGAAGCGCAGCGAGATAATCTGGCAACCCTGAAAGGGGAATTTATTGATGGCAAATATATGCGCGTGCATCGCACCATCGGTTCTACGCGTATGGATATCAAAATTGCCCACGCGCGTATTGAAAATAAGATTGTTAATCTGCTGGAACCGCTGGCAACACTGGCCTGGACGTTGGGTTTTGAATACCACCACGGCTTGCTGGAGAAAATGTGGAAAGAGATCTTAAAAAATCATGCCCACGACAGTATCGGCTGCTGCTGTAGTGACAAAGTTCATCGCGAAATCGTCGCCCGCTTCGAACTGGCTGAAGACATGGCGGATAATCTGATTCGTTTCTACATGCGCAAAATTGCCGACAACATGCCGCAGAGCGACGCCGACAAACTCGTCCTGTTTAACCTGATGCCCTGGCCGCGTGAAGAAGTTATCAACACCACTGTGCGGCTGCGCGCCAGCCAGTTTAATTTGCGGGACGATCGCGGTCAGCCTGTACCGTATTTTATTCGCCATGCCCGTGAGATCGATCCAGGCCTAATCGATCGGCAAATAGTTCATTACGGTAATTACGATCCCTTTATGGAGTTTGATATACAGATCAACCAGATTGTCCCTTCTATGGGCTATCGCACGCTTTATATCGAAGCGAATCAGCCTGGCAACGTGATTGCGGCAAAAAGTGACGCTGAAGGGATACTGGAAAATGCTTTCTGGCAAATTGCGCTCAATGAGGATGGTTCTCTGCAACTGGTAGATAAAGACAGCGGTGTGCGCTATGACCGGGTATTGCAAATTGAAGAAAGCTCTGATGATGGTGATGAATATGACTATTCACCCGCAAAAGAAGAGTGGGTAATTACCGCAGCGAACGCGAAACCGCAATGCGATATTATTCATGAAGCCTGGCAGAGCAGGGCTGTTATCCGCTATGACATGGCAGTGCCGCTCAATTTGTCAGAACGCAGCGCCCGGCAATCCACTGGCAGAGTAGGGGTGGTGTTGGTTGTCACTCTTAGTCATAACAGCAGGCGTATTGATGTGGATATCAATCTTGATAACCAGGCTGACGATCATCGCCTTCGTGTCCTGGTCCCTACACCTTTTAACACCGACAGTGTTCTGGCAGATACGCAGTTTGGTTCGCTAACGCGCCCCGTGAACGACAGTGCAATGAACAACTGGCAGCAAGAAGGCTGGAAAGAAGCGCCGGTTCCGGTATGGAATATGCTCAACTATGTTGCCTTACAGGAAGGGCGTAACGGCATGGCTGTCTTTAGCGAAGGGTTACGTGAATTTGAAGTCATCGGTGAAGAGAAGAAAACCTTTGCCATTACGTTGCTGCGTGGCGTGGGCTTACTGGGCAAAGAAGATCTGCTTTTAAGGCCTGGGCGGCCTTCGGGAATTAAAATGCCAGTCCCGGACTCACAACTACGTGGTCTGCTTTCTTGTCGCCTAAGTTTATTGAGTTATACCGGTACGCCAACCGCCGCTGGTGTAGCTCAGCAGGCGCGAGCATGGCTGACTCCAGTACAGTGTTACAACAAAATCCCATGGGATGTGATGAAGCTCAACAAAGCCGGATTCAACGTGCCGGAAAGTTATAGTTTGTTGAAAATGCCCCCAGTGGGATGCCTGATAAGCGCACTTAAGAAAGCTGAAGACCGACAAGAAGTGATTTTACGGCTGTTTAATCCGGCTGAATCAGCAACCTGTGATGCGACTGTTGCTTTCAGTCGCGAGGTGATTTCTTGCTCAGAAACGATGATGGATGAATACATTACCACCGAGGAAAATCAAGGTTCAAATCTATCGGGGCCTTTTTTACCCGGCCAGTCACGGACGTTCAGTTACCGGCTTGCCTGAATAGCAATCAAACCGAAGCCACATATGCGCGGCCAGATTGTTGACAAAGGGCGCTTTGTTCATGCCGGATACGGCATGAACGCTTTATTCGGTCTACAAAAGCAGGCAAATTCAATATATTGCAGAGATGATGTAGACACTGGCAAGCGTAGCGCATCAGGTAATTTTGCGTTTATCTTCACTCTCAAGCCACGTATATGTGGCTTTATTTTTAACAAAATAATAACCCTGGGTGAGTTAATTATAATATAATTATAAGTTAATTAAATGTTAATATTAGCGGGGTGGATTTATGCCTTTATTAGTAATCCTGAAACTCTGCGTCGTATTAGCCAGTGACCAAAAAAAGAATTAAGGTCAACCGTGCTGTTTTTGCTTCGTCTCTTTTTATCTTTAATTGCCAACCGAAACTAATTTCAGCCTTATAACTCACACATTTTAAACATAAATGTCACTAAAGTTACCTTATTGAAACATGATTAACATAATTTGTAGGAATTGATATTTATCAATGTATAAGTCTTGGAAATGGGCATCAAAAAGAGATAAATTGTTCTCGATCAAATTGGCTGAAAGGCGGTAATTTAGCTATAAATTGATCACCGTCGAAAAATGCAAATTTGCTTCAACAAAAACCTGTTTATTGTAAGGATTTTGCGGCGTAATATATACGTGGGATCAATTTGAGTTTTTATTAACATGTTTGCAACCTTTCTTTACGCCGTTTTTGTGTGCATTCACATGGTATGATGAAAGTGTTCAAACAAATTTCTATTGGGGCATGCGTGTGACCCTTTCTAACGGGGTTCACTCTCGGAGTCTTCATGCGATGAGCAAGGAGTCATGATGTTAGATATAGTCGAACTGTCGCGCTTACAGTTTGCCTTGACCGCGATGTACCACTTCCTTTTTGTGCCACTGACGCTCGGTATGGCGTTCCTGCTGGCCATTATGGAAACGGTCTACGTCCTCTCCGGCAAACAGATTTATAAAGATATGACCAAGTTCTGGGGCAAGTTGTTTGGTATCAACTTCGCTCTGGGTGTGGCTACCGGTCTGACCATGGAGTTCCAGTTCGGGACTAACTGGTCTTACTATTCCCACTATGTAGGGGATATCTTCGGTGCGCCGCTGGCAATCGAAGGTCTGATGGCCTTCTTCCTCGAATCCACCTTTGTAGGTCTGTTCTTCTTCGGTTGGGATCGTCTGGGTAAAGTTCAGCATATGTGTGTCACCTGGCTGGTGGCGCTCGGTTCAAACCTGTCCGCACTGTGGATTCTGGTTGCGAACGGCTGGATGCAAAACCCAATCGCGTCCGATTTCAACTTTGAAACTATGCGTATGGAGATGGTGAGCTTCTCCGAGCTGGTGCTTAACCCGGTTGCTCAGGTGAAATTCGTTCACACTGTAGCGTCTGGTTATGTGACTGGCGCGATGTTCATCCTCGGTATCAGCGCATGGTATATGCTGAAAGGTCGTGACTTCGCCTTCGCTAAACGCTCCTTTGCTATCGCTGCCAGCTTCGGTATGGCTGCTGTTCTGTCTGTTATTGTTCTGGGTGATGAATCCGGCTACGAAATGGGCGACGTGCAGAAAACCAAACTGGCTGCTATTGAAGCCGAGTGGGAAACGCAACCTGCGCCTGCTGCCTTTACTCTGTTCGGCATTCCTGATCAGGAAGAGGAGACGAACAAATTTGCGATTCAGATCCCTTACGCACTGGGCATCATTGCAACGCGTTCCGTGGATACCCCGGTTATCGGCCTGAAAGAGCTGATGGTGCAGCATGAAGAACGCATTCGTAACGGGATGAAGGCGTACTCTCTGCTCGAACAACTGCGTTCTGGTTCTACCGACCAGGCGGTTCGTGACCAGTTCAATAGCATGAAGAAAGACCTCGGTTACGGTCTGCTGCTGAAACGCTATACGCCAAACGTGGCTGATGCGACTGAAGCGCAGATTCAACAGGCAACCAAAGACTCCATCCCGCGTGTAGCGCCGCTGTACTTTGCGTTCCGTATCATGGTGGCGTGTGGCTTCCTGCTTCTGGCAATCATCGCGCTCTCTTTCTGGAGTGTCATCCGCAACCGCATTGGCGAGAAAAAATGGCTTCTGCGCGCCGCGCTGTACGGTATTCCGCTGCCGTGGATTGCTGTAGAAGCGGGCTGGTTCGTGGCTGAATATGGCCGCCAACCGTGGGCTATCGGTGAAGTGCTGCCGACAGCTGTGGCGAACTCGTCACTGACCGCAGGCGATCTCATCTTCTCAATGGTGCTGATTTGCGGCCTGTATACCCTGTTCCTGGTGGCAGAATTGTTCTTAATGTTCAAGTTTGCACGCCTCGGCCCAAGCAGCCTGAAAACCGGTCGCTATCACTTTGAGCAGTCTTCCACGACTACTCAGCCGGCACGCTAAGACAGGAGTCGTCAAATGATCGATTATGAAGTATTGCGTTTTATCTGGTGGCTGCTGGTTGGCGTTCTGCTGATTGGTTTTGCAGTCACTGACGGTTTCGACATGGGGGTGGGCATGCTCACCCGTTTCCTCGGTCGTAACGACACCGAGCGTCGAATTATGATTAACTCCATTGCACCACACTGGGACGGTAACCAGGTTTGGCTGATCACCGCGGGCGGCGCACTCTTTGCTGCCTGGCCGATGGTCTATGCCGCTGCGTTCTCCGGCTTCTATGTGGCGATGATCCTCGTGCTGGCGTCTTTGTTCTTCCGTCCGGTCGGTTTTGACTACCGCTCCAAGATTGAAGAAACCCGCTGGCGTAACATGTGGGACTGGGGCATCTTCATTGGTAGCTTCGTTCCGCCGCTGGTAATTGGTGTAGCGTTCGGTAACCTGTTGCAGGGCGTACCGTTCAACGTTGATGAATATCTGCGTCTGTACTACACCGGTAACTTCTTCCAGTTGCTTAACCCGTTCGGCCTGCTGGCAGGCGTGGTGAGCGTAGGGATGATCATTACTCAGGGCGCAACCTATCTGCAAATGCGTACCGTGGGCGAACTGCACCTGCGTACCCGTGCAACGGCTCAGGTGGCTGCGCTGGTGACACTGGTCTGTTTCGCACTGGCTGGCGTATGGGTGATGTACGGTATCGATGGTTATGTCGTGAAATCGACAATGGACCATTACGCAGCCTCTAACCCACTGAATAAAGAAGTGGTTCGTGAAGCTGGCGCATGGCTGGTTAACTTCAACAACACGCCAATTCTGTGGGCTATTCCGGCACTGGGTGTGGTTCTGCCGCTGCTGACCATCCTGACTGCACGTATGGATAAAGCCGCGTGGGCGTTTGTGTTCTCCTCCCTGACGCTGGCCTGCATCATCCTGACAGCCGGTATCGCAATGTTCCCGTTTGTGATGCCGTCCAGCACCATGATGAACGCAAGTCTGACAATGTGGGATGCAACTTCCAGCCAGCTGACGCTTAACGTCATGACCTGGGTTGCGGTGGTTCTGGTACCGATCATTCTGCTCTACACCGCCTGGTGTTACTGGAAAATGTTCGGTCGTATCACCAAAGAAGATATTGAACGTAACACCCACTCTCTGTACTAAGTAAGGAGCTAAAAATGTGGTATTTCGCATGGATTCTGGGAACGCTTCTTGCCTGTTCGTTTGGGGTAATCACCGCGCTGGCGCTTGAACACGTCGAATCAGGCAAAGCCGGTCAAGAAGACATCTGATGAGTAAGATTATCGCGACTTTGTATGCGGTAATGGACAAGCGCCCCCTGCGGGCGCTTTCCTTCGTGATGGCGCTTCTGTTAGCAGGATGTATGTTTTGGGACCCATCTCGTTTTGCCGCGAAGACCAGTGAACTGGAAATCTGGCATGGTTTATTGCTGATGTGGGCCGTCTGTGCTGGTGTGATTCACGGCGTGGGCTTTCGTCCGCAGAAGGTTCTTTGGCAAGGGATTTTTTGCCCATTGCTTGCCGATATTGTTCTCATTGTCGGGCTGATTTTCTTCTTCTTTTAAATCAGAATTCTCTTTAAAAAATTATGGGCCGCTCCAGGCCCATAAATTTTTACGCTCCCTTAACTTGCCCTCATTCCCAAACCTCAATCGCGCGCGTATAGTAGCAGCGTTTAAAAGCTCTAACTTTTGTTGCATTACCGGGATGTAAAGTGAATACAACGCTGTTTCGATGGCCGGTTCGCGTCTACTATGAAGATACCGATGCCGGTGGTGTGGTGTACCACGCCAGTTACGTCGCTTTTTATGAAAGAGCACGCACAGAGATGCTGCGTCATCATCACTTCAGTCAGCAGGCGCTGATGGCTGAACGCGTTGCCTTTGTGGTACGTAAAATGACGGTGGAATATTACGCACCTGCGCGGCTCGACGATATGCTCGAAATACAGACTGAAATAACATCAATGCGTGGCACCTCTTTGGTTTTCACGCAACGTATTGTCAACGCCGAGAATACTTTGCTGAATGAAGCAGAGGTTCTGGTTGTTTGCGTTGACCCACTCAAAATGAAGCCTCGTGCGCTTCCCAAGTCTATTGTCGCGGAGTTTAAGCAGTGACTGACATGAATATCCTTGATTTGTTCCTGAAGGCTAGCCTTCTGGTTAAACTTATCATGTTGATTTTGATTGGTTTTTCAATCGCATCTTGGGCCATTATTATCCAGCGGACCCGTATTCTTAACGCAGCGGCGCGCGAAGCCGAAGCGTTTGAAGATAAATTCTGGTCTGGAATCGAACTCTCTCGCCTCTATCAAGAGAGCCAGGGGAAACGGGATAATCTGACTGGTTCGGAACAAATCTTTTACAGCGGGTTCAAAGAGTTTGTGCGCCTGCATCGTGCCAATAGCCATGCGCCGGAAGCCGTAGTGGAAGGGGCGTCGCGTGCTATGCGTATCTCCATGAACCGTGAACTTGAAAATCTGGAAACGCACATTCCGTTCCTCGGTACGGTTGGCTCCATCAGCCCGTATATTGGTCTGTTTGGTACGGTCTGGGGGATCATGCACGCCTTTATCGCCCTCGGGGCGGTAAAACAAGCAACACTGCAAATGGTTGCGCCCGGTATCGCAGAAGCGTTGATTGCGACTGCAATTGGTCTGTTTGCCGCTATCCCGGCAGTTATGGCCTACAACCGCCTCAACCAGCGCGTAAACAAACTGGAACTGAATTACGACAACTTTATGGAAGAGTTTACCGCGATTCTGCACCGCCAGGCGTTTACCGTTAGCGAGAGCAACAAGGGGTAAGCCATGGCCAGAGCGCGTGGACGAGGTCGTCGCGATCTCAAGTCCGAAATCAACATTGTACCGTTGCTGGACGTACTGCTGGTGCTGTTGCTGATCTTTATGGCGACAGCGCCCATCATCACCCAGAGCGTGGAGGTCGATCTGCCAGACGCTACTGAATCACAGGCGGTGAGCAGTAACGATAATCCGCCAGTGATTGTTGAAGTGTCTGGTATTGGTCAGTACACCGTGGTGGTTGAGAAAGATCGCCTGGAGCGTTTACCACCAGAGCAGGTGGTGGCGGAAGTGTCCAGCCGTTTCAAGGCCAACCCGAAAACGGTCTTTCTGATCGGTGGCGCAAAAGATGTGCCTTACGATGAAATAATTAAAGCACTGAACTTGTTACATAGTGCGGGTGTGAAATCGGTTGGTTTAATGACGCAGCCTATCTAAACATCTGCGTTTCCCTTGCTTGAAAGAGAGCGGGTAACAGGCGAACAGTTTTTGGAAACCGAGAGTGTCAAAGGCAACCGAACAAAACGACAAGCTCAAGCGGGCGATAATTATTTCAGCAGTGCTGCATGCCATCTTATTTGCGGCGCTGATCTGGAGTTCGTTCGATGAGAATATAGAAGCTTCAGCCGGAGGCGGCGGTGGTTCGTCCATCGACGCTGTCATGGTTGATTCAGGTGCGGTAGTTGAGCAGTACAAACGCATGCAAAGCCAGGAATCAAGCGCGAAGCGTTCTGATGAACAGCGCAAGATGAAGGAACAGCAGGCTGCTGAAGAACTGCGTGAGAAACAAGCGGCTGAACAGGAACGCCTGAAGCAACTTGAGAAAGAGCGGTTAGCGGCTCAGGAGCAGAAAAAGCAGGCTGAAGAAGCCGCAAAACAGGCCGAGTTAAAGCAGAAGCAAGCTGAAGAGGCGGCAGCGAAAGCGGCGGCAGATGCTAAAGCGAAGGCCGAAGCAGATGCTAAAGCTGCGGAAGAAGCAGCGAAGAAAGCGGCTGCAGACGCAAAGAAAAAAGCAGAAGCAGAAGCCGCCAAAGCCGCAGCCGAAGCGCAGAAAAAAGCCGAGGCAGCCGCTGCGGCACTGAAGAAGAAAGCGGAAGCGGCAGAAGCAGCTGCAGCTGAAGCAAGAAAGAAAGCGGCAACTGAAGCTGCTGAAAAAGCCAAAGCAGAAGCTGAGAAGAAAGCGGCTGCTGAAAAGGCTGCAGCTGATAAGAAAGCGGCAGCAGAGAAAGCTGCAGCCGACAAAAAAGCAGCAGAAAAAGCGGCTGCTGAAAAGGCTGCAGCTGATAAGAAAGCGGCAGCAGAGAAAGCTGCAGCCGACAAAAAAGCAGCAGAAAAAGCGGCTGCTGAAAAGGCAGCAGCTGATAAGAAAGCAGCGGCAGAAAAAGCCGCCGCAGACAAAAAAGCGGCAGCGGCAAAAGCTGCAGCTGAAAAAGCCGCTGCAGCAAAAGCGGCCGCAGAGGCAGATGATATTTTCGGTGAGCTAAGCTCTGGTAAGAATGCACCGAAAACGGGGGGAGGGGCGAAAGGGAACAATGCTTCGCCTGCCGGGAGTGGTAATACTAAAAACAATGGCGCATCAGGGGCCGATATCAATAACTATGCCGGGCAGATTAAATCTGCTATCGAAAGTAAGTTCTATGACGCATCGTCCTATGCAGGCAAAACCTGTACGCTGCGCATAAAACTGGCACCCGATGGTATGTTACTGGATATCAAACCTGAAGGTGGCGATCCCGCACTTTGTCAGGCTGCGTTGGCAGCAGCTAAACTTGCGAAGATCCCGAAACCACCAAGCCAGGCAGTATATGAAGTGTTCAAAAACGCGCCATTGGACTTCAAACCGTAATCGCGATGTTGACTGTTCGGACGGTCAACATCAGGCACCGGTTGCCACGGGGTTCTGGTAGTTTTGTGTATTTTAGTTTGTTAACATTCTGCTAAATTATCGTGGGCCATCGGTCCAGATAAGGGAGATATGATGAAGCAGGCATTACGAGTAGCATTTGGTTTTCTCATACTGTGGGCATCAGTTCTGCATGCTGAAGTCCGCATTGTGATCGACAGCGGTGTAGATTCCGGTCGTCCTATTGGTGTTGTTCCTTTCCAGTGGGCGGGGCCTGGTGCGGCACCTGAAGATATTGGCGGCATCGTTGCTGCTGACTTGCGTAACAGCGGTAAATTTAATCCGTTAGATCGCGCTCGTCTGCCACAGCAGCCGGGTAGTGCGCAGGAAGTACAACCAGCTGCATGGTCCGCACTGGGCATTGACGCTGTAGTTGTCGGTCAGGTCACTCCGAATCCGGATGGTTCTTACAATGTTGCTTATCAACTTGTTGACACTGGCGGCGCACCGGGTACTGTACTTGCTCAGAACTCGTACAAAGTGAACAAGCAGTGGCTGCGTTATGCTGGTCATACCGCCAGTGATGAAGTGTTTGAAAAACTGACCGGCATTAAAGGTGCGTTCCGTACTCGTATTGCCTACGTTGTTCAGACCAACGGCGGTCAGTTCCCGTATGAACTGCGCGTATCTGACTATGACGGTTACAACCAGTTTGTCGTTCACCGTTCACCGCAGCCGCTGATGTCTCCGGCGTGGTCACCAGACGGTTCTAAACTGGCTTATGTGACCTTCGAAAGCGGTCGTTCCGCGCTGGTTATTCAGACGCTGGCAAATGGCGCTGTACGTCAGGTGGCTTCATTCCCGCGTCACAACGGTGCACCTGCATTCTCGCCAGACGGCAGCAAACTGGCATTCGCCTTGTCGAAAACCGGTAGTCTGAACCTGTACGTAATGGATTTGGCTTCTGGTCAGATCCGCCAGGTGACTGATGGTCGCAGTAACAATACCGAACCGACCTGGTTCCCGGATAGCCAGAACCTGGCATTTACTTCTGACCAGGCCGGTCGTCCGCAGGTTTATAAAGTGAATATCAACGGCGGTGCGCCACAACGTATTACCTGGGAAGGTTCGCAGAACCAGGATGCGGATGTCAGCAGCGACGGTAAATTTATGGTAATGGTCAGCTCCAATGGTGGGCAGCAGCACATTGCCAAACAAGATCTGGCAACGGGAGGCGTACAAGTTCTGTCGTCCACGTTCCTGGATGAAACGCCAAGTCTGGCACCTAACGGCACTATGGTAATCTACAGCTCTTCTCAGGGGATGGGATCCGTGCTGAATTTGGTTTCTACAGATGGGCGTTTCAAAGCGCGTCTTCCGGCAACTGATGGACAGGTCAAATTCCCTGCCTGGTCGCCGTATCTGTGATAATAATTAATTGAATAGTAAAGGAATCATTGAAATGCAACTGAACAAAGTGCTGAAAGGGCTGATGATTGCTCTGCCTGTTATGGCAATTGCGGCATGTTCTTCCAACAAGAACGCCAGCAATGACGGCAGCGAAGGCATGCTGGGTGCCGGCACTGGTATGGATGCGAACGGCGGCAACGGCAACATGTCTTCCGAAGAGCAGGCTCGTCTGCAAATGCAACAGCTGCAGCAGAACAACATCGTTTACTTCGATCTGGACAAGTACGATATCCGTTCTGACTTCGCTCAAATGCTGGATGCACATGCAAACTTCCTGCGTAGCAACCCGTCTTACAAAGTCACCGTAGAAGGTCACGCGGACGAACGTGGTACTCCGGAATACAACATCTCCCTGGGTGAACGTCGTGCGAACGCCGTTAAGATGTACCTGCAGGGTAAAGGCGTTTCTGCAGACCAGATCTCCATCGTTTCTTACGGTAAAGAAAAACCTGCAGTACTGGGTCATGACGAAGCGGCATACTCCAAAAACCGTCGTGCGGTACTGGTTTACTAAGAGAATTGCATGAGCAGTAACTTCAGACATCAACTATTGAGTCTGTCGTTACTGGTTGGTATAGCGGCCCCCTGGGCCGCTTTTGCTCAGGCACCAATCAGTAGTGTCGGCTCAGGCTCGGTCGAAGACCGCGTCACTCAACTTGAGCGTATTTCTAATGCTCACAGCCAGCTTTTAACCCAACTCCAGCAACAACTTTCTGATAATCAATCCGATATTGATTCCCTGCGTGGTCAGATTCAGGAAAATCAGTATCAACTGAATCAGGTCGTGGAGCGGCAAAAGCAGATCCTGTTGCAGATCGACAGCCTCAGCAGTGGTGGTGCAGCGGCGCAATCAACCAGCAGCGATCAAAGCGGTGCGGCGGCATCAACGACGCCGACAGCTGATGCTGGTACTGCGAATGCTGGCGCGCCGGTGAAAAGCGGCGATGCAAACACGGATTACAATGCAGCTATTGCGCTGGTGCAGGATAAATCCCGCCAGGATGACGCAATGGTGGCATTTCAGAATTTCATCAAAAATTACCCTGATTCAACTTACCTGCCAAACGCCAATTATTGGCTGGGTCAGTTAAACTACAACAAGGGTAAAAAAGATGATGCGGCGTACTATTTTGCTTCGGTAGTGAAAAACTATCCGAAGTCACCAAAGGCTGCTGATGCGATGTTTAAAGTCGGCGTCATCATGCAGGACAAAGGTGACACCGCAAAAGCGAAAGCCGTATACCAGCAGGTTATCAGTAAATACCCTGGTACTGATGGCGCTAAACAGGCACAAAAACGTCTGAACGCGATGTAATGCATAACACACGACCAGAAGTCGCATTATTTCTGGTCGTGTCGTGCGAATCATAAGCAGTTGAGTGATCTGCATCGAAATTTTTGTTGCGCTCAAGTCTGAAATCAGTAATATATGCCGCCGTTGCCACGGGATATCAAACAAACCGAAAGCAACGAAAAAGTGGGTCGTTAGCTCAGTTGGTAGAGCAGTTGACTTTTAATCAATTGGTCGCAGGTTCGAATCCTGCACGACCCACCAATCGCTAAGGTGGAAGCGGTAGTAAAACGTGAAGGATAACGTTGCATCAGCAACGGCCCGAAGGGCGAGACGAAGTCGAGTCATCCTGCACGACCCACCACTAACATAGTTAGTTGTAGTATCCAGCGTAGTATTGGGTGATTAGCTCAGCTGGGAGAGCACCTCCCTTACAAGGAGGGGGTCGGCGGTTCGATCCCGTCATCACCCACCACCGGGTCGTTAGCTCAGTTGGTAGAGCAGTTGACTTTTAATCAATTGGTCGCAGGTTCGAATCCTGCACGACCCACCACTAATTACGGTGGGTTCGGTGGAAGTAGTTTGTAGTATCCAGCGCAGTATCGGGTGATTAGCTCAGCTGGGAGAGCACCTCCCTTACAAGGAGGGGGTCGGCGGTTCGATCCCGTCATCACCCACCACTCGGGTCGTTAGCTCAGTTGGTAGAGCAGTTGACTTTTAATCAATTGGTCGCAGGTTCGAATCCTGCACGACCCACCAGTTTTAACATCAAACTCAGATGTTAAGCGTGAAGGATAACGTTACGCCAGCAACGGCCCGTAGGGCGAGCGAAGCGAGTCATCCTGCACGAGCCACCAATTTTAAAGATTGGTTCCGAGTAGAAATCTTTCAGGTAACACCCATATGGGTCGTTAGCTCAGTTGGTAGAGCAGTTGACTTTTAATCAATTGGTCGCAGGTTCGAATCCTGCACGACCCACCAATTTAAAGGTGGTTACTGGTAGAGAACGTGAAGGATAACGTTGCGTTAGCAACGGCCCGAAGGGCGAGACGAAGTCCAGTCATCCTGCACGACCCACCATCCTGAATGATTAAAGCAGCATAATCCCGCAAGGGGTCGTTAGCTCAGTTGGTAGAGCAGTTGACTTTTAATCAATTGGTCGCAGGTTCGAATCCTGCACGACCCACCAATGTAAAAAAGCGCCCTAAAGGCGCTTTTTTGCTATTCAGGCATCTCTCAATTTCAATTCTTGACCCTGATGACATACTCCGCGCTTGCTGCGTAAACAACTTTACGTCGGAGGAATAAGACGCAAAGTGTGGCATTCGGCATCTCATACGTAATTCGAGTGACTTTTCCCCACCATTCGACTATCTTGTTTAGCATATAAAACAAATTACACCGATAACAGCGAATATTACGCTAATGTCGGTTTTAACGTTAAGCCTGTAAAACGAGATGGTAAGATGAGCGTAATGTTTGATCCAGACACGGCGATTTATCCTTTCCCCCCGAAGCCGACGCCGTTAAGCATTGATGAAAAAGCGTATTACCGCGAGAAGATAAAACGTCTGCTAAAAGAACGTAATGCGGTGATGGTTGCCCACTACTATACCGATCCCGAAATTCAACAACTGGCAGAAGAAACCGGTGGCTGTATTTCTGATTCTCTGGAAATGGCGCGCTTCGGTGCAAAGCATCCCGCTTCTACTTTGTTAGTCGCTGGGGTGAGATTTATGGGAGAAACCGCCAAAATTCTCAGTCCGGAAAAAACAATTCTGATGCCGACACTTCAGGCTGAATGTTCACTGGATCTCGGCTGCCCTGTTGAAGAATTTAACGCATTTTGCGATGCCCATCCCGATCGTACTGTCGTCGTCTACGCCAACACTTCTGCTGCGGTAAAAGCGCGCGCAGATTGGGTGGTAACTTCAAGCATTGCCGTCGAACTTATTGATCATCTTGATAGTTTGGGTGAAAAAATCATCTGGGCACCCGACAAACATCTGGGGCGTTACGTGCAAAAACAGACGGGTGGAGACATTCTATGCTGGCAGGGTGCCTGTATTGTGCATGATGAATTTAAGACTCAGGCGTTAACCCGCTTGCAAGAAGAATACCCGGATGCTGCCATACTGGTGCATCCAGAATCACCACAAGCTATTGTCGATATGGCGGATGCGGTCGGTTCCACCAGTCAACTGATCGCTGCTGCGAAAACATTGCCACATCAGAGGCTTATTGTGGCAACCGATCGGGGTATTTTCTACAAAATGCAGCAGGCGGTGCCAGATAAAGAGTTACTGGAAGCACCAACCGCAGGTGAGGGTGCAACCTGCCGCAGCTGCGCGCATTGTCCGTGGATGGCCATGAATGGCCTTCAGGCCATCGCAGAGGCATTAGAACAGGAAGGAAGCAATCACGAGGTTCATGTTGAAGAAAGGCTGCGAGAGAGGGCGCTGGTGCCGCTCAATCGTATGCTGGATTTTGCGGCTACACTACGTGGATAACGAATAATAAGGCGTAACGTTACGCTTTGGGGGAAAGATGGATTTTTTTAGTGTGCAGAATATCCTGGTACATATACCAATAGGGGCAGGCGGTTATGATCTCTCATGGATCGAAGCGGTAGGCACGATCGCCGGGTTGCTGTGTATTGGCCTTGCCAGTCTGGAGAAGATCAGCAACTACTTCTTTGGCCTGATCAACGTCACCTTGTTTGGCATTATTTTCTTTCAGATTCAGCTGTATGCCAGCCTGCTATTACAGGTGTTTTTCTTTGCCGCGAATATTTACGGTTGGTATGCGTGGTCGCGACAAACCAGTCAGAACGAGGCGGAGTTGAAAATTCGCTGGTTGCCATTGCCGAAGGCACTCAGCTGGTTGGCGGTTTGCGTTGTTTCGATTGGTCTGATGACGGTATTTATCAATCCGGTGTTTGCATTTTTGACCCGCGTGGCAGTCATGATCATGCAAGCATTAGGATTACAGGTTGTGATGCCTGAACTGCAACCGGACGCTTTCCCGTTCTGGGATTCATGCATGATGGTGTTATCTATCGTGGCAATGATTCTGATGACGCGTAAGTATGTGGAAAACTGGCTGTTGTGGGTGATTATTAACGTGATTAGCGTCGTTATTTTTGCACTTCAGGGCGTTTACGCCATGTCTCTGGAGTACATCATCCTGACCTTTATTGCGCTCAACGGCAGCCGGATGTGGATCAACAGCGCACGTGAAAGAGGCTCACGCGCGCTGTCCCATTAATGGTGATGATGTGAATGGCCAGACACCCCTTCATTCAGGTGGCAGTCTGGCCCATGACAAGGTTGATATTCCATCTGAATGGTGGCGTGCTCAATCTGATAGTGATCCATCAGGTAGTGTTGGATCTGATCCAACAAGGCATCGTGATCGTGTGGCGGGATCACCTGCACATGCAACGTCATCACCGGCTTCTCGCCTACCATCCATACATGTACATGGTGCACATTGCGGACTTCCGGGATTTCCCGGCACATACGACGCTTCAGTTCAGCGATATCCAGCGATACCGGTGCACCTTCAAGTAATTCATTCACGCTATCTTTCAACAGTCGCCACGCGCTACGCAGAACCAGAAGCGACACCAGTATCGAGAGAATGGGGTCAGCAGGTGTCCAGCCAGTCCAGATAATAATCAACGCGGCAATAATAGCCCCAACCGAACCCAGCAGGTCCCCGAGCACATGCAGTGCCGCTGCTCGTACGTTGAGGTTTTTCTCTTCGCTGCCGTGATGAAGTAACCAGAAAGAAAGTATATTTGCCAGCAACCCAGCCACGGCAATTGCCATCATCATGCCGCCCTCGACCGGACGCGGCGTGCGGAAGCGTTCTATCGCCTCCCAGACAATCAAAATGGTAATTACCACGAGGGCTATGGCATTCACAAACGCCGCGAGCGTGGTCAGTCTTAGCCAACCGAAAGTGTGGCGAATGGTGGGAGGACGACGTGAAAATTGCACGGCGAGTAGGGCGAAAAGCAGGGCGGCAGTATCGGTCAACATATGACCCGCATCGGCCAGCAATGCCAGAGAACCAGAAAGAAAACCACCAACGACTTCTACCAGCATAAACCCGGCAGTCACGCCGAAAGCATACAACAAGCGACGAGCATTATTATCTTCTGGCAGGTGTGAGGACGTGTGTGAGTGTGAGTGCGCCATGACGAGTCATCCCTTAATTATTCTCACTTAACTTTATGACATCATACTGCTTTTAGAAGTGAAAAATTAAAAGGGAGAGACTCCGCTCTCCCATTATTGGCTATTTTGCAGGGTTACTGCGTGGTACCGTCGGTTTTGGTATCGACATCATTATTGATGCCATCACCGGTTTGTACCTTTTTATTGATATCCGGACAGCGACCATCTTTGCACATGGTGTTCTTGTGCTCTTCATCTTTGGTCATTCCGTCATTGTTCATTGAAGAACCATCCGAATGCAGCATTGTGCCGCCAGAACCGGTATTTACCCCGTTATTGTCGACGTTATTTGGCGCGACATTTTCACGGGCGTCAGGGGCTACCTGGCCCGCATCAGCTGCGGCGTTTGCCTGGCCGTTATTAGTTTGCGCTCCGCTATCGGCAGCCAGTGCGGCACCGCTGGCAAGGCTTAGAGTGGCAGTCAGAAATAATGTGGCCAGTTTTGTCATTTTCATAGGATGCTCCTGTTATGGTCGTTATGTCGGATAACCTCTTCCAACAGTGCATTTGCAGGTGAATATAAGGCATTGGTTTAAGATTTCAGCCAGGTTATGAAACGCAGCAGAGAATCTTGAAATAATTAACAAACAAAGGAGTTACAGTTAGAAATTGTAGGAGAGATCTCGTTTTTCGCGACAATCTGGCGTTTTTCTTGCTAATTCCAGGATTAATCCGTTCATAGTGTAAAACCCCGTTTACACATTCTGACGGAAGATATAGATTGGAAGTATTGCATTCACTAAGATAAGTATGGCAACACTGGAACAGACATGAATTATCAGAACGACGATTTACGCATCAAAGAAATCAAAGAGTTACTTCCTCCTGTCGCATTGCTGGAAAAATTCCCCGCTACTGAAAATGCCGCGAATACGGTTGCCCATGCCCGAAAAGCGATCCATAAGATCCTGAAAGGTAATGATGATCGCCTGTTGGTTGTGATTGGCCCATGCTCAATTCATGATCCTGTCGCGGCAAAAGAGTATGCCACTCGCTTGCTGGCGCTGCGTGAAGAGCTGAAAGATGAGCTGGAAATCGTAATGCGCGTCTATTTTGAAAAGCCGCGTACCACGGTGGGCTGGAAAGGGCTGATTAACGATCCGCATATGGATAATAGCTTCCAGATCAACGACGGTCTGCGTATAGCCCGTAAATTGCTGCTTGATATTAACGACAGCGGTCTGCCAGCGGCAGGTGAGTTTCTCGATATGATCACCCCACAATATCTCGCTGACCTGATGAGCTGGGGCGCAATTGGCGCACGTACCACCGAATCGCAGGTGCACCGCGAACTGGCATCAGGGCTTTCTTGTCCGGTCGGCTTCAAAAATGGCACCGACGGTACGATTAAAGTGGCTATCGATGCCATTAATGCCGCCGGTGCGCCGCACTGCTTCCTGTCCGTAACGAAATGGGGGCATTCGGCGATTGTGAATACCAGCGGTAACGGCGATTGCCATATCATTCTGCGCGGCGGTAAAGAGCCTAACTACAGCGCGAAGCACGTTGCTGAAGTGAAAGAAGGGCTGAACAAAGCAGGCCTGCCAGCACAGGTGATGATCGATTTCAGCCATGCTAACTCGTCCAAACAATTCAAAAAGCAGATGGATGTTTGTGCTGACGTTTGCCAGCAGATTGCCGGTGGCGAAAAGGCCATTATTGGCGTGATGGTGGAAAGCCATCTGGTGGAAGGCAATCAGAGCCTCGAGAGCGGGGAGCCGCTGGCCTACGGTAAGAGCATCACCGATGCCTGCATCGGCTGGGAAGATACCGATGCTCTGTTACGTCAACTGGCGAATGCAGTAAAAGCGCGTCGCGGGTAAGGTTTAATTGTCGGATGCGCCGTCAGAGTGGCGTATCCGATGAATCACCACAGGCCTGATAAGTCGCGCAGCGTCGCATCAGGCAATGTGCTCCATTGTTAGCAACAAAAAAGCCGACTCACTTGCAGTCGGCTTTCTCATTTTAAACGAATGACGTTTACTTCGCTTTACCCTGGTTTGCAACCGCCGCTGCTTTCGCTGCGATCTCGTCAGCATTACCCAGATAATAGCGTTTCAGCGGTTTGAAATTCTCGTCGAACTCATACACCAGCGGCACGCCAGTCGGGATATTAAGCTCAAGAATCTCTTCTTCGCTCATGTTATCAAGATATTTCACCAGCGCACGTAAAGAGTTACCGTGTGCAGCGATGATCACGCGCTCACCGCTCTTCATACGCGGCAGAATAGTTTCATTCCAGTAAGGGATCACGCGGTCAATGGTCAGCGCCAGGCTTTCCGTCAGCGGCAGTTCTTTCTCGCTCAGTTTCGCGTAACGCGGATCGTGACCCGGATAACGCTCATCATCTTTAGTCAGTTCCGGCGGAGTCACTGCAAAACCACGACGCCACTGTTTCACCTGCTCGTCGCCATACTTTTCAGCAGTTTCCGCTTTGTTCAGACCCTGCAACGCACCGTAGTGACGTTCGTTCAGTTTCCAGGATTTCTCAACGGGCAGCCATGCCTGATCCAGTTCGTCCAGCACATTCCACAGGGTATGGATAGCGCGTTTCAGCACAGAAGTGTAAGCAAAGTCAAAGCTGTAACCTTCCTCTTTCAGCAGCTTACCTGCTGCTTTTGCTTCGCTTACGCCTTTCTCAGACAGATCCACGTCGTACCAACCGGTGAAACGGTTTTCTTTGTTCCACTGACTTTCGCCATGACGAACCAGAACCAGCTTAGTTACAGCCATATACTTACTCCTCAAATCATCTTTTAATGATAATAATTCTCATTATATTGCCGCGACGAAGCAACAGCAATGCTTACGCATAACCATAGCGAAAATAGTGGCGCAGTGTAAGGTTGTTGTGAATATTGAGTTGCAAATATGTCGGTGTTTGCTGGTGATTTGAACAATATGAGATAAAGCCCTCATGACGAGGGCTTAACATTACTCAGCAATAAACTGATATTCCGTCAGGCTGGAATACTCTTCGCCAGGACGCAGGAAGCAGTCCGGTTGCGGCCATTCAGGGTGGTTCGGGCTGTCCGGTAGAAACTCGCTTTCCAGAGCCAGCCCTTGCCAGTCGGCGTAAGGTTCGGTTCCCCGCGACGGTGTGCCGCCGAGGAAGTTGCCGGAGTAGAATTGCAGAGCCGGAGCGGTGGTGTAGACCTTCAGCTGCAATTTTTCATCTGCTGACCAGACATGCGCCGCCACTTTCTTGCCATCGCCTTTGGCCTGTAACAAGAATGCGTGATCGTAACCTTTCACTTTGCGCTGATCGTCGTCGGCAAGAAACTCACTGGCGATGATTTTGGCGCTGCGGAAATCAAAAGACGTTCCGGCGACAGATTTCAGGCCGTCGTGCGGAATGCCGCCTTCATCAACCGGCAGATATTCGTCCGCCAGAATCTGCAACTTGTGATTGCGCACGTCAGACTGCTCGCCGTCAAGATTGAAATAGACGTGATTAGTCATATTCACCGGGCAAGGTTTATCAACTGTGGCGCGATAAGTAATGGAGATACGGTTATCGTCGGTCAGACGATATTGCACCGTCGCGCCGAGATTACCCGGGAAGCCCTGATCACCATCATCTGAACTCAGGGCAAACAGCACCTGACGATCGTTCTGGTTCACAATCTGCCAGCGACGTTTGTCGAACCCTTCCGGCCCGCCGTGCAGCTGGTTAACGCCCTGACTTGGCGAAAGCGTCACGGTTTCACCGTCAAAGGTATAACGGCTATTGGCGATACGGTTGGCATAACGACCAATAGAGGCCCCCAGAAACGCGGCCTGATCCTGATAGCATTCCGGGCTGGCACAGCCGAGCAGCGCCTCGCGGACGCTGCCATCGGAAAGCGGAATACGGGCGGAAAGTAAAGTCGCACCCCAGTCCATCAGCGTGACTACCATCCCTGCGTTGTTACGCAAAGTTAACAGTCGGTACGGCTGACCATCGGGTGCCAGTGCGGGAGTTTCGTTCAGCACTGTCCTGCTCCTTGTGATGGTTTACAAACGTAAAAAGTCTCTTTAATACCTGTTTTTGCTTCATATTGTTCAGCGACAGCTTGCTGTACGGCAGGCACCAGCTCTTCCGGGATCAGCGCGACGATACAGCCGCCAAATCCGCCGCCGGTCATGCGTACGCCACCTTTGTCGCCAATCACAGCTTTGACGATTTCTACCAGAGTGTCAATTTGCGGCACGGTGATTTCGAAATCATCGCGCATAGAGGCATGAGACTCCGCCATCAACTCGCCCATACGTTTCAGGTCGCCTTGCTCCAGCGCGCTGGCAGCTTCAACGGTGCGGGCGTTTTCAGTCAGTATATGACGCACGCGTTTTGCCACGATCGGGTCCAGTTCATGCGCAACAGCGTTGAACTCTTCAATGGTGACATCACGCAGGGCTGGCTGCTGGAAGAAACGCGCACCGGTTTCGCACTGTTCACGACGGGTGTTGTATTCGCTGCCAACCAGGGTACGTTTGAAGTTACTGTTGATGATGACGACAGCCACACCTTTGGGCATGGAAACTGCTTTGGTCCCCAGTGAGCGGCAATCGATCAGCAAGGCATGATCTTTCTTGCCGAGCGCGGAAATTAGCTGATCCATGATCCCGCAGTTACAGCCTACAAACTGGTTTTCTGCTTCCTGACCGTTAAGCGCGATTTGTGCGCCGTCCAGCGGCAGATGATAAAGCTGCTGCAATACGGTTCCGACCGCGACTTCCAGTGAAGCGGAAGAACTTAACCCGGCACCCTGCGGCACATTGCCGCTGATCACCATGTCCACGCCGCCGAAGCTGTTGTTACGCAGTTGCAGATGTTTCACCACGCCACGAACGTAGTTAGCCCATTGATAGTTTTCATGTGCGACAATGGGCGCATCGAGGGAAAACTCGTCGAGCTGATTTTCATAATCGGCTGCCATCACGCGAACTTTACGGTCATCGCGTGGTGCACAACTGATCACGGTTTGATAATCAATCGCGCAGGGCAGAACGAAACCGTCGTTGTAGTCGGTGTGTTCACCAATCAAATTCACGCGGCCAGGCGCCTGAATGGTGTGAGTGGCAGGGTAGCCAAATGCGTTGGCAAACAGAGATTGTGTTTTTTCTTTCAGACTCATTTCTTACACTCCGGATTCGCGAAAATGGATATCGCTGACTGCGCGCAAACGCTCTGCTGCCTGTTCTGCGGTCAGGTCTCGCTGGGTCTCTGCCAGCATTTCATAACCAACCATAAATTTACGTACGGTGGCGGAGCGCAGCAGAGGCGGATAAAAGTGCGCGTGCAGCTGCCAGTGTTGATTCTCTTCGCCATTAAATGGCGCGCCGTGCCAGCCCATAGAGTAGGGGAAGGAGCACTGGAAGAGGTTGTCATAACGACTGGTCAGCTTTTTCAACGCCAGCGCCAGATCGCTGCGCTGGGCGTCGGTCAAATCGGTGATCCGTAAAACGTGGGCTTTGGGCAGCAGTAGCGTTTCGAACGGCCAGGCAGCCCAGTAAGGCACGACGGCTAACCAGTGTTCGGTTTCGACAACGGTACGGCTACCGTCTGCCAGCTCGCGCTGAACATAATCCACCAGCATTGGTGATTTCTGTTCGGCAAAATATTCTTTTTGCAGGCGGTCTTCGCGCTCAGCTTCGTTAGGCAGGAAGCTATTTGCCCAAATCTGACCGTGCGGATGCGGGTTAGAGCAGCCCATCGCCGCGCCTTTGTTTTCAAAAACCTGCACCCATGGGTACGTTTTCCCCAGTTCTGCGGTTTGCTCCTGCCAGGTTTTGACGATTTCCGTCAATGCTGCAACGCTGAGCTCTGGCAGCGTTTTACTGTGATCCGGTGAAAAGCAGATCACCCGGCTGGTGCCGCGCGCGCTCTGGCAACGCATCAGCGGATCGTGACTTTCTGGCGCATCTGGCGTGTCAGACATCAAAGCCGCAAAGTCATTAGTGAAAACGTAAGTCCCGGTGTAATCGGGGTTTTTATCGCCTGTCACCCGCACATTACCTGCGCAGAGGAAGCAATCTGGATCGTGCGCAGGTAACACCTGTTTGGCTGGCGTTTCCTGCGCCCCCTGCCAGGGGCGCTTAGCGCGGTGCGGTGAAACCAGAATCCATTGCCCGGTGAGCGGGTTGTAGCGGCGATGTGGATGATCAACGGGATTAAATTGCGTCATGGTCGTTCCTTAATCGGGATATCCCTGTGGATGGCGTGACTGCCAGTGCCAGGTGTCCTGCGCCATTTCATCGAGTGTGCGCGTTACGCGCCAGTTCAGTTCACGGTCGGCTTTGCTGGCGTCCGCCCAGTAGGCCGGAAGGTCGCCCTCGCGACGCGGTGCAAAATGATAATTAACCGGTTTGCCGCAGGCTTTGCTGAAGGCATTAACCACGTCCAGCACGCTGTTGCCTACGCCAGCGCCGAGGTTGTAGATGTGTACGCCTGGCTTGTTCGCCAGTTTTTCCATCGCCACGACGTGACCGTCCGCCAGATCCATTACGTGGATGTAATCGCGTACGCCAGTACCATCTTCGGTCGGATAATCGTTACCAAAAATCGCCAGCGAGTCGCGACGGCCTACAGCAACCTGGGCGATGTATGGCATCAGGTTATTCGGAATGCCTTGCGGATCTTCGCCCATATCGCCCGACGGATGCGCGCCAACCGGGTTGAAGTAGCGCAGCAGGGCAATGCTCCAGTCCGGCTGGGCTTTTTGCAGATCGGTGAGGATCTGTTCCACCATCAGCTTGCTTTTGCCGTAAGGGCTTTGCGGTGTGCCGGTCGGGAAGCTTTCAACGTATGGAATTTTGGGCTGATCGCCATAAACGGTGGCGGAGGAGCTAAAAATAAAGTTTTTGACGTTAGCGGCGCGCATGGCGCTAATCAGGCGCAGAGTGCCGTTGACATTGTTGTCGTAATATTCCAGCGGTTTTTGTACCGATTCGCCCACGGCTTTCAGCCCGGCGAAGTGGATCACGGTGTCGATAGCGTGATCGTGCAGGATCTCGGTCATCAACGCTTCGTTACGAATATCGCCTTCAACAAACGTTGGATGTTTGCCGCCTAAACGCTCGATAACAGGCAGTACGCTGCGCTTACTGTTACAGAGGTTATCAAGAATGATGACATCATGACCGTTTTGCAGTAATTGCACACAGGTATGACTTCCAATGTAACCGCTACCACCGGTAACCAGAACTCTCATAATTCGCTCCATTAGGCTTATGGTATGAAATAACCATAGCATAACAAAGATGCGAAAAGTGTGACATGGAATAAATTAGTGGAATCGTTTACACAAGAATTTAGCCGTTTTTTATGCGCGATTAAGTGATTATAAAACAGAGGGTTTATGAATGATTGCGCTTTTTATCTGAAAAAAGACGCGGTTTCATGCCTGCATGCGTCGAACCGTTGGCCGGAGAGGGCGCTAAGGCCGCCTCCGGCAAGGTCAGCACTACCGACTCAATATATTTTTGTCAGCACATAGCGATAGAGTCCACCGTCCGGCACGAACTCAAGACGATGGGTAATACAGGCAGGCGCATCTTCAGCGTGGTGCGAAACAAACAACAATTGCGTTTCACCTTCGCTAATCAGCACATCAACAAAACGGCGGATAAGCTGGCGATTCAGCGGATCAAGCCCCTGTAGTGGTTCATCGAGAATAAGCAACGTCGGATGTTTCACCAGTGCGCGGACAATCAGCGCCAGACGCTGCTGTCCCCAGGAAAGACTATGGAACGGAGCGTCAGCCGTGCGTTTATCAATGCCGAGAATATCCAGCCACTGCTGCACCAGTTTTTGCTGGCGATCCGAAACGGCCTGATAAATGCCAATCGAATCAAAATAGCCAGAAAGAATCACATTACGCACGGTAGTGCTGACCCGGTAATCCAGATGCAAACTACTGCTGACGTAACCGATATGCTTTTTGATATCCCAGATGGTTTCGCCGCTGCCGCGACGTCGTCCGAAAAGCGTCAAATCGTTGCTGTAACCTTGCGGATGATCGCCAGTAACCAGGCTTAATAACGTCGATTTTCCTGCACCATTTGGCCCGACAATTTGCCAGTGTTCGCTTGGATTCACCTGCCAGCTAAGGTTATTAAGAATGGGGCGATCGTTATAAGAAACCACGCCATTGTTCAGCACAATGCGCGGTTCGTTGGCGGGTAAGGCGTGACGTGCTGAAGGTTCATCCGGCTCCGGCAGTTGCACACCTTCAAGCTGTTCACTATGCGCCAGTTGCGCGACGAGTGCTTGTTGGAGCAGTTCCTCTTTAGCGCCAGTTTCCGCTAACGTGCAATCCGCCAGCACGCCAGCAAACTGGACAAACTCCGGGATCTCATCGAAGCGATTGAGCACCAGTACCAGAGTAATACCGGACTGATGTAACGAGGCGAGTCGCTCAGCCAGCTGCTGACGTGAGGCAACATCCAGGCCATCGAACGGCTCATCAAGAATCAACAAGTCAGGCTCCGACATCAGCGCCTGACACAGCAGGGTTTTTCGCGTCTCGCCAGTGGAAAGGTATTTAAAGCGTCGGTCGAGGAGGGCGGTAATACCGAACTGCTGCGCCAGTTGCATGCAACGCGGTGCATCCTTTACTTCATCCTGAATGATCTCAGCCGTAGTGCGTCCGGTGTCATCTTCGCCAGGGCCGAGCATATCGGTGTTATTCCGCTGCCATTCGTCGCTGACGAGTTTTTGCAATTGCTCGAAGGAGAGACGAGTGATGTGGGAAAACTGGCTTTGCCGTTCACCTTTCAAAAGCGGAAGTTCCCCCGCCAGCGCGCGGGCCAGGGCCGATTTCCCGCTTCCATTCGAACCGACAAACGCCCAACTATCACCCGCGTTTAACGTTAGCTGAGGCAATTGCAGCGTTTTTGTGTCGCTAAGACGAAACGTGCCTTGCAAAATTTGCAACGATGACATTTTATATCCCACTTTGTGCAGCGATTACTGACAGGGATACGTGTTTCATAACAAATTGTCAACACGCTTAGCACAGCGTGGCGATAATCACGCTGTCGGCATTAAAGTAGGCCGTGACATTCTGTCCTTGCTGAAGAGAAGTCGCTTCATTTACCGGCACTGTGGCGCACAGTGTTTGCCCGTCGGGTAGCGCCATTAATACTTCGCACTGCTCTGCGCCGCGCTCAATATGACTAATAATACCCGGTAATTGGTTGTCAGCGTTTTGCGCGACCGCCTCGTCCTGAGTAATACCTACCCACGGCGCTTTTAGCAATATCAACACTTCTTTGCCTTCATCCAGCCCCAGACGCGCGCCGCTTTGTGCGGTAATTGCGACTTTCAGGCGTGTTTTTCCGTCAGCCAGTAAGACATCAACATGCTGTTGAACGTCATCATGATCGCGGGCGGTGATGGTACCGAACCACTGGTTACGGGCGCTGGTTTGCAGTGAAAAACGTGAGATCGCGGCCAGCAGGCTGTTCAGCGGCAGGGCGTCATCGTCACTTAACACATCAAAGGCTTTTTGCTGGATTTGCGCCAGTAAGTCATAGAGCTGAATCAGTCGCTGACCATAGCGGGTCAGTACTGCGCCGCCGCCACCTTTACCGCCTGTTGCGCGCTCGACCAGAATATGCTCACTTAACTGATTCATCTCGTTAATGGCATCCCAGGCGCTTTTATAGCTAATACCGGCATCTTTCGCTCCCTGGCTAATGGAACCGGAAAGCGCAATGTGTTTTAGTAGCGAAATGCGGCGCGGGTCGGCGAATAATTTTTGTTGGAGCTTAAGGGTGAGAAGGATTTCGGCCTGCATAACAATGTCCTGGCAAAAGTCTTATTGTGACGGAAAACGAACGCCACGCAAAGCTGACCGCACAAAAGGGGAGTGCTTTTCTGTGCTTAGCGGTTAGAATAGTCTCATGACTATATCTGGAGTTGACCATGTTAGAGTTATTAAAAAGTCTGGTATTCGCCGTAATCATGGTACCTGTCGTGATGGCCATCATCCTGGGTCTGAT
The DNA here is from genome assembly GCF_052948035.1 of Escherichia sp. MAL-1. Taxonomy (NCBI): domain Bacteria; kingdom Pseudomonadati; phylum Pseudomonadota; class Gammaproteobacteria; order Enterobacterales; family Enterobacteriaceae; genus Escherichia; species Escherichia sp. MAL-1. The sequence continues at coordinate 3,353,769 of NZ_CM129609.1, read as the reverse complement.
TTACGGTCTTGGTGAAGTATTCAACATCTTTTCTGGTGTTGGTAAAAAAGACCAGCCCGGACAAAATCATTGATTCCCTGAATGCCCGCTTAGTCGGGCATTTTCTTTTTCTCAACTTCCTGCTTTTCCTGCCGATATTTTTTCTTATCTACCTCACAAAGGTTAGCAATAACTGCTGGGAAAATTCCGAGTTAGTCGTTATATTGTCGCCTACATAACGTTACATTAAGGGGTTACCAATGGCTCGTAAATGGTTGAACTTGTTTGCCGGGGCGGCACTCTCTTTCGCTGTTGCTGGCAATGCACTGGCAGATGAAGGGAAAATCACGGTGTTCGCCGCCGCATCACTGACTAACGCAATGCAGGACATTGCTACGCAGTTTAAAAAAGAGAAAGGCGTGGATGTGGTTTCTTCTTTCGCTTCGTCATCTACTCTCGCCCGTCAGATTGAAGCGGGTGCGCCTGCGGATCTGTTTATTTCTGCCGATCAGAAATGGATGGATTATGCGGTTGATAAAAAAGCGATCGATACAGCTACGCGTCAGACACTGCTCGGCAATAGCCTGGTCGTTGTAGCACCGAAAGCCAGCGTGCAGAAAGATTTCACCATCGACAGCAAAACCAACTGGACTTCACTGCTGAATGGCGGTCGCCTGGCGGTTGGCGATCCGGAACATGTTCCCGCTGGCATTTATGCAAAAGAAGCACTGCAAAAACTGGGCGCATGGGATACGCTCTCTCCGAAACTGGCCCCAGCGGAAGATGTTCGTGGGGCGCTGGCGCTGGTCGAACGTAACGAAGCGCCTCTGGGCATTGTCTACGGTTCTGACGCAGTTGCCAGCAAAGGGGTAAAAGTGGTTGCCACCTTCCCGGAAGATTCACATAAAAAAGTGGAATATCCGGTTGCTGTTGTGGAAGGGCATAACAATGCGACAGTGAAAGCATTTTATGATTATCTGAAGGGACCGCAGGCAGCGGAAATCTTTAAACGTTACGGATTTACAATCAAGTAATGATACTGACCGATCCAGAATGGCAGGCAGTTTTATTAAGCCTGAAAGTTTCTTCCCTGGCTGTGCTGTTTAGCCTGCCGTTTGGGATCTTTTTTGCCTGGTTACTGGTGCGTTGCACGTTTCCGGGCAAAGCTCTGCTCGACAGCGTACTGCATCTACCGCTGGTGTTACCGCCCGTGGTCGTCGGTTACTTATTATTAGTTTCGATGGGACGGCGCGGATTTATCGGTGAACGTCTGTATGACTGGTTTGGTATTACCTTCGCCTTTAGCTGGCGCGGCGCGGTTCTCGCTGCCGCCGTCATGTCGTTTCCGCTGATGGTGCGGGCAATTCGTCTGGCGCTGGAAGGGGTTGATGTCAAACTGGAACAGGCCGCAAGAACACTGGGGGCCGGGCGCTGGCGCGTTTTCTTTACTATCACGTTACCGCTGACCTTACCGGGAATTATTGTTGGTACGGTACTGGCTTTTGCTCGTTCTCTCGGTGAGTTTGGTGCAACCATCACCTTTGTGTCGAACATTCCTGGTGAAACGCGAACCATTCCTTCTGCCATGTATACCCTGATCCAGACCCCCGGCGGGGAAAGTGGAGCGGCGAGACTGTGCATTATTTCTATTGCGCTGGCGATGATCTCCCTGTTGATTTCAGAATGGCTGGCCAGAATCAGCCGTGAACGGGCGGGGCGCTAATCATGCTGGAACTGAATTTTTCCCAGACGTTGGGCAACCATTGCCTGACTATTAATGAAACGCTGCCCGCCAATGGCATCACTGCTATCTTTGGCGTCTCCGGTGCCGGAAAAACTTCGCTGATTAACGCCATCAGTGGACTGACGCGCCCGCAAAAAGGGCGGATTGTCCTCAATGGGCGGGTACTAAATGATGCCGAAAAAGGTATCTGCCTGACGCCGGAAAAGCGTCGCGTTGGCTATGTTTTTCAGGATGCGCGGTTGTTCCCGCATTACAAAGTGCGTGGCAATCTGCGCTACGGCATGTCGAAAAGTATGGTCGATCAGTTCGATAAGCTGGTGGCGCTTTTAGGCATTGAACCGTTGCTTGACCGTTTACCAGGCAGCCTGTCCGGAGGCGAAAAACAGCGCGTGGCGATTGGTCGGGCTTTGCTGACAGCACCGGAATTGCTGTTGCTGGATGAACCGCTGGCGTCACTGGATATTCCGCGTAAACGCGAACTGTTGCCTTATCTGCAACGGCTGACACGGGAAATCAACATTCCGATGTTGTATGTCAGCCATTCGCTGGATGAGATCCTCCATCTGGCAGACAGAGTGATGGTACTGGAAAACGGTCAGGTGAAAGCCTTTGGCGCGCTGGAGGAAGTGTGGGGCAGTAGCGTGATGAATCCGTGGCTGCCGAAAGAGCAACAAAGTAGCATTCTGAAAGTGACGGTGCTTGAGCATCATCCGCATTACGCGATGACCGCGCTGGCGCTGGGCGATCAGCATTTGTGGGTCAATAAGCTGGACGAACCGCTGCAAGCTGCGCTACGTATCCGCATTCAGGCTTCCGATGTTTCTCTGGTTTTACAACCGCCGCAGCAAACCAGCATTCGTAACGTATTGCGGGCAAAAGTTGTTAATAGTTATGACGACAACGGCCAGGTGGAAGTGGAACTGGAAGTCGGCGGTAAAACGCTGTGGGCGCGTATCAGCCCGTGGGCCAGGGATGAACTGGCGATCAAACCTGGCCTGTGGCTGTACGCGCAAATTAAAAGTGTGTCGATAACCGCCTGATTAAATCAGGTGGCTATAAATGAATTGGGCAATGCTGTCGGTGGTGTTATCACCAATCACAATGTTGGCGCGCGCTTTTACCGCGTCATCGGCGTTGCCCATCGCCACGCCTGTACCAGCGGCTTCCAGCATACTGATATCATTAAAGTTATCGCCGAATGCCACGACGTTTTCCATCGACCAACCTTGCGCCTCAACCCATTTCGTCAAACGTTTACCTTTGCTGTTGCCGCCGCGTGCAATATCAACCTGATCGTGCCAGGACCATTCACACTCCAGTCCCAGTTCATGTTCGACATGCTTACCAAAATGCTGCAATTGCGGCAGGTCATCGTGCGTCAGGGCGAACTTCCATACGGCGTTAACTTGTTGCGCCGTTTCAGCCAGAGAAGCGACTTGTGTGAAAGTCGGACGCTGTTCCGGCGGCAGGGTTTGCGCCCAGTTAGATGTGCGAATGACATGCCCGGTCGGGTGCTCATAGACCATTGCATCATCGACATACATCAGACCGTGAATGTGGTGTTCATTCAGCATCTCAATGAGTTGCAGGGCTTTAATAACGGGCATTGGGTCCGCTTCCAGCACGGTTTTTGCATGATAATCATACAAATAGGTGCCATTACAGCAAATAGCAGGTGTATCCAGCGCCAGCGCCTGATAAAAAGGATGAATAGCGACGTGATGGCGACCTGTGACGATGATTAATTGATAGCCTGCTTCGCGAGCGCGGGCCAGGGCTTCTATCGATGAAGGAAGCAGGGTCTTTTTCGGGGTCAATAAGGTGCCGTCTAAGTCGAGAGCAATCACGCGTGTGGTCATGGCGTATTCCAGATTAAGGTTAAGAATTTTCGTCTGCGCGAATGGTACACCGATACCACTATCGGACAAAATTCTGCGTTTTAATTCAGCATTCACCGCCAAAAGCGACTAATTTTAGCTGTTACAGTCAGTTGCTAAATGCAAAGGAGCATTCATGAAGCAAACAGTTTATATCGCCAGCCCTGAGAGCCAGCAAATTCACGTCTGGAACCTGAATCATGAAGGCGCACTGACGCTGACACAGGTTGTCGATGTGCCGGGGCAGGTGCAGCCGATGGTGGTCAGCCAGGACAAACGTTATCTCTATGTTGGTGTTCGCCCTGAGTTTCGCGTCCTGGCGTATCGTATCGCCCCGGACGATGGCGCACTGACCTTTGCCGCAGAGTCTGCGCTGCCGGGTAGTCCGACGCATATTTCCACCGATCACCAGGGGCAGTTTGTCTTTGTAGGTTCTTACAATGCGGGTAACGTGAGCGTAACGCGTCTGGAAGATGGCCTGCCAGTGGGCGTCGTCGATGTGGTCGAGGGGCTGGACGGTTGCCATTCCGCCAATATCTCACCGGACAACCGTACGCTGTGGGTTCCGGCATTAAAGCAGGATCGCATTTGCCTGTTTACGGTCAGCGATGATGGTCATCTCGTGGCGCAGGACCCTGCGGAAGTGACCACCGTTGAAGGGGCCGGCCCGCGTCATATGGTATTCCATCCAAACGAACAATATGCGTATTGCGTCAATGAGTTAAACAGCTCAGTGGATGTCTGGGAACTGAAAGATCCGCACGGTAATATCGAATGTGTCCAGACGCTGGATATGATGCCGGAAAACTTCTCCGATACCCGTTGGGCGGCTGATATTCATATCACCCCGGATGGGCGTCACTTATATGCCTGTGACCGTACTGCCAGCCTGATTACTGTCTTCAGCGTTTCGGAAGATGGCAGCGTGTTGAGTAAAGAAGGCTTCCAGCCAACGGAAACCCAGCCGCGCGGCTTCAATGTTGATCACAGCGGCAAGTATCTGATTGCCGCTGGGCAAAAATCTCACCACATCTCGGTATACGAAATTGTTGGCGAGCAGGGGCTACTGCATGAAAAAGGCCGCTATGCGGTCGGGCAGGGACCAATGTGGGTGGTGGTTAACGCACACTAACCGCTGATTTACCCGGCGCAGTCTCTCCTGCGCCGGTGTATTAACCTATCTCCTGTAACGCGTGTCTCTGGCGTTCGACGATATTGGTCCACAAATTGTCTTTATCGTCAGTCCATAAATTAATCAGCAAGGCAAAAAAGCGTTCTGCTGCTGGAGAAAGTACGGCATCTTTACGGCGAATTATTCCCAATGTTCGACGTATAACGGGTTCCACCAATGGGATACCAATAATCGAAGAATAGGGCGCATGAGGCATTGCCAGGCCAGGAAGCGCCGAAATCCCCAGTCCCGCCTCCACCAGTCCTAATGACGTCGAAAGATGACGCACTTCGTAAAACCAGTCCAGCTTCCAGGGCTTGTCGGCCAGCTGTTGTTCTATCAACAGTCGGTTGCCGCTGGAGGAGCGTACGCCAATCATTTTGTAACCCACTAACTCCTGCCATTCTACAAGCTGCTTTTTGGCCAATGGATGGTCACGCCGACAGGCCAGCACGAACGGCTCGTTGACCAGTGGGGTAAAATCAATGGATGAATTTGTGACGTTGTTCATGTTTATGCCAAAGTCTGATTCGTTACACAGCACCGATTCCATGCAATTATTCGTGCCTTGTTCCAGAATCCGCACTTTAATATTGGGATACAGCTCATTAAATTTACCGATTGCCAGCGGTAAAAAATAAAATACTGCGGTCGGAATACACGCTAACGTCACCATACCACGATGATAAGCATTCATATCACGAATATTAAAAAGCGTTTCATCGAATTTCTTTATTAATTCCCGCGCCTCCGGGAGCAACCTTTTTCCTGCTTTTGTTAACGTAACCTTGCGAGTTGTACGCTCAAATAGTTGAATATGTAAATCTTCCTCCATCTTTTTTATTCTTCGCGTTAATGCAGGTTGCGTAATATTGAGTAATTTAGCGGCATTGTTAAACGAACTGGACTCTGCCAGTATGACAAATGCCTTCATACTTGATAATTCATGCTTCATTATTACTCCGGAAAATGGAAGCGACGATTTTGGGTGGCTGGCCGTTAAAAATTTTAACTGCATTTAGCCAACTTAAATTAATGAAAAAATGTTATTAATCGTTGAGCTAAAGTCATTAGAGATGCTTTGCCCTTAATGTAACCATATCGCAATAAGTTATGTTTTTAAATTGAGGGCATTATTATGAAAAAAATACCCTGCGTGATGATGCGAGGTGGAACCTCGAGGGGCGCGTTCCTGTTAGCGGAACATTTACCCGAAGATCAAACGCAGCGCGATAAAATATTGATGGCAATTATGGGTTCCGGTAACGATCTGGAAATTGACGGTATTGGCGGCGGTAATCCACTGACCAGTAAAGTCGCCATTATTAGCCGTTCCAGCGATCCGCGTGCTGATGTCGATTATCTGTTTGCGCAGGTAATCGTTCATGAGCAACGTGTCGATACCACGCCTAACTGCGGCAATATGCTGTCTGGTGTTGGGGCATTCGCCATTGAAAATGGTTTGATTGCAGCGACTTCGCCAGTTACTCGCGTACGTATCCGCAACGTCAATACGGGTACGTTCATCGAAGCTGATGTGCAAACGCCAAATGGTGTTGTCGAGTACGAGGGTAGCGCCAGAATTGACGGCGTACCGGGTACTGCCGCACCGGTTGCGCTCACTTTCCTGAATGCCGCTGGAACCAAAACCGGAAAAGTTTTCCCGACTGATAATCAGATTGATTATTTTGACGATGTCCCGGTGACCTGTATCGATATGGCGATGCCAGTCGTCATTATTCCGGCTGAATATCTGGGAAAAACAGGTTATGAATTACCGGCGGAACTGGATGCCGACAAAGCATTATTAGCCCGCATTGAATCTATCCGTCTACAAGCGGGTAAAGCAATGGGCTTAGGTGATGTCAGTAATATGGTTATCCCTAAACCTGTGCTTATTTCTCCAGCGCAGAAAGGCGGGGCAATTAATGTGCGTTATTTTATGCCGCATTCTTGCCATCTCGCGCTGGCGATAACCGGTGCTATTGCTATTTCCAGTAGTTGTGCATTGGAAGGCACCGTCACCCGACAAATCGTCCCTTCTGTAGGATACGGCAATATCAATATTGAACACCCCAGTGGTGCGCTCGACGTTCATTTAAGTAATGAAGGTCAGGATGCCACGACGTTACGCGCATCTGTTATTCGGACGACCAGAAAAATATTTTCCGGTGAAGTTTATCTTCCCTGAAAAAATTCGTTGTCAGGATAAGGACAATCAATAAAGGACTTCTGTATGAGTCATACAGAAAGAACAGGATTTTAAATGAATAAGAAATCGTTATGGAAGCTAATTCTGATATTAGCGATCCCATGTATTATTGGCTTTATGCCAGCTCCGGCAGGATTAAGCGAACTGGCGTGGGTGCTTTTTGGTATTTACCTGGCGGCCATTGTGGGGCTGGTTATCAAGCCTTTCCCGGAACCTGTCGTACTGTTAATTGCCGTTGCTGCCTCAATGGTGGTGGTCGGTAACTTATCCGACGGTGCGTTTAAAACCACCGCCGTATTAAGCGGTTACTCTTCAGGTACCACCTGGCTGGTGTTCTCGGCGTTTACCTTAAGCGCCGCATTTGTGACCACCGGTTTAGGTAAACGTATTGCCTATCTGCTGATTGGTAAAATCGGTAACACCACGCTGGGTCTGGGTTACGTTACGGTATTCCTCGATCTGGTACTGGCTCCGGCAACACCGTCTAACACCGCGCGTGCGGGCGGCATTGTGTTACCGATCATCAACAGCGTGGCGGTGGCTTTGGGGTCCGAACCGGAAAAAAGTCCGCGTCGTGTCGGACATTACCTGATGATGTCCATTTACATGGTCACCAAAACCACCAGCTATATGTTCTTTACCGCAATGGCGGGGAACATTCTGGCGCTGAAAATGATCAACGACATTCTGCACCTGCAAATTAGCTGGGGTGGATGGGCGCTGGCAGCCGGATTGCCGGGCATCATTATGCTGCTGGTCACCCCGCTGGTGATTTACACCATGTATCCACCAGAAATTAAGAAGGTGGATAACAAAACCATCGCTAAAGCGGGCCTTGCCGAACTAGGACCGATGAAAATCCGCGAAAAAATGCTGCTCGGTGTCTTTGTGCTGGCGCTGCTGGGCTGGATTTTCAGTAAGTCTCTGGGGGTTGATGAATCCACCGTGGCAATCGTTGTTATGGCAACCATGCTGCTGCTGGGTATCGTTACCTGGGAAGACGTGGTTAAAAATAAAGGCGGCTGGAATACCTTAATCTGGTACGGCGGTATTATCGGCTTAAGCTCCTTATTATCGAAAGTTAAATTCTTCGAATGGTTAGCTGAAGTCTTTAAAAATAACCTGGCATTTGATGGTCACGGTAACGTTGCTTTCTTCGTTATTATTTTCCTCAGCATTATCGTGCGTTATTTCTTCGCTTCCGGTAGTGCCTATATCGTTGCTATGTTACCGGTATTTGCCATGCTGGCGAACGTCTCCGGCGCACCGTTAATGTTAACCGCGCTGGCACTGTTGTTCTCCAACTCCTATGGCGGCATGGTTACTCACTATGGCGGCGCGGCAGGTCCGGTCATCTTTGGCGTGGGTTATAACGATATTAAATCCTGGTGGTTGGTCGGTGCGGTACTGACGATATTAACCTTCCTGGTGCATATCACCCTCGGCGTGTGGTGGTGGAATATGCTGATCGGCTGGAACATGCTGTAAATATACTCGTCATACTTCAAGTTGCATGTGCTGCGTTTGCGTTCGCTCACCCCAGTCACTTACTTATGTAAGCTCCTGGGGATTCACTCACTTGTCGCCTTCCTGCAACTCGAATTATTTAGAGTATATCCATTTATTATCTTTCTGCGCACTTCACGGTGCGCAGATATCTGGAGCATTTGATGATCAAGTTATCTGAAAAAGGCGTGTTTCTCGCCAGTAATAACGAAATAATTGCCGAAGAACATTTCACCGGCGAAATTAAAAAAGAAGAAGCCAAAAAAGGCACTATTGCCTGGTCTATTCTCTCTTCTCATAATACGTCCGGAAATATGGATAAACTTAAAATTAAGTTTGATTCATTAGCCTCTCACGATATTACCTTTGTTGGTATTGTACAGACCGCTAAAGCGTCCGGAATGGAACGTTTCCCGCTGCCGTATGTGCTGACCAACTGCCATAACTCACTCTGCGCCGTCGGCGGCACCATTAACGGTGATGACCATGTTTTTGGTTTATCGGCAGCTCAGCGTTATGGCGGTATTTTTGTGCCTCCGCATATTGCGGTCATCCATCAATATATGCGTGAGATGATGGCAGGCGGCGGCAAAATGATCCTCGGGTCAGACAGCCACACCCGTTACGGTGCATTAGGGACAATGGCAGTCGGTGAGGGCGGCGGTGAGTTGGTAAAACAGCTGCTTAATGACACCTGGGATATCGACTATCCGGGAGTTGTTGCGGTGCATCTGACCGGAAAACCAGCGCCGTATGTGGGGCCGCAGGATGTGGCGCTGGCTATCATCGGTGCCGTGTTCAAAAACGGCTACGTCAAAAACAAAGTGATGGAATTCGTAGGTCCCGGTGTTGCTGCGCTCTCTACCGATTTCCGTAACAGCGTTGACGTTATGACCACTGAAACGACCTGTTTAAGTTCTGTCTGGCAAACCGATGAAGAAGTCCATAACTGGCTGGCGCTGCACGGTCGCGGCCAGGATTACTGCCAGCTTAACCCTCAACCGATGGCGTACTACGATGGCTGCATCAGCGTTGATTTAAGCGCCATCAAACCAATGATTGCGCTGCCGTTCCACCCGAGCAACGTGTATGAAATCGACACACTGAACCAGAACCTGACCGACATTCTGCGTGAGATTGAAATTGAGTCCGAACGCGTGGCGCACGGTAAAGCCAAACTCTCGCTGCTGGATAAAGTGGAAAATGGTCGCCTGAAAGTGCAGCAGGGGATTATCGCGGGCTGTTCTGGCGGTAACTACGAAAACGTCATCGCGGCGGCGAATGCACTGCGCGGTCAATCCTGTGGCAATGACACCTTCTCGCTGGCAGTTTACCCGTCATCACAGCCGGTGTTTATGGATCTCGCCAAAAAAGGTGTGGTAGCAGATTTGATTGGCGCAGGCGCAATCATCAGAACCGCGTTCTGCGGCCCATGCTTTGGCGCGGGCGATACGCCAATCAACAACGGATTAAGTATTCGCCACACCACGCGCAACTTCCCGAACCGCGAAGGCTCTAAGCCAGCTAATGGGCAGATGTCAGCGGTGGCGTTGATGGACGCTCGTTCTATCGCTGCGACTGCGGCAAACGGTGGCTATTTAACCTCTGCCAGCGAACTTGATTGCTGGGACAACGTGCCGGAGTACGCCTTCGATGTAACGCCGTATAAAAACCGTGTTTATCAGGGCTTTGTGAAAGGGGCAACTCAGCAACCGCTGATTTACGGACCGAACATTAAAGACTGGCCGGAATTGGGTGCGCTGACTGACAATATCGTCCTGAAAGTGTGCTCGAAGATCCTCGACGAAGTGACCACCACCGACGAACTGATTCCTTCCGGTGAAACCTCTTCTTATCGTTCAAATCCGATTGGTCTGGCGGAGTTTACCCTGTCACGCCGCGATCCCGGTTATGTTGGCAGAAGTAAAGCGACTGCTGAGCTGGAAAATCAGCGTCTGGCGGGGAATGTCAGCGAGCTGACAGAGGTGTTTGCGCGCATTAAGCAGATTGCTGGTCAGGAGCATATTGATCCGCTGCAAACTGAAATTGGCAGCATGGTATATGCGGTGAAACCAGGCGATGGTTCTGCGCGTGAACAGGCGGCGAGCTGCCAGCGTGTGATTGGCGGTCTGGCGAATATTGCCGAAGAGTACGCGACTAAACGCTACCGTTCTAACGTCATCAACTGGGGGATGTTACCGCTGCAGATGGCGGAAGTGCCAACCTTTGAAGTGGGGGATTACATTTACATCCCTGGCATTAAAGCGGCGCTGGATAATCCGGGTACGACGTTTAAAGGTTATGTGATCCATGAAGATGCGCCGGTAACGGAAATTACGCTCTATATGGAAAGTCTGACTGCTGAAGAGCGCGAGATTATCAAGGCGGGTAGTTTGATTAACTTCAATAAAAACCGTCAGATGTAAAAAGCGCCATGTGAATGTAGGTCGCATTCGGCACTTATTGTCGGATGCGATGCTTGCGCATCTTATCCGACCTACGAATCGCATCGAATCTGTAGGCCAGATAAGGCATTTTCGCAGCATCCGGCACTTATTGTCGGATGCGATGCTTGCGCATCTTATCCGACCTACAAATCGCATCGAACCGTAGGCCGGATAAGGCGTTTACGCCGCATCCGGCAAATAGTTAATTGCTCTTACTTCTTCGCCTCTGCAACCACTTTACTACCCACGCCGCGGTTATTGTATTCCCACATGCGGTTGTAGTTAGTGTCATTCAGATTGCGCTGTATTTCGTCGTTATCATCTACGCTGCCGGTATTACCCGCAAACGGACGATTAGAGATCACCGCATCGGCCCACGGTTTAGCCGTGTTAAAACCTTCGTTGATGGCGCTATCACGGATCACCACCTGACCGTTGGTATTGGCATCAACATCCAGCGAGCGGCCCAGTTGCGCCACACCATCACCGAAAGCATTGAAACGGCTGTTTACGGCGAGGAAACCGTAGTAAATGTTGGACAGCGTAGCCGGTGCAAACACATACGCTTCTTGCTGAGTACGTGAGTTCACCACGCGGAATTCGGTGTTATCGAACACCACTGCGCCGCGACCAGAAACGATATCCACATCCCCTTCAATGTAGCTGTTGGTCACCAGCGTACGCGGCTGACGATTCGTTTCCAGACGGTTCTGCACACCGCTGTTGGTGACAAAGAAGGTGTTCTGACGACCGAGAATGTTAACGTTGTTAATCTGTACCTGGTCACCATCAGTACGCAGTGCCACCGCCGGATGGTTACCTGCATCTACGCTATCGCCCAGCGTGTTTTCGATGGTCAGATTTTGCAGTTGCAGGCCATTGTTTTGTGACCAGAAGACCGCAGAGCAGAGAACACCGATACTGTCGCTGCGTTTGCTCTGGCAGCTATCGTACATATACCACGCTGGTTTACCTGGCATATATTTGCCGCGCGGGTTGACGTCGTGACGCCAGTCGGCAGGGCTCATGCCACCATCAAGGGAAAGCCCAATCTTCACATCAATCGGTTTTTCACCTGTACCGTACAGAGTAATTCCACCCGGAGCGGCAGGGACATATACCGTTCCCTGATACTCACCAGGCATCACGGCAATATACTGGCGCTTGTTGGTACGCTTGATAATTGCCGCATCTACCGCCGCCTGAATCGTGGTATGCGTTACACCTTGAGTGCCCGCCGGGCCGACAACAAAGTCAGGTTGCGCAGGCAGGGTAATCGGGGAAGGATTCCACGCTGCAGCACCTGGTGTCAGGGATGCAAAATAGTGTTGAGCATCGAAATTCTGCGCTTCTTTTGCCGACAGAATCGGGCGAGAAGAGGTACCAGGCGCGGTTTGATCAGAAGGACGTTGATCGGGCGGGGTTGAGCTACAGGCGGTCAGCGTCACGCCAAAAGCCAATGCCAGCGCCAGACGGGAAACTGAAAATGTGTTCACAGGTTGCTCCGGGCTATGAAATAGAAAAATGAATCCGTTGAAGCCTGCTTTTTTATACTAACTTGAGCGAAACGGGAAGGTAAAAAGACAAAAAGTTGTTTTTAATACCTTTAAGTGATACCAGATGGCATTGCGCCATCTGGCAGAGTGATTAACTAAACATCGCAGTAATCGAGGCGCTTGCCAGAGAGTGGAAATTAACGTTAAACCCGACCATCGCGCCGCTGGCACCTTCATCGACATCAATACGTTCTATATCCAGCGCGTGAACGGTAAAAATGTAGCGATGAGTTTCGCCTTTCGGCGGTGCTGCGCCATCGTACCCGGTTTTACCAAAGTCGGTACGCGTCTGCAAAACGCCGTCTGGCATTGCTACCAGACCAGAGCCAAACCCTTGCGGTAATACGCGGGTATCAGCGGGTAAGTTAACAACTACCCAGTGCCACCAGCCGGAGCCGGTTGGCGCATCCGGGTCGTAGCAGGTGACAACAAAACTTTTCGTTCCCGCAGGAACATCATCCCACGCCAGATGCGGTGAAATATTATCGCCATCGTAACCCATGCCGTTAAAGACATGACGATGCGGCAATTTATCGCCATCGCGCAGATCGTTACTGATGAGTTTCATGAACCCTCCTTTCTTGTTTGCAGAAAGTGTAGCCAGAAACCCTCACGCGGACTTCTCGTTATTGGCAAAAAAATGTTTCATCCTGTACCGCGCGGTTAACCGCTGCGGTCAGACGCTGCAACTGTTGCGGGAGAATAATATAGGGCGGCATCAGGTAAATCAGTTTGCCAAAAGGCCGGATCCAGACACCCTGTTCGACAAAGAATTTTTGCAGCGCCGCCATATTCACCGGATGAGTGGTTTCGACCACGCCAATGGCCCCCAGTACGCGCACATCGGCAACCATTTCGGCATCACGGGCGGGGGCAAGTTGCTCGCGCAGCTGTACTTCAATATCCGCCACCTGTTGCTGCCAGTCGCCAGATTCGAGAATCGCCAGGCTGGCGTTTGCTGCCGCGCAGGCCAGCGGATTGCCCATAAAAGTTGGCCCATGCATAAAGCAACCGGCTTCACCGTTACTGATGGTTTCTGCAACCTCGCGCGTGGTGAGTGTGGCGGAAAGGGTCATTGTGCCGCCGGTTAAGGCTTTACCGAGGCACAAAATGTCCGGCGCGATTTCTGCATGTTCACAGGCAAACAGTTTCCCGGTACGACCAAATCCAGTGGCGATCTCGTCGGCAATCAGCAAGATACCTTCGCGATCGCATATTTTGCGGATTCGTTTTAACCATTCCGGATGGTACATGCGCATCCCGCCTGCGCCCTGGACAATCGGCTCAATGATCACCGCCGCGATTTCATGACGATGCGCCGCCATCAGGCGGGCAAAGCCCACCATATCGCGCTCATCCCATTCGCCATCCATACGGCTTTGTGGGGCGGGAGCAAACAAGTTTTCTGGCAGATAGCCTTTCCACAGGCTGTGCATTGAGTTGTCCGGATCGCACACCGACATCGCGCCAAAGGTATCGCCATGATAACCATTGCGGAAGGTCAGAAAACGCTGGCGCGCTTCGCCTTTGGCCTGCCAGTACTGCAACGCCATTTTCATCGCCACTTCCACCGCTACGGAGCCGGAGTCCGCGAGAAAAACGCATTCCAGCGGTTGCGGCGTCATTGCCACCAGTTTGCGGCATAGCTCGATGGCGGGCGCATGGGTGATACCGCCAAACATCACATGCGACATAGCATCAATTTGCGACTTCATCGCCGCATTAAGCTGCGGGTGATTATAGCCGTGGATCGCCGCCCACCAGGACGACATACCGTCAACCAGGCGTCTGCCGTCAGACAAAATTAGCTCGCAACCTTCGGCGCTCGCGACCGGATAAACCGGCAGAGGGGAGGTCATGGATGTGTATGGGTGCCAGATATGGCGTTGGTCAAAGGCAAGATCGTCCGTTGTCATAATCGACTTGTAAACCAAATTGAAAAGATTTAGGTTTACAAGTCTACACCGAATTAACAACAAAAAACACGTTTTGGAGAAGCCCCATGGCTCACCGCCCACGCTGGACATTGTCGCAAGTCACAGAATTATTTGAAAAACCGTTGCTGGATCTGCTGTTTGAAGCGCAGCAGGTACATCGACAGCATTTCGATCCTCGTCAGGTGCAGGTCAGCACTTTGCTGTCGATTAAGACCGGAGCTTGTCCGGAAGATTGCAAATACTGCCCGCAAAGCTCGCGCTACAAAACCGGGCTGGAAGCCGAGCGGTTGATGGAAGTTGAACAGGTGCTGGAGTCGGCGCGCAAAGCGAAAGCGGCAGGATCGACGCGCTTCTGTATGGGCGCGGCGTGGAAGAATCCCCACGAACGCGATATGCCGTACCTGGAACAAATGGTGCAGGGGGTAAAAGCGATGGGGCTGGAGGCGTGTATGACGCTGGGCACGTTGAGTGAATCTCAGGCGCAGCGCCTCGCGAACGCCGGGCTGGATTACTACAACCACAACCTGGACACCTCGCCGGAGTTTTACGGCAATATCATCACCACACGCACTTATCAGGAACGCCTCGATACGCTGGAAAAAGTGCGCGATGCCGGGATCAAAGTCTGTTCTGGCGGCATTGTGGGCTTAGGCGAAACGGTAAAAGATCGCGCCGGATTATTGCTGCAACTGGCAAACCTGCCGACGCCGCCGGAAAGCGTGCCAATCAACATGCTGGTGAAGGTGAAAGGCACGCCGCTTGCCGATAACGATGATGTCGATGCCTTTGATTTTATTCGCACCATTGCGGTCGCGCGGATCATGATGCCAACCTCTTACGTGCGCCTTTCTGCCGGACGCGAGCAGATGAACGAACAGACTCAGGCGATGTGCTTTATGGCAGGCGCAAACTCGATTTTCTACGGTTGCAAACTGCTGACCACGCCGAATCCGGAAGAAGATAAAGACCTGCAACTGTTCCGCAAACTGGGGCTAAATCCGCAGCAAACTGCCGTGCTGGCGGGCGATAACGAACAACAGCAGCGTCTGGAACAGGCACTGATGACCCCGGACACTGACGAATATTACAACGCGGCAGCACTATGAGCTGGCAGGATAAAATCAACGCGGCCCTCGATGCGCGGCGTGCTGCCGATGCCCTGCGTCGCCGTTATCCAGTGGCGCAAGGAGCAGGACGCTGGCTGGTGGCGGACGATCGCCAGTATCTGAACTTTTCCAGTAACGATTATTTAGGTTTAAGCCATCATCCGCAAATTATCCGTGCCTGGAAGCAGAGTGCGGAGCAATTTGGCGTCGGTAGCGGCGGCTCCGGTCACGTCAGCGGTTATAGCGTGGCACATCAGGCGCTGGAAGAAGAACTGGCCGAGTGGCTGGGCTATTCGCGGGCACTGCTGTTTATCTCTGGTTTTGCCGCTAATCAGGCGGTCATTGCCGCGATGATGGCGAAAGAGGACCGTATTGTTGCCGACCGGCTTAGCCATGCCTCATTGCTGGAGGCTGCCAGTTTAAGCCCGTCGCAGCTTCGCCGTTTTGTTCATAACGATGTCACTCATCTGGCGCGACTGCTTGCTTCCCCCTGTCCGGGGCAGCAAATGGTGGTGACAGAAGGCGTGTTCAGCATGGACGGCGATAGTGCGCCACTGGCGGAAATCCAGCAGGTAACGCAACAGCACAATGGCTGGTTGATGGTCGATGATGCCCACGGCACGGGCGTTATCGGGGAGCAGGGGCGCGGCAGCTGCTGGCTGCAAAAGGTAAAACCAGAATTGCTGGTAGTGACTTTTGGCAAAGGATTTGGCGTCAGCGGGGCAGCGGTGCTTTGCTCCAGTACGGTGGCGGATTATCTGCTGCAATTCGCCCGCCACCTTATCTACAGCACCAGTATGCCGCCCGCTCAGGCGCAGGCATTACGTGCGTCGCTGGCGGTCATTCGCAGTGATGAGGGTGATGCACGGCGCGAAAAACTGGCGGCACTCATTACGCGTTTTCGTGCCGGAGTACAGGATTTGCCGTTTACGCATGCTGATTCATGCAGCGCCATCCAGCCATTGATTGTCGGTGATAACAGCCGTGCGTTACAACTGGCAGAAAAACTGCGCCAGCAAGGCTGCTGGGTCACGGCGATTCGCCCGCCAACCGTACCCGCTGGTACTGCGCGACTGCGCTTAACGCTAACCGCTGCGCATGAAATGCAGGATATCGACCGTCTGCTGGAGGTGCTGCATGGCAACGGTTAATAAACAAGCCATTGCAGCGGCATTTGGTCGGGCAGCCGCACACTATGAGCAACATGCAGATCTACAGCGCCAGAGTGCTGACGCCTTACTGGCAATACTTCCACAGCGTAAATACACCCACGTACTGGACGCGGGTTGTGGACCTGGCTGGATGAGCCGCCACTGGCGGGAACGTCACGCGCAGGTGACGGCCTTAGATCTCTCGCCGCCAATGCTTGTTCAGGCACGCCAGAAGGATGCCGCAGACCATTATCTGGCGGGAGATATCGAATCCCTGCCGTTAGCGACTGCGACGTTCGATCTTGCATGGAGCAATCTCGCAGTGCAGTGGTGCGGTAATTTATCCACGGCACTCCGCGAGCTGTATCGGGTGGTGCGCCCCAAAGGCGTGGTCGCGTTTACCACGCTGGTGCAGGGATCGTTACCCGAACTGCATCAGGCGTGGCAGGCGGTGGACGAGCGTCCGCATGCTAATCGCTTTTTACCGCCAGATGAAATCGAACAGTCGCTGAACGGCGTGCATTATCAACATCATATTCAGCCCATCACGCTGTGGTTTGATGATGCGCTCAGTGCCATGCGTTCGCTGAAAGGCATCGGTGCCACGCATCTTCATGAAGGGCGCGACCCGCGAATATTAACGCGTTCGCAGTTGCAGCGATTGCAACTGGCCTGGCCGCAACAGCAGGGGCGATATCCTCTGACGTATCATCTTTTTTTGGGAGTGATTGCTCGTGAGTAAACGTTATTTTGTCACCGGAACGGATACCGAAGTGGGGAAAACTGTCGCCAGTTGTGCACTTTTACAAGCCGCAAAGGCAGCAGGCTACCGGACGGCAGGTTATAAACCGGTCGCCTCTGGCAGCGAAAAGACCCCGGAAGGTTTACGCAATAGCGACGCGCTGGCGTTACAGCGCAACAGCAGCCTGCAGCTGGATTACGCAACAGTAAATCCTTACACCTTCGCAGAACCCACTTCGCCGCACATCATCAGCGCGCAAGAGGGCAGACCGATAGAATCATTGGTAATGAGCGCCGGATTACGCGCGCTTGAACAACAGGCTGACTGGGTGTTAGTGGAAGGTGCTGGCGGCTGGTTTACGCCGCTTTCTGACACTTTCACTTTTGCAGATTGGGTAACACAGGAACAACTGCCGGTGATACTGGTAGTTGGTGTGAAACTCGGCTGTATTAATCACGCGATGTTGACTGCGCAGGCAATACAACACGCCGGACTGACTCTGGCGGGTTGGGTGGCGAACGATGTTACGCCTCCGGGAAAACGTCACGCTGAATATATGACCACGCTCACCCGCATGATTCCCGCGCCGCTGCTGGGAGAGATCCCCTGGCTTGCAGAAAATCCAGAAAATGCGGCAACCGGAAAGTACATAAACCTTGCCTTGTTGTAGCCATTCTGTATTTGGTTAAATTGCGAGCGAGATCGCGTCTTCGATTGACTGCAATTTAACCAATTAAATTCTAAAATAATCACGAAAAAAATTTTACTTCCGCCTCATGCGGCGAATGTGGGAATTGCCCAGGCGGCGGGGGATAGGGGCTGGAGACAGTTATCCACTATTCCTGTGGATAACCATGTGTATTAGAGTTAGAAAACACGAGGCAAGCGAGAGAATACGCGGCTTGCACGCGAATTGGCGTTAAAGACGGCTCAAAGAAATATCTTTTATTTTTTAACTGGTTAGATAAATGCAATGGCAGTCACTGAACAGGCATCTCTTGCCATAAAACTGTCATCACTCATCTTGACAAATGTTAAAAAAGCCGTTGCTTTGGGGATAACCCGGTAAGGCCGGAGTTTTATCTCGCCACAGAGTAAATTTTGCTCATGATTGACAGCGGAGTTTACGCTGTATCAGAAATATTATGGTGATGAACTGTTTTTTTATCCAGTATAATTTGTTAGCATAATTAAGTACGACGAGTAAAATTACATACCTGCCCGCCCAACTCCTTCAGGTAGCGACTCATGAGTAAACCGTTCAAACTGAATTCCGCTTTTAAACCTTCTGGCGATCAGCCAGAGGCGATTCGACGTCTCGAAGAGGGGCTGGAAGATGGCCTGGCGCACCAGACGTTACTTGGCGTGACTGGCTCAGGGAAAACCTTCACCATTGCCAATGTCATTGCTGACCTTCAGCGCCCAACCATGGTACTTGCGCCCAACAAAACGCTGGCGGCCCAGCTGTATGGCGAAATGAAAGAGTTCTTCCCGGAAAACGCGGTGGAGTATTTCGTCTCCTACTACGACTACTATCAGCCGGAAGCCTATGTACCGAGTTCCGACACTTTCATTGAGAAAGATGCCTCGGTTAACGAACATATTGAGCAGATGCGTTTATCCGCCACCAAAGCGATGCTGGAGCGGCGTGATGTGGTTGTGGTGGCGTCTGTTTCCGCGATTTATGGTCTGGGCGATCCTGATTTATATCTCAAGATGATGCTCCATCTCACGGTCGGTATGATTATCGATCAGCGCGCGATTCTGCGCCGACTGGCGGAGCTGCAATACGCTCGTAATGATCAAGCATTCCAGCGTGGTACTTTCCGCGTTCGTGGCGAGGTGATAGATATCTTCCCGGCAGAATCGGATGACATTGCACTTCGCGTGGAACTGTTTGACGAG
Source organism: Escherichia sp. MAL-1 (assembly GCF_052948035.1). Lineage (NCBI taxonomy): Bacteria > Pseudomonadati > Pseudomonadota > Gammaproteobacteria > Enterobacterales > Enterobacteriaceae > Escherichia > Escherichia sp. MAL-1. Next base: position 3,334,436 of record NZ_CM129609.1, on the reverse strand, counting down.
GAAGTGGAACGATTGTCGTTATTTGACCCGCTGACCGGGCAGATTGTTTCCACTATTCCACGTTTTACCATCTACCCGAAAACGCACTACGTCACACCGCGCGAGCGCATCGTACAGGCGATGGAGGAGATCAAAGAAGAGCTGGCCGCCAGACGCAAAGTGCTGTTGGAAAACAACAAACTGCTGGAAGAGCAGCGGCTGACCCAGCGTACCCAGTTTGATCTGGAGATGATGAACGAGCTGGGCTACTGTTCGGGGATTGAAAACTACTCGCGCTTCCTCTCCGGTCGTGGACCGGGTGAGCCACCGCCGACGCTGTTTGATTACCTCCCTGCTGATGGGCTGCTAGTGGTCGATGAATCTCACGTCACCATTCCACAAATTGGCGGCATGTATCGCGGTGACCGGGCGCGTAAAGAGACACTGGTGGAGTACGGCTTCCGCCTGCCATCAGCGCTGGATAACCGTCCGCTTAAGTTTGAAGAGTTCGAAGCATTAGCGCCGCAAACCATCTATGTTTCGGCGACGCCGGGTAATTACGAGCTGGAAAAATCCGGCGGCGATGTGGTGGATCAGGTGGTGCGTCCAACCGGATTGCTTGACCCGATTATCGAAGTGCGGCCGGTGGCGACACAGGTTGATGATCTTCTTTCGGAGATTCGTCAGCGAGCGGCAATTAACGAACGCGTACTGGTCACCACACTGACCAAGCGGATGGCGGAAGATCTTACCGAATATCTCGAAGAACATGGCGAGCGCGTGCGTTATCTTCACTCAGATATCGACACCGTCGAACGTATGGAGATTATCCGCGACTTGCGTCTGGGTGAGTTCGACGTGCTGGTAGGGATCAACTTACTGCGCGAAGGTCTGGATATGCCGGAAGTGTCGCTGGTGGCGATCCTCGACGCTGACAAAGAAGGCTTCCTGCGTTCCGAACGTTCGTTGATCCAGACCATTGGTCGTGCGGCACGTAACGTTAACGGTAAAGCGATTCTCTACGGCGATAAGATCACCCCATCAATGGCGAAAGCGATTGGCGAAACCGAACGTCGCCGCGAGAAACAGCAGAAGTACAACGAGGAACACGGAATTACGCCGCAAGGCTTGAACAAGAAAGTGGTCGATATCCTGGCGCTGGGGCAGAACATTGCCAAAACCAAAGCGAAGGGCAGAGGAAAATCGCGCCCGATTGTTGAGCCGGATAATGTGCCGATGGATATGTCGCCTAAAGCGTTGCAGCAGAAAATCCATGAGCTGGAAGGGTTGATGATGCAACACGCGCAGAATCTGGAGTTCGAAGAAGCGGCGCAAATTCGTGACCAGTTGCATCAGCTGCGTGAGCTGTTTATCGCGGCATCGTAACAGGATAGCGAAGAAGACTGATGACAAACGGAAAACAGCCTGATGCGCTACGCTTATCAGGCCTACATTTTCTCCGCAATATATTGAATTTGCGCGGTTTGTAGGCCGGATAAGGCGTTCACGCCGCATCCGGCATAAACAACGCGCACTTTGTCTTCAATAGGAAGCCGGAATTTTCCTTCGGATTTCCGTTAACCTAAAGCCTGTAACGCCTTTTCCAGCGCGTTATGTAACAACTGGCGGTCATGACGATACGGAATATCGCTGGCCTCCAGTACCTCCTGGATCACAATCCGCTCTTTCACCGCCGAGACATCCACTTTTGGCCCGACGATGACCGCATCAATGACCTTTTTACCAACATACTGCTCCATAATTGCCAGCTTGCTTTCCAGCTTCAAATTAGCCGCAGGTAAACTCAACTCACGCCCCAGATTGCCGATATAAACCATCGGCGCTGGCGTGCGGCGTAATGCCTGGGCGATTTCCTTCAGCAGCAGAATTGGCATCAGGCTGGTATAAAAACTGCCAGGCCCAATAATGATGAGATCCGCTTCATTGATAGCGTGAACCGCCTCACGCGTTGCGGGTACATTAGGCGTTAACAATAACTCTTGAATCGGCGTAGTTAACTGGTCGATATTGACCTCGCCGTAAACTTCATGCCCCTGATCGTCAATCGCCATCAGATCAACAGGATGCTCTGACATTGGAATCAAATGCGTATCCACTTTCAGCAGATTACGAATTAAATTGATGGCTTCCAGAGGCCGCACGCTAAGGTGATCCAGCGCCTTTAACATCAAGTTTCCGAGATTATGACCGGAAAGTTCGCCATTGCCACCAAAACGGTATTCAAACATCGCGGAGGCGACGCTCGGTTCCGTTATCAGCTGATTGAGGCAGTTGCGCATATCGCCCCAGGCAATGCCGCCTTCTGAACGGCGAATACGCCCCGTCGAGCCACCATTATCGGTGGTGGTGACGATACCCGTTAAACGAGAACCCAAAGACGAAAGTGATGAGAGAACGCGTCCCAGTCCATGCCCTCCGCCGAGAGCAACGACACGATCAAGATCAGCCAGCGTACGATTGCGCATATAGTTTCCTGGAGTCAGATTATCCGCGCTACAGTAGCGCAAATTGCGGGGAAACAGCAATTAACCTGCCAATATTGAGGATACAAACTATTTTCTTCTACCTCTAAAGGACGATGCACGCTATGCCGCCCTGATGATGTATATCAAAGTAAAACTGCCATTTTCCCTTATTCTGTAGCGAAATAGCACGATCATGACGCTATATACATGATTACATAGCGAAAGTGTGGATGGTAAAAATCTCATTTACACGCTAGTATCGGCTTAACCACTAAACACTCTAGCCTCTGCACCTGGGTCAACTGATACGGTGCTTTGGCCGTGACAATGCTCGTAAAGATTGCCACCAGGGCGAAGGAAGAAATGACTTCGCCTCCCGTATCTGGAAAGGTGTACATGGCTTCACAACTGACTGATGCATTTGCGCGTAAGTTTTACTACTTGCGCCTGTCGATTACCGATGTGTGTAACTTTCGTTGCACCTACTGCCTGCCGGATGGCTACAAACCGAGCGGCGTCACCAATAAAGGCTTTCTTACCGTCGATGAAATTCGCCGGGTTACGCGCGCCTTCGCCAGTCTGGGCACCGAAAAAGTGCGCCTGACAGGAGGAGAGCCGTCTTTACGCCGCGACTTTACCGATATCATCGCCGCTGTGCGGGAAAACGACGCTATCCGCCAGATTGCGGTCACCACCAATGGTTACCGTCTGGAACGCGATGTGGCGAACTGGCGCGATGCGGGACTTACTGGCATTAACGTCAGTGTCGACAGTCTGGACGCCCGCCAGTTTCACGCTATTACCGGGCAGGATAAATTCAACCAGGTCATGGCAGGGATTGATGCTGCATTTGAGGCCGGTTTTGAGAAGGTCAAAGTCAATACCGTGCTGATGCGTGATGTTAATCATCACCAGCTCGACACCTTTCTGAACTGGATCCAGCATCGCCCTATCCAGCTGCGTTTCATCGAACTGATGGAAACGGGCGAGGGCAGTGAGCTCTTCCGTAAGCATCACATCTCTGGTCAGGTTCTGCGTGACGAGCTACTGCGTCGCGGCTGGATCCACCAATTACGTCAACGCAGCGACGGTCCCGCGCAAGTCTTTTGCCATCCGGATTACGCCGGAGAGATTGGCCTTATCATGCCGTATGAAAAAGACTTCTGCGCCACTTGCAACCGCCTGCGCGTTTCCTCCATTGGTAAACTCCATCTCTGCCTGTTTGGTGAAGGCGGCGTTAACCTGCGCGATCTGCTGGAAGACGATGCCCAGCAACAGGCGCTGGAAGCGCGTATTTCAGCGGCGCTGCGGGAGAAGAAACAGACCCATTTCCTGCATCAAAACAACACCGGTATTACGCAAAACTTATCGTACATTGGCGGCTAAAACGTCAAAAGGAGAGATCAGATGAGTCAGGTAAGCACTGAATTTATCCCGACCCGTATTGCTATTCTTACGGTTTCTAATCGGCGCGGTGAAGAAGACGATACCTCCGGTCACTATTTGCGCGATTCGGCGCAAGAAGCGGGCCATCACGTTGTCGATAAAGCCATTGTGAAAGAAAACCGCTACGCTATTCGCGCTCAGGTATCTGCGTGGATCGCCAGCGACGATGTACAAGTGGTGTTGATTACGGGTGGTACTGGCCTGACGGAAGGTGATCAGGCTCCCGAAGCATTGCTGCCGTTGTTCGACCGTGAAGTTGAAGGTTTTGGTGAAGTGTTCCGTATGTTGTCGTTTGAAGAGATTGGCACTTCCACGTTGCAATCTCGTGCGGTAGCGGGCGTCGCTAACAAAACGCTGATTTTCGCCATGCCGGGTTCGACCAAAGCGTGCCGTACCGCATGGGAAAATATCATCGCGCCGCAGTTGGATGCCCGTACGCGTCCGTGTAATTTCCATCCACATTTGAAGAAATAAGTATGTCGCAACTGACCCATATCAACGCCGCTGGCGAAGCGCACATGGTGGATGTCTCCGCCAAAGCGGAAACCGTGCGTGAAGCGCGGGCGGAAGCCTTTGTCACCATGCGCAGCGAGACGCTGGCGATGATTATTGATGGTCGCCACCACAAAGGCGACGTATTTGCCACTGCGCGTATTGCCGGTATTCAGGCGGCAAAACGCACCTGGGATCTGATCCCGCTCTGTCATCCGCTGATGCTCAGCAAAGTTGAAGTCAATTTACAGGCCGAGCCGGAGCACAATCGGGTGCGTATAGAAACCTTATGCCGCCTGACCGGGAAAACCGGTGTCGAAATGGAAGCATTAACCGCGGCCTCCGTGGCGGCGCTGACCATTTATGACATGTGCAAAGCGGTGCAAAAAGATATGGTGATTGGTCCGGTACGTTTGCTGGCGAAGAGCGGCGGCAAGTCGGGTGACTTTAAGGTGGAAGCGGATGATTAAAGTTCTTTTTTTCGCCCAGGTGCGCGAGTTGGTGGGAACAGATGCAACCGAAGTGGCTGCGGATTTCCCAACTGTTGAAGCGTTACGCCAGCACATGGCTGCGCAGAGCGATCGCTGGGCGCTGGCGCTGGAAGATGGCAAATTACTGGCTGCCGTCAACCAGACGCTGGTGAGTTTTGACCATCCGCTGACTGACGGCGACGAAGTAGCTTTCTTCCCGCCGGTAACCGGAGGTTAAGATGGCAGAAACCAAAATTGTTGTTGGTCCGCAGCCGTTCAGCGTAGGAGAAGAGTACCCGTGGCTGGCGGAGCGTGACGAAGACGGTGCGGTAGTCACCTTTACTGGTAAGGTGCGCAACCATAACCTGGGCGACAGCGTCAACGCATTAACCCTCGAACACTATCCGGGGATGACTGAAAAAGCACTGGCAGAAATTGTTGATGAAGCGCGTAACCGCTGGCCGCTGGGGCGCGTCACTGTGATTCACCGCATCGGGGAATTATGGCCGGGCGATGAAATCGTTTTTGTCGGTGTCACCAGTGCGCATCGCAGCAGTGCGTTTGAAGCCGGGCAGTTTATTATGGATTATCTCAAAACCCGCGCACCGTTCTGGAAGCGTGAAGCCACGCCGGAAGGCGACCGCTGGGTCGAAGCTCGGGAGAGCGATCGGCAGGCGGCAAAACGCTGGTAGTTTTTTGTTAGCCGGATAAGGCACCGCTGCGTCCGGCAATTTCACCGCTCAGTACATGCGTTTACGCTGCGTCGATGCACAGCCTCATCATTTTGCAGTATCCTTAAGATATTCCTAATATCTTCAGGAGATCGTCATGGACAGATTCCCACGTTCTGATTCAATTGTACAACCCCGGGCTGGCTTGCAGACTTATATGGCGCAAGTCTATGGCTGGATGACCGTTGGCTTGTTGCTGACCGCATTTGTTGCCTGGTATGCAGCTAATTCTGCGGCAGTGATGGAGCTGTTGTTCACTAACCGTGTCTTTTTAATCGGTCTGATCATCGCGCAATTAGCATTGGTTATTGTGTTATCAGCGATGATTCAAAAGCTGAGCGCAGGTGTAACGACTATGCTCTTTATGCTTTATTCGGCGCTGACGGGTCTTACGCTTTCCAGTATTTTCATTGTCTATACCGCTGCTTCTATCGCCAGTACTTTCGTCGTTACTGCCGGGATGTTCGGCGCAATGAGCCTGTATGGTTACACCACGAAGCGCGATCTAAGCGGCTTTGGCAATATGCTGTTTATGGCGTTAATCGGCATTGTGCTGGCATCGCTGGTCAACTTCTGGCTGAAAAGCGAAGCGTTGATGTGGGCAGTCACCTACATCGGCGTGATTGTCTTTGTCGGATTGACGGCGTATGACACCCAGAAACTGAAAAATATGGGTGAGCAGATTGATACCCGCGACACGTCGAACCTGCGCAAATATTCCATTCTTGGCGCGTTAACCTTGTATCTGGACTTCATCAACCTGTTCCTGATGTTGCTGCGGATCTTCGGCAACCGCCGTTAATTCTTTTTCACCATCAATATCCCGGCCATGTGTCGGGATTTTTTTTCTTACTAAAAACGACACTTAACAAGTACCAGGTATAAAATACGCCTTATGGACGAGCGGAAGCGTTTTCCGTATCCATAAATACAAAAGTATTTTGTATGCGTGGGTTTAAATTTATTCATGATGAATATTAATATTTTTTCTAAGGATAACTAAAAGAATGGAATCATACTCGCAAAACAGCAATAAATTAGATTTTCAGCACGAGGCCAGGATATTAAACGGTATATGGCTCATTACCGCTTTAGGTTTGGTGGCAACCGCAGGACTAGCCTGGGGAGCTAAGTATCTCGAAATTACGGCAACCAAATATGATTCACCACCAATGTATGTCGCCATAGGGTTATTATTACTTTGTATGTATGGCTTAAGTAAGGATATCAACAAGATAAATGCCGCCATCGCGGGCGTAATATATCTGTTTTTACTCTCTTTGGTGGCGATTGTCGTTGCAAGTTTAGTTCCTGTATATGCCATTATCATCGTGTTCAGCACTGCGGGCGCGATGTTTTTAATCAGTATGCTGGCCGGTTTATTATTTAATGTTGATCCTGGTTCTCACCGTTTTATCATTATGATGACGTTGACAGGGTTGGCCCTGGTAATCATCGTGAATGCGGCATTAATGAGTGAACGGCCCATTTGGGTAATAAGTTGCTTAATGATTGTGTTATGGCCAGGCATTATCTCGCATGGACGAAATAAGCTCCTTGAACTGGCAGGAAAATGCCATAGTGAAGAGTTGTGGAGTCCGGTTCGTTGCGCTTTTACAGGTGCATTAACACTCTATTACTATTTTATCGGCTTCTTTGGGATACTTGCCGCGATAGCTATAACGCTTGTCTGGCAAAGGCATACGCGTTTTTTTCATTAGTCGTAAATGCAGATACTAAAGAACTTAACTGAACTTCACATCGCCGCTTCATTTTTCGCTCGTAGCTTTTTCGCCTGGCTTTCCAGCAACAGGTAACAGATCAGCGCCAGCAGCAGTGGGATAAAGTAATACAGCACACGGTAAGCGAGCAGGGCGGCGATAATTGTGCCTTTGGTGATATGCTCCCCAGCCAGTAGCGCGATAAACACCGCTTCCAGCACACCAATTCCCGCCGGAATATGCACGATGACGCCTGCAATACTACTAACCAGCAACACGCCCAGTACAAAGAAATAGTTAACGCTTTGACCAAGTAACAGCCAGATAATCGCCCCCATTACCATCCAGTTAACGCTGGAAATCAGCATCTGGGCGAGGGCGAATTTCCATGAAGGCAGTACCAGCTTTTGCCCTTTAATGGTCATATGGCGGTGCTTCGCGAAAGCGCAAAACCACAAATAAACCGCGATAATCATCAGTAAGCCAATGCCGAGAATACGCAGCGTAGTTTGATCGACATACCAGTGATCCGGCAACTCCACCACGCCTGCGGTAAAGATAATCCCCGCCAGCAAAATATAGCCCAGCCAGTTGGTGGTGATACTGAGCGAGAAAATCCGCGTAATAGTGCTACCGGGCAACCCCAGACGAGAGTACAAACGATAGCGCATACCAATGCCGCCGACCCAGGTACTGAGTGTCAGGTTGAAGGCGTAGCAGATAAACGACACCAGCATCACCTGGCGCTTCGCCAGTTTGTGACCGCAGTAAAAGCGGGCGAGCAGGTCATAGCAGCCGTAAATCAGATAACTGACGACCACCAGCCCGACCGCACTGAGCAGCGCAACGCGATTGTAGTCACGGATGTCCTTCCAGACCTCTTCCCAGTCCACCTTTTTGGCGTAGACCACCAGCAACACAATCACCGCGATAAAAAACAGCCAGGTGAGGATCTTCTTTGCTAAGCGCCAGCGCGGGTGTGATTTACTCATCAGGGTTTTACCCCCGTGTTTTCAGTTTCTACCCGATCCTGCGTTTCCATTGTCGGTTGTGCGGGGGGATCAACCTGCGTCAGACGTGGTGTGTGTGCCGGAAGCCAGCCAACCAGCGCCGGGAAGTGGCGTAAAAAGTGGAACGCCAGCACGCTTTTGGTCAGGTTCCACCAGGTGCGTTTCGGCAGCATGGTCTCATCGACCTGCTGACAATCTGCGGCAATAATGCCGTTCAGATTATCGCGCAGCGTCTGGTTAAAATGACGATCGTGGATGATGACATTTGCTTCGAGATTCAGTGACAAACTGAGCGGATCGAGATTACTGGACCCTACTGTCGCCCAGTGATCGTCCATCAATGCCACTTTGCCGTGGAGCGGGCGGCGGCGGTACTCAAATACCTGAACGCCGCCTTTAACCAGATAGTTATACAGCAAGCGCGCACCGACTCTGACAATCGGCATATCCGGTTCGCCCTGAATGATCAGTTTGATCCGCACCCCGCGCCGTGCCGCTTTACGCAAGGCGTGTAAAAATCGATAGCCGGGGAAGAAGTAGGCGTTGGCGATAATGACTTCTCGCTGCGCCTGAGTGAGCATTTTCAGATAGTGACGTTCAATATCATCGCGATGTTCTTCGTTATCGCGCCAGACCAGCAATACCTGCGCTTCTCCCGGCTGGCGGTTCTCTTCCGCTTTGTGATGACGTCGCCACCAGCGTCGTGCCGCGCTCTGTCCAGGCAGGTTTTCCAGCTCAAACTGGAGAATATCTTCGACAATCGGCCCTTCAAGGCGTACCGCGTAATCCTGTTTAGCCTCTGGACCGTAGCTGGACATATGCTCGGCGGAGTAATTCAGCCCGCCAATAAAGGCGATACGCGCGTCGATCACCACAATTTTGCGATGCATCCGGCGAAACACATTGGTGCGCATACCAAAAAGGCGAGGGCGGGGATCGTAGTAGCGAAATACCACGCCAGCTGCCGTCAGTTCATTGACAAACTCATCGCTGAGATCCGGCGAACCGTAGCCATCCAGCAAGACTTCCGCTTTAACCCCGCGTTGCGCTGCTGCCAGTAGTGCCGCATGCAGCTGTTTGCCGACGTCATCCTCAAACCAGATAAACGTTTCAAGAATGATGCGTTCTTGTGCCTCGCCAATCGCCTTAAACACCGCGGGATAATATTGCTCGCCGTTTTCCAGCAACTCGATCTTATTGCCTTCACGCCAGCTACATTTCATAAATGAATCTCCGCACTTAAAGGGGCATGATCAGAAAGGTGTCGCCATGTCTGCAGCGGCAACGCGGTTGGCGCGCTGGCGCTGGCATTTTTGACGTAGATCCTGTCCAGACGTAGTAGAGGAAATTGCACCGGAAACGTGCGCGCCGGGCGTCCGTGGGCGCGGGTAAATATCTCATCCAGCCCGGCCTGCACTTTTAACGGATGATTAGCTTTTTGCCGCCAGTCGTTGAAATCACCCGCCACCAATACTGGTTCGCCGTCCGGCAGCTCATTGACCCATTCGGCGAGCATCGCAAGCTGCGCCTGACGGTGCGCCTCACGCAGGCCCAGATGTACGCACATCACATGAATCGCTTTTCCGGTCATCGGCGGCACAATGCGGCAGTAGAGCACGCCGCGCTTTTCCGCACCATCGACCGAAACATCGCGATTCTCATAATGTTCAATGGGATAACGCGACAGTACGGCGTTGCCGTGATGCCCTTCCGGGTATACGGCATTGCGACCGTAGGCAAAATCGCTCCACATAGTGTCGGCGAGAAACTCGTAGTGCGAGGTATCGGGCCAGTTTTCCACATGCAGCGGATGAACTTCGTGCGCGCCCATCACTTCCTGCAGGCAAACAATATCGGCGCTGACGGTACGCACGGCATCGCGAAGTTCCGGCAAAATGAAGCGTCGGTTAAACGCGGTAAAGCCTTTGTGAATATTGATGGTGAGCACCTTGAACGAAAATTGTTGTGTTTGATCGGGCATAATTTTCCTGTCTTTGCCTCTTATCTCATTGAAATAGTGTAGTCGGCGTCACAAAAAGGTGCGGTCTTACGGAATTTTCCGTAAAGTTCGGTACTCTGAGTAAGTAGAGATAAATTCTTCAGGAGAGAAGCCATGAAGTGGCAACAACGTGTTCGTGTCGCAACGGGTCTAAGTTGCTGGCAGATTATGTTGCATTTACTGGTAGTGGCGCTGCTGGTGGTGGGCTGGATGAGTAAGACTCTGGTTCACGTCGGCGTGGGATTATGCGCACTGTATTGTGTCACGGTAGTGATGATGCTGGTGTTTCAGCGCCACCCCGAGCAACGCTGGCGTGAGGTGGCAGACGTGCTGGAAGAGCTGACCACGACCTGGTATTTTGGCGCAGCGCTGATTGTGCTGTGGCTGTTGTCCCGCGTACTGGAAAACAACTTTTTGCTGGCAATTGCAGGGCTGGCGATCCTTGCTGGCCCGGCGGTAGTGTCTTTGCTGGCGAAAGATAAGAAGTTACATCACCTTACGTCTAAACATCGCGTACGCCGCTGACCCTGTCGTGGCCGTTATCACCAGTAGCGGCCACAAACTATTCCACACAATATCCAGACTCGCATCCTTCAAATAAATCTGCTTGGTAATGTCCGTAAAGTGGCGAATAGGGTTAATCCACGTCAGGTTTTGCAGCCATACTGGCATGTTTTCCACCGGAGAAACGTAACCGGAAAGGAGAATGGCGGGCATCATAAAAACAAACACGCCGATAAACGCCTGCTGTTGTGTCGAGCAGAGTGATGAAATCAACAGACCGAATCCCACCAGCGATAAACCGTAAATCACCATCGTAAAGTAGAACAGCGCCAGCGATCCGGCGAAGGGGATTTGATACGCCCAGATACCAATCGCCAGCACAATGGTGGCCTGGAAGGTGGCGACAATTAACGCCGGTACGGCTTTGCCGATGAAGATCTGCCAGGTGGTGAGCGGCGAAACCAGTAGCTGATCGAGCGTACCTTGTTCACGTTCGCGGGCGACGGAAAGTGAAGTGACGATCATTACGCCGATAGTGGTGATCATGGCGATCAGCGACGGCACCACAAACCATTTGTAGTCAAGATTCGGGTTATACCAGTTGCGTACCACCAGCTCGCTGTTGTTAGGTTTCGGTTTTCCTTCCAGCAGCTCCTGCTGATAATTTTTGACGATCTGTTGCAGGTAGTTGGCGGCAATTTGCGCACTGTTGGAGTTACGCCCGTCGAGGATCAACTGCAACGGCGCGGTCTGGAAGGTATCCAGTTTGCGCGAGAAGTCAGCCGGGAAACGCACCAGTAGTAACGCCTTTTGTGTGTCGATGGTTGGGCGGATCTCCTGTGGGCTTTTCAGCAGCAGCACATGGGTAAAGGCGCTGGCGCGGGCAAAACGTTGGGTCAGCTCCACCGAATGCTCGCCGTTATCTTCATCGTAGATGGCGATGGTGGCGTTAGTCACTTCCAGCGTGGCGGCGAACGGGAACAGGATCACCTGAATAAGCACAGGTAAAATCAGAATCGCGCGGGTTTGTGGTTCGCGCAGCAACGACTGCAACTCTTTGCGGATTAACGTCCATAAGCGATGAAACATGCTCTTCTCCCTAATCCAGCCGACGTTTGGTTTTCAGCCACGTCAGGCCGATAAACATCACCGCCGAAGCGATCAAAAACAGCACGTTTACCACCAGCACCACTGGAATATTCCCGGCGAGGAACAGGCTTTGCAGGGTGCTGACGAAATAACGAGCGGGAATAATGTACGTCACCGCGCGGATCACCGCGGGCATACTGTCGATCTGAAAAATAAAGCCGGAAAGCATAATCGACGGCAGGAACGCGGCGTTCAGGGCGACCTGAGCGGCATTGAACTGGTTGCGGGTAATCGTGGAAATCAGCAGCCCCATCCCCAGGGTACTGAGTAAAAACAGGCTGGAGATAAAAAACAGAATAAGCAGCGAACCGCGATACGGCACCCCGAGAATAAACACTGACACCAGCATACACAGCAGCATCGCCAGCATCCCGAGAAAGTAATAAGGGATCAGCTTACACAGCAGCAGTTCCGTGCGGGTAATCTCCGTAGAGAGCAGAGCCTCCATGGTGCCGCGTTCCCATTCTCGCGCCACCACCAGCGAGGTGAGAATCGCGCCGATGACCGTCATGATAATGGTCACCGCACCCGGGATAATAAAGTGCTGGCTTATCGCCGCCGGGTTAAACCAGTAGCGGGTTTGTACATCAATAAGCGGTTCAAAAGTCTGCCCGTTGTCCTCCGCTCGCTGCATTTGCCAGATCTGCCAGATCCCTTCGACATACCCCTGTACAAAGTTAGCGGTATTCGGCTCACTGCCGTCGGTGATCACCTGAATCGGTGCGGTGGCGTTGGCGCGCTCCATCTGTTCCGCAAAATCCACCGGAATAACCACCAGACCGCGAATTTTCCCCGCCTGCATTTTGGCGATCAGTTCCTGACGGTTATCGCTGATGGTGGCGTCGATGTAGGGCGAACCGGTCATGGTGTGGGTGAAATCCAGCGCCGCTTCGCTACGCTGTTCCAGTAAAATCCCGACCCGCAGCTTGCTGGAGTCGAGGTTAATGCCGTAACCAAAAATAAACAGCAGTAGCAGCGGGATCACTACCGCAATCAGCCAGCTACTCGGATCGCGAACGATCTGCCGCGTCTCTTTAACGCACAGCGCCCGTACGCGACGCCAGGACAGGATCGGGTTACTCATTGCTATGCTCCTTATCCCAGTCGTGGATCAACTGAATAAAGGCTTGCTCCATGGTGGGATCGGGTTGCTCGTCGTTGGCCGACTGCGCTTTCAAATCATCCGGCGTGCCGCTGGCAATTAATTTCCCACGGTACACCAGGCCGATGCGGTCGCAATATTCTGCTTCATCCATAAAGTGAGTGGTGACCATCACCGTGACGCCTTTCTCTACCATGCTGTTGATATGCAGCCAAAATTCGCGGCGGGTGAGGGGATCAACGCCGGACGTTGGTTCGTCGAGAAACAGAATGTCCGGTTCATGCATCAGCGAACAGGCCAGCGCCAGCCGCTGTTTAAAACCTAATGGCAGTTCATCGGTCGCGTGGGAGGCGATACTTTTCAGGCCAAATGCCTCGCTCATACGGGAGATTTTTTCGTTCTGCGCCCGACCGCGTAAGCCATACACACCAGAGAAAAAGCGTAAATTCTGTTCGACCGTCAGGTTGCCGTAGAGCGAAAATTTTTGCGCCATATAGCCGAGATGCTGGCGCGCTTTACCGGAACTCTCTTTCAGATCCATCCCCAGCACCAGCGCCTGGCCGGAAGTCGGCACCAGCAAACCGCACATCATCTTAAAGGTGGTCGATTTACCCGCGCCGTTTGGCCCCAGCAAACCAAAAATCTCCCCACGTTTAACGGCAAAGTTGACGTGATCGGTGGCGGCAAAATCACCAAATTTCTTGGTCAGTTCTTTCGCTTCGATCACCGTCTCGCCGGGTGTGCCTTCTACCGTATGCAATATTGCACCCAGCGGCGATTCTGAGGTTCCGGCACCACCCAGCAAATCAATAAACGCATCTTCAAAACGCGGCGTAGTTTCGTTGATGTTGATTTCCGGCATCCCGTCGGCATGGCGAATATCGTCTGGTGTGGCCTCTTTTTTGAGGATCAGACGTACCGATTTCCCCTGAATCATGCCGTCGCTGACCTGCGGCAGTTTCAAGGCGCGTTGCAACAGTTTGCGGTTGCCCTCGTGTGGACTGGTCATCAGAAAGCTGCGTCCGGCCATGGTTTGTGTCAGGGCTTTTGGTTCTCCCTGATACAGCAACTCGCCTTCGTTCATCAGTAACACGTCACGGCACTGCTCGGCTTCGTCGAGATACGAGGTACTCCAGAGGATTAACATCCCTTCGCCCGCCAGCTCATGCACCATCTGCCACAGTTCGCGCCGTGAGATAGGGTCAACGCCGACGCCGGGTTCATCGAGCAGCAACACTTTCGGTTCGCCCACCAGGGTACAGGCCAGGCCGAGTTTTTGTTTCATCCCACCGGAGAGCTTGCCCGCCAGGCGTCCGGTAAACGGCCCAAGAGACGTAAACTCCAGCAGGCGAGCAAAAGTTTGCTTACGTGCCTCGCCGGTGACGCTGCGCAAATCCGCGTACAGATTGAGGTTCTCCATCACCGTGAGATCTTCATACAGACCAAATTTCTGCGGCATATAGCCGAGCACGGCGTGCAGCGCGCCGTCGTTTTTGATCGGATCAAAGCCAATCACCGTGGCACTGCCGCTGTCGGGTTTCAGTAATCCCGCCAACATCCGCATCAGCGTGGTTTTACCTGCACCGTCCGGCCCCACCAACCCCGTCACATAACCGGCGTGAATGGTACAATCGAGCGGCGCGACGGCGGGCTTGTCCATGCCCGGAAAGCGTTTTTCCAGGCCGTTCAGCGTGATAACGGCATCATTCATGTCCTGCCTCGTCACCGAATTGTACCGTCACTGGCATTCCCTGGCGTAACGCATCATCGGCGTCGGTCACCACAATACGCAGGCGATAGACGAGGTCGGTACGCAGATCCGGCGTTTCGACGGTTTTCGGGGTAAATTCAGCAGTCGGCGAAACGAAACCAATCTGCCCGTGATACGGCTTGTCCGGGCGACCATCGGTATAAAGCAGCACTTTGCGCCCCGGCTGGGCCTGGTCAAGATTACGTTCATCAACATAAGCGCGCACCCACACCGGACGCGTTAGTGAAACGGTAAACACCGTGCCACCTTCATTGAGGACCGTGCCTGGCTCCACCGCGCGCGTTAACAGCGTGCCATCAGACGGGGCTATCAACGTTGAGTCCTGTAAATTCAACTCCGCCTGCGCCAGTTGCGCCTGCGCCTGTTCGAGGCTGGCTTTCGCCTGAGCGATGTCCTGTTCACGGTTACCGGAACGGTACTGACGCAATTTATCCTGTGCTGATTTCAGCGTTGCCTGCGCCTGGTCGCGCGAGGAGCGGGCATTTTCCAGGTCATTTGCCGAAATAGTGCGGCTTTTCCACAACCCTTGCTGGCGGTTATAGAAGTTCTGCGCATAGTCATAGGCGGCTTGCGCCTGTTTCACCGCTGCGGCGGCCTGAGCGATTTCTTCATCGCGATACCCGGCAAGCATCAGGTCATACTGCGCCTGTGCCACCGAAACACCCGCTTTCGCCTGCATCAGGGCAATCTCATACGGCTTGTGATCCAGTTCGCCCAGCACCTGGCCCGCTTTGATAGCATCACCTTCGTCCACCGCCAGCGATTCAACGCGCCCCCCAACACGGAAACTAAGATTTACCGTACGAATATCCACGTTGCCATACAGCGTCAGGCCGTTATCCTGGCGGCTTTGATACCACCAGTAGCCTCCGGCAACCACGGCGGCAAGTACCACTACCGCCAATCCGATCACGACAGGTTTTTTCATCACTACAAACTCCTTTGCGATAATCCTTGCAAAATCAGGTCGATATGACAGGTCACCGTCTGGTTGATCAGTTCGGTCTTTTCTTCATCGAACGCGGTCCAGCCGGTACGTAACAGAATTGTTTCTTTGCCAAGACGGAACGCCAGAATCTCACCAATCAACGCATGGGTATGAAGGATCATGCGGGTGTCATTGGCGTCGCAGCCGGTCCAGGCGGCAATCAGGCGTGTCAGGTGGCTGTGTAGCGGACTAATCACCTGTTCGTGCACCAGGTGGTAGGCTGCCGTGGGAGAGAGCTGCTCACGGGAGATAAACTTGCTGAGGTTGACGGTGTCATCCTGGGTGAGCAGCTTAATCATGTTCCTGCAGGCGCGAAGGATCAGTTCACGGATGGCAGCCCGATCAGGCTGTGGTTGCGCGAACAAGCGTTCGGCTTCCTCGGCATGCGGACGGAACTGCTCGCCAATAAAATCGGCAATCCACTGGGCGCAGGCGAGGTACAAATCTTCTTTCGAACCGAAGTAGTAGGTGATGGCAGCGATATTCTGCTCGGCCTGGGCGGCTATCTCGCGAGTGGTGGCGTTCATTCCATATTCACCAAACTGCGCCAGTGCGGCAGCAATCAGCTGTTTTTTCGCCTGTTCACCCTTGATTGTCATGGCAGGATTATTCATCGCACAGTCCATTCTTAATCAAATGATTGATTAAGATTATGACTCCATAGGGGAGTTGTCCAGTATGGCTAAGAATTTTAGCAACGCCAGTCACAGGGATAATTTATGCGCTGCGTCACAAAAACTGCTACACTCCGCTCCCTCATGACATTGTGGTTTTTGTCATTTTCCTTTTCAGTATCTCCCTGAAAA
This sequence comes from Escherichia sp. MAL-1, assembly GCF_052948035.1. Taxonomy (NCBI): domain Bacteria; kingdom Pseudomonadati; phylum Pseudomonadota; class Gammaproteobacteria; order Enterobacterales; family Enterobacteriaceae; genus Escherichia; species Escherichia sp. MAL-1. The sequence goes on along the minus strand of NZ_CM129609.1, from coordinate 3,317,782 downwards.
CTACACCGGTAACGGTCGGGGCGGTTCGGAGTAGTTATGTCTTTCGATTCTTTGGGTTTAAGCCCTGATATCCTGCGCGCCGTTGCCGAGCAGGGTTACCGTGAACCCACCCCTATTCAGCAGCAGGCGATCCCTGCGGTGCTGGAAGGCCGCGACCTGATGGCTAGCGCCCAGACCGGCACCGGCAAAACAGCGGGCTTTACGCTGCCGCTGTTGCAACACCTGATCACTCGCCAGCCGCACGCCAAAGGGCGTCGTCCGGTACGTGCGCTCATTCTTACCCCGACCCGTGAACTGGCGGCGCAGATTGGCGAAAACGTCCGTGATTACAGCAAATACCTGAACATTCGTTCGCTGGTGGTGTTTGGTGGTGTGAGTATTAACCCGCAGATGATGAAACTGCGTGGCGGCGTTGATGTGCTGGTGGCAACCCCGGGACGTTTGCTGGACCTGGAACATCAGAATGCAGTGAAGCTGGATCAGGTTGAAATCCTCGTCCTCGATGAAGCTGACCGCATGCTCGACATGGGCTTTATCCACGATATCCGTCGCGTGTTAACAAAACTACCTGCGAAGCGCCAGAACCTGTTATTCTCCGCGACCTTCTCTGACGATATTAAAGCCCTGGCGGAAAAACTGTTGCACAACCCGCTGGAAATCGAAGTGGCACGCCGCAATACCGCGTCTGATCAGGTGACCCAGCACGTTCACTTTGTCGATAAGAAACGCAAACGCGAATTGCTGTCGCACATGATTGGGAAAGGGAACTGGCAGCAGGTGCTGGTGTTTACCCGTACCAAACACGGCGCTAACCATCTGGCTGAACAGCTCAATAAAGATGGCATCCGTAGTGCGGCGATCCACGGCAATAAATCGCAAGGTGCGCGTACTCGTGCGCTGGCTGATTTTAAATCGGGCGATATTCGTGTACTGGTGGCAACTGACATCGCTGCGCGCGGCCTGGATATTGAAGAGCTGCCGCACGTCGTCAACTATGAACTGCCAAACGTACCTGAAGATTATGTCCACCGTATCGGGCGTACCGGTCGTGCGGCTGCTACCGGTGAAGCGTTGTCGCTGGTGTGTGTTGATGAACACAAACTGCTGCGTGATATCGAAAAACTGCTGAAAAAAGAGATCCCGCGCATTGCGATTCCGGGCTATGAGCCGGACCCGTCAATCAAAGCCGAACCGATCCAGAACGGTCGCCAGCAACGTGGCGGCGGCGGTCGTGGGCAAGGTGGTGGTCGCGGTCAACAGCAACCACGCCGTGGGGAAGGTGGCGCAAAATCTGCAAGCGCGAAACCTGCAGAAAAACCGTCTCGCCGCCTCGGCGATGCCAAACCGGCAGGCGAACAACAACGTCGCCGCCGTCCGCGTAAACCTGCCGCTGCGCAGTAATCTTTTATGCCGGGCTATGCCCGGCATCAGGCTGATGAACAAACGCAAAACTGCCTGATGCGCTACGCTTATCAGGCCTACGTGAACTCTGCAATATATTGAATTTGCATGCTTTTGTAGGCCGGATAAGGCGTTTACGCCGCATCCGGCATTTCACAACAAGCACTTGTCAGCAATTTGAGAACACGGGAAAAAATTTATCTGTTTTACCGCCCATAAGCCACCGAGACGTTACTTCTCTATAGCCAATTGTTCGCGCAACTCCATTAAAAGGTAGCCCAGTCGATTCTTGCCCTTACCATGACCACCGTCTCCCCAGTAAGCATCGTTTTCCGTATGCTCAACCAGTTTTGCGGGCGCGGTTGCCAGCAAGAGCGCACGCAGTTCTGCATGCTGTTCGAATTTAGCGCGAAGTGCTTTTCGCATCACCTGTTCTTTGACCGACTCCCAGTTTTTACGCAGAGGCTTAGAACGATCGCGCCCCATGCGTGCGGCGACCATAGGGGAAGAAACCCGACGGATCTCTTCGCGGTATTTTTCATCAAGGAATTTTTGTGCCTGAAAATAGTGTTCTGAGGTGGGCCAGGTTTTCCCGTCAACCTTGATGGGCCAGGCGGCAAAGTTAGAAAAATCACCGTAGTCATCGCTGGTGCTGTAGAAATTTATGATGGTGTCTTGCATGACGTGTTGGATCCTTTGTGCTCGAACGGGCATTAAACCGCATTATGTTGGTGGTTATTGCGAGCCGCTTTCCAGAAACAGAAAAACCATTACCCCTGAAAACCGAAAAATGCCACAATATTGGCTGTTTATACAGTATTTCAGGTTTTCTCATGGCATTAACCGCCGCGCTTAAAGCGCAAATTGCCGCCTGGTATAAGGCGCTTCAGGAACAGATCCCCGACTTTATTCCCCGTGCGCCGCAGCGGCAGATGATTGCGGACGTCGCCAAAACGCTGGCCGGAGAAGAAGGGCGACATCTGGCGATTGAAGCCCCCACCGGCGTTGGGAAAACGCTCTCTTATTTGATTCCCGGCATCGCCATTGCCCGCGAAGAGCAAAAAACGCTGGTGGTGAGTACCGCCAACGTGGCATTGCAGGATCAGATTTACAGCAAAGATTTACCGCTGCTGAAAAAGATCATTCCCGATCTTAAATTCACTGCCGCTTTTGGGCGTGGGCGCTACGTTTGTCCGCGTAATCTGACGGCGCTCGCCAGTACTGTACCCACGCAACAGGATCTGCTGGCGTTTCTTGACGACGAACTGACGCCGAACAATCAGGAAGAGCAAAAACGTTGTGCGAAGCTGAAGGGCGATCTCGATACTTATAAATGGGATGGTCTGCGCGATCATACTGATATCGCTATAGATGACGATCTCTGGCGTCGTTTAAGTACCGACAAAGCCAGCTGCCTCAACCGCAATTGTTACTACTATCGTGAATGCCCGTTTTTTGTCGCTCGTCGGGAGATTCAGGAAGCGGAAGTGGTGGTGGCAAACCATGCGCTGGTGATGGCGGCGATGGAAAGCGAAGCGGTATTGCCTGACCCGAAAAATTTACTGCTGGTGCTGGACGAAGGCCATCACCTGCCGGATGTGGCGCGGGATGCGCTTGAGATGAGCGCCGAAATCACCGCGCCGTGGTATCGGCTACAGCTGGACTTGTTCACGAAACTGGTCGCTACCTGCATGGAGCAGTTTCGCCCGAAGACCATCCCACCGCTGGCGATCCCTGAACGTTTGAATGCGCATTGTGAAGAGTTGTATGAGCTTATCGCCTCGTTAAACAACATTCTCAATCTCTACATGCCTGCCGGGCAGGAGGCAGAGCACCGTTTTGCGATGGGCGAACTGCCAGATGAAGTGCTGGAGATCTGCCAGCGGCTGGCAAAACTCACCGAGATGCTGCGTGGCCTGGCGGAGTTATTTCTTAACGATTTAAGTGAGAAAACCGGCAGCCATGACATTGTACGTCTGCATCGGTTGATTTTGCAGATGAACCGCGCGTTGGGGATGTTCGAGGCGCAAAGCAAACTCTGGCGGCTGGCTTCGCTGGCGCAATCTTCCGGTGCACCGGTGACCAAATGGGCGACGCGGGAAGAGCGCGAAGGGCAGCTACACCTCTGGTTTCACTGCGTGGGAATACGTGTCAGCGATCAGCTGGAAAGGCTGCTGTGGCGCAGTATTCCGCACATTATTGTCACCTCCGCAACCTTGCGTTCGCTGAACAGTTTTTCGCGTTTGCAGGAGATGAGTGGTCTGAAAGAGAAAGCGGGCGACCGTTTTGTGGCGCTGGATTCCCCCTTTAACCACTGCGAACAGGGCAAAATTGTTATTCCCCGGATGCGCGTTGAGCCTTCCATCGACAACGAAGAGCAGCATATTGCCGAAATGGCGGCCTTTTTCCGTAAGCAGGTGGAGAGCAAAAAACATCTCGGTATGTTGGTACTGTTTGCCAGCGGACGGGCGATGCAGCGCTTTCTCGACTATGTGACGGATTTACGTCTGATGTTGCTGGTTCAGGGCGATCAGCCGCGTTACCGTTTAGTTGAACTGCACCGCAAACGCGTCGCCAACGGTGAGCGCAGCGTGCTGGTGGGCTTACAGTCATTTGCCGAAGGGCTTGATTTGAAAGGTGATCTGCTCAGCCAGGTGCATATCCACAAAATCGCTTTTCCGCCCATCGACAGCCCGGTGGTGATCACCGAAGGGGAATGGCTGAAAAGCCTCAACCGCTATCCGTTTGAGGTGCAAAGCCTGCCGAGCGCCTCGTTTAACCTGATTCAGCAGGTTGGGCGACTGATTCGAAGCCACGGTTGCTGGGGCGAAGTGGTTATCTACGACAAACGCTTGCTGACCAAAAATTATGGCAAGCGACTACTGGATGCATTACCGGTATTTCCGATAGAGCAACCGGAAGTCCCTGAAGGTATAGTTAAAAAGAAAGAAAAAACGAAATCCCCACGCCGTCGGCGGCGTTAATGATGTGAGTCAGGTAAGGAGTCGTAAATGGACTATCGCAAAATCATTAAAGAGATCGGGCGCGGGAAAAACCACGCGCGCGATTTAGACCGGGATACTGCGCGCGGTCTGTATGCTCATATGCTCAATGGTGAAGTCCCTGACCTTGAGTTGGGCGGCGTATTGATTGCGCTGCGTATCAAAGGAGAAGGGGAAGCAGAGATGCTCGGCTTTTACGAAGCCATGCAAAATCACACCATCAAGCTGACGCCGCCAGCAGGCAAGCCGATGCCGATTGTCATCCCCAGTTACAACGGCGCGCGTAAACAGGCCAACCTGACGCCGTTGTTGGCGATTCTCCTGCACAAACTCGGTTTTCCTGTGGTGGTTCACGGGGTTAGCGAAGATCCAACCCGCGTGCTGACTGAAACCATTTTTGAATTGATGGGTATTACGCCAACGTTGCACGGCGGGCAGGCGCAGGCGAAGCTCGACGAACATCAACCGGTGTTTATGCCAGTCGGCGCGTTTTGCCCGCCGCTGGAAAAACAACTGGCGATGCGCTGGCGGATGGGCGTGCGTAACAGTGCACATACCCTGGCGAAACTGGCGACGCCATTTGCCGAAGGTGAGGCGCTGCGTCTTTCCAGCGTTTCGCATCCGGAATACATTGGACGCGTCGCGAAGTTCTTTAGCGATATCGGCGGGCGGGCGCTACTAATGCATGGTACTGAAGGTGAAGTGTATGCTAATCCGCAGCGCTGCCCGCAGATCAATCTCATTGACCGTGAAGGGATGCGGGTGCTGTATGAAAAACAGGACACTGCTGGTAGCGAGTTACTGCCACAAGCAAAAGATCCGGAAACCACGGCGCAGTGGATTGAGCGTTGCCTTGCTGGCAGCGAACCGATTCCCGAATCGCTGAAAATCCAGATGGCTTGCTGCCTGGTGGCTACGGGTGAAGCGGCAACTATCAGCGACGGCCTGGCGCGCGTTAATCAGGCATTTTAATTCTTTTCTCAGCCGGATGAGCCATGTCATCCGGCTTTTACCCCACCGCAATATGAAATTCCTGCATCTTTATTGACCTTCCCACGCCCGGCGTGCAGCATAAAAATACAACAAACACATAACATAAACAGGAGTTAACCATGGAAAGTGGTCATCGCTTTGATGCTCAGACGCTGCACAGTTTTATTCAGGCTGTATTTCGTCAGATGGGTAGCGAGGAACAAGAAGCGAAATTAGTTGCCGATCATTTAATCGCGGCAAACCTGGCAGGGCATGATTCACATGGTATTGGCATGATCCCAAGCTATGTACGCTCCTGGAGTCAGGGGCACCTGCAAATTAACCATCATGCCAAAACCGTTAAAGAGGCGGGGGCGGCGGTCACGCTCGATGGCGATCGCGCATTTGGTCAGGTCGCGGCACATGAAGCGATGGCGCTGGGGATTGAGAAAGCGCATCAGCACGGTATTGCCGCCGTGGCGCTACATAACTCGCATCATATCGGCCGTATCGGTTACTGGGCGGAGCAGTGTGCAGCGGCGGGGTTTGTCTCTATCCACTTTGTTAGCGTGGTCGGTATTCCAATGGTCGCGCCGTTCCACGGTCGCGACAGCCGCTTTGGCACCAATCCGTTCTGTGTGGTTTTCCCTCGTAAAGATAATTTCCCGCTGTTGCTTGATTACGCCACCAGCGCCATTGCATTTGGCAAAACCCGCGTCGCCTGGCATAAAGGCGTCCCCGTGCCGCCAGGTTGCCTGATTGACGTTAACGGCGTGCCGACGACCAATCCGGCGGTAATGCAGGAGTCGCCGTTGGGTTCGCTGTTGACCTTTGCCGAACATAAAGGCTACGCCCTTGCAGCGATGTGTGAAATTCTTGGCGGGGCGCTTTCCGGCGGTAAAACGACGCATCAGGAAACGTTACAAACCAGTCCCGATGCCATTCTTAACTGCATGACCACTATCATCATCAACCCGGAACTCTTCGGCGCGCCGGATTGTAACGCGCAGACCGAAGCCTTTGCCGAGTGGGTGAAAGCCTCGCCGCATGATGATGATAAGCCGATTTTGCTACCGGGCGAGTGGGAAGTGAACACGCGTCGCGAACGGCAGAAGCAGGGGATTCCACTGGATGCGGGAAGCTGGCAGGCCATTTGTGATGCAGCGCGGCAGATTGGTATGCCGGAAGAGACGTTGCAGGCTTTCTGTCAGCAGTTAGCCAGCTAAAAAAAAGCCCGTCCAGTGGCGGACGGGCAAACAAGGGTAACATAGGATCAATGAGGGTTAGAGCATATGCGTCTGTCGGCAAACAGACAGGGAAATACTTGTGCTGGACGTAGCGTAAACGCCTGATCCGTCCAACGGTTCGGATTTTGTAGGCCTTATAAGACGCGGTAGCGTCGCATCAGGCATCTGTTGCCGGATGCGGCGTAAACGCCTTATCCGTCCTACGAATTACTTATAAATTACCGCAGTACCGCTTAATTTATTGTTGTTGGTGGCGGAAGTGATGCTGTATCCACTGGCACCGGCTGCCGCGGCTTTCTCAGCCAGTTTCGCTTCCAGGGCATCGAGGGTGGATGCGCCATCGGCAGAAACCACGCCGATTTTATTCATGTTCTGTGCCTGGGATGCCGTTACCGGTTCCGCCGCGAACACGCCAAATGACAGAGTTGAAAGAGCCATAGCAGCAACAACAGTATTGATAGTTTTCATAATTAATCTCTCGCAGGTGATTTTTGTATAAGTGACGTTGTTTCGTCGATGTGATGAGTATCACGTTTTTTTACGAGAGATAAAATCGAAGAGAATTGACCGCCTTGTTCAAATAAATTGATTGATATCTAACCTACTGATAAACCATTTATTTGTTGTACTTATGAACTTGTTTTATACCGCGTGGCAGTCACAGCAGCGTTAAAGGCACGGAATGACACGCAAAATACAAATTATACTCGCTATGCATCTCGCCAGTTGTAGTTAACGTAACTGGCTGTCTTTCGAACCTCTGCGATTATATCCTGTATAAGCTGGTTTTTGTAAATCTTTCTCCTGCTGACAATGAATACATAAGCGCACGCCAGGAATGGCTTCCCGACGGGCCTGCGGGATGGGGGCACCGCACTCTTCACATTCATCCAGGCTTTCGCCGCGCGGAATTTCACCCCGAGCGCGGGCAATCGCATCTTCAATTGTACTGTTGATCTGTTCGTTGACGGCGTCATCGTTAGCCCAACCGGATGCCATATCGACCTCCCCATATCAATACTTGTACAGTTAAGTGTAGCTAATCCAGGGACGAACTCGGGCAGTTCAAGCATCAGATCTCCGACCATTCCCGCAGCAGATTATGATAAAGATTAAGCAGCGACAGGATCTCTTCACTTTCGCCGTAGCGGCTTTTCAGCGACTGAATATTGTTGTCCAGTTCAAACAGCATGGCGCGCTTTTTATCATCGCGGATCATCGACTGGATCCACATAAATGATGCCACTCGTACGCCGCGGGTTACGGGTGTCACGCAATGCAGGCTGCTGGAGGGATACAACACGAGATCGCCTGCCGGGAGTTTTACCCGATGTTGTCCGAAGGTGTCATTAACGACCAGTTCGCCGCCGTCGTAGCTTTGTGGATCGCTTAAAAACAGCGTGGCAGAAAGGTCAGTACGCATCCAGCCGTTTTGTGGATGGCTGCGTACTGCGCCATCCACATGGAAACCATAGGTTTCATTGTTCTGATAGCGATTAAACAGCGGCGTGGAAAGGGTACGCGGCAAGGCCGCGGCAAAGAATAAAGCATGTTGGTTAACCGCGTTCAGCACCTCATTTTGCAGGGCGGCGTATAACGTGCTGCGGGTGTCGACCTGTTGATTGTTCTTAACTTGCGCACCTTGTGCGCCGGTGGTGACGCGTCCATCCACCCATTCGGCTTGTTCCAGTTGTTCGCGAAAACGAGCGACGTCCTGTGGCGATAACACGCCGGGAATGTGGTACATCATACAATTTCTCCAAAAAGTGGGGCCTGCGCCCATAAGCGCTAACTTAAGGGTTGAACCATCTGAAGAATGCGACGCCTCGGTGCCTCGTTAAGACGATGCCTCGCGTTCTTCAATTGCGTTTTGTAGGCTGTCAGGGATACTGTCCCACGAATGGCCACCTGTAAGCTCCAGATGACCATTTTTGTTATTCTCCACAACGAGTTAGTTCTTCTTTTCGGATCCGGCACTTCTGGGGGGGAAATCCAGCGATGGCTGGATTATGTCGTCAATTAAAAATGCGGCGAGTAGATTAGCAAATATCCACGCTTTCGCGAGTTCAGGTTCCTTTGCACGCAAAGCATCCAGGTGCAGCAAACTTTTGAGCCGCTTAAAAGCCAGTTCAATTTGCCATCGCAGACGGTAACAATCAGCCACTTGCTCTGCTGAATATTCATCTTCCGGTAATGATGTTAGCAATAGCACATGGCCCGCTGCTTCCAGCGTTTCCGCCTGAACTACTCGTCCTTTTCGACGATTCTCGCTGAGCAGTCGGGTTTTACTGATTAATGCTTTTTCGGGAGGAAGTGATACGGCAATGAGACGTGCCGGAAAGGGAGCTCCGGCTTTTTTATTACCTGAATTGCCTATCATTACAGTGGTTTCACCGTTCTTACCGCAATCCAGCCCGCGCAGAAAACCCATCATGTCAAAGCGCATTCCTTCTGCAGTTAACCAGCGCAATCCTCGCCAGTGAACCCGGACGATATAATCAGCTTCTCCAAAAGCAAGTGAGCGGATACATTCGGGACGCGAACCGAATCCCCGCTCAGCAATGCGTATCTCGTCTGCCGTTTGCGCAAATCGGTCCAGCCGTTCAGCGTCTCTGCTGTCGGTTAGCTCAAAATCAGTGAACTGACAGGTATGAGGATCATATCCCATATGTAGTCGCCATTCAGCGCTGCCGCCCCCGGGCGCACTGATTGCTGTTCCATCGACAAGACGCAATCTCTTTCCGCTTGTACAACCCGTAACTGCGGCGCGTACAGCAAGTGTTTGTGCGGCAAGTATGCCAAACCAGTCGGCGGCATTCCGCAGCCGCTTCAGGAGAGCCACGTCAGATAATGTTGCAACGTCATGGAGCTGAGCCCATGCAGTGACTTCACGTAATGACATCCCCCCGGGGCCGTAAGCCAGCCCCAGACGTAGCAGAGTTGCAGCATCACGAATTTCGCGGCGGCGGGTTAGAGCCCCGGCATTACGTGCCGAAGTATCCAGTTCTTCGGGCTTACCAATATGGGCCAGAATTGCTGACCAGTTATCGTGAGAGTAATTCATCGGCACGTTAAATCATATCAGGCGTAATACCACAACCCTTAAGTTAGCGCTTATGGGCCTGCGCCCCACATCTGATTCAGAAATGCATATTGGCTGTGAGCAAGAAGGTTCTTGGCTCGCCCGGGTGATAACGGTAGCCGCTCTTGTTGATTGAGGCGACGTAATCGGTATCAAACAGGTTGTAAACGTTTAGCTGGAAGTCGAGATTGCGATTAACTCGATACCCCAGTTTGGCATCGGCGACCCAGTAACCTTCGGTAAACGCTGGCGTTCCCACCGCGCCGTCTGAACCTTTATGCATACTGCCGATATAGCGTGCGCCCGCGCCAACAGAGATATCGTCGGTTGCCTGATATTGGCTCCATAAGGTGAAGGCGTGCTCCGGGGTATACGGCAGCGATGAGGAACCATCCTGGGCAACATCTTTGCCGTTTTTGATGGTTGCTTTTTGCTGGGTATAGCCGCCAATCACCTGCCACGCGGGAGTGATATTCCCGGCCACGGATATCTCATAGCCTTCGACGCGTTTCTTACCGTATTGCGAGTAAGTTCCGTCATCATTTTGCTCAACTTCATTTTCGATATCAGTGCGGAACAGCGCGGCGGTGAGCAACAGACGTTTATCCAGAACCTGCCATTTGGTGCCAATCTCGCTGGTGTTGGCTTTTTGCGGTTTAAAATCGGTGCGGTTGGCACTGTTACCGCTGCCAGACTGCGCAAGGGCGAAGTTGTTGCCGCCCGGAGGCTGCTGGGAAACGGCATAGTTAATATAGACATTGCCGTTTTCCGTCAGGTGATACAGCGCCCCGGCTTTCCAGTTCATCAGATTGCCCGACTTGGCGGTGTCGACGGTGGTGACCGGAGAACCTTTTGCCACACCAGTTGGGCAGGTGATGGCACCGCGTCCGCTGCCGCCGCAGGCGGTGGCACTGTCATATTCAGTATGATAATTATCCAGACGGATCCCGCCGTTCAGCTCAAAATCACGGGTGATTTGCAGCGTATCAAAGGCGTAAATTGCGAAGGTATCCGTCTGACCATTGGCGTTTGCGCCGTTGCGCGTCAGGCCGCCGGGATGAATGCTGCTGTCAGGATGATAAATATTTACCGCGGGTAACGTCACCGGATTAACGCCGTAGTTAGTCTGCGTTTCACGGGTAAATTCCACGCCGGTACTGACATCATGACCGATAGAACCGGTATAGAACGTCGAGGTCAGGTTGGTCTGGTTGGTGAGAATTTTATTACTCACATCTTTGGTATTCGCCGTGCGTGACCAGGTCCAGCTATTCACATCGCTGGTGGGCTGAGTAATATTCGACGCCCCGCCCATAATCGCCGTCATCAGGTAATCCTGCTTTACGCGCGACCAACGGGTAGTATTGCGAATGGTGGTGTTATCGTTGATGTCGTGCTCAAAACGCATGGTGGCGGTGTCGGTGGTCGAATCGTCGTAATCGGAATCCGTGCCGTAAAAGTTATGAGTATCAACTTTTCCGGAATGATTCAGGGCCGCCGTTCCCGCAGATGGGGCAGAATAGCCCGGCAAACCGATGGTCGGAATGCCGCCGTCTGGCGTGTTGTGCTGGGTGACATGCAGATAATTAAGATACAAACGATTCGCTGTACCAAGGCCAAAAGCGACAGAAGGGGCGACGCCGTAACGCTCATTTTTGACTTTGTCGCGTCCGGCATCGTGCGTTTTTTCGCCCATTACATTCAGGCGCACCGCGGTGGTATCACCAATGACCTGATTGACGTCCAGCGTGCCGCGGCGGAACCAGGCGCTGCCAATACTGGCGGAGGCGTCAATGCCGGAATCATTGCGCGGCTGCTTGCTGATCATATTGATCGAGCCTGTCGGTGCGCTGCGCCCGTAGTCGGTGCCGGACGGCCCTTTAATCACTTCGACCTGCTCGGTATTGAAGGTGTCGCGCGAGACGCTGCCGATATCGCGAATGCCATCAATATAAATACTGTTAGAGGTATCGGCACCACGCATATAAATGGCGTCGCCAGTGGTGGAGTTACCGTTCTCACCCGCAAAAAACGCACCCACGCCGGGGACGTTTTTGAGCGCGTCGGTAAGGTTGGTTGCGCCCTGATCTTTAATCACTTGTTCAGAAATTACCGTCATCGTGCGGGTAGTATCCGCTACCGGACGCGAGAATTTCGGATCGGCAGATTGTTGTGGCGCATAAAGCGAAGGCGTTGATGCTTCGACAACCAGCGTGTCATCCGCGTTAGTTTGCCCTTCGGCGGCGAGTGCCTGAGCCACAGGCGTGATGCCAATACAAAGACCGGCAAAGAACGTGAGCGAATGAAATTGTCTGGCAGGGAAATTGCGATTGTTTTCCATTTTGCAGGTGACTTTTTCTTATATGTTGAAATTTTCACTGCCACGAGAAAGCATCTCTGCGGATGCGATGCCACTGTTAATCCCGTGATAGTGCTCGTGAAAGTGATAATAATTTTGATAAGCATTATCACTTGGAGCGATTTTCTATCACCCATTGCGCGAAAAAGAAATACATTTATTTACATTGAGTTCATATTTGATGTTTTTTGATTACAAAACAGACGAAAACTGCATCCAGAGGCGAATGCAGTTACGTTGGTGGGGTTATTTGTAGATGGTTGCAGTACCGAACATCTGGTCATTTCCGCCTGCGGAATTAATGACATAACCTTTCGCGCCTTGTTCGCGCGCTTTTTCTGCCAGTTTATCCTCCAGATCGCTTAGGTTTGATGCGCCAGTTGCCGAAACGGTACCGGCGGGCCGTAGCTGACCGCTGTCCAGGTTACTCATCGGTTGCGCGGCATAAGCCGTGAGAGAGATTCCGCTCAGGACGGTGGCAATCAGTAGTGTGAGGCACTTTTTCATAATGACATCCTCATAAATACAACGGGTAGTGCCTGATAAGTGTAGGTCGCCTGCGCGATGCAAATGACGCAAAAAATTGACAGAGATGTGCTTATTTTTTGAACGATATAATTTTACAAAATAAGACAAATCAATGACATGCATAATGCTGATTTTTATGATGAATTGCCATAAACCATAGCCATGTTAAGGTTTTGGGGAATGATAAACGCAGCCAGATATTTACCCTGTCGCGTTATGCGGGTATCTTACGCCGCTGCTTAAAGGAGAATGCTATGTCCGCCCAGAAACCGGGGTTGCATCCGCGCAACCGTCATCACAGCCGCTACGATCTCGCCACGCTTTGTCAGGTCAATCCTGAACTCAGGCAATTCCTCACGCTTACACCCGCCGGGGAGCAAAGCGTAGACTTTGCCAATCCGCTGGCGGTGAAGGCGCTCAATAAGGCGTTGCTGGCCCATTTTTACGCCGTAGCGAACTGGGATATCCCCGACGGTTTTCTCTGCCCACCAGTACCGGGCCGGGCGGATTATATTCATCACCTTGCCGATTTACTGGCAGAAGCAAGCGGAACAATTCCAGCGAATGCCAGCATTCTGGATATCGGCGTTGGTGCGAACTGTATTTATCCGCTGATTGGCGTACATGAATATGGCTGGCGTTTTACCGGTAGTGAAACCAGCAGCCAGGCGTTAAGCAGTGCGCAGGCGATTATCAGTTCTAATCCGGGGCTTAACCGCGCCATTCGTCTGCGTCGGCAAAAAGAGAGTGGGGCGATTTTTAACGGCATCATCCATAAAAACGAGCAATACGACGCGACCTTGTGTAACCCGCCATTCCACGATTCCGCCGCTGCGGCACGGGCAGGTAGTGAGCGTAAACGCCGTAACCTGGGGCTGAACAAAGACGATGCACTGAACTTTGGCGGCCAGCAACAGGAGTTGTGGTGTGAAGGCGGTGAAGTCACCTTTATCAAAAAGATGATTGAAGAGAGCAAAGGCTTCGCGAAGCAGGTGATGTGGTTTACATCACTGGTATCTCGTGGTGAAAACTTACCGCCGTTGTATCGTGCCCTGACGGACGTGGGCGCGGTGAAGGTGGTTAAAAAAGAGATGGCCCAGGGGCAAAAGCAGAGTCGCTTTATTGCCTGGACCTTTATGAACGACGAGCAGCGCCGCCGTTTTGTCAATCGCCAGCGTTAAAGCGTTGGTTCCCCCGGCGGTAACGGTTCAGCCGGGGTCGCGCCCGGAGCAGGCAGCACCTGATAAGTCTGCACTGGCGCGCGAACGCCCGCCAGGTCGAAATGTTTTTTCACCTGGCTGTCGAGGGCAAAGCGTACCGTCCACTGTTTGAGTGGCAGCGTGGTGAACGAAACACGCAGTGTAAACGCGGTATTGCTTAAGCCGACAATCCCGGCAAAATTCGGTTCACCAATAATCAGCCCGCGAATTTCTTCGTTTTCCATTAATTCCGCTACCGCATCTTTCAGTGCCTGATTGGCTTTATCAGCATCTTCATGGCGATCAACATCATAATTTGCCACCACCGAACCAATGCCGCGGACAAAGTTAGCAAAGGTGGTTATCGAAGACCACGGAATGATGTGATACGCCCCGGTATCCTGGCGTACGCCCACGGAGCGAATCGACATCCGTTCCACTGTGCCGGTCAACGGCCCGATAGTCACCAAATCTCCAGTGTTCATGCCGTTTTCAAACTGAATAAATACCCCGGTGATAATATCTTTCACCAGCGTTTGCGAACCAAACGAGATAGCCAGACCTAATGCCCCGGCACCTGCCAGCAATGGCGCGATATTGACGCCGATTTCCGACAACACAATCATGATGGTGATGGTACTGATAATCACCGCCAGCGCGTTACGAAACAGCGTAAGCAGGGTACGCGTGCGGGCGCTGGGTAGCGGGCGGCCATGAATATCCGAAGCCAGCCGGTTTTCGATCAAACTGGCGAGCACCGTCCAGCCAACCGCCGAGAAGAAAAGAATGAGTGCGATACGGATCAGGATATCTACGGTTTTCTGCCCCGCGCCGTTTTGCAGCCAGTTCCAGAAATCGAACAATCCCCATGCGCTCAACAGCAACATTACCGCCACGCAGACTGTCAGAATACGCGCCGTTTTCAGCGCCGCCGACAGCCAGCCATTCAACCGTTTTTGCAGCTCCGGATAGTTACGCTGAGTATGTGGCGAGAGAGTGATGGTTTTCGCCAGCCAGCGGGAAAACATACCGGAAACAAACGCTGCGATACCAATAATCGCCAGGCTGCGCACCGTTGCACCCATCATAAATTTCAGGCTGTTGCCCGGATCGAACAACGAAAAGAAAAACAGCACGATAAAATAGGCGCTTGCCAGCCAGTGCCACACCAGCGCAAAGGCGCGGATAAACAGGCTGAAAAAGGCCAGCGAATGCTCCGCGAAGTTGAGCAAATGCTGGGTAATCTCTTTTTTATTACGAAAGATCAGGTACAACGCCCAGACGGTCATGCACAGCATAATGATGACGTTCGCCAGCGCACCTATCTGTACATTCACCTGATTAGAGATAATCGGCACGGCCACAATCAGGCCATAACCTATCAAACTGCTTAACCAGCTCAGGCGACGACTCCAGTAACGGGCGCTCTCGTCCTGAATCGTGAACGGGCGCAGCTCCGCCACGTTTGGGCAAAAAATCAGGCGTAGTACGGCTTTGAAAAATTCAATGAGGGCAAAGGCGTTGAGAAACAAACTTTGTTGGAAAGCGATGGTGCGACTGCCTGCATTCAGGTTGTCGCTTAATACCTGGCCGACAAATAATGTCAGGGCCAGTAACAGCAGGTCGATAATAAACGCCCCGATAATCATCGCCGGAAGCTGCAACCAGTTGCTGCGCTCACGATTTTTTTGCCGCGCCCACTGACCCATTTTGCGATACAGCGGCAGTGCGCACAGGCGAATCAGCCAGTAAAAACCAAACACTAATACCGCTAACATTGAAAAATGGGTCAGCGCATTGCTGAAGGTTTGTGGATTAAACGGCTTATGCGGGGAGCCGGTGATATTGCGATAAAGTTGCCCGAAGCGGGCGGAAAGGGCTTCACCATAATGGCGGCTGACTTCGGTGACCTTTTGCAGCACGGTTTGCTCTTCGACCAGCGTCGGCGGCACTATTTTTGGTACCGGTTCAGCAGGGGGCGTAGCGGCAACGGTGCGCAACTGGTCGATCAACTCTTTACGCGAGGTGTCATTATCCAGCACATCCGCCAGTGCGCCATAGGCCGCTTTTTTTTGTTCGATATCCGGTTCCGGGGCCGGTTCAGTCGTTGAGTCCGTTGTCGTTGTGGTTGTAACGCCGGGTATGGATACCGCGTGGGCAGGTGCGCCCAGCAGGCAGAAGAGGATGAACAGGATCCACCGCATGACTCCTCCAGTGAGAAAATAGAGCAAAAAGATAAGTATAGATGCTGGAGGAGGGGCGATTTTAAATGAGAGGAATCTGGTGTGCCTCCCTTTCGGGTGAAAGGGAGGAAGGGATATTAAGCAGGTTGCTGACAACGTGCGGGCTTTTTTGCCGGATGCGGCGTGAACGCCTTATCCGTCCTACAAGTTCATGCAATTTTAATAAGTTGCCAGATATCCTGTAGGCCTGATAAGCGTAGCGCATCAGGCAATGTGTCTTATTAAGAGACGTGCTGCAAAAATTCCTGCAAGCGCTGGCTCGGCGGGTTCTTGATCAACACCTGCGGATTGCCATCTTCCGCAATCCGGCCTTTGTCGATAAAGATCAGCCGCGAAGCTACTTTCTCGGCAAAACCGATTTCGTGGGTCACGATCACCATCGTCATCCCTTCTTCAGCCAGATCCTGCATAACCTTCAGCACTTCATGGCGCAGTTCCGGGTCAAGAGCGGAAGTCGGTTCATCAAACAGCATCATTTTCGGCTTCACCGCCAGCGCGCGGGCAATCGCCACACGCTGCTGTTGACCACCAGAAAGTTCGGAAGGGTAGTGATGTGCACGTTCTGCCAGACCGACTTTCGCCAGCAGCTCACGTGCCAGTTTTTCCGCCTCTTCTTTGTTCGCGCCACGCACGCGTAGCGGGCCAAACATGACGTTTTCCAGCGCCGTCAGATGCGGGAAGAGGTAAAACTGCTGGAACACCATACCTGCTTCCTGGCGAATCAGGCGCTCGTCAACTTTCGGATCGTTAACCTTCAGGCCATCGACAATCAGATCGCCGGAGGTGATTTCTTCCAGTTTGTTGATGCAGCGCAGCAGGGTCGATTTACCGGAACCGGACGGCCCGATAATCACCACGACTTCGCCCTGGGCAATGTTCAAATCGATATTGTGCAGCACCTGGGTTGGGCCAAAGTGCTTGGAGACGTTTTTAAATTCAATCACAGGATTTTCATCCTTCTTTCCAGACGACGCAGAATAAAGCTCAGCACCAGGGTAATAATCAGATAGAACACCGCCACGGCGCTCCAGATCTCAAGGGCGCGGAAGTTACCGGCAATAATTTCTTGCCCCTGACGGGTCAGTTCCGCCACGCCGATCACAATAAACAGCGAGGTGTCTTTAATGCTGATGATCCACTGGTTACCCAGCGGCGGCAGCATACGACGCAGTGCCAGCGGTAAAATGACGTAGCGAATGGTTTCCCAACGTGAAAGACCGAGCGCCAGTCCTGCTTCACGAAAACCTTTGTGGATAGACAGCACCGCACCACGCGTGATTTCCGCAATATACGCGCCGGAGTTGATCATGATGGTGACCACCGCCGCAGTAAATGGGTCGATGCGTAAGTCGTTAAACGCCATCGGCAGGGCGAAATAAATAAACATCACCTGGACGACGATAGGTGTGCCGCGGATCACTTCAATAAAGACCAGCGCGACGTGGTTGGCTATCCAACCTCCGAAGGTGCGTGCAAAACCTGCCAGCAATCCGATTACCAGACCGCCTGCCAGACCGAGGACCGAAATCCACAGGGTCATTTTGGCACCTTCAATCAGAAGCGGAATGGCAGGCCAGATGGCACTCCAGTCAAACTGCATATGTTGTTCCTGTTACCGTGGTGTAAATAATCAAATTCAGGGTAATTAATGGCCCCGGAGCGGGTTTGCGCCCCTCACCCTAATCCTCTCCCCATAGGGGAGAGGGAACTGCCAGTGCGTTTTACAGGTGTAGCGTTATTATTTCGGTTCAGTACCGAACCATTTTTTGTAGATTTCGTTGTAAGTTCCGTTCTCGCGCAGGGTTTTCAACGCGCCGTTGACTTTGTCACGCAGCTCGTCGCTACCTTTCGGGAACGCAATACCGTATTGCTGCGCTTCCAGAGAGTCACCTACCGCTTTGAACTGACCGTTACCGGCGGTTTTGATGAAGTACAGAATGTTTGGCGTATCGTGCAGAACGGCGTCTGCGCGGTTGGTGCCCAGTTCCATATAGGCGTTATCGATGTTCGGGAACTGACGCAGATCTTTAGTTTTGATGTTTGCTTTCGCGTAATCAACGGAGCCAGTACCGCTCTTCACAGCAACCACTTTCCCGTCGAGATCTTTCACGCTTTTCACATCGTTATTGTTAGCTTTCACCATCACTAACAGGCCGCTTTTGTAGTAGCCGTCAGAGAAATCGATCGCTTTTTTACGCTCGTCGGTGATGGTAATGCCCGCCAGCGCCAGATCGACGTTTTTGGTTTGCAGTGCCGGAATGATCCCACTGAAATCCATCGGCTTCAGTTCGTAATCCAGCTTCAGCTCTTTAGCGATGGCAGCCCACAGATCAACGTCAAAGCCCACATATTTATCGCCCTGTTTAAATTCAAACGGAACGAAGGCGGTATCCGTCGCGACAACTAATTTTTTATCCGCGGCATGAGAAGAAACCGCAAAAGCCAGGGTCAGTGCAGCCAGTGAAACTTTTAATACAGACTTCATAGCATTTCCTTTTTTCTATCCACGGGACGATCCCCTGCGTGACATTCACATATATGAAAAAATCGTGCCAGTTTTGCAACTCCTTGATTTTTCGAGATGCGGCAAAAACGTGATGCACGATTTATAGGGCAATACCCTGAAGATGCACCATTCTGGGGCACCAATCTGGTGCGCTAAAATTGTGCACTCAACACAGTGATTATTTAGCGTAAAACCTGATGAAAAAACAATCTTTATGTAACGATTGTGTGATGATGTGGATACAAAAAATTTACTTAATCAGCTGGAGATAGCAGATGGATGCACTAAATAAGTGCGTTGAGGTGGGCTGCAAAACAAAACGGCCTCCTGTCAGGAAGCCGCTTTTATCGGGTACTAAAGTTCTGCACCATCAGCGATGGATTTATTCGATGTTAGACTCGATAAACCACAGGAATTTATCCAGGTCGCGAGACGCGGCGGTCAGGATATCTGCGGTGTCGTCATCTTTCGCTTCGCCAATCGCTTTGCGTACGTCATTAGCGACGATTGCGTAACGGTCAGCCAGTTCTTTCAGGTGATCCTGAACGTTGTGGATGTCCAGCGGGTAACTTTTCAGCGGGGTTTTGCTGTTGATAACTTGAGTGGTCCCCAGAGCTACACCGCCCAGCTGCACTGCACGTTCTGCCATGGTATCCAGATGATCGATCAGTGCGGTGCGGAAGCCATCCAGCATTTCATGTACGGCAATGAAGTTAGCGCCGCGCATGTTCCAGTGCGCTTGTTTGGTAATCAAAGAAAGATCAATAAACTGGATAACCTGGCGATTCAGCAACTCTACTGTTGCTTTTTTCTCGCTGTCGGAGACATCGTTGCGGGTATAAAGCAGATTGGTCGCTTTTGATTTAACTAATTTAGCGGTACTCATAATTTCATATCCTCTTGATGTTATGTCCCAGTAATTAACGAGACTAAGTATAGCACCGGCTATGTGTTCCGCTATTCTGGCTGTTCCTATCACACTAATAGTGGTAACAAGCGTGAAAAACAAAACTAATAAAGATTCAATGAGTTAGATATATTGATAAGAACAATTCTTATTTATCTGCTCGCCAGGAATTTTCGGAATAAATATGCTTTTGCATAATTCGATATATAAAGACGGTGTAGAGGAAAAGTAGCGAGAAATTCTGCATGGTTATGCATAACCATGCAGAAATGTAAATTTAATTAATGTCTAATTCTTTTATTTTGCTCTCTTTGCGTACTGTCAGCGTAGACCCCATTGAAGCGGCGATGATAGCGCCGAGCGCCAGTAGCTGTATGGGTGTCAGTGTTTCTCCGAGGAAAATCATCCCGGAAACGGCAGCCAGCGCCGGTTCCATGCTCATCAGCGTACCAAATGTCCGTGTTGGCAAACGGGTGAGGGCAATCATTTCCAGCGAATAAGGCAGAGCGGTCGAGAGAATAGCGACAGCCAGACCCAATGGAATAACCGACCAGTGCCAGAGTGCTTCACCAGCCTGAAGCGCTCCAATTGGCACGAAAATTAACGCTGCAATCAACGAACCAATTGCCACCGTCGCAGGGCCATGTTCCGCTCCTGCGCGTTGCCCACTTAAAATGTAAATAGCCCAACAAGCCCCGGCCCCCAGTGCCAGCGCACAGCCGGTTAAATCGACATGGGAAACGTCTTGCCCCAGCGGTAGCAGGAACCACAGACCAAGAACCGCCAGCACAACCCAGACGAAATCTACCGGGCGACGAGAAGAGAACAGCGCCACCGCCAGTGGTCCGGTGAACTCCAGCGCCACCGCAATACCCAGCGGTACTGTCTGAATAGAAAGATAAAAAAGATAATTCATCCCACCCAGCGAAACGCCGTAAAACAACAGCGGTAACCGTTGCTCTTTGGCAAAGCGCAGTCGCCATGGCTTAAAGAACGCGATGAGGATCAGCGTTCCTAATGCCAGACGCAGCGCAGTGACACCCGGTGCGCCCACCAGAGGAAAAAGTGACTTAGCTAACGAGGCTCCACCCTGAATAGACGCCATGGCAACGAGCAATATGACTATTGGTAACCAGACCGGCATTTTACGTAATGAACCAGGCATCCTTTCTCCCACAAATATCTAGACTTAAGTAAAGCGTGGAGTGTACTGGATATACCCAATGCTGGTTGAGCATTTGTTGAAAAAATTTTCCCCCGTTTTGACTAAAATGCACCAGGATTGATGGAATCATTAGCCTGGTGATTAGGAATAATCTGGATGAATGACAGGGAAAACATGCGTAATACTTACGCAGTTCTCTGAAAAAGTGATTTAAATTTAGATGGATAGCGGTGTATGGAAACGTTCTGTTACATGAAATGGCCCGTTAGACATCACAAATCGCGAAGAGTTTCCCATTAATTTTTGATATATTTAAAACTTAGGACTTATTTGAATCACATTTGAGGTGGTTATGAAAAAAATTGCATGTCTTTCAGCACTGGCCGCAGTTCTGGCTTTCACCGCAGGTACTTCCGTAGCTGCGACTTCTACTGTAACTGGCGGTTACGCACAGAGCGACGCTCAGGGCCAAATGAACAAAATGGGCGGTTTCAACCTGAAATACCGCTATGAAGAAGACAACAGCCCGCTGGGTGTGATCGGTTCTTTCACTTACACCGAGAAAAGCCGTACTGCAAGCTCTGGTGACTACAACAAAAACCAGTACTACGGCATCACTGCTGGTCCGGCTTACCGCATTAACGACTGGGCAAGCATCTACGGTGTAGTGGGTGTGGGTTATGGTAAATTCCAGACCACTGAATACCCGACCTACAAACACGACACCAGCGACTACGGTTTCTCCTACGGTGCGGGTCTGCAGTTCAACCCGATGGAAAACGTTGCTCTGGACTTCTCTTACGAGCAGAGCCGTATTCGTAGCGTTGACGTAGGCACCTGGATTGCCGGTGTTGGTTACCGCTTCTAATCACTTTGGTGATATAAAAAATCCGCCTCTCGGGGCGGATTTTTGTTTTTAAGGTTTCGGGTCGAAAATATCGGTTCCGAGATGGTTGTAATCCACCTTCTGTAACTGGAAGTTGGTGATGTATATCGGCCCGGCTTTCTTCTCAGATATAAACGGGTATTTGATGTTAATTTCCTTCGCTTTAATCCCCGTCCACTGGGAGAAAAAGCCTAAGAAGTCATTGGCTGAGCGGCGGGCTTTAATCACACGATGCGCTTTATCGTCGCTGGAAATGACCATAAAAGGCACCTGGAAATTTTGCTGATATTTATCATCATGGGCAAGGTATTGCACGTCTTTACCGCGCTCTTTAAAGGCCAGACCGTGGTCAGAAAAGTAAACCAGCGAGAAGCTGCTGCCGCTGTTGCGTAACTGATCGTACAGCTTGCGCAGTAAATCGTCCGTTTGCGTCATGGTATAGAGATAGCACGACGTTTCTTTCGATTGCACAAAGGTTTCGTATTTTCCTTGTGTCCTGTCGCAGGCCTGCGGATGTGAGCCCATCAGATGTAGAACAATCAGCTGCGGTTGCGAGTGCTCTTGCGCCAGCACTTGAGCGGTCATATCCAGTAACGCTTCGTCTTTGGTGTTTTTATCTGCTTCAAAATTACCTTCTTTCAGGAAGTACACTTCATCTGCTCGTTTGGCGATGCTGGCGATAGCGGTATCGTATTCGCCGATTTGACCCTGGTTGGAAAACCACCAGGTCTGGAAGCCCGCGCGATTTGCCAGGGTGACAAAGTTATCCTGAAACTGTGGTTTGCCATCGACAACGCGATTGAGCGTTAAGCCAAGCGATTTCTGCGTGGAGCCACTGGCGGCAATGTAGTCAGCAAATATCAAACCGTTAACGCTGCTGGCAAACGGGGTATTGTCCCAGTGACCGCCAAAGGCACCGAGGGCATCGCGACGCGCGCTTTCACCGATCACCACCACATAGGTCTGATACTTCGGCTTAACGGCAGTGACCGTCCAGGTATCTTTCATTCCGGAAAGTTTTGCCATCCGTTCTTGCTCTTCAATCACCTCGTTATTATTGACGATGACATCCTTAGCAAAACGAAATACCGGATAGCCAGTATCTTTCAGTTTAAATACGCCACCCCAGGCCAGGTTTTGCACGGGAGCAACAAAAAATGTCGCCACACTGAATACCAGACACAGGCTGTCGAAGGTATTCCAGCGCGCTTTTTCATTCTCTTTTTTTCGCCTGATTGCTATTACGCCGAGCGCAAAAATAAATAAGCCGACCAGGTAGCTGTACCACGGAAAAATCGTCAGGATTTCGGTCGACTCTTCCATATTGGTGGAGTGCAATGCCAGCAATGTATTGAAATTAGGCGCGCCGTAGGCCTGAGCAAAAGGGAAATAACAAGCCGCCACCAGCGAACTGACACCGACCAGAACTTTTTGTACGCGAGGCAATGTTCGCCATAGCAAAAGCAAAATAGCCGTAAACGCAGCGGTGTAGAGCAAACTGAAGGGGTAACCTAAGCCGAGGTTAATTAATAGCGACTGTAAAAAGTAGAACGCAGTCCACGGGCTAAATACCCGGCTACGGGTAACAAGCGATTCTTTGAGGGTTAAATTCATATGCCACTATCGTAACAAACGCCATGTGCTTACCCTGGCGTCAAGGGTCAATACCTGCAAGAGTGCGTGAAGAGTGGAAAGGGGTCCGCATCCGCGAGCCGCAATATACGCAGGGCTGCAAGAAGATAGAGCGAGCCGCCGTTCAGGTCAACTACTGACGAACAAATCTTTTGCGAAGGGGATTGCAAATCCGACAAAAAGTGGGGTTTTTCAGACCAAAACGCGTTATGCCTGCATGAAAGCAGGAGTGAAGCGGCGTACCGCGACGCCGCTATTTATCGGAAGGTTTATCTTGCTGCGGTTTGTTGTTGACCATATCGCACAACATAGAGAGCAGCATTAACCGTACTTTAAAGGGAGAATGACTAAACACGCGCATACACCTCTTGAACTCATTCATAAGACCTCCTGACTTGCTAATCCCGTCGATCCTTGAGGGATGATTGCATTACATACAGATATAGCACAGGCTATATTATATAGCTATTGCTAAAACGTTAATTTTTTGTACCTTCGCAACTCTGGTTTACAATGTGCGCACGAAATGAGAACGCTATGTATGCGTCACCATAATGAGGAAGCACAATGAGTCGTCGCGCAGGTACGCCAACAGCAAAAAAAGTGACGCAGTTAGTGAACGTGGAAGAGCACGTTGAAGGGTTCCGCCAGGTCAGAGAGGCGCATCGGCGCGAGCTTATTGATGATTACGTTGAGCTGATTTCTGACTTGATCAGGGAAGTGGGGGAAGCTCGTCAGGTGGACATGGCTGCTCGTCTGGGAGTTTCGCAACCGACGGTGGCTAAAATGCTTAAGCGGCTGGCAACCATGGGGCTGATTGAAATGATCCCCTGGCGTGGCGTGTTTTTAACGGCAGAAGGAGAGAAGCTGGCGCAGGAAAGCCGCGAGCGACATCAGATAGTCGAAAATTTCTTGTTGGTGTTGGGCGTCAGTCCGGAAATCGCCCGTCGCGACGCGGAAGGCATGGAGCACCATGTTAGTGAAGAGACGCTCGACGCTTTTCGTTTGTTTACCCAGAAACACGGTGCCAAATGAGCCTGCCTTTTTTACGCACGCTGCAAGGCGATCGTTTTTTTCAGTTATTAATTCTTGTTGGTATCGGATTAAGCTTTTTCGTGCCCTTTGCACCGAAATCCTGGCCTGCTGCTATCGACTGGCACACCATCATCACCTTAAGCGGCCTGATGCTGCTGACCAAAGGTGTGGAGTTAAGCGGTTATTTTGATGTGCTGGGGCGCAAAATGGTGCGCCGCTTTGCTACGGAGCGTCGGCTGGCGATGTTTATGGTGCTGGCGGCGGCGCTGCTTTCTACCTTTCTGACCAACGATGTCGCGCTGTTTATTGTTGTTCCGCTGACTATCACGCTAAAAAGACTGTGTGAGATCCCGGTTAATCGGCTGATTATTTTTGAGGCGCTGGCAGTCAACGCTGGTTCGCTACTGACGCCAATTGGCAACCCGCAAAATATTCTTATCTGGGGACGTTCTGGTCTTTCGTTTGCCGGATTTATTGCCCAAATGGCACCGCTGGCTGGCGCAATGATGCTGACGCTCCTGCTCCTGTGCTGGTGTTGTTTCCCTGGAAAGGCGCTGCAATACCATACGGGGGTGCAAACACCGGAGTGGAAACCGCGGCTGGTGTGGAGTTGTCTGGGGCTGTATATCGTCTTTCTGACGGCGCTGGAGTTCAAACAAGAGCTGTGGGGACTGGTGATTGTGGCGGCAGGCTTTGCGCTGCTGGCACGTCGCGTGGTGCTCAGTGTGGACTGGACGCTGCTGCTGGTGTTTATGGCGATGTTTATCGACGTCCATTTACTGACCCAGCTTCCAGCGTTGCAAGGCGTGTTGGGTAACGTGAGTCATCTATCTGAACCCGGGTTATGGTTAACGGCAATCGGTTTATCGCAGGTGATCAGTAACGTGCCGAGTACCATATTGTTGCTGAACTATGTGCCGCCGTCTTTATTACTGGTATGGGCGGTAAACGTAGGTGGCTTTGGGTTATTACCCGGATCGCTGGCAAATTTGATTGCGCTACGTATGGCGAACGATCGCCGCATCTGGTGGCGTTTCCATCTCTATTCAATACCGATGCTGTTGTGGGCGGCGTTGGTGGGATATGTTTTGTTAGTTATACTCCCGGCCAACTAGGGTCTGGCAAATAAAAAAGGCGGATTATGAGTCCGCCTTTTGCTTTAAGTTTTGAAGATTAATTCAGACGAACCGGCATCCCGGAGCGGTTTTTAATCGCTTCATCAAGAACAACCTGGTCAACATCTGGCTGACCGGTCACTGTTTGCACGCTCTTCGTCAGGGTAATTGGCACAATTTCCTGACCTTCAAACTGGGCTTCGGTGGTAGACAGCGGGTTATGGACTTCAATATAACGGCTGCCGTCTGGCTCGGTGGTCGCTTTTACCGGCTCATCAATAAACTGTACGCGGGTACCGACCGGTACTTTCTCGAACAGGAATTTGATGTCTTCGTTACGCAGACGCACACAACCATGACTTACACGCAGGCCGATACCGAAGTTGGCGTTGGTGCCATGGATAGCGTACAGGCGACCGATGTAGAGTGCATACAGCCCCATCGGGTTATCCGGACCTGCCGGAACGACAGCCGGAAGCGGTTCGCCCGCAGCGCGGTACTCTGCGTGCATTTTGGCGGTCGGCGTCCAGGTCGGGCCTGCTTTCTTACGCTCAACTTTGGTGGTCCAGTTGATAGGCGTATCTTTGCCTAACTGACCAATGCCGATCGGCAGCACGATAACGGTGTTGGTCCCTTTCGGATAGTAATACAGACGCATCTCTGCACTGTTAATGACGATGCCTTCATGAACGGTATCCGGCAGGATCAGCTGCTGCGGAATGTTCAGTACAGTACCGCCTTTCGGCAGGAAGGTATCCACACCCGGGTTCGCTTCCATCATATTGGAAAGCCCCATCTGGTACTCCGCGGCAAAATACTCCAGCGGCTGAGTGTTACCTTCAGGAATGGTGATCACCTGATTCTGACCAACCAGGCGACTCCCGTCGGTTGGCAGAGGATAAGTTACCGCAGAGGCGGTACTGCAAAAGCCGACAACAGCGAAGGCCGCTGCGAATAATGTTTTCAATTTCATATTCATGTTAAGCGAGATTTTGTGCCTGGCAGGCCATTGGGTTGAGAATATTAGAGTATTGGAAGCGCATTATAAGTTCATTCCAGCTCACAGTGAAATCAGATGTGTACGAAATCACATTTTTTGCCTTTGGCTTGAGTGTAGACCTTAAGCGAGGAGCAGGATCTTCTTTCAGACTTATGGCATAATGCGCGGTTTGTCATATCTCTTTTCAGGATACGCCTGTGTTAGTTTCCAGTAACGTCACCATGCAGTTCGGCAGTAAGCCGTTGTTTGAAAACATTTCCGTCAAATTTGGCGGCGGCAACCGTTACGGCCTGATTGGCGCGAACGGTAGTGGTAAATCCACCTTTATGAAGATCCTCGGCGGCGACCTTGAGCCGACGCTGGGTAACGTTTCCCTCGATCCCAACGAGCGCATTGGTAAACTGCGTCAGGATCAGTTTGCCTTTGAAGAGTTCACTGTGCTGGATACGGTGATCATGGGGCATAAAGAGTTGTGGGAAGTGAAGCAGGAGCGCGACCGCATCTATGCTTTGCCGGAAATGAGTGAAGAAGACGGCTATAAAGTGGCCGATCTGGAAGTTAAATACGGCGAAATGGACGGTTACTCTGCGGAAGCTCGCGCCGGTGAACTGTTGCTTGGCGTGGGAATTCCAGTGGAACAGCACTACGGCCCGATGAGTGAAGTTGCTCCTGGCTGGAAGCTGCGTGTGCTTCTGGCGCAGGCGCTGTTTGCTGATCCGGATATTCTCCTGCTCGACGAACCGACCAACAACCTCGACATCGACACCATTCGCTGGCTGGAACAGGTGCTGAACGAGCGTGACAGCACCATGATCATCATCTCGCACGACCGTCACTTCCTTAACATGGTCTGTACCCACATGGCGGATCTGGATTACGGCGAGCTGCGCGTTTATCCGGGTAACTACGATGAGTACATGACGGCGGCGACCCAGGCGCGTGAACGTCTGCTGGCCGATAACGCCAAGAAGAAAGCGCAGATTGCTGAGTTGCAATCTTTCGTTAGCCGCTTTAGCGCCAACGCCTCGAAATCTCGCCAGGCAACTTCGCGCGCGCGCCAGATTGATAAAATCAAACTGGAAGAGGTGAAAGCCTCCAGCCGTCAGAACCCGTTCATCCGTTTTGAACAGGATAAGAAACTGTTCCGTAACGCGCTGGAAGTGGAAGGTCTGACCAAAGGGTTTGATAACGGTCCGCTGTTTAAAAATCTCAACCTGCTGCTGGAAGTGGGTGAAAAACTGGCGGTACTGGGTACCAACGGCGTCGGTAAATCAACGCTGCTGAAAACGCTGGTGGGCGATCTGCAACCGGACAGCGGCACCGTAAAATGGTCTGAGAACGCGCGCATTGGTTACTATGCTCAGGACCACGAATATGAGTTTGAAAATGATCTGACCGTGTTCGAATGGATGAGCCAGTGGAAGCAGGAAGGCGATGACGAGCAGGCGGTACGCAGCATTCTCGGTCGTTTGCTGTTCAGCCAGGACGACATCAAAAAGCCAGCTAAAGTGCTTTCCGGTGGGGAAAAAGGGCGGATGCTGTTTGGTAAGTTAATGATGCAGAAGCCGAACATTCTGATCATGGACGAACCGACCAACCACCTGGATATGGAATCCATTGAGTCGCTGAACATGGCACTGGAACTGTATCAGGGCACGCTGATCTTTGTTTCTCACGACCGTGAGTTTGTAAGCTCCCTGGCGACCCGTATTCTGGAAATCACCCCGGAACGCGTGATCGACTTTAGCGGTAATTATGAAGATTACCTGCGTAGTAAAGGGATCGAGTAATATTATGCTGGCTCTACAGAGGTAATCTCTGTGGGGCCGCGCTACATTCAAAGTATATTATGTGGGTGAGACAACTCACTCTCTGAATATCGCCTGGATGAGCGTTTACCTTCAAAGTTTATAAAATAAACAGGCATCTCATTTTTAAAATGCCAAAAAACATCAATAATTGTTCCCACACTGTTCTTTGTTTTAACCCACACAGATTGACCAATATAAAATTTCAAATCCGGCACGATGTGATATATCACTGGATCGATTTTAAATGTTTTCTCGCCATAGATTACTGAACACCATTTATCATCAATACTTATACATTTAAATATCTTTCCTGCTGGTTTTAAATTGATAAACTCTAAGAAATGATCAGGCGAGACTAAATGGCTTCCATGTTCAGGATACCAGTTACATATACCATAACGCTCTATAATCTCCATAATATGTATATCCTGAATTTTTTAATTTAAATTATGTTTTAACTTTATGGCATTCTCATTAACATTTCTTTTAATCTGTTTATAAGGGATATATCGTTATTGCAATCCAAAGGCGTTAAATGGTCCAGAGCCGGAATTTTATTCTCAATCCAGGTAAGATAATACTCATCACCAATCCTCCCATAAATGACACTTGCTAATATTAAATCATCATTAAATTTCCTTGCTAATCCTTGTACTTTTTCAATGTCTTTATACGCTTCATATAATTTTGAGAAAACAATCCAATTCTCATTCCCTGAATAATATCTTTCCAGATGATGCATTTTGATAACCCTCAAATAATGTTAGATCAAAACCTATCGTATCCCTTTCTAAAGGTGTGGAGATGTTAGCATGCCCTGTATTGACTTCCCAGCCTTCGATCTGATGAGTAACATTATGCAAGTTGGTGAAAAAACGTTTATGAAACTGCGCGATCCCCTTGACGATGAATATTACTTACAGGGGCCTGGAACCACATTAGTGGCAGAACTGATTGAACAAGATGAGTGTAATGTTCATTGAGAAATCGGGGCAATTGCCCCGACTTTCGTTAAAGAGTAAACGGCGCTTTATTATCCAACACAGCCTGAATCACATTCAGCGCGCCTTCATGATTATTATCACCGGTAGCGTAACGGGCGATTTGTTTAATGTTTTCCGCAGCATTGCCCATCGCAAAGGAATAACGCGCTATTTTCAGCATCTCCGCATCGTTACCGCTGTCGCCAATCGCTACCACATTTTGCGGTGACAGATCCCAGCGTTTCAGTAACCGCGTAATACCATTCGCTTTATGCAGGCCGGGAATAATCAGGTCGATAAAGCCAAAGCCGCTGGTGACGGGTTTCATAATGCCATCGAGCGCTACGTGCAGTTTGTCGATCACTAACGGGATTTGTTCATCCGGCAGGTTGAGCGAAAATTTGAACAGTACGTCGTCAATCTCCTGATAATCTTTTACAGGTTTCAGGCGATGGTAGTGTTTTGCCATCAGTGCGACGAATGCTTCGGGGGCGTTTTCGCTGACATACGCGCTTTGCAAACCGCAGGCGACAAAATTGAGTTGCTTGTCTTTCAGCAATTCGCCAATAACAATTCGCGATTCATGTCGGGTTAATTCGCCGTGGAACAGTTGCTTGCCATGTTCGTAAACCAGCGCGCCGTTTTCCGCGACAAAAGAGATCTCATCCTTTAGCTCAGGAAAGAACGAAATAAGCTGGTAATACTGATTACCGCTGGCGACAACGAACTCAATGCCGCGCTTTTTAAGTTCCTGATATTGCACCATAAAACGCTCATTGTTGTACGTTTTGGCGTCGCTCAGAAAAGTACCGTCCATGTCTGTGACGATAACTTTTACGCTCATAGATGTGCTCCTGACAATGAATGCAAACCGCCACAGTGTAATGACAATGTGACGCGGAGCACAAATTTATTTCGGATTAAAATAATATCGATGGGATGATTATTTTCGCCCGGCAACAACCGTTACCGGGCTGAGGGGGTTACAGCATATGTTCAGTACGGGCGATGATATCGTCCTGTGCGTCAGGAGAGAGCGCGGTGAAGAAGGCGGAATAGCCCGCGACACGCACTACCAGATCGCGATACTGATCGGGATGTTTTTTCGCCTCCAGCAGCGTCTCGCGGGAAACGATGTTGTACTGAATATGCCAGCCTTTATGCACCTCGAAGAAGGTACGCAGCAGGATCATCAGTTTCTGCTTGTCAGATTCGTTCTCCAGCGTTGCCGGATTCAGTTTCTGGTTGAGCAACACGCCGCCGAGGATCGCTGCCGTAGGCAGTTTACCCACTGAGCCAATGACCGCGGTAGGGCCGAGATGGTCAGTACCGGAGGCCGGGCTTGCGCCTTCTGCCAGCGGGGTGTGGGCTTTACGTCCGTCCGGCGTTGCCATAGTCTGCGCGCCAAACGGTACGTTAGCGGAGATAGACGACGTACCCGCGTAATAGTTGCCGCCAACCGGACCACGACCGTAGCGTGGGTTATGGTACTGTTTCAGTTCGTCGATATAGGTCTGATAAGCGCGAGCCAGCAGCATATCGACGGTATCATCGTCGTTGCCGTACTTCGGCGCACCGTTAATCAGCCGCTGACGCAGTTGCTCATGAGTCAGGCCTTCGAAGTCATCCGCCAGTGCGGCAGCCAGCTGTTGCTGACCAATCGCGCCCTGTTCAAACACCAGTTTCTTCACTGCCGCCAGGCTGTTGCCGAGGTTGGCAATGCCGACCTGCAGGCCAGAAACCCAGTCATATTTCGCGCCGCCTTGCTTGATACTTTTTGCTCGCTCAATACAGTCATCCACCAGCGCCGAGCAGAGAATATCGTGCACGTTCTCCTCCAGCATGGTGTCAACGACATACTCAATTTCGATTGATTTGCGGGTGTAGTAACGGATTTGCGTATCCCACGCGTCCATCACTTCATCGAAGTTGTTGAAGTTACCTGCCGACAACGCTTTTTCTTGTGGCAGGAACACTTTGCCGCTGGTGGCATCACGACCGCCTTCCAGCGCCGCCAGCATCACGCGGGCGAAGTTGATAAAGCTCATGCCGGTACAGCGATAGCCCCATTTGCCACCGACGGCGGTTTCTATACAACCAATCGCTGCGTAGTCATAAGCGTCCTGCGGTTCAATACCGAGTTTAATAAATTCCGGGATCACGATTTCGTCGTTGTTGAACGCCGGCATCCCGAAGCCGCAGCGGATCACCTGTACGCAGGCGTCGAGGAAATCGTTGCTCATTCCCGCGTGGTAGCGCACGCTGAGGTTAGGCTGAGTCGAACGCAGACGGCCGCAGGACTCAAGGATCGCGTAAGAGAGTGGATTCACCGCGTCCATTGGTTGACCATCAACCAGATTTTGTCCGCCAATGGTGACGTTCTGATACAGAGGACTTCCCGCAGAGGCTTTCGAGTGCGAGCCGGAGCGGATTTTGTTCACTTCCAGCAATTTCAACCAGCAGCTATGCAGTAATTCGATGGCGTGTTCGCGATCCAGCGTCTGTTTCAGTTCAACATCACGACGATAGTACGGGTAGAGATACTGGTCCATACGACCAAACGATACCGAGTGACCGTTAGATTCGATCTGCAATATCAACTGGATGAAGTAACACAGTTGCAGCGCCTGCCAGAAAGTCTGCGGCGGCTGGTGGGCGATAAGATCGCAGTTTTCTGCTATCGCCAGCAGTTCATCGCGACGGCTTTCGCGGGTTTCGGTCGCGGCCATTTCACGCGCCAGGGCAGCGAAACGTTCAATGTGTTCACTGACTGCCACCAGCACGATATCAATCGCTTTCAGGAACTGCTCGCCGTGCAAATCTTCCAGCACCGTCAGGTTGATGCGCGAGCGACGTTCCGCCACTTTCTCGCGCAGACCATCAAGCCCTTTTTCCAGCAGCAGCGGGAAATTGACCGCCAGGTGCGCATCGCCGGAAGTCATATTGCCCTCCGCTTTAATGATTCCGGTCGCCAGCAGACCTTTTTGCTCATCGGTAAACATGCCGTAGCAACGATCCTGTACCGTCTGACCGCGCCACCAAGGGCACACTTCATGCAGAACACGTTTGTTCTCTTCGCTCACTGCAAAACCAGCACCCGGACGATCTGCCAGATCATCAATCTCTTTTTCGATCCAGGAGACGGTATATTCCGGGAAGATCGGCGCGGCGCGAACTTCGCTTGCCTGGTTGCCAATGATCAACTCATCGTGCTTGATCCAGATAGTGCGATTCGCCAGGTGATGCGCCAGTGCCAGCGCGCGACGTACCGGGATCGGCTTATCGAGATGTTGTTGATACATCTCGGTATAGTGCTGCGCGCGCTCGGTACAGACTGGCGGTTTCACAATATGCACCAGCGCATTTTTGTGCGCTTTAATGCGGTCGCTGAGCGTGTCCAGTTTCAGTGTGGTCATGGTTGTTATCCTCGTAAGGTCGCGGTTAACCCTTTCTGGCAGGCATACTGCTGGGCAAAATCGAGCAGTTCTGGCGCATCAAGCGGTTTTTCCGGGGCGTCATAGGGCAGATTAAGTAAGTGATATTTGTTGATGCCCAGCGTGTGGTAGGGCAGGAAATGAATTTCGCCAACGTGCAGCTCGTCGGCGGCAAAATCGGTAATGGCTTTTACAGAGGTTTCGTCGGCATTAAAGCCCTGAATCAGCGGCACGCGGATAATGATTTTTTTGCCCGCTGCGGCGAGTTTTTTCAGGTTATCCAGCACTCTGGCGGCGTTACCGTCGGTCCACTGTTTAAACGGCGCGTCGGCAACGTGTTTTAAATCGGCAAGAAACAGATCGATATAGGGCAGAGAAGGGGCGATATATTTCCACGGCACATGCAGACAGGTTTCTACTGCAGTATGAATGCCTGCCTCGTGGCTGGCTTGCAGTAGCGCCGTCGCCATCTCCGGCTGCATAAAGGGTTCACCACCCGAAAGCGTTAAGCCGCCGCCGCTGCGATCGTAAAACGGTTTATCGCGCAAAACGGTCGCCATGATCTCCTCAACGCTTTTCACTTCACCACACACGGTTAACGCCTGTGTCGGACAGCAGTCGGTTAACGCCGTCAGATGCTCCGGGGTTAACTTTTCCCGATGAATAAGCAAACCATTCAGCGCGCGCTCAATCACTTCCGGCGCGGCCTTAGCGCACAGCTCGCAGCCTTCCAGACACAGTCGTGCGTCATACAGCAGATCCTGCGTGCGGGCGCGGCTTTCCGGGTTCTGACACCAGCGGCAGCCCAGCGAACAGCCTTTAAGAAATACGACCGTGCGGATACCGGGGCCATCATGGGTCGAGTAGCGCTGAATATTGAAAATCATAGTTGCCTCTCTGTTTCGTTCAAGCATTAAAATACTTTCGAATGAAAGTTAGATTGATGTGCGTCAACTGTTCAGAGAGTTTTCCCGTGATAGTCTACATTCAGACAAAAAGTACATTTTGAGGATGGTTATGGAACTGTATCTGGATACTTCAGACGTTGTTGCGGTGAAGGCGCTGTCACGTATTTTTCCGCTGGCGGGTGTGACCACTAACCCAAGCATTATCGCCGCGGGTAAAAAACCGCTGGATGTTGTGCTTCCGGAACTTCATGAAGCGATGGGCGGTCAGGGGCGTCTGTTTGCCCAGGTAATGGCTACCACTGCCGAAGGGATGGTTAATGACGCGCTTAAGCTGCGTTCTATTATTGCGGATATCGTGGTGAAAGTTCCGGTGACCGCCGAGGGGCTGGCAGCGATTAAGATGTTAAAAGCGGAAGGGATTACGACGCTGGGAACCGCGGTATATGGCGCGGCACAAGGGCTGCTGTCGGCGCTGGCAGGTGCGGAATATGTTGCGCCTTACGTCAACCGTATTGATGCTCAGGGCGGTAGCGGCATTCAGACTGTGACCGACTTACACCAGTTATTGAAAATGCATGCGCCGCAGGCGAAAGTGCTGGCAGCGAGTTTCAAAACCCCGCGTCAGGCGCTGGACTGCTTACTGGCAGGATGTGAATCAATTACTCTGCCACTGGATGTGGCACAACAGATGATTAGCTATCCGGCTGTCGATGCCGCGGTGGCGAAGTTTGAGCAGGACTGGCTGGGGGCGTTTGGCAGAACGTCGATTTAACCGGACGTTCTGCATCCTCATAAATTGCTGATGACGTGGCGGAGTGCCGCGTCTTATCAGGCCTGGAGGTGGCAATTACTGCCCGCACACCTCACACCCCGGATTGCGCATCAGTTTCATTTCGCGAAACTGACAGGTCATCGCATCGTACATGACGATTTTCCCGCTGGCCGGTTTGCCATAACCTGCCAGCAGTTTGATCGCTTCCATTGCCTGCAACGAACCAATTACGCCGATCAACGGTGCCATCACGCCTGCTTCTACGCAGGTTAACGCGTTCTCGCCAAACAAACGGCTGAGGCAGCGATAGCAAGGCTCGCCGTCCTGATAAGTGAAGACCGTGATTTGACCTTCCATACGAATTGCCGCGCCGGAAACCAGCGGCACCTTCGCGGCAAAACAGCCTGCGTTCAGTTGATTACGTACCGCAACGTTATCCGTACAGTCGAGCACCAGATCGTGTTCAGCAATCAATGCTGCAAGTTCTGCGTCATCCAGCAGTGCATTGACTGGCGTAATCGCGATATGTGGGTTGATCCGCGCCAGGGCGTCACGGGCGGATTCCACCTTCGGTTGCCCGACCGTAGCATCACTGTGCAGCGTCTGGCGTTGCAGATTCGAGAGCGAAACCGTGTCGAAGTCGAGCAGCGTCAGGTTGCCGACACCGGCGCTTGCCAGATACTGCGAGGCTGCGCAGCCGAGTCCACCGAGGCCGACTACCAGCACACGAGAATCTTTTAGTGCCTCCTGACCGTCAAAATCAAAACCGCGCAGAATGATTTGCCGGTTGTAGCGCAGCATCTCCTGATCGCTGAGTTCCGCCATTACCGGCCTCCGAACAACGCGTTAAACGGTTCTACTTCCACCCATTCGCCCACGTCCACATTGCCGCGATCGCGTTCCAGCACGATAAAGCAGTTGCCGAGGCTAAAGGAGCTGAATATATGTGAACCCTGATGTCCGGTGGTCGTCACTTCCAGTTCGCCATCGGCGTTGCGTTGCAGCACGCCGCGCTGGAAATCAAGACGTCCTGGCGTTTTTTTCAGGCGGGACGCTGTGCGTACGCGCTGGCGCGCGGGCAGGCCGCTGGCGGTGTTACCGCTTAGTTTTGCCAGCAAAGGCTGTACCAGTTGATAGAAGGTCAGCGTCGCTGAAACCGGGTTGCCCGGCAGGCCGCAGAACCAGCTATTGCTGAGTTTACCAAACGCGAACGGTTTGCCCGGTTTAATCGCCAGTTTCCAGAAAGCAATTTCGCCCAGTTCTTCGAGAATGGTTTTGGTGTAATCCGCCTCACCAACCGAAACACCACCGGAACTGATCACCACATCCGCCTGGCTGTCGGCTTCAATAAATGCGGCGCGCAGGGCATGTGGATCGTCGCGGATAATCCCTAAGTTGATTACCTCGCATCCCAGCTGTTCTAACATCAGGTGTACGGCGAGACGGTTGGTATCGTAGATTTGGCCGTCGCCCAGCGGCTGGCCTGGCAACTGGAGTTCATCACCGGTAGAAAAAAGCGCTACACGCACTTTACGAATCACCGGAACTTCGGCAATCCCCAGTGAAGCAATTACTGGCAGCTCTGCGGTAGTCAGGCGAGTTCCCGCCGGGAAAACAACCGCACCCGCAGAGATATCTTCACCGCGACGGCGAATATTTTGCCCGCTACGCACTTCAACAGTAAAACGCACGCCATTGTCCGTTTGTTCAGTCTGCTCCTGCATCACCACCGCTTCGCAGACTTCCGGCACCGGCGCACCGGTCATAATACGAATGCAGGTGCCCGCAGGCCATTCACCATGATACGGCTGACCGGCAAACGATTTCCCGGCAACGGGCAGCGGTTGCCCGGAGGCAATATCGGCTAAACGCACCGCGTAGCCGTCCATAGCGGAGTTATCAAACCCCGGGACATCCAGTGGCGAAACGACATCGCTCGCCAGAATACGACCAAAACACTGTACCAGTGGCAGCGTTTCCTGGGCGGTCAGTGGGGTGACGCGAGAAAGCATCTCATTAAGCGCGGTGTCGAGCGACATCAATCCGGTGGTAAATTCCATGAAAACACTCCTGCGGAGGCAAAATCGAATTTGCCTATTATGTCAGAAAAACGCCACAGACTGTATGCCACCTCGGGCGTAGCGCTGGGTCCTGCCTTTACATGCCATATCCATCTTTCTATATTCAAAAATTGAATGAGTAATTCATAAAAATTCTGATATTTATAGCAAAAGTGGCGAGCCACCCTTAATGGACGAATACTATGGGCAAAGCAGTCATTGCAATTCATGGTGGCGCAGGTGCAATTAGCCGCGCGCAGATGAGTCTGCAACAGGAATTACGCTACATTGAGGCGTTGTCTGCCATTGTTGAAACCGGGCAGAAAATGCTGGAAGCGGGCGAAAGTGCGCTGGATGTGGTGACGGAAGCGGTGCGTCTGCTGGAAGAGTGTCCACTGTTTAACGCCGGAATTGGCGCTGTCTTTACGCGTGATGAAACCCATGAACTGGACGCCAGTGTGATGGATGGTAACACCCTGAAAGCCGGTGCGGTGGCGGGCGTTAGTCATCTGCGTAATCCGGTTCTTGCCGCCCGGCTGGTGATGGAGCAAAGCCCGCATGTGATGATGATTGGCGAAGGGGCAGAAAATTTTGCGTTTGCTCATGGCATGGAGCGCGTCTCACCGGAGATTTTCTCCACGCCTTTGCGTTATGAACAACTACTGGCAGCGCGCGAGGAAGGGGCAACAGTCCTCGACCATAGCGGTGCGCCACTGGATGAAAAACAGAAAATGGGCACCGTGGGGGCCGTGGCGTTGGATTTAGACGGCAATCTGGCGGCAGCCACGTCCACAGGCGGAATGACCAATAAATTACCCGGACGAGTTGGCGATAGTCCCTTAGTGGGTGCCGGATGCTACGCCAATAACGCCAGTGTGGCGGTTTCTTGTACCGGCACGGGCGAAGTCTTCATCCGCGCGCTGGCGGCATATGACATCGCCGCGTTAATGGATTACGGCGGATTAAGTCTCGCGGAAGCCTGCGAGCGGGTAGTAATGGAAAAACTCCCTGCGCTTGGCGGTAGCGGTGGCTTAATCGCTATCGACCATGAAGGGAATGTCGCGCTACCGTTTAACACCGAAGGAATGTATCGCGCCTGGGGCTACGCAGGCGATACGCCAACCACCGGTATCTACCGTGAAAAAGGGGACACCGTTGCCACACAGTGATGAACTTGATGCCGGTGATGTGCTGGCGGTTGAAAATCTGAAAATTGCCTTTATGCAGGACCAGCAGAAAATAGCTGCGGTCCGCAATCTCTCTTTTAGCCTTCAACGCGGTGAGACGCTGGCCATTGTTGGCGAATCCGGCTCCGGTAAGTCAGTGACTGCGCTGGCATTGATGCGTCTGTTGGAACAGGCGGGCGGTTTAGTACAGTGCGATAAAATGCTGTTGCGGCGGCGCAGTCGTGAAGTGATTGAACTTAGCGAGCAGAGCGCTGCACAAATGCGCCATGTGCGCGGTGCGGATATGGCGATGATATTTCAGGAGCCGATGACATCGCTGAACCCAGTATTTACTGTGGGTGAACAGATTGCCGAATCAATTCGTCTGCATCAGAACGCCAGTCGTGAAGAAGCGATGGTCGAGGCGAAGCGGATGCTGGATCAGGTACGCATTCCGGAGGCACAAACCATTCTTTCACGTTATCCGCATCAACTCTCTGGCGGGATGCGCCAGCGAGTGATGATTGCGATGGCGCTGTCATGCCGCCCGGCGGTGCTGATTGCCGATGAGCCAACCACCGCGCTGGATGTCACTATTCAGGCGCAGATCCTGCAATTAATCAAAGTATTGCAAAAAGAGATGTCGATGGGCGTTATCTTTATCACTCACGATATGGGCGTGGTGGCAGAGATTGCCGATCGGGTACTGGTGATGTATCAGGGCGAGGCGGTGGAAACGGGTACCGTCGAACAGATTTTTCATGCACCGCAACATCCTTACACCCGTGCGCTGTTAGCTGCTGTTCCGCAACTTGGTGCGATGAAAGGGTTAGATTATCCCCGACGTTTCCCATTGATATCGCTTGAACATCCAGCGAAACAGGAACCCCCCATCGAGCAGAAAACGGTGGTGGATGGCGAACCTGTTTTACGGGTGCGTAATCTTGTCACCCGTTTCCCTTTGCGCAGCGGTTTGTTGAATCGCGTAACGCGGGAAGTGCATGCCGTTGAGAAAGTCAGTTTTGATCTCTGGCCTGGCGAAACGCTATCGCTGGTGGGCGAGTCTGGCAGCGGTAAATCCACTACCGGGCGGGCGTTGCTGCGCCTGGTCGAATCGCAGGGCGGCGAAATTATCTTTAACGGTCAGCGAATCGATACCTTGTCACCCGGCAAACTTCAGGCATTACGCCGGGATATTCAGTTTATTTTTCAGGACCCTTACGCTTCGCTGGACCCACGTCAGACCATCGGTGATTCGATTATCGAACCGCTGCGCGTACACGGTTTATTGCCAGGTAAAGACGCGGCTGCACGCGTTGCGTGGTTGCTGGAGCGCGTGGGCCTGTTACCTGAACATGCCTGGCGTTACCCGCATGAGTTTTCCGGCGGTCAGCGCCAGCGCATCTGCATTGCTCGCGCGTTGGCATTGAATCCAAAAGTGATCATTGCCGACGAAGCCGTTTCGGCGCTGGATGTTTCTATTCGCGGGCAGATTATCAACTTGTTGCTCGATCTCCAGCGTGATTTCGGCATTGCGTATCTGTTTATCTCCCACGATATGGCCGTGGTAGAGCGGATTAGTCATCGTGTGGCGGTGATGTATCTCGGGCAAATTGTTGAAATTGGCCCACGGCGCGCGGTCTTCGAAAACCCGCAGCATCCTTATACGCGTAAATTACTGGCGGCAGTTCCGGTCGCTGAACCGTCCCGACAACGACCGCAGCGTGTACTGCTGTCGGACGATCTTCCCAGCAATATTCATCTGCGTGGCGAAGAGGTGGCAGGCGTCTCGTTGCAATGCGTCGGGCCGGGGCATTACGTCGCACAACCACAATCAGAATACGCATTCATGCGTAGATAACATTCAGGCGGAGAATAAAATGGCAAGAGCTGTACACCGTAGTGGGTTAGTGGCGCTGGGCATTGCGACAGCGTTGATGGCATCTTGTGCATTCGCTGCCAAAGATGTGGTGGTGGCGGTAGGATCGAACTTCACCACGCTCGATCCGTATGACGCAAATGACACGTTATCTCAGGCCGTAGCGAAATCGTTTTACCAGGGGCTGTTTGGTCTGGATAACGAGATGAAACTGAAAAACGTGCTGGCGGAGAGTTATACCGTTTCCGATGACGGCCTTACATACACCGTGAAATTGCGGGAAGGCATTAAATTCCAGGATGGCACCGATTTCAACGCAGCGGCAGTAAAAGCGAATCTGGACCGGGCCAGCGATC
The DNA here is from genome assembly GCF_052948035.1 of Escherichia sp. MAL-1. NCBI lineage: Bacteria > Pseudomonadati > Pseudomonadota > Gammaproteobacteria > Enterobacterales > Enterobacteriaceae > Escherichia > Escherichia sp. MAL-1. The sequence continues at coordinate 3,278,134 of NZ_CM129609.1, read as the reverse complement.
CGGCGAATCATCTTAAACGCTATAACCTGTATAAGAATATTGCCAAAACGGAGGCGATCGATCCGACAACGGTAAAGATTACTCTCAAACAGCCGTTTTCAGCGTTTATTAATATTCTTGCCCATCCGGCGACCGCGATGATTTCACCGGCAGCGCTGGAAAAATATGGCAAGGAGATTGGTTTTCATCCGGTGGGAACCGGACCGTATGAACTGGATACCTGGAATCAGACCGATTTTGTGAAGGTGAAAAAATTCGCGGGTTACTGGCAGCCAGGATTGCCCAAACTGGACAGCATAACCTGGCGTCCGGTGGCGGATAACAACACCCGCGCGGCAATGCTGCAAACCGGTGAAGCGCAGTTTGCTTTCCCCATTCCTTACGAGCAGGCCGCACTGCTGGAGAAAAACAAAAATATCGAGTTGATGGCCAGTCCGTCAATTATGCAGCGTTATATCAGTATGAACGTGACGCAAAAACCGTTCGATAACCCGAAGGTCCGTGAGGCGCTGAATTACGCCATTAACCGCCCGGCGCTGGTGAAAGTAGCCTTCGCGGGCTATGCAACGCCAGCTACTGGTGTGGTACCGCCGAGTATCGCCTACGCGCAAAGTTATAAACCGTGGCCTTACGATCCAGTGAAAGCGCGCGAATTACTGAAAGAGGCGGGATATCCCAACGGTTTCAGTACCACGCTGTGGTCGTCACATAACCACAGCACCGCGCAGAAAGTGCTGCAATTTACCCAGCAGCAGTTAGCGCAGGTCGGGATTAAAGCCCAGGTGACTGCGATGGATGCCGGACAGCGGGCGGCAGAAGTTGAAGGTAAAGGGCAAAAAGAGAGCGGCGTGCGGATGTTCTACACTGGCTGGTCGGCTTCAACCGGCGAAGCTGACTGGGCACTATCGCCGCTGTTTGCATCGCAAAACTGGCCACCGACGCTGTTTAATACCGCGTTTTACAGCAATAAACAGGTGGATGACTTCCTGGATCAGGCACTGAAAACGAATGATCCGGTGGAAAAGACCCGCTTATATAAGGCGGCGCAGGATATCATCTGGCAAGAATCGCCGTGGATCCCGCTGGTGGTAGAAAAACTGGTGTCGGCACACAGTAAAAACCTGACCGGTTTTTGGATCATGCCAGACACCGGCTTCAGCTTTGAAGACGCGGATTTGCAATAAGCAACGCAGGGAGTGGAATGCTTAATTACGTTATCAAACGCTTACTGGGGTTGATTCCAACGCTGTTTATCGTCTCGGTGCTGGTGTTTTTATTTGTGCATATGCTGCCCGGCGATCCGGCGCGATTGATTGCCGGGCCCGAAGCTGATGCGCAGGTTATAGAACTGGTGCGTCAGCAGCTGGGGTTGGATCAGCCGCTGTATCACCAGTTCTGGCACTATATCAGCAATGCTGTGCAGGGGGATTTTGGCCTGTCGATGGTGTCGCGTCGTCCGGTTGCCGATGAGATTGCCAGCCGCTTTATGCCAACGCTGTGGCTGACCATAACCAGTATGGTCTGGGCGGTGATATTTGGTATGGCGGCGGGAATTATCGCCGCCGTCTGGCGTAATCGTTGGCCGGATCGATTGAGTATGACCATTGCGGTGTCGGGGATCTCGTTTCCGGCATTTGCTCTGGGGATGCTTTTAATTCAGGTATTCTCCGTTGAACTGGGCTGGCTGCCTACCGTGGGAGCAGACAGTTGGCAGCACTACATTTTACCCTCCCTGACGCTCGGCGCGGCAGTGGCCGCCGTGATGGCGCGCTTTACCCGCGCGTCGTTTGTCGACGTTTTAAGCGAAGATTATATGCGTACCGCGAGGGCGAAAGGGGTGAGCGAAACCTGGGTTGTCCTCAAACACGGGCTACGCAACGCGATGATCCCGGTAGTGACCATGATGGGCTTACAGTTTGGCTTTTTGCTCGGTGGTTCTATCGTGGTGGAGAAAGTTTTCAACTGGCCCGGACTTGGACGCTTACTCGTTGACTCCGTAGAAATGCGCGATTACCCGGTGATTCAGGCGGAAATTCTGCTTTTCTCGCTGGAATTTATTCTTATCAACTTAGTGGTGGATATGCTTTACGCCGCCATTAACCCGGCTATCAGGTACAAGTAAGGATGCGACTATTTAACTGGCGACGTCAGGCGGTGTTAAACGCCATGCCACTGGTCAAACCTGACCAGGTACGTACACCGTGGCATGAATTCTGGCGACGATTTCGCCGTCAGCATATGGCGATGACCGCCGCATTGTTCGTTATTTTATTGATTGTGATGGCTATTTTTGCACGCTGGATCGCTCCCTATGACGCCGAAAATTATTTTGATTATGACAATCTGAATAACGGACCTTCTTTGCAGCACTGGTTTGGCGTCGATTCACTGGGGCGTGACATTTTCAGCCGTGTCCTGGTTGGTGCGCAAATCTCGCTGGCGGCGGGCGTGTTTGCCGTGTTTATCGGTGCGGCGATCGGGACGTTGCTGGGCTTGCTGGCTGGATATTATGAAGGCTGGTGGGATCGGCTGATCATGCGCATTTGCGATGTGCTGTTTGCCTTCCCGGGTATTTTACTGGCGATCGCTGTTGTTGCGGTGTTGGGAAGCGGCATTGCTAACGTGATTATCGCAGTCGCCATTTTTTCCATCCCCGCGTTTGCCCGACTGGTGCGCGGCAACACGCTGGTGTTGAAACAGCAAACCTTTATTGAGTCAGCACGCAGTATTGGTGCCAGCGATATGACCATTTTATTGCGTCATATCTTGCCTGGGACCGTCTCGTCTATCGTGGTGTTTTTCACCATGCGCATTGGCACCTCGATTATCTCTGCCGCCAGCCTGTCATTTCTCGGCCTCGGTGCTCAACCGCCGACACCAGAGTGGGGAGCAATGCTCAATGAGGCACGAGCGGATATGGTTATCGCGCCGCATGTCGCTATTTTTCCGGCCCTGGCTATTTTTCTGACCGTACTGGCGTTCAATTTGTTGGGCGATGGTTTACGCGATGCGCTGGATCCGAAAATTAAAGGATAGTTACGTTTGAATATTGCTTGAAAGGGTAATCACCTCACAGGAAATTATTGCCCTAAGCAAGTGTTGTAACTTTCTGCTGATTTTGTAGAATCGGGTAATTTGGTTAAAAAGCCGCAGCAAGGGACTATTTTTGCAGCGGCACAGCGTTCAGACAGTTATTTTGTTAAATGTATTAACATGCTGAGTTTATACGAAAAGATAAAGATAAGGCTGATAATTTTATTTTTATTGGCAGCACTGTCATTTATTGGTCTTTTTTTCATCATTAACTATCAACTGGTATCGGAACGCGCGGTAAAACGTGCCGATAGCCGCTTTGGTAATGACTCCAACTTATTGATAGTGTTTTATGTTCAGATAATGCCCGATGACTTTGTCATGCAGCTCCACCGATTTTGAGAACGACAGCGACTTCCGTCCCAGCCGTGCCAGGTGCTGCCTCAGATTCAGGTTATGCCGCTCAATTCGCTGCGTATATCGCTTGCTGATTACGTGCAGCTTTCCCTTCAGGCGGGATTCATACAGCGGCCAGCCATCCGTCATCCATATCACCACGTCAAAGGGTGACAGCAGGCTCATAAGACGCCCCAGCGTCGCCATAGTGCGTTCACCGAATACGTGCGCAACAACCGTCTTCCGGAGCCTGTCATACGCGTAAAACAGCCAGCGCTGGCGCGATTTAGCCCCGACATAGCCCCACTGTTCGTCCATTTCCGCGCAGACGATGACGTCACTGCCCGGCTGTATGCGCGAGGTTACCGACTGCGGCCTGAGTTTTTTAAGTGACGTAAAATCGTGTTGAGGCCAACGCCCATAATGCGGGCTGTTGCCCGGCATCCAACGCCATTCATGGCCATATCAATGATTTTCTGGTGCGTACCGGGTTGAGAAACGGTGTAAGTGAACTGCAGTTGCCATGTTTTACGGCAGTGAGAGCAGAGATAGCGCTGATGTCCGGCGGTGCTTTTGCCGTTACGCACCACCCCGTCAGTAGCTGAGCAGGAGGGACAGCTGATAGAAACAGAAGCCACTGGAGCACCTCAAAAACACCATCATACACTAAATCAGTAAGTTGGCAGGATCACCAGACATCAGCAGTGCCAAATAATGCATTGTTCGAAATCTATTTTTATTATCCTGGCGGTAATTTATTGAACGCCTCAGATAAACTTTTTTATCTGCCGTTTGCGTTCATTATTATCGTATTGCTGGTGGTTTATTTAATGACCACTCGTGTGTTCCGTCGGCAATTTTCTGAAATGACAGAGCTGGTTAATACGCTGGCATTTTTGCCCGACTCAACGGATCAAATCGAGGCTCTGAAAATTCGCGAAGGCGATGCGAAAGAGATTATCAGCATTAAAAATTCGATCGCGGAAATGAAAGATGCCGAAATTGAACGGTCAAATAAATTGCTCTCACTGATCTCTTACGATCAGGAAAGCGGTTTTATTAAAAATATGGCGATTATTGAGTCCAACAATAATCAGTATCTGGCTGTGGGGATCATCAAACTGTGTGGTCTGGAAGCCGTGGAAGCGGTGTTTGGTGTTGATGAACGCAATAAAATCGTCAGGAAATTGTGTCAGCGAATTGCCGAAAAATATGCGCAATGCTGCGATATCGTGACATTCAATGCCGATCTCTATTTACTTCTGTGCCGGGAAAATGTACAGACATTTACCCGTAAAATAGCGATGGTAAACGATTTTGACAGCAGCTTTGGCTACCGTAATCTGCGCATCCATAAGTCTGCCATTTGTGAACCTTTGCAGGGGGAAAACGCCTGGAGTTACGCAGAAAAACTGAAACTGGCGATTTCCAGTATCCGTGACCATATGTTCTCAGAGTTTATTTTCTGTGATGACGCGAAACTCAACGAAATAGAAGAGAATATCTGGATTGCGCGTAATATTCGCCATGCAATGGAAATTGGCGAACTATTCCTGGTCTATCAACCGATCGTTGATATTAACACCCGCGCCATTCTGGGCGCGGAGGCGTTGTGCCGTTGGGTGTCTGCGGAGCGGGGGATCATTTCACCGCTGAAGTTCATTACCATTGCTGAAGATATCGGGTTTATCAATGAGCTGGGTTATCAGATTATTAAAACGGCAATGGGTGAATTCAGACATTTTAGTCAGCGTGCGTCGCTGAAGGATGATTTCTTACTGCATATTAATATTTCGCCATGGCAGTTAAACGAACCGCACTTTCATGAGCGTTTTACCACCATCATGAAAGAAAATGGCCTGAAGGCGAACAGCCTCTGTGTTGAGATCACTGAAACCGTGATCGAGCGAATTAATGAACATTTTTATCTCAATATTGAACAACTGCGTAAACAAGGGGTACGGATATCGATTGATGACTTTGGCACCGGTTTGTCAAACCTGAAACGTTTTTATGAAATTAATCCAGATAGCATAAAGGTGGACTCGCAATTTACCGGCGATATTTTCGGTACTGCGGGAAAAATTGTGCGCATTATTTTCGACCTGGCACGCTATAACCGGATCCCGGTGATTGCGGAAGGCGTAGAGAGCGAAGACGTTGCGCGCGAATTAATCAAATTAGGATGTGTTCAGGCTCAGGGGTATCTGTACCAGAAACCCATGCCATTCTCCGCCTGGGATAAAAGTGGAAAATTAGTAAAAGAGTAGTTTACGTATGTCCAGAATCAATAAGTTCGTACTTACAGTCAGTCTGCTGATTTTTATCATGATTTCAGCAGTTGCCTGCGGGATCTACACTCAAATGGTAAAGGAACGGGTGTATGGCCTGAAACAGTCCGTTATTGATACTGCTTTTGCGGTGGCAAATATTGCTGAATATCGGCGTAGCGTGGCAATTGATCTTATCAACACGCTAAATCCCACGGAGGAACAGCTGTTGGTTGGCTTACGCACAGCTTACGCTGACTCGGTTTCACCCTCTTACTTGTACGATGTCGGTCCTTATCTGATTTCCAGTGACGAATGGGTGATGCTGCCAACTTACTGATTTAGTGTATGATGGTGTTTTTGAGGTGCTCCAGTGGCTTCTGTTTCTATCAGCTGTCCCTCCTGTTCAGCTACTGACGGGGTGGTGCGTAACGGCAAAAGCACCGCCGGACATCAGCGCTATCTCTGCTCTCACTGCCGTAAAACATGGCAACTGCAGTTCACTTACACCGCTTCTCAACCCGGTACGCACCAGAAAATCATTGATATGGCCATGAATGGCGTTGGATGCCGGGCAACAGCCCGCATTATGGGCGTTGGCCTCAACACGATTTTACGTCACTTAAAAAACTCAGGCCGCAGTCGGTAACCTCGCGCATACAGCCGGGCAGTGACGTCATCGTCTGCGCGGAAATGGACGAACAGTGGGGCTATGTCGGGGCTAAATCGCGCCAGCGCTGGCTGTTTTACGCGTATGACAGGCTCCGGAAGACGGTTGTTGCGCACGTATTCGGTGAACGCACTATGGCGACGCTGGGGCGTCTTATGAGCCTGCTATCACCCTTTGACGTGGTGATATGGATGACGGATGGCTGGCCGCTGTATGAATCCCGCCTGAAGGGAAAGCTGCACGTAATCAGCAAGCGATATACGCAGCGAATTGAGCGGCATAACCTGAATCTGAGGCAGCACCTGGCACGGCTGGGACGGAAGTCGCTGTCGTTCTCAAAATCGGTGGAGCTGCATGACAAAGTCATCGGGCATTATCTGAACATAAAACACTATCAATAAGTTAGAGTCATTACCGACGAATGTATTCAGGTAAAGGAGTTCGAGAAAAATTATTGTGCAGATATTATGCAGGTTGTGAAGTATCGACATGTCAAAAATACAGGGTTTATCTCTTTTGACGGTAAAACCTTCGTCTATTACCTCTATCCGGTAACTCACAATCGTAGTCTGATATTTTTGCTTGGTCTGGAGCGTTTTTCTTTACTGTCAAAATCTCTGGCGATGGATAGCGAGAACCTGATGTTCTCTCTGTTTAAGAACGGTAAACCGGTGACCGGTGATGAATTTAATGCTAAAAACACCATTTTCACCGTTTCGGAAGCGATGGAGCACTTTGCCTATTTGCCGACCGGATTGTACGTATTTGCGTATAAAAAAGATGTTTATTTGCGGGTTTGTACATTGATCATTTTCTTTGCCGCATTGGTGGCAGTGATATCGGGTGCCAGTTGCCTCTATCTGGTACGCAGAGTGATTAATCGTGGTATTGTGGAGAAAGAAGCCATTATTAATAACCATTTTGAACGCGTACTGGATGGCGGGCTTTTCTTTTCGGCTGCCGATGTCAAAAAACTCTACAGTATGTATAACTCGGCGTTCCTGGACGACCTGACCAAAGCAATGGGCAGAAAATCCTTTGACGAAGATTTAAAAGCGCTGCCGGAAAAAGGCGGTTATTTGTGCCTGTTTGACGTCGATAAATTCAAAAATATTAACGACACCTTCGGTCATTTGCTGGGCGATGAAGTGTTGATGAAAGTGGTGAAAATCCTTAAATCACAGATCCCGGTAGATAAAGGTAAAGTCTACCGCTTCGGCGGTGACGAATTTGCGGTGATTTATACTGGCGGCACGCTGGAAGAGTTGCTATCGATACTAAAAGAAATCGTTCATTTCCAGGTGGGAAGCATTAATTTAAGCACCAGTATCGGTGTAGCGCATTCAAATGAATGTACTACCGTCGAACGCTTGAAAATGCTGGCGGATGAGCGACTGTATAAGAGTAAGAAAAACGGCAGGGCTCAGATTAGCTGGCAGTAGAATTAGAATAGTGTTAGTACCCCTGAATCAAGGGGTACTAATGAATGTGGTAAATCATTTGCAAACATTTTACTTTGCAAAAACTTCCGGCCCTTTTATTGCCAATGTATTCAAAATACGTAGTGCCGGGCCGCTCGGTTTTATTTCATTACGTTCCCATTTCGAGACACTTTCTTTTGACATTCCCATTGTATGTGCCAGCACGGATTGTGACATGCCGTATCGGGTGCGGATGGCTTTGATCTCTTCACCCGTCATTGATTTGACTTTGGCTATACGGGCGCTGACTTCACGGGCTTTGACCATGACGGCAATGGCATCAACCTCACTATCAGACATCAGGCCCAATGCATTCAGTTCCTTTGCATCTTCCAGCATCATTTGTAATTTATCGCTCATTTTTCACCTCAATCAAGAAGCCAGTTTCGATCAAATCCTCTATTTGCTTATTGCTAAAGGCCAGAAATGCATTTGCCATTTTTTTGTAGGCTGCCAGTTCATCATCTTCGATTTCTTTGGTTCCTTTACTGCTTAGACCACTCTTGGACCAACCATCATAAAAAAACACATGATTTGCTGATTTAAAAAAGATAATTGTTCTGGCTCCACCACTCTTTCCTTGTTGGAGGGGTAACCGTTTTTTGATGACACCGCTACCTAAATCAGCCTCCCATATGCCTTGCATCACTTCTTCAGCGGCAGCCATGAGAACTTTATCGTGAATACCAAGTTTTTTCGTGCTTTGGCTGAATCGCCTTGCCTTATACACACCCATACATCCATCCTTGTGGTAATGTTTACTATAGTAACCATTACGCTTATTTCAAGTAATTGCGATCAAAACTTTAATTTGGTGTGAAAAAGTGAGAGTTGCCTCGAGTACGATTCATTTTTCTCGATTTATGCGTCAGGGGATTTTGTGCGTAAGGGTAGGACATCGGGAAGGGTAGTAGAGGCAGATCGACGAACAATATCCTTGTTAGATCTGCCTTTAGATTAATTAAACCCGGCTACCCCACAAATCGTACTCATCGGCGTGCTCGACTTTCACACGCAGGATATCACCCGGCTTAACGTTGGTTTCACCATTGAGATAAACCGCGCCGTCGATTTCCGGTGCATCTGCCATGCTGCGACCAATCGCGCCTTCTTCGTCCACTTCGTCGATAATCACCAGAATTTCACGGCCCACTTTCTCTTGCAGGCGCTCGGCGGAAATCTGCTGCTGCAGCTGCATGAAACGGTTCCAGCGTTCTTCTTTAACTTCTTCCGGAACCTGGTCAGGCAGGGCATTGGCGTCTGCACCTTCAACCGGGCTGTATTTAAAGCAGCCAACGCGATCCAGACGCGCTTCTTTCAGGAAGTCGAGTAGCATCTGGAAATCTTCTTCTGTCTCGCCAGGGAAGCCGACAATAAAGGTTGAGCGTAGGGTCAGTTCCGGGCAGATTTCGCGCCACTGTTTGATGCGCGCCAGTTGGCGATCTACAGAACCCGGACGCTTCATCAGTTTGAGAATGCGCGGGCTGGCGTGCTGCAACGGAATGTCCAGATACGGCAGGATTTTGCCTTCTGCCATCAGTGGGATGACGTCGTCCACATGCGGATAAGGGTAAACGTAGTGCAGACGTGTCCAGATCCCCAGTTTCGATAACTGTTCGCACAGGCTGACCATGCTGGTTTTTACCGGCTCGCCGTTGTGGAAGCCAGTACGATGTTTAACATCAACGCCATAGGCGGAAGTATCCTGCGAGATCACCAGAATCTCTTTAACGCCCGCATCTACCAGACGTTTCGCTTCACTTAACACTTCGCCAATCGGACGGCTCACCAGGTCGCCGCGCATAGACGGAATAATGCAGAAGGTGCAGCGGTGATTACAGCCTTCAGAAATTTTCAGATAGGCATAATGACGCGGCGTCAGTTTCACACCTTGTTCTGGCACCAGGCTCAGGAATGGGTTGTGTTTCGGTTTTGGCACGTAGTGATGAACGTGCTCCAGAACCTGCTCATAGCTATGAGGCCCGGTGATTTCCAGCACTTTCGGGTGGACTTCGCGGATCTGATCTTCTTTTGCCCCCAGACAACCGGTCACAATAACCTTGCCGTTTTCATTCAACGCTTCACCAATGGCTTCCAGTGATTCTTGTACCGCGCTGTCAATAAAGCCGCAGGTGTTGACGATCACCATGTCCGCATCGTCATAGCTCGGTACCACGTCATAACCTTCAGTGCGGAGTTCGGTGAGAATACGCTCTGAATCAACAAGGTTTTTCGGACAGCCAAGGGAAACAAAGCCGATTTTCGGCTGGGGAGTTACTTTGCTCATAGCTTAAAAAATATTCAGTTACAGGAAAGGTCAGGGCAGGGATTCTACAGAGTTCTGGATAAAATTTGTATCGCAATCTCATTCGCTGGCGGAGGCGAAGGAAATGTAAATTTTGTTAATTCGGCGTGAAGAATTGATCCTGGACAGCATTTTGCTCAAAAAATAGCCATACTATTTAATTGCAACAAGGCTGGGAAGAGGAGGATCGAAGTATGTTCGTTGACAGACAGCGAATCGATCTGCTGAACCGGTTGATCGACGCACGCGTTGACCTCGCCGCATACGTGCAACTGAGGAAGGCAAAAGGATACATGTCCGTCAGCGAAAGCAATCATCTACGAGATAACTTTTTTAAACTGAATCGCGAACTGCACGATAAATCGCTGCGGTTGAATCTTCATCTGGATCAGGAAGAGTGGAGTGCTCTTCATCATGCTGAAGAAGCATTAGCGACAGCCGCAGTATGTTTGATGAGTGGGCACCATGATTGCCCGACTGTTATTACCGTCAACGCCGATAAGCTTGAAAATTGTCTGATGAGCTTAACGCTGAGTATCCAGAGCCTGCAGAAGCACGCCATGCTTGAGAAGGCCTGAAAACTAAGGGGGAGAAAGCGTCTCCCCCTTCATGTTTAAGTTTTTGTAAAAATGAATTTGTTATCTCCTCCACTGACTACGCTTTAAGCCAGAGTCAATCCGGAGGCGTTATGCATCGACAATCCTTTTTCCTTGTGCCCCTTATTTGTCTTTCTTCCGCTCTCTGGGCGGCTCCTGCAACGGTAAATGTCGAAGTACTGCAAGACAAACTCGACCATCCCTGGGCACTGGCCTTTTTACCCGATAATCACGGTATGTTAATCACTCTGCGCGGCGGCGAGTTGCGTCACTGGCAAGCAGGAAAAGGATTATCTGCGCCGCTTTCCGGAGTTCCGGACGTTTGGGCGCACGGGCAGGGCGGCCTGCTGGACGTGGTTTTAGCGCCTGATTTTGCTCAGTCTCGCCGCATCTGGTTAAGTTATTCCGAAGTTGGCGATGATGGCAAAGCCGGAACTGCTGTGGGTTATGGCCGCTTAAGTGATGATCTCTCAAAAGTGACCGACTTCCGCACCGTCTTTCGCCAGATGCCAAAACTGTCAACCGGCAACCATTTTGGCGGGCGGCTGGTATTCGACGGTAAAGGTTATCTTTTTATTGCTCTGGGCGAAAACAATCAGCGCCCGACGGCGCAGGATCTGGATAAATTACAGGGCAAACTGGTGCGTCTGACCGACCAGGGCGAAATCCCGGATGATAATCCTTTTATAAAGGAATCCGGTGCGCGCGCCGAGATCTGGTCTTATGGCATTCGTAATCCGCAAGGAATGGCGATGAATCCGTGGAGTAATGCACTGTGGCTGAATGAACATGGCCCGCGCGGTGGTGATGAAATTAATATCCCGCAAAAAGGCAAAAACTACGGCTGGCCGCTGGCAACCTGGGGAATCAACTATTCAGGCTTTAAGATACCGGAAGCGAAAGGGGAGATCGTCGCCGGGACCGAGCAACCTGTTTTTTACTGGAAAGATTCGCCCGCTGTGAGCGGCATGGCCTTCTATAACAGCGATAAATTCCCCCAGTGGCAGCAAAAATTATTTATTGGCGCGCTGAAAGATAAAGATGTCATTGTGATGAGCGTCAACGGCGACAAAGTGACAGAAGATGGCCGTATTTTAACGGACAGAGGGCAGCGAATTCGTGATGTTCGCACTGGACCCGACGGTTATTTATACGTTCTCACCGACGAGTCCAGTGGGGAATTACTTAAAGTTAGCCCACGCAATTAGCTAACGGGAATCATCACCACTTTGCGCACTGCGGGGCGTTCAGTGAGTTGCTGATACCAGCGTTGCAGATTTGGACGCGGTGTCCAGGTCAGGCCAACGTTAAACAAATTGTAGATGAACGGTGCGATAGCGATATCGCCCACACCAAACTCGTCGCCAGAGAACCATTTTACTTTTGCCAGTTCCGCATCGAGCAGGGCAAACAGGGCGTCGCACTCTTTGCAACTGGCATCAATGGCGGCCTGATCGCGCTCTTCCGATGGTGTTCTGACTAATCCCATCAGGATCCCGCGATGAGCATTACTGAGCGTCTGGTTTGCCCAGTCCATCCATTTTTCCGCTTCCGCACGACGTGCCGGTGAGTCGATCCACAGGCGTTTTTGCCCGTACTGTGCCGCCAGATAGCGGACAATGGCGTTTGATTCCCAAAGAATGAGATCACTTTCGTCGTCACGCAACAACGGCACCAGCCCGTTAGGGTTCATCGCCAGAAAATCAGCATCGTGATTTATCCCAAACTCACGGCCCGCGAGAATTTGCTCATAAGGTAGTTCCAGTTCTTCGAGCGTCAGCAATACTTTTTTTACGTTAGTTGAATTATTCCGACCCCACAGCGTAATCATACTCACCCCTTTTCCGACAGGCAGCCACAGGCTGAACAGGACTCCGATGGTGAAGTAAAGTTAACTTTTAAGCAACAGCTGGCAAAAAAATGACACCAGAAGCAGCGAAGCGGCAGGATATTGCATAAACTTTAAAAACTTTACCAACTTACGGTTTCTTTAAGTTTGTGTGTGCGTTATTAATCACCGAACTTATCATACGGCGATATAACGTATTTTTTTTGAATGGATACTCGGGTGGCATTTATGACGCAATACTCCTCTCTCCTTCGTGGTCTTGCAGCGGGTTCTGCATTTTTATTCCTTTTTGCCCCAACGGCATTCGCGGCGGAACAAACCGTTGAAGCGCCGAGCGTGGATGCGCGTGCATGGATTTTAATGGATTACGCCAGCGGTAAAGTGCTGGCAGAAGGCAACGCGGATGAGAAACTGGATCCCGCGAGCCTGACTAAAATCATGACCAGCTATGTGGTTGGGCAGGCGCTTAAGGCCGATAAGATTAAACTCACCGATATGGTGACGGTCGGTAAAGATGCCTGGGCGACGGGAAATCCGGCACTGCGTGGTTCATCGGTAATGTTCCTCAAACCGGGCGATCAGGTTTCGGTGGCAGACTTGAACAAAGGTGTGATTATCCAGTCCGGTAATGACGCCTGTATTGCGCTGGCCGATTACGTTGCCGGGAGCCAGGAGTCATTTATTGGTTTGATGAATGGTTATGCCAAAAAACTGGGTCTGACCAACACTACCTTCCAGACGGTGCACGGTCTGGATGCGCCGGGGCAGTTCAGTACCGCGCGCGATATGGCATTGCTGGGCAAAGCATTGATCCACGATGTGCCGGAAGAGTACGCCATTCATAAAGAGAAAGAGTTCACCTTCAACAAAATTCGTCAGCCTAACCGTAACCGTCTGCTGTGGAGCAGCAATCTGAATGTTGATGGCATGAAGACAGGAACCACGGCAGGCGCGGGATATAATCTGGTTGCTTCGGCTACCCAGGGCGATATGCGTTTAATCTCCGTAGTGCTGGGGGCGAAAACCGACCGTATCCGTTTTAATGAGTCTGAGAAATTATTGACCTGGGGTTTCCGCTTCTTTGAAACTGTGACGCCAATTAAACCTGATGCCACCTTTGTGACTCAGCGCGTCTGGTTTGGTGATAAGAGCGAAGTGAATCTCGGGGCAGGCGAAGCGGGCTCCGTGACCATACCGCGTGGGCAGCTGAAAAACCTGAAAGCGAGTTATACGTTAACGGAACCGCAGCTTACCGCACCGCTGAAAAAAGGTCAGGTTGTCGGGACCATTGATTTCCAGCTTAACGGTAAATCCATTGAGCAGCGTCCGCTGATCGTGATGGAAAATGTGGAAGAGGGCGGATTCTTTGGTCGGGTGTGGGATTTCGTGATGATGAAATTCCATCAGTGGTTCGGCAGCTGGTTCTCTTAATCTTCTGATAACCGGATGGCGCGAAACGTCATCCGGTTATACGTCATTAATACATCAACTTAATGCGCTGCGTCTGCGCGTACTTCACATACTCATCTTCCGGGCAACAATCGCTCACCACAATATCAAAGCGTTTCAGGTCACCCATGCGCGCCGGACGCACCTTGCCAAATTTACTGTGGTCGACAACCAGCACATGCTTTTGCGCCATCGACATGGCCCAGTGTTTTACCGGCAACTCTTCAAGATTAAAACAGGTAGCGCCTTTACTGACATGCACGCCCGCCGCAGAATAAAAAGCGATATCCGGGCAAAAATTATTCAGCGTTTGCTGAAAATCGATGGGTTTGAAAATGGCGTTGCTGGCGTGAAATTCACCACCGCAAAGAAACGCGCGGCAATGGGGTTTCTCTTTCAGCGCCAGAAAGGTATTTAGCGAATAACAAACGGCGGTAAAAGGGATTTCATTATCAATCGCTTCAATAATCCACGGCGTGGTGGTGCCACAGTCAAAAAAGAGGGTCTGATCGGGTTCTACCAGCGTCGCAGCCAGTTTTGCCGCCCGGCGTTTTTCTTCCACCAGGCGGGATTTTTGATCGCTTAACAGGTAATGGCTGGCACTGCGCGGTTCCAGAACAATATAGCCGCCGAGCAAAACGACGGGCGCACTGTGGTTGTTCAGATCGCGACGAATCGTCATCTCCGAAACCCCAAGCAGGGCGGCGGCGTCTTTAAGATGTAACTTATCGCTGCGTTTTAATTCTTGCAGCAGCTGCCCGATACGCTCTTCGCGACGTGTTTCCATAATCCCTCTGAATAGTTATTGAAGCGAGCCGCTCAATACTACACTTTTTAGCAGAGATCAGTCACGCACCCAGCCTTTGCGGATCGGTAATGCAAAACAGACGCGATACCACGATTGCAGACGTTGATAGAGTTTATGCCCCATCGCTTGCCAGATAATCTGGGCACTAAGGCAGCCAATCATACCTGCCAGCAATCCACCGAGCATATCCAGCGGCCAGTGGACGCCAAGATAAACGCGCGACCAGGCAATGACGACGGCCAGCACCATTAAAAGTGAGCCGGACCACAGGCGATGCCAGCATAAAAATGCCAGTGCAAAGGTGAAAATCACCGTACCGTGATCGCTTGGGAATGAGTCATCCGCCGCATGATGCAGGAAGTTATAGCCGATATTTTCGACAAAGGGTCGGTCGTGCGGAAAAAGATGTCCCATCGTCCAGGACACAAACAGGCTGACCGCCAGCGCGATAGCGATTTTTATCACCAGTTGCCGTTGTGCTGTAAGCCCCCACAACCAAAGTACCACGGCCAGCAACGGCACCACGGTAATCAAATCTTTAGCAATAAAAATCGCCAACGAGATCATCCACGGAGCCGAGTCTGGCGTCGCGTTAATAAGAGAGAATAGAGAGAGATTCAAATTTTCCAGCATAACTTCCCGACGCAAAGTGATTAAAAGGGAGCCAATACAGGCAAGTCGTTGAGAATAAAGTGCAGGTTAAACTGGGTAAAGCGGCATCGTCTTATTTCCCTCAAGCGGCCTGTTTACGGTGGGTGATTGTAACGGGCATAGGTTAAATAAAACTTAAAGAAAGCGTAGCTATACTCGCAATAATGTAAGAATGTGCTTAACCGTGGTTTCAGCTACAAAATTCGCTTTCTCGTTAGCTGCGCTTTTATTAAACTCTGCGCGATTATTATTGGCGAAGAAATTGCATGCAAAATAAATTAGCTTCCGGTGCCAGGCTTGGACGTCAGGCGTTACTTTTCCCTCTCTGTCTGGTGCTTTACGAATTTTCAACCTATATCGGCAACGATATGATTCAACCCGGTATGTTGGCCGTGGTGGAACAATATCAGGCGGGCATTGATTGGGTTCCTACTTCGATGACCGCGTATCTGGCGGGCGGGATGTTTTTACAATGGCTGCTGGGGCCGCTGTCGGATCGTATTGGTCGCCGTCCGGTGATGCTGGCGGGAGTGGTGTGGTTTATCGTCACCTGTCTGGCAATATTGCTGGCGCAAAACATTGAACAATTCACCCTGTTGCGCTTCTTGCAGGGCATAAGCCTCTGTTTCATTGGCGCTGTGGGATACGCCGCAATTCAGGAATCCTTCGAAGAGGCGGTTTGTATCAAGATCACCGCGCTGATGGCGAACGTGGCGCTGATTGCTCCGCTACTTGGTCCGCTGGTGGGCGCGGCGTGGATCCATGTGCTGCCCTGGGAGGGGATGTTTGTTTTGTTTGCCGCATTGGCAGCGATCTCCTTTTTCGGTCTGCAACGAGCCATGCCTGAAACCGCCACGCGTATAGGCGAGAAACTGTCACTGAAAGAACTCGGTCGTGACTATAAGCTGGTGCTGAAGAACGGCCGCTTTGTGGCGGGGGCGCTGGCGCTGGGATTCGTTAGCCTGCCATTGCTGGCGTGGATCGCCCAGTCGCCGATTATCATCATTACCGGCGAGCAGTTGAGCAGCTATGAATATGGCTTGCTGCAAGTGCCTATTTTCGGGGCGTTAATTGCGGGTAACTTGCTGTTAGCGCGTCTGACCTCGCGCCGCACCGTACGTTCGCTGATAATTATGGGCGGCTGGCCGATTATGATTGGTCTGTTGGTCGCTGCTGCGGCAACGGTTATCTCATCGCACGCGTATTTATGGATGACTGCCGGGTTAAGTATTTATGCTTTCGGTATTGGTCTGGCGAATGCGGGACTGGTGCGATTAACCCTGTTTGCCAGCGATATGAGTAAAGGTACGGTTTCTGCGGCGATGGGAATGCTGCAAATGCTGATCTTTACCGTTGGTATTGAAATCAGCAAACATGCCTGGCTGAACGGGGGCAACGGACAGTTTAATCTCTTCAACCTTGTCAACGGAATTTTGTGGCTGTCGCTGATGGTTATCTTTTTAAAAGATAAACAGATGGGAAATTCTCACGAAGGGTAAAAAAATGCCTGACTGCTTTGTGCGATCAGGCATTCTCGAATTAATGGTGATGGTCGTCAATCTGGTGTTCGATAACCATCCCTTCACCTACGCTGGCAAGATGGCGAGCATAAGGATGCGGGCGGTAAGCCGGAGCTGGCGCAGGAGCCACATAGACGGTTTGCGGCACAGTCGCGACGCTGACCGCTTGTGGAACGCTGACTGAATCAGGAACTACAACCACTTTGTATCCACTCGGCACATCGACGGTGACACTTTGCGCCATCGCCACACCAGTAAAGCCCATTAAAAGCGCGCCCAACAGTAGACAATTTTTCATAATCATTTCGCCTGAAATAATGCAGCGGGTTAATTTCCGCGAATTATGCAGCCTTCATTCAGGTATTGTGTTGCCGGGCGTGCTGCCGTTTTTATTGGTCAAATGGCGCTTCGTATTTAAGCACTTTATCGATCACATCCAGTACGCCTTCACGGTTATTGGAGCCTGCCCGGTATTTTGCCGCTGCGACGACCGCGCTGCCGGCATTTTCCATTGCAAAACTAAAGCCTGCCTGACGCAGCATCTCAATATCGTTACCGCCATCGCCAAAGACCACCACTTCGCTGTCGTCTATTCCCCATAATTTCTGCAGTTGGCGGGTAATGACTCCAACTTATTGATAGTGTTTTATGTTCAGATAATGCCCGATGACTTTGTCATGCAGCTCCACCGATTTTGAGAACGACAGCGACTTCCGTCCCAGCCGTGCCAGGTGCTGCCTCAGATTCAGGTTATGCCGCTCAATTCGCTGCGTATATCGCTTGCTGATTACGTGCAGCTTTCCCTTCAGGCGGGATTCATACAGCGGCCAGCCATCCGTCATCCATATCACCACGTCAAAGGGTGACAGCAGGCTCATAAGACGCCCCAGCGTCGCCATAGTGCGTTCACCGAATACGTGCGCAACAACCGTCTTCCGGAGCCTGTCATACGCGTAAAACAGCCAGCGCTGGCGCGATTTAGCCCCGACATAGCCCCACTGTTCGTCCATTTCCGCGCAGACGATGACGTCACTGCCCGGCTGTATGCGCGAGGTTACCGACTGCGGCCTGAGTTTTTTAAGTGACGTAAAATCGTGTTGAGGCCAACGCCCATAATGCGGGCTGTTGCCCGGCATCCAACGCCATTCATGGCCATATCAATGATTTTCTGGTGCGTACCGGGTTGAGAAGCGGTGTAAGTGAACTGCAGTTGCCATGTTTTACGGCAGTGAGAGCAGAGATAGCGCTGATGTCCGGCGGTGCTTTTGCCGTTACGCACCACCCCGTCAGTAGCTGAACAGGAGGGACAGCTGATAGAAACAGAAGCCACTGGAGCACCTCAAAAACACCATCATACACTAAATCAGTAAGTTGGCAGCATCACCCAGTTGGCGAAGGCCATTGGCTTTATGTACGCCGGGGATAATCAGATCGATGCTGCCGTTGCCGGTGTGGACTGGCACCATAATATCGCCGATGGCCTCATGTAATGCTTTTTGTACTTGTGGAATCAGTTCATCGGAAAGATTCAGGCCAAACTTAAAGAAAATATCTTCTAAGTTGTCAAAGTTATCGACGTATTCCAGACGGTGATAATACATTTCCGCCACCGTTTTCATGGCATCGTCATATTTTTTGAGCGTATAGGCGCTATTTTTTCCGCAGGCAATAATTTCCACTTCCGGGCGCGTCAGCAAATGTTCCACGACAGTAGTAAAGGCATCCTTCGACAGCTCGCCATTAAAAACATCTTTGCCTTCACTCACTACCCAGCCGCCGTTTTCAGCCACAAAGGCAATTTCATTAGCAATTTCAGGGAAGAAAGAGATCAACTGATAATATTGATTCCCGCTGGCGACCACAAAGCGAATGCCTTGTGCTTTCATTTGCTGATACTGAGCCATAAACCGCTCACGGTTATAGGTTTTTTGATCGCTTAAGAAAGTACCATCCATGTCTACCGCAATTAATTTAATGCTCATCAACTATTCTCCATCGCCGTCTGCGTTTTGGTATCGGGTTTGGCGACGGCTTTCGCGACAATAGCCGCGAGAATAACCAGCGCCAGTACAACCAGCATTGCACTACGTAATCCATAATGTTCGCCGAGATAGCCCAGCAGCGGCGGCCCGACGAGGAAAGCCAGATAACCGGTCGTTGCTACCACACTGACGCGGGTTGGTGCATCGGGGCCGGTATCGCTGGCGGCAGAAATGGTCAGCGGGAAGCCCAGCGAGGCACCCATTCCCCAGAGTACAACAGACACCCCAGCGACCCAGGCGCTATCGACAAAAATAATCAGCCCAATACCCAACGCCCCCATTAGCGCACTGGCCCGAACCACGGCAACGCGACTGTAACGGTCGATGAACCAACCGCCAGTGAAGCGTCCAACGGTCATCCCCAGGGTAAAACCGGCATAAATCAGCGAGCCGGAAGTGGGGCTAAAACCGTGACCGTCAACCATTAATAAGGGTAACCAGTCGTTGGCAGAACCTTCGGCAAAGGCCATCGCCAGCACCACAACACCAATCAGCAGCAACTGGATATCGCGATAAAAAGGTACGCCTTTTTCGCCATGCTGGGTGCCATCGGCAGCATTTTTGCCCGTACCGTCAGGGATTGCCTGAATGGCGATATAAATAGGCGCGATACCTACCAGCGCCGCCAATAAAATGTGCACCGTTGCCGGAACGCCAAAGGCCGTCAGTGCCATCCCGACACCAGCGCCTGCCAGCGTGCCCAGGCTATAAAAACCGTGCATCATCGGCAAAACCGTTTTATTCATTTCTCGCTCAACGGCGGCACCTTCAACGTTTATCGCCACTTCCGCAGAACCAAAACTTGCCCCAAAGACGCCGAGACCAACGGCAAAGAGCAGGGGCGATGTCAGCCAGAGTGCCAGACTTAATATCATCATCCCGATCAATGCGCAGGACATCGTGACCAGGATGACATTACGTGTCCCAAAGCGTTTCACTAACCACGCCGAGCAGAGAATACCGCTCATCGAACCGATCGACAGACCAAAGAGAACACCGCCCATTTCAGCGATCGAGACAGAGAGAATATCGCGGATAGCAGGCGTACGGGTTGCCCAGGACGCCATTAACAGGCCTGGCAAAAAGAAGAACATAAACAGCGCCCAGGTTCGGCGTTTCAATGCATTACGTGAAGAATTTACGGTCATAGATCACGTCAAAATAAGAAGAGGGAAGACAACATTAGCAAGGTTGTGTACATTTGTACACAATTGCAGACAGAGGAAATGACATGCGTCGCGCTAACGATCCGCAACGGCGAGAAAAAATTATCCAGGCCACGCTGGAGGCGGTGAAACTTTACGGAATACATGCTGTTACGCACCGCAAAATTGCTACCCTTGCCGGGGTACCGTTGGGATCGATGACCTACTATTTTTCAGGAATTGATGAGTTGTTGCTGGAGGCGTTCAGCAGTTTTACTGAGATTATGTCCCGGCAATATCAGGCATTTTTTAGCGATGTTAGTGATGCTCAAGGCGCATGCCAGGCTATCACCGATATGATCTACAGCTCACAGGTTGCAACGCCGGATAATATGGAGCTGATGTACCAGCTCTACGCGCTGGCTAGCCGAAAACCGCTATTAAAAACGGTAATGCAAAACTGGATGCAGCGCAGTCAGCAAACGCTCGAACAATGGTTTGAACCCGGAACCGCCCGCGCGCTTGATGCGTTTATTGAGGGGATGACGCTGCATTTTGTCACCGACCGTAAGCCGCTATCGCGCGAGGAGATTTTGAGGATGGTTGAGAGGGTTGCAGGGTAGTAGATAAATTTTAGATAACAAAAAACCCATTTATGTAAATGGGTTAGTGAAAACAACGACTTGCAAGATAATCAATAAATTAGGTTGGTGGTCAGTGGTGGTTATTACGGGGTAATGCCAACCGCTGCCGCCACTTTGTCGCCACTTGGCAGCGTTGCCAGAGGATTGAAACGGAGCGCCGTTTCCAGATGATCCGGTGCCAGATGTGCGTAACGCATAGTCATTTTTATATCGTGGTGTCCGAGAATTTTTTGTAAGGCCAGAATGTTTCCACCCGACATCATGAAGTGCGCCGCAAACGTATGGCGCAGAACGTGTGTGAGTTGACCGCGAGGGAGCACGATAGACGTTTTTTCCATCACGGATAAAAATTGAAAATAGCAGTCTGTGAAGAAATTGAACCCATCAAGCGCCATGATCTCTTCGTAAAGCTCTTTACTGATAGGGATGCTTCTGTTTTTCTTCCCCTTCGTTCTTACAAAGGTAATTCGGTATTTGGTCACCTGTGAACGAGTAAGATTTACGGCTTCTCGCCAGCGTGCGCCTGTGCTTAAGCATATCTTAACTACCAGTGCCAGAATTGGGTCCTGACGTTTGCAATCAGCCAGTAATTCAACAATCTGCTCATGGGTAAGCCATGCCATCTCTTTTTCTGCGATGGTGAATTTTCGCATGTTCTCCAGTGGGTTCGGATACGACCATTCGCCCAGGCGGGATAGTTCGCTAAAAACACTACTTAGATAGCTTTGCTCCAGGTTAATGGTGACCGGGCTTGCTCCTTTCTTCCATTTCTCGCTGAAGTAGATCTCACCTGTCAGGCGTTTATCTCGATAGTGGGCAAACATTTTAGAGGTGAGATCAGTTGCAAGGGGATTGCCCAGAGCGTCAACCATCAGCAGCAATTTGTCATAGACATGCTGCCCAGCAGTCAGTGATTTACCATGTAGTTTGAACCATAGCTCAACCACGTCTTTCAGTGTTCGACGATCCACTGATTCACCTAGCCAGGGCTTTGCTTCGGTTTCTTCCATCGTGTGACGCTCAAAAGCCAGTGCTTCGCCTTTGGTGGCGAATTGTTTACGCACACGACGCCCACTACGTCCGGCGGGGTAACATTCGCAAAGCCATTTTCCTGTGGTGAGTTTTCGTACAGCCATAAAAAATGCCCTCCAATAGAGAGCATTTTTACTGTATGTATAACCAGTGTCAATGTATGAAATCCTGCGACCATACATCTCACTGAAGCCATAATGAAGTAGGCTATTCTTTTTGCTATGTGATCATGTAACTTTTGCGGTTAACCTGTGGCTCATTTTTATTTTAGGCGCAGATATAAAAGCAAAAGTTATCGTGAGTTTTTAGTACAGATTTTTTTGGATTTACTAATAGTTCCATCATTGCAAACGAATTTGCCATCAGAGGTACAGTGAGAAACACCTCCCTTTTTCCCTGAGCAGGGATAATTTCTAGCATAGGTAGCTAGTGGGTTTAATAACAAAGAACATGACAAAACCACAAAAAATACCTTACCAAGCATAATTTCCTCCCGGTACTATTTAACATACTTGACTGTTAAACTTATAATTTTACCAATTATTTCAATGTCTTCTATCTTACATTCGAAGGCTCTGTTTCCACCCTCGACGAAGATTCTTCCACCGGGTAAACGAGTAATGTCACGGATCGTTATTTCGCCATCAATACTTATTACCCATTTACCATCACGTATATCATCAAATTCCTTATCACAAATAAATTCAGAATTATTATCTGTGATTACAAAAAGATTCTTGAATGCCGACGGTAGAAATTCTCTATCGAAAATATAAAAACCGTCTTCACACAAGGCCCCATCAGATAATACATATTTAGCAACTTCCATAGTATTTGTATTACCTGAAGTTTGCTTTGAACCATGCCCGGTTGTGAGCCAATTAAGCGAGGTGCCTGTTTCAAGGGCGCACTGGATTACCCATTCTGCTGGGAATGAGTCACGCATGTAGCGTGTGGCGAGTGTACTTTTAGAGATTCCTAAATGATCGCACAACGCCTGTCGAGTCTTGAATCCATAAGCTTCTACCATGCGCTCTATGGCGCCTCGTCCGCCTTTCTCCAAATTCATGGTCACTCCAAGTGAACTTTTATCTTGACGATTTCACTGTGCGATCGTATGTTTATGGTGTTCACAAAATACAAACGATCCGTATTCGTCCTGATTAATCATCATTAAACGAGGAATGTTGCATCATGAGACCTAACATTTCAATCACTCTTACCACGCCTCATGTGACTATTGAACGCTATAGCGAGCTGACAGGGCTATCCATCGATACCATCAATGATATGTTGGCTGATGGACGCCTTATCCGTCACCGTCTGCGCAAAGATAAAAAACGCGAAAAAGTGATGATCAACATAGCAGCAATGACCGTTGATGCGCTTTCAGAATGCAATCTAAACCTTAATTAGTTCGATTCTGAAATACATCAGAGGCATTGACCATGTTTGATTACCAAGTTTCCAAACATCCACATTTTGATGAAGCCTGTCGTGCATTTGCACTGCGCCACAATCTGGTGCAACTGGCAGAACGTGCAGGCATGAATGTGCAGATTCTGCGGAACAAGCTGAACCCAGCTCAGCCTCATTTATTAACCGCACCAGAAATCTGGCTGCTTACCGATCTGACTGAAGATTCAACGCTGGTAGATGGTTTTCTGGCACAGATTCATTGTCTGCCATGTGTACCGATTAATGAGGTGGCAAAAGAGAAACTGCCACATTACGTCATGAGTGCAACCGCAGAGATCGGGCGTGTTGCTGCAGGTGCGGTGTCTGGCGATGTAAAAACCTGTGCCGGTCGTCGTGATGCTATCAGCAGCATTAACTCTGTAACACGACTGATGGCGCTGGCGGCTGTTTCATTGCAGGCCCGTTTACAGGCTAATCCTGCGATGGCGAGTGCAGTTGATACCGTGACTGGCCTCGGTGCTTCATTTGGTTTGCTGTGAGGTGCTTATGCTGACGAAAGAACCATCATTTGCATCGCTGCTGGTTAAACAAAGCCCGGCAATGCATTACGGTCACGGCTGGATCATGGGGGAGGATGGTAAACGCTGGCATCCGTGCCGTTCACAAGATGAATTGCTGGCAGAACTATCTACGAAAAAACGGGGGAACAAATGGCTATTGAAGGCACTGCAGCAACTGTTCCATTAAGCCCCGGTGAACGCCTGAATGGACTTAATCACATTGCGGAGTTAAGGGCGAAAGTTTTTGGCCTGAATATTGAGTCAGAGCTTGAGCGGTTTATTAAAGATATGCGTGATCCATGGGATATCAATAATGAACAAAATAAAAGGGCACTGGCTGCCATATTCTTTATGGCAAAAATTCCAGCTGAACGTCATAGCATCAGCATTAATGAGCTGACCACTGACGAAAAGCGGGAGTTGATTAAAGCAATGAATCATTTTCGTGCAGTGGTGAGCTTATTTCCCAGACGGCTAACCATGCCGAATTAACCAACTAATGAAATTAATGGCGTAAACCCGCCGGGCATCCCTTTATCTAAATTCAGGAGAATTGATTATGCGTAATATTGAAACCCTCATGACTAAAACCGGACCGGATGACGCAGGGCTTAATATTTTACTGACAGAGGCTCGTCTGGAAGAACGCCGGGCAAGGGCTGAAGCAATGGCTGCTCGCCTTGATAGCCTGGCGTGTTATATCTCATCCCGCCAGCTAAACCACGTGGAAGCGGCAGAACTGCTGCGCGTGACTGCTGAAGCAATCCAGAACGAAGCGCAGGAGATCCACTAATGGCTGATGCAATGGATCTCGTACAGCAGCGCGTTGAAGAAGAACGCCAGCGCCATATCCGTGCAGCCCGTGCCAAATCACCGGGCGTGTCACGCGTACTTTGCATTGAATGTGAAGCGCCAATTCCGCCAGCACGACGCCGCGCCATTCCGGGAGTGCAGCTTTGCATTACCTGTCAGGAAATCGCAGAACTGAAAGGCAAACATTACAACGGAGGTGCTGTATGAGCACCATCCTGAAATGGGCGGGAAATAAAACCGCCATTATGCCAGAACTGAAAAAATACCTTCCTGCTGGCCCGCGACTGGTTGAACCTTTCGCGGGTTCCTGTGCTGTGATGATGGAAACGGATTATCCCAGCTATCTGGTTGCGGATATTAATCCTGATTTAATCAACCTCTATAAAAAGGTTGCCGCTGATTGTGAATCGTTTATATCTCGCGCCAGAGTTTTATTTGAGATCGCAAACAGGGAGGTGGCTTATTACAACATAAGGCAGGAGTTTAACTGCTCAACTGAAATTACTGATTTCATGAAAGCGGTATATTTCCTGTATCTCAATCGTCACGGTTACCGTGGTTTATGTCGCTATAACAAGAGCGGGCATTTCAACATTCCCTACGGTAATTATAAAAATCCGTATTTCCCTGAAAAAGAACTTCGCACATTTGCAGAAAAAGCCCAGCGAGCAACGTTTATCTGCGCCAGCTTTGATGAAACGCTGACGATGTTGAAGGCGGGAGATGTGGTGTATTGCGATCCGCCATATGACGGTACGTTTTCCGGTTATCACACTGATGGTTTCACTGAAGATGACCAGTATCACCTGGCATCCGTTCTTGAACATCGGTCATCAGAAGGACATCCGGTCATTGTTTCTAACAGTGACACATCCCTGATCCGTTCGCTGTATCGCAATTTTACTCACCACTATATCAAGGTAAAACGCAGCATCGGTGTGGCAGCTGGCGAGGGTAAATCAGCAACAGAAATCATTGCTGTTTCCGGGCCGCGCTGCTGGATGGGATTTGATTATTCGCGTGGCGTGGATAGTTCTGCCGTGTACGGAGTACGTGCATGAGTCATGCCGATATGAACAACTGCTGCGGCTTTAACGAGGCTGCCGCAGCATTCTCATGGAACAGCCCGAAAAAGGCCATTAACCCTTATCTGGACCCGGCGGAAGTTGCGCCGGTTTCTACGCTTTCAAACCTGATCACTCTGTACGCTGCCGATAACGAGCAGGAACAGTTGCGCCGCGAGGCACTGAGTGATCAGGTCTGGGAGCGTTATTTCTTTAATGAATCACGTGATCCTGTCCAGCGCGAAATGGAGCAGGATAAGCTCATTAGCCGGGCAAAGCTGGCGCATGAGCAGCAGCGTTTTAATTCAGACATGGTCATTCTGGCGGACGTCAACGCCCAGCCTTCCCATATCAGCAAGCCGCTGATGCAACGTATTGAATACTTCAGCAGCCTGGGCAGGCCAAAGGCTTATTCCCGCTATTTACGTGAGACGATTAAGCCATGTCTGGAACGACTGGAGCATGTACGCGACAGTCAGCTATCTGCATCTTTTCGCTTTATGGCAAGCCATGAAGGGCTGGACGGCCTGCTGATCCTGCCTGAAATGAGTCAGGATCAGGTGAAACGCCTGTCCACCCTGGTAGCTGCGCATATGAGTATGTGCCTTGATGCAGCTTGTGGTGATTTGTATGCCACCGATGACGTTAAGCCAGAAGAAATCCGCAAGACATGGGAAAAGGTGGCAGCGGAAACCCTGCGTCTGGATGTCATCCCACCTGCGTTTGAGCAACTCCGTCGGAAAAGAAACCGCCGCAAACCCGTGCCCTATGAACTCATTCCGGGTTCGCTGGCGCGTATGTTGTGCGCCGACTGGTGGTATCGGAAATTATGGAAGATGCGTTGCGAATGGCGGGAAGAGCAGTTGCGCGCTGTTTGCCTGGTCAGCAAAAAAGCATCTCCTTATGTCAGCTATGAAGCCGTGATGCATAAACGTGAGCAGCGCCGTAAGTCGCTGGAGTTTTTCCGTTCTCATGAACTGGTGAACGAAGACGGCGACACGCTGGACATGGAGGATGTGGTAAACGCCAGCAGCAGCAACCCTGCGCATCGCCGCAATGAGATGATGGCCTGTGTTAAAGGTCTGGAGCTTATCGCGGAAATGCGCGGTGACTGCGCCGTTTTCTACACTATCACCTGTCCGTCGCGTTTCCATTCCACGCTAAATAACGGCAGACCAAACCCGACCTGGACAAACGCGACGGTAAGACAAAGCAGCGATTATCTGGTCGGCATGTTTGCTGCATTTCGTAAGGCGATGCACAAAGCCGGGTTGCGCTGGTATGGCGTGCGGGTGGCTGAGCCGCATCATGATGGCACAGTTCACTGGCACCTGTTGTGTTTCATGCGCAAAAAAGACCGCCGTGCCATCACTGCATTACTGCGTAAGTTTGCCATCCGTGAAGACCGCGAGGAGCTGGGCAATAACACTGGGCCGCGCTTTAAGTCTGAGTTGATTAACCCGCGCAAAGGAACGCCGACAAGCTACATCGCGAAATATATCAGTAAGAACATTGACGGTCGTGGTCTGGTTGGCGAGATCAGCAAGGAAACGGGTAAATCTCTGCGTGATAACGCTGAATACGTGAATGCCTGGGCGTCTCTGCATCGTGTTCAGCAATTCCGCTTCTTTGGTATTCCGGGGCGTCAGGCTTACCGTGAACTTCGCTTGCTGGCTGGTCAGGCGGCAAGGCAACAGGGTGACAAAAAAGCAGGTGCGCCGGTACTGGATAACCCGCGTCTTGATGCCATTCTGGCTGCTGCTGATGCTGGTTGTTTTGCCACCTACATCATGAAACAGGGCGGCGTACTGGTTCCCCGTAAATATCACCTCATCAGAACCGCTTATGAAATCAACGAAGAGCCGACCGCCTATGGCGATCACGGCATTCGTATTTATGGCATCTGGTCACCCATTGCAGAGGGCAAGATCTGCACTCATGCAGTGAAGTGGAAAATGGTTCGTAAAGCCGTTGACGTTCAGGAGGCGGCAGCCGACCAGGGCGCTTGCGCCCCTTGGACTCGTGGCAATAACTGTCCCCTTGCTGAAAATTTGAACCAACATGAGAAAGATGAATCAGCAGATGGGGATACCAGAACGGACATTACCTGCATGGATGACAAGGAATTGCACGATTACCTGCACAGTATGAGCAAAAAAGAGCGCCGGGAACTGGCAGCAAGATTGCGCCTGGTTAAACCGAAACGGCGTAAAGACTACAAACAGCGAATTACAGAGTATCAGCGTCAGCAGCTCGTCTATGAACTGAAGTCCAGAGGATTTGATGGCAGCGAGAAAGAGGTCGATTTGCTCCTTTGCGGTGGCAGTATTCCGTCAGGAGCAGGCCTGCGTATCTTCTATCGGAACCAGCGTTTGCAGGAAGATGATAAGTGGCGGAACCTGTATTAATCACGCGGGTTAACAATTCGTGCTCTTAATAATACCAGGCATATCAGGCTGATGAACGTAAAAAAACGTTTTACATCAGTAAGATTATTATATACTGTAAATATAAACAGTGGTTATATGTACAGTATTGCGTATGGTGTTATAGGAGGAAAGATGCAGGACTATTTTTTGGAGTCTTTGAAGCTCCAGCGCATTGATTTTTTTCTTAAGCTTGTAGCGGCTAGTGAGTGTAGTGATGAAGAGAAGGGGCTAGCTCTGCAGTGGGTTTCTGAATTGACTGATGAGTTGATGGCGAAAATTCGAAGCCATGAATACAGTAGGTCGATGGATGTAATCAGTTGAGCTTGTTTCGTTAGGACTTGATAAGGGAACCGAAAAGGGGCATTAAGCCCCTTTCTCATAAGTTGATTTAGTTGTTACCCAAAGAGCCGGCCATGGCTGCATATTTAATTTCTTCGCTGGGTATTTCAGGATGTAGTTGAATTTGCCTGATGATATAGCCAGGAACTTCTTCACTCCACAGTTTCGCCGCGTCCTTACAGACCTTATACGCGAAGTCTCTATTCTCAAAGGCATAGGATTTTCCGTATGCATATTGCTGACAGGCATGAACATAAGCTCCGAAGTCGCCGTCTTTATCTGGCAAAGCACATCCAGCTAAGGCTATGATGATTGCTACTAACGTAAAGGAGAAAGTTATACGTTTCATGGTCTCTTTCTAAGCGTTTAGCATTATTTAACTAAGGGGTATCTGCCGTGATTTGGTAGTCCCTGATATATATTCTCAGGGACTATGCTGAAGTAGCTTTAATTTTGATTATTTAGAAAGGTACTTATCTCTAAGTTGATTCAGTCTGTCAGCATCGCGTTCTGAAAACTCGGCGTCACCATAGATCGATTTCCCATCTGCGTCTTCAAGGCCAATGACTGTGACGGTAAATATAGCATCAGCCGGAACTTTAAGTTTTCCCCAATCAGAGTATCTATTAGGGGCTAATTTCCAGTTGGCTTTCTCACCTGGTTCCAGACCTCCAGAAATTTTATAGTTGAAGACGTCAGAGAACCAAGGGACGCTTCTTCCTGGGCTGGCAATAACTCCTTTGAAGAATACTCTGGCAACCGCTTTGTCTGTTCCGTTTTCAACGCTAATATCCAGAATTGGCTGATCATTGCCGTAATCCTCTTTCTGGAAATAAAAACGGGAACGTTCGACCTTGAAGGCTTTCATTTTTTCCGCAGCCTGTGTTGCAGAGGTTTGTTTGGCTTCCAGTTCTTTTATTTCTTGCAGAGCCTGTTCTTTCTCTCTCTTCTCACGCTCAAGGCGAATAGTTTGTGCGTAATTTATAACCTCATCACCAGTTTTACCTTCCAACGCTGACTTAATTTTTGTTTCGTAGACGTCCCCAGAAGACGTTCCAGCCTGCATTAGCTCTCTCATGTTGATTTGGCTAAAGGCAACGACTTTAACTGCATCATCAAACTGAGCTTTTTTATCTGCAGGTAAGGACTCTCTTACTTTTTGAATGGACTCTTTCATCGACTGATCGCTTGATGCATCGATCTTCGGTTTGTCACAAGCAGTAAGCAGCAGAGCAAAAGCAATTACGCCAGTTAATTTCTTCATATCCCTATCCCAATCGTAAAAAAACAAGGCTAATCCTAACAGGATTAGCGGGCATGACAAACTCATAGCCATATAGGTGTGCTGTATAAATTAGCGGGATGAGAAAGCCTGCACAGACCCTCATGTTGAAACTTGATTTTAGCTCAAAAGAGCTGACACTAAATAACTGCGCGGAATAATGCTCCACTTTCGGTTAGCCCTTGGCCCTTGCTGGGTAAGGCGTGGGGCCGTTTTCTTCGCCTGATCCTGCTGTATCTGGCCTACAGTATGTTGTCCTTACGCGACATGCCACATGTCAGTAAACGGCAGGTGTAGCAGTATTAGACGCAGCTATTTAGTGTGTATTAAGCTGGCTCATATTTATGACTGGTTTCAAGGTTTGACCGATTTTCATGTCATGCATGTCTATGCTGCATGGGTTCGCATGATCGTTTGAGGATCGGTTTGGCTAAGACATGCCAGAACTGGCGGGCTTTTGCTCATGTCATGCAGGTGCATGAAAACTACTACATAAAGCGGGCAGGCGTGGCGGGGATACGAGCGCGCGCAAGGTATAGAAACAGTCGTTTGTTTACAAACAGATACTATGATTTTCAATGTTCTTTCAAATTGTTGCTTTAAGATAGCAGGTAGATGTTTGTAGTTGTTGCGTGAACTGATAAGCTTCAACAACTATCGAGGAAAGGATATGAAGCGGCTAACTGAAGAACAAATTGAACATTCTTTGATCAGAGCAAGGAAGATTGCGAAGCGGGAGTCAAGAAAGCTTTCTGGTGGAAGACGGATGCTACAGCCCATGCGGGTATTCTCTCGTGTGAGAATACCCGCGCCTGCGTCATTGGACTTATTTAATACTAAAAATTACAAACTATTTATAGAGTTTATCACTTTAATCAGAGATTACATCAATGATGGTGAGAAAATTTTAATAGATTTCAGAAATACAAAATCTCTGAAAGCATGTGCAGTAATCGTATTGTATGCACATATTGACTTTTTACAAAGGCAAACAAAAGATAAAAATATAATTTCTATTACTACGTGCGGTTCATCCAGGGCAAATAACTGGTTTAAAATATGTGGTATTTGGGGGATTACAGGGTTTCAGCGTATAGCTGCAGATAAGCTTAATTCAATGGAAATTGTTTCCGCTGTTGCAGGCAAAACTAGAGATGATCATGAAAGTGCCGAAGCAAGACAAAAAATTAAAAATATTCTACGTTATATAAAAGATACCATTTATGAAGGTAAGATTTCCGCTTCGGATGGTGTGAAATTATATGCAGCCTTAACTGAATCTATTAGCAATGTTGGTCTACATGCGTATTCAAATGAAGAACAGTTCTCTGAATTTATTGAGGACATTGGTAAAAGATGGTGGATATTGGCACACAAAGTCGAAGAACAACTATTTTTGATGGTGTATGATATGGGAGAAGGTATCCCAGTTACATTGGTTAAAAAAGACTTTTTCACATTTATCGCTCAGATATTTAATCCTAAGACGGATTCTGATAAAATATTCGCGGCTGTACAGTATGGTGAGACAAGAATGAATAGTCAGAAGCATGGTAAAGGATTACCTGATATGAAAAGGTATGTTGTAGATAACCCTGAGGGGCAGTTACATATTTTTAGTGGAATGGGACGATATTCTTATGATGCTGAAAATAATGTTGAAGATAAATTTGATCTGCCATACTCCATAGGTGGAACCCTTATTCAATGGAATGTAAGTTTGAGAGGTGCTGAATGAAAATCAAAGAGATACATGTTGCTGAAGATTTTTCAGATGTTCCCTATGGCCGCTATGATGAGGATGGTCCTGATAATGGACAACGTTTCCGTGAAAAGTATCTTTTGAAAGCCATCCAAGATTATGATGAGGTGCACGTGTACCTTGATGGTGCTATGGGTTATGGTTCTTCATTCTTGGAAGAGGCGTTTGGTGGACTTTATAGAACAAATAATATAGATAAAGCTATAATTAGGAAAAAATTAAAAATATTTACTGATTTGGATTTCCTCAAGGATAGTATATGGGGATATATTTCTGATGCTAAAAAGGAGTGATGTTCATGGATGAACTTCCGGTTTATCTGCGGTTATTACAATACCTTGCTAGTTCAGGTGTGATTGCAATTCTAACAGCCTTGATTGGTTGGGTTTTTGTTTATAGAAACTCCCGTGCGTTGCAAAAGAGGAGTGAAACATGGGCAATTGTAAAAAATGTTTCAGATAATTTAAAGGAAATTGAATCTGCATCAAGAAAGTTTTGGATACCGGGAGATTCAAAAGAAATTGATGCAATGTCATTTCAAAATGAGATAACAGCACTTCTTGCGGAGACCGAGCGGTGGTTGAATCATCTAAAACAACGCATTAATATCGAAGGTGACTATAAACCTTTGATTGCTGATTTATTCAAAGATGCTACATCTAATATTGAAAAAGCACAGGAGTATGATAAAAGTCAAAGGACAAGAATTAGTGTATTAGTGTCAAAAAGGGCGAAAATAATTAAATCTCTAATTGATGAGTCTTATCAGAAAAAATTCTTAAAGTGATAATTTGTTACGGCACGGTAGTGCCGTAGTTTTTTTCTTATTATGTGTTGAGCGATGGATGTCCTATTAAGTTATGTAAATGTATCAGAATGAATATATTTCAAATTCTATTATTTTTTTATCAAGCCATTCATTTATCTCTCCTAAGCGTTTTTGTAATGGTATAAGTTCGTTTCGTACAAACACTTTACTTGCTTTCTCCACATCCCCAAACCCCCCAACATTATTCGGCATAATCCCCATCATTTGCGGCGGCACGCGGTGCGCTGCCATCATGTCATCCCGACTCACGTTCTTGATGTTAAGAAATTCATCCTTCGCCGCGACTTCTGACAATGGGATGATCTGAAGCCCGTCTTTTTTGCCGTTAGGTGAGTACATAAACAGGTTGCGGAAGTTGCCTGGACCTTTGGCGCTTTTCATCGCGTTGCGGAGGTTGTTCACATCCTCCTGATTCTGCGCGGCATCGGTCATGTACATGATGAAGCCTGCATGGCTGCCGTTGATGTAATACTTACGGCGGAACAACGTGGCGGACTCGTTGAGCAGGGCTGACGGAATGGCAGAAAGATAACCGGGCAGGCCGTAGATCTCCTGGTTGATATCCGGTTCCATCAGATGAAAGATGCTGCCTTTCGTGAACTGATACGGCTGCGTAGTCATGCCGTATTGCACAAACCAGTAGGTATCCAGGTCTAACCCGCGTCGGGTGTATTTTGCCAGCGCAGGTTCAAGGGCGATAACTTCACCGAAGCGGTTCGTGCGTTTCTCCAGGTAGGCGTTACCAAATACCAGATAGTCCTGCACAAAACGTGAAAAAGCCTGCTGGCTGAGCAGTGGGTGAGGGATATAGGTGCTGGTCAGAATGTTGCACTTTACTGCAATCGGTGAGCTGTGGTGTACGGCGGCGCGGAATGTTCGCGCCAGGCCGTCGAAACTCACAGGCGGCTCATACCAGCGGTCCATCTGTACGCATTCCACATAGTCCAGCAGTTCGCGACGGTCCAGAACAGGAACGGGATCGCCGAAGCTGAATGCTTCGGCTGAAGTCTGGCTTTTATGCTGGATCTGATTCATCGCCGCTGCGCGGTTTTTCTTACTCTTTCCCATCAAAAAATCTCCACAATATTGCTGGTATTGGCGGATTCGCCCTGCAGCGGTTCGTTAAACAGTGCGTGCATCGTTGCCCATGCCAGATCGGCGTGGCTGGCTTCTTCGCTGCGGCTGGCTTCATAGGTCGGGCGGTTGCCACTGGCGGTGGTGGAGCGACGGATTGCCATAAAGGACTGCGCTATGTCGGTGTGTCCGGCGTCAAACTCCAGACGGCGGTGGCTGATAATGTCGTAGGCCTTGAGTACCAGGGCGTTTTTAACGTTGGGGTTGTAGACAAACTCCCGGACGGCAGGAAAGAACGCTTTCACGTTCTCGTAAACCCCGTGACCAACGCCGGTTGAGTCGATGCCGATGTAGGTCACGTTGTACTGCTCGGTCAGTTTTTTGATTGCGTCCGCCTGGGCACGGAAGTCCATCCCGCGCCACTGGTGACGCTCGAGAATGCGAAACTTACCGCCTGGCACGGCTGGCGGTGCCACCACCACGCATCCGGCGCTGTCGCCGTTCTGCGTACCTTTTGCCGGGTCATAACCGATCCACACTTCGCGCCAGCCAAATGGGCGCAGGGCCAGAGCATGAAAGTCGGTCCAGACTTCCCAACTGTCCACCATGCACGCCTGCAGCTCGCTGAGCGGAAACACGGACGCGAGATCGTCCACAAACTCGCACATCAGCAGGTTCTGGTATTCGTCCGGGCTGTACTCCATGCGCAACTGGTCAAGGTCGAACAGGTTACAGCCGCCGCGCACCGCATCTTCCACGGTGACTATCTGGCGGTATTGCCCGTCGGCGCACAGCTGGCCGGGGGCCAGATTGCTGTGGGACAGGTCGATGTCCACCTTATCGGCTTTGTTGCGCCCACGGTTGAACAGCGCACCGGACCAGAACGGATAAGCACTATGAGTCAGGCTGGATGGCGTGGAAAAATAGGTTTGTCGCCATTTCTTGTGAATAGCCATACCGGAAGCCACTTTGCGCAGCTCCTGGAATTTCGGTATCCAGAAATATTCATCCAGATACAGGTTGCCGTGATAACTCTGGGCAGTGCGGGCATTGGTGCCGAGGAAGTAAAGCGTGGCCCCGTTAGGAAGCACCATCGGATCGCCTTTCAGCTCCACCTCCACTTCTTTGGCGAAGTCGATGATGTACTGCTTAAAGACGTGGGCCTGAGCCTTGCTGGCGGAAAGGAAAATCTGGTTACGCCCGGTTAGCAGGGCGTCAATCAGGGCTTCACGGGCAAAATAGAAGGTCGCGCCGATCTGGCGTGACTTCAGCAGGTTGCGGATGCGGTTGGTTTTTCCGGCTTCCCACCAGTGGCGCTGGTAGTTGAACATGGAGGAATGGAAGATTTCTTCCAGCTTCTCAATCTGTTCATCGGTGAAAACGTTCTTTTCCGGCTGACGGCGCGGGCCTTTGTTACGGTTGACGCCCGTTAAGTCGACCTCTGCCGAACTGCAGAGTGCAGCGGCAATGGGGCGGAGATTCGGGGAGGCACTGGCGGAAGGGCTGAATATGGTCATGCATCCGCTGGACTCCCTGAAATCCGGCGTTTCCTGGTTGCTGGAGAAGCTCGGCATTGTCAGTAAAGAGGCCGCAAAGGCAAAACTGCCGGAAAGCGTGACGCGTCAGCAACCTGCGACGGTGAATGCAGACGGTAAAGTGATGATGCCATCGGGTGGTTTTCCATCATGGGGATATGGCTTTGCGGGGATGTATGACAGCGGCGGGTATATCCCGCGCGGGCAGTTTGGCATCGTCGGTGAAAACGGGCCGGAAATTGTTAACGGCCCGGCAAATGTGACTAGCCGGAGAAATACAGCTGCACTGGCTGCCGTTGTTGCCGGAATGATGGGCGTTGCTGCCGCACCAGCAGAGCTTCCACCGTTGCACCCTTTGGCACTTCCCGCGAAAGGTGGAGAAGCAATTGTGAGTCGCGCAGCCACTGTGCCGCCCGTTTACAGGATTGAGGCACCGACGCAGATCATCATCCAGACGCAGCCAGGACAAAGTGCGCAGGATATTGCGCGGGAGGTGGCCCGCCAGCTTGATGAACGTGAACGCAGGTTGAAGGCAAAAGCCAGGAGTAACTACAGCGATCAGGGGGGATACGACGCATGATGATGGTGCTGGGATTGTACGTGTTTATGCTGCGCACCGTGCCGTATCAGGAGCTGCAGTATCAACGCAACTGGCGACATGCGGCAAACAGCCGGGTAAACCGACGTCCGTCCACGCAGTTTCTGGGACCGGACAACGACATGCTGACGCTTTCCGGTGTTCTTATGCCGGAGATAACAGGTGGCAGGCTGTCGCTGCTGGCGCTGGAGCAGATGGCAGAACAGGGGAAAGCATGGCCCCTGATTGAAGGCAGCGGCACGATTTATGGCATGTATGTGATTGAGGGACTGAATCAGACTAAAACGGAGTTTTTCCGCGACGGTATGCCGCGCCGGATTGAGTTCACCCTGTCGCTCAAACGGGTGGATGAATCCCTGTCCGATATGTTCGGTGATCTCAGTGCGCAACTGAATAATCTGCAGGACATGGCAACGTCTGCTTTAAGCGATATCAGTAAAACGGTGGGAGGGCTGCTGTCGTGAATTTCAGCTCTGAACTGCTTAACAAAGGCAACAAAACTCCCGCATTCAGCATCAGTATTGAGGGCAGGGATATCACCACTGTGCTGGATAACCGCCTGATGAGTTTGACGCTGACGGACAATCGGGGCTTTGAAGCGGACCAGCTTGATCTGGAGCTGGACGACGCCGACGGAAAAATCGTGCTGCCGCGCCGTGGTGCGGTCATTACGCTGGCGCTGGGCTGGAAGGGGCAGCCGCTTTTCCCGAAAGGGACATTCACGGTGGACGAGATTGAACACACTGGCGCACCGGACCGCCTGACTATCCGGGCGCGAAGTGCTGATTTTCGTGAAACGCTGAATACCCGCCGTGAAAAGTCGTGGCACAAGACCACCGTTGGGGAAGTGGTGAAGGAAATAGCTGCGCGGCACAAACTGAAGATGGCATTGGGTAAAGACCTGTCAGATAAAACCGTGGAACATTTAGACCAGACCAATGAGAGTGACGGCAGTTTTCTGATGCGGCTGGCGCGCCAGTACGGTGCTATTGCGTCGGTGAAAAATGGCAATCTGTTATTCATCCGACAGGGACAGGGTAAAAGCGCCAGCGGTAAACCACTACCGGTGATCACTATCACACGTAAGGACGGCGACAGTCACCGCTTTACCCTGGCAGATCGCGGAGCTTACACGGGCGTAATTGCCAGCTGGTTGCATACTCGCGAACCCTCGAAGAAAGAAAGCACCACGGTGAAGCGTAAGCGCAGGACTAAGAAGCAGACGAAAGAGCCGGAAGCGAAGCAGGGCGATTACCTGGTGGGTACGGATGAAAACGTGCTGGTACTTAATCGCACTTATGCCAACCGGAGCAACGCCGAACGAGCGGCGAAAATGCAGTGGGAACGCCTGCAACGCGGCGTTGCGTCATTCTCGCTACAACTGGCGGAAGGTCGGGCAGATCTCTACACGGAAATGCCAGTGAAAGTCAGTGGTTTTAAACAGCCGATAGATGATGCGGAATGGACCATTACGACTCTGACACATACCGTCAGCCCGGATAACGGTTTTACGACCAGTCTGGAGCTTGAAGTGAGGATTGATGATTTCGAAATGGAATGATTCTTCGCAATGGAGAACTTTTAAGTTTGCAAAATGGAATAATACGGTATCATTATTGTGAATTTAGCAAAAATGGGGAGAACTCGAAAAATGATGATTTGCCCACTGTGTGGAAGTGCCGCCCATACTCGCAGCAGTTTTCAGGTATCTTCATTGACCAAAGAGCGTTACAACCAGTGCCAGAACATTAACTGCAGCCATACTTTTGTTACCCATGAAACTTTTGTTCGTTCGATTGCAACGCCAAAAGAGTCAAATCCGGTTCAGCCGCATCCAATGAAATCAGGACAGGTGGCGCTCTCTCTTTGACGCTGCCGCCATTTTGTCGCCATCGTTAAAAAGCAGTGCTTCTAACATCATGATTTTAAAAGGTATAAATTTCAGGCAACAAAAAACCCATCAACCTTGAACCGAAATGGCGGGGTTGATGGGCTCCACAAAATGGGGACATCAAAGAAAAGCAGTGGCACTAATTAAGACTGATGCCCTGCGGAAAAGTTCTGCGGTTGTGCAAAAAAATTTCATTTTCAGGGCAACTTCAGTTTTATCCTAATCCTGGCCATACCATGACGATGATTGTCCCTGCCAGCGTCAGCAGGACGTTGGCGATTGCATAGGTGCCCGCATAGCCCAGCGCCGGGATGTTACTGCGAGCTGTATCACTGATGATCTCCATTGCCGGCGCGCAGGTACGTGCGCCCATCATTGCGCCGAACAACAGCGCGCGGTTCATTCGCAATACATAAGCACCGAACAAGAAACAGATAACCACGGGCACCAGACTGACAATCAATCCGGCAATCAACATCTGACCGCCAATCGCGCCCAGGCCGTTATTAATACCGCTACCGGCGCTCAGACCAACGCCTGCCATAAACACCATCAAGCCGAACTCTTTCACCATGCTTAATGCACCCTGCGGAATGTAACCGAAGGTCGGGTGGTTAGCACGCATAAAGCCCAGCATAATTCCGGCGAATAACAACCCGGCAGCGTTCCCCATGCCGAAACTGAATGTGCTGAACTGGAAGGTGATCATCCCGATCATCAGCCCAATAACAAAGAAGGCGCAAAATGCCAGCAGGTCAGTGACCTGGCTGTGAATCGAGATAAAGCCGATGCGATCGGCGATGGTTTTTACGCGACGGGCATCACCGCTGACTTGTAAAACGTCACCTTTGTTAAGCACGACGTTGTCATCTATCGGCATCTCAATCTGGCTACGAATGACGCGGTTAAGGAAGCAACCGTGATCGGTCAACTTCAGTTGTGCGAGACGTTTACCTACAGCGTTATGGTTTTTAACGACCACTTCTTCAGTGACGATACGCATGTCGAGAAGGTCACGATCGAAAACTTCTTTACCGTTACGGAAGCTGGGATCGAGTCGGGCATGGGCGTCGGGATAGCCTACCAACGCTATTTCATCGCCCATTTGTAGCACGGCATCACCGTCTGGATTTGCCAGAATCCCGTTACGTCGAATACGTTCAATGTAGCAGCCGGTTTGTCGATAAATACCCAGTTCACGCAGATTTTTGCCGTCGGTCCAGGCCACCAGCTCCGGGCCGACGCGATAGGCGCGGATCACCGGTAAATAAACCTTACGGTTGGCATCAGTGTCCAGGCCACGTTCGCGGGCGATTTGCTGGGCGCTGGTCTGTAAGTCCTGATGCTGCAATTTCGGCAAGTAACGCGCACCAACAATCAAACTCACCAGACCGATTAAATAGGTTAAGGCATACCCGAGGCTCAGATTATCCAGTGCCAGTGAGAGCTGCCTGCTTTCCATGCCGGAATGACGCAGTGTATCGCCAGCACCGACCAGAACCGGTGTCGACGTCATAGAGCCTGCTAACATACCGGCCGTCAGGCCAATATCCCAGCCAAACAGCTTACCTAACCCTAAGGCGATCACCAGCGCACTGCCAACCATCACCAGTGCTAACATTAGGTAATTTTTCCCATCGCGAAAAAAAATGGAAAAAAAGTTCGGTCCGGCTTCAACCCCAACACAGAAAATAAACAGCATAAAGCCAAGATTAAGCGCATCGGTGTTAATGCTGAAATGTTGTTGGCCTAATAACAGCGATACGACTAAAACGCCAATGGAATTACCCAGTTGGATCGAACCAAGTCGTAACTTTCCGAGACATAGCCCAAGCGCGAGGACCACAAATAATAACAGAATGTAATTCCCATTTAACAATTCGGCGACGTTTATATTCACGGAGGCTAACTTCTTGTTTACTAGTAAGCTGTTGAAAGAAATGGTAATTTACGATAATGTTTTTTACCAGAATTCAGGGCGCAGATTCATTCAGCGCACCTAAACGATAGTAAAGTAACAATATATTTTACTAGTGTAATCACATTAGGTATCAACGGCTATATGAATTGCGTTGGCCTATATTAGCATGGAATGCGAAGCGGCTTTATCTTACTGAACGCCACACTGGCGAAAAATGTGTTCGATAGACGCAGTGTCAGGAGGAACGAGTGAAACATAAACAACGTTGGGCGGGGGCAATCTGCTGTTTTGTCCTCTTCATTGTGGTGTGCCTTTTTCTGGCGACGCACATGAAAGGCGCTTTTCGGGCTGCCGGGCATCCTGAAATCGGCTTGCTATTTTTCATTCTTCCTGGAGCAGTCGCCAGCTTCTTTTCACAGCGTAGAGAAGTCCTGAAACCTCTGTTTGGCGCAATGCTGGCGGCACCCTGTTCGATGCTCATTATGCGGCTGTTTTTTTCACCGACGCGCTCATTCTGGCAAGAGCTGGCATGGTTATTAAGTGCGGTGTTCTGGTGTGCGCTGGGGGCACTGTGTTTCTTATTTATCAGTAGTTTGTTTAAACCACAGCACAGAAAAAATCAGTAAAGCCCTCAACGCGAGGGCTTGTCAGACGATCAGGCGTCCAGATTTTCTTTCACCCATGCAGCAAAATCGGTATAGCCGCCGATATGTTGCTGATCGACAAAAATCTGCGGCACGGTTTCTACGGGTTTACCTGCCTTTTGTTGTAGATCTTCTTTAGTGATCCCTTCCGCACGAATATCTACATAGTGATACTGAAAATCATCGTGTTCATTGCTCAATTTCTCAGCCAGATCTTTTGCACGCACACAGTAAGGGCAACCCGGACGACCAAAAATAACGGTTTGCATTATTTCTCTCCTCATAGATTTATGCCTGTAATGATCACGCTAAAATGTATTCGCTGAAAGTAGGTTTAACCTGTTGCATTAATTGCTAAAAGCTATAACTGTTAAACACAATACAGTGAAAAGTTTTAGACTGAAGGCTCACTTTGCAGAGGGAAGCGTATGCGCGCGATCGGTAAATTGCCTAAAGGCGTGTTGATACTGGAATTTATCGGAATGATGCTACTGGCGGTGGCGCTGCTGTCGGTAAGTGACTCCCTGTCGCTGCCTGAGCCATTTTCTCGGCCAGAAGTGCAGATTCTGATGATTTTTCTCGGTGTTTTGCTCATGCTTCCCGCTGCGGTGGTGGTTATTCTTCAGGTGGCAAAACGTCTTGCCCCACAGCTGATGAACCGTCCACCGCAATATTCACGTTCAGAAAGAGAAAAAGATAATGACGCCAACCATTGAACTTATTTGTGGCCATCGCTCCATTCGCCATTTCACTGATGAACCCATTTCCGAAGCGCAGCGTGAGGCGATTATTAACAGCGCCCGTGCGACGTCCAGTTCCAGTTTTTTGCAGTGCAGTAGCATTATTCGCATTACCGACAAAGCGTTACGTGAAGAACTGGTGACGCTGACCGGCGGGCAAAAACACGTAGCGCAAGCGGCGGAGTTCTGGGTGTTCTGTGCCGACTTTAACCGCCATTTACAGATCTGTCCGGATGCTCAGCTCGGCCTGGCGGAACAACTGTTGCTCGGTGTCGTTGATACGGCAATGATGGCGCAGAATGCATTAATCGCAGCGGAATCGCTGGGATTGGGCGGCGTATATATCGGCGGCCTGCGCAATAATATTGAAGCGGTGACGAAACTGCTGAAATTACCGCAGCATGTTCTGCCGCTGTTTGGGCTGTGCCTTGGCTGGCCTGCGGATAATCCGGATCTTAAGCCGCGTTTACCGTCCTCCATTTTGGTGCATGAAAACAGCTATCAACCGCTGGATAAAGACGCACTGGCGCAGTATGACGAACAACTGGCTGAATATTACCTCACCCGTGGCAGCAATAATCGCCGGGATACCTGGAGCGATCATATCCGCCGAACAATCATTAAAGAAAGCCGCCCATTTATTCTGGATTATTTGCACAAACAGGGTTGGGCGACGCGCTAAAACCGCCACGTCGATGTATGATACGCGGGCTTTTGACCAGGTCTGACAGAGAGGTGCAGGGTGAAAATTGCCATATTGTCCCGGGATGGAACGCTCTATTCGTGTAAGCGGCTGCGTGAAGCCGCTATACAGCGCGGTCACCTGGTTGAAATTCTTGATCCGCTTTCTTGCTACATGAACATAAATCCTGCGGCGTCTTCTATTCACTACAAAGGCCGCAAGTTACCCCATTTTGACGCAGTGATCCCGCGTATTGGCACCGCCATTACCTTTTATGGGACGGCGGCACTGCGCCAGTTCGAGATGCTGGGGAGCTATCCGCTCAATGAGTCGGTCGCCATTGCCCGGGCGCGTGACAAATTGCGTTCCATGCAACTGCTGGCGCGTCAGGGCATCGACCTGCCTGTCACGGGCATTGCGCATTCGCCGGATGATACCAGCGATTTAATCGACATGGTCGGTGGTGCGCCGCTGGTGGTCAAGTTGGTTGAAGGCACGCAGGGAATTGGCGTCGTGCTGGCGGAGACGCGTCAGGCGGCGGAAAGCGTGATTGACGCTTTCCGCGGTCTGAACGCGCATATTCTGGTGCAGGAATATATCAAAGAGGCGCAAGGGTGCGATATCCGCTGTCTGGTTGTTGGCGATGAAGTGGTCGCTGCGATTGAACGGCGGGCGAAAGAGGGCGATTTTCGTTCCAATTTGCATCGTGGCGGCGCGGCAAGCGTCGCCAGTATCACACCACAGGAGCGTGAAATCGCGATAAAAGCCGCGCGAACGATGGCGCTGGACGTTGCTGGTGTGGATATTCTGCGTGCTAATCGCGGGCCGTTGGTGATGGAAGTGAATGCGTCGCCGGGGCTGGAAGGAATAGAAAAAACCACTGGTATCGACATCGCGGGTAAAATGATCCGCT
The DNA here is from genome assembly GCF_052948035.1 of Escherichia sp. MAL-1. Classification (NCBI taxonomy): domain Bacteria; kingdom Pseudomonadati; phylum Pseudomonadota; class Gammaproteobacteria; order Enterobacterales; family Enterobacteriaceae; genus Escherichia; species Escherichia sp. MAL-1. The sequence goes on along the minus strand of NZ_CM129609.1, from coordinate 3,235,748 downwards.
GGATCGAACGCCACGCTACGACAGAATATTGCCTGAAAACGGGTGGTTAGTCGCAATCACATTACTGATCATGGTTTTGCCTGCGCTTTTTGCGTAAGCTGTGCCGGTCTTTTTATCGAAAGAGGTTGTACAAAATTATGACATCGCTGGTCGTTCCTGGTCTGGATACGCTGCGTCAATGGCTCGATGACCTGGGGATGAGTTTTTTTGAATGTGATAACTGTCAGGCTCTGCATCTGCCCCATATGCAGAATTTCGACGGTGTCTTTGATGCCAAAATCGATCTGATCGATAACACGATCCTGTTTTCTGCCATGGCGGAAGTCCGACCTTCAGCCGTATTGCCGCTGGCGGCGGATTTATCTGCCATCAATGCCAGTTCGCTGACCGTGAAAGCATTTCTTGATATGCAGGATGATAATCTGCCAAAGCTGGTGGTTTGCCAGTCTTTATCCGTTATGCAGGGCGTAACCTATGAGCAGTTTGCATGGTTCGTGCGTCAGAGCGAAGAGCAGATTTCGATGGTCATTCTTGAAGCTAATGCCCATCAACTGCTGTTACCGACTGACGATGAAGGGCAAAACAACGTTACCGAAAACTATTTCCTCCACTGATAACTCCTTTCGAGCACGCAGTCGCTGGTGCAGTGGCTGCGCGCTGCAAAATTATCTGCTGTTTTTAACCTTTTCTTAAAGATTATTTCACTTCTCTTGTGTCGATTTGGCTTTATCACATAGAGCAAATACGCATAAAAATTTGTTAAATACCGTTTTTTAATCCGAGCTATAGTCTCAAACCCTGGCTAAAGTTATTCTTGCGATGCTTTTATATAGCGAGCAGTGCTGGCCGGGAGAGAGTTCTCTTTTCTTACACCGCGCCGATAAAAAATATGCACGTTTATTGCATATCTTTCAGTGTGACAACTTTTGTTCGTTTGTTAACGAACTTTCAGAAGGAAAGAGATATGACCGCCTTAAATAAAAAATGGCTTTCGGGTCTGGTTGCGGGTGCTCTGATGGCCGTCTCTGTCGGCACGCTCGCGGCTGAACAAAAAACACTCCACATTTATAACTGGTCTGATTATATCGCCCCCGACACGGTGGCTAACTTTGAAAAAGAAACCGGTATTAAAGTCGTCTACGATGTTTTCGACTCTAACGAAGTACTGGAAGGCAAATTAATGGCCGGGAGCACCGGCTTTGACCTGGTGGTGCCGTCAGCAAGCTTTCTTGAACGCCAGCTGACAGCGGGAGTTTTCCAGCCGCTGGATAAAAGCAAATTGCCGGAGTGGAAGAATCTCGACCCGGAACTGCTGAAGTTGGTCGCCAAACACGATCCCGACAATAAATTTGCTATGCCCTATATGTGGGCGACGACCGGGATTGGCTATAACGTCGATAAAGTCAAAGCGGTGCTGGGCGAAAACGCGCCCGTCGATAGCTGGGACTTGATCCTCAAGCCTGAAAATCTGGAAAAACTGAAAAGCTGCGGTGTCTCTTTCCTCGATGCGCCAGAAGAAGTTTTTGCTACCGTGCTGAATTATCTCGGCAAAGATCCCAACAGCACTAAAGCGGATGATTACACCGGACCTGCTACCGATCTGCTGTTAAAGCTGCGCCCGAACATTCGTTATTTCCATTCATCTCAATATATTAATGACCTGGCGAATGGTGACATCTGCGTGGCGATTGGTTGGGCAGGTGATGTCTGGCAGGCGTCAAACCGCGCGAAGGAAGCGAAGAATGGCGTGAATGTCTCGTTCTCGATTCCAAAAGAAGGGGCGATGGCGTTCTTTGATGTATTCGCCATGCCTGCCGATGCCAAAAATAAAGACGAAGCCTATCAGTTCCTGAATTACCTGCTGCGTCCGGATGTGGTGGCACATATCTCTGACCATGTGTTCTATGCTAACGCCAATAAAGCAGCCACGCCGCTGGTGAGTGCGGAAGTTCGTGATAACCCGGGTATTTATCCGCCTGCGGATGTCCGTGCGAAGCTGTTCACTCTGAAAGTGCAGGACCCGAAAATCGACCGTGTGCGCACCCGCGCGTGGACCAAAGTGAAGAGCGGAAAATAATCCGCAGTCGTAGATGCCGGACGGGTGCACCACACACGCCGGCAATTCGCACCATCATGGTGCGCTTGCACACATTCAATGCCGGAGAGCAGCCGTGAATGACGCTATCCCTCGCCCGCAGGCGAAAACCCGTAAGGCGCTGACGCCGCTATTAGAAATCCGCAACCTCACCAAATCCTACGATGGTCAACATGCGGTGGATGATGTCAGCCTGACTATCTACAAAGGTGAAATCTTCGCGCTGCTGGGCGCATCCGGCTGTGGCAAGTCCACGCTGCTGCGTATGCTGGCAGGTTTCGAACAACCTTCTGCCGGACAGATAATGCTTGATGGCGTCGATTTGTCACAGGTTCCGCCTTACCTGCGCCCCATCAATATGATGTTTCAGTCTTACGCGCTGTTTCCGCATATGACCGTGGAACAGAACATCGCTTTTGGCCTGAAACAGGACAAACTACCGAAAGCGGAAATTGCCAGTCGGGTCAATGAGATGCTCGGCCTGGTGCACATGCAGGAGTTCGCCAAACGCAAACCGCATCAGCTTTCCGGTGGTCAGCGACAGCGTGTGGCCCTGGCCCGAAGCCTTGCCAAACGCCCGAAACTATTACTGCTCGATGAGCCGATGGGCGCGCTGGATAAAAAGCTGCGTGACCGGATGCAGCTTGAAGTGGTGGATATTCTGGAGCGCGTCGGTGTGACTTGTGTGATGGTCACCCACGATCAGGAAGAGGCGATGACCATGGCGGGGCGTATCGCCATTATGAATCGCGGGAAAATTGTCCAGATTGGCGAGCCGGAAGAGATCTACGAGCATCCAACTACCCGCTACAGCGCTGAATTTATCGGTTCGGTTAATGTCTTTGAAGGTGTACTCAAAGAGCGTCAGGAAGATGGCTTGGTGCTTGATTCGCCGGGGCTGGTGCATCCACTGAAAGTCGATGCGGATGCTTCAGTGGTCGATAACGTGCCGGTACACGTAGCGCTGCGCCCGGAAAAAATCATGCTTTGCGAAGAGCCGCCCGCCAATGGTTGTAACTTCGCGGTGGGGGAGGTGATACACATTGCCTATCTCGGCGATCTTTCGGTGTATCACGTTCGACTGAAAAGTGGGCAGATGATCAGCGCCCAGCTACAAAACGCCCATCGTCATCGTAAAGGGTTACCGACCTGGGGCGACGAAGTGCGTTTGTGCTGGGAAGTGGACAGCTGTGTGGTGCTGACGGTTTAAGGAGCAAAGATGAGTACACTTGAACCTGCTGCCCAGTCGAAACCGCCGGGCGGATTTAAGCTGTGGTTGTCGCAGCTGCAAATGAAGCATGGGCGCAAACTGGTCATTGCGTTGCCATATATCTGGTTGATCTTGCTGTTTCTGCTGCCATTTCTGATTGTCTTTAAAATAAGCCTGGGAGAGATGGCGCGCGCTATTCCACCTTATACCGAGCTGATGGAGTGGGCTGACGGGCAACTTTCCATCACTCTTAATCTCGGTAATTTTCTGCAACTGACCGACGATCCGCTCTATTTTGATGCTTATCTCCAGTCGTTACAGGTGGCGGCGATTTCGACTATTTGCTGTTTACTGATCGGCTATCCGCTGGCGTGGGCGGTGGCGCACAGTAAGCCTTCGACCCGTAATATTTTATTACTACTGGTGATCCTGCCGTCGTGGACCTCGTTTCTGATCCGCGTTTATGCCTGGATGGGAATATTAAAAAACAACGGTGTGCTGAATAATTTTCTGCTGTGGCTGGGGGTTATCGATCAACCGCTGACCATTCTGCATACCAATCTGGCCGTTTATATCGGCATTGTTTACGCTTACGTGCCGTTTATGGTACTGCCGATTTATACCGCGTTGATTCGTATTGATTATTCGCTGGTGGAAGCAGCGCTGGATCTCGGTGCACGACCGCTGAAAACGTTCTTTACTGTGATCGTGCCGCTGACTAAAGGTGGGATTATTGCCGGATCGATGCTGGTGTTTATCCCGGCTGTGGGCGAGTTTGTGATCCCGGAACTGCTCGGTGGCCCGGACAGCATCATGATCGGGCGCGTGCTGTGGCAGGAGTTCTTTAACAACCGCGACTGGCCGGTGGCCTCGGCGGTAGCGATCATCATGTTGCTGCTGCTAATTGTGCCGATAATGTGGTTTCACAAACACCAGCAAAAAAGCGTGGGAGAACACGGATGAATAATTTACCGGTAGTTCGTTCGCCCTGGCGGATTGTGATTTTGCTGTTGGGCTTCACCTTTCTCTACGCGCCAATGCTGATGCTGGTGATCTATTCATTCAACAGCTCGAAACTGGTGACGGTGTGGGCCGGCTGGTCAACGCGCTGGTATGGTGAGTTATTGCGCGATGACGCGATGATGAGTGCGGTTGGTTTAAGCCTGACAATTGCTGCCTGTGCGGCAACGGCGGCGGCGATCCTCGGGACTATTGCGGCGGTGGTGCTGGTGCGCTTTGGCAGGTTTCGCGGATCAAATGGCTTTGCCTTTATGATCACCGCGCCGCTGGTGATGCCAGATGTCATCACGGGCTTGTCGCTGTTGTTGTTATTCGTCGCGCTTGCTCATGCCATTGGCTGGCCTGCGGACCGCGGGATGCTTACCATCTGGCTGGCGCATGTCACGTTCTGTACGGCTTATGTGGCAGTCGTTATTTCGTCGCGTCTGCGGGAACTGGATAGCTCGATAGAAGAAGCAGCGATGGATCTCGGTGCGACGCCGCTGAAAGTATTTTTCGTCATTACGCTACCGATGATCATGCCCGCGATCATTTCTGGCTGGTTACTGGCTTTTACTTTGTCGCTTGATGATCTGGTGATCGCCAGCTTTGTTTCTGGGCCGGGAGCCACCACGTTACCGATGCTGGTCTTTTCCAGCGTGCGGATGGGGGTGAATCCGGAAATCAACGCCCTTGCAACGTTAATTCTCGGTGCGGTCGGAATTGTCGGATTTATCGCCTGGTATCTGATGGCTCGCGCAGAAAAACAGCGGATACGCGATATCCAGCGTGCAAGACGTGGCTGAAGACACTAAAATTTGCCAACCTGGCTACATAATGCCGCGCATGCCGCGGCATTGTTTTCATGGAAGACGAAACGTTGGGATTTTTTAAGAAAACATCTTCATCTCATGCTCGCCTGAATGTGCCTGCGCTGGTGCAGGTAGCGGCGCTCGCCATTATTATGATCCGTGGCCTCGACGTGCTGATGATTTTCAATACGCTGGGCGTGCGCGGTATTGGCGAGTTCATTCATCGCAGCGTACAAACCTGGAGCTTAACGCTGGTCTTTTTAAGCAGTCTGGTGCTGGTTTTTATCGAGATCTGGTGTGCGTTTTCACTGGTGAAAGGGCGTCGCTGGGCGCGCTGGCTATATCTGCTGACACAAATCACCGCCGCAAGTTACTTGTGGGCGGCTTCGCTGGGGTATGGTTATCCGGAGCTGTTCAGCATTCCCGGTGAATCAAAACGTGAAATCTTCCATAGCCTGATGCTGCAGAAGCTGCCGGATATGCTCATCCTGATGCTGCTGTTCGTTCCCTCGACCAGTCGGCGGTTCTTCCAGTTGCAATAATGTGTATAATCGTCGCCCCTGATGATGTGAAGGTCAATGTATGCAGTGCGCACTTTACGACGCGGGTCGCTGTCGTTCCTGTCAGTGGATAACGCAGCCGATTCCAGAGCAACTCTCCGCTAAAACCGCCGATCTTAAAAATCTGCTCGCCGACTTTCCGGTTGAGGAATGGTGCGCGCCGGTGTCAGGCCCGGAACAAGGGTTTCGTAATAAAGCCAAAATGGTGGTGAGTGGTAGCGTTGAAAAACCACTGCTCGGTATGCTGCATCGAGACGGCACACCGGAAGACCTTTGTGACTGCCCGCTTTATCCTGCCTCATTTGCGCCCGTTTTTGCGGCGCTAAAACCGTTTATCGCCCGAGCGGGGTTAACGCCCTACAACGTGGCGCGTAAGCGTGGCGAACTGAAATACATTTTGCTGACTGAAAGCCAGAGCGATGGCGGCATGATGCTGCGTTTTGTGTTGCGTTCCGAAACCAAACTGGCGCAACTGCGTAAGGCGCTACCGTGGTTACAGGAACAACTACCGCAGCTAAAAGTTATTACCGTCAATATTCAGCCGGTACATATGGCGATTATGGAAGGGGAGACGGAGATCTACCTGACCGAACAACAGGCACTGGCGGAGCGTTTTAACGATGTGCCGCTGTGGGTCCGTCCGCAAAGTTTCTTCCAGACTAATCCGGCGGTCGCCAGCCAGCTGTACGCTACCGCGCGCGACTGGGTACGACAGCTGCCGGTTAAACATATGTGGGATCTGTTCTGTGGCGTGGGGGGCTTTGGTTTACACTGCGCGACGCCTGACATGCAGTTAACCGGGATCGAAATTGCGCCAGAGGCCATTGCCTGTGCAAAGCAGTCAGCCGCTGAACTGGGCTTAACGCGTTTGCAATTTCAGGCGCTGGACTCCACTCAGTTTGCCACTGCTCAGGGGGAGGTGCCGGAGCTGGTGCTGGTTAACCCGCCGCGCCGCGGCATTGGTAAACCGCTGTGTGATTATCTCTCAACGATGGCACCGCGTTTTATCATCTACTCCAGCTGTAACGCCCAAACCATGGCGAAAGATATCCGCGAACTGCCTGGGTTTCGTATTGAACGGGTGCAGCTTTTCGATATGTTCCCGCATACCGCGCACTATGAAGTGCTGACGCTGCTGGTGAAGCAATAAAAAAGCCGCATGTGCGGCTTCAGATTGCTGACAAAGTGCGCGTTGTTTATGCCGGATGCGGCGTAAACGCCTTATCCGGCCTACAAAAGCGTGCAAATTCAATACATTGCATGGGCCATGTAGGCCTGATAAGCGTAGCGCATCAGGCAATTTTACCTTTGTCATCAGTCTCAAGCCGCGGTTGCGGCTTTCTGAATCTTACTGTGGGAACCACTGGTCACTGATTTTTTGATAAGTACCGTCAGCTTTAATTGCTGCCAGCGCGTTATTCAGTTTTTCCAGCAGGGCTTTGTTATCCGGACGTACAGCGATGCCCAGGCCGGTGCCAAAATATTGCGGATCGGTCACTTTCTCAGTAGCAACACCAAGTTGTGGATTGGTTTTCAGCCATTCGTTTACCACCGCTGTGTCACCAAATACCCCATCAATACGACCATTTTTCAGATCGATAAAGGCATTCTGATAACTGTCATAAGAGACAGTTTTCACTTCCGGGTGCTGATCCTGAATATATTTCTGGTGCGTAGTACCGTTTTCCATCCCAATACGTTTGCCTTTCAGATCGGCAAACGTTTTGTAGGTATCTTTTTTGGCAATCACGACGGCTGAGTTTTCATAGTAGGGCGTGGTAAACGATACCTGTTTGCTACGCTCCGGGGTGATATCCATACCGGAGATTACGGCGTCATATTTTCTGAATTTCAGGGACGGGATCAGGCTGTCGAACGCGTGATTAGTAAAAGTACATTCTGCCTGCATTTGTTTGCACAAGGCTTTTGCCAGATCGATATCAAAGCCGACAATCTCATTATTAGCACCTATAGATTCAAAGGGTGGATAGGTGGCTGAAACGCCAAAATTGATTTTCTCTGCGGCAGAAGCACCGAAAGTAAAGGAAGCAAGTAAAGCGGCAAGAACTAACTTTTTCATGATGGAACTCCCGTCTGTCAATCTTATGATTTTTGGCCGTGTCTGCGGCATGGGATAACAATGCCATCAAGTGAATTTATATGCAATAAACATGATTAAATAATTTAAATGAAATAAAAAAGACGGACAACTTAGTGGGTTGTCCGTCTTCATTATAAGAATTTATGCACTATGTAGGCCGGATAAGGCGTCCCCGCCGCATCCGGCACAGGCACCGTGCTGATGTCTGATGCGACGCTGGCGCGTCTTATCAGACCTACAAAACCCCCCGGCGAATGTACGCAGCCACATTAATTTCGCCGTTCGAATGCCAGCGCTTTGCGCTCGATCAGACGCATCATCAGCGTCAGCAGGCCGTTAACGACCAGGTAAATAATCCCTGCCGCACCGAACACCATTACATCGTAGGTGCGTCCGTACAACAACTGGCTGTATCCCATCACTTCCATCAGCGTAATGGTGTATGCCAGAGAGGTACTTTTGAATACCAGCACCACTTCGTTGGAATAAGAAGAGAGCGAGCGTTTAAAGGCATACGGCAGCAGGATCGCCAGCGTATCTTTTTTGCTCATTCCCAGGGCGCTACAGGACTGCCACTGACCTTCCGGGATCGCACGAATTGCACCGTAAAACAGCTGCGTGGTATACGCCGCACTATTCAGCGACAACGCAATCAGCGCACATAACCACGGTTCTGACAACAAATGCCACAGTGCCGGATACTCCTGCAAAGTCGGAAACTGGCCCGGCCCGTAATAAATCAGGAAGATCTGCACCAGCAGCGGCGTACCGGTAAACAGCGTGATATAACCCCGCACCAGCCACACCAGCACCGGCGTTTTCAGCGTCAGGATGATGGTAAAAATCAATGCCAGAATCAGTGCCACAATCAGCGAGGCAACGGTTAGCGTCAGGCTGGTGTGTAGCCCTTTCATCAGTTCGGGTAAATACTCAAACATTAGCTGGGCCTCCGCTCAAAACGTGTCGCGCGCAGGTCAATGCGTTTGAGAATGTACTGACTGAGCAGGGTGATCACCAGGTAAATCGCCGCCGCCACAATGTACCAGGTAAATGGTTCCTGGGTACGAGTAGCGATGCTTTTTGTTTGCAGCATTAAATCATTCACACTAATCAAACTGACCAGCGCGGTATCTTTCAGCAGCACCAGCCACTGGTTACCGAGGCCAGGCAGCGCATGACGCCACATCTGCGGCATCACCAGACGGAAAAAGATAGCCGATTTCGACAGCCCCAGCGCCTGACCAGACTCCCACTGACCCACCGGCACCGCTTTCAACGCGCCCCGAAGCGTTTGCGAGGCATAGGCGGCATACAGCAGTGACAGAGCGATGACACCACAAAGGAACGGGCTAACGTCGAAGTTCTCAATGTCCATCTGCACTGGGATCTGCACGAACCCAAGATTGATAGTGAAGCCATCCGAAAGCGTCAGCAGCAGCTGCGAGGAGCCAAAATAGATAAACAGCACCACCAGAATTTCTGGCAGGCCACGCAGAATGGTTACCAGCGCTGAACCTGCCCACGCGACAGGACGCCATTTTGCCGACTCCCATACCGCAAAGAACATCGCCAGCGCCAGCCCGACAATCAATGCACAAACGGCAAGGCCGACGGTCATCCCGGCGGCGCTTGCTAAAGGAAAAAATTCATTCATCAGGAATTACTTCTGGAACCATTTGTTGTAGATGGTTTCGTAAGTGCCATCTTTCTTCACTTTTTCCAGCGCAGTGTTGAGTTTCTGCTGCAGCTCAGTGTTGCCCTGACGTACCGCGATGCCGAGGCCAGTGCCGAAGTAATCTTTATCGGTCACTTTGTCGCCCACCGCCGCCAGTTTCGGGTTATCTTTCAGCCACTCAGTGACCACTGCGGTGTCACCGAAGACGCCGTCGATACGCCCGTTTTGCAGATCCAGTTTTGCGTTCTGGTAGCTGTCATACGGAACGGTAGTGATTTCCGGGTGCTTATCCATAATGAATTTCTGGTGTGTCGTCCCGTTCTGTACGCCGACTTTTTTGCCTTTCAGCTGATCAACACTGGTGTATTTGCCTTGCTGACCCACAAACAGGGCAGAGTTGTCATAGTACGGGGTGGTAAACAGCACCTGCTTTTCACGCTCCGGAGTGATATCCATGCCCGCCATCACGGCTTCTACGCGACGGAATTTCAGGCTTGGGATCAGGCTGTCAAACGCCTGGTTAGAGAAAGTGCAGGTTGCATCAATCTCTTTACACAGCGCTTGTGCCAGGTCGACGTCAAAACCAACGATCTGGTTGTTTGCATCAATCGATTCAAACGGAGGATAGGAGGCTTCGGTAGCAAAACGAATGGTTTCGGCAGCTGTGGCGGAAAGACTAAAACCTGCAATTAACGCGGCAATCAGAACTTTTTTCATTGTTGTTATCCCGAATCTTAGTGAGAGAGATAGTTTTTAAATGCTTCGGTTTGCGGCTCGGTAAAGCAGCTCGCGTCGCCTTGTTCTACGATATGACCATTTTCCATATACACCACTCGGCTGGCGGTTTTACGCGCCACTTCAACTTCGTGGGTGACGATCACCTGGGTAATATTCGTTTCTGCCAGCTCACGAATGATGCTGACGATTTGTGCCGTAATTTCCGGGTCCAGTGCGGCGGTCGGTTCATCGAACAGCAGTACCTGCGGTTCCATCATCAACGCACGGGCAATAGCAACACGCTGCTGCTGACCACCAGAAAGATGCAGCGGGTAACGATCGCTATAAGGTTTGAGACGCAGACGTTCCAGCAGTTTTTCTGCACGGGCCAGCGCCTGATCTTTACTCAACCCCAGTACACGGCAGGGCGCTTCAATCAGGTTTTGCTGCACGGTCAGATGCGGCCACAGGTTGTATTGCTGAAACACCATGCCAACGTTACGACGCAAATCGCGAATCGCTTTGTCAGAGGGTGTTTTGGTGAAATCGAAATGGTTGCCTGCAATGTTGAGCGTACCGGAGCGCGGCATCTCAAGCAGATTGAGTACACGCAGCAGCGAGCTTTTACCCGCGCCGCTGGGGCCAAGTAACACCAGCGTTTCGCCCTGTGGGCAATCCAGCGTGATATCGAACAGCGCCTGATGCGCGCCGTAGAAGCAATTAATGCCGTTTAATTGAATACTCATTGACACTCGTATACTGGCAGTCTGATAGCTATTGAGGTCGAAGATAGTACCTTTGACAGAATAATTATGCAATATTTCTGCTTTAAAAGTTAAAAGCAAAGCGCATTATTCAATAAACATAGCACAAAATAACGGGGGCGGTGGTCGGCGAGCATAAATGTCGGCATTCCTCACGAAATGCCGGACAATTTACGGGGTTTATTGGTTGATCAAGGCGTTAGCGATTCTCGATGGACTGACGGAGCGTACCCGCCGTGGCATGAACGCTACCGCCTAAGTAACGCACATCGTCGATGACCCAACACTGGCCTTCCTGAATCATTAACACTTCATCCTGCCAGCTCTGGTCACCCTGTTTAAGATCCACGCGCAAAGGAATGTTACGGGCATCACGATTAGGGATAGTCGATGCACTGGCAACGTGGGCGCTGTCTGGCAAGGTGGTTCGACTGGAGAATGGATCGTTGGTCAGTAGTTCCCGATGGTTATTATCCCGGGAGGCATCGCTAAGCAGTGTCGCCAGTTTGTCGCTCAGATAAGGGCGCAAGGCGGTGATGTCGTTGCTGCGGTGCAAAATGCGGTAGTCATAAAATTGCTGGGCCACGTTATCCGGGCCTCCTTCAACGCAAGGACCACTGCGTGTGCCGTTATCTTTATAAGCTGGAGTGACTGTGGTGCAGGCACTGAGGAGCAGTGCGCAGGGGATAAGCATTGTCAATTTGCTGTAGCGCATAATGATTTCCTTATAAGCGATCGCTCTGAAAGCGTTCTACGATAATAATGATATCCTTTCAATAATAGCGTATCAGTCTGATAATGCTTTTGAGATCGAAGGCTTAGCAAACAAGGAGATCGATCATGCAATTTTCTACAACCCCAACTCTGGAAGGCCAGACCATCGTTGAATATTGCGGTGTGGTGACCGGCGAAGCGATTTTAGGTGCCAATATTTTCCGTGATTTCTTTGCCGGTATCCGCGATATCGTTGGCGGACGTTCCGGTGCGTATGAAAAAGAACTGCGTAAAGCACGGGAGATCGCCTTTGAGGAATTAGGCTCCCAGGCGCGGGCGCTGGGGGCCGATGCCGTCGTCGGTATTGATATCGACTACGAAACGGTCGGGCAAAACGGCAGTATGCTGATGGTTAGCGTCAGCGGTACGGCGGTGAAAACGCGTCGATGAGAAGAGTCTTCTGGCTGGTCGCTGCCGCTCTGTTATTGGCAGGGTGTGCAGGCGAAAAAGGCATTGTCGAGAAAGAGGGATATCAGCTTGATACCCGACGCCAGGCGCAGGCGGCGTATCCGCGCATTAAAGTGCTGGTGATCCACTACACCGCAGATGATTTTGATAGCTCGCTGGCGACACTGACCGATAAGCAGGTCAGCTCGCATTATCTGGTCCCTGCGGTACCACCGCGATACAACGGTAAACCGCGCATCTGGCAACTGGTGCCGGAACAAGAACTGGCCTGGCATGCGGGGATTAGCGCCTGGCGCGGGGCAACGCGCCTTAACGACACCTCTATTGGCATTGAGCTGGAAAACCGTGGCTGGCAAAAATCGGCCGGAGTGAAATATTTTGCCCCGTTTGAACCGGCACAGATTCAGGCGCTTATTCCACTGGCGAAAGATATTATTGCCCGTTATCACATCAAGCCGGAAAACGTAGTGGCACATGCGGATATCGCACCGCAGCGCAAAGACGATCCGGGGCCATTATTTCCCTGGCAGCAACTGGCGCAGCAGGGGATTGGTGCCTGGCCGGATGCGCAGCGGGTTAACTTTTACCTTGCCGGGCGCGCGCCGCACACACCGGTAGATACCGCGTCATTGCTGGAGCTTTTGGCGCGCTACGGTTATGACGTTAAACCTGATATGACACCGCGCGAGCAGCGGCGCGTGATTATGGCATTCCAGATGCATTTCCGCCCGACGTTATATAACGGCGAAGCGGATGCAGAAACTCAGGCGATTGCCGAAGCATTGCTGGAGAAATACGGGCAGGATTAGCGCGGCAGTTTTCCGTGGTCGCGTAGCCAGGCGGCAGTTTTCTCGATACCTTCATCCAGGGTGATGACCGGCTGATAACCTAACTCTTCCTGCGCACGCGTAATATCCAGCGTAAAGTCAAAATTCAACTTGGAGACGCCGTAGTGGGTCAGCGGCGGCTCTTTTGCTGACTTGCGGCCTAAACGCTCCATGCTGCGGGCGATCATATCCAGCATCGGGTAGGGGACGGAACGAATACGACAGTCAATATTCAACTCGTCGATCAGCTTCTGCACGATGCTGCGCAGTGTGCGATGCTCGCCGTTGGTGATGTTGTACACACGCCCGGAAGGTAGCTTATCGCAGGCTTCCTGGCTTGCCAGCCACATTGCGTGCACGGCATTTTCATAGTAGGTCATATCGACCAGCGCACTGCCGCCATGCGGTAACAGAATACTGCCGTAGTGGTGCATCATATGCGCCAGACGGGGAATAAAGACTTTATCGTGCGGTCCGAACAGACTTTGTGGGCGCAGAATAGTAAAGCGCGTTTGTGGATTCGCCTGCGAAAGCATATTGATCACTTCTTCGCTGGCTGCTTTGCTGCGGGCAAACTCGTTGGCGAAGCGGTGAGGGCGAAAATCTTCTTTAATATCGCGATGGTGGTGATAATCGAAGTACAGGGAGGGGGAAGAGATATGAATAAAGTTACGCACACCCCAGGCGACAGCCCATTCACCCAGGCGGCGAGTGGCGCGAACGTTAGCCAGATCGAAAGCCTGTTGTGTCCCCCAGGGTGAGGTAAAGCTGGAGCAGTGCCACAGCGTATCAATGCCCGCGAGCATCACTTTAGCTTGTGATGAAACCAGCTCGGTCAGATCCGCCGGAACAAACTCTGCGCCCATTTTTTCCAGCAATTTACCCATTGCCTCGTTGCGACCGGTCGCTCGCACGCTGATGCCTTTCTGGCATAAAAACTCTACCGCGTTTCGACCTAAGCCGCTGGTGGCGCCGGTAACCAGTACCTTCATATCAATCCACTGTTGTTGAGAAAATGACGTGCGCATTCTTCCGTGATTTCCCCCATGATGCAATGGGAAACATGAAAGAATAACGCAGGTTTTGTCGATTAATCTGTGCTTTGTTCTGCCAGTCTGGCGATTTGTTTTGCCATTCCGCGAAAAATAAACAGATGCGCGGGGATCATCAATAACCAGTAAAACAGCCCCGGCATACCGTGCGGATGCCAGAAAGCGCGGACATCAATAGTACGATAGTCACCTTTATCTTCCAGGGTAAAACACAGTCGTCCCAGCCCCGGCGCTTTCATGCCAAATAACAACGTAAGTTGCTTTTTCGGTTCAACGACAATCACTTTCCAGCTATCCACCGCATCGCCGGTCTGTAAATATTCGCGCTCCGGGCGGCCTTTCGCCAGCTTATGACCGATCGCGCGGTCCATCAACGCCCGTGTCTGCCACAAAATATTGCCAAAGAAATAACGCTCTTTACCGCCGATTTGGTTCACCACCTGCCATAAAGCCGCAAGGCTGGCGGACGTTTTAACGGTAAACCCCGCCTGTTTGGCGAAATAACCGTACTCCGGTCGCCAGCGGGCAAAGGCCTGAGCGTCGTAGCCCCAGTCGCTGGAGTTGACCAGTTTTTCTTCCTCTTTCAACGTGCTACGTACCGCGTCATCGAAAGCGATCAGCCGTTGTGGGATGAGTGCACGTAGCGCGGTATCATCCGCCAGCAGATCGTGTTTCAGCCCCTGAATCAACGCCCTGGCGGTGGTGGGCGGTACGGAAGTAATCACATTGAGAAACCACACCGAAATCCAGCGGGTGGGGAGGGGGATGGGGATCAACCAGCGGCGCTTACCGCTCACCGCCATAAAATGTTCAAACTGTTGCTGATAACTGAGCACCTCTGGTCCGGCGGCTTCGAAGATGCGGTGTTCGCTGGCCGGATGATCTAACAACGCCACCAGATAGTGCAGCAAGTTTTCCAGCGCGATGGGCGTGGTGCGTGAACGTACCCAGCGTGGCGGCGTTAACACTGGCAGGTTGTAGACCATATCGCGCATGACTTCGAACGCCGCTGAACCTGCGCCAACGATAATTCCGGCCCGAAGTTCGGTCACAGGTACATTCGCTTCACGAAGAATGTCCGCCGTAGCCTGACGAGCACGCAGATGATCCGACTGCTCATGTGGCGGGGCCTGCAACGAACTGAGAAAGATTAATTGCTTAACTGGTACTTCACGTAGCGCATCGCGGACGTTGAGAGCCACCTGGCGCTCCTGAGCGATAAAATCGCCGCCTTCGCCCATGCTGTGCACCAGAAAATAGACGGTATCGATATCCTGCAACAGGGCCGGAAGGTTATCCGGCCAGCTGAGATCGACTTTATGGCAACTGACGTTTGCCAGTTGCAGCTTTGCAAGCCTGTCGACATGACGTGCCGCCGCCAGGATCTGATGCCCTTGCTGGCTGAGTGTGCGCACCAGATGCTGACCAATGTAGCCACTGGCACCGAGAACTAAAATGCGTTGCGGCACGTCTCTCTCCTTAACGCGCCAGGAATGCGCGCCAGTGGGCGGCGACTTCCGCCAGTTGTTCGCGCGAGACGTCAAGATGCGTCACCAGGCGGACAATCGGCGAGGCGTTAATCAGCACGTTTCTCGCTTTCATGTATTCGCCTAACGCGGCAGCATTTTCTTCCCCGACGCGAACAAACAGCATATTAGTGTCCTGACGCATCACATCCGCGCCTGCTTCACGCAGTTGCTCCGCCATCCAGGCGGCGTTGTCGTGATCTTCCTGCAACCGTGCGACGTTATTTTTCAGGGCATACATCCCGGCGGCAGCCAGAATCCCGGACTGACGCATCCCGCCACCGGCCATTTTCCGCCAGCGGATGGCACGTTTAATGTAATCACGATTACCGACGAGTAATGAACCGACTGGCGTCCCAAGACCTTTCGACAGGCAAATGGTGAACGAATCACAATATTGCGTGATCTCTTTCAGTTCGCAGCCGTAAGCCACCACGGCATTAAAGATGCGCGCACCGTCAACATGCAGCGCCAGATTGCGCTCGCGGGTAAATTCCCATGCTTCTTTCAGGTATTCACGCGGCAGCACTTTGCCGTTGTGGGTGTTTTCCAGACTGAGTAATTTGGTGCGGGCGAAATGGATATCGTCGGGTTTGATTTTCATCGCCACTTTATCCAGCGGTAGCGTGCCGTCGGCAGCCGCGTCGATGGGTTGCGGCTGAATACTGCCCAGCACCGCTGCGCCACCGGCTTCAAACAGATAGTTATGCGCGGCCTGACCGACAATATACTCTTCGCCACGTTCGCAGTGACTGAGCAGAGCGACCAGGTTGGCCTGAGTGCCGGTAGGCAGAAAAATGGCGGCTTCTTTACCGGAAAGCTCTGCTGCATAGTCCTGCAGAGCATTAACGGTAGGGTCGTCTCCGTAAACGTCGTCCCCAACCGGGGCGGCCATCATCGCTTCGAGCATGGCGCGGCTCGGTCGGGTAACGGTATCACTGCGTAAATCAATCATGGCATGTCCTTATTATGACGGGAAATGCCACCCTTTTTACCTTAGCCAGTTCGTTTTCGCCAGTTCGATCACTTCATCGCCGCGTCCGCTGATGATTGCGCGCAACATATACAAGCTAAATCCTTTGGCCTGTTCGAGTTTGATCTGCGGTGGAATGGCTAACTCTTCTTTGGCGACCACCACATCCACCAGCACCGGACCGTCGATGGAGAAGGCGCGTTGCAGGGCTTCATCAACTTCAGACGCTTTTTCTACACGGATACCCGTAATGCCGCACGCTTCGGCAATGCGGGCAAAGTTTGTGTCGTGTAGTTCGGTGCCGTCAGTCAAATAGCCACCAGCTTTCATCTCCATCGCCACAAAGCCTAGCACGCTGTTGTTAAAGACGACAATTTTCACTGGCAGTTTCATCTGCACTACTGAGAGGAAATCGCCCATCAACATGCTAAAACCGCCATCGCCGCACATGGCGACCACCTGACGTTCTGGCTCTGTCGCCTGCGCACCCAGCGCCTGCGGCATGGCGTTAGCCATCGAACCGTGGTTAAACGAACCTAACAGGCGACGCTTGCCGTTCATTTTTAGATAACGCGCTGCCCATACTGTTGGCGTGCCGACGTCACAGGTAAAGATTGCGTCATCGGCGGCAAAATGACTAATTTGCTGCGCCAGATATTGCGGGTGAATGGCTTTCTCGCTCGGTTTAGCTAAATCGTCCAGCCCTTTGCGGGCATCGCGGTAATCTTCCAGCGCTTTATCCAGAAATTTGCGATCGGCTTTTTCTTCCACCAGTGGCAGCAATGCACGCAGGGTTGATTTGATATCGCCGACCAGCGCCATATCTACCTTGCTATGCGCGCCGATGCTGGCTGGATTGATATCAATCTGAATGATTTTGGCATCGGTCGGGTAGAAGGCGCGGTAGGGAAATTGCGTGCCGAGCAGCACTAACGTATCGGCATTCATCATAGTGTGAAAACCTGACGAGAAGCCGATTAACCCGGTCATTCCAACATCATACGGATTATCGTATTCGACATGTTCTTTACCGCGCAGGGCATGAACAATAGGTGCTTTAATTTTCCCGGCAAACTCAACTAACTCTTTATGCGCCCCCGCGCAGCCGCTGCCACACATCAGGGCGATATTGCTGGAATAACGCAGCAGTTGCGCCAGTTTGCGTAACTCTTCTTCTTCCGGCGTCACAACTGGCTGTGGCGCATGATACCAGTGGGTAGTTGCTCCTTCTGGCGCAGGTTTTAACGCCACGTCACCCGGTAACACAACAACGGAAACGCCACGGTTAAGCACTGCTTTGCGCATAGCAATTGCCAGCACTTGTGGGATCTGCTCCGGGCTGGAAACCAGCTCGCAATAGTGACTACATTCGCGGAATAGCTCTTGTGGGTGGGTTTCCTGGAAATAGCCGCTGCCAATTTCGCTGGAGGGAATATGAGCGGCAATCGCCAGTACCGGAACGTGATTGCGGTGGCAATCGAACAGGCCGTTGATTAAGTGCAGGTTGCCGGGGCCGCACGATCCGGCACAGACCGCCAGTTCTCCGCTAAGTTGTGCTTCAGCGCCAGCGGCAAAGGCCGCCACTTCTTCGTGGCGGGTGGACATCCACTCGATGGTGCCCATGCGATTAAGACTGTCACTAAGACCGTTCAGAGAGTCGCCTGTGACTCCCCAGATGCGTTTCACCCCTGCCGATTCGAGTGTTTTGGCGATATAAGCTGCAACCGTTTGTTTCATGGTTCTCCATCTCCTGAATGTGATAACGGTAACAAGTTTAGTTCATCTGACGGAGGGGGAAGGGATGGGAGAGAAAGGAGGCACTAACGGTTAAATAGCCCGATGAAAGGAATATCATCGGGCATAAGGCGATTATGCGAGAACCAAATCCCCCTGCGGATGGCAGGAGCAGGCCAGTACGTAACCTTCAGCGATTTCGGCGTCGGTCAGCGTCATTGTGCTGCTCACCGTATATTCACCGGAAACCACTTTTGTCTTACAGCAGCCGCAAACACCCGCACGGCAGGCAGCGACAACCGGAACGTTATTGCTTTCCAGCGCCTCCAGTAGCGTGGTGCCAACCGGGGCGTAAAATTCTCGTGCCGGTTGCAGTTTGGTGAATTTCAGACCGCTGGTCGCCGCTTCTGCTACTGGGGTGAAGAATTTCTCTTTAAAGAAACGCGTCACGCCGAGCGCTTTCACTTCCTGCTCTACCCAATCCATATACGGAGCCGGGCCGCAGGTCATCACGGTACGTGAAGCTAAGTCAGGTACACCTGCCAGCAGTTCGCGAGTGAGACGACCAGCGATAAAGCCTTCGGTAACGTTATTTTCTGCCACCAGCGTTACCGGATAGTTACGCCACTCATCGGCGAAAATAACATCCTGCGGCGTACGCACGTTGTAGATCACCCGCACATCGGCCTGTGGACGGTTCTTCGCAAGCCAGCGACGCATCGACATAATCGGCGTGACGCCGCAGCCTGCCGCCAGCAACAGGAATTTATCTTCTGCTTTATCGTCGCAGGTAAATTCCCCCATCGCGTCCGAAAGCCAGAGATAATCACCGCGTTTTACATCGCGCGTCAGCCACTGGGAGCCGACACCGTCATCAATCCGCCGCACGGTCAGGGTGATATATTCACTCACGCCTGGCGTGGAGGAAATGGTGTAAGCACGCAGCGTTTCCGCTGAGTTTCGCACGCTGACCAGTGCATATTGCCCGGCGCGATATGGGTAGTAATCGTGGCAAATCAGGGAAATCGTCCACACATCCGGCGTTTCTTGCGTAATGTGATGAACCTGCATCCGCCACGGGCATTGATTCGTTGGCATCGTCATCGACAAACTCCTTACGCGCTCAACAGTTGCTTCATGTCTTCTTCAACAGTGGTGATAGAACGCAGGCCGAATTTCTCGTTCAGCACCGCCAGCAGGTCTGGTGTCAGGAAACCAGGTGCAGTCGGGCCGGTGACGATATTTTTCACGCCCAGAGAAAGCAGCGTCAGCAGAATGACGATCGCTTTCTGTTCAAACCAGGAGAGCACCAGCGACAGCGGCAGATCGTTGACACCGCAGCCCAGTTTCTCTGCCAGAGTGACAGCCAGAATAATCGCTGAGTAAGCATCGTTACATTGACCTGCATCTACCAGACGCGGCAGACCTTCGATATCGCCAAACTCAAGTTTGTTAAAGCGATATTTACCACAGGCGAGGGTCAGGATCAGGCAGTCATCCGGCACGCTGGTGGCGAAATCGGTGAAGTAGTGGCGCTCGCCGCGTGCGCCGTCACAGCCACCAAGCAGGAAGATATGACGCAGTTTTTCACGGCTCACCAGATCAATCAGCGTATCAGCAGCGCCAAGCAGCGTCTGGCGACCAAAACCCACGGTGATAAGGTGCGGAATTTCGCTGTACGGGAAGCCTGCCATCTGTTGCGCCTGGGTGATAACCGCAGAGAAATCATCACCGTCCAGATGACGCACGCCAGGCCAGCCAACAATGCTGCGGGTCCAGATACGATCGTCATAAGCGCCTACGGTTGGGTCGATGATGCAGTTCGAGGTCATCACGATGGGGCCAGGGAAACGAGCGAACTCCACTTGCTGATTCTGCCAGCCGCTGCCGTAGTTACCGACCAGATGCTTGAATTTACGCAGCTCCGGGTAGCCATGCGCAGGCAGCATTTCGCCGTGGGTGTAGACATTAACGCCCGTGCCTTCGGTCTGTTCCAGCAGGTTGTAGAGATCTTTGAGATCGTGACCGGAAATCAGAATGCATTTACCCGCCGTCGCTTTGACGTTGACCTGGGTTGGCGTCGGGTGACCGTATTTACCGGTTTCGCCTGCATCCAGAATGCTCATCACTTTGAAGTTCATCTGGCCGATTTCCATTGAACACTCAAGAAGCGCGTTCATATCGGCAGGCCAGGTCCCCAGCCACGCCATGATTTTATGGTACTGGGCATAAATATCGTTGTCGTATTGACCGAGAACATGCGCGTGTTCCATATAGGCCGCCGCACCTTTCAGGCCATACAGGCACAGCAGACGCAGGCCGAGAATGTTTTCGCCAATCGCCGCTTTATCTTTGTTAGGGGTAAATTCTGCTGCCTGACGTTGCAGCTCGCCGAGATCGTCGCTCACCAGTTGCAGGTCAGCCATCGGGTTATCGACGCGCGCGTTGGCATCTACAGCCAGGCATTGCGCTTTCAGCGCCTCGCGCAGGGCAATCGCTTCACGAGCGTAGCCGACAATACGCGGAGAATCGAAGTTAACGTTGGTCAGGGTTGAGAAAAAGGCACGTGGCGCGAAGCTGTCAACATCGTGGTTGATGATGCCGTATTCACGCGCTTTTACCGCCCAGGCAGAAAGCCCTTGCAGCGCCGCGATGAGTAAATCCTGAAGGTCAGAAGTTTCCGCCGTTTTACCACACATCCCCTGCGCGTATGAGCAGCCGTTTCCTGCCGGAGTACGGATAGTTTGTTCACATTGCACACAAAACATGATCACACCTTTTAAAGTTATATTTAATATACATGTTTAAGGTTAAGACGCTTAACGCGGGGATAAAAGGGATTTTTCATGCAACTTTAAGGGAGATTGATTTAGCGCAATTTTGGCGGCAGGGATCTACCGCCAGAGAGGTATTACGCAGAGAAAAAGGCGATGAGGATCGGCACTAACAGGCTAAGAATAAAACCGTGAACAATTGCCGCCGGGACCATATCCAGCCCGCCAGTACGTTGAAGAACGGGCAGGGTGAAATCCATTGATGTGGCACCGCATAAGCCCAGTGCAGTAGAGCGGCTGCGGCGAATCAGCCCAGGGATCAACATAATAGCAATCAGTTCACGGGCCAGATCATTAAAAAACGCCGCGCTCCCGATTACCGGACCAAAAGATTCGGTCAATAAAATACCGGAAAGAGAATACCAGCCGAAACCGGAGGCCATTGCCAGCGCGGTATTGATGGGGAGATCAAGAATAAAGGCGTTAATTAAACCACCAATTAATGAACTGACAACCACCACCACGGCGACAATCATTCCCCGGCGATTAAGGACAATCTGCTTTAAGGTCATGCCATTATTGCGCAACTGAATACCAACGAGGAAAAGTAGCAAAATTAACGTGTATTCACTGGCTTCGGTCGCGTGTTGTAAGAAAGCCAGTCCACTCAGACCAATGGCAAAACCAATCACTACTACGCCGCACAGTTTTAGCGACTCCAGCGCCATCGCAATACGCGACGGGAGTTTTTCTTGCTGATGGTGGTTGCGCCACGGCAGGCCTCGCTCCAGCCACATCAGGGCGGCAATATTACACAGTAAAATAACGGTAATACTGACGGCAGAATAATGCAGAATCGCCAACAGGTTACTGGCGAGGTTATCGAGAAACGCCAGACTGATACCCATAAAAAAGAGAATAAGGTAAACCATCCAGCTTAATAGCTGATTAATAACTTTTAACGCAGCTTGTTGGCGAAGCGGAATGAGGTAACCCACAATCAGGGGAACCAGAATGATTAACAGCCCAGAAAACATGAAAACCCAGTCCTTGCAAAGATGAAGTCGAAATGCGCGATGACACACTACTGAAAGCGGAAGGACGAGTAAAGTTGCAATTAAAAGGAAATGTTATGCATAAGGAGCAGTAGAGTATTCGTTTTCATTTAAAGATATTCTTGCGCTTTAATTACAAACTGCACCGATGTTGGTGGCGTCAAAATCGCCGAGGCGTTCCCTGAAGGCCGGGGCAGCCCACATGGATGTGGGCTGAGGGCGCGTTTTACAGGGATGTTACCTCGCGCCCGACCCGGTAGCCGTAAGGGATAAGTCGAGGGCACCGCGCAGCGGCGATTTTGTTCGCCAGAGCCCGGGGGTGCAGGGGGCGGCGGCGATTGGCCGCCCCCTGCGCGCTCCTTGCGCCAGTGGCAATATGTTGCTTAGCTCATGAAAGGAGCGCAACAAGATGATGAATCAACATATAACAACATCTTAAAAAAAGGCCTGACATTACGCCAGGCCTTCTGCGTTAATTAATCACGCTTTTCCAGCAGGGTCCGGTAAATCAGACCACCGATAATGCCGCCGACAATTGGCACCACCCAGAAGAACCACAGTTGTTCTAATGCCCAGCCGCCCTGGAAGATAGCAACCGCGGTGCTGCGCGCCGGGTTAACAGAAGTGTTAGTCACCGGAATACTAATTAAGTGAATCAGGGTTAAGGCCAGACCAATAGCGATCGGCGCAAAACCTGCCGGCGCGAATTTGTCGGTTGCGCCGTGGATCACCAACAGGAAACCTGCACTCAATACCAGTTCAACTACCAGCGCGGAAAGCATGGAATAACCGCCTGGTGAATGCTCGCCATAACCGTTAGAAGCAAAACCGCTGGCTGCCGCGTCAAAACCCGTTTTACCACTGGCAATTAAATACAGCAGCGCCGCTGCAACAATACCGCCGACAACCTGGGCAATTACGTAGCCAACGACTTCTTTTGCCGGAAAACGTCCGCCAGCCCATAAACCAATAGTGACCGCCGGGTTAAAATGACCACCAGAAATATGACCAACAGCAAAGGCCATCGTCAGAACGGTCAGACCGAACGCCAACGCCACGCCGGCAAAACCAATGCCTAATTCCGGGAAGCCTGCGGCCAGTACAGCACTACCACAGCCACCAAAAACAAGCCAGAAAGTACCAAAACATTCAGCTGCTAATTTTCTGAACATATCCACCTCAATTAAAAATTGACCCTGTGAAAAATATGGTCGTTTTATAGGGTCGTCGTAAAAAAGTGACGACGGAAATAATGCGCGGCTATTTTAAAAACGAAGGCGAGTCATTCACCAGATAAATAAATCCAGTAAATTTGATTTAGGGCAACAGCGGGTTGCCCCATATAGTCATTTGTCTGATTGACAGTGTAGTGCACGCAAAAGATTTAATCCTTTAGGCGTAATAAAAAATAATTTATCATGCTAATTATTTGATTTTGTTGTTTTTGCAGACTTATCAGCAAGAGGGAGTATAACGCGATTATTCGCTCATTTTTCAGACATTTGCCATGCTTAAATGTGATGTCATCACGTATTAGCAAGGCCTTTCCCGTTATACTGCCAGCGTAAAGGATAAGTCACATATTTCTGGAGGGGATATGATTCTTGAGCGCGTTGAAATTGTGGGTTTTCGCGGTATCAACCGTTTGTCGTTGATGCTGGAACAAAACAACGTCCTGATTGGGGAGAACGCGTGGGGTAAATCCAGCTTGCTGGACGCCTTAACCCTGCTGCTATCGCCAGAATCAGATCTCTACCATTTTGAGCGCGACGATTTCTGGTTCCCGCCGGGAGATATCAACGGGCGAGAACATCATCTGCATATTATTTTGACCTTCCGCGAATCGCTGCCAGGCCGACATCGGGTTCGCCGTTATCGGCCGCTGGAAGCGTGCTGGACGCCATGCACCGATGGCTATCACCGTATTTTTTATCGTCTGGAAGGGGAGAGTGCGGAAGACGGCAGCGTGATGACACTGCGCAGTTTTCTCGATAAAGACGGACATCCGATTGATGTCGAGGATATTAACGATCAGGCACGCCATCTGGTGCGTTTAATGCCGGTGCTGCGCTTGCGTGATGCCCGTTTTATGCGCCGTATTCGTAACGGCACGGTGCCAAATGTTCCTAATGTGGAAGTCACCGCGCGCCAGCTCGATTTCCTCGCCCGTGAGTTATCCTCACATCCGCAAAATCTCTCTGATGGGCAGATTCGTCAGGGACTTTCCGCAATGGTACAGCTGCTTGAGCATTATTTCTCTGAGCAGGGGGCCGGACAGGCGCGATATCGTTTAATGCGGCGGCGAGCCAGCAATGAGCAACGAAGCTGGCGCTATCTGGATATCATCAACCGGATGATTGACCGACCTGGTGGGCGCTCGTATCGGGTTATTTTGCTCGGCCTGTTTGCTACTTTGTTGCAGGCAAAAGGCACATTGCGACTGGATAAAGACGCCCGTCCATTGTTGCTGATCGAAGATCCAGAAACCCGTTTACACCCCATTATGCTTTCAGTTGCCTGGCATCTGTTGAATCTTCTGCCATTGCAGCGCATTGCCACCACCAACTCGGGTGAGTTGCTTTCGTTAACGCCGGTAGAGCATGTTTGCCGACTGGTACGTGAGTCCTCGCGCGTTGCCGCCTGGCGTCTGGGGCCGAGTGGCTTGAGTACCGAAGATAGCCGACGCATATCCTTTCACATTCGTTTTAACCGTCCGTCATCGCTGTTTGCACGCTGCTGGTTGCTGGTGGAAGGGGAAACGGAAACCTGGGTTATCAATGAACTGGCGCGTCAGTGCGGACATCATTTTGATGCCGAAGGGATCAAGGTCATTGAGTTTGCCCAGTCCGGGCTAAAGCCACTGGTTAAATTTGCCCGCCGAATGGGGATTGAATGGCATGTACTGGTCGATGGCGATGAAGCAGGGAAGAAATATGCCGCTACGGTACGCAGCCTGTTGAATAACGATCGGGAAGCCGAACGAGAACATTTAACGGCGTTACCGGCGCTGGATATGGAACATTTTATGTATCGCCAGGGATTTTCCGATGTGTTCCACCGCGTGGCGCAAATCCCGGAAAATGTACCGATGAATCTACGCAAAATTATCTCGAAAGCGATCCATCGCTCTTCCAAACCCGATCTTGCCATTGAAGTGGCAATGGAGGCAGGACGTCGTGGTGTGGACTCCGTACCGACGCTGCTGAAAAAAATGTTCTCACGCGTGCTGTGGCTGGCGCGCGGTCGCGCGGATTAACCGCGAAACATCGTGGCCATTTGTGGCTGAATAGCGTCGAGCATCTCATAGCGCCGACGGTATTCAGCCCGTTTTTTACTGGCGATTTCGGCAATCTCTTTTCGTGCTATCTGTGCTGGAAGGCGGTAATGGCGTTCAGCATCACATACGCCGCCAACCGATTCCCAGAAAGCGTTGTAATCAGCGTGGATCTTGCCTTCTTTATCGCGATAACGCAGGCTGCGGTAAATATGCGTTTCATTGCTGACGGCAATAATCTGCTCTACCTGCAAACGTTGGGCAAACAGACAGGCCGCTTCCATCACGAGGCGTTTGGGAAATAGCCCGTGGCAGGCTTTCGTCGCATTCTGGATTTCCTGATGTGGAATTTCCCATTTTGCGCCTTGCAGTCCGCCAATAAACATCGTTCTTTTCCCCTGATATTCACACAGGGTAAACGTGATCTCTGCCAGAGGAATACCTTCGCTGTTGCGGAACAGGATTGTGCTGTCACCTTCTTTATCCATTGAGATCATCATGGTCAGCTCAAGCGTGAACTGCTCGCCGTTTTTGCCTTCCAGCTTCGCCAGTTGCAGCCCGGGGGTATTCAAATATAAGCTGAATTCTTCCGCCGACATACATCCGCGGAGTAACGCATAATGGTAACGTAACGCCTCCAGCAATTGCTTACGGCTAAGATTCGCCGCAAGGTAAGGGCGATGCAGACGCACAGGCAGTCGCGGCTGGCGCGTTAACAATACATTGAGATTAGGCCAGTGGGAAAGTTCGTTCATCCACTCAACGCTTAAACGCGGCATAATCAACGAGCGCAGCAAAAATTTCTGGCGAAAACTACGGCGATGCCAGAATTTACCCGGCCGACACTGTCCACGTGCCAGACTAAGAAAAAGTGACAGGCTGCTGAGAGATTCAGATGGCGTAAAGGTCCGTTCAGTTAGCTGCGACATATTCATGAAATCAATGGTTATACATGACGTCGATTTCACCATTGCGTATCTTAACCAAACATCAATAGTGTGATTACTAACGTAAATTTTAGGGGTTTGTTGATATTTCGTTGAAGTTAATGACCCGGATTGGCATATGGAGTATTCAGAATATTTATGAAAAAGCGGAAAACCGTGAAGAAGCGTTACGTTATTGCGCTGGTGATAGTCATCGCCGGACTGATTACGTTATGGAGAATTCTTAACGCACCCGTGCCGACTTATCAGACACTGATTGTGCGCCCCGGTGATTTACAGCAAAGCGTGCTGGCGACCGGAAAGCTGGACGCGCTGCGTAAGGTTGACGTGGGCGCGCAGGTCAGCGGTCAGTTGAAAACGCTGTCGGTGGCGATTGGCGATAAAGTAAAAAAAGACCAGCTTTTAGGGGTCATTGATCCTAAACAGGCTGAAAACCAGATCAAGGAGGTCGAAGCAACGCTGATGGAGCTACGCGCGCAGCGGCAGCAGGCGGAAGCGGAGCTGAAACTGGCGCGGGTGACGTATTCCCGTCAGCAACGTCTGGCACAAACGCAGGCGGTTTCACAGCAGGATCTCGACACCGCCGCGACGGAGATGGCTGTGAAACAGGCGCAAATTGGCACCATTGACGCGCAAATCAAGCGCAATCAGGCTTCTCTCGATACGGCTAAAACCAATCTCGATTACACTCGCATCGTTGCCCCGATGGCCGGGGAAGTCACGCAAATCACCACTCTGCAAGGCCAGACGGTGATTGCCGCACAACAAGCACCGAACATTCTGACGCTGGCAGATATGAGCACCATGCTGGTAAAAGCGCAGGTTTCTGAAGCGGATGTAATCCACCTGAAGCCGGGGCAAAAAGCCTGGTTTACGGTACTTGGCGATCCACTGACGCGCTACGAGGGGCAAATCAAGGATGTACTACCGACGCCGGAAAAGGTTAACGACGCTATTTTCTATTACGCCCGTTTTGAAGTCCCCAACCCCAATGGTTTGCTGCGGCTGGATATGACTGCGCAAGTGCATATTCAGCTCACCGATGTGAAAAATGTGCTGACGATCCCTCTGTCGGCGTTAGGCGATCCGGTTGGCGATAATCGTTATAAAGTCAAATTGTTGCGTAATGGTGAAACACGCGAGCGTGAAGTGACGATTGGCGCACGTAACGATACCGATGTTGAGATTGTCAAAGGGCTGGAAGCGGGCGATGAAGTGGTGATTGGTGAGGCCAAACCAGGAGCTGCACAATGACGCCTTTGCTCGAATTAAAGGATATTCGTCGCAGCTATCCTGCCGGTGATGAGCAGGTTGAGGTGTTGAAGGGCATCACCCTCGATATTTATGCGGGTGAGATGGTGGCGATTGTTGGCGCTTCGGGTTCCGGTAAATCGACCCTGATGAATATTCTCGGCTGTCTGGATAAGGCCACCAGCGGCACCTATCGCGTCGCCGGTCAGGATGTTGCCACGCTGGACGCCGATGCGCTGGCGCAACTGCGCCGCGAGCATTTCGGCTTTATTTTCCAGCGTTACCATTTGCTTTCGCATTTAACCGCCGAGCAGAACGTTGAAGTTCCCGCCGTCTATGCTGGTCTTGAGCGGAAACAGCGGCTGCTTCGCGCCCAGGAGTTGCTGCAACGGCTGGGGCTGGAAGACCGTACAGAGTATTATCCGGCACAGCTTTCGGGTGGTCAGCAACAGCGCGTCAGCATCGCGCGGGCATTGATGAACGGCGGTCAGGTAATTCTTGCCGATGAACCAACCGGCGCACTGGACAGCCATTCTGGCGAAGAGGTGATGGCGATCCTGCATCAGCTGCGCGATCGCGGGCATACGGTGATTATCGTCACCCACGATCCGCAGGTCGCTGCTCAGGCCGAGCGGGTGATCGAAATTCGCGACGGCGAAATTGTGCGCAATCCTCCCGCCATTGAAAAAGTGAATGTTGCTGGCGGGACGGAGCCTGTTGTCAACACGGTGTCTGGCTGGCGGCAGTTTGTCAGCGGTTTTAACGAGGCGCTGACGATGGCATGGCGGGCGCTGGCAGCGAATAAAATGCGTACTTTACTGACCATGCTGGGGATTATTATCGGTATTGCGTCGGTGGTTTCCATTGTCGTGGTGGGTGACGCCGCCAAACAAATGGTGCTGGCGGATATTCGTTCTATTGGTACGAATACTATTGATGTCTATCCCGGGAAAGATTTTGGCGATGACGATCCGCAATATCAACAGGCGCTGAAGTACGACGACTTAATCGCCATCCAAAAACAACCGTGGGTCGCCTCAGCCACACCTGCCGTCTCGCAAAACCTGCGCCTGCGTTATAACAATGTTGATGTTGCTGCCAGTGCCAATGGCGTGAGCGGCGATTATTTTAATGTCTATGGCATGACCTTCAGTGAAGGGAACACCTTTAATCAGGAGCAGCTGAACGGTCGTGCGCAGGTCGTGGTTCTCGACAGTAATACTCGCCGCCAGCTTTTCCCCCATAAAGCAGATGTGGTTGGCGAGGTGATTCTGGTCGGCAATATGCCCGCCAGAGTCATTGGTGTGGCGGAAGAAAAACAGTCGATGTTTGGTAGCAGTAAAGTGCTGCGTGTCTGGCTACCTTACAGCACGATGTCCGGGCGAGTTATGGGCCAGTCGTGGCTTAACTCCATTACTGTCAGGGTGAAAGAAGGATTTGACAGCGCCGAGGCGGAACAGCAACTCACGCGTTTACTTTCACTGCGCCACGGAAAGAAGGATTTCTTTACCTGGAACATGGACGGCGTCTTGAAAACTGTTGAAAAGACCACACGTACTTTACAACTGTTTCTGACGCTGGTGGCGGTGATTTCGCTGGTGGTGGGCGGTATTGGTGTAATGAATATTATGCTGGTGTCAGTGACCGAGCGGACGCGGGAAATTGGCATTCGCATGGCTGTAGGTGCGCGAGCAAGCGATGTTTTGCAACAGTTCCTGATCGAAGCCGTACTGGTTTGCCTGGTCGGTGGCGCGTTGGGAATAACACTGTCACTGTTAATTGCTTTCACCTTGCAGCTTTTCTTACCCGGCTGGGAGATTGGTTTTTCACCGTTGGCGCTGCTGCTGGCGTTTCTCTGCTCGACGGTCACCGGGATTTTATTTGGCTGGTTACCCGCACGAAATGCGGCACGACTGGATCCAGTAGATGCTCTGGCACGAGAGTAATTTTTGAGATAAAAATGCCAGCCGATCGGGCTGGCATTTTGCCTTTAGGATGTACACAATGAGACAGAAGAGCTATGCGACTGCCGCTTCTACTTCGACGGGCACAATAACACTGGCGTGATTGCCTTTTGGCCCCTGGTGGACATCAAACTGAACGGATTGTCCAGCTTTTAGCGTTCTGTAACCATCCATCTGAATGGTGGAATAATGAGCGAAAATATCTTCGCCGCCGCCTTCAGGGCAGATGAAACCAAACCCTTTGGCATTGTTGAACCACTTAACAGTACCCTTTTCCATGCTTCGACATCCTTCGCAAATCTTATACAAGTAAGATGGAATAAACCGGGGTCAGAGAGGGGGCTGTTCAAAACCTCGCCAACTCTAGAAATACAATTTAGAGAATTAGGGCGAGCCGTCAAGCATTTGACAGGGGACAAGGGGCAGGTATGAATCAAAAATTTGAAGCAGTTAACGCTATTGACAGGAATGTGACAGATGTCGCTGATGCCAACGATAGATGATAGTTATCTATCATGTGGAGTAGATTGGTCAGGCAAATAAGCTCTTGTCAGCGGCAGGGCGTTCTGCCGATAACCGTAACCGAAGATGATAACTGACAATGGGTAAAACGAACGACTGGCTGGACTTTGAACAACTGGCGGAAGAAAAAGTTCGCGACGCGCTAAAACCGCCATCTATGTATAAAGTGATATTAGTCAATGATGATTACACTCCGATGGAGTTTGTTATTGACGTGTTACAAAAATTCTTTTCTTATGATGTAGAACGTGCAACGCAATTGATGCTCGCTGTTCACTACCAGGGGAAGGCCATTTGCGGAGTCTTTACCGCCGAGGTTGCAGAAACCAAAGTGGCGATGGTGAACAAGTACGCGAGGGAGAATGAGCATCCATTGCTGTGTACGCTAGAAAAAGCCTGAATGCAGGCATAAAAATTGGGGGAGGTGCCTATGCTCAATCAAGAACTGGAACTCAGTTTAAATATGGCTTTCGCCAGAGCGCGCGAGCACCGTCATGAGTTTATGACCGTCGAGCACTTGTTACTGGCGCTGCTCAGTAACCCATCTGCCCGGGAGGCGCTGGAAGCGTGTTCTGTGGATTTGGTTGCGCTCCGTCAGGAACTGGAAGCCTTTATTGAACAAACCACACCCGTTCTGCCTGCCAGTGAAGAGGAGCGCGACACACAGCCGACGCTGAGTTTTCAGCGTGTACTGCAACGTGCGGTCTTCCATGTCCAGTCCTCCGGTCGCAATGAGGTTACCGGTGCAAACGTTCTGGTCGCTATCTTTAGCGAACAGGAGTCGCAGGCGGCATATCTGTTGCGTAAACATGAAGTCAGCCGTCTCGATGTGGTGAACTTTATCTCTCATGGCACGCGTAAAGACGAGCCGACACAGTCTTCTGATCCTGGCAGCCAGCCAAACAGCGAAGAACAAGCTGGTGGGGAGGAACGTATGGAGAATTTCACGACGAACCTGAATCAGCTTGCGCGCGTGGGCGGAATCGACCCACTGATTGGTCGTGAGAAGGAGCTGGAGCGTGCTATTCAGGTTCTCTGCCGTCGCCGTAAAAACAACCCGCTGCTGGTGGGGGAATCTGGTGTCGGTAAAACCGCGATTGCGGAAGGTCTTGCCTGGCGAATTGTTCAGGGCGATGTGCCGGAAGTGATGGCTGACTGTACGATTTACTCTCTCGATATCGGTTCTCTGTTAGCGGGCACAAAATATCGCGGCGACTTTGAAAAACGTTTTAAAGCGTTGCTCAAGCAGCTGGAGCAGGACACTAACAGCATCCTGTTTATTGATGAGATCCACACCATTATCGGTGCGGGTGCAGCGTCTGGTGGTCAGGTCGATGCGGCTAACCTAATCAAACCGTTGCTCTCCAGCGGTAAAATTCGTGTAATTGGTTCGACAACCTATCAGGAGTTCAGCAACATTTTCGAGAAAGACCGTGCTCTGGCGCGTCGCTTCCAGAAAATTGATATTACTGAACCGTCGATCGAAGAAACTGTTCAAATCATCAATGGCCTGAAACCGAAGTATGAAGCGCACCACGACGTGCGTTATACCGCAAAAGCGGTGCGTGCGGCGGTAGAGCTGGCGGTGAAATACATTAACGATCGTCATCTGCCGGATAAAGCCATTGATGTTATCGACGAAGCGGGCGCTCGCGCACGCCTGATGCCGGTAAGCAAACGCAAGAAAACCGTTAATGTGGCGGATATTGAGTCCGTGGTGGCCCGTATTGCACGCATTCCAGAGAAGAGTGTTTCTCAGAGTGATCGTGATACCCTGAAAAACCTCGGCGATCGCTTGAAAATGCTGGTCTTCGGTCAGGATAAAGCCATTGAGGCGCTGACTGAAGCCATTAAGATGGCGCGTGCAGGTTTAGGTCACGAACATAAACCGGTTGGTTCGTTCCTGTTTGCCGGCCCTACCGGGGTCGGGAAAACAGAGGTGACGGTACAGCTTTCGAAAGCTTTGGGCATTGAGCTTCTGCGCTTTGATATGTCCGAGTATATGGAACGCCATACCGTCAGCCGTCTTATTGGTGCGCCTCCGGGATACGTTGGTTTTGATCAGGGCGGTTTGCTGACTGATGCGGTCATCAAGCATCCACATGCGGTGCTGCTGCTGGACGAAATCGAGAAAGCGCACCCGGACGTGTTCAATATTCTGTTGCAGGTGATGGATAACGGTACGCTGACCGATAACAACGGACGCAAAGCAGACTTCCGTAACGTGGTGCTGGTGATGACCACCAACGCCGGGGTACGGGAAACTGAGCGCAAATCCATTGGTCTTATCCACCAGGATAACAGCACCGATGCGATGGAAGAGATCAAGAAGATCTTTACACCGGAATTCCGTAACCGTCTCGACAACATTATCTGGTTTGATCATCTGTCAACCGACGTGATCCATCAGGTGGTGGATAAATTCATCGTCGAGTTGCAGGTTCAGCTGGATCAGAAAGGTGTTTCTCTGGAAGTGAGCCAGGAAGCGCGTAACTGGCTGGCCGAGAAAGGTTACGACCGGGCAATGGGCGCTCGTCCGATGGCGCGTGTCATCCAGGACAACCTGAAAAAACCGCTCGCCAACGAACTGCTGTTTGGTTCGCTGGTGGACGGCGGTCAGGTCACCGTCGCACTGGATAAAGCGAAAAATGAGCTGACTTACGGATTCCAGAGTGCACAAAAGCACAAGGCGGAAGCAGCGCATTAATCTGATTGTCAGGTAGGTTGGTCAAGTCCGTAATCTCGAAAGAGGTTACGGACTTTTTATTTATGGGGTGGAACGGTGAAAACCCTATTTTTGGAGGTGAAGGTAAGTTGTTGATAATTAGTGCTGCTGGAAGGTAAGGATAAAAAAGGGTGCTGCAGGAGAATGGGATGGTTTTGCTTTATTAACAACGGGCTAAACGTGTAGTATTTGAGTTCACTGCCGTACAGGCAGCTTAGAAAAACCTACCGTCTTGGCTAGCGGTTGCAGCGAACGTTCACTGCCGTACAGGCAGCTTAGAAATTCACAGGTAACATACTCCACCCACCATGTTCACTGCCGTACAGACAGATAAAATGCGAAAAAAAAGCTCGCACTTTCGTACGAGCTCTTCTTTAAATATGGCGGTGAGGGGGGGATTCGAACCCCCGATACGTTGCCGTATACACACTTTCCAGGCGTGCTCCTTCAGCCACTCGGACACCTCACCAAATTGTTTTGCTGCCAAACCTCATGGGTGGCAACGGGGCGCTACTATAGGGAGTTGGAGTAAAACGGTCAAGAAGAATTTTAATGATAATTATTGTTTGCTCATACTGTAAACAACTTGTGCAGTATATCTACATCGAGACAAGTTATGGACTTATACTTCCAAAGTACTTCATACATATCACAAAATAAAAAGGCCGGTTAAACCGACCTTTTACTCGTTCTTTCTCTTCGCCCATCAGGCGGTAAAACAATCAGCGACTACGGAAGACAATGCGGCCTTTGCTCAGGTCGTACGGGGTCAGTTCAACAGTCACTTTGTCGCCCGTCAGGATGCGGATGTAGTTTTTGCGCATTTTACCGGAGATGTGTGCAGTAACCACGTGACCGTTTTCTAACTCTACGCGGAACATGGTATTAGGCAACGTTTCAAGAACGGTACCTTGCATTTCAATATTGTCTTCTTTGGCCATCTAATCCTCTGGGGTATCACTACCGTAATTTGAACCGGCAAGATAATGCCGAAGTTCTGTAAATAAGTAAAGATTTGCGCGCTAAATCGCAACAAACAGGTTCGGCACATTACTCCGAAAACACACGGCTAAGCCGCACCAAAAGCGCAACGTATAAGGGAGCGGTGAGATAAACGATGGGCGTTACCTGACGCGAAAAATTCCTTATCGGCAGCGGGGTAATGAGCGTAACCAACTCTGCGACCGCAATTATAACACTCTGGGGAGAAATGTGCCGAAAACATTCATTCTTGTGGTGAAAACAAGCACCGTGGTACCCAGAAATTATTCGGCAATCGTCCGAGGCGCATTTGATTGAGATAATTAAGGTAATCCCGGCGGGGAATTTCGCAGGCACCAAGCGATGCTGTGTGATCGTTAAGGACCTGGCAGTCGATAAGCTTACCGCCATGACCGATAAATTCCTCACAGAATACCAGAAGCGCCGTTTTAGACGCATTTTCCATCCGGCTGAACATGGACTCGCCACAAAATAGCGTTCCCTGGGCCACGCCGTACATACCGCCGACAAGCTCATCTTCACGCCAGACTTCAATGGAGTGGGCATGACCGAGTTCGTGAAGGCGATGGTAGGCTTCGACCACGCCACGCGTGATCCAGGTTCCTTCTTCGCGATCGCTGGCACAGCCTTCAATGACCTGACCAAAAGCGTAATTCATCGTGACACGATAGGGCGAGCGTTTATGAAATCGCTTCATACTACGGCTGATATGCAGTGATTCTGGCCATAGCACCGCGCGGGGATCGGGCGACCACCAGAGGATGGGGTCGCCTGGAGAAAACCACGGAAAAATACCACGCTGATAAGCCATTAACAGGCGCGCAGGGCTAAGATCGCCCCCAAGTGCCAGCAGGCCGTTAGGCTCACGTAATGCGCCTTCCGGGGAAGGGAAGGCTATTGAATGGCGAGAAAGCTGAACCAGGCGCATGACCGCAAAACTCCACGCAAGTCGGATCGTTCAATAATAGCTTACAAACCCTGCTTGAACTGGTAATAACGCCCCTGTCTGGCAAGCAGTTCTGCGTGAGTACCTTGCTCAATAATTTGCCCGTTGTCCATCACTATTATTTGTTGGAAACGAGAGAGTCCGCGAAGTCGATGGGTGACCATTAACACCGTTTTCTCACGCATCATTTCTGCAAGCAATTCAAGGATCTGGCTTTCGGTTGTGGCATCTAAGCCTTCGGTAGGTTCATCCAGCAACACCAGTGGCGCATCATGTAACAGCGCACGGGCGATAGCCAGACGGCGCAGTTCACCACCGGAGAGCTGGCGTCCGCCTTCACCTAACCAACTGTTGAGACCTGCATCCTCGAGCAGCTTTTCCAGGCCAACGCGACGCAAGATCTCCGACAGAGCCTCATCACTACTGCCAAGCGAGGCGAGTAAAAGATTATCACGCAGCGTGGCGCTAAACAGATGCACTCGCTGAGGAACAACGCTGATGGTCTGTCGTAGAGCCGCTTCATTCAGGCTGGCTATGGGGCTATCGTTAAGCAAAATCTCGCCCTGTTGCGGGTCCCATGCGCGGGTCAGCAGTTGTAACAGTGTTGATTTGCCGCATCCGGTTCGCCCGAGAATCGCTATATGTTCCCCGGCGTTTACCTGAAGAGAAATCCCTTTAAGTGCCTGTTGAGATTGCTCCGGATAAGTGAACTGAACATCCCGTAACGTCAGCGAAACGCGATCGGCAACACGAGTTTGGGTATCAGGAAAGGTGACCTCCGGTTTTTGATCCGTTAAGTCAGAGATACGTACGGCAGAGGCAATGACTTGCCCCAGATGCTGAAATGCACCTGTTACTGGTGCCAGTGCTTCAAACGCGGCTAACGCGCAGAAGACAAACAGGGCAATTAACGCGCCGGGTTGAGCATTGCCGCCAACGCCGCCAGACGCCATCCACAGCATCAGGATCACCGCTAACGCGCCAATGAGCAGCATTATCGCTTGCGACAATGCGGTCAGTTCAGATTGACGGCGTTGCGCTTCCAGCCATTGAATTTCTGTATTCTCTAGTTGCGTGCGATAACGATCGCTGGCACCAAAAATGGTCAGCTCAGCTTGCCCTTGCAGCCAGGCCGTCAGTTGTTGGCGATACTGCCCGCGAAGATGAGTCATATTTTGCCCGGCGCTTTTTCCCGCACGATAAAACAGCGGTGGCATCAGGAAAAGCGTCAGTAACATAATGCCGCCCAGCGTAAAGGCGAGGGTGAAATCAAGGAAACTTAACCCGACTGTCACCACCATAATCACCACAAAAGCGCCCACCAGCGGCGAGATAACGCGCAGGTAAAGATGATCGAGCGTATCAACATCCGCCACCACGC
Organism: Escherichia sp. MAL-1; assembly: GCF_052948035.1. NCBI lineage: Bacteria > Pseudomonadati > Pseudomonadota > Gammaproteobacteria > Enterobacterales > Enterobacteriaceae > Escherichia > Escherichia sp. MAL-1. The sequence continues at coordinate 3,199,680 of NZ_CM129609.1, read as the reverse complement.
GGTTGAGCAATTCGCCCTGACGATAGCGCGCCAGTCCGGCAGGGGAGAGGGGCAACAATTTGCTGAAGGTGTAAATGCGCAGATGCTGCAACACGCGGAAAGTCGCGTCGTGACTTACCAGACGTTCAAAATAACGCCCGGCAGTACGGGTGATTGCTGCACCACGCACGCCCGCAGCGGGTAGCATATAGTTGAAGCTGTACAGTCCGGCAACCCCCGCAACCGCTGAGGCCGAGAGGAACCAGCCGGAAAGTGTCAACAGACCGATACTGGCGAGCAGCGTCACAATTGCCAGCACAATACCAAGACTTAACATCCATTTATGACGTTTATACAGTGCCAGATAGGGTAGCAAAGCGCGCATTTAAATCTCCTCCTGACGATGGGCCAGTAATGTGGCGAATGGGCCACCAGTCACACTTAATTCCGCGTAACGTCCTTGCTCAATAATCTGACCATCCTGCATTACCCAAATGACATCCCAGTCAGCAAGATCTTCTAACTGGTGGGTGACCATTAACGTTGTTTGGCGCAGAGAGGCGGCATTCAGCGCCTCCATTACGCGCTGTTCACTGTGAGCATCAAGGCTGGCAGCGGGTTCATCCAACAGTAATAGCGAACAGGGATTTAGTAACGCACGGGCCACCGCCACGCGCTGCGCCTGCCCCACGGAAAGGCGGGCAGCCTGGTCGCCAACAGGCGTATCAACGCCTTGTGGCAGGAGCGGTAGAAACTCGCTGACCCAGGCGTTATCCAGCGCTGCTTGTAATTCTTGTTCGCTGGCATCAGGTCGCGCCAGTAGTACGTTATCCCGCAATGTTGCTGCCGGTAATTGTGGGTTTTGCCCAACCCAGGAGAGATGTTTACGCCATGATTCTGGTGATAAATCGCGTAATTCTATCCCGTTGATTCGTAATGATCCCTGATATGAGAGAAAACCAGAAAGCGCGTTCAGCAGTGAGCTTTTACCTGAACCGCTGCGACCAACCAACACTGCACGTTGGCCTGCTGGCAAAGTAAAGTTCAGCGGTCCGGCCAGCGTTTTACCTTCCGGCGACGTGATAAACAGATCCTCGGCCTCAATGGTCAGCGGATCGGTCAATGCTAATTCCGCCTCACCGCGCTGCGGATGGGCGAGCGGGGTTTCCATAAACGTTTTCAGACTGTCAGCTGCACCAACAGCCTGGGCTTTAGCATGATAAAACGTACCGAGATCGCGTAATGGCTGGAAAAACTCTGGCGCAAGGATCAGGGCCAGAAAACCCGCAGCCAGCGTCACGCCAGTATCGTAGTGACCAAAATCCAGCTCGCCGAGATAGGAAAAACCAAAGTAGACCGCCACCAGAGCAATTGACAGCGAGGTAAAAAATTCGAGAATGCCGGAGGATAAAAACGCCAGTCGTAGCACTTCCATTGTCCGTTGGCGGAAATCTTCCGAAGCAGAACGAATACTTTCAATTTCAGCTTCACCACGACCAAAAATACGCAATGTTTCCATGCCGCGCAGGCGATCGAGGAAATGCCCACTTAAGCGAGCAAGAGCGAGAAAGTTACGTCGGTTAGCATCGGCAGCCCCCATTCCAACCAGCGCCATAAACAACGGAATTAGCGGTGCTGTGCCCAGCAGAATGAGCGCCGCAGCCCAGTTAGAGGGGAAGATCGCCACCACAATCAGCAACGGCACCGACACTGCCAGCGCCATTTGCGGCAGATAGCGTGCATAGTAATCATGCATATCGTCAATTTGCTCGAGTACCAGCGTCGCCCAGCTCCCCGCAGGTTTACCCTGAATCCACGCTGGCCCTGCTTGTTGCAGACGGTCGAGAACCTGACGGCGGATGGCAAAGCGGATATGCTGCCCGGCGTGATAACCCACCCGTTCGCGTAACCAGACCACCCATGCGCGCAGTACAAAGGTCAGAACCAGTAACGTAAAGGGAAGCAGCAGGGCTTCACGGGGAATATTCTCCATAATCATATGTTGCAGAATTCGCGCCATGAACCAGGCCTGGGCAATGATCAATATGCCGCTCACAAAGCCCAGCAGACGAGAAATATTCAGCCAACGTTGGGAGATGACGCTTTGCTGTTTTAACCAGCGGGTTAACTCTTTTTGACGAGATTTATTCATTGCACGCTTAGCAGGTGAGTTATCAGAATTATTTGCAGAGCAATGTTACAACGGGGAAAAAATAAAGGCGACCCATAGTCGCATGGTGTCGCCTTCTTTACTTTTGTTACTGATTTGTAAAATTATTTTGCGTCAGCTAAACCATCGAGGTAGCGTTCCGCATCAAGTGCTGCCATGCAGCCTGTACCGGCCGAAGTAATGGCCTGGCGATAAATGTGATCCATCACGTCGCCTGCGGCAAAGACGCCAGGAATGCTGGTCTGGGTGGCATTACCATGAATACCCGACTGTACTTTGATGTAGCCGTTTTCCAGTTCCAGCTGCCCTTCGAAAATCGCAGTATTCGGGCTGTGACCGATAGCAACAAACAGACCGGCAACGTCGAGTGACTCGATGTTATCGCTGTTTTGCGTATCGCGCAGACGAACGCCAGTGACACCCATTTGATCGCCGGTCACTTCTTCCAGCGTACGGTTGGTGTGCAGAATGATGTTGCCGTTCTCCACTTTATCCATCAGGCGCTTAATGAGGATTTTTTCCGCGCGGAAACCGTCACGGCGGTGAATCAGATGCACTTCCGAAGCGATGTTAGACAGATACAGCGCCTCTTCAACCGCGGTATTGCCGCCGCCGATGACCGCAACTTTCTGGTTGCGATAGAAGAAACCGTCGCAGGTTGCACAAGCAGAAACCCCACGGCCTTTAAAGGCTTCTTCAGAGGGCAGGCCGAGATAGCGTGCAGAAGCTCCGGTGGCAATAATCAGCGCGTCGCAAGTGTATTCGCCGTTATCGCCATTCAGACGGAACGGACGGTTTTGCAGATCCACCTTGTTGATATGATCAAAAATGATCTCAGTTTCAAACTTGGTGGCATGTTCGTGCATGCGCTCCATTAATAACGGACCGGTCAGATCGTTTGGATCGCCAGGCCAGTTTTCCACTTCCGTGGTGGTGGTCAGTTGGCCGCCTTTTTCCATGCCGGTAATCAGCACAGGTTGCAGGTTGGCGCGCGCCGCGTAGACAGCAGCGGTGTATCCCGCCGGGCCTGAACCCAGGATAAGCAGTTTACTGTGTTTGGTCGTGCCCATGAGATCCCCATAGTTGTTGGCAGACAATGGGCAGGATTGTAGGGAATTTACAGACGTAAAAAAAGAGTATGACGATTTTGTTAACAATTTGTGCAATCGGCAGCATCGATAAGCAGGTCAAATTCTCCCGTCATTATCACCTCTGCTACTTAAATTTCCCGCTTTATAAGCCGATTAAATGATGAATAAACGCCCCTGTTAATGAATATCTGGCATGTTGTACTAAAAATCGATGTTTTGCTTTGACAATCCCCTGGTGTTTTGCGAAAACATTCGAGGAAGAAAAAAAACAGTATTCTTATATGCGCATAACCATGCATGTAAATACCATGTTTACCGTGCTAGTGAAATCTACGTATGGCGTGGACAGACGCCATTCGTGATGTCGATAGCTGCCACAAGGCAACGGTCTTCTCACCGTAGACCCAGGCATTGCGCGCCGTGAATCTTCATGATTTCGGTCTATCGTGACGGGTAGCGACTCTGAACAGTGATGTTTCAGGGTCAGACAGGAGTAGGGAAGGAATACAGAGAGACAATAATAATGGTAGATAGCAAGAAGCGCCCTGGCAAAGATCTCGACCGTATCGATCGTAACATTCTTAATGAGTTGCAAAAGGATGGGCGTATTTCTAACGTCGAGCTTTCTAAACGTGTGGGACTTTCCCCAACGCCGTGCCTTGAGCGTGTGCGTCGGCTGGAAAGACAAGGGTTTATTCAGGGCTATACGGCGCTGCTTAACCCCCATTATCTGGATGCATCACTTCTGGTATTCGTTGAGATTACTCTGAATCGTGGCGCACCGGATGTGTTTGAACAATTCAATACCGCTGTACAAAAACTTGAAGAAATTCAGGAGTGTCATTTAGTATCCGGTGATTTCGACTACCTGTTGAAAACACGCGTGCCGGATATGTCAGCCTACCGTAAGTTGCTGGGGGAAACCCTGCTGCGTCTGCCTGGCGTCAATGACACACGGACATACGTTGTTATGGAAGAAGTCAAGCAGAGTAATCGTCTGGTTATTAAGACGCGCTAACACGGAACAGGTGCAAAATCGGCGTATTTTGATTACACTCCTGTTAATCCATACAGCAACAGTACTGGGGTAACCTGGTACTGTTGTCCGTTTTAGCATCGGGCAGGAAAAGCCTGTAACCTGGAGAGCCTTTCTTGAGCCAGGAATACACTGAAGACAAAGAAGTCACATTGACAAAGTTAAGTAGCGGCCGCCGCCTTCTGGAGGCGTTGCTGATCCTTATTGTCCTGTTTGCCGTCTGGTTGATGGCTGCCTTACTAAGCTTTAACCCTTCGGACCCCAGCTGGTCGCAAACGGCCTGGCATGAACCTATCCATAATTTAGGTGGGATGCCCGGTGCGTGGTTGGCAGATACGCTGTTCTTTATTTTTGGCGTGATGGCTTACACCATTCCCGTCATTATTGTCGGCGGTTGTTGGTTTGCCTGGCGTCATCAGTCCAGCGACGAATACATTGATTATTTTGCCGTTTCGCTACGCATCATTGGCGTTTTGGCGCTCATCCTTACCTCCTGTGGTCTGGCGGCAATCAACGCTGACGATATCTGGTATTTTGCCTCCGGTGGCGTCATTGGCAGCTTACTAAGCACTACGCTACAACCACTGCTACACAGTAGCGGGGGAACTATTGCGCTGCTCTGCGTTTGGGCAGCGGGCCTGACGTTGTTCACCGGTTGGTCATGGGTGACCATTGCTGAAAAACTCGGCGGCTGGATTTTAAACATTCTCACCTTCGCCAGTAATCGTACCCGTCGCGATGATACCTGGGTCGATGAAGATGAGTATGAAGACGACGAAGAGTATGAAGATGAAAATCACGGCAAACAGCATGAATCACGCCGTGCCCGTATTCTTCGCGGCGCGCTAGCGCGTCGTAAACGGTTGGCGGAAAAATTCATTAATCCGATGGGGCGGCAAACAGACGCTGCGTTGTTCTCCGGTAAGCGGATGGATGATGACGAAGAGATTACCTACACTGCACGCGGTGTGGCTGCCGACCCGGACGACGTCCTATTTTCGGGCAATCGTGCAACGCAGCCAGAATATGACGAATACGATCCATTATTAAACGGTGCGCCAATTACCGAACCTGTCGCTGTAGCAGCTGCTGCTACCACGGCGACACAAAGCTGGGCTGCGCCGGTTGAACCTGTGACTCAGACGCCGCCTGTTGCCTCTGTTGATGTTCCACCTGCGCAACCTACAGTAGCCTGGCAGCCTGTACCGGGTCCACAAACGGGAGAGCCGGTTATTGCTCCTGCACCGGAAGGTTACCCACAGCAGTCACAATATGCGCAGCCTGCAGTGCAATATAATGAGCCGCTGCAACAACCAGTACAGCCGCAGCAGCCGTATTATGCACCTGCAGCTGAACAACCTGCGCAACAGCCGTATTATGCCCCTGCGCCAGAACAACCGGTGGCAGGTAACGCCTGGCAAGCCGAAGAGCAGCAATCCACTTTTGCTCCACAGTCTACATACCAGACTGAGCAAACTTATCAGCAGCCAGCCGCTCAGGAGCCGTTGTACCAACAGCCGCAACCCGTTGAACAGCAGCCTGTTGTGGAGCCTGAACCCGTTGTAGAAGAGACAAAACCCGCGCGTCCGCCGCTTTACTACTTTGAAGAAGTTGAAGAGAAGCGAGCCCGTGAACGTGAACAACTTGCGGCCTGGTATCAACCGATTCCAGAACCGGTTAAAGAACCAGAACCGATCAAATCTTCGCTGAAAGCACCTTCTGTTGCAGCAGTACCTCCAGTAGAAGCCGCTGCCGCTGTTTCCCCGCTGGCATCTGGCGTGAAAAAAGCGACACTGGCGACGGGGGCTGCCGCAACCGTTGCCGCGCCAGTCTTCAGTCTGGCAAATAGCGGTGGACCGCGTCCTCAGGTCAAAGAGGGGATTGGTCCGCAGTTGCCACGACCGAAACGTATCCGCGTGCCAACTCGTCGTGAACTGGCGTCTTACGGTATTAAGCTGCCCTCACAGCGTGCGGCGGAAGAAAAAGCCCGTGAAGCCCAGCGCAATCAGTACGATTCTGGCGATCAGTACAACGATGATGAAATCGATGCGATGCAGCAGGATGAACTGGCACGTCAGTTCGCCCAGACACAGCAGCAACGCTATGGCGAACAGTATCAACATGATGTGCCCGTAAACGCAGAAGATGCAGATGCTGCGGCAGAGGCTGAACTGGCTCGTCAGTTTGCGCAAACTCAACAACAACGTTATTCCGGCGAACAACCGGCTGGGGCGAATCCGTTCTCGCTGGATGATTTTGAATTTTCGCCAATGAAAGCGTTGCTGGATGATGGTCCACACGAACCGTTGTTTACGCCAATTGTTGAACCTGTACAGCAGCCGCAACAACCGGTTGCACCGCAGCAGCAATATCAGCAGCCGCAACAACCAGTTCCGCCGCAGCCGCAGTATCAGCAGCCGCAACAACCGGTTGCGCCACAGCAGCAATATCAGCAGCCGCAACAACCGGTTGCGCCGCAGCAGCAGTATCAGCAGCCACAACAGCCAGTTGCGCCACAACCGCAGGATACCCTGCTTCATCCGCTGTTGATGCGTAATGGCGACAGCCGTCCGTTGCATAAACCGACGACGCCGCTGCCTTCTCTGGATTTGCTGACACCGCCGCCGAGCGAAGTGGAGCCGGTAGATACCTTTGCGCTTGAACAAATGGCTCGCCTGGTGGAAGCGCGTCTGGCTGATTTCCGTATTAAAGCCGATGTCGTCAATTACTCTCCGGGGCCGGTTATCACTCGCTTTGAATTGAACCTGGCACCGGGCGTAAAAGCGGCGCGCATTTCTAACTTGTCACGGGACCTTGCCCGTTCACTTTCGACGGTGGCGGTGCGTGTCGTTGAAGTTATTCCTGGCAAACCCTATGTAGGTCTGGAGTTACCGAATAAAAAACGACAAACCGTTTATCTGCGCGAAGTTTTGGATAACGCCAAATTCCGCGATAATCCGTCGCCATTAACCGTGGTGCTGGGTAAAGATATCGCCGGTGAGCCGGTGGTTGCCGATCTGGCGAAAATGCCGCACTTGTTGGTTGCGGGGACTACCGGTTCCGGTAAATCTGTCGGTGTGAACGCGATGATCCTGAGCATGCTTTATAAAGCACAGCCAGAAGATGTGCGTTTCATCATGATCGACCCGAAAATGCTGGAGCTTTCGGTTTATGAAGGCATTCCGCATCTGTTAACGGAAGTCGTTACTGATATGAAAGATGCCGCCAACGCGCTGCGCTGGTGTGTTAACGAGATGGAGCGTCGGTATAAACTGATGTCTGCGCTGGGTGTGCGTAATCTGGCGGGTTATAACGAAAAAATTGCTGAAGCCGATCGCATGATGCGTCCGATTCCAGACCCGTACTGGAAGCCGGGTGACAGTATGGATGCCCAGCATCCGGTGCTGAAAAAAGAACCATACATTGTGGTGTTGGTTGACGAATTTGCCGACCTGATGATGACGGTAGGTAAAAAAGTGGAAGAGCTGATAGCACGTCTGGCGCAAAAAGCCCGTGCCGCGGGTATCCACCTCGTACTGGCAACTCAGCGTCCATCGGTTGATGTTATTACTGGTCTGATTAAAGCGAATATTCCGACCCGTATCGCCTTTACCGTATCCAGTAAGATTGACTCACGTACCATTCTTGATCAGGCTGGCGCGGAATCACTGCTGGGTATGGGGGATATGCTCTACTCTGGGCCGAACTCCACGTTGCCGGTACGTGTCCATGGTGCTTTTGTTCGCGATCAGGAAGTTCATGCCGTGGTGCAGGACTGGAAAGCGCGTGGTCGCCCACAGTATGTTGATGGCATCACCTCCGACAGCGAAAGCGAAGGTGGTGCGGGTGGTTTCGATGGCGCTGAAGAACTGGATCCGTTGTTCGATCAGGCGGTGCAGTTTGTCACTGAAAAACGCAAAGCGTCAATTTCTGGCGTACAGCGTCAGTTCCGCATTGGTTATAACCGTGCAGCGCGTATTATCGAACAGATGGAAGCGCAGGGGATTGTCAGCGAACAGGGGCACAACGGTAATCGTGAAGTGCTGGCCCCACCGCCGTTTGACTAATTAATGCATTGCCGGATAAGGCGCGGTAGCGTCGCATCCGGCACTCTATCAACTGAAAATTCAGTATTTTCTTCTTTCCTCAAGCTGATTATTAGCCTGGAATAGAGAGTAGAGGGAACTCCCGATCGGGAGTGACGTAATTTGAGGAATAATGATGAAAAAAATTGCCATCACCTGTGCATTACTCTCAAGCTTAGTAGCAAGCAGCGTTTGGGCTGATGCCGCAAGCGATCTGAAAAGCCGCCTGGATAAAGTCAGCAGCTTCCACGCCAGCTTCACACAAAAAGTGACTGACGGTAGCGGCGCGGCGGTGCAGGAAGGTCAGGGCGATCTGTGGGTGAAACGTCCAAACTTATTCAACTGGCATATGACACAACCTGATGAAAGCATTCTGGTTTCTGACGGTAAAACACTGTGGTTCTATAACCCGTTCGTTGAGCAAGCTACGGCAACCTGGCTGAAAGATGCCACCGGTAATACGCCGTTTATGCTGATTGCCCGCAACCAGTCCAGCGACTGGCAGCAGTACAATATCAAACAGAATGGCGATGACTTTGTCCTGACGCCGAAAGCCAGCAATGGCAATCTGAAGCAGTTCACCATTAACGTGGGACGTGATGGCACAATCCATCAGTTTAGCGCGGTGGAGCAGGACGATCAGCGCAGCAGTTATCAACTGAAATCCCAGCAAAATGGGGCTGTGGATGCAGCGAAATTTACCTTCACCCCGCCGCAAGGCGTCACGGTAGATGATCAACGTAAGTAGAGGCACCTGAGTGAGCAATCTGTCGCTCGATTTTTCGGATAATACTTTTCAACCTCTGGCCGCGCGTATGCGGCCAGAAAATTTAGCACAGTATATCGGCCAGCAACATTTGCTGGCTGCGGGGAAGCCGTTGCCGCGCGCTATCGAAGCCGGGCATTTACATTCTATGATCCTCTGGGGGCCGCCGGGTACCGGCAAAACAACTCTCGCTGAAGTGATTGCCCGCTATGCGAACGCTGATGTGGAACGTATTTCTGCCGTCACCTCTGGCGTGAAAGAGATTCGCGAGGCGATCGAGCGCGCCCGGCAAAACCGCAATGCAGGTCGCCGCACTATTCTTTTTGTTGACGAAGTTCACCGTTTCAACAAAAGCCAGCAGGATGCATTTCTGCCACATATTGAAGACGGCACCATCACTTTTATTGGCGCAACCACTGAAAACCCGTCGTTTGAGCTTAATTCGGCACTGCTTTCCCGTGCCCGTGTCTATCTGTTGAAATCCCTGAGTACAGAGGATATTGAGCAAGTACTAACTCAGGCGATGGAAGACAAAACCCGTGGCTATGGTGGTCAGGATATTGTTCTGCCAGATGAAACACGACGCGCCATTGCTGAACTGGTGAATGGCGACGCGCGCCGGGCGTTAAATACGCTGGAAATGATGGCGGATATGGCCGAAGTCGATGATAGCGGTAAGCGGGTCCTGAAGCCTGAATTACTGACCGAAATCGCCGGTGAACGTAGCGCCCGCTTTGATAACAAAGGCGATCGCTTTTACGATCTGATTTCCGCACTGCATAAGTCGGTACGTGGTAGCGCACCCGATGCGGCGCTGTACTGGTATGCGCGAATTATTACCGCTGGTGGCGATCCGTTATATGTCGCGCGTCGCTGTCTGGCGATTGCGTCTGAAGACGTCGGTAATGCCGATCCACGGGCGATGCAGGTGGCAATTGCGGCCTGGGATTGCTTTACTCGCGTTGGCCCGGCGGAAGGTGAACGCGCCATTGCTCAGGCGATTGTTTACCTGGCCTGCGCGCCAAAAAGCAACGCTGTCTACACTGCGTTTAAAGCCGCGCTGGCCGATGCTCGCGAACGCCCGGATTATGACGTGCCGGTTCATTTGCGTAATGCGCCGACGAAATTAATGAAGGAAATGGGCTACGGGCAGGAATATCGTTACGCTCATGATGAAGCAAACGCTTATGCTGCCGGTGAGGTTTACTTCCCGCCGGAAATAGCACAAACACGCTATTATTTCCCGACAAACAGGGGCCTTGAAGGCAAGATTGGCGAAAAGCTCGCCTGGCTGGCTGAACAGGATCAAAATAGCCCCATAAAACGCTACCGTTAATGTTATCGTTGCGGTAATGTTGTTACTGTATCCCTGTGGTCGCAGGCTGTGGCCACATCTCCCATTTAATTCGATAAGCACAGGATAAGCATGCTCGATCCCAATCTGCTGCGTAATGAGCCAGACGCAGTCGCTGAAAAACTGGCACGCCGGGGCTTTAAGCTGGATGTAGATAAGCTGGGCGCTCTTGAAGAGCGTCGTAAAGTATTGCAGGTCAAAACGGAAAACCTGCAAGCGGAGCGTAACTCCCGATCGAAATCCATTGGCCAGGCGAAAGCGCGCGGGGAAGATATCGAGCCTTTACGTCTGGAAGTGAACAAACTGGGCGAAGAGCTGGATGCAGCAAAAGCCGAGCTGGATGCTTTACAGGCTGAAATTCGCGATATCGCGCTGACCATCCCTAACCTGCCTGCAGATGAAGTGCCGGTAGGTAAAGACGAAAATGACAACGTTGAAGTCAGCCGCTGGGGTACCCCGCGTGAGTTTGACTTTGAAGTTCGTGACCACGTGACGCTGGGTGAAATGCACTCTGGCCTCGACTTTGCAGCTGCAGTTAAGCTGACTGGTTCCCGCTTTGTGGTAATGAAAGGGCAGATTGCTCGCATGCACCGCGCACTGTCGCAGTTTATGCTGGATCTGCATACCGAACAGCATGGCTACAGTGAGAACTATGTTCCGTACCTGGTTAACCAGGACACGCTGTACGGTACGGGTCAACTGCCGAAATTTGCTGGCGATCTGTTCCATACTCGTCCGCTGGAAGAAGAAGCAGACACCAGTAACTATGCGCTGATCCCAACGGCAGAAGTTCCGCTGACTAACCTGGTGCGCGGTGAAATCATCGATGAAGATGATCTGCCAATTAAGATGACCGCCCACACCCCATGCTTCCGTTCTGAAGCCGGTTCATATGGTCGTGACACCCGTGGTCTGATCCGTATGCACCAGTTCGACAAAGTTGAAATGGTGCAGATCGTGCGCCCAGAAGACTCAATGGCGGCGCTGGAAGAGATGACTGGTCATGCAGAAAAAGTCCTGCAGTTGCTGGGCCTGCCGTACCGTAAAATCATCCTTTGCACTGGCGACATGGGCTTTGGCGCTTGCAAAACTTACGACCTGGAAGTATGGATCCCGGCACAGAACACCTACCGTGAGATCTCTTCCTGCTCCAACGTTTGGGATTTCCAGGCACGTCGTATGCAGGCACGTTGCCGCAGCAAGTCGGACAAGAAAACCCGTCTGGTTCATACCCTGAACGGTTCTGGTCTGGCTGTTGGTCGTACGCTGGTTGCAGTAATGGAAAACTATCAGCAGGCTGATGGTCGTATTGAAGTACCAGAAGTTCTGCGTCCGTATATGAACGGACTGGAATATATTGGCTAATACCCAATTTTTCTGAATCTAAAAAGCGCCTGCGGGCGCTTTTTTTGTCTCCCTTTGATACCGAACAATAATTACTCCTCACTTACACGTAATACTACTTTCGAGTGAAAATCTACCTATCTCTTTGATTTTCAAATTATTCGATGTATACAAGCCTATATAGCGAACTGCTATAGAAATAATTACACAATACGGTTTGTTACTGGAATCAATCGTGAGCAAGCTTGAGTGAGCCATTATGAAAACGAAAATCCCTGATGCGGTATTGGCTGCTGAGGTGAGTCGCCGTGGTTTGGTAAAAACGACAGCGATCGGCGGCCTGGCAATGGCCAGCAGCGCATTAACATTACCTTTTAGTCGGATTGCGCACGCTGTCGATAGCGCCATTCCAACAAAATCAGACGAAAAGGTTATCTGGAGCGCCTGTACAGTTAACTGTGGTAGTCGCTGCCCGCTACGTATGCACGTCGTGGACGGTGAAATCAAATATGTCGAAACGGACAATACCGGCGATGACAATTACGACGGCCTGCACCAGGTTCGCGCCTGCCTGCGTGGGCGTTCCATGCGTCGCCGTGTCTACAATCCGGACCGCCTGAAATATCCGATGAAACGAGTCGGGGCGCGCGGTGAAGGCAAATTCGAGCGCATTAGCTGGGAAGAAGCCTACGACATCATCGCGACCAATATGCAGCGCCTGATCAAAGAGTACGGCAACGAGTCTATCTATCTGAACTATGGCACCGGTACGCTGGGCGGCACCATGACCCGCTCCTGGCCGCCGGGAAATACCCTGGTCGCGCGGCTGATGAACTGCTGCGGCGGCTATCTGAACCATTACGGCGACTACTCCTCCGCGCAAATTGCGGAAGGTTTGAACTATACCTACGGCGGCTGGGCAGATGGCAACAGCCCGTCGGATATCGAAAACAGTAAGCTGGTAGTGCTGTTTGGTAATAACCCTGGCGAAACGCGAATGAGTGGCGGTGGGGTGACTTACTATCTTGAACAGGCACGCCAGAAATCTAATGCCCGCATGATCATCATCGATCCGCGCTATACCGACACCGGTGCCGGGCGCGAAGATGAGTGGATCCCTATTCGTCCGGGAACAGATGCCGCACTGGTTAACGGTCTGGCGTACGTCATGATCACTGAAAACCTGGTGGATCAGGCATTCCTCGATAAATATTGCGTTGGCTACGATGAGAAAACCCTGCCAGCCAGTGCGCCGAAAAATGGCCACTATAAAGCTTATATTCTGGGTGAAGGGCCAGATGGCGTGGCTAAAACGCCGGAATGGGCCTCGCAAATCACTGGTGTTCCGGCAGACAAAATCATCAAATTGGCTCGTGAAATCGGTAGTACCAAACCGGCGTTTATCAGCCAGGGATGGGGCCCGCAGCGTCACGCTAACGGTGAAATCGCAACCCGTGCTATCTCGATGCTGGCGATTCTGACCGGTAACGTTGGTATTAACGGAGGCAACAGCGGCGCGCGTGAAGGTTCATACAGCTTACCGTTTGTCCGTATGCCGACCTTGGAAAACCCGATCCAGACCAGCATTTCGATGTTTATGTGGACCGATGCCATTGAACGTGGCCCGGAAATGACGGCGCTGCGTGATGGTGTACGCGGGAAAGATAAGCTGGATGTGCCGATCAAAATGATCTGGAACTATGCCGGTAACTGCCTGATTAACCAGCATTCTGAAATCAACCGTACCCATGAAATCCTTCAGGATGATAAGAAGTGCGAGCTGATTGTGGTTATCGACTGCCACATGACCTCATCGGCGAAATATGCTGACATCCTGCTGCCTGACTGCACCGCTTCCGAACAGATGGACTTTGCGCTGGATGCATCCTGCGGGAATATGTCTTACGTGATTTTCAACGATCAGGTGATTAAACCGCGCTTTGAATGTAAGACCATCTATGAAATGACTAGCGAACTGGCAAAACGTCTTGGCGTTGAGCAACAGTTTACTGAAGGCCGTACCCAGGAAGAGTGGATGCGGCATCTGTATGCCCAGTCGCGGGAAGCGATTCCTGAACTGCCAACGTTTGAAGAGTTCCGCAAGCAGGGGATCTTTAAAAAGCGCGACCCACAAGGGCATCACGTTGCTTATAAAGCCTTCCGTGAAGATCCGCAGGCAAACCCACTGACTACGCCATCGGGCAAAATTGAGATTTATTCGCAGGCGCTGGCTGACATTGCCGCTACCTGGGAATTGCCTGAAGGCGATGTGATCGATCCACTGCCGATCTACACGCCGGGCTTTGAAAGTTATCAGGATCCGCTGAACAAACAGTATCCGCTGCAGCTTACAGGTTTCCACTATAAATCTCGCGTTCACTCAACTTACGGCAACGTTGATGTGCTGAAAGCGGCTTGCCGTCAGGAAATGTGGATCAACCCGCTTGATGCCCAAAAACGCGGTATCCACAACGGCGATAAAGTCAGGATCTTTAACGATCGTGGTGAGGTTCATATTGAGGCGAAAGTGACGCCACGAATGATGCCGGGTGTGGTCGCACTGGGTGAAGGTGCCTGGTATGACCCGGATGCAAAACGTGTCGATAAGGGTGGTTGTATTAACGTACTGACCACTCAACGTCCGTCTCCTCTCGCTAAGGGGAATCCGTCACATACAAACCTTGTTCAGGTTGAAAAGGTGTAAGGAGTAACCGATGACAACCCAGTATGGATTTTTTATTGATTCCAGCCGTTGCACCGGTTGCAAAACCTGCGAGCTGGCCTGTAAAGACTACAAAGATTTGACGCCAGAAGTCAGCTTCCGCCGCATTTATGAATATGCTGGCGGCGACTGGCAGGAAGATAACGGTGTCTGGCACCAGAACGTGTTTGCCTACTATCTGTCGATTTCATGTAACCACTGCGAAGATCCGGCTTGTACTAAAGTCTGCCCGAGCGGTGCGATGCATAAACGTGAAGATGGTTTTGTTGTGGTCGATGAAGATGTGTGCATTGGCTGCCGCTACTGCCATATGGCTTGCCCGTATGGCGCACCGCAATATAACGAAACGAAAGGCCATATGACCAAATGCGATGGTTGTTATGACCGTGTTGCGGAGGGTAAAAAGCCGATCTGTGTTGAATCTTGTCCGCTGCGGGCGCTGGATTTCGGCCCTATCGACGAGCTGCGTAAAAAACATGGCGATCTGGCGGCCGTTGCGCCGTTGCCGCGAGCTCACTTTACCAAACCGAATATTGTGATCAAACCCAATGCCAATAGCCGCCCGACCGGGGATACCACTGGCTATCTGGCAAACCCGAAGGAGGTGTGAGATGGGAAGTGGATGGCATGAATGGCCGCTGATGATCTTCACGGTCTTCGGGCAATGTGTAGCAGGTGGTTTTATCGTTCTGGCTTTGGCGCTGCTCAAAGGCGACCTGCGAGCAGAAGCCCAGCAGCGTGTTATCGCCTGCATGTTTGGTTTATGGGTGCTGATGGGCATTGGCTTTATCGCCTCTATGCTCCATCTTGGTTCACCAATGCGCGCTTTTAACTCGCTCAACCGGGTAGGGGCTTCAGCACTCAGTAACGAAATCGCCAGCGGTTCGATCTTTTTTGCCGTAGGCGGCATCGGCTGGTTGCTGGCAATGCTGAAAAAGCTGTCACCGGCATTGCGTACGCTGTGGCTGATAGTGACGATGGTTCTTGGCGTCATCTTTGTCTGGATGATGGTGCGTGTGTATAACAGCATTGATACCGTTCCGACCTGGTACAGCATCTGGACGCCGATGGGCTTCTTCCTGACGATGTTTATGGGCGGCCCGTTACTGGGTTACCTGTTGTTGAGTCTGGCTGGCGTCGATGGCTGGGCGATGCGTCTGCTGCCAGCAATTTCTGTACTGGCACTGGTAGTGAGTGGCGTGGTGTCAGTGATGCAGGGCGCAGAGCTGGCGACTATTCATAGTTCTGTGCAGCAGGCCGCAGCGCTGGTGCCGGACTATGGTGCGCTGATGTCCTGGCGGATCGTGCTTTTGGCCGTTGCCCTGTGCTTGTGGATTGCACCACAGCTAAAAGGTTATCAGCCTGCGGTTCCGCTACTTTCTGTATCATTCATTCTGCTTCTGGCAGGGGAATTAATCGGTCGCGGCGTATTCTATGGTTTGCATATGACCGTGGGGATGGCCGTCGCAAGCTAATCATAACAACCGGGGTTTCGGCCCCGGTTCTCTTTTATTTCTGCTTCGTTAACGTGTCATAACTGGTCATCAAATTACGATAATCAGGAATGTGGTTAGAGAACAACGTCGCCAGTCCTTCAATATCATTACGCCAGTCGCGATGCAGCTCGCACGCCACGCCGAACCATGTCATCAATTGCGCACCAGCTTGCGACAAGCGATCCCATGCCGAATGCCGGGTAATTTCATTAAAGGTCCCTGACGCGTCAGTCACGACAAAGACGTCAAACCCTTCTTCAATGGCTGAAAGCGCCGGGAATGCCACGCAAACTTCGGTTACCACACCGGCAATAATTAACTGTTTTTTACCTGTCGCTTTGACAGCTTTTACAAAATCTTCGTTATCCCAGGCGTTAATATTTCCCGGGCGAGCAATGTAAGGTGTATCGGGGAATTGTGCTTTCAGTTCTGGAACTAATGGGCCGTTAGGACCGGTTTCAAAACTGGTGGTAAGAATAGTTGGTAAGTTGAAATACTTAGCCAGGTCACCCAGCGCCAGCACGTTATTTTTAAACTTATCGGGTTCGATATCCCGTACAAGGGAAAGTAAACCAGCCTGGTGATCAACAAGCAAAACGGCAGCATCATTTTTATCAAGACGAACATACGGTTTGGTCATCCTCTTCTCCTTTCGAGAGTCAGTGGTACGTCTGAAATCGATCAGACGCGATGCATTGCTCTGAAAGCATAGACGGGAAATATGAGTTTGCTGTGACCATGAAATTTTTCGACTGAACGAAGCGTATGAAATTTGTGTTAGTTCAATAAAAACAATCAGATGAGACTAATCATCTCTTCAGCATTAGCGTTATGAATGAGTAATATAAATCGATAATACCGCCGCTGGGATATCGCGTATTTTCACCCATTGACAATGTTTTTGGCGGTGGCATGATGCGCATGAAATTTGAACTTCCTCACGGTTTTAATTCATGTCCACGTATACCCGGCCTGTCATGCTTTTGCTGTCTGGCCTGCTTTTGTTGACTCTGGCGATTGCGGTGTTAAATACACTCGTGCCGCTTTGGCTCGCCCAGGAACACATGTCCACATGGCAGGTAGGCGTTGTCAGCTCATCCTATTTTACCGGCAACCTTGTCGGTACATTGCTGACAGGGTATGTCATTAAGCGCATTGGCTTTAACCGCAGCTATTATCTGGCCTCCTTCATTTTTGCCGCTGGCTGTGCCGGCCTTGGCCTGATGATTGGATTCTGGAGCTGGTTGGCTTGGCGTTTTGTCGCGGGCGTCGGCTGTGCCATGATTTGGGTGGTTGTTGAGAGCGCGCTGATGTGCAGTGGGACGTCACGTAACCGTGGGCGTTTGCTTGCTGCGTATATGATGGTTTATTACGTGGGAACGTTTTTAGGCCAGTTACTGGTCAGCAAAGTTTCAACCGAGCTGATGTCCGTATTGCCGTGGGTTACAGGTTTGACGTTGGCAGGGATCTTACCGCTGTTGTTTACGCGTGTGCTGAATCAGCAGGCTGAAAACCATGATTCGACGTCAATTACGTCAATGCTAAAACTCCGTCAGGCGCGGCTTGGCGTGAATGGCTGCATTATCTCAGGAATCGTTCTGGGATCTCTATATGGCCTGATGCCGCTGTACCTCAATCACAAAGGGGTGAGCAATGCCAGCATTGGTTTCTGGATGGCGGTACTGGTCAGTGCGGGTATCCTTGGACAATGGCCGATTGGACGTCTGGCGGATAAGTTTGGTCGACTGCTGGTGTTGCGTGTTCAGGTCTTTGTCGTCATTCTCGGCAGTATCGCGATGCTTAGCCAGGCGGCGATGGCCCCAGCGTTATTCATCCTCGGTGCCGCTGGCTTTACGCTATATCCGGTGGCGATGGCATGGGCTTGCGAGAAAGTTGAACATCATCAACTGGTGGCGATGAACCAGGCCTTACTGTTGAGCTATACTGTGGGAAGTCTGCTTGGCCCGTCATTTACCGCTATGCTAATGCAGAATTTCTCCGATAATTTATTGTTTATCATGATCGCCAGCGTATCGTTTATCTATTTGCTGATGCTGCTGCGCAACGCCGGTCATACGCCGAAACCCGTTGCTCACGTGTAAATGAATTCAAGCAGAGTGTGAACTTACTGTTTCACACTCTGCTTTTTTGTTTCTTCTATCTGACTTGCTTTATTCCAAATTTTATTCGTTTAAAAATAAAATGTGCAGCAGGTTATAATTTTGCATTTCGCTATTTCCGCACTTCTTATTTGCCGCGCATAATCCCTCGTTTTACAGATGCCCCTTTAATTTTGGCGAAGGATTTGTCTATGGCTGGGAATGTTCAGGAAAAACAGTTGCGATGGTACAACATTGCGCTGATGTCTTTTATCACTGTCTGGGGTTTTGGCAACGTTGTTAATAACTATGCCAACCAGGGGCTGGTGGTTGTTTTTTCATGGGTGTTTATCTTTGCACTCTATTTCACACCTTATGCGCTAATTGTTGGTCAGTTAGGCTCGACCTTCAAAGATGGGAAGGGCGGGGTCAGTACCTGGATTAAACACACGATGGGACCCGGACTGGCTTATCTCGCCGCGTGGACCTACTGGGTGGTGCATATTCCCTATCTGGCACAAAAACCCCAGGCAATTCTGATTTCGCTCGGTTGGGCGATGAAAGGCGACGGTTCGCTAATCAAAGAATATTCAGTCGTAGCGTTACAGGGGTTAACGCTGGTGCTGTTTATCTTCTTTATGTGGGTTGCTTCACGCGGTATGAAATCGCTGAAAATCGTCGGTTCTGTGGCAGGGATTGCTATGTTTGTTATGTCGCTCCTGTATGTGGCGATGGCGGTAACCGCGCCTGCAATTACTGAAGTGCATATTGCGACCACAAACATTACCTGGGAAACGTTCATTCCTCATATCGACTTTACCTACATTACCACTATTTCAATGCTGGTTTTCGCGGTTGGCGGAGCAGAGAAGATTTCTCCTTACGTTAATCAAACGCGCAACCCAGGAAAAGAATTTCCAAAAGGGATGTTATGCCTGGCGGTGATGGTTGCGGTTTGTGCCATTCTGGGCTCGCTGGCGATGGGGATGATGTTTGATTCGCGTAATATCCCGGATGACTTAATGACCAACGGTCAGTATTACGCCTTTCAGAAGCTGGGCGAGTATTACAACATGGGTAATACTTTAATGGTGATTTACGCCATTGCGAATACCCTGGGACAAGTAGCGGCGCTGGTATTCTCGATTGATGCCCCGCTTAAAGTGCTATTAGGTGATGCTGACAGCAAATATATTCCAGCCAGTTTATGTCGTACCAACGCTTCTGGTACGCCCGTTAATGGCTATTTTCTGATCCTGGTACTGGTGGCGATTCTGATTATGCTGCCGACTCTCGGCATTGGTGATATGAACAATCTCTATAAATGGCTGTTGAACCTTAATTCGGTAGTGATGCCGCTGCGTTATTTATGGGTATTTGTTGCATTTATTGCAGTCGTTCGCTTGGCGCAGAAATATAAACCAGAATATGTCTTTATTCGTAATAAGCCTCTGGCAATGACCGTCGGGATTTGGTGTTTTGCCTTTACCGCCTTTGCCTGTTTGACGGGGATCTTCCCGAAAATGGAAGCCTTCACTGCAGAGTGGACCTTCCAGTTGGCGCTGAATGTTGCAACGCCGTTTGTGCTGGTAGGATTAGGACTGATATTCCCGCTGCTGGCGCGTAAAGCGAATAGTAAATAATTATTGTGGTCGGTGACGCTGACTCTGGCAGATCTGACCCGTTTTTACATAATCGAGAAATGCGCGCAAGCCGCAGGACATATACTGGCGGTTTGGATAATAGATCTGGAAGCCTGGACGCTCTGTGCTCCAGTCTTCCAGTACACATTCTAAACGACCAGTATCAAGGTACTCCTTGATCTGTTCATAGAGCAGATACCCGATACCAGCACCCATCAAAACGGCCTCCAGTTCAGCATCAACATCATCCAGAATGATATTTCCTGCGACAGCAATTTCCAGCTCCTTTGCAAATTGCCAGTGGAAAGGTTTGCCGCTGGGATAACGAAAAACAACACATTGATGATTAAGCAGATCATGAGGATGGCGGGGTTTGCCATATCTTGCAAAGTACTCTGGCGTTGCTGCTACACATAATTTCACTGGCGGGCCGATCGCCACGCTGATCATATCTTTTTCGACGATGCAACTAAGTCGAACGCCAGCGTCAAAGCCCTGTTGGACGATATCGACAAGAGAGTCGTCAGTTGTGAGCTCGACTTTAATATCAGGATATTCACGTGTGAAACCAACCAGTAAAGGCATTAAAAATATACGTGCAGCTACCCGGGCGGCATTGATTTTGAGCGTTCCTGTCGGTGTCAGACGAAAATCATTCATCTCATCTAACATGATCTGAATTTCGTCGAAAGCTGGGCGCAATCGTTCATAGAGATTAGAACCCGCTTCCGTTAACGATACGCTTCGGGTTGTCCGATTGAATAAGCGAATTTTAAGACGTTGTTCCAGTGTTTTAATACTATGGCTAATGGCGGACGAGGATAAGCCTAACTCATCGCCCGCTGCACGAAAGCTTTGATTACGGGCCACGGCAAAGAAAGTGGCAAAGTCAGACATATTCATCCGCATTAGTGAAAATCCTTCATTAACTCATCCTGAATCATCACGTTTACAGGATTATGCCGCCTGCGTAAAGTGCGCTCCAGAACTTAACGTGGAGGTAAAATTATGCAGTCTGAACGTATTTATTTGGTATGGGCCCATCCTCGTCATGATTCATTGACCGCACATATTGCTGATGCGATCCATCAGCGGGCAATGGAGCGGAAAATACAGGTGACGGAACTCGATTTATATCGGCGTAATTTCAACCCAGTGATGACGCCGGAAGATGAACCAGACTGGAAGAATATGGATAAACGTTATTCTCCAGAGGTTCATCAGCTTTATTCAGAGCTGCTTGAACATGACACGTTAGTGGTGGTTTTTCCTCTCTGGTGGTACAGCTTCCCGGCAATGCTAAAAGGATATATTGACAGAGTATGGAATAATGGGCTGGCTTATGGAGATGGGCACAAATTACCATTCAATAAAGTTCGTTGGGTGGCGCTGGTTGGAGGAGACAAAGAATCATTTGTCCAGATGGGCTGGGAAAAAAATATAAGCGATTATTTAAAAAATATGTGCAGTTATCTTGGTATTGAAGATGCCGATGTCACTTTCTTGTGTAATACAGTGGTATTCGATGGGGAAGAACTTCACGCGAGCTATTATCAGTCGTTATTATCTCAGGTACGGGATATGGTAGATGCACTATAAGATGTGTTAAAAACGCTGTAGCAGAATGAAGCGCGGAATAAAAAAGCGGCAACTCAATAAAGTTGCCGCTTTACGGGGAAATTAGAACATTACCTTATGACCGTACTGCTCAAGAATGCCTTTCACGCGTTCCATGGTCTCTTTCTTCGGTGGTTTAACACCGTCGAGTTTGTACTCTTCACCCATTGCCACCCATTTGTGTTTGCCCAGCTCGTGGTAGGGGAGAAGCTCGATTTTCTCAACGTTGCCCATATCACGGGTAAATTCACCGAGGCGATGCGCTGAATCGTCATCGTCAGACCAGCCTGGGACAACAACGTAGCGGATCCACACCTTCACATTTTTGTTCGCCAGATATTTAGCGAACTCCAGCGTGCGGTGGTTGGAAACTCCAACCAGATTTTGGTGGATCTCGTCGTTCATCTGTTTGAGATCGAGCATTACCAGGTCGGTTACTTCCAGCAGTTCATCAATCACCGGATCGTAACGACGAACAAAACCGTTGGTGTCCAGACAGGTATGAATGCCTTCTTTTTTGCAGGCGCGGAACCAGTCACGAACAAACTCAGCTTGCAGGATTGCTTCACCGCCGGATGCGGTAACGCCGCCGCCGGAAGCGTTCATAAAGTGGCGATAGGTCACCACTTCCTTCATCAAATCTTCAACGGTAACTTCTTTACCGCCATGCGTGTCCCAGGTGTCGCGGTTATGACAATACAGGCAGCGCATCAGGCAGCCCTGGAAAAAGGTGATAAAGCGAATACCCGGGCCGTCTACGGTTCCACAGGATTCAAAGGAGTGAATGCGACCAATAACTGACATTGCGGTGTTTCTCCAGATGTGGCCCATCTGAGGCCGTGTTGGTGCGCAGCTCGAAGGCTACGTCGAGTCTGTTTTGGCAGTCACCTTAAAGTATAGATAGCTGACAAAAAAGGCTCTCGCGCTAAAAAAGGCCCCACTTTCGTGGAGCCTTTATTGTACGCTTTTTACTGTACGATTTCAGTCAAATCTAATTACATAGATTGAGTGAAGGTACGAGTAATAACGTCCTGCTGCTGTTCTTTAGTCAGCGAGTTGAAACGTACTGCGTAGCCAGATACACGGATGGTCAGCTGCGGATATTTTTCCGGGTTTTCCATCGCGTCGAGCAGCATTTCACGGTTCATCACGTTAACGTTCAGGTGCTGACCACCTTCGATGGATGCTTCGTGGTGGAAGTAACCATCCATCAGACCAGCCAGGTTGGTCTTACGAACTTCGTCGTCTTTACCCAGTGCGTTCGGAACGATAGAGAAGGTGTAGGAGATACCATCTTTAGCGTAAGCAAACGGCAGTTTAGCAACGGAAGTCAGAGAGGCTACTGCACCTTTCTGGTCACGACCGTGCATCGGGTTAGCACCCGGTCCGAACGGCGCGCCAGCACGACGACCGTCTGGGGTGTTACCCGTTTTCTTACCATACACAACGTTAGAAGTGATGGTCAGAACAGACTGAGTCGGGATAGCGTCACGGTAGGTGTGCAGTTTCTGAATTTTCTTCATGAAACGTTCTACCAGGTCAACAGCCAGGTCATCTACACGCGGATCATTGTTACCAAACTGCGGGTATTCGCCTTCGATTTCGAAGTCGATAGCCAGACCGTCTTCGTCACGAATCGGTTTAACTTTCGCATATTTGATTGCAGACAGGGAGTCAGCAGCAACGGACAGACCAGCGATACCACACGCCATGGTGCGGATAACGTCACGGTCGTGCAGCGCCATCAGAGAGGCTTCGTAGCTGTACTTGTCGTGCATGTAGTGGATGATGTTCAGTGCAGTGATGTACTGTTTAGCCAGCCAGTCCATGAAGTGATCCATGCGCTCCATCACTTCATCATAGTTCAGGACATCGCCTTTGATCGGTTCAGACTTCGGACCAACCTGCATTTTCAGTTTTTCGTCAACGCCGCCGTTGATTGCGTACAGCATGGTTTTCGCCAGGTTTGCACGCGCACCGAAGAACTGCATTTGTTTACCAACGATCATCGGGCTTACGCAGCAAGCAATAGCGTAGTCATCGTTGTTGAAGTCCGGACGCATCAGGTCATCGTTCTCATACTGCAGAGAAGAGGTGTCGATGGACACTTTAGCGGCGAATTTCTTGAAGTTCAGCGGCAGTTTTTCAGACCACAGAATGGTCATGTTCGGTTCCGGAGACGGACCCATGGTGTACAGGGTGTTCAGGAAACGGAAGCTGTTTTTGGTAACCAGGGTACGACCGTCGAGGCCCATACCACCGATAGATTCGGTTGCCCAGATCGGGTCGCCAGAGAACAGTTCATCGTATTCCGGAGTACGCAGGAAGCGAACCATACGCAGTTTCATGACCAGGTGGTCAACCATTTCCTGCGCTTCTTGTTCGGTGATCTTGCCAGCTTTCAGGTCACGTTCGATGTACACATCCAGGAAGGTGGAGGTACGACCGAAGGACATTGCAGCACCGTTCTGAGACTTAACAGCAGCCAGGTAGCCGAAGTAAGTCCACTGGATAGCTTCCTGAGCGTTGGTAGCCGGACCAGAGATGTCGTAGCCGTATTTCGCAGCCATTTCTTTCATCTGACCCAGAGCGCGGTGCTGTTCAGCGATTTCTTCGCGCAGACGGATAGTCTGTTCCAGGTTTACGCCGTTTTCCAGATCAGCCTGCAGAGAAGTGAACTGTGCCAGTTTGTCTTTCATCAGGTAGTCGATACCGTACAGCGCAACGCGACGGTAGTCACCGATGATACGGCCACGGCCATATGCATCTGGCAGACCGGTCAGAACACCAGATTTACGGCAACGCAGGATGTCCGGAGTGTAAACGTCGAACACGCCCTGGTTGTGAGTTTTACGGTATTCAGTGAAGATTTTTTTGATCATCGGATCCAGTTCGCGGTTGTACGCTTTGCAGGAACCTTCGATCATTTTGATACCACCGAACGGGATAAGAGCACGTTTCAGCGGAGCTTCAGTCTGCAGACCAACGATTTTCTCAAGCTGCTTGTTGATGTAGCCAGCGTCGTGAGAGGTGATGGTGGAAGCAACAGCGGTGTCAAAGTCAACTGGCGCGTGAGTGCGGTTTTCCAGTTTAACGCCTTCCATTACTTTGTCCCACAGGGTGGTGGTCGCTTCAGTAGCGCCAGCCAGGAAGGACTCGTCACCCTCGTACGGAGTGTAGTTTTTCTGAATGAAGTCACGGACGTTTACTTCATTCTGCCAGTCACCTTTGGTAAAACCTTCCCAGGCTGTGGCTAACTTTTCATTAAGCTCGGACATGTAACACCTACCTTCTTAAGTGGATTTTTTATTTACTGCGTACTTCGACAACCATTAATGGTGGTCGTTTTCACGCAGGTAAATGACCCAGTATGTCAACCCAACCAACAAACCACCACCGATAATGTTGCCGATCGTAACCGGAATCAGGTTATCAGTGATGAAATTCATCACGGTCAGGTGAGAAAAATTTTCCGGTGCAGAACCGACTGCGGTCCAAAATTCCGGGGATGCGAAGTCGCGGATTACAATACCCATCGGGATCATAAACATGTTTGCGATACTGTGCTCAAAACCGCTGGCAACAAACATCGCGACCGGCAGCACCATAATGAACGCTTTGTCCATCAGGCTGCGGCCAGAATAACTCATCCATACTGCCAGACATACCATCAGGTTTGCCAGGATACCAAGACAGACGGCCTCAATAAAAGTATGGTGCACTTTGTGGTCGGCGGTTTGTAGGACGTTTAGTCCCCATTGACCATTTGCGGTCATATACTCGCCGGAAAGCCACATTAAAAGTACAAACAGCAGTGCGCCGACCAGGTTGCCAAAATAGACATTTAGCCAGTTTTTCGCCAACTGACCCCAGGTGATGCGCCCACTCGCCTTAGCAACAACAATCAACACGGTGGAAGTAAAGAGATCGGCTCCGCAGACAACACAAAGAATCAGCCCCAGAGAGAAGCAAATGCCGCCAACCAGTTTTGCCATGCCGAAGGGCATTGTGCCTGTGCCAGTGGTTGCTGTGATATAGAAGACGAATGCGATTGAGATGAAAACACCGGCGGTAATCGCCAGATAGAAAGTCTTAAGCGGATGTTTCGTTGCTTTATAGACACCCGCCTCTTCGGCCACTTTGGCCATTGCAGCAGGAAGTAAAAGATCAAAAGGGTTGTCAGCTTTCACACTAACTCTCTCTTTATTAAGTCGGCGACGAGATACTAACAAAGCATTATAGATGAGAAATTGATATAGATCATATCTCGCCTGGCTTATAGGCCCGTAACTCGCATGGTTTTTATGCAAATACGGAGTAAATATTTGATTATCCAAATAAAAATAAATTTTAAAAATTAACAAATGAGTTGAATTTTTTCCGCATCCTCCGCTAAAACAGTTAATTAAAAGGGAGCATCAGGCGAATAAAGTAACAATATCGATCGTATTTATTAAATACAAATTACCGATATTTAACCTTATAATTACAATTATTTTATTAATGCAAATATATGTAAAGCGGGGCATTAAAAAAACGCCCCGTAATATAACTCAGACTAATCATTAAGCCTACATTGCGTAGGCTATTTGATTTTATTTTGCCCAGAATGCTGCTTTGGCGCGCTGCAGCTTTTCGTAGGCCTTCAACAACGACTGATGTGCAGCAAACGCGTGCAGATCGCTATCTACCGGTTGCAGGCCGTAAAACGCCGCTTCGCCGCTCATTGCCGCACTGGCGGCTTCTACGGCATCTGCGCCGTACATGCGAACAAACGCATTCAGATATTGCAGCGGCTGGCGATCTTCTTCCTGTGCCAGTAATAACAACGTTTGCAGGCAGCGATAATAGTTGGCGCGTTCCGGACTAAATACTGATGAGTTAAACTCCATCGTCCATTCGGTCCAGACCAGAGCCTGTTCCAGATCGCCACCAGCCAGCGCCAGCATGGCTTTTAATTCACCGATACGCAGGGTGTACCAACCGTTATCCGACCCGGTCGCCAGACCCAACAGCTCACGCACGCGGGTAAAGTCATCAAAACCTTCTTCATCCAGTTGCTCGATGAGGTTCAGGTAATCTTCTTTTTCCCACTCGCTGCCTGGTAGCGAAAGAATCGTTTCACGTAAATGGCTGCCCATACTGTTATTCGCGAGCCACAGATCTTCAGCCGGATAAATATCGGACATGCCAGGCACGATAATACGGCAAGCATAAACGCCCAGATGCTCGTAATCGGCAATATAAACTTCTTTATCTTCTTTGTTGAAGATAGCCATCAGTGTGGCGAACTCTTCTTCCGTGGTGCCGGAGAAATTCCAGTCCACAAACGGATAATCGGCATCCTGCTTGAACAGGTCCCAGGAGATTAAACCGCTGGAATCGATAAAGTGCGTTTCGAGGTTGGTATGTTCAGCGACTTCTTCATCATCGAAGGTTGGCGGAGTAAACACATCCAAATCTTTCAGGCCACGACCTTGCAGCAGCTCGGTCACGGTACGTTCCAGTGCTACGCCAAAATCAGGATGCGCACCGAAAGAGGCAAAGCAGGTACCGTTAGCAGGATTGAACAGTACCACGCAAATCACCGGATACTGGCCGCCAAGCGAACCGTCATAAGCGAAGATTGGGAAACCCTCCGCTTCCAGCGTTTCGATGGCTTCAACTACTGCTGGGTAACGCGCCAGCACGTCTGCCGGGATCTCTGGCAGGCTGATGCTTTCAGCAATAATGCGGTTTTTCACGTAGCGTTCGAAAACTTCAGACAATCCCTGAACGCGTGCTTCGTTGCGGGTATTACCTGCGGACATACCGTTGGAGACGTACAGGTTACCAATGATATTCATCGGAATATAAACGGTCTGATTGTCGGACTGACGCGTAAACGGCAGGCCGCAAATACCACGATCTTCGTTACCGGATTGTAGGTCAATCAGCATGCTGCCGGTCAGTTCATTCTCCGGATCATAAAACGCGCGCAGACGGTCATCGAGCAGCCCTTCTGGCACATCGTCATTTTCGGTCAGTGGGAACCATTTTTCGTTGGGATAATGCACGAACGGACCGTTGGCGATGGTTTCGCCCAGCCAGAAGTCCGCAAAAAAGTAGTTGGTTGAGAGACGCTCGAAATATTCACCGAGTGCAGAAGCCAGCGCCGCTTTCTTGGTTGCGCCTTTACCGTTGGTAAAACACAGTGCGCACTCTTTGTCGCGAATATGTACAGACCAGACGTTAGGCACGGGATTCAGCCAGGAGGCCTCTTCAATCTGAAAGCCGAGGTCTGAAAGTTTTTGCTGGAAGCGAGCGATGGAATCTTCCAGAGCGGCATCTTTGCCGGGGATAAATGTTTGCGTCATGAAAATCACTTTAGTCGTACGGAAAGCGCGCAATAATACGGGTTTTATCTCAAAGGCGCTATCACCGCCGCCATGCCGATGAACTGTTGACTATGCTTTTAGCGGATAAACCACGTTAAGAGCATAAAAATGAAGGCGTTCGATCTCCACCGTATGGCATTTGATAAAGTGCCTTTTGATTTCCTTGGCGAAGTTGCACTACGTAGTCTTTATACCTTTGTACTGGTCTTTTTGTTCCTCAAAATGACCGGAAGACGCGGTGTGCGGCAGATGTCGCTGTTTGAAGTTTTAATCATTCTGACGCTGGGATCAGCGGCGGGAGATGTGGCGTTTTATGATGATGTGCCGATGGTCCCGGTACTTATCGTCTTTATTACTCTGGCGTTGTTATACCGCCTGGTAATGTGGTTGATGGCGCACAGTGAAAAACTGGAAGATCTTCTGGAAGGCAAGCCAGTTGTCATTATTGAAGATGGCGAGCTGGCCTGGTCGAAACTCAATAACTCCAACATGACGGAATTTGAGTTCTTTATGGAGCTACGATTGCGTGGCGTGGAGCAGCTGGGGCAGGTACGTCTGGCGATTCTCGAAACCAACGGGCAAATCAGTGTCTATTTCTTTGAAGATGACAAGGTGAAACCGGGTTTACTTATTTTACCCAGTGATTGTACGCAGCGTTACAAAGTGGTGCCGGAGTCGGCGGAATATGCCTGTATTCGTTGTAGTGAAATCATTCATATGAAAGCGGGGGAAAAACAATTATGTCCGCGCTGTGCAAATCCAGAATGGACGAAGGCAAGTCGGGCAAAACGGGTGACCTGACAGTAAAAACATCGGCTTTTTGCTAATAATCCGAGAGATTCTTTTGTGTGATGCAAGCCACATTTTTGCCCTCAACGGTTTTACTCATTGCGATGTGTGTCACTGAATGATAAAACCGATAGCCACAGGAATAATGTATTACCTGTGGTCGCAATCGATTGACCGCGGGTTAATAGCAACGCAACGTGGTGAGGGGAAATGGCTCAAATCTTCAATTTTAGTTCTGGTCCGGCAATGCTACCGGCAGAGGTGCTTAAACAGGCTCAACAGGAACTGCGCGACTGGAACGGTCTTGGTACGTCGGTGATGGAAGTGAGTCACCGTGGCAAAGAGTTCATTCAGGTTGCAGAGGAAGCCGAGAAGGATTTTCGCGATCTTCTTAATGTCCCCTCCAACTACAAGGTATTATTCTGCCATGGCGGTGGTCGCGGTCAGTTTGCTGCGGTACCGCTGAATATTCTCGGTGATAAAACCACCGCAGATTATGTTGATGCCGGTTACTGGGCGGCAAGTGCCATTAAAGAAGCGAAAAAATACTGCACGCCTAATGTCTTTGACGCCAAAGTGACTGTTGATGGTCTGCGCGCGGTTAAGCCAATGCGTGAATGGCAACTCTCTGATAATGCTGCTTATATGCATTATTGCCCGAATGAAACCATCGATGGTATCGCCATCGACGAAACGCCAGACTTCGGCGCAGATGTGGTGGTCGCCGCTGACTTCTCTTCAACCATTCTTTCCCGTCCGATTGACGTCAGCCGTTATGGTGTAATTTACGCTGGCGCGCAGAAAAATATCGGCCCGGCTGGCCTGACAATCGTCATCGTTCGTGAAGATTTGCTGGGCAAAGCGAATATCGCGTGTCCGTCGATTCTGGATTATTCCATCCTCAACGATAACGGCTCCATGTTTAACACGCCGCCGACATTTGCCTGGTATCTATCTGGTCTGGTCTTTAAATGGCTGAAAGCGAACGGCGGTGTAGCTGAAATGGATAAAATCAATCAGCAAAAAGCAGAACTGCTATATGGGGTGATTGATAACAGCGATTTCTACCGCAATGACGTGGCGAAAGCTAACCGTTCGCGGATGAACGTGCCGTTCCAGTTGGCGGACAGTGCGCTTGACAAATTGTTCCTTGAAGAGTCTTTTGCTGCTGGCCTTCATGCACTGAAAGGTCACCGTGTGGTCGGCGGAATGCGCGCTTCTATTTATAACGCCATGCCGCTGGAAGGCGTTAAAGCGCTGACAGACTTCATGGTTGAGTTCGAACGCCGTCACGGTTAATGCCGAAATTTTGCTTAATCCCCACAGCCAGCCTGTGGGGTTTTTATTTCTGTTGTAGAGAGTTGAGTTCATGGAATCCCTGACGTTACAACCCATCGCTCGTGTCGATGGCACTATTAATCTGCCCGGTTCCAAGAGCGTTTCTAACCGCGCTTTATTGCTGGCGGCATTAGCACACGGCAAAACAGTATTAACCAATCTGCTGGATAGCGATGACGTGCGCCATATGCTGAATGCATTAACAGCGTTAGGGGTAAGCTATACGCTTTCAGCCGATCGTACGCGTTGCGAAATTATCGGTAACGGCGGTCCATTACACGCAGAAGGTGCCCTGGAGTTGTTCCTCGGTAACGCCGGAACGGCAATGCGTCCGCTGGCGGCAGCTCTTTGTCTGGGTAGCAATGATATTGTGCTGACCGGTGAGCCGCGTATGAAAGAACGCCCGATTGGTCATCTGGTGGATGCGCTGCGCCTGGGCGGGGCGAAGATCACTTACCTGGAACAAGAAAATTATCCGCCGTTGCGTTTACAGGGCGGCTTTACTGGCGGCAACGTTGACGTTGATGGCTCCGTTTCCAGCCAATTCCTCACCGCACTGTTAATGACTGCGCCTCTTGCGCCGGAAGATACGGTGATTCGTATTAAAGGCGATCTGGTTTCTAAACCTTATATCGACATCACACTCAATCTGATGAAGACGTTTGGTGTTGAAATTGAAAATCAGCACTATCAACAATTTGTCGTAAAAGGCGGGCAGTCTTATCAGTCTCCGGGTACTTATTTGGTCGAAGGCGATGCATCTTCGGCTTCTTACTTTCTGGCAGCAGCAGCAATCAAAGGCGGCACTGTAAAAGTGACCGGTATTGGACGTAACAGTATGCAGGGTGATATTCGCTTTGCTGATGTGCTGGAAAAAATGGGCGCGACCATTTGCTGGGGCGATGATTATATTTCCTGCACGCGTGGTGAACTGAACGCTATTGATATGGATATGAACCATATTCCTGATGCGGCGATGACTATTGCCACGGCGGCGTTATTTGCAAAAGGCACCACCACGCTGCGCAATATCTATAACTGGCGTGTTAAAGAGACCGATCGCCTGTTTGCGATGGCAACAGAACTGCGTAAAGTCGGCGCGGAAGTGGAAGAGGGGCACGATTACATTCGTATCACTCCTCCGGAAAAACTGAACTTTGCCGAGATCGCGACATACAATGATCACCGGATGGCGATGTGTTTCTCGCTGGTGGCGTTGTCAGATACACCAGTGACGATTCTTGATCCCAAATGCACGGCCAAAACATTTCCGGATTATTTCGAGCAGCTGGCGCGGATTAGCCAGGCAGCCTGAATGAACAACGGGCAATAAATAGCCAAATCTTTCTTTATCAAAACGTCGGCACATTGTCGGCGTTTTTTTTCGGACCTTGTGAGTCATTTTGATTAATGGTAGCGTCGCTTGTCAATGTAAGTTGTTGATACATAATATTTATATATGATTAATCAACGGATGATTCACATGAAGAATACTAAATTACTGCTGGCGATTGCGACCTCTGCAGCATTACTGACAGGGTGTCAAAATACCCACGGTATTGATACCAATATGGCTATCAGCTCCGGTTTAAATGCCTATAAAGCAGCAACATTAAGCGATGCCGATGCAAAAGCGATTGCCAATCAGGGCTGTGCCGAAATGGACAGCGGCAATCAAGTCGCAAGTAAATCCAGCAAGTACGGTAAACGTCTGGCAAAAATCGCCAAAGCATTGGGTAACAATATTAATGGCACGCCGGTCAACTATAAGGTTTATATGACCAGCGACGTCAACGCATGGGCGATGGCGAACGGCTGTGTTCGTGTCTACAGTGGCCTGATGGACATGATGAATGACAACGAAATTGAAGGCGTTCTGGGCCATGAACTGGGCCACGTCGCGTTGGGTCACTCGCTGGCTGAAATGAAAGCTTCTTATGCGATCGTTGCCGCACGCGATGCCATTTCAGCTACCAGCGGTGTGGCTTCCCAGCTTTCCCGCTCACAATTAGGTGATATCGCAGAAGGCGCTATCAATGCTAAATACTCCCGTGATAAAGAGTCCGAAGCAGATGATTTCTCCTTTGATCTGTTGAAGAAACGTGGCATCAGCACCCAGGGGCTGGTTGGCAGCTTTGAAAAACTGGCTAGCCTGGATGGCGGTCGCACCCAGTCCATGTTTGACTCTCACCCACCATCAACAGAGCGTGCGCAACACATCCGTGATCGTATCGCCTCTGGTAAGTAAATCATTGTCATCTTTCGGGCTGGTCTTCTGCCAGCCCGCTATAATTGCGCAATAAATCCCCATCTGAATACAGACAAAACTGGTTTTTGCACACAACGTTAACGATTTGTGGCGTCGGCGCGTATAATGCGCGCGGTTATGTTAACGGTACGCCTGTTTTAAGGAGATAAAGATGACGGCAATTGCCCCGGTTATTACCATTGATGGCCCAAGCGGTGCAGGGAAAGGCACCTTGTGTAAGGCTATGGCGGAAGCGTTGCAATGGCATCTGCTGGACTCGGGTGCAATTTATCGCGTACTGGCATTGGCGGCATTACATCACCATGTTGATGTTGCGTCGGAAGATGCGCTGGTACCGCTGGCATCCCATCTGGATGTACGTTTTGTGTCGACCAATGGCAATCTGGAAGTGATCCTCGAAGGGGAAGATGTCAGCGGCGAAATTCGTACTCAGGAAGTGGCGAATGCAGCTTCACAAGTCGCGGCATTCCCACGCGTTCGTGAAGCATTATTGCGTCGCCAACGCGCGTTTCGCGAATTACCAGGTCTGATTGCCGATGGCCGCGACATGGGAACGGTGGTATTCCCTGATGCACCAGTGAAAATTTTCCTTGACGCCTCCTCGGAAGAACGTGCGCATCGCCGCATGCTACAGTTGCAGGAGAAGGGCTTTAGTGTTAACTTTGAGCGCCTTTTGGCCGAGATCAAAGAACGCGACGACCGCGATCGTAACCGAGCGGTAGCGCCACTGGTTCCGGCAGCCGATGCTTTAGTGTTGGATTCCACCACCTTAAGCATTGAGCAAGTGATTGAAAAAGCGCTACAATACGCGCGCCAGAAATTGGCTCTCGCATAAGCGACCGAATTTGCAGTACCCCCGTTGCAATGGAATGACAGCGGGTATGTTAAACAACCCCATCCGGCATGGAGCCAGGTGGACGTTAAATATAAACCTGAAGATTAAACATGACTGAATCTTTTGCTCAACTCTTTGAAGAGTCCTTAAAAGAAATCGAAACCCGCCCGGGTTCTATCGTTCGTGGCGTTGTTGTTGCTATCGACAAAGACGTAGTACTGGTTGACGCTGGTCTGAAATCTGAGTCCGCCATCCCGGCTGAGCAGTTCAAAAACGCCCAGGGCGAGCTGGAAATCCAGGTAGGTGACGAAGTTGACGTTGCTCTGGACGCAGTAGAAGACGGCTTCGGTGAAACTCTGCTGTCCCGTGAGAAAGCTAAACGTCACGAAGCCTGGATCACGCTGGAAAAAGCTTACGAAGATGCTGAAACTGTTACCGGTGTTATCAACGGCAAAGTTAAGGGCGGCTTCACTGTTGAGCTGAACGGTATTCGTGCGTTCCTGCCAGGTTCTCTGGTAGACGTTCGTCCGGTGCGTGACACTCTGCACCTGGAAGGCAAAGAGCTTGAATTTAAAGTAATCAAGCTGGATCAGAAGCGCAACAACGTTGTTGTTTCTCGTCGTGCCGTTATCGAATCCGAAAACAGCGCAGAGCGCGATCAGCTGCTGGAAAACCTGCAGGAAGGCATGGAAGTTAAAGGTATCGTTAAGAACCTCACTGACTACGGTGCATTCGTTGATCTGGGCGGCGTTGACGGCCTGCTGCACATCACTGACATGGCCTGGAAACGCGTTAAGCATCCGAGCGAAATCGTCAACGTGGGCGACGAAATCACTGTTAAAGTGCTGAAGTTCGACCGCGAACGTACCCGTGTATCCCTGGGCCTGAAACAGCTGGGCGAAGATCCGTGGGTAGCTATCGCTAAACGTTATCCGGAAGGTACCAAACTGACTGGTCGCGTGACCAACCTGACCGACTACGGCTGCTTCGTTGAAATCGAAGAAGGCGTTGAAGGCCTGGTACACGTTTCCGAAATGGATTGGACCAACAAAAACATCCACCCGTCCAAAGTTGTTAACGTTGGCGATGTAGTGGAAGTTATGGTTCTGGATATCGACGAAGAACGTCGTCGTATCTCCCTGGGTCTGAAACAGTGCAAAGCTAACCCGTGGCAGCAGTTCGCGGAAACCCACAACAAGGGCGACCGTGTTGAAGGTAAAATCAAGTCTATCACTGACTTCGGTATCTTCATCGGCCTGGACGGCGGCATCGACGGCCTGGTTCACCTGTCTGACATCTCCTGGAACGTTGCAGGCGAAGAAGCAGTTCGTGAATACAAAAAAGGCGACGAAATCGCTGCAGTTGTTCTGCAGGTTGACGCAGAACGTGAACGTATCTCCCTGGGCGTTAAACAGCTCGCAGAAGATCCGTTCAACAACTGGGTTGCTCTGAACAAGAAAGGCGCTATCGTAACCGGTAAAGTAACTGCAGTTGACGCTAAAGGCGCAACCGTAGAACTGGCTGACGGCGTTGAAGGTTACCTGCGTGCTTCTGAAGCATCCCGTGACCGCGTTGAAGACGCTACCCTGGTTCTGAGCGTTGGCGACGAAGTTGAAGCTAAATTCACCGGCGTTGATCGTAAAAACCGCGCAATCAGCCTGTCTGTTCGTGCGAAAGACGAAGCTGACGAGAAAGATGCAATCGCAACTGTTAACAAACAGGAAGATGCAAACTTCTCCAACAACGCAATGGCTGAAGCTTTCAAAGCAGCTAAAGGCGAGTAATTCTCTGACTCTTCGGGATTTTTATTCCGAAGTTTGTTGAGTTTACTTGACAGATTGCAGGTTTCGTCCTGTAATCAAGCACTAAGGGCGGCTACGGCCGCCCTTAATCAATGCAGCAACAGCAGCCGCTTAATTTGCCTTTAAGGAACCGGAGGAATCATGACCAAGTCAGAATTGATAGAAAGACTTGCCACCCAGCAATCGCACATTCCCGCCAAGACGGTTGAAGATGCAGTAAAAGAGATGCTGGAGCATATGGCCTCGACTCTTGCGCAGGGCGAGCGTATTGAAATCCGCGGTTTCGGCAGTTTCTCTTTGCACTACCGCGCACCACGTACCGGACGTAATCCGAAGACTGGCGATAAAGTAGAACTGGAAGGAAAATACGTTCCTCACTTTAAACCTGGTAAAGAACTGCGCGATCGCGCCAATATTTACGGTTAAGTTTTTTACTCAAACTTGAACGAGAGAAAAGCACCTGTCGGGTGCTTTTTTCATTTCTCTAATCTGGAACTGGAAGCTGCCTCGCAGAGTTTTGAACAGTTTTCACCCTTTCGTTAAATTCTTCTGAATATGCCTCGGGGAACGCAAAATTCCCACCAGACAACCGCTCAACAAAGTTGCACACTTTCCATAAACAGGGAGAGGTGCATGAAAATAACGACAGTCGGTGTATGCATAATTAGCGGAATTTTTCCGTTGCTGATTTTGCCCCAATTGCCTGGGACATTAACCCTTGCGTTTCTGACTCTCTTCGCCTGCGTACTGGCATTTATCCCTGTTAAAACCGTCCGTTATATCGCGCTGACGTTGCTGTTTTTCGTTTGGGGCATATTATCAGCAAAGCAAATTTTGTGGGCAGGAGAAACCTTAACTGGCGCGACGCAGGATGCAATTGTTGAGATCACTGCAACTGACGGCATGACCACTCATTACGGTCAAATTACTCATCTACAAGGTCGACGTATATTCCCTGCGTCAGGTCTCGTGATGTATGGCGAATATCTTCCGCAAGCGGTTTGTGCTGGACAACAATGGTCAATGAAACTCAAAGTTCGTGCAGTTCATGGCCAACTTAATGATGGCGGCTTTGATAGCCAGCGTTATGCCATTGCCCAGCATCAGCCGCTCACCGGCCGTTTTCTGCAGGCAAGTGTCATTGAACCGAATTGTAGCCTGCGTGCACAGTATCTGGCGTCACTACAAACAACGCTGCAACCCTATCCGTGGAATGCGGTTATTCTTGGTTTAGGTATGGGGGAACGGTTATCCGTCCCCAAAGAAATCAAAAATATCATGCGCGATACTGGAACGGCGCATTTAATGGCGATATCGGGATTGCACATCGCTTTTGCGGCGTTGCTGGCTGCCGGACTCATTCGCAGTGGACAAATTTTTCTGCCTGGGCGCTGGATCCACTGGCAAATACCATTAATTGGCGGAATCTGCTGTGCTGCTTTTTATGCCTGGTTGACGGGAATGCAACCTCCTGCATTGCGTACCATGGTGGCGCTTGCTACGTGGGGAATGCTTAAGTTAAGTGGGCGACAGTGGAGTGGCTGGGATGTATGGATATGTTGTCTGGCGGCAATTTTGCTGATGGATCCTGTTGCCATTCTCTCGCAAAGTTTATGGCTCTCTGCCGCTGCGGTCGCGGCATTGATATTTTGGTATCAGTGGTTTCCCTGTCCTGAGTGGCAACTGCCGCCGGTATTGCGTGCAGTTGTTTCCCTCATCCATCTGCAACTGGGAATCACACTTCTGCTTATGCCCGTGCAAATCGTCATATTTCATGGCATTAGTCTGACCTCGTTTATTGCAAATCTATTAGCAATTCCCTTGGTGACATTTATCACGGTTCCGTTGATCCTCGCCGCGATGGTTGTGCATTTAAGCGGGCCGTTAATCCTGGAGCAAGGGTTATGGTTTCTTGCCGACCGGTCTTTGGCTTTACTTTTCTGGGGGTTAAAGAGTTTGCCGGAAGGGTGGATCAACATTGCTGAATGTTGGCAATGGCTATCATTTTCCCCATGGTTCTTACTGGTGGTATGGCGATTAAACGCCTGGCGAACGTTGCCAGCAATGTGTGTGGCTGGAGGCTTGCTGATGTGCTGGCCGCTGTGGCAAAAACCTCGACCTGACGAGTGGCAGCTGTACATGCTTGATGTCGGGCAAGGGCTGGCAATGGTGATAGCCAGAAACGGCAAAGCGATTCTCTATGACACAGGACTGGCCTGGCCTGAAGGGGATAGTGGGCAACAACTGATTATCCCCTGGCTCCACTGGCATAATCTTGAACCGGAAGGCGTTATTCTGAGCCATGAACATCTGGATCACCGGGGAGGGCTGGATTCAATATTGCATATATGGCCGATGTTATGGATCAGAAGTCCGTTAAACTGGGAACATCATCAGCCCTGTGTGCGTGGCGAAGCGTGGCAATGGCAAGGATTGCGTTTCAGCGCGCACTGGCCTTTACAAGGTAGCAACGATAAAGGAAATAACCATTCCTGTGTGGTTAAGGTTGATGACGGGACGAATAGCATTCTTCTAACCGGTGATATTGAAGCCCCAGCTGAACAAAAGATGCTAAGCCGTTACTGGCAGCAAGTGCAGGCAACATTGCTTCAGGTACCTCACCATGGCAGTAATACCTCATCATCGTTGCCATTAATTCAGCGAGTGAATGGAAAAGTGGCACTCGCATCGGCATCGCGCTATAACGCATGGCGACTGCCCTCTAACAAAGTTAAGCATCGCTATCAACTGCAAGGATATCAATGGATTGATACTCCACATCAAGGTCAAACAACGGTCAATTTTTCAGCGCAAGGCTGGCGGATTAGCAGCCTCAGGGAGCAAATTTTACCTCGTTGGTATCATCAGTGGTTTGGCGTGCCAGTGGATAACGGGTAGAATATGCGGCTATTTCAACAAATGCTGGTTTTTTGAATGCATAACGACAAAGATCTCTCTACGTGGCAGACATTCCGCCGACTGTGGCCAACCATTGCGCCTTTCAAAGCGGGTCTGATCGTGGCGGGCGTAGCGTTAATCCTCAACGCAGCCAGCGATACCTTCATGTTATCGCTCCTTAAGCCACTTCTTGATGATGGCTTTGGTAAAACAGATCGCTCCGTGCTGGTGTGGATGCCGCTGGTGGTGATCGGGCTGATGATTTTACGTGGTATCACCAGCTATGTCTCCAGCTACTGTATCTCCTGGGTATCAGGAAAGGTGGTAATGACCATGCGTCGCCGCCTGTTTGGTCACATGATGGGAATGCCAGTTTCATTCTTTGACAAACAGTCAACGGGTACGCTGTTGTCACGTATTACCTACGATTCCGAACAGGTTGCTTCTTCTTCTTCCGGCGCACTGATTACTGTTGTGCGTGAAGGTGCGTCGATCATCGGCCTGTTCATCATGATGTTCTATTACAGTTGGCAACTGTCGATCATTTTGATTGTGCTGGCACCGATTGTTTCGATTGCGATTCGCGTTGTATCGAAGCGTTTTCGCAACATCAGTAAAAACATGCAGAACACCATGGGGCAGGTGACCACCAGCGCAGAACAAATGCTGAAGGGCCACAAAGAAGTATTGATTTTCGGTGGTCAGGAAGTGGAAACGAAACGCTTTGATAAAGTCAGCAACCGAATGCGTCTTCAGGGGATGAAAATGGTTTCAGCCTCTTCCATCTCTGATCCGATCATTCAGCTGATCGCCTCTTTGGCGCTGGCGTTTGTTCTGTATGCGGCGAGCTTCCCAAGTGTCATGGATAGCCTGACTGCCGGTACGATTACCGTTGTTTTCTCTTCAATGATTGCACTGATGCGTCCGCTGAAATCGCTGACCAACGTTAACGCCCAGTTCCAGCGCGGTATGGCGGCTTGTCAGACGCTGTTTACCATTCTGGACAGTGAGCAGGAGAAAGATGAAGGTAAGCGCGTGATCGAGCGTGCGACTGGCGACGTGGAATTCCGCAATGTCACCTTTACTTATCCGGGACGTGACGTACCTGCATTGCGTAACATCAACCTGAAAATTCCGGCAGGGAAGACGGTTGCTCTGGTTGGACGCTCTGGTTCGGGTAAATCAACCATCGCCAGCCTGATCACGCGTTTTTACGATATTGATGAAGGCGAAATCCTGATGGATGGTCACGATCTGCGCGAGTATACCCTGGCGTCGTTACGTAACCAGGTTGCTCTGGTGTCGCAGAATGTCCATCTGTTTAACGATACGGTTGCTAACAACATTGCTTACGCACGGACTGAACAGTACAGCCGTGAGCAAATTGAAGAAGCGGCGCGTATGGCCTACGCCATGGACTTCATCAATAAGATGGATAACGGTCTCGATACAGTGATTGGTGAAAACGGCGTGCTGCTCTCTGGCGGTCAGCGTCAGCGTATTGCTATCGCTCGAGCCTTGTTGCGTGATAGCCCGATTCTGATTCTGGACGAAGCTACCTCGGCTCTGGATACCGAATCCGAACGTGCGATTCAGGCGGCACTGGATGAGTTGCAGAAAAACCGTACCTCTCTGGTGATTGCCCACCGCTTGTCTACCATTGAAAAGGCAGACGAAATCGTGGTCGTCGAGGATGGTGTCATTGTGGAACGCGGTACGCATAACGATTTGCTTGAGCACCGCGGCGTTTACGCGCAACTTCACAAAATGCAGTTTGGCCAATGATCGAAAAAATCTGGTCTGGTGAATCCCCTTTGTGGCGGCTATTGCTGCCACTCTCCTGGTTGTATGGCCTGGTGAGTGGCGCGATCCGTCTTTGCTATAAACTAAAACTGAAGCGCGCCTGGCGTGCCCCCGTACCGGTTGTCGTGGTTGGTAATCTCACCGCAGGCGGCAACGGAAAAACCCCGGTCGTTGTCTGGCTGGTGGAACAGTTGCAACAGCGCGGTATTCGCGTGGGGGTCGTATCGCGGGGATATGGTGGTAAGGCTGAATCTTATCCGCTGTTATTGTCGGCAGATACCACAACAGCACAGGCGGGTGATGAACCTGTGTTGATTTATCAACGCACTGATGCGCCTGTTGCGGTTTCTCCCGTTCGTTCTGATGCGGTAAAAGCCATTCTGGCGCAACACCCTGATGTGCAGATCATCGTAACCGACGACGGTTTACAGCATTACCGTCTGGCGCGTGATGTGGAAATTGTCGTTATTGATGGTGTGCGTCGCTTTGGCAATGGCTGGTGGTTGCCGGCGGGGCCAATGCGTGAGCGAGCGGGGCGCTTAAAGTCGGTTGATGCGGTAATCGTCAACGGCGGTGTCCCTCGCAGCGGTGAAATCCCCATGCATCTGCTGCCGGGTCAGGCGGTGAATTTACGTACCGGTACGCGTTGTGACGTTGCTCAGCTTGAACATGTAGTGGCGATGGCGGGGATTGGGCATCCGCCGCGCTTTTTTGCCACGCTGAAGATGTGTGGCGTACAACCGGAAAAATGTGTACCGCTGGCCGATCATCAGTCTTTGAACCATGCGGATGTCAGTGCGTTGGTAAGCGCCGGGCAAACGCTGGTAATGACTGAAAAAGATGCGGTGAAATGCCGGGCCTTTGCAGAAGAAAATTGGTGGTATTTGCCTGTAGACGCACAGCTTTCAGGTGATGAACCAGCGAAACTGCTTACGCAACTAACCTCGCTGGCTTCTGGCAACTAGTTACGCCGCGGCAGCGTTCGATTGATGGAGTCATGAATGTCGCTGCCGCACCTCTCCCTTGCTGATGCGCGTAATCTTCACCTTGCCGCACAAGGCCTGTTAAACAAACCCCGCCGTCGAGCGTCGTTGGAGGATATTCCGGCAACGATCTCCCGCATGTCCTTGCTGCAAATCGATACCATCAATATTGTTGCCCGTAGTCCATATCTGGTGCTTTTCAGTCGTCTGGGAAATTATCCTGCCCAGTGGCTGGATGAGTCTCTGGCGCGTGGCGAATTAATGGAATACTGGGCGCATGAAGCCTGCTTTATGCCGCGTAGCGACTTTCGTCTTATTCGCCACCGCATGCTGGCACCTGAAAAAATGGGCTGGAAATACAAAGACGCCTGGATGCAGGAACATGAGGCGGAAATTGCACAGTTAATTCAGCATATTCATGATAAGGGGCCGGTACGTTCAGCCGATTTTGAGCATCCTCGTAAAGGTGCAAGCGGCTGGTGGGAATGGAAGCCGCATAAACGGCATCTGGAAGGTTTATTTACTGCCGGAAAGGTGATGGTGATTGAACGGCGCAACTTCCAGCGCGTTTATGATTTAACCCACCGTGTCATGCCTGACTGGGATGATGAGCGCGATCTCGTTTCGCAAACAGAAGCAGAAATCATCATGCTGGATAACAGTGCGCGTAGCCTGGGAATATTCCGCGAACAGTGGCTGGCAGATTACTATCGGCTGAAACGTCCGGCACTGGCGGCGTGGCGCGAAGCGAGGGCTGAACAGCAGCAAATCATTGCTGTGCATGTTGAAAAATTGGGCAATCTTTGGCTGCATGATGATTTGCTGCCGCTACTCGAGCGAGCGCTGGCCGGAAAGCTCACTGCAACGCACAGCGCGGTACTTTCGCCTTTTGATCCTGTTGTCTGGGATCGCAAACGCGCAGAGCAGCTTTTTGATTTTAGCTACCGGCTGGAGTGCTATACCCCAGCGCCGAAACGCCAGTATGGCTATTTTGTTCTGCCGTTATTACATCGTGGGCAATTAGTTGGGCGAATGGATGCCAAAATGCATCGCCAGACAGGCATCCTTGAAGTTATCTCTCTGTGGTTACAGGAAGGTATTAAACCAACGACAACGCTGCAAAAAGGACTACGTCAGGCGATTACTGATTTCGCTAACTGGCAGCAGGCAACGCGGGTGACATTAGGATGCTGCCCGCAAGGCCTCTTTACTGATTGCCGCACCGGCTGGGAAATAGACCCCGTCGCATAAATGATTATGATAAGATTTATGCATTCATAACCCGATCCATCTGGAGGAACTATGGATCATCGTCTGCTTGAAATCATTGCCTGCCCGGTTTGCAACGGAAAACTTTGGTATAACCAGGAAAAACAAGAGCTTATTTGCAAACTGGACAACCTCGCTTTCCCGCTGCGTGATGGCATTCCAGTGTTGCTGGAAACGGAAGCCCGCGTGCTGACTGCTGATGAGAGTAAATCATGAGTTTTGTGGTCATTATTCCCGCGCGCTACGCGTCCACGCGTCTGCCCGGTAAACCATTGGTTGATATTAACGGCAAACCCATGATTGTTCATGTTCTTGAACGCGCGCGTGAATCAGGTG
The DNA here is from genome assembly GCF_052948035.1 of Escherichia sp. MAL-1. NCBI lineage: Bacteria > Pseudomonadati > Pseudomonadota > Gammaproteobacteria > Enterobacterales > Enterobacteriaceae > Escherichia > Escherichia sp. MAL-1. The sequence continues at coordinate 3,157,579 of NZ_CM129609.1, read as the reverse complement.
CCGAGCGCATCATCGTGGCAACCGATCATGAGGATGTTGCCCGCGCCGTTGAAGCCGCTGGCGGTGAAGTATGTATGACGCGCGCCGATCATCAGTCAGGAACAGAACGTCTGGCGGAAGTTGTCGAAAAATGCGCATTCAGCGACGACACGGTGATCGTTAATGTGCAGGGTGATGAACCGATGATCCCTGCGACAATCATTCGTCAGGTTGCTGATAACCTCGCTCAGCGTCAGGTGGGTATGGCGACTCTGGCGGTGCCAATCCACAATGCGGAAGAAGCGTTTAACCCAAATGCGGTGAAAGTGGTTCTCGACGCTGAAGGGTATGCACTGTACTTCTCTCGCGCCACCATTCCTTGGGATCGTGATCGTTTTGCAGAAGGCCTTGAAACCGTTGGCGATAACTTCCTGCGTCATCTTGGTATTTATGGCTACCGTGCAGGCTTTATCCGTCGTTACGTCAACTGGCAGCCAAGTCCGTTAGAACACATCGAAATGTTAGAGCAGCTTCGTGTTCTGTGGTACGGCGAAAAAATCCATGTTGCTGTTGCTCAGGAAGTTCCTGGCACAGGTGTGGATACCCCTGAAGATCTTGAGCGCGTTCGCGCTGAAATGCGCTAATTTCACTTCACGACACTTCAGCCAATTTTGGGAGGAGTGTCGTACCGTTACGATTTTCCTCAATTTTTCTTTTCAACAATTGATCTCATTCAGGTGACATCTTTTATATTGGCGCTCATTATGAAAGCAGTAGCTTTTATGAGGGTAATCTGAATGGAACAGCTGCGTGCCGAATTAAGCCATTTACTGGGCGAAAAACTCAGTCGTATTGAGTGCGTCAATGAAAAAGCGGATACGGCGTTGTGGGCTTTGTATGACAGCCAGGGAAACCCAATGCCGTTAATGGCAAGAAGCTTTAGTACGCCCGGAAAAGCCCGACAACTGGCATGGAAAACCACCATGCTGGCAAGAAGTGGGACTGTCCGTATGCCGACTATTTATGGTGTGATGACGCATGAAGAACACCCCGGTCCCGATGTCCTGCTACTGGAGCGGATGCGTGGTGTTTCGGTGGAGGCACCAGCCCGAACACCAGAACGCTGGGAACAACTCAAAGACCAAATCGTTGAAGCCTTACTGGCCTGGCACCGTCAGGACAGTCGCGGTTGCGTCGGCGCGGTCGACAATACTCAGGAAAATTTCTGGCCCTCATGGTACCGGCAACATGTTGAAGTGCTATGGACCACGCTCAATCAGTTCAATAACACCGGTCTGACGATGCAGGATAAGCGGATCCTGTTTCGCACTCGCGAATGTCTCCCGGCATTATTTGAAGGCTTTAACGACAATTGTGTGCTGATTCACGGTAACTTCTGTTTACGCAGCATGTTGAAAGATTCGCGCAGCGATCAGTTACTGGCGATGGTCGGGCCGGGACTAATGCTTTGGGCACCGCGAGAATACGAACTGTTCCGACTAATGGATAATTCTCTGGCGGAAGATTTGCTCTGGAGTTACCTGCAACGCGCGCCAGTGGCGGAGTCGTTCATCTGGCGGCGTTGGTTGTATGTGTTATGGGATGAAGTTGCGCAACTGGTTAATACCGGACGATTTAGTCGGCGCAACTTCGATCTGGCATCAAAATCACTCTTGCCGTGGCTCGCCTGACGAACCTTTTAGCCACTGCCAGATACGGCCAAGCGTTTCATAGCCAACACGATCGCTATGCATCAACCAGACCGGAGAAGGGATTGCCCGTTCCCACGGGTTAAGCGGCGAGTCGATGGCCAACTGATTCGCCGGGGCTGGTAGCGGATTTAACCCTTCCTGCTGAAAAAAGATCATCGCCCGCGGCAGATGTGATGCGGAGGTCACCAGCAGGAAAGGGGCGTCACCAATCGCCTGTTTCACTGCCGCAGCTTCTTCTTCGGTATCTTTTGGCAAATCCAGGGTGATAATTTGCTCGCGCGGCACGCCCAGCGATTGCGCAACTCTGGCACCTACTTCCGCTGTACTCACCGTATTGGTTTTTGCTACGCCTCCCGTGAAGATCAGTTTTGATCCCGGATTTTCGCGCCATAAGCGAATACCTTCATTCAGGCGTGGCAGACTGTTATTGATTAAATTAGAGCTCGGTGCCCACTGCGGGTTCCAGGTATAACCACCTCCGAGCACCACGATATAGTCCACTTTTTGCGAATTATTCCATGTCGGATAGGTGCTTTCGATGGGACGCAGCAGGCGGTCGGCTACCGGTTGCAAACTCAATAACAAGAGTGCCAGCCACCCAATGCTAATAAAAATCTTCCCGGTTTTTTGAAAACGGCTAAACCACAGCAGCGCCAGGCCAGCGCCAATAATCAACAACATCAGCGGAAGTGGCAGCAACATATTGCCAATCACTTTTTTCAGTGTAAAAAGCATCCTTTCTGGTTCCTTTTTTAACCATATAGCAAGGGATCGCCAGCGATATTACACCAGACGGGTTCATTCTCGCCGTGGCTGTGACAAAATAGCGTCTTTATCAGAAAACGTCTTAGCCAACCGGTGGAGAAAGCAATGCAGGATCGCAATTTTGATGATATTGCGGAAAAGTTTTCCCGTAACATTTACGGCACCACCAAAGGGCAGCTTCGACAGGCTATTCTGTGGCAGGATCTCGATCGCGTGCTGGCGGAAATGGGCCCGCAAAAACTGCGTGTGCTGGATGCTGGCGGTGGAGAAGGGCAGACCGCAATCAAAATGGCCGAGCGTGGGCATCAGGTCATTTTATGCGATCTTTCTGCGCAGATGATCGACCGCGCAAAACAGGCGGCAGAAGCAAAAGGTGTGAGCGACAACATGCAATTTATACATTGCGCCGCTCAGGATGTTGCTTCGCATTTGGAAACGCCCGTTGATCTGATATTGTTCCATGCGGTGCTCGAGTGGGTGGCCGATCCCCGCAGTGTATTGCAGACCCTGTGGTCAGTGTTGCGTCCAGGCGGCGTGTTGTCGTTAATGTTCTACAATGCGCATGGTTTGTTGATGCATAACATGGTCGCCGGGAATTTTGATTACGTGCAGGCGGGAATGCCGAAAAAGAAAAAACGGACGCTTTCGCCAGATTATCCACGCGACCCGGCGCAGGTTTATCTGTGGCTGGAAGAAGCTGGTTGGCAAATTATGGGTAAGACAGGCGTTCGCGTGTTTCATGATTATCTGCGCGAGAAACACCAGCAGCGCGACTGCTATGAAGCATTACTTGAATTAGAAACGCGTTATTGCCGTCAGGAACCGTATATTACCCTGGGGCGTTATATTCATGTCACCGCGCGCAAACCGCAGAGCAAGGATAAAGTATGAGTGAATTTTCCCAGACAGTCCCCGAACTGGTTGCCTGGGCCAGAAAAAATGACTTCTCCATCTCGCTGCCGGTAGACCGACTCTCTTTTCTGCTGGCGGTTGCCACGCTGAACGGCGAGCGTCTGGATGGTGAGATGAGTGAAGGCGAGCTGGTGGATGCATTCCGCCATGTGAGTGATGCGTTTGAGCAAACCAGCGAAACCATCGGCGTGCGCGCCAATAACGCGATCAACGACATGGTGCGTCAACGTCTGCTGAACCGCTTTACCAGCGAGCAGGCGGAAGGGAACGCAATTTACCGTCTGACGCCGCTCGGCATCGGCATTACTGACTACTACATCCGTCAGCGCGAGTTTTCTACGCTGCGTCTTTCTATGCAGTTGTCGATTGTGGCGGGTGAGCTCAAACGCGCAGCAGATGCCGCCGAAGAGGGCGGTGATGAATTTCACTGGCACCGTAATGTCTATGCGCCACTGAAATATTCGGTAGCAGAAATTTTCGACAGTATCGACCTGACGCAACGTCTGATGGACGAACAGCAGCAGCAGGTGAAGGACGATATCGCCCAGTTGCTGAACAAAGACTGGCGGGCGGCGATTTCCAGCTGTGAATTGTTGCTTTCGGAAACTTCCGGAACGCTGCGTGAATTGCAGGATACGCTGGAAGCGGCAGGCGACAAATTGCAGGCTAATCTGTTGCGCATTCAGGATGCGACGATGACCCATGACGATCTGCATTTCGTCGATCGTCTGGTGTTCGATCTGCAGAGCAAACTCGATCGTATTATCAGTTGGGGCCAGCAATCCATCGACTTGTGGATTGGCTACGACCGCCACGTACACAAATTTATTCGTACCGCGATCGATATGGATAAAAACCGCGTCTTTGCTCAGCGGTTACGTCAGTCGGTACAAACCTATTTTGATGAGCCGTGGGCGCTAACTTATGCCAATGCCGATCGTCTGCTGGATATGCGTGACGAAGAGATGGCACTGCGCGATGAAGAAGTGACTGGGGAACTTCCTGAGGATCTGGAATACGAAGAGTTTAACGAGATCCGCGAACAGCTGGCGGCGATCATCGAAGAACAACTTGCCGTGTACAAAACCAGACAAGTGCCGCTGGATCTTGGTCTGGTGGTACGCGAATATCTGTCACAGTATCCGCGTGCACGTCACTTTGACGTTGCGCGTATTGTTATTGATCAGGCGGTACGTCTTGGCGTAGCGCAAGCAGATTTCACCGGACTGCCAGCGAAATGGCAGCCGATTAATGATTACGGAGCCAAGGTACAGGCGCATGTCATCGACAAATATTGAACAAGTGATGCCGGTTAAGCTGGCGCAGGCGCTGGCGAATCCGTTATTTCCGGCGCTGGACAGCGCCTTACGTTCAGGCCGCCATATTGGCCTCGACGAACTGGATAATCATGCATTCCTAATGGATTTTCAGGAATATCTGGAAGAGTTTTACGCGCGTTATAACGTTGAGCTTATTCGCGCACCGGAAGGGTTCTTCTATTTACGCCCACGTTCCACCACTCTTATCCCGCGTTCCGTCTTGTCGGAACTGGATATGATGGTCGGGAAAATCCTCTGTTATCTCTATCTCAGCCCGGAACGGCTGGCGAATGAGGGGATTTTCACCCAGCAGGAACTGTACGACGAACTGCTCACCCTGGCCGATGAAGCAAAACTGCTGAAACTGGTGAACAACCGTTCAACCGGTTCAGACGTTGACCGTCAGAAGTTGCAGGAGAAAGTACGTTCTTCGCTCAACCGTCTGCGTCGTTTAGGCATGGTGTGGTTTATGGGCCACGACAGCAGCAAGTTTCGCATTACCGAATCGGTGTTCCGCTTCGGAGCCGATGTGCGTGCTGGCGACGATCCCCGTGAAGCACAGCGTCGCCTGATTCGTGATGGCGAAGCAATGCCGATTGAAAATCATCTGCAACTCAACGATGAAACCGAAGAGAATCAGCCAGATAGCGGAGAGGAAGAATAATGATTGAACGCGGTAAATTTCGCTCACTGACGCTGATTAACTGGAACGGCTTTTTTGCCCGAACTTTTGACCTTGACGAGCTGGTCACGACGCTTTCTGGCGGTAACGGGGCGGGTAAATCCACCACCATGGCGGCGTTCGTTACGGCGCTGATCCCCGACCTGACCCTGCTGCATTTCCGTAACACTACGGAAGCCGGGGCCACCAGCGGTTCGCGCGATAAAGGTCTGCACGGTAAGCTGAAAGCGGGTGTCTGTTATTCGATGCTCGACACCATTAACTCGCGCCACCAGCGCGTGGTGGTCGGTGTGCGTCTGCAACAGGTTGCCGGACGCGATCGTAAAGTGGATATCAAACCATTTGCCATTCAGGGACTGCCGATGTCGGTGCAGCCGACACAGCTGGTGACCGAAACCCTGAACGAACGCCAGGCGCGCGTGCTGCCGCTTAACGAGCTGAAAGACAAGCTCGAGGCGATGGAAGGCGTGCAGTTTAAACAGTTCAACTCCATTACCGATTACCACTCGCTGATGTTCGATCTGGGCATCATCGCGCGTCGTCTGCGCTCCGCATCTGACCGTAGCAAATTCTATCGTCTGATCGAAGCTTCGCTGTATGGCGGGATCTCCAGTGCCATTACCCGTTCTCTGCGCGACTACCTGTTGCCGGAAAACAGCGGCGTGCGTAAAGCGTTCCAGGACATGGAAGCGGCGCTGCGTGAAAACCGCATGACGCTGGAAGCGATTCGTGTCACCCAGTCGGACCGTGACCTGTTTAAGCATCTGATCAGCGAAGCTACCAACTACGTGGCGGCGGACTACATGCGTCACGCCAACGAGCGCCGTGTCCATCTCGACAAAGCCCTGGAGTTTCGTCGCGAGTTACATACTTCGCGTCAGCAACTGGCGGCTGAGCAGTACAAACACGTCGATATGGCGCGTGAGCTGGCAGAGCACAACGGTGCCGAAGGCGATCTGGAAGCGGATTATCAGGCGGCCAGCGATCACCTGAACCTGGTGCAAACCGCACTGCGTCAGCAGGAGAAGATCGAACGCTACGAAGCGGATCTCGATGAGCTGCAGATCCGTCTGGAAGAGCAAAACGAAGTGGTGGCAGAAGCCATCGAACGCCAGGAAGAGAACGAGGCTCGCGCGGAAGCTGCCGAACTGGAAGTGGACGAGCTGAAAAGCCAGCTTGCTGACTACCAGCAGGCGCTGGACGTCCAGCAAACGCGCGCGATCCAGTATAACCAGGCGATTGCTGCACTTAATCGTGCCAAAGAACTGTGCCATCTGCCGGACTTAACCGCCGACAGCGCCGCCGAATGGCTGGAAACCTTCCAGGCGAAAGAGCTGGAAGCGACTGAAAAAATGCTCTCTCTTGAGCAGAAAATGAGCATGGCGCAAACCGCGCACAGCCAGTTTGAGCAGGCTTATCAGCTGGTGGTGGCAATCAACGGCCCACTGGCGCGTAACGAGGCGTGGGATGTCGCTCGCGAACTATTGCGCGAAGGGGTCGATCAGCGTCACCTGGCAGAGCAGGTTCAGCCGCTGCGGATGCGATTAAGCGAACTGGAACAGCGTCTACGCGAGCAGCAAGAAGCTGAGCGTCTGCTGGCAGATTTCTGCAAACGTCAGGGCAAGAATTTTGATATCGACGAACTGGAAGCCCTGCATCAGGAACTGGAAGCACGCATTGCCTCTCTTTCCGATAGCGTGTCTAACGCCCGTGAAGAGCGCATGGCACTGCGCCAGGAGCAGGAACAGCTGCAGTCTCGCATTCAGAGTTTGATGCAGCGTGCGCCGGTTTGGCTGGCAGCGCAAAACAGTCTCAACCAGTTGAGCGAACAGTGCGGCGAAGAGTTTACCTCCAGCCAGGACGTCACCGAATATCTGCAACAGTTGCTGGAGCGTGAGCGAGAGGCGATTGTTGAACGCGATGAAGTGGGCGCGCGCAAAAACGCCGTCGATGAAGAGATCGAACGTTTAAGCCAGCCTGGCGGCTCTGAAGATCAGCGTCTGAACGCGCTGGCGGAGCGTTTTGGTGGTGTGCTGCTGTCAGAAATTTATGACGACGTTAGCCTGGAAGATGCGCCGTACTTCTCAGCGCTGTATGGCCCGTCACGCCACGCCATCGTGGTGCCAGATCTGTCACAGGTAACTGAACACCTGGAAGGCTTGACCGATTGCCCGGAAGATCTCTATCTGATCGAAGGAGATCCGCAGTCATTCGATGACAGCGTGTTCAGCGTTGATGAGCTGGAAAAAGCGGTAGTGGTGAAAATCGCCGATCGTCAGTGGCGTTATTCACGTTTCCCGGAAGTGCCGCTGTTTGGTCGTGCTGCGCGTGAAAGCCGTATTGAAAGCCTCCATGCCGAGCGTGAAGTGCTTTCCGAACGCTTCGCCACGCTCTCCTTTGATGTACAGAAAACTCAGCGTCTGCATCAGGCGTTCAGCCGCTTTATCGGCAGTCATCTGGCGGTTGCGTTTGAGTCTGACCCGGAAGCAGAAATCCGTCAACTGAACAGCCGTCGCGTCGAACTGGAGCGGGCGTTAAGTAATCATGAAAATGATAACCAGCAGCAGCGTATTCAGTTTGAGCAGGCGAAAGAGGGCGTTACGGCGCTGAACCGCATTCTGCCGCGTCTCAACCTGTTGGCTGATGACAGCCTGGCGGATCGCGTCGATGAAATCCGCGAACGTCTGGATGAAGCCCAGGAAGCCGCGCGTTTTGTTCAGCAGTTTGGCAATCAACTGGCGAAACTGGAACCGATTGTTTCGGTATTGCAGAGCGACCCGGAACAGTTCGAACAGTTAAAAGAAGATTACGCGTACTCTCAGCAGATGCAGCGCGATGCCCGTCAGCAGGCGTTTGCCCTGACGGAAGTGGTGCAGCGTCGTGCGCACTTTAGCTATTCTGACTCGGCAGAAATGCTTAGCGGTAACAGCGATCTCAACGAAAAACTGCGTGAACGTCTGGAACAGGCGGAAGCGGAGCGTACCCGCGCTCGCGAAGCGTTGCGCGGTCACGCAGCGCAGTTGAGTCAGTACAACCAGGTGCTGGCTTCGCTGAAAAGTTCTTACGACACCAAAAAAGAGCTACTCAACGATCTGCAACGTGAATTGCAGGATATCGGCGTGCGTGCTGATAGCGGGGCAGAAGAGCGGGCGCGTATTCGCCGTGACGAGCTGCATGCGCAACTGAGCAATAACCGTTCACGCCGCAATCAACTGGAAAAAGCGCTTACCTTCTGCGAAGCGGAGATGGACAACCTGACCCGCAAACTGCGCAAGCTGGAGCGGGATTACTTTGAGATGCGCGAGCAGGTAGTGACCGCCAAAGCGGGCTGGTGTGCGGTGATGCGCATGGTGAAAGATAACGGCGTTGAGCGCCGCTTACACCGTCGTGAGCTGGCTTATCTCTCCGCTGATGATTTGCGTTCCATGTCGGATAAGGCGTTAGGTGCGCTGCGTCTGGCGGTGGCGGATAACGAACATCTGCGCGACGTGCTGCGCATGTCGGAAGATCCGAAACGTCCGGAGCGTAAAATTCAGTTCTTCGTGGCGGTTTATCAGCATCTGCGTGAACGTATTCGTCAGGATATTATTCGTACCGATGATCCGGTGGAAGCTATCGAACAGATGGAGATTGAACTTAGCCGTCTGACCGAAGAATTAACCTCCCGTGAACAGAAACTGGCGATCAGTTCCCGCAGCGTGGCGAACATCATTCGCAAAACCATTCAGCGCGAGCAGAACCGTATCCGTATGCTCAACCAGGGGTTGCAGAACGTATCGTTTGGTCAGGTGAACAGCGTGCGTCTCAACGTGAACGTGCGTGAAACGCACGCCATGCTACTGGATGTGCTCTCTGAACAGCACGAGCAGCATCAGGATCTGTTTAACAGCAACCGTTTGACCTTCTCGGAAGCGCTGGCGAAACTGTATCAACGTCTTAACCCGCAGATTGATATGGGGCAGCGCACGCCGCAGACCATCGGTGAAGAACTGCTGGATTACCGCAACTATCTGGAAATGGAAGTTGAGGTTAACCGTGGTTCCGATGGCTGGCTGCGCGCAGAGTCTGGTGCATTGTCGACCGGTGAGGCGATTGGTACCGGTATGTCGATTCTGGTGATGGTGGTACAAAGCTGGGAAGATGAATCTCGCCGCCTGCGCGGTAAAGATATCTCTCCTTGCCGCCTGCTGTTCCTCGATGAAGCAGCGCGACTGGATGCTCGTTCTATCGCCACGCTGTTTGAATTGTGTGAGCGTTTGCAAATGCAACTCATCATCGCAGCGCCGGAAAATATCAGCCCGGAGAAAGGCACCACCTATAAACTGGTGCGTAAAGTCTTCCAGAATACCGAACACGTTCATGTCGTCGGCCTGCGAGGATTTGCGCCGCAACTCCCTGAAACGCTTCCAGGAACTGACGAAGCGCCTTCTCAGGCGAGTTAAAATTAAGGCGGCAGCAATGCCGCCTTTTCTTTTTCCGAAAACTCCGTTTCTGCACTAAAAAAGTGGCACATTACGGCGCGCTTTTCTTTAAACTTCTTTACATTAGGTTATGTAAAAACGTATCGGCGTTTATATACTGAAGATAAGCCTGATGAGTAACAGGCTTGCTCGTCATACTTTCGTGAGTATTGGCGTTGTACAGGCAAGTCGTAAAATAACAGCCTGGCTATTCAGAGTATGATAAAAACAGGGGGCAAGGGATGTTGCTTAATATGATGTGTGGTCGTCGGCTGTCGGCAATCAGTTTGTGCCTGGCCGTAACATTCGCTCCACTGTTCAATGCGCAGGCCGATGAGCCTGAAGTAATCCCTGGCGACAGCCCGGTGGCTGTCAGTGAACAGGGCGAGGCACTGCCGCAGGCGCAAGCCACGGCAATAATGGCGGGGATCCAGCCATTGCCTGAAGGTGCGGCAGAAAAAGCCCGCACGCAAATCGAATCTCAATTACCCGCAGGTTACAAGCCGGTTTATCTTAACCAGCTTCAACTGTTGTATGCCGCACGCGATATGCAACCCATGTGGGAAAACCGTGATGCTGTTAAAGCCTTCCAGCAACAGCTGGCAGAGGTGGCGATTGCCGGTTTCCAGCCGCAGTTTAATAAATGGGTAGAGTTACTGACCGATCCTGGTGTTAACGGGATGGCACGCGACGTGGTGCTCTCTGATGCGATGATGGGCTATCTCCATTTCATTGCAAATATTCCGGTCAAAGGCACTCGCTGGCTATATAGCAGTAAACCTTATGCACTTGCAACGCCGCCGCTCTCGGTGATTAACCAATGGCAGCTGGCGCTGGATAAAGGTCAATTGCCTACGTTTGTTGCAGGACTGGCACCGCAGCATCCGCAATATGCGGCGATGCATGAATCGTTACTGGCCTTACTCTGTGACACCAAACCGTGGCCCCAACTGACCGGCAAAGCAACGTTGCGCCCAGGGCAGTGGAGTAACGACGTACCGGCGTTGCGCGAAATATTGCAACGCACAGGCATGTTGGACGGGGGGCCGAAAATTACTCTACCTGGCGATGACACGCCAACTGACGCGGTAGTCAGCCCATCCGCTGTTACTGTTGAAACAGCAGAAACTAAGCCGATGGATAAGCAAACGACGTCTCGTAGTAAACCTGCGCCTGCCGTTCGCGCCGCCTACGATAATGAACTGGTGGAAGCCGTTAAACGTTTTCAGGCATGGCAAGGATTGGGGGCAGATGGTGCTATTGGCCCGGCAACACGTGACTGGTTAAACGTAACGCCCGCCCAGCGTGCTGGCGTGTTGGCTCTCAACATCCAGCGATTGCGCTTGCTGCCAACAGAGCTTTCTACCGGGATCATGGTTAACATTCCGGCCTATTCGCTGGTCTACTATCAGAACGGCAATCAGGTGCTGGATTCGCGAGTCATTGTCGGTCGCCCCGATCGCAAAACGCCGATGATGAGCAGTGCCCTTAACAACGTAGTGGTAAACCCGCCGTGGAACGTACCTCCAACTCTGGCACGCAAAGATATTCTGCCAAAAGTGCGCAACGATCCGGGATATCTCGAAAGCCATGGCTATACGGTGATGCGCGGCTGGAACAGCAGAGAAGCGATTGACCCATGGCAGGTTGACTGGTCTACAATCACGGCCTCGAATTTACCGTTCCGCTTCCAGCAGGCTCCAGGCCCACGGAACTCGCTGGGGCGCTATAAATTCAATATGCCGAGTTCAGAGGCCATTTATTTGCATGACACGCCGAACCACAATCTGTTCAAGCGTGATACACGCGCATTGAGCTCAGGCTGTGTACGAGTGAATAAAGCTTCCGATCTGGCGAATATGCTGTTGCAGGATGCAGGCTGGAATGACAAACGTATTTCTGATGCGCTGAAGCAGGGTGATACACGTTACGTCAATATTCGGCAGTCGATTCCGGTGAATCTCTACTACCTGACGGCCTTTGTTGGTGCAGATGGTCGTACCCAGTATCGTACAGATATTTACAATTATGATCTGCCTGCGCGATCCAGCTCGCAAATCGTATCGAAAGCGGAACAATTAATCAGGTAAATGAAGTAGTTCGGGGAAATCAGTTGTCGTAATAATTAGCATGATTGGGGGCGATTCTCTGCAGCCCCCGTCACTGCTGGGGTTGAGTCATCTTGACGTCTGCTTTACGGGCGGTTAAGGTGCCTCTTGTGCGCCAGAAGTGCATATAAACGATAACATTGACCTGTAGACTTGATTATCATGGACAAATTCGACGCTAATCGCCGCAAATTGCTGGCGCTTGGTGGCGTTGCACTCGGTGCCGCCATCCTGCCGACCCCTGCGTTTGCAACACTCTCTACCCCACGCCCGCGCATTTTGACACTCAATAATCTTCATACCGGAGAGTCAATCAAAGCGGAGTTTTTCGATGGCAGAGGCTATATTCAGGAAGAATTGGCAAAACTTAACCATTTTTTCCGCGATTACCGCGCGAACAAAATAAAGTCCATCGACCCAGGATTATTCGACCAGTTGTATCGCCTGCAAGGGTTGTTAGGCACGCGCAAACCGGTGCAACTCATTTCCGGTTATCGTTCTATTGATACCAACAATGAACTACGCGCCCGCAGCCGTGGAGTAGCGAAGAAAAGCTATCACACTAAAGGCCAGGCGATGGATTTCCATATTGAAGGTATCGCGTTAAGCAATATTCGCAAAGCCGCGTTATCTATGCGCGCAGGTGGTGTAGGATATTACCCACGTAGTAACTTTGTGCATATTGATACCGGGCCAGCACGGCACTGGTAGCAATCGCTTAACGAAACAGGGGCAGTATGAACTATCGTATTATTCCGGTCACCGCATTCTCCCAGAACTGTTCATTAATCTGGTGTGAACAAACCCGTCTGGCCGCACTGGTCGATCCTGGCGGCGATGCGGAAAAAATCAAACAGGAAGTTGATGACAGCGGCCTGACACTGATGCAGATCCTGCTGACGCATGGTCATCTGGACCACGTTGGCGCAGCGGCGGAACTGGCGCAACATTACGGCGTGCCAGTTTTTGGCCCGGAAAAAGAAGATGAGTTCTGGCTGCAAGGCTTGCCTGCGCAAAGTCGTATGTTTGGTCTGGAAGAGTGCCAGCCGCTGACGCCAGATCGTTGGCTGAACGAAGGCGATACCATCAGCATAGGGAATGTGACTTTACAGGTGTTACATTGCCCTGGGCATACGCCGGGTCATGTAGTGTTTTTTGATGATCGGGCAAAGCTGCTGATTTCTGGCGATGTTATTTTCAAAGGCGGAGTAGGGCGCAGTGACTTCCCGCGTGGCGATCATAATCAACTGATTTCTTCAATCAAAGATAAATTGCTGCCACTGGGGGATGACGTGATATTTATTCCGGGTCACGGACCATTATCCACACTTGGTTATGAACGCCTGCATAATCCCTTCCTGCAAGACGAAATGCCCGTCTGGTAAGGCACATAAAAAAGCCCGCTTTTAATGCGGGCCTGGATTTCTGGCAAAGTGCGCTTTGTTTATGCCGGATGCGGCACGAGCGCCTTATCCGGCCTACAAAATCGTGCAAATTCAAAATATTGCAGGGGACGCGTAGGCCTGATAAGCGTAGCGCATCAGGCAATGTTGCGTTTGTCATCAGTCTCAGCCCGCTTTTCAGCGGGCTTCATTGTTTTTAATGCTTACAGCACTGCCACAATCGCTTCGCACAGCGGAGCCATGTTATCTGGTGTCATCCCGGCCACATTTACGCGACCAGAAGCAACCGCATATACGCCAAACTCTTCGCGCAGACGCAGCACTTGTTCTTTTGTCAGGCCACTGAAGGAGAACATGCCGTTCTGTTTGATGATAAAGCTGAAGTCGCGGTTTGCGCCTTTTTCCTGCAGCGTATTGACGAACAACTGACGCATACGCTGAATACGCTGGCGCATATCAGTCAGCTCTTGTTCCCAAATCGCACGTAACGCATCGTTGCTCAGGATGGTGGCAACAACAGAAGCGCCGTGTGCTGGTGGGTTAGAGTAGTTAGCGCGAATCGCCGCTTTCATTTGGCTGAATGCGCGATCAACGGTTTCACTGTCGGCAGCAACCAGAGTACAAGCGCCAACACGCTCGTTGTACAGGCCAAAGTTTTTAGAGTAGGAACTGGCAACAATCAGCTCTTTATGCATAGCCGCGAAAGCGCGCAGTCCTTCAGCATCTTCTTCCAGACCACGGGCAAACCCCTGGTAAGCGAAGTCAAACAGCGGTAACCAGCCTTTCTCAACGGAGAGTTGTGCCAGTGTTTGCCATTGTTCCAGCGTAGGGTCGATACCGGTTGGGTTATGGCAGCAGCCATGGAACAGCACTACGTCGCCAGCCTGAGCTTCATTCAGGCTGTTAATCAGTGCATCGAAGTCAAGAGTGTGATTTTCCGCATCATAATAAGCGTATTCACGAACTTCCAGACCTGCAGAGTTAAAGACGCTCTTATGGTTCGGCCAGCTTGGGTTGCTCACCCACACACGCTTAACGCTGGTATTTTTTGCCAGGAAATCGGCAGCCACGCGTAGTGCGCCAGTGCCCCCCGGAGTCTGTGCCGTGCGAGCACGTTTGTCATTGATCAGGGCGCTACCTTTACCAAACAGCAGTTCCTGAGTGCAGCGACCAAATTCAGGGATGCCGTCAATGCCGAGGTAATTTTTGGTGGTTTCATTTTCGAGCAGATACTGTTCAGCCTTTTTCACGCTGGTCAGTACCGGGGTTTTGCCCGTCTCATCTTTATAGACACCAATCCCGAGGTTAATTTTGCCGGGACGTTCATCGGCACGAAACAGATCGGCCAGGCCCAGAATCGGGTCGGCAGGAGCGGCGGTAATGTTCTCAAACATGACGAGGTTCCATTATGGTTACAGAAGGGAAGTCCGCTATCAGGGTAACGGGAGATTTACAAAATTCCAACTATTACTGATGAAAACTCAGGCTGTTTTTGCAAGACGTGAGATTGCTCTGGAAGGTATAAAAAAAACAGGACCAAAGTCCTGTTTTTTCGGCATTTAACAAAGAGGTGTGCTATTAGAACTGGTAAACGATACCCACAGCAACGGTGTCGTCTGAACCTACGCCCAGTTTGTTGTCAGAATCGATCTGGTTGATGATGTAGTCAACATAGGTGGACATGTTTTTGTTGAAGTAGTAGGTTGCGCCCACTTCAAAGTAGTTCACCAGATCAACATCACCGATACCTTCTACGTCTTTCGCTTTAGATTTGGTGTAAGCGATGGACGGACGCAGACCGAAATCGAACTGGTATTGCGCAACTAACAGAACGTCTTGCGTTTTGTTGGCGAAGCCGCTGGTGTTTGTAAATTTATTAGTGATCGGCGTAGCGTTACGGGTTTCACCGTAGTTCGCTGCCAGGTAGATGTTGTTCGCGTCGTACTTCAGACCAGTAGCCCACTGTTCAGCTTTTTTACCGTTGCCAAGAGGTTGAGCTTCTTGCAGGTTGGTACGGTCAGCTGCACCATAAGCACCAACGATACCAAAGCCTTCGTATTCGTAGCTGATAGAACCGCCAACACCGTCGCCGTTAGAGCGGCGTGCAGTGTCACGCTCGTTTTTACCCAGGTACTGAACAGCGAAGTTCAGGCCATCAACCAGACCAAAGAAGTTGGAGTTACGATAGGTAGCAACGCCGCCAACACGACCAACGAAGAAGTCATCGCTGTATGCAGTATCACCACCAAATTCTGGCAGCATATCGGTGTAACCCAGTGCATCATAAACCACACCGTAGTTACGGCCGTAATCGAAAGAACCAATGTCAGCGTATTTAAGACCCGCGAATGCCAGACGCGTTTTGTTACCAGTTTGAGCGTCAGCGCCTTCAGAGTTGTTACCCTGGAAGTTATATTCCCACTGACCATAACCGGTCAGATCGGAATTGATTTGTGTTTCCCCTTTAAAACCAAGACGGGCATAAGTTTTGTCGCCGTTTCCGCCGTAACTGTTTACACCATTGTCTTTAGAAAAATAATGCAGACCGACAGCTTTACCGTACAGATCTACTTTGTTGCCATCTTTGTTATAGATTTCTGCAGCGTTTGCAGTACCTGCTACTAACAGAGCAGGGACGATCACTGCCAGAATATTGCGCTTCATCATTATTTATTACCCTCATGGTTTTTTTTATGACACCTGCCACTGCCGTCAATAAGTTCTGTCAATAAAAATTTACGGAACTATTGATGAGAGTTTGGTGTCTTTATGTGTCTGCAGGCATCTTTCCATTCAAACTAACGTTTCGCTACCGTGAAAGTGCTACAAAGATAAAGATTTGGTTTCAAAAAGAAAAAATATGTAACCAAAAGTAAAATTTAAGGAACTTTGTGAACACCGTCATATTTCCATAGAAGCGTGATGATATTTACAGCAATTTTTATCTATTTATATGATTTCCTTATATTTAAATTAACTAAACGGAAATTTTGTTTCTGATGGAAACTTTATCGACCTGGCACTAAATCCTCGTTCAGACATCCAGAATGCCAAAAAATAGTATGAAAATTGTGCTATCAGCTAAGAAAAAACTAATCCGCAATAAGAATCCAGGTTATTTTTTGTGCGTAAATGTTGCAATGTAATATTCCGTAACAGGATGATCGTTATGGCGGGGTTGCAAATAGATTGCTTGACTTAACAAACAGATAACTTGACAGAAAGGATAAAAAAGAGCCAGCAGGCGCTGGCTCTTTGAGGAAGAAAATCAGAAGCTGGCGTTGCGCGGAGTACGTGGGAACGGAATCACATCACGCACGTTTTGCACGCCAGTTACGTAAGCAATCAGGCGTTCAAAACCAAGACCGAAACCTGAATGCGGAACAGTACCGTAGCGACGCAGATCGCGATACCACCAGTAATCTTCTTTATTCAGGCCCATTTCCAGCATACGCTCGTCCAGAACGTCCAGACGTTCTTCACGCTGGGAGCCACCAATGATCTCACCGATGCCCGGAGCCAGAACGTCCATAGCCGCAACGGTTTTACCGTCTTCGTTGAGGCGCATATAGAACGCTTTAATATCTTTCGGATAGTTTTTAACCACTACCGGTGCTTTAAAGTGTTCTTCCGCCAGATAACGCTCATGCTCAGAAGAGAGATCGACGCCCCAGTAAACCGGGTTTTCAAACTTCCTGCCGCAGTTTTCGAGAATGGTCACTGCGTCGGTGTAATCCACCTGCGCGAAATCGGCCTCAATGAAGCGTTCCAGACGTGAAACGGCATCTTTATCTACGCGTTCAGCGAAGAATTTCATGTCGTCTGCGCGTTCTTCGAGAACCGCTTTGAAGACATATTTCAGCATGGCTTCAGCCAGACCCGCGATATCGTTCAGGTTAGCAAACGCCACTTCCGGCTCCAGCATCCAGAACTCCGCCAGGTGACGGCTGGTGTTGGAGTTTTCAGCACGGAAAGTCGGGCCGAAGGTATAAATTTTGGATAATGCGCAAGCGTAGGTTTCGCCGTTCAACTGGCCAGATACGGTCAGGAAAGACTCTTTACCAAAGAAGTCTTTGTCGAAATCCACTTTGCCCTGATCGTTACGCGGCAGATTTTCCAGATCCAGCGTAGAAACGCGGAACATTTCGCCAGCCCCTTCGGTATCAGACGCAGTAATCAGTGGCGTTGAAACCCAGAAGAATCCCTGCTCGTTAAAGAAGCGATGCAGCGCCTGCGCCAGCGTATGGCGAACGCGCGCGACGGCACCAATCAGGTTTGTGCGCGGACGCAGGTGAGCGACTTCACGCAGATACTCAATGCTGTGGCGTTTTGCCGCCATCGGGTAAGTGTCTGGATCTTCAACCCAACCAGCAACTTCAACCTTGCTGGCCTGAATTTCAAATTGTTGCCCCTGGCCCGGCGACGCCACGACTTTACCCGTCACAATGACCGAGCAACCGGTGGTCAGACGCAGGACGTCTTCATTGTAATTGGGCAGAGAATTATTGATGACAGCCTGTACAGGATCAAAGCAGGAACCGTCATAAACGGCGAGGAAGGAGATGCCAGCTTTTGAATCTCGGCGGGTACGTACCCATCCGCGTACGGTGACTTCGCTGTCAACGGCTACGCGGCCCTGGAGTACGTCGGCTACAGGCACAACGCTCATAATATTCTCTCTGTTAATAGTCGGAAAAAATAAACACTTGTCCACCCGTAAATGGGGGGATACCTATGTTACCTGGCATCTGCAATCAGACAAGCAGAATTCGCAAATGCAGCGAAAGATTTCGGAATTAAAGGTAAAAAAAGGGAGCCGATTAGCTCCCTGATGATATTAACTGGCTTTTTTAATATGCGGAAGGTCGAACGCTTTGCGCAGCGCCCGAACAAACGCTTTATCGTGGCAGATAGTTTTGCCAGGGCTGTCAGAAAGTTTCGCCACCGGTTTACCGTTACACTCTACCAACTTAATCACAATATTCAGGGGTTTTACCTGGGGGATATCGCAGGTCAGGCGAGTCCCAATACCAAAACTTAATTGCACGCGGGAAGAGAAGTGGCGGTATAGCTCAACCGCTTTGCGTAAATCCAGATTGTCAGAGAAAACCAGCGTTTTACTCTGTGGATCAATTCCCAGCTTTTCATAATGTGCAATGGCTTTTTCACCCCATTCAACCGGGTCGCCAGAGTCATGACGCAGGCCTTGATACCGACTAGCGAACTCGACACCGAAATCACGCAGGAAAGCATCCATAGTGATGCAGTCGGTTAATGCAATGCCAAGTTGGTCGGGATACTCTTCCAGCCAGGCAGCAAGTGCAGCTCGCTGGCTGTTGGCTAGATCCGGGCTGATTTGCTGATGTGCCTGGAACCATTCGTGTGCCTGTGTTCCCATCGGCGTGAGGGAAAGCCGACGCGCCAGATCGTAGTTGCTGGTGCCCACAAACCAGGATTCCTGTTGCAGACGCTTAACGATGGTTTCTTGTACTTCGCGAGAAAAACGGCGACGGGTGCCAAAATCCATCAGATGGAAGCGCGACATATCAAGACCGGCGATTAACGCCGAGAAGTCGACTAATTTGCTTTCCAGCGTGTCGAGGGCTTGCGCAACGTCGGCCTGCGGTGAGCGATAGCGATGTACCATTTCACTGATAACCGCCAGCAAAGGAACTTCCCAGAGGATGACTTCACGCCACGGGCCGCTTAAACGAATATCCAGCTTGCCATTATCGTTGGACACGGTGACTTGTTCCGGGTTAAAGCGGAACTCGCGTAACCAGTTAAGATAGTCGGCCTTAAAGAAAGGCAGGGCAGAAAGCCACTGATATTCATCATCCTGCAGGCGCAGGTGCTGCATCGCCTGAATCTGTTCACGAATAGCATCGGCATAAATACCCAGCAGATCGTCACCTCGGCAACGAAACTCCGCCGCGACATGCACATCGTAATAATGATGAAACACGGCTTGCTGCATATGCAACTTATAAGCATCTGTATCCAGCAACGAGTGCAGAACAGGAGAAGCGAATTGTGTCATAGGTGCGCAGTAGCGTCCTCGTACAGGAGCGTTTAGTACAATAAACATCTTCAGGAACTGCTGGAGTATACCTTGTTTCGCAATTTATTGAACCCCGATCACACCATATGCCACCTTTCTGGTCGATGGCATTACGCGGTGTATGTTATAAAAATGTAGCAATAAAGGCGTTTGTACCTGAAAAGATGAAGATTCTGCATAGCGCGATTTACGCAACAGGAATAGACTGAACACCAGACTCTATAAAAGATGCTAAAGGTTATTTATGACTCAACAGCCACAAGCCAAATACCGTCACGATTATCGTGCGCCGGATTACCAGATTACTGATATTGACTTGACCTTTGACCTCGACGCGCAAAAGACGGTCGTTACCGCGGTCAGCCAGGCTGTCCGTCATGGTGCATCAGATGCTCCCCTTCGTCTCAACGGCGAAGACCTCAAACTGGTTTCTGTTCATATTAATGATGAGCCGTGGACCGCCTGGAAAGAAGAAGAGGGCGCACTGGTCATCAGTAATTTGCCGGAGCGTTTTACGCTTAAGATCATTAATGAAATAAGCCCGGCGGCGAATACGGCGCTGGAAGGGCTTTATCAGTCAGGCGATGCGCTTTGCACCCAGTGTGAAGCCGAAGGTTTCCGCCATATTACGTATTATCTCGACCGCCCGGACGTGCTGGCGCGTTTTACCACCAAAATTATTGCCGATAAAATTAAATATCCCTTCCTGCTTTCCAACGGTAACCGCGTTGCGCAAGGCGAACTGGAAAACGGACGCCATTGGGTACAGTGGCAGGACCCGTTCCCGAAACCGTGCTACCTGTTTGCGCTGGTGGCAGGCGACTTTGATGTACTGCGCGATACCTTTACCACGCGTTCTGGTCGCGAAGTAGCACTGGAGCTGTACGTCGATCGCGGCAACCTTGATCGCGCGCCGTGGGCGATGACCTCGCTGAAAAACTCCATGAAATGGGATGAAGAACGCTTTGGCCTGGAGTATGACCTCGACATCTATATGATCGTCGCGGTGGATTTCTTCAATATGGGCGCAATGGAGAATAAGGGTCTGAATATCTTTAACTCCAAATATGTGCTGGCCCGCACCGACACCGCCACCGACAAAGATTACCTCGATATTGAACGCGTTATCGGCCATGAATATTTCCATAACTGGACCGGTAACCGAGTGACCTGCCGCGACTGGTTCCAGCTCAGCCTGAAAGAAGGTTTAACCGTCTTCCGCGATCAGGAGTTCAGCTCTGACCTTGGTTCCCGCGCAGTTAACCGCATCAATAATGTACGCACCATGCGCGGATTGCAGTTTGCAGAAGACGCCAGCCCGATGGCGCACCCGATCCGCCCGGATATGGTCATTGAGATGAACAACTTCTACACCCTGACCGTTTACGAGAAGGGCGCGGAAGTGATTCGCATGATCCACACCCTGCTTGGCGAAGAAAACTTCCAGAAAGGGATGCAGCTTTATTTCGAGCGTCATGATGGTAGTGCAGCGACCTGTGACGACTTTGTGCAGGCGATGGAAGATGCGTCGAATGTCGATCTCTCCCATTTCCGCCGTTGGTACAGCCAGTCCGGTACACCGATTGTGACCGTCAAAGACGACTACAATCCAGAAACTGAGCAGTACACCCTGACCATCAGCCAGCGCACGCCAGCTACGCCGGATCAGGCAGAAAAACAGCCGCTGCATATTCCGTTTGCCATCGAACTGTATGATAACGAAGGCAAAGTGATCCCGTTGCAGAAAGGCGGTCATCCGGTGAATTCCGTGCTGAACGTCACTCAGGCGGAACAGACCTTTGTTTTTGATAATGTCTACTTCCAGCCGGTGCCTGCGCTGCTGTGCGAATTCTCTGCGCCAGTGAAACTGGAATATAAGTGGAGCGATCAGCAACTGACCTTCCTGATGCGTCATGCGCGTAATGATTTCTCCCGCTGGGATGCGGCGCAAAGTTTGCTGGCAACCTACATCAAGCTGAACGTCGCGCGTCATCAGCAAGGTCAGCCGCTGTCTCTGCCGGTGCATGTGGCTGATGCTTTCCGCGCGGTACTGCTTGATGAGAAGATTGATCCAGCGCTGGCGGCAGAAATCCTGACGCTGCCTTCTGTCAATGAAATGGCTGAATTGTTCGATATCATCGACCCGATTGCTATTGCCGAAGTACGCGAAGCACTCACTCGTACTCTGGCGACTGAACTGGCGGATGAGCTACTGGCTATTTACAACGCGAATTACCAGAGCGAGTACCGTGTTGAGCATGAAGATATTGCAAAACGCACTCTGCGTAATGCCTGCCTGCGTTTCCTCGCTTTTGGTGAAACGCATCTGGCTGATGTGCTGGTGAGCAAGCAGTTCCACGAAGCAAACAATATGACTGATGCGCTGGCGGCGCTTTCTGCGGCGGTTGCCGCACAGCTGCCTTGCCGTGACGCGCTGATGCAGGAGTACGACGACAAGTGGCATCAGAACGGTCTGGTGATGGATAAATGGTTTATCCTGCAAGCCACCAGCCCGGCGGCGAATGTGCTGGAGACGGTGCGCGGCCTGTTGCAGCATCGCTCATTTACCATGAGCAACCCGAACCGTATTCGTTCGTTGATTGGCGCGTTTGCGGGCAGCAATCCGGCAGCGTTCCATGCCGAAGATGGCAGCGGTTACCTGTTCCTGGTGGAAATGCTTACCGACCTCAACAGCCGTAACCCGCAGGTGGCTTCACGTCTGATTGAACCGCTGATTCGCCTGAAACGTTACGATGCCAAACGTCAGGAGAAAATGCGCGCGGCGCTGGAACAGTTGAAAGGGCTGGAAAATCTCTCTGGCGATCTGTACGAGAAGATAACTAAAGCACTGGCTTGATAAATAACCGAATGGCGGCAATAGCGCCGCCATTCGGGGAATTTACCCCTGTTTTCTCAGGCGAGTTTCAGATTCACCACGTTGCATCACCCGTTGCAACACCTCCGCTTCCAGCTCCGCTAATCGCACCGACCCTAATCGACGCGGACGGGGGATATCCACTGTCAAATCCAGACCAATTTTTCCCTCTTCAATTAACAGCACCCGGTCAGCCATCGCTACCGCTTCGCTCACATCATGCGTCACCAACAGTACGGTAAAGCCGTGCTCCTGCCAAAGTGACACAATCAAATCCTGCATCTCGAGTCGCGTTAAGGCGTCCAGCGCCCCGAGCGGTTCATCAAGCAACAATAATCCCGGTCGATGAATCAACGCTCTTGCCAGCGCCACTCGCTGTTTCTGCCCGCCAGAAAGTGCGGCAGGCCATTCCCCTGCGCGATTCTCCAGTCCTACCGCAGCCAACGCTCGACGTGCGGCATCGCGCCACTGGCCTTTAAGGCCTAACCCAACGTTATCAATCACCGATTTCCACGGTAGCAGACGCGCATCCTGAAACATCATTCGCGTGTCTTCCTGAATTTCAGCCAGCGGTGTGGTGCCCGCTAACACATCGCCTGCGGTTGGCGTTTCCAGACCTGCCAGCAGGCGCAGCAGGGTACTTTTGCCACCACCGCTGCGGCCCACCACCGCCACAAACTGACCTGCCGGAATATGTAAATCCAGTTGGTTCAGGACGATATTTTCCGCGTAATGTTTGCTTACTGCATTGAGCAACAATGGCGTGCCCTGGTTCAGACGAGCAGTATTCATACCGTGGCCTCCTTCAAATGATAAGCCGGGTTCCAGCGCAACCAGAGGCGCTCTAACAGCTGCGCGCTGACGTCAGCCAGTTTGCCGAGCAGGGCGTAAAGAATAATAGCGACTACCACCACGTCCGTTTGCAAAAACTCCCGCGCATTCATCGCCAGATAACCAATGCCTGAATTGGCAGAAATGGTTTCGGCAACAATCAGCGTCAGCCACATCAGGCCCAACGCAAAACGCACGCCGACCATAATTGAGGGCAGGGCACCAGGCAGGATCACATGGATAAACAGCGGTATGCCGGATAATCCATAGCTACGCGCCATCTCCACCAACCCGCGATCGATATTACGGATGCCATGCCAGGTGTTGATATAAATGGGGAATAGCGTACCGAGCGCCACCAGAAAGATTTTTGCGGATTCATCAATGCCAAACCACAAAATCACCAGCGGGATCAGCGCCAGATGCGGCACGTTGCGCAACATCTGAATTGAGGTATCCAGCAGCCGTTCTCCCCAGCGAGATAGCCCGCTAATCAGTCCCAAAATCAACCCCAGCGATCCGCCAATTGAAAAGCCAATCAGCGCCCGCCAGGAGCTGATCGCCAGATGCTGCCACAGTTCGCCGCTGGCGGAGAGCGTCCAGAACGCCGTCACCACTCCTTCCGGTGAAGGCAAAATACGCGTCGACAGCCAGCCAACCGAGGAGGCCAGTTGCCACACCGCCACGATGCCCACCGGTAAAAACCAGGGGGCAACGCGCAATAACCACTTCTTCACTGGCGTTGCCATTATTTCTTCCTTAGCTTTGCGCGACTTTACGGGGGATAAAATCATTCGCCACCGCTTCGCCTTGCGGATTCAGCGGCTGCGGCTGGGGAATTTCCGGGATGGCGACATCCAGAAGCGGGAACAGCAACTCGCCAACCCGATACGCTTCTTCCAGATGCGGATAGCCCGAAAGCACAAAACTGTCGATGCCAAGCGCGGCATATTCGTTGATTCGCGCAGCGACCGTAGGACCATCGCCCACCAGCGCCGTCCCGGCACCGCCGCGCACTAAGCCAACGCCCGCCCATAAATTGGGGCTGATCTCCAGATTGTCGCGCTTGCCGTTATGTAACGCCGCCATTCGCTGTTGCCCTACGGAATCCGTCCGGGCGAATGCGGCCTGTGCTTTGGCGATAGTTTCATCATCAAGATGCGAGATTAACCGCTCGGCGGCCTGCCACGCTTCGTCGTTAGTTTCACGAACAATCACATGCAGACGAATACCGAAACGAATTTTGCGTCCATGCGCGGCAGCTTTCGCCCGCACTTGTTCGATTTTCTCTTTAACCAGTTCCGGCGGTTCGCCCCAGGTGAGGTAGAGATCAACCTGTTCTGCCGCCAGCTCCTGGGCGACATCTGACGATCCGCCAAAGTAAAGTGGCGGATACGGCTGTTGAATCGCCGGGAAGAGCAGTTTTGCTCCGCGCACATGAATATGTTTACCGTTGAAATCGACGGTTTCTCTCTGCAATAAACGCCGCCAGACCTGGGTAAATTCCGCCGAGGCTTCGTAGCGCTCGCTATGATCAAGGAACACTCCGTCGCCTGCCAGCTCTTGTGGATCGCTGCCTGTGACCAGGTTAAACAACGCACGTCCATTTGAGAGACGGTCAAGCGTGGCGGCCTGGCGGGCGGCAACGGTAGGTGAGGTTACGCTGGGACGCAGGGCGACAAGAAACTTCAGCCGCTGCGTCACCGGGATCATCGATGCGGCAACCAGCCACGCATCTTCGCAGGAGCGCCCCGTTGGAATTAGCACACCGGTATAGCCAAGACGATCCGCCGCTTGCGCAATTTGTTGCAGATAACCGTGATCAACCGGGCGTGAACCTTCTTCCGTTCCCAGATAATGCCCGTCACCGTGGGTCGGTAAAAACCAGAACATATTCAGACTCATAATTGTTTTCCTTCCAGTTGAGTGGGCTGCCAGATGCGCTGGCGAATATCGACTTTTTTCGGCACCAGACGATTTTCATAAAACAGATCTGCCGTTTGCTGCTGTAAGGCGGCAACCTCGGCGTTAACCGGTTTGATGGTGGTAGGAGGGCGATGATCTAAGTAAGAGGCAATCACCGGTGCCGGTAAGCCCATCGTTTTTGCCAGTAAAGCGATGCTTTGCTCGCGCTGGCTGCGGGTTAACGCATCGGCCTCACTAAAGGTTGCCAGTACGCCCTGAATAAAAGCGCCGTTTTTTTCTGCATAGGGACGAGCTGCCAGATAAAACGATCCAGTTTGATTGAGATCGGTGCCGTCTTTCAGCACCCGCACGCCGCCCTGTAATAATGCAGCAGAGTAGTAGGGATCCCAGATAGCCCAGGCGTCAACGTTACCTTGCTGGAACGCGGCGCGGGCATCAGCGGGCGTCAGGTAAGTGGGTTGGATATCGGTAAACTTAAGTCCGGCCTGACGCAGTGCACGCAGTAAAAGGTTGTGTGAACTGGAACCTTTCTGAAAGGCAACTTTGTGACCTTTAAGATCGGCTACGGTTTTGATCGGGCTGTTTTCTGCCACCAGAATCACTTCGGCTTTGGGCTTCGGTGGCTCGACGCCCACATATACCAAATCAGCCCCGGCAGCCTGGGCAAAGATTGGCGGAATATCCCCGGTACTGCCGAGATCAATACTGCCAACGTTTAACGCTTCCAACATTTGCGGACCCGCGGGGAACTCCACCCAGGAGATTTTTGATTGCGGATAGCGTTTTTCCAGTAACTGGTGGCTTTTTGCCAGTACCATACCAATACTGCCTTTCTGATAGCCTATACGTAACGCTTCAGGCGAGGATTCTGCAGCAACCGCAATCGTAGAGACGCTAAGCAATCCCACCAGCGCCAGTTTAATGATGTTACGCATGGGCATTACCTCGCAGAGACAGAAGGTCAGGAACCTGAACATCGCGGCGGTGCAATGCCTGCCAGAAAGTTTCTAGCGCGGTATCAAGACGGGTTTGCAGATTTGGCGTGAAATGGGGTCTGTGATGGTAATCAATTACTTGTGAGTCATCGGCAAACACGCCGTGCAGGATCTCCTGAGCTTTCAGTGCGCTTAAAACTGGTTTAAGGGCATAATCGACCGCCAGCAGATGGGCCACGGTACCGCCCGTCGCCAGCGGTAGCACCACTTTGCCTTGCAAAGCGCGCTCTGGCAGCAGGTCGAGCAGGGTTTTCAGCGCGCCGGAATAGGCGGCTTTATACACAGGTGTAGCGACTATCAGTCCATCAGCCTGTTGCAGCTGTTCGGTGAAGGTCTTGAGTGCCGGACTATCGAAACGAGCATAAAGCAGATCTTCCGGGGCGAAGTTTTGCAGATTCCAGTGATAAACCTCTACATCCAGGCCATTTAGTTTTTCCCGCGCATATTCCAGCAAGGAGCTGGAGCGAGAAGGAAAGCGAGGACTACCCGCCAGGGTGATGACACGCATACTCTCTCCTTATAACCAATTGTTCTTTTTTTGTTAACATTGATAACAATTCGGTCAGTCTGTCGGAGAGACAAGAAAATGCCAAATATAAATTTTGTGTATCTTTTTCTGAAAATAAACTAAAGAAAGGGCTTTATATATCACGCATATTTATTTGTTGGATAGTCATTAGATGTTGAATCAATGAATTACTCGTTCAGTTAATATTTAAATATTCATGAAATCTATAAATTAAAGATTTGTCACTTATTGGATTTAGTATGCTTGATTTAAATGGCGGACAATTATTGTTATTATTAAGTCTAATGTCATTTAAAGGCATTATCATATTTACGAAGAGATCAGGATGATAACGATGAAAAAAAGTGTATTGACGGCGTTTATAACTGTGGTATGTGTAACGTCCAGCGTTATGGCTGCTGATGATAATGCTATCACGGATGGCTCAGTAACATTTAATGGTAAAGTTATTGCTCCAGC
This sequence comes from Escherichia sp. MAL-1, assembly GCF_052948035.1. Classification (NCBI taxonomy): domain Bacteria; kingdom Pseudomonadati; phylum Pseudomonadota; class Gammaproteobacteria; order Enterobacterales; family Enterobacteriaceae; genus Escherichia; species Escherichia sp. MAL-1. Next base: position 3,130,563 of record NZ_CM129609.1, on the reverse strand, counting down.
TTGTACCCTGGTAGCTGCGACGAAAGATTCCGTGGTGACTTTGCCAGATGTTAGTGCCACGAAGTTGCAAACCAATGGTCAGGTTTCTGGCGTGCAAACTGATGTGCCAATTGAATTAAAAGATTGTGATACTACCGTAACAAAAAATGCAACTGTAGATTCAATCTGTCAATGCAACACCCCTTTCAATTATCTCTTTCGGTGTTTTGAACTTCAGTGTCTTTCTCGGTCTGTTGTTTAGCTGAGCAGCAACCAGATCTAGTTCATGTTGAGTATATTGGGCAAGACATGTCTTTTTAGGAAAGTACTGCCGAATTAGCCCATTTGTGTTCTCATTTGTTCCCCGCTGCCAAGGACTCTGAGGATCGCAGAAGTAAACTTTAACGCCGGTGCTGACAGTAAATTCTAGATGTCTGGCCAGTTCCATTCCTCTGTCCCATGTCAGTGATTTTCTGAGTTCTGACGGTAAACTCAGGAATTTGTCGGTAAGAGCCTGATTTACTGAGACAGAATCTTTGCCCCTGAGTCTAAGGATGATCGTATAACGTGATTTTCGGTCTACAAGTGTGGCTATATGAGAGTTTTTTGTACCTGAGACTAAATCGCCCTCCCAATGCCCCAGAGAGCGTCTGTTATCGATATTTCGGGAACGTTCGTGAATTGGTGTTCCGTTCACTATGTTAATCGTACCTCTTTCGCCTTTGCGGGTATGACGCCTGCCATGGCGAAGGCTATGCGACCGTCGCAGATGCTGTATATTCAGGTGGTGTAGCGCTTCACGGCTACGAAAGTACAGCGTTTTATAAATTGTCTCAGGTGATATTCGCAGCGTTTTTTGACGTGGTTTTGTTCGCCTTAACCATCCTGATATTTGCTCTGGAGACCATTTCATCTCCAGCTTTTCCAGAACAAGCTTTCGCAATGGTAAATTTTGATCCAGTAAGCACGGTTTTGGCCTTTTCGCCATTCTGTTGGCTCGGTTATTAGCATCAACAGCTTTGTAATAGCGTCTGCCCCGATTACGCTGAACTTCACGTGAGATCGTCGAAGGACTGCGATTCAGCGCAGTAGCTATCGCACGAATGCTCATTTTGGCTGACAAACCAGCTCGTATCTCCTCGCGCTCAGACAGTGTCAGGTGAGCTACAGCCCGCTTACGCTCATGGGGTTTTATGCCGCCAGTATCCCTTAACATAGTGAAGATCGTTCCGGGTTTTGAACCCAGGATATTCGCTATTTCACTGAAGCCTGTTCCGTTCTTCCATAGTTCAAAAACAGAGGCTTTTTCCTCTGCTGTAAATGTTCGTCTCATTCAAAAAACCTCCGCAACCCCATGTTTTCACATAACTGTTGCGTTGACCAATTGAATCTACAACGTTCACCTTTAATGGCACTGCGGATACTACTCAGATTACAGCGTTTGCTAACCAGGCCTCATCTGATGCTGCTACAAACGTGGCCCTGCAAATGTATATGAATGATGGTACAACGGCCATCACGCCAGACACAGAAACCGGGAACATTTTGTTGCAGGATGGAGATCAGACGTTGACTTTTAAAGTTGATTATATCGCTACGGGGAAAGCGACTTCAGGTAATGTGAATGCGGTAACAAATTTCCATATTAACTATTATTAATAGAACTCATTAATTGTTTTATTAATTAGTACCCCTCCAGTGTTCTGGAGGGGATATTCATATTTTTTAAGAGTGACTATTTATGAAAACTTGCATAACAAAGGGAATTGTGACCGTAAGTTTAACGGCAATATTACTCAGCTGCTCATCCGCATGGGCGGCAGGTAAAGGCGGGATTGGACTTGCAGCAACACGTCTTGTTTATTCAGAAGGTGAAGAGCAAATTTCACTGGGTGTACGTAACACCAGTCCGGATGTTCCTTATCTTATTCAGTCATGGGTGATGACCCCAGATAATAAAAAATCAGCAGACTTTATTATTACACCACCGCTATTTGTGCTGAATCCGGCAAATGAGAATCTGTTACGCATTATGTACATTGGAGCGCCGTTGGCGAAAGACAGAGAAACCCTTTTCTTCACTAGCGTACGGGCAGTCCCTTCAACAACGAAGCGGGAAGAGGGAAATACCCTGAAGATTGCCACACAAAGCGTCATCAAACTTTTCTGGCGACCAAAAGGTTTAGCGTATCCCTTAGCCGAGGCTCCGGCGAAACTGCGTTGCACTTCGTCAGCTGACATGGTTACGGTCAGTAACCCAACACCTTATTTCATTACCCTGACAGACCTGAAAATAGGTGGAAAGGTAGTTAAAAATCAAATGATTTCCCCCTTTGATAAATACCAATTCTCTCTGCCAAAGGGTGCCAAAAATAGCAGCGTAACGTATCGAACCATCAATGACTACGGGGCGGAAACGCCGCAACTCAACTGTAAATCGTAATTCGTCTTCAGTTAAGAGAGCGAGATGTATAGAACTCACCGACAACACAGCCTGTTAAGCTCTGGTGGAGTGCCATCGTTTATTGGTGGGCTGGTGGTGTTTGTGTCGGCAGCGTTCAATGCACAAGCTGAAACCTGGTTCGATCCTGCCTTTTTCAAAGATGATCCCTCAATGGTGGCCGATTTGTCTCGTTTCGAAAAAGGACAAAAAATAACGCCAGGGGTTTATCGTGTCGATATTGTTCTGAATCAGACAATTGTAGATACGCGCAACGTCAATTTTGTTGAGTTAACGCCAGAGAAGGGGATTGCCGCCTGTTTGACGACTGAAAGCCTGGATGCAATGGGTGTTAATACTGATGCGTTTCCGGCTTTTAAACAACTGGACAAACAAGCGTGTGTGCCATTGGCGGAGATTATTCCGGATGCCAGCGTAACGTTTAATGTGAATAAACTCCGTCTGGAAATTTCAGTACCGCAAATCGCCATCAAAAGTAATGCCCGTGGTTATGTCCCCCCTGAACGTTGGGATGAAGGGATCAACGCGCTATTACTGGGATATTCGTTTAGCGGGGCTAACAGTATTCATAGCAGCGCAGACAGTGATTCTGGCGACAGCTATTTTCTGAATTTAAACAGTGGCGTTAATTTAGGCCCATGGAGATTGCGCAACAATTCAACATGGAGTCGCAGTAGTGGCCAAACCGCAGAATGGAAGAATCTCAGCAGCTATTTGCAGCGGGCGGTTATTCCACTAAAAGGCGAACTGACCGTAGGTGATGATTATACTGCAGGCGATTTTTTCGATAGTGTCAGCTTTCGTGGTGTGCAGCTGGCGTCAGATGACAACATGCTGCCAGACAGCCTGAAAGGGTTTGCGCCTGTGGTGCGTGGTATCGCCAAAAGCAATGCCCAGATAACGATTAAGCAAAATGGTTACACCATTTACCAAACTTATGTATCGCCTGGTGCTTTTGAAATTAGTGATCTCTATTCCACGTCGTCGAGCGGTGATTTGTTAGTTGAAATCAAAGAAGCGGACGGCAGCGTCAATAGCTACAGCGTACCGTTCTCCAGTGTGCCATTACTCCAGCGTCAGGGGCGAATCAAATACGCGGTGACACTGGCGAAATACAGAACCAATAGTAATGAACAGCAGGAGAGCAAATTTGCCCAGGCCACGTTGCAGTGGGGCGGACCGTGGGGAACGACCTGGTATGGTGGTGGACAATATGCTGAATATTACCGTGCCGCCATGTTTGGTCTGGGATTTAACCTCGGCGATTTCGGAGCAATTTCGTTCGATGCGACCCAGGCGAAGAGTACGCTAGCAGATCAAAGCGAACATAAAGGTCAGTCATATCGTTTTCTGTATGCCAAAACGCTCAACCACTTGGGCACTAACTTTCAATTGATGGGCTATCGCTATTCGACGTCGGGTTTCTACACCCTTTCCGACACCATGTATAAACATATGGATGGCTACGAATTTAATGACGGTGATGATGAAGATACGCCGATGTGGTCGCGTTATTACAATTTGTTTTACACCAAACGTGGCAAACTGCAGGTCAATATCTCCCAGCAATTAGGCGAGTACGGTTCGTTTTATTTAAGTGGTAGCCAGCAAACTTACTGGCATACGGATCAACAGGATCGGCTATTACAGTTTGGCTACAACACGCAAATTAAAGATCTTTCGCTGGGGATTTCCTGGAACTACAGTAAGTCCCGTGGTCAACCTGATGCTGATCAGGTGTTTGCTCTAAATTTTTCCCTGCCGCTCAATCTGTTGCTCCCCAGAAGTAATGATAGCTATACCAGGAAAAAAAATTACGCCTGGATGACCTCTAACACCAGTATCGATAACGAAGGGCACACTACACAAAACCTGGGTTTAACGGAGACATTACTCGATGACGGTAACCTGAGCTACAGCGTGCAACAGGGATATAACAGCGAGGGGAAAACGGCTAATGGTAGCGCCAGCATGGATTACAAAGGGGCGTTTGCGGATGCCCGAGTGGGCTACAACTACAGCGATAACGGCAGTCAACAACAACTGAACTACGCTCTTTCAGGCAGTTTAGTTGCCCATTCACAGGGCATTACCCTGGGGCAATCGCTGGGGGAAACTAACGTTCTGATTGCAGCACCAGGCGCAGAGAATACTCGTGTGGCGAACAGCACCGGGCTGAAAACTGACTGGCGCGGATATACCGTTGTTCCTTATGCCACTTCTTATCGGGAAAATCGAATCGCACTTGATGCGGCGTCGTTAAAACGTAACGTGGATCTTGAAAATGCAGTAGTCAACGTGGTTCCCACCAAAGGGGCGTTGGTTCTGGCGGAGTTCAATGCCCATGCGGGTGCAAGGGTATTAATGAAAACATCAAAGCAGGGTATACCGCTGCGTTTTGGCGCGATAGCGACGCTGGACGGCGTACAGGCTAATAGCGGCATAATTGATGATGATGGCTCGCTCTATATGGCGGGTTTACCGGCGAAGGGAACAATAAGCGTGCGCTGGGGCGAAGCTCCCGATCAAATTTGTCATATCAATTACGAGCTTACCGAACAACAAATTAACTCTGCGATTACGCGAATGGATGCCATATGCAGATAATCTTTGGAGAAAAATGCGTGTCATTACTACGACTATTTTTTGCCGCCGTCTTAATGCTATGGTGCGCTCAAACCGCTGCTTATAGCGGGCAGTGTCATACTACTCAGGGGAATCCGTATATTGGCGTCAATTTTGGCGTTAAAACCCTGGAGGAAGAAGCAAATACGGCAGGGGTAGTTAAAGACAAATTTTATCAGTGGAACGAATCGAATGATTATTATGTTTCCTGTGATTGCGATAAAGACAATGTCAGAAGTGGCCGATGGGCATTCGCCGCGGATTCACCGTTAGTCTATTTAGGCGACAACTGGTACAAAATTAATGACTATCTTGCCGCCAAAGTTTTATTGCAGGTTAAAGGCAGTTCTCCTACTGCGGTTCCTTTCGAAAACGTGGGCACAGGGGGGGATACCCGATGGCATATTTGCGACCCTGGCGGTCAACGTTTAGGTGGGCAGGGGGCAAGCGGTAATAGCGGTAGCTTTTCCCTGAAAATATTGCAGCCGTTCGTTGGCTCGGTCGTCATTCCTCCTATGGCGCTGGCGCGATTATATGAATGCTACAACATACCCGCAGGTGATTCCTGCACGACTACAGGTACACCGGTTTTAGTGTATTACCTGTCTGGTACGATCAATTCACTTGGCTCATGTTCCGTCAATGCCGGAGAGACAATTGAAGTTGATTTAGGTGATGTCTTCGCTGCCAATTTCCGTGTTGTAGGGCATAAACCTCTTGGGGCCAGAACGGCAGAACTTGCAATTCCAGTCAGGTGTAACACGGGAAACGCGGGATTAGTTAATGTCAACCTGAGTCTGACGGCAACCACAGACCCCAGCTATCCCCAGGCGATTAAGACGTCACGTCCTAGCGTGGGCGTGGTGGTGACCGATAGCCAGAACAACATTATTTCCCCTGCTGGTGGAACATTACCGCTCTCTATTCCTGATGATGCAGACAGTATCGCGCGAATGAATGTCTATCCAGTCAGCACGACAGGTGTACCACCAGAAACCGGGCGATTTGAAGCCACGGCAACGGTGAGAATAAATTTTGATTAACGCGTGAACGTATGAAGAAAAAAACGATATTTCAGTGCGTTATCTTGTTCTTTAGCATTCTTAACATCCATGTCGGGATGGCTGGGCCTGAACAAGTTAGTATGCATATTTATGGGAATGTGGTCGATCAGGGCTGTGATGTCGCCACCAAAAGTGCATTACAAAATATTCATATTGGTGATTTTAATATCAGTGATTTTCAGGCCGCGAATACCGTAAGCACTGCTGCTGATTTGAATATCGATATCACCGGTTGTGCCGCTGGTATTACTGGCGCGGACGTCCTTTTTAGCGGCGAGGCTGACACCCTTGCGCCGACACTGCTCAAACTAACTGACACAGGCGGAAGCGGTGGTATGGCAACGGGGATTGCCGTGCAAATTCTTGATGCGCAAAGTCAGCAAGAAATCCCGCTCAATCAGGTCCAGCCTCTTACGCCCTTAAAAGCCGGGGATAACACACTCAAATATCAACTTCGTTATAAGTCCACAAAGGCGGGAGCAACGGGCGGTAATGCGACGGCGGTTCTCTATTTTGATCTGGTTTACCAGTGAAGGAGTGATGTTGAAACGGATAATCTGGATTCTGTTCTTATTGGGATTAACGTGGGGCTGTGAGCTATTTGCCCATGATGGCACGGTCAACATTAGCGGATCGTTTCGCCGTAATACATGCGTGCTGGCACAGGATAGCAAGCAAATCAATGTGCAGTTAGGCGATGTCTCGCTGACACGTTTTTCTCATGGGAATTATGGCCCGGAGAAATCTTTCATCATTAATTTGCAGGATTGCGGAACAGATGTCAGCACGGTTGACGTCACCTTTTCAGGAACCCCCGACGGAGTGCAGAGCGAAATGTTGTCCATTGAAAGTGGTACGGATGCAGCCAGCGGGCTGGCAATTGCGATTCTGGATGATGCGAAGATATTGATTCCGCTTAACCAGGCGAGTAAAGACTACAGCCTACATAGCGGTAAGGTGCCATTAACTTTTTATGCGCAATTGCGACCTGTCAATAGCGATGTGCAGTCGGGTAAAGTGAATGCCAGCGCGACATTTGTACTTCATTATGACTAATACGTGGAACAGATTGGCGCTCTTGATTTTCGCCGTTTTATCGCTGCTGGTGGCGGGTGAATTGCAGGCAGGAGTGGTGGTCGGCGGAACGCGATTTATCTTTCCGGCAGACAGAGAATCGATATCTATTTTACTGACTAATACCAGTCAGGAATCCTGGCTTATTAACAGTAAAATCAACCGCCCAACGCGTTGGGCCGGGGGGGAAGCGTCGACAGTGCCAGCACCATTACTGGCCGCTCCGCCACTTATTCTCCTGAAGCCCGGTACGACAGGCACGTTGCGCTTGCTGAGAACGGAAAGCGACATCTTGCCTGTGGATCGCGAAACGCTATTTGAGTTAAGCATTGCCAGCGTGCCATCCGGCAAAGTTGAAAATCAGAGCGTAAAAGTGGCGATGCGCTCGGTATTTAAACTGTTCTGGCGACCCGAAGGTTTGCCGGGCGACCCGCTGGAAGCTTATCAACAATTACGCTGGACACGGAATTCGCAGGGTGTACAACTCACTAACCCAACGCCTTATTACATTAACCTGATTCAGGTGAGTGTAAATGGTAAAGCGTTAAGTAATGTGGGAGTTGTGCCGCCTAAAAGCCAGCGTCAGACAAGCTGGTGTCAGGCAATCGCACCGTGTCATGTCGCCTGGCGGGCGATAAATGATTACGGCGGGTTGAGTGCAAAGAAGGAGCAAAATCTGCCCTGAAACAGGTTCGGAAAACGTTTGCGTTTTTTTTGCCGCAGGTCAATTCCCTTTTGGTCCGAACTCGCACATAATACGCCCCCGGTTTGCACACCGGGAATCCAGGAGAGTTCATGTACTACCCCTTCGTTCGTAAAGCCCTTTTCCAGCTCGATCCAGAGCGCGCTCATGAGTTTACTTTTCAGCAATTACGCCGTATTACAGGAACGCCGTTTGAAGCACTGGTGCGGCAGAAAGTGCCTGCGAAACCTGTTAACTGCATGGGCCTGACGTTTAAAAATCCGCTTGGTCTGGCAGCCGGTCTTGATAAAGACGGGGAGTGCATTGACGCGTTAGGCGCGATGGGATTTGGATCGATCGAGATCGGTACCGTCACGCCACGTCCACAGCCAGGTAATGACAAGCCGCGTCTCTTTCGTCTGGTAGATGCCGAAGGTTTGATCAACCGTATGGGCTTTAATAATCTTGGCGTTGATAACCTCGTAGAGAACGTAAAAAAGGCCCATTATGACGGCGTCCTGGGTATTAACATCGGCAAAAATAAAGATACGCCAGTGGAGCAGGGCAAAGATGACTATCTGATTTGTATGGAAAAAATCTATGCCTATGCGGGATATATCGCCATCAATATTTCATCGCCGAATACCCCAGGATTACGCACGCTGCAATATGGTGAAGCGCTGGATGATCTCTTAACCGCGATTAAAAATAAGCAAAATGATTTGCAAGCGATGCACCATAAATATGTGCCGATCGCAGTGAAGATCGCGCCGGATCTTTCTGAAGAAGAATTGATCCAGGTTGCCGATAGTTTAGTTCGCCATAATATTGATGGCGTTATTGCAACCAATACCACACTCGATCGTTCTCTTGTTCAGGGAATGAAAAATTGCGATCAAACCGGTGGCTTAAGTGGTCGTCCGCTTCAGTTAAAAAGCACCGAAATTATTCGCCGCTTGTCACTGGAATTAAACGGTCGCTTACCGATCATCGGTGTTGGCGGCATCGACTCGGTTATCGCTGCGCGTGAAAAGATTGCTGCGGGTGCCTCACTGGTGCAAATTTATTCTGGTTTTATTTTTAAAGGTCCGCCGCTGATTAAAGAAATCGTTACCCATATCTAATTATTTCTTCGAATTCCTCTTTATAAGATAATCAGGGCTTTATTTTCAGCCCTGGTTGTTTTATATTCATCTCTGTTGCTTATTTAGACATTTTGTACTTTTATTGTTGAGGTTATTAAGCGAAGCGACAATGGATTGTGTTGCTGCGGTTTTATAGGGTAGGGGAGAGGCAGATGCGAATTAAACCAGACGATAACTGGCGTTGGTATTACGATGAAGAGCACGATCGAATGATGCTCGATTTAGCCAATGGTATGCTATTTCGCTCACGTTTTGCGCGCAAGATGTTGACTCCAGATGCCTTTTCTCCCGCAGGCTTTTGCGTTGACGACGCCGCGCTCTATTTCTCTTTTGAAGAAAAGTGCCGCGATTTTAATTTATCTAAAGAACAAAAAGCCGAACTGGTGCTGAATGCACTGGTAGCAATTCGCTATCTCAAACCGCAAATGCCGAAAAGCTGGCATTTTGTTTCCCATGGTGAAATGTGGGTGCCCATGCCGGGCGATGCGGCCTGCGTTTGGTTGAGCGATACTCACGAGCAGGTCAATTTGCTGGTCGTTGAATCTGGCGAAAATGCCGCACTATGCCTGCTGGCACAACCCTGCGTTGTTATTGCGGGTCGCGCGATGCAGTTGGGCGACGCCATTAAAATCATGAACGACAGGCTGAAACCGCAGGTTAATGTTGACAGCTTCAGCCTCGAACAGGCAGTCTAACGCGCCAACTTAAGTGCAGTCTTCGGTACACAGCTACAGCAAAGAATGGTGCCATCATCGCCCATTGCTGATTTTTTCAGCGGCGTGACTTCGCCTTCTAAAAGCTGAACACGGCAACTTCCACAAATGCCCGCGCGGCAAGAATAAGGGATACGAATTCCCTGATTTTCTAATTGCTCCAGCAACACCTGTTGGTTATTTCCACGAAATGCCTGTCCCTGCCAGTCAATATCTACATTTGCGTCCGGTTGTTGCGTGATGTTGGCGGTATCATCAGCGGCAGCTGCGCCGTAAATTTTTGCCGGAGCCGTTGCCAGAATTTCCACCTCATCGCCAACGCGAATCACGCCGCTATTACGGGCAATTAAATTCTGACCAAAATCGACATCGCCGTTATCCTGGGCAGTGCGGAAAGATTGCAATGTTTTTAATGGTTCGCCTGCCGGATGTTTTTGCCCTTTTTCTGGGCTGACGGTGGTGAAAATACAGCGGCTACAAGGTTTAACCACATCAAACACCACATCACCAATGCGAATCACTTTCCAGCGATCTTCTTCCCAGGCTGACGCGCCGGAAACCACCAGATTGGGGCGGAATTGCTCCATTTTTACACTGGCCGGACAACGTTGTTGGAGATCACGTAACGAGGCTTCGTTAGCAAGAAGGTAAGGATAGCCATCAGCAAATGACAGAGGTACAGTGTTGTGGCGTTTCACGCGCCGGGTCATTTGTGGCCCCACCCAGCGTAATTGCACTTCGCGGGAGAAAAATCCACTTAGCCATTTGTTGATCGCGTCTGGCGCAATTCGCGCGGTAAAATGTGTGCCCCAAACTTCGGTTGGTGCGTCTTGTGTGGCGAAATCAGCAAAACGAACATATGCGCTACTGCCATCTGGTGCGGTGAGATGCAAGCCATCATGCACAGGTGAAGGAGTAAACCGTACCATCTGGGGAAACTGGCGAGCGGTAATAAACGTACCGTCAGGTTCCGTGATCATAAAGATGCGATCGAAGGCCAGACCACTGACATCTGCCAGAGCATGTGTAAGACCAATGCCGCGCATCGATTTAACAGGATGAATAAAAAGCCGGATTAATGTCGCCACGGTGCGGTCCTCAAATGAAAATAAGCCCTCAACTTTATGACATGACGCGCTTATTAGCTATAATGCGCAACAATTTTCTTAGCGCCTGTCCCATTAGGCTATTTTATTTGTCAGTTTGGCCCTGGGTTATGCTCGAAATCCTCACGTACTTGTGTACGCTCCGGTTTCTCCGCGCTGTCCATGTCCAGACTGACTGCAACAATTACGCCTACTGCGGTAGGCTCTTAGAGTAAAAGTGACGATATGAATTCTCTGTTTGCCAGTACGGCCCGTGGGCTGGAAGAGCTGTTAAAAACTGAACTGGAAAACCTGGGGGCCGTTGAATGCCAGGTGGTTCAGGGTGGGGTCCATTTCAAGGGCGACACACGGCTTGTTTACCAGAGCCTGATGTGGAGCCGCCTGGCCTCGCGTATTATGTTGCCGCTGGGCGAGTGTAAGGTTTACAGCGATTTAGACCTCTATCTCGGTGTTCAGGCGATCAACTGGACAGAGATGTTTAATCCTGGCGCGACCTTCGCTGTCCACTTCAGTGGTTTGAATGACACCATCCGCAACAGTCAGTACGGCGCGATGAAAGTGAAAGACGCGATCGTCGATGCTTTCACGCGGAAAAATCTGCCGCGTCCAAATGTTGATCGCGATGCGCCGGATATCCGCGTTAACGTCTGGCTGCATAAAGAAACCGCCAGTATCGCTCTTGATCTGAGTGGTGATGGTTTACATCTGCGTGGCTATCGCGATCGTGCTGGTATTGCGCCGATCAAAGAAACCCTGGCAGCCGCTATTGTGATGCGATCCGGCTGGCAGCCAGGAACACCGCTGCTCGATCCGATGTGTGGTTCCGGTACGTTGCTGATTGAAGCAGCGATGCTGGCGACCGATCGCGCACCAGGCTTGCACCGTGGGCGTTGGGGCTTTAGCGGCTGGGCGCAGCATGATGAAGCTATCTGGCAGGAAGTGAAAGCGGAAGCGCAAACTCGCGCCCGTAAAGGCCTGGCTGAGTATAGCTCTCATTTTTACGGTTCGGACAGCGACGCACGGGTGATTCAACGTGCACGCACTAACGCCCGTCTTGCGGGGATTGGTGAACTGATCACCTTTGAGGTGAAAGATGTCGCGCAACTGACCAATCCGCTGCCGAAAGGGCCGTACGGCACAGTGTTGAGCAACCCGCCATACGGGGAACGTCTGGACAGCGAACCGGCGCTGATTGCGCTGCATAGCCTGCTGGGTCGGATCATGAAAAACCAGTTTGGTGGCTGGAATCTCTCTTTGTTTAGTGCCTCGCCGGATCTGCTAAGCTGCTTGCAGCTGCGTGCAGACAAACAGTACAAGGCGAAAAACGGCCCGCTGGACTGCGTACAGAAAAATTACCACGTTGCCGAAAGCACTCCAGACAGCAAACCGGCGATGGTAGCGGAAGACTACACCAACCGCCTGCGTAAGAACCTCAAAAAATTCGAGAAGTGGGCTCGCCAGGAAGGGATTGAATGTTACCGCCTGTATGACGCCGATCTGCCAGAATATAACGTTGCCGTTGACCGTTATGCCGACTGGGTGGTGGTGCAGGAGTATGCGCCGCCAAAAACTATTGATGCTCACAAAGCGCGTCAGCGTCTGTTCGATATTATCGCTGCAACCATTTCGGTACTGGGGATTGCGCCAAACAAACTGGTGCTGAAAACCCGTGAACGCCAGAAGGGCAAAAACCAATACCAGAAACTGGGCGAGAAGGGCGAGTTTCTTGAAGTTACCGAATATAACGCTCACTTGTGGGTGAACCTGACGGATTATCTCGATACTGGTCTGTTCCTCGATCACCGCATCGCCCGTCGTATGCTCGGTCAGATGAGCAAAGGCAAAGATTTCCTCAACCTGTTCTCTTATACCGGCAGCGCCACCGTGCATGCGGGATTAGGCGGTGCACGCAGCACCACCACCGTGGATATGTCGCGTACTTATCTGGAATGGGCAGAACGCAACCTGCGTCTGAATGGCCTGACCGGGCGTGCGCATCGCCTGATTCAGGCCGATTGCCTGGCGTGGCTGCGTGAGGCAAATGAACAGTTCGATCTGATCTTTATCGATCCGCCAACCTTCTCTAACTCAAAACGAATGGAAGATGCGTTTGATGTTCAGCGCGATCATCTGGCGCTGATGAAAGATTTGAAACGTCTGCTGCGTGCAGGTGGGACGATCATGTTCTCGAACAACAAACGTGGCTTCCGTATGGATCTCGACGGCCTGGCAAAACTGGGACTGAAAGCACAAGAAATTACGCAAAAAACGCTCTCCCAGGATTTCGCCCGTAACCGCCAGATCCACAACTGCTGGCTGATTACCGCAGCCTGAAAGGAATAGTAATGTCATTAATCAGTATGCATGGCGCATGGCTGTCGTTCAGCGACGCGCCGCTTCTCGATAACGCAGAACTGCATATCGAAGATAACGAACGTGTTTGTCTGGTGGGCCGCAACGGCGCAGGCAAATCGACGTTAATGAAAATCCTCAACCGTGAACAAGGGCTGGATGACGGTCGCATTATTTACGAGCAAGATTTGATTGTAGCGCGTCTGCAACAGGATCCGCCGCGTAACGTTGAGGGTAGCGTTTATGATTTCGTTGCCGAAGGCATTGAAGAACAAGCGGAATATCTGAAACGCTATCACGATATTTCGCGCCTGGTGATGAACGACCCGAGCGAGAAAAATCTCAACGAACTGGCGAAGGTTCAGGAACAGCTGGATCACCACAACCTGTGGCAGCTGGAAAACCGCATCAACGAAGTGCTGGCGCAACTGGGGTTAGATCCTAACGTTGCGCTGTCGTCGCTTTCCGGCGGCTGGTTGCGTAAAGCGGCATTAGGACGCGCGCTGGTGAGTAATCCGCGCGTGCTGTTGCTTGATGAACCGACAAACCACCTGGATATTGAAACCATCGACTGGCTGGAAGGGTTTTTGAAAACTTTCAACGGGACGATTATTTTCATCTCCCACGACCGTTCGTTTATCCGCAATATGGCGACGCGCATTGTTGATCTCGATCGCGGCAAGCTGGTGACCTATCCAGGGAATTACGACCAGTACCTGCTGGAAAAAGAAGAAGCCCTGCGCGTGGAAGAATTACAAAATGCCGAGTTCGATCGCAAACTGGCGCAGGAAGAGGTGTGGATCCGCCAGGGGATCAAAGCACGCCGTACCCGTAATGAAGGCCGCGTACGCGCCCTGAAAGCGATGCGTCGCGAACGTGGTGAACGTCGCGAAGTGATGGGTACCGCAAAGATGCAGGTGGAAGAGGCCAGCCGCTCCGGTAAAATCGTTTTCGAAATGGAAGACGTTTGCTACCAGGTTAACGGTAAGCAACTGGTGAAAGATTTTTCTGCCCAGGTTCTACGTGGCGACAAAATTGCCCTGATTGGTCCGAATGGGTGCGGCAAAACCACGCTGCTAAAACTGATGCTCGGTCAGCTTCAAGCGGACAGCGGGCGTATTCACGTTGGCACCAAACTGGAAGTGGCTTATTTCGATCAGCACCGCGCGGAACTGGATCCCGATAAAACGGTGATGGATAACCTTGCCGAAGGTAAGCAAGAGGTGATGGTTAACGGCAAGCCACGCCACGTATTGGGCTATTTGCAGGACTTTCTGTTCCATCCGAAACGGGCGATGACGCCGGTACGTGCGCTTTCTGGCGGTGAGCGGAACCGCTTGCTGCTGGCGCGTTTGTTCCTCAAACCAAGCAACTTATTGATTCTTGACGAACCGACCAACGATCTTGATGTCGAAACGCTGGAACTGCTGGAAGAACTGATCGACAGCTATCAGGGCACGGTATTGCTGGTTAGCCACGATCGTCAGTTTGTCGATAACACCGTTACAGAATGTTGGATCTTCGAAGGCGGCGGTAAAATTGGTCGTTATGTCGGCGGTTATCATGATGCCCGTGGTCAGCAAGAGCAGTATGTGGCGCTCAAACAGCCTGCGGTGAAAAAAACCGAAGAAGCCGCCGCGGCAAAAGCAGAAACTGTAAAACGCAGCAGTAGCAAACTAAGCTATAAATTGCAGCGCGAACTGGAGCAGCTACCGCAATTGCTCGAAGATCTGGAGGCGAAGCTGGAAGCCCTACAGACGCAAGTGGCGGATGCTTCCTTCTTCAGTCAGCCGCATGAGCAGACGCAAAAAGTGCTTGCTGATATGGCTGCTGCAGAGCAGGAGCTGGAGCAAGCCTTTGAACGCTGGGAGTATCTTGAAGCGTTAAAAAATGGTGGCTGATCGCAAAATAGTCGATTTAAACAGAGACAGCTGACAACGGTAAAATTGCCTGATGAACTGGGTTTATCAGGCATGAAAACCAACACTTTGTTAGTCATCTGTAAAATAGCGCATCATTAAGGAGTACCAATGTGCGAACATCATCATGCCGCGAAGCACATCCTGTGCTCGCAGTGTGACATGCTGGTGGCGTTACCGCGCCTTGAGCATGGTCAGAAAGCGGCATGTCCCCGGTGTGGCACAACGTTAACCGTGGCGTGGGATGCCCCTCGGCAGCGTCCCACCGCCTATGCGTTGGCTGCACTGTTCATGTTGTTGCTGTCCAACTTGTTTCCTTTTGTGAATATGAACGTTGCAGGAGTTACCAGTGAAATTACATTACTGGAAATTCCCGGCGTGCTTTTTTCTGAGGACTACGCCAGCCTCGGCACCTTTTTCCTGTTGTTTGTGCAACTGGTTCCCGCGTTTTGTCTGATAACCATTCTGTTACTGGTGAATCGCGCGGAATTACCGGTCCGTTTAAAAGAGCAACTGGCACGGGTGCTTTTTCAACTCAAAACCTGGGGAATGGCGGAGATTTTCCTCGCTGGTGTGCTGGTCAGTTTCGTTAAACTGATGGCTTACGGCAGCATTGGGGTAGGCAGCAGCTTTCTCCCCTGGTGTTTATTTTGTGTCCTGCAACTGCGCGCTTTTCAGTGCGTTGATCGTCGCTGGTTATGGGACGACATCGCCCCGATGCCAGAACTGCGCCAGCCGCTAAAACCAGGCGTCACGGGGATACGTCAGGGGCTGCGTTCGTGCTCCTGTTGTACGGCAATCCTTCCTGCTGATGAACCCGTGTGCCCGCGTTGTAGTACCAAAGGGTACGTTCGGCGTAGAAACAGCCTGCAGTGGACACTCGCGCTGCTTGTAACGTCCATCATGCTGTATCTTCCGGCTAATATTTTGCCCATCATGGTGACGGATTTATTAGGCTCGAAGATGCCGTCGACGATTCTCGCTGGGGTCATTCTGTTATGGAGCGAAGGCTCTTATCCCGTCGCTGCGGTGATCTTTCTGGCCAGTATTATGGTGCCAACGTTAAAGATGATCGCCATCGCGTGGCTGTGTTGGGATGCCAAAGGGCATGGCAAGCGCGACAGTGAAAGAATGCATTTGATTTATGAAGTTGTTGAGTTTGTAGGCCGCTGGTCGATGATTGACGTTTTCGTTATCGCGGTGCTCTCGGCGCTGGTGCGTATGGGAGGTTTAATGAGTATTTATCCGGCAATGGGTGCATTAATGTTTGCTTTAGTCGTCATAATGACAATGTTTTCTGCTATGACGTTTGACCCGCGTTTGTCGTGGGATCGTCAACCTGAATCAGAGCATGAGGAGTCCTGACAGTATGGAATCTAATAATGGGGAAGCCAAAATCCAGAAAGTGAAGAACTGGTCTCCCGTGTGGATATTTCCTATCGTCACGGCGCTCATTGGGGCCTGGGTTCTTTTTTATCATTACAGCCATCAGGGACCGGAAGTGACCCTGATCACCGCGAATGCGGAAGGAATTGAAGGTGGCAAAACCACCATTAAAAGCCGTAGCGTTGACGTCGGCGTGGTTGAAAGCGCCACACTGGCTGATGATTTGACGCACGTTGAAATCAAAGCGCGGCTGAATTCCGGTATGGAAAAATTGCTGCATAAAGACACCGTCTTTTGGGTGGTGAAACCGCAGATTGGTCGCGAAGGGATTAGCGGCCTGGGAACGCTGCTGTCTGGAGTTTATATCGAACTGCAGCCAGGCGCGAAAGGCAGCAAAATGGATAAATACGATTTGCTGGACTCGCCACCGTTGGCCCCGCCTGATGCGAAAGGTATCCGTGTGATTCTCGATAGCAAAAAAGCCGGGCAGCTCTCGCCAGGAGATCCGGTGCTGTTCCGTGGCTATCGGGTAGGTTCGGTTGAAACCAGCACCTTCGATACACAAAAACGCAATATCAGCTATCAACTGTTCATCAATGCACCTTATGACCGACTGGTGACCAACAATGTTCGCTTCTGGAAAGATAGTGGCATTGCGGTTGATCTGACGTCAGCAGGGATGCGTGTGGAGATGGGCTCATTGACAACGCTGCTGAGTGGCGGTGTCAGCTTTGATGTGCCGGAAGGTCTGGATTTAGGGCAGCCAGTGGCACCGAAAACAGCTTTCGTTTTGTATGATGATCAGAAGAGCATTCAGGATTCGTTGTACACCGATCACATTGATTATCTGATGTTCTTTAAAGATTCGGTACGCGGTCTGCAACCGGGAGCTCCGGTAGAGTTCCGGGGTATTCGCCTGGGTACCGTAAGCAAAGTGCCATTCTTTGCGCCGAATATGCGTCAGACATTTAACGATGATTACCGTATTCCGGTACTGATTCGTATCGAGCCAGAGCGGCTGAAAATGCAGCTTGGCGAAAATGCGGATGTTGTTGAGCACCTTGGCGAATTGTTGAAACGTGGTTTACGCGGATCGCTGAAAACCGGAAACCTGGTCACTGGTGCACTGTATGTTGATCTCGATTTCTATCCAAATACGCCTGCAATAACCGGTATTCGTGAATTTAATGGTTATCAGATTATCCCGACCGTTAGCGGCGGCCTGGCGCAAATCCAGCAACGACTGATGGAAGCGTTGGATAAGATCAACAAACTGCCATTGAATCCGATGATTGAACAGGCAACCAGTACGCTTTCTGAAAGTCAGCGCACAATGAAAAACCTGCAAACGACGCTGGATAGCATGAACAAGATCCTCGCTAGCCAGTCGATGCAGCAGTTGCCGACGGATATGCAGTCAACGTTGCGTGAATTGAATCGCAGCATGCAGGGCTTCCAGCCTGGCTCCGCAGCCTACAACAAGATGGTGGCGGATATGCAGCGCCTTGATCAGGTGTTGCGAGAACTGCAACCGGTGCTGAAAACGCTCAATGAGAAGAGTAACGCGCTGGTATTTGAAGCGAAGGACAAAAAAGATCCAGAGCCGAAGAGGGCGAAACAATGAAAAAGTGGCTAGTGACGATTTCAGCACTGTGGCTGGCCGGATGCAGCTCCGGCGAAATTAATAAAAACTATTACCAGTTACCTGTGGTGCAGAGCGGTACACAAAGTACCGCCAGCCAGGGCAATCGTCTGTTATGGGTAGAGCAGGTCACTGTTCCTGACTATCTGGCGGGGAATGGTGTGGTTTATCAAACCAGTGATGTGAAGTATGTGATTGCCAACAACAACTTGTGGGCCAGCCCGTTGGATCAACAGTTGCGCAACACCCTGGTTGCCAACCTGAGTACGCAACTGCCCGGCTGGGTGGTTGCCTCCCAGCCTCTGGGAAGCGCCCAGGACACGCTCAATGTTACCGTAACGGAGTTTAACGGTCGCTATGATGGCAAGGTCATTGTCAGTGGTGAGTGGCTGTTGAACCACCAGGGACAACTGATCAAACGTCCGTTCCGTCTGGAAGGAGTGCAAACTCAGGATGGTTACGATGAGATGGTTAAAGTGCTGGCCGGTGTCTGGAGTCAGGAAGCCGCTTCTATTGCACAAGAGATAAAGCGTCTACCTTAATTATAAAGATTTGTAAATATAACCGTCTCCGGTATGTTGCCTGAGGCGGTTTTTTTGTCTCTAACGTGCGGAAAAATTTGTTCCTCTTCACATTTTTTGTACAACCGACATGCCCGTGTAGCTCACAAATATGACAGTGGCGTGAATTTTGCGCATTGACGGCAGTTATGATTCGCGGTATTGCTTAACTGTGATTGCACATTTAGTAATCACTGTTTTCTTTTCCACCAGAAACCAGTATGAGGGAAACGAGGCATGAAGAGACAAAAACGAGATCGCCTGGAACGGGCACATCAACGTGGTTATCAGGCCGGCATCGCCGGACGCTCAAAAGAAATGTGTCCCTATCAGACGCTGAATCAAAGGTCACAATGGCTGGGAGGCTGGCGAGAAGCCATGGCGGACAGGGTAGTAATGGCCTGATTCTGTCTCTTTAAAAAGAAACCTCCGCATTGCGGAGGTTTCGCCTTTTGATACTCTGTCTGATTATAATCAGAAGGCAGACGTATCCTGGAACAGACCGACTTTCAGGTCGCTGGCGGTATAGATCAGACGACCATCAACCAGCACTTCGCCATCCGCCAGGCCCATAATCAGACGACGGTTAACAATGCGTTTAAAGTGAATACGGTAGGTCACTTTTTTCGCTGTCGGCAGTACCTGACCAGTGAATTTCACTTCGCCAACGCCCAGCGCGCGGCCTTTACCTTCGCCGCCCAGCCAGCCGAGGTAGAACCCTACCAGCTGCCACATTGCGTCCAGGCCCAGGCATCCCGGCATAACCGGATCGCCAATAAAGTGGCATCCGAAGAACCACAGATCCGGATTGATATCCAGTTCTGCTTCAACATACCCTTTGTCGAAGTTACCACCCGTTTCGGTCATTTTGACCACACGGTCCATCATCAGCATGTTCGGTGCTGGCAATTGCGGGCCTTTAGCGCCAAACAGTTCACCGCGACCAGAGGCAAGAAGGTCTTCTTTTGTATAGGATTCGCGTTTATCTACCATGTTCTCTGTAAGCCTTATTTTATTGAAGCACGCAGGATAGCTAACACGTGTACGCTGAACAAGTCCGATCAGTTCGGAATAAACCAGTTCAGCCAACGTAATGGCCATGGAAAACGGTGACGTCCTTCCTGTTGCGATGCTTGCGCGATACGTTCCTGGATGGTTTGCATCAGCGTCGTTTGGCCTTCGCCATCCCACACCAGATTTAATAATAACGGCAGTGCGTCAGTCACATCGTCTACTGCCCAGATGGTGAATTTGCCTTCTTCTACCGCTTTCACCAGTTCACTGTGAAGACTTAAATGGCGAACGTTAGCTGTGGGGATAATGACACCTTGTTTCCCGGTTAACTCACGTTGCTGGCAAATAGCAAAGAAGCCTTCGATTTTCTCATTTAAACCACCGACCGGCTGGGCGCGACCGAACTGATCGACTGAACCTGTGATAGCGATACTCTGATTCACCGGCACATCGGCGAGGGCGCTTATCAGGGCGCAGAGTTCAGCCATCGAGGCACTATCTCCATCAACTTCACTGTATGACTGCTCAAATGTCAGCGATGCTGAGAAGGGGATCTGTTGCTCAAGCTGTAGTTCCGACATCAGGAACGCTTGCATGATCATCATCCCTTTCGCATGGATATTGCCGCCAAGCTCCGCTTTGCGTTCGATGTCGGTGAATTCACCATCGCCAATATGCACAACGCAGCTAATGCGAGAAGGTTCGCCAAAAGCGCGTGGATGACCCGGAAATTCAATGACCGAAAGGGCGTTAATTTGCCCGATGCGTTCGCCTTCGGTTTCAATCAGGATTTGCTCCTGAAGGATCTCATCCTGCATACGTTCAGCGAGGAAACCTTCGCGCCATTCACGCTGCTGCAGCATTAAGTTTAGCTGCTCGCCGGAGAAGGTGTCGCCATCACACAGGGAGGCGACCTCTTTACACTGGCGGAGGATCCACTGCGGGCTAAGCGGAAGTGTTTCTTGTTCACCGGTGTAGCGTGCTGCTTCGCGGATAAGTATCGGCCAGGCATCCGCTCCCGGTGCAGGTAAGTGATTATGTCTGGCGGTAAATGTCACCCAGCGACACCACTGGGTTACTGACTCCGCATCGACAATCTGCAGAGTATCTTCAAATTCGCTATAAATAGCCTGCTCTGAAAGCTCTGGCTCCATCTCCTGGAAATCAGCCAATGATTCGCGTTCGCCTACCAGAATGACTTTCAGCTTCAATGGCATCGAAGGCACAGAGACGGGGAGAGGGCGCGACTCATCAAACGCAACCCAGTCAAAACGCTCGCGGTTAACGATATTTTTCAGCCGCATCCACAGCAGAGGTTGCGCCAGCAGTGTACGCAAAGAGATGATGAGAATACCGCCATTTGCCTGATGCACCAGACCAGGCTGCAGGGTAATGTCGCCATTAAACTGGCGCAGGCAGCCAAAGAGTTGCTCCGCTTCTACCCAGTCGGCAGCGACAACTTGCGTTAAAGTCGCAAAATTATCATCTGCACTCACTGCGTGACGTAAGCGGATGGAGTGGCCGGAAACCTCATAGTGACCGCCCACCAGTTGGCCTGCATCGCTTTGTAGCGTACGCGCGGCATTGGCAATAAGATTCAGATACTCAGACTCTTCCGGGGCCTTCGCCAGCATAAAAGAGGAGGATGCTCGCGTATGCAGCAACTGCTCCAGCGCAAATTGCAGCCGCGGTTGAGTATCACTGAATAAAGGATCGTTTTCGTCAATCAAATGTGGCTGAGCAAATATTTCCTGATAGCTATCGGTATCAGGAACCAGGTCACGCCATGCAAGTTTCGTAATGGTCAAAGTTGATGTTTTTTAGTCTGTTGTCAAAGCCGCGATTATACCGTAACCGGCACTACAGCACACGTAGAAAGCACCGACAATACTCCTGGCATGGGCGTTAAAGCTCACAGGATGGAGATTCTTTTCTTCACTGGCCTAAAAAGCTGATATTCTGTAAAGAGTTACACGGTAACATTGAGATCGCTATGAAATATCAACAACTTGAAAATCTTGAAAGCGGTTGGAAATGGAAGTATCTGGTTAAGAAGCATCGCGAAGGGGAGTTAATCACCCGTTACATAGAAGCCAGTGCCGCCCAGGAAGCCGTCGATGTGTTGCTCTCGCTGGAAAATGAACCCGTGCTGGTAAATGGCTGGATTGACAAGCATATGAATCCGGAACTGGTCAATCGCATGAAGCAAACCATTCGGGCAAGACGAAAGCGCCATTTTAATGCGGAACACCAGCATACGCGCAAAAAATCGATCGATCTGGAATTTATTGTCTGGCAACGTCTGGCTGGTCTTGCGCAGCGTCGCGGTAAAACGCTTTCTGAAACGATTGTTCAGCTGATTGAAGATGCGGAAAACAAAGAGAAATACGCGAATAAAATGTCTTCTCTGAAGCAGGATCTGCAGGCATTGCTGGGTAAGGAATAACTGACGAAAGTCAGTTCAATTTACTAAAGGCAAAAAAAACCCCGCAGCAGCGGGGTTTTTCTACCAGACGAGAACTTAAGCCTGCGGCTGAGTTACAACGTCTTTGATACCTTTAACTTCGATCTCTACGCGACGATCCGGAGCCAGGCAGTCGATCAGTGCAGCACGCTGTTTCACGTTGTCACAGGTGTTGCCAGTAACCGGGTTGGATTCGCCCATACCACGTGCGGAGATCTTGTCTGCCGGGATACCTTTGGAGATCAGGTAATCAACAACAGACTGAGCACGGCGCTCGGACAGACCCTGGTTGTAAGCGTCAGAACCGATGCGGTCGGTGTAACCCAGAACAACTACGGAACCGTCTTTCGGATCCAGGTTGCTCAGCTGGCTGTACAGCTGATCCAGAGCAGCCTGACCTTCCGGTTTCAGGGTTGCTTTGTTGAAGTTGAACAGAACGTCAGACTTCAGAGTGAAGTGCTTGGTCTGTACTTCCGGTGCCGGAGCTGGAGCCGGAGCAACTACTGGAGCTGCTTCGCCCTGACCGAAACGGTAGGAAACACCCAGGCTCAGCATGCCGTTGTCCGGACGAGTGCCGATGGTGTGTGCGTCACCGATGTTGTTGGTCCACTGGTATTCCAGACGGGTAGCGATTTCAGGAGTGATCGCGTACTCAACACCGCCAGCGAAGACCGGAGAAACGCCGGTGTCGTGGTTTTTACCATAAACGTTGGATTTAGTGTCTGCACGCCATACCATACCACCCAGACGAGTGTAGATGTCCAGGTCGTCAGTGATTGGGTAACCCAGTTTAGCGGTCAGTTGAACGCCCTGAGCTTTGTATGCACCGTTTTCAACGCTGCCTTTGTACGGCATACGACCTAACCAGTCGTAACCCATTTCAAAGCCAACATACGGGTTAACCTGGTAACCACCAAAAGCACCAGCGCCCAGTTGGTTTTCATGGGTCGGGCCATTGTTGTTGATGAAACCAGTGTCATGGTACTGGGACCAGCCCAGTTTAGCACCAGTGTACCAGGTGTTATCTTTCGGAGCGGCCTGCGCTACGGTAGCGAAACCAGCCAGTGCCACTGCAATCGCGATAGCTGTCTTTTTCATTTTTTGCGCCTCGTTATCATCCAAAATACGCCATGAATATCTCCAACGAGATAACACGGTTAAATCCTTCACCGGGGGATCTGCTCAATATTAACTCTACCGATATCTTCGGCTTATGCCGAGCACCCCTGGCGATGTAAAGTCTACAACGTAGTTGAAAACTTACAAGTGTGAACTCCGTCAGGCATATGAAAAAAAAGTCTTGTATAAGGTATGTTTAATCTTTTTTGTCAGCGACAATTTACAGAAGAGAATCGCGGAAACCGCTTCAGACAAGCCTCCGCAAGGAAAATTAGTCACGACTGAAAGCATTGGCTGGGCGACAAAAAAAGTTCCAGGATTAATCCTAAATTTACTTAATGATACAAATTAGAGTGAATTTTTAGCCCGGAAAGTTGTCTCGTGGCGTGAGAGGATGCGCTTACCGGACGCATAATAAACCCCATAGCGTTACCTTCATTTGCCGCATCAACAAGTTCAGCATGCTCTTCTTCAGTCAAATCATCTGCCAACCAACCGATCACCACACTGTAATTGCCCGTGCGTAAAGCGCGAACCATTGACTCCACAGTGTGGCAAGGGGAGAGCTGGCTAATCTGCATTACTTTCGTTAAGGGTAGCCCAGATGCCTGAACCCATTCCCGACTCAGTTTTTGTTGCGGTGTTAACCAGAGTTGCCAGCGCGATTGCTGACCGAGTTGCTGTAACAATGGCAACAGTAGAAGTTGCGTCATCATGGGCTGATCTTCGCGATAGACAACTTCACTGATAAGCCCGGCTGTAGTGTTTTCCGTAGAGACACGCGCAATTTTACTTGCTGCGGATGAGAACGACGAAGAACGATGTGCATAGCCTGAAGTGTACATAATCAATCCAGCCCCTGTGAGTTACTGTATGGATGTACAGTACATCCAGTGACAACAAAGATCAACCCTATTTTCGGAAAGAGCCTCGCAAATTTTGTCGTTGGTGACGGGAAAACATAAATTAATCTTGCCCCTTAAGAATAAGTTGCCTATTTTCGTAGTTAACGGATCCGTTAATGTGAATCATTCTTTTATGTTATGATTTTAAAAGGAATTTTATGAAAAGCCTCTCCTATAAGCGGATCTATAAATCACAAGAATACCTGGCAACGTTGGGCACAATTGAATACCGATCATTGTTTGGCAGTTACAGCCTGACCGTTGACGACACGGTGTTTGCGATGGTTTCTGATGGTGAGTTGTATCTTCGGGCTTGTGAGCAAAGTGCACAGTACTGTGTAAAACATCCGCCTGTCTGGCTGACATATAAAAAGTGTGGCCGATCCGTTACCCTCAATTACTATCGGGTTGATGAAAGTCTATGGCGAAATCAACTGAAGCTGGTGCGTCTGTCGAAATATTCTCTCGATGCAGCGCTGAAAGAGAAAAGCACGCGCAATACCCGGGAAAGACTGAAAGATTTGCCCAATATGTCTTTTCATCTGGAAGCGATTCTCGGGGAGGTGGGGATTAAGGATGTACGGGCGTTACGTATACTTGGGGCAAAAATGTGTTGGTTGCGACTGCGGCAGCAAAACAGTCTGGTGACAGAAAAGATTCTGTTTATGCTTGAAGGTGCCATTATCGGCATTCATGAAGCTGCGCTCCCGGTGGCACGCCGCCAGGAGCTTGCAGAATGGGCTGACTCTCTTACGCCGAAACAGGAGTTTCCTGCGGAACTTGAGTAATCTGGCGTTGCAGACGACCAATCTCAGGCAGTAATGCAATCAATAATCCAACTTGTTGTACGACCAGAGGTTCTTTGCTGTCTGCCCGTGGTTCAAGTTGCTGCATCCGCTGTTTCAGGCTAGCTAATGCCTCATTGACGCGTTCTTCATCAGCAGGTTGATGATGTAACGCGTCATCAACATAGCAAACTGCGTCATCAAGAAACGCCAGAATTTCAGGATTAGTTAACTGCTCCCGGTGAGCACCGAGGGCTGAGATATAGCTGGTAAACGTATGGTTAAGGCACAGCAACCGAAACGCGGCTTCGCGAATTTGCGGGGTAACGTTCGGCTCGCTGGACATATTTGATACCACCGACGCCAGCTCAGCATCACGGTTGTGTGCATCGCGGCGGGCAATACGATACGCCAGACGGTTATCACGCCCCTGATGGTATTGCTCCAGTATGGCATCGAGATACCGACAGTTGGCCTCTGTGGCGCGTTCGAGCATGCGCGGCAGATTGCGAAACTGCCAGTCAGGCCAGATGTAGCTCACTGCCGCCCACGCAATGGCACAACCAATCAGCGTATCGATTACGCGAGGTAACGCTACTTCAAAACCTTCACCCAGTAAGTTAAAACACAGTAGCACCAAAAGTGTGATGAACATCGTTGCATGAGCGTATTGCACGTTACGGAAGGCAAAAAAGAGCACGCCGGTAATAACCAGCAGCACCAGCTGCCCTTCCAGTGATGGCACAAACCACAGCACAGGAATGCCAATGGCGATACCTACCAGCGTACCAATAATCCTTAACTTCAGGCGGTGGCGCGTGGCGTTATAGTTTGGCTGGCAGACAAACAAACTTGTCAGCAAGATCCAATACCCGTGATGCATTCCGGTTATCTGAATGATGGCGTAGCCGAAGCACAACACCAGCGACATTCTTACCGCATGACGGAAGAGGGCGGATTCCGGCGTGAAGTGACGGCTAAGACGCAGCCAGATATCACTCAACCCGTGCGGGCTGTCATCAGCGAGCTCATTTTCGTCATTATTATGGGGTAGTGCCTGGGCCTGTTCTGATTCAATTGTTGCCAGTTGGGCATCAATGGCGCGTAAATTGTTCAGCAAAAATCCCAGTGTTTTGAGTAAATCGGCGGGTGCGCCGTTATCGCGCATCCGCTCCAGCGCAGCATCAATATGCGTAAAAGCGCGCTCAAAATGCGGATCATGTTGATAAGGCTGACGCAACAAAATACAGCGTGACAGTTGCTGGCACGCCTGGCCCTGCATCGACATCAGCCGCTGAAAACGGAACAGCACGTCGCTGTGGCGAAAATGTTCACGCAATGTTTGATACTGAATATGAGAAGAGCTGGCACGCTCGTGAATATCCTGTGCGACAAAGTAATAATGCAGCGTGCGACGCGTTCCCCGTTGACCACGATCGCCACGTAAGCGGGTCAGCAGCGAGAGTTTCGTCTGATTCAATGTCGCCATCAGCAGACCGTTGGCGAGAGCCAAATCGTACAGCGGTGCCTGGCTTTGATCTTCAATATCAGGATCAAACATGCGCGACTTGAGCTCAAGATAACGCGCCAGTTGTTCATAGCAACGCGCCAGGTTGTCCTGCAGCGGGCGGACCGGGAACAGCAGATGACCAATAAGTGTCAGGACGTTGTACCAGACGGCACCGGCCAGCAGATACATCGGCTGCTGATACCAGTGCTCATACAGTGATGTTCCCAACATAGTGTAAATGGCGATCAGCAATGCACCGAAGGCAATTGTTGCATAGCGTTGACCCAGACCGCCGAGCAAAATGAAGCCGCTGGTAGAGAGCGTTAAGCCAATCGCAAATAGCCAGGGCCAGGGAAACAGCAATTCTACTGAGGCCGAGGCGATAAAAAAGCAGAACAGCGTAATGATGAGGTTACGCAAACGTCCCGCCAGTCGGTCATCGAGATCGGTCAGCGCCGCTGCCACCATCCCCAGCGTTAGCGGAATCGTCAGTTTTACATCACCCAGCCACCACGGAAACGCTGTGGTTCCACAAAGCGCAATAAAAATACGCGCGTAATACAGCCAGGCGCTGTTCCAGGTATAGCGTTTGAGCAAAGGACTTAGCATAAAGGCCATATTAGTGGATTATTCAAAACGACGACGTGCATTGGCTTCACGCGCAGCTTGCGCTGTTTCTACCGATACCACGCGACGACCAACCGGCCATAGTGCAATAGCGGCAATTTTAAAGTTCGCAATGCCGACAGGAATGCCAATGATTGAAATACATTGTGCGATGCCCGTTGCAATGTGCATCAGGCATAACCACCAGCCAAAGAAAATCAGCCAGAAAATATTCAATACCGTACCGCCAGTATTCAGCAGCACATTTTTGCCAGCCGGGTTCAGTTCATCGACATGAATAGCTTCATTGCCATAAGGCACCAGAGACAGTTTAGTGATCTCCCAGCAGGATCGTGTCAGCGGTAAGGTAAAAATCAGCACAATACTGACCAGAGTCGCCAACAGCCAGCCCAGAGTGGTGGCAAATCCGCCAAGCACAAAGTTCAGAATGTTCAAAACGGTACGCATAAAACCTCGCTTTACTGTGGTTTTCAGTAATGGGCGGCAATTGTAACGTTTTTTTGGGCTGGAGCACGTTTTCTCTGACGGTTACACTGATAAGAAATAATTTCGTGTGGATCTACAGAGTCATGGAACTGAAAGCGACAACGCTTGGAAAACGTCTGGCACAGCACCCTTACGATCGGGCGGTGATCCTCAATGCCGGGATTAAAGTCTCCGGCGATCGCCACGAATACCTTATTCCTTTCAATCAATTACTGGCGATTCACTGTAAGCGCGGTCTGGTATGGGGCGAGCTGGAATTTGTACTGCCGGACGAAAAAGTGGTGCGTCTGCACGGCACCGAATGGGGCGAGACGCAGCGTTTTTACCATCATCTTGATGCTCACTGGCGGCAGTGGAGTGGCGAGATGAGCGAAATTGCGTCTGGTGTTTTACGCCAGCAACTGGATTTGATTGCCACGCGCACTGGAGAAAATAAATGGCTGACGCGTGAGCAAACCTCTGGCGTTCAGCAACAAATCCGCCAGGCTTTGTCGGCGTTGCCGTTGCCGGTTAACCGACTGGAAGAATTCGATAACTGCCGTGAGGCGTGGCGTAAATGTCAGGCCTGGTTGAAAGATATTGAAAGCGCTCGGTTGCAGCATAACCAGGCGTATACCGAAGCCATGCTTACCGAGTATGCGGATTTTTTCCGCCAGGTCGAGTCTTCACCGCTGAATCCGGCGCAGGCCCGGGCAGTCGTTAATGGCGAGCATTCTCTGTTAGTGCTGGCAGGTGCAGGAAGCGGAAAAACGTCGGTGCTGGTGGCCCGTGCAGGCTGGTTGCTGGCGCGTGGTGAAGCGTCCCCTGAGCAAATTTTATTGCTGGCGTTTGGTCGCAAAGCCGCTGAAGAGATGGACGAGCGGATTCGCGAACGGCTACATACCGAAGACATTACCGCACGCACGTTTCATGCGCTGGCGCTGCATATTATTCAGCAGGGCAGCAAAAAAGTTCCGATAGTCAGCAAACTGGAAAATGATACCGCTGCCCGTCATGAACTCTTTATTGCTGAGTGGCGCAAGCAATGCAGCGAAAAGAAAGCGCAGGCGAAGGGCTGGCGGCAATGGCTGACGGAAGAAATGCAGTGGTCAGTGCCAGAAGGTAACTTCTGGGATGATGAAAAATTACAGCGTCGCCTTGCCTCTCGCCTCGATCGCTGGGTAAGTCTGATGCGGATGCACGGTGGTGCACAGGCAGAAATGATTGCCAGTGCACCCGAAGAGATTCGCGATCTGTTCAGTAAACGTATCAAGTTGATGGCCCCGTTATTAAAAGCCTGGAAAGGTGCGCTGAAGGCAGAAAACGCTGTCGATTTTTCGGGCCTTATTCATCAGGCGATTGTGATTCTGGAGAAAGGTCGCTTTATCAGCCCGTGGAAGCATATTCTGGTTGATGAATTTCAGGATATCTCGCCGCAGCGGGCAGCGTTGTTAGCGGCATTACGCAAGCAAAACAGTCAGACGACGTTGTTCGCTGTTGGTGATGACTGGCAGGCGATTTACCGATTCAGCGGTGCGCAAATGTCGCTCACCACCGCTTTCCATGAAAACTTTGGTGAAGGCGAACGCTGTGATTTAGACACGACTTACCGTTTTAACAGTCGTATCGGTGAGGTGGCAAACCGGTTTATTCAGCAGAACCCAGGCCAGCTGAAAAAGCCGCTAAACAGCTTAACCAATGGAGACAAAAAAGCCGTCACGTTATTGGATGAGAGTCAACTTGACGCTTTGCTGGATAAGCTCTCTGGTTATGCCAAACCGGAAGAGCGCATTCTGATCCTGGCGCGTTACCATCACATGAGGCCTGCCAGCCTGGAAAAAGCGGCAACACGCTGGCCGAAGTTGCAAATCGACTTTATGACCATTCATGCCAGCAAAGGGCAACAGGCGGATTACGTCATCATCGTTGGCTTGCAGGAGGGAAGTGATGGTTTTCCGGCTGCGGCGCGGGAGTCGATTATGGAAGAGGCGCTACTGCCACCGGTTGAGGATTTCCCGGACGCTGAAGAACGGCGGTTAATGTACGTGGCGCTGACCCGGGCACGCCATCGGGTATGGGCACTGTTTAACAAAGAGAATCCCTCTCCCTTTGTGGAAATACTGAAAAATCTGGATGTGCCGGTGGCGAGAAAACCGTAAGAAACAGGTGGCGTTTGCCACCTGTGCAATATTACTTCAGACGGTCCGCGAGATAACGCTGATAATCGGGGATCAGAATATCGACCGCGTCGTTGAAATGCGGCGACTGGATTATGAAGTCTGCCGTTGCCACGTTGGTGGCGACCGGAATGTTCCATACCGTCGCCAGACGCAGCAAGGCTTTCACGTCAGGATCGTGCGGCACGGCATTTAGTGGATCCCAGAAGAAAATCAATACATCAATTTTCCCTTCTGAGATCAATGCGCCAACCTGCTGGTCACCCCCCATTGGGCCACTCAACATCGCGTTGACGTTCATGCCGGTCGCGCGGGAAATTAAGTTACCGGTAGTGCCTGTTGCATACAGTACGTGTTGTTCCAGTAACGGTTGATGCCGTTCCACCCAGCTCATCAGCATTTGTTTGCAGTGATCGTGTGCCACCAGCGCAATATGTTTCCGCGCAGGTAAAGTGCGAGTCGTCAGTTCCATAATGTACATCCGTAGTTAACTTTCCTACAGATTACTGTAAGCACTTATCGCTGCAAGATAAAGACCGAAAAAGCCTGCGCACAGGCACAAAAATCTCAGGAAGATGGTTGTTTTTCCGCCCACTGCAGGAAAGTATTTCGCGTTTGTGGGTCAGCCAGTTTAAACCAATACTTCAGCCGTTGTTCTGTGAGCACCTGAGACTGCGGTGGAATAGCATCCAGCTCGGAAACACCCGAAAGCAGCGTACTGTCATCTGCCATCATCGTGGCAAATTGCGGTAGTGAAGCGCGTTTCGCGGATTTGTTATAGCGTTCAACCTCGACCTCATAATCAATCGTTTTTGCCGTTGAGGTAATGGCGAGAATATCCAGCTTTACCGGAATTGGCGTCGCATCGCCATCCAACAATTCAAGGTGCGGCGCGGCATCAAAATGGTTAGCTTCCCGCTCATTCTCCAGGCGAGGCAGGCGAAAATTGACCTGGTTGATGAGCTGGGTATTAAAACTGACCACCAGCGGTGGGGAGATATACAGCCGTTCTTCACTATTGGAAAGATGAATCGTCTTCTCAACGCGAAACACTAACTGATGCGGTCCATTATCCAGTTCAATGCTGTCCGCACCGCGCAGCAGAGAGCTGGAAACCTTCTTGCCGTCGAGTACCAGAAGATCGACATCGGTTGAAAGCCGCAGCGTGGTGGCAAAAACGGATACCGGCAAACATAATGCAATCAAGGTGGTCACGATGCCGGTTTTCATAGGTAGCTCCTGTCAAAAGACCGCCCGAATAATAATGTGTCAAAATTTTTCTTTAATCATACTTACTAACATATAGACATATTTCCCGCTTTTGCTCTCATTCATTCGTATTAGCTGCATGGTTGGCATGTCGGCTTTGTCGTACACTTTGTTAAACAGTCTGGAGGAAATAATGAAAGAAACCGATATTGCAGGTATTTTAACGTCCACTCACACCATTGCGCTGGTGGGGGCAAGCGACAAACCCGATCGTCCCAGCTATCGCGTGATGAAATATCTACTCGACCAGGGGTATCACGTCATTCCGGTTTCGCCAAAAGTTGCCGGCAAAACGCTGCTGGGCCAGCAGGGGTATGGCACGCTGGCAGACGTTCCGGAAAAAGTCGATATGGTCGATGTTTTCCGTAATTCAGAAGCTGCGTGGGGCGTGGCGCAGGAAGCTATCGCCATTGGCGCGAAAACCCTCTGGATGCAACTGGGGGTGATTAATGAGCAAGCGGCAGTACTGGCACGGGATGCCGGGTTAAATGTGGTGATGGATCGCTGCCCGGCTATTGAGATCCCTCGCCTGGGCCTGGCCAAATAAAAAATCCCCGGAAGGCAAAAACCTTCCGGGGATTCGTTCAGGGATCAGTTACGCAGACGCGGGGCCTGGAGTTGTTTGCGGATGGTCTGCGCCAGCTCATCCATGGATGGCTGTTCAGGATGTTCATCCTGCAATTCGCTACTTAGCTGGGCTTCAGCCAGGTAGGTATGAACCGGTAGGCCGTTATCGTCCTCCATCACCACGTGATACCACGGAGCGGCGCGAAGCTCGTCATTCACCGCCAGCTCATCAGGCGACGGTTCAGAGAGCGAATAAACCGGGTCGATATCCACGACCACTCCGAGATAACCTAACAGGGAATGGCGGACCTGCTGGCCGATACCGAATTTGCTGGCAATCATAGTCACCTCCCGGGAAATCTTTACCTTTGATATAAGGGTAAAATTCCACATTTCAAGTTACATGACGCGACAGGCAAACCCTTTCAGATATAGCCCTTCCGGGTAGGTAGCGATCACCGGATGATCGGCTGCCTGACGGAACTGCTCTATAAATTGTACATCACGGCCGGCATCAATTGCGGCATCCGCGATGATTTTCTGAAATAAATCGCTGGTCATCAGACCGGAACAGGAGAAAGTCAGGAGAATACCGCCTTCATTCAGCAACTGAATCGCCAGCATGTTGATATCTTTATAGCCCCGACACGCGCCCATCAACTGGCTTTTATTCTCAACAAACTTCGGCGGGTCCATCACGATAACGTCAAATTTTTCACCGCGATCGCGATAAGTACGCAGCAATTTAAAGACATCATCACGGACAAACTCAGCCTTGCTCAGATCCAGTTTGTTCAGCTCAACGTTCTGCCGTGCAATATCCAGCGCTTCCTGGGAGGTATCAACGCTGACAACCTGGCTGCAACCGCCCATCAGTGCCGATACGGCGAAACCACCGGTATAGGAGAAACAGTTCAGCACACGTTTATTTTCAACGTAGCGGCGGGTAGCCAGGCGGCTATCACGCTGGTCCAGGTAGTAGCCCGTTTTGTGTCCGTGCTGAATATCCACCAGCAGTTTCATTCCGTGTTCTTCAATCGGCAGCAGGGCAGGTGGCAACTCGCCGGTGACGGGGCCCTGGGTCAGCTCCATTCCTTCTTTTTTACGTACCGCGACGTCGCTGCGATCGTAAATCGAACATTCCGGGTACAGCGTTTGCAGGGCACTAATTAATGCCGCGCGCTGATATTCTGCCCCAGCACTCAGCAGTTGCAGCACCAGAAAATTACCGAAACGATCGATAGTAATACCCGGCAGGCCATCAGATTCTCCGGCGATTAAACGATAGCTGTCGAGGCCATCTTTTTGCGCCAGCCAGTCACGCCATTTTTGTGCTTGTTGCAAACGGCGGGAAAAAAAAGCAATGTCGATAGACTCAGACGGGTCAAACGTCCAGACGCGCGCCCGGATTTGCGAAGCTGGCGAATAAGCGCCGCGTGCTAACCATTTTCCCTGATGATCAACAATATCGATGGTTTCACCGAGGCTGGCTTTACCTTCCATGCGGGCAACGGCCCCGGAAAAGACCCACGGATGGCGACGAAGTAATGATTTTTCGCGCCCTTTGGCTAACACTAAACGTACACTCATAATTTACTTTTCTGTCGATGCAAAGAAATGGGCGTCATTGTCCGGAGTTTTCCATGGATTTGCAACGCGTCCATTAAGGATAAGGAGAGCAGCAATGTCGAAAGTCTGCATAATTGCCTGGGTTTACGGGCGAGTTCAGGGCGTAGGATTTCGCTACACCACACAGTACGAAGCGAAAAGACTGGGTTTAACCGGGTACGCCAAAAATCTTGACGATGGCAGCGTGGAAGTGGTTGCTTGCGGTGAAGAAGGGCAGGTGGAAAAATTAATGCAGTGGTTAAAGAGTGGCGGCCCGCGTTCTGCGCGTGTAGAACGGGTGCTCAGCGAGCCGCATCATCCCTCGGGGGAATTAACCGATTTTCGTATCCGTTAAATACATTTTACCGGTTTTGGCAGGCCAGCAATTTTGGTGGCTTGCTTAGCCGGACCTTTCGGAAACAGTCGGTATAAATAGCGGCTGTTACCTTTTTCTTCGCCAAATTTATTCGCCATCGCTTTTACCAGCATACGAATCGCCGGAGAAGTATTGAATTCCAGATAGAAATCACGCACAAAACGCACCACTTCCCAGTGTTCCGGTGACAGCGAAATCCCTTCGTTCTCTGCAATCACCACAGCCAGCGGCTCACTCCACTGGCTGCTTTCTTTGAGATAGCCTTCGGTATCCGTTTCTATCTCTTTACCTTCGAAGATCAGCATAATTATTACTACCTTAATCAGACTGGCGGCAGTGTAACAAAAAACAAAGCCCCGCATAAAGCGAGGCTATGAAAGTGTTAGCGGGTGAGATTAATCGCGGCTAGCGAAGCCCAGAATGCTCAGCAGGCTGACGAAGATGTTGTACAGCGAAACATACAGGCTAACCGTGGCACGAATATAGTTCGTTTCACCGCCATGAATGATGTTGCTGGTTTCAAACAAAATAGCGCCAGAGGAGATCAAAATGAAGACCGCGCTGATCGCCAGATGCAGAGCAGGCAGCTGCAGGAAGATATTAGCAACCATACCAATCAGCACCACCACAATACCCGCCATCAGCATACCGCCGAGGAACGACATATCTTTGCGGGTGGTCAGCACATATGCAGAGCAGCAGAAGAACACTAACGCCGTTCCGCCCAGTGCCATAGCGATTACGTCACCCATTCCGGCAGACAGATAGGTGTTCAGAATTGGTCCGAGGATATAACCCAGAAAACCGGTAAAGGCGAATGCGGAGATAATCCCGGTCGGCTTATTCGCCGTTTTATAGGTCAGGAACATCAAACCATACATACCCACCAGCGTCAGAATCAGACCCGGAGATGGCAGCATCAGCACCGTACTGGCAGTTGCGGTAATCGCCGAAAAGGCCAGCGTCAGGCTCAGCAGAAAATAGGTATTACGCAGCACCTTATGGGTGCTAAGCAGTGATGTACGGTCATGTGAAGAACTAACAATACGATCCATTGAGTCACTCTCTATGACAGATGTAATTAATTAAGCAGCATAATGATAATGCGTAAGGGCACCCAGAAGTTTTACCCATCTTTACGCATTTGATCTGGAACAGGTTTAACAGCGGATTATCAGGTCATTAAGCAAATATAACGCCCTGAGAATTTCGACAGGCAAAAGAAAAAGGGGTTAGCATTTAGCTAACCCCTTATCTTATTTGGCGGAAGCGCAGAGATTCGAACTCTGGAACCCTTTCGGGTCGCCGGTTTTCAAGACCGGTGCCTTCAACCGCTCGGCCACACTTCCGGAATGACGCGCACTATAAACATCCCGATGCGGCGTGTAAACCCCTAATTTGTTTGTTTGCCTGAAAAACAGCCAAAAGTGCATTGATAGCGTGAAATAACAGCAGATTGATCATTTCATCACCATGGATTCCTTCTCTTTTACTCGTTTAGCAACCGGCTAAACATCCCCACCGCCCGGCAAAAAGAAAAATAGGTCCATTTTTATCGCTAAAAGATAAATCCACACAGTTTGTATTGTTTTGTGCAAAAGTTTCACTACGCTTTATTAACAATACTTTCTGGCGACGTGTGCCAGTGCAGAAGGATGAGCTTTCGTTTTCAGCATCTCACGTGAAGCGATGGTTTGCCTTGCTACAGGGACGTCGCTTGCCGACCATAAGCGCCCGGTGTCCTGCCGGTGTTGCTAGGAGAAGAGACGTGCGATATGAATAACGAGGAAACATTTTACCAGGCCATGCGGCGTCAGGGCGTTACCCGGCGCAGCTTTCTCAAATATTGTAGTCTGGCTGCCACGTCGCTGGGATTAGGCGCGGGAATGGCACCAAAGATTGCCTGGGCGCTGGAGAACAAACCCCGCATTCCGGTGGTATGGATCCACGGTCTGGAATGCACCTGCTGTACCGAATCTTTTATCCGCTCCGCTCACCCACTGGCGAAGGACGTCATCCTTTCCCTGATTTCCCTCGATTATGACGATACCCTGATGGCTGCCGCCGGAACCCAGGCGGAAGAAGTCTTCGAAGACATCATCACGCAATACAATGGCAAATATATCCTCGCAGTAGAAGGTAATCCGCCGCTGGGCGAGCAGGGGATGTTCTGTATCAGCAGCGGTCGACCGTTTATTGAGAAACTCAAACGTGCCGCTGCCGGAGCCAGCGCGATTATCGCCTGGGGAACCTGCGCGTCCTGGGGCTGCGTGCAGGCCGCGCGGCCCAATCCGACGCAGGCAACGCCTATCGACAAAGTCATCACCGACAAACCCATTATCAAAGTACCTGGCTGCCCGCCGATCCCGGATGTGATGAGCGCCATCATTACTTACATGGTGACCTTTGATCGCTTGCCAGATGTCGACAGAATGGGCCGTCCGCTGATGTTCTATGGTCAGCGAATCCACGATAAATGCTATCGCCGCGCCCACTTCGACGCCGGAGAGTTCGTCCAGAGTTGGGATGATGACGCTGCCCGCAAAGGTTACTGCCTGTACAAAATGGGCTGCAAAGGGCCTACCACCTATAACGCCTGTTCCTCCACACGCTGGAATGATGGCGTTTCTTTCCCAATCCAGTCTGGTCACGGCTGCCTGGGCTGTGCGGAAAATGGTTTCTGGGATCGCGGTTCGTTCTACAGCCGCGTGGTCGATATTCCGCAAATGGGTACTCATTCCACCGCCGATACCGTCGGTTTAACCGCGCTTGGCGTGGTGGCAGCGGCTGTTGGTGTGCACGCAGTCGCCAGCGCCGTTGACCAGCGCAGACGTCATAACCAGCAACCTACAGAAACCGAACATCAGCCAGGCAATGAGGATAAACAGGCATGAGCACTCAGTACGAAACTCAGGGATACACCATCAATAATGCCGGACGCCGCCTGGTGGTCGACCCGATTACGCGCATCGAAGGCCACATGCGCTGCGAAGTGAATATTAACGATCAGAATGTGATCACCAATGCCGTCTCCTGCGGCACCATGTTTCGCGGGCTGGAGATCATCCTACAAGGGCGCGACCCGCGCGATGCGTGGGCGTTCGTTGAACGTATCTGCGGCGTCTGTACTGGCGTACACGCCCTGGCTTCGGTTTACGCCATCGAAGATGCTATCGGTATTAAAGTGCCGGACAACGCCAATATCATCCGCAACATTATGCTGGCAACGCTCTGGTGCCACGATCATCTGGTGCACTTCTATCAGCTTGCCGGGATGGACTGGATCGATGTGTTAGATGCGCTGAAAGCCGACCCGCGGAAAACCTCCGAACTGGCGCAAAGTCTCTCCTCTTGGCCGAAATCATCCCCTGGCTATTTCTTCGACGTACAAAACCGCCTGAAAAAATTTGTTGAAGGCGGGCAGTTGGGGATCTTCCGCAATGGCTACTGGGGGCACCCGCAGTACAAACTGCCGCCAGAAGCTAACCTGATGGGCTTTGCCCACTATCTCGAAGCTCTCGATTTCCAGCGTGAAATTGTCAAAATCCACGCGGTCTTTGGCGGTAAAAACCCGCATCCAAACTGGATTGTCGGCGGGATGCCTTGCGCCATCAACATTGACGAAAGCGGCGCGGTCGGGGCAGTCAATATGGAACGCCTGAACCTGGTGCAGTCAATTATCACCCGCACGGCGGACTTCATTAACAACGTGATGATCCCCGACGCCTTAGCCATCGGTCAGTTCAACAAACCGTGGAGCGAAATCGGCACTGGTCTTTCTGATAAATGCGTTCTCAGCTACGGCGCATTCCCGGATATTGCCAACGACTTTGGCGAGAAAAGTCTGCTGATGCCTGGCGGCGCGGTGATTAACGGCGACTTCAACAATGTGCTGCCAGTGGATTTGGTTGATCCGCAGCAGGTGCAGGAGTTTGTCGACCACGCCTGGTATCGATATCCCAACGATCAGGTCGGGCGTCATCCGTTCGATGGCATCACCGACCCGTGGTACAACCCCGGCGATGTCAAAGGCAGCGATACCAACATTCAGCAGCTGAATGAACAGGAACGCTACTCGTGGATCAAAGCGCCACGCTGGCGCGGTAACGCGATGGAAGTGGGGCCGCTGGCGCGCACGTTAATCGCTTATCACAAAGGCGATGCTGCGACCGTTGAGTCGGTCGATCGCATGATGTCGGCGTTGAACCTGCCGCTTTCCGGTATCCAGTCAACGTTAGGCCGCATTTTGTGCCGCGCGCACGAAGCGCAGTGGGCCGCAGGTAAGTTGCAGTATTTCTTCGACAAGCTGATGACCAACCTGAAAAACGGCAATCTCGCCACTGCTTCCACGGAAAAATGGGAACCTGCAACCTGGCCGACAGAGTGCCGTGGTGTCGGTTTTACCGAAGCGCCGCGCGGGGCGTTAGGCCACTGGGCCGCCATTCGCGATGGCAAGATTGATCTCTACCAGTGCGTGGTGCCGACCACCTGGAACGCCAGCCCGCGCGATCCCAAAGGGCAGATTGGCGCTTATGAAGCGGCGCTGATGAACACCAAAATGGCGATCCCCGAGCAACCGCTGGAGATCCTGCGTACTCTGCACAGCTTTGACCCGTGCCTCGCCTGTTCAACACACGTGCTGGGCGACGACGGTAGCGAGCTGATCTCCGTGCAGGTGCGTTAACAGCGAAGGAGAATCATCATGCAACAGAAAAGCGACAACGTTGTCAGCCACTATGTCTTTGAAGCGCCAGTGCGCATCTGGCACTGGTTGACGGTGTTATGCATGGCGGTGTTGATGGTCACCGGATACTTTATCGGCAAGCCGCTACCTTCCGTCAGCGGCGAGGCGACGTATCTGTTCTATATGGGCTACATCAGGTTAATTCACTTCAGCGCCGGGATGGTTTTTACCGTGGTTTTGCTGATGCGGATCTACTGGGCTTTTGTTGGCAATCGATACTCCCGCGAGCTGTTTATCGTGCCGGTATGGCGTAAAAGCTGGTGGCAGGGCGTGTGGTATGAAATCCGCTGGTATCTGTTTCTGGCAAAACGTCCGAGTGCCGATATAGGCCATAATCCCATCGCCCAGGCGGCGATGTTCGGCTATTTCCTGATGTCGGTCTTTATGATCATCACTGGTTTTGCGCTGTACAGCGAACACAGCCAGTACGCTATTTTTGCGCCGTTCCGTTATGTGGTGGAATTTTTCTACTGGACGGGTGGCAACTCAATGGACATTCACAGCTGGCATCGGCTGGGGATGTGGCTGATTGGCGCGTTTGTGATCGGTCATGTCTACATGGCGCTGCGTGAAGACATCATGTCCGACGACACGGTGATCTCCACCATGGTCAACGGCTACCGTAGCCACAAATTTGGCAAAATAAGTAACAAGGAGCGTTCATGAGCGAGCAACGCGTGGTGGTCATGGGGCTGGGCAACCTGCTGTGGGCCGATGAAGGCTTCGGCGTGCGGGTGGCGGAACGGCTGTATGCCCATTACCACTGGCCCGAGTATGTGGAGATTGTCGATGGCGGTACTCAGGGACTGAACTTGCTGGGGTATGTCGAAAGCGCCAGCCATCTGTTGATTCTCGATGCCATTGACTACGGGCTGGAACCTGGAACGCTGCGAACCTATGCCGGAGAACGCATTCCGGCTTATCTCAGCGCGAAGAAAATGAGCCTGCATCAGAACAGTTTCTCCGAAGTGTTGGCGCTGGCGGATATCCGCGGACATCTGCCAGCACATATTGCCCTCGTCGGTCTGCAACCCGCAATGCTCGACGACTACGGCGGTAGCCTGAGCGAACTGGCACGGGAGCAACTGCCCGCTGCGGAACAGGCGGCGCTGGCGCAGCTTGCTGCGTGGGGAATTGTGCCGCAACCGGCTAATGAATCGCGCTGTCTCAATTATGACTGTCTGTCGATGGAAAATTACGAAGGCGTTCGCTTGCGCCAGTACCGGATGACACAGGAGGAGCAGGGATGAGCAACGACACGCCATTTGATGCGTTGTGGCAACGAATGCTGGCGCGCGGCTGGACGCCAGTCAGTGAATCCCGTCTTGACGACTGGCTTACGCAAGCGCCAGACGGCGTGGTGTTATTAAGCAGTGACCCGAAACGCACGCCAGAGGTCAGCGATAATCCGGTAATGATTGGCGAATTACTGCGCGAGTTTCCCGACTATACATGGCAGGTGGCGATTGCTGACCTTGAGCAGAGCGAAGCCATCGGCGATCGCTTTGGCGTCTTTCGCTTTCCTGCCACTTTAGTGTTTACCGGCGGAAACTATCGCGGCGTGCTGAATGGTATTCACCCGTGGGCGGAACTGATAAACCTGATGCGCGGGCTTGTCGAACCGCAGCAGGAGCGTGCCTCATGAGCGAAACTTTTTTCCATCTGCTGGGGCCAGGAACGCAACCGAACGATGACAGTTTCAGCATGAATCCACTGCCGATCACCTGTCAGGTGAATGATGAACCGAGTATGGCGGCCCTGGAGCAATGTGCTCACAGCCCGCAGGTGATTGCGCTGTTAAACGAGTTACAACATCAACTAAGCGAACGCCAACCGCCGTTGGGCGAGGTGCTGGCAGTCGATCTGTTAAATCTCAACGCCGACGATCGTCACTTTATCAATACGCTTCTCGGGGAAGGGGAAGTGTCAGTGCGCATTCAGCAGGCTGACGACAGTGAAAGTGAAATACAGGAGGCGATCTTCTGCGGATTATGGCGGGTGCGCAGACGTCGCGGCGAAAAGTTGCTGGAGGACAAACTGGAGGCTGGCTGCGCGCCGCTGGCGTTGTGGCAGGCGGCAACGCAAAATCTCTTGCCGACAGATTCGCTGTTACCGCCGCCCATTGATGGCCTGATGAATGGCCTACCGTTGGCGCATGAGTTACTGGCACATGTACGTAACCCCGACGCGCAGCCGCACAGCATTAATCTGACGCAATTACCCATCAGCGAGGCTGATCGGCTTTTTCTCTCACGTCTCTGTGGGCCGGGAAATATTCAGATTCGTACCATTGGCTATGGCGAGAGCTATATCAACGCCACGGGGTTACGCCATGTCTGGCATTTACGCTGTACGGACACCTTAAAAGGCCCGTTACTGGAAAGTTATGAAATCTGCCCAATACCGGAAGTGGTGCTGGCAGCGCCAGAAGATTTGGTCGACTCTGCGCAGCGGCTTAGCGAGGTATGTCAGTGGCTGGCGGAAGCTGCACCGACGTAAAAAGACGGTAAGTATCGCTTTCAGTCTTATGAATATCGCAATCGGCGAATACCTCTGGTCGTAGAGTTTCAGGATAAAGAGGGAGATCTACCATTATCGGGTTATTTTTCTCTCTTCGCCTACAGGAGTGCGCATGTGGGATGTCATTGATTTATCGCGCTGGCAGTTTGCTCTGACCGCGCTGTATCACTTTTTATTTGTACCCCTTACCCTGGGGCTGATTTTTTTGCTGGCTATCATGGAAACCATTTACGTGGTCACCGGCAAAACAATCTACCGCGATATGACGCGCTTCTGGGGTAAGCTCTTCGGTATCAATTTTGCTCTTGGCGTGGCTACCGGCCTGACCATGGAGTTTCAGTTTGGTACTAACTGGTCATTCTATTCCAACTATGTGGGCGATATTTTTGGCGCACCGCTGGCGATGGAAGCATTAATGGCCTTCTTCCTCGAATCCACCTTTGTCGGGCTGTTCTTCTTCGGCTGGCAACGGCTGAATAAATACCAGCACCTGCTGGTGACGTGGCTGGTGGCGTTCGGTTCAAATCTCTCTGCGTTGTGGATATTGAATGCCAACGGTTGGATGCAATACCCGACCGGTGCGCATTTTGATATCGACACCCTGCGTATGGAGATGACCAGCTTCAGCGAGCTGGTCTTTAATCCGGTCAGCCAGGTGAAATTTGTGCACACCGTAATGGCGGGCTACGTGACCGGGGCCATGTTTATTATGGCGATCAGCGCCTGGTATTTACTGCGCGGACGGGAGCGCGATGTCGCATTACGCTCGTTTGCCATCGGTTCCGTCTTCGGTACTCTGGCGATTATCGGTACCCTGCAACTCGGAGACAGTTCTGCGTATGAAGTCGCGCAAGTACAACCGGTAAAACTGGCGGCGATGGAAGGGGAGTGGCAAACGGAACCTGCACCTGCACCGTTCCATGTGGTTGCCTGGCCGGAACAGGATCAAGAGCGTAACGCCTTTGCCCTCAAAATTCCCGCGCTGCTAGGGATCCTCGCCACTCACTCATTAGATAAACCCGTGCCGGGTCTGAAGAATTTGATGGCTGAAACCTACCCACGCTTGCAACGCGGACGTATGGCCTGGCTGTTAATGCAGGAAATATCGCAAGGCAATCGTGAGCCGCATGTGTTGCAGGCATTCCGGGGACTGGAAGGTGACCTGGGCTACGGCATGTTGCTCTCCCGCTATGCGCCGGATATGAATCATGTCACAGCCGCACAGTACCAGGCGGCGATGCGTGGCGCGATACCTCAGGTTGCGCCGGTATTCTGGAGTTTCCGCATCATGGTGGGCTGTGGTTCCCTGCTGCTACTGGTGATGCTGATTGCGCTTGTCCAGACGCTGCGTGGCAAAATCGACCAGCATCGCTGGGTGCTGAAAATGGCGCTCTGGAGTTTGCCGTTGCCGTGGATTGCGATTGAAGCCGGGTGGTTTATGACCGAGTTTGGTCGTCAGCCGTGGGCGATACAGGACATCTTACCGACATACTCCGCGCACTCCGCTTTAACCACAGGACAACTGGCTTTCTCACTGATCATGATCGTAGGGCTTTACACCCTGTTCTTAATCGCCGAAGTCTACCTGATGCAGAAATATGCCCGTCTGGGGCCGAGCGCGATGCAGAGTGAACAACCGACGCAGCAACAGGGGTAAAGGAGAAAATCATGTTTGATTATGAAACATTGCGCTTCATCTGGTGGCTGCTGATTGGCGTGATCCTGGTGGTCTTTATGATCTCCGACGGATTTGACATGGGGATCGGCTGTCTGCTGCCGCTGGTGGCGCGTAATGATGATGAACGCCGGATAGTGATAAACAGCGTTGGTGCACACTGGGAAGGCAACCAGGTCTGGTTGATCCTCGCTGGTGGGGCATTATTTGCCGCCTGGCCCAGAGTGTATGCAGCGGCGTTTTCCGGCTTTTATGTGGCGATGATCCTGGTGCTGTGCTCACTGTTCTTCCGCCCGCTGGCCTTTGATTATCGCGGAAAAATCGCCGATGCACGCTGGCGTAAAATGTGGGACGCCGGTCTGGTCATCGGCAGTCTGGTGCCGCCGGTAGTCTTCGGTATCGCCTTCGGCAACTTGTTGCTCGGCGTGCCGTTTGCCTTCACACCGCAATTACGCGTGGAGTATCTCGGCAGCTTCTGGCAACTGCTGACGCCATTCCCTTTATTGTGCGGATTGCTCAGCCTTGGGATGGTGATTTTGCAAGGTGGCGTCTGGTTACAACTGAAAACTGTTGGTGTGATTCATCTGCGTTCACAGCTGGCCACCAAACGCGCTGCACTGTTGGTGATGCTGTGCTTTTTGCTGGCGGGTTACTGGCTGTGGGTCGGTATTGATGGCTTTGTACTGCTCGCCCAGGATGCTAACGGTCCTTCCAATCCGTTAATGAAACTGGTGGCAGTGCTACCTGGTGCCTGGATGAATAATTTCGTCGAATCGCCCGTTTTGTGGATCTTCCCGCTGCTGGGGTTCTTCTGCCCATTGCTGACGGTGATGGCGATTTATCGTGGTCGCCCGGGTTGGGGATTTTTAATGGCGTCATTGATGCAATTTGGCGTGATTTTCACGGCAGGCATCACGCTGTTCCCCTTTGTCATGCCGTCAAGCGTGAGTCCAATCTCCAGCCTGACGTTGTGGGACAGCACTTCCAGTCAGCTGACGCTGAGCATTATGTTGGTAATCGTGCTGATATTTTTGCCCATTGTGTTGCTCTACACTCTCTGGAGCTACTACAAAATGTGGGGACGCATGACAACAGAAACTCTCCGCCGTAACGAAAACGAGTTGTACTAAGGAGCAGGAACAAT
The DNA here is from genome assembly GCF_052948035.1 of Escherichia sp. MAL-1. Taxonomy (NCBI): domain Bacteria; kingdom Pseudomonadati; phylum Pseudomonadota; class Gammaproteobacteria; order Enterobacterales; family Enterobacteriaceae; genus Escherichia; species Escherichia sp. MAL-1. Next base: position 3,086,886 of record NZ_CM129609.1, on the reverse strand, counting down.
GTGGTATTTACTTTGGTTCGTCGGCATTTTGTTGATGTGTTCGCTCTCCACCCTTGTGTTGGTATGGCTGGACCCGCGTCTGAAAAGTTAACGAACGTAGGCCTGATGCGGCGCATTAGCATCGCATCAGGCAATCAATAATGTCAGATATGAAAAGCGGAAACATATCGATGAAAGCGATCTTAATCCCATTTTTATCTCTTCTGATTCCGTTAACCCCGCAATCTGCATTCGCTCAGAGTGAGCCGGAGCTGAAGCTGGAAAGTGTGGTGATTGTCAGTCGTCATGGTGTGCGTGCTCCAACCAAGGCCACGCAACTGATGCAGGATGTCACCCCAGACGCATGGCCAACCTGGCCGGTAAAACTGGGTTGGCTGACACCGCGCGGTGGTGAGCTAATCGCCTATCTCGGACATTACCAACGCCAGCGTCTGGTAGCCGACGGATTGCTGGCGAAAAAGGGCTGCCCGCAGTCTGGTCAGGTCGCGATTATTGCTGATGTCGACGAGCGTACCCGTAAAACAGGCGAAGCCTTCGCCGCCGGGCTGGCACCTGACTGTGCAATAACCGTACATACCCAGGCAGATACGTCCAGTCCCGATCCGTTATTTAATCCTCTAAAAACTGGCGTTTGCCAACTGGATAACGCGAACGTGACTGACGCGATCCTCAGCAGGGCAGGAGGGTCAATTGCTGACTTTACCGGGCATCGGCAAACGGCGTTTCGCGAACTGGAACGGGTGCTTAATTTTCCGCAATCAAACTTGTGCCTTAAACGTGAGAAACAGGACGAAAGCTGTTCATTAACGCAGGCATTACCATCGGAACTCAAGGTGAGCGCCGACAATGTCTCATTAACCGGTGCGGTAAGCCTCGCATCAATGCTGACGGAGATATTTCTCCTGCAACAAGCACAGGGAATGCCGGAGCCGGGGTGGGGAAGGATCACCGATTCACACCAGTGGAACACCTTGCTAAGTTTGCATAACGCGCAATTTTATTTGCTACAACGCACGCCAGAGGTTGCCCGCAGCCGCGCCACCCCGTTATTAGATTTGATCAAGACAGCGTTGACGCCCCATCCACCGCAAAAACAGGCGTATGGTGTGACATTACCCACTTCAGTGCTGTTTATCGCCGGACACGATACTAATCTGGCAAATCTCGGCGGCGCACTGGAGCTCAACTGGACGCTTCCCGGTCAGCCGGATAACACGCCGCCAGGTGGTGAACTGGTGTTTGAACGCTGGCGTCGGCTAAGCGATAACAGCCAGTGGATTCAGGTTTCGCTGGTCTTCCAGACTTTACAGCAGATGCGTGATAAAACGCCGCTGTCATTAAATACGCCGCCCGGAGAGGTGAAACTGACCCTGGCAGGATGTGAAGAGCGAAATGCGCAGGGCATGTGTTCGTTGGCAGGTTTTACGCAAATCGTGAATGAAGCACGCATACCGGCGTGCAGTTTGTAATGCATAAAAAAGAGCATTCAGTTACCTGAATGCTCTGAGGCTGATGACAAACGAAGAACTGTCTAATGCGTAGACCGGAAAAGGCGTTCACGCCGCATCCGGCCACTTTCAGTTTTACTCTTTCTCGGAGTAACTATAACCGTAGTAGTTATAGCCGTAACTGTAAGCGGTGCTGGCGCGTTTAATCACACCATTGAGGATAGCGCCTTTAATATTGACGCCTGCCTGTTCCAGACGCTGCATTGACAAACTCACCTCTTTGGCGGTGTTCAAGCCAAAACGCGCAACCAGCAGGCTGGTGCCAACAGAACGCCCCACGACCGCGGCATCACTCACCGCCAGCATCGGCGGCGTATCGACAATCACCAGATCGTAATGGTCGTTCGCCCATTCCAGTAATTGACGCATCCGATCGCGCATCAGCAGTTCAGACGGGTTAGGTGGCACCTGACCGCGAGTAATCACATCAAAGCCTCCTTTGCCAAAATGCTGGATCACTTTGTTGAGCTCATCTTTACCTGCCAGATATTCCGACAAGCCATGTTCATTACTCACGGTAAACAGGTTATGCGAATAACCACGGCGTAAGTCGGCATCAATAAATAACACTTTTTGATCGGACTGGGCGATCACCGCTGCCAGAGTTGAACTGACAAACGTTTTACCACTGTCTGGCGTCGCACCGGTGATCATCAGAATGTTATTCTCCGTCTCCATCATAGCGAAATGCAGACTGGTTCGTAGCGCACGTACGGCTTCCACAGCAGAATCCGCCGGGTTATCCACCGCCAGGAAGGGGATATTTTTAGTACGATGGCGCTGCTGATTAGAAAATAAATTTTTCTTACGCAGACGGGTGCGTTTATCCAGCCACTCGGACATTGGGATAGTGGCATAAACGCTGATGCCGTGCTCTTCCAGTTGTTCCGGGGCTTCTACACCACGACGCAACATCGCACGCGCCAGCACGGCACCCACAGAAATAAACAGGCCAAGAATAAAACCAAGCACCACGTTCAACGCTTTTTTCGGTTTCACTGGCTGCGGCTGAGTGACTGCCGGGTCGATAATCCGCACGTTACCAATGGCACTGGATTTCGAAATACTCAACTCCTGCTGGCGGTTAAGTAATTGCAGATATACCGCACGGCCCGCTTCTACGTCACGGCTTAAACGTAACACTTCCTGTTGAGTGGAAGGCATTGCCGATACCCGCTTATTCAGGCGTTTGCGTTCTTGCTCCAGCGTCTGGCGTTTTTCCAGCAGCGCACGATAAGTTGGGTGATCTTTCTTATACAGCTGGGAGATCTCTGCCTCGCGGAAGGTCAGCTCATTGAGTTGATTATCAACGTTCACAATCTGCTCAAGAACGGCTTTGGCTTCCAGGTTAAGGTCAACCGAATCGCGCTGCTGGCGATAAACGTTGAGTTTTTCTTCCGCCTGGTCCAGCTCGCTGCGCACTTCAGGTAACTGGCGCTGTAAGAATTCAAGGCTTTGTGAATCCTGCGCCGCCTGGCGAGCGATATTCTGTTGCAAATAGTTGTTAGCGATGCTGTTCAGAATACGAGTAATCAACTGGGGATCATCACCAGTCATGGTAAGTTCCAGCATCCCGCTTTCTTTACTGCGTTCGCTAACGGTAAAGGTTTCCTGCAATGCGTTAATCGCTTCCAGTTCGGTACGCTGGCTCAGGACAAACTGTGTTCCTGGTTTGGCCTTAATGTCCGCGATAGTCAGCGCAACGCCATCTTTTTCCAGACGCTGGCCGACCATACCATTGACGGTGAACTCTTCACCTTCCAGCGTATAGTGGCCGTTTTCCCCAACCGTGAGTGTCAGTTGCTGATCCTGACCATTCAGTTGTGGAATATGCATCCAGCTGATCGCCAGCTCACCTGGTTTCTCTTTGGTTAATCTCGCCCAGCCGCGACCCACAATCGGAAAATACTTCTGCTCAACCATGTCGCGCAGATTCAGTTCAGCAATGGTTTTACCGAGAATCATGCGCGATTGCAGCAGTTGGATCTCCGGTGCAGACTCGGGCGATGAGTTAGGGATCATATCGCTCAGGCCACTGAGAATGGCGTTGCCCTGTTTCTGCTCAACCTGGACCAGAGTATCTGCCTGATAAATTGGCGTGCTTAACAGCGAGTAAGCGACAGCGATCAGCGTGAATAACGCGGTCACGCTGATAATAAACTTACGGTGATCCCATAACTCGCCGACCAGACGAAGCAGATCGATCTCATTTTCCTGAGTGCTGCCTGGTGGCGTATTCATATTTTTAGTTGTCATCGTATCTTATAAACTCAAATTACCGGCTGAGGCGCTTCGCCCATTCCTGACTGGCGCGCTCCAACATACCGTAGACATGTTCAAATGCGTCCTGACTTTTACGATAGGGATCCGGGATCTCTTTCTGTTCCAGCCATTGCCCAAACAGCATTGTCTTCCCGCGGACCTCGGGAGCGATTGCGGTAACCTGAGCAATATGTTCCGACTCCATTGCCAGAATCAGATCGTAATTTCGTGCCATCTCAGCAGTGAGCTTACGTCCGGCATGTCCTTCAAGAGATACGCCATGATTAGCGGCAACATCTGCCGCTGTCGCATCTGCAGGGTGTTTTACCAGACCATGAACACCTGCCGATTTGACTTTTACGCCCGGCAGACGTTTACGCAGCAAGCGCTCGCCAATGGGCGAACGGCAAATGTTGCCGGTACAAACCACCAGGATTGAGTTAAATTTTAGTTGGGCCATGTTTGAATCCACCGTGAAGTCTCTGTCAGGTCATGCACCCCGGAAATCGTCGGTACCAGCAGAGAAATCACACGGTTCCAACGAGCCAGCGGCGCGGTAGTGACATAAACAATGTCGTAAGGTTCAAGCTGGAATTCCGTTCCGAGTATCATTGCCGATGCGTCCTTCGCATTCAGCTGATAAATATTGGCGATTTTGCCATTCTGCTTGTTTTGCGTTGCACGAATAACAAAAATCCCCGTCGCATCAGCGACATCCTGATTCATACCCTCAGCGTTACCCAGCGCTTCCGCCAGGGTCATACCGCTGCGGTCCATTTTCAGCGTGCTCTGTTTACCCACTTCACCCATCACGAAGACTTTCAGATCATCGTTGCGCGGAATAAATAAAATATCGCCCGGGTGCAGCAGTTTGTTCTGGCGCAAGTCGCCACGCTGCATCAGCGCATAGAGGTTCACTTTGGTCTTTACGCCATTCTGGGTGAGCACCACGTTGCGCCAGTCTGCATCTGCGGTCAGACCGCCCGCGGCGTTAATCGCATCCATGATGGTCAGAGGAATATTGGTAATCGGCTGCTGACCCGATTTGCTGACTTCGCCGGTGACGTACGCTTTTTGCGATCGGAACGCCGCGACGCTGACATCGACTTGCGGGCTTTCAATGACTGAATCGAGACGCGCTGTAATCTCGTTGCGTACCTGGGTAAGTGTTTTCCCGGCCACTTTCAGGCGACCAATATAGGGGTAGAAAATCGCACCATCGGCGTTAACCCAGTTGCCGGTATCACTGGCGCTACGGTATTGCCCTGCGGGGGTGGTTAGTTCCGGGTGATCCCAGACCGTAACCATCAACACATCACCAATCCCGATACGATATTCATAGTTTGCGATTTGCTGCTCCAGCTCCGGGTTAGCCTGCGACATAATCGGTTTGGCGCGCAACTGATCAATCAATCCTGGCGTGACGGGATAGATATTGACCATTTTGTCCAGGTCATACTGATTGTCAGGTAGTTCAATGACATCCTTGTTACTGGTCGATAAATTCTGACCAGGAACAAGGGTACATGCTGTCAAAGACAGAACAGTCAATGTCAGTACCGAAAACTTAAAAATGTTCTTTTTCATTGGTTTATATTTATCAGTCAATGTAATGTTATGAATTACGTCAGGTTATTGTCCAACCGGTACTTCTCGCTCTGCCGTCATTGGATAGAGCTGGTATTTGCGTGACAGCATTTGTCCACCATCACGCGTCAATGGTGTCCACGAAACCACCGCGCGGTTGCGGTTAGGTCCAATGGTCATCAAGTCGAATGGAATCGAGATATAAAAACCTTTACTAAAGCCGCCTTCGCCGTAGTCATCTTTAGATACGTTACTGATTGCCGCCCATACCCCTACCGCCACGCCGCTGTCAAAGCGTTTGGCGACGTCGATCGTTGCGCCTTTATCTTTTGCCAGATATTGCCCAACGCTAAGTTTCATCAGTACGCCATTGAGCGTCGGCGGGTTCCAGTAAGCCGTCACGAAACCTGTTGGCGTGGAATAATCGGTGAAACGCATCATGTTGTCCCAGTCACGCTGCTTCACGTAGTTAACGTCCACACCCAGCGCCCAGCTGGCATCTAGCGGGCGATAAAGCAGCTCGGAACCGACACCGGCATACATCGTTTCCAGATAACCGCCATACATCTGGCCATAGAAACCATTGCCTAAGTCAGCAAAATAGTTCGCCTGCAAGTTGTTGAGATAAACGTCATTGCGAACGTAGTCACGGATATGCGTGCGCACGCGGGGCAGGGTAGAGTCCGCGGGCAACAGCGAAGACTTAAACTTGTCGTAGTTGTTGTAAATATTGGTGAAAATACCGCCATCAAGCAGCAGGTGGTCGGTAAACCAGTAGCGGGCACTGGACATCAGCCCCAGCTGGAACATATAGAAATCTTCCGGGCCGCCCAGCGACTGTGAAAGTGTTGGGTTGAAAGAGTAGCTAAAGCGATCTTCACGAATACGGTAGCCCCGACCAAAGGCAGAAAGATCTTCTGCTTCAACACGTTGTTGTTGAAGTTGCTCTGATTGACCAGGCGCTGTACCAGCCAGCTGTTTGCGCAGGCTGGCTACGTCGGTTTCGGTAGTCACCATCGCCATATGCTCGCGCTTTTGCGTCACGCTAATCTTCTCAACGCCTTGCGGCAGGTTATTCACCAGAATCCGGTTGGCACGATCGACCGCTTCGCGAGAATCACGGTATTTGTATTGTTGACCAGACATATACAGCGTCTTATCGCGCAGCTGAATTTCCGGTGCTTCAAAACCTGCGTTGTACTTCAGCGCGGTAAGTTGGTTCGCTACTGTGGTGTACTGCAATCCTTCAGATTCAGGCGCAGGTTGATATGCCGGTTTTGGCGTATCGCGCAGGGCAGGGCGCAGATCGTTGAAATTGGTCCGTAACGTGAAGCCAAACATCAACGTGTTACCGCGTTCATAACTCAGGTTGAGATCTGCCCAGCTGGCAGCGCGATAAACTGCGCCGACGTTGAAATGGCTTGCCTGAGGCAGTTTGCCAGCGAAATCATTCTGGTAATTGTTGCCATCGTATTCGAGTTTCAGACGCAGGGGATTCCACGGCGTTTGATACTCAATGCCGCCAAAGATGGAAGCCGGGCCACGAAAGATATCGCTAAAGCTGATATCGCCCGCATCGTGAGACTCTGCGCGATGACAATATTTATCGCTCACCCGGCAAAACGGGTTGGTAATATTGCCCGCATTACCGGCGTAGCCCCATGCCATCCCGAGGGTGAAATCAAATGGCCCCGCTTGCTTGCTGGCCACCAGATACTCACCGTCAAACAGACCCGTACCAGCAATATCACGTTTACCAAACGCCACTTGCGGTAGCCAGTAACCTTCTTCCCACAGGCGAAGTTTAAAATCGAATGATTTGTCTTTGTATGACTGATCGCCGCTGAAATCTTCCCACTGGCTATATTTGCGTGTGCGCACATCCGTATAACGAATGGTGCCTTCCAGCCATGGGAACAGCGCCACGGAGGTGGAGTAGAACCGGTATTGATCGTTATCCCGGTAGTTGACGCTGAATTCACCTTCCGGTGCGATGCGCGCATTTGGCATCTGCAACAATCCTGTGCCGCCAAAGTCTGATTGCGACGAACCCAGCGGATCCGGGTAGGTTAATACTTCAGCATGACAGGCACTGGAGACGGCAATGGCCAGGCAGCTTAAAAGATAAGAATTCTTCTTCATCAGTCAGGAACACGTTGCGTTAAAACAGACACAATCTGGTCATTTAAATCAGCATATTTTTCGGGCAGTACATGCGCAGAAAAGCCCAACCAAAGCTGGCTGCCAGGCGGTGGTTCCACATGTCTTTTATTCCACAGGGCAACAGGGGCGACGACAGTCTCACCCTCAGGCGTAATCACCATAACGTTATTCTTGTCCGCGCCTGCAAGGCGGGGGTGATCTTGCAGATAATCGGTAACGCTACGGCCTGCCTGCCAGGGCAATTGCCCGGCCCCAGAAACCGCACCCAGCAGAGTAATAGTCACCGGACGCTGTACGGTATAGAGCGTATAGTCCCCGACCAACGGGGGATTGCTGTTCTCATCCACTCGTACAAAATCAGGGTCCAGTTTGACCGGTAAGCGACCAGTGATATTGAGATTGAGTAACTGCTGGCGCACGGATTTAATCGTTGCCGCCACATCGTCGTCAGCTTCTGCTTCCCAGGAAGCAAGCTGTGCCATGACATGTTGGTAGTCTTTAAGCGCTTTAGCTTTCGCCGCAGAGTCGGTCAGCAAGGCACCAGGCCACCAGAGGCGATCGCGCAGTTGCGGTTGTGTCACCAACTGGACAACATTTTCCATGGGGCCAACGGAAAGTGTCTGTTGTTCGCCAGGCAGATAAATAGTCACCGTTCCTTGCGCAAAGGCATGGGGTGTCATTACGTAAAGTACGCTGGCAATGAAATACGACTGTAATTTATTCATGGTGCGGGTTTAAGAAACGTCATTTCTACGGGAATAACCCCTGCGCCTAACATTTGCCGACTTTGACGAACCTGGCCAGTAGCCGAATCGACCCAGAATGTGTTTTGCCACTGTTTTTCTGGCCGCGTGGAAGTCACCTCTTCCTGCCAGACATTACACAGCACATTGCGACCCGCAATATTCAGCGTCTCTAATCCAGCAAAGGAAAAAGTAGAACTCAGGGTCGCAGAGCGAAAATGGTTGTCTTCACTCCAGAGAATATCGCGCGTCCAGCGGCTGCCATCTTTTATTGCCAGCGCGTTACGCAGAGGGTCCTGCCCGGAATTTGTCACTTCCAGCAGATTATTATTAAGTTTGACGGTCTTTAAAAGACGTCCATTGTGGGTAACCAGCATGGCGTTATCCTGGGATAACCATTTGCTTTGTTCTTGTTCTATATATCCCAGTACCACAAAGATTCGTTGCCCTTCATTAAGGCGTAAATACATCGTGGAATAAGGCAACGCCTGGATCTGCTGATCCGCTACGGTGATATCCTGATTATCGAAAAGGCTGGCGCGAAATGTATCGACCATACTTTGCTGGCTGTGCGTACATCCCGCAAGAAATAGTGCGAAAATCGATAAAATAAGAGGGCGCACCTTTAATCCTTGAAAGGTTAATTAAAAAAATGCAAATCTCTAAAGCCCGGTACGAATATCGCAACCGGGTATTATTTAGCTTTAATTTCGACGCGTTAAAGCAGTATTAGGGCGTAGTGGACGTGGTGGTTGAGGTGTTATGAGAACCGCCATCGCCACTGTCATTTGCTGCAACTACTGCCAACGTCGCCACACCAACAGCTGTTGCCACACCGACAACTGTCGCCGTGCCGACAGCGCCAGCAGCCACGCCACCAGTGGTAGCAGCAGTCGTGGTTGCACCTGTAGTGGTCGTTGTGGTGCCAGTAGTACCCGTCGTTGCCTCGGTCCCGTTTGCTGCTTCAGGGGCAGCAAACGCAGCTGGCGTCGTCAACATGAAGGCCATAAGGATTGCAGAAAGCTTGTGTTTCATAACTTTTCCTTTATTCATCGCATGGACAATACGTACGCTTGAGATCAGGATTGTCTACTTTGAGTATAACATCCTTGTGAAATCTCCCTTTCCTCATACCGCTTGCACTATATACTGCGGGTAGGAAAGGCGCGCAGAGGGAAATATAAGATTGTTAACTATCCCCCTCTGGAAATACGACTTGTGGCATAAGATAAATCTTAGCAAAATACAAATTAAAGATAAGGAAATTGTTACGAAAGCTATTAATTATTATTGGTAATATAGTTTCAAGTGGTACTATAACTGGCTGTTAAATGGCATTTATAACTATTAGGTGCAGAGATATTCGCTTAAATGGATTAGTTTCTTTGTGGAAAAGTAACTGATGTTATAATGTATGATGTTGACTATTGCACTATTCCAATAAAACCAGTCAGCTTTAAACAAGCAGCGTCATATTAAGAGAGATAAACATTTGCCGCTGTTGGTCCTCGCAGGCCATTTACGCGGCAAAATTCCACACGTAATCCTGGTATAAGCACTTCTGCGTCGCGGGGAGTGAATGCGGAAATATGGACCTGAACTTCTTTACGACCGTCGGAGGGGATAATGAATCCTTTGCCGCTTTTGCGATCAAAGGTTTTGACAATTCCTGTCATTTTACGGGACAAACAAATTCCTTACTGAAAATACTGCGCTGCACTATACGGGGTTAATAAAATAAAGCCAGCGATATTTAAGACCGCCGGACGGCTAAAATAAAATTTGCTTAATCTCAATTATCATGCGTTAATAGCTGCGTCGGTTTGAAAGACAGACAGCATACAAAGTAGTTTACTAAAGCAGTTCTCATTATCAGGCATTATCCCCTTCTTTTGAGTCTCTCTCCTGAACACTAAGTAGTTTCTGTATTAAAGCCCTGTTTGCCGAAAGGCCCAAAATGAAGGAAGTAAAATATGTCTAATAAAATGACTGGTTTAGTAAAATGGTTTAACGCAGATAAAGGTTTTGGCTTTATCACTCCTGATGATGGCAGCAAAGACGTTTTCGTCCATTTCACCGCCATCCAGAGCAATGAATTCCGCACGCTGAACGAAAATCAGAAAGTTGAATTTTCTATTGAGCAGGGGCAACGTGGCCCCGCGGCAGCGAACGTTGTTACGCTCTAAGGTTGCCGTTATTACTCAACATCTCCATTTCCGCTGTCCATGTTGTCATGGTTCACAGTACCGCACATCGGCATTCGATGTGACGGAGCGAAACCCTTTGGGCGCTAAGTGTATTTTTTGTAAATCGACGATGATCACCTTTGATAACGTCGCGCTGCAAATACGCACTGACCATGCGCCGCTGGATTTCACAAAATAATATCAGGCTCCCTCGTGGAGCCTTTTTTATATCTGCCTTATTTTTCTTCAACGCTGTATGTATAGTAAGCGATAACCTGTTGATTATTGAATCTTTCGGGGAGATGGCTTATAACATTTCTTACCTGACCAGGGTACCGGGAACCAACACCTTACTGGCGTGTTGCTGTCTTTTAAGACCAGAAGAGGTTAACAGTGAATATTGAAGAGTTAAAAAAACAAGCCGAAACGGAAATCGCCGACTTTATCGCGCAAAAAATCGCCGAGCTGAACAAGAATACAGGGAAAGAAGTCTCTGAAATTCGCTTCACCGCACGAGAAAAAATGACCGGGCTTGAAAGTTATGATATCAAAATCAAAATAATGTGATTTTGTGAACATCACCCCGTGCGAGGTGATGTTCCGCTTGTTGCTAATTTAGTGACCAATCATTGGCGCTTGTGGAATTAAGCGTCGGTACAATTCCTCCGGCACCGGGCTTTGCCATACTCCCGCATACATTGCGTAACCAATCACCGCGAACATAATCCCCAGAACCAGTAGCGTCATTAACCAGCCAGACAACGCAAAAGCTTTTTTATTTGCCGCAGGTTTTTGCAGTGAAAAGGTCAATGTTGAGGCTACCGGACATGACTCTACGCAAGTCATACAGCCGGTACATTCCACTGTTCGTACCTGAATTAATTTATCTACCGGGATCCGTGATGGGCAATTTTTTGCGCATTTGCCACAGCCGATACAACTTTCGGCATTGCGACGAATCTTAAACGGCGATAATAGCGAAACCACGCCCATCAGCGCGCCATATGGGCAAAGATAACGACACCAGGCATGGCGAATAAACAGGCTGGCAATCAGCAAAACGGTCACGCTGATTAATGTCGCGGTCCCCATATGACGAAAGAAATCGAGCATTTTTACGTCCATCACCACGCTGTAGGGCGACAACATAAAATAGTGAATCGCCTGAGCGGGCATCAATAACGCGATATAGAGAAAAAAACTCAACAGCAAATACTTCACGCCGCGCAGAGGAATATCCAGCCAGCGGGGAAGGACACATTGCCGACCAAACAGTTTGTTACCGAGATCGCCGATTAATTCAGAAAGCGTACCAACCGGGCATAACCATGAGCAAAAGGCCTTTTTGAGTAATAGACTGATGACGATAAAAGCGACCAATAACAGCATCGCGGCGGCGTGGACGGACGGTAACTGACCTGTTGTAAGGCTATATTTCAGATTCATCAGACCGGCAATCGGTAGCCAGCCTTCGATACCTCCCGGTCTGGCGACAAATGTCGTGCTACTTGCCGTTTCGTAATAGCGCACCCAATACCAGAACGTGATGGCAATATAAATATTCATTGCCAACAGTAATAATTGCGTCGCTTTACGCCAGGTCGTGGCATTGCGCCAGTCATTCCACGGTAATTTGCCGCCCGTCGTGCCTGGCCGCCGCTGCCAGCGGGTTCTTTTTTTCTCTGCCATGATTTTGCCAGTCCGTTAAGTTGCATACCAAATGCCACTATTCTAGTTGTTCTTAACTGGCTGATATTGATTCAAATCGCGTTCAGGTCTTTCTTATTCAACCATGCTTCCAGATCGGCAACACTGCATGTAATTTCTTCGTGTGGAAGGGGGGCAGATAATGGCTGCTGCTCCAGTTGTGCGCATAGCTGACTGGCGCTACGCATTCCCAGACTCGAGCAACTGCTTTTTAGCTGATGCGCGGCACGCTTTATTTTCTCGCTATCCTGACTGGCGCGGGCAATGTCGATTTCATCGAGAAGCGGCAGGGCATGTTGTGTAAATAATACCAGCCATTCGTGGATCTTCTCCGTCCCCATTAACTGAGCATCTTCATTGAGTTGCGATACATCCAGCGATTGATCGTTATTGACTTGCAGTTGGAGATAGTGCGCCAGTAACTGACCGAGCACTTCACGCGGCACCGGTTTAGGGATAATCCCGCGGAATAATGAACTGGTACGCTGGCGCAGCGTTTCGTCAATGACATGGGCGCTAAAGCCAATCAAAACCAGCGACGGATATTGCTGTGCCAGTTGTCGGGCAAGCGTAATGCCGTCGACATCCGGCAGATCAAAATCCACCAGTGCGGCAGCAAACGGTTCGCTATTTTGCAGTGTCTCTAAAGCCTGCGCGGCATTGCCAACAGCAACAACCTGCGCACCACTGGTGTTCAGCATCTCAACGGTAATTCGCTGGGTTAGCGGGTTATCTTCAATTAACAGCAAACGTAAACCGTCAAGACGCACCGCCTGATTGACTGTTTTTGGCACGGGTGCCGTGGCAACACGTAACGGCAAGCGTAAACAAAAACAGCTTCCAACCTCCGGCGTGCTGGTGGCGCTCAGTTCGCCGCCCATCGCCTGGGCCAGACGGCTACTGATAGTCAGTCCCAGCCCGGTGCCGCCGCGTTTGCCGCTTACCTGCACAAATGGCTGGAAGATTTCTGCCAGTTTCGCGGGATCAATACCGCAGCCGCTGTCTTCCACTTCGACCAGCCATTGCTCACCATCAGTGCGGCTACGTAAAACGATCTGCCCTTCGTCAGTAAAACGTAGGGCGTTGCTCAACAGGTTGGTTATAACCTGACGAATACGTCGCGGATCGCCCATTAACGCGCTCGGTACATCATCGGCAATTGCCGTTGCCAGGCGAATCGGGCGACCTTTCACCCGTCCGCTCATTAATTGCAGGGTACTTTCCAGCAGCGGGCGCGGTTCAAAGGGCTCATCGCTGACCGAAACATTCTTGCCACCTGCTTCGATAGCCGAATAATCGAGAATATCGTTGAGGATAGTCAGCAACGATTCGCCGGAGTCGGTAATTGCCCGCAAATCATCACGCTGGGCGTTAAGTGCGGGGTTATCTGCCAGTAGCTGTGCGGTGCCGAGAATACCGTACAGCGGTGTGCGGATCTCATGGCTCATCGCCGCCAGAAACGCCGATTTTGCCTGGCTGGCTTTTTCTGCTTCCGCCCGTGCCTGTCGGTGTTCTATCACCAGTTCCTGCAATTCAGCTGTACGCGCTTTGACCTGCGCCGCCAGCTGTTCGCGGTGGCGATTCAGTGCATGAACATTGCTGCGAAACGCATCCATCAGCCGCCCGATGGTATCCAGCTCCCGTACGCCAGCGGTTTCCGGGAAAGGGGAGTCAATATCACCGTCCAGCAGCCGTTGCAGCGCCTGCGTTTGTTCGGCAAGTGGACGCGTGACTGAGCGATAAACCACGCGCCAGAGGATCAGAATCAGTGCGCAAAGTGAAACCATCCCCAGCAATAACAGGCTGTATTGCCCGCGTGCACTGGCTTTTTCCAGATGCGCCAGTCCGTGCTGATTACGCAGCTCAATGGTGTCGACCAGCTGACTGACTTCGCTACTAAACTGCGCGAACTGGGCGATGTTATTTTGTGCGAGAGTTTGTAGGTGATTGCTGATTTCACTGTCCTGCTGATACAGCGCCAGCAAATCGCTATATTGGCTAACGGTAGTTAACGTTGTTGCGACCTGCGCACGAACACCCGGATCTTCAATGCGTATTTGCCGACGTTGCAGAATTTTCACCGCATTATTGAGCTGCTTTTCCAGCGTTGGTGCATTTTTCTGGATCTGCTCCAGCCCCAGATTCATCACCATTTGCTGCACCCGCAGAGCGCTAAGGCGCAGTTCATTCATCTGGTTAACATACTCAAGATCGATATCAATCAGCCGATCGAGTGCACTTTCAGCAGCCTGACGCTGATCTTGTTCGATCAAATCGTAAATCCCGGCCTGGGTCGCTCCAGCGGAAGTTGTCGCATTATTCGCCTGACCTTGCGCCAGGCGTGCGATCTCATCGGCGGCAGCGACTATCTGCTGACTGAGTTGCTGTTGTTGCTGGCGTAGTTGCAGACGCCGCCCCACCAGTTCCCCTTGCTGACGTAACGAACGGGAGATCTCCTGCTCCTGTTGTTCAATAGCGGTGGTATCAAAACCTTGTTCCCGTAACGCTTGCAGCAACGCATTAATCTTCAGGCTTTGTGCGGTGAGCATTCGCCCCTGCGCCTGCCACATCTTTTCGTTATCGGCACTGGTCAGGTTCTGCGCGGCGAAAAGTTCCCAGGCGCTGGCTTCGCTCAACTGGCGCGCCATATTCATGGTAGGAATCAATGCCTGAGTGTTGTCTTTTTCCACCTGGCTGATAAAGCGCAGGTTGTACCATCCCACCAGGGTACTGGTCAGGGTTAACAGCGCCATCAGGGCAAAGCCCATCCAGAGTCTTCGGGTCAGGGTTAAATTCACGGTCGGTGCACTTAAGGTGAAAAAGGTTGAGTCGCAAAGCAGAATGCATCTAGCATAAAGCCTTATTATTGATGAGGCTATCATGCGCGTACTGCTATTTTTACTTCTTTCCCTTTTCATGTTATCGGCATTTTCGGCTGATAACCTGTTGCGCTGGCATGATGCGCAGCATTACACGGTGCAAGCCTCTATGCCGCTTAAAGCCAAACGCGCATGGAAACTGTGCGCGCTTTATCCCAGCCTGAAAGATTCATACTGGTTATCGTTGAACTATGGTATGCAGGAGGCAGCTCGCCGTTATGGTGTGGATTTAAAAGTGCTGGAGGCAGGCGGCTACAGCCAGTTGGCTACCCAGCAAGCACAAATCGACCAGTGTAAACAGTGGGGCGCAGAGGCCATTTTACTCGGTAGTAGCACGACCTCATTTCCCGATCTGCAAAAGCAGGTAGCAAGTCTGCCGGTGATCGAACTGGTAAATGCTATTGATGCTCCCCAGGTGAAAAGTCGCGTTGGTGTACCCTGGTTTCAGATGGGCTATCAACCTGGGCGATATTTGGTGCAATGGACGCACGGTAAACCACTGAACGTGCTGTTGATGCCCGGACCCGATAATGCCGGGGGCAGTAAAGAGATGGTCGAGGGTTTTCGCGCAGCCATTGCCGGAAGCCCGGTGCGTATTGTTGATATTGCGCTTGGTGATAACGATATTGAAATCCAGCGTAACCTGTTGCAGGAGATGCTGGAACGCCACCCAGAAATCGACGTCGTTGCCGGAACGGCCATTGCGGCAGAGGCGGCAATGGGTGAAGGGCGTAACCTGAAAACGCCGCTTACCGTGGTGTCGTTTTATCTTTCACATCAGGTGTATCGCGGGCTGAAGCGGGGAAGAGTGATTATGGCTGCCAGCGATCAAATGGTCTGGCAGGGGGAACTGGCGGTTGAGCAGGCCATCAGGCAATTACAGGGGCAATCGGTGTCTGATAATGTCAGCCCACCGATTTTAGTTCTGACGCCGAAAAATGCCGACCGTGAACATATTCGCCGCTCGCTGTCACCAGGGGGATTTCGTCCGGTCTATTTTTATCAGCACACATCAGCGGCTAAGAAATAACCTTCACCATGTTGCGTCACCAGTAAATCCGCGCTGAGTTTATGACGTAAACGACGAATTAACACATCGACGGTGCGCAGGTCAGGGTTTTCCACCCGACGCGCAGAAAGCATACGTAGCAGACGTTCACGGCTGAGAATTTCGCCCGGATTCGTCACAAATGCCACCAACATTTCATACTCTGCGCGGGTCAGTTTAATCGGCTCGCCATCCCGCTCCAGCGTATGGCGCGACACATTCAGGCAATAACCGGCAAAGCGATAGCAGTTGTCCTGAGTGTGCGGTTGAGCTTGTCGCGCGAGGTCGATTCGCCAGAGCAGATTTTTCACCCGTACTACCAGTTCGCGCAGTTCCAGCGGTTTGGTGACGTAATCGTCTGCGCCCATTTCCAGCCCAACAATACGGTCAATCCGATCGCTGCGTCCGGTAACCAGAATAATCCCCACCGTTGAGCGTTCTCGCAGGGCGCGGGTTAACATCAGGCCATTTTCATCGGGTAAGTTGATATCCAGCAGAATTAAATCTACCGGCTGATTCTGCATAATTTCCCGCAGCCCGGCACCGCTCGCTGTAACGGAAACGGTATACCCCTCCTGAGTGAAGTAAGATTGTAATCGCGCCTGGGTAACCGGCTCATCTTCAACAATAACAATGTGATGTGGCATCAGAGGGTTTTACTCATTCTGTTCATATCTGTTCATATTCTGCCGTAAGCCGTTCATCCTGACCAGTGCCGCTGTTCATATTTGCTCATTAAGATCGCTTCACTAAACCATAATTTTACAGGGGCTATTATGCGGAAACTCTGGAACGCGCTACGCCGACCCAGTGCTCGTTGGTCGGTACTGGCGCTGGTCGCAATTGGGATTGTGATTGGCATTGCGCTGATTGTATTGCCACACGTTGGGATCAAAGTCACCAGCACAACCGAATTTTGTGTCAGTTGCCACAGTATGCAACCGGTGTATGAAGAATATAAACAGTCGGTGCATTTCCAGAACGCCTCCGGCGTGCGAGCTGAATGCCATGACTGTCATATCCCGCCGGATATTCCAGGCATGGTGAAGCGCAAACTGGAAGCGAGCAATGATATCTACCAGACCTTTATTGCTCACTCCATTGATACACCTGAAAAATTCGAAGCCAAACGCGCGGAACTTGCCGAGCGTGAATGGGCGCGAATGAAAGAAAACAACTCGGCAACCTGCCGCTCCTGCCATAACTACGATGCGATGGATCATGCGAAGCAGCATCCTGAAGCGGCACGTCAGATGAAGGTGGCAGCGAAAGATAATCAATCCTGCATCGACTGTCATAAAGGTATTGCCCACCAGTTACCGGATATGAGTAGCGGCTTCCGTAAGCAGTTCGATGAGCTGCGCGCCAGTGCTAATGACAGTGGTGACACGCTGTACTCTATTGATATTAAGCCAATTTATGCGGCGAAAGGCGATAAAGAAGCCTCTGGTTCTCTGCTGCCTGCTTCGGAAGTGAAAGTCCTTAAACGTGACGGCGACTGGCTGCAAATTGAAATTACCGGCTGGACGGAAAGCGCCGGACGTCAGCGTGTACTCACCCAATTCCCAGGTAAACGCATCTTTGTTGCCTCGATTCGTGGTGATGTGCAGCAGCAGGTAAAAACGCTGGAGAAAACCACCGTTGCCGACACCAATACCGAGTGGAGCAAGTTGCAGGCCACTGCGTGGATGAAGAAAGGCGACATGGTGAACGATATCAAACCGATCTGGGCTTATGCGGATTCGTTGTACAACGGCACCTGTAACCAGTGCCACGGCGCACCGGAAATCGCCCACTTTGACGCTAACGGTTGGATCGGCACGCTCAACGGCATGATTGGCTTTACCAGTCTCGATAAACGTGAAGAACGCACCTTGTTGAAATATCTGCAAATGAATGCGTCTGACACCGCAGGTAAGGCTCACGGCGATAAGAAGGAAGAAAAATAATGAACAATAACGATCTCTTTCAGGCATCACGTCGGCGTTTTCTGGCACAACTCGGCGGCTTAACCGTCGCCGGGATGCTGGGGCCGTCATTGTTAACGCCGCGACGTGCGACTGCGGCGCAAGCGGCGACTGACGCTGTCATCTCGAAAGAGGGCATTCTTACCGGGTCGCACTGGGGGGCTATCCGCGCGACGGTGAAGGATGGTCGCTTTGTGGCGGCAAAACCGTTCGAACTGGATAAATATCCGTCGAAAATGATTGCCGGATTGCCGGATCACGTACACAACGCGGCGCGTATTCGTTATCCGATGGTACGCGTGGACTGGCTGCGTAAGCGCCATCTCAGCGATACCTCCCAGCGCGGTGATAACCGTTTTGTGCGCGTGAGCTGGGATGAAGCCCTCGACATGTTCTATGAAGAACTGGAACGCGTGCAGAAAACTCACGGGCCGAGTGCCTTGCTGACCGCCAGTGGTTGGCAATCGACGGGGATGTTCCATAACGCTTCGGGGATGCTGGCGAAAGCTATTGCCTTGCATGGTAATAGCGTTGGTACGGGCGGAGATTACTCTACCGGTGCTGCGCAGGTGATCCTGCCGCGCGTAGTCGGTTCGATGGAAGTGTATGAACAGCAAACCTCCTGGCCGCTGGTATTGCAGAACAGCAAAACCATTGTGCTGTGGGGCTCCGATTTGCTGAAAAACCAGCAAGCGAACTGGTGGTGCCCGGATCACGATGTTTATGAATATTACGCGCAGCTAAAAGCGAAAGTCGCCGCCGGTGAAATTGAGGTCATCAGCATCGATCCGGTTGTCACATCCACCCATGAGTATCTGGGGCGCGAGCATGTGAAGCACATTGCGGTTAACCCGCAAACTGACGTGCCGCTGCAACTGGCGCTGGCACATACGCTGTACAGTGAAAACCTGTACGACAAAAACTTCCTTGCTAACTACTGTGTGGGTTTTGAGCAGTTCCTGCCGTATCTGCTGGGTGAGAAAGACGGTCAGCCGAAAGATGCCGCATGGGCTGAAAAACTGACCGGCATTGATGCCGAAACCATTCGTGGGCTGGCGCGGCAGATGGCGGCGAACAGAACGCAAATTATTGCTGGCTGGTGCGTGCAGCGTATGCAGCACGGTGAACAGTGGGCGTGGATGATTGTGGTTCTGGCGGCGATGCTGGGGCAAATTGGCCTGCCAGGTGGTGGTTTTGGTTTTGGCTGGCACTACAACGGCGCAGGCACGCCGGGGCGTAAAGGCGTTATTCTGAGTGGTTTCTCCGGCTCTACGTCGATTCCGCCTGTTCACGACAACAGTGACTACAAAGGCTACAGCAGCACTATTCCGATTGCCCGTTTTATCGATGCGATCCTCGAACCGGGGAAAGTGATCAACTGGAACGGTAAATCGGTAAAACTGCCGCCGCTGAAAATGTGTATTTTTGCCGGAACTAACCCATTCCATCGCCATCAGCAGATCAACCGCATTATTGAAGGCTGGCGCAAGCTGGAAACGGTTATCGCCATAGATAACCAGTGGACCTCAACCTGCCGCTTTGCCGATATCGTACTGCCTGCGACCACGCAGTTTGAGCGTAACGATCTCGACCAGTACGGCAATCACTCCAACCGTGGCATTATCGCCATGAAACAGGTGGTGCCGCCGCAGTTCGAGGCGCGCAACGACTTCGATATTTTCCGCGAGCTGTGCCGTCGCTTTAATCGCGAAGAAGCCTTTACCGAAGGGCTGGACGAAATGGGCTGGCTGAAACGCATCTGGCAGGAAGGTGTACAGCAAGGCAAAGGACGCGGCGTTCATCTGCCAGCGTTTGATGACTTCTGGAATAACAAAGAGTACGTCGAGTTTGACCATCCGCAGATGTTTGTTCGCCACCAGGCATTCCGCGAAGATCCGGATCTCGAACCGCTGGGCACGCCGAGTGGCCTGATTGAGATCTACTCGAAAACTATCGCCGATATGAACTACGACGATTGTCAGGGGCATCCGATGTGGTTTGAGAAAATCGAACGCTCCCACGGTGGGCCTGGCTCGCAAAAGTATCCGTTGCATCTGCAATCTGTGCATCCGGATTTCCGACTTCACTCGCAGTTATGTGAGTCGGAAACGCTGCGTCAGCAATATACGGTAGCGGGTAAAGAGCCAGTATTCATTAACCCGCAGGATGCCAGCGCGCGCGGTATTCGTAACGGTGATGTGGTACGCGTCTTTAACGCTCGCGGTCAGGTGTTGGCAGGGGCAGTGGTTTCTGACCGCTATGCACCCGGCGTGGCACGAATTCACGAAGGGGCATGGTACGATCCAGATAAAGGCGGCGAGCCTGGTGCGCTGTGCAAATACGGTAACCCCAACGTGTTGACCATCGACATCGGTACATCGCAGCTGGCGCAGGCGACCAGTGCGCACACTACGCTGGTGGAAATTGAGAAGTACAACGGAACAGTGGAGCAGGTGACGGCGTTTAACGGCCCCGTGGAGATGGTGGCGCAGTGCGAATATGTTCCCGCGTCGCAGGTGAAATCATGACCACGCTGACAGCACAACAGATTGCCTGTGTTTACGCCTGGCTAGCGCAGTTGTTCTCCCGTGAGCTGGACGATGAACAACTGACGCAAATCGCCAGTGCGCAGATGGCTGAATGGTTTTCGTTGCTGAAAAGCGAACCGCCGCTGGCTGCGGCGGTGAATGAGCTGGAAAACTGTATTGCCACGCTGACAGTACGTGACGATGCCCGTCTGGAACTGGCCGCTGACTTTTGCGGCCTGTTTCTGATGACCGACAAACAAGCGGCGCTGCCGTATGCATCGGCCTACAAACAGGACGAGCAAGAGATTAAACGCTTGTTAGTTGAGGCAGGGATGGAAACCAGCGGCAATTTCAACGAACCGGCAGATCATCTGGCGATCTATCTCGAATTGCTCAGCCATCTGCATTTTTCGCTGGGAGAGGGGACCGTTCCTGCGCGAAGAATCGACAGTTTGCGGCAAAAAACACTGACGGCGCTGTGGCAATGGTTACCAGAGTTTGTTGCGCGTTGTCGTCAGTATGACAGCTTTGGTTTTTACGCGGCACTAAGCCAGTTATTGCTGGTGTTAGTGGAGAGCGACCACCAAAACAGATAACGTCGTTTGTGCGCCTGAAAAGACGCGTTTAGCGTCGCATCAGGCATTATGGGGCAGTTGCCGGATGCGTCATCACATCCGGCAAACACACATCACGGATGAGCTACAAACCGGGAAAGTCGCTGGCGCAGCAGGCGGTTTTCCTGCTTCAGGTGCGCAATATCATCCATTAACGTCAGCGCCACCGCGATCCCAGGCCAGTCCAGAGCCAGTTCATGACGCAGGCGTACTGCGCGTTGCACCACGATGGCGGCATGGTCGTCAAATACCCAGGTTGTTTCCTGGATCTCACGCGGTTCAACCACCCCCAAACCGACAATTTCATTCAACTCCTCTTCAGAGATGCCGGTATGCAGGCAAAATTCGGTAATAGTAAAAGTCACCGTAACATTAGCCATTATGCTTTCCCCCAATCTTTACGTGGATCAAAAGACGACTGGGCGTCTGCCAGTTGCTGCCACAGCGCGGCAGTGTTTTCATCCGGTTTCGGCGGCATCACGATTTTCAGTACCGCATACAGATCGCCGGTCTGTTTTTTGCTCACCAGACCTTTGCCTTTAACGCGCAATCGTTGCCCGGCCTGGCTGCCTGGCGGGATAGTCAGCAAAATGCTTTCTTTCAGTGTTGGAACGGTGACTTTAGCACCCAGCGCCGCTTCCCACGGGCTAACCGGCACCACAATTTCCAGATCCTGGCCGACAATATCGAACAGCGGATGTGGCGCAATATGAATCACCAGCCACAAATCGCCATTTGGACCACCGTTTTCGCCCGGCGTCCCCTGGCCTTTCAGACGGATGCGTTGACCATTGCCGACGCCCGCCGGGATCTTCACATTCAGCGTTTTCGGGATTTCCTGTTCGATCATGCCAAAGGCGTTATAAACCGGCAGGTTATAGCTGATGGTACGCTTATGCTCAGTCAGCGTTTCTTCGAGGAATACCGCCACTTCGATTTCAATATCGTGGCCGCGTGTGGCGGGGCGTTGACGGCTCTGGCGGGCATGCTGACCGAAAATTGACGAGAAGATATCGTCAAAATCTTCGGCATTAAAACTCTGACCGTCGCCATGATGGAACTGACGGTTAAATTGCGGATCGTTGCGATGTTGCCACATCTGATCATACTCAGCGCGACGTTGTTCATCACTTAACACTTCCCAGGCTTCAGCGACCTCTTTGAAGCGGGCTTCGGCATCCGGTTCTTTGCTGACATCAGGATGGTATTTACGGGCCAGTCGACGATAGGCGGTCTTGATTGTCTTGAGATCGTCCGTCGGTTTCACGCCCATGATGGCGTAATAATCCTTTAATTCCATAGCGTTATCTCGCGTAAATCAACACAAATTGAAGGAACCCCTGTAAGGTAACTCCTATAAGTGTAGGGTAATCCTCAAAATTTCATATGCCAACACAGAATATGTTATTGAAATCATCGCGGAGAGGAGGTCGCCATCAAGATGGGTTGCTGAACATATTTTAAACAGGTGAAAAAGGGTGAGCGATTTTTGATAGTGGAACCAGGCACTTTAAGTTTAACTAGGGCGTCATTATTTATTAAATTTTATAGACGCTATATATGGGTAGTAATATACATGGAATTAGTTGCACTGCAAATAATTATTTGAAACAGGCCTGGAACGATATAAAAAATGAGTACGAAAAAAATCAAACATATTCAATCACGCTTTTTGAAAACACACTGGTGTGTTTTATGCGGTTATACAATGAACTCAGACGTAAAGTAAATGAAGAGGATACTCCATGTCTGGAATGTGAATCACTAGAAAAAGAATTTGAGGAAATGCAGAATGATAATGATTTATCTTCATTTTTGAAAACATTGCATACTAAAGATACGCAAATTTATTCAGGAGTTTCAGGAGGTTTTACATATACTATAAAATATTCTCAAGAGAGAGAGCTTGTTATTATATCATTGCCGGACAGAAGTTCAGAGACTATCGCAGATTTTAAAGGTTATTGTTGGCTTAATTTTATAAAATTTATTGAAGGTTTGTGTGATGATGTTTTTTCTGAGTATTGTTTAGATGATGAAAATATTAGTGTTCAGCCAGAATGGATAAATACACCGGGAATATCTGATTTAGATACTGGTATTGATTTGTCTGATATATCTTTTATTCAGAGTGAAATTAATAAAACTTATGAATTAAAATACGCTCCAGTAGATGGCGATGGATATTGTCTGTTAAGAGCCATACTGGTTTTAAAACAACATGATTATTCATGGGCGCTGGGCAGTCATAAGACGCAAAAGGAAGTATACGAAGAGTTTATTAAAATTGTTGATAAACAAACGATCGAGGCTCTTGTTGATGCGGCATTCTATGATCTCAGGGAAGATGTTAAGACATTATTTGGCGTTGATCTGCAATCTGACAACAAAATTCAGGGTGTGGGTAGTCATATGTCATGGAGCTTTCTGTTTTTTAAAAAACAATTCATTGATAGTTGCTTGAATAACGAAAAATGTATCCTGCATTTACCCGAGTTTATATTTAATGATAACAATAATTTGCTTGCTTTAGATACCGACACGTCGGATAGGATTAATGCGGTGAAGAATTTTCTTGCTGTTCTTTCAGATAGCATTTGCTCATTATTTATTGTTAATAGTAATGTAGCATCAATCTCCTTAGGGAATGAATCCTTTTCAACAGATGAAGATCTTGAGTATGGTTATTTAATAAACACTGGCAATCATTATGACGTTTACCTCCCTCCTGAACTTTTTGCTCAGGCTTACAAGTTAAACAATAAGGAAATGAATGCACAACTTGACTATTTAAATCGTTATGCAATTTAATGACAAAGGCATGTGTTATAAACCATTGTTATTAGCCTCACTTCTCTTATTATTGGTACTATTGCCTCTGTATTAGTAACGCCGCTGATATTCTATTTAGCCACAGGTGTAATCATCAGCGGCGTACGCGAGGCAGAGGCTAATCTGGCATAGTTTGCCTGTTTTTAAAGATGTATATAGAAAAACAGGTGTTCAACAAGCCATTTTGCGAACCTGTTCCCGGAAAAAAGTCATATTTCTGTCACACTCTTTAGTGATTGATAACAAAAGAGGTGCCAGGAATGAACAAAACGCTAATCACCGCAACTGTGGCAGGGATAGTTTTACTCGCTTCAAATGCTCAGGCACAAACCGTACCGGAAGGCTATCAGCTACAGCAAGTGCTCATGATGAGCCGCCATAACTTACGTGCGCCGCTGGCGAACAATGGCAGTGTTCTGGAACAGTCGACGCCGAATAAATGGCCCGAATGGGACGTCCCCGGTGGGCAACTCACCACCAAAGGTGGTGTGCTCGAAGTGTATATGGGCCATTACATGCGTGAATGGCTGGCAGAGCAGGGAATGGTGAAATCGGGGGAATGCCCGCCGCCGGACACCGTTTATGCCTATGCCAATAGTCTGCAACGTACTGTCGCGACCGCACAGTTCTTTATTACCGGCGCATTCCCGGGGTGTGATATTCCTGTGCATCACCAGGAAAAAATGGGCACCATGGACCCAACCTTTAACCCGGTGATCACCGATGATTCCGCCGCATTCAGTGAACAGGCGGTTGCGGCAATGGAGAAAGAGCTCAGCAAACTCCAGCTTACCGACAGCTACCAGCTACTGGAAAAAATCGTTAACTATAAAGATTCCCCTGCCTGTAAAGAGAAACAACAGTGTTCGCTGGTGGATGGCAAAAATACCTTTAGCGCGAAGTATCAACAAGAACCAGGTGTTTCCGGGCCGCTGAAAGTCGGCAACTCGCTGGTAGATGCGTTTACTTTGCAATACTACGAAGGTTTTCCGATGGATCAGGTGGCCTGGGGAGAAATCAAATCTGACCAGCAATGGAAGGTGTTGTCGAAGCTGAAAAACGGTTACCAGGACAGCCTGTTTACCTCACCGGAAGTGGCGCGCAATGTTGCGAAACCGCTGGTCAGTTATATCGACAAAGCCCTGGTCACCGATCGCACCAGTGCACCAAAAATCACGGTGTTAGTTGGGCATGACTCCAACATTGCCTCTCTGTTAACGGCGCTGGATTTCAAACCGTATCAGTTGCATGACCAGAACGAACGCACGCCGATTGGCGGCAAAATCGTTTTCCAGCGTTGGCATGACAGCAAAGCCAATCGCGATTTGATGAAAATTGAATATGTGTACCAGAGTGCGGAACAGTTACGTAATGCCGATGCGTTAACCCTGCAGGCACCTGCTCAGCGTGTGACGCTGGAATTAAGCGGTTGCCCGATAGATGCCAACGGTTTCTGCCCGATGGATAAATTTGATAGCGTGTTGAATGAAGCGGTGAAATAACAGAAAACTCCCCCGCGAGAAGCGGGGGAGTATGAGATTGATGACAAACGTGAGATTGCCTGATGCGCTACGCTTATCAGGCCTACCCGAGAATTGCACTATATCGAATTTGCACGATCATGTAGGCCGGATAAGGCGTTCACGCCGCATCCGGCATGAACAAAGCGCACTTTGTCAACAATTTGAAAGCCCCCCCGCGTGAAGCGGGGGAGCCGCTGGTTAAACGTTTTTACGTTCGATGGTCTGTTCGCCCCAAAAAAGCGAATCTTTATCGGTCTTAGCAAAGGCTTTGACTAACACTTCATCGCTACCTTCTTCCCAAATCTTTTCCGCCATTTTTTCGTCGTACCCGGCGACTTCGAAAATGGCCTCGGCTATTTCCGGCGACGTATTGCGCAGAGATGCCCATTCACCGACGTGATGAGCTTTCGCTTCTTGAGTTGGCATGCGTATCCTCCTGTTGAAGATTAGCCGTTAAGTTTAACTGCCAGACCTGCGACATATTCCCCTTGATAACGAGCAATAGACAGTTCTTCCTGGCTTGGCTGGCGTGAGCCGTCACCGCCTGCGATGGTTGTTGCGCCGTACGGCGTACCGCCGCGAACCTGTGAAACGTCAAATAATTCCTGCGCTGCGTAGCCAATGGGGACAATTACCATGCCGTGATGCGCAAGGGTCGTCCAGGTGGATGTGATGGTTTGTTCCTGACCGCCGCCAGTACCGGTGGAACTAAAGACGCTCGCCAGTTTTCCGTATAGTGCGCCGGAAGCCCACAGGCCGCCCGTCTGGTCGAGGAAGGTACGCATTTGACCGGACATGTTGCCAAAGCGGGTAGGTGTACCAAAAATAATGGCGTCGTAATCGGCCAGTTCTTGCGGGGTTGCAACCGGTGCAGTTTGCGTTTTACCGCCTGCTTTTTCAAATAATTGCGGCGGCATGGTTTCCGGTACACGCTTAACGACAACTTCAGCGCCATCCACTTTGCTTGCACCCTCAGCGACTGCGCGTGCCATCGTTTCAATATGTCCGTACATGGAATAATAAAGCACCAGAACTTTAGCCATTTCTAACCACTCCTCGTGTTATCTCTATTCCGTAGCGATTCGCTACCACTTATTTAAAGATAAGACGTCCTTTTCAGAGTGCAAATTTCACAACCACTTATTTGATTTATAACAACTTTCACAAGCACGCAATTTTGTCGCAAAATGACACATTTTTATCTCATCGCGTTTTTTTAATCATAAGAGCGGCTTATGGATAATTATTGGAGATGATATCTATTCTCGCTAAGAAGCTGTTGCAGGATATTACCAAACGCGGGTCTGCCCGCGTCAGTTCACTAAGCTTAGTCCCACGTAGCGAAAATATGGCAGCCGCCATACGCCGCGTTAATTCTATGCAATATGATGTCTATACCCAGACGGAGGTCAGTAATGGCAAACCATCGAGGCGGTTCCGGCAATTTTGCAGAAGACCGCGAAAGAGCATCAGAAGCAGGTAAAAAAGGTGGACAGCACAGCGGGGGTAATTTCAAGAATGACCCGCAGCGCGCATCTGAAGCAGGTAAAAAAGGTGGCAAGAGCAGTCACGGCAAAAGCGACAACTAGCCGGGCTAATCAATGACGAATGCATTTTTGTCTGTAGCTCGTCAAAAAGCCATCACCGCCGGTTACCCGGTGGTTGATACTGATGACAAATGTAAGCTTGCCTGATGCGCGATGCTTATCAGGCCTACCAGAAGATTGCAATATATTGAATTTGCACTGTTTTGTAGGCCGGATAAGGCGTTTACGCCGCATCCGGCATGAACAATGCGTACGTTGTCAACAATCTGCACCGCCGGGTAATCCCGGCGGTTTTCTGTTTATGGCTCCTGATGAACAACTTCTGGCGGTGGAACGTCAACCAACTTTCTGCTTAACAACGCATTGAGTAAAATCGCGCCAAAGGTTGCTGTACCAATCCCTCCCAACGTAAAACCGCCCAGCGTGAGAGCAAAATCACCCGCGCCCAGCACTAAGGTTACTGCGACCATAATCAAATTACCGTTCTGGCTTAAATCGACACGGTTTTGTACCCAGATCCTTGCGCCTGCGACGGCAATCAGCCCGAACACAACAATTGATGCACCACCAATCACCGCGGCCGGAATGGTATGAATCAGCGCGCCAAATTTCGGTGAAAAGCCCAACAGCATGGCGATGACGGCAGCAGCGACAAACACCAGCGTCGAGTAGACTTTTGTCACGGCCATTACACCGATATTCTCGGCGTAGGTGGTTACGCCGCTGCCACCGACAGAACCAGAAAGCATCGTCGCCAGCCCATCACCGACGAATGCCCGTCCCATATATGGATCCATATTGCGTCCGGTCATCCCGGCGACCGCCTTGAGATGGCCTAAGTTTTCCGCCACCAGAATCACCGCCACGGGCGCAATCAGCATCATTGCCTGACCATTAAAAGCAGGAGTGGAAAAATGTGGCAAACCGAACCAGGCAGCATGGCTGACGAGAGTAAAATCGACGGCTTTTCCCAGCCCTAAAACGTTGGTCATCACGCCATACAGCAGACAGGCGACAATTAATCCTACGAGAATCAATAATCGCTGGATCATGCCACGGGTAAACACCGCCACCAGCCCAATACACAGCACCGTCATTACCGCCATCCAGCTATCAAAGGCCGAAGCCGATACACTTTTCACTGCGATAGGCGCTAAGTTCAGGCCAATCGCCATCACCACCGCACCCGTCACCACCGGCGGCATTAGCCGTTCAATCCAGCGTGTACCGATTTTCATCACCACCAGGCCAATGACGGTATAAACCAGCCCACAGGCGATAATCCCGCCCAGCGCAATGCTGATATTCGGGTTAATGCCCTGACCGTTAAAGCCCGTCGCGGCAATCACCACGCCGACAAAAGCCGCGCTGGAACCGAGATAACTGGGGACGCGCCCGCCGGTAATAAAGAAAAACAGTAATGTGCCGATCCCCGACATTAAAATGGAAAGATTGGGATCCAGCCCCATCAGAATCGGCATTAACACCGTCGCGCCAAACATCGCCACCGCGTGTTGAACGCCCATTATTGCCGTCTGAGCAAACGGCAATCGTTCATCCGGCGCGACCACGCCGCTCTCTGTAGAGGTCGATTTTAACTGCCAGTGAGGAAGACCGAACATTGCCATCAGCTGTCTCCTTAAGGAGGTTAACAAGCAGGGCGCATCAGCGCGTGATAACTGCGATCGAACCACACCAGCCCGTAGGGTGTGGCGTGACGATGAATCGCTTCGATGGCGCAAAACAAAATGTCGTGGGTGCCGACGCTCACCACCTGGCTGATACGGCAGTCAAACGAAACCAGCGCCTCTTCCAGTTGCGGGCATCCGGTCACACCAGTCTGCCAGCGGGCGGCGGCAAAGCGGTGTTCCATGGGCGTTTTGCCGCCAAAAAGGTTTGAAAGCGGCTCCTGCCCGGCGCTAAGTGTATTTACACACAGCGTTCGATTTTCATTGAATACCGGCCAGACGGACGCCCCACGATTCAGGCACACCAGTAATGTGGGCGGCGTGTCGGTCACGCTGCAGACGGCGCTGGCGGTGAACCCGGCGCGCCCGGCTGGACCGTCCGTGGTGATGATATTGACCGCCGCGCCCATGCAGGACATCGCATCGCGAAAAGTTTGTTGATCGACAATGTTCATAGTTTGCTCCTTACAACAGCCCGCAGGCTTCTTCAAAGGACAGACGTGGCAGGCGCGCAAAAAGTTTGCTGCTATCGCCATAGCCGATATTAATCAGCAGATTGCTCTTCAGCGTGCTGCCCGCAAAAAAGGCGTCGTCAACGTGTTGACGGTTAAAACCCGACATCGGGCCGGTATCCAGTCCCAGCGCACGGCAAGCGATGATAAGATAGGCCGCCTGCATGGAACTGTTGCGAAACGCTGTTTCTTCGGCAAGTTGTGGGCTGGAGGTAAACCAACTGCGGGCATCGCCGTGAGGAAACAGTTGCGGTAACCGTTCATAAAATTCACTGTCCCATGCGACGATAGCGGTGACGGGCGCGGTCAGGGTTTTTTGCAGATTGCCGCTGGAAAGCGCCGGGCGCAGACGTTCTTTTCCCTCTGCAGTGCGGATAAACACGATACGTGCCGGAGAACAGTTAGCTGATGTCGGCCCCCATTTCATTAGGGCATAAAGCTCCCGTAACGTCTCATCGCTGACGGGTGTCTCCCGCCAGCCATTGTGAGTGCGGGCATCGGTGAACAGGGTGCTAAGCGCACCTGGGCTAACGGCTTCGTTCATAGCAATTCCTTACAGGGCGGCTTCACGGTGATGTAACAGGCTGGCAAGCCCGTTGAGTAACAGAGCATTAAACGTTTCGGGATCGGTCACGTTGCAGGCGTGTCCGCCATAGCGCATCACCATTTTCTGGCTATCGGGCAGGGCGGCATGAAGTTCACTGGAACATGCTGATGGCACCAGCAGATCATCACTGGCGCAGATGATTTGCACCGGGCAGCGGATGCGATCCGCATGGTGACTAAAGTCAGCGCGTTTGAGGGCGTTAAGTCGACGCAGTAAATTATTTTTGCCCTGAAAATGCGCCAGTGCCAGCGCGTCTTCTGCCTCAAGGCGAGGTGCGCGGGCCGCCATCCAGTCGGCGGGATAGAGGAACAACGGCTGCGCTTCCACCCATGCCTGCGCGCCACCGCTATACAGTAATCGTTCGCGAACCTGAAAACAGCGGCGCGTATGGGCGTTTATTCGTAGCCAGCCGTTAACGCTGACCAGCACAGTTACCGACGCGGGATAATCCAGCGCCAGCTGCATTCCCACCAGCGCACCGAGCGCATGGCCGACCACCGCGTAATGCTCAATCCCTGCGGCTACCAGCACCTGATGCAGTTCCGCTGCCATCTGGGCGATACTGTAATCTTCTGCCAGTGTGTCGGGATTATTGCCGGTGCCGCGCTGGTCGTAACAGACTACCTGATACTCCTGCTCCAGCACCGCCAGTTGCGGTAACCAGTAACTGCCGCTACCGCCAAGACCCGAAATCAACACCACTACGGGTGCATCAGCATAAGGGGGAGGTGAGAGTGAAAGTTTCATCGCGGCCTCACTTGGCGATATGCGCAATTGTGGCGATTTCCACCAGCGCGTCAGGTTTTACCAGTCCGCACTGAATGCAGAATCGCGCCGGTTTATCACCCGGAAAAAACTCGGCGTAGATTTCGTTAATCGCGGCGTAATTTTTCCAGTCGGTAATAAAGATGCTGTTGAAGGTCACATCCGCCATCGTGCCACCCGCCGTCTCGATCACCTTGCGGATGGTTTCCAGAACGTGGCGGGTTTGCGCCTTTGGGTCATCGGCAAACAGCACGTTATTATGTTGATCAAAAGCCAGCGTACCGGAGACATACACCACTCCATCAGCCAGCGTGCCGGGAACGAAGGGGGCCAGCGGTGCGCTGCTGCCAGCGGGAATAATTACGGATTTTGGCATCGTTAAACTCCTTAAGCGATACGAGCAAAGGACGTGGGAGAAAGCGCGTCGCAGAACGTTTCGACGTCGCTGACCCAGCCAAAAAAGGTTTCGATATTGAACAACGCAGCTTTCTGCGCAAATTCCGGCCCCGCCTGGTGAGTTGCGTCTTCCAGCACCACGCCGAAATACTCCAGAAAAAAGCCGTCGCGTAGCGTCGATTCGACGCAGACGTTGGTAGCGATGCCGGTGAAAACCAGATGGCGTATTCCGCGGCTGCGCAAAATGCTGTCCAGCGGCGTATTGAAGAAACCGCTGTAGCGCGGCTTCGGCAGCACAATATCGCCAGGCTGCGGCACCAGTTCATCCACCAGTTGATAATCCCAGGAGCCTTTCGCCAGCAATTTCCCCTGCAGCTGCGGCTGTTTACGCATGGTTTTCAGGGCGTTCGATTTATGAAAATTCGGTGAGCCAGGGCCGCCAGCCTCGACATACTGTTCATCCCAGCCATTTTGAAACCAGATGATCAACATCCCTGCCGCTCGCGCTGCAGTCACGGCGGTTTGAATGTTGGCAATGACCGGGCGAGTGGTTGAGACATCAAACCCGGCGAGATCTAAGTAGCCGCCTGGCGTGGCATAGGCGTTTTGCATATCCACCACGATCAGCGCACTTTGCTGCGGATCGAAGGTAATGGCTTCCGGTCGAGCGGTTAATGTCGTCATCATGCCACCTCCTGAGTCAGCACAGGGAGATGGGCGCGGCACTGCATCAGTGGTTGAATGCGCTCGCCGAAGGTTTCGATTCCCGACAGAAAATCGTCGAAGGTTAACAGCACGCCTTCGGCACCAGGCACGCTTGCGACTTCATCTAACATGCGCGCGACACTGGCGTAAGAACCGACTAACGTCCCCATATTGATGTTTACCGCCGAAGTGGGATCGGCCATCTGACGGACGTTGGTGTCAGTACCTGAGCGGGTATCTTTCTGACTTTGTTCGGTTAGCCAGCTTAACGCCTCTTCATCCGCGCCCGCTTTGTAGTGTTCCCATTTGGCGCGAGCGGCATCGTCGGTTTCATCGGCAATCACCATAAACAATACATAAGAGCCAACGTCGCGCCCGGTTTGCTCTGCGGCCTGTTTCATCCGCGCAGCGGTCGGGGCGAAAGCCGTGGGTGTATTTACGCCTTTGCCGAAACAGAAGTTGAAATCGGCATACTGGGCGGAGAACGCCATGCCAGCGTCGCTTTGCCCGGCGCAGATCACTTTCATAGGGACACTCGGTTGCGGACTGACGCGACAATCATTCATGGTGAAAAAATCGCCTTTAAAATCGCTTTTTCCCGTGCCCCACAGGTCGCGCAGCACCTGAACATACTCGGTGAGATAGTCGTAACGACGGGAGAAATAGTCATCGCCAGGCCAGATACCCATCTGCTCATACTCGGGCTTTTGCCAGCCAGTCACGAGGTTGACGCCAAAACGCCCGCCAGAGATTGAGTCGATGGTTGCGGCCATACGGGCGACGATTGCTGGAGGTAACGTTAAGGTGGCGGCGGTGGCGTAAATCTGAATGCGCGAGGTCACGGCCGCCAGCCCCGCCATCAAGGTGAACGACTCAAGGTTGTGATCCCAGAACTCAGTTTTGCCGCCAAAGCCACGCAGTTTGATCATCGACAGGGCGAAATCGAAATGGTAGTGCTCCGCTTTTTGCACGATGGCTTTATTCAGTTCAAAGGTCGGCATGTACTGCGGCGCGTGGGTCGAAATGAGCCAGCCGTTGTTGCCAATAGGTACGAATACGCCAATTTTCATCATCAACCTCTCTTCGTCTCGTAAAGTGAAAGTCAGACGGGGCACTGCGTCCTGCATATCCTTTTCAGCCGCGTAATGGCTTGTTTGCAAAGTGGATGCCAGTTTTTAAAAAGTGAATATTATTAATGTGTTAATGTTAAGTTATCTAAAATATCTGGTAAAAAGCGGACTAAACGGTCAAAACAGTTGCACATAAAACATGCATCCGTGCGCGATGAGAGTGCAGAAGGTCGAGGCCGGGCGGGGGTTTTGCTATCCTGTTGCCAATCTACAAGAGGGGAGAGCGCATGACGCAAGGCGCAGTGAAAACAACGGGTAAACGTTCGCGCGTAGTAAGCGCGAAGAAAAAAGCGATTCTTAGCGCAGCACTGGACACTTTTTCACAATTCGGTTTTCACGGCACAAGGCTGGAGCAGATCGCAGAGTTGGCGGGTGTTTCAAAAACCAATCTGCTGTATTACTTTCCGTCAAAAGAGGCGCTGTATATTGCCGTGCTGCGGCAGATTCTCGATATCTGGCTGGCACCGTTAAAAGCGTTTCGAGAAGATTTCGCCCCGCTGGCGGCGATCAAAGAGTACATCCGTCTGAAGCTGGAAGTCTCACGCGATTATCCGCAGGCTTCGCGCCTGTTCTGTATGGAGATGCTGGCAGGCGCGCCGCTGTTAATGGATGAACTGACGGGCGATTTGAAGGCATTAATTGATGAGAAATCGGCGCTGATTGCCGGTTGGGTCAAAAGCGGCAAACTCGCGCCGATTGATCCGCAGCATTTGATTTTTATGATTTGGGCTTCCACTCAACATTACGCCGATTTCGCCCCTCAGGTGGAGGCGGTGACAGGCGCGACGTTGCGCGATGAGGTATTTTTCAATCAAACGGTTGAAAACGTGCAGCGGATTATTATTGAGGGGATTCGACCACGTTAAAGATGCCGGAGGAGGTTGTAACATCCTCCGGCTACCTGTTTAACCTATAGTCATTAAGCTGGCGTTACCGCCAGCGGCAGCGGTATTCACACTCAGCGAACGCTCGATATACAGCCGTTCCAGAAGGATATTGCTTTCGCCACGGGCAAAACCCTGCACCGAAACAATTGCGCCATCCCGCGCAGCAACGGCTTCACACAATGCGCGAAGCTGATCCGAATCACCGTGGAAGATCACCGCATCAAACGGTTGAGCGGTTATATTTTCCGCTTTCGCCAGTTGAATACGTTCGCTGACTGCCGATGGCAATGCCTTCACTAACTGACGATGCAGCGCGTCATCCGGCCACAGTACCTGGCTGCCCACCGCCAGCACGGCGGCGAGCTGAGTCAGCGCATCCTGCTCATCATCGGCAATACACAACACGCGCTCACGCGGCAGCAGCGTCCAGGTGTTGCGTTCACCCGTCGGCCCCGGCAGCAATCGTTGTGTTCCTGCCTGCGCCAGCTCGCCATATTGCGTACATAACGCCTGCAATTCTGGACGATTTGCTGCCCATTCCCGCAGTGCATTTAGCGGCTGAGTCAATGCGGCTTTCAACTGCGCATAGACCGGATACTCTGCATCCTGACGCGCGAGCGTTACTGCCAGCGCACTTTCCGGGCGATTCGCCAGCAGACGGTAGAGATAGAGCGGACCGCCTGCTTTCGGCCCGGTACCGGACAACCCTTCGCCGCCGAACGGCTGCACACCAACCACTGCGCCCACCATATTACGGTTAACATACAGGTTACCAACATGGGCCGAGCCAGTGACCTGGGCGATAGTTTCATCAATACGCGTATGGACGCCAAGCGTCAGACCATAACCGGAAGCGTTAATCTGCTCGATCAGCTCTGGTAGCTGGTTACGGTTGTAACGCACCACATGCAGCACCGGACCAAAGACCTCTTTTTGCAATTCGGCAAAGTCATCCAGTTCGATCAGCGTCGGGGCGACAAAGGTGCCGCTTTGCCATTCACGGGCATCTTCACTGTTTTCCCGCACCGCCTGGAACACCGGACGGCCTTTGCTACGCATGGTCTGAATATGGCGCTCAATATTGACTTTCGCTTCGCTATCAATCACCGGACCGATATCGGTGGTCAGGCGACCCGGATTACCCATCCGGCATTCGGCCATTGCGCCGCGCAGCATTTTCAACGTGTGGTCGGCAATCTCATCTTGCAGGCACAGCACGCGCAGCGCCGAACAACGCTGACCCGCACTGTCGAACGCCGAGGCCAGCACATCTATTACTACTTGTTCGGTCAGTGCTGAAGAATCGACAATCATCGCGTTCATGCCGCCGGTTTCAGCGATGAGCGGAATAGGGCGACCCTGAGCGTCCAGGCGGCTGGCGATATTGCGCTGCAGTAACGTAGCGACTTCGGTTGAACCGGTAAACATCACCCCGCGTACGCGATCATCACCCGTCAGTTGCGCGCCCACGGTTTCCCCCTGACCTGGCAGCAACTGCACCACGCCTGGCGGTACACCCGCTTCCAGCAAAATGGCGATCCCTTGCGCGGCAATCAGCGGCGTTTGTTCTGCCGGTTTTGCCAGCACGCTGTTACCTGCCGCCAGTGCGGCAGCAATCTGCCCGGTGAAAATAGCCAGCGGGAAGTTCCACGGACTGATACACACCACAGGCCCTAATGGACGGTGGGTTTCGTTAGCGAAATCATCCCGCACCTGTCCGGCATAGTAGTGGAGAAAATCGACCGCTTCGCGCACTTCGGCAATGGCGTTACTGAAGGTTTTTCCGGCTTCACGCACCAGAATACCAATCAGTTGCTGCATCTGGCTTTCCATTAGCACGGCAGCGCGATGCAAAATCGCCGCGCGTTCAACCGGAGGAGTGGCAAACCAGATTGGCGCGTTATTAACCGCACTTTCCAGCGCCTGTTCTACCTCACGCGGCGTGGCTTCACGCACAAAGCCCACAATATCTTTCGGTTCCGCAGGGTTAATAACGGGCGACATCTCACCTGCCGCTACCGGTTGTTCCAGCATTGGCAAGGCCTGCCATTTTTGCAGTGCACTATTGAGCAGGGCAGAAGAGAGCGAGGCCAGCCGGTGTTCGTTAGCGAGATCCAGCCCTGCCGAGTTGTCGCGCCCGTGACCGTAAAGATCGCGCGGCAGGGGAATTTTCGGATGCGGTAATCCAGTTTGCCCTTCCTGTTGCGCCAGTTTTTCTACAGCAGTGACCGGATCGGCGACCAGTTCATCCAGTGGCAAAGAGGTGTCGGCAATACGGTTAACAAACGAGGTGTTAGCACCGTTTTCCAGCAGGCGACGCACCAGATACGCCAACAGCGTTTCATGGGTACCGACCGGAGCATAAATACGACACGGACGGTTAAGTTTGCCGTCGGCAACTTTCCCGGTGACCTGCTCATACAGTGGCTCGCCCATACCATGCAGGCACTGGAACTCGTACTGACCCGGATAGTAGTTCTGACCTGCCAGTTGATAAATCGCTGCCAGCGTATGGGCGTTGTGCGTCGCGAACTGCGGGTAGATTAGATTCGGCACCGCCAGCAGCTTTTTCGCACAGGCGAGATATGAAACGTCGGTATACACCTTGCGGGTATAAACCGGATAGCCTTCAAGGCCGTCCATCTGCGCACGCTTGATTTCACTATCCCAGTACGCGCCTTTCACCAGGCGAATCATCAGACGGCGACGGCTGCGGGTGGCGAGATCAATCAGGTAATCAATCACCAGTGGGCAGCGTTTTTGATAAGCCTGAATAACAAAACCGATACCGTTCCAGCCTGCCAGCTCAGGCTCGAAACAGAGTTTTTCCAGCAGATCGAGGGAGATCTCCAGACGATCGGCCTCTTCGGCGTCAATGTTGATACCAATATCGTACTGACGCGCCAGCAGGGTGAGTGATTTCAGACGTGGGTAAAGCTCTTCCATTACCCGGTCATACTGGGCGCGGCTGTAACGCGGATGCAGCGCCGACAGCTTGATTGAAATGCCCGGACCTTCATAGATGCCACGACCATTGGACGCTTTACCAATGGCG
This sequence comes from Escherichia sp. MAL-1, assembly GCF_052948035.1. Classification (NCBI taxonomy): domain Bacteria; kingdom Pseudomonadati; phylum Pseudomonadota; class Gammaproteobacteria; order Enterobacterales; family Enterobacteriaceae; genus Escherichia; species Escherichia sp. MAL-1. The sequence continues at coordinate 3,050,047 of NZ_CM129609.1, read as the reverse complement.
TGAATCGCCTGCTGATAGGAAACCATATACGCTTGTGCATCTGCGGCAGTCAGTGCAGCTTCGCCAAGCATATCGTAAGAGTAACGGAAACCTTTCTCTTCCAGCTTGCGGGCATTGGCTAACGCTTCCGCGATGGTTTCGCCAGTGACGAACTGCTCGCCCATCAGGCGCATCGCCATATCCACACCTTTGCGGATCAGCGGTTCACCGCTTTTACCGATAATGCGGTTCAGCGAGCGGGAGAGGCTGGCTTCGTTATGGGTGGAAACCAGTTTGCCAGTAAACAGCAGCCCCCAGGTGGCGGCATTAACAAACAGTGACGGGCTACGACCAATGTGTGACTGCCAGTTACCGTTGCTGATTTTGTCGCGAATTAACGCATCACGGGTGGCTTTGTCGGGAATACGCAACAACGCTTCCGCCAGACACATCAGCGCCACGCCTTCCTGCGATGACAACGAAAACTCCTGCAATAACCCCTGAACCATACCTGCGCGACCACTGGCGTTTTTTTGATTACGCAGTTTATCGGCCAGTTGATACGCCAGTTTGTGCGCCTGTTCAGCAACTGGCTGCGGCAGGCGGGCTTGTTCCAGCAGCATAGAAACCGCTTCGGTTTCCGGGCGGCGATAGGCCGCTGTGATCGCGGCGCGGGAAACCGACTGGGGCAAAATTTGCTCGGCAAAGTCGAGGAATGGTTGGTGTGGTTCCTCTGCCGGAGTCGGTGCTTCATCGCTCTCATTGGCAGCGCCAGAAAGCAGCGCAGGTAGCTCCGGCAGAGTATCGCTGTTTTCCAGTTGTTCGAGATAAGAAAAAATCGCCTGCTTAATTAACCAGTGTGGCGTGCGATCGATACGTGTCGCGGCAGACTTAATACGCTCACGCGTCGCGTCGTCCAGCTTAACCCCCATGGTGGTGGTTCCCATGCCATTACTCCTGTTGTTCTGAAAGGTGCAACTTAACGTTATCGTGAAATATCCATGATGTTGCAACTTTGTGCAACCATGTTAAATGTGACATGCGTAGCAAGCTTAAAAATGAATGAAATGTTAATAAAAGAAATCGATATGACAGGGATTAAAAAAATAACTCAGACTTTTTCTCTGCGGCAGTTAACATTTTTGAAAGGTGCAACCGCAAAAAATGTGAGAGAGTGCAACCTGATGAAAAATAGTGTCGCTGAGCACTAAAATTTAATGTAAATGGTGTGTTAAATCGATTGTGAATAACCAGCGCTTCCGGCAGGATACGGTCGCCCTGGTAAAACATAAACTCTGTTACCCCGTTCCGGTGGCAGATATAACGGCAAGTTTCGACATTGCCGATAATAATTTTTTGGAGACTTTAGATGGCTATTAGCACACCGATGTTGGTGACATTTTGTGTCTATATCTTTGGCATGATATTGATTGGGTTTATCGCCTGGCGATCAACGAAAAACTTTGACGACTATATTCTGGGCGGTCGTAGCCTTGGGCCATTCGTGACGGCATTATCGGCGGGTGCGTCGGATATGAGCGGCTGGCTGTTAATGGGGTTGCCGGGCGCGGTTTTTCTTTCCGGGATTTCCGAAAGTTGGATCGCCATTGGCCTGACATTAGGCGCGTGGATCAACTGGAAGCTGGTGGCGGGGCGGTTGCGTGTGCATACCGAATACAACAATAACGCCTTAACATTGCCGGATTATTTCACCGGGCGCTTTGAAGATAAAAGCCGCATTTTGCGCATTATCTCCGCGCTGGTGATTTTGCTGTTCTTCACCATTTATTGCGCTTCGGGCATTGTGGCAGGCGCGCGTCTGTTTGAAAGTACCTTTGGCATGAGCTACGAAACGGCTCTGTGGGCGGGAGCTGCGGCGACGATCCTTTACACCTTTATTGGCGGTTTCCTCGCGGTGAGCTGGACTGACACTGTACAGGCCAGCCTGATGATTTTTGCCCTGATCCTGACGCCGGTTATCGTCATTATCAGTGTCGGTGGCTTTGGTGACTCGCTGGAAGTGATCAAACAAAAGAGCATCGAAAACGTTGATATGCTCAAAGGGCTGAACTTTGTCGCCATTATCTCACTGATGGGGTGGGGGCTGGGTTACTTCGGGCAACCGCACATCCTGGCGCGTTTTATGGCGGCAGACTCTCACCACAGCATTGTCCATGCGCGTCGTATCAGTATGACCTGGATGATCCTCTGCCTGGCAGGGGCGGTAGCTGTCGGCTTCTTTGGTATTGCTTACTTTAATGAGCACCCGGCGGTAGCAGGTGCGGTAAACCAGAATGCTGAGCGCGTGTTTATCGAACTGGCGCAAATTCTGTTTAACCCGTGGATTGCCGGGATTCTGCTGTCGGCAATTCTGGCGGCGGTAATGTCAACCTTAAGTTGCCAGCTGCTGGTGTGCTCCAGTGCGATTACCGAAGATTTATACAAAGCGTTTCTGCGTAAACATGCCAGCCAGAAAGAGCTGGTGTGGGTAGGTCGTGTGATGGTGCTGGTGGTGGCGCTGGTGGCCATTGCGCTGGCGGCAAACCCGGAAAACCGTGTGCTGGGGCTAGTGAGCTATGCGTGGGCAGGCTTTGGCGCGGCGTTTGGTCCGGTGGTGCTGTTCTCGGTGATGTGGTCACGCATGACGCGCAACGGTGCGCTGGCGGGGATGATCATCGGGGCGCTGACGGTTATCGTCTGGAAACAGTTCGGCTGGCTGGGACTGTACGAAATTATTCCGGGCTTTATCTTCAGCAGTATTGGGATTGTAGTGTTTAGTTTGCTGGGTAAAGCGCCGTCAGCGGCGATGCAAAAACGCTTTGCCGAGGCCGATGCGCACTATCATTCGGCTCCGCCGTCACGGTTGCAGGAAAGCTAAGGGACTTAGCCTGCGGCGGTTTTGTTTGGCTTCAGCAGCGGGTTGCGCTCCCTTAATGTGCCTCGCCATATAAATTGAATGGTGCAGGGAGCGCGCAGGGGGCGGCCAATCGCCGCCGCCCCCTGCTGTCCCGGCCTTCGGGGAACGCTTGAGCGATTTTGACGCCACCAACACCCGAGCTGTTATTATGTTCCGGGCAAAAAGTTAGATTTGATAATCGCGGATGGACGAAATTGCTTGATACACCCGCTTATCAGTTTTACATGGAAGCTCTGATGCATTGAGTCTGGACAGTTTTGTCGGCTGGATACGGCGTTTACGCGGCATCCGGCAAGAACACATGGCTCGTTGTAAACAATCCCATCTTTGTACCTGGAATAATCGTTTATATCCCCTGGCATTACCTCTCTTTGTTTACATTTCAACATCATTTTATAAACATTCCGCTTGTATTTTTCTTTACCGTAATGATAATCGCTATCACTGCGATTTACTTTTCTTTGCATAGATTGACTCAGAAAAACGTTTAAGGGTGGGTGGCATGTTTGTTCCGTTTCTCATTATGTTGCGCGAAGGACTTGAAGCCGCGCTGATTGTCAGTTTGATTGCCAGCTATCTTAAGCGTACCCAGCGAGGCCGATGGATTGGTGTGATGTGGATTGGCGTGTTGCTTGCCGCTGCGTTGTGCCTGGGCTTGGGTATCTTCATTAACGAAACCACCGGCGAATTTCCGCAAAAAGAACAGGAACTGTTTGAAGGTATCGTGGCGGTGATCGCCGTGGTGATCCTTACCTGGATGGTTTTCTGGATGCGCAAAGTGTCGCGCAACGTCAAAGTGCAACTGGAACAGGCAGTCGATAGCGCATTGCAGCGTGGAAATCATCATGGCTGGGCGCTGGTGATGATGGTCTTTTTTGCCGTTGCAAGGGAAGGGCTGGAGTCGGTCTTTTTCCTGCTGGCGGCATTTCAACAAGATGTCGGGATCTGGCCGCCGCTGGGTGCAATGCTCGGTCTTGCTACTGCCGTGGTGCTAGGCTTCCTGCTCTACTGGGGCGGTATTCGCCTCAATCTTGGTGCATTTTTTAAATGGACCAGCCTGTTTATTCTCTTCGTCGCCGCAGGGCTGGCAGCTGGTGCCATTCGCGCATTTCATGAAGCCGGATTGTGGAACCACTTTCAGGAAATCGCCTTCGATATGAGTGCGGTGCTCTCAACTCACTCGCTGTTTGGCACGCTGATGGAAGGGATTTTTGGCTATCAGGAAGCGCCGAGCGTCAGCGAAGTCGCCGTCTGGTTTATTTATCTCATCCCGGCGCTGGTGGCATTTGCTCTGCCACCACGCGCAGGGGCGACAGCGTCTCGCTCCGCGTAACAAATACGACGCAAACTCTTGCTTAGTTACAACATACTTTAAAGGGATAGTCTCGTTATGACCATTAACTTCCGCCGTAACGCATTGCAGTTGAGCGTGGCTGCGCTGTTTTCTTCTGCTTTTATGGCTAACGCCGCTGATGTGCCGCAGGTCAAAGTGACCGTGACGGATAAGCAGTGCGAACCGATGACCATTACGGTTAACGCCGGGAAAACACAGTTCATTATTCAGAACCACAGCCAGAAGGCGCTGGAGTGGGAGATCCTCAAAGGCGTGATGGTGGTGGAAGAGCGGGAAAATATCGCCCCTGGCTTTAGCCAGAAAATGACGGCGAATTTACAGCCTGGCGAATACGATATGACCTGCGGTCTGCTGACTAACCCGAAAGGGAAGTTGATCGTCAAAGGTGAGGCAACGGCGGATGCGGCGCAAAGTGATGCGCTGTTAAGTCTTGGTGGTGCAATTACTGCATATAAAGCGTATGTCATGGCGGAAACCACGCAGCTGGTGACCGACACCAAAGCCTTTACCGACGCGATTAAAGCAGGCGATATCGAAAAAGCGAAAGCACTGTATGCACCGACGCGCCAGCACTATGAGCGTATTGAACCGATTGCTGAACTGTTCTCCGATCTGGATGGCAGCATTGACGCCCGTGAAGATGATTACGAGCAAAAAGCCGCCGACCCAAAATTCACTGGTTTCCACCGTCTGGAAAAAGCATTGTTTGGCGACAACACCACCAAAGGGATGGATCAGTACGCTGAGCAGCTTTATACCGATGTGGTCGATTTGCAAAAACGCATCAGTGAACTGGCTTTCCCACCTTCAAAAGTGGTCGGCGGCGCAGCCGGACTGATTGAGGAAGTGGCAGCCAGCAAAATTAGCGGTGAAGAAGATCGCTACAGCCACACCGATCTGTGGGATTTCCAGGCTAACGTTGAAGGCTCGCAGAAAATTGTCGATTTGCTGCGTCCACAACTGCAAAAAGCCAACCCGGAACTGCTGGCAAAAGTCGATGCCAACTTTAAAAAGGTCGATACCATTCTGGCGAAATACCGTACTAAAGACGGTTTTGAAACCTACGACAAATTGACCGATGCCGACCGGAATGCACTGAAAGGACCGATTACTGCGCTGGCGGAAGATCTGGCGCAACTTCGCGGTGTGCTGGGACTGGATTAAGCGTTATGCAGTATAAAGATGAAAACGGCGTGAATGAACCGTCACGCCGACGTTTACTGAAAGTGATAGGTGCACTGGCGCTGGCGGGAAGTTGTCCGGTCGCTCATGCACAAAAAACGCAAAGTGCGCCGGGTACGCTTTCACCGGATGCTCGCAATGAGAAACAGCCGTTTTATGGTGAGCATCAGGCAGGGATCCTGACGCCACAACAGGCCGCAATGATGCTGGTGGCGTTTGATGTGCTTGCCAGCGATAAAGCCGATCTTGAGCGGTTGTTTCGCTTGTTGACTCAGCGTTTTGCTTTTCTGACTCAGGGCGGAGCAGCACCAGAAACGCCAAATCCGCGCCTGCCACCACTCGATTCCGGCATTCTTGGCGGCTACATTGCGCCCGATAATCTCACCATCACGTTATCGGTGGGTCACTCATTGTTTGATGAGCGCTTTGGCCTTGCGCCACAGATGCCAAAAAAGCTGCAGAAGATGACGCGTTTCCCCAACGACTCGCTGGATGCGGCGTTATGTCATGGTGATGTGTTGCTACAGATTTGCGCCAACACCCAGGACACGGTTATCCATGCGCTGCGCGATATCATCAAACACACGCCGGATTTGCTCAGTGTGCGCTGGAAGCGGGAAGGGTTTATTTCCGATCACGCGGCGCGTAGTAAAGGCAAAGAGACGCCGATTAATTTGCTGGGTTTCAAAGACGGCACTGCCAATCCCGATAGCCAGAATGATAAGTTGATGCAAAAAGTGGTGTGGGTAACGGCAGATCAGCAGGAGCCTGCGTGGACAATCGGTGGCAGCTATCAGGCAGTACGCTTGATTCAGTTTCGAGTGGAATTTTGGGACAGAACGCCGCTGAAAGAACAGCAGACGATTTTTGGCCGTGATAAGCAAACCGGTGCGCCGCTGGGAATGCAGCATGAGCATGATGTGCCTGATTACGCCAGCGACCCGGAAGGGAAGGTGATCGCGCTGGACAGCCATATCCGGCTGGCGAATCCCCGCACGGCGGAGAGTGAGTCCAGCCTGATGCTGCGTCGTGGCTACAGTTATTCACTGGGCGTCACCAACTCCGGGCAACTGGATATGGGGTTGCTGTTTGTCTGCTACCAACACGATCTGGAAAAAGGCTTCCTGACAGTACAAAAAAGGCTCAATGGCGAAGCGCTGGAGGAATACGTTAAACCTATCGGCGGCGGTTATTTTTTTGCGCTGCCGGGGGTGAAGGACGCGAACGATTATTTCGGAAGCGCGTTATTGCGGGTTTAATGTTTTTAGGCGGATAAGGCATTTGTGCGCAGATGCCTGATGCGACGCTTGCGCGTCTTATCATGCCTACAATCAGTGCGGGTTTGGTAGGCTGGATAAGGCGTTCACGCCGCATCCGGCGATCGTGCACTGATGCCTGATGCAAATCCTGCTGAAAGCACACAGCTTTTTTCATCACTGTCATCACTCTGTCATCTTTCCAGTAGAAACTAATGTCACTGAAATGGTGTTTTATAGTTAAATATAAGTAAAGATATTGTTGCAATAAATGCGAGATCTGTTGTACTTATTAAGTAGCAGCGGAAGTTCCCGGCAGTGATAGTCAGTCACTATGGAGATCGCGGATGGTAACGTCCTGTACTGGACATGTTTTAGATAATCAACGCGCCACCACTCGCGGAGTTTTCTCCTCCGGTAGTCATCTCGTCACTTTGCATTTTCAACCTCATCCTTTCTTTTCATGTGTTACCGACGCCGTAAACGGTGCGCGTAGCCGTTTTTCGGCATTTTATCCAAAAGCAAACTATGGCTTACAAGGAAGCCAACCCTCTGATGTTCGTGCGCATAATCGCGCTGCCAACGGCGCGTGTGATGAATACAAACAACTCAAGGTGCTCTCCATGGGAAGACAAAAAGCAGTGATCAAAGCTCGTCGCGAGGCAAAACGTGTGCTGAGACGGGATTCGCGCAGCCATAAGCAGCGTGAAGAAGAATCGGTCACCTCGCTTGTGCAGATGGGCGGCGTAGAAGCCATTGGTATGGCCCGCGACAGTCGCGATACTTCGCCCATCCTCGCGCGAAATGAAGCGCAATTGCACTATCTGAAGGCTATTGAGAGTAAGCAGCTGATATTCGCCACGGGCGAAGCCGGGTGCGGAAAAACCTGGATCAGCGCAGCAAAAGCGGCAGAGGCCCTGATACATAAGGATGTCGACAGGATTATCGTCACCCGTCCAGTTCTGCAAGCCGATGAAGATCTTGGCTTCTTACCTGGAGATATCGCAGAAAAGTTTGCTCCCTATTTTCGCCCGGTCTACGACGTGCTGGTCCGGCGCTTAGGGGCTTCCTTTATGCAGTACTGCCTGCGACCGGAAATAGGGAAGGTGGAAATTGCGCCGTTCGCCTATATGCGTGGACGTACCTTTGAAAATGCAGTCGTCATTCTTGACGAGGCGCAGAATGTGACTGCCGCGCAAATGAAAATGTTTTTAACCCGCCTCGGGGAGAACGTGACGGTTATCGTCAACGGTGATATCACGCAATGCGATTTGCCTCGCGGCGTGTGCTCCGGATTAAGTGACGCGCTGGAACGTTTCGAAGAAGATGAAATGGTTGGGATCGTCCGGTTCGGTAAAGAGGACTGCGTACGTTCGGCACTTTGCCAACGTACGCTGCATGCCTACAGTTAAGTGTGTTATCGGTGCAGAGCCCGGGCGAACCGGGCTTTGTTTTGGGTGTTTATGCCCGGACTAGCGCTTTTTCTGAAACAACCATTTTTATTTGCCCCTGGCTGGTGAAGTGTACGCTCATCCTGTGGCTTTTTTGTAGTTGCTGATAGAGCTCATCAGGTATTGCTAAGCTCTCTGCATATTCTTGCGGCGTATATTGGTAGGCTGCATGATGCTGCTGTTTTTGAAAACGCAGCTTATTGTACAGCGCCCAGACAATTAACACGACGGCATTCGCCACTGCCAGCAAAAAATAGAACTGAAGTCGGCTTCTGGCCTCGCTTTGCCAGTAATAACCCGTCAGCAGATCCATGGCGAATAAGAATATTAACAACGCAAATAATGTCCACAAGATGGTTGTGGCAACATAATCAACCAGTAAACGTACTGGTGATTGTCGGGTCGTAATAATTAAATTGTTCATATTAACCTCTCAGAATCCCGCGATCGGGACTTACCCAACGGGCGCGTTGCTTTTTAGGCATCAACATGACTCGTGTAAATGATACCAATGTCGTTGCCAGGCTCAGCATCCAGAAAATAACCGGGAACCAAATAATCCAGAAAAGCGATGAAGTCAGATTATGCTCATAGCGATTCTCGATCATCAGGCTGACAATAAATTGCAGTAAACATAACGTACACAATAATATTCCGGCAGTATGTGTCGCAGCGATATGTGTCAATTCAATATTTAACGGTACACCGGCAAGTTGGACTGCGTAAATAATGAAACCGACCAGGCAGGTGAAGGCCCATATTGTCGTCAGGCAGTATTCAAAAAACAGCGGCCACATTCGAAAGTTTTCTTTGCGCCACAACCTTGTCATATTTTTGAGGAATACTTCTGCACCGCCCTGAGCCCAGCGCAGGCGCTGTTTCCACAGCCCTTTTAACGTTTCAGGCATTAATATCCAGCACAGTGCCCGTGGCTCGTAAAAAATCGTCCACTGATTCAACTGCAGCTTCCAGCTAATATCAATATCTTCGGTGATCATATCGTCACTCCAGTAACCCACTTCTGCCAGGGCGCTGCGACGAAATGCGGCAATAACACCGGAAACGGTAAATACGTTTCCATAGATACGCTGGGTTCGCTTGATCAAACCAATAATTGAGGAATACTCGCCAACCTGAATTTTACCCACCAGGGTAGAACGTGTTCGAATACGAGGATTACCGGTTACGGCACCCACACGCGGGTTGTACAACATCGGTTCCACAATATATGCCGCCGCATCGCGGTCTAATAACGCATCGCCATCAATGCACACCAGATATTCACTTTTCGCCGCGGCAGCTCCGGTTTTAAGCGCAATAGCTTTCCCCTGGTTTTGCGCCAGATGAATGACCCGCAAATGGGGAATTTGTGCAGCCATGCGATCCAGGATGGCACGGGTTTTATCTGTTGAACCGTCATTTACGGCAATAACTTCAATGTTCTCATAACGCTGTGCTAAAGCGGCGTGTATGGTTTCCTCAACGTTTTTCTCCTCATTAAAACAGGGAATGATAATGGAGATAGACGGATTATCTTTCAACTGGGGAGCTGGTGCGTTTTCTCCCCACGGCCAGTGGCGTTCACGATAGACCCAGAAATAGACGCCGCCAACAATCCACATAATGGACATAAAAAACGGCCAGAAGAAAACGAACCTCATCATCAGTTCACCAGAGTGAAAGTACGCTACGCATAGGGGTATGCATAACACCAGACATAATATAAAAAACGATACGATGCGATTAATCATTTTTCGGATACCAGGCTGTTGAAAACTCAGGACGAATAAGGTCTATTTCAGGTTGGTTATGCAGAAAATTGTCGGGATAATAACCATAGTTTTTCACTCCATTCAGTTGTAATAGGCTCATCCAGTGAGCGAGTTGTTGCGAAGAAATAGCCTGATGCTGACCATTTTTCTGCCAGTTTTGTGCCTGTAATTCTAAAATAGATTTGTCTTTAGCCTGAGGGATGTTTTTAATTTGATTGGTCAATTGTATTAACCATTGGTCAGCCGATTTTTCTGCGACACCTTCCAGATAAGGCATAGCCATAATAGCGGTCCAGTCATAGCTTTTTAGGAAATCAGCATAATTCTGTGCAAACCAGGCTTCACTTTCAGGTTGTATTACCGGAAGTGCAAAAATATTTCGTGCAGTTTTAATATGTGGACCGCGAATGGCTTTTACGCGCGCACTAAGTTCTAAAGTGAAGTCAGTTAACGCACGACTTTTAAAGCGGGCCCACTGTTTAAATTGCTCCGGGTTTTGTCGAATTTCGCTCAGACTCCCGCTAAAGCCTGCTTGCTGATAAGCCGTGATAGCCGGTGCACTGGCATCTTCATAATCTGAAAGCAAAGCATCATCGTGGAACAATATGCCATCAAAAGCAGCATGTCCGGCAAGATCTTCATATAACATGCCAACTTGTGCTCTGACTCTGTCATCGAAAGGAGAGAGACGGTGATATTGTTCAGGATGAATTTGTGCTTTTTTCTCCCCTGTTGGTAAGTATTTTACTCGCGTTAATGTGGGATCTAAATCCCAGCTTAATACCGGCATCCACGCATAGATGTTTACACCTGAGCGGGTACGTAATTGCCAGGCAACCCGACTAAAAATATCTGCTTTCATTGGTAGCAAACGATTTGGAAACCAGACCTCTTTGACCAGCCCATCACCATCGGGATCAGCAAATGCCTGCAAATACACGGTTGATATTTGCATATCTTTCACCCGCTGAATTAGCACATCAATATTGCGATCCATTTGCTGGAGGTTTTCGTCATAAACGTAATCAAGATCGATATGCATTATCCGTTGTGGTGATTTTTCCTGTACGGTAATAATTTGCTGGGCAAACTCTTTTAATGAGGGATTATTGGCGATTAATACCCGCGGAATGGAATCCAATTGCGACGCATTTGCCAAACCTGATTCAAGGGTGAAGAACATGTCATAACCGAGTTTTTTTAATTCCTCTATCGCTATGCCATTCGCTTCGCCATAAGGCCAAACAAAAACGTGTGGATTTACCTCAACCTTTGTACGCAGGTATTCCGTCATTTTTACAGCATCCAGACGAATTCTTTCCCGGTATTCTGCTGCGGTTTCATACCGTGCGTGGTCAGTAAAATATGCACGATTTACATATACAGGCAATAAGCTGCCGGTGGCATTAGCCTGAATACCGTAGTGAGAATTCCATGTATGAGAAGCGAGCTCAACGAGCCGGGAACGCGCAACTTCTCGCACTTGTTGCCACGTGGCAAAATATTCTCGATCGACCAACTCATCGCCAAATTTTACTTGTTTATCCGCTGGCGTATCGACCCAACTGCCGACGGGGGCCCATACAGCAGGCCACTGGAAGGCCTGAAGAATTGGGAAGACGCGGGTATAAAAACTCTGGTAGCCGTCATCAAAAGTCAGCACTACAGCTTTTTCCGGTAGCGGTTTTCCTCCTCGATGTGCTTCACGAATTTGAGCAATACTGACCGGTTGATAACCGTTCTCGCGCAGCCAGGCAAATTGTTCACGCAGTGCTGATGTCCGCACTGACATAAAACGCTGGTCGGCAGCTTCGTCTTCAACGTTATGCCATGAAATCGCTACAAAACCATTATGCGGCCACGGTTGCTCGGCGAGTAAAGATTCGCGATCCTGTGGCGGTATAAATGATGTTCTTGACTGGCTAATGCACGCGGTGAGCATAATTATACTCACCAGCATCAGGAGATATTTATTTCCATTACGTAACATATTTATCCTTAAAATCTGAATGTCATATCGAATTCAACGTATAAGTTGTGTTCTCTGTCACCGTCATAAGGTCGTTTTTCCCAGCGTAGCGTTGCGCCAGCATCAATCACGTCATTCCAACTAATGCGTTGCCCGTAGCCGAGTTGGGTGACGACATCCGTGCCATAATGTTTTTGCCAGGAGGCACCAACACCTGCGCTGAATATTTGCTCCCAGCTATTTTCATAGCTTCGCCATAACAAATGGCTTGCCTCAAATGCCGGAACAATATCGAACGTTTTTATAGGGTTGTAGTATGGGGTATCGTGTTCTGTATTTTGTTCGTAATACAGACTGGGTAGGAAATCGACAATCAAATATGGTGAAGACCAGATGCGTTCCTGACCCTCAAGTGAGACTTCATGACGCTGGTTACTGTCGGAAAAATCAGTGAAAGCCCAGGAGACACCGTACTTACGCCGCTCATTTTGATACCAGCGAACATAAGCCTGAGCACTGTTGCCTGTAACACCATTTTTCATTGCCCGTAATGGAACGCGGTGAGAGAGGCGTTCCAGTTGCGAACCAATACGCCAGTTATCATTAAAATCATACCAGCCAGACAGGCGCGCGCCGGGTTTATGCTCATGATTGAAAACGCGTTCAGCGTACTCTGCCTCGAGCCAGATATTACGTGACCGCCACTCAACACCCGCAAGCCAGTCGCGAACAATCCCTTTTCCTTCGCTAAATTGTCCATCGGCATAACCGAATCCAGCAAAACCGCGCCAGTTATCCTTCAGCGGTGGTGAATAAACGATGGTGGTTAAGTCGACATCATGTTTACCACTATCCGGGCCTTCGGCATCAATTCCTGTTGAGCCAGCGATACGAAGCTCTGCAAGATTATGTACATCAACCGCACGTTTTAATCGTACAACGCCGGGATCTTGCGGTTCACGTTCGACAACATCGTGCGTTAAGACAGCTGCCTGCTGCCATTCTTGTAACGTTAATGCTGTCCAGGCTTGTTCAACCTCCAGATTAATATTACGTGGCTCGATCACTTCTGCTTTTTTTAATTCATTTTCTGCTGCACGAGGCCAACCGCGGGCTTGTAACACACTCGCGTAATCAATGCGCAGTCCCTGATTTCCTGGTGCGTTATAAGCAAGCTCTCTGGCTGTCATTTCAGCCTGAGGAAGATCATTACTATATTTTGCTACGGTTGAGAGAAACGAATGCCCCTGTAACCAGGTATCATTCGGGATGCTCGTAGGCGTGCCCATTAACCGAAGGAAAGGCGGCGAAGTATTAATGGTATGTTGGGTGACAGTTAGCGCGCCCGGATAATTTTCACTCTCCAGGTGGCTGTAAAAGAGATCCGCAAGTTCTTCATCGGATAAATCCGGGGCAATGGTCTCCTTGTGATAAAAGAGCTCGGTCATTATTGACTGTGCTTTTTTCGGCTGATGATCTTTGAGATAAGCCGATGCAACCCAATATTGCCCCCAGGGCGGAATAATTTGCCCCGTCTTTTTTAATCGCTGATAGTGAGAAATAACGTCTTTATAACGATCGCGAGTTAATAACGCGCCAAGATGATCAACCTGAATACGCTGGTACTGGGCAGTGCGGTCTGGGTTATCGTGCCACAGAATTTCTAATGCAGCGTATTGGGCGAGGGCGCGATCGGCAATGGCATAACGTTCACTTTCACTGCGCGTAGGCATAAACGACAGTCTGACCAGTTCGGCATGAATATCAGCGCGAATATCTGGCGTTAAATTGGCATCGTCAATCGCGGCAGCAAGTTGATTATTACGTAATGCCTGCACGTATTCTGTGGGATATTGTTGCGTAGATGCATTTTCAGGTAATGACTCTGTCATCGCCCGTAATTCATCCTGATGACGCCCCGCCAGTTTATAGATATAGGCTTCTGCGAGTAAATTGGCTTTGTCCGGTGCTCCAGAGTTAAGCTGCTTAAGTTTAACCAGCGCAGTATCATAGTGACCAGCATCTGCCAGGGTTAAAATTTGTCCCCGTTGATAATCCTTATTTTGCGGCTCCAGAGAGAGCGCCTTTTGCCACAGTGTAAGCGAGTTTTGCCATTGTTGCAGGTTACGATAAGCGACGGCGACAGCTGCATAACCACGCGCTGGTAATTGCTGATGACGGTAGCGGTTGTAAACGGTAATAACCTGTTTATCTTGCCCGGCCCATAAGGCAATCTGTAACCAGTCAGCAATTTGGTTATTGTTGAGTGCTGATTTTAGTGCAAACCATGACAAAGCTGGCTGAGTATTACCCTTGCGAGCTTCAATAATCAATGCATCATAGGCGTTATTAACAGCACTCTTCGCCGCGGGACTCGCTGCTAAAAATGCGGCAGTAAGAAGTTTCAAAGCCCATTTGGTTTTCGGGCACCTTTTTCTGCTACTTGAATACATCCTGTATTACTCCATGTATTGCCAAAATCTCTCTCTGTATCTAATTACAGGTAACTGAAAAGAAAGATATTTTTGCACCTCATAATCCGTTATTAAACGCGGAAGAGAGACGTGAATTGTTGATGATGAGAAGAAGAAATGATGAGCAGAGTGTCCATATAAAATCCTTTTCTCGCCCGAAAATCCATTCCAATGATGAGGATCTTCAGGAATACGGCATAAATCCCAATGCCTTTTTCAAAATAAATTAGGATTAAAATAATTAAATCAGTAAATTCCGATGCATGATTTCGGATTTTTCGAAAGTCCTGATGAAAGGCTGCGCTACGGCACTCACGGATTTAATTGTTATTCCTAATGTATCTATGAATTAATGTTTTATAAGGATTTTCTATAACCATTTATAAGTATTTTCAAGCCTGGCTTGTTGCAAACAATGTATAAAGCACTTAGGCAATAATAATTACATTCAGCAACTATCATCATCGGTATTGTTTGTGGGCGGAATTTCATATTGACAACAGTACAGTTCTTATATCTATTAATAATAGAAAGGGATCTACAACCTACAGATTGGTGTAGCTTTATGGAAAAAGACTATTTGAGAATTAGTAGTACTGTATTAGTGAGCTTATTGTTTGGGCTTGCTTTGGTTTTGGTGAATAGTTGGTTTAATCAGCCAGGCGTTGAGGAAGTTGTTCCACGATCAACCTATCTGATGGTAATGATTGCTTTATTTTTTATCGATACTGTTGCATTTATTTTTATGCAGTTGTATTTCATTTATGACCGTAGGCAATTTTCAAACTGTGTACTTAGTTTGGCTTTTCTGAGTTGTTTGATTTACTTTGTTAAAACCGTCATTATCATTCAGCAAATTATTGAGGAGCGTTTGACAAGCAGTGTTGTCCAAAATGACATTGCAATCTATTATTTGTTTCGTCAGATGAGTTTGTGCATATTAATATTTCTGGCATTGGTGAATAAAGTTAGTGAAAACACAAAACAGCGCAATTTATTTTCCAAAAAAATGACTTTGTGCATAAGTTTGTTTTTTGTTTTTGGGGGGCCGATAGTTGCTCACATACTTTCTAGTCATTATGAGAGCTACAATTTACACATTGCCGAGTTAACCAATGAAAATGGTCAGGTGGTTTGGAAAGCCTCATATGTTACCATAATGATTTTCATGTGGTTAACCTTGCTTTCGGTTAATCTATACTTTAATGGTTTACGCTATGATATCTGGAATGGAGTGACGGTGATTGCTTTTTGTGCCGTACTGTACAATATCTCTCTGTTATTTATGAGCAGGTATAGCGTGTCCACTTGGTATATTAGTCGCACTATTGAAGTAGTCAGTAAGTTAACCGTTATGGTAATATTTATGTGCCATATATTCAGTGCGCTACGAGTAACAAAGAACATTGCACATCGCGATCCCTTAACCAATATATTTAACAGAAATTATTTTTTTAATGAACTGACAGTTCAATCAGCATCAGCCCAAAAAACGCCTTATTGCGTCATGATTATGGATATCGACCACTTCAAAAAAGTCAACGACACCTGGGGGCATCCGGTTGGCGATCAGGTGATAAAAACAGTGGTGAATATCATTGGGAAAAGCATACGACCAGATGACCTTTTAGCGCGCGTCGGCGGCGAAGAGTTTGGCGTCTTGCTGACGGACATCGATACTGAACGTGCGAAAGCTTTAGCGGAAAGGATTCGGGAAAATGTTGAGCGTTTAACTGGCGATAATCCTGAATACGCTATACCACAAAAAGTGACGATTAGTATTGGCGCTGTTGTGACTCAGGAAAATGCGTTAAACCCAAATGAGATCTATCGACTGGCTGATAACGCACTTTACGAGGCGAAAGAGACCGGGCGTAATAAGGTGGTTGTGAGGGATGTGGTGAATTTTTGTGAGTCACCATAAAGCGGCATTTTGATCCTACCCACGTAATATGGACACAGGCCTAAGCGAGGTTCTTGTTTTCAAATTGTTCCGGACTGAGGCCGCCACACCAACTGTGCCGCCGCCACCGATTGTAATCACATTCGATATAATTAAACACCGTTGCCCGCATTATTTCCCGGCTGATAAAGTGTTCTCCATGGATACATTCCACTTTCAGCGAATGAAAGAAGCTTTCCACGCAGGCATTATCGTAGCAGCAACCTTTTGCGCTCATACTTCCACGCAGATTATGCCGCTTCAGTTGCGCCTGATAATCTGCTGAACAGTACTGGCCTCCACGGTCCGTGTGAACGATAACGTTCCGGGGCCTCTTACGCCGCCACAGCGCCATCTGCAGGGCATCGCAGGCCAGTTGCGCCGTCATGCGTGGCGACATTGACCAGCCAATAACGGCACGTGACCACAGGTCAATGACCACTGCCAGATACAGCCAGCCTTCATCTGTACGTAAGTACGTGATGTCTCCTGCCCACTTCTGGTTCGGGCCACTGGCGTAAAAATCCTGCTCCAACAGATTTTCTGACACAGGCAGGCCGTGTGCGCGGTAGCTGACCGGGCTGAACTTCCGGGAGGCCTTTGCCCTCAGTCCCTGACGGCGCAGGCTTGCCGCCACGGTTTTTACGTTAAAGGGGTAACCCTGAGCACGCAGTTCATCCGTCAGGCGTGGGGCACCGTAACGCTGTTTTGACCGGGTAAAAGCCGCGAGGACAACGCTGTCGCAGTGTTGGCGGAACTGCTGACGCGTGCTTATCCTTGTCCGCCGCTGACACCACGTATACCAGCCGCTGCGGGCCACCCGGAGCACGCGGCACATTGCTTTGATGCTGAACTCAGCCTGATGTTTTTCAATAAAGACATACTTCATTTCAGGCGCTTCGCGAAGTATGTCGCGGCCTTTTGGAGGATAGCCAGCTCTTCATCCCGTTCTGCCAGCTGGCGTTTGAGACGTGCAATCTCGGTAGACATCTCCAGTTCACGTTCAGAAGACGTCTGCTGATTTTGCTGTTTACTGCGCCAGTTGTAGAGTTGTGATTCATACAGGCTGAGTTCACGGGCTGCGGCAGTAACACCGATGCGTTCAGCAAGCTTCAGGGCTTCACTGCGAAATTCAGGCGAATGCTGTTTACGGGGTTTTTTACTGGTTGATACTGTTTTTGTCATGTGAGTCACCTCTGACTGAGAGTTTACTCACTTAGCCGCGTGTCCACTATTGCTGTGTAAGATCAGTGCCTGGCACACGCGTTTGATGGAAGACGGCGTTCAGGCAATGCGCGATTATCTTGCCGGACTGGATATCGCTTCGCCAGAGCATCAGGTTCTGATGAACGTAACAGCAAAAAGCGAGGTCGCTCCGTCAATTATCAAAGAAAATCTCTCATTACACTTAACTCATACGGTGAAATGGACTGAATCTCTCGATACATTTCTGAATATGCCAACCCCGGTAGCTTTCCTTGAAATAAGTAATAAGCCCTATTTGGGGAATATGTTAAATGATTTTGCTGGCGTGGATCAGCAACGAGTTATGCATTGTCGTAAAGCATTTAGTGATGCGGTGATGCTGCCAACTTACTGATTTAGTGTATGATGGTGTTTTTGAGGTGCTCCAGTGGCTTCTGTTTCTATCAGCTGTCCCTCCTGTTCAGCTACTGACGGGGTGGTGCGTAACGGCAAAAGCACCGCCGGACATCAGCGCTATCTCTGCTCTCACTGCCGTAAAACATGGCAACTGCAGTTCACTTACACCGCTTCTCAACCCGGTACGCACCAGAAAATCATTGATATGGCCATGAATGGCGTTGGATGCCGGGCAACAGCCCGCATTATGGGCGTTGGCCTCAACACGATTTTACGTCACTTAAAAAACTCAGGCCGCAGTCGGTAACCTCGCGCATACAGCCGGGCAGTGACGTCATCGTCTGCGCGGAAATGGACGAACAGTGGGGCTATGTCGGGGCTAAATCGCGCCAGCGCTGGCTGTTTTACGCGTATGACAGGCTCCGGAAGACGGTTGTTGCGCACGTATTCGGTGAACGCACTATGGCGACGCTGGGGCGTCTTATGAGCCTGCTGTCACCCTTTGACGTGGTGATATGGATGACGGATGGCTGGCCGCTGTATGAATCCCGCCTGAAGGGAAAGCTGCACGTAATCAGCAAGCGATATACGCAGCGAATTGAGCGGCATAACCTGAATCTGAGGCAGCACCTGGCACGGCTGGGACGGAAGTCGCTGTCGTTCTCAAAATCGGTGGAGCTGCATGACAAAGTCATCGGGCATTATCTGAACATAAAACACTATCAATAAGTTGGAGTCATTACCTAGTGATGCAAAGGTATTCAAATGATTCCTGATTATTTAACTTTTATTCGCTTTCAGGATAAACGAAATCTGATATACATTTATGCTATTGGACTTATTCTGATAGGCTTTTATTGGAAGAATGCAGGGTTTACTTTTCCATCAGAGGATATTGGTGTAGTTAGTGGGATTCTGGCTCTGGTGCTGTATAATTTTATTTTTGATCTCAAGGCGTACTGGGCTTATAAATGCGTCACGAAGAATATCGATTTTTCGTGGTTTAAGAAAAAGCAGAACCACAAAATAGAATTATTTCTTACACAACCTCTGGTGGCAGGATTTCTGTCGTTAATCATGTTGAGTGCAATGAGTTGGGGGCTATACCAGCTTCTACCCTCGTTATATGCGCTGTTCCTGATTTCGTTACTTGGGCCGTTGGTCATCTTTCTGCTGTTTCGGATGATCCGCACCAGTTATGTCAAGCAGGTCGCTATTTCAGTAGCGAAAAAAGTAAAATATAAAAGTCTGACTCGCTATGTGCTGCTTTCGGTGTGCATCTCAACGGTTGTTAACCTGCTTACTATCAGCCCGTTGCGTAACAGTGATTCTTTTGTGACAGAGGGGCAGTGGTTAACGTTTAAATCGATAATTGCATTGCTCATTCTTTGTGGCGTAGTGTTGGCGATTAATCTGTTTTTTCTGCGCTTCTCCAAGCGGTACGCTTTTCTGGGCAGGCTTTTTTTGCAGGAAATCGATCTGTTTTTCTCCAGTGAAAATGCGTTGTCGACCTTTTTTGCCAAGCCGCTTTGGCTTCGGTTATTCATATTGCTGGTTATTGAAGTGATGTGGATTACGCTGGTGTCGGTATTGGCAACGCTTGTGGAATGGCGGATTTGGTTTGAAGCCTATTTTTTACTCTGCTATGTACCGTGCTTAATTTACTATTTTTTCTATTGTCGATTCCTCTGGCATAACGATTTTATGATGGCATGTGACATGTATTTCCGTTGGGGGCATTTTAATAAGTGAGGAAGTGATAGGAAGTGACCAGATAATACATATATGTTCTGTACTCTCTTGCGCATTTTGATTGTTGACTGAGTAACCAGACAGTTGATGTGCACGATTTCCCCTCGCCCTAACAGACGTGGGCGGGGGCACCCGGTGTGTGCAATATACGAAAAAAAAGCCCGTACTTTCGTACGAGCTCTTCTTTAAATATGGCGGTGAGGGGGGGATTGACTCGCTTCGCTCGCCCTGCGGGCAGCCCGCTCACTGCGTTCACGGTCTGTCCAACTGGCTGTCGCCAGTTGTCGACCCCCGGTCGGGGCTTCTCATCCCCCCGGTGTGTGCAATACACGAAAAAAAAGCCCGTACTTTCGTACGAGCTCTTCTTTAAATATGGCGGTGAGGGGGGGATTGACTCGCTTCGCTCGCCCTGCGGGCAGCCCGCTCACTGCGTTCACGGTCTGTCCAACTGGCTGTCGCCAGTTGTCGAACCCCGGTCGGGGCTTCTCATCCCCCCGGTGTGTGCAATATACGAAAAAAAAGCCCGTACTTTCGTACGAGCTCTTCTTTAAATATGGCGGTGAGGGGGGGATTGACTCGCTTCGCTCGCCCTGCGGGCAGCCCGCTCACTGCGTTCACGGTCTGTCCAACTGGCTGTCGCCAGTTGTCGACCCCCGGTCGGGGCTTCTCATCCCCCCCGGTGTGTGCAATATACGAAAAAAAAGCCCGTACTTTCGTACGGGCTTTTTTTTAAATATGGCGGTGAGGGGGGGATTCGAACCCCCGATACGTTGCCGTATACACACTTTCCAGGCGTGCTCCTTCAGCCACTCGGACACCTCACCAAATTGTCGTTCCTGTCTTGCTGGAACGGGCGCTAATTTAGGGAAATCATGACCTGAGGTCAACAAACTTTTTTAAAAAATCGCGCGTTTATTCAAACTTCAATCAATATGCAGTTTTAATAAGCGAAATCTGCTTTTTTTGCCACCGACCACGGATTTGTTATGCTGGTGGCTTTTGTAGATCATAACGATAAGTGCGAATAAATTTCGCACAACGCTTTTCGGGAGTCAGTATGGATATCATCTTTTATCACCCAACGTTCGATACCCAATGGTGGATTGAGGCACTGCGCAAAGCTATTCCTCAGGCAAGAGTCAGAGCATGGAAAAGCGGAGATAATGACTCTGCTGATTATGCTTTAGTCTGGCATCCTCCTGTTGAAATGCTGGCAGGGCGCGATCTTAAAGCGGTGTTCGCACTCGGGGCCGGTGTTGATTCTATTTTGAGCAAGCTACAGGCACACCCTGAAATGCTGAACCCTTCTGTTCCACTTTTTCGCCTGGAAGATACCGGTATGGGCGAGCAAATGCAGGAATATGCTGTCAGTCAGGTGCTGCATTGGTTTCGACGTTTTGACGATTATCGCATCCAGCAAAATAGTTCGCATTGGCAACCGCTGCCTGAATATCATCGGGAAGATTTTACCATCGGCATTTTGGGCGCAGGCGTACTGGGCAGTAAAGTTGCTCAGAGTCTGCAAACCTGGCGCTTTCCGCTGCGTTGCTGGAGTCGAACCCGTAAATCGTGGCCTGGCGTGCAAAGCTTTGCCGGACGGGAAGAACTGTCTGCATTTCTGAGCCAATGTCGGGTATTGATTAATTTGTTACCGAATACCCCTGAAACCGTCGGCATTATTAATCAACAATTACTCGAAAAATTACCGGATGGCGCGTATCTCCTCAACCTGGCGCGTGGTGTTCATGTTGTGGAAGATGACCTGCTCGCGGCGCTGGATAGCGGGAAAGTTAAAGGCGCAATGCTGGATGTTTTTAATCGTGAACCCTTACCGCCTGAAAGTCCGCTCTGGCAACATCCACGCGTGACGATAACACCACATGTCGCCGCGATTACCCGTCCCGCTGAAGCTGTGGAGTACATTTCTCGCACTATTGCCCAGCTCGAAAAAGGGGAGAAGGTCTGCGGGCAAGTCGACCGCGCACGCGGCTACTAATAAAGCATCAGGATTCCTGCTATCCTTGGCGGGAATTGAATACAGGAGAGAGTTATGTATCCCGTCGACCTTCATATGCATACCGTTGCCAGCACACATGCATATAGCACATTGAGTGATTACATTGCCCAGGCCAAACAAAAGGGCATTAAACTTTTTGCGATCACCGATCATGGCCCGGATATGGAAGATGCTCCGCATCACTGGCACTTCATTAACATGCGTATCTGGCCGCGAGTGGTTGATGGGGTAGGGATCCTGCGCGGCATCGAAGCTAACATTAAAAATGTTGATGGTGAAATTGATTGCAGCGGTAAAATGTTTGACTCGCTGGATCTGATTATTGCCGGTTTTCATGAGCCGGTTTTTGCACCACATGACAAAGCGACCAATACACAAGCGATGATCGCCACTATCGCCAGCGGCAATGTGCATATAATAAGCCATCCCGGAAATCCCAAATATGAAATAGATGTGAAAGCCGTTGCTGAAGCAGCCGCGAAACATCAGGTGGCGCTGGAAATCAATAATTCTTCATTTTTACACTCACGTAAGGGCAGTGAAGACAACTGTCGTGCGGTAGCCGCAGCGGTACGTGATGCTGGAGGTTGGGTGGCATTAGGCTCGGATTCTCACACCGCGTTTACCATGGGGGAATTTGAAGAGTGTCTTAAAATCCTCGACGCGGTAGATTTTCCGCCAGAGCGCATTTTGAATGTTTCTCCGCGCCGCTTACTGAACTTCCTTGAATCTCGCGGTATGGCACCGATTGCGGAATTTGCAGACCTTTAATTACTAGTAATGGAAATATATTAATGAACGAGTTTTCTATCCTCTGTCGTGTGCTGGGTTCGCTCTATTACCGCCAACCGCAAGATCCTTTACTGGTGCCGCTGTTTACCCTGATTCGTGAGGGGAAACTGGCTGCGAACTGGCCACTGGAGCAGGATGAGTTACTGACGCGTTTACAGAAAAGCTGTGATATGGCGCAAGTCTCTGCCGATTACAATGCGTTGTTTATCGGCGATGAATGTGCCGTGCCGCCATATCGTAGCGCATGGGTTGAGGACGCAACGGAAGCGGAAGTGCGCGCTTTTCTTTCCGAACGAGGGATGCCACTGGCGGATACGCCAGCCGATCACATCGGCACATTGCTGCTTGCGGCTTCCTGGCTGGAAGATCAGTCAACGGAAGATGAGAGCGAAGCACTGGAAACACTGTTCAGTGAGTATCTGTTACCCTGGTGTGGTGCGTTCCTTGGCAAAGTGGAGGCCCATGCAACCACGCCTTTCTGGCGCACCATGGCACCGCTAACCCGCGATGCCATTAGTGCAATGTGGGACGAGCTGGAAGAAGATTCTGAAGAATAAGTGTGATCTACGTCACTCATAACTGCAACGGATAATTTGTTGTTGCATAAAATGTGTGCTCGATCTCATTCATGGCCGCGTTTTCTGCTATCATGCGCGGCATGAACATACTTCTCTCTATTGCAATCACAACAGGCATTCTCTCCGGTATCTGGGGATGGGTGGCTGTTTCCCTGGGCTTACTAAGCTGGGCGGGCTTCCTGGGCTGTACGGCCTACTTTGCCTGCCCGCAAGGTGGGCTGAAAGGGCTGGCGATCTCCGCTGCAACCCTGCTTAGTGGCGTGGTGTGGGCGATGGTCATTATTTACGGTAGTGCACTGGCACCACATCTGGAAATTCTCGGTTATGTCATAACCGGTATTGTCGCGTTTCTGATGTGTATTCAGGCCAAACAGCTGCTGCTTTCATTTGTTCCGGGGACGTTTATAGGCGCATGCGCGACGTTTGCCGGGCAGGGTGACTGGAAACTGGTGTTACCTTCGCTGGCGCTTGGGCTGATATTTGGTTACGCAATGAAAAACAGTGGCCTGTGGCTGGCGGCGCGTAGTGCAAAGACGGCGCACCGTGAGCAGGAAATCAAAAATAAAGCGTGAGGGGCACTCACGCTTTCGCTTAAACAGTAAAATGCCGGATGATAATTCCGGCTTTTTTATCTGTCAGGATTCCGGTGGAACCGACATATGGCGGTATTTCACCAGAATGTCATTCTGCCGTTCTGCTTTATTTTGCAAATCCCACAGACCACGGTCGATACCATCATTAATCAGGAAAATGACCCCTGTTTCGATAGCCGACATCAGGCACAGCATAACAGGTTCGTTCGAGGTGTAACCCACTTCCCCTTCAAGCAAGCGCTGGTAGTCAATAAAGCGGAAAACCCCGGCCTGAACTTCATAGGAAAGTATCGTCTTACTGGTGTTCACCGAAGAAAGGATCTCGCCGGTACTCACATTGACGACGCGCAGGTTCACGGCAATCTGATCGAGCTGGTATTGCGTGTCGGCACCGATGCCAAAATATCTTGCCCCAACCCCGCCAGATTTGACGTTGCTTTCATAACCGATAATCGAACCTTCAACCATGATATTTGCCGCCGTTAAAGATTGCAGCGGGATTCGGTTATTAATGGCAACCGTGCCGTTTTCTTGTGCCGCACGAATAATCTTGCGCTCGTTAAGCAGGTTTTGTAAGCCCTGGCGCTCCAGCGGTATAAACCAGCGAGAATCTTTCAGTGCCGTGACCAGCATTGCCGTGGCGCTTTGCGGAACAGCAGTGGAGAAGTTACTTGCCGGGTAGGGTTTAAATTGCCCGGTTTCGTCCTGAATGTTGTATACCGAAACAAAGATTTTACCCGTCGGCGCTGGCAGATGGGTCAAATCTTTGTAGCTCTGAGCACGAGGCATTAATGTCGGTCTGGCGGCTTCTTTAGGCGGGGCGGTTAAGCATCCGCTCAGTAACATGACGGCAACCAAAAGAAATAAGCGCTGCATGATTATTTTCCTTATGAAGCTGGGGCTTAAAAATCGGTTGAGTTATTTTGTAAACCCGAAACCTGGATGGTCGAGGTTTGTCCGGTTTTACGATCTGTCACGTTCAACTGCAATTGACCATCGCGGTTGGCAATATCGACAATATAATCGTTGGTCACCATGCGGCCCGGTTTACCGGTATTAATATTCGACAGTAGCCCACCTAAAATTTGTGACTGGATGGCCTGAGTAAAGTTATCTAACGCTGAGGGTGTTTCAATACCAAAGTCATCGTTATAGCTCGGATCTTTATAAGAGTTTTGGGCCTGAGCGCTATTTAATAAAAAAGCGCCATTATTTGGGTTACCACCAAAGTTTGGATTACGGAACTGGAAAGTCATGGTTCCAGCCCAACTTAATGGCGAAATAAGCATGAGTAGAACTACTGCATGTTTGACACGCATTGCAGCCTCCGAACAATTTTTTATTTAGAATTCATCATGCGCCAAATCGCCCGTACTTAATAACGCCTGATTTATCTGGCGACGATTTAGTGCTTCTTCAGTTTGAATCAGTGCAAAGACGACAGTTTTCTCGAAGTCTCTTTTCAACGGAAATAAAAAAGTCTGGAAAATAACGTCCTGATTGACCGTTATAGTGATCCAGCTTCCCCATCGTGCACTGGGCCTTTCATTAATCGTTAAGTTACCCGTATAGTCACTTTCCCATTTATCACTAAAGGCTCGGTAAAAATCATGGCCAATAGATGAAACAGTATGGTCAGTTAGCAATCCCGGGACTTCTACCTCAACGGCGTGAAGATTCCCTGCGGCGAACAGAAATTCTGCCGCCACAATCCAGCGTAAATAACGTTTCATGGCTTTATCGCCTGAGGTTATCGTTTGCCCAGGAAACCGCTTGTGTCCGGTTTTTTACGGCTATCTTCTTGAAAAGATTATAAAGATGCGTTTTAACCGTATTTTCGCTGATGAACAACGAACGAGCGATCTCGTTATTAGACGCGCCGATACGCAGCTTATTCAGGATCTCTTTTTCCCGATGAGTAAGGAGGGCTGATTCCGTGCTGTTATAACGATAGTTACCTGAATGCGTAATCAGGTAGCTGGCAAGCTTTTGCGTAAAGTAGCATTCGCCGCGCAGGACGCCTTGCAACCCATTGACAACACGTTCTTGATCCTCCATGGAATAAAAAACGCCGTTGATATGAGGCCAGTTTTCAATGTCGCGGTACGGGTAATCTTCAGGCGTATTTAGCAACAATATTTTGATATTGTTGTTTTTCCTGCTCAAAGTATCCTGCCAATAATGGATAAGCTTTTTATCCGCTTCCATCATATCCAGAAGAATAATAGAGCCTGAAGAGATATCGTCCAGAGAACGTTGAATATTATGTAATTTTCCTGTAATTGCCAGCGATTGTTTAAGGTGCTGCAAGAGAGCTGTCGCCTGCAAAGAAGGTTTAGTGATCAACAATAATGTATGACCATGAATACTATGGACTTCATTAAACATGATGAAACCCCGCTTTTTTTATTGATCGCACACCTGACAGCTGCCTCTAAAATAGAAGCACCAGAAGTACTGACAGATGTTGCACTGCTGTGTGTAGTAATAAATCAGCCCTAAATGGGTAAAATATAAAACTAATGGATTACATCTGATTTCAATCTAGCCATTACAAATCTTAAATCAAGTGTTAAGCATGTAACTAAATGTAACTCGTTATATTAAAATGTTAACCTTAAGGTTTTATTAAGTTTAGAAATGATAGAAAAGTTGTACATTTGGTTTTTATTGCACAATTTTAAAAAATCATACAAATGGTGATAACTTACTAATAATGCATATAAAAAATATTTCGGTGTAGTCCTTTCGTCATGTAAAACGTTCTTGTTTTTTCTCCACACCTCCGTGGACAATTTTTTACTGCAAAAAGACGAGGTTTGTCACGGCTTGTGCGCAAGACATATCGCAGCAATCAGCGACGGGCAAGAAGAATGACTGTCTGGTGCTTTTTGATAGCGGAAAACGGAGATTTAAAAGAAAACAAAATATTTTTTTGCGTAGATAACAGCGTATTTACGTGGGTTTTAATACTTTGGTATGAACTAAAAAAGAAAAATACAACGCGCGGGTGAGTTATTAAAAATATTTCCGCAGACATACTTTCCATCGTAACGCAGCGTTAACAAAATACAGGTTGCGTTAACAACCAAGTTGAAATGATTTAATTTCTTAAATGTACGACCAGGTCCAGGGTGACAACATGAAAAACAAATTGTTATTTATGATGTTAACAATACTGGGTGCGCCTGGGATTGCAGCCGCAGCAGGTTATGATTTAGCTAATTCAGAATATAACTTCGCGGTAAATGAATTGAGTAAGTCTTCATTTAATCAGGCAGCCATAATTGGTCAAGCTGGGACTAATAATAGTGCTCAGTTACGGCAGGGAGGCTCAAAACTTTTGGCGGTTGTTGCGCAAGAAGGTAGTAGCAACCGGGCAAAGATTGACCAGACAGGAGATTATAACCTTGCATATATTGATCAGGCGGGCAGTGCCAACGATGCCAGTATTTCGCAAGGTGCTTATGGTAATACTGCGATGATTATCCAGAAAGGTTCTGGTAATAAAGCAAATATTACACAGTATGGTACTCAAAAAACGGCAATTGTAGTGCAGAGACAGTCGCAAATGGCTATTCGCGTGACACAACGTTAATTTCCATTCGACTTTTAAATCAATCCGATGGGGGTTTTACATGAAACTTTTAAAAGTAGCAGCAATTGCAGCAATCGTATTCTCCGGTAGCGCTCTGGCAGGTGTTGTTCCTCAGTACGGCGGCGGCGGTAACCACGGTGGTGGCGGTAATAATAGCGGCCCAAATTCTGAGCTGAACATTTACCAGTACGGTGGCGGTAACTCTGCACTTGCTCTGCAAACTGATGCCCGTAACTCTGACTTGACTATTACCCAGCATGGCGGCGGTAATGGTGCAGATGTTGGTCAGGGCTCAGATGACAGCTCAATCGATCTGACCCAACGTGGCTTCGGTAACAGCGCTACTCTTGATCAGTGGAACGGCAAAAATTCTGAAATGACGGTTAAACAGTTCGGTGGTGGCAACGGTGCTGCAGTTGACCAGACTGCATCTAACTCCTCCGTCAACGTGACTCAGGTTGGCTTTGGTAACAACGCGACCGCTCATCAGTACTAATACATCATTTGTATTACAGAAACAGGGCGCAAGCCCTGTTTTTTTTCGGGAGAAGAATATGAATACGTTATTACTCCTTGCGGCACTTTCCAGTCAGATAACCTTTAATACGACCCAGCAAGGGGATGTGTATACCATTATTCCTGAAGTCACTCTTACTCAATCTTGTCTGTGCAGAGTACAAATATTGTCCCTGCGCGAAGGCAGTTCAGGGCAAAGTCAGACGAAGCAAGAAAAGACCCTTTCATTGCCTGCTAATCAACCCATTGCTTTGACGAAGTTGAGTTTAAATATTTCCCCGGACGATCGGGTGAAAATAGTTGTTACTGTTTCTGATGGACAGTCACTTCATTTATCACAACAATGGCCGCCCTCTTCAGAA
The DNA here is from genome assembly GCF_052948035.1 of Escherichia sp. MAL-1. Classification (NCBI taxonomy): domain Bacteria; kingdom Pseudomonadati; phylum Pseudomonadota; class Gammaproteobacteria; order Enterobacterales; family Enterobacteriaceae; genus Escherichia; species Escherichia sp. MAL-1. Next base: position 3,021,941 of record NZ_CM129609.1, on the reverse strand, counting down.
AAGTCTTAATTTGTTGAAATATCGAGCATAAGATGAATCTGGAGAGAATGGTCTGCTGCGAATCAGCCAACCTGAAAGTATGGATAACACAACCCTCAAGGATGACTAATCATTGAGGAAATAGAATAAATGTTCAGACCTTTTTTAAACTCTCTTATGCTCGGCAGTTTGTTTTTTCCTTTTATTGCCATCGCAGGAAGCACCGCGCAAGGGGGCGTGATCCATTTTTATGGCCAAATTGTGGAACCGGCATGTGACGTCAGCACCCAGTCATCACCCGTAGAAATGAACTGCCCACAGAATGGTTCTGTTCCGGGAAAAACCTATTCCAGCAAAGCGTTAATGAGCGGCAATGTCAAAAACGCGCAAGTAGCCTCAGTAAAAGTGCAGTATATTGATAAACAGAAAAAGCTGGCTGTAATGAACATCGAATATAACTAAGTTTCTGAACAACTCACGTTGCTGAGTAGAAAAATGCGATTTAACCAAAAAGCCTGCTGTACACTTAAGAAACAAGAAGGTGTAAGGAGGCGTTATGAAAACGCGTATTCATGTTGTGCAGGGTGATATTACCAAACTGGCCGTTGATGTGATTGTGAATGCGGCTAATCCTTCATTAATGGGAGGTGGCGGCGTCGATGGGGCCATTCATCGCGCAGCGGGTCCGGCCCTACTGGATGCCTGTTTAAAAGTCAGGCAACAGCAGGGCGATTGCCCTACGGGGCATGCCGTTATTACGCTTGCAGGCGATCTTCCCGCTAAAGCCGTAGTGCACACCGTCGGGCCAGTCTGGCGTGGTGGTGAACAAAACGAAGACCAGCTTTTGCAGGATGCCTATCTCAATAGCCTACGACTGGTGGCGGCAAACAGCTATACGTCAGTGGCTTTTCCTGCAATCAGTACTGGGGTTTATGGTTACCCTCGTGCGGCAGCGGCTGAAATCGCAGTAAAAACCGTTTCAGAATTTATTACCCGTCACGCTTTACCCGAACAGGTATACTTTGTCTGTTATGATGAAGAAAACGCCCACCTCTACGAAAGACTCCTTACCCAACAAGGAGATGAATGATTTGCCCCGGCTGGCGAGCGCGGTGCTGCCACTGTGTTCGCAACATCCCGGTCAGTGTGGCCTTTTTCCTCTGGAGAAAAGTCTGGATGCGTTTGCCGCCCGGTATCGTCTGGCCGAAATGGCAGAGCATACGCTCGATGTTCAGTATTACATCTGGCAGGACGATATGTCGGGTCGGTTACTGTTTTCCGCCCTGTTAGCCGCAGCAAAGCGTGGCGTTCGCGTCCGTTTGTTGCTGGACGACAACAATACGCCCGGACTTGACGACATTTTACGCTTGCTTGACAGTCATCCACGCATTGAAGTCCGGCTTTTTAATCCTTTCTCGTTTCGCTTGCTGCGTCCGCTTGGTTATATCACCGACTTTTCCCGTCTTAATCGCCGTATGCACAATAAAAGTTTCACTGTCGATGGCGTGGTGACCCTGGTGGGAGGACGAAATATTGGTGATGCCTATTTTGGAGCAGGGGAGGAGCCACTTTTTTCGGATTTAGATGTCATGGCAATAGGACCCGTGGTAGAGGACGTTGCCGATGATTTCGCCCGCTACTGGTATTGCAAATCGGTTTCACCCTTACAGCAGGTGCTGGATGTCCCGGAGGGTGAAATGGCGGATCGCATCGAGTTACCCGCCTCCTGGCATAACGATGCCATGACGCATCGTTATTTACGCAAAATGGAATCCAGTCCATTTATAAATCATCTGGTTGATGGAACATTGCCGCTTATCTGGGCGAAGACACGTTTATTAAGTGATGATCCGGCGAAAGGGGAGGGCAAGGCAAAACGGCATTCACTGTTACCGCAGCGCCTGTTCGATATCATGGGCTCACCCAGTGAACGCATCGATATTATCTCTTCCTATTTTGTACCGACACGCGCAGGTGTGGCGCAACTCTTACGGATGGTGAGAAAAGGGGTAAAGATTGCGATCCTAACCAATTCTCTTGCCGCTAACGATGTTGCTGTCGTCCATGCCGGATACGCGCGCTGGCGCAAAAAATTGCTCCGCTATGGCGTGGAATTATATGAACTCAAGCCGACGCGTGAACAAAGTAGTACGTTACACGATCGCGGCATAACCGGTAATTCCGGAGCCAGCCTGCATGCTAAAACCTTTAGCATCGATGGTAAAACGGTGTTTATCGGCTCTTTCAATTTCGATCCGCGTTCAACATTGCTCAATACTGAAATGGGCTTCGTGATAGAGAGCGAAACGCTGGCACAGTTAATTGATAAACGCTTTATTCAGAGCCAGTATGATGCGGCCTGGCAGCTCCGTCTGGACAGGTGGGGACGGATCAACTGGGTTGATCGTCATGCAAAGAAAGAGATTATTCTCAAAAAAGAACCCGCCACCAGTTTCTGGAAGCGGGTTATGGTCAGACTGGCGTCGATATTGCCCGTGGAATGGTTATTGTAAATGTGGCTTAACGGGCTGGTGCTTTATCGTTCTCACGCTTAACAACCGGTTTACCAGAGAACAAAAACTTCAGTAACGGGATGCGCAAATGAATTTCATACAGAATTATCGCAATCCCTACTACAAATATCAGGCCACAGAGAAAACCAAGCCAGTTGGAGGTGATGTGCGGTGTAATGTATGCGCCGAAAAACAGCGTTAACGGGTGGTGAACCAGATAGATAAACAGCGATGCGTTAACAAAATAAGTCACCCGCGCTGACTGGAAGTTAAGCAAACGGTGGCCAAAGGAGAAGACCACATTCACCATCCACAGACCGAGGACCATGGTGATCACCGACTCGGTTTCGTACATCCAGGCATCGCCACTGCCATAGCGCTGGTTGAGTAAATAAGCGACAAACGCCAATGCTGCTGCAAGGGTACAGCCACGAGACGGCGTGGTAAACAAGGCTTTAAGATGAGGGAAAATGAAAGCCAGTGCGCCGAGGATAAAGAACGGCAAATAAAACAGCGTTTGCATGACAATAAAATTGAACATGCCATTACTCAGAATGGGCGGATACACAATAAAAATCGTTCTTCTTATTACCGCATAACCGATGCCGAGGCATAAAAAAATCACCGATAGTTTTACCATCGAGAATTTTTTATTCGTTTTATCAGAATTTTCTAAATTATTTCTGATGCGCTTAAATATCCATACGCACAGCGTCGTCATGACCACTAACACCAGTAAAAACCACAGGTGTGATATTAATTCCCAGGCCAACGTATTATATTTGTCATACAATGACAGCCCAGGCCAACTTTCCGCTTTTCCTTTGACATATTGCAGCATAATAAATTGCGGTAATGTCAGTAGGGGGATGGCTGTTAACATCGGGATACCTACACGTTCGACACGTACTTTCCACCATTTTTTCAAGGGATAGCGTAAAAAAAGCATGTAGGAAAAGTAGCCGGATATAACGAAAAATACCTGCATGCGGAACGAGTGGATGAAGTCATTAAAAAGGGTCAGCCACAATGATGGTTCGGCGCTATTCACATGCCATGTATGGCTCGAATAGATTAAAGAAATATGAAAAGGTATCCCTAACAACATCAGCCAGGCGCGGATGGAGTCGAGGAAATATTCACGTTGCGCGGGTACTGGGTTCATATATGGTTAACTAATCTCGGATTTTTCGTCTTATCCCTGTCGGGTTATGCCTTTAGGCTTGTTGCCATAGTGACACCGACCTGACCGCGCCAGGCGCAGGCTTCAAGGTTTTTATGCATAGCATCATCGCTACCACTAACCAGAATGGAAGCGTCTGTAAGACGGTTGATAAATAAATTTGCTGGCAAACCCTACACGAAGTCGATGCTTCTGTCTTTAGGAGAAGCACGGAAAGTGAAAACGGTTGCAATCAGGTGCTTAATCCATGAGCCAGCGTGCTGAACGATACCGGGATTCTGTTGTCGGAATGGCTGGTTATCCATTAAAATAGATCGGATCGATATAAGCACACAAAGGGGGAAGTGCTTACTAATTATGAAACATAAACTACAAATGATGAAAATGCGTTGGTTGAGTGCTGCAGTAATGTTAACCCTGTATACATCTTCAAGCTGGGCTTTCAGTATTGATGATGTCGCAAAGCAAGCTCAATCTTTAGCCGGGAAAGGCTACGAGACGCCCAAAAGCAACTTGCCCTCCGTTTTCCGCGATATGAAATACGCGGACTATCAGCAGATCCAGTTTAATCATGACAAAGCGTACTGGAACAATCTGAAGACCCCATTCAAACTCGAGTTCTACCATCAGGGTATGTACTTCGATACCCCGGTCAAAATAAATGAAGTGACTGCCACCGCAGTCAAACGAATCAAATACAGCCCGGATTATTTCACTTTCGGCGATGTTCAGCATGACAAAGATACGGTAAAAGACCTTGGCTTTGCCGGTTTTAAAGTGCTTTACCCGATCAACAGCAAAGATAAAAACGATGAAATCGTCAGCATGCTCGGGGCCAGCTATTTCCGCGTGATTGGTGCAGGTCAGGTTTATGGCCTTTCTGCCCGCGGCCTGGCAATTGATACCGCCTTGCCATCGGGTGAAGAATTTCCGCGCTTCAAAGAGTTCTGGATCGAGCGTCCAAAACCGACTGATAAACGTTTAACCATCTATGCATTGCTTGACTCGCCGCGTGCGACAGGTGCTTACAAATTCGTGGTTATGCCAGGGCGTGACACGGTTGTGGATGTGCAGTCGAAAATCTATCTGCGCGATAAAGTCGGCAAACTGGGGGTTGCACCGTTAACCAGTATGTTCCTGTTTGGGCCGAACCAACCGTCGCCTGCAAATAACTATCGTCCGGAGTTGCACGACTCTAACGGTCTCTCTATCCATGCCGGTAATGGCGAATGGATCTGGCGTCCGTTGAATAACCCGAAACATTTAGCGGTCAGCAGCTTCTCCATGGAAAACCCGCAAGGCTTTGGTCTGTTGCAGCGCGGTCGTGATTTCTCCCGCTTTGAAGATCTCGATGATCGTTACGATCTCCGTCCAAGCGCATGGGTGACTCCGAAAGGGGAGTGGGGTAAAGGCAGCGTTGAGCTGGTGGAAATTCCAACCAACGATGAAACCAACGATAACATCGTCGCTTACTGGACGCCGGATCAGCTGCCGGAGCCGGGTAAAGAGATGAACTTTAAATACACCATCACCTTCAGCCGTGATGAAGACAAACTGCATGCGCCAGATAACGCATGGGTGCAACAAACGCGTCGTTCAACGGGGGATGTGAAGCAGTCGAACCTGATTCGCCAGCCTGACGGTACTATCGCCTTTGTGGTCGATTTTACCGGCGCAGAGATGAAAAAACTGCCAGAGGATACCCCGGTCACAGCGCAAACCAGCATTGGTGATAATGGTGAGATAGTTGAAAGCACGGTGCGCTATAACCCGGTTACCAAAGGCTGGCGTCTGGTGATGCGTGTGAAAGTGAAAGATGCCAAGAAAACCACTGAAATGCGTGCTGCGCTGGTGAATGCCGATCAGACGTTGAGTGAAACCTGGAGCTACCAGTTACCTGCCAATGAATAAGACAACTGAGTACATTGACGCAATGCCCATCGCCGCAAGCGAGAAAGCGGCATTGCCGAAGACTGATATCCGCGCCGTTCATCAGGCGCTGGATGCCGAACACCGCACCTGGGCGCGGGAGGATGATTCCCCGCAAGGCTCGGTAAAGGCGCGTCTGGAACAAGCCTGGCCAGATTCACTTGCTGATGGACAGTTAATTAAAGACGACGAAGGGCGCGATCAGCTGAAGGCGATGCCAGAAGCAAAACGCTCCTCGATGTTTCCCGACCCGTGGCGTACCAACCCGGTAGGCCGTTTCTGGGATCGCCTGCGTGGACGCGATGTCACGCCGCGCTATCTGGCTCGTTTGACCAAAGAAGAGCAGGAGAGCGAGCAAAAGTGGCGTACCGTCGGTACCATCCGCCGTTACATTCTGTTGATCCTGACGCTCGCGCAAACTGTCGTCGCGACCTGGTATATGAAGACCATTCTTCCTTATCAGGGTTGGGCGCTGATTAATCCTATGGATATGGTTGGTCAGGATTTGTGGGTTTCCTTTATGCAGCTTCTGCCTTATATGCTGCAAACCGGTATCCTGATCCTCTTTGCGGTACTGTTCTGTTGGGTGTCCGCCGGATTCTGGACGGCGTTAATGGGCTTCCTGCAACTGCTTATTGGTCGCGATAAATACAGTATATCTGCGTCAACAGTTGGCGATGAACCATTAAACCCGGAGCATCGCACGGCGTTGATCATGCCTATCTGTAACGAAGACGTGAACCGTGTTTTTGCTGGCCTGCGTGCAACGTGGGAATCAGTAAAAGCCACCGGGAATGCCAAACACTTTGATGTCTACATTCTTAGTGACAGTTATAACCCGGATATCTGCGTCGCAGAGCAAAAAGCCTGGATGGAGCTTATCGCTGAAGTCGGTGGCGAAGGTCAGATTTTCTATCGCCGCCGCCGTCGCCGCGTGAAGCGTAAAAGCGGTAATATCGATGACTTCTGCCGTCGCTGGGGCAGCCAGTACAGCTACATGGTGGTGCTGGATGCTGACTCGGTAATGACCGGTGATTGTTTGTGCGGGCTGGTGCGCCTGATGGAAGCCAACCCGAACGCCGGGATCATTCAGTCGTCGCCGAAAGCGTCCGGTATGGATACGCTGTATGCGCGCTGTCAGCAGTTCGCGACCCGCGTGTATGGGCCACTGTTTACAGCCGGTTTGCACTTCTGGCAACTTGGCGAGTCGCACTACTGGGGACATAACGCGATTATCCGCGTGAAACCGTTTATCGAGCACTGCGCACTGGCTCCGCTGCCGGGCGAAGGTTCCTTTGCCGGTTCAATCCTGTCACATGACTTCGTGGAAGCGGCGTTGATGCGCCGTGCAGGTTGGGGGGTCTGGATTGCTTACGATCTCCCGGGTTCTTATGAAGAATTGCCGCCTAACTTGCTTGATGAGCTAAAACGTGACCGCCGATGGTGCCACGGTAACCTGATGAACTTCCGTCTGTTCCTGGTGAAGGGTATGCACCCGGTTCACCGTGCGGTGTTCCTGACGGGCGTGATGTCTTATCTCTCCGCTCCGCTGTGGTTTATGTTCCTCGCGCTCTCTACTGCATTGCAGGTAGTGCATGCGTTGACCGAACCGCAATACTTCCTGCAACCACGGCAGTTGTTCCCAGTGTGGCCGCAGTGGCGTCCTGAGCTGGCGATTGCACTTTTTGCTTCGACCATGGTGCTGTTGTTCCTGCCGAAGTTATTGAGCATTTTGCTTATCTGGTGCAAAGGAACGAAAGAATACGGCGGCTTCTGGCGCGTTACATTATCGTTGCTGCTGGAAGTGCTTTTTTCCGTGCTGCTGGCTCCGGTACGCATGCTGTTCCATACGGTCTTCGTTGTCAGCGCGTTCCTTGGCTGGGAAGTGGTGTGGAATTCACCGCAGCGTGATGATGACTCCACTTCCTGGGGTGAAGCGTTCAAACGCCACGGCTCACAGCTGCTGTTAGGGTTAGTGTGGGCTGTTGGGATGGCGTGGCTGGATCTGCGTTTCCTGTTCTGGCTGGCACCGATTGTCTTCTCGTTGATCCTGTCACCGTTTGTTTCGGTGATTTCCAGCCGTGCCACCGTTGGTCTGCGCACCAAACGCTGGAAACTGTTCCTGATCCCGGAAGAGTATTCGCCGCCGCAGGTGCTGGTTGATACCGATCGGTTCCTTGAGATGAATCGTCAACGCTCCCTTGATGATGGCTTTATGCACGCAGTGTTTAACCCGTCATTTAACGCTCTGGCAACCGCAATGGCGACCGCGCGTCACCGCGCCAGTAAGGTGCTGGAAATCGCCCGTGACCGCCACGTTGAACAGGCGCTGAACGAGACGCCAGAGAAGCTGAATCGCGATCGTCGCCTGGTGCTGCTAAGCGATCCGGTGACGATGGCCCGTCTGCATTTCCGTGTCTGGAATTCCCCGGAGAGATATTCTTCATGGGTGAGTTATTACGAAGGGATAAAGCTCAATCCACTGGCATTGCGTAAACCGGATGCGGCTTCGCAATAAAAACGTAGTTGCCTGATGCGCTACGCTTATCAGGCCTACATCGTTCCTGCAATTTATTGATTTTGCAAGACTTTGTGGGTCGGATAAGGCGTTCACGCCGCATCCGGCAAAAACAACGAGCCAATAAAAATACCGGCGTTATGCCGGTATTTTTTTACGAAAGAGGTATCAAATGCGTTTAATTGTGGTGAGCATCATGGTGACCTTGCTGAGTGGCTGTGGCAGCATTATTAGTCGCACTATACCGGGGCAGGGGCATGGCAACCAATATTATCCCGGTGTGCAATGGGATGTGCGTGACTCCGCATGGCGTTATGTCACGATCCTTGATCTGCCATTCTCTCTGGTTTTTGATACTTTACTGCTGCCGATCGACATTCATCATGGCCCGTATGAGTGATTAACGTTCATCCCACTCATCAGCTGCTGCGCGTCCTTCCTCGGTATCCAGCGGTGGCTCAAGCTGAAATTCCCCCTCGTCCCATTCATGTAATGTATTCTCTTCCTGCCACTCCTGGCGTATCTCTATCTCATCATAGTCGCCATCAAAAACACTTTGCGCGGCTTCACCGCTAAGCATAGGTAAACATTCACCTTCTTCCCCTTCGTCGGCAAAAAACTCAACTTGCCACATGATGTCGCCGTCCTGCAAAACGTATTTTTGGGCATTGAACTGTTGCACATTCGCATCTTCGGCGTCGATGCCGGGGTTGTCTGCAAGAAATTCTTCGCGTGCAGCGTCAATGGCTTCTTCAAGCGTTGCGTACATGGTCATCACGATTCTCCCTTTGAGTTGATGAGGTTTCAGGGAAAAGGATAGCTGATTCTCCGCTTTTGCAAGTATGAAAGGCGAAAAATCAGTTCGATACCTGGGGTATTCGACGACGACGTAGACTGTTCCATGAATAGACTGCGTTGAATAACACTACGCCAGCGGTGACGAGAAATACCGCTCTGAAACCGTAGTTCGCTGAAATCGCTGCTCCCATCAATGGTCCGGTAACGTTGCCAATATCACGAAACGATTGGTTATAGCTGAAGATACGCCCGGCGATCTGGTTGCTCGAGTTGTAAACCAACAGTGTCTGTACGGCGGGGAGTAGTGCACCATCGGCGGCACCGAGCAAAAAACGTAAAATCCCAAGTTGCAATGGCGTCTGAACGTAAGACATTGGGATCAACAGCAGTACAGAAAAGATCAGCGCTGTAATCAGGATCTTTTCGGGTCCGATTCGATCGCCAAGTTTGCCGAGTCGTGGTGCACTTAGCAGAGCCGCCACGCCTGGCACCGAGGCGATCATGCCACTGATAAAGGCGACGTTACTGACGTTACCCGCCAGTTCGCGGACATACAGCGTCAGAATGGGGGCAATTGAGCCCGTCGCCACCTGGATGATTAACGTAGTGACAAACAGGCTGAGTACCAGTTTCGGGTTTTTAAGTGATGTCACCACTTCCCGCATGTGCAGCATCTCTTTTTTGCTGACCGGCTGGAATTTTTCTCTGATGCAAAACAGGGTGACGAAAAAGCAGAGTATGAGCACACTGGCGGTAATAAAGAATACCGGACGTAAGCCGTAGCTATCGGCGAGCAGGCCGCCAGCCATTGGGCCGAGCAACGCACCACTAACGCCGCCTGTGGAGAGCGTACCCAGCGCCCAGCCGCTTTTATTACGCGGTACTTGTGTGGCGATAAGAGCATTAGCGTTGGGGACAAATCCGCCAAGTAACCCAAGAAGCGCCCGCAGGATCAAAAACTGCCAGATATTTTGTGCCAGCCCCATCAACACCATCACGATGCCCATGCCGAGGGCAGAGCGTAATAGCATGAGTTTTCGGCCTTTACGGTCGGCGAGTCCACCCCAAAACGGTGAGGCGATGGCCGAAAATAAAAATGTAATGCTGAAGACAATACCGGACCACATATTCAGGGCGGAGTGACCGGTAACGCCAAGCTGCTCAACGTAGAGGGGTAAGAAGGGCATTACCAGACTGAAGGCGGCACCGGTAAGAAAACAGCCTAGCCAGGCGACGATCAGGTTTCGTTTCCAGTTTATAGGGGTGTCATTTTCACAGGGTGACATAGCAATCCGCTGTTGGTGCGCCAGGCGCGGTGAACATAAGAAGAAAAGATAAGCACACTAATTATGCGCCCGACTTCCAGGGGGCGCAATCCAGAGAGCTTTTATCGCTAAATCAGGGGGATTTGCTGTGGTAATGCCGGATGCCATTCTGAAGCATCCGGCATGGGAGATTTAATAGCGTGAAGGAACGCCTTCCGGGCGTGTTTTAAAGCGACGGTGTAACCACATATACTGCTCTGGTGCCATCATGATGCATTTTTCGACCACTTTGTTCATCCACGCGGCGGTAGTTTCGGCATCATCCAGTGGCGGAGAACACTCTGGCGGCAGCATAATCAATTGATACCCTTTGCCATCTGGCTTACGGCGTGGAACGAAGGGCACCAGACATGCGCCGGACATCCGTGCCAGCATCCAGGTTCCGGTCGTGGTCGCAGCCTGCTCAACGGCAAACAACGGGACGAAAACGCTTGAGCGCGGGCCGTAATCATGATCCGGTGCGTACCAGACCACTTCGCCTTTTTTCAGGGCTTTAATCATGCCTTTTAAATCTTTGCGGTCGAGCATCGATTTATTTGAGCGCAAACGGCCCCAGGTTTGTAGCCAGTCAATCAGTGGATTATCGTTCGGGCGATAAACGCCAATACCCGGTTCCTGCATACCAAACTGCCGCGCACCCAGCTCCAGTGTCAGAAAATGGATGCCAACTAACAGGATGCCGCGTTTTTGCGCCTGCACGTCACGAATGTGTTCCATGCCGATCACTTCCGTCCAGCGGGCGATTCGGCGGTCCGGCCAGAACCACGCCATGCCGGTTTCCATCAGGCCCATGCCAACGGATTCGAAATTCTTCACCACCATTTTACGGCGTTCTTGTTCGCTCATTTCCGGGAAGCACAGTTCCAGGTTGCGATGCACAATTTTTGCGCGTCGTTTCATAAAACGTAACGCCAGTTTTCCTAATCCACAACCGAGGCGGTAGATAACCGGGTAGGGCAATTGCACGACTAACCAAAGTACGCCAATACCCAACCAGGTTAACCAATAACGCGGATGAAGCAGTGCGGTGGAGAACTTGGGTAGATTCGTCATATCAATCCTGTTTTTCAACCTATTCGGGCAATTGTATGTATTGTCGCATTTTTTCGCCCGCAACCAAAATTTGTGGCTGAAGACTGGGCGAAATTGCCGCGCTTGTAAATAACAAATAATTTTTAATGCGCAAATGTAGCGTAAAATGTGTGGATGTTAATTATCGATAATTGCTATATCATGCCGCGGATTTTTACTTTCCCATCTCGCAGGAACCGTACACCATGCCAGTGTTACACAACCGCATTTCCAACGACGCGCTAAAAGCCAAAATGTTGGCTGAGAGCGAACCGCGAACCACCATTTCGTTTTACAAGTATTTCCACATCGCCGATCCTAAGGCGACCCGTGACGCTTTATATCAGCTGTTTACCGCGCTGAATGTTTTTGGGCGAGTGTATCTGGCGCATGAGGGCATTAACGCGCAAATCAGCGTACCTGCGAGCAATGTTGAAACATTTCGCGCGCAGCTCTATGCCTTCGACCCGGCTTTAGAGGGTTTACGCCTGAATATCGCGTTGGATGATGACGGGAAATCCTTCTGGGTACTGCGCATGAAGGTACGCGATCGCATTGTTGCCGACGGTATTGACGATCCTCACTTTGATGCCAGCAATGTTGGTGAGTATCTGCAAGCGGCGGAAGTGAACGCCATGCTTGACGATCCCGATGCACTATTTATCGACATGCGTAACCACTATGAGTATGAAGTGGGGCACTTTGAAAACGCGCTCGAAATTCCGGCAGATACCTTCCGTGAGCAGCTGCCAAAAGCAGTCGAGATGATGCAGGCACATAAAGATAAAAAAATCGTCATGTACTGCACCGGCGGCATTCGTTGTGAAAAGGCCAGTGCCTGGATGAAACATAACGGATTCAACAAAGTCTGGCATATCGAGGGCGGAATTATTGAATACGCCCGTAAGGCGCGCGAGCAGGGCTTGCCGGTGCGTTTTATTGGCAAAAATTTTGTTTTTGACGAGCGGATGGGCGAACGTATATCGGATGAGATTATCGCGCATTGCCACCAGTGCGGCGCGCCGTGCGACAGCCATACCAACTGTAAAAATGATGGCTGCCACCTGCTGTTTATTCAGTGTCCAGTATGCGCGGAAAAATACAAAGGTTGTTGTAGTGAGATTTGCTGCGAAGAAAGCGCGTTACCGCCAGAAGAACAGCGACGCCGTCGGGCAGGACGTGAAAATGGCAATAAGATCTTTAATAAGTCTCGTGGACGTCTGAATACAACACTGTGCATTCCTGATCCAACAGAATAAATATCATTGCCGGATGCGTGCCATCCGGCAACATTTCACGCTTACTTCTGCTGTACGCCTTCCACTGAAATAATCAGATCCACTTCCTGAGAAGCTGGACCTAAATCTGTCTTGATATTGAAGTCCTTGAGCTTAATTTTGCCTTCGGCCTCGAAGCCTGCACGTTTACCACCCCATGGGTCGTCGCCCTGACCAATTAATTTCGCTTCCAGCGTGACGGGTTTGGTTACGCCATTCAGCGTCAGATCGCCGGTAATATCCAGTTCGTCACCGTCTTTCTTCACGCTGGTGGAGGTGAATGTTGCCTGTGGATATTTTGCGGTATTGAGGAAATCTGCACTGCGAAGATGTTTATCGCGTTCGGCGTGATTAGTATCGACGCTGGTGGTGTTAATTGTCACATTCACTTTATCGGCAGCCGGATTTTTTTCGTCAAAGGTAAAAGTACCGTCGAAATCTTTAAAGGTGCCGTATAACCAGCTATAGCCAAGGTGCTGGATGCGGAAATTAACAAAGGCGTGCTGACCTTCTTTGTCAATTTTGTAATCGGCGGCAACCGCTGAACCGGCAGAGAACATCAGGGACGCGAAGGTTAAACCAAGCAGGCTTTTTTTCATTTTTTATACTCCATAGTCAGATGACGACTTTCCCAGCATGCGCTTCAGAGTGTCGTCTTTATCGATGAAATGATGCTTCAGGGCCATAAATCCGTGCATAACGGACAGTACTACGACGCTCCACGCGAGCCAAAAATGCAGGGCACCGGCAAAGTCTGCCTGTGCGCCAGCATCGGCAAGGGTCGCGGGGACGTCAAACCAGCCAAAAACGCTGATCGGTTTACCATCGGCAGTTGAGATCAGATAGCCGCTGATGCCGATGGCGAAAAGCAATAGGTACAATGCGAGATGTCCAGCTCTTGCGGCAAGACGAGTCATGGGCGAATAACTCGGCAGCGGACCCGGCGGTGGAGATATGACACGCCACAGAACGCGAATAACCAGCCCCATCATTAACAAAATACCGATGCTTTTATGCAGTTCGGGTGCTTTGTGATACCAGCCATCGTAATAACTGAGCGTGACCATCCACAGACCTAAAGCAAACATGCCGTAGACAATAATTGCGCTTAGCCAATGGAAGGCCGCAGATATAACACCATAGCGTTCAGGGGTATTTGTGAATGACATAAGTGCATCCAAAACGAATTTGCGAGAGAAAGAAAATGGCGTGTCGGAGAATGAATTGCAACACAAAAATAACAAATTGAATGATATTTATTTTTATTTCAATAATTTTGAATTAATAATGAAAGAATCTTCATAAGTTTAGTGGGTTCAGCATCAGAGATGTCTGGTGAGTGCTGTAGAAGCAGGAATAATCTCATTCAATTTTTCACGCTAAATGAAAGGGAGATTAAATATTTGTCAGTTTATGTCAGTGCGGAAAACTAAAAATAAAACACATAGATCAGATCCATAATTGCCAACAATCCCCAGAGAAAAAGATAAAGCATCAGATGCTCGCGAATATTATTGATGAGATAGTGCAACAGCCGACGCATTAAATACTCCTGTAAAAACGGCCTCATTCTGGAGGCCGTAATGATGATTATTGGAAGCGGGAAAGCCTGAATGGCGTTAAATCAAAATCGCTTTTTTTGTCTTGCGCAAAATCGGCAGCTATTTCCCCTAAAACAGACGCAAATTTAAAACCGTGCCCGCTCAGGCCGGTAATGAGCAGTGTATTATCGTGACCGGGTAGGGTATCGATAATAAAATCTTCGTCAGGCGAATTATCATAGGTGCAGGCAGCGCCGTACAGGCAGCAACCGATACCCGGCAAGACATTGCGCAAGAACGGGAAGGCTTCCGAACCATCGCTGACCACTTCCGCAAACGGAACACGTTCATCCGCTGAATGGATAACCTGGCCTCCGTTATGTTTGCCAATCTTCAACGCGTCGTTTTCTGCCGGAAAACCATAATATTGATCGCCATTGGGCAGTTCACCGGTAAACGCCGGGAATTTATTCTTCACGCTATAGCGACCATCGGCCTGATACCAGGCAAATACTTTGCGTACGGGCTGGACAGGCAGCTCCGGGAGCAGGTCTTTTACCCATGTTCCCGCGCAGACAATCGCTTTTTTCGCCTGATACTCTCCGTCAGCCGTTTCAATAGTTACGCCATCATCGTCATGACGAATTGCGGTGACCGGGCAGTTGAACAGCTGCGCACAGCCCGCTTCCTTCGCCAGTTGGATCCAGGTTTTAATCGCCAGTTCGCTGCGCAAAAAACCGGAATCAGTCTCAAATAAGCCGATGTAGTTGTCCGGGACGCGTATTTCTGGCCAGCGGGCCATAATCCCTTGCGCGTCGAGCTTTTCGACGTTGAGTTGCCACTGTTCGGCGCTGTGGGCGACGTTGGCGAGAAATGCGGAGTCAGCCGGGCCGAGGTTAATGACACCAGAGCGTACAAAAATGGGATCATCTTCGTTGTGGCGGGAGAGCTCATCCCACAGTGTTTGCGCGCGGAGTACCAGTGGGACATACTTTTCGCCTTCACCATAAGCATGGCGAATTAATCGCGTATCGCCGTGGTGGCTGCCGTGTTGATGCGGTGGCATATGGGCGTCGGTCATTAGCACGTTTAAACCGGCGCGGGTTGCATAATACCCGGCGGCAGCGCCTACGGAACCGCTGCCAATAATGATGAGATCGTATTTCATTTTTTTCTCTCTGCTCTCATGGTTTAAGCAGAGTAATTAACTGAATGCAGATATACAACCCAGAAATGGTAAAGGCACCGGTGAGGTGCCTTTTGGGTGGATGGTCATGTCATGTTAATGACGCCGATACTCGTTTACCGGGAAATCACCGGATTCAATTTTGGCGATTCCTGCTTCTAATATCGAAATAAATTGTCTGGCAACATCAGTGGTTAACCAGAGCGTCTGACCAACTTCAGTCCCTTCCTGCTCGGACTTATTTGGGGTCTGGTAGTGCAAACGCAACATCAGCGCATCATAGCTATCAACGGTGCTGATGTCCCACCCTACGAGCGGATGAGTCTGAATGACTTCATTATTTTTTTCCATCATGGCCCCCTAATTCGTGTTACTAGACAACGTTATTCGAGGTTCAATGCGTTTTTATCTGAAGCAACTTCAGTATACCAATAAGTAAGGGTATTCACCGAATTTTTAAAGGGGGGAACAGATAAATTTCTGCTTTTAAGATTTATATGAACAATAAAACAGCATGTCATTCATATTTTTTTAGCATATTGTGCAATTATTTTGAGGAAGTGTAGAAATTTTGTACTCAAAATTCGTAAGTAAAATAAAAAAGCCGGGGCGACCCGGCAAAAACAAAAATCACTGCATATTATTCGCTGACAAACCAGTCATCGGCGCTTTCCCACGTTTCCTGGAGAATTTCGCTAATGCGCTGTTTATCTTCTTTTGTTGCGCCAATAACCGATAAATTATTCGCTGCGGCATAACGTACCGATACGTGGCCTTCATTATCAGGAAACGCATACTGAATACGGCGGGAAAGTTCGCCAGCCAGGGCGTCAATAGCCCCAGCTGGCAATGGAGAAGTTTTCGCTATGGTGACTTCAATTCGCATAATAGCCCCCTGTTGAATATACTGGTTATTTATACAGGTAAAATAACCTAATGACAACAGGAAGCTACGATTTTTATTGTTTAACGGACCAGCGTACCGTTTCCCCGGCGAGGAATGGCACCAGGGTGTCATCAGTCAGTGCGATGCTTTCAGCAACCTGTTGCTCTTCACGTACCAGTTCGATGAATGTGTCGTTGACCGGCAAGCCATAGAACTGCGGGCCGTTTACAGAACAGAATGCTTCAAAGTGCTGCAGAGCATTCATCTCTTCAAAGACGGTAGCGTAACTGCCCAGCGCGGTTGGGGCGTTGAAGCAGCCCGCGCAGCCGCAACTGCTCTCTTTGCGATGACGTGCATGTGGCGCAGAATCCGTACCGAGGAATACTCGATTAAAACCGCTGGCGACCAGTTCACGCAATGCCTGTTGGTGAATATTGCGTTTGAGGATGGGTAAACAATACAGGTGCGGACGCACGCCACCAACCAGCATATGGTTGCGGTTAAACATCAGATGCTGCGGAGTGATGGTGGCAGCCAGCCGTTCATTTCCGTCACGGACATAGTCGGCTGCGTCTTTGGTGGTGATGTGTTCAAAAACGACTTTCAGTGCAGTCAGGCGCTGGCGCAGCGGTTCCATCACGCTTTCTATAAAGCGCGCTTCACGATCAAAAATGTCGATATCTGCATGTGTCACTTCACCATGCACCAGTAGCGGCATACCGATTTTTTCCATGCGCTCAAGTACCGGCATGATTGCGTCAACTGACGTAACGCCGTGGCTGGAGTTAGTGGTTGCGTTTGCCGGGTAAAGTTTTGCAGCGGTGAACACGCCTTCGTTAAATCCGCGCTCCAGCTCATTAGGATCCAGCGAATCTGTTAAATAACAGGTCATCAATGGGGTGAAATCGTGCCCGGCAGGTACGGCATCAAGAATACGCTGGCGATACGCCACGGCAGCCTCAACGGTGGTCACGGGCGGAGCCAGATTGGGCATTACGATAGCCCGTCCATAAATTTCGCTGGTATACGGCACGACAGTTTTTAACATGTCGCCATCGCGGAGGTGAAGGTGCCAGTCGTCTGGGCGGCGGATCTTTAATACCTGGGATGGTGCAGTCATTAATCTCTATGCTCCGGCTGAAGGGATGTTTTTGCCGGACACAAAGGATAAGCGGAAACGTTTTCCTTTGCACGAAAAATAAAGGGCGCGAATGCGCCCTCGTCATTAATCCGTAAACGGAATGACAATTTCGCCTGGCTTCACTTCAATGCCTTTCGCCAGTTTTTTCGCCATTGCTTCGCCCTGACTGCCATCTTCGCGCAGGACGTAAGCAGGTTGCTGGTTAAAGTAATTGCGTAATGCCTGGTTCAAATAGGGAAGCAACGTTTGCATCACCGTTTGCATTTTTTCCGGTTGTACCGTCGCATCGACCACTTCCATCTCTTTCAGGAAGATCGCACCTTTTTCTTTATCAAACACGGGCAGCGCTTTCAGCTTCAGTTTCATGGTCGCTTTCTGACTACCGAACAGGGAGTTCATGTCCAGATTGGCGTCTCCGGTTAGGGTAACCTTATTCGGCTCTTCGCGACCAATTTGGCTGGTCAAGTTTGTCAGAACAATATGGGCGTCAGCCACGCCGGGTAAACCGATATCTTTTGAGAAATTATTATGTTTCGCAAGCGACTGGTTAATTTCTTGTTCGGTGATGGTGTATTGGGTGAGTTGATTACAGCCAACGAGCAGGCCACTGACGATCAATGCAGCGGCAAATAAAAACTTGTTCATGGTAGTCCTCGACATGAAATCTGCGTCAATATCCTGACACAACGCAGCATGTGTCACCAGCGATAAACTCGCCAGCAGAAAAAACTGAAAACGGCGGCAACCCGCGAATACAGGCTGCCGCGGCGGGTCAGGATTAAATCGCCATTGATGATAACAAATTGATTTGTGTCTGTTTCGCCATATTATCGCGGTAATCAGCAACGCGGCTTGGCCAGTTGATTCCGGCTACCAGCGTCAGATTACGCAGTAGCGGAAATAGCTGAATATCATCTTCCGAAAGTTCGCCATTCACGGCGTTCGGTTTGACGATCAGTTTGTCCAGCGCACGCAAATCATCGCTGATATTCTTAATCAGACCGTCAGAGTGGGCCAGCAGGTCGGCAAAATTACCCGCGCTGGCCTCTTTCTTGTCGACGAAATATTTGCGCGCGGCGGGAGTAGAAAACTCATCAAATGCCGATTTGGCAAAACGCGGCAACAGCAGTTTGTTGGCGTAGCCATTGACTTTGCGCAGCCACTCTTCAATGGCAGGGGAACGTTTGCCGGTCAGTAACGGTTTGCCGTCGAGTTTATCGACATAGTGAACGATATCCATGCTTTCTGGCATATAGCGGCTGTCATCTTTTTGCAGAATGGGAACCTGTTTTTGACCGACCATCCGGGTGGGTGTTTCTGCGTCGTCGTTGAGCAGAACATGTAATTCGACGGGGATATTTTTCAGGCCGAAAATCATGCGGGCTTTGAGGCAGTAAGGGCAGTGATCGTAAATGTATAGCTTCACGTGACTCCTCCATTTGGCTGTCAGTTCACTTTCAGTATGGAGGAGTCAGGGGGGAGTATCAAATCAGGCGTCGCGTTCCAGCAAACGACGCGCGGCGCGTTTTTGACTAAACTGCCAACCCAGCGCAAGGAAAGTGAAGATGCCAATAATTCCCAGCATCATCCACGGAAGCTCTGGCTGGTGCGCCGATTTGCCCAGGTCAAACAGCCAGCCGCCACCGATATAACCAATAGCGCCACCAATCGCCAGACCCAGACGGCTAAACCCCATATAGCTGCCGCGAGCTCTTGCGTCCGCCAGCGAAGCACTTAAGGTTTCACGCGCAGGCTCGGCAATGATCGACCCGATATAAAACAGACAAATCAGGGTGAAAAGTTGTTGCAGGCCGCTGACCATGCCCACCGGCATCATGCTTAATGACATTATCAACAGCCCAGCCATCAACCGGTGTTCCAGACGAAAATGCTTTTCACTCCAGCGGGCGATAGGATAGAGCAACGTTAACGACAGACACGCTTCAATGGCATACATCCATTTAACGGCAGAGGGCGCGCCCGCCACGTCGTTGACCATAATTGGCAGCATCAGCATCACTTGAACAGCCAGCATGTAGTAACCCGCCAGCGTCAGGACATAGGTGACAAAACGCTTGTCGCGCATCACGCGGGTCATGCCTTCGCGAACGGGCGTGCGTACGGTGGAGAGTTTCCATGCCGGTAATAACCACGCATTGAACGCTGCACACAGTACAAACAAAACGGCCCCTGTGGCGCAGACCAGGCGAAAGTCGTATTGCAACAGCCAGCTCCCCAACAATGCGCCAATGACCGCACCGGCACTGTCCTGCATCATCAACAGCGAGAAAAAACGACCACGTTGTTGTGGACGGATTAGTTTCACCACCAGCGCCGAACGCGGCGGATCAAACAACGTGCCGCCGAGTCCCGAAAGCAGGCATGAAAACCACAATAGCCACGGTTCGTGGGCGATACCCATTGTGGCGAATCCGGCGGCACGCATCAGCATACCGGTAACAATCATCGGTTTGGCACCAAAGCGGTCGGCAATTGCGCCGCCGAAAATACCCAGACCTTGCTGAATAAATTGGCGTAGACCGAGAGCAATACCGACCATGACGGCGGCCCAGCCCATTTGATCAACGAAGCGGATAGAGATCAGCGGGAAGACAACAAAGAACCCCAGCACGACCAGCATATTATCGATGAGCAGGAAATATTTACCCAGGTTCCTCGCCTGCGACACGCGGGACATTTCCCCTCCCGGGAAATAAAAGATGAGCACTTTCTATTCTGCATTGCCGCTAAGACTTTTCCCATCACTTCGGGGACAATATTTTTTTATCAAAACGTCGCTTTGATAGAGAGTTTTTATCAAATATGTGAATAATGCAGAAAATGGCATTTTGGACTTTTCACAGGGTCTGGTTGCGCAGGTATAGTAATACTTACAGCGTATTAAAGACGTTACGGGAAGGAGTAGGTATAGAATGTTTGGCTATCGCAGTAACGTGCCAAAAGTGCGCTTAACCACAGACCGACTGGTCGTGCGTCTGGTGCATGATCGTGATGCCTGGCGTCTTGCGGATTATTACGCAGAGAATCGCCATTTCCTCAAGCCCTGGGAGCCAGTGCGCGACGAAAGCCACTGTTATCCATCAGGCTGGCAGGCCAGGCTGGGGATGATTAACGAATTTCATAAACAAGGTTCAGCTTTCTACTTTGGCTTATTCGACCCGGACGAAAAAGAGATTATTGGCGTTGCCAATTTTTCCAATGTTGTTCGTGGCTCTTTTCATGCCTGCTATCTCGGTTATTCGATTGGGCAAAAATGGCAGGGCAAAGGACTCATGTTTGAAGCCCTGACCGCAGCCATTCGTTATATGCAGCGCACCCAACATATTCATCGCATTATGGCTAATTATATGCCGCACAATAAACGCAGCGGTGATTTACTGGCGCGACTGGGTTTTGAAAAAGAAGGCTATGCGAAAGACTATCTGTTGATTGATGGACAATGGCGCGATCACGTACTGACGGCATTAACTACCCCAGACTGGACGCCCGGCCGCTAAGGAGAATCTCATGAAATATCAACTTACTGCCCTTGAAGCTCGCGTGATTGGTTGCTTGCTGGAAAAGCAGGTGACCACGCCGGAGCAATACCCGCTCTCAGTCAATGGTGTAGTCACGGCCTGTAATCAGAAAACGAACCGTGAACCGGTCATGAATCTGAGTGAATCCGAAGTGCAGGAACAGCTGGATAATCTGGTCAAACGTCATTATCTACGCACAGTGAGCGGTTTTGGTAATCGGGTCACCAAATATGAGCAACGTTTTTGTAATTCAGAATTTGGCGATCTGAAACTGAGCGCAGCGGAAGTGGCGTTAATCACCACGTTGTTATTGCGTGGTGCCCAGACGCCAGGTGAACTGCGCAGCCGCGCCGCGCGAATGTATGAATTCAGCGATATGGCGGAAGTGGAGTCGACGCTGGAACAACTGGCAAATCGCGAAGATGGTCCTTTTGTGGTGCGTCTGGCCCGCGAACCGGGTAAACGCGAAAACCGCTACATGCATCTTTTCAGTGGTGAGGTTGAAGATCAGCCGGCGGTGACGGATATGTCGAACGCGGTTGACGGTGATTTACAGGCCCGCGTCGAAGCCCTGGAAATCGAAGTGGCAGAACTGAAACAGCGTCTTGATTCGTTGCTGGCCCATCTGGGAGATTAAAGTGAAAAAATTACGTATCGGCGTAGTGGGATTAGGTGGCATTGCGCAAAAAGCGTGGTTACCGGTGCTGGCGGCAGCGTCTGACTGGACGTTACAAGGAGCCTGGTCGCCTACGCGCGCGAAAGCCCTGCCAATTTGTGAAAGCTGGCGCATTCCTTATGCCGATTCGTTATCCAGCCTTGCCGCCAGTTGCGATGCGGTTTTTGTGCATTCCAGCACCGCCAGCCACTTTGACGTGGTCAGTACGTTACTCAATGCGGGGGTACATGTCTGTGTCGATAAACCGCTGGCAGAAAATCTGCGCGATGCTGAACGGCTGGTGGAACTGGCGGCGCGGAAAAAACTGACGTTGATGGTCGGTTTTAACCGTCGTTTCGCACCACTCTACGGTGAGTTAAAAACGCAACTCGCCACCGCAGCCTCGCTAAGAATGGATAAACATCGTAGCAATAGCGTCGGGCCACACGATCTTTATTTCACGTTGCTGGATGATTATCTGCATGTGGTGGATACCGCGCTGTGGTTGTCGGGCGGCAAAGCCTCTCTGGATGGCGGTACGCTACTGACTAACGACGCTGGCGAAATGCTGTTTGCCGAGCACCATTTTTCGGCTGGTCCTTTGCAGATCACCACCTGTATGCATCGCCGTGCCGGAAGTCAGCGTGAAACCGTGCAGGCCGTGACTGACGGTGCGCTCATCGACATTACGGATATGCGCGAATGGCGTGAGGAGCGCGGGCAGGGCGTAGTGCATAAACCGATTCCTGGTTGGCAGAGTACGCTTGAGCAACGTGGGTTTGTCGGCTGTGCGCGGCACTTCATTGAATGTGTGCAAAACCAGACAGTTCCGCAAACCGCCGGCGAACAGGCCGTGCTGGCGCAACGTATCGTTGACAAGATCTGGCGCGATGCGATGAGTGAATAAACCCTGTAACATCTGGCGGTAGCAATTCACCATAATCCAGGTAGACTATTCGCCTCTTTCAGCGCCTGCCTTGCAGGCGTTTTGCCCGTGGGTCTGGATTAGAACACCGATGAATTTATTAAAATCGCTGGCCGCCGTCAGCTCGATGACCATGTTTTCGCGTGTGCTTGGCTTCGCACGAGACGCAATTGTCGCCAGAATCTTTGGCGCAGGGATGGCAACCGACGCCTTTTTCGTCGCTTTTAAACTTCCTAACTTGTTACGCCGTATCTTTGCCGAAGGGGCATTTTCCCAGGCATTTGTACCGATTCTGGCGGAATATAAAAGTAAGCAGGGTGAAGACGCCACGCGGGTCTTTGTCTCTTATGTTTCTGGCCTGCTGACACTTGCGCTGGCGGTTGTGACGGTCGCTGGCATGCTCGCCGCACCGTGGGTGATCATGGTGACCGCGCCAGGCTTCGCTGACACAGCTGACAAATTTGCCCTGACCAGCCAGCTACTAAAGATTACCTTTCCCTATATCTTGCTGATCTCCCTGGCGTCGCTGGTGGGAGCGATTCTGAATACGTGGAACCGCTTCTCGATTCCGGCGTTTGCTCCAACACTGCTTAACATCAGCATGATTGGTTTCGCGCTGTTTGCCGCACCGTACTTTAACCCACCGGTGCTGGCGCTGGCGTGGGCTGTTACGGTCGGCGGCGTCCTGCAGCTGGTGTATCAGCTACCGCACCTGAAGAAGATCGGCATGCTGGTCCTGCCGCGCATTAACTTCCACGATGCCGGAGCAATGCGCGTGGTGAAACAGATGGGACCGGCGATCCTTGGCGTCTCTGTGAGCCAGATCTCCTTAATCATCAACACCATTTTTGCCTCGTTTCTTGCTTCCGGTTCGGTGTCTTGGATGTATTACGCCGACCGCTTAATGGAGTTTCCGTCCGGTGTGCTGGGCGTGGCGCTTGGCACCATTTTGCTGCCGTCGCTGTCGAAAAGTTTTGCCAGTGGCAATCATGATGAATACAACCGTTTGATGGACTGGGGGTTGCGTCTTTGTTTCCTGTTGGCGCTGCCGAGTGCGGTTGCGTTGGGCATTCTTTCCGGTCCGTTGACCGTTTCGCTGTTCCAGTACGGTAAATTTACCGCGTTTGATGCGCTGATGACCCAGCGGGCGTTAATTGCCTACTCGGTGGGTTTGATTGGCCTGATTGTAGTGAAAGTGTTGGCTCCTGGCTTTTATTCCCGCCAGGACATTAAAACGCCAGTGAAAATTGCCATCGTTACGCTGATTTTAACGCAATTGATGAACCTGGCGTTTATTGGTCCGTTGAAACATGCCGGGCTGTCACTTTCTATTGGTCTGGCGGCGTGTCTGAATGCTTCGCTGCTTTACTGGCAGTTGCGTAAGCAGAAAATCTTTACCCCGCAACCCGGCTGGATGGCGTTTCTGTTGCGTCTGGTGGTGGCGGTACTGGTGATGTCTGGCGTGCTTTTAGGTATGTTACATATCATGCCGGAGTGGTCATTGGGTACCATGCCCTGGCGCTTACTGCGTTTAATGGCGGTCGTGCTGGCGGGGATTGCCGCGTACTTCGCTGCACTGGCGGTACTGGGCTTCAAAGTTAAAGAATTTGCCCGCCGGACGGTGTAACAATGCATTCCGGCCTGCAGTGCAGGCCGGAGATAATATTCAGATCGAAATCTTTTTACCGCCGCGATGGGTTGTTGAGGTCTGACCGTTCGCCCCATATAGCGTCGGTTCCTGATGCGGTTTCAACATTTCCAGCGCCTGTTGATTGCGCTCAATCTGTCCTTCCAGTAACCAGCCGTTATGTTGATTCATTTGGCGTAGTTGCTGCGTTTTCACAGTAATTTCCTGCCAGCGTTGACTAATATCAACGCTATTTGCTGTATTGGGTTCTTTCTTGCGTAACTGTTCGAGGTAATCCAGCGTCGCCAGCAGTGAGCTTTTTTGTTCTGTAATCCATTGCAACTGGCTGCCGTTGATCTGCCCCATAGAGAGATGTTGCTGTTCTTGATCCATTACCGTTTTGAGATCGTTAAGCACAGCGGACATCTGGTCGAGGATCTCTGCAAGACGTGTCATACGATCAGTTACTCTGCAAGTCTTGCTGCGCTTCGTTGATCAGCGCATCGGCAATTTTGCCGGTGTCCATTTTTAGTTCACCGTTACGAATCGCCAGTTTTAACGCTTCGACACGTTCAAGATTGATATCACTGCTGCCGGGTTGCATCAGTTTTGCTTGCGCGTCGCTTAACGTCACACTGGTGCTGGTGGAGGCTGTTGTTTTTGCCGCCCGGGTGTTCGTTACCGGCGCGTCAGTGGTTTCGCGCGGTTGAACGGTGCTTACAGGCTTCAGAGGCGAAGTGCGATCAATACTCATGGTTTATTCCTCATTGAGGGCGCTTTTATCATGTGTTGCTTATTTATCGGCAAGGGACGGGTAATCTTTAACAGCTTACAGGTTTATAAGAATATTCCCATCTGCATCAACAACGCCGCTGACTACCTGTCCCGATACCATGCGCACCCGCGCATTCTGTGCGACGGCTGCATTGTTCAGCGCCTGACCTTCTGCGTTGGCGCTAAACCCATCACCGCTGGCGATCACATTGACGCGTTGTCCCGCTTTTACCCGCCATGCCTGGCGAAACTGGGTTAACTGGATTGGTTGATTGGGTGATAGATCGCGCAGGCTAATGGCATCAACAAGTTGATTGATATCCAGCACCGTACGCGGTGGCAGGGTATCCAGCCGTCCGCGTTTCAGTTTGACATTGCCAGCTTCCAGCTTTCCTCCCCGCGCAATGGGCATCGCGGCAACCACATAATTTCCTGTGGCCTGTACATTAACCTGTAAATATCGTTTGTCGTTACCGCAGCGTGCCAACACATTCACATTGCCCCACAGGCGGGAATTATTGCTCATCGAAAGCAATGGCTGCTCGCACGGCGGTAGTAGATTGGGCGCTGTACGAATAGAAACACGAACCTCATCACTTACCCCCGCGAGCTGGGCGCTAAAAAAGGTTTGCAATTGCGATGTGAGATTGCTCGCCGCACTTAACGGACTGAACAGTATCGCAATGATCGCCACGCTACGTTTTATTGCCAGCATTTTCGCCCCCCAGCCATTTCTACAACGTGAATTGTACCTGTCCGCAATGGTCATCAACGGCATAAATAGCGACCCATTTTGCGTTTATTCCGCCGATAACGCGCGCGTAAAGGCATTTAAGCTGATGGCAGAATTTTGATACCTGCGGAGGAGATATGCTCGATAAGCTCGACGCCGCCTTACGTTTTCAACAAGAGGCGCTCAATCTGCGCGCCCAGCGTCAGGAAGTGCTGGCAGCAAACATCGCCAATGCCGATACCCCTGGTTATCAGGCGCGCGATATCGATTTTGCCAGTGAACTTAAAAAAGTCATGCAACGTGGACGGGATGCAACCAGTGTGGTTGCACTGACGATGACCTCAACGCAACACATCCCGGCGCAGGCGCTGACGCCTCCTACCGCAGAACTGCAATACCGTATTCCGGACCAGCCTTCGCTTGACGGTAATACCGTCGATATGGATCGCGAACGCACCCAGTTTGCCGATAACAGCCTGCAATACCAGATGAGCCTTAGCGCGTTGAGCGGGCAAATCAAAGGCATGATGAACGTTTTACAGAGCGGAAATTAACGGATGGCACTGCTGAATATTTTTGATATCGCCGGGTCGGCGTTAACTGCCCAGTCCCAGCGCCTGAACGTGGCGGCCAGTAATCTGGCGAATGCTGATAGCGTGACCGGTCCCGATGGACAGCCATATCGGGCAAAACAGGTGGTATTCCAGGTTAACGCTGCACCAGGTGCTGCGACAGGCGGCGTAAAGGTTGCCGATGTTATAGAAAGTCAGGCCCCGGACAAACTGGTTTATGAACCGGGTAATCCGCTGGCAGATGCAAAGGGCTACGTAAAAATGCCGAACGTTGATGTCGTCGGGGAGATGGTTAACACCATGTCGGCGTCACGCAGCTATCAGGCCAATGTTGAAGTGCTCAACACGGTGAAAAGCATGATGCTGAAAACCCTTACGCTCGGTCAATAAAGGAGAAAGCTATGTCCATTGCGGTAACCACCACCGATCCGACAAATACCGGCGTCAGTACCACCAGCAGTAGTTCGCTCACGGGCAGCAACGCCGCAGATTTACAAAGCAGTTTTCTGACTTTGCTGGTGGCGCAGCTGAAAAACCAGGACCCGACCAATCCAATGGAAAACAACGAGCTGACGTCGCAACTGGCACAAATCAGCACGGTCAGCGGGATTGAAAAACTCAATACCACGCTCGGATCTATTTCCGGACAGATTGATAACAGCCAGTCGTTACAGGCCAGTAACCTGATCGGTCACGGCGTGATGATCCCCGGCACCACTATTCTTGCGGGAACCGGCAGTGAAGAAGGGGCTGTGACCACGACCACGCCGTTTGGTGTTGAGCTGCAACAGGCGGCAGACAAAGTTACGGCCACCATCACCGATAAAAATGGCGCGGTTGTGCGCACCATTGATATTGGTGAACTGACCGCCGGAGTTCACAGTTTCACCTGGGACGGTACGTTGACTGATGGCAGCACTGCGCCGAACGGTTCTTACAATGTAGCGATTAGCGCCAGTAACGGTGGTACACAACTGGTTGCCCAGCCGCTGCAGTTTGCTCTGGTGCAGGGTGTGATCCGCGGCAACAACGGTAATACGCTGGATCTCGGCACTTACGGCACCACCACCCTCGACGAAGTACGGCAGATAATTTAAGCCTTCACATTTCAGGAGTCAGTCATGGCCTTTTCTCAAGCGGTTAGCGGATTAAACGCTGCCGCCACCAACCTCGATGTTATTGGCAACAATATCGCCAACTCCGCCACCTACGGCTTTAAATCAGGCACGGCCTCTTTTGCCGATATGTTTGCCGGTTCGAAAGTGGGACTGGGGGTAAAAGTTGCCGGTATCACTCAGGACTTTACCGATGGCACGACCACCAACACCGGGCGAGGTCTGGACGTTGCTATCAGCCAGAACGGTTTTTTCCGTCTGGTAGACAGCAACGGTTCGGTGTTCTACAGCCGTAACGGACAATTTAAGCTGGATGAAAACCGTAACCTGGTGAATATGCAAGGTTTACAGCTGACGGGTTACCCGGCAACCGGTACGCCGCCGACTATTCAGCAAGGGGCGAATCCGACTAATATTTCGATCCCGAATACCCTGATGGCAGCGAAAACTACCACCACGGCATCGATGCAGATCAACCTGAATTCCAGCGATCCGCTTCCTACTGTTACGCCATTCAGCGCCAGCAATGCGGATAGCTATAACAAAAAAGGTTCGGTGACTGTTTTCGACAGTCAGGGTAATGCTCATGACATGAGCGTCTACTTTGTGAAGACCGGGGATAATAACTGGCAGGTCTACACCCAGGATAGCAGTGATCCAACAGGTACAGCCGAGCCTGCAATGAAGCTGGTGTTTAATGCCAATGGCGTTCTGACCTCAAATCCAACAGAGAATATTACCACTGGCGCAATTAACGGCGCAGATCCCGCCACGTTTAGCCTGAGCTTCCTCAACTCCATGCAGCAAAATACCGGCGCTAACAATATTGTGGCAACCACCCAGAATGGCTACAAACCGGGCGATCTGGTGAGTTATCAAATCAATGATGACGGTACGGTTGTCGGCAACTATTCCAACGAACAAACACAACTGCTGGGGCAGATTGTACTGGCGAACTTTGCCAACAACGAAGGTCTGGCATCCGAAGGCGACAACGTCTGGTCTGCGACGCAATCTTCTGGCGTGGCGCTGTTGGGGTCAGCCGGGACGGGCAACTTTGGCACCCTGACCAACGGTGCGTTGGAAGCGTCCAACGTCGATCTCAGTAAAGAACTGGTCAATATGATCGTTGCCCAGCGTAACTATCAGTCTAACGCCCAGACCATCAAAACCCAGGACCAGATCCTCAACACGCTGGTTAACTTACGCTAATCGCTGACGGGATAGCTCAATGGATCACGCAATTTATACCGCGATGGGAGCAGCCAGCCAGACGCTGAATCAACAGGCGGTAACCGCCAGTAATCTGGCCAATGCCTCTACGCCCGGTTTTCGCGCGCAGTTAAACGCCTTGCGTGCAGTGCCGGTGGAAGGGCTTTCACTGCCCACGCGCACGCTGGTAACGGCGTCAACACCGGGTGCAGACATGACGCCCGGCAAGATGGATTACACCTCGCGCCCGCTGGACGTTGCGTTGCAGCAGGATGGCTGGCTGGCCGTGCAGTCCGCTGACGGCAGCGAAGGGTATACGCGTAATGGCAGCATTCAGGTTGATCCCACCGGGCAACTGACAATTCAGGGGCATCCGGTGATAGGCGAGGCTGGGCCAATTGCTGTGCCGGAAGGGGCGGAAATCACTATTGCTGCCGATGGCACAATCTCGGCGCTCAATCCGGGCGATCCGGCAAATACGGTTGCGCCAGTAGGGCGTCTTAAACTGGTGAAAGCCACGGGCAGCGAAGTGCAGCGCGGTGACGACGGCATTTTTCGTTTAAGCGCAGAAACCCAGGCCACGCGTGGGCCGGTACTGCAGGCAGATCCAACCTTGCGTGTGATGTCGGGGGTTCTGGAAGGCAGTAACGTCAATGCCGTTGCGGCAATGAGCGACATGATTGCCAGCGCGCGGCGTTTTGAAATGCAGATGAAGGTGATCAGCAGCGTCGATGATAACGCAGGCCGTGCCAACCAACTGCTGTCGATGAGTTAATTGAAAGGATACATGACAAGTATAAGTTGCCCGATGCGCAAGTTTATCGGGTCTATGGGGGCAATCGCAATTTATCGATTTTGCGAGCACTTGTAGGCCGGATAAGGCGTTTACGCCGCATCCGGCAAGAAGACATATGCACTTTGTCACTAATCCACTACAGGACATTTTATGATCAGTTCATTATGGATCGCCAAAACGGGCCTTGACGCCCAGCAAACCAATATGGACGTCATTGCCAACAACCTGGCAAACGTCAGTACTAACGGTTTTAAGCGTCAGCGCGCGGTGTTTGAAGATCTGCTTTATCAAACCATTCGCCAGCCGGGGGCACAGTCTTCCGAACAAACCACCTTACCCTCCGGATTACAAATCGGCACGGGGGTACGCCCGGTCGCCACTGAACGCTTACACAGCCAGGGAAACCTGTCGCAGACCAACAACAGCAAAGATGTCGCGATTAAAGGGCAGGGCTTTTTCCAGGTGATGTTGCCAGATGGTTCATCAGCCTATACCCGTGACGGCTCTTTCCAGGTGGATCAGAACGGGCAGCTGGTGACGGCTGGTGGTTTTCAGGTGCAGCCAGCGATCACCATTCCGGCGAATGCGTTAAGTATCACCATCGGTCGTGATGGCGTGGTCAGCGTAACCCAACAAGGCCAGGCAGCTCCGGTTCAGGTTGGGCAGCTCAATCTCACCACCTTTATGAATGACACCGGGCTGGAGAGCATTGGCGAAAACCTCTACACCGAAACGCAATCCTCTGGTGCACCGAACGAAAGCACGCCGGGCCTGAACGGCGCGGGACTGCTGTATCAAGGGTATGTTGAAACGTCTAACGTCAACGTGGCGGAAGAACTGGTCAATATGATTCAGGTGCAACGCGCTTACGAAATCAACAGTAAAGCGGTGTCCACCACCGATCAGATGCTGCAAAAACTGACGCAACTCTAAGGCTTAACCGGTGGCAGGTTCACCGGTTTACTGATTTTTGAAGATGATAGCCATGCAAAAAAACGCTGCGCATACTTATGCCATTTCCAGCTTGTTGGTGCTTTCACTAACCGGCTGCGCCTGGATACCCTCCACGCCGCTGGTGCAGGGGGCGACCAGTGCACAACCGGTTCCCGGTCCGACGCCCGTCGCCAACGGTTCTATTTTCCAGTCTGCTCAGCCGATTAACTATGGCTATCAACCACTGTTTGAAGATCGTCGACCACGCAATATTGGCGATACGCTGACCATCGTGTTGCAGGAGAACGTCAGCGCCAGCAAAAGCTCCTCTGCGAATGCCAGCCGTGACGGTAAAACTAATTTTGGCTTTGATACTGTGCCGCGCTATTTGCAGGGGCTGTTTGGTAACGCTCGTGCCGATGTCGAAGCCTCCGGTGGTAACACGTTCAACGGAAAGGGCGGGGCCAATGCCAGCAATACCTTTAGCGGCACGTTGACGGTGACGGTTGACCAGGTACTGGTCAACGGCAACCTGCATGTGGTGGGTGAAAAACAGATTGCCATTAATCAGGGTACCGAATTTATTCGCTTCTCTGGCGTGGTTAATCCACGCACTATCAGCGGCAGCAATACCGTACCGTCTACTCAGGTGGCGGATGCGCGCATTGAATACGTAGGCAATGGCTACATTAACGAAGCGCAAAATATGGGCTGGTTGCAGCGTTTCTTCCTTAACCTGTCGCCAATGTAAGTGAGGCTGTGGTGATTAAATTTCTCTCTGCATTAATTCTTCTACTGGTCACGACGGCGGCTCAGGCTGAGCGTATTCGCGATCTCACCAGTGTTCAGGGGGTAAGGCAAAACTCACTGATTGGCTATGGTCTGGTGGTGGGGCTGGATGGCACCGGTGACCAGACAACCCAGACGCCGTTTACCACACAAACGCTTAATAACATGCTCTCACAGCTGGGAATTACCGTTCCGACGGGCACCAATATGCAGCTAAAAAACGTCGCTGCGGTAATGGTGACAGCGTCACTTCCTCCGTTTGGACGTCAGGGGCAAACCATCGATGTGGTGGTTTCTTCCATGGGAAATGCCAAAAGCTTGCGTGGAGGTACGTTGTTGATGACACCGCTTAAGGGCGTTGACAGTCAGGTGTATGCGCTGGCGCAGGGCAATATTCTGGTTGGCGGCGCAGGAGCCTCCGCTGGCGGTAGCAGTGTTCAGGTTAACCAACTGAACGGTGGACGGATCACCAATGGTGCGGTTATTGAACGTGAATTGCCCAGCCAGTTTGGCGTCGGGAATACCCTTAATTTGCAACTTAACGACGAAGATTTCAGCATGGCGCAGCAAATCGCTGACACCATCAACCGCGTGCGTGGATATGGCAGCGCCACCGCGTTAGATGCGCGGACTATTCAGGTGCGCGTACCGAGTGGCAACAGTTCCCAGGTCCGCTTCCTTGCCGATATTCAGAATATGCAGGTTAATGTCACCCCGCAGGACGCTAAAGTAGTGATTAACTCGCGCACCGGTTCGGTGGTGATGAATCGCGAAGTGACCCTCGACAGCTGCGCGGTAGCGCAGGGGAATCTCTCAGTAACAGTTAATCGTCAGGCCAATGTCAGCCAGCCAGATACACCGTTTGGTGGTGGACAGACTGTGGTTACTCCACAAACGCAGATCGATTTACGCCAGAGCGGCGGTTCGCTGCAAAGCGTACGTTCCAGCGCCAGCCTCAATAACGTGGTGCGCGCGCTCAATGCGCTGGGCGCTACGCCGATGGATCTGATGTCCATACTGCAATCAATGCAAAGTGCGGGATGTCTGCGGGCAAAACTGGAAATCATCTGATGATCAGCGACAGCAAACTACTGGCAAGTGCGGCCTGGGATGCGCAATCACTCAACGAACTAAAGGCGAAAGCGGGCGAAGATCCGGCGGCAAATATCCGTCCGGTGGCCCGTCAGGTGGAAGGGATGTTCGTGCAGATGATGTTGAAAAGCATGCGCGACGCTTTACCAAAAGATGGCCTGTTCAGCAGCGAGCACACTCGCCTGTATACCAGTATGTATGACCAGCAGATTGCCCAACAGATGACGGCGGGCAAAGGTCTGGGGCTTGCAGAGATGATGGTTAAACAGATGACGCCAGAACAACCATTGCCAGAGGAGTCCACGCCAGCAGCACCGATGAAATTCCCGCTCGAAACTGTGGTGCGTTATCAAAATCAGGCGCTTTCGCAGCTGGTGCAAAAGGCCGTGCCACGTAACTACGATGATTCGCTGCCGGGTGACAGTAAAGCATTCCTCGCGCAACTCTCGCTGCCCGCCCAACTGGCAAGCCAGCAAAGCGGTGTGCCACATCATTTGATCCTCGCTCAGGCGGCACTGGAATCTGGTTGGGGGCAACGGCAAATCCGCCGCGAAAACGGCGAGCCGAGCTATAACCTGTTTGGTGTCAAAGCCTCTGGCAACTGGAAAGGGCCAGTTACTGAAATCACCACGACTGAATATGAAAACGGCGAAGCGAAGAAAGTAAAAGCGAAGTTTCGCGTCTACAGCTCGTATCTGGAAGCCTTGTCGGATTACGTTGGGCTGTTAACGCGTAACCCGCGCTACGCCGCCGTGACGACCGCCGCGAGTGCGGAACAGGGGGCGCAGGCCCTACAGGACGCGGGCTATGCCACCGATCCTCACTATGCCCGCAAACTCACCAACATGATTCAGCAGATGAAATCGATAAGCGACAAGGTGAGCAAAACCTACAGTATGAACATTGATAATCTGTTCTGAATAACTCAAGTCCGGCGGGTCGCTGCCGATAATACTCTGTAATTGAAGGCTTATAAGGAACCTCCATGTCCAGCTTGATTAATAACGCCATGAGCGGACTGAACGCGGCCCAGGCGGCGTTAAATACGGCAAGTAATAATATCTCCAGCTATAACGTTGCCGGATATACCCGCCAAACCACTATTATGGCGCAGGCCAATAGCACGTTGGGCGCTGGCGGCTGGGTTGGCAATGGTGTCTACGTTTCTGGTGTGCAGCGTGAGTATGATGCGTTTATTACCAACCAGTTACGTGCGGCGCAGACGCAAAGTAGCGGTCTGACTGCCCGCTATGAGCAGATGTCGAAAATCGACAATATGCT
Organism: Escherichia sp. MAL-1; assembly: GCF_052948035.1. NCBI lineage: Bacteria > Pseudomonadati > Pseudomonadota > Gammaproteobacteria > Enterobacterales > Enterobacteriaceae > Escherichia > Escherichia sp. MAL-1. The sequence continues at coordinate 2,988,551 of NZ_CM129609.1, read as the reverse complement.
CTCCACCAGTACCTCTTCGCTGGCAACACAGATGCAGGATTTCTTCACCAGCCTGCAAACGCTGGTGAGTAACGCGGAAGACCCGGCAGCGCGCCAGGCGCTGATTGGGAAATCAGAAGGATTGGTGAATCAGTTTAAAACCACCGATCAATATCTGCGCGACCAGGACAAACAGGTCAATATCGCGATAGGTGCCAGCGTTGATCAGATCAACAACTACGCTAAACAAATTGCCAGCCTGAACGATCAAATCTCGCGCCTGACAGGCGTGGGGGCAGGGGCGTCACCTAACAATCTGCTGGATCAACGCGATCAACTGGTGAGCGAATTAAACCAGATTGTTGGTGTAGAAGTCAGCGTTCAGGATGGCGGCACTTATAACATCACGATGGCCAATGGTTACTCACTGGTTCAGGGAAGTACGGCGCGGCAACTGGCGGCAGTTCCTTCCAGCGCTGACCCTTCTCGTACGACTGTCGCTTATGTTGATGGGACGGCAGGCAATATTGAGATCCCGGAGAAATTACTGAATACCGGGTCGCTGGGCGGCATTCTGACATTCCGTTCTCAGGATCTGGACCAGACGCGTAATACGCTTGGACAACTGGCGCTGGCATTTGCCGAGGCTTTCAACACCCAACACAAAGCCGGATTTGATGCTAACGGCGATGCCGGTGAAGATTTCTTTGCTATCGGTAAGCCCGCGGTTCTGCAAAACACGAAAAACAAAGGTGACGTTGCGATCGGTGCCACGGTAACTGATGCCTCCGCGGTACTGGCGACAGATTACAAAATCTCGTTCGATAATAATCAGTGGCAGGTCACCCGCCTTGCCAGCAATACCACTTTTACGGTGACGCCGGATGCCAACGGTAAAGTGGCATTTGATGGTCTGGAGTTGACGTTTACAGGAACGCCTGCCGTTAACGACAGCTTCACGCTGAAACCAGTAAGTGACGCCATCGTCAACATGGATGTATTAATCACCGACGAAGCGAAAATCGCGATGGCGAGCGAAGAAGATGCGGGTGATAGCGACAACCGCAACGGTCAGGCCCTGCTGGATCTGCAAAGCAACAGTAAAACGGTGGGCGGTGCGAAATCCTTTAACGACGCTTATGCCTCGTTAGTGAGTGATATCGGTAATAAAACCGCGACGTTGAAAACCAGTAGCACCACGCAAGGTAATGTGGTGACGCAGCTTTCCAATCAGCAGCAGTCGATTTCCGGTGTCAATCTCGATGAGGAGTACGGAAATCTGCAACGTTTTCAGCAGTATTACCTGGCGAATGCGCAGGTTCTGCAGACGGCAAACGCGATTTTTGATGCGCTGATTAACATTCGCTAAGGGGAGATAAGATGCGTTTCAGTACCCAGATGATGTACCAGCAAAACATGCGTGGCATCACCAATTCTCAGGCAGAATGGATGAAGTACGGCGAGCAGATGTCGACAGGTAAGCGAGTCGTTAACCCTTCTGACGATCCCATTGCAGCATCACAAGCCGTAGTTCTCTCCCAGGCACAGGCGCAAAACAGCCAGTACACGCTGGCACGTACTTTCGCCACTCAAAAAGTGTCACTGGAAGAGAGTGTACTTAGCCAGGTCACCACTGCTATCCAGAATGCTCAGGAAAAAATTGTCTACGCCAGCAATGGCACCTTGAGTGACGATGACCGGGCCTCGCTGGCTACGGATATTCAGGGGCTTCGTGACCAGTTGCTGAATCTGGCGAACACCACTGACGGTAACGGGCGTTACATTTTTGCCGGTTATAAAACAGAAACTGCGCCGTTTAGTGAGGCTAACGGTGATTATGTCGGCGGAACAGAAAGTATTAAGCAACAGGTCGATGCTTCGCGTTCGATGGTGATAGGGCACACGGGTGACAAAATTTTCGACAGTATTACCAGCAACGCGGTAGCGGAACCAGACGGTAGCGCTTCTGAAACCAATCTTTTTGCCATGCTGGATAGTGCCATCGCAGCCCTGAAAACGCCGGTCGCGGATAGCGAAGCGGATAAAGAAACCGCCGCTGCGGCGTTAGATAAAACCAACCGCGGACTGAAAAACTCGCTGAACAATGTGCTGACTGTTCGCGCGGAATTAGGCACGCAGCTGAACGAACTGGAGTCGCTGGATTCATTAGGTAGCGATCGCGCTTTAGGGCAAACGCAGCAGATGAGCGATCTGGTTGATGTGGATTGGAATGCAACTATTTCATCTTACATCATGCAGCAAACGGCATTGCAGGCATCGTATAAAGCATTTACCGATATGCAGGGATTGTCGCTCTTCCAGCTCAACAAATAATTTCGCTTTAAAACATATCATGAAACTGGGTATGTTTTGTCTGCCTGCTCTGGGATCGCTGGGGCGGGCATTTTTTTGCCTATTTTGCATTGTTGGTTAGCAAGGATGCCATTCGATGAATTTTAATATGTTGATTCAAAGATGAAATAAAAAAGCCCTGGCAGTTACCAGGGCTTGATTACTTTGAGCTAATTATTACTCAACAGGTTGCGGATGCGCAGGAGCGGCAGAGGCATGATGTGTTGCCGTATGACCACCTGCGGCACCTTTACCTTCGAAGGCAAAAGTAGGGCGCTGCCAGTCACTGTGACGCGGTGCCTCCGGAACATATTCCGGTGCTGGAGCGCGCGTCATTGGCGCGGTAGCGTGGTTATGCTCAACGGTGACCTCAGGTTCGACCGCAGCTACCGTTTCAACTTCTGCTGCGACTTCAGCGACTACTGGCGCGGCAGGTTGAGCAACAATTTCAGGTTCAGCAACTACAACCTCAGCAGTTTCGACAACTTCTTCAATATCTGCCGTCTCTTCCTGCGGTTCAACCACCGGTTCTGCTTGTTCTGCAACTTCCTGGGCTACGGCAACATCAGACTCGGTAATCACCTGCGGCTGTTCAGTTACCGCGGCAGCAATCACTTCAGGATGCGTCGTTTCAACCACTTCCGGTTGCGGTTCGGCAACCTGAACGGGGGCTTCTACGACACCGGCCACTTCTTCAACAACTGGCGCGCTAACAACCGGTTCGATAGCGGCGGCGACAGGGACCTCAGTCACCATCGGCTGCACATGTACTTCTTCCTGTTCGCGCTGCTCTTCAACCTGTACATCTTGCGGACGTACAATTGGATAGCGGATCCAGACTTTGCCAGAGGCCAGTTCCGGAGACGCGCACGCTACGGTCAACGGCATTGGCGACTGGGTTGGATAACGCTCGTCACGATAGCGACGACGACGCTGACCACTTACGCGCAGGTGACGAGGCGAGCGGCGAGAACGACGCGGCATGCCACCGTTGTCACGGTTATCAGCATTGTTCTCTTCTTGCTGTTCTGGTGCAGTTTGCGCTACGACTGGCAGCGGGACTTTCACCAGTTCTGTGCGTGGAGCTGGCGCTTCCTGAACAATTGGTTCGGCAGCGACAGTTTCTTCAACCACCGGTGCGACTACCGCTTCTTCGGCTACGCTTTGCTCGTAACGCACTTTCTGATTGAGCTGACGCTGTTTACGACGCGGCTGAACCGGACGTACACGTTCTTCCTGTTCGGTTTCCTGAACAGATTGCTCTTCAACATTCAGCGCCTTCGCTTCTTGTTGCGCCTGACGTTTATCATCATTACGGCGGCGGCTACGTTCACGACGCGGCGCTTGCTGCTCGTCGGTGGTACGCGCTTTTTCCGTTACCTCAGCCTGCTGACGGCTCTCACGCGTCTCGGCAGTCTGCTGCTGTGCCTGGCGACGATTACGACGGTTTTCTTCGCGATTATCGCTGCCTTCAGTACGTTCACTACGGGTGTCGCGGCGCTCATTACGGTCACGGCGGTTGTTCTGACGAGGCTTGCGACGATCCTGTTGACGTTCCGGTTTCGCTTCTGCTTTCGGTGTTGGTTGCTCGGACGGTTTGGTTTCTTCACCACCGCTGAACAGCGCTTTCAGTGCGCCGAAGAAGCGGCTCAACAGCCCAGGTTGGGCAGGAGCGGCTGGTGTTGCCGGTGCAGATTTAGGTGCTGGGGCTACGACAGGCGCGGCAGGTTCAGCTGGGGTTGGCGCTGGCGGCACATCCGGCATGGCAAAGGTTGCCAGCGCAGGTTGTTCCGGACGCTTACGTTCAGCGAACTCTTCTTCAGACGGCAGCGCCATCGCTTCTTCATGCAGCTTCGGCAGCATGTAGCTTAAGGTCGGCGTTTCTTCCCCTTTACGCACGCGCAGCACGTGGTAGTGCGGGGTTTCCATCTGATCGTTTGGCACAATCACGCAGCGAACACCGTCCTGACGCGTTTCAATGGCATTCACCGCAGAACGTTTTTCATTCAGCAGATAAGAAGCGATTGGCACAGGAACAATGGCGTGAACTTCCTGGGTGTTCTCTTTCAGCGCTTCTTCTTCGATCAGACGCAGAATAGAGAGCGACAGCGATTCGTTGTCACGCACGGTACCGGTACCGGAGCAGCGCGGGCAGACGTGATGGCTGGATTCACCCAGTGATGGGCTCAGGCGCTGACGGGACATTTCCAGCAGGCCAAAGCGAGAAATATGGCTGATTTGAATACGCGCACGGTCCTGACGCACCGCTTCACGCAGACGGTTTTCTACCGCACGCTGGTGGCGTACTGGCGTCATGTCGATGAAGTCGATAACAATCAGGCCGCCGAGGTCACGCAGGCGCAGCTGACGAGCAATCTCATCGGCAGCTTCGAGGTTAGTGTTAAACGCGGTTTCTTCGATATCGCCGCCGCGGGTCGCGCGTGCGGAGTTGATGTCGATGGCCGTTAACGCTTCGGTGCTGTCGATAACAATGGAACCACCAGACGGCAGACGAACTTCACGCTGGAAGGCGGACTCGATCTGTGACTCGATCTGGTAGTGGCTGAACAGCGGGATCTCGCCGGTGTACAGTTTGATTTTGCTGCTGAAATCCGGGCGACCTAATGCAGCGATATGCTGACGTGCCAGTTCGAGCACTTTCGGGTTATCGATAAGGATTTCGCCGATGTCCTGACGTAAGTAATCGCGGAATGCGCGAACGATTACGTTGCTCTCCTGATGAATCAGGAACGGGGCCGGGCGGCTTTCAGCGGCTTTTTTGATGGCTTCCCAGTGTTTCAGACGGAAGCTTAAATCCCATTGCAGCGCCTCAGCAGATTTGCCGACGCCAGCGGTGCGCACGATAAGCCCCATGCCTTCCGGCAGTTCAAGGCTTGCCAGTGCTTCTTTTAATTCGGTACGGTCGTCGCCTTCGATACGGCGAGAAATGCCACCCGCGCGCGGGTTGTTCGGCATCAGAACCAGATAGCTACCCGCCAGACTGATAAAGGTGGTTAATGCCGCGCCTTTGTTGCCGCGCTCTTCTTTATCGATCTGAACAATGACTTCCTGACCTTCACGCAACACATCTTTAATGTTGGGACGACCATGAGCACTGTAGTTAGCAGGGAAATATTCGCGGGCAATTTCTTTTAGTGGGAGGAAACCGTGACGTTCAGCGCCGTAATCAACAAAAGCAGCTTCCAGACTCGGTTCAATGCGGGTGATTTTACCTTTGTAGATGTTTGCCTTTTTCTGCTCGTGCCCTGGACTTTCGATATCCAGGTCATACAGACGCTGCCCATCTACAAGGGCAACGCGCAACTCTTCCTGCTGAGTTGCGTTGATTAACATTCTTTTCATCGTAACTTACTCATTATTCTTACATTGACGACTAAGCTGCGGGCAAAGTAACGCCTTTCCGGGTGTGAACCGATGGCCTCGTGTCTAGTCGCGTCGCCAACCTCACGGTTATCGTCAGCTCAAAGAGGCGCAGAGTGTCGGTTGCCCGTTTTTCATGCGGAAAAACAGCGCAATTATCAAAGAAACAGACTGGGTATTACTCTCCAGAAATATTTCCATCTACCGGTAAGGACTGCAACCCGCAGCCCGCTAACTGCCTGAAAGATCAATACGTCTTACGCCATTGCTGCGTGGATGATCGGTCGGGCAAAATGGGTTATTCCGTAAAATTTCTTGTTTTAACAAGGATGGACACGGAAACGGCCTCATTATTCCACTGCAAGCCTTGTTATAGCAAGATGACTTTTACCATTTATCACCCGCTTACTCACAGTTTTTTCACTTCTTGCTGGTGATTGGTTTAATAACCATCAATAAAGTGATCACGCAGTGAAGTAATAAGGTGCAAAAGTAAATATAAGCATAGAAAAATGAGTGGCGCGAATCCTGTTGGCTAATTAGAATCGCCAACCATGAAAACAGAGACTCCATCCGTAAAAATTGTTGCTATCACCGCTGACGAAGCGGGGCAACGTATCGATAACTTTTTGCGTACCCAATTGAAAGGCGTACCAAAAAGTATGATTTACCGTATTTTGCGTAAAGGCGAAGTGCGGGTGAACAAAAAACGTATTAAGCCTGAATATAAACTCGAAGCGGGTGATGAGGTGCGTATTCCACCGGTTCGCGTTGCTGAGCGGGAAGAAGAGGCGGTTTCGCCACATCTGCAAAAGGTGGCGGCGCTGGCGGACGTCATCTTATATGAAGATGATCACATCCTGGTGCTGAATAAACCTTCCGGTACGGCGGTACATGGCGGCAGTGGTTTAAGCTTCGGCGTTATTGAAGGTTTGCGGGCGTTGCGCCCGGAAGCGCGGTTCCTTGAACTGGTTCATCGTCTTGACCGGGACACCTCAGGTGTTTTGCTGGTAGCGAAAAAACGCTCGGCGTTGCGTTCTCTGCATGAGCAATTACGTGAAAAAGGGATGCAAAAAGATTACCTGGCGCTGGTGCGCGGTCAGTGGCAGTCGCATGTGAAGAGCGTTCAAGCGCCGTTATTGAAAAATATTCTGCAAAGCGGCGAACGTATCGTGCGTGTCAGTCAGGAAGGCAAACCGTCGGAAACACGCTTTAAAGTGGAAGAACGCTATGCATTTGCCACCCTGGTGCGTTGTAGCCCGGTAACCGGACGTACTCATCAGATCCGTGTGCATACACAGTATGCGGGTCATCCGATTGCCTTTGACGATCGCTACGGTGACCGTGAATTTGACAGACAGCTCACTGAAGCAGGCACGGGATTAAATCGTCTGTTCCTGCACGCCGCAGCGTTGAAGTTTACCCATCCGGGGACCGGTGAGGTGATGCGTATCGAAGCGCCGATGGATGAAGGTTTGAAGCGTTGTTTGCAAAAGCTGCGTAACGCGCGCTAATACAAGCATATAAGCCTGATAATGGGCGGTTGGCCTGATAAGGCGTTTACGCCGCATCAGGCCGCCTGCACCGATTGCCGGATGCGACGTAACCGCATCCGGCGCAAACAACTATCCCATCAGCGGGTTTTTCCCTTCCCGACGTAACATCTGACACAGCGCGATTAGCGGTAAACCAACCAGCGTGTTAGGGTCACGTCCCTCTAAACGCTCAAACAGCGTAATGCCAAATCCTTCACTCTTAAAGCTACCCGCGCAGTGCAGGGGATGCTCCTTACGCACGTAATTATCAATCTCCGCCTCGCTCAGGTGACGGAAATGGACGTCAAAAGGCTCCACTTCTGTTTGCAGATGCCCATTCGCCGAATTAAACAACGCCAGTCCAGTATAGAAGGTGACGATATTGCCGCTGGCTTTGCGTAATTGCAGACGGGCATTTTCTTCCGTTAACGGTTTACCGGTGATTTCGCCATCAAGAACACATACCTGGTCTGAACCAATAATTAAATGATCCGGATAACGTGACGCCAGAGATTGCGCTTTTTCTTGTGCCAGTCGAAGCACCAACTGTCGCGGTGATTCGTCGCTGCGTGGGGTTTCGTCGACCTCTGGTGCTGCACATTCAAAAGAGATTTGCAGTTTTTCCAGAAGAGCGCGACGCCATGGCGAGGTGGAGGCTAAAATAAGTTTAGGCATATTTTTTTCCATCAGATATAGCGTATTGATGATAGCCATTTTAAACTATGCGCTTCGTTTTGCAGGTTGATGTTTGTTATCAGCACTGAACGAAAATAAAGCAGTAACCCGCAATGTGTGCGAATTATTGGCAAAAGGCAACCACAGGCTGCCTTTTTCTTTGACTCTATGACGTTACAAAGTTAATATGCGCGCCCTATGCAAAAGGTAAAATTACCCCTGACTCTCGATCCGGTTCGTACGGCTCAAAAACGCCTTGATTACCAGGGTATCTATACCCCTGATCAGGTTGAGCGCGTCGCCGAATCCGTAGTCAGTGTGGACAGTGATGTGGAATGCTCCATGTCGTTCGCTATCGATAACCAACGTCTCGCAGTGTTAAACGGCGATGCGAAGGTGACGGTAACGCTCGAGTGTCAGCGTTGCGGGAAGCCGTTTACTCATCAGGTCTACACAACGTATTGTTTTAGTCCTGTGCGTTCAGACGAACAGGCTGAAGCACTGCCGGAAGCGTATGAACCGATTGAGGTTAACGAATTCGGTGAAATCGATCTGCTTGCAATGGTTGAAGATGAAATCATCCTCGCCTTGCCGGTAGTTCCGGTGCATGATTCTGAACACTGTGAAGTGTCCGAAGCGGACATGGTCTTTGGTGAACTGCCTGAAGAAGCGCAAAAGCCAAACCCATTTGCCGTATTAGCCAGCTTAAAGCGTAAGTAATTGGTGCTCCCCGTTGGATCGGGGATAAACCGTAATTGAGGAGTAAGGTCCATGGCCGTACAACAGAATAAACCAACCCGTTCCAAACGTGGCATGCGTCGTTCCCATGACGCGCTGACCGCAGTCACCAGCCTGTCTGTAGACAAAACTTCTGGTGAAAAACACCTGCGTCACCACATCACTGCCGACGGTTACTACCGCGGCCGCAAGGTCATCGCTAAGTAATCACGCGTCTGCGTGATGAAGCTTAGTGAGGATTTTCCCCAGGCAACTGGGGAAAGACCAAACCGGGCGGCGACGATACCTTGACACGTCTAACCCTGGCGTTAGATGTCATGGGAGGGGATTTTGGCCCTTCCGTGACAGTGCCTGCAGCATTGCAGGCACTGAATTCTAATTCGCAACTCACTCTTCTTTTAGTCGGCAATCCCGACGCCATCACGCCATTACTTGCTAAAGCTGACTTTGAACAACGTTCGCGTCTGCAGATTATTCCTGCGCAGTCAGTTATCGCCAGTGATGCCCGGCCTTCGCAAGCTATCCGCGCCAGTCGTGGGAGTTCAATGCGCGTGGCCCTGGAGCTGGTGAAAGAAGGTCGAGCGCAAGCCTGTGTCAGTGCCGGTAATACCGGGGCACTGATGGGGCTGGCAAAATTATTACTCAAGCCCCTGGAGGGGATTGAGCGTCCGGCGCTGGTGACGGTATTACCACATCAGCAAAAGGGCAAAACGGTGGTCCTTGACTTAGGGGCCAACGTCGATTGTGACAGTACAATGTTGGTGCAATTTGCCATTATGGGCTCAGTTCTGGCTGAAGAGGTGGTGGAAATTCCCAATCCTCGCGTGGCGTTGCTCAATATTGGTGAAGAAGAAGTAAAGGGTCTCGACAGTATTCGGGATGCCTCAGCGGTGCTTAAAACAATCCCTTCTATCAATTATATCGGCTATCTTGAAGCCAATGAGTTGTTAACTGGCAAGACAGATGTGCTGGTTTGTGACGGCTTTACAGGAAATGTCACATTAAAGACGATGGAAGGTGTTGTCAGGATGTTCCTTTCTCTGCTGAAATCTCAGGGTGAAGGGAAAAAACGGTCGTGGTGGCTACTGTTATTAAAGCGTTGGCTACAAAAGAGCCTGACGAGGCGATTCAGTCACCTCAACCCCGACCAGTATAACGGCGCCTGTCTGTTAGGATTGCGCGGCACGGTGATAAAAAGTCATGGTGCAGCCAATCAGCGAGCTTTTGCGGTCGCGATTGAACAGGCAGTGCAGGCGGTGCAGCGACAAGTTCCTCAGCGAATTGCCGCTCGCCTGGAATCTGTATACCCAGCTGGTTTTGAGCTGCTGGACGGTGGCAAAAGCGGAACTCTGCGGTAGCAGGACGCTGCCAGCGAACTCGCAGTTTGCAAGTGACGGTATATAACCGAAAAGTGACTGAGCGTACATGTATACGAAGATTATTGGTACTGGCAGCTATCTGCCCGAACAAGTGCGGACAAACGCCGATTTGGAAAAAATGGTGGACACCTCTGATGAGTGGATTGTCACTCGTACCGGTATCCGCGAACGCCACATTGCCGCGCCAAACGAAACCGTTTCAACCATGGGCTTTGAAGCGGCGACACGCGCAATTGAGATGGCGGGCATTGAGAAAGACCAGATTGGCCTGATCGTTGTGGCAACGACTTCTGCTACGCACGCTTTCCCGAGCGCAGCTTGTCAGATTCAAAGCATGTTGGGCATTAAAGGTTGCCCGGCATTTGACGTTGCAGCAGCCTGCGCAGGTTTCACCTATGCATTAAGCGTAGCCGATCAATACGTGAAATCTGGGGCGGTGAAGTATGCTCTGGTCGTCGGTTCCGATGTACTGGCGCGCACCTGCGATCCAACAGATCGTGGGACTATTATTATTTTTGGCGATGGCGCGGGCGCTGCGGTGCTGGCTGCCTCTGAAGAGCCGGGAATCATTTCCACCCATCTGCATGCCGACGGTAGTTATGGTGAATTGCTGACGCTGCCAAACGCCGACCGCGTGAATCCAGAGAATTCAATTCATCTGACGATGGCGGGCAACGAAGTCTTCAAGGTTGCGGTAACGGAACTGGCGCACATCGTTGATGAGACGCTGGCGGCGAATAATCTTGACCGTTCTCAACTGGACTGGCTGGTTCCGCATCAGGCTAACCTGCGTATTATCAGTGCAACGGCGAAAAAACTCGGTATGTCTATGGACAATGTCGTGGTGACGCTGGATCGCCACGGTAATACCTCTGCGGCCTCTGTCCCGTGCGCGCTGGATGAAGCTGTACGCGACGGGCGCATTAAGCCGGGGCAGTTGGTTCTGCTTGAAGCCTTTGGCGGTGGATTCACCTGGGGCTCCGCGCTGGTTCGTTTCTAGGATAAGGATTAAAACATGACGCAATTTGCATTTGTGTTCCCTGGACAGGGTTCTCAAACCGTTGGAATGCTGGCTGATATGGCGGCGAGCTATCCAATTGTCGAAGAAACGTTTGCTGAAGCTTCTGCGGCGCTGGGCTACGACCTGTGGGCGCTGACCCAGCAGGGGCCAGCTGAAGAACTGAATAAAACCTGGCAAACTCAGCCTGCGCTGTTGACTGCCTCTGTTGCGCTGTATCGCGTATGGCAGCAGCAGGGCGGTAAAGCACCGGCAATGATGGCCGGTCACAGCCTGGGGGAATACTCCGCGCTGGTTTGCGCTGGTGTGATTGATTTCGCTGATGCGGTGCGTCTGGTTGAGATGCGCGGCAAGTTTATGCAAGAAGCCGTACCGGAAGGCACGGGCGCTATGGCGGCAATCATCGGTCTGGATGATGCGTCTATTGCGAAAGCGTGTGAAGAAGCTGCAGAAGGTCAGGTCGTTTCTCCGGTAAACTTTAACTCTCCGGGACAGGTGGTTATTGCCGGTCATAAAGAAGCGGTTGAGCGTGCTGGCGCTGCCTGTAAAGCTGCGGGCGCAAAACGCGCTCTGCCGTTACCAGTGAGCGTACCGTCTCACTGTGCGCTGATGAAACCAGCAGCCGACAAACTGGCAGTAGAATTAGCGAAAATCACCTTTAACGCACCAACAGTTCCTGTTGTGAATAACGTTGATGTGAAATGCGAAACCAATGGTGATGCCATCCGTGACGCACTGGTACGTCAGTTGTATAACCCGGTTCAGTGGACGAAGTCTGTTGAGTACATGGCAGCGCAAGGCGTAGAACATCTCTATGAAGTCGGCCCGGGCAAAGTGCTTACTGGCCTGACGAAACGCATTGTCGACACCCTGACCGCCTCGGCGCTGAACGAACCTTCAGCGATGGCAGCGGCGCTCGAGCTTTAAAAGAGGAAAATCATGAATTTTGAAGGAAAAATCGCACTGGTAACCGGTGCAAGCCGCGGAATTGGCCGCGCAATTGCTGAAACGCTCGCAGCCCGTGGCGCGAAAGTTATTGGCACTGCGACCAGTGAAAATGGCGCTCAGGCGATCAGTGATTATTTAGGTGCCAACGGCAAAGGTCTGATGTTGAATGTGACCGACCCGGCATCTATCGAATCTGTTCTGGAAAAAATTCGCGCAGAATTTGGTGAAGTGGATATCCTGGTCAATAATGCCGGTATCACTCGTGATAACCTGTTAATGCGAATGAAAGATGAAGAGTGGAACGATATTATCGAAACCAACCTTTCATCTGTTTTCCGTCTGTCAAAAGCGGTAATGCGCGCTATGATGAAAAAGCGTCATGGTCGTATTATCACTATCGGTTCTGTGGTTGGTACCATGGGAAATGGCGGTCAGGCCAACTACGCTGCGGCGAAAGCGGGCTTGATCGGCTTCAGTAAATCACTGGCGCGCGAAGTTGCGTCACGCGGTATTACTGTAAACGTTGTTGCTCCGGGCTTTATTGAAACGGACATGACACGTGCGCTGAGCGATGACCAGCGTGCGGGTATCCTGGCGCAGGTTCCTGCGGGTCGCCTCGGCGGCGCACAGGAAATCGCCAACGCGGTTGCATTCCTGGCATCCGACGAAGCAGCTTACATCACGGGTGAAACTTTGCATGTGAACGGCGGGATGTACATGGTCTGACCGCGATTTGCACAAAATGCTCATGTTGCGCGCAGTCTGCGTGGTTATGAGTAATAATTAGTGCAAAATGATTTGCGTTATTGGGGGGTAAGGCCTCAAAATAACGTAAAATCGTGGTAAGACCTGCCGGGATTTAGTTGCAAATTTTTCAACATTTTATACACTACGAAAACCATCGCGAAAGCGAGTTTTGATAGGAAATTTAAGAGTATGAGCACTATCGAAGAACGCGTTAAGAAAATTATCGGCGAACAGCTGGGCGTTAAGCAGGAAGAAGTTACCAACAATGCTTCTTTCGTTGAAGACCTGGGCGCGGATTCTCTTGACACCGTTGAGCTGGTAATGGCTCTGGAAGAAGAGTTTGATACTGAGATTCCGGACGAAGAAGCTGAGAAAATCACCACCGTTCAGGCTGCCATTGATTACATCAACGGCCACCAGGCGTAAGTGAACATCTCCAGGCGGTCGTTCGACCGCCTGAGTTTTATCTTTTTGTCCCACTAGAATCATTTTTTCCCTCCCTGGAGGACAAACGTGTCTAAGCGTCGTGTAGTTGTGACCGGACTGGGCATGTTGTCTCCTGTCGGCAATACCGTAGAGTCTACCTGGAAAGCTCTGCTTGCCGGTCAGAGTGGCATCAGCCTAATCGACCATTTCGATACTAGCGCCTATGCAACGAAATTTGCTGGCTTAGTAAAGGATTTTAACTGTGAGGACATTATCTCGCGCAAAGAACAGCGCAAGATGGATGCCTTCATTCAATATGGAATTGTCGCTGGCGTTCAGGCCATGCAGGATTCTGGCCTTGAAATAACGGAAGAGAACGCAACCCGCATTGGTGCCGCAATTGGCTCCGGGATTGGCGGCCTCGGACTGATCGAAGAAAACCACACATCTCTGATGAACGGTGGTCCACGTAAGATCAGCCCATTCTTCGTTCCGTCAACGATTGTGAACATGGTGGCAGGTCATCTGACTATCATGTATGGCCTGCGTGGCCCAAGCATCTCTATCGCGACCGCCTGTACTTCCGGCGTGCACAACATTGGCCATGCTGCGCGTATTATCGCGTATGGCGATGCTGACGTGATGGTTGCAGGTGGCGCAGAGAAAGCCAGTACGCCGCTGGGTGTTGGTGGTTTTGGCGCGGCACGTGCATTATCTACCCGCAATGATAACCCGCAAGCGGCGAGCCGCCCGTGGGATAAAGAGCGTGATGGTTTCGTACTGGGCGATGGTGCCGGTATGCTGGTACTTGAAGAGTACGAACACGCGAAAAAACGCGGTGCGAAAATTTACGCTGAACTCGTCGGCTTTGGTATGAGCAGCGATGCTTATCATATGACGTCACCGCCAGAAAATGGCGCAGGCGCAGCTCTGGCAATGGCAAATGCTCTGCGTGATGCAGGCATTGAAGCGAGTCAGATTGGCTACGTTAACGCGCACGGTACTTCTACGCCGGCTGGCGATAAAGCTGAAGCGCAGGCGGTGAAAACCATCTTCGGTGAAGCTGCAAGCCGTGTGTTGGTAAGCTCCACGAAATCTATGACCGGTCACCTGTTAGGTGCGGCGGGTGCAGTAGAATCTATCTACTCCATCCTGGCGCTGCGCGATCAGGCTGTTCCGCCAACCATCAACCTGGATAACCCGGATGAAGGTTGCGATCTGGATTTCGTACCGCATGAAGCACGTCAGGTCAGCGGAATGGAATACACGCTGTGTAACTCCTTCGGCTTCGGTGGCACTAATGGTTCTTTGATCTTTAAAAAGATCTAAGTTGTCATTTCCCACCCTTATAAAAGGTCCGCTTGCGGGCCTTTTTTCTTAGCTTTTATTCCGACTTGTTCCGTAGTGAACATGCTGCCACACTAACAATTCTCTGATAAGGAGCCGGTATGTTCTTAATTAACGGTTATAAGCAGGAATCGCTGGCAGTAAGCGATCGGGCAACGCAGTTTGGTGATGGTTGTTTTACCACCGCCAGAGTTATCGACGGTAAAGTCAGTTTGTTATCGGCGCATATCCAGCGACTACAGGATGCTTGTCAGCGGTTGATGATTTCCTGTGACTTCTGGCCACAGCTTGAACAAGAGATGAAAACGCTGGCAGCAGAACAGCAAAATGGTGTACTGAAAGTCGTGATCAGTCGCGGTAGTGGCGGGCGAGGGTACAGCACATTGAACAGTGGACCGGCAACGCGGATTCTCTCCGTTACGGCTTATCCTGCACATTACGACCGTTTGCGTAACGAGGGGATGAGGTTGGCGCTAAGCCCGGTGCGGCTGGGGCGCAATCCTCATCTTGCAGGTATTAAACATCTCAATCGTCTTGAGCAAGTATTGATTCGCTCTCATCTTGAGCAGACAAACGCTGATGAGGCGCTGGTCCTTGACAGCGAAGGGTGGGTTACGGAATGCTGTGCGGCTAATTTGTTCTGGCGGAAGGGCAACGTAGTTTATACGCCGCGACTGGATCAGGCAGGTGTTAACGGCATTATGCGACAATTCTGTATCCGTTTGCTGGCACAATCCTCTTATCAGCTTGTCGAAGTGCAAGCCTCTCTGGAAGAGGCGTTGCAGGCAGATGAGATGGTTATTTGTAATGCGTTAATGCCAGTGATGCCCGTACGTGCCTGTGGCGATGTCTCCTTTTCGTCAGCAACGTTATATGAATATTTAGCCCCACTTTGTGAGCGCCCGAATTAGTCATGAAAAAAGTGTTATTGATTATCTTGTTATTGCTGGTGGTACTGGGTATCGCCGCTGGTGTGGGCGTCTGGAAGGTTCGCCATCTTGCCGACAGCAAATTGCTTATCAAAGAAGAGACGATATTTACCCTGAAGCCAGGGACCGGACGTCTGGCGCTCGGTGAACAGCTTTATGCCGATAAGATCATCAATCGCCCACGGGTTTTTCAATGGCTGCTGCGTATCGAACCGGATCTTTCTCACTTTAAAGCCGGGACTTACCGCTTTACACCGCAGATGACCGTGCGCGAGATGCTGAAATTGCTGGAAAGCGGTAAAGAAGCACAGTTCCCTCTGCGACTGGTAGAAGGGATGCGTCTGAGCGATTACCTCAAGCAATTGCGTGAGGCCCCGTATATCAAGCATACGCTGAGCGACGATAAGTACGCCACCGTAGCGCAGGCACTTGAACTGGAAAACCCGGAGTGGATTGAAGGTTGGTTCTGGCCAGACACCTGGATGTATACCGCCAATACAACCGATGTCGCGTTACTCAAGCGAGCGCACAAGAAAATGGTGAAAGCGGTCGATAGCGCCTGGGAAGGGCGTGCGGACGGTCTGCCTTATAAAGATAAAAATCAGCTGGTGACGATGGCATCAATTATCGAAAAAGAAACCGCCGTTGCCAGTGAACGCGATCAGGTTGCCTCGGTATTTATCAACCGTTTACGCATTGGTATGCGCCTGCAGACCGACCCAACCGTGATTTACGGGATGGGAGAGCGTTATAATGGCAAACTTTCTCGTGCAGACCTGGAAACGCCGACAGCGTATAACACCTATACCATTACTGGTTTACCGCCGGGTGCGATAGCTACGCCAGGGGCGGATTCGCTGAAGGCTGCTGCGCATCCGGCAAAAACGCCGTATCTCTATTTTGTGGCCGATGGTAAAGGTGGTCACACGTTTAATACCAATCTTGCCAGCCATAACAAGTCTGTGCAGGATTATCTGAAAGTGCTTAAGGAAAAAAATGCGCAGTAAGTATATCGTCATTGAGGGGCTGGAAGGCGCAGGCAAAACTACCGCGCGTAATGTGGTGGTTGAGACGCTCGAGCAACTGGGTATCCGCGACATGGTTTTCACTCGGGAACCTGGCGGTACGCAACTTGCCGAAAAGTTAAGAAGCCTGGTGCTGGATATCAAATCGGTAGGCGATGAAGTCATTACCGATAAAGCCGAAGTTCTGATGTTTTATGCCGCGCGCGTTCAACTGGTAGAAACAGTCATCAAACCAGCTCTGGCTAACGGCACCTGGGTGATTGGCGATCGCCACGATCTCTCCACTCAGGCGTATCAGGGCGGCGGACGTGGTATTGACCAACATATGCTGGCAACACTGCGTGATGCTGTTCTCGGTGATTTTCGCCCCGACTTAACGCTCTATCTCGATGTTACCCCGGAAGTTGGCTTAAAACGCGCGCGTGCGCGCGGCGAGCTGGATCGTATTGAGCAAGAGTCTTTCGATTTCTTTAATCGCACCCGCGCCCGCTATCTGGAACTGGCAGCAAAAGATAAAAGCATTCATACCATTGATGCCACCCAGCCGCTGGAGGCCGTGATGGATGCAATCCGCACTACCGTGACCCACTGGGTGAAGGAGTTGGACGCATGAGATGGTATCCATGGTTACGACCTGATTTCGAAAAACTGGTAGCCAGCTATCAGGCCGGAAGAGGTCACCATGCGCTGCTCATTCAGGCGTTACCGGGCATGGGCGATGATGCTTTAATCTACGCCCTGAGCCGTTATTTACTCTGCCAACAACCGCAGGGCCACAAAAGTTGCGGTCACTGTCGTGGATGTCAGTTGATGCAGGCTGGCACGCATCCCGATTACTACACCCTGGCTCCCGAAAAAGGGAAAAATGCGTTGGGCATTGATGCGGTACGTGAGGTCACCGAAAAGCTGAATGAGCACGCACGCTTAGGTGGTGCGAAAGTTGTCTGGGTAACCGATGCTGCCTTACTAACCGACGCCGCGGCTAACGCATTGCTGAAAACGCTTGAAGAGCCACCAGCAGAAACCTGGTTTTTCCTGGCTACCCGCGAGCCTGAACGTTTACTGGCAACATTACGTAGTCGTTGTCGGTTACATTACCTTGCGCCGCCTCCAGAACAGTACGCCGTGACCTGGCTTTCACGCGAAGTGACAATGTCACAGGATGCATTACTTGCCGCATTGCGCTTAAGCGCCGGTTCGCCTGGCGCGGCACTGGCGTTGTTTCAGGGAGATAACTGGCAGGCTCGTGAAACATTGTGTCAGGCGTTGGCATATAGCGTGCCATCGGGCGACTGGTATTCGCTGCTGGCGGCCCTTAATCATGAACAAGCTCCGGCGCGTTTACACTGGCTGGCAACGTTGCTGATGGATGCGCTAAAACGCCATCATGGCGCTGCGCAGGTGACCAATGTTGATGTGCCGGGCCTGGTCGCCGAACTGGCAAACCATCTTTCTCCCTCGCGCCTGCAGGCTATACTGGGGGATGTTTGCCACATTCGTGAACAGTTAATGTCTGTCACAGGCATCAACCGCGAGCTTCTCATCACCGATCTTTTACTGCGTATTGAGCATTACCTGCAACCGGGCGTTGTGCTACCGGTTCCTCATCTTTAAGAGAGACATCATGTTTTTAGTCGACTCACACTGCCATCTCGATGGTCTGGATTATGAATCTTTGCATAAGGACGTGGATGACGTTCTGGCGAAAGCCGCCGCACGCGATGTGAAATTTTGTCTGGCAGTCGCCACAACATTACCGGGTTATTTACATATGCGGGATCTGGTAGGCGAACGTGACAACGTCGTATTTTCTTGTGGCGTGCATCCACTCAACCAGAATGATCCCTACGATGTAGAAGATTTACGCCGTCTGGCGGCAGAAGAGGGTGTTGTAGCGCTGGGTGAAACCGGGCTGGATTATTATTACACACCGGAAACTAAAGTACGTCAGCAAGAGTCCTTCATCCATCATATCCAGATTGGTCGTGAACTGAACAAGCCGGTTATCGTCCATACCCGTGACGCCCGTGCCGATACGCTGGCAATTCTGCGCGAAGAAAAAGTGACGGATTGCGGTGGCGTACTACACTGTTTTACAGAGGACAGAGAAACGGCGGGTAAATTACTGGATCTCGGATTTTACATCTCCTTTTCCGGCATTGTGACCTTCCGTAATGCGGAGCAACTGCGCGATGCTGCGCGTTATGTCCCCCTGGATCGGTTACTGGTGGAAACTGACTCACCTTACCTTGCGCCGGTACCGCATCGAGGAAAAGAGAATCAACCTGCGATGGTTCGTGACGTTGCAGAATACATGGCTGTGTTGAAAGGTGTTGCCGTTGAAGAACTGGCGCAGGTAACCACCGATAACTTCGCCCGTCTGTTTCACATCGACGCTTCCCGCCTTCAATCCATCCGTTGAATGAGTTTTTTTAAAGCTCGTAATTAATGGCTAAAACGAGTAAAGTTCACCGCCGAAAATTGGGCGGTGAATAACCACGTTTGAAATATTGTGACATATGTTTTGTCAAAATGTGCAACTTCTCCAATGATCTGAAGTTGAAACGTGATAGCCGTCAAACAAATTGGCACTGAATTATTTTACTCTGTGTAATAAATAAAGGGCGCTTAGATGCCCTGTACACGGCGAGGCTCTCCCCCCTTGCCACGCGTGAGAACGTAAAAAAAGCACCCATACTCAGGAGCACTCTCAATTATGTTTAAGAATGCATTTGCTAACCTGCAAAAGGTCGGTAAATCGCTGATGCTGCCGGTATCCGTACTGCCTATCGCAGGTATTCTGCTGGGCGTCGGTTCCGCGAATTTCAGCTGGCTGCCCGCCGTTGTATCGCATGTTATGGCAGAAGCAGGCGGTTCCGTCTTTGCAAACATGCCACTGATTTTTGCGATCGGTGTCGCCCTCGGCTTTACCAATAACGATGGCGTATCCGCGCTGGCCGCAGTTGTTGCCTATGGCATCATGGTTAAAACCATGGCCGTGGTTGCGCCACTGGTACTGCATTTACCTGCTGAAGAAATCGCCTCTAAACACCTGGCGGATACTGGCGTACTCGGAGGGATTATCTCCGGTGCGATCGCAGCGTACATGTTTAACCGTTTCTACCGTATTAAGCTGCCTGAGTATCTTGGCTTCTTTGCCGGTAAACGCTTTGTGCCGATCATTTCTGGCCTGGCTGCCATCTTTACTGGCGTTGTGCTGTCCTTCATTTGGCCGCCGATTGGTTCTGCAATCCAGACCTTCTCTCAGTGGGCTGCTTACCAGAACCCGGTAGTTGCGTTTGGCATTTACGGTTTCATCGAACGTTGCCTGGTACCGTTTGGTCTGCACCACATCTGGAACGTACCTTTCCAGATGCAGATTGGTGAATACACCAACGCAGCAGGTCAGGTTTTCCACGGCGACATTCCGCGTTATATGGCGGGTGACCCGACTGCGGGTAAACTGTCTGGTGGCTTCCTGTTCAAAATGTACGGTCTGCCAGCTGCCGCAATTGCTATCTGGCACTCTGCTAAACCAGAAAACCGCGCGAAAGTGGGCGGTATTATGATCTCCGCGGCGCTGACCTCGTTCCTGACCGGTATCACCGAGCCGATCGAGTTCTCCTTCATGTTCGTTGCGCCGATCCTGTACATCATCCACGCGATTCTGGCAGGCCTGGCATTCCCAATCTGTATTCTTCTGGGGATGCGTGACGGTACGTCGTTCTCGCACGGTCTGATCGACTTCATCGTTCTGTCTGGTAACAGCAGCAAACTGTGGCTGTTCCCGATCGTCGGTATCGGTTATGCGATTGTTTACTACACCATCTTCCGCGTGCTGATTAAAGCACTGGATCTGAAAACGCCGGGTCGTGAAGACGCGACTGAAGATGCAAAAGCGACAGGTACCAGCGAAATGGCACCGGCTCTGGTTGCTGCATTTGGTGGTAAAGAAAACATTACTAACCTCGACGCATGTATTACCCGTCTGCGCGTCAGCGTTGCTGATGTGTCTAAAGTGGATCAGGCCGGCCTGAAGAAACTGGGCGCAGCGGGCGTAGTGGTTGCTGGTTCTGGTGTTCAGGCGATTTTCGGTACTAAATCCGACAACCTGAAAACCGAGATGGATGAGTACATCCGTAACCACTAATCTGTAAGACGTTGGGGAGACTAAGGCAGCCAGATGGCTGCCTTTTTTACAGGTGTTATTCAGAATTGATACGTGCCGGTAATGCTGAAATTACGCGGTGCGCCGTAGACGATAGAACCTTCCACGTTGGTATCGTAGGTTTTGTCGAACAGGTTATTGACGTTCCCCTGTAACGAGAAGTTTTTCGTCACCTGGTAGCGGGTGAAGAGATCCACCAGCGCGTAGCTACCTTGCTCGGCGCGGAAGGTGCCATACGGTGTCACGGTGTCGGTATACACGCGATTTTGCCAGTTAACACCACCGCCTACTGTCAACTCTGGCATGACAGGCAACCGATAGCTGGTGAACATTTTAACCGTGGTGCGTGGCAGATTAGGATTAACGGCGTTTCCTTCGTTATCCTCTGCAATATAGCGCGTTGCGCCAAATGTCAGCTGCCAGTTGTCGGTAATTGCGCCGTTGAGTTCAAATTCCACCCCTTTACTGACTGTCCCATCCACCGCTTTATAGGCGGTTTCGCCGTTGCTGCCGGGGATAGGTGTACCGGTGGACTGAGCGAAATTATCCTGCTCAATACGGAAGATGGCTAACGTGGTGGTCAGACGGCTATTCATCCAGTCCGATTTCAGACCCAGCTCGTAGTTGTTACCGGTGATTGGAGCCAGATATTTGCCTGAACTGTCACGATCATTTTGCGGCTGGAAAATAGAGGTATAGCTGGCGTAGGTCGACCAGTTGTCATTGATGTCAAACACCAGACCAGCGTAAGGCGTGGTGTGGTTTTTCTCCATGCTGTAAGTCAGCGTATCAACCCGCCAGTTGGTATAACGTGCGCCGAGGATCAGATGCAGCGGATCGGCAAGGGTGACTCGAGTGGCAGCATATAACGATTTCATATGTGTGGTATCGTCCTGTGCCAGGCTCTGTGGTGACCAGTCGGTTTGTGGGAAATTGCCATTAAAGTTGTAGAAACTGCCAATTTCATCCGGGAAGATGTTGGCCCATGAACTGAAGTAACGATTGTTTTGTTTGCTGTAACTGCCACCAAACATTAGATTGTGCTGACGACCAAACAATTCATAAATACCGTCAGCGAACAAATCCAGCGCATCAACTTTACGTTTGCCACTGTTCCAACCGGTGCCGCCGACATAATCAAAGCCAGGTCCATAATTACTGTATGGCCCAACCAGCATACCATCCGCTTTGTTTACATAGGCATCGACATACATCATTTTGCTGTCAAATTCGACTTCAGAGTGGGTGGCATTCAGTGTCGCTTGCCAGGTATCAGCAAACCGCTGCTTCAGGGTCATAAAGACCTTGTTGATCTCTTTATCGTTGTACGCCCAGTCAGGTGCGGTACTGCGTGCACGATCGTAACTGTTGCTGCTGCCATCAGTATTCCAGCGCGGTAAACCGCCCCAGGTAGGGCTATTAACATCAATGCGCTGATATTCGTAACCGGCTGAAAGCGTCGTAAGATCGCCTAAATCAGCATCGACAATGCCCGAGAAGAAGGTCTTTTCACTGTTGTAGCGGTCCAGCCATGAGTCGTTATTCTGGTAGCCGCCGACAATTCGCGCGCGGATTTTACCGTCTTCGGTGAGTGGGCTTTGTAAATCCGCCACATACCGTTCTTTGTTCCAGCTACCGTATTCCGCCGAGACATCGCCTTTAAATTCACGACTGGTCGCGTGTTTTCGAACCATATTAATTGCCGCAGATGGATTACCCGTCCCGGTCATGAGTCCTGTCGCGCCACGCACTACTTCTACGCGTTCAAAGAGTGCCATATCAGAAAGTGCGTCGCCCAGATTCCAGCGCGATTCAAAATAGGTGGGGATACCATCAACCATATAGTTATCGATCTGGAATCCGCGGGAATAATAAAGAGCACGATCGGAATCCGCCTGACTTTTGCTGATCCCCAGCGTGTTTTCCATCACTTCGCCCAGCGTTTGTAACTGCTGATCTTCCATCCGCTGCTGGCTAACAATAGTGACCGACTGAGGAATATCACGTTGAGTCATCTGCATTTTGGTACCCGCAGAGGTAGACGTTACGCTGTAATCATTTTCGCCATCATCTGGAGCTGTGGCTGAACCCTCAACAATCACCGTTTCTTCAGTGGCTGGTGCAGCAAAAGCGGCAGAAGGTAATAGTGCCAATGCTATGCAACCGGCAAGTAGTGAGGGTTTGGTGATGGCTTGATATTGATTATCCCTGTTAAATTGTGTTGAAAGCATTTGAAATCTCTTGGTTTATGTTGTCGTCAGGCTCATGCCGGAGGAGGGTGATGAGCGGTTATATTTAGTGTGCGAATAATTTTGTTTGTAAATGCAAATGAGAAATATACGCATTCATATTTGTCGTGTAAACCAAACAGAGAATGTCTTTTCAGCGCATTCGCAGGCAGAAATGGGAATAATGGCGATATATACGGCAGCAAAACGATTTTTTGCTTAAGAAATCGTGAGTTAAGGTTGAAAGAGCAGGTTTAACTCGACCATACTCTATACTCGCAGTGTGGCGCGGCGTAGCATGGCGCAACGCATGGCTATTTGAAAAAGGAAAATGTCGTGGCAGAAGAAACTATATTCAGCAAAATTATTCGTCGTGAGATCCCCTCCGATATCGTCTACCAGGATGATCTGGTAACGGCGTTTCGCGATATTTCGCCGCAAGCGCCAACGCATATTCTGATCATTCCGAATATCCTCATACCGACTGTGAACGACGTGTCAGCTGAGCATGAGCAGGCGCTGGGACGCATGATCACCGTAGCGGCAAAAATTGCTGAGCAAGAAGGTATTGCCGAAGATGGCTATCGTCTGATCATGAACACCAACCGCCATGGCGGACAAGAGGTTTACCACATCCATATGCACTTGTTGGGTGGCCGTCCGCTGGGACCAATGCTGGCGCATAAAGGTCTGTAACGATGAGAAAAGGATGCTTTGGGCTGGTGTCTCTGGCGTTGTTACTGCTGGTGGGCTGTCGTTCACATCCGGAAATTCCGGTGAATGATGAGCAATCGCTGGTGATGGAGTCATCTTTATTGGCTGCGGGCATCAGTGCAGAAAAGCCCGTCCTTTCGACGTCTGATATTCAACCTTCAGCATCCTCAACGCTTTATAACGAAAGGCAAGAACCCATTACCGTTCATTATCGTTTTTACTGGTATGACGCCAGAGGGCTGGAGATGCATCCTCTGGAAAGGCCACGCAGCGTTACCATTCCCGCACATTCGGCGGTAACGCTGTACGGCAGCGCCAATTTTCTGGGGGCGCACAAAGTCAGACTTTATCTATATTTGTAAGGGGTGAATCTTGATGACAAAAATGAGTCGCTACGCCTTGATTACCGCGCTGGCGATGTTTCTCGCCGGGTGTGTGGGGCAACGTGAACCTGCACCGGTAGAAGAAGTGAAACCAGCGCCGGAACAACCAGCCGAGCCACAACAGCCTGTCCCCACAGTGCCCTCGGTGCCGACGATCCCGCAGCAGCCAGGCCCAATTGAGCACGAAGATCAAACTGCACCGCCTGCGCCGCATATTCGCCATTATGACTGGAATGGCGCAATGCAGCCGATGGTCAGTAAGATGCTTGGGGCTGACGGGGTGACTGCGGGTAGCGTCCTGCTGGTTGATAGCGTTAACAACCGTACTAACGGTTCGCTGAATGCCGCAGAAGCGACCGAAACGCTGCGAAATGCGCTGGCTAATAACGGTAAATTTACCCTGGTTTCCGCCCAGCAGCTGTCGATGGCTAAGCAACAGTTAGGTTTGTCGCCGCAGGACAGTTTAGGTACCCGTAGTAAAGCCATAGGCATTGCCCGCAATGTCGGCGCTCATTACGTGCTATACTCCAGCGCCTCTGGCAACGTTAACGCTCCGACCCTACAAATGCAGCTGATGCTGGTGCAGACGGGCGAAATTATCTGGTCAGGTAAAGGTGCCGTTTCGCAGCAATAATCCCATCACGCGCGACGAATTGCTGTCGCGCTTTTTCCCGCAGTTTCATCCCGTCACGACGTTTAATAGTGGGCTTAGTGGCGGGAGTTTTCTCATTGAACACCAGGGCCAGCGTTTTGTTGTGCGTCAGCCGCACGATCCTGATGCGCCGCAGTCCGCGTTCTTGCGCCAGTATCGGGCTTTATCACAACTACCCGCATGCATTGCACCGAAGCCGCATTTATATCTCCGTGACTGGATGGTAGTCGACTATCTGCCCGGCGCGGTAAAAACGTATTTGCCGGATACCAACGAACTGGCAGGCTTGCTGTATTATCTACATCAACAACCACGTTTTGGCTGGCGAATAACGCTGTTGCCGTTACTGGAACTGTACTGGCAGCAAAGCGATCCGGCGCGGCGGACAGTGGGTTGGCTGCGAATGTTAAAACGTCTGCGCAAAGCGCGGGAACCACGGCCTTTACGCTTAAGTCCATTGCATATGGATGTCCACGCCGGAAATTTAGTGCATAGCGCGTCAGGGTTAAAACTCATCGACTGGGAGTATGCAGGAGATGGTGATATCGCGCTGGAACTGGCGGCGGTGTGGGTGGAAAATACTGAACAGCACCTGCAATTGGTCAATGACTATGCCACTCGCGCGAAGATTTATCCGGCGCAATTATGGCGTCAGGTCAGGCGATGGTTTCCCTGGCTGCTGATGCTCAAAGCAGGGTGGTTTGAGTACCGCTGGCGACAAACCGGCGATCAACAATTTATCAGGCTGGCCGATGACACCTGGCGGCAGCTATTAATAAAACAATAAGGAGAGCAGTGTGGGTCCAGTAATGTTGGATGTCGAAGGTTACGAACTGGACGCGGAAGAGCGTGAAATACTGGCGCATCCGCTGGTGGGAGGGCTGATTCTCTTTACGCGTAACTATCATGATCCTGCCCAGTTACGTGAACTGGTGCGCCAGATCCGCGCAGCTTCGCGCAATCATCTGGTGGTGGCGGTTGATCAGGAAGGTGGACGCGTGCAGCGTTTTCGTGAAGGTTTTACCCGCTTGCCAGCGGCGCAATCATTCGCTGCGCTGTCAGGAATGGAAGAGGGTGGCAAACTGGCGCAGGAGGCAGGTTGGTTGATGGCCAGCGAAATGATCGCTATGGATATTGATATCAGCTTTGCGCCAGTGCTGGATGTAGGACATATCAGCGCGGCGATTGGCGAGCGTTCTTATCATGCCGACCCAGAAAAAGCCCTGGCAATCGCCAGTCGGTTTATTGATGGGATGCATGAAGCCGGAATGAAAACGACCGGGAAACACTTCCCAGGACACGGTGCAGTAACTGCAGATTCACACAAAGAGACGCCGTGCGACCCACGCCCGCAAGCGGAAATTCGTGCCAAAGATATGTCGGTTTTCAGCACGTTAATCCGCGAAAATAAACTCGACGCCATTATGCCTGCGCATGTGATCTACAGTGATGTTGATCCGCGTCCGGCGAGCGGTTCTTCCTACTGGCTGAAAACCGTTTTGCGTCAGGAACTGTGTTTTGACGGCGTGATTTTCTCTGACGATTTATCGATGGAAGGTGCCGCGATTATGGGCAGTTATGCCGAACGCGGGCAGGCATCACTGGACGCAGGTTGCGATATGATCCTGGTCTGCAATAATCGTAAAGGGGCCGTCAGCGTGTTAGATAATCTGTCACCGATCAAGGCAGAACGTGTTACACGTTTGTATCATAAAGGTTCATTTTCGCGACAGGAACTGATGGACTCGGCTCGCTGGAAGGCGATCAGCACCCGTCTGAATCAGTTACATGAACGCTGGCAGGAAGAGAAAGCAGGTCACTAACCCTGGCTTATGTGAGGAAGCGATGATTATCTATTTACACGGTTTTGACTCTAACAGTCCGGGTAACCACGAGAAAGTCTTACAATTGCAGTTTATTGACCCGGATGTACGCTTGATAAGCTACAGTACGCGGCATCCGAAACATGATATGCAGCATCTGCTCAAAGAAGTGGACAAAATGTTGCAACTGAACGTCGACGAGCGTCCGCTGATTTGCGGCGTTGGTCTGGGCGGATACTGGGCGGAACGGATTGGTTTTCTTTGCGATATCCGCCAGGTGATCTTCAACCCTAATTTGTTCCCTTATGAGAACATGGAAGGCAAGATTGATCGCCCGGAAGAGTATGCCGATATTGCCACTAAGTGTGTGACCAACTTCCGCGAGAAGAATCGCGATCGTTGCCTGGTGATTTTGTCGCGTAATGATGAAGCGCTTAACAGCCAGCGGACATCTGAAGAGTTGCATCATTATTACGAGATTGTCTGGGACGAAGAGCAGACGCACAAATTCAAGAATATCTCCCCGCATTTGCAGCGCATTAAAGCGTTCAAAACCCTCGGGTAAATGCCCTCGTCGCATCAGGTAACCTTGCCGGTACCTGATGCGCTCCGAATTCTGTAAGTCGGATAAGGCGTTTACGCCGCATCCGACAGTCGAGCATCAATGCCTGATGCGCCTCTTATCAGGCCTACCGAACGCCCTGCATACACCCCTCACTCTATATCACTCTCACAAATTCGCTCAAATAATAAACAATAAACTCTGTTTTTTGATCTCACCCGGTAAAGTCGCCTATCTTTTCAGCAACAAAACTTGATTAACATCAATTTTGGTATGACCAATGCACCATTCATGTTATTCTCAATAGCGAAGAACATTTTCATTGCTGTAACCTGTTGTTAATTAAGAGCTATGTTAATAACCATTAATTAACAATTGGTTAATAAATTTAAGGGGGTCACGTTGACTACGCCATTGAAAAAAATTGTGATTGTCGGCGGCGGTGCTGGTGGGCTGGAAATGGCAACACAGCTGGGGCATAAGCTGGGACGCAAGAAAAAAGCCAAAATTACGCTGGTCGATCGTAACCACAGCCACCTGTGGAAACCGCTGCTGCACGAAGTGGCGACTGGCTCGCTTGATGAAGGCGTCGATGCGTTGAGCTATCTGGCCCATGCGCGCAATCATGGTTTCCAGTTCCAGCTGGGTTCCGTCATTGATATTGATCGTGAAGCGAAAACAATCACTATTGCAGAACTGCGCGACGAGAAAGGTGAACTGCTGGTTCCGGAACGTAAAATCGCCTATGACACACTGGTAATGGCGCTGGGTAGCACCTCTAACGATTTCAATACACCAGGTGTCAAAGAGAACTGCATTTTCCTCGATAACCCGCACCAGGCGCGTCGCTTCCACCAGGAGATGCTGAATCTGTTCCTGAAATACTCCGCCAACCTGGGCGCGAATGGCAAAGTGAACATTGCGATTGTCGGCGGCGGCGCGACGGGTGTAGAACTCTCCGCTGAATTGCACAACGCGGTCAAGCAACTGCACAGCTACGGTTACAAAGGCCTGACCAACGAAGCCCTGAACGTAACGCTGGTAGAAGCGGGAGAACGTATTTTGCCTGCGTTACCGCCACGTATCTCTGCTGCGGCCCACAACGAGCTAACGAAACTTGGCGTTCGCGTGCTGACGCAAACCATGGTCACCAGTGCTGATGAAGGCGGCCTGCACACTAAAGATGGCGAATATATTGAGGCGGATCTGATGGTATGGGCAGCCGGGATCAAAGCGCCAGACTTCCTGAAAGATATCGGTGGTCTTGAAACTAACCGTATCAACCAGCTGGTGGTGGAACCGACGCTGCAAACCACCCGCGATCCAGACATTTACGCTATTGGCGACTGCGCGTCATGCCCGCGTCCGGAAGGGGGCTTTGTTCCGCCGCGTGCTCAGGCTGCACACCAGATGGCGACCTGCGCAATGAACAATATTCTGGCGCAGATAAACGGTAAGCCGCTGAAAAATTATCAGTATAAAGATCATGGTTCACTGGTATCGCTGTCGAACTTCTCCACCGTTGGTAGCCTGATGGGTAACCTGACGCGCGGCTCAATGATGATTGAAGGACGAATTGCGCGCTTTGTATATATCTCGCTATACCGAATGCATCAGATTGCGCTGCATGGTTACTTTAAAACCGGATTAATGATGCTGGTGGGGAGTATTAACCGCGTTATCCGTCCGCGTTTGAAGTTGCATTAATCGACGTACACTGGCGGATGTGGCATAAACGCCTCATCCGCCCTGGACAAATGGTACGAGCGGTAGGCCTGATAAGACGCGTTAAGCGTCGCATCAGGCATTCCTTCAGACTCCTCCGAATCATTAAGTATTTCCAGCCATTCCCGCGCTTTTCATCTTCTGTCTGATAGCTGCTTTTCTCCTTCGCTTGCATGATTGGCATAACTGCAAAGAAGGAGGTGTTCCCGTGAATAAATCAATGTTGGCGGGTATCGGGATTGGTGTCGCAGCTGCGCTGGGCGTAGCGGCAGTGGCCAGTCTGAACGTGTTTGAACGTGGCCCGCAATACGCTCAGGTTGTTTCTGCAACCCCAATCAAGGAAACGGTTAAAACACCGCGTCAGGAGTGTCGCAACGTCACAGTGACCCATCGTCGACCGGTGCAGGATGAAAATCGCATTACCGGGTCGGTGCTCGGCGCTGTTGCTGGCGGCGTGATAGGGCATCAGTTTGGCGGTGGTCGCGGTAAAGATGTCGCCACTGTTGTGGGGGCGCTGGGTGGTGGATATGCCGGTAACCAGATCCAGGGCTCTCTCCAGGAAAGCGATACTTACACGACTACGCAACAGCGTTGTAAAACGGTGTATGACAAGTCAGAAAAAATGCTCGGTTATGATGTGACCTATAAGATTGGCGATCAGCAGGGCAAAATCCGCATGGACCGCGATCCGGGTACGCAGATCCCGCTAGATAGTAATGGGCAACTGATTTTGAATAACAAAGTATAACAAGGCTGTACTCTGCAATTTGGCCCCTCATTCGCTCAGGCTGAGGGGCTTTTTTTGCGACTTATTTCACCAGTTCGGGCCATAAACGCAAAGTCGTTCCGGCAATCTGCATTAGTTTTTCCAGCGATGCACCTTCGCGTGCGCTGATCGACATCCCCTGAATAATACAATTAAGGAATTCTGCCAGATGTGTCACGTCACAGTGGGTCGGGATTTCCCCGCGCGCTTGTCGTTGACATAAAAACTGCTGCAAAGTGCGCTCTTGCATCGCATGGCGTGATTTCAACGTATTGGCGATATCTCCTGAATCTGGGGAGAGGGTGGTGCAGTTGTTGATCATGAAGCAGCCTGCCGGGGTGTCTTTGCTGGTAAAGCAGTTGGCGATGGCAGCAAAATAGTCAGCCAGCGCAGACTCCACGCTTTTCTCTTCACAAAACAGCTGTGCTTCATGCTTAGCGGCAAAACGATCGATATAGCGGTCGAGAACGGCACGAAATAACCCCTCTTTGTTGGTAAATTCCGCGTATAGCGTGGGCGCTTTGGCTCCGGTCGCTTCGACGAGGTCCGCAAGAGAAGTCGCTTCATAACCGTGTTGCCAGAACAATTTCATGGCCTTATCAAGCGCGGCATCCCTGTCGAACACTTTTGGGCGGCCACGGCTTTTTTTTACACATTGTGTTGAGTCAGTTGCCATGATGCCGTTGTACCTGGTGACTGTGAATGAAAGGTTATTATAAAAATAATCACCTCCGTTCACCAGTCCAGATCCCATAAAAATAATTGCTTTCTATTTAACTGAAATTTAAAGATTTTTAAATTAATTAATGATTGTTATAAAAAATATCTTGTATGTGATCCAGATCACATCTATCATTTAGTTATCGATCGTTAAGTAATTGCTTGCGACGTCATTCATCTGCATAAGGCCACTATTATGAAAAACGTAAAAACCCTCATCGCTGCGGCGATTTTAAGCTCCATGTCATTTGCCAGCTTTGCGGCTGTCGAAGTTCAGTCAACGCCAGAAGGCCAACAAAAAGTCGGTACAATCAGTGCTAACGCGGGGACAAATCTGGGATCGCTGGAAGAGCAGCTGGCGCAAAAAGCGGATGAGATGGGCGCAAAATCTTTCCGTATTACTTCTGTAACCGGTCCGAATACCCTCCATGGAACAGCAGTAATTTATAAATAAGCATTAACCCTCATTAATGCCTGCTACTGCTGATTTTTTCCCCGCGACATGCCGTGTCGCGGGGATTTTTTTTATCCAGGATTTACAGAGTTTGTGGGCTCACTTGATGACGGCGGACATCCACCGGCATCCCGGAACGGACATCCATCACATGTTGCATCACTTCAGCGTCAGTTTGTGCTGCATCTTTAAATGATTGCATTGCGCTATTCAGCGTAATTGGCAGCAGCTGCGGATCGTCATCAATCTTCTCTGACAGCGGCTGATGTACTTCAACCAGACGCGCACCGTTTGGTTCGGCAGAGACTTTTATCGGAGTGTTGATGATATTCACTTTGGTGCCTGGGGTGACCTGGCTAAAGAGTGTTTTGATATCGTCATCCCGCAGACGAATACAGCCAGAACTTACCCGCATGCCAATGCCGAAATCGGCGTTCGTACCGTGAAGCAAATAAACGCCGCCATAGGCCGCCAGACGAATCGCATGATGGCCCATTGGGTTATCCGGTCCAGCCGGCACTACCGCAGGCAACTCAATTCCCTGTGCTTTATAACGGGCGCGGATGTTTGCCGTTGGCGTCCAGGTTGGGTTTGCACGTTTGTCTGAAACGGTGGTCACCATTGTCGGTGTCAGCGTGTCACCACCTAACTGACCAATACCTATTGGATACACGGTTACCGAATTTTTACCCGGCGGGTAGTAATAGAGACGCAGCTCCGCAATATTGATCACAATGCCTTCGCGCGGCGCATCTGGAAGTAGGGTTTGCAACGGGATCGTTAACACGCTACCCGCGCGCGGTACGTAAGGATCAACGCCAGGGTTAGCCTGTAACAGAGCGAGAAAGCCGACGTTATATTTTTTGGCGATGGCTTCCAGAGAACCACCGTCATTTTCCACCACATGAAATTTGTTTTCGCCAACCAGACGACTGCCCGCTGGCGGCAGCGGCCAGGTGTTGGCTTTTGCCGGTAGCGCCAGCGCCACGGCAGCGGCGAACGTAAAAAACGTTAGCCAGCGAGAAAAACGCGTTTTGATCATCACCAAAAATCCATAATAAATATAAGGTTATTGTAATAAACAGATAAGCCTGAATTATGGATGGTGACAGTGTCGGATAGTGCAGGGAAGTGCAAAGAATTTGTAAATGTTGCAGATGGGGGCGCAGAAACGCCCCCGATTTACCATTAAGCGATCGCGTTCTCTTCCAGTTCACGCATAAACTGGCGTACCCATTCGATACGCGTTTTCCGCTCACTCAAATCCTGAATAAATTTCAGGCGCGTCGGACCATCAAGGCGGTAATGCTGCGGCTGTTTTTGCAGCAAACCAATCAACCAGGCCGGATTAACGTGATTCTTCTCGGCAAATTCGATCACCCCGCCTTTCTCATTACCTTCCAGCTTCCTGATCCCCAGTTTCTGCGCTTGCTGGCGCAGACGGGCAACATCCAGCAGGGTACGCGCCGGATCCGGCAGCAGGCCGAAGCGATCGATAAGCTCGACTTTGATCTCTTCCAGTTCGTTTTCCGTTTTGGCGCTGGCAATACGTTTATAGAACGACAAACGCGTATTCACGTCAGGAATGAAATCATCTGGCAATAGCGACGGCATCCGCAGCTCGACTTCTGTTTGCTGGCTGGTGAGATCTTCCAGCGACGGCTCGCGTCCGGCTTTCAGTGCATCGACGGCGTTTTCCAGCAACTCCATATACAGCGAGAAACCGATGGTTTCCATTGAGCCACTTTGTTCTTCGCCAAGCAGTTCACCCGCGCCGCGGATCTCCAGATCGTGCGTTGCCAGCGCAAAGCCTGCACCGAGATCTTCCAGCGAGGCAATCGCTTCAAGACGTTTTTGTGCATCGGTAGTCATCGCTTTTGGATGCGGCGTCAGCAGCCATGCATATGCCTGATGATGTGAACGTCCGACGCGACCGCGTAACTGGTGCAGCTGCGCCAGACCGAAGTGATCCGCACGTTCAATGATAATGGTGTTGGCTGTCGGGATGTCGATCCCGGTTTCGATAATGGTGGTACAAACCAGCACGTTGAAACGTTGATGATGGAAATCATTCATCACCCGTTCCAGTTCGCGCTCGCGCATCTGCCCGTGACCGATGGCAATCCGTGCTTCAGGCACCAGTTCTGCCAGCCGTTCGGCAGCTTTCTGGATGTTTTCCACATCATTGTAGAGATAATAAACCTGCCCCCCGCGCAAAATTTCACGCAGGATCGCCTCCCGGACCACCAGGCTGTCATACTCACGGACAAAGGTTTTAACTGCCAGACGACGGGCGGGCGGCGTGGCGATAATCGACAGGTCACGCATTCCGCTCATTGCCATATTCAGCGTGCGTGGGATCGGCGTTGCAGTAAGCGTCAGAATATCCACGTTCGCGCGCATCGCTTTAATGCGCTCTTTATGACGCACCCCGAAGCGGTGTTCTTCATCGACAATCAGCAGGCCTAAATCTTTAAACTTGACGTCACTTTGCAGCAGTTTGTGCGTACCGATCAGAATATCGATTTTCCCTTCCGCCACTTCCGCAAGGATTTGCGTCTGCTCTTTGGCGCTGCGGAAACGGGAGATCATTTCGATACGTACCGGCCAGTTGGCGAAACGGTCGCGGAAGTTGTCGTAATGCTGCTGCGCAAGAAGGGTGGTAGGCACCAACACCGCTACCTGCTTGTGGTTATCTACTGCCAGGAAAGCGGCGCGCATCGCCACTTCTGTTTTACCAAAGCCAACATCGCCGCACACCAGACGATCCATTGCCAGCGGCTGACACATGTCGCTAAGTACCGCATTAATGGCCTGCGCCTGATCCGGCGTGGTTTCAAACGGGAAGCTGTCGCAGAACAACTGATACTGCTCACGATCGTGTTTAAACGCGAAGCCCTCTTTGGCGGCGCGTTGCGCGTAGATATCCAGCAATTCCGCCGCCACATCACGCACTTTTTCCGCCGCTTTCTGCCGCGCGCGTGACCACGCATCGCCGCCAAGTTTATGCAGCGGGGCGTTTTCTTCCGCGCCACCTGCGTAACGGCTAATCAGATGCAGTGACGACACCGGAACATACAGTTTGGCGTCGTTGGCATAGGTGAGCATCAAATACTCGCCAGTAATGCCGCCCGCTTCGAGCGTGGTCATTCCGGCATAGCGCCCGACACCGTGCTCCAGATGGACCACCGGCTGACCAATATGCAGCTCCGCAAGGTTACGGATCAGTGTATCGGGGTTGATGGTGCGGCGAGAATCCTGACGACGGCGGGCAACACGTTCACCGAGCAGATCGCTTTCGCAGATCAGCGCCAGATTACGCACCGTATCGACAAAACCATGTTCGGCAGCGCCAATCATCAGATAACGCCCACGGTCGCTGGCTTCATCAAGACGCATAATGCGTTGCGGAGCAATTTTAATTCGTGCGAGCAGTTCACCCAGCGCTTCACGGCGACCTTCACTTTCTACCGAGA
Source organism: Escherichia sp. MAL-1 (assembly GCF_052948035.1). Taxonomy (NCBI): domain Bacteria; kingdom Pseudomonadati; phylum Pseudomonadota; class Gammaproteobacteria; order Enterobacterales; family Enterobacteriaceae; genus Escherichia; species Escherichia sp. MAL-1. The sequence goes on along the minus strand of NZ_CM129609.1, from coordinate 2,954,401 downwards.
ACACCACCGGACCGTCGAAAGTCTCGAGGAACTTACGCAGCGCATCCAGCGGCGCTTTTTGTTGCGCCTGAACGGCCAGGTCTGGCAGTTTCTGGAAACCTAAATTGGCATTCGCGGCTTTTGTCGGTAAATGTTCAGTTTTTAGCTGCACCCGGGGCCAGTTTTTCAGCTCTGAGAAGAGCTCGTCCACCCGCAGCCAGAGCGATTGTGGTGGCAACAGCGGGCGCATCGGATCGACGCCGCGATTCTCAAAACGCGCCAGCGTGTCAGCCTGGAAACGTTCGGCACTGGTTTCCAGATCGCCAGTATTCACCAGCAAGGTATTGGCAGGGAAATAACTGAACAGCGGCGGCAGTGGTTCGCTGAAGAACAATGGCTGCCAGTACTCGATCCCGGCAGGTAATGTGCCTTTACTCACTTGCTGGTAAATATGTTCCGGATCGCGCTTCACTTCGAAGGTATCGCGCCACTGGCTGCGGAACAGTTCAATTGCCGCTTTATCGGTCGGAAATTCGTGCGCGGGCAGCAGATTGATCGCTTCTACTTCCTCCAGCGTGCGCTGGCTGTCGACGTCAAACACCCGCAGGCTGTCGATTTCATCATCAAAGAAATCAAGACGATAAGGCAGCTCACTCCCCATCGGGAAGAGATCCAGCAACGCGCCGCGCGTGGCGTATTCGCCGTGCTCCATCACCTGGTCAACATGGCGATAACCGGCGCTGTCCAGTTGGGTTCGTAATGCATCTCGTGACAGGCGCTGACCTTTTTTCATCACCAGCGCATGACCGTGGAGAAAACTGTGTGGGCAAACGCGCTGCATAAGCGTATTCACCGGAACAATCAGTACGCCACGCTGCATCGTCGGTAGCTGGTAAAGGGTGGAAAGGCGCGAGGAGATAATGTCCTGATGAGGCGAAAAACTGTCGTAGGGAAGAGTTTCCCAGTCCGCCAGATTCATCACCATCTGATCGGTGAACTGGCTGATTTCATCATGCAAACGCAGAGCATTTTGCATATCTGGTGCAATGAGTACCACCGGACCGGCGTGACGTTCGGCAATTTCCGCTACCAGCGTTGCACAGGCTGCGCCGGTTAACTCGCCCAGCAGACGCTGCTCACCCGCTTTGACGGGCAGCGTATAACGATATTGTTCAGGCATAACGGTTGTCAGATTCTCGTTAGGATATGCCTCAACATATGGGGGCATATCTCTGATAAGCAATGCTGTTCATTATCCGTAATCGACATGGTTTAGCAAATTGAATCGCCCCGGCTGGGGCGATGGCTTAGCGGGAGTAACTGACGGCAGCGGGCAGTGAAGGCGGGGAGAACAACAGATCGCTGAATGCACGCTGTGAAAGTTTTCTTACCAGCAAGCCCGCAACAGTACAGATGAACAAACTGACAAAGGGATAAACCAGCAGGAGTGTCAGTTCGACTTGCGGCGACCAGCGTGCTGCGTTCATTTGCGCAAGCAGAGTTAAGCTGAATATTTCAACCAGAATGCGATGGGTGGTGTAGATAGCAATGGTGTTGGAGCCAATCACATTCAGCAGGCTGGTGGAGCGCATACCGAATCGTTGCTCGTATTGATAAAACAGCTTCATGATCACCACAATCGATACCAGCGACAACAGCAGCGAGATAGTAAACAACCAGGCACCGACCGCCAGAACGGAAGCCATTAGCAGATGGCGGCGCAACGGCACCTCTTTAACACAGGTCATTATTGTTGTGCCAAACCATGCGCCAAGGCTGTAATAAGGCAAATTGCGGATCACACTGTTCATTCCCCACCACGGCGTGGGAACGAAATTAACCGCCACACTCAGCAGTACAAACAAGGCGAATAGTAGCAGCGCCAGACGGCTAAAAATTTTACATACCACGAAATAGACAATTAACGCATACAGATACCACAAGCTGGTGCTGGCGGTGATCATCCCGTGCAGGAACTCACCGGTGGAATCGGCATAAGCGGCATTGGAGGCATTGCTTAAATCGCGCTCAGGTGCCAGCCACTGGTTCAGCGCACTTAACGCCAGCCACTGCACCACGCCCCAAAGCGCCAGCACCCAAAAGATGCTCCAGATGCGTTTATCGAGACAATTTCCCCACGGTACGCTGTCGATATAGCGGCGAATCAAATAGCCGGAAATAAAGAAAAAAACCGGCATACGAAAGGGTGCAAGGTAAAGATTGAAATAGATCCAGCATTTGCTCAGGACTTCCGATAACGGATGCTGAAAAGTGGTCAGATGCGGATAAAAGGTAATGACCGAGTGATAAATCACCACCAGACAAATACATAACCCTTTGATCTGGTTAATCCATAGCTCTTTTTGTTTCATCAGGACAACACGCTCTTTTTTAATTTACATGCGGTTGATCCTGCGGGTTATGACCCTATGTGTAATGGGTATCTGTCTGTATTGGATGATTTTTCAGATTAAGATCAGGCGGCAAGATTGATGATAAAACATGGCAATTTAGCCGATTGATTTACGGGGGCTTTTCAGATTAGCCCTGACGATCACTTACAGTTCAGACGTTTACCCATCTTGCTTTCGCTTATATACTCGTGTCTTTGCTACAGCAACCAGACGGATTTCATGTACCAACCTGTCGCTCTATTTATTGGCCTGCGTTACATGCGTGGGCGTGCAGCGGATCGCTTCGGTCGTTTCGTCTCCTGGCTTTCTACCATCGGCATTACCCTCGGGGTGATGGCGCTGGTCACAGTATTGTCAGTGATGAACGGCTTTGAGCGCGAGCTGCAAAACAACATCCTTGGCCTGATGCCACAGGCAATTCTCTCTTCTGAGCATGGCTCTCTTAACCCGCAGCAACTCCCGGAAACGGCAGTCAAACTGGACGGCGTTAATCGCGTCGCACCTATTACTACCGGTGATGTGGTACTGCAAAGCGCGCGCAGCGTGGCGGTCGGGGTGATGCTCGGTATCGACCCGGCGCAAAAAGATCCACTTACACCGTATCTGGTCAATGTGAAACAAACTGACCTCGAGCCGGGGAAATATAATGTCATCCTCGGCGAACAACTTGCCTCACAGCTAGGCGTTAATCGCGGTGATCAAATCCGCGTGATGGTACCATCTGCCAGCCAGTTCACGCCGATGGGGCGTATTCCAAGTCAGCGCCTGTTCAATGTGATTGGCACTTTCGCCGCCAACAGTGAAGTCGATGGCAATGAAATGCTGGTGAATATTGAGGATGCCTCGCGTCTGATGCGTTATCCGGCAGGCAATATTACCGGCTGGCGTTTGTGGCTGGATGAGCCGCTGAAAGTCGACTCATTAAGTCAGCAAAAACTGCCTGAAGGCAGCAAATGGCAGGACTGGCGTGATCGTAAAGGCGAGTTGTTCCAGGCCGTACGCATGGAAAAAAATATGATGGGTTTACTGCTGAGCCTGATTGTCGCCGTTGCGGCGTTTAACATTATTACCTCACTAGGGCTGATGGTAATGGAGAAGCAGGGCGAAGTAGCGATCCTGCAAACGCAAGGCTTAACTCCGCGACAAATCATGATGGTCTTTATGGTGCAAGGGGCCAGCGCCGGGATTATCGGTGCGATCCTCGGAGCGGCGCTTGGCGCCCTGCTTGCCAGCCAGTTAAATAATCTGATGCCGATAATCGGCGTCCTGCTTGATGGCGCGGCGCTGCCGGTGGCTATCGAACCTTTACAGGTCATTGTTATTGCGCTGGTGGCGATGGCTATCGCGCTGCTGTCTACGCTTTACCCTTCATGGCGCGCTGCCGCCACTCAACCCGCTGAGGCTTTACGTTATGAATAAGATCCTGTTGCAATGCGACAACCTGTGCAAACGCTATCAGGAAGGCAGTGTGCAAACCGATGTGCTGCACAATGTCAGTTTCAGCGTCGGCGAAGGTGAAATGATGGCGATCGTCGGTAGCTCTGGTTCCGGTAAAAGTACCTTGCTGCACCTGCTGGGCGGGCTGGATACGCCAACCTCCGGCGATGTGATTTTTAATGGTCAGCCAATGAGCAAACTGTCGTCGGCAGCGAAAGCTGAACTGCGCAACCAGAAGCTGGGCTTTATTTATCAGTTTCACCACCTGCTGCCGGATTTTACCGCCCTGGAAAACGTGGCTATGCCGCTGCTGATTGGCAAGAAAAAGCCCGCTGAAATCAACAGCCGTGCACTTGAGATGTTAAAAGCGGTGGGGCTGGATCATCGTGCGAATCACCGCCCATCTGAACTTTCTGGCGGCGAACGCCAGCGTGTGGCGATTGCCCGTGCGCTGGTGAATAACCCGCGCCTGGTACTGGCGGATGAACCTACCGGTAACCTCGATGCGCGTAATGCCGACAGCATCTTCCAGTTGCTTGGGGAATTGAATCGCTTGCAGGGCACCGCCTTCCTGGTGGTTACTCACGACCTGCAACTGGCGAAACGTATGAGCCGCCAGTTAGAAATGCGTGATGGTCGTCTGACGGCGGAACTGAGCCTGATGGGGGCGGAGTAATGGCGATGCCTTTATCGTTATTAATTGGCCTGCGTTTTAGTCGCGGACGGCGGCGCGGCGGCATGGTGTCGCTGATCTCCGTCATTTCTACCATTGGCATTGCCCTCGGCGTGGCGGTATTGATCGTCGGCTTAAGCGCGATGAACGGCTTTGAACGCGAACTGAACAACCGTATTCTGGCGGTGGTGCCGCATGGTGAAATCGAGGCGGTGGATCAGCCGTGGACTAACTGGCAGGAAGCACTGGATCACGTGCAAAAAGTGCCGGGTATTGCCGCTGCCGCGCCGTATATCAATTTCACCGGGCTGGTGGAAAGTGGCGCGAATCTTCGCGCAATCCAGGTGAAGGGCGTTAACCCGCAACAGGAACAGCGTCTGAGCGCATTACCCTCGTTTGTCCAGGGCGATGCGTGGCGCAATTTTAAAGCGGGCGAACAGCAAATTATCATCGGCAAAGGCGTGGCGGATGCGCTGAAAGTGAAGCAGGGGGATTGGGTGTCGATTATGATCCCCAACTCGAATCCCGAGCATAAACTGATGCAGCCAAAACGTGTGCGTTTGCACGTTGCCGGTATTTTGCAGTTGAGTGGTCAACTCGATCACAGTTTTGCCATGATCCCGCTGGCAGATGCCCAACAATATCTTGATATGGGTTCCAGCGTGTCAGGTATTGCCCTTAAAATGACGGATGTTTTCAACGCCAATAAGCTGGTACGCGATGCGGGTGAAGTGACCAACAGCTATGTTTATATTAAAAGCTGGATTGGTACTTACGGCTATATGTATCGCGATATCCAAATGATCCGCGCCATTATGTATCTGGCGATGGTACTGGTGATTGGCGTGGCCTGTTTCAACATCGTCTCCACCTTAGTGATGGCGGTGAAAGACAAGAGTGGCGATATCGCAGTATTAAGAACGCTGGGGGCGAAAGATGGTTTAATTCGCGCCATCTTTGTCTGGTATGGATTGCTGGCAGGGCTGTTCGGCAGCCTGTGTGGTGTGATTATCGGCGTAGTGGTTTCACTGCAACTTACCCCGATTATTGAGTGGATTGAAAAGTTGATCGGTCATCAGTTCCTCTCCAGCGATATCTATTTTATTGATTTCCTGCCATCGGAATTGCACTGGCTGGACGTCTTCTACGTACTGGTCACAGCATTGTTGCTGAGTCTTTTGGCAAGTTGGTATCCGGCGCGGCGCGCCAGTAATATTGACCCTGCGCGAGTCCTTAGCGGCCAGTAAAGGCAGTACATTAAAACAAGGAGCGGCAATGTATTACGGGTTTGATATTGGTGGAACAAAAATTGCGCTTGGCGTGTTTGATAGCGGTCGGCAGTTGCAGTGGGAAAAGCGGGTGCCGACACCGCGTGACAGCTATGACGCATTTTTAGATGCAGTGTGTGAGCTGGTAGCTGAAGCTGACCAACGTTTTGGCTGTAAAGGTTCTGTCGGCATCGGTATTCCGGGAATGCCGGAAACAGAAGATGGTACGCTGTATGCCGCCAATGTCCCCGCTGCCAGCGGTAAACCGCTGCGTGCCGACCTGAGCGCACGTCTTGATCGCGATGTACGCCTTGATAACGATGCCAACTGTTTTGCCCTTTCAGAAGCCTGGGATGATGAATTTACTCAATATCCACTGGTGATGGGGTTGATTCTCGGCACCGGCGTTGGCGGCGGGCTGATTTTCAACGGCAAACCGATTACCGGTAAAAGCTACATTACCGGCGAGTTTGGCCATATGCGTCTGCCGGTTGATGCGTTAACCATGATGGGGTTGGATTTCCCGTTACGCCGCTGCGGCTGTGGTCAGCATGGCTGCATTGAAAATTATCTGTCTGGTCGCGGTTTTGCGTGGCTGTATCAACACTATTATCATCAACCGTTGCAGGCTCCCGAAATTATTGCGCTTTATGATCAAGGCGATGAGCAGGCAAGGGCGCACGTTGAGCGTTATCTGGATTTATTAGCGGTTTGTCTGGGAAATATCCTGACCATTGTTGACCCTGACCTGGTCGTCATTGGTGGTGGCTTATCGAATTTCCCGGCAATCACAGCGCAACTGGCGGACAGGCTGCCTCGTCATCTCTTACCTGTAGCTCGTGTTCCGCGCATTGAACGCGCGCGCCACGGTGATGCGGGAGGAATGCGTGGTGCGGCCTTCCTACATCTAACCGATTAAACAACAGAGGTTGCTATGCTGTCGCGTCGGGGTCATCGGTTAAGTCGTTTTCGTAAAAATAAACGCCGCCTGCGCGAGCGTTTGCGTCAGCGTATTTTTTTCAGAGATAAAGTGGTGCCGGAAGCAATGGAAAAACCAAGAGTACTCGTACTGACAGGGGCAGGAATTTCTGCGGAATCAGGTATTCGTACCTTTCGCGCCGCAGATGGCCTGTGGGAAGAACATCGGGTTGAAGATGTGGCAACGCCGGAAGGTTTCGATCGCGATCCTGAACTGGTGCAAGCGTTTTATAACGCCCGTCGTCGACAGCTGCAGCAGCCAGAAATTCAGCCTAACGCCGCGCATCTTGCGCTGGCTAAACTGCAAGACGCCCTCGGCGATCGCTTTTTGCTGGTGACGCAGAATATCGACAACCTGCATGAACGCGCAGGTAATACCAATGTGATTCATATGCATGGGGAACTGCTGAAAGTTCGTTGTTCACAAAGTGGTCAGGTTCTCGACTGGACCGGAGACGTTACCCCAGAAGATAAATGCCATTGCTGCCAGTTTCCGGCACCCTTGCGCCCGCATGTAGTGTGGTTTGGCGAAATGCCACTCGGCATGGATGAAATTTATATGGCGTTGTCGATGGCCGATATTTTCATTGCCATTGGCACATCCGGGCATGTTTATCCGGCGGCTGGGTTTGTTCACGAAGCGAAACTGCATGGCGCGCACACCGTGGAACTGAATCTTGAACCGAGTCAGGTTGGTAATGAATTTGCCGAGAAATATTACGGCCCGGCAAGCCAGGTGGTGCCTGAGTTTGTTGAAAAGTTGCTGAAGGGATTAAAAGCGGGAAGCATTGCCTGATGCACTACGCTTATCAGGCCTGCAAGGGGACCACAATACCGACGAAAGAGCGGGATAAAACTTTACTGTCCTGACTCATTAGCCACATCCTTGCTAAATAAAAAACGGGCGGTAATGCCACCGCCCGCTTGCTGAATTAACGTCCTGCTTTCAGCTTCTGATAATACTCTTCATAAATGCTGCTGGCTGCGCCAACGTCATTCTGCCATTCGCCATTTTTAATGGTTTCAGCATCCGGGTAGAGCGTTTTATCGTTCGCCACTTCCGGACTTAACAGCTTACGCGCCGCAAGGTTTGGCGTTGGATAACCGATAGTTTCAGCAACCTGTTTTGCCACATCCGGGCGCAGCAGGAAGTTGATCAATTTCAGCGCGCCTTCTTTGTTTTTGGCATTTGCCGGGATCGCCAGGCTGTCCATCCAGAAAATGCCGCCTTCTTTCGGCCACACCACGTCAATTGGCGTACCCGCCTGCCGTGCAACGAAAGCAGAACCGTTCCAGATCATGCCGAGGTTAACTTCGCCTTCCATGTACGGGTTAGCTGGGTTATCGGAGTTAAACGCTGCGACGTTTGGCATCAGTTTTTTCAGCTCATTATATGCAGCTTCAATCTCTTTCGGATCGGTGGTGTTACCGGAGTAGCCCAGCTTACGCAGCGCCATCTGGAACACTTCACGGGCATCGTCGGTCAACAGCAGGCTGCCTTTGTACTCAGGCTTCCACAGATCGGCCCAGCTGGTGACAGATTTCGGATCCACCGCATCACCGTTAACACCAATCGCCGTCGCACCCCAGATATACGGAATGGAGTAATCGTTATTCGGGTCAAACGGCTTATTGAGCATGTCTGGATCGAGATTGCTGAAGTTCGTTAACTTCGACTTGTCGATCTTCTGGATCATCCCTTCTTTACGCATTTTATCGACGTAATAGGTTGAAGGAACCACCAGGTCATAGGCACCGTCTTTGTACGTTTTCAGCTTGGCATACATGGTTTCGTTCGACTCGTAAGTCGAATAGATAACCTTAATACCGGTTTCTTTGGTGAACTGTTCAAGCAGTCCTGGCGGCACGTACTCGGTCCAGTTGTAGAAATACAGCGTGTTGTTGTCATCGGCGTGAGCGGCGCTCATGCCCAGTGCCAGAGCACCCGCCGCGAGCAGGTGGCGTGACCATTTTTTCATTTAACGTCCCCTGTGTTACCTTTCGTTTTATCACGAGCAATAAGCTGGCTGGCAATAACCATCACCAGCGACAGCACCAGTAATATGGTTGCCAGCGCGTTAACTTCCGGCGATACGCCGACTTTGACCATCGAATAAATTTTTAACGGCAGAATTTCATAGCTTGGTCCGGTGACGAACGAAGAAACTACCACATCGTCCATCGACAGGGTAAAGCTTAACACCCAGCCCGCCGCCACCGCTGGCATTGCCAGTGGCAGAATGATTTTTCGCAGAATGGTAAATTCGCTGGCACCGAGATCTTTCGCCGCTTCCAGCATCCGCACGTCAAAACCTTTCAGGCGCGAATACACCGTCACCACCACAAATGGCAGGCAGAAGGTGATATGCGAGAACAGCAGCGACCAGAAGCCAAGCTGAATACCCAGCAGCATAAACAGCACCAGCAGCGAAATTGCCATCACGATATCTGGTGACATCATTACCACAAACAGCATTCCGCTAACGAACGGCTTACCGCGAAAGCGATAACGGTACAGCGCAACTGCCGTCAGTGAACCGATAAGCGTAGCAAACGTCGCCGAAAACACCGCCATTGTTAGTGAATGCTGCGCTGCCTGTAACAGGCTGTCGTTGTTCATCAGCAGGCTATACCATTTGGTGGTAAAACCCTGCCAGTTGATGCCAAAGCGCGAGCTGTTAAAGGAGTTCACAATCAAAATAATGATTGGGATATACAGGTACGCGTAGATAGCGGTCATAAAACCGCCGCGAAGCAGTCGACCGATCATTCGAGTTCCACCTTTTTATTCAGCAGACGAGAAGCGCGCCAGTAAACCAGCAACATCAGGCCCATTACGATAGTCAGCGTAATGCTGGTGGCTGCACCAAACGGCCAGTCACGAATATTGAGGAACTGTACCTTGATGACGTTACCGATCAGCAGGTTTTTCGCACCGCCCATCAGGTCGGCCACATAGAACAGGCCCATCGCTGGCAGCATCACCAGCAGACATCCGGCAATAATCCCCGGCATTGTCAGTGGAATAATTATGCGGATAAAAGTCTGTAACTTGCTGGCACCGAGATCGCGCGCCGCCTCAAGCAACGGCTTATCCAGTTTTTCGATACTGGAGTACAGCGGCATCACCATAAACGGCAGCAGAATGTAAACCAGACCGATAATCACCGCACTGGGCGTGAACATGATACGGATTGGTGTGTCGATAACGCCCAGCCAGAGCAAAAACTCGTTGAGATAGCCTTTGGTGCTGAGGAAAATTTTCAGCCCGTAGATACGAATCAATGAGTTGGTCCAGAAGGGAACAATCAGCAGAAACAGCAGCAGCGGACGCACCTTGTGTGGCAGCTTCGCCAGAAACCAGGCAAACGGGTAGCCCAGCACCAGGCAGGCGAGGGTGGCGATCAGCGCCATATTCAGCGAGTGCAATAGCACTTCAAAATAGAGCGGATCGAGCAGACGCGTGTAGTTATCCAGCGTAAAGACCATTTTGACGAAACTGGCGTCGTCGCGGGTCAAAAAGCTGGTGCCAATGATCATCAGGTTGGGCAGAAAGACAAACAACACAAGCCAACCGACAATAGTGACAATCACTACATTCTGGAACTTACTTGTGTTCTTCATCAGCCAGTACGACCTCCCAGCTTTCTACCCAATTAATGGCCATTTTTTGGTCGAGAGAGTGGTCAAAGTCAGGGTCGTCTTCATTGAAGAATTCGCTGACCATCACCATCTTGCCATTTTCCAGTTCAACAACCGACTCCAGCGTCATGCCTTTGTAGTTACGCTCACGAACGTAACCAATCAGCCCTTCAGCGTGGTTGTCGTCGTTAATCTCTTCAACACGTAAGTCTTCCGGGCGCAGCAGAACATGCAGTTTTTGCCCCGGTTCAACGGCGAAGTTAACGTAGATATTACATTCGCGGCCTTCAACGTTGGCGCGTACGCGCTGCTCGTCGAGACGTTCGATGACAGTGGCGTTAAACATATTGATTTCGCCAATGAAGCCGGCAACAAACAGGTTTTTCGGCTCTTCGTAAATTTCGCGCGGTGTACCATCTTGCTCAATACGACCCTCGCGCATCACCACAATCCTGTCTGACATGGTGAGCGCTTCTTCCTGATCGTGAGTGACAAAGACGAAGGTAATACCAAGCTTACGCTGTAACGCTTTCAGCTCGTTCTGCATTTGCTTGCGCAGTTTGTAATCCAGCGCTGAGAGCGACTCATCCAGCAACAACAGACGAGGCTTGTTAACCACCGCGCGGGCAATGGCGACGCGTTGCTGTTGACCACCAGAGAGCTGATGCGGTTTGCGTTGAGCGAAGGTTTCCAGCTGCACCATCCGCAGGGCTTCCATCACGCGGGGCGTAATTTCAGCAGCGGGGGTTTTTTGCATGCGCAACCCAAAGGCCACATTTTCGAACACGGTCATGTGGGGGAAAAGTGCGTAGCTTTGGAAAACAGTGTTCACATAGCGGTTTTCCGCCGGAACGTGGGTGATGTCCTCGTTATCCAGCATGATGCGTCCGGAATCAACAGTTTCCAGACCTGCAATCAGGCGAAGAACGGTTGTTTTACCGCAGCCAGAAGGGCCAAGCAGCGTGAGGAACTCGCCATTGTTGATAGTCAGATCCAGCTGGGGAATGACCTCTTTACCATCAAAGCATTTGCGAATTCCCGCCAATTGCACCAGCGGTGAAAGCGAACTCGGTTGTTTATTCAATTTTTTACTCTGTCCCATGTAAACGCAACGGATGGCTTACCGATGCGGGGTTTGTGGTTAACCACCTTGGTGACTCTTAATGAGGGCGGTAATTCTACGGCAAACCGCTTGAATCGCCAATCTTTGTTGTGAATTACTGGCTTAGCTTTATATTCATTAAGGTAATGCTGATAAATATTCCCGCTTGCAGGGGTAAAAGTGACCTGACGCAATATTTGTCTTTTCTTGCTTCTTAATAATGTTGTCACAAAAAGTGAGGGTGACTACATGGATAAACTACTTGAGCGATTTTTGAACTACGTGTCTCTGGATACCCAATCAAAAGCAGGGGTGAGACAGGTTCCCAGCACGGAAGGCCAATGGAAGTTATTGCATCTGCTGAAAGAGCAGCTCGAAGAGATGGGGCTTATCAATGTGACCTTAAGTGAGAAGGGCACTTTGATGGCGACGTTACCGGCTAACGTCCCTGGCGATATCCCGGCGATTGGCTTTATTTCTCATGTGGATACCTCACCGGATTGCAGCGGCAAAAATGTGAATCCGCAAATTGTTGAAAACTATCGCGGTGGCGATATTGCGCTGGGTATCGGCGATGAAGTTTTATCACCGGTTATGTTCCCGGTGCTGCATCAGCTACTGGGTCAGACGTTGATTACCACCGATGGTAAAACCTTGTTAGGTGCCGATGACAAAGCCGGTATTGCAGAAATCATGACCGCGCTGGCGGTATTGCAACAGAAAAACATTCCGCATGGTGATATTCGCGTCGCCTTTACCCCGGATGAAGAAGTGGGCAAAGGGGCGAAACATTTTGATGTTGATGCCTTCGATGCCCGCTGGGCTTACACTGTTGACGGTGGTGGCGTAGGCGAACTGGAGTTTGAAAACTTCAACGCCGCATCGGTCAATATCAAAATTGTCGGTAACAATGTTCATCCGGGCACGGCGAAAGGAGTGATGGTAAATGCGCTGTCGCTGGCGGCACGTATTCATGCGGAAGTTCCGGCGGATGAAAGCCCGGAAATGACAGAAGGCTATGAAGGTTTCTATCACCTGGCGAGCATGAAAGGCACCGTTGACCGAGCCGATATGCACTACATCATCCGTGATTTCGACCGTAAACAGTTTGAAGCGCGTAAACGTAAAATGATGGAGATCGCCAAAAAAGTGGGCAAAGGGTTACATCCTGATTGCTACATTGAACTGGTGATTGAAGACAGTTACTACAATATGCGCGAGAAAGTGGTTGAGCATCCGCATATTCTCGATATCGCCCAGCAGGCGATGCGTGACTGCGATATTGAACCGGAACTGAAACCGATCCGCGGCGGTACCGACGGCGCGCAGTTGTCGTTTATGGGATTACCGTGCCCGAACCTGTTCACTGGCGGTTACAACTATCATGGTAAGCATGAGTTTGTGACTCTGGAAGGTATGGAAAAAGCGGTGCAGGTGATCGTCCGTATTGCCGAGTTAACGGCGCAACGGAAGTAAGCGAAAAGGGATGCGGCATGTGATGCCGCATCCGGCTTAAATCCAAACTTACCCTTCGAAGAACCAATACCCGCTATTGACCAGCGCCGCGAGCATCGCGAGGAATGACGGATCTTCCAGCGCATCGCCAAAATTCTCCGCAGTCAGCGCAATGTTGCTGGCGAGTGCATCCAGTGCCGGACGGTGCGGGGAATCGATCTTCTCACCATTGGCATACACGTCGTCGCCAATGCGCAATACGCGCAGACCACCAAGGCGCACCAGCACATCACCTTGTTTCAGCGCATCGTAGATTTCATCCGGCTGATAAGGCGGCTCTGGCGGCGCGATATCCAGTTCATGACGTGACTGGGATATAAACTCGCCAAACCATTGCTTAAAGTGTTCCGGCTGGTTGATCAATTCGAGCATCATCTCACGCAGTTTATCCATCTCTTGCGGCAGAACGTCCGCAGGATGAGCGCGAGGTGGAACATCAGGATCGCTGTAGTAGTTGCCGCCCAGTTCACGTTGCAGCACATAATCGGCAAATCCGCTAATTAATTCCCGCGTATTTGGCGCGCGAAAACCCACGGAATAGTTCATCGCATTTTCCAGCGCGTAGCCTTCATGCGGGAATCCTGGCGGAATATAAAGAATATCGCCAGGCTCCAGCTCTTCATCGATGATGGCTTCGAACGGATCGACCTGTAACAGATCCGGGTGTGGGCAGTGCTGTTTCATTTGCAGCTTTTCGCCCACTCGCCAGCGACGACGTCCGGTACCCTGAATGATAAACACGTCGTACTGATCGAGATGCGGGCCGACGCCGCCGCCAGGTACAGAAAAAGAGATCATCAGATCATCAATACGCCAGTCCGGTAGTTCACGGAACGGTCGCATCAGCGCGGCGGTCGGCTCATGCCAGTGATTTACTGCTTGCACTAACAATGACCAGTTAGTTTCACCGAGATGATCGTAGCTTTCGAACGGACCGTGGCTGACCTGCCATTTGCCATCCTGGTGACTGACCAGTCGACTGTCGACTTCGCTTTCCATCGCCAGACCCGCCAACTCGTCTGGAGAGATCGGGTCAATAAAATTATTAAAGCCGCGTTTTAACACCACCGGGCGTTTCTGCCAGTGACGTTCAAGAAAATCGGGCCAGTTAAGAGTGAGTTGGTATTCCATGTTAAGCATCCACAGGCTGGTATCTGCAACCGATTATAACGGATGCTTAACGTAATGCGTGAAGTATGGACATATTTATTCATCTTTCGGCGCAGAATGCTGGCGACCAAAAATCACCTCCATCCGCGCACCGCCCAGCATGCTCTCTCCGGCGACGATTTTACCCTCATATTGCTCGGTGATTTCGCGGGCTACCGCCAGCCCTACACCTTGCCCAGGGCGTAAAGTATCAACCCGTTGACCACGGTCGAAAATGACCTCTCGCTTGCTTAATGGAATACCGGGTCCATCATCCTCGACCACAATATAGAGATGCTCGTCGGTTTGCCTTGCAGAAATTTCGACAAACTCGAGGCAATATTTACAGGCATTATCCAGCAGATTGCCCATCACCTCGACAAAATCGTTCTGCTCACCGACAAAGCTGATCTCTGGCGAAATATCGAGAGAGATATTGACCCCTTTGCGTTGATACACTTTGTTCAGCGCCGAGGTGAGATTGTCCAGCAGTGGGGCGACCGGATGCAGCTCGCGGCTAAGCAATGTCCCGCCGCGCATACTGGCACGATGCAGGTAGTAGCCAATTTGCTGTGAAATGCGGCTGATTTGCTCCAGCATTACCGGTTCAGCATCACTGACGCTCATCTTTTCACTACGCAGAGAACGCAGCGTACTTTGCAGCACCGCCAGTGGCGTTTTCAGACTATGGGTCAGGTCGGTGAGCGTCGTACGGTATTTGTCGTAACGTTCGCGTTCACTTTTTAACAATCGGTTCAGGTTTCGTACCAGACTGGTCAGTTCTCGCGTTGTGGCTGGATTGAGCAATTCGCGGTTATGTTCTTCCAGTTCGCGGACTTCTTTTGCCAGGGCTTCGATGGGGCGTAAACTCCACCAGGCGGCGACCCACAGCAGCGGGATCACTAACAGCAGATTGGCTGAGAGCACATAGATAAACCAGCTCCAGACCATATAGGAACTTTTTAGCTCCACCGGAATGGTATCCACCACCACAATGGTTAATTTTGGCATCCGCGATGTTGCCGGGTAGACGTTTACTGCCACCGAGTGGGTCATCTCCGCGTCGTCGTCATCTTCCCGCACTTCCTGCAACTGTTGCTGTATCGAATGATCTCCACTCAGCAAGAGGCTGGTATCGTTAACATCCGCTTCAATTTCATGAAAACCATTCGATTTCAGCCAGTCAGGCTGGATCATCTTCATCAGCCAGGGCACGTCACGTTGCGCCCATAAAAGCTGCCCGTTCTCATCATAAATTAGCGTCATGGTGGGGCTTTGCTTGTCGATATTTTCTGGTAACTCGACATGCAACTTATTGTTTTCCCACTTCGCAAGGGTATAGAACAGATTGCTTTCGCCACGTAACAGCCGAAACGTAGTTTTATCGAAACTGACGCTATAACCGATCAGCGCGACCATTCCGTAGGCAAGCGAAAGCACCAGTACTACCGCTGCCGTTGCCAACAGAAAACGTACCCGCAGCGAGAGCGGGAAAAAAAGACGCAGTAATTTTTTCATCAGCGCAATTCGAACAGATAGCCCTGGCCGCGAACGGTGGTAATCACTTCTTGCGGATATTGTGCCTGAATTTTTTTGCGCAGACGTCCCATCAGTACATCAATGGTATGGCTTTCCCGCAGCTCCGCATCCGGATAGAGTTGTAGCATTAACGAATCTTTGCTCACCACTTTGCCATTATTGCGTATCAACGTTTCCATAATGGTGTATTCGAACGCGGTCAGTTTGATCACTTCGTCATTAATAGATAATTCACGGCGAGAGAGATCAACCTGAAACGGGGGGAGCGAAATGACCTGTGAAGCCAGACCGCTATTACGCCGCATTAATGCCTGCATTCGCGCCATCACCTCTTCAATATGAAACGGTTTAGTCACATAATCATCAGCACCGGCACTTAATACTTCGACTTTGTCCTGCCAGCTTTCACGGGCGGTTAATACCAGAATCGGCAGTGAAACATCGTTGCTACGCCAGCGGCGAATCAGTGACAGACCGTCCTCGTCTGGCAATCCGAGATCGACAATCGCAATATCCGGTATATGTTCATTGAGATAATAATCGGCTTCTTTGGCATCTTCTGCGTCATCGACCTGATGACCAGCATCCTGAATCTGAACTTTAAGGTGGTGACGTAACAACGCATTGTCTTCAACAACCAGTACGCGCATTTTTATTTCTCCCTGTCTTAATTATTAAAATAGTGTAACGCGATTATGTGGTTATGGGGGTAAACATTAAATAAACCAGCGGGGAGGGGAGGTAAAGTGAAAAAATAAAAAGCGGATAATCTTAATAAGCAGGCCGGACAGCATCGCCATCCGGCACTGATACGAGGTTTATTTCAGCTCATCAACCATCGTGATAGCTCGACCAATATAGTTAGCCGGCGTCATCGCTTTCAGGCGGGCTTTCTCTTCTTCTGGCAACGCCAGACCATCGATAAACTGCTTCATGCCTTCGGCGTCAACGCGCTTACCGCGAGTCAGCTCTTTCAGCTTCTCGTACGGTTTTTCGATGCCATAGCGACGCATAACTGTCTGGATTGGTTCAGCCAGCACTTCCCAGTTGTGATCCAGTTCATCCAGCAGATGGTCACGGTTCACTTCCAGTTTGCTCACGCCTTTCAGGGTGGATTGATATGCAATCAAGGCATAACCGATACCCACGCCGAGGTTACGCAGCACGGTAGAGTCGGTCAGGTCACGCTGCCAGCGGGAAACCGGCAGTTTGCTTGCCAGATGCTGCAATACCGCGTTGGAAAGGCCCAGATTCCCTTCGGAGTTTTCGAAGTCGATCGGGTTAACTTTATGCGGCATGGTGGAAGAACCAATCTCACCAGCAATGGTTTTCTGTTTGAAGTGGTTAAGGGCGATATAACCCCAGACGTCACGGTCAAAGTCGATCAGAATAGTGTTGAAGCGCGCAACGCAATCAAACAGTTCGGCAATGTAGTCGTGCGGTTCGATCTGGGTGGTGTACGGGTTCCACTGAATACCCAGCGAGGTGACGAACTCTTCGCTGAACTGATGCCAGTCAACTTCCGGGTAAGCGGCGATGTGGGCGTTATAGTTACCGACCGCGCCGTTGATTTTGCCGAGGATCTCCACCTGGTTAAGCTGGCGGTACTGGCGCTCCATACGGTAGGCGACGTTTGCCATCTCTTTACCGATGGTTGACGGCGTGGCTGGCTGACCGTGGGTACGAGACAGCAGCGGGATATCGCGATACTGAACGGCGAGATCTTTAATGCCATCAATCAGTTGACGCCAGTATGGCAGGATCACTTCATCACGCGCGGTTTTCAGCATTAATGCGTGGGAGAGGTTATTGATATCTTCCGAAGTACAGGCAAAGTGGATGAATTCAGAAACCGCGTGCAGTTCCGGGATCTCCGCCACTTTTTCTTTCAGGAAATACTCAACCGCTTTAACGTCGTGGTTAGTGGTACGCTCGATAGTTTTGATGCGCGCCGCATCTTCTTCGCTGAAACTGGCGACGATTGCATCAAGGTAACCGATTGCGTCGGCAGCAAAAGCAGGAACTTCCTTGATCGCTGCGTGCGCGGCCAGTTTTTGCAGCCAACGTACTTCAACTTGTACACGGAATTTCAGCAAACCATATTCGCTGAAAATCCCGCGCAGCGCGCTGACTTTATCGCCGTAGCGTCCATCGACAGGGGAAACGGCGGTCAGTGAGGATAATTCCATAGATCACAACTCCGGGGTTAAATGAGCAAGAATTTGTTTTGCCTGAGTGGTCAGGCGATTACGAGAAAACATCAGTTGCAGACGTCCGCCGCCGACCTGGTGCCAGAGCACGGCGGCGCGAATGCCTGCCAGCAGGGTTGCGCGAACTTTCGCCTGCACTTGTGGGCTTTGCAGTACAGCAGGGGAACCGGTGACCTGAATGCGCGGGCCAAGCGGGCTAATCACATCAACATAGATAGCAGCCATCGCGCTCATCAGCGTTTCGGACTGTAAATCGAAGTGTTCGAGCTGGCGTTGCAGGCCGTTGATCCGGTTGCCCAGAGTGTCGAGCGCGCCTTTCGCTGAGGAGAGTTTGCGCTCAAGCACCATCAAGCTGAGTGTGTAGCGGGTTAATTCGGCGTTTAAGCCCTGGCGACTGCTGGCATTGAGCACGCCGAGCAGGGTTTCCAGCCCGACGCGCAGGTTGGCTTCGCTACCGCCAAAAACCGCCAGCGTCGAGCTGGGGTTCATATCAATAATACTGTTGAGTGAGACGTGTAGCGCATCGGCATCACAATGCCCCTGGTGAGCGAGTTGTTGCACCAGGCGTGCCGACTGACAAATACCGGCCAGGGCGAGGGTGATGTCATAGTAATTCTTTGCCACGTTCACTGCTTCCTTGTTTTAAGTAAAGATAATAATCAAACCGGCAGCGGCAGACGCTGCTCAATAATACCGCCACCGAGGCACACTTCACCGTTATAGAAGACGGCAGACTGGCCCGGCGTCACGGCGGCAACCGGTTCATCGAAAATCACTTCAATGCGATCATCGTCCAGCGCCTTGACGGTGCAAGGGATATCGGTCTGGCGATAGCGGGTTTTTACCGTGCAACGCATAGTGCCGGTGAATGGTTCGCGATCGACCCAGTGCAACTGCTGGGCAATCAACCCGACAGACATCAGCCGCGGGTGTTCATGGCCCTGAGCGACAACCAGAATGTTGTTTTCGACGTCTTTGTCCACCACATACCACGGTTCTTCGGTACCTTCTTTGGTGCCACCGATACCCAGACCTTTACGCTGACCGAGAGTGTGATACATCAGCCCCTGGTGCTCACCAATTTCATCGCCATCGACGGTAATGATTTTGCCCGGTTGCGCCGGGAGATAACGGCCCAGGAACTCGCGGAATTTACGTTCGCCAATGAAGCAAATGCCGGTAGAGTCTTTTTTCTTCGCGGTGACCAGACCAAGATCTTCAGCAATCTTACGCACCTGCGGTTTTTCCAGTTCGCCGACCGGGAACAGGCTTTGCGCAATCTGCTCATGGCTGAGCGTATAAAGGAAGTAGCTCTGGTCTTTATTGCTGTCCAGACCACGCAGCAGGCGGCTCTTGCCATCGACATCGGCCCGACGTACGTAATGACCGGTAGCGATATAATCGGCACCTAAATCTTCGGCGGCAAATTCGAGGAAGGCTTTAAATTTGATCTCTTTGTTGCACAGAATATCCGGATTCGGCGTGCGACCGGCTTTATATTCGGCAAGGAACAGTTCGAAGACGTTGTCCCAGTACTCGGCAGCAAAGTTAACGGTGTGCAGTTCAATGCCGAGCTTGTCGCAGACAGCCTGGGCATCAGCCAGATCCGCTGCCGCTGTGCAATATTCCTCACCGTCGTCTTCTTCCCAGTTCTTCATAAACAGGCCTTCGACCTGATATCCCTGTTGTTGCAACAGCCAGGCAGAAACGGAGGAATCGACACCGCCGGACATGCCGACGATTACTTTTTTTGCGGTTTCAGACATTGGATCACTCACGACATTGAACTTCAAGGCGGCGTATTCTATCACGCAGCCTTTTAGATGACACCCTTTGTAAAAGGCCAGTTAAAATCGCCAATCATCTCCAGCGGATAACGTTGCCCGCTTTGATAACAACGAATACTTTCCGCCACCAGCGGCGAACGAAGATTTGACGCCTGTAAAATTTCTTCGGCGCTGACCCAACGGCAGCAGTCGATATCGCTGTCATGAGGCTGGGTCGGGCATATTTGCTCAAGCTCAATGGCAAAGAGGAAACGCAAAAACGGCGTTTTATCTGGCGCAATCCACTGATGCATACGAATAAAGTGTTGCGGCTGCGCGCTGATGCCGGTTTCTTCCCACAGTTCACGGGCGGCGGCTTCCACTAAGGTTTCATCGGCTTCCAGATGCCCGGCAGGTTGGTTCCATAACGCTTTACCATTAATCGTCTCTTCAACGACTAAAAATTTGCCTTCTGCGTGCACCACGCAAGCAACGGTAACGTGCGGTTTAAACATTTTGCATCCTTAATCTGTCACTTCTCGCCATTCGCCATTGGCAAGATTATCCAAAGAGTAATCACCCATCGCATAGCGAATCAGTCGCAGCGTGGGGAAGCCAACATGGGCGGTCATGCGGCGCACCTGGCGATTACGTCCTTCATATAAGGTGATCTTCAGCCAGCTGGTGGGAATACTTTTGCGTTCACGAATTGGTGGATTCCGCGGCCATAACCACGCGGGTTCGTCAACCAGCTCCGCGCCGGCGGGCAGGGTAGGGCCATCATTTAAGGTTACGCCATTGCGCAAGGCTTCAAGTGCGTCTTGTGTGGGAATACCTTCCACCTGCACATAATAGATTTTTCCGGTGCGTTTACCCGGCTGGGTTAAACGCGCCTGCAACGCGCCGTTATTGGTCAGCACCAGCAACCCTTCGCTATCGCGGTCAAGGCGACCTGCTGCATAAACGCCCTGAACCGGGATGAATTCTTTTAATGTTTTGCGTCCGGCTTCATCGGTGAACTGCGGAAGAACATCGTAGGGTTTATTGAACAGGATCACACGCGTGGGCTGGTTTTCAGGTTTACGCCTGGTAGAACGTTGCGAGCTGAATCGCTTAACCTGGTGATTTCTAAAAGAAGTTTTTTGCATGGTATTTTCAGAGATTATGAATTGCCGCATTATAGCCTAATAACGCGCATCTTTCATGACGGCAAACAATAGGGTAGTATTGACAAGCCAATTACAAATCATTAACAAAAAATTGCTCTAAAGCATCCGTATCGCAGGACGCAAACGCATATGCAACGTGGTGGCAGACGAGCAAACCAGTAGCGCTCGAAGGAGAGGTGAATGGAAAGTAAAGTAGTTGTTCCGGCACAAGGCAAGAAGATCACCCTGCAAAACGGCAAACTCAACGTTCCTGAAAATCCGATTATCCCTTACATTGAAGGTGATGGAATCGGTGTAGATGTAACCCCAGCCATGCTGAAAGTGGTCGACGCTGCAGTCGAGAAAGCCTATAAAGGCGAGCGTAAAATCTCCTGGATGGAAATTTACACCGGTGAAAAATCCACACAGGTTTATGGTCAGGACGTCTGGCTGCCTGCTGAAACTCTTGATCTGATTCGTGAATATCGCGTTGCCATTAAAGGTCCGCTGACCACTCCGGTTGGTGGCGGTATTCGCTCTCTGAACGTTGCCCTGCGCCAGGAACTGGATCTCTACATCTGCCTGCGTCCGGTACGTTACTATCAGGGCACTCCAAGCCCGGTTAAACACCCTGAACTGACCGATATGGTTATCTTCCGTGAAAACTCGGAAGACATTTATGCGGGTATCGAATGGAAAGCAGACTCTGCCGACGCCGAGAAAGTGATTAAATTCCTGCGTGAAGAGATGGGGGTGAAGAAAATTCGCTTCCCGGAACATTGTGGTATCGGTATTAAGCCGTGTTCGGAAGAAGGCACCAAACGTCTGGTTCGTGCAGCGATCGAATACGCAATTGCTAACGATCGTGACTCTGTGACTCTGGTGCACAAAGGCAACATCATGAAGTTCACCGAAGGAGCGTTTAAAGACTGGGGCTACCAGCTGGCGCGTGAAGAGTTTGGCGGTGAACTGATCGACGGTGGCCCGTGGCTGAAAGTTAAAAACCCGAACACTGGCAAAGAGATCGTCATTAAAGACGTGATTGCTGATGCATTCCTGCAACAGATCCTGCTGCGTCCGGCTGAATATGATGTTATCGCCTGTATGAACCTGAACGGTGACTACATTTCTGACGCCCTGGCAGCGCAGGTTGGCGGTATCGGTATCGCCCCTGGTGCAAACATCGGTGACGAATGCGCCCTGTTTGAAGCCACCCACGGTACTGCGCCGAAATATGCCGGTCAGGACAAAGTAAATCCTGGCTCTATTATTCTCTCCGCTGAGATGATGCTGCGCCATATGGGTTGGACTGAAGCGGCTGACCTGATTGTTAAAGGTATGGAAGGCGCAATCAATGCCAAGACCGTAACTTATGACTTCGAACGTCTGATGGAAGGCGCTAAGCTGCTGAAATGTTCAGAGTTTGGTGAAGCGATCATCGAAAACATGTAATCTCTCCATGTGTTAAATATTGAAACGGGCGTATAACACGCCCGTTGTTTTATTTATGTGGATATTATTAATAGCATATCGAGCATATTTATATGAAGCCCATTACTTGAGCCCATATGGGCATATTTTTATAATGCAACTATTATGTAAACATTTATTTGTTATTTTGCTTTCTCCTGGAGGACACTCTTGACTGCTTTTGAGTAAACTCCATAAATCCTTGTTGAATGGTGCGATGTGATAAATAGTAATAGGATATTCTTTATCCTTAAGGATAATACCAGACTTAACCGGTGTAAATATACTGCCAGGAGGGGGAAATATAGTAGATTGATACCAGATGATCATTTTCATATTACCCCATATGGCTGAAAAAGATATACCACATGTAGGTTGAATTACCGTGTCAATTACTATCCACTTCATTTGTTATGTCTTATCCCACGGTATTTAATATGGTTCATTAGGATGTTTATTTCTTGATTTTGCATATGAGTATATTACCCCCCCCTCAAAAAAATAAATTAATTAAAATGATGGCTTATATAAATTAAAATTTAAAGCAAGGAATCTCAATGGATGTTAAACAAAATGAGATTTTGTGAAAGCAATAAATTATTGACTTCGTTTTAGATTTGTTTAGCTATAATGTTATACATTCAAATGACTGAACATCCTGTAATTAAAACATAGCCTTTATGCTACTTTGTGCCAATTTGCTAAACATTATGGTTGCCTTTTTATATAACGATAATAATGAATATAAGCATGACATGAGAATAAGGTTTCAATTTTTGAGTTATATAGGAATGATTTAACCTGTTCCTGGCTAAAATACATATAACCGGATGATGACTAAACCAAAATACATGTGCGTTAAGTATTGAAACGGACGTGTGGCACGGCCGTTGTTTTTATAAATATGTTAACCGTTATAAAATAACGTATCAAAAGTCAAGTGATCACATTTCAAATATCAAGTTGATAGTATTAGTCTGGTGATTATTTATGGGTGACAATAAAAAGACAGTATTAATCATCCATAGAGATAGTCTCTGCACTTTTATTTCCATTATGCTAATGCCTTACTGAATTATGAAGCATTTCTTAAGTATCCAACTTTAGCTAGATTAATGGTTTATTATTTTCTACATCTTCAATATATAAAAGCGTATTATCAATGGCGTAGTAACTGCGTTTGTTATGATTAACATCAGTAACCCACCGGAAAACGCCCGCGCCTGCCAGTGTTGAACAGTATTCCCGAAATGTAGATTTTCCGCAAATATGAAGCAATGCGGCCTCTTTTATTTTAGCAGGGTTCTTGGTCGTACTAACTTTTAACAGGTTCCTGGTTCCTCTTAATAACAAAACCGTATCATCGTGAGTAATAATTCTGATGTTATCCGTAGCCAGATAATAAATGTAATGTGCAATACGGTGATGTTTTAATTCTGAATAAAACCAGGAGAAGTTTTGCTCTTTTCTCACTTGCTCAAACATCTTTTGAAAAACAACGACCTGATCCATCAGGATAATAACCTCTTGTTAGTTGTGAGACTGCGTAGTGTGCACGATCGGTTTTACCACTTCAATCTGGTCTGTCCTTTGGCTGTGATATGTACAGAGTGTGGGTAATGACTCCAACTTATTGATAGTGTTTTATGTTCAGATAATGCCCGATGACTTTGTCATGCAGCTCCACCGATTTTGAGAACGACAGCGACTTCCGTCCCAGCCGTGCCAGGTGCTGCCTCAGATTCAGGTTATGCCGCTCAATTCGCTGCGTATATCGCTTGCTGATTACGTGCAGCTTTCCCTTCAGGCGGGATTCATACAGCGGCCAGCCATCCGTCATCCATATCACCACGTCAAAGGGTGACAGCAGGCTCATAAGACGCCCCAGCGTCGCCATAGTGCGTTCACCGAATACGTGCGCAACAACCGTCTTCCGGAGCCTGTCATACGCGTAAAACAGCCAGCGCTGGCGCGATTTAGCCCCGACATAGCCCCACTGTTCGTCCATTTCCGCGCAGACGATGACGTCACTGCCCGGCTGTATGCGCGAGGTTACCGACTGCGGCCTGAGTTTTTTAAGTGACGTAAAATCGTGTTGAGGCCAACGCCCATAATGCGGGCTGTTGCCCGGCATCCAACGCCATTCATGGCCATATCAATGATTTTCTGGTGCGTACCGGGTTGAGAAGCGGTGTAAGTGAACTGCAGTTGCCATGTTTTACGGCAGTGAGAGCAGAGATAGCGCTGATGTCCGGCGGTGCTTTTGCCGTTACGCACCACCCCGTCAGTAGCTGAACAGGAGGGACAGCTGATAGAAACAGAAGCCACTGGAGCACCTCAAAAACACCATCATACACTAAATCAGTAAGTTGGCAGCATCACCCATCATTTCATCATGATGTCTTTGGTGAGCGGTGAACACAATACACCTGCGCTGTCTCTTCAGGATGAATCCCCTGGTCTGGTGCCTGCGGGCTGATGTTGCAGCAGAGCTTAGGTCACTTAGACGCTACTATCATTTATCCAATGGCATGGAATCGAAATCAGTCGATACCCGCAGTATATATCGTGAACTGGGTGCAACGCTGAGTTACAACATGCGCCTGGGGAACGGTATGGAAATGAACCCTGGCTGAAGGCGGCTGTGCGCAAAGAATTTGTCGATGATAACCGGGTGAAGGTGAATAATGACGGTAATTTCGTCAATGATTTGTCGGGCAGACGTGGAATATACCAGGCAGCTATTAAAGCCTCATTCAGCAGTACGTTTAGCGGACATCTCGGGGTGGGGTATAGCCATGGTGCCGGTGTGGAATCCCCGTGGAACGCGGTGGCTGGTGTGAACTGGTCGTTCTGACCATCAACGATTAAACTGCGCTTCGGCGCAGTTTTCGTTTACAGGATGTTGAAAGGGAAAATTCTGGGGCAAAAAAAGCCCGCCAGTTACGGCGGGAAACCTCATCCTATGGGAGAACAATGAATAATGAAATTGCGGGGTTATCATCTCCCAGTATATCCATACTAACAATAAGGTTATTTACTCAACCAGGCATAAACATTTTGTTTTGTGCGTGGGAACAGCCTTAAGGTGTAAAGGGGGAGGTGGAAATAGCAATGAGGAGTATCAGCAAGAATACTCGCCGCTTTACCACAACGTGGATGAGAGGGATGAAAAACTCAAGGCAGAGATAACTCTGCCTTGAAGATAAATGCGCTTTTACAGCGGGCTTATTTCAGCTCTTCTGCTTCCGGTAAGGTCACGTTCAGCTCAAGAATAGAAATATCGCCATCTTTTTGCTCAAGCTGTACGGTTACCATCTCAGGATCAATTTGTACGTATTTACAAATGACCTCAAGAATATCTTTACGCAACTGCGGCAGATAATGCGGTTCTGCATCGCTGCGACGGCGTTCAGCAACAATAATCTGCAGCCGTTCTTTTGCAATGTTGGCTGTGTTTTTCTTCCGCGAGAGAAAGAAATCGAGTAATGCCATAACTTATCCTCCGAACAAGCGTTTGAGGAAGCCTTTCTTCTCTTCTTCAATGAAGCGGAAAGGACGTTCTTCTCCCAACAGACGTTCTACGGTATCTGCGTAGGCTTTACCCGCATCGGCGTTAATGTCGAGAATGACCGGTTCACCCTGGTTAGAGGCGCGCAATACTGATTGATCCTCTGGGATCACGCCGACGAGTTTGATGCGCAGGATCTCCAGCACATCTTCCATGCTCAGCATGTCACCTCTGCTTACGCGGCCTGGGTTATAGCGCGTTAACAGCAGGTGCTCTTTAATAGGCTCTTCGCCATTTTCTGCGCGGCGTGATTTCGACGCCAGAATGCCTAAAATACGGTCAGAGTCGCGTACTGAGGAGACTTCCGGGTTGGTGGTAATAATGGCTTCGTCTGCAAAATAGAGTGCCATTAACGCACCGGTTTCAATCCCTGCCGGGGAGTCACAAACGATAAATTCAAAATCCATCGCTTTCAGATCATCAAGAACTTTGGCGACCCCTTCACGGGTGAGGGCATCTTTATCGCGTGTTTGCGATGCCGGCAGAATATAGAGATTTTCAGTACGCTTATCTTTAATTAACGCCTGATTTAGCGTTGCATCGCCCTGAATGACGTTGACGAAATCGTAAACGACCCGGCGTTCACAACCCATAATCAGGTCGAGATTACGCAGGCCGATATCAAAATCTATCACGACAGTTTTCTTTCCCTTCTGGGCCAAACCAGTGGCGATGGCCGCGCTGGAGGTTGTCTTACCAACACCCCCTTTGCCCGAAGTAACAACAATAATGCGTGCCATAGAAATTCCTTGTTAAAAAGGGATCAATTTAACGGTTGAACGGTCAAAGCGTTTTCGACTAACTGCAGTCGCGCCGCTTTGCCATAAAATTCTGCTGGGATTTGATCACTCAGCCAGTATTCACCTGCGATGGACACCAGTTCCGCCATCAGGTTCGTACAAAATATTTGCGTTTCCCGGTCACCACTTGCCCCTGCCAGCGCACGACCGCGCATCATGCCATAGACATGAATGTTCCCATCGGCAATCAATTCGGCCCCAGCGCTAACGTGGCTTGTAACAATCAGATCACATTGTGGAGCATAAATACGCTGACCGGAACGCACCGGGGTATCTATTAAACGCGTTTTTGTGACCGGCGTTGTATTTTGCGCTGGAGCCTGCGGTGTGGGAGCTGGACGTGGCGCTTTTTCCTTTCCTTCCGTCAGGATAGGCAGCCCCATCTTTTCAATTTCGGCTTTAAGTTGCGCATCTTTGCAGCCACTTACGCCAATAACCCGCAAACCGGTTGCCGAAACCGCCTTATGCATCGCTGACCAGTTTACCGGGTCTTCCAGTGCACTGACGTTGAGTACAACGGGGGCATGTTTTAAAAATGCGGGGGCCTGAGCGATTTTGTCTTCCAGCGCCTGATGGATAACCTTAGGTTCTGCCTCATGCAGATGAACCACAGATAAAGTGAAGCTACTGCCTTTAAGCTCGATTGGCGTGTTTGACATCCTGGCCTTACTCAATTAGCTATTAATCATCGCCAGCGCGCGATGATGTTCCGAAGACTATAAGGCATGTTATAGTCTGGATTATATTGAGGCAAGTCACCCTCCCATTTATTCAGAGTAAAAGTCTATTCTGTGATAAATGGCGCTGATTCATAGCTTAAAAAATACCCTTGTCAATCAACCCATTGCCGTCGTACTTTTGATTGTTCTTATTTACGCTTCCTTTTTCCGCACCCTAATCGTGACAGCATCTCCAGACCTGTTTAAATATCCAGTATTGAGGCAAGTGTATTTTTTCACCACGCCAGGCTTTCTTAACTTTCCATTTTTTGCGGCATCATTAAAGAACAGATACCCGTTATCTTAATATCCGCCACAGAATTGCTCTATCATAGAAACCGCAGAAGACGTCTGATACTTCTGTCAGGTCATCGTAACTCGTCCAGGTCAGCGGTTTTGATTACGGATTGATGATGAAATGAGCATAAGTGTTGTACGGTTGGATTATCAGGATGTGCTATGAATATGATGCGTATTTTTTATATCGGATTGTCAGGTGTGGGGATGATGTTCTCATCAATGGCGTCTGGAAATGACGCTGGCGGACTTCAATCTCCGGCGTGCGGCGTTGTTTGCGACCCGTATATTTGTGTGAACTCAGATGGCATTTCCCCAGCGTTAACAAGGAAATATCTCGGCGAAAAAGCCGCTGAAAACTTACAATCATTACAAGGCTACGATCCCAGCGAATTTACATTCGCTAACGGTGTATTTTGCGATGTTAAAGAAAAATTATGTCGTGATGATCGTTATTTTGGTGTGGATGGTAAGCGGAGTGGAAAAATCAATCAAACCACCACAAAGATGTTATTTATGTGTCGTGAGTGATGTCTTGTTTACATTATGTTCTATTCGTCATTAACCTCTTGAGCGACAGAGAGGAGTGGGGCGTCAACGTTTATGACGGGGAGAGTCCCCGTCGGTTGACATTTACTTAATTTGAATATCGACGTTATATTTTTTAGTTTTGTTTTTACGGGCGTCGTTTCGGGTTTGCAGCACTCGCAGCTCATATTTGCCAGAAGCAGGGAGTGAGTATTGTCCGTGACTATCGAGTTCTGGGGAATATCTGGATAAATCAACAGAATCATCGATTCCTGGCCCGAAGAGGTAAGTATCAGCGCCTTCATTAGAGATACTCACATGCACTTTCTGACCTTTTTTGGCATAGAAGGTATATGTATCGTAATCGTATCCCTTTATTTCGCCGGAGTACTGAGCGCTGCTATGGCCTTTTCTGAACTCAACATTGACATTCTTACCCGCAGCAAAGCTCGTGGAGGTTAGCAGTGCAAGCAGCAATACAGCCTTACTGATGCTCTTGATTTTCATTGGTAGTCTCCTGTTCAGAATGAGTACGATGAACTGTTATAATATAACAATCCCTTACGGGGGAATTCCAGTGGCTTTCCTGCGTTCGGTAAAATCCCGTCGCGGCATTTTTGCCGGGGGGATTACTTATAAAGGGGGCATGGACTCAACAAACCGTAGAAATCTACAGCTGGCTGGCTTGTGGCGCGGGTTTCATTGATGTTAGCTTATGCCAAAACCTGGCATCTTAAAGAGTAAAAGTATGTTTTGTGTGATTTATCGAAGCAGCAAGCGTGACCAGACCTATTTATATGTCGAAAAAAAAGACGATTTTTCGCGTGTTCCTGAGGAATTGATGAAAGGTTTTGGTCAGCCTCAGTTAGCGATGATTCTGCCGCTGGATGGGCGGAAGAAACTGGTCAATGCCGATATTGAAAAGGTTAAACAGGCATTAACCGAGCAAGGTTACTATTTGCAGTTACCGCCACCACCCGAAGATTTGCTGAAGCAACATCTTTCCGTCATGGGGCAGAAAACAGACGACACTAACAAATAACCGATATCCGGCGGTGGCATTATCTTTGTCGGCGCGGGTTTTCATATCCACGATAAGGTGAGGGGAACGTTATGTATCAACATCACAACTGGCAAGGTGCGCTGCTGGATTATCCGGTGAGTAAAGTAGTCTGTGTTGGCAGTAACTATGCCAAACATATTAAAGAGATGGGCAGCGCAGTGCCCGAAGAGCCAGTGCTGTTTATTAAACCAGAAACGGCACTGTGCGATCTGCGGCAGCCATTGGCGATCCCATCCGATTTCGGTTCAGTTCATCATGAAGTCGAACTGGCGGTGTTGATTGGCGCGACGCTGCGTCAGGCTACGGAAGAGCATGTCCGCAAAGCCATTGCCGGTTATGGCGTGGCGCTCGATCTGACATTGCGTGATGTTCAGGGAAAAATGAAGAAAGCCGGGCAGCCGTGGGAAAAGGCTAAAGCGTTTGATAACTCTTGTCCGCTTTCCGGGTTTATTCCCGCGGCGGAATTCACCGGCGACCCGCAAAATACAACGCTGGGCCTGAGCGTAAACGGCGAGCAACGCCAGCAAGGTTCGACTGCGGACATGATCCATAAAATTGTTCCGCTGATCGCTTATATGAGCAAGTTTTTTACCCTCAAAGCCGGTGACGTTGTGCTGACAGGCACGCCTGATGGCGTCGGCCCGTTGCAAAGCGGTGATGAGCTGACAGTCACTTTCGATGGGCATTCTTTGACAACTCGCGTTTTGTAATACTTTTTGCCGCCTGAAAGCGGCGGCAAAACTTGCATCGCTGTGCCAGACTGGTTATAAGGTGCGTTTTAACGTAATGGCGGAACACCTGATGAGCGATGTACCTTTCTGGCAAAGTAAAACCCTGGACGAAATGAGCGATGCGGAATGGGAGTCGTTGTGTGATGGTTGCGGTCAGTGTTGCCTGCATAAACTGATGGATGAAGACACCGACGAAATCTACTTTACTAACGTCGCCTGTCGCCAGCTCAATATTAAAACCTGTCAATGTCGGAACTACGAACGTCGTTTCGAGTTTGAACCCGACTGCATTAAATTAACCCGTGAAAATCTGCCAACATTCGAATGGCTACCAATGACCTGCGCTTATCGTTTGCTGGCGGAAGGTAAAGATTTACCTGCGTGGCATCCGCTGCTTACTGGTTCGAAAGCGGCAATGCATGGTGAACGTATCTCTGTGCGTCATATCGCAGTGAAAGAATCAGAAGTGATTGACTGGCAGGATCATATCTTAAATAAACCTGACTGGGCGCAGTGATAAATTTAATAGATGTTGATGGGGCTTTCTTAATATACGTCTGGATGCTCGCCATTTCGTAGCCCTGTTTTTGAAAGCGCTCTGTCATAATGAGAGTTACCCGATACCTTATTATCAACAGGTAACTCTCAATCTTTAAAAAACGTCTGTATTTTTAAATGTGATAAACTTTATACCTTGAGTACATGGAGAGAATAATCGCTGATCAGACTTCAGGTACCTCAAAGAGTGTCTTTTTACCGTGTCTTTTCTGATACTCATTACAGGTGTTAATCATTTTTTTGGCCGCTTCTTTTAGTAAAGAAAGCATTAAATCATCATAATCAACGTAGAATCTGGTTGTTTCAGTTTCCGTTTTTATCTCTCCGATGGCGGCTATTTCGGTGGTTAATTTCAATTTGGCGGCATCGATATCTTTATTCGCTTGTTTAACCGTGTTTGACAGGGTGGTAAAGAAATTCTGCACAGATTTTAACTTGTTCTTCAATTCTGGAATCAGTTTCCCTTCAACTACGCCCGCAGCAATAGAATAGGAAATGATTAAACCAAATGGACCGGCGACGATACCGGCTGCGGCACCGGCATACGCTTCCTTCCTGATTTTATCTACCTGTGACTGGAAATAGCTGCTTTTTTCTGAAAAATCATTGGTTAACTGGCTATCTAACGCCAGCAGTTTCCCGGAAGCGTTGTTGAAACTTTGTGAGCTTACCAGCAGGGATTTTTGCGCTTCATTCAGTTTCGTGATGCCGTCATCCAGTACCTTAATGAGAATGTCTTTCTGGGCGGATGCTTTCTTCTCATTGTACTCATCAAATAGAAAAATATACGCTGCGAGCAATTGCGTCGCAACACCACACCATTCATACACTGTTTGGGTTGCTTCAAAATACTTATCCTGGCTATCCATAAGTAAGGTTTTAATATCGCCGACTAAAACGGAGGCTGCCTGTGAATACTCCTGTTTAAAGCGACTTAACTCTTTTATGGTTTCATCAAAGGTCTGCCAGGGGATGACCTGATCGAGATATTTATTATAAAGATCTAATGCTCCATCTGCAGTTTCGATTGCGTTTTTAACCACTTCTACCGTTTTATCTGCAACGATTTCCAGTCATAATCATTCGCCTCTTTAAATATATAAATTGTAATGAAACTCCTGTTTTACAACTATTAATAAATTTTACTTAATCTAATTCATAGTTAGCCGGGTGGGATGCGTCAATGTCTTTATTTCTATTAATATGATAAATATCAAACAATGTTTAATGTCATTATGGCGAATGCTTCTATTCTATTTTTTAGCCGGGTGATATTTTTCATTTCTGCTGGATGAGCGTCGTCGCCAGAAGGCCGCGTGAGCACAGGATAAGAGAACGAAAAATCAGCAGTCTATGCAGCGACAAATATTGATAGCCTGAATCAGTATTGATCTGCTGGCAAGAACAGACTACTGTATATAAAAACAGTATAACTTCAGGCAGATTATTATGTTGTTTATCAAGCCTGCGGATCTCCGCGAAATTTTGACTTTTCCGCTATTTAGCGATCTTGTTCAGTGTGGCTTTCCTTCACCGGCCGCAGATTACGTTGAACAGCGCATCGATCTGAATCAACTGTTGATCCAGCATCCCAGCGCGACTTACTTCGTCAAAGCAAGTGGTGATTCTATGATTGACGGTGGAATTAGTGACGGTGATTTACTGATTGTCGATAGCGCTATTACCGCCAGCCATGGTGATATTGTCATCGCTGCTGTTGACGGCGAGTTTACGGTGAAAAAATTGCAACTACGCCCGACGGTACAGCTTATTCCCATGAACAGCGCGTACTCGCCCATTACCATCAGTAGTGAAGATACGCTGGATGTCTTTGGTGTGGTGATCCACGTCGTTAAGGCGATGCGCTGATGTTTGCCCTCTGTGATGTAAACGCGTTTTATGCCAGCTGTGAGACGGTGTTTCGCCCTGATTTATGGGATAAACCGGTGGTTGTTTTATCGAATAATGACGGTTGCGTTATTGCCCGAAACGCCGAGGCAAAGGCGCTGGGTGTTAAAATGGGCGATCCCTGGTTCAAACAAAAAGATCTGTTTCGTCGCTGTGGCGTGGTTTGCTTTAGCAGCAATTATGAGCTTTACGCAGACATGAGCAATCGGGTGATGTCGACGCTGGAAGAGCTATCGCCCCGCGTCGAGATTTACAGTATTGATGAGGCATTCTGCGATCTGACAGGTGTGCGTAATTGTCGCGATCTGACTGATTTTGGCAGAGAAATTCGCGCAACGGTGCTACAACGTACCCATCTTACTGTTGGCGTGGGGATCGCCCAGACCAAAACGCTGGCTAAGCTTGCCAATCATGCGGCAAAAAAATGGCAGCGGCAGACGGGTGGGGTGGTGGATTTATCAAATCTGGAACGCCAGCGTAAATTAATGTCTGCTCTCCCCGTGGATGACGTCTGGGGGATTGGACGGCGGATCAGCAAAAAACTGGACGCGATGGGGATCAAAACCGTTCTCGATTTGGCGGATACAGATATCCGGTTTATCCGTAAACATTTTAATGTCGTGCTCGAAAGAACGGTGCGTGAACTGCGCGGCGAACCCTGTTTGCAACTGGAAGAGTTTGCACCGACGAAGCAGGAAATTATCTGTTCCCGCTCGTTTGGTGAACGCATCACGGATTATCCGTCGATGCGGCAGGCCATTTGTAGTTACGCTGCCCGGGCGGCGGAAAAACTTCGCAGCGAGCATCAATATTGTCGGTTTATCTCCACGTTTATTAAGACGTCACCATTTGCGCTCAATGAACCTTATTACGGCAATAGCGCGTCGGTAAAACTGCTGACGCCCACTCAGGACAGCAGGGATATCATTAACGCTGCTACGCGATCTCTGGATGCCATCTGGCAAGCGGGCCATCGTTACCAAAAAGCGGGCGTGATGCTGGGGGATTTCTTCAGTCAGGGAGTCGCGCAGCTCAATTTATTCGATGACAACGCACCGCGCCCCGGGAGTGAGCAATTGATGACGGTAATGGATACACTGAATGCTAAAGAGGGCAGAGGAACACTCTATTTTGCCGGGCAGGGGATCCAGCAACAATGGCAGATGAAGCGAGCCATGCTTTCACCACGTTATACAACGCGAAGTTCTGATTTACTGAGGGTCAAATAAATATAGCGGCAGGAAAAAAGCGCTCCCGCAGGAGCGCCGAATGGATTAGCGACCGAACAGATCACGTTTTTTCGCTTTAAACGGCTGGGAAATCACCACCAGCACTGCGACAATCAGGTAAGCGATAAAAATACCGAGCAGCCACTGCGGCATTTCCAGACCTAAAAAATCCCACTGACGCTCGGCGCAATCGCCAGAGGCGACAAACACTTGCGGCACCCACTTATCCAGCGGCAGCCATTCCGGGAAACGAACCATAAAATCACAGGTGGCAAACGGCGAAGGATAGAGCTGAAGCATGGTGTGCTCGTAAGTTAACTGCACACCGCGGAACGCACTATACAACCAGATAACCATCGCTACATAACGCAGCGGAGTTTTCGGGGCGATCGCGCCAATCAGCGCAGCACCCAGAACGCCGAATAACGCGCAGCGTTCATAAATACAGAGCACGCAAGGTTTCAGTAACATCACATGCTGGAACCACAGCGCCGTCAGTTCCAGTGCCAGAGCAGTAAACGCCATCAACAGCCACGCGCCCCGGCCTTGTGAACATTGGTTCAAAAATCGCAACATAATCATTTCCCTGCAATATGCATAGAGTGCGCAGTTTAAACCAATTCATTCGCTGCGCCACCAGGAGGCAGCAAAAATAGGACGCAATTGGACAATTATCGGGCGAAAAGGCAAACCGGGCATTTATATGCCCGGTAAGTTGTTATCAAAGCGTTGCTATCCAGCCCATTTGCATAAACCATTCGGTTACAGGGGCAAGCGTAAACTCGACGCAGAGCAAGCCGACGAGTGTCAGGACGAGGGTGTAAGGCAGGGCCATCCACACCATGCGGCCATAAGAGAGGCGAATCAATGGCGCGAGTGCAGAGGTCAGCAGGAACAGGAACGCAGCCTGACCGTTCGGCGTAGCGACGGAGGGCAGATTGGTACCGGTATTAATGGCGACCGCCAGCAGCTCGTATTGCTTCAACGTGATAGCGCCACTTTCCATTGCCGCTTTCGCTTCGTTGATATAAATCGTCCCCACGAAGACGTTATCCGAAATGGATGACAGCAGACCGTTGAAAATATAGAACAGCGACAGCTGAGCATGTTCCGATGCCTGCAACACAAACTGAATAATTGGCGAAAACAGTTGTTGGTCGATAATCACCGCGACTACCGAGAAAAACACCGTCAACAGTGCGGTGAATGGCAGAGATTCGGTGAAGGCTTTACCGATAGCATGCTCATCGGTGACACCGGTCAATGATGTTGCCAGAATAATGACTGACAAACCAATCAAGCCAACTTCCGCCAGATGCAACGCCAGCGCAGTCACCAGCCAGACGCCAATAATCGCCTGGACAATCAGACGGATTTTATCCTGACGGGTACGCTGGTGGCGGCTTTGATCGTCAAACTGTTGCAACACTTCGCGGACTTTCTCCGGCAGCGTTTCACCGTAGCCAAACCAACGCAGCTTCTCTACCAGCAGGCAGGTTAACAGGCCACAAATCAGAACCGGAACGGTCACCGGCGACATGCGCAGGAAGAAATCGCCAAAATGCCAGCCAGCCGCTTTAGCGATGATCAGGTTCTGTGGTTCGCCCACCATGGTCATTACGCCGCCTAATGCGGTGCCGACACCGGCATGCATCATCAGGCTACGCAGAAAGCCACGGAACTGTTCCAGAACCACTTTGTAATGCTTGTCGATATGACTATCGTCTTGCAGGTCGGTGTCTTCGGTACGGGAAGAGGCTACGCGGTGATAAATACCATAAAAACCGACTGCAACGCTGATCACCACCGCCACGACGGTTAAGGCATCGAGGAACGCGGAGAGGAACGCAGCCGCCACGCAAAAAGAGAGCGACAGCAGCATTTTGGAGCGAATGCTTAACAGCAAACGGGTAAATATGAACAGCAACAGCTGTTTCATAAAATAGATACCC
This sequence comes from Escherichia sp. MAL-1, assembly GCF_052948035.1. NCBI lineage: Bacteria > Pseudomonadati > Pseudomonadota > Gammaproteobacteria > Enterobacterales > Enterobacteriaceae > Escherichia > Escherichia sp. MAL-1. The sequence goes on along the minus strand of NZ_CM129609.1, from coordinate 2,918,755 downwards.
GCCACCATAAACATCAGTAACAGCAAGACTTCAAGATTTGCCGCCACCTCTTCACGGACGTGTTCCGCGCTGGTCATGCCGATGAATACCGCTTCGATAGCCAACAGACCACCGGGGAGCAGCGGGTAGCATTTCAGGGCCATCGCCAGAGTGAAAATAAATTCCGCTACCAGCAACCAGCCCGCGACGAAAGGGCTGATGAGGAAAATTAACGGGTTTACGATTAAGAAAATGATGAGGGCGAGTTTGTACCAGTCGGGGGACTGGCCCAAAAAATTGCGCCATAGCGCGCGGCCCCAGGAGATCTCCATGATGGTTTCCCTTACCTTACAAATAATCAATGATGTTTTTATGTTTAAACGCAAAGCTTAACGGTCAGGCAGGAGTGAGGCAAGTCTTGATAGTCAAGGGGAAAGAGATGCGGAAAATGAAGCCTTGATCCCTTTTTCTTCTTTTTGTCTGCTATCAGCGTAGTTAGCCCTCTGGTATGATGAGTCCAACTTTGTTTTGCTGTGTTATGGAAATCTCACTATGGTCATTAAGGCGCAAAGCCCGGCGGGTTTCGCGGAAGAGTACATTATTGAAAGTATCTGGAATAACCGCTTCCCTCCCGGGACTATTTTGCCCGCAGAACGTGAACTTTCAGAATTAATTGGCGTAACGCGTACTACGTTACGTGAAGTGTTACAGCGTCTGGCACGAGATGGCTGGTTGACCATTCAACATGGCAAGCCGACGAAGGTGAATAATTTCTGGGAAACTTCCGGTTTAAATATCCTTGAAACACTGGCGCGACTGGATCACGAAAGTGTGCCGCAGCTTATTGATAATTTGCTGTCGGTGCGTACCAATATTTCCACTATTTTTATTCGCACCGCGTTTCGTCAGCATCCCGATAAAGCGCAGGAAGTGCTGGCTACCGCTAATGAAGTGGCCGATCACGCCGATGCCTTTGCCGAGCTGGATTACAACATATTCCGCGGCCTGGCGTTTGCTTCCGGCAACCCGATTTACGGTCTGATTCTTAACGGGATGAAAGGGCTGTATACGCGTATTGGTCGTCACTATTTCGCCAATCCGGAAGCGCGCAGTCTGGCGCTGGGCTTCTACCACAAACTGTCGGCGTTGTGCAGTGAAGGCGCGCACGATCAGGTGTACGAAACAGTGCGTCGCTATGGGCATGAGAGTGGCGAGATTTGGCACCGGATGCAGAAAAATCTGCCGGGTGATTTAGCCATTCAGGGGCGATAATCCCTTCCGTTTAAAGAGCAAACCCCTCAAACGAGGGGTTTTTTGTTGTTTTTACAGATTTCCCATTCTTGGCGGGCAACGTTCCAGCAACTCGATGCTGCCGTCTTCGTTTTGCTGTTCGAGCATCACATCAAATCCCCACAGGCGATGCACATGCTTCAGGACTTCTTTGCGCCCCCGATCCAGCGGTGCGCGATTATGTGGAATATAACGCAGCGTCAGCGAACGGTCGCCGCGCAAATCCACGTTCCAGATCTGAATATTCGGCTCCAGATTACTTAAGTTATATTGCGACGATAACCGGTTACGGATCTCCCGATAACCTTCTTCATTATGAATAGCGGAAATCTCCAGATAATTATGCCGATCGTCATCCAGCACGGTGAAGAAGCGGAAATCACGCATCACTTTCGGTGACAGGAACTGGCTGATAAAACTCTCATCTTTGAAATCACGCATCGCGAAATGCAGCGTTTCCAGCCAGTCGGAACCGGCGATATCCGGGAACCAGTATTTGTCTTCTTCCGTTGGCGACTGACAAATCCGTTTAATATCCTGGAACATGGCGAACCCGAGGGCATACGGGTTGATGCCGCTGTACCACGGGCTGTTATAGGGGGGCTGGAAGACCACATTGGTGTGGCTGTGCAAAAACTCCAGCATAAAACGTTCCGTTACTTTCCCTTCATCATACAGATGGTTAAGGATGGTGTAGTGCCAGAAGGTCGCCCAGCCTTCGTTCATCACCTGAGTCTGTTTTTGCGGATAAAAATACTGGCTCACCTTACGCACAATACGCAGGATTTCACGCTGCCATGATTCCAGCAGTGGCGCATTTTTCTCCATAAAATAGAGCAGGTTTTCTTGTGGTTCGGACGGATAGCGGCGCGCTTCAGCAACCGTTTTCTCTTCCTCGCGCTTCGGCAGGGTACGCCAGAGCATATTGACCTGACTTTGCAGATACTCTTCGCGACTTTTCTGCCGGGCTTTCTCTTCTTGCAGCGAGATTTTTTGCGGGCGTTTGTACCGGTCCACGCCGTAGTTCATCAGCGCGTGGCACGAGTCCAGAAGCCGTTCTACTTCATCAACGCCATAACGCTCTTCGCACTCGGTAATATATTTACGGGCAAAAATCAGATAATCGACAATCGAACTGGCGTCGGTCCAGCTACGGAATAAGTAATTGTTTTTGAAGAAAGAGTTATGCCCATAGCAGGCATGAGCCATCACCAGCGCTTGCATGGTAATGGTGTTCTCTTCCATCAGGTAAGCGATACACGGGTTAGAGTTAATGACGATTTCATAGGCCAGTCCTTGCTGACCGTGCTTATACAGCCGTTCAGTCTCGATAAACTTTTTACCGAATGACCAGTGCGGATAGTTAATTGGCATGCCGACGCTGGAGTAGGCATCCATCATCTGTTCTGAGGTTATCACTTCAATCTGGTGCGGGTAGGTATCCAGCCGGTAGAGTTTCGCCACCCGGTCTATCTCTGCCAGATAAACATCCAGCAGGTCGAACGTCCAGTCGGGTCCATCGCTCAAACGTGTGGTGTCCTTATTCATAGAATCGATCGTCGCCATACGCGCACCTCATTGTTGTCGGCGCTCTCTGTGTGGAGCACCTCATTTCAAGCATAGAACACCTGTTAAAAACCGCGTCGCCGGAGAATTTTTTTCTTTGCGATTTCTTATTATCAGAGTGCCACTAATCCGCTTCTGAACGGAATTTTATGCTGGATAAAAAGGGCGTTCAGCAGGAGATACTAAAGACGCCATATTGCCGCAGAGTCAGGGAGATGTGAGCCAGCTCACCATAAAAAAGCCGTATGTTGAATAATATTTTCAACTGAGTTATCAAGATGTGATTAGATTATTATTCTTTTACTGTATCTACCGTTATCGGAGTGGCTATGCGAGTTGTCATACTGGGAAGTGGTGTGGTAGGCGTTGCCAGCGCCTGGTACTTAAATCAGGCAGGACATGAGGTCACCGTCATTGATCGGGAGCCGGGGGCCGCCCTGGAAACCAGTGCCGCGAATGCCGGGCAAATCTCCCCCGGATATGCTGCACCGTGGGCGGCACCAGGTGTGCCTTTAAAAGCGATTAAATGGATGTTCCAGCGCCATGCGCCGCTGGCGGTTCGTCTCGACGGTACGCAGTTCCAGTTGAAATGGATGTGGCAAATGTTACGTAACTGCGACACCAGCCACTACATGGAAAACAAAGGGCGGATGGTGCGTCTGGCGGAATACAGCCGTGATTGCCTGAAAGCATTGCGCGCCGAAACCAATATTCAGTATGAAGGGCGTCAGGGTGGGACGCTGCAACTGTTCCGTACCGAACAACAGTATGAAAATGCGACCCGCGATATCGCCGTGCTGGAAGATGCCGGCGTACCGTATCAGCTGCTGGAATCCAGCCGCCTGGCGGAAGTGGAGCCCGCGCTGGCAGAAGTGGCGCACAAACTGACGGGCGGCCTGCAGTTACCCAATGATGAAACCGGAGACTGTCAGCTATTTACCCAGAATCTGGCGCGGATGGCGGAGCAGGCGGGGGTTAAATTCCGCTTTAATACGCCCGTTGACCAACTGCTTTGCGACGGCGAGCAAATCTACGGCGTGAAGTGTGGCGATGAAGTGATTAAGGCCGATGCGTATGTGATGGCGTTTGGTTCTTACTCGACGGCGATGCTCAAAGGCATTGTTGATATTCCGGTGTATCCGCTGAAAGGCTACTCGCTGACCATTCCAATTGCGCAGGAAGATGGTGCGCCGGTATCCACCATTCTTGATGAAACCTACAAAATCGCCATTACCCGTTTCGATAACCGCATTCGTGTTGGCGGAATGGCGGAGATTGTTGGTTTTAATACCGAGCTGTTGCAACCGCGTCGTGAAACGCTGGAGATGGTGGTTCGCGATCTCTATCCACGCGGCGGTCATGTCGAGCAGGCGACTTTCTGGACTGGTCTGCGCCCGATGACGCCAGACGGCACGCCGGTTGTCGGGCGTACACGCTTTAAAAATCTGTGGCTGAATACCGGTCACGGCACGCTCGGCTGGACGATGGCTTGCGGTTCCGGTCAGTTGTTAAGCGATCTGCTCTCTGGTCGCACGCCAGCGATCCCATATGAGGATCTAAGCGTAGCGCGCTACAGCCGTGGATTTACGCCATCACGTCCGGGCCATTTACATGGCGCACACAGCTAAGGAAACGAGATGACCCGTCCGATACAGGCCAGCCTCGATCTGCAGGCATTAAAACAGAATCTGTCCATTGCCCGCCAGGCCGCGACGCACGCGCGCGTCTGGTCGGTGGTAAAAGCGAACGCTTACGGGCATGGTATTGAGCGTATCTGGAGCGCGCTCGGGGCCACCGATGGCTTTGCATTGCTTAACCTGGAAGAGGCAATAACGTTACGTGAGCGCGGCTGGAAAGGACCGATCCTGATGCTGGAAGGATTTTTCCATGCTCAGGATCTGGAGATTTATGACCAGCACCGCCTGACCACCTGCGTACACAGCAACTGGCAGCTCAAAGCACTGCAAAATGCGCGGCTAAAAGCACCGTTGGATATTTATCTTAAAGTGAACAGTGGGATGAATCGGTTGGGCTTCCAGCCCGATCGCGTGCTTACCGTCTGGCAGCAGTTGCGGGCAATGGCGAATGTTGGCGAAATGACCCTGATGTCGCATTTTGCCGAAGCGGAACATCCTGATGGAATTTCCGGCGCGATGGCGCGTATTGAGCAGGCGGCGGAGGGGCTGGAGTGTCGGCGTTCGTTGTCCAATTCGGCGGCGACTCTGTGGCACCCGGAAGCGCATTTTGACTGGGTTCGGCCTGGCATTATTTTGTATGGCGCTTCGCCGTCCGGTCAGTGGCGTGATATCGCCAATACCGGATTACGTCCGGTGATGACGCTAAGCAGTGAGATTATTGGTGTCCAGACGCTAAAAGCGGGCGAGCGTGTGGGCTACGGCGGTCGCTATACTGCGCGCGATGAACAGCGAATCGGCATTGTCGCCGCAGGGTACGCCGACGGTTATCCGCGCCACGCGCCTACCGGTACCCCTGTTTTAGTGGACGGCGTGCGCACCATGACGGTGGGGACCGTCTCGATGGATATGCTAGCGGTCGATTTAACGCCTTGCCCGCAGGCGGGTATTGGTACGCCGGTTGAGCTGTGGGGCAAGGAGATCAAAATTGATGATGTCGCCGCCGCTGCCGGAACGGTGGGCTATGAGTTGATGTGCGCGCTGGCGCTACGCGTCCCGGTTGTGACGGTGTAACTTGTTGTAAGCCGGATCGGAGGCAACGTCTTCTGGGTGCAAAAAAATCATCCATCCGGCTGGTCAGCAACTGTAGTTGTTAATGTGACAGAGCCATTGCCCATGATAGTGTCCATTAAAAGGATGGACACTATTTCCCCGGAACCTGAACTCACCGCACAGGCGTTCTACATAAAACGCTTACGCTTCATTGTTGACTCGAACTCGACTTCAGATAAATCACGCTTTACCCTTGATGGAGCCTGTACATAGATTTGTGTAATTGCCTGATTTTGATATGTTCAATTCAACATCAAATGAAGGTTAAATTATGGACGACAAACAATTGCAGGCTCAGGCTGCGTTCAGCAAAGCATCGCAACCGGCGATAGATGCTTCATTAAATTTAAGATTCAGCTTCCTCTTCAGCCACCCGTACGCCAATCTTCAACACTTCATTATCTTCTTTCTCGGCCACCGTCCAGATCATCCCGGCAAACTCTACCTGGTCACCGACAACCGGTGCCGCGCCTAACAACTGCTGGACAATTTCACCCAGCGTTTGCTGCTTATCACGATATTCTCGCCCGTCTTCCAGGCCATATATCAGCGCAACATCAGCATATTTGGCGCTGGCTTCGAGAATGAAGTCACCAAAGAAGCGTTGATCCAGCGCGACCGGCGGCGACTGGCTGAACAGTTTACCGAGCGCCGGAAGATCGCGTTCCCGACCAATTACACACAACACATCGCCTTCGCGCAGTCGGGTGCTGCCGGTAGGATGAAGCAACTGGTTATCACGAAACAGTGCCGCAATACGCGTCTCTTTTGGCATATGCAAATCGCGCAGTGCCGCGCCCACGCACCATTTATCGGCACTCAATTGATAAACAAACTGCTCCCACGGATTTTCCGGATGAATATCCAGGCCAACGCGTGACACCGGACGTCCCACTGGCGGAACCACCACTTTGGCTTTTTTAGCCGCCCACGAGAGTGATGTTCCCTGCAAGAGCAGTGAAACCAGAACCACAAAGAAGGCGACATTAAAGAACAGACGTGCATTCTCCAGCCCCGCCATCATCGGGAACACGGCCAGGATGATTGGCACCGCGCCGCGTAATCCTACCCAGCTGATAAACACGCGCTCACGCAGATTGAAACCGCGGAAGGGGAGCAATCCAGCAAATACCGAAAGGGGACGGGCGAAGAATATCATCCATGCGGACAAAATGAGCGCCGGAATGGCAATAGGCAGCAGATCGCTTGGGTTAACCAACAGCCCCAGCACCAGGAACATGGCGATTTGCGCCAGCCAGGCGAGGCCGTCGAAATTTTGCAGGATGCCGTAGCGGTTGCGAATAGGGCGATTACCCAGCAGAAAACCGCACAGATACACCGCCAGAATACCGCTACCTTCCAGCGCAGTAGTTAATGAGAAAATCAGAATACCGCCACTTAATGCCAGCAATGGATATAATCCGGCGGGCAGGGCGATGCGGTTGATCATTTGCAGTAGTAAATAACCGCCGCCAAGACCTATTACAATGCCCAGACCAAATTGTTGCAGAATATCGACAATGAACATCCAGCTAATATTGCTCTCATGATGCTGGATCATCGCAATCAGGGTAATCGTCAGAAAGACCGCCATTGGATCATTACTGCCGGATTCAATTTCCAGCGTCGAGCCAACACGTTCGTTAAGCCCCTTACCACCCAGCAGAGAAAAGACCGCTGCAGCATCGGTAGAGCCGACGATAGCGCCGATTAATAAGCCTTCAATCAAATCAAGATTAAACAGCCACGCCGCCATCATGCCGGTTAAACCAGAGGTGATAAGCACGCCCAGCGTCGCCAGCGACAGTGCCGGTCCTAACGCCACACGAAAGGAACTGGCCTGAGTGCGCATCCCGCCGTCGAGCAAAATAATCGCCAGTGCCAGGTTACTTACCATGTAGGCGAAGGGGTAATTATCAAACGGGATACCGCCGACGCCATCGACTCCTGCCAGCATGCCGATCGCCAGAAAAATAACCAGAATAGGAATGCCAAGACGGGAAGAAAATGAACTAAGTAATATACTGCTGGTGACAAGGATGGATCCTAAGATGAAAAGGCTAATTATTGTTGTGGCATCCAACGGTCGGTTACTCCTGATTACGCTGTCTCTTATATAAACCCTACCATATTAGCGGCAGAGACAGCGTTTTACTTAGCCCTGAAGCGTGATTTTTTTACATTTTAAGAACAGGATGACCGCTAATCGTCAACTGAGTGCCTTCCCGGGTGTTATTCAGAATGGCATGTGCGCCCAACGGCAGCGTAACCGTGCGTTGTTCATGACCAAAATCGAGGCCGGTAATGAGTGGAATCGACAGGCGGGAACGCAAAAACGCGTACACTGACTCCAGGTTGTAACCTGCGTCATAATCATTGGGCGTGCTGCCGCTAAAGCTACCGAGAATAATCGCCTTCTGACGTGGCAAAATTCCCGCATGATAGAGCTGCAATAGCATACGTTCGACCCGGAAAGGGTGCTCGTTAATATCTTCCAGCACCAGAATACCGTTCTCAATTTTTGGCATCCACGGTGTACCGATCAGTGAAATCAGCATCGCAAGATTGCCTCCCCACAACGTGCCTTCGGCCCGACATGTCGGGCCTTCCCCTTGCCATTCAATGGTGAAGGTTTCATTGCGTAACGCCAGCCAGAAATGGTGCTCGGTAAAGGCGTTCAGTTCATCCGCGCCAAAGTTTGCTACCAGCATGGGGCCGCTAAAGGTGATGACATTGCCATGCGCCAGAAGACCGCACTGAATGGCGGTAAAATCGCTATGTCCGCAAATGAGCAACGGGTCATGTTGTTGGCGAGCCACCAGTGCCTGCCAGTCAATATCTGCCAGTAAACGACTGGCACCGTAACCGCCGCGTACAGCCAGCACGATGGTGTTGGGGGTAGTCAGTCTGGCAAGGGAATTGAGATCTTCCAGACGCTCTGTTTCCGTACCCGCAAAACGCTCACAACGACGGGCAATAACCTCGACGTTATTGACTTGATGCCCCGCGTCGGTAAGGCGCTGGATACCACGCAGCGCGGCGTGCTGTTTAATGCAGTAACCCGATGGGGCAATTAAGTGAAACAGAGACATGGCAATTCCTTGCTGACAACAGAAACGAAATGTATATCATGCCGCTTAGGTGTGCCGTTGTCACCTCAACGGCGATTCCAGGCTATAAGGATAGAAGAAGTGAAATTGAGATGGTTTGCCTTTTTGATTGTGTTATTAGCGGGTTGTTCATCAAAGCATGACTATACGAACCCGCCGTGGAACGCGAAAGTTCCGGTGCAACGTGCGATGCAGTGGATGCCAATAAGCCAGAAAGCCGGTGCAGCCTGGGGCGTCGATCCACAATTGATCACGGCGATTATCGCTATCGAATCGGGTGGTAATCCGAACGCGGTGAGTAAATCGAATGCCATTGGTTTGATGCAGTTAAAAGCTTCAACCTCCGGACGTGATGTTTATCGCCGTATGGGTTGGAGTGGTGAGCCGACGACCAGCGAGCTGAAAAATCCAGAGCGTAATATTTCAATGGGGGCGGCTTACCTGAATATTCTGGAAACCGGCCCGCTGGCAGGCATTGAAGATCCGAAGGTACTGCAATATGCGCTGGTGGTGTCATACGCTAACGGGGCAGGTGCGCTGCTACGGACTTTCTCGTCAGATCGGAAAAAGGCGATCAGCAAAATCAACGATTTGGATGCTGACGAGTTCCTCGAACACGTAGCGCGAAATCACCCTGCGCCGCAGGCTCCGCGCTATATCTACAAACTTGAGCAGGCACTGGACGCGATGTAAATCAGTCGCGCACTTTGTCCGCTTTTTCCCGGGCTTCTCGCTCGAGAGAGAAAATAATCCGCTGTAATTGCCGCTCCACCGTCGGGCTGACGTTAAGAAAACGGAAGCTCAGACGGGGAGTGGTGATGGTTTCATTCTTGCCATCAATCACTTTGCGCTCGCTGATGGAGATTAACTGGGCGTCAAAGTGAAAAACACCCCATTGCCCCATGTTGACTTCAATCTGAGCGAAGCGCATGCCTTCTTGTAATTCGGCAGGCTTTGCTGTTTCCAGTAATGCGCCCATGCCGCCTAACGACAAATCATACAGGCGGAAACGTAACGTACTGTTATCCGCCAGTTTGGTCTGGCAAAAATAAGGCGGATGGAGTGGGGCGGAGATGCGGAAATATCGGCGTCGTTGTACAAACCATAAGGTGGGAGGCGGTACGGTAATAAATGCCGGAAGCTGCAAGTATTCACTCTGCTGTAGTTGTTCAACAGTAAACTCGACTTTCGCACCCTGAGTTTCGGCGGTAATGGTAATGTGCTGTGCCTTTAGCACGGCGATGTTGTCTTCGGCTTGACTGCCGAAATCCAGCACCAGTTTATCCGGGGTTATTGCCAGTAATTTGCTGATCAGCTGCCCGCCATTCCAACTGAGACGCAAAGGAATTGCGGCTTTGTGCAAATCGCGTAACACGCCCAGGACGGCTAACGGATTTTGTTTCAGGAACTGCTCATGGTAATGACTCACGCGGAAAAACTCCTGACTGACAAACTGTCTTTGGTTTATCGGTCACAGTTAACAAAACTTAATACAAATGCGTGAATATTTTTTACATGTTGTTCTTAAATCAGCCGACATACGCCCAGCATCGATCCCGCCCTTGCCTATACTTAGAGCGTTGATGTAAGCATTTCTTGCGTCCGATTCATCGAAACGAGGGCCTGAACATGGGAATTATTGCCTGGATTATTTTTGACCTGATAGCCGGCATTATCGCCAAGCTAATCATGCCGGGGCGTGATGGTGGTGGATTTTTCCTGACCTGTATTCTCGGGATAGTCGGTGCGGTGGTCGGCGGCTGGCTGGCGACCATGTTTGGCATTGGCGGCTCCATCAGTGGTTTTAATCTGCACAGCTTCCTGGTGGCGGTGGTGGGAGCTATTCTCGTTCTGGGCATATTCCGCCTCCTGCGAAGAGAATAAGATTTTCATAAGGCGGATAGCGATACAGATGCCGCTATCCGCTTTCACATCAGAACGTATACTCGACACCTGCTTTACGGGTGAAAAAAATCAATATAGCACTTCGATATCCGATAAAGTCGGTTCCCGGTAACAACAACAGAATCCTTTTTTAATTATTGTTTCGTTGTTTTTGGTGTGATTCAGAAAATAAATATTTTAGACAGTAGCCAGTCAGGCGTTAAAAATGGGGCGGATAGTGAGGCGGTTTTGGCTGCGCTTATTGAACATTTAGAATTGATCAATCCTTCTGGCAGATTAAGCCAAAATACCCGTTCGGCAATGCTTCAGTTACGCGAAGAGGAATGGTCTGAATTCTTTTTTTGGTTGCTAAATTCTCTGGAGTGTCTGGATTATGTGATTATTAATTTAACTCCAGAAAGCAAAAAAACGTTGATGAGTGAACACCGTAACAATATTCAGGTAGCAATTGATGCTTTATATAGCCAACGTCGGCGTAAATCGCCGGGTGATGAAAGTGAAACACTTACCCGTAGAAATGACGCTATCTTCGGCAACCACGTATGGCAAACATTTGCGCAATACTTCCCGCCAGGACTTGAAAAACCGTCTGTGTAGAAAAAACCATAGCTATGGTGTTATCTGCCGACAACGCCATCCGGAGAAGCCGAATGACGTTGTCGGAGTAAGCGCTGGTTAAGGTGTGGGTTGTGCCTCTTTGGTTGAGGGTTGCGTCGTTGCTGACTTAACGGTCGGACGCGTCGCCGGAACATTGTCACACGGTTGCTCTTTCGGGCAGATCAAATCCAGCATTTTCAGCGTCACGCCATTGGTCCAGCCAAAGCCATCCTGTAATGGATATTCGCCACCGCCGCCCCCCGTTCCGGTGGTGCTGACATCATATTTTTCCACCAGCTTTTTCTCCCGGTCATAGGTGTGCTGAACATTGGTCAGGAAGTGCCAGCTAATGTCCATCGCCACCTCTTTTTGCCCGTAGTTTTGTAATCCTTCTGTCGCGACCCACTGTAACGGTGCCCAGCCATTTGGCGCATCCCATTGTTGCCCACTTTTCACCGACGTGGTGTTCAGGCCGCCGGGTTGCAGCAGATGTGTTTTCGTCGCCGTCGCCATTTTGTTGGCGCGATCTTTCGCTGCCGCATTGACGTACAGCGGGAACAGGGCGGCCGCGGTTAACTGATTGCGCACTTTATGACTTTTCAGGTCGTAATCGGCATACCAGCCTTGTTGATCGTTCCACAGGTATTTTTCGATCCCTTTTTGACGGGCATTTGCCAGCGTTTCGTACTGGTTTGCCATCGCGTTATCTCCGGCAGCTTTGCTGGCGCGGGCGAGGATTTTTTCCATTTTAAACATCAGGCTGTTCAGATCGACCGGTACGATGCTGGTGGTGCGTAAGGTATTTAACTGCTGCGGGTTGTCCATCCAGCGCGAGCTGAAATCCCAGCCAGACGCAGCGGCAGAGCGCAGGTCGCGGTAAATTTCAGTGGCAGGTCGATTCGGATTGCTTTTGGCGGTGGCAATATCTTCCACCCATGACTCTGGTCGTGGCGTATCGCGATCGTCCCAGTAGCGGTTGAGAAGGGTACCATCCTGAAGTTTGACAACGCGTTTTTCCTGTTGTCCGGCTTGCAGGTTTTCAACACCGTCCATCCAGTAAGCATATTCTTTTTGCATTTGCGGCAGGTATTGCTTCAACGCGGCATCGCCTTCATGCTGCGCCAGTAACTCTACCATCAGGGCAAAGAAGGGCGGTTGCGAGCGGCTTAAATAGTAACTGCGGTTGCCGTTGGGAATATGACCGTAAGTGTCTATTTCATGAGCAAAATTGGCCACCATATCCGCGACTTTATCCCAGTGACCGCTTTCGGCAAGTCCTAACATGGTGAAGTAACTCTCCCAGTAATATACCTCGCGAAAGCGTCCGCCCGGCACGACATAAGGTTCCGGCAGCGGTAACAGAGAATCCCATTTTTCGGTGTTTTCGGTAGAACGCGTTAATACCGGCCAAAGTCCGTCAATATGTTCGCGCAGTGACTGCCCCTCTGGCGGAACATATTTCTCGCCTTCTTTCGGCAGGGTGAAATTGACGTTAACGAAATGGCGCAGATCAAATCCGCTCTGGTTTTGCTGCATCCGATAATCAGCAAGGATCATCAGCGGATCGCTGTTCGGCACGGCATCGGCAAAGGTTTTTTGGTCCGGAAAAAGTTTGGCGTTTTGCACATCATTAAACAGCGGCCCTAATAAAATATCAGGCGGCTGTGGTGTTACCGGTGTTTCTTCTGCCTGCACCGATAGCGCAGCGAAACACAAAAAGATACAGGCTGGAATTAACGCCATTTTTTGCGGGCGAGAAGGTGCGGGGGATTTCATCAATCATTCTCCTTTGGCGAAACCGAATAAAACGGTATTCAAGTATCAGAAAACCTTAGTTCAGGATTGCACTAGCTGCATGATCGAAATCTCATTCTGCGAACTGTCAGGCATTTTAGAAAAGGGAATTAAAGGGATAAATAACGGCGAAATAGAGTGATCAAATAACGTCTGTTTATTAGCCAGCCAGCGGCGTTGGGTTCGTGATTAGCGAAGAAAAATCATCATAAATTGGTGAAAAATATAACAGGTAGTTAAAAACCATTAGTGCTGAGTAAATTGCCGGATGACATCAGAACGATGCCATCCGAACAGTGGCTTAACCCTGACGGTTGAAACGTTGCGTTTTAACGTCCAGCGTTAGCGTTTCTTCTGGTTGTATCGCATACAGTTTCTCACCCTGCTGGCAAATCCAGCCAATCCCCAGTTCACGGGCGATTAGGGCGCTGTGGGATACCGGACTTCCGGCGCTAAGGCAGATACCTTTTACAACCGCCGGATCCAGTTGCAGTACTGTGGAAGGATAAATGTTCTCCGCCAGTAGAATAGTTGGCGAGTTAAACTGCGGGAGTTCTTCTTTCGTTTGGGTCAGGTGGACCAGGGTGCGATGCAGAAGATCGTCCACATCAATATAGCGAGCTTGTAGATATTCATCATCCAGTTGCTGGTATTGCTGGCTAAGTTCTTTAAGAACTTGCTGCCAGGCATATTCTGCCGTGCAATGTTCATGCTGAAGGAGTTCGCTTGCCGCCGCCAGCAGTTCCGGATCATCTAACAGTGTATGGTGACCAGAAAAGATTGCGGCAATATCGTCAAGCCCGCTGGCTTCTGCTTTCGCTGTTAACGTCATCAGATCTAATAACGTGAAGTCAATAGCCTGGCGTAATCGATCTTGTTCTTCTTCCACGGTCAGGGTTGATTTTGCCTGTACCGTACATAAAACTGGTTGATAATAAAAGGCTTTACCCGAAACAGGCGGAACGGGACGCAGAGTAGGTGGAGCGACTTCCTCCGTTTCACCAAAGTTATCTTCAGCCAGCTGACGGAAAGCGATCAGTGCCTCTTCAGCTTCTGGCCCTTTCGCAATCAGGCGCAGCGTATCGTTATAGCGAACTTGTAGTAACGCAATCTGGTTAATACTCTCTGGTGTGACGCATTTGCCGTTTTTTTCCAGCAACATATCGGCATTAAATGTCGATAAGGTATAAACCAGCCGGGAGGCCGGACGTACATGCAGGCCGTTACGGTTTTTTATGACCACCGCCAGAGAACGGGCTTCTTCATCGTACGCAGGACATGTGTCAGAGATTTCAGTGTCGGAGGACGGTAAACCCAGTTGTTCACGTTTGGCTTCCAGCGCATGCATGGCGTCAAAGATAACTTTGTCGATATCCGCCCCCGAGGCCGCGCTGACCGTTGCTGCCAGTGTACCTTCGACCAACGGCGCAGCACACAAACGTACTTTTGCGGCGATCTCGGGAGCCAGCAATTCCAGCGCAGTTTCAGCACTCAATAATGCGCTACCCATATCCATCATGACCAGCACATGGTCGGCATCAGCAACAGATTCGATGGCCTCCATCACTTTGACGGCATCGGTACCAATGGGATTTTGTGGATCGTCAATTCCCGCGGCAATGGCGATTTTACAACTATCACTCATTAACATCTGACGGGCTAATTCACCGACACCTTCTCCCAGTCGGCTGCTATGTGAAACTATGACCAGGTTTACCATCACCAATTCCTTACTCTTTTGCGGCTAACGCCAACATTTGCATCATAAACATCACCGAGGTCGCGCCGGGATCCTGGTGACCAATACTGCGTTCACCGAGATAACTGGCGCGGCCTTTGCGGGCTTGCATCGTAATCGTACTTTGTGCAGCGGATTCGGCGATGCTACTGGCAGCTTCGAGCGCCACCGGAACAGAGAGATTTTGCTCGCTGGACTGACGTAACGATTCCACCACCGGCACCCACACATCACACATGGTTTTATCGCCAGGTTCGGCTTTCCCGCGACTGATTACGCCGTCCGCGCCATCGCGGAACATCTGATAAAGCTCTTCCAGTGTCAGGCTTTGCCGTGCCTGGGTCGCCTGTGCGGCGCGGATAAAGAAGGTACCGAACAGCGGACCACTGGCACCACCGACGCTGGAAAGCAGCGTCATACCGGTATTCTTGAGAATGAAACCGATATCTTTATCTGCGATAGCAGGGAGTTTTTCCACCACTTTGCTAAAGCCTCGGTTCATATTTAGCCCGTGGTCAGCATCGCCAATTTCGCGATCCAGTCCGGTAAGATACTCGCCCTCGGTGCTGAAAATATCGCCACAACGAGTGAGCCAGTTAACAATTTGAGTTCTGCTCAGTGACATTGCTTTCTCCTTATTTACCCCAGTTAAGGGCCGGGGTGTGGACCGGGGCGTCCCAGAGTGCCAGCGTTTCGTCATCAACTTTCAGTAAGGTGATTGAGAAACCGGTCATATCCAGTGAGGTGCAGTACGCGCCAATTAAATTACGTTCGATAGTCAATCCCGCTTGCTGGCAACGTGTGGTCAGGCGGTTATAGACGCCGTACAGCTCAGAAAGCGGAGTTGCGCCAAGATTGTTAACCAGCGCAATCACCCGATCGCCAGACTGGAGCGGTTGTTTGGTTTGTTGTTCTTCCTGCCAACTGCCTTGTTGATAATCCCAGAAACGCAAAGTGCGATGGTATGAGCCATTTACCAGCAGGGTGTCGAACATTTCATCGACGGTTTGATCAAGGGAAGAGAAGGGGCGGCGGTCAATACCCGGCTCACCATGAATGCCGACGCCAAACTCCATCTCATTATCCGCCAGGGTAAAAGAAGGTTTGCCCGCGGCAGGAACGGTACAGGCACCGAGAGCGATACCTATTGAGTGGCCTTGATTATTCAGCTTACGCCCCAGTTCCGCACAGGCGTCCAGTGAGTCGCCACGCTCCGCCGCTGCGCCTACGAGTTTTTCAATTAATACGGTGTTGGCAACGCCGCGTCGCCCGGCAGTATAAAGACTGTCTTTTACCGCAACGTCGTCATCAATGACCACAGTGGTCACTTTTACGCCGCTATCGTGCAGTAACTCGGTCGCTGTTTCAAAGTTAAGAATATCGCCGGTGTAATTTTTGATAATCAACAGTACACCTTCGCCGCCATCAACTTGCATGGCGCATTCAAAGATTTTATCGGGCGTCGGTGAGGTGAAAATTTCGCCCGGACAGGCCCCCGAAAGCATCCCCTGACCGATATAACCACAGTGCATCGGCTCGTGTCCGCTGCCGCCACCCGACAGCAGGGCGACTTTTCCTGCAACAGGGGCATCAGCTCGGGTGACATACACCGGATCCTGATGCAGTGTCAGCGATGGATGCGCTTTCGCCAGTCCTGCCAGTTGTTCGTCCAGTACGTCTTGCACATCATTGATCAATTTTTTCATTATTTTGCTCCAGCAATTACGGTAGGGCATGGATGATGTTCAACGACACGGCGACCACTGACTGCCGATGAATCCATTGTGCATCAGGCAAGGGAAAAGAAAATTAGCCCAAATTATGTTTCATAGTGAAACATATGCTTTAATGAATGTTCCATATTGAAACTTTTACGTGTATTAATACTTAAAATTGCGAGCCGGAACACCTTTTGTCATAAGGGATGCGGGATATGAGTGGCGCTTTTAACAACGATGGTCGGGGCATATCTCCCTTAATTGCAACCTCCTGGAAGCGATGCAATAAGCTGATGAAACGGGAGACATGGAACGTACCACATCAGGCCCAGGGCGTGACATTTGCTTCTATTTATCGGCGTAAGAAAGCGATGCTGACGCTCGGGCAGGCTGCGCTGGAAGATGCCTGGGAATATATGGCACCGCGAGAGTGTGCGCTGTTTATCCTCGATGAAACCGCCTGCATTCTCAGCCGTAATGGCGATCCGCAAACCTTGCAGCAGCTAAGTGCACTGGGATTCAATGACGGCACGTATTGCGCCGAGGGAATTATTGGTACTTGTGCGCTATCGTTAGCGGCTATCTCTGGTCAGGCCGTGAAAACGATGGCCGATCAACATTTCAAACAGGCACTCTGGAACTGGGCCTTTTGTGCAACGCCGTTGTTTGACAGCAAGGGCCGATTGACGGGAACAATAGCGCTGGCGTGTCCGGTTGAGCAAACTACCGCAGCTGATTTGCCGTTGACGTTGGCAATCGCCCGCGAGGTCGGAAATTTACTGCTGACGGACAGTTTGCTCGCTGAAACTAACCGTCATTTAAATCAACTTAATGCCCTGTTAGAAAGTATGGATGATGGCGTGATTAGCTGGGACGAGCAGGGTAATTTGCAATTTATTAATGCCCAGGCGGCGCGGGTCTTGCGCCTTGACGCGACGGCAAGTCAGGGACGGGCAATCACTGAACTCTTAACGTTACCCGCCGTATTGCAACAAGCAATAAAACAGGCACATCCGCTCAAACACGTAGAAGCAACCTTTGAAAGCCAGCACCAGTTTATTGATGCGGTGATAACCCTTAAACCGATAATAGAAACGCAGGGAACCAGCTTTATTTTGTTGCTCCATCCTGTGGAACAGATGCGGCAGTTGATGACCAGTCAATTAGGAAAAGTCAGCCATACCTTCGCTCATATGCCACAGGACGATCCGCAAACCCGCCGCTTGATTCATTTTGGTCGCCAGGCGGCGCGCAGTAGCTTTCCTGTCCTGCTTTGTGGAGAAGAGGGCGTGGGCAAGGCACTGCTAAGTCAGGCAATTCATAATGAAAGCGAGCGTGCTGCAGGTCCTTATATCGCCGTCAATTGTGAGTTATATGGTGATGCTGCGCTGGCGGAAGAATTTATTGGTGGCGATCGCACGGACAATGAAAATGGCCGTCTGAGTCGGCTGGAACTGGCACACGGCGGCACGCTGTTTCTTGAAAAGATTGAATATCTGGCGGTGGAGTTACAGTCTGCTTTGCTTCAGGTTATCAAGCAGGGGGTTATCACGCGACTGGATGCGCGGCGTTTAATACCAATTGATGTCAAAGTGATTGCAACAACGACCGCGGACCTCGCAATGCTGGTGGAACAAAATCGTTTTAGTCGCCAGCTGTATTACGCGCTGCATGCATTTGAAATTACCATCCCGCCTCTGCGTATGCGGCGTGGCAGCATTCCGGCGCTGGTGAATAACAAATTACGCAGTCTTGAAAAACGCTTCTCTACGCGGCTGAAAATTGATGACGATGCCCTCGCTCGCCTGGTTTCTTGTGCATGGCCAGGCAACGATTTTGAACTTTACAGCGTCATCGAGAATCTTGCTCTGAGTAGTGATAACGGGCGCATTCGCGTCAGTGATTTGCCGGAACATCTGTTTACCGAGCAGGCGACAGATGATGTCAGCGCCACCCGCCTTTCCACCAGTCTGTCATTTGCGGAAGTTGAAAAAGAGGCAATTATTAACGCAGCCCAGGTCACAGGCGGTCGCATTCAGGAAATGTCGGCTTTACTTGGGATCGGCCGCACTACGCTGTGGCGGAAAATGAAGCAACATGGCATTGATGCAGGGCAGTTTAAGCGCCGGGTATGAAAGACAGAAACGATTTCTGATACATCAGAGTGATCTGTATTTCATTCCGGCGCACGCTAACAATTTTCAGCATCGTTTAAGGGCTTGTCTATCCCGCACTTAAAAGCTGAAGCGATATCCTCCGTTGACTTGCTTCTGATCAAAGAGGTTACCCTGCGTGTAATCCGCTTCGAGATAGAATGTGTGCTGTTTGTTATACTGTGCACTGACTCCCACGCCGTTATTCCAGCCATTACCTTTGAAACTGTACTTCTCCCGGGAGTTGTTCAACAGATATTCGGTATCCCCTGAAAACTCGCGGATAGCGCCAGTCTTCACATAGACATTCAGCTGGCTGTTGCCTGCGGTGATGTCATACCCCAGTATCATGCTGGCACGCCCCAGCAGCGATTCGTAGTGATTCAGATGTATATTGAGGCCATTACTCGCCTTCATAGTCATCTCATTCTGGTGGCTGTATGTAAGCTGGGTTTGCGGCTCTATATAGAACCCATAACCAGTAGGGGACAGGTTGAACCTCTGCCCGGCTTCCAGGGAGATGCTCATTCCATTCGCAGTGCCGTTGGCGTTAACGCCGTTGTTCTGACTGTCCAGTACGTGGAAACTATTTTTCTGGCGCGATGCTTTTATAACGAGATCGCTGTAAAAACCGTTTTGTGCCATGTAACTGGCGTACATTCCCATGTAGTCTGAACGTGCGGTACCGTCGCCTCCGCTATAGTCCGGCGATGCATGTGTTGAGCCAATATACAGACCGACATACAACGGCATTACATCAGAGAGACGTTTATCCCCACCAAACTGGATACCGCTGTAACCCATGTCAAAGCCGCTCAGTTTGCCACTGGCAAAGGAGTCCAGGCTTCCCCCATAACTGCGCAACCAGATATTACCGTCTTTACTCTGATTTCGCAGGTCACCCATCCGTTGCATCAGCGTACGGTTTTCAACATAGTTCAATAAGTAACCGACATTGAGATAATTGCCGCCAGCATCTGCGGTCGTGGTGGGTTTAGGCGTGGGAGCGGGTTCAGGCGTAGGATCGGGGTTGACTATGGGAGGCTGAGCGGGAGCTGGTGTGGGTTCAGGATTAGGAGTCGGTTCCGGAACTGTCCCGGAAGCGTAAAGCTCCCAGTTAGTGCCATTTTTACGCACATCGTACAGATATCCCCCCAACTCAACCTGAGAAGACGCGCTGAACGAGGCCGCGCCGTCAGTGGTTTTTACCACTGTCAGAACTTCATTTCCCGTTGTGGCCTCGCTGCCCTGGTTGCGGATAGCCAATACGTGATTACCAGCACTACTCCCGCTGATATTCAATAAATCCCCTTTATTATTAACGCCATTACCCTCGCCAACAACATCAGCACGCATAATAAAGGTACTGTTACCGCTCAGGTTCTCTACGTTTAATGTGGCAAATGTGCCGGCAGTTGACCCGTGGCTGGCAAAATCGACAGTTGAATGGCTCAGCGCCAGCGTGTCGAGATTAGAATTACTTGTTACGTTCCAGACGCTGTTATTCATTGCAACGTCCAGTTTTCCGCCATTGACATTATCGCTGAGGGAGGAACCTGTCCAAACCGACCCAGGGTGCATATCCAGATTGATTAGCCCACCTTTGGAAAGAACGCTACCGTTGATAAGCATACGACCCGAGGCGTTGATGCGGCTGGCGGCATAACCATCGTCATGTTGCGTTGCGATGGCCATCTGGTCGGGTGTACTCATATCAATGACCAGATCGCTCGTGAGGTCGATCTGGCTGTTGGTCATGGCATAAATTCCCCTGGCTCCTGCCGCGCCGGTGATAGCCAAACTGTCTCCGGTTATTCTACCGCCGCTGAGAGCCCACAAACCCAGCGCCAGACTGCCATTACGATCAACTGTAATATCGGTATTTTGCATGTTGACAACAGCCGTTGCCGTCTGGGCCGAGGCACCATAAGAACCGCCGGAAAAGATGCTGTTTCGTTGCGCTGCCGTGCCAGTAAAATTGATTATCGCGTCTGAACCACTGGTGACGAGGCCACCGCCCTGCGCGGAAGAAATATGGCTATCTGCACCGATAGTGGTTGTACCACCACGAACTTCGACGCCATTGGCCGCGGCTCCAGTTACATCAACAGTGAGTGCATTCGCGCTAACCTGGCCAAAGCTCCAGAGGCCGTGAGCATTATCGCCATTGGTTTTAATGGTACTGTTTGTTCCGAGATCGACAACAGAGTTTTTCTGTACGTTTATCCCCATGGCGCTGTAGCCCTGAACATCGATTGTCAGGTCTGTAGCCGTAAAACGCGCAGCACCATTGGCGTTATTGCCGTTGAGACCACCGATATAAACACCTGTACTTCCATCGGTCGTGATTTTACTTCCGCTTCCAAGATCGACACTGGTGCCATAGTCATTGATGGTTAGGCCTATACCGTTCGAGTTTTCAATGGTGAATTGAGTGGCTGTTAGTGTTGAGCTATGCCCAATAATGATGCCGTCATCGTTACTCTTAATGGTGCTGCCTGTGCCTAAGTCAGCATGGGTATAGTCACCAATTAAGTTAATGCCGATGGCAGAGGTTTGACCAACAACATCTACTGTGAGTCGGTTAGCTGTCAGGGAGCTGTTTTTGCCCTGAATAATGATTCCTTTTGCATATCCAGAGGCGTCGTTGACATTGACGGTGACATCATTACCCAGGTTGATATTGCCAGGCGTGTTTCCTGCTGGGGTCATTACACTATAGAGGTTTCCTGATGGATCGGCGGTATCTCCTGTAATTCTGTCACCATCATTAATAGTAATATTGGTGCCATATTGACTTCCTGTATCAGCAGCTATCAGCAGGGGGGGGAATATAATTGCATTCAAACCAATAGCGCCAAATTTTATCAGTTGAATTGAGGGCGAACGGATTTTTAATTCAGCGAGACGATCTGCTTTGGTATTCCCATTGTGTTGTTTGATGCCCATACCACTCCTATATAGTACCCAGACTATGGGTCTATGGATTTTGTCATTTTGTTTAAATCAATGAATAATATCCTCTTATCATCATGATATTTGTATGGTGCAATCATGATGAGCTTCTCAGAGAATAATTCTCTATTACCGGGCAAAATCAGGAACACAGGAGTTAATATATATTTAACATCCCCCTTACAAAGGTGAGTTTATATCGAGTTATTCCCTAAGTTGTCGTTACTTATTCCAATTCGTTACTATAAATATGGCAAAAATATTACAACAAACAGCGGTTAAAAAATTTGGTGAAGATTTTTTGTAATAATCCTAATTAGTTATGGGAATTTCGCTTGATGTATCTGCATAACAAAAACAATATGCGCCATTTTTGCATTACTAATAAGAAAAAGCAAAAAACATCGATATTCATTTTTGGTCAATGGGTTTTCTGGCCTATCGTTGTTATTGTGCTACTGGTTATCATTTTCATCTTGCCAGCATATTGGAGCGTGATCAATTTTGATCAGCTGTGAAGGGGGCTGATGTGTAGTGATACAAAAACTTACGTTATATCACTGCTAATGAGATATCCGTCATCTGAACACTTATGTCTTTAATTATTCTCGTGGTTCACTATAGGCAATAAGCACAAAAGTGTAGGATGTTACAAGAATGATTAGGACTCGGTGAAATGAAAAATCCACGCAATTGCGTGGATTTTATATACTTTTGCGCTCTTCATGAGATTTAGCGAAACCTCATGAGACAATAAATTAATTAGACGTTGAAAAGGAAGTTCATCACATCGCCATCTTTCACGATGTAATCTTTACCTTCTGCACGCATTTTGCCTGCTTCTTTCGCGCCTTGTTCACCTTTGTAAGTGATGAAATCTTCAAACGAGATGGTTTGTGCACGGATAAAGCCTTTTTCAAAATCAGTATGGATTTTGCCCGCTGCCTGCGGCGCGGTTGCTCCAACCGGAATGGTCCATGCACGCACTTCTTTCACCCCAGCGGTGAAGTAAGTTTGCAGGTTCAGCAGTTTATAACCGGCACGGATCACACGGTTCAGGCCCGGCTCTTCCAGCCCAAGCTCCTGCATAAACTCGTCACGTTCTTCGTCGTCCAGTTCGGCAATGTCTGCTTCAACAGCAGCACAAACCGGAACCACAACAGAACCTTCTTTCGCCGCGATTTCACGCACCTGGTCAAGATATGGGTTGTTTTCAAAACCGTCTTCGTTGACGTTGGCGATGTACATTGTTGGTTTCAGCGTCAGGAAGCTCAGGTAACGAATAGCCGCTTTCTCTTCAGCGCTTAAATCCAGCGCGCGCAGCATACCTGCATTTTCCAACTGGGGCAGGCATTTTTCCAGGACCGCCAGCTCAGCTTTCGCGTCTTTATCGCCACCTTTGGCTTTCTTCTGTACGCGATGAATCGCACGTTCGCAGGTGTCGAGGTCTGCCAGCGCCAGTTCGGTGTTGATAACTTCAATATCGTCAGCCGGGTTAACTTTGCCGGAAACGTGAATGATGTTGTCATTTTCAAAGCAGCGAACAACGTGACCGATCGCTTCGGTTTCACGGATGTTGGTCAGGAACTGGTTACCCAGACCTTCGCCTTTCGATGCGCCTTTTACCAGACCGGCGATATCGACAAATTCCATGGTCGTGGGAAGCGTACGCTGCGGTTTTACGATTTCAGCCAGTTGATCCAGGCGAGGATCAGGCATTGGTACGACGCCTGTGTTCGGCTCAATGGTGCAGAATGGAAAGTTGGCCGCTTCAATACCGGCTTTGGTCAGCGCGTTGAACAGGGTAGATTTCCCGACGTTGGGCAAACCGACGATACCGCATTTGAATCCCATGATTTAAATCACCTTAATATCTTAATAATCAACCTGTTATTGCTAACAGATTGCAGAAATGGAAATAACTTTGCCTATTATACACGGCACTCGGCAAAAATGCCGCAGACAACGACTTATTGCGCTTTAAAGGCGTGCAATCGGTTCGTTGCTTTGGTCAAGCCATCTGTAAACCACATTTCAGTACAACGCGCCGCTTCGTCAATGGCTTCATCAATTAACTTCTGTTCACTAACAGGCGGTTTGCCTAACACAAAACCGACAACTTTATTTTTATCGCCCGGATGACCGATTCCGATGCGTAAACGGTGAAAGTTAGGGTTATTACCCAATTTACTGATGATGTCTTTCAGTCCATTGTGACCACCATGGCCACCGCCCAATTTAAATTTGGCGACGCCAGGAGGCAGATCCAGTTCGTCGTGGGCCACCAGAATTTCGTCCGGATTAATGCGGAAAAAACTGGCCATCGCCGCAACGGCTTTGCCGCTGAGATTCATAAATGTAGTCGGGACTAACAGGCGGACATCTTCGCCTCCAAGAGTGACTCGCGAAGTATAACCAAAGAATTTAGCCTCTTCGCGCAGCGGAGCGCGCAAACGCTCTGCCAGTAAGTCAACGAACCAGGCACCAGCATTATGTCGCGTTGCGGCGTATTCAGCACCGGGGTTCGCCAGGCCGACAATCAATTTAATCGTCACGTTTTTTTGTCCTGAGTGTGTACATAACTGGCGCGTAGTTTACTGGTTGCGGCCCCGCTTGACAAAAAACTGCGTATCAAATGCAGATAACGTAATAATTGCCTGAGTGGACTATTAGAAAGTCAAGGTGTTCAGGCGTTTATTTGTAAAGTTTTGTTGAAATAAGGGTTGTAATTGTGATCACGCCCGCACATAACCCACTGGGTGTTGTCTATACTTTACACATAAGGAAGAGGGGTATTCCCTGTTACAACCCAGAAAGTTCC
Source organism: Escherichia sp. MAL-1 (assembly GCF_052948035.1). NCBI lineage: Bacteria > Pseudomonadati > Pseudomonadota > Gammaproteobacteria > Enterobacterales > Enterobacteriaceae > Escherichia > Escherichia sp. MAL-1. The sequence continues at coordinate 2,894,382 of NZ_CM129609.1, read as the reverse complement.
GGAGGTGACATATGAAACGCAAAAACGCTTCGTTACTCGGTAACGTGCTCATGGGGTTGGGTCTGGTGGTAATGGTGGTCGGCGTGGGGTATTCAATCCTCAACCAGTTACCACAGTTTAATATGCCCCAGTATTTCGCACATGGTGCAGTGCTAAGTATTTTCGTCGGTGCCATTCTCTGGCTGGCGGGTGCCCGTGTTGGCGGGCATGAACAGGTGTGCGACCGTTACTGGTGGGTTCGTCACTATGACAAACGTTGCCGCCGTAGCGATAATCGCCGTCATAGCTAACAAATAATGCAGTTTGCTGACCAGTCAGTTTGCGCTGACTGGTCAATCTCGTACTTATAAATCCGCCATCGCCGCGCGACGATTCGGGAAGAACGCGAGGCGTCCCGGGATCGGTTGAATGCCTGCGCGAGCCATAGTGCGCAGTGGCTGGAATTCCACGTTGCACACGCGCAGTTCACATCCTTCGGGCAGACGCTTCACAAAACGCTGGAACGCATCAAGACCACCAGCATCAAGTACCGGAACGGCATCCCACTTCAGAATCACAATCCGTTTGCCTTCAAGACGTGACTCCAGGTCCGTGAACAAGCCTTCAGCAGCAGCAAAAAACAGCGGGCCAATAACGCGCAGTACCAGAACATCGTCTGGAACATCTACGACTACCGGTGCCAGGCGAGTCATACGTGCGATACGACGCATAAACAGCAGCGATGCCAGCACGATCCCCACGCTGATGGCAATAACCATATCAAACAGCACGGTCAGCGACATGCACAGCAGCATGACAATGATGTCATCTTTCGGTGCATGACGCAGCAAGTCGACCACTTTATGCGCTTCACTCATGTTCCACGCCACCATCAACAGCAGGGCTGCCATAGCGGAAAGCGGCAGCCAGGAGAGCAGCGGTGCCAGTACCAGCAGGGCAAGAATAACCAGAATAGAGTGGATCACCGCCGAGATAGGGGAAGTTGCCCCGGCACGGACGTTAGCGGCAGAACGCGCGATGGCAGCTGTAGCGGTAATACCACCAAAGAACGGAGCGATAATATTCCCCAGTCCCTGTCCAACCAGTTCGCTGTTCGCCTTGTGTTTCGTCCCGGTCATACCATCCAGTACCACGGCGCAGAGCAGAGATTCGATTGCGCCGAGCATTGCCATTGAGAATGCCGCAGGCAGCAGTGTGCGAATAGAATCCCAGGTTAGCGTGAATTCTGAATTAGGCAGATCCCACGGCAGCACCAGTTGCGGCAGCAGTTGCGGAATACCGTTACCCTGAGAACCATCGGCCAGGACGTAGTGGAATTGCGAACCGATGGTAGCAACATGTCCGCCGAGCAGGTTAACAATCCCCATCACCGCGCAACCAGCCAGCAAGGCCGGAAGGTGACCGGGTAAACGAATGCCCAGACGCGGCCAAAAAACAAGAATACCTAGCGTCACAATGCCAATGGCAGCATCACCCACATTAATGGTCGGCAGCGCCATAAATAATGCGCCGACTTTTTGTAGATAATGTTCCGGGACATGGGCCATTTGCAGACCGAGAAAATCTTTAATCTGCATGGTACCGATGGTGATCCCGATACCCGAGGTGAAACCTAAGGTGACGGAAACCGGAATATACTCAATCAGGCGACCAAAGCGTGCCAGACCCATCAGAATCAAAAAGATCCCCGACAGCAAGGTCGCAACCAGCAGTCCTGCCAGTCCAAACTGTTGCGACACGGGATAGAGAATTACCACAAATGCCGCAGTCGGACCGGAAACGCTAAAGCGTGACCCACCCGTCAGAGCAATGACAATCCCCGCAACAGCTGCGGTATATAAACCGTACTGGGGTGCCACACCACTACCAATAGCCAACGCCATCGCCAGCGGGATAGCAATAATCCCGACGGTTATCCCGGCAATCAGGTCACGGGTAAACCGTGCGGCAGTATATTTTTCTTTCCAGCAAGCGTCGATCAGAGCGCGGAAAGGCATCACATGTGAGGAAAATATTTTGTTCACAATAATGTTTCATCCGTGAGCGCATCATCTGTCAACTAAATGGCAGGTGAAGGAGGCATAGGTCATACAAATGGATATTACAGACAAAAAAACCCGCCGCAGCGGGTCTTTGAGCCGGGTTCGATTAGTGTTCGAACATGGCAGAGATCGATTCTTCGTTGCTGATACGACGAATCGCTTCGGCCAGCATACCTGACAGGGTCAGAGTACGCACGTTCGGCAGTGATTTGATTTCATCGCTCAGCGGAATGGTATCGCAGACAACGACTTCATCAATTACAGAGTTACGCAGGTTGTTCGCCGCGTTGCCAGAGAAGATCGGGTGAGTCGCGTACGCAAATACACGTTTAGCACCACGTTCTTTCAGAGCTTCAGCAGCTTTACACAGCGTACCGCCAGTGTCGATCATATCATCGACCAGTACGCAGTCACGACCTGCAACGTCACCGATGATATGCATCACCTGTGAAACGTTCGCACGCGGACGACGTTTGTCGATGATTGCCATATCGGTATCGTTCAGCAGCTTAGCGATAGCGCGGGCACGCACAACGCCGCCGATGTCCGGAGAAACCACAATTGGGTTATCCAGATTCAGCTGCAGCATGTCTTCCAGCAGGATCGGGCTACCAAATACGTTATCAACCGGAACGTCGAAGAAACCCTGAATCTGTTCAGCGTGCAGATCCACTGTCAGCACACGGTCAACACCGACGCTGGAGAGGAAGTCTGCAACCACTTTCGCAGTGATTGGTACACGAGCGGAACGGACGCGACGGTCCTGGCGCGCATAGCCAAAGTAGGGGATAACAGCGGTGATACGACCTGCGGAAGCACGACGCAGGGCATCAACCATAACGACTAATTCCATCAGGTTGTCGTTAGTAGGGGCACAAGTGGACTGGATGATGAAAATATCACCACCGCGTACATTTTCATTAATTTGTACGCTGACTTCGCCATCGCTAAAGCGACCTACAGCGGCGTCGCCGAGTGAAGTGTACAGGCGGTTGGCAATACGTTGTGCTAGTTCCGGGGTGGCGTTACCAGCAAAAAGCTTCATATCAGGCACGAGAAGAACCTCAGGCATGCGTCCATTGGTGGAAAGAATCTGCCGAAAACTGTGCGGGCCAGGCATGATCCTTTCCAGGCGGTGTATTAAAGAGCGCGATGCAACGTCTGGAACAAGGTGACGTTGTCACCGAAACTCAGCTTGCCCGGCTTAAAGCATGGCTCTGTGCAATGGGGAAAGATTAACGCCTTTCGCCACAAAGCCATTGAGCCATTCCGGGGCTTGCTCTAGCACCTGGCGGGCTTCAGACTCTGTATCAAATTCAGCAAAGACACAGGCCCCTGTCCCAGTCAGGCGCGACGGGGCGTATTCTAACAGCCAGGAAAGCACCGCATCAACCTCGCGAAAACGTTTTCTTGCGATAACCTCGCAATCATTGCTGAATTCACATTTTAGCAACGTTTCTATTGACCTTTTTGGCGTATTGCGCGGGAGTTCAGGATCTTTAAAAATCACCGGAGTCGGAATACTTACACCAGGGTGCGCCACCAGATACCACTTCTCTGGCGGATCCACCGGCGTTAGTATTTCACCAACGCCTTCGGCAAACGCGGCATGCCCCCGAACAAAGACAGGAACATCTGCGCCCAGCGTCAGCCCCATTTCCGCCAGCTCATCCATGCTTAGCCCGCATTGCCAGAGATGATTTAATGCCACCAGGACCGTCGCGGCATTGGATGAACCACCGCCGAGACCGCCGCCCATCGGCAAACGCTTATCAATGCTGATATCCGCACCGCTTCCCGTCGGAAGACGCCCGCTGTCTGCCGCAGTTTTCATCAACAACCGCGCTGCGCGAACGATCAGGTTATCTTCATGTTCCACGCCTTCAACGGGCGTTAACAGACGAATATCCCCATCGTCACGAAGCTCAATGCTGATGGTGTCGCCGTAATCAAGAAACTGAAACAGCGTTTGCAGCGTGTGGTAACCATCCGCACGCTGACCGGTAATGTATAAAAACAGATTAAGTTTTGCCGGAGAGGGCCACTGTGTCCGCATTATTTCACTATCCAGTTATCCATTTTTAACTTGATGCGTTGACCACCGTCGGTGAGTTCCATATTGGCTGGCATCGCAGGTTGCGTTTTGGTGTCATAACCACCATAAACAACCTTCCAGTTTTTGCCATTCTGGCTGTAGGTAATTTCGCTCAGGCGGTACTGGTCGTCCAGTTTGTAGTCGGTTGCATCACCCGGTAAACCTAAAATCCACTGGCGCAAGCTGTTGAGCGGAATTGGCATTCCGGTCAATTTGCCAATCATCTCTTCGGCGTCATCGGCGGTATAACGCTGACCTTTATTGTCGACTAACTGCACGTTACCCGGTTGAGCATTCAGCTCCAGTTCCGTGCTGCCCAATGGGTTAGTGAGCAGCAGACGGTAGCGATCCTGGCCGGTTTGCTGCCAGAAAAAGCGGGCGTACACTTTTTGTTGGTCAGAAATATAAGCGAACGCGCCGCGAGTCTGATACTGATTAAGATTGCGCACGTCTTGCTGATGCTGACGCCATTGTGGCGAATCCGGGCTTTTGCCAGGACCTTTGGGCGTGGTAACGGAACAGGCAGTGAGCACAAGAGCAGCCAGCGGTAGCAGGCGGATAAGACGAAAATCGGGCAGGGGCATAGTGATGACAAGTCCTTGAGATACGTTGCAGTTATAACCCTTAATGCTAGCGTTACCGTCCGCTATCGTCTATGTTCAAGTTGTCTTAATTGCCAGAATCTAACGGCTTTCGGCAATTACTCCAAAAGGGGGCGCTCTCTTTTATTGATCTTACGCATCCTGTATGATGCAAGCAGACTAACCCTATCAACGTTGGTATTATTTCCCGCAGACATGACCCTTTTAGCACTCGGTATCAACCATAAAACGGCACCTGTATCGCTGCGAGAACGTGTATCGTTTTCGCCGGATAAGCTCGATCAGGCGCTTGACAGCCTGCTTGCGCAACCGATGGTGCAGGGCGGCGTGGTGCTGTCGACGTGCAACCGCACGGAACTTTATCTTAGCGTTGAAGAGCAGGATAACCTGCAAGAGGCGTTAATCCGCTGGCTTTGCGATTATCACAATCTTAATGAAGAAGATCTGCGTAAAAGCCTCTACTGGCATCAGGATAACGACGCGGTTAGCCATTTAATGCGTGTTGCCAGCGGCCTGGATTCATTGGTTCTTGGGGAGCCGCAGATCCTCGGTCAGGTTAAAAAAGCGTTTGCCGATTCGCAAAAAGGCCATATGAAGGCCAGCGAACTGGAACGCATGTTCCAGAAATCTTTCTCTGTAGCGAAACGCGTTCGCACTGAAACAGATATCGGTGCCAGCGCTGTGTCTGTCGCTTTTGCGGCTTGTACGCTGGCGCGGCAGATCTTTGAATCGCTCTCTACGGTCACAGTGTTGCTGGTAGGCGCGGGCGAAACCATCGAGCTGGTAGCGCGTCATCTGCGCGAACATAAAGTACAGAAGATGATTATCGCCAACCGCACTCGCGAACGTGCCCAAATACTGGCAGATGAAGTTGGCGCGGAAGTGATTGCCCTGAGTGAGATCGACGAACGTCTGCGCGAAGCCGATATCATCATCAGTTCCACCGCCAGCCCGTTACCGATTATCGGGAAAGGCATGGTGGAGCGCGCATTAAAAAGCCGTCGCAACCAACCAATGCTGTTGGTGGATATTGCCGTTCCGCGCGATGTTGAGCCGGAAGTTGGCAAACTGGCGAATGCTTATCTTTATAGCGTGGACGATCTGCAAAGCATCATTTCGCACAACCTGGCGCAGCGTAAAGCCGCAGCGGTTGAGGCGGAAACTATTGTCGCTCAGGAAACCAGCGAATTTATGGCGTGGCTGCGAGCACAAAGCGCCAGCGAAACCATTCGCGAGTATCGCAGCCAGGCAGAGCAAGTTCGCGATGAGTTAACCGCCAAAGCGTTAGCGGCCCTTGAGCAGGGCGGCGACGCGCAAGCCATTATGCAGGATCTGGCATGGAAACTGACTAACCGCTTGATCCATGCGCCAACGAAATCACTTCAACAGGCCGCCCGTGACGGGGATAACGAACGCCTGAATATTCTGCGCGACAGCCTCGGGCTGGAGTAGCAGTACATCATTTTCTTTTTTTACAGGGTGCATTTACGCCTATGAAGCCTTCTATCGTTGCCAAACTGGAAGCCCTGCATGAACGCCATGAAGAAGTTCAGGCGTTGCTGGGTGACGCGCAAACTATCGCCGACCAGGAACGTTTTCGCGCATTATCACGCGAATATGCGCAGTTAAGTGATGTTTCGCGCTGTTTTACCGACTGGCAACAGGTTCAGGAAGATATCGAAACCGCACAGATGATGCTCGATGATCCTGAAATGCGTGAGATGGCGCAGGATGAACTGCGCGAAGCTAAAGAAAAAAGCGAGCAACTGGAACAGCAATTACAGGTTCTGTTACTACCAAAAGATCCTGATGACGAACGTAACGCCTTCCTCGAAGTCCGTGCCGGAACCGGCGGCGACGAAGCGGCGCTGTTCGCAGGCGATCTGTTCCGTATGTACAGCCGTTATGCCGAAGCCCGCCGCTGGCGGGTAGAAATCATGAGCGCCAGCGAGGGTGAACATGGTGGTTATAAAGAGATCATCGCCAAAATTAGCGGTGATGGTGTGTATGGTCGTCTGAAATTTGAATCTGGCGGTCATCGCGTGCAGCGTGTTCCTGCTACGGAATCGCAGGGGCGTATTCATACTTCTGCTTGTACCGTTGCGGTAATGCCAGAGCTGCCTGACGCAGAACTGCCGGACATCAACCCAGCAGATTTACGCATTGATACTTTCCGCTCGTCAGGGGCGGGTGGTCAGCACGTTAACACCACCGATTCGGCAATTCGTATTACTCACTTGCCGACCGGGATTGTTGTTGAATGTCAGGACGAACGTTCACAACATAAAAACAAAGCTAAAGCACTTTCTGTACTCGGTGCTCGCATCCACGCTGCTGAAATGGCAAAACGTCAACAGGCCGAAGCGTCTACCCGTCGTAACCTGCTGGGGAGTGGCGATCGCAGCGACCGTAACCGTACTTACAACTTCCCACAGGGGCGCGTTACCGATCACCGCATCAACCTGACGCTCTACCGCCTGGATGAAGTGATGGAAGGTAAGCTGGATATGCTGATTGAACCGATTATCCAGGAACATCAGGCCGACCAACTGGCGGCGTTGTCCGAGCAGGAATAATGGAATATCAACACTGGTTACGTGAAGCAATAAGCCAACTTCAGGCGAGCGAAAGCCCGCGGCGTGATGCTGAAATCCTGCTGGAACATGTTACCGGCAAAGGGCGTACTTTTATCCTCGCCTTTGGTGAAACGCAGCTGACTGACGAACAATGTCAGCAACTTGATGCGCTACTGACACGTCGTCGCGATGGTGAACCCATTGCTCATTTAACCGGGGTGCGAGAATTCTGGTCGTTGCCGTTATTTGTTTCGCCAGCGACCTTAATTCCGCGCCCGGATACGGAGTGTCTGGTGGAGCAGGCACTGGCGCGGTTGCCTGAACAACCTTGCCGTATTCTCGATCTCGGGACGGGTACCGGGGCGATTGCGCTTGCGCTGGCTAGCGAGCGCCCGGACTGCGAAATTACCGCTGTAGATCGTATGCCCGATGCTGTCGCTCTGGCACAACGTAATGCCCAGCATCTGGCGATCAAAAATATCCGCATTCTGCAAAGCGACTGGTTTAGTGCGCTGGCCGGGCAGCAGTTTACGATGATTGTCAGCAATCCGCCGTATATTGACGAGCAGGACCCACATCTTCAACAAGGCGATGTCCGCTTTGAGCCGCTCACTGCGCTGGTTGCGGCAGACAGTGGAATGGCAGACATCGTGCATATCATCGAACAGTCGCGTAACGCGCTGGTATCCGGCGGCTTTCTGCTTCTGGAACATGGCTGGCAGCAGGGCGAAGCGGTGCGACAAGCATTTATCCTCGCGGGGTATCATGACGTCGAAACCTGCCGTGACTATGGTGATAACGAGCGCGTAACGCTCGGCCGCTATTATCAATGACAAGTTTTTCTACACTGCTTAGTGTTCATCTTATTAGTATCGCGCTTTCTGTTGGGCTATTAACCTTACGTTTCTGGCTACGTTATCAGAAGCATCCACAGGCATTTGCTCGCTGGACGCGCATTGTGCCGCCGGTTGTCGATACGGTGTTATTGTTAAGCGGCATTGCGTTGATGGCTAAAGCGCACATCCTGCCATTTTCCGGGCAGGCACAGTGGCTGACTGAAAAGCTGTTTGGAGTTATCATTTATATCGTTTTGGGTTTTATTGCACTCGATTATCGTCGTATGCACAGTCAGCAGGCGCGCATTTTTGCCTTCCCGCTGGCGTTGGTGGTTCTGTACATCATCATTAAACTCGCCACCACAAAAGTACCGTTACTGGGGTAAGTCATGAGATCGTTAGCTGATTTCGAATTTAATAAAGCGCCATTGTGCGAAGGCATGATCCTGGCTTGCGAAGCAATCCGCCGCGATTTTCCCTCGCAAGATGTTTACGACGAACTGGAGCGTCTCGTTAGTCTGGCGAAGGAAGAAATCAGCCAGCTTCTGCCTTTAGAAGAGCAGCTGGAAAAACTGATCGCGCTGTTTTACGGCGACTGGGGATTTAAAGCCTCACGCGGCGTTTATCGTCTTTCCGATGCATTATGGCTGGACCAGGTGTTAAAGAATCGACAGGGCAGTGCGGTATCATTAGGTGCGGTTTTATTATGGGTCGCGAATCGTCTCGATTTGCCGCTGCTGCCGGTGATTTTCCCTACGCAGCTGATATTGCGCATTGAATGTCCGGATGGCGAAATTTGGCTGATTAATCCTTTTAACGGTGAATCGTTAAGCGAACATATGCTGGACGTATGGTTAAAGGGAAATATCAGCCCGTCGGCGGAACTGTTTTATGAAGACCTTGATGAAGCTGATAACATTGAGGTAATTCGCAAATTGCTGGATACACTCAAAGCCTCGTTGATGGAAGAAAATCAGATGGAGCTGGCGTTACGCACCAGCGAAGCTTTATTACAATTCAACCCTGAAGATCCCTATGAAATTCGCGATCGCGGGTTGATTTATGCGCAACTGGATTGCGAACACGTTGCGTTGAACGATTTAAGTTATTTCGTTGAACAGTGTCCGGAAGACCCGATCAGCGAAATGATCCGTGCGCAAATAAATAACATCGCGCATAAACATATTGTGCTGCATTAATTAATCGACATTTTACTCAAGATTAAGGCGATCCTATGAAACAAAAAGTGGTTAGCATTGGCGACATCAACGTAGCAAATGACCTGCCGTTCGTACTGTTTGGCGGTATGAACGTGCTGGAATCTCGCGATCTGGCGATGCGCATTTGCGAGCACTACGTAACCGTGACCCAGAAACTGGGTATCCCTTACGTGTTCAAAGCCTCTTTTGACAAAGCCAACCGCTCCTCCATCCACTCTTATCGTGGACCGGGCCTGGAAGAAGGGATGAAAATCTTCCAGGAGTTGAAGCAGACTTTTGGCGTGAAAATTATCACCGACGTTCACGAACCAAGTCAGGCACAGCCCGTTGCTGATGTCGTGGATGTGATTCAGTTGCCGGCGTTTCTTGCTCGCCAGACTGACCTGGTTGAAGCCATGGCGAAAACCGGTGCGGTAATTAACGTCAAGAAACCACAGTTTGTCAGCCCGGGACAGATGGGTAATATCGTTGATAAATTCAAAGAAGGCGGCAACGAAAAAGTGATTCTTTGCGATCGCGGTGCTAACTTCGGCTATGACAACCTGGTTGTCGATATGCTGGGCTTCAGCATTATGAAGAAAGTGTCTGGTAACTCGCCGGTGATTTTCGACGTGACCCACGCACTGCAATGCCGCGATCCTTTTGGCGCAGCTTCCGGCGGTCGTCGTGCTCAGGTGGCTGAGCTGGCACGAGCCGGTATGGCGGTAGGTCTGGCAGGGCTGTTTATTGAAGCGCATCCGGATCCGGAACATGCGAAATGTGATGGTCCATCCGCGCTGCCGCTGGCTAAACTGGAACCGTTCCTCAAGCAGATGAAAGCGATTGATGATCTGGTGAAAGGTTTCGAAGAACTGGATACCAGCAAGTAATCTTTTTGTTTGAAAAATAAAGACTTAGCGTTGTGCGTTAAGACTTTTTTATGGGTGCCGGATACAAAAAAGGCCGCAGGCTGTTACCCCTGCGGCCGGTTTCGGGCGCATATTGCCATCACGGCAGCCTGACGCCCGTTTTCACCTTACTTCCGGTTACGCCACCAGCCGACAATCGCTGCGGTAATAATTCCCGCCAGGATCGGTGCTGCCAGGTCGTCCCAGAAAATCATGGCAAACTGCGCGAGCGTCATATAGCCGCCTTGTTGTAATGACAACATTTTGCGGCTATTCTTGAATTGTTCTGGTTCAAGATTAGCCCCCGTTCTGTTGTCAGGTTGTACCTCTCAACGTGCGGGGGTTTTCTCTTTCCAGCAACCAATGCCACCAGGGATAAAGCCCCCGCAACATTGCGCCTCACCGGATAACGCCGGCTTGGTGTGGATACTACGACTCAATTCATCTTCACTTCATCCCTGAAATGTTTGCAATGAAGAGTGCATTCCGGTTTTTCAACAGCTGTTACAGTCATTTCATGAGTGCTCTGGATGAGGCTTCCAGCTCGGGTTGCCAATATTTACTTGTGGAAGTGATAAAGACAAAAATGGCCGCAGGCTGTTACCCCTGCGGCCGGTTTCGGGCGCATATTGCCATCACGGCAGCCTGACGCCCGTTTTCACCTTACTTCCGGTTACGCCACCAGCCGACAATCGCTGCGGTAATAATTCCCGCCAGGATCGGTGCCGCCAGGTCGTGCCAGAAAGTCATGGCAAACTGCGCGAGCGTCATATAGCCGCCTTGTTGTAATGACAACATTTTGCGGCTATTCTTGAAGTGTCTGGTTTCAAGATTAGCCCCCGTTCTGTTGTCAGGTTTTACCTCTCAACGTGCGGGGGTTTTCTCTTTCCAGCAACCAATGCCACCAGGGATAAAGCCCCCGCAACATTGCGCCTCACCGGATAATTCCGGCTTGGTGTGGATACTACGTCTCAATTCATCTTCACTTCATCCCTGAAATGTTTGCAATAAAGAGTACATTCCGGCTTTTCAACAGCTGTTGCAGTCGTTTCATGAGTGCTCTGGATGATGCTTCCAGCTCGGGTTGCCAATATTTACTTGTGGAAGAGATAAAGACAAAAATGGCCGCAGGCTGTTACCCCTGCGGCCGGTTTCGGGCGCATATTGCCATCACGGCAGCCTGACGCCCGTTTTCACCTTACTTCCGGTTACGCCACCAGCTGACAATCGCTGCGGTAATAATCCCCGCCAGGATCGGTGCTGCCAGGTCGTGCCAGAAAGTCATGGCAAACTGCGCGAGCGTCATATAGCCGCCTTGTTGTAATGACAACATTTTGCGGCTATTCTTGAAGTGTCTGGTTTCAAGATTAGCCCCCGTTTTGTTGTCAGGTTTTACCTCTCAACGTGCGGGGGTTTTCTCTTTCCAGCAACCAATGCCACCAGGGATAAAGCCCCCGCAACATTGCGCCTCACCGGATAATTCCGGCTTGGTGTGGATACTACTTCTCAATTCATCTTCACTTCATCCCTGAAATGTTTGCAATAAAGAGTACATTCCGGCTTTTCAACAGCTGTTGCAGTGGTTTCGTGCAGGTTGTGGTACAGGCTCGCAATTCTGATTAACGAGCTGTCCAGGTAGTATGAAGAAATACAATAAGCAGGAATTTATCTTATCTCCCCCGATTTCCGTCATCGGAGGAGATATAACTGTCAGGCAAATATCGTCATCAAATAGGCGGCAAACAGTGCCAGATGCGCTGCGCCATTGAGCACGTTAGTACGTCCGGTGGAGAAGGAGATATGGCACAGCACTAAAGAGGCCACCATCACCACCATTTCTGGCGCACCAAGTGCAAACTGTAATTCGTTACCCGTCATAAAGGCAATTAGCGTGACGACAGGTACGGTAAGCGAAATGGTTGCTAACACTGAACCAAAGAACAGATTCATCGCGCGCTGGACCTGGTTGTTCAACACTGCTTTTAACGCACCTAAACCTTCCGGCGACAGAATCAACAGAGCCACCAGGAAGCCAGTAAAGGCGACAGGGGCATTCATGCTGTCGAGCAATGTCTCCAGCGGGCTGGCATTCATTTTGGTGACTGCAATAACGGCAATCAGATGGATAATCAACCAGATAGCATGCCACACGCTGCTATGGGCAGACGGTTTACCGTGATGCGGGTCGTCGTCATCACTGTCATCTTCGTGCTCGTAGACAAACAAACTTTGATGCGTTTTGGTCTGGATCAGCAAAAATACGCCATACATTGCCGCAGAAATTAATGCTACCAGTAACGCCTGACCGGTTGAAAAATTCGCCGCAGGCAGAGCCATTGGAAATACCAGTACGATTATCGCCAGGGGGAACAGCGCAATTAAATACTGCTTGATACCAAACAGATTCATATATTGGGTGGCAAACTTACGACCGCCCAACAATAATGAAAAGCCAACCAGCCCACCGGTAACAATCATAATGATTGAATAGAGCGTATCACGCATTAGCGTTGGCGCGGCGTCGCCGGTTGCCATTAAAGCTGAAATCAAACTGACTTCAAGAATAACCACTGAAAGGCTAAGAATAAGCGAACCGTAAGGTTCTCCCAGGCGATGGGCTAATACGTCCGCATGACGGACAACACTAAAGGCGCTACTTAAAATACCAATAAGCGCAAGAAGATTGATGGCAATGACCACTGGTAGTGTCTGGCTGCTTCCCCACAGGAACAGCACTACCAGCGCCAGAACCGGGAAAATAAGCGAAGTCTCCTTGTGGCGGGTTTTTACCGCCTCTTGAGCATTTGACATTATGGTTATCCCTTTGCAGATGAATTTATCGAAAATGTAAAAAATAGGTAGGAAAAATAACAGAAAGTGTCTGGATATCGGTAACATTTTACGAATTTTTACCCCACTGTCGATTTTTTACTCATTGGGACATAAAAATAAGTATTACGTTTAGACAATGTTTGTTTTAGCGTTTCTTAAGAACAGTCTGACATGAAAATTCTTATGTTTTGGCAAGAGTAGATATTGTTGACCACACTTAATGTTCAACTTTGTAAAAGGAGTCAACGATGCCGTATAAAACGAAAAGCGATCTGCCGGAAAGCGTAAAGCACGTTCTACCGTCTCATGCCCAGGATATCTATAAAGAAGCGTTCAACAGCGCGTGGGATCAATATAAAGATAAAGAGGATCGGCGTGATGACGCCAGTCGCGAAGAAACCGCGCATAAAGTGGCCTGGGCTGCTGTGAAGCATGAATATGCCAAAGGGGATGATGATAAATGGCATAAAAAATCGTAAAACCGGTAGCTTAGTTAAAGCTATTCGTGCGGTGTTGCCTTGCAAGTGGTCCGTGGATTGCATATTGTCCCGTTAGTGGTTTCAAAATGAGCAGTAAAAATGTCCGGAAGACACCAAAAAGTTGTCGCAGGGAAGTATGCAGTGGCGGAGGTGTAAGGTGATAACGCGTGATTTCTTGATGAATGCCGATTGTAAAACGGCATTTGGTGCCATTGAAGAATCACTCTTATGGTCAGCAGAGCAACGGGCGGCTTCGCTGGCGGCGACGCTGGCTTGTCGACCTGATGAGGGACCGGTGTGGATCTTCGGTTATGGATCGTTGATGTGGAATCCGGCACTGGAGTTTACCGAGTCGTGCACCGGTACACTGGTTGGATGGCATCGCGCGTTTTACCTGCGCCTGACCGCCGGGCGCGGGACTGCGCACCAGCCGGGACGGATGCTTGCACTGAAAGAGGGCGGACGCACTACAGGCGTCGCCTATCGACTGCCAGAAGAGACGCTGGAGCAGGAACTAACCCTGTTGTGGAAGCGCGAGATGATTACCGGCTGTTATCTGCCAACCTGGTGTCAGCTTGATCTTGATGATGGATGCACAGTAAACGCCATTGTGTTTATTATGGACCCGCGACATCCAGAATATGAATCTGACACTCGCGCTCAGGTCATCGCGCCGTTGATTGCGGCGGCGAGCGGTCCGCTGGGAACCAACGCACAATACCTGTTTTCACTGGAACAGGAGCTTATCAAACTGGGAATGCAGGACGATGGGCTGAATGATTTGCTGGTATCGGTAAAAAAACTGCTGGCGGAGAATTATCCGGATGGTGTGTTACGGCCGGGATTCGCCTGAGTAAACTTCCCTCATAGTGGGGCGTCAGACGCCCCCTCAAACATTAAAATGTGAGCACTTTATCGGCTGACAGCGTCCATTGCGCCAGTTCCACAAGAGTACCGATTTCCACCCCATCAATAAGAGGAAGTGTGCTAATCCCGCGCCCGTCGGTACAGGTTTTGCACAATTTCACCGGTACATTCTGAGCGGTAAGGATCTCCAGCATTTGCTGAATGTTGTAGCCTTCCCCTGGTTTTTGCCCGCGCAACCCGGCTGTGACCGCATCAGACATGAGGAACAGACGCAGATCCAGATTGCTCTCCTGCTCTCGTAACGCAATGGCCAGCCGCAAGCTGTTAAACAAGGATTCGCTCCCGTAAGGTGCGCCATTGGCAACGATCACGATTTTTTGCATTATTTACTCCTGTATTCAGGGAATTAGACACTCATCTTCTATCTTACTGCTTCTGCAGCGTCTGACCAATCGGTCACATTTTTAAGGATTTTCCTGAAAGCGCGAGAAAATACGACAAAAGTTGCCAGTAATCGTTATTCTTAAAGGCTATGGTTTTTCATTTTTTACCGGAAGTTACCGACGTTTTGAGCCGTTTCGTTCCTCGCATTATTTCGTTTTATTTACTCTTGCTGGCGGCAGGCGGTACAGCTAACGCACAATCTACCTTCGAGCAAAAAGCGGCAAATCCCTTTGATAATAACAATGATGGTCTGCCGGATTTAGGCATGGCACCTGAAAATCATGATGGGGAAAAACACTTTGCTGAAATTGTGAAAGATTTCGGCGAAACCAGTATGAATGATAACGGGCTGGATACTGGCGAGCAGGCAAAAGCTTTCGCATTGGGAAAAGTCCGCGACGCGCTTAGTCAACAGGTTAATCAGCACGTAGAGTCCTGGCTATCACCGTGGGGAAATGCCAGTGTTGATGTCAAAGTGGATAACGAAGGTCATTTTACCGGCAGTCGTGGAAGCTGGTTTGTGCCGTTACAAGATAATGATCGTTATCTCACCTGGAGCCAGCTTGGTCTTACTCAGCAGGATGATGGGTTGGTGAGCAATGTGGGCGTTGGGCAACGCTGGGCGCGCGGCAACTGGCTGGTGGGTTATAACACTTTTTATGACAACTTGCTGGACGAAAATCTTCAGCGAGCGGGCTTTGGTGCCGAAGCGTGGGGCGAATATTTGCGACTATCGGCAAACTTTTATCAGCCATTTGCTGCATGGCATGAACAGACAGCCACGCAGGAACAACGGATGGCGCGCGGGTACGACCTGACAGCCCGGATGCGCATGCCGTTCTATCAACACCTCAATACCAGTGTCAGCGTAGAACAGTATTTTGGTGATCGTGTTGATTTGTTTAACTCTGGTACGGGTTATCACAATCCCGTCGCGTTGAGTCTGGGATTAAATTACACCCCTGTGCCATTAGTCACTGTGACGGCCCAGCATAAACAGGGTGAAAGTGGCGAGAATCAAAATAACCTCGGGCTGAATCTTAATTACCGCTTTGGTGTACCGCTCAAAAAACAACTTTCTGCGGGCGAGGTTGCCGAAAGTCAGTCGTTACGTGGTAGTCGCTATGATAATCCGCAGCGAAATAATCTACCGACTCTTGAGTACCGACAGCGAAAAACGTTAACGGTGTTTCTGGCGACACCGCCGTGGGATCTAAAACCTGGCGAAACAGTGCCGCTGAAATTACAAATCCGCAGTCGTTACGGTATTCGGCAACTGATTTGGCAGGGCGATACGCAGATATTAAGTTTGACGCCAGGCGCACAAGCCAACAGCGCGGAGGGCTGGACGCTGATCATGCCTGACTGGCAGAACGGGGAAGGGGCGAGCAATCACTGGCGATTGTCGGTGGTGGTGGAAGATAACCAGGGGCAGCGTGTCTCCTCCAATGAGATCACGCTAACGCTTGTCGAACCGTTCGACGCATTGTCAAACGACGAACTACGCTGGGAACCGTAATCAGAAAATGCGCTCCTGATGCACCCATACCGCTGCTTCCACGCGAGACTTGAGCTTCATTTTCTTCAGCATGTGCTTGACGTGCACTTTTACTGTGCTTTCGGTGATATCCAGGCGGCGGGCAATCATCTTGTTCGGCAAACCCTGGGCAATCAGCTTGAGAATATCGCGCTCGCGTGGGGTTAACTGGTTAACATCGCGCTCAGTAGTGGCACGGTTAGCGCGCAAGCTGGCGGCCAGAACAGGCGTTAATGCTTCGCTTAATACCATTTCGCCAGCAGCTGCCTGATGCAATGCTTTCAGCAGATCTTCCGGTTCCATATCTTTTAACAGATAGCCATCCGCGCCGCGTTTCAGTGCGGTGACCACATCTTCTTCATGGTTAGAGACGCTGAATACCACAATGCGCCCTGAGAGGGACTTTTCGCGCAGTTTATCCAGCGTTTCCAGACCGTTCATGCCGGGCATATTGAGATCTAACAGGATCAGATCGGGATCAAGAGACTCCGCCAGTTCAATACCCTGTTCGCCATTACTCGCTTCGCCAACCACGGTGATATCTGGTGCCATACTGATAAGCTGTTTTACGCCAGTTCGCAGCATCGGGTGATCGTCAATCAGCAGGATAGTAGCCGGTTCCTGATTACTCATGGGTATCTCCTTGGACGTCTGTGAAAGTTTTTTCGGGAATAAAGGTGACCACCACTTCGGTGCCACCTGATTCACGACGGCGGACGCGGCAATCGCCTCGTAAACTTTGCGCACGGTCGCGCATTATTATCATGCCGTAGTGATTGCTGCGGATGGCATTTTCAGGCACGCCGCAGCCGTTATCCTGGACGGTCAGTTTGACCTGATTATCGTTTTGCGCCACCGTCACCACGACCTCACTCGCTTGCGAATGTTTGAGGGCGTTACTTAATGCCTCACGGGCAATTTGCAACAAGTGGATTGCCTGATGTGAAGGCACCAGACGAGGCGGCAATTGATAATCCAGCTTCACCGGGAAGCCAAATTTGGCGCTGTACTCTTCGCAACTCGCTTCCAGCGCCGGACGTAATCCAGGCTCGGTGAGCTGCAAGCGGAATGTGGTGAGCAATTCACGCAACTGCGCCCAGGATGCATTCAGTTCGTTACGGATCTGACTTAACAGTTCGCGGCTGCTTTCTGGCAGCGCATCGCCCTGCATCTGTAAACAACTCACCTGCATCTTCATGCAAGAGAGAGATTGGGCAATAGAATCATGCAGTTCGCGCGCAATGGTGGCACGCTCTTCCATCACGATCAACTGTTGCTGACGTTCCTGATGCCGATCCAGCGCCAGCGTGGCGGTGAGTTGTTCAACCAGGGTATCCACCAGTTGTTGTTGATCATGGCTAAGATGACGCCCCTGCGGTAGGGTCGCCAGCAAAATACCGTACTGCGTATGTGAGTCAGCCAGCCGCCACTTCAGGGTTGTGCCGCGATCGCCAACGGGTAATACGCCGCGCGGGCAGAGCTGGCAGCCTTTATCATCACAAGTCATATCTGGCTGGCAGGTAAACTCCTGATGATTCTCTTCATCATCAGTGTCATACACCCGCAATTCGATATCACGTAGCAGGGTTAAATTCTGTAAGCCGTTGAGTACAGGTGACAGGCGTTCACACAGCGGGGCGCGGGAATGCAAACGGCGGTTAGCCTGCCATAAAAAAGAGAGGATCTGATTTTTATGCTCCAGCCCGGCGGTTTTCTCCTGAACCCGCTGCTCAAGTACGGCATAACTTTCGGCCAGTTCTGCAGACATATTGTTCAATGCAGTTCCAAGCATCGCCATTTCGTTGCGCCCGCTGATGTTCGCGCGTTGGGTAAAATCGCGATGACTGACGGCACTCGCCATTGCCAGCAGTTGCCGCCACGGTTGTAGCAGTCGCGCCCGCAACCAGATAATAGTGAACACCAGTAAAAGTGCCATAAATACCGCCATTACCCGATGGACCAGTACCACTGTCTCAATGCGCATTTCCGTGGTGCGGTCAAAACCAGATACCAGCTGATCAAGCCCGGCAACAAACTGGCTGACATCCGCTGACACCGTTTCGCGGTTTTGTGCACGCATCAGTGCAGGGATCAGTTCATTACGCCAGTAATCTTGTAAACCCTGTAATTGCGCCAGTTGTCCGTCTCGTTCTGCTGCTCGAGTCAACTCGGCGCTAAATGCCGTTTGTTCCATCTCTTTAATTAAGGGCTTGTCTTTCTCGCTTAATGGCACTGCTGCCAACAGACGGTAACTTTGCATGCGCAGCGATCCCGCTTTGTTGATCGCATGGGCGCTGCCCTGAACGCCTTGCACCAGCCAGCCAGAAACCGCCATCCCTGCCAGTCCAATAGCAGTAGAAAGCAACACAATAAGCGCAACCTGATTAACCAGGGTGAGCGGAGAGAGACAACGTTTAAGCATGTAAACCTCTTCCTTCAGGCTTTAAATGAGCAATAACCTTAATGAATGTGACGATACATTCTGGAATGGCAGTATTCTCGGCTATTGGCTGAAGTATACCCATACCCGGAAAGAGTTACTCCTTATTTGCCGTGTGGTTAGTCGCTTTACATCGGTAAGGGTAGGGATTTTACAGCACCGTGAAAAATCTCATAATTTTTATGAAATCACTGTACTCACTATGGGTAATGATAAATATCAATGATAGATAAAGTTATCTTATCGTTTGATTTACATCAAATTGCCTTTAGCTCCAGACACTAAGGTGGCAGACATCGAAACGAGTATCAGAGGTGTCTATGAGTCACTCATCCGCCCCCGAAAGGGCTACTGGAGCTGTCATTACAGATTGGCGACCGGAAGATCCTGCGTTCTGGCAACAACGCGGTCAACGTATTGCCAGCCGCAACCTGTGGATTTCCGTTCCCTGTCTGCTGCTGGCGTTTTGCGTATGGATGTTGTTCAGCGCTGTTGCGGTGAACTTACCGAAAGTCGGTTTTAATTTTACGACCGATCAGCTATTTATGTTGACTGCGCTGCCTTCGGTTTCTGGCGCGTTATTACGTGTTCCATACTCCTTTATGGTTCCTATCTTCGGTGGTCGTCGCTGGACGGCGTTCAGCACCGGTATTCTGATTATTCCTTGCGTCTGGCTGGGTTTTGCCGTGCAGGATACCTCCACGCCTTATAGCGTCTTCATCATCATCTCTCTGCTATGCGGCTTTGCTGGCGCGAACTTCGCATCCAGTATGGCAAACATCAGCTTCTTCTTTCCGAAACAGAAGCAGGGTGGCGCGCTGGGTCTGAATGGTGGTCTGGGAAACATGGGCGTCAGCGTCATGCAGTTGGTTGCTCCGCTGGTGGTATCACTGTCGATTTTCGCAGTATTTGGTAGCCAGGGCGTCAAACAGCCGGATGGGACTGAGCTGTATCTGGCGAATGCGTCCTGGATATGGGTGCCGTTCCTTGCCATCTTCACCATTGCGGCGTGGTTTGGCATGAACGATCTTGCTACCTCGAAAGCCTCCATCAAGGAGCAGTTGCCGGTACTCAAACGGGGTCATCTGTGGATTATGAGCCTGCTGTATCTGGCAACCTTCGGCTCCTTCATCGGCTTCTCCGCGGGCTTTGCAATGCTGTCAAAAACGCAGTTCCCGGATGTTCAGATTCTGCAATACGCTTTCTTCGGGCCGTTTATTGGTGCGCTGGCGCGTTCTGCAGGTGGTGCATTATCTGACCGTCTGGGCGGAACTCGTGTCACGCTGGTGAACTTTATTCTGATGGCGATTTTCAGCGGCCTGCTGTTCCTGACCTTACCGACTGACGGGCAGGGCGGAAGCTTCATGGCGTTCTTCGCGGTCTTCCTGGCGCTGTTCCTGACAGCTGGGCTGGGTAGTGGTTCCACTTTCCAGATGATTTCAGTGATCTTCCGTAAACTGACAATGGATCGCGTGAAAGCAGAAGGGGGTTCTGACGAACGTGCGATGCGTGAAGCGGCAACCGACACGGCGGCGGCGCTGGGTTTCATCTCTGCGATTGGCGCGATTGGTGGCTTCTTTATCCCGAAAGCGTTTGGTAGCTCGCTGGCATTAACGGGTTCGCCAGTCGGCGCAATGAAGGTATTTTTGATTTTCTATATCGCCTGCGTAGTGATTACCTGGGCGGTATATGGTCGGCATTCTAAAAAATAAACCGTTACTCGTCATACTTCGGGTTACATGTGCTGCGGCTGCGTTCATTCACCCCAGTCACTTACTTTAGTAAGCTCCTGGGATTCATTCACTTGCCGCCTTCCTGTAAACCGAATTATATAGAGTAAAATATTTGATTATCCTTTGCGCGGCATGATGTCGCGCTTTTTTTATGCGTTATTTAGTTACAACATACTAATGTTATATGGTTTATTTCGCCGGATTTCATTAAGAGCCATTAATATGTTACCCATGGGGAATACTCCTTAATACCCATCTGCATAAAAATCTTAATAGTTTAAATAACTACAGGTATAAAACGTCTTAATTTACAGTATGTTATGTGGTGGCTGTTAATTATCCTAAAGGGGTATCTTAGGAATTTACTTTATTTTTCATCCCCATCACTCTTGATCGTTATCAATTCCCACGCTGTTTCAGAGCGTTACCTTGCCCTTAAACATTAGCAATGTCGATTTATCAGAGGGCCGACAGGCTCCCACAGGAGAAAACCGATGAGTAAATTCCTGGACCGGTTTCGCTACTTCAAACAGAAGGGTGAAACCTTTGCCGATGGGCATGGCCAGCTTCTCAATACCAACCGTGACTGGGAGGATGGATATCGCCAGCGTTGGCAGCATGACAAAATCGTCCGCTCTACCCACGGGGTAAACTGCACCGGCTCCTGCAGCTGGAAAATCTACGTCAAAAACGGTCTGGTCACCTGGGAAACCCAGCAGACTGACTATCCGCGTACCCGTCCGGATCTGCCAAACCATGAACCTCGCGGCTGCCCGCGCGGTGCCAGCTACTCCTGGTATCTTTACAGTGCCAACCGCCTGAAATACCCGATGATGCGCAAACGCCTGATGAAAATGTGGCGTGAAGCGAAGGCGCTGCATAGCGATCCGGTTGAGGCATGGGCTTCTATCATTGAAGACGCCGATAAAGCGAAAAGCTTTAAGCAGGCGCGTGGACGCGGTGGATTTGTTCGTTCTTCCTGGCAGGAGGTGAACGAACTGATCGCCGCATCTAACGTTTACACCATCAAAAACTACGGCCCGGACCGTGTTGCTGGTTTCTCGCCAATTCCGGCAATGTCGATGGTTTCTTACGCATCGGGTGCACGCTATCTCTCGCTGATTGGCGGTACTTGCTTAAGCTTCTACGACTGGTACTGCGACCTGCCTCCTGCGTCTCCGCAAACCTGGGGCGAGCAAACTGACGTACCGGAATCTGCTGACTGGTATAACTCCAGCTACATCATCGCCTGGGGTTCAAACGTGCCGCAGACGCGTACCCCGGATGCTCACTTCTTTACTGAAGTGCGTTACAAAGGCACCAAAACTGTTGCCGTCACACCAGACTACGCTGAAATCGCCAAACTGTGCGATCTGTGGCTGGCACCGAAACAGGGCACCGATGCGGCAATGGCGCTGGCGATGGGCCACGTAATGCTGCGTGAATTCCACCTCGACAACCCAAGCCAGTATTTCACCGACTATGTGCGTCGCTACACCGACATGCCGATGCTGGTGATGCTGGAAGAACGCGACGGTTACTACGCTGCAGGTCGTATGTTGCGCGCTGCTGATCTGGTTGATGCGCTGGGCCAGGAAAACAATCCGGAATGGAAAACTGTCGCCTTTAATACCAATGGCGAAATGGTTGCGCCGAACGGTTCTATTGGCTTCCGCTGGGGCGAGAAGGGCAAATGGAATCTTGAGCAGCGCGACGGCAAAACTGGCGAAGAAACCGAGCTGCAACTGAGCCTGCTGGGTAGTCAGGATGAGATCGCTGAGGTAGGCTTCCCGTACTTTGGTGGCGACGGCACGGAACACTTCAACAAAGTGGAACTGGAAAACGTGCTGCTGCACAAACTGCCGGTGAAACGCCTGCAACTGGCTGATGGCAGCACCGCCCTGGTGACCACCGTTTATGATCTGACGCTGGCAAACTACGGTCTGGAACGTGGCCTGAACGACGTTAACTGTGCAACCAGCTATGACGATGTGAAAGCTTATACCCCGGCCTGGGCCGAGCAGATTACCGGCGTTTCTCGCAGCCAGATTATTCGCATCGCCCGTGAATTTGCCGATAACGCTGATAAAACGCACGGTCGTTCGATGATTATCGTCGGTGCGGGGCTGAACCACTGGTATCACCTCGATATGAACTATCGTGGTCTGATCAACATGCTGATTTTCTGCGGCTGTGTCGGTCAGAGCGGGGGCGGCTGGGCGCACTATGTAGGTCAGGAAAAACTGCGTCCGCAAACCGGCTGGCAGCCGCTGGCGTTTGCCCTTGACTGGCAGCGTCCGGCGCGTCACATGAACAGCACTTCTTATTTCTATAACCACTCCAGCCAGTGGCGTTATGAAACCGTCACGGCGGAAGAGTTGCTGTCACCGATGGCGGACAAATCCCGCTATACCGGACACTTGATCGACTTTAACGTCCGTGCGGAACGCATGGGCTGGCTGCCGTCTGCACCGCAGTTAGGCACTAACCCGCTGACTATCGCTGGCGAAGCGGAAAAAGCCGGGATGAATCCGGTGGACTATACGGTGAAATCCCTGAAAGAGGGTTCCATCCGTTTTGCGGCAGAACAACCAGAAAACGGTAAAAACCACCCGCGCAACCTGTTCATCTGGCGTTCTAACCTGCTCGGTTCTTCCGGTAAAGGTCATGAGTTTATGCTCAAGTACCTGCTGGGGACGGAGCACGGTATCCAGGGTAAAGATCTGGGGCAACAGGGCGGCGTGAAGCCGGAAGAAGTGGACTGGCAGGACAATGGTCTGGAAGGCAAGCTGGATCTGGTGGTTACGCTGGACTTCCGTCTGTCGAGCACCTGTCTCTATTCCGACATCATTTTGCCGACGGCGACCTGGTACGAAAAAGACGACATGAATACTTCGGATATGCATCCGTTTATTCACCCGCTGTCTGCGGCGGTCGATCCGGCCTGGGAAGCGAAAAGCGACTGGGAAATCTACAAAGCCATCGCGAAGAAATTCTCCGAAGTGTGCGTCGGCCATCTGGGTAAAGAAACCGACATCGTCACGCTGCCTATCCAGCATGACTCTGCCGCTGAACTGGCGCAGCCGCTGGATGTGAAAGACTGGAAAAAAGGCGAATGCGACCTGATCCCAGGCAAAACTGCACCGCACATTATGGTCGTAGAGCGCGATTATCCGGCAACTTACGAACGCTTTACTTCTATCGGCCCGCTGATGGAGAAAATCGGTAACGGCGGTAAAGGGATTGCCTGGAACACCCAGAGCGAGATGGATCTGCTGCGTAAGCTCAACTACACCAAAGCGGAAGGTCCGGCGAAAGGCCAGCCGATGCTGAACACCGCAATTGATGCGGCAGAGATGATCCTGACACTGGCACCGGAAACCAACGGTCAGGTAGCCGTGAAAGCCTGGGCTGCCCTGAGCGAATTTACCGGTCGTGACCATACGCATCTGGCGCTGAATAAAGAAGACGAGAAGATCCGCTTCCGCGATATTCAGGCACAGCCGCGCAAAATTATCTCCAGCCCGACCTGGTCTGGTCTGGAAGATGAACACGTTTCTTACAACGCCGGTTACACCAACGTTCACGAGCTGATCCCATGGCGTACGCTCTCTGGTCGTCAGCAACTGTATCAGGATCACCAGTGGATGCGTGATTTCGGTGAAAGCCAGCTGGTTTATCGTCCGCCGATCGACACCCGTTCGGTGAAAGAAGTGATAGGCCAGAAATCCAACGGCAACCCGGAAAAAGCGCTCAACTTCCTGACGCCGCACCAGAAGTGGGGTATCCACTCCACCTACAGCGACAACCTGCTGATGCTGACTTTAGGTCGCGGTGGTCCGGTGGTCTGGTTGAGTGAAGCCGATGCCAAAGATCTGGGTATCGCCGATAACGACTGGATTGAAGTATTCAACAGCAACGGTGCTCTGACTGCCCGTGCGGTTGTCAGCCAGCGTGTTCCGGCAGGGATGACCATGATGTACCACGCGCAGGAACGTATCGTTAACCTGCCTGGTTCGGAAATTACCCAACAGCGTGGTGGTATCCATAACTCGGTCACCCGTATCACGCCGAAACCGACGCATATGATCGGCGGCTATGCCCATCTGGCATACGGCTTTAACTACTACGGCACCGTAGGTTCTAACCGCGATGAGTTTGTTGTAGTGCGTAAGATGAAGAACATTGACTGGTTAGATGGCGAAGGCAATGACCAGGTACAGGAGAGCGTAAAATGAAAATTCGTTCACAAGTCGGCATGGTGCTGAATCTCGATAAGTGCATCGGCTGCCACACCTGTTCAGTTACCTGTAAAAACGTCTGGACCAGCCGTGAAGGCGTGGAATACGCGTGGTTCAACAACGTGGAAACCAAGCCGGGTCAGGGCTTCCCGACTGACTGGGAAAACCAGGAAAAATACAAAGGCGGCTGGATCCGTAAAATCAATGGCAAACTGCAGCCGCGCATGGGTAACCGCGCCATGCTGCTGGGTAAAATCTTCGCTAACCCGCATCTGCCGGGGATCGACGATTATTACGAGCCGTTCGATTTTGATTATCAGAACCTGCATACCGCGCCGGAAGGCAGCAAATCGCAGCCGATTGCCCGTCCGCGTTCGCTGATTACCGGGGAACGGATGGCGAAAATCGAAAAAGGGCCGAACTGGGAAGATGACCTGGGTGGTGAGTTTGACAAACTGGCGAAAGACAAGAACTTCGACAACATCCAGAAGGCGATGTATAGCCAGTTCGAAAACACCTTTATGATGTATTTGCCGCGCCTGTGCGAACACTGCCTGAACCCGGCATGTGTGGCGACCTGCCCGAGCGGTGCGATTTACAAGCGTGAAGAAGATGGCATCGTCCTGATCGACCAGGATAAATGCCGTGGCTGGCGTATGTGCATCACCGGATGCCCGTACAAAAAAATCTACTTCAACTGGAAGAGCGGTAAGTCTGAGAAGTGCATCTTCTGCTATCCGCGTATTGAAGCGGGTCAGCCGACCGTGTGCTCAGAAACCTGTGTCGGTCGTATCCGTTATCTTGGCGTGCTGCTGTACGATGCCGACGCGATTGAACGTGCAGCCAGCACCGAGAACGAGAAAGATCTTTACCAGCGTCAGCTGGAGGTGTTCCTCGATCCGAACGATCCGAAAGTCATCGAGCAGGCGATTAAAGACGGTATTCCGCTGAGCGTTATTGAAGCCGCACAGCAGTCGCCGGTTTATAAAATGGCAATGGAATGGAAACTGGCGCTGCCGCTGCATCCAGAATATCGCACACTGCCGATGGTCTGGTACGTGCCGCCTCTGTCTCCGATTCAGTCTGCAGCAGACGCGGGTGAGCTGGGTAGCAACGGCATTCTGCCAGACGTCGAAAGCTTGCGTATTCCGGTACAGTATCTGGCGAATCTGCTGACCGCCGGTGATACCAAACCGGTACTGCGCGCACTGAAACGTATGCTGGCGATGCGTCATTACAAACGTGCTGAAACCGTTGACGGTAAAGTTGATACCCGTGCGCTGGAAGAGGTCGGTCTGACCGAAGCCCAGGCACAGGAGATGTACCGTTATCTGGCGATTGCTAACTACGAAGATCGCTTTGTGGTGCCGAGTAGTCATCGTGAACTGGCACGGGAAGCCTTCCCGGAGAAAAATGGCTGCGGCTTTACCTTTGGTGATGGCTGCCACGGTTCAGATACCAAATTCAATCTGTTCAACAGCCGTCGTATCGATGCCATCGATGTGACCAGCAAAACGGAGCCGCATCCATGATCGAACTCGTGATTGTATCGCGTCTCCTTGAATATCCGGATGCTGCCTTATGGCAGCATCAACAAGAGATGTTTGAGGCGATTGCTGCGTCGAAAAATCTGTCGAAAGAAGATGCCCATGCGCTGGGCATTTTCCTGCGCGATTTAACGGCGATGGATCCGCTCGATGCCCAGGCCCAGTACAGCGAACTGTTCGACCGTGGCCGCGCCACGTCACTGTTGCTATTTGAACATGTTCACGGTGAATCCCGTGACCGCGGCCAGGCGATGGTGGACCTGCTGGCGCAGTACGAGCAGCACGGTTTGCAGTTAAACAGCCGCGAATTACCGGACCATCTGCCGCTGTATCTGGAGTACCTGTCGCAGCTGCCGCAAAGCGAAGCCGTGGAAGGTTTGAAAGATATCGCGCCGATTCTGGCATTGCTGAGCGCGCGTCTGCAACAGCGTGAAAGCCGTTATGCCGTGATGTTTGATCTGCTGCTGAAATTGGCCAATACCGCTATCGACAGCGACAAAGTGGCGGAAAAAATTGCCGACGAAGCGCGCGATGATACGCCGCAGGCGCTGGATGCTGTCTGGGAAGAAGAGCAGGTTAAATTCTTTGCTGACAAAGGCTGCGGTGATTCAGCAATCACTGCTCATCAGCGTCGCTTTGCCGGTGCCGTCGCGCCGCAATATCTGAATATCACCACCGGAGGACAGCACTAATGCAATTCCTGAATATGTTCTTCTTTGATATCTACCCGTACATAGCCGGGGCGGTCTTCCTGATTGGTAGCTGGCTGCGTTATGACTACGGGCAGTACACCTGGCGCGCGGCGTCCAGCCAGATGCTGGATCGCAAAGGGATGAACCTGGCGTCGAACCTGTTCCATATCGGTATTCTGGGGATTTTTGTTGGTCACTTCTTCGGTATGCTGACGCCGCACTGGATGTATGAAGCCTGGCTGCCGATTGAAGTGAAACAGAAAATGGCGATGTTTGCTGGTGGTGCCAGCGGCGTGCTGTGTCTGATTGGCGGCGTGCTGTTGCTGAAGCGTCGTCTGTTCAGCCCACGCGTGCGTGCAACCACTACCGGAGCGGATATCCTGATCCTGTCGCTGCTCGTTATCCAGTGCGCGCTGGGCCTGTTGACCATTCCGTTCTCCGCTCAGCATATGGACGGTAGCGAGATGATGAAACTGGTTGGCTGGGCGCAGTCGGTGGTGACCTTCCACGGTGGCGCTTCTCAACACCTCGATGGTGTGGCGTTTATCTTCCGTCTGCACCTGGTGTTGGGGATGACGTTATTCCTGCTGTTCCCGTTCTCGCGTCTGGTGCACATCTGGAGCGTACCGGTGGAGTATCTGACACGTAAGTATCAGTTGGTGCGCGCTCGTCACTAAGCGAATTTTAGTTCACATAGACCCTGCTTCGGCGGGGTTTTTTATGGGCACGGTGCGGGGTGAGTTGTCGGATGCGCTTCGCTTATCCGACCTACAGGGGAGGATATTGTAGGTCCGGTAAACGCGGTGCCATCGGGCAAAATTAGCTCGGAGTAACAGGTTTTGAGTATTTCAGGAAGTGATGGTGGTGGGGGAAGGATTACTCAGCGCTGCGCGCTTCGCCCTTCGGGTCGTTGCCTGCGGCAACGCTCTCTCGCTGGCGCTCAAGTCGAACCTTGGTCGAAGCTTCTCATCCTTCCCCGCTTGGGCAGAATATTTAATTGCGGATTCGTTTGAGAGTTTACGGACTTTTGAAAAGTGATGGTGGTGGGGGAAGGATTACTCAGCGCTGCGCGCTTCGCCCTTCGGGTCGTTGCCTGCGGCAACGCTCTCTCGCTGGCGCTCGAGTCGAACCTTGGTCGAAGCTTCTCATCCTTCCCCGCATGGGCAGAATATTTAATTGCGGATTCGTTGGGAAGTTCAGGGACTTTTGAAAGTGATGGTGGTGGGGGAAGGATTACTCAGCGCTGCGCGCTTCGCCCTACGGGTCGTTGCCTGCGGCAACGCTCTCTCGCTGACGCTCGAGTCGAACCTTGGTCGAAGCTTCTCGTCCTTCCCCGCATGGGCAGAATATTTAATTATGGATTTGTAAGGGAATTCAGGGGTTTTTGAAAGTGATGGTGGTGGGGGAAGGATTACTCAGCGCTGCGCGCTTCGCCCTACGGGTCGTTGCCTGCGGCAACGCTCTCTCGCTGACGCTCGAGTCGAACCTTGGTCGAAGCTTCTCGTCCTTCCCCGCATGGGCAGAATATTTAATTATGGATTTGTAAGGGAATTCAGGGGTTTTTGAAAGTGATGGTGGTGGGGGAAGGATTACTCAGCGCTGCGCGCTTCGCCCTTCGGGTCGTTGCCTGCGGCAACGCTCTCTCGCTGGCGCTCAAGTCGAACCTTGGTCGAAGCTTCTCATCCTTCCCCGCTTGGGCAGAATATTTAATTACGGATTCGTTTGAGAGTTCAGGGACTTTTGAAAGTGATGGTGGTGGGGGAAGGATTACTCAGCGCTGCGCGCTTCGCCCTTCGGGTCGTTGCCTGCGGCAACGCTCTCTCGCTGGCGCTCAAGTCGAACCTTGGTCGAAGCTTCTCGTCCTTCCCCGCTTGGGCAGAATATTTAATTACGGATTCGTTTGAGAGTTCAGGGACTTTTGAAAGTGATGGTGGTGGGGGAAGGATTACTCAGCGCTGCGCGCTTCGCCCTTCGGGTCGTTGCCTGCGGCAACGCTCTCTCGCTGGCGCTCAAGTCGAACCTTGGTCGAAGCTTCTCATCCTTCCCCGCTTGGGCAGAATATTTAATTACGGATTCGTTTGAGAGTTCAGGGACTTTTGAAAGTGATGGTGGTGGGGGAAGGATTCGAACCTTCGAAGTCGATGACGGCAGATTTACAGTCTGCTCCCTTTGGCCGCTCGGGAACCCCACCAGGGGTAATTCAAATTTCGAGGTAATGCTTGAGATGGTGGTGGGGGAAGGATTATTCGTCGCTTCGCTCCTCACCCTTCGGGCCGTTGCCTGTGGCAACGTTCTCTCGCTTTCGCTCGAATCGAACCTTAGTCGAAGGTTCTCACCCTTCCCCGATGAGTGCAAACTTTCACAATCTCACCGAAGTTACCACATCGCTGTGGTGAATTATGGTGGTGGGGGAAGGATTATTCGTCGCTTCGCTCCTCACCCTTCGGGCCGTTGCCTGTGGCAACGTTCTCTCGCTTTCGCTCGAATCGAACCTTAGTCGAAGGTTCTCACCCTTCCCCGATGAGTGCAAACTTTCACAATCTCACCGAAGTTACCACATCGCTGTGGTGAATTATGGTGGTGGGGGAAGGATTCGAACCTTCGAAGTCGATGACGGCAGATTTACAGTCTGCTCCCTTTGGCCGCTCGGGAACCCCACCACGGGGTAATGCTTTTTACTGGCCTGCTCCCTTATCGGGAAGCGGGGCGCATCATATCAAATGACGCGCCGCTGTAAAGTGTTACGTTGAGAAAAACGAACTGGTTGCGTAATTTTCATCCGTAACGGATTAAAGGTAACCAGTTATTTTTGCTGGCGATTAAAGAATAATCGTCCGATTACCGTAAACAAAGACGCGCTGTGCCAGTACTTTGTATAGTGCACGACTTAAGACGTTTTTCTCGACGTCACGACCTGCGCGCATCATATCTTCAGCTGTGTAGGTATGATCGACATGAATAACGTCCTGCATGATGATTGGGCCTTCGTCCAGATTGTCATTCACATAGTGAGCGGTTGCGCCAATAATCTTCACACCACGTTCATAGGCCTGGTGATAAGGACGTGCGCCAATAAACGCTGGCAGGAATGAATGGTGAATATTGATGATCTTATTCGGGAAGCGTGCCACAAATTCCGGCGTTAATACCCGCATATACTTCGCCAGCACCACGTAGTCAGGTTGATAAGCATCAATGGCATCCGCCATCTTTTGATCGTGCTCGTTGCGGCTTAACCCTTCATGGCTTACCAGCTCAAACGGAATATCAAAACGCTCAACCAGAGAACGTAGAGTATCGTGGTTACCAATAACTGCCGCGATTTCGACATCCAGGCCGCCGTAATTGGCTTTCATCAACAAATCGCCAAGGCAATGCGCTTCTTTAGTGACCAGAATCACTATCCGGCGACGACCGGCAGGATTCAGCTCACGCACGGAGCCTTCTGGCAATGCGCTATCGAGATCCGCCAGCAGGGTGGAATCATTAAAAATCCCTTCCAGTTCCGTGCGCATAAAAAAGCGCCCGGTACGGTGATCAACAAATTCATTGTTCTGTACGATATTTAACTCGTGCTTGTAGCAAATATTGGTAATACGTGCGATCAGACCTTTTTGGTCCGGACAAATAGTACGCAGAACTTTACGTTGGAGTGAATGCATTGCTGGAAAAACCTTGTTGAGAGTGTTTGCTAAACCGTACCGTCAACCATTATTGGCCGCAGCACTTTTTAAATTTTTTACCTGAACCACAAGGGCAGGGATCGTTGCGGCCAAACTGCGGACGTGTACCGTCAATATAGTACCATTGACCGTTTTCTTTCAAAAATCGCGAACGTTCAATTATTGCACCTGTTTTGCCACCTTCGGTAAATCGAGCAACAAAACTGACAAATCCGATATTGTCGGCGTCCTGCCAACAATGTTCAAATACGGTCAATCCCAACCATTCAGTATGCGCAAATCCGGCAATCAATTCGGCACGTAACGCCGCTGCTCCACAAGATGGATGCCAGGTCTTTATTAAATAATCTGCGTCTTGCATCACAAAAGCGCAGTAACGCGAACGCATGAGATGTTCTGGATCAGGTGCAACCTTTTCACCAGACACATAAGGGTGGCAACATAGGCTATACTCGACAGCACTACCACAGGGACAAAGCTGAGACACAAATAATCTCCCTGGAAACAATAACGGCGTATTAACCGCCTGAGTAGCACTATGTTAACCGAGCAGTAGCGATGTGGCTACGATTGCATTCCAGGGGAATCTTGCGGGAATAATGAGAAAGATAAAAATAGGGCTGGCGCTGGGATCTGGCGCGGCGAGAGGTTGGTCGCATATTGGCGTTATTAATGCGCTAAAAAAAGTGGGTATTGAAATTGATATCGTTGCAGGATGTTCAATTGGTTCGCTGGTGGGCGCTGCCTATGCATGCGATCGATTATCTGCGCTGGAAGATTGGGTGACCTCTTTCAGTTATTGGGATGTTTTACGCCTGATGGATCTCTCCTGGCAGCGCGGTGGGTTACTGCGCGGCGAGCGTGTCTTCAATCAATACCGCGAAATAATGCCGGAAACAGAGATCGAAAATTGTTCCCGTCGCTTCGCGGCTGTTGCCACCAATTTAAGTACTGGGCGTGAATTATGGTTTACTGAAGGCGATCTCCATCTTGCTATTCGCGCATCATGCAGTATTCCAGGACTCATGGCACCAGTCGCGCATAACGGCTACTGGCTGGTTGATGGGGCAGTCGTTAACCCAATTCCTATTTCCCTCACGCGTGCATTGGGTGCTGATATTGTGATAGCGGTCGACCTGCAGCACGATGCTCATTTGATGCAACAAGATTTGCTCTCCTTTAATGTCAGTGAAGAAAATAGCGAGAATGGTGATTCTCTACCGTGGCATGCGCGTCTGAAAGAAAGGTTAGGCAGCATAACGACACGTCGGGCGGTGACAGCGCCAACGGCAACAGAGATTATGACCACGTCTATCCAGGTGTTGGAGAACCGCCTTAAAAGGAACCGCATGGCAGGTGATCCGCCCGATATTCTGATTCAACCTGTTTGCCCGCAAATATCTACGCTTGATTTCCATCGCGCGCACGCTGCCATTGCGGCCGGACAGCTGGCAGTGGAAAGGAAAATGGACGAACTTTTGCCGTTGGTACGCACCAACATTTGACCAGAATTTTTATCTACACTTAAGTTAATTCTGACAGGCGCAGGTGGCAATAGCATGCCACTATTGAGTAAAGCCAGTCAGGGGAGAGAACATGACGCAGCCATTGGTCGGAAAACAGATTCTCATTGTTGAAGATGAGCAGGTATTTCGCTCGCTTCTGGATTCATGGTTTTCCTCATTGGGAGCGACAACGGTACTGGCGGCTGATGGGGTGGATGCCCTTGAGTTGCTGGGAGGTTTCACTCCAGACCTGATGATATGTGATATCGCGATGCCACGAATGAACGGGCTTAAACTGCTGGAGCATATACGTAACAGAGGCGACCAGACCCCAGTTCTGGTGATATCTGCCACTGAAAATATGGCAGATATTGCCAAAGCGTTACGTCTGGGCGTTGAAGATGTTTTGCTGAAACCAGTTAAAGATCTGAATCGCTTGCGCGAGATGGTTTTTGCCTGTCTCTATCCCAGCATGTTTAATTCGCGCGTTGAGGAAGAGGAAAGGCTTTTTCGCGACTGGGATGCAATGGTTGATAACCCTGCCGCAGCGGCGAAATTATTACAGGAACTACAACCGCCGGTTCAGCAGGTGATTTCCCATTGCCGGGTTAATTATCGTCAATTGGTTGCCGCGGACAAACCCGGCCTGGTGCTTGATATTGCCGCACTTTCGGAAAACGATCTGGCATTTTATTGCCTTGATGTCACCCGAGCTGGACATAATGGCGTACTTGCTGCCTTGTTATTACGCGCATTGTTTAACGGATTATTACAGGAACAGCTTGCACACCAAAATCAACGGTTGCCAGAGTTGGGCGCGTTATTGAAGCAGGTAAACCATTTACTCCGTCAGGCCAATCTGCCGGGGCAGTTTCCGCTATTAGTTGGCTATTATCATCGCGAACTGAAAAATCTCATTCTGGTTTCTGCGGGTCTGAATGCGACGTTAAATACCGGCGAACACCAGGTGCAAATCAGTAATGGTGTTCCGTTAGGCACATTAGGTAACGCTTATTTGAATCAATTGAGCCAGCGATGCGATGCCTGGCAATGCCAAATATGGGGAACCGGTGGTCGACTGCGCTTGATGTTGTCTGCAGAATGAGCAAACGATAACGCGGGCTAAATTTGCATTACCTGCTAATGTCGGCTGGTGGTACTATCGTCGCCATTCGTATAAGTAATTGTCTTAATTATACTAACTCGCCTCCTTTTCAGAACTTAGCCCCTTCGGGGTGCTGATATACTGGGATGCGATACAGAAATATGAACACGTTCAAAACACGAACAGTCCAGGAGAATTTAAATGGCTGCCATTAATACGAAAGTCAAAAAAGCCGTTATCCCCGTTGCGGGATTAGGAACCAGGATGTTGCCGGCGACGAAAGCCATCCCGAAAGAGATGCTGCCACTTGTCGATAAGCCATTAATTCAATACGTCGTGAATGAATGTATTGCGGCTGGCATTACTGAAATTGTGCTGGTTACACACTCATCTAAAAACTCTATTGAAAACCACTTTGATACCAGTTTTGAACTGGAAGCAATGCTGGAAAAACGTGTAAAACGTCAACTGCTTGATGAAGTGCAGTCTATTTGTCCGCCGCACGTGACTATTATGCAAGTTCGTCAGGGGCTGGCGAAAGGTCTGGGACACGCGGTATTGTGTGCTCACCCGGTAGTGGGTGATGAACCTGTGGCTGTTATTTTGCCTGACGTTATTCTGGATGAATATGAATCCGATTTGTCACAGGATAACCTGGCAGAGATGATCCGCCGCTTTGATGAAACGGGTCATAGCCAGATCATGGTTGAACCGGTTGCTGATGTGACCGCATATGGCGTTGTGGATTGCAAAGGCGTTGAATTAGCGCCGGGTGAAAGCGTACCGATGGTTGGCGTGGTTGAAAAACCAAAAGCGGATGTTGCGCCGTCTAATCTCGCTATTGTGGGTCGTTACGTACTTAGTGCGGATATTTGGCCGTTGCTGGCAAAAACCCCTCCGGGAGCTGGTGATGAAATTCAGCTCACCGACGCAATTGATATGCTAATCGAAAAAGAAACGGTTGAAGCCTATCATATGAAAGGGAAGAGCCATGACTGCGGTAATAAATTAGGTTACATGCAGGCCTTCGTTGAATACGGTATTCGTCATAACACCCTTGGCACGGAATTTAAAGCCTGGCTTGAAGAAGAGATGGGCATTAAGAAGTAACATCCGTATCGGTGTTATCCACGAAACGGCGTTGAGCAATCGACGCCGTTTTTTTATAGCTTATTCTTATTAAATTGTCTTAAACCGGACAATAAAAAATCCCGCCGATGGCGGGATTTTAAGCAAGTGCAATCTACAAAAGATTATTGCTTGATCAGGAAATCGTCGAGGGATTTACCTTGCTCATCCATTGCTTTTTTGATTACAGCTGGAGTACGGCCCTGGCCAGTCCAGGTTTTAGTTTCGCCGTTTTCGTCAACGTAGCTATATTTTGCCGGACGCTGAGCACGTTTAGCTTTGGTGCCAGATTTAACGGCAGCAAGGCTATTCAGCAGTTCGTTCGGGTCAATACCGTCAGCGATCAGCATTTCGCGATATTGCTGCAGTTTACGAGTGCGCTCTTCAACTTCAGCAGCAGCCGCGCTTTCTTCTTCGCGACGTTCGTTAACAACAACTTCTAATTTTTCCAGCATTTCTTCCAGCGTTTCAAGTGTACATTCTCTTGCCTGCGCACGAAGAGTACGGATGTTGTTCAGAATTTTAAGTGCTTCGCTCATTGTAGTAATCTCAAACTTATATTGGGGTGGTTTGTTGAGGTAATAATAGAGCCTTAAATTCAGTTGTGCAATAGCCAGGAATGTAAGGAATTCAAAATTGTTCTTTATTTTGTGCCGCCAATAAATATCTTTTCATAAAATTAGCCAGAAAAGACGCGGCATATAGCCCTATTTGTACCGATGATTTCGCAGCTCGTGAGGTTAAAACTTCCTGATTCATGTCACATTTTATGGGGAGATTATCGTAGGCTGACGACCTTTCAGTCTTCTGTATTAGTCGTGTTTACGAGAATTCCCTATTAAGCGAATGATGAAAAGTAGAACAGTCGCAATAAGAGCAGGGACTTAGTATTGCACTATCTCCTGGAGGTCAACAGAGGGCTATTACTTGCGCAACAGATTAAAGATTGTGAATAGTTACCAGCAGTCATTTACCCGCTTATAACAAGCGAGGCAGTTGTAATGATAGCTCAGAAGGATTATGCAAGGCTTCGTAAGGGAGAACGCATATACCACTTCTGTGCATACTGTTGAGCTGAAAAACTGACGAATTATGATAAACTCCAGCCAACTTTATTTCATATCATTGAGGGCCTGTGGCTGATGGCACAGCTATATTTCTACTATTCCGCAATGAATGCGGGTAAGTCTACAGCATTGTTGCAATCTTCATACAATTACCAGGAACGCGGCATGCGCACTGTCGTATATACGGCAGAAATTGATGATCGCTTTGGTGCCGGGAAAGTCAGTTCGCGTATAGGTTTGTCATCGCCTGCAAAATTATTTAACCAAAATTCATCATTATTTGATGAGATTCGTTCGGAACATGAACAGCAGGCAATTCATTGCGTACTGGTTGATGAATGCCAGTTTTTAACCAGACAACAAGTATATGAATTATCGGAGGTTGTCGATCAACTCGATATACCCGTACTTTGTTATGGTTTACGTACCGATTTTCGAGGTGAATTATTTATTGGCAGCCAATACTTACTGGCATGGTCCGACAAACTGGTTGAATTAAAAACCATCTGTTTTTGTGGCCGTAAAGCAAGCATGGTGCTGCGTCTTGATCAAGCAGGCAGACCTTATAACGAAGGTGAGCAGGTGGTTATTGGTGGTAATGAACGATACGTTTCTGTATGCCGTAAACACTATAAAGAGGCGTTACAAGTCGGCTCATTAACGGCTATTCAGGAAAGGCATCGCCACGATTAATAAGAATTTCTTTACTGACAGGGTGAGCAGGGCGCTTTTATCCTGTCAGTTCGTTTTACTCACTTCTTCCGGGCTATACACCCTTCTCGGCAGTTTTTTAACGCCGCTATACGCCTCACAGGACGCTTAAGCACCGACGTTGACTTGTGACCTGTAAAGTACAATATCCCTGTGTTTAGGCGTTATACATCGTCGCAAATATGATGAAGGCTAATGCTGTCGGTTTATGGAATAGTTGCTTTAGGAAACAAAAAAACGGCCCCAGAAGGGGCCGTTTATGTTGCCAGACAGCGCTACTGATTAAGCGGATTTTTTCGCTTTTTTCTCAGCTTTAGCCGGAGCGGCTTCTTTTTTCGCTGCAGTTTCACCTTCTACATAATCACGACCGTAGTAGGTATCCAGCAGAATCTGTTTCAGCTCGGAGATCAGCGGGTAACGCGGGTTAGCGCCGGTGCACTGGTCATCGAATGCATCTTCAGACAGTTTATCCACGTTCGCCAGGAAGTCTGCTTCCTGAACGCCAGCTTCACGGATAGATTTCGGAATACCCAGTTCAGCTTTCAGCGTTTCCAGCCATGCCAGCAGTTTCTCGATCTTAGCAGCAGTACGGTCGCCCGGTGCGCTCAGACCCAGGTGGTCAGCAATTTCAGCATAACGACGGCGAGCCTGCGGACGGTCATACTGGCTGAATGCAGTCTGCTTGGTCGGGTTGTCGTTCGCGTTGTAGCGAATAACGTTACAAATCAGCAGGGCGTTTGCCAGACCGTGCGGAATATGGAACTGGGAACCCAGTTTGTGCGCCATTGAGTGACATACACCCAGGAAGGCGTTCGCAAACGCGATACCCGCGATAGTCGCTGCACTGTGAACACGTTCACGGGCTACCGGATTTTTAGACCCTTCGTGGTAGGACGCTGGCAGATATTCTTTCAGCAGTTTCAGTGCCTGCAGAGCCTGACCATCAGAGAACTCAGATGCCAGTACAGAAACATAAGCTTCCATGGCGTGAGTTACTGCGTCCAGACCACCGAAAGCACACAGGGACTTCGGCATGTCCATAACCAGGTTGGCGTCGACAATCGCCATATCCGGAGTCAGCGCATAGTCTGCCAGCGGATATTTCTGACCAGTAGCGTCGTCAGTTACAACCGCAAACGGAGTGACTTCAGAACCTGTACCAGAAGTGGTGGTGACAGCGATCATTTTCGCTTTCACGCCCATTTTCGGGAACTTGTAGATACGTTTACGGATATCCATAAAGCGCAGCGCCAGCTCTTCGAAGTGAGTTTCCGGATGTTCGTACATAACCCACATGATCTTCGCGGCGTCCATCGGGGAACCACCACCCAACGCGATAATCACGTCTGGTTTGAAGGAGTTTGCCAGTTCTGCACCTTTGCGAACGATGCTCAGGGTCGGGTCCGCTTCTACTTCGAAGAAGACTTCAGTTTCAACGCCTGCTGCTTTCAGTACGGAAGTGATCTGATCAGCATAACCATTGTTGAACAGGAAGCGGTCAGTCACGATGAGCGCACGTTTGTGGCCATCAGTAATCACTTCATCCAGCGCGATTGGCAGGGAGCCACGGCGGAAGTAGATAGATTTCGGAAGTTTGTGCCACAACATGTTTTCAGCTCGCTTAGCAACGGTTTTCTTGTTGATCAGGTGTTTCGGACCAACGTTTTCAGAGATGGAGTTACCACCCCAGGAACCACAACCCAGAGTCAGGGAAGGTGCGAGTTTGAAGTTATACAGGTCACCGATACCACCCTGAGACGCTGGGGTGTTAATCAGGATACGAGCCGTTTTCATTTTCTGACCGAAGTAAGAAACGCGAGCCGGTTGGTTATCCTGGTCAGTGTACAGGCAAGAGGTATGACCGATACCGCCCATAGCAACCAGTTTCTCTGCTTTTTCTACCGCGTCTTCGAAATCTTTAGCGCGGTACATTGCCAGAGTCGGGGACAGTTTTTCATGTGCGAACGGTTCGCTTTCATCAACAACGGTCACTTCACCGATCAGAATCTTGGTGTTTTCTGGTACAGAGAAGCCTGCCAGTTCAGCAATTTTATAGGCTGGCTGACCAACGATAGCCGCGTTCAGCGCACCGTTTTTCAGGATAACATCCTGAACAGCTTTCAGCTCTTTACCCTGCAACAGATAGCCGCCGTGGGTTGCAAAACGTTCACGTACAGCGTCATAAACAGAGTCAACAACAACAACAGACTGTTCAGAAGCACAGATTACGCCGTTGTCGAAGGTTTTGGACATCAGTACAGATGCAACTGCACGTTTGATATCAGCAGTTTCATCGATAACAACTGGAGTGTTGCCCGCGCCTACACCGATAGCTGGTTTACCGGAGCTGTATGCGGCTTTAACCATGCCCGGACCACCAGTCGCGAGGATCAGGTTGATGTCTGGGTGGTGCATCAGTGCGTTAGACAGTTCAACAGAAGGTTGATCGATCCAGCCGATCAGATCTTTCGGAGCACCGGCAGCGATAGCAGCCTGCAGAACGATATCAGCCGCTTTGTTGGTGGCATCTTTTGCACGCGGGTGCGGGGAGAAGATAATGGCGTTACGGGTCTTCAGACTGATCAGCGATTTGAAGATAGCAGTTGAAGTCGGGTTAGTGGTCGGAACGATACCGCAAATAATACCGATTGGTTCAGCGATAGTGATGGTACCAAAAGTGTCGTCTTCAGACAGAACACCACAGGTTTTTTCATCTTTATAGGCGTTGTAGATATATTCAGAAGCAAAGTGGTTTTTGATCACTTTATCTTCGACGATACCCATGCCGGATTCGGCAACGGCCATTTTCGCGAGTGGGATTCGAGCATCTGCAGCAGCCAGAGCGGCGGCGCGGAAGATTTTGTCTACTTGCTCTTGAGTGAAACTGGCATATTCACGCTGGGCTTTTTTTACACGCTCTACGAGTGCGTTAAGTTCAGCGACATTAGTAACAGCCATAATGCTCTCCTGATAATGTTAAACTTTTTTAGTAAATCATCTGCTCGAATACGAGAGTATAGTCAGTGCGGTGATGATTTGCTTAACCGATGAAAATCAAAAGCTTACTCGCGCTCACACTCACTGTGATTTACTAAAAGAGTTTAAACATTAGAGTTATTATCTCTAATGCGTCACTTCCAGGTGGCGTAAGCAAGATTACTCACTTCTGGGTACTGATTACGTGATCCAAATCAAATTTTTGCAAAGCTGACACCTTTCAGCATCGCTTTTCGCCATTATAGCTAACAGTTAATAAATTGTAGTATGATTTGGTGGCTACATTAGCATGTTTTGCACAACTAGATAACAATAACGAATGATAGCAATTTTAAGTAGTTAGGAGGTGAAAAATGCTGTCAAAAGGCGTATTGTCAGCGCGTCTTTTCAACCTTATTTATGGCTAACATTATCCGGCTTTTGCTTCGGAGCTAACCGTGATTCAGACCTTTTTTGATTTTCCCGTTTACTTCAAATTTTTCATCGGGTTATTTGCGCTGGTCAACCCGGTAGGGATTATTCCCGTCTTTATCAGCATGACCAGTTATCAGACAGCGGCAGCGCGAAACAAAACTAACCTTACAGCCAACCTGTCTGTGGCCATTATCTTGTGGATCTCGCTTTTTCTCGGCGACACGATTCTGCAACTTTTTGGTATATCAATTGATTCGTTCCGTATCGCCGGGGGCATCCTGGTGGTGACGATAGCGATGTCGATGATCAGCGGCAAGCTTGGCGAGGATAAACAGAACAAGCAAGAAAAATCAGAAACCGCGGTACGTGAAAGCATTGGTGTGGTGCCATTGGCGTTGCCGTTGATGGCGGGGCCAGGGGCGATCAGTTCTACCATCGTCTGGGGTACGCGTTATCACAGCATTAGCTATCTGTTTGGTTTCTTTGTGGCTATTGCATTGTTCGCTTTATGTTGCTGGGGATTGTTCCGCATGGCACCGTGGCTGGTACGGGTTTTACGCCAGACCGGCATCAACGTGATTACGCGTATTATGGGGCTATTGCTGATGGCATTGGGGATTGAATTTATCGTTACTGGTATTAAGGGGATTTTCCCCGGCCTGCTTAATTAATTCCTTTCAAATGAAACGGAGCTGCCATGCTCCGTTTACTTCGTCATTATTTTTACTTTGTTCCCGCGCAGTTATCAAAAGCAAAAGGAATAGGTAAAAATATTCTTCTAAAATTACAGTTAGTTATAAGGATTTCCTTAACTGCTTCTCCTCACCATCATGTTATTTTCGCCACATCATAATCCTGGGCTTGCTGAAGAATAATTGAAATGATATTAGTAATTCCACTGCCTTTGGTAGAGGAAAGTGCTAAATAATAATCAATTGTTAAATTATTGTGCATTTCACTACTGGAACTGTAATCAGAAAAGATAGACATGCTTAGCCAATCTCTATTTGATTGAATTGAAAGATGTTTGTTAAGGCATTGATGCAAGCTATAGACTCTGATACGGTCAATAAAAGAGAATTGCTTAACAATTTTGCAAAATGTATTGGCGAGTAAGAACCGCATTTGGTACTTTCCGGGCAACCGCCAGACGATTCTTTATTGGTAATGAGAATAATTAACAATTAAAGAGCGTCGCGAAAGAATAATGTGTCTCGACAGGGGAGACACAGTACGAATCGACATAAGGTGATCGTCTGAATCACCAGAATAAATAAAGTCGGTGATAGTAATACGTAACGATAAAGTAACCTGACAGCAGAAAGTCTCCGAGCCTGTGCAGGGTCCCAATCCGGGATTACACATGCTGGTTAATACCAGTAATTATAATGAGGGAGTCCAAAAAACAATGACCAACATCACCAAGAGAAGTTTAGTAGCAGCTGGCGTTCTGGCTGCGCTAATGGCAGGGAATGTCGCGCTGGCAGCTGATGTACCCGCAGGCGTCACACTGGCGGAAAAACAAACACTGGTACGTAACAATGGTTCAGAAGTTCAGTCATTAGATCCGCACAAAATTGAAGGTGTTCCGGAGTCTAATATCAGCCGAGACCTGTTTGAAGGCTTACTGGTCAGCGATCTTGACGGTCATCCAGCACCTGGCGTCGCTGAATCCTGGGATAATAAAGACGCGAAAGTCTGGACCTTCCATTTGCGTAAAGATGCGAAATGGTCTGATGGCACGCCAGTCACAGCACAAGACTTTGTGTATAGCTGGCAACGTTCTGTTGATCCGAACACTGCTTCTCCGTATGCCAGTTATCTGCAATATGGGCATATCGCCGGTATTGATGAAATTCTTGAAGGGAAAAAACCGATTACCGATCTCGGCGTGAAAGCTATTGATGATCACACATTAGAAGTCACCTTAAGTGAACCCGTTCCGTACTTCTATAAATTACTTGTTCACCCATCAACTTCACCGGTGCCAAAAGCCGCTATCGAGAAATTCGGCGAAAAATGGACCCAGCCTGGTAATATCGTCACCAACGGTGCCTATACCTTAAAAGATTGGGTCGTAAACGAACGAATCGTTCTTGAACGCAGCCCGACCTACTGGAACAACGCGAAAACCGTTATTAACCAGGTAACCTATTTGCCTATTGCTTCTGAAGTTACCGATGTCAACCGCTACCGTAGTGGTGAAATCGACATGACGTATAACAACATGCCGATCGAATTGTTCCAGAAGCTGAAAAAAGAGATCCCGGACGAAGTTCACGTTGATCCATACCTGTGCACTTACTATTACGAAATTAACAACCAGAAACCGCCATTCAACGATGTGCGTGTGCGTACCGCACTGAAACTAGGTATGGACCGCGATATCATTGTTAATAAAGTGAAAGCGCAGGGCGACATGCCCGCCTATGGTTACACTCCACCGTATACTGATGGCGCAAAATTGACTCAGCCAGAATGGTTTGGCTGGAGCCAGGAAAAACGTAACGAAGAAGCGAAAAAACTGCTGGCTGAAGCGGGTTATACCGCAGACAAACCGTTGACCATCAACCTGCTGTATAACACCTCCGATCTGCATAAAAAGCTGGCGATTGCTGCCTCTTCATTGTGGAAGAAAAACATTGGTGTAAACGTCAAACTGGTTAACCAGGAGTGGAAAACGTTCCTCGACACCCGTCACCAGGGCACTTTTGATGTGGCCCGTGCAGGCTGGTGTGCTGACTACAACGAACCAACTTCCTTCCTGAACACCATGCTTTCGAACAGCTCGATGAATACCGCGCATTATAAGAGCCCGGCCTTTGACAGCATTATGGCGGAAACGCTGAAAGTGACTGACGAGGCGCAGCGCACAGCTCTGTACACTAAAGCAGAACAACAGCTGGATAAGGATTCGGCCATTGTTCCTGTTTATTACTACGTGAATGCGCGTCTGGTGAAACCGTGGGTTGGTGGCTATACCGGCAAAGATCCGCTGGATAATACCTATACCCGGAATATGTACATTGTGAAGCACTAATGGCAATGCGTGGGGCAGGAGTGTCCTGCTCCACGGTGTCTGATTTTTATCGCATTACAGAAGGCACAGGCCAGAAGGTAGGGCAATGTTAAAATTTATTCTACGTCGCTGTCTGGAAGCGATTCCGACGCTATTTATTCTTATTACTATTTCGTTCTTTATGATGCGCCTCGCGCCGGGAAGCCCTTTTACCGGCGAACGTACTTTACCGCCAGAAGTGATGGCCAATATCGAAGCGAAATATCATCTTAATGATCCGATCATGACACAGTATTTCAGCTACCTGAAACAACTGGCGCACGGTGATTTCGGTCCATCGTTTAAATATAAAGATTATTCGGTCAATGACCTGGTTGCATCCAGTTTTCCCGTTTCTGCCAAATTGGGAGCCGCAGCATTTTTCCTTGCGGTAATACTGGGTGTTAGTGCTGGCGTTATTGCCGCATTAAAACAAAACACCAAATGGGACTATACCGTGATGGGCCTGGCAATGACCGGGGTTGTTATCCCCAGTTTTGTGGTTGCACCATTATTAGTCATGATATTTGCGATCATTTTGCATTGGCTGCCGGGCGGTGGCTGGAATGGTGGGGCGCTTAAATTCATGATATTGCCGATGGTGGCGTTGTCACTCGCTTATATCGCCAGTATTGCGCGTATTACCCGTGGCTCTATGATTGAAGTATTACACTCCAACTTTATTCGTACTGCCCGGGCGAAAGGGTTACCTATGCGGCGGATCATTTTACGCCACGCATTAAAACCTGCTCTGTTACCCGTGCTCTCCTATATGGGCCCCGCATTTGTCGGCATTATTACCGGTTCTATGGTCATCGAAACCATTTATGGTTTGCCGGGGATTGGGCAACTGTTCGTTAATGGCGCATTGAACCGTGACTATTCCTTAGTGTTAAGCCTGACCATCCTGGTTGGTGCGTTAACCATTTTGTTTAATGCCATTGTCGATGTGCTATATGCGGTTATCGACCCGAAAATCCGTTACTGATACTGGAGCTCGCGATGATGTTAAGTAAGAAAAACAGCGAGACGCTGGAAAATTTCAGTGAAAAGCTGGAGGTCGAAGGGCGCAGCTTGTGGCAGGACGCACGTCGACGTTTTATGCATAACCGTGCGGCGGTTGCCAGTCTGATAGTGCTGGTGCTGATCGCGTTATTTGTAATCCTGGCACCGATGCTTTCGCAGTTTGCCTATGACGATACTGACTGGGCGATGATGTCCAGCGCCCCGGATATGGAGTCCGGTCACTACTTTGGTACTGACTCATCCGGTCGCGACCTGCTTGTGCGCGTTGCGATTGGCGGGCGTATCTCACTCATGGTCGGTGTTGCTGCGGCACTGGTGGCAGTGGTCGTGGGGACACTTTATGGTTCGCTTTCCGGTTATCTGGGCGGTAAAGTGGATTCGGTAATGATGCGTCTGCTGGAAATCCTCAACTCCTTCCCATTCATGTTCTTCGTCATTTTGCTTGTGACCTTTTTCGGTCAAAACATCCTGCTGATTTTCGTGGCGATTGGCATGGTTTCCTGGCTGGATATGGCTCGTATTGTGCGTGGACAAACCCTGAGTCTGAAGCGCAAAGAGTTTATTGAGGCGGCACAAGTTGGCGGTGTATCGACATCGGGCATTGTTATTCGCCACATTGTGCCGAATGTACTCGGTGTGGTGGTGGTCTACGCATCACTTCTGGTGCCCAGCATGATCCTCTTTGAATCTTTCCTTAGCTTCCTGGGGTTGGGTACGCAAGAGC
Source organism: Escherichia sp. MAL-1 (assembly GCF_052948035.1). Classification (NCBI taxonomy): domain Bacteria; kingdom Pseudomonadati; phylum Pseudomonadota; class Gammaproteobacteria; order Enterobacterales; family Enterobacteriaceae; genus Escherichia; species Escherichia sp. MAL-1. The sequence continues at coordinate 2,849,894 of NZ_CM129609.1, read as the reverse complement.
CGTTAAGCAGCTGGGGTGCATTGCTGAGTGATGGCGCGAACTCGATGGAAGTCTCTCCATGGTTATTGTTGTTCCCAGCGGGATTCCTCGTGGTGACGCTGTTTTGTTTCAACTTTATCGGCGATGGCTTGCGTGATGCCCTCGACCCGAAAGATCGTTAAGGAGTGCAGCCATGAGCGTAATTGAAACTGCAACTGTGCCGCTCGCACAACAACAGGCTGACGCACTGCTGAACGTGAAAGATTTGCGTGTCACCTTTAGTACCCCGGACGGCGACGTCACGGCGGTCAATGATTTGAATTTTTCCCTACGTGCCGGAGAAACGCTGGGTATTGTAGGTGAGTCTGGTTCGGGTAAATCGCAAACTGCATTTGCGTTGATGGGCCTGTTGGCTGCCAACGGACGTATTGGCGGATCGGCAACCTTCAATGGGCGTGAAATCCTCAATTTGCCAGAGCATGAACTCAATAAACTGCGCGCTGAACAAATCTCAATGATTTTTCAGGACCCAATGACTTCGTTGAATCCCTATATGCGCGTCGGTGAGCAGTTGATGGAAGTGCTGATGCTGCATAAGAACATGAGCAAAGCTGAGGCGTTTGAAGAGTCGGTGCGGATGCTCGATGCGGTAAAAATGCCGGAAGCGCGTAAACGCATGAAAATGTACCCGCACGAATTTTCTGGCGGCATGCGTCAGCGAGTCATGATTGCGATGGCCTTGTTATGTCGACCTAAGCTGCTGATTGCGGATGAACCAACAACTGCGCTGGACGTCACCGTACAGGCGCAGATCATGACGCTATTAAATGAACTGAAGCGGGAATTTAATACCGCCATCATTATGATCACCCACGATCTTGGCGTGGTGGCGGGGATCTGCGACAAAGTGCTGGTAATGTACGCCGGGCGCACGATGGAATATGGCAACGCGCGCGATGTCTTTTATCAACCCGTTCATCCTTATTCTATCGGTTTGCTCAACGCGGTGCCGCGTCTCGATGCGGAAGGTGAAACAATGTTGACCATCCCGGGTAATCCGCCAAACCTGCTGCGATTACCGAAAGGTTGCCCGTTCCAGCCACGTTGTCCGCATGCGATGGAAATTTGTAGTAGCGCACCGCCGCTGGAAGAGTTTACGCCTGGCCGTCTGCGTGCTTGCTTTAAACCGGTGGAGGAACTGTTATGAATGCTGTAACTGAAGGAAGAAAAGTCCTCCTTGAAATCGCCGATCTTAAAGTGCACTTTGAAATCAAAGATGGCAAACAGTGGTTCTGGCAACCGCCGAAAACGCTCAAAGCCGTCGATGGTGTCACTCTTCGCCTGTATGAAGGGGAAACATTAGGTGTGGTAGGGGAATCGGGATGCGGTAAGTCCACCTTTGCTCGCGCCATCATCGGTTTGGTCAAGGCGACCGACGGTCATGTTGCCTGGTTAGGTAAAGAGTTGCTGGGCATGAAACCCGATGAATGGCGTGCCGTTCGCAGTGATATTCAGATGATTTTCCAGGATCCGTTGGCATCGCTAAACCCGCGTATGACCATCGGCGAGATCATCGCTGAACCACTGCGTACTTATCATCCGAAAATGTCACGCCAGGAAGTTCGCGAGCGCGTGAAGGCGATGATGCTGAAAGTCGGGTTATTGCCTAACCTGATTAACCGCTATCCGCATGAGTTCTCTGGTGGGCAGTGCCAGCGTATCGGGATTGCGCGTGCTCTTATTCTTGAACCGAAGCTGATTATCTGTGATGAGCCGGTATCGGCGCTGGACGTGTCAATTCAGGCACAGGTGGTCAACCTGCTCCAGCAATTGCAACGTGAGATGGGATTGTCATTAATTTTTATCGCTCATGACCTGGCCGTGGTAAAACACATTTCCGATCGTGTGTTGGTGATGTATCTCGGCCATGCGGTAGAACTGGGGACCTATGATGAGGTCTACCACAATCCACTACATCCTTACACCAGGGCATTGATGTCGGCAGTCCCCATACCTGATCCGGATCTGGAGAAGAACAAAACCATCCAGTTACTGGAAGGGGAATTACCGTCGCCGATCAACCCGCCTTCCGGTTGTGTTTTCCGTACCCGTTGCCCGATTGCCGGTCCAGAGTGCGCCAAAACACGTCCTGTTCTGGAGGGGAGTTTCAGACACGCCGTTTCTTGCCTGAAAGTCGATCCGCTTTAAAAACAATAAGGGCTGACAGTTGTCAGCCCTTTTTCACGCTAAAAGCGATTATTTATTCCCGCCAGATGATATGGCAAAGTTTGTGATCTTTTTCGCGGCATAACAGAATGCGGGCAAAAACATCGTTGATTTCACCATCTTCACTGTCCGCCAGACCAATCACCACTTCGGCAAAAAAGTCCGGGTTCAAGTCGAAATCAACATGTTCCTGCCAGTCTTCCGCCGGATCGAATAACTCCGCGCCGCCGCGCTCTTCAAACTGAAGATTGAACAGCAGAACATCAGCTGGATCGAGATTGTCGGCAGCCAGTTCGAGAAAAATATCGTAGGCCTGTTCAAGCGTTTCATCTTCAGTCAGGCGATTGTTTAGATCCATATCCATAGTTACTACCTGTTTAACCTCTGTTGGCGACGTTTTACAGCAACGGACTGAAGAAGTAAAACAGTCGCTCGGCGACACGTTGCCATAATGGACGTTTTAGCCATAAACGGGCATCGAGCAGACGTGAACGCGAAATATAATCGTCCTGAACGGCGGCGAGGTCAGCACCAAAACCTTTATCGTCGATTGCCAGGGTAATCTCGAAATTTAGCCACAGACTACGCATATCAAGGTTAACTGTGCCAACCAGACTTAGTTCGCCATCGACCAGCACGCTCTTGGTATGCAGTAACCCGCCTTCAAACTGATAAATTTTAACCCCAGCAGCCAGCAGTTCCGTAAAGAATGCGCGACTGGCCCAGCCGACCAGCATCGAGTCATTTTTTCGCGGAAGGATAATACTGACATCCACCCCGCGCTGCGCCGCCGTGCAAATCGCATGAAGTAAATCATCGCTTGGCACAAAGTAGGGCGTGGTCATGATCAAATATTCACGCGCCGAATAAGCCGCAGTCAATAATGCCTGGTGAATGAGATCTTCCGGAAAGCCGGGGCCAGAAGCAATTGTGTGAATGGTGTGACCGCTGGCCTGTTCAAACGGCATAATATTGACATCTGGTGGTGGCGGCAGAATACGTTTTCCGGTTTCAATCTCCCAGTCGCAGGAATAAATAATCCCCATCGCGGTGGCGATAGGGCCTTCCATACGCGCCATCAGATCAATCCATTGCCCTACGCCCGCATCTTGTTTGAAGTAGCGAGGATCGACCATATTCATGCTGCCGGTGTACGCGATGTAATTATCGATCATGATCATCTTGCGATGTTGGCGCAGGTCCATACGGCGTAAAAACACACGCATCAGATTGACCTTTAAGGCTTCGACCACTTCAATACCGGCATTACGCATTAGCTCGGGCCACGGGCTGCGGAAAAAAGCCACACTCCCGGCGGAGTCGAGCATCAATCGGCAATGAATGCCGCGTCGCGCAGCCGCCATTAATGATTCAGCCACCTGGTCCGCCATGCCGCCGGGCTGCCAGATATAAAACACCATCTCAATATTATGGCGCGCGAGCTGGATGTCGCGGATTAACGCCTGCATCACATCATCTGACTCGGTCATCAGTTGTAGCTGATTCCCTTTGACCCCAGCGATCCCCTGACGACGCTCGCAAAGCTTGAATAATGGCGCAGCGACACTGCTATTTTCTTCGGCGAAGATATGCTTACAGGCTTTAAGGTCGTTAAGCCATTTTGCGGTGGAAGGCCACATCGCTCTGGCGCGCTCAGCGCGGCGTTTGCCTAAATGGAGCTCGCCAACGGCAAGATAGGCAATAATTCCGACTAACGGCAGAATGTAAATAATCAACAGCCAGGCCATCGCGGAGGGAACTGCGCGTCGTTTCATTAGAATGCGTAAAGTTACGCCTGCAATGAGCAACCAGTATCCCAGAATGGCCAACCAACTCACCAACGTATAAACGGTTGTCATAGATTAGAAATCCTTTTGAAAGCGCATTGTTATGAGTTTACGCATATGGATTCATCTGGCAAATAAAAACGCGGGAAAAGCACTGGTCAGCGTCGGGGGTGGGGGTATAATGACCATTCTGTTATTGCATAGAGTAGTTAACATGAAGCGGAGTAGAACGGAAGTGGGGCGCTGGCGCATGCAGCGTCAGGCTAGCCGACGTAAATCGCGTTGGCTTGAGGGGCAATCGCGCCGAAATATGCGTATCCACAGCATCAGGAAGTGCATTCTAAACAAACAGCGTAACTCGTTATTGTTTGCGATCTACAATATCTAAATGTACTGGGCACCATTGCGGTGCCCAATAAGTTTACTCTTCCGTCTTTAAACTCTATTTTTGCGCCGATTCTTTACTGTCAGCTTTCGTTTCTAGTTCATCGTTATCGCTGAAAATACCATGACCTGAGTTCAACAACATTGAAACGAGCATATCATTATTAATCTCTTCACCATTTAAAACTCGCGCCAGAATTTCGCTGCCAAACAGTTGCGGTGAGAGAATGATATCCGGATGTACCATCTTAATCTTATTCAGGTTTTTGCTATCACTGACGGCGAGAACTGTTTTGACATCACTGCTCATATCTTTTGCCGAGAGTACAATAAACGCGTTATCTGCATCGTTATCACTCAGCGCCAGAATGGCCCGGCAACGATCGATTCCCGCTTTCTTTAATACAGAACTGTCATTACTGTCACCGGGGATAACATCAGCATTATCGCCTAAGCGTTGCTCAAGTTGCTTGATATCATCTTCAGGCAAGTTGCTGATAACCGTTACGTTTTGTCCGCGTTGATTCAGTTGCAGGATCGTATTGATGGCGAGAATCGAATGTCCGCAAACAATAAAATGATCTTTACGATGCATTGTATGATTGTTTCCTTTTACAAGTTTGTTGAATCCCCCGCGGATAAGCGGACCAAAAATTGAGGTCATAGATGTGGCAAAAACGGTAATGCCGGAAATAATGACCGAAATAGTGAACAATCGTGCTGATTCAGAAACAGGGACAATATCGCCATAGCCGACGGTTGACATGGTTTCTATCGAAAAATAGAACGCGGTCATCAAACTTTCTATTCGCGGATTAAAACCTTCGCTTAAATAAAGCGCACCGTAGGTTGAGTAAAACAGTAATGTCGTGAAACTAATAAATGCAAAAATTGTCCCGGCTGCGGCGCTACTGTGGGAGAAGTCTTTGCGCAGTATCAGCAAAAACACCAGCGTAAAAATGCAAAATCCAATACTAAATTTCAGCCAGGGATAAAAATGCAGGGTGTAAATTAGCGCTATCAACAACAAAATGATACTGATTGCCCATGCGAGCTTTGCCCGGAACAGTAAGCCAATGGAGTTCAGGACAAGAAAGACGCCGAGCATAAAGAGTGGGGCGTTTGCCAGCAAGGAGAGATCCAACTCTGAAAATGCTTTGATATGGAAAATATCAAGCAAATTGACCGACATACCATAGATTGTTTTAAAAATAAGCAAACCATTTAAAAAGACGGCCAGCGCGAGAATGTCGTGCCGAAGGGTCACCCATAAATTTGTTGCTGTTTGTTTGAATGTAGCCCAGTGACTCACTGATACCTCTGTAACCACAATTTTGTTTAATTATCTTAGCGTGCACATTTTCTGAACATACATGCAGCGCGTGAATGTGTTAAACAATAGTAGATGACTTTATCCGCAGTAATCAAAGGATTTGAGCGAGCAACTGTACCTCAGGAAAGGTCATTTTTCCTGAATATGCTCACATCATATAAAGAAATACAGATAAAGTTATTATCTGCTTGTGGTGGTGAATGCACTGACCGGCTATAAGGAAAGGCCAAACAAGAACACGGTTGCAAAAACCGTGCCCTTAAATATTGAATCTCTATTCAGAACACTTTCTTAAATTGTCATTTGGCATATTACGAACAATTCCGCGTAAAAACGTTCTGTTACGCTAAACCCTTATCCAGCAGGCTTTCAAGGATGTAAACCATAACACTCTGCGAACTAGTGTTACATTGCGTGTAGCTTTGAGTGGGCAACTTTGTGTACACTTTTGTGTACCCAAAAACAAAAATGTGTACCCATTCAATGATCACCGACACAAAGCTCAGGAAGGCGCTCGGCAAGAAAAGAGATGATATCGAGATTATTTCTGATTCGCACGGGCTCAACGCCAGAATCAGCCAGGCCGGAAAAATATCATTTTTCTATCGGTATCGCTGGGCCGGTAAAGCGGTAAAACTCAATGTTGGTGATTATCCTGCAATGAGTATCACCCAGGCAAGAGAGCGTCGCCAACAATTCAGAAACTGGTTAACTGAGGGACTGGATCCGCGAGAGCAGGTGAAGCTGGATAAGCAGACCCGACAGGAAGCGATGTCCGTTGCCGAAGCGTTCAATTACTGGATTGAAAGGCACTGTATCGCTAACGGGCTAGTTAAAGTCGATTACTATCGCCAGGTGTTTGAGAAACATATCGCCGAACCGATGAAGAATGTCAAAGTCGATAACACAGCGAAAATGCACTGGATCAACGTCTTCGATTCTATAGAAAGCAGGGTGATGGCTCATTACATGCTTTCGCTGTGCAAACGGGCGTTTAGGTTCTGCGTTAACAGAAGTGTGATCGCCTCAAACCCACTCGAGGGATTACTGCCATCTGATGTCGGGCAAAAGCCTAAAAAGAGAACTCGCAGGATGGACGATGACGATCTGCGCAAAATCTATCAGTGGTTGAAAAGCCATATGTCGATAGAGTCCGTTTTCCTGGTGAAATTTATTATGCTTACCGGATGCCGTACGGCTGAGATTCGACTTAGTGAGAGATCATGGTTTCGATTGGATGATAATGAGTGGGTCGTGCCTGCGGGCAGTTATAAAACTCGGGTACATATTAGAAGGGGACTCTCAGACGCCGCCGTTAACCTGGTCAGAAATCACCTCAAGAAAATAAACACCAATCACCTGGTGACTTCACAACGTAAAATTGATGGCGGGATCAAAGATTCGCCCGTTCATTCACCTGTGGCATCCAATTACGCCCGTTCTATTTGGAATGGAACAGGTATGGCAGAGTGGTCGCTTCATGATATGAGGCGGACGATAGCCACAAATCTCTCTGAGTTAGGTTGCCCGCCGCACGTAATTGAAAAGCTGCTCGGGCATCAGATGGTGGGGGTTATGGCGCATTACAACCTTCATGACTATATCGATGATCAGAAACACTGGCTCCGCGTTTGGCAGAGCCATCTTGAAGAGATCATCGGAGAGCCCTTCAGTTAATTTATCTTCTTTTTATCCTCCCACTCTTTGATTGACTCAGAGCGCCAGCGGTTAGGGTTGCCGGGCCAGTCAGGGGGTGGGAACGGGCATACGAAGCCCCGAGGCATTGTGTCTGCACTTTGCCATGACCAAAGGGTTTTGCGTGAAATTTTGTAGCGACTGGTCAGGTCTGACGTTACCAAAATATCATCCATAGCTCTCTCCAGTTGCCCGTTCGGGCCATTCAAAATCTTTTTCAACCAACCTGCCCGGGCAGGGAGCGGAGACGGCGCATGCCGGTCATCGCTGTGGCCACGTAGCTCGCCTTTCGGTTCACCACCTCCACCCAGACTTTCACGCCTTCAACCTTCACCGTATAAGTCTCTTTCATCTTGCTTCGCCCATAGTCGCCATATGTTTGCAAGTGAGCTGCCAGCGCGATGTCGCATGCTTGGCGAGCTAAAGGTGATTGCTTACTTCCTCGATTGATCAGTCGCATATAATCTCCTTGAGGGAGGGTTACCCCTCCCGGTCTCGTCAGGCCACGTATTCCGGTTTCATATCCGCCAGGGTGATGCTGAATTGATCGTGCAGTTCATCGCCTAAGTGACGCTTTGAAGATGCAAGCATGCGCTCGGCTTCAGCGAACCGTTCGGCTGCATGCGGCTCGTCGGGCTGGGGCAGGGATTTAATAGCCTCCTCAACCTTGTTGCGTGCATCCACTAGGTAATAACGCTTTACGGCTTTGTTTTTCAGCTCGGTGAATAGTGCGGATCCCAGCGTAGCTTTCGCCGTTTCAATGTCGGCACGCAGCGATTTGGCGCTATCCACGTCCTGAGCAGATTCGATGCGTTCGCGGAAATCATCGGCAAGAGAGTCGACATTTACCGACGATTCCTGTGCGCTTTGCGTGGTTGTGACGGTGTCACCTGAGATATCAGCCAGGCTAACGCGTTGCGGCGTTGGGTTGATCTCTTTTTCTGTGCGCTGTTCAATCTCATCAGGGGTGTACACACCAAGAACAACTGCAGGGCAATACAGGCGCGCCCAGTATTTGAGTGCCAGATAAGCGATCTGCTGTTTCGGGTTTGATACCCAAAGTGGAGAATTACGTGTGATTACGCTGGAGAGGAAAACAGGCTCTCCCCAGGTGATATCACTTTCACCGCGAATAACGGCACCTACCCGTACCGACAGTCCTTGTTCATCAGCACTTTCCCAACCGCGTACCATTTCTTTCTTGTCGTACGTCCCGCCACCTTTCGCAGGCTTTTTAACGGTTATCTCGCGGCTGCTGGCACATTTCGACCAGTCGCCCTCGTACTCATAGTGAAAGCGGCCAACGATGGCGTTTGAGCTGGAGATCACCGCATTAACCAGTTGCGCTTCGTATCCCAGGACACCGTTAACCAGGTGCGTCTTTTGCGCCACGGCGTAAGGGTTCATACCCCACTGCATCGCCTGCATGATGATGGCCATGCAGTCTGCCGGATTGCCGCGGAGGTGCTCAGGCACCGTTACGGCTGCCTGTGCCATCAACCCGGCGACAGACTGAAGCTGGGTTAAAGCCTGCACGTTGAAAATGGCATTGCTGGCTGAGATCGTGTTTGGAGTCTGCTGTTCAGCGGTTACGATATTCGTGTTTTCCATCATCATTCCCCTTATGCCTGAGTACGCAGCGCTTCAAGGCGGCGCAGGTCGAAGTCGTTCAGTTCGTCGGTGTAGTCAGCAGTGATTGGCGCTGGCCATTCACCTGTGTCGAATCCGGTTGCGATATTGCGCATCGCTTTGCGGTACTCGAGCATACCCAGCTCCAGTAGTTCAGCGGATGCCTCGATGATGGCGATCCAGTGGTAGTTCTCGTCTTTGTTGACGAAAATCCAGAAGAACTGATCCAGCGCTGCGGTTTCGCAGTACATAGCCGCGCTCAGGTGATAATCACGTTCAATAATTTCCCGGTGTAGCCTGGCGCGCAGGCTTTCCTGCTTAACATTCCACATGCTGATGGTTTTCAGGTCTGCACCTATACGCACGCCATCCAGGTCGATCTCAAGGTCAGGGCGCACACGAACTTCCAAGCCCGTCTCCTCGTCAAAACCAAAGTAGCTCACCTCAACGGCTCGGCTAGGGTGGGTCAGCAGCATGCCGGCGGTCGGGTGTGCCAGAAGCGCTTTTTGAATATTCAGCGCGGTGCTCAGCTGCTGGCGGGTGACCAGCACTTTTCCTTCCGGGTTATCGCGCCAGGCATCCAGCAGTTCGTCGGCAAATACGGCATCTGGTTTGACTGCCTTCACGGCCTGGATCATGTCTGCTTTGGTACCGGACACTTTCAGTGGTGCCGGTTTCTGTGCTTCCTGAGCCACAAGGTCAGGGTTGATGATTGCCAACTGCTCCAGCAGCGCGTCACGGCTGCCGCTGGTTTTAACCGGCGGCGGCAGGGTGGCGTTGTACTCTTTAATGCATGCCTTCATTGCCGTCGCCGTCTGCTTCTGGTCACCATCAATACGCTGGAAGTCAGCTGGCAGCGCCATATAGTTCTGTGCCGTTTCTTCCAGGTTAGCGCCAAGCGGAACCTGCGGCGGCAGGGTGGCGTTGTACTCTTCCAGTAACACCTTGATGTCGTCGGCAGACAGCAGCGCCGGCAGGCTGGCATTGTGCTCATCGATAAAGGCGCGCAGGGTCGCGGCCGTTGTGAATGCGCCTTCAGGGATCACCGGTTCAACGCTGAATTCTGCGTCCAGTAGTTCAGGCTGCAACGCCAGCGCATGCACCAAGTTGCCCATGTCCAGCACCGCTGAGCGCTCTTTGACGATGGTTTTCTCTACGTGGCGCGCATTGAAGTACATCAGCGAAACGCGCGCATCTTTCACCTGGGTTGAGCTGATGCCGTTGGCGGCGTGGTAAACCTCGTTTGGCAGCCCTTCATAGCGGCCTGGCTCGAAATAAGCGGGATAAACAACAGCCGGTTCGTCAGATTGCGCTTCTGGCTCGGTTTGTGCTGCAACTGGTTCGGTTTGGCTTACAGAATCGCTATTTTTGGCGACAGAATCCGTATTCTGGTTTACATCGTCCTTCTGGCTGGTATCTGACTCTTCACCAGACTCCAGACTGCTTTCGCCTGGCTGTACTTCATCACCAGCTTGTTTTTCATCACTGACAGTTTCTTGAACCTGCACATTGCTGGTGGTCTCCGTAGCCTTTTTCGTGCCATGAGTTGCTGAGTTCTGCAGCAAAGCCGTAACGTCGAATATTCCGTTGCCGACATTTTTAACCAGTTCTTGTTCGACTTTCTGCGGTTGTGCTGCCGCTTCCTCTGCGCGGCGGCGTGCTCCTTCTTCACGCACGCGTTGCAGGTTCTCTTCGTGAGTGCAGAAGGATTTGCGCGGAGACTCCTTACCTTCAGGTTGGGGAATTTCCTGTGCTGCGGGTTCAGCCTCATGCAACGGCAATAACTCGACCGCGGAATTGAACGCGGCTGTCATGGTCTGGTTAACAAATTCCAGGTGAGCGACAGGAGTTAAATGAATATTTTCCGGTGCGATACGTACCAGGTTAAAAATAGCCGTGCGGTTAACGCCAAGAGCGCCAGGCTGATTGCGCAGAATGCTGCTCCATGATTTCCACGGTTCTTCTTTTTTGGTCACGATTTCTTTGGCGCGACGAAGAATGCTGCCTGGGATCTCGAAGTGGTTGAAGTCCATAGGCAGAAGGGCACAGGCAATCTCTAAATCGAGAGTGTCCAGGGTGTGGTGTGCGTCAGGTCCACGGTCAGTGACATATCCGCCATCAGCGTTGGTACCAGAATCGGTGCGCTGAACATTACTGATGCGGTTACCGGCGGCCCATTCGCGTGCCAGGATGCCGCGGTCAATGTAATCAGTTTTGAACCACACCGTCAGGAACTGGATAACTGTTGCCAGATCAGGTTTTTTCCCGTCGACAGAGAATACTTGCTTAACGGCTTTCACGACTCTATGGATGTCGAGATCAATAGCTTTTTTGAATGCTTCTACATTCTCAGCAGCCAGCAGGAGGTTCTGGACGTACGCGTCATCAGTGTCCATCTCAAGACGGACAATATCGTTTTTCTGCCCGGCATCGACGTGATAGAGATATTCACCATCACCGATGAACTGAGCCAGTACGCGCTGGCGGAAAGGCAGGGTGGCAACAACGATCAGGTTCGGTTGCTGTATCTGCTGGGATTGCTCTTCGGTATCGACTTCACTATCAACGACGCCACCTTCTGCCCGGCCGTGCTCGTCGGCCTGGATACCGTCCTCAACAGTGAGATCTTGACCCGTTGTAACGTCAGCAGCGTTGCTGGTTTCAGTTTTGAGCAACTGCAACTTACCACTGCGCCAGTCTTCTACCAGTTGATTGCGGTCACCGGCATCGGTGTTCACCCAGTCAGACATGAATGCAGCGATCAATCTTGGTTCGTGCTCTTCGTCTGGTGTGAAAATGTCCTTAACCGCCCGAATCATTTTCCACTCAGCATTCAGGCTGAGTTTGGCGGTCGCGGGCACATCGTTCCTTGCCACAAGCATGCTCTGGAGATATGTATTTCCTTCATCCATTGACATTTCGCTGGCAGCCAGTTGCTGCTCTTTAGTGATATGAGTCTGGTATTTATCAATCATCAGATGGACGGCATAGCGGACTGCTGGAGTACGGTTTTCAACCGGGACAATTTCGGACGCAGTCGCGTCTTCAACGATTACGGTCGGAGTAAGTGTGGAGGAGGCGTCAACGGTGCCAGTAGACTCACCAGCGGCTTTTGGCAGCCAGGTGCGCCCATCGTCCTGAAGTTCGTAGCGATCACACCAGGTGAAATCAATCTCACCTTCTTCTGGCAGGTCGTCAACAACCGGGAAATCAGTGCGAATCGGTTTGGCGTAGTCCTTGCCACGGCCCGTTTCGATGCCAGCATCTTCCAGCGCAACATCCAGCATCAGGTTGGCGCGAGCCTCTGTTTTTGCAGTGAACCAGACAAAAGCATCAGGCTTTCCCGACTTTTGCGTGGCTTTAACTACATATGGAAATTCCATGTGAGATCCTCTTTTTTGGGTGCTAGAATTCCCGGACCATTGATAGCGCCCATTGGGTTAACTTTGGTTTTAATGTTGTTTCCGGTGTAACTTTGGTCGGTGGCACCGGACGTAGATCCCGCCTTGCGCGGGTTTTACGTTAGCCTTCGTGAGCCATCTGGTCGTGCGAAGCGCAACGTCTGGAGCAATACTCTTTCTCTTTACGCGCCAGCTGTGAGCCGTTGCGATAGAGAAGGGTGCTTTTGATTACTTCTTCCGGTTTAACCGGCTTGCCGCAATATCCGCATTTCTTGTCTAACATGACATCCTCCGCTAGTGGCTGAGTCCATGCCCCAGACCGTTCAGGTAAACTTCAACCAGCAAATCCCTGGTGTAAGTCATCTCAACGCCGCGATGCAGATACAAACGACCACGAGCATTAGCTGATGCCGTCCAGGTTGAATCCTTGTGTTTGACGAGCATTCCAGGCTGAACTGCGCCGCGGTTTACTGTCTGTGTACCGTAGTGCTGATGAACCATGATGTTCTCCACTATTGCTGAGTGAACTTCGCTGGTGGTGCCGTGGTGCTGATCTTCACAGTTGAGCGTTTTAACTCTGCAGTTCACCACCGCGAAACCCACTCTTATGTGCCTGTCTTTTATCCACTTCAGGCTCGGTGGTATGCTGGTAGTTCTCACACAGCCAGCAAGGAATAACTATGAAATCAGTAACTAAGCCATGTCCTATTTGTGGTGAAGATTCTTTGTCTTTTAACCAGACAAATCAGTTGGTTAACATCAAAGTAAAACCACCAACTATTCGTGAAGTTCCATCAGTGGTTTACGTTTGCGATACTCACGGATGGTTTTCACTTTCAGAACAGATAAACAGACTCGTCACATCTAATGACGACCCTGCGGCTAAGCAAAAACTGGCTGTTATTGTCAAAGAGCGATATGTGCCGGAACAGGATCAGCCGTTAGCCCTGAAACCTATTGAGTCGCTCGCATAAGGTCTTTTCGGCTCTCGCTGCGATATCCCAGGCGGTACATTTTCACGTAGGCTTTGCCGCGAGGAATGCCGCCTGTTTTGTTGAATCTCTGCTGGGCGCGGCGATGGTGTTTTGCTTCAGGGCTGTTTGAACCTTTCCCGCCATTCGATCGAGAACTTGGGAGTTGCATTGGCTTTTGGCGTGAATAGAATTTACGTGCCCAGCATGCTCCAAAGCCGATCATGCCTGTTTTCTTCGTATTACCTTTCATCTCAATCCCCTCGTTTGCCCTTGTCGCCAGGCCAGCGGAACGTTTGAACTTGATGCGCTTAGTGTTTCTCGATGGGGTGATGATAGCTAAGGCGATTTATTTTATCAATCGCTTAAACGATAATATTGTGATTTTGCCGATTATTATTTGATTTATAAAGTGATTTATTTTTGTATGAGATGCGTGATATGCTCAAAAAAACACCAGGTGGGGATATTGATATGGGTTTAGGAATGGATATGTCACGTGATGAGCAGCTGGAAGATCGCGCTGCTTTCATGGCTGGCGAGATTGGCGGTGCAGTTGTCGAGTAGATAATCAACGGTGTGGTGATAAGTCGAGATGCGATAGTAGATAGCTTGGAGACTAAGCGTCGCGCGGTTGGAAATGTGATTCACAAAGGAGTGTTGTGGGATGTCACTGCTATGGTGAGAAAAGGAATATGAAAACCGGCATAATGCCGGTTTACTTTGATTTTTCCTGTTGGTGAAGTACTCGTGGAGTAGTTGGTTCTTGAGGTAATTGGATGATAACAGGTTGCTGCGCTACTGGTTGAACTACGGGCGGATCACTCTTCAAGGCAGAAACAAGACTAGGTAATGCAACGACAACCGCAATGATAACGCCAAAAATAGCAAGCCTAGTGGAAATACCTGATTGAATACCGCCAATCGCAGTGTTTATTCCTGTAATTTGCCCTTGTATACCTTCGAATTTGCCATTGATGGCTTTTACATCCCCATCAACGCTATCCATTTTCCCTTCAATTTTAGAAGAAATAGAGCTAATAGATGAATTGAGCGATGCCAGCTGAACGTTCATATTCTCGCGTGACAAAGCCATTTCAGCTCTAATCGAAGATGCAATGGACTCCATCTCCGCCTTATTGGCAGCTAGAAGTGCTTGCATTTCTTCACGGCTAACTGATGACATTTCATTTCCCCCATCAGTTTCATTAGCTTCATCTGTTGATTTGATAAAGTTAGTATACATTTCTTCTTTATCGACGCGTAGTCTGTTTTGAACATTGGGGTACAGGTCATCTTTATCAATGCCAGAACCGCAGTCTGGGACAGCTTTGAGAGATGGGCCCATCACTTCCCATCCTCTCCTTGATCTTCTTTTCTTTTATTAATCAGTGTCCTGGCTTTTTTATAAGAAAAAAGCAGTACATGTGCGCAGTGATCACACGTGATTCGAAATAGTGGCATACCGCCAGGATATGTCACAGCACTATCAGTATCAGGTTTGTATTGTGCATAACTAAGTGTTTCGATCACATGATGTTTTGGCTGATTTTCTTCTACATCAAGATCAAAGGCACCAACTACAGACCATGACTGGTTCCCGCAGATTTGGCAAGTTATTGGTTTTTTGAATGAATTTATGAAATCAATGAACTCATCCGCTGTGATAATCTCGGAGTTTGCTTCACTATGAAATAATTCCGATTTCATAATTATGATCCTTTTCTGGGCCAAAGTAGATAAAAAGTACAGTTTTACAATCGGTTATACTTTATTGATTCATGAATCAATGCCTTACCCATTACGTAGAGTTGATCCTGATTACCTTCGTTAATGTACCACTTCTCATAAGCTGAGTTATCAGACAAAACTGCCAACCTATCGCCCTGCATCTGCAAGCGCTTCACATGGAAATGTTGTCCGAAAACGAACGCATAAACACCGTCGACCTTGAAGTTTCTTACAGAAATATCGAAAAACAATCTGTCACCAGACTGTATAGTTGGACACATGCTGTCGCCATCGACCGTCATTACTTTTACGTCTTCCTGAGAACGATTTCCGAAGAGTGAACGAGCGTGTTCGGTTGTGAACTCAATGGCGTGTAGAACCTCAACAAACTCAGAAATCATGAAAGAACCTGGCCCCGCGCTAAATGTCAGGTCAAGTACGTCAACTCTGAATATGTTTGAGTCTTTTTTTGTCGCGGTAATGGGAGGCGGTAGCTGGCCATCGTTACGCATCGGTCCGGATCCCGTGGAAAGCCATTCAGGGCGAACATTGAGAACAGAAGCTATCTCGACCGTTTTTCTTGAGCTTGATGCACCATTTAGCAGCTTGTTAACACTTGACTGTGCCATGCCAACTGCCTTAGCTAGCTTGCCCTGTGTATAACCCGCCTCATTCATTGCGCGATCTAATCGCTCAGAAAAACTCATTAAAGATACCCCCTAATAACCTTCATAAATATTATCGCCACAGCGATTAATAAGCAAAAAATCGCATAGGCGATTGACATTCGTTAAAGCGATAAACATAATCAACCTAAATTGATAGAAGGAGCGATTATGAAAAACCCTGCTGTAGAAAAAGCGATTGCAATCGCCGGTAGTCAGAAAGAGCTAGCGAAGCGATGTGGTAAGGCCCAATCCACGGTCTGTGACTGGTTAAATGGGAAAAAACAAATCTCCCCGATCCATGTTCCTGTTTTGGTAAAGGCAAGCGAAGGACAGATTCAAGCTCATGAATTCCGTCCCGACCTTCCTGAATTGTTTCCGCATCCACATTCAGCCGCCTGACCGGCGGCGCTAACCATCAAGGGAAAGCACTATGCAATTACTTACGTTTTACCAGGATACAGGAGTACCGCAACAAGCGGTGATAAATCGCGCTCAAACCTATAAGGGGCCGTGTCACGAAGATATTCGAAATGCCGTTCGTTCATGGGCGGGTGTAGATGGTCAGGATGTCGTTTCTGCTCTGATCGTCGAAGAGTACCGGGCGCAGGGTGGTTATGACATCACTTTCCCTGACGATCTCTGCCGAAAGCGGCAGAAGCTTTTCCGCTTCCTGGATAACCATTTCAACAGCGAACGGTACCGTGAGAACGTTCGCCAGCTGACTCCGGCAATCCTGGCGGTCCTGCCGATTGAATACCGCAACCGTCTGCTACCAGAAGACAACGTTATGGCCCGCCTGGCTCGGCTGGAGAAAGAAACCAGCGAAGCGAAGATTGCCGTCGCAATGGATGCGCCACGCCATCAAAAGCTGAAAGAGTTGAGCGAGGGGATCGTGGAGATGTATCGCGTTGACCCTGGGTTAACCGGTCCACTGATGGAGATGGTGCAGATGATGCTGGGGGCTATATGACCGGTTCAAAAATGGCGAAAGCCGCGGTGCGCGAACACCAACGGCTTTCTGGTGCAATTCATTGCGAAATCATTGCGGGGTAAGTATGCCTAACCACAAATTGTTTTGCCAGCGTGTCGGACCGCGACTGGATAAATCTTCCCTTAATTATTCTTCAGGAGGACTTAATGGCCGGGGACTGGATAAAGATGCGTACATCACTGGTCACCAGCCCGAAGGTGAACGGAATTGCGCGAATACTGGAGCGTTCACCGGAGGTGGGAAAAATGTTCACACTTTCGCATAACACCACGTTATCAGACGTTGTAACGCGTAACGTAACCCGTAACGTTACGGTGTCGTTACTAGTAACGTTTTGGTCTGCGGCAAATGAACACTCGCGTAACGGTGTATTTGAAAATGCAGACCTGTCTGATATTGATGATATTGTCGGAGTACCCGGTTTTGGGGCTGCATTATCAACCGTAGGCTGGGCCATTTATGATGCGGAGAATAACTGCGTCATTCTTCCAAACTTCAATGAATACAATACGTCAGGTGATATGCGCTCAGCTACGGCCAAGACAAATGCGCAGCGCCAGAAGGAGTTTCGTGAGCGGAAAAAACTCCAGGAAAGTAACGTTACTCGTTACGTTACTAATAACGTAACGCGTAACCACAGAGAAGAGAAGAGAAGAGAAGATCTAAACCCAGAGAGAGAACGCGCGGGCGGAAGTCATTCTGGGGATGATATTTCTGGAAATCACCCACCTCTGCCAGCTATCCCTCCCAAACCTCAGAACGAGGATTTTGGGCCCGGTCTGGATTTTGGCCCATTGGGTAAATTTCCGATCACTGACTCATGGACCCCGTCTCCAGACTTCGTGCGTCAGGCTGCGCTCTGGGGTAAGAACGTCGGCACTGAGCCGGGTTACACCGCTGAAGAACTTCAGCAATTCCGTGATTACTGGATACCTGACGGCAAGGTTAAACACCAGTTGGCTTGGGAGCAGACCTTTGCCAACAGTCTGTTGCAATCGCGTGGTCACGGCCAAAGGACCGTCCATGTTGGACAGCGAGATCCCAACCGAATTTCTGAGCCAGATAAAACCATCCCGACCGGGTTCAGGGGGTAACGGTGAAAAACATTGTTAATTCTGGCAGCGCTCTTGAGCGCCTGAAGAAACTCATTCCGCCAGGAGTTCAGCCGAAGTTCACCAGCGCGGAAGAGCTGCTGGCATGGCAGAGGGAAGAAGGCCTGAAGCGGTGTGAAGAACTGGACAGGCTGAATCAGAAAGCCCGGACAGAGAAAATTTTCGGTCGCTCAGGAATTCAAAGCCTGCACCGCAGCTGCACTTTCGAGAATTACCATGTATCCGGGGAAGGGCAGCGCAAAGCCTTCACGATGGCAAAGAGCTACGCACAGAATTTCGGTGCTGGGTTCGCGAGCTTCGTGTTTAGCGGTGGCCCTGGTACCGGGAAAAACCATCTCGCTGCAGCAATCGGAAATCATTTGCTTTCTGGCGGGCATAGCGTGCTGGTCGTCACTATCCCTGACCTGATGCTACGCGTTCGCGAGTGCTACGACGGTGGTCAGTCAGAGGCCGCATTGCTGGATGACCTCTGCAAAGTCGATCTGCTGGTGCTGGATGAAGTCGGTATTCAGCGTGGAAGTAACGGCGAGAAAGTCATTCTGAATCAGGTTATCGACCGTCGCCTGTCGTCGATGCGTCCGGTGGGGATCCTGACAAACCTGAACCACGACGAGCTTCTCGTGGCGTTGGGTGCGCGGGTTATCGACCGTCTCCAGATGGATGGCGGAATGTGGGTGAACTTTGACTGGGGCAGCTATCGCAAGAACGTTAGCCATCTCCGGATCGTTAAATAACTTCGAGGGCAAATCACTATGGCAAGCAAATCACTGTGGGCAATCGTCGATTTCCTTCGGGTTAACCAGACCATAACCCCTCGTCAGGTTCAGAGCCTGCTGGGATGCGACTGCAAGAAGGCACACAACCTGCTGCTTCACCTAGTACGCAAAACGGTAGTAATCCGCACTGGCGAGCCGCATCGCCCGGTCTATTCGCTTCAGCCCGGTGGCGAGCAGAATATCAAGCAACTCAAATCGAAAGTGAGAAAAAACATGGTCACATCCGTATGCCGCACAAGTCCGGCTATGCAGCGTGTACTGGCGTTTTACGGGAGAGCATCAGTATGACCGACAACACGACGATTCTTGATATGTGCTGCGGCTCCCGCATGTTCTGGTTCAACAAGCAGGACACCCGCGCCGTGTTCACTGATATTCGCGCCGAAGAGCACGAACTGTGCGACGGTCGCCGCCTGGTTATCAGTCCAGACCTGATTTCAGACTTTCGTTCACTGCCGTTCGCTGATTCTTCTTTTCCGGTTGTGGTGTTTGACCCGCCGCACCTCGAGCGCGTGGGCCAGTCTGCCTGGATGGGTAAAAAATACGGGCGACTGAACAAAAAAAACGTGGCGCTCTGACTTACGCGCCGGTTTCAAAGAAGCGTTTCGGGTGCTGTGGCCGCGCGGCGTGCTTATTTTCAAATGGAACGAAACGCAGATCCCGGTTAGCCAGATTTTAGCTCTTACTGACGTGAAACCTGCAATTGGTCAGCGTACTGGGAAGAACGACAAAACCCATTGGATTATCTTTGTGAAGGACTAACCATGACAATTAACAACCACCCGGTGAACGGTCCTGTATCACTCGATCGTCTGCACGAGATACAGGAAATACTCATAAAAGCAGCAGCACAAAGCGACGGCGGTAATCTCGGCTACGCAATGGCAGGTGATTGATGAAGTTTTAGCAGGTAGGAATGCGGTGCGGGTAGAGCCAAATTTGATGTATAAAACGAAGAAGGGGCCGACATTTGTCGACCCCTTAAATAGGGTGCGGGGTTCGAACCCGCGGTACGGGTTTATAGCCCGTACGCCTCATTATCAGTGAGGTGCCATCAACCACTCGGCCAACCCTCCGTTGTACCTTGCAAGCAAGGGGTGAAAGAAATATAGCATTATGATTTAAAAAATAAAGTGAATTATCATCGAATAACATTACCAAAAATAGCCATGACCACACTTTTCTTTTGTATAATCCCTCCCAAAGTATCGAGGGGGACTCATCAAGGAGAAGATAAAGTGAAATATTTGGCGATCACGTTGTTAGGAATTGGCTTTCTTATGCCCCATGCCGTTGAAGCAAAGGAATATGTATGCTCTGGAATAGCAAGGAGTATGACCTCAAATGAAGTAAAATCCGGCGAAGTAAAGGCAAATATAACTGACATCGGAAATTCAATAACAGTTAACTTTGGGACCATTTCTTACACCACAAGCAAGATTAGGCCAGAAAAACCGGAAGGAAAGACATACCCATCTGGTGCGACTAAAGAGGGCAATATTATACAAAGACGTGGAGATGGTGATTACCGATTCTTTCAAATGTCTCAGGGTGATGTAGTGCAATTTACCTGCAAATAAAATTGAACGAATTTCAACCAGGTTAGGTGGTTTTTATTTTTGGCTGTGCCCCCGTTCGCTGTAGCACTGGTGAGGGCTAACCTGCCGGAACTATGCCAGTCGAAACAAATCGCGGCCTGACCTATAATCCCCTCCATAACTCAAGGGGATTTTTTATGTCAAACGAAGAAATGACACCTGCCGAAAAATACAAAGCGGCGAGGAAGCGATATAAAAAACACTGGCTTCAATCCGATATAGCAAACGCTAAGCGCTTTGAGGCTGATGATGTGGCCCCTGTAGATGGTTACAGGTCTCCTTACGAAACGAGGAAAAAAAGAGGGAGAACAGCAGATTAATGTCACATTTTAATATCGCAGCAAAATCGAAAGAAGAGCAGGACAAGGCTAACGTGGACCTGGCTGCCAGTGGCGTAGCGTACAAAGAGCGCCTGAACATGCCGGTTATCGCTGAGCAGGTAGCTCGTGAGCAGCCAGATCATCTGCGTGAATACTTCATGGAGCGAGTTCGTTACTACCGAGAGCAAAGCCTGACTCTACCGAAATCATCCGACCCGCGATACCTGGATATGGCCGCGCAGAACGAGAAGAAGTGATGGGCTGCCTCATTGTAAGCGGCATCAAGTTTTACGTTCTGGCAGAACGCGAGTCATATCCAGATCCGCATGCTGATAACCGGTATGTCGGTGCGTATGCTGTATTCCCATTCGAGGGAAAGTGGGGGGCTCAGAAGTATTTCAGGGGACACTGGAGTGATATCACCGAGCGCCGATTTAACACTGAAAGTGAGGCGTTCAACTTCACTTACGAATACGCATTTCTTCCTGAAAACCGCTACAAATATTAATCAGTTCAGCTAAAAGCAACATTTGATTTTCCATTATCAGCTGTACATAATGTCAGTGTCAGCCTGAACAACTGACAACTTGATGCGCCACGGGGGAACCATGGCGCACGAACTACAACTCATCAAGCAGTCCTCAGGAATCCTGATCCCCGCGACGCCGGAGACCAGCGATATTCTGCAATCAAAAATCAAACTCGGCGCCGTGCTGGTGGCCGAGTTCCGGCAGGTGAGGAATCCCGCATTCCATCGCCGTTTCTTTGCGCTCCTGAATCTCGGGTTTGAATATTGGGAACCCACTGGAGGGGCGATCTCTTCCAACGAACGAAAATTGGTGACCGGGTACGCTAAATTCCTCGCGGCATTTGGTGGAAACGAAGGTGCACTTCTGGATGCTGCCGAGCGGTATCTGGAGCAGGTAGCCAGTCGCCGAATTACCAATGGGATCAGCCTGTGTAAATCCTTTGACGCGTACCGTGCCTGGGTAATTGTCGAGTCTGGTCACTATGACGCTATTCAGCTTCCTGACGGAACACTTCGCAAACATCCCCGCAGTATTGCCTTCGCTAACATGGACGAAACCGAGTTCCAGCAACTGTACAAAGCCGCGCTCGATGTTCTGTGGCGCTGGGTATTGTCCCGGGCATTCAAGACTCAGCGAGAAGCGGAAAACGCCGCATCGCAGCTCATGAGCTTTGCGGGGTGATGGCGATGAAATATTCCTGGTTCCACCATCACGAATGCACAACCGATCAGGCCGACGAGCTGGTGGAGAAATACCGGGCGCGCGGTGTAAAGACAGAGCGCAGCCTGAATCGCGACAACATCACCTGGACCGTCAGCGCGCAATTGCCGGAAGGCGATAACGCGCCTCGCCCGAGCCGGGTATGGCAAAGCAAGGCGTGGGGGTGAGCATGGCAAATTTACGCAAAGAGGCTCGTGGTCGTGATTGTCAGGTTCGAATTCCCGGCGTCTGCAACGGTAACCCGGAAACGTCTGTACTGGCGCACATTCGCCTGGCCGGGTTATGTGGCACCGGAATCAAACCGCCTGATCTGATTGCCACCATTGCATGCTCTGCCTGTCACGACGAGATCGACCGCCGTACACATTTTGTCGATGCTGAGTATGCTAAAGAATGCGCGCTGGAAGGTATGGCGAGAACGCAGGTTATCTGGCTGAAAGAGGGGGTAATCAAGGCGTGAATACTTACAACATCACATTGCCCTGGCCGCCGAGCAATAACCGCTACTACCGCCATAATCGCGGGCGCACGCACATCAGCGCAGAAGGGCAGGCATACCGCGATAACGTCGCCCGAATCATTAAAAACGCAATGCTGGATATCGGTCTGGCTATGCCTGTGAAAATCCGCATTGAGTGCCACATGCCGGATCGCCGTCGCCGTGACCTGGATAATCTGCAAAAGGCCGCTTTTGACGCACTCACCAAAGCAGGTTTCTGGCTGGACGATGCTCAGGTCGTTGATTATCGCGTTGTGAAGATGCCCGTTACCAAAGGTGGAAAGCTGGAACTGACAATCACCGGGCTGGAGGCCGTATGACATTTGAATCCTGTTTTTCCGATCACCTCCGCGTTCGCTGGCAGCGGCTTCGCTTATACCACTTTCCCGGCTCTGTGCTAACGGACTACCGGATACTGAAGAACTACATCAAAACCATAGGCGGTGCAGTATGAATACTCAATTTCTCGAATACGTGCGCCAGCAGTTGATGGTGGCCACCGCCGATTTAAGTGGTGCGACGAAAGGGCAGTTGATGGCGTGGCTTGAAAACGCGCAGTTCGATACGGGAACGTTTAAACGTAAAAAGCCTCGAGTGCTGGATGAAGTGACCGGGGAAATGATTACGCTGGATAACCCGCCAATACCGGGCAAGCAGTCGCATGCCAAGGGTTCGCATATTCCCCTGGTGCAGCCGGTTGAATACTCCAGCGCATCGTGGCGCCGCGCACTGATGTCACTCGAAGAACACCAGAAAGCGTGGCTGCTATGGAACTATAGCGAGAACGTGCGCTGGTGCTATCAGGTGGAAATCACTCAATGGGCGTGGGCAGAGTTCCGGGAGCAGCTCGGCGCGAAGAAGGTGGCCGGCAAAACGATGGAGCGCCTGAAGAAGCTTGTCTGGCTCGCGGCTCAGGACGTGAAAGCAGAGCTGGCAGGGCGTGAGACGTATGAATACCAAAAGCTTGCCGCCATGGTCGGAGTGACCCCGAAGAACTGGTCAGAAACGTTTACAGAACGGTGGGAGGAGATGAAAACCACCTTGCGGCGCCTTGATAGCGATTCTCTTTTGCAGGTAACGCGATCACGTTCACAACAAAAGGCGACAAATTTAGACTCAAGTCTTGCAAAACTGGATTAAATGCGTCATATTTGAGTCTACTTTGATATGCTGCCTTAACTTTAAGTGGCGGCATGAAGTTTGAAAAAAGTTGGTCGGCAAGCCATCAGTAAAAAGCAGTTAGACAGCGGCAGTCTTTAAAAGCAACGTAACGGCTCGAAAGTGAGCAAAAATACAAGCCCGAGGTTAACGCCTTGGGCTTTGTCGTTTCTGCAATCTCAGCGCTGTTTAAAGGTTTCGTACCCACAGCTGGAGCATTTGTAATAGTCTCTCTGAACTCCCAGCCCAATGAAATCGGGGTCATCTACGGTTCGGTCAAGGCTATAGCTCATCTGTGAGCATCTGGGGCATTTCTCCCCACCGCTGGATTTGATGTATGCCTCAAGCTCGGCGACCTGCTGTTTGAGACGATCCACTTCGTCGGGTACTGTTTTTAACCTTTTCCACAGTGGGATTTTTTCCAGTAAAGAATCCAGTTCGGAGAGTATCCCCATGAGTCACCTCGTTAATAAGACGCTAGTTACGACAGGCGGCATTACGCTATGCAAGCCTGATATTTATGCCCTTGATATCACTACTGATGATAAAGGGAGTAAAGAACTCTACATTCTCAAGAATGGCGAAGAATTGATCCACTTCGAACTTACAGAAGAGAGTACGGAAAAGTTGTTATCCTTGCTCCGAGAGTAGGTCTATTTGCATTGCATCAATACCCCTGTCACATCGTCGTAGAGCATTGAAACGAGTTTCATCAGATGTTAAATTTTTAGTGTGGTGAATCCCCCTATGCGGAGGGGCGACCAGTCACTTACAGTGATCTGTAAATGCAGCGCGGGCCATGTCGACTGGGACATGCTCACCGGGAGGCACCCGGCGCCACCTCCTTGACGGTATTGTTATTTTTCATGCCTGTTCGTCCGAGCAGGCTTTTTTTGCCCGCATTATCTTCATTGAAAACTGGCAACTCAGAGAATCATCCAAATTAAAAAAGCAGCAACGAGAGCGATTACTAATACATTCTTCGCTTTTTCTCTTCTGCTGGCCTTCACAAAAGGATTCACTATCCGGCAGTGGCTACACACAAGTGATTCTGGGTTAATTAACTTTCCGCAGTAGGGGCAGGGCTTGATAATCATTGGTACTAATTAAGTTGTGAGAACGTAGTCTCATTTAACCACATTTATCGAGTTGTTTTACTAATGGTCTAGTTATTTCAGACATATTCATCAATTTCAGGCTCACGGGAATCATCCGCTACGTGCTTTGTTGATAAATCCAGCCCGTGAAGCCTGACCCTTTTCAAACACACACACACAGCGCCATCCGAAAAATCGGAGGTGAGGCTATGACCAGAATGAGCACCATTTACAGCAGACTTTCATATGGAACAGGAACCACGCTGACCGGCTGCGGTGTATCAGCGAAGGCATATGCCGAAACAGCTAAAACAGCAAAAGAGGTGTCCTGGATGTTGGCCGACAGAATTGCGGGGTTAAGCCTGAGCGACTGGGCAATTATTGTCGGTATCGCATGCACTGTTATTACCTGTGCAGTGAACTGGTATTTCCGCTGGAAAGAACGGGAGGATCGGCGCAATGGCTATGCCACCAAAGCTGAAGAATAGCGTTATTGCAGCGATACCCGCTGGCGCTATTGCTATCGCTGCGGCGTTGATTACTGGCCCAACGGGTAATGATGGCCTTGAAGGTGTACGCTATCAGCCTTATCGGGATGTTGTTGGAGTGTGGACTGTATGCTGGGGCCATACTGGTAAAGATATTATCCTCGGCAAGACCTACACCAAAGCAGAGTGCCAGGCGCTGCTGGATAAAGACCTGAATATTGTCGCCCGACAGATTAACCCATATATCAATGCTCCGATCCCCGAAACGATGAGAGGGGCGCTGTACTCATTTGCGTATAACGTAGGCGCGGGAAACTTCAAAACCTCCACACTGTTACGAAAAATCAACCAGGGTGATTCGAAAGGCGCATGCGAACAACTGCGGCGCTGGATCTATGCTGGTGACAAACAGTGGAAGGGTTTAATCACGAGGCGTGAGATTGAGCGTGAAGTTTGCCTGTGGGCAGAGAAACCTCAGGTTCTGGGGGATGGACTCGGGCCGCTTAACCCTGGCATTCCGGTATCAGTTCCGGGGGTATTCTGATGAAACCCAGAAAAATTACGATTGTTGCGGTTCTGCTGGTGGCTGTCGTAATCATTATTGCAGTGCTTAGCGTATTACTGGTTCGTAGCCGCTCAGCTCTTGAAACAGAACAGAGTGAGAATCGGGTATTACGTAATGATAACGCGCTGCAGGCGACGGTGATAACTACACAGGCTTTCAACTTCAATCGGTTTAACCAGATAGCAGAGAACGCCAACCGCCTTAACTCGCTGATCGATGCCGGTACTGAGAAAACTGTCATCGAATACCGGGAGATTCTCCGACGTGAAAAGACCTGTGATCTGCCTGTTCCTGCTGATGTCGCTGGTGGGCTGCTCAAATACGCGTACCGTTTACGTGCCAGCGCAATGCACCCCGATACCGGGAACACTAACGCAACCGATGATAGTACCGCTGCCGCCAGCTCAATGACGTATTGCCAGGCCGTCCTCTGGATTGAACCTTTGCTGGCTGTTATTGAGAAGGGCAACAATAACCTGGCGGGTATACGAGAGATTGAGAAGTTACGAAAATGAATAATGTCCGTTGACATTGTTAGGGTGATTCTCATTTAACAACCTCAACTGCTACATTACAGTGCTTCATCATGCAATTAGCTTTTTCACCAATGGCTTAGATCCAGTGAAAGTTACTGACGTTATCTAATGACAAGATGAACGTAGCTTTTGTGTAGTTTTTCAGCGAATAGGATTATCTGAATTTAGCATTTTTGGCTTGTATAAACTGTGGGTAAGTAGCTATAGTCACGTCATAGATAGTATTTTTGCATCTTTTTCAAGCCTCTTTTGAGGCTTTTTGCACATTTAGATATGACAACAATGGCACATATAGTATGTCCCCCTTGGCACAGGCACTATATGTAGCGCTATAAAAGGAGCTATCATTATGACCCCAGCTGAGTTCTACGATGTTTACAATATCAAACCGGCAGAAATGTTGACTGGTGAAACTGTTAACAACTTCGCTTCTCGTGTAATGGCACAGCAAACTAGTACGAGTGGAAACACAGGTGTTTGGTACTCACAAGGTACCGCTACACAATCGAAGCAAAACCAAACTACAAGTCATCAACTTTACACGTACTGATTTATGCCTAATTGGAGCGACGTACTGGGCGAGATAACGGCTCTCGCCCATAAAAGTCCTATGGATGAGGTTCGCCGTAAATACTTATCTCAACTTTCGAATCATACTGGAAGAAATGTAATCACATATTACTCAGGGTGGTTACAGCATGGTGGTGCAGAAGTACGCCATCTTACTCAGATGACTGATGATGATAAGAACGGGTTGATGACAGCCATCAATGGTTTAGATGTATCAAAAGGGTTGGATTTGATACTTCATACTCCAGGTGGTGATATTGCCGCTTTGGAATCAATCGGGCATTACTTAAGGTCGAAGTTTGGAACTAACATCAGAGCAATTGTTCCTATGATTTCAATGTCCTGCGGAACTATGCTTGCATGTTGTGCCAATGAAATCATCATGGGTAAACAGTCCAACATTGGCCCAATTGATCCTCAGTTCAACGGTTTCTCCACCCATGCCATCATTGAAGAATGGAATCGTGCGCAGACGGAAATTTTTCAAAATCCCGCAGCTGTTCAGATGTGGCAGTTCATTCTTCAAAAGCTAAACCCGACGATCATCGGCGAGTGTGAGAAAGCAATCAAATGGGCAAATGAGATTGTTAAGCATTGGCTTATGACAGGCATGTTTGATAATGATCCTGAGGCAGAATCAAAAGCAACACATGTTTGTTCAGAGTTAAACAACCATCACACAACCTATACCCACTCGCGTCATATTCATTTTGATAAGGCGCAGAAAATTGGGTTGAATGTTACCGAACTTGAAAGTGATCAAGTACTTCAAGATTTGGTTTTGACTATACATCACAGCTACATGCATTCTTTTGGTGGAGCACCACTGGCAAAAATCATTGAAAATCATAACGGTAACGCAATGATTTGGAATATCCAGTCTTAATCCCCCCTGTCTGATTCCAGCCTCGCCTATGCGGGGCTTTTTTACATCTGCAGTAAACCGCGCATCGCAGCGCGTAACAATCCCGAGTCTTTCAGAAAGCTGAGCCTGAGAACTGCCGTATATGGTGGCGACCATCTCGGGGCGGCTTTTCTGTGCGAACAGGCTCATCTTTCTAAAAGGTAAGACGCTATGAATATCGTTCCACTAAATTACAAAGGCGAACCTATCCGCTTCAATACTGATGGCTGGATTAATGCCACTGATATTGCAAAACGTTTCGGGAAACGTCTGGATCACTGGTTGTCCAACGCTGAAACTCTCGAATACGTTAGAGCTATGGATGAGGTTTATTCAGGTGAGCCATCGAAAATTCTACATACCCGTGATTCCGGGTATGTAAAAACAAGCAAGGCACGAAAGGACAGGGGCGGCGGAACATGGCTGCATCCAAAGTTATCAGTTGCCTTTGCAAGATGGTGCGATCCGAAATTCTCCGTATGGTGCGACCTGCACATTGATAGTCTGCTTCGCGGTGAACTGACTGAGCAGCAGAAATATGAGCAAGCATGTCGCATTCGCGATGACCGGAAATCAAAAGCCAGCAATGGGGCAAGAGAGATGGCTCGCTGGCGATGGGATAAGCCGGTTATTGAAGCAAATGTTGAGTACTGGCGCGAGCAACTGCAGTTGACTCTCGATATCGCGTGCTGATGGCAAACGCAAAACTGCGTTATCGGAAAAATCAAAGCATTACGAGAACTGAGCAACGGCTATCCATTACAAAGCCCATCTACGGGTGGGCTTGATAATGGAAAAATAATTGCGATTTCATTGTGGTTGACATAATTAACTGATTTGCATAGGTTATTTTGTTGTTGGTATAATTAATTCGTTCCGGTGATGAGAGGTTAATATGCTGACAATAATTTTGTTTGGTGCTGGATGGGAAGGCGATGTTTGGGATCTTGAGGGTTACAGTCCCGTTATTAAGGCTCCTGATCAGACATTTCGACTTCTTAAAAGCTCTGGGGGTACCCCGATCTTCGAGGATGCAGAGTTTGAGGTTTTCGAATATCAACTGGGTGATGAAATTTATCTGGTTGGCTGCCATGGGAATAAGCCAAGCGATGATGTGATTAAGTCCCACATCCAGCATTGCGATCCCAAGCCTAAGCCATATAAAACACTGTAACCGCCTCCGGGCGGTTTTTTGTTTCTGCATGGGGAAGAAATTATGGCTGCTCTTAAGAACCTTATTCAGCAGTTGAATCAAATGCAAAAGCAAATTCCATTTGCGACAGCTCAGGCTATGACCAAAGTTGTACGCCAGATAGAGACGGCACAGAAAACAGCGTTTGAACGTCATCTGGAGAGCCCTACACCGTTTACTGTTAAATCAGTTGGTTCGGTTGCTGCGAGAAAGAACAACCTGACCGCAAAGGTTTTTGTCCGTGATACTGCGGCTGGCTATCTGGAACCATTCGAGTTTGGTGGAGAGCACAAGCTCAATAGCCAGGCTCTTTTGAACCCCAAGAACGTCAAACTGAACAAATACGGCAACATGCCGCGCAATAAGCTCTCACAGCTTAAAGCAAAGGAAAATGTATTCGTAGGTGAGGTGGATGGCATTAACGCTGTCTGGCAGCGTAAGAAGCCGATGAAAGCTAAGAAGCGACGGGCCAAGCGCTCCGCTAATGGGACGCGAAGGCCGAAACGTAAACAGCGTTCTCCAAAGCTTTTGATCCGGTTTGGTGATGCGCTACCTGTGACTCCAGTGCTGGGGTATATGGATAGGGCCCGTACCATGGCGAACGCACTGCTACCGTCTGCTTTAAATCAGGCGATAGCAGAAGCCATCAGGACGGCAAAATAAAAGCAGTAACTTATAAGTTAATTTCGCAAGCTTTTATGAAGCTGTTTACTGCAGTTGTCGATCCAGAAACATTGGCTGACATGGAATGCTGGTTTCCGCCATCCTTTGTTTGCACACCAACTAACACTTTGGATTTCGCCCCCTGAAGCTGCTTAAGCACTGTTTTTAGTTGGTCCGCGTCATCCGATTGAATCTGGAGGCTCTGAACATTACGTCTTGAAAGGGTAGCATCGAGCTTCACTGCGGTATTCCCGTCGACCTTCATTATCAGGTCCATTGGTACCTCTGATAGTGATTCGGTGCTTTTATCCATTTCAACGTATGCCGCCGATAGCTTTTCTTTAGTGCAGTCAAACACAATGGCGCCATTGTCGGATGAAACTTCGCCAAGCATCATTGCTTTCTTACCACCAGAGAAAAGGTCATCTTCAGTATTAGTCACCCACTGGGCATGAGCAATTGGTGATGCCAGCACTGCGGCTACGAAAGTTATTTTGATTATATTGTTACCCATTACATTCTCCTTGTATTGAATAGGAATAATCATAGTCGGAGCGAATGGTCGAAGCCATTAAAAAAATGGGTCCTTCCTGAGACTTTTGTAAGGTACGGGCATTGCGCGCCGCGGTGTTTTCCTAGCTACAACTTTCAGATTTGTGTCCCATGTCCCACCTCTGGCGATCATTACGGACACCTCGCCAGCTCTGGCTATTCCAGTTTATTCCAGTGGGACATTCTGGTGGGACATGGCAAAAATGTCCCAGGCGAATGTCCCACCCCAGAAAATGTCCCAGGTGATGTCCCATGACCACGATGAACCAGAGTCAGTACGCACAACATTCAGGTGTGGATCGCAAAACAATTGGTCGGTGGATTAAAGCCGGGCGCTTCATTGTGATGGACGGAGACCTGATTGACGTAGAGGCCAGCGATGCGGCATTGAAGAAAAACCGCGATGGCAAAGACCCGCGCGCCTCGAACGCGAAGAAAAAGAAAACTCCCGTCGTTAGCGATAACGATGATGACGGTGATGAAATCAATAAAACTGTCCGCCAGATAATGCTCACTGAAGGGGCAGATCTTTCGAGAGAGGAAGCGGGACGTATCCGCGAGAATTACATGGCCCTGCAGGCAAAGCTGCAGTATGAAAAAGACAGCGGCCAGCTTATTGAGCTGACAGCAGCCGAGGAGGTTTTATTCAACGCCTTTCGCCAACAGCGTGATGCCTGGCTTAACTGGCCGTCCAGGGTGGCGCCGCTAATGGCTGCTGATCTGGATGTACCGGCGGACAGGATGACAGAGGTGCTGATTGAACATGTCCACAAACACATCTCAGTCCTCGGAGAGCCAGAGTTTAACCCGGCAGAAGATTGAGCGTCTTGAATTAAGCGTCCGCAAAGGCTGGACACCCCCGCCGCGTATCAGTGTGCCGCAGTGGGCAGATGACTATCGTAAGCTGGCAAAAGAGGCTGGGAGCACTTCGGGAAACTGGGAAACATCGACGGTAGAAATTGCCCGCGGACCGATGCTTGCCGCGACGGAGTCCGGGGTTCATATCATCACTGTAATGTGCTGTACCCAGTTGATGAAGACAGCACTGCTGGAAAACCTTTTTGGCTATTTTGCCCACCTCGATCCTTGTCCGATACTGCTGCTGCAGCCGAAAGAAGAAGCCGCTGAACAGTTTTCGAAAGAGCGTATTAGCCCGCTGGTAAGGGTGACGCCGGTACTGCGTAAAATCATCGGTGATTCGAAACAGAAAAGCTCGAAAGAAACCATTCTTTACAAGGCGTTCACTGGCGGATTTCTGGCGCTGGCGGGTGCTGGTAGCCCTGATAACCTTGCGCGTCGTCCGATTCGTGTCCTGCTGGCGGATGAAGTGGACAAGTACCCGATAACCCGCGAAGGCGATCCAATTGCGCTGGCCGAAGAGCGTACAGCGACATTTGGCCTGACCTGGCTGTCTGTACGCGCCTGTTCGCCGACGGTGGAGGATGAGAGCCGCATTGCTGACAGCTACGCCGACTCCGATCAGCGCCGGGCATCTGTGGTTTGCCCGCACTGTGGCCACCGCCAGTTCCCCGACTTTTTCAAACACGTTCAGTGGCCGAAAGAGGGAGATAAACACCTGACTAAATCGGCGATGCTCTATTGCGAATGCTGTGGTAGTGGCTGGTCCGAAGGACAGCGCCTCAGAGCTCTGCACACTATTCGATGGCATCAGACGCGCCCATTTGAGTGCTGCGGGGAGCGGCACTCACCGCTGATGGATTATGACCTTGCCTGGCGGGCGGCAGACGAGGGCAGCGTTGAAAAGGTCTGGCAATGGTCAGAGTCGGAACGGCATGCGGTCTATCGCGCAATCTGCCCCTCCTGTGGAAAGGAGGCAGTCGATAACCACCACGCGGGGTACCAGGCATCCAAGCTTTTCAGCCCCTGGCAAAAAGATAAGCCGTCGGATATTGCGAAAAAATATATCGATGCGAAGGGCGATCCGGATAAGGAACAGGCGTGGTGGAATACCCAGATGGGGCTTCCGCACCGACCTAATCATGGGAAACAGCTCCCTGTTGATGTTCTGCTGGCGCGCCGGGAAATATTTCCGGCCGTCGTTCCGGACGGGGTGGCATTGTTAACAGCTGGAGTTGATACCCAGGACGATCGCTTCGAAATTACGATCACCGGCTGGGGGAGAGATGAAGAATCGTGGTCGGTCGCGCATGACGTTATTTATGGTGACCTTGAGACGGAAGAACCCTGGAAGCGACTGGATGCATACCTGAAACAGATCTGGCGACGTGGTGACGGGCGCGGCCTGAATATCATGGCAACGTGCATGGACTCCGGCGGCCACCATACGCAGAAGGTATACGAATTCGCCAAAGAGCGTCTTGGCCGTCGTGTCTGGGCAATTAAGGGGGAGTCTGCACAGGGAGGCAAACGCAATCCTGTCTGGCCGACCAAACGACCATCATCGAAAAGCAAAGCCAGTTTCCGCCCTGTCATTCTGGGGGTTAACTCAGCGAAAGACGTGATACGCGGTCGCCTGCATCTTGAGCCACCCAAACCTGGCGCCGCCGCTGCGGGTTATATGCATTTTCCTGACGATCGCGATCTCGGGTACTTCAATCAGCTGCTGGCGGAGCGACTGGTTTACAAAGTCATTTCCGGGCAGCGGTACAGTATCTGGGAAGCAATACCAGGACGAGCTAACGAAGCGCTTGACTGCCTCGTTTACAGCTATGCCGCGCTGTGCGGTCTCAAACATATGGGGTTAAAACTCAACGTCCGGGCCGCCAACCTCGAAGCCGATCCGGATAAGTTCCTGCCAGCGCCAGTTGGACAGGAAGAAAAAATCAATTACGAGCTGCCGGGTGCGGTTATTGAAGAACCAGCGCCGGTCAAACGTAAGCGAATATCGCAACTCCTGCCGAAATAAGGAAAATCATGTTCAACCGGAACACCAGCCTGCTTGCCGGCGCAATGACTGACGATCAGCTCAGGGATGCGCTTGCGAAAGCTCAGCAGGCGTACATTGATTTAGCAACCGGGAGCCACGGTGTTTCGTTTTCCTATACGCAGGGAGACGGGACGCGATCAGTGTCCTATCAGCAAAGCACCCTGGCTGATCTGCTGGCCCTGATTCAACTTCTGCAGGCGCAACTGGGGATTATCTCTCGTCCCCGGAAACCAGCGAGGTTTAGATTCTGATGAATAAAGTACAGATACTGGGCTCTGATGGGCAGCCGTTGCGACAGCAGCGTCCCTCTATGCTGGTGGGGGGGAGCCGCGTACCTTATGACGCAGCTGACTCTTTCAGCGATCAACTGGCGAACTGGCAACCCGCGCTGTGGTCCCCGGACAATGAAATTAACATTTACCGGGATCGCATCGTGTCCCGCGCACGCGATCTGGTCCGTAATGACGGCTGGGCAAACGGTGCGGTCACACGTCTGCTGGATAATGCGGTTGGTGCCAACTTCCGCCCCATCATGAAACCCGATTACCGTGTTCTCAGAATGATCACCGGAAACAAGGCGTTTGATGCGTCCTGGGCGGAAGAGTACGGAAAAGCACTGGACGGGCACTGGCGGACCTGGAGTAACGATCCTGGCCGGTATTGTGATGTTGAACGAAAACTCACCGTGTCGCAGATGTTACGCCTGGGATTTCGTCACAAGCTTATTGACGGGGATGCTCTGGCCATTCTCCAGTACAGAACTGACAGGCTTGGTCCCGGAAGAGGGCGTTACGCCACCACGGTACAGATTGTCGATCCTGACCGCCTCAGTAATCCTCAGCAGAATTTCGATATGCCAAATGTCCGTGGTGGCGTTGAAATTGATGCGGACGGTGCGCCGGTTGCTTACCACATCAGGGAGGCCCATATCGGTGACTGGTGGAGCGGGGCTAAAACCATGACGTGGCAGCGTATCCCGCGTGAAACTGACTGGGGCCGCCCGCATGTGGTTCACGATTTTGATCATGAGCGTGGCGCGCAGCACCGTGGTAACGGCATCCTGACTCCGGTTATTCAGCGTCTGAAAATGCTGGTGAAGTATGACCAGAGTGAGCTTGAGGCAGCAATTCTTAATGCCATATTTGCCGCTTACATTGAGTCACCCTATGACCCTGCGATGGTTCAGTCTGCCCTGGGCGAGACCTATGACGAGTCGGAGTTAGGCACTTATCAGGACGGGCGTGTTGAGTTCCATAACGATCGGCGTCTGACACTTCAGAATGGTGCCCGAATGCCCATTCTTTATCCTGGTGAGAAAATCACGACGGTTAACGCGGCGCGGCCCTACAGCAATTTTGAAGTCTTCGAATCTGCTGTTCTCCGTAATTTTTCTTCAGGAACAGGGTTGTCCCCACAGCAGGTCACCCAGGACTGGTCTGACGTTAACTACAGTTCTGCACGCTCCTCGTTGCTGGAGGCATGGAAAACACTGACTCGCCGCCGGGACGATTTTTCTACCGGCTTCGCTCAGCCCATTCTCACCGCCTTTGTTGAAGAAGTTCACGACAATGAGGATTTACCCCTGCCCGCAGGCGCACCTGATTTTGTTGACGCCAGAGCCGCGTATTCTCGCGCGCGCTGGATGGGGCCAGGGCGCGGCTGGGTGGATCCGGTTGCAGAGAAAAAAGGCGCCATTCTTGGTCTGGATGCCGGACTTTCCACCCTCGAGATTGAGGTGGGTGAAAACGTCGGTGAAGACTGGGAAGAAGTGCTTGATCAGCGCCAGAGAGAAATTGAGTCATGTCTTAAACGCGGATTACCGCTTCCGAGCTGGGCACAGGCTGACCAGTTTGCGAGCCAGACCATTACCGATCCGGAGGAAAAGTGAATCTACCCCATCTGGCCCAGCGATTATTTAACACCCCGCTGGCGCTGCACCCGAGTAAAGCCGAAGTCATCATGGCATCCGTAATGGACCGATTTGGTATCAGTAAAATCGAATCTTCTCTTGCCATGGAGGATGACTGGTACGGATATGACGATAACCGGGGACGTGAATCCCGTAGTGATCCGGGTTATGACAATGTGCTGGGTGTCGCCGTCATCCCGATATGCGGAACGCTGGTGCAAAAACTGGGCAGTCTGCGTCCGTACAGTGGAATGACAGGGTATGACGGCATTCGTCAGGCGTTTCTTACTGCGATGGAAGATCCCGACATTTCGGGCATTTGCCTGGATATCGACTCACCCGGCGGCGAGGTCGCTGGATGCTTCGATCTGGTTGATGTCATTTACGGCTCCCGGGGGAAAAAGCCTATCCATGCCATTCTGACGGAAAGCGCTTATTCCGCTGCGTATGCCATTGCCAGTGCAGCGGACCGGATTTCTGTTCCGCGCACCGGCGGAGTGGGTTCTGTGGGTGTGATCACCATGCACCTTGACTGGACGCAGCGGATTAAAGATGACGGTCTTAAAGTTACGATCATCACCTATGGATCCCGCAAGGCTGAAGGTTCGCCGCTGAGAGAGTTGTCAGATGAAGCTCTGGCCGCCATCCAGCAGGACATTAACACCATGGGCGAATTGTTTGTGAACACTGTTGCCAGAAACCGGGGGATTAGCGCAAAGGTTATAAAAAGTACCCAGGCCGCCTGTTTTATGGCTGCTGATGGCGTTGAAATTGGACTGGCTGATGAGGTGTGTCCTCCTGACGCTGCGTTCAAAAACTTACTTGAAAAAACAGGAGCCTGAAATGGCAAAGAAAAAGACGTTTAGTTTTGCTCACCTCATTGGTCTTGGCCCTTCCGCTTCTGAGGAAGAAGAGGATAAAAAAGCCAAAAAAGCGAAAGCTCGTCGCGCGGAAGAGGACGAGCGCGAAGATGATGCCGATGATGATGAGCGCGACGACGACGCGGAAGAAGACGAACGCGACGATGATGCTGAAGATGACGGCGATGATCCGGATGCGTCAGAAGATGATGATTCTGAAGACGACGGCGACGACGATCGCAAAGAGAGTAAGGCGGTAAAAAATGCACGCGCTGCTGAGCGTAAACGCTGCGCCCGTATTTTCGGCAGTAAGCATGCAGCTGCGAATCCTTCACTGGCCGCGTCACTGGCTTTCAATACCGGGATGAGTTCTGCGGCAGCAATTAATGTCCTAGCCTCTTCGGCTCCGGCCGCAGCCGCATCTCAGCCATCCCGTAAACGCTCTCTCGATCAGCGTATGCAGGAAAGCCACCAGGTCCGGCTTAATCCGGATAGCGGACAGAAAGAGACCGGAAAGTCTGCGCTGGTAAGTAAAATGACCGGCCTCTACAACTCCACAAGAGGAGAGAAATAATGGATCAGTTTGGTCAGAATGCGTTTGCGCCTGGCATGAAGAGCGCGCTGTTTGTTCCGGATCAGCTTGTCGCTGGCACGCTCCAGCTGGTGACTGACACCGGGATCATTACGGGCGGTGCCTTTAAGCGTGGTACTGTCCTGGGCCTGGTGGCTGCCAGCGGGAAATACACGCAATGTGTGAAAACGGCTGAAGATGGCAGTCAGTTACCCGTTGCTATTCTGGTTGATGATGTTGATGCATCGTCTTCCGATCAGAACGGCGGCCTGTATCTGATGGGGGAATTCAACCAGCACCGAATTATTTTTGATAACTCCTGGACGACCGCTGACCTGAAAAAAGCGCTCCGACCGCTGGCTATCTTCCTGAAAGACAGTGACCAGGCACCTGTAACCACCTCCTGATTTCCCCCACGGCTCTCCTGACGAATGCTTTAACCGGCAGGGGCTGGCTCGTTTAAATTTTTTGCCAGCTGCGGCTGGCACTATCAAGAGACTGAATATGGAAAATATTTTTGATACCAGCGTGCTGGTGCAGGTTGTTCCTAACCTGAAAACCAGTCAGAACTGGCTGCTCGATCGCTTCTTCCCGAATGTCGTGACTTACGAGACTGAAGAAGTGGCGATTGATGTTGATGTCGGCCTGCGTCGTATGGCGCCGTTCGTCTCCCCGCTGGTGGAAGGTAAGCTGGTCGAATCCCGTAAATACCAGACCAATACCTTCAAACCGGCATACATCAAAGATAAGCGCGCTCCGGACCTGCGCAAACCTATCCGCCGCCAGATTGGTGAGCGTATTGGCGGGGAATATACCGCTGCCGAGCGCGAAATGCTGAACCTTCAGTTTGAAATGACTGACCAGATTGACATGATCAACCGTCGTCTGGAATGGATGGCGGCGAGTGCGCTGGTGTCTGGGACCGTAACCGTCGCCGGGGAGGGCTATGAAACTAAGGTGGTGGATTTCGGGCGTGCTTCGGATCTGACCATCACTCTTAGCGGCTCGGATAAATGGCCACTGACCGTTGCAGCTGGCGCTACCAATACCCAGCCATCAGATGACATTGAAATCTGGCAGACTACTTTCCTGAAAGAGTCCGGCTCTGTCGCCACGGATCTGGTCTTTACGAATAAGTCATGGCGTGCATTCCGACTGGATACCACCATCAAGGATAACGCCATTACATTCCCGGCGCTGAGCCCGTTTGGTAACCAGATTAACGCCGGCCCACAGGTAATGAAGGGCGCAATTTATAAAGGGCGCTGGGGTAACTTTGACCTCTGGTTATATAACGACTGGTTTATTGACCCGCTGGACAACGTCGAGAAGCCTATGATCCCCGATGGCGCTGTCATTATGAGTGGTGCCGATCTGATGGGTACCCGCGCCTTTGGCGTTATCCTGGACCCGGCTTTCAACTACGGTCCGCTGGCTTATGCGCCAAAATCCTGGGTGAAAGAAGATCCAGCCCAGCGTCTTATCCTGATGCAATCCTCCCCGCTGGTTATTCCGAGCCGGGTAAATGCATCCCTCTGCGCAACGGTGGTCTGATATGGCAAAACAACCTAATACCGGGCTGGCTGATGATCTGAATGCAGAAGGATCTGCCAAAGACGGCCTGAGCGTTGACAACCTGAATGCTGGCGATAACACCCAGGAAAAACAGCCTTTGAGCAAAACAGATGATGCCGAATTGTCTGTTGATGACGATGGTGGTGACGAAAAATCCGGAGACACTGAATCGCAGGAGTATGTGGTGTTGAAAGGGAATTGCATTCGTCATGACGGGGAGATGTACCGCGAAAATATGCGCATCCCTGTAACCGGCAAAGATGCTGAGCGTCTTCTGCAGTCCGGCGTTATTGCTGATGTTGATGTGCTTCGTAAGCGAGTTCTTGCTTCTCAGCCATCAGTTTCAGTTACGACAGGGTAATGACATGGGCGTGGACTGGGATTCTCATCTTCTGAGTCCGCTGCATGATGTCTTTGGCGATGAGCACGAGTACCGTCCACGTAACGGTACTCCTTTTACAATTAACGGGATTTTTGACCGTGGTTATGCGCAGGTTGCTGAAAACCTTGATGGCGATTCAGAAATTAACACCTCCAGCCCGATGTTGGGTGTGCGCGATGCTGAATTTCGCAAGCTGGGTAAATCGCAACCTGCTGTATCTGACCGGGTATTTATAAAGACGGTCGGTGGTCACATCATCAATCAGTTATTTGTTGTGTCAAACGTCGAACCCGACAGTCATGGCGGATCTCGTCTTGTCCTCAATGTGGTAAAACCGCGATGAATTCAGCAGCGATACGGCAAATGGTTGTCACTGCACTAACCGGGACAACCAGCGCGGGCGACCGCGTATTCTCTCCACGCGACTGGTCAACTTCACCAGATATGTATCCTGTGTTGTTGGTTCAGACGCCTTTTGAACAGAAAAAATCACAGGGGCGTAATACCCCTGCTTTTACCACCCTCACCACTGTCAGGATCACTGGGCGCGTTCAGGAGTATGACGGCGATACAGTGGATGATGGAGCCATGCGGGCAGAGCTGGCGCTTGAAAGCCTTCGCGAGCAGGTGGAGCGCGCGGTGATCAACAGCTACGAACTGACGCGGAATATTCAGAAATACGCGGAAGTTCGTTCAACCATCAATGTTGATTCAGAAGGAGAGGCCC
Organism: Escherichia sp. MAL-1; assembly: GCF_052948035.1. Classification (NCBI taxonomy): domain Bacteria; kingdom Pseudomonadati; phylum Pseudomonadota; class Gammaproteobacteria; order Enterobacterales; family Enterobacteriaceae; genus Escherichia; species Escherichia sp. MAL-1. Next base: position 2,810,887 of record NZ_CM129609.1, on the reverse strand, counting down.
ATATGGGGCAGCTTCTTTTCGAGATCGACATAGAGCATTACCAGGGGCCGGAAGATTTTTATCCTGTCCAGTCGGTTCCCCTTGAGGGCATGGATATTGCGGTCGATATGCCAGACGGCACAGTTAAACCGGGTATCAGCCTCAATCTTCAGGAGTAATCCATGTTTGTTAAGCCGAACAACGGGCTCAGCGTTCGCTGCCCCGTCAAGGGCATCCCATTGCCTAAAGAGGGTGCTGAAGTACCTGACAATATTTTCTGGCGTCGCCGTCTGAGCGATGGGGACGTGATCCTCTCTAAAAAGGATGAGGGCGCGCCAGAGAAACAATCATTACCTAAAAAAGCGGGAGAAAATGAATGACCGTACCTTTCGCTCGTGTTCCCGATAACCTGCGGGTAGGGCTTTTCTTCGTTGAGTTTGATAACTCAATGGCGAATAACGCCACTGCCACGCAGCGCACCCTGCTTATCGGTGGGATGCTCAGTACCGGCTCAACCCTCCCTGGTATTCCGCAGCGAGTTTCCTCTTCGGATACCGTCGGTGAGCTGACAGGAAAAGGGGGAATTCTGCAGGCCATGATGGCGGCGTATCAGAAAAATGATACCGCAGCCGAAGTCTGGATCCTGCCGCTGGAGGAAGACTCCGATTCCATGGTGGCTGCAACCGGCACCATTAAAGTGAGCAGCGCACCGACGGCAACCGGAGTGATCTCCCTTTATATTGCTGGTGAGCGCATTCAGTTGACCGTTGTAGCAACAGATACGGTGGCAGCGATCGCCACCTCTCTGGCCGCGGCGATTAACGCAAAAACCACGCTACCTGTAACCGCCAGTGCGACTACGGATACCGTAACCCTGACCGCGAAGAATCTTGGTGCTACGGGTAATGGGATCGACATTCGCCTGAACTTCCTCGGCTTACCTGGAGGCGAGTCCACACCTGCAGGCCTGGAACTGACGATTACTGCTATGTCTAACGGAGTCGGGGCTCCGGATATTACCGGCGCGCTGGCAAACCTGCAGGATCGGACATTCGATTTCATCATCAACCCTTACGACGATACAACCTCGTTGAATGTGATGAAGGAGTTCCTGTCAGACACTGGCGGTCGCTGGGCATGGGACAAGCAGCTTTATGGCCATTCCTTTGGTACCACCACCGGGACTTACGCCCAGCTCGGTACCAAAGGTGAGCTGCGCAATAACCAGCATGAGACCCTGCTGGGCGTAAATAAATCGCCGTCCCCTTCCTGGGCATGGTCTGCAGCTTACACCGGCGCAGCTGCGGTGAGTCTGCGTAATGACCCCGGCCGCCCGCTACAGTCGCTCGCTGTTCAGGGGGTGCTTGCGCCAGAACTGCAGGATCGCTTTGAGCTGACCGAGCGTAACAATCTGCTGTACAGCGGCATTTCGACATTTACGGTCGATGACGATGGCACGGTGCGCATTGAAAACCTGATCACCACCTACCAGAAAAACAGCTATGGCGATGCAGATGACAGTTATCTGGAAGTGGAGACGCTGTTCAGCCTGATGTTTGTGACCCGCTACCTGCGCACAGCGGTGACCAGCAAGTTTGGCCGTATGAAGCTTGCTGCGGATGGAACCCGATTTGCACCTGGCGCGGCGATCGTCACGCCAAACATTATCAAGGCCGATCAGATTGCCGAGTACCAGACTCTGGTATGGAACGGTTATGCGCAGGATGCGGAGGCATTCGCAAAAAATATCATCGTCGAGCAGAACGCCAAAAATCCGAACCGCGTCGATGTGCTGTGGCCGGGAACCCTCATGAACCAGTTGCGCATTTTCGCGCTGCTCAATCAGTTCCGCACTCGGGCTGAATCAACAGGAGCTTAAACGATGGCAGGTGATACTACTAACCGCCTGGCGGGAACCGCCTATGTCACTGTTAACGGTGTGACGGTAATGGTGGAGGGCTCGTTTAAATACCAGGCTGCCACCGTAAACCGTACCACCCTGACAGGGATGGATGGTGTGCACGGATATAAGGAAAAACCTGTGGCGCCATACATTTCTGCCCGACTGCGTGACAGTGGCGGAACGAATGTGCAGGGCTTTAACCAGCAGACGAACGTCAACGTGATCGCCGAGCTGGCTAACGGGAAAACTATCATTGGCCGTTCACTCTGGACGGTCAACGTCCAGGAAGTGGAAAGCGAAGATGCAGTATTTGATGTTCGCTGGGAAGGCCGCGACGTAACGGAGAACTAAGATGGCTGAGATTGAACGCGTTAAAACCATTCCATTAACCGTAGCGCTGGATGATGCTGCGGAGAAGACCACTTATACGCAGCTGGAGCTGAAAGCACCCACGCTAAGCCAGGCTGAGCAGTTTTACGAGAAACAGGCTGCGTCAACGTCGCTCGCGGCGATGCGCCTGCTTATTGCGCTGGTTTCCGGTACGCGTGAAAGCGTACTGCAGCCGATGGATTTTCTCGACTTCCGTAAGTGTGAGGAGTATCTGCTCAGTTTTTTGACCTGGAAGCCCTGACAACCTGGCAGGAAATGGCCGCTGACGTCACCTTCTATTTCCGCTGGTCTGAGGACAGGGCGTGGGGAATGACCCGCGCCCGGCTGAAATGGTGGGTGGCGCAGGCATCCCGGATAAACAAGCTTAGGAAACCTGAAGACGATGAGTAATTCTTTTGATTTTGAGCTGGTGGCCAGCGACCAGGTTAGCGAGGCTATAGACCGCATTAATGAGGCTGTCCGTGACCTGGAGCCGAAGCTAGATAAAACTAAAGAAGGGCTCAAGTTAGGCGGTCAGGAAACAGCCGACGGACTGAGCGGTTTTATTTCTCGCCTCGAGAATATGTCGAAGAGCGCGCGGGATAACGTGCAGTTTATTGGCGACATGGTTCCCCCACTGAAAATGGTGGGGGAGCTCACGGGGAAGATGGGGGCGCTGGGGTTAGCCGGTGCTGCCGGCTACGGACTGAAACAGGTCGCTTATGGATTTCGGGAGGCATCCCGTCAGGCCTATAATCTTGATGTTTCGGCAAAAAATGCGGGAATGCGCGTTGACGATTTTACCCGACTTTCCGGGGCAATGCGTATTCTTGGGGCAGACAGCGAGAGCGCTAATGCATCAATAGAAGGTATTTTCAAAGCATTCAATGAGGCTGCCAGTGGTAAAAACGAGGGGGTTATGGCAGCGATGGCGCAAATTGGTGCTCAAATCCAAAAAAACAGCGATGGTTCAGTAAATACCCTTAAAACACTGGAGTCTATCGCAAAAATTTTTCCAACCTTGCGACCTGAACAGCAGAAGTCCGCCGCTGATGCACTTGGGCTGACGCCCGAATTGCTGGCGCTAATGCGTGACGGTGAGCGCATGAAAAAGCTGCTGGCGAAATCGGATGAATTTGGTCTGACTGTGGATCCGGCACTAAATCAGCAATTGAGTGAAGTGAACGGCACTATGAATGAGCTCAGCGCATCCTGGGATGGTCTGTGGCAACGTTCAAAAAACAAGGCACTTAAGACCATTCTTTCGGATGGTTCAGTCAAAGACGGCCTTGAAGGTGTTACCGATCTGTTCACTAATGGTGATTTTACTGGGCTGTCTCATGCTCTCGGTTTTATCAACAGCAATGATGCTGAGAAACTACGGCGCATTCAGAACGATAAGGAACTTTATAACAGCTTACCCCGCAGTGAACGTGGGCAGGTTGACGCGGGTTTCATGACTGATGCTGTAAGAAAGCGGTACGATGCGAATTACCGCGCGACCGATTCTGCGATTCAATTGCAGAATGACTTATCCGCTATCAGCCAGCCACAATCCAACGTTGCACGCGGCAATGTTCCTTACGGGGAAACAAGGAATAACGCAATTGGCTTCAGAAATAATAATCCCGGTAATTTGAGGGTTGCAGCAAACGCAACGGGTAAAAATGGCGGATTTTCTACCTTTGCGAATGATGCCGACGGAAGAACTGCAATGGCGAGACAGCTGATGTTGTATGGTGACAGGGGGAATAATACTCTGGATGGGATTATTCATACCTATGCTCCGCAATCAGAGAATAATACTCGTGCATATATTGACTCCGTCTCAAAAGCCACTGGATATGGAGCCAAAGAGCAAGTAAATCTGCACGATCCGGAAACATTAAAAACGATAATGGCAGCCATGATTAAACATGAGAATGGCGCACAACCTTATACTGAGGAACAACTGCTAAACGCCATCCAGACCGCCATTACTGATGATCGGTGGTCAGGGAAGAGAAATCCGGATGTGCTGGCCCAGCAGCGGTATGACATTATCTCTGGATCACGCGGCGTGGATCAAGAACCCACGATACTCAGAACACAACAAGGGAAAAGTGATGAAGTTGCCCTTAGTGAAAATCTGGCGCGGTCGTTTAAGGAGGCCATGTCCGATCAGTCTCTCAAGCTTGAAATCACGATGGTCAATGATAAGGGGGAGCGTAAAACCTATAATGCGGAAAATAATGGCAGAATAACAACGGCCATGAATTACTGATCACTGTCGTCATTTCGTTAAGGAAGAAGTTATGAATGAAAAAGTTTTTGGAGCAAAAGCCATTTAGACTCCAAAGGTTTTTGCGCTTGTTTACCTGGTAATTGGCATTTACCTCGTTTTTTCTGTTGTCTCAATGAATTTCACGGCGATTACGATATCGGTGGTAAGTGCATTGCTTTTACGTGTGCTTTATGAGTTCCTAATGAACTCATTCAAGGCGACTGAGCATCTTTACAGGATCGCCGAATCTCTTGACCGTAATGGATCCAGCGATAAATAGATAAGTCATTTCAGTGCATATGTAAACCGCCGACATGGCGGTTTTTTTATTTCCGGAGGCGTGATGCCGTCAATTATCCAGGACGCAATAACTTCTCTTTTGGGGGGAGATACCAGCGATGACTGGCAGGGGCAGTTACGGCCCAGCTCATTCAGAGGTGTGCCATTTGCAATTGTTGCTGAGGAAGGGAGCCACGGCCGACGCCAGGCGGTACATGAATATCCCTACCGTGATACAGCCTGGATAGAGGATATCGGGCGGGCAACACGGCGATTTGTTATTCGCGGTTTCTTGATCCAGAACAGCCAGGTTTACGGCGGCGGCGATGCTATCACGCAGCGCCAGTCACTGATTGAAGCCTGTGAACAAAAAGGTAGCGGTACGCTTGTCCATCCGACACTGGGCGAATTAACGGTTTCCATCCCTGAGAATGGTTTGCGTATTTCCGGTTCGATGGAGAACGGGCGAGTATTTGAATTTACCCTGATGGCAATTGAATCAGGGCTTAAAGTGTTTGCTGTCACGGGCAGTACCGTTGCAGGCGCCACGGTGAAAACCAACTATCTGAAACTGGTCAGCACTGCTGTGCTGAGCACGATTGCCAGGGTTAAGAGTGAAATCCGCGGTGTCACACAGGCTATAAACACCATCAGAGGCACGGTCACGTTCTGGACTAACATGGTTGACAGCACCATCAGTCAGGTCACGAATCTCAGCAATGTCCTGAACTCCACGTTCGGGAATACCCGGTACGGACGTTACAGTAAAGGCTCTGTGGGCGGTAGTTCCTCTGCTGTTGCTGGCAAATCGTCAGTTGCTGATGTGGATGATGAGAGAGCACTGGCTGACAAGGTAACAGCCCAGTCGGTAATGGACCGGAAAAATGTTACCGACAGGTCGAGCCAGCTTAGCAGCTCCAACACACCTGATGAGTTTGTCCAGGGCGTCGCCGACGTGGTAAACGCAATTCTTAACAGCGCCGGCAGCGTTAATGACCGAATCACAGCGCTGGAAAAACTGGCTAATTCAATCAGCACGGAGTACCAGCAGTCCGACAGCAGCAAAGCGATTTCGGCGACCATGAACACGCTGATTGTTGTGCTATGTACTGGTGCCATGACCAGTGCCGCTGCGGACTCCAGACCAGCCAGTACAGACGAGGCAGAAGAGTTAACTCAACGAGTGTCTGTGCAACTTGATACGGCGCTGGTTCTGGCTGGAGACCGCGCGGACGATGATATGTATAACGCGCTTCTCGCCGTCAGATCGGCATTCCTTTCTACGATGAGTGAGCGTGCTTCTGGTCTGAGCGAGCTTCTGCAGGTTACTACCGCTCAGCCGCTTCCGGCGCTGACGCTGGCAAACCGATTATACCAGGATGCCACCCGTGCAGATGAACTGGTACAGGAAGCGCGCGTACCGCATCCGGCGTTTATGCCGACAACCATGAAGGTACTGAGGCAATGAATGCAGACAGCGATCTGGATGTTGTTTCTTTGACGGTCGACGGCAAAATCATCGAGGGGTGGGATTCTGTCCGGGTAACGCGGGGTATTGAGCGTTTTCCCTCTGATTTCGATCTTGGGCTAATGGATTACTTCCCTGGCAACGAAGATCGTCAACTCGTTGAAGAGGGAATGTCTTGTGAAGTTCGTATCGGAGATGATCTGACACTGACGGGATATGTTGATGACTGGGAACCCGCACTATCGCGCTCCCGCCATGAGGTCCGCGCCACGGGCAGGAGCAAATGTCAGGACCTGGTGGATTGCTCAGCCGAGTGGCCTAACAACGTCATCAATGCCAGTAATGCGCTTGAAATTGCTTCTCGCCTGGCATCCTACTACGGCATCACCGTAACCACGGATGTTGATGAACTTGTGAAGGTACCCCAGTTCACTCTGAACTGGGGTGAGTCTCCGCAAGAAGTCATCGATCGGGTGGCCAGATGGTCTGCTCTGCTTTACTACGATCAGCCCGATGGAAACCTGTTACTGACCCGGGTGGGAACACGTCGTGCGGCAAGTGGGATAGCCGAAGGGGTAAATGTCGAGCAGGCATACTACCGCAAATCGATGGCTGACAGGTTTTCAGATTATGTCGGTGTATCAATGAGCGTTTCTCCAATTGCAGGGTATTCGCCTGATACGGCCTATGACGCTGTGACTCTGGCAACGGCGAGAGATCCGGAGGCCGCCCGCATGCGGTACCGAAAACATATATCGATTGTGGAAAGTACCCTGATGGCTACTCAACAGGCACAAAGTGCGATCGACTGGGAAATGAACCGGCGGTACGGACGTTCAAAACAGCTCTCGGTAACCATCGATTCCTGGCGGGATAAAGACGGGAAACTGTGGGAACCAAACACATTGATCCCCGTTGATCTTCCCACCTTACGGTTGCCGAAGACTGAATTGCTACTGGCAGAAGTCACCTATATGCGCGATGACTACGGCACCCATGCACGCATGACGCTGATGCCGCCTGAAGCATTCTCCGTTCAGCCATATGCCTTCTACCAGAACCTGGCGGGATTCAATACATGAAGCAACTATTTAAACATGCAGCGACCAGGATCGCCGGCATGCTGGGGATTGGCCGGATCACGGCTATGAAAGATGGTGGGGTGGTGCAGTCTATCCAGTACCAGACTCCGCTGGAGGTGGCCAGCGCTCCGCGGATGGCAGAATTTGGCTTTTCATCCGGCCTGCCGTCAGGGACTGACGTGGTTCTGGCTTTTATTGGCGGTGATCGTTCCAGCGCGGTGGTAATTGCGTCCAACCATCAGGGGTTCCGTCATACAGGCCTGAAAGCGGGCGAAACGGTCATGTATAACCAGTGGGGCCTTAATATTCTCCTGACGGAGAAGGGGATCTTCCTGGATGCAAAGGGCCAGAATGTTGAGGTCAATAACGCCACTAACGTGACCATCAATGCCAGCCAGGGGATCCTTGCAAATACCCCGATCCTGAGGTGCACGGGTGACATTGTTGATAACTGTGAAACCAATACCCGAACACTGAAAGAGCTGCGGGATGCACATAATGACCATGATCATGTGGTTAAAAATGCCCAGAGTGGCAATGACAATATCCGCAGCCAAAAAACAGAGGATCAGGTGACATGAGTGACATCGCTTCATTCTGGAATGTGGATGAGATGTTTGCTGACTGGCAGAAAGGGCTGGGTGAACTCACCACGGGGAACGATTTACAGACTGCAATACTGGACAGCCTGTTTACCGACAGGCTGGCGCGCGCTGACGATGATTATGAGGATAGCGATCGCCGCGGCTGGTGGGGGGATTCCGGGGAGGAATCCCAACTGGGATCCCGGCTGTGGCTGCTACGGCGGAAAAAACTGACCCCGGATGTAGCAAAAAAAGCGGAGGAATACTCGAGTGAAGCGCTCAACTGGTTAAAGGTTGATGGCGTTGTCAGCGAGGTTATTCCTGTTGCAAGGATCGTCCTGCCTGACCGGCTCAATCTCATTATCCGCTATCAGGCACCGGGGAAGGACTGGCAGGAATTCAGGTTTTACTGGATATGGGAGCAACGTTAATATGCCGTTTAAACGACCGACGCTGAGCGAACTCCGCGACGGAAACCGGAAATTTATGCAGGCGGAGCTTGAGGATGTTGGTGCGCTCCTGCGCTTCGCGAACCTGAAGGTACTGGCTGACATGGATGCGGGGATGGGGCATCTGCATTACGCCTACCTTGACTATATTGCCCTGCAGACAAACCCGTTTACCTCTACCGATGAGTATCTCGCCGGGTGGATGGCCCTTAAGCAGGTATTCAGAAAACCAGCTGCAGCGGCGAAGTCGCCTGCGGTACAGGCTAGTGGCAGTGTTGACAGTATTATCCCTGTTGGCTCGATCATTAACCGCGGGGACGGATACCAGTACCGGACGGATGCAGATCTTAAAATTCAGGCAGATGGATTTGGTATCGTCGCGGTGACGGCCATCCTGCCGGATATTACCAGTGATGTAACGGGTGGAGGCGCGCGCGGTAACGCTGATGCCGGGACCATAATGACCCTGGACGCGAATATTGCTGGCGTGGATCCACAGGTAACGTTACTGTCCGCTGCGACCGGCGGAGCCGATATTGAAACGGAAGAGGATTTTCGCAGTCGTGGCTTGCTGGCATGGCAGAATCCGCCTCAGGGTGGAAGCGACGCCGATTATAAAAAATGGGCGCTTGAGGTTTCGGGCGTCACCCGCGCGTGGGTAAAGCGGCGTCTGAACGGGGCCGGGACCGTTGGCGTGTATATCATGTGTGATCGGAATGACAATGGTGGGTTTCCGGTCGGTACCGACGGAATATCCCAACTTGAGGACTGGGGGGCTGTTAAAGCCACCGGAGACCAGCTCGCTGTCGCCGACCACATCTATCCGCAGCAGACAGACACTGCCATTGTTTTCGTATGTTCCCCGATCAAGAAAGTCATCAATATTGAAATCTCTGGGATCAAAAATGCCGACAGCACCACAGTTCAGGGGATAAAAGACGCGCTGACGGCGCTGTTTTTTGATGAAGCTAACCCTGATGGTTCCGGGAAAGTTTACCTCTCTGATATTAACGGGAGTATCGGCGGTGTTAGCGGCACGACGGGCTATATTCTTAACTCTCCGACGGCCAATATCACCTTTGCTGTTGGCGAAATTCCGGTGCTTGGCGGGGTGAATTTTGTATGAGCCTCTTTTCAAAAAATGATTATGCCGGTGCGCTTGGTGCGCTGCTACCGACGGGCAGGGCGTGGCCCCGGTCGCAAAGAACGGTACAGGCTGCGGTATTACGGGCACTGGGCAGCGCGTTTCAGCGTTCTGACAACGATGCGCAAAGCCTGATTACTGGTGCTTTTCCCCCTACAGCGACGGTAATGTTGTCAGAATGGGAAAGCTCTCTGGGGTTACCAGATGATTGTGCGATTGGTGAATCCGGTGGCGTCAGCGATCGCCAGCGCGCCGTGGTGGCAAAGTTAATCAGCACCGGCGGCCTGAACCGCGATTATTACATCCGGGTGGCTGCAGCTCTTGGTTATACCATCACTATCACACAGTTCCGGCCCGCTATGAGTGGCATGTCAGTATGCGGTGATGCGCTTAACGGTGACGAGTGGCCATTTACCTGGCGGATAAATGCGCCACAAACAACGATCAAGTATTCGCTTGCTGGCGCGTCCTACTGCGGAGATCCGCTCGCATCGTGGGGCAATAAACAACTGGAGTGTTCAATCAACAAAATTGCCCCATCCCATCTGAACATCATTTTCAATTATTCATAACTGATATTTCCCCCTCTGATTTTATCGCTTAACACTAAGTGAGGATTAACTATGCTCCGAATCGGGCAAGTCGAAGCCACTGCAACGCAGGATGGCAAATATACTGATGGAAGTGTTGCTGGTGGTATTGCCGCAACGAGGCTGCGGGCAGCAGCGTTTAATGCCATGCAGGAAGAGTTAGCGCATATCGTAGAGTCAGCAGGATTGGCGCTCGACATTAACGATATGACTCAGGTTTTAAAAGCCATTCAAAAACTCACACTGAGCCGTGCAAACCCATTTGCCGATATCAAATCAGATGGTGCAGCGGCGATTTCTACGGCTCTCACAAACCTTGGTCTGGGAGAAATTGCCACTGTAGCTGATATTCAGGCTGGTAAAGCCAGTAAGTTGGTGGGTGCGGAGGGGCTAAAAAAATACCTGCCAACGAAAGTAATGCAGGTATCCGGTTTTATTCGAATTCCTGACGTTCCTGGTGGGACCATAATTCAGTGGGGACAAGTTACAGGAACCATAAATGAGGGGACTAAAAACGTGGTATTACCCACGCCATTCCCTAATTCTGGACGTTTTGCAATTGCAATTCCTTTGAATCTTGCAGGGGATACCTCATGTGACATTTTTGCACAATTACAAAGTGCATCCCTTACGGGAATTAATTTCTTCTTTTCCTGGGTGTCCAGTTCAACCCCGGCAAATGGTTTCCAATGGTTCGCAATAGGATATTAAAATGAGAGCGTATTTTATTCCATCGGTACCAACATTCATTTCTGAATCATGGAAAAGTGACGGTACCTATACAAAAGAAAACTGGCCCTCTGATGCTGTGCTCGTTACCGAAGAAGAGACTGCTGAATACTGGATGACCATACCACCTGATGGGAAAAAACTTGGTGCTGTGGATGGGAAACCAGCGTGGGTTGATATTCCGCCCCAGACCCGGGAAGAATTGATTACGACTGCTGAGAATGAACGTCAGCGGCTGTTGGCTCACGCTGATGCGATGATGCTCGACTGGCGTACAGAATTAATGCTGGGAGAAATCAGCGACGCCAACAAAGCAACATTGTCGGCGTGGCTGGCATATAAAAACGATGTGAAATCGGTTGATGTGACAATCGACCCTGAGCATGTTAGCTGGCCTGTTCCCCCGGAAGCGTAGGCCATACGGGTTTTGCTGTATCAACTCGCATCAGCAAGACCCGGTATTTTTTCCATTCAGAAAGCGCGGCGGTTTCCTCATCAGTCGAGATACCGGCATCAACCGCATCCTGTCGCCAGGCTATCTCGGCGTCAGCAATGGCTCGTAATTGCAACTTATTAGCTTCGGCTTTCTCGATCAATTCTGCCTGCGACGGTGGATGATTTAATATTGAATTAACCTCATCTTCCGTAATTTCTTTTTTATTACCAATAAACTTATCTTGTGAACCGTCATCCTCATAGGCATAAATTATATCTGCATCATCGATAAAATACTTCATCTTAGCTCCCTCCAGTTTACACTTGAGATACCAGTGGTAATAACCTGGTAGGTGGAATTATTGGGAATAACGGGGCAATAACCTCCTGCGCCACTTATTGTCACACCATTTATTCGGACATTCACAGACCAGCTTGCTGATGGTCGGACAAAATCAAGCAATAACTGAATTGGTTTTCCTGTTGTGTTTGTGTAAACCACTCCAATACTTCTACTTGATGTCATGTCTTGCCATGTCTGATCAACTCCGAGGCTTACTTTTGCAGCTTCTCCCAATTGAACCTTTTTTATAACCATCAAAAATCTGGTGATGCTTCGCCGTTTCTCCTGTTTTCATAACAGGAGAAATCCCATGATTTACGGTTATGCCCGAGTATCAACAAACCACCAGGACACTGAATTGCAACTAACGGCGCTCAAGTCAGCGGGTTGTGAGAAAATTTTTGAAGAGCATGCCAGCGGGAGGAAATCGAATCGGCCGGTTCTAAAACGGCTGATCGCCACTATGCAGCCGGGGGATGAACTGGTGGTCTGGAAGCTGGACAGGATAGGCCGCAACGTTCTGCATGCGCTGTTGATGTTCCAGCAGTTACAGGAAAAGGGTATCAACTTCCGCAGTATTACCGATGGCGTGGATCTCAAAACAGCCAGCGGCCGCTATAACTTTCGTAACATCCTTTCCGCAGCACAATATGAATCTGATCTTAATAGCGAACGTACCTTAGCAGGGCTGGCCGTAGCCAGGGCAAAAGGGCGAGTTGGTGGTCGCAGGCCTAAGTTCACGGATGAGCAATGGCGGGAAATGGGGGAGCGGATGGCAACCGGTGAATCACGACAAAGCGTATCAAAAACGTATGGAGTAGGGCTCTCAACTCTGTATAAAAAGTTTCCAGCTAGCTGATAACGGGAAAGAAACAGAGAAGGGCACAAATATTGTGTACTTTAATGTGCCCTTTAATTTATTGATTGGTGGTTGAATCGTTCGTAACTTTTTGATTTAAGTGCAAATTTCTAATAAATTAGAACGCTTTCTTAAATGGTTTCACTGAAACGTGTTCATAGACTCCTGCCGCTACGTACGGGTCAGCATCGGCCCAGGCCTGAGCTGCTTCCAGCGATTCAAATTCAGCAATAACGGTTGAGCCAGTAAATCCCGCAGCCCCTGGATCGTTACTGTCTACCGCTGGCATTGGACCAGCTGTCAACAAACGACCTTCATCATGCAGTAACTGTAAACGTGCTAAATGTGCCGGACGAACGGAAAGGCGTTTTTCGAGGCTATCAGCTTTGTCTTGAGCGTAAATAACATACAACACGGGCACAACTCCTTGTTCGGGAAAGTTGTAAAGTACGTTATTTGAAAGGGCGAAGATCTGCAACGGAAAGATGATGTCTTTGTTAAGGCCATGCATAAAGTAAGGGTAATTACGCCAAAAATGACATTTTCACTGATCCTGATCGTCTTGCCTTATTGAATATGATTGCTATTTGCATTTAAAATCGAGACCTGGTTTTTCTACTGAAATGATTATGACTTCAATGACCCTTGAATAAAGTCTATTCGGTTTTCTTTAGATGTTCGCCTCACATAATCTTCAAGTGATGTTCCTTACATCTCCCTAGAGCGTTAAGATAGTTAACTGATTGAGTTTTCAGGGTATGAAAGGATGAGCAACACTACTGATTGGGGAAGCATGATAGCCAACATAGTTATGGCTACTACCGCTGTCTGGGCTGCATTCAAAGCTAATGACTGGTTTAAAACCAAGCGTCTTGAGAGTGCTGAAAACTTCTATAAAGAAGTACACAATCTCCATAAACGTTACTATTCAGCTATCCAATACGTTGAGGATTCAAGAAGAATATTTGATAGTCAGTATGGGTTGCATTCGCCAATATCTGAACCTAAAGACAAGTCATTGCAATGGGAGGTTAAATCGAACTCTTACAAAATCATCGCTGAACTAGATTATCTGGCATCGTCACTACAAATGATGGATGCAATGGGTAACAAACTTAGCCCTAAATCGGCTTCACTGGTTAGTGATATGATGGAAGCACATGGACGATTCTGTAATGATGTGATGAACTTCAATGACTCAGTTTGGAAGGTTATAAGGGCAGGTATAACTGAAGAGAACATCCCACATACGCGAGGCTATGTGAACGGCGATTACATGGCTATCCTTACCAGTATGGATGAACCTGTAAGAATATCTTTTAAGTTAAAAGAAATCAGTTTTAAAGATTTTTACCTACATGAAACTACTATGCAGTCAGTAATAACGAGGCTGAAATCGCTTATCGCCAGAACAGGTAAAAACAGGACATAAACAGGTTAGTACCTATGCAATTTAACGATATTTTTCCAAGTATCTATGCAATCCTACACAGATTCTATACAGTATCGACATAGTTCCTTTTGGGTATAACTTATTGAAATATATAAAGAATATGTAAAGCCTCTTTTCAGGAAACTATGCAGGGTGTTAGTCGTTCCTCTCCAGACACTTTGAAAAGCGTTATTTACAGGAATATATAACGCTATCTATGCAGTTGGTCACCATCAATACTCCCTTAAAGTGACTATCAAACTGCTTAACGATTTCCTACATGAAAGTTAGGAAGCGATGGTCACAGTTACCCTCCTAAATCTTCATAGCTCCCTCTTAAATGATTCGGATGTTCAATGAATCATCCTCTAATTGGTATTGTTACCAATCCATAAACCAGTCTTAAAAGGACTTCCTTTTGAGACACTTTCAACGTAACGGTAGAATGCACCCTCAAGTAGTCTCAAAAGATTGTTTTTGGATTATGAGACAGCTAAACTTATGAGACTAACTTTTGAGACTTCTTAGGGGGGGGATGTATGGAGACAATCGGTTATTGCAGGGTGAGTACAGATGACCAGTCTGTCGCTAACCAACAAATGCAAATTGAAGAGGCAGGGTACAACATTGCTAAATGGTTCACTGATGAGGCTGTCAGTGGTTCTGTCAAAGCTTCTTCAAGAGATGGTTTCAGCAGACTATTAGCTTATGCACGAGAAGGTGACACCGTGGTGGTGGTGGCTGTAGACCGTCTCGGACGCGACACAATCGATGTGTTATCAACCGTTAAAGCTCTACAGGCTAAAGGTGTGCGGGTTGTTTCGTTGCGTGAAGGGTTCGACCTGTCTACACCAATCGGTGAAGCAATGCTGGGTATTATGTCAACACTGGCACAGCTTGAAAGAAGCTTGATAGCAGAGCGTAGAAAGGCTGGAATAGAGCGTGCTAAAGCTGAAGGGGTTCACATGGGAAGACCCGTAAAAGCTTCTTCAAAGGCTGTACAGACGCTTATTTCACAAGGTAAGACACGGTTACAGATTCAGGAAGAGTTAGGAATTTCTAAAGCAACTTATTACCGATTAGCGAAGTGATTATTTAGACAGTCATAAGGATATGACAGATATTTTATTTCCTTTTGCAAAGGGGGGGCTATATCGTGAATCTGGGCTACTAAACGGGTATAGACCTGTCGCAGATATTTTTGAAGATTGTCGGAAAAGGGAACTCGAAGAGGGTCTAATCGATTTTATAAAAAATTAGAAGCTGGATATTAGCTGTGCAAATTTTATACAAACAAAAAAGAACTCCGGTGAAGGAGTCCTCATCAGGTAGATTTTTAATGTGGCTACTACCATCCACCCATACCGCACCAAACCTTACCCCACCGAACCGCACCCTACACGACCTTACCTCGCCGGACACTGCCATAGAGAGTGTGCTTGGTTGCTTTGGAAGTAAACCTAGTACAGTAAGCCATTATACATATCGAGATAGTAACGTCAAGAAACTTTTAACAGGAGGGGTTCCTATGGTCACATATTCCCTCTCTTCCCACTAAGTAAGCCTTAGCAGCACCTAAGCAACAATTGACTAACAGATTCGGTAGAGTCTATCTCATAGGTCAACTTCATAAACTCAGAGCTAAGTTACCTTGAAAGATTCTACCAAGAACTACACAGGTTTTATTTAGTCTGCTATGAAGGGAATATTTAACGGGAGGAAGAAATACGATTAACCCGAAGGGAGAGTATTAATCTTAACAATTGACTTAAGAATAAACTTGAGAGATTACTAAACAGAACTCTTAAATATAAATAAAAAACAGACATCCAGTAAGATATCCCGTTTAGAAGACTTCTCAAAAGCTCTTAAGAAACCTGTTAAGTAAGGGCTATGTCAAAAATATTAGCATTTGTCAATGCTTTTGTCTTTGATTTAAATCAATGAAATATACTGTTTGCTGTGATTACAAACAAAAGTGTGTAAAAAGTCTTTTTAGAGGGGCGCTCCGTTTGTGTCACCAATATTATTCTTCCCTGTCTAAGAGGGAAGTTACAGAGGTCTTTCAAACCTCAATAGGCAAACCGAGGAACACGAAGAACGAGGGAAGAAAATCTATTGTGATTACCTTGAACAACGCCTGTAAAGACTGTAAGGAAGGTTGGTTAAGAATGGCTCTCCCTTTCTGGGGTTATCGCCTTGTATCTTAGTGAGTCCAGGAGGTTCTCTGTGAAGGGTCTTGTCAGCCCTTTATATTGGGTGATTACAACTCATTGATGAATAAGGGTTTTTTCTACAAACTATCAACTGGATAGTTTGATGTGACCAACTGAAAGATACGGCTTTCCGGCTTTGTCAAGAGATTTCACTACCCACCAGCTAAAAATATTTCAGAGGCGGGAGTGATTGGAGGTTAGGATGGGTCTTTGTGGTTGTCTTCACGGCCTCTGTCCTTCAGGTCAAACGACCATTCTCGACCGAACAACCTGAAGACCACGAATAGCCGAACAAGGCAGTAGCGAATCAGGGCACCAGCAACAAGCCCGATACCGCCACTCATCCATGTTGACCCTAAATCTTGAGGGAAGTTGAGCATTCAATATACCTTCTGTGTAATGCAAACATGTGACCAAATACATAGCCACGCCTTTTCTATTTTTCCCTCTCTCATAGAACCATTATATCATAAATGTTAATAAATTGTTAAAAAAATAGTTGACATTAGTCTTTGAAAATGCTAGTATTGTATGTATTGAGTTAACAGAATAATAACATTCCATGAGGGTCAGAATATGAATGAACGACAGAGAATTTCAAAGATTTCTTGAAGAGAGCAAAGCAAGAAACAGAAGCAACGGTTACAGCTACACAGACACCCCCACCAGCTACGAACTACCAGCCTTTTCCAAATCCGAACGTGAAAGCATTGAAGCGGTCATTCGTAGCATTACGCCACGAGGCAGATATATGCCAACACGCAAAACAACAAAGAATAACTTAAAAACTTTCTTGATGAGCTTTGATTCTTACGAGCAACTACCATCAAAAATTGAAGATTTAATTATCGGCACTTGTCGCAGCTTTGGAAGGGATAACTATCACCGGAAAGTTTTCTATTTACTGCGAAGTCTTGATGAGATTAACTCAAGCACAGTGACGAGCCATCTTCAAAGACAAGCAACTAGACTTAGCTATGAATTACCAAGTGATAAATATTGCGCTAACCTAAACACCGTTTGCATGAAAGTTATTGAGGCAATCAATCATCATGCGGAAATGGGAAATATCAGCCTTACGACCAGTGAGCCAGATTTCGAATTTGACCCGTATTTAGTTACAGAGGAATTTTAAAATGAATAAACACACATTAACCCGTATTTCAGAGGAAGCTTTTAACGAGCTTACCAGAATTAAACGAGCTACTAACTTGCCTCATCAGACTGTGATGCAGCTTGCAATTGCTAAAGAGGTCACTGAGTTGGATTTATTGAAATGTCCAGTCTCTAAAGGTCGTAAACACATCCGAATTACTCAGGACGCTTTAGATACTTTGAAGGGACTAAACAACTTTAAAATTGATATTGCCCGTCTAATGAGTATTAAAATTCACAAGTTAGCAATGGAGGTTTAATGCTATGCGTTACCTTTGAATACCACACAGATAAAATGATTCGCTACATCTCCGACCTCCTGATTAAAGGAAACGGATTCGGTGACATCTTTAACTCAAGAGATATTTTCATTAAAGTCATTGGCCCAAATGAAACACTGAAAGCAGCAGTTAAACCGGAATGGTTTGAGCGTCACAAGATTGAATTAGGTTATTGGGGTGAGGAGGTTTTATGAAACCTTGGCATGAAGATGTTAGGCGATATTTTACAGAACAACTTACCTATGATGAATCCAGTGATTCCCTGTGCTGGTCTGATGGAGAGTCGGTCACGATAAATACCGACGACTACGGCAACAAAACATTTAATATAGGCCGATACACTTTCTGCGTGAAATATGTTGTCTGGTTCCTTTATCATGGCTATCAATCCAATAAGCAAATCATCCATCGAAATGGTAACAGAGCCGATACCAGACCAAAAAATCTTATGCAAGTCCGAGACTTTAAGAGAAATTAGAAAAACAGCTTCTCAGACGCTCTCAATCGCATTCTAACGCAAAAAAAACTACCCTATTTTAGGGTGGGTAATACCACTGTACAGGCTACCCCTGAAAAAGACTATTTAGCTCGTTACAGAGCGATTGAGGAGGTCTGGTAAAAAAGGAGATTTTAAAAATGAACGAATATGAATTACAGATTTTCATTGATAGCGACACTGCTACGATGGTGCAGGCTTTCACTGATTCCGGTGTATCAATTGACTTTGATAAATTACTAAAGCTAATGGCTGAAAACTCAGAAGCAATTGAAGGTTTTATTCAGGGAATTGAAACTGGTGAACCACGTTTTATGTTTCCCGTTACCGACTCAAACATGAAAAGGCTTGTTATCGAAGAAACGAACAAATACAGCGTTAGCCCTGAAAAATATCTCAAGGCGGCTATAGCAATTTTGTATGGCGACAGTATTTTGGTGACGGATTCTGTGAGGGCTCACTAATGGGTTTAATAATTGCTTGGACGCTGCTTGGCTTATTTGTTGGTTGCTGGGTAGGTAACACAGTAAATAAAAATTGATGTTACCAATCTGTTAAAAAGCTGTTGACAAATAACCTTAAGCATGGCATAATTTTAATTATGGGAGAGCAATTCTCTCTTATTTCTTTCAACAATTCCATCTACATCTAGGGATAGTTATTCTGAAAGGTGCAATGCTTTTCGTCATGGCTTATTTAGCCCACACTAAATAGGCCATATCAAAAATCTTTGTTCATTCATTGAATCCTTTACAGCTTTGCCCTGACTCATGATTAGGGCGTTTCTTTAAGAGTTTTTAAACAGAGCTTTTAAAGAAAGTTTTCCTGAAACTTCGTTAACGTTATAAGCAAACCTCCAAAGCCCTTCACAGATAAGGATGATTCCATGAATATCCGAATCACCTATGTTTAGGGCTTTTCAGTTTTTAAAAGCACACTTGGCAGGTTCTTGTTCAGTCAGACTCTTCACCTCTGATTGCTGAGTGTGCTTCTATAAATTGAAAAACAAACAAAAACCAATGAGGTGAAAAAAATAATGTCTATTCGTAATGAACACGAAATGATTGTTGAGAACAGACCAAGTGCACTTGATATTCACGAATTAAGTTTGCGTGAATCTTTTGATAGAGCTTGGCGGGAATCACACGAAGTAAATAAAGGTCCATATATTCCACCAGAACCACTCGAGATTCCAAGAGTTGAAATTGATTTTTCTATGAACGAACGGTGTGAACTTGATTTGAAGTTGAAGCTACAACGCCGATATTTCCAAGCTATTAAAGACTCTCAAGAAGCAATGAGAAGTGTTTACGAGAAAATTCAGTCCAAGCTTGAAGACGAAATTGACGAAATGGCTATTTTGATGGAGCTTCAAACCAATCCTTATGCTTATTTCTCTCGACTAGGCCGTGACGGTTGGGGGTATGACCCTGTAGAGATTGGTAAAGTGATTGCAGATTTACCAGAAGGTCAAAGAGTTGTTCGTACAGAAAGAGCCATTAGAGCGCCACATCGACTGTCTCTAATTGTTGCTGATAAATCACAAGCTGAGCTTGAAGAAATTGCCAAAGAGAAACTGATGAAAGCAAGAGAAAATGAGATTAATTTGCTGAAATCAAGACTGGCTAAGCTGATTAGTGACCATCAAGCGCTGGCTAAGGAGTACCGTCAAGAGTTGGCACAGATTATCAGCTTCAATGATTTTCTGAGTGTTCCACGAGAATTTAGCAAGGCTGTTTGATTATGCAATATGTGAGGTGATTAATGTTTGAAGAACGTTTAGAGACTATTCGGTCTGTTTGCGAAAGACTCCAGCTACAACCAAATAGACAAAAGCTACGAATTAAGAATAACCGTCATTACATCACCTCACACCAACCAAAAACACGCAAGATTCCAAAGTGGTGTATTGACCGTATTCCTTCTGATGCTCAAATTATAGGTGAAACGGAACTACATTATCTTGTCCGACATTAAAAAAGAATTGGTTGGGTAAATACGGGGAGAGATTAACCTTAATTGGTTGGTCCTCCCCTTTTTTGTATGAGGTGAATATGAATAATGGCACAGTTTAAAGTTGATGACTTCCTGATTGAGTTAAGTTTTAACTCTCAGAAAGTTTTAAAAGGCTTGGAAAAAGCCGAGAAACAAACGATGCAAATCGCATCAAGAATTGAAAAACGACTAAATAAAGCATTCAGAGTTAATCCTACGCCTTTAAATGATTCTCTCAAGGTCATGGAAAGAAATGTCGATAAAACTGTTTCCAAGATTGAGCAGCGTCTTAAAAACACTAAAGCGTTTAAGATTAAAACGGAAATTGAGGATACTTTAAAGCCACTTAGACAATCAAGGCAACCACGAATTAGCGGAAGCAGAGCAATCACAGCAGCTTATTCAGCGAGTATGACCAAACTGAAAGGTCTTAACCCAATTGTCGAGAAATACATTAAGAGCCAGTTTTACGCATTAAGTAGTAAAGCTGGTCAGATGGATAACACCAAGTTTAATGAAGCCCTTGCTAAACTAAATTCAAGTGTACGAGAAGCAATTGCTAAAGCCAGAGGTCATACATCCACCAGCATTAATGGTGACAGAGCAGCTAATAGTCTTGATAACCTGTCTTCAGCAGCAGTTAAAACAGCAGGTGCATTTATCTCAATGCAAGCTGTATTAGCCAGTTATCAGAAGATTATGGAAGTTGGTTTACAGCGTGCATCATCGGAAAGAAGTATTGATTTCGTATTCGGTGACCAAAGTACACAGGTTAAAAAGTTCATTCAGGATTTAACTCAAGTCACGGGTATGGACACGACCGAAACACAAGCTCAGTTTGCCTCATTCGGTGCATCTGCAAAGAATACGATGGGTCTTGAAGGCTCAGAGGAATTATTTAAAAACTTAACTGGATATGCCCGTCTAATGGGGCGTTCAGATGAGCAGATTCAAAGAGCATTAACCGCAGTATCGCAGATGGCTTCTAAGGGGCAGGTGATGTCTGAGGAGTTGAAGGGGCAATTATCTGAAGCTTTACCGGGTGCTACTCAGGCATTTGCAAAGGCTTTAGGTCTGACTGAAAAACAGCTTTTCGATAAGATGAAAAATGGTGATGTTAAAGCCTCTGATGCACTCCCTAAGTTTGCTAAAGAACTTGGTGCACAGATTAATTCAAGAGGTGGCTGGAAAGCTATTCAGGACTCTACGCAGACAATGTTAGGGAACTTAAAGAATACCTGGAATAACTCATTAACGGATATTTTCAAAGGTTCTGAAAATGGTCTGCAAGATTTTACACGAAGCTTAACAACGCTTTTAAATAGTTTAGATGGAAGTGGTAAAACATTAGGTGAAAGTCTTGGTAGCTTGATGAGTGATATGTCACATGGTATCGATAACCTGACTTATATTAGTTACAGGGTGAGAGCGTTCTTTGATGAGGTGACATTAGCTTATCGTGGTTTAACCGATGAACAAAAGAAAGTTGTTGATGCTTTAGGTTCTGGCTTGATTAATAGTTTAAAAGTCTTGGCTGGTGTTATTGCTGTAAATAAAGTTGTTGGTGTAACTAGAAGTATTTACGGGCTTATGACTGCTATCACAAGATTAGGTCAGGTCGCTGATACTACAGCAGATAACGTAAATAAAAAGAACGGGAAACCATCAAGGTTTAATCTTGGGAATATGCTATTAACTGGTAGTGCAATCTATGCAGGTTATGAGAGATTAGCTTCTACGCCTGAACGAATGGAAGCACAAGCTAAATTACCAGAGCTAGCTAAAGAGTCTGGACTTAAACCCGCTTTCACTATGGATGATGTTAAAGGGTGGTTTAATAGTGCTGCCATGAATCTTGCTAACTTCCAGCATCCAGAATTAAACAACATTAAGCAA
Organism: Escherichia sp. MAL-1; assembly: GCF_052948035.1. NCBI lineage: Bacteria > Pseudomonadati > Pseudomonadota > Gammaproteobacteria > Enterobacterales > Enterobacteriaceae > Escherichia > Escherichia sp. MAL-1. Next base: position 2,788,940 of record NZ_CM129609.1, on the reverse strand, counting down.
GATTCAGCATTAACGAGTGCAGATATCCAAAGCCTGAGAGATGAAATCTCCGCTTTGAGTAAACGTATTCAGGAGCCTGTGAAAGTTTCACTTGGTGGTGAAGTTGCCATTAAACCAGATGAAACCAGCTTTATGACCTTTAGCGGTAATATCTACGACCAATACGCAGAAGCTACGCTATTAAGTTCATCATTCCCAGAAGATGATTGATAATAGTCGAATGCTACGTGAATAAAGCAAAGTTAATACCCACACTAAAAAATTATTTTTCACGTAGCTCACGCTTAACAGAGAAAACACTTATATATCAAAGGATTAGTTAAAAATACTTAAAATACACTAAGCCTTTGAAATCAAAGGAGAATTTAATGATTTACACTAATCAGCTTCGTTACAGTGGCAAAGATGGTGTTTACTTCCATCTACAAGGCCAACCAGATAATTTCTTGTCACTATCAGCTACTGAGAACATGGAATTTGATAGCCCTATGATGGTTACCACTCAAAATATGCAATCAGGGCAGGCTGTCACAGATAATGTAATGCGTTCACCCAGAACTATTTCAATCAGTGGTGTGGTTGTGGTTGGTGAATCCGGTAGTATCCTCATCTCAAGAGATAATAAGCTGGTGGAAAACTTCATCGACACTCTGGAAAGCTGGCGTGACCAGAAGCAAATTATTTCGGTCATCTGTCGAGACGGAATTAAAATTGACGATTCCATTATTACGAGTTTTAAAGCCTCTAAAGATGTTGGAATTTCTAATGGCCTAAGAATCCAGCTAACTTTTTGCGTATTACCGTGAAGGAGATCGGTGAGTAACATCGATGGAGATCGGTTCGTGTCACTTTCACAGAACCGTTTTTAAATTACCTTCACTGATCTCCTTCGGTCAACGGAGATTGTATTTTCCGCATTGATTCTCCTTTAAGTTCGATCTTGATACTGCCATGAACCAGTCGATCTAGGATGGCATCCGCATGTGTGGAGTCTCCGATCATTTTGTACCAGTTTTCCACCGGCAACTGGCTCACTACGATGATTGAGCCTCGTTGGTACATCAGATCCACTATTTCCAGCAGGTCGCTACGCTGTTCTGATGAGAGAGGTTCCAGCCCCCAGTCATCCAGAAGCAGCAGATCGCTATTATTCAGCCTGGTCAAAAGTTTGCTGTATCTTCCATCAGCATGCCCCTGATAGCACTGTTCCATCAGCGCTTTAAGGCGATAATAGTAGACCTTGTATCCCTGTCGGCAGGCATTATGACCAAGTGCACATGCCAGGAACGTTTTACCGCTGCCGGTGGCCCCGGTCAGTAAAATATTTTGTTTCAGGGTTAACCAGTTTCCCTGACTGAGTGAACGGATGAGGGCCCTGTCCAGCCCTCTATTGTTACGATAATCCAGCTTTGATAACTCAGCATTAAGTCTGAACCGTGCATGTTTGATCAGACGCTCTGCCTTCCTGTTTTCACGGCAGGTTAGTTCTTCTGCTGTCAGTAATGACAGGCGTTCTTCGAAGCCCAGCTCCTGGTATGTGCCCGGCTGAGCAAGTTGCTTTTTAAGCGCATCACGGAAGCCGGTGAGTTTAAGTGCGGTCAGTTGTTCGTAAAGATGATTCATCATTGGATCCCGTATCAGTGGTAATACTCACTGCCGCGTACGTTTTCGTGTTCCATCGTGGATAACAGATCTGGTTTTGGATCCTGAACAGGTTGTTTATCCAGACCTTTTTCCAGGATCGATTTAATACCTGACAGACGCCATACCTTTGTTTTCAGAGCTCTTGCACATGCTGCATTAAGTCTGGCTTTACTGTATTTTTTATGAAGGTTCAGGAGTCCAAGGCAGAAGCGATAGCTTTGTTCCGGATGTGGACGAGAGTTCAGTATATGAAGCACATAACTATGAGTTTCACTGCCTATGTGCCCCGCCCATTCCAGAAGACGCTCTGGCGTCCAGGTGGCATGCTGTCGATGAGCTTCAGGCATGTGCTCGTTGCGGGTACTGTAGCCATAAGTACGCTTGCGCGGGTGCACAGCAACCTCCTGCCCCTGATTGAAGAGTCTTACCAGTTCTCCGGAGATCCATGCTTCCAGTTGCTGGCCTAACAGCGAACATGGAACCGAGTAGTAATGTTTGTCGATTTCCACGTGGTAATCGGCATGAACTCTGACTTTCTTCACCAGGGTGTAACTGTAACTGGCTTCAGGAAGAGGCTTCAGTGCGGGTTTATCAAGCTGGATGAAGAGTTCTGCACGTGAATAACCCAACTTCTGCATTATTTTGTTATTCAGTCTTTCCAGCAACTCCCGAATGCGCTGATTAAGCGATGCAAGGCTGTAGAAGATCTCATGCCTGATTCGGGCCATGATCCAGCGTTCAACAACCTGAACGCCAACTTCAGCTTTGGCTTTATCTTTCGGTTTACGTGGCCGCGCAGGCAAAACTGCGACATTATAATGCTCAAGCATCTGCTGGTAGGTAGGGTTAACGTCAGGATCATACTTACATGCCCTGGATGTGGCGCTTTTCAGATTGTCCGGAACAACAAGTTCAGGAACGCCACCCAACCACTGGAAGCAGCGAACATGACTCATCACCCAGTCTTCAAGCTGCTGAGACCAGGTGGCCTCTGCCCATGTGTAACTTGATGCCCCGAGAACAGCTACGATGACCTGAGCAGTTCTTATTTCTCCGGTCTCAGGGTCGGTAACGCCAACGGTAGGTCCACAGTAATCAACGAAAAGTTTTTCGCCAGCTTTATGTACCTGACGCATTGATGGTGAAGTGGTTTTGAGCCATTCACGGTACATCCGGCAGTAATGGTTATAGCTGTAAAAACCGCCTGGATTACGCTCACAGTATTCTTCCCAGAGTAGCTGCAGCGTCACGCATTTATTACGCAGTTCCCGGTGTACTGTAGCCCAGTCAGGCAGAGAGTGCTTCTTCATCTTAACCTGGGTCTGAAGGAACGCATGTTTTAGTTTTGTATCATCCCATCCTGTAGGTAAGGGCCACTGCTTTATGCCAAGTTGAGCCGCCCGATTAGCATATCTGGATACAACGGAAGGGGAGATTGCAAGACTACGACCAATTTGTCGATGGCTGAGTCCAACACCGTATTTAAGCCTAAGAATTTCTTTAAGTTTTCTCATAGAAATTGGAACTGTTGGCATAGGTATCCTTTACCGGAATGGCAAAAGATACAGATCAACACACCTGTGAAGTTCCAATAACATTGATGGAGATCACTGAATAACAAAATGAGTCAAAAGTGATCTCCATCGATGTTATTCAGCGATCTGTTCAAATGTTATTACCCGATCTCGATGGAAGTTATTGAGTGATCTCCTTTCATGAAAATACGCACTTTTCAGGAAATTAACTTTAAAGCTATCGTAGGGCAAACTGATATTTCATCTGCAACTGGAAAGACCGCTACCACGAATGATGGCGGTGCTACCAGTAAAAAGAACACCGGAAACACTACAACGAGCCTTGGAAGCCCTATGCTGACCTGTAAAGAGCTTTTTAGCTATTCGGCAAGTGAGTTATCAGATGAAGCGCTAAAAGCCCGTGTAACGTGCTCTAAGAGCGTTAGCGTTAAAAATGGTGAGAGCACCTTCTCAGATGCCGCTAATGAGCAAGCTTCAAAGGTGCTTAAGCCGGGTAATGCTCTGCGAAAGTACTCTGTGAACCCTAACAAGAAGGGCACTTATTGAGACATAAAAAGGGGCTTCATAGCCCCTGAAAATTACAGTTGATAAGCGTCAATATCCAGTAGCTCTTTATCAGCAATTTCAAAGATTGGTGACCCATCATTTAGCGGTAACGGGTTTGTAGGTATGGTGATTTCAGTGTCGTTCTGTAGCGTTACAGTTACCGAATCCTTACCCAATGTAAGCCCTTTTAGATGCTTGGACAAAATCAACTGACACTCGACACGACCCGCTTTAGTCATAAGGTCAATATCTTTAAGTTGGGGTAATCCTTTGTCACTGAGTGAGGTTTTACGCTTCAGAGTGTCGATAGTAGTTTGTATTTCTGTACGCTTCTGGTTAAGTCCCTTCACCTGTGTTTTCAACTCTGTAATATCATCCATCTCAAGAAGTAGGGCGGTAGCTTTCTTGATTCTGGCTGTGACAATTTCAACCTCATGCTGTAACGCTGCAATCTTCCTCTCTGATTCTCCATCATTCCCCACGTCAATCATTCCTAGAAAATTTTCAAGCACCCACTTATCAAACGGTTTACGCTTCAACGGTTGAACATCACAGCGACCGTCAAGATGGTTATTACACCTGTAGACCCCCGCATACTTATTCTTGGTTCCGGTAGGATGGACACTAGCCCCACACTGACACCTAAACAGACCTTTGAAGATGTTAATCGTTAATGGGTTATCACTTGCAGGTGTACGGCCTTTACGATTCTTGTCGAGAATCTCTTGAGCTTTATTGAACGTTGGTATATCTACAACACCTTCGTAGTAGTTCGGTATAGCGGGGCGGTCATTACGTTGTGATGCTGGTAACGTGCCTATTGTTGTCTCTGACCTTAGAATGGTGCGTACAGAGTGAACAGAGAACCCATTAGCATCTTTACGGCGACTAAACGACTTTATACCGTTGCTTTGAAGGTGACGTGCAATGTTATGCAGACTTTCACCATCTAGCAGCAGTTTGAATATCAATCTCACAGTCTCAGCGTGTTCATTGAGTTTAAAAGTCTCAGGGTCAATCCATCCGGGAACCATCTTTGTAAGACGTTGTTCACCAGCAAGGGCAAGTTTTGCACGTTGCCCCCATTTCTGAGAAACACGGAAAGACTTCTGCTTAGATTCCTGATGCGCTATGTAGGCTTTGACACGCTGGATGATGCTTATGCCAAGGTCATCGGCTAAAGCATCCTTTGTGTAGATAAGGCCATCTTGCAATGTGTGAATCTCTATCCCGTTGCCTAAGATGCGGTTCATCAAGGCTTCTGTTTCAAGATGCTCTAATCGGCCTATACGGTCGATACTCTCAACTAGCAGAATTGTACCTTCTGGAAACTCCCCAGCCTCAATACGGGCTAACATGTCACCAAACTGACCAGTAAGGTGTTTACCTTTGTAACCACTCAACCCTTCATCACTGAAAGACGCTACTATTTGAGCATCGCCATTCTTCTTCAGCCACTGCTTGAACAGGTCGTTTTGTCGTCTGGTTGAATCTGCACCTTCAGCGCCTTGTATGGCTGAACTGTACCGAAGGTATGTAATTACGCTCCTCATGGTGATAAACTCCCATGCAATTGATTCTCATTTAAAGATAAGCTTATAACCGTTATGGCTAATGCTACAATGCCGAATAGCTACAATACAATGACCCTTGATTTACCTCGCCGCTTCCCCTGGCCGACGTTACTTTCGGTCTGCATTCATGGTGCTGTTGTGGCGGGTCTGCTCTATACCTCGGTACATCAGGTTATTGAACTACCTGCGCCTGCGCAGCCGATTTCTGTCACGATGGTTACGCCTGCTGATCTCGAACCGCCACAAGCCGTTCAGCCGCCACCGGAGCCGGTGGTAGAGCCAGAACCGGAACCTGAGCCGATCCCCGAACCGCCAAAAGAAGCACCGGTGGTCATTGAAAAGCCGAAGCCTAAACCTAAGCCAAAACCGAAGCCGGTGAAAAAGGTACAGGAGCAGCCAAAACGCGATGTCAAACCCGTAGAGTCGCGTCCGGCATCACCGTTTGAAAATACGGCACCGGCACGCCTGACATCAAGTACAGCAACGGCTGCAACCAGCAAGCCGGTTACCAGTGTGGCTTCAGGACCACGCGCATTAAGCCGTAATCAGCCGCAGTATCCGGCACGAGCACAGGCATTGCGCATTGAAGGGCAGGTTAAAGTTAAATTTGACGTTACGCCGGATGGTCGCGTGGATAACGTACAAATCCTCTCAGCCAAGCCTGCGAACATGTTTGAGCGTGAGGTGAAAAATGCGATGCGCAGATGGCGTTATGAGCCGGGTAAGCCAGGCAGTGGGATTGTGGTGAATATCCTGTTTAAAATTAACGGCACCACCGAAATTCAGTAAGCAGAAAGTCAAAAGCCTCCGACCGGAGGCTTTTGACTATTACTCAACAGGTAAGGCGCGAGGTTTTCCTTCAGGATCAACCGCGACATACTTAAATAATGCTTCTGTCGCTTTATAGCGTTGCCCAATTGGTTCAGACGCTACTTTTTTCACCCACACTTCAATATTAATGCTGACCGATGTCGTCCCTTTCTGGACACAGCGTGCATAGCAGCACACCACATCGCCGACCGCAACCGGCCGTAAGAAAGTCATTCCTTCAACCCGCACAGTCACTACGCGACCGTGGGCAATTTCTTTTGCCAGAATAGCGCCGCCAATATCCATTTGTGACATTAACCAACCACCAAAGATGTCACCATTGGCATTGGTATCGGCGGGCATGGCTAAAGTACGTAAAACAAGATCGCCCTGAGGGACGTTATGTGTTGTAGACATGGTAAAACCGACTTAAAAGGAAAATCACAGGCGCGATGCTACTATGATTTTCCTGAGGAGAACAGAGGAGATACAGCGCCAGCCCCGAAGGACTGGCAGTCTGGTTAGGATTTATCTTCCTGCGGCATGTGGCGGTAGATATAGATACCGCTTAACAATGTGAAGATTAAGGTAAGGGCGGTCAGGCCAAAGACTTTAAAGTTGACCCAAATATTTTGCGGCAGCCAGAATGCGATGTAGATGTTTGCCAGACCGCAAAGGATAAAGAAAACAGCCCAGGCCAGATTCAGCTTCGACCATACCGGTTGCGGCAGCGTGAGTTCTTTACCCAGCATCCGCTGAATTAGCGGCTTTTTCATCACCCATTGGCTGACTAACAGGGCTCCCGCAAATAGAGCATAAATGACTGTAACCTTCCATTTAATAAACTCATCATTGTGGAAGAACAGCGTCAAGCCACCGAAGACGACCACCAGAACAAAAGTGATCAGGGCCATCTTTTCAACCTTACGAAAGCGAACCCAGCTATAGATAAGCACAATCGCCGTGGCGACGATCAGCGCCGCAGTAGCCGCATAGATGTCATAAATCTTGTAAAACGCGAAAAAGACAACCAGCGGTAAAAAATCAAGAAACTGCTTCATTTTACGATTCCGTAATCAAATGCTTAAGGTTATTGGCGAATCAACATATACAGGCGGAACAGATAGATGAGCAATATGGCTGAAATCAGGTTGCTCAAGGTGTTCGCCAGTACGGCACCAATTTCCGGGGTTAATGCGGCAAAAGAAGAGGCAAAAAGCAGCAACAGTGTTTTTGCCAGCAACCAGCTCAGTACTGCGGGTGCCACCAGACGCATATTCGCCCAAGTCAGCCGCATACTGCTACGCATCGAGGCAAAAACGCCCATTTTGTCCTGTACCAACATCACCGGTGCCAGGGCCAGTAAAATGGCCATGATAATTCCCGGAACGACCACCAGCATGATGCCAATCTGTACTAAAAGGGTAGTCAGAAAAATCAGAATAAATAACTTTGGCAATATCGGCGCACTGGCACCAATAGCTCGCAGCGCACTGACTCTCTGACCCGCAGACACCAGCTGGATAATTAATATTACGCCTCCGGCGAGAATGGCGTTACCGATTAATCCTGAAAAAGTGGACGCCGCTGAAGCCTGCAGCAAAATTTGTTGCTGTTCCGGTGACATATTCTGAACCAGGTCGAACAACCCACTACTGCCGCTAACGGGCACGCCGTCATTGAGCTGCGCAAGCTGTGCATCACTGGGTGAGAAAACATGCCCTAACACCACTGTGATAAACGCACATAGCAACGATACCAACAGAATGGTCATAAATTGATTACGGAAGAAATTTCCGGTGTCACGGTATACGGACTGCGCCGTGATAGACATGCACTCTCCTTGAGTTTTATGCAGGTGTTAATTAGCGGGCAATTGTACCCTGGTTAAGCCTCGGGTGGCAGCATCAGGTCTTGTATGGAAAAGCATATCTTTGTAAAGCGGAGGTAATTGCTGGCCTTCAGGCATGGGCAAATCGCGGCAAGTGGCGACCGAGTTAATATTTGCGTAGCGAAAATATTTAAAAATTGATTTAAATCACATTAACCAGGATTCTCAATGCAACTTCTAAATTAATCCAGATCAATAAAGGGTGAATTATCATATGTAATGTGATCTATGTAGGATCATTTGTTACTCCAATGTAGGTATATTCGTCACGTTTTTATAACCATAACGACGGAGCGGATATGAAAAAGTTAACAGTGGCGGCTTTGGCAGTAACAACTCTTCTCTCTGGCAGTGCCTTTGCGCATGAAGCAGGCGAATTTTTTATGCGTGCAGGTTCTGCAACCGTACGTCCAACAGAAGGTGCTGGTGGTACGTTAGGAAGTCTGGGTGGATTCAGCGTGACCAATAACACGCAACTGGGCCTTACGTTTACTTATATGGCGACCGACAACATTGGTGTGGAATTACTGGCAGCGACGCCGTTCCGCCATAAAATCGGCACCCGGGCGACCGGCGATATTGCAACCGTTCATCATCTGCCACCAACACTGATGGCGCAGTGGTATTTTGGTGATGCCAGCAGCAAATTCCGTCCTTACGTTGGGGCAGGTATTAACTACACCACCTTCTTTGATAATGGATTTAACGATCATGGCAAAGAGGCAGGGCTTTCCGATCTCAGTCTGAAAGATTCCTGGGGAGCTGCCGGGCAGGTGGGGGTTGATTATCTGATTAACCGTGACTGGTTGGTTAACATGTCAGTGTGGTACATGGATATCGATACCACCGCCAATTATAAGCTGGGCGGTGCACAGCAACACGATAGCGTACGCCTCGATCCGTGGGTGTTTATGTTCTCAGCAGGATATCGTTTTTAATTCCGCACAAAAACGACCCCGTAATATACGGGGTCAATAAGGACATGGTATAAAGGGTATTATTTCTTCGCTTCTACGCCATCAGTTTCAGAGCGAATTAAAAATTTCTCAGTTGTTTGCGGAATATTCTGAATCAGCCAGTCGGCCATTTGCTTTTCCTCATTTAAAATCGCTTCGATGGTTGGAATTGAAGCTGTATCACCGGCATTTTTTGCTGCTGCTAATAGTGAGGTGTAACAGGCGATTTCAAATTGCTCGAAGACATATCCGCTAATAGAGCCTTTGACTATTTCATCAGAAGGGAATATACCACCGATTGACTGCCCAAGCGCAGCCATTTTACTCATGGAATCTTTAATGACTGAACGTGAAATGTCATTACGATCAAGAATAGTTTCCAGTTGAACAATCTGGTTTTTGGTTTCACTAAGATGTTGTTCAATACGAGCGCGTAGTTCAGGATAATTATCTATACGGCTGGCCATGGATTCAAGCATAGATTCGGCTTGCTTTTCCATTGCGTGGGCGTCACGTAACCAGTCATGATAATGTTCAATACGATTCATGAAAATGTCCTCTTTATAAAATGACTAAAAGTTAAAATTCATATTTCAGGCTTTATTTTCGGCTTTCTTATTTACGTTATTAATGGCCAGATCAGTCAGTTTGATGTCGGTGGCCTTTTCTTCTTCCAGGGTTTCTTTCAGAAGCTTCGCTGCTTTACGGTAACCTAATTGTTCAGCCAGCGTCGCTAATGTCCCGTAACTGGCAATCTCATAATGCTCGACTTTCTGTGCTGCGGCAATCAGTGCGGCATCACGCACTTCGTTTTTCTCGGTACTTTCGATGACCTCATTAGCTTCTTCAATAAGACCTTCCATTGCCACACATTTCATGCGCTTAATTTTCAGGTTCGATTCGGACTCCACAACTTGATCAATACGTTCAATCTGTCCATGAATTTCCTCGAGGTGCGCATGAAAAGCCTGACTTAATTTTTCATTTGATGTTGCTCTTGCGAGTTTTGCCAGTGCCCGGGTTAATTGTTTTTCTGCGCTGTAGGTATCTGAAAGCAGGTGAATAAATACATCTTCAATGGTCTTCATATTCATATTTTTCTCCAGTGAAATCACTGCGAGCCATACGGCCCGCAGATGCAATTATCTTTATCAGCTGATATTAATAATTAACGGTGAATCAGGATTTGCCTGATTTATTACCACCGCTTTGTTGACCGCCTTTTTTACCCGCTTCAGATGCGCGTTGCGGATCATTTTTAAAATTACCGCCGCTATGCTGACCGCCTTTACGGCCTGCGTCGGATGCCTTCTCACGGTCTTCGGCGAAATTTCCTGAACCACCACGATGTTCGGCCATGTTATTTCTCCCGTTGCGTTGCATTGTTTCATTAATATGAGTGTTGTGTGTCGACACTCATTAAAATTAGTCGCTAATGAGAATTAGTCAAATTAAGCGCAACGAGAAGATAGAGGGAAAATATATTTTGAGGAACATTCTGGATATATTAACAATTACCTGAGGAATAAGTGACTTAGAGAAAATTATTGATTTTACTGGTGTTATGTTGCGGGATTAATTTGTTTGATTATATTACTGTTGGGCGGAAAAATGACGTAAGTTGACGTTCGACCGGGGTAAGCGAAACGGTAAAAAGATAAATATTAAATGAATTTAGGATTTTTCCGGCTTCATTAAAGAAAGTTAAAATGCCGCCAGCGGAACTGGCGGCTGTGGGATTAACTGCGCGTCGCCGCTTTCATCGGTTGTACAAAAACTTTCAGTGCCGCCAGCATTTTCTCTGGCTCATTAATATGTTGCTCGATGATTTTAACAATGGCCGAACCAGAAATCGCGCCCGCAGCTCCTGCATCAATCGCTGCTTTTACCTGATCCGGGGCGGAAATACCAAATCCCTGCAATGGAGGTGCAGCGTTGTACTCTTTCAGCTTCGCAACCAGATGATTGAGGGGTAACGCGGCGCGGTTTTCTGCGCCGGTCACGCCTGCTCGTGACAGCAAATAGGTGTAACCACGACCGTAAGAGGCTATCTGGCGCAGCAGGTCGTCATCGGCATTTGGCGGGCAGATGAAGATAGGTGCGACATTATGACGCAACGCGGCCTGGCGGAAGGGCGCGGACTCTTCAACTGGCACATCGGCAACCAGCACCGAATCGACGCCGACTTTTTCGCACTGGGCATAAAACTCATCAATGCCTTTGTTAAACACCAGATTGGCATACATCAACAGGCCAATGGGAATGGTCGGGTGTTTCTGGCGAATCAGTGCCAGCATTTCAAAACATTGTGCCGGAGTCACACCTGCCGCAAAGGCGCGCAGAGTGGCGTTTTGAATCGTCGGGCCATCCGCCAGTGGGTCGGAGAAGGGGATACCTAACTCCAGCGCGTCAGCACCGGCTTCAATTAGCGTATCGATAATTTTCAATGACTGCTCAATGCCCGGATCACCGAGCGTGACGAAAGGAACGAATGCGCCTTCTTTGCGCTCCTTCAACTGGGCAAACAGAGATTCGTAGCGTTCCATCAGATTTCCCCTCGTGCTTTCAAAATATCGTGAACGGTGAAGATGTCTTTATCGCCGCGACCGGAAAGGTTAACCACCAGTAGCTGCTCTTTATCCGGGTTTTCGCGCATCATTTTCAACGCATGGGCCAGGGCGTGGGAGGATTCCAGCGCCGGGATGATCCCTTCGTGCAGGCACAGCGTTTTGAAGGCTTCAAGGGCTTCATCATCGGTAATAGACACGTAATCAGCGCGTCCAGTGCTGTTAAGATACGCGTGTTGTGGGCCGACAGACGGGAAATCCAGTCCGGCGGAGATGGAGTAAGATTCTTCAATCTGCCCGTCTTCGGTTTGCATCATCGGCGCTTTCATACCGAAATAGATACCCACGCGACCATGTTTTAGCGGTGCGCCGTGCTCGCCAGTTTCGATACCGTGACCACCTGGCTCCACACCAATCAGGCCGACGTTGGTTTCATTGATGAAATCAGCAAACATGCCGATGGCATTCGAACCGCCGCCAACACAGGCGATAACGGCATCCGGCAGGCGACCTTCTCTTTCCAGAATCTGCGCTTTGGTTTCTTCGCCAATCATCCGCTGAAACTCACGCACAATGGTCGGATAAGGATGCGGGCCAGCTGCGGTGCCCAGCATATAGTGCGCGGTTTCGTAACTACCGGACCAGTCGCGCAGCGCCTCGTTACAGGCATCTTTCAGCGTCGCGGAACCGCTATGCACCGGGATCACTTCCGCACCCATTAAGCGCATACGAAAAACGTTAGGCGACTGGCGTTCAACGTCTTTGGCACCCATATAAATACGGCATTTCAGGCCGAGCAGGGCGCTGGCAAGGGCCGACGCCACGCCATGCTGACCGGCACCGGTTTCGGCGATGATTTCGGTTTTACCCATCCGCTTCGCCAGCAACGCCTGCCCCAGCACCTGGTTAGTTTTATGCGCGCCGCCGTGCAGCAAATCTTCACGCTTGAGATACAGCGTGGTGTTCGTCCCGGCTGTAATGTTCTGGCATTTGGTCAGCGCGGTTGGACGCCCGGCATAGTTTTTCAGCAGGTCGTTGAACTGAGCCTGAAATTCAGGATCTTTTTGCGCACTGACAAAAGCTTCTTCCAGCTGGCGCAGAGCAGGCATCAGGATTTGTGGCACGTACATGCCGCCAAACTCACCAAAATAGGGGTTAAGTAATGTTGTCATTGTTCCTTTCCTTAATATGCGCGCAGCGTCTGGAAAACCGAGGCCAAAAGACGTGCGTCTTTGATGCCCGGTTGCGACTCTACAGCAGAATTAAAATCAAGTCCGGCGCAGCCGGTTTGTGCCGCTTCCACGCAGTTATCTGCGCCTAAGCCCCCCGCCAGCAGAACGTTGCCAAGCGATTGACCATTTAATAGTGACCAGTCAAAACGTTGCCCGCTTCCACCCTGGCCGTTGTCTAAAACATATTTATCAACGTGCTGAAACTCGCGGGCGGGCAGGGTTTCACCGACGCTTAATGCTTTCCAGATGGCAACATGTGCTGGCAGAGCTTCACGCAGCGTATCGATATACAGCTGTTCTTCATTACCATGCAGTTGCACTGCCGCCAGCGATAACACCTTAGCTTTGTCCACCACATCGGCAATATCGTGATTGCGGAACACGCCAACATACTGCAACGGTGCCGCAGCCATCACTTCCTGCGCCTGTTCAACGTTGACGCAACGCGGTGATGTCGCAACAAAAATCAACCCACCGTAAATCGCGCCCGCGTCATAAGCTGCTTTAGCATCTTGCCCACGCGTCAGGCCACATACTTTATTCTCACCCAGCAACACCCGGCGCACGGCGGCGTGCAAATCGTCATGGGCCATCAACGCCGAACCAATCAGAAAACCGTTAGCGAAGTGGCTTAACTCGCGCACCTGAGCGTAAGTATTGATGCCGGATTCGCTGATTACCGTCACGTTGTGCCCCAGTTTCGGCGCAAGCTCGCGGGTACGGTTGAGATCAATCGACAAATCACGCAGATCGCGGTTGTTGATGCCAACGACCTTTGCCCCCAATGCAATGGCACGCTCCAGTTCCTCTTCATTACTGACTTCGGTCAGCACACCCATCTCCAGACTGTGGGCGACGGCGGCAAGCTGGCGATATTGTTCGTCATCCAGTACTGAAAGCATTAATAAGCAGGCATCAGCCTGGTAATAGCGCGCCAGATAGATCTGGTAAGGATCGATAATGAAGTCTTTACATAAAATCGGCTGCGGGGCGATTTGGCTGACGATGGGGAGGAAATCAAAGCTCCCCTGAAAATATTTCTCATCAGTCAGCACCGAAATTGCCGAAGCGTAATGTTTATAAATGGCGGCAATGCGTGCTGGATCGAAATCATCACGGATCACGCCTTTTGACGGCGACGCTTTCTTGCACTCCAGAATAAACGCCGTGCGCGCACCCTGTAGCGCATCATAAAAATGTCGCGTGCTCGGCTGAACCTCATTCTGAAAACTGGCCAGCGGTTGCTGCTGTTTGCGGGTTTCTACCCAAATCGCCTTGTCTGCGACGATTTTCGCTAAAACGGTTTGCATCATTTACCCTCGTGCCGCCAGTGCGGTAACTCTGTCGTAAGCGGAACCACTGCGCAGTACCTCAAGAACGGTTTGCGCATTGGCTTGCAGATCTTCATGGCCATGCAGGCGCATTAACATGGCGACGTTCGCAGCGACGGCTGCTTCATGGGCGGCGTCGCCTTTACCTTGTAACAAGCGTGTTAAAATGTCACGGTTTTCTTCCGGTGTTCCGCCTGCCAGTTGCTCCTGGTGGTAGGGAGTCAGGCCAAAATCTTCAGCGGTCAATTGATAGCTCTTAATTTCGCCGTCATGCAGCTCGGCAACGATTGTCGGCGCGTGTAATGAAACTTCATCCATCCCGCCGCTGTGCACCACCGCCGCGCGTTGATACCCCAGCACGCGCAAGGTTTCGGCAATCGGCAGCACCAGTTCCGGACTATAAACACCAATTAACGCCAGCGGCGGATGCGCCGGGTTAATCAATGGCCCCAGCACATTGAACAGGGTGCGGGTTTTCAGTTGCTGGCGAACCGGCATCGCGTGGCGGAATCCGGTGTGATACTTCGGCGCAAAGAGGAAACATACACCTAACTCATCCAGCGCCTGGCGCGATTTATCGGCGTTCATATCAAGATTAATACCGAACGCCGCCAGCAGATCGGACGAACCAGATTTACTGGAGACGCTACGGTTGCCGTGTTTCGCCACTTTCAGCCCACAGGCCGCGGCGACAAACGCACTGGCGGTAGAAATATTGATACTGTTGCTGCCGTCACCGCCAGTACCGACGATATCAGCAAACAGATAATCCGGGCGCGGGAACGGCGCGGCGTTTTCCAGTAGCGCGGTTGCTGCTCCGGCGATCTCGTTCGGGTGCTCACCGCGAATTTTCATGCTCACCAGCGCCGCCGCCAGTTGTTCCGGCTTCAGCTCGCCACGCACCACCGCTGAAAACAGCTGGTGGCTTTCTTGTTGGCTAAGCGTCTGCGCCTGATACAGTTTTTCCAGAATCGGTTGCAGCGTGTTGGCTGGCTCTAGTTTCTGCTGCGCCCAGGCCAGCGTTTGTTCCAGCAGGCGAGCGCCCTGGGTGGTGAGAATGGATTCCGGATGGAACTGGAATCCACAAACGCGATCCGCATCGTGACGTACTGCCATCACCATGCCATTAAAATGGGCGTTGATGGTTAAACCGGCCGGAATGTTACTGCCAACCAGCGAGTGATAACGCGCCACCGGCAGCGGGTTTGTTAATCCGGCAAACATCGCCTGACCGTCATGTTCAATGCTCGACGCTTTACCGTGAAGAATTTCGCCCGCCTGACCGACATAGCCCCCGTAAGCTTCGACAATTGCCTGATGTCCGAGGCAAATGCCAATAATGGGCAGCTTGCCACGCAAGCGGGTGAGGAGTTCCGGCATACAACCGGCTTCGCTCGGCACACCGGGGCCAGGAGAAAGCATCAGTACCGGATTGCTCATCGTCGCCAGGCGTTCAATTAAGGTCTGCGCCGGAATATGGTTGCGGTAAATCACCACGTTATGACCATTGCTGCGCAACTGATCTGCCAGGTTGTACGTAAAAGAGTCGATATTATCGAGCAGCAGAATGTCAGCCATCAGAAAGTCTCCTGTGCATGATGCGCGGTGGCAATAGCGCGCAGTACAGCGCGGGCTTTGTTACGGGTTTCGTCGGCTTCCGACTGCGGAACAGAATCAAGGACTACACCAGCACCCGCTTGCACGGTGGCGATACCGTTTTCCACCAGCGCCGAGCGGATCACAATGCAGGTGTCGAGATCGCCATGCGCGGTGAAATAACCTACCGCGCCGCCGTAGCTGCCGCGGCGACGACCTTCCGCCTCGGCAATTAACTGCATAGCGCGTACTTTCGGCGCACCGCTTAACGTCCCCATATTCATACAGGCGCGATAAGCGTGCAGGGCGTCAAGATCGTGACGCAGTTCGCCGACTACGCGAGAGACGAGGTGCATCACATAGGAATAACGGTCAACTTTGGTGAGATCGGCGACGTAGCGGCTGCCGGGGGTGCAAATGCGTGCCAGATCATTACGGGCGAGATCAACCAGCATCAGATGTTCAGACAGCTCTTTATGATCGGTACGCATTTCCAGTTCAATACGGCTGTCGAGATCTCTGTCCAGTGAACCATCGGCGCGACGACCGCGTGGGCGTGTTCCGGCAATCGGGTAGATCTCAATCTGGCGGCTGGTGGCATCATACTTGAGCGAGCTTTCCGGCGACGCGCCAAATAGGGTGAAATCATTATCCTGCATAAAAAACATGTACGGGCTGGGATTACTCTTTTTCAGCACGTAATAGGCCGCCAGCGGTGACGGGCAGGGCAGAGAGAAACGGCGAGATGGCACCACCTGGAAAATTTCTCCAGCGCGAATCGCTTTTTGCAACAAACGCACTACGCCACCGAACTCTTCATCGCTCTGATTACATTCACAACGCATATGCGGCACGGAAACCACTGGCAGCGGCGGCGCGGCTTCGGTCAGTTGCTGACGTAGTTCGTTCAGGCGAGCAGTGAGACGTTGTTTTTCTTCTTCATTCGGAGCAAACAGGCTGGCCTGAATACGGGTGCTTTTTTTCTGATGGTCAATCACCATCAGCGTTTCAGCGAGATAAAAACAGAAATCAGGGCAGTTATTTTCCGCTGACAGTTGCGGTAAATCTTCAAATCCCGCCACAAGGTCATAAGAGAACAGGCCGCCGAAGAACATGGCTTCTCGTTCTTCCTTCGGTACATTCAACAGATTCTGCAATAAACGGAAAGCGTCAAAAACCGAAAGGGAGCATAAGCGGGCGTCTTCATCCAGCAGTGGACTGACAGGGGGGAAGCGCAGCACACGGCAGTTTGGTGATTGTTCACTTTCCACACCCGCAGGCAGGGCGTTATCCAGTAGTGCCAGCAGGGCTTCGCCGTTGCCGGAAAGTGCCTGGATTGTGACAGTGTCACCTAAAGCTGTAATGCGCAGCGCACTGTCTACCAGCAGCAGGCTTTTTAAATCATCTTTGCTGTCGATATCTGCGGATTCCAGCAGCAGCGTTGCCGGACGATCCCCACACAACTGGTGAAAAAGCGCGGTGGGATTGTCGCGATAAGCGCCTTCGCAGGTTAGCAGTTCGAGAGTCGGTTTTTGTGTTTGCATTGTTATTCTCTAATTTTGTTCAAAAAAAAGCCCGCTCATTAGGCGGGCTGGGTATCTGATTGCTTTACGCATGGTGAATACACTGCCCGTTTCAGGAAGTGCGCCACCAACCTTTCAGTACGAAAATTGCTTTCATTGTCGATACCCTTTTTACGTGAACTTGCGTACTAGTTAACTAGTTCGATGATTAATTGTCAACAGCTCATTTCAGAATATTTGCCAGAACCGTTATGATGTCGGCGCAAAAAACATTATCCAGAACGGGAGTGCGCCTTGAGCGACACGAATTACGCAGTGATTTACGACCTGCACAGCCATACCACAGCTTCCGATGGCTGCCTGACGCCAGAAGCATTGGTGCACCGTGCAGTCGAGATGCGCGTCGGCACCCTGGCGATCACCGACCATGACACCACAGCTGCAATCGCACCAGCAAGAGAGGAAATTTCACGTTCGGGACTGGCGCTGAATCTTATTCCCGGCGTGGAAATTTCCACGGTCTGGGAAAATCATGAAATTCATATTGTCGGGCTGAATATTGATATTACTCATCCGCTAATGTGTGAGTTCCTCGCGCAGCAGACAGAACGGCGCAATCAGCGGGCGCAGCTCATTGCCGAAAGACTTGAAAAAGCGCAAATACCTGGGGCGCTGGAAGGCGCGCAACGACTGGCTCAGGGCGGCGCAGTGACGCGCGGTCATTTTGCGCGTTTCCTTGTGGAGTGCGGCAAAGCCAGTTCAATGGCGGATGTCTTTAAAAAGTATCTGGCGCGCGGGAAAACCGGATACGTTCCGCCACAGTGGTGTACAATAGAACAAGCTATTGATGTCATTCATCATTCTGGCGGTAAGGCGGTGCTAGCTCATCCTGGGCGGTACAATCTTAGTGCTAAATGGCTGAAAAGATTGGTTGCGCATTTTGCCGAACACCACGGCGACGCGATGGAAGTCGCGCAGTGCCAGCAATCGCCCAATGAACGCACCCAGTTGGCGACCCTTGCGCGTCAGCATCATTTATGGGCATCACAAGGATCTGATTTTCATCAGCCATGCCCGTGGATCGAACTGGGTCGTAAACTCTGGCTGCCCGCAGGCGTTGAAGGCGTCTGGCAGCTATGGGAACAGCCGCAGAACACCACAGAGAGGGAATTATGAGCCAGTTTTTTTATATTCATCCTGATAACCCACAGCAACGTCTGATCAACCAGGCGGTGGAGATCGTGCGTAAAGGCGGGGTGATTGTTTATCCAACTGATTCCGGCTATGCGCTCGGCTGTAAAATTGAAGATAAAAACGCCATGGAGCGTATTTGTCGTATTCGCCAGCTGCCGGACGGTCACAACTTTACCCTGATGTGTCGCGATCTTTCTGAACTCTCGACCTATTCATTTGTCGATAACGTTGCGTTTCGTTTAATGAAAAACAACACGCCGGGCAACTTTACCTTCATCCTGAAGGGGACGAAGGAGGTGCCACGCCGTCTGTTGCAGGAAAAACGCAAAACCATCGGTATGCGTGTGCCTTCTAACCCGATTGCGCAAGCGTTGCTTGAAGCATTGGGCGAACCGATGCTTTCCACTTCGCTAATGCTGCCAGGCAGCGAATTTACCGAATCCGATCCGGAAGAAATTAAAGACCGTCTGGAAAAACAGGTAGATTTGATTATTCACGGCGGTTATCTCGGGCAGAAACCAACAACGGTTATTGATCTTACCGATGATACGCCGGTCGTGGTGCGTGAAGGCGTAGGTGATGTGAAGCCTTTCTTATAACAAATTGCGTTCCATGGATGGAAGACTATGGCAGGGAAGTTTCGCTGCATTTTGCTGTTGATAGCAGGGCTGTTTGTATCATCTCTAAGTTATGCAGAAAACACGGAGATCCCTTCTTATGAAGAAGGGATCTCGCTCTTTGATGTTGAAGCCACTCTGCAACCAGATGGGGTGCTCGACATCAAAGAAAATATTCATTTTCAGGCGCGAAATCAGCAGATTAAGCACGGCTTTTATCGTGATTTACCACGACTCTGGATGCAGCCTGATGGGGACGCTGCACTGCTGAACTATCATATTGTTGGCGTCACCCGTGATGGTATTCCTGAACCCTGGCATCTTGACTGGCATATCGGGTTAATGAGTATTGTCGTGGGCGATAAACAACGTTTCTTGCCTCAAGGCGACTATCATTATCAAATTCATTATCAGGTTAAAAATGCTTTCCTGCGTGAGGGGGATTCTGATCTGCTAATCTGGAACGTGACCGGTAACCACTGGCCGTTTGAAATTTATAAGACCCGTTTTTCTCTCCAGTTCTCTAATATTGCGGGTAATCCATTTAGCGAAATCGATCTCTTTACCGGAGAAGAGGGCGACACATATCGTAATGGCCGCATCCTTGAGGACGGAAGAATTGAATCCCGCGATCCGTTTTATCGTGAAGATTTCACGGTCCTCTACCGCTGGCCTCACGCTTTACTTAGCAATGCCTCGGCTCCGCAAACGACGAATATTTTCAGCCATCTTCTTTTACCCTCCACGTCATCGTTGTTAATTTGGTTTCCGTGTCTGTTCCTGGTTTGTGGATGGTTATATCTCTGGAAGCGCAGGCCGCAATTTACGCCGGTAGATGTGATTGAAACCGATGTCATTCCGCCAGATTACACGCCCGGCATGTTACGTCTCGATGCGAAGCTAGTTTACGACGATAAAGGTTTTTGTGCCGATATCGTAAATCTGATTGTGAAAGGAAAAATTCATCTGTCAGATCAGTCTGACAAGAACCAGCAAATCCTGATTCGTGTTAATGAAGGCGCGACCAGAAATAATGCGGTATTACTGCCCGCAGAGCAGTTATTACTGGAAGCGTTATTTCGTAAAGGCGATAAGGTCGTTCTTACGGGGAGACGCAACAGAGTCTTACGCAGGGCATTTTTACGGATGCAGAAATTTTATCTGCCGCGTAAAAAGTCTTCGTTTTACCGGTCTGATACTTTTTTGCAATGGGGTGGACTGGCAATATTGGCGGTCATTCTTTACGGTAACTTGAGTTCTGTAGGCTGGGCAGGAATGAGTCTGGTGGGCGATATGTTTATTATGATCTGCTGGATTATTCCTTTTTTATTTTGTTCCCTTGAGCTTTTGTTTGCCCGCGATGATGACAAGCCTTGCGTTAATCGTGTAATCATCACTTTGTTTTTACCACTGATTTGTTCAGGCGTGGCCTTCTATTCTCTCTACATCAATGTCGGAGATGTATTCTTTTACTGGTATATGCCAGCGGGTTATTTTACCGCTGTTTTCCTGACCGGTTATCTCACTGGCATGGGGTATATTTTTCTGCCAAAGTTTACCCAAACTGGACAGCAACGTTATGCCCACGGTGAAGCTATCGTTAACTATCTTGCGCGTAAAGAGGCGGCAACACACAGTGGGCGGCGTCGGAAAGGGGAAACACGGAAACTGGATTATGCGTTGCTAGGTTGGGCGGTCTCGGCAAACCTTGGCAGATAATGGGCAGCACGTATCACCCCATCACTCACAGCGGCTGTTCGCGCCCCGGAAATTGCCCGTAGCGGCGTTTTATTCTCATTACAGACGCACCTAAGTTGCGGGGCCTATACCAGTTTGTTGGGGCGAAGTTATTCCGGTGGTGGTGCTGGCGGCGGCGCGGGTGGCGGAGGCGGTGGTGGCTGGTAATTAAGCTGATGTTAATCGAAACAAGCTTTAACCATAAAGATAGTGTAGTATGTTGCGCCTCAAAGCCAGGCCAGTTAAAACGTCGAGTCGTTTACTTAAGGCCTGAGGAGTTCAAACAGACTTTACTATCAGTGAGTCAGATGTAAGTTCTGACTCACTGTTGCACAAAAGCATATCAGACGCCTGGGAAGGCGACACCAAAAGGAAGCTCTATGAGCGAAAAGCTACAGAAAGTGCTGGCGCGTGCCGGCCACGGTTCTCGCCGTGAAATCGAATCTATTATTGAAGCCGGTCGTGTGAGTGTTGATGGCAAAATTGCTAAACTCGGCGATCGCGTTGAAGTTACCCCTGGATTGAAAATCCGTATCGATGGTCACCTTATTTCGGTACGTGAGTCCGCTGAACAAATTTGTCGCGTTCTGGCTTATTACAAACCGGAAGGTGAGTTGTGTACCCGTAACGATCCGGAAGGGCGTCCGACGGTGTTTGACCGTCTGCCAAAGCTGCGTGGCGCACGCTGGATTGCCGTAGGTCGTCTGGACGTTAACACCTGTGGTCTGCTGCTGTTCACCACTGACGGTGAACTGGCAAACCGTTTAATGCATCCAAGCCGTGAAGTTGAACGTGAATACGCCGTGCGTGTATTTGGTCAGGTTGACGACGCGAAACTGCGTGATTTGAGTCGTGGCGTGCAACTGGAAGATGGTCCGGCAGCTTTTAAAACCATCAAGTTCAGCGGCGGCGAAGGGATCAACCAGTGGTACAACGTTACTCTGACCGAAGGCCGTAACCGTGAAGTTCGTCGTCTGTGGGAAGCGGTTGGTGTGCAGGTCAGCCGCCTGATCCGTGTTCGTTACGGTGATATCCCACTGCCGAAAGGTCTGCCACGCGGTGGCTGGACGGAGCTGGACCTCGCCCAGACTAACTATCTGCGCGAACTGGTGGAGCTACCGCCAGAAACCAGCTCTAAAGTCGCTGTAGAAAAAGACCGTCGTCGCATGAAGGCGAATCAGATTCGTCGTGCGGTGAAACGTCACAGTCAGGTGAGCGGCGGTCGTCGTTCTGGCGGACGTAATAATAACGGTTAATCAAAGTATGCCGGACGTCATATCCGGCATTTTTACAGATTAATAATCGATCCCTATCTGCGCTTTTACACCGGCATCAAACGCATGTTTGATGGGGCGCAACTCACTCACCGTATCCGCCAGTTCAAGAATATCCCGATGACAGCCTCGACCCGTGATAATCACCGTCTGTTGATGTGGACGTTCATTTAACGCCTGCACCACTTCTTCCAGTGGCAAATAGTCATACGCCACCATATAAGTCAGCTCATCAAGCAAAACCATATCCAGTGAGGAATCAGCAAGCATCCGCTTTGCATGTTGCCAGACTTCGCGGCAGGCGGTGGTATCAGACTCGCGGTTTTGTGTATCCCAGGTAAAGCCCGTTGCCATCACCTGAAACTCAACGCCATGTGGCTCCAGCAGATTGCGTTCGCCATTAGGCCAGGTGCCTTTAATAAACTGCACGACGCCCACTTTTTTTCCGTGACCAACTGCGCGTGTTGCCGTACCAAATGCCGCGGTGGTTTTGCCTTTTCCATTGCCGGTAAAGACGATGATAATACCGCGTTCATCCTGGGCCTGGGCCACACGAGCATCTACTTTTTCTTTCACTCGCTGCTGACGCTGTTGGTAGCGTTCATCACTCATTGGGAAATTCCTGGTTTACGGCCCGGTTGGGCGTCAAAGGTCATGCCGGTTTTACGGCGGCTGTCATCGCCCATCAGCCAGAGGTAGAGCGGCATGATATCAGCGGGTGTTTTAAGTTTCTGTGGATCTTCGGTCGGGAAGGCGCTGGCACGCATTGCGGTGCGCGTACCGCCTGGGTTAATGCAGTTGACGCGCAGGCGCTGCTGATATTCATCGGCCAGTACCTGCATCATCCCTTCGGTGGCAAATTTCGACGCTGCATATGCGCCCCAGTTGGCTCGTCCCTGACGTCCAACGCTTGATGAAGTAAAGACCAGTGAACCGGCGTCCGATTTGAGTAATAAAGGAAGCAGTGCCTGGGTGAGCATAAAGGTGGCATTAACGTTGACCTGTATGACGTCCTGCCAGACCTGTGGATTTTGTTCGCTCATTGGGCAAACATCGCCGAGCAATCCGGCATTATGCAAAACACCATCCAGACGCGGATAATTAACGGTAATGCGCTGTGCCAGTTGTTGGCAATCTTCGGACGTGCAGGTCAGCAAATCGAGAATAAACCACTGTGGCTGACGTCCAGTTTCTTCGTTTATGTGGCTGGCTACCTGACGTAATTTTTCTTCATTACGGCCCAACAGAATCACTGTCGCACCATAGCGTGCATACGTCATCGCGGCTTCACGGCCAATCCCATCGCTGGCTCCCGTCACCAGGATAATGCGATCATTGAGTAAATCTTGTTTTGGCTGGTAATGCATGGCTACTCCTCAACGACGTTGTCTGTCGCGCTGCCAGTGTACTTTATGACTTTGGGGCTTTATGCCTGAAACAGAAGGGCATTTCAATCAGCCTGGGGCGATAACACCGCAAAATGGATACTTTGTCATACTTTCGCTGCAATAACATCTCTGCGAGACGGCTTAACATGCCTGTTGTAAACTGTGAGCCAAAGCGTTGTTTAACCAAGGTGGGGACTCGTGGAATTGTTGTCTGAATATGGTTTGTTTTTGGCGAAAATCGTTACCGTTGTGCTAGCGATTGCGGCGATTGCCGCCATTATTGTCAATGTTGCTCAACGTAATAAACGCCAGCGTGGCGAGTTACGGGTCAACAATCTCAGCGAACAGTATAAGGAGATGAAAGAAGAACTGGCCGCGGCGCTGATGGACTCACATCAGCAAAAACAGTGGCACAAAGCGCAGAAGAAAAAGCATAAGCAAGAAGCGAAAGCAGCAAAAGCGAAAGCCAAACTGGGAGAGGTGGCAACTGACAGTAAACCCCGCGTCTGGGTGCTGGATTTTAAAGGCAGCATGGACGCCCATGAAGTGAACTCGCTACGTGAAGAGATAACGGCTGTACTCGCAGCATTCAAACCGCAGGATCAGGTTGTACTACGTCTGGAAAGCCCTGGTGGCATGGTGCATGGTTACGGGTTGGCGGCTTCGCAGCTGCAGCGTCTGCGTGATAAAAACATTCCTTTAACTGTTACGGTAGACAAAGTCGCTGCCAGCGGCGGTTACATGATGGCCTGTGTGGCGGACAAAATTGTTTCCGCACCGTTTGCTATTGTGGGTTCCATTGGGGTGGTGGCGCAAATGCCCAACTTTAACCGCTTCCTGAAAAGTAAAGATATTGATATCGAACTTCACACCGCCGGGCAGTATAAGCGTACGCTGACCTTGCTGGGTGAAAATACCGAAGAAGGGCGGGAGAAATTCCGCGAAGAGCTGAACGAAACGCATCAGTTATTTAAAGATTTTGTGAAGCGTATGCGTCCGTCTCTGGATATTGAACAGGTGGCAACGGGTGAACACTGGTACGGACAACAGGCGGTAGAGAAAGGCCTGGTTGATGAAATCAACACCAGTGATGAAGTTATTCTTAGCCTGATGGAAGGCCGAGAAGTGGTCAATGTACGCTATATGCAGCGTAAACGACTCATTGACCGATTCACCGGCAGCGCGGCAGAGAGCGCCGATCGATTGTTGTTACGCTGGTGGCAGCGGGGGCAAAAGCCATTGATGTAAAAGACAAACGCGAGGGTAAGACCTCGCGTTTTGCTTTAATCAACCAGGTGATATTTTTCTGAAAGCACATGGGCCAGGTGTTTGAACATATTAAACACCGCGGTGCTTTTGGCTGTTGGCAATCCTTGTTCATCTAAAAAGTAGTCGCCGGTAAATACCAGCACGCCATTACGCTGCGTGACGCCGGTGGCTTCAATCCCTGCGAGCGTATCCTCATGCTCACGAATGATTTTGTTGGCCTCTTTCAACAGCGTTTCGCGGTCGATGGGGTGTGTCTCTTTGTTCATTATTTACTCCTTAAACAAGGACATTAGTCTACGCCAGGCATGGCTTGCAGACAAATATACCACGCTGGTGGCAAGAGCGCCTTACTGGCAACTTTGGATTTTGCATGCTAATAAAGTTGCGTATCGGATTTTATCAGGTACAGTGTGACGCTTTCGTCAATCTGGCAATAGATTTGCTTGACATTCGACCAAAATTCCGTCGTGCTATAGCGCCTGTAGGCCAAGACCTGTTAACTCAGTCACCTGAATTTTCGTGAACAGAGTCACGACAAGGGGTTGATATCCGCAGAGAGCGAGTCCATATCGGTAACTCGTTGCCAGTGGAAGGTTTATCAACGTGCGACGCATTCCTGGAAGAATCAAATTAGGTAAGGTGAATATGGGTAAAGCTCTTGTCATCGTTGAGTCCCCGGCAAAAGCCAAAACGATCAACAAGTATCTGGGTAGTGACTACGTGGTGAAATCCAGCGTCGGTCACATCCGCGATTTGCCGACCAGTGGCTCAGCTGCCAAAAAGAGTGCCGACTCTACCTCCACCAAGACGGCTAAAAAGCCTAAAAAGGATGAACGTGGCGCTCTCGTCAACCGTATGGGGGTTGACCCGTGGCACAATTGGGAGGCGCACTATGAAGTGTTGCCTGGTAAAGAGAAGGTCGTCTCTGAACTGAAACAACTGGCTGAAAAAGCCGACCACATCTATCTCGCAACCGACCTTGACCGCGAAGGGGAAGCCATTGCATGGCACCTGCGGGAAGTGATTGGTGGTGATGATGCGCGCTATAGCCGAGTGGTGTTTAACGAAATTACTAAAAACGCGATCCGCCAGGCATTTAACAAACCGGGTGAGCTGAATATTGATCGTGTTAATGCCCAGCAGGCGCGTCGCTTTATGGACCGTGTGGTGGGGTATATGGTTTCGCCGCTGCTATGGAAAAAGATCGCTCGTGGTCTGTCTGCCGGTCGTGTGCAGTCGGTGGCAGTCCGCCTGGTGGTCGAGCGTGAGCGTGAAATTAAAGCGTTCGTGCCGGAAGAGTTCTGGGAAGTCGATGCCAGCACGACCACGCCATCTGGTGAAGCGTTGGCGTTGCAGGTGACTCATCAGAACGACAAACCGTTCCGTCCGGTCAACAAAGAACAAACTCAGGCTGCGGTAAGTCTGCTGGAAAAAGCGCGCTACAGCGTGCTGGAACGTGAAGACAAACCGACAACCAGTAAACCTGGCGCTCCTTTTATTACCTCTACGCTGCAACAAGCTGCCAGCACCCGTCTTGGATTTGGCGTGAAAAAAACCATGATGATGGCGCAGCGTTTGTATGAAGCAGGCTATATCACTTACATGCGTACCGACTCCACTAACCTGAGTCAGGACGCGGTAAATATGGTTCGCGGTTATATCAGCGATAATTTTGGTAAGAAATATCTGCCGGAAAGTCCGAATCAGTACGCCAGCAAAGAAAACTCACAGGAAGCGCACGAAGCGATTCGTCCTTCTGACGTCAATGTGATGGCGGAATCGCTGAAGGATATGGAAGCAGATGCGCAGAAACTGTACCAGTTAATCTGGCGTCAGTTCGTTGCCTGCCAGATGACCCCAGCGAAATATGACTCCACGACGCTGACCGTTGGTGCGGGCGATTTCCGCCTGAAAGCACGCGGTCGTATTTTGCGCTTTGATGGCTGGACGAAAGTGATGCCTGCACTGCGTAAAGGCGATGAAGATCGTATCTTACCGGCAGTCGATAAAGGCGATGCTCTGACGCTCGTTGAACTGACACCAGCCCAGCACTTTACCAAGCCGCCAGCCCGTTTCAGTGAAGCATCGCTGGTTAAAGAACTGGAAAAACGTGGTATCGGTCGCCCGTCTACCTATGCGTCGATCATTTCGACCATTCAGGATCGTGGCTATGTGCGAGTAGAAAATCGTCGTTTCTATGCGGAAAAAATGGGCGAAATCGTCACCGATCGCCTGGAAGAGAATTTCCGCGAGTTAATGAACTACGACTTCACCGCGCAGATGGAAAACAGCCTTGACCAGGTGGCAAATCACGAAGCAGAGTGGAAAGCTGTACTGGATCACTTCTTCTCGGATTTCACCCAGCAGTTAGATAAAGCTGAAAAAGATCCGGAAGAGGGGGGTATGCGCCCGAACCAGATGGTTCTGACCAGCATTGACTGCCCGACTTGTGGTCGCAAAATGGGGATTCGCACAGCGAGCACTGGGGTATTCCTTGGCTGTTCTGGTTATGCGCTGCCGCCGAAAGAGCGTTGCAAAACCACCATTAACCTGGTGCCGGAAAACGAAGTGCTGAACGTGCTGGAAGGCGAAGACGCTGAAACCAACGCGCTGCGCGCAAAACGTCGTTGCCCGAAATGTGGCACGGCGATGGACAGCTATCTCATCGATCCGAAACGTAAGTTGCATGTCTGTGGTAATAACCCAACTTGCGACGGTTACGAGATCGAAGAGGGCGAATTCCGCATTAAAGGTTATGACGGCCCGATCGTTGAGTGTGAAAAATGTGGCTCTGAAATGCACCTGAAAATGGGGCGTTTTGGTAAATACATGGCCTGCACCAACGAAGAGTGTAAAAACACACGTAAGATTTTACGTAACGGCGAAGTGGCACCACCGAAAGAAGATCCGGTTCCGCTGCCAGAACTACCTTGCGAAAAATCGGATGCTTATTTTGTGTTGCGTGACGGCGCTGCGGGTGTTTTCCTGGCTGCCAACACTTTCCCGAAATCGCGTGAAACGCGTGCGCCGCTGGTGGAAGAGCTGTATCGCTTCCGCGACCGTCTGCCGGAAAAACTGCGTTATCTGGCCGATGCGCCGCAGCAGGATCCGGAAGGTAATAAGACCATGGTTCGCTTTAGCCGTAAAACCAAACAGCAATATGTCTCTTCGGAAAAAGACGGAAAGGCGACTGGCTGGTCAGCATTTTATGTTGATGGCAAATGGGTTGAAGGGAAAAAATAACCTTTAATTCTGTCAGTTTTTTATAAACAAAGGGTCGCGAAAGCGGCCCTTTTTTATTGCATATTATTTTTTCTTCACACCTATACACTAAGGCTATAAATGATATAGTGGTTATAGTTAGCACCTTTTTTATTATTAAATCGTATTAGTCACGCCGCCTGGTGTGACGAAAAAACGATGTTCTGATGGCGTCTAAGTGGATGGTTTAACATGAAATTACAACAACTTCGCTATATTGTTGAGGTGGTCAATCATAACCTGAATGTCTCATCAACAGCGGAAGGACTTTACACATCACAACCCGGGATCAGTAAACAAGTCAGAATGCTGGAAGACGAGCTAGGCATTCAAATTTTTTCCCGAAGCGGCAAGCACCTGACGCAGGTAACGCCAGCAGGGCAAGAAATAATTCGTATCGCTCGCGAAGTCCTGTCGAAAGTCGATGCCATAAAATCGGTTGCCGGAGAGCACACCTGGCCGGATAAAGGCTCACTGTATATCGCCACCACGCATACCCAGGCACGCTACGCATTACCAAACGTCATCAAAGGCTTTATTGAGCGTTATCCCCGCGTTTCTTTGCATATGCACCAGGGCTCGCCGACACAAATTGCTGATGCCGTCTCTAAAGGCAATGCCGATTTCGCTATCGCCACAGAAGCGCTGCATCTGTATGAAGATTTAGTGATGTTACCGTGCTACCACTGGAATCGGGCTATTGTAGTCACTCCGGATCACCCGCTGGCAGGCAAAAAAGCCATTACCATTGAAGAACTGGCGCAATATCCGTTGGTGACATATACCTTCGGCTTTACCGGACGTTCAGAACTGGATACTGCCTTTAACCGCGCAGGGTTAACGCCGCGTATCGTCTTCACGGCAACGGATGCTGACGTCATTAAAACTTACGTCCGGTTAGGGCTGGGGGTAGGGGTCATTGCCAGCATGGCGGTGGATCCGGTCGCCGATCCCGACCTTGTGCGTGTTGATGCTCACGATATCTTCAGCCACAGTACAACCAAAATTGGTTTTCGCCGTAGTACTTTTTTGCGCAGTTATATGTATGATTTCATTCAGCGTTTTGCACCGCATTTAACGCGTGATGTCGTTGATGCGGCTGTCGCATTGCGCTCTAATGAAGAAATTGAGGTCATGTTTAAAGATATAAAACTGCCGGAAAAATAATTTCTTGCGTTATTTTCGGCACCTTTTATGTAGCGAAGGTGCCGGAATATATTCTCTTTTGTTACTTATTTGTATACCGTGCACAATATTTTTATCCCTCATATTTATAGGGTAAATTACCTGTAAAGTAGTGTCTAATTACCCGCCTCGCAAATTCCAGTTTTCAAATATCTATTTCAGGTCAAAAGATTGAATTATTCACTGGAGACGATTCGTAAATTCGCTGGATTTTTGACTAAAGTTTCTTTAGGATTTGTCTCATCGTATGATTAATTACACCAATCGTTCAACGTCTTGCTGATAAGTGATGGCGATTATATGAGGTTAGCAATGCCTTCTGGAAATCAGGAACCCCGCCGCGATCCTGAATTAAAACGTAAAGCCTGGCTGGCGGTTTTTCTTGGTTCTGCACTTTTCTGGGTGGTTGTCGCACTGCTGATTTGGAAAGTGTGGGGATAACTATGGTTGGTCAGGAGCAACTGGAGTCGTCACCATTATGCCAGGATAGTGACAATGAACCAGAAACGAAACGGGAATGTTCCGTCGTTATTCCAGACGACTGGCAACTAACATCGCAGCAGCAAGCCTTTATAGAACTGTTTGCTGAAGATGATCAGCCGAAACAATAATTATCATCATTCTTATTACCCATTTTTAATGAATTAAAGGGCTTTTAATACACCGCAGCAATAACAGGTTGAGTTATCTCAACACAAAGTAATAACCGTTAAGGGTGTAGCCTATGATCAACACAAATATGAAATATTGGTCCTGGATGGGCGCGTTTTCTCTGTCGATGCTCTTCTGGGCCGAACTCCTCTGGATCATTACTCACTGATCCTTGACCCCGCTGCGGCGGGGTTTTCATTTGCTTTGCCACAAGCTTTCTCCTCTTTTATCAATTTGGGTTGTTATCAAATCGTTACGCGATGTTTGTGTTATCTTTAATATTCACCCTGAAGAGAATCAGGGCTTCGCAACCCTGTCATTAAGGAGGAGCTATGTCGTCAACCCTACGAGAAGCCAGTAAGGACACGTTGCAGGCCAAAGATAAAACTTACCACTACTACAGCCTGCCGCTTGCTGCCAAATCACTGGGCGATATCACCCGTCTACCCAAGTCACTCAAAGTTTTGCTCGAAAACCTGCTGCGCTGGCAGGATGGTAACTCGGTTACCGAAGAGGATATCCACGCGCTGGCGGGATGGCTGAAAAATGCCCATGCTGACCGTGAAATTGCCTACCGCCCGGCAAGGGTGCTGATGCAGGACTTTACCGGCGTACCTGCCGTTGTTGATCTGGCGGCAATGCGCGAAGCGGTTAAACGCCTCGGCGGCGATACTGCAAAGGTTAATCCGCTCTCACCGGTCGACCTGGTCATTGACCACTCGGTGACCGTCGATCGTTTTGGTGATGATGAGGCATTTGAAGAAAACGTACGCCTGGAAATGGAGCGCAACCACGAACGTTATGTGTTCCTGAAATGGGGAAAGCAAGCGTTCAGTCGGTTTAGCGTCGTGCCGCCAGGCACAGGCATTTGCCATCAGGTTAACCTCGAATATCTCGGCAAAGCAGTGTGGAGCGAATTGCAGGACGGTGAATGGATTGCTTATCCGGATACACTCGTTGGTACTGACTCGCACACTACTATGATCAACGGCCTTGGCGTGCTGGGGTGGGGCGTGGGTGGCATCGAAGCAGAAGCCGCAATGTTAGGCCAGCCGGTTTCCATGCTTATCCCGGACGTAGTGGGCTTTAAACTTACCGGAAAATTACGTGAAGGTATTACCGCCACAGACCTGGTTCTCACGGTTACCCAAATGCTGCGCAAACATGGCGTGGTGGGGAAATTCGTCGAATTTTATGGTGATGGTCTGGATTCACTACCGTTGGCGGATCGCGCCACCATTGCCAATATGTCGCCAGAATATGGTGCCACCTGTGGCTTCTTCCCAATCGATGCTGTAACCCTCGATTACATGCGTTTAAGCGGGCGCAGCGAAGATCAGGTCGAGTTGGTCGAAAAATATGCCAAAGCGCAGGGCATGTGGCGTAACCCGGGCGATGAACCAATTTTTACCAGTACGTTAGAACTGGATATGAATGACGTTGAAGCGAGCCTGGCAGGGCCTAAACGCCCACAGGATCGCGTTGCACTGCCCGATGTACCAAAAGCATTTGCCGCCAGTAACGAACTGGATGTGAATGCCACGCATAAAGATCGCCAGGCGGTCGATTATGTTATGAACGGACATCAGTATCAGTTACCTGATGGCGCTGTGGTCATTGCTGCGATAACCTCGTGCACCAACACCTCTAACCCAAGTGTGCTGATGGCCGCAGGCTTGCTGGCGAAAAAAGCCGTAACTCTGGGCCTCAAGCGGCAACCATGGGTCAAAGCGTCGCTGGCACCGGGTTCGAAAGTCGTTTCTGATTATCTGGCAAAAGCGAAACTGACACCGTATCTCGACGAACTGGGGTTTAACCTTGTGGGATACGGTTGTACCACCTGTATTGGTAACTCTGGGCCGCTGCCCGATCCTATCGAAACGGCAATCAAAAAAGGCGATTTAACCGTCGGTGCGGTGCTGTCCGGCAACCGTAACTTTGAAGGCCGTATCCATCCGCTGGTTAAAACTAACTGGCTGGCCTCGCCGCCGCTGGTGGTTGCCTATGCGCTGGCGGGAAATATGAATATCAACCTGGCTTCTGAGCCTATCGGCCATGATCGCAAAGGCGATCCGGTTTATCTGAAAGATATCTGGCCATCGGCACAAGAAATTGCCCGTGCGGTAGAACAAGTCTCCACAGAAATGTTCCGCAAAGAGTACGCAGAAGTTTTTGAAGGCACAGCAGAGTGGAAGGGAATTAACGTCACACGATCCGATACCTACGGTTGGCAGGAGGACTCAACCTATATTCGCTTATCGCCTTTCTTTGATGAAATGCAGGCAACACCAGCACCAGTGGAAGATATTCACGGTGCGCGGATCCTCGCAATGCTGGGGGATTCAGTCACCACTGACCATATCTCTCCGGCGGGCAGTATTAAGCCCGACAGCCCAGCGGGTCGATATCTACAAGGTCGGGGTGTTGAGCGAAAAGACTTTAACTCCTACGGTTCGCGGCGTGGTAACCATGAAGTGATGATGCGCGGCACCTTCGCCAATATTCGCATCCGTAATGAAATGGTGCCTGGCGTTGAAGGGGGGATGACGCGGCATTTACCTGACAGCGACGTAGTCTCTATTTATGATGCTGCGATGCGCTATAAGCAGGAGCAAACGCCGCTGGCGGTGATTGCCGGGAAAGAGTATGGATCAGGCTCCAGTCGTGACTGGGCGGCAAAAGGTCCGCGTCTGCTTGGTATTCGTGTGGTGATTGCCGAATCGTTTGAACGAATTCACCGTTCGAATTTAATTGGCATGGGCATCCTGCCGCTGGAATTTCCGCAAGGCGTAACGCGTAAAACGTTAGGGCTAACCGGGGAAGAGAAGATTGATATTGGCGATCTGCAAAACCTACAACCCGGCGCGACGGTTCCGGTGACGCTTACGCGCGCGGATGGTAGCCAGGAAGTCGTACCCTGCCGTTGTCGTATCGACACCGCGACGGAGTTGACCTACTACCAGAACGACGGCATTTTGCATTATGTCATTCGTAATATGTTGAAGTAACAACTATTTACTTGCCGGTTATTTTGCTTCCGGCAAGCAAATGAATTACACAATGCAAGAGGGTTATTTGTTCAGCAAATGGCCCATTTTCTCGGCTTTGGTATCGAGATAATGTTCGTTATTGGGGTTACGACCTACAATCAATGGTACGCGTTCAACAATATTAATCCCTGCTTCGGTCAGAATTTCGACTTTTTTCGGGTTATTGGTTAACAAGCGGACTTCATTGACGCCAAGGAGTTTGAACATATCAGCGCAAAGAGTGAAGTCGCGCTCATCAGCGGCGAAGCCTAACTGGTGGTTAGCCTCTACGGTATCGTAACCTTGATCCTGCAGTGCGTAAGCGCGGATTTTATTCAGCAGACCAATGTTACGACCTTCCTGACGGTGATACAGCAAAATACCACGGCCTTCCTCGGCAATTTGCGTCAATGCCGCTTCGAGCTGGAAGCCACAATCGCAGCGCAAGCTGAACAGGGCGTCACCGGTCAGACATTCGGAATGGACGCGCGCAAGTACCGGGGTATGCCCGGAAATATCGCCATAGACTAGCGCGACATGATCGTGTCCGGTTGCCAGTTCTTCAAATCCCACCATCAGGAAATCGCCCCATGGGGTTGGCAGTTTGGCTTCTGCCACACGTTTAAGCTGCATGAAATTCTCCAGATAATGCTGGTTCTGTATTGGCTTATTTTGCCATAACGAGAAGGGGTTCACCTAATCACGACGCGTCGATCGTTCACGGAATGGCACAAATCTGTCAATTTTTCCTGGAACTGGCATTTTCAGTTATGATTGTGGGACTTATCAAAAAGGAGAGGCCATGCGTTCGATTGCCCGACGTACCGCAGTGGGAGCTGCACTATTGCTTGTTATGCCAGTAGCCGTATGGATTTCTGGCTGGCGTTGGCAACCTGGAGAACAAAGTTGGCTACTAAAAGCGGCTTTTTGGGTTACTGAAACTGTCACCCAGCCCTGGGGCGTCATTACACATTTGATTTTATTCGGCTGGTTTCTCTGGTGTCTGCGTTTTCGCATTAAGGCTGCCTTTGTATTATTTGCCATTCTGGCGGCGGCAATCCTTGTGGGACAAGGCGTTAAATCCTGGATCAAAGACAAAGTCCAGGAACCACGACCTTTTGTTATCTGGCTGGAAAAAACACATCATATTCCGGTTGATGAGTTCTACACTTTAAAGCGAGCAGAACGCGGAAATCTAGTGAAAGAACAGTTGGCTGAAGAGAAAAATATCCCACAATATTTGCGTTCACACTGGCAGAAAGAGACGGGGTTTGCCTTTCCTTCCGGTCACACGATGTTTGCTGCCAGTTGGGCACTGCTGGCCGTTGGTTTGCTGTGGCCGCGTCGGCGAACGTTAACCATTGCTATCTTGCTGGTCTGGGCAACGGGAGTCATGGGAAGCCGCCTGCTGCTCGGGATGCATTGGCCACGCGATCTGGTGGTAGCTACGTTGATTTCGTGGGCGCTGGTGGCGGTGGCAACGTGGCTTACGCAACGAATTTGTGGGCCATTAACACCGCCTGCGGAAGAAAATCGCGAAATAGCGCAACGAGAACAAGAAAGTTAACGCTGGTTGATTTTCCGAATTTAGCCCTTAAATCATCAACAATGCGTGTGGATGCCATTTCGCAGACGGCGCGAAAATGGTACTTTAAAGGGCTATTGCGGTAAGTTGACCATAATTTATTCGCTCTAACCACATAACGGGAAGTAATGTGAAATATTTACTCATTTTCTTACTGGTGTTAGCGATCTTCGTGATTTCGGTCACGTTGGGTGCGCAGAACGATCAACAGGTGACGTTTAATTATCTGTTAGCGCAAGGGGAGTACCGTATTTCCACATTGCTGGCGGTATTGTTTGCTGCGGGGTTTGCTATCGGTTGGTTGATTTGTGGCCTGTTCTGGCTGCGAGTTCGTGTTTCCCTGGCGCGCGCTGAACGTAAAATAAAGCGACTGGAAAACCAGCTTTCACCCGCGACTGACGTGGCTGTAGTGCCGCACTCGTCAGCGGCGAAGGAATAACTTTCTATGCTGGAGTTGTTGTTTCTGCTTTTGCCTGTAGCCGCTGCCTATGGCTGGTATATGGGCCGCAGAAGTGCGCAACAAAACAAGCAAGATGAAGCCAACCGCTTGTCGCGTGATTACGTAGCGGGGGTTAACTTCCTGCTTAGTAATCAACAGGATAAAGCGGTAGACCTGTTTCTCGATATGCTTAAAGAGGATACAGGCACCGTTGAAGCCCACCTTACGCTCGGAAACCTGTTCCGTTCGCGTGGCGAAGTTGATCGCGCTATTCGCATCCATCAGACCCTAATGGAAAGCGCCTCGCTGACCTATGAACAGCGTCTGTTGGCGATTCAACAACTGGGGCGTGATTACATGGCCGCCGGGTTATATGACCGCGCGGAAGACATGTTCAATCAGCTGACCGATGAAACTGACTTCCGCATTGGCGCGCTGCAACAGTTGCTACAAATCTACCAGGCTACCAGTGAGTGGCAGAAAGCAATTGATGTTGCCGAACGCCTGGTGAAGCTGGGTAAAGATAAACAGCGCGTCGAAATTGCCCATTTCTACTGTGAGTTAGCCCTGCAGCATATGGCCAGCGACGATCTCGATCGTGCCATGACCTTGCTAAAAAAAGGGGCGGCGGCAGATAAAAACAGCGCCCGCGTATCCATAATGATGGGACGCGTGTTTATGGCGAAAGGAGAATACGCCAAAGCCGTCGAAAGTCTGCAACGCGTGATATCCCAGGACAGAGAACTGGTCAGCGAAACGCTGGAAATGTTGCAAACCTGCTATCAGCAGTTGGGTAAAACTGCCGAATGGGCAGAATTCCTGCAGCGTGCGGTGGAAGAGAACACCGGTGCCGATGCTGAATTGATGCTTGCTGATATCATCGAAGCGCGCGACGGTAGTGAGGCCGCACAGGTCTATATTACGCGCCAGCTTCAGCGTCATCCGACCATGCGTGTGTTCCATAAGTTAATGGATTACCACTTAAATGAAGCGGAAGAAGGGCGTGCCAAAGAGAGCCTGATGGTGCTGCGTGACATGGTTGGCGAAAAGGTACGTAGTAAGCCTCGTTATCGCTGCCAGAAATGTGGTTTTACCGCATACACCCTCTACTGGCATTGTCCGTCTTGTCGGGCCTGGTCAACCATTAAACCGATTCGCGGTCTTGATGGCCTGTAATTTTTAAAAAAATCCTACTTTAGTTACAACATACTAGTTATTGATGTTCCATTGTGCTCCGGCAACGACGGCGCAGAAAAAGCCTGCCAGGGGAAAAATCGCAACTGTTAATTTTTTATTTCCACGGGTAGAATGCTCGCCGTTTACCTGTTTCGCGCCACTTCCGGTGCCCATCATCAAGAAGGTCTGGTCATGACGTTAACTGCTTCATCTTCTTCCCGCGCTGTTACGAATTCTCCTGTGGTTGTTGCCCTTGATTATCATAATCGTGATGACGCGCTGTCCTTTGTCGACAAGATCGACCCACGCGATTGTCGTCTGAAGGTCGGCAAAGAGATGTTTACATTGTTTGGGCCACAGTTTGTGCGCGAACTTCAACAGCGTGGTTTTGATATCTTTCTTGACCTGAAATTCCACGATATTCCTAACACTGCAGCGCACGCTGTCGCTGCTGCAGCTGACTTAGGCGTGTGGATGGTGAATGTTCATGCCTCTGGTGGGGCGCGTATGATGACCGCAGCGCGTGAGGCACTGGTTCCGTTTGGCAAAGATGCACCGCTTTTGATTGCTGTGACAGTGTTGACCAGCATGGAAGCCAGCGACCTGGTCGATCTTGGCATGACACTGTCACCTGCAGATTATGCAGAACGTCTGGCGGCACTGACGCAAAAATGTGGCCTTGATGGTGTGGTGTGTTCTGCTCAGGAAGCTGTGCGCTTTAAACAGGTATTCGGTCAGGAGTTCAAACTGGTTACGCCGGGCATTCGTCCGCAGGGGAGTGAAGCTGGTGACCAGCGCCGCATTATGACGCCAGAACAGGCGTTGTCGGCTGGTGTTGATTATATGGTGATTGGTCGCCCGGTAACGCAATCGGTAGATCCAGCGCAGACGCTGAAAGCGATCAACGCCTCTTTACAGCGGAGTGCATGATGAGTGATTCCAACAGCCGTCTGGTCTACTCAACGGAAACCGGACGTATTGATGAGCCCAAAGCGGCCCCTGTACGCCCTAAAGGCGACGGTGTGGTGCGTATTCAGCGTCAGACCAGTGGACGTAAAGGTAAGGGCGTTTGCCTGATTACCGGTGTCGATCTCGATGATGCCGAACTGACAAAACTTGCAGCGGAACTGAAGAAAAAATGCGGCTGCGGCGGAGCAGTTAAAGATGGAGTTATTGAAATCCAGGGCGATAAGCGTGATTTATTAAAATCACTACTTGAAGCGAAAGGGATGAAGGTAAAACTCGCAGGCGGTTAACATAAAAAGCCACGGATATATCCGTGGCTTTCGAATATTTTACTGTGCGTATTATTCAGTTATTTCGTACTGAACAGAATCAAGCGTATTATAATTGCGAGTCGATAATCGACATTTATTTACGATTATTTACCGACCTGGTGACCAATAACACCACCGACAGCTGCACCACCTAATGTACCCAACGTACTGCCATCGGTCAGTACTGCACCGCCTAATGCCCCTGCACCCGCGCCGATTGCGGTGTTGCGGTCCCGTTTAGACCAGTTAGAACAGGCACTCAGAGACATTGCCAAAGTAATTGCCAGAACAGCCGCGGTCATTTTTTTGCTCGTTACAAACATAATACTCTCTCCTGAATTTATGATTCACGGAAGTAAGCTCTCTATAACTATAATAGCTAAGAATAAGCCTGGTGAAATTATTCCGTGAAATCCGCTCGCGCGCAGGGTTATATCACGCAGGTGATAATGACTTCCTGTTATATCGCTGATAATAATTTTATATCTTGAGAGTGTTAATAACAGGTAAATAGTCTTAATTATCAACCAGGAATCATCTTAGAGCGGATGATTTGCCAAACTGCAAATCATCCGTAGAGAAGGGAAATGGTTAAATGTCAACGACGTGAACGGTGAGTTTACTGTGCTCAAGATGCATCAGATCGCTGGCGCGTATTTTCGAATCGGTAATCACGCGATTGAATCGCTCAACGGGACCGATGGAGTATGAATGTACAGCACCAAATTTCGAGCTGTCAGTCAGGACTATCGCTTCGCACTCTTTTTCCAGCACGGCATTGACCACATCGGTACGCATCATATCGCGACCGGTGAATCCAGTTTCAGGTTGCCAGCCATCAATACCAATAAATGCTTTGCTGAAATGTACCTGCTGGATGCACTGGCGTGTCAAAGGGCCAACCATACTTTCGCTTTTTTTCTGGTACACGCCACCGAGCAAAATGACTTCACAAGGCGCGTCTTTCAGCAAATGCGCAATGTAGCTGCTGACTGTGATGATAGTGACATTTTTCTTCTGTTCGCCCAGAGTCCGGGCGAGCAGGGCATTGCTGCTACCATTTTCGATAAAGATGGTTTCGCCCGGTTGAACCAGTGACGCGGAAAACTCGGCGAGTTCACGCTTCAGCGTATAGTTGCTCATCATACGGGTTTCGACGTCATCACTATCAAGCGAAACTGCAAAGCCATGTGCACGGCGGAGGTAACTCAGTTTTTCGAGGGTGTTGAGATCCTGGCGAATGGTAACTTCAGAAACTCCAGTGGCTTTTGCCAGATCGGTTACGCTAACCTGACCCTGGTCAATGACCATCTGTAGAATAGTTTGTTGTCGGGAATTCATCGCTGTAATTCTTATAACGTTATAATACTAAATAAAAAAATACTGACGCGCCGGGCATCCTCAAATAGGAAAACCTGAAGGCACGATTGTTAAATCTCCCACGGTGCCTTCGGGATGTCTGGCGTAGATTCAGCAACCTGGCGCAAGAGTTCTGCTTTAAGTATCTCGAGATTATGGATCGCAGAGTGGTAATCGCCTGCCACAAGGATATCTAACACAATATCAATACGTTCGGCAACGCGCTGGGCATCAAATTCAGACATCAAGGACATCCTTATAGCAAAAGGGGGAAAATGAATAATGCAAAAATTGCCGCTAAAAGAGAAGTGTTTAACAGCAACGGCTAATTATCATCCTGGAATACGATATATAATGACGGAATATAACGCTAAGTATATATATTCATCTACTTATGCGCGCTTCAGGTAGCGTTTATACCAGCGTTCGAAGGCGACGGCGGGCATCGGTTTGGCAAACAAAAATCCTTGCCGCTCATTGATCCCGTTCTTGGTTAAAAAAGCATCTTCCTTTGCACTCTCTACACCTTCGGCGATCACCTGAAGATTCAATGCCTGGGCCACAGCGACGATCGCCCGGACCAGTGACTGCGAGACAGGTTGTTTGTGAATATCTCGAACAAAAACCTGGTCAAGTTTGATGGCATCGATCGGAAAGCGCGCCAGTTGCGAAAGTGAAGAGTAGCCGGTACCAAAATCATCCAGATGCACTTGCGCACCTAGTTGGCTAAATTGTTGAATAACAGACAGTGCCAGTTCATCATTCTCAATCAGACAACTCTCTGTCAGTTCAACATCTATAGGGCAGTATTCAAAATTGAGTTCCTGGAGAACCTGTTTCAGGGCGGTGAAAATGGTTTGATCGGCGAGCTGACGTGCAGAAATATTTACCGCCACTCGCAGGTTTATGCCTTTATCCCGCCACTTTGCCACCTGGCGTACGACATCGAGAATCACCCAACGGCCTAAAGGCACAATTAGCCCTGACTCTTCGGCGTAGGAAATGAAGTCCAACGGTGGAATCAACCCACGTTCAGGTGACTGCCAACGTACTAGTGCTTCCAGACTGCGCACTTCGCCACGCCAGGTGATTTTCGGTTGATAGTGAATAACCAACTGATCGTTTTCTAGTGCTTTACGCAAGTTGGTATCCAGCCAGAGATATTCAAATACCCGTTGATTCATTTCTGGGGTAAAAACGCAAAATTGTCCTCGTCCGCCTTCCTTCGCTGTGTACATTGCTGTGTCGGCGTGACGAATAATAGCCGCGCTGTCCGAACCATGTTCGGGAGAGAGTGCAATACCTACTGAACAGCTGGTATAAACTTCAATTAAACCAATACGAAAGGGGAGGCGTAAGCGGGTCAAAATTCGTGATGCCATTGCTTCCAGCGCGCTTTGTGAGGTATTGGATGCCAGTACCAGAAACTCATCGCCACCTGGACGCGCCAACACCTGGTCATGTTCGAGACAGCTTAAAATAGCCAATGACACGTCGCGTAATAACTGGTCACCAAACAAATGCCCATAGGCGTCGTTGACCTTTTTAAAATTATCCAAATCAAGATACACAACCCCAACTTTATTGTTATCTGCATGATTAATAGCGTGATCGATTAACTCCTGCATTGCGTTACGATTCGGCAGTCCGGTGATACTGTCGGTATTTGCCAGAATACGCAGTCGCTCCTGAGCGCGGCGCTCTTCGGTAATGTCGGTACCGGAACAGATTAAAAAAATCTCGTTTTTGCCACTGCCGCTGTGGACAAATTTATTGCGAAACAGAAACAGCCGCTGGCCTTTACGTGTTGGTATCCACAGTTCGACTTCATATGCATTGCCGCTTCGAAAAAATACACGGTTATTGCGCCTGGATGCCGCAGCTTCACGACGGCTCATAAACAGTTTAAACACGCTTTGCCCAATGACGTCGTGTTCTTTCAACCCTGTGTAATCTTCACATAAGCGATTGAAGCGTTGAATATTCCCCCGGCTGTCGAGAATGACTATTGCGGAATGTGCTTCAGAAACTACCTGCTCAGCAAAGGAAAGCCCGTGTGATAAATCACGAGCAACCGCCGGTGTGTCATGCCATGCAGACGCGTTGCCAGCCCATTCCCGTTTATTGATTTTTCGTCCTACCAGATGCACAGAAAGATCGCTTTCATCGACGGTCAGACTCATCATCAGGCTGGAGGTGATGACCGTCATTTCCCTGATTCGAGCAGCCTGTTCGGCAGATAACTGCAACATACGTTCAGGTTCTGTGGTTTCGGTGGTAGAAAAGCGCAAAACATCGCTGCTTTCCGTCAACCGCCAGTATGAATTGTGCGATCCGAGAAAGTTGTACAACGTTGTGGACTCCCTAACGGTTTTCATGATGCATATCCTCCGGTTAACAGCGGAGTCCGCGGTTAAATAAAAGGAACAACATGACTTACATGAAATTAACGGCGGCTAAACGCATTGTTTTTTTTTATATATTTATTTGTAATCCAGTTTTGGAAAAACGCCAGTTTTCAAACGAAAGTCAGTTAAAAAACTGCCGGGATATGATGAAGGTAGAGCGGGGAAATAAACGGCCCATTCATAAGGAATGGGCCGTGAAAGGAGATTACGCGACCGGGCGCGCAATAATGCTGCGGGTTTCCATGCGGACTTCGGCAATGGTGACGTCAATAACGTCAGTTACTTTATAAACCGTTTCACCTTTAATTTGTACGGTGCCGTTTTCCTGGCTGCAAACCATTTCATCGCGCACAGCGTGTAAGAAAGGTGCAGGAATAAAGGCGATAGCGCCGTTATCAACCAAACGAACACGCATGCCGCCACGGCTGATATCGACAATTTCCGCCGCGAAACGGGTGTCGGTCCCGGCTTTGTCTTTCAGGAAGCGTGCGTATAACCAGTCACCAACATCACGTTCTGCCATCCGATTGAGACGGCGACGCTCGGCCATTTGGACAGTGATCTCATCCTGTGGACGCGTCGCAGTTTCGCCTTTGATAACCGCTTTCAGCAGACGGTGGTTGATCATGTCGCCATATTTACGGATCGGCGATGTCCAGGTGGCGTATGCTTCCAGACCGAGGCCAAAGTGAGGACCGGGTTCAGTGCTAATTTCAGCAAATGACTGGAAGCGACGAATGCGGCTGTCGAGGAAACCAGTTGGTTGCGCATCCAGTTCACGACGCAGTTTGCAGAAACCGTCCAGCGTGAGCACTTCTTCGGCATCGACATGCAGACCGTGCGTTTTCAGCAACGCTGCCAGCGCGTCGGCATTCGCCGGATCAAAGCCCATATGCACGTTATAGATGCCAAAACCGAGCTTATCGCGCAGTACGCGGGCCGCACAAATGTTAGCGGCAATCATCGCTTCTTCGACGATACGGTTGGCAATGCGACGAGGCTCGGCGACGATATCCAGCACTTCACCTTTTTCACCGAGAATAAAGCGGTAATCCGGGCGATCTTTAAACACCAGTGCGTGGTTATGACGCCACTCGCCGCGGCGTTGGCAAATTTGCGCTAGCAAACGGACTTGTTCGGCAATTGCTTCACTTTCAGGCTGCCAGTCACCGGTATTTTCCAGCCAGTCAGAAACCTGGTCATACACCAGCTTTGCTTTGGATTCGATGGTGGCGGCAAAGAATTCGATATTATCTTCAATGGTGCCATCAGCGGAGAGCGTCATGCGGCATGCCAGTACCGGGCGGACTTCATTGGCGCGCAGTGAGCAGAGATCGTCAGAAAGCTCGCGAGGCAGCATAGGGATGTTGAAGCCAGGCAGATAGTTGGTGAATGCGCGAATTTTCGCGGCTTTGTCCAGCTTGCTGCCTTCAGCAATCCACGCGGTTGGATCGGCAATCGCCACAATCAGCTGAAGTTTGTCATCCGGCAACGCCTTAGCGAAAAGGGCGTCATCCATATCTTCTGTGCTGGCACTGTCGATGGTGACAAAATCCAGCGCGGTCAGATCTTCACGAACCAGACCTTCATCGAGCATTGCGGTAGCGACGCCGTCTGGTGCTTCTTTTTCCAGATTATGGCGTGCAAGGGTAACCCACCACGGTACAAAGTGATCGTCACCAAAAGTGATGTATTGTGTCAGTTCTGCATAGAAAGAACGATCGCCTTTCAGCGGATGACGGCGCATTTCGGCAACCGCCCAGTCGCCTTCTTTAAACTCGTGGTTCAGGCCACGGGCTGCGCGGCAAGGAATGGCGTCTTTTAAGAGTGGATGATCAGGAACGATGGCCAGACGGTCATTTTTGCCCTGAACCTTACCCACGAAACGAGTCAGGAACGGTTCAACCAGTTCTTCTGGCTCTGCGGATTCACGTTCTTTTTCACTGTGGATCACCGCGATAATTCGGTCGCCATGCATGACTTTTTTCATCTGCGGCGGCGGAATGAAATAACTTTTTTGCGCGTCGACTTCCAGGAAGCCAAAGCCTTTTTCTGTGGCTTTTACCACCCCTTCAGCGCGTGGCGTCTGGGAATGCAGTTGCTGTTTAAGCTGCGCTAGCAGCGGGTTGTCCTGAAACATAATTGTCTATTTTGGTGGCCATTAGAGCGGCTGACAGTTTTACGCGAATCTGTCTGACGCGGCAAGGTTAATATGTCTCACCCAACGCGATTTTTAAGCGATTTATCCAGCCACACAGCCCGCTCCATACCAGCAGATTAATAATCTGCGT
Organism: Escherichia sp. MAL-1; assembly: GCF_052948035.1. NCBI lineage: Bacteria > Pseudomonadati > Pseudomonadota > Gammaproteobacteria > Enterobacterales > Enterobacteriaceae > Escherichia > Escherichia sp. MAL-1. Next base: position 2,745,595 of record NZ_CM129609.1, on the reverse strand, counting down.
TGATGATTTTTCGTGTTCGAGTAAAGGGCTGAACTGGGCGGCGCTAAAGCGATCGGGTGCTCGGGTCAGCCATTGTATCGCCTGAACGGTAGCGTGCTCAACAGAATGACGGTCAGCCCATTGGTTAATTTCATTTTCGCCCTTGCGCAGAAGGGTGTTGATTTTTTTATATTCATTTAATGAATCCATACAGGCGGCAAAACAAGCAGGGCTGCCATTTATCCGTGCGCATAACAACGCCGCAAGCTGATTATCCGGCTGTGTATTAACCCGTGTGCTGTTTAACAACTTTTCAAGAAGGGAAAGTGAAATAGGGTGGAGAGAGAGTGTTTCAGCCAGTTGGCAAAGTTCTGCAGTTGAACTTTTTGTGTAATCTTCAGGTAGTTTTTCCACCTCATAGCTGCTTCGCCAGCGTATTGATTCATCAGTAAACAGTGACGCGTCGGCATAGTTTTGTATCTCCAGACCGGGTAACCAGCGTACCGGATGTCCAAGATAAGCCTGAAATGTCGCAATGGTCCGCGCCTGAAAGCCAATAAATCCAATGATTTGGTTAATGATTACACAGTCCCAGGCAGTAAGACCGACGTCATTCAGATGCTGGCGCGATCGGTTGTCGATAATAGAAGGCGAGCTAGCCAGTTGGCGGGCATATTGCGTGATTTGTGCCAACCGATGATTACTTTCCCTGGAGGAATCAGGCCCGGGGAGCGGCGTAAGTCGCGCCGAATAGTAGTTACATAACCGCTGGACGCCGCAAACCTGAGCAACCGTCAGGGCCGTAGACAAGCGTTCATAAGCGGTGAAAGTCTGTGAACGGGTCACGGTAAGCTGGTCAGGGAACAATTCCACTGCAAGAACGCGCGCAGGGACCAGCCATGAAAGGAAGGGGGCCAGCGTTTCTTCATCAAGGATCACGTCGAGCAGAAAGGGATCGCTGACCTTTGCGGCTTCCGGGACCAGAGGCAGAACGTCATACTCCGCAGTACTGGATTGCGTTTCATGATACCAGTGGCTTTTGCCGGTGATGTGGCGTTGTTCCATGGGCGCTCCTTGGTCGTAAAGGAAATCGTTATCCTGACGCAAGGCGGGAAGGGGAGAAAGACGGATCGGCGATAACAAATATCAGAAAGGTATAACAGAGATAACGGGCGGCAGAACGCCGCCCATCTTTACCAACAGAACGATTATTTCAGTTCGAGTTCGTTCATTGCAGCGATGCTGAAACCGCCGTCAACGTGGACTACTTCACCGGAGATACCGGCAGAGAGATCGGAGCACAGGAATGCCGCAGAGTTACCCACATCTTCAATAGTAACGGTACGGCGAATCGGGGTAACGGCTTCGCAATGAGCCAGCATTTTGCGGAAGTCTTTGATACCGGAAGCCGCCAGAGTACGGATCGGACCAGCAGAGATGGCGTTAACACGCACACCTTCCGGACCCATCGCGTTCGCCATATAGCGCACGTTCGCTTCCAGAGACGCTTTTGCCAGACCCATAACGTTGTAGTTCGGGATAGCGCGCTCAGCGCCAAGGTAGGAAAGGGTCAGCAGGGCAGAACCCGGATTCAGCATGGAGCGGCAAGCTTTTGCCATTGCAACGAAGCTGTAGGAGCTGATGTCGTGGGCAATTTTGAAGCCTTCACGGGTAACGGCGTTAACATAGTCACCATCCAGCTGATCGCCAGGTGCAAAACCAATAGAGTGTACGAAACCGTCAAATTTCGGCCAAACTTTCCCCAGTTCAGCGAACATGGTGTCGATGCTGGCATCTTCTGCAACATCGCACTGCAGAACGATGTCAGAACCCAATTGAGCGGCAAATTCTTCTACGCGGCCTTTCAGTTTGTCGTTCTGGTAGGTGAATGCCAGTTCAGCTCCTTCGCGGTGCATCGCCTGAGCGATACCGTAGGCGATGGATAGTTTGCTGGCAACACCGGTTACCAGAATGCGCTTACCGGAAAGAAAACCCATAGCTTTAATCCTTATTGTTGATGCTTGTTGTGCCTGAAAATCAGGCGATTCGTCGTTTTAGTAAACAGTACGAACAGATAAACGGTTATTATAATCAACCTGGCTGTGAGTAGCTATAGTTGCCAGGTCCGACCGGAGCAGGCTGCGGCAGGGGGGGCGCTTTTCCCCTCACCCTAACCCTCTCCCCAGAGGGGCGAGGGGACTGTATTGTGCAAATATTGTTACCCCAGCAACAAACAGGCTCATACAGCCCCTAACCCTTTCATGGCGATGGCTGGGACGGTTCAGACCTTGCCGAATATTCTCCAGCACCGTCTCCATGTTTTCACCACAACAGCTATTCGGCTCGGTCTGCCCCCTCGCTCTTTCAGGGAGAGGGTGACCGGCGGTTCAGTTCCTGCAGAATATTCTCCAGCACCGTCTCCTCATTACAATCAATCTCGTTATTCCAGAAACGCAGCACGGTCCAGCCCTGCGACTCAAGCCAGCTAGTGCGCCTGGAATCATAGGCAACTGCTAAATCATGCTGCCCACCATCCAGCTCAACGACTACACGCGCCGAGCAGCAAGCAAAATCGAGAATGTAGCTCCCCACTGGATGTTGACGGCGAAATTTGAAATCACTAAAACGTCGGCTGCGAAGATATCGCCAGAGCTTTCGTTCCTGCAAAGTGAGATTGCGTCTTAAATCACGCGCATTTGATTTAATTTTATCTATCACCTCATTCTGACAAGATTTAATCTTTTGTCAGAATGAGGTGAATAATCTGGAAGGAGGATTCAGAAAATTAGCGATCTTTACGCCACGCATCCGCCGTCAATGCCTCGCCAAAATGACCGGCAATCAGCCGTTTGGTGAGTTCATGCAGCGGCGATGCCAGCACATCCGCGGTGCTGCCTCGCTCGACAACCTCGCCCTGATGCATCACCAGCACCTGGTCGCTAATGTGCTTCATCATTCCGATATGCTGGGTAACATAAATATACGAAATGCCCTGTTTTTCCTGTAATTCCAGCATCAGATTAATCAACTGCGAACGCATCGACATATCCAGTGAAGCGAGGGCTTCATCGGCAATAATGACTTTTGGGCGCAATATCAGCGCGCGCGCCAGACCCAGACGCTGTTTTTGCCCGGGTGCCAACATATGCGGATAGTAACTGACGTGATCCGGTAGCAGCCCAACCATACGCATCGTTTCAATAATCTGTTTGCGACGCTGTTCCGGTTCCAGGTCGGTGTTCAGACGCAATGGAAAATCCAGAATTTGCGAGATACGTTGACGGGGATTCAACGAGGTCGAAGGATCCTGAAAAATCATGCGAATACGCTGACTGCGGAAGGAATAATCGCCAAAATGCAGCGGATGATCGTCAATCAATAACTCGCCGCTGGTAGGCTCTATCATTCCCGCCAGCATTTTTGCCAGCGTGGATTTACCCGAACCATTCTCGCCAATAATCGCCAGTGTCTGGCCTTCACGTAGCGTAAAGCTCAAGGGTTTTACCGCTTCTACGGTCTGACGACGAAACCAGCCGGTCCGGTAGCGGAACGTTTTACTTAAATTACGCACTTCAAGCAGCGTTTCGATCATCTCACTCTTTCTCCATGTTCAGCGGGAAATGACAGGCATAGAGATGATTTTTCGCCCCCGTCAAACGTGGCGTCACAATGCATTCTCGTTGTGCATACGGGCAACGTGGCCCCAGACGACAACCAATCGGTAACTGTTCCAGCAGTGGGATAGCGCCGGGTAGCGTATTGAGGCGACTTTTATGCGGCATCGCGCTGCCGAAGTCTGGTATCGCGCGGATCAGCGCCTGGGTATAAGGATGATGTGGCATCGTCACCAACTCCTTACTCGGCGCGGTTTCCACTGTTTGACCGCAGTAAAGCACGTTAATTTTATCCGCCCATTGGCTAAGCATTTGTAAGTCATGGCTGATAAGCAAAATAGTGGTATTGCTGTTTTGGTTGAGACGCGTCAGCAGGCGAAAGATTTGCGCCTGGGTTGTTGGCTCCATTGAGTTGGTCGGTTCGTCAGCAATCAGCAGACGCGGTTGATTCGCCAGTGCAATGGCTATCATCACTTTCTGACATTCACCTTCGGTCAACTCATAGGGAAAACTGCGCATCGCATCTTTGTGATCTTTAATCCCCACGCGGTGCAGCAGTTCAATGGCACGGCGTTTGCGCCAGCCAAAACGCTGCCACCAACGGCCTTTATAGGTCCAGGCTGGGATGTTTTGCATCAACTGGCGGCCCACACGTTCTGAAGGGTCAAGACACGACTGCGGTTCCTGGAAAATCATCGACACGTTATGGCCAACCAGTTTGCGCCGTTCGCGTGCGGAGAGACGCAGCAAATCGATATCATCAAAACGCATACGGTCAGCAGTAACACGCCAGTTATCTTTATTCACCCCACAAATCGCTTTCGCAATCAAACTCTTGCCGGAACCGGATTCACCAACAAGACCGCGGATTTCACCTTCGGTTAAGGTCATACTTACCCGGTCGACGGCTTTAACCCACTCATCACCGGTTTTAAATTCAATGGTCAGGTTACGAATATCGAGTAATGGCATTATTCCACCCCCGCAATAATCGCACGACGAACGCCATCGCCAAGGAGGTTAACCAACAACACGCTAATCATAATTGCCGCACCTGGCAGCATGACAGTCCACGGGGCGACATAAATCAGTTCCAGCGCATCACCGAGCATCGCTCCCCATTCAGGCGAGGGGAGTTGTGCGCCGAGATCGAGAAAGCCCAGCGCGGCGATATCGAGAATTGCCATCGACAGTGCGCGGGTGATCTCGGTGACCAGCCCGGCGGTGATGTTTGGCATCACAGCAAACCAGAGAATATTCAGCGTTGATGCGCCATCCAGACGGGCGGCGATAACGTACTCTTTTTCCAGTTCGTCATGCACCATGCTGTAAATCGAACGTACCATACGCGGCAGCAATGCCAGCCAGACAGCAAACATAGCGTGGGACAAACTCGGTCCGGCAAACGCTACAACGATAATTGCCAACAGCAGCGAAGGGATCGCCAGTAAGGTATCCAGAATATGGTTAAGCACCGCTGAGCGGAGGCCGTGTGTCGCCCCGGCGAAGGTGCCCAGTACCAGGCCACAGATCGTCGCGGCAAGCGTCACCACAAATGCGCCACCCACGGTTGGCGCAGCTCCGCTCAGTAAACGGCTTAAAACATCGCGTCCGAGGTCGTCAGTCCCCAGGAAGAAAGAAACTTCGCCATAGCGCGACCATGACGGCGGCAATAATTGATAACCGAGAAATTGCTGGTCGATGCCGTAAGGCGCAAACCAGCCGCCAAAAATACACAGTACAGCCAGCCCCGCGCAGCCGTACAGGCCGACCATCGCAGAGGCGTCACTATAAAATTTGCGCCAGGCGGTACGCAGCGTGCCCGGCGGGCGCTTTTCGCTGTATACGCTATCGTAAGGCATACCATTCCTTATGTTTCAGAGGGTTAGCCATGGCACCCAAAATATCAGAAATCACGTTAACAATAATGACCAGTGAGCCACACACCATCACTCCGGCGGAAATGGCTGCGTAATCCTGCTGGCGGATGGCGTTAATTAACCAGCGCCCTAAACCCGGCCAGCTAAAAACCATTTCGGTGATCATCGCCAGCGTCAGCATGGTGGAAAACTGTAAGCCCAGGCGAGGAATAACCGGCGGTAACGCGTTATGCAGAACGTGGCGACGCAAAATAGTAAAGCGCGACAAACCGCGGGTCGCCGCCGCTTTTACATAGTTCTGGTCATACACTTCGATAGTGCTGATACGCATCAGGCGGATCACTTCAGTTGTTGGCGCAACCGACAGGGTGATCACGGGCAATATCATATGGCGGATTGCGCTCATGATCATTTCATCCCGCCATGGTGAGTCCGAAAGCCAGGCATCAATCAACGCAAAACCGGTAATCGGTTTCACTTCGTAGAGCAGATCGAAACGCCCTGAAACGGGCAACCAACCTAGCGTGAGTGAACAAAACAGCGTCAACAGAAGCGCCAGCCAGAACACCGGGATTGAAAAGCCCAGTAAGGCGATGGCGTTGATCAAGTTATCCTGCCACTTATGGCGCGTAATCCCGGCAATCATCCCCACGGGGATGCCAACAATCAGCGCAAAACCGAAGGCGAGGATGCACAGTTCCATCGTCGCCGGGAAGACCTCTTTTAACTGTTCGGCAATCGGTTGACCGTTAATGCTGGAAACACCAAAATCCCAGTGGATCAGGCCGTTAAACCAGAACACCCAGGCATTCCACAGTGACGCGCCTTGTAACGGCGCATGAGGGGTGAAATAGCTCAAGCTGAAGCCAACGAAGGTCAGCAGGAACAAGGTGACAATCAATAACAAAATGCGGCGTAAGGTGAAGATAATCATGGTTTTTTCACCTCATCCTGTTTCTCGCGATACACCCCAGCAAAGGAGGCGTTACCAAACGGGCTAAGTACCAGACCTTTGATATCGTACCGATAGGCCTGCAAACGCAATGACGACGCCAGCGGCAAAATGGGCAATTCCTGCGCCAGAATACTTTGCGCTTCGTCATAGGCTTCAATACGCGCCGCCAGCTGCTGCGAAGAGAGCGCCTTACGCAATACGCTGTCGAATTTCGGATCGCACCAGTGGGCGAGGTTGGTCTGCGAATGAATTGCCGCGCAGCTCAGTAACGGACGGAAGAAACTATCCGGGTCGTTACTGTCCGTCGCCCAACCGGATAACGTCAGATCATGGCTCATATCCATCAACCGCGCCTCCTGAAAGCGACCTTCTACCGGCACAATCACCACTTTTACGCCAACCTGCGCCATATCCGCCTGAATCAGTTCGGCAGTTTTCAGTGGACTGGGGTTCCACGCCTGCGAACGTGTGGGCACCCACAGTTTCAGCGTTAAATTTTCCAGCCCCAACGACTTCAACTGTTCGCGCGATTTCGCCGGATTGTATTCAGTAATTTTAGCCTCGTTGTCATAGGCCCACGAGGCGCGCGGTAAAATAGAGGCCGCCGTTTCAGCCGTACCATAATAGATGGATTGCATCAGGCGCTGGTTATTAATCGCCAGTGCCAGCGCATGGCGGACAGCGGGATTATTTAGCGGCGGTTTGGCGGTGTTAAATGCCAGATAGGCGACGTTCATCCCAGGACGCAGCGTTAAACGCAAGCGCGGGTCGTCACGCAAAATGGATAGCTGGCTGGCAGCAGGCCAGGCCAGAACGTCGCATTCCCCGGTCAGGAGTTTCGACAGACGTCCGGTGCCGCCGGAGCCTAAATCCACCACTACCTGCGGCATTAACGGTTTACCGCGCCAGAAGTCATCATGACGTTGTAGGCGAATAAATTGCCCGGCGCGGTATTCCGACAACTGATACGGACCGGTGCCGACCGGTTGACGGTCGAGTTGCTCCTGGCGATCTTCTTTCTCTAACTTCCGGGCATATTCTGCCGACATGACCGAAGCATAATGGGTTGCGAGGTGCCACAAAAAAGAAGCATCCGGCTGGGCGAGTCGGAACTCAACGGTATGATTATCCAGTTTGCGGACGCTTTTCACGTTATCGGCAAATTGCAGGCTGTCGAAGTAGGGGAAGTTGCTGCCGTTGACGTTATGCCACGGGTTGTTGCGGTCAAAAATTCGCTGGAAGGTAAACACCACATCGTCGGCATTCATTTTACGAGTGGGAGTAAACCAGTCGGTTTTTTGAAACGGAACATCGCGACGCAGGTGGAAGCGATAGGTCGCGCCGTTGTCGAGTACTTCCCAGCTTTCGGCAAGTTCCGGCATCAGGCGATAGGTATAGGGATCGACATCCAGCAGTCGATCATAAAACTGGGCGGCAAGGGTATCGACAATTAACCCACTGCTCGCTTTGGATGGGTTAAAGGTGTTGACTTGCCCGCTGACGCAATAGACAAAACCGCTGTCGCGGATATCAGCATGCGGGGGAGATTCAGGCGCGGCGATTGCCTGACCACTCACAAGTCCAGCAATCACCAAAAGAGACGATAATACCTGGCGCATAATATTAAGGGATTTTATGTAAAGAGGCTATCTTACTAATATTTAATGACATTTGCCATTACCGTTTGTGTTCAGGGGTCGTAATGAGGGCCGTGTGGTTGGTCGTTGAACAGATGGCGTCGCCATCTGTTCAACATTCGTACCCGTGATTTCTCTATAACTATAACTCACAGAATAACTTAGCGAGGAGCAGAGCGGTACGATCGTGAGAAACCCATTAAAGCACGCTGCAATGCGTGTCATTTTAACCGGATGCAGAGTGAACGCTTTATCCGGACAACGATACTGACCGATCGTCTGCAATTAAATAATTACTCATTACCCCATTGATTCAAAAACTCTGCGATCTCATCAATGCGTACGGGATTAATCCCCGCTTCAGCAGCCATTTCATGTTGGGCTTCTTCGCTGATCTCTTCATTGTTCATCAAACGGGTGAGCAGTAACTGGAAGTAGTGGGCCAGCGGTGTGCGTTCAGCGTCTGCGACAGGCTCTGCGCATTCGGTCGCGTACTCATCGGCAATATCAAAATATTTTAGCGGGATATCGTGGTTCATTATTTGCCCCTGGGGTTAATGCGCTAAGCATAAGGGCGGATGATAGCACTCGTGATCCGGGTCATACATCTTTTTATAGTTAATGGCGCGGCGCATTACCCTCAGGCAGGATAATGCGGCGCGCATCCGACTATTACGTTTCGCTCACTGGCGTTCTGTCACCTTCGTACAGCGGCACTTTGCGATAGCGGCGAATCAGATACCACAAATATGCGCCGCCTAACGAAGCCCATACCAGACCCAGCGTCAGCGAGGTGGCTTCGAGGTTAATCCACAGCACGCCCACCGTCAGCGCGCCAACCAGCGGCATTAATAAATAGTGGAAGTGTTCCTTCCAGCTTTTATTCATTCCTTTGCGCCGCCAGAAGTGGTTGAACACCGACAGGTTAACGAAGGTAAACGCTACCAACGCGCCGAAGTTAATTAACGCTGTGGCGGTAACTAAATCGAAGAACAGCGCCGACATCGCGACAATCCCGACCATAATGACGTTCAGTGCCGGAGTCCGCCATTTCGGATGCACATAGCCAAACACGCGCTCCGGAAACACATTGTCGCGCCCCATCACATACAGCAGACGTGACACGCTGGCATGTGAGGCCAGGCCAGACGCTAACGTGTTCACAAACGTGGTGCAAAGGAAAATCGACTGGAACAGCTTACCGCCGACGTAGAGTGCAATTTCAGGCAGTGCGGCGTCCGGGTCTTTAAAGCGGCTGATATCGGGGAAGAACAGCTGCATAAAGAACGACGCCGCGATAAAGATAACGCCACCATAGACCGCCGTCAGGAAGATGGCTTTCGGGATCACGCGTGCGGCGTCTGGTGTCTCTTCCGAAAGTGTGGTCACTGCATCGAAACCAAGGAAAGAGAAGCAGACGATCGTCGCCCCGGTAATAATCGGAATCAGATGCGCGTTCTCGCTGATAAACGGCTGTAACGACCAGACCGTGCCAACGCCTTCTCCTTTATGCAGTCCCTGAACCACCAGGAAGATAAACACCACCATGATGGAGATTTGCACCAACACAAACAGGGTATTGAAGTTAGCGACCAGGTTGACGCTCTTCAGATTCGCGGCGGTTAAAATGGCGACGAAGGTTACCACCCACACCCACGGCGGCACTTCCGGGAAGAGGGCGGAGAGATAGATTTTCGCCAACAAAACGTTGATCATCGGCAAAAAGAGATAATCCAGCAGTGATGACCAGCCGACCATAAATCCGACGTGCGGGTTAATCGACTTTTGCGCGTAGGTATAGGCCGAACCGGCCTCCGGAAACTGGCGAACCAGTTTGCCGTAGCTGATAGCGGTAAACAGCACGCTCGCCAGCGCCAGCAAATAGGACGCCGGAACGTGACCGTCGCTAATGCCTGACACAATGCCAAAAGTATCGAACACAGTCATCGGCGTGAGATAGGCCAGACCCATCATTACCACCTGCCACAATTTCAGTGATTTTCGCAGACGGGTTTTGCCGGGTTGCGCAGCAATATTCAGTGGTGAATTAATAGCCATAATTGCTGCCTCCCCTGCGTAATAAGGTTTGCGGTCGTGTCGACCTGAAATCAAACCTGTTTAGCAAGGGAAGCAAAGGGGGCGGAGTCCAGTCAGTCGCAGGAGGGGCGCATACGCAGCCTCCCTCGCCATGCGGGGATTTAATCATCGGCATCATCTCATTTCCTCGTCACAGTCTTAATCGTTAACGGAAGCCCGTTGCCGCCTGCGCTCCATAACGCGACATCCGGAAAATGTCTGGATTACCAGCAAATGTCAGGCCTGGCTCCGCTCAGGCCGATGAAACAACCCCGCAAGGGGTATTACGCGTTTTTCAACATCCACTCAATTTCTGTTTCTGTGATGAGGCGCTCAAACTGCAACAGCTCATCATTTTTACAGGCGTGATAGACATGGCAAAACCGTTCGCCTAAATAGCGGCGCAGGTGATCATTCTCGATAAACTCACCCAGGGCATCGCTCTGGCGAATCGGGAAGGGTAAGCCATCCTGTTCCAGCCCGTTGCCTTCGACTTCTTCCTGCAACGGCAGCTCGTTATCAAGACCGTGCAAAATACCGGCAAAAATCGCTGCCATCACCAGATATGGGTTGGCATCGGCACCCGCCACGCGATATTCCACGCGGTGATTATGACGATCGCCGCATGGAATACGCAGGGCGACGGTGCGGTTGTTATGGCCCCACGACGCCTGCGTCGGTACATACATCCCCGGCTGGAAGCGGCGATACGAGTTCACGTTTGGTGCCAGCAACGCCATTGATGACGGCATCAGATCGATCATTCCGGCGAGCATTTTTTTCAGCAGCGGCGAATCTTCGCCTTCCGCGTCAGAAAGCACGTTCTCGCCACGATTATTTTGCATACTGATATGGATATGCATCCCGCTGCCCGCGTGCTCTTCATACGGCTTCGCCATAAAAGTGGCGTGCATCTTATGCTTTTCTGCCATCAGACGCACCAGGCGTTTTAGCGCCAGCGCATCATCGCAGGCTTCCAGCACGTTATCGGTATGGTAAAGGTTGATTTCAAACTGACCCGGCGAGGCTTCGGCGACCGCACCGTCGGCGGGAATTAACTGTAACTGCGCCAGTTCATCAATATCATTGAGCACGTCGGCGAAGTGGTTGAGGTTATCAACGGAGTAAACCTGGCTTTGTGTATTGCGGTCATCGGTGCCGGGCGCGCAGGGCGGTTGCAGATACCCTTCAGCGTCGCGCTGACGATCCAGTAAATAGAACTCCAGCTCTACCGCTACAACCGGGAACAATCCGCGCTGGCGTAGCTGCTGCCACAGGCGGTTAAGAACGTTCCGCGGCTCAACGTCAAAGGGAGCGCCATCTTCATCGACCATGGTCAGGAGCATCTGACCGATAAACTCTGGATCGGCGGCAGAAGGGGTTAAGGAACCGAGAACAGGAACACAAGTACGATCCGGCTCGCCCATTTCCTGACCCAGACCCGCTTCTTCTACTACGTTGCCCAGAATATCCATTGCAAACACCGAGGCCGGGAAATAACACCCTTTCTCCAACTTCTTCAGGCTTGCAACAGGGATACGTTTTCCACGGAAGCAACCATTCAAATCAGTAAGTAAAACATCAACATATTGCGTATTCGGGTAGCGCTCCAGGTAGCGTTTCACTTCCTGCGTAAAGGCGCTACCCCGCCTCTCTTCTGACTGCTGAACAAAGTTCTCTACTTCAACGATATTGGTTTCCATGATTCTTCGCCTTTGGTTTGTTTTCCGCTCGTTATCAAAGCGTAAAATATAATGACCACCATTCGAATCTGTATGCAAACTAAATGTTTGTCAAATGTTAAATTGAGTTTGCAAAAATGAAAACCCACTGCTAGATTGAAAAAATATTGAACATAAAGGTCATTTAAAGCGCAGTAATGGCGATAATTTAGTCCACTTTGTGAGATTGAGCATGGAAAATATAATGAACAATCCGGTTATCGGTGTCGTAATGTGCAGGAACAGGCTTAAGGGTCATGCGACCCAGACTCTGCAAGAAAAGTACCTGAATGCCATCATCCATGCAGGCGGCTTGCCTATTGCGCTACCACATGCGCTGGCGGAACCGTCATTACTTGAACAACTTTTGCCGAAACTCGATGGCATTTATCTTCCTGGTAGTCCCAGCAATGTGCAGCCGCACCTATATGGTGAAAACGGCGATGAGCCTGACGCCGATCCCGGGCGTGATCTTCTGAGCATGGCGATAATTAATGCCGCACTCGAAAGGCGCATCCCCATTTTCGCCATCTGCCGGGGTTTACAAGAACTGGTGGTGGCAACCGGTGGTTCGTTGCATCGCAAGCTGTGCGAACAGCCTGAATTGCTGGAACATCGGGAAGATCCCGAACTGCCGGTGGAACAGCAATATGCACCGTCGCATGAAGTTCAGGTTGAAGAGGGGGGATTACTGTCTGCGTTGTTACCTGAATGTAGCAACTTTTGGGTAAACTCTCTACATGGACAAGGGGCGAAGGTCGTTAGCCCACGGTTGCGTGTTGAAGCTCGCTCGCCGGATGGCTTAGTTGAGGCGGTTAGCGTCATCAATCATCCTTTTGCGCTGGGCGTACAGTGGCACCCGGAATGGAACAGTAGCGAGTACGCGCTTTCGCGTATATTGTTCGAGGGCTTTATCACCGCTTGTCAGCACCATATCGCTGAAAAACAGCGACTCTGACCACTACAGTTTAAGGAAATGCAAATATGAGTGATGAGGGACTGGCGCCAGGAAAACGCTTGTCGGAAATCCGCCAGCAGCAGGGGCTTTCACAACGTCGTGCCGCCGAACTCTCCGGGCTGACTCACAGTGCTATCAGTACGATAGAACAAGATAAAGTCAGCCCTGCCATCAGTACGCTGCAAAAGCTGCTGAAGGTGTATGGTCTGTCACTCTCGGAATTCTTTTCCGAGCCGGAAAAACCTGATGAGCCGCAGGTCGTCATTAATCAGGACGACTTAATTGAGATGGGTAGTCAGGGTGTGTCAATGAAGCTGGTTCATAACGGTAACCCGAATCGCACGCTGGCGATGATCTTTGAAACGTACCAGCCGGGCACAACCACTGGGGAAAGAATTAAGCATCAGGGTGAGGAAATAGGCACTGTACTGGAAGGTGAAATTGTTCTGACGATTAATGGTCAGGATTACCACCTCGTCGCGGGGCAAAGTTATGCCATTAATACCGGCATCCCGCACAGTTTCAGTAATACGTCGGCAGGTATTTGCCGAATTATCAGCGCCCATACGCCCACCACGTTTTAATCTTTTTGTTCTGTAAGCCGGGTAAGCGCAATGCGCCCGGCAATCTATACACAAAATCATTCAAGTTGCATCAAGGCGGCAAGTGAGCGAATCCCGATGAGCTTACTCAGGTAAGTGATTCGGGGGAGCGAACGCAGCCAAGGCAGAGGCGGCTTGAAGGATGAAGTGTATATAAAGAATGTCGCCAGAAATAAACGGGCATACGGCCCGGGGATCTCTGCGCCCTGACGTTCACAAACTGCATATATCTGATAGACGTGAAACAGGAGTCATAATGAATTTTCATCATCTGGCTTACTGGCAGGATAAAGCGTTAAGTCTCGCCATTGAAAACCGCTTATTTATTAACGGTGAATATACTGCTGCGGCGGAAAATGAAACCTTTGAAACCGTTGATCCGGTCACCCAGGCACCGCTGGCGAAAATTGCCCGCGGCAAGAGCGTCGATATCGACCGTGCGATGAGCGCAGCACGCGGCGTATTTGAACGCGGCGACTGGTCACTCTCTTCTCCGGCTAAACGTAAAGCGGTACTGAATAAACTCGCCGATTTAATGGAAGCCCACGCCGAAGAGCTGGCACTGCTGGAAACTCTCGACACCGGCAAACCGATTCGTCACAGTCTGCGTGATGATATTCCCGGCGCGGCGCGCGCCATTCGCTGGTACGCCGAAGCGATCGACAAAGTGTATGGCGAAGTGGCGACCACCAGTAGCCATGAGCTGGCGATGATCGTGCGTGAACCGGTCGGCGTGATTGCCGCCATCGTGCCGTGGAACTTCCCGCTGTTGCTGACTTGCTGGAAACTCGGCCCGGCGCTGGCGGCGGGAAACAGCGTGATTCTAAAACCGTCTGAAAAATCACCGCTCAGTGCGATTCGTCTCGCGGGGCTGGCGAAAGAAGCAGGCTTGCCGGATGGTGTGTTGAACGTGGTGACGGGTTTTGGTCATGAAGCCGGGCAGGCGCTGTCGCGTCATAACGATATCGACGCCATTGCCTTTACCGGTTCAACCCGTACCGGGAAACAGCTGCTGAAAGATGCGGGCGACAGCAACATGAAACGCGTCTGGCTGGAAGCGGGCGGCAAAAGCGCCAACATCGTTTTCGCTGACTGCCCGGATTTGCAACAGGCGGCAAGCGCCACCGCAGCAGGCATTTTCTACAACCAGGGACAGGTGTGCATCGCCGGAACGCGCCTGTTGCTGGAAGAGAGCATCGCCGATGAATTCTTAGCCCTGTTAAAACAGCAGGCGCAAAACTGGCAGCCGGGCCATCCACTTGATCCCGCAACCACCATGGGCACCTTAATCGACTGCGCCCACGCCGACTCGGTCCATAGCTTTATTCGGGAAGGCGAAAGCAAAGGGCAACTGTTGTTGGATGGCCGTAACGCCGGGCTGGCTGCCGCCATCGGCCCGACCATCTTTGTGGATGTGGACCCGAATGCGTCCTTAAGTCGCGAAGAGATTTTCGGTCCGGTGCTGGTGGTCACGCGTTTCACATCAGAAGAACAGGCGCTACAGCTTGCCAACGACAGCCAGTACGGCCTTGGCGCGGCGGTATGGACGCGCGACCTCTCCCGCGCGCACCGCATGAGCCGACGCCTGAAAGCCGGTTCCGTCTTCGTCAATAACTACAACGACGGCGATATGACCGTGCCGTTTGGCGGCTATAAGCAGAGCGGCAACGGTCGCGACAAATCCCTGCATGCCCTTGAAAAATTCACTGAACTGAAAACCATCTGGATAAGCCTGGAGGCCTGAAATGACCGAACATACCAGCAGTTACTACGCCGCCAGTGCGAATAAATATGCACCATTCGACACACTGAATGAGTCAATCACCTGCGACGTTTGCGTGGTTGGCGGCGGCTATACCGGGCTCTCCTCCGCGCTGCATCTGGCGGAAGCGGGCTTTGACGTAGTGGTTCTCGAAGCCTCACGCATCGGCTTTGGCGCAAGCGGGCGCAATGGCGGGCAACTTGTGAACTCCTACAGCCGCGACATCGACGTGATCGAAAAAAGCTACGGCATGGACACCGCCCGTATGCTCGGCAGCATGATGTTCGAGGGTGGCGAGATCATCCGCGAACGTATCAAACGCTATCAGATTGACTGCGACTACCGCCCCGGCGGCCTGTTTGTGGCGATGAATGATAAACAGCTCGCCACACTCGAAGAGCAGAAAGAGAACTGGGAACGCTACGGCAATAAACAGCTGGAGCTGCTGGACGCTAACGCCATTCGCCGTGAAGTAGCCAGCGATCGCTACACTGGTGCGCTGCTGGATCACAGCGGTGGGCATATTCACCCGCTAAACCTCGCCATTGGTGAAGCCGATGCCATCCGCCTGAACGGCGGGCGCGTGTATGAGCTTTCTGCGGTCACGCAGATCCAGCACACCACGCCCGCCGTGGTGCGTACTGCCAAAGGTCAGGTGACGGCGAAGTATGTGATTGTCGCCGGGAATGCGTACCTGGGCGATAAAGTGGAGCCGGAGCTGGCGAAACGCAGCATGCCATGCGGTACGCAGGTGATCACCACCGAGCGGCTGTCGGAAGATTTAGCCCGTTCGCTGATCCCGAAAAACTACTGCGTGGAAGACTGTAATTATCTGCTTGATTACTACCGTCTTACCGCCGATAACCGCCTGCTGTACGGCGGCGGCGTAGTGTATGGCGCGCGCGACCCGGATGACGTTGAGCGTCTTGTGGTGCCGAAACTGCTGAAAACCTTCCCGCAGTTGAAGGGCGTGAAAATCGACTATCGCTGGACGGGCAACTTCCTGCTGACCCTGTCGCGTATGCCGCAGTTTGGTCGCCTCGATACCAACATCTATTACATGCAGGGCTACAGCGGCCACGGCGTCACCTGTACTCATCTCGCCGGACGTTTGATTGCCGAACTGCTGCGCGGCGACGCCGAACGTTTCGATGCCTTCGCCAATCTGCCGCATTACCCGTTCCCCGGCGGGCGCACGCTGCGCGTACCGTTTACCGCGATGGGCGCGGCGTATTACAGCCTGCGCGATCGTCTGGGCGTTTAATTTCCGATTAACAGTGAAGAGTCAAAAGGTGTGAAACATGAGCAACAATGAATTCCATCAGCGTCGTCTTTCTGCCACCCCGCGCGGGGTTGGCGTGATGTGTAACTTCTTCGCCCAGTCGGCTGAAAACGCTACGCTGAAGGATGTTGAGGGCAACGAGTACATCGATTTCGCCGCAGGCATTGCGGTGCTGAATACCGGGCATCGCCACCCTGATCTGGTCGCGGCGGTGGAGCAGCAACTGCAACAGTTTACCCACACCGCGTATCAGATTGTGCCGTATGAAAGCTACGTCACCCTGGCGGAGAAAATCAACGCCCTTGCCCCGGTGAGCGGGCAGGCCAAAACCGCGTTCTTCACTACCGGCGCGGAAGCGGTGGAAAACGCGGTGAAAATGGCTCGCGCCCATACCGGACGACCTGGCGTGATTGCGTTTAGCGGTGGCTTCCACGGTCGTACATATATGACCATGGCGCTGACCGGAAAAGTTGCGCCGTACAAAATCGGCTTCGGCCCGTTCCCTGGTTCGGTGTATCACGTACCTTATCCGTCAGATTTACACGGCATTTCAACACAGGACTCCCTCGACGCCATCGAACGCTTGTTTAAATCAGACATCGAAGCGAAGCAGGTCGCGGCCATTATTTTCGAACCGGTGCAGGGCGAGGGCGGTTTCAACGTTGCGCCAAAAGAGCTGGTTGCCGCCATTCGCCGCCTGTGCGACGAGCACGGTATTGTGATGATTGCCGATGAAGTGCAAAGCGGCTTTGCGCGTACCGGTAAACTGTTTGCCATGGATCATTACGCCGATAAGCCGGACTTAATGACGATGGCGAAAAGCCTCGCGGGCGGGATGCCGCTTTCGGGCGTGGTCGGTAACGCGAATATTATGGACGCGCCCGCGCCGGGCGGGTTGGGTGGCACCTACGCCGGGAACCCGCTGGCGGTGGCTGCCGCGCACGCGGTGCTCAATATTATCGACAAAGAATCACTCTGCGAACGCGCGAATCAACTGGGCCAGCGTCTCAAAAACACGTTGATTGATGCCAAAGAAAGCGTTCCGGCCATTGCTGCGGTACGCGGCCTGGGGTCGATGATTGCGGCAGAGTTTAACGATCCGCAAACGGGCGAGCCGTCAGCGGCGATTGCACAGAAAATCCAGCAACGCGCGCTGGCGCAGGGGCTGCTCCTGCTGACCTGTGGCGCATACGGCAACGTGATTCGCTTCCTGTATCCGCTGACCATCCCGGATGCGCAATTCGATGCGGCAATGAAAATTTTGCAGGATGCGCTGAGCGATTAATAGCCCAACGCAATAATGTCTGATGCGCTGCGCTTATCAGGCCTGCAAACGACGTTGATTATGTATGCCGGATAAAGCATTCACGCCGCATCCGGCAAGTTGTATTGCCCAACTTCGCTAAATCTGGTGCTTTTTCAACAACGCGCGGAACTGATGATAGGTTAACCCCAGTAATTCAGCCGCGCGCTTCTGGTTATATTTCCCTTGTTGCAAACTGAGTTGCAGCAACTCTTTTTCCTGCTGCATCTGAAACTCACGTAAATCCAGCGGCAGTGTTGGAAGCGAGGTGGTTTCTGAAACGGCGATAGCGTCTTCAGGCGGACGCCGTTTAAAGGGATCAATAATGATGTCATCAAGCGGATAATCGCTGGTGCCGTGGCGATACACTGAACGTTCCACCACGTTTTTCAATTCACGAATATTTCCCGGCCAACGATAATTCAGCAATGTTTCTCTGGCGCGCTCCGTAAACCCCGGGAACAGAGGCAGCTTGATTTCCCGACACATCTGGATGGCAAAGTGTTCTGCCATCAACATAATGTCGCTTTCGCGCTCGCGCAGTGGTGGCATTTGTACAACATCAAAAGCCAGTCGGTCGAGCAGGTCAGCGCGAAAAGTGCCTTCATTGACCATCGCCGGGAGATCGGCATTCGTCGCGCATACCAACCGCACATTCACCTGCAATGGCTGGCTGCCGCCAACGCGCTCCAGTTCACCGTACTCAATCACGCGCAATAATTTCTCCTGCACCATCATCGGTGCCGTAGCGAGTTCATCAAGAAATAGCGTACCGCCGTCGGCACGTTCAAATCTCCCTGGATGACGTTTTTGCGCACCGGTAAACGCCCCCGCTTCGTGACCAAACAGTTCGGAATCCAGCAGATTTTCATTTAACGCCGCGCAGTTAAGGGAAATAAACGGCCCTTGCCAACGGGAGGAGAGATAATGCAGGCGGCTGGCAATCAGCTCTTTACCTGTTCCGCGCTCGCCGATGATGAGCACCGGTTTGTCCAGCGGTGCGAGATGCGAAACCTGTTCCAGCACTTCGAGAAAGCTGTTCGCCTCACCGAGTAAATTATCTTTGTATTCTGCCATGATGAAATTCGCCACTTGTTAGTGTAATTTGCTAACTCATCCTGGCATGTTGCTGTTGATTCTTCAATCAGATCTTTATAAATCAAAAAGATAAAAAATTGGCACGCAAATTGTATTAACTGTTCAGCAGGACAATCCTGAACGCAGAAATCAAGAGGACAACATTATGGGTATTTTTTCTCGCTTTGCCGACATCGTGAATGCCAACATCAACGCTCTGTTAGAGAAAGCGGAAGATCCACAGAAACTGGTTCGTCTGATGATCCAGGAGATGGAAGATACATTGGTTGAAGTACGTTCTACTTCGGCGCGCGCGTTGGCAGAAAAGAAACAGCTGACTCGCCGTATTGAACAAGCGTCGGCGCGTGAAGTTGAATGGCAGGAAAAAGCCGAACTGGCGCTGCTGAAAGAGAGAGAGGATCTGGCGCGTGCGGCGTTAATTGAAAAACAGAAACTGACCGATCTGATTAAGAGCCTGGAACATGAAGTGACGCTGGTGGACGATACGCTGGCACGCATGAAGAAAGAGATTGGCGAGCTGGAAAACAAATTGAGCGAAACACGCGCTCGCCAGCAGGCATTGATGTTACGCCATCAGGCGGCAAATTCGTCGCGCGATGTGCGTCGTCAGTTGGACAGTGGCAAACTGGATGAAGCAATGGCTCGTTTCGAATCTTTCGAACGTCGTATTGACCAGATGGAAGCAGAAGCGGAAAGCCACAGCTTCGGTAAACAAAAATCGCTGGACGATCAGTTTGCCGAACTGAAAGCCGATGATGCAATAAGCGAGCAACTGGCACAATTAAAAGCCAAAATGAAGCAAGACAATCAATAATAACATCCAGGCGGCGTCCGAAAGCGCCGCCGCTCATCGTCTAAGGAGTACTTATGAGCGCGCTATTTCTGGCTATTCCATTAACCATTTTTGTGCTGTTTGTTTTACCGATCTGGTTATGGCTGCATTACAGCAATCGTTCTGGTCGCAGTGAATTGTCGCAAAGTGAGCAGCAGCGATTAGCGCAACTGGCTGATGAAGCAAAACGGATGCGCGAACGTATTCAGGCGCTGGAATCTATTCTTGATGCAGAACATCCGAACTGGAGGGATCGCTAATGGCGGGCATTAATCTTAATAAAAAATTATGGCGTATTCCGCAGCAGGGTATGGTACGCGGCGTCTGCGCCGGGATTGCCAACTATTTTAATGTACCGGTAAAACTGGTGCGTATCCTGGTGGTACTGTCGATTTTCTTCGGTCTGGCGCTGTTTACCCTGGTTGCTTACATCATTTTGTCATTTGCGCTTGATCCAATGCCGGACAACATGGCCTTTGGTGAGCAGCTACCTTCCAGCAGCGAATTGCTGGATGAAGTCGACCGTGAACTGGCGGCAAGTGAAACGCGTTTACGCGAGATGGAACGTTATGTCACTTCCGATACATTCACGTTACGTAGCCGTTTCCGTCAACTGTGAGGAAAGTTATGAATACTCGCTGGCAACAGGCCGGGCAAAAGGTAAAGCCTGGTTTCAAATTAGCAGGCAAGCTGGTACTTCTTACCGCACTGCGCTATGGCCCGGCGGGTGTGGCGGGCTGGGCGATAAAATCAGTTGCTCGCCGACCGCTGAAAATGTTGCTGGCTGTGGCGCTGGAACCGCTGTTAAGTCGGGCTGCTAATAAACTGGCGCAGCGTTATAAAAGGTGAGGGGAGTTTCGCAAAAATTGTTAAATCTCAGGCCTATAATGGATGGCAATTTTCATCCATAGAAGGACGCTTACATGTTTAAAAAAGGCTTACTTGCTCTGGCACTGGTGTTTTCACTGCCCGTTTTCGCCGCTGAACACTGGATCGATGTTCGTGTTCCAGAGCAGTATCAGCAAGAGCACGTTCAGGGGGCCATCAATATTCCCCTGAAGGAAGTGAAAGAGCGCATTGCCACCGCCGTTCCGGATAAAAACGACACCGTGAAAGTGTATTGCAATGCCGGACGCCAGTCCGGGCAGGCAAAAGAGATCCTTAGCGAGATGGGATATACCCACGTTGAGAACGCCGGTGGCCTGAAAGACATCGCAATGCCGAAGGTCAAAGGTTAAAAGAATTCACCATGAGCGGCGCTTATGCGCCGTTTTTTTTCTGTCACACCTTATTTATATCCCCATAGATTATTTGCGTCAGCTCACAAATACGCTTTTCCCCTGGTAAAAAATGATTTCCTGCGTGACTAAAACCCTTGTGCTCAATTGACAGTTTATTTTCTGCGGAGTAGTCTCTCGTTTAATGGGACCGCTACCACGGAAAGGCAACATGAAACAGAAAATTACGGATTACCTGGACGAAATCTACGGTGGAACATTTACCGCAACTCATTTACAGAAACTTGTAACGCGTCTTGAGAGTGCGAAACGATTAATTACACAGCGACGTAAAAAACACTGGGATGAAAGTGATGTCGTGTTAATTACCTATGCCGATCAATTTCACAGCAATGATTTAAAACCATTACCCACATTTAATCAGTTTTACCATCAATGGCTGCAAAGCATTTTTTCACATGTTCATTTGTTGCCGTTTTATCCATGGTCATCTGATGATGGCTTTTCGGTAATTGATTATCATCAGGTCGCCAGTGAAGCGGGGGAGTGGCAGGATATTCAGCAACTCGGTGAATGCAGTCATTTAATGTTTGATTTTGTCTGCAACCATATGTCGGCAAAAAGTGAATGGTTTAAAAACTATTTACAACAGCATCCAGGTTTTGAAGATTTTTTTATTGCCGTTGACCCGCAAACCGATCTCAGCGCCGTCACTCGCCCGCGTGCGTTACCGTTATTAACGCCATTCCAGATGCGCGATCATTCAACGCGCCATTTATGGACCACCTTTAGTGACGATCAAATTGACCTGAATTACCGTAGCCCTGAAGTGTTGCTGGCGATGGTGGATGTTTTACTCTGTTACCTTGCGAAAGGTGCTGAGTATGTCCGCCTGGATGCCGTTGGCTTTATGTGGAAAGAGCCGGGAACAAGCTGCATCCATCTGGAAAAAACACATCTGATTATCAAACTGTTACGGTCGATTATTGATAACGTTGCGCCAGGTACAGTGATCATTACCGAGACCAATGTTCCGCATAAAGACAACATTGCTTACTTTGGCGCAGGCGATGACGAAGCACATATGGTGTACCAGTTCTCGCTGCCGCCACTGGTGCTGCATGCGGTGCAAAAACAGAACGTTGAGGCGCTTTGTGCGTGGGCGCAAAACCTGACACTACCTTCCAGCAACACCACCTGGTTTAACTTCCTCGCCTCTCACGATGGCATCGGGCTAAACCCGCTACGGGGCTTGTTGCCTGAAAGCGAAATATTAGAGCTGGTCGAGGCGTTACAGCAGGAAGGTGCATTAGTAAACTGGAAAAATAATCCCGACGGTACACGCAGTCCGTATGAAATAAATGTGACCTATATGGATGCGTTAAGCCGCCGTGAGAGTAGCGATGAAGAACGTTGCGCCAGGTTTATCCTTGCCCATGCGATTTTGTTAAGTTTCCCCGGTGTGCCAGCGATATATATTCAAAGTATTCTTGGCTCGCGTAATGATTACGCAGGTGTCGAAAAACTCGGATATAACCGTGCGATTAACCGTAAAAAATATCACAGTAAAGAGATAACCCGAGAACTGAACGATGAAGCTACATTAAGGCATGCGGTATATCATGAGTTGTCGCGTTTAATTACACTTCGTCGCAGCCATAACGAGTTTCATCCGGATAATAATTTTACCATTGATACGATTAATTCATCCGTAATGCGTATTCAAAGAAGTAACGCTGATGGTAATTGTCTGACTGGATTGTTTAATGTCAGTAAAAATATTCAGCATGTAAATATTACTAATCTGCATGGTCGGGATCTGATTAGTGAAGTTGATATATTGGGTAATGAAATAACGCTGCGCCCCTGGCAGGTTATGTGGATTAAATAAAAAGGAACATCTCATGATTAAATCAAAAATCGTGCTGTTATCAGCACTGGTTTCATGCGCCCTGATTTCAGGCTGTAAAGAAGAAAATAAAACGAATGTATCCATCGAATTTATGCATTCTTCGGTGGAGCAGGAGCGCCAGGCCGTTATCAGTAAATTGATTGCCCGTTTTGAAAAAGAAAACCCTGGCATCACCGTTAAGCAAGTGCCCGTGGAAGAAGATGCCTATAACACTAAAGTCATTACTCTTTCACGTAGCGGTTCGCTGCCGGAAGTGATCGAAACCAGCCATGACTACGCCAAAGTGATGGACAAAGAGCAGCTTATCGATCGCAAAGCGGTTGCCACAGTCATCAGCAACGTTGGTGAAGGCGCGTTTTACGATGGCGTACTGCGTATTGTGCGTACCGAAGATGGTAGCGCATGGACCGGTGTTCCTGTCAGCGCCTGGATTGGCGGTATCTGGTATCGCAAAGATGTGCTGGCAAAAGCGGGGCTTGAGGAGCCGAAAAACTGGCAACAGCTGCTGGACGTTGCACAGAAACTGAATGACCCGGCGAATAAAAAATACGGCATTGCGCTGCCTACAGCAGAAAGCGTGTTGACGGAACAATCCTTCTCCCAGTTTGCGTTATCCAACCAGGCTAACGTCTTTAACGCCGAAGGCAAAATCACCCTTGATACACCAGAGATGATGCAGGCACTGACCTATTACCGCGACCTTGCTGCCAACACTATGCCGGGTTCTAACGACATCATGGAAGTGAAAGACGCCTTTATGAACGGCACCGCGCCGATGGCGATTTACTCCACCTATATCCTTCCGGCTGTGATTAAAGAAGGCGACCCGAAAAACGTCGGTTTCGTGGTGCCAACCGAGAAAAACTCTGCGGTCTACGGCATGTTGACCTCGCTGACCATTACCGCCGGGCAAAAGACCGAAGAGACGGAAGCAGCAGAAAAATTTGTCACCTTTATGGAGCAGGCAGACAACATTGCCGACTGGGTGATGATGTCGCCAGGTGCTGCGCTGCCGGTGAATAAAGCGGTGGTGACTACCGCCACCTGGAAAGACAACGACGTTATTAAGGCGCTGGGTGAACTACCGAATCAGCTAATCGGTGAACTGCCAAATATTCAGGTTTTTGGCGCAGTAGGGGATAAAAACTTTACCCGCATGGGTGATGTGACGGGTTCTGGCGTGGTGAGTTCAATGGTGCATAACGTCACCGTGGGTAAAGCCGATCTCTCTACTACGCTGCAAGCGAGCCAGAAAAAACTGGATGAACTGATCGAACAGCACTAAACCCAGGACAGGAATCCGCAATGAACAGGCTTTTTTCAGGTCGTTCCGATATGCCCTTTGCGCTGCTGCTTCTCGCGCCCAGCTTATTACTGCTGGGCGGTCTGGTGGCGTGGCCGATGGTGTCGAATATCGAAATCAGTTTTTTACGTCTGCCGCTCAATCCCAACATCGAGTCAACGTTTGTTGGGGTGAGCAACTATGTGCGTATCCTCTCCGATCCCGGCTTCTGGCATTCGCTGTGGATGACGGTCTGGTATACCGCGCTGGTGGTGGCGGGCAGCACCGTGCTCGGGCTGGCGGTGGCGATGTTTTTCAACCGCGAGTTCCGCCTGCGCAAAACCGCGCGTTCGCTGGTGATCCTCTCCTACGTAACGCCGTCCATTTCGCTGGTGTTCGCCTGGAAATACATGTTCAACAACGGCTACGGCATTGTTAACTACCTCGGCGTCGATCTTCTGCATCTCTATGAGCAGGCACCGCTGTGGTTCGATAATCCGGGCAGTAGCTTTGTGCTGGTGGTGCTGTTCGCCATCTGGCGCTACTTCCCGTATGCCTTTATCTCGTTTCTGGCGATTTTGCAGACCATCGACAAATCGCTGTACGAAGCGGCAGAGATGGATGGCGCTAATGCTTGGCAACGGTTTCGTATCGTCACGCTGCCCGCAATTATGCCGGTCCTGGCGACGGTGGTGACACTGCGCACCATCTGGATGTTCTACATGTTCGCGGATGTTTATTTGCTGACGACCAAGGTCGATATTCTCGGTGTATATCTCTACAAAACCGCCTTTGCCTTTAATGATTTAGGAAAAGCGGCGGCGATCTCGGTGGTGCTCTTCATCATTATTTTCGCTGTCATTCTGCTGACCAGGAAACGGGTGAACCTCAATGGCAACAAATAAACGCACACTCAGTCGCATCGGTTTTTACTGCGGGCTGGCGCTGTTTCTCATCATCACGCTGTTTCCATTTTTTGTGATGCTGATGACCTCGTTCAAGGGCGCGAAAGAGGCGATCTCACTGCATCCTACGCTGCTGCCGCAGCAGTGGACGCTGGAGCATTACGTCGACATTTTTAACCCGATGATTTTCCCGTTTGTCGACTACTTCCGTAACAGTCTGGTGGTGTCTGTGGTTTCATCCGTGGTGGCGGTATTCCTCGGCATTCTTGGGGCTTACGCGCTTTCCCGCCTGCGCTTTAAAGGTCGGATGACCATCAACGCCAGCTTTTACACGGTGTATATGTTCTCTGGCATTTTGCTGGTGGTGCCGCTTTTCAAAATCATCACCGCGCTTGGCATTTACGACACTGAGATGGCGCTGATCATCACCATGGTGACGCAAACTCTGCCCACCGCCGTGTTTATGCTGAAAAGCTACTTCGACACCATCCCCGATGAGATCGAAGAAGCGGCGATGATGGATGGCCTCAACCGTCTGCAAATTATCTTCCGCATCACCGTGCCGTTGGCGATGTCCGGGCTGATATCCGTGTTCGTCTACTGCTTTATGGTGGCGTGGAACGACTATCTGTTTGCGTCGATTTTCCTCTCCAGCGCCAGCAATTTCACCTTACCGGTGGGCCTGAACGCGCTGTTCAGTACGCCAGATTACATCTGGGGACGGATGATGGCGGCCTCACTGGTGACCGCATTGCCGGTGGTGATTATGTATGCGCTTTCGGAACGTTTTATTAAGAGTGGTTTGACCGCCGGTGGCGTGAAGGGCTAAAGCGGCCAGTTTCTTTACAAGGAGTTTTAAATGAAAAAGTTAGTAGCCACAGCACCGCGTGTTGCTGCGCTGGTTGAGTATGAAGATCGGGCGATTTTAGCTAATGAAGTGAAGATCCGCGTGCGTTTCGGCGCACCGAAACACGGAACGGAAGTGGTCGACTTCCGCGCCGCCAGCCCGTTTATTGATGAAGACTTTAACGGCGAATGGCAGATGTTCACTCCGCGTCCGGCAGATGCGCCGCGCGGCATTGAGTTTGGCAAATTCCAGCTTGGCAACATGGTGGTTGGCGACATTATCGAGTGCGGCAGCGACGTTACCGACTACGCGGTGGGCGACAGCGTATGCGGCTACGGCCCGCTCTCCGAGACGGTCATCATTAACGCAGTGAATAACTACAAGCTGCGCAAAATGCCGCAAGGCAGCTCCTGGAAAAACGCCGTCTGCTACGACCCGGCGCAGTTTGCCATGAGCGGCGTGCGCGATGCCAACGTGCGCGTAGGGGATTTTGTGGTGGTGGTAGGGCTTGGCGCAATCGGTCAAATTGCCATCCAACTGGCTAAACGCGCTGGCGCTTCTGTGGTGATTGGCGTCGATCCTATCGCCCATCGCTGTGATATTGCCCGTCGCCACGGCGCGGATTTCTGCCTTAACCCCATCGGCACTGATGTAGGTAAAGAGATCAAAACGCTGACCGGCAAGCAGGGTGCCGATGTGATTATCGAAACCAGCGGCTACGCCGACGCGCTGCAATCGGCGCTCCGCGGTCTGGCTTATGGCGGCACCATCTCCTATGTCGCGTTTGCCAAGCCGTTTGCCGAAGGTTTTAACCTCGGACGCGAAGCGCATTTCAATAACGCCAAAATTGTCTTCTCTCGCGTGTGCAGCGAACCGAACCCGGATTATCCGCGCTGGAGCCGCAAGCGTATTGAAGAAACCTGTTGGGAACTGCTGATGAACGGTTATCTCAATTGCGAAGATTTAATCGACCCGGTGGTGACCTTTGCCAATAGCCCGGAAAGCTATATGCAGTATGTCGACCAGCATCCGGAACAGAGCATCAAAATGGGCGTTACGTTTTAATTCAAAGGAATGAAAAAAATGAAAATCGGCACACAGAATCAGGCGTTCTTTCCGGAAAACATTCTGGAGAAATTTCGTTATATCAAAGAGATGGGCTTCGATGGTTTTGAGATTGACGGCAAACTGCTGGTTAACAACATCGAAGAAGTCAAAGCGGCGATCAAAGAAACCGGTTTACCGGTGACCACCGCCTGCGGTGGCTATGACGGATGGATTGGCGACTTTATCGAAGAGCGTCGTCTTAATGGCTTAAAGCAGATCGAGCGCATTCTCGAAGCGCTGGCAGAAGTGGGCGGTAAAGGCATCGTCGTTCCGGCTGCGTGGGGCATGTTTACCTTCCGCTTACCGCCGATGACCTCGCCGCGTAGCCTGGACGGCGACCGCAAAATGGTGAGTGATTCCCTGCGCGTACTGGAACAGGTCGCCGCGCGTACCGGAACCGTGGTGTATCTCGAACCGTTAAACCGCTATCAGGATCATATGATCAACACCCTCGCCGATGCCCGCCGTTACATCGTCGAAAACGATCTTAAACATGTACAGATTATCGGCGATTTCTATCACATGAATATCGAAGAAGATAACCTGGCGCAGGCGCTGCATGACAACCGCGACCTGCTCGGTCATGTGCATATTGCGGATAACCATCGCTACCAGCCGGGCAGCGGCACCCTGGATTTCCACGCGCTGTTTGAACAGCTGCGCGCGGATAACTATCAGGGCTATGTAGTGTACGAAGGGCGTATCCGGGCGGAAGATCCTGCCCAGGCGTACCGTGATTCGTTGGCCTGGTTGCGTACCTGCTAAGAGGTCTTTGTGAAAAGTGCAATGACAAGCTCTCCGCTGCGGGTCGCGATAATAGGCGCAGGCCAGGTGGCGGATAAGGTTCATGCTTCGTACTACTGCACCCGCAACGATCTGGAACTGGTGGCTGTCTGTGACAGCCGCCTTTCCCAGGCGCAGGCGCTGGCAGAAAAATACGGGAATGCATCCGTGTGGGACGATCCGCAGGCCATGCTGCTGGCGGTGAAACCTGATGTGGTTAGCGTCTGCTCACCTAACCGTTTTCATTACGAACATACCCTGATGGCACTGGAAGCGGGCTGCCATGTGATGTGCGAAAAACCGCCCGCCATGACGCCAGAACAGGCGCGGGAAATGTGCGATACCGCGCGCAAACTGGGCAAGGTGCTGGCCTACGACTTTCACCATCGTTTTGCGCTCGATACGCAACAGCTGCGTGAACAGGTGACCAACGGCGTTTTGGGAGAGATTTACGTTACCACCGCCCGCGCCCTGCGTCGCTGCGGCGTTCCCGGCTGGGGTGTCTTTACCAATAAAGAACTGCAGGGTGGTGGCCCGCTGATCGACATCGGCATTCATATGCTGGATGCTGCGATGTATGTGCTGGGCTTTCCGGCGGTGAAAAGCGTGAATGCGCATAGCTTTCAAAAGATCGGCACGCAAAAGAGCTGTGGTCAATTTGGTGAGTGGGATCCGGCAACTTACAGCGTCGAAGATTCGCTGTTTGGCACCATTGAATTTCATAACGGCGGCATTCTGTGGCTGGAAACGTCATTTGCACTCAACATCCGCGAACAGTCGATTATGAACGTCAGCTTTTGTGGTGATAAAGCTGGTGCGACGCTGTTTCCAGCACATATCTACACCGATAACAACGGTGAATTAATGACGCTGATGCAACGGGAAATGGCAGACGACAACCGCCATTTGCGCAGCATGGAAGCCTTTATCAATCACGTACAGGGCAAGCCCGTGATGATAGCCGACGCCGAGCAGGGGTACATCATCCAGCAACTGGTGGCGGCGTTGTATCAATCCGCAGAAACAGGGACGCGTGTGGAATTATGACCAGGCCAGTAACGTTATCAGAACCCCATTTCAGCCAGCATACCCTGAACAAGTATGCATCGCTGATGGCGCAGGGGAACGGCTATCTTGGGCTTCGCGCCAGCCATGAAGAAGATCACACGCGCCAGACGCGAGGGATGTATCTGGCGGGGCTGTATCATCGGGCGGGAAAAGGTGAAATCAACGAACTGGTGAACCTGCCTGATGTCGTGGGGATGGAGATTGCCATAAATGGTGAGGTTTTCTCGTTATCCCACGAAGCCTGGCAGCGTGAGCTTGACTTTGCCAGTGGCGAATTACGCCGCAATGTTGTCTGGCGTACCAGCAACGGCTCAGGTTACACCATCGCCAGCCGTCGCTTTGTTTCGGCAGACCAACTGCCGCTCATTGCGCTGGAAATCACTATTACGCCACTGGACGCCGACGCGTCAGTGCTGATTTCAACAGGCATTGACGCCACGCAAACCAATCACGGTCGCCAACATCTCGACGAAACCCAGGTGCGGGTGTTTGGTCAGCATCTGATGCAGGGGAGCTACACCACCCAGGATGGACGCAGTGATGTGGCCATCAGCTGTTGCTGTAAGGTGAGCGGTGATGTGCAGCAATGCTATACCGCCAAAGAGCGCCGTTTACTGCAACATACCAGTGCGCAGCTTCATGCAGGCGAGACAATGACGTTGCAAAAACTGGTGTGGATCGACTGGCGGGATGACAGGCAAGCTGCTTTAGACGAGTGGGGCAGCGCGTCGCTTCGCCAGCTTGAAATGTGCGCGCAGCAGAGTTACGACCAACTTCTTGCAGCATCAACAGAAAACTGGCGTCAATGGTGGCAGAAACGTCGTATCACGGTAAATGGCGGCGAAGCGCACGATCAGCAAGCGTTAGATTATGCGCTTTATCATCTGCGCATCATGACGCCTGCCCACGACGAGCGCAGCAGCATTGCGGCAAAAGGCTTAACCGGCGAAGGCTACAAAGGCCACGTTTTCTGGGATACAGAAGTATTTTTGTTACCGTTTCATCTGTTTAGCGATCCGACGGTTGCCCGAAGTTTACTGCGTTATCGCTGGCACAACTTGCCAGGCGCGCAGGAGAAAGCGCGACGCAACGGCTGGCAGGGCGCGCTATTTCCGTGGGAAAGCGCGCGCAGCGGCGAAGAAGAGACGCCGGAATTTGCCGCCATTAACATTCGCACCGGGCTGCGGCAAAAAGTGGCCTCGGCGCAGGCGGAACATCATCTGGTGGCCGATATCGCCTGGGCGGTTATTCAATACTGGCAGACCACGGGGGATGAAAGTTTCATTGCGCATGAAGGCATGGCGCTACTTCTGGAGACGGCAAAGTTCTGGATTAGCCGCGCGGTGAGAGTTAACGATCGTCTGGAAATTCATGATGTTATTGGGCCAGACGAATATACCGAACATGTCAATAATAATGCATACACCAGCTATATGGCCCGCTACAACGTTCAACAGGCGCTGAATATTGCCCGCCAGTTCGGCTGTAGCGACGATGCGTTTATCCATCGCGCCGAAATGTTCCTCAAAGAGCTATGGATGCCAGAAATTCAGCCCGACGGCGTTTTGCCGCAGGATGATTCGTTTATGGCTAAGCCGGCGATTAATCTGGCGAAATACAAAGCGGCGGCGGGGAAGCAAACCATACTGCTGGATTATTCACGCGCAGAAGTGAACGAGATGCAGATCCTCAAACAAGCTGATGTGGTGATGCTCAATTACATGCTGCCGGAGCAGTTCTCAGCGGCATCGTGTCTTGCCAATCTGCAATTTTATGAACCGCGCACTATTCACGACTCGTCATTAAGTAAAGCAATCCACGGCATTGTTGCCGCACGCTGTGGCCTGCTGACCCAAAGTTATCAGTTCTGGCGCGAGGGGACTGAAATCGATCTTGGTGCTGATCCGCATAGTTGTGATGATGGTATCCATGCTGCCGCAACTGGCGCTATCTGGCTGGGGGCGATTCAGGGTTTTGCCGGGGTGAGCGTGCGTGACGGTGAATTGCATCTCAATCCGGCGTTACCTGAGCAGTGGCAACAGTTGTCTTTCCCTCTGTTCTGGCAGGGCTGCGAATTACAGGTCACTCTTGACGCGCAGCGTATTGCGATTCGAACTTCTGCGCCCGTTTCACTGCGTTTGAACGGTCAGCTTATAACCGTGGCTGAAGAATCTGTTTTCTGTTTGGGTGATTTTATTTTGCCCTTCAATGGGACCGCTACCAAACATCAGGAGGATGAATGAAACTGCAAGGGGTAATTTTCGATCTGGATGGTGTAATCACCGATACCGCGCATCTGCATTTCCAGGCGTGGCAGCAGATTGCCGCTGAAATTGGCATCAGCATTGATGCGCAGTTTAACGAATCCCTAAAAGGGATCAGCCGCGATGAGTCTCTGCGGCGCATTCTGCAACACGGGGGCAAAGAGGGCGACTTTAACTCGCAGGAGAGGGCGCAACTGGCGTATCGCAAAAATCTGCTCTATGTCCACTCACTACGCGAGTTGACGGTCAACGCTGTTCTACCCGGCATTCGCTCTTTGCTGGCAGATCTCCGTGCACAGCAGATCTCGGTTGGGCTGGCTTCTGTCTCCCTGAATGCGCCGACGATTTTAGCGGCGCTGGAGCTGCGCGAGTTTTTCACCTTCTGCGCGGATGCTTCCCAACTTAAAAACTCGAAACCGGACCCGGAAATCTTTCTCGCCGCCTGTGCAGGGCTGGGCGTGCCGCCGCAGGCATGTATCGGCATTGAAGATGCGCAGGCGGGCATTGACGCCATTAACGCCAGCGGTATGCGCTCGGTGGGGATCGGCGCGGGCTTAACCGGGGCGCAATTACTGTTGCCTTCAACGGAATCACTCACCTGGCCGCGGTTATCGGCCTTCTGGCAAAACGTATAGCAAAGGAATCAACATGGCTCAGCTTTCGTTACAACATATTCAAAAAATCTACGATAACCAGGTGCATGTGGTGAAGGACTTCAACCTGGAAATTGCCGATAAAGAGTTCATCGTGTTTGTCGGCCCGTCGGGCTGCGGTAAGTCGACCACCCTGCGCATGATTGCCGGGCTTGAGGAGATCAGCGGCGGCGATCTGTTGATCGACGGCAAACGAATGAATGACGTTCCAGCCAAAGCACGCAATATAGCGATGGTGTTCCAGAACTACGCGTTGTATCCGCATATGACGGTTTACGACAACATGGCGTTTGGTCTGAAGATGCAAAAAATCGCCAAAGAGGTGATTGATGAGCGGGTGAACTGGGCGGCGCAAATTCTCGGCCTGCGTGAGTACCTGAAACGTAAGCCGGGGGCGCTTTCCGGCGGGCAACGTCAGCGAGTGGCGCTTGGGCGGGCGATTGTACGCGAAGCGGGCGTGTTTTTAATGGATGAACCGCTCTCTAACCTTGATGCCAAGCTGCGCGTGCAAATGCGCGCAGAGATCAGCAAGCTGCATCAGAAACTGAACACCACCATGATCTACGTGACCCACGATCAGACCGAAGCGATGACCATGGCGACGCGGATTGTGATTATGAAAGACGGGATTGTTCAGCAAGTAGGTGCGCCGAAAACCGTTTATAACCAACCCGCGAATATGTTTGTTTCCGGATTTATTGGATCACCAGCGATGAATTTTATTCGCGGCACGATCGATGGCGATAAATTCGTTACGGAAACGCTTAAATTAACCATTCCCGAAGAGAAATTAGCGGTTCTGAAAACACAGGAAAGTTTGCATAAGCCCATCGTGATGGGAATACGACCGGAAGATATTCATCCGGACGCGCAAGAGGAAAATAACATTTCCGCCAAAATTAGCGTGGCAGAATTAACCGGTGCGGAATTTATGCTCTACACCACGGTTGGGGGGCACGAGTTAGTGGTCCGTGCTGGTGCGTTAAATGATTATCATGCAGGAGAAAATATCACTATTCATTTTGATATGACGAAATGTCATTTCTTTGATGCAGAAACGGAAATAGCAATTCGCTAAATACAGGGGGAAGACATTCCCCCAGGATAATACAAGGAACAATAATGAAAAAGTTATTACCCTGTACCGCACTGGTGATGTGTGCGGGAATGGCCTGCGCACAGGCCGAGGAAAGGAACGACTGGCACTTTAATATCGGCGCGATGTACGGTAATGACTCTAACTTATTGATAGTGTTTTATGTTCAGATAATGCCCGATGACTTTGTCATGCAGCTCCACCGATTTTGAGAACGACAGCGACTTCCGTCCCAGCCGTGCCAGGTGCTGCCTCAGATTCAGGTTATGCCGCTCAATTCGCTGCGTATATCGCTTGCTGATTACGTGCAGCTTTCCCTTCAGGCGGGATTCATACAGCGGCCAGCCATCCGTCATCCATATCACCACGTCAAAGGGTGACAGCAGGCTCATAAGACGCCCCAGCGTCGCCATAGTGCGTTCACCGAATACGTGCGCAACAACCGTCTTCCGGAGCCTGTCATACGCGTAAAACAGCCAGCGCTGGCGCGATTTAGCCCCGACATAGCCCCACTGTTCGTCCATTTCCGCGCAGACGATGACGTCACTGCCCGGCTGTATGCGCGAGGTTACCGACTGCGGCCTGAGTTTTTTAAGTGACGTAAAATCGTGTTGAGGCCAACGCCCATAATGCGGGCTGTTGCCCGGCATCCAACGCCATTCATGGCCATATCAATGATTTTCTGGTGCGTACCGGGTTGAGAAGCGGTGTAAGTGAACTGCAGTTGCCATGTTTTACGGCAGTGAGAGCAGAGATAGCGCTGATGTCCGGCGGTGCTTTTGCCGTTACGCACCACCCCGTCAGTAGCTGAACAGGAGGGACAGCTGATAGAAACAGAAGCCACTGGAGCACCTCAAAAACACCATCATACACTAAATCAGTAAGTTGGCAGCATCACCCGATGTACGAAATAGAAAACGTCGAGGGTTATGGCGAAGATATGGATGGGCTGGCGGAGCCTTCAGTCTATTTTAATGCCGCCAACGGGCCGTGGAGAATTGCTCTGGCCTATTATCAGGAAGGGCCGGTAGATTATAGCGCGGGTAAACGTGGAACGTGGTTTGATCGCCCGGAGCTGGAGGTGCATTATCAGTTCCTCGAAAACGATGATTTCAGTTTCGGCCTGACCGGCGGTTTCCGTAATTATGGTTATCACTACGTTGATGAACCGGGTAAAGACACGGCGAATATGCAGCGCTGGAAAATCGCGCCAGACTGGGATGTGAAACTGACTGACGATTTACGTTTCAACGGTTGGTTGTCGATGTATAAATTTGCCAACGATCTGAACACTACCGGTTACGCTGATACCCGTGTCGAAACGGAAACAGGTCTGCAATATACCTTCAACGAAACGGTTGCCTTGCGAGTGAACTATTATCTCGAGCGCGGCTTCAATATGGACGACAGCCGCAATAACGGTGAGTTTTCCACGCAAGAAATTCGCGCCTATTTGCCGCTGACGCTCGGCAACCACTCGGTGACGCCGTATACGCGCATTGGGCTGGATCGCTGGAGTAACTGGGACTGGCAGGATGATATTGAACGTGAAGGCCATGATTTTAACCGTGTAGGTTTATTTTACGGTTATGATTTCCAGAACGGACTTTCCGTTTCGCTGGAATACGCGTTTGAGTGGCAGGATCACGACGAAGGCGACAGTGATAAATTCCATTATGCAGGTGTCGGCGTAAATTACTCGTTCTGATAATGGGCTAAATTGCCGGATGCGGCGCGAGTACTTTATCCGATCTATAAATGTAGGCCGGATAAGATGCGCTAGCATCGCATCCGGCATTCAGGCAAGGTAGCTGGTATTTATTTCAGCGTCATATGCGTGGCAACGGTAATATTCTGTGGTGACGGTTTTCCAGAAATTAAGCGGAATAATAACTCGCAGCTTTGTTGACCTAACTCCTGCGTCGGAACATCGATGCCGCCCGGTGCAGGCGTTAAAATAAATGACAGCGTTTCATTGCTATAACCCACCACCGCTAACTGCTGCGGAATAGCAATATTTTTCTCTGCTGCCGCACGATAAATGCTCATTAATTTCAGGCTGTCAGTGGCAAACACCGCCTCAGGCAACGGTGACTGGCTTAATAATTGCCGTGCTGCTTTTAATGCAGTTTCATGGGTATAACCGCCATCAACAATCCATTCATCACGCACTGCAATATTATGCGCAGCCAGGCTCTGCTTATAACCATTAACGCGATCAACCGAAACATGGACATCAAGCGGAGCATGCAGGCAGGCAATATTTTGATGCCCACTTTCAATTAATGCATCGGTCAACGCAATGCTGTCGCCAAAATTATCGGTATCGACAGAATAAACATGGGCATATTGACCTTCAACTTTGCCAATCACCACCACCGGAATATCATATTTATCGAGTTGGGCAAAAAATGACTCATCCGCTGGCGAACTGAGCATAATAATGCCTTTAATCATTTTCTGCTTAATTTTGCTTTCGCATTTTTGCAGATCTTCTGCCGGATTGTGCGACGTTTGTAATATCACGTCGAAACCTTCTTCTTCAGCTTTGGCGGTGATGGCATGCAAAACTTCAGAGAAAAACGGATTACCCGCCGTAGTTTTGGTCGAACGGGTAGAAATCACCATAATGGCATCAAAACCCGAAGAGGTCAGCGCGCGGGCCAGCTTGTTTGGCTGATACTGTAATTCTTCAATGGCCCGTAACACTTTTTCGCGCGCTTCCGGGGAGATATTAGTTTGCTTATTCAGCA
This sequence comes from Escherichia sp. MAL-1, assembly GCF_052948035.1. NCBI lineage: Bacteria > Pseudomonadati > Pseudomonadota > Gammaproteobacteria > Enterobacterales > Enterobacteriaceae > Escherichia > Escherichia sp. MAL-1. Next base: position 2,709,988 of record NZ_CM129609.1, on the reverse strand, counting down.
CGCGTGATACGGTGGATTTTGATACGCCTGCAACCCTGGCAATATCATAAATAGTAGGGGACATAGGTCAGGAACTCCGTCCGAACGTGAATGCTGCACATCTTATGGAGTTCGCCGGTCGATGACAACACGGGCAGTTGATAATCAATGGCCTGGCCCCCACATTCATATCCTTACGAATGATTTTTTTTCTGGTCTTCAGAGCAGCACAGGACAGCAATGAAGCGACTTAAAAATGAACTCAATGCGCTGGTGAATCGGGGTGTCGACAGACATCTGCGCCTCGCTGTAACCGGACTTAGCCGCAGCGGCAAAACAGCGTTTATCACCGCGATGGTTAATCAGTTGCTTAATATTCACGCCGGAGCACGTTTGCCGCTGTTAAGTGCGGTGCGTGAAGAGCGCCTGCTGGGCGTGAAACGCATTCCCCAGCGTGACTTTGGCATTCCGCGCTTCACCTATGACGAAGGGCTGGCGCAGTTATATGGCGATCCACCCGCCTGGCCAACGCCAACGCGCGGCGTCAGTGAAATCCGCCTGGCGCTACGTTTTAAATCGAATGATTCGCTGCTACGCCACTTTAAGGATACCTCCACGCTGTATCTGGAAATTGTGGATTATCCCGGCGAATGGTTGCTCGACCTGCCGATGCTGGCGCAGGACTATTTAAGCTGGTCGCGCCAGATGACGGGCTTACTCAATGGTCAGCGCGGAGAATGGTCGGCGAAATGGCGAATGATGAGCGAAGGGCTGGACCCGCTAGCGCCTGCCGACGAAAACCGGCTGGCGGACATTGCCGCCGCGTGGACCGATTATCTCCACCACTGTAAAGAGCAGGGGCTGCACTTTATTCAGCCTGGGCGCTTTGTCTTGCCGGGAGATATGGCAGGTGCGCCCGCGCTGCAATTCTTCCCGTGGCCGGATGTCGATACCTGGGGCGAGTCCAAACTGGCGCAGGCCGATAAGCATACCAATGCCGGAATGCTGCGCGAGCGCTTTAATTATTACTGCGAGAAGGTGGTGAAGGGGTTCTATAAGAATCATTTTCTGCGCTTTGACCGCCAGATTGTGCTGGTGGATTGCCTGCAACCTCTCAACAGTGGGCCACAGGCATTTAATGATATGCGTCTGGCACTGACGCAGCTGATGCAAAGTTTTCACTACGGGCAGCGTACCCTGTTCCGGCGTTTGTTTTCGCCGGTTATCGATAAGCTATTGTTTGCTGCTACTAAAGCGGACCATGTGACCATCGATCAGCACGCTAATATGGTTTCATTACTGCAACAACTGATTCAGGATGCCTGGCAAAATGCGGCGTTCGAAGGGATCAGCATGGACTGCCTGGGGCTGGCGTCAGTTCAGGCGACCACCAGCGGCATTATTGATGTTAACGGTGAGAAAATCCCGGCGCTGCGTGGTAATCGACTTAGCGATGGCGCACCGCTCACTGTTTATCCTGGCGAAGTTCCCGCACGTTTGCCTGGTCAGGCGTTCTGGGATAAGCAAGGCTTCCAGTTTGAGGCATTTCGTCCGCAGGTGATGGATGTCGACAAACCACTACCGCATATTCGTCTTGATGCTGCGCTGGAATTTTTAATAGGAGATAAATTGCGATGACCGAACCGTTAAAACCACGTATTGATTTCGACGGTCCTCTGGAGGTCGATCAGAATCCTAAATTCAGGGCGCAGCAGACCTTTGACGAAAATCAGGCGCAAAATTTTGCCCCGGCCACGCTCGACGAAGCGCAGGAAGAAGAGGGGCAAGTCGAAGCGGTAATGGACGCAGCGTTACGTCCGAAACGCAGCCTGTGGCGCAAAATGGTGATGGGCGGGCTGGCTCTGTTTGGCGCAAGCGTTGTCGGGCAGGGTGTACAGTGGACAATGAATGCCTGGCAAACCCAGGACTGGGTGGCGCTGGGTGGATGTGCCGCTGGGGCATTGATTATCGGCGCTGGCGTAGGTTCTGTGGTAACAGAGTGGCGGCGCTTATGGCGCTTGCGACAGCGCGCCCATGAACGCGACGAAGCGCGTGATTTATTGCATAGCCACGGCACGGGCAAAGGCCGCGCATTTTGCGAAAAACTGGCGCAGCAGGCGGGTATTGATCAGTCGCATCCGGCGCTGCAACGCTGGTATGCCTCAATCCATGAAACGCAAAACGACCGTGAAGTGGTCAGCCTGTATGCGCATTTGGTCCAGCCAGTTTTAGATGCCCAGGCGCGGCGCGAAATCAGCCGTTCGGCGGCGGAATCAACGTTGATGATTGCGGTCAGCCCGCTGGCGTTGGTCGATATGGCGTTTATCGCCTGGCGCAATCTGCGTTTAATTAATCGCATCGCCACGCTGTATGGCATTGAACTGGGGTATTACAGCCGTTTGCGTCTGTTTAAGCTGGTATTGCTGAATATCGCTTTTGCCGGAGCCAGCGAACTGGTGCGCGAAGTGGGGATGGACTGGATGTCGCAAGATCTCGCTGCTCGTTTGTCTACCCGCGCAGCTCAGGGGATTGGTGCAGGACTTCTGACGGCACGACTCGGGATTAAAGCTATGGAGCTTTGCCGCCCGCTGCCGTGGATTGACGATGACAAACCTCGCCTCGGGGATTTCCGTCGTCAGCTTATCGGTCAGGTGAAAGAAACGCTGCAAAAAGGCAAAACGCCCAGCGAAAAATAATGCAATATCGGGTGCTGACCGGATATCTTTACGCCGAAGTGCCCGTTTTTCCGTCTTTGTGTCAATGATTGTTGACAGAAACCTTCCTGCTATCCAAATAGTGTCATATCATCATATTAATTGTTCTTTTTTCAGGTGAAGGTTCCCATGCGTCTGGAAGTCTTTTGTGAAGACCGACTCGGTCTGACCCGCGAATTACTCGATCTACTCGTGCTAAGAGGCATTGATTTACGCGGTATTGAGATTGATCCCATTGGGCGAATCTACCTCAATTTTGCTGAACTGGAGTTTGAGAGTTTCAGCAGTCTGATGGCCGAAATACGCCGTATTGCGGGTGTTACCGATGTGCGTACTGTCCCGTGGATGCCTTCCGAACGTGAGCATCTGGCGTTGAGCGCGTTACTGGAGGCGTTGCCTGAACCTGTGCTCTCTGTCGATATGAAAAGCAAAGTGGATATGGCGAACCCGGCGAGCTGTCAGCTTTTTGGGCAAAAATTGGATCGCCTGCGCAACCATACCGCCGCACAATTGATTAACGGCTTTAATTTTTTACGTTGGCTGGAAAGCGAACCGCAAGATTCGCATAACGAGCATGTCGTTATTAATGGGCAGAATTTCCTGATGGAGATTACGCCTGTTTATCTTCAGGATGAAAATGATCAACACGTCCTGACCGGTGCGGTGGTGATGTTGCGATCAACGATTCGTATGGGCCGCCAGTTGCAAAATGTCGCCGCCCAGGACGTCAGCGCCTTCAGTCAAATTGTCGCCGTCAGCCCGAAAATGAAGCATGTTGTCGAACAGGCGCAGAAACTGGCGATGCTAAGCGCGCCGCTGCTGATTACGGGTGACACAGGTACAGGTAAAGATCTCTTTGCCTACGCCTGCCATCAGGCAAGCCCCAGAGCGGGCAAACCTTACCTGGCGCTGAACTGTGCGTCTATACCGGAAGATGCGGTCGAGAGTGAACTGTTTGGTCATGCTCCGGAAGGGAAGAAAGGATTCTTTGAGCAGGCGAACGGTGGTTCGGTGCTGTTGGATGAAATAGGGGAAATGTCACCACGGATGCAGGCGAAATTACTGCGTTTCCTTAATGATGGCACTTTCCGTCGGGTTGGCGAAGACCATGAGGTGCATGTCGATGTGCGGGTGATTTGCGCTACGCAGAAGAATCTGGTCGAACTGGTGCAAAAAGGCATGTTCCGTGAAGATCTCTATTATCGTCTGAACGTGTTGACGCTCAATCTGCCGCCGCTACGTGACTGTCCGCAGGACATCATGCCGTTAACTGAGCTGTTCGTCGCCCGCTTTGCCGACGAGCAGGGCGTGCCGCGTCCGAAACTGGCCGCTGACCTGAATACTGTACTTACGCGTTATGCGTGGCCGGGAAATGTGCGGCAGTTAAAGAACGCTATCTATCGCGCACTGACACAACTGGACGGTTATGAGCTGCGTCCACAGGATATTTTGTTGCCGGATTATGACGCCGCAACGGTAGCCGTGGGCGAAGATGCGATGGAAGGTTCGCTGGACGAAATCACCAGCCGTTTTGAACGCTCGGTATTAACCCAGCTTTATCGCAATTATCCCAGCACGCGCAAACTGGCAAAACGTCTCGGCGTTTCACATACCGCGATTGCCAATAAGTTGCGGGAATATGGTCTGAGTCAGAAGAAGAACGAAGAGTAAGCGCGAATATGCCTGATGGTGCAACACCATCAGGCATATTAAATTATGCTTTCAGTACAGCCAGAGCTGCTTCGTAATCCGGCTCGGTGGTGATTTCATCCACCAGCTGGCTGAAAATCACATTGTCATTTTCGTCAATAACCACAACGGCACGCGCTGCCAGACCTTTCAGTGGGCCATCAGCAATTGCCACACCGTAGGCTTGCAGAAATTCAGCGTTACGGAAAGTGGAGAGGGTGATAACGTTGTTCAGACCTTCTGCGCCGCAGAAACGAGACTGGGCGAACGGCAGATCGGCAGAGATACACAGCACAACGGTGTTGTCGATCTCGGTTGCCAGTTGGTTAAACTTACGTACTGATGCGGCGCAAACACCGGTATCAATACTCGGGAAAATGTTCAGCACTTTGCGTTTACCCGCAAACTGACCGAGGGTGACGTCAGACAGATCTTTTGCCACGAGAGTAAAAGTCTGCGCTTTGCTACCCGCCTGCGGGATGGAATTGGCGACTGTAACCGGGTTGCCCTGGAAATGAACGGTTTGTGACATGATTATCTTTCCTGTTTACATATAGTTAACGTCACACCTAGTTTATGCTAACTGTCAATAACACAGCAAACGCTATTTGCGCTTAATCCGCAGACCACCGCGACAACAAGGAGTAAAGATGAGAACCGTTAAGGTATTCGAGGAAGCCTGGCCCTTACATACCCCGTTTGTGATTGCCCGGGGAAGTCGCAGTGAAGCGCGCGTGGTGGTGGTTGAACTGGAAGAAGAGGGTATTAAAGGCACCGGCGAATGCACGCCGTATCCGCGTTATGGGGAAAGTGATGCCTCGGTAATGGCGCAAATTATGAGCGTCGTGCCGCAACTAGAGAAAGGGCTGACACGGGAGGAGTTGCAAAAAATTCTCCCTGCCGGCGCAGCACGTAATGCGCTGGATTGTGCATTGTGGGATCTGGCCGCGCGAAGACAGCAGCAATCGCTGGCTGATTTGATCGGCATAACGCTTCCCGAGACAGTTATCACTGCACAGACGGTTGTCATCGGTACGCCTGATCAGATGGCCAATAGTGCATCAACACTCTGGCAGGCAGGCGCGAAATTACTGAAAGTGAAGCTGGATAACCATCTTATCAGTGAGCGGATGGTGGCAATTCGCACAGCTGTGCCCGATGCGACGCTGATCGTTGATGCAAATGAATCCTGGCGTGCAGAAGGGTTGGCGGCGCGTTGCCAGCTATTGGCGGATTTAGGCGTTGCGATGCTTGAACAACCGCTTCCTGCGCAGGACGATGCGGCGCTGGAGAATTTTATTCATCCGTTGCCGATTTGTGCTGATGAAAGTTGTCATACTCGTAGCAATTTGAAGGCGCTGAAAGGGCGCTATGAGATGGTTAATATTAAGCTCGATAAAACCGGGGGTCTGACGGAAGCGCTGGCGCTGGCGACTGAAGCGCGTGCACAAGGTTTCAGTCTGATGCTGGGCTGCATGTTGTGTACCTCTCGTGCCATTAGCGCCGCTTTACCGCTGGTGCCGCAGGTCAGTTTCGCCGATCTTGACGGACCGACCTGGCTGGCGGTAGATGTGGAACCGGCGCTTCAGTTCACGACGGGCGAATTGCATCTTTAGGATGCCAGCGCAGCAAGTTTGCCATCGCAAAGAGATATTTTTCGCTGGCTTCGTCGGAGGAGATGGGCGGAAACTCTGCGGTGATGCAATGCAAGTTCAGATCTGCACACCAACTGCCGAAAGAGCCAGGCGTTTCATAACCGACGCTGGTTACCAGAGGCAATTCAAACGCCTGAGCCAGCCATTCGCCTAATTCGCTGTGTCTGGGATCTTCAATACAGGCCAGTGGATCGTGGAATGAGACCACCCAGGCAGGTTGAATGCGGTGTATAAGCTGGCACAGCGCCTGGGTTTCAGGTTCGGAGCCAGGTTTGTCACCTGTCAGTAATACGACATCGCGTTCTTCAGCGGCGCTGTTCCAGCGATAAACGGTTTCACCTTCCTTCCAGTTCGCCGCCGGAAAGTTTCTGTTTAAATCCACACCATTAGCATTGGCCCGTAACCCCAACTGGCAGCCGTCAGGATTCACACACAGCACCACATGATGACGGCGCAAAGAAGGTGTCAACGTCCGCAGAGCACAGGAGAGCGTGACGACCGAAGAGTTTTCATCACCGTGAGTGCCAGCCAGAATCAAACCACTTTCGCGGCTGGCTGCAGGGGCAGGAAACCAGATTAACGGCGCGCCCAATAATGAACGTCCGTAATGTTCTGTTCCGGGCGGAAATGCGCCGCGTTCGGCGCGTGGGCGGGTTACGGTCATGATCGTCTCTGGTTCAGGAAGTATTACAGGCAGTGTTGTGCAAATTTTGCGGATTATCAAATCCTTTTCTTCAACGCTATGTCATCGATCTTGTATCACTTTTTTGCCGGAAGTTGTTTGCATTTTATTAGTTGGATAGGGTTTGTGGATTTTTGCTGGCTGACGGGCAAATAAAGTTTGTTTAATGGTTTGCTTATCTGCCAGTTGATTAATCACATGGCGGGCTATCTGACCGCCAGCACCAAGAATCAGTACATTTTTCATGAAAATTATCCCAGATTATTGGCAGCAATATGCCAGGCCATATCACTATTGCGGATTTGAATATGTTTCATTACAGAGTTTCCTCAAAGAACGGAGCTAATACTGAAATTGCTTCAGCCACATAGGCTTTGCCGTCATAAAGATCCATATGGTTTGCGCCTTCAACAATGTGATAGCGTTTATCCTGGCTTGATGCTCGATCGTACAGGTCGTCACTCATCCATTTGCTCCCTGCCTGGCTGCCCGCCACAATCTGCGTCGGCTGAGTCAGGTACACTTCCGCCATATGGTAAGCATCATAGGTAATAATCTGGTTAAGGCTGCGCAAAGTAGCGTAACCCGGTGCTGTTGGATACTGCGCGCGAGGGGTGTGGTAATACTCCCAGGCCTGACGCAGTTCTTCGTTCGGCGCATCGGACTCCTTCATTGGTGCCAGTGGCATAATGGCGTATTCTCCGCTGCTAATATCGCTGGTTCTGGCGTTTGAACCCGCTTCAACGTATGGCAGGGCATCAATAGATTTCACATTGTTTTCCCAACCATTACGGAATATCGAACCAATATTGACCGCACTAACGGTACCGATGGCCTTGATGCGGCGATCCTGAATTGCAGCATTGGCTGTATATCCTGCACCGGCACAAATTCCCATCGCACCAATTCGGGTATTGTCGACATAAGAAAGCGTTGTCAGGTAATCAATCACGGCACTGATGTCTTCAGTACGAATGTATGGGTTTTCTAACTGACGCGGCTCGCCGCCACTTTCACCTTGATAAGATGCGTCATAAGCAATAGTGACAAATCCCTTTTCCGCCAGTTTTTTGGCATAGGTTCCGGCCGTTTGTTCTTTAACGCCCCCACCTGGGTGAGATAACACAATTGCCTGATACTGACGGGTTTCATCAAATTTTGGAGGGAAATAGATCACTGCAGACAAAGAGATGGTTGGATTATTGCTGTTAGTGAAGCTGACTTTATTATTCATCATTCCGTTCCTCATGGAGTTGTCGGTTCGTTTTAACGGTTGGTGATATCACTATAGATATTGATCATTAAGTTGATTAGACCCAAAATCATGATTAGACCTATCATTTAAATGATTAATAGATTGCATGGAGATACTGAATGAAGCGTGAAGAAATCGCTGATCTGATGGCGTTTGTCGTCGTTGCAGAGGAGCGTAGCTTCACTCGTGCAGCAGCCCGCCTGAGCATGGCGCAGTCAGCTTTAAGCCAGATAGTGCGTCGTATAGAAGAACGATTGGGATTGCGGCTTCTGACGCGAACCACGCGCAGCGTTGTTCCAACTGAAGCGGGCGAGCATCTTTTGTCTGTTCTTGGCCCTATGTTGCATGACATAGATTCAGCCATGGCATCCCTGAGCGATCTGCAGAACCGCCCATCCGGGACAATACGTATTACTACTGTAGAACATGCAGCAAAAACGATATTGTTACCAGCAATGCGCACATTCCTGAAATCGCATCCTGAAATTGATATTCAGCTCACCATTGATTATGGTTTGACCGATGTCGTTTCTGAACGTTTTGATGCAGGCGTCCGTCTGGGTGGGGAGATGGATAAAGATATGATCGCCATTCGAATCGGGCCAGATATACCAATGGCTATTGTTGGCTCACCGGATTATTTTTCTCGCCGAAGTGTTCCAACGTCAGTGTCACAATTAATAGATCATCAGGCAATTAATTTGTATCTTCCCACATCGGGTACAGCAAATCGCTGGAGATTAATACGCGGTGGACGTGAAGTTCGTGTTCGCATGGAAGGTCAGCTTTTACTGAATACGATAGACCTGATCATTGATGCTGCAATTGATGGGCATGGATTGGCGTATCTACCTTATGATCAGGTTGAGCGGGCTATTAAAGAAAAAAAACTGATACGTGTTTTGGATAAATTCACACCAGATTTACCCGGTTATCACCTGTACTATCCACACCGTCGACATGCTGGCTCGGCATTCTCATTATTTATAGATAGGCTGAAGTATAAAGGTGCTGTTTAGCACTACTTGCTGATACATTAATTTAATTCTTCTCTTAACGTATTCTCAGTTCCTTTCAACGTTTTGGTCATTTTTTATTCTTCGTACAATGGCGACAGATGCTGATTATGATACCGAAAACGGGTTTGAACGTGCGAAGCCCGAACGTAGTGTTCGGAGTTCTATGTGCTTTACCGCATTTTGGAGACTATTATTTACACTAAATCTGATTTGATATATTGATACTTAAAACATTTGATGCTTCCTTTGTCACTTTTTTGATGGAAGTTGTTTGCATTTCTTTAAGGCGAAACAAATAATTACGCATCAATTTTAATGTCGGTTAGAGGGAAACTTATGAAGCACTCTGTTTCAGTCACGTGTTGTGCGCTGTTGGTCAGCAGCATTTCTCTTTCGTATGCTGCAGAAGTTCCGAGCGGCACAGTACTGGCAGAGAAGCAGGAGCTGGTGCGCCACATTAAAGATGAGCCTGCGTCGCTGGATCCCGCTAAAGCCGTGGGCCTGCCAGAGATTCAGGTCATTCGCGATCTGTTTGAAGGTCTGGTGAATCAGAACGAAAAAGGGGAGATTGTCCCCGGCGTTGCGACTCAGTGGAAAAGTAATGACAACCGTATCTGGACTTTTACCCTGCGCGATAACGCAAAATGGGCGGATGGCACACCGGTAACGGCGCAAGATTTTGTCTACAGCTGGCAACGTCTGGTGGACCCAAAAACATTGTCGCCATTTGCATGGTTTGCCGCGCTGGCGGGAATCAACAACGCACAGGCGATTATTGATGGTAAAGCTACGCCTGACCAGCTTGGCGTCACCGCAGTTGATGCCCATACTTTGAAAATTCAGCTTGATAAACCGTTGCCGTGGTTTGTGAATTTAACCGCTAACTTTGCCTTCTTCCCGGTGCAAAAAGCCAACGTAGAAAGCGGTAAAGAGTGGACGAAACCCGGAAATCTGATCGGCAATGGCGCTTATGTTCTTAAAGAGCGCGTAGTCAATGAAAAACTGGTCGTGGTACCGAATACCCATTATTGGGATAACGCCAAAACGGTACTGCAAAAAGTGACCTTCCTGCCAATTAATCAGGAATCCGCAGCCACTAAGCGTTACCTCGCGGGGGATATTGATATCACCGAATCCTTCCCGAAAAATATGTATCAGAAGCTGTTGAAGGATATTCCGGGGCAGGTTTATACGCCGCCGCAGCTCGGGACCTATTATTATGCGTTTAACACGCAAAAAGGGCCGACGGCAGATCAGCGCGTTCGTCTGGCATTAAGTATGACGATAGATCGCCGCCTGATGACCGAAAAAGTATTAGGGACGGGCGAAAAGCCAGCGTGGCATTTTACACCAGATGTTACCGCGGGATTTACGCCGGAACCTTCGCCGTTTGAACAAATGAGTCAGGAAGAACTGAATGCGCAGGCAAAAACTTTGTTGAGCGCAGCTGGTTATGGTCCGCAAAAACCGCTGACGCTGACGCTTTTGTATAACACTTCAGAAAACCATCAAAAAATTGCGATTGCTGTAGCATCGATGTGGAAAAAGAACCTTGGCGTAGATGTTAAATTGCAAAATCAGGAATGGAAAACCTATATCGATAGCCGTAACACCGGCAATTTTGATGTTATCCGCGCCTCGTGGGTGGGGGATTATAATGAACCCTCCACTTTCCTGACATTATTAACGTCAACGCATTCAGGAAATATTTCACGCTTTAACAATCCGGCATATGACAAAGTTCTGGCCCAGGCATCGACGGAAAATACCGTTAAAGCGCGTAATGCCGATTACAACGCGGCAGAAAAAATCCTCATGGAGCAAGCACCGATCGCACCAATTTATCAATATACCAATGGACGATTAATCAAGCCGTGGCTGAAAGGTTATCCCATTAATAATCCTGAAGATGTGGCGTACAGTCGGACTATGTATATTGTGAAGCATTGATGTGATGGGAACTGGCGTTACCCTTGTGCATAACGCCAGTGATGTCTGATTTAGCGACCCTGTTCCGGCGGTGTAATGTTATCCATATACAGCGTCTGGCTGGGGAAGGCAAAGTCCGCGCCGTGTGACTGTACAATATCGATAATCTTCAAATAAACGTCTTGCTGTGCAGCAAGCCATTCAGCCCATACCGTGGTTTTGGTAAAGCAATAAACCATAATATTCAATGAAGAGTCAGCAAACTGGTTGAAATAAACCAGTAAGGTTTGTCGCTGGTCGATGGCCGGGTGATTTTTCAGCATCTCACGTACAGCTTCGACAATAACGCCCACTTTTGCCGCATCCTCATAACGTAAACCAATGGTCGTGGTAATGCGGCGGTTGGTCATTCGTCCTGGGTTTTCTACGCTGATCGACGAAAACAGCGAGTTCGGTACGTACAATGGACGATTATCAAAGGTCGTAATTTTGGTAATTCGCCAGCCAATTTCCGCTACTGTACCTTCGATATTTCTGTCCGGTGAACGGATCCAGTCGCCAATACTGAAAGGACGGTCGAAATAGAGCATAATCCCGGAAAAGAAGTTACTCAGAATATCTTTACCGGCCATACCGACAGCCAGACCACCAATACCACCAAAGGTCAGCAAGCCAGAAAGGCTCATGCCGAAATGTTCGCCATAAAGCAGAACAAGCACCACAATAATGGTGATTTTGATGATACGCGACATAATCCGCGCACTGGTGATATCGCGACCTTTTTTAATCTGCTGTTTTTCAAACTGATTAATCAGCAGAAATAGCTTAATCGTCAGAATAACCGCAATCAGGGACGTACAGATAAAATCGATAACGCCTGGGGTGATAAATTTGAGTTTATAGTTTTCTATAACATAATTAATAATGCTACCAACAGCACTGATAATTATGGTGTAGATTAAAAATTGCACCGCATGGAATAAAAATCCTTTTCTTTTACGATTTCCACGGCGAAACCAAAAGCTCATCAGAATCAATGCTGCGCAGCTACCGAAAATAATGACCAGATTAAGCGCATTATTTGTAAACAGTTCAGCGATCATTGTTTTATCAGGCTCCTCCAGATAATTGTCGTCATGCCGGAAACCCCTGGCGGGGCTATTTTACCGCGACAATTCATTCAGATCATCAATAGTCAGGGAAGGAAGTAGCAACATTAGCTAACTAATCAATGCGTTGATTGTAAATCCAGCTAAGAGGTGAGGTTTTCAGAGCAGACAACGGTGAAATGTCATGGTATTGTTACGTTTAGGTAACAAGAAATTTGTCTGCACAAGGATTACATCATGATTATGGCGAAACTGAAGTCAGCGAAAGGGAAGAAATTTCTCTTTGGTTTGTTGGCGGTTTTCATTATTGCGGCGTCGGTTGTGACTCGCGCGACCATCGGCGGCGTTATAGAACAGTACAATATTCCGCTGTCTGAGTGGACGACATCAATGTATGTGATTCAGTCATCGATGATTTTTGTTTATAGCCTGGTCTTTACTGTGTTGCTGGCAATCCCGTTGGGAATTTATTTCCTTGGCGGCGAAGAGCAGTAAGTAAAAAATAGGCCCGATAACTCGGGCCTTGTCAGTTATTGAAGAGTCGTTAATCGTCTTCTTCGTCATCCAGTTCAACGGGTGTCTGATACTGGTCAGGTTTAATGACCAGCAGGTCGCAGCGAAGATGATCAATCACCTGTTCCGCCGTGTTGCCGAGGAATGCTGCTGAAATACCGGTGCGTCCTACCGTGCCCAGAACCACAATCCCCGCCTGTAAGTGCTCCGCCAAATCAGGAATCACCTCTTCTGGCAGACCTTTTTCTACGTGCGTCATGTTTTCATTAATGCCGAATTTCTGCCGCAGGGCTTTCATTGCCAGCAAATGTTGCCCACGAATGGCATCGTTATAAACGCTCGGATCAAATTCCGGCAGTTCAATCGCGATATTAATTGGCGTTACTGGGTAAGCGCCAACCAGATGAACTTCGGTATGGTTGACTTGTTCTGCCAGTTCGATCGTCTCTTTGACCAGTTTTTCATTGAGCGCATTATGATACGGCTCTTCACTGGCGAGATTCACCGCCACCAGCGCCTTACCTCCTTCCGGCCACGGCTGGTCTTTCACCATCCACACCGGGCTTGGGCATTTGCGTAACAGATGCCAGTCCGTTGGCGTAAAAATCACCGCTTCCAGACGGTCATGTTGGTGCGCCATTTTTAGCACCAAATCGTGCCCGCCGCTGATCACTTCCTGAATGATGGCTTCGAAAGGACGGTTATGCCAGACCACTTTAATTTCAATGGGAACGCCAGCATTGAGATAATATTTTGCCTGCTCGTGGATCCAGGCTGTACGCTGGCTGATGACGCCCTGACGCATAGCGGTACGTTCGTCCGGGGAGAGCAGGGTGGTCATTTCGTATGAGAAGTCATAGATCGGCAAAAAGGCTTTAATTTTGCCACCAATCCGTTGATGTAAATAAACAGCTCGCCGCAATGCTGGTTGGTCGTCCTGGTTAGGATCGATAACAACGAGCATGTTCTGATACATAGCCATACAGGGTCTCCTTACAACAACTGTCAACGCAGTTTGTAATTAAAAGATTAACCCATATCTGGTGAATGAAACAGTGATGAACCTTCTGCCAGATCAATAAATCAGAAAAATTTAATGATATGACAGAAGGATAGTGAGTTATGCGGAAAAATCAGGCAACGTTACGCGTATGACCAGCAAGCTGGGCCAGCGCATCGTTATTTTCGATGGTGATGTATTTACCTTTGACTGCCAGCATGCCGCTTTTCTGGAAGCGACCCAGCAGACGGCTGATGGTTTCTACCGTCAGGCCCAGATAGTTACCGATATCGCCACGAGTCATCGTCAGGCGGAATTCACGAGGGGAGAAGCCGCGTTGGGCAAAACGACGGGACAGGTTGTAGATGAATGCAGCCAGACGTTCCTCGGCATTTTTCTTCGACAACAGCAGGATCATGTCCTGATCGCCTTTGATTTCACCGCTCATCAGACGCATCATCTGCTGACGCAGATTCGGCATTTTACCGGACAAATCGTCCAGCGTTTCGAACGGGATTTCACATACCATCGAGGTTTCCAGCGCCTGCGCGAAGCTCGGGTGATGGCCGCTGCCGATGGCGTCAAATCCCACCAGGTCGCCTGCTAAATGGAAACCAGTGATTTGCTCGTCGCCTTGCTCAGTGATGGTATAACTTTTAATCGTACCGGAGCGGATGGCATAAAGCGATTTAAGTTCATCACCAGCCTTAAACAGCGTCTGGCCTTTCTGAATAGGCTTCTTCCGCTCAATGATATTATCAAGCTGATCAAGCTCATGTTCGTTGAGTGTGAACGGGATGCAAAGCTGGCTGATGCTGCAATCCTGGCAATGGATAGCACAACCGCCAGACTGAATGCGCCGTATAATTCGCTTTTCCGGGATCATAGGTCTGCTCAAGCCGTAATTGATATTTGTCAATTTTAACATCTTTTTAGGGAGCAAGTAAGTCTAAGCAAACCTTAACAGCAGAGAATTCCGATATTAGATGTAAATATATGTCTATCTATTTGAAAACCCTTAAGTTGTTAAGGGTAACTTTACATAAAAGTGTGAACAAGCTGGCACAAATTGTTTAATGTTTACAGCAAAAGATAACCTTCATGGCGCAATAACCACTCTTTTCGCTGAACTCCGCCTGCATATCCGGTCATGGTGCCGTTTCGGCCAATAACCCGATGGCAAGGTACGACGATGCTGATGGGATTCGATCCGTTTGCCGCACCAACGGCACGCGCCGCGCCAGGACGGCCCAATTGCTCAGCCAGTTGGCCGTAATGCATTACCTGCCCGCAGGGGATAGTGCGTAGTGTTTTCCAGACTTCGCGCTGAAATGGCGTCCCCCCCGTAGCAGTGGGAAGCGTATCAATAATGCTAAGATTACCGGCAAAATATTCACGAAGCTTGTCGCTTAAACCGCCTGGATTGGTGGCAGAAATGCGCTCATAGCCTTCTTTGCGATAATGGATGTCCAGCAGCTGCACCATGCGTTCGCTGTACTCTTCCCATTCAACCGCCCGCAGGCGAAATTGCTCATCGCAAATCACCCACAGTGGACCCAGTGGCGTGGCAATTTTTTCTTCAAGTAATCTCAGCATCCGTTCTCTCTTAAGACAAACGTGGGTAAATACCCGGACCTATCGGCAGACCGACAAGATACCACGCCAGCAACATCAGCAGCCATACCACCAAAAAGATAAGTGGATAGGGCAAGACTAACGAATAGTAAGTACCCAGTTTCGCGTCTGGTTTGTAGCGTTGCAGGAATCCAAGAAACAGTGGAACAAAAGGAGATACTGGCG
The DNA here is from genome assembly GCF_052948035.1 of Escherichia sp. MAL-1. Classification (NCBI taxonomy): domain Bacteria; kingdom Pseudomonadati; phylum Pseudomonadota; class Gammaproteobacteria; order Enterobacterales; family Enterobacteriaceae; genus Escherichia; species Escherichia sp. MAL-1. The sequence continues at coordinate 2,694,644 of NZ_CM129609.1, read as the reverse complement.
CTAAAGGCAATACGGATGAGTCGGCAATACGAAAGAGGATTTGCGCAAATGCCGGGTGAAAGCCAAGTAGCATAAACATTGGTACGAAAATGGGGGCCAGAATCGACCAGATTGCGGAACCGCTGGCGATAAACATGCATAAGAAAGAGGAAAGCAACGCCAGACCGACAAACGCCGGGATGCCGCTAAGCCCTGAACTTTCCAGTATATCGGTCAGCCCCACGGCGATGAATTTCCCCATGTTGCTCCAGTTAAACATGGCGACAAACTGGGCGAGGGGAAAAACCATCACGATAAATCCCGCCATCTCTTTCATCGGTTCAATCATTAAATGCGGTAAATCCGCCTGACGTCGAATTGTGCGAGTAGCGATGCCATAAGCCAGCGAGACCACAAAGAAAAAAAGAATGATCAGTGGCACGATACCTTTAATAAAGGGTGATGGCATCACGGTGTGATTAATCGGATCGCGCAATATCCCGTTTTCCGGGATCACCATCAGCGCAATCGCAGCAATAAAAAGTAGCGATACGACACCTGCTATGCGTAAACCAAAACGCTGACTTTCGGTCAATGTCTGCAGTTTCTCATCGCTGTTTCCCTGCCATTGACCTAACCGTAGTTCGATGATTTTGTCGGTTATCAGGCCGCCAACAATCGTCAGTACGACTACGGAGCTGGCCATAAAATACCAGTTATCAATTACACTGACGTGCATTTGCGGATTGAACGCAGCCGCCGCTTCCGTGCTGATCCCCGACAGCAACACGTCGGTTGTGACAATCAGTAAATTAGCCGTAAAGCCGCAACCTACGCCTGCAATGGCGGCCAGTAAACCTGCAACTGGATGTCTGCCCACCGCCAGAAAAATCAGCGCACCCATCGGTGGCATGATCACTAACGCCGCATCGGAAGAAATGTGGCTGAAAAAAGCAATAAACAGCACCATATAACTGGCGTAGCGGGCATTAACATGCGATGCCATTTTAACCATTAGCGCTGGCAGTAAGCCGACGCGCTCCGCCAGACCGGCACCTAAAACCAGCGCCAGGATCGCGCCAAGTGGGGCAAAACCGCTAAAGTTTTTAATAACATTGGGTGAAAACCAGTGTAATCCTTCCACACTGAGCAGGTTTTTCACCACGACCGGCGTACCATCGGTCGGGTTTTTCGCACTGACGCCAAAGGCCGACAAAATTGCCGTCGTCACCATGAGTACGATAATCAAATAGATAAAGAGCAAAAAAGGATGGGGAACCTTGTTACCAATTCTTTCGACCCAGCCATAGAGCTTCCCGGATTGGGAGGATGACGGTATGGATGACATACTCATGGACATTCCTCGGTTGTTGTGTTTGCGTTGTTGTTATTTTAAAGGTGACGGTGTCACGTTTTTCGGGATAGGGCAGTGATACGGTTGCGTGTCCGTAACTTGCTGATGCTCTTGTTGGCATTCTTGCAATAGCCCTGAATCAATGAAGAGATTGACTGTGGTTGCAGCCATAGTTTTCGCCGCGAGCAGCATTCCTTTATGAGCAATAGATGTTCGCCCCTGGCTAACCAGTTGCCACGTATGTAGCGGTGTACCGACGGCAAAACAGGGGCTGAAACACTGGGCAACAGGCAGTTTCCAACTGACGTCGCCGACATCTGTCGATGCTGCAAGCACGTTATCGGTGGCGGCATATGGAGCGACTTCATTCGCCAGTACCGTTTCACGATGACGTAGTGCAAAAACCTTGCCGTTTTCGCCACCGGTTGCGGCGATATTATTCAGACTGTTTTGCCGATCGTTGGAGGTGAGCGTAGCCTGAATTTGTTTCGCAAAAGCCAGTTCTTCGGAGTTCCATTCCGGGGTACCAAAATGGGATAGGGCTCGGTACATGGCATTTTCTAAGGTGCGATTCGGGAGATAACTGGAACAGGCTTTGTCGAAGCGGCATTCAACCGTGGTTTCGGTCATCAATGCCGCACCTTCGGCGATTTTGGCGACCCGATCATAAATATGCTGCACGTCGGTCATTTCGGGGGCGCGGATAAGATAAAGCACTTCTGCCTGCGCCTGGACCACGTTGGGTGAGATCCCGCCGCTATTTGTGATGGCATAGTGTACGCGCGCTTTTTCAATAATATGTTCGTTGAGGAAGTTGGTGCCAGTGGTCATCAACGTTACGGCATCAAGGGCGCTGCGTCCCAAATGAGGGGAATTCGCGGCATGTGCTGCGATCCCTTTAAAGCGCCATGATGCCTGAATGTTTGCCAGCGTGCGGGTATTGAACATGCCGGCAAAGGCTTCCGGGTGCCAGGTGAGTGCCGCATCCACATCATCAAATACCCCCTCGCGGACCATGAACGTTTTACCCGAGCCGCCTTCTTCGCCAGGACAACCATAAAAGCGCACTGTGCCGCCTTGCCCATATTGTTCCAGCCATTTCTTGACGGCTATTGCAGCGGCAAAGGCGGCGGTTCCCAGCAAATTGTGTCCGCAACCGTGACCATTTTCACCGGGCGTCGCGGATATAGGTTGCGCGCAACCAGCTTGCTGACTTAAACCTGCCAGGGCGTCATATTCTCCCAGCAGGGCGATAACCGGTTTGCCTTGACCAAACGAAGCAATAAAGGCATTTGGGATATTGCCTACGTTGCGGGTAACGGTGAAGCCTGCAGATTCCAGCGCCGAAGCCAGATGCTCCGCTGACCAGAACTCTTCAAAACGTGTTTCTGGATGATCCCAGATTTGATCGGCAATATCGGTATAACGTTGGCGATCGGCTTCAATCGCATCGTCGATAAAACGATAGATTTCCTGCATCAGATACCTCGCGTCCAGGGAAAATTGAGCGCGGTGCGCGCCAGCGTTTCGACGGCAATAGCGAGAACCTGCTCGTCAAAATCGAATTTTTCGTTGTGATGACCTGCCGCCAGCTGTGTGCCAAACACCACGTAGGAGGCTTGCCCTTGATGTTGCTGCACGCGGGCCATCATTAATGTGGCATCTTCGGAACCCGCAGGCGCTTCAACACGTTCAATGGCCTGATTGACCCCCGCGACCTGAGCCGCCTGACTTTGCAACCATGCGACCCATTGCGGCGAAGGAGAACTGGCGGTAGCTGCACCCATCAGACGAGTTTCAACGCCGACACCATACATGGTTGCTGCGCCCTGAATCGCTTGTTGTGCACGGTCAAAAACATATTGATTAATGACGTCGCTGGCCCCGCGTGTTTCCACTTTCAGCAACGCCGAGGCAGGAACAACGTTACGACCGCTTCCTGCCTGCATAACGCCCACGTTTACTCTGGAAGCTCCTTCGCTGTGCGGGGCGATTGCATGCAGTGCAAGAGTGGCTTGTGCTGCCGCCAACAAGGCATTGTGACCGTCTTCTGGTTTTGCGCCTGCGTGAGCGGCGGTACCGGTGAAGTGCGCGTCAAATTTGGTGGTTGCCATAAAATTATCACTGCCGCACACCACGGTGCCCGCAGGTACGCCAGTGCCAATGTGCACGGCAGTAAAATAATCAACATCATCTACGACACCTGCATCGACCATCGCCCGCGCGCCACGCGTACCTTCCTCTGCAGGCTGAAAAATCAGTTTGATGACGCCATGTAGTCCGGACTCGAATTGTTTAAGGGTATGCGCCAGCCCAAGCCCAATGGCGGTATGTCCATCATGACCACAGGCATGCATCATTCCGGCGTTACATGACGCAAAACCGTCGCGGTAGGGGCGATGGCTGACATCCTGCTCTTCACTGAGATCCAGCGCGTCCATATCGACACGGAAAGCCATCACCGGACCGGGGCGACCGGTATCCAGGGTGGCGACGATACCCGTGAAACCACCTTCAAAAACCGCAATCCATTGTGCTAGCGCACCCTGTTGACGAGCGCGCTCGAATTCGCGTTGTAGAGTGAGTTCATCAGGTAGTCCCATCCGGCTACTTTCATTAACTACTTCGCGGCCCAGCGCCAGTGAATAGCCGAGCTGCTGCAATTCTTCCGCAACAAGGGTGGCAGTGCGGAATTCCACCCAGCCAGACTCTGCATAGTGATGAAAATCACGTCGCCAGTGCGATAATTTTGGGGCAAGCGAATTAACAAATTGATTCAAAGACTCCATAACCTTTCCCGTCATCAGTAAAAAGTGTGACCCGGTTCACGTAGCGATAGTTTTTACTTATCACTAACTGATTTTTCACAGTTTTAACCGTTCATAAATTACCCTGACACAATCATCTGCATTAAAGTAGATGCCAGTTTCTTTGGTCTGATAAATAACGGTTATCGGTGGCGTCATGGCTTTTCAGGTAAAAATTCATCAAATTCGGGCTTTTGTTGAAGTGGCTCGTCAGGGCAGCATTCGCGGAGCGAGCCGAATGTTGAATATGTCGCAACCGGCACTGAGTAAATCTATTCAGGAGCTGGAAGAAGGGTTAGCGGCGCAACTCTTTTTTCGCCGTAGTAAAGGCGTGACGTTAACTGATGCCGGTGAAAGTTTTTATCAGCACGCCAGTCTTATTCTTGAAGAGCTGCGCGCAGCCCAAGAGGATATTCGCCAACGACAAGGGCAACTGGCAGGGCAGATTAATATCGGCATGGGGGCCAGTATTTCCCGCAGTCTGATGCCAGCTGTCATATCTCGTTTTCATCAGCAGCATCCGCAGGTAAAAGTACGCATTATGGAAGGGCAACTGGTGTCGATGATTAATGAATTGCGTCAGGGAGAATTGGATTTCACCATCAATACCTATTATCAGGGACCGTACGACCACGAATTTACTTTTGAGAAATTACTGGAAAAGCAATTCGCGATCTTTTGCCGCCCGGGACACCCCGCCATTGGTGCCCGTTCGATCAAACAGTTACTGGATTACAGCTGGACAATGCCGACGCCACACGGCAGTTACTACAAACAGTTGAGTGAATTGCTTGACGATCAGGCGCAAACGCCACAGGTCGGTGTAGTCTGCGAGACGTTCTCAGCCTGTATCAGTCTGGTGGCAAAAAGCGATTTTCTCAGCATACTGCCTGAAGAAATGGGCTGCGATCCCTTGCACGGACAGGGGCTGGTGATGTTGCCGGTTAGCGAAATTTTACCGAAAGCGGCCTATTATTTGATTCAGCGGCGTGATAGTCGCCAGACACCACTGACCGCGTCATTAATCACGCAATTCCGGCGAGAATGCGGCTATCTGCAAAGTTAAAACTGCATAAAAAAATAGAGTCTGTCGACATCCGCCAGACTCTACAGTACACACAGCAGTGCATCCGCGTCTTAAATCCGGCATTGTCTCCTCTGCGCCGGTGACTGTGTTATAACGGTTTTAACCTTTAGTTGCCAATTTTCTTCAGTGACAGATTTCACGAAAATATAAGTTACATTATTAATATCGTGAATGAATAATCATGCATAAGTATTTTGCTTAAAATATCGGCAATATTTGGAACTTATTACTGGAAATTTGGGTAATACGTTGTTGGACCGACCCGGTCTGGTTATCATATCGCGCTCTTAATTGCGGGAGGATGTAACATGAACCTTGACGACAAATCGCTGTTTCTTGACGCCATGGAAGATGTCCAGCCGCTGAAACGTGCTACCGATGTCCACTGGCATCCAACGCGTAACCAACGTGCGCCGCAGCGTATCGACACGCTGCAGCTTGATAATTTCCTCACCACCGGATTTCTCGACATCATCCCACTAAGTCAGCCGCTGGAGTTTCGGCGGGAAGGGTTGCAACATGGGGTGCTGGATAAGCTGCGCAGTGGTAAATATCCGCAACAGGCGAGCCTGAATCTTTTGCGCCAGCCGGTGGAAGAGTGCCGCAAAATGGTGTTCAGTTTTATTCAACAAGCCCTGGCGGATGGTTTGCGTAACGTGCTGATTATTCATGGTAAAGGGCGGGATGATAAATCGCATGCCAATATTGTCCGCAGCTATGTGGCGCGCTGGCTGACCGAATTTGATGATGTTCAGGCATATTGCACCGCGCTACCGCATCATGGCGGCAGCGGGGCGTGTTACGTCGCACTACGTAAAACGGCGCAGGCGAAGCAAGAAAACTGGGAGCGCCACGCTAAGCGCAGTCGTTGATCTCGAGACGCATCCGCGGCTTATGCCGCCAGCACGCGGTTGCGTCCATCATTTTTCGCCCGATACAAAGCATCATCAACGCGTTTAAACAGTTCATCGATGCTTTCATTTCCTTCGTGATGCGCCACACCAATGCTGACGGTAAAGCGTGGTAAGCCCGAAATACTCACTTTTGCCACGCTTACGCGGATAGTTTCAGCCAGCGAAAGCGCGGTATCCAGTGGGGTTCTTGGTAGCAATAAGACAAACTCTTCGCCTCCCCAACGAAACACCAAATCGCCTTTGCGAGCGCAACTTTCGAGGGTGCGGGCGAGGGCGCATAACACCTCATCACCTTTAGAATGCCCATAGAGATCGTTAATGTGTTTAAAACGATCGGTGTCGATGAGCAACAAGCTGTAATCCTGAGCGATGGCGAGATGCTGCATTTGGCCTGGTTCCGTAATGTGATAAAACTGTCGCCGATTCAGTAATCCGGTCATCGCGTCATGGTGAGCAGCATGTTCCAGCTGCTCCTCCAGCCGTTTTTGCTCAGTAATATCATGCACAATACATAACATGAGCTTGTCGCCATAAATTTCAATCGGTCCGGCATAGGTCTGCACATGACGAGTCGAACCATCCGCCAGTTTATGAACAAAATTCAAAGGTTTATGACCACCGGGTAAATGCGAGATTTCATGCATGATAGGCATGACGCGACGCCCGAGCATATTTATTTCCCAGGTATGTTTCTGGCACATCGTTTCATGGTTATAACCATAGAAATTGAGCGCGGCGAGGTTAGCATCGACGATTTGTCCATCTCGTGACGGGTCAATCAACAACATTGGTGCAGAGTTAGTCAGAAAAAAGCGCGCATAAAAACCTTGTTTTTTGCGCTGATAATTTGCCGAGCGACTGGCTTTTAAACCCAGCGTTGCCGGCGCTTCGATACCTTCGAAAATAATCACCGGTTCTGTTTCTGTCAGCTTTCGCAAAACAAGCCGACAGCTCAATGCTGTTTCCTCTTCTTTACGCTGAACAGTGAGGATTTCGATAATATCGTGTTGGTTTTGCAGATCGGAGAGGTATTTCGGCAGTTCTTTTTGTGAGGAGACGGAATAGGGTCCGGTTCGTAGCTGACTAAACGTGAGGTCTTGCATCAACAGTTTCGCCGCGCTATTGGCATAAATTAACTGTTCCTCAAAGGGCGAAACGATCCAGACAGGACTGGTGAGTAAGTCCAGGGTATTGAAGTTGTGCGTAATCATTGAGATCCCGTTATTTTTATCAATTTTTGTTGCTATCCGATCGCAAAAAAGCCACGTCATATGATCAGATAATTCTGATAATGATAGACGCTATTTAACACTTCACACGGTTTGTATACGGAAAAGCATTTTGCTTTTTGTATTCAATTTAGACAGAATTTTATTAATCATTTCAGGGTAATGGGGTGATGAGATGTTGCGTAACAGGGCCAGAAGGCTAGACTACAAAATAATGCGTTGATGATGGAGGCACTGTGGAAGCGATTAAGGGATCGGACGTTAATGTCCCGGATGCAGTATTTGCCTGGATGCTGGATGGTAGAGGCGGCGTTAAACCGCTGGAAAATACAGATGTGATTGATGAAGCGCATCCCTGTTGGCTCCACCTTAATTATGTACACCATGATAGCGCCCAATGGCTGGCGACAACACCGCTGCTTCCCAATAACGTACGTGATGCGCTGGCGGGCGAGAGCACGCGTCCCCGAGTCAGCCGTCTCGGTGAAGGCACGCTGATTACATTGCGCTGTATAAACGGCAGCACCGATGAACGCCCCGATCAACTGGTCGCCATGCGTGTATATATGGACGGGCGGTTAATTGTTTCGACCCGACAACGCAAAGTGCTGGCGCTGGACGATGTGGTGAGCGATCTGGAAGAGGGCACGGGTCCGACCGATTGCGGGGGATGGCTGGTGGATGTGTGCGATGCGTTGACCGATCATTCCAGTGAATTTATCGAGCAGCTGCACGATAAAATTATCGACCTTGAAGATAATCTCCTTGATCAGCAAATTCCACCGCGTGGATTCCTGGCTCTGCTGCGCAAACAATTAATTGTGATGCGTCGCTATATGGCACCGCAACGTGATGTTTATGCTCGTCTTGCCAGTGAACGTTTGCCGTGGATGAGCGATGACCAACGCCGTCGGATGCAGGATATTGCCGATCGCCTTGGGCGCGGCCTTGACGAAATCGACGCCTGTATAGCACGGACTGGCGTGATGGCGGATGAAATCGCTCAGGTGATGCAGGAAAATTTAGCTCGTCGTACCTATACAATGTCGTTGATGGCAATGGTCTTTTTACCCAGTACCTTTCTGACCGGGTTATTTGGCGTCAACCTTGGTGGGATCCCTGGCGGCGGGTGGCAATTCGGATTTTCAATTTTTTGTATTCTGTTAGTTGTTCTTATTGGTGGTGTTGCTTTATGGTTGCATCGTAGTAAATGGTTGTAACAAAAGCAATTTTTCCGGCTGTCTGTATACAAAAACGCCGCAAAGTTTGAGCGAAGTCAATAAACTCTCTACCCATTCAGGGCAATATCTCTCTTGCAGGTGAATGCAACGTCAAGCGATGGGCGTTGCGCTCCATATTGTCTTACTTCCTTTTTTGAATTACTGCATAGCACAATTGATTCGTACGACGCCGACTTTGATGAGTCGGCTTTTTTTTGCCTGTTATTTATCAGCGTCTACCCTTTAAGAGTCCACCCAATGACCAGAGGGAAATATGACGACACTTATTTATTTGCAAATTCCTGTCCCTGAACCGATTCCTGGCGATCCTGTTCCAGTGCCCGATCCGATCCCTCGCCCGCAACCCATGCCTGACCCACCACCCGATGAAGAACCGATTAAATTGTCGCATCGTGAGCGTAGATCTGCGAGGATACGCGCCTGCTAACTTTGCGTCGATGACCACGAGAATAGATTGTGACCGCTTTTTCTACCCTGAATGTTTTGCCTCCCGCCCAACTCACGAACCTTAATGAGTTGGGTTATTTAACCATGACGCCGGTGCAGGCCGCCGCGCTTCCGGCGATCCTTGCCGGAAAAGATGTTCGCGTGCAGGCGAAAACCGGCAGCGGCAAAACGGCGGCTTTTGGCCTCGGCTTGTTACAGCAAATTGATGCGTCGCTATTTCAAACCCAGGCTTTAGTGCTGTGTCCTACGCGTGAACTGGCGGATCAGGTGGCAGGTGAATTGCGTCGGCTGGCGCGTTTTCTGCCAAATACCAAAATTTTGACGTTGTGCGGTGGTCAACCGTTCGGTATGCAGCGTGATTCGTTGCAACATGCGCCGCATATTATCGTGGCAACGCCGGGGCGTTTGCTGGATCACCTGCAAAAAGGCACGGTATCACTGGATGCGTTGAATACGCTGGTGATGGATGAGGCCGACCGCATGCTGGATATGGGATTTAGCGATGCCATTGATGATGTCATCCGTTTTGCGCCTGCATCTCGACAGACGCTTCTGTTTTCGGCAACCTGGCCGGAAGCCATCGCTGCAATCAGCGGACGAGTGCAACGCGATCCTTTGGCGATTGAAATTGACTCAACAGATGCTTTGCCACCCATTGAACAACAATTTTATGAGACATCCAGCAAAGGCAAAATTCCTCTGTTGCAACGGTTATTAAGCTTGCATCAGCCATCCTCTTGCGTGGTGTTTTGCAATACCAAAAAAGATTGCCAGGCTGTCTGCGACGCGCTGAATGAAGTAGGGCAAAGTGCATTGTCATTACACGGCGATTTGGAGCAACGCGATCGCGATCAGACCCTGGTACGTTTTGCTAACGGTAGCGCCCGTGTACTGGTCGCGACTGATGTTGCTGCGCGTGGTCTGGATATTAAATCGCTTGAGCTGGTGGTGAACTTTGAGCTGGCGTGGGACCCTGAAGTTCATGTACATCGCATCGGTCGTACAGCTCGTGCAGGAAATAGCGGTCTGGCGATCAGTTTCTGTGCTCCGGAAGAAGCACAGCGGGCCAATATCATTTCTGACATGTTGCAGATAAAACTTAACTGGCAAACGCCGCCAGCTAATAGTTCCATTGCGACGCTGGAAGCAGAAATGGCAACGTTGTGTATCGATGGCGGGAAAAAAGCCAAAATGCGCCCGGGTGATGTATTAGGTGCACTGACAGGAGATATCGGGCTTGATGGCGCAGATATTGGCAAAATCGCCGTGCATCCGGCGCATGTCTATGTCGCGGTCCGTCAGGCTGTTGCTCATAAAGCATGGAAACAGTTACAGGGCGGGAAGATTAAAGGAAAAACGTGCCGGGTGCGGTTATTAAAATAATGAAATGTTGAATTGCCGGGTGCAAGAGTAAACATCTTATTCGGGATTGCCGGATGCGACGCTGGCCGCGTCTTATCCGGCCTCCATAAGAGTAGCCCGATACGCTTGCGCATCGGGCGCTATCCTGGTTATTTCACTTCAACCACATTCAGCCGTAACTCATCCAACTGATTTTCATCTTCTTCTGGCTGCCAGCCCGCCGGTTGTAGTGGGATCTCTTCGCGATCAAACGCCAGATCACCCCCGTTAACCACTTCAGAACCGTGGGTGATGGCTTTGAAATCGAACAGGTTGGTATCGCACAGATGCGACGGCACCACATTCTGCATCGCGCTGAACATCGTCTCGATACGCCCTGGATAACGTTTATCCCAGTCACGCAACATGTCAGCAATCACCTGACGTTGCAGGTTAGGCTGTGAACCGCACAGGTTGCACGGAATAATCGGGAACGCTTTTGCATCGGCAAATCGCTGAATATCTTTCTCGCGGCAGTAGGCCAGCGGACGAATAACGATATGTTTGCCATCATCGCTCATCAGTTTCGGAGGCATACCTTTCATCTTACCGCCGTAGAACATATTTAAGAACAACGTTTGCAGGATATCGTCACGATGGTGACCCAACGCGATCTTCGTCGCCCCCAGTTCCGTTGCGGTACGATAAAGGATACCGCGACGAAGGCGAGAACACAGTGAGCAAGTGGTTTTGCCCTCTGGAATCTTCTCTTTCACGATACCGTAAGTATTCTCTTCAACAATCTTGTACTCAACGCCCAGCTTTTCAAGATACTCGGGCAGAACGTGTTCCGGGAAGCCCGGTTGCTTTTGATCGAGGTTAACAGCCACCAGCGAAAAATTGATTGGCGCGCTTTGCTGCAAATTGCGCAGAATCTCCAGCATGGTATAGCTGTCTTTACCCCCGGAGAGGCAAACCATGATGCGATCGCCTTCTTCAATCATATTGAAGTCAGCAATGGCTTCGCCCACGTTACGACGCAGACGTTTTTGTAATTTGTTCAGGTTGTATTGTTCTTTCTTTGTAATTTGTTGATTATCTTGCATTATTTCAGTTCTCTGGTACTAAATGGGGCAAATTGGGGGCAAACTTTGCAACTACGATAACCGCGCATTCAACATGGCTATCTGTTCGTCGTTCATGTCATCAATCCACATACCGTAAATTTCATACACCATCTGCGCAGTTTCATGCCCCATTTGGCTGGCTATAAATGCCGGGTTCGCTCCTGCCGTCAACAGCCAGCAGGCAAAAGTATGCCGCGTATGGTACGGATTACGGCGGCGAATACCAGCACGTTTTACTGCTGCATTCCACCTTGCCCCCAAACTGCTTACCGAGTAATAAGGTTTTTGTTTTCCGTTACACACCCTGGGCATGAAAACAAAATGCAGTTTTTGCTTTTCGGTTCTGCCGTACTCCCGATGATAAAAGGTGATTTCGCTTTTGCGATGATGCCCGGTCAGTTTGTATTGCTCCTTCAGTGCTTCAAGAGCAGGCTGCAGTAGTGTTACTGTTCGGATCCCGGCATTTGTTTTTGGGGGACCGAACATATCAAGTATCGTCAGGTTTCTTCTGACATTCACTATTCCCTTTTCGAGATCCACATCCTCCCACGCCAGAGCTGCCAGTTCCCCGTGACGAAGTCCTGAGTAAACGGCAAATTTCCACAAGTTCTGGCTCTGTCCTTTTTCACTTTCCATTAATGCATTGAATTCTGTTTTAGATAACGGATCAGGCTTTATTCTGTTTCGCTGTAATTTTTTTACTCCTTCAAATGGTTTGGTTGATATAAATCCCGACTGATACGCAAAACGCAACAGCGAACAGAGCAGGGCGATATAGTTATCAACTGTGCGCACGGTTCTTCCTTTTTTGTTGGATCTTGGATTATCCAGGTAAAGCGTTTCTCCATGCAGCAGTTCATTCCGGTAGTTTAAGATATCGCTATAACGAATATGTGATATCGGGGTACTTTCACAAATTATTATTCTGAGTGTTTTTAATTGTGATTTCGTTTTCTTCATTGTGTTTGTTGTTAACTCTGTCTCTTTAATTTTTGTCCAGATATCACAAAGCTCTCCGAACGTTTTTATGACTCTCGTTGTCACCATTTTTGCCCCAGTGCTGGACTGGGGAAAACGTCTTAAATACTCAAATTCACCGGAGTTTATTTCATGAACTATCAGCGCTCTTAAATTTCCGGCCTTTTTAATATTACTGTTTGTAATCTCCCAGCCTTTTAATGTTTCCCGACATCGTTTTCCTCGAAACATGAACCAGATGCGAATGTATCTACCTCTAATCTCGACACCTGTTGGTAATTTAGACATATCATGAGTCTTTGATAAACTGATTTATCTTTGGATAGTTGTACCAGATAATCCCTCGTTTGCTGTCTGGCTTACCTAAAGGAGATACTCGTTTGAAGTGGAAGCCCTCCACCCAACAGTTCTGGCGGTATGCTTCAATTTGTCTGGCCCCCAGACCAGTGCGAAGCATCAGGCCGTATTCAACCATCCACTCTTCATTAAAGATTACTTGTGCCATCGCATCACCTCTGGCAGGCGCCAATGTTATACTGAAATTGACGCCCGATGTTGATTATTAATAATCAGCTATGAAGTTTTAATTTGAATACAATGCAATTCTCGAGGACTGAAGTTTCTCGCAATTAAAATTTATCAGTTTTACTTTCTGCTCTCTGGAAACGCCTGCTTCTTTTTTACCTGAGAGCATTTTTTCGCATTCTGATTTCGTTAGTTTAGATTTTGAATATCTTGTCCAGTTAGTAGGAGTGCCACCTTCCTTTTCAATAGTGGCGGTAATTTTATACATGAACACCTCCATTATTATTTCCAGTGGTTCGTTTATTCCATCTTTCGAGTGCTTCTTTTTCACTTCCACCATAACCGGTTCGGGATTCGCATCCGTTACACTTCGCTCGGTAATATCCTGAAATGGCTTTCACCGTTACTGATGGACAACCACAAAATGGACATGGTTTAACATTGTCATATCTCATAATTTTTCTCATAAAAAATATTTCAAGTTGGCGGTGCATTACACCGCCAGGCTGAATTATTCCTCTGAATTATCGATTACACTGTATTCCCCGGTTAATACAGAGGAATCTGCAGGATCGATTGTCAGTGGTTCCTTTTCATCCATTGATACTGCACGCTGGATCTCAATTGATACGGGCAAATATTTGAACAGGCGACGAATAGCCGTTTTCTTTGCCATTTCTTCCCAGTGAGTTACCCACGGCCCGTTATTACCAGCTTTACTCAGGCTGCGCACCAGCTCAATCTGTTTGCGCGTCATAACTTCAAACTGAGTACCTCCGTCTTTCAGTCTTGCGACAGCATAGACGTGGGTAACCGGGGCATCTTCGTTTTCTCCCGGGCGGTGTATTAACTTTTCATCAAGGCCAAATTCGAAGCTAAACTCGTCACCTTCACGGACAACACGGGCTGACAGGCTGGCGATTTGACCAGAACGGCGAGCCAGATCAATCATGCCGCGATAGCCAATGATTAGCTGAACGTTCTTTTTACCGCTCTTTTCGTTTTTATTACCAAAAGGCAGTAAATATGCATGACCGAGGGCGCTACCTGGCTCAAGTCCGAGCTGTGAACACTGTACGATCGCACTGACAAAACTCATAGTGTCACAGTTTCCTAACGCCGGAACTTTACGAATTTCTGTGGTGGCGATACGGATCATACGTTCAGCCGTCATATGGCGTGGAAGAGCTGCTGCCAGTTGCTCTTTCATTGATGGCTGGTTAATAAAACTAATCACGTCGCTATTTTTAACTGCTGCTGGTGCACGGTTTCCCTGAGTTTTTTGCAGATCGGCTTTTGCGATTGGTGGTTGCTTAGTCATTTGCATATTCCTTAGCCCAGCGGGGCAGTGATAATGTCTTAATAGCTGGCCATTCATCGGTATTCAGGCAGTCAGACAGGGTTCGCAGATTGCGGTGATATTCCTGTTGACCTGCCAGTTTTGCTTCTTCGCCCATCATGAAAATTTCAACCGGATAACGTCCGCATTCAATAGTTGTGCTGGCAACCAGAAAAACGAAAGTTGGCTGCACTCCAAACTGTGCTTCATAACCGTCACTGTAGAATGCATCCTGAACGTGATAGCGGTAGTCGTAATAAGCGGTTTTGAATCGTTGAATATCCGCCGTAGTTTTCACGTCCATGATCCAGTGAAATTCAGGGATAATTTTGTCCGGACGGCACCGACACAAAATTCCTGTTTCAGGATCTTCCCAGTAAATTGATGATTCAGCGTGTCCGGCGCTTTCAACAAGCCATTGCCCCAGCGGCAAAGCCATAACGCTTTGATACATGAGTTCAATTTTCCGGCCTTCTTCCGCAGTGATAACCGTTTTTCCTGTGCTTGCGCATTCCATCAGAAACGCTTTCTCTTCTTCTTTTCCGGCGTTTGTACGGCGGTTAAATTCAGGTGCTACGATAAAGCGGTTACTGAATTCTTCCGGTTCAAGTACCCGGCAGTGGAAAGCAGTTCCTAAATCGAGCGTTTTTGTCTTTGTGGTGTCCACGGGGGCATTTTTACGCCACAAATATAGTGCCGGAGTATCAGCAATGTCATCGAGCTGAGACTTACTGATACCGGGACCCGCGTGGTAATTCTCATTCGAAATTCCGTAATAAATACCTGGCTCTATGTCTTCTACGATTACGGGATCTGCGACTTCGCCAGTTTCATCACTGCAATCGCGATGCGGATCGCTGCCAGCATTCTCATTGTGCGGATGTTCAGCGCCTTCCATTTCCTCCGGATCATTTTCCTTAGCTTCAACCTGACTCTCTTCATCGAATGTTTCCTGGTATGTTGCGTCGCCCATCACCGCACCACAGTCAGGGCAGTTATCCCCGCCAGTCTGGCCGCAGGCATTGCAGGCTATTTCCGGTTCCTGTTGCACTACTGGCTCAGGTTGATTCATATCTGGGCTGGTTTTTTCCGTTTCTGGCTGGTTCTGGTACACACAATCGCGAGTCTGGATCCCCTTTACCCATTTCGGATCGTTCGGGTCGCTAATTCCGTCAACAAATTCACCACGTGATGCAGCAAGCAATTTATCGTCATCGACAGGATTTTTTGATGGAATGTTTTTCCGGGCTTCATGGAGTTCTGCCCGCAGTTCCTGATATTTCGCATCAACAGAATTTACCTGTGACTGAGCATCCAGCGGCTGCGTGTCCTGATGATGTTCAGTTGCGTCCGGTTCCATTGTTTCAGCCTCTCCCTGTTCAACTGCCGTTGTTCCAGATGGTTGCGGTTTTTCTTCATCATCCTGTTTTCCTTCTTCTGTTACTCGCTGCGGCATCGGGGCAGAGGAGCGACCGCAGGCAATATCCACGATTTCCGGATCAGGGTTGGCATGATCGGTTTCAGTCAGTACTTTGTTCAGATATTCAGTGACGTGCGCGGGGATGACCTCGATCCCAATTGGTGCTTCTTTTACGGACGCAACCACGATGGCGCGGGAATAATCCAGCCCGCCAGGCATGGTGATGAATTTGTCGCGGAAAACAGAAAAGGGCGGTTTATTTTCAGCGATAATTTCCTCAATGCGTTTAGCGTGTGCCGGATGAAGGTTATAGATGTCCAGATCCATTGAACGGGCCAGTACGCCAGTGGCTACGTCGCGCGCCAGTGACGTCAGATCGTGTACGAAACCTTCGCCGCGATCGGTGAGGTTTCCGCCGCCAGCATTAGCACCGGAAGCCGTGCGAGTGATGTGTGAAACACGATTACCCTTCATCCACTCTTTTGTCAGCAGTCCTCGATCGGTGTAGTCAGCGTTCAGGTATGCTTCGAAAAAAGCAGTTATCAGTCCCAGGTTTGAATTACCAGGATTAGGGAAAACTTTGTCAGTGTCACGAACCAGTTTGTGGAGTTCGCGAATTTCCAGCGGGTCGAGCAGGCTGGTTTTGTGGGAAACAGCCAGGGCAGTAACAGCCGGTAGTTCTTCAGCCCGAGCAATGTGTAATGCCTGGAGTCCGTCGCGTGAAACGTGCGTTACCGGTTTTTCGCTGCCGTGTTGAGCAAGCCAACGAATGGGCAGTTCCTGGCCAGAAATTGGGAGTAGCATATTCTCCTCAATCTCAGTCATGTCTTCGCCGTTGACGTTGGTATTGCCTTGATAGTGAGCGTTGTCTGGTGCTGCTCCCGGTTTTAGTTCCCATGTCATGGAGTCTTTGCTGAGTTGATAGCGTTCACTCCAGGTAAAATCGATCTCACCTTCAGCGGGCAGGTCATTAACGACAGGAAAATTCGTGGCAACAGCTTTAAAATAGCTGCTCAGTTTTTTACCTGACTTAACGATCAGGTAGTCCAGAGTGGCACAGGTCGATTCAAAATCGTTGCTTGCCCACAGGACGACGTCAGGTTCACCGGATGATTTTTTCGCTTTCCGTAACAGGAAGAGTGGTTTTGTGCTCATTGTTTTTTAACCTCAACTCAGATTAAAATTCGTTTTGTTCAGTGAATGATCTTGCCGGATACACACTGTTCATAGCCTGCGCCATACGCAGGCTATTTCTTTCAGATTTCACCTTTTAATTTCATTGCAATTAGAGTTGCCAGAAATTCGGCTTTTTTTTCTGCGGGCAGATTCTTTCCGATATGCACCAGGCACATTTTTTTGACACCTTCATCAAGTGTTTTTACGTTGCCTGATGGACCATCGATATCAACCACAGTGAATGGGGTTTCTTTATTTTCTGTTTTAATTACGTAGCCAATGCGCTTTCCTTCCAGATTCACCTCGTGAACAATGTCATCGGTAGTTACAACAGTGGCTTCATAATTGGTAATCATGTTTTTCTCCTTAATTAAGGTTGAGCGAATACCTGCCATTTCTGGCATAAATTCAGTTTCGAATAGTCAATTAATTAAAGTTCATGTGCCATCTGGTCTTTTTCGGCACAAGCTTCACTGCAATATTTTCTCGGTTCGTCTTTTGATAAAATCCCGTGCATGAAGTGAAGCATTCTTTCAATAGCTTTGCTTTCTTCAACGTCTTTTTTGCAAAGGTGGTAAGCACATTTTATTTTCTTAGTCATCACCATGACTCCGCCTTTACAGGTAAACCATCACGACCGAGGAAGACTTTAATCATGCGGTCAGTAATGAATGTTTTTGTGGTCAGGTTACGAATATATAGTTTTCGCTTTTTAATATTGTTTGCCGAGGCAATATATGTCCGGCCTTCATGAAGAACATAATCGCCAGGAGTCACACACTGACGTGGTATTTCATCAGTTCCGAAGTGATGTGCAATCATAATTATCTCCATTTTTACAAATGAACTTTGTTGATGCGGTGTCTGGTGCCTCCAGGTGACTGCAACCAGTTAACAATTACAGTCGGCTTTCCCACCCAAACCAATAAGGACTGACATGACTTTTAACTGTGCCACGTGCGCTTAGCCGCATTCACCGCATCACAAAATTCACTTTAAAAAGGGCGGACATCAGCCGAACTTCAAGAAAAAAACTGATGCCGCCAGGACTACACACAGCAATGTCGTTATTTACAACCGGAGGCGCACTCCCACCATTTAAATTTAACAGACAAGACCGACTCTTTATGGATATCGGAAATGCGCCTTCGTGTTGTGCCCGGTTTTATTTCACCACCTCCGGGCTTCGGTGGTCTCGGCTATACCCCTACAGCGAGAGCTTGTGTTAACATTTCAATACCCTTACAGTTGAGAGTTATTGATATGTTGGATGTATTTACTCCATTGTTGAAACTTTTTGCTAACGAGCCACTCGAAAGACTTATGTATACGATTATCATTTTTGGTCTCACTCTCTGGCTGATACCGAAAGAGTTTACTGTCGCATTCAATGCTTATACTGAAATACCTTGGCTCTTTCAGATTATCGTTTTTGCCTTTTCTTTCGTGGTCGCCATTTCCTTCTCAAGATTGCGAGCACATATTCAAAAGCATTATTCATTACTACCAGAGCAACGAGTATTGCTTCGTTTATCTGAGAAAGAAATCGCTGTATTTAAAGATTTCCTTAAAACAGGAAATCTTATTATCACTTCTCCTTGCCGTAACCCGGTTATGAAAAAATTAGAACGGAAGGGCATCATTCAACATCAGAGTGATAGCGCAAACTGTTCTTATTATCTCGTCACCGAAAAATACTCCCATTTTATGAAGTTATTCTGGAACAGCAGGAGTAGACGTTTTAATCGTTAGCTTACTGTGTGCTTCTCCAACCATCGGCGCGCACCAGTTTCGGTTTTAAATGTTTTGCTTTTGGTATACGTCATGGCAGTGAACGTTCCATCCTGGTTGGGGAACACGCCGCACACCAGGGATTCGTTGTTGCCGAGGTCGATTTTTTGCATTTTGCGAATCTCACATCTTGTTGCTACGTATAGCGACTTCTGCCTGCCAGAGATCCCAGTCGTTGCTGCGTAAAGCCTGCACAGCCTGGTTGTAAGTGATACCGCAACAATCCATCAAATACTGAACTACTTCGTAATGCACCATCTTATCTCTCCCCTTAACGCCGGGTGGCGGAACTAACTGCTGCACTGCAAAATTTGAATCCCGCCGTCATGTTCTTACGCCTCGGGCTGGCTACTTAACCCCTGACCACTGCCTGGTAACTCGAAGTATTGCCCTGCATTCTGTGGGGCGGGGTGGGTTGGTATGAAAAGAAGGATACCCATAGGTATTTAAAAAGTAAATACCCATGGGTAACTTTTTGCGGTGTCTTAACTGGTGACTAGTTGTTTGGTGAGCTATGATGCGTTTTGTGCTTTCTTTTTACGGATTTCTTCGTAGATCATATTGTAATACTGTTTTTTCTCTTCAAGAGTTTTTAATAAGTTATCCGCTTCACTTTCTGGCAGTTCGTCTAAGAGATCTAAAAAAATACGTTGTCGTGGCGTTAGAACCCTTGTTTCATAACTGGAGGCTGTGTTCGTTGATGATGAAACGATACCATCCATCCATCCCCGGGGTAACCCAAAGGACTCTTCGATAATCTCCACCATATCATCAGCGATCCGTTTTTTTCCCTTTTTCCCCTCTGGGTACAACATTCTTGATACATAAGAAGGCTCGCGCCCGATCTTTCTGGCCACGTTAACCGCTTTACCATCGCATTTCTCATCACGAATTTTGATGAGTTGCTGTCGTCTAAATTCATATTTGTCCATAGGTAAATAATAGATGCGATTACTGCAAGGTAAACAACCTGTGGGTATTGACTTTTGTTTACCTATGGGTATTCTTTGCTGTGTTTACTAAGGAGTAGCTATGGAAGAATTAAGAATATTTCTCAATTCTCTTTCGTCAGATGAACAGCGTATGTTTGCATGCGAGTGTGGTACCAGCATCGGTTATCTAAGAAAGGCATTGAGTAAAGGTCAAGTGTTAGGGGCATCGTTATGTGTCCTTATTGAGCGAGCCAGTAATGGTGAAGTTACACGTCAGCAACTAAGGCCTTTTGATTGGATGAATATTTGGCCCGAGCTGGAAGATACCAAAATGTTAACACAACCACTTTCTAGGAGCTTGATTCATGAAAATCAAGCATGAACACATCCGCATGGCGATGAATGCCTGGGCGCATCCGGACGGTGAAAAAGTTCCGGCAGCTGAAATAACCAGGGCTTATTTTGAACTGGGTATGACGTTCCCAGAACTGTATGACGACAGCCATCCGGAAGCCCTGGCTCGCAATACCCAGAAAATTTTCCGCTGGGTAGAGAAAGACACCCCTGATGCAGTTGAAAAAATTCAGGCGTTGTTACCAGCTATCGAAAAAGCAATGCCACCTCTGCTGGTGGCCCGAATGCGCAGCCATAGCTCAGCCTATTTTCGGGAACTAGTGGAGACGCGGGAACGACTGGTGAGAGACGCTGATGATTTTGTCGCAGTGGCGATCGCTGGTTTCAACCAGATGAATCGTGGTGGCCCTGCAGGAAATATTGTGGCTGTGCATTGACTCGCAATATTCATACCGGATCACTTCCGGCAATTTGTGAGTAAAAAGATTCGGTATCAAAAGAGGTGAGTATGGCTAACGCCTGGCTCAGATTATGGCATGACATGCCAAATGACCCTAAGTGGCGAACAATTGCCAGGGTGTCAGGACAGCCAATTGCAACAGTGATGGCAGTGTATATCCACCTCCTGGTGAGCGCGTCACGAAATGTCACGCGAGGTCACATTGATGTCACGACAGAAGATTTGGCAAGTGCGCTCGACGTGACAGAAGAGGTAATTGATTCAATTTTGCAGACGATGCAGGGGCGGGTACTTGATGGTGATTTAATCACTGGATGGGAAAAACGCCAGGTGCTTAAAGAGGACAACGGCAATATTTCGCAAACCGCAAAATCTCCTGCAGAGCGCAAGAGGGCGCAGCGAGAGAGGGAAAGAAAGCGGGAACAAAATGGCGATTGTCACGGCGCGTCACGAAATGTCACGCACATGTCACGACGAGTCACGACAGATAAAGATACAGATAAAGATACAGATCAAGAAGATCAAAACACTATGGTCCATGGCGTAAAAAACGCCACGAACCAGGCAGGGGATGTTCAGACCGTCAATCTTGGTCAGCCAGCAGGCACGACACCGGAAGCCGATTCAGCGTATGCGCTGAAAGCCGATTCGGGCGCTGTGCAGCAGGTGATGACCGCAAGGGCGGAGCAATCACACCAACTGCAGCAGCCTGAAGCCGATTCCGCCATTCAGCGGGAAGCCGATCGGGTAGTCCCGGAAAACACCGGGCAGTCTGTGGGACGAGTGGATTATCCGGATGTGTTCGAACAGGTCTGGCGGGAGTACCCGTTGCGTGCTGGGGCAAACCCGAAGAAATCCGCTTTCAGTGCCTGGAAGGCCAGATTACGCGAGGGGGTGCCACCAGAGGCCATGCTGGATGGCGTGAGGCGTTACGCAAGATACTTGGCGGCTACCGGGAAAACGGGAACGGAATTTGTTCAGCGAGCGACGACGTTTTTTGGACCGGACCGGAATTTTGAGAACCCCTGGTTGCTCCCGGTAAGCGGCACGAACAACCAGCGTTGTGTGAATCATATTTCTGAACCGGATAACGAAATTCCGCCGGGCTTCAGGGGGTAAGTGTTAATTTCTGGTCATGAGGTAATTTTCAGGAGGGCTTGTGGCAAAAGTTTTTACACAAGAAGAGCGGGAAAAAATTAAAGGGCAGGTTCTTGAACTCGTACGCCAGAGTGGGCGCGAGACGTTACGACAACTGGAAGCTAAAACTGGGGCAACAAGATATCTGATGAGCGTTCTGGCCAGAGAGCTGGTTGCCAGTGGCGATGTATACAATTCTGGCTACGGGTTGTTCCCGTCTGAACAGGCTCGTAAAGACTGGCAAAATGCCCGCAAAAAATTATCGAGGGCAAAGCTGAAGAAACCGGTTGTGGTTGATCCGGACCTTATCTGGTCATTACCTGACGGAGAAATACGTCGCTACGACAGTCGCCTAAACATAATCTGTCGCGAGTGCCGGAAGAGCGAAGTTATGCAGCGCATATTGTCGTTTTATCAGGGGGATGTTCGGTATTTATTGAAGTGACGAGATTAAAGTGCATTAGTTCAGATGCAAATTGACATTTTGTGGCACAGGGTAGAGCTAGCGTGGTTGTCCGCTTTGTGCCAAGAGCAGACGCTGGTAATTCGTGCCTAATATACTTCACTTAACTTATATCCCAGCTTTGATACAGATCATACAAATTAAATGCCCCAGTAATTGGCAGGCTGAGTAACTTAAAACTCCTTAGAATATAGGATGATTTGTATCGGCACTCATTCCACCATGCATTCCGATTAACCCCGCATAGCCAGTTGAACTTTGCTACTCTGTGAGAGGTAGTACCTTCTATCCAGTGCGGATTTAATTAATGGAATAAATGATTATGAGTGAAAATGATACAACCCCAAAGAAGTCTACAAGCCAGATTAACAAAGCGGTATTCTTTACATCTGCTTTGCTAATTTTCCTTCTTGTCGCCTTTGCCGCCGTATTCCCGGATGTCGCCGACAAAAATTTTAAACTACTTCAGCAACAAATCTTCACGAATGCCAGCTGGTTCTACATACTTGCTGTGGCCCTGATTTTACTGAGCGTCACGTTCCTTGGACTCTCACGTTACGGTGATATAAAGCTGGGCCCAGACCATGCGCAGCCTGATTTCAGCTACCACTCCTGGTTCGCGATGCTTTTTTCGGCAGGGATGGGGATCGGCCTGATGTTCTTTGGCGTTGCCGAACCTGTGATGCATTATCTTTCGCCACCTGTCGGCACTCCAGAGACCGTTGCGGCAGCGAAGGAAGCCATGCGCCTGACGTTCTTCCACTGGGGTCTGCACGCATGGGCAATTTATGCCATCGTGGCGCTGATTCTGGCCTTTTTCAGTTACCGTCACGGTCTGCCTTTAACGCTGCGTTCTGCGCTCTATCCCATTATCGGCGATCGCATTTACGGGCCTATAGGCCACGCGGTTGATATCTTCGCCGTGATAGGCACTGTCTTTGGCGTTGCAACATCGCTGGGTTACGGTGTATTGCAGGTGAATGCCGGTTTGAACCATCTTTTCGGCGTGCCCATCAATGAAACGGTACAGGTCATTTTGATCGTGGTCATCACGGGGTTAGCGACGATTTCGGTGGTGTCCGGCCTGGACAAGGGAATACGCATCCTGTCTGAGCTTAATCTGGGCCTGGCGGTGTTGCTCCTGGCGCTGGTCTTGTGCCTGGGTCCCACTGTGCTTCTGCTGAAGTCATTTGTGGAAAATACGGGTGGTTATCTGTCGGAACTGGTGAGTAAAACGTTCAACCTTTACGCGTATGAACCCAAGTCGAGCAACTGGCTGGGGGGCTGGACATTATTATACTGGGGATGGTGGCTTTCATGGTCGCCGTTTGTAGGTATGTTCATTGCACGCGTTTCCCGCGGCAGGACAATTCGTGAGTTCGTGACTGGCGTGTTGTTTGTTCCCGCCGGCTTTACGCTCATGTGGATGACGGTGTTTGGAAACAGCGCCATCTATCTCATCATGAACCAGGGCGCCACTGACCTCGCCAATACCGTTCAGCAGGATGTTGCGCTTGCCCTGTTTAATTTCCTGGAGCATTTCCCGTTCTCTTCCGTGCTGTCATTCATTGCAATGGCGATGGTCATCGTCTTCTTTGTAACGTCTGCTGATTCGGGGGCAATGGTTGTGGATACTCTGGCATCAGGTGGGGTGGCAAACACGCCCGTCTGGCAGCGAATTTTCTGGGCATCGCTCATGGGCGTTGTTGCTATTGCCCTGCTGATCGCAGGGGGGCTGAGTGCGTTGCAAACCGTAACGATAGCGAGTGCATTGCCCTTCTCAGTTATCTTATTAATATCCATATACGGACTGTTAAAAGCCCTGCGTCGGGATTTGACCAAGCGTGAAAGCCTTAGCATGGCGACTATTGCTCCTACGGCTGCACGTAACCCAATTCCCTGGCAGAGAAGGTTACGCAATATCGCGTATTTGCCGAAGCGCTCTCTTGTGAAACGTTTTATGGACGACATTATCCAACCCGCCATGACGCTGGTTCAGGAGGAACTTAACAAGCAGGGAACGATAAGCCACATCAGTGACGCCGCCGAGGATCGTATTCGCCTTGAAGTCGATTTGGGCAACGAGCTGAATTATATATATGAAGTGAGGCTTCGCGGGTATAACTCACCGACCTTCGCGCTCGCTGCGCTGGATAATGATGAGCAGCAGAGTGAACAACATCGATATTATCGCGCTGAAGTCTATCTCAAAGAGGGCGGCCAAAATTATGATGTAATGGGCTGGAATCAGGAACAGCTGATTAATGACATACTGGACCAGTACGAAAAACACCTGCACTTCCTGCATCTGGTTCGTTAACAGCAACATGCCGCCACAGAGGCGGCATTTATTTATCCCGGCTGCAATATGAGGGAATGCAGAATGATTTCACGCTGGAAATGGATGCTGAAGCAGACATTTAAAAAACTATGGTTCAGGGCAACGTTATTCGCAATTGTCGCAATAATAACGGCCCTTTTATCAATTCTTTTTAAATCAATGATACCTGAGTCGGTTTCCGTGAAGGTTGGTGCGGAAGCAGTCGATAACATTCTGAACATACTGGCATCGAGTATGCTGGCAGTGACCACATTTTCGCTGAGCATCATGGTCACAGCCTACGGTTCAGCCACTACTAATGTGACTCCCAGAGCTACTCGTTTAGTTGTTGAAGACGTCACCACACAAAATGTACTGGCCACCTTCATCGGTTCTTTTCTCTTCAGTCTGGTAGGGATTATTGCCCTCAATATGGGAGCTTATGGAGAAAGGGGGAGAGTCATTTTATTCATTGTAACACTGGTTGTCATTGCCTTAATCCTCATCACATTGCTTCGCTGGATACAGCATTTGACCTCTCTGGGGAGGGTTGGTGAGACAACGGCAAAAGTAGAACAGGCGGCCATCGAAACATTTATTGCGAGAGCAAGAAATCCCTGTCTCGGCGGATATCCATGGCTTGAGAACAATGAACAGCCGAAAGGAACGGTTGCAGTTTATCCGAAAAAGATTGGCTATGTTGAATATGTTGATATGGTGAAACTCAGCAAGCTGCTGACCAATGATCCCCGTCATGTATACCTCGTGGCGCAGCCGGGCAGTTTCATACATCCGTCCACGCCAGTTTTGTACCTGAGTCAGGGCCAGGAGTCATCAATCAGCACCGATTTACTTGAGACGATTATTGTCTCGGATGTACGTTCATTTGCTCAGGACCCCCGATTTTGTCTTAGCGTCATGGCCGAAATAGCCTGCCGAGCCCTTTCCCCCGCAGTGAACGATCCTGGAACCGCCATTGATGTCATTGGCAGAGGTGTACGTATACTTTCCGCTTACGCGCAGAATAAATCTGATGAAATAGAAGTGAAATATCCTTCTGTACATGTTGCACCACTTCAGAATAACGATCTACTTGAAGACTTTTTCTCACCTGTTGCGCGCGATGGTGCCAGTATGAGGGAAATTCAGATAAGGGTACTTAAAGGACTGTCGATGCTGAGTAAGGGTTGGCCTGGAATTTTTGCTGAAGCCGCACAAACCCTAGCATTTGAAACATTAGAGCATGCTACTCGTGCTGACCATATAGATTCTGATAGATATCTAATAAAATCAATTTATTATAATTTATTTAGTGGCGAAGATTCTAATAAAAAACCATAGTTGCGGAGCAAGCGATACGGTTGTTGGCAAGTCAAGGGCAAAGCATTCGCGTGAGAGTGGGCGTCTGCTTTGTGCCAGAAGCGGACATACGTAACTTATGATACGCATCGCCAATCATCCGTTTCAAACATCAACGCGGAAACGTTTTAAGAATGTAATCCCGAACATAGGCGGTTCGGCTGTTATTAGCCGTCCTTTTGTTCCAGACCAGATAAAGATGATTAGTCGGAGCGAGGTCTGCAGGTGTCACTGAAATCAGGCGACCACTTTTCAGGTCATTGTCACAGTGATAATCCGGCAGCACTGTCCACCCGTGGCCGTCACAGACCAAGTCGCGGATAATACGTAAATCCGGAATGGTGAATGTAGCCTGCATCTCAGGGGCTCTCTGAAACATGGAGGCCCAGAGCGCTCTAATCAGTGGCAACTCTTCGTCATAAGCAATCAGCGGTAATGAGGCAAGCGTTTCAGCACCAGGTTCTGATCCGATGATCTCTGACATGGCGGGAGCATGAACAAGGAGCATGCGTTCAGTCAGTAGATGTGCATAGCCGTACAGACGGTCATCAGGCATAGATGCGGTAACAGCGAGATCGGCGCTCCCGTCATGCAAAAGGGAATAAATACGTTGCTTATTGCCGGTATGAAAGCGTAGGCGATACCCCTCCTTCATTAGTGGAGCCATTACTGTCCCAAGCCGGGAATGAATAAAATCTGGCGGTCCTGCCAGATTAATTGTTCCCCCGCGTACAGAGCCTGACCGGAAAGAGGACAGCTTTTCTTCCAGACCATCAATGAAGGGTGAAACTGAGCGGGCAAGCTCATCCGCAGCTTCGGTTGCCGTCACGCCTCTGGCCTGCCTGATAAACAGACGCTTACCAACCAGAGTCTCAAGAGACTGGATATGCTGTGACGCCGCGGGCTGAGTGATGCCCAGTAGTTCTGCCGCCTTTGAAAAGGAGCCAGAGCGATAGGCCTCAAGAAACGTTCGCAGATGGCTCAGATGGCTCATAGTGAAGCGCCTCGCTGATGAAGTTTATCGTTACAGGGAGCCTCATGCAGAGCAAGGGCCAGTTCACTCACGTAATCATCCCGTATTCCCAACGCACCCAGAGTGGCCTGCAGTTTCCATACATAATCTGCATTCGTGCCAATGTCTCCACGGGCAGATGCGATGCTCAACGCTACGGTCGCTGTAAGATTGTCCTGTTCATAATGCGGATGCAGTCTGTCTGATACGAAAGCCAGCGCCTGAATTTCCTCACCGTTTCCTAGCGAAACGTCTGCCCAGACCGGACGGTAAAGACCGGTTATCATCTCGCGCGTCCAGACAATTTCCAGCTCATTAATAAGAGTCGATTCCGGCAGTCTGAACGCAATACCTTCGGTAATTCCACCTTCGTCGAGCGATAACATCCTGCCGGGGACATCAGGAGTCGCTCGTCCGGATATCAAACGAATGCAGAAACTGCGCTGCCATCCTTTCAGACGGGCCCGTTGCATTTCTTCAATCGCCAGCACGGGATTCCACATCAATGACCCGTAGGCAAATATCCAGACAGGAGCACCCGTCGGGCGCTCCTCCAGAGTAGAGTTCATTGATGCGCGTATTTTTTCAGCGTCCCAGAGCATATTCGCCGGGAGCAGCGCTTCATGCACCCTGACAAATGTGCCATTAAGCATATTTTCACGGGTAAGCATATAACCTCCCTTTACTGGCCTACGATTTTAACCTGTTGAAATTTACGACTGTGGCTGCGACGGATTTGTGCAAGCAGCAACAGCAGGCCGAGCAGAGAAACAATCGCACCGCTGATACCGGTATACACGATACCGGCGTGGCTTATAGTAATGCTGCCCAGTACTGATCCCAGCGCTATACCTGAGTTGAAGCCCGCAATATTCAGGCCGGCAGCAACACCATGCGCATGAGGAGCATGTTGCTCAGCGACACCAATCAGACGGGCCTGCAGTGCCGGCACTGCGGCAAATGTCACCATACCCAGCAGCGCAACCAGAATGCCCATGCTCACCGGTGAGGATGACAGCAGCCACATACCAAGCACGACAACAACAATGCCGCTAATGATGAGTATATTGGCACGATTAACCCCCATGCTGTCGGTAAGTTTCCCACCAAGAATATTACCTACCGCAGCTGTAATACCGTAAACCAGCATAAACAGACTCACCGTTGCTCCGGTAACCCCTGTCACCTGCGTCAGAATAGGTGCGATAAAGGTGTAAGCCGTAAACGAGCCTGCATACGCCAGCACCGTAACCAGCGCGCCGGCCAGCAACTTACGGTTAAACAGCATGCCGATATTCTGCATTGCTGAGTCACTATGTTCACCGGGCACGCTGCGTACGGGATCTTTCATACCGAACAACAGTCCAAGGAATCCGAACGCGCCAAAAGCGGCAATAGCGCCGAGAACTGGACGCCATGAGACCACCCCCCCCAACCATGTACTCAGCGGTACGCCGATTGCCATCGCCAGAGTAAAGCCACCAAATACCACAGCCACCGCTCTGCCTGCTTTACCCGGTCCAGCAAGACGAGCTGCGGTACTGGATGCCGCAGCCAGAAACAGGCCGTGTCCCAGACCAGCAATGAACCGCGCTAACAGGAGCTGAGGTAATGTGGCTGCAAACGCGGCCGCCAGACTACCGGCAGTAAACACAACGGCAGTTGTAAGCATTACATTTTTCCGGCTCCAGCTTGCTGTCAGCGCAGACAGTACGGGTGCCGCGAACGTTGCCCCCAGTGCATAGGTTGTAACCGCTGCCCCGGTCTGCTCCACACCCACACACAACCCCTGAGCCATAACGTCTGTCAGCCCAATGGGGACAAATTCCGCGAGTCCGAGCGCAAAGGCACTGATAGTAAACACATAAATAACAAATGGCATGACTGGCTCCTGATTTAAGTAAGGAGTGCAGTCTGATTTAGAAAAACAGATAAATAAAATAATGTAAACTTCAGGCGGGATAAAATTATTTATATCTAAGGCAAAGATTCAATATTCCCACAGCACACAGAAGTTTTCTGTCTTCAGGGAGAGGAGCTTCGAAAGTTCAGACGAAAAATTCCTGCGGCCCCTTTAAGAGTCAGTTGGCCGGGTTTGGTCCGCTCCTCGCTCAAAGCGGACTAGAAGGTTAGCTTGCGTCGGACTTGGCGTATTTAAAGAAGTGCTGGTGGTGACTGGTTGTTGTGTTCCATTTCTACAGAACAAAATCACAGAAACTATACCCAATAGTTATATTGAATCAATGATGAGACAGCCTCATATTTATCAGAACTGGTGTACGTCCAATACAGGAGGTTGTCGTGCTGGTTCTCAAATGTGCGCTAGCTATTGCGGCTGTAATGGCAATTTATTGTCTTGCTGTTGTTCTTATGGAGCGGCTTTCTGATTGATTACATACTGGCTAGAAAAAAGGTGTTACCTTGGTTTATCTTTGTCCGGCAAGGTGCGCTCATTAATCTTAAGTAAATTTATTGCTCAAGTATTCAGATTACTTCTTATGGTTGAAGTCTCCTGTCAATGTAGAACCAATATATTTACAAAAATGAGACCCGTCGGGGATAGCCCTGCCGGGTCTGACTGTTAAAGCATTTTTAATATGATCATCTATTTTTTGGTGCTATAGACTTTTTCGCCCGAGAAGTCTGGAGCGACCCAAAAGTTAATATTAAACTGAGCATCATCGCTTAGTTCAACACGGTGCCAGTATTGTGGTGGGCTTGTTGCAAAAGCGCCAGCATTAATGACTACTTTTATCTCCGGTTCAGTAGCATTCTCATCAGTAAAACCATAATATGTTACAGTGCCTTCCATTACGCACAACTGCCCAAAAACACCTGCTGCTGTATTATGATGTGTTAATAACGCTGAAGGTACGTTCTCTTTTGTGAAGAACGGAGTTGAGCGTTTGATTACCCAATCTTTAGGAATTCTCTTGTGTGTCATAACCACCTCCTCAAAAACATGCATTATAAATGCGTGTTTTTGAGGGTTATGTCAAGCTGTTATGAAACACATAATTGATATGTTGATTAGAGGAGAAGATATAATAAATATGGTTGTTTTTCGTATAACTATTTGTTTTACTTTTAGTTTATGCATTCTGTGTGTTAGGAATAAGTTATTAAAGTTTAATCAAAAAATCTCGATGTAGTCCACATAGATTATTGTTACTGAACCTTATTGTGTGTATTAGTTGTGTTCTGAAATTTCAGCTTGATTATTTATGATGTATTTTTTAACGATAAATATTTTCCCAGGATACCTTTACTGTGTATATAAATAAATTATATGCACATAAATAATGTAAAGGCGTCCTTTTAGATATATCTTATCAAATGTTAATGACTTGAGTGGGAAATATGATTCCAGCAACTTATCATGTGGCTACTTTATAAAAATAATGCCCATATAAAACAACAAGCGAAAAGGATTACGGATAAAAAAGGAGCGAGATGTGCGAACTTGTTATTTTCCATGTTTAACCACCTTAAATAATTGATGATGACGGGATGATTGCATCTGTAATGCTTTTATTGAAATGTTATGATAAAAAAGAACTTTTGCATAACATTAAAATGTAATTTATCTAATCGTTTTTAATAATAAATGTCGTATTTCTATCCTTGTACCAGCTATTTGATATGTAGTGTTTGTTCATGCTATGTGGGGCTTTACACCATAGCCAGTTTATTTATACTTTATTCGTCAGCCTGAACAACTGGCATCTGCTGCGCTGCGCCATCGAGAGATTGAGAAATGGCGCATATACAACTGGTCAAACAAACTTCTTCTGGTTTACTTCTCCCGGCGACGCCGGAGAGTTGCGATTTTCTGCATCAAATCAAAATAGGTGAGTGGATACACGCAGACTTTAAGCGTGTGCGTAACTACGCATTCCACAAGCGTTTTTTCAAACTCCTGCAACTGGGATTCGATTACTGGACTCCGGTCGGTGGGGCGATCACGCCTCGCGAACGAGAACTGCTGTCTGGTTTCGTTGATTACCTGTGCGAATCAGTTGGTCGGGAACACACGCCAGCCCTGAGTGATGCCGCAGAGCAATACCTTAACACCGTTGCGACTCGTAGAACCCGGGATACGGCGTTGCTAAAGTCGTTTGAGGCTTTCCGCGAGTGGGTAACCATTCAGGCCGGATTTTACACCGAGCATATTTATCCGGACGGTAGCCGTGGGCGTCGGGCAAAATCCATCGCTTTTGCGAATATGGACGAAGTCGAGTTTCAGCAGGTTTATAAATCTGTACTGAATGTGCTGTGGAACTGGATTCTGTTTCGTAAATTCTCCTCTCAGGAGGAAGTTGAAAATGTGGCCGCACAACTACTGGAGTTTGCGTAATGGTGAATTTACGTAAAGCGGCTAAAGGCCAGATGTGCCAGATCAGAATCCCTGGCTACTGCAATCACAATCCCGAAACCTCTGTGCTGGCGCATTACAGGCTGGCGGGGACGTGCGGAACAGCGACAAAACCACACGATATGCAGGCGGCGATAGCCTGTAGCTCATGCCACGATCTAATCGACGGGCGGGTAAAAACCAGCGATTACACCAAAGAAGAATTGCGCCTGATGCATGCTGAAGGGGTTTTTCGCACACAAGAAATCTGGAGAAAGAAAGGTCATTTATGATTTACCCAACGAATACAGGAAAAAGCGGAGAACACCTTCGCCTCACCACGCTGGAAAGTGTCTGGATTCAGGGAAAACTACGTATGTGGGGGCGCTGGTCGTATATTGGCGGTGGCAGGTCAGGGAATATGTTCAATCAGTTGTTGGCATCCAAAAAACTGACGAAAACAGCCATTAATGAAGCCCTGCGCAGAATGAAAAAAGCGGGAATAGAGAAAGCTGAGCTGGAAGCGTTTTTGCGAGAGATGATCAACGGCAAGCAAAAGAGCTGGCTGGCGCATTGTACTGATGCAGAGGCGTTATGTATTGATCGAGTCATAAGTGAGGTGCTGGCAGAGCATCCAGGATTGATTTGCATTCTCCGGCAACGCTATGAAGGGCGGGGGATGACTAAGCGCAAAATGGCTGAATTGCTAAATGATGCACACCCAGAGTGGTGTTTTAGCACATGCGAAAAACGGATTGCTAATTGGTTAGCTGTTGCTGAGTATGCCCTATATATTCCCATGCGTGAATCATTTGCTGAGAAAATGGCTTGATTTCTTACGTATAAACTGCTTCAATTTTGCTATGCTTCGCAAAGCTGTATCGCGAGGCGGATTGCAGACATGGACATCGTAAAAAAACCGCTTAATGCGGTTTTTTTACGTCAGGAAAGCAGGGGAGAATGCTGCTAGTTGGGCAACTGGTCTTTCTGCTCCAAATTATAACAGAGACCAGTTATAGTTTCGGTGCTGTGTTTTTTTTACAATATTGTGATAACACATTGCTGGCGGGAGTTTTGATATTTCTTGGCAGGGGCTGATGATGCGTTATCCTGATGTCGTCAACTCATATAAAATGAGATGAGAGATCATTGCAGGGTGGTTTGTAATTCGCTGTTTAGCGGGACAATATGTTGTCTGATACAAGACACCCGACGCCTCAGATTACTATAATAAAGACGAAGCATCCTTTGTATTGACCAACCGCCTGTTTAGGCGGTTCTTTTTGGGCTGGTTTATTGTATGCCAAATGATTATTAAAAAGGTTGTGTTAATAACAAAATCCGAAATAATATGCCTGCATATTTTTATCTTGCTTATATTCTGCATATTGTGCATAGCAGGCTCATCCCTGCAATCAAAACTGTATGATGAGTATTTTTTGTTTTCCTTTTTTCCAGTCATCTGATGATGACCTGCTTCTTTTTAATCCGGATCGACATCAGTTTTTTAAGATAATTCCTGCGAGTTATATGCATAAATACCACAAACTCCGCATTTTATGTGGTTGGGAGTTGCCGGGCGCGCAGTGAGTTTGCTAAGAAAACTCCTGCATGGTGAATCCCCCTGTGCGGTGGGGTGATACCATTAACCTTTTCTGTCGCCGACAGGTATCACGAACATTTTGTTCACCGGGAGGCACCCGGCACCATGCACTTCAATAGATTCTCTCCACATTATGGATATTCTTTCAGAATATCCCACGCAGACTTTGTGTAAATGTTAACAAATGTGCGTTTTATTTGATCTGATTCGCTGTTTGAGCGTCCAAAACAACGGTATATATAATCCTTTACTATATGACATATGTGAGGAAAAATGGGTTTTCGTAGCGCATCAATTCTTACGTTGATTATTAGTGGGATTATTATCGGGTGCACTGATGCTGTATCGACAAATTATCATGACCGTACATCATATTACTCCGATAAAGCAATAGAGACACAGTATGTGAGTTCATCTGAACGTACTTCTGATGTTAGTGAGGATATCCGTCTGTATGCCCATCAAATCAAGAGCGCCATCGAAAAACAGTTCGGGGATGCGAGTAAGTATTCAGGAAAAGAGTGTACACTGAGAATGCATATGGCCCCGAATGGCCTTCTACTGGAGGTTAAAAGAGAAAGTGGAGACCTCGATTTATGTCGTGAAGCGATGAATGCGATAAAGAATGCTGATATACCTGCCCCCCCTTCGCCGGAAGTATATAAAGTATTTCAAAATGGGGTGCTGGATTTTAAACCCTGATATTTATTGTTTTGTAATAAACGGTTTCGGCTTAGGTTTGTTCTGACACAGCTACGGCACTGAGCTAAATTTAGCGGATAGTCAGCTCTGAGCCAGTGGCGGACGTAACAACTACTATTGCTGAGATTTTAATGGATTGAGGAGCAAGAAGTGGGATTAAAGAAAATCGTTATGTTGACTTTTTGGGTCGGTTTTGTTGCGGGATGCACACCTTTACACCCTTCAGATTGCCACAAAACTACTGCTACAGGTAGTTGCAGTTCAGGACGCTGGGATGATCAGGATGAATGGGGGGCGCAAGCGCGGGGAATCAGAGCTGCAATTAATGCCAAACTTGATGAGCCGCATAACTGGAAAGGGAAAAAATGCAGGTTGCATATGGAATTCTCTCAGGATGGCACGGCGTTAAAAATATCTACCAGTAACGGTGATAAAGCCTATTGCGAAGCGATAAAGTCCGCAGCTCATAAAGCCAAATTTCCGGCCTTCAACAATCCGGAAGTCTACAGAGATTTTCAGAAATCTGGCTTTGACATGCGAGGTTAGCTCTTCAATTACTATATCTCATTCATAGCAAACTGACAGATTTGATGATGTTCTATATACGAA
Organism: Escherichia sp. MAL-1; assembly: GCF_052948035.1. Taxonomy (NCBI): domain Bacteria; kingdom Pseudomonadati; phylum Pseudomonadota; class Gammaproteobacteria; order Enterobacterales; family Enterobacteriaceae; genus Escherichia; species Escherichia sp. MAL-1. The sequence goes on along the minus strand of NZ_CM129609.1, from coordinate 2,660,584 downwards.
ACCTGTGATGTCAAGTCTGAGCTAATACAAATAAACATAATATCAGAGAAATACATTTTATTAGCTCGCTACGGCGAGCTTTTTATATTGCATCGTCTCCAGCATATATATCAATTAAGGCTCTGATTGATGTGTCTGAAAGCCTACACATAATAACTATGCCATCCGTTCCGTGCGGAGGTGAGGCTATGAAATCCATGGACAAAATTTCAACAGGCATTGCCTACGGCACCTCCGCAGGCAGTGCTGGCTACTGGTTTTTACAGTTGCTCGATAGAGTAACTCCGTCACAGTGGGCTGCAATCGGTGTGCTGGGTAGTCTGGTATTTGGCCTGCTGACGTACCTGACAAACCTTTATTTCAAGATTAAAGAAGATAAGCGCAAGGCTGCGAGAGGTGAATAATGCCTCCATCATTACGAAAAGTCGTTGCTGCTGCTATTGGTGGCGGAGCAATTGCTATAGCATCAGTGTTAATCACTGGCCCAAGTGGTAACGATGGTCTGGAAGGTGTCAGCTACATACCATACAAAGATATTGTTGGTGTATGGACTGTATGTCACGGGCATACAGGAAAAGACATCATGCTCGGTAAAACGTATACCAAAGCAGAATGCAAAACACTCTTGAATAAAGACCTTGCCACGGTCGCCAGACAAATTAACCCGTACATCAAAGTCGATATACCGGAAACAACGCGCGGCGCTCTTTACTCATTCGTTTACAACGTGGGTGCTGGCAATTTCAGAACATCGACGCTTCTTCGCAAAATAAACCAGGGCGATATCAAAGGCGCATGTGATCAGCTACGTCGCTGGACATATGCTGGCGGTAAGCAATGGAAAGGTCTCATGACTCGTCGTGAGATTGAGCGTGAAATCTGTTTGTGGGGTCAGCAATGAACAGAGTAACCGCGATTATCTCCGCTCTGGTTATCTGCATCGTCGTCTGCCTGTCATGGGGTGTTAATCATTACCGTGATAACGCCATCGCCTACAAAGAACAGCGCGACAAAAATGCCAGAGAACTGAAGCTGGCGAACGCGGCAATTACTGACATGCAGATGCGTCAGCGTGATGTTGCTGCGCTCGATGCAAAATACACGAAGGAGTTAGCTGATGCGAAAGCTGAAAATGATGTTCTGCGTGATGATGTTGCCGCTGGTCGTCGTCGGTTGCACATCAAAGCAGTCTGTCAGTCAGTGCGTGAAGCCACCACCGCCTCCGGCGTGGATAATGCAGCCTCCCCCCGACTGGCAGACACCGTTGAACGGGATTATTTCACCCTCCGGGAACGACTGGTAATGATGCAGGCCCAACTTGAAGGTGCTCAGCAATACATAACCGAGCAGTGTTTAAAGTAAAATCTTAACTACAATATGATTCATTTTGATGATTGTTTCATAAGGAACAGTGAAGTAAGATCTAAGAGGAGTTAAATTTTATACAGTATAATCATAATATTGCAGCAAGGTGGTTATAATTGAAAGAATATTTAGATATGAATACATCTCATGTAAGAGTTGTTACTCATATGTGTGGGTTCCTGGTTTGGCTCTATAGTCTTTCAATGTTGCCACCAATGGTTGTAGCATTGTTTTATAAAGAAAAAAGCCTGTTCGTTTTCTTTATAACTTTCGTTATATTTTTTTGCATTGGTGGCGGAGCGTGGTATACAACTAAGAAATCTGGCATTCAATTACGTACCCGTGATGGGTTTATTATAATTGTAATGTTTTGGATTTTGTTTTCTGTTATTAGTGCATTCCCTTTATGGATTGACTCAGAACTTAATTTAACGTTCATTGATGCTCTGTTTGAAGGGGTTTCTGGAATAACAACAACAGGAGCAACTGTAATTGATGATGTTAGTTCATTACCTCGGGCATATTTGTACTATCGGTCACAGTTAAATTTTATAGGTGGTTTAGGAGTTATTGTTCTGGCGGTTGCTGTATTGCCATTATTGGGTATTGGTGGTGCAAAGCTTTATCAGTCAGAAATGCCGGGGCCATTTAAGGATGACAAACTCACTCCCCGCCTGGCCGATACGTCACGGACACTGTGGATAACTTATTCTTTATTAGGTATTGCTTGTATTGTCTGTTATAGACTTGCAGGAATGCCTTTGTTTGATGCTATTTGTCACGGGATTTCCACAGTTTCGCTTGGTGGTTTCTCAACTCATAGCGAGAGTATCGGATATTTTAATAACTATTTGGTTGAGCTGGTGGCTGGTTCTTTTTCCCTGCTATCGGCTTTCAACTTCACTCTTTGGTATATTGTTATTAGCAGGAAAACGATAAAACCTTTAATCAGAGATATTGAACTTCGTTTCTTTCTGTTAATAGCCTTAGGGGTGATCATTGTTACCTCTTTCCAGGTCTGGCATATAGGTATGTATGACTTGCATGGAAGTTTTATTCATTCGTTTTTTCTTGCCAGCTCCATGCTCACTGATAATGGTTTAGCTACGCAGGATTATGCAAGTTGGCCCACGCACACGATAGTGTTTTTGCTGTTGTCAAGTTTCTTTGGGGGATGTATAGGTTCAACTTGTGGTGGAATTAAGTCACTTCGATTTCTTATACTTTTCAAACAAAGCAAACACGAGATAAATCAGCTTTCTCATCCCAGAGCGTTGTTGAGTGTAAATGTAGGAGGGAAGATAGTTACAGATCGTGTAATGAGGTCTGTATGGAGTTTCTTTTTTCTTTATACTCTCTTCACGGTGTTTTTTATACTGGTGTTAAATGGTATGGGATATGATTTTCTTACATCATTTGCAACAGTGGCTGCATGTATTAATAATATGGGATTAGGTTTTGGGGCTACTGCATCGTCATTCGGAGTGCTTAATGACATTGCAAAATGTTTAATGTGCATAGCTATGATTCTTGGTCGCCTTGAAATTTATCCTGTTATTATATTGTTTTCAGGTTTTTTTTGGCGCTCCTAATATATGGCTGATTTATAATTGTGAGTTTAATATTATGTTGACTCACTCATTGATCCAATACCTAACTTTACCAGCAACCCCTCCGTCCCCAGTAGCACTGGCTGCTGGGGTGCGTTTTATTCATAAAGCAAGGCTGTATGAGCGAGAAATTAAAGATAGTCTATCGCCCATTACAAGAATTGTCACCGTATGCGCACAACGCCAGGACGCACAGCCCTGAGCAGGTGGCACAACTGGTAGAAAGTATTAAGCAATTCGGCTGGACTAATCCGGTGCTGATTGACGAAAAGGGCGAAATTATTGCGGGTCACGGTCGTGTTATGGCGGCTGAAATGCTCAAAATGGATTCTGTTCCGGTCATTGTTCTGTCTGGCCTGACGGATGAGCAGAAAAAGGCGTACCGCCTGGCAGATAATCGCCTGCCGATGAATGCTGGCTGGGATGAAGATCTGTTGCGGATGGAGCTGTCGGACCTAATCAATGCTGATTTTGATGTCTCCCTGACAGGCTTCATCCCGACAGAAATTGATGAACTGTTGACGGATGTTTTGCCCGGTACAGGAAATGAGGAGGAGCCGTATACGACGAAAATTGATACGCCTGTTTATGAGCCGTCGGGCGGTAAACCGGATATCAGTGAACTGTACGACGATACGAAAACTCAGGAGCTGATCAGCCGGATACGTTCGGCGTCCCTTGAGCCTGATATTGAGAAATTCCTCCTGTGTGCGGCAGAACGTCACACGGTGTTTAATTTCAGCAGAATTGCGGACTATTACGCTCACGCCCCCTCTGAAATTCAGTGTTTTTTCGAGGAGTCGGCGCTGGTGATCATTGATTATCAGCAGGCTATTGAAAATGGATTTGTCCGGATGACGCAGCGCATGGTGGAGATCATGCATGGTGGTGAGGAGGAGGAATATGCGTGATGATTTTTGCGCCTTTATTCTGACTCACGGGCGACCGGACAAAGTTCTGACTTACCGGACGTTGCGTCGTGCTGGCTATACCGGGAAAATTTTTATCGTTGTTGATGATGAAGATAAGACACGGAATCAGTACATGGCTGAATTTGGTGAACAGGTGCTGGTGTTTTCCAAAGCCGATATCGCCAGTCGTTTTGACGAAGCCGATAATTTCTGTGACCGCCGCTCAATTTTTTACGCCCGTAATGCCTGTTTCGACCTGGCAAAACTGGTCGGGTGTAAATACTTCATTCAGCTCGATGATGATTATCACGAGTTCCAGTTTCGGGTGGATCGCAACTATGACCAGGCCTATTTTCCGATAAGGAAACTGGATGCGATCCTTTCTGAAATGCTGGCGTACTACGAATCAATACCTGCTCTTTCCATCGCTATGTCGCAGGGCGGGGATTTTCTTGGTGACAATGGCGGCCATGCTTCGTGGGTGAAACGCAAGGCAATGAACAGCTTTATCTGTTCGGTTGATCGACCGTTCTCATTCATGGGGCGCATTAACGAGGATGTGAATACGTACACGAATCTCGGTCGCTGTGGTGAATTGTTTATGACGATCGGTGCTGTCCAGTTAGGGCAGAAACAGACGCAGAAAAACAGCGGCGGAATGACCGAGCTGTATCTGGATTCCGGAACCTACGTTAAAAGTTTTTACTCCGTCATGTATGCGCCGTCGTGCGTAAAAATCTCACTGATGGGTGCCAGCCATAAACGCATTCACCATCAGGTCACCTGGAACAACGCTGCAGTAAAAATCCTTCACGAAAAATACAGGAAGAAGACACCCTGCATATCAATGGGGGTGACAAATGATTCCGTATTCGAAAGTCGAGTCTCTGGCAGCGTGCCGGATGACTGCACAACAAATCGCTGACGTTCTGGATGTTGATCTGAACCGACTGAAAGAAAATCGGGAAGCAATGACAGATTTTTATGCGGCCATCCGTAAGGGCAGAGCGAAAGGTGAAGCCGAGTTACGAGCGGCATTGTTTAAGCTTGCCAGAAAAGGGGATGCCTTTGCTCTGCGCGAACTACTCAGGGTGGATAAAAATCAGGACTAACTGATGAGCAGACCGGACTGGGGGGCGTTGCAGCAGGAGTATATTGCTGAATACACCCGCTCCGGTATATCTCCGGTGGCATGGTGTGAAGCAAGGGGACTGAATTACGCAACAGCCCGTCGTTACATCAAAAAAACTCCGAAAAATGCGCAGACAGAAATGCGCAAAACTGCGCAAAAAAGTGCGCAGAAAAAATCTGCGCAGACTGCACAAAAGCGGAACGAAAAATCTCAGGAAAAAAAGCCAGTATTCGATGCGGGCCTGAATGAGGGCGACGCGGAGGAATTTTCGTTCTGTCCCGATGAATTCGGCATTTCTGACCAGCAGGCTAAGTTTGCGATGCTTGTTGCTCAGGGTAAAAAGCCGACAGAGGCGTACCGACTAGCCGGTTATGAGGGGCAAGGTGCGACAGCTAACAGCAACGCCAGTCGTATGCTTAGAAATGCCAGGGTTTTTCGCGCTATCAGCTACTTCCGCAATCAGTACCAGAAACGCTATACCGCAGACCTGGATTTACTAGTGAGTCAGTTGATGGCCATTGTCCTGGCCGACCCCAATCAGCTTGCACAATTTCGCCGTGTTAACTGCCGTTATTGCTGGGGCGAGAATCATCTCTACCAGTGGCGCGATATAGCAGAATTCGACAAGGCAGCGGCGCAGGCTTCCAGAGATGGCAAACCCGATTTACAGCTTGCGATAGCACTGCTGAAACCGTACGGACTTAGTCGCTCACAAGTCAGGGTTGTGAGGGGGGGATAATGGGGCTTCGTGAAGAGATTCAGTCAGAGGTTGCCGCTGCTTTTGATGAGGATTTAGCGGACGCCGTGAGTGATTTTTCTGGTTCTTACGTTACGCACCGGCACTGGGATCCTGTGACGGAAACTGGCGGCGAATCCACCGCAATCTATACCGGGCGAGGCGTGTTGACACGTTATAAGCTGGGCAGAATTGATGGGATTAATATTTTGCATGGTGACCTTAAATTAACCGCTCTGGTATGCGAGGTTACGGATAAACCCGCTGTCGACCATATTATTGAGATTTATGATCCTGTATTAAGGCAGTTACAACGATACGAGGTAATTACAGCGAGTGTAGATCCTTCCGCATCAGTTTACTCTATCCAGTTAAGGAGAGCGTAAATGGCAAAGGCATGGGATATAGAACCGTCAATATTTGCCGGGATGATTGAGGAAGATGTGGGGCTGAAAATTCGCTACATCGCTATGCAGATTCTTACTGCTATTGATATTGCTGCTCCGGTTGATACCGGACGTTTCAGAAATAACAACCTGGTGTCGTTACAGCATCCCGATTTTGGTATATCTGATAACGTGGATCCGAACGGTACGATTGCGGTTCAGCGTGGGATCGGGGTTATTTCGAAAGCTGCAAATTACGGAGTTATTTATATCCAGAATAACCTTCCTTATGCAGAGGCTCTTGAAAACGGTCATTCACAACAAGCGCCAACTGGCGTGTATGCCAACGCTTTTCATGGTGTTTTACAGGCTTACAAATGACGTTTACTGAAATCAGAAATACGGTTATTTCCAGAATGACGGCACAGACGATTATTGATGGAAAAGACGTATTGTATCCGAACGCGCCAACGTTCGATCCTTCCGGTAAGTTAATCTGGGCGCGGTTAAGTAATATTCCCGGGCAGGCTGGAGTTAATGAAATTGGCGCGGGGCCGGTTGTTTATCGCACGGGGATAATCATTATTCAGTTATTTGTCCCCGCAGGTTCTGGTTCAAAACTCATTACTGAGACAGCCGATAAATTGCGGGAACTGTTTGAGTTTCAGGATGACGATCGTCTCAGTTACCAGGCTGTTTCCTCAATAGCCGTCGGCGAAAAGAATGGCTGGTTCCAGCTTAATCTTCAAATTCCATATCACGCGCTCTAGCGCAATTAATGACATAGGAGGCTCCTGTGAGTTCAGGTGCAAAGGTTATCTCGGCATTTATCCGGGAGACAGTTGCAGGCACTACGCCAGCAAGTGGTGACTGGAGTTTATTAAAACGCACAAGCTGGGGAGTAAAACCCACCCAGAATAAAGGCGAAAATAATGAGATTGGTGGCTCCCGGATGGCTCAGGGGGCGACGCCTGGCACTGTGGATGTCGGCGGTGATGTTGGTACCAAATTTCGCTGGGGTCAACATGATGATTTTCTTGCATCCTGTTTCGGCGCGGAATGGTCAGGCGATTCTCTGACAATGGGGAATGAGCGAATAACATTTTCTCTGGCGACCTATGCGTCCGATGTCGGAATTGCCTCTGTCGTCAGAGGAGCGCAGGTTGGCTCATGGAAAATGCAGATCCCTAACGACGGCGATATTACAGCGACCGTAACCTTTGCCGGGCTGGGCTGGGAATCAAAGGCCGATGATACGAATTTTATCAAAGGCGAACCTGTGGATAGTGCAGGAAAGTTACGCTATTCGTTTAAGGCGGTTTCAGCAGTAAGCCTGAATGGTGTTGCCGGAGGTAACGGTTTTTGTATCGACAGTTTTGATATTCAGTTCGATAACAAACTCCAGACACAGCGTTGTATCGGGACTGGCTCGCCTTATGCAGGAGCAAATATTCCGACTACTTTTACACCGTCCGGTACGGTGACGCTTTCATGGTCTAAAGCCGCGTGGGAAATCTGGAGTAAAACACTGACTGGAGAAACAGTTCCGTTCAGCTTCACGCTTTCGAATGGAGAGGGGGCATACACTTTCAGTTTCCCGAAGGTTCAGGTGTCAGGTGAATGGCCTGATGGGGGTAATACTGACATTATCCAGGTTCAATTGAGCATTACCGCAGCAGATGAAGCACCTACGATAACCAGAAAAAAATGCTCCCCGACTGCCGTGATCGCAAAAGCCAGTGCTGATGCGATTAGTTGATTTTCCGTTATTCCCCCTGTGGTACTGCACTACAGGGGGACGCATTGAATGAGGTTATGGATGTTTATTCTTAATCAGAAAATTATCATCGGTGGAGAACGCTGGTTTACGCCAATGAAGGACTTAAAACCTGTAGACGGGTTAAAACTGTTGGTGGCAAGCAGCGATAACGATCAGTATCGCTCCCGTAATGCATTAATCCGTCGTCACATTGAGAAAATGGATGCCAGTTTGCACGTCGGAACGAAGGAGTTTGATATTTCAAAGGTTTCCGAGGTAGATTCTGTTGATGATTTACTCATTGATAATGCTGCTCGTTATCTGCTGAAAGACTGGAAAGGGGTTGGTGAACTGGTTAATGGTGCTGAGGTTGCACTGGAATATACGCCAGAACGAGGGATCGCGCTGCTTAAGCAGAATCCAGAGTTGTACTGGCAGATCCTTGCAGAAGCAGCCAGCATCGCCCAGGGTAAAGAGCAGCAGAAGCAGGATACGATAAAAAAGCCATAGCCGCCCAGCGGTGGTTATCGGAGTTCGGGGGAGAAAGGGGGGAAAAGGCAAGATGGAAGCGAGAAAAACTCAGGTTGCCACCGATACCGGAACCAGAAATAGACCCGGTGCTTAAGGAATTGTTGTACGCCTATTCGGTAATATCCCGTGCCCGACGTTATGCTGGAATGACCGGGGTGCCTTTGCCTTTATCTCTGACAGAGATAAATGAATATTTAGCCACTCATCCGGTATTGATTGAGCGCGATGAGTTTGAAGCAGTGATCTTTGCACTGGATGACCAGTATTTTCAGGAGCAGTGTGTGTAGTTGTTAATTACGTACACTCTGTTACAGAGATGTGATGGTGTCTTTAATTAAATCGATGATGCTCCTGGAGAAAAGCATTGCGTGGCCTCGTAATCGCTATATCTACTATTATGTCGCCTGAAACCCACTTCGGTGGGCTTTTTGTTGTCTGGAGTTTTAATAAATGGCAGAGCAAACCTCGCGTCTCGCAATAATTATTGATAGCACTGGAGCAAAAAATAATGCTGACAATCTGACCTCCTCATTAGTCAAAATGACGCAGGCCGGGGAAACTGCTGCAAATAGCGCAGGGAAAGTGACTAAGGCAACAGAAGATGAGAAGAACGCGCTCGCAAAATTAAAAGCAGCTATTGATCCAGTTGGTGCCGCAATTGATACTGTCGGTCGACGCTATTCTGAATTAAAGAAATTTTTCGATAAAGGGCTTATTGATAAAGAAGAATATGAATTTCTTGTCCGTAAACTTAATGAAACCACAGAGGAATTGAGCGGGGTTGCGCAAGCGCAGAGAGAAGTCGAGAAGGCCGGAAAACTTGCTGCCGCCCAGCAGGAAGCGCAGGCTCAGGCCTTTCAAAGAATGCTGGACAAGATCGACCCTCTGGCTGCGGCGCTAAGAAATCTTGAACAACAGCATGATGAACTTAATGCTGCGTTTGCATCCGGGAAAATAAATGGTTCTCAGTTTGAGAATTATAGCCGAAAAATACAGGAAACACGGCGAGAGCTTACCGGAGAGGCTCAGGCAGAGCGAGAAGCAGCAAAAGCGCATGATGAACAGGTTGTTGCTTTGCAACGTCTGATTGCTCAACTTGATCCTGTCGGAACTGCTTTTAATCGTCTGGTAGAACAACAGAAACAGCTCAATGAAGCAAAAGCTAAGGGGATGCTTTCTCCTGAAATGTATGAGGAGCTTTCTGGAAAACTTCGTGCTATGCGGAGTGAGCTTGAGGTTACTCAATCACAATTAAGCAAAACCGGAATGTCGGCAAAACAAACGGCTTTTGCTATGCGCATGTTGCCTGCACAAATGACGGATATTGTTGTTGGGTTGTCCACTGGTCAGTCGCCATTTATGGTGTTAATGCAGCAGGGCGGCCAGCTAAAAGATATGTTCGGTGGGATTGGCCCGGCGCTCAAAGGTGTAGGTTCTTATGTGCTGGGATTAATTAATCCTTTTACCCTGGCCGCAGCAGCCGTTGGGGTCTTAGGACTGGCTTACTATAAAGGCTCTCAGGAGCAGGACGAATTTAATAAATCTCTTATTCTTACCGGAAATCAGTTGGGGACAACCAGCGGGCAATTGGGCGATATAGCTCAACGTGCCGGGAATGCGGCTGATTCGACAACTGGTGCTGCGGCGGCAGTATTAAATCAGCTTGTGCGTTCGGGAAAGGTAGCGAGCAGTTCGCTGGAGCAAGTGACGACAGCGATAGTAAAAACGAGCGAAGTAACAGGAATATCAACCGAACAACTGGTTAATGACTTCAATGAAATTGCAAAGGATCCTGTCAGTGCCATATCAAAACTTAATGATCAGTACCATTTTCTGACACTTGCGACTTATAACCAGATTAAGGCGCTACAGGATGAAGGGAACCAGCAGGAGGCCGCCCGCATTGCGACAGAAGAATACTCATCCTCAATGATCCAGCGCACCAACCAGATTAAAGAAAATCTTGGTTATCTTGAGACTGCATGGAAAGCTGTCGCAGACTCCGCAAAATGGGCATGGGATTCCATGCTGGATATTGGCCGTGAGACCTCCCTTGATCAACAAATCTCAGATGTTCTCCGTCAAATTGATGAAATAGAAAAAAATACCCGACCCGGAGTTTTCGGGTTAGGTGGCATTGGAGATGGCGGAGCTCAAAATAAAAGGCTGGCACGATTAAAGCAGCAATTGGGCGTACTTCAAGCAGAAAAAATTGCTCAGGACGTACTAAATTCATCAATAAACGATTACAACAAGCGACAACAGGAAGGAATTGAACTCAGACAGAGAGCAGATGCCTTTTCAAAACAATATCAGACCCGGGAGCAGCAGAGAGCTAGTGAACTTGCAAAACTGGAAAAGCTAAAGAATCAGTATTCAAAGGAAGAATATAATAATCTTATCGCTCAAATAAATGAGCGTTATAAAGATCCAAAGCAACCAAAGGCGAAAGGTTATTCTGATGATGCAGCCCAACGAATGATTGATCATCTGAATCAACAGAATGCGTTACTAAGTTCACAAGCTGAGTTGACCGTTAAATTAAGTTCCTCTGAACAGGAACTGGTTAAGTGGCGTCAGCGGATTGCCGACCTAGAGTCACGACCATCATCGAAATTAACCCAGGATCAGAAATCGCTTCTCTTACACCGGGAAGAAATAACCGCGTTGATGGAGAAAAATGTTGCGATTGAAAAGAATAACAGGCTAATCAAGGAATCCGCCGAAATAACAGCATGGCGTGATTCATTGCAGGCTTCGATTGATAATCGTCAGCAGGGGTATGATATTCAGATTGCTGGTTATGGGGTTGGCGATAAAAATCAGCAACGCCAGCAGGAATTACTGCGGATTGAACATGGATATAACAATCAGCGTCTGCAACTTGAACGTGACTATGCAGATAAATCCCGTGGAATGTCAGATCATGTTTTTCAAGAGAAAATGCAGGCTCTGAATGATGCTCTGGAACGGGAAAAAGAAATTGTCAGACAGAAAAACGAGCAGCTCGATATTCAGGCAGGAGACTGGGTTAGTGGTGCCTCCCAGGGATTCAATAACTGGCTGGATGACACTAAGGATATCAGTGAGCAGATAAAATCAACCACGACTCAGATGTTTGATGGGATGACCGATGCGCTGGGTGATTTTGTCACGACAGGCAAGGCAAATTTTCGTTCTTTCGCTACTTCCGTGATTTCGGATCTTAGTCGAATAGCATTAAAGGCTTCAATTACTGGGATTTTCGACAGCATTAGTAACAGTTCTTCTGGGGGGATTTTAGGAACTATCGGGAGTGCTATTAGTAAATTTATTCCGAATGCAAAGGGCGGTGTTTATGAGTCTCCGTCATTGAGCACGTATTCGAACGGTATTTATGATTCCCCGCAATTTTTTGCTTTTGCAAAAGGGGCTGGTGTTTTTGGTGAGGCTGGACCGGAAGCCATTATGCCATTAACACGAACTTCCGATGGTTCTCTTGGTGTCAGAGCTATTAATAGTAAAAGTGGTAATGGAGGCGGAGATATTACCTATGCCCCTGTATACCAAATCACTATTCAAAATGACGGCCAGAATGGAGAGATTGGCCCTCAGGCAATAAAAGCACTTATGGGGATGGTTGATCAGCGGGTGCAGGGCAATCTGTTAAATATGCGACGTGATGGGGGAATGTTAAGTGGCTAATACGGAAGAATTTCACTGGTTACCAGAGGATGGAATGAAAACAGAAAATAAACCATCGATAAAAACTGTAAGATTTGGCGATGGTTATGAGCAACGAAGTCCAAATGGACTTAATCATTCTCTGCGCGTTTTCACCTGTGATTTCAAAGTTGAGGCGAATGAACGTGATTCATTTGAAAAATTTTTAGCCCGGCATGAAGGCTATAAATCTTTTTTTTGGCGCCCGCCGGGTATTAACAGAAAAATCAGAGTGGTGTGTCGAACGTGGTCAGCGACAGAACATATCACCTATAACGGAAACAGTGACGCCGATCCGGAGCAGGAGGTGATCAGCCGCTGGCGCATCGAGCAGTGCAGCGAACTGAGCGCGGTGAGTGCCTCCTTTGTACTGTCCACGCCGACGGAAACAGATGGCGCTGTTTTTCCGGGACGTATCATGTTGGCCAACACCTGCACCTGGACCTATCGCGGCGATGAGTGCGGTTATCACGGTCCGGCGGTCGCGGATGAATATGACCAGCCGACGTCCGATATCACGAAGGATAAATGCAGCAAATGCCTGAGTGGCTGTAAGTTTCGCAATAATGTCGGCAACTTTGGCAGCTTCCTTTCCATTAACAAACTTTCGCAGTAAATCCCATGACAGAGACAGAATCAGCGATTCTGGCGCACGCCCGCCGATGTGCGCCAGCGGAGTCGTGCGGCTTCGTGGTGAAAACGCCGGAGGGAGAAAGATATTTTCCCTGCGTGAATATCTCCGGTGAGCCGGAGGAGTATTTCCGGATGTCGCCGGAGGACTGGCTGCGGGCAGAGATGCAGGGTGAGATTGTGGCACTGGTCCACAGTCACCCCGGTGGTCTGCCCTGGCTGAGTGAGGCCGACCGGCGGCTGCAGGTGCAGAGTGATTTGCCGTGGTGGCTGGTCTGCCGGGGGGCGATTCATAAATTCCGCTGTGTGCCGCATCTCACCGGGCGGCGCTTTGAGCACGGGGTGACGGACTGTTACACGCTGTTCCGGGATGCTTACCATCTGGCGGGAATTGAGATGCCGGATTTTCATCGCGGGGATGACTGGTGGCGTCACGGTCAGAATCTCTATCTGGATAATCTGGAGGCCACAGGGCTGTATCAGGTGCCGTTGTCAGCGGCGCAGCCGGGCGATGTGCTGCTGTGCTGTTTTGGTTCATCGGTGCCGAATCATGCCGCCATTTACTGCGGCGACGGCGAGCTGTTGCACCATATTCCTGAACAACTGAGCAAACGAGAGAGGTATACAGACAAATGGCAGCGACGCACACACTCCCTCTGGCGTCACCGGGCATGGCACGCATCTGCCTTTACGGGGATTTACAACGATTTGGCCGCCGCATCGACCTTCGTGTGAAAACGGGGGCCGAAGCCATCCGGGCGCTGGCCACGCAGCTTCCGTCGTTTCGCCAGAAACTGAATGAGGGCTGGTATCAGGTGCGCATTGCCGGGCGTGATGCAGGCGAAAATGAATTATCAGCCCGTCTTACCGATATCAGGCAGGTTGAAACCACAGCCCGCTACCTTGGCGCGGGGCTGTACTGGATAGCCGCCAGTATCAATATCAAACCGGGCCATGATTATTACTTTTATATCCGCAGTGTGAACACCGTTGGCAAATCGGCATTCGTGGAGGCCGTCGGTCGGGCGAGCGATGATGCGGAAGGTTACCTGGATTTTTTCAAAGGCCAGATAACCGAATCCCATCTCGGTAAAGAGCTGCTGGAAAAAGTTGATCTGACGGAGGATAACGCCAGCAGACTGGATGAGTTTTCGAAAGAGTGGAAGGACGCTAACGATAAATGGAATGCGATGTGGGGCGTCAAAATTGAGCAGACCAAAGACGGCAAACATTATGTCGCGGGTATTGGCCTCAGCATGGAGGACACGGAGGAAGGCAAGCTGAGCCAGTTTCTGGTTGCCGCTAACCGTATCGCGTTTATTGACCCGGCAAACGGGAATGAAACGCCGATGTTTGTGGCGCAGGGCAACCAGATATTCATGAATGACGTGTTCCTGAAACGCCTGACGGCTCCCACCATTACCAGCGGTGGAAATCCGCCGGCATTTTCCCTGACACCAGACGGAAAGCTGACCGCTAAAAATGCGGATATCAGCGGTAATGTGAATGCAAATTCAGGGACGCTCAACAATGTCACGATTAATGAAAACTGTCAGATTAAGGGGAAACTGTCAGCCAATCAGATTGAAGGCGATATTGTCAAAACGGTCAGCAAGTCTTTCCCCCGCACGAACAGTTATGCCAGTGGCACCATCACGGTAAGAATCAGTGATGATCAGAAATTTGACCGGCAGGTCATGATACCGCCAGTGTTATTCCGCGGTGGTAAGCATGAGAATTTCAACAGTAATAACCAACAGTCATACTGGTATTCAACCTGCCGGTTAAGAGTGACCCGCAATGGTCAGGAGATTTTTAATCAGTCCACGACGGATGCTCAGGGCGTATTTTCTTCAGTTATAGATATGCCTGCCGGACAGGGGACACTGACACTGACATTCACCGTATCTTCATCAGGAGCGAATAACTGGACACCAACAACCAGTATCAGCGATCTGCTGGTTGTGGTGATGAAGAAATCCACAGCAGGTATCAGTATCAGCTGAATTTTATAACCCATAACGGGCGTCAGAAATGACGCCTTTTTTATTGCAGAAAAGCGAGAGGTAATTATGCGTAAACTTTATGCCGCCATTTTGTCCGCAGCCATTTGTCTGGCCGTATCCGGTGCGCCTGCATGGGCGTCTGAACATCAGTCCACGCTGAGCGCGGGGTATCTTCATGCCTCGACGAACGTTCCCGGCAGCGATGATCTGAACGGGATTAACGTGAAATACCGTTATGAGTTTACGGACACACTGGGGATGGTGACGTCGTTCAGCTATGCAGGAGACAAGAATCGCCAGATTACCCGTTACAGCGATACCCGCTGGCATGAAGATTCCGTTCGTAACCGCTGGTTCAGCGTAATGGCGGGGCCGTCTGTGCGCGTGAATGAATGGTTCAGCGCGTATGCGATGGCGGGTGTGGCTTACAGCCGTGTGTCGACTTTCTCCGGGGATTATCTCCGCGTAACTGACAACAAGGGGAAAAAGCACGATGTGCTGACCGGAAGTGATGACGGTCGCCACAGCAACACGTCTCTGGCGTGGGGAGCTGGCGTGCAGTTTAACCCGACCGAATCCGTGGCCATTGATATTGCTTATGAAGGCTCCGGCAGTGGCGACTGGCGCACTGACGGTTTCATCGTGGGTGTCGGTTATAAGTTCTGATTAGCCAGGTAACACAGTGTTATGACAGCCCGCCGGTTCAGGCGGGCTTTTTTGTGGGGTGAATATGGCAGTAAAGATTTCAGGTGTACTGAAAGACGGCACAGGAAAACCGGTACAGAACTGCACAATCCAGCTGAAAGCAAAACGTAACAGCACCACGGTGGTGGTGAACACGCTGGCCTCAGAAAATCCGGATGAAGCCGGGCGTTACAGCATGGACGTTGAGTACGGTCAGTACAGCGTTATTCTGTTGGTGGAAGGATTCCCGCCGTCACATGCCGGGACCATCACCGTGTATGAAGATTCCCGACCCGGTACGCTGAATGATTTTCTCGGTGCCATGACGGAGGATGATGCCCGTCCGGAGGCTCTGCGCCGTTTTGAACTGATGGTGGAAGAGGTGGCGCGTAACGCGTCCGCGGTGGCACAGAACACGGCAGCCGCGAAGAAGTCAGCCAGTGATGCCGGCACATCTGCCCGTGAGGCGGCAACCCATGCGACTGATGCTGCAGGCTCAGCACGCGCAGCCAGCACGTCAGCCGGACAGGCCGCGTCGTCGGCTCAGTCAGCGTCTTCCAGCGCAGGAACGGCATCAACAAAGGCCACTGAAGCATTAAAAAGTGCTGCCGCTGCAGAGTCCTCAAAAAGCGCGGCGGCCACCAGTGCCGGTGCGGCAAAAACGTCAGAAACGAATGCGGCAGCGTCACAACAATCAGCCGCCACTTCTGCATCCACCGCGACCACGAAAGCGTCAGAAGCTGCCTCCTCAGCCAGGGATGCGTCGGCTTCAAAAGAGGCGGCAAAATCATCAGAAATGAGCGCAGCCTCGAGCGCCAGTAGTTCCGCTTCCTCGGCAACGGCGGCAGGCAATTCCGCGAACGCGGCAAAAACGTCCGAGACGAACGCTAAGTCTTCTGAAACGGCAGCGGAACAGAGTGCCTCCGCAGCAGCAGACTCAAAAACAGCGGCTGCATCATCTGCCAGCGCCGCGTCAACAAGTGCCGGGCAGGCCTCAGCCAGTGCCACCGCTGCCGGAAAGTCGGCAGAAAGTGCCGCATCGTCTGCTTCAACAGCCACAACGAAGGCTGGCGAAGCTACTGAACAGGCCAGCGCAGCAGCGAGGTCTGCTTCCGCAGCGAAGACATCCGAAACGAACGCGAAAGCGTCGGAAACCAGCGCAGAATCCTCAAAAACGGCTGCCGCATCGTCAGCCAGTTCGGCGGCGTCATCGGCATCATCGGCGTCTGCTTCAAAAGATGAGGCGACCAGACAGGCGTCAGCAGCGCGGGGCAGCGCCACGACGGCATCCACGAAAGCAACAGAGGCGGCAGGCAGTGCGACGGCAGCATCTCAGAGCAAAACTACTGCTGAATCCGCTGCGACCCGTGCGGAAGCTGCTGCTGATCGTGCTGAAGAGATTGCCGGTGCAGTTGCGATGGAAGACGCAAGCCTTACAACTAAAGGTGTTGTGAAACTTAGCAGTGCTGTTGATAGCACCAGTGAATCGCTGGCCGCAACGCCAAAAGCAGTTAAAGCAGCCAATGACAATGCGAATAGCAGGGTGCCATCTAACCGAAAAGTTAACGGAAAAGCACTGACTGCGGATATAACATTAACGCCGAAAGATATTGGTACTTTAAATTCAGTAACGATGTCTTTCTCTGGCGGGGCTGGGTGGTTCAAACTGGCTACGGTTACCATGCCACAAGCGAGTTCCATCGTTTACATCGCATTGATTGGTGGCGCTGGTTACAACGTCGGTTCCCCACATCAGGCAGGCATTTCAGAACTGGTTCTACGAGCAGGCAATGGAAACCCCAAAGGAATTACCGGGGCTTTGTGGAAGCGTACAGCCGTCGGATTAACGAATTTCGCCTGGATCAACACATCCGGCGATACATATGATATTTACGTTGAGATTGGCAATTATGCGACGAGTGTAAATATCCATTGGGATTGTACTGCAAATGCGTCAGTTTCTGTTTATACCTCGCCAACATATTCAGCGAGTAAGCCTTCCAGCGTTACCTATGGTGTTGTTTATACGATGTATAGCTCACATCAGAAACCTACACCATCAGATATTGGAGCACTGCCAACAACCGGAGGAACAGTTTCAGGTCCGTTGTCTGTTACAGGTGGATTAACTGGTTCATTGAATGGTAATGCAAGTACAGCCACGAAATTGCAGACGGCAAGATCTATCGGTGGAGTTGTTTTCGACGGTTCTGCAAATATTAACCTTCCAGGTGTAAACACTACGGGTAATCAGAACACCACTGGTAATGCTGCAACTGCTACAAAACTTCAGACTGCAAGAAAAATATCCGGTGTTCCATTTGATGGTTCTACTGATATCACTTTAACCGCCGCGCATGTGGCTGCTTTTGCCAGAAGGGCAACGGATACATATGCCGATGCGGATGGTGGCGTTCCCTGGAATGCCGAATCAGGCGCTTACAATGTCACCCGCTCTGGCGACACCTATATTCTGGTTAACTTCTATACCGGAGTCGGAAGTTGCCGGACCTTGCAGATGAAGGCACATTACAGAAATGGAGGTCTGTTCTACCGTTCCTCAAGAGATGGCTATGGTTTTGAGGAAGACTGGGCAGAAGTTTATACCTCGAAAAATCTTCCACCAGAAAGCTACCCAGTCGGCGCACCAATCCCGTGGCCATCAGATACCGTTCCGTCTGGTTATGCCCTGATGCAGGGGCAGACTTTTGACAAATCTGCATACCCGAAACTTGCAGCCGCTTATCCGTCAGGCGTGATCCCTGATATGCGTGGCTGGACGATTAAGGGCAAGCCCGCCAGTGGTCGGGCCGTATTGTCTCAGGAACAGGACGGCATTAAATCACACACCCACAGCGCCTGCGTATCCAGTACGGATTTGGGGACGAAAACCACATCGTCGTTTGATTACGGCACTAAATCCACGAATAACACTGGTGCGCATACCCATAGTGTTAGCGGTACGGCTGCTTCAGCCGGTGCACATACCCATTCGATGACATTTGTTTCAGGTGGTTCCAGTGGTGCTCCGGGAAGTGGATCACCTGATTATTCTAAATACAGTGTTAACACTTCTTCTGCAGGCGCTCATACGCACTCTGTATCGGGTACTGCTGCAAGCGCAGGTGCACACGCACATACTGTCGGTATTGGTGCTCATACGCACTCGGTTGCGATTGGCTCACATGGACACACCATCACCGTTAACGCTGCTGGTAACGCGGAAAACACCGTCAAAAACATCGCATTTAACTATATTGTGAGGCTTGCATAATGGCATTCAGAATGAGTGAACAACCACGGACCATAAAAATTTATAATCTGCTGGCCGGAACTAATGAATTTATTGGTGAAGGTGACGCATATATTCCGCCTCATACAGGTCTGCCAGCAAACAGTACCGATATTGCACCGCCAGATATTCCGGCAGGCTTCGTGGCTGTTTTCAACAGTGATGAGGCATCGTGGCATCTCGTTGAAGATCATCGGGGAAAAACCGTCTATGACGTGGCTTCCGGCGACGCGTTATTTATTTCTGAACTCGGTCCGTTACCGGAAAATGTTACCTGGTTATCGCCGGGAGGGGAATATCAGAAGTGGAACGGCACAGCCTGGGTGAAGGATACGGAAGCAGAAAAACTGTTCCGGATCCGGGAGGCGGAAGAAACAAAAAACAACCTGATGCAGGTAGCCAGTGAGCATATTGCGCCGCTTCAGGATGCTGCAGATCTGGAAATTGCAACGGAGGAAGAAATCTCGTTGCTGGAAGCATGGAAAAAGTATCGGGTATTGCTGAACCGTGTTGATACGTCAACTGCACAGGATATTGAATGGCCAGCACTGCCGTAGGGTAAAACATATAAATTCTATAATTAGATGTATCTTTCCATTTACGGCAAGGAAGGGGGCTTGGAAGACGTAAAGCATCTCACACCGAGATTATTTTTTATATGTCAGGTGTCTGAAGTTTTGCTTTGGCTCTTAAAATGGTTTGCCGCGAGGTTTTGAATTCCCGGGCAATGGCACTTATACTTACACCTGACTTAATTCGTTCGAATACCACCTGTTTCTGTTCTTCATTTAACACAGGTGGTCGACCAAAACGTTTCCCTGCGCCGCGGGCTCTTACTATCCCGGAATGAGTGCGTTCAAGTAAAAGGTCTCGTTCAAATTCAGCGACTGCTGAAATTACTTGCATCATCATTTTTCCTGTTGGACTGGTCAGGTCAATGCCAGCCAATGCTAAGCAATGCACTCTGATACCTGTTTCGGTCAGTTGTTCCACTGTTTTCCTGATATCCATTGCATTACAACCAAGGCGATCCAGTTTTGTCACAATCAATTGATCACCACATTTCAGGCGAGCAAGCAACCGGTTAAAACCAGGACGCTCACTGGTTGCTGCTGAGCCGCTAATGTGTTCTTCGATTATTTGCTGAGGTTTGATTTTAAAACCTGCACTTTCGATTTCCCGGCGTTGATTTTCGGTGGTCTGATCCAGCGTTGATATCCGACAGTAAGCAAAAATTCGAGACATAGTGAGACTCTATACGAAATTGGTGTTCATATCATAATGCATCTCAGAAAATAATTATGATTATTTTTGTGCATATTTGTATGTACACGTTCGAAAATAAACGAATGCGTATGCAACCCCGTAATTTTGGTGAGACCCAAAATCGATTTTGTGAAAAATGGCTTTAACTCGGTTTGTTTTTCGAGTTCCGGGCGGACTCAAGGAAGAAGAATAGTGTTGCGTGTTATTTTAACCAGATTTCAAGTTGTTTGGTCGTGGAAAAGTGGAGCAAAATGTTGTTAAAGTGGAAAAATGATAAAAAAGTAAGTTTATTATATTACATTTTACCATTTAAATTTTGGTTGTCTTTAAGAACTGATATCGCTGTTTGTAATAATTCTTTGTTATCCAGCCATGATTTTTTCTTTATGTTTCCTTCAATGTAATCAAGCAATGTTCTGGTATTGATAGGTCTTCCCTGTTTTGCTACTTCCACTACAGCATTCCCTAGGATAATTCTTACTTCAGGAAGCTGCGCAGGGAACCACTTTAGGGTGTCTTTTGATTTCATGAAGATATTCCTTAAAATATTATTGATTTTCATTGCGATATTGTATGTCTGATTCAGGATATGTTGACTTATACATCGGTTTTGTCTGGGTTATTGGATATGCCAATCCCTAATTTTATTAGGGCATGACTAAAAATGCTGAATATGATAAGGAGAGATGTGATTATCAGTATGCTGTTCATATAGCCTCGAATTAGTAATGTGTTATATATGATATAGTTGACAATTTTTATCTTGGGTGTTCTTAAAGTTCGTAGATAAACATTGTCGTTTCAGGTATACAGGAATGCTAACAGGTGGCAGCAAAAATCAGGCGGTTTATGGCGCAAGCTGAAGCGGCAACTGCAAACTATCTTATGCAGAGACTCTACACAGATTGGGTTTAAAAGTATACATAGATAACAGTTTTTATCTGAAGAAGAAAAATATCAAGGTGATATAGCCTATATGCCTATGATGCGGAGGAATGAATGTGATGGGAGTGATGTATCTGAATAGTTGAAAAACCGCAGTCACGTCGTATGCAAGAACGTGCTGCGGTTGGTTTGACTTTGATTGAGACGTTTTGGAATTTTTTTTGTGGCAAAAATGGGGCAAAACGCTGCAAAAGGGGCAAAAAAGGGGCAAAAAAAGAGTGGATTATCGTAGTTTATTGTTCTCGCTGATGATGTTTAACACATTGAAAAATAAGTAAAACACTTATGAGTCAGATAGTTGTGATTTTTGCCCTTACTTGTTCAGGTTGTATTGTTCTTTCTTACTAATTTCTTGATTTTGCGACATTTAAAAGCGACTCAATTCGTTATATGGCATCAGAAGAGTATGCGTCATGCCGGAACGCCCAGCATAAGAAATCTGATATAAAAAACTGTGGCGTGTATGGTACGGATTAGAGGGGAAAATGTCAGCACATTTGCGAAATGAATCAAAAAGCCCGCAGCAATGTGCGGGCGTTAGTATCAGCGCACAACCAGCACGGAGCACTCTGCGTGACGCACTACAGCTGCGGCGTTGGAACCGAGCAGATAAGTGGTGATATCCGGTCGATGGGAAGCAATGATGATCATATGAGCGGGGATCTTCTTCGCCAATTCCAGAATGCGGTCTTTGGGCGAGCCTTCCTCAACATGGACATGCACTCTGTCGGTTGGCAGTTTAAATTTTTTAATGATCTCTTCCAGTTGCGATTTGGCTTCCGCTTTCAGGTCATCCATTGCCGGTAATTCTGCGGAATACGCTAAACCCAGAGAGGCATAGTAGGGCAGTGAAGGTATTACCGTAAGGAAATGAACCTCTGCATCATCAATCTTTGCCTCTTCCTCAACGTGGCTAATCACGCGTTGAGTTAATTCTGAATCGGAAATATCGATAGGGACAAGAATCGTTCTGTTCATAAAACCTCCTGTTTTAGTATCCGCATAAAGTGTAACGCCAGATGACACTTTTTGTGTAATGACGGAGTTCACATTTTTAATTTAGATCAAAGGAGGAAGAATAAGCAGAAAAAGCCCGCCATAACAGCGGGCAGGAGGATTTAGAACTGATAAACCAGACCTAAAGCGACAATATCATCGGTAGAGATGCCATTGGCAGCGTAGAAGCTGTCATCTTCATCCAACAGGTTGATTTTATAGTCAACGTAGGTGGACATGTTTTTATTGAAATAGTAAGTCGCGCCAACATCGGCGTATTTAACCAGATCTTTATCATCAACACCTGCCGGGTTGTCTGCACCACCCGCAGCGTGCAGGTCACGGCCTTTAGACATCAGGAAAGAGACTGCCGGACGCAGACCAAAATCAAACTGGTACTGTGCAGTGACTTCAAAATTCTGGGTTTTGTTTGCCACAGCATAATCGCTGTCGCCAAACGGGGTCATATTACGCGTTTCTGAATACATGGTTGCCAGGTAAATATTGTTAGCATCGTATTTTAGCCCAGCAGTCCACGCGTCTGCTTTATCACCACCCGCCGCAGTATGGTTAACCTGGTCATTGGTGCGGTCAGAAGAGGTGTATGCCGCACCAGCGCTAAAGCCCATGCCTAAATCATATGTTGTGGAAAGACCCCAGCCGTCACCGTTTTCATGGCGAACATCACGTCCGTTGTTGGTGCCTTCCTGACCATTACTGGCTCCTTCGTTGTTACCTTGATACTGCACCGCGAAGTTCAGACCATTTACCAGACCGAAGAAATCAGTATTACGATAAGTCGCGACGCCATTGGCTCGACCAGTCATAAAGTTGTCTGCATTGGTATAAGAGTCACCGCCAAATTCAGGCAGCATATCGGTCCAGCCTTCGATGTCGTACATTACGCCATAATTACGTCCGTAATCGAAAGAACCGTAATCTGCAAATTTCAGCCCGGTAAATGCCAGACGGGTCCATGACTGGTTTTTTGAAGATTCAGTGTTGTTTGCCTGAATATTGTATTCCCATTGACCGTAGCCAGTGAGTTGATCGTTAATTTGGGTTTCGCCTTTAAAACCCAGACGCGCATAGCTCTGGTCGCCATCTTTCGCTGAATTATCAGAAAAATAATGCAGGCCATCAACTTTGCCATACAGATCTAATTTGTTGCCGTCTTTATTATAAACTTCGGCTGCATGTGCAGCACCTGCGGCGAGCAGGGCAGGAATTAAAAGTGCCAGTACTTTGCTTTTCATTGAATAAATCCTTTAGTTATTTTATTTGCCTTTTATCCCCATTTCGGGGAGTGAAAATATCCTAAAGGAGAAGTTCAGTTAGCCGATAAATATCATTTGTTACGCCTTAAGTAAAACCTTAATCAAATAATTCCTCTGAAATGATAATAAGTCTGGTGAATGTATCGAAGATAATACATACAAAATAAAAATTATACTTTTAATTTGCTATACGTTATTCTGCGCGGGTTATATGCCTTTATTGTCACAGATTTTATTTTCTGTTGGGCCATTGCATTGCCACTGATTTTCCAACATATAAAAAGACAAGCCCGAACAGTCGTCCGGGCTTTTTTTTTAGAATTGGATAATCCTTATCCAGAGCATTTAATCGGTGTTGCTTTTTTCCGCTTTTCCGGCCATTTGTGCCAGGAAGTCATAGCGTTTTTGCAAATCAGCTGCAGCATCTTTCCATAACTGTTCTGCCACTTCTGGCTGCTGCGAATTCAGCCGACGGAAACGTTGCTCGTGAAGTAACGTTTCTTCCAGTGCTTCTGACGGCGGGCGTGAATCCAAGGCCAGCGGCAGTTTGCCTTCATCGGCACGACGCGGATCAAAGCGATATAGCGGCCAGAAGCCGGTAGCTGTGAGTTGGCGCATCTGGTCGTGGCTGAGTGCCAGATCGTAACCATGCTCTTCACACGGGCTATAAGCAATGATCAGCGATGGCCCCGGATACGCTTCCGCTTCCTGAATCGCTTTCACCGTCTGGTTCAGCTGCGCGCCGAGAGAAATCTGCGCCACATAAACATGACCGTACATCATCATACTGACGCCAAGATCTTTACGCGCTTTACGTTTGCCGTGCTCGCCAAATTTAGTTACTGCACCCAGCGGTGTCGCTTTCGACGCCTGACCACCGGTGTTGGAATAGCATTGCGTATCCAGCACCAGAATGTTGACGTTTTCCGTCAAACTCAATACATGATCCAGACCGCCAAAGCCGATATCGTAAGCCCAGCCATCACCACCAATCAGCCAGATTGATTTTTCCACCAGTGCATCTGCATCACGTAGCAGTTCATGTGCTTCGGCAACATCGTTGAGTTGCTGGCGTAAAGCTGCAACCTGTTCACGACGAACCTCTGGCGTGGCGTCTGATTTCAACGCCGTCAGTAATTCCGCCGGGATTTTATCGGCAAATTGATCCAGCAGACGCAGCACGCGGACACGGTGTTGATCGACCGTCAGGCGGAAACCAAGGCCAAATTCGGCATTATCTTCAAATAGAGAGTTCGCCCATGCCGGCCCACGACCGTTGGCATCGGTGGTATACGGTGTAGAGGGCAGGTTACCGCCATAAATTGAAGAACAGCCAGTGGCGTTAGCGATCAACATCCGGTCGCCATAGAGCTGAGTCAGTAATTTAATATACGGCGTCTCGCCACAACCGGAGCAAGCACCTGAATATTCAAACAGCGGTGTAATCAGCTGCGATGTACGAATATCAATACGTTCCAGTTTGCTACGGTCGATTTCTGGCAGGTTGAGGAAGAAATCGTAATTGATTTTCTCTTCTTCGACATGTTCCAGGCGAGACATCATATTGATGGCTTTAATCTCTGGATTCTGACGGTCTTTCGCCGGGCAAACTTCGACGCACAGGTTACAACCGGTGCAATCTTCCGGTGCCACCTGCAAGACATATTTCTGCCCGCGCATATCACGCGATTTCACATCCAGCGAATGCAGGCTGGCAGGGGCGTTTTCCATCGCTTCAGGCGGCACCACTTTTGCGCGAATAGCTGAGTGTGGGCAAGCGGCAACGCAGTGGTTACATTGGGTACAGAGTTCCTCTTTCCAGATGGGGATCTCTTCGGCGATATTGCGTTTTTCCCAGCGCGTAGTGCCCATCGGCCAGGTGCCGTCTGGCGGCAGCGCCGAAACGGGGAGGGCGTCACCAAGCCCGGCGAGCATCGCAGCGGTTACGGTTTTCACGAAATCAGGGGCGGCATCGGAAACCACTGGCGGTCGATTGGCGCTGTGCGGATTTACCGGTTGCAACGGAACTTCTTCTACGGATTCACGCGCCAGCGCCAGAGCCTGCCAGTTGCGTTCCACCAGATCCTGGCCTTTGCTACTGTAACTTTTGGCAATCGCACCCTGCAATTCTGCGAGGGCGCTATCGCCAGGCAGAATTTGCGTCAGATGGAAAAAAGCCATCTGCATGACGGTATTAATACGGGCCGCCAGGCCACATTCGCGGGCGATTTTCGCCGCGTTAATCACATAGAAGCGCGCTTTTTTCTGGTTTAACACGGCCTGAACTTCTTGCGGCAAGCGCGACCACACTTCATCTGCGCTGTACGGCGTGTTGAGCAGGAAAATGCCGCCAGGTTTTAAACGCTCAGCCATCTGATATTTATCGATAAACTGCAACTGGTGGCAGCCAACAAAATCAGCCTGGGAAATGAGATAAGCGGAACGAATCGGCTGTTCGCTCACTCGAAGGTGAGAAACCGTCAGGCCGCCCGCCTTTTTGGAGTCGTAAACAAAATAGCCCTGTGCGTACCACGGCGTGGAATTACCGATAATCTTGATATTGTTTTTGGTCGCGGAAACGCTGCCATCACTACCAAGGCCATAAAACAAGGCTTCCAGTTTCGCCGAGTTTGGCAGGGTGTTTTCCGGCAACGGCAGTGACAGATTGGTCACATCATCGTAAATACCAACCGTAAAGCGCGCTTTCGGTTTAGCCGCGTTGAGCTCGGCAAATACCGCCAGTACACAGTCTGGGCCAAATTCTTTGGATGAAAGACCATAGCGCCCACCAATGACACGGGGCAGAGTTTCGCGCTCGCCATTATTAAAGGCTTCTGCCAGTGCGGTCATTACATCCAGATAGAGCGGTTCTGCCTGGGCACCGGGTTCTTTGGTTCTGTCCAGTACCGCCACGCTGCGTACGGATCCCGGCAGAGCTTGCAGTAAATGTTTAGCGGAGAAGGGGCGGTACAGGCGAACTTTCAGCACGCCAACTTTTTCGCCACGGGTTAGCAATTCATCAACCACTTCTTCACAGGTGCCAATGGCAGAGCCCATCAGGATAATCACCCGTTCCGCTTGCGGATGCCCGTAATATTCAAACGGCTGATACTGACGACCTGTCGCGGCAGAGAAATCATTCATCGCCTGTTCAACATGGTCATAGACCGCGTTGTACCATGGGTTGGTGGCTTCGCGAGACTGGAAATAAGTGTCAGGATTGGCGGACGTACCGCGGATCACCGGATGTTCCGGGTTGAGTGCCCGGGCGCGATGAGCATCAATTTCGACCTGCGGCATGAGATCAAGAATCGTGTCATCGGCCAGCGGGACAATTTTATTGATTTCGTGGGACGTGCGGAAACCATCAAAGAAATGAATAAATGGCACGCGGCTTTTCAGCGTCGCGATTTGCGAAATGAGAGCAAAGTCTTGCGCTTCCTGGACGTTTGCTGCACACAACATCGCGCAACCCGTCTGGCGCACCGCCATAACGTCGGAATGATCGCCAAAAATAGAGAGTGCATGTGTGGCAACGGTACGTGCCGCTACATGCAGGACAAACGGTGTTAGTTCGCCTGCCAGTTTGTACAGCGTCGGGATCATCAGCAGCAAACCCTGCGATGACGTAAACGATGTTGAAAGGGCACCCGTCTGCAAAGCGCCATGCACGGTAGCGATAGCACCCGCTTCCGACTGCATTTCAACCACGCGTGGTGTGTCTCCCCAAACGTTCTTTAAGCCGTTTCCGGCCCAGGCATCAGCCTGTTCTGCCATCGTGGAACTGGGGGTAATAGGGTAGATGGCGATAACTTCACTGGTGCGAAATGCGACCGAAGCAACCGCGCCATTACCGTCAATAGTAATCATATGACACCCTTACATTGCGCAAATGAGGGGCGCACGAAATTGCTGCGCGCCCAGTAGTAATCTTTCAATTTTAGCAAATGGCTTTCTTCTGCATTTTCGCTTTTGTGTCCCCCACATCAGCGTAATGAATGTTTTGATCAAACAGAGGGCAAAAAAATAGCCATAAAAAAGTAAAAATGCGGGGCAACGCGCAGGACAGCTCTCGACGCCGCCCTCTGTGCTGCCTATTATTTATGGCGGTGTCGTTTGGCTTGAAGATCAGAGGAAGAAAAGATGCGAGCAGCGTTTTGGGTAGGGTGTGCCGCTTTATTGTTGTCGGCGTGTAGTAGTGAGCCTGTTCAGCAGGCGACTGCGGCGCACGTAGCGCCAGGTTTAAAAGCGTCGATGTCCAGTAGTGGAGAAGCAAATTGTGCAATGATCGGCGGTTCGCTTTCTGTTGCCCGTCAACTGGATGGTACGGCGATTGGGATGTGTGCATTACCCAACGGCAAACGCTGTAGTGAACAGTCACTTGCCGCCGGGAGCTGTGGCAGCTATTAATTCATTAAATCCGCCAGCTTATAAGTTAATGTCTGTTTCGCGGTCGCCAGCGTTAACTGGTTCGCGGTCAGATCCACTTGTGCACCTTCTTTCAGCATTTCGCTAATGGTGTTATCGAGTTCATTAAGCTGCGGGTTAGCGCACATCATACGGGTCATTGCCAGCCCTTTGGCTGTCAGTTCACCATTAGACAGTTTGCCTTCACCGCTAAAGCGGTTACACATGCTGCCGGAAATCATCATTTTTTCACCAAAGCTGATTTCTGGCGGATTTTTATCGCTGGTCACGGGCTTACCGTTTACGCTTTCCAGCACAAAGCGATGATGCTGTAACTGTTCTGGCGTTACAGCAATTTTGTCACTACTTACACATCCCGCCATCAGCAGGCTTAGCGCAACAAGCGCGGCTACTTTCTTCATTGTGGTTCTCAATTACAGTTTCTGACTCAGGGCTATTTTAAGAATAGAGGATGAAAGGTCTTTGGGGATTATCTGAATAAGCTCCCCTGGAATGCAGGGGAGCGGCAAGATTAAACCAGTTCGTTCGGGCAGGTTTCGCCTTTTTCCAGATTGCTTAAGTTTTGCAGCGTAGTCTGAGAAATACTGGTCAGAGCTTCTGCTGTCAGGAATGCCTGATGCCCGGTAAACAGCACGTTGTGGCAGGCAGACAGGCGACGGAATACGTCATCCTGAATTACGTCGTTGGATTTATCTTCAAAGAACAGATCGCGTTCGTTCTCATATACGTCCATACCCAACGAACCAATTTTCTGATTTTTCAGCGCTTCAATTGCCGCCTGAGAATCAATCAATGCACCGCGACTGGTATTGACGATCATCACGCCATTTTTCATCTGATCGAAGGCGGCTTCGTTCAACAGATGGTAGTTTTCCGGTGTCAGCGGGCAGTGCAGAGAGATAACGTCTGATTCAGAGAACAGGGTTGGCAGATCGACATACTCCACACCGAGTTCCAGCGCCGCCGCACTTGGATACGGATCGAACGCCAGCAGACGCATACCAAAACCTTTCAGAATGCGCAGCATCGCCACACCAATTTTACCGGTACCGATAACGCCTGCCGTTTTGCCATACATAGTAAAGCCGGTCAGACCTTCCAGAGAGAAGTTAGCGTCACGGGTACGCTGATACGCGCGGTGAATACGGCGGTTCAGCGTCATCATCATACCGATGGCGTGTTCAGCAACGGCTTCTGGATCATAGGCTGGAACACGGACTACTTTCAGCCCCAGTTCTTTTGCCGCGTCAAGGTCGACGTTATTGAAACCGGCACAGCGCAGGGCGATATATTTAACGCCGTGCTTTTTCAGCTCTTCCAGCACCGGGCGGCTGCCGTCATCGTTTACGAAAATACATACCGCTTCGCAGCCATTGGCAGTTTTAGCGGTTTTTTCCGTCAGCAGAAAGTCAAAAAATTCCAGCTCAAAGCCAAAGGACTCGTTCACCTGTTGCAGGTACTTCTTGTCGTACTGTTTTGTGCTATAAACGGCGAGTTTCATAAGACTTTCTCCAGTGATGTTGAATCACATTTAAGCTACTAAAAATATTTTACAAAATTTCAAATTTAATTGAAAGCTATGGCGATATTGAAAAATTCATCAACAACTATGCTTAGTGTAGGCGCAACCTTCAACTGAACGGTTAAACATGCCACAATACCCGTATTGAATGCTTAATTTTTCGCTAAATCAGGATATTAACTACCCATGCTGGGTAAATATAAAGCCGTTCTCGCGCTGTTATTACTGATTATTCTTGTGCCGTTGACGCTGTTGATGACGCTCGGGCTGTGGGTTCCCACGCTGGCGGGCATCTGGCTACCGCTCGGGACACGTATTGCATTAGATGAAAGCCCACGCATTACGCGTAAAGGTTTAATCATTCCCGATCTCCGTTATCTGGTGGGAGATTGTCAGCTTGCGCATATCACCAACGCCAGCCTTTCACATCCCAGCCGCTGGTTATTGAACGTCGGCACGGTAGAACTTGATTCTGCTTGTCTGGCGAAATTGCCGCAGACGGAGCAATCGCCAGCTGCTCCAAAAACCCTCGCGCAGTGGCAGTCCATGCTGCCTAACACCTGGATCAATATCGATAAACTGATTTTTTCTCCCTGGCAGGAATGGCAGGGAAAACTCTCTCTCGCATTAACCTCTGATATCCAGCAACTGCGTTATCAGGGCGAAAAAGTTAAATTTCAAGGCCAGCTGAAAGGGCAACAACTTACAGTCAGCGAACTGGATGTCGTCGCGTTTGAAAATCAGCCGCCGGTTAAACTGGTGGGGGAATTTACTATGCCGCTCGTGCCGGATGGACTTCCTGTAAGTGGGCATGCTACTGCGACGTTAAACTTGCCGCAGGAACCGTCACTGGTGGATGCAGAGCTGGACTGGCAGGAAAATAGCGGGCAATTGATTGTGCTGGCACGGGATAACGGCGATCCGTTGCTCGATTTGCCGTGGCAAATTACTCGTCAACAATTGACCGTAAGCGATGGTCGCTGGAGTTGGCCGTATGCAGGTTTTCCTTTGAGTGGCCGACTGGGTGTCAAAGTCGACAACTGGCAGGCAGGGCTTGAGAACGCTCTGATCAGCGGACGACTGAGTGTGCTGACCCAGGGGCAAGCGGGTAAAGGCAACGCGGTGCTAAATTTTGGCCCAGGAAAATTAAGCATGGATAACAGCCAGCTGCCTCTGCAGCTGACCGGTGAAGCGAAACAGGCGGACCTCATTTTATATGCCCGCTTACCCGCGCAGCTAAGTGGAAGTCTGACTGACCCAACGCTGACCTTTGAGCCAGGCGCGTTACTTCGTTCAAAGGGAAGAGTCATCGATTCGCTGGACATCGATGAAATCCGCTGGCCTTTAGCGGGTGTAAAAGTCACCCAACGTGGTGTTGACGGACGTTTGCAGGCCATCTTGCAGGCGCATGAAAATGAACTGGGCGATTTCGTGCTGCATATGGATGGGCTGGCGAATGATTTTCTCCCTGACGCTGGCCGCTGGCAGTGGCGCTACTGGGGAAAAGGGAGTTTTACACCGATGAATGCCACCTGGGATGTCGCAGGAAAAGGTGAGTGGCATGACAGCACGATTACGCTGACCGATCTCTCCACCGGTTTCGACCAGTTACAATACGGTACGATGACGGTAGAAAAGCCGCGATTAATTCTCGACAAGCCCATCGTCTGGGTACGTGACGCACAGCATCCCTCCTTTAGCGGCGCGCTGTCACTGGACGCCGGGCAAACGCTGTTCACTGGCGGCAGTGTGTTACCGCCATCAACCTTAAAATTTAGCGTCGATGGGCGCGATCCTACCTATTTCCTCTTTAAAGGCGATTTACATGCTGGTGAGATTGGCCCGGTTCGGGTAAATGGTCGCTGGGACGGTATTCGTCTGCGCGGTAACGCCTGGTGGCCTAAACAATCACTGACCGTATTCCAGCCGCTGGTGCCACCCGACTGGAAGATGAACTTACGCGATGGTGAACTGTATGCTCAGGTTGCATTTTCTGCTGCGCCTGAACAAGGATTCCGCGCGGGAGGGCACGGCGTGTTGAAAGGCGGTAGTGCCTGGATGCCAGATAATCAGGTTAACGGTGTCGATTTTGTCCTGCCTTTCCGTTTTGCCGATGGAGCCTGGCATCTGGGGACTCGCGGCCCCGTTACGTTGCGAATTGCCGAAGTGATTAATCTGGTGACAGCGAAAAATATTACGGCTGATTTGCAAGGGCGTTATCCGTGGACTGAAGAAGAACCCTTGCTGTTGACTGATGTTAGCGTCGATGTGTTAGGCGGTAACGTGCTGATGAAACAATTACGTATGCCGCAACATGACCCGGCGCTGTTGCGGCTGAATAATCTCTCATCCAGCGAACTGGTTAGCGCCGTCAATCCGAAACAATTCGCCATGTCCGGGGCATTTAGTGGTGCATTGCCGTTATGGCTAAACAACGAAAAATGGATAGTGAAAGATGGTTGGCTGGCAAATAGCGGGCCAATGACCTTGCGGCTGGATAAAGACACCGCAGATGCAGTGGTGAAAGACAATATGACTGCGGGTTCAGCAATTAACTGGTTGCGCTATATGGAAATTAGCCGGTCATCGACAAAAATTAACTTAGATAATCTCGGTTTATTAACCATGCAGGCCAACATTACAGGTACCAGTCGCGTTGATGGTAAAAGCGGTACGGTAAACCTTAATTACCATCATGAAGAGAATATTTTTACGCTGTGGCGCAGTTTACGCTTTGGCGATAATCTCCAGGCATGGTTGGAGCAGAACGTACGTCTGCCGGGAAATGACTGTCCGCAAGGAAAAGAGTGTGAGGAAAAACAATGAAAATTTTACTGGCTGCGTTGACGTCATCTTTTATGCTGGTTGGCTGTACGCCTCGCATTGAAGTCGCTGCACCTAAGGAACCGATCACTATCAATATGAACGTTAAAATTGAGCATGAGATCATCATCAAGGCAGACAAAGATGTCGAAGAGCTGCTTGAAACTCGTAGCGATCTTTTCTGAGGTGATGATGAAGAAAACATTACTTCTTTGTGCGTTTCTTGTTGGGCTGGTAAGCAGCAATGTAATGGCATTGACTCTGGATGAAGCCAGAACTCAGGGGCGGGTAGGTGAAACATTTTACGGTTATCTGGTTGCGCTGAAAACGGATGCTGAAACAGAGAAATTAGTAGCCGACATTAATGCCGAACGTAAAGCGAGTTACCAACAACTGGCAAAGCAAAATAATGTGTCGGTAGATGATATCGCGAAACTCGCCGGGCAAAAGCTCGTAGCTCGGGCCAAACCGGGGGAATATGTACAAGGGATAAACGGTAAATGGGTGCGAAAATTTTAATAGCAAAACCGCAATATCGGGATAACGCTACAGGAGAAGGCGATTGATCTATTTTCCTGAAACAAGGTGAATATTCAAAAACTCCTGTCAAATTGCCTTTTGCCCTGAAAAATGCATAGTCAAATATCTGTTTTAACTAATTGGCGTTGCAGTACATGCAACGCCAATTAGTTAGCGGAATTTACGTCGATACTCGCCTGGCGTCATCCCAAAGCGTTGCTTAAATACCGTTGAAAAATGACTCTGGTCAGAAAATCCCCAATGAAAGCCGATGCCTGCCAGTTTTTCATCATCTGCGGCGGTGATGCTGCCAACTTACTGATTTAGTGTATGATGGTGTTTTTGAGGTGCTCCAGTGGCTTCTGTTTCTATCAGCTGTCCCTCCTGTTCAGCTACTGACGGGGTGGTGCGTAACGGCAAAAGCACCGCCGGACATCAGCGCTATCTCTGCTCTCACTGCCGTAAAACATGGCAACTGCAGTTCACTTACACCGCTTCTCAACCCGGTACGCACCAGAAAATCATTGATATGGCCATGAATGGCGTTGGATGCCGGGCAACAGCCCGCATTATGGGCGTTGGCCTCAACACGATTTTACGTCACTTAAAAAACTCAGGCCGCAGTCGGTAACCTCGCGCATACAGCCGGGCAGTGACGTCATCGTCTGCGCGGAAATGGACGAACAGTGGGGCTATGTCGGGGCTAAATCGCGCCAGCGCTGGCTGTTTTACGCGTATGACAGGCTCCGGAAGACGGTTGTTGCGCACGTATTCGGTGAACGCACTATGGCGACGCTGGGGCGTCTTATGAGCCTGCTGTCACCCTTTGACGTGGTGATATGGATGACGGATGGCTGGCCGCTGTATGAATCCCGCCTGAAGGGAAAGCTGCACGTAATCAGCAAGCGATATACGCAGCGAATTGAGCGGCATAACCTGAATCTGAGGCAGCACCTGGCACGGCTGGGACGGAAGTCGCTGTCGTTCTCAAAATCGGTGGAGCTGCATGACAAAGTCATCGGGCATTATCTGAACATAAAACACTATCAATAAGTTGGAGTCATTACCCTGGCGGAGATGAGATAATACCGGACGATCCGGATGATACGCCTACACCTCCCAAACCGGTTTCGTTTAATAATGACGTTATTCTCGATAAAACAGAAAAAACGTTAACTATTCGCGATTCAGTTTTTACTTATACCGAGAATGCTGACGGGACTATATCTCTGCAAGATAGCAATGGTCGTAAGGCAACGATTAATCTTTGGCAGATTGATGAAGCGAATAACACTGTTGCCCTTGAAGGGGTGAGCGCAGATGGCGCAACGAAGTGGCAATATAATCACAACGGTGAGCTTGTTATTACGGGTGATAATGCCACAGTAAACAACAATGGCAAAACCACCGTTGACGGTAAAGATTCCACCGGTACGGAAATCAACGGTAATAACGGGAAAGTGATTCAGGACGGCGATCTGGATGTCAGCGGCGGCGGTCACGGTATTGATATCACCGGCGACAGCGCGACGGTGGATAACAAGGGCACCATGACCGTCACCGATCCGGAGTCCATGGGTATCCAGATTGACGGCGACAAGGCGGTTGTTAATAACGAAGGCGAGAGCACCATCACCAACGGTGGCACCGGCACACAGATTAACGGTGACGACGCCACAGCAAACAACAACGGCAAAACCATCGTTGACGGCAAGGATTCCACCGGTACGGAAATCAACGGTAATAACGGGAAAGTGATTCAGGACGGCGATCTGGATGTCAGCGGCGGTGGTCACGGGATTGATATCACCGGCGACAGCGCGACGGTGGATAACAAGGGCACCATGACCGTCACCGATCCGGAGTCCATGGGTATCCAGATCGACGGTGACAAGGCCATCGTCAATAACGAAGGCGAGAGCACCATCACCAACGGTGGCACCGGCACCCAGATTAATGGTGATGACGCCACGGCAAACAACAACGGCAAAACCACCGTTGACGGCAAGGATTCCACCGGTACGGAAATCAACGGTAATAACGGAAAAGTTATTCAGGACGGCGATCTGGATGTCAGCGGCGGCGGTCACGGTATTGATATCACCGGCGACAGCGCAACGGTGGATAACAAGGGCACCATGACCGTCACCGATCCGGAGTCCATCGGTATCCAGGTTGACGGCGACCAGGCGGTTGTTAACAACGAAGGCGAGAGCGCCATCACCAACGGTGGCACCGGCACGCAGATTAACGGTGATGACGCCACGGCAAACAACAACGGCAAAACCACCGTTGACGGCAAGGATTCCACCGGTACGGAAATTGCTGGCAATAACGGGAAGGTGATTCAGGACGGCGATCTGGATGTCAGCGGCGGCGGTCACGGTATTGATATCACCGGCGACAGCGCAACGGTGGATAACAAGGGCACCATGACCGTCACCGATCCGGAGTCCATCGGTATCCAGATTGACGGCGACCAGGCCATCGTCAATAACGAAGGCGAGAGCACTATCACCAATGGCGGCACCGGCACTCAGATCAACGGTAACGACGCCACCGCGAATAACAGTGGAAAAACCACTGTTGATGGAAAAGATTCCACGGGTACCAAAATCGCGGGCAATATCGGCATTGTAAATCTGGATGGTAGCCTGACTGTTACAGGCGGTGCGCATGGTGTTGAGAACATTGGTGACAACGGCACGGTTAACAACAAAGGAGATATTGTTGTTTCCGATACTGGATCGATTGGCGTGCTCATCAACGGTGAGGGGGCAACAGTATCCAATACGGGTGATGTTAACGTTAGCAATGAAGCGACAGGGTTCAGCATCACAACCAACAGTGGGAAGGTTTCGCTGGCAGGCAGTATGCAGGTTGGCGATTTCTCGACCGGGGTAGATCTTAATGGCAACAATAACAGCGTGACGCTGGCAGCAAAAGATCTAAAAGTGGTCGGGCAGAAAGCGACGGGCATAAACGTTTCTGGCGATGCGAATACAGTGAATATCACTGGTAACGTTCTGGTTGATAAGGATAAAACCGCAGACAATGCGGCGGAATATTTCTTCGATCCATCCGTGGGTATCAACGTTTACGGCAGTGATAATAACGTGACGCTGGATGGAAAGTTAACTGTTGTATCAGACAGTGAGGTTACTTCTCGTCAGAGTAATTTATTTGATGGCAGCGCAGAGAAAACGTCAGGTCTGGTTGTGATTGGCGATGGCAATACCGTTAATATGAATGGTGGACTTGAACTGATTGGAGAGAAAAACGCGCTTGCAGATGGGTCGCAGGTTGCTTCCTTGCGCACAGGATATAGTTATACCAGCGTTATTGTCGTTAGTGGTGAGTCGTCGGTATATCTGAATGGAGATACGACAATCAGCGGAGAATTCCCTCTGGGGTTTGCCGGGGTTATTCGGGTACAGGATAAAGCTTTGCTGGAAATTGGCAGTGGCGCTACGCTAACAATGCAGGATATTGACAGTTTTGAACATCATGGGACAAGAACCCCAGAACTTACTTATGCTGATTCCGGTGCGAAAATTGTTAATAAAGGTACTGTTGAAATTCAGAATTTAGGTTTTGCTTTTGTTACTGGTGAAAATACAACAGGTATAAATAGTGGCACGATCTCGTTATTACAAAATGGTAAAGATCCGGCACCGTCTCCCATTGTTTTACTGGCTACTAACGGAGGGAGCGCCACTAATGCAGGTACGATCACAGGTAAAGTGACGGAACAACATAGCGTATTTAACAAGTATTCAACGGGCACATCGAATTCATTTATTTTTAATAACGATGTCAGTAGCATAACAGGGTTAGTCGCTCAATCGAATAGCACAATTATCAATACTGACAGCGGCATCATTGATTTGTATGGTCGTGGTAGTGTCGGCATGCTTGCTATAGCAGATTCAACAGCAGAAAATCAGGGTAAAATTACACTGGATTCTATGTGGGTACATGCAAATGACACTACCGCAATGCGAGATATAGCTAGCAACAGCGCCATTGACTTCGGTACAGGTGTGGGAGTTGGTACTGATAGTTATAGTGGTGCAGGGAAAAATGCAACAGCAATTAACCAATTGGGCGGTGTTATAACTATTTATAACGCCGGCGCAGGTATGGCGGCCTATGGCGCCAGCAATACAGTTATTAACCAGGGGACGATTAACCTCGAAAAAAATGGTAATTATGACGATAGTCTGGCAGCAAATACTCTGGTAGGGATGGCTGTTTATGAGCATGGTACTGCTATCAACGACCAGACGGGTGTTATCAATATCAATGTTGGTACTGGTCAGGCGTTTTATAACGATGGCACAGGAACAATTGTTAACTATGGTACAATCTGCACTTTCGGCGTGTGCCAATCGGGGAATGAGTACAATAATACAGATGATTTCACCTCACTGATCTATACCGGTGGCGATACGATTACACGAAGCGGAGAAACTGTAACGCTAAATAAATCTGCTGCTGTGACTGATAAGCTGGCTGGGAATGTTGTTAATAGCGGAACGCTTTCCGGTGATCAAATTACGGTATCAAGCGGTCTTCTGGAAAATACCAGCGGTGGCATCATCAATAACTTAGTAAAACTTGACAAGGGTGCCGTCATTAAAAATGCCGGGGTGATGACGAATAACGTCGATGTTAGCGGTGGAATCCTCAATAATGCCGGAGAAATGACTGCGCAAATTACCATGAATGCTGGTGCTGATAGTTCGTTAGTGAACAACACCGGAACCATCAATAAAATCGTGCAGAACGCGGGGGTATTCAATAATAGTGGCAGTGTAACAGGGCGGATGATGTCGGCTGGCGGGGTCTTTAATAATCAAACTGACGGGGCGATTATGAGAGGTGCTGCGCTGACAGGTACTGCAGTGGCAAATAACGAAGGAACCTGGAACCTCGGAAGTAGTAGTGAGGGTAACAACACCGGGATGCTGGAAGTTAATAATAATTCAGCTTTCAATAACCGCGGCGAGTTTATTCTTGATAACGACAAGAATGCTGTGCACATCAACCAGTCCGGTACGCTTTATAATACCGGTCACATGAACATCAGTAATTCTTCCCACAACGGAGCCGTTAATATGTGGGGCGGAAATGGTCGTTTTATCAATGACGGAACGATTGATGTTTCTGCGAAGTCACTGGTAGTCAGCGCTAATAATGCCGGCGATCAGAATGCCTTCTTCTGGAACCAGGATAACGGGGTCATCAACTTCGATCACGACAGCGCCAGTGCCGTGAAAGTCACCCACAGCAACTTTATTGCCCAGAATGACGGCATCATGAACATCAGCGGCACCGGTGCTGTGGCTATGGAAGGTGATAAGAACGCGCAGCTGGTTAACAATGGCACCATCAACCTCGGTACCGCAGGCACTACTGACACGGGTATGATCGGTATGCAACTCGATGCCAACGCCACGGCGGATGCGGTAATCGAAAACAACGGCACCATCAATATCTTCGCCAATGACTCGTTTGCATTTAGCGTACTGGGTACAGTAGGTCATGTGGTTAACAACGGCACGGTGGTGATTGCCGATGGGGTTACGGGTTCTGGACTGATCAAGCAGGGCGACAGCATCAATGTTGAAGGTATGAACGGTAACAACGGTAATAGCAGCGAAGTGCATTATGGCGACTATACGTTGCCGGATGTGCCGAAGCCCAATACGGTTAGTGTAACGTCGGGAAGTGATGAGGCTGGTGGCAGCATGAACAACCTCAACGGCTATGTCGTCGGTACCAACGTTAACGGCAGCGCCGGGAAGCTGAAGGTTAACAATGCCAGCATGAACGGCGTGGAGATTAACACGGGCTTTAC
Organism: Escherichia sp. MAL-1; assembly: GCF_052948035.1. Lineage (NCBI taxonomy): Bacteria > Pseudomonadati > Pseudomonadota > Gammaproteobacteria > Enterobacterales > Enterobacteriaceae > Escherichia > Escherichia sp. MAL-1. The sequence continues at coordinate 2,622,201 of NZ_CM129609.1, read as the reverse complement.
CGCTGGTACGGCAGACACCACTGTGAGTTTTGATAACGTAGTGGAAGGTAGCAACCTGACCGACGCTGACGCCATCACCTCAACGTCCGTGGTATGGACTGCCAAAGGCAGCACCGATGCCAGCGGTAACGTTGACGTCACCATGAGCAAAAATGCCTACACCGATGTGGCAACAGATGCCTCGGTGAATGACATCGCGAAAGCACTGGATGCGGGTTACACCAACAACGAACTGTTTACCAGCCTGAACGTCGGCACGACTGCTGAACTGAACAGTGCTCTGAAACAGGTCAGCGGTAGCCAGGCGACCACGGTATTCCGCGAAGCGCGCGTGTTAAGCAACCGCTTTAGTATGCTGGCAGATGCCGCGCCGAAAGTGGGTAACGGTCTGGCGTTCAACGTTGTCGCGAAAGGCGATCCGCGTGCCGAGTTAGGTAATAATACCGAATACGACATGCTGGCATTGCGTAAAACTATCGACCTGAGCGAAAGCCAGACGATGAGTCTGGAGTACGGTATCGCTCGTCTCGATGGTGATGGTGCGCAGAAAGCGGGTGATAATGGCGTTACAGGCGGTTATAGCCAGTTTTTTGGCCTGAAACATCAGATGTCGTTCGATAACGGCATGAACTGGAATAACGCCTTGCGTTACGACGTTCACAACCTTGACAGCAGCCGCTCGATTGCATTTGGCAACACGAACAAAACGGCTGATACCGACGTGAAACAGCAGTACCTGGAGTTCCGCAGCGAAGGGGCGAAGACTTTCGAACCGAGCGAAGGACTGAAGGTTACGCCATATGCGGGTGTAAAACTGCGTCACACACTGGAAGGTGGCTATCAGGAGCGCAATGCCGGAGACTTTAACCTGAATATGAACAGTGGCAGCGAAACGGCGGTGGACAGCATCGTCGGGCTGAAACTGGACTACGCAGGTAAAGACGGCTGGAGCGCTAGCGCTACGCTGGAAGGCGGGCCGAACCTGAGCTACGCGAAGAGCCAGCGTACGGCAAGCCTGGCAGGCGCAGGCAGTCAGCACTTTAACGTCGATGACGGTCAGAAGGGCGGCGGCATCAATAGCCTGACAAGCGTCGGCGTGAAGTACAGCAGCAAAGAAAGTTCGCTGAATCTGGATGCGTACAACTGGAAAGAGGATGGCATCAGCGATAAAGGCGTGATGCTGAACTTCAAGAAAACGTTCTAATTTTTAGCATGTGATCCCTAAACCGCAACGCTGATACAGGTTGCGGTTTTTTTATTGCCGGATGTGGTACGTGACGCGTTTTGTTTTGTGTCTTTCAGGACAATAGAGCAACTCATCCAGTAATCTTGTTTACACCTTCGCATTATTTATCTCTTTTCGTTTCTATACTGATTTTTCTTAATCCGTTTTATTACAGGGCAGGGTGCGATGAGCAGCAATACATTTACTCTCGGTACAAAATCCGTTAACCGTCTTGGTTATGGCGCGATGCAACTGGCAGGTCCTGGAGTTTTTGGCCCCCCACGAGATCGCCACGTCGCTATAACCGTGCTGCGTGAGGCGCTGGCATTGGGCGTCAATCATATTGATACCAGCGACTTTTATGGTCCGCACGTCACCAATCAGATTATCCGCGAAGCGCTTTATCCTTACTCTGACGACCTGACAATTGTCACTAAAATTGGTGCGCGGCGTGGAGAGGACGCATCCTGGTTGCCCGCATTTTCTCCGGCAGAGCTGCAAAAAGCGGTGCACGATAATCTACGTAATCTCGGGCTGGACGTGCTGGATGTGGTTAACCTGCGCGTTATGATGGGGGATGGTCATGGCCCAGCGGAAGGATCGATTGAGGCCAGCCTGACCGTGCTGGCAGAGATGCAACAACAAGGCCTGGTAAAACATATTGGCCTGAGCAACGTCACACCGACGCAGGTTGCAGAGGCGCGCAAGATTGCCGAAATTGTCTGTGTGCAAAACGAATACAACATCGCGCACCGTGCTGATGATGCAATGATTGATGCTTTGGCCCACGATGGCATTGCCTACGTGCCGTTCTTCCCGCTCGGGGGCTTTACACCGCTGCAATCGTCCACACTTTCCGATGTTGCTGCGAGCCTGGGTGCAACACCAATGCAGGTGGCGCTGGCGTGGCTGTTACAGCGTTCACCGAATATTTTGCTGATCCCAGGGACGTCTTCGGTTGCGCATTTACGGGAGAATATGGCTGCTGAAAAATTGCAACTTTCTGAGGAAGTGTTGTCTACGTTGGATGGTATTTCGCGAGAATAACGAATATACAAAAGGGAAAGATGCATTTCCCTTTTGTTTCTTTTTTAATGGCATGGAGTGCATATGTTTAAGGCCAGGATTTGCGGCTGGATAGGTTTACTTCCCCTGTTTATGCTGAGTCTTCCAGTACAGGCGGAACTTCGATGTGTTGCAAATGCAGTTGATATTGAACAATTTTTTTCTGCGGCTACCGCTGAAGATAAACAACAAGTTGAACAAGCTATCAACAGTAGCGTGAATCTTGTCCCCTTCGGTTTATCTGCATCGGACTGGAAAGTGCATCGTGGCGATTTAGTGGTAGAAGGTAATATAGAGAGTAATCAAAAATTGATTGTTCTTGGCAATTTGACAGTCAAAGGAAATATTTCCACTTTCTCTCTTTCTAATCCATGGGTTATTCTCGGTAACGTGACGGCAACGAATATAGTTACGGATTCACCACTGTTAATTACCGGTTCGATAAATGCAAGTGGACTGGTATTTATCGACTCATATTACGATAATCCGTCTACGATTAAGGGGAGTATTAATGCGCGTGGGATATTTATCAATGACATAATTGCACCTGTTGTTGCGTCTTCGACAAATAGTGAATTCATGGTCCGTGCGAGTGACAAAAATGACACTGAAAATGTCAAAAAAGCGCTGATGATAATAAATCCTGATGCATATTATTGGGGTCTAATAAATGATGAAGATGCTCTGAAAGAAATTTTTAAGCGAAGCAATATTCGCATGGCAGGGAATGTCTGTAATCAGATGAAAAAAGAAGCGCTGTTTCGCCCTAAGCCTTCTCCTGAGTTAGTGCAGGAATTGCAAATGCTGGATGAAGGCAACGTTGCTGCATTTGAAGGACGAGATATTGCGACATTTGATCTTGCCATAATCCGAACTCTCCCAAGGCTTAAAGGAATTTCAGCTAACCTACGCAAACAACTTATTAATAGCAATGATGAACAAACGATTGAAAGTATGGCGAGATATATGCCTGACAATGAGATTCTGGAGTTGACCGATCAGCAATTGGGTTACCAGCCTGTTGTTCTGGGGTTGCTCGACCGTGAACCGCTCTCTGTCGAAATAATGACGCGAATGAGTCGTCTACCTGATGGTGTCGGTCCGTTGAATCTTGCGCTACGTGAAAATCTCCCTCTGGATATCGTAATGACTCTGGCGAAAAGAGATTGGGATATGATCATTCAGGAGCTTTATAAAGATGCGTGGTTATTGCCTGAATCCATTATTGATGGCTATATCCGCAGTGATGATTCCTCTATTCGTCAGGTCGGTGCTGGAGGACAACTCACCTACAATCAGGCAATGCAGTTGGCGAACGATTCATCAAACAATGTTGTCACAAGCTTAGCGTTCAAGCTGGCAGAGATGAAACACCATGGTCAATTATTGCGGATGACGCCACAAGAGAGTGACAAAGTTGCAGCCTATTTATACCAAAAATTCGAGAATGACGATGATCTAATACGTGTGTTATTTTTAGCATTGCCAGATAACTTACAGTTTAATTTTGTTAAAAGGATGGAGAAAAAATCCCCTGCCTACTTTTGCTGTCGGGATATGCAGGTAATTCACTCTGACGCTGCTCTACAACGGTTATTGACACGTTTCAACGATCCTGAGGGGTGGAGTAATCTGGCGAAAAATCAGTATCTGAGCACGTCGATGAAACAAAAAATTTGGCAACGTGCTTTATCGCATCGGAAAAATAATCCGAAAGCAGATTCAGCTGCGTATGAAACCAGCGCTGATATGATTTTGTCTGAGCTTATCAGCCACGGTGAAGTTGATGATCAGATGCTATTAAATGCCACAGCCCTGATACGTTTGGAAGACTGGGACTTTTTAGAGAGTGCATTAGTTAGTTGGGATAATTTACCCGCTGTTGTCCTCAAGGAATTACAGCAAAATACGCCACGCAATGATATTTGGGCGAAGTTTTTTCTGAGGCAGGAAAACAGCTCCCGTGCGCAGGTTGATGAAGCATTACGCGTCTATTATTGCACTCGACCCCGATGCGTTAGCACAACTGGATGTACTGGCAAAACAACCGGATCGTATATGGTGGAGTACACTGGCGAAAAGCAATCTCACATTTTTCAAGTTCGGCGCACTTAACAACCGCCACACACCGCCTGCAGTACTGGCGGCAGAAATTGATCCCGAGTGGTGGATTGTGGCGATGAATAATCCCCGTTTTCCAGTTGATGTATTAAAGGCGAGGCTGAAACGTGATCCTTTGCTGGCGTTAGAGCTTGTTAACCCTGAACTGGATTTAGTCCGCCAGCTGGCGCTTAACGGTAAGACGCGCGCAATACGGGAACAAGCGATGAGAAAACTTGATGAGTTGTATTTGATCCACAACGTAATATTTCTTAACCCTTTGATTAATTGGGGATAATTATTCCTGACAGTGAGTCCCCAATACCTTGATATATTCTGAATTTTTAATGAAGCGGCGTGTTGCGATATCTCCGTCAGGGGAATTGATGCACCATAGCGCAAACCGAATTATCAAGGATTGATAATGACGCTCTACCAGATAAAACCGCTCTTTCAGTCGCTGTTAAGGCCGACGATGTTTTGGCTTTACAAGCACCACGTTACAGCGAATCACATCACTCTTGCTGCACTGGCGCTTTCTCTTCTTACCGGATTGCTGTTGATGTTGGTGGCACAACCCATTCTCTTTATGCTATTGCCCATCGTGCTTTTTATCCGTATGGCGCTCAATGCGCTGGATGGCATGTTGGCGCGTGAGTGCAATCAGCAAACACGGCTTGGGGCAATTTTGAATGAGACTGGTGATGTTATTTCCGATATTGCGCTCTATTTAACATTTTTATTTTTACCGGAAAGTAACGCATCACTCGTGATACTCATGTTATTTTGCACCATATTGACCGAGTTTTGCGGTTTACTCGCGCAGACGATTAACGGTGTTCGCAGTTATGCCGGTCCATTTGGCAAAAGCAATCGCGCGTTAATATTTGGTCTGTGGGGTCTGGCCGTTGCCATTTATCCACAGTGGATGCAGTGGAATAATCTTTTATGGAGCATTGCTTCAATTCTGCTTCTCTGGACTGCGATTAATCGTTGTCGGAGTGTGCTTCTTATGAGCGCTGAAATATAATGCTGGAAAAATCTCTGGCAACACTTTTCGCGTTGTTAATTTTAGCAACGCTGATAAACCGTTTTCTGCTATGGCGGTTACCGGAGAGAAAAGGGGGTGAGGTTACATTACGTATTCGTACCTGGTGGGGCATCGTCATTTGTTTTTCAATGGTGATTTCAGGTCCACGCTGGATGACGTTGACGTTTTTTGCGCTGATAAGTTTTCTGGCATTGAAAGAATATTGTACGCTTATATCTGTACATTTTCCGCGTTGGTTATATTGGGGTATTCCTCTTAACTATTTGCTTATCGGTTTTAATTGCTTTGAGCTGTTTCTGTTATTTATACCTTTGGCTGGGTTTCTGATATTAGCCACCGGGCAAGTTTTAGTGGGTGACCCCTCTGGTTTTCTGCATACCGTGAGCGCCATTTTTTGGGGCTGGATAATGACCGTTTTCGCCTTGAGTCATGCCGCCTGGTTATTAATGTTGCCAACCACAAATATCCAGGGCGGGGCGTTACTGGTGTTATTTCTTTTGGCATTAACCGAGTCAAACGATATTGCACAGTATTTATGGGGAAAATCCTGCGGCAGAAGAAAAGTGGTCCCTAAAGTCAGCCCGGGAAAAACATTGGAAGGTCTGATGGGCGGCGTCATCACCATCATGATTGCGTCACTGATTATCGGACCGTTACTGACACCGCTAAATACATTACAGGCATTATTAGCGGGTTTGTTAATTGGTATTAGTGGTTTTTGCGGCGATGTCGTGATGTCAGCCATCAAACGAGATATTGGTGTTAAAGATAGCGGAAAACTATTGCCAGGACATGGCGGACTCCTTGACAGGATTGACTCATTAATTTTCACCGCTCCGGTATTTTTTTATTTTATACGCTACTGCTGTTACTGAAGGAAAATAGAGAAAATGGAAAATTCACGCATCCCTGGGGAACATTTTTTTACCACCAGTGATAATACAGCGTTGTTTTATCGGCACTGGCCCGCTTTACAGCCCGGGGCGAAAAAGGTCATCGTCTTATTTCATCGCGGGCATGAACATTCTGGTCGTCTACAACATCTCGTTGATGAACTGGCGATGCCAGATACTGCTTTTTATGCCTGGGATGCCCGAGGGCATGGAAAAAGTTCGGGGCCGCGTGGTTATAGCCCATCTCTTGCGCGTTCAGTGCGGGATGTCGATGAATTTGTCCGTTTTGCTGCCAGCGACAGCCAGGTTGGACTGGAAGAGGTGGTAGTGATCGCGCAAAGCGTCGGCGCAGTGCTGGTTGCCACATGGATTCATGATTATGCACCTGCAATTCGCGGGCTGGTGCTGGCTTCTCCGGCCTTTAAGGTTAAATTGTATGTGCCGCTGGCACGTCCTGCGCTGGCGTTATGGCATCGTCTGCGTGGTCTGTTTTTTATTAATTCCTATGTGAAAGGACGCTATTTGACCCACGATCGGCAACGGGGGGCGAGTTTCAATAATGATCCGCTGATCACACGGGCGATTGTCGTTAATATCTTGCTCGATCTCTACAAAACGTCTGAACGTATTATTAGAGATGCGGCGGCGATTACGCTCCCCACGCAACTTCTGATATCAGGCGATGACTATGTGGTGCATCGCCAACCGCAGATTGATTTTTATCAGAGATTACGTAGCCCTCTGAAAGAGCTGCATCTGCTGCCAGGCTTTTATCACGACACGTTGGGTGAAGAGAACAGGGCGCTGGCATTTGAAAAAATGCAAAGCTTTATTAGTCGTTTATATGCTAACAAATCGCAAAAATTTGATTATCAGCATGAAGACTGCACAGGACCATCAGCGGATCGATGGCGGCTACTTTCTGGTGGACCCGTGCCATTATCGCCGGTTGATTTAGCGTATCGCTTTATGCGAAAGGCGATGAAATTGTTCGGGACGCACTCTTCGGGCCTGCATCTCGGAATGAGCACCGGCTTTGATTCAGGCAGTTCGCTGGATTATGTCTATCAAAATCAACCGCAAGGTAGTAACGCATTCGGGCGCTTAATCGACAAAATCTACCTGAACAGTGTTGGCTGGCGCGGTATTCGCCAGCGCAAAACCCATTTACAAATACTGATTAAACAAGCCGTTGCCGATCTCCACGCCAAAGGTTTAGCCGTCCGCGTGGTTGACATTGCCGCAGGGCATGGGCGCTATGTACTGGATGCACTGGCAAACGAGCCTGCCGTAAGCGATATTTTATTACGTGATTACAGTGAGTTAAATGTTGCACAGGGGCAAGAGATGATTGCCCAACGGGGAATGTCTGGGCGGGTGCGTTTTGAACAGGGCGATGCGTTTAACCCGGAGGAACTCAGCGCGTTAACTCCGCGGCCTACGCTGGCGATTGTCTCTGGACTGTATGAGCTGTTTCCCGAAAATGAGCAGGTAAAAAACTCACTCGCAGGTCTTGCCAATGCCATCGAACCGGGCGGCATTCTCATCTACACCGGGCAGCCGTGGCACCCTCAACTGGAGATGATTGCCGGGGTGTTAACCAGTCATAAAGATGGTAAACCGTGGGTAATGCGCGTGCGTTCGCAAGGGGAGATGGATTCACTCGTGCGTGATGCCGGATTTGATAAATGCACACAACGGATTGATGAGTGGGGTATTTTTACGGTTTCGATGGCGGTGCGTCGTGATAACTGAACGTCGGAACGTATTGCTACAAGGCGCTGGCTGGTTATTGTTGCTGGCCCCGTTTTTCTTCTTCACCTATGGATCTCTTAATCAGTTCACCGCGGTTCAGGACCTTAACAGCCATGATATTCCCAGTCAGGTATTCGGTTGGGAAACGGCGATCCCTTTTCTTCCCTGGACTATTGTTCCTTACTGGAGTCTGGATCTTTTATATGGATTTTCGCTGTTCGTTTGTAGCACGACATTCGAACAGCGCCGACTTGTCCACCGGCTTATTCTGGCAACGGTAATGGCCTGCTGCGGTTTTTTTCTCTACCCGCTGAAGTTTAGTTTTATCCTTCCTGAAGTGAGTGGGGTGACAGGATGGCTATTTTCGCAACTTGAACTGTTTGATCTGCCTTATAACCAGTCTCCTTCGCTGCATATTATTCTCTGCTGGCTACTTTGGCGTCACTTTCGTCAGCATCTGGCTGTGAGGTGGCGTAAAGTCTGCGGCGGATGGTTTTTACTCATCGCCATTTCGACGCTGACGACCTGGCAGCATCATTTTATTGATGTCATCACGGGGCTGGCGGTAGGTATGTTAATTGACTGGATGGTGCCCGTCGACCGTCGTTGGAATTATCAGAAACCTGATCAACGTCGAATCAAAATAGCACTGCCATATGTCGTAGGCGCGGGCTCGTGCATTGTGTTGATGGAGCTAATGATAATGCTTCAGTTATGGTGGTCAGTCTGGTTATGTTGGCCAGTATTATCGCTATTCATCATTGGCCGTGGGTACGGTGGGCTTGGCGCGATAACAACAGGGAAAGATAGTCAGGGGAAACTCCCGCCCGCCGTTTACTGGCTGACATTGCCCTGGCGTATCGGGATGTGGCTGTCTATGCGTTGGTCTTGTCTTCGCCTGGAGCCGGTGAGCAAAATTACTGCTGGTGTTTATTTAGGGGCGTTTCCACGACATATTCCGGCACAGAATGCGGTTCTGGACGTCACCTTTGAATTCCCTCGCGGACGAGCCACAAAAGATCGACTCTATTTTTGTGTACCGATGCTGGATCTGGTGGTTCCGGAAGAGGGGGAGCTCCGACAGGCCGTGGCGATGCTGGAAACATTACGCGAAGAGCAAGGCAGCGTTCTGGTCCATTGTGCATTGGGATTATCGCGCAGTGCGCTGGTGGTGGCGGCATGGTTGTTATGTTACGGACACTGTAAAACCGTTAATGAAGCGATTAGCTATATTCGAGCCAGACGCCCGCAGATTGTGCTGACAGACGAGCACAAAGCGATGCTGAGATTATGGGAAAACAGGTAAGTGGATTGAGATGTGGACTGAATATCTACAGTCCACATCAAGACCGTGTCCGGTTATGCAGAAACAATGCTGTCGATGGCTGCTTTTGCGTCAGACTGTGCTTTCGCTGCCATTTCCGGACCGTATGCGATCCCTTCGGCGAAGACAAATTTCACATCGGTAATGCCGATAAAGCCGAGGAACGTGGACAGATACGGCGTCACCAGGTCCGTTGGTCCATCTTTGTGGATCCCGCCGCGGCTGGTAATAACGATGGCTTTTTTACCCGTTACCAGACCTTCCGGACCGTTCTCGGTATAGCGGAAAGTAACGCCTGCGCGGGCAACCAGGTCAAAATAGTTTTTCAACTGAGTCGAGATGTTGAAGTTATACATCGGTGCCGCAATAACGATAACGTCGTGGGCTTTCAGCTCGGCAATCAACTCATCGGAAAGTGCCAGAGCTTCCTGCTGACGCGGAGTCAGCGGCGCATCGCTCGGACGCAGAGCGCCAACCAGTTCGCCATCCAGTACCGGAATCGGATTTGCAGCCAGGTCGCGAACGGTGATTTCATCAGCGGAGTGCTTTTCGCGCCATTGTTCAACAAAATAATCGGACAACTGATTAGACTGAGAGTACCCTGCCAGGATGCTGGATTTAAGAACTAATACCTTGCTCATGGTGTTTCCTTATAGATGTTTGAATGGGCGATGCCCCGTTGCTTGTTGACACTTTATTCACAATCCTGCCACAGAGATAGCGCAATAAATCGAAGCCTATGTTCGAATTTATTGAACAACGCATAGAAAGCCGCGATGTGGTACTCTATATCTATCATTTAAAAGAAAATTAATCAGGCAGACTACTGCCCACTAACGTTATGACAGAACAACAAAAATTGACCTTTACGGCCTTGCAGCAGCGGCTGGATTCGCTGATGCTGCGTGACAGACTGCGTTTTTCTCGCCGTCTGCACGGCGTGAAGAAGGTTAAAAATCCTGATGCACAACAGGCCATTTTCCAGGAGATGGCGAAAGAGATTGACCAGGCGGCAGGGAAAGTCCTGCTGCGTGAAGCGGCACGACCGGAAATTACTTATCCTGACAATTTACCGGTTAGTCAGAAAAAACAGGACATTCTCGAAGCGATTCGTGATCACCAGGTGGTGATCGTCGCCGGGGAAACGGGTTCTGGTAAAACGACTCAGTTACCGAAAATCTGTATGGAGCTGGGGCGCGGGATTAAAGGACTGATCGGCCATACCCAGCCGCGTCGTCTGGCGGCAAGAACAGTGGCGAACCGTATTGCGGAAGAGCTGAAAACGGAGCCGGGCGGTTGCATCGGTTACAAAGTGCGTTTCAGCGATCACGTAAGTGATAACACGATGGTCAAGCTGATGACCGACGGTATCCTGCTGGCGGAGATCCAGCAAGACCGCCTGCTGATGCAGTACGACACTATCATTATTGACGAAGCGCACGAACGCAGCCTGAATATCGATTTTTTGCTCGGCTATTTGAAAGAGTTGCTGCCGCGGCGTCCTGACCTAAAAATCATTATCACTTCCGCGACTATCGACCCGGAACGCTTTTCGCGCCACTTTAATAATGCGCCGATTATTGAAGTCTCCGGTCGGACCTATCCGGTGGAAGTGCGCTATCGCCCGATTGTTGAAGAAGCCGATGACACCGAGCGCGATCAGTTGCAGGCGATTTTTGACGCCGTAGACGAACTGAGTCAGGAAAGCCATGGCGACATTCTGATCTTTATGAGCGGCGAGCGGGAAATCCGCGATACCGCCGATGCGCTGAACAAGCTGAACTTACGCCATACCGAAATCTTGCCGCTTTATGCGCGGCTTTCGAACAGCGAACAAAATAGGGTATTCCAGTCGCACAGCGGACGGCGCATTGTGCTGGCGACCAACGTCGCGGAAACGTCGCTGACCGTACCGGGGATTAAATACGTTATCGACCCCGGTACAGCGCGTATCAGCCGCTACAGCTATCGCACCAAAGTGCAGCGTTTGCCGATTGAGCCGATTTCCCAGGCGTCTGCCAATCAGCGTAAAGGCCGCTGTGGTCGTGTGTCCGAAGGGATCTGTATTCGTCTCTATTCCGAAGACGATTTCCTCTCGCGCCCGGAGTTTACCGATCCGGAGATTCTGCGTACCAACCTGGCCTCGGTTATTTTGCAGATGACCGCGCTGGGGCTGGGCGATATCGCTGCGTTCCCGTTTGTCGAAGCACCGGATAAACGCAATATCCAGGATGGCGTGCGTCTGCTCGAAGAGCTGGGCGCGATCACCACTGATGAACAGGCCAGCGCCTATAAACTGACGCCGCTCGGTCGCCAGCTCTCGCAGTTGCCTGTCGACCCACGTCTGGCGCGTATGGTGCTGGAAGCGCAAAAACATGGCTGCGTGCGTGAGGCGATGATTATCACGTCCGCGCTCTCCATTCAGGATCCGCGCGAACGTCCGATGGACAAACAGCAGGCATCGGACGAAAAACATCGTCGCTTCCACGACAAAGAGTCTGACTTTCTCGCGTTTGTGAATCTGTGGAATTATCTTGGCGAGCAGCAAAAGGCGCTTTCTTCCAACGCCTTCCGTCGCCTGTGTCGTACCGATTATCTCAACTATCTGCGCGTGCGCGAATGGCAGGATATCTACACCCAGTTGCGTCAGGTGGTGAAAGAACTTGGCATTCCGGTTAACAGCGAACCGGCGGAGTATCGCGAAATTCACATTGCGTTGCTGACCGGTTTGCTTTCCCATATCGGCATGAAAGATGCCGATAAACAAGAATATACCGGCGCACGTAACGCGCGTTTCTCCATCTTCCCCGGTTCTGGTTTATTCAAAAAACCGCCTAAATGGGTAATGGTGGCGGAACTGGTAGAAACCAGCCGCCTGTGGGGGCGCATTGCTGCGCGTATCGACCCGGAATGGGTGGAGCCAGTTGCTCAGCATTTGATTAAACGCACCTACAGCGAACCGCACTGGGAACGGGCGCAGGGCGCGGTGATGGCAACGGAAAAAGTCACTGTTTATGGTTTGCCGATTGTTGCTGCGCGTAAGGTCAACTACAGCCAGATCGATCCGGCGTTATGTCGTGAACTCTTTATTCGCCACGCTCTGGTGGAAGGTGACTGGCAGACGCGTCACGCATTCTTCCGTGAAAACCTGAAACTGCGGGCCGAAGTGGAAGAGCTGGAACACAAATCACGTCGCCGCGATATTCTGGTTGATGACGAAACGCTGTTTGAGTTCTACGACCAGCGCATCAGCCACGATGTAATCTCCGCTCGTCACTTCGATAGCTGGTGGAAAAAAGTCAGCCGCGAAACGCCTGATTTGCTCAACTTTGAAAAGAGCATGTTGATCAAAGAAGGGGCGGAAAAAATCAGCAAGCTGGATTACCCGAACTTCTGGCATCAGGGCAATCTCAAGCTGCGTTTGAGCTATCAGTTTGAGCCAGGCGCAGACGCGGACGGTGTGACCGTACATATTCCGCTGCCGTTACTTAACCAGGTTGAGGAAAGCGGGTTTGAATGGCAGATCCCCGGTCTGCGCCGCGAATTGGTGATTGCTCTGATTAAATCGTTGCCGAAACCGGTACGCCGTAATTTTGTGCCTGCACCAAACTACGCCGAAGCGTTTTTAGGCCGCGTCACACCGCTGGAGTTACCGTTGCTCGACAGCCTTGAGCGCGAGTTACGGCGGATGACCGGCGTTACCGTTGACCGCGAAGACTGGCACTGGGATCAGGTGCCCGATCACCTGAAAATCACCTTCCGCGTGGTGGATGACAAAAACAAGAAGCTAAAAGAAGGGCGCTCGCTACAAGATCTGAAAGATGCGCTGAAAGGCAAAGTGCAGGAAACGCTGTCTGCGGTGGCGGATGACGGTATCGAGCAGAGCGGGCTGCATATCTGGAGTTTTGGTCAGCTGCCGGAAAGCTACGAACAGAAGCGTGGCAACTACAAAGTGAAGGCGTGGCCAGCGCTAGTGGATGAACGCGACAGTGTGGCGATCAAACTGTTTGATAATCCGCTAGAGCAAAAACAGGCAATGTGGAACGGTCTTCGCCGTCTACTGCTGCTGAATATTCCCTCGCCGATCAAGTATTTACATGAGAAGTTACCAAACAAAGCCAAGCTGGGGCTGTACTTTAACCCGTATGGCAAAGTGCTGGAGCTGATCGACGACTGTATCTCCTGCGGTGTGGATAAATTGATCGACGCCAATGGTGGCCCGGTCTGGACGGAAGAAGGCTTTGCTGCGCTGCATGAAAAAGTGCGTGCCGAACTGAACGACACGGTGGTGGATATTGCGAAGCAGGTCGAGCAAATCCTTACGGCAGTGTTCAATATCAACAAACGTCTGAAAGGGCGGGTGGATATGACCATGGCGCTGGGGCTTTCTGACATTAAAGCGCAGATGGGCGGGTTGGTATATCGCGGTTTTGTCACTGGTAACGGCTTCAAACGGCTGGGCGACACGCTGCGATATTTGCAGGCGATTGAAAAACGACTGGAAAAACTGGCGGTTGATCCACATCGCGACCGTGCTCAGATGCTGAAAGTCGAAAACGTCCAGCAGGCGTGGCAGCAATGGATCAACAAACTGCCGCCTGCACGTCGTGAGGATGAAGACGTGAAAGAGATCCGTTGGATGATAGAAGAGCTGCGCGTTAGTTACTTCGCTCAACAACTTGGTACGCCTTATCCGATTTCAGATAAGCGTATTTTGCAGGCGATGGAGCAGATTAGCGGTTAACCCTGCTATTTGCCTGATAAATCTAAAACCCGGTAAGCATTTAGCGCCGGGTTTTTTATTAATTCTAAAACGGTAAGGACAAAAATTCAGGAATTCAGAAAAATACAATTCTCAGCTGCAAGATGAATAATGTTTATCTACAGCATTTCCTTAAAAGATATGTCAGGCTTGCGGAGTGGCGGTTAAGGAAATACGACTTCCTCCTTTCAGAGTGCTCCGCTTCTCACTATTATCTCACGCAGTATTCTTAAGGGAACGATAAGGAGGAACCATGAACATTACCCCGTTTCCGACGCTTTCGACGGCAACTATAGATGCCATAAATGTTATCGGACAGTGGCTGGCGCAGGATGATTTCTCCGGTGAGGTGCCGTATCAGGCTGATTGCGTCATACTTGCAGGAAATGCGGTTATGCCGACTATCGATGCGGCATGTAAGATTGCTCGCGATCAGCAAATTCCTTTACTGATTAGTGGTGGTATCGGTCACTCGACAACTTTTTTGTATAGCGCCATCGCACAGCATCCGCACTACAACACTATCCGCACCACTGGCAGAGCAGAAGCGACCATCCTGGCGGATATCGCTCATCAGTTCTGGCACATTCCGCATGAAAAAATCTGGATTGAAGACCAGTCAACAAACTGCGGTGAAAACGCACGCTTTAGCATCGCGCTATTGAATCAGGCCGTAGAACGAGTTCATACGGCTATCGTTGTTCAGGACCCCACCATGCAGCGGCGCACGATGGCGACGTTCCGCCGTATGACTGGGGACAATCCCGATGCACCACGCTGGTTAAGTTATCCCGGATTCGTTCCTCAGTTAGGAAATAACGCAGACAGTGTAATCTTTGTTAACCCGTTGCAAGGATTATGGCCGGTTGAGCGTTATCTATCACTACTCACTGGCGAGCTGCCGCGTTTACGCGATGATAGCGATGGCTACGGTCCCCGCGGGCGAGATTTTATCGTTCACGTTGATTTTCCGGCAGAAGTCATCCATGCATGGCAAACGCTGAAACACGATGCGGTGCTTATCGAGGCGATGGAAAGTCGCTCGTTACGTTAAAAATTGCCCGTTTGTGAACCACTTGTTTGCAAACGGGCATGACTCCTGACTTTTATTTCTGCCTTTTATTCCTTTTACACTTGTTTTTATGAAGCCCTTCACAGAATTGTCCTTTCACGATGCCGTCTCTCTGATGATTGATGTTAATTAACAATGTATTTACCGAAAACAAACATATAAATCACAGGAGTCGCCCATGTCAGTACCCGTTCAACATCCTATGTATATCGATGGACAGTTTGTTACCTGGCGTGGAGACGCATGGATTGATGTGGTAAACCCTGCTACAGAGGCTGTCATTTCCCGCATACCCGATGGTCAGGCCGAGGATGCCCGTAAGGCAATCGATGCAGCAGAACGTGCACAACCAGAATGGGAAGCGTTGCCTGCTATTGAACGCGCCAGTTGGTTGCGCAAAATCTCCGCCGGGATCCGCGAACGCGCCAGTGAAATCAGTGCGCTGATTGTTGAAGAAGGGGGCAAGATCCAGCAGCTGGCTGAAGTCGAAGTGGCTTTTACTGCCGACTATATCGATTACATGGCGGAGTGGGCACGGCGTTACGAGGGCGAGATTATTCAAAGCGATCGTCCAGGAGAAAATATTCTTCTGTTTAAACGTGCGCTTGGTGTGACTACCGGCATTCTGCCGTGGAACTTCCCGTTCTTCCTCATTGCCCGCAAAATGGCTCCCGCTCTTTTGACTGGTAATACCATCGTCATTAAACCCAGTGAATTTACGCCAAACAATGCGATTGCATTCGCCAAAATCGTCGATGAAATAGGCCTTCCGCGCGGCGTGTTTAACCTTGTACTGGGGCGTGGTGAAACCGTTGGGCAAGAACTGGCGGGTAACCCAAAGGTCGCAATGGTCAGTATGACAGGCAGCGTCTCTGCAGGTGAGAAGATTATGGCGACTGCGGCGAAAAACATCACCAAAGTGTGCCTGGAATTGGGTGGTAAAGCACCAGCTATCGTAATGGACGATGCCGATCTTGAACTGGCAGTCAAAGCCATCGTTGATTCACGCGTCATTAATAGTGGGCAAGTGTGTAACTGTGCAGAACGTGTTTATGTACAGAAAGGCATTTATGATCAGTTCGTCAATCGGCTGGGTGAAGCGATGCAGGCGGTTCAATTTGGTAACCCCGCTGAACGCAACGACATTGCGATGGGGCCGTTGATTAACGCCGCGGCGCTGGAAAGGGTCGAGCAAAAAGTGGCGCGCGCAGTAGAAGAAGGGGCGAGAGTGGCGTTGGGTGGCAAAGCAGTAGACGGGAAAGGATATTATTATCCGCCGACATTGCTGCTGGATGTTCGCCAGGAAATGTCGATTATGCATGAGGAAACCTTTGGCCCGGTTCTGCCGGTGGTCGCATTTGACACGCTGGAAGATGCTATCTCAATGGCTAATGACAGTGATTACGGCCTGACCTCATCAATCTATACCCAAAATCTGAACGTCGCGATGAAAGCCATTAAAGGGCTGAAGTTTGGTGAAACTTACATCAACCGTGAAAACTTCGAAGCTATGCAAGGCTTCCACGCCGGATGGCGTAAATCCGGTATTGGCGGCGCAGATGGTAAACATGGCTTGCATGAATATCTGCAGACCCAGGTGGTTTATTTACAGTCTTAATGAGTGAAAGAGGCGGAGGTTTTTTCCTCCGCCTGTGCGCGTCAGAGTTTAGCGAATTTTTCGAGGGTGCGAATAAGCTGTGTGACGAAGCCATATTCGTTATCGTACCAGGCGACCGTTTTCACCAGTTGTAAATCGCCCACGGCGGTAATTTCCGTTTGCGTGGCATCAAACACCGAACCGAAATGGCTGCCAATGATATCGGAAGAGACTATTTCTTCATCGGTATAACCAAATGACTCGTTATTGGTGGTTGCTTGTTTAAGTGCGTTATTCACCTCTTCGGCAGTCACTTTTTTTCCGAGAATCGATACCAGTTCAGTGACCGAACCTGTTTTCACCGGCACGCGTTGCGCATGACCTTTCAGTTTGCCGCTCAGTTCCGGGATCACCAGACCAATGGCTTTTGCCGCCCCCGTAGTGTGGGGAATGATATTTTCTGCCGCTGCGCGTGAAGCACGTAAATCTTTACCACGCGGGCCATCCACCAGTGACTGGGTGCCAGTATAGGCATGAATGGTCGTCATCGTGCCGACTTCTATCCCGAAACTGTCATGCAAGGCTTTGGCCATCGGCGCAAGACAGTTAGTGGTGCATGACGCCACGGAAACAATGGTGTCGTTGCCATCCAGAGTGTCGTCATTGACGTTATAAACGATAGTTTTCATTTCACCGGCAGGGGCGGAAATCAACACCTTCTTCGCACCAGCATCAAGATGCGCCTGCGATTTCTCGGCGGAGGTATAAAAGCCAGTACATTCGACAATGATTTCTGCACCTTTCGCTTTCCACGGAATATTTTTAGCCTCTTTTTCGGCGTAAACCGCGATACTTTTCCCATCAACGATAAGTGAATCTTCCGTAAAATCAACGCTCCAGGGGAATGGTCCGTAGTTTGAATCATGTTTCAGCAGGTAGGCGAGAATTTTTGGGGAAGTGAGATCATTAATAGCGACAACGTCTATGTTGCTTTTGACTTCAAGTAATCGACGCAACACCAGTCGACCGATACGACCAAAACCGTTAATACCAACTTTACTCATGGTTTTCTCCTGTCAGGAACGTTCGGATGAAAATTGATCCTTTCCAGGCTTAGACCAGGATGGCGGGATGGGCAATCTCCATTCTCACAGTGAAACGTAACGTACTGAAAACGGGTGAACAATATTTAATGAAATTTTGAGAAAAGCCCGTTATGTTAACGGAAAATTATGTTAAAGCAGGAAATGTTATGGAAAATAAATATTCAAGGTTACAAATCAGCATTCACTGGCTGGTCTTTTTACTGGTTATCGCAGCGTATTGCGCAATGGAGTTTCGTGGTTTCTTCCCACGTAGCGATCGGCCACTCATCAACATGATTCATGTTTCCTGTGGCATCTCAATTCTCGTGCTGATGGTCGTTCGTCTTTTGTTAAGGCTGAAATACCCAACCCCGCCGATTATACCTAAGCCAAAACCGATGATGACGGGACTGGCGCATTTGGGACATTTGGTGATTTATCTCCTGTTTATTGCGCTGCCAGTGATTGGTTTGGTGATGATGTATAACCGGGGCAACCCGTGGTTTGCGTTTGGTTTGACGATGCCTTACGCTTCAGAGGCCAATTTCGAACGGGTAGATAGCTTAAAGTCGTGGCATGAAACGCTGGCGAATCTGGGATATTTTGTCATCGGGTTGCACGCTGCGGCTGCACTGGCACACCACTATTTCTGGAAGGACAACACACTTCTACGCATGATGCCGCGTAAACGTTCCTGAAGGATATTTAAAGAAAACGCCTGTACTAAAACCGACCCGTGGTACAGGCGAAGAATACGGGTCTACATCGGAAGCGCCTATTATATTTATTTGTATGACAAATAAAACCATAATCCTTGCCCATACGTCCATCTGGCTTATTTTTAATCAATTCACCCGATCTTTGATCTCATCAACGGTATCAAAATAAACCAGCGTATAACGTTCAAATCGAACATAAGATTCGATAAACCATGGAGGTTATATGAAAAAACTGGCACTTATTTTGTTTATGGGAACGCTTGTTTCCTTTTATGCCGATGCCGGGCGCAAACCCTGTTCTGGTTCGAAAGGGGGGATCTCACACTGTACGGCAGGCGGCAAATTTGTCTGTAATGATGGTTCTATTAGTGCATCGAAAAAAACATGCACTAACTGAAGTGTAAAAGGGGTGCCATGAGATAATGAATCTGCTAGTCAGATGCGCGGGGAAAATCCCCGCGCTTGCCCTTACCTGGACGTGCAGGCCATGAGCGCAGCAACCTCCTTATCACCGTCCCGGAACCGCAGTTCGTAGAGCGTTTGTCGGGTCAGGAGTGTGAATGTCAGAATCGTAATGCAGATAATGAGCAGACACACCACCAGAGGGTTGCGTTTCATAGCCTTTCTCCTTGCCGGATGGCGGGTAAGAGGCTAAGATCTGAATTGCTATGTTCATTCGTTGGCCTCGGTTGATAGAAATATCGGTCGGGGCCTTCGTCTTTCTGATTCCCGGTTAGCCTGAAAACAGAAAGTCTCAGGCACCCGCAGGCATCCTATGAGGTTTCCTTAGGGACGAAAATAATCACTTCACGAAATTGCGTGCTGTTTTCCAGAATTTTTCGTCATTCGGGTTAGCCCGTTTAATCATTCGTTACTCTCTTCATTCCAATGGCATTAACCTTCTCTGCAATAATTGTTGTAAAAATGTGACGCAAAGAGGCTTTTAGTCGTAAGTAATTACCGTCAAGTGCCGATGACTTTCTATCAGGAGTAAACCTGGACGAGAGACAACGGTAATGAATACAACTCCCTCACAGCGATTAGGTTTTTTGCATCACATCAGGCTGGTTCCGTTATTTGCCTGCATTCTTGGCGGTATCTTAGTTCTATTCGCATTAAGTTCTGCTCTGGCTGGCTATTTCCTCTGGCAGGCCGATCGCGATCAGCGTGATGTTACTGCGGAGATTGAGATTCGAACCGGGTTAGCGAACAGTTCAGATTTTTTGCGTTCAGCCCGGATCAATATGATTCAGGCCGGGGCTGCGAGTCGTATTGCGGAAATGGAAGCAATGAAGCGAAATATTGCGCAAGCCGAATCGGAGATTAAACAGTCGCAGCAAGGTTATCGTGCTTATCAGAATCGACCGGTGAAAACACCTGCTGATGAAGCCCTCGACACTGAATTAAATCAACGCTTTCAGGCTTATATCACGGGTATGCAACCTATGTTGAAATATGCCAAAAATGGCATGTTTGAAGCGATTATCAATCATGAAAGTGAGCAGATCCGACCGCTGGATAATGCTTATACCGATATTTTGAACAAAGCCGTTAAGATACGTAGCACCAGAGCCAACCAACTGGCGGAACTGGCCCATCAGCGCACCCGCCTGGGTGGGATGTTCATGATTGGCGCGTTTGTGCTTGCCCTGGTCATGACGCTGATAACATTTATGGTGCTACGTCGGATCGTCATTCGTCCACTGCAACATGCCGCACAACGGATTGAAAAAATCGCTAGTGGCGATCTGACGATGAAGGATGAACCGGCGGGTCGTAATGAAATCGGTCGCTTAAGTCGTCATTTACAGCAAATGCAGCATTCACTGGGGATGACAGTAGGGACTGTTCGACAGGGTGCGGAAGAGATTTATCGTGGCACCAGCGAAATTTCAGCTGGCAATGCGGACCTGTCATCTCGCACCGAAGAACAAGCGGCGGCTATCGAACAAACTGCCGCTAGCATGGAGCAACTCACTGCGACGGTGAAACAGAATGCGGATAACGCGCATCATGCCAGCAAACTGGCGCAAGAGGCTTCTATTAAAGCCAGCGATGGCGGGCAGACGGTTTCCGGTGTAGTAAAAACGATGGGCGCTATCTCTACAAGTTCGAAGAAAATTTCCGAGATCACCGCCGTCATCAACAGTATTGCTTTCCAGACGAATATTCTGGCACTGAATGCTGCCGTTGAAGCCGCGCGAGCGGGTGAGCAAGGCCGTGGATTTGCCGTTGTCGCCAGCGAAGTACGGACACTCGCAAGCCGCAGCGCCCAAGCGGCGAAAGAGATTGAAGGCTTGATCAGTGAATCAGTCAGGTTAATTGACCTGGGGTCGGATGAGGTGGCAACGGCAGGGAAAACCATGAGCACTATTGTTGATGCCGTCGCGAGTGTCACACATATCATGCAGGAAATCGCCGCCGCCTCGGATGAACAAAGTAGAGGCATAACGCAGGTTAGCCAGGCGATTTCTGAAATAGATAAGGTGACGCAACAGAATGCTTCTCTGGTAGAAGAGGCCTCAGCGGCGGCGTTGTCCCTTGAAGAACAGGCGGCACGATTAACTGAGGCGGTGGATGTATTCCGTCTGCACAAACATTCTGTGTCGGCAAAACCTCGCGGAGCGGGTGAACCAGTTAGTTTCGCTACGGTGTGAAAATGTTCAAGGAGGGATCGACAGATCCCTTCACCTTTCAGAACGGCATTGATTTTCGAATAGCGTTAATCATCAACTGGCAACCAGAAGAGAACGTCGCATCTACGCGGGTCAGTATTCCAATCGGTTCGCCTGCACCATGTCCCGGAACAGGCAGGGCCACCAGCGTGGCATGACGCAGGTCGTCTTTTACCGCGCCAGAAGGGACAAACCACACGTAGTCGTATTCAACCGTAAGTTGACGAGATAGCGAAGCAGACAGCGTTTCGATACAACCCGAAGGAATTTTACATCCCTGGCTCTGTACTAATGCATCTGAATGCTGGCGTGGCGCAGTGCCTTCTGGTGATACAACGACCGGCCATTCCAGCACCCGGCTTAGCGTTACGTTCTCCTGAAGTAGCGGGTGATTAGGGCGGACAACCAGCTTCAGCGATTCAAGAAACAGCAGTTCGTAATTAAGCCCGGTCATCAGTTCAGGATCTGACATCCGACCAATGCCGATATCGATTTCCCCGGTTTTCAAACCCGCCAGAATCATAGGGTTACTCATTGTCGCAACTTGCAAGGTCGTTTCTTTTTGTTGCTGATGAAACTGACCTATAACCGAAGGTAATATCCCCAGTGCCGCAGTAGGTAGTGCACCAACCCTGACGACATCATTATTAAGACCTTCTTTACGATGAAGCGACTGTCCGGCAGTGTTGATGGCGTCAAGAACTCTGACTGCATGCGTTAAAAATTGTTCGCCGGGTAAGGTAAGTTGCGCCCCCTGACGACCACGCTCAAACAAGCGAGCGCCCGTCAGCTGCTCCAGTTCATTCAATGTCTTAGAGAGCGCAGGTTGACTCAAATTAAGGGTTTCAGCCGCGCGCCCCAAAGTTCCTTGTTGTGCGACAGCTACGAATGTATGAAGGTGGCGCAAACGGATGCGCTGACTAAACAGACTATTTTTTTCCATAAGCGATGTTAAAAACGAAGCGGTGTCGCTGACAAGTGAAGTTGTTTGATTATGATAACTTGATTGCAAAATATTATTAACAATTAAAGCAATCATGTTACAGCAAAATGGATAATATTGATGTTTTCGCGGCGAGATCACAGTTTGTAAATTCTTCCCGCCAGAGTGAATGCGGTTACCTACACTCCAGATTACTGACCACTGGAGGCAGACAATATGGCGAACAGCATCACGGCGGATGAGATTCGGGAACAGTTTTCGCAGGCAATGTCAGCCATGTACCAGCAAGAAGTTCCGCAGTACGGCACGCTGCTGGAACTGGTAGCTGATGTGAATCTGGCTGTGCTGGAAAACAATCCTCAACTGCACGAAAAAATGGTAAATGCAGACGAGCTGGCGCGACTGAATGTTGAACGTCATGGGGCGATTCGCGTTGGGACTGCACAAGAGCTTGCTACTCTTCGGCGGATGTTTGCCATTATGGGGATGTACCCGGTGAGCTATTACGATCTCTCGCAGGCGGGGGTGCCGGTACATTCGACAGCATTTCGGCCCATTGATGATGCTTCTCTGGCGCGTAATCCCTTCCGCGTTTTTACCTCGTTACTCCGCCTTGAGCTTATCGAGAACGAAATTTTGCGCCAGAAAGCGGCGGAGATTCTACGTCAGCGCGATATCTTCACCCCACGTTGTCGACTACTGTTAGAGGAATATGAGCAGCGGGGCGGTTTTAACGAAACACAGGCACAGGAGTTTGTGCAGGAAGCCCTGGAAACGTTTCGCTGGCACCAGTCAGCAACGGTAGATGAAGAAACCTATCGCGCCTTGCACAACGAACATCGGTTGATTGCTGATGTGGTCTGTTTTCCTGGATGCCATATCAACCATCTGACGCCACGTACGCTGGATATTGACCGGGTGCAGTCGATGATGCCTGAATGCGGAATTGAACCAAAAATTCTGATCGAAGGGCCGCCGCGCCGCGAGGTACCGATTTTACTACGCCAGACCAGCTTTAAAGCACTGGAAGAGACGGTGTTGTTTGCGGGGCAGAAACAGGGCACGCATACTGCGCGCTTTGGTGAAATTGAGCAGCGTGGCGTGGCATTAACGCCGAAAGGGCGACAACTGTATGATGATCTTCTGCGTAACGCTGGAACCGGGCAGGATAATCTCACTCACCAAATGCATTTACAGGAAACCTTCCGCACTTTTCCTGACAGTGAGTTTTTAATGCGTCAGCAAGGGCTGGCATGGTTCCGGTACCGTCTGACGCCTTCGGGTGAGGCGCATCGTCAGGCGATTCATCCCGGAGACGATCCACAGCCCTTAATTGAACGTGGTTGGGTCGCGGCGCAACCCATTACCTATGAAGATTTCTTGCCCGTTAGCGCGGCGGGGATCTTCCAGTCAAATCTGGGTAATGAAACGCAGGCACGCAGCCACGGTAATGCCAGTCGCGAAGCATTTGAGCAGGCGTTGGGTTGTCCGGTTTTGGATGAGTTCCAGCTTTATCAGGAAGCGGAAGAACGCAGTAAACGTCGCTGTGGTTTGCTTTAAATTCTGACCATCCGCCTTTGCAAAAATTTGCCTGATTTTACAAACGAATCAGGCTCATCCCATCGACATAAAAAAATTGCCGATTTATGCATATTCTCTCAGTTCAACAATTGGATTATTAATAAATATTGTCTAGAGTGAGCGGTCATAAATAAGCACTTTCTTGCCGCTGAAAACGACCAGCGCGGGACCATTCACAACACCAGAAGGACTCACTTTCAGGTATGGATCGTAGACGATTTATTAAAGGTTCAATGGCTATGGCCGCCATGTGCGGTACCAGCGGCATTGCTTCTCTTTTTTCTCAGGCGGCATTCGCGGCAGATTCTGATATTGCCGACGGACAAACCCAGCGTTTTGACTTCTCCATTCTACAGTCAATGGCGCATGACTTAGCGCAAACAGCGTGGCGTGGTGCGCCTCGTCCGTTACCTGACACTCTGGCGACAATGACGCCGCAGGCTTATAATAGTATTCAATACGACGCCGAAAAATCGCTCTGGCATAACGTTGAGAACCGTCAACTGGACGCTCAGTTCTTCCATATGGGAATGGGATTCCGTCGCCGCGTTCGTATGTTTTCTGTAGATCCAGCAACACATCTGGCGCGTGAAATTCACTTTCGCCCGGAGTTGTTCAAATACAACGATGCAGGTGTTGATACCAAACAATTAGAAGGGCAAAGCGATCTCGGCTTTGCCGGTTTTCGCGTGTTTAAAGCCCCCGAACTGGCGCGCCGTGATGTAGTATCATTTCTCGGCGCGAGTTATTTCCGCGCCGTTGATGATACATATCAATACGGTTTGTCGGCCCGCGGCCTGGCGATCGACACTTACACCGACAGTAAAGAAGAGTTCCCCGACTTTACCGCCTTCTGGTTTGATACGGTAAAACCGGGGGCAACTACCTTTACCGTTTATGCGTTGCTCGATAGCGCCAGCATTACTGGTGCCTATAAGTTCACTATCCATTGTGAGAAAAGTCAGGTGATTATGGATGTGGAAAATCACCTGTATGCGCGCAAAGACATTAAACAGCTGGGCATTGCGCCGATGACCAGTATGTTCAGCTGCGGTACTAATGAACGTCGGATGTGCGATACAATTCATCCGCAAATTCATGACTCTGATCGTCTGTCCATGTGGCGGGGCAACGGCGAGTGGATTTGCCGTCCGCTGAATAATCCGCGAAAATTGCAGTTCAATGCTTACACCGACAACAACCCGAAAGGGTTTGGTTTATTGCAACTGGATCGTGACTTCTCCCATTATCAGGACATTATGGGCTGGTATAACAAACGCCCAAGTCTGTGGGTGGAACCGCGTAACAAGTGGGGTAAGGGCACCATCGGCCTGATGGAAATCCCAACAACGGGCGAAACGCTGGATAACATTGTCTGCTTCTGGCAGCCAGAAAAAGCTGTAAAAGCAGGTGATGAGTTTGCATTCCAGTATCGTCTGTACTGGAGTGCGCAACCGCCTGTTCATTGCCCATTAGCGCGCGTTATGGCGACGCGTACCGGCATGGGCGGTTTCCCGGAAGGTTGGGCGCCAGGTGAACACTATCCCGAAAAATGGGCGCGTCGTTTTGCCGTCGATTTCGTTGGTGGTGATCTGAAAGCTGCCGCGCCAAAAGGCATTGAGCCGGTGATTACGCTGTCCAGTGGGGAAGCGAAGCAAATCGAAATTCTCTATATTGAACCCATTGATGGTTATCGTATTCAGTTTGACTGGTATCCGACGTCGGACTCCACTGATCCGGTCGATATGCGGATGTATCTGCGTTGTCAGGGGGACGCTATCAGTGAAACATGGCTGTATCAGTATTTCCCGCCAGCGCCGGATAAACGTCAGTATGTTGACGACCGCGTGATGAGTTAATTGTTTTTTCTTCGGCACCTTCTTCGGGAGGTGCCGTCTGGTTAAACACGATCCCGCTCGCATTTTTCCCTAAGTTAAATGAGTAATCTGATGGTGTGTATTTCAGATACACCTTGTCAGCCACTAACAGGGAGTGCGTATGTTTCCAGAATACCGAGATTTAATATCCCGTCTGAAAAACGAAAATCCTCGCTTTATGTCCTTGTTCGATAAACACAATAAACTTGATCATGAAATTGCCAGAAAGGAAGGTTCCGACGGTCGAGGGTACAATGCGGAAGTGGTCCGCATGAAAAAACAAAAGCTACAGTTAAAAGATGAGATGCTCAAAATCCTGCAGCAGGAGAGCGTCAAAGAGGTGTAAACTTTCCTAAGCCGCCAGCCAGGCGGCTTTTTTAACAACAGCATGGATTGACTGGAGATAAGATGACTGAAACGATAAAAGTAAGCGAATCACTTGAATTACATGCTGTTGCGGAAAGTCACGTCACACCTCTTTATCAGTTAATCTGTAAAAATAAAACCTGGTTACAGCAGTCGCTAAACTGGCCGCAGTTCGTTCAGAGTGAAGAGGACACGCGAAAAACGGTGCAGGGTAATGTGATGTTGCATCAACGCGGCTATGCCAAAATGTTCATGATTTTCAAAGAAGATGAACTTATCGGCGTTATCTCGTTTAATCGTATTGAACCACTGAATAAAACTGCTGAAATCGGCTACTGGCTGGACGAATCTCATCAGGGGCAGGGGATCATTTCTCAGGCGCTGCAGGCATTGATTCATCATTACGCTCAGTCTGGTGAACTTAGACGCTTCGTGATCAAATGTCGGGTGGACAATCCGCAAAGCAACCAGGTCGCTTTGCGCAATGGTTTTATCCTTGAAGGTTGCCTGAAACAGGCTGAGTTCCTGAATGATGCCTATGATGATGTGAACTTATACGCGCGTATTATCGGTTCATAATAACCCTGCCAGCGGCGTTCGCGTAATGCGCTCCTCGCCGTTAATGACTTTTGGACCACGGACATGAACCGTGTCGCCATCAAAGGCTTCAACGACGGCGTGGTCGGTTAACTCCACATGGTTTTCAATTATCACCGCACCTGAAATACGGCTCTCACCTTGTATTACAACGTGCTCGTCGAGCAGAATCGGTCCACCACGTACCACGGCATTTCCGCCAATCAAGACATGATGTTTTAACACACAATTACCTTCCACAATGGCATATTCCGCCACCTGCGAACTGTAATGAATCGTCGGAATGGCATCTTCTTCTATGCCAGCTTTCACCTGCGCGTGACCGTAGACTTTAGCGCAATCGCATAGCCAGACGTTGTTCTCTTCATTACCTTCAATACTGGCAAAATCAAAAACTTCGGCGCGATGTTCAATAAAAGCATACCGGATGACGGCATCGCCATAAATTTGTGCCTGGTGGACAATACGCGAGGCGCTAACCCTTGCGCGATCATAAATTTGTAGCAGGAGTTGATGGTCAGGCGTTAAGCCTTGTGCTGCGACGATCATAGAATGTTGATTAATTAAGGCGTGACCAAATATTCTACATTGCCCGCAAACCAGTGAGTCATGAATGGTGACACTGTCACTTATATATGCACCCTGGCTGATTTCACTATTATCGATCCAGACATTATCCGTTGCGTAAACCTCTCCCCACAGTACGCTGGTGCCGGTGATGCGCGTATTACCGGAAATCACCGTTCCGCCGAACGCAATAGCATTCTGGTCGTAAATCCAGCAATTTCCTTCCTGTGCTAACACCGTTTCGCGATCGATCCAGCCGCCAGCGGTTCCTGCTATCACATCGTTAAAATCGCTAATGGCGATAATCTGCCGTAATAACACATTTTTTTTAGTGCCATCTTCCTGATAACTAAAGGCTCGCTGTTCTTCACTTAGACGATATTTGCGCATAGCGTTTTCCCACAGGTGACTTACTATAACCGTAGCAAATTCTGCGGCTCTGGCTATGCTCGAGAAAATTCCATAAAATGCATTTCAAATATACTTTATAAATTAAACAAAATGAGTAAGAAGATGCAGAGCGATAAAGTGCTCAATTTGCCGGCAGGCTACTTTGGTATTGTGTTGGGGACGATAGGGATGGGATTTGCCTGGCGCTATGCCAGCCAGGTTTGGCAGGTCAGCCACTGGTTAGGGGATGGGCTGGTGATTCTGGCGATGATCATCTGGGGATTATTGACTAGCGCATTTATTGCCCGACTCATACGCTTTCCGCATAGCGTGCTGGCGGAAGTTCGCCATCCAGTGCTGAGCAGTTTTGTGAGTTTGTTTCCGGCAACGACGATGCTGGTGGCGATTGGTTTTGTTCCGTGGTTTCGCCCACTGGCGGTGTGCCTGTTCAGCTTTGGTGTCGTGGTTCAGTTGGCTTATGCCGCCTGGCAAACTGCGGGATTATGGCGCGGATCTCACCCTGAAGAAGCTACCACGCCTGGACTGTATCTGCCGACAGTTGCCAACAACTTTATCAGCGCAATGGCCTGTGGTGCGTTGGGCTACACCGACGCCGGTCTGGTGTTTTTAGGCGCAGGCGTTTTCTCATGGCTAAGCCTTGAACCGGTGATCTTGCAGCGTCTGCGTAGTTCGGGAGAATTACCCACGGCACTGCGGACATCACTCGGCATTCAGCTCGCTCCTGCGCTGGTGGCCTGTAGTGCCTGGCTGAGCGTCAACGGCGGCGAGGGTGACACGCTGGCGAAAATGCTTTTCGGTTATGGACTGCTGCAACTGCTGTTTATGCTACGTCTGATGCCATGGTATCTCTCCCAGCCATTTAATGCTTCATTCTGGAGTTTCTCGTTCGGCGTATCTGCACTGGCAACCACCGGTTTGCATCTGGGGAGTGGCAGCGATAATGGATTTTTCCATACGCTGGCGGTGCCGCTGTTTATCTTTACCAATTTTATTATTGCAATACTGCTCATCCGTACTTTTGCGCTTCTGATGCAGGGAAAATTGTTAGTCAGAACCGAGCGCGCCGTTTTAATGAAAGCAGAGGACAAAGAATGATCATTCGTGACGAAAACTATTTTACTGATAAATATGAATTAACCCGCACACACTCTGAAGTAATGGAAGCGGTGAAAGTGGTTAAACCGGGTAAAACGCTGGATCTGGGCTGTGGCAATGGTCGTAACAGTCTTTACCTGGCAGCCAATGGTTATGATGTTGACGCATGGGATAAAAATGCCATGAGTATCGCCAACGTCGAGCGCATTAAATCTATTGAAAATCTGGATAATTTACACACTCGGGTCGTTGATCTGAATAACCTCACATTTGCTGGACAGTACGATTTTATTCTTTCGACTGTGGTGCTGATGTTCCTTGAGGCTAAAACCATCCCAGGGCTGATTGCCAATATGCAACGTTGCACGAAACCTGGCGGTTACAACCTGATTGTGGCGGCGATGGATAGCGCTGATTATCCATGTACCGTCGGCTTCCCGTTTGCCTTCAAAGAGAGAGAATTACGTCGATATTACGAAGGCTGGGAGATGGTGAAATACAATGAAGACGTCGGCGAGCTGCACCGCACCGACGCCAACGGTAATCGTATTAAACTGCGTTTCGCCACGATGCTGGCACGTAAAAAATGACCCGGTAAGAACAAAGCGCGTGAAAATTCCCCACGCTGAGATAGTTTACTGTTCTTCTTTTCGGTAAGCATATTTTTTATCGAAGGGATGTGAAATTAATCACAGTAGTCGAAGTTTTTTAGCAGCTTAACTTACTGAAATTTAACTACTGATGATTGACTTAGCCCCTTTTTCGGCATTGACTATGTCGTCTGAAAAGGGGCTGAAAAATTTATTTTCACCAACACTTTTTTTGCCACAACACGAAGCGGCGCTTTTTGCTATAACTTAGAAAGTAATATAATCATCTCAGGAAACTATTCATGCGTACCACATCATTTGCGAAAGTTGCAGCTTTATGCGGCTTATTGGCTCTGTCTGGTTGTGCCTCTAAAATCACCCAGCCAGATAAATATTCTGGTTTTTTAAACAATTACTCTGATTTAAAAGAAACAACCTCGGCTACAGGTAAACCTGTTTTACGTTGGGTAGACCCGAGTTTTGATCAAAGCAAATATGACAGCATCGTCTGGAACCCAATCACTTATTATCCGGTACCGAAACCGTCGACCCAGGTAGGGCAGAAAGTTCTGGATAAAATTTTGAACTATACCAACACCGAAATGAAAGAAGCGATAGCGCAGCGTAAACCACTGGTTACCACCGCTGGGCCGCGTAGTCTGATTTTCCGTGGGGCCATTACCGGTGTAGATACCAGCAAAGAAGGGCTGCAATTCTATGAAGTGGTTCCTGTTGCATTAGTGGTTGCGGGGACGCAAATGGCTACAGGCCACCGTACCATGGATACTCGCCTCTATTTTGAAGGTGAGCTGATTGATGCAGCGACTAATAAACCGGTTATCAAAGTCGTTCGTCAGGGCGAAGGTAAAGACCTGAATAACGAAAGTACGCCAATGGCTTTCGAAAATATTAAACAAGTTATTGATGACATGGCGACCGATGCCACCATGTTTGACGTTAACAAAAAGTAGTTCCAGACGCGCCATCGTTAGATGGCGCTTTTTATCCGGTGCGCCGTAAAACCCCATCCTTCAGGGCGGGGATATAAGGCGCGGTTTTCCACCTGACCAGGTGTTTGCTGTTGTTCAATGTATTGGCGGATGACGGATATTGGCGCACCTCCGCAGCTACTGGCAAAATAGCCAGGACTCCACAAAACGCCTTTGTAGTAATACCTGACTGCAATATCTGGTCGATCTCGTCGCAGTCACCTACCCGATACGCCTTTGAGGCTGTTTACCAGACTGGATATCGCCAGTTTGGGAGGATAGTTAATTAACAAATGGACGTGATCTGGTTCGCCATCCATTTCAACCAGTTCAGCTTCAAAATCAGCACATACATTTGAAAAGTAAGTGCGTAGTTTTTCTGTCGCGTCATGGTCAAAAATCTGGCGTCGGTATCTGGTGACAAAGACCAGGTGAACATGCATCAGGAAAACACAATGCCTTCCACGCCGGATATCGGTTTCTTTTTTCACAGACCAAAGTATCATTTGACCTGTGAAACGATTACAGGCATTTAAATTCCAGTTAAGACCAGGTGGTCAACAGGAGTGTGAAATGAGGCGCTTCGCAGGCGCATGTCGTTTCGTTTTCAATCGTGCTCTGGCACGTCAGAATGAGAATCATGAGGCCGGTAATAAATACATCCCTTACGGGAAAATGGCTTCCTGGCTGGTTGAGTGGAAAAATGCCACTGAAACGCAATGGCTTAAAGATTCTCCCTCACAGCCATTGCAACAGTCACTGAAAGACCTTGAGCGGGCTTACAAAAACTTCTTCCGGAAGCGGGCTGCTTTTCCCCGATTCAAAAAGCGGGGACAGAATGATGCATTCCGCTACCCGCAGGGCGTTAAGCTCGATCAGGAAAACAGCCGTATTTTTCTGCCGAAACTGGGCTGGATGCGCTACCGGAACAGCCGTCAGGTCACGGGTGTTGTGAAAAATGTCACTGTCAGCCAGTCCTGCGGTAAGTGGTACATCAGTATTCAGACAGAAAGTGAAGTATCAACTCCGGTTCACCCTTCAGCATCAATGGTCGGGCTGGATGCTGGCGTGGCTAAACTCGCCACGCTGTCAGATGGCACAGTCTTTGAGCCTGTAAACAGTTTTCAGAAAAACCAGAAGAAGCTGGCGAGACTTCAGCGACAGTTAAGCCGCAAGGTCAAATTCAGCAACAACTGGCAAAAGCAGAAACGCAAAATACAGCGACTGCATTCCTGTATCGCAAATATCCGCAGGGACTACCTTCACAAAGTCACAACGGCCGTCAGCAAAAACCACGCAATGATAGTCATTGAGGATTTGAAGGTCAGCAACATGTCAAAGTCAGCAGCGGGTACGGTCAGCCAGCCGGGGCGCAATGTCCGGGCAAAATCAGGTTTAAACCGTTCGATACTGGATCAGGGCTGGTATGAAATGCGCCGCCAGCTTGCGTACAAGCAGCTCTGGCGTGGCGGTCAGGTGCTTGCTGTTCCGCCAGCGTATACAAGCCAGCGTTGCGCGTACTGTGGTCATACAGCGAAAGAGAACCGCCTGTCACAAAGTAAATTCAGATGCCAGGTATGTGGATATACAGCGAACGCCGATGTAAATGGCGCTCGCAACATTTTAGCGGCGGGGCACGCCGTTCTTGCCTGTGGAGAGATGGTGCAGTCAGGCCGCCCGTTGAAGCAGGAACCCACCGAAATGATTCAGGCGACAGCCTGAACGTAGCAGGGATCCACGTCCTTCAGGGCGTGGAGGATGTCAATATCGGTTTCTGTCAGCGATTAAATTCAACACCACGTAACAAACGCCTCCGGCAATTAATCCCCAAAACGCAGAACCAATCCCGACCAGCGTCAATCCACTTGCCGTTACCAGAAATGCCACCACCGCCGCGTCTCGCTCACGCTCATTATGCAGCGCCTGATACAAACTGCCGCCGATGGTACTTAACAGCGCCAGACCTGCCAGCATCTGGATCCAACTTACGGGCAGGGCAGCCATCATCCCGGTAATGGCACTACCAAACAGACCTGCGAGCAAATAGAAAATGCCTGCAACGGCAGCGGCCAGCCAACGTTGATCTTTATCCGGATGCGCTTCCGGGCTTTGGCAAATAGCCGCGGTGATTGCCGCAATACCGACGGAATAAACGCCGAAAGGGGAAAAAACCAGTGCCAGCAATCCAGTAAATACAATTAATGGCGAAACAGGAGCCGAATATCCAGCTGCTTTCATTGCTGCGATACCCGGTGCGTTTTGCGATGCCATCGTCACCAGAAAAAGGGGGAGTGCAACGCTCAGGCTGTGAGCAAACGAAAAATCAGGGGTAATATAAGTGGGGAGAACGGGTTTAAAGACAACATCAGTTGTGACAACGTCACCTTGCGCGATGACGATCACGATCCCAATAATCATCGCGGCAATTACCGCATAGCGCGGCGCAACGGCCTTGGTTGCCAGCCATACCAGCAACATACTTCCACACAACGTAAATTGACCGTCCAGACTGGCAAACGCCTGTAAACCAAAGCGTAATAAAATCCCGGCAAGCATTGCCGCCGCAAGCGAGTGCGGAATAATGCGCATCAGACGAGCAAAGAGTCCCGTTATGCCGCAGAGGACTATTAGCGCGTTGGTGACAATAAAAACGCCGATGGCTTCGTTAAGTGTTAGTCCCTGCAATCCGGTGACCAACAAAGCCGCGCCAGGCGTTGACCATGCGGTGAGAACAGGTACGCGATACCATAATGTCAGAGTCAGCGTACTGACGCCCATTGCCAGCCCCAGCGCCGTCATCCAGCCAGAGATTTGTGCAGTGGTGGCTCCGGCGACAATCGCTGCTTGCCAGATTATTGCCGCTGAACTGGCGTAGCCAATTAATACCGCCAGAAACCCCGCCAGTAGCGTGGGTGGAGGAATAGAAAACAGACGCATAGTCACCTCGTGCGTTATAGCGTACAGGCACCGTAGCATTTGTCCGTTATAACGCACAAGTGATAAACTTCCGTTTTGCCGGAGGAGTCGCATGGAAAATCTCGCTCGCTTTTTATCCACCACACTTAAACAACTACGCCAGCAGCGCGGCTGGAGTCTTTCGCGACTGGCAGAAGCGACGGGCGTTTCTAAAGCAATGTTAGGGCAGATTGAGCGTAATGAGTCCAGTCCGACGGTCGCGACATTATGGAAAATTGCCACCGGGTTGAACGTACCATTTTCAACATTTATTTCTCCGCCGCAGTCCGCTACGCCTTCAGTTTATGATCCACAACAGCAGGCGATGGTGATCACTTCGCTGTTTCCTTATGATCCACAACTCTGCTTTGAACACTTCTCGATTCAGATGGCATCTGGTGCAATAAGCGAATCGACGCCCCATGAGAAGGGGGTAATCGAACATGTCGTCGTCATTGATGGACAACTTGATCTGTGCGTTGATGGGGAATGGCAGACCCTTAATTGTGGGGAAGGCGTTCGATTTGCTGCAGACGTCACGCATATCTATCGTAATGGTGGGGAGCAAACCGTACATTTTCATTCCCTCATCCATTACCCGCGCAGTTAAGCGGGAAAACTATTTCGCAACGTCGCGCTTGTGGCTAAAATAGCCGCCATTTTTCAGCTACTGGATAAGAATGTGACCGTATCTTCTCATCGACTTGAACTGTTAAGCCCGGCACGCGATGCCGCCATTGCCCGCGAAGCTATTTTGCACGGTGCCGATGCTGTTTATATCGGCGGCCCTGGTTTTGGTGCCCGTCATAATGCCAGTAATAGCTTGAAAGATATTGCCGAGCTGGTGCCGTTTGCCCATCGTTATGGTGCAAAAATTTTCGTCACGCTTAACACCATTTTGCATGATGATGAGCTGGAACCCGCGCAACGGCTGATTACTGACCTCTACCAGACCGGTGTCGATGCGCTGATTGTTCAGGATATGGGGATTCTGGAACTTGATATTCCGCCGATTGAACTGCACGCCAGTACGCAGTGCGACATTCGTACAGTTGAAAAAGCGAAGTTCCTCTCTGATGTTGGCTTCACGCAGATTGTGCTGGCGCGAGAGCTGAATCTTGATCAGATCCGCGCGATTCACCAGGCTACGGACGCGACCATTGAATTCTTTATTCATGGGGCACTGTGCGTGGCCTATTCGGGTCAGTGCTACATTTCTCATGCGCAAACAGGGCGTAGCGCCAACCGTGGCGATTGCTCGCAGGCGTGCCGTTTGCCATACACATTGAAAGACGATCAGGGGCGGGTGGTTTCCTATGAAAAACATCTGCTGTCGATGAAAGATAACGATCAGACTGCCAACCTCGGCGCGCTGATTGATGCTGGTGTACGCTCCTTCAAGATTGAAGGGCGTTACAAAGATATGAGCTACGTGAAGAATATCACCGCCCATTATCGCCAGATGCTTGATGCCATTATTGAAGAACGTGGCGATCTGGCGCGCGCTTCATCAGGTCGTACTGAACATTTCTTTGTTCCATCGACGGAAAAGACTTTCCACCGTGGTAGCACAGATTATTTTGTGAATGCCCGTAAAGGCGATATTGGCGCGTTCGATTCGCCGAAATTTATCGGCCTGCCGGTAGGCGAAGTATTGAAAGTGGCGAAAGATCATCTCGATGTTGCCGTTACCGAGCCACTGGCAAATGGCGATGGCCTGAACGTGTTGATTAAACGTGAAGTCGTCGGTTTTCGTGCCAATACGGTCGAGAAAACCGGAGAAAATCAGTACCGCGTCTGGCCCAATGAAATGCCAGCAGATTTGCACAAAATTCGTCCACATCACCCACTAAACCGTAATCTTGATCATAACTGGCAGCAGGCACTGACAAAAACCTCCAGCGAACGTCGGGTGGCGGTAGACATTGAACTGGGCGGCTGGCAGGAACAACTGATTCTGACCCTCACCAGTGAAGAGGGTGTCAGCATCACGCATACGCTGGACGGGCAGTTCGACGAAGCCAATAACGCCGAAAAAGCAATGAACAATCTGAAGGATGGTCTGGCAAAACTGGGGCAAACCCTCTATTACGCCCGCGATGTGCAAATTAATTTGCCGGGGGCGCTGTTTGTACCAAACAGTCTGTTAAACCAGTTCCGCCGTGAAGCTGCTGACATGCTGGATGCTGCGCGTCTTGCCAGTTACCAGCGCGGCAGCCGTAAACCGGTTGCTGATCCTGCGCCGGTTTATCCGCAAACGCATCTGAGTTTCCTCGCGAACGTATACAACCAGAAAGCGCGTGAATTTTATCATCGCTATGGTGTGCAGCTGATTGACGCGGCGTATGAAGCACATGAAGAGAAGGGCGAAGTCCCGGTGATGATCACCAAGCATTGTCTGCGCTTTGCCTTTAATCTGTGCCCGAAACAGGCGAAAGGCAATATCAAAAGCTGGAAGGCGACGCCAATGCAACTGGTTAACGGCGATGAAGTATTAACGCTAAAGTTTGATTGCCGCCCATGCGAGATGCACGTCATTGGCAAAATCAATAATCACATACTGAAAATGCCGTTACCGGGAAGCGTAGTGGCATCCGTAAGTCCGGATGAGCTGCTGAAAACATTGCCTAAGCGAAAAGGGTAAAACGCCAGTTTTCTGGTTACTCACAACTCATTGAATCTGCATGATATTGCCTGCCGGGTAAGGCGTCACGCCGCATCCGGCAACAAATGACTCAACGTTGTCCCGCTTCTGGTTTGCGCGATTTTTGCCAGTAAAAATGCTCGCGCAAACCTTCCGCCGACTCTTCCGCCACAGCACGCAATTCATCGCTGTCCGCTTCATGACGCAGCTGATGATCCACATTCTTTACCCACACAAATTCATGTCCTTTGTGCCCTGCCATGAGTTGTCCTGAGAACAGCGCACACGTTAATAAGACAACCGATAACGCCTTCGTAAACATCCTGCCACCTTTTTCTTACCTTTTGCCGCTATGATGCCGATCGTTTCTTGAGGTTATTATTCAGTTTTGCAAATTAGCGCAAAGAAATTCTGGAATCTTCCTTCCTGATTTTGCATGGCATTCTGCCGTTGCGGCGATTTAGTGCTATTTTCGAGCAAATTACACACGGAGGTAAACACTAATGTTTACTTTGTTGATATACTCAGCGGCAGGGAGGCGATGTGAAACAAAGCGAGTTCAGACGTTGGCTCGAATCTCAGGGCGTCGATGTAGCGAATGGCAGCAACCATTTGAAACTCAGGTTTCATGGGAGGCGCAGTGTCATGCCGCGTCACCCCTGCGATGAGATTAAAGAACCATTGCGTAAAGCAATCCTGAAACAACTCGGTTTGAGTTAATCGCCAATTAAAAAGGTTAATGACATGCGAGGGACAGTCGAAATTATGCGTTATCCCGTCACTCTTACACCCGCGCCGGAAGGCGGTTATATGGTTTCTTTTGTGGATATCCCTGAAGCGTTGACGCAGGGCGAAACTGTCGCTGAAGCGATGGAAGCGGCAAAAGATGCTTTACTGACCGCATTTGATTTTTATTTTGAAGATAACGAGCTTATCCCTTTACCTTCGCCATTAAATAGTCATGATCACTTTATTGAAGTGCCTTTGAGCGTCGCCTCTAAGGTATTGCTGTTAAATGCTTTTTTACAGTCAGAAATCACTCAGCAAGAGTTAGCCAGGCGAATTGGCAAACCTAAACAGGAGATTACTCGCCTATTTAACTTGCATCATGCGACAAAAATCGACGCCGTCCAGCTCGCGGCAAAGGCGCTTGGCAAAGAGTTATCGCTGGTGATGGTTTAATTACAGTTAACGAAAAGTTGTCATTTTTAACAACTGATATAGACTGCCGAATCATCTGCACATAATTACGATTCGATAATGAAAAAATACCAGCAGCTTGCAGAACAATTACGCGAGCAGATTGCGTCGGGTATCTGGCAACCCGGCGATCGTTTGCCTTCGTTGCGTGACCAGGTGGCGCTTTCAGGCATGAGCTTTATGACTGTCAGCCATGCCTATCAGTTGCTCGAAAGTCAGGGATATATTATCGCACGACCGCAGTCGGGTTATTACGTTGCGCCACAGGCAATAAAAATGCCGAAAGCGCCAGTCATTCCAGTCACTCGAGATGAAGCAGTCGATATCAACACTTATATTTTTGATATGTTGCAGGCCAGTCGCGATCCGTCGGTCGTTCCGTTTGCCTCGGCCTTTCCCGACCCGCGACTTTTCCCCCTCCAACAACTAAACCGCTCGCTGGCGCAGGTAAGCAAAACCGCCACAGCGATGAGCGTGATTGAAAACTTACCGCCAGGAAACGCAGAACTGCGTCAGGCTATTGCTCGTCGCTATGCCTTACAGGGCATCACCATTTCTCCTGATGAAATTGTCATTACTGCCGGGGCGTTAGAGGCATTAAACCTCAGTTTGCAAGCGGTAACTGAACCGGGCGATTGGGTGATAGTAGAGAATCCTTGTTTCTACGGTGCGTTGCAGGCGCTGGAGCGGCTACGGCTGAAGGCGTTATCGGTGGCGACGGATGTTAAAGAAGGGATAGATCTTCAGGCGCTGGAACTGGCGTTGCAGGAGTATCCGGTGAAAGCGTGCTGGCTGATGACTAATAGCCAGAATCCACTCGGATTTACCTTAACGCCGCAAAAAAAAGCACAACTGGTGGCGTTGCTCAATCAGTACAACGTAACGCTGATTGAAGATGACGTTTACAGCGAACTTTATTTTGGACGGGAAAAACCGCTGCCTGCGAAAGCGTGGGATCGCCACGATGGCGTTTTGCATTGCTCTTCGTTTTCGAAATGTCTGGTGCCTGGTTTTCGTATTGGTTGGGTCGCCGCCGGAAAACATGCACGTAAAATTCAACGCTTGCAGTTGATGAGTACGCTTTCCACCAGCTCACCGATGCAACTTGCGCTGGTGGATTACCTTTCCACGCGCCGATACGACGCCCATCTTCGTCGCCTGCGTCGCCAGCTTGCGGAACGTAAACAACGTGCCTGGCAGGCACTGCTGCGTTATCTGCCTGCGGAAGTGAAAATTCATCATAATGACAGTGGTTACTTTCTCTGGCTGGAGCTCCCCGAGCCGTTAGATGCCGGCGAATTAAGCCTGGCGGCACTGACGCATCATATCAGTATTGCGCCGGGTAAAATGTTTTCTACCGGTGAAAACTGGTCACGTTTTTTCCGTTTTAATACCGCGTGGCAGTGGGGAGAGCGTGAAGAACAGGCGGTAAAACAATTAGGCAAACTTATTCAAGAACGGCTGTAATAGCGTTTAATTTAATTCCTCTTAGATTGGGTAATATGAATTTCGAATAGCAGTCATATTTCCTAACTCCTTGACTATACTCCAGAAGATAACCTTACAGACGGCATAATGCGCGGTAGCTCACAACCTGATTAAATTTTCTCAGGGGCGAAGGTGTGCCTGCAAGCCGCCGTCTATGGTTAAACAAGGAGATATTTTTACGGCACGGCGGCTGAACAATTAATTACGACAGGAGTAAGACCTTATGAGCAAGACATTTGCCCGCAGCAGCCTGTGTGCGCTCAGCATGACAATAATGACCGCTCACGCCGCCGAACCGCCTACCAATTTAGATAAACCGGAAGGGCGACTGGATATTATCGCCTGGCCGGGATACATCGAACGCGGACAAACTGATAAACAATACGACTGGGTAACGCAGTTCGAAAAAGAGACAGGCTGCGCGGTGAATGTGAAAACCGCCGCGACTTCCGATGAAATGGTCAGTCTGATGACCAAAGGGGGTTACGATCTGGTTACGGCATCCGGCGATGCCTCGCTGCGTTTGATTATGGGTAAACGCGTGCAGCCGATTAATACCGCATTGATTCCCAACTGGAAAACGCTCGATCCGCGCGTGGTTAAAGGCGACTGGTTTAATGTTGGCGGCAAAGTTTACGGCACACCTTACCAATGGGGGCCGAACCTGCTGATGTACAACACTAAAACCTTCCCGACGCCGCCGGATAGCTGGCAAGTGGTTTTTGTTGAGCAAAATCTGCCGGACGGCAAGAGCAATAAAGGCCGCGTTCAGGCTTATGATGGCCCTATCTACATTGCGGACGCTGCGTTGTTCGTTAAAGCCACTCAGCCGCAGTTGGGCATCAGCGATCCGTATCAACTCACCGAAGAACAGTACCAGGCGGTGCTGAAAGTGCTGCGCGCTCAACACAGTTTGATCCATCGCTACTGGCATGACACTACCGTGCAAATGAGCGATTTCAAAAACGAGGGTGTGGTTGCTTCCAGTGCCTGGCCCTATCAGGCCAACGCCCTGAAAGCCGAAGGCCAGCCTGTTGCTACCGTTTTCCCGAAGGAGGGTGTTACCGGTTGGGCTGATACCACCATGCTGCATAGCGAAGCGAAACATCCGGTTTGCGCCTACAAATGGATGAACTGGTCATTAACGCCAAAAGTGCAGGGCGATGTGGCGGCCTGGTTTGGCTCGTTACCGGTAGTGCCGGAAGGGTGTAAAGCCAGTCCGTTATTAGGCGAAAAAGGTTGTGAAACCAACGGTTTTAACTATTTCGACAAAATCGCCTTCTGGAAAACGCCTATAGCAGAAGGGGGCAAGTTTGTTCCCTACAGTCGCTGGACGCAGGATTACATTGCCATTATGGGCGGTCGCTAACTTCGCTGGGGTGCTTTATGACGTACGCAGTGGAGTTTGACAACGTCTCGCGGTTGTACGGTGACGTGCGCGCAGTAGATGGCGTCAGTATTGCGATAAAAGATGGTGAGTTCTTCTCTATGCTGGGGCCGTCCGGCTCCGGCAAAACCACCTGCCTGCGCCTGATTGCTGGCTTCGAACAGCTTTCCGGCGGGGCTATCTCTATCTTTGGTAAACCCGCCAGCAATCTGCCACCGTGGGAGCGGGACGTGAATACTGTCTTTCAGGACTACGCGCTATTTCCGCATATGTCGATTCTTGACAATGTCGCCTATGGGCTGATGGTCAAAGGCGTGAATAAAAAGCAGCGGCACGCAATGGCGCAAGAGGCGCTGGAGAAAGTGGCGTTGGGGTTTGTACATCAACGTAAACCGTCACAACTTTCTGGTGGTCAGCGCCAGCGGGTTGCTATCGCCAGAGCATTGGTGAATGAACCGCGCGTATTGCTGTTGGATGAACCGCTCGGCGCACTGGATCTCAAATTGCGTGAGCAGATGCAGCTGGAACTGAAAAAACTGCAACAGTCTCTCGGTATCACTTTTATCTTCGTTACCCACGATCAGGGCGAAGCGTTATCGATGTCCGATCGTGTGGCGGTTTTCAATAATGGACGCATTGAGCAGGTCGATTCCCCGCGCGATCTCTATATGCGCCCGCGCACGCCGTTTGTTGCCGGATTCGTCGGGACATCCAACGTTTTTGATCCGCTAATGGCCGAGAATCTTTGCGGCATGACGGGAAGCTTCGCCCTGCGACCGGAACATATCCGTCTCAATATCCCCGGCGAAATGCAGGCTAATGGCACGATCCAGGCGGTGCAATATCAGGGCGCAGCGACCCGTTTTGAACTGACACTGAGCGGCGGTGAAAAACTGCTGGTGAGTCAGGCCAATATGACAGGCGAAGAACTGCCTGCCACGCTCACGCCCGGACAACAGGTGATGGTTTCCTGGTCGCGTGATGTGATGGTGCCGCTGGTTGAGGAGAGGTGAATGGCGATGAATGTATTGCAATCACCTTCACGTCCAGGTCTGGGTAAGGTGTCCAGTTTCTTCTGGCGTAATCCGGGGCTGGGGCTGTTTTTACTGCTGCTTGGCCCGCTAATGTGGTTTGGCATTGTCTATTTCGGCTCGCTGCTGACACTGTTATGGCAGGGATTTTATACTTTTGACGATTTCACCATGTCGGTAACGCCGGAACTGACGCTGGCGAATATCCGTGCGCTGTTTAATCCGGCGAATTACGACATCATTCTCCGCACGCTGACTATGGCTGTGGCAGTCACTATCGCCAGCGCCATTCTGGCTTTTCCAAT
Source organism: Escherichia sp. MAL-1 (assembly GCF_052948035.1). Lineage (NCBI taxonomy): Bacteria > Pseudomonadati > Pseudomonadota > Gammaproteobacteria > Enterobacterales > Enterobacteriaceae > Escherichia > Escherichia sp. MAL-1. The sequence continues at coordinate 2,580,852 of NZ_CM129609.1, read as the reverse complement.
GGCGTGGTATATGGCGCGCTATACCAGCGGGAAAATGAAAGCGTTTTTTTATATTGCGGTAATGTTGCCGATGTGGGCGAGCTACATTGTTAAAGCCTATGCCTGGACGTTATTGCTGGCAAAAGATGGCGTGGCTCAGTGGTTTTTACAACATCTTGGGCTGGAACCACTGCTGACTGCGTTCCTTACATTACCTGCGGTGGGCGGAAATACGCTGTCAACTTCCGGGCTGGGGCGCTTTCTGGTGTTTCTCTATATCTGGTTGCCGTTCATGATCCTGCCCGTTCAGGCGGCGCTTGAGCGTTTGCCGCCGTCATTGTTGCAGGCGTCGGCTGATCTCGGCGCACGTCCACGACAAACCTTTCGCTATGTGGTGCTGCCGCTGGCAATCCCGGGTATTGCCGCTGGCTCTATCTTTACCTTCTCACTCACACTGGGCGATTTTATCGTCCCGCAGCTGGTTGGTCCTCCAGGATATTTTATCGGCAATATGGTTTATTCCCAGCAGGGGGCGATTGGCAATATGCCGATGGCGGCGGCATTCACCCTGGTGCCGATTATTCTCATCGCACTGTACCTGGCGTTCGTGAAACGTCTGGGAGCGTTCGATGCACTCTGAACGCGCACCGTTTTTCCTCAAACTGGCGGCCTGGGGCGGCGTTGTTTTCCTACATTTTCCCATCCTGATAATCGCCGCCTATGCGTTTAACACTGAAGATGCGGCGTTTAGTTTTCCACCGCAGGGCCTGACGCTGCGCTGGTTTAGCGTGGCAGCACAGCGTAGTGATATTCTTGATGCCGTGACACTGTCACTTAAAGTGGCGGCGCTGGCGACATTAATTGCGCTGGTGTTAGGGACGCTGGCAGCTGCCGCGCTGTGGCGACGAGACTTTTTCGGCAAAAACGCCATTTCGCTGTTACTGCTGCTGCCCATTGCGCTGCCGGGCATTGTCACTGGTCTGGCGTTATTAACCGCCTTTAAAACCATCAATCTGGAGCCGGGATTTTTCACCATCGTGGTCGGTCATGCGACTTTTTGTGTAGTTGTGGTGTTTAACAATGTCATCGCCCGTTTTCGCCGCACCTCCTGGAGTCTGGTTGAGGCGTCAATGGATCTTGGGGCCAATGGCTGGCAAACCTTCCGCTACGTAGTGTTGCCGAATCTCAGTTCGGCGTTACTGGCAGGAGGAATGCTGGCGTTTGCCTTGTCGTTCGATGAAATCATCGTTACGACCTTTACGGCAGGTCATGAACGAACGTTACCGTTGTGGTTGCTCAATCAGCTTGGGCGACCGCGTGATGTACCGGTAACTAACGTGGTGGCACTGCTGGTTATGTTGGTAACAACCTTGCCGATCCTGGGGGCCTGGTGGCTAACCCGCGAAGGCGACAATGGTCAATAACCACTGATACAGGAATATGCTATGCAACATAAGTTACTGATTAACGGAGAACTGGTTAGCGGCGAAGGGGAAAAACAGCCTGTCTATAATCCGGCAACGGGGGACGTTTTACTGGAAATTGCCGAGGCATCCGCAGAGCAGGTCGATGCTGCTGTGCGCGCGGCAGATGCAGCATTTGCCGAATGGGGGCAAACCACGCCGAAAGTGCGTGCGGAATGTCTGCTGAAACTGGCTGATGTTATCGAAGAAAATGGTCAGGTTTTTGCCGAACTGGAGTCCCGTAATTGTGGCAAACCGCTGCATAGTGCGTTCAATGATGAAATCCCGGCGATTGTCGATGTTTTTCGCTTTTTCGCGGGTGCGGCGCGCTGTCTGAATGGTCTGGCGGCAGGTGAATATCTTGAAGGTCATACTTCGATGATCCGTCGCGATCCGTTGGGGGTCGTGGCTTCTATCGCACCGTGGAATTATCCGCTGATGATGGCCGCGTGGAAACTTGCTCCGGCGCTGGCGGCAGGGAACTGCGTAGTGCTTAAACCATCAGAAATTACCCCGCTGACCGCGTTGAAGTTGGCAGAGCTGGCGAAAGATATCTTCCCGGCAGGCGTGATTAACATACTGTTTGGCAGAGGCAAAACGGTGGGTGATCCGCTGACCGGTCATCCCAAAGTGCGGATGGTGTCGCTGACGGGCTCTATCGCCACCGGCGAGCACATCATCAGCCATACCGCGTCGTCCATTAAGCGTACTCATATGGAACTTGGTGGCAAAGCGCCAGTGATTGTTTTTGATGATGCGGATATTGAAGCAGTGGTCGAAGGTGTACGTACATTTGGCTATTACAATGCTGGACAGGATTGTACTGCGGCTTGTCGGATCTACGCGCAAAAAGGCATTTACGATACGCTGGTGGAAAAACTGGGTGCTGCGGTGGCAACGTTAAAATCTGGTGCGCCGGATGACGAGTCTACGGAGCTTGGACCTTTAAGCTCGCTGGCGCATCTCGAACGCGTCAGCAAGGCAGTAGAAGAGGCGAAAGCGACAGGGCACATCAAAGTGATCACTGGCGGTGAAAAGCGCAAGGGTAATGGCTATTACTATGCGCCGACGCTGCTGGCTGGCGCATTACAGGACGATGCCATCGTGCAAAAAGAGGTATTTGGTCCAGTAGTGAGTGTTACGCTCTTCGACAACGAAGAACAGGTGGTGAACTGGGCGAATGACAGCCAGTACGGACTTGCATCTTCGGTATGGACGAAAGATGTGGGCAGGGCGCATCGCGTCAGCGCACGGCTGCAATATGGTTGTACTTGGGTCAATACCCATTTCATGCTGGTAAGTGAAATGCCGCACGGTGGACAGAAACTTTCTGGTTACGGCAAGGATATGTCACTTTATGGGCTGGAGGATTACACCGTCGTCCGCCACGTCATGGTTAAACATTAAGGATAATATTGCAGATCGTAAGAGTATGAGATGATCTTGCGTACTGTCAGAGCACTGATTTCTCTGACAGTACGTGCTGCGTGCAAAATCACTACATCAAATAAACCAGCCAAATCTCATAGAGATAAGAGTAAACAAACCAACAGCAGCAAAGACATTTATCAGTACTACAGTTCTACTGGAAACATTCATTTTTGCCACCTTTTATCATTGCCCCTATGTGTATAGTACGGGTTAAGAAAATCCGCAATAATACTCATTCTGAAGATGAATAAGGGCAAGTTGCTGTTTGATGATTTTTTCTCAAACTGGTGAAAAAACTTGATGCACGTCAAAAAATGACGCATATTTGCGCGCGTTTTATTCATCTGGCTGGACGCCCGTACATGTCTCTCTATCAACACATGCTTGTTTTTTATGCGGTTATGGCAGCAATCGCATTTCTTATCACCTGGTTTCTTTCTCACGATAAGAAACGCATCCGTTTCTTAAGCGCCTTTCTGGTGGGGGCAACATGGCCGATGAGTTTCCCGGTGGCGCTGTTGTTTTCACTGTTTTAAATCTTACTCACTGGCTTGACGGCACCACGCAGACTTATATCATTTGGATGAATCGATAAATTTCACAAGTGGCTAAGGAGAAAGTATGTCGCATCTGGATGAAGTCATCGCGCGCGTGGATGCCGCGATTGAAGAGAGCGTCATTGCCCATATGAACGAATTATTAATCGCCCTGAGCGATGACGCGGAGTTAAGTCGGGAAGATCGCTACACCCAGCAGCAGCGTTTGCGCACCGCTATTGCTCATCACGGTCGCAAGCATAAAGAAGATATGGAAGCGCGCCACGAACAGTTAACCAAAGGCGGCACCATCCTCTGATTAAAATGAGCGTCTGGCTACCAACCAGGCGCCAACCACAAGTAAAATTGCGCCACAAATTGGGCCGAACAACGCCCGTAGTGGTACGCCATGACTGCGGAAGATATCCAGCATCAGACCGCCAATTAGCTGGCTGGCGACCAGTACTGCAATAGTTGTCGCCGCTCCCACATTCTGATATCCGCTGATACTGGCGAAGACAAAAAACGATCCCAGCAAGCCGGGTATAAGTGTCCACCAGCGCACGCTGGACACCAGTTCGCCAAACCCCGCCATGCCTTGTTTAAACCATAAAATAGAAACAAAGAGCACAATCCCCACCAGTGAGTTCAGCAACATGGCGATGAGAATGGTAGAGGAGGTCTGGGTGATGCGCACCATCAGCGTGTTCTGGACTACCAGACCAATTCCGGCGGCAATCAAAAAAGCAAGGGTGAGCGACTGATTCATCCGAGCGCGTCCGGTTCAGTGCGTTCGTCGAGTTGCAACTGCATAAATGTCAGATCCAGCCAGCGCCCAAATTTAGTGCCCACCTGCGGCATTTGTGCGGTGACGACAAATCCCAGCGAATGGTGCAGATGCAGCGAGGCCTGATTTTGCGATTCGATCCCGGCGACCATGACATGCTTCCCGCAATCCCGCGCTTCATCAATCAATCGGCTTAACAATTTACGCCCCAGACCTTTGCCCTGATGATCGGGATGGACATAAACCGAATGTTCCACGGTATGGCGAAAACCATCGAAACTACGCCAGTCGCCAAACGAGGCATATCCCGTCACTACGCCATCTTCTTCACTTACCAGCACCGGATAACCTGCTATGGTCCGCGCTTCAAACCAGGCAATGCGGTTATCTGCATCAACCGTTTGGTCATTCCAGATAGCCGCCGTATACAACACGGCGTGGTTATAAATTTCCGCAATGGCAGCACAATCGGCTTTGCGGGCAAAACGGATGGACATGTCTGGCCTCGATAAAATAATGATGATGATGTTATCAATACTATCGAAAACAGCCCGAAGCAACGGATTCCTCGATGAAATTATTGCGTGTTGCAGAGGGGATGTGACGGCTGCAAACAAAACCAATCCCGTGAGCCTGCTACTATTGATGGATTCATGCCAAAAGCACAGGAGAGCATTATGGGGCAACAAAAGCAGCGTAATCGACGTTGGGTTCTGGCCTCGCGTCCACATGGCGCACCGGTTCCGGAGAATTTCCGTCTTGAAGAAGATGATGTCGCCACACCGGGTGAAGGACAGGTGTTACTGCGCACAGTTTATTTGTCCCTGGACCCGTATATGCGTGGACGTATGAGCGATGAGCCATCTTATTCACCGCCTGTTGATATTGGCGGCGTGATGGTCGGCGGCACGGTGAGCCGTGTTGTGGAGTCGAATCATCCTGATTATCAGCCTGGCGACTGGGTGCTGGGCTACAGTGGATGGCAGGACTATGACATATCCAGTGGTGATGATCTGGTGAAACTTGGCGATCATCCGCAAAATCCATCGTGGTCGCTGGGTGTGCTGGGGATGCCAGGCTTTACCGCTTATATGGGGCTGCTGGATATCGGTCAGCCTAAAGAGGGCGAAACGTTGGTGGTAGCTGCGGCGACAGGTCCTGTGGGAGCAACGGTGGGGCAAATCGGCAAACTTAAAGGTTGCAGGGTGGTGGGGGTTGCCGGTGGCGCGGAAAAATGCCGCCATGCTATCGAGGTGCTGGGCTTCGATGTTTGTCTTGATCACCACGCGGATGATTTTGCCGAACAACTGGCGAAAGCGTGCCCAAAAGGTATTGATATCTATTATGAAAACGTGGGCGGTAAGGTATTTGATGCAGTGCTACCATTACTTAATACATCTGCGCGCATTCCCGTTTGTGGCTTAGTGAGCAGCTATAACGCTACAGAGCTACCACCCGGTCCGGATCGTTTACCCCTGTTGATGGCAACGGTGCTGAAAAAACGTATTCGCTTGCAAGGGTTTATTATCGCTCAGGATTATGGTCACCGCATCCATGAGTTTCAGAAGGAGATGGGGCAATGGGTGAAAGAGGATAAAATCCACTACCGCGAAGATATTACTGATGGTTTAGAGAATGCGCCACAGACGTTTATCGGCCTGCTGAAGGGTAAAAACTTCGGCAAAGTGGTGATCCGCGTGGCGGGTGATGATTAAAGTTTCAACGGCGGCGTAAGCCGCCATAAAAATCCAGGCAAAAAGCTTATTTTCAGCTTTAATTAACTAACCACGTCATTGTTCTGCTGCTAATAACAACAAAGGTGAGTGGTTTATGATTATTCACTTTAATACACCAGGTGAACTCCTTCTGCCATGCAGGCAGGGTTGGACAGAAAACACGCGAAGGAATTAAAATGCCTGGAACGGGAAAAATGAAACATGTCAGTTTGACTCTGCAGGTTGAGAACGACCTGAAACATCAGCTTAGTATTGGCGCATTAAAACCTGGCGCACGCCTGATTACTAAAAATCTGGCGGAGCAATTAGGTATGAGTATTACACCTGTGCGTGAAGCATTATTACGTCTGGTTTCGGTGAATGCGCTTTCTGTCGCACCTGCACAAGCATTTACAGTTCCGGAAGTGGGGAAACGTCAATTAGACGAAATCAATCGGATCCGCTACGAACTGGAATTAATGGCAGTTGCTCTGGCTGTTGAAAACCTCACCCCGCAAGACCTTGCGGAACTCCAGGAATTGCTCGAGAAATTACAGCAGGCGCAAGAAAAGGGCGACATGGAACAAATCATTAATGTAAACAGGCTATTTCGCTTAGCGATTTATCATCGCTCAAATATGCCCATCCTGTGTGAGATGATTGAGCAACTGTGGGTCAGGATGGGGCCTGGTTTACATTATCTCTATGAAGCGATTAATCCAGCGGAATTACGGGAGCATATAGAAAACTATCATCTGTTACTCGCTGCGTTAAAAGCAAAAGACAAAGAGGGATGCAGACATTGTCTTGCTGAAATTATGCAACAAAATATTGCTATTTTATACCAGCAATACAATCGTTAAAGTAAATGCCCGGCAAATACCGGGCATCAAGGTAATTACTCAAATCTCCACGCAATATTCATGCCGACACCATAATTTCGTCCGGGCGAAGGTTCGTAATATCGCCCGTTTGACTCATTGACAATGACAGAACCAACGTATTCTTTATCGAATAAATTATCGACACGACCAAATAAATCCACAGTTAAATTGTGGTAATTGTATTTATACCCGGTGAATAAGCCGACGAGAGTATAAGACGGCGCTTTTGCCGTATTTTCATCATCTGCCATAATATCGCCCATATAACGCGCTTCCGTGCCTGCATACCAACCATCTTCCGGTACATAACCTATCGACGCAAAGCCCATATTACGGGCGATCCCTGGCATCCGATTACCGTTACAATCCTGTTCATTGCAAACATTGCTGCGATAGGTCGCATCAAGCCAGGTCCAGGACGCGTTTACGCGAAAATCTCCTGCGAAACGTTGATCCCATGCCAGTTCAGCGCCTTGACGACGGGTCTTTCCGGCATTTTTGTAAGTCGTACGCCCACCGCTACTGCTATCGACAACAATTTCATCATCAGTGTCGGTCTGAAACAATGCGAGACTAAGCAGCCCATCACCAATACGCGTTTTACTGCCGATCTCAATTGTATCGTTGGTGGATGGTTTTAAACCTAAGTTCATACCGCTTTGCCCATCAGCACGATAAGACAGCTCATTAATCGTCGGCGTTTCAAAACCTCGCCCGGCTGCCAGATAGATATTCCAGGCATCGGTCATTGCATATTTTAACGAACCGGCAGGTAGCCATTTATGATAACTGGCATCACCGCTGTCATCGCCGTTACCCGGAGTAACGTAATGGTCGTTGGAATCAAACCACACGGAGCTGTAGCGCACGTCAGCATCCAGCGACAGTTTTTCGCTCAGCTGCCACTGCGTCTGTAAATAGGGATCGATGTTCCACATCAGATTGCGTTCGTCGCGACGCAACTCACCTTTTTGCCCGTACTCCGGCATGCCGCTATTCAGGCGGAAGTTATTGTAGCCCTTGCGGTTTTCACTCATGTTTTCGTAGTTCAGGCCGGTAGTGAACGTGACCGGAACGCCCAGTTCACCACGGTGTGTCCAGCGGCTGTCTATTCCCTGGTAATGGCGTTGCAGGGTAATCACGCCGCCCGCATGTGACGGGTTAAGTTGTGGTGCCATGGGTATTGACTGGTACTGGGTCGTTTCTCGCTCTCCGGCATACATCATCACACTCATATCATCCCGCGAACTCAGGCTACGTTCATAGCGCAACCCAGCCTGAGTTTGCTTGATGGTTTTTCGCGTGTCGTACTGTTCTGCACGAGGCGCTTGTTGTGGATTCGCCTTCCATTCTGCTTTGGTTAGCCCACCTGGGTCATCTGCTTTGATATCCACACTATTGAAAATCAGGCTTAATTTGCTGGCTTCATCAATGCGTACGCCCAGTTTGGCATTGGCTAAATTTTTCTGTGCGCCACTATGGTCACGATAGCCGTGGGTCGTAAAACGCGTGGTTGAGACGGTGTAATCAACATCGCCGGGTTGTGTGCCGTCTCCCGTTGCGCCCGTTGCTTTCAGCCCATAGCGCCAGCTGCCAAAACTGCCGTAGTAACTACTGGCTTCAATGGTTGGTGGCTGTTGTCCGGTCTGGGTGGTGACATTCATTACACCGCCAGACGCGTTGCCATACAGGGCAGAAAAGGGGCCACGCAGCACTTCCACATTTTGCACACTGCTTAAATCGATGTTGGATGTTTGCCCTTGCCCGTCGGGCATGGTGGCGGGAATACCGTCCACATACAGGCGAATACCGCGAATTCCGTAAGTGGAGCGGGAGCCAAATCCGCGAATCGACAGCTGTAAATCTTGCGCATAGTTCTGCCGATTTTGTACCTGCAAACCAGGCACGCTGGTCAGTGATTCGGACAAGTTAATGCGCGGTGTTGCCAGGCGCATCTCCTCGCCATCCACCACGCTTACTGCTGCTGGCGTATCCAGCTCGGAAACCACCTGCGGTGCGGCACTGACAATCATGGTTTGTTCATCAGCGGCAAAAACAACGGGGGAAAGGGCAAGTAGTGCGGGCAAAACGGTCTGTCGGACGGAAAAAATCTTCATGAAAAAAGCCAGGTTAAGAATGGGAAAACGCCGTTATGGTAATGAAATTGTAAATTTATGGAAAACGAAACGGCACGATACGTTAAGTAATTGAGAAAATTGTAGTCGTAACGGCAAGAAATGCTCCACATTTGAGAAAATAATGATTACCATTCCCATTTATAACAAGAGCGTAACGATGATTACGCTTAGCGAAGCATTGTGAAGCAGCAAAAATATCGGTTCATCAAAGGGAGTCGTCATGCATTTACGTCATCTGTTTTCATCGCGCCTGCGTGGTTCATTACTGTTAGGTTCATTGCTTGTTGCTTCATCATTCAGTACGCAGGCCGCAGAAGAAATGCTGCGTAAAGCGGTAGGTAAAGGTGCCTACGAAATGGCTTATAGCCAGCAAGAAAACGCACTGTGGCTCGCCACTTCGCAAAGCCGCAAACTGGATAAAGGTGGCGTGGTTTATCGTCTTGATCCGGTCACTCTGGAAGTGACGCAGGCGATCCATAACGATCTCAAGCCGTTTGGTGCCACCATCAATAACACGACTCAGACGTTGTGGTTTGGTAACACCGTAAACAGCGCGGTCACGGCGATAGATGCCAAAACGGGCGAAGTGAAAGGCCGTCTGGTGCTGGATGATCGTAAGCGCACGGAAGAGGTGCGCCCGCTGCAACCGCGTGAGCTGGTAGCTGATGATGCCACGAACACCGTTTACATCAGTGGTATTGGTAAAGAGAGCGTGATTTGGGTCGTTGATGGCGAGAATATCAAACTGAAAACCGCCATCCAGAACACCGGTAAAATGAGTACCGGTCTGGCGCTGGATAGCAAAGGCAAACGTCTTTACACCACTAACGCTGACGGCGAATTGATTACCATCGACACCGCCGACAATAAAATCCTCAGCCGTAAAAAGCTGCTGGATGACGGCAAAGAGCACTTTTTTATCAACATTAGCCTTGATACCGCCAGGCAGCGTGCATTTATCACCGATTCTAAAGCGGCAGAAGTGTTAGTGGTCGATACCCGTAATGGCAATATTCTGGCGAAGGTTGCGGCACCGGAATCACTGGCTGTGCTGTTTAACCCAGCGCGTAATGAAGCCTACGTAACGCATCGTCAGGCAGGTAAAGTCAGTGTGATTGACGCGAAAAGCTATAAAGTGGTGAAAACGTTCGATACGCCGACTCATCCGAACAGCCTGGCGCTGTCTGCCGATGGCAAAACGCTGTATGTCAGTGTAAAACAAAAATCCACTAAACAGCAGGAAGCTACCCAGCCGGACGATGTGATTCGTATTGCGCTGTAATAGATATGGCGAGGGTGAAAACGGAGAGACTTGCCTGACTTTTATCACGCCGCATGCGGCACACCTTCGTCAGTAATTTGAAGTTGCCCGGCACGTAGCCGGGCAATTTTGCAATTAGCTCGCCGTTTCAGGCTTAAACACGATTTCCTGTTTTTCTTCATCTTCCTCGACGACTGGCGCAGTGCTGTGAATTTCAGCAACGCGTTTGCGCACACCAAACCAGCCTATAACCAGCAGAATACCGATAATCGGCAGCGCCGCGATAGTATAAGTCCCGTTCGGGTAATCGAACGCCATCAGCACAAGGACACTCAGTAAAAACAGTAATGTCAGCCAGGAAGTGAAGGGCGCGCCAGGCAGTTTAAAACTGACATCCGCTGCTTTGCCTTCTTTAATCGCTTTACGCAGGCGCATCTGGCACACGATGATAAACGCCCATGAAGCGATGATTCCCAGCGACGCGAAGTTCAATACAATCTCAAATACGCGCGACGGCACCAGATAGTTGAGGAATACGCCGACGACATACACAACCAGTGTCGCTAGAATCCCGGCATACGGCACATGCTGACGACTCATTTTCGCCATAAAACTCGGTGCGGAACCGCCCATCGCCATTGAGCGCAGAATACGTCCGGTGCAGTACAGACCTGAGTTCAGGCTGGAGAGGGCAGCGGTCAGCACCACAATGTTCATAATGCTGCCGATATATGGCACACCCAGTTTAGAGAAAAACGTCACGAACGGACTTTGCCCCGCCTGATACGCGCTCCACGGCAATAACATAACCAGCAACACCACGGAGCCGACGTAAAACAGGCCAATACGCCAAATCACACTGTTAATGGCTTTAGGCACCATGGTCTGCGGATCTTTACATTCTCCGGCAGCTGTACCCACCATTTCAATGGAGGCAAAAGCAAACACTACGCCCTGAATCAACACCAGCGCAGGCAGCAAACCGTGGGGGAAGAAGCCGCCATTATCGGTGATTAAATGAAAGCCAGTGGTGTTGCCATCCAGCGGCTGACCACTACCGAGGAACACTGTACCCACGACCAAAAAGGTCACAATGGCGAGCACTTTAATAAGCGCAAACCAGAACTCCATCTCCGCAAACCATTTCACACCGATCATATTCATGGTGCCAACGATGGTAAGTGCAGCGAGCGCAAAGACCCACTGCGGCACGCCGCCAAACGCACCCCAGTAATGCATATACAGAGCGACGGCGGTAATATCAACAATCCCCGTCATCGCCCAGTTGATGAAGTACATCCAGCCAGCAACATAAGCGGCTTTCTCACCCAAAAACTCACGGGCATAAGAGACAAAACTGCCACTGGAAGGGCGGTGTAGCACCAGCTCACCCAATGCACGCAGAATAAAAAACGAAAACAAGCCACAAATTAAATAAACCAGTGCCAGTGCTGGACCCGCCATTTGCAGTCGGGCTCCTGCACCTAAAAACAAGCCGGTGCCAATCGCGCCGCCAATGGCGATCATCTGTACCTGGCGATTGCCCATCGCTTTGTGATACCCCTCTTCGTGGGCATTAAGCCAGCGGCGTTTCGCGGCGTGTTGATCTGAAGTGTCGGTGTCGTGTTTACTCATTGCTCTCCCTGATTGCTTTAATGAAAAAGTCATATAAGTTGCCATGAACAATGTTTATTCATCCTGGCGATGATAGTTATCACCATTATTCTTTATGGGTATAACTGTCGGCGCAGAATCCTACCCGTTATCGATAAACGATGCAAAACATCCCCTTACAATCCTGAAGGGGAATAATACAACTGACGAAAAAATGACAAATCTTTTTGCTGGTTAACCTGTGTACTGTCCTACACTTAATCTTTAAAAGATTGTGAGGGCATATGATTAAGATGTATGGCGTACCCGGATGGGGCTCTACAATCAGTGAGCTGATGCTAACACTGGCTGATATTCCTTATCAGTTCGTTGATGTCAGTGGTTTTGACCACGAGGGAGCTTCACGCGAGTTATTGAAAACCCTGAACCCGTTGTGTCAGGTTCCGACACTGGCGCTGGAAAATGACGAGATTATGACGGAGACAGCGGCGATTGCATTGATGGTTCTCGATCGTCGCCCGGACCTTGCGCCACCGGTTGGGCGCGCCGAACGTCAGCAGTTTCAACGGCTATTGGTCTGGCTGGTTGCTAATGTCTATCCAACATTCACTTTCGCCGATTACCCTGAGCGTTGGGCTCCTGACGCACCTGAACAGTTAAAGAAGAATGTTATTGAATATCGTAAATCGCTTTATATCTGGCTGAATTCACAATTGACCGCTGAACCTTATGCGTTTGGTGAGCAACTAACGCTGGTGGACTGTTATCTTTGCACTATGCGCACATGGGGGCCTGGGCATGAATGGTTTCAGGATAATGCCACGAATATCAGTGCGATTGCTGATGCTGTATGTCAGTTACCGAAATTACAAGAAGTATTAAAAAGGAATGAAATTATTTGAGTGGGATACCAGAGGATTATGTTATTTATTATTCAGTAACTTTATCCACAATGATGGGCGTAATTAATTAAATTCATGTTATGTTTTTTGATTTATATCACTCTCCCCTTCATTCAGCTTGTCTATTTCATTTCCTCTGAAAAGAAACTAACTATTCACATTGTGCAGATGTTTCACTTGTTATCACAGGTATTCTATAATCTCAAAAAGTTTTTAATGATGGATATGCTCGGAGTTGGAGATGCAATTAATATTAATACAAATAAAAATATCCGGCAGGTATGCTAAAAGGATAAATGGCGTTCTCTGTATTTATTCGCAATTATCTGTAGGACAAATATGGAGAGCTTGATGAGTCAGAGCTAAAACAGCAATTGATAAATAAACATGTTGATTTATTCAAGAAAATGGATGTATTTTAAATATTGATTCTTAATATAACCTAATCAATAGATTATCACGTGAGAGCTGCACATTATTGGCGGGGCCGGGGAAAACATCATTTTGGGAACAATGAATCAGGTACTCTTACCACTGAAGCAAGATCATCCGGGCACCTGGTGGTGGTGCAGTGCTTTGGAAATGGTCCCCTCGGGGGAATTGTCATTATTTTCTATGCTATTTGCTTATGATATTCGTCAGGTGAATTTAATAAATTCCTAATTTGAAATATCCACTATTAAGCCAGTGTTTAACGACGTTAAGATGGCAATGTGCAGATCATGTTATCAGGGTGGGGCGGTAGCGTATATTCCTTATACAAATCATCATTCATTTCAATGATTGTTATTGAATTATTTATTGTTGTGAATAAAAAGACATTATGAATATTGGTTTGACTTTGCATGTCAGGTTTTTTATTACTCGCTGTAATGTACGAGCCTGTCGTGAATAACGTCGAGAACCCATCCGTTGCGTTTGTGATTATTTTGTTGACTAAACAGGCACCCGTTTCTCTGAAGTAAAATCCCAGACTAAATCATCACATAACCATGACATTTTTCTGATATTCCCCGGTAACGCCAGATGTCGACTCGCTTATCTCATCCGCCCGACATGTTGTACATGCAATATGTGCGGATTATTATTCATTTTCACGGAGGTTGCTATGTCAACCGGATTACGTTTCACACTTGAAGTGGACGGCCTGCCACCGGACGCGTTTGCGGTGGTTTCCTTTCATCTCACCCAGTCACTCTCTTCGCTCTTTTCCCTCGATCTCTCTCTGGTCAGCCAGCAGTTTCTCTCCCTTGAATTTGCGCAGGTGCTGGACAAAATGGCCTACCTGACGGTATGGCAGGGCGATGACGTACAGCGCCGGGTGAAAGGTGTGGTGACCTGGTTTGAACTGGGGGAGAACGACAAAAACCAGAAGCTGTACAGCATGAAGGTATGCCCGCCGCTGTGGCGCACAGGGCTGCGCCAGAACTTCCGTATCTTCCAGAATGAGGACATCGAAAGCATCCTCGGCACGATATTGCAGGAAAACGGGGTGACCGAGTGGAGCCCGCTGTTCAGCGAGCCACATCCTTCCCGTGAGTTTTGTGTCCAGTACGGTGAGACTGATTACGATTTCCTGTGCCGGATGGCGGCGGAGGAAGGCATCTTCTTTTATGAGGAGCACGCGCAAAAAAGTACCGACCAGAGCCTGGTCCTGTGCGATACCGTGCGTTATCTGCCGGAGTCCTTTGAGATCCCCTGGAATCCGAACACCCGTACCGAGGTAAGCACCCTCTGCATCAGCCAGTTTCGCTACAGCGCACAAATCCGCCCTTCTTCCGTGGTGACCAAAGACTACACCTTTAAACGACCCGGCTGGGCAGGGCGTTTTGATCAGGAAGGCCAGTACCAGGATTACCAGCGCACACAGTATGAAGTGTATGACTACCCCGGACGTTTCAAGGGTGCTCACGGGCAGAACTTTGCCCGCTGGCAGATGGATGGCTGGCGCAACAACGCAGAAGTGGCGCGCGGAACAAGCCGTTCTCCGGAGATATGGCCGGGACGGCGAATTGTGCTGACGGGGCATCCGCAGGCGAACCTGAACCGGGAATGGCAGGTGGTGGCAAGTGAACTGCACGGCGAGCAGCCGCAGGCGGTGCCGGGACGCAGTGGTTCAGGAACCACGCTGAATAACCACTTTGCGGTAATACCGGCAGACCGGACATGGCGGCCACAGCCGTTGCTGAAACCGCTGGTGGATGGCCCGCAGAGCGCCGTCGTGACGGGACCGGCAGGCGAGGAAATCTTCTGTGATGAACATGGCCGCGTGCGGGTGAAATTTAACTGGGACCGCTATAACCCGTCAAACCAGGAAAGTTCATGCTGGATCCGTGTGGCACAGGCGTGGGCAGGCACCGGCTTTGGTAACCACCCTCAGCCATACCAGTGAAGGCCACCGCGTGTCGGTCCACTACGGCTATGACGATAAAGGCCGCCTGACCGGCGAACGCCAGACGGTGGAGAACCCGGAGACGGGGGAACTGCTGTGGCACCATGAGACCGGACATGCGTACAACGAACAGGGGCTGGCAAACCGCGTCACGCCGGACAGTCTGCCGCCGGTGGAGTGGCCAGGGAAAGATCATCAGAAGTACACTTTTTGTACTAAATAATTCGCATTTTATGTTTAAAAATTGAGATATTCCTTATTACCTAAAGCTGTTTTTTATTGCTTATACATGATCAAATACTTCTTACATAATTAAGGAGAACAAAATGGAACTTAAAAAATTGATGGAACATATTTCTATTATCCCCGATTACAGACAAGCCTGGAAAGTGGAACATAAATTATCGGATATTCTACTGTTAACTATTTGTGCCGTTATTTCTGGTGCAGAGGGTTGGGAAGATATAGAGGATTTTGGGGAAACACATCTCGATTTTTTGAAGCAATATGGTGATTTTGAAAATGGTATTCCTGTTCACGATACCATTGCCAGAGTTGTATCCTGTATCAGTCCTGCAAAATTTCACGAGTGCTTTATTAACTGGATGCGTGACTGCCATTCTTCAGATGATAAAGACGTCATTGCAATTGATGGAAAAACGCTCCGGCACTCTTATGACAAGAGTCGCCGCAGGGGAGCGATTCATGTCATTAGTGCGTTCTCAACAATGCACAGTCTGGTCATCGGACAGATCAAGACGGATGAGAAATCTAATGAGATTACAGCTATCCCAGAACTTCTTAACATGCTGGATATTAAAGGAAAAATCATCACAACTGATGCGATGGGTTGCCAGAAAGATATTGCAGAGAAGATACAAAAACAGGGAGGTGATTATTTATTCGCGGTAAAAGGAAACCAGGGGCGGCTAAATAAAGCCTTTGAGGAAAAATTTCCGCTGAAAGAATTAAATAATCCAGAGCATGACAGTTACGCAATCAGTGAAAAGAGTCACGGCAGAGAAGAAATCCGTCTTCATATTGTTTGCGATGTCCCTGATGAACTTATTGATTTCACGTTTGAATGGAAAGGTCTGAAGAAATTATGCGTGGCAGTCTCCTTTCGGTCAATAATAGCAGAACAAAAGAAAGAGCCCGAAATGACGGTCAGATATTATATCAGTTCTGCTGATTTAACCGCAGAGAAGTTCGCCACAGCAATCCGAAACCACTGGCACGTGGAGAATAAGCTGCACTGGCGTCTGGACGTGGTAATGAATGAAGACGACTGCAAAATAAGAAGAGGAAACGCCGCAGAATTATTTTCAGGGATACGGCACATCGCTATTAATATTTTAACGAATGATAAGGTATTCAAGGCAGGGTTAAGACGTAAGATGCGAAAAGCAGCCATGGACAGAAACTATCTCGCGTCAGTCCTTGCGGGGAGCGGGCTTTCGTAATCTTGCCCTGGTGGAGTGGCTGACCTACGGCAGCGGCTATCTTGCGGGCATGAAGCTGGGCGGGACGCCGCTGCTGGAGTTCACGCGCGACCGCCTGCACCGTGAGACGGTGCGCAGCTTTGGCAGCATGGCAGGCAGTAATGCCGCATATAAACTGACCAGCACATACACCCCCGCAGGCCAGTTACAGAGCCAGCACCTGAACAGCCTGGTGTATGACCGTGACTACGGGTGGAATGACAACGGCGACCTGGTGCGCATCAGCGGCCCGCGACAGACGCGGGAATACGGCTACAGCGCCACGGGCAGGCTGGAGAGCGTGCGCACCCTCGCACCGGACCTGGACATCCGCATCCCGTATGCCACCGACCCGGCGGGAAACCGCCTGCCGGACCCGGAGCTGCACCCGGACAGCACGCTCACGGCGTGGCCGGATAACCGCATCACCAAAGACGCGCATTACCTGTACCGTTACGATGAATACGGCAGACTGACGGAGAAGACGGACCTTATCCCGGCGGGTGTTATCCGGACGGACGACGAGCGGACCCACCACTACCACTACGACAGCCAGCACCGTCTGGTGTTCTACACGCGGATACAGCATGGCGAGCCACTGGTCGAGAGCCGCTACCTCTACGACCCGCTGGGACGGCGAATGGTGAAACGGGTATGGCGGCGGGAGCGTGACCTGACGGGGTGGATGTCGCTGTCGCGTAAACCGGAGGTGACGTGGTACGGGTGGGACGGCGACCGGCTGACGACGGTACAGACCGACACCACGCGTATCCAGACGGTATATCAGCCGGGAAGCTTCGCGCCGCTCATCCGCATCGAAACAGACAACGGTGAGCGGGAGAAAGCGCAGCGCCGCAGCCTGGCGGAGAAGCTGCAGCAGGAAGGGAGCGAGGACGGGCACGGCGTGGTATTTCCGGCTGAACTGGTGCGGCTGCTGGACAGACTGGAGGAAGAAATCCTGGCAGACCGCGTGAGCAGTGAAAGCCGGGCGTGGCTTGCGCAGTGCGGGCTGACGGTGGAGCAACTGGCCAGACAGGTGGAGCCGGAATACACACCGGCGCGAAAAGTTCATTTTTACCACTGCGACCACCGGGGCCTGCCGCTGGCGCTCATCAGCGAAGAAGGCAATACGGTGTGGAGCGCGGAATATGATGAATGGGGCAACCTGCTGAATGAGGAGAACCCGCATCACCTGCACCAGCCATACCGTCTGCCGGGGCAGCAGCATGATGAGGAATCAGGGCTGTACTATAACCGTCACCGGTACTACGATCCGTTGCAGGGGCGGTATATTACACAAGACCCCATTGGGCTGGAGGGGGGATGGAACCTGTATAATTACCCACTGAATCCGATAATAAGGATGGATCCTTTGGGTTTGTATAATTTATATCAATTATTATATGATGTTTGGCATGATGATTCATATGGAACATCATCAATTGATATTACTGGCAGTGGAGATCTAATATCATTAGGTGGTCATGCAGGACTTGGCGTTGCGTTTGCTAAAAAGAAAGGTGAAATGTTATCTGATATTTGTATTTATGCTACAGCATGCGGACATGCAGGAATTGGTGGTGGGATAAATGCGGCTATCACATATTCTGAGACCAAGTCTTTACCTACATCGGGAGTCAGCAATTCAGTAGGTGTAACGGTTGGCGGCGGAGTTGGGGGGCATTTTGCGTATACTTATGTAGTGGATGTTGATAATCCAGAATCATCGATAGAATCTGTTGGTATCGGTGCAGGTGTTGACGCTTCAGTTATGACTCTGGCTTGTAGAACGTGGCAAGAATGCTGGGTCAATTAACAGGAGGAAATATGAAAAAATATATATTTTTAGTTTTATTTTTATTGTGTGGTTGTTCTCCAGTGGACATAGAGCCAGCTAGACAAGAAGTTAATATCTTTCGTGGTTTATATCAGACAGGGAAATACAGTGATATATATAAAATCACTTCAAGTGATTTTCAGACTGCCACATCTGAAAAAAAATTATCGACATAATGAACGAAGCAAAAGAAAAAGATCTTGGGACTTATAAAAAATCAACCCTTAAAACTGAAAAAATCACTCGCGGATTATTTTCAAACGATGAAATTACATTGATATATTTCTCAGAATATTAAAAAAGAATTGTCCAAGAGGTTTTTGTGTTTAATGTTGAAGACAAAAAAGTAAAATTAAAAGGTTATAGGTATGATTCGATTAATTAAAATTTTTGATGATGACTTCAATTAGTAGAACATGTATTTTTCGATAAAAGCACCGATGACTTTTTCATGAAGTTCTACAGAGCGCGAGAAACAGATGGTTCTGCGAGTCAGACGTTTGATTCAGGTTCTCAGGGGCAGATTCAGGGAAAGATCACAGGGAAAGATCATCGTGTGCCGTAGGCACAAAGATGCAAAACGGGACATTTTGCATGTAATAAGCATAAGCTTGTGAAGAGATGGTGGCAGGCCCACCGGGATCTGCTGTCGGAAGTCGGTCCCAAACAACCCCGGCTGCTGTGGTAAAGAGCCATGGTAGCAGGGAAAGATCATCAGAAGTTCACTTTTTGTACTAAACAATTCGCATTTTATGTTTAAAAATTGAGATATTCCTTATTACCTAAAGCTGTTTTTTATTGCTTACACATGATCAAATACTCCTTACATAATTAAGGAGAACAAAATGGAACTTAAAAAATTGATGGGACATATTTCTATTATCCCCGATTACAGACAAGCCTGGAAAATGGAACATAAGTTATCGGATATTCTACTGTTGACTATTTGTGCCGTTATTTCTGGTGCAGAAGGCTGGGAAGATATAGAGGATTTTGGGGAAACACATCCCGATTTTTTGAAGCAATATGGTAATTTTGAAAATGGTATTCCTGTTCACGATACCATTGCCAGAGTTGTATCCTGTATCAGTCCTGCAAAATTTCACGAGTGCTTTATTAACTGGATGCGTGACTGCCATTCTTCAGATGATAAAGACGTCATTGCAATTGATGGAAAAACGCTCCGGCATTCTTATGATAAGAGTCGCCGCAGGGGAGCGATTCATGTCATTAGTGCGTTCTCAACAATGCACAGTCTGGTCATCGGACAGATCAAGACGGATGAGAAATCTAATGAGATTACAGCTATCCCAGAACTTCTTAACATGCTGGATATTAAAGGGAAAATCATCACAACTGATGCGATGGGTTGCCAGAAAGATATTGCAGAGAAGATACAAAAACAGGGAGGTGATTATTTATTCGAGGTAAAAGGAAACCAGGGGCGGCTAAATAAAGCCTTTGAGGAAAAATTTCCGCTGAAAGAATTAAATAATCCAGAGCATGACAGTTACGCAATTAGTGAAAAGAGTCACGGCAGAGAAGAAATCCGTCTTCATATTGTTTGCGATGTCCCTGATGAACTTATTGATTTCACGTTTGAATGGAAAGGGCTGAAGAAATTATGCGTGGCAGTCTCCTTTCGCTCAATAATAGCAGAACAAAAGAAAGAGCCAGAAATGACGGTCAGATATTATATCAGTTCTGCTGATTTAACCGCAGAGAAGTTCGCCACAGCAATCCGAAACCACTGGCATGTGGAGAATAAGCTGCACTGGCGTCTGGACGTGGTAATGAATGAAGACGACTGCAAAATAAGAAGAGGAAATGCAGCAGAATTATTTTCAGGGATACGGCACATTGCTATTAATATTTTGACGAATGATAAGGTATTCAAGGCAGGGTTAAGACGTAAGATGCGAAAAGCAGCCATGGACAGAAACTACCTGGCGTCAGTCCTTACGGGGAGCGGGCTTTCGTAATCTTGCCCTGGGCATTATTGTCGTATAAACGCTTTACCGGACACATGACATTCACAATGTGTGTTAATTTTACTGACATCTTTCAAAAGGAGCGTAATCATGCCGCACATCGACATTAAATGCTTTCCGCGTGAACTGGACGAACAACAAAAAGCAGCACTTGCTGCAGATATTACCGACGTTATTATTCGCCATCTGAACAGTAAAGATAGCTCGATAAGCATTGCTCTACAGCAGATTCAACCAGAATCTTGGCAAGCTATCTGGGATGCCGAAATCGCGCCCCAAATGGAGGCTTTGATAAAGAAACCTGGTTACAGCATGAATGCTTAACCCGCCGTAACACGCTTGCCGCTGGTAACAAACGTCCCAGCACCTAAATGATGCAACGTATTGAGCTTATCATCATCAAACTGCCAGCGGCCTTCGACAAATACCCGTGCGTCTGCCGTTGCTGATACCACCTCGCCAAACAGCGTGTCGTATTTTTGTTGCGCAGAAGTCGCAGGTAGCAGGCGGCACTCCATCCACGCCAGGCATTTCTCTTCAACAAGTGGCAAACCAAGCACCGGACCTTTCACCACCGGAATGCCATAGCAATTAAATTTATCTTCTTCACGACCCGACACGCTTCCCACTGCCCACGTCCAGTTAGTTGCTGCAACGCCCGGGATAACCATGCCAAACTTACCGTTACGTTCAATCAACTCCCTGGTCCATGTCGATTTATCTACCACAATCGCCACGCGTGGCGGTTCAAACTCCACCGGCATTGACCAGGCTGCAGCCATAATGTTACGCCGCTGGGATTGCTCATCGAAACTGGTGATCATGACTGTTGGGCCATGATTTAATAGACGGCTGGCATGGTGTAATTCTATGGGGATGAATCGGCTCATGGTATCGCCTCGCGAAGAAGGTTTTTTTAAGCGTAGTCCGTAACGCAATAAGTAACGAAATTAACGGGATTGGCGATTTGCAAACGTGATGCATGTCCGCGATCGCACAAAATAGCCGGTGCGGCGTCTATTCCAGGTTATAAGTTGAGAAAACCACTAAGGGAAACGCCTGATGACGCCCATTCTGAATCACTATTTTGCCCGTATTAACTGGTCGGGAGCTGCTGCGGTCAATATTGATACGCTTCGTGCATTGCACCTGAAACACAATTGCACCATTCCGTTTGAAAACCTTGACGTTTTGCTGCCGAGGGAAATACAGCTTGATGATCAATCGCTGGAAGAGAAACTGGTGATAGCCCGTCGTGGCGGTTACTGTTTTGAGCAGAATGGCGTGTTTGAGCGGGTGTTACGCGAGCTGGGGTTTAACGTTCGCAGCTTGTTAGGGCGCGTAGTGTTATCAAATCCGCCAGCATTACCGCCGCGCACCCATCGTTTGCTGTTGGTGGAACTGGAAGAGGAAAAATGGATTGCTGATGTCGGTTTCGGTGGGCAGACGCTAACCGCGCCGATTCGTTTAGTTTCCGATCTCGTGCAGACCACGCCACACGGAGAGTATCGGTTGTTGCAGGAGGGTGATGATTGGGTGTTGCAGTTTAATCATCATCAGCATTGGCAGTCGATGTACAGTTTTGATCTCTGCGAGCAGCAACAAAGCGATTATGTGATGGGCAATTTCTGGTCGGCGCACTGGCCGCAGTCGCATTTTCGCCATCATTTGCTGATGTGCCGCCATTTGCCGGACGGCGGCAAGCTGACACTGACCAATTTTCATTTTACCCATTATGAAAATGGGCACGCGGTGGAGCAGTGAAATCTACCGGATGTGGCGTCATTATATGCTGTGATGCAAGAACAGTTTGGTCTGGGCGTGGATGATGCGAAACATGGCTTTACCGTGGATGAGTTAGCGCTGGTGATGGCGGCGTTTGATACGCACCCGGAGGCGGGAAAATAATTTATGTCAGGTTGCCGGATGCGGCGTAAACGCCTTATCCGGCATACATTAGCCCGGTTGTAGACCTGACAGGCGAAGCGCATCAGACAACGGTTTCAGAGTTCAATTGCCCATTCGGCATGAAACAAAATCACCGCTGTGCCTGAAATGGTGACTTTTTCCGGTTGGTTATCACGAATTGTCACCGTCACTTCAATCATACCGTCACGCCCCAATGCGCGCCCCTGATGGCCTTTAACACGCAACACGTTGCCATCGTGGGGCAATACATTGTGATGTACCAACCATGCACCCATCGGGCCATTGGCATTGCCAGTCACCGGATCTTCCACAATACCAATCGCAGGCGAGAACATGCGACCATCGGTTTCGTTTTTGCCTGGGCGGATCTGGAACGGGAAGAAACCATTGCAGCCAATCTTTTTGCTGATAGCGGTCAGCGCATTAAGGTCAGGCGAAAGGGCGTCGATATCCACTTCCGGTTTCAGTGGGATCATCACTTTTGAGTGTCCTGTTGTTGCCACCTGAATTGGCAAGCCTGGCAGAATATCGTCCTCAGTGAGATGAAGCGCGTTGATAATCGCCGCACGTGTTTCACCTTCCAGCGGTGGCTCAAAGCCCGGCGTACCTTGTTCCAGCGAAATACGATAACCATCGTGGTGCTTTTCGATAGTCACGCGATGTTTTCCTGCCAGCGATGTTTGCCAGACCGTGCAATTTCCTAAACCTAACACCTTCGCACGTACATAGTGCGCAGCTACTGTCGCGTGACCACAAATTGGCACTTCAACGGTTGGCGTAAAGTAGCGGATGCGCACATCGCTGTCGTCGCTGTGCAGCAGAAAAGCAGTTTCCGAATGACCTAATTCGCGGGCGATAAGCTGCATTTGCGCTTCGCTAAGATTATCGGCGGGGAAAACAACACCGGCAGAATTGCCGCGAAATGGTTGAGAGGTAAAAGCATCGACGTGGTAAACCTGCGGTTTCATTAACGTTCTCCTGTGACTGGAGAACTATCATAGCCTGCAAGTGGCCGGAGAGCGAAGGGCTATCCGGCCAGGGTGAAAATTATCGCCGCGAACGCACAATCTGATACCGACGAGTAAAGTACTCAAACGGCGCGCTCCACACATGCACCAGTCTAGTGAACGGGAAGAGCAGGAAGATGGTCATTCCCAACACCAGATGCAGGCGGAAAACGAACGCTACACCGTTAAGCATCTCTGACGATCCACCACGGAAAGTGACAATGCTTTGCGCCCAACCCACCAGCTTCATCATTTCGCTACCATCAGGATACTGTGCTGAAAACGGTATGGTGCTTAGCCCCAACAGACACTGGACCAGCAAAATGCTCATGATGATGATATCCGGCGTAGTGGAAGTGGCACGCACGCGCTGATTTGTCAGCCGGCGCCACAGCAGTCCTGCGCCACCAATCAACGTCAACACACCGCAAATGCCTCCGAGCACCATCGCCATTAGTTGTTTCGCTGCCACCGGCAAAAACCACGCGTACATCCAGTGCGGCGTTAACATGCCGAACAGGTGCCCGAAGAAAATCCCCAAAATGCCAATATGGAACAGATTCGACCATATCACCATCCCGCGTTTATCGAGCATTTGACTTGAGGAGGCGCGCCAGGTGTACTGCCCGTAGTCGTAGCGCAGCCAGCTGCCGAGGAAAAACACCGTCGCACAAATGTACGGGTAGATATCGTAAAAAAAGACGTTCAGATACTGAATCATTTCCCACCTCCCGCACTGATATCGACATACTGCGGCGCGACATCCTGGCTAAAGCGTCGCTGATATTGATTAAGCGGCGAGCTGTCACACGCCGTGGCGTTATCTTCAATAAACTTCACCTGTTCCTCTTCCCACACTGCATCAAGCGCCTGGCGGGTGTCATCGCGCTCTTCGCTGTTTACTTGTTTTGTGACACTGTCACTTGAAAGTGTACTTCCCGCCAGTTGCAGCAGAGCATCAAACAACGCGTACCACGGTGCCTCGCGTTGTTTTAAGCGACCGCCAAGCAGGGCGAGGATCGGCGCAACATTGAGCAATCCTTCTTTCGCCTGATCGTCAGGCAGTATGCTTAAATACTCCAGATACAGCGGTAGATAATCGGGCAGTTCCCGACAATCCAGCTGCAGGCCGACCTTTTCATACTCCGCCAGCAGGTCCACCATTGCCTGGCCGCGATCGCGGGACTCGGCATGAACATGTTCGAACAGCAGCAGCGACGTAGTGCGCCCGCGGTCAAACACTTCGCACCATTCGGCCTGTTTATCCAGCAGCGGCGCGTTAAGCAGGTTGTGGGTGAAATCCGTAAGCATCGGCGCGTCGCGGCGGATCAACGCCAGCGCGTCCTCCTTGCATTCCCACAACAGCTCGTCCGGATACTCCATCAACAGGCCGATCACTTTGAGGATCTGCATTATTCGCCCTCCGCTTTGTCGCGCACTTCGGTGATGTTGATGGCATCGATACGGCTACTGTTGAACAGGTTGAATTTGCTGTCCGAGCCGTGACAACCGTCGCCAAAGGTAAAACCGCAGCCGTTGCGTTCTGCGAAGGCATCGCCCGCCATTTCCCGATGGCTCGTCGGGATGACAAAACGATCTTCATAGTTGGCAATGGCGAGGTAACGATACATCTCTTCGACCTGGGCGACGCTCAGGCCTACTTCGTCGATGGCACGAGTATCAGTAACGCCTTCCACGGTTTGTGAACGCATATAGTGGCGCATCGCCATCATCCGTTTCAGCGCCCGCAGTACCGGACCGGTATCGCCGGCACTCAACATATTGGCGAGATATTGCACCGGAATACGCAGGCTTTCGATGGCGGGCAGCACGCCTTCGCTTTTCGGCAAACCGCCCGCATCTGCGTAGGACTGAATCGGCGACAGCGGAGGAACGTACCAGACCATCGGCAGGGTGCGATATTCAGGGTGCAGCGGTAGCGCCAGTTTCCAGTCCATCGCCATTTTGTAGACAGGCGAACGCTGGGCAGCTTCAATCACGTTTTGTGGAATACCTTGTTTCAGGGCTTCCTCGATCACTGAGGGATCGTGTGGATCGAGAAACACTTCGCACTGGCGCTCATAGAGGTCAACTTCGCGCTCGGTGCTTGCCGCTTCCTCAATGCGGTCGGCGTCGTAAAGCAGCACGCCCAGATACCGGATGCGACCCACGCAGGTTTCTGAGCACACGGTGGGTTGGCCTGACTCAATTCGCGGATAACAGAAGATACATTTTTCTGACTTGCCGCTTTTCCAGTTGAAGTAGATTTTTTTGTACGGACAACCGCTAATGCACAAACGCCAGCCACGGCATTTATCCTGGTCAATCAGCACAATGCCGTCTTCTTCGCGTTTGTAGATAGCGCCGCTTGGGCAGGTCGCCACGCAACTGGGATTGAGGCAGTGTTCGCACAGGCGCGGCAGGTACATCATGAAGGTGTTTTCAAACTGCCCGTACATCTCCTTTTGCATGGCCTCGAAGTTGCGGTCGCGGGCACGTTTTTCAAACTCGCCGCCCAGCAGTTCTTCCCAGTTTGGGCCCCAGATCACTTTGTCCATCCGTTTGCCGTCAATCAGTGAACGCGGGCGAGCAGTAGGGATATGTTTGCCTTCCGGTGCGCTATGCAAATGTTCGTAGTCGAAGGTGAAAGGTTCGTAGTAATCATCAATCTGCGGCACCACCGGGTTGGCGAAGATTTTGGTTATTACGCCCATCTTGTTGCCCAGACGCGGGCGTATCTTGCCATTCACATCACGCACCCAGCCGCCTTGCCACTCTTCCTGATCTTCCCAGTTTTTCGGATAACCAATGCCCGGTTTGGTTTCGACGTTGTTAAACCATGCGTACTCCATGCCTTCGCGCCCGGTCCAGACGTTTTTACAGGTCACCGAACAGGTATGGCAGCCGATACATTTGTCGAGGTTAAGCACCATGCCGACTTGTGAACGGATTTTCATTTTTTCGCCTCCTGTACCTGATCGCGACCTTCATCATCCAGCCAGTTAACGTTCTTCATCTTGCGGATCATGATGAACTCATCGCGGTTCGATCCGACGGTGCCGTAGTAGTTAAAGCCCCAGGCCAGCTGCGCGTAACCGCCAATCATATGCGTTGGTTTCGGGCAAACGCGGGTAACCGAGTTATGAATGCCGCCGCGCATGCCAGTTACTTCCGAACCAGGAATATTCATAATGCGTTCCTGGGCGTGATACATCATGGTCATGCCCGGCGGTACACGTTGGCTGACCACCGCGCGGGCAGTCAGCGCGCCGTTGGCGTTAAATACTTCCACCCAGTCGTTATCGACAATGGTCAGTTCTCGGGCATCGGTTTCGCTGATCCAGACAATCGGTCCACCGCGAGAGAGCGTCAGCATTAGCAGGTTTTCACTGTAGGTTGAGTGAATGCCCCATTTCTGGTGCGGCGTCAGGAAGTTAAGTGCTTTTTCCGGGAAGTCGTTTGGCGGTATCTGGCGCATCTCACTGACGCTACGGGTGTCGATAGGCGGGCGATAAGCCACCAGGCTTTCACCAAAAGCACGCATCCACGGATGATCCTGATAGAGCTGCTGGCGTCCCGACAGCGTGCGCCACGGAATTAACTCATGAACGTTGGTGTATCCCGCGTTATAGGATACGTGATCGCTTTCCAGACCGGACCATGTGGGGCTGGAGATAATTTTACGCGGCTGCGCCTGAATATCGCGAAAGCGAATCTTCTCGTCCTCTTTGTGCAGCGCCAGATGGGTATGTTCACGCCCGGTGATCTCGCCCAGCGCCTGCCACGCTTTGACTGCAACATGACCGTTGGTTTCCGGTGCCAGTGCCAGAATCACTTCTGAAGCGTCAATGGCGGTGTCAATCAGCGGACGCCCCTGTGCCGGGCCATCACGCTTGGTGTAATTGAGTTTGCCGAGGAAATCGATTTCATCCTGGGTATTCCACGAAATCCCTTTACCGCCATTGCCAAGTTTGTCCATCAATGGCCCGAGCGAGGTAAAGCGTTCATACGTAGCAGGGTAGTCGCGCTCCACCGCCACAATATTCGGCGCGGTTTTACCTGGAATCAGATCGCATTCGCCTTTGCGCCAGTCGAGCACTTCACACGGCTGTGAGAGCTCTGCCGGAGAGTCGTGCAGCAGTGGTTGTAATACCACATCGGTTTCTTTGCCAAGATGACCCACGCACACTTGCGAAAATGCTTTGGCAATACCTTTGTAGATTTCCCAGTCGCTGCGTGACTCCCAGGCCGGATCGACCGCCGCAGAAAGCGGATGAATAAACGGATGCATATCCGAGGTGTTCATATCGTCTTTTTCATACCAGGTGGCGGTGGGCAGAACGATATCGGAGAACAGGCAGGTACTGGACATGCGGAAGTCGAGCGTCACCAGCAGGTCGAGCTTGCCTTCAATCGCCGCAGTTTGCCACTCGACTTCTTCCGGTTTGATCCCGTCGCTGGCACCGAGTTCCTTGCCCTGAATCCCGCTTTCGGTCCCCAGCAGATACTTCTGCATATACTCGTGGCCTTTGCCGGAGGAGCCAAGCAGGTTAGAACGCCAGACAAACAAATTACGCGGATGATTGCTGCCGCTATCTGGTTGTTCGCAGGCCATACGCAACTCGCCCGATTTCAGCGCCTGGGCGGTAAATTCTGTGGGGGATAATCCGGCCTTGTCGGCTTCAGCTTTAATCCCGAGCGGGTTACGCCCCAGCTGCGGCGCAGAAGGTAGCCAGCCCATACGTTCGGCGCGAACGTTGAAATCAATCAGATGACCGCTGTACTTACTGGCATCGGCGAGCGGTGAAAGTAACTCCTGCGCAGAGACTTTTTCATAGCGCCATTGGCTGGAATGATTGTAGAAAAACGAGGTACTGTTCATCTGGCGCGGTGGGCGGTTCCAGTCGAGCGCAAAGGCCAGCGGCAACCAGCCGGTTTGTGGGCGCAGTTTTTCCTGACCGACATAATGCGCCCAGCCGCCGCCGCTTTGCCCGACACAACCGCAGAAGATCAGCATATTGATCATCCCACGGTAGTTCATATCCATGTGATACCAGTGGTTGACGCCAGCACCGAGGATAATCATTGAGCGCCCATGCGTTTTATGGGCAGTATCGGCAAATTCACGAGCGATGGTTTCAATATACTGGCGCGGCACGCCGGTAATTTGCTCACCCCAGGCTGGGGTGTACGGTTTGATTTCAGCGTAATCTTTCGCACTGTTTTCATCTTCCAGCCCGCGATCGAGGCCGTAATTCGCCAGTACCAAATCATAAACGCTGACCACCGGACAGGTGTTGCCATCGACTAACGTCAGGTTTTTAACGGGCAATTGGCGCACCAGCACCGGATTGTGTTTTACGCTGCGAAAATGCGGATTTTCAATGCCGCCAAAGTAGGGGAAGGCCACGCCTGCAACAGCGTCATGTTGACCGAGCAGGGTTAACGACAATTCGGTTTCCGTACCGGCGGCAATGGATTCCAGATTCCATTTGCCTTTTTCTCCCCAGCGGAAACCAATCGAACCGTTCGGCACTACCAATTCACCTGCGGTATTAACTGCTACGGTTTTCCACTGCGGATTGTTGCTTTCGCCCAGTCCATCCACCAGGTCAGATGCGCGGATCATGCGCCCGGGAACGTAGCTACCATCGTCGCGAGGCTCCAGCATTACCAGCATCGGCATGTCGCTGTAGCGGCGGCAGTAGTTGATAAAGTAGTCGCTGGGATTATCGAGATGAAACTCTTTTAAAATCACATGGCCCATTGCCATCGCCAGGGCGCTATCAGTGCCTTGTTTCGGTGCCAGCCACTGGTCGCACAATTTGGCCACTTCAGAGTAGTCAGGGGTAATGGCGATGGTTTTAGTGCCTTTGTAGCGTACTTCGGTAAAGAAGTGGGCGTCCGGCGTACGTGTCTGCGGTACGTTAGACCCCCAGGCGATGATGTAGCTGGAGTTATACCAGTCGGCAGATTCCGGTACGTCGGTTTGCTCGCCCCAGGTCATCGGCGAGGCGGGCGGCAGGTCGCAATACCAGTCGTAGAAACTTAAACAGGTGCCGCCAAGCAGCGACAGATAACGCGTTCCGGCGGCGTAAGAAACCATCGACATCGCCGGGATCGGCGAGAAACCGGCAACGCGATCCGGGCCGTAGGTTTTGATGGTCCAGACGTTAGCGGCGGCAATCAGCTGGTTTAGTTCCTGCCAGTTGGAGCGGATAAACCCGCCGCGCCCACGCACTTGTTTGTAGCTCAGGCACTTTTGCGGATCGTTCATAATCGATGCCCACGCCAGTACCGGATCGCTGTGTTGCTTGAGGGCTTCGCGCCACAGTTCAATCAGTCGTTTACGAATGAGCGGGTATTTCAGGCGGTTAGCGCTGTAAAGATACCAGGAGTAACTTGCGCCACGCGGGCAGCCGCGAGGTTCATGATTGGGCAGGTCAGGGCGAGTGCGCGGGTAGTCGGTCTGTTGGATTTCCCAGGTCACCAGACCATTTTTAACGTAGATTTTCCAGCTACAGGAGCCTGTACAGTTAACACCGTGGGTGGAACGCACGATTTTGTCGAACTGCCAACGCTGGCGATAGCTGTCCTCCCAGTCGCGGTTGCTATGCATCACCTGTCCGTGACCATCGGCAAAGGTTTCGCCCTTTTGTTTGAAGTAGCGAAAGCGATCCAAAAGTTTACTCATGACATGACTCCTGCTCCAGGAATGAATTGGGATCTGATGCCTTGTCGGATGCGACACGGTTGTACATCAGGCATCGATCTCTTATTTTTGGCTGAACTTCCGCCGACCATAAACCAGCCAGGTCAGCAGCACACAAACGATGTAGAAGATTAAAAACACTTTCATCGCGCCGACCGGAGAGCCGGTCATATTGAGCGACATGCCAAACGCCTGCGGAATAAAAAAGCCGCCCACTGCGCCAATGGCTGAGATAAAGCCCAGAGCCGCCGCCGTTTCGGTGACGGCTTCTTTCTGAGCTTGCTCATCACTACCGCCTTTCATCTTTACCCGATAAATGGTTATCTGGCGAAAGATGACGGCGATCATCTGGAAAGTAGAACCACTTCCCAGACCCGCAGTCAGAAACAGCCCCATAAATACGGCGTAAAAGGCGATGAAATTACCGGAGCCTGTGCCCGGTAAGGTAAGGAACAGCAGGGCACTGAAAATCGCCATAAAAATAAAGTTGATCAACGTCACCCGCACGCCGCCGAACTTATCGGAAATAGCACCACCAACCGACCGCGCGATGGCACCGATAAATGGGCCAAAGAACGCCAGGCGCAGAATATTCACATCCGGGAACTGGGTTTTTGCCAGCATGGCAAAACCCGCAGAAAAACCGATAAACGAACCGAAGGTGGCAAGGTAAAGCAGGCTCAGCAGCCAGAGATGCAGGCGTTGTAAGACAGGGAGCTGGTCGGCAATTGAGGCGCGTGAACTGGCGATATCATTCATCCCTGACCATGCGGCGATCGTGGCAATCGCCAGTAGCGGTACCCAAATCCATGCGGCATTCGCCAGCGACATCACCGAACCGTCGGCCTGCGGTACGCCATTGACGCCGAGAAAGGCAAATACAGGTACAAAAATGACCAGCGGTGCAACCAGCTGCATTACACTTACACCTAAGTTTCCTAATCCGCCATTAATCCCAAGAGCGCTCCCTTGTTTGGCTTTTGGAAAGAAGAAACTGATATTGCCCATGCTCGAAGCAAAGTTTGCACCTGCAAAACCGCATAGCAAAGCGATAACGATAAATATCCCAAAAGGAGTATTCGGATTTTGCACGGCAATTCCGAGCCAGACGCAAGGAATAATCAGGATTGCAGTACTAAAAACCGTCCATCGGCGTCCACCGAATATAGGCACCATAAAGGAGTAGGGAACACGCAATAATGCGCCAGAAACGGAGGGTAATGCGGTTAATAAAAAGAGTTGATCGGTAGTAAAATTAAAACCGATTTTATTGAGATTAACGGTAACTGCGCTAAATAGCATCCAGACACAGAAGGCAAGAAGTAGACAACTGACTGATATCCAGAGATTTCTTCGAGCAATATGTTTTCCTTTATTTTCCCAGAAGGCCGGATTTTCTGGTTTCCAGTCGCGCAAAAGATAACGACTATTTTTCTCATTTTGCAGTGCCATATTGTTCCTCACATGCACACATTGGTAATGAAAAAAAGACAAAACACGAGGTAAGGCGCAATAGCCAGTTATTAGAATTAAGGATGAATTGGGTGAAGTGCTGATTGAAAGAATAGATAAGAAAGCGTAACCGCGGGGGCAGAATGGGGATTAAGTAGCCAGATATGTGTTACTAAATGTAACTAACAAGCTAACCTTCAAACGGGGTTAATCTTTGAACGTATGTCATGTTTCAACCCTTCAGATCGTGAATCTAAAGGGTTACATATTAACTATATTATCAACAAGACCAGACACTTATAGAATTAGTGATGATTTATTCACTAAAAAGGCCATGAACTGGAGGAAAACGATCTGTCCAGAAGGTCTATCGGTTCCTCTCTTATTGCCTGATTGTAATAATCGTTATTACAGTAAGTATTGTTTATTTCATCTAAGGTCATGTTTTTAACTTTTATATTCCTCTGGTTTACAACTTCCTCTGTCTTGTAAGTGTGTATATTATATGGGGTATATGCTTTTTTAATAGGATAGTGAAACAATTCGTTATCCACATCTATTCCGTCAGAGTGAACTTCAAATGCACCAGGCGAAAGAATTGCCAGGCCAGTATTAAGCTTAAGTGCTGGGGAAAACAAATTAAATAACATGAGCTGCATAGTAGGGCAATTGTTCTTCCCAGAAACATTTAAAAAATTTAAGTTTTGCTCTGTTTTATTATGGGGAATAAAGTTCCAATATCGGATGTATTATTAGTATCAATGTGGGTTATTTTATTATTGTCCAGTCTTAAACTTTTGATAGATGGAAGATAAGTCAGGAAATCAAGATTTATATATTTCAACTGGTTGTTAGCAGCGTTTAATGTCTGAACATTGCAGAAGTTGCTATAGAATATTTTAATTTCAGAAAGCAAATTGTTGTTAATAAGTAACGTATTCAAGTTGGGAAATAAGTCATTGTGTAAACTTGTTAGTTTATTATGGGATAGATCCAGCAGTAAGAGTTCATTTTTATTACCTGCAACAATATCAGTTAATTGATTATGGCTGAGATTCAGGTATTGCAGCCATTCGCAAGATTCTAATTGCACAAACTCTAGTTGATTATGTGCCGCACTAAAATAAGTAACTGATGAAAGCCTATCTATATCAATATTTCTGAGAGCATTATTATTCATAGATATATGTGTAATACTTACATTTCTGCCTTGAGGAAAATTTATTGACTCAAGAGCATTACTATTCAGACTTAGCTTTACGAGTCTATCGTAGTTGGTTGCATCAAAATGTGTGAGTTGGTTATTATCAAGATTGATAGATGTGAAGTTTTGCAGCCCTGGTGGTTGAGTGGTTAAATTAAGTCCTGATAAATCAATGGTCACTTCATTAGTGTCATCAATTATATTTCTTACTGCAGTCCAGTACTGCATTTGTGCAAGTGGATCATTGTTGATGCCGTTAACTAATACATGCCAAAGATGTTTTGATGATATTAGTTGATCAATGTCATTGGTTGGCAGTAAATTGTTATTGCTTAAGTTTAAATATTCCAGTTTTGTAGTGTTTTTGGCGTTTAAATGTGCAATATGGTTGTCGTTTAAAGTGATTGTTTTCATCCTGGGATGATTGTGTAATATAAGGTCAGTGATCATATTGTGATGGGCACTTAACTCAATCAGAGATTCTTGCCGCGCGAGCCGTTGGCTTCATCGTTATAGCCTTTAAAATCATATTCCCAGTGACCAAAACCAATCATTTGATCATTGATTTGCGTTTCTCCTTTAAAGCCGAGACGGGCATAAGTTTTATCACCATCGTCACGCTTATCATCAGTAAAATAACGTAGAGCGGTAACCTTGCCATAAAGGTCGAGTTTATTACCATCCTTGTTATAGACTTCGGCAGCGTGTGCTACGTTCGCAGCTAACAAACCAGTTACAACCACCGCAACTATTTTTAATTTCATTTAACAGAATCATTTTAATTATCGTTAAACGTATTTTCTAAACGAATTTTAAACGGCGTCATTTATAAATGACATACTGTTTTTAAAATAGAATGGTGATTAAAAACAATGAGAAAAATAGATGAAATAATATTATTTATCGATATGTGATCGAAGTCGAAATGAGATATAAGGTGAATTACTGGTATTTGAAATTTATTTTTTTAATATTGTCGGAATTTATCTGATTAACTACCGGGCCGTAGACCCGGCAGTTATTTTAACCACGACGTGTCGCCAGCCAGCAGAGCAGGGAACCGCCGCAGACCATCAGCGCGCCTTGCCAGAACGAGAACGACAGCGGGGCGCTGAGCAGCACGGCTGCAAGCGCTGAGGAAAGTACAGGCGTAAAATACGAACCTACCGCCATAATGGTGACATTGCCATGCAATATACCGACATTCCATGCAGCATAAGCAAATCCTAAGGTAAATGCCGCAGAGATGAGTTTAATCATGACGGGCGTGCTAAATATCATTTCTGGTTGTGGCGTAAGAAAATAGTAAACCCACAGACTTGCTCCCGTTAGCAGGACAAAAACGGTAATTCCATTAAATCCGCGTGCGTATTTATTCGTTACTGTGCAATAGGCTGCCCAGATAAACGCACCAATGAACGCCAGGAAATAACTCAATGGGCTGGTGGTGATATTATTGATGATTTCATCATAATGTAACCCATTGTCACCGCCTAACACCCAACAGACGCCGACGAGGGCTAATAATAATCCAGGTACAATCAACCAGTTGGTTTTCTGACCATTAAACAGAATGGCAAAGAGAATTGTCAGGCTGGGCCACAGATAGTTCACCATACCCACTTCAATCGCCTGATGATGGGTCGCCGCATACCCTAAGGAAAGCGCCAGACAGATTTCATAGCTGACGAATAACAGACTCCCGGCGAGTAAATAGCCTTTCGGGATTTGCCGAATACGCGGAAATCCAACCGTGAAGATTAACAGCAGCCCGCTTAATGAATAGATAGCAGCTGCGCCGCCGACCGGGCCGAGCCCCTCACTGACACCGCGAATCAATCCTACCATCGTGCTCCACAGGACGATCGCTATCAGCCCTATGAGCGTTGCTTTTTGTCGTGTCATGCTCGCTGTTTTGTCTCTCTTGCCGTTAAAAATTAAGCTGAATTTTATAGCATTTTTTTAACTGGCCTGTCAGGCAGTGGTGCGTTTTTCTACCGCTATTGAGGTAGGTCAATTTGCGAAGGCGGATTATTTTGTGGCAAACAGATGTTCTTTTTGATTTCGCGCAAAAAGATTCAGAATTTTACTGTTAGTTTCCTCGCGCAGTAATACCCCTGAAAAAAGAGGAAAGCAATGGACGTCAGTCGCAGACAATTTTTTAAAATCTGCGCGGGCGGTATGGCTGGAACAACAGTAGCGGCATTGGGCTTTGCCCCGAAGCAAGCACTGGCTCAGGCGCGAAACTACAAATTATTACGCGCTAAAGAGATCCGTAACACCTGCACATACTGTTCCGTAGGTTGCGGGCTATTGATGTATAGCCTGGGTGATGGCGCAAAAAACGCCAGAGAAGCGATTTATCACATTGAAGGTGACCCGGATCATCCGGTAAGCCGTGGTGCGCTGTGCCCGAAAGGGGCCGGTTTGCTGGATTACGTCAACAGTGAAAACCGTCTGCGCTACCCGGAATATCGTGCGCCAGGTTC
Organism: Escherichia sp. MAL-1; assembly: GCF_052948035.1. Taxonomy (NCBI): domain Bacteria; kingdom Pseudomonadati; phylum Pseudomonadota; class Gammaproteobacteria; order Enterobacterales; family Enterobacteriaceae; genus Escherichia; species Escherichia sp. MAL-1. The sequence continues at coordinate 2,545,648 of NZ_CM129609.1, read as the reverse complement.
TGACAAATGGCAGCGCATTAGCTGGGAAGAAGCATTCTCCCGTATTGCGAAGCTGATGAAAGCTGACCGTGACGCTAACTTTATTGAAAAGAACGAGCAGGGCGTAACGGTAAACCGTTGGCTTTCTACCGGTATGCTGTGTGCCTCCGGTGCCAGCAACGAAACCGGGATGCTGACCCAGAAATTTGCCCGCTCCCTCGGGATGCTGGCGGTAGACAACCAGGCGCGCGTCTGACACGGACCAACGGTAGCAAGTCTTGCTCCAACATTTGGTCGCGGTGCGATGACCAACCACTGGGTGGATATCAAAAACGCTAACGTCGTAATGGTAATGGGCGGTAACGCTGCTGAAGCGCATCCCGTCGGTTTCCGCTGGGCGATGGAAGCGAAAAACAACAACGATGCAACCTTGATCGTTGTCGATCCCCGTTTTACGCGTACCGCTTCTGTAGCGGATATTTACGCACCTATTCGTTCCGGTACGGACATTACGTTCCTGTCTGGCGTTTTGCGCTACCTGATCGAAAACAACAAAATCAACGCCGAATACGTTAAGCATTACACCAACGCCAGCTTGCTGGTGCGTGATGATTTTGCTTTCGAAGACGGTCTGTTCAGCGGCTACGACGCTGAAAAACGGCAATACGATAAATCGTCCTGGAACTATCAGTTCGATGAAAACGGCTATGCGAAACGCGATGAAACACTGACTCATCCGCGCTGTGTGTGGAACCTGCTGAAAGCGCACGTTTCCCGCTACACGCCGGACGTTGTTGAAAACATCTGTGGTACGCCAAAAGCCGACTTCCTGAAAGTGTGTGAAGTGCTGGCCTCCACCAGCGCACCGGATCGCACAACCACCTTCCTGTACGCGCTGGGCTGGACGCAGCACACCGTGGGTGCGCAGAACATCCGTACTATGGCGATGATCCAGTTGCTGCTCGGTAACATGGGTATGGCCGGTGGCGGTGTGAACGCATTGCGTGGTCACTCCAACATTCAGGGTCTGACTGACTTAGGTCTGCTCTCTACCAGCCTGCCAGGTTATCTGACGCTGCCGTCAGAAAAACAGGTTGATTTGCAGTCGTATCTGGAAGCGAACACGCCTAAAGCGACGCTGGCTGATCAGGTGAACTACTGGAGCAACTATCCGAAGTTCTTCGTTAGCCTGATGAAATCTTTCTATGGCGATGCCGCGCAGAAAGAGAACAACTGGGGCTATGACTGGCTGCCGAAGTGGGACCAGACCTACGACGTCATCAAGTATTTCAACATGATGGACGAAGGCAAAGTCACCGGTTATTTCTGCCAGGGCTTTAACCCGGTTGCGTCCTTCCCGGATAAAAACAAAGTGGTGAGCTGCCTGAGCAAACTGAAGTACATGGTGGTTATCGATCCGCTGGTGACTGAAACCTCTACCTTCTGGCAGAACCACGGCGAGTCGAACGATGTCGATCCGGCGTCTATTCAGACTGAAGTATTCCGTCTGCCTTCGACCTGCTTTGCCGAAGAAGATGGTTCTATCGCTAACTCCGGTCGCTGGTTGCAGTGGCACTGGAAAGGTCAGGACGCGCCGGGCGAAGCGCGTAACGACGGCGAAATTCTGGCGGGTATCTACCATCATCTGCGCGAGCTGTACCAGGCCGAAGGTGGTAAAGGCGTAGAACCGCTGATGAAGATGAGCTGGAACTACAAGCAGCCGCACGAACCGCAATCTGACGAAGTGGCAAAAGAGAACAACGGCTATGCGCTGGAAGATCTCTATGACGCAAATGGCGTGCTGATTGCGAAGAAAGGTCAGTTGCTGAGTAGCTTTGCGCATCTGCGTGATGACGGTACAACCGCATCTTCTTGCTGGATCTACACCGGTAGCTGGACAGAGCAGGGCAACCAGATGGCTAACCGCGATAACTCCGACCCGTCCGGTCTGGGGAATACGCTTGGATGGGCCTGGGCGTGGCCGCTCAACCGTCGCGTGCTGTACAACCGTGCTTCGGCGGATATCAACGGTAAACCGTGGGATCCGAAACGGATGCTGATCCAGTGGAACGGCAGCAAGTGGACGGGTAACGATATTCCTGACTTCGGCAATGCCGCACCGGGTACGCCAACCGGGCCGTTTATCATGCAGCCGGAAGGGATGGGACGCCTGTTTGCCATCAACAAAATGGCGGAAGGTCCGTTCCCGGAACACTACGAGCCGATTGAAACGCCGCTGGGCACTAACCCGCTGCATCCGAACGTGGTGTCTAACCCGGTTGTTCGTCTGTATGAACAAGACGCGCTGCGGATGGGTAAAAAAGAGCAGTTCCCGTATGTGGGTACGACCTATCGTCTGACCGAGCACTTCCACACCTGGACCAAGCACGCATTGCTCAACGCAATTGCTCAGCCGGAACAGTTTGTGGAAATCAGCGAAACGCTGGCGGCGGCGAAAGGCATTAATAATGGCGATCGTGTCACTGTCTCAAGCAAACGTGGCTTTATCCGCGCGGTGGCAGTGGTAACGCGCCGTCTGAAGCCGCTGAATGTAAACGGTCAGCAGGTTGAAACGGTGGGTATTCCAATCCACTGGGGCTTTGAGGGTGTCGCGCGTAAAGGTTATATCGCTAACACTCTGACGCCGAATGTCGGTGATGCAAACTCGCAAACGCCGGAATATAAAGCGTTCTTAGTCAACATCGAGAAGGCGTAAGGGGGCGAACAGATGGCTATGGAAACGCAGGACATTATCAAAAGGTCCGCAACTAACTCCATCACGCCGCCTTCTCAGGTGCGTGATTACAAAGCAGAAGTCGCAAAACTTATCGACGTTTCCACCTGTATCGGTTGTAAAGCCTGTCAGGTGGCGTGTTCGGAGTGGAACGACATCCGTGATGAAGTGGGGCACTGCGTCGGGGTTTACGATAACCCCGCCGATCTGAGCGCCAAGTCCTGGACGGTGATGCGCTTTAGCGAAACCGAACAGAACGGCAAGCTGGAGTGGCTGATCCGTAAAGACGGCTGTATGCACTGTGAAGATCCGGGCTGCCTTAAGGCGTGCCCGTCTGCTGGTGCAATCATTCAGTACGCTAACGGGATTGTCGATTTCCAGTCGGAAAACTGCATCGGCTGTGGTTACTGCATTGCCGGGTGTCCGTTTAATATTCCGCGCCTCAACAAAGAGGATAACCGGGTATATAAATGCACGCTCTGCGTCGATCGCGTCAGCGTCGGCCAGGAACCGGCTTGTGTGAAAACCTGTCCGACCGGGGCTATCCACTTCGGCACCAAGAAGGAGATGCTGGAGCTGGCGGAACAGCGCGTGGCGAAACTGAAAGCGCGTGGTTACGAACATGCTGGCGTCTACAACCCGGAAGGGGTCGGTGGTACGCACGTTATGTACGTGCTGCATCACGCCGATCAGCCGGAGCTGTATCACGGTCTGCCGAAAGATCCGAAGATCGACACCTCGGTAAGCCTGTGGAAAGGCGCGTTGAAACCGCTGGCAGCGGCTGGCTTTATTGCCACTTTTGCCGGGTTGATTTTCCACTACATCGGTATTGGCCCGAATAAGGAAGTGGACGATGACGAGGAGGATCATCATGAGTAAGTCGAAAATGATTGTGCGCACCAAATTTATTGATCGCGCCTGTCACTGGACCGTGGTGATTTGCTTCTTCCTGGTGGCGCTGTCCGGGATTTCGTTCTTCTTCCCGACGCTGCAATGGCTGACGCAAACCTTCGGTACGCCGCAGATGGGACGCATTTTGCACCCGTTCTTCGGCATTGCGATTTTCGTCGCACTGATGTTTATGTTTGTGCGTTTTGTGCATCACAACATCCCGGATAAGAAAGATATTCCGTGGCTGTTGAACATTGTCGAAGTATTAAAAGGCAATGAGCACAAAGTGGCGGATGTTGGTAAGTACAACGCCGGGCAAAAGATGATGTTCTGGTCGATCATGAGCATGATTTTCGTGCTGCTGGTGACCGGGGTGATTATCTGGCGTCCGTACTTTGCGCAGTACTTCCCGATGCAGGTTGTTCGCTACAGCCTGCTGATCCACGCGGCTGCCGGCATCATCCTGATCCACGCCATCCTGATCCATATGTATATGGCATTTTGGGTGAAAGGATCGATTAAAGGGATGATCGAAGGGAAGGTAAGTCGTCGCTGGGCGAAGAAACACCATCCGCGCTGGTATCGTGAAATCGAGAAGGCAGAAGCGAAAAAAGAGAGTGAAGAAGGGATATAATCTCTTTTGAACTTTAAGCTGAAAATGGCGCTGTAAAAGGCGCCATTTTCATATTGTAGACAACGTAGGCTTTGTTCATGCCGGATGCGGCGTGAACGCCTTATCCGGCATGAAAACCCTTCAAATCCAATAGATTGCAGTGAACGTGTAGGCCTGATAAGCGTAGCGCATCAGGCAATGTTGCGTTTGTCATCAGTTCTAAATGGCGCTTTATAAAGTGCCATTTTTTTATTGCGTAACCAGACGGCGTAATCGCGACACATCCACCGTTTTTTCTGCCTCTGCCAGACTCCAGGCGTTTTGCAGATTCAGCCACATTTGCGGCAAACTGCCGATCACCACGGAAAGTTTAATTGCCATTTCTGGCGTCAAAGCTGCTTTTCCTGTCAGCAATCGGCTTGCCGTTGAGGGAGCAATTTCCATTGCTCTGGCAAACTCGCGCAGGCTGACATTAAGTTCGTCCAGTGATTCCTGAATAATGTCCCCCGGGCGGGGATGATTGGCCATTTTCATTAGTGTCTTTACTCTCAGTAGCGTTCCTTCACTGGGAACACTATCATTATTGTTCCTTCCTACGCAACAATAATCCATTTAGCCATTTCATGTTGGAGAGTGTGCGATGCTGCGACCCGAACATGGCAGTCGCAGCAAAGGCCTCTTAGTGACGGAAATCAATCACCATGCGGCCACGGATTTTGCCTTCTTCCATCTCAGTAAAGATGGTGTTGATGTCCGCTAACGGACGCAGGGCGACTTTCGGCACCACTTTACCTTCGGCGGCAAACTGGAAGGCTTCAGTTAAATCCTGGCGCGTGCCGACCAGCGAACCGACCACTTCAATACCATCCAGCACAAGACGTGGGATATCCAGGCTCATAGACTCCGGCGGTAGACCGACAGCCACAACACGACCGCCTGCACGGACAGCATCAACTGCCGAGTTAAACGCAGCTTTAGCTACCGCTGTTACCACCGCAGCGTGAGCGCCACCAGTTTTCTCCTGCACAATTTTGGCGGCGTCTTCGGTGTGTGAGTTAATCGCTAAATCTGCGCCCATTTCGGTTGCCAGTTTTAACTGCTCATCATTGACATCAATGGCGATCACTTTGGCGTTAAAGACATTCTTCGCGTATTGCAGGGCGAGGTTACCCAGACCGCCAAGACCGTAGATAGCAATCCACTGCCCTGGACGAATTTTTGACAGCTTAACGGCTTTGTAGGTGGTGACTCCCGCACAGGTAATGCTGCTGGCCGCCGCCGAGTCCAGACCATCTGGCACTTTTACCGCGTAATCGGCGACCACGATGCACTCTTCCGCCATCCCGCCATCAACGCTGTATCCGGCATTTTTAACTGAACGGCAGAGCGTTTCGTTACCACTGTTACAGTATTCGCAATGACCGCATCCTTCGTAGAACCACGCCACGCTGGCACGATCGCCTGGTTTTAATGAGGTGACACCTGGACCCACTTCTGCCACCACACCGATGCCTTCATGGCCCAGAATTACGCCGGTTTTGTCACCAAAATCGCCATTCTTAACATGAAGATCGGTATGACATACACCACAACACTCCATTTTCAGCAGGGCTTCGCCATGTTTCAGTGAGCGCAGTGTTTTATACGTAACGTCAACATGATGATCCTTCGTAACAACTGCAGCCTTCATAGTTCCTCCTTTTCGGATGATGTTCTGCATAGCAGGTGAGGCAAATGAGATTTATTCGCCACTACCCAGTATGGATGAGATCTGAAAAAGGGAGAGGGAAATAGCCCGGTAGCCTTCACTACCGGGCGCAGGCTTAGATGGAGGTACGGCGGTAGTCGCGGTATTCGGCTTGCCAGAAATTATCGTCAATGGCCTGTTGCAGGGCTTCGGCAGAGGTTTTCACCGCCACGCCTTGCTGCTGCGCCATTTTGCCAACCGCAAACGCAATTGCGCGGGAGACTTTCTGAATATCTTTCAGTTCCGGCAGTACCATACCTTCGCCGTTCAGCACCAATGGTGAATACTGCGCCAGCGTTTCACTTGCCGACATCAGCATCTCATCGGTGATACGTGACGCGCCGGAAGCAATAACACCCAGGCCGATGCCCGGGAAAATAAAGGCGTTGTTACACTGGGCGATAGGGTAGATTTTATCTTTCCATACCACTGGATTAAACGGGCTGCCCGTGGCGACCAGCGCGTTACCTTCGGTCCAGGCGATAATGTCCTGCGGTGTGGCTTCCACGCGTGACGTCGGGTTAGACAGCGGCATCACGATCGGACGCGGACAGTGTTTATGCATCTCACGGATGATCTCTTCCGTAAACAGCCCGGTCTGTCCTGAGACGCCAATCAGAATATCTGGTTTTACATTGCGCACCACATCCAGCAGTGACAGCACATCGCTGTCGGTATCCCAGTCACTGAGGTTTTCGCGCTTCTGCACCAGTTTGGTCTGGAAAGGCAGCAGGTTCGGCATCTTGTCAGTCAGCAAGCCAAAGCGATCGACCATAAAGACTTTCTGCCGCGCCGCTTCCTCGCTTAATCCTTCGCGCTGGGTCTGGGCGATGATCATTTCGGCAATGCCGCATCCCGCTGAACCTGCACCAAGGAAGACGATTTTTTTCTCGCTTAACTGACCACCTGCCGCTCGGCTTGCTGCGATCAGTGTGCCGACTGTTACCGCCGCAGTGCCCTGAATGTCATCGTTAAAAGAACAAATTTCATTGCGATAGCGGTTAAGTAACGGCATCGCATTTTTTTGAGCAAAGTCTTCAAACTGCAACAGCACGTCTGGCCAGCGTTGTTTCACAGCCTGGATAAATTCATCAACGAATTCATAGTATTCGTCGTCAGTGATACGCGGATTACGCCAGCCCATATACAGCGGATCGTTAAGCAGCTGTTGGTTGTTCGTTCCGACATCCAGCACCACCGGAAGGGTATACGCCGGGCTGATGCCGCCACAGGCGGTATAGAGCGACAGTTTACCGATCGGAATGCCCATCCCGCCGATGCCCTGGTCACCAAGCCCCAGAATACGTTCACCGTCAGTCACCACAATCACTTTAATATTATGGTTCGGCACGTTTTGCAGAATATCGTCCATATTGTGCCGGTTCTGGTAAGAGATAAACACGCCGCGTGAACGGCGGTAGATCTCAGAAAAACGCTCACAGGCTGCGCCGACGGTTGGGGTATAAATAACAGGCATCATCTCATCAAGATGATTGTTTACCAGACGGTAGAAGAGGGTTTCGTTAGTGTCCTGGATGTTACGCAGGTAGATGTGTTTGTCGATTTCGGTTTTGAATCCCTGATACTGGATCCATGCTCGTTCCGCTTGTTCTTCGATGGTTTCGACCACTTCCGGCAGTAACCCCAGCAGGTTGAAGTTACGGCGTTCTTCCATGCTGAAGGCACTGCCTTTATTCAACAACGGAAATTCCAGCAGTACAGGGCCAGCGTAAGGGATATAAAGCGAACGCTGTTTTTTTGTTTTTGGTTCCATGTCACTCACTCTTTTTTGAATATCCATCCCTGGGGGGCTTTTATCGTCTTTGCTTTACCGCCAGGGCGTCGGCCTCAAGTATAAAGCAGATAAAAACAAAAACACCATTGCGCAGGCAATGGTGTTTAATCGTCATTGAGGACTGATGGTTATGAATTACTTTTCAGCGGGGCGTTTTCTGCCGGTTGGGTTATTTACTACGCTGGTTTTGTCACCTTCGGTAACTATTTTGCGCTGGTTAGAAATTTTATGGTCCAGTCCAAGAATATGACGTGCCTGACGGTTCGATTTCATTTTAACTCCTCAATCCTGTAGCTAGTTTTAAGGACAACATCGCTGTAGCGAAGAAACACGTGCTAAACCCCTAAATTAGGTTGCCGATCAAGCATAGCACCTTAAAGCGTAGGGTGCTGGCCACTGACCACATAATTGATCGTTTGCTGGTAGATATCACTGAGGATGTCGTTATCAGAAGCTTCAACCCATTTGGTCAGCTCCATGAGAATGTCATCTTCAGTGACAACACCGTGCTGTGCCCGAAGGCCTTGCTCAATGGCATTAACCAGAGCGGGTTCTGCTGTTGAATTTTCTGCCTGATAATAAGTAAACATAGTGATTCTCCGTGTCTGTGTATTTATGGTGTCTGCTACGGATCGCAGATTTATAAAGCACATTCAGCATGGCAAATATTTGCCGCTTCGTTGTTAAGATTAGTCCTGGTTGATGATTTTTATATTTTAACACCATGATATTCATAGGGATTGTGATTGGTATGATCCGATTAATATTGATACAATATCTTTTGGGTTATATATTCCCGGTAATCTATTGTGGGAATTTAATTTAAGTGCAGAAGTAATATTTTCGCCGGATTTTATTCGGAATATCCTGCTTATCCTCGTGCTGTTTCTCACGTAGTCTATAATTTCCTTTTTAAGCCCACAGGAGAGCAACAATGACAATCCATAAGAAAGGTCAGGCACACTGGGAAGGCGATATCAAACGCGGGAAGGGAACAGTATCCACCGAGAGTGGCGTGCTGAACCAACAGCCGTATGGATTTAACACGCGTTTTGAAGGCGAAAAAGGAACCAACCCTGAAGAACTGATTGGCGCAGCGCATGCCGCATGTTTCTCAATGGCGCTTTCATTAATGCTGGGGGAAGCGGGATTCACGCCAACATCGATTGATACCACCGCCGATGTGTCGCTGGATAAAGTGGATGCCGGTTTTGCGATTACGAAAATCGCACTGAAGAGTGAAGTTGCGGTGCCGGGTATTGATGCCTCTACCTTTGACGGCATCATCCAGAAAGCAAAAGCAGGATGCCCGGTCTCTCAGGTACTGAAAGCGGAAATTACGCTGGATTACCAGTTGAAATCGTAAAGCATTGCCGGATGACGCGTCAGGCGCGTGAATGCCTGATGCGTTGTTAGCATCTCTACAGCGCCCGCCAGCACCGGAGCTCACGTCCGTCCTCCCTTATTGCTAATGATTGCCGGACTTCACATCCGTGGGTTGCCAGCGGGCAACGTTCGTAGAAAAAACAGCCTTGCGGCAACGTGCGGTTTCCCGGCAGATCCGTTTTACGTAATGCCCATTCTTCCTCCAGCGGTTTATCAATGGCGGGGAGGGAATCCAGCAATAATCGGGTGTATGGATGTGCAGGTGCCGTCAGCACCTGCTGCGCGTCGCCCAGTTCTACAATCTGCCCGAGATACATCACCGCCACCCGATCGCTCATATGACGTATCACCGAGACATTGTGTGAAATCAGCACATAGGTCAGCCCGTGATTTTCCTGTAGCGTTACCAGTAAATTGAGGATCTGCGCCTGAACGGAGATATCCAGCGCAGAGGTTGGCTCATCAAGCACAATCACGTCAGGCTGCGAAGAGAGTGCTCTGGCAATGGCGATACGTTGCCGCTGCCCGCCGGAGAACGCATGAGGCAGGCGGTCGAGATACTCCGGACGAATACCCACCTGCACAGCCAACTCCTCTGCCAACGCTCGCCGCTGTTGTTCACTACTACGCTTAGCTATCCAGAGCGGTTCTGTGATGATGCGCCACACCGGTAAGCGCGGATTAAGCGAAGAGAGCGGGTCCTGAAACACCATCTGCATAATGCGTTGTGAGCCAGAACGGATGTACTGCCCGTGGCTCGGTTGCAGCATACCCATTAAAAGCTGTGCGAGGGTGCTTTTGCCGCAGCCTGACTCGCCGACGATCCCTAAGGTTTCACCACGGCGGATCTGTAAATCAATACCATTAATGGCATGAACATGTTCCGTAGTTTTACCAAGCCAGTTTTTACGGGCCGGGAAATTGATATGGACGTCGCGTAACGTTAATAACGTGTCAGACACTTATGACCTCCTGCTGCGGATACCAACAGGCGCAGCGCTGGTTGTTGTCACCACACGCTGTCAGCGCCGGGACGTTTTCACACTGTGCACCTGCCGCATAGCAACGATCGCGAAAAGCGCAGCCGTCAGGCAAATGGGTGAGGTTTGGTACCGTCCCTGGAATGGCGGGTAATAGCTGGCGTGGTACTCCATGTTCTGGTGCGCATTGCAGCAAACCAATGGTATACGGATGCCGGGGATGATGGATAACGTCTGCCGTCACGCCGCTTTCAATTACGCTTCCGGCATACATCACGTAAACGCTATCGCACAGTTGCGACACCACGGCCATATCATGGCTGATGAACAGAACCGCAGTTCCACTGGCGCGGGCTTTATGTTTAAGCAAACGCAGTACCTGCAACTGCACCGTGACGTCCAGCGCCGTAGTCGGTTCGTCGGCAATAATCAATTGCGGCTCGCAGGAGAATGCCAGCGCAATCATTACCCGCTGGCGCATACCACCTGAAAGCTCAAACGGATAGCGCGACATAACTTCCACGGCATCCGGGATTTGCATCTCTTCCAGCAGGGCAATCGCTTTTGCTCTGGCTTCCCGACGACTTGTTGGTTGATGATGGCGGATCACGTCCATCATCTGAAGACCTATTCGACGTGTCGGATTGAGGGCGGTCATCGGTTCCTGAAAGATCATCGCCACTCGTGCGCCGCGCCACTGACGAAGCTGTTTTTCCCGAGCGTTAAGAACATCGTCTCCCAGCAGTGAAATCTGCCCCCGATGTACGCAATAACTGCCCGTCGGTAGCAGACGCATAATCAGCATTGCGGTGACTGATTTACCTGAGCCGGATTCTCCCACCAGACCGACAATTTCACCGCGGTTAATCTGCAAGGACACATTGTTGAGCGCGTGAACATCACCGTTAAAACCGGGGAAACTCAAATGCAGCTGTTGAATGTCCAGAACGGGTTGGGTCATGACTGCTTTCCTCCTGCTTTCGGGTCAAGCAGATCGCGAATACCATCACCAAAGAGATTAAACCCAACGGCGGTAAGCAAAATCGCTGCCCCCGGAAATGCGCAATACCACCACTGATCGAGTACATAGTTGCGACCATTTGCTACCATCGCGCCCCATTCAGCACTCGGTTGTTGAGCACCCAGGCCAATAAATCCCAACGTGGCGGCCATTAAAATCGCGCTACCGATATCCAGCGATGCCTGCACGATCAGCGGCGGCAGGGAGTTACGTAAAATATGCCAGTTGATCAGATGCCAACGCGACGCGCCAAAGGTTTTCGCCGCCTGAACATAGGTATACTGGCGTACAACTAATGCTTGCCCCCGCGCCAGGCGCACATAAAAGGGAATTCGCACAATAGCAATAGCCAGCATGGCGTTAAACAAACTCGGCCCGAGAGCGGCAGCCAGTGCCATTGTCAGTACCAACGAAGGAATCGACAGCATAATGTCCATGATGCGCATGATGATGGCGTCTGCGCGTCCGCCAAGCACACCGGATATACATCCGAGTAGCGAACCAATCATACCCGCAATGGCGACCACCACTAATCCGGCGAGAATTGATTGCTGACTGCCGACCAGTACGCGGCTGAACAGATCGCGTCCCACTTCATCGGTGCCAAACCAGTGCGCCGCAGAAGGCGGCAAAAGGCGGGCGGTTAAATCAATGGCGTTGGGATCATGCGTCGCCAGCCACGGTGAAAAAATCATCATCAGTAGCATTAATACAATGATGACTGCGCCGGTCACGGTGAGCGGACTGCCTTTCAGCATCCATACCAGTTTTGCACCGTTAAATCGCGTTTGTTTTTGTGGGCGTACGGCGGACGTTTCCTCGCTTAGCATCATTCACCACCTCCACGTCCGATACGCGGATCAATCCACAAATAGAGCAAATCCACCACCAGGTTGACCAGCACATAAGCAAATGAAACCACGACGGCAAAGCCCATCACTGCCGGGAAGTCGAGCGCCTGTATTGATGTTACTACCCATGCACCCATTCCGGGCCAGGCAAAAACGGTTTCGGTGAGCACTGCGCCATACAACAAATCGCCCAGCGCCAAACCCAATACGGTAATCGATGGGATCAACGCATTGGGTAGCGCATAACATAAAACGATATACCAGCCGGGCAAGCCGCTGGCCCGGGCGGTACGAATGTAGTCTTCACTCAATTGTTCCAGCATCGCTGAGCGGATCTGGCGAGCGACAATTCCCAGGTGAACGAACGCCAGCGTTAATGCCGGTAAGATGAGATGTTGCAGCGCATTGAAGAAGACTTCACCGTTACCTTCAAGCAGCGCATCGAGCAGATAAAAGCCGGTAACGTGCGTTGGTGGATCCAGCCAGTAATCAAGCCTTCCGCCGCCGGGAAGAATTTGCAGATGACCATAAAACAGCACAATGACGCCCAGCCCAAGCCAGAACGCAGGTGTGGAGATTCCGGTAATGGCCATTATTCGCACCAGATGATCCAGCCAGCGATTTCGCCAGACTGCAGAGAGTATGCCCAGCGGGATGCCAATCAGGAGTGCCAGTAGCAGCGCGCAAAATGCCAGCTCCAGCGTCGCCGGGAAAAATATACGCAACTCTTCCAGCACCGGACGCCCGGTACGAATGGATGTTCCCAGGTCACCATGAAACAGGTCGCTGACGTAGCGGTAAAACTGTACATACAGTGGCTGGTCCAGTCCCAGTTGCTGGCGAATATTTTCCACGATAGCATCGCTGGCGCGGTCACCCGCCAGTAACCGCGCCGGATCACCAGGGATCAGATGCGAGATAATAAACGTAATCACGCAGACGCCCGCCACCACGAGCACCAGCCCCCAGCAGCGTTGGCGTAAAATACTCCAGAAGGTCACGTTATTTACTCATGGTATTGATATTGAAGACCTGTTCCAGCATGGGATTGAACACAAAGCCTTTCACCCCTTTGTTCATCGCCAGTTGGTAGTTTTTCTGGAACAGGTACACATAAGCAGCGTCATCAATGACGATTTTCTGTGCCTGCTGGTAGTCCCGGGTACGCTGCGTCTGGTCGGTGGTCGCAAGCGCATTGCGCAGTAACTTATCGACCTCACTGTTTTCATAGAACGAGCGGTTACCCGGCAGACCTTTTTTGTCTGACTCAAACCAGTAATTCATAAACATATACGGGTCGGCAAAATCCGGACTCCAGTTGCCAATCGCAATGTCGTAATCACCTTTACCCACTCTGTCGCGCATGGTGGCGTTCGCCAGCTTTTCCAGCTTCACATTGATGCCCAGCTTGTTGAGACTGGATTGTGTCGCCAGAGCAATAGGCTCCCAGTTCGGATCATTATCAGAATAGAGAAACGTCAGGCTGGTGGGTTTGTTCGTCACTTTATCCCATTCAGCTTTGGCTTTCGTTTCGTCATGGTTGTATTGCATTGCCGTCGCATCGTAGCCCCACATGCCTTCCGGAATCGGGCCGCGCATCTGTTTTCCGTTACCACTCAGAATGCCGTTAACCATTCCCTGGTAATCGGTAGACCAGGAAATGGCCCGACGCAGATCCGCCTGATTAAGTGGCGCTTTGCTGTTATTCAGATACAGGTAGGTGACGCGCAGTGACGGATACTCTGCCACATTGACTTTGTTTTCCTGCTTCAGGGCGTTGAGTTGATCCACCGGCAGCGCATCGGCAATGTCAATATCACCACGGGAGAGCTGCAGGCGACGGGAGGCACTTTCACCAATAATTTTTACCGATACTCGCTTAAAGTTCGGTTTATTGCCAGGGTAATGCGGATTTGGCACCAGAACTAATTGCTGACCTTTTTGCCAGCTTTTCAGCATAAATGGTCCGGAACCGGCGGTATTTTGCGCGAGGAAGCCGCGGGCATCATCCGCTGCATGTTCCTTTAACACCGCCGGATTGATAATGGATGCACCGTCATTCGCCAGCGTGTAGAGGAACGGTGCGAATGGCTGGCTAAGGGTAAACTTCACCGTATGTTCGTCGGGAGCATCAATCTTTAAATCTTTGGGAAATGCTTCTGCTGGCCCCTGACCGATTTTTAATAACCGCTCAAAAGAGAGTTTTACTGCTTCGGCAGTGACGGGTGTGCCATCGGCAAATTTAGCATTGTCCTTCAGGGTGAACGTCCACTCTTTTTGATCGTCAGACGCTTTCCAGCTACTTGCCAGATCGCCTTCAACGTCGGTTGAGCCTTTATCACCGTCCGTTTTGTACTGAACCAGCCGCTGATAAGACGGGTAGGTCACTGTCCAGTCGTTATTATCTATTGTTACCGCCGGGTCGAGGGTTTGTGGATCGGCGGCCTTACCAATCACCAGCATATCTTTTGGTACGGCGGCGTGCGCAACCGGGAAATTTGTGGCAAGGACGAGCGCGAGCAATGTGGGACGAAACGATATCGATCTCTTCATGACAGTTTCCTGATTAACTGACGTGCTGTGTGCCAGGGGATATAAAACAAGAGAATTGATCAGCGAGCAGAGGGTAACTCGCTGCCTGGGGTAATTCGAAGTGCCACCATTCGCTGGAGATACCGACAAAACCGCCACCAGTCATTATCGCATTCAGCAACAGCCGATTGCGCTGAGCGGCGGGCGGGACGGAAGGGTGATAGGCATGGGAGCGCTCGTGCATTTCATCGAACCCTGCGCCCATATCGAGGATGTTCCCGTGCTCATCACGAAGCGTCAGGTCGATCGCCGTGCCACGGCTGTGATTAGAACCGACCGTCACATCAACAACATATTGCGGGTCTGGGCAGGCTTGCCACAACATCGCCTGTGCTTGTTGTGGGCGATACGCATCGTAAATCACCAGTTGTAACCCTGACAGCTGGGCGATGCTGATACTTTTCGCCAGCGCGGTAATCGCATCCTTGTGTAACAGACAACGCGCTTGCTGATAAATAGCTTTACCTGTGATGTTATCAGCGCAGGCGTATTTCAATTCGATCTCCAGATCAGGGAAGATTACGGCTAAATCAACCAGTTCGGTGGTATCCGACATAAACGGTTCCTGTATAAGACAAAAATTGCTGCGCTTTCCGCTTATGCAGATCTCATGCCATGCCGGGATAAGCGCCAGAATGCTGGCTTAAAGTTATATTTTTTAACTTTTGATCAACATTTGTGCAGCGTAGTGCAGTTTTGGTGCAAGAGGGGAAGTTAAGGAAGGAATCTCCCGGAATCGTAGCTGAAATCACAGTATTTAAGTGACAGTGTCACGTTAAATGAAAACCCGCGAGTGCGGGCGAGAGGAATTTGTCAGATTTTCAGCGGTAACACGCTGCTCATCCAGCCTGGAATTTCTTCGGCGGGTAGGGGGCGGGAAAAGAAATATCCCTGAATAACGCGACAGTGGATCTTGCGTAGCATCTCAAATTGCTCTTTGGTTTCGACGCCTTCCGCCACGACGGTTAAATTGAGGCTTTGCCCAATGCTGGTAATGGCTTCAAGTAAGGCAAGGATGCGTTTTTCGGTCAGACAACGATCGACAAAACTTTTGTCAATTTTGATTTCCGTTACCGGAAGACTGACTAAGCGGGATAATCCGGAAAAGCCCGTACCAAAATCATCTACCGATAAGCCCACGCCCATATCACGCAGGATCTGAATGCGCTTAAAGATTTCGGTATCGTGTTCCATCATCATGCTTTCCGTGATTTCTACCGTCAGCTGGTGGCCGTCAATACCCCAGGCGTGCATTGCATCAGACACCTGATTAGGCAGTTGATTACTGCGAAAGTGCAGCGCCGACAAGTTCACGGATAACGCCGGGATATGAATATTCTGGCTACGCCATTCTGCTAACTGACGGCAAGCTTCCGCGATGACCCAGCGCCCAATATTTTCGATTTCACCAATCTCTTCTGCGAGAGGAATAAACCGTGAAGGGGGCACATGACCATGCAGGGGATCGTGCCAGCGAGCAAGGGCTTCGATGCCGTACAGTTCACCCGTTTCTGCGAAGATTTGCGGCTGGTAAACCAGTTTCAGTTGGTTATTGCTAATCGCTTCTTTCAGCGCTGCGCCTAAAACCAAACGCTCTTTTACCATTTCGTTCATCGCCGGGCTGAAGAACTGCCAGCCGTTACCGCCATTCTTGCGAATATAATCCATTGCATTGTGAGCAGTGGAGAGCAAGTAATCGCGGTTTTTACCCACGTCGTAGCTGATGCCAATACTCAAGGTAAGCGGGAAGGGTTTATCGTCAATCATTATCGGCTTGCTGACCACATTCCGTAGCTCATCGGCGATTTGGGTAATGTTACTGACGTCGTTTTCGAGGCTCACGAGGACAAACTGCGTACCTTCGATACGACAGAGATACTGATCCGGTTTGAGTTTTTCACGAAAGCGATTGACCACTTCCAGCAATGCCTGATCGGCCCACGCATAGCCAAGGCTATCAATCACATTGGTCAACACCGATGAGATACACCACGGGAGAGACGGCTTTGTCGACCAGGTCATCGAGGTAATTGTGCAGGTTATTGCGATTTGGCAGACCGGTCATCGGATCAAATTGGATGAGTTGTTCAATATGCTGACGGCTTTTTTCCTGTTCCAGCGCCAGCGCGGCCATATGCTGGCTGATATCTGCCACGCGTTCGATAAAGGCGCTGGTTTCTGCTCCTGACGAGGTTTTAATTTGCAGGATCCCCGCAGGCGCGCCATCACGCTGACGAATGGTCGCTGACCAGCTTTGCGCATTTTGAATTTCTGCACCGTGGGAAGATGACGCCCAGTGTATCGGCATCCCGTTGCGCAGTGCGAACAGCGAAACATGCGATTCGTTGAGTACAGATTTGATGTTACGACAAATGATTTCCCCCATTTCATGAAATGGCGGGCTGCTGCACATGGCGGCGAGAATATTGCCTTCAAGCTGGCGAATCTGCCGTTCTTCGGTGATATCCGAGAAAGTCATTACCAGGTTCTGCAGATGCGCGAGCACGTCATAAACCGGGCTGATAGAGGCTTTAATCCAGATTTTTTCACCGGTGCGCGTCAACAGCAGAAATTCGTCCTGATCGCGGGCGGTTTTCCATAGCAACTGTTGTAAACGAATGCGGTTATCGGCAGGGAATTCAGGAATGTTCAGGAGTGTATCGGGCTGCATACCGCTGGCTTCGCTAATGCAGTAACCAAACATTTCGGTAAATGCGCGATTGCACTGCACAATATGGCGTTCCGGATCGAGGACAATCACCGGTCGGTCGAGATGGTCAACGGCAATAATCAATTGTCGGGTCTGTTCTTTTTGCGCCATTTCTACGCTGGCATCCCGTACCAGCGCCAGGTAATAAACTTTCCCCTCGGCGCTCACTTTCGATAGCGCAAAACGGGTCCAGATTTTACTGCCGTCTTTTTTCTCCAGCTGCAGCTCCCGACTCATCCCCTCGACGCGCGCTTTACCGCCTTCACGGTTATGACGAATGTATTCAGGATGCGCAGGACGCAAATCCCGCGGAATCAGCATATCAATGTTATTGCCAATGACTTCTTCACGTTTGTACCCCCAGAGCTTCTCTGCGGCGGGGTTGAAAAACATCACTTCATCATTTTCGTTAATTAACACCGCACCCATCATATTTTGCTCAAGGGCGGGGAAAAAAATGCCATCGGCGGCATTATCCGCATCGGTTAGCTTCATGATTACCTCTGCATCCTGGCGCATCTAAAGACTGGCTTTCCAGAGTTCAACACGGTTTCTACCTCGTCTTTTGGCGATATACAGAGCTTCATCGGCTATTTGAATGAGGCGCTCATAGTCAGGATGACCATTAAACATGGCGGCACCGATGGAAAGTGAGAGGGCAATATCCTCGCCGTTTGCGGCTTTCAGTTTGGTTTTCTCCACCCGACTGCGAATACGTTCTGCGGTACGTAACGTTTCGTTTTCAGAAGCTTCAGTCAATACAATGATAAATTCATCGCCCCCGTAGCGGAAAACATAATCACTACTGCGGACGTTGTCATAAAAGGCCTGAGAGACTTTACGCAGAATTTCATCGCCAGTGTTATGGCCCCACGTATCGTTGATCTCTTTGAATTTATCAACGTCAATAATCAGCACTGACAGCGGTGTACCGGTCCGGTTGGCATGGGCAATTTCGCGTTTGAAGATAGTCGGCAGGAAACGGCGGTTAAGTAATTTCGTCAGTACATCCATACCGACTTCGTGGCGCGATACTTCTTCAAACAATTCACGCAGCAAGGTAATAATTTGCGATACGGTATTTCTTATCTGTAATAAAAATTTCACCCGCAGACTTCTGTTATTCAAATTCCTGGTGTTACGCATGGTTTGATTGAATATACCGTCGAAATCCTGAATCAGACGGGAGATATGGCCCACTTCGGCAATGCCGCTAAAATAATGTCGACCTTTATGGTTAAACCACAGGCCAAAATCAGCCTGGCTTAAAGGCAAACTGCTGCCTAAATCAGAATCCAGCAGGACTTTATAGATAATATCTATTTCCCATGAAAGTATTGAGGCTATTTGCCGTTCTTTTTCTTCTTCGGCGTTTTCCAGCAACGAGAAGATACGATAGTTTTCATCTTCCTTTGAGGCACTACTGTCACTAAAGGTAAACGCGCGGGTCATCACTTCCATCGCGATATCAATACTGTTAATCGAGAAATGATAGACCTGAAGTTTTTCTGCGGCAGAATAATCCGAAGAGAAGATTACCGGATAGAGGATTTTTTTCAGCACCCGAAACCCCATCTCGACAATTTCTACCGGAATTCCTATGCGGGCATGCACTTCCGCGACGGTATGCTGGATTTGTATTAGCCTTTCGACATCGTCAACCTGGGCAGAAAGCACGTTAATAATCCAGCGTTCCATCGCACTTTTCAACTGCCGCTCAACTTGTTCATTACTCAAGAATTCTTCGGCATGCGGGTCGATGCGGACAATTCGATAAAACTCGATACTCAGATAATGAGCATGCGCAACGGCAATTTCTGCGGCTTTAGCACGAATGAGAGGATCTGCCTGTTCGACAAGTCCGGTCCACTCATCTTTCATTCTTTTAAAATACATCTCCATAATTCACACCCTTATAAGGCTGGGAAATCAGACGGAATCAAAACGAAACGCAACGTGCGAGATCGACTAACTGCACCATATTCTCCTGAAATATGAAGATATACTGAAAAGAAATAAGCGACTTAGGACAGTTTCAATCTACGCTACTGTTCTTCAGAAGAGTATAGCCCATCGTAATTATTTTTCGGTGACAGCGAATATCGTATGTTTTTTCATATTCATACATTTTTATTATGGGATTTATGGCTGTTTAACTAAGTGTGGTTAATTGCATGGTTAATTTGACTTTAGTAAGCATGATTAGTAGTGGGATAGTTCAAGAGGGTAACAAGCCGGTGGGTAATGTACCGGCTTGTTACAAAGTAAGAATGGGAGTTTAACTGCCCCAACGACTTTGCAGATAGCTGACCGCTTGTTGAGTCTGCGGTTTATTCAGATAGTCCTCACGGAACAAGATGGTGCCGCTAATTTCTGGTACCGCATCGTTAAGATCGAGCTGCTTTTTCAGTTCCGGTACGCCGCCGTTAATCATCCAGTCTGGCTCTATCTTTGAAGGTTCACCCACTTTATAGAAGGCAATACCGATATACAGGCGGGTCCTGGTCGGTTTAACGACATCCGCCCACCATTTTGCCAACACGTCATAACGCGCGGCACTCCGTGAGAACGGCCAGTAAATTTGGGGAGCAATGTAATCCAGCAATCCTTGTTCCACCCATCGACGAGTGTCAGCGTAGGATTCGTCATAGGCTGCCGCGCCTCGGGTATCGGAGCCGAGCGGATCGTGTGATCGGTTACGCCACACGCCTGCCGGGCTAACGCCAAATTCGACTCCCGGCTTAATGCTTTTAATGGTGTGCGATACTTTTGCAATTAACTGCTGAGTATTGTTGCGCCGCCAGTCTGCTTTTGACGCAAATGCGCCTCCGTATTTGCGGTACGTTTCGTTATCATTTAGCCGTGAATCCGGTGACTCAGTATAGAAATAGTCGTCAAACTGCACGCCATCTACCGGATAGCGGGAAACCACTTCTGCGACTATTGATGTGATCCAGTCCTGAACCTCAGGGATGCCCGGGTCGAGGACAAAGCGATCGCCAGACGTTCTGATCCAGTCACGGTGTTGCACATAGACGCTCGCCGGTTGTTGAGACAGAGTGCTATTCAGTTCCCTGATAGTACCGGGCTTCGTATTAACCGATACGCGATAGGGGTTAAACCAGGCGTGTACTTTCATCCCACGCTTGTGGGCTTCGTCGAGCATAAATTGCAGCGGATCGTAACCCGGATTTTCACCAATCTTACCGGTCATAAGATCGGACCACGGCAAAATTTTCGATGGCCACAGGGCGGTACCGTCCGGCTTGACCTGGAAAAAGACCGTGTTTATACCGAGACGTTGCAGATGATCCAGTTTGTCGATCATCGCCTGTTGTTGTACACGGGCCCGGCTGGTGGGGTTACTAATGTTAACCGAGGAAACCGGTGGCCAGTCGAGGCGAGACACCGTGGCCAGCCAGATGCCACGCATCGGTTGTGACGATTGTTGCGTCGTGGCTGGTGGCTTTGAACCCGCTGGTGGTGTCACCATGGACTCTGGAGGCGTGCTTTTACAACTACACAGTAAAAGTGCCAGTGCAACCAGTATCGCTGGTCTTCTAATCGCTAATTTCTCGTTTCGGGAGCAGATATCCATATGTGCTGGTTTCCGGTAAACAGATGTGCGCTCATTCTCGTACTTATCCCGGTTAAGTCAATACGACAGCAAGCACGAAAAAGGGAGCGATGAATTATCGCTCCCTTGTCTTATAACCATTCAGACATGGTTAGTGTTTCTTGTCATTCATCACAATATAGTGTGGTGAACGTGCACGCGGGTGCAGGAAGAAGTGACCTTTTGGTGCGTTCTTACTGTTGATTGGCTCCAGAGTGACGCCGGTATTCGCTTTGCCTTTACGATCATGAACAGCATAGAGAATAAAGGGCAGGGCAAGTACCACCAGGAAACTAACAACCAGTAATTCAACATACATATCGGTAGAATCACCCTGGATGTTATCCGGCGGCAGGAAGGAAACAATAAACGCCATAATTGAAGTCAGCAGACCGACAATTGCCACGACCAGTTTCACCCCTTTACCACCAGGGATATTAAATGTGCGTTTTAAGTCAGGATGTTTAAGAACCAACACAATGTAGCCAATAAACAGCATGAAATAAGCACACAGATAAATCACCACCGTCAGCGCCAGTGCGATCAGGAAGGACATGTTGTTACCGCCACCGGTATTGGTGAGGATGATCAACGCGATAGAAGTAATCACCAGCTGTGAAATGACCAGCGTTACCGGTACGCCATTTTTGTTCATTTTAGCGAATGCCGCTGGCAGCAGGTTTTTCTGCGCTGTGACATACATCCCGCGAGAAGGACCAACAATCCAGGAGGCGATTTCCGCCAGAACACCCAGCAACAGCAGTGCGGAGATCACGCGAACCGTCCACTCAATTTCCGGTGCCACATGGGACATCAGAACGGTAAAGGTTTGCATTACCCCTGCGGAGAGGTTGATTTCATTACCCGGAATGACCATCGCAATAGACAAACCGCCAACAGAGCTTAAGCAGATTGCCGCCACCATCAGCAGTAACATAGCCAGTGGATAGTCGCGCCCGGGGTTACTCATTTCATTGACGTGGGTTGCGGAAGCTTCTACGCCCATATAACTCAAAATGAAGGCAACAAATACAACCAGGGTGCCCACTTTAGAGAAGTCAGGGAAGAAGGTCTTCGAATCCATTTCGATAGCAACGGGGGCACCGGAGTGCAGATAAATAGCCGCTAATGCAATCAAAATAAATGCAGGTAACAGGATACCGGCGAAGAAGCCAACTTTAGCAATTCGCGCCGTGTATTTCGTGCCACCAAACTGCGTTAATGCCAGCGCCCAAAGAATGATGAGTGCTGCAATAGTTTTGGTAATGGGGTCTTCATTCAGCGCTGGCCATTTCAGGATGTAGGAGAGTGCCCCTAACACGAAATAGAGCATCGGAATAAAACCAATGGCGATTTGCAGATAGCCAAATGAGATCGCTGCAAATCCCCATCTCGGCCCCAGAGTATTTGATACCCAGGCGAAGACACCACCTTCTTCCCAGCCGTCGACGGTGGCCATTTCCGCAGCACAAAGTCCCACGGGAATAAACCATAAAATCCCGCCTAATAGCAGGAAGAAGACTAATGAAAAGCCCGATGTTGCGAAGGTAGGGTATTCATAAACAGCCATTACCATCGATGCCGTTATGGCAAAGAATCCGAGTAATGTGAGCTGCTTAGCTTTACCTGTCTGTACTGATGTAGCCATATTATCCCCCTAAAACGGTATTCCTGTCGGAACCGCACCTGTTTTGTTCTGAAGCGTATTCAGAACAATATTTTCCGTTGCTAATGCCAGTGAACAGACTTTGGAAATTGTCCCGAAACGGGTTCGTTTCGGGACACCGTTACCGTTAAACGTTATCAGGTATGTTTAAAGCTGTTCTGCTGGGCAATACCCTGCAGTTTCGGGTGATCGCTGAGATATTTCAGGGAGGCTTTGTAGTCTTCCAGCAACAGTTCAGCAAAGTCCATTTCGAAGCCGCGACGACACATAATGCGCATCACCACGATGTCGGTGGCTTCACCGCCGAGAGTGAAGGCCGGAACCTGCCAGCCGCGCAGACGCAGACGTTCAGAGAGGTCGTACAGGGTGTATCCCGGATCTTCACCATCTTTCAGTTTGAAGCAAACCGCCGGGATGCCTTCGTCCGGGCGACCCGTACAGATGAACTCATACGGCCCCAGTTTGGCGATTTCATCCGCCAGATAAGCGGCAACCTGGTAAGAGGCGTTCTGTACTTTGGTGTAGCCTTCACGACCGAGGCGCAGGAATTCATAGTACTGTGCAATTACCTGACCCGCCGGGCGGGAGAAGTTGATGGCGAAAGTACCAATTTGACCACCCAGGTAGTCAACGTTGAACACCAGTTCCTGCGGCAGCGCTTCTTCGTCACGCCAGATAACCCAGCCGCAGCCCAGCGGAGCCAGACCGAATTTATGGCCTGAAGCACTGATCGATTTCACACGCGGCAGGCGGAAGTCCCAGACGATATCCGGGGCGACGAACGGTGCCAGGAAGCCACCGCTGGCAGCGTCGATGTGCATGTCGATGTCGATACCGGTATCGGCCTGGAATTTATCCAGCGCATCGTGCAGCGGTTGTGGGAACTCATAGTTACCAGTGTAGGTCACGCCGAAAGTCGGCACCACGCCGATGGTGTTTTCGTCACAGGCTTCAATCATGCGTTTCGGGTCCATAAACAACTGACCGGGGCGCATAGGGATCTCACGCAGCTCCACATCCCAGTAGCGGGCGAATTTATGCCAGCAGATTTGTACCGGACCGCACACCAGGTTTGGTTTATCCGTTGGTTTGCCTGCAGCTTCCATACGCTTGCGCCAACGCCATTTCATCGCCATCCCGCCGAGCATACAGGCCTCGGAAGAACCAATGGTGTTGGTGCCAACGGCCTGACCATTTTTCGGCGCAGGCGCATGCCACAGATCGGCAACCATATTTACGCAACGCAGGTCGATGGCTGCGGATTGCGGATATTCTTCTTTGTCGATCCAGTTTTTGTTAATGGATAAATCCATCAATTTGTGGACATTTTCGTCGTCCCAAGTCTGGCAGAAAGTGGCCAGGTTCTGACGAGCGTTGCCATCAAGATATAATTCGTCATTGATAATCTGGAATGCGACATCGTCGCGCATTTCGTGCAGCGGAAAACGTTTTGATTCTGCGATAGTGGAAATAGACTTCGCACCAAAACGTGAATCGAGTAGTTCCGACCTTAAATCCGTTACTTGCTTCTTATCCATTTTAAACTCCTTAAAATGATTGGATCGCATTAAAAAAGTAGGATTTATCGATAAAGTAAGCAAGTGCAAAGGACTCGTGTTTAAATAACAAAATCCTAATGTTATTTATCGTGAGATATTACGCGAATAATATTTTTTCATTGAAAAACAATACAATATGAAATTCTTGGGTGGTGGTAAGGTGTTTTATGCTGTTATTTTTATGCGCATTCTGTGTCTCCTGAATTATCACGTAAAAATCAGACCTTAAAATATCACTATTAGTACTTGATTATTATTTTGAACGCATTTATAAAATTATTACATAAAAATAGCGAATATTGCTAAAATCCCCGCCAACGATGTGTTGACGGGGCTGTTATTATTTTGGCAATAATACTCCGGTATAAGTATTTACCGGATGAGAAAGATATTGTTTAACGGCAGTGTTAACATTCTCTACCGTCATTTGTTTCAACAATTGCTCCTGCTCAGTCCATGCTGCAGGATCGTCATATTGAATAAGACTATTTACAATAGTGTTCGCTAATTGTTGAACGCTACGCTGTTGGATATCGAGGCTGCGCTGAACGTTTTGCTGGTATTCATTCAGTTCTTGCTCACTGATCCCTTTAGCCAGACGCTTAACCATCACTTCATTCGCTAACGTTAACAGTTCATCATGTCGTTCTGGTTGACAAGTAAAAGCCAGCAAATGACTGATATCTTTGGCCTGAGGATCAACCGAGAGGCGAGAAGAAACGCTGTATGCTCCAGATGCCTGTTCACGAATATTAACACGTAGATCTTTTGCCAGTGCGACGTTAAAAGCATCGAGCGCCATACGCGTCGCCAGATTAACAGGTGTCCGGGAATCATAACGCTTCCACTGTGAAACCTGTGCCACAGGTTCATTTTGTTCTTTTACAGTAACCGATGCGTTGTCCGTCGCGCGAGTTAATGGTTTACCTGCGGCTAATGGCGAATCAGAGTGTTTGATTGATCCTAAGTAACGCGTAATTAACGCCACGAGTTTGTCTTCTGAGACATTACCGACAATGACAAACGTGATATCCGCTGGAGATGAAAACAACTGGCGATCGGCAGCCAGCGCATCTGCGGCAGTAAACTGTGCAATCTGTTTTTCTTGCAGTAATTTCGTGCGGTCATCAGCATAGCGCGTCTCATACATCTGCTGGGCGAATTTCTCCGCTGGACGCTGGTCGAGCGTTTTCAACGCCTGAATTTGAGCATTTTGTAGCGATGCCCAAATATTGTCGTTAATTGTGCTGTGGGTGATTCGCTGGTTAATCAACTGAAAACCAGGTTCAGGGTTATTAGTCCGTGCGCTAACGGAGAGCAACGTATTCATGCCACTGACTTTACTGCTCATGGTTACCGAGTTTTCCGCACTCCAGCGTTTCAGGCTGGAAGAGGAGAGATCGCCAACGCCGCATCCGCTAACTGCTTTATTTGCCAGCGCGATAAGTGATTTTTGCTGCGCAGGGAAACTTAAATCGCCTTTATTCGATACGGCAGTAATTTGTAGCTTTTGCTCTTCACCCGCGGATTTTGCCAGAATAACCCTGGCACCATTGGAAAGTGTTAATGATGTCAGATTCTCAGCCAGCGTTTCTTTGCTGCTAATTTCCGCCTGTGGGTCAGCGTCTACTGTTAACGATAAATTTCTGCCTGGGAAGATGTAAGCCGCCAGCTTTTTGTTGGCGTACTCTTTTTCCAGCGCCAGGATAGCCGCAGGAGACAATGCTTTTTTGGCGGCAAGCTCATTGTTTACCATTTGCTCCCAAAATGCGTCCTGGTTCTTTCTTAACTGCTGCCGGTGATGCTGCCAACTTACTGATTTAGTGTATGATGGTGTTTTTGAGGTGCTCCAGTGGCTTCTGTTTCTATCAGCTGTCCCTCCTGTTCAGCTACTGACGGGGTGGTGCGTAACGGCAAAAGCACCGCCGGACATCAGCGCTATCTCTGCTCTCACTGCCGTAAAACATGGCAACTGCAGTTCACTTACACCGCTTCTCAACCCGGTACGCATCAGAAAATCATTGATATGGCCATGAATGGCGTTGGATGCCGGGCAACAGCCCGCATTATGGGCGTTGGCCTCAATACGATTTTACGTCACTTAAAAAACTCAGGCCGCAGTCGGTAACCTCGCGCATACAGCCGGGCAGTGACGTCATCGTCTGCGCGGAAATGGACGAACAGTGGGGCTATGTCGGGGCTAAATCGCGCCAGCGCTGGCTGTTTTACGCGTATGACAGGCTCCGGAAGACGGTTGTTGCGCACGTATTCGGTGAACGCACTATGGCGACGCTGGGGCGTCTTATGAGCCTGCTGTCACCCTTTGACGTGGTGATATGGATGACGGATGGCTGGCCGCTGTATGAATCCCGCCTGAAGGGAAAGCTGCACGTAATCAGCAAGCGATATACGCAGCGAATTGAGCGGCATAACCTGAATCTGAGGCAGCACCTGGCACGGCTGGGACGGAAGTCGCTGTCGTTCTCAAAATCGGTGGAGCTGCATGACAAAGTCATCGGGCATTATCTGAACATAAAACACTATCAATAAGTTGGAGTCATTACCTAATTCCGAAGTAATTTTACGAAGAGAAATAAGTGGATGTAAGTGAAGTTAGTCACATAAAGAGATAGCAGATTTAGCTAAAAAAAGGGAAATAACAGTCCATAAAGCGTTGACATTACTTTCTGTTCTATTAAGTAATTTCTCGCCGATAAACAACTAATTTATTGATATTTAATAAATTATTGCATTTTACTGACAAAATGCCGAATTGAGATCATAAATAATCATGCAACAGGTTATGCAAGTGCATAAATATGTGATGGATGTCACTTATTTATTTCAATAAATATATCGCCTAAAAACAACGCGGGGCAGGGAATGGCTGCCCCATATAATTCTTACGTAGCGTGCGTGGTTGACTACTCGTTAGCAAATAATCAAATAGCTAAAGCACTCATCGTGTTGCCCGTATTCATACCCGTGTGACTTTGACAACGGTACTCCTTAGAAACTCTCTTCGGACTGTTGCCGAAATGTTTGCGGAACGCATAAATAAAATAAGATGTACTGGCATAACCACATTGTTCGGCAATTTTATTGACTGAACCTTCTACGCGTATCAAATTTTTTGCGTGCTGCATTCTGGCATCTAATAGAATCTGTGAGAATGTCGTTTGCTCTTGCTTTAGTTTTTTCTTCAACAGGCTTTCACTGATGTACAGGCAGTCACAAATATCTTTCAGCTTCCATGGGTGCGCCAGCTTCATGTTGACAATATTTCTCACTTTTCCGGAAACGGATAGCACACCGTTAGTTAATAGTGTAATGAAACCTTTGCATGCGGCAAAAATAGACAGGCAAGAAAAAAGCAAAAGTTCTGAAAAATTATGATGATTGCGTTCTTCCGAGTTGAGATAAGCAATCATTTCATTAAGCAATCCAGTCGGTACATTTGAAGCACGTAAAAACTTCGCAGGAACAGGCACCGTCACTGTCTGGATGTTAGTGCATTGTAGATATTTTTTAATGGTATTTTCAGTAAATCCGATCTCTTTAAAATGCCGCTCATAAGGTTCAAAATGCGTACGAACAGCGTTATCTACCATCAGGATCTCGCCGTCAGAGAAGGCGTAATCTTTATCTAAAATGTTAGCGTTGAAGGCATGATGAATAAATATAACAGAACAAACGAGCGACATTTTATCTCCTTAAAACAATAAAGTTTTTATCGATACTTTTTTAACATTTCATATTTATAATTTGCTGTTTGTTTTCAGCCTTGCAAACTATTGATAATGAAATGTGTAAGATCTCTTGCAATGCGACCCATTTCTGAAATACTCAGCTGAGTAATTGCCGAAAAAATGGCTATCAACGTAAGTGTCAGTAATAAGACAACCACAATTGCAGACATGATTTCTTTATAGTTGTCTCTTTGCGTGATTTTGTTTTTCACTGTGGTCGCATGCATTTCAAATATGTTTATTTAGCGGATAACGTTAAAAATCGTTAATCAGTATGCTTAATATAACAGGCTGGAGAAAAGAGGAAATAGGACTGGTGCTTCAGTACTGAGCGGAGTTTCTTACAGCTGTAGGCAGAAGTTTATATCTTATAGTATGTAGTTTAATTTAATCCATGTGAGCAAATTGCGAAATAATAGTCAATGAGGAATTCTTCTGCTGTGCGGATGACAGCAGAAGAAATGAGAAGAGGCATTAATTTGATGGTTCTAATTCAACCGGAATACTTTTATAGCCAGGAATGCCACTTAATGGATCGTGGTTATCAAGTGTTAGCATGTGATTCGATTCTGGAAAATAGGTCACCAGTGAGCGGTCAGCCATAGGGTAAATGACCACTTTTAATCTATCCATGCGGCGTGAGCTGCGCTTACCGTCTGGCGTAAGCGCAATAAGATTAACTCTTTCGCCGTTTTTTACACGGCAAATTTTAGCTTGTTTAGCACTCATAAAGACCACATCTCGTTGACCGAATACCCCTCGATAGCGATCATCCATACCATAAATCGTCGTGTTGTACTGATCGTGGCTGCGTACTGTCGCCATGACCAGCTTACTGTTAAACGCTGAAGAGGGATCTTCTAACAGCCCTTTGCTGGTAATGAAATTAGCCTTACCTGACGGCGTCATCCAGCGCCTTTCAGCAGCTGCATTTATCAGGTGAAAACCACCGGGATGACGGATGCGCTGGTTATAGTCGGCGAACTCTGGCAGCACAGCTTCAATGTCATTGCGAATGCGATCATAATCTTCCACCAGATACTCCCAGGCTACCACGCTCTGGGGTAGTGCTGCCTGCGCGATTCCCGCGACCACTGCACACTCTGATTTCAGCATTACACCGGCGGGTTTTAACACGCCACGCGAGGCATGAATCATCGACATTGAATCCTCAACGGTTACCGCCTGCGCACCGTTTTTTTGCATGTCAATCTCGCTACGTCCCAGGACCGGCAGAATATAGCTATGCCGTGCGGTCAACAGATGAGAGCGGTTAAGCTTAGTGGCTACGTGTACCGCCAAATCTAATTGCGTTAACGGTACAGCGCTCGCTTCCCGATCTGGCATTGCCAGCGCAAAATTGCCCCCCATGCAGATCAATGCTCGAGCCTGCCCCGTACATATTGCTTGCATGCTGGCAATTGCAGCATGTCCAGGTGCATGAGGTGGGGTGAAGCCATAGCGCTCACCCAGACGAGCCAGAAACTCTGCAGACGGTTTCTCGGTGATACCGACGGTTCGGTCGCCCTGTACATTAGAGTGTCCACGTAGTGGGCAGATACCCGCACCAGGCTTGCCAATGTTACCTTTCATCAACAGCAGATTGACCAGTTGCTGTACGTTCTGGGTACCATGTTCGTGCTGAGTGATCCCCATTCCGTAACAGATAATGGTGCGTTCGGCAGCGGCATATGCGTCAGCCAGTTCGGCGATTTGTGTCTGACTTAGTCCAGAAATACGTTCGATATCTTTCCACTCGGAATTGAGAACGTCACGGCGTAGCTCGTCAAAGCCGACGGTATGCGTTTGAATAAACTCGTCATCAAGCAATGAAGGCCGACCTGCGGCGCTTGCAGCATCATCGCGCTCAATTAACAGGCGCATCATCCCCTTGAGCAACGCCATATCGCCACCAATGCGCACGTTATAGTAGGCACTGGCCAACTGAGTCTCAGAGTTCGTCAGCATTTCAAACGGGTTTTGCGGTGCGGTAAATCGCTCCAGGCCACGTTCCTGTAGAGGATTGATGGCGATCATTTTCGCTCCCCGTTTCACTAAAGCGCGCAACGAAGTCAGCATGCGAGGGTGGTTTGTACCAGGGTTATGCCCAATGCAAATGACTAAATCGCACTTCTCAAAGTCTTCCAGCAACACGGTCCCTTTACCTACACCGATACTCGCTGCCAAACCCACGCTTGTCGGTTCATGGCACATGTTGGAGCAGTCGGGAAAGTTATTGCTCCCGTATTCACGGGCAAAAAGCTGATAAAGAAAGGCAGCTTCATTGGAAGTGCGGCCCGAAGTATAGAATTCAACCTGATTGGGATCACTATAGCTTTGAAGGCGTGCGCCAATTTCGTCGAAAGCTTGTTGCCAGCTTAATGGCTTGTAACAGTCGCTGACGGCATCATATTTCAAAGGCTGAGTGAGTCGCCCCGCAGCCTCAAGCTCGTGGTCTCCCCAGGTAAGTAATGATTGAACCGTATTCTCAGCAAAGAAAGAGGCGTTTACCTGCTTATCCGTGACTTCCCAGGCGATTGCTTTTGCGCCGTTTTCACAAATGTCGAATGACGCACTGTGCTTAGGATCTGGCCATGCACAACCCGGACAGTCAAAGCCCTCTGGCTTATTCATGTCAAACATGGCAATAACATCCTGGCGTATATCCATCTGCTTACGTACTGCATTCGCTACGGATTTAACAGCACCCCAACCACCGGCAGCACCCTGGTAGGATTCAATTTTTTTCTTCATCTACTTATCCTGTGTGGAAATGAATTATTAGGATTTGTAATAGCGATGATGCACAGTACATACAAAGGGATTATCGCCAACATGGATATATAAGAGTAGGGGACTACTCTCTTTCTATTTTTAATCTATTATCGTTAAACAATAGATTAAATACGATAAGTTAAGCATCATCTCTCATAGTGTTTAAATTAACATATTTTTCAATATAAAAAATAAGACTCTGGCTTCAATTGTGCGCGGATTTTCTTACAGGTGTAGGCTAATAGCCTTCACAAAATAATTATCCGCGCAATTTTCGTGAATGGAGCGCATAGACTAAGGTCAAAATCACAATTATTCATAGATAAAAGTGACACCAATGACTGACTGGACGGTTCCGGCTGAAACCTTGTTTCCTGTTTGTCCATAGGTTGCGCTTAAACCCAGAGGTACTTTGCTTTTATTTACTGTCCCCAGGGAGACATTTTCTCCCGTAGCCAGTATTTTTCCATTACGCATTAGAGTGACACCCACTCCCGATGCTTTTGTTGCATCAGGTGCTGTGTTAGCAAACACTTGTCGGCTACTGTCAGTGGTGGCACCCGAAAGATAAAATGAGAGCTTTTGTTCGCTTGAGCAATATACGCCAAGGGGTATTTCTGCGCTTCCAGGAAAGTCCGGGAGATCCACGGTGACATTACGACTATCAACGGTGCAGCCGCCTGTTGGCATAACAACATTGTTATTTGAAATAATATTCCACGTAAAATTACGCGGATTTCCGCTTCCTAATGTTGCAATTTTATACATATGAATACGGGCAATGACTTCCCCCGCTTTTATGACAACTCCACCGGCCGCCCCAACTGGGGTAATATAGAGTTTTAACGGTAATGGCATCGGTGTCTTATCACCAATATCCAATACGTTGGTATTTGTCGTCAACGGGAAGGGGTAGGTCACATTATTCCAGTACAGCGATCCTTTATATGACTGTAGGGAGCCTGCGAAAGCTGAGCCTTGTACCAGGTTTATATGATCAGTGTCGTACCAGCCGCCGTAATCATTCCAGCAACTTATATGCTGAGACAAGTCTACAACCAGATTCTGGCCCGGCTGTATTACAGGGTCGAGATTAACATAAACAGAGGTTGTACCTGCTCCAATACTTGACCCGCCATCGACATTACAACTGAAGGCAAAAACTTTGCCTGCCATTAATAGAAGATAAATACCGAACAGGACCTTTATACTGATTGTTTTACCCATGATATATCCTAAGGTTAAAAATTGATTTAAAAAGAAGGCTAAGAAAATCGAATCGACGTTATTGCCAGGTGTAGATCACATTGATTAGCGCCTCGATCGTTCCCTGGCTTGCGTTTCCATTCACCGTGATAGCTCTTGCCTTAAGTGGAAACTGTGCATTACGAGTGATCTCATCAACAATAACCGTTTTGCTATCGCCATTTTTTAACGCAGCATCCTGGTCATCCCTCAGCTCTATCTGAATATTTTCGGCAGTACCTTCATTTTTGTAATAACCCGTATTGTCAGTTGAACCTGTCACGATTGCCGTCACTGCACTTGTTTCAACCGGACAATCGGTTAATGACAAAGTAATATTGTGCCAGCCAGATGCAGAACCAGGTTGTTGCAGATTGCGCGTATAAAGATCCCCGAGATTAACGTTAGCTTCTTTGGTTTGAATAGTGCAGGGTTTAGCGACTACCCGACCATTAACAGTGATAGTGACATCGGCGGCCTGGAGAGTTGCTGTGAATAACGCGCAAAACGTAGCTAACAGGAACCTCTTGTGAAGTCTTTTCATATCTGACTCTGATTATTGAAATTCAAGGGTAAAGGTTGCCGAAGCCCTCACCAGTCCCGGATTGACGGACTTCTGAGTTGACTTCAGACGAGCGGAGTAAGGCAAAATATTGTTCTGTTCTGGTACCAGTGGGATCCACTGCATCCCGGCATGAAGATCATTCAGTTTCACCGGACGCATATTTGCGTCCAATATTTCTATACCCAAACCGGAGGCCGTATTGCTTCCTTCATCCAGTTTCAACAAAGTATTATTTTCTGCATCCTCAATACCGTTAAATGCAACCCGAACCCCCGTTGTCCCTTTGCTGCATTCACTTAACGTAATCTGAAAAGGGACGGCTGGACTTGTGCTACCGGTCGTTGGAAATTGTCTGGCACTGTTTTTTTGGAGATCTACGGTAAAATTAAGCGAATCCGATGAGACTGTGCAGCCATAATCGAGGACGCGCCCGCTAATTTTAATAACGCTATCTGCGGATAAAGCAGAATAGGTGGTTAACCCCAGACATAAACCGAGGAAAATAATGTTATTGTATTTCATAATCTATTGTTCCTTAGCGACAGATGGTGATGCTGCCAACTTACTGATTTAGTGTATGATGGTGTTTTTGAGGTGCTCCAGTGGCTTCTGTTTCTATCAGCTGTCCCTCCTGTTCAGCTACTGACGGGGTGGTGCGTAACGGCAAAAGCACCGCCGGACATCAGCGCTATCTCTGCTCTCACTGCCGTAAAACATGGCAACTGCAGTTCACTTACACCGCTTCTCAACCCGGTACGCACCAGAAAATCATTGATATGGCCATGAATGGCGTTGGATGCCGGGCAACAGCCCGCATTATGGGCGTTGGCCTCAACACGATTTTACGTCACTTAAAAAACTCAGGCCGCAGTCGGTAACCTCGCGCATACAGCCGGGCAGTGACGTCATCGTCTGCGCGGAAATGGACGAACAGTGGGGCTATGTCGGGGCTAAATCGCGCCAGCGCTGGCTGTTTTACGCGTATGACAGGCTCCGGAAGACGGTTGTTGCGCACGTATTCGGTGAACGCACTATGGCGACGCTGGGGCGTCTTATGAGCCTGCTGTCACCCTTTGACGTGGTGATATGGATGACGGATGGCTGGCCGCTGTATGAATCCCGCCTGAAGGGAAAGCTGCACGTAATCAGCAAGCGATATACGCAGCGAATTGAGCGGCATAACCTGAATCTGAGGCAGCACCTGGCACGGCTGGGACGGAAGTCGCTGTCGTTCTCAAAATCGGTGGAGCTGCATGACAAAGTCATCGGGCATTATCTGAACATAAAACACTATCAATAAGTTGGAGTCATTACCGACTAAGTGAGTAAACTCTCAACCAGAGGTGACTCATGACACAACCAGTATCAATCAGCAAGAAGCCCCGTAAACAACATACGCCTGAATTTCGTAACGAAGCCCTGAAACTCGCTGAACGCATCGGTGTGGCCGCCGCAGCCCGTGAACTCAGCCTGTATGAATCTCAGCTTTATGCCTGGCGCAGTAAACAGCAGCAACAAATGAGTTCGTCAGAGCGCGAAAGCGAACTGGCCGCTGAAAATGTCCGCCTTAAACGACAACTGGCGGAGCAGGCTGAGGAACTGGCCATCCTCCAAAAGGCCGCGACATACTTCGCGAAGCGCCTGAAATGAAGTATGTCTTCATCGAAAATCATCGGGCAGAGTTCAGCATCAAAGCGATGTGTCGTGTACTTCGGGTTGCCCGCAGCGGCTGGTATGTCTGGCTCAGGCGTCGTCACCAGATGAGCCTGCGCCAACAGTTTCGGCTCACCTGCGATGCCGCTGTCCATAAGGCATTCTTTGAGGCAAAGCAGCGATACGGTGCTCCCCGCCTTGCTGACGAACTGCCGGAGTTCAATATTAAAACCATTGCCGCCAGCCTGCGTCGTCAGGGGCTGCGGGTGAAAGCCAGCCGGAAGTTCAGCCCGGTCAGCTACCGTGCACATGGCCTGCCCGTATTGGAGAATCTGCTGGAGCAGGACTTCAGTGCCAGCGGCCCGAACCAGAAGTGGGCGGGTGACATCACGTACTTGCGTACCGATGAGGGCTGGTTGTATCTCGCAGTAGTCATCGACCTGTGGTCACGCGCCGTTAATGGCTGGTCGATGTCACCGCGAATGACAGCACAACTGGCCTGTGATGCACTGCAAATGGCGTTGTGGCGGAGAAGACGCCCGGAAAGCGTCATTGTTCATACGGACCGTGGTGGTCAATACTGTTCAGGGGATTATCAGGCGCTGCTGAAGCGACACAACCTGCGTGGCAGTATGAGTGCGAAAGGCTACTGTTATGACAATGCCTGTGTGGAAAGCTTCTTTCATTCGCTGAAGGTGGAATGTATCCACGGGGAACGCTTTAGCAGCCGGGAAATAATGCGGGCAACGGTGTTTAATTATATCGAGTGTGATTACAATCGCTGGCGTCGTCACAGTGCCTGTGGCGGTCTCAGCCCGGAACAATTTGAAAACCATAATCTCGCTTAGGGCCGTGTCCACATTACGTGGGTAGGATCAGTCGCCACGCATGACGGCGCAACTGGCCTGCGATGCCCTGCAGATGGCGCTGTGGTGGCGTAAGAGACCCCGGAACGTTATCGTTCACTCGGACCGCGGAAGCCAGTACTGTTCAGCAGATTATCAGACGCTGCTGAAGCGGCATAATCTGCGTGGCAGTATGAGCGCAAAGGGCTGCTGCTACGATAATGCCTGCGTGGAAAGCTTCTTTCATTCGCTGAAAGTGGAATGTCTCCACGGAGAACACTTTATCAGCCGGGAAATAATGCGGGCAACGGTGTTTAATTATATCGAATGTGATTACAATCGCTGGCGACGGCACAGTTGGTGTGGCGGTCTCGGTCCGGAACAATTTGAAAACCAGAACCTCGCTTAGAGCAGTGTCCATATTACGAGGGTAGGATCAGAGTGCTATCTTCCGTGGCGTAAATCTAACGCATCCAGAGCTTCGAGGGTCGCAATAACAGACTCAACATGCTCTGCGTCAAAGTCATCGCGATTTTCCTCTTCGTGTGTTCCCTTGTACCAACTATCATTTCGATAACTAAAAAACAGAGAGTACTGAACTTCATTAAAGAGTTGCATCCGGGACTGGCTGACATTATATTTATATACGTCTAGCATATAGGAGTGCGCGCTGTTAATCTCATTTTAATGAGATATAGCAGTGCGCGCTGTTAATCTCATTTTAATGAGATATAGCAGTGCTTAAAGGGAGAGGGCGGAGTTCGGCTTTGCCCTCTCTTTTTCATGACTCCATTTAGCTTCAAATACTTGTTAAAATTCATTGCGTTACTGCAAGGGATTGATTAATAATTCCAATTAATGTATTTATTTTTTCATTTATCTTGATGTGTTTTTTCTCTTGTTCAAGAGAAAGCTTCCTGAATTCATTTTCCCTGCTCGGCACAGCAACTATCAATTCTTCATAAATCTCCTTTGCTCCTGATACTTTCGCCAACTCACTGCTGTATTTTTCAATAAGAGACTTTATTTGGATATTTACATTTCTGTGTTC
The DNA here is from genome assembly GCF_052948035.1 of Escherichia sp. MAL-1. Lineage (NCBI taxonomy): Bacteria > Pseudomonadati > Pseudomonadota > Gammaproteobacteria > Enterobacterales > Enterobacteriaceae > Escherichia > Escherichia sp. MAL-1. Next base: position 2,509,625 of record NZ_CM129609.1, on the reverse strand, counting down.
ATGGTTGGTAGCACTTGAAACAAGTTGACAGGAAGACTTTGGGGTTGCCTCAATTAATTCCACGCATTCTGTTGCGATATTAAATTCTGATGTGACTGAGTATAAATATTGATACACGCCTGTTTTTCTTACTTTGTTTAATAATCCTTTTCTAACCAGGGATTGAATTTGGTTATAAGCAAAAGCTTTTGCCTTTAAATAATTTTTCGGAAGTGAAAATCGCTCGATAAGAATTTTTGCTACTTCGTTACTGGTGAAGTTATCTTTGCCAATTAAGATGATTGCAGAAAATATGTACGACTCAGGGTTGGTTACTCGACTATTCATATGACAAAACAAGGCTGTTAACTTAGGATTGCTAAGTATACAACAATGACAGATACTTAGACAATCTAAGCATTCGAGGCCAATAAAGATGAATCAGTGTCTGAAAAAAATCCAATACCAGAACGACTTAAGGAAGCGAGATGCAGGGCGGGTTTATCACAGCGCTCTCTGGGTCTCCTTGTTGGCTTTGATCCCGCATCGGCTAGCAGTCGTATGAATCATTATGAGAAAGGACGCCATGTCCCCGATATTGATACGCTTCGACGAATGGCGGCAGAGTTAAACGTACCGTTGAACTATTTTTTTTGTGATGATCAGACAACAGCAGAACTTGCATTACTCATCTCCCGAATGACAGAGGAAGAGCGAAGTAACCTTATCGAAGCACTAAAAACGTCTTCAGGTGTAAAATATGCTGACAAAAAATGATGTTATACAAAAGGCTATTGATCTTTTTGAAGGTAACGAAAGTGCAGCATTAAACTGGTGCAATGAACCAAACAGAGCATTACAGTGGAAAATGCCCTCTGAAATAATGGACTCAGAAGAGGGGGTACTGAAAGTTGCCATGCTCATTTTTCGAATAGAGCAAGGCGTTTATTCATGACTTTGTTGTACAAATATAGCGCTATACCTATCATTGATTTTTTTTCCTTTCGTGTAGCTCCATGATCAAGTGCGGAGCAAGAAGGCTTTCTACCGGTATAACCGTATTGATTTTTACCGCTTTGACAATTTCAATTAATGACAAGGTATTCTGTGCTAGGGAAGGTGCGAATAAGCGGGGAAATTCTTCTCGGCTGACTCAGTCATTTCATTTCTTCATGTTTGAGCCGATTTTTTCTCCCGTAAATGCCTTGAATCAGCCTATTTAGACCGTTTCTTCGCCATTTAAGGCGTTATCCACAGTTTTTAGTGAGATCTCTCCCACTGACGTATCATTTGGTCCGCCCGAAACAGGTTGGCCAGCGTGAATAACATCGCCAGTTGGTTATCGTTTTCAGCAACCCCTTGTATCTGGCTTTCACGAAGCCGAACTGTCGCTTGATGATGCGAAATGGGTGCTCCACCCTGGCCCGGATGCTGGCTTTCATGTATTCGATGTTGATGGCCGTTTTGTTCTTGCGTGGATGCTGTTTCAAGGTTCTTACCTTGCCGGGGCGCTCGGCGATCAGCCAGTCCACATCCACCTCGGCCAGCTCCTCGCGCTGTGGCGCCCCTTGGTAGCCGGCATCGGCTGAGACAAATTGCTCCTCTCCATGCAGCAGATTACCCAGCTGATTGAGGTCATGCTCGTTGGCCGCGGTGGTGACTAGGCTGTGGGTCAGGCCACTCTTGGCATCGACACCAATGTGGGCCTTCATGCCAAAGTGCCACTGATTGCCTTTCTTGGTCTGATGCATCTCCGGATCGCGTTGCTGCTCTTTGTTCTTGGTCGAGCTGGGTGCCTCAATGATGGTGGCATCGACCAAGGTGCCTTGAGTCATCATGACGCCTGCTTCGGCCAGCCAGCGATTGATGGTCTTGAACAATTGGCGGGCCAGTTGATGCTGCTCCAGCAGGTGGCGGAAATTCATGATGGTGGTGCGGTCCGGCAAGGCGCTATCCAGGGATAACCGGGCAAACAGACGCATGGAGGCGATTTCGTACAGAGCATCTTCCATCGCGCCATCGCTCAGGTTGTACCAATGCTGCATGCAGTGAATGCGTAGCATGGTTTCCAGCGGATAAGGTCGCCGGCCATTACCAGCCTTGGGGTAAAACGGCTCGATGACTTCCACCATGTTTTGCCATGGCAGAATCTGCTCCATGCGGGACAAGAAAATCTCTTTTCTGGTCTGACGGCGCTTACTGCTGAATTCACTGTCGGCGAAGGTAAGTTGATGACTCATAATGAACCCTGTTCCATGGCTCCAGATGACAAACATGATCTCATATCAGGGACTTGTTCGCACCTTCCCTAATTCTGTATGCAGATAGCGTTGATCCGATGAAAAACTTCACAATGCAGGCGAAGTTGTATGATCTGGGTGTAGTCGCATCCGATATCAGACCGTGGGTGAGCAATGATAATCCGTACTCAGAATCATTCTACAGAATGCTGCAATACTGCCCTCAATGGCCGCGCAATGGGTTCGGTTGCGTGGTACAACATCCAGCATCGCCTTACCGGAATAAGGTATGTAACACCGGATGAATAACATCGAGGGGAGAATATAGGGATCCTCGCCCGCCGTAAAATTATCTACGAAACAGCGAGAAAACGAATCCGGATCGCTGGTCACAACAAACTCGAAACTGGTCACAGATAGAAACTGTATCGCTAAACCCGAAAAAAGAACGCTGGGTAGTATGAACATACGACAACTTCTTTGAAAGTTACCGGTCTGTCTTTCTCAGTAATAAAAATTATATCTTCGTGATTGTGTATTAATTGATCATTGTCAATAACACTCTTATAACCCAATGTAATGTCATATATCAGGAAGCTATTTCAGAGGTTATGGGAATTACATGAAAACAATAATTAATGAGCTATTACAACAGGACCTGTCCCGCAGACAGGTTATTGTGAACACAACCAAAATTAGTGCTGCGGTTGCAGCATCAAGCACACTGCCCCTGCCGTTTACTCTCAATGCAGCTGATACTGCATTGGTTTCGGGGAAGGAGGGGGTTGAAATCATAAGACATAGTGCCTGCTTAGTAAACTGTGGCAGCCGCTGTGCACTGAAAGTCATAGTTAAAGATGATCGGATTGTGCGAATTGAACCGGAAGATGCTAAGGATGATTCGGTATTCGGTGAACACCAAATCCGTCCCTGTCTGCGAGGTCGTTCCAGCCGCTGGCGAGTTTACAGCCCTGACCGGATTAAATATCCGATGAAACGTGTTGGTAAACGCGGAGAAGGGAAATTTAAACGTATTTCATGGGATGAGGCCACAGCCTTTATTGCCGCTGAATTAAAGCGCGTTTCTGAAAAATATGGAAATGAAGCAATCTATTTTAATTATCAATCTGGCGCGTATTATCATAACCAAGGAACACCCGCATGGAAAAGGTTATTGAACCTGAATGGCGGTTTTCTGCAGTATTACAATAATTACTCAAACGCTCAAAACTTTACCGCCACATCTTACACGTATGGTGCTACAGGAGTACAGTTTGCCAGTCATTTTAGCCAGATTGCGCATTCTGATCTTGTGGTTTTTTTTGGTCTGAATTTATCTGAGACTCGGATGTCCGGTGGTGGGCAAGTTGAAGAACTGCGCCGTGCGCTGGAAATATCAGGCGCCCGGGTGATTATCATCGATCCGCGCTATACAGACTCTGTTGTTACAGAACATGCTGAATGGTTACCAATTCGCCCTACAACCGATGCTGCACTGGTAGCAGCTATTGCACACACGTTGATAAAAGAAAATCTGATCGACGAAGAACGAGTCAATACTTATTGTGTCGGTTATGATCGTAGCACCCTTCCGGAAACGGCGAAACCAAATGCCAGTTATAAAGACTATGTTCTGGGTAACGGTGATGACGGCGTCGAAAAAACACCTGAATGGGCGGCAGATATCTGTGGCATCCCGGCTATTCGTATTCGCCAGTTGGCACGTGAAATGGCCGAAGCTCGGGCCTGTTTCATTGCCCAGGGATGGGGGCCACAGCGTCATGCAAATGGTGAACAGACTTCCAGAGCGGTTCAGATACTTCCTGCCCTGACGGGTCATTTTGGATTGCCAGGAACCAACAATGGGAACTGGACATACGGAACACCTTATGGTGTTCCTGCTCTGCCGATTGGTGAAAATCCCGTTAAGGTGTCAATCCCCTGCTATCTGTGGACAGATGCGATTCAAAGTCCGGAAAAAATGACAGCCACCACTATGGGGGTTAAAGGCGCGGATAAACTGAAAACCGGTATTAAACTGTTCTTCAACCAGGCCGGGAATGCACTTCTGAATCAACATGGAAATATCAATCGTACACGCAAAATACTTGAAGATGACAGCCTGTGCGAAACTATCGTGGTTATTGATAATCATATGACTGCCAGTGCCCGCTTTGCCGATATCCTTCTTCCAGAAACTAGCTACTTAGAAGCCGAGGATCTGGTGGACAGTTCCTATGCAGCCGGTTCTCACCATTACATGATTGCAATGCAAAAAACGATCACACCGATGTGGGAAGTACGCAGTACCTATGATATCTGTGCAGATATTGCGGGGCATCTTGGGGTAAGAGAGCGTTTTACTGAGGGGCGTACTCAGGCAGAGTGGATGGCGAAGCATTACGGACAAGTTAAAGAGAAGCGATCATATCTGCCTGAATGGGAAGTTGCAATGAATATGGGGGTTATCGATCAGCAAGGTACTCGTGATGAGGACAGTATTATCCTTGCTGATTTCCGCCATGATCCGGTTGCCAGTCCACTGACGACACCTTCCGGGAAGATTGAGATTTACTCGCACACTCTGGCGGAACTGGCTAAAGCCTGGACACTACCGGAAGGAGATCGCATTCCGGCTGTTCCTGAATTTTGTATAGTGACAGAGTCCCATCTGAACAAGAGTCTGACAGCAAAGTATCCGCTACAGATGAGCGGTTTTCACACCAAAGGTCACACGCACTCAACATATGCCAGTGTGCTGATGCTGCATGAAGCGGTACCGGATGAAGTCTGGATCAACCCGATAGACGCCAGCGTGCGTCAGTTGAAATCAGGCGATATGGTCCATGTATTCAACGATCGCGGTGTGGTGGAGATCCCCTGCAAGGTGACACAGCGCATCCTGCCGGGCGTGGTGGCAATGCCGCAAGGCGCGTGGACCCGACTGGACAGCAACGGTGTGGACGTGGGTGGATGTATTAACACATTGACCAGCCACCTGCCGTCGCCGCTGGCGAAAGGGAACCCGCAACATACCAACCTGGTTGAAATCAAACGCGCTTAGGGAGTGATCCGCAATGAAACAGTATGGCTTTTATGTTGACTCCTCGCGTTGCTCAGGCTGCAAAACTTGCCAGGTCAGTTGCAAGGATAATAAAGATCTGGACGTGGGCCCGAAATTCCGTCGGGTATATGAATATGGTGGCGGAAGTTGGGCGAAAGAAGGAGAAAGCTGGCACAACGACACTTTTACCTACTACCTCTCTATTGCCTGTAACCACTGTGATGAACCGGTTTGTGTCTCCGGATGTCCTACCGGAGCGATGCACAAACGTGAAGAGGACGGACTGGTGCTGGTCGATGACAATATTTGTGTCGGATGCCGTTATTGCGAAATGCGCTGCCCGTATGGCGCGCCACAATTTGATGCTCAGGCCAAAGTGATGCGTAAGTGCGATGGTTGCCTTGATCGACTGGAGAAAAATCTGCGACCAATTTGCGTGGACTCTTGTCCACAGCGCGCGCTGGATTTCGGGCCGATCGATGAGTTACGGAAGAAGTATGGCACTGAGAATGAAATCGCGCCGCTGCCCGCCGCGTCGTTTACTCATCCTAACCTTATTATTAAACCCCATCCGAAGGCCCGCCCGACGGGAGACAAGGAAGGGGCCATCATGAACATGAGTGAGGTGCGCAATGCATGAGTTACCTCTGGTCTTTTTTACCGTCTTTACTCAGAGCGCAGTTGGCGCGTTTATTCTGTTGCTGATTGGCGGCACCCTGGGGCAGATTGACAGGCAGCGTATGGCCGTTGGTCTTTTCTCCGCGATGTGTCTGTTTGGCGTTGGGGTGTTGCTGGGCATTTTCCATGTAGGCCAGCCTTTACGAGCATTGAATATGTTGCTGCGAGTGGGCCATTCACCGATGAGCAACGAAATCGTGTTATCGGCAGTGTTTGCGACACTTGGCGGGCTGGGCGCACTGGGGTTGCTTCTCAATCGTGGAGCGGCTTCGTTATGTAAAGGACTGGTGTGGCTGGCGGCCGCGGTGGGGGTGGTTTTTATCTTCGCCATCCCGCAAATCTATCAGTTGCCGACGGTGGTCACCTGGCGGACATCTTACACTACGGTGATGATGGTACTGACTCCGATGATCGGAGGTGGCATTCTGGCCGGACTGTTTGGTCTGCGCCTGGGGTTGCTGGTGAGTGTGCTGGCGATTCTGGTCAGCTTCTGCCTGCGTCCAGGCTATATTTTGACGCTTATGGATGCTGATGGGGTGCTAACTGCGGCTCAATCCAGTTGGTTCACTGCTCAGGTTGTACTGCTAGCTGTCGGCATTGTCGGTGTGGTGGCCTGGGTACGACTCAAAACTAATGTGGCCGTTCTGGCGACCACGTCACTGGTGGTTATCGCTGCGGAACTGGTGGGTAGGATCGCATTCTACAACCTGTGGACGTTGCCGATGTAATCTGTGAGCGGCTGTAGCCGCTCTGTTTTCAGGAGAACTCAGGATGTCCCCCAATATTGTATTACCGAGGATCCTCGGTGCACTGTTTTACTACTCTCCGGAACGACCAGAGGTGAAAGCACTTTTCGATTGTCTGCCCACTCTGTCGGAGCTGTACCCATGGAGCGACCCTGCGGGAACAGCTTCACTGTGCGCAGACTGGCCGTTTCCCGATAATGACGAACTGGCATGGCAATTCTCCGTGCTGTTTGAAGGGCAGGGCGAGATGCCCGTGCCACCCTGGGGATCTGTCTGGCTGGAACGCGATAACCTGCTAATGGGCAATACCACCGCTAAGTACCGGGCGTTTCTGCAGTCTCAGGGAATGACTTTTAATTCGGGTCAAAATGAGCCGGAAGATCAGTTTGGGCTGATGTTGTTAGCCTGCAGTGCGATACTTGATGCTGGAAAAGATGCGGCAGTTAATCAGCTGTTAGAGGTTTATTTGTTACCGTGGGGATATCGCTATCTTGAACGTCTGCAGGGCAACAGGGTGAGTCCGTTCTATGCTCGCCTTGCCGCCGTGACCACGCGCTATTTGCAGGATTTGCAACAGCAACGGGCGTTGCAACCTGCGGTGAAGCGGCTGTATTTCGGATGAACAAATCAGAGAAATATTATCATGAATTGATGGCTCACCGGCACGTCAGTCGGCGCGGACTGTTTCGTGCGTTTGTCAGCGCGGCAAAGCACACAACGCCAGAAGTACTGTCTACCCGGCTGGGACATTCGTTGCCGCCAGGGGCGGTTCCTGATGCGGAGTTCATAACCCAGTGTACCCAATGTAGTCAGTGCATTGATGTCTGCCCAATGGGAGTCCTGTCCAGACATGAAGACGGTTACCCGCAACTGATGATTGAATATGCCAGTTGTGATGGCTGTGGTTTGTGTATCGCAGCATGTTCGAGTGACGCGCTACGCGTGCAGTCTCGTTTTGATACCGGACTGCGCCCGGTGTTCTGTAACTCTGCCTGTGTGAATCCTGTCAGACAGTGTAAACAGTGCGTGGATGTATGCCCACGACAGGCTTGCTTTATTAATGAGTCTGGACGGATGTCGGCTGACAACGAACGCTGTGATGGTTGTGGCGAATGCGTTGTCCAGTGCCCTCACAATGCTGTGACACTATATTAATGAGTCAGGGTGTCATGAAGAGAGGAAACGAGGTATTAACAGGCTATTTATATCCCTGATATTATTTTTCAGGCGACAATGTACATGCAGAGCCGTCCAGCGCGATAGAGAGTCTCCGAAAATCGGTTCAACATGCTAAATTATCCGGTATAAAGGTCGCATTGTTTAAACTGCGACCTTTTGGACGATCAGGCTGAAATTTTCAGGGATTTACTATTTCAGTGCTTTTCTTATTCTCTCTAATCCTTCTTGTATCACGGCGCGTGGACAGGCAAGATTAATCCGTATGTAACCCTCTCCATTGCTTACAAACATGTTCCCGCCTTCAAGCAGTATTCCCGTCTGGTTGGCGAAATAGAGAGAAAGCTGTTGTCTGTCTACCTGCGGTGGCAGGTATTTCTCAATATTTATCCATGCCAGATAAGTTGCATCGGGAATTTTAAAGTTTGCGTCAGGAAAGTGTTCCTGGGTAAATTTTTCTACCAGTCTGAAGTTATCATCAAGATAGTGTTTTAATTGTTCCAGCCACTCGTCGCACCGGGACCAGGCCGCTTTGGTCGCAGCCAGACTCAGTGGTGAAAGAAACTCATCATAAAGACGTAACCATTCTTTTCTGACCTTTTCATTTTTAATAAAAATATGGGACATCAGATTTCCGGCAAGATTAAAGGTTTTGCTTGGTGCCATACAGGTGATGATCTTATCAGTGTCTGGGAACAGTTTTGCCATCGGGATATGATTGATCCCATTTCTCAGTAAATCACAATGTATTTCGTCTGAAATGATCCAGACATTGTTTTTAAGGCACAACTGCCCCATTCTCATTAATTCTTGTTCTGACCAGACCTTCCCGGTTGGATTTTGCGGATTGGATAAAATGAACAGCTTAATATTTAGAGAAGGATCGGTTAGTTTTTTCTCCATATCGTTGAAGTCAATAATGTATTCATTGTCCTGTTTCAGCAAATCAGAACAGATCACTCGACGATAGCTATAGTCTCCAGCCTGCTTAAACGGCGTATAGGATGGTGTATTGATCAACACACTTTCATCCTGTTGTGTCAGTAACGGTACCAGACGGTTAAGTGCAGGAATAATGCCCGGTGAAAGCACGATCTCTGTGGTATCTATATTCCAGTCATAGCGTCTCTGGCACCAGTTGTGGAAAATATGATAGTACTCATCATCGTAAACTTTTGTGTAACCGAGTATTTTTTTATCAAGCCTCTCCTGAATCGCTGCAAGGATTTCCGGAGGTGTCGCAAAATCCATATCAGCGACCCACATTCTGACAAATTCATCGTCCTTAAAGTCAAAGCGGGCACTCTTGTCGGCCTTGAATATATATTGTCTCCACCCATCGTAGTTCAGGGCATCAGTATTTTTTCTGTTGATAATTTCATCAAAATTGTACTTCATAATTTAACCTTCTTTGGACATATATGTTTGTTTAAATGAATTTCAGGAACGGAGAAATACAGAGCAGGATGCCAGTAAAGATGATCAGATACAGAGAAAACCCTTTATATCGGTGAAGGGAGGGTACCTTGTAAACCAGATAAGCAGGGATTAAGCAACCAACAATGCCGAAAATGGGGCTGCAGATTGAGGTGAATAGCAGAACCGGCAGGTTCAGAACGATTGCCCCCCAGGCGATGGCAATAGTGAAAATGACAATACCAACATTAAGCGTTTTTTTATTGATTTTCTCTGAAGGTATAAAACGGGTCAATGCGTTCATCGCCAGTCCCTGTACAGCCTCTTTGAACCCGAGGTAAACGCCGAAGAAGGCAGTCATCAGGGCAAAGATATTCAATGCAACACCAACTGGCGTCACATACTTTGCTGCATCTCCTTCAATAAACTGTGCGGCAATAGCCAGTGCTGAAATATTTTGCTCGTAGGCTTTGACAGCTTCATCGTGACCGAGGGCGAAAGTGAATGATAATGCATAAAAGAAAACAACGATGAATAGTGTACCAAAAGCGATATTCATTGCTCTTAGCGCTTTATATCTTGCCACTTCTATAGATTTGTTTTTTGCACGATATGAAATTACCATCGGACTCAAAGACTGAATAAACAGGATTGATGTCAACGTAAATGGCAAGGTGATAATGGCGTTTTTGATTAAAATACTAAAAGAAGGGAATGAACCGATGTTTTTGGAGAGGTCCCACATGCTGACCATCATCAACCCCAGGATAAGCACTACCACCAGTTTTGATAACACCATGAAAGAGGAAATCCTGAACAAGAGCTCTTCACTACGTGAAGCAATAAGCACAAGAAATGTAATAAGAATTAGGCCATAGAAAGGGTTCTCTGATAAAAGACCCTCAGTTAAGCCAAACGTGTGTAAATACGACGCTGTATCGTTAGTCAACGCCGTAGGGTAGGCGAATATCCAGATGACCAGCATGAGAAAGTAGAGCAGACCGAGGAGCATTCCCCAGTTTTTTCCCAGATAGCCCTCGATGACACCGGGATAGTCTTTACACTCTCGTGAATCTGCCAGCGTATTGATAAACAATCTTTGAAACAGGTACATGGCCGGATAACCAATGATGGAAGAAAGCAGGAATACCCACAATCCAATAAGCCCCACCTGGACCGGTAAAAACACAATCCCGGCGCCGATAGCCATACCTATGCTTATGATAATCCATCCTACATCTGTACTGTCAAATCGGGTTAGTTTTTTCCACTCTTCTGGCGATAATGAGGCCCTGTCGATGTTCTGTTCCAATATGGTCATAGGTATATTCCTGTGTGAGGATATTTTATGGTAATTATTTACAGAGGTTTGCACTTCATAAATGATTCTACCCGGTAAGTATATTAATTATCTTTTTAAAATTAACTATTTTTACAATTTATGGCTTATCTTATTTCTTGTTTTTATTGATTTGGTTAATTTTATTTCATAAAATTACGAATATGATTGCTATCACAGGAGGTTGAACATGGTAAAGCTTGACAAAGTTGATATGCAGATTTTAAAGCTCTTGCAGGAAGATGGCAGGCTGAACAACGCTGAGATTGCCAAGCGTGTTTTTCTTTCCCCTCCAGCCTGCTGGAAACGGCTAAAGTTTTTAGAGCAGGAAGTGATAAAAAACTATCGGGCTTTTATCGAACCGAAAAGCCTTGGATACAATTTTTATGCATTCATGAATATTACATTAGATCTTCATTCCGAGGAGTGCATGCAATATTTTGAGGCAGAAATAATGAAGATTGATAATGTAATTGCCTGTCATAATATCTCCGGAAGATACGACTATCTTCTGCATCTTGTAGTAAAAGATATGGATGATTTTCACAACGTATCAATGATAAGGATACGAAAAATTGGGAATATAAAGGAGATGAATACCAGTTTCAGTATCAAGGAGATTAAATCTTTTAAGGGGTTACCTATAAAATAGATGTGTAGTGGTCAACAATAGTTGGCCACGGCTTTAGAGTTTTTCCAGAGCAATCGTTCTGATTCATTCCGCGTCAAACTACCGTTATATTGATGAGGTCTGAGCTGGCTGTAATATCCCGTTATGTAATTCGTTATCGCTGTGCTGGCTTCGCTAAAATTAGCGTATCCATTATCCGGCACCCATTCTGTTTTCAGACTTCTAAAAAAACGTTCCATCAGGGTGTTGAGGGGTTTGAGGGCCAATGGGACGGTAACGTACGCTAAGAAGGTAATTCTTTGTTTATATTAAAATTTAATGTTCTCAGCTCTCCCTGGGGTCCGCTTGGAAAACGGAAATTATCCCACGCTAAGACTGTTTTTTGTACAAAGCGGTATCGACTGTACGTAATGAGCGGTATTTTCCGGATCCCAGCTTAAGATTATTACGCCAGACGTAATCTCCACTCAGATTGATATGTTCCCAGCCCAGGGGAGAAAGATGAGAGACCAGTTGCTCATTTATCGGGATACCCTTTCGTTTTAGTGACTCAATAGCTCTTTCTATATATACCGTGTTCCACAACGTGATCGCTGCTGTCAGTAATGTCAGCCCGCTGGCGCGATAACTCTGATTCTCCAGCCCACGATCCCTTATTTCACCCAGACGGTGCAAAAAGACCGCTCGCGCAAGGGCATTACGGGCCTCACCCTTATTCAGCCCCGCCTGCACGCGTCGGCGCAGACCGGGATCACGGAACCAGTCCAGCATAAATAGTGTCCGTTCGATGCGGCCAATCTCTCTCAGCGCTTTGGCAAGTCCATTCTGTTTTGGGTAACTGGCTAACTTTTTCATCATCAGTGATGCGGTGACTGTCCCCTGCTTAATCGAGGTTGCCAGGCGCAATACCTCATCCCAGTGCGACTCAATGTCTTTGATATTCAGGCAGGTTGTTGATATGACAGACTGAAGCCCCGGATAGCGCTCGGCCTTTCCATGAATAAACAGCCGCTTGTCATGAAGATCACGGATCCTTGGCGCAAAAGCGAATCCCAGCAGGTGCATCAGGGCGAAAACATGTTCAGTGAAGCCTGCGGTATCGGTGTAATGCTCGGTAATTTCCAGATCGCTTTCATGGTACAGCAGGCCATCAAGCACGTGGGTTGAGTCGCGCACCCGGCTGATCACTTTGGCGTAGAACGGGCTGTATTGGTCTGAGATATGCGTATAAATCTGCACGCCCGGCTCCTGACCATATTTAAGATTGACCTGACCGGCATAACGTCCGTGACTGCCTACCCGAAAGTTCTGCCCGTCTGACGACGATGTTGTCCCGTCGCCCCAGAATGCGGCCAGAGGCCGCTCTTTCTGTGCGTTGACCAGCTCGGCCAGTGCCGCTGAATAAGTTTCATCCCTGATGTACCATGTCTGAATACCTTCGAGTGACGATCTTGTGGCCCCAGGGCAGGATTCCGCCATTTTTGTCAGCCCAAGGTTGATGCCGTCAGCCAGAATGGTGGTCAGCAACAGTCTTCCGTCTTTTGGTCTGACGTTATTATTTTTGAGGTGCGCGAAGTGACGCGTAAATCCCGTCCAGCTATCAACTTCTTCCAGTATCTCCGTAATTTTCGGATGGGGAAGCATGCCATAGACCAAATCTGCAAAGGGCGAAACACCTGAAGGAACGCTGTTCTCCAGTGGAGTGATTTTTACGCCTTTATCTGAGATATCTACATCGGGCAAATCACCGGCAAGCGCCATCGCGTTAACTTCTTCCAGCCGAGATGCAAGAAGAGTCATACGGGCCTGAAGGTATGCCTGGCTATCGGTCTGAACGGCCAACTGTAACTGGTCATTATGTCGGGATTTCTCAAACTCAGCAGTCGGGATGAGATAATCATCAAAATTTTTGTAGCGGCGCGATCCTTTTACCCAGATATCACCGGAACGTAATGCACCCTTGAGTTCATTCAGTACGCAAAACTCGTAGTACTTGCGGTCGATGCCTGAAGGCGTGAGCACCAGTTTTCGCCAGCTTTCAGGGATAAACCCTGTTGGCGCTGATGGCGGCACTTTACGAAGTTGTTTACGGTACATTTCCGTTATGGTGTCCAGCGCATCGCTGAGCGCCTGCGCCGCAGGTGTCGCCATGAACTGCAATGCTGACAGCATACGCGGGGCATATTTACGCAACGTACTGTATTTTTCGGTGATCAGATGAAGCGCGTCGAAATTGCCCTTACGGGAAAGAAACCGCGTTTCTTCCACGCTGTTGATGAATTCCTGCCAGGGAAGGACATCTTCTATTGCAGTCCAGGGATCTTCCCCGGATTCTCTGGCGTTAAGTAACGCCTGCCCGACGGTAACGTACTGCTTCAGCTTGCTCTGAATAAGCTTTCCCGTTTGCTGGAGCCGTTCGGCCTGCGTGCGTTTTGCCCTGCTGAACAGACTACCCAGGATACGCTCGTGCAGATCAATCACTTCGTCAGTCAGGGTGGCCCTGGCCTCTGTTATTATACAAACCAGCGTAGCGTAACGTCTGACATCGGTGAATTTTGCCAGGTCCCTGCTGCTCATTTTCCGGCCCTCACGCGCCAGTTTAAGCAACCTGTTCTGGTGAACGGAAAGTGCAATACCATCAGGCAACCCCAGCGCAGCGATGGAATTAAGCCGGTCGATATGTTGCAGCACATTTTTACCGTTTATTTTACCCGGAGGCTGTAGCAGCCATGCCAGACGGGAAGGTTGTTCACCCTCTGATATGAGCAGGCTGTCGAGTGCTGATTTATGCTGCTTTTCCAGTTGCGCGGTAAGTGTCGAAAATACCGATCTGTTAGCGAGCGTGACGACTTCGGCAAGCGTCCGTTCGATCACTTCAACAGAAGGGAAAATAACATTATTGTTATGTAGCCAGCTGAGCATTTCTTCCGCCAGCATAAATCCTTTGTCAGTTCGCATGGCATAGGGGTGCAGATGACGGATACAGTCTTTTTGCATTGACCGGCTGAACGGGGATAGTTCCAGGTAGCGATAAAGTTCGGTCAGATGTTCCCAGCGGGTTTGCTCTCTGGATGCATATTCCGGCCATAAATCAGGCTGAAGTTTCAGTCGGGAAGCAACCCTGGATACAACGCCATTGTGAGGAGCACTGCTTTTGTCCGGAATAAATCCAGGTCCACGCAGATAACAGAGTAATACAGCAAAGCCCAGGCGATTCGCTGGCCTTCGGTGCTTATTAATGAGCGCAATATCCGGTTCGTTCAGAAAACACATTCGGGTCAGAATAATTTCATCATCTGGTATAACCAGTAAGCGTTCCTGCTCTTCGCTGCTCAGTATCTGTCGCCGTGGCATAAATGCCTCCCTCGCGTATAGTTTTCATCTGTTATTTGTTCGCTGTGACCGAAACCGGTCGGTTTCGTACACCGCTTACAGCACATGTCCGAAACTTAGTGAAATTAATTTCGGACACACGTTATAATTCGGACACCTATTTCGTACGGAAAGTTTCCCATGTCACGTGTTTTTGCCTACTGCAGGGTCTCAACTCTGGAACAGACCACAGAAAACCAGCGTCGTGAAATTGAAGCGGCGGGTTTTGCCATCAGATCCCAACGACTTATTGAGGAGCATATCAGTGGCTCGGTTGCTGCCAGCGAACGCCCCGGATTTATCCGGTTGCTAGATCGCATGGAAAATGGGGATGTACTGATTGTCACCAAACTTGACCGTCTGGGTCGTAATGCGATGGATATCCGAAAAACAGTAGAGCAACTGGCGGCTTTAGATATTCGCGTTCATTGTCTCGCACTCGGAGGCGTTGACTTGACCAGTCCGGCCGGAAAAATGACTATGCAGGTAATTTCTGCTGTAGCGGAGTTTGAGCGGGATTTGCTGCTTGAGCGAACGTATTCAGGTATTGCGAGGGCAAAAGCGGCTGGAAAACGCTTCGGTCGCCCTCCCATCCTGAGCGAGGAACAAAAGCAAACAGTGACAGAGCGCCTAAATGCTGGCATCAGTATCAGTGCTATTGCCCGGGAATTTAATACCACCCGCCAGACTATCCTTCGGGTAAAGGCTGGATTGCTGCAAGAGTGAGCGGCTGGGAAGATTATAAAAAAATCAAATGGTTATTATGAAATAAAACAGCCTTCTGGGTTCTTTTCCCCCTATTTTTTATAAAAGAGTAGACAAAAGAGGTTCGCGACATTAACCTACCAACTAGATGGTTGGCACTGATTACACCAGCTATAACTTTTATCAAGAAATTACAGGAGCCATTATGTCTACTACCGTTAAACCTTCTGCAGACGCAGCTGCGATCCACAATACCCGTGAAGCAGTTCGCAGCCAGCCTGGCCTGGGTAACCTGACTTTCCAGATGAAAGCCCGTTCCAGCGGCGGATTAACCGTTCGCACAGAGACCGGCGCCACAATCCAGAACGGCGTTATCGATACCAGTCGCGTGGGGAAATTTTCTAATATCGGTGATGAACCCGCAGGTTTACTCGGCACCGATACCGGCATGAGCCCGACTGAATACATCATGCAGGCGCTGGCTGGCTGTTATACCGCCACCCTCACCATGATGGCTGCTGAAAAAGGGATCGACCTGGACGGTATCGAGCTGGATCTTAATTTCGATATCAACCTCAACGGCTTCCTTGGGCTGGACAGCAACGTGCGTAAAGGTGCGAAATCTATTCGCGTCGATGTTCACCTTACGAGCAAGACCGCCAGTCGCGAGGAGTTAGAAGCGCTGGTCAGCGAAATGCAAAAGAATTCGCCAATCCACGATACTCTGGCTAATCCGGTTGAAATGATTACACGCCTGGCGTGATGTCAGAGATGTAATGCTGCCATTCAGAATGCAGGATGGCAGTGACGTTCAGCTCTGCACGATACTGAGTCAGTGATACAACTTGCTACGGAAAAATAGCAATAATATAATCTATCAACTAGTAGATTATATGGAGTAATTATGACAACCATGACACGGGAACGGCTGCTCAGCGAAGCAGAACACCTGATGCGCGAAAAAGGGTATTCAGCATTCAGCTATGCTGATTTATCAAAAATAGTGGGTATCACCAAGGCCAGTATTCATCACCATTTCCCGACCAAAGATATTCTGGGTGAGCAGGTGGTAATACAGGCGTTCTCTGATACGCAACGCGTATTTGAGCAGATAGAGGCTACTGAGAAAAGCGCGGAGAAAAGAATTGCGGCCTACATCGATATCTTCGCGCAAAGCCATAAAGCTTCACTACTGCCACTGTGTTGTGCGTTGTCAGCAGAGACCGCCAATCTGCCTCAGGCAATTACTGTACAGACATCACTTTATTTCGATATGCAAATCGAATGGCTCACAAAAGTCGTCAGGGCGGGCATGGAGTCAGGTGAGTTTTCATCCCATGCCGAACCATCAGATATTGCTTTGATGATCATTAATGTCTGTGAAGGCTCAAGCGTAGTGGCGCATGCAACGGCCAGACCCGAAGTCTTCGCCAACAGCCTTAAGTATATAAAACTGCTTCTTAATACCCCTCATTCAGGAGAATGACACTATGCTGGACTGGAACAACTATCGCTCAGAGTTAATGCAACGTTTAGGCGAGTTGGGCAAACTGACCCCCGAGACCATGAAAGGCGTGGTTGCCCTGGGCAACGCAGGTAACAAAACTGACCTTTTGGGCGCAAAAGTGCGTGAACTCATTGCCCTGGCGTGCGCAGTCACAACCCGCTGCGACGGCTGTATTGCTTTTCACGCCGACGCCGCTGTGAAAGCCGGTGCAACCGACGCTGAAATTGCTGAAGCGCTGGGCGTGGCGATTAACCTCAACGCTGGCGCGGCGGTCATTTATTCAGCCCGCACTCTGGATGCCGTCGGTCAGGCACGCGGTTAAGCATTAATAAATTCCACGTTAAAAGGGCATTACTGCCCTTTTTTTATGTCCGCAATCGCCTGAGCATATACCGATGCAGGTTTCACACCCGGTATGCGTTTAACTAATTGCCCTTCATGAAATATCAGCACAGACGGCAGCCCCCAGATCTCGTATTTGGTTGTCAGCACCGGCGCCTGATCTACATTGACTTTCCCCACCTGAATATCTCCATCGAGCCGGTCTGCAAACTGACTGAACATTTCTTCGCTGGCCTGACAGGGCGGACACCAGGGTGCAGAGAAACGTACCACCGATATTCCTTTGTACTGCTCTATCTGGCGGAAATTATCTTCGTTATAAGCTGTTAATGTACGCATGGTGATGACCTCGCAAAATGAGTGACAATTCAGAAATGGCTGCGTTATGACAAAAAAATACGGCACACCCGTTGACCTACCTACTAGATGGTTGGTATATTGCCATCCATCAGATGTTTATGCAACTCCAGTGCGCGACGTCCGGTCGATGATACTTCCGGGTTGTGCAAATCCCTGCCGGGATACTCCTTTTTGTTTCTGTGAGGTATACGATGAGTAAGCTTTTCACCCCCTACAATCTGTCTGGCCTGGCGTTAAAAAACCGTGTAGTTATGGCACCGATGACCCGCACCCGCACCATGAATGACGTGCCGGATGAGGTCGTGGCTTTGTACTATGCACAGCGTGCTTCTGCTGGCCTGCTCATCACCGAAGGGATGCCGGTTTCAGAAGAAGGCCGGGGTTACCTCTATACCCCTGGTATCTACAACGACGAACACGTCCAGGGCTGGCGTAAGGTGACACAAGCGGTTCACGCCAAAGGTGGCCGTATTTTCGCGCAGCTCTGGCACGTCGGCCGTATGTCTCACGTCTCTCTTCAGCCAGGCCACATAGCGCCGGTTTCAGCGGGCACCGTTCAGGCGGTCAATACCACCGTTTTTGCGCTGACCGAATCCGGAGAACCGGGCCCGGTTGTACCAAGCCAGCCACGCGCGCTGGAAACGCATGAAGTGAAACGCATCACTGCAGACTTCGTGCACTCCGCACGCCTGGCGATGGAAGCCGGCTTTGACGGTGTGGAAATCATGGCTGCAAACGGATTCATCTTTGACCAGTTCCTCAGTAGCGAACTGAACACCCGCACCGACGAATACGGCGGCTCGGTGGAAAATCGTCAGCGTTTCCTGCTGGAGACCATTGACGCCGTGGCGGAAGCCGTGGGTAACAGCCACGTTGCCGTGCGCCTGTCACCGTTCGGCCGCATTTATGACCTCGCGCCGTATGAAGGTGAAGAGCAAACCTGGTCAGCCATCACCGACGCGCTCGGTCAGCGGGAGCTGGCTTACGTACACCTTTACTATCAGCCGGTGTACACCAAAGCGCCACTTCCGGAAGGATTCCGCCGCCGTTTTCGCAACACGTTTAAAGGCACCATCATCGCTGCCGGCGGTTTCACCCGTGATATCGCAGAGCAGGCTCTGGAAGATGATGAGCTGGATCTGGTGGCATTTGGTGTGCCCTACATCGCTAACCCGGATCTGGTTGAAAGAATGCAAAACGGCTGGCCACTGGCAGAAAGTGACCGCGCCACCTACTACGGCGTCAGTGGTTCACCGGAAAAAGGCTATACCGATTACCCGGTCTGGCAGGCGCAATAAATCCCATACGGTCGCGGTTCTCTGATAAGTGAGACCCGACCGCCCAAGGTCTTTGAGGAATCATTATGCAAACGCTGAAACCCACCCTCACCATCGATATCTGGTCAGATTTGGTCTGCCCGTGGTGCTGGATTGCTAAGAAAAGATTTGAACAGGGTCTGAATCGCTTTGAATTTCGCGATCAGGTGGTGATCCGTCATCACAGCTACCGTCTGGCCGGTGGTACTCCCGCTATGCCTTTTAAGGATGCCATCGTTAAAAAACTGGGCAGTCAGCATTCAGCGGAGCTGATGATGAATCAGGTGGGCACCGCCGGTAAATCTGAAGGTCTGATCTACAACTTTGACGGCATGATGTTTGGTGATACAGAAGATGCACACACCCTGCTGGTTGCCGCGCGTAAGGCCGGAATTGCGGACGCGGTGGAAGAACGTTTTTATCACGGCAGTATCACCGAAGGTCGCTCTCTCTTTGACCGTCAGCAGCTCGTTGCAATGGCCGTAGAAGCCGGTATGGAGAAAGCTGACGCCGAAGCCGCTCTGGAAAATGACGATTTTCGCGCCACCGTTTCCGACGATGAAGCCCACGCACAGTCTATTGGCCTCAGCGGCGTTCCGGTTTTTGTGATGAACGAGAAATACGCCATCAGCGGGGCTCAGGGGGCAGACAACTTTTTGAATGCCCTGCGTCAGGTCTGGGATGAACAGCAAACCGAATTTTCAGCCACTGCGGGTCAGACCTGCGGAACGGATGGCTGCAGCATTTAATCCGTCAACCGCCGGCAGTTTCACGCTGCCGGCAACGTCTTACCCACCAGTAATGGAGTCTGAAAATGAATACATTTTTCAAAGGTAAAAAACTGCTTGTCGTCGGCGGCACCAGCGGCATGGGTCTCGCCGTGGCACGCATGGTACTGGAAGCGGGCGGCAGTGTGGTGCTGACCGGGAATAAAAAAGACAAAGCCGAAGCGGTACAAAAAGAGCTGAGCCCGCTGGGACCGGTGGCGGTCATCGCGGCCAACCTGATGACTGAAGAAGGTATGGAAACTATCCGTCATGAAATCAATGCCAGCCATCGCGATATCAGCCTGATGGTAAATGCCGCCGGGATCTTTATGCCGAAAGGGTTTACCGAGCACAGCTTTGCCGATTATGACATGTACTTTTCGCTGAACCGCGCCACGTTCTTTATTACGCAGGATGTCGTGAAGAACATGCTCGCCGCGAAGCTCGAAGGGTCTATCGTCAACGTCGGTTCGATTGGTGCCCAGGCAGCACTGGGTGACTCGCCGTCCTCGGCCTATTCAATGGCAAAAGCGGGTCTGCATGCCCTGACGCGTAATCTGGCGATTGAACTGGCCAGCGCGGGTATTCGTGTCAACGCTGTGTCTCCCGGGATTGTTCATACACCAATATACGAAGGCTTCATGGACAAAGCGGATATCGCTGATGCTATGAAGTCGTTGAACGATTTCCACCCGTTAGGCCGCGTCGGAACCGCAGAGGATGTGGCAAACACCATTCTCTTCCTGTTGTCTGACAAAACATCATGGGTGACGGGCGCTATCTGGGATGTCGATGCCGGCATTATGGCGGTCAGACGATAACCCCGGTACGTTGACAAGAGCCGCCCCTTTACGGGCGTCATTTTTTTGTCGCCAGAAATGTCATCAGCAGGCTTCACTCAGGATATTCACAACCTGTTCATCCGTGCCTTTTTTGTTCCCGGCACAGGGTGTTATGCCGGGTTCTGACGACATCCTGACAGGACAAACGGCCAGAGAGAAAGGGGTTATACCCTGTTAGGGGCCGGTGTCCGCAGTACCTGTGAAATTCTTTTCATCCCTGCTGTCAGCATAGTCCGTGGGCACGCCAGATTTAACCGGATATGTCCTTCCCCATTGTCGACAAACAGCAAGCCCCCTTCAAGAAGCACCCCTGACTCCCGGGCAAAATACAGCGATAAATCCTCACCCACAGTGTCGGGCAGGTAGTGGCTAATATCTATCCAGGCCAGATATGTCCCTTCGGGGATCGAGAACCTGGTTTCGGGTAAATAGCTTTTGAGGTAGTCGTGCAGGTACTGGAAATTGCCGTCAATATATTCCCTCAGATGGACAAGCCAGTCATCGCATTCACTCCACGCCGCTTTGTTTGCTGCCAGGCTCAGCGGAGAGATGAACTCGTCGTGTCTGAGACGCCACTCGCTTCTGACACCGGGATCCGGAATAATGATATTTGCCAACAAATTCCCGGCCAGATTGAATGTTTTACTCGAGGACATGCAGGTAATAATGCGTGTAGAATCAGGGAAAAGAGAGGCGGCCGGTGTATGACCGATACCACTTCGGGACAGGTCACAGTGAATTTCGTCAGATATCACCCAGATATCATTGGCCAGGCAAATTTCAATAATCCGCTTAAGTTCATCAGGCCGCCAGACTCGTCCGGTCGGGTTATGCGGATTACACAGGAAAAGAATTTTCACACGTAAGTCGGCCTGACTGGCTTTGCGTGTAAAGTCTTCCCAGTCAGGTTCCCAGCCACCTGCTGATTTTTTTAACGCCGAGTACACCACGCGACGCTGACTGTATTCACCCGCCTTTTTAAACGGGCCATATGAAGGCGTCATAATAAGAATACTGTCATCCTTGTCGGTCAGAAGCGGGACGAGACGGTTCAGCGCGGGAATAATGCCCGGAGACAGTACAATGTCTTCCGTTTTGAAACGGTGACCATATTGTCGCTCACACCAGTTGCCAAAGATTTCATAGTATTCTTCGTCGTAGATTTTAGTGTAGCCGAGTATTTTTCTATCCAGACGGTCTCTGATGGCCTGAAGAATCGGCTCTGGTGTGGCAAAAGCCATGTCAGCAACCCAGAGGTTGATTAGCCCTTCTGCCGGATACCGCATTGCAAATTCGGACTGCCCCGCAAACAGGTATTCCCGCCAGCCGTCCACGGTAAGACTGTCTGTTTTCTCTCTGCTTACGTACTCATCGAAATCATATTTCATTTCATGAACCTGCCTTAGGTGTAGTCTGAAACGTCGACCTCAGTATTCCTGTCAGTCTGATGCCGGAGCGGGAAAACTGGCTCGTGTGATTAACATAAGAGAATCATTACAACTGCATGAATTAATTGCGTTATTGAGGTTTTCTCGCCTTTGCCATCGGCTGACGGGGGGATTTCTCGCGTGTCACCATCACAATGCCAGTCAGCACTGCCAGGGCAGAAAATATCGTTCTGACCGTCAGTGATTCACCCAGGAATACCACACCCCCTAGCATTGCCAGGCAGGGAACGCTGAGCTGAAGGATACTGGCGGTAATAGAGCCGAGGGAGGGTAAAAGGGTATACCACAATACATAGGCACCGGCTGAGGCGACGGCACCGGACAGCAATGACAAAGCAATGCCTGCAGCATCAGAGTGACCCTGCTTCATAAACAGCAACGTAAGAGCGAGAGCCATCGGCGCTGCGAGAATAAAATTAGCCGCCGTTGAAGCCCCGGCAGCCTGGCCCGCCCTCCCCCTGACGGAATAGGCGGCCCAGGCTAATCCGGAAACGATCATCATAAGTGCACTGTAAAGCGGCGGTGCCTTCGTCCCGGGTAACAGCAGGGCAGCAATTCCCGTCAGAGCCAGAACTAAACCGCAAGCCCGCATAGCGGAGAGTGATTCTCCTTTAAATAATCCGTGGATCACCATCGCAAACTGTACGGCACCAAAAAGTAACAGCGCACCAGCCCCGGTATCGAGATGGATATAGGCGACAGAAAACAGCACCGCATACGCCATGAGGTAAAACCCGCTCAGCGGACGCCACAGCGATAATGTGGTCCTGGCGTGATAAAAGAGGAAGGGGGACAGGACGAATGCACCACTGGCCAGCCTGAGGCTGCTGAATGAAAGGGGATCAATGTGGCCTCCCTGCAGGGCCAGACGACACAGAATGGAGTTTGCCGCAAATGCCAGCATTGCCAGTGATATTTTAAGAATGAGCGCGCACCTGGCCATTCGAGAAGTCCTCACAAAAGCCTTGTAAACTACCATCTAGTTGGTAGCATAGCGTAAGTGATCGCCGAACAGGAAGCAATAACCAGCTTCCAAACTGGAAGGTGAGGACAGGCATTCGGAATGAATTCTGTTTCACATCCCCAGTGGAGGACGGAAAACGCGTTATGCCAGATGCAGAGCAGAAGATTATTTTTCTCCTGCGATCAAACATATGACATCAGTTTAAGGCCCGGAATATCCTATGAAAAAACTAAAATTTACGTTCAAAAATGCGGCGGGTGAAGAACTGGCCGGATTGCTTGAACTTCCTGAAAATCCTAAAGCGTTTGCGCTGTTAGCTCATTGTTTTACGTGTGGCAAAGACCTCAAAGGCGCGGCGCGTATTGCGCGGAAACTGACAGAGAAAGCTATCGCCGTTCTCCGGTTTGATTTTACTGGTCTGGGAAACAGCGAAGGGGATTTTTCCAACACCAACTTCTCATCCAATATTTCGGACCTGCTTTGCGCGGTAGATTATCTCCGCCGACAGTACGAAGCGCCTTCTTTGCTCATCGGTCATAGCCTGGGGGGATCGGCCATCCTGTCTATCGCCGGCGAAGTTCCTGAGGCAAAGGCCATTGTCACCATAGGATCACCCGGAGAACTGACACACGTAAAACGTCTTTTTAAGGATGATGTTGAAAACATTAACCAGCATGGAGCCTATCCCGTTGAGCTGGCCGGGCGGGTATTTACGTTAAAGAAACAGATGCTGGACAATATTCAGGAACACAAAATCGCTCATAAGGTGTTCGCCATGAACAAACCTCTGCTGATTTTTCATGCGACTGAAGATGATACCGTGTTAATTGAGCAGGCCGAGAAAATATTCAAAGCAGCTAAGCATCCCAAGAGTTTCATTTCCCTGGGTAAGGCTGATCACCTTCTGACACATGCTCAGGATGCTGAATACGTTGCCGATATCATTATATCGTGGAGCGAATGTTACCTATAAACAGAGTAAATGCGTTCAAACTCGTAGCGCTGAGGGCGATTTTCTGCAGAGATCGGACGCTGTTTATGCTGGACTGATTTTGCGATAAAGGCTTAGGCCGATGCATACAGGCGGGGCTGAATAAGGGTGAGGCCCTTGGGCGAGCATCCTTCATGCACCGGCTGAATGAAATCAGGGATCTGGGGGGGGGAGGATCAGCGTTACCACGCCACCGGCGCTGACACTACATACGGCGGCGATAACACTCTGGAATACGGTTTATATAGAAAGAACCATTGAGCCGCTTAAGCAAAAAGGAGTCCCTGTTAATGAACTGCTGGTCTCTCATCCTTCTCCACTGCTGTACAAAATATAGTCTTAGCGTGGGATAATTTCCGTTTTCCAAGCGGACCCCAATTTGAAAGGGATTTGCTTCTTGAGCGTACGCACTCTGGTATTGCGAGAGCGAAAGCTGCCGGAAAGCGGTTTGGCCGTCCTTCAACACTGAATGAAGAACAGAAACTTTCTGTGATTGCACGTATTAAGGCCGGGGCCAGTATCAGCGCCATTGCTCGGGAGTTTAATACAACCCGGCAAACCATACTCAGGGTAAAGGCAGGACAGTAATGACCGTGAGTTCTCAGCTGGACGTTATGCTATGTGCTATGAGCGGGCTTAACACAGGCAGATGTTGAAACCCAGCGGGGGGAGCCTTTTTCTCATAACAATGGCCCAATCATGTTGATTAATGTCTTTTTGGTCACTCACACTCACTTGTGTACACCACGTAGAATGTCCTTACTCCAGACAAAAAGGTGAATGACCATGAAAAACTCAAATGAAAAACTTGTACATGATTTTTATCAGGCTCTTGAAGGTTATGATTTTTTAACCCTTAAATCACTTTGCTCCAGTGACTTTGTTTTCTATTCACAGATAGATAACCCCATTCATGGAGTTGACGGTTTTATCGCATCTGAAACTGCCACACTTGATGGATTCCGGGGCTTCAGCATGAAGCCTGAAGTTCTTATCAGTGAAGCGGATAAAGTCGTAGCTTATGTTGTTTTTGAAGGTATCCACAATAATGAAATGCATGGATATAAACCAACCGGGAAAAAAGTACGTATTTCTCTGATGATGCTGCTGACTATTGAAGGCGGTAAAATTAAGGAAAAACGTGCGCACTTTGATTATAACGATATCGTACGTCAGATTAGTTAATCTTACAGGAGAGTATGAAATGAAAAAGATAGCCATTTTGATAACCGATGATATCAGTGCATTTCATCTCTCCGTACCACTGGCAATTTTTGCAGATATTATCCCGGACCATTCATTATTTAACGTTGTTTTATGCTCCGTGCAGGGAAAGACTATAAAAACCTCACATGGTATGCATATTACACCGGAATATGACTTATCG
The DNA here is from genome assembly GCF_052948035.1 of Escherichia sp. MAL-1. Taxonomy (NCBI): domain Bacteria; kingdom Pseudomonadati; phylum Pseudomonadota; class Gammaproteobacteria; order Enterobacterales; family Enterobacteriaceae; genus Escherichia; species Escherichia sp. MAL-1. The sequence continues at coordinate 2,484,355 of NZ_CM129609.1, read as the reverse complement.
GTGTTACGTACTGCTGACATGGTTATAGTTCCTTTCTGGCCATCGCCTGACATTGTACCGGAGCCACAGTTAACGGAAGCACTCCGGGAAGCTGCACAGCATAATGCCACCATTGTGGGTTTGTGCCTTGGTGCCTATGCTCTGGCCTATTCAGGACTACTGGATGCAAGAAACGCGTCGACACACTGGTTGTATGAGAGTGATTTTCAGTCACGGTTTCCGAATACCCACCTGGATATGAATGCGCTCTATGTAGCTGACGATAATATTATTACTTCTGCCGGTACAGGTGCGGGTATGGACTGCTGTCTGTATCTGGTCAGGGAGTTGTACGGGAGCAATATTGCCAATCAGATAGCAAGGCGAATGGTGATCCCGCCTCATCGGGACGGGGGACAGGCTCAGTATATTCAGATGCCTTTTCCATCTGCAACAAAGGATCGCCAGATAATTCTGCTGGTTGAAACGCTGCGCCAGGACCTGGCCAGACGCTGGACGCTGGATGAACTTTGTGAAGTCGTTAGCATGAGCCGACGAACCTTTACACGCCGCTTCCGACAGTCGACGGGCATGACACTGGTTGACTGGTTAACAACGGAGCGTCTGAGAGAAGCGCAGGTATTACTGGAATCTACAGCCCACTCTGTACAGAAGGTATCTGAGCTGGTTGGTTTTAGTTCCGCAACATCTTTACGGAAAAAGTTTATCGCAAAATTTGGCGTATCGCCGTCCGTATGGCGAAAAACATTCAGGGGTTCAGAAGCGATATAAAACTTCTGCCAGCTGGAAAGTAAATTAATCCTCTTACTGTGTTCTGTTAATACAGAACTGGAGTTCTATTATGAAATTTCATCAGATCCGTAACGCCACTGCAATTATTCATTATGCAGGAAAAAAAATCCTGATTGACCCGATGTTATCAGCAAAAGGTTCATTCCCTGGTTTTCCATTGACGATGAACCGCCATTTACGGAACCCTCTTGTTGACTTACCTCTTCCGGTATCAGAGGTTATTGATGTAGATGCTATTATTGTTACTCATACGCATGATGACCACTGGGATGCTGCTGCCCGGGCGCTGATCCCTCGCGATATGCTTATTTTTGTACAGAATACTGAAGACAAAAACGAACTGGCCCGCGATGGATTTATTAACCTACAAGTTCTTGATAATGAAATTGAATACGCCGGAATTCGCTTAATTAAAACTCACTGTCAACATGGTAGTGATGAGGCATTCCGCAACCCCGCTGCGGCAGAGCTATTAGGTGAAGCTATGGGGGTTATTCTCCAGTCTGATGGCGAAAAGACTATCTATATAGTTGGTGATACTATCTGGATTAATGATGTAGAGCAGGTTATGCATAAATATCAGCCTGATATCGTTATCCTGAATACGGGATATGCGCAGGTGGAAAATCTGGGGCCTATTATCATGGGTAAAGAAGATGTGCTAAGGACACATAACATACTTCCAAAAGCACATATTATTTCCACACATATGGAATCTGTAAATCATTTTGGACAAACCCGAAAAGAAATCCGTGAGTATGTAGATCTTAATAAGATTACTGACCAGGTTAGTATCCCTGAAGATGGTGAAGTCGTTAATCTTTAATTATACATCCCCACAACTTTAATCAGGCAGTTACTCATTATGGTTTTACTGGTGACTGCCGGCCCTCTTAGCATTCGAAATTTTTTATGTCACCCGATTTAGTTCCGCGCACTTTTTGAGATTTCCGGGGTTTCAGCCATCAGCCGGTACTCTTCCGGTGTCAGGTTATTCAGGGATTCGTGGGGGGGGGGCGCTGTTATAGCGCGAGCAGTCTTTATGCACCGGCTGGGGGAAATCAGAGACCGGGGACTGGAAAACCAGAGCTACCGGGCCAGCGGGCTGACATTGCTGACTGCGGCGATCTCACTGTGGAATACGGTATATATAGAAAGAGCCATAGATTCTCTGAAGCGAAAAGGGATCCCACTAAATGAACAGCTGATTTCTCATCTGTCCCCGCTGGGATGGGAACACATCAACTTGAGTGGAGATTACGTCTGGCGAACAAACCTCAAGCTGGGACAGGGAAAATACCGTTCGTTACGCTCAGTAGATAGCAGTCTGTATAAAAAACAGGCTTAACGTAGGATATTTTCCGTTTTCCAAGCGGGCCCCTAATTTATCAGTGTATTACAGGTTAAAATTTGATCTTAACGTACAATATTTTCCGTTTCCCAAACGGAGCCTATAATCAGGAATAACCGGCTTCAGGTTGGTTGCTTATTCTGGCAACCGGCAGATTTCTCGGCGAATTCGCACGGGGTCATCCAGCCCAGTGCAGAATGGGGACGACTCTGGTTATAGTGTATGCGCCAGACCTCGATTTTGCACCGGGCATCCTCCTTGGACATAAACCAGTTCTCGTTCAGGCACTCCTGCCGCAGCCTGCCGTTGAATGACTCCACCGTAGCATTATCCGTGGGCGTGCCTGGCCGTGAGAAATCGATCCGGATATCACGTTCGTACACCCATTTATCCAGCATTTTCCCTGCAAATTCAGAGCCATTATCTGTCTTCAGTAGCTGCGGTAATGGGCGTCTCAACGCGATAGTGTCCAGCATCTCCGCCACTTCTGAAGAGCGCAGGTTCTGGCCCACGCAGATCCCCAGACATTCGCGCGTGTAGAGATCGATTACCGTCAGCAGGCGAAGCCGGCGACCGTCAAACAGCGCATCGGAGACAAAATCCATCCCCCATACATGATTGGGATACAGCCCCTGCGGCTGTGGCTGACGTTTCAGCGCAGATTTATTGCGGCGGGGGCGTTTCAGCCGCAGCGATAATCCCTGCTCGCGGTAAAGCCGGTAAACACGCTTGTGATTATCGCGCCAGCCTTCCCGTTTCAGCATGACGTGGACTCTGCGGTAGCCATAGTGGACACGGGTTTCGGTTATCTCCCTGATGCGCAGTCGCAGTGCGCTGTCGTCTGCCGCAACGGAGCGGTACCGGAACGAACTGCGGCTGATCTTCAGCGCAAAGCAGACCTGTCTTTCACTGGCACCGTAGCGGGTCTGTAAGTCCCTGACCCACTCGCGCAGGCGTGCCAGCGTCAGCTCTTTTTTGCCAGCACGTCCTGCAGCATGGCCTTGTCGAGACTCAGGTCGGCAACCAGCTTCTTCAGGCGAAGGTTTTCCTCTTCGAGCTGCCGCATATGTTTCAGCTCTGAAGGAGAAATCCCGCCGTACTTTTTGCGCCAGGTGTAGAACGTGGCATCGGAGATGCCCAGCTTGCGGCAGACTTCCGGTACGGGCGTACCCAGCTCAGCCTGCTTCAGGGCAAAGACAATCTGCTCTTCGGTAAATCGTGACTTTTTCATCGGCACAACCTCCGCTCAGGGGAGTGAATATCATGCCGGAATTCTGTTTCTGAATGGAGCAGGATTTCGGGTCAGGGTCAGACCCCACCCCGGTAGACGATCCTGCCCTATAGTTTGGAGTGACCCCGAGCCCGTAGACAAATCTGCCCTATAGTTTGAGCATAGGACGAGTCTATGGGCACACCACGTTTTACCCCTGAATTTAAGGAAGAGGCTGTCCGCCAGATAACCGAGCGCGGTTATTCTGTTGCCTAAGTATCAGACCGTCTGGGCGTTTCTGCGCACAGCCTCTACAAGTGGCTACGGGCTATCAAGCCTGATAACAGCGAACATCTTACCTCGCCTCAATACCAATACATTTTTAATGGGTATAATATGTGACTGCTTTTGCCGCATTATTGACAGGAACAAGGACAGGTGATGAATATTGATTTCAGTTTAATTCGCAGCGCCCCCAAAAGCCGTAACGATAGCTTTGAAGCACTCGCCGTACAGTTATTTAGGAAAACCTGTCGAGTACCGACAAAATCAACATTTATTAGTCTGCGTGGAGATGGTGGAGACGGTGGCGTTGAGGCATATTTCCGCTCACCGGACGGTGCCGTATTCGGTGTTCAGGCAAAATACTTTTTCCAGCTTGCTTCCGCAGAGCTTACACAGATTGATAGTTCCCTTAAAGCCGCGCTAAGCAACCATCCCACACTAACCGAATACTGGATTTATATACCGTTTGACCTGACCGGGCGTGTTGCTGCGGGAAAGCGAGGAAAAAGCCAGGCGGAACGCTTTGAAGAATGGAAAAGTAAAGTCGAATCGGAAGCGTCAGCGAAAGGGAAGTCACTTTCTATTGTCCTTTGTACCGCGGCTGTTATCTGCAATCAATTACTTGAGATAGACCCTTACGGAGGAATGCGCAGGTATTGGTTTGATGACACGTTGCTGACAGCAGCTCAAATTCAACAATGTCTGGATGACGCCATTGCTTTTGCAGGGCCAAGATATACTTCAATGCTGGATGTTGTGACGAATGCTCATGTTGGTCTGGATTTTTTTGGTGGGACCGGTGACTTTCGCGAGTGGTATGAAACATCATTAACACCAATTGAACCGCCCCGGGTTTCCTGGAGAGTGTTTTATCTGTGAACTCAGGCTGCCAGATCATCGTTTCCGATGGAAGCATAATAAGCTTTTTCTGCTTCTGCCGGTGGAATATGGCCCTGCCTTTCCAGCAATCGTCGATTGTTATACCAGTCCACCCACGTGAGTGTGGCCAGTTCCACTTCTGCACGGTTTTTCCAGCTCTTACGGTGTATTACCTCCGCTTTGTAAAGACCATTGATGCTCTCCGCCATCGCGTTGTCATACGAGTCGCCTGTACTTCCTGTTGATGCCAGTAATCCGGCTTCCTTAAGCCGCTGTGTGTAGGCCAGCGATACATACTGAGAACCTTTATCACTGTGATGGACCGTGCCGGACGGTCGACGGGCCCATAACGCCTGCTCCAGTGCATCCAGCACGAATGTCGTTTCCATGGACGATGAGACCCGCCACCCCACGATGTATCCGGCAAACACATCAATGATGAACGCCACATAGACGAAGCCCCGCCATGTGCTGACGTAAGTAAAATCAGCCACCCACAGCTGGTCAGGTCGTTCTGCCACGAACTGACGGTTTACGCGGTCGCCTGCGGCAACGGCTTTCCGGCTGATGGTCGTACGGACCTTTTTACCCCGGAGAACACCGGCAAGTCCCATAACCGCCATGAGACGTGCCACAGTGCATCTGGCCACTCTGATACCTTCCCGTAACAACTGACGCCAGACTTTACGCACACCGTATACCTTGTGATTTTCATCGTATACGCGCTGTATCTCTTTCTTCAGCCAGTCATCGCGCTGCGCACGGGCACTGCGTTTATCCGGATGATGTCGCTGTTGCTGACAGTGGTAATACGTTGACGGGGCAATATGCAGTTCGCTGCATAGCGGTCCGACCCCGTACTGCTCACGCAGCTTATCCAGCAGTGGCATCATTTTTTCCAGAGGCGGTCGAACTCCGCCTTCGCAAAATAAGCGGAAGCCTGGCGAAGGATATCGTTACTGCGGCGCAGTTCACGATTTTCACGTTCCAGCTCTTTCAGACGCTGACGTTCAGCGGTGGTGAGCCCTCCATCACCGCCCCCGGTATCCCGCTCATGCTGGCGAACCCAGACACGCAGAGTCTCCGGCGTACAGCCAATCTTTGGAGCAATGGAACAAATTGTCGCCCATTGTGAGTCATATTCGCTCTGACTTTCCAGAACCATACGGACTGCCCGTTGACGGACTTCGGGGGAAAAACGAGTATTTTTAGTCATCCTGTTTACCTCTTTCTCAGGAAGTTTAGTCTCCAGGATTCCCGGGGCGGTTCAAATCGTTCGAGAGTTCCATTCACTGAATGGATACGGACGCAAATCGCTGGATATACTCGGCGAAACCTGTGCTACATCTGCGACGGCATTGATTGAAGAAATAATCGCCTACTGTGAGAGCATGAGAGATAACGATGTCACGGCCACATCGGTTACAGATCTTTGCGTTGCTCTGTCATCCCTATTGACACTTATCGCTGATGCCCGCCATGCTCAAGAAGATAAATTTTATAAAAAGCATGGCAAGCATAGTGATACAGAATCGTTCCGACAGTTCCACGCAGAGTATATGTGTGCATTTCCTGCCGGAGATATGGATGCGGCGAGAAAGTGGGAAGAGCAGGCGCAGCAACTGCAAAATTTGTTGACTTCTCAGGTCATTGGTGCTGCAACAGCACATTCCTTACTGCTGGTTGGCCCAGCGGGTATCGGCAAAACCCACGCAATTGTCAGCGCTGCATTGCGTCGACTGGAACATGGTGGTTTTTCCTTGGTCGTCTTTGGAGACGACTTTGGCAAAGCAGAGCCTTGGGAAGTGCTGCGCAGTAAAATAGGGCTGGGTGCCGCCATCGATCGTTCGACATTATTTGAATGCATACAGGCCTGCGCCGAACATACTGGCTTACCTTTTGTCATTTATATCGATGCCTTGAACGAAAGCCCGCGAGAAGTGCGCTGGAAGGACAAGCTTCCCGAATTACTCGCTCAATGCAAGTCTTATCCAGACATCAAAATCTGCGTTTCAACCCGAGATACCTATCGCAATCTTGTGGTCGATTCACGCTTTCCAGGGTTTGCTTTCGAACATATCGGTTTTTCAGGACATCAATTCGAAGCGGTACAAGCTTTCGCAGCCTACTATGGGCTGGATGCAGAGATTACACCACTTTTTTCACCCGAACTCAGTAATCCTTTATTTTTACACTTGGCCTGTAAAACGCTAAAGGGCGAAGGCCGTGACAATCTGGATATTTCTTTGCCGGGTTTTACCTCTCTGTTTCAAGGACATCTCAAACATTGCGATGTTTTAATTCGAGAACACCTCCACTACGCAAACCCTCGCAATCTGGTAAGGGCTGCAATGATGGCACTCGCGAATACCCTGACACATGAGTTGCCGCAGAACCGAACCTGGGAAACCTGTTGCGAAGCACTGAGCAAAATAGTGGGAACTGAGACCACACCTGAATCCTTTTTAAATGCATTGGCACATGAAGGCCTCATTATTCTTTCTGTTGTAGATGAGGATACCTTCCTGATCCGTCTGGGTTATCAACGCTACGGTGACATACTCCGTGCTATCAGCCTTGTGGAAGCTCTTGATTCGGATACAGCAAAACTCGCGGAGAAAATTGCAGCGTTAACAGAAGAAGATGCTGGATTGCTGGAAGCTCTTGCCGCCGTGCTGCCAGAGAAAACTGCTCTTGAAATTACTGCTGAAGAAGTAGGATTACCATCCGAAAAAGCCCATAAGCTGTTCATCCAGTCATTGGTTTGGCGCTCCCGACAAAGTGTAGTGGAAGAAATTGATGAACACATCCATGCAGCACTGCATACACCTGGATTATGGGAGTCGGTTTATGAAGCGCTGTTTTCACTTAGTCTGGTTCCTGACCATCGTCTAAACGCAACTAACTGGCTGGGGCCATTTTTACGGCAGTCATCCTTAGCTGAACGTGACACCTACTTGTCATTAGCTGCGCTGGGATCATTTGATAACAAGACTGCTGTCTATTCACTCATCCATGCAGCACTATTTGCTGACATAACCCATTGGCCTGCTGAAAGCCGGAGGCTGGCCAGTCTAACACTTGCCTGGCTCACTTCGTGTGCTGACCGCCGAATCAGGGATTTATCCTCAAAAGGGCTAAGCAGAATCCTGGCAAACTACCCGGAGAACTGCCAAACAGTAATCAGTGAATTTGCATATTGTGATGATGATTACGTATTAGAGCGTATTAGCCTTGCTATCTACAGTGCATGCTTATTGTCACACCAACGCAGAAATGCGTTTATGCCAGCGCTCCCTGGTCTATTAAGCATTGCGTCAGATAGCAAGAATATTCTGCTCCGGGATACGGTTCAGCTATTAGTAAACTTGTTGAAAACAGGAGAATTTCCCACAGCCGTAACAAGCCAATTACAGCATTACCAGACAAACGTATCATTACCATCACGATGGCCTGTAATGGCGGATGTCAAACCCCTCCTAGATCTGGAACATTTACCATCAAACATGGTGCTCTGGGGAGAGTCCATGGCCCCGGATTTCTGGCGTTATCAGGTGGAATCGAAGATTTCCGGCTTTGACTTGGAGAGCGCCAATATCAGCCATGAAAACATTGCCTGTTGGTTAATGCGAGAAGCACTTAATTTAGGATATCCCGGTTATAACCACTGCGCGCTCAATTATGATCGCCATATCGGGAGTCAGTATGGCTCGGGACGGGGTAGAAAAGGGTATGCTGACCGACTCGGTAAAAAATATTACTGGATCGCCTTACATCGACTACTGGGCATTCTGGCCAGTAATGTTCCCGCACTGGAAGACCCATATTCCGACTACGAACCTACAAGTGATCATCTATGGTCAGTCGACGTCCGTAAAGTCGACCTGACCGATGTACGCGACATCACCGCAGAAAGTGTCTATCCAGTACTGATGGAAGAAACAAATTATGCATTCCCTGACCGCAATTCAGATATCAAAGGTTGGGTTCGGACCGATGATTTGTCACCTTATGAAGCTTGTCTGATTCGAACTGACAAGGAAGGGGAACAGTGGGTAGCGCTTTCACACAGCTATTGGGACGAGGATAAAGCGCCGAATGAAAATAGCTGGAATTCACCTTACCTGGCAGTTCGTGCTTATTATTCAAGCGCACTCATAAATGAAAGCATCCAGAACTTTAAACAGAAAAGTGCGCGCGATATTTTCCAATATAATCAGGGAAATAGCTGTTATCGCGGTTATCTTGCTGAATATCCTGACAGCCCAGTGTACAAACAACTTCTTAATAATGAGGAAGATAGTGAAGCATTTAATTTTACAGAAGTCAGTTTACTACGCGGAAGCGAATGGGAATATGACTACTCATATACCACGCCCGAGCGCCAGGATAGCCTCATTGCGCCATGCCAGGGAATCATTCAAAAACTCGAACTTTTATGGGATTGTCAAAGCGGTTGGGTTGATCGTTCTGGCAAACTTATCGCCTTCCATCATAAAGGTGTAAGACAAAGCGGACTTTTCATTCATCGTTCGGCGTTGAACGCCTACCTGGCCATAACAGGTGAAGAACTTATATATCGCCGTTTTGCTAACAGGGGATATTTTGATTTAGCTGGCCGTAACGGCTCGCAAATAGACCTGAAAACTTGGATCCAGTACCGGGCAGACAAGGCGCCAGTAGTTTTACGAGAAGAGGAACTGCCGTTTAACTGCTGACAACGATACTTATTAAGTAATCAACTGGCTCTTCTGGCATCGAATGCCAGAAGAGCCATTTCACACTACCAATTTAAGTAGACTGAAGGAATACTTGGTACAAGCAAACGCACGCCATATCGGATAGAGGGGACTATGAACGAAACCATCGAAAAACTGATTGCCAGTGGAAAGGAAGGGCCATGGTGGGACTTTAAACAAACCTACCACCAAAACAATGCAGCCCTTGTTCACGATATCCTCTGCATGGCAAACGTCCTGCATGACGGTGACCGGTATCTGATTTTTGGCGTGAATGATGAAGGGGTGATTACCGGCGTGCCGGAAGATGGTAAGCAACTTAACCAGGCAAATTTAATCGATCTGTTAAGAAAAGTCAGTTTTGCAGAGCACCATTGTCCGGATATTCAGCTGCACCACATCACACTCCAGCATAAGGTGCTGGCTATTCTACAAATTCGTAACGTCAGAATGAAACCCTACTATCTGACCCAGGACTATATAAAAGAGGGAAAAACTGTCAGAGCCGGTGTCGTTTACACCCGGCAACAAGATGCCAATACGCCCGTAACTAGCTGTGCCAGCCCTGGAGATGTCATGGCAATGTGGAGAGAGCGCTTTAACCTGGACCTGGCACCCGCTGACCGCATAGTCAGACTGCTTCTGGATTACGACAATTGGGAATATGACGGTATCAGCGAGGCCTATTATCGGTTGGACCCGGATTATGCCATTCATATTGGCTACACAGAAAAAGATATAGGAGGACAACACTGGTGGTCAACGATTAGCATTGAGCAACCTTGTCACTATGAATACATCCTCAAATACCGTGGGCTTGTACTTGAACGAGTGCCAATCGTACATTACAGAAATGAGGGTTTACAGTTTCCCTTTCCAGAGATGGATACGCTGGCTTATCCAGGAAAAAGGGATGGATTCGTAACTGATTATTATGCAGACGTTTTTTACTTCGTAAAAAACACCTTACCCTACAATCTGTTGAGTCATATCAGAGAATTACACTCACTGCCTGGCCGTAATTCAGGCATAACCATGCCGTTAACCACCCAGACCAAACCGCCGATTATCGAGCTGCCATTCATGGTGTTTGAGAACGCAGGGGAAAAAGAAGAAAAGCTAAAGTTTATTCAAAGTCAGCTTGCTGATTTTTGTCCGGATGGTATGCCTGATACAGCATCGATGAAAACTGACCCAGAACTAAGAATGGAAGTAGAGAGGCAATTTTCCTGGTGGGTTTTTAACCATATGCGTTGAGCCGAAGCCAGTAACCCTGCCTGGGAGTTGTTCATTTTTGACGTTGCAACTAAAGGTCAGCGCTACGATAGCGTGTTTTAGTGCGCACTCGCGTATTTTCTCCCTCTTGGGTGAATTTGGCCTACTTTCGCGGGCCATATACTGCCCCACGCACGACGATGTGCTTTAAGAGAGTCAACGGCAATACCAATAAAAAGCGCTCGGTTGCACGATGTGGACAGCATCCTGATATGGCTCCCGTGGACTTAGCCCCCGGCCGCGTCCAACATAGCGAAGCCAGCACTCAGGCTCCATGACATTTTTTATACTGAACCGCCCCGGGAATCCTGGAGACTAAACTTCCTGAGAAAGAGGTAAACAGGATGACTAAAAATACTCGTTTTTCCCCCGAAGTCCGTCAACGGGCAGTCCGTATGGTTCTGGAAAGTCAGAGCGAATATGACTCACAATGGGCGACAATTTGTTCCATTGCTCCAAAGATTGGCTGTACGCCGGAGACTCTGCGTGTCTGGGTTCGCCAGCATGAGCGGGATACCGGGGGCGGTGATGGAGGGCTCACCACCGCTGAACGTCAGCGTCTGAAAGAGCTGGAACGTGAAAATCGTGAACTGCGCCGCAGTAACGATATCCTTCGCCAGGCTTCCGCTTATTTTGCGAAGGCGGAGTTCGACCGCCTCTGGAAAAAATGATGCCACTGCTGGATAAGCTGCGTGAGCAGTACGGGGTCGGACCGCTATGCAGCGAACTGCATATTGCCCCGTCAACGTATTACCACTGTCAGCAACAGCGACATCATCCGGATAAACGCAGTGCCCGTGCGCAGCGCGATGACTGGCTGAAGAAAGAGATACAGCGCGTATACGATGAAAATCACAAGGTATACGGTGTGCGTAAAGTCTGGCGTCAGTTGTTACGGGAAGGTATCAGAGTGGCCAGATGCACTGTGGCACGTCTCATGGCGGTTATGGGACTTGCCGGTGTTCTCCGGGGTAAAAAGGTCCGTACGACCATCAGCCGGAAAGCCGTTGCCGCAGGCGACCGCGTAAACCGTCAGTTCGTGGCAGAACGACCTGACCAGCTGTGGGTGGCTGATTTTACTTACGTCAGCACATGGCGGGGCTTCGTCTATGTGGCGTTCATCATTGATGTGTTTGCCGGATACATCGTGGGGTGGCGGGTCTCATCGTCCATGGAAACGACATTCGTGCTGGATGCACTGGAGCAGGCGTTATGGGCCCGTCGACCGTCCGGCACGGTCCATCACAGTGATAAAGGTTCTCAGTATGTATCGCTGGCCTACACACAGCGGCTTAAGGAAGCCGGATTACTGGCATCAACAGGAAGTACAGGCGACTCGTATGACAACGCGATGGCGGAGAGCATCAATGGTCTTTACAAAGCGGAGGTAATACACCGTAAGAGCTGGAAAAACCGTGCAGAAGTGGAACTGGCCACACTCACGTGGGTGGACTGGTATAACAATCGACGATTGCTGGAAAGGCAGGGCCATATTCCACCGGCAGAAGCAGAAAAAGCTTATTATGCTTCCATCGGAAACGATGATCTGGCAGCCTGAGTTCACAGATAAAACACTCTCCAGGAAACCCGGGGCGGTTCATACTTTACTCCCGACCCGCAGGGACAAGGTTCATTTCTGCCTACCGCCCCGAACAATCGCGTTACTTCGGATTTAGCCGCCTTGTAAGCAAGCTGCGCGATGTAGTTCGACTGATTTTCAACCTCTAGTCGCTGCTCACCTGTTAACCCTTCAAAAAAGGGGGCTAACCGCGCTATCAACGGTGCTGCCTGCCTGTGTACTGGGTGACCCCATGCAGGCCATTTTTGGCTTTCGGGGGAACCAGCTCGTGGACTGGGATGCACATGTACTCTCTCACTTTCCACTGATTGGTGAGCTCAATCATCCATGGCGCTGGGCTAACGCAGGGGCGCCGGAGCTCGGTCGCTGGCTTCTGGACTGCCGACGGATGTTGCTGAATGGTAACGCCATTGACCTTCGCCAGGTGCCTGCTGAGGTGACCTGGGTGCCGTTACGGGCAGAAACAGTTGTTCAGCAGCGCCTTACTGCAGCCCTGACACGCGCTGTCACCGCAAACGGGCAGGTACTGGTGATTGGAAACAGCTATGACACCCGCGGGCGTCAGCAGATGGCCAGCCAGACCCCGGGAGCAACGACCGTCGAAGCCGTCGATTTAGTCGACCTTACCGACTTTGGTGCAGCGTTTAACCTAGACGCTGCGGATGCGTTGACGCGCCTGGTGCAGTTTGCCGCAGGCGTCATGACCCAAGTTGGCCCCGCAGCATTGCTGCCCCGTCTGGAAACGCTACGAAGAGGGCGAGCCCGCAACCCGCCGACGGTTGCCGAAGCAGCGTTAGTGGCATTTGCAGAGAGACCCGGTTTTACGCTGGCCGCTGAGGCACTGCGCCTTCTGACCCGCCAGGATAATGCGCGGGTCTATCGGCCAGAGGTTTTGCGCTGTTGTTTGCGCGCCTTGCAGTCGGCTGCTGCCGGAGGCTGCACATTTGCAGACGCCACGGTAAACGAGCGCGAACGCAATCGCCACGAGAGTCGACCATTGGCCCGGCGTGTAATCGGCAGCACATTGTTGCTAAAGGGACTGGAAGGGGAGGTGGCAGTCATCACATCCCCGGAAGAGATGGATGCACGACACCTCTATGTCGCTATGACGCGGGGATCTTCGCGGCTGGTTGTGTGCTCGCTAACTCCCATATTGACGGCCCGCTAACTCCGATGCAAAGCGCCCTTGCTCGCAAATCGCACCTTCCTTAAGGGCAGTGCCTGACGTACAGCCCTATCAAATAGCCTGGCTTCTATCACCATTCCTCACGCCTTGCCGGTGAATCAAACTCCTTTTCTACAAAATTTGCAGGGTTTGTATAAGTTGAAAGCGGTGCAGAACTGAGCGAAATCTCCACCCCTAAAATATTTAACACTTTGTATAGACGCTCAAAACTTGCTTTTGAAGGATTTGACTCAAGGCGAGCATAAGTCTGCTGGGTTACACCCAACATGGCAGATAATTCTCTTTGAGTTAATCCTTTTGATTTACGAAAACCAATTAGAAGTGGACGTAACTGGCTAAGAAGTCTAACGGGAAAAATAGTATCCATAAGTAGGTGGCCATGTCGATTACTTCATAATAAATTCACTCCTCGTAAGAAACAGCCTGTAAGGTGTCTTATTACTTTACAGCTTACAAGGTGTAAGGGTGAACTCGTTGTATTAACTAATACTGCTCAAATTTTAAAGGTTGCATCTCGCGCTGGCTGGGATTATATTTATTAAGGACTAGCATATAGTGGTGTACGCTGTTATCCTCTTTGTAATGAGGCTTATCAGTGTGTGAAGGGAGAGGGCGGACTCTGCTTTGCCCTCTCTCTTTCATGGACTTATTTAACTTTAAATGTTTTTTAAAAGTCATTGCCTTATTGCAATGGTTTTATTAAAAATCCCAATCAATGTGTTTATTTTTTCATTTATCTTAATTTGCTTTTTCTCTTGCTCGAGAGAAAGTTTTCTGAATTCATTTTCCCTGCTCGGCACGGCAATTATCAACTCTTCATAAATCTCCTTTGCTCCTGATACTTTTTCCAACTCGCTGCTGTATTTTTCAATAAGAGTTCTTATTTGAATATTTACATTTCTGTATTCATGACTGGTAGCACTTAAAACAAGTTGACTGGAATTTTTTTTGGGTGCCTCAATTAACTCTACGCTTTTCTTTACGACATTGAATTCAGATGTGACTGAGTATACATATTGATACGCGCCTGATTTTCTGACTTTACTCAATAATCCTTTTCTAACTAAACACTGAATTTGGTTATAAGCAAAAGCTTTTGCCTTAAAATAACTTTTCGGAAGTGAAAATCGCTCGATAAGAATTTGAGCCACATCGTTACTGGTGAAGTTATCTTTAGCAATATAGATTATTGCGGAAAATATGTACGACTCAGCGTTGGATACTCGACTATTCATATGACTAAAACAAGGCAGTTAACTTAGGATTGCTAAGTATACAACAATGGCAGATACTTAGACAATCTAAGCATTCGAGGCCAATGAAGATGAATCAGTGTCTGAAAAAAATCCGATACCAGAAAGACTTAAGGAAGCGAGAAGCAGGGCGGGTTTATCACAGCGCTCATTGGGCCTCCTTGTTGGGTTTGATCCCGCTTCGGCTAGCAGTCGTATGAATCATTATGAGAAAGGGCGCCATGTCCCCGATATTGATACGCTTCGACGGATGGCGGCAGAGTTAAACGTGCCGTTGAACTACTTTTTTTGTGATGATCAGACCACAGCTGAACTTGCATTACTCATATCCCGGATGACAGAGGAAGAGCGAAGTAATCTTATCGAAGCACTCAAAAGGCATCCAGGCGAAAAGCATGCTGACAAAAAATGATATTACATATAAAGCGACTGAACTTTTTGAAGGTAACGAAAGTGTAGCATTACACTGATGCAATGAACCAAGCAGGACATTACAGTGGGAGACGCCCTCTCAGATAACAAACTCAAAAGAGGGAGCCATAAATATATGTTTATCAATACAACCAGCATTCTGCCGACAACCGGGAAGCTGTCGGCTAAATCTTCCATGTCAGAATTATGACGACTTATGTAGTTCCCGAATCATATGGTTGGCCAACAGGCTTTCCACCGGTATAACCGAATTGATTTTTACCGCTTTGACAATTTCTATCAACGAAAGGGTATTTTGCGCTAATTGGTCTCGCAATTCACTTACTTCAGCCTGCAACTGCTGGTTTCTGGCCAGCAAAGCCTGACGGGTTTTGCGGTTGACGTATTGCTGTTTTTCTTTTGGGCGTAGATTCAATGGGCCAAGTTGCTGGTCAACATAGGCAGCAATTAGGCGTTTACGCTCTAGGCTGCTCAGCGTACTTAAACCACCGTTAACGATACCTTTTGCCTTGAGCCTAATATGCAGGGCCTTGGCGGAAATAGGGGACTTGTCAAAGCCTTCAACCAGCATCAGTTGTAATTCGTGCTCAATCAGTGTGTTCAGTTCCTTGCCGCGCATCAATCATTCTCCTGCATCAATTGTTGGTATTCAAGTGCAAAAAGCTGGGCCAGTGTACGGACTTTGCCCTCGGTGATTACTCCACCAGACAACACACTCTCAGCAGCAACCAGTTGTTGAGTCTTGGCACGACGATGCCATTGTGCTTGTATTGCCTCGAGTTGCTGTAACCGTCGTTCGATGTCGGCCAGTCTGGTCTGGTAATCAGGCTGATGTTGAGTAAGTTGGGTCAACTTCGAATGTGCTTGCTGTAAAGCCTGTTTTTTGGCAATCAGATTTGGTAGCTCATCTATCCGGCCTGTCAGCGTGAAATGTTCACAAAAGGCAGCACTCTGGCATTTCAGTCGATAAGGACATCCCCAGAGGTTAACTTCCCGCATACAGGAGCCAAATTTCAGCGGATACAGCACGGCATGTCTTGCCACCATGTCAGAGGCTTGCTCTGGTCCTTCTGCGTCGCGGATTTCTTCAAAGGCGGCAGCAACATCTTCAAAGAGGCCGTTAGCAAATGACGCCTCGACAAACCTGGCTACATCATCCCGATCGTCAAAAGTATGCAGGTTGGCTTTGATGGTATTGTCCAAAGTCATGTGTTCCGTGACCGCCAGTTGGCCGGTCCGTTTGACGATATCCAGTGGCGTAGCAATGGAGGACGAAGAGGGCGAGACAGTTAGTGCTGTCGAAATCGGCTGCAAGGGCACCAACGAGGCGGCTTTTCGCCGTTCTGCAAGCGCCAGATGTTGATAATGCTGATTCTGCGTGATGTCCACTCGACCCATCAACATTGCCTGTAAGTGGTCAGAGATATCCGCAATAGCAAGAAAGGTATTGATGTTGTGCCGGGGAATGTGGGTACGCATCCGCGTCGAGGTGCCATCCTCCTCCAGTAATTGATATTTGCTGAATACTGATCCATCAGGCTCAACGTTGCCTAAGAATTTATTCATAAGTGTGTTAGTGAAGGGTATCGGTGTAGCCAGCAAAGCCAGTGTGCGCTTTAATGCCAGCGAACCCTTCTCGTGTAGAAATAGCAGATCCTCGTAGTTAACTTGGTAGCGTTTGCCATTTTCCATCCAGGCGTGTGTACAGGGTTCGTTGGCATTCGCCAGGCCAAATTCGGTCTTAATGTAATGATTGAGAGCAGTCTTGGAATAATAGATAGATTTGCTGTTTTTCGGGCCTGGTATTTCTTGAACGGGCAGCACACCTCTTTTGCTAAGGGCTTTGGATGTTTTGTCCCGTTGTCCTGCCCGGCCCCGAAAACTTGAGGTAGTTTGGGTGATGTACTTCACCACATCGTCCAGTTCGACTCGTTCACCGGGCATGTTGCTGATGGCCTGTGGCAGGTAATCAGCAAAAGATTTTGCCCGTAGATAGGTAAGATGGCTGCGTATTGGTGCGGTCAACATTTTAACGGTACTGAATATACTCTCGACCAGCGGTACTGCCAGCGGTTCTACCCAATGCGTTCGCTCCCCAGCACCTTTGACACCAACATAACGGATACCAAGAAAATAATCGGGTAATCCCTTGTCCTGAAATCGTTTGCAGATTGCCGGATCATCAATCTGGCGTTTAAACAGGGCATCCTGTCTGAGATTAAACGCTTCAATGGAGCGAAAGCCGGTAATAACCAATAACAACAGGCAATTTAACGCGATTTTCTCAGCATCACTTTCCACCCGCTGGATTAATGCAACTATGTTCAGAAATCCGCGAATGGTAATCAACGCATCTTCACCATCGGTAGTGGTATCAGACAGCTTGGCCTGCTGTTTCAGCGCCATGGTTTCCCGGGCTTTGCGGGTCAAGTTGGTTTTGTTGGTATACTTCACATCAGAGTTGTATTGCAGTTTAACCAACGTAAATGTGAAGTGATTGACCAATTTTTGAAGGCTAACGCACCGCCCTTTATAGTTAGCTGTATTGGGGTCACTAGGAGATGAAACGCTACTGAGAAGATCCATCGCTCGTTGAATGACAACTGTGCTCAGGTAAGATGGATGGGTCTGTCCTGTCTCATAAAGCATCGCATGGTACCATCGTTTCAGAATCATCAAAGTTGCCTTTGCCACCGCTGGCGACATACTCCTATTTCCCTGTCGGTAAACCACTACCAGCATAGCTTTCATGAACTGACTATATTCTTTGTCGATGGGCAGATGTTCTACAATACCTTTGAATCTGTTCATCTCATCAAAACGTAATGTATTTCTGCCGTTCCCTCGCAACCATCCACTTCCCTGGTTACCACTTACCCAGATATGATCATTCCATGTTTGGGCAAAATCAGCAGACAGGTGCTGTTCGAACCATTTTTTTTGCTCTTCAATAAAAGCCTGAAAATGCTCAAAGTGATTTTTCATTGGACTTCACCTGTTCCTGATGAAAACGGCAGCGGGCGATAACAGACTCAATTTCAAACTGTGTGGTTTCATGGATTAAAATGAGCGGATTTCGGGAATTACCTACACCGTCTGAAATAGCGATTAGTTCATCGACTTCTTTTTTGACGCATTCAAGTAGAGCCTGATGTTCACCATCCGTAAAAGGGCGATAATACAGACAGCCGTAACAAGAACGCACTTCGCTGAAAGGGCATGTACTACTGTTCCTGGAGCAACCACCAATTTTATCATGCAACTCGTCACCAACGAGTCCCACCACTGGATGGCCTTTCCAATGTGCTGAGTCGACCAGTTCCCCAGTGAGCATCATAGCCACCATATTTTGCCAAACGGGATTCGACCCAAGCGCTTTAGCACGGATCAAGGCCAACGCGGGAGTTGCCATAATGTAGTATTTAGCTACGGCAAGAGAGGTGTGCCCCAGTACATGTGCTATCTCTTCAGCGCTAGCACCTTGCATCGCCAAAGAGTGCCCAACATTGTGGCGTAAATCAGTGGGTGTAATTGTGGGCAATGCAGCTTCGCCACATGCTACGGCGGCTTGATATTCAGGAGGACAGAAATTTAGGATTGCCTGATTAATTGCCTGAGACACATAATGCGGAGCTGAAACGCTGAAATCGAATAGTTTATCTTCGGGGTTTTTCTTATATCTCACGGTATAGTTCATAATTAACTCCCCAATTTCTGGGGGGATCGCCAGAAATAACCGCTCTGTCGTCACTCGTCTTTGTTTAGCATATGGTAAAAAAACACTGTATCGAATCAGACCAGATTCCTGATTTCGTGTATCGATACGAACATCTTTGACCGCCAGCCTAGCGAGTTGTACTGGGCGTGCACCCGTTACATAAGCCAACCCAAGGATAGCTGCATTGCGCACTTCGCTGTGACTGAAACTTTTGCCATCGCGTAACAACGAAGCCATTTCAAACAGTCCATTGCAAATCATGTTTTTTTCAAGAGGGTCAAGAATATTATCGATTTCTTGGTAAACCCCCCAATGTTCGAGATACGGTCGAGGGACGAACTCAAGATCATCGTAATCTTCAAGATTGAAACCTGGGAATGTTTCAGCACAAAGTATTTTTAATCCGAATAACACGGAATAAAAGGTAATGACTCCAACTTATTGATAGTGTTTTATGTTCAGATAATGCCCGATGACTTTGTCATGCAGCTCCACCGATTTTGAGAACGACAGCGACTTCCGTCCCAGCCGTGCCAGGTGCTGCCTCAGATTCAGGTTATGCCGCTCAATTCGCTGCGTATATCGCTTGCTGATTACGTGCAGCTTTCCCTTCAGGCGGGATTCATACAGCGGCCAGCCATCCGTCATCCATATCACCACGTCAAAGGGTGACAGCAGGCTCATAAGACGCCCCAGCGTCGCCATAGTGCGTTCACCGAATACGTGCGCAACAACCGTCTTCCGGAGCCTGTCATACGCGTAAAACAGCCAGCGCTGGCGCGATTTAGCCCCGACATAGCCCCACTGTTCGTCCATTTCCGCGCAGACGATGACGTCACTGCCCGGCTGTATGCGCGAGGTTACCGACTGCGGCCTGAGTTTTTTAAGTGACGTAAAATCGTGTTGAGGCCAACGCCCATAATGCGGGCTGTTGCCCGGCATCCAACGCCATTCATGGCCATATCAATGATTTTCTGGTGCGTACCGGGTTGAGAAGCGGTGTAAGTGAACTGCAGTTGCCATGTTTTACGGCAGTGAGAGCAGAGATAGCGCTGATGTCCGGCGGTGCTTTTGCCGTTACGCACCACCCCGTCAGTAGCTGAACAGGAGGGACAGCTGATAGAAACAGAAGCCACTGGAGCACCTCAAAAACACCATCATACACTAAATCAGTAAGTTGGCAGCATCACCGAATAAAAAGTAGCATTATCAATATCCTCTTTTTCGATAAATAATCGGAGCGTACTAAGCGAAAACCCACCATGTTCTCGACAATATGAAATGATATTCCTCCAATCAAGGTGCAACGCTGGAAGTTTGGTTGGAAATCTCGTCGATGCATATTTGAAACAGATATACTTGTTTAATTTATTTGAGATACAATCTTGATTGAAAACAAGATATCGCCGACTGCCTGAATAATCGAAAGTCCATTTATTTCCTTTGTTAACAATATATTTATCATCAAACTCCATTGCCGTTTTTAGATAAATTCGATCAGGAATATCGAGTTCAAAGATAGCCTTAGCTAAATCAGGAGGGTAAACTGAGTTCCCTTCGTCAGATTTTAATGCATTATCAAATGATGTCATCGTTATATCTATCCATTATAGTATCTAACGTATTATGTAGCGCTGCATTGTCTTGAATAATTCGTTGGACATTGGCAGCATTAGCCTGCTCAGACAGGAAACGTTTTGCATATAGATCAGGCATTTGACTTGTCGGACTCCATCCCCCCATCAGTCGTAGTTCATCTTTGGCTTCTTCCATTATCCCTGAGAGGGAAGGGACTTCAGCAATAAAGTGTGTTTTATTTTGCTGGCTTTTCAAATATTTTAAATGCCATATTTTTTGCAATGTCAAAAAGGCCCAAGTATGTCGGGTTGTATGCGGAGTCAATCGTTGCAACGAGTCAGAGTACAACGGTGATTTGTACTCTGGATATTGGTTAGTGAAGACCTGATCTATTTTCGAAAAAATAGAATGAACTGATGTGTAGGACAAAGGCTTCGCTGACTGTTGACTCGATGTAAAGATGAAATCGTGTTTATCAGTTTTTGGTCGAAGCTTTGCTATATAAATGCTTAAAAAAATATAATCCTGCTTATCGAGCTCCAACACACGATTAGCCCATGCATTTTTGAGAGATGGCGCATTCTTTCTTGGTTCGTATGCCTCGTCGACAGTTGTCACAATCAAACTAAACTTATCACCTTTTAAATTAGGTTTAATTGAGCTGCACTCTAACAACAATAGCTCACCTGTTCGTAAACCATAATTTAACAACAGACGAATAATCAAAAAATTGCGGAACTGAAGATGCCCGGAAGGGAAAGGATTTAGCGGGTTATGCTTTTGGGCAGAAGAGGGGGTTATTATTCCATACAGGCTGAGCACCATTGCCCCAGACAAACTCTGAAATCCTTGGCTGCTGTGACTATGTTGCGAAAATTTGTTTGATGTAAGCGTTCGATAATTCTCCCGGCAAAGCTGTAAACGGGTGTGTAAACGCGAAGCCAAAAGTGATAATGCTTTGGGAGAGTCATCCCGGTATGCAGGTGATATGTAGGTGTTAATCAAAAAAGAAATGAAATGGATCACAGCACGAACTCTAACTGTATGAGTTAAGCTATTGGCTTTTGTGACTCTCGTTAAAGACAACACATTTGACTGGACGTTGTGGCCATTTTCTAGATACATCCAAAATGCGGGCATTTCACCGACAGCAATGTCTGGATTGTGGTCAGATGAATAGAAGCTGTAGCAAAACGAGACACCATACTTTTGCCTCCAGAATTCGTAAAAAAACTTCACAGATTGAAGTGAAGCTGACTGTGTGGACAATGAGCGGAAAGCCAAATGGTCAATATGGTACCTAAGGGGATACAGCAACGGCAGAGAGGTTTCCAAGTCCATCAGGATCCATCGCCTTTTACGGCCTGAGATAACCAACTGCTTTAGTGAATACACAATATTTACCTCAAAATTATCATGGATATGAAGAGAATGTACTCTGTACCTAATGCAAGAAACGAGAGGGAGATCAGAAATCCTAACGTATTGATTTATCAGTTAGTGGGAGTGTCATATGAACTTATTTACCACAGTAGGTGATTTAACATAATATACATTATGCGCACCAATATAAACCAAGGAAGAATCCAGTCGTTGGCGGTCATGATTGTCATGCTCATTAACAATGACCAAACCCCATATCTCACTTACTACCGTATTCTCGGCTTAACCGTCCATGCAACCTCAACACATTGCTTTCAACTGCCGTCACCACGTTCTCCGGAAAATCTGTCGGTAATGAAGTCTTCACGTTATCCAGTGCTGCTGGAATCATTCTGGCAAAGTCACTCAGGATTTCATGCATCTGCACTTCCGGGAATCTCAGCACCTTTGCTGTCGCCAAAAAATGTCGCGGATAAATTTTATCGATTGCCGTTTTTTTGCCTTTGGATGCGTTAAGCCCCATTGCCAGTTTGAGATCGCTGATGTGTATTCCCGTACCGCCAAGGACCGGAAATGCTGAAATGATGTCGTAAAATGGCGTGAGTCGATAACTGCCGCCAGCCTGAATAAATACGGAGAAGTTTTTTGCATGACCGTCCGTTGCGCCAATCAACCACTGGAAGACCTGGAATTTCATAAAATCATAGCGATCTTTCAGCGCCTCGCTGGACCCCATCAAAAAAGCCATGATCCGCGCGATGCCTGGGCCTCCATCTGATTCATATTTCACCGATGAAGGTAAACCGAATGTCTGACACATATCCTCCTGTGGCAAGCGAAGTAAAACCGTTCGCTCAGCATTCCAACGCCTGTCAAAACGTTCGACCGCTAACGCGCGCACATTTCCCGCTTTAATGATTTCTGCGTCCGGAACATTCAACCCAAGTTCTTTCGCCAGCAGCAGACAGTAATACTCATTATCAACGCTTTGGCTGAGATCGAGCGTCGCATTGGGCTGCCTGATTTCGCCAATCGGTAATTTAATGATGTGCGTCGTCGGCGTTATTCCTTTCGGAATGCACCAGTCATTGCCTATTCTGAGCAGTGCTGTCTTCTCCTGTGCGCCAGCAACCGAGATGCGAAAGTCATTTTCTTCTCTAATCATGCCTAGCGGGATATCTGCTTTATAAGCCGTTAATACTTCTTCAAGTCTGGCTTCAGTAAGCTTTTCCCATGCCATTATCGGATGCGTTACGGTTTCGTCTTCGGGTATTAACGTCACGGCACCAACGCTGTCTCGCCCTATTTCTGACAATAAATCAAACGGTTGTCTGGATTTGGCATGATAACGTTTAACGATCCGGTCACGTACAATCGGGCTATCGGGTAACAGGTTATCGAAGAAGTTAAATACGGCATCAGAGGTGATATTCCCCCTCTGCAATGGCAGCGAAAGTGACAACGGTCTGGCATAACGGCTTGCTAACCACTCCGGTGCATACTTAAAGGTGTGCGCGCCGTTGGCTAACTTCGTTAACTCGCCTACCCGCTGGTTGTTCATCCAAGTGACAAGTTTAGGCATTACCACTCCAGATTTTGCTGTTCTGTTGATTCTGGCGAGGCATTTTTCGCGTCGCATAGCGTCATTGAGAGTTCAAGCGACTGTAAAATCTTAAAAAATGTCGTGAGCGTGGTATTGTCAGGGTTGTTTTCGAAATTGGAAATCGTCGCCTGCTTAATACCAATTTTTTTCGCCAGCTCGCTCTGCGTCCAGCCATTTTGCTGGCGAACCAGTTTCATTGCATTCGCCAATTGCGTTGGGCTATAGATCTTCTGAAAGCTCATCATGTCATACGTCCACAGCAAGTTTATCCGTTTAAGGGGATATTATAAGTTTTATCCTTTAGTGAGGATAAGTCAATCTGGAAACACATCTTATCCGCTCTACGGGATAAACGCTGCGATATCCGCGATCGCGGATAAAAAGGAGGATTTAAATAAGGCGTTGATGCGCCGTTTGAAGTCGGCAATATTAAGCCGCATGCCATCTCGACATGCGGCTTATACGGTTTACCAGCTATATTTCACTCCCAGCATGCCCTGAGTATCGCTATAGCCTTTATCACCTAGTTGCACACCGACATTCCCCCACAGGCTAAGGTTGTTATTTACTTTCGCCTCAACCCCGGTACGTACTTCACCGAGATTACGCGCACCTTCACGGCCTACGGTTTGACCATTCATCTTCACGGCGTAGACTTTGCTATTGTTGATCCAGTTCGCTTCAATGTAAGGCTGGAACTCACGCTGTTTACCATCGTCACGCTGGTGATGGCTATTCAGGTAGGTTTTCACCCCAAGTCGCGTTTGCACATTTCCGTCGCCTTCCGTTTCAATGCGCGTTCCGTCTTTCCGGGTATGGTCGGAATCTTTCACACCCATCCAGGTGATTTGCGCCTGTGGCTGGACGTACCAGGTATTCAGCGTCCCTTCGCTGCCGCTAAATGTTCCCGCTTCAAAGGTATACCCACCCTCAACAGAGGCCGTCACACCGCGAGAATCATAGTCGTCAGCAGAACGGTTATCGGAACTGACGCTGTTATCAAACCAGTTATACAGCGCCCAGCTGTCAACATAAGCGCCGGTCTTATTCGCATCGTTCTGATACCAGGTCGCGTACAGCCCAGCGCTGTAACCGCTGATGCGCCCATCCGATTTATAACCCACACGATTACTCTGAGTATTACTGTGCTGATTGGCGTAGCCTGCCATCACGCCAAGATGCCAGCGATCCTGCGCGTTGCTACTCCACTGCGCCAAATCGCCGCCTAGCTGCAATACATAGCGGTTAGCCTGAGTATTTAGCTGACCGTCACCGGCCCTTGAACGCTCGTGCCCTCCGACATGACGCATCCACATACTGCTTGCCGACCCCTGAGAATGCAGTGAATCTGTATACTGCGGCTCACCCAGACGGTCGTGTAAACGATGGCTAAACAGCGAGTTGGCTGCGGCAATGTTGCTGATATAGCTTCCGGCCTCCGGGCGATAAACTGATGGGCCTTCCGGATCCACAACAGGGGGATTATTGATGGGATCGGGTGTATCCGCTGGCGTTACGCCGTCCCATTTACTGGTCAGATACCAGTTTTTCTCGTCATTCCCCTTCCCTTTAGCCAGCGTGTAGACGTAAGCCCCAGCTTCGACAGTTCCGGTGGTCAGCGCGAAGTTACCTGCAGAATTACCGCCAACCTCAATGAGTTCAATACCGTTGACCGTTTGTGCACCGACGCCGCCAATGTTATCAACCCGAACGCGAGTGTTCCCTTGGGTATCGCCTTTCACGTTCATCTTATCGGTGGGCGAATTATCGCCGCCCAGCGTCGCGTTGAACGTCATCAGGCCATTGTTTCCGGTATAGTTGCCGTTAACGGTCAGTACATTCCCCGGTTTCCCCCCTTCGCTATTCATTTGAACCGTGCCGCCATTCTCCAGGTTGCCGCCGATAGTGGTTTTAGCGACACGCAGTGCCCCCCCAGGCATAACGTTCATATCACCTGCAGTGGTGACATTTCCCGACATCACACCGCTGTTATGGATATTAATGTGTTGACTTGCCATATTAATGGCAGAGTCGGAACCGAAAGCAATTTCCCCCCCCACGATATCCGTCGTACCCTGATACGCCGCGGAATCGTTGTTAAGAGTCAGGATCCCGGTACCCAGTTTTGTCACATCACCGCTACCGCTGATACTGTGCGTCATCGCCCAGCTACGCTCAGTGGAGATGGTGAGCAGGCCATTATTGATAACGGAAGCATCACCCAGGTTTTTCTGCTCGTTGACGCTGAGCGCGCTGCCTGTATCAATGTTGAATTGCCCCACAAAGCGGCTATTATCGCCATCCAGCTCTACATCTGTCCTGGCGGTTGCGCTCACGATACCCTTCCCGCTTATGCTATTACGCAGTTCGCCAGTCACGTTTTTTAGCGTTAACAGACCGTCATTGGCAATATTTCCTCTGCCTAACCCCTGAGTATTATCGAGGCTGACTTCCGCATTTGGGCTAATGCTGGTTAACGCATTGTAGCGTGCATTAAGCCCCTCGATAGCCAGCGTTCCCCCTGTAACATTCAGGTTTCCGCCACCTGTCAGTTCACCCTGACTGATCCCACCTTTATTTACCGTCAGCGCCCCCTCTTTGAACAAAACAGTCGAACCCATCTGCCCGGTGAATGTCTCTACCGTCTGCGTCGATCCATTAAGATCGACGATGGCCGCGTTGCTGATGTTCAGTTCCCGGGTGTTGCCAAGTGCACCATCCGCATCGGTACGTAATGTCCCCATCTGAACGTAGGTTGCCCCCTGATAGTCGTTCTGACCGTTGGAAAGCGAAACCTGTCGCACCGTATTGATTGCCAGATCCCCTTCACCACCGATTTTTGCCGACATATCGGCCGTTGCGCCATAGGCTCCGCCATGTTCGGCTAACGTCAGCTTTTGCCCACCATGGATGTTCAGCGCTTTCAGCCCATAGTTAACGTACAAACCATCACCTGGTGCGGTCGTGAGGCGGAATCCATAATCACCCTCGGCGACCACCGTTCCGTTTTGCGCAATGTGTAACGTTTTGTCCGCTTCCACCTCGTCGCCCTGTAAATCACGTAACGTTAATGAGCCACCCGACCCAATAACCGTTTGCGCCTTCACCAGTTGAACGCCGACATGGCTATCGTCGTGTTCCAGCAAATTGAGCGTCGTCAGAGGGTTATTCGCCATGGGATCATTCCACGGTTTAGGCACGTCGATAAGCACGTCGCCCGTCCCGTTTACCTGATAGTTACGGCCTTTCCAGGTGTAGTCACCCGCGCCGACAACCAGCGTATCGACGCTGATATATCCCTCTGCAAGCGTCGCAGCAGGAATATCCGTATCGAAAATGAGCGTACCGCCATTCATGGCCAGTCCACCAATGGATTGCTCTCCCACTTTTACCGATGTGGTATTTTCACTGTCAGACTGCAACATCGCGTGAGTAAGCGCAGCGGTGTTGTCGCGTTCCAGAGTGAAGGTACTGTCTTTCAGTTGGGCAACACCGGCGAATTCAGTCCCTGTTGCATGGGTAAAGCCAAACATCTTGTCGGAGGATGACAGCTGCACTCGCATCAAGCCATCGCCTTTGAGCGCATTGGTCAGCGTGTAATCTCCTGCACTGTTCGTTGATGCGAGAATGTCGAGCGTACCGGGGTTTGCAATGGTTACTTCACTCGACCCCATGCCCGTTACCCCATCTGCCGTATGAGACGCAATGGTCAGGAGGCCGTCATTGACCAGCGTTTTACCGCTATAAGTATTCCCTGCATTGAACACCGTATGGCCTGCATCATGGATCACTTTTCCGTCTTTATCGTCACCTGTAATCAGCATATCGACCTGGTAGCCGGCATCACTGTTATTGGTATGATTAAAGACAAAAACGCCTTCGCCAAGACCAAACTCCACTTTCGTCGCATTGGTGATAAATCCGGCATCTGCCGCCGCCTCACCGTGAGCAGCACCAATGTTTAGCGTTCCTACAGCAGGCTCAAAAACACCTAAGTAAACTTCTCCACCTTCGACATTCAGCGTACCGTTATTCGTCAGGGTTAACGTACCCGTACCAGATGTCCCTACGTACATATTGAATGTTTCAAGAAGAGAGTTCTGCCCATCCACCCTCACGTCGCCCTTACTTTTGTCATTGAGAGCTATCTGTGTATCACGCGCTTTAACTATACCTCCGGTGGTAATATTCAGTTCACCCGTGCCTAATACACCGACCTGTAGCAATTGTGCGTTAGTAGATGATGTCTTTAAATTCCAGAGACTGTCCGTTGAAATATTAACTATCCCCTTACCGGAGGCATTTCCTCCGATAAATCCATAGCCCGTTGAATTAAGGGTGGCACCATTACTGACATTTACGATACCGCTACCAAAATTACCGACATTGATACCCACAGTATCGAACGATGATGTCGCATCCATCAGGTTCAGTGTGCCGATACCGCTTGCTTTATCGCCCAAAAAGTAATATTTTGCGATACGAACTTACCGCCATCGCTAATATTGAGGTTTCCGACGCCCGCAACACCAATGGTGGTATAGACATTCTTATTGACCTCCCACATCCCCCCGTGGTGATGCTGACATTCCCGACGCCGGTTTCTCCATAACCGAGTGAGCTTCCTCCGTTGCTGACAACAAGCCCCTCATTACTGATATCCATTTCGCCGTGGCCGTCATAACCAAGATTAGTTCCGAGATTAGTGATAACGGAGTTCTTATCCTTAACAGTAATGTTGCCTGTGCCTGTTTCTTTCATCCCCGCAGTGATAATTCCCGAATCTACTTTGCCTTCACTCGAGACATTAAGTTCACCATCGCCAGCATCACCGATATAGATATAGCGGAAAGCTTCGCCCGTTCCGAGGAAATTCCAATGCCCTTTATCGGTCACGTTGACGACACCGTGGGAACCGTCCTGAACGCCCACCAATGAATATTCTTTGTTATTAATCAGTCCATTATTGGAAATATTGACTGTGCCATTGCCGAAATATCCATTATAGAGTCTGCGTACCGTGATGACAGAGTCTTGATCCTGCACATTCAGGGTTCCGAAACCGGTGGCATTGCCACCGATAATCGTGTTTTCAGCCGTAATCAGCCCACCCTCGCGAATAGTCGCCTCCCCAGCTCCTTGATTACCAATTTGAAATTCAATTGAGGAATCATTATTTTTTATTAGCCACTCGCCACCCTTTTCAACGATAACCTTACCATTACTGTTCGCTTGATATCCTAAAATGGCGACGATTGAACTCGTGACGTAACCCTTATCCGTAATATTTAATGAGCCCGTACCGTAACTCCCTATTTCGAATAATTCGGTCGTCAGAACAGAGTCCTCTCCCTCAACATTGACCGTCCCGACGCCTCCTGTCGAAGAACCTAATCTTAAATAGCCTCCATCGACGTGACCCTTCTGTTTAATATTCAGCGTCCCCGTTCCGGATTGACCCACATTTAAAGGCCTTGCATTATTTCCGCTATCATACAATCGCCAGGTGCCACCCAAAACATTAACGGTACCCTCCGAATCCTCATTAGCGCCAATGACGCTGGTAGTAATAGTGGTTAAGGAGGCATTACCGTCAGCCAAAATATTAAGAACTCCAGTGCCATACCAGCCAACCAGGTAGGCATCATAAGCAACATCAGTATCAATATTGGTAATCTGACCATTATCAACTTCCAGACTCGCACCAGACGCTGAACCGCTTAGTGCCAGCAAAACACCCAGCGTCAATCTACTGAATTTCGTTGTCAGTCCAGAGGATTTACGCAAATTAACCGTTGATGTTTTACCTACCCTGCGAGTTAATTCCGAGCAGGCCTGAAATACCTGTAGGGTGCAATTCCATATCACGCGATAGATTCTATTCATATAAACGCTCCATATACAAAAAATACAGCCACGAAAGAGATGAGTCGTCAGACATTAAAAATGAAACTTATTAAATTGTCAGAGGTCTGTATTGAGTGTTGGTTGGAGGTGGAAAGGTGTCAATTTGGCTAATTTGCTAATACTTTCGAATTGATAGATTAAAAATTGCATAGTTCTTATTTTATTTAAAAATGAACCATGAGTTGTTGTTGCTTAATAAGAAAACTGTTTCTTTCAATAAGAAAATTACCATCGTCATATTTAACAAAGAATAGCACTAATTGCTAAAAATCGAAGTTTATTAAACCCCTTTTGCATCCATTAGTGTCTTTAGGAGTATTCGCTATAAAATAAGGGTTGTGCTTAATGCTTTAAGAAAAATAGCAATTTTCCCTTGAATATAGTACTGGTGATGGAGCGATGAATCTGCAAGCTGGCATTTAACAAGCCAGCTCTAAAAGAAGGGAAATAAGAATAACTATACTCAAAAACTAACAGCCACGGTCATCATGATGTGGCTGTCAATGAAACTATAACCCAGGCGCTTTCCATAACGACGTCGTCAGTCCATGATCAACCAGCCCCAGCTGATCCTGATAAACTGCCTGCCACTTATCGCGTGAATCCTGATAAAGTTCATGCTTTTCCGGGTCTGGTGTGTGTGTCCGTTCCCAGCGAACCAGGCGTTCTCCAGTTTCTGCCATTGATGAAAAAATTCCGGCACCGACGCCAGCTGCAATGGCACATCCTAATGCGGTGGCTTCTTTGACCACCGGAATATTGACGGGTAATCCCGAGACATCAGCGAGAATTTGACTCCATAATTTCCCTTTAGAACCTCCGCCAGCAAAAACCAGCGAGGTGGGATGAATATTCGAGAAATCAGCAATTTGCTGCAAGTTACACGCTGATACAATCGCCGCATTTTCTTCCAGCGCACGGAACAATGTCGCTTTGTTACATTTATCCGGGTCAATGGACAAGTTAATAAAGGAAGGCGCAGCGTGATACCAGGTTTTAAAGCGCATTCTGTCGGAGAATATCGGCATTACGCCCCACGACCCAGGCGGCACCCGACTGGCCATCTCTTCCAGCAGCATATAGGTGTCGATGCCTAAACGTTCGGCAATCAGTTTTTCTTCGGCACAGAAAGCATCGCGGAACCAGCGCATGGTGAGTCCGGTAAAAAAGCTTATAGATTCAGCTTGTACCATGCCAGGAATAACATGGGGATTAACGCGCACGTTCATTTCTGGGTCTGTCACCGGCGCGGCTAAGTTTACAACTTGCTGCCAGAATGTGCCGCCAAGAACCGCGGTTTGTGCCGGACGCACAACGCCTAACCCCAGGCAACCAAGCTGCACGTCGCCTCCTCCCACGACCACAGGTGTGCCCGCCTTCAGACCGCAGAGTTCCGCCGCTTGTGAACTTACCACGCCCAGCAATGTGCCGGTTTCTTTGACAGGAGAAAGAATATCGGCACGCAGGCCAGCCATATCCAGCAATGCTGGTTTCCAGTTACGGGTGGTTAGATCAAGAAGTCCCGTGGTTCCAGCGTTAGAGGGATCCACCGCCAGTTCACCGCTGAGCATATAGGCCAGCCAGTCGCTGATCATGGTGATAGTTGATGCCTGACGGTAAATATCGGAACGATGGTGCGCCAGCCAAAGTAATCTGGGGATGGCACTTAAAGCCAGCGTTTGTCCGGTCGCGCGATAAACTTCGTTTTCAAAGGTATTGTTGTGCAGTTCTTTAAGTTCGCTAACTTCGCGCGCCGCTCTGGCATCCACATTGGCGCAGGCCCAGATCGGTGTTCCTTCATTGTTATATAAAACAATGCCTTCACGCATCGAACATGCCGAAACGGCAGCGATATACTCCGGGGCTATGCCGGCGTTGTGCAACGCCTGGCGCATACACTCACACGCCAGTTGCCAGTTTTTGTTGAGATCAAATTCCATAGAACCAGGAACGTCCGGTACTGCCAGATGCCGCCACTCCGCCTGTCCCACTGCTATTTGATTGCCTTCCAGGTCGAATATCACAGCCCGAATACTTCCGGTGCCTGCATCCAGCGCCATCAGGTAGTACTTTGATTCTGAAGGGGTAAAGAGTCGAGCCATTAGATTATCCTCGGCTTATGCGTTCTGTCTGTTCCTCTATACGTTCTCCATCATTCCCGGTAATAAGGTCATGCAAATTTAACTACGTAAAATCGCCGCTGCTGTATCCTGATCGGTAACCAGTGCGTTGATATAACCGCCTTTCATTGCAGCGGCAATTGCTTCGGCTTTATTTTCTCCCCCTGCCACGCCAACCCGGACGGGTATGGTCTTCAGCGCGCTTAAAGGTAAGCCAATCAGTTCGTTATGTATTTTGATATCCGTGACAACGTCACCTTTTGCATCAAAAAAGTAGCCTAAAATGTCGCCAACCGCCCCTTTTCGGCCAATCATTAACTGTTCGCCCTGGCTGATATAACCGGAGCGAATGATCGTCGCGTCGTCTTGTTGACTCACGGCCCCAATGCCGACAATCGCCACATCCGCTGCTTGCGCGGCTAGCAGAACATCTTTGACGCAATTTTCATTTTTTAGCGTACGGGCAATGTCAGCGGAGGATGCCCGCAACGGAGCCGGAATAATATTCACACTGCACGCCGCGTTAAGCTGCCCGATACCCGTCATATAAGAACCGACGCCACCGGAGAGCGTGACCAGGCGAATTTGCTGTGACGAAATAAAACCACTTAAGCGTTGCAGCGTATTCATGGTTGCCTCGCCAAAACCAATCGCCAGCATCTGTTGTGGTTGAAGTAAACTCATCAACATATGCGCCGCGCCTATCCCTAGTCGCCCGCCGACATCAGCATCCGCAAGCCCAGGGATCACCCGGACATGTTGCAGCGAAAACTGACGACGTAATTGAGTTTCATATTCCAGACAGCCTTCAAAGCGAGAATTAATCTGTACGCGAATAATGCCGGACTGATGCCCTTTCTCCAGCAATCGCGATACTTTCAAACGTGTCAGGCCGAGACGATCGCTGATCTCACTCTGGGTCAGCCCGTCGTGGTAGTAAAACCACGCGATCCGCGCGACCTGTTCTTCTTCACACATTCCCTGTTCTGAAATTACCGAATCGTTGATTGTCATAATTCATTCTTCACTTTGAACATATTAAAATCTTTAATGCAATTGTTCAGTTCTTGCGCATTTATATCTGTGATGGCAACCACAGTTTGACTCTACGAGTATGAACAAACGCAACCGTGAAAATCAAAATAGCATAAATTGTGATCTATTCGTCGGAAATATGTGCAATGTCCACCTAAGGTTATGAACAAATTAAAAGCAGAAATACATTTGTTCAAAACTCACCTGCAAAACTGAACGGGGGAAATATGCAAACGAGTGATACCCGCGCGTTACCGCTACTTTGCGCCCGCTCGGTTTATAAACAGTATTCAGGGGTCAATGTCCTGAAAGGCATCGATTTTACGTTGCATCAGGGGGAGGTCCACGCCCTGCTCGGCGGCAATGGTGCCGGTAAATCGACGTTAATGAAGATTATTGCCGGTATTACCCCTGCTGATAGCGGTACGCTGGAGATTGGGGGCAACAACTACGCCAGATTAACGCCAGTTCATGCTCATCAGCTGGGTATTTATCTCGTTCCCCAGGAACCGCTGCTTTTCCCAAGCCTGTCGATAAAAGAAAACATCCTGTTTGGGCTGGCAAAAAAACAGCTCTCCATGCAGAAAATGAAGAACTTGCTGGCGGCGCTGGGCTGCCAGTTTGATCTGCATAGTCTGGCAGGATCGCTGGATGTCGCCGATCGCCAAATGGTGGAAATCCTCCGCGGGCTGATGCGCGACTCGCGGATTCTGATCCTCGATGAACCTACCGCCTCGCTTACCCCTGCGGAAACCGAACGCTTGTTTACTCGCTTGCAAGAGCTGCTTGCTACTGGCGTGGGTATTGTTTTTATCTCGCATAAGCTGCCGGAAATTCGCCAGATTGCCGATCGAATTAGCGTGATGCGCGACGGAACCATCGCCTTAAGCGGCAAAACCAGCGAACTGTCTACCGACGACATTATTCAGGCCATCACGCCAGTGGTACGGGAAAAATCGCTCTCTGCCAGCCAAAAATTATGGCTGGAGTTACCTGGTAACCGCCCACAACATGCCGCCGGAACGCCGGTGCTGACACTGGAAAATCTGACTGGCGAAGGCTTCAGGAATGTCAGCCTGACGCTCAATGCCGGAGAAATTCTGGGCCTGGCTGGGCTGGTGGGAGCCGGACGCACAGAACTGGCCGAGACGCTCTATGGTCTGCGTACTTTGCGTGGCGGACGCATTATGCTGAATGGTAACGAGATCAATAAATTATCCACTGGAGAACGTTTACTGCGCGGTCTGGTTTATCTGCCGGAAGATCGCCAGTCATCCGGACTGAATCTCGATGCTTCGCTGGCCTGGAATGTCTGCGCCCTTACTCATAACCTTCGTGGATTCTGGGCGAAAACCGCGAAAGATAATGCCACCCTGGAACGATATCGTCGGGCGCTGAATATTAAATTTAACCAACCGGAACAAGCTGCACGGACATTATCCGGTGGCAACCAGCAAAAAATCCTCATTGCCAAATGCCTGGAAGCCTCGCCGCAAGTATTGATTGTCGATGAGCCGACGCGCGGCGTGGATGTCTCGGCGCGTAATGATATCTACCAACTGTTGCGCAGCATCGCCGCACAGAATGTGGCTGTGCTGCTTATCTCCTCCGACCTGGAAGAGATCGAACTGATGGCAGATCGCGTGTATGTGATGCATCAGGGCGAAATTGCCCACTCTGCACTGACCGGGCGCGATATTAATGTCGAGACTATTATGCGCGTTGCCTTCGGCGATAGTCAGCGTCAGGAGGCGTCATGCTGAAGTTTATTCAGAACAACCGTGAAATCACGGCACTGCTGGCGGTGGTGCTGCTGTTTGTATTACCCGGTTTTCTCGACCGCCAGTATTTAAGTGTGCAAACGCTGACCATGGTTTATAGCAGCGCGCAAATCCTGATCCTGCTGGCAATGGGCGCGACGCTGGTAATGCTTACGCGCAATATTGATGTTTCAGTGGGTTCGATTACCGGAATGTGCGCGGTGCTGTTGGGGATGTTACTGAACGCAGGATATTCACTACCTGTTGCCTGTGTCACGACTTTACTGCTTGGTTTGCTCGCGGGATTTTTCAACGGTGTCCTGGTCGCGTGGCTAAAGATTCCTGCCATTGTTGCCACCCTTGGCACGTTAGGGTTGTACAGAGGCATCATGTTGCTGTGGACTGGCGGTAAATGGATTGAAGGGTTACCCGCCGAACTGAAACAGCTCTCCGCACCGCTGCTGTTTGGCGTTTCCGCGATTGGTTGGTTGACGATAATTCTGGTGGCATTTATGGCCTGGCTGCTGGCGAAGACGGCGTTTGGACGCAGTTTTTATGCCACGGGCGATAATTTACAGGGCGCTCGTCAACTGGGCGTTCGTACGGAAGCCATTCGCATTGTGGCATTTTCGTTGAACGGCTGCATGGCGGCACTGGCGGGAATTGTGTTTGCTTCGCAGATTGGTTTTATCCCCAACCAGACCGGTACCGGGCTGGAGATGAAAGCAATTGCAGCCTGCGTGCTGGGCGGCATTAGTTTGCTCGGCGGTTCCGGTGCGATCATCGGTGCGGTACTCGGCGCATGGTTCCTGACGCAGATCGATAGCGTACTGGTGCTGTTGCGCATTCCGGCATGGTGGAACGATTTTATCGCGGGCCTCGTGCTGCTGGCGGTGCTGGTGTTTGATGGACGCCTGCGTTGTGCGCTGGAACGTAATCTACGGCGGCAAAAATATGCCCGCTTTATGACGCCACCGCCATCCGTTAAACCCGCTTCGTCAGGTAAAAAACGGGAGGCCGCATAATGCGTATTCGCTACGGTTGGGAACTGGCTCTTGCCGCACTGCTCGTTATTGAGATTGTCGCATTTGGTGCAATTAACCCGCGGATGTTAGATCTCAATATGTTGCTGTTCAGCACCAGTGACTTTATCTGCATTGGCATTGTCGCCCTACCGCTGACGATGGTGATTGTCAGTGGCGGGATCGATATTTCGTTTGGTTCGACCATCGGCCTCTGCGCCATTGCATTGGGCGTACTGTTTCAAAGTGGTGTGCCGATGCCGCTGGCGATACTCCTGACCTTACTGCTCGGCGCATTGTGCGGGCTGATCAACGCCGGATTAATTATCTATACCAAAGTTAACCCGCTGGTGATTACGCTTGGCACGCTGTATCTGTTTGCCGGAAGCGCTCTGCTGCTTTCCGGTATGGCCGGAGCGACGGGGTACGAAGGTATTGGTGGATTCCCGATGGCGTTTACAGATTTCGCTAACCTGGATGTGCTGGGACTCCCCGTTCCGCTGATTATCTTCCTGATATGTCTCCTCGTTTTCTGGCTCTGGCTGCATAAAACCCATGCCGGACGTAATGTGTTTTTGATTGGGCAAAGCCCGCGCGTGGCGCTTTATAGCGCGATTCCAGTTAACCGCACCTTATGTGCGCTCTATGCCATGACGGGGCTGGCGTCTGCGGTCGCCGCTGTGCTGCTGGTATCGTATTTTGGTTCAGCACGTTCCGATCTCGGTGCGTCGTTTCTGATGCCCGCCATCACCGCCGTGGTGCTTGGCGGTGCCAATATTTATGGTGGTTCCGGTTCCATTATCGGCACCGCCATTGCGGTTTTATTAGTGGGATATTTGCAACAAGGTTTGCAAATGGCAGGAGTGCCAAATCAGGTGTCCAGCGCCCTTTCCGGTGCGCTACTTATCGTCGTTGTCGTAGGTCGTTCCGTTAGCCTGCATCGCCAGCAAATTAAAGAGTGGCTGGCGCGTCGGGCCAATAACCCATTGCCATAAAGGATATCTTCATGACACTTCATCGCTTTAAGAAAATCGCCTTACTTAGCGTTCTTGGCATTGCCGCAATCTCTATGAATGTGCAGGCCGCAGAGCGTATTGCATTTATTCCCAAACTGGTTGGCGTGGGATTTTTTACCAGCGGTGGCAACGGCGCACAACAAGCGGGTAAAGAGCTGGGCGTTGATGTGACCTACGACGGGCCGACAGAACCCAGTGTTTCTGGTCAGGTACAGTTGATTAATAACTTCGTCAATCAAGGTTATAACGCCATTATCGTTTCTGCGGTTTCGCCTGATGGCTTGTGTCCGGCACTGAAACGCGCCATGCAACGTGGTGTGAGAGTGCTGACCTGGGACTCTGATACTAAACCGGAGTGCCGCTCTTACTACATTAATCAGGGAACGCCCGCCCAGTTGGGAGGTATGTTGGTGGATATGGCGGCGCGTCAGGTGAATAAAGACAAAGCCAAAGTCGCGTTTTTCTACTCAAGCCCCACCGTTACGGACCAAAACCAGTGGGTGAAAGAAGCGAAAGCGAAAATCGCCAAAGAGCATCCTGGCTGGGAAATTGTCACTACGCAGTTTGGCTATAACGATGCCACTAAATCATTACAAACCGCAGAAGGAATATTAAAAGCGTATAGCGATCTCGACGCCATTATCGCCCCCGATGCCAACGCCCTGCCCGCTGCCGCACAAGCCGCAGAAAACTTGAAAAATGACAAAGTAGCGATTGTCGGATTCAGTACGCCAAACGTGATGCGTCCATATGTGGAACGCGGCACGGTGAAAGAATTTGGCCTGTGGGATGTGGTTCAGCAAGGCAAAATTTCAGTGTATGTCGCGGATGCATTATTGAAAAAAGGATCAATGAAAACGGGCGACAAGCTGGATATCCAGGGCGTAGGTCAGGTTGAAGTCTCGCCAAATAGCGTTCAGGGCTATGACTACGAAGCGGATGGTAATGGCATCGTACTGTTACCGGAGCGCGTGATATTCAACAAAGAGAATATCGGCAAATACGATTTCTGATGTGCATTACTTAACCGGAGTAAGTTATGGCAGATTTAGACGATATTAAAGATGGTAAAGATTTTCGTACCGATCAACCGCAACAAAATATCCCTTTTACCCTGAAAGGTTGCGGTGCGCTGGATTGGGGAATGCAGTCACGCTTATCGCGGATATTTAATCCGAAAACGGGTAATACCGTGATGCTGGCCTTTGATCATGGTTATTTTCAGGGGCCGACTACCGGACTTGAACGCATTGATATAAATATCGCCCCGCTGTTTGAACATGCCGATGTATTAATGTGTACGCGCGGCATTTTGCGCAGCGTAGTTCCCCCAGCGACCAATAAGCCGGTGGTACTGAGGGCGTCAGGTGCGAACTCTATTCTGGCGGAATTAAGTAATGAAGCCGTGGCGTTATCGATGGATGATGCCGTGCGCCTGAACAGTTGCGCGGTGGCGGCGCAGGTTTATATCGGCAGCGAATATGAACATCAGTCGATCAAAAATATTATTCAGCTGGTTGATGCCGGAATGAAAGTGGGAATGCCGACCATGGCCGTGACTGGCGTGGGCAAAGATATGGTGCGCGATCAGCGTTATTTCTCGCTCGCGACTCGAATCGCCGCTGAAATGGGGGCGCAAATTATCAAAACCTATTATGTCGAAAAAGGTTTTGAACGGATTGTTGCCGGATGTCCGGTACCCATTGTTATTGCTGGCGGTAAAAAATTACCGGAGCGCGAGGCGCTGGAAATGTGCTGGCAGGCTATCGATCAGGGCGCTTCTGGTGTGGATATGGGGCGTAATATTTTCCAGTCTGACCATCCGGTGGCGATGATGAAAGCCGTACAGGCGGTGGTTCACCATAACGAAACGGCTGATCGAGCATATGAACTCTATCTGAGTGAAAAACAGTAACTGCGGATCTAAGGAGAAGAATTATGCACGTCACACTGGTTGAAATTAACGTTCATGAAGACAAGGTTGACGAGTTTATCGAAGTTTTTCGCCAGAACCACCTGGGCTCTGTACAGGAAGAAGGCAATTTGCGCTTCGATGTCTTAC
Organism: Escherichia sp. MAL-1; assembly: GCF_052948035.1. Taxonomy (NCBI): domain Bacteria; kingdom Pseudomonadati; phylum Pseudomonadota; class Gammaproteobacteria; order Enterobacterales; family Enterobacteriaceae; genus Escherichia; species Escherichia sp. MAL-1. The sequence continues at coordinate 2,446,170 of NZ_CM129609.1, read as the reverse complement.
AGGACCCGGAAGTGAATTCGCGCTTTTATATCTACGAAGCCTATAAAGATGAAGACGCAGTGGCGTTCCATAAAACCACGCCCCACTACAAAACCTGTGTCGCGAAACTGGAATCTTTAATGACCGGGCCGCGTAAAAAACGTCTGTTCAATGGTTTGATGCCGTGAGGCGAATTTATCAATTTTATCTACAATTGGGGTAACGCGCTGACGGGAGTAAAAAATGTCTGACTGGAACCCCTCTTTATATTTGCACTTTTCCGCTGAACGATCGCGTCCGGCGGTGGAGCTGCTTGCCAGAGTGCCGCTGGAAAATGTCGAATATGTTGCCGATCTTGGCTGTGGCCCAGGTAACAGCACCGCCCTTCTACAACAACGTTGGCCTGCGGCCAGGATAACAGGCATCGACTCGTCTCCGGCGATGATTGCTGAAGCGCGCAGTGCTTTGCCAGACTGCCAGTTCGTGGAAGCAGACATCCGCAACTGGCAACCGGTACAGGCACTCGATCTGATTTTTGCTAATGCCTCACTGCAATGGCTGCCCGACCACTACGAATTGTTTCCTCATCTGGTTTCTTTACTTAATCCGCAGGGCGTGCTGGCAGTACAGATGCCAGATAACTGGCTGGAGCCGACCCATGTGCTCATGCGCGAAGTTGCCTGGGAACAAAACTACCCGGATCGCGGGCGTGAGCCGTTGGCTGGCGTTCATGCTTACTACGATATTTTGAGCGAAGCCGGATGTGAGGTCGATATCTGGCGAACCACCTACTATCACCAGATGCCGTCACACCAGGCGATTATCGATTGGGTGACTGCCACTGGATTACGTCCGTGGTTACAGGATCTGACCGAGAGCGAACAGCAGCTTTTTCTTAAGCGCTACCATCAGATGCTGGAAGAGCAGTATCCACTGCAAGAGAACGGACAGATACTGCTGGCATTTCCGCGTCTGTTTATTGTTGCCCGGCGTATGGAGTAAATATCACGTCAGCTGGTAATGACGATCGGGAAGAATTTTTGCTGGAATTTCGGCTTCATCGTTCATCTGTAACAGGTCAATTTCAATAGCGTTGCAGATGGCATCCAGTGGTAAATCATTGTTTTCAGTACCGAACGGATCTTCCAGTTCTTCCGCCAGACAATCCAGCGAAATAAAAGTGTAGGAAATCAGCACAGAGATAAAAGGCGTCATGTAATGCAGGTCCACGACCAGCGCGAACGGCAGCATGATACAAAACAGATAAACGGTACGATGCAAAATCAGGGTGTAGGCAAAGGGAATTGGCGTGTAGGCAATGCGCTCACAGCCTGCCAGAACCGCTGAAATATCATTAAGCCGATCGTTGAGGCTAATAAACAGGATATCTGAAAGCTGCCCATTGCGGCGCTGAACCGCCAACCACTCCCCCATTATTAACAAGATACGGTTAGCTGGAGAGTTCGAAGCCAGTACAGGCTGAAGATCTTCAGTCTTGAGATAATGAGCCAGCACTTCCGCCTGTGGCTGTTTGCGTAATGTCATGCGTAAACAGTGGGCGAAGGCGATTTGCAACCGGGCAAACTCCCTTACACTTGCCGAATCCGGCAATGTCGTTTTTACCTCGCGCAGTAACGACCGTGAGGCAATCATCAACTGCCCCCAAAGTTTTCGCGCTTCAACGTAACGGGCGTACCCGGCATTATTACGAAAACCAAGAAAAATGGCGATGGCGACACCGAGAATGCTGAACGGTGCGAGGGTGAATTTGATGCCCAGATGCGTGTACCAGGGCAGCATGAAAATAACAGCGATAGAAAAGAGAAAATTGAGTAGTAAGCGCGATGATATCTTGGATAATACTGAGCCGTGCCAGACAAAAATACGGCGCAGCCAGTGTTGTTGTGGACGAACAATCATGGTTATCTTCAGGCGTGAAAAAGTCGCCCTATTAAACGTGATTACGATCACATTCTCAAGACGCTACTTACAAATTACCTACAAGCTTACAACATTAACAGGCGCTGCATGTGGCATCTGTTAATGATAAAGGCACATAGGATGTTGTAACTAATATAGTGAAATAAGAAACCCGGTCGAAACCGGGTTCAGAAGTAACGGTGTTATTAGCACAACGGACGTACAGCTTCGCGCATCCCTTTTTCAAGAATCGCATCCAGGTCATTAGCAACCTGCTCGACCAGACCAGGCACTTGCGTCAGGTCCTGCTCCCAGTGGTCTTTTTCTGCCAAAACAATCGCTACCAGTTCCTGGGTGCCGATAACACGGTCACGATGCTGGCTCCAGAGTTGCTGATAACGTTCCAGCCAGTGTGCATCGTCCTGTACCGGATATGTTTCTCCGTTACGCTCACCGCGATAGAAGGCAATCAATGCCGCTAATGCGAAAGTAAGGCGCGCCGGAAGTGTGCCTTTTGCCTTCTGCCCTGCCAGCAGCTGCGGCAGGATGCGAGTGCGGAACTTGGTCATACCGTTGAGCGCGATAGACAGCAGCTGATGCTTAATGTACGGGTTACGGAAACGCCCGGTGACTGCACTGGCGAAAGATTCCAGTTCATCACGAGGCAAATCCAGTACCGGAATAATTTCTTCGTAGATAGCTTTTTCAACGAATGCGCAAATTTCAGCATCGTTCATCGCTTCACCTACGGTATCCAGCCCTGCCTGGAACGCCACCGGCACCAGCGCGGTGTGCGCACCGTTGAGGATTGCCACTTTGCGTTCTTTGTACGGTTTAATATCGTCAACAATCAGCACGTTGAGCGGATATTTGTCCAGACGCAGTTCAGTCGCTAAGGATTTCGGTCCCTGAATCACAAACAGGTAAAAGTGTTCAGCGGTGTCGAGAAAACCATCGTGATAACCCAATTCTTCTTCCAGTTTAGCCACTTCATCGCGCGGATAACCGGTAACGATACGGTCCACCAGCGTAGAACAGAAGCTGTTAGCCTGATCCAGCCATTGAATAAATGCTTCTGGCAGTGCCCACTCTTGCGCATAGCGCAGCACCAGTTCACGCAACGCGTCGCCATTGTAGTCAATCAACTCACACGGAATGATGATCCAACCTTTATCCAGCGCACCGTTGAAATGGCTAAAGCGTTCGAACAGCAGACGGGTCAGTTTTGCCGGATAGCTTACCGCTGGCGCGTCATCGAATTTATCGCCCGCATGGTAGCTGATACCCGCTTCGGTGGTGTTAGAGAAAACAAAGCGCATTTCCGGGTTGTGCGCCAGTTTCAGGAATTCATCGTATTCACTGTAGACGCTGATTTCACGATTAACCGAGCGAATCAGACGCGCGTCGCTGACCGCTTCCCCCTTCTCATTCAGGCCACGGATAATGGTGGTGTACAGACCATCCTGCGTGCTCAGTGACGGCGGGAATGAAGTTTCAATCGGACGAACAACGACCACGCCAGAATTCAGATCGGTGTGCTCATTCAGGAGATCGATTTGCCAGTCAACAAAGGCGCGCAGGAAGTTACCTTCACCAAACTGAATGATACGTTCTGGATACTGTGCACCGGGAAAATCGCGACGATTTAGTGTTTTCACAATGGGTTCCCTTCTGATTAGTCATACAACCTGTTTGAATTGGTACGACAGGTTAGCAAACTTTAATACGCCGAACCCCTGTTTTGATCAACTCCTGATGATTAATGAGCAGTTTTATGAGAAAAGTGTGGCGCGGATCATGGTTTAATCGAGGAAAAACGCCTTTCCTGGATCATAAAGTGGTAGAACACATTGCATTCAAATCGCGCGTAATGAATAAAGATGTCAGACAACTTCCTCACCGTAACGCATAGTGCTGGTACGGTTGCGCCCATCTTTCTTCGAGCGATACAGACACGTATCGGCTTCGACCATCAATTTATTAAAGTCATCGGTCAGCGTTCGGTACGATGCGCGACCACTACCGACGCCAATACTTACCGTGAGATAAAGCGTTTTTTGTTGCCAGGTGAATGGTTGCAGTTCAACGCCTTTACGGATTTTTTCCGCCATTAGCAGACCATCGACAGGATTCACCGACGGCACTGCAACAGCAAATTCTTCGCCGCCCATTCGCGCCACCAGCCCCTTATCACCGACAATCTTCTGAATATGCCGGGCAAACACGCTTAACACTTTATCGCCACATTCATGTCCATAGTTATCGTTAATGCTTTTGAAATAGTCGATATCAAGCAGCATGACAGTCAGATGTTGTGTCTGTTTCAGCGATGGACTTTTCAGCGCCTCATAAAGACCGGACCGTGAGTAAACCTGAGTCAGAAAATCAAAGTCGGCTCGCAGCGCAACTTGCTTCATTAGCGAATTGATCGCTGCCACGCTAAAAGAAACCATAATTGGGCATATCGCCATCGTGGCAATACCGAGACGTGCGGAGAACATTTGCGGAATGGAGAACGGCGAACCGACCGAGATATCAATCACCGAATTTGCCACCAGTACGATTTCCACCGCACCGGTGACAAAGGTCAACAGACATGTTACCTGCGGCGTATAGCGCACTGCACACCAGATTAATGCAGGCAGCGGGAACGCCAGACTCCCCGCTCCGCCAATGACTACCGAGGCAATAACCGACACAATAAGCGCGATGGCGGGCATCATCTGTTCTGCTTTAAAGCGCGGCAGCACTCCAGGAATAGCCAACGTCAGCATACAAGGCACGATCAACACGCCCGTTGAGAATTGCTCACTGAACCAGTCCGCAAGCAAAGGCCAGAAATCCAGACTATCAATACTGACCGAACCAAGATAGCATGTTCGCTGACAGCGGCGGCAAATAAAGGTACCCTGGGAATGCTATTTTGTCGTTTTCCGCAATTCTCATGGCTGATTCATCTGTACAACCAGCCAGTGATAGATTACCGCCACGATATAACGTTGTTGTTCTTCGCTTAACGAAACACCCTGCGGAATGTTATGCCACTTAGCCAGACAACCGCGACAGCAGGTCGCGGTGGCGTGCTGAGCGATAAACACCGGATGCCCGCGCATGGGGGTTTGCTTACCGTCATTAACCGGTAATGCCGCAGCAAGACGTTTAGCGACAAAATCCGCCGCATGTTGTTCGATGACTGGCGCGCCTTTCTCCAGACAATACTGACGCTCTTTCATGCCCAAACGAAAGCGAGAGCGAAATTTTGAACGGGATAAACGCGCGAAGAGAGGATCGAGAGACTGCATTAATAAACCGAACGCCCTAACTGTTTCGTCAATTGTTCAAGGACGGCAATGCCCGCAAGCGAGTTACCTGCATCATCCAGTTCCGGACTCCAGACTGCGATGGCCATTTCATGCGGAACAATCGCCACAATACCGCCCCCAACGCCAGATTTCGCCGGTAGTCCCACCCGCCAGGCAAACTCCCCCGCGTTCTGGTACATACCACTGGTCGCCATCAGCGCGTTAATTTGCCGCGCCTGCATTGGCGTCACCACTGGTTCATCAATATGAATAGCTTTCCCCTGATTAGCCAGAAAGACAAACGTCCGGGCCAGCTCTACACAGCTCATTTTCAGAGCGCAGTAATGAAAGTAGTTTTGCAGAACGGTTGTCACGTCATGATGGAAATTGCCAAACGACTTCATCAGCCAGGCGATAGCCGCATTTCGCGCGGAATGTTCAAATTCGGAACGCGCTACCACCGTATCGTAGGAAATATCAGACACACCGCTTAAGCCGCGCACGACTTCCAGCATACGTTGCCGTGGTGCGCTTAATCGCCCTTGCAACATATCGCAGACCACCAGCGCACCGGCATTAATGAACGGATTACGCGGTATACCCTGCTCCATTTCCAGTTGCACTAAGGAATTGAACGGTGATCCAGACGGATCTTTGCCGACGCGTTGCCAGATTTCCTCTTCGGAGTAATGACGCATGGCGACAACGAGACTCAGCACTTTGGAAATAGACTGAATGGAAAAACGTTCTTGCGCGTCTCCGGCCTGAAAAAGCTGTCCGTCAACGGTACAGATAGCAATCCCCAATCGGGAACCGTCTACTGTAGCCAGCGCCGGAATATAATCCGCGACTTTACCCTGACCAATGAGCGGCCGCACTTGCCGCAAGATGTTTTCTAAAATTGCATTATCCATGGCGACTGCCACTTTCTACTCCTGGACCGCAGGTCTGAAAAGACCTGCGAGTATATCAGAGCTGAATATGTCGCGTCAGATCCGGTCTTTCCACACCGTCTGGATATTACAGAATTCGTGTAAGCCGAAATGGGAAAGCTCACGACCAAAGCCACTCTTTTTCACGCCACCAAAGGCCACTCGCGCGTCGCTGGCACAATAACCATTGATAAACACCCCACCGCATTCCAGACGTGCCGCCATATGTCTGGCCTGTGTTTCGTCAGTGGTAAAAATGGTCGCTGAAAGGCCGAACTCACTATCATTAGCCAGTTCCAGTGCATGTTCTGCATCTTTCGCAATGGTGATTGCCGCAACGGGGCCAAACATTTCTTCCCGAAACGCGGTCATTTCTGGGGTAACATTCGCCAGAACCGTTGGCGGATAGTAGTTACCTGCCCCAGCCATCTTTTCCCCGCCCAGTAACAAACGCGCACCCTGCGCCAGGGTTTTCTCCACCTGATGATGCAGCTCATCACGTAAATCAAAACGAGCCATTGGTCCGAGAGCGTTCTCTTCGTCACGGGGATCGCCCATTTTCAAGGCTGCCGCAGCTGCCACAAAACGTTCGGTAAATGCCGAAGCAATTCCCTCTTCGATAATAAAGCGTTTTGCCGCTGCACATACCTGTCCGGTATTCTGATAACGTCCGGCTACCGCCGCTTTCACCGCCAGTTCCAGATCGGCATCGTTAAGCACAATAAACGGATCCGAACCGCCCAGTTCCAGTACGCATTTTTTCAGTGCCGCTCCAGCCTGTGCGCCAATAGCCGCTCCCGCACGAACACTTCCGGTCACCGTGACAGCAGCAATGCGCGAGTCTTTAATCATCTGACTGACACCGTCGTTGTCGGCATTCAGCCAGCCATATACGCCTTGTGGGATACCCGCATCTTTAAACACCTGGGCAATGAGCTGTGCACAGCCCATCACATTCGGCGCATGTTTAAGTAAGTAGCCGTTACCTGCAAGAATGATGGGAACAGCGCCACGCATCACCTGCCATAACGGAAAATTCCACGGCATAATCGCCAGAATCGTCCCCAACGGTCGATACTCAATAACCGCCTGCTGATTTTCCACCAGCGTAGGTTCCGCCTTCAGCATTGCCGGACCATGTTCTGCATACCAGTCACACAAATTCGCCGATTTCGCCACTTCAGCGCGCGCCTGGTTGATTGGTTTGCCCATTTCGCGGGTGATCATTTGCGCCATTTCTTCGCTACGAGCGCGCAGAGCCTTACCGATATCACGCAGTTTTTCAGCACGATAATCTATATTTGTCTCGCGCCAGTCGCGAAAGCCTGCTGCCGCCAGCTGAAGTGCGTTTTCGATATCGTCAGCGCCAGCCCACGGCAGCACAGAAAGTTGTTCACCCGTGGCAGGATTTATCGAAATTGCATGAGTTGCCGGAGTAATGGTCATCGGGGTATCTCCTTTATGAGTCATGGTATGAAGATACGCAGATTTACTCTTGCTTTAAAATGAATAATATTAAGCCACTTATTCACGAATCGAGAATGCTATGGATCTGACCCAACTGGAGATGTTCAACGCGGTTGCCGAAGCTGGCAGCATAACCCAGGCTGCAGCAAAAGTGCATCGCGTGCCGTCGAATCTCACTACCCGTCTGCGCCAGCTGGAAACAGAACTGGGGGTTGATCTGTTTATTCGCGAGAATCAGCGTTTACGTCTCTCTCCTGCCGGGCATAACTTTTTACGCTATAGCCAACAAATTCTCGCGTTAGTGGATGAAGCGCGGAGCGTTGTCGCTGGCGATGAGCCGCAAGGTTTATTTTCTCTTGGTTCGCTGGAAAGCACCGCTGCAGTGCGCATTCCAGCCACGCTGGCGGAATTCAACCGTCGTTATCCCAAAATTCAGTTTTCACTTTCCACCGGCCCTTCCGGCACTATGCTGGATGGTGTACTGGAGGGAAAACTGAATGCGGCGTTTATTGATGGACCCATTAACCATACTGCCATCGACGGGATACCGGTATACCGCGAGGAACTGATGATCGTCACGCCACAAGGATATGCGCCAGTAACCCGTGCCAGTCAGGTTAATGGCAGTAACATTTATGCCTTCCGCGCCAATTGTTCGTATCGTCGCCACTTCGAGAGCTGGTTTCATGCTGACGGTGCCGCTCCGGGAACTATCCATGAGATGGAGTCTTATCACGGAATGTTGGCCTGTGTGATCGCAGGAGCAGGCATTGCGCTTATTCCGCGCTCTATGCTGGAAAGTATGCCGGGGCATCACCAGGTTGAAGCGTGGCCGTTAGCTGAGCAATGGCGTTGGTTAACAACCTGGCTGGTCTGGCGTCGTGGTGCGAAAACGCGCCCGCTCGAGGCATTTATTCAACTGCTGGAGGTGCCTGACTCGGCAAGACAGGGATATCAATGAGCTATTTTTGATAGTTCTTGCGGCTAATATGCTCTATATAGTGATGTTCCGATGACTTATGACTATATGGGGCAAATATGGTTACGCCAGTAAGCATCAGCAATTACATATCTCTTCCTGATGATTTTCCCGTACGTAATATTGCACCTCAGGTAAAAGAAGTTTTAAAGGATTTTATTGATGCACTCAGTACCATAATATGTGATGAAGAGTGGCGCACGTCTTTAAACATCAACTCAGCCACAAAAAAGATATTTAATAACCTTGACAACTTATCATATATTCAGAGGACTTCTTTTCGGGGTAACGACACACTATACAATGAAAAGGTTCAGTTTAAACTCACTTATCCCGTCAAGAATGGAAGACACAAAGAAAATATTGAATTTCAGGTAGTAATAAATTTAAGCCCTATTTATTTAGATAATTTTCGCCATGATGGAGAAATTAATATTTTTTGCGCTCCCAACCCAAAGCCTGTCACTATGGGGCGCGTATTTCAGACCGGCGTCGAGCGTGTGCTCTTTCTGTTTCTGAATGATTTTATTGAACAATTTCCAATGATCAACCTTGGCATTCCCATCAAAAGAGCGCATACACCACATATTGAACCCCTGCCTCCGGATCACCATACCGCTGCAGATTACTTACGCCAGTTTGATTTGCTTGTCCTGAATTTTATCTCTCGCGGTAATTTTGTCATACTCCCCCGATTATGGAGTAACTCTGAGGTTCACAAATGGTTCGTCAATAAAGATCCTAACTTGATCACCGCCATTCTCGACATAACAGACGGCGAATTAAAAGAGGATTTATTGCAAAGCCTGATGGATTCATTAGGTTCTAACAAACATGTACTACCCGAAGTCTGCATCTGCTTTTTATCCCTTTTAGCAGAACAAGAATCTCCTCATTTTCAGGACTTTTTTTTATTTTTCGCCAATATGTTATTGCACTATCACCAATTTATGAATCCCAATGAAAGTGATCTGAATGACGTGTTGATGCCAGCATCATTAAGTGATGATAAAATTATCAAACATATGGCGCGCAGGACCCTCAAACTGTTTGTAAAAAATGAAACGCCGCCAAAAGTTACTCACGAAGACCTGGTGAAAAACAGGCCTCGCTCCCCTGTCAGACCACCTATACCCGCAACCGCCAAAACGCCAGACCTTCCTGAACGTCATTAAACCGTGATGTTACCGACTCTCTGACGCGGAACAGAATCAGCGTCAGAGAAACGGAAAACGCGATCCAGATCACAAATGCATTGTATTCACATCATTAACCGTTTTAAGATCATTTCATCACTTTTTCGCAACTCACCCGATAATCTGTTATGACAACAAACACTGTTTCCCGCAAAGTGGCGTGGCTACGGGTCGTTACGCTGGCAGTCGCCGCCTTCATCTTCAACACCACCGAATTTGTCCCTGTTGGCCTGCTCTCTGACATTGCGCAAAGTTTTCACATGCAAACCGCTCAGGTCGGCATCATGTTGACCATTTACGCATGGGTAGTAGCGCTAATGTCATTGCCTTTTATGTTAATGACCAGTCAGGTTGAACGGCGCAAATTACTGATCTGCCTGTTTGTGGTGTTTATTGCCAGCCACGTACTGTCGTTTTTGTCGTGGAGCTTTACCGTTCTGGTGATCAGTCGCATTGGTGTGGCTTTTGCACATGCGATTTTCTGGTCGATTACGGCGTCTCTGGCGATCCGTATGGCTCCGGCCGGGAAGCGAGCACAGGCATTGAGTTTAATTGCCACCGGTACAGCACTGGCGATGGTCTTAGGTTTACCTCTCGGGCGCATTGTGGGCCAGTATTTCGGTTGGCGAATGACCTTCTTCGCGATTGGTATTGGGGCGCTTATCACCCTTTTGTGCCTGATTAAGTTACTTCCCTTACTGCCCAGTGAGCATTCCGGTTCACTGAAAAGCCTCCCGCTATTGTTCCGCCGCCCGGCATTGATGAGCATTTATTTGTTAACTGTGGTGGTTGTCACCGCCCATTACACGGCATACAGCTATATCGAGCCTTTTGTGCAAAACATTGCGGGATTCAGCGCCAACTTTGCCACGGCATTACTGTTATTACTCGGTGGTGCGGGCATTATTGGCAGCGTGATTTTCGGTAAACTGGGTAATCAGTATGCGTCTGCGTTGGTGAGTACGGCAATTGCGCTGTTGCTGGTGTGTCTGGCACTGCTGCTACCTGCGGCGAACAGTGAAATACACCTCGGGGTGCTGAGTATTTTCTGGGGGATCGCGATGATGATCATCGGGCTTGGTATGCAGGTTAAAGTGCTGGCGCTGGCACCAGATGCTACCGACGTCGCGATGGCGCTATTCTCCGGCATATTTAATATTGGAATCGGGGCGGGTGCGTTGGTAGGTAATCAGGTGAGTTTGCACTGGTCAATGTCGATGATTGGTTATGTGGGCGCGGTGCCTGCTTTTGCCGCGTTAATATGGTCAATCATTATATTTCGCCGCTGGCCAGTGACACTCGAAGAACAGACGCAATAGTTGAAAGGCCCATTCGGGCCTTTTTTAATGGTACGTTTTAATGATTTCCAGGATGCCGTTAATAATAAACTGCACACCCATACATACCAGCAGGAATCCCATCAGACGGGAGATCGCTTCAATGCCACCCTTGCCCACCAGCCGCATAATTGCGCCGGAGCTGCGTAGGCTTCCCCACAAAATAACCGCCACCAGGAAAAAGATCAGCGGCGGCGCAACCATCAGTACCCAATCAGCGAAGGTTGAACTCTGACGCACTGTGGACGCCGAGCTAATAATCATCGCTATGGTTCCCGGACCAGCGGTACTTGGCATTGCTAGCGGCACAAAGGCAATATGGGCACTGGGTTCATCTTCCAGCTCTTCCGACTTGCTTTTCGCCTCCGGTGAATCAATCGCTTTCTGTTGCGGAAAGAGCATCCGAAAACCGATAAACGCGACGATTAAGCCGCCTGCAATTCGCAGACCGGGAATCGAAATGCCAAATGTATCCATCACCAGTTGCCCGGCGTAATACGCCACCATCATGATGGCAAATACGTACACCGAGGCCATCAACGACTGACGATTACGTTCGGCACTGTTCATGTTGCCTGCCAGGCCAAGAAATAACGCGACAGTTGTTAATGGGTTAGCTAACGGCAGTAACACCACCAGCCCCAGGCCAATTGCTTTAAACAAATCTAACATTGGTGGTTGTTATCCTGTGTATCTGGGTTATCAGCGAAAAGTATAAGGGGTAAACAAGGATAAAGTGTCACTCTTTAGCTAACCTTGCATCGCATTGACCAAAACTTGAACCGATTTAGCAAAACGTGGCATCGGTCATTCATTCATTTGACTTATACTTGCCTGGGCAATATTATCCCCTGCAACTAATTACTTGCCAGGGCAACTAATGTGAAAAGTACCAGCGATCTGTTCAATGAAATTATTCCATTGGGTCGCTTAATCCATATGGTTAATCAGAAGAAAGATCGTCTGCTTAACGAGTATCTGTCTCCGCTGGATATTACTGCGGCACAGTTTAAGGTGCTCTGCTCTATCCGCTGCGCGGCGTGTATTACTCCGGTTGAACTGAAAAAAGTGTTGTCGGTCGACCTGGGAGCACTGACCCGTATGCTGGATCGCCTGGTCTGTAAAGGCTGGGTTGAACGGTTGCCGAACCCGAATGATAAGCGCGGCGTACTGGTAAAACTTACCACCAGCGGCGCGGCAATATGCGAACAATGCCATCAATTAGTTGGCCAGGACCTGCATCAAGAATTAACAAAAAACCTGACGGCGGACGAAGTGGCAACACTTGAGCATTTGCTTAAGAAAGTCCTGCCGTAAACAAAAAAGAGGTATGACGATGTCCAGACGCAATACTGACGCTATTACCATTCATAGCATTTTGGACTGGATCGAGGACAACCTGGAATCGCCACTGTCACTGGAGAAAGTGTCAGAGCGTTCGGGTTACTCCAAATGGCACCTGCAACGGATGTTTAAAAAAGAAACCGGTCATTCATTAGGCCAATACATCCGCAGCCGTAAGATGACGGAAATCGCGCAAAAGCTGAAGGAAAGTAACGAGCCGATACTCTATCTGGCAGAACGATATGGCTTCGAGTCGCAACAAACTCTGACCCGAACCTTCAAAAATTACTTTGATGTTCCGCCGCATAAATACCGGATGACCAATATGCAGGGCGAATCGCGCTTTTTACATCCATTAAATCATTACAACAGCTAGTTGATAACGTGACAACGTCACTGAGGCAATCATGAAACCACTTTTATCCGCAATAGCAGCTGCGCTTATTCTCTTTTCCGCGCAGGGCGTTGCGGAACAACCCACGCAGCCGGTTGTTACTTCCTGTGGCAATGTGGTGGTTGCTCCTCCATCGCAGGAACAACCGCCGTTTGATTTAAATCACATGGGTACTGGCAGTGATAAGTCGGATGCGCTCGGCGTGCCCTATTATAATCAACACGCTATGTAGTTATTGTCAGGCTCTGATCACAGAGCCTGACATCTCCGTAATATCTTTCTGAAGTCTCAAATATTTTCGCCATTGTTGGCGATGAGATCCCGATACCAGTAAAACGACGCTTTACGTATCCTTTCCAGCGTTCCCTTCCCTTCGTTGTCTTTATCGACATAAATCATTCCGTAGCGTTTTTTCATTTCCCCTGTTCCGGCAGAAACCAGGTCAATGCAGCCCCACGGGGTGTAGCCAATTAAGTCAACACCATCTTCGACTACGGCTTTTTTCATTTCACGAATATGGGAAGCAAAGTAATCAATGCGATAGTGATCGTTCACTGTGCCGTCAGCTTGTCTCTGGTCAACCGCACCAAATCCATTTTCGACAATAAACAGCGGCAACTGGAAATGATCCCACAACCAGTTGAGTGAATAACGTAGCCCTGCCGGATCAATTTGCCATCCCCATTCGGATGTATCGATATAAGGGTTGCTGACCAAATCTCGTGGTTCAACATAATCCAGTTGCGGGTTATCGGGCGAAAATTGTGTCGTAAAAGACATGTAGTAGCTAAAACCGATAAAGTCGACACAACCTCTGGCAAGAATCGCGTTATCTTCTGGTGTGATATCGAGGTTGAATCCTTTCCTGGCAAAGTAATTCAGCATATGTTGCGGATAATATCCACGAGCATGAACATCAGTAAACCAGTAACGACGATGCATCGCTTTCGTCGCCATCATCATATCGTTGGGTGCACACGTCAGAGGATAGATGGGGCACATGGCGATCATGCAGCCGATATTAAATTCAGGATTAATCGATTTTCCAGTCTGTACCGCCAGGGCACTGGCAACTAACTCGTAATGTACCGCCTGGTACATTATTTGTTCGCGCTCATTGATATCTTCCTCTGGCGAATACAAGATACCGGAATTAGTAAATGGACACAGGCTTTCGCTGAAATTCACCTGATTATTGATTTCGTTAAACGTCATCCAGTACTTTACTTTTTCTTTATAGCGCGTGAAGACCGTTGATGCGAAGCGGATAAAAAAGTCGATCAGTTTACGGTTTCGCCAGCCACCATATTTTGTCACCAGATGATAAGGCATCTCAAAATGTGAAAGCGTCACCACAGGTTCCATTCCCTGCTTAAGGCATTCATCGAACAGATCATCATAAAATTGTAAACCCTCTTCATTCGGCTCCTGTTCGTCACCTTGCGGAAAGATTCGTGTCCAGGCAATGGAAGTTCGAAAGCATTTGAATCCCATCTCGGCAAATAACTGAATATCTGTTTTATAGCGATGATAAAAATCAATTGCTTCATGATTGGGATAATTAAGCCCGTCGATAACGCCTTCTGTCACTTCACGCGGCACCCCGTGAGCGCCAGCAGTCATCACATCAGCGATACTGATGCCTTTTCCTCCTTCATTCCAGCCACCTTCCAACTGATGCGCGGCTACCGCGCCGCCCCATAAAAAACCTTTTTTAAATCCTGACATACACAACTCCTTAACTAAAATAGATTACCACCAGACTTCCGCCTGGATGCCGGCCATAAACTCGTCTTTGCTGTTCTCATTAAACTTAAAATTCGATAATTCGTTATCCAGAATATTGATATACGTTCCATAGAAGCGAATTTCTGGTCGTGAACCTAAAATGCTTTCACCCACTTTCAATGCATGCCAGAGTGTCGTTTTATAAGCCGATTCATTTAGTGTTACACCCTGCTGAGTTTTGTTCTGTTGCTTAAACCAGCCTAATTCAAGCCCCGTCTGATTCCATGTATTCCAGATCAGGCCGGTCTTATTACAGTGCGAATACTGTCAAAATCACTATGAGCACCACTTTCATAACTATAAACATCTTCGCCGTGAGAATAGACAAGCGCGTTAGCCATAATAATATTGTCAGTAAGATACATCTCGCCCTGAGAGATTAAACGCCAGGCGATCCCATTGGTATGATCACCATAGTAATAGCGACCATGCGCCATCGTATTACTGGCATCTGAGAAACTGGCAAAACTGCTGGCATAGGAATTATTGGCAACCTGTAACGTAAATTCATTAAACGTATCGCGTTGCAGGTTTTGCCGTAAAACAGAAGTCAGCATCCAGCTATCTTTCATTTCAAAATAACTGTTGTCATTTTCGTTATCTTGTTGTTGATCCGTTTTATTAGGTGCGGAATATTTAGCCATTAATGATAATGTCGCATCATCCCATAACGGGATATTGCGATAACGAACATCCACAGAATTGGTATTCATCTGGCTGGTACGCGAAAAATCACGAGAGTAAACATCGACATCATCACGGCTTAAGGACATATCAAACAGCCCTACACCAAGTGCCCAGTTTTCAATCCCCACACCCGCGGCGACATCCGTGGTTAAGGTTTTCCAGTCCAGCATCTGGATCTCATATTGCGGGAGTTTATGTTTGCCGACCCAGAAGTCTGCCTCTGGTGCGAAGGGTAAAAAACCTCGCGTTGTCAGGTAAATATCGCTGAACTGCATGATATTTTCATTGGCACTGTCACCAAACCAGGCATCGTTATACTGCTCACCCACGTTGCCATCATAGGTAACGACCGCATTTGCCGTTTTACCGTCCTGATTATAAACACGCTGATTTAAGGTCAGGTCAAACCAACCGCTCATCTCATTACCAAAACGTCCCAGAGAACCCGCTGCATAAGTTTGTGGTGAGCCGTGATTACCAGTACCCCAGCCTGAGCGGAAGTACCCCTGATAGCTGAACCCAATATCATCCTTTATATATTTACTGATATCTTTCAGGGTCACGCTTTCGATAGTGGTTTTGTCGCCTTTACTTTCAATAACGGCAACTTGCTGCGATCCATTTATAGTATGCGCTGCGGCAGACGAGTTCTGTTCACCGTTTTCATTTTTGATGTTATCAGCGACGGGAGATGTCGCTGATATTTCAGCAAGCGAGGCTGATTTATATTTGTTTCCCGTGATGCTTTTTTGTAAGGTCGAAAGTCGGGATTTATATACTCCCAGTTCATTCTGTGTTGCTTTCAGCTCTTGTTTATTTTGCGACAATTCATTTTCAAGCAATTCAAGGCGCTGCTCTATGGTTAATTTTGTTGCCATCGCGTTCAATGGAAACAATGCTGTAATAATAGAAAAAGACAAAAGGCTGATGTTAAGCGTCTTTATATTCATGACTTATCCTTAAGAGTATAATAATTTCCTCCAGCTATCGCACTGGAGGAAAAAATCAGGCATGGAGTTCTTTTCTTAATGAAATAATTTCCCTGGCTAAATCCTGGCATAATCTTGCATTCATCAAATGATCCTGTGCATGAACCAGAATTAAATTAACTTTTATTTTGCCACAGCCTTCATCCTGACTAATTAATGCGGTCTGAATCTTATGTGCCTGAAGACAGGCAGATTCAGAACTGGCCATTAGCTGAGTTGCGCCCTGCCAGTCTTTTTGCCCGGCACAACGTATGGCTTCCATCGCGTCAGAACGTGCCTGCCCCGCGTTGACCAGTAACTCCATAACAAGTTCTTCATCTGCAAACATCACAATCTCCTTCCTGGGTAAATGGAATTATCCGTTAGTTGTCATGTTATTGACTTTGTTGGCGGCAATAACAAAAGGTAAATAGATCATTGTCGCCACACCTAAACATAAAAAACCAACCAGTAAAGCCAGCCAGTTCCCCCCGGTTCCGAGGAAAGCAATTAAAGGTCCGGGCGTAGTCCAGGGCACGGCATAAGCAACCGGTGGAATAATTTCCATCGAAACAAAGAAGTAACCAATGGCACAGTTAACAATGGGAACCATAATAAACGGCACCATCATGATGGGGTTAAGTACAATAGGAAGGCCAAACATTATCGGTTCATTGATATTGAAAATACCGGGGATAAATGACATTTTTGCCAGATCACGGTATTCCGCACGCTTAGAAGCGATAAAAATAGCCAACAATAACCCCAACGTCATACCTGAACCGCCGCAGTTGGCGAATGCATCATTAATAGAAGTCCAGGTAATCGGATATGGCGCGCCCCAGGTAGTGCCATGTTGAGCGGCCCAGGAGAGATTCTCCAGATTAGCCTCAGAAAAAACGGTTTCTCGAATTGCCGATGTGGTATTAGGTCCGTGGATCCCCAGCACCCACAGGAAATTACCCACAGCCCCCAGGATAATTACCGCAAAGATATTCGTTCCCATATGTTTGAGCGGCGTCTGGATTAATGTGTAAATAAGATCGTTTAGTCCTGCCGGGGATATCAGTGTCAGGCAATAATTAAGTGCGGAAAAGAACACCATGACAAAAAATATTGGCAATAAAACTTTAAATGAACGCGCTACCGCAGGCGGTACAGCTGCCGGCATCGTTATGGTGATTTTTGGGTTTCGAGCTAAGCGACAAAATATTTCACTGGTGATCAATGCAACGATAACAGCAACAAACAACCCCTGCGCGCCGAGATATTTGGTCGTCAGGAATGCTTGCCCATCTATCATCTGATATGGCGTATAAACAATAAAAAATGCTCCTATTGCCGTTAATCCGCATAAAAGATCATCTTGCTCATAGCTAATCGCCATATTCCTGGCGACCAGGAAAGCAATCATAATTGACATGATATTTACAGAACCATTCATTACCGGAGTAAAAATAGCTTGTGCTTTTTCAAGGTTGGGGAAAATGCTATTCAGATGCAGTAATCCGGCAATAAAACCGTCTGGCGATAATATGGCAAAGTTAATTAATATAATTAATGAACTTGCCATGATAATTGGAAACGTAAAAACGAATCCATCTCTCACCGCTGCAACATGTTTTTGTGAGTTTAACTTGATAGCAACTGGAACAAGAAAACGTTCCATTCCACGTTCGAATGAGGCCATTAATCCCATTTTTTTATACCTGTTGTTTTGGATATTTATACATCCCAATAAAGCATGTATGCCATATCCATTTTATGATGTGTGAAAAATTAGTTCAGGTAATAGTTTAATAATATTAGATTCTTACTGTTGCAGTAGTTTCATCGCAAATTCAAGAACTGCCTGTCCGTTCATGGTGCCGTAGTCTTTCATCTCGATAACGGCTACAGGCATTTTCCCCTGTGCAACGGCTTCAATCTCCGGTTTCTGAAAGCGAACTTGCGGGCCAAGTAAAACAACGTCAACTTCGTTATTTTTAATTTTTCCTTTAGCCTCTGCAATCGCCAATGCGGAAATATTAACTTCAAGTGAAATAGCGTTAGCATGATCAATCATACGTTTAACCAGCATACTGGTTGACATGCCCGCAGCGCAAACTAACAATATCTTTTTCATATTTTCCCTTACTGGTATATAACAGACTACATTGTGTAAATATCATATCCCGCAGTAGCTATACATCCTGGTACATTGATCACAGTAATACAGTAATAAAGTTGTTCAACATCAGGGTAATAATTAAACGACTCGGCCATACGATAAACCAATCAGGACTCAACTCCTTGTTTTCAATGGCTCTTAAAAGGTGCAAAAGTGATTTTTCAAAAGATTGCCCGCTTACTTAAATCTGAGATCAATGGCCATTCATGGCACGTTGGTGATTTGTTGCCGTCAGAAGCTGAACTCGCAGTTCGTTATAATGTTTCGCGTAATACCCTGCGTAAGGCATTATCCTTGCTGGAAGGCGAAGGAATTATTCACAGAAAGCATGGTTCAGGAACATACATTCAAAAAAAGAATTTTGTTGCACACATTGATCACATGAACAGCTTCAGTGAAATTGCGCATAAAAGCGGCAAAGAGGCAGGGAGTCAGATTATGAAATTTGAAGTGCAGGATGCTTCACCCACTATTGCAACTGAGCTGAATTTAGTGCCCGGTGAGCAGGTTTATTACATAAAGAGACTGCGATTCATTGAGGATAATGCGGCACAATTAGAAGAAACGTGGATGTCAGTGGCACGTTTTCCTGATTTAACCGTATCACATATGCAAAAATCCAAATTTTCGTATATTGAGAACGAATGCGGGATCAAAATCATTGGCACCTATGAAACTTTCTCCCCTACTTTTCCTACCCCAGAAATCGCCAGTATTTTACGGATCAGCCCACGGGATCCCATACTTAAAATTCAGACCCAGGCTGTGGACAGTAACTCTATTCCGCTGGATTATTCGTTACTTTACAGCAATATTATCGAGTTCCAGGTAAAGTACTTTTTCCCGCGATAAAAGCAGACGCACAGAGTGCTGACATCACATTCTGTGCGTATGGTTTAGCCTCTAACCTTTACCGCTTTACGCCACCGCAAGCCAAATACATTGATATACAGCCCGGTCATAATGAGCACCGCACCTAAAAATTGCAGACCCGTTAAGCGTTCATCCAACAATAGTGCCGCACTTGCCAGTCCGACTACGGGCACCAGTAACGATAACGGTGCAACCCGCCAGGTTTCATAGCGTCCCAGTAACGTCCCCCAGATCCCATAACCAACAATTGTCGCCACAAACGCCAGATACATCAGCGACAAGATGGTGGTCATATCAATAGTAACCAGACTGTGAATCATGGATGCGGAACCATCGAGAATCAGCGAGGCAACAAAGAAGGGAATGATTGGGATTAAAGCGCTCCAGATTACCAGCGACATCACCGCCGGACGCGTTGAGTGCGACATGATCTTTTTATTGAAGATGTTGCCACACGCCCAACTAAATGCTGCAGCCAGGGTCAACATAAAGCCGAGCATCGCCACATGCTGACCGTTCAGACTATCTTCGATTAACACCAGTACGCCAAAAATCGCTAAGGCGATCCCCGCCAATTGTTTGCCATGCAGTCGCTCCCCGAAAGTAAACGCGCCAAGCACGATAGTAAAAAACGCCTGTGCCTGTAACACCAGCGAAGCCAGTCCAGCAGGCATACCAAAGTTAATGGCGCAGAACAGAAAGGCAAACTGCGCAAAACTGATGGTTAATCCATACCCCAAGAGCAAATTCAGTGGTACTTTCGGTCGTGCAACAAAAAAGATGGCCGGAAAAGCGACCAGCATAAAGCGCAAACCGGCCAGCATCAGCGGTGGCATGTTATGAAGCCCCACTTTGATGACCACAAAATTTAGCCCCCATACGACCACTACCAGTAGCGCCAACACACCATCTTTTCGCGACATTCTACCGCCTCTGAATTTCATCTTTTGTAAGCAATCAACTTAGCTGAATTTACTTTTCTTTAACAGTTGATTCGTTAGTCGCCGGTTACGACGGCATTAATACGCAAATAAGTCGCTATACTTCGGATTTTTGCCATGCTATTTCTTTACATCTCTAAAACAAAACATAACGAAACGCACTGCCGGACAGACAAATGAACTTATCCCTACGACGCTCTACCAGCGCCCTTCTTGCCTCGTCGTTGTTATTAACCATCGGACGCGGCGCTACGCTGCCATTTATGACCATTTACTTGAGTCGCCAGTACAGCCTGAGTGTCGATCTAATCGGTTATGCGATGACAATTGCGCTCACTATTGGCGTCGTTTTTAGCCTCGGTTTTGGTATCCTGGCGGATAAGTTCGACAAGAAACGCTATATGTTACTGGCAATTACCGCCTTCGCCAGCGGTTTTATTGCCATTCCTTTAGTGAATAACGTGACGCTGGTTGTGCTCTTTTTTGCCCTCATTAACTGCGCCTATTCTGTTTTTGCTACCGTGCTGAAAGCCTGGTTTGCCGACAATCTTTCGTCCACCAGCAAAACGAAAATCTTCTCAATCAACTACACCATGCTAAACATTGGCTGGACCATCGGTCCGCCGCTCGGCACGCTGTTGGTGATGCAGAGCATCAATCTGCCCTTCTGGCTGGCAGCTATCTGTTCCGCGTTTCCCATGCTTTTCATTCAAATTTGGGTAAAGCGCAGCGAGAAAATCATCGCCACGGAAACAGGCAGTGTCTGGTCGCCGAAAGTTTTATTACAAGATAAAGCACTGTTGTGGTTTACCTGCTCTGGTTTTCTGGCTTCTTTTGTAAGCGGCGCATTTGCTTCATGCATTTCACAATATGTGATGGTGATTGCTGATGGGGATTTTGCCGAAAAGGTGGTCGCGGTTGTTCTTCCGGTGAATGCTGCCATGGTGGTTACGTTGCAATATTCCGTGGGCCGCCGACTTAACCCGGCTAACATCCGCGCGCTGATGACAGCAGGCACCCTCTGTTTCGTCATCGGTCTGGTCGGTTTTATTTTTTCCGGCAACAGCCTGCTATTGTGGGGTATGTCAGCTGCGGTATTTACTGTCGGTGAAATCATTTATGCGCCGGGCGAGTATATGTTGATTGACCATATTGCGCCGCCAGGAATGAAAGCCAGCTATTTTTCCGCCCAGTCTTTAGGCTGGCTTGGTGCCGCGATTAACCCATTAGTGAGTGGCGTAGTGCTAACCAGCCTGCCGCCTTCCTCGCTGTTTGTCATCTTAGCGTTGGTGATCATTGCTGCGTGGGTGCTGATGTTAAAAGGGATTCGAGCAAGACCGTGGGGGCAGCCCGCGCTTTGTTGATTTAAGTCGAACACAATAAAGATTTAATTCAGCCTTCGTTTAGGTTACCTCTGCTAATATCTTTCTCATTGAGATGAAAATTAAGGTAAGCGAGGAAACACACCACACCATAAACGGAGGCAAATAATGCTGGGTAATATGAATGTTTTTATGGCCGTACTGGGAATAATTTTATTTTCTGGTTTTCTGGCCGCGTATTTCAGCCACAAATGGGATGACTAATGAACGGAGATAATCCCTCACCTAACCGGCCCCTTGTTACAGTTGTGTACAAGGGGCCTGATTTTTATGACGGCGAAAAAAAACCGCCAGTAAACCGGCGGTGAATGCTTGCATGGATAGATTTGTGTTTTGCTTTTACGCTAACAGGCATTTTCCTGCACTGATAACGGATCGTTGACACAGTAGCATCAGTTTTCTCAATGAATGTTAAACGGAGCTTAAACTCGGTTAATCACATTTTGTTCGTCAATAAACATGCAGCGGTTTCTTCCGGTTTGCTTACCCTCATACATTGCCCGGTCTGCTCTTCCAATGACCACATCCAGAGGCTCTTCAGGAAATGCGCGACTGACACCTGCTGTCACGGTAATGTTGATATGCCCTTCAGAATGTGTGATGGCATGGTTATCGACTAACTGGCAAATTCTGACACCTGCACGACATGCTTCTTCATCATTAGCCGCTTTGACAATAATGATAAATTCTTCGCCCCCGTAGCGATAAACCGTTTCGTAATCACGCGTCCAACTGGCTAAGTAAGTTGCCAGGGTGCGTAATACTACATCGCCGATTAAATGCCCGTAGGTATCATTAACCAATTTAAATCGGTCAATATCCAACAACATTAAATAAAGATTCAGAGGCTCAGCGTTGCGTAACTGATGATCAAAGGATTCATCAAGAACCCGACGCCCCGGCAATCCCGTCAAAACATCCATATTGCTACGGATCGTCAGCAAATAAATTTTGTAATCGGTTAATGCCGCAGTAAAAGAAAGCAACCCCTCCTGAAAGGCGTCGAAATGCGCGTCCTGCCAGTGATTTTCAACAATAGCCAGCATTAATTCCCGACCACAGTTATGCATATGTTGATGGGCAGAATCCATTAGCCGAACGTAAGGTAATTCATCGTTATCGAGTGGCCCCAGATGATCAATCCACCGACCAAACTGGCACAGTCCATAAGAATGGTTATCCGTTATTTCTGGCTTACTGGCATCTCTCGCGACCACGCTGTGAAACATACTCACCAGCCACTGGTAGTGGGCATCGATAGCCTTATTGAGATTTAACAAGATGGCATCAATTTCCGTTGTCTTCTTGATCATTGCCACTCCTTTTTCACAGTTCCTTGTGCGCGCTATTCTAACGAGAGAAAAGCAAAATTACGTCAATATTTTCATAGAAATCCGAAGTTATGAGTCATCTCTGAGATAACATTGTGATTTAAAACAAAATCAGCGGATAAAAAAGTGTTTAATTCTGTAAATCACCTCTGCATTATCGTAAATAAAAGGATGACAAATAGCATAACCCAATACCCTAATGGCCCAGTAGTTCAGGCCATCAGGCTAATTTATTTTTATTTCTGCAAATGAGTGACCCGAACGACGGCCGGCGCGCTTTTCTTATCCAGACTGCCGCTAATGTTGATCATCTGGTCCGGCTGAACTTCTCGTCCATCAAAGACGGCCGCAGGAATAACGACATTAATTTCACCGCTCTTATCGCGAAAAACGTAACGGTCCTCTCCTTTGTGAGAAATCAAATTACCGCGTAGTGAAACCGAAGCGCCATCGTGCATGTTTTTTGCGAAATCAACGGTCATTTTTTTTGCATCATCGGTTCCGCGATAGCCATCTTCTATTGCATGAGGCGGCGGTGGCGCTGCATCCTGTTTTAAACCGCCCTGGTCATCTGCCAACGCATAAGGCATGACAAGAAAACTTGCTAATACAATGGCCTGAAATTTCATACTAACTCCTTAATTGCGTTTGGTTTGACTTATTAAGTCTGGTTGCTATTTTTATAATTGCCAAATAAGAATACTGCCAATTGTTATAAGGCATTTAAAATCAGCCCACTAGCTGTCAAATATTCAGAGAATTTAACTCACTAAGGTTAAGAAGATTGAAGAGTCTTAAACATATTTTCAGAATAATCGGATTTATATGTTTGAAAATTATTATATTGGACGAGCATACAGAAAAAGCAAATCACCTTTACATATAATAGCGTGGACAAAAAACAGTGAACATTAATAAAGATAAAAATGTACAACTCGCAGATACCGACACTATTGAAAACCTGACATCCGCGTTGAGTCAAAGACTTATCGCGGATCAATTACGCTTAACTACCGCCGAATCATGCACCGGCGGTAAGTTGGCTAGCGCCCTGTGTGCAGCTGAAGATACACCCAAATTTTACGGTGCAGGCTTTGTTACTTTCACCGATCAGGCAAAGATGAAAATCCTCAGCGTAAGCCAGCAATCTCTTGAACGATATTCTGCGGTGAGTGAGAAAGTGGCAGCAGAAATGGCAACAGGTGCCATAGAGCGTGCGGATGCTGATGTCAGTATTGCCATTACCGGCTACGGCGGACCGGAGGGCGGTGAAGATGGTACGCCAGCGGGTACCGTCTGGTTCGCGTGGCATATTAAAGGCCAGACCTACACTGCGGTTATGCATTTTGCTGGCGACTGCGAAACGGTATTAGCTTTAGCGGTGAGGTTTGCCCTCGTCCAGCTGCTGCAATTACTGCTATAACCAGGCTGGCCTGGCGATATCTCCAGGCCAGCCATTGGTGGTGTTTATATGTTCAAGCCACGATGTTGCAGCATCGGCATAATCTGAGGAGCCTTACCGCGCCATTGTCGATACAGGCGTTCCAGATCTTCGCTGTTACCTCTGGAAAGGATCGCCTCGCGAAAACGCTGCCCATTTTCACGCGTTAATCCGCCCTGCTCAACAAACCACTGGTAACCATCATCGGCCAACATTTGCGTCCACAGATAAGCGTAATAACCTGCAGCATATCCGCCACCAAAAATATGGGCGAAATAACTGCTGCGATAGCGTGGTGGTATAGCAGGAAGATCCATATTTTCCGCCACCAGCGCCCGCAATTCAAAATCATCGACATCCTGCATTGCTTCGTTTTCTTCCAGGCAATGCCAGCGCATATCGAGAAGTGCGGCGCTAAGCAGTTCGCTCATCTCATACCCTTTGTTGAACAGGCTGGCATTACGCATTTTCTGTTGCAGTTCGTCAGGCATTGCTGCCCCGCTCTGATAATGCCGGGCGTAGCGAGCGAATACCTGCGGATGCGTTGCCCAGTGTTCGTTGATTTGCGACGGAAATTCGACAAAATCACGCGGCGTGTTGGTGCCGGAAAGCGTGGCATAACGCTGGCGGGCAAAAAGGCCGTGCAGCGTATGACCAAATTCATGGAATAAGGTTATTACATCATCCCAGAGTAACAACGCAGGCTCACCGGCAGCGGGTTTCTGATAATTGCAGACGTTATAAATTACCGGATGCGTTTCATTAAGCGTTGATTGCTCAACAAAATTGCCCATCCATGCACCGCCGCTTTTTGAATCACGGGCGAAGAAATCACCGTAAAATAACGCCAGTCCCACGCCATTATGATCAAAAATTTCCCACACACGAACGTCAGGATGGTAGACAGGAATATCAAAACGTTCGACAAACTTAATACCGAAGAGCTGATTCGCGGTCCAGAATACACCTTCATTCAACACCGTGTTTAATTCAAAATATGGCTTGAGCTGCGCCTCATCAAGATCAAATTTCTCCCGCCGTACCTGTTCGGCATAAAATGCCCAGTCCCACGGCTGCGCGCTAAACCCGCCCTGCTGCTTATCAATAACCGCCTGTATGGAGGCTAATTCATCGCTCGCACGTTGACGCGCCGCTGGAACAATTTCCCGCATAAAGTTAAGTGCTGCTTCAGGTGTTTTTGCCATCTGATCGGCGATTTTCCATGCGGCATAATGAGGAAAACCAAGCAGTTTCGCCTGCTGTGCGCGAATCTCTACCAGACGTTGAATGATAGCGCGGGTATCATTGGCATCATTTTTTTCCGCTCGCGTCCAGCCCGCAATAAACAGTTTTTCACGCGTCGCACGATCGCGCATCTCGGCAAGCGCCGGTTGTTGGGTGGTATTCAGCAGCGGAATCAGCCATTTGTTATCCAGACCTTTCTCGCGAGCCGCCTCTGCCGCCAGCGCAATCTCTTGCTCACTCATTCCTGCCAGCTGCGCGATATCGTTCACAACCAGACCGCCGGATTTATTTGCTGCCAGTAATCGCTGGTTAAACTGACTGGTCAGTGTCGCAGCTTCTGTATTCAGTACTTTTAATTTTGCTTTATCAGCTTGCGCAAGTTTGGCTCCGGCAAGGACAAAACGTTGATGAATCACCTCCACCAGGCGGATGGATTCACTATCAAGCCCCAGGGATTCACGGCGCTGCCAGACAGCATCTACCCGCGCGAATAATTCACCGTTCAGATAGATATCATTAGCCAGTTCCGCCAGTTCAGCGGAAAACTGTTCATCAAGACGCTGTAATTCATCATTGGTATGCGCCGCAGTCATCGCAAAAAAGACGCTGGTAACGCGGGTAAGTAATTCTCCGCTTTGTTCCAGTGCCAGAATAGTATTGTTGAAATCAGGCGTTTGCGGGTTAAGCGCGATGGCAGCAATTTCTGCCCGCTTTTGCTGCATTCCCTCATCGAATGCCGGGCGATAGTGATGATTGGCAATTTGATCAAAATGAGGAGCCAGATACGGCAGTGTGCTTTGCACAAGGAAAGGATTCATTGTTGTCATTTTCTTCTCCTGAACGCGAGGTGTTCCATAGCGTAGGCTTACTGATAACGGAGTGCAATCTTGCAATCCAGTATTACCCGCTCTTAAGCATCCCGTGCTATGTTATTGACACACAAAAGCGTTGAGGAACAGTGAGATGATCGTTTTAGTAACTGGAGCAACGGCAGGTTTTGGTGAATGCATTACTCGTCGTTTTATTCAACAAGGGCATAAAGTTATCGCCACTGGCCGTCGTCAGGAACGGTTGCAGGAGTTAAAAGACGAACTGGGAGATAATCTGTATATCGCCCAACTGGACGTTCGCAACCGCGCCGCTATTGAAGAGATGCTGGCATCGCTCCCTGCCGAGTGGAGCAATATTGATATCCTGGTAAATAATGCCGGCCTGGCGTTGGGCATGGAGCCTGCGCATAAAGCCAGCGTTGAAGACTGGGAAACGATGATTGATACCAACAATAAAGGCCTGGTATATATGACGCGCGCCGTCTTACCGGGTATGGTTGAACGTAATCATGGTCATATTATTAACATTGGCTCAACGGCAGGTAGCTGGCCGTATGCCGGTGGTAACGTTTACGGTGCGACGAAAGCGTTTGTTCGTCAGTTTAGCCTGAATCTGCGTACGGATCTGCATGGTACGGCGGTGCGCGTCACCGACATCGAGCCGGGTCTGGTGGGTGGCACCGAGTTTTCCAATGTCCGCTTTAAAGGCGATGACGGTAAAGTGGAAAAAACCTATCAAAATACCGTTGCATTGACGCCAGAAGATGTCAGCGAAGCCGTCTGGTGGGTGTCAACGCTGCCTGCTCACGTCAATATCAATACCCTGGAAATGATGCCGGTTACCCAAAGCTATGCCGGACTGAATGTCCACCGTCAGTAATTTTTATACCCGGCGTAACTGCCGGGTTATTGCTTGTCACAAAAAAGTGGTAGACTCATGCAGTTAACTCACTCACAAGCAAGAACGAATGACCGTCGAAACGCAACTTAATCCCACACAGCCTGTCAATCAGCAGATTTATCGTATTCTTCGTCGCGACATTGTCCATTGCCTGATTGCACCAGGCACACCGTTGTCGGAAAAAGAAGTTTCTGTTCGTTTCAATGTGTCACGCCAGCCGGTTCGTGAAGCCTTTATTAAACTGGCGGAAAACGGCCTGATTCAAATTCGTCCGCAGCGTGGCAGCTACGTCAACAAAATTTCCATGGCCCAGGTGCGCAACGGCAGTTTTATCCGTCAGGCCATTGAGTGCGCGGTGGCGCGTCGGGCGGCGAGCATGATTACCGAAAGCCAGTGCTACCAACTGGAACAAAATCTTCACCAGCAACGCATTGCCATTGAGCGCAAGCAACTGGATGATTTTTTTGAACTTGATGACAACTTCCATCAACTCCTGACGCAGATTGCCGACTGTCAACTGGCGTGGGATACCATTGAGAACCTGAAAGCGACCGTTGATCGCGTGCGCTATATGAGTTTCGACCACGTTTCTCCACCAGAAATGCTGTTACGCCAGCATCTTGATATTTTCTCTGCCCTGCAAAAACGTGATGGCGATGCGGTAGAACGTGCAATGACGCAACATTTGCAGGAAATCAGCGAATCCGTGCGCCAGATCCGCCAGGAAAATAGCGACTGGTTTAGCGAAGAGTAATTCATTTCCTCTCATCCCATCCGGGGTGAGAGTCTTTTCCCCCGCCTTATGGCTCATGCATGCATCAAAAAAGATGTGAGCTTGATCAAAAACAAAAAATATTTCACTCGACAGGAGTATTTATATTGCGCCCGTTACGTGGGCTTCGACTGTAAATCAGAAAGGAGAAAACACCTATGACGACCTACGATCGTAACCGTAACGCAATCACCACTGGCAGCCGTGTTATGGTTAGCGGCACCGGTCACACTGGCAAGATCCTGTCGATTGATACTGAAGGTCTGACCGCTGAGCAAATCCGCCGCGGAAAAACCGTAGTTGTTGAAGGTTGTGAAGAGAAACTGGCACCACTGGACCTGATTCGTCTCGGCATGAACTAAGCGTGTGAATGCCGCCGATGGCGGCATTGCTTTTTTTACTTCACGGAATATTTTGCCACGGTCGCTTTCGCGCCATGCGCTAATAAAGACAAGTACGCTTCCGTCACTTTTGCAGTAAACAAGCTATTGGCTGGCAAATCATCACCAAAGATCGCCTTAATCGCCAGCAATGACTGGACGCGCGCTTTCCCTTCGGCACTACTTTGTACAGCCTTCTGAATAACAGGTAACAGTGGGTCACTGATTTCTATCGGATTTTCCTGTTCATCAACACCACCGACATAACGCATCCAACCCGCGACGCCCAGCGCCAGCAGATCGAACTTGCTGTCATGCGTCAGATGCCAGCGAACAGAATCCAACATCCGCTGTGGCAATTTCTGGCTGCCATCCATCGCAATCTGCCAGGTTCGATGACGTAACGCCGGGTTGCTATAGCGTGCAATTAATCGGTTAGCGTAATCCTGCAAATCAACGCCCTGCACTTTCAGCGTCGGCGCTTGTTCCTGCAACATCAAGCCATACGCCGCATGACGATAATGTTCATCTTCCATACAGTCATTAATGTGCTGATATCCGGCAAGATAACCCAAATACGCCAGGAATGAATGACTGCCGTTGAGCATGCGCAACTTCATCTCTTCATAAGGCAGTACATCGCTAACCAGTTCTGCTCCCGCTTTTTCCCATTCCGGACGTCCGGCAACAAAATTATCTTCTATTACCCACTGGCGGAAAGGTTCACAGGCAACGCCAGCAGGATCGCGCACACCGGTAAGTTGTTCGATTTTCGCCAGCGTATCCTCTGTCACTGCGGGCACAATACGGTCCACCATTGTTGATGGGAAAGTCACGTTATCTTCGATCCATTGTGCCAGTTTTACATCAACGGCTTGCGCGTAGGAAGTGACAACGTCACGCATAACATGACCGTTTTCTGGCATGTTGTCACATGACATGACGGTAAATGCGGGAAGTCCTGCCGCTTTACGGCGAGCCAGCGCCTCAACAATCACCCCTGTTGCTGTTTTCGGCTGGTGGGGATTTTGCACGTCGGCAGCGACCATCGGGTGATCGAGCATTAACTGTCCGGTCGCCGGAGAGTGGAAATACCCTTTTTCGGTGATTGTCAGAGAGACAATCGCGATTTGCGGTTCACACATCGCAGCCAACACGGTTTCTAAGCCATCCATCTGTACGTGCAAGGCTTTTTTAACGACGCCAACGACGCGAGCCGTCCACGCATCGGCCGACATTTCCGCAACGGTATAAAGATTATCTTGCTGCTGTAAATCGGCAATTTGCTGTTCGCCGCCGATTAAGTTGACCTCATAATATCCCCAGTCACTGAAATGTTCTGTAGCAAGAATATCGGCATACACGCCCTGATGCGCACGGTGAAATGCACCAAAGCCTAAATGAACAATTCTTGGGGCCAGGTTATTACGATCATAAACAGGGAGTGTCGCTTTTGCTGATAACAAATTATTTCCCATAACAATTCCTTAAATATAAATATGGCAAGCTACATGTTTTGTTATATGAATAAAAATCCCCTCTCCGGTAAGAGAAGGGATTGAGGATTTACAGACTTCTGGAAGGTTGCGCAGCTCTTACAACACGCGGTTGATCTTCCGCGGCGTCTTCCAGCGCACTTAAATCACGGTCTTTCACTTCTGGCATTTTCAGCGCAGAGATTAAACCAATCACTGAATATGCCATGATCATAATGGCGATCGGATACCAGGATTCCGTCATGGTGCAGAAAATACCCGCCAGGATAGGACCAAAACCGGAAGCGATAAGACCACCAATTTCTTTAGAAATAGCCATCCGGGTAAAGCGGTTTTTACAGCCGAACATTTCTGCCATGGTAATATTTTCCAGAGCAAATAATCCCAGCACCGCACAGTTATGAATCACAATCAGTGCAACCATAATGGTGCTCGGGGCATAGCTTTTATCTACGATGATAGAAAGCATTGGCCATGCCAGCACAATCGCGGAGGTATTCATAATAATATACGGGATCCGGCGACCAATTTTATCGGATAACCAACCAAGGAACGGAATGGTCATAAAGCCGAGAATCGAACTGATCATCAATGCATCTGTTGGAATTGCTTTGTTAAACAATAACGTCTGCACTAAATAGCCCGCAAGGAAAGTCTGAATTAAACCTGAGTTACCCGCCTGACCAAAACGCAGCCCTGTTGCCAGCCAGAAGGATTTGCTCTGGAACATGCTACCAGCAGGTGCAGGTTTTGCTGTCGGTTGGTTGCTGTCGTTAACCTTCTCAAAAACCGGGCTTTCTTTCAGATTCATACGCAACCAGATAGCAAAGACCATCACGACAACGCTCGCCAGGAACGGTATACGCCATCCCCACGCCAGCAGTTCCTCTTTACTGAGAATGAAGAACATAAAGGCCCAGATTGCCGTTGCGCTTAAAGTTCCGCAGTTAGTTCCCATAGCCACAAATGAGGAGATAATTCCGCGCTTACCTTTTGGCGCATATTCCGCCAGCATCGTACCGGCACCGGAAATTTCCGCACCTGCACCCAATCCCTGAATAATACGCAGCGTCACCAGCAAGATGGGGGCAAAAACACCAATCTGTGCATAGGTCGGTAACACACCAATTAAGGTGGTACAGATCCCCATCATGGTGATGGTAATAAAGAGCACTTTTTTACGCCCTATTCTGTCGCCCATTTTGCCGAAAATAAATGCTCCGACAATACGCGCCACATGACCTGCACCGTAGGTTCCCATTGCCAGAATTAACGCCATTGCCGTTGATGATTCAGGAAAAAATATTTCATGAAACACTAACGCTGCGCCGAGCGAATATAACTGGAAATCCATAATTCACAGGTGTTTTTTCCCATCCTGTGGTTTCCTTGGCGTTTTCTAGGTTTTTTCAGATAGTTGCATTTTTTAAAAAGCATCCTAAGTTCGATCTCAGTGTCTATCTGGGGCCTATTTCTGTCCCATATATGCCCCAAAAAAAACTCCCCAACAGATAAGTAGTTTTTTCATGGATTTATGCGTAAAATCAAGAACGGCTGGAAATCATTCAATACTCACACTATCGAAAAATTTACCAGCCAACCGCAGCACGTTCTTGCATAAGGCGTGTCTGCGGTTTTTCAACTATTCAGATACATCACTCCCATCACATTCATTCCTCCGCATCAAAGGCATATAGGCTATATCACCTTGATATTTTTATTTTTCAGATAAAAACTGTTATCTATGTATACTTTTAAACCCAATCCGTGTAGAGTCTCTGCATAAGATAGTTTGCAGTTGCCGCTTCAGCTTGCGCCATAAACCGCCTGATTTTTGCTGCCACCTGTTAGCATTCCTGTATACCTGAAACGACAATGTTTATCTACGAACTTTAAGAACACCCAAGATAAAAATTGTCAACTATATCATATATAACACATTACTAATTCGAGGCTATATGAACAGCATACTGATAATCACATCTCTCCTTATCATATTCAGCATTTTTAGTCATGCCCTAATAAAATTAGGGATTGGCATATCCAATAACCCAGACAAAACCGATGTATAAGTCAACATATCCTGAATCAGACATACAATATCGCAATGAAAATCAATAATATTTTAAGGAATATCTTCATGAAATCAAAAGACACCCTAAAGTGGTTCCCTGCGCAGCTTCCTGAAGTAAGAATTATCCTAGGGGATGCTGTAGTGGAAGTAGCAAAACAGGGAAGACCTATCAATACCAGAACATTGCTTGATTACATTGAAGGAAACATAAAGAAAAAATCATGGCTGGATAACAAAGAATTATTACAAACAGCGATATCAGTTCTTAAAGACAACCAAAATTTAAATGGTAAAATGTAATATAATAAACTTACTTTTTTATCATTTTTCCACTTTAACAACATTTTGCTCCACTTTTCCACGACCAAACAACTTGAAATCTGGTTAAAATAACACGCAACACTATTCTTCTTCCTTGAGTCCGCCCGGAACTCGAAAAACAAACCGAGTTAAAGCCATTTTTCACAAAATCGATTTTGGGTCTCACCAAAATTACGGGGTTGCATACGCATTCGTTTATTTTCGAACGTGTACATAAAAATATGCACAAAAATAATCAAAATTATTTTCTGAGATGCATTATGATATGAACACCAATTTCGTATAGAGTCTCACTATGTCTCGAATTTTTGCTTACTGTCGGATATCAACGCTGGATCAGACCACCGAAAATCAACGCCGGGAAATCGAAAGTGCAGGTTTTAAAATCAAACCTCAGCAAATAATCGAAGAACACATTAGCGGCTCAGCAGCAACCAGTGAGCGTCCTGGTTTTAACCGGTTGCTTGCTCGCCTGAAATGTGGTGATCAATTGATTGTGACAAAACTGGATCGCCTTGGTTGTAATGCAATGGATATCAGGAAAACAGTGGAACAACTGACCGAAACAGGTATCAGAGTGCATTGCTTAGCATTGGGGGGCATTGACCTGACCAGTCCAACAGGAAAAATGATGATGCAAGTAATTTCAGCAGTCGCTGAATTTGAACGAGACCTTTTACTTGAACGCACTCATTCCGGGATAGTAAGAGCCCGGGGCGCAGGGAAACGTTTTGGTCGACCACCTGTGTTAAATGAAGAACAGAAACAGGTGGTATTCGAACGAATTAAGTCAGGTGTAAGTATAAGTGCCATTGCCCGGGAATTCAAAACCTCGCGGCAAACCATTTTAAGAGCCAAAGCAAAACTTCAGACACCTGACATATAAAAAATAATCTCGGTGTGAGATGCTTTACGTCTTCCAAGCCACCTTCCTTGCCGTAAATGGAAAGATACATCTAATTATAGAATTTATATGTTTTACCCTACGGCAGTGCTGGCCATTCAATATCCTGTGCAGTTGACGTATCAACACGGTTCAGCAATACCCGATACTTTTTCCATGCTTCCAGCAACGAGATTTCTTCCTCCGTTGCAATTTCCAGATCTGCAGCATCCTGAAGCGGCGCAATATGCTCACTGGCTACCTGCATCAGGCTGTTTTTTGTTTCTTCCGGATCCGGAACAGTTTTTCTGCTTCCGTATCCTTCACCCAGGCTGTGCCGTTCCACTTCTGATATTCCCCTCCCGGCGATAACCAGGTAACATTTTCCGGTAACGGACCGAGTTCAGAAATAAATAACGCGTCGCCGGAAGCCACGTCATAAACCGTTTTACCCCGATGATCTTCAACGAGATGCCACGATGCCTCATCACTGTTGAAAACAGCCACGAAGCCTGCCGGAATATCTGGCGGTGCAATATCGATACTGTTTGCTGGCAGACCTGTATGAGGCGGAATATATGCGTCACCTTCACCAATAAATTCATTAGTTCCGGCCAGCAGATTATAAATTTTTATGGTCCGTGGTTGTTCACTCATTCTGAATGCCATTATGCAAGCCTCACAATATAGTTAAATGCGATGTTTTTGACGGTGTTTTCCGCGTTACCAGCAGCGTTAACGGTGATGGTATGTCCATGTGAACCAATCGCAACGGAGTGCGTATGAGCACCAATACCGACAGTATGTGCGTGTGCACCTGCGCTTGCAGCAGTACCCGATACAGAGTGCGTATGAGCGCCTGCAGAAGAAGTGTTAACACTGTATTTAGAATAATCAGGTGATCCACTTCCCGGAGCACCACTGGAACCACCTGAAACAAATGTCATCGAATGGGTATGTGCACCGGCTGAAGCAGCCGTACCGCTAACACTATGGGTATGCGCACCAGTGTTATTCGTGGATTTAGTGCCGTAATCAAACGACGATGTGGTTTTCGTCCCCAAATCCGTACTGGATACGCTGGCGCTGTGGGTGTGTGATTTAATGCCGTCCTGTTCCTGAGACAATACGGCTCGATCACTGGCGGGCTTGCCCTTAATCGTCCAGCCACGCATATCAGGGATCACGCCTGACGGATAAGCGGCTGCAAGTTTCGGGTAAGCAGATTTGTCAAAAGTCTGCCCCTGCATCAGGGCATAACCAGACGGAACGGTATCTGATGGCCACGGGATTGGTGCACCGACTGGATAAAACTCTGCAGGAGGATGAGCCGAGGTGTAAAGCTGCGCCCACGGCGACCAGTTTGCGTCGGTCGTATCCCGTCGTGAACGAATAAATGCCGGAGCATGAGCACCGCTTGTACCACTCCAGCCGATGAGTAACTCACCTTCGCCAACGGCTGTCATCCCTTTCAGGTGAATGATATTTCCATACGCTGTTGGATATCCGTTGTTATACACCTCGTATAACTCAAGACCTGTTGCCCCCTGCGTATTGTCTGTCAGCGCGGTTAACCGACACGGGCAGACTTCACCACATTCACCTCACGGATGTAGTCGCTGCCCATCGCATTCATGATGGCCCGCTGAAAGGGCAGTGTTTCCCAGCGCCCTTCCTGGTATGCGGATTCTTTCGGGAGATAGTAATTAGCATCCGCCCATTCAACGGCGGTCTGTGGCTCCGGCCTGAACAGTGAGCGAAGCCCGGCGCGGACAAAATGCCGCAGCCTGTTAACCTGACTGTTCGATATATTCACTCAGCAACCCCGGTATCAGTTCATCCAGCGCGGCTGCTTTGTTCATGGCTTTGATGATATCCCGTTTCAGGAAATCAACATGTCGGTTTTCCAGTTCCGGAAAACGCCGCTGCACCGACAGGGGGATCCCGTCGAGAATACTGGCAATTTCACCTGCGATCCGCGACAGCACGAAAGTACAGAATGCGGTTTCCACCACTTCAGCGGAGTCTCTGGCATTTTTCAGCTCCTGTGCGTCGGCCTGCGCACGCGTAAGTCGATGGCGTTCGTACTCAATAGTCCCTGGCTGGAGATCTGTCTCGCTGGCCTGCCGCAGTTCTTCAACTTCCCGGCGCAGCTTTTCGTTCTCAATTTCAGCATCCCTTTCGGCATACCATCTTATAACGGCGGCAGAGTCATAAAGCACCTCATTACCCTTGCCACCGCCTCGCAGAACGGGCATTCCCTGTTCCTGCCAGTTCTGAATGGTACGGATACTCGCACCGAAAATGTCAGCCAGCTGCTTTTTGTTGACTTCCATTGTTCATTCCACGGCCAAAAACAGAGAAAGGAAACGACAGAGGCCCAAAAGCTCGTTTTCAGCACCTGTCGTTTCCTTTCTTTTCAGGGGGTATTTTAAATAAAAACATTAAGTTACGACGAAGAAGAACGGAAATGCCTTAAACCGGAAAATTTTCATAAATAGCGAAAACCCGCGAGGTCGCCGCCCCGTAACCTGTCGGATCGCCGGAAAGGACCCGCAAAATGATAATAATTATCATCTGCATGTCACAACGTGCATCTACGCCATCAAACCACGTCAAATAATCAATTATGACGCAGATATCGTATTAATTGATCTGCATCAACTTAACGTAAAAACAACTTCAGACAATACAAATCAGCGACACTGAATACGGGACAACCTCATGTCAACGAAGAACAGAACCCGCAGAACAACAACCCGCAACATCCGCTTTCCTAACCAAATGATTGAACAAATTAACATCGCTCTTGAGCAAAAAGGGTCCGGGAATTTCTCAGCCTGGGTCATTGAAGCCTGCCGCCGGAGACTGTGCTCAGAAAAAAGAGTTTCTTCTGAAGCAAACAAAGAAAAGAGTGACATTACTGAATTGCTCAGAAAACAGGTCAGACCAGATTGAAGCAATTTAGATAATCGTGCAGACTACGCCCCCTCATATCACATGGAAGGTTTATCTATGGATCAGGTAGTCATTTTTAAACAAATATTTGATAAAGTTCGAAACGATTTAAACTATCAATGGTTTTATTCTGAGCTAAAACGTCTCAATGTCTCACATTACATTTACTATTTAGCCACAGAGAATGTTCATATTGTATTAAAAAATGATAATACAGTGTTATTAAAGGGCCTAAAAAACATTGTGTCTGTCAAATTTTCAAAGGATAGGCATCTTATAGAAACGACCTCTAATAAGCTGAAATCCAGAGAGATCACATTTCAGGAATACAGAAGAAACCTTGCTAAAGCAGGAGTTTTTCGGTGGGTTACAAATATCCACGAACAAAAAAGATATTACTATACCTTTGATAATTCATTACTATTTACTGAAAGCATCCAGAAAACTACACAGATCTTACCACGCTAAACCATAACGTCCGGCTTCTCTCACTCCTGAGCCGGACTGCATTGGTTTAATAAAAACCATCAACAATTGTGATTTAGATATTCGGAACCATTCAAATATAACAAAACCCCGTAAAAACGAGGTTTATGGATAAATTTTATTATTGAATACATCAGATTAAATTAATCTTGACATCATAGCTTTCAAGACCCGTCATTTTTTCCCGTGCGGTAAACTGAATACTGGTAACTTCTTTCCCGGTCTTTTTCTTAAGTTCAATAATTTTTTTTGTTATATATTCAGAAATATCTGCTTCTGCTTTTGTTTTTAAGTTTTCAATATTCATCATTTCCTCTTTTAGTCTGTTATGACTTTCCAGTTACACAGTAAGTCGATTATATGGTGCAAACGTGTAAAAGATAAGATGAAACATCGCAATAATCAACATACGATAGTCTAAATTTTACACAAACAGACAAAGAAAATTTTCCTGAATTATCAATACAATAGCATCAAATCAACTCAAGAGCCTTATTGCTGCTTCCAGAATTTCTTCTGAAGTAACATGTCGATCCGCGGCTACATAAATGACTTTATGATCTCCGGTCAGAGATGGAAACCCTGCGGCCATTACAGTAAGGTGTGTTTTTTCGCCATTTGGATATTCACGCATGATGGTGTTAACTCCAGTCATCGCTGGCACTACCACTGCAGGTTCAGAGTTAAAAAAAACTATGATTTTTTTCATGATGTTACCGTAGTATGTGAGTATCCATCGAATAGATACCAAGCAAAAAAGCTCCCGAAGGAGCCTTCATTTTCACTTTTTTAAATCCAACGACAGACGGCTGGCATTTAAGTATTGTGAAATATTATCAAATGTAATCATCATTGATTTACAAAAGATACATTTTGCCCCGAAAGGATTCATGTCAGAAACATCAAAAGATGATGTTCTATACTGGGAACCATGACAACACGGGCATCTAAAGTGAATATGGTTTGTAATATTGTCTACCTCAAAGCGCCACTACATGAACAGCGGCAGGACCTTTAGGTCCGTTCTCAATACCAAATTCAACTTCCTGATTCTCAGTTAATGTTTTGAAATCGTTGCTCTGAATTGCTGAGAAATGGACAAACACATCTTTGCTGCCATCTTTCGGCGTGATGAAACCAAAACCTTTTTCAGGGTTAAACCATTTCACTAAACCAGTCATTTTGTTAGACATAATTATTACCTTTTGAAGAAATTAGCCCTTGGGCAGAATGGTCCGAAAAAAAATATCAGAGAGAAAAACCAACAAGGAAATCTCAAGAGGTACAAATAATAAAATTATAACAATGACTGCTTCAGATAAATTTGTAACAAACCAGAACACCATTAACGCATGATTAACCACCCATAGCAAGGATTACTTTTGTAAAGAAAAACACAGCAATGAAAGAATAGCTTTATTTATTAATAATAACGTGTCATTCTGATTAAGACCTTTTATCTTACCCTTAAGATTTCAGGAATTTTGGCTCATGGAAGAGTCCTTTTTATTTAAATTTTACATTCCGCGATGTAAATGTTCCGATTTAATATTACCCTACATTTGATGCTTTTTATCTCTTAAAGATTCATAGATCTGTTGACAAGTCACTCCTGCGATGTAGCGTTCGTCAGCAATTTCAGCATAAAGCTGAGCTTCTGCTGCAATATCTCCGAGCATGTTGGTGAGCATTCCTTCGGCGGTTTTGGTTGTTTTGCCTCTGACGGCAGCGGCAAGATCTGCGGTATGCTTCGCTGCGTCAAGGCGTATGGCATATTTTTTTGCTTCGGCACGCAACTGGTTAACACTATCAGACAGATAAGCAGCCCTGGCAGAAATTTCAGCAGATTTCTGTTGTGCATCTTTAACAGCCTCATCACGGGCTATAGTTCGCCCCTGTTCAATTATTCGAGCAGCAAATTGAGCATTTACCTCTTGTGATAATGCGGCAGCATCACGTTCCGCCCATTTTTTTTGCCATCCTCTGTCGCTCCAGACATTTCCGACGATAAATCCTGACAACACGAGAAAAATCACCATGAATATCTGATTCACTGTTCTATCCCCCAGCAGGTTAATGCGCTCTCCTGGTCACGACGAATAACCTGACCGTAACAGTTATTTGAACGAATGCGGCAATCGCGTCCGCCATCCTTAATCCACCAGCGAATCGCTTCGCATGCACCTTTACGATCACCAGCATTCAGCCGCTTATAAAACGTCGACGGGAAACACTTACCGGGGCCAATGTTATAGGGACAAAATGACGCGATACCCGCTTTTTGTGGTTCGGTCAGTGGTACTTTAATATTGCGCTCCACCCATGCCAGCGCCTTATCACGCTCAATGGCGTTGACCTGGTCGCATTTTTCCTTCGACAGTTTCATATTGGGAAAAACGGTTTTTCCATCCACCACTGTGGCACCCCGACAGATGGTCCATATGCCAGAACCATCGCGGTATGCCATTGTGTGGTTACCTTCTTTTTCGTCCAGAAACTGGTCAAGTATCTGAGGAGCAGATGCGCCAGCACCAATCAGCGCCAGAACGGCAGCCGACAGGCCGTATCTGATTTTTGTGTTCATATATATTTATGATGAGGACGCTCGTGCTTATTGGCAGGATTTTCAATCTTAAAGGAGTACTGATGCTGCAGATAAGACTCAACTTTTTCTGACAATTTTTCTGCTACTTCCAGGAAGACTTGCCGGACGCTCCTTCTGGCTGCTGCCTCATAAAACTCCAGCGCAGCTCCTTCAACACGGTCCATGGCGACATCCAGGTCAAAAATTTCACCGTCAAAGCGTTCTTTGTCCTGTAAGGCTACAGTTACCGTAACTTTATTCTCAAAATTACGGACTCCTTTCACAACCAGTTCATAGTCTTGAGTCATTGGATTACTCTCCTCTCGCAGCCTTACGCCTGTCTTCTTTAATCTTGAAATAAAGATTTGTCAGATACGTCAGCAGGCCAAAAACCAGGCTACCCAGCACACCGATTGCAGCCCACTGTGACGGAGTTACTTTATCGAGTAACTGCAATGCCCAGAAACCAGCATTACCCGCCGATGTGCCATAGGCAACACCTGTTGTTAACTTATCCATTGATTTCATATCCTCACCCCGATGTACACGGATGGTGCAATATGTTTGAAAAGATCGGAGTCTACGGGGTAGTTTTGACAGCACACGTTGTTCTCAACGGCGCTAAAAAAACATACACATTAAAAATGTGGGTAATTATTTTGAAAGAAAGTCATATATAAAATAATAATACGAGAAATGTTTTCATATTTAGTGTACTGTATACGGCCATTTATACAGGAAAAGCCTATGTCAGAACGTAAAAACTCAAAATCACGCCGTAATTATCTCGTTAAATGTTCCTGCCCAAACTGCACCCAAGAGTCAGAACACAGTTTTTCAAGAGTACAAAAAGGTGCCCTTTTGATCTACCCTCATTGCAACAAAGTATTCCAGACAAATCTTAAAGCTGTAGCCTGATTGATTTTATTAGTAACAAGTATTTTTTATATTTTAATAATATATTTAAAGCAGATAATAAAAAACCCGCCTGAGCGGGTTTGAGATTGTGGTGCTTTTTGTGGGAGTCATCCACTTACGCACTTTGTTTTGCCATGCCAGCAGTTAGCTTCTGCTGTAAAACTATTCATGCAGCAAACCTGCACTTCACCACAATGGTTAGCATACTTTTCCTGATTAAGATTTTGCCAAATATGCTAGCCATTGTTTCATGTATTGGACCTCCTTACTTTTTATTAAAGAGATCCAATATTCACTACTCTGTCCGTATCTCTACTCAGGCATCAGCCTTCTTCGTTATCGTATACAGACGAGCGATGAATTTTAATCAGTAATGATGACATTTGCTGCTGCAGGACCTTTAGCACCACTCTCTATAGAGAAGGTAACCTTTTGACCTTCAAATAAGGTTCGATAATTATCATTCTGAATCGCAGAAAAATGCACAAACACATCTTTACTACCATCAACAGGAGAAATAAAGCCGAAACCTTTATCAGCGTTAAACCATTTTACTAAACCAGTCATTTTATTTGACATTCTACATTCCTTAACTTGAGCCTTTCGGCATAAATGGTTTGCATAACAGAAACGACTTCGTACTTAATTGGAGAGACTCAAAGAAGGAATAAGTGAATAACACCTGAAATGAGAACTGCTTTAGTAAACTACTTCGTATATCGTCTGTTCTTCAAACCGACGCAATCATTAACGCATAGTTGAACATATGAAGCAATGTTTATTTTAGACATCCAGCCATCTTCAACCCCATCAAAAAACTATAGCTTTCTTCAGGAACGTGTGTATAGTGCGCCAAGTTATCAGTATTAAGGAATTTTTTTGTCCCGTAAAATGACAGGAATTGTCAAAACCTTTGACGGCAAAAGCGGCAAGGGTCTTATCACCCCATCCGATGGTCGTATCGATGTCCAGCTTCATGTCTCAGCGCTCAATCTCCGCGATGCAGAAGAAATTACCACCGGATTACGCGTGGAATTTTGCCGGATAAATGGTCTGCGTGGCCCTTCAGCTGCCAATGTTTACCTTTCATGAGCTATATTAAAGCTTTAATTTCAGGCCCCATCGGATCACACATGGAGAGTTTTTATGAATAACCCCGTCTGTCTTGATGACTGGTTGATTGGCTTTAAAAGCTTATGCTGTACTTTGGCCGTAATAGCTCTGCTAATAATATAATAAGCAGACTCATTGTGTTTAGGGACATTGTACTGGAAGAAAACATTTTAAACATCAGGCAAATAACCAAGTCACCAGCTAAATAATAAGTTAACAGACATGAGTCCCGGGATGAGATTCAACATTACCATTGCCCCATTTAAAGCACAAAACCCGCTCATCAGCGGGTTTTCTACTTTTTCTTAACGTCGGGTATACAAAGCCCATCGTT
This sequence comes from Escherichia sp. MAL-1, assembly GCF_052948035.1. Taxonomy (NCBI): domain Bacteria; kingdom Pseudomonadati; phylum Pseudomonadota; class Gammaproteobacteria; order Enterobacterales; family Enterobacteriaceae; genus Escherichia; species Escherichia sp. MAL-1. The sequence goes on along the minus strand of NZ_CM129609.1, from coordinate 2,404,444 downwards.
GAAAAAATTTTATCCATATTTTTTGAAAAATGCAAACATCATGTCGCCATCTTCAGCAAAAATCATTTATCTCGTCACCTTCCTCAATTGCGCTTCCGCGTATGCTTCTTCCTGCCAGCACTTTGTTACCAGTTTACCAATGACGTCCGCATACCCCTTATACCACTGATAATCGGTCAGGTCTGGTACCAGCTTCTGGACATGACGTCGTGCCAGCGTGGTCGGTAAACGACTAAACCGGTTTCCATTACAACGCCCACAAATCTTATATACCGGTACGCCATGAAACCGGGTTCTTTTTTCATCCAGAACAATCCCTTTACCCTTACACCCTCTGCACGCTGTGCTGGCTTCGCCCTTACCATGGCAATGCTGACATAGTTCCTTCACCCATTCTTCCTTGATTACAGATTCCCCGCGTCTGTAGTGTTTCACCACTTCGCGCAATACATTATAAAATCCCGTACCTGAACAATGCTCACAGCGAGCCTTACTTGCCGCAGACCTGGAGTAATCAGCAAAGGCAAAACTCACGAGGTAAGGAATAATCTGTAACCGGATTTCTTCACTCAATTTGTTCAATGTCGGGTTATCCAGTGCCATCGCGTAATTTAGCAGGCCTTCAATCGCAAACTGAGGGTCCTGAACACCAACTTTTGCCAGAAATAAGGCCAACCCAAGTGGTGCTTTCGACTGCACCATCCCCTGCGCTGCCATTACATCCGTAATTGTTAAACAACCGGTGCCTGTCGCTGGAGCGTCATCGCTCAATTTTGGAGATTTTGGGGAGTAATATTTTGGTAAGGCTTCAAGGTTCATGCTCGTTCTCCACTTACGCCAGTACGCCAATTGCCAGCGCGCGATCGATAAAACGAAATATCAGCTCCAGTTGGGAGCCATACTTATCTTCAAATGCCACTGTATCCGTATGCAGCTCGTTGTGATGCTTTCTGCACAAAGGCAACACAAAGAGATCATGTGCTTTTGTTCCCATTCCGCCCTGCCCGTGACCAATCAGATGATGCGGATCGTCGGCTGGCATACCGCAGCAAGCACACGGCTGTGTCTTAACCCAACGTGTGTATTTCTCCTTAACCCAGCGGCGACGTTTAGGCAGCTTCATGAAAGATTCCGGAGACTCTGGATCAACGGTGATGCTTACCACCGTCTTTTCCTGTGGTGATTTTTGTTGCTGGTGGGCGTAAGGCAACGGTGCAAGATTTTTTGTGCGTTGTTTCAATATGCTGGTGGCGGTCTGCTCTCCCGGTACGATGTCGCTTTCGCGGTACACCGAGCAGATTTTTTCCGCTGGTAATCCCAGCGAACGACGCGATACAGCCTCAGGTAGTGCATCCACCACCTGATTGCAGACCGCCCACCAGGATAATTCAGCCAAAGATAATTCCCGCTCCTGCGTACCGCTTATTGCGTGACGGATGACGTCAATCACCCATGCTGTCAGATTTTGTTGAGCAAGCAGCTCCAGTGATTCCGATGTCTGGTCACGCAGTTGGTTGTCGCAGTGCCAGCACAACACCATTGCGCCGGTACCATAACGGTGAATGACTGTTTCAGTGTGATGGTAATCGCCATTAGGCCACTGGCAGGATGTAACATGACGTAATAGCCAGTCGGACAATGCGCCAACGCCGCCAGCAGCACGAATCACCCGTTCGTTACTAAAAAACGGCAGCAATGTTTTGTCTTCCGCCAGCGGCTGGCGAACGGCAGGAACGACTCCGGATGGCAGATTACGCATGCTTTTTGGTTCCGGTTCCACCAGCACTCGAGGATTATGAAATATCTGTATGGATTCACGGCCCGGCTTAAGGACCACCAGCCCAAGCTCAGGCACCAGAACAGGTCTAAGTAATACCCGCACGTTACCTCCAGATCCGTTGCTGGAAAGTGCGGGACGCACGTGGTGGGCGTTCGGAATAAGGCAGCCTGACAGAGATTATCCAGTGCCGATAGTCGAGACTGAGAGCTTTCTTAACCTCGAACCCGCGCCTGCGGTAAGAATGAATCAGCCATTCGGCCTGTTCTGCAGTGCATGGAGGGTGCTGGAACCATTCAGACTTGAATGCGTGAGAATACCGCCCGTGCGTGCAGGCAAGAACGGGCGAATTATCAGAATTGTAATATTTTGCGTTGCGTGCCATCGGTTTTCTCCGGTGGCACGGTGTTACTCAGCGGGAGTTCAGCCCCGCGCAAGATTGTAGATGAGTTTATTCTCCTGAAAAAGCAGAAAAGCCAGCTTTTATTCCGATCTCTTTCAATGCCTGTAATGAAGTGACAAACTCACCTTCGCGCAAGATAAATCCGTCCGTGACCCGAGCATCCACAAAATTAATTAACGCAGCCCCATTCTTTCGCAAACACATAATGCGGTAATGACTAACAAGATTTCCATTTTCAACGCACACAGCATAGAGGCCATCTTCACAAAAAATTTTACGCAGTTCTTCGATGTTCATCATCAGAATCCTTCCGGATAATTAGCTCTCCCCTTTAAGGGACCATCCCTCTTATCCCTGCGCGCTACTTAAGTATTTTTGATTCTATTCCGGCACCGTCCAGAACTTCAAACGCGTTGAAAATAAAAACAAAAACCCGCCGAAGCGGGTTAAGTGCGGGTGCGTTGAGGATGCCTGCCACATCAGAGGTGGCGAGGGATTTCTCCCCCGCCGGGTCTCTTACTCCTCAGGTTCGTAAGCTGTGAAGACAGCGACCTCCGTCTGGCCGGTTCGGATTCGTACCTCGCAGAGGTCTTTCCTCGTTACCAGTGCCGTCACTATGACGGTTAAACAGATGACGATCAGGGCGATTAACATCGCCTTTTGCTGCTTCATAGCCTGCTTCTCCTGTCAACGCAAAGCAGAAGTGTCACCTTCGGTGCGAAACAGAGATGTCATGCTTTGGTTCAGAGAATGCGTTTGACCGCCTCGCTATATACTTCCGAGCGTTCTCTTTTCCCAACAGAAATCACGAAAACGACAACTTTCTCGTCTATAACCTGGTATACAAGGCGATAGCCTGAAGACCGGAGCTTAATCTTGTAACAATCAGGCATACCACGGAGCTTGTTTGCTTCAATCCGGGGTGACTCAAGTACTTCAACCAGCTTCTTTTTCAACTGTTCACGTACCGTCGAGCCCAGCTTTCGCCATTCCTTTAGTGCCCGCTCGTCAAAATCCAGAAAATACGCCATCAGAGTTCATCCAGCGTCACACGTACTGGCTTAGGATTACGAAGCCGTTCTTTCACTATCTCCACAAGTTCAGCATCTTCATCACTCAGGAGTGTCTGTTTGAACGGCAAGCGTTCATTGTCAGCGATATACTCGAGCATGAGACGAAGCGCTTCAGAAGGAGTTACACCCATTTTTTCAAGCGCGGCGTAAGAACGCGCTTTAAGTTCATCGTCAATACGCAGGTTAATGCTACCCATGTCTTACACCTCTTGTAATTACAAATGTCATTACAAGTATCGCACTACAACATGCTTAGGGCAAGTCACGAAGGAAGTCAGAAAGTAGTCGTAAGAACGGTGATCACTGTCCGCTTTGTGCCAGGAGCAGCCATTGCTAAGTCCATCCTGTATTGTGCAGGTCAGCTCGTTTTTAAAGAGTCCGGCCATCATCTTACTGGTACAGACACCATATACTTTGTGACGGTCAGGCTACATATGCACAACTCAACTTATTCATCTATTTTTTGCTTTAGCATGTCAGTGTTGCTTTCTCGTCGGCGGGTGAGCGGTGACCTGACCTGTCGATAAAGGAACGTAGCACGTTTTATGCAACACCCGCATGCGGCAGAAAATTATTGCCGAACGTTTACCCCTGTCAACAAGCTTTACTTTCTGAGGCGCGCCAGCCCGCGAGGAAAACAATCTGAACATCAAACAATTAATGACACAAGAAATACGATTAAAGATTTTTTTGTGCATGCCGATAGTGCTTTTTTAAAAGGAGAAATCTATGTCTGTCACAATTCAGGGAAATACCTCAACCGTTATTTCAAACAACTCCGCCCCGGAAGGAACATCAGAAATAGCCAAAATCACAAGACAAATTCAGGTGCTGACTGAAAAGCTTGGGAAAATTGATCCTACCCACGTAATATGGACACAGGCCTAAGCGAGGTTCTTGTTTTCAAATTGTTCCGGACTGAGGCCGCCACACCAACTGTGCCGCCGCCACCGATTGTAATCACATTCGATATAATTAAACACCGTTGCCCGCATTATTTCCCGGCTGATAAAGTGTTCTCCATGGATACATTCCACTTTCAGCGAATGAAAGAAGCTTTCCACGCAGGCATTATCGTAGCAGCAACCTTTTGCGCTCATACTTCCACGCAGATTATGCCGCTTCAGTTGCGCCTGATAATCTGCTGAACAGTACTGGCCTCCACGGTCCGTGTGAACGATAACGTTCCGGGGCCTCTTACGCCGCCACAGCGCCATCTGCAGGGCATCGCAGGCCAGTTGCGCCGTCATGCGTGGCGACATTGACCAGCCAATAACGGCACGTGACCACAGGTCAATGACCACTGCCAGATACAGCCAGCCTTCATCTGTACGTAAGTACGTGATGTCTCCTGCCCACTTCTGGTTCGGGCCACTGGCGTAAAAATCCTGCTCCAACAGATTTTCTGACACAGGCAGGCCGTGTGCGCGGTAGCTGACCGGGCTGAACTTCCGGGAGGCCTTTGCCCTCAGTCCCTGACGGCGCAGGCTTGCCGCCACGGTTTTTACGTTAAAGGGGTAACCCTGAGCACGCAGTTCATCCGTCAGGCGTGGGGCACCGTAACGCTGTTTTGACCGGGTAAAAGCCGCGAGGACAACGCTGTCGCAGTGTTGGCGGAACTGCTGACGCGTGCTTATCCTTGTCCGCCGCTGACACCACGTATACCAGCCGCTGCGGGCCACCCGGAGCACGCGGCACATTGCTTTGATGCTGAACTCAGCCTGATGTTTTTCAATAAAGACATACTTCATTTCAGGCGCTTCGCGAAGTATGTCGCGGCCTTTTGGAGGATAGCCAGCTCTTCATCCCGTTCTGCCAGCTGGCGTTTGAGACGTGCAATCTCGGTAGACATCTCCAGTTCACGTTCAGAAGACGTCTGCTGATTTTGCTGTTTACTGCGCCAGTTGTAGAGTTGTGATTCATACAGGCTGAGTTCACGGGCTGCGGCAGTAACACCGATGCGTTCAGCAAGCTTCAGGGCTTCACTGCGAAATTCAGGCGAATGCTGTTTACGGGGTTTTTTACTGGTTGATACTGTTTTTGTCATGTGAGTCACCTCTGACTGAGAGTTTACTCACTTAGCCGCGTGTCCACTATTGCTGTGTAAGATCAAATCTCATCGGAAGAGGGGATGACGACACAGCAGAAAAAAGAAATGGCTGCATTGGTACAGAAGCAAATTGAAAGCCTCAGGGCTCAACTGGAGCAGTTGTTAAGGCAGCAGGCAGAGAAAAAGAATAAAGACGCGACAGTTCAGCCTGATAAAAAAGAAGAGAAAAAAGACGATACAAATACCGCTGGCACCATTGATATTTACGTCTAAGTGACAGCCGTATTGTGGCCCTCATCGGGCCACTTTTCGCCATCAGCCTTTTCTTTAAAGACATATTATCTTTGTATCATTTCTGATAGTTAACATTACAAGATATAAGTAATGGACGCACTCCCAATTAGTCTATTTAAATCGCCACGAGTTTAACTGACAACCCATGATCAATTATGAATTGCAACTATTTCTGTAGTCACTTTTGTGGGGACAGTCCACAAAACTGCCAACTTCCGCTTCTTGCTCTTAGCGGACATTAGCATAGGCTATTTACCATAACGCCTCATTACGCGCACCGCCCAGACTGACTCAGCGCGTTTCTGGCATATCCCCGGTAAAACAAGTAACAAACCACCCGAAAATGAACACCAGAAACGCGACTTAAGAATCTACCCTATGAATGGATATGCACTCAACCGAATCGATCTTGGTTTCAATCTTTTTTATCGGGATCAGGCTTCTTTTTAGGTAACTTCGGGGGCTTAACTTGCTGATGACTTTGCGTTCGGCGCGTAAGCCAGGGATGGTCAGCTTTAGGTTTAACATAGTATTTTGAGCGTAAATCAATACGGGCATTATCCACTCGTTCATGGACACTCTTTTCATCATCCAGTGGTATAGGCTCCGGGCCATCAACATACTTTTCCCAGCCCAGCGCTTTCCCGTCATACAGAACGTTAATTTCACCGTCAAAGTTCTCGCATACAGTAACAACCGAATGCCTAAGTCGATATCCCCGGCCCTCACTGCGTACCTGAAACGCACTGCTTTTGTACTGGAAAGTGAGATTTTTAGACAGAACGCGCTTCGCCTGTAGGCTGAAGATATAACCCAGTTCCTCTTCAGAATGGTGCACATCAAGATGAGCATTATCAGTAGTACGAGGCGACGTAGCGAACCGGTTGTTATAGGCTTCAATAAAGGTCGGCAACCATGCATTTGCTGTTTCAATATCACTGATATTCTGAAGCCGCATTTCTTTGACCAGCCTGTCCTGTAGTGTCTGATTGGCGCGCTCTACCCGCCCTTTTGCCTGCGGGCTGTTGGCATGGATTGGCTCGATGCCCAGTGTCTTTATCGCACGAGTGAACTGGGTCAGCTCACCTTCCCGCTCTGGGTTATTTACCCTGAATATACTGTGTCTATCAGAGTAGAGAGCGAGCGGTACGCCATGATCATTAAGGTAACCCCGGAGGGTTTCCATGTAAGCCCGGGTTGTTTCAGCAGGCACAAAACGCAACGCCATCAACGCACTGGTGGCATCATCAATGAAAACGATCAGTGTACATCTGGGGCCTCGATTTTCAAACCAGTCATGAGGTGAGCCATCAATCTGGATCAGTTCACCGTAAGATGGTCGTCGCATGCGGCGTTGATATATACGGGCAATTTTACGACGGCGTTCACGCCATACCCCCCTCTTCTATCATCCACTTTCTGAGAGTTTCAACGGATAAAGATAAACCGTGTATCTCGCGCAATTTTTCGCACGCAAACGTAGGTCCAAAATCAGCGTAACGGCCTTTGAGGAGTGAAATTACTGTTGCTCTGAATTCAGTAGAAAAGGAATTATTAGGACGCTTTCCACGTCGGTGGGAAACCAGACCAGAAGGCCCTTCATTTCTATACCGTTGCACCAGACGTTTAACCTGCCGAATAGAAATGCCAATGCGTGCCGCAGCTTGTTCCTGAGTAATATGTCGATTAATTGACTCCTGAATAATCTGAAGTCGGTGGAGTTCCTTATGACTCATCGTAACAGTTTCTTTGGTCATGAAAAATCCCCCAGAGAATTGTCTGGGGACATTTTAGAATGGTTCAAAGGGGACATTACAGCTTGGTGTTAACAATAGCCTGCTTCTCCTTGCCTTTCGGCACGTAAGAGGCTAACCTACATGTGTCTGGCATGAAATTGGCCTCAGATTAATGTTAAGCGTCTTGCAGGACGCGTAATGTTAACTGGGGCTTTTCTCTACCTGCCGTTGGTGTTCGTGCCCGAGGCAGATAGCCTCAAGCACCCGCAGTCATTCTACTTAACTAAGATTTCCCCGCAAACCGTTTTTGTCCAGCACAGTAAATATCCAACTAAACCAATGGAGTTCGCTGTATTTACCGCCAGTATTCAATGCACATGACCGCCATGAACACCCCTAAAAAAAGGGCATTTATATATCCAAATATTAATATCAAAACATCAACTTTTTCCATATACCTTGCTGTGAAGATGATGGGCATACATGATGCGAACAACCAGAACGCAACAAACAAAAACTGCAATGCGTTTTTCATTATTCCTCCTACAATCAATGTGCAATTACATTTAAACACACCTCAATTTGGCCGGACATATAAATATCTAAACCAGAAAAAATCACTTACATAGCGTTACAAACTCTTTAGTCTAAAGGTTCATCGTAAAACATTCCCCATACTTATCAGTCCGTTCCGCGCCAGGTAGCTCATTGCCTTATCTGGCAACCTGTAATCAGGTTTCCGCTTTTTCAGTTGGCTGGTCGTTTAACCGACATAGTTAACCCATTAATCTAGTTGCCGGATGTTGGTGGATTTTCGCGTTTTAGTTGTTCATAAAAGTGCACAGCTTTAACCAATTCTTCTGATGTAACCGGGACTGGTGAGGCAGTGAATAAGGCCTGAATTTGATAGTTCGGCCTGTCGTTACAATCCTCTTTTTTCGGTACATATTTCCAGTCACCAGACCACTACTTCCCCTGAAAGTCCGTAACGCCTTTTTTCACGTAGCGATATCGCCATGTCACTGGTTTTGCTTGCCCCGCCGTTTCATGCCCTTCCTGATAATTAATCTCGCTCATTCATCGCCCCACTCATCACAATATGCTTCGACCGGAGTTTTTCCCGCTTCATAGTCATCACGCTAGGATTCGACATCAGCAGCACTTCCACCGCGTAACTCACCATAGTCCATTAATAGTTCATCCCGCTCTTCAAAACTGATGTTATATTTAGCTGAACAAAAATCAGCCACTTTGTTCTTCCTCATCGTCTTTTATTTCGTGGTATGAGTAATTGCAGTAGTTAAAGAAAATTTCTTATGCTCCGTCATGAATTTCATCAGGTGTTGCGTCATCGTCCACTTCGAATACATCCTCAAAATCTCCACCAGCTATTCCCGTTTCAGGTGATGCTGCCAACTTACTGATTTAGTGTATGATGGTGTTTTTGAGGTGCTCCAGTGGCTTCTGTTTCTATCAGCTGTCCCTCCTGTTCAGCTACTGACGGGGTGGTGCGTAACGGCAAAAGCACCGCCGGACATCAGCGCTATCTCTGCTCTCACTGCCGTAAAACATGGCAACTGCAGTTCACTTACACCGCTTCTCAACCCGGTACGCACCAGAAAATCATTGATATGGCCATGAATGGCGTTGGATGCCGGGCAACAGCCCGCATTATGGGCGTTGGCCTCAACACGATTTTACGTCACTTAAAAAACTCAGGCCGCAGTCGGTAACCTCGCGCATACAGCCGGGCAGTGACGTCATCGTCTGCGCGGAAATGGACGAACAGTGGGGCTATGTCGGGGCTAAATCGCGCCAGCGCTGGCTGTTTTACGCGTATGACAGGCTCCGGAAGACGGTTGTTGCGCACGTATTCGGTGAACGCACTATGGCGACGCTGGGGCGTCTTATGAGCCTGCTGTCACCCTTTGACGTGGTGATATGGATGACGGATGGCTGGCCGCTGTATGAATCCCGCCTGAAGGGAAAGCTGCACGTAATCAGCAAGCGATATACGCAGCGAATTGAGCGGCATAACCTGAATCTGAGGCAGCACCTGGCACGGCTGGGACGGAAGTCGCTGTCGTTCTCAAAATCGGTGGAGCTGCATGACAAAGTCATCGGGCATTATCTGAACATAAAACACTATCAATAAGTTGGAGTCATTACCCAGAACGGTATCATTTTCAGTCGGTTGACCATGTCCGGTTACGTTAGCCGCAATGGTAAAAGGTTCGATCATTACCGCATATTGATCGGCCACTGCTTCAGGAATTTTCCACGCATTTTTTGCCGGAACCACGGCATATTCACTGAAACCACCGTCAGCGTGCACACCTAATACAGCCAGTGTCGTACAAACGTTCGGTTTACCTATAGAGCACGGATAGCAATGCCCACAGCTGACCACCGGATCGACAGCAACACGTTCACCGACTCTGGCGCTTTCCACGCCTTCACCCACTGCATCAATGACGCCAAAGAATTCATGACCAATGACGCGCGGATATTTCGCAAAAGGATTATGCCCACGATAAATATGGCTATCTGAACCACAAATTCCGGCAAGTTTCACTTTTACTCGTACTTCACCCGCTGACGGGGTGGGTATTTCACGTTCGACAATCGCCAGTTGATTCGGTTTTTCAATTAATATGCTTTTCATTATCTTACTCCTTACCAGTTCCACAGCGTGCCATCTTCCAGACGTGCGACTGGTAGATAAGCAGGTTCATAGGGATATTTCGCCGCCAGCTTTTCATCGAATTCGATACCAAGACCCGGTTTGTCTCCCGGATGCATATAGCCGTTATCGAAAGTCCAGTTGTGCGGGAAGACTTCGAGCATTTGTTCGGAATAACCCATGTATTCCTGGACACCGAAATTGGGGACCCACAGATCAAAGTGCAGCGCCGCAGCCATGCAGACTGGTGACAAATCGGAAGGACCGTGTGAGCCAGTACGTACCTGATACAGCGAAGCAAAATCGGCAATCCGGCGCATACCGGTAATTCCGCCTGCATGGGTCAGCGTGGTGCGGATATAATCGATGAGTTGCTCTTCAATCAGTTGTTTGCAGTCCCAGATGCTGTTGAAGACTTCACCCACTGCGATGGGTGTGACGGTATGTTGGCGAATGAGACGGAAGCATTCCTGGTTTTCCGCAGGCGTCGGGTCTTCCATCCAGAACATGCGATAATCTTCAATGCTTTTACCAAAGCGCGCCGCTTCAATAGGCGTTAAGCGATGGTGCATGTCATGCAGCAAATGTTCATTAAAACCAAACTTGTTACGTACCGCGTCAAACAATTTCGGCATGAAATCGAGGTATTTCTCCGTCGACCACAGCTGCTCTTCCGGCCACTGTCCTTTGGTTGCGGGTTCATAAGCCAGACCTTTACCTTTCGACATGCCGTAGGTGGTTTTCATACCAGGGATTCCGCACTGCACGCGGATGGCTTTGAATCCCAGCTCCTGATGACGGGCATAATCATCCAGAGCTTCATCAATACTGTGACCGGTGGTATGGCAATAAACCATCACCCCTTCACGAGACGCGCCGCCGAGTAACTGGTAAAGCGGCATGTTGGCAGCTTTGGCTTTAATATCCCACAGCGCCATATCAACCGCTGAAATGGCCGACATCGTAACCGGACCGCGACGCCAGTAAGCACCTTTATAGAAAAACTGCCAGATATCTTCGATACGGTGCGCATCGCGACCAATAAGCTGCGGACAAAGGTGATCCTGCAAATAAGAGGCCACGGAAAGCTCACGTCCATTGAGGGTGGCATCCCCAAGGCCCGTAATACCGTCCTCAGTGGTGATTTTTAATGTGACGAAATTACGCCCCGGACAGGTAACAAAAACTTCAGCCTTTACGATCTTCATGTTCGATTCCTTGCATCGCTTGTCGTGATGCATGAAATCTACGCATCTGAGCTACTACCATACAAGTATGAAGATTGAAAAAAGCCGGAGTGATCACAAAAAAAGGCGTATATTTGCGCTGTGAATGGTTGACAAAAGATGAAATAGAATACCTTTTGTCAGCTGACACTTCCTCTTATCTTATTGATAAAATGGATTTATGTTCCTACGTGCGCCCCCAGCCCGCAACAATGATCAACATGCCGCAAAGCGCAATCAACGCACCCGTCCAGTCATAAAGAGTCAGTTTCACGCCATCCACAACGCGCAGCCACATCAACGCCGTGCAGACATAAACGCCACCATAAGCCGCGTAAACACGCCCACTCGCCGCTGGATGCAACGTTAACAACCAGACAAACAGCGCCAGTGAAATCCCCGCCGGAAGCAACAGCCAGATACTGGCGTTTCGTTTTAACCACAACCAGGGCAGAAAGCATCCAATAATTTCACACAGCGCAGTAGCAAAAAATAGTAACGTTGTTTTAATCATCTTTGTCTCTTATTGACATCATGTATAGTTATAGGGCGACATAATATCATCAATATAAACACCCTCCTGGTACGTTTTGCGTCCGCAGTGGATGGTGTAGAATCACCTTTAATCATTCATACAGGGAATGAATTATGAAAATCACTCTCAGCAAACGAATCGGCCTGCTCGCTATTCTGCTGCCTTGCGCACTGGCATTGAGCACAACTGTTCATGCCGAAACTAACAAACTGGTGATTGAGTCTGGCGACAGTGCACAAAGCCGCCAGCACGCCGCTATGGAAAAAGAGCAATGGAATGACACGCGCAATCTGCGCCAGAAAGTGAATAAACGCACTGAAAAAGAGTGGGATAAAGCCGACGCCGCTTTTGATAACCGCGATAAATGTGAGCAAAGCGCCAACATCAATGCCTACTGGGAGCCCAATACTTTGCGCTGCCTGGACCGTCGAACTGGCCGCGTTATTACCCCCTAACCTGTTATTGATTTAAGGAATGTAAGGACACGTTATGCCAAGCGCCCACAGTGTTAAGCTACGCCCGCTGGAGCGTGAAGATTTACGCTATGTACATCAACTCGACAATAACGCCAGTGTGATGCGTTACTGGTTTGAGGAACCCTACGAAGCCTTTGTTGAACTCTCTGATCTGTATGATAAGCATATTCACGATCAGAGCGAACGGCGCTTTGTGGTGGAATGTGACGGCGAAAAAGCCGGTCTGGTGGAGCTGGTGGAAATTAACCATGTTCATCGCCGCGCAGAATTTCAGATAATTATCTCCCCGGAGTATCAGGGGAAAGGTCTGGCAACCCGTGCCGCCAAATTAGCAATGGACTATGGCTTTACCGTTCTCAATCTCTATAAGCTGTATCTGATCGTTGATAAAGAGAATGAAAAAGCGATTCACATTTACCGCAAGCTTGGCTTTTCGGTTGAAGGTGAATTGATGCACGAGTTCTTTATTAATGGTCAATATCGTAATGCCATTCGCATGTGTATATTCCAGCATCAGTATCTGGCAGAGCACAAAACACCGGGTCAGACTCTCCTGAAGCCGACCGCACAATAGCATTAATAATAATCGATCGTATTTTTGATGGTGTAAACCCGTTCGACGGCGGGTTTTACTCCTTCATCAACAATGATTAGCTGACAGTCCACCGGATTAGCGTGACTGTCATATTCACAGCTCTGTTTTACATTACCAACCCGTTGATTATTCAGTAAAGTAACCGCTGTGTAATCTAATTTTTTGATCGGATCCGTTGATGGCGTGGCGCTGACAGATAATGTTTTGTCGTTACTTTTCGTGGTTTTACCCAGCGGATAACCCTGATCATCATAGCGATATTCCATCTGCATTTGTTTGCTGCTGGCTTTAATCACGAAGCCATTATCATCGGTTTCCCAACTCACCCCGGCAGAAGGTAATTCTGCTAGCTGGCATTTTCCCTGTAAACGTACTCTCTTCTCCAGCGTCTCGGCATCACGGTAATAATTGGCGTCCAGTACCAGAGCGACCACGGTATTATTTTCCAGATCCAGTAATTCGAGTGAATCAAAACAGCCTTCTTCCGACAAAGTCCCAGAAACACGTTTCGTCACTTCACCTTGCTCATCCATTAATGTCTGAGTGAAATCTTTTACCGGACCACGCAGCGGATCAAAATCGAATTCATTAGAGAAACTGGCCATCTCAGGGGTAAATGAAAGTGTTACCTCTGTGCGGTCACATCCTGTGAGGAATATCGCGAGTAAGCATGGTAGTAATTTGTATTTCACAACAGTCACCAGAGAGTAGAGATGATTCTCAATCATAGTAGCAAATACAGTACTTTACACGTTAAATGCTATGCTTAAAGAAGTTATCTTCGCGTAAGGAGCTTATGATGAAACTCTCAACCTGCTGTGCCGCGCTTCTGCTCGCCCTCGCCTCACCCGCGGTACTCGCCGCGCCGGGATCCTGTGAGCGCATACAGAGCGATATATCACAGCGCATTATCAATAATGGCGTACCCGAAAGCAGCTTCACGTTAAGTATTGTACCCAATGACCAGGTTGATCAGCCTGATTCCCAGGTCGTCGGCCATTGCGCTAATGATACGCATAAAATTCTCTATACCCGCACCACCAGCGGTAACGTCTCTGCTCCCGCGCAGTCTAGCCAGGATGGCGCGCCTGCCGAACCGCAGTAACACATTATCGACTGAACGCCGGATATGACACATCCGGCGATTTGAACATACAACATAATCCCACCATATTACTCATACCCTTCTATTGATGTGGATTAATAATTCTTAACCCAAAATGGGTAGACTCCCTCTATTGTTAGCGCGCTAAATATTCAATATATAAACATTTATATAACGATAAAGAACAGGGAGTGAGTTATGTCCAAAAATGAACGAATGGTGGGCATCAGCCGCAGAACACTCGTTAAATCTACCGCGATAGGTTCTCTGGCGCTGGCTGCAGGCGGTTTTTCTTTACCGTTCACCCTACGCAGTGCAGCGGCAGCGGTACAACAGGCCAGCGAGAAAGTGGTCTGGGGTGCCTGTTCCGTCAACTGTGGTAGCCGCTGTGCACTTCGTCTACATGTTAAAGATAATGAAGTGATCTGGGTGGAAACTGACAACACCGGCAACGACGAGTATGGCAATCATCAAGTACGCGCCTGTTTGCGCGGTCGCTCCATCCGCCGGCGTATTAATCATCCCGATCGCTTGAATTACCCAATGAAACGCGTGGGTAAACGCGGTGAAGGCAAATTCGAACGGATTAGCTGGGATGAAGCCCTGGATACTATCGCCAGTAGTCTAAAAAAAACCGTCGAACAATATGGCAATGAGGCTGTATATATTCAGTACTCTTCGGGGATTGTTGGCGGCAATATGACCCGCTCTTCGCCATCAGCCTCGGCGGTCAAACGCCTGATGAACTGCTACGGCGGTTCACTCAACCAGTATGGCTCCTACAGCACTGCGCAAATTTCCTGTGCCATGCCCTACACCTACGGCAGTAATGATGGCAACAGCACCACGGATATTGAAAACAGCAAGCTGGTCGTGATGTTTGGTAACAACCCGGCAGAAACCCGCATGAGCGGCGGTGGCATCACTTATCTTCTTGAAAAAGCGCGCGAGAAATCGAACGCCAAAATGATTGTTATCGATCCGCGATATACCGATACGGCTGCTGGTCGTGAAGATGAATGGCTTCCTATTCGCCCGGGCACCGATGCCGCGCTGGTTGCGGGTATTGCCTGGGTATTGATTAACGAAAATCTCGTTGATCAACCTTTTCTCGATAAATACTGCGTCGGCTATGACGAAAAAACCTTACCCGCAGATGCACCCAAAAATGGTCACTATAAAGCCTATATTCTTGGTGAAGGTGACGATAAAACAGCGAAAACGCCGCAGTGGGCTTCGCAAATTACCGGTATCCCGGTGGACCGTATCATCAAACTGGCGCGTGAAATTGGCACAGCAAAACCCGCTTATACCTGCCAGGGCTGGGGGCCACAACGCCAGGCAAACGGCGAGCTGACCGCACGCGCTATTGCTATGTTGCCTATTCTGACGGGCAATGTCGGCATCAGCGGCGGAAATAGTGGCGCGCGTGAATCGACCTATACCATTACCATAGAGCGCCTGCCGGTGCTGGATAATCCGGTCAAAACGTCAATTTCCTGCTTCAGCTGGACAGATGCTATCGATCATGGCCCCAAAATGACGGCAATCCGCGACGGCGTCCGGGGCAAAGATAAACTGGATGTGCCCATTAAGTTCATCTGGAACTACGCGGGAAATACCCTCGTTAATCAGCATTCTGACATCAACAAAACGCATGAAATTCTGCAGGACGAATCGAAATGCGAAATGATTGTGGTCATCGAAAACTTTATGACCTCATCGGCAAAATATGCCGACATTCTGCTGCCAGACCTGATGACCGTTGAGCAGGAAGATATTATTCCTAACGACTACGCCGGTAACATGGGATATCTCATTTTCCTCCAGCCTGTCACCAGCGAAAAATTCGAACGCAAACCGATTTACTGGATCCTGAGTGAAGTCGCGAAACGTCTTGGACCTGACGTCTATCAAAAGTTCACTGAAGGTCGCACGCAGGAACAATGGTTACAACATCTGTACGCCAAAATGCTTGCCAAAGATCCGGCGTTACCGTCTTACGACGAACTGAAAAAAATGGGTATCTATAAGCGTAAAGATCCCAATGGTCATTTTGTCGCCTACAAAGCATTTCGTGACGACCCCGAGGCAAATCCACTTAAAACACCTTCCGGTAAGATTGAAATTTATTCCAGCAAGCTGGCGGAAATTGCCCGTACCTGGGAACTGGAAAAAGATGAAGTGATAAGCCCACTGCCAGTTTATGCCTCTACCTTTGAAGGCTGGGACTCCCCTGAACGTAGAACCTTCCCACTGCAACTGTTTGGTTTCCATTACAAATCCCGTACTCACTCGACCTACGGCAACATTGATGTCCTGAAAGCAGCCTGCCGTCAGGAGGTGTGGATCAACCCTATAGATGCGCAGAAACGTGGGATTGCCAACGGCGATATGGTGCGGGTGTTTAACCATCGTGGCGAAGTTCGGCTACCAGCCAAAGTGACACCACGTATTCTCCCTGGAGTTAGCGCTATGGGCCAGGGAGCCTGGCACGAGGCCAATATGTCTGGCGATAAAATCGACCATGGCGGCTGTGTGAATACGCTAACCACTCTGCGCCCTTCACCACTGGCGAAGGGAAACCCGCAGCACACTAATCTGGTCGAGATCGAAAAAATATAACCCACTACAACCATAAATTCTGGCATGACATTTTGTTTGAAAAGCAATAAGTGAGTAATGATGAAAATCCATACCACAGAGGCGCTCATGAAGGCTGAAATCAGCCGTAGAAGTCTGATGAAAACCTCCGCACTTGGCAGTCTCGCGCTGGCAAGCAGTGCTTTCACTCTGCCATTTTCCCAAATAGTTCGGGCGGCAGAGGTTCCGGTAGAAGAGAAAGCGGTCTGGAGTTCCTGCACCGTTAACTGCGGGAGCCGCTGTCTGTTACGTTTGCATGTGAAAGATGACACCGTGTACTGGGTGGAGTCTGATACGACAGGTGACGACGTCTACGGTAATCATCAGGTTCGCGCGTGTTTACGCGGGCGCTCTATCCGCCGACGGATGAATCATCCTGATAGGTTGAAATATCCCATGAAGCGCGTCGGCAAGCGCGGTGAAGGTAAATTTGAACGGATAAGTTGGGACGAAGCCCTGGATACCATCAGTGATAATCTTCGGCGGATCCTAAAAGATTACGGCAATGAGGCTGTACATGTCCTGTACGGAACAGGTGTAGATGGCGGAAACATCACCAACTCAAACGTCCCGTACCGTCTGATGAACTCTTGCGGTGGTTTTCTCAGTCGCTATGGCAGCTACAGTACCGCACAGATCAGTGCCGCAATGAGTTATATGTTCGGTGCCAATGATGGCAACAGCCCGGATGATATCGCCAATACGAAACTGGTCGTTATGTTCGGAAATAACCCGGCAGAAACGCGGATGAGCGGCGGTGGTGTCACTTACTACGTCGAGCAAGCCCGCGAACGTTCAAACGCACGCATGATCGTCATCGATCCACGTTATAACGACACTGCTGCCGGGCGTGAAGATGAATGGCTGCCCATTCGCCCTGGCACCGATGGCGCACTGGCCTGTGCGATTGCCTGGGTACTGATTACTGAAAACATGGTCGATCAGCCATTTCTCGACAAATATTGTGTTGGTTACGATGAAAAAACGCTGCCCGCCAACGCACCACGTAACGCGCATTATAAAGCCTATATTCTGGGCGAAGGGCCTGACGGCATAGCTAAAACGCCGGAATGGGCAGCAAAAATCACCAGCATCCCGGCAGAAAAAATTATCCAGTTGGCACGAGAGATCGGTTCAGCAAAACCTGCTTATATTTGTCAGGGTTGGGGGCCACAACGACATTCCAACGGCGAGCAAACATCCCGCGCTATTGCCATGCTTTCCGTTCTCACCGGCAACGTCGGCATAAACGGCGGCAACTCAGGCGTACGCGAAGGTAGCTGGGATCTGGGGGTAGAATGGTTCCCGATGCTCGAGAATCCTGTTAAAACGCAGATTTCCGTCTTTACATGGACAGATGCCATCGACCATGGTACGGAAATGACCGCGACCCGTGATGGTGTTCGTGGAAAAGAAAAACTGGATGTCCCCATCAAGTTTTTATGGTGCTACGCCAGTAACACATTGATCAATCAACATGGCGACATCAATCACACCCATGAGGTGCTTCAGGATGACAGCAAGTGCGAGATGATTGTTGGCATTGACCACTTCATGACGGCCTCGGCTAAGTATTGCGATATCCTGTTGCCCGACCTGATGCCAACAGAGCAAGAAGACCTTATCTCTCATGAATCTGCAGGGAATATGGGCTATGTGATCCTCGCCCAACCCGCAACCTCAGCAAAATTTGAACGCAAACCCATCTACTGGATGCTGAGTGAAGTCGCCAAACGCTTAGGACCAGACGTTTATCAAACCTTTACTGAAGGTCGCAGTCAGCATGAATGGATCAAATATCTCCATGCGAAAACGAAGGAACGTAACCCTGAGATGCCCGACTACGAGGAGATGAAAACGACCGGGATCTTTAAGAAAAAATGCCCGGAAGAACACTACGTCGCTTTCCGCGCATTCCGTGAAGATCCACAGGCAAACCCGTTGAAAACACCTTCGGGGAAAATCGAAATTTATTCTGAACGACTGGCGAAGATTGCAGATACCTGGGAATTGAAAAAAGATGAAATTATTCATCCCCTTCCTGCGTATACCCCAGGTTTTGATGGCTGGGACGATCCCCTGCGGAAAACCTATCCACTGCAGTTAACGGGCTTCCATTACAAAGCGCGTACCCACTCCAGCTACGGCAATATTGATGTGTTACAGCAGGCCTGCCCACAAGAGGTGTGGATCAACCCCATTGATGCTCAGGCACGCGGTATCCGTCATGGCGATACCGTGCGGGTATTTAACAATAATGGAGAAATGCTGATTGCCGCAAAAGTGACTCCGCGTATTCTGCCTGGCGTTACCGCCATCGGGCAAGGTGCGTGGCTTAAAGCGGATATGTTTGGTGACCGGGTCGATCACGGCGGCAGTATCAATATTCTGACCTCTCACCGCCCTTCACCGCTGGCAAAGGGAAACCCGTCGCACAGCAATCTTGTCCAGATCGAAAAGGTTTAAGGAGTAGCCCATGACCACACAATATGGATTTTTTATCGATTCCAGCCGCTGTACTGGCTGTAAAACCTGCGAACTGGCGTGCAAAGATTTTAAAGATCTTGGCCCGGAAGTCAGTTTCCGCCGTATTTATGAATACGCTGGCGGCGACTGGCAGGAAGATAATGGCGTCTGGCACCAGAACGTGTTCGCTTATTATCTCTCCATCTCCTGTAACCATTGCGATGACCCCGCATGTACAAAAGTCTGCCCCAGCGGCGCAATGCATAAGCGTGAAGATGGCTTTGTGGTGGTTGATGAAGATGTTTGTATCGGCTGCCGCTACTGCCACATGGCTTGTCCGTACGGCGCGCCACAGTACAATGCTGAAAAAGGGCACATGACGAAGTGCGATGGTTGTTATTCGCGCGTCGCCGAGGGGAAACAACCCATATGTGTCGAATCCTGCCCGCTGCGTGCACTTGAGTTCGGTCCAATTGAAGAGCTGCGCCAGAAGCACGGCACTCTTGCTGCCGTCGCGCCACTGCCGCGCGCGCATTTCACAAAACCCAATATCGTTATCAAACCTAACGCCAACAGCCGCCCGACCGGCGATACCACTGGTTATCTGGCTAATCCGGAGGAAGTGTAAAATGGGAAATGGATGGCATGAGTGGCCACTGGTTATCTTTACCGTATTGGGTCAATGCGTAGTAGGCGCGCTGATTGTTAGCGGAATTGGCTGGTTCGCCGCCAAAAATGACGCAGACCGTCAGCGTATTGTCCGTGGCATGTTTTTCCTCTGGCTGTTGATGGGCGTCGGGTTTATTGCCTCTGTCATGCACCTGGGATCGCCACTGCGGGCGTTTAACTCGCTGAATCGAATCGGAGCTTCTGGTCTGAGTAACGAGATTGCTGCCGGTTCCATATTTTTTGCCGTTGGCGGATTATGGTGGCTGGTGGCAGTCATCGGTAAAATGCCGCAAGCGTTGGGGAAACTCTGGTTACTTTTCAGCATGGCGCTCGGCGTCATTTTCGTCTGGATGATGACCTGCGTGTATCAAATCGACACCGTGCCAACCTGGCATAACGGTTACACTACGCTGGCTTTCTTCCTGACGGTATTGTTGAGCGGTCCAATACTTGCTGCCGCAATTCTGCGGGCAGCTCGCGTTACATTTAATACCACACCATTTGCCATCATTAGCGTTCTGGCGCTGATCGCTTGTGCCGGGGTGATTGTGCTGCAAGGTTTGTCTCTGGCGTCTATTCACTCATCCGTGCAACAAGCCAGCGCACTGGTACCAGATTACGCCTCCTTACAGGTCTGGCGTGTGGTATTGTTATGCGCAGGTCTTGGATGCTGGCTTTGCCCGCTCATTCGTCGCCGTGAACCTCACGTTGCCGGACTTATTCTGGGGCTAATCCTCATACTTGGCGGTGAGATGATCGGGCGTGTGCTCTTTTATGGCCTGCACATGACAGTAGGAATGGCTATTGCAGGTTAACAAATTGGTGCGGGGCAACCCGCACATTTCAGGATGTTAGGAATGACCCATTTTTCACAGCAAGATAATTTTTCTGTCGCGGCGCGCGTGTTGGGCGCGCTGTTTTATTACGCTCCAGAGAGTGCGGAAGCCGCACCTCTGGTTGCGGTACTCACCAGTGACGGCTGGGAAACTCAGTGGCCTCTACCAGAAGCGTCATTAGCGCCGCTGGTGACGGCTTTTCAGACACAGTGTGAAGAGACTCACGCCCAGGCCTGGCAGCGTTTGTTTGTCGGCCCGTGGGCACTGCCGTCTCCGCCGTGGGGGTCGGTCTGGCTGGATCGCGAATCTGTGCTGTTTGGCGATTCAACATTGGCACTTCGTCAGTGGATGCGCGAGAAAGGCATTCAGTTTGAAATGAAGCAAAACGAACCGGAAGATCATTTTGGTTCACTGCTGTTGATGGCTGCGTGGTTGGCGGAGAATGGTCGCCAGACAGAATGCGAAGAATTGCTGGCATGGCACCTTTTTCCGTGGTCAACACGTTTTCTTGATGTTTTTATCGAAAAAGCAGAACACCCTTTCTACCGTGCACTGGGTGAACTGGCTCGCTTAACGCTGGCGCAATGGCAATCACAACTGTTAATTCCTGTCGCGGTTAAACCGCTGTTTCGATAGGATCACCGTAATATTGCCGGATGGTGACGATTACGCGCAATCCGGCAATAATAGGTTACAGTGTCACGTTTTTTTATCTCTTAAAGCACGCACTGCTTTTGCGGCTGGCCTCTTTTGCCGCAAAATAGTCGCCCGTGTTTCATTGCCCATTTCTGCTCATGCATCATCTACACATCTATCCGGATCTGCGCACTATGTTCCGCCGTCTGCTTATCGCAACAGTCGTCGGTATTCTCGCGGCCTTTGCCGTTGCCGGGTTTCGTCATGCGATGCTGCTACTGGAGTGGTTGTTCCTCAATAATGACTCCGGCAGTCTGGTCAATGCAGCGACAAACCTTTCCCCCTGGCGACGGTTGCTAACTCCGGCGCTCGGCGGACTGGCGGCGGGTTTGTTGCTGATGGGCTGGCAGAAATTTACCCAACAACGCCCTCATGCGCCGACCGATTACATGGAAGCGTTGCAAACCGATGGACAGTTCGATTACGCAGCAAGCCTGGTTAAATCGCTTGCCTCTCTGCTGGTAGTAACCAGCGGCAGTGCAATTGGTCGTGAAGGTGCGATGATTCTTTTAGCTGCCCTTGCCGCCTCCTGTTTTGCCCAACGTTTTACGCCACGCCAGGAGTGGAAATTATGGATCGCCTGTGGGGCCGCGGCGGGAATGGCTGCGGCCTATCGTGCCCCGCTTGCTGGCAGTTTATTTATAGCCGAAGTGCTGTTTGGCACTATGATGTTGGCCTCTCTCGGCCCGGTGATTATTTCCGCCGTCGTGGCATTGCTGGTTAGCAATCTGATTAATCATAGCGACGCGTTACTCTACAACGTACAACTCTCAGTGACGGTTCAGGCTCGTGACTATGCGCTGATTATCAGTACAGGTGTGCTGGCAGGTCTGTGCGGACCACTGTTGTTAACGTTAATGAACGCCTGTCATCGTGGATTTGTGAGTCTCAAACTTGCGCCGCCCTGGCAACTGGCACTAGGCGGGTTGATCGTGGGTCTGCTTTCCCTGTTCACACCTGCAGTGTGGGGCAACGGCTATAGCACCGTACAATCCTTTTTAACCGCCCCACCACTGTTAATGATCATTGCCGGGATCTTCCTTTGTAAACTGTGTGCCGTGCTGGCGAGTAGCGGTTCCGGCGCACCCGGTGGGGTCTTTACACCGACGCTATTTATCGGTCTTGCCATTGGCATGTTGTATGGTCGTAGCCTGGGATTATGGTTCCCTGATGGCGAAGAAATTACACTTTTACTCGGATTGACCGGGATGGCGACACTGTTGGCGGCGACCACGCACGCGCCGATTATGTCGACGTTGATGATATGTGAAATGACCGGGGAGTATCAGCTACTCCCCGGTTTATTGATTGCCTGCGTAATTGCGTCGGTAATTTCGCGGACGTTACACCGTGACTCTATCTACCGCCAGCACACTGCGCAGCATAGCTAAGCGGATGTATTGCCCCAGTTCACGCTGTTCGGCGCGCGGCAGATAAGGCAGTTCACCAATGAGCGGTGCCGGAAGTTTTTTACCCAGCACATCAATGATTTCCGCATAATGCGCCAGTCCTGGGTTGATTCGGTTAGCCACCCAGCCAATGAGCGGCAGCCCGTCGTTGGCGATCGCCTGAGCTGTTAGCAGTGCATGGTTAATGCAACCTTCCTGAATACCGACAACCATCAACACCGGCAGTTGTTCCTGCACTACCCATTCAGAGAGTGGACGCAAATCATTCATCAGACTGCGCCAGCCGCCAGTCCCTTCTACCACGACATGATCGACTTTTTCGGTCAGGTTTGCCAGGCCGTTTGAAATGAGGGTGTAATTGATTGGGCAACTGTGCGCCACGCTACTTTCTTCTTCGCTTAACGCGATAGGATTAACTGCTTCATAAGGCAGTTCGATGGTTGAAACACTCTGCAACACCAGGGCATCTTTATTACGCAGCCCTTCGGGTGTCTCTTTGCTCCCCTTCGCTACGGGTTTATATCCCGCAACCGTTTTTCCCTGGGAGGCTAACGCTTGTAGCAATGCGCGGGAAACCACCGTTTTCCCTACAGAAGTGTCTGTACCGGTAATAAAGAAACGCTTCAGCATCACTAACTCCACCGTTATGCTTCACAAATATAAACCAGGAAAATAATTAACCTTGAAAGTCTAAGTTATGCTTTCCTGGCCCAAATTGAGATAGCGCAAATTTTGGTAGAACAGTTAAAAAATGTTAACCCTGCAACAGACGAATCAACAAAGAACCGTTATACATCGCGTCTTTTACCAGTGCAGCGCCTGCCATCGTGCCCTGGTTAGAAAACTGAGTACTCTCAACGCTGATGTGCTGACTATACGCAGGAAGGGCCTGCTGACGGATGCTGTCTGAGATGACCGGGAAGAGGATATCTGCCGCTTTACTTAACGGTGAGCCAATCAGTATTTTTTGTGGGTTAAATAAATTCACCATGATGGCAAGAATGCGCCCGACATGCGCGCCCACCCCGGTAATGATGTCTTTTGCCAGTAGATCGCCGCGCAATGCCGCCTGACACAATGAGTCCACGGTTAACGGTTGTCCATGTAACATCGAGCTCATGGATTGATTAAGACGCAGCTGTGCCAGCTCAAGAATACTGTCCACGCTGGCGATGGTTTCGAGGCAGCCGTGATTCCCGCAATAACAGCGTTTCCCATACGGGTCGACCTGTGTGTGGCCTATTTCCACGAGACTACTGCTGCCTGCGTGTAGCAGATGACCATCGGTAATGACGCCCGCCCCCACGTTGTGATCGATAACCACCTGAATCACATCGCGCGCCCCGCGTGAGGCACCAAACAAGGCCTCTGCCATCGTCCATGCGCTGATATCATGCTGAATATAAACCGGAACGCCGGTATGCTGCTCCAGCGCCTCGCCGAGCGGCATCTCTTTTACATCCTCGTAGAACGGCATGCGATGTACAATACCATTTTCCGTATCAATAATTCCCGGCAAGGTTATGGCAATCGAAGTTAGACGCTCAAGTTTTTTCTGGTGGCGGATAAAAAACTGATCGATATGGGAAATAATACGATCCAGCAATGGCAAGTCATCTTTTAACGCCAGTTCCTGCGACTCTTCCACCACCAGTTTGCTGCTCAGATCGCGCAGAGCAAGGAAAATCTCCCCGCGACTAATGCGCAGAGAAAGATAGTGCCAGGCTTCAGTTTCAACCACCAGCCCCACCGCCGGACGGCCACGGTTCCCCGCTTCTTTGATTTCCAGCTCTTGCACCAGGTGTGCTTCGAGCATCTCACGGACAATTTTAGTGATACTGGCAGGAGCCAGTTGCGCCAGACGGGAAAGATCGATACGCGAGACTGGACCAAGCTGATCAATCAGGCGATAAACCGCGCCCGCGTTGGTCTGCTTTATTTGATCAATGTGCCCAGGCTGGTTTTCAGCAACCACCGCATACTCCCTATATTTTCGCGCTCCGAAATAATCTGTAGGCTATGGTGAAGCACTTCAATACGTGTCGTCAAATTTTTACTTAGGCATGTGATTAACAGCACATTTTTCGGGCTTTTTCGCTGAAATTTCCCTCACCTGAGAGCATTCAGCAGATGAATACGAAAGTTACGCGCAGCCGGACTTTGTTCATGATGTTTCGGCCAGACCAACCACATTTCAGAAACCGCATCCTCTTCAGCAATCGGCACCCAGCGCATTTCGTTGAGCTGAACACGTTTAAATGACGCAGGCAAAATTGAAACACCCAGACCGGCGGAAACCAGACCGATGATGGTCATTGCCTCGCCCACCTCCTGAGTGATGACGGGCGTCAAATGGTAACGTCGCATCAGCCCGAGAATATCGTCATACAGCCCTGTCCCGACGTGCGGATCAAAAAAGACAAAGGGTTCTTTCGCCAGTTCAGCCAGCGTTACATTCGGGTTATTTGCCAGGGGATGATCGTGCGGGATCATCGCCATAAGCGGTTCATGGACGATGACTGCGTGTTCAAGCGACTCCGGTAACGCTGTGTTACGCAGCAATCCCATATCCAGCGTTCCTTCAATGAGCGGAGCGATTTGCTCGCGAGTGTTCATTTCGCGGGTTTGTAAATGGACATCAGGATAATCACGGCGAAACAGCGATAACGTATCGGACACCGCCCGAATAAAAGGAGCCGACGAAGTAAAACCAATGCGCAACTCCCCCGCTTCACCCTGATGCAGCCTTTCAGCGCGAGCGGCAGCGTCATCCACCATAGACAGGATTTGCCGACTATCTGCAAGAAACTGTTTTCCTGCTGCCGTCAGCAATACACTGCGATTGGTTCGTGCCAGCAGTCGGGCACCAATTTGTTGCTCCAGCGCCTGAATCTGCTGACTTAGCGGCGGTTGCGAAATATTCAGGCGGGCAGCGGCGCGCCCGAAATGTAGCTCTTCCGCAACAGCAACAAAGTAACGCAGATGACGAAGTTCAATATTCATATTTAAAACATCTTATTTGAGATTATTAATATATTAGACAGAACAATTCGATTTTCCTACCCTATGTATAAGCCTGATCTACAGGCATATTTAGCAAGGATTTCAAGTGAGCCGTACTACAACTGTTGATGGCGCTCCGGCAAGCGACACTGACAAGCAAAGCATTTCTCAGCCAAATCAATTTATTAAACGCGGTACGCCGCAATTTATGCGCGTCACCCTGGCGCTGTTCTCTGCCGGACTGGCAACATTTGCACTTCTCTATTGTGTGCAGCCTATCCTTCCGGTGCTTTCGCAGGAGTTTGGCTTAACCCCCGCGAACAGTAGTATTTCACTGTCCATTTCCACGGCGATGTTGGCTATTGGTTTGCTGTTTACTGGCCCGCTATCCGATGCCATTGGTCGCAAACCAGTGATGGTCACGGCGCTACTGTTGGCCTCCATTTGTACGTTACTTTCGACAATGATGACCAGCTGGCACGGCATTTTGATTATACGCGCCTTGATTGGGCTTTCGTTAAGTGGCGTGGCAGCTGTTGGCATGACTTATCTTAGCGAGGAAATCCATCCCAGTTTCGTGGCCTTTTCAATGGGGTTGTATATCAGCGGCAACTCAATTGGCGGCATGAGCGGACGCTTAATTAGCGGTGTCTTCACGGACTTTTTCAACTGGCGAATTGCTCTGGCGGCAATCGGTTGTTTCGCGCTGGCCTCGGCGTTGATGTTCTGGAAAATCCTCCCTGAATCACGCCATTTTCGCCCGACTTCGCTGCGCCCTAAGACGTTGTTTATCAACTTTCGTCTGCACTGGCGTGACCGGGGATTACCGTTATTGTTCGCAGAAGGCTTTTTGCTGATGGGGTCGTTCGTCACGCTGTTTAATTACATCGGCTATCGGTTGATGCTCTCCCCCTGGCATGTCAGTCAGGCCGTGGTTGGCTTATTATCGCTGGCTTATTTGACCGGTACATGGAGCTCACCCAAAGCCGGAACCATGACCACCCGCTATGGGCGTGGTCCAGTGATGTTGTTTTCGACGGGGGTTATGCTGTTTGGTTTACTGATGACCTTATTCAGCTCGCTGTGGCTGATCTTTGCCGGAATGTTACTCTTCTCAGCAGGATTCTTCGCAGCCCACTCAGTAGCCAGCAGCTGGATCGGCCCCCGCGCAAAACGCGCTAAAGGCCAGGCCTCCTCGCTGTATCTGTTCAGTTACTATCTGGGGTCGAGTATTGCCGGGACGCTGGGTGGTGTTTTCTGGCATAACTATGGCTGGAACGGCGTCGGCGCATTTATTGCTCTGATGCTGGTCATTGCTCTGCTGGTCGGGACGCGTTTGCATCGTCGTCTGCACGCCTGAAAAATAAGTCCGGACTGCGGTAAATACCCGTCCGGACTTATTGCCAGCTCAAACCAACGTTAATAGCCATCCTAAAATAGACGAAGCGCCAGCCAATTCCCGCAGCGCGTCTAGCGTCATCAGGATTATAAGTACCCAAATAAACGGATTCATTTTGCTGTGTGTCATTTATTACTGATGCGCAGTTATTCTACTGCTTTGTAAGTAGTAAAATAGTTAACCCGATCAAGACTACTATTATTGGTAGCTAAATTTCCCTTAAGTCACAATACGTTATTATCAACGCTGTAATTTATTCAGCGTTTGTACATATCGTTACACGCTGAAACCAACCACTCACGGAAGTCTGCCATTCCCAGGGATATAGTTATTTCAACGGCCCCACAGTGGGGTTAAATGAAAAAACAAATTGAGGGTATGACAATGAAAAAAGTATTAGCTCTGGTTGTTGCCGCTGCTATGGGTCTGTCTTCTGCCGCCTTTGCTGCAGAGACTACGACCACACCTGCTCCGACTGCGACGACCACCAAAGCAGCGCCGGCGAAAACTACACATCATAAAAAACAGCATAAAGCAGCACCTGCCCAGAAAGCGCAGGCGGCTAAAAAGCATCATAAAAATACGAAAGCTGAACAGAAAGCCCCTGAACAAAAAGCGCAGGCAGCGAAGAAACACGCCAAGAAACACAGCCATCAGCAACCGGCAAAACCTGCTGCACAACCCGCAGCGTAAGTTTTCAACAGTAATGCTGGCGCGCCCCCTCGCGCCTGAAAATTACGGTGCTAAGCGGGTAACGTTTAGCACCGCCTTTAGCGGAGGGTAGTATGGTGGGCCGTTATCGCTTTGAGTTCATTCTGATCATCCTTATTTTATGCGCACTGATTGCCGCCCGTTTTTATCTTTCCTGATTGTAGTTATCTGATTTTACTCCCACTTTCATCCCGTCCCGTCTATAGTATTTATGAGGGTTTGCTTTTAATAATCATAATTACCCACCAGAGTGTGATATGCGTACAACCATTGCTGTAGTGTTGGGTGCAATTAGTTTGACGTCTGCTTTTGTGTTTGCAGATAAACCAGACGTTGCCAGATCGGCAAACGATGAGGTCAGCACCCTGTTTTTTGGTCATGATGATCGTGTGCCAGTGAATGACACGACCCAATCACCGTGGGATGCGGTTGGGCAACTGGAAACGGCCAGCGGCAATTTATGTACGGCGACGCTGATTGCACCCAATCTGGCATTAACGGCAGGACACTGTTTATTGACACCTCCAAAGGGTAAAGCCGATAAAGCAGTGGCGCTGCGTTTTGTGTCAAATAAAGGTCTTTGGCGCTATGAGATCCACGACATAGAAGGCCGCGTTGATCCGACACTGGGAAAGCGGTTAAAAGCAGATGGGGATGGTTGGATTGTACCTCCCGCAGCCGCGCCGTGGGACTTCGGATTGATTGTGCTACGTAATCCCCCTTCTGGCATTACGCCGTTGCCGTTATTTGAGGGAGATAAAGCCGCGCTTACCGCCGCATTAAAAGCGGCAGGTCGTAAAGTGACTCAGGCAGGCTACCCTGAAGATCATCTCGATACGTTGTACAGTCATCAAAACTGTGAAGTGACTGGCTGGGCGCAAACGTCGGTGATGTCACATCAGTGCGATACCTTGCCGGGTGACAGCGGTTCGCCTCTGATGTTGCATACCGATGACGGCTGGCAATTAATTGGGGTGCAAAGTTCGGCTCCTGCCGCGAAAGATCGCTGGCGCGCCGATAACCGGGCCATTTCTGTTACCGGTTTTCGCGACAAGCTGGATCAACTGTCGCAAAAATAATGTTCAAACGCTGCCCGACAGCGCGGGCAGCGTCTTCATCAGGCAAGTTTCACCATGATCATTCCAGCCAACAGCAAGACCAGGCCAATCCAGCCTTTACGATTTAACCGTTGACCAAACAAGATCCAACCTGCGGCTAACGTGGCGGCAATACCAAACCCGCCCCACAATGCATAAGCGACAGACAAGTCGATCCCTTTAACGGCTTGAGAAAGCGCACTAAAGGCAGCCAGCACCGCCGCCAGGGAGAGCAAGCCAAATATTTTGCGACGAAAGCCGTCAGAAAATTTCAAAAAGACGTTAGCAACGATTTCCAGCACGATTGCCAATGCCAGCCAGGCGGCGTGAACCCATTCAAACTGCGCCATGGTTCACCTCCAGTTCAGGTTTACGCGCTTTACGGGTACCTGATTTTATCAACACAATCCCGGCGACCAGGGTGGTTAACCCGGCAATTTTCATCAGCGATAAACTTTCGTCGAATAACAAAACGCTAAACAAGGTAATAAATAAAATACCGATACCTTCCCACAGCGCATAAGCTACGCCTAAGGCGATTTTTTTAACGGCGAAAGAGAGAAATATATACGACAGAGAAATCATCACCAGCATTAAAATAAAGCCGCCATTTCCCTCACTGACGCTCGCCCATTTCATTGACAGCGTACCGGTAATTTCTGTAGCAATAGCCAGACCTAATAAAATCCAATAAATATACATTGTCCTTCTCCTGCAAGAGAATTATTTTAATTTTCGCTTAATTCAGCGAAACCAAAGTAAAGTGGTCAAGCCCCGCGCATAGCGCAAGCTTTGGCAGAAGAAAGGACTAAAGCGCGTTGCGCCAGTGCTGCTCACCTACGAGCAAGATAGTGGATGAGGTACGAAGATGGGTAAATGTAGAAAATAACGTCCTGAACAAATTGTCCATAATATTACAATTATCCGCAGTGTTGCTTCTCGTCATCGCGGATGATAATTGTCCTCGGTAGTTGAACACGCCTGATTTGTATCATAGCTTAAGAATTAACTCAAAATATTTTCACTTCTTTACCTGAGCGGTTTGATTTTCGTTATGATGACGGAGCGAAAAAGACATTATTATTAGCAAAGGAAGAAAAAACGGGGACAAGCATGGCAAAGCCGATCATCACGCTCAATGGCCTAAAAATCGTCATTATGTTGGGAATGCTGGTCATTATTCTCTGTGGTATCCGTTTTGCCGCCGAGATCATCGTGCCGTTTATTCTCGCATTATTTATTGCTGTTATTCTTAACCCGCTGGTGCAACACATGGTCCGCTGGCGTGTGCCGCGTGTACTGGCGGTGTCGATTTTGATGACCATCATCGTGATGGCGATGGTGTTGCTATTAGCTTATCTGGGTTCCGCGCTCAACGAGTTGACGCGGACGTTACCGCAATATCGCAACTCTATTATGACGCCGCTGCAAGCGCTTGAACCGTTGTTGCAACGCGTAGGGATTGACGTCTCAGTTGACCAGCTGGCGCATTATATTGATCCGAACGCGGCGATGACGTTGCTCACCAACTTATTGACGCAGTTATCTAATGCCATGTCATCAATATTTTTATTGCTGCTGACGGTGCTGTTTATGCTGCTCGAAGTGCCACAATTGCCCGGAAAATTTCAGCAAATGATGGCGCGTCCGGTTGAAGGGATGGCGGCGATTCAACGTGCGATTGACAGTGTTTCTCATTATCTGGTGCTGAAAACAGCCATCAGCATCATCACCGGCCTGGTCGCCTGGGCGATGCTCGCCGCACTCGATGTTCGCTTCGCTTTTGTCTGGGGATTGCTGGCCTTTGCGCTTAATTACATCCCGAATATTGGTTCAGTCCTCGCGGCAATCCCCCCTATCGCTCAGGTACTGGTGTTTAATGGCTTCTACGAAGCGTTGCTGGTGCTGGCGGGATATCTGCTGATTAATCTGGTCTTCGGCAATATTCTGGAGCCGCGTATCATGGGGCGTGGGCTGGGGCTTTCCACATTGGTGGTATTTTTGTCGTTGATTTTTTGGGGATGGTTGTTAGGACCGGTGGGTATGCTGCTTTCCGTGCCGTTGACAATTATTGTCAAAATTGCGCTTGAACAAACAGCGGGAGGTCAAAGCATCGCCGTTCTGTTAAGCGATCTCAATAAAGAGTGACGGCCTCAGCAGAGGCCGTCAGGGTTACAGAGCTTTCAGGATTGCATCCACGCTGGCTTTGGCGTCACCAAACAGCATGTGGGTGTTTTCCTTGAAGAACAGCGGGTTTTGCACACCAGCATAGCCAGTGTTCATCGAACGTTTAAAGACAATCACGTTCTGCGCTTTCCACACTTCCAGCACAGGCATACCAGCAATCGGACTCTTCGGATCATCCTGCGCCGCCGGGTTAACCGTATCGTTAGCACCAATCACCAGTACGGTATCGGTATCAGCAAAGTCATCATTGATCTCGTCCATTTCCAGCACGATGTCATACGGTACTTTTGCTTCAGCCAGCAATACGTTCATATGTCCAGGCAAACGCCCCGCGACCGGGTGGATACCGAAACGCACATTAATACCACGAGCGCGCAATTTCTCAGTAATTTCAGCGACAGGATATTGCGCCTGCGCGACTGCCATGCCGTACCCCGGAGTAATGATCACTGAATGGGAGTTTTTCAGCAGTTCCGCTGTCTCTTCTGCGGTGATTTCGCGGTGCTCACCCACTTCCTGATCATCGCCAGTAGAAGAGCCGTCGGTGCCGAAACCACCCGCAATAACGCTGATAAAGGAACGGTTCATCGCCTTACACATAATGTAAGAAAGGATAGCCCCCGAAGAACCGACCAGCGCACCGGTCACAATCAGCAGGTCGTTGCTGAGCATAAAGCCCGCAGCCGCAGCCGCCCAGCCGGAGTACGAGTTCAGCATCGACACCACCACTGGCATATCTGCACCACCGATGGAGGCGACTAAATGCCAGCCGAATACCAGCGCAATTGCGGTCATTATCAGCAATGCCAGCACTTGCAGGCCGACGCTGTCCGTGCGAACAAATACAATCAGCAGCAGGAAGGAAACGACCAGAGCCGCCAGGTTCATTTTGTGACGGTTTGGCAGCATCAATGGTTTAGACGAAATCTTGCCACACAGTTTGCCGAACGCCACCACCGAACCCGTGAACGTTACCGCCCCGATGAAGATACCGAGGAACACTTCCGTCAGGTGAATATTGACCAGAATCGGTGCCATTCCCGCGTCATGATGCAGATAGCTGTTAAAGCCAACCAGCACTGCCGCCAGACCCACGAAGCTATGCAGGATCGCCACCAGTTCTGGCATTTCGGTCATTTCAACTTTCTTCGCCAGACGGATACCAATTGCCCCACCAATGACCATCGCCAGCAAGATCCAGCCAACATTACCCGTATCCGGTCCAAAAATGGTTGCGATTAACGCAATCGCCATCCCGGCGATACCGAAGTTGTTACCCTGGCGAGACGTTTCATGTTTCGAAAGACCGGCCAGACTGAAGATAAACAGGATCGCGGCAACAATGTATGCAGCTGTAACTAATCCTCCAGACATATGTTACCCCTTAATTTTTGCGGAACATTTTCAGCATGCGCTGAGTCACGGTGAAGCCACCGAAAATATTAATGCTGGCTATAAGCACCGCGATAAAACTAAGGAAGCTAACCCAGCCGCCCTGGCCAATCTGCAACAGTGCTCCGACAACAATAATCCCTGAAATCGCGTTGGTGACCGACATCAACGGTGTATGCAGCGCGTGCGATACATTCCACACCACGTAATAACCGACAACGCAGGCCAGCGCGAAAACGGTGAAGTGCCCAAGGAATTCTTTCGGCGCAACGCTTGCCATCCAGCCAAAAAGAATGATTGCCAGCGCCATCAACGCGTATTTACGCCACGGTGAGCAGGTACATTTTTCCTCAGTTTTCACTTCCGGTGCCGCTTTTTGTGCCGCCTGCGGCTGAGCTGATACCTGAATCGGCGGTGCCGGCCAGGTAATTTCGCCCGCACGGATCACGGTCACGCCGCGAATCACCACATCATCAAAATCAACAGTGATATTGCCGTCTTTCTCTTTGCACAACAGTTTCAGCAGATTAACGAGGTTTGTGCCGTAAAGCTGTGAGGATTGCGTCGGCAGACGGCCCGGAAGATCGGTATAACCAATCACTTTGACACCATTTTCCGTAGTGAAGATTTCACCCGGCACGGTGTATTCACAGTTGCCGCCGTTTTGGGCTGCCAGGTCGACAATCACACTGCCCGCCTTCATGGAGTCAACCATTTCACGGGTAATTAGCTTCGGCGCTGGTTTGCCTGGAATAAGCGCGGTGGTGACAATGATATCGACCTCTTTTGCCTGGGCGGCAAAGAGTTCCATTTCCGCTTTGATGAACGCGTCCGACATCACTTTGGCATAGCCATCGCCGCTGCCAGCTTCCTCTTTAAAATCCAGCTCGAGGAATTCCGCGCCCATACTTTGAACTTGTTCTTTCACTTCCGGGCGGGTGTCGAATGCACGCACAATCGCGCCGAGACTGTTTGCTGCGCCAATGGCGGCCAGACCTGCAACACCCGCACCAATCACCATCACTTTTGCCGGTGGCACTTTCCCGGCCGCAGTAATTTGCCCGGTAAAGAAGCGCCCAAATTCATGTGCCGCTTCAACAATGGCGCGATAACCGGCGATGTTCGCCATCGAGCTTAGTGCGTCCAGCGATTGTGCGCGTGAGATACGCGGCACAGAGTCCATCGCCATCACGGTCACGTTACGTTCCGCAAGTTTTTGCATTAATTCCGGATTCTGCGCAGGCCAGATAAAACTCACCAGCGTTGTCCCAGGATTCAGTAACGCAATTTCATCATCTAACGGCGCATTGACCTTCAGAATGATCTCTGACTGCCAGACGCTATTCCCTTCTACAATTTCAGCGCCCGCTTGCACAAACGCTTTATCGTCAAAACTTGCCAGTTGACCCGCGCCGCTCTCTACCGCGACGGTAAAACCCAGTTTCAGCAGCTGTTCCACTGTTTTTGGCGTTGCTGCAACACGGGTTTCATTGGTTAACCGTTCTCTTGGTATGCCAATTCGCATGATATTCCCTTCCATCGGTTTTATTGATGATGGTTTGCCTGTGTCAGGAGCCACACAAGCTGCTCATGTACGAGCTAAATGTTACTCCGTTAAAATAAATTAGTAACAAACGCCCTATAACGTACTGAAAATTATGCCTGTGATCTAGCGCCAAAAATCAGTATTTCGGCGTGAACTCGCAAAATATTAACGATTCAGCCGTGATAGTGGGATAAACACCTTAGAACGCCGGATAAAGACTGATAATTGTCTTCGACGGTCGGGTAAAACGAGACATCGCCCCGGCACGAATCACTACTTAACATTAAATTAACTTATACAATTCAGTTGCTTCAGTAGTAATGATGCTGATACGGCTGTTTTTTAAGCATAGACGGTCATTTGAGCAGGATTAAAATTGGCTTAAGGAATGTGATATGAAAAATGACGCAGACAGTTACACCGTTTAAATGCAATAATCAGCCACGTTTCTCGTTAATAACAATACCAGTACCTGGTTTGCGCAAGGCGAAGGATTATTTTTATGAAGCTTAAGAACACCCTCCTGGCGTCGGCACTGCTTTCTGCTACGGCATTCTCCGTTAACGCAGCAACAGAACTGACACCGGAGCAAGCGGCAGCGGTTAAACCTTTTGACCGTGTAGTGGTTACCGGTCGTTTTAATGCTATTGGCGAAGCGGTGAAAGCCGTTTCTCGTCGCGCAGATAAAGAAGGTGCCGCCTCTTTTTATGTTGTCGACACTTCTGATTTTGGTAACAGCGGTAACTGGCGTGTGGTCGCTGACCTCTATAAAGCCGATGCTGAAAAAGCAGAAGAAACAAGTAATCGCGTAATTAACGGTGTTGTCGAACTGCCGAAAGATCAGGCTGTTCTGATTGAACCGTTTGACACGGTCACCGTCCAGGGCTTCTATCGTAGCCAGCCAGAAGTCAATGATGCCATCACCAAAGCGGCAAAAGCGAAAGGTGCCTACTCTTTCTACATCGTTCGTCAAATCGATGCCAACCAGGGCGGCAACCAGCGTATTACTGCATTCATCTATAAAAAAGATGCTAAGAAACGTATCGTCCAGAGCCCGGATGTGATCCCGGCAGATTCCGAAGCAGGACGTGCAGCTCTGGCTGCCGGTGGCGAAGCCGCGAAGAAAGTTGAGATCCCGGGTGTTGCGACTACCGCATCACCAAGTTCTGAAGTCGGTCGCTTCTTTGAAACCCAGTCATCAAAAGGCGGGCGTTACACCGTCACGCTCCCGGATGGCACTAAAGTCGAAGAACTGAACAAAGCGACCGCAGCGATGATGGTCCCGTTCGACAGCATCAAATTCTCTGGCAACTACGGCAACATGACTGAAGTCTCCTATCAGGTTGCGAAACGTGCCGCGAAGAAAGGTGCTAAGTATTACCACATCACCCGCCAGTGGCAGGAACGTGGTAATAACCTGACCGTCAGCGCAGATCTGTATAAATAACTATTCAGTTACTCCTATAAGGCGGCTTGATGCCGCCTTTCGCATTTTTAGTCACAAATTTCCCCGCGACCATTGCATGCAGACACATCTCTTCGTAAAATCCCGCGCTTCAGTGGCAAACTCCATTTTTATGCGTTTTGCCCTAATATTTATTCTTCTTATCACGTTTTAATCACTGGATATCGATGGAAAAGAAACTGGGACTGAGCGCACTCACCGCGCTGGTATTAAGCTCAATGCTGGGCGCGGGTGTTTTCAGTCTGCCGCAAAATATGGCGGCAGTTGCCAGCCCGGCAGCACTGCTCATCGGCTGGGGTATTACTGGCGCTGGCATTTTATTGCTGGCCTTTGCCATGCTGATCCTCACGCGCATTCGTCCCGAACTTGACGGCGGTATCTTTACCTATGCCCGCGAAGGGTTTGGCGAGCTAATCGGCTTTTGTTCCGCATGGGGATACTGGCTGTGCGCAGTCATCGCCAACGTCTCCTATCTGGTGATCGTTTTTTCCGCGTTAAGCTTTTTTACGGACACGCCGGAATTGCGCCTGTTTGGCGATGGTAATACCTGGCAATCGATAGTCGGTGCATCGGCTTTATTGTGGATTGTTCACTTTTTGATCCTGCGCGGGGTGCAAACCGCTGCCAGCATTAACCTGGTGGCGACACTGGCAAAATTGTTGCCGCTGGGTCTGTTTGTTGTGCTGGCGATGATGATGTTCAAACTGGATACCTTCAAGCTCGACTTCACCGGACTTGCACTTGGCGTACCCGTTTGGGAACAGGTGAAAAACACCATGCTGATCACCCTGTGGGTTTTCATTGGTGTGGAAGGTGCCGTGGTTGTTTCTGCGCGTGCGCATAATAAACGTGATGTTGGCAAAGCGACACTGCTGGCGGTTCTCTCCGCTCTGGGCGTTTACTTGCTGGTAACGCTGCTTTCGCTGGGTGTGGTGGCACGTCCTGAACTGGCTGAAATTCGTAACCCGTCAATGGCCGGTCTGATGGTGGAAATGATGGGACCATGGGGCGAAATCATCATCGCTGCCGGTTTGATCGTTTCCGTTTGCGGCGCGTACTTAAGCTGGACCATCATGGCAGCAGAAGTACCGTTCCTGGCCGCCACTCATAAAGCATTCCCGCGCATTTTTGCGCGCCAGAACGCACAAGCTGCGCCATCCGCCTCACTGTGGTTGACCAACATCTGCGTGCAAATTTGTCTGGTACTCATCTGGCTGACCGGTTCCGATTACAACACGTTGCTGACCATCGCCTCAGAAATGATTCTGGTGCCCTATTTCCTGGTCGGCGCGTTCTTGCTGAAAATCGCAACCCGTCCACTGCATAAAGCGGTAGGTGTCGGTGCCTGCATTTATGGCTTATGGTTATTGTACGCCTCTGGTCCAATGCACTTGCTGTTATCCGTTGTTCTGTATGCACCGGGGCTGCTGGTTTTCCTGTACGCGCGCAAAACGCATACCCATGATAATGTACTGAACCGTCAGGAAATGGTGCTGATTGGCATGCTGTTAATTGCCTCAGTTCCGGCGACCTGGATGCTGGTGGGATAACGTTCATCCCATCGTTGGATAGCAAAGGAGATAACGATGGGTAAAACCCAGCCCTTGCCAATATTAATTACTGGCGGAGGTCGTCGCATCGGCCTCGCCCTCGCATGGCATTTCATTAATCAAAAGCAACCGGTGATTGTCAGCTATCGGACACACTATCCAGCCATTGATGGACTGATTAATGCAGGTGCGCAGTGTATTCAGGCTGATTTTTCGACCAACGACGGTGTGATGGCGTTTGCCGATGAAGTACTAAAAAGCACCCATGGTCTGCGTGCTATTTTGCATAACGCCAGTGCGTGGATGGCGGAAAAACCGGGTGCGCCACTGGCCGACGTACTGGCTTGCATGATGCAGATCCACGTTAATACCCCATACCTGCTCAACCATGCGCTGGAAAGATTACTGCGTGGGCACGGACACGCCGCCAGCGATATCATTCACTTTACCGATTATGTGGTGGAGCGCGGTAGCGACAAACATATTGCGTATGCTGCAAGCAAAGCGGCACTGGATAATATGACCCGCTCGTTTGCCCGCAAGCTGGCACCGGAAGTGAAAGTGAATTCTATTGCGCCATCGCTGATCCTGTTTAATGAACATGATGATGCCGAATATCGACAACAGGCGCTGAATAAATCACTGATGAAAACCGCGCCTGGCGAGAAAGAAGTGATCGACCTGGTCGATTACTTACTTACCAGTTGCTTTGTCACCGGACGCAGTTTCCCACTTGATGGCGGTCGTCATCTGCGTTAATGCAGCTTTATCCAGCATATAATCAACACCCATGCGCTTATCCCCCAACACGCAACAGAACCAACAAAAGCGGCGGGCAAGCGCATCATTCCGGTGAAATACCACAGCGACACCAGGTAAACAAAATAGGGAATAATCGACCACATACTAAAAATGATGGTTGCGCGTAAGGCTTCAATGCCGCGTTCGCTGGCAACAATATAATGCGCGATAAGCGCAAAGGTCGGGAAAAGTGGAATCAGCCCGGCGATATAATAATTTTTCGTTTTTGCTAAAACACCAATCAACAGCACTACCAGCGCACCGAGCGCGGCTTTGATTACCAGCCCCATCTTTTTACCTTAACACTTCCATAACAAGTCATCAGTAGAATACCTGATGAAAACTTGTTTAGAAACGATTGATAGTAAGTAAAAACAGCGCGGTGTATTGTGACGTTTTTATATCTACCGTGAATGTTATGAACACTATCGTATTTGTGGAAGATGATGCGGAAGTCGGTTCACTGATTGCCGCGTACCTGGCAAAACATGATATGCAGGTTACCGTAGAGCCGCGCGGCGACCAGGCCGAAGAAACCATTTTGCGAGAAAATCCGGATTTGGTGTTACTCGACATCATGCTACCAGGCAAGGACGGCATGACCATTTGTCGTGATTTACGCGCAAAGTGGTCTGGACCGATTGTTCTTCTAACCTCTCTCGATAGCGATATGAACCACATCCTGGCACTGGAAATGGGTGCCTGCGACTATATTCTCAAAACGACGCCCCCTGCTGTTTTGCTAGCGCGTTTACGTTTGCATTTGCGTCAGAATGAGCAAGCCACACTGACCAAAGGTCTTCAGGAAACGTCTCTGACTCCCTACAAAGCCCTGCATTTCGGCACGTTGACCATCGATCCCATCAACCGCGTAGTCACCCTGGCTAACACTGAAATCTCGCTCTCGACAGCTGATTTCGAATTATTGTGGGAATTAGCTACCCATGCCGGGCAAATCATGGACCGCGATGCATTGCTGAAAAATTTACGCGGCGTCAGTTATGACGGACTGGATCGTAGCGTGGACGTGGCTATTTCGCGGTTAAGAAAAAAACTACTCGATAACGCCGCAGAACCTTATCGCATTAAAACCGTGCGTAACAAAGGCTATCTTTTTGCGCCTCATGCATGGGAATAAGCGATGAAAAAATTGTTTATCCAGTTTTACCTGTTATTGTTTGTCTGCTTCCTTGTGATGTCTCTGCTGGTTGGGCTGGTGTACAAATTTACCGCCGAACGCGCGGGCAAACAGTCGCTGGATGATTTGATGAACAGTTCGCTGTATCTGATGCGCAGCGAATTGCGTGAGATCCCCCCACACGACTGGGGTAAGACGCTGAAAGAGATGGATTTAAATCTCTCTTTCGATCTGCGTGTCGAGCCACTGAGTAAATACCATCTTGATGATATTTCCATGCACCGACTGCGTGGCGGCGAAATTGTCGCCCTGGACGATCAGTACACGTTTTTGCAGCGTATCCCGCGCAGCCACTACGTGCTGGCAGTTGGTCCTGTTCCTTATCTTTATTACCTCCATCAAATGCGATTGCTGGATATCGCCCTGATCGCTTTTATTGCTATTTCCCTCGCCTTTCCGGTGTTTATCTGGATGCGTCCGCACTGGCAGGATATGTTAAAACTGGAAGCAGCGGCGCAACGATTTGGCGATGGGCATCTCAATGAACGTATCCACTTTGATGAGGGTTCGAGCTTTGAACGACTTGGCGTCGCATTTAACCAGATGGCGGACAATATCAACGCCTTAATTGCCAGCAAAAAACAGCTTATTGACGGTATCGCTCACGAACTGCGAACACCGTTAGTGCGCCTGCGTTATCGACTGGAGATGAGCGATAACCTGAGCGCCGCCGAATCCCAGGCGTTGAATCGTGATATCAGTCAACTTGAAGCTTTAATTGAAGAGCTGCTGACTTATGCCCGACTCGATCGCCCACAAAACGAGCTTCATCTTAGCAAACCAGACCTGCCGTTGTGGCTGTCAACGCATCTGGCAGATATTCAGGCAGTAACGCCCGATAAAACGGTACGGATAAAAACGCTCATGCAAGGCCATTATGCGGCGTTGGATATGCGCTTAATGGAGCGCGTGCTGGATAATTTGCTCAATAACGCCCTGCGCTACTGCCATTCAACGGTTGAAACCAGCCTGCTACTGTCGGGGAATAAAGCGACATTAATTGTTGAGGATGATGGCTCAGGGATTGCCCCAGAAAACCGCGAACATATCTTTGAACCTTTTGTTCGCCTCGATCCCAGCCGGGGTCGCTCAACCGGCGGCTGCGGGCTGGGACTGGCAATTGTCCACTCTATAGCACTGGCAATGGGCGGTACGGTTAATTGTGGCACCAGCGAACTGGGTGGTGCCCGCTTCTCGTTTAGC
Organism: Escherichia sp. MAL-1; assembly: GCF_052948035.1. Lineage (NCBI taxonomy): Bacteria > Pseudomonadati > Pseudomonadota > Gammaproteobacteria > Enterobacterales > Enterobacteriaceae > Escherichia > Escherichia sp. MAL-1. Next base: position 2,364,220 of record NZ_CM129609.1, on the reverse strand, counting down.
TGGCCGTTATGGCATAACATCCCGCAATTTACCTCTGCTTGACACTACGCGCACGGTGGTCAAGTCACCACCACTGTGCTATAAATTAAGGATGTTGTAACTAAAGTGGTTAATATTATGGCGCGTTACGATCTCGTAGACCGACTCAACACTACTTTTCGCCAGATGGAACAAGAGCTGGCTGCATTTGCCGCTCATCTTGAGCAACACAAGCTATTGGTTGCCCGCGTGTTCTCTTTGCCGGAGGTAAAAAAAGAGGATGAGCATAATCCGCTTAATCGTATTGAGGTAAAACAACATCTCGGCAACGACGCGCAGTCGCTGGCGTTGCGTCATTTCCGCCATTTATTTATTCAACAACAGTCCGAAAATCGCAGCAGCAAGGCCGCTGTCCGTCTGCCTGGCGTGTTGTGTTACCAGGTCGATAACCTTTCGCAAGCAGCGTTGGTCAGTCATATTCAGCACATCAATAAACTCAAGACCACGTTCGAGCATATCGTCACGGTTGAATCAGAACTCCCCACCGCGGCACGTTTTGAATGGGTGCATCGTCATTTGCCGGGGCTGATCACCCTTAATGCTTACCGCACGCTCACCGTTCTGCACGACCCCGCCACTTTACGTTTTGGCTGGGCTAATAAACATATCATTAAAAATTTGCATCGTGATGAAGTCCTGGCACAGCTGGAAAAAAGCCTGAAATCACCACGCAGTGTCGCACCGTGGACGCGCGAGGAGTGGCAAAGAAAACTGGAGCGAGAGTATCAGGATATCGCTGCCCTGCCACAGAACGCGAAGTTAAAAATCAAACGTCCGGTGAAGGTGCAGCCGATTGCCCGCGTCTGGTACAAAGGAGATCAAAAACAAGTACAACACGCTTGCCCTACACCGCTTATTGCGCTGATTAATCGGGATAATGGCGCGGGCGTGCCGGATGTTGGGGAGTTGTTAAATTACGATGCCGACAATGTGCAACACCGTTATAAACCACAGGCGCAGCCGCTTCGTTTGATCATTCCCCGGCTGCACCTGTATGTTGCGGATTAACGCCCGGCTTTCATACTGCCGACCATCTGTTCTGGCCGTACCCAGCTGTCAAACTCGGCTTCGCTAAGATACCCCAGCGCAAGGGCCGCAGCTTTTAAGGTCAGCCCTTCTTTATGCGCTTTTTTGGCGATCTCCGCGGCTTTGTCATAACCAATGTGGGTGTTAAGCGCAGTCACCAGCATCAGCGATTCATTGAGTAATTGATTGATTCGCTCACGATTCGGTTCAATACCCACTGCGCAGTGTTTGTTAAAACTTTCCATGCCATCTGCCAGCAAGCGCACCGATTGCAGGAAATTGTGGATCACCATTGGACGGAAGACGTTCAGTTCAAAGTTACCGGAAGCGCCCCCCATGTTGATCGCCACGTCGTTCCCCATCACCTGACAGCAGAGCATGGTTAATGCCTCACACTGTGTTGGATTCACTTTCCCCGGCATGATTGAGCTGCCCGGCTCATTTTCCGGGATTGAGATTTCACCAATTCCGCAGCGCGGGCCAGAGGCCAGCCAGCGGACATCATTGGCGATTTTCATCAGTGACGCAGCCAACCCTTTCAACGCGCCGTGCGCCTGAACCAGGGCATCACAGGTCGCCAGCGCTTCAAATTTGTTCGGCGCGGTAACAAACGGTGCACAGGTAATGACTGCCAGTTCATCTGCTACGCGACGCGCATACTCCGGATGGGTATTTAGTCCAGTACCCACCGCTGTACCGCCAAGAGCCAGTTCCGCTACGTGAGGCAGGCTGTATTCGATATGTTTGAGATTATGCTCGAGCATCGCTACCCAGCCGGAAATCTCCTGCCCCAGCGTTAACGGCGTGGCATCCTGCAAGTGAGTACGACCAATTTTGACGATATCGGCAAAAGCACGGGATTTCTCATTCAGTGTCTGTGTCAGGGTTTTAAGCTGAGGAATGAGTTGCTTGCGCAGCGCCAGCAGCGCCGCAACGTGCATCGCCGTCGGAAAGACATCGTTGGAACTTTGGCTTTTGTTCACGTCGTCGTTAGGGTGAACTTTACGTTCCATCCCGCGCACACCGCCGAGTAATTCACTGGCCCGGTTAGCCAGCACTTCGTTCATGTTCATGTTACTTTGCGTGCCGGAGCCGGTCTGCCAGATAGCCAGCGGGAATTCGTCGTCATGCTGTCCTGCCAGTACTTCATCCGCCGCCTGACGAATGGCGCTCGCTTTCTCTTCAGACAACAAGCCTAAATCTTCATTAACTTTTGCCGCTGCACGCTTGGTTAGCGCCAGCGCATGAATCAGTGAGGTGGGCATTTTCTCCGTCGAAATGCGGAAATGCTCCAGCGAGCGTTGAGTTTGTGCGCCCCACAGCTTATCTGCCGGGACATCAATCGCCCCCATCGAATCTTTTTCGCTGCGTACTGTATTCATGACCTGCTCCTCACCTGATTAATTTTTTCTTTCTGTTTTGCTTTCGTTAAGCAACTTTTAGCTCACTTATTATTTACCATTTGATAACAAATGTTTGGTCTTTCGTGCCATGTAAAAAAACCGCCCCGAAGGGCGGCTCTGTTTATTTCACACAGCGGGTGCATTGTGTGAGTTGTATCTGCTGGAAGAAGTCATTTCCTTTATCATCCACAAGGATAAACGCCGGGAAATCTTCCACTTCAATTTTCCAGATGGCTTCCATTCCCAGTTCCGGATATTCAACACATTCCAGGCTCTTAATACTTCCCTGCGCCAATACAGCGGCCGGACCACCGATACTGCCAAGGTAGAAGCCGCCGTGTTTTTTACAGGCATCCGTCACCTGCTGGCTGCGGTTGCCTTTCGCCAGCATGATCATACTTCCGCCCTGCGCTTGCAGTTGATCGACATAAGAATCCATCCGTCCGGCGGTCGTTGGGCCAAGAGAACCGGAGGCATAACCTTCCGGCGTTTTGGCCGGACCCGCGTAGTAAATCGGATGATCTTTGATGTACTGCGGCAGCCCTTCACCGTTATCCATCCGCTCTTTCAGTTTGGCGTGAGCAATATCACGACCGACGATAATCGTGCCGTTAAGCGATAAGCGTGTAGAAACGGGATACTGCGACAACTGTGCGAGGATCTCTTTCATCGGACGGTTAAGGTCAACGCGCACCGCTTCGCCTTCTCCCGCTTTGCGCAGCTCTTCCGGGATATATTTGCCTGGATTATGTTCCAGTTTTTCGATCCAGATCCCCTGACGGTTGATCTTCGCTTTGATATTACGGTCAGCAGAGCAGGAGACGCCCATACCGACCGGGCAGGATGCGCCGTGACGTGGCAGGCGAATCACGCGGATGTCGTGAGCGAAGTATTTACCACCAAACTGCGCACCCAGACCAAGATTTTGCGCTTCGATCAGCAATTCTTTTTCCAGTTCCACATCGCGGAACGCCTGACCGTGCTCATTCCCTTCCGTTGGCAGTTCATCATAGTATTTCGCGGAAGCCAGTTTCACCGTTTTAAGGTTCGTTTCTGCAGAAGTTCCACCAATAACGAACGCAATATGATACGGAGGACAGGCCGCCGTACCCAGCGTGCGCATCTTCTCAACCAGGTAATTTTTCAGTTTCCCCGGCGTCAGTAACGCTTTGGTTTCCTGATAGAGATACGTCTTGTTTGCCGAACCACCACCTTTGGCGATACAGAGGAATTTGTATTCGTCGCCATCAACGGCATAAAGATCGATCTGCGCTGGCAGATTGGTGCCGGTATTCACTTCTTTATACATATCCAGCGGCGCGTTTTGCGAGTAGCGCAGATTATCTTCGATATAAGTGTTATAGACACCGCGCGCCAGCGCCGCTTCATCACCACCACCGGTCCATACACGCTGCCCTTTTTTACCAACAATAATCGCGGTGCCGGTATCCTGACAGGTTGGCAGAACGCCTTTCGCCGCGATGTCGGAGTTACGCAGGAATTGCAGCGCCACATATTTATCATTTTCGCTGGCCTCCGGGTCACGCAGAATGTCGGCCACCTGTTGTTGGTGCGCCGGACGCAGCATGAACGACGCATCATGAAACGCCTGGCGCGCCAACAGAGTTAACGCTTCGGGTGCGACTTTCAAAATCTCCTGCCCTTCAAATTCAGATACGCTAACGTGTTCGCTGGTTAGCAGGTAATACTCAGTATCATCTTTTTTGAGTGGAAAAGGAGCCTGATAATGAAAGGGTTTGTTTGACATTGTTCTCTCACTTACTGCCTGGTTTGGTTATGCTCTGGGCGGGTGTTCCGTTGCCCTGTTAAAAGCGAGTAACAATATCCTACACACTTTTTTAACAAAAACTGAGACTAGTACGACTTTTTGCGGCTCCAGGTTACTTCCCGTAGGATTCTTGCTTTAATAGTGGGATTAATTTCCACATTAAAACAGGGATTGATCATGCAAAAACTCATTAACTCAGTGCAAAACTATGCCTGGGGCAGCAAAACGGCGTTGACTGAACTTTATGGTATGGAAAATCCGTCCAGCCAGCCGATGGCCGAGCTGTGGATGGGCGCACATCCGAAAAGCAGTTCACGAGTGCAGAATGCCGCCGGAGATATCGTTTCACTGCGTGATGTGATTGAGAGTGATAAATCGACTCTGCTCGGAGAGGCCGTTGCCAAACGCTTTGGCGAACTGCCTTTCCTGTTCAAAGTATTATGCGCAGCACAGCCACTCTCCATTCAGGTTCATCCAAACAAACACAATTCTGAAATCGGTTTTGCCAAAGAAAATGCCGCAGGTATCCCGATGGATGCCGCCGAGCGTAACTATAAAGATCCTAACCACAAGCCGGAGCTGGTTTTTGCGCTGACGCCTTTCCTTGCGATGAACGCGTTTCGTGAATTTTCCGAGATTGTCTCCCTACTCCAGCCGGTCGCAGGTGCACATCCGGCGATTGCTCACTTTTTACAACAGCCTGATGCCGAACGTTTAAGCGAACTGTTCGCCAGCCTGTTGAATATGCAGGGTGAAGAAAAATCCCGCGCGCTGGCGATTTTAAAATCGGCCCTCGATAGCCAGCAGGGTGAACCGTGGCAAACGATTCGTTTAATTTCTGAATTTTACCCGGAAGACAGCGGTCTGTTCTCCCCGCTATTGCTGAATGTGGTGAAATTGAACCCTGGCGAAGCGATGTTCCTGTTCGCTGAAACACCGCACGCTTACCTGCAAGGCGTGGCGCTGGAAGTGATGGCAAACTCCGATAACGTGCTGCGTGCGGGTCTGACGCCTAAATACATTGATATTCCGGAACTGGTTGCCAATGTGAAATTCGAAGCCAAACCGGCTAACCAGTTGTTGACCCAGCCGGTGAAACAAGGTGCAGAACTGGACTTCCCGATTCCAGTGGATGATTTTGCCTTCTCGCTGCATGACCTTAGTGATAAAGAAACCACCATTAGCCAGCAGAGTGCCGCCATTTTGTTCTGCGTCGAAGGCGATGCAACGTTGTGGAAAGGTTCTCAGCAGTTACAGCTTAAACCGGGTGAATCAGCGTTTATTGCCGCCAACGAATCACCGGTGACTGTCAAAGGCCACGGCCGTTTAGCGCGTGTTTACAACAAGCTGTAAGAGCTTACTGAAAAAATTAACATCTCTTGCTAAGCTTATTAAAGGCTTATAACACCTTCAGGCGGCCAGTCCGCCTGATTTCATTTTATGGATAATCATTATGAATAAATCGCTGGTAGCGGTAGGCGTCATTGTTGCGCTAGGCGTAGTCTGGACAGGCGGCGCATGGTATACAGGCAAGAAGATTGAAACCCATCTCGAAGACATGGTCGCGCAGGCGAACGCGCAACTCAAACTGACAGCTCCTGAATCCAACCTGGAAGTGAGTTATCAAAACTATCATCGCGGCGTATTCAGCAGCCAGTTGCAACTGTTGGTGAAACCCATTGCCGGGAAAGAAAATCCGTGGATTAAAAGCGGTCAGAGCGTCATCTTCAACGAATCGGTTGATCATGGTCCCTTCCCGCTTGCCCAGCTTAAAAAACTGAACCTGATCCCGTCGATGGCATCAATTCAAACCACGCTGGTTAATAACGAAGTAAGCAAACCACTGTTTGATATGGCAAAAGGTGAAACGCCTTTTGAGATTAACTCGCGCATTGGTTACAGCGGTGATTCCAGTTCCGATATTTCGCTCAAGCCACTGAATTACGAGCAAAAGGATGAAAAAGTCGCCTTTAGCGGCGGCGAGTTCCAGTTAAATGCTGACAGAGACGGCAAAGCCATCTCCCTTTCCGGGGAGGCGCAAAGTGGTCGGATAGACGCAGTTAACGAATACAACCAGAAAGTGCAGTTGACCTTTAATAATCTGAAAACCGACGGTTCCAGCACGCTGGCAAGTTTTGGTGAGCGTGTAGGAAATCAAAAACTGTCACTGGAAAAAATGACCATTTCAGTGGAAGGCAAAGAACTGGCACTGCTGGAAGGCATGGAGATCAGCGGTAAATCGGATCTGGTCAATGACGGTAAAACGATCAATAGCCAACTGGATTACTCGCTAAACAGCCTGAAGGTACAGAATCAGGATCTGGGCAGCGGCAAGCTGACTTTAAAAGTCGGCCAGATTGATGGTGAAGCCTGGCATCAGTTTAGCCAGCAATATAACGCGCAAACTCAGGCGCTGCTGGCACAGCCAGAAATTGCCAACAACCCCGAACTTTATCAGGAGAAAGTGACGGAAGCCTTCTTTAGCGCCCTGCCGCTGATGCTGAAAGGCGATCCGGTGATTACTATCGCGCCGCTAAGCTGGAAAAACAGTCAGGGTGAAAGTGCCCTGAATCTGTCGCTGTTCCTGAAAGATCCGGCAACGACTAAAGAAGCGCCGCAAACGCTGGCGCAGGAAGTAGATCGTTCGGTTAAATCTCTGGATGCGAAACTGACCATTCCGGTGGATATGGCAACTGAGTTTATGACTCAGGTAGCGAAGCTGGAAGGTTATCAGGAAGATCAAGCGAAAAAACTGGCGAAACAGCAAGTTGAAGGTGCATCAGCAATGGGGCAGATGTTCCGTCTGACCACCTTGCAGGACAATACCATCACCACCAGCCTGCAATATGCTAACGGTCAGATAACGTTAAATGGGCAGAAAATGTCGTTAGAAGATTTTGTTGGCATGTTTGCGATGCCAGCTCTTAACGTTCCGGCTGTACCGGCAATTCCGCAGCAGTAATTCACGGCCAAAACGCCGGAGAATTTTCACTCCGGCGTTTTCATCTGAAAACAAACCAGAGATTGCCTGATGCGCTACGCTTATCAGGCCTACCTTTTCCTGCAACACTTTGAATTTATGAGTTTTTGTAGGCTGGATAAGGCGTTTACGCCGCATCCGGCATAAAAAACGCGCACTTTGTCAACAATCTGAAACGCCGGAGGTTTTTCTCTCCGGCGTTATTTCTTACTTCAGCATAAAGTCATATTGAATACTCATTTTCACATCCCAGTAATTCAGGCGATCGCCCAGCGCACTGCCATCGCGCTTTTCCCGCCCTTTATCGGCAGCAAGAAAGAAATTCATCCCTTGTAACGGCCCTTCGCTGACCCGATAGTTCATACCACCTAAGATACCCGCGCCTTCAATCCGCACATCTCGTTTACTGGATTCATAGCCGCGAGTCACAATCGGTGCAAATGTCAGTGTAAATTGCGGCGTTAAACGATAGTTGACGCCCAATTGCCAGGACTGCATTCCTTCACGGTTACGATCAAGACTTAATGAAAAGGGATAGCCAATGTCGGTATCCACCACGGCACCATTCATTGCATGGCGCAAATAACCACCACTGCCAAATACGCTTCCCCACGGCGCATTCCAGGTCAATTGTCCACTAACCAACGCCGTTTCATTGGGCTGGCTGGTATTACGACTTAAACCTTCGAGCTGCGCGTAAAAGCCGAGCAACTCCCCTTTCAACGTATAATTCGGGTCGAGCGGTATGCTTTTCTCGAGAATACTTTGTATCTGATTGGAAACATCTTTCTGTACCGATCCCCCCAGAGAATAGCGACTGGTATCATCATGCCAACTGGCGGCTAAAAAAGAACGTGCGCGATGTTTATCGTATTTTCCCGTCTGGCTGTTATACACCCCTTCATCACGAATACCGGTTGTTGAATCAGTCCATAAAAATACTCGTGAACGCCACATTCCCCACAGATCAATATTTGGTGTTAAAGCCCAATAACCTAATGCTCCTTCAGAAACTGTCGGTAATGTACGTTGCGAACTGCCAGCCATTAACGGAATACGATAAGGTAAGCTACCATAACTATAATCCGTCCCGAAGCGACCTAATTTAAGCAGGCTATTTTCACTGGGTTTTATTTTTACTGCCCCCAGGGCAAAGCCAAAACTTTTATCACCATCAAGATACCACCGGGTACTCATATCAGCACGAGCACCTAATTTATAAACATAATACGCCCCGCCTTCAACGCCAATAATATTGGAATAATAACCACTATTGAAATCGAGCAATCCTCCCTGTACCCATGCGTAAATATCTCTTCCCGCGCCAGCACTGGGCTTATCCGCCCTGCGCAATTCGTTTTTCAGTCTGATGCGTAGTCCCGCTTCATCGTCAGCCAGTTGCGCCGCATAAGCAGAGGTAAGGCCAGAGGCAGCCGTCAGGCAAATAACGGCCATGGCCACTATTTTTCTCATAGTTGCACCTTTGATGTTCTGATTATTTTTATTGAATATTAATTAGTGATATCGCTGATTAATTGCTGCTGCACTTTTTTACGATTATCAATTTCAACCACGATTTCTTTGAATTTTTTATCCGTGAGCGGATAAAACCAGATAATAACGAATGCCAGTAGCATAAATCCGCAAGGTACTAAGGCAATTGATGTGCGGATGCCCATAATAACTTCCGGCGTTTGCACCTGATTGGCGATATATCCGCTTAACCCCAAAATAAAGGCAGGAATTGAACCTCCGATTGCCTGACCGCATTTACGGGTAAATGAGAATAGTGAATAGGTGAGCCCTTCAATTCGCACGCCGGTCAGGTATTCACCGTATTCTACGGTATCAGCTTCCAGCGCCCACATCACGGTCATGGTAACGCCCTGACCAATTGAAGCGATGGCCAACGCAACCAACGCCACCGGCAGTGACCAGACGGAAACCCAGAAGAACAGCAGATAACCGCAGGTTCCCAGCAAAGCGCCAATCAGGAAGGTATTCTTTTTACCGATCCTCGCGACCATCCCCGGCACCAGCGGTGCCGATGCCACAGTACCAACCAGGTTTTGCACCAGTACCAGCACAGTGAACAGCCCGGTATCATTTAACACATAGCGCACGTAGAACAACGACGAGGTGCTGACCGCAAAGGTCGAAATCAGCACACACAGCGCACCGATGCACAACATAAACAGCGGGCGATTCCGTTTCAGGGTTTGCAGACTGATATTCAATGACGGCTGCGCAACGATACGTACCACATTCTCACGCGTCGATTTGAAGCAGATGAAGTAAAGCACCATTCCGGCAATCGCCAGCACAATTGTCCAGAAATGGTATACCGACACCATCTCTTCCGGGCTGGAGTTCTTAATGCTCGGTCCTATCAGAAATGCCAGGCAGACAAAGGTCAATGAAGCGGCAATCCCACGAGCCGCGCCCAGACGGGCGCGGGATTGTGGTTGTTGGGTCATCGCGGTAGCAAGTGAACCATAAGGAATATTCACCAGGCTGTAGCAAAGCCCGAGGCCCATGTAGGTCAAATATGCATACACCACTTTGCTACCATGGCTCCAGTCGGTCGGCACCCAGAATACCAGCACGCTGAAGATCATTAACGGCGCAGTACCGAAGAGTAAAAACGGGCGGAATTTTCCCCAGCGGGTATTCACACTGTCCACCACTCGTCCGGCAAAGACGTCGGCGAAGGCATCGAATACCCGCACCAGTAACAGCATGGTGCCCGCCGCAGCGGCACCGACGCCAGCGACGTCGGTGTAGTAACTCAACAGGAAGAGCGCCCCCATTGCGAAGGCGAAGTTATTGGCGACGTCACCGAGGCTGTAGCCGACGATGGTGCGCCAGGAGAGTTGTTGATTCATTGTTTGCCTCCCTGCTGCGGTTTTTCACCGAAGTTCATGCCAGTCCAGCGTTTTTGCAGCAGAAAAGCCGCCGACTTCGGTTTGCGGTCGCGAGTGAAGATCCCTTTCTTGTTACCGCCAACGCGCAATATGCCTTGCGAGGTCGCAAAATCGGCGAAATTCCATACCTGTTCACCGACGACGGCGCTGACGCGATCAAAGACGCGGTGATACATATCCAGCCATGCACACTGATACTCTTCACTCCACATGTCGGTGTACATTGAGTGCAGCCCGGCTAACGTATCCACGCCGTATTCGGTGATGATAATCGGCTGATGCAGTTTCTCCTGCCAGGCCAGAAGTTCTTTTTCCAGTACCTTCTCTGCCGTTTCCAAATCGCCGCTTTGGACATACCATCCGTAATAACGGTTCAGGCACAGCACATCAAAGAGATCGCTGATGGTATCGGTGTGAGCGTCGCAGAACATTACATTGACGCAGGTGATCGGACGCGTCGGGTCGAGTTTACGCGTTGCTTCCGCCAGTGGCGCGAAATATTCCCGTGCACCTTGCGGACGGGTATCCGGTTCGTTGGCAATACTCCACATCACCACGCTTGGGTGGTTTTTGTCACGCGCTATCAGCTCTTTAATCGCCTGTAAGTGCGCTTGCTGAGTTTCCCCGTTGACTGCCTCTTCGCTGTACAGTTCTTTCGGCTTGTTGCCCGCTTCGAAACCAATGCCTAAAGAGAGGTTAAAGCCGACAGCAGCAGTTTCATCAATCACCACGATGCCATGTTCATCTGCCCAGTCGAGCATCTCTTCAGCGTAAGGGTAATGCGAGGTACGGTAGGAGTTGGCCCCAATCCAGTCCATTAATGCGTGGTCGTGCACCATCAGCACGTTATCGAATCCTTTGCCACGCAAGTCCGCATCTTCATGACGACCAAAACCCGTAAAGTAGAACGGTTTGTGGTTAATCAGGAACTGTTCGCCCTTCACTGCCACTGACCGGATGCCGACGCGAAGCGGGTAGATATCACACTCTGTCTGGCTTTTGGCTGTGACGCACAGTTCATAGAGATAACCTTCACCCGGTTGCCAGAGGTGCGGATTCACCACTTGCAAAGTCCCGCTAGTGCCTTGTCCAGTTGCAACCACCTGTTGATCCGCATCACGCAGTTCAACGCTGACATCACCATTGGTCACCACCTGCCAGTCAACAGACGCGTGGTTACAGTCTTGCGCGACATGCGTCACCACGGTGATATCGTCCACCCAGGTGTTCGGCGTGGTGTAGAGCATTACGCTGCGATGGATCCCGGCATAGTTAAAGAAATCATGGAAGTAAGACTGCTTTTTCTTGCCGTTTTCGTCGGTAATCACCATTCCCGGCGGGATAGTCTGCCAGTTCAGTTCGTTGTTCACACAAACGGTGATACGTACACTTTTCCCGGCAATAACATACGGCGTGACATCGGCTTCAAATGGCGTATAGCCGCCCTGATGCTCCATCACTTCCTGATTATTGACCCACACTTTGCCGTAATGAGTGACCGCATCGAAACGCAGCACGATACGCTGGCCTGCCCAACCTTTCGGTATAAAGACTTCGCGCTGATACCAGACGTTGCCCGCATAATTACGAATATCTGCATCGGCGAACTGATCGTTAAAACTGCCTGGCACAGCAATTGCCCGGCTTTCTTGTAACGCGCTTTCCCACCAACGCTGATCAATTCCACAGTTTTCGCGATCCAGACTGAATGCCCACAGGCCGTCGAGTTTTTTGATTTCACGGGTTGGGGTTTCTACAGGACGTAACATAAGGGACTCCTCATTAAGATAATAATACTGGTCAACCTTTAATCTGATTAGTTAACCAATTCTGTGTTGCACACAGTTATCTGTGAGAAACCCATGGAAGAGAAATGGAAATAAAAAGAACTGACACCGCGATCAAAAAACCAAAAACTGCAATACCCACAGCGTGATATAGATCGCATTAATCTTTAAAACAGCGTTGACAGAAGCCATAAAATAAGCAACCGAACGTTCGTTCGAGCGTATTGGGAACGATAAACTCTCATGACATATGGCTACAGTGAATATTTTGGGGGGAATTCTCCGAAGCCGGGAAGGATAATTTTTGCACAGAGAAATTACGATATGAAACGCGGGCACAGTTATCACCAGCCCGCCGAAAAAGAGAGAGAATCAGGATGCGGTTAAGATACCGCCAATCATCGCGCGTAATCCCTGAGCAAACGACGCTTCACGCGCCAGGTCTTCCGCTTCGATATCGGCCAGTACACCGTAGGTCAGATCCAGCAGTAAACGTGAAGTCATTGCCGTGTTGATGTCTGGGCTTATCTCGCCTTTTTGCTGGGCATCACGCATCCGCTGGGCAACAAATTCCGTGATCGTCATATGCTTATTTTTAAGCATGGCGGCGACCTGTGGGTTACGCATCCCTTCCGCCATAATTTCAACCACCAGCGCCCGTTGTCCAAAGGCTTCATGGGTGAGAGAGACAATGGACTCGACCATATAGTCAACGAAATGAATCCCTTCAATCGGTTCCCGGAAACGGGCCAGCGCCCTCTCCTGGTCCTGTAAGATAATCGCCTGAATCAAGGCTTCTTTGGAGATGAAATGGTGATAGAGCGTCCCGGGACTAATGGCGCAAGATTTACAGATGGCTTTCATCGAGGCACTGTGAAATCCATTTTCTGAAAAAATCTCTCTGGCAGCATTGAGGATCCGGGTCCGTGTCGGTTGTGCTTCAGTCTGCATGTTATCCATCATTAAACCATTATAGTTAGCGTGAATAACTAGTTTACCGCGTTGTCAGGTGAGCGCCTATCATTGCTGTTGAATAGTGCGAAGGCACACTCTATTCGTATACTTTTCACTCTGAAATTGGTTAACCAATAGCCGTGATTTGGCTGCCAGTTATTTAGCAGAGACGTTGATGAGTTTATCCCGGTAAACAACACGCACGGTTGTTTACCGGTCCGTTAGTGTATTAATTGAGCTCCTGTACCCCACCACCGGAGACGGTGAGAATTTGTCCGCTTACCCAGCTCGCAGCAGGCGAGCAAAGGAACAGCGCTGCGTTAGCAATATCTTGCGGTTGGCCCAGACGTCTGATCGGCGTGTGCTGTAACATTTTTTGTTCAATTTCTGGTGTAATAACGGATTTCAGGGCATCGGTTAATATTGCCCCCGGCGCAATGCCATTTACCCGAATATTTTTTTCACCCAGGTCAAACGCCATATTTCTGACCAGATGACTGGCCGCAGCTTTAGATGATGCATAGGAAGTCATGTTTATATTTTTATTTTCTGCCGCCATAGAAGTGATGGTCAGAATAACGCCACCGCCATTTTTTTCCATTTCTGGCGCAACAAGTTGTGACAGATGGAAAAAAGAAAACACATTCAGTTCATAAGCACGGCGAAAATCCGCCATTGGCATATCAAACGGTTTAGGTCCACCGCCACCGGCGTTGTTAACCAGAATATCAACTTTACCCAGCTTACTGATAGCAAAGTCTGCCAGTGCAGAGAGTTCCTGTTCGGAAGTAATATCACAACGGCAGGCAAATGCCTGACCACCCAGTTGTTGAATTTCGTCTACAACATGGTTAGCTGCGTCGGCGTTAATATCACTGACCACCACAGATGCGCCAGCTGTCGCGAATGTAATGGCGATTTCTTTACCAATACCTGCACCCGCACCTGTGATGATGGCGCATTTTCCGTCGAGTCTCAGGTTGTCAGAATTAAACACATAAACCTCCTGTGAACTTCAGTAAAAATAAAAGGCACCGCCTGTGTGCCACATTTTTTATCATTAACCTTGAGGAAAGGACACTACCAGGTATAGCAGATAAAGAGAGGATTATTTCGCTGCAATGAGCCGGGCGGGAATAATAAGATTGCGTGAATGCGTCTCTTCATGGGTGATTTTTTGCATCATGCGATCCGCAAGTGTGATACCAAGTTCCCGCGCTGGCGTGCTGGCCCAGGTAACAGGTATATCATCAAGTGTGGTTGGTGTCGCATCGGTAAATGCCGCCAGCGAAACCTGTTGCTCAAAGTAACGATCGACTCCGCTTTCCCCGCTTTGCCGCCCTGCTTTGAGCAAACCAAACCATGCCCCCATCGCAATAGTTTCGTTATAGCAAACCACGGCACTGATGGTCGGGTTATGACGTAAAAGCTCCGTGATAGCTTCCGCGGCTTGCTTCTGGCTGGAAGTGCACTCCAACACCCAATCGCTATGAAACGGCAGGCCAAATTTTAGTAGAGTTGCACAATAGCCCCCAACCCGTTCTGCACGGGTTAATGAGGAACTTTGCCCTCCCAGCCAGGCGATCCGCTGATGCCCATTGCGAATGAGATGCTCCGTCAACAACTGTGCAGCCTGCCTGTTGTCCGGGCGAACCGTATCAACATCATCAAGATAACTGGCACGGGAAGCGAAAATCACCGGGATAGCTTTTTCTTCTGCCATCCGTCGCAGGTCATCGCTACTTCCTGCAGCTCCGGCAATTACCACACCATCGACACCCTGATTCAGTAACAGTGAAAACCGCTGTGCCAGCTGCTCACCGTCTTTACCGCCGTGAAGCAAAAAAACCATCCGTCCCTGCGCTTCCAGAGCTTCCGTCAATCCGGCCGTCAATTCGGCGTAAAACGGCGCAGATAAATCACGGACGATCAAACCAATGACGCCGCTTTGCCCGCCGCGCAGCGCCGACGCCTGGCGATTGCGCACAAATCCCAGCTCTTCAATGGCGGCGTTAACGCGTTCTCCTGTGGCGGTAGAGATTCGCCCTTTGCCACTAAGCACCAGCGAAACGGTACTTACCGACACGCCCGCAGCCAGCGCAACATCATGAATGGTTATTTTTTTGGCGGTAGCCATGCAGATGACCTACTCCCTGATTATGTGACAGATAAAACGTTTTACCTTTTATTTATCTTATACCCGCTATTATCGTTGCGTAATGTGATTTATGCCTCACTAAAATTTGATAAAACGTTTTATCTTCTCGCGCAATTTACTGAATCCAGATTGTTCTCTACGAGGAGTCGTTTTATGACGGCGAAAACAGCACCGAAAGTCACGCTGTGGGAGTTCTTCCAGCAGTTAGGCAAAACCTTCATGTTACCCGTGGCATTATTGTCGTTCTGCGGCATTATGCTCGGCATTGGTAGTTCTCTTAGCAGCCATGATGTCATAACCCTGATCCCGGTCCTGGGCAACCCCGTGTTGCAGGCTATCTTTACCTGGAGACTATTAAGTCTTTTAACGAAGTGGCTTGATGTTGGATTTAAGTGCGGTAAGTTCTGCTATGTTGCCGCGATACGATTTGTCATGTGCAATGAACTAACGTCGTTTCGCGGTAACTTTATGCCCCACCCATGCCCCATCACACCACCCTGTCGTCTTCGATCGCACTGTTGATGAAAAACGTCACTCGCCCCATGACTTCGACCTCTTCCGCTGCAGACCCCTCCATTGTCTCGCCGTCATCGAAAATAAGTGACTTGCCCATGACCCGAGCGAACTGGGTACGACCACCACTGAGGATCAGCAACACCTGGCCCTGCACCAGTCGACTAACCGGTTCGATTACTGCAAAGCCTGATGAAGTTTCGAGAATGCGGCTGTCGATGCCAATGCCGCAAATGGTTTCAGGGCAGAGCCTGCGCTCTACATAGTCGGTAGCCGGTGAAGGGAACCCCATTACACGACCCTCCCCATGTTGCGCATCATCCAGAGACGGTTCTGGCTGTTGTCCGGCGTCTTATCGACGAAGAACTCCTGGTAGCGCTCTATCCATTCATTGGCGTCGTCCGGCGTGAAATGCCAGTTCCTGGCACGCAACTCACGGATGAAGTCATCTGTGCGTAAGCACCGGTAGCCCTTGGGGTTTAGCTGTATTGCGGCCACAAATGCGACGTGAATGTCGGAACGGCGGGGCATGATCCGCACTCCTTATTACTGTTTTTATATACAGTAGTTTTAAAGGAGGTGCAGATCAAGCGCGGAGTTGTGATTGCTGAACTAAATTCGGTACTCTTCCGGGATCTTTTCGTATGAGTCAGACCTGGACCAGACGATGTTTTCTTTGATTTTCTTCGCAGGGATTCCGGCATAGATGCAGTTCCCATCTACAACTTTAGAAACGATGGAGCCTTGACCTATTACGCTACCTGAATGAATCGTGCTTCCCTTGTTAACTCTTGAAGAATTGCCAAGCCAAACATGATCGCCAATAAGCACATCAGAAGGTTGATTGATACATTCTTTTGTCGATGCGTCGAAAATTCCATGGCCGTCACTAGTTCTTATCATGACGCCATTTGAAATCATGCAATCATTACCAATATAGATTACTTTACCATGTCCGTTTAATGCCGCGCCGCTTTCCCAGGTAGTCCCTTCTCCAATGATAACTACTGAATTATCTCTTTTAGCTACAATGGTCAATCCAGATAGATGGCAGTTATCACCAATTGAAATAAAGCAACCATTCCCGCCAGCCTGAATAACACAGCGATTTAACGTTACATTTTTCCCTATAATTACTGTGCACTCACCATCTGCTGTTATTTTCACTATCGGCCCAATAGTTTTAAGGCCTTCACCAGTATAGATTTTACCGCCTCTTCCTGTTGATATTTTAACATCACAACCTACAGACGGTTCTGGAGATATTTCTTCTGGAACAGGAAAGCGTATATGCTCGGCTACAGGGCTTAATGATTTAATTCTCTCTTTAACACCTGCAATAAAATTATCTATCATTCTTCTTCCTGAGGCATGATTTAATGAGTCAAAAGGCTCATTATGTAAGTGTGACCTCATAAAACCAAAATAAGCGGATGTGGTCAAGGGTGGTATCTCGACACCCAATAGAAGGGACATGCTGTGAAAGTTAGACAGCTTCGATTTGACAGGCACACGGCAATCCCTTGCCATTTGTCATCACGACTCGAGAGTCTCCAGTCGTATCGTTAATTCCTTAATGAGGTTTGACAACTGATCGGTTAATGCTTTCTGCCTATCGGCGTTTCTACGCTGTAGAGCCGCCTCTATCACAAGCGCCTCCTCGTATCTAATCCCGTATTTCTCACCGACAACGTAAGACTCAGCTACCAGCTTTTCATGCGCTGGTTCAGTCATTTCCCACAACTCTGGCGAAACCAGCCTGCCCTCGGCATCATAAACGGCTGGCACAACTTCATACTTCGCCGGGACGGATTCATACACAGCGGGAATGGTTTCCTCTGGGTCGTAACAGAAGAAAGCAAACTGGTGAGGATCAAGTCCATGACGGATAAACGCCTCTTGCGCACGCTGAGCAATAATGCCGACATGCCAACGGGCTCCATCGTCTCCTTTAGCCTCTATGCGGTCAATGAACTGGAACTGCACGAAATCGACTTCCGCCCAGGCATCCAGAATTTCATCGGCATAAGGCATTTGCATCAATCGCTCGTCTGATGAAACATCAAAATCAAGAGAGCCACGCGCCAGCATCACTGGTCGCGATTTTTGCCGTTCATCGGAGGTGACTGTAAACGCTGTCTGGGTATAACCGCCCGCCCATGGCAATGTATTTGTGCCTACAGAATATGTGTTGGCGGCGACCGGCTGGAGGTTGCCGGTGATACGCAGCGTAGAAAATACATCACTTACAGTCGAGGCAAAGCGCGCGAGTTCCGTGCCAAGAGCATCATCAGTGGAGCCTGAATAAAGACGAATGCCGTTTTTACTGAATATCGCGGTGGCAGTTAAATCATTGGCACCCTTTATCACGCCAATGCCAGCCTGCCAGCTTGCTGAGCTGGGGCCTGTAACATCAGTGATGGCGTGAAGAGTGCCTCCCATCTGACCGAAAGGATCGGTAACGTTATCCAGGTGCAGGCCTTTGATAATAACCTTCCCGGACCCACTCCCACCGGCAACAACACCCACAGGACAATCTTTCAGGATAACGTTGTTCAGCTTCTGGTATTTTCGGTTCAGGATGAGCGCCCGACCAGTATCCATAACAGTCAGGCCAGTGATTGTACAGGAGTCAGCATCGCCATAAACGCGATCGCTTGGACCTGATGCCGTGCTGGTGTAATACCCGTCATTTGCATGCGCTATCTGGACATTAGCCCCATGGCAATATCGCTCTTCAATCCATACGCCAGCGCCAATTTTGCCGCCGTCGCCATAGCCCACGATATTTGAATAGTTAACATGAGGCGCTTTAATGTGAAGCGTAATTACCCCGGACGGGGTGGCTTTAAAGCGGTTCTGAATTGCCGTGATATTAGAAACGTTGGCCCATGCCCCTGCCGTTCCACGACTGGCTAAATCACCAATAGGGCCCTGCTTAAGACGCACTGCCGCACCGGGCTGACCTTTGTTACCAAAGTCAGACACGAAAACATTGGATACCTGGGGAGCCAGCGACATAACGTCCACACCCGCCCATGGATTAGCAGGCTCATCAAGCTGACCGAAGTTCAGGATAATGGCATTGCTGATCTGGAAAGCGCGGCTAACAGAGCCGTTATCCTTAATGTCGATACCGTCAGCGCCAGTGTTTTCCGACCAGTAACCGTCAATGCTGCAGCCTTTATAGCCCCCGTTCTGTAACCCCATCCCATAGTGAGAACAGTTCTTCACTTTGAGATTTCTGATGTTAAGACCTTCTATGCCTGCCCCAACGATACCTTCAGTCTGTCGGACATAAGATGCCGGCGTGAAATCGCCCTGATAGTTAGCGTCGATACAGATGTTGTGCAGCCCCACTCCGTGGACTTTCGTCACCCCATTTACCAGTGGGGCTTTGGTCCACTGAATAACGGTATAAGCCGAATTAGTGGCGTACGCCTGGATCGTGGTGGAATTCCACCCCTGGCCACACAGGATCACGTTGTCGTAGGGAATACAAAGCGCGGCCACCCGAATAGTGGCGAGATCAGAGCTGTAATCAGACTCATTCATGTGAACCTGATAAAGACTCCGCGGGAAGAGGATCTTCCCACCACCCGCAGCGCTAATCTCTGCGGCCTTTTGCATGATCTTATCGGCGTTAGCTTTGGCTGTTGCTGCTCCAACGGTTCCACTTACTACTCCGAATGACTCGGCTGTGATTTCAATGCCGCCGACCAGGGATGACCCGCCCGGCAGGGCTAACTCCTGACGGAGCGCAGCATCTCCAACGTTGATGAAATGAGCGGAATCATTAACCCATGAAGCAGCATTATTGCCGGTTGTCGTATAAGGAATCGCTGTATCGGCCGTTAATTTATAAAGCTCATTCTGATAGCGAATCAGCTGGTTATAGTCAGTAACGGTCAGAGGACTGGAGGTATAGTCCCCAACAACTTTGTAGCCAGAATTCTGGATGAAATAGTTAAACCGTATTTGCTGACTGAGCAACTGAGATGAGAACGCCTGCTCCATCCCCCAGTAAGTTTTTCTGTCCCTGCCAAAACGGTCCTTCCAGATCGCTTTCGTAATGTCGTTCAGCGCATAGTCAAGATTCTGGGCGTTATCAAAAAGGTCCTTCGGATCCATGGACCCGATCGAATTTTTAGTGGCGTATGTGGTCATGCTCGCTCCGGGCATAAAAAAACCCGCCGTAGCGGGTCAGATAATTTTGATTTGCTGTTAAGCAGCGTCACCGGGGTATGTGGCGTCGTCGTAAGCGTACTTCCCTGGGTGGTACTGGATCGCTGTGACCTGGCTGATACCGTCGTTACCCGGAGATATTTCCCCGACCAGTGCGTCATACGGCACCCGGACTGATGAGCAGAAAAGCAGGCGCGGTGGCTCAATGTACGGGTCGTTCATCGCCCACAGTTCTGGCTCCAGCGCGGCGCTGTACGGTACCGAAATGGTGAAGTCGTCAATGCGTGTCGGCACTACCATTGTCGAAGCCCTGCCATCCTGATGTCGGATAATCACGCGCGGGTTTTCAAACGACCAGTCCGGGGCCTCACTGAGCGTCAAGGTGATTTTGCTGCTGTCATACTTCATATCGGTAATCAGGCAACTCAGCGTCTGGCTGCCGGGGATGTCGTCGGCCAGCACAATGCGATCCATGAACTCGTAGCAGAGCGCATCCATTTCCGTTGAGGTGGTGTGCTGCAGGCGCTGCAGTTGGTAGCCCAGCAGCCGGCGCATGCCGATGCGGTAGGCGCGGTCCTCATTAAGAACGCCGTCCAGTTTGTAATCCTCCACCTTCACTGGCGTCAGATTACCGGGCAAGCGGCACTGAACAGTTTCTTCAGCCCATGTCGTGCCATTGATATAGGTGACATCGACCCCGTCGTAATCATCCTGACTCGGCGCCTTAAACGCGGTCTGCAGTTCCTCGGTGGTTTCCTGCGGGGTGATCATGCCGACCCAGGGTTTAATCCCTTCCCTGCCGGCAGACGCCAGCCCGTCAGACAGAAGGAAATATCCCATCCCTGCGTTGGTGATCTTCTGCAGCACCTCGAGGGCTGATTTACTCTCACCGCTCGCCCAGTCGAACTTCTCCCCGCGGGGCGTCCAGTAGGTTTGCTCCAGCGCATCAATTGCCGCCGAGTCAATCTGGCTGGCCGCGAACCCCAGCGACTCCAGCACATGGTATAGCGCACCGCTGATGCTCCGCGCTGTTCTGCCGCCGCTGTAAATCCGGGTTGGTGTGACGCTAATCCGACGATCGGACATGGCCGCCAGGCGGTTCCCTGTGCGCACGGTCAGTGCCATGGTGGTGACACCATCGTACTTCGTTGGGCGCTTGCTGAGCCGGGAGCGCAGCGCCTGCCAGAAAACCTGGTCGCGTGTGCTGCCACCCTTAACTGGTTCGGTGCGGCGCATCCGTATCTCATATTGCCCGGGTGACACGTTGTAGCGATGCGTAAACCCGATCTGGTTTTCAGTGCTGCGCGAATAGAACGGAGACTGCTGCTGCCAGGTGGTGGTGCCG
Organism: Escherichia sp. MAL-1; assembly: GCF_052948035.1. NCBI lineage: Bacteria > Pseudomonadati > Pseudomonadota > Gammaproteobacteria > Enterobacterales > Enterobacteriaceae > Escherichia > Escherichia sp. MAL-1. The sequence continues at coordinate 2,343,117 of NZ_CM129609.1, read as the reverse complement.
ACCTTGCGATACTGGATCACCAGGCGTACCGGCATGGAGCGCTTGTTTCCTTTATCGGTATAACGCACCAGGCCGCTCTGGAAGTTGATGTTCACCTCGAATGCGTCCAGCGTTTCCCCGTCCGGGCAGGCCAGGAACGGGCCAACCCATTCGTAATCGTCGCTGACACCCGTTACGGTCGCATCCAACAGCGTGCGCTCAGTGAATCCAGGCCACGATGGATCCGGCGTGGTGATGGTCTCACCGCCCGGCCCAGTGGTGACCGTAAGCCGCTCCACGGTTACCGTCTGACTGTCCACATCGGTGATACGGAACTGATTGCCAGACAATCCCAGAGAGAATCGCTGAATACCCTCCAGCAGTCCGGTGAATGGCGTACCAGTGGCGCTGTTATAGGCTAGGGCGATGTGCGCCCTTACCTCCGCCGTGCCGCCCGTAGATTTCACGCCAGCCGTATTGACCGGAGCATCACCGAACACAGCAACGGGCAACGGGCTGTTCGTAATGGACCCGCCAGCATATGGGCTACTGGCCTCGACAATCTCCAGCCGCCCACTGTTATCGCGCGCGACCAGGCCGGAACCAGAGAGTTGAGAGGTGATCGAAGAAACCAGGCCTGACATGGTGACATAGTTGGTCACCAGCGATACCGGGTAAGTCGTGCCCTGCCAGCTGATGCTGAACGTCACAGGCGTGCTGCTGAAATCGTAGGTCGTCGGCGCGGCGTTAGCGGTGATGCTGGCGGCGCTACCGCCCACACCCGGCACCGGCGGAACTCCCGGGGCATAGCTGGCGATCACCAGGTCGTAGTCGTTGCCGTTATAGTTGAGAGACACCGCCATTCCGACCACCGGTGCCAGCTCCTCTACCCCGCCATAAATCACGCTGTAACCGCCGGACGACACGACCGTATAAGAGTTTGGGGCCAGCACGGTTATCACCGTTCCGACAGTCCACGACGGCGGGATTTCCTCATCCCCAGACGACGATACGTCAACCAGCGTGATGGAGTTCCCCGACACAACCAGCGCATCAGCGATAATACTGACCGTCTCCGGGCCGCTTGATCCCAGATCCAGCCCGGCGGTACCGGAGCCGGTATTGCCGACCTCTGGTGAGTTGAACCAGTTTTCGGTACGGGTATCGCCTGATACCGTGGCACCAGGCGGATAGAGGGTGTAGCGCACGTCGGTACCGAACGCGGAGATCGGCGTATTGCCTATCTTAATGTCGGACTGGTTAATCACCATGTCGCCGACACCCACACACAGGAACATGCTGGTTTCCATGCTGGTCTCGTTGACGAAACGGCTCACCGGCTGCACAACGTAATCAGGCCAGACGCGATATTTTCCGAAGATTTCCCGGATGGGGTCACCCAGTTTTGCCGCGTTCGCTTTGGCCGGGTTGAGGTCAATCTGGTCACCGCTGGCCGCCTGGGAGCCGCCACCGCCAGCCTGAGACATTGTGCTCATCATGTAGATGCTGTACGCAGCAGAGGCGACGGCTACGCTGACGGCAACCCACAGCGCGATTTCCGCACCGGTACCGTATGGTACCGGAAACATCCTGACGTCTGTTTCTCGCTTGATAACGCACAGTGGCCACTCTGCCGGCGGGACCGGGACTCCGTCGATTTCAACCGCAACCGGGTGCTGCCGATCCGGTGCCCAGTCCTTCACGTTCAGCGCAAACCAGGCGCTGAGGGTCATCGTTTCGTGCTCGTGCGTCTCCAGCGGTTCGCCCTGCAGCCGGGATGGATAGATTCGGATCGTCACTGGTAATACTCCACGCGAACAAAGCGGCGCGCAAACCGCGCCAGCGGCAGAAAAGTTACATTGGTGCGGGGATTGCACTCTGCGGCACGCAGCTGGCCGTCAATCTCGACCACGATGGCAACGTGTGTCACCACTGAACCGGAATAACAGGCGATACCCGCGCCCGGGACCGGTTCACATCGAGTCAGGCCAGCCATCAGCCCGCGCGCCTCCCGGTCGAGACCGTTATCATCCTTCGTGACTCCGGCGAAATCAGGCCACGGAGCCAGACCCAGATCGCGCCTGATTTCGTTGACGATGCCAAAGCAGTCCAGCGCGGGGTAAGCGCGCCCGCCCTTCTGCCACTCGACAGAACGGTATTTATCTGGATTGAACATGGTGATTTCCTACTGGAGGTAGCGGAGGCCCGGGAAGACAGGAAGCGTGTAACGGTAGCGCGGCCATGCAGTATCGAGAATATTGAGGAAACCGGCTTTAATCTGCACCTCAGTCGCTTTCCAGTACCCGTCTTTAATCTGGAAAACCAGAGGCGGTGCCGAAGGGAAACTCAAATCGGTTGAGATGTACTGCCGCATTATCAGCGTGCCGCTATTGAGGTTAGCCAGGGCGTTGCGTATTGCAGTGGAAACGATGCCGTCAATGTTGCTGATGACGAACTGTAGATCCTGTGTGCCATCCTTATTTCTGGCTGGCAGCGCGACGGCCATGGCAGCGGCTTCGAATTTCACCGATGTGCCAGTTTCCGTTACAGCAGTGATATCCTCGAAGTTCTCAACCAGCCAGTAAGTCTGGCCGCCGACGGCAATCTGCAGCGTGTTGAAGAGGATCTCACTGCCTCCGCTGGCATACAGCCTGTTGAGTGTTGGGCTTGTCATGCTTCCGGCCACTCCTTGTTGAGCGCGTAATCAATAATGCTCTGCCCGACGATGAACTCAGGGAAATTACCCCAGCCAGGTGGCAGGATTGGACGCTCCCACAACTCAAGGATTGCCGTGTATTTCCAGAACCCCAGGGCATACAGTACCGGACCTTCGTAGATATCCTTGAACCGGCAGACGTAGTCACCGACACCCATCGGAGTACGCATGCGCATGTTGAACCACGCTGCACCGTCAGTAATCACGTCCCTGAACCACACCTCAAACAGCTGCGCCTGGGCATCGTTAAACACCCACGAAACAGATGCCTCAGTCGGAACCGAGGTGTATTTGCGACGCTGGCGCGTGCGGCCGGATGTCATGGTGGAACGCTGCAGGGAGCTGACCGGGGTGAATCCATGCCCGGGGCGCTGGGGCATTGGCAGGTACTCATGGGGGTAATTGATGTCGGTTTGCTTACCCATTAACCGATCCTCCTTTTAGCGGTCCAGCCGCTTTGCAGACCTTTAGAGACGTTTCCTTTCCCTGAGGCAAGGTCCCCGCTTATTTGCTGGTATACCTGCTTACCACCGCGAGCCACTGCCGCTTCTACCAGGGCAATGGTTTTTTCATCCGGATTACCGTTGATCTGGATAGTTGGGCTGTAATTGAACCCGCCGCCACCACCGCCAATATCCCGGTTACTGATGACGCGACCGTTATCGCCGGGGATCATGTACTGGCTGCCATTGCTGGCTTTGAAAATCTCAGGTTTGCCACCTTCGCCCACGCGGTACATGGAACTGGCAGATACCGGGCCGCCGTGTTCGCGGGCACCGGCGACAGCTAACCCCTTAGCGGAAAGAAGAGAAGCGGCGTAAGCCGATTCACCAACAGCAGCGGCGCTGCCGTACGTGGCGATCGACGCACTCATTGCTGCAGGCGCCCAGGCTGATGCGGCAGCTGTTGCCTGGGCCATGGTGGAAGCCAGAGAAGCCGCCGTCGCTGCCTGCCCCATCACCTGGTTTTTAACCCACTGCATGCCCATCTCTACGAGACTGCTGATCACGCTGTTGATGATGGTCGAGCCGACGTTAGCCATTGCTTCCTGCAGGCTCTGGGTGCCGTCAATAAGTCCGGTGAGTGCGTTGGTTGCCCCGCTCTGCAGGCCTTCCAGCGAGGTAGCCAGCAGTTCATTGCCAGTGCTCTGATTACGATAGATTTCCCACTGGGCGGCGATACGCGCCTGCTCGTATTCAGTATCAGCTGCAGCTCGTAGCGCCAGCGCATTCTGATGGGTTAACACGCCCTGCTGCTCGTACTGCTGGATCAGTGCGAGTTTGCGCGCGTTCTCGTTTGCCAGTTGCTGCACCGGGTCAACAGTGCCAGCCGCTTCCTGCTGGGGCGTAACTGCCTGCTGAGCACGGATTTTGGCGAGGTTATTCTGGTGCGTAGCCTCCAGGCGTTCTGCGGTCTCGTTGTACTGTTCCTGACTTATTTTCTTCGCGGCCAGGGCAGTATTCAGATCCGCAACATCCTGCTTATAGCTGGCGTTTTCGCGCGCTTCCGGCAGGAGTTTTTCGGCAGCTGTTTGGGCTTTAAGCGCATTGGCTGTATCCCATTTTGCTGCAGCATAACGTCCTGCCAGTTCGAGGTCGTTTTGAGTGGCAGCGGAACCCAAAGACTGCTGGGCAGTGAGGATGGCCTGTTCACGGCTCAGTTGTTGGGTCGAGCCGGCGGCCAGTTCAGCCTGCTGTTTGAGGTCTGCCAGCTTCTGGGCAATGGATTCAGACTGCGAAGCACCTTTTTTCTGCTCGGATTGGAGTGTTTTCTGTGCCTGAGTGTTACGGTACGTCGCCGCGGCATCATCTTCCATGCGCTTGGCATGCGGATCATCTTTTGCAAATCCCGCATCCTCTGCTGCGTATTGCGCCTGCAGTCGCGCTCGCTCCTCACCCTGCAATTTTGACAGTGCCAAGTTGCGTTCTGTCTGCTTGATAAGGTTTTTCTGGCCAGCGGTGAGATTGTCCATCTCAAGGTTCATACCGGCCAAGTTGACTTTTGCCATCCCAGCCGCACCAACTAATTCCGTTAGTGGTTTCAAAAACTCGATAATCGCGTTAGTTCCGCTATCTGATGAGCTTTTGGTGTTTTGTAATTCTATGACCAATCTTTGAAGTGCTTCTGTGGATTTGGTCCGCTGCACTTCATCCATTTGCTTTACAAGTTTAAAGGCAGCTTGCTCAGAGATTGCGAACTTACTCGCAACCGAGCCAACGGTATTGCCAATGCTACTCGCTGTAGCCTGAAAGGCCTGTCCAGCGCCATAAGCCTGCTTCATTGCCTCTGTGTAGTCATCAGTGGTGATATTCAGCGAGGCAAGTCGATCACTGAACCCCTTAATTGATGCATAGCCACCTGAAAAAGCGCTGAGAGCTTTATCGCCGAAATCAATTACCGAAGCTGCTGCATCACCAATAGCCTTCGGTATCTTTGAAACAGCTGAATTATATTCAATGATGGCTTGATTGCGGAGAATGGTCGCTGCTTCTGCGTTAGTTTTAGCGAGCATTGCGTACTTATCTGACAGCGCAGCCACACCATTTTGCGAAATAGTAATGACCTTATCCATCGCCTCGGCCGCATCTTTCAGCGCATCCATGGCTGTCTTTCCGCCGTTCAAAGATGTTATTAGTGCCCCTGCTACAACCGTGCTTAGCGCAAGAACAGCACCTACTACCGCACCTCCCGGACCGAAGGCTCCAGCAAGCTGCGATCCCTGCTGAGCAAAAGCCACCAGTGCAGACTGCCCACCCTGAACCTGAACGATAAAGTCCTGCACTTGGTAGCCAGCTTGCTGCATGCTGGTTTTCCAGTTCCCATGCCCTTTTGAACCGGCATCTACACTGGTTTTCATATCGTATAGACGGCCTGTCAGCTCGCCAATTTTCTGCTTTTCTTCATCGGTGGCTTTAGAGCCAGCGCGCAACTGGGCTGCCAGCACTGCAGCGCTGCGAGCACCATTCTCCTGCGCCTCGTCCAGTATTGCCAACTGGTTACCCAATGCCTCAATGATAGATTCAGCGCGATTGAATTCGCTGTTTGCTCCCCCGGTACCGCTGCGAGCTTCTTCCATGGCGCGAGCTATGCCGCTTACATTGGTGTTCAGTTTACGCAGTTGGTTATCCATTGAATTGGCATATCCAGCCAGTTCGTTGAACGCCGATCCAGTATGGGATGTACTCTGGTCCAGGCTATCCATTCCCTTGCCAGATTGTTGAGCGGCTGCATCCAGCTTATCCAGAACATCAATGGCCTGCTTACCAGCAATCAGTAGGGGCTCGATCTCAGCGCTTACCGTATAGACGACGCTGCCAGCATTTTGTTCTTTTGCCATTGCTATCTCCGGGCAATAAAAAACCCCGCCGAGGCGAGGTTTGTTAAGATTTCTTCCTGCTTATTCTTTGCAATTCTTATTGTAAAGAATGTCGTATTTGACCATTTCAGTATCAGAAAGCAGTGCGGCTATGTCACCAACATATGAAATATCTTCTGACTTAATAACATGACCTCTAACTTTAAAGTTAAAGGTCTTATCATCACGCTTCATGCTTCCATCTCCGCAAACCCATCCACTTATTACCTTGCTTGAGTTTTGCTGATCTGGTTTGAATACGAGGCGCTGATATTCGAAGGGTGGATGATCACCCTCACTCATAGATGATTTGAACATTGTTATAGCTGTATCGGCCCCGTTAGCTACACTTCCTTTTCCGCCATCATCGCAACCAGAAATTAAAAACAGCAAAGATAAGCACATTGCACCCGTTTTCACATCAACACCCCACGCTGTTTATGAATGGAAATTTCATTCATATGTTCAATAACTTTTAGACCGAACTCAGTTATCACATATGGCTTTGATAAAATATCAATCATGTGCGAGAGATGTTTATATGGGTCTTTTAGTATCTCGTCGTTTGGGTGGTTTTTAGCATTGAAATGTGCGACCCCTATTAGGCCAAAAAGTAGTTCTTCGAGAGTAATTGATCTTGTCACACCATCGTAAGTAACCGTATTTCCGCCAGTGGTTGCTTCCAGGTGGCGCAGGTATGCTCTGGCCACCTCTTCACTCAAACGCTGCAGTTGCTCTTGTTCGCTCATAGATATTCCCTTACTTGTAGGAGGATTGAGTGACAAGTTTTTTACCATCAGGCCCTGAACATGAAACCATGATCACGCCGTCATTGGTCCAAATTTTAACAATGTAAAGGATGCCGGTGTTGACAACTTCTTGTGCCGGATAATTGCCAGCTACTTGGTTATAAACGCCGTAGGTGTCTTGCTTACACCTCTCAAATGACACTGACTCAACGCTCTTAGTAACTGGCGATTCCTGTTCTGGGTAACTCCCAGATGCAGCCATTGAGTTGAGTTGTTCTTTTGTGTACGTATTTGACGCAGAAGCCCCCAAAGAAACCACTGCAAGCAATGCCAAAGCTAACTTCTTCATATCCCTATTCCCGATTGGTAAAAATGGAAACATCCTACCCAGGAATAGCACAGGCGCAACGGCAACTGCTGATTTATTGATCTCAAGAGGTGCCCGGAGTGAATGCCGATTACTTCTGATTCGCCTGCGCCCGGCGTGCCGCCTGCTTTTTCAGGTAGTCATCAGCAACCGCGTCGTACTCTTCGCGGGTGAAGCCCTTCTGATCGGGGTATTTCTGCGCCAGCATCAGCTGAAACTCAGTCATTGTCAGCGCCGCAGCCTCTTCCCGGCTCATGCCGAAGTGGCTACGCGCCGCGCTGATGTAGTCGAAGACCTTAAACTCGTTCGTCGTTTCACCTGACTCATGCCGCTGCAGGCGGCGCACACTGGCCTTACCTACGACGCCATGCTGCATAAGGTGCTGAGCCAGCACGATGATGTCGTTTCTCGGCATCTGCCCGGGCCGGTAAACAACGTACCGGCTCCACCCTTTCCACTCACCTATCATCGGGGTAAGATCGTCATCACAGCAGGCCTGCATGATGTGCATACTCAGCGATAGCAGCCGTTCTGCGATGCGATTCATGGATGGCGACAGCCAGTCCGGAAAGCGGCCAAGCGTATCAGTACAGAACTGGATGACGGCAGCAACATCGCTACCGTGCACCGTGGCATACGCCTGAACAATCTCCGCTGGATTGCCGATCCGCGTCATAGCCATCAGTGATGGTCTCAGCAGGTAGTCTTTTCCTCCTTCACGGCCATCACTGACAGAAAACTCGCCAATGTCGATTAGTGCATTCATTTTCCTTCCCGGGTAACGAGCATTATCAAGGGCAGCCGAGGCCACCCTTTGGAATGTCCGTTAGGTAACGGTAACCGTATGCACGGCCACAAAGTTTCCATCTTCGGTGTTGATGATGATCTGCGCGCTGCCGGCGGCGACGCGGTTCACCGTGACGGTGGTACCGGAGGCAGTGGCAGTGGCTTTGGTTGGATCGGTTGATGCTACGGTGAAGTCTTTGTTGGTTGCGCCAGTCGGGGCGATATTCACCGTAAAGGTGCTGGTACCGCCTGCCGCGCCGGTGCTGGTAGCAGGGGTTACCGTTACGCCGGTCACCGCCACCGCTGTCACTTCGTTAACCTCGATGGTGCTGGCATCGCCCACTTTGAACTCGGTAGAGAACGTGACGATATCGTTGGTACCGCCGTCAGAACTCAGCGCCGTGATGTTCATGTAGCCGATAAATTCTACCGGGCCGTAGTCCATACGCACCCAGATACCGGGCTGGCGCTTGGCCTTCAGCTCGTCAGCGAAATACTTGATGAATTTGCCAACACCGTACTGATCCAGCTTATCCTTCTTGCGGACCTCACCCTCGAAGCTCAGGGTAAAATCACTGTTGGTGATGATGGTTTCGACATAGCCACCGCCGTCATCCGCATCTGAGGTTACCGAGTTCGGGTTAAAGTCGAAGCCTTTCGACGTACCGGCCGCCAGCGCCTTCCACTCAGCTTCGAGTGGTTTGACGTCCGGGCAACCATCGGCGACTTCCAGTACGACTGCACCACCGAACAGGCGTTCGTTCGAGTTCTGGCAATTAGCCATAGAAACTTCCTCTTTGACGTATAAAAAAGAAAACCCGCCGGAGCGGGTCTATTTGGTTGGTATGGCTATTCGCCGTAGGTGCAGGCGAACTGGAGGCGAAAGACTATCCGACCTTCTGCCGTGAGCACCGGCGCAGGGATTGCGCCCATGTTCTGGATGTAGCCGACACACTCATCAGCCATAGGGTTGGCCTGGACGTAATCGACGATGCGCTGCACGGCATCGGCGGCGTCGCCGCGCTTATCCTTCGCACCGATCACATCAACGAGGACGTGATGTTCAGATCCAAGGTCGTGACGGATGTTCGAACCACCGTTTGGCCGGAATACCATCACGGCCTGGGTCAAATCCTCCGGGTCGTCGTACATCAACTTTTGCACCGTAAATCCGGCTGTCAGGCCAGCATCACCGAACATGTTGCGCACCCGCTCATGCATCATGGGTGTCATAGCGAAAGCTCCTTGCGCATCACTGCATCGATAGCATCGCGCTCTTCGTTTGCTCCTTTGGTCAGGAACTGAGGTTCACCGTGCGGATCCCAGTAGTTCCCCGTCCCGGTGCCGCCGCCAAACTCCTGCCCTGATCGAGTGGTGCCGAAGTGCGCACGCGGCTGGCCTTTCAACTTGCCGGACGCCTCGTGCACATACGCCGCATAGTTGGCCGAATAGCCGACGCGCCCGGTAATAATCACGCCACTCGCATCAATTTCCCGGAACTGGCTGTTCACCAGCGTAGAGGTATCGATGGGGGTGTAATAAGCAGCCCGGGCACCAATAAGAATCAACGCTGACTGGATGGCGCGGACTGCTTTCCGGCCCTGAACGTCGTTAATGATGTCATTCAGATGCTTTTTCGCCTGGCTGATGCCCTTCACTTTGATGCCCATAGCTACACCCCCGTCAGGATGGCGAAATCATCCGCCACTCGCTCGAACGTGTCGGCATAGCGGATGACCTGCCGCACCTCGTCAGCGCCAGCAGCAACCGGGTCGGCTTCAGTGGATTCACCAATCAGCAGGTAATCACCGGCGTCGGCCAGCGCGTACTCCGTCCAGACGGTATTTTTCACGACGATTTCAGCGCCCAGGTTTCCGATGCGCTTTGACAGCCCTCCCTCATAATCGACCATGATGACGACGGGCGCGTCATAGCCGTTTATGGGATCGCCGTTCTCGTCCCTGCCGCCTGCACCCTTGCGCCAGATGGTGGCTTTGGCGGTGTATGACCAGTTAGCCGTTGCTGACATCATCCCTCCCTCCAGCGCAGTACCACCGCGCCAGTCGCCCGAATCCGCGGGCAGTTAATGAACCACTCGCCGTCCGATTTCACGTAGCCGGTAGTCTCCCGCCCGGCATCGGTCAACACCCAGACGCGGGTGAATGGGCGCGGCTGCCGGACGCTAACAGGTGTCCAGGTCATCCGCAGCCCCCGACGACCATGAACATTCCGACGCTATTACCAGCGCTGATTGGCAGCTCCCCAGTGCAGCCGCTGGTATCGAGGCGGCCCAGTGAATCGCGTAACCAGGTGATGCTGTCGTCGCCGTACTCAAACGAGCGTGACGCGCCAGACGGCGCACCCTGCGATTTGATGCGGCGCGCGCCGGACGACGTAGCCATCAGCGCGGCGGCGTACATCAGGATCAGCTTCGCGGTGCAGTCGTCATACCCGGCCCCGTCGAGGCACGGGATGATTTTGTTCACCACGCAGAGGATAGGCTCAAGCAGCGCCCCCGGGATGGAGTAACCCAATTCACCGAGGAACGCCTGCACGTCTGCCGCCGTGATTGGGTCAGCCATGGTTATTTCGCCTTCTTCGATTTAGAGGAGGTTTCTGCCTGCTCTGCCTGCTCTGCTTGCTCTGCCTGCTCTGCCTGCTCTGCCTGCTCTGCCTGCTCTGCCTGCTCTGCCTGCTCTGCAGGATTATCACCAGGGGTGGCGACTTCAAGATCCTGCTCATCGACTTCACCGACGACTGACACCCGGCCTGCGAACGCTGGCGGAACGGATGCCGCGATGAACTCGTGACCAACAGGCAGTTGCTGGAATACGCCATCAATCGTGCCCCAGCAGCCCGGTTTTTCGATTCTTAACTTTTGCATGTTCTCTCCTGAAGAGAAGGGGCCGAAGCCCCTTAACCCTGTGCGTTGAACACTTTCGAGCGACCGTTGAAATCGCGCTTAATCTGCAGACCGACCGCACTCCATACCAGAGTGTTGTAGTTGTCGAACGGATTCTGGCGCGGGATCATGAAGGTGCCCACCGGCGCGGCGATACGCGTCTTGATGTACTGCGAATTGCGCACGTACGCGATGAAGTGGTTACCCGTCAGCTTAAAGGTCTGATTCACCGATTCGATGCGGCCGTAGCGCAGGATGTACTCCAGCACGGTGCCTTCTTTGAAGCCGGCAGCGGAGGAATACGGTTTGCTCATGTTGCGCATGATGTCAGGTGACACCCACACCTTCACCTTTTCCTGCACGTAGTTATCGTCCAGGAGCTTCGCGAACGGACCGGTGAAGAACGCGACCATCTCGTCAGGGTTGGCGGTGGTCAGGTCGATATTCAGACCGGACGCGCTCAGATCCACCTGATTGGTGTTGGCGTGGTTGGCGATGCCTGCACCGACGTAGCCCTTCACCTTCACCTTCGCGTCACCAGACAGCATGTAGTCAGCCATGTCTTCACGGATGGCCGCAACGTGCGCTTCCTGGTCGTCGGCCATCGCGTCGAGGTTTTCCGACTGCATGCCGTTCCATTCACGCCATTCACGGCTGTAGCCGGTGTTGAAGATTGGGATCGGGTCGCCTGCTTCGTCGTAGATGACTTTATCCAGCTCTTCCGGCACATGGCCAGTCAGAGTGCGATGCACCTTGCCGGCGTCGCTGGAAACGCGGTACAGAGCGGCGGTTTTGCCGATAGAGATCGGCGTACCAAGCCCCAGCAGGTCATCCAACAGCCCATTACCTTCGTCATTGCGGAAAACACGAGTGGTGATGTTGTCCACTTCGCGCCAGTAGTCTTTGGAGATCAGCGCTGCCTGGTTAACCTCCACCGCGCCGCCGTACTGTGCGGAAATGGTGTTCTGGTTGATGTTGAAGGCCTGGCGCTGCATCAGCAGCTGATTCCACGCCTGCTTAACCTGGTTATATTCGGTAACCAGCTTTTTGTTGAAAACGATCATGCTCATGCGGTTGCTTTCCCTGATTTGCGAACTTTCACGAGCTGCGCTTCCGCGCCGACAGTGATTTTCTCGCGTGAGTAGAAGAGGATGTGGTCAGTGGCCGGAGTGGTCGATTTCGCCAGGGTGCCGTCACCGTTGGAGATCAGGCCTTCGTTCTCCAGCAGGACTTCGCCAGCCTTGACCAGCATGTGGTAATCGACATCGTCTTCGCACATGATGGCGGCGCCCGTGTCACCAGCCGGAACGGTGTCACGAATATCACCACCGCCGATGTAGTTGTGCTGAAGCGCCAGCGGAACGCCGGTACCGCCAGCGGTCGCATGGACTGCAATTTTCCCGGAGCTGTCCAGCATCACCAGAGAGCCAGGCTTAACGGCGGCTGCCATGAGCGCCTCAATGACCTGTGGGTCATTCTTGCGGGCCGGGCCCGCGATTACGGTATGGAAACGAGGAGCGAGTGCCATTATTCAGGTGCCTCCATGGTAAGGATTTCGCTTTGTGCGCCGTTACCCTGGAATGCAGGGTTCAGCCCGGTGCTGGTCTGGCACTGAGAGAACATATCGTTCAGCGCTTCGGGAGCCAGCGAGTTGATCGCCGCTTCAGTCATGAACGGGAACTTGGCTTTCACCGCCTGGCGCTTCTCGGCGGTGTCTTTCTCCGCATTGGCCTGCAGCTGAGTTTCCAGGTGGCTGATTTTGTCGGTCAGTGGTCCGATCGCCATGTTTACCGCTGCGGTGATGGCTTCAGCATTCATAGGAGTGCCCGCCGGATCGCCGCCACCGGCTTTCTTCTGCATCTGCTGGTTGTAGGCATCCCAGACCTGATCGTCGGTCAGCCCCTCGGTTGTTACGCCTGCGGCATTGAGCGCGGCGATCATCTTCTGTTTCATCGGGTTTTGTTCTCCGTTGGTTTTGACTTCGTACTCAGTGGGTTTGCGCACGACTTCGATGGGCTCACCGACCAGCGTTACCGCGTTGTCATCGATGAGGTATTTCTGCTGGAAGAGATGCCGTCCCTCTTCGTAGATGAACTTGTCCGGCCAGACGGTCACCACATAGCGATAAACGTCACTTCCTGACGGCGCGCGGATAGCCTCGCGCAGCATCTGGTAGATTTCGTCGAATGAGGCGTCGGAGTTGTGGGCGAAGAAGAACTTCACCTTGTTCAGCAGGCCGTCTTTGAGACTGTTCGCCGCGTCGATGAGGCTGGCGGTTTCGACCTCGCCCTCCTGCCCATCAGCGTTCACGAACATGCCCACACCCTCTTCAGGCGTCCCGGCACCCGGCTCGTCCAGCAGAATGGCGATGTGGTCGAACTGCATGTTGTGGGCGACCCAGTAGTGTTTCTTCCCCTTCGACTCGCCAGCCTTTTGCTCTTTGTTCAGTAGCAGCCCGGTGGAGACGTGGATCGGTTCGGCGTTATTGCCGGTGATCATGTCGTCGAGTCGCTGAATCAGTCGCTTGCCGTCAGGCTTGGCCTCTGCCACCGCCTTGTTGACGTAAACGTCCATCACCACCTTGTCGCTGGCTTTGCTGACGTTCTGCGCCCATGCCCCGGCGTAGTAATCATTTACCGCCTGCGGGTCGTTGGCGCTGACGTATTTGCCGTTAACCATCGGGTGGCCGATCGGCATTAACTTGCGCTCCATCGTCTGGTAGCTGTTGTTAATCTCCTCCGCCGGGTACAGCCCGCCATTCATCACGATGTCATCGACGATCGGAACCGCACCACGAATGACGTAGTGTTCCTGGCCGTTGATGGTGGTCGTTGAGATGTTGGAGGCGTTGATGGCGAGGGATTTAACATGAATGCTGGACAGCTTCATGTATTGGCCTCATTATGCTGATGACTGTTATTCACTAAAAACAAGGAGTTAAAATGCAATATAAAGTTCTATTCCATGCCTTTATTGAAGGCAAAAAACAAAATCTTGATGCTGTTTTCGAATCACCTAAAGAGCCAAAACTCACCGATAAAGAAGTAATAAAAGCTGTGATGCAGGCCCTTTCTGAGGTTGTTGATGTAGACACGCCAATATTTTCAATTGAGTTCCACATCGAATCTATCGTTCCGCTAGTTTAGCCATCTAAGCTCTGCCACCCCCTTCTCTCGGTGGCGAGCTTTTCTTTCAAACCTTCATTGAATATGCTGCCGTCGTCGTTGAGCAACACCGGGATTTGGCTGCAGTAGCAGTTGTACCGGTTCCCGTTCACGGCGTAGAAGTCGCGCACCTCTTCGGTGGTATAGACCCTGCCGTGACGGCTGGCGTGCCAGCTGCGCGTTGTTGGCTTGAGCGCTGATAGCCACAGTAAGCCAGTATTCAACCCCAGCCGGTCGGCGGCCCAGTCCGTTTCGTTCCACTGCGCCTGCCGCAGCGCGCCGACCTGCTCAGTCTGGGCAATCGCCTTGGCTCTGGACATGCTCACGTCAAGGCGCTTACTGATGACGCTGGCAGTTTCCCTCGGGTTAACCCCGCGCGCCACTGCATCAGTGATGATGCCTGTCAGGTCTGCCCGGGAAGCATCGCTGATCGCCTTCCAGTCGCTGAACGTTGTCAGTCTGGCGGAGGCAATCTGGTTTTGATAACCGGGACTGCTTAAAAGCTGCTGTAGCGTCGTCTGGCTGGCGTAGACCTGCGACTGCTGCGAGAGGTTATTGAAAGCCTCCAGCGTGCCGCGCTGCGCCTCTGCGACGACGTAATCCATCGCCCACAGGTTTTGCTCGCCGTCATCCAGCAGGTGGTCATCGAGAATAGCCTGCACCGCCTCAAGCAGGTCCGCCAGTTCCTGCGCCGACATGTCGTAGATGAACTTACCGGCGTTGACCTGGTAGAGACGCATATCCGCGCCGTGGTCGTGGCACAGGAAATGCCAGTTATGGCTGTTTACCTCACGCTCTCGCCCGGTCAGGCGCTGGTCGAACAGAGCTTTCAGTGCGCGCTTGATGCCGAGATACCGATTCTCGATATCCCGGTACATCGCGGTAACCTGCTTTGCAGAGCGTGTCGGGTCAACCTTGCTGCGAGGAACTATCGGCGGCCCCACCTTTGCCGTCTGTTCTGGTGTCATCGGCCAGTGGATCATCGGTAGTCACCTTATCATCCGGGTTAGGCGGTTCTTTGGGCTTCGGCAGCGGGTCAAGCCCAACAACTTCTCGCAGCTCATTGGCTGTAATTGGCGGCTCACCGCCATAGAAGCCAGTGGTTTTCTGCACAATATCGGCCAACTTAGAAGCGTTCTCGATCTTCTCTTTCTCTCCTGGCGCCAGCAGATCGCTCCATGAGATGGTGACCTCGCCTTTGGTCGGCGGGTCGATAATCCCAAGCGTCCAGAAGCGTTCCAGCAACGCGGTGATCCGGTCCGTAAGGAAGCCATTGCGCCGAGTATTACGGCGGATAGCCCAGTCAGTTTTATCCTCATCGCTCGCCAGCCGACCAGTCTGCTGACCGAACAGGATGGTGAACGGGATTTGCACGGAGGCTGCCAGTTCGTTTGCGGTGACTTCCCACGTTGGCCCCGGGTCGCCTGGCGTAACACTCAGAACGTGCATCTGCCCGGCCTGCATCACGGCGGCAGCATCGGTGCCACGGTTAAGCTTGTTGACCTTGTCGCCCATCGCTTCACCGAGATCGGCATAGCCAGCCTTTTTGGCTTGGTCTGCCAGCGTGTTCATGTCGGTTTCTTTGCTGAATTCGACGGCAATCTGACGGCTGGCGTTCTTCAGGAAGCCCTCAGCGCCACCGCCGGAAATCTTCTCGATATCGAGGCCTTTGTTGAAACCAGCCTCCAGCAGCGGGATGCCGGACAGGACATTGTCGTCTTCAGATCCTTCGCAGAACAGGATAACGCGGCTCGGGTGTACCGGTTCTCCGCGCATCGGCCCGACAAAAGGCTCATCACCAACCGGCTGCTCGTTGAAGTTGAACATCTTCGGCTGGCCGAACGTTTCTGACTGACGGTTATTATCCCATTCGGCGACAGTTAACTGTGGTTCCCATACCGGGATGAGTTTTACCAGCGCTGACTCGCCGAGTCGTTTTACTAAAGCAGTATCGACTTCTTGATCCCAGTTCCGATTGTCTTTCACCTGCAGCAGGAGCGCTGAGTAACGCCCAACCATATTACGGCGATCGGCATCCTTCACCTTCGGCCACCACTTCTTCATGAACTTGGTGACGTTCTTTTCCCAAGTGTTTGTTTTCTCCGCTTCCTGCGCTTCATCACCGTCGACTATGACCGGATAATCCTGCCAGCAACCATCCAGCAGACGATGCACCACAGCGAAGCCAGCGGCGTTGCGGCGGTACATGTTGTAGAAGTCGTTGAAGGTGATCGTGCGCGGGTAGCCAAATTCCTGGTAAAGCGTCGGGCGCTTCGTGTTCCCGCCACCGATACCGATGGCATTCAGGTAATTCGCTCGCCTCATTTCAGTGGCGAGGTTGTTCACAGCCATCTGAAGGCCGTTATCTTGTTCGCTCACTGGCGATGCTCCTTAGAAGAATACTGTGCCGACCTGCTTGCGGTTATTCTTCGCTACTGCGAAATAACGGAAGCTGTCAGCGCCGTGCGATGTGAAGTCATGAAGCGGCTTATCTTTCCAGCAGCCGCGTTTGTCGTCCCACTCCTTGCGGTAGCCCTCAAGGTGAGAGATGCCAACAGCACACTTCTCTTCATCGAATACGCAGGACTTGAGGATTTCACGGACCGACTCAATACCGGTGTCGATACCGGCCTTCGGCACAACACGGAAGTTCATCGAATACATCTGGCCGTCAATCTCGTAACCTTCGCGAGCCAGCTCTTTGCGTGACTTAGCATCAGCGGCAAATTCGCGGTTTTCGATGTCGTGCGGACCCCAGTGCTCGCCGTACTCATAGCCCCTGTCCTTCAGCACCTTCATGTAGTGCCTCAAGCCTTCGCCAGAGTTTTCGTAGTAGTCGATGACGTGGAACTCTTCGCCGACCTCACGAACGAACCATATCGCCGTGGAGTCACCCACACCGATATCCCAGAACGTGTGCACCGGGAGGTGGCAGTTATCCGGTAATTGGCCGATCCGCTTGTTGGTGTAGAGCCAGCGGAACTGTTTGGCGTAGTACGCGCCCTCGACCGACTGCTGGAACGCCTCGGCCGGAATGGTCGGGTATTCGCGCTTCATGTCGTCGCCGAGCGTTTTCTCTTTAGCGTAGTACCAGGCTTTCTGGCGCTCATTGACCACTACGCCGTGCTTCGACTCCATTTCAGCGAAGTACTCAAGCAGGCGTACTGGCAGTGATTCCACAGGGTCGATTGCGTACTGCGGATTCTTCCACCAGGAGAAGAAGAAAAACTTCCAATCGAGGTTGGATAGTTCCTTACCCTGCAGCATGGCCTTCTCAGCCTCAGTGCAGTAGTCATAGAAATACCCAGCACGCCCCTCAGCAGTACTCTCAAGCGTAATTACGCCACCAAGTGGCACAGCTTCGAAGGCACCTGTAACAATCTCCTTGGCCTTCTCTGGATACTTGGCGCATATCTTCCCGAACTCTGATACGTGCAGGCTGTACAGCGTGCCGCCACGGAAAGATGTTGACACCGTTACACTACCGCCTTTCGCGAAGACGTACTCGCTGGTCGTCTCTTTGACGAGAGGGTTGGCCAGCTTGATATCGTCAGGCATTCGCTGATAAGCAAACTGCGTTTTGTTTCGGAATAGCCTTTCTGCATCCGGGAGAGAGTGAGCGATCAGGGCGCATTCTTTTTTGTGGAAGATCGCCAGATCTAGCTGGATGATGCACACCTCTGTGGTAAAACCGAGCTGGCGCGCTTTAAGTATTACGTTGCGGTCGTGCATGCCGTCGAAATACTCCAGTTGCTCCGGAGTCATCTTAAACGTCACACACTTGCCGTTTTTATCTTTGATTTTGTACAGGTGGTTGAGACGCCATAACCTGTTTTTCAGGAGCGCTTTCTGCTTTTCAGTTAACACAGTCACTCCTTACAGGTCTTCATCTCCTATCTCGTCCATGACAGATGCAACTGAGCTTACGGCAAGGCCGCCTGAGTGTTCAACCTTCTGTTTATTCGTGTACGCATCCCCGCACTCTTTGGCGGCCTGCTCCATCAATGAGGCAGCCAGCGCCATATTTCGCATGCTCTCGGCCTTGGTCATCATCCGGTCAAGCGCACGTAGACGATAGGCTTTGTTGGCGATCGGAATGTCGCTTAATTCGGTCTGGAAGCGCTTACGGGTTTCGTGGAATAGCTCTACCCATTTCTGCGCCAGCCCCCTGCCGTTTGCTTTCGTCGGGTCGTGAGATTCGACCTGCTGACGAGTGATGCTCAGGCCAAATTCTTTTTTGACCAACTCAACCACCTGAGATGGGGTATCGAAGCAGGCAAGGGACTGAACGATGAAGGCTTTGACCTCACCTTTCAGTGTCGCCATGGATTACCTGCCTGTCATAATCAGTCATATTGTTAGGCCAGTTTTAGCATGCACGTCCCGCATGACCTGGCTATATCGATGTGAGCCACTTCTGCTGGCGCATTGGCAGCATCAACGAGCTCCTGTATTTCTTTGCTGGCACCGTATCGACGTACAACACCAGTGAATTCTTCAACGTCGTGGCCGCGCAGTGTAAGCACTGGTTGCCCGGTCTCTTTGTTGAACTTAGGCGCTCCGAAATCATCGGTGGCCTGTGCGATGTGGTAAAGCTCATGCTCTACCAGAGCGCAGAACTCGAGGTCGCTGCATTGTGAGCAGTAATCGGCTGCCAGCGTGATGATGAACTTAGGGATGCGCCCAAACCATTCATGCATCTGCTGTTCCATTCTGGCTTTTTGCCAACCACTGGCTCGGAGCATTACCTGCTCGGCTTGGCCAAGGACATACCGCCCTTTCTTCGCGAACGAATCAGACGCCCACATGAAGCAGAGGTTAGCCTCTAACAGGTGCCCATGGTCAGGGTTATGGATTCTGCCGGTATCGCTCAGGATTTGTCGGTTTATCCACTCATGCACTTCGTTAGCAGGTATAAGCCTGGTGTATGGCTGCCAACTCTCGGAGTCGATGAAGTTAACTGGCGGATATGGCCTGCGCTCGTCATCGTTAGCCATGGGTTACTCCGTTATCTCTTTACAGGCTCATTGATGTAAACGGGAAGCCACCACCTGCTTTTGATTTCAACTGACAGTCTGCTCATCGCCATTGGTGTCTTCCTCTGTCGGTACCGGCGTGAACTCCACGCGCTTCACATCGGCCGGAGCGAAGTAAAGCCACTGTCCCGTCTCCGTCGCCAGCGGCACAAAGCCGTTAACCAGCTCTGGCTGACGTCGTGACATCTTGCCCGTGAAGGTTTCGCCTGTTTGAGTGGTTAGCGTGATTTGGTAGATGTCGGACATGAAGACCCTCACAAGCCACTGTTGAAGAAAATGCCATCAGCATGGTGATGGCATTACAATTCAATAATATGGCTGTATTATTTTGCAGTTTTGTATTCAATAAACCCGTCAAAAATCAGACTATCGATGGTCATCATTTTCGTAAGTTTTTCCATAACCTCAGGATTTTCTTGCATATCAACAAGCCATCTCCTCACGCCATTAGCTATATCATTACATAACTCAATAACATCTAATTGCAGAACACCATTAAAAGCATTCATATGTGCATGAAGGTTTTCTCGCGCAGGGGTCGTTATCTTAAACTTCCTTAGCTTCGTTTCATCAACGCCTTCATGCAAACATGCATTCCTTAAACTCCAACAGTCTTCTGCAGTGAATGAGACTACGGGTTTTTGCGCCCTTAAGCTTTGCTTTATTCCTTCAGGCATGCTCTGAACCATTGCAGGGCTGGTGAGACTTAAATAGTCATACATGTTATCAGCGTTATATCTTGGCTTAAGATAGCGATTAAACCAGTCCTTGTACCTCGCGCCATTTCCTTTGATTTTATCCTCTGTCGCGCCACAGATGTCAGGAAGTGATATTGCTATGAATAAAGCACCAAACCAATTCTTTTTAGACAAGCAATCATCTATTCCACTCAGCAACTGTTGCATATATGAGCACCTTATTTTGTTGTAGACAGAGCCTACAATACAACCAGATGCAACTATTAAGAAAACCTTTACTTCAAGCACTGAGTGCTTAGATATTCCTGAAGATAGCCAACCTGCTTCATCACTGTGGCGATTCTTTCTCTGAGGGTGAAATAATCCCGTTCAGCGGAGTCAGTAAGTCGGGGGCCGGAAGCATCGCCCATGCCGCTGGAGCCGGTCGTTCCGTTCGCGGGACAGTTTGCGTTGAGCTGCAGCCGCTTACGGCCAGCAATGACATCGCTATGCAGACGCTCAATGGTTTCTTTCGCATCAGCTAGTTCTCCGGTGTATTTGGCATCCAGTGCAGCGACATCACGCTGGCGGGCCTGCATGTCTTTTATGGTGGTGTTAGCCAGGCTGAGTTTCTCAGTGGCTTTATCGCGCTGGTCTTTATAAGCGATGGCGTTGTCGCGGTAGTGGTTAATCGCCCAGGCCATGGAAACGAGCAGGCAGATAACGACAGCGCAAATGATGGCGGTTAATCTGCTCATCGCTCATCCCTTACGGATTGCTGAACTTTGCCTACCATTTGCGTATGCGAACCTACTTCAGAAATGCCGATACCGCTTATGCCGATGTATTCCTTCCCGGTTTGCTGATCCTGAATGAGGTATACGCCACGCCAGTTATCGTAAGCCAGGGTATCCCTGAACTCTGACATTTTGGTTACCTTAATGCGGTCTGCGTCAGAGGACAGTTGAGAGGAAACAGCCATTGTTGATTTCGCTGGCTCAGGGCCACGATCACATGCCGTAAGCATGAATACTGCTACCAGTAATGCCACTCTCATTTTTGGCCCCACTCGCAAACTTCACGCTCAATCTCGCGTCGGGTGATCAGCCCCTTCCACTGCTTACCACCGGCATACGTCCAGCGCTGCAGTTCTTTGCACGCACCCGGAACATCACCGGAGTTCAGCTTCTTCAGCAGCGTTGAGCTGGCAAAAGCACCAGAGCCAACGTTATAGGTGAAGGAGTAAAGCGCGGCGCGGGTAGGTTCAGGGATGCGAACCTTGATCAGCGGGTCGATGTCGTTTGCCACCTTTCGCAGATCTGCCTTAAGCAGGTTGTCACACTCTTTGTCGGTGTATCGGTGGCCGCGGCGAATGTCGGTACCAGTGTGCCCATCGCAAACGGTCCAGACGCCGACCACATCCTGATAGGCGTAATAGCGCCGCCCTTCCAGCCCATCCGCATTGCCAAGCATTACTGCGGCAATGGTAATTGCTCCGGATCCGCCAACGATGGCACCCACCAGCTTATTCCTCAATGTTGGGTTCATCTCGGCTCCTGCTGCGGCGATTGTCTTCGCGGATTTTGAAATAGAGATTCGTTAGATACGTCAGTACGGCAATGATGATACCCACCAGCACGCCGATAGCGTTCCACTGCTCGGGGCTGTAGGCATTCAGCATGCCGTTTAGGATGCTCCCGGCTGAAGCGCCATAGGCAGCACCAGTGGTTATTTTTTCCATGCGATACATGCTCTCACCTCGCGTTGTTTGCGGGTGCTGTTCGTGTAGTGGGAAAGGCCGTCAGACACGATAGCTACGTGGCATCTGGAATTGATTGTCTGCGGCCTGAATAAAAAAACCGGCGACAGGCCGGGAAGATGAGGGTAAGGCAATGTCGGCTCTCTGGCCGAAGGGTCCCAGGCAGTGGGTTCTGGTGCCGGGCAAAGGAATCGAACCTCTGACGCGCAGCTTACAAGGCTGCCGTTCTGCCACTGAACTAGACCGGCTAATTTGGTGGAACCCGATGGAATCGAACCATCTCCTAATGCTCTTCAGGCATCCGCGCGAACCATCTACGCCAGAGTTCCAGATACGAAAAAGCCCAAGGCGTTAACCTCGGGCTTGAATTCTTTGTGTCGACAATCAAAGCTATGGCGACGATATCAGATTTACATGAAATGTATGCTATTTAATTGACTTTTGCAATACCCTGCTGCGAAAAAGTCGCCTTTTGTTGTGATCGTGTTCTCACAGTGCAGAGAAGAGAATCGCCATCAAGCCGCTTAAAGATGGTGCACATGGCCCGCCAGTAGTCGGAGTAGTTATGGCACCAGTTATCAGGCTTAACGCCACACAGGGCCGCCAGGTCCTGATGCTGATATACATCCTTGCCTGCCAGCTCCGCTTTGACGTCCTGCGCCGCCAGCCAGATAAGTTTCTTCAGGCGCTCCATCGTCTTGCCGGCCACCTTCTTCGTGCCGAGTTGCTCACGGAACTCTGCCCATGCCCACTGAGTTATCGCCACCTGATACTCGAAGCGGATGTTCTCGCTGTAGTTCCACAGCAGCCATGCTTTCTGGTGGTCTTCCAGAGAAAGGACAGCGCGGCGCCAGGATGCGGTCACGAACTCAACCGGGCCCACCAGCGCGATAGATGATCCCTTGGCGCGTGACTGGCTGCCGCTCATAGGTGGGGCGTCTGGATTGACCATGCGCTGCTTATCCTTGTCGAAAACCTTTTTCCGGCCCCGACTGCGCGCCGTCGCGGTGAATTGCGCGTTCTCGGCGAAAGCTACCAGCTGCCCTTTCGTCGCTCCGCTGAGGTCTGCGGTCGCCACAATGAGCTGCTGACGTACGTATTCCAGTTGCTGGCTGTTCATTGTGCGGCTCCTGCTGGGTGATAGATGCGAACGAAGTTACGGAGGATGCGGTAATCCACCAGCACGGAGCCCGGGCGGCGGTAAATCCGTAGGCGCTGCCAGCGCGTGCGGAGTATCTCAAGCGTTTCTGGTTTCATGCTGCCTCCTGCTGTTTCAGTGCACGAAGGTCTGCTCTGGCCTTGGCGCGGATGCCATCCAGCGCTTCACGGGTGTATCTGTGGGTTTCGTTGTTGGATTCCAGCGCCAGCACGCGTTCTTCGCCGATCAGCTCAACCAGGGCGGCGCGGTACGCCTCGATGTTTCCGGATTTGTGGACGTTGCAGGCGGAGCACTGAAGCCAGATATTGTCCAGGTTAAAGCGAAGCTGTGGTGCGGCTGCCGTGGTCCGGTAATGCCCGGCATGCCAGGCAAACGCAGTCTTGGTTCCGCAGGAGATACAGCCGTGCCCGGCGGCCAGCAGCATTTCACGCCGCCAGTCGTTGAAGGCACGCTGAGTCATCTGCACCCAGTGGCGGATTGGCTTCAGCTCATTACGACGCGCAGCGCGCCGTTGGCGACCAGCCTTCTCTGCCTCTTTCTGCTCCTTGATGCGCTTAGCAGCGGCTTTCACCTTCTCCTTCTCGCGTTCTTCCATCGCGAGGATTGCGCCGTGCTCCGGGCAGCACCAGCGGATCCGGATGTCGTGGAATTTCGGCACGAAATATTCACCGCATACTTTGCATTTGCGGCGGGATGGTTTACGCATGGTAACCACCTTGAACCTGTACCAGTGTGAGGTTTCCGCAGAACACGGCACCGGTATCGATGTACATCTGGTTGGCATACTTCAGGGGCTGGCGAGCTGGAGTGTGCCCGAAGATAAACAGATCAGCACCGGCTATCGGCGATACAATGCCGTCCAGAGCGTCGCTAACCCGCTCGCGGTTCCAGATCACCATTTCTTCTGGTACTGGCTTATCGAATGCGTATTCGTTGTGCGGATAGTCAGCGTGGCATATGACGACCTTCTTATCGCCGGTAACCAGTTCGATGACGAGTGGCAGATCAGCCGTTTTGTGGACCAAAGCCTTAGCCAGCACCTCTTTGTCATAGTCGAGATTGAAGAACCATCCGCCACCATTTGCCAACCAGTGAACGACGTTTCCAAACTCCGAAAGGCCATCAATCATCATCTGCTCATGGTTCCCGCGCACAGCCCGGAACCACGGCATAGTAATCAGCTCCAGGCACTCGACGTTTTCCGCGCCGCGGTCAACAAGGTCTCCAACCGAGATCAGCAAATCACGCGCCGGGTCGAACGAAGCTTTTTCGAGCTCACTCATCAGCAGCGTGTAGCACCCATGCAGATCGCCCACAACGAAGATATTGCGCCAGTCAGCGCCATTAATGCGTTGATACATGCTCATGCGGATTTTCTCCTCGCTGCGAGTCGCAGCCATTTCTGATCCACCAGGCGGGCGGTGTAGCCCTTCAGGGTCGGGATGTCGGACGGCTTAACCGCTGGCTTACGCTGGCGGCGCGCCGGAACGCGGAAGATTTCATTGGTGATGACGCGTGCGAGAGGACTACCCACGGGAAGCCCTCCACTCTTGCGCCCAGGCGATGCGCTTACTGGATGCTTCGGAGAACTTCACTCCGCGGTCGGTTCCGAACCAGTAAATCGCCTCGATGACGTCTACCATGTAGCGCTTGCTGGATTTGGATGTGCGGACGCCGAAATAAACGCGTCCGCCGTTGATGCCCGGCGCGGATTTCTGCTCCTGGTTATGGGTCTGATTCACCAGAACGGTGATGAGGTCCTTCCACTCTTCGCGAGTCAGCTTTTCGCCGTGCCAGACAACCTGGTCAGACAGGTCTTTCAGCAACGGCCACATCAGACGGTTCTGCTTGTCTGTTCGGGTTTCTTCCCGGGCCTCGACCACCATCGGCGCGCGAGGGTTTACCGGTATGGTGCGAATGAATGCTATGAGGTTGTCTTTAACGGTGTCGTTAACGATGCAGTAGTACTGCTTCATGCGCCACCTCCGAGAGGTAACGCAGAATGCAGAAAATCGCAGGTGCATTTCTGCATCTGTGGCAAGGTGAGGAGTTCAGATTGTGGTCGCATTTAAGTCCCCTTAAATGCGCAGAAGTCTTACCGTCGGGCGTTCAACTCCGACGACGGTTAAATTATGGCTGGTTGATTATGGAAAATCAACATAAGAGAAAGGCCTTCGAAGAGGCCATTGGTGTCTTGATGCTGGTTTATAAATCTCTACCCGCCGGGATGATTCACAAAATACATTTGCAATTAGTACTTCAGGGAAGGCTGGATTTGATCTAGCTTGTTAAACAATCCGTAGATTATGATATCGGGATAAAAAACAGAAGGGATGGCCTGGTTATGAATAATGGGGTGTTTACTACCGTCATTACTGGTGTTTCAGTGTTTGTGTTGGGTCAGATATTTGTAAAATCCATGCTTGATCCTTACATTTCATTCAAGGAACATTTGGGGATGGTTTCGGCCATTCTCCTGCGTGAGCAAAATAAAATCCTTAGCATCAATGCGAAAAGCGAAGTAATAAACGAAATCAAACAGGCGTCAGCTTTGCTGTTGTCAAAATCTAATGCCATACCCTTGTATGGAATGTTGGCTACTTTACGTCTCCTTCCTCGATACAAAGATGTCCTTAAGGCCTCGTGGAATCTGAATCTTATTGCGTCTATTTTAGAAGAAGGAAGAAACACCACCCCCAAAGAAACCTATACAACTATTTCTAATTCTCTCAATGCGGTAGGCAGTAAGTTAGGGGTGGTTGTTACATACAGACCATCTTAGATCAGCAAATAATATCTTCCTGCTGCGGCGCTGCCGGCAGCGGCATCCAGTGGGTTGGGCTCCATGATGCTCCTGGTATAATCCAGCCATCTATATCTGCATCCGGATGCCCAGGGCAATTTGTTGCCCACTTCATTGCATAGCCGCCAGGAGCTGATTGCCATGGCGCAGCAACTATCACACCTGTTGATGGGCTTGGCATCCGCTTACTGCAAGCCACCCAACCGTCTGTCAACTCATCACGATTACTTACAGGTTCGGCACCATGAAGCATGGCGGCGCGGCAGGCGTTCCAGCCACCTCGGAAAGTGTCATCAAAAGAGTCATCTTCCATGAACCGACGCTTGTACTCTTCGCGGGTTAGCTCATCAGGCACAGATACCGGTGCTGGCTGCCACATTCCTACCAACACGGTTTCAATCTGGTCAAACACAGCCTGCATGTCAGAAACATCAGTTATGACAGCGGGCGTGAAGATGTGGCGCATGGTGGCGTCACCTATCTTGTAGAATTCCGGCGCTGGCGGTGCGGTGTAGAGCGAGCCAGGCTTGATATCATGACGACGCATACGGATATCACAGGTTCGCTCTTCGTTTGGCGAAGACCATGCGACAACATCAGCCACAGCCTCCGCTTCGAGCGATGCCAGCGCGATACGCGCCAACTCGTTCAGGATTGCCACATCAGCGTGACCGAGGGTGTAACCAGCTTTCAAATCGGCAACTGCTTGGACGGCATGTTTGTCGATGTTGCTCATTGGAACCTCACATGATTCTTCCAGCGATTCTGTGCTGCGCTGTTTTTGAATTGATGCCCTTCACGGCTAACACCACCGAGCGTGAAGAGAACCATGCGTCGATTGCTTACATTCAGCCATTGGCGCGGGTAGCAGTTTTTCAGAGCGCGAAGAACGATGATTTTGGCTTTACGGTTTTTCATGACTGTACTCCTTTGCGAAGCTGGGCGGCGAAGTCATTGAGCTCGTCGAATACGTATCCGCTACCCCAGCGCTCTGATGCAGCATGTTCAATAGCACTGGCCCGCACTTCAGCCAGGAAAGCGTCGGTGGCCGGGGTTTCCACTGACAGTGATTTAGCCCGGTAGTCGTTCCAGCCTCTTGCGTAGATTGGATTAACTGACATGCTATCTTTTACGCAATACGCCTGGCCGCCGCGGTTGATGACCTCAATTTCTTCCAATGCCGCAGACTTCACAGCCTGAACTTCCGCAGCCAGCGCCGCGCATATGGCTTCAAGTTCCGCACTTCGCTTTTCTGCTTCTTTCATTTTGTCGCCAACCAATTTCAGGCAATACTCGAGAGCAGCCACCCGTGGCGAGTTCTCTTCCATCTGCTGCATTAATTCAGCCATTTTTTCTACTGCGCTTACGTTTGTCATACCCCTACCCTCCCCCAAACCATCAATACTCGCTTCATCGCCGCGCTGTTGCGGCACTCCTGAAATATTCCGTTGGTGCAGCTGCGCGCGGTACCATCTTGCTCTTCCGGCGTCGCCAGGCGGTAAGTCACCGTTCGCCAGACCTTGCTCACGCGCACAATCTTCCTGGCCCGCTCCAGATCGATAGCGTTCTTGGTGATGCAGTTGATGGTCATGACGCACTCTGTGGCCACATCCTTCGCAGTGAAGGTCCGGTGCGTTTCGAGATAACGCAGAATTGCCTGTTTGCCTTTCATCAGAAGCCCCCTTTCTTTTTCGGCTGCTGCTCGCGCCCGCGACGTTCTGCGGCGGCGGCCTGCTGGTCTGTGTCGTAAATTGCCCCGTTAATCTGATTGCAATAAACCGTTCCGGTACTGCCGTGGCGGTTGAGTCGCAGGATTAACTCGGTTTCGCCCGGCGGCACGCTGTCATCGAAAGCACCTTCCCGGTGGATACCAACCCAGTAGTCGCAGTCCTGCTCAATCTGTCCTGTGTCGCGGGAATCACTCGGCAACGGGCGTTTATTCACTCGCTTCTCCAGTTCGCGGTTGAGCTGAGTCAGCAGCACGACGACGCAGCCAAGCTCTTTGGCCAGGTTCTTCAACCCTTTGGTGATCATCCCGTAGGCCAGGTCATTACGGTCTGCTTTTTCGGCGGTCATCAGCGTCAGGTAGTCAACCAGAATCATGCCTACGCAGCCTTTCTCGCGCTTAATTCGACGGCATTCGGTAACGATATGCGCCAGTGACAGGCCAGGAGTGTCGTCGATGTACAGCATGTCGATTTCACTCAGCCGCCCGGCTGTTGCGATCGCCTTCTTAAAGTCGCCGTCGTAGTCGCCCTGATACTGGTCATCGGCATCATCCGTGGCGGGCATGTAAAAAATGCTCGGGTTAATGCCCGACTTCTGACCAACCAGTTTTTCGAGGATCTGGTCGCCTGGCATTTCCAGGCTGAACATCAGCGCCGGCTTTTTCTCACGAACCGCGCAGTTGATCGCCATCTGCCCGTACAGGGTTGTTTTGCCCATTTTTGGCCTTGCGCCAATTACGAACAGAGAGCCTTTAACCAGACCTTTCGGCGCCAGCAGCCGGTCGAGTGACGGGATACCGGTACTCATGCCGCGCTGTTCGCCTGAGGGGTCAAATCGTTTTTCCAGATCTGCTACCCAGTCATCCATAACCTCGCCGAACGACCGCAACCCACGACGATTTCCGGTTTTTGAATGATCTGCGAGCTGGGTGAAGATACCCTGAATGGCCTCATACTTCTGCGTAGCGCTCATACCGTTGCGGGAATACAGCAGCTCAGTAGCTTCGGTCAGACGGTTGATACCGTAGCGCTCCATTGCGGCTTACCGGAAAAGACGCCTGGTTCTTTGCCAACTACGACCCGCGCATGAAGCGCGAAGGTATTCACCACGTCGTCGTTGAGCGGGATCCACAGTACATGACCGATTTCAACGAAATGGTGCCGGAGTTCATCGAGAAGATGGACGAGGCGCTGGCGGAGATCGGCTTCACGTTCGGGGAGCAGTGGAAATGAAACGCACACCCTTCTACCATCGGCCCGGGCGAACCGGGCAATTCTCCGGTCTCCGTGAGCGCGTTATCTGGATGATTCAGACGCGCGGCCGCCCGGTAACCGGCAGCGAAATCGCCGAGAAGTTTGGCGTAAAGCTCATCGAGTTTAACCGGGTCGCCAACGGCATCACCCGCGGCACAGGACAGATAGCGCAGATCGTTGAGTCGGAGAAGTGGATCAACGAAGACGGCATCTGCGACCGGAAATTTAGCCTGGCCAGCAAGCCAAAGGTAGTAACGCCACAGGGTAAATAGCGGCTGTTCACCCGGCGCGCCATTGAGCAATCGCAGGAAGGCAGACGGCAGGAGTGCATAGCGCGTGCCGCCCGTCGTCGCCGCCTGATTGCTCAGGGCCTCTACATCGACGAAATGGAGTCCATCCTATGACTCACGCTCACGACGACATCAGGGTTGGCACGCTGTGCCTTCCCTTCATAGGTAACGGCTGGCTAATGCCATGGGGTGAAGTGGTCAGCAATCCATTAAAGGCGCAGAGGCTCGCTGAGGAATATCGGGAAAGGCAGGAGGCGGCATGACATATCAACTCCACGTCGGGCGCTGCGAGGACGTCCTGAAAACGCTCCCGGATAACTCCGTTGACGCCATCGTGACGGATCCACCGTACGGGCTGAGCTTCATGAACCACAAATGGGATTACGACGTCCCGACAGTTGAGCAGTGGCAGGAATGCCTGCGCGTTCTCAAGCCTGGCGGTACCGTGCTTGATCCGTGGATGGGGAGCGGGAGCACTGGCCGGGCAGCTATCGAGGAAGGATTTAACTTCATCGGCATCGACCTGAACCCGGATTACGTAACTATCGCTTCTGCGCGAATAGCTCACTCCTTCAAAAAGACGACGGAGGCCGCATGACGCCAGAAACAGACAACGCCATCCGCGCCGCCTGCCGCCGCTGCACCGAGGAAATCCAATAGGCCATGCGCAAGAAACCAAAGCCAAACTGGAACGAAATGGTGCCTCCCATCATCAACAAGCATCACAAGAAAATTGAAGCTCTGGGAGTTAGCCTCCTGGAGTTCGTCGTATACACAGGGCGGCTTAATCGCCGCTTCGGAGTTGAATTGTGAAGGTTGAAAAAAGCGATGTTCTGGCGTTTACCATTTCAGATGTTGAACGTCTCGACCCTGTCAGGGTGATGATTGAAAACTATGAACCTGGTAAGGGTCGCATCACCATCACCTGCTTCGGTAAGGCCTGGACCGGGGCTTGGTTTGCTATGGGCGGTGACACTGTTCAGGACTTCATTAAGCGCGTCAGCAATGAGTACCTTATCGGCTATTTCGATCCGCAGCTGCAAAGCACAATAGATGATGACAATGATGCCAACCTCGCTTTCGTTAAGGGTGAGATTATCCGGCTTCGTCGTGAGCAGGAAATTGACGGCAATGAAGCCCGCTCAATGTGGGATGAGGCTGAAGATGCTGAAGATGTGAAGGCGAGCTGCTGCAATTATCTCGTCGGCGACAAGCTGCTTAACCTGCTAGGCGATGATCCATGGTACGCAAAATGGCCGTCAGTGCCGAACCATCATTATCAGTACCTCGAACGCATCATTGATGCAGTGCGCGGTGGAATCGCAGAATTGGAGCGTGCCGCATGAACCGAGCCTCACCCGTTGATTTGAGGAAGAGCCTCGAAATCGCCAACAACCTCGCACACATCGGGATTCGCTTTGTGCCGATCCCGGTGGCGACCGAAGAAGAATTCCAGAAACTGGCCGCCGAGCTATCGCGACGGCTTGAGCAGATGGCGGTCGAAGCCGAGAAGAATGAAGGCGGTGCAGCATGAAGGCACTAATCACTAGGTCGCTTAGTCGGCCTTTTTTATTGCTGGCGTTCACCTTCAACCGAATTAACCGACAGTTCCGGGAGCATTGACCATGGCCGACATCATCGATACCGCAGCAGAGATTGAAGAGCTTCAGCGTAACGCTGCCCTTTCCGCTCACCGGCTCAACCGCAACGCCGTATCAGATGAGCGTTGTGAAGAATGCGACGAACCAATTCCCGAGCCGCGACGCGCTGCCGTTCCCGGCTGCAAGACGTGCGCAGAGTGCCAGGGTGTTATCGAATTGAGGAATAAGCAGAGGGGGATGTGATGCCAGATATCACTCGTGAGGAGGTAGAAAAACTGCTTTCTTACAATCCGGAAACTGGTGAGTTTAGATGGAAGATCAAATGGGGAAATCAGTCTGCCGGAAATTTAGCAGGAAATACTGACAGGCTTGGGTATCTCACCATCCAGGTGCACAGGAAGCTTATTAAGGCCCACCGAATCGCATTTCTTCTCATGACTGGAAGTTGGCCGAAAAGTTACATAGACCACATAAACAGAAACCCTCGAGACAACAGATTCTGCAATTTACGCGAAGTAACCCCACTCCAAAACACCATGAATCGTTCCGTCGCATCAAACAACACATCCGGTGTCGCAGGAGTTTCTTATGAGGAGAGAAGAGGAAAGTGGCGAGCCCACATAAAGGTGAACGGAAAAATGAAAAGCCTCGGATATTTTAAGCAAAAAGAAGATGCGATAGCGGCCAGAAAAAAAGGTGAAGAAACTCACTTCGGCGAATTTTCAGCACGATAAATACAGATCGCTGCGCGCTATGCGTGCGGCATGAGGAGAGATTATGGGAAAGATGACTTTCGTATTTGAGTATGAAGACGGCAAGGAGCCGCCAGTCAGTGCGGGGCTTGAGTTTATGGGCGGGAAGATTGTCGCAGTTGCATTTCGTGACGCTCTCGAAGAGCCCGAAGTATGTGATGAGGCAGGGCCGGACCATGATTGGCTGAATAAAATTCGCAACCGATCATGAAGCAACTGATAGCCAGTTATGAGCTGGCTATTGGGTGCGAAAGCACTGCCTCACATCCCTTGATGTTATTGCCGCCTACGGGCGGCTTCTTTTTGCCTGGAGAAAACCATGAGCGACATTATTCAGTTGGTACCGAATAAATGGGTCACAGAGGAACTTTTAACTGCGACAACCGGCATGTCAAAGCACATGATTCAGCATGCCCGCCGGTCTACCTGGATGGAGGGGAAGCATTATCGCCATGTTGCCCCTGATATGGCACCTAAGCAAAACAGCCCAATCATGTATAACCGCGATGAGATAAATCACTGGATCGAGCACCAAAGCCCAGCGAAACGCCGGAGAATATCTGCTTAAATGTCCTTTGGCACATCAAACGAGGAATGATTATGGCAGCATACCCAACAGGCGTAGAGGTTCATGGCGAATCGTTACGCATATGGTTCATATATCAGGGGAAGCGTGTCAGGGAAAATCTCGGCGTTCCTGACACGCCAAAAAACAGGAAAATGGCAGGCGAACTTCGGGCTTCAGTCTGCTTTGCGATAAAGACAGGCACATTCAATTATGCCTCGCAATTCCCTGATTCATCGAACGCAGAGAAATTCAGCACTGTCAGAAAGCAAATCTCACTACTTGAACTGAAATCGAAATGGCTTGGGCTTAAAGAGATGGAGCTTAGCCTCGGGACGTTGAGGCGTTACGATTGCCACCTCACAACCACTATCGAAACAATTGGTGAGCACAGGTATATCGGCAGCCTGAACACTGAAGATATCCTTAGTGCCAGGAAGGAGCTACTGAACGGCTGGCAGAAGACCAGACATGGCCTAAATCATCCACCCAAAAAGGGAAGAAGCGTTCCTACAGTCAATAGCTATATGGCATGCCTTGGCGGGATGCTGGGCTTTGCTTTCAAAAGTGGATACCTGAAAACCGATCTGATGGCAGGTATTACCCCTCTCGCAAAAGAAAGACCCATTCCAGATCCTCTTACTTCTGATGAGTATCAGAAAGTGGTTGCGGCCTGCCCAACGCTACAGTTTCAGAATATGGTTATCTTTGCGGTAAATACAGGCGTCAGGCATGGCGAACTAAGCGCGTTATCCTGGGAGGATGTGGATACTGTCAACTGGACTGTTACAGTGTCACGGAACTATTCCCTGAAGGGAAACTTCACCCTGCCAAAAACCAACGCCGGGATTCGAACAATACAGCTGACCCAGCCAGCAATTGATGCACTCAAGGCGCAAATGCCACTGACCAGAATGATGGCATCCCACAAGGTAAGCGTCAGCCTACGGGAATACAAAAAAAAGAGAACCGATGAATGCACCTTTATATTCTCGCCGTCCATTACTTCAATGAACGGTAAGAAGACGATGTGCTACGTCCCCGGATCCATTAATTCAGCATGGCGCACTGCCCTGCGTCGTGCAGGCGTCCGGCAAAGACGGTCTTATGAAACAAGAAACACATATGCGTGCTGGGCACTGGTCGCCGGAGCGAACCCAAATTTCGTTGCGCACCAGATGGGTCATTCGTCAGCGCAAATGCTATTCACGGTTTACGGTAAATGGATGACCGAGAATAACCATGACCAGGTGGGCATTTTGAACGCATCATTTACTCAAAATGCCCCACTGATGCCCCATAGAAAAACCGCATAACCTTAAGTATCTGATTTAACATATCAATATCACTTCAATCATGATTCACCTGGATGAGTAAGATTGGCTCGTTTGCTTTTAGTTTCCTGCCTGTCATGTTCTGTATCGCCATCCCGCTGGGCCTGGCACGCGAAAATAAAGGCGTAGCGGCATTCGCTGGCTTCGTCGGTTATGCGGTAATGAACCTCGCGGTAAACTTCTGGTTGACCAATAAAGGCATTCTGCCAACCACGGATGCCGCGGTTCTGAAAGCCAATAACATCCAGAGCATTCTTGGGATCCAGTCGATCGATACCGGGATCCTCGGTGCGGTGATCGCCGGTATTATCGTCTGGATGCTGCATGAGCGTTTCCATAATATCCGCCTGCCGGATGCGCTGGCATTCTTCGGCGGTACGCGCTTCGTACCAATTATCTCCTCGCTGGTGATGGGCCTTGTCGGCCTGGTGATTCCATTAGTCTGGCCGATTTTCGCCATGGGTATTAGCGGCTTGGGCCATATGATAAACAGCGCGGGTGATTTCGGACCGATGCTGTTTGGTACCGGTGAACGTCTGCTGTTGCCGTTTGGTCTGCATCACATTCTGGTGGCATTAATTCGCTTTACCGACGCAGGCGGCACGCAGGAAGTCTGCGGTCAAACCGTCAGCGGCGCACTGACCATCTTCCAGGCGCAATTGAGTTGCCCGACCACTCACGGTTTTTCTGAAAGCGCCACGCGTTTCCTTTCGCAAGGTAAAATGCCTGCGTTTCTCGGCGGTCTGCCAGGTGCAGCGTTAGCTATGTATCACTGCGCGCGCCCGGAAAATCGCCATAAAATTAAAGGTCTGCTGATTTCTGGCCTGATCGCCTGCGTCGTTGGCGGCACTACCGAACCGCTGGAATTCCTGTTCCTGTTCGTAGCGCCAGTTCTGTATGTCATCCACGCGCTGTTAACCGGCCTCGGCTTCACCGTCATGTCTGTGCTCGGCGTCACCATCGGTAATACCGACGGCAATATCATCGACTTCGTGGTGTTCGGTATTTTGCATGGTCTGTCAACCAAGTGG
Source organism: Escherichia sp. MAL-1 (assembly GCF_052948035.1). Lineage (NCBI taxonomy): Bacteria > Pseudomonadati > Pseudomonadota > Gammaproteobacteria > Enterobacterales > Enterobacteriaceae > Escherichia > Escherichia sp. MAL-1. The sequence continues at coordinate 2,309,111 of NZ_CM129609.1, read as the reverse complement.
TACATGGTGCCAGTGGTGGCGGCAATCTGGTTTGTCGTTTACTACGTCATCTTCCGTTTCGCTATCACCCGCTTCAATCTGAAAACCCCGGGGCGCGATAGCGAAGTTGCCAGCTCAATCGAAAAAGCCGTTGCCGGTGCGCCGGGTAAATCAGGTTACAACGTTCCTGCAATCCTCGAAGCATTAGGCGGTGCCGACAATATTGTCAGCCTCGATAACTGCATTACCCGTCTGCGTTTGTCTGTGAAAGATATGTCGCTTGTTAATGTGCAGGCACTGAAGGACAATCGGGCAATTGGCGTAGTACAACTTAATCAACATAACCTGCAGGTTGTTATCGGGCCACAAGTTCAGTCAGTAAAAGATGAAATGGCCGGTCTGATGCATACTGTCCAGGCATAAGGATAAGATATGTTCGATTTTTCAAAGGTCGTGGATCGTCATGGCACATGGTGTACACAGTGGGATTATGTCGCTGACCGTTTCGGCACTGCTGACCTGTTACCGTTCACGATTTCAGACATGGATTTTGCCACTGCCCCCTGCATTATCGAGGCGCTGAATCAGCGCCTGATGCACGGCGTATTTGGCTACAGCCGCTGGAAAAACGATGAGTTTCTCGCGGCTATTGCCCACTGGTTTTCCACCCAGCATTACACCGCCATCGATTCTCAGACGGTGGTGTATGGCCCTTCTGTCATCTATATGGTTTCAGAACTGATTCGTCAGTGGTCTGAAACAGGTGAAGGCGTGGTGATCCACACACCCGCCTATGACGCATTTTACAAGGCCATTGAAGGTAACCAGCGCACAGTAATGCCCGTTGCTTTAGAGAAGCAGGCTGATGGTTGGTTTTGCGATATGGGCAAGTTGGAAGCCGTGTTGGCGAAACCAGAATGTAAAATTATGCTCCTGTGTAGCCCACAGAATCCTACCGGGAAAGTGTGGACGTGCGATGAGCTGGAGATCATGGCTGACCTGTGCGAGCGTCATGGTGTGCGGGTTATTTCCGATGAAATCCATATGGATATGGTTTGGGGCGAGCAGCCGCATATTCCCTGGAGTAATGTGGCTCGCGGAGACTGGGCGTTGCTAACGTCGGGCTCGAAAAGTTTCAATATTCCCGCCCTGACCGGTGCTTACGGGATTATAGAAAATAGCAGTAGCCGCGATGCCTATTTATCGGCACTGAAAGGCCGTGATGGGCTTTCTTCCCCTTCGGTACTGGCGTTAACTGCCCATATCGCCGCCTATCAGCAAGGCGCGCCGTGGCTGGATGCCTTACGCATCTATCTGAAAGATAACCTGACGTATATCGCAGATAAAATGAACGCCGCGTTTCCTGAACTCAACTGGCAGATCCCACAATCCACTTATCTGGCATGGCTTGATTTACGTCCGTTGAATATTGACGACAACGCGTTGCAAAAAGCACTTATCGAACAAGAAAAAGTCGCGATCATGCCGGGGTATACCTACGGTGAAGAAGGTCGTGGTTTTGTCCGTCTCAATGCCGGCTGCCCACGTTCGAAACTGGAAAAAGGTGTGGCTGGATTAATTAACGCCATCCGCGCTGTTCGTTAACCCCAATTGCGCAACGTAAAAAATCGTTGCGCAATCGTGGATTTTTACCCTGCTTTGTTTTTATAATGGTGCGCACTTTTATATCCAGAAAAAGAGTGCGACCATGATTGATACCACCCTGCCATTAACTGATATCCATCGCCACCTTGATGGCAACATTCGTCCCCAGACCATTCTTGAACTTGGCCGCCAGTATAATATCTCGCTTCCTGCACAATCCCTGGAAACACTGATTCCCCACGTTCAGGTCATTGCCAACGAACCCGATCTGGTGAGCTTTCTGACCAAACTTGACTGGGGCGTTAAAGTTCTCGCCTCTCTTGATGCCTGTCGCCGCGTGGCATTTGAAAACATTGAAGATGCAGCCCGTCACGGCCTGCACTATGTCGAGCTGCGTTTTTCACCAGGCTACATGGCAATGGCACATCAGCTGCCTGTAGCGGGTGTTGTCGAAGCGGTGATCGATGGCGTACGTGAAGGTTGCCGCACCTTTGGTGTGCAGGCGAAGCTTATCGGCATTATGAGCCGGACCTTCGGCGAAGCCGCCTGTCAGCAAGAGCTGGAGGCCTTTTTAGCCCACCGTGACCAGATTACCGCACTTGATTTAGCCGGTGATGAACTTGGTTTCCCGGGAAGTCTGTTCCTTTCTCACTTCAACCGCGCGCGTGATGCGGGCTGGCATATTACCGTCCATGCAGGCGAAGCTGCCGGGCCGGAAAGCATCTGGCAGGCGATTCGTGAACTGGGTGCGGAGCGTATTGGACATGGCGTAAAAGCCATTGAAGATCGGGCGCTGATGGATTTTCTCGCCGAGCAACAAATTGGTATTGAATCCTGTCTGACCTCCAATATTCAGACCAGCACCGTAGCAGAGCTGGCTGCACATCCGCTGAAAACGTTCCTTGAGCATGGCATTCGTGCCAGCATTAACACTGACGATCCCGGCGTACAGGGAGTGGATATCATTCACGAATATACCGTTGCCGCGCCAGCTGCTGGGTTATCCCGCGAGCAAATCCGCCAGGCACAGATTAATGGTCTGGAAATGGCTTTCCTCAGCGCTGAGGAAAAACGCGCACTGCGAGAAAAAGTCGCCGCGAAGTAACAAAATGGATGGTGCAAATGCACCATCCATTTTTCATGCAAGGCACAAAGTCGCGCGATGTTTGGCGGATTCGATGCCCAGCTCAATCAACTCCATTACCTGGATTGCCTGGCTTGCCGGAACCGGATTTTCACCATCGCCATTTAACGCATCACGAATAGCCGCATAGTAAGCCGGATAATTCCCAGGCACCGTCAACAGCGTTTCTTCGACACGTTCCTCACCTTCCACGCGGGTAAGTACGCCATCACGCATATCGTAGCCCCAGTCTTCCTGCGGTAGACGCTCGCCATTTTTCAGACGTTCTTCCTGTGGATCGAGGCCATATTTCACATAACTGCCTCGGGATCCATGCACGATATACCGTGCTGACTCAGCGGCTGCCAGCATGGTACCGTGTAAAATGACTCGCCGCTGTGGATAGGACAAGATGGCGTGGAAATAATCGGTCGACTGCGCTCCGGGCCGTAACTGTGCCAAATCTACCGTCATGCTGACCGGTAAACCAAAAAGCGTAATGGCCTGATCAAGAAGATGTGGTGCTAAATCGTACCAGATACCGCTGCCTGGGCCGCCCTGTTCACGCCAACGATCGCGCACCTGCGGACGGAAGCGGTCAAAATGAGACTCAAAGTAAGCAACTTCACCCAGCACGCCTTCCGCGAGTAAACCTTTTAGCGTCAAGAAATCGCTATCCCAGCGACGGTTATGGAATACAGACAGCACACGCCCCAGGCTTTTTGCCAGCGCATCCAGCTCTCGCGCTTGTGACAGTGTCACGGTAAAGGGTTTATCAACGACCACATGTTTACCCGCCTCAAGCGCCGCTTTGGCTAACGGGAAATGGGTATCGTTGGGTGTAGGAATGACAATCAGGTCTATGTTGGGATCGTTAAACAGATGCTTCGGCTCAGAGACAACCGTAACCGTTGGCCAGTCGGCTTTTACTTTTGTTTCATCACTGCTGGAGATTACCGCCAGTTCCAGCCCGGGCGTGCCCGCAATCAGGGGCGCATGGAAGGTTTTGCTCGCATAACCATACCCAATCAACCCAACACGGATGTTGTCGCTCATGTCATTGCCTCTCATTGAAGTATGATGGCTATTTGACACTATCCTTTACCCACGCTCAACAGTTTAATAACCTGCCAGCAATAAGGGATGTTGTTTAACTTAAGTCAAAAAAATAGCGAATTTTCCAACGACAAAAGCTAAATATCGCAAAAACCTCAGTAAAAATCTTGCTGGAGCTATTATTGCTAAGTAACATTTACCCCCTGAAGTTAATGGATCAATCAAGAGAGATGTGGGCTGTAATGAATCGTCTTATTGAATTAACAGGTTGGATCGTTCTTGTCGTTTCAGTCATTCTTCTTGGCGTGGCGAGTCACATTGACAACTATCAGCCACCTGAACAGAGTGCTTCGGTACAACACAAGTAAGCTCTGCACTTGTGGAGCGACATGCTGCCCGTCCGGGTGCATGTTTTCACTTGTCGGATATTAAACCAGGAATTTATTATCTTGTTCGATGTTGTTGGTGATTGTCAGGGATAGTAAAGCGCGTTACTCTTTTCAGAGCAGTTTTTCATCCCTGAATATTTGCCATCAGCGCATTCTTATTATTGTAATAACACAAGCGTTCACTTTTGGTGAAATTTTATCATCACTAATAATACCTACCCCTTTGGTATTAATTATTTTATGGACCTTTTATGACTGTTCAGGACTACTTATTAAAATTTCGCAAAATCAGTTCACTCGAAAGTCTGGAAAAACTCTACGACCATCTTAATTACACCCTGACGGACGATCAGGAACTGATCAATATGTATCGTGCTGCCGATCACCGTCGCGCAGAGCTGGTTTCTGGCGGGCGTTTGTTTGACCTCGGCCAGGTACCGAAGTCCGTCTGGCACTATGTCCAATAAAGAAAGTAGCGATCGGTTATAAAAGCCTTATAATAACGCCCCTAAAATTAGATTTGCCTGTTTGCGTCGCTATTCTGGAGAACCTATGACCACCACAACGCCACAACGTATTGGAGGCTGGTTGCTTGGCCCGTTGGCCTGGCTTTTAGTCGCTCTGTTGAGTACGACGCTGGCGTTGTTGCTGTATACCGCTGCGTTATCTTCTCCGCAAACATTTCAAACGCTCGGCGGACAAGCACTGACGACACAAATCTTATGGGGCGTTTCTTTTATTACCGCTATCGCCTTGTGGTATTACACACTGTGGTTGACCATCGCTTTCTTTAAACGTCGGCGTTGTGTTCCTAAACACTATATTATCTGGCTGCTTATTTCCGTATTGCTGGCAGTAAAAGCATTCGCTTTTTCACCCGTGGAAGATGGCATAGCCGTTCGCCAGTTGCTGTTTACTTTGTTGGCAACCGCATTGATCGTCCCCTATTTCAAACGCTCGTCGCGGGTAAAAGCGACGTTTGTGAATCCGTAATAACCTTACAGTTAACCTGTTGTCGCCTGCTCTGGATTAACGGATAATAGGCGGCTTTTTTATTTCAGGCCGAAAAATGACTGACTACCTGTTACTGTTTGTCGGAACTGTACTGGTCAATAACTTTGTACTGGTCAAGTTTCTCGGTCTCTGTCCGTTTATGGGGGTTTCCAAAAAACTGGAAACCGCGATGGGCATGGGGCTGGCAACAACGTTTGTGATGACGCTGGCGTCTATTTGCGCCTGGCTTATCGATACGTGGATTTTGATCCCACTTAATCTGATTTACCTGCGCACCCTGGCATTTATTCTGGTGATTGCTGTGGTCGTGCAGTTCACCGAGATGGTGGTGCGCAAAACCAGCCCGGTGCTTTACCGTCTGCTGGGGATTTTTTTGCCGCTTATCACCACCAACTGTGCAGTGCTCGGCGTGGCGTTGCTGAATATCAATCTCGGGCACAATTTCTTGCAGTCGGCGCTGTACGGTTTTTCCGCCGCTGTCGGTTTCTCGCTGGTGATGGTGCTCTTCGCCGCCATCCGCGAACGCCTTGCTGTGGCTGATGTCCCGGCACCTTTTCGCGGTAATGCCATTGCGTTAATTACCGCAGGTCTTATGTCTCTGGCCTTTATGGGCTTTAGTGGTTTGGTGAAGTTGTAATGAATGCTATCTGGATTGCCGTTGCCGCCGTGAGCCTGCTGGGCCTGGCGTTTGGCGCCATTCTGGGTTATGCCTCCCGCCGTTTTGCGGTGGAAGACGATCCGGTCGTTGAGAAAATTGACGAAATCTTACCGCAGAGCCAGTGTGGTCAGTGCGGTTATCCCGGCTGTCGCCCCTACGCGGAAGCCATCAGCTGTAACGGTGAAAAAATCAACCGTTGCGCCCCAGGTGGCGAAGCTGTGATGCTAAAAATTGCCGAGTTGCTTAATGTCGAGCCGCAGCCGCTGGATGGCGAAGCGCAAGAGATAACGCCTGCGCGGATGGTGGCGGTTATTGATGAAAATAACTGTATTGGCTGCACTAAATGTATTCAGGCGTGTCCGGTAGACGCCATCGTTGGCGCTACCCGTGCCATGCATACGGTAATGAGTGATCTCTGTACGGGCTGCAATTTATGTGTTGATCCGTGCCCGACGCACTGCATCTCGTTGCAACCGGTCGCAGAAACACCTGACTCCTGGAAATGGGATCTGAACACCATTCCCGTGCGTATCATTCCCGTGGAACACCATGCTTAAGTTATTCTCTGCATTCAGAAAAAATAAAATCTGGGATTTCAACGGCGGCATCCATCCACCGGAGATGAAAACCCAGTCCAACGGTACACCCCTGCGCCAGGTACCCCTGGCGCAGCGTTTTGTTATTCCACTGAAACAGCATATTGGCGCTGAAGGTGAGTTGTGCGTTAGCGTCGGCGATAAAGTATTGCGCGGCCAGCCGCTTACCCGTGGTCGCGGCAAAATGCTGCCTGTTCACGCGCCCACCTCGGGTACCGTTACGGCTATTGCGCCCCACTCTACGGCTCATCCTTCAGCTTTAGCTGAATTAAGCGTGATTATTGATGCCGATGGTGAAGACTGCTGGATCCCGCGCGACGGCTGGGCCGATTATCGCACTCGCAGTCGCGAAGAGTTAATCGAGCGCATACATCAGTTTGGTGTTGCCGGGCTGGGCGGTGCAGGATTCCCGACAGGCGTTAAATTGCAGGGTGGCGGAGATAAGATTGAAACGTTGATTATCAACGCGGCTGAGTGCGAGCCGTACATTACCGCCGATGACCGTTTGATGCAGGATTGCGCGGCTCAGGTCGTAGAGGGTATTCGCATTCTTGCGCATATTCTGCAGCCACGCGAAATTCTTATCGGCATTGAAGATAACAAACCGCAGGCGATTTCCATGCTGCGCGCGGTGCTGGCGGACTCTAACGATATTTCTCTGCGGGTGATTCCAACCAAATATCCTTCTGGCGGTGCTAAACAATTAACCTACATTCTGACCGGGAAGCAGGTTCCACATGGCGGGCGTTCATCCGATATCGGCGTATTAATGCAAAACGTCGGCACTGCTTATGCAGTGAAACGTGCCGTTATTGATGGCGAGCCGATTACCGAGCGTGTTGTAACCCTGACTGGCGAAGCAATCGCTCGCCCGGGCAACGTCTGGGCACGGCTGGGGACGCCAGTGCGTCATTTATTGAATGATGCCGGATTCTGCCCCTCTGCCGATCAAATGGTGATTATGGGTGGCCCGCTAATGGGCTTTACCTTGCCATGGCTGGATGTCCCGGTCGTAAAGATTACCAACTGTCTGTTGGCTCCCTCTGCCAATGAACTTGGCGAACCACAGGAAGAACAAAGCTGCATCCGGTGTAGCGCCTGTGCTGACGCCTGCCCTGCGGATCTTTTGCCGCAACAGTTGTACTGGTTCAGCAAAGGTCAGCAACACGATAAAGCTACCACGCATAACATTGCTGATTGCATTGAATGTGGGGCTTGCGCGTGGGTTTGCCCGAGCAATATTCCCCTGGTGCAATATTTCCGTCAGGAAAAAGCTGAAATTGCGGCTATTCGTCAGGAAGAAAAGCGCGCCGCAGAAGCCAAAGCGCGTTTCGAAGCGCGCCAGGCTCGTCTGGAGCGCGAAAAAGCGGCTCGCCTTGAACGACATAAGAGCGCAGCCGTTCAACCTGCAGCCAAAGATAAAGATGCGATTGCTGCCGCTCTGGCGCGGGTGAAAGAGAAACAGGCCCAGGCTACACAGCCTATTGTGATTAAAGCGGGCGAACGCCCGGATAACAGTGCAATTATTGCAGCACGGGAAGCCCGTAAAGCGCAAGCCAGAGCGAAACAGGCAGAACTGCAGCAAACTAACGACGCAGCAACCGTTGCTGATCCACGTAAAACTGCCGTTGAAGCAGCTATCGCCCTCGCCAAAGCGCGCAAGCTGGAACAGCAACAGGCTAATGCGGAACCAGAAGAACAGGTCGATCCGCGCAAAGCCGCCGTCGAAGCCGCTATTGCCCGTGCCAAAGCACGCAAGCTGGAACAGCAACAGGCTAATGCCGAGCCAGAACAACAGGTCGATCCGCGCAAAGCCGCCGTCGAAGCCGCTATTGCCCGTGCCAAAGCACGCAAGCTGGAACAGCAACAGGCTAATGCCGAGCCAGAACAACAGGTCGATCCGCGCAAAGCCGCCGTCGAAGCCGCTATTGCCCGAGCCAAAGCGCGCAAACGGGAACAGCAACCGGCTAATGCGGAGCCAGAAGAACAGGTTGATCCGCGCAAAGCTGCCGTCGAAGCGGCTATTGCACGCGCCAAAGCACGCAAGCTGGAACAGCAACAGGCTAATGCGGTACCAGAAGAACAGGTTGATCCGCGCAAAGCGGCAGTTGCCGCGGCTATTGCCCGCGCTCAGGCCAAAAAAGCCGCCCAGCAGAAGGTTGTAAACGAGGACTAAATGGTATTCAGAATAGCTAGCTCCCCTTATACCCATAACCAGCGCCAGACATCGCGCATTATGCTGTTGGTGTTGCTCGCAGCCGTGCCAGGAATCGCAGCGCAACTGTGGTTTTTTGGTTGGGGTACTCTCGTTCAGATCCTGTTGGCATCGGTTAGTGCTCTGTTAGCCGAAGCTCTCGTACTCAAACTACGCAAGCAGTCGGTAGCCGCAACGTTGAAAGATAACTCAGCATTGCTGACAGGCTTATTGCTGGCGGTAAGTATTCCCCCCCTCGCGCCATGGTGGATGGTCGTGCTGGGTACGGTGTTTGCGGTGATCATCGCTAAACAGTTGTATGGCGGTCTGGGGCAAAACCCGTTTAATCCGGCAATGATTGGTTATGTGGTCTTACTGATCTCCTTCCCTGTGCAGATGACCAGCTGGTTACCGCCACATGAAATTGCGGTCAACATCCCTGGTTTTATCGACGCCATACAGGTTATTTTCAGCGGACATACCGCCAGTGGTGGTGATATGAACACACTACGCTTAGGTATTGATGGCATTAGTCAGGCGACACCGCTGGATACATTTAAAACCTCTGTCCGTGCCGGTCATTCGGTTGAACAGATTATGCAATATCCGATCTACAGCGGTATTCTGGCGGGCGCTGGTTGGCAATGGGTAAATCTCGCCTGGCTGGCTGGCGGCCTGTGGTTGCTATGGCAGAAAGCGATTCGCTGGCATATTCCCCTCAGCTTCTTAGTAACGCTGGCGTTATGCGCAACGTTGGGCTGGTTGTTCTCACCAGAAACACTGGCAGCACCGCAAATTCATCTGCTGTCTGGTGCGACCATGCTCGGCGCATTCTTTATTTTGACTGACCCGGTTACCGCTTCTACGACCAATCGTGGTCGTCTTATTTTCGGCGCGCTGGCGGGCTTATTAGTCTGGTTGATCCGCAGTTTCGGCGGCTATCCTGACGGCGTGGCTTTTGCCGTCCTGCTGGCGAACATCACGGTTCCTCTGATCGATTACTACACGCGTCCGCGCGTCTACGGCCATCGCAAAGGGTAAACCATGCTGAAAACTATCCGAAAACACGGCATTACGTTGGCGCTATTTGCAGCGGGTTCAACAGGGTTAACTGCGGCCATCAACCAGATGACCAAAACGACGATTGCTGAACAGGCCAGTCTGCAACAAAAGGCGTTATTTGATCAGGTGCTGCCAGCCGAACGCTATAACAATGCGCTGGCACAGAGTTGCTATCTGGTAACTGCGCCAGAGTTAGGTAAAGGTGAGCATCGGGTTTACATCGCCAAACAGAATGACAAACCGGTAGCCGCCGTTCTGGAAACAACCGCGCCAGATGGCTATTCCGGTGCGATTCAGCTGCTGGTGGGAGCCGATTTTAACGGCACGGTACTTGGCACGCGCGTGACAGAGCACCACGAAACGCCAGGGCTTGGCGATAAAATCGAACTGCGCCTTTCTGACTGGATCACCCATTTTGCGGGTAAAAAAATCAGTGGTGCGGATGATGCGCATTGGGCGGTGAAGAAAGATGGTGGTGATTTCGACCAGTTCACCGGCGCAACGATTACTCCCCGCGCGGTGGTTAATGCGGTAAAACGCGCCGGATTGTACGCTCAGACGTTACCGTCACAACTTTCTCAACTTCCTGCCTGTGGAGAATAAAGCGTGAGCGAAATTAAAGACGTTATTGTTCAGGGGTTGTGGAAAAACAACTCTGCGCTGGTCCAGCTGCTCGGCCTCTGTCCGCTATTGGCGGTCACGTCCACTGCCACTAACGCTCTGGGTTTAGGACTTGCGACTACGCTGGTACTGACGCTGACTAACCTGACCATTTCGACGCTGCGTCACTGGACGCCAGCCGAGATCCGCATTCCCATTTACGTGATGATCATCGCCTCGGTGGTCAGCGCTGTACAGATGCTGATCAACGCCTACGCCTTTGGCCTGTATCAATCATTAGGGATTTTTATTCCGCTGATTGTCACTAACTGTATCGTGGTGGGCCGCGCTGAAGCCTTCGCCGCCAAAAAAGGTCCGGCGCTTTCGGCACTGGACGGCTTTTCAATTGGTATGGGCGCAACCTGCGCCATGTTCGTGCTGGGTTCACTACGCGAAATTATCGGCAATGGCACGTTGTTTGACGGTGCAGATGCGCTGTTAGGTAGCTGGGCAAAAGTATTACGCGTGGAGATTTTCCACACCGACTCCCCTTTCCTGCTGGCGATGCTGCCACCAGGTGCATTTATTGGCCTGGGACTGATGCTGGCAGGAAAATACCTGATTGATGAAAGAATGAAAAAGCGCCGTGCTGAAGCAGCTGCAGAACGTGCATTGCCAAACGGTGAAACAGGGAATGTCTGATGAATAAAGCAAAACGCCTGGAGATCCTCACTCGCCTGCGTGAGAACAATCCTCATCCCACCACCGAGCTTAATTTCAGTTCGCCTTTTGAATTGCTGATTGCCGTACTGCTTTCCGCTCAGGCGACCGATGTCAGTGTTAATAAGGCGACGGCGAAACTCTACCCGGTGGCGAATACGCCTGCAGCGATGCTTGAACTGGGCGTTGAAGGGGTGAAAACCTATATCAAAACGATTGGGCTTTATAACAGCAAAGCAGAAAATATCATCAAAACCTGCCGTATCTTGCTGGAGCAGCATAATGGCGAGGTTCCGGAAGATCGTGCTGCGCTTGAAGCCCTGCCCGGCGTAGGTCGTAAAACAGCCAACGTCGTATTAAACACTGCATTCGGCTGGCCGACTATTGCTGTCGACACGCACATTTTCCGCGTTTGTAATCGTACTCAATTTGCGCCGGGGAAAAACGTCGAACAGGTAGAAGAAAAGCTACTGAAAGTGGTTCCGGCAGAGTTTAAAGTCGACTGCCACCATTGGTTGATCCTGCACGGGCGTTATACCTGCATTGCCCGCAAGCCCCGCTGTGGCTCTTGTATTATTGAAGATCTTTGTGAATACAAAGAGAAAGTTGACATCTGAAGAAAAGGGGTAACACCGATTACCCCATTGATAACCTTTCTTTATCCTCTTTTAAAACATCTTTTTAACGTCAATGATGCCATTGCTTAGCGTTATCATCAGGTAATCCGTTTGCGGATAACCAAAAATGCAGGTTAATTGTTTTTTTAATAGCGAAATTTTCTATTCATTCGTGATCAAGATCACGATGCTGTCGCAATGTAAAAACATTGCAAGAATCAGGTTAAAATCATTTAAATTTACACACGCAACAAATATTGACCTACAAAACATTACACTGGCTATTTTTCAGAAACTGGACTATCTCACTAGTAAAAACGCTAAATAGCAGAACATATCGCCGTTAAGCCATCACCCCCTCTCAGTGCAGTGAAAAAATCTGCCGTTACGTTTTTTGAAAAATTTAACGCTGGATAACATTTCCCGGAATGGTTGAATTCCCCGCCTCAGTTATATGTAACAGATTATTACAAAGGACTTGTCTGAAAGTGCAAGATAGTGAACATTACCTGCCGTTTCCCCTCCCACTATAACAATTGCGCGTATGTTTTTTATACATAACGCGAGAAAGCCCCCCCGTTAATATGGGATGTAAAAAAAGAGGTAAAAGTGTCCACTGCAAACCAAAAACCAACTGAAAGCGTCAGTTTGAACGCTTTCAAACAACCGAAGGCGTTCTATCTCATCTTCTCGATTGAGTTATGGGAACGTTTTGGTTATTACGGCCTACAAGGAATTATGGCTGTTTACCTGGTTAAACAACTGGGTATGTCTGAAGCGGATTCAATCACCCTTTTCTCTTCCTTTAGTGCCCTGGTTTATGGTCTGGTCGCTATCGGCGGCTGGTTAGGTGACAAGGTACTGGGTACTAAACGCGTAATTATGCTCGGCGCTATTGTGCTGGCGATTGGTTATGCTCTGGTTGCCTGGTCTGGTCACGACGCCGGTATCGTTTATATGGGTATGGCGGCTATTGCGGTCGGTAACGGCCTGTTTAAAGCTAACCCGTCTTCTCTGCTTTCTACATGCTATGAGAAAAACGACCCGCGTCTGGACGGTGCATTCACCATGTACTACATGTCCGTCAACATCGGCTCTTTCTTCTCTATGATTGCTACGCCGTGGCTGGCCGCGAAATACGGCTGGAGTGTTGCGTTTGCGTTGAGCGTTGTAGGCCTGCTGATCACTATCGTTAACTTCGCCTTCTGCCAACGCTGGGTTAAACAGTACGGTTCAAAACCAGACTTCGAGCCTATCAACTACCGTAACCTGCTGCTGACCATTATTGGTGTTGTGGCACTGATCGCTATCGCCACCTGGCTGCTGCACAATCAGGAAGTTGCGCGTATGGCGCTGGGCGTTGTTGCCTTCGGTATCGTGGTTATCTTCGGTAAAGAAGCCTTCGCGATGAAAGGTGCTGCGCGTCGTAAAATGATCGTTGCCTTCATCCTGATGCTCGAAGCCATTATCTTCTTCGTGCTGTACAGCCAGATGCCAACGTCACTGAACTTCTTTGCGATTCGTAACGTTGAGCACTCCATTCTGGGTCTGGCCGTAGAACCTGAGCAGTATCAGGCACTGAACCCGTTCTGGATCATCATCGGTAGTCCGATTCTGGCCGCTATCTATAACAAGATGGGCGATACCCTGCCGATGCCAACCAAGTTTGCAATCGGCATGGTGATGTGTTCTGGTGCGTTCCTGATTCTGCCGCTGGGTGCGAAATTCGCGTCTGACGCTGGTATCGTGTCTGTAAGCTGGCTGGTCGCAAGCTATGGCCTGCAGAGCATCGGGGAACTGATGATCTCTGGTCTGGGTCTGGCAATGGTTGCTCAACTCGTTCCGCAGCGTCTGATGGGCTTCATTATGGGTAGCTGGTTCCTGACCACTGCCGGTGCAAACCTGATTGGTGGTTATGTTGCGGGTATGATGGCTGTGCCGGATAACGTTACCGATCCGCTGATGTCACTGGAAGTCTATGGTCGCGTATTCTTGCAGATTGGTGTCGCTACTGCCGTTATTGCAGTACTGATGCTGCTGACCGCGCCGAAACTGCACCGCATGACGCAGGATGACGCTGCAGACAAAGCGGCGAAAGCAGCCGTAGCGTAAAATTCAGGGAAACTCTTTTACAAGCCGCTAACTTTTCGTTAGCGGCTTTTTTTTTGTTCAGCAACGCACTACCATACTTTAAACCACAGACAAAAGGAGTTACCGATGAAATTGTTCTACAAACCGGGTGCCTGCTCTCTCGCTTCCCATATCACCCTGCGTGAGAGCGGAAAGGATTTTACCCTCGTCAGTGTGGATTTAATGAAAAAACGTCTCGAAAACGGTGACGATTACTTTGCCGTTAACCCTAAGGGGCAGGTGCCTGCATTGCTGCTGGATGACGGTACTTTGCTGACGGAAGGCGTAGCGATTATGCAGTATCTTGCCGACAGCGTCCCCGACCGCCAGTTGCTGGCACCGGTAAACAGTATTTCCCGCTATAAAACCATCGAATGGCTGAATTACATCGCCACCGAGCTGCATAAAGGTTTCACACCTCTGTTTCGCCCTGATACACCGGAAGAGTACAAACCGACAGTTCGCGCGCAGCTGGAGAAGAATCTGCAATATGTGAACGAGGCACTGAAGGATGAGCACTGGATCTGCGGGCAAAGATTTACAATTGCTGATGCCTATCTGTTTACGGTTCTGCGCTGGGCATACGCGGTGAAACTGAATCTGGAAGGGTTAGAGCACATTGCAGCATTTATGCAACGTATGGCTGAACGTCCGGAAGTACAAGACGCGCTGTCAGCGGAAGGCTTAAAGTAATAGCCATCGGCCCACAGGTCGTTGTGGGCCGAAATGAGATATTTCAGAGCTTTGTTGCGCTGAAGTAATGTTCTGGTTTGGCAATACGATCCTGAGCAGCCACCACTTGCAGCTCATATTCCTGCATTGCTTTGGTGGTCACCATGATTTCGTAGACTGCAGCGGTCACATGTTCCAGCGCCTCCTGCAGCGTTGCCCCCTGAAGCAGTTTCACCAGCAGTAAACCGCTCGTCACATCACCAACACCTACCGGCTGGCGCATACCAAAATCCACCAGCGGACGGCTGATATGCCAGGCTTCATCGGCGGTGACCAGCAGCATTTCAAAACGGTCACGGCTGTAGCCAGCTCGCGCCAGGTGTTTAACCAACACAATTTGTGGCCCTTGCGCAATGAGTTCGCGCGCTGCCAGAACCGCTTCTTCGACGTTATTTACCGCATGCTCACAGAGTATTTCCAGCTCAACCAGATTTGGCGCAATGATATCGCTGGCAGGCAAACCGTGCCGCACATGAAACTCTGCGACACCCGGTGCAACGATACAGCCTTTTTCCGGATGACCCATTACCGGATCGCAAAAATATTTCGCCTGCGGATTCGCGGCTTTCACCTGACGGACGATACCGAGGATATGTTCACCCTGCTCCGCCGATCCCAGATAGCCACTTAATACGGCATCACAGGTGTGTAATTTATCAATGGCGGCAATGCCTTGCACAATTTCGGTTAAATGGCTGGGCGGCATCACGCAGCCAGTCCATTTGCCGTATTGGGTGTGATTAGAAAATTGAACGGTGTTCAGCGGCCAGACGTTCGCGCCCAGGCGGCGCATCGGAAACTCTGCCGCACTGTTACCCGCATGACCATAAACAACGTGAGACTGGATAGCGAGAATATTTTTCATCATGTTCCCTGTATAAAAACCAGGGGGAGTGATTTCTCACTCCCCCTTTCCACTTAATGCATTATTTCCAGCAAATCAGACAGTAATTCTTTTTACCGCGACGCAGTAAGGTAAAACGACCAAACAGACGATCTTCTTCTTTAAAGAAGTATTCAGGATCGGACTGTTTTTCACCGTTAATGGTGATGGCATTGGAGGCGATAGTTTTACGTGCCTGACCACGGGAAGGTTGCAGTTCAGAATCGACCAGTGCCTGCATCAGGTCTGCGCCCTTTTCCATCTCAACCATCGGTACGCCGTCCTGCGCCAGCTGTTCGAAGTCCGCTTCACTCAGCGCACTCAAGGAACCGCTGAACAGGCATTCGGTAATACGTTTTGCCGCCTGCAAACCTTCTTCACCGTGAACCAGACGGGTCACCTGCTCCGCCAGTACATACTGGGCGCGCGGTGCTTTACCGCTGTTTTTATCTTCTTCTTCCAGGGCGTTGATCTCTTCAATGCTCATAAAGGTGAAGAACTTCAGGAAGCGGTAAACGTCGGCATCCGCAGTGTTGATCCAGAACTGGTAGAATTTGTACGGGCTGGTTTTCTTCGGATCCAACCAGACTGCGCCGCCTTCAGTTTTACCAAATTTGGTGCCATCTGCTTTGGTGATCAGCGGAACGGTCAGGCCAAACACCTGATTCTGATGCAGACGACGGGTCAGGTCGATACCAGAAGTGATGTTACCCCACTGATCAGAACCACCAATTTGCAGCACCACACCGTACTGTTTGTTCAGACAGGCGAAGTCATAACCCTGCAACAGGTTGTAGGAAAACTCAGTGAACGAAATCCCCTGATCTTCACGGTTGAGACGCTGCTTAACCGCTTCTTTGTTGATCATCTGGTTAACGGAGAAGTGTTTGCCAATATCGCGCAGGAAGGTCAGCACATTCATATTGCCGAACCAGTCATAGTTGTTCGCCGCGATAGCAGAGTTTTCTCCACAGTCGAAATCGAGGAACGGGGCAACCTGCTTACGGATTTTGTCCACCCACTCCTGAACAGTTTCTTCAGTGTTCAGCTTACGCTCGGCAGCTTTGAAGCTCGGGTCGCCAATCAGACCCGTCGCGCCGCCTACCAGCGCAACCGGCTTGTGGCCCGCCTGCTGGAAGCGTTTCAGGCATAACAATGGAACAAGATGCCCCAAATGCAAGCTGTCAGCGGTAGGATCGAAGCCGCAATAGAGCGCGATCGGGCCTTGCGCCAGTCGCTCTGCTAACGCTTCCTCGTCCGTCACCTGGGCTACCAGCCCCCGCTCTTGCAATTGTTTAATCAAGTTACTGCTTGCCATCAAAATCTCCATGTATATAACGACTGCACCTTTGCCGGTACACGACTTTTCGCCAGATGCGAAAGAGACATAGAATAAAGTGCCAGAATCAGGAGTACCAGCGATTAAAGCAAGATTTTTGCATCTTTTCAGGGTGCAAGACGATCAATCTTCCACGCATCATTTTCACGCTGGTACAAAAAGCGGTCATGCAGGCGATGCTCACCACCCTGCCAGAACTCAATCTGTTCAAGGCTGACGCGAAAACCGCCCCAAAAGCTCGGCAATGGCACTTCGCCCTGTTGAAACTTCTGCTTCAGCTCCAGGAATTTACTTTCAAGGATACCGCGGGCAGAAATGCGACTGGACTGCTTCGAAACCCATGCACCAATCTGGCTATCACGCGGGCGGCTATGAAAATATTTCATCACTTCGAGAGTCGAAAGTCGTTCTGCTTTACCGATCACCATCACCTGGCGCTCAAGGGTATGCCACGGGAACAGCAGGCTAACGCGCGGATTATTTTCGATTTGATGTGCTTTACGGCTGCCGAGGTTGGTGTAAAACACCATGCCTTTTTCGTCGTAATGTTTGAGTAAAACGATGCGCTGATAAGGCTGACCATGTTCATCCACGGTAGCGACCACCATCGCGGTAGGGTCCGCCAGTTTGGCTTCACAAGCCTGAGAGAGCCAACGTTCAAAAAGGGTTAATGGATCGGCGGGAAGATCGCGGCGGCGTAACCCGCCTTTGGTGTATTCACGGCGCAGATGCGCGATTTGCTGCAATTCGTCGTTATCAGACATGGTTTTCTTTACGGATTGTCAGTGGGTGACGCTATTGTGCGCCGCCCCTGGAAAAATCTCAACGCTGTGGATTTTGTAACTGACAGTTATTCAAGACGATGCGGTCGCGTTTATAGACAGTCGCTTCATCGCCTTTCGACCAGAAAACATAGATTCCGTCAGTGTAACGCGCGCCAGAGGCTGAAATGCCCTGTTTGAGATGCAGTAGTTGATTATCGTAAACAAAACTGACCTCCTGGCGCGGATTATTCAGTTTGACCGTCAACGGTTTTTCATCACACTGGTATTCCAGCGTAGCGGTTTGCATGCGCTCAACCAGCTGATTAAAGGCGCTACAGCCGGAGAGAAGGACCGGCAAAATGATAATTAACAGTTTTTTCATAGTCATATCCCGAAGACTTTCCTGGTCTGGAGGGCAATACGCCCTCCCTAACGTTCCAAGTGTAACGGCAGACGCGGTAAGAAAAATTCAGTTAACTCTGATATCACGGGTTAGCGGGGAAAATAGCCCCCAGTACCGTCTCCTGGCTTGCGCCAGTGACGGAAGGCAGATTTCCTGGTAATCCCGCCAGCGTCCGCCAGGCAAGCCAGGCGAAAGCCAATGCTTCCATGTCATCGCCACTAATGCCAACGGCATCGGTGGTGGTGACTTCTGTGCCTGGCAGTAATGCCGCCAGACGCGCCATGAGTAGCGGATTACGACTACCTCCACCACATACCATCAATCGTTCGCAGCCACCGCTCAACAAAACTTGTTCAGAAATGGTCACGGCGGTGAGTTCTGCCAGTGTCGCCTGCACATCTCGGGGATCAACACCCGGAAAATGGCGCAAATGGCGCTCCAGCCAACCATAGTTAAAGTATTCGCGTCCGGTGCTTTTCGGTGCAGGTTGCGAGAAATACGGGTCGCTGAGCATATTTTGCAGCAGTGGGAGAATAACTTTACCCGCCCGTGCCCACTCGGCATCTTTATCGTAAGGTTTACCGGCCTGACGCCAGATCCAGGCATCCATCAGCATGTTACCAGGACCGGTATCGTAGCCCCCAACCGGCTGCCCAGGAATGAGCAGTGACAGATTGGCGATGCCGCCAATATTGAGCACCATTCGTCGCTCGGTTGGGTGAGCCAGCAGCGCATGATGGAACGCAGGTACCAGCGGTGCGCCTTGTCCTCCCAAGGCAATATCGCGACGGCGAAAATCACCGACAACCGTAATTCCGGTGCGTGCCACAATTTGATTGTTATCGCCAATCTGTAAAGTGTGTGGTGCCACGCCCGTCGGTTCATGCCAGACGGTTTGACCGTGACAACCGATCGCAACTATATCTCTTGCCTGCAGATTTTGTTCCTTAAGCAAGGCATTGACCGCATCAGCAAAAAGTCGCCCGAGTTGAGTATCAAGCTGTCCAAACTGCGAAAGTGTAAGCTGCTGGCCCTGGCAAATATCCAGTACAGCCTGTTTCAGAGATACCGGGATCGGCCAACTCAAACTTGCCAGCTGTGCGACCCGGTGTTCATCAATTGTCGCCAACACAACATCAACACCATCAAGGCTGGTGCCTGACATAACGCCAATAAAGCGGCCCGATTTCATAGTTCATCCTTTTTCAATCTGACGTTTGCGCACCACTCAAACATAAACTTTTCGTGAATACCATGCGGAATGACCGATTTTTACCGTTGGTAGTAAAACATTATCTTCAAATCAATAATCATCATGAATGTTTTGTTTATAATTGGTTGATCCTACTTTCATTATGATTTGCTCATATTTGGTAGAACATGTAACCATGGATTCACATATGCCATATACTTTGACCATGAGGGATGCTTGCGTGGCGTTTCATGGTGAACAGGAGATTTTTCAATGATTAAACGCGTATTGGTTGTTTCAATGGTAGGTCTGTCTCTTGTCGGTTGTGTTAATAACGACACCCTGTCAGGGGATGTTTATACCGCTTCTGAAGCGAAACAAGTACAGAATGTCAGCTATGGCACCATCGTTAACGTACGTCCGGTACAGATTCAGGGCGGTGATGATTCCAACGTTATCGGTGCAATTGGCGGTGCTGTTCTTGGTGGTTTCCTGGGGAATACTGTTGGTGGCGGAACCGGGCGTTCTCTGGCTACTGCAGCAGGCGCTGTTGCAGGTGGCGTAGCTGGTCAGGGCGTACAGAGTGCAATGAACAAAACGCAGGGTGTCGAGCTGGAAATTCGTAAAGACGATGGTAATACCATCATGGTGGTACAGAAACAAGGCAACACTCGTTTCTCTCCGGGCCAACGTGTCGTACTGGCCAGCAATGGCAGTCAGGTGACCGTTTCTCCGCGCTAAATAAGTTTGCGTGTGGTCAGGTTACTGACCACACGCCCCCTTCATTTCACCCTTTGGCCTGTAACTCAATGATATTATGCTCAAGTTTTGCGATGAGCGTAATCAGTTGTTCCAGTTCCTCTGCGGAGATGCCATGTAATATTTCCGCGCGGGTTTTGTTAATAACAGCTTCCATTTCGCTGATCAGTGGCTCTGCCTTTTCCGTCAGTTTAATACGTTTAGCCCGACGATCGCTGGCACAAGTTTGACGCGAAATTAACCCTTTTTCTTCCAGTTGGTCCAGAGTACGGACCAGTGATGGCTGCTCGATGCCAATCGCTTTTGCCAGTTGAATTTGCGACTGGTCTGGAGGTAACTGATGGATATTGTGTAACGTAACCCAATGGGTTTGTGTTAACTCCAGCGGTTTCAGGCGATGGTCTATCAGAGCACGCCATATGCGCACCAACCGTGCCAGATCAGAACCTAGTGGCGATTCCAATTTCATCTCCTTATAATTAGCTTGCTAAGATATTATGCGGCTTTTAGAATAGTGTGCAGCAATTGTATTGCTAAAACAAATGTATTGCTGCATTTGGTTACCGTCAGACATATTTTTCAGAAATTGCGCGTAAATTTTTCGCACTTAAAGAATATTTATTAATCTAACGCAATATATTCGGTCGTAAAGGAATCTACTTTGTGAAGTTTATGCTCAATGCAACAGGATTGCCCTTACAAGATCTGGTGTTCGGTGCGTCCGTCTACTTTCCTCCGTTTTTCAAAGCCTTCGCGTTTGGATTCGTCATCTGGCTTGTCGTACACCGCCTGCTTCGTGGCTGGATCTACGCCGGTGACATCTGGCATCCCTTGTTAATGGATTTATCGCTGTTTGCGATTTGCGTTTGCCTTGCTCTGGCAATACTGATTGCGTGGTAACTATGTCAATTAAAACAATTAAGTATTTCTCAACAATCATTGTAGCGGTAGTTGCGGTTCTTGCCGGATGGTGGCTGTGGAATTATTACATGCAATCTCCGTGGACACGCGACGGGAAAATACGCGCAGAACAGGTTTCTATCACCCCACAGGTGTCGGGACGTATTGTTGAGCTGAATATAAAAGACAACCAGCTGGTTAACGCGGGGGATCTTCTGCTCACGATCGATAAAACGCCCTTTCAGATCGCCGAGCTGAACGCACAGGCTCAGCTGGCGAAAGCGCAATCTGACCTCGCAAAAGCCAATAACGAAGCGAATCGTCGTCGTCATCTCTCACAAAATTTTATTTCTGCCGAAGAACTCGATACCGCTAACCTCAATGTTAAAGCGATGCAGGCCAGTGTTGATGCCGCACAGGCGACGCTGAAACAGGCACAATGGCAACTGGCGCAAACGGAAATTCGCGCCCCGGTGAGTGGATGGGTGACTAACCTTACTACCCGCATCGGCGATTACGCTGATACCGGGAAACCGCTGTTTGCCCTTGTCGACAGCCACTCGTTTTACGTCATTGGTTATTTTGAAGAAACCAAGTTGCGCCATATCCGCGAAGGTGCACCAGCACAAATTACCCTCTATAGTGATAACAAAACGTTACAGGGTCACGTTTCCAGTATCGGTCGGGCGATTTATGATCAGAGCGTTGAAAGTGACTCAAGCCTTATTCCGGATGTTAAACCTAACGTCCCCTGGGTTCGACTCGCCCAACGCGTTCCCGTCCGCTTTGCGCTGGATAAAGTCCCAGGCGATGTCACGTTGGTGTCGGGCACCACCTGTAGCATTGCCGTAGGTCAATAATGAACGCATCGTCATGGTCCTTGCGCAATTTGCCCTGGTTCAGGGCCACGCTGGCGCAATGGCGTTATGCGTTACGCAATACCATTGCCATGTGTCTGGCGCTGACGGTTGCCTATTATTTAAATCTGGATGAACCCTATTGGGCGATGACCTCGGCTGCAGTGGTTAGCTTTCCCACCGTTGGCGGTGTTATCAGCAAAAGCCTCGGACGCATCGCTGGCAGTTTGCTCGGAGCCATTGCGGCACTGCTTCTTGCCGGGCATACGCTCAATGAGCCGTGGTTTTTTCTATTGAGCATGTCGGCGTGGCTTGGCTTTTGTACCTGGGCCTGTGCGCACTTCACGAATAACGTCGCGTATGCATTTCAACTGGCGGGCTACACGGCTGCCATCATCGCCTTTCCGATGGTTAATATTACTGAGGCCAGCCAGCTGTGGGATATCGCTCAGGCGCGCGTTTGCGAGGTGATTGTCGGCATTTTGTGCGGCGGCATGATGATGATGATCCTGCCTAGCAGTTCCGATGCTACAGCCCTTTTAACCGCATTGAAAAACATGCACGCCCGACTACTTGAACATGCCAGTTTACTCTGGCAGCCTGAAACAACCGATGCCATTCGTGCAGCACATGAAGGGGTGATTGGGCAGATACTGACCATGAATTTGCTGCGTATCCAGGCTTTCTGGAGCCACTATCGTTTTCGCCAGCAAAACGCGCGCCTTAATGCGCTGCTCCACCAGCAATTACGTATGACCAGTGTCATCTCCAGCCTGCGACGTATGTTGCTCAACTGGCCCTCACCGCCAGGTGCCACACGAGAAATTCTCGAACAGTTGCTGACGGCGCTCGCCAGTTCGCAAACAGATGTTTACACCGTCGCACGTATTATCGCCCCGCTACGCCCGACCAACGTCGCCGACTATCGGCACGTCGCCTTCTGGCAGCGACTACGTTATTTTTGCCGCCTTTATCTGCAAAGTAGTCAGGAATTACATCGTCTGCAAAGCGGTGTAGATGATCATACCAGACTCCCACGGACATCCGGCCTGGCTCGTCATACCGATAACGCCGAAGCTATGTGGAGCGGGCTGCGTACATTTTGTACGTTGATGATGATTGGCGCATGGAGTATTGCTTCGCAATGGGATGCCGGTGCCAATGCATTAACGCTGGCAGCAATTAGCTGCGTACTCTACTCCGCCGTCGCAGCACCGTTTAAGTCGTTGTCACTTCTGATGCGCACGCTGGTGTTACTTTCGCTATTCAGCTTTGTGGTCAAATTTGGTCTGATGGTCCAGATTAGCGATCTGTGGCAATTTTTACTGTTTCTCTTTCCACTGCTGGCGACAATGCAGCTTCTTAAATTGCAGATGCCAAAATTTGCCGCATTGTGGGGGCAACTGATTGTTTTTATGGGTTCTTTTATCGCTGTCACTAATCCCCCGGTGTATGATTTTGCTGATTTTCTTAACGATAATCTGGCAAAAATCGTTGGCGTCGCGTTGGCGTGGTTAGCGTTCGCCATTCTGCGTCCAGGATCGGATGCTCGTAAAAGCCGCCGCCATATTCGCGCGCTGCGCCGGGATTTTGTCGATCAGCTAAGCCGCCATCCAACACTGAGTGAAAGCGAATTTGAATCGCTCACTTATCATCACGTCAGTCAGTTGAGTAACAGCCAGGATGCGCTGGCTCGCCGTTGGTTATTACGCTGGGGTGTAGTGCTGCTGAACTGTTCTCATGTTGTCTGGCAATTGCGCGACTGGGAATCGCGTTCCGATCCGTTATCGCGAGTACGGGATAACTGTATTTCACTGTTGCGGGGAGTGATGAGTGAGCGTGGCGTTCAGCAAAAATCACTGGCGGCCACACTTGAAGAATTACAGCGGATTTGCGACAGCCTTGCCCGTCATCATCAACCTGCCGCCCGTGAGCTGGCGGCAATTGTCTGGCGGCTGTACTGCTCGCTTTCGCAACTTGAGCAAGCACCACCGCAAGGTACGCTGGCCTCTTAATTACTTAATTACACCACAGGCATAGCGTTCACCGCCACCGCCCAGCGGTTTAGGTTGATCGGACATATTATCGCCGCCAACGTGGACCATCAGCGCTTTGTCTTTGATTTCATCCAGTGATTTCAGACGAGGCGCGATGACGGCATCGGTAGCTTTGCCGTCATTATTGACGACCAGTGCAGGCAGATCGCCTAAATGCCCGGCACCTTCTGGCCCTTCATGTTTACCGGTATTTTGTGGATCAAGATGCCCGCCTGCGGATTCCGCGGCGCTGGCTTTGCCATCTTTGGTGGCTGGCTGGCAGCTTCCTTTGGCATGAATATGGAAGCCATGTTCACCGGGGGGTAATGCTTTCAGATCGGGCGAAAACTCCAGACCTTTATCGGTTTCAGTAATGGTGACGCTACCAATTGACTGCCCTACCCCTTGCGACGTGACGAGGTTCATCTCGACTTTTTCACTGGCAGCTTGTGCGCCGGTTGCAACAACCAGCGCCAGAATAGCCAGACTAAAACGTTTCATAGGACCTCCGTTCATTGTGCATTCCTGAATAAGTGTAAACCAGTGACACATTTTTGAACGGCGGCTATTCCTAAAAGTGCTTACGGTACGTCGTACCCCAGTGCCGCTTTACGGATACGAAACCATTGTTGACGGGTCATTTTCAGTGTTTCTGCTTCGACAGCTGCCCGTACGCGCTCAATTTTACCTGAACCGATAATTGGCAGCGGCTGCGATGGTAAACGTAATACCCAGGCGTAAACCACCTGTTCAATCGAGCCCGCGTTTAACTCCTCTGCCACCACAGCCAGTTCATCACGCAGCGGCTGGAAATAATCATCATTAAACAGACGACCACCACCAAGGCAGGACCACGCCATCGGACGAACACGCAGTTGTTGTAGTTGGTCGAGCGTGCCATCCAGCAGTAACGGCTGATGCACCGGGGATATTTCCACCTGATTAGTGGCAAGGGTAAACGGCAGACGTGATTGCAACAGGGCAAATTGCGCAGGCGTAAAGTTCGATACGCCAAAATGACGCACTTTGCCGCTCTGATGCAGATGTTTGAACGCGTCCGCCACTTCATCGGCATCCATTAACGGGTCTGGTCGGTGGATTAACAGCAAATCCAGATGATCGGTCGCGAGATTAATTAGCGACTGTTCGGCGCTCTTAATGATGTGATCGCGGTCAGTGATGTAATGACCAATGACGTTTTCTTCACGCGCGGTCGTCGCGATACCGCATTTACTGACGATTTCCATCCGTTCACGCAGGTGAGGTGCCAGTTTCAGTGCCTCGCCAAACGCCGCTTCGCACTGATAGCCACCATAAATATCAGCATGGTCCACGGTGGTCACGCCGAGATCCAGATGCTCTTCAATAAAACTGACCAGCTGGCGGGCGGACATATTCCAGTCCATCAATCGCCAGTAGCCCATCACAAAACGGGAAAACTCCGGGCCTTGCGGCGCAATAGTAATACGCTGAACCATAATCGCTTCCTCTTATCAGATATGAGAGGAGTATACGCAAGATTAGGTTCAAAAGAGTGATGGTTGCTCCGGTTCGTCTGATGACGCTGGCTTATTTGCGCGTAATTTGCGCATTAATCGCTGCCGACAAAGGCGCAGCACCTCTTGTTTTTCGCCATCGCTCATTTTATTCCAGTTAAAACGCTCATCACGACTACGAAAACAGCCGCGACAAAACCCGCGTTCGTCAGACTGGCAAATTCCCCGGCACGGGCTCTGGACGGGAAAGAACTCTAATTGCTCCGCCACTTCGCCCTCCTCAGATAAGATTATTACCATTATTGAAGCTGTTAATGTCCAAAGTAGCAACTTTGCTTGCACTAGACCGACTGGTCTACTACACTCCAACGCATGAACAAACACACCGAACATGATACTCGCGAACATCTCCTGGCGACGGGCGAGCAACTTTGCCTGCAACGTGGATTCACCGGGATGGGGCTAAGCGAATTACTAAAAACCGCTGAAGTGCCGAAAGGGTCCTTCTATCACTACTTTCGCTCTAAAGAAGCGTTTGGCGTTGCCATGCTTGAGCGTCATTACGCCGCATATCACCAGCGACTGACTGAGTTGCTGCAATCCGGCGAAGGTAACTACCGCGACCGCATACTGGCTTATTACCAGCAAACACTGAACCAGTTTTGCCAACATGGAACCATCAGTGGTTGCCTGACAGTAAAACTCTCTGCCGAAGTGTGCGATCTGTCAGAAGATATGCGCAGCGCGATGGATAAAGGTGCTCGCGGCGTGATCGCCCTGCTCTCTCAGGCGCTGGAAAATGGCCGTGAGAACCATTGTTTAACCTTTTGTGGCGAACCGCTGCAACAGGCACAAGTGCTTTACGCACTGTGGCTTGGCGCGAATCTGCAGGCCAAAATTTCGCGCAGTTTCGAGCCACTGGAAAACGCGCTGGCCCATGTAAAAAACATTATTGCGACGCCTGCCGTTTAGCAGGCATTTTTTATCACCAGACGACCGGGAGCCTTTATGTCATCTGAAAAACTGTATTCCCCACTGAAAGTGGGCGCGATCACGGCGGCAAACCGTATTTTTATGGCACCGCTGACGCGTCTGCGCAGTATTGAACCGGGTGACATTCCTACCCCGTTGATGGCGGAATACTATCGCCAACGTGCCAGTGCCGGTTTGATTATTAGTGAAGCCACGCAAATTTCTGCCCAGGCAAAAGGATATGCAGGTGCGCCTGGCATCCATAGTCCGGAGCAAATTGCCGCATGGAAAAAAATCACCGCTGGCGTTCATGCTGAAAATGGTCATATGGCCGTGCAGCTGTGGCACACCGGACGCATTTCTCACGCCAGCCTGCAACCTGGCGGTCAGGCACCGGTAGCGCCTTCAGCACTTAGCGCGGGAACACGTACTTCTCTGCGCGATGAAAATGGTCAGGCGATCCGTGTTGAAACATCCATGCCGCGTGCGCTTGAACTGGAAGAGATTCCAGGTATCGTCAATGATTTCCGTCAGGCCATTGCTAACGCGCGTGAAGCCGGTTTTGATCTGGTAGAGCTCCACTCTGCTCACGGTTATTTGCTGCATCAGTTCCTTTCTCCTTCTTCAAACCATCGTACCGATCAGTACGGCGGCAGCGTGGAAAATCGCGCACGTTTGGTACTGGAAGTGGTCGATGCCGGGATTGAAGAATGGGGTGCCGATCGCATTGGCATTCGCGTTTCGCCAATCGGTACTTTCCAGAACACAGATAACGGCCCGAATGAAGAAGCCGATGCACTGTATCTGATTGAACAACTGGGTAAACGCGGCATTGCTTATCTGCATATGTCAGAACCAGATTGGGCGGGGGGTGAACCGTATACTGATGCGTTCCGCGAAAAAGTACGCGCCCGTTTCCACGGTCCGATTATCGGGGCAGGTGCATACACAGTAGAAAAAGCTGAAACGCTGATCGGCAAAGGGTTAATTGATGCGGTGGCATTTGGTCGTGACTGGATTGCGAACCCGGATCTGGTCGCCCGCTTGCAGCGCAAAGCTGAGCTTAACCCACAGCGTGCCGAAAGTTTCTACGGTGGCGGCGCGGAAGGCTATACCGATTACCCGACGTTGTAATCCAACATTGCGAGCGGCGTAAAGCCGCCGCTATACTAAAACAACATTTTGAATCTGTTAGCCATTTTGAGGATAAAAAGATGCGTCTTCTTCATACCATGCTGCGCGTTGGCGATTTGCAACGCTCCATCGATTTTTATACCAAAGTGCTGGGCATGAAACTGCTGCGTACCAGCGAAAACCCGGAATACAAATACTCACTGGCGTTTGTTGGCTACGGCCCGGAAACCGAAGAAGCGGTGATTGAACTGACCTACAACTGGGGCGTGGATAAATACGAACTCGGCACTGCTTATGGTCACATCGCGCTTAGCGTAGATAACGCCGCTGAAGCGTGCGAAAAAATCCGTCAAAACGGGGGTAACGTGACCCGTGAAGCGGGTCCGGTAAAAGGCGGTACTACGGTTATCGCGTTTGTGGAAGATCCGGACGGTTACAAAATTGAGTTAATCGAAGAGAAAGACGCCGGTCGCGGTCTGGGCAACTAATCTCCTGCCGGGCGTGAACTCATCGCGCCCGCATCTTTACTGCATCGACAAGTAATATTTGTCATAATGCGCGCTGCAATTTATCCGTATTAAGAGAATCAGATGTCCGATAACGCTCAACTTACCGGTCTGTGCGACCGTTTTCGTGGTTTTTATCCTGTTGTGATCGATGTTGAAACAGCCGGATTTAACGCCAAAACCGATGCGCTGCTTGAGATTGCCGCCATCACCCTGAAAATGGATGAACAAGGCTGGCTGATGCCGGACACCACATTACATTTCCACGTCGAACCATTTGTCGGCGCAAATTTGCAACCAGAAGCCCTCGCCTTCAACGGCATTGACCCGAACGATCCCGATCGCGGCGCGGTCAGCGAATACGAGGCGCTGCACGAAATTTTTAAAGTTGTACGTAAAGGTATTAAAGCGAGCGGCTGTAACCGCGCCATTATGGTGGCGCACAATGCCAATTTTGATCACAGCTTTATGATGGCCGCCGCAGAACGCGCCTCACTGAAACGTAACCCGTTCCACCCTTTCGCCACTTTTGACACTGCTGCACTGGCCGGGCTGGCACTCGGACAAACCGTATTGTCAAAGGCTTGCCAGACCGCTGGCATGGACTTCGACAGCACCCAGGCGCACTCCGCGCTGTACGACACCGAACGCACTGCTGTGCTGTTTTGTGAAATCGTCAACCGCTGGAAACGTCTGGGAGGCTGGCCGCTACCTGCCGCCGAAGAGGTGTAATCGAGTCGATGCCTGATGACATGCAATGATTCAGGCATCTATAGTGAGGCTATTCCACGCATCCTGCATGATATTCACGGGGAATAGCGTTAATGGCAGATAATCCAGACCCTTCATCGCTCCTGCCGGACGTGTTTTCACCGGCGACCCGCGACTGGTTTCTTCGCGCCTTTAAACAGCCGACCGCTGTCCAGCCGCAAACCTGGCATGTGGCGGCGCGAAGCGAACATGCGCTGGTGATTGCACCGACCGGCTCCGGGAAAACGCTGGCAGCATTTCTCTACGCCCTCGATCGGCTCTTCCGCGAAGGCGGCGAAGATACCCGCGAGGCGCATAAGCGTAAAACCTCACGCATCCTCTATATTTCACCGATAAAAGCCCTGGGCACCGACGTTCAGCGCAACTTGCAGATCCCGTTGAAGGGTATTGCCGATGAACGGCGGCGGCGCGGCGAAACGGAAGTCAATCTTCGCGTAGGGATCCGTACTGGCGATACGCCTGCACAGGAACGCAGCAAACTCACCCGTAATCCGCCGGATATTCTGATCACCACACCCGAATCACTCTATCTGATGCTGACCTCCCGCGCGCGCGAAACGCTACGCGGCGTCGAAACGGTAATTATTGATGAAGTCCACGCGGTAGCGGGCAGTAAACGTGGTGCGCATCTGGCGTTAAGTCTGGAGCGGCTCGATGCGCTGCTCCACACCTCAGCACAGCGAATTGGCCTTTCTGCCACTGTGCGCTCAGCCAGCGATGTGGCAGCATTTCTTGGTGGC
Source organism: Escherichia sp. MAL-1 (assembly GCF_052948035.1). Lineage (NCBI taxonomy): Bacteria > Pseudomonadati > Pseudomonadota > Gammaproteobacteria > Enterobacterales > Enterobacteriaceae > Escherichia > Escherichia sp. MAL-1. The sequence continues at coordinate 2,279,884 of NZ_CM129609.1, read as the reverse complement.
GATCGCCCGGTTACGGTAGTCAACCCGCCCGCAATGCGCCATCCGCAGATACGAATTGTCGTACCGGTCGCCAATATGGATGATGTCTCATCGGTCGCCAGCGGCACCGGCGAAGACAGCCATGCCGGCCGGGAAGGCTCCATCTGGCCATATATTGAAACGGGTATCCTTGATGAAGTGTTGCGCCATCGCTCGACCATTGTCTTTACTAATTCACGCGGGCTGGCGGAAAAACTGACGGCACGATTAAATGAGCTTTACGCCGCACGCTTACAGCGTTCCCCGTCTATCGCCGTTGATGCGGCCCATTTCGAGTCGACCTCCGGCGCAACCTCTAACCGTGTACAAAGTAGCGACGTTTTTATTGCCCGCTCACACCACGGCTCCGTCTCTAAAGAACAACGAGCAATCACCGAACAGGCGCTGAAATCGGGTGAATTACGCTGCGTGGTCGCAACCTCCAGTCTTGAACTGGGGATTGATATGGGCGCGGTGGATCTGGTGATTCAGGTGGCAACGCCGCTTTCTGTTGCCAGTGGGTTACAACGCATTGGTCGCGCCGGACATCAGGTTGGCGGTGTATCTAAAGGGCTGTTTTTCCCCCGTACCCGGCGTGATTTAGTCGATTCCGCAGTCATTGTAGAGTGTATGTTCGCAGGCAGGCTGGAAAACCTGACACCACCGCATAATCCTCTCGACGTCCTTGCGCAGCAAACCGTTGCCGCCGCGGCGATGGATGCATTACAGGTAGACGAATGGTACTCCCGCGTACGCCGTGCCGCACCGTGGAAAGATCTGCCAAGACGTGTTTTTGACGCCACGCTGGATATGCTTTCCGGGCGCTATCCCTCTGGCGATTTTTCTGCTTTTCGCCCCAAACTGGTCTGGAACAGGGAGACCGGGATATTGACCGCCCGACCTGGCGCTCAATTGTTGGCGGTTACCAGCGGCGGCACCATTCCGGATCGTGGCATGTATAGCGTGTTATTACCCGAAGGTGAAGAAAAGGCCGGTTCGCGGCGGGTGGGTGAACTGGATGAGGAGATGGTATATGAGTCGCGGGTGAACGACATTATCACTCTCGGCGCTACCTCATGGCGGATCCAGCAAATCACCCGCGATCAGGTGATTGTGACTCCTGCTCCGGGTCGTTCTGCCCGGCTCCCCTTCTGGCGTGGTGAAGGTAACGGACGTCCGGCTGAATTAGGCGAGATGATCGGCGATTTTCTTCATTTGCTGGCGGATGGCGCGTTCTTTTCCGGGACTATTCCCCCGTGGCTGGCAGAAGAAAATACGATCGCCAATATTCAGGGGTTGATTGAGGAGCAGCGCAACGCGACGGGCATCGTTCCGGGGAGTCGCCATCTGGTCCTCGAACGGTGCCGTGATGAAATTGGTGACTGGCGTATTATTTTGCACTCTCCCTATGGAAGACGGGTGCATGAACCCTGGGCGCTGGCGATTGCCGGGCGAATACATGCGCTATGGGGCGCTGACGCGTCGGTGGTCGCCAGTGATGACGGCATTGTTGCACGTATTCCTGACACCGATGGTAAATTGCCCGATGCCGCGATTTTTTTGTTTGAACCAGAAAAGTTGCTGCAAATTGTCCGCGAGGCGGTAGGCAGCTCGGCACTTTTCGCCGCCCGTTTTCGCGAATGCGCCGCGCGGGCATTATTAATGCCGGGGCGCACTCCGGGCCATCGCACCCCGCTTTGGCAACAACGGCTGCGCGCCAGTCAGTTGCTGGAAATCGCTCAGGGATATCCGGATTTTCCGGTCATTCTCGAAACCCTACGCGAATGTCTGCAAGATGTTTATGATCTTCCCGCACTGGAACGTTTGATGCGTCGCCTGAACGGTGGCGAAATTCAAATATCCGATGTAACGACCACTACGCCCTCGCCTTTCGCCACAAGTTTATTGTTCGGCTATGTCGCGGAATTTATGTACCAGAGCGACGCCCCGCTGGCAGAGCGCCGGGCATCCGTACTGTCGCTGGACAGCGAGTTACTGCGCAATCTACTCGGACAGGTCGATCCGGGGGAATTACTCGACCCGCAGGTCATTCGCCAGGTGGAAGAAGAGTTGCAACGACTGGCTCCTGGCAGAAGAGCGAAAGGTGAAGAAGGATTGTTCGACCTGCTGCGCGAACTGGGGCCAATGACCGTTGAAGACCTGGCGCAACGGCATACAGGCAGCAGTGAAGAGGTTGCGTCGTATCTGGAAAATCTTCTTGCAGTAAAACGAATCTTCCCAGCGATGATTAGCGGACAGGAGCGTCTTGCCTGTATGGATGATGCCGCCAGGCTGCGTGATGCCCTCGGCGTACGACTACCAGAGTCATTGCCAGAGATTTATTTACATAGAGTCAGTTACCCGCTTCGCGACCTCTTTCTGCGCTATCTCCGGGCTCATGCTCTGGTCACGGCTGAACAACTGGCTCATGAGTTTAGTCTCGGTATTGCCATTGTCGAAGAGCAGCTTCAGCAACTGCGTGAACAGGGTCTGGTGATGAATCTGCAACAAGACATCTGGGTGAGCGATGAAGTATTTCGTCGTCTGCGTTTGCGCTCGCTGCAAGCCGCCAGAGAAGCGACGCGTCCCGTTGCAGCCACGACCTATGCGCGATTGCTGCTGGAACGTCAGGGCGTATTACCCGCCACCGATGGTAGCCCGGCGCTCTTTGCCTCAACATCGCCAGGCGTTTATGAGGGCGTAGATGGCGTGATGCGGGTGATCGAACAGCTTGCCGGAGTCGGTTTACCCGCCTCACTCTGGGAAAGCCAGATCCTGCCTGCCCGCGTACGCGACTATTCGTCAGAAATGCTCGATGAATTACTGGCAACCGGTGCGGTTATCTGGTCGGGGCAAAAAAAACTGGGTGAAGATGACGGCCTGGTGGCACTGCATCTACAGGAATATGCTGCAGAATCGTTCACTCCCGCCGAAGCGGATCAGGCGAATCGTTCGGCGCTGCAACAAGCGATAGTCGCTGTTCTGGCTGACGGAGGAGCCTGGTTTGCACAACAAATCAGCCAACGGATACGCGACAAAATCGGCGAATCGGTTGATCTCTCTGCCCTGCAAGAGGCGTTATGGGCGCTGGTCTGGCAAGGCGTCATCACCAGCGACATTTGGGCACCGTTACGCGCCCTCACCCGCAGCAGTTCCAACGCACGCACCTCAACTCGCCGCAGTCACCGGGCTCGTCGTGGACGTCCTGTCTATGCGCAACCCGTCTCGCCGCGGGTATCTTACAACACACCAAATCTGGCTGGACGCTGGTCGTTATTGCAGGTGGAGCCACTAAACGATACCGAAAGGATGCTGGCGCTGGCGGAAAATATGCTCGACCGCTACGGCATCATCAGTCGTCAGGCGGTGATAGCCGAAAATATCCCTGGCGGGTTTCCATCGATGCAAACGCTTTGTCGAAGTATGGAAGACTCCGGGCGAATTATGCGAGGTCGTTTTGTAGAAGGTCTGGGTGGCGCGCAATTCGCTGAACGTCTGACTATTGACCGATTGCGCGATCTGGCGACACAAGCCACGCAAACGCGCCACTATACACCAGTGGCGCTCTCTGCCAACGATCCGGCTAATGTGTGGGGAAATCTTCTGCCCTGGCCTGCACATCCGGCAACGCTGGTTCCAACGCGTCGGGCGGGTGCGCTGGTGGTCGTTTCTGGCGGCAAATTGTTACTCTATCTGGCGCAAGGTGGCAAAAAAATGCTGGTCTGGCAGGAAAAAGAGGAATTACTCGCCCCAGAGGTTTTCCACGCGCTGACTACCGCACTGCGTCGCGAACCACGGCTGCGCTTTACGCTAACAGAAGTGAATGATCTACCGGTCCGGCAAACGCCGATGTTTACGCTGCTGCGTGAGGCGGGATTTTCAAGTTCGCCACAAGGGCTGGATTGGGGATAGAGAAAGGACTGACGGATGCCCGTTCGCATCCGTCAGTATTGCAGGACGGATTATTCCGCGTCCGGCTCTTCAGACTTGTATTTAGCGGCAGTTTCTTTGATCAGCTGCTGCAGTTCGCCACGCTGATACATTTCGATCACGATATCACAACCGCCGACCAGCTCGCCGTCAACCCACAGTTGCGGGAAGGTCGGCCAGTTAGCATATTTCGGCAGTTCCGCACGAATGTCCGGATTCTGCAGAATATCAACATAGGCAAAACGTTCGCCACATGCGGCAAGCGCCTGGACTGCCTGGGCAGAGAAACCGCAGCTCGGCAGTTTCGGTGAACCTTTCATGTACAGCAGGATCGGGTTTTCAGCAATCTGGCGTTGGATTTTTTCGATAGTGGTGCTCATTGTCTTGCTTCCTCAAACTTCTTTACGGCAGTAATCTGACATTGTAGCGGGTCAGTGCGGCATCGGAAAATAACATTTTCATCACGCTTTTGCTATTTTATCCCTTTGCTCTATTTGTTGCATTTCAAATATTCGTTTCTTCTCTGATGCCGGCAAACTGGCGTATTTATAACCATTTTTAGCTTTCACTGCTGCATTTTTTTGCGCTCGCCAACGAAACGTATTTTTTAACAATAAAAGCTATTAACTTTCTCTTCTTCTATGCATTAGAATCATCAAGTTTTGTAAATCAGACGCAGGCATGATAGACCTGCCTTAACAGAGGGACGCTCAGTGGCGCGGATAAACCGTATTTCGATCACGCTCTGTGCTTTACTTTTTACCACCCTGCCTTTAACGCCTATGGCCCATGCTTCAAAGCAAGCCAGGGAGAGTTCTGCTACCACTCATATCACCAAAAAAGCAGATAAAAAGAAAAGCACGGCAACCACCAAAAAGACCCAGAAAACAGCGAAAAAAGCCGCCAGTAAAAGTACGACCAAAAGCAAAACCGCTTTTTCCGTTAAAAAATCTTCCATTACCGCTTCTAAAAACGCCAAAACTCGCAGCAAACACGCCGTCAATAAAACGGCCTCAGCCAGCTTTACCGAAAAGTGTACCAAACGTAAGGGCTATAAATCGCATTGTGTGAAAGTCAAAAATGCCGCGTCAGGAACTCTTGCCGACGCGCACAAAGCGAAGGTGCAAAAAGCTACGAAAGTGGCAATGAATAAACTGATGCAGCAAATTGGTAAGCCATATCGTTGGGGTGGCAGCTCACCGCGTACCGGTTTTGATTGCAGCGGCCTGGTTTATTACGCTTATAAAGATTTGGTGAAAATTCGTATTCCGCGTACGGCGAATGAAATGTATCACCTGCGTGATGCAGCGCCAATCGAACGTAGTGAACTGAAAAACGGCGACCTGGTCTTTTTCCGTACTCAGGGACGCGGCACAGCCGATCATGTCGGCGTGTATGTCGGCAACGGCAAATTTATTCAGTCACCGCGCACAGGTCAGGAAATTCAAATCACTTCTCTCAGTGAAGACTACTGGCAGCGCCACTATGTTGGCGCTCGTCGGGTAATGACCCCAAAAACACTTCGCTAAAACTTTACCCTGTTGTTACGGCAACAGGGTAAGTTCATCTTTTGTCTCACCTTTTAATTTGCTACCCTATCCATACGCACAATAAGGCTATTGTACGTATGCAAATTAATAATAAAGGAGAGTAGCAATGTCATTCGAATTACCTGCACTACCATATGCTAAAGATGCTCTGGCACCGCACATTTCTGCGGAAACCATCGAGTATCACTACGGCAAGCACCATCAGACTTATGTCACTAACCTGAACAACCTGATTAAAGGTACCGCGTTTGAAGGTAAATCACTGGAAGAGATTATTCGCAGCTCTGAAGGTGGCGTATTCAACAACGCAGCTCAGGTCTGGAACCATACTTTCTACTGGAACTGCCTGGCACCGAACGCCGGTGGCGAACCGACTGGAAAAGTCGCTGAAGCTATCGCCGCATCTTTTGGCAGCTTTGCCGATTTCAAAGCGCAGTTTACTGATGCAGCGATCAAAAACTTTGGTTCTGGCTGGACCTGGCTGGTGAAAAACAGCGATGGCAAACTGGCTATCGTTTCAACCTCTAACGCGGGTACTCCGCTGACCACCGATGCGACTCCGCTGCTGACCGTTGATGTCTGGGAACACGCTTATTACATCGACTATCGCAATGCACGTCCTGGCTATCTGGAGCACTTCTGGGCGCTGGTGAACTGGGAATTCGTAGCGAAAAATCTCGCTGCATAATAACTGATGGCAAATGCAGCATTGCCTGAAGCGCTACGCTTATCAGGCCTACGCGGATCATCGATGTAGGTCGGATAAGGCACTCGCCGCATCCGACAAGCGCTGCATGATACGACGCCTAACGCGTCTTTTCATGTCAACGCGGATGAGTCGTTAACACCGCATCCGGCAAGATAAATCGCACGTTGTCAGCAACTGTAACGCAGAAGGTTATCCTTCTGCGTTTTTGTTTAATTAGCTGTTAGCAACGCAAACTGTTTCAGGTTGTTTTCTGGCTGACATAAACACCAGCAATAATGCCAGTCCCGCGACAATCGCTCCCATCACCGGCACAAAGCTGTATCCCAGCCCAGCGGAAATTACCGCACCACCAGCAGCTGCTCCCAGCGCATTTCCAAGATTAAAGGCACCAATATTGACTGATGAAGACAGACCCGGCGCTTCACTGGCGACACGCATCACGCGCATCTGTAACGGCGGTACGACCGCAAAGGTTGCTGCGCCCCACACCACCATGCTAATAGCTGCGCCGAACTCATTGCGGGCCAGGAACGGGATTGCCAGCATAATCACCATCAGCAGCAACAAAAAGCCTTTCAACGTGCCGTTAACTGAACGATCTGCCAGTTTGCCGCCGAGATAGTTACCGATAGAGAATCCGACACCAATCAGCACCAGCATTGCCGTGACGAACACCGGTGTTGCGTGGGTAATACTTTGCAGTACCGGAGAGATATAGGTGTAGAGAGTAAACATTGCACCAGCTCCCAGTACCGTCGTCAGCAATGCAGACAGCACCTGCGGACGCATTAATACCGCCAGCTCTTTTTTCACTTCAGGTCGTGCCCCTGCACCACCTTTAGGTAATGAGAAGAACAGACTTACCATTGAAATCACTCCCAGCCCCGCCGTTGCCAGAAATGACATCCGCCAGCCGATGGTTTCACCCAACCAGGTCGCCGCCGGCACGCCACCGATATTTGCCAGGGTTAACCCCATAAACATAGTGGCAACTGCGCTGGCCTGTTTATGTTTTGGCACCACGCTTGCGGCCACGACTGAACCCAAACCAAAAAATGCTCCGTGATTCAGGCTGGTCAAAATGCGTGAAAGCATCAGGGTCATATAATCCGGCGCGATGGCGGAAAGAACGTTGCCTAGCGTGAAAATTGCCATCAGGAAAATCAACGCACTGCGGCGGGCACGATGAGAAAGTAGAAGCGTCATCAGCGGCGCGCCCACCATTACGCCAACTGCATAGGCACTGATTAACATTCCGGCAGCGGGAATCGAGACATCCACACCGCGCGCAATGACGGGCAACAAGCCCATTGGCGAGAACTCCGTTGTCCCGATACCAAACGCGCCAATCGCCAGCGCCAGCAACGGATAGTTAATTTTCATGCCTTATCTCCACCTCTTCGCGTCATTACGCGATATTCATTAAAGTGGCGAAAGCATGACAGCAATCACAAAAAAATGAAAATAACAAAAAGAGAAAACACTTTTGCCATTTTGCTAACAAACAGGAAGGAGATGCGAGGGAGAACGCGCTCCCTCGAGAGGAAATCAGTGCAGCGCGGCAGTCAAACCCACGGCTACGATCAAACCGAGGACGATAATCGTTGTTACCAGTGAAAATTTAAGGTCGGTGCTCATCAAGTTTTCTCCTTTTTTATTACCACACAAAAAGTGATATTACGCATTTTTACACACTGTGATGAAAAAATCTCCCGTCATTTATAATGATAAGTGTTTTTACCACTTCCCCTTTTCGTCAAGATCGGCCAAAATTCCACGCTTACACTATTTGCGTACTGGCCATTGACCCCTTCCTGACGCTCCGTGTCGTTTTTCCGGCGTACCGCAACACTTTTGTTGTGCGTAAGGTGTGTAAAGGCAAACGTTTACCTTGCGATTTTGCAGGAGCTGAAGTTAGGGTCTGGAGTGAAATGGAATGGCAACAATAAAAGATGTAGCGAAACGAGCAAACGTTTCCACTACAACTGTGTCACACGTGATCAACAAAACACGTTTCGTCGCTGAAGAAACGCGCAACGCCGTGTGGGCAGCGATTAAAGAATTACACTACTCCCCTAGCGCGGTGGCGCGTAGCCTGAAGGTTAACCACACCAAGTCTATCGGTTTGCTGGCGACCAGCAGCGAAGCGGCCTATTTTGCCGAGATCATTGAAGCGGTTGAAAAAAATTGCTTCCAGAAAGGTTACACCCTGATTCTGGGTAATGCGTGGAACAATCTTGAGAAACAGCGGGCTTATCTGTCGATGATGGCGCAAAAACGCGTCGATGGTCTGCTGGTGATGTGTTCTGAGTACCCAGAGCCGTTGCTGGCGATGCTGGAAGAGTATCGCCATATCCCAATGGTGGTGATGGACTGGGGTGAAGCAAAAGCTGACTTCACCGATGCGGTCATTGATAACGCGTTTGAAGGCGGCTACATGGCCGGGCGTTATCTGATTGAACGCGGTCACCGCGAAATCGGCGTTATCCCCGGCCCGCTGGAACGTAACACTGGCGCAGGCCGCCTTGCCGGTTTTATGAAGGCGATGGAAGAAGCAATGATCAAGGTGCCGGAAAGCTGGATTGTGCAGGGTGATTTTGAACCTGAATCCGGTTATCGCGCCATGCAGCAAATCCTGTCGCAGCCGCATCGCCCTACTGCCGTCTTCTGTGGTGGCGATATCATGGCAATGGGCGCACTTTGTGCTGCTGATGAAATGGGCCTGCGCGTCCCGCAGGATGTTTCGCTGATCGGTTATGATAACGTGCGCAACGCCCGCTATTTTACGCCGGCGCTGACCACGATCCATCAGCCAAAAGACTCGCTGGGTGAAACAGCGTTCAACATGCTGTTGGATCGTATCGTCAACAAACGTGAAGAACCGCAGTCCATTGAAGTGCATCCGCGCTTGATTGAACGCCGCTCCGTGGCTGACGGCCCGTTCCGCGACTATCGTCGTTAATCACCCGTTGCGGGAGTCTCTTCCGGCTCCCGCAGCCACTCCTTATTCAGCGTCTCACTATCGCCGAGATACTCAAGCAACCAGGTTAACGCAGGCGACATATCATTTTGCTGCCATGTCAGACAACATGCCGAATCCGGAAAGGGGTTTTCCAGTTCTAATGCTACCCACTTCCCCTCATTAAGCCACGGTTTGGCGAAATGTGTTGGCACCATCCCTATGCATAATCCTGCCGAGATACAGGTTGCCGATGATTCCCAGTCAGGCACGACAAGTCTTTTTTGGTTATCCAGCAACCAGGTAATACGCTTAGGTAGCGTTCGCGAGGTGTCTTCGCGCACCAACGACGGCCAGTTGCGCAACGTATCATCGCTGAATGGACCATCCATCAACGCCAGCGGGTGGTGGCTGGCAACAACGCAACTCCAGCTTAGCATCCCCATATCCCGGAAGGCATAACGACCGCCTACCGGAATCGCGCGTGTTGCGCCAATCGCCAGTTCCACGCGCCCGTCGGAAAGCGCATCCCAGACACCGTTGAACACTTCCTGAAAGACAAGAAGTTCGACATCATCAAAATGGCGATAAAAATCAACGATCATCTGCCGTGTACGTTCTGGCCTGACAATATTATCCACTGCGATAGCTAACTGACCGCGCCAGCCGTTCGCTATCTGCTGACATTGCTGGCGGGTGATCTGCATTTTTTTGACAACAGAGCGCCCTTCTTTGAGAAACCACGCTCCAGCAGCGGTCAGCTCCACATCACGGTGCCGTCGTTCAAAGAGCGGCACCGCCAGCCACTCTTCCAGCTGACGCACGGTATAGCTGACCGCAGAAGGAACGCGATGCAGCTCCTGTGCCGCAGCGCTAAAACTACCATTACGCGCTACCGCATCAACAACTTCGAGTGAATATTCTGACCACATAGTCTGCCTACAAAATTTTTGAAACCAGTCATCAAATATTACCGTTTCACAACACTAATTTCACTCCCTACACTTTGCGGCGGTGTTTAATTGAGAGATTTAGAGAATATACATGCAACCTGGGAAAAGATTTTTAGTCTGGCTGGCGGGTTTGAGCGTACTCGGTTTTCTGGCAACCGATATGTATCTGCCTGCTTTCGCCGCCATACAGGCCGACCTGCAAACGCCTGCGTCTGCTGTCAGTGCCAGCCTTAGTCTGTTCCTTGCCGGTTTTGCCGCAGCCCAGCTTCTGTGGGGGCCACTCTCCGACCGTTATGGTCGTAAACCGGTGTTATTAATCGGCCTGACAATTTTTGCGTTAGGTAGTCTGGGGATGCTGTGGGTAGAAAACGCCGCTACGCTGCTGGTATTGCGTTTTGTACAGGCTGTGGGGGTCTGCGCCGCGGCGGTTATCTGGCAAGCGTTAGTGACGGATTATTATCCTTCACAGAAAGTCAACCGTATTTTTGCGACCATCATGCCGCTGGTGGGTCTGTCTCCGGCACTTGCTCCCCTGTTAGGAAGCTGGCTGCTGGTCCATTTTTCCTGGCAGGCGATTTTCGCCACCCTGTTTGCCATTACCGTGGTGCTGATTCTGCCTATTTTCTGGCTCAAACCCACGACGAAGGCCCGTAACAATAGTCAGGATGGTCTGACCTTTACCGACCTGCTACGTTCTAAAACCTATCGCGGCAACGTGCTGATATATGCGGCCTGTTCAGCCAGTTTTTTTGCATGGCTGACCGGTTCACCGTTCATCCTTAGTGAAATGGGCTACAGCCCGGCAGTTATTGGTTTAAGTTATGTCCCGCAAACTATCGCGTTTCTGATTGGTGGTTATGGCTGTCGCGCCGCACTGCAGAAATGGCAAGGCAAGCAGTTATTACCGTGGTTGCTGGTGCTGTTTGCTGTCAGCGTCATTGCGACCTGGGCTGCAGGCTTCATTAGCCATGTGTCGCTGGTCGAAATCCTGATCCCATTCTGTGTGATGGCGATTGCCAATGGCGCGATCTACCCTATTGTTGTCGCCCAGGCGCTGCGTCCCTTCCCACACGCAACTGGTCGCGCCGCAGCTTTGCAGAACACTCTACAACTGGGTCTGTGCTTCCTCGCAAGTCTGGTAGTTTCCTGGCTGATCAGTATCAGCACGCCATTGCTCACCACCACCAGCGTGATGTTATCAACAGTAGTGCTGGTCGCGCTGGGTTACATGATGCAACGTTGTGAAGAAGTTGGCTGCCAGAATCATGGCAATGCCGAAGTCGCTCATAGCGAATCACACTGATCTATATCGATATACTTAGGCTGCTAACAAAATTTTGTTGTATGATTGAAATTAGCGGCCTATACTAATTTCGAGTTGTTAAAGCTACGATAAATATTATGTTTTTACGGGGACAGGATCGTTCCCGACTCACTATGGATGGTCATTTCGGCAAGGGTTCCTCCTTTCCCTCTGTTCTACGTCGGATTATAGACTCGCGGTTTTTTCTGCGAGATTTCTCACAAAGCCCAAAAAGCGTCTACGCTGTTTTAAGGTTCTGATCACCGACCAGTGATGGAGAAACTATGAGTTCATCGTGTATAGAAGAAGTCAGCGTACCGGATGACAACTGGTACCGTATCGCCAACGAATTACTTAGCCGTGCCGGTATAGCCATTAACGGTTCTGCCCCGGCGGATATTCGTGTGAAAAACCCCGATTTTTTTAAACGCGTTCTGCAAGAAGGCTCTTTGGGGTTAGGCGAAAGTTATATGGATGGCTGGTGGGAATGTGACCGACTGGATATGTTTTTTAGCAAAGTCTTACGCGCAGGTCTCGAGAACCAACTCCCCCATCATTTCAAAGACACGCTGCGTATTGCCGGCGCTCGTCTCTTCAATCTGCAGAGTAAAAAACGTGCCTGGATAGTCGGCAAAGAGCATTACGATTTGGGTAATGACTTGTTCAGCCGCATGCTTGATCCCTTCATGCAATATTCCTGCGCTTACTGGAAAGATGCCGATAATCTGGAATCTGCCCAGCAGGCGAAGCTCAAAATGATTTGTGAAAAATTGCAGTTAAAACCAGGGATGCGCGTACTGGATATTGGCTGCGGCTGGGGCGGACTGGCACACTACATGGCATCTAATTATGACGTAAGCGTGGTGGGCGTCACCATTTCTGCCGAACAGCAAAAAATGGCTCAGGAACGCTGTGAAGGCCTGGATGTCACCATTTTGCTGCAAGATTATCGTGACCTGAACGACCAGTTTGATCGTATTGTTTCTGTGGGGATGTTCGAGCACGTCGGACCGAAAAATTACGATACCTATTTTGCGGTGGTGGATCGTAATTTGAAACCGGAAGGCATATTCCTGCTCCATACTATCGGTTCGAAAAAAACCGATCTGAATGTTGATCCCTGGATTAACAAATATATTTTTCCGAACGGTTGCCTGCCCTCTGTACGCCAGATTGCTCAATCCAGCGAACCCCACTTTGTGATGGAAGACTGGCATAACTTCGGTGCTGATTACGATACTACGTTGATGGCGTGGTATGAACGATTCCTCGCCGCATGGCCAGAAATTGCGGATAACTACAGTGAACGCTTTAAACGAATGTTTACCTATTATCTGAATGCCTGTGCAGGTGCTTTCCGCGCCCGTGATATTCAGCTCTGGCAGGTCGTGTTCTCACGCGGTGTTGAAAACGGCCTTCGAGTGGCTCGCTAAAGGCTATTCTATCGCCCCCTCTCCGGGGGCGATTTCAGATCAGGCTTCTGTACCTGGTTGATTCATGGCATTTTCTCGTGCCGCCAGCACACGTTCTACCGTATCTACCACTGCCTGAGTTTGTGGATCGATTTCAATGTTGACGCGTGCGCCAAGTTTTTTCTTCCCAAGAGTCGTGCGTTCCAGTGTTTCCGGAATTAAATGGACGCAAAAACGCGTTGGCGTGACTTCGCCGACGGTCAGGCTAATACCGTCGATGCCAATAAATCCTTTGTACAGAATATATTTCATCAACTGACTATCCTGGACTTTAAACCAGATCTGGCGATTATTTTCCGAGGTTAATATTTTCGCCACTTCAGCGGTGGTCATAATATGACCTGACATTAAGTGTCCGCCAATTTCATCACTGAATTTCGCCGCACGCTCAACGTTTACCCAATCCCCCACTTTTAAATCGCCAAGATTGGTAATGCGTAACGTTTCTTTCATCAGGTCAAAACTGACATGGTTGCCGTTAATTTCCGTCACGGTCAGGCAGCAACCGTTATGCGCCACGGACGCACCGGTTTCCAGGCCGTCCAGCATGTGGTCGGGTAACTCCACCACATGCGTACGAAAATTTGGTTTCTCGTCAATCGACACCAGTTTTGCGGTGCCCTGTACAATCCCCGTAAACATACTTACAACTCCTGAAATCAGTTAAGACATTCTGTTCAGCACAATAGCAGGTGGCAAACGCCCTTACCAGTGAAGGGGTAAGAATGACTATTTTTTCACTGGAGAATTAATAAATCCTCGCTACAATAGACTGAATTTCCCCTGCTTCTTCTTTTTGCTGCCCATTCAGGCGGCTTTTTAGTCTCTCATATAACTACAAATAAAAGGTGTTCACGTGCAGAAGTATATCAGTGAAGCGCGTCTGTTATTAGCATTAGCAATCCCGGTGATTCTCGCGCAAATCGCCCAAACTGCGATGGGTTTTGTCGATACCGTGATGGCGGGCGGCTATAGTGCCACCGACATGGCGGCGGTCGCTATCGGTACTTCTATCTGGCTTCCGGCGATCCTCTTTGGTCACGGACTGCTGCTGGCATTAACGCCGGTTATCGCGCAATTAAATGGTTCTGGTCGACGTGAGCGCATTGCGCATCAGGTGCGACAAGGTTTCTGGCTGGCAGGTTTTGTTTCCGTTCTCATTATGCTGGTGCTGTGGAATGCAGGTTACATTATCCGCTCCATGGAAAACATCGATCCGGCTCTGGCGGAGAAAGCCGTGGGTTATCTGCGTGCGTTGCTGTGGGGCGCGCCGGGATATCTGTTCTTCCAGGTTGCCCGTAACCAATGTGAAGGTCTGGCAAAAACCAAGCCGGGTATGGTAATGGGCTTTATCGGCCTGCTGGTGAACATTCCGGTGAACTATATCTTTATTTATGGTCATTTCGGTATGCCTGAGCTCGGTGGCGTTGGTTGTGGCGTGGCTACTGCGGCGGTGTATTGGGTCATGTTCCTTGCCATGGTTTCTTACATTAAACGCGCCCGCTCCATGCGCGATATTCGTAACGAAAAAGGCACCGCGAAACCCGATCCTGCGGTTATGAAACGACTGATTCAACTCGGTTTGCCGATTGCGCTGGCACTATTCTTTGAAGTGACACTGTTTGCCGTCGTGGCTCTGTTAGTGTCTCCGCTCGGTATTGTTGATGTCGCAGGACACCAGATTGCCCTGAACTTTAGTTCACTGATGTTTGTGCTTCCAATGTCGCTGGCGGCAGCGGTAACTATCCGCGTAGGTTATCGTCTGGGTCAGGGCTCAACGCTGGATGCGCAAACCGCTGCGCGGACCGGGCTTATGGTGGGTGTCTGTATGGCAACCCTGACGGCCATATTCACGGTTTCACTGCGGGAGCAAATCGCCCTGTTGTACAACGACAATCCCGAGGTTGTAACGCTGGCTGCGCATTTGATGTTGCTGGCGGCGGTATATCAGATTTCTGACTCGATCCAGGTGATTGGCAGTGGGATTTTGCGTGGTTATAAAGATACGCGTTCCATTTTCTATATTACCTTTACGGCTTACTGGGTGCTGGGCTTGCCAAGCGGCTATATTCTGGCACTGACCGATCTGGTCGTTGAACCTATGGGGCCAGCAGGCTTCTGGATAGGCTTTATTATTGGCCTGACGTCGGCAGCCATTATGATGATGCTGCGTATGCGGTTCCTGCAACGTCTGCCGTCAGCCATCATTCTGCAACGAGCGTCCCGCTAATAAAGACAAGGCGCAACCTTCACGGGTTGCGCCTGTGTTTTTACGCAGGCTGGAGCGTTGCGCCAATCCCGTCTTCGTCTGGCTGTAGTTTCAGTGCGTTACACAGAGTTTGCCGACTGGCATCTGTTATCTCAACGCGTATATCCCCGGTAACTTCCCCTTTCACATTGATGAAGTCAGGTGAAATTTCTTTCGCACTGGTTTGCAGGCAAATCGCTCCCTCTCCGCGCAGGCGTTTCACTTTCAGTTGCACATGCGTTGCCGCACCAGTGATCAGCCACAGTTTTCCGCCATTCAGATTGATGTTACCAACAATGAAAGTGACACTGTCACCTTTTACCGTACTGCCGTCGAGAATCAACACACCGCCCTGCTGTACAGTAATCGTTGATTGTTGCAGCTCTGCGCCATAACCAATAATCATTGAAGCGCCGTCCAGTAATGCAACACTCCCGGTCAGTTCAACCGGTGCGCGATCTTCCTCTACGACAAAATTTTCGTCCGCGCTGGTGGGTGACAACAGGATCACTGTTCCACCTTGTATTACCGCATTTTCCAGCGTACCGGCATGCACTTCAGCCCGACCACCCACATTCACGGACAGGTTTTGCGTCTTACCGGAACTGTAGAGCTGAAGGCCATCCGTCCCCAGACGATAAATGGATCCATTCTCAACAATAGTGTCAGAGTCTTCACCACCGAGATTATTCATGGTGCCACCAGCAAGCAACGTATCACTGGCTTTCCCGGCCAGCATAAAAACGCCGCCCTGATTAATCTCACAATTGCTGGCTTCCCCACCTGGATACACCAACAATTCACCACCTTCATCTACCACAACCGCTGAGGTTGTCCCATTGACCAACAGGCCGCCCTCTTGATCGAGAATGATTTTTTCCGCGCGATGTCCTTCCAGTACACGCAGGTTACCGCCATTTTCCAGCAACAAACCGCAGGCATAACCCTGATCAACGCTGAATTCACCTTCGGGATGGCGGCCATTAACCGTAGCGAGCGTAGAGAGACTAATTGCGCCTCCCTCGGACTGAACAACATCTGTGGCAATGGCACCGTCGCTGACCGATAGCGTGCCATTGTTACCGTACTGTGTGCATTTGACGATCCCACCGGTTGCAACTTTCAACCAGCCGGTCCCCGTGACCACGGTATTTTCAGCTCTTCCGCCAGCCTCAACAATTAACTCGCCTTCAGTAAGTTGAGTCGCGCCAATGACCTCGCCGGTCTTAACAATTTGCACGTTCCCGTCGCTCATCAAGTTTTTCGCATCAGATCCCATGATTTATTCCTTTGCTGCATCTGTGTGCCTTTATTGCTACCTAAGTGTAAAGGCTACGGAGGATTTATCCACGACAGATTTGAGATGGTGGCAAACAACTCTGTTTAAACTCTGATACACGAATTATTGGGTTGTATCAGATGTAAATGCGATCCTGAATAAAAATCGCCCTTGCAAATCAACAAAATATAGCCAATTTGCTTAAAAGCTCTGCAAACGGTCGAAATAGCGCAGAAAATTACGTTTTGCCTCTTGCCACCTTCCCACTCTGCCGCTAATATTCGTCCCCGTTGTCACCTACAACGTTGCGTTCATAGCTCAGTTGGTTAGAGCACCACCTTGACATGGTGGGGGTCGTTGGTTCGAGTCCAATTGAACGCACCATCCTGCGTCCGTAGCTCAGTTGGTTAGAGCACCACCTTGACATGGTGGGGGTCGGTGGTTCGAGTCCACTCGGACGCACCAGATTTTCTTAATCTGGTCTTCTCCTTTTTCCCTCTGTTTCTTCTCTGTATCCAATACGTTAAAAGATTTACACTGTCTTCGTATGCGTTATCAGAAGGAGAATCGCTATGGCAACTTTGTTACAACTTCATTTTTCTTTCAATGGCCCATTTGGCGACACAATGGCTGAGCAGCTTAAACCGCTTGCTGAGTCGATTAATCAGGAACCTGGTTTTCTGTGGAAGGTATGGACCGAAAGTGAAAAGAACCACGAAGCCGGTGGGATCTACCTTTTCACTGATGAAAAAAGCGCCCTTGCCTATCTGGAAAAACACACTGCCCGACTGAAAAATCTCGGCGTTGAGGAAGTTGTCGCCAAAGTTTTCAATGTCAATGAGCCACTGAGTCAAATCAATCAGGCAAAACTCGCCTGACAGAATTTAATCAAGGGCGGTTAGCGCCCTTTTCATCCCTGTCTGAAATTTCTCAAATTCTAAAAATTTCAACCAAACTTATCTGATAACACTAAATTCGAAAGAATGCGTACAGGTAAGTAACAATGAAAAAAATTGCTATTGTGGGTGCCGGGCCTACGGGGATCTACACCTTATTCTCGCTTCTACAGCAACAAACTCCACTTTCTATTTCTATCTTCGAGCAGGCTGACGAGGCCGGTGTCGGGATGCCATACAGTGATGAGGAAAACTCAAAAATGATGCTGGCAAATATTGCCAGTATTGAAATACCGCCGATTTATTGTACGTATCTCGAATGGCTACAAAAGCAAGAAGCCAGCCATCTCCAGCGTTATGGCGTTAAAAAAGAAACCTTGCACGATCGTCAGTTTTTACCGCGAATTCTGCTGGGCGAATATTTCCGCGATCAATTTTTACGATTAGTAGACCAGGCACGAAAGCAAAAATTTGCAGTGGCTGTTTATGAATCATGCCAGGTTACCGATCTGCAAATTACAAATGCTGGCGTCATGCTCGCTACAAATCAGGATTTACCCAGCGAGACGTTTGATTTAGCGGTGATTGCCACGGGTCACGTCTGGCCTGATGAAGAAGAAGCAACCCGAACGTATTTTCCCAGCCCGTGGTCAGGCCTGATGGAAGCAAAGGTCGATGCGTGTAACGTGGGTATTATGGGAACATCCTTGAGCGGACTGGATGCGGCAATGGCAGTGGCTATTCAGCATGGTTCGTTCATTGAAGATGATAAACAACACGTCGTTTTTCACCGCGATAACGCAAGTGAAAAGCTAAATATCACGTTGATGTCGCGCACGGGTATTTTACCCGAAGCCGATTTCTATTGCCCTATTCCCTACGAGCCCTTACACATCGTCACCGATCAGGCATTAAATGCTGAGATTCAAAAAGGCGAAGAGGGCCTTTTGGATCGGGTATTTAGATTGATAGTAGAGGAAATCAAGTTTGCTGATCCAGACTGGAGTCAACGCATAGCCTTAGAGAGCCTGAATGTCGATTCCTTTGCTCAAGCCTGGTTTGCCGAGCGCAAACAACGCGACCCATTTGACTGGGCAGAAAAAAATCTCCAGGAAGTCGAACGCAATAAACGAGAAAAACATACTGTTCCCTGGCGTTATGTCATTCTGCGCCTGCATGAAGCCGTACAGGAAATTGTTCCACATCTGAATGAACACGACCATAAACGGTTCAGTAAAGGCCTTGCCCGGGTTTTCATCGATAATTATGCGGCAATCCCTTCAGAGTCTATTCGTCGCCTACTTGCCTTACGTGAAGCGGGAATCATTCATATTCTCGCCCTCGGTGAAGACTACAAAATGGAAATTAATGAGTCGCGCACCGTCCTGAAAACGGAAGACAACAGCTACTCGTTTGACGTTTTTATCGATGCCCGCGGGCAGCGTCCGCTTAAAGTGAAAGATATTCCTTTCCATGGACTACGCGAACAATTACAGAAAACAGGGGATGAAATCCCTGATGTTGGTGAAGATTATACGTTACAGCAACCCGAAGATATTCGTGGGCGCGTAGCGTTCGGCGCGTTGCCCTGGTTAATGCACGACCAGCCTTTCGTTCAGGGACTTACGGCATGTGCAGAAATTGGTGAGGCGATGGCTCGGGCGGTCGTAAAACCTGCCTCCCGTGCACGTCGGCGTCTTTCGTTTGATTAAAGGTAAAGCTATCAGCACTCAACAAACTGATGCTGTTCATTAAGACGATAGCGGACTCCGGCTCGAATATTGTTTTCACCTTCAATGGCGACGGCGAAGCGAACTCTTTCGCCGTCATGATATACCAGTGCAGCGCTTCCTCCTGGCCCGAGAATAATTGAGTCGACCACGCCCGTGCTCACTACCGTTGAATTTTCACCGCTGGCAATGATGTGTACATTGTCGCCACTGTTGGCAATTCTGGCGTTTGCGCCAAAGCTGGCGATTTGCACCAGGTCACCATTACTGGCGACATGACATCGTTCACCCAATGTACAAACGCGTACTCGCATTCCGGTATTCGCAATCCGACTGCTATCTCCAGCGCTGCTTATCCGCGAAGAATTACCGGTTACAGCAACCCGTGCGCGTTCACCGGAGCTGCCAATGTGACTGTTAAAGCCGACACTTCCAATCCGCACGCTATAACCCATACTGGCAATTTGCGCGGCATACCCAGCGGTTGCGATTCTGGCGTTATCCTCACAACAGCCGATGCGAGCATGATCGTCGCTGCGGGCAAACTGACTGCAAAATGGTCTCTCTCCGGGGTCTGTGGCCAGTTTTTGCATAGAGGAAACTTCCTGATGCGCGAAGTTTTCATCCGCCAGCCATTTTTTCCACGCATACTCAACCAGACTCTCCGCCCAGTCCGTATATCCTTCCTCAATCAGTGCATGATGAATATCGGCATAACTACCGCCGCGTGGGAAATGGCGCAGGAACCAGCGATACATCACCGCTCCGATACGCCATTCTCGCAGGTCTGCTTGTGTAATGATCATTCGTTAGTGCCGGTGATAGCCATCGACCATGCTTTTAAAGGTTTCGTGTGGCGTACGCCCCGTGGTGCAAAGATAAAGATGACCGAAGATAAAAAAGAGGCTTATAAATGCCAGAGCAAAATGTGTCTGCAATAACCAGTATCTTACGCCAGGAAACACATCTCCCACGGCTTGCGGATAGAGACACAGCAGCCCCGTCAATAGTAACAACGGCAGCAATCCATACATGACACCAACATAGGCAACCTGCTGTAAGGGATTAAATTTAGACTGGGTTGTTGCCGGGAAAGGATGTTCTTCCCCCTGCATAATGCCAAACAAATAAAATCGCGTTTGTTTTGCCGCCCGCTCCAGCCAACCCTGACGACGAATGCGATAGTGGTGGCCATTACCCCCAACGGCATTGATCAGAACAAAGCCGAGCCAGCATGCCAGTAACAAAAATCCGCAAACTTCATGCACCGCAACCAGACTTTTAACCGCAGTTGCGCCCACCAGCGCAAAGTGATTTATCAGCCCACTTGCCAGCAACAATACAAAGAGTAACGCATTCGACCAGTGCCATAATCTGACCGCTTTGCTGTAAAGATAAATCTTCTCACCATGATCGGTGGCTGATTTCTTCACGCCACGAGCACGAAGCAAGGCGTGCAGCCCCAGCACCAACCACATCCCAACCAGCAATACTCCGGCAATGATCAACCACACCGGCCAAAATTCGGGAGTGAACTGTGGCACATAGTTCGCTAACTGGCTCTGAAACTGTTCAGCATGTTGCGACGGGTTCATACATTTTCCTTTTTAATCAAATGTTGACCGAACCGGCGATACAGATGCGGTTTCCCGGCACCAGGTAGCTGATATTGATAGTATTTATTATCCTGCAACCACGCCTGAATTTCTGGGCTATCTTCGCGACCAAAGATCAATGCGTGTTCCGGGCAGGCGCTGACGCAAATGGGCGGAAAGCCTTTTGCCAGCCGGGACTCAGCGCAGAAATCACATTTATCTGCCACTTTAGTGACAGGGTTAAGGTAGCGAACCTGGTACGGACAAGCGCCAATGCAATAACTGCAGCCGATGCACTGCGATTTTTCTACCCGCACGATCCCCTGCTCATCACGCCACGATGCCCCCGTCGGGCAAACGTCGATGCACGGAGCATCTTCGCAGTGCTGACATGACTGGCGAAAAAAGTGATACTGCGTTTCGTTGTCGTTATCGGTGACTGGAATGTGTGCTATCGATAAACGGCTTCCCTGAGCGGGGACGTGGTTAGTTTTACGGCATGCGCGGGCGCAAATATTACAGCCATTGCACCGTGACTCGTCATGAATCATGGCATACCGAACTTCCTTTTCTTGCCTCGTGTTCGCTAACAGAGAAGACGCAGAACCAGTAAAAAAGATTACTGTTCCCATCCCCAGAACAAATTTGCGTCGAGTGAAGGACATCTGATTATCCCCTAATGCAGTGGCTGCAACTGTCCACCCTATCCATGACATCTCCCTGAAATTTCAGGGGTTCTGAAACTGCTCTACCTCGAACCATTCGCATAAGCCATAAGCCTTGCCATAGGTCATAAATCGCTCGCTAAACAAGTACAACACCGCCGTCGATGACTCCACCTGCCGTATATCGGCATATTCAGGTGCAACATCCATCGCGGCGATCGCGGCTTCAATCTGCGCTTCCTGGAAGTAATATGGCGCTTGCATCAGCATGGCGACTTTGTAAGGACGAGGATACGTCTGGCACTCAAAACGAACGGCGTGTGCAATGGCGCGACAAATGTCCTGCTCCACAACTTGCAAAGACATCGCCGCGTAGTTTTCACTCATGGCCTGCGTTGAGTAATAGTAATCATCCTTGCTTCCCGTCAAACAAGCGATATCCGCGTAGTCTCCGTTCTGCTTAATGCTTTCCAGCAAAACTGACAGTTCCTCTTCTGCAACCAAATAGGGTGGCGAGAGAAACACGGCGCGCGCCACCAGCTGCCCAGCCGCAGAATGCTGGCGAATGAACTCAGCCAGGATTTCAGCAGGTTCTGGTTCGGTTACCGTATCAACGGGGTGACGCATCCCCTGCAACCATTGCCGCTTCGCCTCGTCAACTTCGCTGACTTTCGCTAACGGCAATTCATCCTGATGGTTCATCTTACCCATTCCTTACGCAGGCAGTAGATTGTGTGCTGCCAGATCGGCGGCAATATCTTCCAGCCCCAGACGCTGCAATGTTTCGCGGGTTGGACAACCAAGCTGTGGGTCCCAGCCCATTTCTTTGTAGAACATCGTGAGCGAAGCATGCATATCGTCACGATCCATTTTGTCAGTACCTTCAGTAAAGACCGGGATCTGCGGATCCTTGTCGAATACCCAGGAACAGATAAGATCGTGTTCATTACGCATATCTTTGGTTTGCATCAGTTTTACCGTGTAGGCACGATGCAACGTAAAAATACGCTCTGCAGCTAAATCTAATTTTTCCTGAGTCATCTCTTCGCCGGTGATCGCTTTGAAGAATTTGGCTTCAAGCGCCAGATCGCCCCGGTAATTACGGCTTTTCAGCGGCGAAACGGTCATTGGCCAGACCCAGTTGCACAGGGTGACGGCGTTATGCAAACAGACCCGCAACAGCGACCACTTTGCATATTTAATTTTTGCGTCATTGATTGGCGTGTAGTTTTTGGTTTCATCGTAAGCATCTTCAGAACCAAAAAGTTCTTTCGCCACTTCACGTTGCAGTTTCAATGGCAAGCCGGAACCAATAAAGTTGATATGGGTATGCGTCATGCAGTCACGGTTGAACATACAGTTAACAATGGAACCGACCTGCGCTGACGCTTCATTGGCATGGTGAACCGGATAGCCAAACGGCGACCAGAGTTTATTTTTCGCGTAGCCCCAGTACTCTTCACCCAAATTCCAGCGTTCTGCGATGGCATATGAACCATCAGCCAGGTGACTCAGCTCACCCACACGATGCGCCAGACGGTAGTAAAAATCTTTAATGAAGTTAACGTCACCCGCTTCCAGTTGATCCCAGCGAATTTCTGCATACTCTTCAGCTGGCAGAACACGCTTGAACACACCTTTGCTGTAACAATAAGTAAAGTCGCGATGCAACTGCCCGTAGTTACACCATAGGCCGTAGTCATCGAACAAATTCAGACCCACCAGGTTACCAATCACACGACCATCGTCTTTATCTTCAAAATCTTTCGGCCCGTTCGGGAAGATGGTGGTATGGACAAAGTTTGCTACACAAGTGTTACCACCTGTGCTGGGCACGCCAAACTCTTTCACCCGAGGAATATTCATTTGGGTCATACAACGGATCGGGCAAGAGTGGCAGCCGCTCATTTTTACTGTGTATTTCTCTGCCGCCGGTCCTAAGTCAAAAACGGATTTATAGGTACGAAAGCCGACCGTATTCTGATTGCCTGGCGGAATTTCACCCGTTTCAATCGGACCACCTTCAGCCGCGCCCCAAAACAGCCCTTTACGTGCTGTCCAGCGTGACTTGGGATCTGAATACTCTGCCCACGATTGTGGCGTACTTGGCACGACATGGTTGTTATTCGCACCAATAAGTTCAGTCATCATGTAATCATTGAGACGCTTCATCTCCTGACGATCGGCAATGTTGACCCCTTTCGTCCCTTCAACCGCAATCGCTTTCAGGTTTTTCGAACCCATTATTGCGCCAGTTCCCGCACCGCCGCTGTGGTTACGGCTATTCAACATGCCAGAGAGAGGAACAAGGTTTTCCCCAGCCTGACCAATAGCCGCCACACAGGTTTCCGGACTGGTCAATCGACAAATTTCTTCCGTCGTTGCGCGCGTCCCTTTTCCCCATAAGAAATCGGCTTTTTCCAGGCTAACTTTGTCATCTTTAATCTTCAGCCATACCGGTGATTTCGCCTTCCCTTCGATAATAATGACGTCGTATCCAGCGAATTTCATTTGCGCTGCAAAAAAGCCACCCATATGGGCATCGACGACTAAATTTCCTTTGGTAAAAGTAGAAAGTGAGGTGATATTTACGCGAGAACTACAGGGGGCACCAGATCCAGTTAATGGGCCGGTAGCAAAGACTAATTTATTCGCTTCATCGAAAGGTTTCGTGCCTGGCGGTACTTCGTCATACATAATTTTGTAGCCGAAGCCCATGCCACCGACAAAACTTTTAAACTTACTGGAATCTTCGAGGGTAATATTTCCTGTCGTGAGATTGACTCTTAATATATTACCTGTCCAACCGTTAGCCATGATTTTTTCCTTTGCAAGATTCACACAGTAATATCTTTCCACTCGATAATTTTTAACGCCCCTGTTGGGCAGGCGTTTGCGCATTCACCGCATAACACACATTTCGAGGATTTTTTACTTTCGGTATTTACGGTGGCCATCATCCACGGGCATGCCGTAGTACAGGCGCTACAGCCAATACAGCGTTTATGATCGACGGTAATACAGCCTTCTTTCTGCTGCCAGGTAATCGCACCAATCGGGCAGACGTTCATGCATTGCGGCTCTTTGCATTGACGGCAGGTGTCCGCGGTATAGTTGAGATCGCCATACAGGCCGCCGCCAGAGCCAACCCCGTTGTCGCCAAAGAAATAATTGCGATGGATTTTGATACGGGAGAAGAATGTCCCTACTGAGCCATCGTTGAAGTTGGTACAAGAGATTTCACAGCGGTGGCAACCCGTGCATCGCGCTCGCTGGGTCACCAGCACCCCTTTGGGGGTATTTATCAACCCTACTGTGCCGCTATCAATATCTTCCTGTTTGCAACCCAAAAGTGACAGTAACGCAGGGGCAATTGTTAGACCAGCAAGGCCTTTTCCTGATATACGCAAGAATTCTAATCGCGTTAAGCCAATATCTAATAGTGGACGATCAACCGGGTTCATTTATTTCGCATCCTCTTCGCAAACACAGTGCTGACAATTCAGCAGCCTGATATTAAGCATTCAACTAATACGCTGCTGACTCTGTCCCCAACACCAGATATTTTCCCTAACCCGATAGTGTATGAGAAAAGATTAACGCCGATAAACTAATCCTTTATGGTTAGGAGAAAAAATAATGTGATTATTCTGAGCCCTTAACATTGATCGTTATCAATTAAAATTACAAAGCAAGAAATTATAAGTGAACTGATATTTATTATCATTTGAAATAAATTTAACTTAAGCGACAATTATTTGTGACTTTCATTGCAGAAAATAAAAATAACATTATCGCTATAAATTAAAATACATACCGAAATTCGGGTAATGACTCCAACTTATTGATAGTGTTTTATGTTCAGATAATGCCCGATGACTTTGTCATGCAGCTCCACCGATTTTGAGAACGACAGCGACTTCCGTCCCAGCCGTGCCAGGTGCTGCCTCAGATTCAGGTTATGCCGCTCAATTCGCTGCGTATATCGCTTGCTGATTACGTGCAGCTTTCCCTTCAGGCGGGATTCATACAGCGGCCAGCCATCCGTCATCCATATCACCACGTCAAAGGGTGACAGCAGGCTCATAAGACGCCCCAGCGTCGCCATAGTGCGTTCACCGAATACGTGCGCAACAACCGTCTTCCGGAGCCTGTCATACGCGTAAAACAGCCAGCGCTGGCGCGATTTAGCCCCGACATAGCCCCACTGTTCGTCCATTTCCGCGCAGACGATGACGTCACTGCCCGGCTGTATGCGCGAGGTTACCGACTGCGGCCTGAGTTTTTTAAGTGACGTAAAATCGTGTTGAGGCCAACGCCCATAATGCGGGCTGTTGCCCGGCATCCAACGCCATTCATGGCCATATCAATGATTTTCTGGTGCGTACCGGGTTGAGAAGCGGTGTAAGTGAACTGCAGTTGCCATGTTTTACGGCAGTGAGAGCAGAGATAGCGCTGATGTCCGGCGGTGCTTTTGCCGTTACGCACCACCCCGTCAGTAGCTGAACAGGAGGGACAGCTGATAGAAACAGAAGCCACTGGAGCACCTCAAAAACACCATCATACACTAAATCAGTAAGTTGGCAGCATCACCCGAAATTCGTATAATTTCAGCAGTTGTTATTTAGAATGATTAACTGGACCGCAACTGAAGCAAGAATATCAGGATGAAGCTTACCGCCTCATCCTGAATGGTCATTTTACCAGTGCGTTAATGACGGTTTCCATCGCCTGCTTTTCCAGCTCACTGCGCTGAATGCGTTTATTGGCTAATGCTGTACGTAATACGCCTGCGATAACAATATGCTTTGGTTCCTGCCCCAGATCGCGCATTTCCAGCACAACTTTACCGACAACTCTGCACATTTCTCGGTACAGTTCATCCTCTTTTGTCCGATTTCCCATTCTTTATACCTATTTATCATGCCAACTATCAGCATATATCAATCTAACCAATTAAACAAAAATCAAACAAAATCAGACAAATAACGCGATAAATTATTTTAACTGTAGCAATTGAGCGATGATATATTTATACACCGGATGAACTTTCACTTATCCTCACACTGACAACTTCGGCACCAGACGTTGCGCAAACAGTGAAGTTTTTGCGTAACCTTTTCCCTGGAACGTTAAATCTTTGATAACAATTTATTGTCTAACAAGTTGTATATTTTTTGAAACGCTGTTTTTGTTTTCCTTTTGGATTAATTTCAGCGTATAATGCGCGCCAATTGACTCTTGAATGGTTTCAGCACTTTGGACTGTAGAACTCAACGACTCAAAAACAGGCACTCACGTTGGGCTGAGACACAAGCACACATTCCTCTGCACGCTTTTTCGATGTCACCTATCCTTAGAGCGAGGCACCACCACTTTCGTAATACCGGATTCGCTTTCCGGCAGTGCGCCCAGAAAGCAAGTTTCTCCCATCCTTCTCAACTTAAAGACTAAGACTGTCATGAAAAAGACCAAAATTGTTTGCACCATCGGACCGAAAACCGAATCTGAAGAGATGTTAGCTAAAATGCTGGACGCTGGCATGAACGTTATGCGTCTGAACTTCTCTCATGGTGACTATGCAGAACACGGTCAGCGCATTCAGAATCTGCGCAACGTGATGAGCAAAACTGGTAAAACCGCCGCTATCCTGCTTGA
Organism: Escherichia sp. MAL-1; assembly: GCF_052948035.1. NCBI lineage: Bacteria > Pseudomonadati > Pseudomonadota > Gammaproteobacteria > Enterobacterales > Enterobacteriaceae > Escherichia > Escherichia sp. MAL-1. The sequence goes on along the minus strand of NZ_CM129609.1, from coordinate 2,252,919 downwards.
TACCAAAGGTCCGGAAATCCGCACCATGAAACTGGAAGGCGGTAACGACGTTTCTCTGAAAGCTGGTCAGACCTTTACTTTCACCACTGATAAATCTGTTATCGGCAACAGCGAAATGGTTGCGGTAACGTATGAAGGTTTCACTACTGACCTGTCTGTTGGCAACACCGTACTGGTTGACGATGGTCTGATCGGTATGGAAGTTACCGCCATTGAAGGTAACAAAGTTATCTGTAAAGTGCTGAACAACGGTGACCTGGGCGAAAACAAAGGTGTGAACCTGCCTGGCGTTTCCATTGCTCTGCCAGCACTGGCTGAAAAAGACAAACAGGACCTGATCTTTGGTTGCGAACAAGGCGTAGACTTTGTTGCTGCTTCCTTTATTCGTAAGCGTTCTGACGTTATCGAAATCCGTGAGCACCTGAAAGCGCACGGCGGCGAAAACATCCACATCATCTCCAAAATCGAAAACCAGGAAGGCCTCAACAACTTCGACGAAATCCTCGAAGCCTCTGACGGCATCATGGTTGCGCGTGGCGACCTGGGTGTAGAAATCCCGGTAGAAGAAGTTATCTTCGCCCAGAAGATGATGATCGAAAAATGTATCCGTGCACGTAAAGTCGTTATCACTGCGACCCAGATGCTGGATTCCATGATCAAAAACCCACGCCCGACTCGCGCAGAAGCCGGTGACGTTGCAAACGCCATCCTCGACGGTACTGACGCAGTGATGCTGTCTGGTGAATCCGCAAAAGGTAAATACCCGCTGGAAGCGGTTTCTATCATGGCGACCATCTGCGAACGTACCGACCGCGTGATGAACAGCCGTCTCGAGTTCAACAATGACAACCGTAAACTGCGCATTACCGAAGCGGTATGCCGTGGTGCCGTTGAAACTGCTGAAAAACTGGATGCTCCGCTGATCGTGGTTGCTACTCAGGGCGGTAAATCTGCTCGCGCAGTACGTAAATACTTCCCGGATGCCACCATCCTGGCACTGACCACCAACGAAAAAACGGCTCATCAGTTGGTACTGAGCAAAGGCGTTGTGCCGCAGCTGGTTAAAGAGATCACTTCTACTGATGATTTCTACCGTCTGGGTAAAGAACTGGCTCTGCAGAGCGGTCTGGCACACAAAGGTGACGTCGTAGTTATGGTTTCTGGTGCACTGGTACCGAGCGGCACTACTAACACCGCATCTGTTCACGTCCTGTAATATTGCTTTTGTGAATTAATTTGTATATCGAAGCGCCCTGATGGGCGCTTTTTTTATTTAATCGATAACCAGAAGCAATAAAAAATCAAATCGGATTTCACTATATAATCTCACTTTATCTAAGATGAATCCGATGGAAGCATCCTGTTTTCTCTCAATTTTTTTATCTAAAACCCAGCGTTCGATGCTTCTTTGAGCGAACGATCAAAAATAAGTGCCTTCCCATCAAAAAAATATTCTCAACATAAAAAACTTTGTGTAATACTTGTAACGCTACATGGAGATTAACTCAATCTAGAGGGTATTAATAATGAAAGCTACTAAACTGGTACTGGGCGCGGTAATCCTGGGTTCTACTCTGCTGGCAGGTTGCTCCAGCAACGCTAAAATCGATCAGCTGTCTTCTGACGTTCAGACTCTGAACGCTAAAGTTGACCAGCTGAGCAACGACGTGAACGCAATGCGTTCCGACGTTCAGGCTGCTAAAGATGACGCAGCTCGTGCTAACCAGCGTCTGGACAACATGGCTACTAAATACCGCAAGTAATAGTACCTGTGAAGTGAAAAATGGCGCACATTGTGCGCCATTTTTTTTGTCTGCCATTTACCGCTACTGCGTCGCGCGTAACATATTCCCTTGCTCTGGTTCACCATTCTGCGCTGACTCTACTGAAGGCGCATTGCTGGCTGTGGGAGTTGCTCCACTGCTCACCGCAACCGGATACCCTGCCCGACGATACAACGCTTTATCGACTAACTTCTGATCTACAGCCTTATTGTCTTTAAATTGCGTAAAGCCTGCTGGCAGTGTGTATGGCATTGTCTGAACGTTCTGCTGTTCTTCTGCCGATAGTGGTCGATGTACTTCAACATAACGCATCCCGTTAGGCTCCACGGAATATTTCACCGGTTCGTTGATCACTTTCACCGGCGTTCCCGTCCGCACGCTGGAGAACAAGGCTTTAATATCCGGTGCATTCATGCGAATACACCCTGAACTGACGCGCAAACCGACGCTGTCCGGCGCACTGGTGCCATGAATGAGGTATTCGCCATTACCATGCGCGAGGCGCAGTGCGTAACGTCCTAGTGGGTTATTTGGCCCGGCAGGGACGACTGGAGGTAATTTAATGCCACGCTCCAGCGAACGCTGACGAATGCCTGCCGTAGGCGTCCAGGTTGGGTTAGGGATTTTCTGCCCCACACGCGTTTCCATCACCGGCGTTTCCAGCCCCTGCAAGCCAATACCTATCGGATAAACCTGCACGATATTTTCTCCCGGCGGATAATAATAAAGGCGCAGCTCTGCAAGGTTAACGATAATCCCCTGACGCGGCGCATCAGGTAATAACAGTTGCGAAGGAATAGTTATCGTCGTACCAGGTTTTGGCACCGGGGCGATAGTGTTATTGGCTTCAAGGATCAACATTGCCGCAGTATCAAAACGACGGGCAATAGCCTGAAGGTTTTTATCCCCTTCCTGCACCGTATACGTTTGATTTTGCCCAACCAGTCGGCTTCCGGTTGGTGGTAGCGGATAATCAACCGCCCAGGCAGCCTGGATGGCGCTAAAAGCGCCGATAAGCGTGAGTGTAAGCAAAGACGCGCGTTTCATTGTAAACCTCCTGTATTTGCCGGAGACTCACGCTGAAACGTCGGATGGCGCTTATGTTCACCTGAAACCGAAACACTCCTGTGCAGGTCAGTGTAAACATTGACCATCCGGCAATGTGAGCCAACCGGATGAAAGCTGTCCCTTTAGTTTAGCTAAGTGCAGCGGCTTTGGCGCGAATTGCGCGAATCATCGCTTCCAGACCTTGTGAACGAGATGGGGTGAGATGTTGGGTGAGCGCCATTTTTTCAAACCACGGACGCACATCGAAACTGACAATATCCTGCGGCGTCATCTGATCGTAGAGAATAAAGACGACCGCAATAAGCCCTTTCACAATCGCCGCATCGCTGTCGCCCTGCAATTCAATAATTCCCTGCGCATTCTGGCGCATGACAATCCACACCTGACTCTGGCAGCCCTGAATGCTATTTTGTGGGCTTCGGTCTTCGTCGCGTAATTCTGGCAGACGCTGGCCCAGCTCAATAATGTAGAGATATTTCTCTTCCCAGTTGGCGCAGCGTAAAAAATTACGCAGCAATTTTTCTTTATCCGGCAATACAGCCATAGTGCCTCCCTGTTATCCCAGCAGACGGTGAATACGTTGCAATCCGGTCACCAGACGATCCACTTCTTCATGGGTGTTATACATGGCCAGCGACGCCCGACACATCGCAGGGACGTTGTAATAGGCCATTAATGGCATAGCGCAGTGATGTCCGGTACGCACAGCAATGCCGTAATTATCGAGAAAACTGCCAACATCATAGGCGTGGTGTTTACCGAGATTAAAAGCAATAACGCCAAGCCTGTTTTGTGGGCCATAGAGAGTGAGATCCGGTACAGATTCCAGCTGTGATAGCGCGTAATGCATCAGATTCTGTTCATACTCGGCTATGTTATTAAGCCCCAGCGCCGAAACATACTCCAGCGCCGCGCCAAGACCAATGATGCCCCCGGTATTGGGTGTACCGGCTTCAAACCGCCATGGTGCTTTGGTCCAGGTAGTGCCTTCACTCAGGCTGACGGTGGCGATCATAGAACCGCCCCCTTCCCACGGCGGCATCTCCTGCAACAAGGCTTCTTTCACATAAAGAATGCCAATTCCGGTGGGGCCATACAGTTTATGCCCGGAGAACACGTAAAAGTCGCAATCCAGCGCCTGAACATCCACCGGATGATGCATCACCGCCTGAGCGCCATCCACCAGCACTTTTGCGCCATGCTGGTGCGCAAGCGTGATCATTTCCGCCAGTGGATTTTCTGTGCCAAGCACGTTGGAGACATGAGTAATTGCCAGCAGGCGAGTTTTCTCATCAAACAGCGTAGGCAGCGTCTCCAGTTGCAACGTACCGTCGGGATTGAGCGGGATCACACGCAGCTCTGCGCCAACGCGTGCGCAAAGCATCTGCCAGGGAACAATGTTAGCGTGGTGCTCCATCTGACTTATGATGATGTTATCGCCCGCCCGCACGTTGCTGTTGCCCCAGCTATTGGCGACCAGATTGATCCCTTCCGTCGTGCCGCGGACGAACACCAGCTCTTCCGCCGAACGGGCGTTGATAAACAACGATGCCTGCTTGCGTACGTTCTCCATTTTCTCGGTCGCCTGGGCGCTTAAGGTATGAATACCGCGATGCACCGCCGCGTAGCCGTGACGATAAAACTCGGCCTCGGCGTCAATCACCTGGCCCGGTTTCTGCGCACTGGCGGCGCTGTCGAGATAAGCCAGCGGCAAACCGTTTACCTCACGAGAAAGCACCGGAAAGTCGGCCCGCACTTTGTCGACGGAAAAAGTCATCTTACACCTCCTGGCAGTCGTTGACCGATTCGGGCCAGCACCTGCTGTTTAAGCCCCTCATCACGCAGTGCTTCCGTCAGTTCAGCAGCAAAGGCGTAAATGATCATCTGCTGGGCATCCTGCTGATTGATCCCGCGCGAGCGCAGATAGAACATCTGTTCATCATCAATACGCCCCACCGTCGCGCCGTGGCTGCATTTCACATCATCTGCATAGATTTCCAGCTGCGGTTTCGTATCCACTTCCGCCAGTTTGCCCATCAGCAGATTATTGTTGGTCATCTGACCATCCGTTTTGATGGCGTGCTGCGCGACGTTGATCAAACCGTTAAATACCGCGCGGCCTTTGTCGCTGACGATAGTTTTGTGCAACTGTCGGCTGTTACAAAAACCTTTATTGTGTTCCAGCCAGGTGCGGGTATCACACACCTCGTTTTTCACCGGCATCGCCAGGCTATTGATCCGCAGCGTGCTGTTTTCGCCATTGAGTTGCGTACTGGTGTTGTGTCGTAACACTGCGCCACCCAGCAGGAAACTATGGCTAAATGCGGTGGCATCGTCAGCCAGCAACAAATCGTTATGGGCAAAGTGGTGACTGACCGGGTTTTCAAACGCCAGCTTGATATGCTGCAAGTGGGCGTTCGCTGCGACATTGATAGTGAACCGTGCGCCGGTGAAGTGACGAGCATCATTAAGGCTGACAAAATGTTCGATCACCGTTGCTTCGGCACCTTCCGCCAGATCCAGATGATGTCGGTAATGGGCAGTGTTGACCTCTTCACCTGCCACGCCCTGGGTAATATGCATTAACAGCAATGGCTTTGCCGGCCGTTGACCGCGCTTCACGGCGATATGCGTCACGCTTTGTGCCAGGCTTTCCGTCAAATGCAGAAACACTTCCGCCTGAATAGCGTCGGGTACCCCCTGACGGTCGTCGTTAATGCTCACTTCATACCCGCTGCCTTCAGTCGCATCGCTCAGTGCTGACACGTAACGTCCATCGACAAAAACCAGCCGCACAGCGTCTAATGTTAACGCTAAGGCATCACGCTGCTGTGGGGATATCTCTCCCGCAATGCTGACAAACTGGCTATTGGTCAGCCCTTCCAGCGGCGTATATTTCCAGTTTTCATGTTTACGTGTCGGCAGTCCGGTACGCAGCAATTGTTGTAAATGCTGCTGTGCTTGCGGAGAGCGTTTCGCTCCGTCAGCTTCAAACAAGTGATGCCACTGTTGCAGCGCGTTACTGCTGTTCGGTAAGCCAGCCATAACCCTGCTCCTCCAGTTGTTTGACCAACGTGAAATCGCCGGATTTCACAATTCGTCCCTGATACAGCACATGGACGTAATCAGGCTTGATGTAGTCGAGAATGCGTTGGTAGTGCGTAACAATGATGAATGAACGCTTGCCGTCACGCAGCGAGTTCACGCCATCGGCAACCACTTTTAATGCGTCAATATCCAGCCCGGAGTCTGACTCATCAAGAATGCATAACTCCGGTTCCAGCACCGCCATTTGCAAAATATCGTTGCGCTTTTTCTCGCCGCCGGAAAAACCAACGTTTACCGAACGGGTTAATAAATCTTCCGGCATCTTCAGGAGAGCGATTTTCTCTTCCATCAAATCCTGAAAATCAAAGCGGTCGAGCGTTTCCTGGCCGCGATAGCTGCGCACCGCATTAAGTGCCGTTTGCAGGAAAAACTGGTTACTGACGCCGGGAATTTCCACCGGATACTGGAAGGCCATAAAGATGCCTTCGCCCGCGCGATCTTCCGGCGACAGCGCAAGCAAATCTTTGCCTTTGAACTCAACCGTGCCGCCCGTCACTTCATAATCTTCTCGCCCGGCAAGCGTTGCCGATAAGGTACTTTTGCCCGAACCGTTTGGCCCCATAATGGCGTGAACTTCGCCGGGACGAACGTCGAGGCTTAATCCGCGCAGGATAGCTTTATCTTCCACGCTGACGTGTAAATCTTTAATACTTAACATGTTTATTCCTTATCCGACGCTGTGTTCAAGACTGATGGCGAGGAGTTTTTGTGCTTCAACGGCAAATTCCAACGGCAGCTCCGAGAACACGTCTTTGCAGAAACCGTTAACAATCATCGAGATGGCGTCTTCTTCGCTGATCCCGCGTTGCAGGCAGTAAAACAGTTGATCTTCACCAATACGTGATGTCGTTGCCTCGTGTTCCAGTTGCGCACTATTGTTACGACACTCAACATACGGGAAGGTATGCGCCCCACAATTAGCGCCAATCAGCATTGAGTCGCACTGAGTGAAATTGCGCGCATTGGTTGCCGTCGGCATGATTTTCACTAAGCCGCGATAACTGTTCTGACTATGTCCGGCAGAGATCCCTTTCGAGATAATGGTCGATTTGGTGTTTTTACCGATGTGGATCATCTTGGTGCCGGTATCCGCTTGCTGATGACCGCTGGTCAGCGCCACTGAGTAAAACTCACCAATGGAGTTATCGCCGCGCAAAATGCAGCTGGGATATTTCCACGTAATCGCTGACCCGGTTTCTGATTGCGTCCATGACATTTTGCTGTTTTCGCCTTCGCACAAAGCACGCTTGGTGACGAAGTTGAGAATACCGCCGGTGTTGTTATCGCCAGGGAACCAGTTTTGTACCGTGGAATATTTCACCTCGGCGTTTTTATGGATGATGACTTCCACCACTGCCGCGTGTAACTGATAGCTGTCACGCACCGGAGCGGAACAGCCTTCAATGTAGCTGACGTAGCTGTCTTCGTCGGCCACCAGAATGGTGCGCTCAAACTGCCCGGTTTTTTCCGCGTTAATGCGAAAATAGGTGGAAAGTTCCATCGGGCAGCGCACGCCTTTAGGCACATAAATAAACGTACCGTCAGAGGCTACCGCCGCATTAAGCGCGGCAAAGAAGTTGTCATTCCCCGGCACCACGGTGCCGAGATATTTACGCACCAGTTCCGGGTGATCGTGGATCGCCTCACCAAAGGAACAGAAAATAATTCCCTGCTCCGCCAGTTTTTCGCGATAAGTAGTGGCAACCGAAACTGAGTCGAAAATGGCATCCACCGCCACCTCTTTGCCTTCCCGCACGGGAACGCCCAACTGCTCAAACGCCGCCTCCACCTCTTTACTTAAAAAGGCGTTCGCGCCAGTTTGCTGCACCGCGCCAGATTCAGACGCGCAAGTGTCGTCACAATTACCGCACGATGGTGCCGAGTAGTAGCTGTAATCCTGATAATTCAGCTTGTCGTAGTGCGCTTTCAACCAGTGCGGTTCTTCCATCTCCAGCCATGCGCGATAGGCGTTTAGACGAAACTCCAGCATCCACTCCGGCTCATTACGCTTCGCCGAAATTGCGCGCACCACCTCTTCGTTTATCCCCTTTGCCAGCTCATCGGTGACTAACTGGGTGAAGAATCCTTCTTTATAATTCAGCGGGCCGCCGGTCCAGGTTTTGACATCGTCAGTTGCTTCAGTATTACGAGACATAGTACCGCCTATACCCCAAAGCTTTCGCCACAGCCACATTCATTCTGGGCTTTAGGGTTGTGAAATTTGAATATCTGATTAAGTCCTTCACGAACGAAATCGACTTCCGTGCCATCAATAAACGGCATCGCTTGTAGCGGGACAAACAGCTTCGCGCCGTCGTGTTCAAACAGCAGATCGTCTTTGTCCGGCTCGCTAACACTGTCGAGCACATAGCCAAAGCCCGCGCAGCCTGTTTGCTTCACGCCTAAGCGCACACCGACCATACCCGGCTGCTTTGCCACCAGCTCGCGGATGTGGACAGCGGCTGCGGGTGTCAGCGTTAAGCCTTGCCAGGCGAAATCCTGTGGATTAAAGGTTCCTGAATGCATGTCCATCGATTTACCTCACTTCATCGCTTTCAGCGTATAACAGCATGTTAGTGATAATGATTATCAGTTCAACCCAGCAAACGCAGGGGCTTTACCGTAAAACATGCTTTTTGCCTGCTTTTAATAAGCATAGACCCTGATGTGTGGGTTAACAGGCACGCTAAGAATTAGGTATCTCATTGTTAGATAATGGTTATTATCTAAGGAGCATTAAGGCTGTGATGAAAAAGAAAAAGTTGTATTGAAAATGACTATTTAAGAGATAGGTAAAAAAGTGCAGCGTTCAGAAATAAGAAAACCCTTAAGTCTGTGCGACACAGGCTAAAGGGTTTCTACCCCATCCGGCGCTTATCTCCGGCACTCTCAGTGGCTTAGCTCTTGAAGGGGCGATAAGAATAATCTCATAAAGCTAACCCGCCGTTTTAACACAAACTGCGATTAGTGTTATTTTTGAACAATATCAGGCGGTAGATAAGCAGTATTAAGAAGGTCATCGAACCTGGACGGAGGTTAATCCAAGTCGATTTGGCGAACTTGCGGCATTAAGTCAGGATCAATGCACGCCCAGACGCCAGGCAAAGTAGATTTCTTCTTTTAATTCAGCAGAAGAGAGAGTAAGCAGGTCAGCAAATTCAAGTTCTAGTTGTTTCAGACGTTTGAGATATTGGGCAGGTGAAAGATTGCTCTGGTCACGGCGTAAAAATTCAATGGCCAGCTGGGTGGGATCAAGTTGAGTAGACATAGCATCCTCGCTTTTAGACAAGACCTGCACAGTATACCACCGTTTACTGTGCAGATAATGACCAAAAGCAATATGCGTCACACTTTTCTGGTGACAACGTCACAAAATGGCGGTCGTCAATCGTGACGAACAGCACAAACGCCCTTTCTCATCGAAGATTTCAATCTGCCAGACCTGGTGACGCGAACCGAGATGCAACGGTTTGCATACGCCGCGCACCCGCCCTTCTCGTGCCGAGCGGACGTGGTTAGCATTGATTTCCAGACCAACCACTTTTTGCTCACCTTCGGTACATAAATAACCGGCAACGGAACCGATACTTTCGGCTAGTACCACGGATGCACCTCCATGTAGCAACCCGAAAGGCTGCTTTGTCCGCGAGTCTACTGGCATTGTCGCTTCAAGGGTGTCATCACCAATATGTTCAAAGCGAATATCCAGCAACCCCACCATGTTTCCTTCACCCATGGCATTCAGTGCTTCCAGGGTGATTTTTCGTTTCCATATCATTTAATAATCTCCAGTAAAGCCTGCACAGGATGGCGTACCCCCGTGCCTTCAACCCGTTTGACCTGACTACGGCAGGAATATCCGGTCGCCAGACAGCGGTTACGCGGCAGTCGCTGCATAGCCTGATGCCAGGATAACTCATAGATCCCGAGCGAATTTTTATGGTTTTTCGCTTCATGTCCGTAAGTCCCTGCCATGCCGCAGCAACCCACGCTGACATTTTCCAGTTTCGCGCCAAAACGGGCAAATATCGCGGCCCATTGTGCTGGCGCACCCGGCAAGGCGGTAACTTCGGTACAGTGACCAAAGAAATACCATGATTCACCGCTGACTGTAGCCACTGGCTGTGACTCAAGTGCGCTTGCCAGCCATTCATTCGCCAGTAAGACGTTAAACTCGCCACGCTCCTCGCCCAGCGCCAGTTTATATTCATCGCGATAACAAAGTACCAGCGCCGGATCGACGCCCACCATTGGCATACCCAGCTTCGCCATACGGTTGAGGAAATCCGCCGTCTTTTTCGCCGTCTTCGCAAAACGATTAAGAAAACCTTTAATATGCTGGGCTTTGCCATTTGGCGAAAATGGCAGTAACACAGGCTGGAAACCTAATTTTTCGACCAGACGGACAAAATCCGCCACCACTTGCGCATCGTAATAGCTGGTAAAGGGGTCCTGCACCACCAACACTGTGCGCGCTTTCTGCTCTGCATTGAGAGATTCAAGCTGTTCCAGCGTCATGTTTGCCGAGCGATGCCCCACCATTTGTTGTTGTAGCGAGGGGACCGACAGCAGCGGCAAATCAACCATGCCGATATGTTTTTCCGAGAGTTTGCGCACCAGCGGCTGGTTAATGAAGAAGTTAAAGGTTTTCGGCGCGCGTGCCATCAGCGGCGCGTAGCTCTCGACCGTAGCGACGAGGTGGTCGCGCAGCGGGCGTAAATAACGGGTGTGATAGAGCTGCAGAAAACGAGAGCGAAACTCCGGCACATCAATTTTGATGGGGCACTGGGTCGAACACGCTTTACAGGCCAGACAGCCCGACATCGCCTCTTTGACTTCGTGTGAGAAGTCATATTCGCCTTTATTCGCATGCCAGCTATTGCGCGTGCGGGCAATTAACGTCCGCAAACTGACGCCGGATTCAGGCAGTTCTTGTTCCAGTTTGAGTGGATCAACGCCGCGATCCGCCAACAAACGCAGCCATTCACGCACCAGCGTTGCGCGCCCTTTCGGTGAATGAATCCGGTTCTGGGTGATCTTCATCGACGGACACATCGGACTACGGGCATCAAAGTTGAAGCATAAACCGTTGCCGTTACACTCCATCGCACCGCGCCACTGCTGGCGTACCGCAATGGGGATCTGCCGATCGAATGTACCGCGCTTCACCGCGTCCACTTTCATCATCGGCGCATCGAGACCTTCTGGCGGGCAAATCTTCCCTGGGTTGAGTCGGTTATGCGGGTCAAATGCCGCTTTCACTTTGCGCAGTTCTGCAAAAAGTTCCTCACCGAAAAACGCCGGGCTGTATTCAGCGCGAAAACCTTTGCCGTGCTCGCCCCACAACAAACCACCGTATTTCGCAGTCAGCGCCACCACGTCATCAGAGATTTGCTTCATCAAAATCTCTTGTTGAGGATCGCACATATCCAGCGCTGGACGGACGTGCAAGACACCTGCGTCGACGTGACCGAACATACCGTAGCTTAAGCCGTGGCTGTCGAGCAGCGCGCGAAATTCAGCAATATAATCCGCCAGGTGTTCCGGCGGTACGCAGGTATCCTCAGCAAACGGAATTGGCTTAGCGGCACCTTTGGCATTGCCAAGCAGACCAACGGCTTTTTTGCGCATTGCATAGATACGTTCAACCCCCGCCAGCTCACGGCACACCTGCCAGCCGATGACACCTGCTTGATGACTGGCGATCAGCTCATCCAACCGCGCACAGAGTGCATTTACCCGCTCATCAATCAGCGCCTCATCATCACCAGCAAATTCCACAATGTTCAGCCCGAGCATCTCTTGGTCAGGCACATCGGTAATCAACTCGCTGACGGAATGCCAGACAATATCTTCCCGCGCCAGATTCAGCACTTTTGAGTCCACCGTCTCTACCGAAAGCGCCCGCGCCTCAACCATAAACGGCGCGTTACGCAGCGCAGAGTCAAAAGAGTCATATTTGACGTTCACCAGACGGCGCACTTTAGGCAAGCGCGTAATATCCAGCCGCGCTTCGGTAATAAAGGCCAGCGTCCCTTCTGAACCCGTCAGAATGCGCGTCAGGTCGAACTCGGTCATCTCATCGTTAAAGACATGACGCAGATCGTAACCGGTAAGAAAGCGGTTAAGTTTGGGGAAGTTGTCGATAATTAACTGGCGTTGCTGACGGCAACGTTGATAAACCGTGTTATAAATTCGCCCGATTGTGGTATTGGATTTACCCAGCGTTTCCGACAATTCGACGGGTAAAGGTTGCGTATCGAGAATATCGCCCCCCAACAACACCGCGCGTACGCCAAGTACGTGATCTGACGTTTTGCCATAGACCAGCGATCCCTGACCGGATGCATCGGTATTGATCATCCCACCGAGCGTTGCCCGGTTGCTGGTCGAAAGTTCCGGCGCAAAAAAGTAGCCGAACGGTTTCAGGTACTGATTGAGTTGATCTTTTATCACCCCGGCCTCAACGCGCACCCAGCCCTCTTCAGGGTTAATTTCGATGATGCGGTTCATATGGCGGGACATATCAACAATAATCCCCTGGTTGAGCGCCTGACCGTTAGTGCCGGTGCCGCCGCCGCGGGGGGTAAAGATCAGCGATGAATAGCGTTCCTGCGCGGCAAGACGGGCGATCAGCGCCACATCTGCGGTTGAACGCGGAAATACCACCGCATCGGGGAGAAGTTGGTAAATACTGTTGTCGGTCGACATTGTCAGACGATCGGCATAACTTGTCGCCGTATCGCCGGTAAAACCTTGTTGCTCCAGCTCTTGCAAAAAATTAAGCACCAGTTGAACGACGCCGGGTGCCTGGGAAATCTGTGGAATCATTATATTGACCCTTTCCTGCGGTCTGTGATGAGAGATTAATCGTTTGCGTGTTGCCTGAGTTGTTGTACCACATTTTTTTCTAACACGCCCATCAGAATTAAGGGCAGAATCGGCCTGTTAAAAACCGCTGAAATTGCTCATCATTATGTAGGTGAGTTTCGCGTGTTCACGTCGCGTCGACGATTTGACGCACAAAAAAGGTGAAAAGTAGTTATGGTAAATGTTCGTCAGCCCAGGGATGTCGCACAAATTCTGCTTTCGGTGCTGTTTTTAGCCATCATGATTGTGGCATGTCTGTGGATTGTTCAACCCTTTATTCTCGGCTTTGCATGGGCCGGTACGGTGGTTATCGCCACCTGGCCGGTATTGTTACGTTTGCAAAAGATCATGTTTGGCCGCCGCTCTCTCGCCGTTCTGGTGATGACGCTGTTATTAGTGATGGTGTTTATCATCCCTATTGCTTTGCTGGTTAACAGTATCGTCGACGGCAGCGGCCCGCTAATTAAAGCCATTTCCAGCGGTGACATGACGTTACCCGATCTGGCGTGGCTTAATACCATTCCGGTGATTGGCGCGAAGCTGTATGCAGGCTGGCACAACTTGCTGGATATGGGGGGTACGGCGATCATGGCGAAGGTCCGCCCTTATATTGGCACCACCACCACCTGGTTCGTTGGGCAGGCGGCGCATATCGGGCGCTTTATGGTGCATTGTGCGCTGATGCTTCTCTTCAGTGCCCTGCTGTACTGGCGCGGTGAACAGGTGGCACAAGGCATTCGCCATTTTGCAACCCGTCTGGCAGGCGTTCGCGGAGATGCCGCCGTACTGCTGGCGGCACAGGCTATCCGCGCGGTGGCGCTGGGTGTGGTGGTGACGGCGTTAGTACAGGCAGTGCTTGGCGGTATCGGCCTCGCCGTATCCGGCGTACCTTATGCAACTTTGCTAACGGTGTTAATGATCCTCTCCTGCCTTGTCCAGCTTGGACCGTTACCGGTACTGATTCCGGCGATTATCTGGCTCTACTGGACCGGCGATACCACCTGGGGAACGGTATTGTTAGTGTGGAGCGGTGTGGTTGGCACGCTGGATAACGTCATCCGCCCAATGTTAATTCGCATGGGTGCCGATTTACCGCTGATCCTGATCCTCTCTGGCGTTATTGGTGGTTTGATTGCTTTCGGGATGATCGGTCTGTTTATTGGTCCGGTTCTGTTAGCCGTTTCCTGGCGTCTGTTTGCCGCGTGGGTGGAAGAGGTCCCACCGCCGACGGACCAACCGGAAGAAATTCTCGAAGAACTTGGCGAAATCGAGAAACCGAATAAGTAATTTCTCATCAGGCGGCTCTGCCGCCTGATTGTTAACCACCGCTAATTGATATTTGCTTGCTCTTCCCCATATTTTCCTGCTTACCGCCATTCAGCTGGTAGTACCTGTCGCAAATTCTTTACAGTTTTTAAACTAATGAGACGAATCTGATCGACGCAAAAAGTCCGTATGCCTACTATTAGCTCACGGTTATAAATCAACATATTGATTTATAAGCATGGAAATCCCCTGAGTGAAACAACGAATTGCTGTGTGTAGTCTTTGCCCATCTCCCACGATGGGCTTTTTTTTAACATTTTTCCGCTTCGCTACCTCGCCCCTCACTCTTTCCAATAATGTTGCACAAGATACTGTGACTCTCTTCAAGCCGTCAGCAGGCTGATAATGTTATTTATATTTTATTGTTTATTTCATGCAGCCATTACACGATGAACGCTTATGAACTCCAGGCACTCCGCCATATTTTTGCCATGACTATTGATGAATGCGCGACCTGGATTGCCCAGACCGGTGACAGTGAAAGCTGGCGTCAATGGGAAAATGACAAGTGTGCCATTCCTGATTGTGTAGTCGAGCAACTGTTGGCTATGCGTCAGCAAAGAAAAAAACATCTTCATGCCATCATAGAGAAAATAAATAACCGCATCGGCAACAACACCATGCGTTTTTTCCCCGACTTAACCGCATTTCAACGAGTCTATCCTGATGGCAATTTTATTGACTGGAAGATCTATCAATCGGTAGCCGCTGAATTATATGCACACGATCTGGAGCGGCTTTGTTAATTTTTCCACAGAAAGGAATTGTCGTTGTTACAACAATAATGAATGGATACTGACACAACATCGCTACACTATTTAGGTAATGACTCCAACTTATTGATAGTGTTTTATGTTCAGATAATGCCCGATGACTTTGTCATGCAGCTCCACCGATTTTGAGAACGACAGCGACTTCCGTCCCAGCCGTGCCAGGTGCTGCCTCAGATTCAGGTTATGCCGCTCAATTCGCTGCGTATATCGCTTGCTGATTACGTGCAGCTTTCCCTTCAGGCGGGATTCATACAGCGGCCAGCCATCCGTCATCCATATCACCACGTCAAAGGGTGACAGCAGGCTCATAAGACGCCCCAGCGTCGCCATAGTGCGTTCACCGAATACGTGCGCAACAACCGTCTTCCGGAGCCTGTCATACGCGTAAAACAGCCAGCGCTGGCGCGATTTAGCCCCGACATAGCCCCACTGTTCGTCCATTTCCGCGCAGACGATGACGTCACTGCCCGGCTGTATGCGCGAGGTTACCGACTGCGGCCTGAGTTTTTTAAGTGACGTAAAATCGTGTTGAGGCCAACGCCCATAATGCGGGCTGTTGCCCGGCATCCAACGCCATTCATGGCCATATCAATGATTTTCTGGTGCGTACCGGGTTGAGAAGCGGTGTAAGTGAACTGCAGTTGCCATGTTTTACGGCAGTGAGAGCAGAGATAGCGCTGATGTCCGGCGGTGCTTTTGCCGTTACGCACCACCCCGTCAGTAGCTGAACAGGAGGGACAGCTGATAGAAACAGAAGCCACTGGAGCACCTCAAAAACACCATCATACACTAAATCAGTAAGTTGGCAGCATCACCACGCTAAAGGTAAAGCTACAGGGATCTATTACAGTGCGGGCAGTATTGCGACCTTTACTATTCCGTTGATTACGGCTCATCTGTCCCAAAGAAGTATTGCCGATATTATGTGGTTCGATACCGCCATCGCTGCCATCGGTTTTTTACTGGCACTGTTTATCGGCTTACGCAGCCGCAAAAAAACGCGGCATCACTCGCTAAAGGAAAATGTCGCTCCGGGTGGGTAATGCAATATTCTTTTCATGTCATGCAAGATCTTACGGATAAATAACTCTTTCTGCGCTAACTAAGGAAAATCGCGATCAAAAACAAACTATGACATGCAATATTCCTGGAAACATAAACTTTATGCCATGTACCCAGGGATAATCATCTTCAGTATAGTAATTATGTAAACCGTCGGAGAACAATACGTACGGTAACGAAATAATCTTTCAGCAAGGAGCTGTGAAAATGTCTCAAAATAAGGCTTTCAGCACGCCATTTATCCTGGCTGTTCTTTGTATTTACTTCAGCTACTTCCTGCACGGCATTAGTGTTATTACGCTTGCCCAAAATATGTCATCTCTGGCGGAAAAGTTTTCCACTGACAACGCGGGCATTGCCTACTTAATTTCCGGTATCGGTTTGGGGCGATTGATCAGTATTTTATTCTTCGGTGTGATCTCCGATAAGTTTGGTCGTCGGGCGGTAATATTAATGGCAGTAATAATGTATCTGCTATTCTTCTTTGGTATTCCCGCTTGCCCGAATTTAACTCTCGCCTACGGTCTGGCAGTGTGCGTAGGTATCGCTAACTCAGCGCTGGATACGGGTGGCTACCCCGCGCTCATGGAATGCTTTCCGAAAGCCTCTGGTTCGGCGGTCATACTGGTTAAAGCGATGGTGTCATTCGGGCAAATGTTCTACCCAATGCTGGTGAGCTATATGTTGCTCAATAATATCTGGTACGGCTATGGGCTGATTATTCCGGGTATTCTGTTTGTACTGATCACGCTGATGCTGTTGAAAAGCAAATTCCCCAGCCAGTTGGTGGACGCCAGCGTAGCTAATGAATTACCGCAAATGAACAGCAAACCGTTAGTCTGGCTGGAAGGTGTTTCATCGGTACTGTTCGGTGTAGCTGCATTCTCGACCTTTTATGTGATTGTGGTGTGGATGCCCAAATATGCGATGGCTTTTGCTGGTATGTCAGAAGCTGAGGCATTAAAAACCATCTCTTATTACAGTATGGGCTCGTTGGTCTGTGTCTTTATTTTTGCCGCACTACTGAAAAAAATGGTCCGGCCCATCTGGGCTAATGTATTTAACTCTGCATTGGCAACAATAACAGCAGCCATTATCTATCTGTACCCTTCTCCACTGGTGTGTAATGCCGGCGCCTTTGTTATCGGTTTCTCAGCAGCTGGCGGCATTTTACAGCTCGGTGTTTCGGTCATGTCAGAGTTTTTCCCAAAAAGCAAAGCCAAAGTCACCAGTATTTATATGATGATGGGTGGACTGGCTAACTTTGTTATTCCGCTGATTACCGGTTATCTGTCGAACATCGGCCTTCAATATATCATTGTTCTCGATTTTACTTTCGCGCTGCTGGCCCTGATTACCGCAATTATTGTTTTTATCCGCTATTACCGCGTTTTTATTATTCCTGAGAATGATGTGCGTTTTGGCGAGCGTAAATTTAGCACCCGGTTAAACACAATTAAGCATAGAGGTTAAAGGAGTTAATTATGGATGTTACCGCAAAATACGAATTGATTGGGCTGATGGCCTATCCTATCCGCCACAGTTTATCGCCTGAAATGCAGAATAAAGCCTTAGAAAAAGCGGGATTGCCATTTACCTATATGGCCTTTGAAGTGGATAACGATAGTTTTCCCGGAGCAATTGAAGGATTAAAAGCCCTCAAAATGCGCGGAACTGGTGTGTCGATGCCGAACAAACAACTGGCGTGTGAATATGTTGATGAATTAACGCCAGCAGCCAAACTGGTGGGTGCCATCAACACCATCGTTAATGATGATGGCTACCTGCGCGGCTATAACACCGACGGCACGGGCCATATTCGCGCCATTAAAGAGAGCGGTTTTGATATCAAAGGCAAAACGATGGTGCTGTTAGGGGCCGGAGGTGCCTCAACGGCGATTGGCGCGCAGGGGGCAATTGAAGGTTTAAAAGAAATTAAACTCTTTAACCGTCGGGATGAGTTCTTCGATAAAGCCCTCGCCTTCGCGCAGCGGGTTAACGAAAACACCGATTGTGTCGTCACGGTTACCGATCTCGCCGATCAGCAAGCCTTTGCTGAAGCACTGGCTTCCGCCGACATTTTAACCAATGGCACAAAAGTGGGTATGAAACCCCTTGAGAATGAATCATTGGTTTATGATATCAGTCTGTTACATCCGGGACTGCTGGTCACTGAATGCGTGTATAACCCGCATATGACGAAGTTATTGCAGCAGGCACAACAAGCTGGTTGCAAAACGATTGATGGATACGGCATGTTGTTGTGGCAAGGGGCTGAACAGTTCACGTTATGGACTGGCAAAGATTTCCCTCTGGAATATGTTAAACAGGTCATGGGGTTCGGTGCCTGACAGGCTGACCGCGTGCAGAAAGGGTAAAAAATGAAAACCGTAACTGTAAAAGATCTCGTCATTGGTACGGGCGCACCTAAAATCATCGTCTCGCTGATGGCGAAAGATATCGCCAGCGTGAAATCCGAAGCTCTCGCCTATAGTGAAGCGGACTTTGATATTCTGGAATGGCGTGTGGACCACTTTGCCGACCTCTCCAATGTGGAGTCTGTCATGGCGGCGGCAAAAATTCTCCGTGAAACCATGCCAGAAAAACCGCTGCTGTTTACCTTCCGCAGTGCCAAAGAAGGCGGCGAGCAGGCGATTTCCACCGAGGCTTATATTGCTCTCAATCGTGCAGCCATCGACAGCGGCTTGGTTGATATGATCGATCTGGAGTTATTTACCGGCGATGATCAGGTTAAAGAAACCGTGGCCTACGCCCACGCGCATGATGTGAAAGTTGTCATGTCCAACCATGACTTCCATAAAACGCCGGAAGCCGAAGAAATCATTGCCCGTCTGCGCAAAATGCAATCCTTCGACGCCGATATTCCTAAGATTGCGCTGATGCCGCAAAGTACCAGTGATGTGCTGACGTTGCTTGCCGCGACCCTGGAGATGCAGGAGCAGTATGCTGATCGTCCAATCATCACGATGTCGATGGCAAAAACTGGCGTAATTTCTCGTCTGGCTGGTGAAGTATTTGGCTCGGCGGCAACTTTTGGTGCGGTAAAAAAAGCCTCTGCGCCAGGGCAAATCTCGGTAAATGATTTGCGCACGGTATTAACTATTTTACACCAGGCATAAGCAATAATATTTCGGCGGGAACACCCTCCCCGCCGAACTTAAAAAATATATTTAACCGTATTTAATAAAATATTTCGTGAGTCTCTGTGCGCTAATTCTCCATCTGGCGTAGGGAAAATCACATCTGAATCAGGAATTAACAATGAAACCTGTAAAACCACCTCGTATTAATGGACGAGTGCCGGTCCTGTCGGCACAGGAAGCGGTGAATTATATTCCCGACGAAGCAACACTTTGTGTGTTAGGCGCTGGCGGCGGTATTCTGGAAGCCACCACGTTAATTACAGCTCTTGCTGATAAATATAAACAGACTCAAACGCCACGTAATTTATCGATTATTAGTCCGACAGGGCTTGGCGATCGCGCCGACCGTGGTATTAGTCCTCTGGCGCAAGAAGGTCTGGTGAAATGGGCATTATGTGGTCATTGGGGACAATCGCCGCGTATTTCTGAACTCGCAGAACAAAATAAAATTATTGCTTATAACTACCCACAAGGTGTACTTACACAAACCTTACGCGCTGCCGCAGCCCACCAGCCTGGTATTATTAGTGATATTGGCATCGGGACATTTGTCGATCCACGCCAGCAAGGCGGCAAATTGAATGAAGTCACTAAAGAAGACCTGATTAAACTGGTCGAGTTTGATAACAAAGAATATCTCTATTACAAAGCGATTGCGCCAGATATCGCCTTCATTCGCGCTACCACCTGCGACAGTGAAGGCTACGCCACTTTTGAAGATGAGGTGATGTATCTCGACGCATTGGTTATTGCCCAGGCGGTGCACAATAACGGCGGTATTGTGATGATGCAGGTGCAGAAAATGGTTAAGAAAGCCACGCTGCATCCTAAATCTGTCCGTATTCCGGGTTATCTGGTGGATATTGTGGTGGTCGATCCGGATCAAAGCCAACTGTATGGCGGTGCGCCGGTTAACCGCTTTATTTCTGGTGACTTCACCCTTGATGACAGCACCAAACTCAGCCTGCCCCTAAACCAACGTAAATTAGTTGCGCGGCGTGCATTATTCGAAATGCGTAAAGGCGCGGTGGGGAATGTCGGCGTCGGTATTGCTGACGGCATTGGCCTGGTCGCTCGGGAAGAAGGTTGTGCTGATGACTTTATTCTGACGGTAGAAACAGGTCCGATTGGCGGAATTACTTCACAGGGTATCGCCTTTGGCGCGAACGTGAATACCCGCGCCATTCTGGATATGACGTCCCAGTTTGATTTTTATCACGGTGGTGGTCTGGATGTTTGTTATTTGAGTTTTGCTGAAGTCGACCAGCACGGTAACGTCGGCGTGCATAAATTCAATGGCAAAATCATGGGTACCGGTGGATTTATTGATATCAGTGCCACCTCGAAGAAAATTATTTTCTGCGGCACGTTAACTGCGGGCAGTTTAAAAACAGAAATTGCCGATGGCAAATTGCATATCGTCCAGGAAGGACGGGTAAATAAATTTATTCGGGAACTACCGGAAATTACTTTTAGCGGAAAAATCGCGCTCGAACGGGGACTGGATGTTCGTTACATCACCGAACGTGCTGTATTCACGCTGAAAGAAGACGGCCTGCATTTAATCGAAATCGCCCCTGGCGTCGATTTACAAAAAGATATTCTCGACAAAATGGACTTCACCCCAGTGATTTCGCCAGAACTCAAACTGATGGACGAAAGATTATTTATCGATGCGGCGATGGGTTTTGTCCTGCCTGAAGCGGCTCATTAACAGGAGTATAATGATGGATTTTTCTTTAACTGAAGAACAAGAACTGCTGCTGGCCAGTATTCGCGAACTGATTACGACTAACTTTCCGGAAGAGTATTTCCGCACCTGCGATCAAAACGGGACATATCCGCGTGAGTTTATGCGGGCGCTGGCGGATAACGGTATTTCCATGCTTGGCGTGCCGGAAGAATTTGGTGGTATCCCTGCGGATTACGTCACCCAAATGCTGGCGCTGATGGAAGTGTCAAAATGCGGTGCTCCGGCATTTTTAATTACCAACGGTCAATGTATTCACAGTATGCGCCGTTTCGGTTCTGCAGAGCAGCTACGTAAAACGGCAGAGAGCACCCTGGAAACGGGTGATCCCGCCTATGCCCTGGCGTTGACGGAACCAGGTGGTGGCTCAGATAACAACAGTGCCACGGTGATGCTGCCAACTTACTGATTTAGTGTATGATGGTGTTTTTGAGGTGCTCCAGTGGCTTCTGTTTCTATCAGCTGTCCCTCCTGTTCAGCTACTGACGGGGTGGTGCGTAACGGCAAAAGCACCGCCGGACATCAGCGCTATCTCTGCTCTCACTGCCGTAAAACATGGCAACTGCAGTTCACTTACACCGCTTCTCAACCCGGTACGCACCAGAAAATCATTGATATGGCCATGAATGGCGTTGGATGCCGGGCAACAGCCCGCATTATGGGCGTTGGCCTCAACACGATTTTACGTCACTTAAAAAACTCAGGCCGCAGTCGGTAACCTCGCGCATACAGCCGGGCAGTGACGTCATCGTCTGCGCGGAAATGGACGAACAGTGGGGCTATGTCGGGGCTAAATCGCGCCAGCGCTGGCTGTTTTACGCGTATGACAGGCTCCGGAAGACGGTTGTTGCGCACGTATTCGGTGAACGCACTATGGCGACGCTGGGGCGTCTTATGAGCCTGCTGTCACCCTTTGACGTGGTGATATGGATGACGGATGGCTGGCCGCTGTATGAATCCCGCCTGAAGGGAAAGCTGCACGTAATCAGCAAGCGATATACGCAGCGAATTGAGCGGCATAACCTGAATCTGAGGCAGCACCTGGCACGGCTGGGACGGAAGTCGCTGTCGTTCTCAAAATCGGTGGAGCTGCATGACAAAGTCATCGGGCATTATCTGAACATAAAACACTATCAATAAGTTGGAGTCATTACCAACAGCGTTGATACATGACAACCTCCCTATTCCATGAGCAAGCAAAAACAATATATGCCGGATAAAATACGGCGTGTATTGCGGTTATACAACCGCGTTTAGCGAGAGCTAAACAAGATTATTTACACTGAATGCAAGATTGTACGGTCATGGAATAACTATATTGCCGCAAATTGCACTTTTGTTTTAGCGATCGCATTTTTTTTGCAAGATTGTTGGCAAGGAAAACAGCTTGCTCCGTCGAAAACCCCGCACCGCTATCGCACACTATTTTCAGGCCATTTTTACCTTCCATCGGAGATGGTTCCGTATGCGACTCACAGGAGAAATCATGAAAATAATAACCTGCTTTAAGCTGGTGCCTGAAGAATAGGACATTGTTGTCACTCCAGAATACACCCTGAATTTCGACAATGCCGACGCCAAAATCAGCCAGTTCGATCTCAATGCCATTGAAGCTGCAAGCCAGCTCGCAACAGATGACGATGAGATAGCCGCGCTGACCGTTGGCGGCTCATTGTTGCAGAACTCGAAAGTGCGCAAAGACGTGCTATCCCGCGGGCCGCACAGCCTGTATTTGGTGCAGGATGCGCAACTTGAACATGCACTGCCTCTCGATACCGCAAAAGCGCTGGCGGCAGCAATTGAAAAGATCGGCTTCGATTTACTGATCTTTGGTGAAGGTTCCGGCGACCTTTATGCCCAGCAGGTTGGCTTGCTGGTCGGAGAAATTCTGCAACTTCCGGTGATTAATGCAGTGAGTGCTATTCAGCGTCAGGGCAATACACTGGTGATTGAACGCACGCTTGAAGATGATGTTGAAGTTATTGAACTCTCTGTTCCAGCCGTGCTCTGCGTCACCTCCGATATTAACGTGCCACGCATTCCTTCGATGAAAGCCATTCTCGGCGCGGGTAAAAAACCGGTAAATCAGTGGCAGGCAAGTGATATTGACTGGAGCCAGAGCGCGCCACTTGCTGAACTGGTCGGCATTCGCGTACCGCCGCAAACAGAACGTAAGCACATCATTATCGATAACGATTCGCCGGAGGCCATTGCCGAGCTGGCGGAACATCTGAAGAAAGCCCTGAACTGAAGCCTACGGAGAAGAAACGATGAGTCAATTAAACAGCGTCTGGGTCTTTAGCGATAATCCTGAACGTTATGCTGAACTGTTTGGCGGCGCTCAGCAATGGGGCCAACAGGTGTATGCCATTGTACAAAATACCGACCAGGCGCAGGCAGTTATGCCTTATGGTCCAAAATGTCTTTATGTTCTTGCGCAAAACGACGCGCTGCAACGCACTGAAAATTACGCCGAAAGCATTGCTGCCCTGCTGAAAGATAAACACCCCGCTATGTTGCTGTTGGCCGCGACGAAACGTGGTAAAGCGCTGGCAGCACGGTTAAGTGTGCAACTGAATGCGGCGCTGGTGAACGATGCCACGGCGGTGGATATTGTCGATGGTCACATTTGCGCCGAACACCGGATGTATGGCGGGTTAGCGTTCGCTCAGGAAAAGATCAACAGCCCGCTGGCGATCATTACCCTTGCACCCGGTATTCAGGAACCGTGCACCAGTGATACCTCTCATCAGTGCCCGACAGAAACGGTACCTTATGTTGCTCCGCGTCATGAAATTCTCTGTCGCGAACGCCGTGCGAAAGCCGCAAGCAGCGTGGACCTGAGCAAAGCAAAACGTGTGGTTGGCGTCGGTCGTGGACTGGCGGCGCAGGATGACCTAAAAATGGTCCACGAACTGGCGGCGGTGCTGAATGCTGAAGTCGGCTGTTCACGTCCAATTGCCGAAGGCGAGAACTGGATGGAGCGTGAACGTTATATCGGTGTCTCCGGCGTGTTGCTGAAATCCGATCTCTACCTGACGCTGGGGATCTCCGGGCAGATCCAGCATATGGTTGGCGGCAACGGCGCAAAAGTGATTGTCGCCATCAATAAAGATAAAAATGCGCCAATCTTCAACTATGCCGACTACGGTCTGGTGGGCGATATCTACAAAGTCGTCCCTGCCCTGATTAGCCAGTTGAGCCGCTAATTCCCCTTTCAACCACATCTCCCGCTGTAAACGCAGCGGGAAGGGAGCATAACGCATGTCGGATGACAAATTTGATGCCATTGTGGTCGGTGCGGGCGTTGCTGGTAGCGTTGCCGCACTGGTCATGGCACGAGCCGGGCTGGATGTCCTGGTGATAGAACGCGGCGACAGTGCCGGATGTAAAAACATGACCGGCGGGCGTCTTTATGCCCACACACTTGAAGCAATCATTCCAGGCTTTGCAGTATCAGCGCCGGTAGAACGCAAGGTCACACGCGAGAAAATCTCCTTCTTAACCGAAGAAAGCGCCGTTACCCTCGATTTTCACCGCGAGCAGCCAGATGTTCCGCAACACGCATCTTATACCGTATTGCGTAATCGTCTGGACCCGTGGTTGATGGAACAAGCCGAGCAGGCGGGCGCGCAGTTTATCCCAGGCGTTCGCGTCGACGCGCTGGTTCGTGAAGGAAACAAGGTCACTGGCGTGCAGGCTGGGGATGATATTCTCGAAGCGAATGTGGTGATTCTGGCTGATGGCGTTAACTCGATGCTTGGCCGCTCGCTGGGAATGGTTCCCGCTTCCGATCCGCATCATTACGCTGTTGGTGTTAAAGAGGTTATTGGCCTCACACCAGAACAGATCAACGATCGCTTTAATATTACGGGCGAGGAAGGTGCCGCCTGGCTGTTTGCCGGTTCCCCTTCTGACGGCCTGATGGGCGGGGGATTTCTCTATACCAACAAGGATTCCATATCCTTGGGGCTGGTTTGTGGATTGGGTGATATCGCCCATGCGCAAAAAAGCGTGCCGCAAATGCTGGAAGATTTTAAACAACACCCCGCCATTCGCCCGCTGATTAGCGGCGGCAAACTGCTTGAATATTCCGCGCATATGGTGCCGGAAGGCGGTCTGGCAATGGTGCCGCAACTGGTTAACGAGGGCGTGATGATCGTTGGTGACGCCGCAGGCTTCTGCCTGAATTTGGGTTTTACGGTCCGCGGCATGGATTTAGCCATTGCATCGGCTCAGGCTGCCGCCACAACGGTGATCGCCGCCAAAGAACGCGCGGATTTCTCCGCCAGCAGTCTGGCGCAATACAAACGTGAGCTGGAACAAAGCTGCGTCATGCGTGATATGCAGCATTTTCGCAAGATCCCGGCGCTGATGGAAAACCCGCGCCTGTTTAGCCAATACCCACGAATGGTAGCCGACATCATGAACGAGATGTTCACCATCGACGGCAAACCAAACCAGCCGGTACGAAAAATGATCATGGGACATGCGAAGAAAATTGGGCTGATCAACTTGCTGAAAGATGGCATTAAGGGAGCAACCGCGCTATGAGCCAGAACGCTACGGTTAACGTCGACATCAAATTAGGCGTCAATAAATTCCATGTTGATGAGGGCCACCCGCATATCATTCTGGCGGAAAATCCCGATATCAATGAATTCCATAAATTAATGAAAGCCTGCCCTGCCGGACTTTATAAGCAGGATGACGCAGGAAACATTCATTTTGATTCCGCCGGTTGTCTGGAGTGCGGCACCTGTCGGGTGCTGTGCGGTAACACTATTCTCGAACAGTGGCAATATCCCGCAGGCACCTTCGGTATTGATTTTCGCTACGGCTAATCATGCATCCCACAGGCCCGCATCTCGGGCCTGATGTTCTGTTTCGAGAGTCCAACATGAAAGTGACATTAACGTTTAACGAACAACGTCGTGCGGCGTATCGTCAGCAAGGGTTATGGGGCGATGCTTCGCTGGCCGATTACTGGCAGCAGACCGCTCGTGCGATGCCAGACAAAATTGCCGTGGTCGATAATCATGGTGCATCGTACACCTATAGCGCGCTCGATCACGCCGCGAGCTGTCTGGCAAACTGGATGTTAGCGAAGGGTATTGAATCAGGCGATCGCATCGCATTTCAACTGCCTGGCTGGTGTGAATTTACCGTTATCTATCTTGCCTGCCTGAAAATCGGTGCAGTTTCCGTGCCGCTGTTGCCTTCCTGGCGGGAAGCAGAACTGGTGTGGGTGCTCAATAAGTGTCAGGCAAAAATGTTCTTTGCACCGACGTTGTTTAAACAAACGCGTCCGGTAGATTTAATCCTGCCGCTGCAAAATCAGCTTCCACAACTACAACAAATTGTCGGCGTGGACAAACTGGCTCCCGCCACCTCTTCCCTCTCATTAAGTCAGATTATCGCCGACAATACCTCACTGACCACGGCGATAACGACCCACGGCGATGAATTAGCTGCGGTGCTGTTTACCTCCGGAACCGAGGGTCTGCCAAAGGGCGTGATGCTAACGCATAACAATATTCTCGCCAGTGAGCGGGCTTATTGCGCGCGACTGAATCTGACCTGGCAGGATGTCTTTATGATGCCTGCGCCACTTGGTCACGCAACGGGCTTTCTGCATGGCGTAACGGCACCATTCTTAATTGGCGCTCGCAGCGTGTTGTTAGATATTTTCACTCCTGATGCGTGTCTCGCGCTGCTTGAGCAGCAGCGTTGCACCTGTATGCTCGGCGCAACGCCGTTTGTCTATGATCTTTTGAATGTACTAGAGAAACAACCCGCGGACCTTTCAGCGCTGCGTTTCTTTCTTTGCGGCGGAACCACAATCCCCAAAAAAGTGGCGCGTGAATGCCAGCAGCGCGGCATTAAATTATTAAGTGTTTATGGTTCCACAGAAAGTTCGCCGCATGCGGTGGTGAATCTCGATGATCCTTTGTCGCGCTTTATGCACACCGATGGTTACGCTGCCGCAGGTGTAGAGATTAAAGTGGTCGATGACGCACGCAAGACCTTACCGCCAGGTTGCGAAGGTGAAGAAGCCTCGCGTGGCCCCAATTTGTTTATGGGGTATTTTGATGAACCTGAATTAACCGCCCGTGCCCTGGATGAAGAAGGCTGGTATTACAGCGGCGATCTCTGCCGTATGGATGAGGCTGGCTATATAAAAATTACCGGACGCAAAAAAGATATTATTGTCCGCGGCGGCGAAAATATTAGCAGCCGTGAAGTGGAAGATATTTTATTGCAGCATCCTAAAATTCACGATGCCTGTGTGGTTGCAATGCCCGATGAACGTTTAGGTGAACGATCATGCGCTTATGTCGTGCTGAAAGCGCCGCATCATTCATTATCGCTGGAAGAGGTGGTGGCTTTTTTTAGCCGTAAACGGGTCGCAAAATATAAATATCCTGAACATATCGTGGTAATCGAAAAACTACCGCGCACTGCCTCAGGTAAAATACAAAAGTTTTTGTTAAGAAAAGATATTATGCGGCGATTAACGCAGGATGTCTGTGAAGAGATTGAATAAGTTTCATCTTCGGGGATCACATAACCCCAGCGACTGAACGCCGCCGGGGATTTATTTTATTTCTTCAGTTCAGCCAGGCTTAACCAGGTTTGCACCACGGTGTCCGGATTCAGAGACAGGCTATCGATCCCCTCTTCCATCAACCATGCGGCAAAATCTTCGTGGTCGGACGGACCCTGACCGCAAATCCCGACATATTTGCCCTGTTTCTTCGCGGCACGGATAGCCATCGACAGCAATGCTTTCACCGCATCGTTGCGCTCATCGAACAATTCAGACACCACGCCGGAGTCACGGTCCAGACCGAGCGCCAGCTGCGTCATATCGTTTGAGCCAATTGAGAAGCCGTCGAAATATTCGAGGAACTGCTCGGCCAGCAAGGCGTTGGACGGGATTTCACACATCATGATGATTTTCAGCCCGTTCTCACCACGTTTCAGCCCCTGACGCGCCAGTTCCTCAACCACCGCTTTCGCCTGATCTACGGTACGCACGAACGGGATCATGATCTCAACGTTGGTCAGCCCCATGTCGTTGCGCACACGTTTCACTGCTTCGCACTCCAGCGCGAAACAGTCGCGGAAGCTGTCGGAAATATAGCGTCCCGCGCCACGGAAGCCGAGCATCGGGTTCTCTTCATCTGGCTCGTAACGCTCACCACCGACCAGGTTGGCATATTCGTTCGATTTAAAATCAGAGAGACGGACAATGACGCGCTTCGGATAAAACGCGGCACCCAGCGTCGCGATCCCTTCAGTCAGACGACCAACGTAAAATTCACGCGGAGAATCAAAACCTTTCATCATCTCGCGGATTTCGTTTTGCAACTGCGGTTCCTGATCGTCAAACTCAAGCAGTGCGCGTGGGTGGACGCCAATCATACGGTTGATGATAAATTCCAGACGCGCAAGTCCCACGCCTTCGTTCGGCAGACAGGCGAAGTCGAAAGCTCGGTCCGGGTTACCGACGTTCATCATCACTTTCAACGGCAGATCCGGCATCGTTTCTACGCTGGAGCTTTTCACGCTAAATTCCAGCAACTCCGCATAGACGTAACCGGTATCACCTTCGGCACAAGAAACAGTGACGTTCTCACCGTCTTTCATCCGTTCTGTTGCATCACCACAGCCCACTACCGCCGGAATGCCCAGTTCACGAGCGATGATCGCCGCGTGACAGGTACGACCGCCACGGTTGGTGACAATGGCAGATGCTTTCTTCATGATCGGTTCCCAGTCCGGGTCGGTCATGTCAGTAACCAGCACGTCGCCAGGTTCGATGCGGTTCATTTCGCTGATGTCATGGATGACTTTCACCGGACCCGCGCCGATGCGATGACCGATAGCACGGCCTTCGGCGATAATCTTACCCTGTGAATGCAGCGTATAACGCTCCATGACCTGACCGCGTGAGCGCACGGTTTCCGGACGCGCCTGCACAATGAACAGTTTGCCGGTGTGGCCATCTTTCGCCCACTCAATATCCATCGGGCGACCGTAGTGTTTCTCAATTTGTACGGCCTGTTTTGCCAGTTCCTGCACTTCTTCGTTGGTCAGCGAGAAGATGTCACGCTGTTCCTGCGGTACGTCTTCGATTTTAACCTGCTTGCCGTGCTCCTGGGTCGGCGCGTAAACCATGCGGATTTTTTTCGACCCCATGGTGCGGCGCACGATAGCCGGGCGATTCGCTGCAAGTGTCGGTTTATGGACGTAAAACTCATCCGGGTTAACCGCGCCCTGCACGACCATTTCACCAAGGCCCCATGCGGAAGTGATAAACACCACCTGGTCAAAGCCGGATTCGGTATCAATGGAGAACATCACGCCAGAAGATGCGAGGTCAGAGCGCACCATCCGTTGAACACCGGCGGAGAGCGCCACACCACGGTGATCGTAACCCTGGTGCACACGATAAGAGATGGCGCGATCGTTAAACAGAGAAGCAAATACATGTTTCACTGCCACGAGAACGGCGTCAAAACCCTGAACGTTGAGGAAGGTTTCCTGCTGACCGGCAAAGGAAGCGTCCGGCATATCTTCTGCAGTAGCGGAGGAGCGCACCGCAAAAGAGGCGTTTTCGTCATCGGCGGAAAGCTGTGCATAAGCTTCGCGGATGGCATTTTCCAGCTCAGGCTGGAAGGGAGTGTCGATAATCCACTGGCGGATTTGCGCGCCCGCTTTCGCAAGCTGGGTAACATCGTCAATATCCGTTTTATCCAGCAGTTCATAAATGCGCTGGTTTACGCCGCTTTGGTCCAGAAACTGGTTAAACGCGTCGGCGGTTGTGGCGAAACCATTCGGAACGGAAACACCCATTCCGGAAAGGTTAGTAATCATTTCACCCAGGGAGGCATTTTTGCCCCCAACCCTGTCTACATCATTCATGCCGAGTTGGTTATACCAAAGCACCAGCGGTGACGAGCCATTGTTGGACATCGAACAATCCTTTTGTGATAAATGAACGGTTTGAGAAACACATTTCTGCGCATTTATCTTTGCATATTTAACCGGATGAAAAAAACGGTGAATCGTTCAAGCAAATATATTTTTTTACTTTTTAAGACTGATCCCAGCGTTGCGCAAATCTGCTCTCTTCGACAATTTCCACATAAACCATCGGTATAAACGAAACCATAAAAATGAAATGCTGTTTTCATAAAAAATAAAATTGAAGGTTCATTTTATAAACCAGACATAACGTCCTACGCTTCTGTGCGTTTTTAATTTATGCTTTCATAGAATTATGTCTGCATCACGGGAAGAACAAAATGGATAATGCTGTTGATCGCCACGTTTTTTATATTTCTGATGGTACGGCAATAACTGCGGAGGTATTAGGACACGCAGTAATGTCACAATTTCCCGTCACTATCAGCAGCATTACGCTGCCGTTTGTCGAAAATGAGAGCCGTGCACGGGCAGTGAAGGATCAGATTGACGCAATTTATCACCAGACAGGCGTGCGCCCGCTGGTCTTCTACTCCATCGTGTTGCCGGAGATTCGCGCCATCATCTTGCAAAGTGAAGGCTTTTGCCAGGATATCGTTCAGGCGCTGGTTGCCCCGCTACAACAAGAGATGAAACTGGATCCAACGCCGATTGCTCATCGTACCCATGGCCTTAACCCTAATAATCTCAATAAATATGATGCGCGCATTGCGGCGATTGATTACACCCTTGCCCACGATGACGGCATTTCGTTGCGCAATCTGGATCAGGCTCAGGTGATCCTGCTCGGTGTTTCTCGCTGTGGTAAAACCCCCACCAGTCTGTATCTGGCAATGCAATTTGGTATCCGCGCGGCAAACTACCCCTTTATTGCCGACGATATGGATAATCTGGTGCTACCCGCGTCGCTCAAACCGCTTCAGCATAAATTGTTCGGCCTGACTATCGACCCGGAGCGTCTGGCGGCGATTCGCGAGGAACGTCGGGAGAACAGCCGCTATGCCTCGCTTCGTCAGTGCAGGATGGA
The DNA here is from genome assembly GCF_052948035.1 of Escherichia sp. MAL-1. Classification (NCBI taxonomy): domain Bacteria; kingdom Pseudomonadati; phylum Pseudomonadota; class Gammaproteobacteria; order Enterobacterales; family Enterobacteriaceae; genus Escherichia; species Escherichia sp. MAL-1. The sequence continues at coordinate 2,221,993 of NZ_CM129609.1, read as the reverse complement.
AGTCGCGGAAGTAGAAGCGTTGTACCGTAAAAATCAGATCCCGTGGATTAACAGTACCAATTATTCGGTAGAAGAGATTGCCACCAAGATCCTCGATATCATGGGGCTTAGCCGCCGAATGTACTAGAGAACTAGTGCATTAGCTTATTTTTTTGTTATCATGCTAACCACCCGGCGAGGTGTGACACACCTCGCACTTGAAATCAGCTGCGATTGGTTTATCGTGATGCGCATCACTTCCCGGTAGTCCTGCCGTAGAAGCAACAAATTTCTGAGACTTGTAATGAACAGAACTGACGAACTCCGTACTGCGCGTATTGAGAGCCTGGTAACGCCCGCCGAACTCGCGCTACGGTATCCCGTAACGCCTGGCGTCGCCACCCATGTCACCGACTCCCGCCGCAGAATTGAAAAAATACTGAATGGTGAAGATAAGCGACTGTTGGTCATTATTGGCCCCTGCTCGATCCACGATCTCACCGCTGCAATGGAGTACGCCACCCGTCTGCAGTCGCTGCGCAACCAGTACCAGTCACGGCTGGAAATCGTAATGCGCACCTATTTTGAAAAACCACGAACTGTTGTCGGCTGGAAAGGGCTAATCTCCGATCCGGATTTAAACGGCAGCTATCGGGTAAATCACGGTCTGGAGCTGGCGCGCAAATTACTTTTACAGGTAAATGAGCTGGGTGTCCCTACCGCGACTGAGTTTCTCGATATGGTGACCGGTCAGTTTATTGCTGATTTAATCAGTTGGGGCGCGATTGGCGCACGTACTACCGAAAGTCAGATCCACCGCGAAATGGCTTCAGCACTCTCCTGTCCGGTAGGTTTTAAAAATGGTACCGATGGCAACACGCGGATTGCCGTGGATGCTATCCGCGCAGCCCGCGCCAGCCATATGTTCCTCTCGCCAGACAAAAATGGTCAGATGACCATCTATCAGACCAGCGGCAACCCGTATGGCCACATTATTATGCGTGGCGGCAAAAAACCGAATTATCATGCCGATGATATCGCCGCAGCCTGCGATACGCTGCACGAGTTTGATTTACCTGAACATCTGGTGGTGGATTTCAGCCACGGTAACTGCCAGAAGCAGCACCGTCGCCAGTTAGAAGTTTGTGAGGATATTTGTCAGCAAATCCGCAATGGCTCTACGGCGATTGCTGGAATTATGGCGGAAAGTTTCCTGCGCGAAGGAACGCAAAAAATCGTCGGCGGTCAGCCGCTCACTTACGGTCAATCCATTACCGACCCGTGTCTGGGCTGGGAAGATACCGAACGCCTGGTCGAAAAACTCGCCTCTGCGGTAGATACCCGCTTCTGAATGCGTGCCCATTCCTGATGGGATGGGCATTTCTGCGCAACTTGTTGTCTTCTCAACACATTACTGCTTGCTCTGGCCTGCCATAATATTGATAATAAGAATCATTGTTATATCAATTATTATTAATTTTTATGCGTTATACGGATAGCAGAAAACTCACGCCTGAAACGGATGCCAATCACAAGACCGCTTCCCCGCAGCCCATCCGGCGAATTACCAGCCAGACACTGTTAGGTCCGGATGGCAAACTGATTATCGATCATGACGGGCAAGAATATCTGCTCCGTAAAACTCAGGCTGGCAAGCTGCTGTTAACTAAGTAGCCTTTAACTCGAGCAGCTGACTTCCAGCCGTTTACCCCAGTCAGGTGGACGACTGACATAGTCATCATCTCTGTCGCTGAAAGGATTTCGCAACGCCTCATGCAGGCGGTGCAATTCCATCATATCACCCTTTTCTGCCGCTTCAATCGCCCGTTGCGCCAACCAGTTGCGCAATACCAGAGCTGGGTTAACGCTTTGCATCAGTTGCTGACGCTCACTATCGCTAACCTCGTCTTGTTGCAAACGCCCCCGATAACGGGCAAACCAGTCATCAAATGCCGCACGATCAATAAACTCATCACGTAGCGGTGACGCCGCGCTGTGCTGCTCGGTCAGACTCAGCATGCGGAATGTGCGGGTATAATCGCTGCGCTCTCGCGCCATCAGACTGAATAATTCATTCAGTAGCGCGTTATCCTCTTTTTGCTCCGTCATGAAGCCCAGTTTCTGCCGCATCCGTTGTCCATAATGCGTCAACAAAACCTGCTGATAGCTGTCCAGGGCCTCATTCAGGGCATCTACGGCAACAAATGGTGACAATGTCTGCGCCAGACGCTGTAAATTCCACAACGCGACAGCAGGTTGATTATCAAAGCTATAACGCCCTTGATGATCCGAGTGATTACAAATAAAACCGGGTTCGTAATCATCAAGAAAACCAAACGGCCCGTAATCAAGCGTCAGTCCCAGCAGCGACATGTTGTCGGTATTCATCACCCCATGTGCAAAGCCGACCGTCTGCCATTGGGCAATTAACGACGCGGTACGTGCGACAACATCGCTAAACCAGAGACGGTATTTGTCCTCATCATCTTCAAGATGTGACCAGTAATGACGAATAGCAAAGTCAGCTAACTGACGAACCTTTTCCGACTCGCGGCGGTAGTAAAAATGTTCGAAATGACCAAAGCGCAGATGACTTGGTGCCACACGCATCAGCATCGCGCCTGGCTCCGCCGTTTCCCGATACACTGGCGAATCGCTGGTGACGATACTTAACGCGCGGGTCGTCGGAATGCCCAGATAATGCATCGCCTCACTGGCGAGACTTTCTCGTATCGTCGAACGTAAAACCGCCCGTCCATCACCCATTCGCGAATAAGGCGTCAGGCCAGCACCTTTCAGATGCCAGTCCATTGTAGTGCCATCAGCAAGCAGTTGTTCGCCGAGTAAAATGCCGCGCCCATCACCCAGTTGGCCCGCCCAGACGCCGAACTGATGACCACTGTAAACCTGCGCCAGTGGTGACATACCAGGCAGTAGGGCTTCGCCGCCCCAGACACCTGCGCCATTTTTAAACAGCGACGATGGAATACTCAGCGTGTTAGCCAGTTCGGTATTATGCCAAATCAGCCGGGCATTATTTAAAGGCGTAGGGGAAAGTGCTGTATAGGTTTCTGGCAATTCATCGCGCCAGCGGGTAACAAAAGACAGGGTCATAGATCCTCCTGTTTGATAGTGTAGACGGTTACTCTCGTCTTAAACACCAGCAAACAGAAGGGTTATCGCTGAACCAACGTCGTTATCTGATTTATGGGAACGGCAGGCCACAGGCATCCCTGGAGAGCATGGAAATCGAAGGGGGTAATCTGTGCCAATATTTCTGCCGTATCAATGCCTCCCGCAATGATGCAATTGCAACAAGGGGAAATTTGCGCCTGGATCGCACGAATAAACGGTTCGAAGGAGCGGTGCGTGATTTGTTGCTGAATAAAACTTTTATCCAGCATGACGCGGGTGAAAAGACCATCAAAAACCGCTTTCATTGTGCTATTGCCTGCTCCCAAATTACCTAACGCAAGGGGATACACTTGCGATAAGGATAAAAGACCGCGATTATCTTTTCCTTCATTGAGATGCGGGTAATTCTCATTAATCAACAGTTCAATAAACGGATATTTTAATAGTTCGCCTGCGTAATTATCCCTCTCTAATAATAATGTAGCCACTTGTGGCGTTAAATTAAGCCAGGCAAAGAGTTTATGTTGAATAAAAAAATGTTGGCATGATTTTAGTAATTCCAACTGCTCTGAAAATAATTGCCAATGTTGCTCCTCGGTAAGTTGCGCTATAACCCGACTCGTCGGGATACGCACCGTGCCATCTTCACTGGAGAAATGGGTAATTAACTCAACGCCGACAAGGACTTGCTGGTTGTCTCTTATCGGCAGGAAATAGCAATCAGAATGATAAAGATTCTCCAAAAAAATCTTCATGGTAACCGTCCCTCTCGAAGGATGTTTTTCAGTATCCGGCTAAAAGGGATGAGGCCATAAGACATAACAATTACAGAAGGAGTAACTTTCATTTGTTCCATGTTAACCACTTTTTCAGGGGTCCTTTTTTTAGATTATCCTGATTATAAACGAATAATCCATTTACGGAATTTTTGTCTGCAAAATACTACTGTATTCAGGAGTAAATGGACGGCGATGTATCATCGCCGTCCATTTTTCGACATACTAGATTCGTCTCGCCTGCCAGAAATTTTTCTGCCAATAGACATTATCAAGTGAGGAACGCATCACTCCCTTGCTGGTAGAGGCGTGGATAAATTGGTTGTTGGTATCGTAAATACCTACATGCAAACCATTTTGTCCGGACCCCGTTTTGAAAAAGACCAGGTCACCTGGCAGCAACTCGTCTTTATCAATTTGCGTGCCAATAGAGGCTTGTTGTTTGGTTTCACGGGGCAGCTGCAAATCGAAACGATCGCGCATCGTCACAACCACAAATCCCGAACAGTCCACACCGCGCCGCGTCATGCCACCATAACGATACGGCGTGCCATGCCAGCTTTGTAGCTGGTCGTTCAAACCGGCAATAACGGTAATCGAATCAGAAAGTCTGGCATTTGGCGGCGGTGCTTTATGGTGGCTACACCCGGCCAGAAGCAGTGCTGTGATCAAAATAAGGCAGAAACGCATTCCGTACGGTTCCTCTGTTTTTTATTCTTGCATTAATTTAGCGTCGTAATTACCCGATTTTCAAGATACTAATGAAATCAGATGGTCGAAATCAGCATTCTGTGACCTTCGATATCCAGACGGCGAAAATTCATCCCATAGGCCTGCGCCAGATTTGGCGGCGTGAGCACCTCTTCCCTGCGTCCACTGGCCAGCATTTTTCCACCTTTTAGCAACCACGCCCGATGCGCATGACGCAATGTGTGGTTGAGATCGTGACTGCTCATCACAATCGCCAGTCCTTGCTGACACAGCGCGCTCAGAATTTTGTCTAACGCACTTTGTTGCGCAACATCAAGACTGTTCATCGGCTCATCAAGAAGCAGCAATTGGCCTGCGGGATTGGCTTGTGGTGTGATTTGCAACACCACCGCAGCAAGACGTACGCGTTGCCATTCACCGCCGGAAAGTTGATTGGTGCTACGTCCGAGTTTGTCATCAAGAGCCAGCGCCCCTGCGACATCATTCAGTAGTTCGGTACGCGTTTTATCGTGCTGATGCAGTGTCAGGTAGTGCCAGACCGGCATTGCAAACGGCGGCGTCTGCTGTTGTGAAAGATAGGCGCGATGCAGCGCGAGTTTTGTTGCGGACCATGCTTCCAGTGGTTGCCCCGCGAACTGAATGCTTCCCTTACCGCTGGTCATTCCGGCCATTCGCGCCAGTAAGGTACTCTTACCCGCGCCATTCGGCCCCACCAGGTGCAGGATCTCCCCAGCCCGAACCTCGCCAGAAAGCGGCCCCAGGCGGGTAGATTCCGCAACATCTTGTAACTGCATCACAATAGACATTATTTTGCCAACGCCAGTTTAATGCTTTCCATCACAATGGGATCTTCCGGCGTCATATCCGGGGAAAAACGCTGGATGACTTTTCCGTCCCTGCCAACCAGGAATTTTTCAAAATTCCATAAAATATCATCCGGGTACAGCGGTGCACGGCCTTTGCTGACCATACGGGCATAGAATCCGCTCTCTTCCGGCGCGACTGCGGTCGGCGCTGCGGCAATCAATTTTTGATACAGCGGATGGCGTCCTTCGCCATTAACTTCAATCTTACTGAACATCGGGAACGTCACCCCCCATGTGGTGGTACAGTAAGTTTTAATCTCTTCATCGCTGCCCGGTTCTTGTTCCAGAAACTGGTTGCACGGGAATCCCAGCACCACAAAACCTCGATCGGCCCAGGCTTTCTGAATATTCTCCAACTGCTCATATTGCGGCGTTAAGCCACACTTTGAGGCGACATTGACAATCAACAGCACATTACCGGCGTACTTCTCCAGCGTGGTCACTTCACCGTCGATATCTTTCACTACGGTCGTCAGAATGGAATCTTGCATCGTTTCTCCTGGGTGTGGTCAGTAAAAATCTTAGCTTTTAATCATAGACCGTCTTTTTGCGGCTAACGTCTTGCTTTTAACAATAACCAGATAAACACCGGCGCACCCAACGTTGCGGTGACCACTCCAATAGGCAGCTCTGCGGCAGCTAATGCCAAGCGCGCTACAATATCGGCCAGCAGCAATGCGCTCGCCCCTGCCAGCGCGCAGCCGGGAAGTAATACGCGATGATCGGTTAAACCACACAACCGAAGAATATGTGGGATCACCAGACCAATAAAGCCGATAGCACCCGCCAGCGCCACACTGACGCCAACCATCCAGCCGGTCGCGGCCACCAGCACATTGCGCCAGAACCACAGGGGTAAACCCAGTTGCCGCGCCGAGATCTCGCCAAGTGCTAACATATTCATCGGCCTGGACTGACAACAGATCCACAACAACACGGGGATCAATGCCAGCATCAGCCAGCTTTGCCGCCAGTCTACGCCGCCAAAACCGCCCATCATCCAGTACATCAGCTGACGTAAATCAACAGAGGTGGAAAAGTAGATAGCCCACGTCATTAGTGCGCTACAGATAATCCCTAATGCAACGCCAGCCAGCAATAACCGACTGGTCGAAAGATGACGACGGGCGAAACGTAAGAGTATTAAAGTGATGATAAGCGCGCCAGCAATCGCACACAGCCCTAGCGCCCAGTTGGGGAGTTGCCCTTGCCCAAGCAATACCGCGGCGATAAGCCCCACGCCTGCGCCGTTAGAGACGCCAAGTAGTCCAGGTTCTGCCAGAGGATTTTCAAACAACGCCTGCATTACAGCGCCGGATATAGCCAGCGCCGCACCAACCAGCAATACAGCCAGCGTACGTGGCAGGCGAATTTGCCAGACGAACAGTTCGCCACGAGGAGTAAACCAGTCACCTGGCGAGATCCATTGTTCACCGGCGCAAAGGCTTAAGAGAAGCGCCAGCAGCATCAAAACTGACAGGCATAATAACCAGCGAATATTTTGTCGCTGTTGTTGGCGGGCAAGTGTCAGCATGGTATCCGTTCTGCTGAAGTGTCATGGCGTTAATTTTACGGTGACTCTTCGACAGTGAAAAGAAAAAAGGCCGCAGAGCGGCCTTTTTAGTTAGATCAGATTACTCGTCTTTGGGCGAAGCGTTTTCGACCCGGCTTTTTAACTTCTGCCCGGGTCTGAAGGTCACCACGCGCCGTGCTGTAATGGGAATATCCTCGCCCGTTTTCGGGTTACGTCCCGGGCGTTGATTCTTATCACGCAGATCGAAGTTACCAAAACCAGAGAGTTTCACCTGTTCGCCGTTTTCCAGAGCGCGACGGATCTCTTCGAAAAACAGTTCAACCAGTTCTTTGGCATCCCGCTTGCTAAGCCCAAGCTTATCAAACAGATATTCTGACATTTCAGCTTTTGTAAGCGCCATAGGTTCAATCCCTCAATGATGCCTGGAATCGCTCTTTTAATGCCTCTACACATTTGGCGACGGTAGCGGCAATCTCCTCTTCTTCGAGTGTACGGCTGGTATCTTGCAGGATCAGGCTTATGGCGAGGCTCTTATACCCCTCCGCAACACCCTTACCGCGGTACACGTCAAATAAGTTTACGCCAACTACCTGATTTACGCCAACTTTCTTACATTCGGATAAAATATCCGCTGCGGGAACGTTTTCTGCGACCACCACCGCGATGTCACGACGGTTCGCCGGGAAGCGAGAAATCTCGCGCGCCTGAGGCACCACGCGGTCTGCGAGCTTGTTCCACTCCAGTTCGAACACCAGAGTGCGACCGTTAAGATCCAGTTTACGTTCCAGTTCAGGATGAACAACCCCAACAAAACCAATACGTTCACCTTTCAGATAAATCGCTGCGGATTGCCCCGGATGCAGTGCCGGATTCGCTTCTGCACGGAACTCAACCTCATTCAGTTTACCGGTCAGGTCGAGAACGGATTCAAGATCGCCTTTCAAATCATAGAAATCAACGGTCTCTTTTGCCAGGTTCCAGTGCTCTTCGTAACGGTTACCGCAAATCACACCGGCTAACATCAGATCCTGACGAATGCCCAACGGTGCCTGAGTATCTGGTACGAAACGCAGACCGCTTTCGAAAATGCGCACACGGTTCTGCTGACGGTTCTGGTTGTACACCACGGTTGCCAGCAGGCCAGTCCACAGAGAAAGACGCATTGCTGACATTTCAACAGAGATCGGGCTTGGCAGCAGTAAGGCTTCAACGCCTGGATGGATCATCTGCTGCACTTTCGGATCAACGAAGCTGTAGGTGATCACTTCCTGATAGCCTTTGTCGTTGAGCAGCGTTTTCACGCGCTTGAGCGACAGGTCAGCTTCACGGTGAGTACCCATAATCAGGCTTGCCTGTACCGGCTCATCCGGGATGTTGTTGTAGCCGTAAACACGCGCGACTTCTTCAACCAGATCTTCTTCAATCTCCATATCGAAACGCCAGCTCGGCGCAACTGCCTGCCATTCGTCTTTGCCTTCGGTCACTTCGCAGCCGAGACGACGCAGAATGTCAGTTACCTGCTCATCCGCAATATGATGGCCGATCAGGCGATCCAGTTTGCTACGACGTAGAGTGATGGTTGCACGCTTCGGCAGCGTTGCTTCGTTGGTGATATCAATTACCGGGCCAGCCTCACCACCGCAGATGTCGATCAGCAGACGGGTCGCACGTTCCATCGCTTTGTGCTGCAGTGCCGGATCAACGCCACGCTCATAACGGTGAGACGCATCGGTATGCAGGCCATGACGACGAGCACGACCGGTGATAGACAGCGGGCTAAAGAACGCGCATTCCAGCAGCACGTTTTGTGTTTCGTCATTCACGCCAGAGTGTTCGCCACCGAAGATGCCGCCCATCGCCAGCGCCTTGTTGTGGTCGGCGATGACCAGAGTGTCAGCATTCAGCTTCGCTTCAGTACCGTCGAGCAGCACCAGCGTTTCGCCCTCTTTCGCCATCCGCACCACAATGCCGCCTTCAATGCGATCTTTATCGAAAGCGTGCATCGGCTGGCCCAGTTCGAGCAGCACATAGTTGGTGACGTCAACAACTGCATCGATAGAACGGATCCCGCAACGACGCAGTTTTTCTTTCATCCACAGCGGAGTTGGCGCTTTAACGTTAATGCCTTTTACCACACGGCCAAGATAACGCGGGCAGGCTTCCGGCGCTTCGACTGTAATCGGCAGCGTGTCGTCGATGGTCGCACCAACCGGAACGATTTCCGGTTGAACCAGCGGCAGCTGGTTCAGCACGGCAACGTCACGCGCAACACCAATGATGCCTAAGCAGTCGGCACGGTTTGGCGTCACGCTGATTTCGATGGTGTTGTCATCAAGTTTCAGGTATTCACGGATATCGGTGCCAATCGGCGCATCCGCAGGCAGTTCGATAATGCCGCTGTGATCGTCAGAAATGCCCAGTTCAGAGAAGGAGCACAGCATCCCTTCAGACGGTTCGCCACGCAGTTTCGCCGCTTTAATTTTGAAATCACCCGGCAGAACAGCACCAATGGTCGCTACCGCCACACGCAGGCCCTGACGGCAGTTTGGCGCACCGCAGACGATGTCCAGCAGGCGATCGCCGCCGACATTCACTTTTGTCACACGCAGTTTGTCAGCGTTCGGATGCTGCGCACACTCAACCACTTCACCAACGACCACGCCGTGGAAGCTGCCGGCAACCGGTTCTACACCGTCAACTTCCAGGCCCGCCATAGTGATTTGATTTGCCAGCGCATCGCTATCAATCGCCGGGTTCACCCATTCGCGTAACCACAGTTCACTGAATTTCATAATCTATTCCTGCCTTATTTAAACTGTTTGAGGAAACGCAGATCGTTTTCGAAGAATGAACGCAGGTCGGTGACGCCGTAACGCAACATAGTCAGACGCTCCATCCCCATCCCGAAGGCGAAACCAGAGTAAACTTCCGGGTCGATGCCAACGTTACGCAACACGTTCGGATGCACCATCCCGCAGCCCAGCACTTCCAGCCATTTACCGTTTTTACCCATGACGTCCACTTCTGCAGAAGGTTCGGTAAACGGGAAGTAGGAAGGACGGAAGCGAATCTGCAAATCTTCCTCAAAGAAGTTACGCAGGAAGTCGTGCAGCGTGCCTTTCAGGTTGGTAAAGCTGATGTTGGTATCAACAATCAGACCTTCCATCTGATGGAACATCGGCGTGTGAGTCTGGTCGTAGTCGTTACGATAAACACGGCCAGGCGCGATGATACGAATCGGTGGCTGCTGGGCTTTCATGGTGCGGATCTGTACGCCAGAGGTCTGGGTACGCAGCAGGCGGGTAGTGTCAAACCAGAAAGTGTCGTGGTCAGCGCGCGCCGGGTGGTGACCAGGAATGTTCAGAGCATCGAAGTTATGATAATCGTCTTCGATTTCCGGCCCGGTTGCCACGGTAAAGCCAAGCTCACCGAAGAAACTTTCGATACGGTCGATGGTACGGGTAACCGGATGCAGACCGCCGTTTTCAATGCGACGACCTGGCAGAGAGACATCAATCGTTTCCGCCGCCAGACGCGCATTCAGTGCAGCGCTTTCCAGTTCCGCTTTACGCGCATTCAGCGCCTGCTGAACCTGCTCTTTCGCTTCGTTGATAACCGCACCAGCTGCCGGACGCTCTTCTGGCGGCAGCTCACGCAGGGTCGTCATCTGAAGGGTTAAGTGCCCTTTTTTACCCAAATATTCGACGCGCACATTATCTAACGCGGCAACATCTGACGCCTGGCTAATGGCCGCCTTCGCACTGGCAACCAGTTCTGCGAGATGTGACATGGTTTTCCTCATTGTGTCAGTGGTGACACTGGTTCGTTGGACTTAGAGCCTATCCCATCAGGCTATTTTACTTGCCATTTTGGTCCCGGGCTGTGCTCGAAATTCTCACGTACTTAAATACGCTCCGGTTTCTCCGCGCTGGCCGTGTCCAGTCTGGCTGCGACAATTACACCTGATGAGACAGGCTTTTTATTTTTCAAAACGCGCATACAAAAAAAGCCTCCACTGGGAGGCTTTCAGGCGCTGTTTTCCGTTTCTCTTCTCACGCGCTAGCCTCCTGGATTCAGGTGCTAAAGTAAAAAAAGAAGCGGAAAATAGCAGCATTCATTGCTTGCGTTACCTTTTGGTACTCTTCAAAAGACCTTTATTGAAAAGGCTACGGCGATAAAAGTCAATGTTTTGATGGCGTTGAAACGAAAAGAGGGAGACTAGCTCCCTCTTTCAACTGGCTTATGCCAGAGCTGCTTTCGCTTTTTCAACCAGAGCGGTGAACGCTACTTTGTCGAATACTGCGATATCAGCCAGGATCTTACGGTCGATTTCAACAGAGGCTTTTTTCAGGCCATTGATGAATTTGCTGTAAGAAATACCGTTCTGACGTGCTGCTGCGTTGATACGCGCAATCCACAGTTGACGGAACTGACGCTTACGTTGACGACGGTCACGGTAAGCATACTGACCAGCTTTGATAACAGCCTGGAAGGCAACGCGGTATACGCGAGAACGCGCACCGTAGTAGCCTTTAGCTTGTTTCAAAATTTTCTTGTGACGTGCGCGTGCAATAACACCACGTTTTACGCGAGCCATATGTGCTCTCCTGTATCTATATTCTAATTAAAAAGTTAAAAACGTTAACGGCTTATGCGTACGGCAGGCACGCGATTACCAGGCCCAGATCGCCTTTGGAAACCATGGCTTTCGGACGCAGGTGACGTTTACGTTTGGTCGCTTTTTTGGTCAGAATGTGACGCAGGTTAGCGTGCTTGTGCTTAAAACCACCTTTACCGGTTTTTTTGAAGCGCTTAGCAGCACCGCGTACGGTCTTAATTTTTGGCATTTTAATAACTTCCACTTCGCATTGTTAATAAACGAAACAAAGGCGAACAAAGCCTGTGAAGCCCGAAGGCTCCACAGACAGTGCTACTTGAAGGCCTTACTGTTTCTTCTTAGGAGCGAGCACCATGATCATCTGGCGGCCTTCGATCTTCGTTGGGAAGGATTCGACCACTGCCAGTTCTTGCAAATCGTCTTTCACGCGATTAAGCACTTCCATACCGATTTGCTGGTGCGCCATCTCACGACCGCGGAAACGCAGCGTGATTTTGGCTTTATCACCCTCTTCGAGAAAGCGAATCAGGCTGCGGAGTTTTACCTGATAGTCGCCTTCATCTGTACCAGGACGGAATTTAATTTCCTTAACCTGGATAACTTTTTGCTTTTTCTTCTGTTCCTTAGAAGACTTGCTCTTTTCATAGAGGAATTTGCCGTAATCCATTATACGACAAACCGGCGGCTCGGCGTTAGGGCTGATCTCGACTAAGTCTACTCCGGCTTCTTCTGCTTTCTCCAGAGCTTCTCTCAGACTCACAATACCAAGCTGCTCGCCTTCCAGACCTGTTAAGCGAACTTCCTGGGCGCGAATTTCGCCATTGATACGGTTAGGGCGCGCCGTTTGAACTCGTTTTCCGCCTTTAATACCTTATTCCTCCAATTGTTTAAGACTGCGGCTGCGAATCTCTTGTTGCAGCTTCTCGATCACTTCATTTACGTCCATGCTTCCCAGGTCTTTACCACGGCGGGTGCGAACGGCAACTTTGCCAGATTCCACCTCTTTATCACCACAGACCAGCATATATGGGACGCGACGCAAAGTGTGCTCGCGGATTTTAAAGCCAATCTTCTCATTTCTCAAGTCTGCTTTAACACGAATGCCCGCATTTGATAGTTTTTGCGTCAATTCGTTAACGTAATCAGACTGTGAATCGGTAATATTCATGATAACAACCTGAACCGGCGCAAGCCAGGTCGGGAAGAAACCAGCGAATTCTTCGGTCAGGATACCGATGAAACGTTCCATCGACCCAAGAATTGCGCGGTGAATCATTACCGGTACCTTACGCTCGTTGTCTTCGCCCACATAGGAGGCGCTCAGACGAGACGGCAAGGAGAAGTCCAGCTGTACTGTACCGCACTGCCATGCACGATCGAGGCAGTCATACAGGGTAAATTCAATTTTCGGACCGTAGAAAGCGCCTTCACCCAGTTGATATTCAAACGGGATGTTGTTTTCTTCCAGCGCAACCGCCAGGTCCGCCTCAGCACGATCCCACATTTCGTCGCTGCCAATACGTTTTTCAGGACGAGTGGAGAGTTTGACGACGATCTTCTCGAAGCCAAAAGTGCTGTACATATCATAGACTAAACGGATACATCCGTTAACTTCATCGCGAATTTGTTCTTCAGTACAGAAGATATGCGCGTCATCCTGGGTAAATCCACGCACGCGCATCAGGCCATGCAGCGAACCTGACGGCTCGTTACGGTGGCAGCTACCAAACTCGGCCATACGCAGCGGCAGATCGCGATAAGACTTCAGCCCCTGGTTAAAAATTTGTACGTGACCCGGGCAGTTCATCGGCTTAATGCAGTATTCACGGTTCTCAGAAGACGTGGTGAACATTGCATCTTTGTAGTTGTCCCAGTGACCGGTTTTTTCCCACAGGACACGGTCCATCATGAACGGACCTTTAACTTCCTGATACTGGTACTCTTTCAGTTTAGAACGAACAAACACTTCCAGTTCACGGAAGATGGTCCAGCCGTCGTTGTGCCAGAATACCATACCCGGCGCTTCTTCCTGCATATGGTACAGGTCGAGCTGTTTACCGATTTTACGGTGGTCGCGTTTCGCGGCTTCTTCCAGGCGCTGCAGGTAAGCGTTAAGTGCTTTTTTGTCTGCCCACGCCGTACCGTAAATACGTTGCAACATTTTGTTGTTGCTGTCGCCACGCCAGTAAGCCCCTGCCGTTTTCATTAGTTTGAAATGATGGCAGAAACGCATGTTCGGTACGTGCGGACCGCGGCACATATCGACATATTCTTCATGGAAGTACAGACCTGGCTTGTCATCATGGGCGATGTTTTCGTCAAGAATGGAGACTTTGTAGCTCTCCCCACGGTTGGCGAAAGTTTCACGCGCTTCGTGCCAGCTGACTTTCTTCTTAATGACGTCGTAGTTTTTCTCAGCAAGCTCATGCATCCGCTTCTCGAGTGCTTCGACATCTTCCTGGGTTAACGTGCGGTCAAGATCAACGTCGTAATAAAAACCGTTGTCAATAACCGGGCCGATTGCCATTTTGGTATGCGGCCAAAGTTGTTTAATCGCGTGCCCTAACAGGTGCGCACAGGAGTGACGAATGATCTCCAGACCGTCTTCGTCTTTGGCGGTAATGATGGACAGTTGTGCGTCGTTTTCAATCAGATCGCAAGCATCAACCAGTTCGCCATTAACGCGCCCTGCGATACAGGCTTTCGCCAGACCTGGACCAATGTCCAGCGCAACATCCATGGGGCTTACAGCGTGGTCGTAATGGCGTTGGCTGCCATCAGGAAGAGTTATAACAGGCATTTTATATCCTTATTTGCAGTGGTGACCCACACGAAAGATCACATACAAAGAAAAATTTGTTTATTAACAGTTCATTGCGAAACCATCTAGCCAACAAATGCTAAATTGGTTCGCAATCAGGTACACAAATGAAAGACATTAACCTCTCACCTTCCACCCGGTTGAGCGATGTTAACACTAAAAAAAGGGAGATTGTACCTTTCCGTTTCACATTGATTCGATTCGCAATTCGTTTGTAGTGAGTACACCAGCAAAACGCTTAAAGAACAACTGATAACATCACGGTGCGTCTGAAAGGTTTACTGCGAGCGGATTTACAGCAGCATAAACTGAATCCAGCAAAGTTCGTTGCGTGATTTGGCGGTAGTATTTTAAACGCTCATGAGATTAATGACGAAGTGGTCATATCACAATGATAAAAGTGACACAATTCTTATAACAATTTTTCGTGCACATTTCGTTCTGGCGATAATAATTAATCATCATCCTCAAAACCTCCAGATATATATAAGGCGAACAGATTATGAGTCAAAACGATATCATTATCAGAACTCATTATAAGTCTCCTCATAGCTTGCACATCGATAGCGACATACCAACACCTTCATCAGAGCCTATTAATCAATTTGCGCGCCAGCTCATCACCCTACTTGATACCTCTGACTTAAGTTCGATGCTGTCATACTGTGTTACTCAGGAATTTACCGCAAACTGTCGAAAAATATCACAAAATTGTTATTCCACTGCCCTTTTTACCATTAACTTTGCCACTTCACCCATCCATGCAGAAAATATACTCATTACATTACACTATAAAAAAGAAATCATTTCCTTATTACTGGAAACCACGCCTATTAAAGCTAACCATTTGCGAAGCATACTGGATTATATTGAACAGGAACAGTTAACTGCTGAAGATCGTAACCATTGTATGAAACTGTCTAAAAAAATCCATAGAGAAAAAAACTATACACCCAACAGTAAATCTCAATGGTAGTGCATGTTTTTTGCAATCTCCTTCTGACGCTATTTTTTGTCGCCATCTGTCATTGCAATACGCCCTTGATTCATTGAGAAATGGAAAAGGCAAAGTCAACCTGATTAAACATTACTCCTCCGTTGAATCCATACAGCAGCATGTCCCCTTAGTCCGGGACGCGGAGTTCAGAGCATTACTTCGCCATCCTCCTGCAGGGAGTCGCGTTATCGCGAGTAAGGATTTTGGCTTCGCTTTAGATATTTTCTTTTGTCGAATGATGGCAAACAATGTCAGTCATATGTCCGCGATTTTATATATAGACAATCATACTTTGTCAGTAAGGCTACGAATAAAGCAGTCAGTGTATGGACAATTAAATTATGTTGTGTCCGTTTACGACCCGAACGATACCAACGTTGCCGTCAGAGACACCCACAGGACAGCACGGGGCTTTCTTTCGCTTGATAAGTTCATCAGTTCAGGTCCCGATGCTCAGACCTGGGCTGATAGATATGTTCGCAACTGTGCAATTGCTATTCTGCCCCTATTACCTGTGGGAGTTCCAGGGGCTATTTTCGCGGGTATTGCATCACGAATGCCATTTGCCCCTATACATCCATCGGCAATGTTGTTAATAATGGCTACAGGCCAGACTCAACAGCTTATTACATTATTCAAACAGTTGCCCATACTCCCTGAAAAAGAAATCATTGAAATAATAACCGCGCAGAATAGCGTTGGTACACCTGCTTTATTTTTGGCTATGATGAACGGACATACTGACAACGTGAAAATATTTATGCAAGAAATTCAGTCACTGGTAGATAATCACATCATTCATGAAGATAATCTGGTTAAATTACTGCAAACTAAAAGTGCTAACGAAACACCTGGACTTTATATCTCCATGTTGTATGGATTCGATGAAATAATCGATATCTTTCTGAATGCATTAACCACTCCAATAGCACAAGAGCTTTTAAACAAAAAACTGGTGATGAGTATTTTAGCCATGAAAATACATGATGGTGAGCCAGGATTATACGCCGCAATGGAAAATAATCACCCTTTGTGTGTCACACGGTTCCTCTCTAAAATTAATGGCATCGCCTTTAAATACAAGTTGAGCAAAGCTAACATCATGGATTTATTAAAAGGAGCTACAGCACAGGGAACCCCTGCATTATACATCGCCATGAGCAAGGGTAATGAAGACGTCGTGTTATCTTATATATCGACGCTGGGTGCTTTTGCAAAAAAAACATTCTTTTAGTCAACATCAGTTATTTACACTATTGACCGCTAAAAATCATGACAACATGTCAGCTGTTCATATAGCCATTCATCATAAGCATTATAAAACTGTAGAAACATATTATGCTGCTATTAATGCAATCAGCCAAAGCCTGAGTTTTAGTGCTGATGAAATAAAGACGTATTTATAACCAGCTATTTACGATATATATCGATACATAATTTTATTTTTTCATAAAACGCAGAAACAGTGAGCAGGTGTACAACGCCACCCGACGGCTGTAATAACAAAAAATCCCTTGATGCCTGTCCCTTTTTTTACACTCCGTTATCACGCACAAGAGATATGCAGGACACTGGTATGCCGACTAAACGCTTTGATAAAAAACACTGGAAGATGGTGGTGGTGCTACTGGCAATCTGTGGCGCTATGTTGTTGCTCCGTTGGGCAGCAATGATTTGGGGCTGAGCAGTGACAAACGAAGACAGCCAGACCGCATAACACGGTCCGGCAGATAATTTTACATGCTGTAACCCAGCGATAAAGTTGTCCGACGATCGGTATGTTCCGGTGCAGACTCTGGAGGTTCAGAGTTCCATGTGACGTTGTAAGCCACCTTCAGTCCAAAATGTTCATTAATAGCAACATTTAATGCGCTTTCGGAGTTCAGCGTTGTGTCTTCCGCGCCAAAGACCGAAACACCCTGCGTAAATTTAGCGTTGTCAGTCAACTGCCATGCATAAGCCCCGGAGGCATAGCCCAGCGGCTGGGTTTCACTGGCATTGTCGGTATATTTGTCGTAACGCACACCTGGACCGAATTCAAAGCGGAAACTGTGTACCGGGCCATTCAAAAACTGACGACCATAACCCGCGGTCAACACATCGCGCTCTCGATAGCCGTTATAACGGTCTGTCAGCCAGCTTGCCTGACCAAATAAATAGTCATAATCAGTTAAATTAAAACGGCTACGCCCGCCCGCCGCATATTTTTCTGAAGAACGCTCATCATTAGAAGAAGTATTACTGGCGTTCCCCCACAGCGACCAGGCAGTGGTTTGTCCATACCAGGTCATGGTGGTGTCAGCCGTAAGTGAGGAGCTTTTCGTATTGCCTGATTGTGCAAGATATCCTGCGTTCAGATTACCTTCGAAAGGTTTTTTAGCGCTGGCAGGATCGTCCATGACAGTAAAAACGGAATCATCGGCAGCTGCATTCAGTGACGCAAACATGCCCCCCGCCAACATAACGATGGCAGGAACTGTCTTCAAAAGCTTCATTTATCAAGAGTCCGTACAACAAAAAAAGAGACCATCGCGGTCCCGGAAACTTTCTTAAGGATCAAAGATTAGCGTCCCTGGAAAGGTAACGAATTATAAAAAGGCGCGAATAACTTAGCAATGTATTCTTATTTCATTTTTTGAATAAGCATGTGGCGAAAACAGATTTTTATTTATATATATTTATCTACAAAATTTTAAATAAAGCTCCAATAAATCATATTGTTAATTTCTTCACTTTCCGCTGATTCGGTGCCAGACTGAAATCAGCCTATAGGAGGAAATGATGGTACGTATCTATACGTTGACACTTGCGCCCTCTCTCGATAGCGCAACAATTACCCCGCAAATTTATCCCGAAGGAAAACTGCGCTGTACCGCACCGGTGTTCGAACCCGGGGGCGGCGGCATCAACGTCGCCCGCGCCATTGCCCATCTTGGAGGCAGTGCCACAGCGATCTTCCCGGCGGGTGGCGCGACCGGCGAACACCTGGTTTCACTGTTGGCGGATGAAAATGTCCCCGTTGCTACTGTAGAAGCCAAAGACTGGACCCGGCAGAATTTACACGTACATGTGGAAGCAAGCGGTGAGCAGTATCGTTTTGTTATGCCAGGCGCGGCATTAAATGAAGATGAGTTTCGCCAGCTTGAAGAGCAAGTTCTGGAAATTGAATCCGGGGCCATCCTGGTCATAAGCGGAAGCCTGCCGCCAGGTGTGAAGCTGGAAAAATTAACCCAACTGATTTCCGCTGCGCAAAAACAAGGGATCCGCTGCATCATCGACAGTTCTGGCGAAGCGTTAAGTGCAGCACTGGCGATTGGTAACATCGAGTTGGTTAAGCCTAACCAAAAAGAACTCAGTACGCTGGTGAATCGCGAACTCACCCAGCCAGACGATGTCCGCAAAGCCGCGCAGGAAATCGTTAATAGCGGCAAGGCCAAACGGGTTGTCGTTTCCCTTGGTCCACAAGGAGCGCTGGGTGTTGATAGTGAAAACTGCATTCAGGTGGTGCCACCACCGGTGAAAAGCCAGAGTACCGTTGGCGCTGGTGACAGCATGGTCGGCGCGATGACACTGAAACTGGCAGAAAATGCCTCTCTTGAAGAGATGGTTCGTTTTGGCGTAGCTGCGGGGAGTGCAGCCACACTCAATCAGGGTACACGTCTGTGCTCCCATGACGATACGCAAAAAATTTACGCTTACCTTTCCCGCTAACAAAAACATTCCCCCAGCATTGGGGGAATCATCACCAACCTGTCGGCAACGCGTTTCTCCGACTATGCTCAAAAGTCATGTGATAACAAAGGGGTGAACTATGGCCAGTGGCGATCTTGTCCGTTATGTCATAACCGTCATGTTGCATGAGGATACATTGACTGAAATTAACGAGTTGAATAATTACCTGACTCGCGACGGTTTTTTGCTCACCATGACGGATGATGAGGGAAATATCCATGAGCTGGGGACTAACACTTTTGGACTTATCAGTACCCAAAGTGAAGAAGAAATTAGAGAACTGGTTTCGGGGCTTACCCAAAGTGCAACCGGCAAAGATCCTGAAATCACCATCACGACCTGGGAGGAATGGAATAGTAACAGAAAATAAATGGTTTTTGGGCAATAATCAGTCTGTGGTGTGCGTTAGCTCGTGTTTTTACACCGCATTCTTGCGCTAACCTTATGATCTGGCAGACAACATGGGAGAGACATCATGTGGCAGGCAATCAGTCGTCTTTTGAGCGAGCAGTTAGGTGAAGGCGAAATCGAACTGCGTAATGAACTGCCTGGCGGAGAAGTCCATGCCGCATGGCATTTGCGCTATACAGGACATGACTTTTTCGTCAAATGTGATGAAAGGGAACTGCTTCCCGGTTTTACCGCCGAAGCCGACCAACTGGAGTTACTGTCGCGTAGTAAAACCGTCACCGTGCCTAAGGTTTGGGCAGTTGGCGCTGACCGTGACTACAGTTTTCTGGTGATGGATTATCTCCCACCTCGTCCGCTGGATGCGCATAGCGCATTTATTCTTGGTCAGCAAATTGCGCGTTTACATCAATGGAGTGACCAACCACAATTTGGCCTCGATTTTGATAACTCGCTCTCCACAACTCCACAGCCCAACACCTGGCAACGTCGCTGGTCAACGTTTTTTGCTGAACAACGGATTGGCTGGCAGTTGGAACTGGCAGCAGAGAAAGGGATCGCTTTCGGCAATATCGACGCCATCGTCGAGCATATTCAGCAGCGTCTGGCCTCGCATCAACCGCAGCCTTCTCTGTTGCACGGCGATTTATGGTCCAGCAACTGTGCGCTGGGTCCGGATGGCCCGTACATTTTCGACCCTGCCTGCTACTGGGGTGACCGAGAGTGCGACCTGGCGATGTTACCGCTGCATACTGAACAGCCGCCACAAATCTATGACGGCTATCAGTCAGTATCCCCGCTACCTGCCGATTTCCTTGAACGTCAACCGGTTTACCAACTCTACACGCTGTTAAATCGTGCAAGATTATTTGGCGGTCAGCATTTGGTTATTGCTCAGCAGTCATTGGATAGATTATTAGCAGCATGATATGGGTTGAGGATAATGGCCGCTCCGTGCGGCCTTTTGATTAAATAAACCCAAGCAGAGAAAAGAATACATAACCTGCAGCAATACAAATAACCGGCAGGATATACAGTGAGAAAAACTGCAGGAAAATAGTATGGTGCGGAACAACAATACGGGACTCAATTTGTTCACGCGTTAGCCCCTCTTCCCCTTTGGCTTTTTCCAGAATGAGTTGATCTTCAACACCTTCCCGCAAGAAGCGCGCCTGGCGACTCATCCGGGCACCGGAATCCTGCAACGCCAGTCCGACAAAAATCAGGATGAAAATCACCCAGAACATAACGTTCACGCCACCATTAAAATTGGGCGTCGGGGAGTTATACCAGAATAGATTCAAAAAAGGCGTATTCGCCTGCATCATATCGATCATGACATGAGTAAAGTCGAGCATGACCGCATTAATGCCTTCCTGGTTTTCCTGTCGGGTATTCATAAATTTCAGCAAAGAAATCAATGTAGAGATCAATGCAGGTATAAAAATCACCCAACCCAAAATCCTTTTCAAAACAGCAATGCGTCCAGCTTGTTGATACGTCATGAGTTCTCCTTGATTAAGACGCGTCGTTTCACTTAGTTTACCTGTAGATATCTGTTTTCGCCCATTCTTTAAAGGCGATATGATAGGCGCTTAATCATAAGCACGGCTTAATACCTTACACATAATGCTCTAAAGGAGAGGTTGTAATGTCAACCCCGCGTCAGATTCTTGCTGCAATTTTTGATATGGATGGATTACTTATCGACTCAGAACCTTTATGGGATCGAGCCGAACTGGATGTGATGGCAAGCCTGGGGGTGGATATCTCCCGTCGTAACGAGCTGCCGGACACCTTAGGTTTACGCATCGATATGGTGGTCGATCTTTGGTACGCCCGGCAACCGTGGAATGGGCCAAGCCGTCAGGAAGTAGTAGAACGGGTTATTGCCCGTGCCATTTCACTGGTTGAAGAGACACGTCCATTATTACCAGGCGTGCGCGAAGCCGTTGCGTTATGCAAAGAACAAGGTTTATTGGTGGGACTGGCCTCCGCGTCACCACTACATATGCTGAAAAAAGTGTTGACCATGTTTGACTTACGCGACAGTTTCGATGCCCTCGCCTCGGCCGAAAAACTGCCTTACAGCAAGCCGCATCCGCAAGTATATCTCGACTGCGCAGCAAAACTGGGCGTTGACCCTCTGACCTGCGTAGCGCTGGAAGATTCGGTAAATGGCATGATCGCCTCTAAAGCAGCCCGCATGCGTTCCATCGTCGTTCCTGCGCCAGAAGCGCAAAATGATCCACGTTTTGTATTAGCAGACGTCAAACTCTCATCGCTGACAGAACTCACCGCAAAAGACCTTCTCGGTTAATGACCAGGGGCAGTGATCTCGCTGCCCCTGGTTCTTTATCTGAAATTGCATTCAACTGACGGATTAATCGTCAATTTAAGAGAAAGAGTTACACCGTCACCACTTCCGTGCACTGTATAAAAATCCTATACTGTACGTATCGACAGTTTAGTGAGTTTTATCATGACGGCGGAAGGTCACCTTCTCTTTTCTATTGCTTGTGCGGTATTTGCCAAAAATGCCGAGCTGACGCCCGTGCTGGCACAGGGTGACTGGTGGCATATTGTCCCTTCCGCAATCCTGACGTGTTTGTTACCGGACATCGATCACCCAAAGTCGTTTCTTGGGCAGCGATTAAAATGGATATCAAAACCGATCGCCCGCGCTTTTGGGCATCGTGGTTTTACCCACAGTCTGCTGGCGGTATTTGCGCTGCTGGCAACCTTTTACCTTAAGGTTCCGGAAGGCTGGTTCATTCCGGCTGATGCGCTACAAGGAATGGTGCTGGGTTATTTGAGCCACATACTTGCCGATATGCTGACACCCGCCGGTGTTCCCCTGCTCTGGCCATGCCGCTGGCGTTTCCGCTTGCCTATCCTGGTTCCCCAAAAGGGCAACCAACTGGAACGTTTTATCTGCATGGCATTATTTGTCTGGTCGGTATGGATGCCCCATTCATTACCCGAGAACAGCGCTGTTCGTTGGTCATCGCAAATGATCAATACCTTGCAGATCCAGTTTCATCGGCTTATTAAGCATCAGGTTGAATACTAAAAAGGCAAAAATCACCTTTCTGGAATAAGCAATTCCATTTGAATATAAGAGCCAGCTCACAGTTCTGTTAATCTTGCGCCAACACTATGACTGCTACGCAGTGATAGAAATAATAAGATCAGGAGAACGGGGATGAACTTTCCATTAATTGCGAACATCGTGGTGTTCGTTGTACTGCTGTTTGCGCTGGCTCAGACCCGCCATAAACAGTGGAGTCTGGCGAAAAAAGTGCTGGTGGGTCTGGTGATGGGTGTGGTTTTTGGCCTTGCCCTGCATACCATTTATGGTTCTGACAGCCAGGTACTTAAAGATTCTGTACAGTGGTTTAACATCGTTGGTAACGGCTATGTTCAACTGCTGCAAATGATCGTTATGCCGTTAGTCTTCGCCTCTATTCTGAGCGCGGTTGCCCGTCTGCATAACGCATCTCAGTTAGGCAAAATCAGTTTTCTGACCATCGGTACGCTTTTGTTTACCACGCTGATTGCGGCGCTGGTCGGTGTGCTGGTCACCAACCTGTTTGGTTTGACGGCTGAAGGTCTGGTTCAGGGTGGTGCAGAAACTGCACGTCTGAACGCCATTGAAAGTAACTATGTTGGTAAAGTCTCTGATCTGAGCGTTCCGCAGCTGGTCTTGTCCTTTATCCCGAAAAACCCGTTTGCCGATCTTACCGGAGCCAATCCGACGTCAATTATCAGCGTGGTAATTTTTGCCGCATTCCTCGGCGTAGCTGCATTGAAACTGCTGAAGGATGATGCGCCGAAAGGTGAACGCGTCTTAGCCGCTATCGATACCCTACAAAGCTGGGTGATGAAACTGGTTCGCCTGGTCATGCAGTTGACCCCTTACGGCGTTCTGGCTCTAATGACCAAAGTGGTTGCAGGTTCTAACTTGCAAGACATCATCAAACTGGGAAGTTTCGTTGTCGCGTCCTACCTCGGTCTGCTGATTATGTTTGCAGTGCATGGCATTCTGCTGGGCATTAATGGCGTGAGTCCGCTGAAGTACTTCCGTAAGGTATGGCCTGTGCTGACGTTTGCCTTTACCAGCCGTTCCAGTGCTGCGTCTATCCCACTGAATGTGGAAGCACAAACGCGTCGTCTGGGCGTTCCTGAATCCATCGCCAGTTTCGCCGCCTCTTTCGGTGCAACCATTGGTCAGAACGGCTGCGCCGGTTTGTATCCGGCAATGCTGGCGGTGATGGTTGCGCCTACGGTTGGCATTAACCCGCTGGACCCGATGTGGATTGCGACGCTGGTCGGTATTGTTACCGTTAGCTCCGCAGGCGTTGCCGGTGTCGGTGGTGGTGCAACTTTCGCCGCACTGATTGTGCTGCCTGCGATGGGCCTGCCAGTAACCCTGGTGGCGCTGTTAATCTCCGTTGAACCGCTTATCGACATGGGCCGTACGGCGCTAAACGTTAGTGGCTCGATGACAGCTGGCACGCTGACCAGCCAGTGGCTGAAGCAAACCGATAAAGCCATTCTGGATAGCGAAGACGACGCCGAACTGGCACACCATTAATTCTTATGCTGGCAACGGTCCGTTTCATATAGGGGCCGTTGCCTTACTTTTTAAATGTTCCATCGCGGCGATGCATACTGACTCATATTTAAACAGATCGTCAGCGAAAAAAATGTCCAACTTATCAATACATTCCTGGCTCAATGAATGTGCCTGTAGCGAGAAGCTTAAAACCTCATACCCGAGACGTTTTCTAAGTGAACTATCTGGAATACTCATAATATCTTCAAGTATACCACTTCCCATTCCCGGAAGATTTAGTGGATTAAAAAGAAGATTGATATTAAGCATTGATATTATCGAAGGAAACTTTAGGAGACTCTCATTTTTTTGAATCGCAGCAAAAATGCTCCCGACAGGATGTATATAATTTTGTTCATAGTATATAGTCCTTAAATAATGAATAACCAACCTGTTTTTTATATTGATCAAATTCGTCATTTTTTCTGGGCGAAACACAGAAGTGACATCCATTCCAATAAAATCTTTATTTATACCTCTTATCCGAATTTCACTACCATAAAGATTATTAATTATTACTTTATATTTAACATTGTCCTGCAGATATGTATCAAAACTAAGTGCTGGCGCTCCTGGCTTTGAGGCATCATAGTTAATGTTAGACATATAGGCAATCATATAATTAAAGTTTGATTCTGCTATTTCATCGCAGTCACATTGACCCGTTGATATAAAGAAAGTGAGTGCTGTCATAGTAGACTGCAGCCTTTCTTTAAAAGAGTCGAAAGCCAGGCTTTTAATATTTAAATCACCATAATTACTCTGTATTAAGTTTGTAGAAAACATCTCCCGCCTCATATTGTTAACAAAATTATTATCTCATTTAAATCTAAGTCATTTACAATATAAGTTTAAGAGCGACGCCACAGGATGAACTATCAAAAATAGCTCATCATGATTAGCAAAACTTAACCATTTTAAAATAAATAAACAATTAAAGAAAAAAGATCACTTATTTATAGCAATAGATCGTCAAAGGCAGCTTTTTGTTACAGGTGGTTTGAATGAATGTAGCAATGAAATACAAAATTTCAGGCCATGTAACTCCCGGCAAAACCGGGAGGTACGTAATCCTTACTCAGTCACTTCCCCTTCCTGGCGGATCTGATTTGCCCAACGCTGGGCGGATTCAGGCACAGTAAACGCCGGTGAGCGCAGAAATGACTCTCCCATCAGTACAAACGCAACATATTTGCCACGCAGCATCCAGACATCACGAAACGAATCCATCTTTATCGCATGTTCTGGCGGCGCGGGTTCCGTGCGTGGGACATAGCTAATAATCTGGCGGTTTTGCTGGCGGAGCGGTTTCTTCATTACTGGCTTCACTAAACGCATATTAAAAATCAGAAAAACTGTAGTTTAGCCGATTTAGCCCCTGTACGTCCCGCTTTGCGTGTATTTCATAACACCGTTTCCAGAATAGTCTCCGAAGCGGGGTCTGGCTGGTGGTCTATAGTTAGAGAGTTTTTTGACCAAAACAGCGGCCCTTTCAGTAATAAATTAAGGAGACGAGTTCAATGTCGCAACAAAACGAAAAGAACCCACATCAGCACCAGTCACCACTACACGATTCCAGCGAAGCGAAACCGGGGATGGACTCACTGGCACCTGAGGACGGATCTCATCGTCCAGCGGCTGAACCAACACCGCCAGGTGCACAACCTACCGCCCCTGGGAGCCTGAAAGCCCCTGATACACGTAACGAAAAACTTAATTCTCTGGAAGACGTACGCAAAGGCAGTGAAAATTATGCGCTGACCACTAATCAGGGCGTGCGCATCGCCGATGATCAAAACTCACTGCGTGCCGGTAACCGTGGTCCAACGCTGCTGGAAGATTTTATTCTGCGCGAGAAAATCACCCACTTTGACCATGAGCGCATCCCGGAACGTATTGTTCATGCACGCGGATCAGCAGCTCACGGTTATTTCCAGCCATATAAAAGCTTAAGCGATATCACCAAAGCGGATTTCCTCTCAGATCCGAACAAAATCACCCCAGTATTTGTTAGGTTCTCTACCGTTCAGGGTGGCGCTGGCTCTGCCGATACCGTGCGTGATATCCGTGGTTTTGCCACCAAGTTCTATACTGAAGAGGGTATTTTTGACCTCGTTGGCAATAACACGCCAATCTTCTTTATCCAGGATGCGCATAAATTCCCCGATTTTGTTCATGCGGTAAAACCAGAACCGCACTGGGCAATTCCACAAGGGCAAAGTGCCCACGATACTTTCTGGGATTATGTTTCTCTGCAACCTGAAACTCTGCACAACGTGATGTGGGCGATGTCGGATCGCGGCATCCCCCGCAGTTACCGCACCATGGAAGGCTTCGGTATTCACACCTTCCGCCTG
This sequence comes from Escherichia sp. MAL-1, assembly GCF_052948035.1. Taxonomy (NCBI): domain Bacteria; kingdom Pseudomonadati; phylum Pseudomonadota; class Gammaproteobacteria; order Enterobacterales; family Enterobacteriaceae; genus Escherichia; species Escherichia sp. MAL-1. Next base: position 2,195,441 of record NZ_CM129609.1, on the reverse strand, counting down.
ATTAATGCCGAAGGGAAGGCAACGTTTGTACGTTTCCACTGGAAACCACTGGCAGGTAAAGCCTCACTCGTTTGGGATGAAGCACAAAAACTCACCGGACGTGACCCGGACTTCCACCGCCGCGAGTTGTGGGAAGCCATTGAAGCAGGCGATTTTCCGGAATACGAACTGGGCTTCCAGTTGATTCCTGAAGAAGATGAATTCAAGTTCGACTTCGATCTTCTCGATCCAACCAAACTTATCCCGGAAGAACTGGTGCCCGTTCAGCGTGTCGGCAAAATGGTGCTCAATCGCAACCCGGATAACTTCTTTGCCGAAAACGAACAAGCAGCATTCCATCCAGGTCATATTGTTCCTGGTCTGGACTTCACCAACGATCCGCTGTTGCAGGGGCGTTTATTCTCCTATACCGATACACAAATCAGTCGTCTTGGCGGGCCAAATTTCCATGAGATTCCGATTAACCGTCCGACCTGCCCTTACCATAATTTCCAGCGTGACGGCATGCATCGCATGGGGATCGACACTAACCCGGCTAATTACGAACCGAACTCGATTAACGATAACTGGCCGCGCGAAACACCGCCGGGGCCGAAACGCGGCGGTTTTGAATCATACCAGGAGCGCGTGGAAGGCAATAAAGTTCGCGAGCGCAGCCCATCGTTTGGCGAATATTATTCCCATCCGCGTCTGTTCTGGCTAAGTCAGACGCCATTTGAGCAGCGCCATATTGTCGATGGTTTCAGTTTTGAGTTAAGCAAAGTCGTTCGTCCGTATATTCGTGAGCGCGTTGTTGACCAGCTGGCGCATATTGATCTCACTCTGGCCCAGGCGGTGGCGAAAAATCTCGGTATCGAACTGACTGACGACCAGCTGAATATCACCCCACCTCCGGACGTCAACGGTCTGAAAAAGGATCCATCCTTAAGTTTGTACGCCATTCCTGACGGTGATGTGAAAGGTCGCGTGGTAGCGATTTTACTTAATGATGAAGTGAGATCGGCAGACCTTCTGGCCATTCTCAAGGCGCTGAAGGCCAAAGGCGTTCATGCCAAACTGCTCTACTCCCGAATGGGTGAAGTGACTGCGGATGACGGTACGGTGTTGCCTATAGCCGCTACCTTTGCCGGTGCACCTTCGCTGACGGTCGATGCGGTCATTGTCCCTTGCGGCAATATCGCGGATATCGCTGACAACGGCGATGCCAACTACTACCTGATGGAAGCCTACAAACACCTTAAACCGATTGCGCTGGCGGGTGACGCGCGCAAGTTTAAAGCAACAATCAAGGTCGCTGACCAGGGTGAAGAAGGGATTGTGGAAGCTGACAGCGCTGACGGTAGTTTTATGGATGAACTGCTAACGCTGATGGCAGCACACCGCGTGTGGTCACGCATTCCTAAGATTGACAAAATTCCTGCCTGATGGGAGGCGGCGCAATTGCGCCGCCTCAAATGATTTACATAGTGCGCTTTGTTTATGCCGGATGCGGCGTGAACGCCTTATCCGGCCTACAAAACTGTGCAAATTCAATATATTGCAGGAAACGCGTAGGCCTGATAAGCGAAGCGCATCAGGCAGTTTTGCGTTTGTCAGCAGTCTCAAGCGGCGCAGTTACGCCGCCTTTGTAGGAATTAATCGCCGGATGCAAGGTTCACGCCGCATCTGGCAAACATCCTCACTTACACATCCCGATAACTCCCCAACCGATAACCACGCTGAGCGATAGCACCTTTCAACGACGCTGATGTCAACACATCCAGCTCCGTTAAGCGTGGAAAACAGTAAGCACTCTGACGGATAGTATTATCGATAAACGCCGGATGACACATCACCTCCAGCGAACGATCACCCCGATGGCCTGCGTCATCCAGCACTTGCAGGAACAGCGACTCACTGATCTCTTCACCGTAGAATGCACTGCTGAATCCCTGGGTAGTGCGCAGGTTGACCGGCAAATCAAACGCCATCTGACGATCCGCCCGCAACGCAATGCCCTGCTCTGCCGCAAACCTGGCAACAATCGGGAAAATCTGCGGGAACATATGCACATGATGATGGCTATCAAGATGCGTAGGTTTGCGTCCAAATAGCTCAATGAAACGCAAATACTGACTGGCAAGCTCCTGAGTAATTTCTTCCAGCGGTAAAGCATCTTCTTCTGCCAACTGCCAGATCCATTTTCCCAGCACACCATCGCGGGTTAACCCCGGCATAGCTGTCAGTGGCTTACCCATAGTAAGGACAAAGTGCATCCCTATGGCCAGACTCGGTTCATCACGACTCAACTGCACCGCATGGTCAATAGCCTGCCCATTCACCAGCGCCGTCGTCGACGTGACAATCCCATTGCGACAGGCCTCGATAATGCCGTAGTTCTGACCTTTGCTTAAGCCAAAATCATCGGCATTAACAATCAGTAAGCGTTCCATAATCAGCCTCGGTTAATGTGCTTTTTTAAGCTCTGCGATGCAGTCGGCAAAGTTTGGCAGCCATTTCTCGTGCGCCAGAATCATCTCGCGTGCCAGCAGCTCAGCATCGCGATCGGAATGCACCAACGGACTAAGGTTTAGCGCCAGTAACACATCGTTAAATTCTCCGCTAAGTGCGGCGTTGCTGGCAGCAATCTCGAAGCCTTTAATGGTGTGAATCAGCCCCATCACTTTATCATCGAAATGCGTAATGCGCGGATGTGGCGTCGCGCCATCGCGCCCCAGCTTACAGGTCATTTCTACCGCCCAGTCTGCCGGAATATTATCAATATGCCCATGATGCGGGATATTAACGTAATGTTCTGCTTGCTTGTCGTTGTAGATAGCGTTGATCACTTCGCACGCTGCATCAGAGTAATAAGCCCCACCGCGCTGTTCCAGTTCTTTCGGCTTAACTTTCAACTCCGGGTTTTTATACAGCTCAAAAAGTTGTTTCTCGACTTTCTGTACTACCTGCGCTCGTGCGCCGCCTTTGTAGTATTCGCCCATTTCAATAGCCAGCATCTCTTTCTGCTTGAAGTAATACAGCAGATAAGAACATGGCAGCAGATTCAACGAACGAATTAAGCCCTCACTAAATGGCAGATCGAAAATATTTTTTACAGAGGACGCTTTTAACTGTCCTGACGCCACACCATCAAGCAATTCGGCAAAGCGCGACTTGCCATTTACCAGCACATCCTTAATGAACACCATATGGTTGAGGCCGAACAAATCGATAGATAAATCATCGCTGTCTTTCAGCATCAGAACATCGCGAATAAACATCTTCATGCCGATCGGAATATTACACACGCCGATAAAGCGTTTAAATCCGGTATGACGATAAACGGCTTCAGTGACCATTCCCGCCGGGTTAGTGAAGTTAATCACCCATGCATTCGGACAAAGTTCTTCGACATCTTTTACGATGTCAAAAATCACCGGAATGGTACGCAGACCTTTAAACAAACCGCCCGCGCCGTTGGTTTCCTGACCAAGATAACCATGACTTAATGGAATACGTTCATCCAGTTCACGCGCCGGTAATTGGCCAACGCGCAGTTGGGTAGTAACGAAATCAGCATCTTTCAATGCTTCGCGGCGATCCAGCGTTTTATAAAGCTTCATCGGGACGCCAGCGTTATCAATCATCCGTTGGCAGAGATCGAAAATAATATCCAGTTTCGCTTTACCACCTTCGACATCCACCAGCCATAATTCGCTGACCGGCAATTCGTGATAACGCTTAATAAATCCTTCCAGTAACTCCGGGGTATAGCTGCTCCCGCCACCAATAGTGACGACTTTTAATTTCTGGCTCATAATTTCTCCCTTCAGTACAGAATACTGATATCTGGCATATCTGCCCCCCCGGACATAAATAATCCAGCAACAGGACAGATATGTGAATTGTCAGGTATAACGACTTACTGATTAAATTCAGTCAATTTCTTACGATAGCTCTTAGGCGTAAAGGACGTTAATTTCTTAAACGTTTTAATAAACAAACTCGGGCTACTATAACCGGCCTCAAACGCAATATCCGTCACTGAATAGTTGGTCATTTCCAGTTGTTTTTTGGCAAAATTAATACGGATTTCATTAATAATCTGCATTGGCGTTTTGCCATAATATCGTTGAGTCGCTCGCGTCAAATATTCCTGTGATTTGGCTGACAACGTCACCATATTCTCCAGCGCCGATTCACTAAACTGCTCTTTATCATGCATCTTTTCTACCGTACTTTTCAGCCACTGCGGTACATCATCAATCACCTGTTCTTCGCGGTAATGACGTAAACGGTTAATGACATAAAAAGTAACCATCTCAACAAACTCTTCCAGCCCTGTTTCGCGGAAATTCAATGAAGAAATCACTGTTTCCACATAGGTGAGAAAAGCGTTATTGGTCCGGTATACCTGCGAAGCGACAAAGCAATAAGGCAACAATGGCAGGTAATGCTGCTCAAAAAAGCGTTTACTGATCCCAACGTTCAATATGCGCGTGGCACCAAACTCATAAAAACTTTGATGGTGCGAACCTAACGGAATAAAAACAAAATCGCCCCGTTCCAGTAACACGCGCTTACCGTTAATCTCCTGGAAATAACGCCCGGTTAATACCAGAGTAAATTCATAATAGTCGTGCTGATGCAGTCCGCTGATACTCTCAGTTTTGTTATAGATAAACACATGGAAGTTTTTGCCATTAAACAACTGCTGTTCTCGGGCAGTGGCAATTTCCGGCGCGTTAATCACTGGCTGCATCATCGACTCCTTATGCCTTCAGTTTTTCATGAAGCTCAATTAATTCAGTAATCAGTTCACGCGCAAGCATGGACGTCATTAAATGATCCTGAGCGTGGACCAGCACCAGACTCACTTTCATCTTACCTTCGCCCGCATCGCCTTCAATCAGTTTCGTCTGTACCAGATGCGCTTCATTCAATGCCATCCGTGACTGATCCATCATGGCTTTTGCTGCGGCAAAATCGCCCTGCTTCGCCTGTTTCAGTGCCGCATACGCCAGGCTGCGCGCTTGTCCGGAGTTGATGATCAGCCCCATCACCACTTCTTCCAGCTCTTCAGCTTCCGTTTGCGTATCGGGAATGTTATCGAGATCCATCATACATCGTTCCTCTCTTTTCTTACCGGCACGATTACCCGTACCGGCATCGATTAAAATTTCAGGGCGTTAGCGATATCTTCTTCGCTCTCTTCTTTATCAATCGCATTTTGTGCTTTGTTAGCCACCACAACAAAGGGCAGATAAATTAACGTTGCGATGCCAAGGTTGAAGAGTGCGACCAGCAATGCGGCGACGCTACCGTTGGTGTTAAAGAAGGCTCCCAGACCGGTTGGCATGGTCCACGGTGCAATATTGGTCACCGGAGGAATAATGCCCATGTAGTACGCTGCGAGGGTGATTGCCGCCAGAATCGGTTGTACCAGTACAAACGGGATAAACATCACCGGGTTCATGATAATTGGCAGACCAAACAGAATCGGTTCGTTAATCTGGAAGATGCCGGACGGCAGCGCCAGTTTTGCCACCTGACGATAATCAGCACGGCGAGAGGCGATAAAGATAGCCAGGATCAGGCCTAAAGTCGCACCACTGCCCCCAAGGAAAATAAAGGAGTCCAGCATCGGCTTGGCCCAGATATGGAAGGTCTTACCGGCTGCCAGCGCCGCTTCGACGGAACCATATTGCTGATAGGTCGCGATATTTTCCAGTGCCCACGGCGTCATAATGCCGTTGTCCAGTGCGGTCAGCGCCAGCGCGCCATGAATACCGAAGAACCAGAGCAGTGGAACAAAGATCACATAGGCCCAGCCCACCACGCTACCCAACGATGCCAGTGGGGTTGAGATGGTATCCATAATGATCTGATGGAAGTTGGTGCCCCAGGTATTCAACGCCCAGGCAATAATCCCCATCACGGAAAGAATAATAAAGCCGGGAATTAATGCCGAGAAGGAACGCGATACTGAAGCAGGTACGCTGTCGGGCAGTTTAATGACCCAATTGCGGCGGACAATAAAGGTAAACATTTCTGCCACCACCAGGCCAATAATAATCCCGGAGATGATATTCGCCCCACCTAACCAGTTTGCACCAACCGCATAGGCCTCACCGACACTATATGGGGTGACGGTCATAAATGCTGCAACGGATAACAACCCAGCCGCCAGCGCATCGACTTTACGCTCTTCTGCCAGCGCCATGCCAATAAAGAACGGTGCCATTAAAGACATTATTCCTAATGTTCCGTTATATACGTTGCCGCCAATACCTTTCAGACCATTAAGTGTTTCAATGGTTGAGGCGTCGAGGCGAATACCTAAGGAATAAAAAAACGACCCCTCCCCAAAGCTTAGAAAAACGTTGTTAATTAATACAAACATGGCCCCCGCAAGGGTTAACGGCATTAAGCGAATAAAGCCATTTTTGATTGCATTAACGTGTGGCTGCTTTCCTATTTTAACTGCAAAAGGGAGGAGTACCTTTTCAAGCGATGCAATAACATTACTCATAGAAAAATACCCTTAAAAACCGCAATTTAAATATTGCGGTATTGATTTATGAAATAACTCTTTGACGGGAAAATTTAAAATAAATTAATTTGCTGCGGCTTTTTTAATCGCTGCAACCGCAGCCTTAAGCACGCCTAAACCATCGACTTTGCCATAAAGCAGCGAGTCAATTACTTCAACCGGTTTGTTGGGTAACAAACGCTGGATTTCGGGCAACATATAAGCAATCTGCGGCCCTAATAACACGACATCGGCATTCTGACCTTTTTCACCAGCCAGTGTTTCCGGAAATGCTTCAATAATGACCGGAACTTCATATTTTTCTGCCTGTGCGCGCATTTTTGATACCAGTAAAGAGGTAGACATGCCCGCAGAACAAAACAGATAAATGTGTTTCTTTTCCATAAAACTGCCCTCATCGACGATTATCTGTCAGCCAGACACTCCGCAAGCCTTAACCTGCTTCCATGCTCTGGGTAACTTGCGAAACCAACATGACTTTTTTTGTGGCTGAAAGGAGTATACGGTATAGACCTGAGCAATAGTATTTCTTTGACCTTATAAATTGTTTCTCCTTGACCTGTGGTTATGACCCTCTTCACATTTCGGGCAAATAATTCGCGAAGATAATTAAGAACTCAGGCCAAAAAAAACCGGCGCAATGGCCGGTTTCCGTTGTTACTCAAGCTTTCAGACGAATTGATTACTTCGCAGCCTGTGGATCAGTGTCGTATTCAGCACAGGTCTGATAACCGGAGTTGATGACATGTCCGGTATCATCTAACGCGACAAAGTAGGTTTCTGCTTTACCATCACGTTGACCCAGGATGTAGGTCTGGCAAGTACCGCGAGCATGGATCATGCTCACTTCAGACGAAGGTTTACCCGCAATTTGTGCAACCTGCGCCCGGCTCATGCCTTTTTTGACGTCTTTCACCACAGGCTGTACAAACTGGTCTTTGGTACGATCATAAGCCGTACAACCCGCCAGCATGGTTAATACCGCCGCTGCACTCAGAATTCCTGCCATATTCTTGTTCATATTCCGTCCTCTTGTTTATCAGCGTGTTAGATAAGCCTGGAATACATTGGGCGCTTTTTCAAGCCCGTGAACGAAACGGCTCCGCTTTCAGAGGATTCCTGTATGACGTTTTAACCACCATTCAGCCCGCTGTCGCTTGTCGTTTCAGTAGCAACGGGTTAGCTTTAAGGAAGTTTTGTCTTTTCTGTCTGGAGGGGTTCAATGACATTGCAACAACAAATAATAAAGGCGCTGGGCGCAAAACCGCAGATTAATGCTGAAGAGGAAATTCGTCGTAGTGTCGATTTTCTGAAAAGCTACCTGCAAACTTATCCGTTCATTAAATCACTGGTGCTCGGGATCAGCGGCGGTCAGGACTCCACGCTTGCCGGAAAGCTGTGCCAGATGGCGATTAATGAGCTGCGCCTGGAAACCGGCAACGAATCACTGCAATTTATTGCCGTACGCCTGCCCTATGGTGTTCAGGCCGACGAACAAGATTGCCAGGATGCCATTGCCTTTATTCAACCGGATCGCGTATTAACCGTTAATATCAAGGGCGCGGTATTGGCCAGCGAACAGGCATTGCGGGAAGCAGGCATTGAACTGAGCGATTTTGTCCGTGGCAATGAAAAAGCGCGTGAGCGGATGAAAGCACAATATAGCATTGCGGGTATGACCAGCGGTGTCGTGGTGGGCACCGATCATGCAGCAGAAGCCATTACCGGATTCTTCACTAAATATGGTGACGGCGGTACGGACATTAATCCGCTGTATCGTCTCAACAAACGTCAGGGTAAACAGTTACTGGCGGCATTAGCTTGCCCGGAACACCTTTATAAGAAAGCGCCAACGGCCGATCTGGAAGATGATCGCCCTTCTCTGCCAGATGAAGTGGCACTCGGCGTGACCTATGACAATATCGACGACTATCTGGAAGGGAAAAACGTACCTCAACAGGTCGCCAGAACAATAGAGAACTGGTATCTGAAAACCGAACATAAACGCCGTCCGCCAATTACCGTTTTCGATGATTTCTGGAAAAAGTAATAATTTGCACATATTGGATTGTGCGAAAAAGAGTAATTTGTTCACGCCGGATGCGGCGTGAACGCCTTATTCGACCTATAAAACTATGCAAATTCAATACATTGCAGGAGTCGAATAGGCCTGACAGGCGTAGCACGTCAGACGGTGTAACCTTTGTCATCGACCCGCCTCTTTTTTAATCGCTTCCCGCCTGTTACACTGGATAGATAACCAGCATTCGGAGTCAACAGTGGTACGGCGTTTAACTTCTCCGCGGCTCGAATTTGAAGCTGCGGCAATTTATGAATATCCCGAACATTTACGTTCATTCCTTAATGACTTACCCACCCGACCAGGGGTGTATCTGTTTCATGGTGAAAGTGACACCATGCCGCTCTATATCGGCAAAAGCGTTAACATCCGCAGCCGCGTCCTTTCTCATTTACGTACCCCGGATGAAGCCGCCATGCTACGGCAATCCCGACGGATCAGCTGGATATGTACCGCCGGTGAAATCGGCGCTCTGCTCCTTGAAGCGCGATTAATCAAAGAACAACAGCCGCTGTTTAATAAACGGTTGCGCCGCAATCGCCAGCTCTGTGCCCTGCAATTAAATGAAAAGCGCGTCGATGTGGTGTATGCCAAAGAGGTGGATTTTTCACGAGCCCCCAACCTGTTTGGCCTGTTTGCCAATAGGCGCGCAGCTTTGCAAGCATTGCAGACCATCGCTGATGAACAAAAACTTTGTTATGGCCTGCTGGGACTGGAACCGTTAAGTCGCGGTCGTGCATGTTTTCGTTCAGCGCTAAAACGTTGCGCCGGAGCATGCTGCGGTAAAGAGAGCCATGAGGAACATGCGCTACGCTTGCGCCAGTCTCTGGAGCGTTTGCGGGTGGTGTGTTGGCCTTGGCAAGGGGCGGTGGCGCTGAAAGAACAGCACCCGGAAATGACTCAATATCATATTATTCAAAACTGGCTGTGGCTGGGGGCGGTTAATTCGCTGGAAGAAGCGACAACGTTAATTCGGACACCCGCCGGGTTTGATCACGACGGTTATAAAATTCTTTGTAAGCCGCTGCTTTCCGGTAACTATGAAATTACTGAACTTGATCCGGCGAATGACCAGCGAGCCAGTTGATTTCACTGAACAACAGTTTACCTTGCGGTTGTAAAAGCCGCAGGGTGTGCCTGCCATCGAACCAGCACGCGCCCTGGTCGGTAGTGAGCAATTTATCGCCCAGTTGCCACGCCCCGTTAATCACAAACACCACCCCGCCGCGTGAGCCAAAGGTAGTAAACGTACGTTCGGCAATTCTGACTTTCGCCTTACAGACATCCAGGCGTATCATGATGTTGAAATCCATCGACATCTGCCCTGCCGTCAGTTTCGCTTTTACCACCTGGTCCGCTGCAAAGGCAAAAGGCTGGAACGGTTTTAAGGTATGGTTAAAGCGGTCTGCGCTTTCAAGGAGCATCTCGCCGCCTTCCAGCAACGTCACTATCCTTTCCATGCCGGGAAACAAAGAAAACTCCCCATTCGCCGCGATGGATGCAATGCTGGCACGCCAGTAAAAATCACGTTTTGCCGGTGGGAACGTGCAAATTTCGCGCGTTTCACCGGCAGCATTTCGCCACAGATTCACCGACATTTTACGCATATCAAAGTATTCCATACTCGCTCCCGGCCCGTTCTTTTCATTGTTATCGTTCAGGTAACCGTGGATGGTTATCGGAAACTCGGGTGATTTACGTTAGTGGTGATCAGGCTTTTTTTACAACTGTTTGAGAAGAGAAAAGAAAACCGCCGATCCTGTCCACCGCATTACTGCAAGGTAGTGGACAAGACCGGCGGTCTTAAGTTTTTTGGCTGAAAGATTATTCAGCAGTTGCAGGCATTTTACCTTTTGCCGCTGGACGTTCTGTCAGACGCTTCTCAAAATTAGCATTAAATTGCTTTTTCTGTTCCGGCGTCAGGATGTTGTAAATTTTGTTCTGGGTTTCCATGTGCGCCAGCATGTTAGCTTTGCGCTGTTCTTCCATTTTTGCGATCTGCGCTTCAGCTTTTACTTTATCGAAGGTATCGCTGGCAATGATGTCATGCATTGCGCGGCGTTCTTCCAGCGGCGGACGTTTCATCTGGTCACGCTGGCCTTTCATGATTTCGCGGATCTGCTGTTTCTGCGCGTCGGTCAGGTTCAGGTCTTTGAACATCATGTCCTGATGCGGACCGAACTTGCCTTTGTGGTGCATCATCGGCTTCGCGTCAGCCGGTGCTGCGGTAGTGGTGTCTGCGGCATGGGCCAGGTTAGCCGCGCCAAGAGCCAGGGTAGAGGCAACAAACAGTGCAGTTAATTTACGCATATTCTATATCCTTCCTTTCAGTTATTTATTACGGCTTTCTTAAGTAGCGTGCCGTGTTGACGAGATTAACTTTACTGACTTTAGCGTCAATTAATCAGAGCAACGGTAAAACAATGAAAGTGTAAAAAACACTTTTGCGCCAATTATGGAGAAAAAAAGAAAATTTGATGGAGAGTGATGAGAGAATATTACAACACGATGATTTTGCAGAGATTATGAAGAACTATACCGGATGACTGGTGATAAATAAAGCAAATAACCAGGATTAATCTGTATTAATTTATAAGAAAGCAACTTAATACCCGCAGAATGATTTCTGCGGGTAAGTATTAGCTTATTTTTTCGAGCATTAATCCCGCGCGTAATCCCAACGCTACCAACGGATTAGGGAATAACACATACTCTACATCATGGGTTACGGTAAAACGTTCCTCTCCGTCCTGCGCCAGCAATGTTCCTTTCTCAAACGGCATAAAATTCAGCGTGTCACTTGCCATATGCATTTCGAAGGACGGCGAGTGGCGAGTAATTTGCGAAACCACCCGATAACGGAGCGGCGGTGTTCTCACGATACCGACACTCTCACCAGATAGCAGCGCAGCAATTGCGCTGGCAGTTACTGCAAACTGGCGAAGATCGTTTTGCCCAAAGGGCAACGCTTTGCCAAGTTCCAGCGTACAGGCCAGCGCGCCAAAATGTCTGGCGCTGAAATGGGTAAACGTACCACCAGGTTCCTGATGGAACACCAGCGCCTCCAGCCCCGCCGCACCCAGCCACGTCAGAAATTTCTCGTCCCAGGGAATGTCGCGTTGCGGTAATACACCGAACTGCGGATGCAAGGAGCCACGAATTGCGGTATGTAGATCAAGGTGCCAGCGCACAGATTCTTTGCCCTGGTCATAAAAATCTTCCAGGCACTGTTCCAGTTCGCGCGCCCGACAGGTTTCTCCGCTTTCAGCAAATAGCTGCCAACGACCGCCAAACATTCGATTCATATCGCTATGGCAATAACGTTTCCCTTGCTTCAGCGCAGGAGGATTCCCGAGGATCACCAGCAACCGCCAACGTAACGGGATCTCGCCGTGAGATATCGCGCCAAGCAACGCGTCCAGCATCTCCACAGGTGCCGTCTCATTACCGTGTATTCCCGCTGAAATCACCAGTGCGCCTTGCGGTGGCGTTAATGGCGTCAGTTCCAGCACACCATCGCCCAGCCAGCGCCAGCGAACGCCGTTGATTTCTCGCTCGGTGATAACCGGTTTTTTACCCGTTAAGGTCAGAGCAAGAAAATTATCCATTGCCCCCTCCCTCGCGCTGGAACGGATAAACCGAACCGAGATTCAGTAATTGGCTCAATACATCCAGTGCTTCCCGCCCTTCGCGCAGCAATTGCGGGTCGGCCAGATCGGCAGCAGTAAGGCGATCGCGGTAGTAACGATCCACCCAGTCATTGAGCGCATTAAACAGCGTATCGTTCATCATCACCGCCGGATTCACCGCCCGGCGTTCTTCTTCTGTCAATACCACCCGCAACCGCAGGCACGCCGGGCCGCCGCCATTCGCCATGCTTTCACGTAAATCAAAGACTTTTAGTTCGCTAATCGGGTTGTCAGCGGCAAGGAGTTCATTGAGATAACCCCATACTCCGGCGTGTTCCCGACACTCCTGAGGCAGCACCAACATCATGGAACCATCATCGCGGCTCAGCAGTTGGCTGTTAAACAGATAGGTAGACACCGTATCAGACACGGAAACCTGAGTTGCCGGAACTTCTATCGCCATAAAACCATTGACCCGCGCACGCAGGTTTGCCAGTAACTGTGACTGGCGAGCGAACGCCTGTTGGTGGCAAAACAGCACCTGGCGGTTACTCACGGCAATCACGTCATTATGAAAAACGCCCTGGTCGATAACGTCCGGGTTTTGCTGGGCGAAAATCACCTGTTGGGGATTCACCTGATTCAGCCTTGCCACCGCCTCGCTGGCTTCGCGAGTCTGTCGCGCCGGATAACGGGAAGGCCGGGTATCATTGCCTTCTTCTCGCCCGTAGACAAAAAGTTGCATACCCGGTTCACCGTAATGACCGCCGAGACGATTGTGGTTTGCCGCCCCCTCATCACCGAGCAACGCTACCTGTGGCAACGCCGAATGGACGCTAAATTTCTCTTCGTCGTTAAAAATCGCTTTTAACAGCGATTCAGTGACGGGCGCTTCCAGCGAACGGTGAAATTTATTGTTCAGGTTGGCAACGGTGAGATGCACTTTGCCATCCAGCGTATCGGCAGATGGCGCGATCGTTGCCGCATTGGCTACCCACATTGGCGAAGCGGAACTGACGCTGGAAAGCCAGTGCGGTGCCTGGCGTGCAACTTTTTCCAGTACCTGCTCATCGCTACCACTGAATCCCAACTGACGCAGCACCGGAATAAACGGACGCTCGTGCGGCGGGATCACGGCCTGGGGGAATCCCGCATCGGCAAGGGCTTTCATTTTCAGTAAGCCCTGTTTTGCCGCCTGTCGCGGGTTAGACACCTGAAAACGGTGACGGGTAGAGGCTTCATTACCAAACGACAGGCCAGCGTAATGATGCGTCAGCCCTACCAGCCCGTCGAAATTAACTTCCCAGGCGTTCATCGCACCACCTCATCGGAAAAATCCAGCCCGGGGTTAAGCGTTGCGGGCAAAGTTAACGAGTCCGACTCCAGGCTCGCCATAGGCCATGCGCAGTAATCTGCGGCATACCAGGCGCTGGGGCGATGGTTACCGGATGCACCAATGCCGCCGAATGGCGCGGTACTGGCAGCACCAGTAAGCGGTTTGTTCCAGTTAACAATCCCCGCCCGCGCCTCCAGCAACAGTTGATCGAATTTTTCCCGCTCGGGGGAAACCAGACCGCAAGAGAGTCCGAAGCGAGTGTTATTCGCCATTAGAATCGCTTCCTCGAAAGAATCATAACGCCAGACGCGCAAAAGCGGCCCGAACACCTCTTCATCTGGTACGCCAGCAACGCCTGTCATTTCAATGATCCCCGGCGTCAGCAACGATGTCTCTGATTGTAATAAGCGCGGCGCAAGCAGGGTTCGTCCGCCCATCGCTTCCAGTTTCTGCCAGGCAGTAACCACCTGCTGTGCGGCCTGTTCAGAAATCAGCCCGCCAATAAACGGCTGCGGTTCGTCATCCCAGTTGCCCGGCGTTAATCGCTGGCTGACGGCAACCAGACGAGCAAGAAACACATCGCCCTGCGCTCCGCTTTTGAGCAATAAACGGCGGGCGCAGGTGCAGCGTTGCCCGGCTGTGACAAACGCCGACTGAATGGTCAGATGGACAGCCGCGTCGATATCCGCCACCTCATCGATAATTAGCGGATTATTACCGCCCATCTCAAGGGCGAGAATTTTCTCCGGCTGACCGGAGAGCTGGCGATGCAGCTGGTAGCCGGTATTGGCGCTACCGGTAAACAGCAAACCGTCGAGATCCTCCAGCGCACTCAGCGCCTGACCCGTTTCACGCCCGCCCTGCACCAGGTTCAGTACGCCCGGCGGCAAGCCAGCCTGCTGCCATAAACGCATTACCGCTTCGCCACTCCACGGTGTCAGTTCGCTGGGTTTAAAGATAATGGTGTTACCTGCCAGCAATGCCGGAACGATATGTCCGTTCGGCAAATGACCAGGGAAATTATACGGCCCAAACACCGCCAGCACGCCGTGCGGGCGATGTCGCAGGCTCGCCGCACCGTCCGGCATTTCACTACGCTGCTCGCCGGTACGAACGTGATACGCCTTAATTGATATCGCGATTTTATTGATCATCGCCGTCACTTCGGTTGCCGCTTCCCAGCGCGGCTTACCCGTTTCTCTGGCAATAATCGCGGTTAATTCGGCTTTATTGCTTTCCAGCAATCCGGCAAAGCGTTCGACAACGACCTGACGTTCAGCCAATGAGAGCCGCGCCCAGCGCGGAAACGCCGCACGGGCTGCCCGACAAGCCTGTTCGACCTGAGCGGCACCGGCATCATTGCCTTGCCATAACACCTCGCCCGATACCGGATTACGCTTCACACGCGATGCGCCCTGGCCCGTTATCCAGTCACCGTTAATCCATAAAGTCATGCTGTTTTCTCCTCTGCGCACAGGCGCACCAGACGAACGCGATCCCCTGCGTGGCATTTGAGGGCATCCAGTTGTGCGGCGGTTAAAATCAAACGCTCGGTTGCCGGATCGGTACGCACCAGCACCACGCGGAAATGGTGATAATTTTCATTGGCGACCAGGCAGGCCGGAAAATCGCCCTGCGCAGGCTGCCCTTCTGCCACTTCCACAAGCCGACTTTTACGGATGGCGCGCACGCGGTCGATGTCACACTCAAGCGTTGGCCCGCCGTCGAAGATGTCGATATAGTTGCGGTAACGAAAACCTTCTTTCTCCAGCACCGCGCGGGCAGGCGCGGTTTGCGGATGTACCTGACCGATGACGTCCTGGGCTTCCTGGGATAAAAAGTGGGTATAGATCGGATGTTTCGGCATCAGTTCTGCAATAAATGCCTTTTGCCCGGTGCCGCAGAGAAAATCGGCGCGGCTAAAATCCATCGAAAAGAAGCGTTTACCGAGGCTTTGCCAGAACGGTGAATAGCCGTGTTCGTCAATCACCCCGCGCATTTCAGCAACCACTTTGTCATTAAACTTGTCGCGAAAAGCCGCCATAAACATAAAGCGCGATTTCGACAGCAAATAGCCGTTGCCCTCTTTGCGCCAGTCCGGGTCGAGAAACAGCGTGCACAGCTCGCTGCTGCCGGTGTGATCGTTACTGAGAAACAGCGTCGGCAATGCGTTATAGACATTCAGCTCTTTTGAGGCGTGAACCAACGTGCCGACGCGATAGTTGTACCAGGGATCGTTCAGCCCAACCGCCACCTCAATGGCACAAATCCCCGCCACGGTGCCTGTCTCGCTATCTTCCAGCACGAACACATAGCCCTGCTCACTTTTGGGCAGTTCGCCTTGCCAGGTTTTGATTGCCCTTTCGATACGCGCCGAAAGCGTGGCTTCATTGGCGGGAAGCGACGTCAGGCCGCCGCCCGTTTTGCTGGCAAGCTGCATCAGCGCCGAGACATCTGATCGCTCAACGGGACGGATGACCATCATGATGAACCTCGGCTAACAAAGTGTTCGCAAGCAGCTGCAAAGCGATCCAGTCCGGTCGTCACCTCTTCTTCGCTGACATTGAGCGCAGGCGCAAAACGCACCACGTTGCCACCTGCAATCAGTACCATCACGCCTGCTTTCGCCGCTTCCTGAGAGATCTGTTTCGCTTGCCCGGCGTAATCGGCATTCAGCACACAGCCAATCAACAAACCTAAGCCGCGAATTTCGCTGAACAAACCGTAGCGGTGATTAAGGGTATTAAGACGCTCAACAAACCAGTCGTGACGCTGTTTAACGCCATTAAGCATCTCTGGTGTGTTGATGAGCTCCAGCACTTTGCCTGCCACCGCCGAGGCCAGCGGATTACCGCCATAGGTGGTGCCATGAGTGCCAACGGTCATCACGCGGGCGCACTCTTCGGTTGCCAACAACGCACCGACCGGGAAACCGCCGCCCAGCGCTTTGGCGGTAGTTAACAGATCAGGCGTCACGCCGTAGTGCATATAGGCATACAGTTCCCCGGTGCGCCCGACGCCGGTTTGTACTTCATCAAAAATCAACAGCGCATTGTGGCGGTTACACAATTCACGCAGACCTTGTAAAAACGCGTTGCTGGCTGGCACCACACCGCCTTCCCCCTGGATGGGTTCGACAATCACCACACAGGTAGAGTCGTCAATCAGCGCGCTGGCAGAGTTAATATCGTTATATGCAGCATGACGAATATCCGCCGGCAGTGGCGCAAAATCCTGTGAATAGGCTGGCTGCCCACCCGCACTGACAGTAAACAGCGTGCGACCATGAAACGCATTTTTGAACGCCACGATGCCGCTCTTATGGCTGCCGTAGCGGTCGTGAGCGAATTTACGCGCCAGTTTTAGCGCCGCTTCGTTGGCTTCCGCACCGGAGTTACAAAAGAAGACGCGATCGGCAAACGTGGCGTCGATCAATTTTTTCGCCAGTCGCAGTACCGGCTCGTTGGTGTAACCGTTGCCGGTATGCCAGAACTTACTCGCCTGTTCGTTCAGCGCTTCACGCAGTTCCGGATGCGCATGGCCCAGCGCGTTCACCGCAATGCCACCCGCGAAGTCGATATACTCTTTCCCCTGCTGATCCCACAAGCGCGAACCTTCGCCACGTACCGGTATAAAGGGTGCCGGAGCGTAAACAGGTATCATCCATTCATCAAAGTTTTCACGCGTAATTGGCTGAGACATAGCGACCTCTACAGTAAATAATTCGTTATTTATATGTTAATAATAAGTAATGTTTGCGCTGTAAATGTAGATTGCAGGGTTCGTGCCAGCCAGTGATAAAAGTGCATAAACGGCGGAGGCTAACTGGAAATCAAGGAGTTATAACCAAACCATATGCATTTAAAGTGCATATAAAGTGAATACGTTTGCGATGTGGGTGAATAAAAAGAATAAAAAACGCAATGTTATGCAGAAGTAAAATATAATTCTGGAATTGTGATCATTGACGAAATTTACTGGAAATTACTGCGCCATTCTGACGCAGCGCGCACCAAAAGCGGGCATTTTTTGCGCCATCGTTGACATCATTAACAACCATCGATCAAATCACTTAACAACAGGCGGTAAGCAACGCGAAATTCTGCTACCATCCACGCACTCTTTATCTGAATAAATGGCAGCGACTATGAAATTTGTCTCTTTTAATATCAACGGCCTGCGCGCCAGACCTCACCAGCTTGAAGCCATCGTCGAAAAGCACCAACCGGATGTGATTGGCCTGCAGGAGACAAAAGTTCATGACGATATGTTTCCGCTCGAAGAGGTGGCGAAGCTCGGCTACAACGTGTTTTATCACGGGCAGAAAGGCCATTATGGCGTGGCGCTGCTGACCAAAGAGACGCCGATTGCCGTGCGTCGCGGCTTTCCCGGTGACGACGAAGAGGCGCAGCGGCGGATTATTATGGCGGAAATCCCCTCACTGCTGGGTAATGTCACCGTGATCAACGGTTACTTCCCGCAGGGTGAAAGCCGCGACCATCCGATAAAATTCCCGGCAAAAGCGCAGTTTTATCAGAATCTGCAAAACTACCTGGAAACCGAACTCAAACGTGATAATCCGGTACTGATTATGGGCGATATGAATATCAGCCCTACAGATCTGGATATCGGCATTGGCGAAGAAAACCGTAAGCGCTGGCTGCGTACCGGTAAATGCTCTTTCCTGCCGGAAGAGCGCGAATGGATGGACAGGCTGATGAGCTGGGGGTTGGTCGATACCTTCCGCCATGCGAATCCGCAAACAGCAGATCGTTTCTCATGGTTTGATTACCGCTCAAAAGGTTTTGACGATAACCGTGGTCTGCGCATCGACCTGCTGCTCGCCAGCCAACCGCTGGCAGAATGTTGCGTAGAAACCGGCATCGACTATGAAATCCGCAGCATGGAAAAACCGTCCGATCACGCCCCCGTCTGGGCGACCTTCCGCCGCTAATTTAGCAGCTCTCCTGGCTCAAACTGGGTCAGGAGAATTAACCTTGAGAAAAATCAACAAACTGTCAGTAATGATTTGTTGCCTGCCGTCCTTTGTTATACCGTCTCTGCGTTTTTAGTTGTCTGACCACTTCTCTATTATCAAGTTTGATATAGGAAACTCCACGATGAACGCTGAGCGTAAATTTCTTTTTGCCTGTCTTATTTTTGCGCTGGTCATTTACGCTATCCACGCTTTCGGTTTATTCGATCTACTCACCGATTTACCCCACTTACAGACACTCATCCGCCAGAGCGGATTTTTCGGCTATAGCCTCTATATTCTGTTATTCATCATTGCCACCCTCTTGCTGTTACCAGGAAGCATACTGGTGATCGCGGGAGGAATAGTTTTTGGCCCGCTCTTAGGGACACTACTCTCATTAATTGCCGCCACGCTGGCCTCCTCGTGCTCATTCCTGCTGGCGCGCTGGCTGGGACGTGATTTACTGCTGAAATACGTTGGCCATAGCAATACCTTCCAGGCCATTGAAAAAGGCATTGCGCGTAACGGTATTGATTTTCTTATTCTGACCCGCTTAATCCCGTTGTTTCCTTACAATATTCAAAATTACGCTTACGGATTAACCACAATCGCCTTCTGGCCTTATACCCTTATTTCGGCACTCACGACCCTACCCGGTATTGTTATTTATACCGTGATGGCAAGCGATCTCGCCAATGAAGGCATTACGCTGCGCTTTATTTTACAACTCTGTCTGGCGGGCCTGGCGCTGTTTATTCTCGTCCAGCTCGCAAAACTCTACGCCCGACACAAACATGTGGATCTGTCTGCTTCGCGCCGCAGCCCACTTACTCACCCAAAAAATGAAGGATAGAACGATGTTGCAACATTATTCAGTGTCATGGAAAAAAGGACTGGCTGCACTCTGTTTACTGGCTGTTGCTGGGCTTAGCGGCTGCGATCAACAAGAGAATGCGGCGGCAAAAGTGGAATACGACGGACTTTCGAACAGCCAACCGCTGCGTGTCGATGCCAATAACCATACGGTAACCATGCTGGTGCAAATTAATGGTCGTTTCCTCACCGACGACACTCGTCACGGTATTGTGTTTAAAGATGGCTCCAACGGACATAAATCGCTGTTTATGGGTTATGCGACCCCGAAAGCATTTTATGAAGCCCTGAAAGAGGCAGGTGGTACGCCGGGCGAAAACATGACGATGGATAATAAAGAAACGACTCATGTCACAGGCAGCAAACTGGATATTTCGGTCAACTGGCAAGGGGCGGCAAAAGCGTATTCCTTCGATGAAGTGATTGTTGACAGTAATGGCAAGAAACTGGACATGCGCTTTGGCGGTAATTTAACGGCAGCAGAAGAGAAGAAAACGGGTTGCCTGGTGTGTCTGGATAGCTGCCCGGTCGGCATCGTCAGCAATGCAACATACACTTATGGTGCGGTTGAAAAACGTGGTGAAGTTAAATTCAAAGGCAATGCCTCAGTTCTCCCGGCGGATAACACGCTGGCAACGGTTACCTTTAAAATCGCCGAATAAAGCCAGGATAAAGGATGATGATGATGCAATCGCGAAAAATCTGGTACTACCGTATAACCCTCATCATCCTGTTGTTCGCTATGCTGCTGGCATGGGCGCTGCTTCCCGGCGTCCATGAGTTTATCAATCGCAGCGTTGCGGCGTTTGCCGCCGTGGACCAACAGGGTATAGAACGCTTTATTCAGTCTTACGGCGCACTGGCGGCAGTTGTCTCGTTCTTGTTGATGATTTTGCAGGCCATTGCTGCACCGCTACCTGCGTTTTTGATCACCTTTGCCAATGCGTCGCTGTTTGGCGCGTTCTGGGGCGGCTTGCTGTCGTGGACCAGTTCGATGGCCGGCGCGGCGCTGTGCTTTTTTATCGCCAGAGTGATGGGCCGCGAAGTGGTGGAAAAATTAACCGGCAAAACCGTGCTTGACAGTATGGACGGCTTTTTCACTCGCTACGGCAAACACACCATTCTGGTCTGTCGGTTATTGCCTTTTGTCCCTTTCGATCCAATCAGCTATGCTGCCGGTTTGACTTCAATACGTTTTCGCTCGTTTTTTATCGCCACCGGGCTTGGTCAGTTACCGGCAACTATTGTTTATTCCTGGGCGGGCAGCATGTTAACAGGCGGTACTTTCTGGTTTGTCACCGGACTGTTTATTCTGTTTGCCCTGACCGTGGTGATTTTTATGGCGAAGAAAATATGGCTTGAACGCCAGAAGAGGAATGCCTGATGGGTTTACCGCCGCTTAGCAAAATTCCTTTAATTTTACGTCCACAGGCGTGGCTGCATCGTCGCCATTACGGCGAGGTGCTAAGCCCCATTCGCTGGTGGGGGCGGATCCCGTTTATCTTTTATCTGGTGTCGATGTTTGTTGGCTGGCTGGAGCGCAAACGCTCACCGCTCGATCCGGTAGTACGATCGCTTGTCAGCGCGCGCATTGCGCAAATGTGCCTGTGTGAGTTTTGTGTGGATATCACCAGTATGAAAGTCGCCGAGCGCACCGGCAGCAGCGATAAACTGCTGGCAGTGGCTGACTGGCGGCAAAGCCCGCTCTTTAGCGATGAAGAACGGCTGGCGCTGGAGTACGCCGAAGCCGCAAGCGTAACGCCGCCAACGGTCGATGATGCCCTGCGTACCCGACTGGCTGCGCATTTTGACGCTCAGGCGCTCACCGAACTGACGGCATTGATCGGCCTGCAAAATCTGTCAGCCCGTTTTAATTCTGCCATGGACATTCCCGCTCAGGGGCTGTGCCGTATTCCTGAAAAACGTTCTTAAGGAGAGATGATGCGCCATTGTGGGTGGTTGCTGGGATTGTTATCGCTGTTTTCTCTGGCAACACATGCCAGTGACTGGCAAGAAATTAAAAATGAGGCCAAAGGGCAAACCGTCTGGTTTAACGCCTGGGGCGGCGATACCGCAATTAACCGCTATCTCGACTGGGTGAGCGGCGAGATGAAAACCCATTACGCTATAAACCTGAAGATTGTCCGTCTGGCGGATGCCGCAGACGCGGTGAAGCGCATTCAGACCGAAGCCGCAGCCGGACGTAAAACGGGCGGCTCGGTGGATCTGCTCTGGGTGAACGGCGAAAACTTCCGCACCTTAAAAGAGGCCAATTTATTACAAACGGGCTGGGCGGAGACTCTGCCCAACTGGCGCTATGTCGACACACAGCTGCCGGTGCGGGAAGATTTTTCTGTGCCGACACAAGGTGCGGAATCGCCCTGGGGCGGCGCACAACTGACGTTTATCGCCCGCCGCGATGTTACGCCACAGCCACCACAAACGCCGCAAGCCTTACTGGAGTTTGCTAAAGCCAATCCCGGCACGGTTACCTATCCGCGCCCACCGGACTTTACCGGCACGGCGTTTCTTGAACAGTTGCTGATTATGCTGACGCCCGATCCCGCCGCATTAAAAGAAGCGCCGGACGATGCGACTTTCGCCCGTGTCACTGCTCCCTTGTGGCAATATCTTGATGTGCTGCATCCGTATTTGTGGCGCGAAGGAAAGGATTTCCCGCCTTCACCCGCGCGGATGGATGCTCTGCTGAAAGCCGGCACATTGCGCCTGTCGCTGACCTTTAACCCCGCGCATGCGCAGCAAAAAATCGCCAGCGGCGATTTGCCTGCAAGCAGTTACAGTTTTGGCTTTCGCGAGGGGATGATTGGCAACGTGCATTTCGTCACCATTCCTGCCAACGCGAATGCCAGTGCTGCGGCGAAGGTAGTTGCCAATTTCCTGCTCTCACCCGATGCGCAACTGCGTAAAGCAGATCCCGCTGTCTGGGGCGATCCTTCTGTTCTCGATCCGCAAAAACTGCCTGACGGGCAGCGCGAATCATTGCAATCAAGAATGCCGCAGGATCTGCCGCCGGTACTGGCTGAACCGCACGCAGGTTGGGTAAATGCGCTGGAACAAGAATGGCTACACCGTTACGGTACGCATTAATCTTTTTGCTGTGGGCGATGGTGGCGGTGATTTATGCACCGCTGATCCCGGCAGCTCTCACGCTGATATCGCCTGCTTTGTCGTTGACACACTGGCAGGCGTTATTTGCCGATCCACAGTTACCGCAGGCATTACTGGCAACGCTGGTGTCGACAACCATCGCGGCGGTCGGGGCATTGTTGATTGCCCTGCTGGTGATTGTGGCGCTGTGGCCTGGGCCGAAATGGCAGCGTATGTGCGCCCGTCTGCCGTGGCTGCTCGCCATTCCCCATGTGGCTTTTGCCACCAGCGCCCTTCTGCTCTTTGCTGACGGAGGGCTGCTTTATGACTATTTCCCGTATTTCACTCCGCCAATGGACCGATTTGGCATCGGTCTGGGCCTCACCCTTGCAGTGAAAGAAAGCGCATTTCTGCTGTGGATCTTAGCAGCAGTATTGAGCGAAAAATGGCTGTTGCAGCAGGTCATTGTGCTGGATTCGCTGGGCTACAGCCGCTGGCAATGCCTGAACTGGCTGCTGTTGCCCTCCGTCGCGCCTGCGCTGGCAATGGCGATGCTGGCGATTGTTGCCTGGTCGCTGTCGGTCGTGGATGTGGCAATTATTCTCGGGCCAGGTAATCCCCCGACGCTGGCGGTAATTAGCTGGCAGTGGTTAACCCAGGGCGACATTGACCAACAAACAAAAGGCGCGCTTGCCAGCCTGCTGTTGATGCTGTTACTCGCCGCCTACGTTTTGCTGAGCTATCTGCTATGGCGCAGCTGGCGGCGCACTATTCCCCGCGTAGATGGCGTTCGCAAGCCTGCCACGCCTTTATTGCCGGGCAATACGCTGGCGATTTTTTTACCCTTAACCGGTGTGCTGTGTGTGGTTCTGCTGGCGATCCTCGCGGATCAGTCGACGATCAATAGTGAAGCGCTCATCAACAGCCTGACAATGGGGCTGGTGGCGACATTCATCGCTTTGCTCCTGTTACTGCTGTGGCTGGAATGGGGGCCACAGCGTCGCCAGTTGTGGCTATGGTTGCCCATTTTATTACCCGCTCTGCCACTGGTGGCGGGCCAGTACACGCTGGCGCTATGGCTGAACCTGGATGGAAGCTGGACGGCGGTGGTCTGGGGGCATCTGCTGTGGGTAATGCCATGGATGCTGTTTATCCTGCAACCCGCCTGGCAGCGCATTGATTCACGGTTAATTTTGATTGCGCAAACACTGGGCTGGTCGCGGGCCAAAATCTTCTTTTACGTGAAATGTCCGCTTATGCTACGCCCTACGCTGATTGCCTTCGCGGTGGGATTTGCAGTCGGTATTGCGCAGTATATGCCAACGCTGTGGCTGGGCGCGGGGCGTTTTCCGACGCTCACCACTGAGGCGGTGGCATTAAGCAGCGGCGGCAGCAACGGTATTCTCGCCGCCCAGGCTTTATGGCAACTGCTATTACCGCTTATTATTTTTGCCCTGACCGCGTTAGTCGCAAAATGGGTAGGTTATGTCAGACAAGGACTCCGCTAATGCTCTGCGTGAAAAATGTTTCGCTACGTTTACCAGAAAGCCGCTTGCTGACAAACGTTAACTTTACGGTGGATAAAGGTGACATTGTCACGTTAATGGGGCCGTCTGGCTGTGGAAAATCCACTCTGTTTTCATGGATGATTGGTGCACTGGCCGAACAGTTTTCTTGTACAGGTGAGCTATGGCTCAATGAGCAACGGATTGACATCCTACCCACCGCACAGCGTCAGATTGGCATTCTTTTTCAGGATGCACTGTTATTTGACCAGTTCAGTGTCGGGCAAAATTTACTGCTGGCGCTACCGGCGACACTTAAAGGGAATGCCCGACGTAATGCCGTGAATGATGCACTTGAGCGTTCAGGCCTTGAGGGAGCTTTCCATCAGGATCCTGCCACTTTGTCTGGCGGTCAGCGAGCGCGCGTTGCTCTACTACGCGCCCTTCTCGCCCAACCAAAAGCGTTACTCCTGGATGAGCCATTCAGCCGTCTTGATGTGGCTCTGCGCGATAATTTTCGCCAGTGGGTGTTCAGCGAAGTTCGCGCCCTGGCGATCCCCGTCGTTCAGGTAACGCACGATCTCCAGGATGTTCCTGCTGATAGTTCTGTTCTGGATATGGCGCAGTGGTCAGAAAATTACAACAAACTGCGATAACGCAAAGTTTTTCTCAATGCGTCAGTTCAGAATGGCGCACTCAAAACTACAATGTCGGGATTTTCGATGAAACGTGTTTCTCAAATGACCGCGCTGGCAATGGCTTTAGGGCTGGCTTGCGCTTCTTCGTGGGCCGCTGAACTGGCGAAGCCTCTTACACTTGACCAGCTTCAACAACAAAATGGCAAAGCGATAGATACTCGCCCCAGCGCGTTTTATAACGGCTGGCCACAAACCTTAAATGGCCCTTCTGGTCATGAACCTGCCGCCTTAAACCTCTCTGCCAGCTGGCTTGACAAAATGAGCACCGAACAGCTCAACGCGTGGATCAAGCAACATAACCTGAAAACCGATGCTCCGGTGGCGCTGTACGGTAATGACAAAGATGTCGACGCCGTCAAAACGCGACTGCAAAAAGCAGGTTTAACGCATATCTCCATCCTGAGTGACGCGCTAAGCGAACCTTCCCGTCTGCAAAAACTGCCGCATTTTGAGCAGCTGGTTTATCCGCAATGGCTGCACGACCTGCAACAAGGTAAAGAGGTTACGGCGAAACCTGCCGGTGACTGGAAAGTCATTGAAGCGGCCTGGGGCGCTCCTAAGCTTTACCTTATCAGCCATATTCCCGGCGCTGACTACATCGATACCAACGAAGTGGAAAGTGAACCGCTGTGGAACAAAGTTTCTGATGAACAACTAAAAGCGATGCTGGCAAAACACGGCATTCGCCATGACACCACGGTCATTCTGTATGGGCGTGACGTATACGCTGCAGCGCGTGTGGCGCAGATTATGCTTTATGCTGGCGTGAAAGATGTGCGCCTGCTGGATGGCGGCTGGCAAACCTGGTCCGACGCGGGACTGCCTGTTGAGCGCGGAACGCCACCGAAAGTGAAAGCGGAACCGGATTTCGGCGTGAAGATCCCGGCACAACCGCAACTGATGCTTGATATGGAACAGGCGCGTGGACTGCTGCATCGCCAGGATGCATCGCTGGTGAGCATTCGTTCGTGGCCAGAATTTATCGGTACGACCAGCGGTTACAGCTATATTAAACCAAAAGGTGAAATAGCCGGAGCACGTTGGGGACACGCTGGTAGCGACTCGACGCATATGGAAGATTTCCATAACCCGGATGGCACCATGCGTAGCGCCGATGATATTACCGCTATGTGGAAAGCATGGAATATCAAACCAGATCAGCAAGTTTCATTCTACTGCGGCACCGGCTGGCGCGCGTCCGAAACCTTTATGTACGCACGAGCAATGGGCTGGAATAACGTCTCCGTTTACGACGGCGGCTGGTACGAATGGAGCAGCGATCCAAAAAATTCGGTAGCAACCGGTGAACGCGGCCCGGACAGCAGCAAATAACATTGCAATTACTGACGCTGGAGCGACTTCAGCGTCAGATACCCACTCCACACCCGCGTAAAGGTCGTCATCCAGCACAACGCACCAAATACCCACGCAAACCACGGAAAACAGGTCGGAAAGAGGCAACTCAGAACAAACAGCAAAATCGTCTCGCTGCCTTCGGTTAACCCGCCCAAATAATAAAACGATTTATGCGCATAACCGGGATTATCAATCTGATGTTTCGCCGCCAGCGCAGCAAAAGCGAGAAAACTGCTACCCGTGCCGATAAACGCAAACAGCAGCCAGCCGCCTGCCAGGGCGTTTTGCTGCGGTGCGGCGAGGATAAACCCAAAAGGCACCAGCGCGTAAAAAAGAAAATCGAGAGAAATATCAAGAAAGCCGCCCGCGTCGGTAAGCCCTCTGCGCCGCGCCAGCGCACCGTCCAGACCATCAAGCAGCCTGTTCAACAAAATGACGACTAGCGCCGCCAGATACCAGCCCAGCGCCAGAAACGGCAGAGCCAGCACGCCGATGGCAAATCCCACTAATGTTAAACCATCTGGCGTAATGCCCGGTTTATCAAGAACCCGCACGCACTGATGCAACAACGGTTTAATCCGGGGATGAAGATGGCGGTCTAGCACAGGCACTCCTTAAATATAAAGCCTTTCTGATTGAGCAACAGTGCGGATATTATGGCATTTTTCGCTTATCTGCCCGTGTGTAATTTATGAAAATGATTGAAGTTGTTGCCGCCATCATTGAACGTGATGGCAAAATTTTACTCGCGCAACGCCCCGCCCAGCGCGATCAGGCGGGATTATGGGAGTTTGCCGGTGGTAAAGTCGAGCTGGATGAAAGCCAGCAGCAGGCGCTGGTGCGTGAGTTAAACGAAGAATTGGGCATCGAAGCAACTGTGGGTGAGTATGTTGCCAGCCATCAGCGAGAAGTTTCGGGGCGGATTATCCATCTTCATGCCTGGCACGTACCCGACTTCCACGGGACGTTACAGGCACATGAACATCAGGCGCTGGTCTGGTGCTCACCTGAAGAGGCGCTGCAATATCCGCTGGCCCCTGCTGACATTCCACTATTAGAGGCGTTTATGGCTTTACGCGCCGCCAGACCAGCGGATTAGTGCTAAGGGTTTTGTCATCACGCTGGCATTGCAGCAGTATTCCCTCGGCTTTAATTACCGCTCCTTCAGAATAATTTTTATCCTGATAAACGCAGCACTGAGTACAGGGCTGCGCTGACTGCCCGCCTGAACTGAACACTTCTGGCGGTACGTTTACCTCCACGTCCGGACGATAATGCGGGTTAGCCAGTGCAATTAATGGAAATGCTAATACTACGGCGAACAATGCTCGACTCACAGGGAGCTCCTTAACGTTATTGTCTCTGCTACTGATAACGGTAGCCGGGCGGCAAAACTTTAGCGTCTGAGTTATCGCATTTGGTTATGAGATTACTCTCGTTATTAATTTGCTTTCCTGGGTCATTTTTTTCTTGCTTACCGTCACATTCTTGATGGTATAGTCGAAAACTGCAAAAGCACATGACATAAACAACATAAGCACAATCGTATTAATATATAAGGGTTTTATATCTATGGATCAGACATATTCTCTGGAGTCATTCCTCAACCATGTCCAAAAGCGCGACCCGAATCAAACCGAGTTCGCGCAAGCCGTTCGTGAAGTAATGACCACACTCTGGCCTTTTCTTGAACAAAATCCAAAATATCGCCAGATGTCATTACTGGAGCGTCTGGTTGAACCGGAGCGCGTGATCCAGTTTCGCGTGGTATGGGTTGATGATCGCAACCAGGTACAGGTCAACCGTGCATGGCGTGTGCAGTTCAGCTCTGCCATCGGCCCGTACAAAGGCGGTATGCGCTTCCATCCGTCAGTTAACCTTTCCATTCTCAAATTCCTCGGCTTTGAACAAACCTTCAAAAATGCCCTGACTACTCTGCCGATGGGCGGTGGTAAAGGCGGCAGCGATTTCGATCCGAAAGGAAAAAGCGAAGGTGAAGTGATGCGTTTTTGCCAGGCGCTGATGACTGAACTGTATCGCCACCTGGGCGCGGATACCGACGTTCCGGCAGGTGATATCGGGGTTGGTGGTCGTGAAGTCGGCTTTATGGCGGGGATGATGAAAAAGCTCTCCAACAATACCGCCTGCGTCTTCACCGGTAAGGGCCTTTCATTTGGCGGCAGTCTTATTCGCCCGGAAGCTACCGGCTACGGTCTGGTTTATTTCACAGAAGCAATGCTAAAACGCCACGGTATGGGTTTTGAAGGGATGCGAGTTTCCGTTTCTGGCTCCGGCAACGTCGCCCAGTACGCTATCGAAAAAGCGATGGAATTTGGTGCTCGTGTGATCACTGCGTCAGACTCCAGCGGCACTGTAGTTGATGAAAGCGGATTCACGAAAGAGAAACTGGCACGTCTTATCGAAATCAAAGCCAGCCGCGATGGTCGAGTGGCAGATTACGCCAAAGAATTTGGTCTGGTCTATCTCGAAGGCCAACAGCCGTGGTCTGTACCGGTTGATATCGCCCTGCCTTGCGCCACCCAGAACGAACTGGATGTTGACGCCGCGCATCAGCTTATCGCCAATGGCGTTAAAGCCGTCGCCGAAGGGGCAAATATGCCGACCACCATCGAAGCGACTGAACTGTTCCAGCAGGCAGGCGTACTGTTTGCACCGGGTAAAGCGGCTAATGCTGGCGGTGTAGCAACGTCAGGCCTTGAAATGGCGCAAAACGCTGCGCGCCTGGGCTGGAAAGCCGAGAAAGTTGACGCACGTTTGCATCACATCATGCTGGATATCCACCATGCCTGTGTTGAGCATGGTGGTGAAGGTGAGCAAACCAACTACGTGCAGGGCGCGAACATTGCCGGTTTTGTGAAGGTTGCCGATGCGATGCTGGCGCAGGGTGTGATTTAAGTTGTAAATGCCTGATGGCGCTACGCTTATCAGGCCTACAAATGGGCACAATTCATTGCAGTTACGCTCTAATGTAGGCCGGGCAAGCGCAGCGCCCCCGGCAAAATTTCAGGCGTTTATGAGTATTTAACGGATGATGCTCCCCACGGAACATTTCTTATGGGCCAACGGCATTTCTTACTGTAGTGCTCCCAAAACTGCTTGTCGTAACGATAACACGCTTCAAGTTCAGCATCCGTTAACTTTCTGCGATAGCAGCAGATATGCCAGTAAAGAAATCCCATTTGACTATTTTTTTGATAATCTTCTTCGCTTTCGAACAACTCGTGCGCCTTTCGAGAAGCAAGCATTATATAATGCCAGGCCAGTTCTTCTTCAATTGTCCCGTTTTGAAAAGCTGTGCTTGATATCGAGATCATCCATGATAATTCCGCCGCCCATATTAGCTTCGCCGAGGATTTACCGGAGCTATGATTAGCGCAATCAGAGATATAGTCTGAGGGAAAAACAGCAAATTTATTCAACAAGGCGATAACCTGCTCTGGGGCTTCCTCCATGTTTGCTTTAAAGGTATTGGCTCCATGGTCGCCAGAAAGAAAATGCTCCATTAAGGCACAATAACTTTCGCTATCTTCGATACCCCATTGATCCTCTAAAGACTCGCGTCTTTTACTTATGATATCGATCGAGTCAAAAGGAAGCACATGATATTGGAAGGTATCTTTGCCAGGTTCAGGCTTTCGCGGCCAGAACTCCAGCGTTTCAGACCATTGCTTATGATAGAATCGATAAGGTGCGATCAATTGTAGCGCCTGTAACTTCTCGATACTGAGCGGCTCAATACCTTTAGCCTGATAATAATGCAGTTGTTCTTTTTTTGCTTTAAAACCGGCCCGAACAATAAGCCCCATCATAATTAATAGATAAAGAAAAGGGTAATGACTCCAACTTATTGATAGTGTTTTATGTTCAGATAATGCCCGATGACTTTGTCATGCAGCTCCACCGATTTTGAGAACGACAGCGACTTCCGTCCCAGCCGTGCCAGGTGCTGCCTCAGATTCAGGTTATGCCGCTCAATTCGCTGCGTATATCGCTTGCTGATTACGTGCAGCTTTCCCTTCAGGCGGGATTCATACAGCGGCCAGCCATCCGTCATCCATATCACCACGTCAAAGGGTGACAGCAGGCTCATAAGACGCCCCAGCGTCGCCATAGTGCGTTCACCGAATACGTGCGCAACAACCGTCTTCCGGAGCCTGTCATACGCGTAAAACAGCCAGCGCTGGCGCGATTTAGCCCCGACATAGCCCCACTGTTCGTCCATTTCCGCGCAGACGATGACGTCACTGCCCGGCTGTATGCGCGAGGTTACCGACTGCGGCCTGAGTTTTTTAAGTGACGTAAAATCGTGTTGAGGCCAACGCCCATAATGCGGGCTGTTGCCCGGCATCCAACGCCATTCATGGCCATATCAATGATTTTCTGGTGCGTACCGGGTTGAGAAGCGGTGTAAGTGAACTGCAGTTGCCATGTTTTACGGCAGTGAGAGCAGAGATAGCGCTGATGTCCGGCGGTGCTTTTGCCGTTACGCACCACCCCGTCAGTAGCTGAACAGGAGGGACAGCTGATAGAAACAGAAGCCACTGGAGCACCTCAAAAACACCATCATACACTAAATCAGTAAGTTGGCAGCATCACCAAGAAAAGAGCATCCCGCGGTAATCAGGCCTCTTTCATTCAAACCGTTGGATGTTATCGCTGCGAACACAAACATTACAGCGACAACACATGTTAAATAAAACCCCCACTTACAAAGCAGCATGGCCTTATTTTCTTTAATCATCCGTTCAAAATTACTATTAAATATTTCCCAGCCATTAAAAGAATACTTCTCGCTCCCAGGATGGTTTTGTAATAAAACTTTTTTCATCACATTCCCTGTTATTACATACTTTAGAGGCGATAATTTTATCCATGCAAAAAAAATATCCAACGAATTTTCTTGATCCGCTGGATATTTCAGAATATGACTCGAATAGCACGAAAGATTCACTCGCTTACGCTATCGCCCCGCTTCCGACTTCATCTGCTGGCGGACTTTTTTTCGCACTACGTTTACGCGGTGCAGCCTTTTTCTTATCAGCACTGCCACCACTGCCCGGAGCCACAATGCCGCGAAACTGCCGCACCGGCGTACGTTTGGCTTGATCAATAAGCTGATATAGCGTCCCCACCAGCGGCTGCATAAAGTCCTGATAGCGACACTGCTTTTCGCTGATTTGCGTCAGCACCGATTCCCAGTGCGCGGTCATGTCCGGTCGCGTCGCCATCTCCGGCAGCGAATGGAATAGCGCTTTTCCGGCGTCGGTGGAGTGGATATAGCGCCCTTTTTTGGTCAGGAAACCACGCTTGAACAACAGTTCAATAATCCCGGCACGCGTTGCCTCTGTCCCCAGACCATCGGTCGCACGGAGGATCTTTTTCAGATCTTTATCCTGCACAAAGCGCGCGATCCCGGTCATCGCCGAAAGCAGTGTTGCATCGGTAAAATGGCGCGGCGGCTGGGTTTGCCGCTCTACCACTTCACCTTTTTCACACAGCAACTCATCGCCTTTCGCCACCACAGGCAGTGGCGTGCCGTCGTTTTCTTCATCGCGCTCTTTGCTGCCTAACAGCGTGCGCCAGCCTGCTTCAGCAAGAAAACGCGCTTTAGCGACAAATTTGCCTTTGGCAATGTCCAGTTCGATAACACACTTGCGGAACACCGCATCCGGGCAGAATTGCATCAGATACTGACGGGCAATCAGGTTATAGACCTTCGCTTCGTTCTCCGTCAGGTTGATCGCAGAACTCCGTGCGGTCGGAATGATGGCGTGGTGCGCATCGACCTTTTTGTCATCCCAACAGCGGTTGCGTATATCTGGATCTACCACTGGCTGCGGCAACAGATCCGGTGCATGAACACTGATGGCATTCATCACCGCGTGGCGTCCGGCAAAATGTTCTTCTGGCAAATAGCGACAATCAGAACGCGGATAAGTGATTAGCTTGTGCGTTTCGTACAGTTTCTGGCAGATATCAAGCACGTTCTGCGCGCTCAGACCAAAGCGTTTTGCCGCTTCAATCTGCAACGCCGAAAGCGAAAACGGCAGCGGCGCGGATTCTGATTCCCGTTTATCGTTATAGCTGGTGACAATAGCCGGTTGACCACTAATGCGGTTAACCACATGCTCCGCCAGTGGACGATGTAACAAGCGCCCTTCTTCATCCTGGTACGGTTCACACGCTTCGCTCGGTTGCCAGATAGCGGTAAACCGCTCATCGGCAGGTGTCACGATATGCGCTTTGACTTCAAAGAAGTCTTTCGCCACGAAGTTTTCAATCTCTTCATCGCGGCGCACCACCAGCCCGAGCACGGGTGTCTGCACGCGCCCCACGGAAAGCACGCCCTGATAACCAGCATTGCGACCGAGAATGGTGTAAGCACGGGTCATATTGATGCCGTACAGCCAGTCGGCACGCGCTCGCGCCAGCGCAGAAACGCACAGCGGTACAAACTCACTGTTGGAACGAAGACGGTCGATCGCCCGCTCAACCGCCTGCGGGTTCAGGTCGTTTATCAAGCAACGCTGCACCTGCTGGCGCTTTTCCGGTGCCAGTTGCAGATAGTCCAGCACTTCATCCACCAGCAATTGCCCTTCACGATCCGGGTCCCCGGCGTGAACGATTTCGCTGGCTTCATGCAGGAAGCGTTTGATGACGTTAAGTTGTTTGGTCACGGAGGGTCGGGGCTGTAATTGCCACTTTTCCGGGACAATCGGCAAATCCGCAAGATTCCAGCGCGCATAGCGGCTGTCGTAGGCGTCTGGCTGCGCCTGCTCAAGCAGGTGACCGATACACCAGGTCACCACCTGACCATTACCGCACTCGATAAAGCCATCGCCTTTCCGGTGCGGTTTGGGCAGGACATCAGCAATGGCGCGCGCCAGACTCGGTTTTTCGGCAATAAACAACCGCATTGAATTAACGAATCTCAACCATGGCACGACCGCCGCGCGCTGGCACCAGTTCGCCAATTGCCGTCAGTTCAATGCCAAACTCGGCGGCTGTAGCTTTGACCTCATTTTCTGCTTCCGGCATGACCGCCAGCAGCAAACCGCCAGAAGTTTGCGGATCGCACAGCAGATCGCGCACTTCACGCGGCATTTCACCCATCAGATGACCGTAGCTGGCAAAGTTACGTTCAGTGCCGCCAGGTACTGCGCCCAACTTAATGTACTCTTCAACACCGGGGAGTTTCGGGATCGCTTCATAGTCGACGCGTGCCTGCACACCAGCCCCCTGACACATTTCGCTCAAGTGGCCCAGCAGACCAAAGCCCGTAACGTCGGTCATCGCTTTTACGCCTTCGATGTTGGCAAAGGACGCGCCTGCGATGTTCATCCGGCACATCACTTCCGTCGCCAGTCCCTGATGTTCTGGTTTCAACAGTGATTTTTTCTCAGCCGTGGTAAGAACGCCGATCCCCAGCGGTTTCGTCAGGAACAGTTTGCATCCGGCTTGTGCGGTACTGTTTTTCTTCACCCGCTCGGTCGGTACGATCCCCGTTACCGCCAGACCAAAAATCGGCTCCGGCGCATCGATGGAGTGACCGCCAGCCAGCGCAATACCCGCCTGACGACATGCATAGCGTCCACCTTCGGTCACTTCGCGGGCAATTTCCGGGGAAAGTTTGTTAATCGGCCAGCCGAGGATCGCAATCGCCATAATCGGTTTGCCCCCCATCGCGAAGATATCGCTGATGGCGTTAGTCGCCGCAATGCGGCCAAAATCGAAAGGATTATCAACGATCGGCATAAAGAAGTCGGTGGTACTGATAACGCTGGTGCCATTGCCCAGATCGTACACCGCCGCATCGTCGCGGGTTTCATTACCCACAAGCAAATTCGGATCAACAAACTTCGCCTGCTCACTGTGCAGGATGGTTTCCAACACTTTTGGGGAAATTTTACAGCCGCAACCAGCTCCGTGGCTGTATTGGGTCAAACGAATCGAGTTCTCGCTCATGGACATCTCCTGTCAATGCAATCCGGGTATGGTAACCCTCATTCCGTGAAGTGATAAGTGAGAGTGTCTGAATTCCTGCGCCTTTGCTCACAATCCAGACAGTTTCGCGACAATTATCAGAAATAAGTTACAAACGGCGTCGGGTCCGGGACGTTAATCGACGTAGATGCTTTCAGCTGCGGCGTACCGAGGTAGAGAAAACCGACAATTTTATCCTGCTCACGGCAACCGAATGCTTCACGCACTACCGGACTTTCAGTTAATGCGCCACTGCGCCAGATGCCGCCAAACCCCTGGGCAACTGCTGCCATTTGCATCGCCATGACCGCGCATCCGGCAGACATTTCCTGTTCCCAGCGCGGGACTTTATGATTCTCTTCGCATTTCGCCACCACCGTGATGATGAGCGGTGCGCGGAACGGCGCATTACGGGCTTTGTCGATAGCTTTGTCATCACTACCGGCAGCAATCGCCCCCTGTTCCAGTACGGCGCTGAAACGCTCGCGCCCTTCCCCTTCAATCACAAAAAAATGCCACGGTTGCATGGACTTATGGTCCGGCGCACGCATACCCGCACGCAGGATGTTTTGCAGTTGTTCACCCGTTGGCGCGGGTTCAGCCAAGCGGGAGGCGCTACGGCGATTGATCAATAGTTCGAGTGCATCCATTTGATTAACTCCTGTCGTGATATTTATTCACAAAATTAACACGAGAGTGGATTTTGTTACAGCACAGTCCGCAATTCCTGCTGACAAGTACCGGTTGGGTCATTACGATAACCACATCTATTGCGCCTGTGACAGGTGTGACCTTAAGTTGGGAGAATACATGCGAACCCTTTGGCGATTTATTGCCGGATTTTTTAAATGGACGTGGCGTCTGCTGAATTTCGTCCGTGAAATGGTACTTAACCTGTTCTTTATTTTCCTCGTACTGGTTGGTGTGGGGATTTGGATGCAGGTCAGTGGTGGTGATTCGAAAGAAACGGCCAGTCGTGGCGCACTGCTGCTGGACATTTCTGGTGTGATCGTCGATAAACCCGACAGTTCTCAGCGGTTTAGTAAATTAAGCCGCCAGCTGCTTGGTGCCAGTTCCGATCGTCTGCAGGAAAACTCACTGTTTGATATCGTCAACACTATTCGCCAGGCGAAGGACGACCGCAATATCACCGGTATTGTGATGGATCTGAAAAACTTCGCAGGCGGCGACCAACCGTCTATGCAGTACATCGGCAAAGCTCTGAAAGAGTTTCGTGACAGCGGGAAACCGGTTTATGCCGTTGGCGAGAACTACAGCCAGGGGCAATATTATCTCGCCAGTTTCGCCAATAAAATTTGGCTGTCTCCGCAAGGCGTGGTTGATCTGCACGGCTTTGCCACCAACGGTCTGTACTACAAATCGTTGCTGGATAAGCTGAAAGTTTCCACCCATGTGTTCCGCGTGGGTACGTATAAATCTGCCGTTGAACCGTTTATTCGTGATGATATGTCACCGGCAGCCCGCGAAGCTGACAGCCGCTGGATTGGTGAGCTGTGGCAAAACTATCTGAATACTGTTGCCGCTAACCGGCAGATCCCTGCTGAGCAGGTATTCCCTGGCGCGCAAGGGTTGCTTGAGGGTTTAACCAAAACCGGTGGCGATACCGCGAAATATGCACTGGAAAACAAGCTGGTCGATGCACTGGCATCGAGTGCGGAAATCGAAAAAGCACTGACCAAAGAATTCGGCTGGAGTAAGACTGATAAAAATTATCGCGCCATCAGTTATTACGATTACGCATTGAAAACGCCGGCAGATACCGGTGACAGCATCGGTGTCGTCTTTGCTAATGGCGCAATTATGGATGGCGAGGAAACTCAGGGGAATGTTGGCGGTGATACCACTGCGGCACAAATCCGCGACGCTCGCCTTGACCCGAAAGTGAAAGCGATTGTCCTGCGTGTTAATAGCCCAGGCGGCAGCGTTACCGCGTCTGAAGTGATTCGCGCTGAACTGGCAGCAGCCCGGGCAGCGGGTAAGCCTGTGGTTGTATCGATGGGCGGCATGGCGGCATCTGGTGGTTACTGGATTTCCACGCCAGCTAATTACATTGTGGCTAACCCCAGCACCCTGACCGGTTCTATCGGTATCTTCGGCGTGATCACCACCGTAGAAAATAGTCTGGATTCGATTGGTGTTCATACTGATGGTGTCTCAACTTCACCGCTGGCGGATGTTTCTATCACCAGGGCACTGCCGCCGGAAGCGCAGCAGATGATGCAATTAAGCATTGAGAATGGCTATAAACGCTTTATCACGCTGGTTGCTGATGCGCGTCATTCGACGCCGGAGCAAATTGATAAAATCGCCCAGGGCCACGTCTGGACCGGTCAGGATGCAAAAGCTAACGGGCTGGTCGATAGTCTCGGGGATTTCGATGATGCGGTTGCCAAAGCAGCAGAGCTCGCAAAAGTGAAACAGTGGCATCTGGAATACTACGTTGATGAACCGACCTTCTTCGACAAAGTGATGGACAACATGTCTGGTTCTGTCCGGGCAATGTTGCCAGATGCGTTCCAGGCCATGTTACCTGCACCGCTTGCCTCGGTAGCCTCTACCGTTAAAAGTGAAAGCGACAAGCTGGCCGCGTTTAACGACCCACAAAACCGTTATGCGTTTTGCCTGACCTGCGCCAACGTGCGTTAAGTCTTGTACTGAGTGGCCGACAGATCGTCGGCCACATTATTTTTTACCTCGACGAATCCTCTTCCCGCTGTCTCGCCCCATATTTCCTTATCCGCATAGTATCAGGTGCGCTCCTCCTGCCTCACGTATATACTTTTGCTCTTTCGATATCATTCATATCAATATCATGCAAAAGAAATCAATTTACGTTGCCTACACGGGCGGGACCATCGGGATGCAGCGTTCCGAGCAGGGTTATATACCGGTGTCAGGTCATCTACAACGCCAACTGGCGCTGATGCCGGAATTCCATCGCCCGGAGATGCCAGATTTCACCATTCATGAATATACGCCGCTGATGGATTCTTCTGATATGACGCCAGAAGACTGGCAGCATATTGCTGAAGATATTAAAGCGCACTATGACGACTATGATGGTTTTGTCATTCTGCACGGCACCGACACGATGGCGTATACCGCCTCTGCGCTGTCGTTCATGCTCGAAAATCTCGGTAAACCGGTCATTGTGACAGGGTCACAAATCCCGCTGGCTGAGTTACGCTCTGACGGACAAATTAATCTGCTGAATGCGTTGTACGTTGCGGCGAATTATCCGATCAACGAAGTAACGCTCTTTTTTAATAATCGACTGTATCGCGGCAACCGCACCACCAAAGCCCATGCCGATGGTTTTGATGCGTTTGCCTCTCCAAACCTTCCTCCGTTACTGGAAGCAGGTATCCATATACGTCGTTTGAATACGCCACCCGCCCCGCACGGTGAAGGGGAATTGATCGTTCATCCAATCACGCCACAACCAATTGGCGTAGTGACGATTTATCCGGGGATTTCTGCTGACGTCGTGCGCAATTTTCTGCGCCAACCGGTGAAAGCATTGATTCTGCGCTCATATGGCGTGGGTAATGCGCCACAAAACAAAGCCTTCCTGCAGGAATTACAAGAAGCCAGCGATCGCGGTATTGTGGTGGTCAACCTGACACAATGTATGTCCGGTAAAGTGAACATGGGTGGTTATGCCACCGGTAACGCCCTCGCCCATGCCGGCGTTATTGGCGGTGCAGATATGACTGTAGAAGCCACGCTAACCAAACTGCATTACCTGCTGAGCCAGGAACTGGATACTGAAACCATTCGCAAGGCCATGAGCCAAAACCTGCGCGGCGAACTGACGCCGGATGATTAAGGAGACTGCAATGCCCCCTCGCGCCCTGTTACTGGTCGATTTACAAAATGATTTCTGTGCTGGTGGCGCGCTCGCCGTGCCGGAAGGTGACAGTACGGTGGATGTCGCTAACCGCCTGATTGACTGGTGCCAGTCGCGCGGTGAAGCGGTTATCGCCAGTCAGGACTGGCACCCGGCGAATCACGGCAGTTTTGCCAGTCAGCACGGTGTCGAGCCTTATACGCCAGGCCAACTCGACGGTTTGCCACAAACCTTCTGGCCAGATCACTGTGTGCAGAACAGTGAAGGCGCACAATTACATCCGTTACTGAACCAAAAAGCGATCGCAGCGGTGTTCCATAAAGGCGAAAATCCTTTAGTTGACAGTTACAGTGCCTTTTTTGATAACGGCCGTCGGCAGAAAACCTCGCTCGATGACTGGTTGCGCGATCATGAAATCGATGAATTGATCGTTATGGGCCTGGCTACTGACTATTGCGTGAAGTTTACCGTGCTGGACGCGTTACAGTTAGGTTATAAGGTGAACGTGATTACCGATGGTTGTCGTGGCGTGAATATCCAGCCCCAGGACAGTGCGCACGCGTTTATGGAGATGTCAGCAGCTGGGGCAACGCTATATACGCTGGCAGACTGGGAAGAGACGCAGGGGTAATTTTACGCTGGCCTACAATTCTGTACTGGCATTGTAGGCCAAATAAAACACGTCAGTGGTACATCTGGCAATTGATGCCATCAACGAAAGATTTAATTCACCTCAGAAATCTCTTCC
This sequence comes from Escherichia sp. MAL-1, assembly GCF_052948035.1. NCBI lineage: Bacteria > Pseudomonadati > Pseudomonadota > Gammaproteobacteria > Enterobacterales > Enterobacteriaceae > Escherichia > Escherichia sp. MAL-1. The sequence continues at coordinate 2,156,723 of NZ_CM129609.1, read as the reverse complement.
AACGACACCTTCCGCGTTTCGATGCCAAAAATGGAGAGAACCAGCGCACAGAGCAATAACATGACACCAAGCACCATAAACACCGTGATCGACCCATAATGTGTTAATAATGCCGCAACGCCATAGGGCGTGAAAACTGCGACGACCCGTCCGACGGCATTAACGAAACCCGAACCGCGCAGGCGTAAATGCGTTGGCCAAAGCTCCGGGATATAAACCGCCGACGCGAAGCAAACATACATGTATAAAAAGAAGATCATCACCAGACCATAGATTAAAATCGCCCACTCTGTAGTCTGAATTGAATAGATATAGCCTAACACGGCAATAATAATAAGTAAGGCGGAGCCAAATAATCGACGAGGAAAATGATCAATAATTAATGCCGCAATAAATATTCCTACCGGAGCGCCAATCATAATAACAGCGGTCATTAATATTGATTTATCGACATCAATGCCGGAGTTAACAAATATAGTCGGTATCCATACGGTGATGGTATAAAGCGAAATGTTCATTGCAATTAAAACAGTAATCGCGACTAATGTACGTCGTAACATTTCCCCTTTAAACAGGAGCCAGAAGGTACCCTTGATTACCTTAACCTTGCTGTTGCTCTGGTTCAAAGTAAGCTGGGGTAAACGAATACTCTTCTCTCTTTCAATTTGCTGCTCTACTTCACGAAGTTGGCTTTCTGCACCGGCGATTTGCCCTTTCCCTGCCAGCCATCGTGGCGACTCAATAAAGTATTTACCTGAGAGAAGCCAGGCTAACAGTATGCCAATACCCCCCAACAGAAACATTATCCGCCAACTAAAAAAAGCGATAACCACCACGCCTATCGCCGCAGATAGCATGGGCGACCAGTTACCAACAAATGAGAGCCGCGCGGACCATTTTCCACGCACCGTCGCGGGGATAAACTCCGTAAATGAGGCATAGCCAACCATAATCAGCGCCCCCATTCCTGTTCCCATGAGGAAGCGAAAGAAAATGAGCCAGTACATATCAGGGACAAAAGCGGCCCCTGTTGCAGCAATTCCGACGATGAGAAGATTTATGCGAAACGCCCTGCGCCGCCCAAAGTAGTCACCAATAAACCCACCAGTAAGTGAGCCGATGAAATAACCAAACATTAATGCCGAGGTAAAGGCGGCATTGAGGAAATTATTTGACCATCCATTGCTTACCAGCTTTGCTAAGACGACATTACCTGAGTAACTCAAAAACCCCGTTAATAACAGACTAAAGCTTATTATACCAAATATACGATAATGAAACCGGGCCAAAGGCAAGCGGTCCAGTCTTGCGCCAATTTGATCATATTGTTCCATTGGGTGCCTCGGATTTGCTAAAAAAGGTAGCAATTGCGGCAAATTCACTTGCCGCATCTTTATCATCATTTTATTTCCAGGCGCAGGAACAAATAATATTGACAACGTGTGCTTAAATTACCACACCAGCTGGATATTATTGTCTTTGCAAAATGCTATCCACTCTGCACCCGGTGATTTATCAGTTATTATGTAATTAATATGACTAAAGTCAGCTAACTGGACAAAAGCTTTACGATCAAACTTAGAGTGATCAACCAATAACACAACTTCTGTCGCCTGACGGATCATTGTCTTTTTGATTTCAGCTTCCGCTTCATTAGAGTCCAGCGCGCCGCTGTTAATATCAAGACCTTTACAACTCATTACCATGATATCGACATGGTAGCGGCTGATGATCTCTTTAGTAATTCTTCCTTGCAGGGAAAGTGTATTTTTGTTTAGTTCCCCACCCGTTGAAACGACTTTAATTTCTGACTGAGCCAGAACATGAATCGCTTCCGCCGAGTTGGTTAGCAACGTCAGGTCACTACGCTCCTGTAACAATTTGAGCAATTCCATTACGGTACTACTGGAATCGGCTGCCATGGTGGTTTTATTGTCGATAAAGGGTAGTGCCTTGCGTGCAATAAGCTGCTTCTCTTCATAAAACGATGAAGCGCGCTTATAAAAATGGATATTCTCCGTCAACATCGCTGTATTTAAAACAGCACCACCATAGGTTCTGGTCAAAAAGCCTTCATCTTCCAGCTTCTCAAGATCGCGGCGAATGGTTTCTTCGGTTACCTGAAAAATCCCACTCAAATTTGAGACTGTCACCTTTTTATCGTTGGCAACCATTTGCTTAATTGCCTGAATCCTGTCTTTTGCCGCCACGATTACACCCCTGTATCTTTTTACATCACATTAGCGCGATTATCGCATAACCGATGTTTACTTTCAAAATAACCTGTTTGAATCACAGATTTTCATCACAGTTTTCACAGAAACAGAGGTGAATCGTGTTGAGTATTTAACGCTCCAGGGCCTCTGCCATTTCCCTCATCAATGTTGCGTCTGCATCCGATAAGTTGATAATCAGTGCCGCGACATTTTCGCGTACCTGTTCCGGTGCAGTAGCCCCACTAAGAATGGAGATTAAATCACTCTGTTTTAATATCCACGCCAGTGCCAGAGTGGGAATTGTGCACTGATAACGAGCACAAAGTGGCTGCCACTGTTCAAGCATATCAATCACTTTCAGCATGTTTTCACGCTGGAACCAGACTTTATTTGCCCGAGCGCCGCCCGGAACGTAATCACGAGTGATGGTGCCGGTCAACAATCCCTGCTCTAGCGGGGAATAAACCTGAACCACAATGCCATTATCACGACATAGCGGCAGCAGTTCGTTTTCCATTGCCCGGTCGAGGATACTGTATTTCGCCTGAATAATATCCAGTTCACCATATTGCAGATACTCGCGGATATGGTCAGCATCGACGTTAGCAGCGCCTATCGCGCGAATTTTCCCTTCGGCTTTTAACTCATTAAGCACTGCGACAGTTTCAGCTATCGGCGTAAAAAATGGCGGCACCGACTGCCAGTGCGTCATGTAGATATCGATGTAATCAATACCCAGACGTTGCAAGCTGGCTTCTACCTCTTCGCGGATAGATTCCGGGGAAAGGTTTTTATACAACTGCCGATCGCCAACTTTGTTGAATAAACTTCCTTTTCGTTCCCAGACAATGCCGCATTTGGTTTCTACTACAACCTGTTCACGGGGCAGTTTTTTTAACGCCTGACCGACGATAACTTCACTATTGCCAAAGTTATATCCTGGCGCAGTATCAATCAGATTAATGCCACAACGATGGGCTTCAAGAATCGTATCAATACATATTTGCCGATCGAGATCGCCATTCCATGCAGGACCGCCGCCAATGGCCCATGTCCCCAACCCCATTCGCGAAAGCGTAATATCCGTTGTGCCTAAAGGTATCTTTTTCATTTGCCTTCATTATCCTTCGTATTCTTCCAGCAATTGTTCGACCAGCTTTCTGTTTTTTACGCCGGTGGTGGCACCGACGCTTAGAACCGAGATAGCCGCCGTTGCATTGGCAAAGCGTGCGCATTCACGCAGATTTTTGCCTTCTAACAGTGCCGCAATAAAACCTGAAGCAAAGTTATCGCCCGCGCCAATGGTGTCGATGGCGGTTATTCCTGCGACCGCCGGCACCTTCATCGTCATGTCACCACGCTTGATAAAGCAGCCGTCTTTACCCGTTTTAATCACCACCGTTTTTACGCCGCACGCAAGAAAGCAGTCAGCAATTTCATCCAGTGTCTCTTTCCCGGTGAGTAATTTTGCCTCGGCATAATTAGGAAACAGATAATCGACATAACTCAATGCTTCGCAAATATCATCCAGCGTTTCATTCAACCGCGGTTTGATCATATCGGCACAGATAATCATCTGCCGGGCTTTAGCTTGCGTAAAAATTTCTGTTAGCGCTTTACCATCCAATAGTGGACTGTTGAAAATACTGGCCAGTGATAATAATTTCGCCTGAGAAAACCGCGCAAAATCAACATCGTCAATATTCAATTTCCACAGACTGCCATTACGGTTTGTGACAAACGTCCGCTCGCCATCCTCCGTCACCAGTCCAACGTTAATAGAGGTATCTATGCTGACGTCCTGCTTCACGCTTTGAATATCAATATTCTCTTTGCGGCAATGGTCGAGAATAAACTGCCCTGCGGCATCTTTACCTACACGACTCATTAATGCTGTGCGATGGCCCAGACGAGAAATAATTGTTGCTTCATTTATTGCATCACCCCCGGTGGTCATTGCGATTCTTTCAAGAGGATAAGAGTCCACATCAAAGATATTTTTACTGACCGGTTGCAATGGAATATCAACAATAGCGGCACCTATACAAATAACGTCGAGATTATCCATATCATTATTCCGCTTTGCCATCAGAACCGAACAGTTTAATTTTTTCCAATGCCCGTTCTTTTACAGCTTTACGTACTTCACGTTCTAAATGCAGGAAAGGCTGATCCTGGTTTTCTTTCACTGCTACCATTGCGGCCTGACAGAGCTCCGTATGAATGTTGATTTTCGCAATACCCAACGAAATTGCAGTTTTAATGTCGGCATCACTGATCCCCGATGCGCCATGCAAAACCAGCGGAACAGAAACAGCATCGCGTACGCGTTTGACGACCTCAAAGTTCAATTGCGGCTCTGACGTATAAACCCCATGCTGGTTGCCGATGGCGACAGCCAATGAGTCACAGCCCGTACGTTCAACAAATTCAGCCGCCTGGTCAGGATCGGTATAGTGATAGCCCGCCAGCGCTTCCTCATAAACGGTTTCATTACCGACATGCCCTAATTCCGCCTCTACCGGAATACCCAGCGGATGGAAGAAATCGACAGCCTCTTTGGTTAAACGAATATTTTCTTCGAAATCAAATGCAGAAGCATCACGCATTAATGAATTCATACCATGAGTCCAGGCGTTATGAATAATCTCCATACTCCGACCATGATCCCAATGAGTTATTACCGGCACCGTTGCTTTTTGTGCCATTGATACCATCATGTGAGAGAAATCTTCAAATGAGGTGTTACCGACAAAACCTGTACCAAAAGAAATAATAACCGGTGATTTCGCTTCTTCGGCTGCGTCGATAACGCCCATCAACATTTCTGCATTCCATACGTTAAAATGGGCAATTGCATAATGTTTATTTGTGGCATCGTTTTCCCAATATCTGATATCTGCGAGCATATTCTGTTCTCCCGTATTAATTAATCGCTAATTTTAATAACGCCTTTAATAATGTCGCGTTTGTTGTTAACTGACTCTTCAAATGCCTGTTGTACATCCCGATAATCGTAAATATGCGTCACCATCGATTTCACATCGAATCGCCCTGAAGAAATAGCTTCAATCGTGACCGGATAACGATTGGCATAGCGGAATACCGTCTGGATAGTGACTTCGCGATTGATTTTGAGGAAATTGATTGCCGAATCGCCCGGTACAGTACCAACAATCATAATTTTACCGCCGCGCATTACCAGATAAGGTGCCTGTTTAACGGTGACCGCAGAACCCGCTGTTTCGAAAACAATATCTGCGCCCATGTCTTCGGTAAATTGCTGACAGCGTGCAATAGTGTCTTCTTTTGCGCCGTTAATAACCACTGTCGCACCAAGTTGTTCCGCCATTATCAGACGTTTTTCCAGCACATCAACGACGGCAATTTCCGTTGCTCCCAGGCATTTGCACGCTTGCAACGTCATCAAACCAATACAACCTGCTCCCAGAATAATTATCTTCTTACCCGGTTTAACATCTGCCAGCATCGCGGCATGCATCCCGACTGCGGCAGGCTCCACCAGCGCCCCTTCCATCGTGTCCATATTGTCTGGCAGTTTGTAAGTAAAGCTCTCCGGATGACACAGATAGTGCGTTAATGCGCCGCGGTAGTTGGGTTGTGTCGCCATAAAATCAACGTCCGGGCAGATGTTATATTTGCCTTCCAGACAGTAACGACAGTGACCGCAAGGAACGCCAGGTTCGATATTTACCCGATCCCCCGGTTTAAATTTGCGCACGCGGCTTCCCACAGCCACAACCGTCCCGGCGCATTCATGACCCAGGCCAATTTCTTGATTTGGGTCTTTAGGCGGAATAAACGGGCCTGATTCAAAACCATGTACATCTGAACCACAAATACCGACATATTCTACTTTAATCAAAACTTCATCTTCTTTAGGCACTGGTATTTCTGCTGAAATAATTTTCATTGTGCCCGGCACCTGCAATATTGCTTTTGAATTTTTCATTTTGAATCCACCCGTATCATTTATTGGCTACTGCATCAATACTTAAACTTTCAACGGAGACACCTTTGGTTTCAATTCCAATGGTGGCGATAGCAATTGCGACAACAATTGAAACAGCCCCCAGAAGAATAAAGACTCCCGTTACGCCATAACTACTGAGCAGCACTGCAACGGCATAAGGTGCGGCAATACCACTGATTCGCCCTACCGCATTCGCCAGACCGGAGCCACGGAGTTTGGCCTCTGTCGGCCAGATTTCAGGGACATACACTGCCGAGGCATAGCAAACGTACATATAGACGAAAGTAATCAGGAAGAAACCAATCAACGTTATGAGCAACATACTGGTTTGCAGTGAATAGATATATCCGAGCACCGCAATCAGGATTAATAGCCCCACACCCATTGTTTTACGCGGAATTTTATCCATCACCAGCATGGCAATAAAAATACCAAATGGCGCGCCAAACATACTCATGGTATTTAAAACAATCGAGTCTTTTAAATTAATCCCCTGGGTCATGAATATTGTTGGCAACCAGTTAATTAGTGTGTACTGCACAACGTTCATGGCAATCAGCACACAAGAGCCTAATATCACGCGTTTCAGTAATACTCCTGTCAGTAAGGCTGAATACGGCACCGCTTGTGGCGCTTTACCGTCATCAGCAATAACCACAGGCGGCAAAGGTTTACCCGTCTGGCGTATGACGCCTTCTTCTATACTCCGCATGACTTTCTCGGCTTCCTGATACCGTCCGCGCGATTCCAGCCAGCGCGGGGATTCAGGAAAGTAGCGCCAGGCCAGCGCCGTAGCGATAAGCGACAATATTGCAGGGATAAGCAGTTGTACCCGCCAGTTCCACTCAGCACTAATCAGCGGCGTGAGTCCCATCGCAATCAATGAACAGAGCGGATATGACCAGTTGCCAATAAAGGAAACCCGACTGGACCACGTTCCGCGATTTCTACCGGGCATATATTCGGTGAAACCAGCAAACAGCGTAACCAGTAAAGCTCCCAGCCCAACGCCCATCACAAAACGGCAGGCAATAAGAAAATCCATATTCGGTGAGAAAGCACCGACAACCATCGAGGCAATATGAATGGCCTCATAGAGGATGAACGCATTTCTACGACCGGTTTTGTCGCCAATGATGCCGCCCACCAGCGCACCGAGAAACATTCCGGCGGTCGTGATTGCTGAGAATGTGGCTGTGGTGGAATTATCTGTCCAGCCCAACGCTTTCAGCTGCGCGAGGATCAAGCCACCAACGGCATTACTCCAGCAGACAAGCAAGCCAAACGCGACGATGGCAAACATTGACGAATGCCAGCGGCAATCAGGTAAGCGATCCAGCCGTGCACCACAATGCGGTTTTGTTATCTGTTCCATGCGATAACGTTCCTTCAGGAGAGTGGTTATTCATCAAAGTCGTAAGTCATGATCACTTTGATTGCGGTTTTATCGACCATCGCATCAAACCCTTCGCGCCATTGCGACAGGCCGATACGATGCGTGATCATCGGTTTGACTTTGATAGCGCCGCTGGCTAATAGCCTGATAGCGTTACGCCATGAGGTGGAGTCATAGGCCATATGCCCAATGATGCTTTTATTCCAGGCGGTAATGTCATTAATCGAGAAATCAAGAGGTTTGAAGCCCATTCCAACGCGTACCACTTCCCCATTCGGGCGGAGCATTTCGATGGCTTGTTTCAGTGCGATATTGGCACCGGAGCATTCAATCACCAGTCCCAGATTATCTTTGCCACAAATTTGCTGGCAGCGCGCCACCACATCTTCGGTAGAACCATTTACTACTGCCGTCGCCCCCAGTTCTTTTGCAACCGGGAAGCGGACCGCCACATCTTCTTGCAGACCAACGACGACGATATTTACCGCCCCCATAATCCGCGCCATTTGTACGGAAAACAGCCCGAGTGGGCCAGTGCCGATGACGACAACATCCTGACCAGGAAGGAATTTCGATTGCTGCGCGATGGATTTATAGGCATTACAGATAGGGTCAAGTACGGCTGCGTCCTCATAATCAACACCATCAGGGATTTCCCACAACGCATGACGATGAATTTTGAGAATTTCACCAGGAACCAGACAATATTTGGAAAAACCACCGCCCCAGGTATTGTTATCCAGACCAAGGTTTACCTTTTCTGTACAACACAGAAAATCACCCTGTTCACAGGCCGGACAAACGCCGCAAACGTGACCGCTGTTATCCGACACGACGCGTTGCCCCACTTTCCAGTCTTTGACTTTTTCACCAACCTGCGCAATACAACCTGCGAACTCATGGCCGCGGATAGAGTTAAACTCATCAGAACCGCTATCGACATTGTAGTGCTTCATGTCTGCGCCGCAGATTGCCGCGGCTTTAATTTCAATCACTACGTCTTCCGGGCCACAAATGGGTTGTGGGACATCAATCATCTTGTAGCCGCCAAAGGCCTTGCCAAACCGAGCCAGTGCTTTCATTGCGTCATCCTCTGTGTTTTGTTTTGCTTAGATGGCCATCATACTTACCCACATGATTTTTGAGGTCAACATTAAATCTGTAAAACACAGATAATGATCTGCGTTTTACAACTTAGATCACAATTACGCAGAAAATGGCTCGGTCTGTTACAGGTTGATGGAAGGCGGGACGCAAAAAGAGCAAATTCGAGAGGGATTACCGGCCAAATAGGTCTGAGACTTAAGTTCAGGAGAAGTCATTCAGGCGTGAACGCGACGGCAAGAGATCGGACTGGGACTTAGCCAGGTCGGGGCGAGATAATTGAGACGAGTCGTGGGGTCATTGTTGGCTATCCCCTTCATAGCCGCGGCAAAAAGGGGATAAACCACTTACTTAAACATAGCAATAGGCTTTGCTGAGATACCAAAATCTTCTTTTAACTGCTGTTTGCTCTTCATGACCATCTGACCATTTGTGTCAATTGTCATATGCTGTGCTTCGGTATTATGGCGGGCTTGCCACAGCATCACCAGTTGCAGGCAATTCTCTTTTTGTTCCTCGGTCAACGCAACGCCATCAGGCCATTTCCCCAGTTCAACGGCGGTCGACAAACGCTGGTATACCTCAGGCGTCATGCTGTTGATAATGTCATCAAGATTCATAATTTTTCCGCTCCTGTGGAATAAGTTGCTGAATCGTTTTTTCAACCGTTGATTTCTTCGCCGTTTTCGCCATCAGTGAAGCGTAAAGAAGCAGAGTTAACACAATAACGTTCGCCTGTTGGTTGCGGCCCGTCGGGAAAGACATGCCCCAGATGAGCATCACAGTTACCGCAACGAATTTCTATGCGCTGCATTCCATGTGACAAGTCTTTGATATAACGAATGGATTCTTCACTCACCGGTTCGTAGAAACTGGGCCAGCCACAGCCGGAATCATACTTGGTTTCGGAATGAAATAGCGGGGCATCGCAGATCAAACAGTGATATACGCCGTCACGCTTGTTATGCAGTAAACGACCCGTAAATGGCGGTTCTGTCCCATGATTCTGCGTCACGTAAAACTGCATCTCGGACAAATTTTTTTTCAGTTCTTCTGCCGAAGGTTTATTAGCCATTTGCTCACATCTCACTTTAATCGTGCTCACATTACGTGACTGATTCTAACAAAACATTAACACCAACTGGCAAAATTTTGTCCTAAACTTGATCTCGACGAAATGGCTGCACCTAAATCGTGATGAAAATCACATTTTTATCGTAATTGCCCTTTAAAATTCGGGGCGCCGACCCCATGTGGTCTCAAGCCCAAAGGAAGAGTGAGGCGAGTCAGTCGCGTAATGCTTAGGCACAGGATTGATTTGTCGCAATGATTGACACGATTCCGCTTGACGCTGCGTAAGGTTTTTGTAATTTTACAGGCAACCTTTTATTCACTAACAAATAGCTGGTGGAATATATGACTATCAAAGTAGGTATCAACGGTTTTGGCCGTATCGGTCGCATTGTTTTCCGTGCTGCTCAGAAACGTTCTGACATCGAGATCGTTGCAATCAACGACCTGTTAGACGCTGATTACATGGCATACATGCTGAAATATGACTCCACTCACGGCCGTTTCGACGGTACCGTTGAAGTGAAAGACGGTCATCTGATCGTTAACGGTAAAAAAATCCGTGTTACCGCTGAACGTGATCCGGCTAACCTGAAATGGGACGAAGTTGGTGTTGACGTTGTCGCTGAAGCAACTGGTCTGTTCCTGACTGACGAAACTGCTCGTAAACACATCACCGCTGGTGCGAAGAAAGTGGTTATGACTGGTCCGTCTAAAGACAACACTCCGATGTTCGTTAAAGGCGCTAACTTCGACAAATATGCTGGCCAGGACATCGTTTCCAACGCTTCCTGCACCACCAACTGCCTGGCTCCGCTGGCTAAAGTTATCAACGATAACTTCGGCATCATCGAAGGTCTGATGACCACCGTTCACGCTACTACCGCTACTCAGAAAACCGTTGATGGCCCGTCTCACAAAGACTGGCGCGGCGGCCGCGGCGCTTCCCAGAACATCATCCCGTCCTCTACCGGTGCTGCTAAAGCTGTAGGTAAAGTACTGCCAGAACTGAATGGCAAACTGACTGGTATGGCGTTCCGCGTTCCGACCCCGAACGTATCCGTAGTTGACCTGACCGTTCGTCTGGAAAAAGCTGCAACTTACGAGCAGATCAAAGCTGCCGTTAAAGCTGCTGCTGAAGGCGAAATGAAAGGCGTTCTGGGCTACACCGAAGATGACGTAGTATCTACCGATTTCAACGGCGAAGTTTGCACTTCCGTGTTCGATGCTAAAGCTGGTATCGCTCTGAACGACAACTTCGTGAAACTGGTATCCTGGTACGACAACGAAACCGGTTACTCCAACAAAGTTCTGGACCTGATCGCTCACATCTCCAAATAAGTTGAGATGACACTGTGATCTAAAAAGAGCGACTTCGGTCGCTCTTTTTTTTACCTGATAAAATGAAGTTAAAGGACTGCGTCATGATTAAGAAAATTTTTGCCCTTCCGGTCATCGAACAAATCTCCCCTGTCCTCTCCCGTCGTAAACTGGATGAACTGGACCTCATTGTGGTCGATCATCCCCAGGTAAAAGCCTCTTTTGCATTACAGGGCGCACACCTTCTCTCGTGGAAACCTGCGGGTGAAGAAGAAGTTCTGTGGTTGAGCAACAACACACCGTTCAAAAATGGCGTCGCTATTCGCGGTGGCGTACCGGTTTGCTGGCCGTGGTTTGGTCCGGCGGCACAACAAGGTCTGCCTGCGCACGGTTTTGCCCGCAACCTGCCGTGGACGCTGAAATCACATCATGAAGATGCTGATGGCGTAGCGCTGACTTTTGAATTGACGCAAAGCGAAGAGACGAAAAAATTCTGGCCGCACGACTTTACGCTGTTAGCACATTTCCGCGTGGGTAAAACTTGTGAAATCGATCTTGAATCACATGGCGAATTTGAAACCACCTCTGCCCTGCATACCTACTTTAACGTGGGTGATATCGCTAAGGTAAGCGTCAGTGGGCTGGGCGATCGCTTCATTGATAAAGTGAATGACGCGAAAGAAAATGTACTGACCGATGGTATTCAGACCTTCCCTGACCGTACCGATCGCGTGTATCTGAATCCACAAGATTGCAGCGTGATTAATGATGAAGCGCTGAATCGTATTATCGCCGTAGGCCACCAGCATCATCTGAACGTTGTCGGCTGGAACCCGGGACCGGCGCTTTCAATTAGCATGGGCGATATGCCGGATGATGGCTACAAAACATTTGTTTGTGTAGAAACGGCTTACGCTTCAGAAACGCAAAAAGTGACCAAAGAGAAACCTGCACATCTGGCGCAATCCATTCGCGTTGCGAAACGTTAATTTACGTTAATGTTGTGTGCCGGGTGCGATGCATCCGGCACACAACATCACACCATATCCAGCGCAGTTTTTCCTTTTGGTGCCGGATATGCCTTATCCAGCATAGCTAATTCCGCTGAAGAAAGTTCGACCTCAAGCACAGCCGCATTTTGTTGGACATGGGCAATCGTGGCCGCTTTTGGAATCGCCATCACACCCTGATGACTGATCACCCACGCCAACAATACTTGTGCCGCGCTGATATTGTGAGCATGTGCAATTTCGTTGACTACCGCGTTTTTTAACAGTCCATTGCGCAACCGCCCGGCCTGGGCTAACGGACTGTAAGCCATCACCGGCATCTGCTGTTGCTGGCACCAGGGGAGTAGATCGTACTCAATTCCTCGTGAACCGAGATGGTAAAGCACCTGATTAGTGGCACACTGATTTCCCCCCGGCAGCTGCCAGAGTTCCTGCATATCAGCATAATCAAGGTTAGAAACGCCCCAGCGGCGGATTTTTCCCTGGGCGATCAATTTTTCCATCGCTGCGACAGTCTCTTCAAAAGCGAAACTGCCAGACCAGTGTAATAAGTAAAGATCGAGATAATCAGTATTGAGACGGCGTAAACTGGCTTCGCATGCATTTATCGCTTTTTGCCCGCCAGCATTCCACGGATAGACTTTAGAGACGAGAAAGACCTTCTCTCGCAGACCGGTTAATGCTTCCCCAACCACCTTTTCGGCACCGCCATCGGCATACATTTCGGCGGTATCAATGAGGGTTAAACCGAGTTCAATGCCCGCGCGTAGTGCAGCAACTTCTGTTTTGCGCTGACTGGCATCTTCGCCCATATACCATGTTCCCTGCCCTACGGCTGGCAGTGAGACATCGCCACTAAATTGAATCATTTTTTGTTGCATTGTTTCCTCCCAGGTATTGCACCACCGTAATGCAAAACAGGGCGTGACGCCCTGTTTTTATGCACAAAATGCCCTGGAAAGATGCATTATCAGAATTTGTAGGTGATCCCGGTAGAAATCAGGCCAGTCCAGGATTTATCCACCATCGGGCTGTCAGTAACTTCATCAGACAGACGGGTGTAGCGTGCGGTACCGTAAACACTCCAGTCGCCGAGGAAGTTGTAGCTGGCGCTCAGCTCCAGGTAAGGGCTCCAGCTGTCGTTCGGGTTATAGCCACGCAGACCGCTGCGAGCGGACTCTTTGCGCGATACGCCATAATAGTATTCGTTCTGGTTTTCGCTGTTCCACTGCACACCAATACCCGGAGTCACGGTCAGGCCACCGTTGGTGTAACGATACAACCAGGCCATATCCCAGACGATGCCGTTGCTGTTATCCAGGGTATCGCCAGCCAGGGTGGTACGCAGGTAACCGTACTGGGTAAAGTGAGCATAAGACAGACCAGCCATCATGGTGCTCTTACGGTCATCCAGGTGACGCATTTGGTGATCGCCACTGTCTTTCGCTTTGAAGTAAAGCGGCGACCAGTAAGCGGTAATTGAAAGTTTATCCGTTGCGTCATTCCACAGGTAGTAACCACCACCTAAGCCACGGAACCAGAAGTTATCGCCTTCATAGTTGATTACCGGTACTGGGTAAACATCGGTATCGTAATCTTTATATGGGTGTTCAACGACACCTACGCCTGCGCCCAGGGAAAATTTACCTTCAGCGTGCGCTACGCCTGCAGACGTTGCGATAAGCACTCCAAGTGCCAGAAGTTTGAGTTTGGTCACAATTAATCATTCCTTAAACAAATGTTTAGCGGGCGACAAAGTTTACCCGTCAATACATCGAAACCCAACCTTTTTACGTTTTCATTTTTTAAAGTAACTGTTTAATTTTCCTGACGCGGATGACACCGCGCTTACAGCCAAATGAATTTAGCGTTACTGGCGAGCCTGGTCTTTACATTAATTATGCAAAATTTATGGATGAGTTGTTGATATGCCATTGAAATTAAGAAAGCCGTGCAGGCAAGTTTTCCATTTGCCATCTACGCTTAATTTTGAAGGTGTATCACCGGGCACGTTGTTCTCATCGTCGATAAAATGGCATGAGAGTTGCTGTGTTTTAGCAAGAGACGTCGTTCAGTTTACCTCTTCCGGGAGCCTCTACTATTCATATGAACGGCTCTTAACCTGTGCTAAAAAACGAAAGGACGGCATACCATGAATATATTCGATCACTATCGCCAGCGATATGAAGCTGCCAAGGACGAAGAGTTCACACTGCAGGAGTTTCTTACCACTTGTCGGCAAGATCGCAGTGCTTATGCCAACGCGGCTGAGCGGCTATTGATGGCTATCGGTGAGCCTGTCATGGTCGATACAGCCCAGGAACCCAGACTTTCTCGACTCTTTTCTAACCGGGTCATTGCACGTTATCCGGCGTTTGAAGAGTTTTACGGCATGGAAGACGCGATTGAACAGATTGTCTCTTATCTGAAACACGCGGCTCAGGGGCTGGAAGAGAAGAAACAAATCCTGTATCTGCTGGGGCCTGTGGGTGGGGGTAAATCATCGCTTGCTGAGCGACTGAAATCATTAATGCAGCTCGTACCGATTTATGTATTGAGCGCGAACGGTGAGCGTAGCCCGGTCAACGATCATCCGTTCTGTCTTTTCAATCCGCAGGAAGATGCGCGGATTCTGGAAAAAGAGTATGGCATTCCTCGCCGTTATCTCGGCACCATCATGTCGCCGTGGGCGGCAAAACGCCTGCATGAATTTGGTGGCGATATCACTAAGTTCCGGGTAGTGAAGGTCTGGCCGTCAATTCTGCAACAAATTGCTATCGCCAAAACGGAACCCGGCGATGAGAACAACCAGGACATCTCCGCGCTGGTTGGGAAAGTCGATATTCGTAAACTCGAACACTACGCGCAGAATGACCCGGACGCCTACGGCTATTCCGGTGCGCTGTGCCGCGCCAATCAGGGGATCATGGAATTCGTTGAGATGTTTAAAGCACCGATTAAAGTGCTGCATCCCTTGTTAACCGCCACTCAGGAAGGTAACTACAACGGGACGGAAGGTATCTCCGCCCTGCCGTTCAACGGGATTATTCTCGCACACTCGAACGAGTCCGAATGGGTCACTTTCCGTAATAACAAAAACAACGAAGCCTTCCTCGATCGTGTTTACATCGTGAAGGTGCCGTATTGCTTGCGCATTTCCGAAGAGATCAAAATCTACGAGAAATTGCTTAATCACAGTGAATTGACTCACGCCCCATGCGCCCCTGGCACGCTCGAAACACTGTCACGTTTTTCCATTCTTTCGCGCCTGAAAGAGCCAGAAAACTCCAGCATTTATTCAAAGATGCGGGTTTATGATGGCGAAAGTCTGAAAGACACCGATCCCAAAGCCAAGTCGTATCAGGAATATCGTGACTACGCCGGTGTCGATGAAGGGATGAACGGTCTGTCGACGCGTTTTGCGTTTAAGATCCTCTCCCGCGTGTTCAACTTCGATCATGTAGAAGTGGCAGCAAACCCGGTCCATCTGTTCTACGTCCTGGAACAGCAGATTGAGCGCGAGCAGTTCCCACAAGAGCAGGCAGAACGCTATCTGGAGTTCCTGAAAGGTTATCTGATCCCGAAATATGCCGAGTTTATCGGCAAAGAGATCCAGACGGCCTACCTTGAATCCTATTCCGAATATGGGCAAAACATTTTCGACCGTTATGTTACCTACGCGGATTTCTGGATTCAGGATCAGGAGTATCGCGATCCGGATACCGGGCAGCTGTTTGACCGCGAGTCTCTTAACGCCGAGCTGGAGAAAATCGAGAAACCGGCGGGGATCAGTAATCCAAAAGATTTCCGCAACGAGATTGTTAACTTCGTACTGCGCGCCAGAGCGAATAACAGCGGACGCAATCCGAACTGGACCAGCTATGAAAAACTGCGCACGGTCATCGAGAAGAAAATGTTCTCCAATACCGAGGAGCTGTTGCCGGTTATCTCGTTTAACGCCAAAACGTCAACCGACGAGCAGAAGAAACACGACGACTTTGTCGACCGTATGATGGAAAAAGGCTACACCCGTAAACAGGTGCGTTTACTGTGCGAATGGTATTTGCGCGTACGTAAATCGTCTTAACAACCCTGGCCCGGTACACATGTTACCGGGCCTACAACGACAGCGAACCGTGGGCCTGAGAAGCGGCAACACAGGCGTAGCATACAGTTGGCAAATGTAGTACGGGGGGCATATGACCTGGTTTATTGACCGGCGTCTGAACGGCAAAAACAAAAGCATGGTGAATCGCCAGCGTTTTTTACGCCGTTATAAAGCGCAAATTAAACAGTCGATCTCCGAGGCCATTAATAAGCGTTCGGTGACTGACGTCGACAGCGGCGAATCCGTATCCATTCCCACGGAAGATATTAGCGAACCGATGTTTCATCAGGGGCGTGGCGGTCTGCGCCACCGCGTGCATCCGGGCAATGACCATTTCGTCCAGAACGACCGAATTGAACGTCCCCAGGGTGGCGGCGGAGGTTCCGGCAGTGGTCAGGGCCAGGCCAGCCAGGATGGTGAAGGTCAGGATGAATTTGTCTTTCAGATTTCGAAAGATGAGTATCTTGATCTGCTCTTTGAAGATTTGGCCTTACCGAATCTGAAACAAAACCAACAACGCCAGCTGACCGAATATAAAACGCATCGGGCGGGTTATACCGCTAACGGCGTTCCGGCCAATATCAGCGTTGTGCGTTCATTGCAGAACTCACTGGCGCGACGCACAGCCATGACGGCAGGCAAGCGGCGGGAACTTCATGCACTGGAAGAGAATTTGGCCATCATCAGCAACAGTGAACCTGCGCAACTGCTGGAAGAGGAACGTCTGCGCAAAGAAATTGCAGAATTACGTGCCAAAATTGAACGCGTCCCTTTTATTGACACCTTCGATTTACGTTACAAGAACTACGAGAAGCGGCCCGATCCCTCCAGCCAGGCAGTGATGTTTTGCCTGATGGACGTTTCCGGTTCAATGGATCAATCCACTAAAGATATGGCTAAGCGTTTTTATATTCTGCTGTATCTGTTCCTCAGCAGAACGTATAAGAACGTGGAAGTCGTATACATCCGCCATCATACCCAGGCGAAAGAAGTCGATGAACATGAGTTTTTCTACTCGCAGGAAACAGGCGGCACCATTGTTTCCAGCGCCCTGAAACTGATGGATGAGGTAGTGAAAGAGCGTTATAACCCGGCACAGTGGAATATTTACGCTGCACAAGCATCGGACGGCGATAACTGGGCCGATGACTCTCCGCTTTGCCATGAAATCCTGGCGAAAAAATTATTACCTGTTGTTCGTTATTACAGCTATATCGAAATTACCCGTCGTGCACATCAGACATTGTGGCGAGAATATGAGCATCTGCAATCTACTTTCGACAACTTTGCGATGCAGCACATCCGCGACCAGGATGATATTTATCCGGTGTTCCGTGAACTGTTTCATAAACAAAATGCAACAGCTAAAGGCTAAAACTATCAGCCAGGTCATTATCGCCTGGCTGATTTTTAGCTTACTGTAAATTATCTCATTTATTACATACATTAGCTTACAATCGCTTTAAATATGACAGCATAACCTTTACATAATTTAGTTCCAGAAAACAATCATTCGGAAAAATGATTCAGTCAACACGTATTTCCATGGGGTTATTCTTTAAATATTTTTTATCGTTAACGAAAATTGATCCTGGTCAAAACTATATATCTCTGCCATCAATAAAATCCAGCACTCACATTGCTCTCCTTTTTATGGTTTCTATGGGTACACAAAAATTAAAAGCTCAAAGCTTTTTTATTTTCAGTTTATTGCTGACGTTAATTTTATTTTGCATTACTACCTTATATAACGAAAACACAAATGTAAAACTCATCCCACAGATGAATTACCTGATGGTTGTTGTGGCTTTGTTTTTCCTTAACGCCGTCATTTTTCTTTTCATGTTAATGAAATATTTCACTAACAAACAAATTTTACCAACACTCATTTTAAGCCTTGCATTTTTAAGTGGCCTTATCTATTTAGTTGAAACCATTGTAATTATCCATAAACCAATTAACGGCAGTACACTGATCCAGACAAAGTCGAATGATGTTTCTATTTTCTATATTTTCCGCCAACTCAGTTTTATTTGTTTAACCTCGCTGGCACTCTTTTGTTATGGAAAAGACAACATCCTTGACAACAATAAGAAAAAAACGGGAATCCTGTTGCTGGCGCTGATTCCTTTTTTAGTTTTTCCCCTTCTGGCACACAATCTGAGCAGTTATAACGCTGACTATTCTTTGTATGTCGTCGACTACTGTCCTGACAACCATACTGCGACCTGGGGAATCAACTATACAAAAATATTGGTTTGTCTGTGGGCATTTTTACTGTTCTTTATTATCATGCGTACACGATTAGCCAGCGAACTATGGCCATTAATAGCATTATTATGTCTGGCATCGCTATGCTGCAACTTACTTCTACTGACTCTGGATGAGTATAATTACACCATCTGGTACATCAGTCGCGGGATTGAAGTCTCCAGTAAACTGTTTGTTGTGTCTTTTCTGATTTATAACATTTTTCAGGAACTGCAACTCTCCAGCAAACTGGCAGTTCATGATGTGCTGACCAATATTTATAATCGGCGCTACTTTTTCAACAGCGTAGAGTCATTATTGTCGCGACCTGTTGTTAAGGACTTCTGTGTCATGCTGGTTGATATTAATCAGTTCAAACGCATCAATGCCCAATGGGGACATCGTGTGGGTGATAAAGTGCTGGTTTCAATTGTCGATATTATCCAGCAAAGCATCCGCCCCGATGATATTTTAGCGCGACTGGAGGGTGAGGTGTTTGGCATGCTATTTACCGAACTCAATAGTGCCCAGGCAAAAATCATTGCGGAACGTATGCGTAAAAATGTCGAACTCCTGACCGGCTTTAGTAACAGATATGATGTTCCTGAACAAATGACCATCAGTATTGGCACGGTTTTTTCAACGGGTGACACGCGTAATATCTCGCTTGTCATGACGGAAGCAGATAAAGCCTTACGCGAAGCGAAAAGCGAGGGGGGCAACAAAGTGATTATTCATCATATTTAAGTGCAAAAATATTCAGAGCCATGCTTTTTGCGTGGCTTTTGCATACAATTTATTACTATTACCCCTAAATTTCCCCTCCCCAGCGGCGCAGAGATGAGTATAATTAGCGCCCCTGTGCCAGGCCGCAATCGAACTTTATCTGGTTTTCTCGTTTCACTAACCGAAGGAGTGCCATTTATCATGAAATTGCACCATAGAATGCTCCGGCATTTTATCGCCGCAAGTGTCATTGTGCTGACATCTTCCTTCCTTATTTTTGAACTTGTCGCCAGCGACAGAGCAATGAGTGCCTATCTGCGCTATATCGTGCAGAAAGCAGACTCCTCCTTTCTTTATGATAAGTATCAGAATCAGAGTATTGCCGCGCATGTGATGCGCGCTCTCGCTGCTGAGCAGTCGGAAGTGTCGCCAGAACAGCGGCGCGCCATCTGCGAGGCTTTTGAGTCTGCCAATAATACCCATGGCTTAAACCTGACTGCCCATAAATACCCGGGCTTACGCGGCACACTACAAACCGCATCCACTGACTGCGACACAATTGTGGAAGCTGCAGCACTATTACCCGCTTTTGATCAGGCAGTGGAAGGCAACCGCCACCAGGATGATTACGGTTCAGGTCTTGGGATGGCCGAAGAGAAATTTCACTATTATCTCGATCTCAATGACCGCTATGTCTATTTTTATGAGCCGGTTAATGTTGAATACTTTGCGATGAATAACTGGTCCTTCCTGCAGTCAGGAAGTATTGGCATCGATCGCAAAGATATTGAAAAGGTATTTACCGGGCGTACCGTATTGTCGAGCATTTACCAGGATCAGCGTACTAAACAGAACGTGATGAGTTTGCTGACGCCGGTATATGTCGCAGGGCAGCTAAAAGGGATTGTGCTGCTGGATATTAACAAAAACAATTTGCGGAATATCTTTTACACTCATGACCGCCCTCTCCTCTGGCGTTTTCTCAATGTCACGCTAACCGATACCGATTCGGGGCGCGACATTATCATCAACCAGAGCGAAGATAATCTGTTCCAGTATGTCAGTTACGTCCATGACTTACCGGGCGGCATTCGTGTCTCGTTATCCATTGATATTCTTTACTTTATCACGTCTTCGTGGAAAAGCGTTCTGTTCTGGATTTTGACGGCGTTAATTTTGCTGAATATGGTGCGGATGCACTTCCGCTTATACCAAAATGTGTCGCGAGAAAATATTAGTGATGCGATGACTGGACTGTATAATCGCAAAATTTTAACCCCTGAACTGGAGCAGCGGTTGCAGAAACTGGTGCAATCCGGTTCTTCGGTGATGTTTATTGCAATTGACATGGACAAGTTAAAGCTAATAAATGACACCCTCGGTCATCAGGAAGGGGATTTAGCGATTACGTTGTTAGCTCAGGCGATTAAACAATCGATTCGTAAAAGTGATTATGCCATCCGACTCGGTGGCGATGAATTCTGCATCATTCTTGTCGATTCGACGCCGCAAATTGCAGCACAACTGCCTGAACGTATCGAAAAACGTCTGCAACATATCGCGCCGCAGAAAGAGATCGGCTTCTCTTCCGGTATTTACGCGATGAAAGAAAACGATACGTTACATGATGCGTATAAAGCTTCCGATGAGCGTTTATATGTCAATAAGCAGAACAAAAACAGCCGTTCATGATAACCTTCTGTGGTTGTTTGCTTGTAATCTCAGGAGCGTGAAATGACTGAAATGGCTAAAGGAAGCGTGACGCATCAGCGGTTAATCGCTTTATTATCACAAGAAGGTGCTAACTTCCGCGTCGTTACCCATGAAGCGGTAGGTAAATGTGAAGCGGTGTCAGAAATTCGTGGCACCGCTTTAGGCCAGGGAGCTAAGGCACTGGTATGTAAAGTCAAAGGCAATGGCGTAAATCAACATGTTCTGGCGATCCTCGCTGCCGATCAACAGGCCGATCTGAGCCAACTTGCCAGCCATATAGGCGGATTACGCGCTTCGTTAGCCAGCCCTGCTGAAGTCGATGAACTCACAGGCTGTGTCTTCGGCGCGATCCCCCCTTTCAGCTTCCATCCAAAACTCAAACTGGTTGCCGACCCTCTACTCTTCGAACGATTTGATGAAATCGCCTTCAATGCAGGGATGCTGGATAAATCCGTTATTTTGAAAACCACGGATTATTTGCGCATTGCGCAACCAGAACTGCTCAATTTCCGCCGCACTGCGTAACTAGCCTGTCCGTTCAATAAGCAGAACGGACAAAACCAGCACAACAGCAATGGCAAAAAACGATGACGTGATAATCAGTGTCTCGACGAACATTTGATCGTTCATAGCATGCCCCCGGGAGATAGCTGTTTTCACGTTATTGTTAGCGTGCACAAATGGCAGTTTGATGACAGTTCGCCTGATTTTTTATGCAAAAAACGTAAAGATTTTCTACTTCCTTCCTGCAGCAAGCGTAAAGTAAGCAGGCTTATTATTTTTTGGCAAGGAAACCACGATGTTTGATGTCACTTTGCTGATCCTGCTCGGGTTAGCTGCGCTGGGCTTTATCAGTCATAACAACACTGTCGCCGTTTCAATTCTGGTGTTAATCATTGTCCGCGTCACACCGTTAAGCACTTTTTTCCCGTGGATTGAAAAACAGGGGCTAAGTATCGGGATAATCATTCTGACGATTGGCGTTATGGCCCCCATCGCCAGCGGGACGCTACCGCCCTCAACCCTGATTCACTCGTTTCTGAACTGGAAATCACTGGTGGCAATTGCAGTAGGCGTTATTGTCTCCTGGCTGGGTGGGCGCGGCGTGACGTTAATGGGCAGCCAGCCGCAACTGGTCGCCGGACTGCTGGTAGGCACTGTTTTAGGCGTGGCGCTGTTTCGCGGCGTACCGGTTGGCCCGCTTATTGCCGCGGGTCTGGTTTCGCTGATTGTGGGGAAACAGTAGTTAATCCCGCAATATATCGGCCTGGCGTTTGCCCCAGGCCTTTCTTAAACATAGTAATAAAGGCCGTTGTTGAATCATACCCCAGCGTATGAGCAACTTTCTGTACAGTATCGCCTTTCACTAATCCCTGAAGCGCCATAATCAGCTGTAACTGCTGACGCCACTGGCGAAAACTCAACCCCGTCTCTTTTACTATCAGTCGGGCAAGATTGCGTTCACTCATCGCAAAAAAGCCAGCCCATTGCCCCAATGACCCCCACTCGACGGGCCCTTTCGCCATCATCTCCACCATCGTGCGGATTTTAGGATGAGAAGAAACGGGCAGGTGCAGCTGTTGTTGTGGCTGCTGAGGGAGTTCATCAAACAGGACCTGAATTAATCTGCGGGTCATCGGCTCAGCACGCTGAGTCGTCGTCCTGTTTGCCAGGGTTAAAATCAATTCCCGGCATAAGGGCGATATTTTCAATGTGCAACATGTTGTCGGCATTGTCACTGCGCTGGGTTCGATAAACAGAAAACAGAGTTCAGCGTTAGCTGTCACTTGATTGCTATGCTTCACCCCGCCCGGTATCCAAACCGCATATTGTGGCGGCACCATCCACAAAGCATTTTCCACCGTACAGGTAATTGCACCATGTAGCGCCAGTATCAGCTGTCCTTTGCGGTGCTGATGTACAGGACTGGTTAACTCATCCGTTCCGGCGTGAATACAAAATGCGACCGCGGCTTCATGGTGTCGGTCGGGTTCATAGCCATTGAGATTCAACCTGTGCATCATTTTGTCCGAATTTAGCGATAATTTGTCATTTTAGCTTGATTCAACATAACAATAAAAACGGTAAGGTACAGCCTCGTTTGTAACAATGAGAAGCATATGACCTGTTCAACTTCATTAAGCGGCAAAAACAGGATTGTCCTTATCGCTGGCATTCTGATGATTGCCACAACATTACGCGTCACCTTCACCGGCGCAGCACCGTTACTCGATACGATTCGTTCCGCTTACTCGCTGACGACAGCGCAAACCGGCTTATTGACCACCCTGCCATTATTGGCCTTTGCGCTAATCTCACCTTTGGCCGCCCCGGTAGCGCGACGTTTTGGTATGGAACGTAGCCTGTTTGCCGCGTTACTTTTGATCTGTGCTGGTATCGCAATTCGCTCTCTCCCTTCGCCTTACTTATTATTTGGCGGTACAGCGGTCATTGGCGGTGGGATTGCATTAGGCAATGTCTTACTGCCAGGATTAATTAAACGCGATTTCCCTCATTCCGTCGCCAGACTTACCGGCGCATATTCCCTGACAATGGGAGCTGCGGCGGCACTTGGATCGGCTATGGTCGTGCCGCTGGCTTTGAACGGTTTTGGCTGGCAAGGCGCGTTGCTCATGCTGATGTGTTTTCCTCTGCTGGCTCTTTCTTTATGGCTGCCACAGTGGCGAAGCCAACAACATGCAAATTTGAGTACCTCGCGCGCCTTACATACTCGGGGTATCTGGCGTTCGCCGCTTGCCTGGCAGGTCACATTGTTTCTTGGGATCAACTCACTGGTCTATTACGTGATTATTGGCTGGCTTCCGGCGATCCTCATCAGTCACGGCTATAGCGAAGCACAGGCGGGTTCACTGCATGGTTTGCTGCAACTAGCCACAGCAGCTCCCGGTTTGCTGATCCCTCTTTTCTTACATCATGTGAAAGATCAGCGTGGTATTGCAGCGTTCGTTGCCTTGATGTGCGCAGTGGGCGCTGTTGGGCTCTGCTTTATGCCAGCGCACGCGATCACCTGGACTCTGCTTTTCGGTTTTGGTTCCGGCGCAACAATGATACTGGGGTTGACGTTCATTGGTCTTCGGGCAAGTTCTGCGCATCAGGCGGCGGCACTCTCGGGGATGGCACAATCCGTCGGGTATTTGTTGGCAGCCTGTGGGCCGCCGCTGATGGGTAAAATACACGATGCTAACGGTAACTGGTCTGTACCACTTATGGGTGTTGCCATACTTTCACTACTGATGGCGATTTTCGGACTTTGCGCCGGGAGAGACAAAGAAATTCGCTAATATCCGGTGCTATAGTGACGTAACAAATCATGCGTGAAAGGGAGAACAAACACGATGAATATTCAGTGCAAACGCGTTTATGATCCGGCTGAACAGAGCGATGGTTATCGCATACTGGTCGACCGCCTCTGGCCGCGCGGTATCAAAAAAACCGATTTAGCCCTTGATGAGTGGGATAAAGAAATCACGCCGTCAACGGAACTGCGCAAAGCCTTTCACGGCGAAGTCGTCGATTTTGCAACCTTTCGCGAGCAATATCTTGCAGAACTGGCGCAACACGAGCAAGAAGGAAAGCGGCTGGCGGACATCGCCAAAAAACAGCCGCTGACCCTGCTCTACTCAGCAAAAAACACCACGCAGAACCATGCGCTGGTGCTGGCCGACTGGCTACGTAGCTTGTGATTTTAGTACAGCATCCGGCGGTTATTTTTCACCAGCCGGATGGTCACGCCGCCACAATGCCCATTCATCAATCGTTTCACCGCCCGGTAATTTGCAATTGTTGCTGACCCCTTGCGCTGTCTGCACTGGAATGAGCGTCCCGCCCTTCTGCTGGCAATAGACCGACGCCGGATTTGCCATACCAATCTGCGGCGGTTTAGGTGCTTCTGGCTGAGAAGGGGTTGAACAACCAGCCAGGACCAGCAAGCAAGGCAGAACAAAACTGATAATTTTCATTTATTGATCTCACATATTTATCCAAGATTAGAGTATCGCGGTATCGTTTTGTTTTGCAGCACTATTTTTATTACATTCACTCAAAACATATTACGTCTTGTTTCATCTTTGTTGATGATGTTTTATCATGCCTGCAAAGATTAAATAATCAGCATTTACCCGCCGTATCCTGGAGTTGTTCCGTGTCAGATCAGATTATCGCCCGCGTCTCGCAATCCCTTGCCAAAGAACAGTCACTGGAAAGTCTGGTCCGACAGCTTCTGGAGATGCTGGAAATGGTCACTGATATGGAATCAACCTACCTGACCAAAGTGGATGTCGAAGCGCGCCTGCAGCATATTATGTTTGCCCGTAACAGCCAGAAAATGCACATCCCGGAGAATTTTACCGTCTCGTGGGATTACTCGTTATGCAAACGCGCCATTGATGAAAACTGCTTTTTCAGCGATGAAGTCCCCGACCGTTGGGGTGACTGTATTGCGGCACGCAATCTTGGCATCACCACATTTCTGAGCACGCCAATTCACTTACCGGATGGATCATTCTATGGCACGCTTTGCGCCGCCAGCAGTGAGAAGCGCCAGTGGAGTGAACGCGCGGAACAGGTTTTACAGTTATTCGCCGGACTGATTGCACAATATATTCAAAAAGAGGCACTGGTTGAACAGCTGCGCGAAGCCAATGCTGCGCTGATTGCGCAATCGTATACCGACTCGTTAACCGGGCTACCGAATCGGCGGGCGATTTTTGAAAATCTGACGACACTGTTTTCCCTCGCCCGGCATCTTAACCATAAGATAATGATCGCGTTTATCGATCTGGATAACTTCAAATTAATCAATGATCGTTTTGGTCATAATAGTGGCGATCTGTTTCTCATTCAGGTTGGCGAGCGCCTTAATACGCTCCAGCAAAATGGCGAAGTTATTGGTCGTCTCGGCGGTGATGAGTTTTTAGTTGTTTCACTAAACAACGAGAATGCGGATATTTCGTCGCTGCGAGAACGCATTCAGCAGCAAATACGTGGAGAATATCACTTAGGTGATGTTGATTTGTATTATCCCGGTGCCAGTCTTGGCATAGTAGAAGTCGATCCTGAAACAACCGATGCAGACAGTGCCCTGCATGCTGCCGATATTGCGATGTATCAGGAGAAAAAACACAAACAGAAAACACCTTTTGTCGCGCATCCAGCGCTACATTCCTGAGGCGTATTCACATCCTTTTGATTGGTGATAACATGCGAATCGGTATTATTTTTCCGGTTGTAATCTTCATTACAGCGGTCGTATTTTTAGCATGGTTTTTTATTGGCGGCTATGCTGCCCCGGGAGCATAAAGATGAAAAAAACAACGATTATTATGATGGGTGTGGCGATTATTGTCGTACTCGGCACTGAGCTGGGATGGTGGTAACGTCACCTCTAAAAAATAGCAAAGGCTGCCTGTGTGCAGCCTTTGTGCAATTTAAGCGTTAACTTTTAATCTTCCTGTAGATAAATAGCACGACAATCGCACCAATAACGGCAACCACGAAGCTGCCAAAATTGAAGCCATCGACTTTACCAAAGCCAAACAGCGTGCTGATCCATCCGCCGACTACGGCACCGACTATCCCCAGCAGGATAGTCATAAAGAATCCACCTCCATCTTTACCTGGCATGATCCACTTCGCCAGAATACCGGCAATAAGCCCAAAAATAATCCATGACAGAATGCCCATTGTTTCCTCACTTATCTGTTTTGCATTAGCGGGTTAGTCGCTGATAAAAAGCATAGCACAACATCGGGAGGGCAAGATTTGTGACGAGCATCACGGAGGTTTTTTTTGCGATGGCGCAGAAATTGCGCCATCAACGATCAGTGATAATTACCAACCACAAACATCATGTTCGTTTTCCGTGTCATAAGAACGTACGGTATTCACCAGATCTTTTATCACTTCAGCCGCCACTTCTGGCACCAGCAAAGTCATCGGCGTCTCTGTTTCATAATCGACAGAAACGCCATTGCTGTTATTGGTGACGGTCACGGTATACGTTGCTTTGCCCATGATTCATTTCCCGTTATGAATGACTTTCCGTTGTTGCGCACCTTCCATCAGGACTTCAGGAGCCACGAAGAAGTCAATGTTGAAATAAGTATCGTCAGTCATGGCTTCAATGTTGTGCCACTTTTCTGGAGGGAACACCGCAAACTGCCCCGCTTCGATAAGGATCACCTGATCAGGCTCTGCACTGTGTTCATCAGCGTAGCCGAGATATTTGACCGCCCCATGCATAACGGAAAGGCGTGGGTAAACCCCCGGGCGCGTTCCTTTATCAAGATGACGTTCGAATATTCCGGCAGGTGCAGTTTGTTTATTCCAGAAAGGCGTTGAGCGCGTATGAATATAATTCTGTGGGATTTGAAGCATCCTTTTCCCTCCTTCGGTGAATGCGCTGAAAACGGTTTATTCCAGCCGTTTCAGGGTACGCCTGATAATTTGCATTTTAAATACCATTTATTGGTTACTTTTTAGCACCATATCAGCGAAGAATCAGGGAGGATTATAGATGGGAAGCCCGCGACAACGCGGGCTGAAAGCATCAGGATTGCAGCGTCGCCAGTCGGGCAGCGAAACCCACGAACATCAAACCAATCAGTGAGTTGCCAACTTTAGCCAGTTTCTTTTTGGTACGTATGTACTGCGTGACAAAAGCACCAGATATAATCAGGAAGCTCAAATAGCAGAAACTCACCAGTTCCAGCGTCGCCGCCAGAATAAAGAATGAAATTCCCGTATGTGGGGCATTAACATCGATAAACTGTACGAAAAACGACACATAGAACAAAATGGCTTTCGGATTAGTCAGGCTCAAAATTAACGCGCGTTTAAAAATAGCACCGTATTGGGGCTCATCGGATTTGGCCTCGCTATTTTTACCCTTCAGGGTCGCGTAAAGAATTTTACTCCCCAGATAGAGCAAATAAAACGCACCAAGATAACGTACAATGTTGAATAATATCGGGGTGGTCTTAATTAATGTCGCCACTCCAGCCCATGCCAGAAACATCAATACCGCATCGCCAATAAATACACCGCAGGCCGCAAGATAACCGCCTTTCATACCGCTACTGACGCTATTTTTGAGTACAAACAGGGTATTTGGCCCTGGCACCAACACAATAAAAATGGCCCCAACCAGATAGGTCCAGTAATTCAGAACCCCGTATTCAGCGAACACATTAACCTCTTTAATTATCTTTCGATCATGCGCGATTAAAGGTGAATATGCTAACCAATCTGTAGCGGCTTAGAAAGGAGAAAATCAGGTTTTAACCTGATATCAACCCGATAATTGAATCATTAATCAGGCATGCTCCAGTGAAAAATTCGGGTAGTGCTCGGCAAAATACTGGCGTAAAAATTCTACCGTTATCCGCACTTTCGCTGACGTCGCCAGCCTTGAAACATAAACGGCCCAGACGTTCGCTGGCTGGTAATATTCCGGTAGCACTTGCACTAAATGACCACTGGCAATGTTTTCGCTAACATCCCACCAGGAACGCAGAGCAATCCCCTGCCCATCGAGACACCACTGATGGACAATTTCTCCATGATTAGACGACAGTGGGCCGGTGACTTTAATCGCATGGGGGCCTTCTTTATTGCGTAATTGCCAGACACCAAAAGGATGATCGCGCTCTTTAATGACCAGGCACGGCAATGCAGAAAGATCGGTTAAATGTTTCGGCGCGCCATGTTGCGCAATAAATTCCGGCGACGCGCAGAGAATACGGTAATTGGTCGCCAGTTTGCGGGCGATTAAATTAGGGGCGATGTCATCGCCAATGCGAATATCGAGATCGACACCTTCATTGACCAAATCGACCAGTCGGTCTTCCACATCAAAACGTAATTCCAGTTGCGGATACGCCTTCGCCAGCGCTGATAACGCCGGAGCCACCACCTGTCGTCCAAAACCAAAGCTGCTGATAATACGCAGCATCCCCTGCGGCACCTGACGCACGTCAGAAAGTTCGTCCATCATCTGACCGACATCCTGCAAAATCCGCTGCGCCCATTCATAAATCCGCTCTCCTTCTTCGGTAATGGTGACGCGGCGGGTGGTGCGGTGTAACAACACCACGTTTAGCGTTTGCTCCAGCAAGGCGATGCGCTTGCTGACGAACGCCGGTGAAACGCCCAGTTCTTCCGCCACGGCGGCAAAACCAGCCCGGCGAGCCACCAGCATAAAGACGCGCAAATCATTCAGCAGCGGTAAATTATTCATGATTCGTGTTTTATGTTTCACTAGTTACGGGGATTAATTCCTTTTCAGTCAATTATAGGATGGTGATGTTGTCAATTTTGATGGTCAGGAAGTGAGAACCCAATGATGAAAACGATGCGTATTGCTGCGATCCCGGGAGACGGGATTGGCAAAGAAGTCCTTCCTGAAGGGATTCGCGTGTTACAGGCTGCCGCTGAGCGCTGGGGCTTCGCCTTGAGTTTTGAGCAAATGGAGTGGGCGAGCTGCGAGTATTACAGCCATCACGGTAAAATGATGCCGGACAACTGGCATGAGCAACTTAGCCGTTTCGACGCCATCTATTTTGGTGCCGTCGGCTGGCCGGATACCGTTCCGGACCATATTTCGTTGTGGGGTTCGCTGCTGAAATTTCGTCGTGAATTCGACCAGTACGTCAACCTGCGCCCGGTTCGTCTCTTTCCTGGCGTTCCCTGCCCGCTGGCGGGAAAACAGCCTGGCGACATCGATTTTTACGTGGTCAGGGAAAACACCGAAGGCGAATATTCCTCGCTCGGCGGTAGAGTGAATGAAGGTACAGAGCATGAAGTCGTCATTCAGGAATCGGTATTTACGCGTCGTGGTGTCGATCGCATTTTGCGTTATGCCTTCGAACTTGCGCAAAGCCGCCCACGTAAGACGCTAACTTCTGCCACTAAATCGAACGGTTTAGCCATCAGCATGCCGTACTGGGATGAGCGAGTGGAAGCAATGGCCGAGAATTACCCGGAGATCCGCTGGGACAAGCAGCATATTGATATTCTCTGCGCGCGTTTTGTGATGCAGCCGGAACGCTTCGATGTGGTGGTGGCGTCCAATTTGTTTGGCGATATCCTTTCCGATCTTGGCCCGGCCTGCACCGGCACCATTGGCATTGCCCCATCCGCCAACCTGAATCCGGAACGCACTTTCCCGTCGCTCTTCGAGCCTGTCCACGGTTCCGCGCCGGATATCTACGGGAAAAATATTGCTAACCCTATCGCCACGATTTGGGCCGGGGCAATGATGCTCGATTTTCTCGGCAATGGCGATGAGCGTTTCCAGCAAGCGCATAACGGTATTCTGGCAGCAATTGAAGAAGTGATTGCTCACGGGCCGAAAACACCTGATATGAAAGGCAATGCCACCACGCCACAGGTTGCCGACGCGATTTGCAAAATTATTTTGCGTTAAGGTCAAACCAGTTTATTTGAACCGCGTCACTGACGCGGTTTTTTTATTCGTTCTTTGCAGTAAATAACCTGCGTCATTTCACCTTTTATTGTTTCCGTTTCGTGTTTTATGGCTTTCCGTATTCTTAATTGTTTAATTTATGTAACATACAAATAATCAATTTGTTAAACACAACATACAACTCATTACCCTGCAAATAATTACAACTGGCAAAAGCCAGAGACGGGCTTTTATGCCCAGGAGATGACTCATGATGAGCAATGTTAAGAAAAAAGATGTGCCGCTGATAAGCATCAGCCTGGTGGCCATTCTTTTCATCGCAGCTGCATTAAGCCTTTTCCCACAACAATCGGCCGACGCGGCCAACGCAATATACACTTTTGTTACGCGTACGTTAGGTTCCGCCGTACAGGTATTGGTTTTGCTGGCAATGGGACTGGTGATTTATTTAGCCACCAGTAAATACGGCAATATTCGTCTTGGCGAAGGAAAACCGGAATACAGCACGCTCTCCTGGCTGTTTATGTTTATTTGTGCCGGTTTAGGTTCTTCTACGCTTTATTGGGGGGTTGCTGAATGGGCCTATTATTATCAAACACCTGGATTAAATATCGCACCGCGTTCACAACAGGCACTCGAATTTAGCGTTCCCTACTCTTTCTTCCACTGGGGCATCAGCGCCTGGGCAACTTATACGCTGGCCTCATTAATCATGGCTTATCACTTTCATGTGCGGAAAAACAAAGGTCTGAGCCTTTCCGGCATTATTGCTGCTATTACCGGCGTTCGCCCGCAAGGCCCATGGGGAAAACTGGTCGATTTGATGTTCCTGATCGCCACTGTCGGCGCACTGACCATTTCCCTTGTTGTTACCGCAGCAACCTTTACCCGTGGGCTTTCCGCGCTGACCGGTTTACCCGATAACTTCACCGTGCAGGCATTTGTGATCCTGCTTTCCGGCGGCATTTTTTGCCTAAGCTCGTGGATTGGTATCAACAACGGTTTGCAACGTCTGAGCAAAATGGTTGGCTGGGGCGCGTTCCTGCTGCCATTACTGGTGCTGATTGTCGGCCCAACCGAATTTATTACCAACAGCATCATCAATGCCATCGGCCTGACCACGCAAAACTTCCTGCAAATGAGCTTATTCACCGATCCGCTTGGCGATGGTTCATTTACCCGCAACTGGACCGTTTTCTACTGGCTGTGGTGGATCTCATACACCCCTGGCGTAGCAATGTTTGTCACCCGCGTTTCCCGCGGTCGTAAGATTAAAGAAGTTATCTGGGGACTGATCCTCGGCAGCACCGTCGGTTGCTGGTTCTTCTTTGGCGTAATGGAAAGCTATGCCATTCATCAGTTTATCAATGGCGTAATCAACGTCCCACAGGTGCTGGAAACACTGGGCGGCGAAACAGCTGTACAGCAAGTTCTGATGTCGTTGCCAGCCGGTAAATTGTTCCTCGCCGCATACCTGGGCGTGATGATTATTTTCCTTGCCTCGCATATGGATGCAGTGGCCTACACCATGGCGGCGACCAGTACGCGTAATCTCCAGGAAGGTGACGATCCTGACCGTGGGCTGCGTCTTTTCTGGTGCGTGGTGATCACTCTGATCCCGCTTTCCATCTTGTTTACCGGTGCTTCGCTGGAAACGATGAAAACCACCGTCGTGCTCACAGCCCTTCCCTTCCTCGTCATTTTACTGGTGAAAGTCGGCGGGTTTATTCGCTGGCTGAAACAGGATTACGCCGACATTCCGGCTCATCAAGTTGAACATTATCTCCCGCAGACACCGGTTGAAGCCCTGGAAAAAACGCCAGTGCTCCCTGCGGGAACCGTATTCAAAGGCGACAACTGAGCGCCATCATCCTAACGATAAAGGTATCCCTATGAGCAATCTGAGCCCTGACTTTGTACTACCCGAAAATTTTTGCGCTAACCCGCAAGAGGCGTGGACCATTCCTGCCCGTTTTTATACCGATCAGAACGCGTTTGAACACGAAAAAGAGAACGTCTTCGCCAAAAGCTGGATTTGCGTCGCTCACAGCAGCGAACTGGCGAATGCCAATGATTATGTGACGCGTGAGATCATTGGCGAAAGCATCGTGCTGGTACGCGGTCGTGATAAGGTTTTGCGCGCGTTCTATAACGTGTGTCCGCACCGTGGTCATCAGTTGTTGAGCGGTGAAGGAAAAGCAAAAAATGTGATTACCTGCCCGTATCACGCATGGGCATTCAAACTCGATGGCAACCTGGCCCATGCACGTAACTGCGAAAACGTCGCCAATTTCGATAGCGACAAAGCGCAACTGGTTCCGGTGCGTCTGGAAGAATATGCCGGATTCGTCTTCATCAACATGGACCCCAACGCCACCAGCGTAGAAGATCAATTACCCGGCCTGGGCGCGAAAGTGCTGGAAGCCTGCCCGGAAGTCCACGATCTGAAACTGGCGGCCCGCTTTACCACCCGCACGCCTGCCAACTGGAAGAACATTGTCGATAACTATCTCGAGTGCTATCACTGTGGTCCGGCGCATCCAGGTTTCTCCGACTCCGTACAGGTTGATCGTTACTGGCACACCATGCACGGTAACTGGACGCTGCAATACGGTTTCGCCAAACCGTCCGAACAGTCGTTTAAATTTGAAGAGGGTACGGATGCGGCATTCCACGGTTTCTGGCTGTGGCCGTGCACGATGCTGAACGTCACCCCGATCAAAGGGATGATGACGGTCATTTATGAATTCCCGGTGGATTCTGAAACTACCCTGCAAAACTACGATATTTACTTCACCAATGAAGAGTTAACCGACGAGCAAAAATCGCTGATTGAGTGGTATCGCGATGTGTTCCGTCCGGAAGATTTACGTCTGGTTGAAAGCGTACAGAAAGGGCTGAAATCGCGTGGCTATCGTGGTCAGGGGCGCATCATGGCCGACAGTAGCGGTAGTGGCATTTCCGAACATGGTATCGCCCATTTCCATAATCTGCTGGCGCAGGTGTTTAAGGACTAATGACATCGGCGGCGGTATTTTCCGCCGCTGGGCTGATTTTTGATGGAGTACAGCAATGTCAGACTATCAAATGTTTGAAGTACAGGTGAGCCAGGTTGAACCCCTTACCGAACAGGTGAAACGCTTCACGCTGGTGGCAACCGATGGCAAACCATTACCTGCGTTTACCGGAGGAAGTCACGTCATTGTGCAGATGAGCGATGGTGATAACCAGTACAGCAATGCGTATTCACTACTGAGTTCGCCGCATGACACCTCTTGTTATCAGATTGCCGTTCGGCTGGAGGAAAACTCGCGCGGCGGTTCCCGCTTTTTGCATCAGCAGGTAAAAGTGGGCAATCGGTTAACGATTTCAACGCCTAATAACCTGTTTGCGCTAATTCCCTCAGCCAGAAAGCATCTGTTTATCGCGGGCGGTATTGGTATCACCCCTTTCCTGTCGCACATGGCAGAGCTGCAACACAGCGACGTCGACTGGCAGCTACATTACTGCTCGCGAAATCCAGAAAGTTGCGCATTTCGTGATGAGCTAGTCCAGCATCCGCAGGCTGAGAAAGTTCACTTGCATCACTCATCAACCGGAACACGACTGGAATTAGCGCGATTATTGGCGGATATCGAACCTGGCACACACGTTTATACCTGTGGTCCCGAGGCGCTAAATGAAGCGGTAAGAAGTGAAGCTGCGCGTCTGGACATCGCCGCCGATACGCTGCACTTTGAGCAATTTGCTATCGAAGACAAAACCGGCGATGCCTTTACCCTGGTGCTTGCCCGTTCCGGAAAAGAGTTTGTGGTGCCGGAAGAGATGACTATTTTGCAGGTTATTGAAAATAATAAAGCCGCGAAAGTGGAATGTTTATGTCGTGAAGGGGTATGCGGAACCTGCGAAACAGCAATACTGGAAGGTGAAGCTGACCATCGGGATCAGTATTTTAGCGATGAAGAGCGTGCCAGCCAGCAAAGTATGTTGATCTGTTGTTCGCGTGCGAAGGGTAAACGCCTGGTGTTGGATTTGTAGTTTGCCAAAGCCGGATGTGGCGCTGAGCGCGCCCAGTCCGGCTTCGGAAGATTTTACTGCGGATATTCCTGCAATAAATTGTGTAATGCTTCCGCCATCAGCTCACCACGCCAGCCGGAAATCAGCTCCGGCAAATTGTTCTGCGGTTTCAGTTTCCAGTGCCAGTTCAGCAGTTGGTTGATTTGCCGACGCGATGCCAGCAATTCGGCGCTGATCTTATGCGTTTCGCTCACGTCAGTAATCAGCGACTTAATCGCTTTAAACGCTTTACGATAACCCGGCATGTCCATCAGGTTAAGCATCGGCTGCGGTAAGGCCTCTTCCGGCAATGTCTGCGCTTTTTCCACCAGCGCCAGCAGCGTTTTACCGTGAAAGCGGATTTCGCTACCGGATAAACCCAGGCTGTCCAGTTCGCCTAAACTTCCCGGCATATAACGCGCGACCGACCACAAATGCTCTTCACGCACGACAAAGTTCACCGCCAGATCACGCTCACGAGCCTTGCGCAGTCGCCAGTCGGCTAACAGTTGCAGACAGGCCAGTTGGCGTGTGCGTAATTGCCAGGCATTGGTCATATCACGCCAGGCATCTTCCGGCGCAACGACTTCCTGACGACGCATTTGCATCAGGCGGCATTCATCCAGCGCCGCAGGTAGCCAGCCGGAGGCCTCCGTTTCTACCATAAGCTTGGCGGTGATCGGTAACAGATACCAGACATCAGCCGCTGCGTATTCACACTGACGTTCGGTCAGCGGTCTGGCCAGCCAGTCGGTGCGCGATTCACTCTTGTCCAGCGTAACGCCGGAATACTCTTCCACCATGGAAGCGAACCCCCATGACATCGGGCGTCCGCAGAAGGCAGCAAGGATTTGCGTGTCAATCAGGGGTTGTGGTAATTCGCCAAAGACATTGAGGAACACTTCCAGATCTTCACTGCCTGCATGGAGAAATTTTGTGATGGACGGATCGCGCAGGATCGCTTTCAGCGGTGACCAGTCGGTGATCCCGAGAGGATCAATTAACGCCAGATGCTCACCATCAAAAAGTTGAATTAAACCCAGCTGCGGGTAATAAGTGCGCGTACGAACAAATTCAGTATCCAGGGCTATCGCCGGAAAGGCACGGACGGCTTCACACAAAGAAGCCAGCGCATCGTCCGTGGTAATCATTTGGTAATTCAAATTGTATTCTCTTTAGTGGGCGTCAAAAAAAACGCCGGATTAACCGGCGTCTGACGACTGACTTAACGCTCAGGCTTTATTGTCCACTTTGCCGCGCGCTTCGTCACGTAATTCTCGTCGCAAAATTTTTCCGACGTTAGATTTCGGTAACTCATCACGAAACTCCACCAGCTTCGGTACTTTGTAGCCCGTGAGCTGACGGCGGCAAAAGGTCACCAGTGACTCTTCGGTAAGCGATGGATCTTTTTTCACTACGAAGATTTTCACCGCTTCACCACTGGAGCCGGAAGGTACGCCAACAGCCGCGACTTCCTGTACGCCAGGATGCTGCATGACGACATCTTCAATCTCGTTGGGATAGACGTTAAAACCGGAAACCAGAATCATGTCTTTTTTACGATCGACAATGCGCAGGAACCCTTCTTCATCCATCACCGCGATGTCGCCGGTGTGTAACCAGCCATTTTTGATGATTTCATCGGTAGCATCGGGACGCTGCCAGTAACCCAGCATCACCTGCGGTCCTTTGACACAAAGCTCACCCGGTTGACCTGGTGGTACTTCATTATCATCATCATCCACCAGTTTGGCTTCCGTCGACGGCACCGGCAAACCGATGCTACCACTATGATAATCAATATCATATGGGTTAACGCTGACCAGCGGCGCACACTCGGTAAGGCCATAGCCTTCCAGCAGATACTGTCCGGTCAGTTTCACCCAACGCTCTGCCACCACTTGCTGCACTGGCATCCCACCGCCTGCGGAAAGATGCAGACTGGAGAAATCCAGCTGCTGGAACTCTTTATTGTTCAGCAACGCATTGAACAAGGTGTTAACGCCAGTGATAGCGGTAAACGGATATTTCGCTAACTCTTTTACCAACCCTGGAATATCACGCGGGTTAGTGATAAGCAGGTTCTGCCCACCCAGTTCGATAAACAGCAGGCAGTTAATGGTCAGGGCAAAAATGTGATACAGCGGCAGTGCCGTTACTACCAGTTCTTTACCTGGATGCAGCAACGGCCCATAGGTGGCGTTGACCTGTTCCAGGTTCGCCAGCATATTGCGGTGAGTCAGCATCGCGCCTTTCGCCACACCTGTGGTGCCGCCGGTGTATTGCAGGAAGGCTAAATCTTCCGGCACCAGTTCGGGTTTGACGTACTGCATCCGGTAGCCGTTATGCAGTGCGCTACGAAATGAAATGGCATCTGGCAGATGGTATTTCGGCACCAAACGCTTGATGTATTTAACAACGAAATTGACTACCGTGCCTTTTGCCGTAGATAGCTGATCGCCCATACGGGTCAGAATTACGTGCTGAACGGCGGTTTTATCAACCACTTTTTCCAGTGTGTGAGCAAAGTTAGACACGATAACAATCGCCGATGCGCCGCTATCGTTAAGCTGATGCTCAAGCTCACGCGGGGTATACAACGGGTTAACGTTTACGACGATCATCCCGGCACGCAAAATGCCAAACAGCGCCACCGGATATTGCAATAAATTAGGCATCATCAACGCAACGCGATCGCCTTTCTTCAGCCCCAACCCTTGTTGCAAATAAGCGGCAAACGCGCGACTGCGTTCTTCCAGCTTGCGGAAGGTCATCACCTCCCCCATATTCACAAACGCAGGCTGATCGGCGTAGCGCGCGACCGACTGCTCAAACATATCTACCAGAGATTGATAACGGTCAGGGTTGATCTCCGTCGGAACGTCCGCGGGATAACGGTTAAGCCAAACCTTCTTCAATTCTTCACCTCTAAAATGCGTGTTCGTCGTCATCGCAACCCCAAATGATATACATGCTGTTAACATAATATTAACTCATCATACCAGCTTGATAATTACCCAACGAAAAGGTTGCGAAGCGCGTCACTATTTATTTTTATCTTTACCGTAAGAATGCAGAAACAGCGGACCAGCCGCTGTTTCTTTTTCTTTAAAAACAAGCAATTATTCAGTTACAACTGTTTGTACTCTCGCGGGACCGGGATTATACCAGCCCCATCCGCCGTAGCCATAGGGCCAGCCACGACCGCCATAAAACCATGGATCAATCGGCTGAGGCGGCATAATCACCTGCTGGGTTAAATGCCAACGTTTGTAACCCGTTACTTGCATCACCATAAATTTATAGGGCGTATTGCCGATTTTGCCGTCAACCGCACCAGTGATTGGCCCGACTACCGTAACCAGTTGTCCACGGAAATCCACCGGGTCCAGAAAACCGTTCACATCGGCATAAATGCGACCGCGAGAAGGTTCTCCCAGCGTCGGTCTGGCTCCGCTGTCCAGCGGTACGGTAGCAATTTCCAGGCGGGTTTTCCCTTGCTGGTTTTGTACCGCAACCACTTTGCCACCAAAGCGTGCCTCCTGACCAACGTACAGCTGCGGCGCACTCATCACCCGAACTAAATCTTGTTGCGGCGTGGGACTGCTGCCTTTAATGGCGTCCGGCACAGTGACACAACCGCTCAGCATTAGCGCAAACGTACCTGCCAGTATGCCTTTGATAACATTCTTTTGAACCGCCATGGTGCGACTCCTTTTTTTCTCAGGGCATACTCTTAAGATTCATTCTTTGCCCGGAAGTTTCTTCCATGCGACGTTGTTACGTAAATAAACCGGTTCGGCATGTTCCACCGCCACCGTTTTACCCTCGGCAAACATCTGACACGCAATCGGCAGCATATCTTCAGCAGCAGGCAGTAACACTTCGCCATCGCGCAAAACCAGCCCGCTCTCTTTACCGAGATCCGGCCAAGCTTGCCAGCCCGTCCCTACCGTCACCCATTCGCCGGAAAGCTGTTGCATTCGTTCATGGACGATTTCGGGTTTGAGTACGGCTTCGGTTTCTTCACCGTGCCAGATACCGTTTTCATCACGCTGATATTCGGCCCAGTAAACTTCGCCCATTCGCGCGTCAATGGCTGCCAGCACGCGGGTTGCGCCGTTTTTGCGCCACGCCCCTTGCGCCATCGTCATTAGCGTGGAGACGCCAATCATCGGTAATTCCGCGC
Organism: Escherichia sp. MAL-1; assembly: GCF_052948035.1. Classification (NCBI taxonomy): domain Bacteria; kingdom Pseudomonadati; phylum Pseudomonadota; class Gammaproteobacteria; order Enterobacterales; family Enterobacteriaceae; genus Escherichia; species Escherichia sp. MAL-1. The sequence goes on along the minus strand of NZ_CM129609.1, from coordinate 2,118,125 downwards.
CAAGCGCCAGCCCTTGCGCGATGCCAATACCAATGCGCACGCCAGTAAAGCTACCGGGGCCGCGCCCGTAAGCCAGAGCGTTAATATCAGTCAGGGAAGTTCCGCTGGTGGTCAGGATATCCTGCACCATCGGTAAGATTCGTTGAGTATGTTCACGAGGGCAAAGCTCAAAATGAGCGTTGACAGTACCGTCGTTCCACAGGGCGACAGAGCAGGCCTCTGTCGCGGTATCGATAGCCAGAATTCGCATGGGTCTTCGTGCTTAGATCAATAAAAAGGCGCGCATCATACCATACTCCGTAACAAATTACCTGGAGGATGGTATCGCAAGGAAACGAACCGCACGGGCAATGTCACGGGTGCGTGGCGCGGGCGGCAGACTGGCGAGAAACGTCGCGCCGTAAGGACGCATCACCAGCCGATTGTCACAAATCACCAGCACGCCACGATCGTCGGCGTCGCGAATCAGTCGCCCTACCCCCTGTTTGAGAGTAATGACGGCATCTGGTAGTTGCACTTCATCGAACGGGTCGCCACCGCGCAAACGACAATCTTCCATGCGCGCTTTTAACAGTGGATCATCCGGCGAGGTAAACGGCAATTTGTCGATAATTACCAATGACAATGTATCGCCACGCACGTCCACCCCTTCCCAGAAACTACTGGTTGCCACAAGAAGCGCATTACCGGCACTGACAAACTGCTGCAACAGTTGGCCTTTACTGGTTTCCCCCTGCAACAAAACGGGAAGCGTCATGGTAGCGCGGAACTGCTCGGCCAGATCGCGCATCATGGCGTGCGAGGTACAAAGCATAAAACAACGACCGTTGTTAGCTTCGATGATCGGTCGCAGCATTGCCGCTAACTGGCGAGCAGAACCTGGCTGGTTGGTTTGCGGCAGATTGCGCGGCACACAGAGTAACGCCTGGCGGCTGTAATCAAACGGGCTTGGCAATAGCAACGACTCCGCCTGTTCTATCCCAAGCCGCGAGGTGAAATGATGCAGATCGTCGTTCACCGACAGCGTTGCTGAGGTGAAGATCCAGCTACCGGGCTTTTGCGCCATTAACTCTTTGAATTTATCCGCCACGCTGAGCGGCGTGAGAGCCAGAGTAAAATGGCGCGAAGTGCATTCGTACCAGTAGCTGTAGCCCGGCTGATTGATCTCTTTTAGCCGCTTCAGCCGTGTGCGATACAACGTGGCGCGCTCAAATGCCGCATCCAGCAAGGCGGAACGCCCCAGTGACAGTTTTGCCACGTCATAACAAAGTTCCAGGGTGTCATCGAGCAGTAAAAATGCCCGCTGAATTTGCGGATTAGCTAACAGCTCACGCAGGTTACCGCGATAACCTGGCTCACCGAGTTGCAGACGAAAATCCTGCGCACTCTGGGCAAGACGATCAGCGCACTTTTGTAACTGCTGGGTGTCTTTTAATTCGGTGCGGTAGGCGATGGTGATGTCTTTTGCCAGGTCGAGCAGTTGTCGACTGGAGAGTGACTGACCAAAATACTGGCTGGCAATGTCCGGTAGCTGGTGGGCTTCGTCGAAGATCATGACGTCCGCTTCCGGGATCAGTTCGCCAAATCCACTCTCTTTAACCACCATATCCGCCAGAAAGAGATGATGGTTTACCACCACCACATCGGCGTCCATCGCTTTTTTACGTGCTTTGACCACAAAGCAATCTTTATACATCGGGCAGTCGCTGCCAAGACAGTTGTCGTTGGTGCTGGTGACCAGCGGCCACGCCTGTGAATCTTCCGCCACGCTGACGCAGGTGCTGATATCACCATCGACTGTTTGATTAGACCAGGAGCGCAGCAGGATCACATCGCTTAAGATTTGTACCGGCAGATCGCCCCCCGCCAGCGCCTGCTGTTCGAGACGTTCGAGGCAGAGGTAGTTTGAGCGCCCTTTCAGCAGCGCCACGTTGCCCGTATATTTCAATGCCTTTGAGACTGTTGGCAAATCGCGGCTGTAGAGCTGATCCTGCAACGCTTTTGAGCCGGTCGAGATAATGACTTTCTTTTTCGCCCGCAGCGCAGGAGCCAGGTAAGCGTAGGTTTTGCCCGTACCGGTTCCTGCTTCCACCACCAGCGGCTGGCCTTTTTCTATCGCCTGGGTGACGGCTACCGCCATCTGTCGCTGTGGTTCTCGCGGCTTAAAGCCTGGTATCGCTTTCGCCAGCTGACCGTCTGGTGCAAAATCGTCCGTCACACTACCCCCTGTTGATTTGAACAGGGATTATGTCAGGATGAGGGCGCTTTCGCCAGTTGAAGTGGTGACGGCGACCTCACATTGTGGCAGTCTTTGCAGCACGAAAATGGAAGTATAATGAGGACAAAATGATGACTATCGTTCGTATCGATGCTGAAGCCCGCTGGTCTGATGTAGTAATCCACAACAACACGCTCTACTACACTGGTGTACCGGAAAACCTCGACGCCGATGCCTTTGAGCAAACCGCCAACACGCTGGCACAGATTGACGCCGTGCTGGAAAAACAGGGCAGCAATAAATCGAGCATTCTGGATGCCACCATTTTCCTAGCCGATAAAAACGACTTCGCGGCGATGAATAAAGCGTGGGATGCCTGGGTTGTGGCGGGTCATGCGCCGGTGCGCTGCACGGTGCAAGCGGGGCTGATGAACCCGAAGTATAAAGTTGAAATTAAGATTGTGGCTGCGGTGTAAGCTTTATCGAAGCAAAATAAGTCAGACGATAATTTATCGATAATACTGGTCGGTTTTACATAAATCGACCAGAGATTAAGATATTACTGTTGATGCTCCTGCTAATTCATTATTTATTTTTATAATTTCAATTTTAGCTATAAAGCTAACTATATAAATAAACATAACCATGCCGTTGTGTTCGCCGGTGATGCTGCCAACTTACTGATTTAGTGTATGATGGTGTTTTTGAGGTGCTCCAGTGGCTTCTGTTTCTATCAGCTGTCCCTCCTGTTCAGCTACTGACGGGGTGGTGCGTAACGGCAAAAGCACCGCCGGACATCAGCGCTATCTCTGCTCTCACTGCCGTAAAACATGGCAACTGCAGTTCACTTACACCGCTTCTCAACCCGGTACGCACCAGAAAATCATTGATATGGCCATGAATGGCGTTGGATGCCGGGCAACAGCCCGCATTATGGGCGTTGGCCTCAACACGATTTTACGTCACTTAAAAAACTCAGGCCGCAGTCGGTAACCTCGCGCATACAGCCGGGCAGTGACGTCATCGTCTGCGCGGAAATGGACGAACAGTGGGGCTATGTCGGGGCTAAATCGCGCCAGCGCTGGCTGTTTTACGCGTATGACAGGCTCCGGAAGACGGTTGTTGCGCACGTATTCGGTGAACGCACTATGGCGACGCTGGGGCGTCTTATGAGCCTGCTGTCACCCTTTGACGTGGTGATATGGATGACGGATGGCTGGCCGCTGTATGAATCCCGCCTGAAGGGAAAGCTGCACGTAATCAGCAAGCGATATACGCAGCGAATTGAGCGGCATAACCTGAATCTGAGGCAGCACCTGGCACGGCTGGGACGGAAGTCGCTGTCGTTCTCAAAATCGGTGGAGCTGCATGACAAAGTCATCGGGCATTATCTGAACATAAAACACTATCAATAAGTTGGAGTCATTACCGTGTTCGCCCTTCGATTAGCACCTCTGGTTTTCTTTCTTAGCTGAACAATCTGGTTATAGCGTGCGGACTGACCGTTAATTTTCTCCATCTTACTGGATAACACACCATGAGCTGCTACCTTTAAAACACCTGAATGTCAACAGGTTAACTCGTGCCATATCGTTATAATCCCTTTGATATTAGATGCAAATTAAGGTCATATATAGCCTTATCGATAACATGGTTAATTTTAAGGATAAGAATATGCCTGCTGTAATAGATAAAGCCCTGGATTTCATTGGTGCCATGGATGTATCAGCGCCAACACCAAGTTCGATGAATGAAAGCACAGCGAAGGGAATCTTTAAATATTTAAAAGAACTGGGAGTACCCGCGAGTGCCGCTGATATTACGGCGCGAGCTGACCAGGAAGGCTGGAACCCTGGGTTCACGGAAAAAATGGTTGGATGGGCAAAAAAAATGGAGTCTGGTGAACGCACTGTAATTAAAAATCCTGAATACTTTTCAACATATATGCAGGAAGAACTAAAAGCACTGGTCTGAGTTTAATTTATATCAGCATAAATGGGTCAGGACGCTTTTAATCACATATAAAAAGCGTCCTTTTTCTCACAATCAAATAATCATCGGATTCTATAACGAAATCGATACGGATTAGTGTGTTACTCGTCTTCATCCTCAAAACGCGCCACGATTCGCTCGCCGGAGTGGTTGGCACGCAGCTCTTCTGCCACCAGCGCGATTGCCTGGCCGCTGCTCATCCCTTGTGCCATCAGTTCCTGGATCCGCTCGACAGCTTTTTGCTGCTGTTCATGGGTGAGTGAAGGTAAACCTGCAAACATTGTTAACTCCTGCTAAATTGTTGGCGCTAATTATTTCATGCTACCCGGCACATAGCCAGTAGAGTCAGGACTGATGAAGACGTTATCTCCCGCTGTGATTACTTTACCCTGGCGTCAGGACGCCGCTGAATTTTATTTCTCCCGCTTAAGCCACCTGCCGTGGGCGATGCTTTTACACTCCGGCTATGCCGATCATCCGTATAGCCGCTTTGATATTGTGGTCGCCGATCCGATTTGCACTTTAACCACTTTCGGTAAAGAAACCGTTGTTAGTGAAAGCGAAAAACGCACAACGACCACTGATGACCCGCTACAGGTGCTCCAGCAGGTGCTGGATCGCGCAGACATTCGCCCAACGCATAACGAAGATTTGCCATTTCAGGGCGGCGCACTGGGGTTGTTTGGCTACGATCTGGGCCGCCGTTTTGAGTCACTGCCAGAAATTGCGGAACAAGATATCGTTCTGCCGGATATGGCAGTGGGTATCTACGATTGGGCGCTCATTGTCGACCACCAGCGTCATACAGTTTCTTTGCTGAGTCATAATGATGTCAATGCCCGTCGGGCCTGGCTGGAAAGCCAGCAATTCTCGCCGCAGGAAGATTTCACGCTCACTTCCGACTGGCAATCCAATATGACCCGCGAGCAGTACGGCGAAAAATTTCGCCAGGTACAGGAATATCTGCACAGCGGTGATTGCTATCAGGTGAATCTCGCCCAGCGTTTTCATGCGACCTATTCTGGCGATGAATGGCAGGCATTCCTTCAGCTTAATCAGGCCAACCGCGCGCCATTTAGCGCTTTTTTACGTCTTGAACAGGGTGCAATTTTAAGCCTTTCGCCAGAGCGGTTTATTCTTTGTGATAATAGTGAAATCCAGACCCGCCCGATTAAAGGCACGCTACCACGCCTGCCCGATCCTCAGGAAGATAGCAAACAAGCAGAAAAACTGGCGAACTCAGCGAAAGATCGTGCCGAAAATCTGATGATTGTCGATTTAATGCGTAATGATATCGGTCGTGTTGCCGTAGCCGGTTCGGTAAAAGTACCAGAGCTGTTCGTGGTGGAACCCTTCCCTGCCGTGCATCATCTGGTCAGCACTATAACGGCGCGACTACCAGAACAGTTACACGCCAGCGATCTGCTGCGCGCAGCTTTTCCTGGTGGCTCAATAACCGGGGCTCCGAAAGTACGGGCTATGGAAATTATCGACGAACTGGAACCGCAGCGACGTAATGCCTGGTGCGGCAGCATTGGCTATTTGAGCTTTTGCGGCAACATGGATACCAGCATTACTATCCGCACGCTGACTGCCATTAACGGACAAATATACTGCTCTGCGGGCGGTGGAATTGTCGCCGATAGCCAGGAAGAAGCGGAATATCAGGAAACTTTTGATAAAGTTAATAAGATATTACGCCAACTGGAGAAGTAAGACGTGGAATACCGTAGCCTGACGCTTGATGATTTTTTATCTCGCTTTCAACTTTTGCGCCCGCAAATTAACCGGGAAACCCTAAATCATCGTCAGGCTGCCGTGTTAATCCCCATCGTCCGTCGACCGCAACCGGGGTTGTTGCTGACTCAGCGTTCAATTCATCTGCGTAAACACGCTGGACAAGTGGCATTCCCTGGAGGTGCAGTCGATGACACGGACGCATCAGTTATCGCCGCCGCGCTGCGCGAAGCTGAAGAAGAGGTCGCTATACCGCCTTCCGCCGTTGAAGTTATCGGCGTGCTGCCGCCCGTCGATAGCGTAACTGGCTATCAGGTAACCCCAGTGGTCGGCATTATCCCGCCCGATCTGCCGTATCGCGCCAGTGAAGATGAAGTCTCGGCGGTGTTTGAAATGCCGCTCGCCCAGGCATTACATCTGGGTCGTTATCACCCTTTAGATATCTACCGCCGTGGCGATTCACATCGGGTATGGCTGTCCTGGTACGAACAGTATTTTGTATGGGGAATGACCGCAGGCATAATTCGTGAGCTGGCGCTGCAAATTGGTGTGAAACCCTGACTATACTTATCTTTACATCTACAAAACACTACTTGAGACAATCATCGCAATATTAGTTAAATCGCGGTTTTTGATTAGTTTAATTCATGTGAATAGTTAAGCCAGTCGCCGCGTTCCCTCTTACACTATGCGCTGTTATTAGTTCGTTACTGGAAGTCCAGTCACCTTGTCAGGAGTATTATCGTGATTAGTCTATTCGACATGTTTAAGGTGGGGATTGGTCCCTCATCTTCCCATACCGTAGGGCCTATGAAGGCGGGTAAACAGTTCGTCGATGATCTGGTCGAAAAAGGCTTACTGGATAGCGTTACTCGCGTTGCCGTGGACGTTTATGGTTCACTGTCGCTGACGGGTAAAGGCCACCACACCGATATCGCCATTATTATGGGTCTTGCAGGTAACGAACCTGCCACCGTGGATATCGACAGTATTCCCGGTTTTATTCGCGACGTAGAAGAGCGCGAACGTCTGCTGCTGGCACAGGGACGGCATGAAGTGGATTTCCCGCGCGACAACGGGATGCGTTTTCATAACGGCAACCTGCCGCTGCATGAAAACGGTATGCAAATCCACGCCTATAACGGCGATGAAGTCGTCTACAGCAAAACTTATTATTCCATCGGCGGTGGTTTTATCGTCGATGAAGAACACTTTGGTCAGGATGCTGCCAACGAAGTGAGCGTGCCGTATCCGTTCAAATCTGCCACCGAACTGCTCGCGTACTGTAATGAAACCGGCTATTCGCTGTCTGGTCTCGCTATGCAGAACGAACTGGCGCTGCACAGCAAGAAAGAGATCGACGAGTATTTCGCGCATGTCTGGCAAACCATGCAGGCATGTATCGATCGCGGGATGAACACCGAAGGTGTACTGCCAGGCCCGCTGCGCGTGCCACGTCGTGCGTCTGCCCTGCGCCGGATGTTAGTTTCCAGCGATAAACTGTCTAACGATCCGATGAATGTCATTGACTGGGTAAACATGTTTGCGCTGGCAGTTAACGAAGAAAACGCCGCCGGTGGTCGTGTGGTAACTGCGCCAACCAACGGTGCCTGCGGTATCGTTCCGGCAGTGCTGGCTTACTATGACCACTTTATTGAATCGGTCAGCCCGGACATCTATACCCGTTACTTTATGGCAGCGGGCGCGATTGGTGCATTGTATAAAATGAACGCCTCTATTTCCGGTGCGGAAGTTGGTTGCCAGGGCGAAGTGGGTGTTGCCTGTTCAATGGCTGCTGCGGGTCTTGCAGAACTGCTGGGCGGTAGCCCGGAACAGGTTTGCGTGGCGGCGGAAATTGGCATGGAACACAACCTTGGTTTAACCTGCGACCCGGTTGCAGGGCAGGTTCAGGTGCCGTGCATTGAGCGTAATGCCATTGCCTCTGTGAAGGCGATTAACGCCGCACGGATGGCTCTGCGCCGCACCAGTGCACCGCGCGTCTCGCTGGATAAGGTCATCGAAACGATGTACGAAACCGGTAAGGACATGAACGCCAAATACCGCGAAACCTCACGCGGTGGTCTGGCAATCAAAGTCCAGTGTGACTAATACTTCTTACTCGCCCATCTGCAACGGATGGGCGAATTTATACCCGCTTTCTCGTCTGCTGTAATATTCCCCACTACACTTCCACTGTTGCGTCAGGCGTTTGTCGCCATACGCTTACAGGGTGGCCCGCATGCAAAAAGCACAACGGATCATTAAAACCTATCGCCGTAATCGAATGATTGTTTGTACGATTTGCGCACTCGTTACGCTCGCTTCGACCCTGAGCGTGCGATTTATTTCACAGCGTAACTTAAATCAACAACGGGTAGTACAATTCGCCAATCACGCTGTAGAGGAATTAGATAAAGTACTGCTTCCCCTACAGGCAGGTAGCGAAGTCTTGCTTCCGCTGATTGGTCTGCCCTGCTCTGTCGCCCATTTGCCATTACGTAAACAGGCGGCAAAACTCCAAACTGTGCGATCCATTGGCCTGGTGCAAGACGGCACACTTTATTGCTCCAGCATCTTTGGTTATCGCAATGTGCCCGTCGTGGACATTCTGGCTGAACTTCCTGCACCGCAACCACTTTTACGCCTGACGATCGACCGTGCCCTGATTAAAGGCAGTCCGGTTTTGATTCAATGGACGCCTGCAGCGGGCAGTAGCAATGCTGGGGTCATGGAGATGATTAACATCGACTTACTGACGGCAATGCTCCTTGAGCCACAACTGCCGCAAATCAGTAGCGCCAGCCTGACGGTGGACAAACGGCATTTGCTCTATGGTAATGGGCTGGTAGATTCCCTTCCGCAACCTGAAGACAATGAAAACTATCAGGTTTCTTCGCAACGCTTTCCTTTTACCATTAACGTTAATGGTCCGGGGGCTACGGCGCTGGCATGGCACTATCTTCCAACACAATTACCGCTGGCGGTGCTGCTAAGTTTACTGGTGGGCTACATCGCCTGGCTGGCGACCGCTTACCGGATGAGCTTTTCCCGCGAAATCAATCTGGGCCTGGCGCAACATGAGTTCGAATTGTTCTGTCAGCCTTTGCTTAATGCGCGCAGCCAGCAATGTATTGGTATAGAGATTTTGCTGCGCTGGAACAATCCGCGTCAGGGCTGGATTTCACCGGATGTGTTTATTCCTATCGCGGAAGAACATCATTTAATTGTGCCACTGACCCGCTATGTGATGGCAGAAACCATTCGTCAGCGCCATGTTTTCCCGATGAGTAGTCAGTTTCATGTTGGCATTAACGTCGCACCCAGCCATTTTCGCCGTGGTGTGCTGATAAAAGATCTCAATCAGTACTGGTTTAGCGCTCACCCGATTCAGCAACTGATCCTCGAAATCACCGAACGCGATGCCTTACTGGATGTTGATTATCGGATTGCCCGCGAGCTACATCGTAAAAACGTCAAACTGGCGATTGATGACTTCGGCACCGGCAACAGTTCATTTTCCTGGCTTGAAACATTACGTCCTGACGTGCTGAAAATTGATAAGTCATTTACCGCAGCTATAGGTTCTGACGCGGTTAACTCGACGGTGACCGATATCATCATCGCGCTGGGGCAAAGACTGAATATTGAACTGGTGGCGGAGGGCGTGGAAACGCAAGAACAGGCGAAGTATTTGCGCCGTCATGGCGTGCATATTTTGCAAGGGTATTTGTACGCACAGCCGATGCCGCTACGTGATTTTCCCAAATGGCTGGCAGGCAGCCAACCGCCGCCCGCCCGGCATAATGGACATATCACGCCCATTATGCCGTTACGTTAATGCTTACTCATCTTCATCGTGCGCCGGTTGCTCTTTAACAATGCGAACCAGATCAACACGATAATCATTGGCTTCAATGATGGTGATATGCAGTGGCCCTACATCAATCACATCGCCCACACGGGGAATGTGACCATTTGCCGAGATCACGAGGCCCGCGACCGTCGCGATATCATCGTCATCGGCAAGGTGCTCAACATCAAGCGCCTGCTGCAAGGCATGCAAATCTGTACCGCCTTTTACCAGCCAGCCGTCACCATCAGTAATGATTTCCGGCGTTTCGTCAGCGTCCGGGAATTCACCCGCAATGGCTTCCAGCACATCCAGCGGCGTGACCAGACCTTGTACCACACCAAACTCGTTGGTCACGATAACAAAGCTCCCGCGAGCACGACGCAGCACGCCCAACAGGTTGATCGGATCGAGGGTTTCCGGGACGATAATCGCCGGAGACGCCGAAGCAATCGCCGCCACATCAACGCCCTCTTCCAGCGCCACCAGCAGTTCTTTAGCACGTACAATACCGATGATTTCATCCAGTTCACCGCGACATACCGGGAACAGACTGTGCGGTGAAGAGAGCAGTTGCTCGCGGATTTCATCGACCCCGAGATTAGCGTCAACCCAGCTTATTTCACCGCGCGGCGTCATGATCCCGCGCAGAGAACGCGACGCCAGCGTCAGTACGCCGTTAATCATGTAACGTTCTTCTTCGGCAAATGCACCTTCCGGGATCGGCATCGGCATCGGGTTATCGGCATCGTGCTGAACATTGGCCTGACGTTTCCCGCCCATCAAACGCAGGATGGCATCGGCAGTACGCGCTCGCAGCGGCAAAGTCGACTGGTGGCGAATAAAGTTGCGACGCGCAATCTGGTTAAACACTTCGATGATGATCGAGAAGCCAATCGCGGCATACAGGTAACCTTTCGGAATGTGGAAACCGAAACCTTCTGCCACCAGACTCAGACCAATCATTAACAGGAAGCTCAGACAGAGCACCACCACCGTGGGGTGCTGGTTAACGAATCGCGTCAGCGGTTTGGATGCCAGCAACATAACCGCCATCGCAATCACTACCGCCGCCATCATCACCGGCAGATGGTTAACCATCCCTACTGCAGTAATTACCGCATCCAACGAGAAGACGGCGTCAAGGATGACAATCTGTGTGACGACCACCCAGAAACTGGCGTAGCCTTTACCGTGGCCGGAATCATGATCGCGGTTTTCCAGCCGTTCATGCAGTTCGGTTGTTGCTTTGAACAGCAAGAATATCCCCCCGAACAACATAATCAGGTCGCGTCCGGAGAAGGAGAAATCCATGACGGTAAATAGCGGTTTGGTCAGCGTGACCATCCATGAAATCAGCGACAGCAGCCCCAGACGCATAATCAGCGCCAGTGATAACCCCAGCAAACGCGCTTTATCGCGTTGTTTTGGCGGCAGTTTGTCAGCAAGAATGGCGATGAAGACCAGGTTATCGATACCCAGCACAATTTCGAGAACAACAAGCGTGAGTAGCCCCGCCCAAATTGAGGGGTCCATTAAGAATTCCATGACAAGCTCCTGCTTAAGGAATAGCTATTCGACGCCAGAAATAATGCAGGCGTAACGACAAAATGCAAACGAAAGGTGCGGCATAGAGTGCCAGAAAGGCAGGCGTTAAAAGGCCTGATGCTGAAATGACGTCGGTGACGATCCATACTGCGGGCTACTGCCCTATACTCCATGGTTGTTAAACGGGAGTTAAACATATCAGAGACGCCTCTGATTTGGCAAAGATTTACCTTCCTTTGCAAACGAATGTGACAAGGATATTTTACCTTTCGAAATTTCTGCTAATCGAAAGTTAAATTACGGATCTTCATCACATAAAATAATTTTTTCGATATCTAAAATAAATCGCGAAACGCAGGGGTTTTTGGTTGTAGCCCTTATCTGAATCGATTCGATTGTGGACGACGATTCAAAAATACATCTGGCACGTTGAGGTGTTAACGATAATAAAGGAGGTAGCAAGTGACCATTGCTATTGTTATAGGCACACATGGTTGGGCTGCAGAGCAGTTGCTTAAAACGGCAGAAATGCTGTTAGGCGAGCAGGAAAACGTCGGCTGGATCGATTTCGTTCCAGGTGAAAATGCCGAAACGCTGATTGAAAAGTACAACGCTCAGTTGGCAAAACTCGACACCACTAAAGGCGTGCTGTTTCTCGTTGATACATGGGGAGGCAGCCCGTTCAATGCTGCCAGCCGCATTGTCGTCGACAAAGAGCATTATGAAGTCATTGCAGGCGTTAACATTCCAATGCTCGTGGAAACGTTAATGGCTCGTGATGATGACCCAAGCTTTGATGAACTGGTTGCGCTGGCAGTAGAAACAGGCCGTGAAGGCGTGAAAGCACTGAAAGCCAAACCGGTTGAAAAAGCCGCGCCAGCACCCGCTGCCGCAGCACCAAAAGCGGCTCCAACTCCGGCAAAACCAATGGGGCCAAACGACTACATGGTTATTGGCCTTGCGCGTATCGACGACCGTCTGATTCACGGTCAGGTCGCCACCCGCTGGACCAAAGAAACCAATGTCTCCCGTATTATTGTTGTTAGTGATGAAGTGGCTGCGGATACCGTTCGTAAGACACTGCTCACCCAGGTTGCACCTCCGGGCGTAACAGCACACGTAGTTGATGTTGCCAAAATGATTCGCGTCTACAACAACCCGAAATATGCTGGCGAACGCGTAATGCTGTTATTTACCAACCCAACAGATGTAGAGCGTCTCGTTGAAGGCGGCGTGAAAATCACCTCTGTTAACGTCGGTGGTATGGCATTCCGTCAGGGTAAAACCCAGGTGAATAACGCGGTTTCGGTTGATGAAAAAGATATCGAGGCGTTCAAGAAACTGAATGCGCGCGGTATTGAGCTGGAAGTCCGTAAGGTTTCCACCGATCCGAAACTGAAAATGATGGATCTGATCAGCAAAATCGATAAGTAACGTATTGTGTTGATTATCACTCAGTTTTCACACTTAAGTCTTACGTAAACAGGAGAAGTACAATGGAGATTACCACTCTTCAAATTGTGCTGGTATTTATCGTAGCCTGTATCGCAGGTATGGGATCAATCCTCGATGAATTTCAGTTTCACCGTCCGCTAATCGCGTGTACCCTGGTGGGTATCGTTCTTGGGGATATGAAAACCGGTATTATTATCGGTGGTACGCTGGAAATGATCGCGCTGGGCTGGATGAACATCGGTGCTGCAGTTGCGCCTGACGCCGCTCTGGCTTCTATCATTTCTACCATTCTGGTTATCGCAGGTCATCAGAGCATTGGTGCAGGTATCGCACTGGCAATCCCTCTGGCCGCTGCGGGCCAGGTACTGACCATCATCGTTCGTACTATTACCGTTGCTTTCCAGCACGCTGCGGATAAGGCTGCTGATAACGGCAACCTGACAGCGATTTCCTGGATCCACGTTTCTTCTCTGTTCCTGCAAGCAATGCGTGTGGCTATTCCGGCCGTCATCGTTGCGCTGTCTGTTGGTACCAGCGAAGTACAGAACATGCTGAATGCGATTCCGGAAGTGGTGACCAATGGTCTGAATATCGCCGGTGGCATGATCGTGGTGGTTGGTTATGCGATGGTTATCAACATGATGCGTGCTGGCTACCTGATGCCGTTCTTCTACCTCGGCTTCGTAACCGCAGCATTCACCAACTTTAACCTGGTTGCTCTGGGTGTGATTGGTACTGTTATGGCAGTGCTCTACATCCAACTTAGCCCGAAATACAACCGCGTAGCCGGTGCGCCTGCTCAGGCAGCTGGTAACAACGATCTCGATAACGAACTGGACTAACAGGTGAGCGAAATGGTTGATACAACTCAAACTACCACCGAGAAAAAACTCACTCAAAGTGATATTCGTGGCGTCTTCCTGCGTTCTAACCTCTTCCAGGGTTCATGGAACTTCGAACGTATGCAGGCACTGGGTTTCTGCTTCTCTATGGTACCGGCAATTCGTCGCCTCTACCCTGAGAACAACGAAGCTCGTAAACAAGCTATTCGCCGTCACCTGGAGTTCTTTAACACCCAGCCGTTCGTGGCTGCGCCGATTCTCGGCGTAACCCTGGCGCTGGAAGAACAGCGTGCTAATGGCGCAGAGATCGACGACGGTGCTATCAACGGTATCAAAGTCGGTTTGATGGGGCCACTGGCTGGTGTAGGCGACCCGATCTTCTGGGGAACCGTACGTCCGGTATTTGCAGCACTGGGTGCCGGTATCGCGATGAGCGGCAGCCTGTTAGGTCCGCTGCTGTTCTTCATCCTGTTTAACCTGGTGCGTCTGGCAACCCGTTACTACGGCGTAGCGTATGGTTACTCCAAAGGTATCGATATCGTTAAAGATATGGGTGGTGGCTTCCTGCAAAAACTGACGGAAGGGGCGTCTATCCTCGGCCTGTTTGTCATGGGGGCATTGGTTAACAAGTGGACACATGTCAACATCCCGCTGGTTGTCTCTCGCATTACTGACCAGACGGGCAAAGAACACGTTACTACTGTCCAGACTATTCTGGACCAGTTAATGCCAGGCCTGGTACCACTGCTGCTGACCTTTGCTTGTATGTGGCTACTGCGCAAAAAAGTTAACCCGCTGTGGATCATCGTTGGCTTCTTCGTCATCGGTATCGCTGGTTACGCTTGCGGCCTGCTGGGACTGTAAGACTGTTGTACACTACCGGGGCCTTTTGGCCCCGTTTTTTTATCTGGAGGATTAATGACAATCACGGACCTGGTACTGATTCTTTTCATCGCCGCACTCCTGGCCTTCGCGATCTACGATCAGTTCATCATGCCCCGCCGTAATGGCCCCACCCTGCTGGCAATTCCTTTGCTCCGGCGTGGTCGCATCGATAGCGTTATCTTCGTCGGATTGATTGTCATTCTTATCTATAACAACGTCACGAATCATGGTGCGTTAATAACGACATGGTTATTAAGCGCACTGGCTCTGATGGGTTTTTATATATTCTGGATCCGCGTTCCGAAGATCATCTTTAAACAAAAAGGTTTTTTCTTCGCCAATGTCTGGATTGAATATAGCCGAATCAAAGCGATGAACTTGTCGGAAGATGGCGTGTTGGTGATGCAATTAGAACAGCGTCGGCTGTTAATCCGCGTTCGAAATATCGACGATCTGGAAAAAATTTATAAGCTTCTCGTTTCAACTCAATAAGTTATGAATTTAGCCAAAGCTATGTTTAGTGTATTTTTAATAATCAGACATAGCTTAGGCTATATTACCTCTTCCCTTATTTGTTATTTATTTTAACGTTTCATTGATATATAAATCTAAATGTAAATCGTTATCAATAAAGCAATGAAATAATATATTCCAACAGTTGTTTTATATTCTCAAAATATGTTAAGGTTGCGCCCTCATTTGGGGAGTAGCCGATTTCCAGATTCCGGAAATGTACGTGTCAACATACTCGTTGCAAAACGTGGCACGTACGGACTGAATACTTTCAGTCAGGCGAGACCATATGCACATCAATCGCTATGCCTGCATGAACGCGAAAACCATCGCGGCTTGTTGTTCATGTATGCATGTTTGCTGGGGGCGATGATGTGTTTTATGGATACCCCGGTCAGGACATTGTCATGAATATCACTGCTACTGTTCTTCTTGCGTTTGGTATGTCGATGGATGCATTTGCTGCATCAATCGGTAAAGGTGCCACCCTCCATAAACCGAAATTTTCTGAAGCATTGCGAACCGGCCTTATTTTTGGTGCCGTCGAAACCCTGACGCCGCTGATCGGCTGGGGAATGGGCATGTTAGCCAGCCGGTTTGTCCTTGAATGGAACCACTGGATTGCGTTTGTGCTGCTGATATTCCTCGGCGGGCGAATGATTATTGAGGGTTTTCGTGGCGCAGATGATGAAGATGAAGAGCCGCGCCGTCGACACGGTTTCTGGCTACTGGTAACCACCGCGATTGCCACCAGCCTGGATGCCATGGCTGTGGGTGTTGGTCTTGCTTTCCTGCAGGTCAACATTATCGCGACCGCATTGGCCATTGGTTGTGCAACCTTGATTATGTCAACATTAGGGATGATGGTTGGTCGCTTTATCGGCTCAATTATTGGGAAAAAAGCGGAAATTCTCGGCGGGCTGGTACTGATCGGCATCGGCGTCCAGATCCTCTGGACGCACTTCCACGGTTAATAAGAACGCTGCCAGAGGTGAATATTAAAGTCCGTCTGGCAGTCGAACACTTCTTTTGCTGCCAGTGTTTGCCAGACTTCTGGCTTCGCACGCCAGGCAAACGGCGTCATCTGCAATAATGCGACGGCTTCATCACCGCGAAGACGCATCGGATAACACAACTCCGCACTCTGCTGTAATGTAAAACCTTCCAGTTGTTCTGCATGAGGTGCATGAAGATGTACTTCATTGTAAATCAGCCCCTTCAGCTCCATCAAATGTCGCGGTCCCGGCGTGGCAGTAATGACCCAGCCGCCGGGCTTCACTACTCGTGCTAATTCTTCTGCTTTACACGGCGCGTAAATACGTATTATGGCGTCCATACTGGTATCGGAAAACGGCAAACGGTGGCTGGAAGCGACACAAAAAGTGACCTGCGGATAGCGTTTCGCCGCCGCTTTTATCGCTACCTTCGAAACATCCAGACCAAACGTGATGATTTCGGGCAACGCATCGGCAAATGCGTGTGTGTAATACCCTTCACCACAGCCAATATCCAGCACCGCCGTGGCCTTATCATCAAGCCGTTCCCTCAGTTGGGCGACAATTGCATCACGCAGCGGCTGATAATGTCCGGCATCTAAGAATGCGCGGCGTGCTTGCATCATTTCCGCGCTGTCGCCCGGATCACGAGACCGTTTATGCTGAACGGGCAGCAGATTGACATACCCTTCTTTCGCCATATCAAACTGATGTCGCTGGGGACAGATATAGCTGTTTTTTTCACGCGAAAGAGGCTGATGGCAAAGTGGACAGGAAAAAGACATGACAACTCCGGCAGGATACTAAAGGCCGCAAGTGTAACGCGAATCACGCGGCGGGCAAATATCCGAACGCCAGGAGCGAAGATAAAGCATAGTAAAAAGCCTCGCATTCGACGAGGCTTTATAGCGAGATTGAAGCGTATTCACACTTCAGATCAGTGGATTCGATCAGATAGCTGTTACGTTAACAGCTGCCGGACCTTTCTGGCCGTCCTGAATTTCGAACTCAACGTTCTGACCTTCAGCCAGAGTTTTGAAGCCATTACCCTGGATAGCGGAGAAGTGTACGAACACGTCTTTGCTGCCATCAGCCGGAGTAATGAAGCCAAAACCTTTAGACTCGTTGAACCACTTAACCTGACCTTTAATCTTTGCCATTTGAAAAATTCCTTAGATTGTTTTCTTCGCCCGCAGGCATAACATAGATAAAACTGACACATTACTGCATGAGGCACCAATATAAGGCTCGGCAGAGAAGCGGTATTCAACGTCAACGTGTTTACTCAGGACTTCTTTACTGAAAATGCCACACATAAACAGAACTGTACCTCGTTTAACCCGAAATCTGTTATCACATACAACGTTAATTATGGCAAGCCATTTTTAAACATGTCTCGATCAGACGCACAAATCTCGATACGTCTTCCACTTTTTTTGCACACTTATGCAACGGAATACGCGCCGATATATCATTGTGCTTAACCTTGCCAGTTCAGGCAGATACTTAAACTGGCGTAGTTTCTAACATAGTTCAATAAGTTCAGTTGTTCCAGGCCAGTGGGAGAAGTTATTACATAGTGCGTGCAATATCACATTTTTTGCTATGCAATGAATAAAAAGTTATATCACTTTTTCTCATAAAACAGTCAGTTAACGGCTATCAATTACCCTAAAGAGAAGTCAATCCCCAAAGGGATTGAAAATTTAAAATAAGAAAAATTGATGAATGAGCAAAAAATCAAGAGAGAAACGTTTCGCTAATAAATAATACCACGCTTAATCACAAATCCGATGTAAACATCCTAATAAATTAATGAGGAAAATATCTTTTTCTGATATCCCGTTACGCAAATAAATAATATGATAATTATTTGAAGTCAGACCAGAGTTTTAATTTGAAGCAGTTGCACCATGGCAGTGCGTATAATCAGGATGAATTGAGTAACCCTTCAACGACGGGGTTACTCAAGATTGAGGAAGGATTATCGTTCGGCGACCAGACGAATAATATCTTCGTCTTCAACCGATTTTTGACTCTCAACGGTCTTTTTATCTGCTTTCTCAGGTTCGTTTGCTTCGCACAAACGACGTAACAGTGCATTTTGACGTTTTTGCTGATCCAGCAACGCCTCAAGCAGTTCAATCTGTTCGTTAGTCCGAGAACTGGCACGATTGATAAAAAACCACAAGATGAGCCCGATAAGAAGAACCACCACCGATACAACCAAAGACGCAATGTTCATCACGCCTGAATTTACAACTTCGTTCATTTCACCACCTCTGAGTAGAGGCGCTATTCTACCACTGCTGGAGAGGAAGAAAATCTAGTGCTGAAAAAATGATATCACCACGGGATAAACTGGTTAATGGCACAAATTCCGCTGAAAAATTGTACATCCTGATCGCACATCATGTTGAATACCTGCGCCCAAAGCAGCAAGCAAGCCAACACCACGACAACCAGAACGACCCATCGAAACTTTTTCACTCCAATCTCCGCTTCACCTACCTTATGTCATTAAACTAGCATGCGTTAGTTAAACAGCGCCTAACTATGTCGATATTCGTGCTTTTTCGGAATGAGTAGCTTGCTTCAGCGCATATTGCCGCTACGATTAAGCGAACATAAAAAGAGAAGAGGTTGTAATGCGATTCATCATTCGCACAGTTATGCTGATAGCACTGGTATGGATAGGATTATTACTCAGCGGATATGGCGTTTTGATTGGAAGCAAAGAGAATGCCGCAGGATTAGGTTTGCAATGTACCTATCTGACTGCCAGAGGCACCAGCACGGTACAATACTTGCACACTAAAAGTGGTTTCTTGGGGATAACAGATTGCCCACTGTTACGTAAAAGCAATATCGTGGTCGATAATGGTTAAGGGTAATAAATAACCAGATTCTCACTCATGAGTAAAATATTCTTATAGCAAGCGCGTTTAATATAACGCACCTTCAACTTTATTTTTCTCATGCTAAATAAAGAACCTGTCTGTTTGATATTCCGACAGGTTCTTACTCTCATCAGAACGGATAGTCGTGATAACCCATTTGGGCAGAAATTTTGCGCGCTGCGGTATGCAACATTGCGACATATTCCTGTAAACGCTCTTCAGAGAAACGCAACGTCGGGAAGGAGATGCTCAAACCGGCAATGACCACGCCAAAGCGATCAAATACCGGTACCGCAATGCATCGCAGCCCTTCTTCCTGCTCTTCGTTATCTTCGCCATACCCCTGCTCGCGCACCTGGTCCAGAACGGGTAATAACGCTTCTGTACTGGTGATGGTCCGCTCGGTACTGCGTTTATACTCCACGCCCTCAAGAATTTGCTTCACTTCATCGCGATCGCGCCATGCCAGCAGTACCTTACCAATCGCGGTGCTGTACAGCGGATTACGACGCCCAATCCGTGAATACATGCGCAAATTGTACATAGAGTCAATTTTGTGAATGTAAACAATACTGTCTTCGTCCAGTGCGCCGAGGTGGATAGTTTCTTTGGTCAGGCGGGAGATCTCACGCATCTGGATATCTGCGCTACGAATTAAATCGACGTTTTGTAACGCGCGAGCGCCCAGTTCAAACAATTTCAGGGTCAGGGAATATTTCTCCGACTCCCCTTCCTGCGCCACATAACCTAAGGTTTTCATGGTCTGTAAAAAGCGATAAACGGTGCTTTTTGACATCATGACGCGCTGCGACAGCTCGGTTATCCCTATTTCGCGCTCTTCACCCAGCGCCTGCAAAATGCCAAAAACTTTTAGCACGGAAGATACAGAATCAGGCTGTTTATCCAGATCTGCGTTAGCCATTTATCACCTCATTGCGAGTGTTTTATAAAAATCAGAACTGTTTTTTATTATAATTTCGCACCAGGGTGGTCGCAATCCATCTTTTGCCGGTTAGTTACAATTCTGCGACATCCACCGTGAATATCAGTGCTAGAATCATACCCCTGTTGATTATTCACCAAAGATATAAAATTCCTATGCCAAAAGTTCAGGCCGACGGCCTGCCATTGCCCCAGCGATACGGTGCGATATTAACCATTGTGATTGGTATTTCGATGGCTGTCCTTGACGGCGCAATCGCCAACGTCGCCCTGCCAACAATCGCCACGGACCTTCATGCCACGCCAGCCAGTTCCATCTGGGTAGTGAACGCCTATCAAATCGCCATTGTCATCTCCCTGCTCTCGTTTTCGTTTCTGGGCGATATGTTTGGCTATCGACGTATTTATAAATGCGGTCTGGTCGTTTTTCTGTTGTCTTCACTGTTCTGCGCCCTTTCTGATTCGCTGCAAATGCTCACCCTTGCGCGTGTCATACAAGGTTTCGGCGGTGCAGCGTTGATGAGCGTTAATACCGCACTTATCCGCCTGATCTATCCACAACGTTTTCTGGGGAGAGGGATGGGCATAAACTCGTTTATTGTTGCCGTCTCTTCTGCTGCCGGGCCGACAATTGCTGCAGCAATCCTCTCCATCGCATCCTGGAAATGGTTATTTTTAATCAACGTACCGTTAGGTATTATCGCCCTGCTTCTGGCGATGCGTTTTCTGCCACCCAATGGTTCTCGCGCCAGTAAACCCCGTTTCGACCTGCCCAGCGCCGTGATGAACGCGTTAACCTTCGGCCTGCTTATCACTGCGTTGAGTGGTTTCGCTCAGGGGCAATCGCTGACGTTAATTGCTGCGGAACTGGTGGTAATGGTTGTTGTTGGTATTTTCTTTATTCGCCGCCAGCTTTCTCTTCCCGTACCGCTGCTACCGGTGGATTTACTGCGTATCCCGCTGTTTTCACTTTCTATTTGCACATCTGTTTGCTCTTTCTGCGCACAAATGCTGGCAATGGTTTCCCTGCCCTTTTACCTGCAAACCGTGCTCGGGCGTAGTGAAGTCGAAACAGGTTTACTTCTGACACCGTGGCCGTTAGCAACGATGGTGATGGCTCCGTTGGCAGGCTATTTGATTGAACGCGTACATGCAGGATTGCTGGGTGCTCTAGGGTTGTTCATCATGGCTGCGGGGCTTTTTTCCCTGGTTCTGCTGCCCGCGTCACCTGCGGATATCAATATTATCTGGCCGATGATCTTATGTGGCGCTGGATTTGGCTTGTTCCAGTCACCCAATAACCACACCATTATTACCTCCGCTCCTCGCGAACGTAGCGGTGGAGCCAGTGGCATGTTAGGAACGGCTCGTCTACTGGGTCAGAGTAGCGGCGCGGCACTGGTGGCGCTGATGCTAAATCAGTTCGGTGATAATGGTACGCACGTTTCGCTGATGGCTGCGGCTATTCTGGCAGTGATTGCTGCCTGTGTCAGTGGTTTACGTATCACTCAGCCACGATCCAGGGCATAAAAAAAGCGCGTCGATCAGGACGCGCTTTTTAGTATTTACTTCATATTACTTCAGGTATTCACCCGTACGCAGAGCTTCAATTCGTTTATCCAGCGGCGGGTGAGTCATGAACAACTCACTGAGCGATTTCGACTTACCGTTAATGCAGAAAGCCATCATGCTGGTTGCTTCTTGCGGTTCATAGCTGGTTTTCAGGCGCTGCAGCGCGGCAATCATTTTCTCGCGACCAACCAATTTTGCCGAACCGGCATCAGCATGGAATTCACGATGACGCGAGAACCACATGGTGATAATGCTCGCCAGAATACCAAACACCAGTTCCAGAACCGTTGCAACCGCAAAGTAGATCAGCGGGTTGCCGTTGCTCTCTTCACCTTCATCACGATTTCCGCCCATAAAACCCGCGGCAAGCTGCGCCAGAATACGGGAAATAAAGATAACGAAGGTGTTCACCACGCCCTGAATCAGCGTCATGGTAACCATATCACCATTGGCGATGTGGCTGATTTCGTGAGCAATTACCGCCTCGGCTTCATCCGGGCTCATGTTCTGCAGCAAACCGGTGCTGACAGCAACCAGAGAGGCATCACGGCGCGCACCGGTTGCAAAAGCGTTGATGTCCGGCGCATGGTAGATAGCCACTTGCGGCATAGCGATCCCCGCCTGACGAGCCTGGGTTGCTACAGTATTGACCAGCCAACGTTCCCTTTCGTTACGCGGTTGCTCGATCACTTCCCCGCCAACAGATCGTAATGCCATCCATTTGGACATCAGAAGCGAAACGAAGGAACCACCAAAACCGAACAGCAAGGCCATGATCATCAGCCCCTGAACGCTGCTCGACTGTATCCCTGTCAGGCTCAGTACCAGCCCGAAAACGACCATTACGGCCAGGTTCGTTAGCAGGAAGAGCGCGATTCGCATCATAATTTTCTTTTTACCTCAGTTTAACAAAACGCAATATGCGATACCCACATCGTATGGGTTACGCGACTATTTTCAAGTCTGGATAGTGCGTAAGTCACCAGAAAGACACAACTTTACATTTTGTAGCATCTGATTTACGGCATCTTGCCGCTGTTAAAAAATCAGGCACAATTTCTTGTGCCTGATTGATATTACTTGACGGGAGCGGGTTGTTCCGCGGGTCTGGCTTTTTCAAGCTTCGCCAGATCGAGTGCGATATTCACCGTCTCATCCAGATAAGGATCCGGCTCCTGGTAATCTTTCGGTAGATCATCCAGCTTCTTCAACTCCGGTTTACCTTCGCGTTTAAAGCGTTCGTTCAAACGCGCCAGACGCGTCGCATCATCTTCATTATTCTCTTTCTCACGCACAGCGTAGTTCAGAGAAACGATATTGCGCTTGTCCTTCATAGCGTTGAAGCGCGCGATATCCTTCATGATGTTCTGGAACTCAGGATCTTTCGCGATACGCGCATTATGTTCCTTCAGCAGCTCCGGTTCAAAGGCAGTTAAATCTCCTGATTTCACATAAGTCGCGGCATCGATGCTATCCCACGGCAGCGCGTTATCTTCGAATTTCTCACCCGTTTCCGTTTCTTCATTACCCGTCGGCATGATGATGTCTGGCGTTACGCCTTTACGTTGCGTACTGCCGCCGTTAACGCGATAGAATTTCTGGATCGTGTACTGCACAGAACCCAGCGCTGGCCATTCAGGACGTAACATCTGATCGTAAATACGGTTCAATGAACGGTATTGCTGAACGGTGCCTTTACCAAACGTCGGTTCACCCACAACCAGCGCACGACCGTAATCCTGCATTGCCGCGGCAAAGATTTCTGAAGCCGAAGCACTGAAACGGTCAACCAGTACCACCAGCGGGCCTTTATAGAACACCTGCCCGTCGGTATCGCTGTCTTCACGAACCTTGCCGTTGTTATCGCGGACCTGAACAATGGGACCCGCAGGAATAAACAGACCTGAGAGCGATACCGCTTCGGTCAACGCCCCACCGCCATTGCTACGCAGGTCGATGATCACACTGCTGACATTCTGTTTTTCCAGTTTCTGCAGTTGAACTTTGACATCGTCTGTCAAACCCACATAGAAGCCCGGAATATCCAGCACGCCGACTTTCTCTTTACCGACGGTCTTCACCGACATTTTAACCGCGCGGTCTTCGAGACGAATACGTTCACGGGTCAATGTTACAGTGCGGGTCTTGGTCCCTTTACCAGCAGGTAAAATTTCCAGACGAACTTTACTGCCCTTCGGCCCTTTAATTAAGGCAACCACATCATCAAGACGCCAGCCAATCACGTCAACCATCGGCTTGCCTGTTTGACCAACACCGACAATTTTGTCACCAACGCTGATAGCTTTACTCTTCGCTGCCGGACCACCTGCCACCATCGAATTGATAACGGTGTAGTCATCATCCATTTGCAGCACTGCGCCAATACCTTCCAGCGACAAACTCATTTCAGTGTTGAACTGTTCGGTATTACGCGGGGAAAGATAGTTGGTATGCGGGTCGATTTCACGCGCAAACGCCGTCATTGCCAGCGAGAAAACATCTTCGCTGTTGGTTTGCGCCAGACGACGAATGGTAAATTTGTAGCGGCGTGTCAGGGTTTCACGAATTTCTTTATCCGTTTTTCCTGCCAGCTTCAGGCTTAACTCGTCGAATTTGACTTTACTGTCCCACAGCGCGTTCAACTCAGCCTCGTTTTTCGGCCAGGGCGCTTTGCTGCGGTCAAGGTTATAAGTGTCGTTGCCGGTGAAATCCATCGGCTTTTCCAGTACCGACAAAGCGTACTGGTAACGCTCAAAACGGCGCTTTTGCGCCAGATTGTAGAGATCGTAGAAAACGTCGAGTTTGCCTGAACGCAGTTCATCGCCTAACTCGGTTTTCTTTTTCGCGAACTGTTCAACATCGCTTGCCAGCAGCACGTTGTGGCTGTAATCGAGCAGATTCAGGTAGCGGTCAAAGATTTTGGCCGAAAATGCCTGATCGAGGTCGAACTGGCGATAATGAGAACGGGTGAAGCGCGACGTTACGCGCTCACTTACCGTCGCATGCTGCGTCTCTTCCTTTAATACCGGAATTTGATCAGCACGCGTGATATCTTCTACAGCGAAGGTCTGGCCTGCTATTGCAAGCAGGCCAGCTAACGCGGTAAGCCTAAAAAACATGTTCATGCCTGGCCCGGCCTCCGTTTCAGAACACTAGGTGTTCTGCGCGCACAATCAAAGACATACCCGAATTCAGCTGGACGCGGACGCCGTCTTTGGTGATTTCTAATACGGTGGCATCCATCGCGTTTTGACCCGCTTTCACCTTCAGGGCTTGTCCGACAGTCAGAGCTGAAATGTCAGAAACCGGGGTGTGCTGTTCTTCGCGAGGTGCTTTTACTGTTTTTGGCGCTTTCTCTACCGGCTTTTGCGCACGAGGTTTACGTTCAGCGCCTTCTTTGCGGCGTGGCGTGGTCGGACGTGGCTTGCGTTCGCGGCGCGGTGCGTCTTCTTTCTCACCAGCAGCTGCGGCAGCTTCGCGTTTTTTCGCTTGCTGTTCAGCACGCTGTGCCTGAACACGCGCTTTCGCTTCTTCAAGCTGCTTGCGAGCATGCTCTACATGTTGCTCGTCCAGCTCACCGCATGGGTTGCCGTCAAGATCGACACGCGTTGCGCCGGGTTTAACACCGTAAAGATAACGCCAGCTCGAAGTGTAGAGACGTAAAGCGGATCGTAATTGCGTTTTGCTCAGGTTCATTTCCCCGGCAACACGATCGACCAAATCCTGAAAAATACCGATTTTCAGCGGACGCGCTTCACCTTCCGCACTGAAACAGTGGGGAAAACGTTCGGCCAGAAACGCGATTACTTCTTTACTGCTATTCAACTTAGGTTGATTTTCCATGAAATTTCCTGATTACAACGGACGTAGCCAACAAGCGCAGGCATGAACAGGCGTCATTATAATGACGCTACCAGTAAATGCTACGTTATCCGTTGATTATCCTGCGACGCTCGCAAAGAATTTTTTGTAATCCGTCGTTGCAAGCACTTTTTCAAGCTGTGCCACAAGCTGACGTAAGCCTTGCTCGTCCTCGTCTGTAAAGCGACCGAAGACGGTACTATCGATGTCAAGAACACCAATAATCTGATTTTTCACCACCAGCGGCAGAACAATTTCAGAATTACTCGCCGCATCACAGGCAATATGCCCGTCAAACGCGTGAACATCCTCGATACGCTGCACTTGATTGCGGGCAACCGCAGTGCCGCACACCCCGCGCCCGACGGGTATCCGGACACAGGCAATTTTGCCCTGAAATGGTCCGAGTACCAGTGTATCGTCCTCAAGCAAATAAAAACCTGCCCAGTTTACGTCAGTGAGACGCTCGTATAACAACGCACTGGTGTTCGCAAGCGTTGCCAGAAAACTGGTTTCTCCCGCCATCAGCGCGTTAAAGTCGCGATTTAAATCCGCGTAAAATTCTGTTTTGTTCATTATATAATCACTTGGTTGTCTTACCTGGAACTGCCAGCCTATTAAAATAAGCATTAAATGCGTTAATGCTCAAGATCATTCCAATCATGGGTTAATATTAATGTTAATTCTTATTACATTTGGCACGTCATGGCTCTTAACACACCACAAATTACGCCGACAAAAAAGATAACAGTGAGGTCAATCGGCGAGGAACTGCCGCGTGGTGATTACCAACGTTGCCCGCAATGTGACATGCTGTTTAGCCTGCCCGAGATAAATTCTCATCAGAGTGCCTATTGTCCGCGCTGTCAGGCAAAAATTCGCGACGGGCGCGACTGGTCGCTAACGCGCCTGGCGGCAATGGCTTTCACCATGCTGTTGCTGATGCCGTTTGCCTGGGGCGAACCGCTGTTGCATATCTGGCTGTTAGGCATTCGTATTGACGCCAACGTTATGCAAGGCATCTGGCAAATGACCAAACAGGGCGATGCGATAACGGGGTCGATGGTCTTTTTCTGCGTTATCGGTGCCCCCCTCATTCTGGTGACCTCCATAGCTTATTTATGGTTTGGTAACCGACTGGGAATGAATCTACGCCCGGTACTGCTGATGCTTGAGCGACTTAAAGAGTGGGTAATGCTGGATATCTACCTGGTCGGCATTGGCGTTGCTTCTATAAAGGTACAGGATTATGCCCATATCCAGGCGGGTGTGGGCTTGTTCTCTTTTGTGGCGTTGGTGATTTTAACGACGGTGACGTTGTCACATCTTAATGTCGAGGAGCTGTGGGAGCGATTTTATCCGCAGCGCCCCGCTACGCGTAGGGACGAGAAACTCCGTGTCTGTCTTGGGTGCCATTTTACCGGCTATCCTGATCAGCGTGGTCGCTGCCCGCGTTGCCATATCCCGCTACGCGTGCGTCGCCGTCATAGTTTGCAAAAATGCTGGGCGGCGCTGTTAGCGTCAATCGTTTTGTTGTTACCTGCCAACCTGTTGCCTATTTCTATCATTTATCTGAACGGAGGACGGCAGGAAGATACAATTCTTTCCGGAATTATGTCGCTGGCAAGTAGCAACATTGCGGTTGCGGGAATCGTGTTTATCGCCAGTATTCTGGTACCGTTTACTAAAGTGATCGTCATGTTCACTTTACTGTTGAGCATTCATTTTAAATGCCAGCAAGGTTTACGCACACGCATTCTGTTACTGCGGATGGTGACCTGGATTGGTCGCTGGTCGATGCTCGACCTGTTTGTCATATCTTTAACCATGTCGCTGATTAATCGCGATCAGATCCTCGCTTTTACTATGGGACCGGCTGCGTTTTATTTCGGCGCAGCGGTAATTTTGACTATTCTTGCTGTGGAATGGCTGGACAGCCGCTTACTTTGGGATGCACATGAGTCAGGAAACGCCCGCTTCGACGACTGAAGCGCAGATTAAAAATAAACGCCGTATCTCACCTTTCTGGCTGCTGCCTTTCATCGCGCTAATGATTGCCGGTTGGCTGATTTGGGACAGTTATCAGGACCGGGGTAATACCGTCACCATCGACTTTATGTCGGCGGATGGTATTGTTCCGGGCCGTACGCCTGTTCGTTATCAGGGCGTTGAAGTCGGAACAGTGCAGGATATCAGCCTCAGCGACGATCTTCGTAAGATTGAAGTCAAGGTCAGCATCAAGTCCGATATGAAAGATGCGCTGCGCGAAGAGACTCAGTTCTGGCTGGTGACGCCAAAAGCATCGTTGGCAGGTGTCTCCGGGCTGGACGCCCTCGTCGGTGGTAACTATATCGGCATGATGCCGGGTAAAGGTAAAGAGCAGGATCACTTTGTCGCACTCGATACCCAACCGAAATATCGGCTGGACAATGGCGATCTGATGATCCACCTGCAAGCCCCCGATCTCGGTTCGCTGAACAGCGGTTCATTGGTCTATTTCCGCAAGATCCCGGTGGGAAAAGTCTACGACTATGCCATCAATCCCAACAAGCAAGGCGTGGTGATTGATGTCCTGATCGAGCGGCGTTTTACCGACCTGGTGAAAAAAGGTAGCCGTTTCTGGAACGTTTCCGGCGTTGATGCCAACGTCAGTATCAGTGGCGCGAAGGTGAAACTGGAAAGTCTGGCGGCACTGGTTAACGGTGCGATTGCCTTCGATTCACCAGAAGAGTCGAAACCTGCCGAGGCGGAAGATACCTTTGGTCTGTATGAAGATCTGGCCCACAGCCAGCGTGGCGTAATAATAAAACTGGAACTGCCGAGTGGGGCAGGATTAACCGCCGACTCGACGCCGTTAATGTATCAGGGGCTGGAAGTCGGACAGCTGACTAAACTGGATTTAAATCCTGGTGGTAAAGTCACCGGAGAAATGACCGTTGACCCCAGCGTCGTTACGCTGTTACGGGAAAATACCCGCATCGAATTACGCAACCCGAAATTATCCCTTAGCGATGCCAATCTCAGCGCCCTGCTGACTGGCAAAACCTTCGAGTTGGTACCCGGCGATGGCGAGCCACGCAAAGAGTTCGTTGTTGTGCCAGGCGAAAAAGCACTGCTGCATGAACCTGATGTTCTGACGCTGACCCTGACCGCACCGGAAAGTTACGGTATTGATGCGGGTCAGCCGCTCATTCTTCACGGCGTGCAGGTAGGCCAGGTTATCGATCGTAAACTCACCAGCAAAGGCGTCACCTTTACCGTCGCCATCGAGCCTCAGCATCGAGAACTGGTAAAAGGCGATAGCAAATTTGTCGTCAACAGCCGTGTCGACGTGAAGGTGGGGCTGGATGGCGTTGAGTTTCTCGGTGCCAGCGCCTCAGAATGGATTAACGGCGGGATACGTATTCTGCCGGGCGATAAAGGCGAGATGAAAGCCAGCTATCCACTGTATGCCAATCTGGAAAAAGCGCTGGAGAACAGCCTTAGCGATTTACCCACCACAACCGTGAGTTTGAGTGCAGAGACGCTGCCGGATGTGCAGGCAGGATCGGTAGTGCTCTACCGTAAATTTGAAGTTGGTGAAGTTATTACCGTCCGTCCGCGAGCTAACGCGTTTGATATCGATCTGCATATTAAGCCGGAGTATCGCAACCTTCTGACCAGCAATAGCGTGTTCTGGGCAGAAGGCGGGGCGAAAGTTCAGCTGAATGGTAGTGGCCTGACCGTACAGGCATCCCCGCTCTCCAGAGCATTAAAGGGAGCCATTAGCTTCGATAACCTCAGCGGTGCCAGCGCCAGTCAGCGTAAAGGCGACAAACGAATTCTGTATGCTTCCGAAACAGCGGCCCGTGCGGTTGGTAGGCAGATTACGCTTCACGCTTTCGATGCCGGAAAACTGGCGGTCGGGATGCCAATTCGCTATCTCGGTATTGATATCGGGCAAATCCAGACGCTGGATCTGATTACCGCGCGCAATGAAGTACAGGCAAAGGCGGTGCTCTATCCGGAATATGTCCAGACCTTTGCTCGCGGTGGTACGCGCTTCTCAGTGGTCACACCGCAAATTTCGGCAGCTGGCGTTGAGCATCTTGATACTATCCTCCAGCCGTATATCAACGTCGAACCAGGCCGGGGCAATCCTCGCCGCGACTTTGAATTACAAGAGGCCACCATTACTGATTCGCGTTACCTGGATGGCTTAAGCATTATTGTTGAAGCGCCGGAAGCCGGTTCGTTAGGCATCGGTACGCCTGTGCTGTTCCGTGGTCTGGAAGTCGGTACGGTTACAGGAATGACGCTGGGGACATTGTCAGATCGCGTGATGATTGCGATGCGCATCAGTAAACGCTATCAACACCTGGTGCGTAACAATTCCGTCTTCTGGTTGGCATCGGGTTACAGTCTGGACTTTGGTCTGACGGGCGGCGTAGTGAAAACCGGCACCTTTAACCAGTTTATCCGTGGCGGCATCGCCTTCGCCACGCCTCCGGGGACGCCACTGGCACCGAAAGCCCAGGAAGGCAAGCACTTCCTGTTGCAGGAAAGTGAACCGAAAGAGTGGCGTGAATGGGGTACTGCGCTTCCCAAATAATGCCCACTGCTCCGGCGTGCCTGCGCCGGAGCGTTTATGCTAAACTGCGCGCCTGTTTTTTTGCCAGTGGTATATGCTCGTGGCCCAACACACCGTTTATTTCCCGGACGCCTTTCTGACGCAAATGCGCGAAGCGATGCCTTCGACGCTCTCTTTTGATGATTTTCTTGCCGCCTGTCAGCGCCCGTTGCGCCGCAGCATTCGCGTTAATACGCTGAAAATCTCCGTTGCTGATTTCCTGCAATTAACCGCTCCTTATGGCTGGACGCTTACGCCAATTCCGTGGTGTGAAGAAGGTTTCTGGATTGAACGCGACAATGAAGATGCATTGCCATTGGGTAGTACCGCCGAGCATTTAAGCGGCCTGTTTTATATTCAGGAAGCCAGTTCAATGTTGCCCGTCGCCGCCTTGTTTGCTGACGGTAATGCACCACAGCGGGTGATGGATGTCGCTGCTGCGCCAGGCTCCAAAACGACGCAAATTGCCGCACGGATGAATAACGAAGGGGCAATCCTTGCCAATGAGTTTTCCGCCAGTCGGGTAAAAGTGTTACATGCCAATATCAGCCGCTGTGGCATCAGTAATGTTGCGCTCACACATTTTGATGGCCGCGTGTTTGGTGTGGCAGTGCCAGAAATGTTCGATGCCATTTTGCTGGACGCTCCCTGCTCTGGCGAAGGCGTGGTGCGTAAAGATCCCGATGCGCTAAAAAACTGGTCACCAGAAAGCAATCAGGAAATCGCAGCTACACAACGGGAGCTTATCGACAGCGCCTTTCATGCATTACGTCCTGGTGGTACGCTGGTTTACTCGACCTGTACCTTAAACAGGGAAGAAAACGAAGCCGTTTGCATGTGGCTGAAAGAGACTTACCCTGACGCAGTAGAGTTTTTACCACTTGGCGAGCTCTTCCCTGCTGCAAACAAAGCGCTGACCGAAGAAGGCTTTTTGCATGTTTTCCCACAAATTTACGACTGCGAAGGCTTCTTCGTTGCTCGTCTGCGTAAAACTCAGGCCATTCCCGCCTTACCCACCCCAACATACAAAGTGGGCAATTTTCCGTTCAGCCCGGTGAAAGATCGCGAAGCTGGACAAATTCGGCAGGCGGCTGCAGGTGTTGGCTTAAACTGGGATGAAAACCTGCGCCTCTGGCAGCGTGACAAAGAACTGTGGTTGTTCCCGGTGGGCATTGAAGCCCTGATCGGTAAAGTCCGATTTTCTCGGTTGGGGATTAAACTTGCCGAGACGCACAACAAAGGTTATCGCTGGCAGCATGAAGCGGTTATTGCTCTTGCCTCACCCGATAATATGAATGCATTCGAGCTGACACCGCAGGAAGCGGAGGAGTGGTATCGCGGGCGCGATGTTTACCCGCAAGCCGCGCCAGTGGCGGATGATGTATTGGTTACTTTCCAGCATCAACCGATTGGTTTAGCCAAACGGATTGGTTCGCGATTGAAAAACAGCTATCCGCGTGAACTGGTGCGCGATGGGAAACTTTTTACCGGTAACGCCTGACAGCGCACAAAAAAAGCGCACTTTTTGACTGGCACATTCGGCGGCCTCAACTAGGCTGAAAAATGGTGCGATCGGACTGGTCGTACCACAATCGGCAGCTAAATGGAGAGCACGAAGATGAAAACCAGTGTGCGCATAGGCGCTTTTGAAATCGACGACGGCGAATTACACGGTGAATCGCCGGGTGATCGAACGTTAACCATTCCTTGTAAATCTGACCCCGATTTATGTATGCAACTGGATGCCTGGGATGCTGAAACCAGTATCCCTGCCCTGCTAAATGGCGAACACTCTGTCCTTTACCGTACCCGTTACGATCAACAATCTGATGCCTGGATTATGCGTCTTGCCTGATCCAAAAAGAACCCGTCGGCATGGCGGGTTATTTGTCCTGGTTATTCCCCCGTTGTAAAATCTCTCCTAAACTTAACGGTACGGCACCACACTTCGGGGATGAAATGTTCGCGCTGGTACTTTTTGTTTGCTACCTGGATGGCGGTTGTGAAGATATTGTTGTGGATGTCTACAACACGGAACAGCAGTGTCTTCATTCTATGAGCGATCAACGGATCCGCCATGGCGGTTGTTTTCCGATTGAGGATTTTATAGATGGTTTCTGGCGACCTGCACAGGAGTACGGTGATTTTTAATTATTGCAATTGCACAAGAGTCAGTTCGCCCCCAAAGACAGCACCGGTATCAATATAATGCAGGTTGCCAATATCCACGCGATGTCGCAACGGTGTATGACCAAACCAGAAATGATCAGCACCTGTAATTCCCTGCACTTTTTGGCGTTCACTTAATCGCGAGCGGCTCCACAAGACCTGATGCAAATCGACGTCCTTTTGCCATTCATAAACATCATCTGGATAATCGGCATGAGCAATAACATGCTTGCCGGTGCGACTGTGTACTTCAAGAATAAAGGGCAAATGCTGACATTTCCCCAGCGCCGTTTTCGCTTGTTTCTGTTGATTATCTGCCAGCGCAATAAACCAGTCGCCGCCATTCATCAACCATAAAGACATCTGCTGGGATGCCAGCGCATCCATCGCCATCTGTTCATGATTGCCTCTTACCGCACGAACCCAATGTTGTTCCAGTAACTGCAGACAACGTAAACTTTGCGGCCCACGATCGATAACGTCTCCCACTGAGATAAGTAAATCTCGCCACGGATCAAAACGACAATGCCATAATTTGCGGCGCAACTGCTCAAGACAACCGTGTATATCGCCAGAAAGCCAGATATGTCGCCATTGATGACCCGCAATTCTCTGATAAACGGGCGCAGGCTGTTTCATCAATATTTTCCTCCCGCGCTAAAGATCACATAATCTTAACAAGAATGTTAAAAAATGCTGGACTCAGACAGTAGAGTGTGTGTTATGGTTGACTATAAAGTCAGCGAAGGAAATGCTTCTGGCTTTTAACAGATAAAAAGAGACCGAACACGATTCCTGTATTCGGTCCAGGGAAATGGCTCTTGGGAGAGAGCCGTGCGCTAAAAGTTGGCATTAATGCAGGCTTAGTTGCCTTGCCCTTTAAGAATAGATGACGACGCCAGGTTTTCCAGTTTGCGTGCAAAATGGTCAATAAAAAGCGCGGTGGTCATCAGCTTAAATGTTAAAAACCGCCCGTTCTGGTGAAAGAACTGAGGCGGTTTTTTTATTGGAAATCAAAAGGCTATTTTAGGTAATTAACAGAGTTTTTCAGCTCGTTCTATAAACGGTGCCAGACTCATTTTTTCGCCGGGATTGTTGGGATCATCAATCTGAATCACCGAAATGGGTTGGGCTTTAGTCTTCCCACTGGCAACTTCCTTCTGTGCGATATCGTTTAAAGGATACTGCACGAGGGTACTTGGGTTAATGACATACAAAGCATTACCCGGTCTGCAAGTCAGCATCACCTCTTCGCGATTAAACGCCCATTTGTCTTTACCCACTTCAAAACGGCTGACGGTAATCACCTGCGGTGCAGCCAGCGCCGCTGCAGAACTGGTGAGTAACAGAAACGCCAGAATACTTTTTTTCATCATTTTCGTAATCCATCAAAAAGGTTCGAGAGTCGCAAGCAGGCTGATGATCACCAGCACTACCGCACCTATCGCCCATTCGAGTTTAGTCATCCACACAAACCAGGGAGCCGCACGATCTTCATCCTGCCTCATGCGCGGTACAAGAACATAACGATTAGCCAGCGCAATGACCACCATAATCATCACCAGGATGGCTTTGAGCAATAAGAGTTGGCCCCAGTAAGTCGTAATCGTGGGGGGAAATCCGGTAATCAACAATGCATTAAGCACGCCGCTTGCCAGTACGCCGATCACCGCAAAATGCCCGCACCAGGAAAAACGCATCAGCGCCTGAATAGCCTGGTGTCGCCAACGGCCTTTGATGAGTTGCATACACCAGAGCACCGGCAGTAATCCCCCAAACCACGCCGCCGCACAAATCAGGTGAATCGCGTGATTAGTCTGATGGATTTTCGCCGTTACCCCTTCATTCAGCGTCGCATGCCCCACTCCCGCCAGCAGAATAAATTGCGCGGTAGTGAGCATAAACAGCAAACGTGGCATATTCCGCGGTTGCATAAGGGCGACGATCAACGTTACGAGGGCGAGAACAATTTGCCATAACCAGACGCCACCAAACTGCGTTTGCAAAACAGCCTGCCAAATGTTTGGCGAAAATACATCTTTCCATCCCGTTCCCATCAACCCGCCCTGAACGGCGAGCATTGCAGTGGCACTGATCAAACTCCAGACGGCAGCGTGCTGTTGTAAACGCAGAAAACGCTTCGCCAGCAAACGACGAATCGTTAAGGGGGCCAGCCAGGCACCGTACATTGCGAAGCCAAAAACCAGCATCAGCGAGGTGAAATGGATAAATCGCAGCGCGATCCAGGTAAACGCCAGCATGGTTTATTTCACGCTAAAGGTGTAGTGTCCTTTCGTTTTATGCCCGTCCACCGAAACAACATGCCAGTCAACGGTGTAGGTTCCGGGTTTCAGCGAATCGGCCAGTGGAACAATCAGTTGCTTTTGGTCCTGCTCATTTCGCTTCGCCGGTAATGTTTTAATATTTTCGTTTTTTGGCCCCGTGATTTTTGCACCACTGAATCCTGTTTCAACGCCTTCCGAGAAGTTTAAAGTGATTGCCTGCGGAGATGCTGTCACTTGCGCGTTTGCCGCAGGATACTGATGCATTAAATGCGCATGTGCCCAGACGGAAGGTGTCACCAACGAAGTGGTCAGGATTGCCAGCGCGTAGCGAAGGGAGCGTGCAGTTGAAGCCATATTATCTATTCCTTTTTGTAATAACTTTTTTACAGAGCATAACTTTGTCTAATGTCTGAGTCGAGGATCATCAATTCCGGCTTGCCATCCAGGCTCACTCTTAGTAACTTTTGCCCGCGAATGATGAGGAGATTAAGAATGCTGAAGAATCTGGCTAAACTGGATCAAACAGAAATGGATAAAGTGAATGTCGATTTGGCGGCGGCCGGGGTGGCATTTAAAGAACGCTACAATATGCCGGTGATCGCTGAAGCGGTTGAACGTGAACAGCCTGAACATTTGCGCAGCTGGTTTCGCGAGCGGCTTATTGCCCACCGTTTGGCTTCGGTCAATCTGTCACGTTTACCTTACGAGCCCAAACTTAAATAAAACTTATACAGAGTTACACTTTCTTACATAACGCCTGCTAAATTATGAGTATTTTCTAAACCGCACCCATAATTTGCAGTCATTTTGAAAAGGAAGTCATTATGTCGTTCTGGAAAGTTGCAGCAGCGCAATATGAGCCTCGTAAAACCTCACTCACCGAACAGGTAGCTCATCATCTGGAGTTTGTGAGGGCCGCCGCCAGGCAACAATGTCAGCTGTTAGTTTTTCCATCGCTTTCTTTACTGGGGTGTGATTATTCGCGACGTGCCCTTCCTGCCCCACCCGATCTCTCACTGTTAGACCCGCTTTGTTATGCCGCAACGACCTGGCGAATGACCATCATTGCCGGCCTTCCCGTTGAATATAACGATCGCTTTATTCGTGGAATTGCGGTGTTCGCACCGTGGCGAAAAACGCCGGGGATCTACCATCAGAGTCATGGTGCATGTCTGGGCCGTCGTTCCAGAACCATCACGGTGGTAGATGAACAACCGCAAGGTATGGATATGGACCCGACCTGTTCACTGTTTACGACAGGGCAATGTCTGGGAGAACCCGACCTGCTGGCGTCGGCCCGTCGCTTACAATTTTTTTCACATCAGTACTCGATTGCTGTGCTGATGGCAAATGCCCGTGGTAACAGTGCACTATGGGATGAATATGGTCGTCTCATCGTTCGCGCCGATCATGGTTCATTATTGTTAGTCGGTCAGCGTTCATCACAGGGTTGGCAAGGCGATATCATTCCATTACGCTAGGCTTTTTCGGCCTGGAGCATGCCATGTTGCGCATTATCGATACAGAAACCTGCGGTTTGCAGGGAGGGATCGTTGAGATTGCCTCTGTTGATGTCATTGACGGAAAAATCGTCAACCCCATGAGCCACCTGGTGCGCCCCGATCGTCCTATTAGTCCACAAGCGATGGCGATTCATCGCATCACCGAAGCCATGGTCGCCGATAAACCGTGGATTGAAGATGTGATCCCACACTATTACGGCAGTGAATGGTATGTCGCGCACAACGCCAGCTTTGACCGCCGCGTACTGCCTGAGATGCCCGGTGAGTGGATTTGCACCATGAAACTGGCCCGTCGCTTGTGGCCAGGAATCAAGTACAGCAATATGGCGTTATATAAAACACGGAAGCTCAATGTACAGACGCCGCCGGGCCTGCATCATCACCGCGCGTTGTATGACTGTTATATCACCGCCGCGTTGCTTATCGATATTATGAACACCTCCGGCTGGACGGCAGAACAGATGGCCGATATCACCGGACGTCCGTCGTTGATGACGACCTTCACCTTTGGCAAATACCGTGGCAAAGCGGTTTCCGACGTTGCCGAACGCGATCCGGGCTATCTGCGCTGGTTATTTAATAACCTGGACAGTATGAGCCCGGAGCTGCGTTTAACACTGAAACATTATCTGGAAAATACTTAATCCGCAGGCGTAGCGGGTAATGTTCCCTGCGCCAGCGCGACCAGAAAAGCATATTCCATCGCTACGCCTTCGTACGATTTAAAGCGACCAGATTTACCGCCATGGCCTGAGTCCATGTCGGTACAGAGCAATAAAAGATGGTCATCGGTTTTCAGCTCGCGCAATTTAGCGACCCATTTTGCCGGTTCCCAATATTGCACCTGAGAATCGTGTAAACCGGTCGTTACCAGTAAATGCGGATAAGCCTGTGCGGTGACGTTGTCATACGGGCTGTAGCTTTTCATGTACTCGTAATATTGCGGATCCTGCGGGTTACCCCACTCTTCAAACTCACCAGTGGTAAGAGGAATTGATTCATCAAGCATCGTTGTTACAACATCAACAAACGGTACCTGGGCGATAACGCCGTGGAATAATTCCGGGCGTTGATTAATTGCAACGCCCATCAACATGCCCCCCGCACTCCCGCCCATCGCATAACAAAGCGAAGGAGAGCCATAGCCCAGTTTTAACAATGCATCGCAGGCATCAAGATAATCATTAAACGTATTTTTCTTCTTCAGAAATTTACCGTCTTCGTACCATTGTTGCCCCAGCTCACCGCCGCCGCGAACATGGACAATGGCGTAGACAAATCCACGATCTAATAAACTCAAGCGGCTAAAACTGAAATCGGCATCAATACTTGCGCCGTAAGAACCATAGCCATACACCAGCAACGGGTTGTGTCCTTTGCGAAAATGTTTGCGATGGTAGACCAACGAAACCGGAACTTCGACGCCATCACGGGCGACTATCCACAGGTGTTCACTGCGGTAATTCGCCGCATCAAAACCGGGCACTTCTGTTTGTTTTAATACACGACGCTCACCGGTATCCATATCCAGTTCAAACAAAGTGTCTGGTGTGGTCATGGAAGAATAACCATAACGCAATCGCGCGGTTTCAGGTTCTGGATTGTAGGCAATCCAGGTCACATAGGCTGGATCATCAAAGGCAATACCAATGACTTCCCGGGTCTTGCGGTTAATTTGGCGCAAACTGGTTAACCCGCGCTGACGCTCTTCAACCACCAGCCAGTCGGTAAACAGCGTGAACCCTTCCAGCATGATGTTTTCGCGTGGCGGAATTAACTCTTCCCACTGTTGCTCATCACGCATACGGGTACGGTATAAGCCAAAGTTTTTGCCGTGGCGGTTGGAACGCAGATAAAAACGATGCTGGTAGTGATCAAGGCTGTATTCGTGATCTTTGCGGCGCGGCAGAAAAACAAACGGCTCGGCATCGGCCATTTCCGCGTCCAGCAGGCGAACTTCACTGGTGGTGGCGCTGGCCAAATGAATGACTACATAGTGCTTCGAGGTCGTTTTATGCAGGCTGACGTAATAGGTATCGTCTTTTTCTTCGTAGATCAGTTTATCTTGCGATGCTGGAGTACCGATGGCGTGACGCCAGACCTGATAAGGCAGCAGCGTCACCGGATGCTTGCGAACATAGTAGAAAGTCCAGGAGTCATTTGCCCAGACAAAGCTGGGTTCAACGTTATCCAGCAGTTCCGGGTACCAGTTACCAGTTTCCAGATTACGAAAACGAATGCCGTACTGGCGTCGGGAAAGAAAATCTTCTGCCAGCGCCATAATGGTGTTATCGGGCGTAATCGCCATTCCGCCCATCGAATAAAACTCACTATGAGCTGCGCGCTTATTGGCATCGAGCAATGTTTCCCACTCATCCCACTCTTCACTGAATGCCGATTGACGCTGGTAGATAGCATATTCACAGCCTGGTTCATAAATATGCCGATAGCGGTAGCCATTTTTGATGTAGGGCGCAGAAACTTCTCGTTGCGGAATGCGGTCGATGATTTCCTTTAAGATGCGATCCTGCAAGGCTTGTTGTGAGGCCATCACCCGATGACCGTAACTATTTTCTTGTTGCAGGTAGTCCAGAACTTCCGGCTGAGAACGCGTATCGTCCCGCAGCCAGTAGTAATTATCGATTCGCGTATCGCCATGAAGCGTCATGGCGTGGGGAATGCGGGCGGCTTTTGGTAGCATGTTATTGTTCTTTCTGGTTGAAACATCTTATAAGGGTGGCAAAACTCACCGGGGATGCAAGCGAAACAGGGTCGTCATTGCTTAGATGATGACAGGTAATGGCGCGGATATCGAATGTTATGCAGACAGAGAAAATCAGCCTGTTCAAATGGCTGTGCGGTTCTGGATAGCCCGAAATAGTCAACTTCAGGCTATCCAGAGAGCGGAATTATTCCGCCAAAGTGCGTTTTTGCTGTTCGAGATCGCGTTCAATGCCGTCACGAACATCCTGGGGGATTTTCAGCGCGTCACCCAGTGCATTCAGGTAACTGCGTTCCATAAAATGGTCAATATCAATAGCCGCGCAACTCAGGAAATAGATTTCCAGCGCCTCTTCTTCATTGCGGACCCCGGTAGCCAGGCGTTGTGGATCCAGCGGTTGTTCGATTGCCTGCTCAATGAGTACACGTCCCTGCTCTTCCACGCCGGCTTCACGCAATTGCTGGTCGATTGCCGCACGTTCTTTGGCATCAATATGACCATCACTTTTAG
The DNA here is from genome assembly GCF_052948035.1 of Escherichia sp. MAL-1. Taxonomy (NCBI): domain Bacteria; kingdom Pseudomonadati; phylum Pseudomonadota; class Gammaproteobacteria; order Enterobacterales; family Enterobacteriaceae; genus Escherichia; species Escherichia sp. MAL-1. Next base: position 2,078,997 of record NZ_CM129609.1, on the reverse strand, counting down.
CGGCAAAGACCAGCGCAAGGATCAAACGTTCTGTACGCTCATCCAGCGGCGTACTTTGCGCGCCAAACTGCGGTTCGTCCTGATGCGCCGCGCGAATTTTATCTTTGTATTTATTCCACAGCACCGTACCCGCTACCGCTCCGCCGCCAACCAGTAACGCGTTGGTGCCATATTTCGTAAGAAGTTTACGTGCTGATTTATTTGCGACCAGCAGCCCAGCCAGTCCGCCTAATGCGCCTGGCACTAACAGTTTGCCCAATCCCTGATCCGCAGACGAGGAGGTAGAAGAACTGCTTTGCCCAAGCAGGGATTGCAGTTGATTTAACCAGTTAGCCATATTTGCTCCTCAATAACCATTTTTAGTGCCTGTAGCATAGCGGATGAGGATGTCAGAAAATGTATATCGAGACAAAAGATGCGCAAATAAGCGGGGCGGTAGGCCGTTATTCAAAGAAATTCGCGCCAGGTAAGGTATTTACTGTATATCAGGTGATAAGGGTATTTTAGGTGAAAGTAGTTTGTCGTTTTGAGTGGCATTGTTTGATGCTGATTGCCCGATGCGACGCTGTTGCGTCTTCTCAGGCCTACGATTGTGGTGCGTTCTGGGGCGGACAAGGCACTCGCGCCGCATCCGCCAACGGTCAATCGAATTATCAGAAGCCATTAACGCCGCTGATATTCCGCCATTCCCGCTTTGCAGTCCACGCTGACCTGGTAATGAATATCGGCACTTTTACCACGCACGGTTAGCGGTACTGACCATTTATCATCTTTACCCTGAATGTCCTGCAAACTGACCCAAGCCACGGGATCGGCCTGACCGACAATTTTTTGATCATCTGCCCAGCGCGCCACGCGATTTTGTTGATAATCACGTTTTACGCTCGCGGCAATTCCGGCAGCATCCAGACCTTCACACTTTGGGAAAGTGACCGACTTGCTGGTTTCATTATTGGCAGCGAAAACTGATGCGCAGGCAGAAACCAACAACAGCCCTAAAAACGCCCCTCTTTTTTTCATGTTTTTCTCCATAGCACAATGATTCAGGAGAAAGCATGGTACAAATTGTCAGGAGCGCAAGTTGCTTCAGGCCGCGTGTGAGGCATCTTCCTCTTCGGATTCAGCACCGACGACCTGTGGGGACGGTAATTTGCCGGTTTTCAGAATGGTGCTCAGCACATCTTTTTGTTCTGCCAGCCATAGCGAAAGGGCTTCACGTTGCTCGTCTTCCATTTGCACTGGAGAATTTGTCAGCCAGGTGTCAAGCAGATCCGCCGTATCAAGCATTTTATCATAAGCATCGGCTTCCTTTTTGCTGGTAAACGACATTTTCTCTTCGCCCTCACGAATGACTACGTATTTAACTTCAACCGCCATTTGCAGCCTCTCATAATAACTGTGATTTTATACAGTATATTTCTTTTCGGTTGAGAAATCAACATCAGCAATAAAGACACGCGCAAACGTTTTCGTTTATACTGCGCGCGGAATTAATCAGGGGATATTCGTTATGACGTTATTAGGCACTGCGCTGCGTCCGGCAGCAACTCGCGTGATGTTATTAGGCTCCGGTGAACTGGGTAAAGAAGTGGCAATCGAGTGTCAGCGTCTCGGCGTAGAGGTGATTGCCGTCGATCGCTATGCCGACGCACCAGCCATGCATGTCGCGCATCGCTCCCATATCATTAATATGCTTGATGGTGATGCATTACGCCGTGTGGTTGAACTGGAAAAACCACATTATATCGTGCCGGAGATCGAAGCTATTGCCACCGATATGCTGATCCAACTTGAAGAGGAAGGACTGAATGTTGTCCCCTGCGCTCGCGCAACGAAATTAACGATGAATCGCGAGGGTATCCGTCGCCTGGCGGCAGAAGAGCTGCAGCTGCCCACTTCCACTTATCGTTTTGCCGATAGCGAAAGCCTTTTCCGCGAGGCGGTTGCTGACATTGGCTATCCCTGCATTGTAAAACCGGTGATGAGCTCTTCCGGCAAGGGGCAGACGTTTATTCGTTCTGCAGAGCAACTTGCTCAGGCATGGAAGTACGCTCAGCAAGGCGGTCGCGCCGGAGCGGGCCGCGTAATTGTTGAAGGCGTCGTTAAGTTTGACTTCGAAATTACCTTGCTAACCGTCAGCGCGGTGGATGGCGTCCATTTCTGTGCACCGGTAGGTCATCGCCAGGAAGATGGCGACTACCGTGAATCCTGGCAACCACAGCAAATGAGCCCGCTTGCCCTTGAACGTGCGCAGGAGATTGCCCGTAAAGTGGTGCTGGCACTGGGCGGTTATGGTCTGTTTGGTGTCGAGCTGTTTGTCTGTGGTGATGAGGTGATTTTCAGTGAGGTCTCCCCTCGTCCACATGATACCGGGATGGTGACGTTAATTTCTCAAGATCTCTCAGAGTTTGCCCTGCATGTACGTGCCTTCCTCGGACTTCCGGTTGGCGGGATCCGTCAGTATGGTCCTGCAGCTTCTGCCGTTATTCTGCCACAACTGACCAGTCAGAATGTCACGTTTGATAATGTGCAGAATGCCGTAGGCGCAGATTTGCAGATTCGTTTATTTGGTAAGCCGGAAATTGATGGCAACCGTCGTCTGGGTGTTGCGCTGGCGACCGCTGAGAGTGTTGTTGACGCCATTGAGCGCGCGAAGCACGCCGCCGGACAGGTAAAAGTACAGGGTTAAACCCGGCAAAAAAACGCTACAAAAATGCCCGATCCTCGATCGGGCATTTTGACTTTTACAGCTTAGCGCCTTCTACAGCTTCACGCGCCAGCTTAGTAATGCGGTCGTAATCGCCCGCTTCCAGCGCATCTGCCGGAACCAGCCAGGAACCACCGATGCACAGCACGCTTTTCAGCGCCAGGTAGTCACGGTAGTTAGCCGGAGAAATACCACCCGTCGGGCAGAAACGGACCTGGGAGAACGGACCCGCGATCGCCTGCAGGGCTTTCACGCCGCCGTTAGCTTCAGCCGGGAAGAATTTGAACTCTTTCAAACCGTAGTCCATACCCAGCATCAGTTCGGAAACAGTGCTGATCCCCGGAATCAGAGGAATAGTCCCTTCGGTAGCAGCTTTCAGCAGCGGCTCGGTCAGACCCGGGCTAATTGCGAACTGTGCACCCGCTTCAGTGACTTCTGCCAGCTGCTGTGGATTCAGCACCGTACCGGCACCCACAATCGCTTCAGGCACTTCTTTGGCGATAGCACGGATAGCATCAACTGCACACTCGGTACGCAGAGTCACTTCCAGAACGCGCACCCCACCAGCAACCAACGCTTTTGCCATCGGCACTGCGTGTTCCAGTTTTTTTACCACGATAACCGGTACAACCGGGCCGGTGGTCAGGATTGATTCTGCACTTGTTTTCCAGTTTTTCATCAGAGTTTTCTCTCGCCTGATTACAAATTTGTCGTCTTAAAAAGTGATACAGGTTGCGCCCTGTTCGGCACCGGACAGTTTTTCACGCAAGGCGCTGAATAATTCACGTCCTGTCCCCACGCGTGACGCGCTCAGGTCAGGAATGTGCGGTTCGCGAGCAGCCAGTTCCGCTTCGTCTACCAGCAGCGTCAGTTCGCCTGTCTGTCCATTCACACGAATGATGTCCCCGTCGCGCACTTTTGCCAGCAGCCCGCCATCGTAGGCTTCTGGTGTTACGTGGATAGCTGACGGCACTTTACCTGAAGCGCCGGAGAGTCGTCCATCGGTAACTAACGCAATTTTGAAACACCGGTCCAATAATACACCAAGTGGCGGCATGAGTTTATGTAATTCTGGCATTCCGTTCGCTTTTGGCCCCTGATGACGGACAACAACGACACAATCGCGGTCCAGCAAACCCGCTTCAAAGGCCGGCATAACGTCATGCTGGCTTTCAAAAACAACCGCTGGCGCTTCAATCACCTGGTTCTCAACCGGCACGGCAGAGGTTTTCATAACCGCACGGCCCAGGTTACCGCTTAACACTTTTGTCCCACCATGATGAGAGAAAGGTTGTTCGAAGGAAGCGATCACATTGCTGTCGAGTGATTTTTCCGCCCCTTTCCGCCAGTCCAGTTCACCATTATTCAGCCATGGTTCAAGGGTATAACGAGACAGACCAAAGCCTGCCACCGTATTGACATCTTCATGCAGCAGGCCTGCTTTGAGCAGTTCACGCACCAGAACCGGTACGCCACCTGCCGCCTGGAAGTGGTTAATATCGGCCGGACCGTTCGGGTAGAGACGTGCCATCAGCGGTACAACATCAGAAAGGTCAGAGAAGTCATCCCAGTTAATCTGAATACCGGCCGCGCGCGCCATCGCCACCAGGTGCATGGTGTGGTTAGTGGAACCACCGGTCGCCAGCAGTGCAACGATACCGTTCACCACCACTTTCTCATCGATCATCTTACCGATCGGCATCCATTCATTACCATTACCGGTCATGCGTGTAACCTGACGCGCAGCGGCAGCGGTCAAAGCATCGCGCAGCGGAGAATCCGGATGAACAAAAGAAGAGCCTGGCAACTGCATCCCCATAAACTCCACCACCATCTGGTTGGTGTTGGCAGTACCGTAGAAAGTACATGTTCCCGGCGCATGGTAAGACGCGGCCTCTGACTCCAGTAAGGCCATGCGGTCCACTTTACCTTCGGCATAAAGCTGGCGAATACGCACTTTTTCTTTATTTGGCAAACCGCTTGCCATCGGTCCAGACGGCACAAACACCGCAGGCAAATGACCAAACGACAGGGCTGCCATCGTCAGACCTGGGACAATCTTGTCGCATACACCGAGGAACAGAGCACCATCAAACATGTTATGGGACAGCCCCACCGCCGCAGACATCGCAATCACTTCTCGGCTTAACAGCGACAATTCCATTCCATCCTGCCCCTGGGTGACACCATCACACATCGCCGGAACACCACCCGCAACCTGACCAACCGCATTCGCTTCATGCAGGGCTTTACGAATGATTTCTGGATAGTGTTCATAAGGCTGGTGCGCGGAGAGCATGTCGTTATAGGAGGTGATGATGGCGATATTGTTACGCAACATGCTTTTCAAAGAGGCTTTGTCTTCTGGCTGGCAGGCAGCGAAACCGTGTGCCAGGTTACCGCATGCCAACTGCGAACGATGAACGGTCGACGTTTTCGCTTGTTCTATCCGGCCGAGATAAGCAGAGCGAGTCTCGCGAGAACGTTCAATGATTCGATTTGTTACGCGTAACAATTGTGGATTCATAAAGGCTCCTGAAATTGAGTTGTCAGAGCAGGATGATTCACAACGCGTTTCATTCAGAGGATTTATGAGTGAAACGCCTGTAACCGGAGCTCATAGGGCAAAAACGTTTCAGTCAGTGTAATAAAAAAAGCCTCGTGGGTGAATCCGCACGAGGCCTGAAAGTGTAAAAATTGTTCTACAATCTGCGCAAGATCATGTTACCGGTAAAATAGCCATAAAGGATAAGCGCAGATATTACTCAAACTCATTCCAGGAACGACCATCACGGGTAATCATCGCCACCGAGGCAACGGGTCCCCAGGTTCCGGCCTGATACGGTTTCGGCGCATCATTGTCCATCGCCCACGCCTCAGTAATGGAGTCTACCCATTTCCAGGCTTCTTCCACTTCATCACGACGTACAAACAGTGCCTGAATACCACGCATGGTTTCCAGCAGCAGACGTTCATAGGCATCCGCCAGATGCGTCTGATTAAAGGTTTCTGAATAGCTCAGATCCAGCTTGGTGATTTGCAGGTTATGTTTGTGGTCAAGGCCAGGAACTTTATTCAGTACCTGGATATCCACGCCTTCATCAGGTTGCAGACGGATAGTCAGTTTATTCTGCGGCAGATCCTGCCACGACTCTTTAAACAGATTCAGTTCAGGTGTTTTGAAATAGACCACGACTTCAGAACATTTGGTCGGCAGACGTTTACCAGTACGCAGGTAGAATGGCACACCGGCCCAGCGCCAGTTATCAATGTCGACGCGGATCGCCACGAAGGTTTCTGTATTGCTGCTCTTGTTCGCGCCCTCTTCTTCCAGATATCCCGGCACTTTTTTGCCCTGGGCGAAGCCCGCAGTATATTGCCCACGTACGGTTTTTTCGCGTACGTTGGAGCGGTCGATGCGGCGCAGGGACTTCAGTACTTTCACTTTTTCATCGCGGATGCTGTCTGCGCTCAGGTCAGATGGCGGAGACATCGCAATCATGCAGAGAATTTGCAGCAGGTGGTTTTGGATCATATCGCGCATCTGACCGGCTTTATCAAAATAGCCCCAGCGCCCTTCGATCCCCACTTCTTCTGCCACGGTAATCTCAACATGATCAATGGTGCGATTGTCCCAGTTATTCACAAACAGGGAGTTAGCAAAACGCAGCGCCAACAGGTTCAGCACCGTTTCTTTACCAAGATAGTGGTCGATACGGTAAACCTGGCACTCCTCGAAGTATTCGCCAACCTGATCATTGATTTCCTGCGAGGTCGCCAGCGACGTCCCCAGCGGTTTCTCCATGACTACGCGTGCCGGTTTAGCATTCAGTTTTGCCTCGCCAAGCCCTTTGCAAATTGCGCCAAAAGTGCTGGGCGGCATGGCAAAGTAGTTAATGGTGATACGATTTTTTTGATCCAGCATCGCGCCGAGACGGTTGAATGCAGCAGTGTCATTGACATCGAGATTACAAAAATCCAGACGTGCACTCAGGGTGTCCCATAAACCTTCATCAATGGTTTCTTTCATGAAAGTTTCGAGCGCCTCGCGGACAACTTTGGTATACGCCGCTTTATCCCAGTCAGCACGCCCTACGCCGATAATCCGGGTGTCCGGGTTGAGCTGACCGGCTTTTTCCAGTTGATACAGGGAAGGCAGCAATTTACGACGCGCAAGGTCGCCTTTCGCGCCGAAAATGACCAGGTCACAGGCCTGGGCTGTTTGCGTTACCGCCATGTCATTCTCCTTAAGTTAACTAACCCGGTACTTAAGCCAGGGTATACTTGTAATTTTCTTACGGTGCACTGTACTGCTTTTACGAGCTTGCGAAAACTGTAAACGCTTATCCACCCGTGCGATTACGGGAAAAGCGCGCAAAGTGCGGCAAAACTGATAAAAAAATCATCGTTTTCCATTCGGTAAAAATCTGACACTGATCATGTTATGAAAAAAAATAACAACTTTTTTATCTGCTTTTGTCATTAACACGGCACACAGGCGTAATATCTGACAAAACTGCATTTCGATTTCTTTCAGTGCGGAAATCGTCATTACCCGTGAGTCTCTTTACATCATGAATATGCTGGAAAAAATCCAGTCTCAGCTGGAACATTTGAGCAAATCAGAGCGCAAAGTTGCCGAGGTCATTCTGGCTTCGCCCGATAACGCGATCCATTCGAGTATTGCTGCTATGGCACTGGAAGCCAATGTTAGCGAACCGACGGTGAATCGTTTCTGTCGCAGCATGGACACGCGCGGTTTTCCTGATTTTAAACTTCATCTGGCACAGAGTCTGGCGAATGGCACTCCCTATGTTAATCGCAACGTCAATGAAGATGACAGCGTTGAATCATACACAGGGAAAATATTTGAGTCCGCAATGGCAACGCTCGATCATGTCCGTCATTCACTGGATAAATCTGCCATCAACCGCGCCGTCGACTTGCTCACTCAGGCAAAAAAAATCGCCTTTTTCGGATTAGGCTCTTCAGCCGCCGTTGCCCACGATGCGATGAATAAGTTCTTTCGTTTTAATGTTCCGGTGGTGTACTCCGATGATATTGTGCTGCAACGCATGAGTTGTATGAATTGTAGCGACGGAGACGTGGTGGTGCTGATTTCTCACACTGGAAGAACAAAAAATCTGGTCGAGCTGGCGCAGCTGGCTCGCGAAAACGACGCAATGGTGATTGCCCTCACCTCTGCGGGTACCCCGCTCGCCCGGGAAGCAACGCTGGCAATTACCCTCGACGTACCGGAAGATACTGACATTTATATGCCCATGGTTTCTCGACTTGCACAGCTGACCGTGATAGATGTGCTGGCGACAGGATTTACTTTGCGACGCGGTGCAAAATTCAGAGATAACTTGAAGCGGGTCAAGGAAGCGCTGAAGGAATCGCGTTTTGATAAGCAGTTACTTAATTTAAGTGACGATCGCTAAAAACGACTGTCACTGTCCTAATCTTATACGACATCCGAATGAGATTAATTTATCGCCATCGCGGCGTTATTTCATTCGGATTTCATGTTCAAGCAACACCTGGTTGTTTCAGTCAACGGAGTATTACATGTCCAGAAGGCTTCGCAGAACAAAAATCGTTACCACGTTAGGCCCAGCAACAGATCGCGATAATAATCTTGAAAAAGTTATCGCGGCGGGTGCCAACGTTGTACGTATGAACTTTTCTCACGGCTCGCCTGAAGATCACAAAATGCGCGCGGATAAAGTTCGTGAGATTGCCGCAAAACTGGGGCGTCATGTGGCTATTCTGGGTGACCTCCAGGGGCCCAAAATCCGTGTATCCACCTTTAAAGAAGGCAAAGTTTTCCTCAATATTGGGGATAAATTCCTGCTCGACGCCAACCTGGGTAAAGGTGAAGGCGACAAAGAAAAAGTCGGTATCGACTACAAAGGCCTGCCTGCTGACGTCGTGCCTGGTGACATCCTGCTGCTGGACGATGGTCGCGTCCAGTTAAAAGTACTGGAAGTTCAGGGCATGAAAGTGTTCACCGAAGTCACCGTCGGTGGTCCCCTCTCCAACAATAAAGGTATCAACAAACTTGGCGGCGGTTTGTCGGCTGAAGCGCTGACCGAAAAAGACAAAGCAGACATTAAGACTGCGGCGTTGATTGGCGTAGATTACCTGGCTGTCTCCTTCCCACGCTGTGGCGAAGATCTGAACTATGCCCGTCGCCTGGCACGCGATGCAGGATGTGATGCGAAAATTGTTGCCAAGGTTGAACGTGCGGAAGCCGTTTGCAGCCAGGATGCAATGGATGACATCATCCTCGCCTCTGACGTGGTAATGGTTGCACGTGGCGACCTCGGTGTGGAAATTGGCGACCCGGAACTGGTCGGCATTCAGAAAGCGTTGATCCGTCGTGCGCGTCAGCTAAACCGAGCGGTAATCACGGCGACCCAGATGATGGAGTCAATGATTACTAACCCGATGCCGACGCGTGCAGAAGTCATGGACGTAGCAAACGCCGTTCTGGATGGTACTGACGCTGTGATGCTGTCTGCAGAAACTGCCGCTGGGCAGTATCCGTCAGAAACCGTTGCAGCCATGGCGCGCGTTTGCCTGGGTGCGGAAAAAATCCCGAGCATCAACGTTTCTAAACACCGTCTGGACGTTCAGTTCGACAATGTGGAAGAAGCTATTGCCATGTCAGCAATGTACGCAGCTAACCACCTGAAAGGCGTTACGGCGATCATCACCATGACCGAATCGGGTCGTACCGCGCTGATGACCTCCCGTATCAGCTCTGGTCTGCCAATTTTCGCCATGTCGCGCCATGAACGTACGCTGAACCTGACTGCTCTCTATCGTGGCGTTACGCCGGTGCACTTTGATAGCGCTAATGACGGCGTAGCAGCTGCCAGCGAAGCGGTTAATCTGCTGCGCGATAAAGGTTACTTGATGTCTGGTGACCTGGTGATTGTCACCCAGGGCGACGTGATGAGTACCGTGGGTTCTACTAATACCACGCGTATTTTAACGGTAGAGTAAGTACGTTGCCGGATGCGGCGAAAACGCCACATCCGGCCTACAGTTCAATGATAGTTCAACAGATTTCGAATATTCTGAAGCAAACTTGAACTTATCATCAGGCGAAGGCCTCTCCTCGCGAGAGGCTTTTTTATTTGATGGGATAAAGATCTTTGCGCTTATACGGCTGGATTTCGCCCGGTTTGCGAGTTTTCAGCAATTTTAGTATCCAGGTGTATTGTTCTGGTCGCGGACCAACAAAAATCTCGACTTCTTCATTCATCCGCCGCGCAATCGTATGATCATCCGCCTCTAACAGATCATCCATCGGTGGGCGCACCTGAATCGTCAGACGATGCGTCTTGCCATCATAAATCGGAAACAGCGGTACAACGCGCGCACGGCACACTTTCATCAAACGACCAATCGCGGGCAACGTCGCTTTATAGGTGGCAAAGAAATCCACAAATTCGCTGTGCTCTGGGCCATGATCCTGATCGGGTAAATAATATCCCCAGTACCCCTGACGTACCGACTGGATGAATGGTTTAATACCGTCATTTCTCGCATGCAGACGACCGCCAAAGCGACGACGCACCGTGTTCCAGACATAATCAAAAACCGGGTTGCCCTGATTATGGAACATCGCTGCCATTTTCTGCCCTTGCGAGGCCATCAGCATGGCAGGAATATCGACGGCCCAACCGTGCGGCACCAGAAAGATAACTTTCTCGTTATTACGCCGCATCTCTTCGATGATCTCCAGCCCTTGCCAGTCAACGCGCGGCTGAATTTTCTCCGGCCCGCGTATTGCCAACTCAGCCATCATTGCCATCGCTTGCGGCGCGGTGGCAAACATCTCATCAACAATCGCTTCGCGTTCAGCTTCACTACGTTCTGGAAAGCAGAGCGACAGATTGATTAACGCACGACGGCGTGAGCTTTTTCCCAGTCGTCCGGCAAAACGTCCCAGCCGTGCCAGAATGGGATCACGGAACTTTGGCGGCGTTAAAGCGATACCCGCCATCGCTGCTACGCCCAGCCATGCTCCCCAGTAGCGCGGGTGGCGAAAGGATTTATCAAACTCAGGAATGTATTCGCTATTATTTTTTTTCGTTTCCATGCTTTTCCAGTTTCGGATAAGGCAAAAATCAATCTGGTGATAGTGTAGCGGCGCAACTTGCCCCGCACCAAATAAAAAAAGCCGGTACTGACTGCGTACCGGCTGCGAATGGATGTTAATTAATCAAACCGTAGCTGCGGCACAATCTCTTTGGCCTGCGCCAGGAATTCGCGACGATCGGAGCCGGTCAGCCCTTCGGTACGCGGCAGTTTTGCCGTCAGCGGGTTTACGGCCTGCTGGTTTATCCATACTTCATAGTGCAGATGCGGCCCGGTTGAACGTCCGGTATTACCGGAAAGCGCGATACGGTCGCCACGTTTCACCTTCTGTCCCGGTTTCACCAGAATCTTGCGCAAGTGCATATAACGCGTGGTGTAGCTGCGACCATGACGAATAGCCACATAATAACCTGCTGCGCCACTGCGTTTGGCAACCACCACTTCACCGTCACCCACTGAAAGCACTGGCGTACCCTGCGGCATGGCGAAATCAACACCTCTGTGTGGTGCAACGCGACCGGTCACCGGATTAGTACGACGCGGGTTAAAGTTAGACGAGATACGGAACTGTTTCGCCGTCGGGAATCGCAAGAATCCTTTCGCCAGACCAGTACCGTTACGATCGTAGAATTTGCCATCTTCAGCGCGGATAGCGTAATAATCTTTACCTTCTGAACGCAAACGTACGCCCAGCAGCTGGCTTTGCTCACGTTTACCATCAAGCATTTCTCGAGACATTAACACCGCAAATTCATCGCCTTTTTTCAGTTTGCGGAAATCCATTTGCCACTGCATGGCTTTAATCACTGCGCTCACTTCGGCGCTGGTTAAACCGGCGTTTCTGGCGCTGGCAACAAAGCTTCCCCCGACGGTACCTTTCAGCAGATTGTTAACCCACTCTCCTTGCTGCATTTCGCTGGTCATTTTAAAACCGTTAGCGGCAGTACGGTCATAGGTTCGGGTTTCACGACGAGACACTTCCCAGGTGAGGCGCTGCAGTTCGCCGTCCGCGGTTAATGTCCAGGAGAGTTGTTGACCGATTTTCAGGTTACGCAATTCTTTGTCGGCCGCAGCCAGTTGGGTGATATCACCCATATCAATACCATACTGATTGAGAATGCTGCTTAGCGTATCGCCAGTGGAAACAACATATTCATGCACGCCCGCTTCACCGGCGATTTTGTCATCCAGTTCGTCCTGGGGAATGGCTTCATCTTCTTGTGCAGCTTGATCAATCGGCTCACTGGCTTCAGGTAAGAGCGAACGAATTTCGTTCTGTTCCAGCTCAATGGTTTTGACAATTGGCGTGGCATCACGGTGATAAACATAAGGCCGCCAGACAGCGACGGCCAGAGTAAGAACGGTGAGCGACCCCAACATAACGCGGTGTGGTCGCGGTAAATTATTAAACGCCAGGGCGACAGAGCGGGCTATCTGTTGCACGTAATCACTTCCTCATTAATCTCCTTTCAGGCAGCTCGCATACTGGTTGGCTAATTGACTCAGGAATTCTGAATAGCTTGTTTTACCCAGTTTGATATTCGTCCCCAGGGGATCCAACGTTCCCATACGAACGGATGTCCCTCGTGCGACGCTCTCAACGACCGCTGGCCTGAACTGTGGCTCAGCAAAAACGCAGGTTGCTTTTTGCTCAACCAACTGTGTTCTTATTTCATGTAAACGCTGCGCGCCAGGTTGAATCTCAGGGTTAACGGTAAAATGACCAAGCGGTGTCAGTCCAAACTGTTTTTCGAAATAGCCGTAAGCATCGTGAAAAACGAAATAACCTTTCCCCTTGAGCGGCGCGAGCTCGTTACCAACCTGCGTTTCGGTTGAGGCTAATTGTGCCTCAAAATCCTTCAGGTTGGCGTCAAGTTTGGCTCGACTTTGCGGCATAAGTTCCACTAATTTTCCATGGATTGCAACCGCTGTAGCCCGCGCTATCTCTGGGGAAAGCCAAAGATGCATGTTGAAATCGCCGTGATGGTGATCTTCGTCACTTTTTTCCGCGTGGTCGTGATCATCATCATCGCCGTGAATACTTTTCATCAGTAGCGGTTTCACATCTTCAAGCTGCGCAATCGTTACCTGCTTCGCTTCTGGTAATTTGCTTACCGGTTTTTGCATAAACGCTTCCATCTCCGGGCCAACCCAAACGACTAAGTCCGCGTTCTGTAAGCGTTTTACATCCGATGGACGCAGTGAATAATCATGTTCAGAAGCGCCGTCAGGCAGTAAAACCTCCGTTTCTGTTACACCATCAGCAATGGCAGAAGCGATGAACCCAACGGGTTTAAGCGAAGCGACAACGGCGGCATCTGCGGCCTGTGTTGCACCTCCCCAGAGAGCGGCGGATAATGCTGCGAAAAGAAGCGTTTTTTTATGTAACATAATGCGACCAATCATCGTAATGAATATGAGAAGTGTGATATTATAACATTTCATGACTACTGCAAGACTAAAATTAACATGACAAGTCTGGTTTCCCTGGAAAATGTCTCGGTTTCTTTTGGCCAACGCCGCGTCCTCTCTGATGTGTCGCTGGAACTTAAACCTGGAAAAATTTTGACTTTACTTGGGCCAAATGGCGCAGGTAAGTCGACACTGGTACGGGTAGTGCTCGGGCTGGTAACACCCGATGAAGGGGTTATCAAGCGCAACGGAAAACTGCGCATCGGCTATGTACCGCAGAAGCTGTATCTCGACACCACGTTGCCACTGACCGTAAACCGTTTTTTACGCTTACGCCCTGGTACACATAAAGAAGATATTTTGCCTGCACTGAAACGTGTCCAGGCCGGGCACCTGATTAACGCACCGATGCAAAAGCTCTCTGGTGGCGAAACGCAGCGTGTACTATTAGCGCGAGCATTGTTAAATCGCCCGCAATTATTAGTGCTGGATGAACCCACTCAAGGCGTGGATGTAAATGGCCAGGTGGCGTTATATGACCTTATTGACCAACTGCGTCGTGAACTGGATTGTGGCGTTTTAATGGTTTCTCACGATCTGCATCTGGTGATGGCAAAAACCGATGAAGTGCTGTGCCTGAATCACCACATTTGTTGTTCCGGCACACCGGAAGTTGTTTCCCTGCATCCGGAGTTTATTTCAATGTTTGGTCCTCGTGGTGCTGAACAACTGGGTATCTATCGCCATCATCATAACCATCGTCACGATTTACAGGGACGAATTGTTTTGCGTCGGGGAAATGATCGCTCATGATTGAATTATTATTTCCCGGTTGGTTAGCCGGGATCATGCTCGCCTGTGCCGCGGGTCCGCTGGGTTCGTTTGTAGTCTGGCGTCGTATGTCTTATTTCGGTGATACGCTGGCTCATGCCTCATTACTTGGCGTCGCGTTTGGTTTGTTGCTGGACGTGAATCCATTCTATGCGGTGATTGCCGTTACGCTGCTGCTGGCGGGCGGTCTGGTATGGCTGGAGAAGCGTCCACAGCTGGCGATCGACACGTTATTAGGGATTATGGCGCACAGTGCCCTGTCGCTGGGCCTGGTGGTCGTGAGTCTGATGTCTAATATTCGTGTTGATTTGATGGCTTACCTGTTCGGTGATTTGCTGGCAGTGACGCCAGAAGATCTCATCTCTATTGCGATTGGCGTGGTCATCGTGGTGGCTATTTTGTTCTGGCAATGGCGCAATTTGCTGTCAATGACGATAAGCCCGGATCTGGCGTTTGTTGATGGTGTGAAATTACAGCGAGTGAAATTGTTGTTGATGCTGGTGACGGCATTGACGATTGGTGTAGCGATGAAATTTGTCGGTGCGTTGATTATTACTTCGTTGCTGATTATTCCTGCTGCTACTGCGCGTCGCTTTGCCCGCACGCCGGAACAGATGGCTGGTGTCGCTGTTTTGGTGGGGATGGTGGCAGTGACTGGCGGTTTAACCTTTTCCGCGGTTTACGATACGCCGGCGGGTCCGTCGGTGGTGCTATGTGCGGCACTGTTATTTATTCTCAGTATGATGAAAAAGCAGGCCAGCTAATCTATCGCTGAACACATTTGTCGGATGCGGCGCGAGCGCCTTATCCGACCTACGGTTCGCTATCTCTGGCTGGCCTGATAAGACGCGAACAGCGTCGCATCAGGCACACTGCCAATGTCGGATGCGGTGCGAGCGCCTTATCTGACCTACGGTTCGCTATCTCTCGTAGGCCGGATAAGACGCGAATAGCGTCGCATCAGGCACACTGCCAATGTCGGATGCGTCGCGAGCGCCTTATCCGAGCTACGGTTCGCTATCTCTGGTAGGCCGGATAAGACGCGAATAGCGTCGCATCAGGCACACTGCCAATTTCGGATGCGGTGCGAGCGACCAATCCGACTTACGGCATTTCTGGCGGCGTTATGCCAAAGTGATTCCACGCCCGCGTCGTCGCCATACGCCCACGCGGTGTACGCTGCAAAAAGCCTTGCTGAATCAAATAAGGTTCCAGCACATCCTCAATGGTTTCACGTTCTTCGCCAATGGCTGCCGCAAGGTTATCCAGACCTACCGGCCCACCAAAGAACTTATCGATTACCGCCAGCAATAACTTGCGGTCCATATAATCGAAACCTTCAGCATCGACATTCAACATATCCAACGCCTGAGCAGCGATATCTGCCGAGATGGTGCCATCGTGCTTCACTTCGGCGAAATCACGCACTCGACGCAGCAGACGGTTGGCAATGCGCGGCGTACCGCGAGCGCGACGAGCAACTTCCAGCGCCCCGTCATCACTCATCTCAAGCCCCATAAAGCGTGCGCTGCGACTGACGATATATTGCAGATCCGGCACCTGATAAAACTCCAGACGTTGCACAATCCCAAAACGGTCGCGCAACGGTGATGTCAGCGAACCTGCGCGCGTGGTTGCACCAATCAGGGTAAACGGCGGCAAATCAATTTTAATGGAGCGTGCCGCCGGACCTTCACCAATCATGATATCCAGTTGGTAGTCTTCCATTGCCGGGTACAGCACTTCTTCAACAACTGGCGATAGACGGTGGATCTCATCAATAAACAGCACGTCATGCGGTTCAAGGTTAGTGAGCATCGCTGCCAGATCGCCCGCCTTTTCCAGCACCGGACCAGAAGTCGTGCGTAAATTAACGCCCATTTCATTGGCGACAATGTTGGCAAGCGTAGTTTTACCCAACCCCGGAGGACCAAAAATCAACAGATGATCGAGGGCATCGCCGCGCAGTTTCGCTGCTTTGATGAAAATCTCCATCTGTGAACGAACCTGCGGCTGACCAACATACTCTTCCAGTAATTTAGGGCGAATGGCGCGATCTGCCACATCTTCCGGCAAAGTGGTACCGGCAGAAATCAGACGGTCTGCTTCAATCATCCTTTACCTCATAACGCGGCGCGTAGGGCTTCGCGAATTAATGTTTCACTGCTGGCGTCAGGGCGAGCGATTTTGCTCACCATGCGGCTTGCTTCTTGTGGTTTATAGCCCAGCGCCACCAGCGCGGCAACCGCTTCCTGTTCAGCATCGTCGGTTGCCGGGCTGGCAGGTGATGTGAGTACCAGGTCGGCGGCTGGCGTAAAGAGATCGCCATGCAGACCTTTAAATCGGTCTTTCATTTCAACAATCAAGCGTTCGGCGGTTTTTTTGCCAATACCCGGCAGTTTCACCAGCGCCCCCACTTCTTCACGCTCAACGGCATTAACGAACTGCTGCGCTGACATTCCGGAGAGGATCGCCAGCGCCAACTTCGGGCCGACGCCGTTGGTTTTGATCAACTCTTTGAACAACGTGCGCTCTTGTTTATTGTTAAAACCGTACAGCAGCTGCGCGTCTTCACGCACCACAAAGTGGGTGAAAACGATCGCTTCCTGTCCCGCTTCAGGGAGTTCATAAAAACAGGTCATCGGCATATGCACTTCATAGCCTACGCCGCCCACTTCAATTAACACCAGCGGGGGTTGTTTTTCAATGATGATGCCTCTGAGTCTGCCTATCACATGACGCTCCTGCGTAATGAATCAAAGATAATGCTGTATGATAAAAAAATGCTGGATAGATATCCAGCGAAGGATGAAGAAAACTTGCGAGGTGTCTCGATGATCTGAAAAATGGCACAGTATAATTTATTCTATAGGTTATTTTGGAAGCAAATATTTTAATATTACATATTCAGTGAAAAAATGCGTAATAAAAATATACATTGCGCCTCCTGAAAAAATAAATTTTTTATGCTATTACGTATATTCGTATCTATTTCAATGGAATGACAACGTGAATATTAATTACCCTGCTGAATATGAAATTGGAGATATCGCCTTTACATGTATAGGTGCTGCCTTATTTGGTCAAATATCAGCTGCATCAAATTGTTGGAGTAATCACGTCGGGATCATTATCGGTCATAACGGTGAAGACTTCCTGGTTGCAGAAAGCCGGGTCCCCCTTTCAACCATCACCACGCTATCTCGTTTTATTAAACGTTCTTCTAATCAACGCTATGCTATAAAGCGATTAGACGCTGGGCTGACAGAACAACAAAAACAACGAATTGTTGAACAGGTTCCCTCCCGGCTACGCAAACTTTACCACACCGGTTTTAAATACGAATCTTCGCGCCAGTTCTGTTCAAAATTTGTTTTTGATATTTATAAAGAAGCGCTATGTATTCCGGTGGGTGAAATAGAGACGTTTGGAGAATTGTTAAATAGCAATCCGAATGCAAAACTCACTTTCTGGAAATTCTGGTTCCTGGGTTCTATTCCGTGGGAGCGTAAAACCGTCACGCCAGCCAGTTTGTGGCATCATCCGGGTTTGGTGTTGATTCATGCGGAGGGAGTGGAAACGCCTCAGCCGGAACTGACCGAGGCGGTATAACTTAACGCAGTCGCCCTCTCGCCAGGTTCAGCCGCGATTCGCTCATCTGCATCGCATTCTGACTAACGTGGCAGTGGGTGATGGCAATCGCCAGCGCATCGGCGGCATCCGCCTGTGGATTAGCGGGCAGTTTCAGCAAGGTGCGGACCATATGCTGCACCTGGCTTTTTTCGGCACTACCAATACCTACCACCGTTTGCTTTACCTGACGTGCCGCGTATTCAAATACTGGCAACTCCTGATTCACCGCCGCCACAATCGCCACGCCGCGCGCCTGGCCCAGTTTCAGGGCTGAGTCAGCATTCTTTGCCATAAAGACTTGTTCAATGGCGAAATAATCAGGCTGGAACTGGGTGATGATTTCCGTCACGCCCGCATAGATGAGTTTCAGACGAGACGGTAAATCATCCACTTTGGTGCGTATGCATCCGCTACCCAGGTAGGACAGTTGCCTACCTACCTGGCGGATGACGCCGTAGCCGGTCACGCGCGAACCCGGATCAATGCCGAGAATAATAGCCATCACGCGTCTCCGTTTTGCTGTTTAGCAGGCCTCATCAGAGAGTCGCTGCGACCTCATCAGAGATTTCACCGTTATGGTAAACTTCCTGCACGTCGTCGCAATCTTCCAGCATATCGATCAGACGCATCAGTTTCGGTGCGGTTTCTGCATCCATATCAGCTTTGGTAGACGGGATCATGGAAACTTCCGCGCTGTCTGCTTTCAGACCTGCCGCTTCCAGAGCGTCGCGCACTTTACCCATTTCTTCCCATGCAGTGTAGACATCAATCGCGCCGTCATCATAGGTCACAACGTCTTCAGCACCTGCTTCCAGTGCTGCTTCCATGATGGTGTCTTCATCGCCTTTCTCGAAGGAGATGACGCCTTTTTTGCTGAACAGATAGGCTACGGAACCATCAGTACCGAGGTTACCGCCACATTTGCTGAATGCATGACGCACTTCAGCAACGGTACGGTTGCGGTTGTCAGACAGACATTCAATCATGATTGCCGTGCCGCCAGGACCGTAACCTTCGTAGATGATGGTTTCCATGTTCGCATCATCATCACCGCCCACACCACGTGCAATTGCGCGGTTCAGAGTGTCACGGGTCATGTTGTTAGACAGTGCTTTATCCACCGCTGCACGCAGACGCGGGTTAGCGTCCGGATCGCCACCGCCCAGCTTAGCCGCGGTTACCAGCTCACGAATGATTTTAGTGAAGATTTTACCGCGCTTAGCATCCTGCGCAGCTTTACGATGTCTGGTGTTGGCCCATTTACTATGACCTGCCATAAAAATATCTCCAGATAGCCCTGCCTGTTCAGGCAGCGTTAATTACAAACTGTTCAATCGCCTGCCGGTTGCTCCAGGACTTAGTGAGCGCCGCGGCAGCAGGCGCATCAAGCCACTTGTAAGCCAGATGTTCAGTGAAGACTACCTGGCGTTCGTGCGGGAGCGCAAGACAGAACCATGATTCCGTATTACGCGTCACGCCCGGCGCATAGCGATGACGTAAATGTGAAAAAATTTCAAACTCTACCGTGCGCTGACAGTCAATTAAGGTCAGTTGTTCAGCGACAACATCAATGGTGACCTCTTCCTTTACTTCGCGCATGGCAGCTTGCGGCGCGGTTTCACCCTCTTCCACGCTGCCGGTTACCGACTGCCAGAAATCGGGGTCATCACGCCGCTGCAACATCAGCACCCGTTTCGTATCTTGTGCGTAGATGACCACTAAGATCGAAACGGGACGCTTATACACTTTATCCTTCACGCTGCCTCTTCGTTGACTGCCTTCGCTCATCCCATTCACATAGTTATCTATGCTCATGGGAGTTCACTCAGTTGCCGCCTTGATGCAACGCGAATGATTTCGTGTATTTGAGTCATATCAGTTATTCTCAGCCTTCTTCACAACCTGAATGCTCAGCTCAGCCAGTGCAGTCGGGTTAGCAAAGCTCGGTGCTTCAGTCATCAGACACGCTGCCGCCGTGGTTTTCGGGAAGGCGATAACGTCACGGATATTGTCGGTGCCAGTCAGCAGCATGGTCAGACGGTCAAGACCGAATGCCAGACCTGCGTGCGGCGGAGTACCGTATTTCAGGGCGTCGAGCAGGAAGCCGAATTTCTCGCGCTGTTCCTCTTCGTTGATACCCAGAATACCAAACACCGTCTGCTGCATATCACCATTATGGATACGTACTGAACCACCGCCCACTTCGTAACCATTGATGACCATATCGTAAGCGTTCGCCACCGCATTTTCCGGTGCAGCTTTCAGTTCTGCAGCCGTCATATCTTTCGGTGAGGTGAACGGATGGTGCATTGCCGTCAGGCCGCCTTCACCGTCGTCTTCAAACATCGGGAAGTCGATAACCCACAGCGGTGCCCATTTGCTTTCGTCGGTCAGACCAAGGTCTTTACCCACTTTCAGGCGCAGTGCACCCATCGCGTCGGCAACAATTTTCTTGTTGTCGGCACCGAAGAAAATCATATCGCCATCTTGCGCGGCAGTACGATCCAGGATGTCTTCGATGATTTCTGCATTAAGGAACTTCGCTACCGGGCTGTTGATACCTTCCAGACCTTTCGCGCGTTCGTTAACTTTGATGTAAGCCAGACCTTTCGCGCCGTAGATTTTAACGAAGTTACCGTATTCGTCGATCTGCTTACGGGTCAGCGATGCGCCGCCCGGAACGCGCAGAGCCGCTACGCGACCTTTCGGATCGTTCGCCGGACCTGCAAATACAGCAAACTCAACAGATTTCAGCAGATCAGCAACGTCAGTCAGTTCCATCGGGTTACGCAGATCCGGTTTATCAGAACCATAACGGCGTTCTGCTTCCGCAAAGGTCATTACCGGGAAATCGCCCAGATCCACACCCTTCACTTCCAGCCACAGATGACGCACCAGCGCTTCCATCACTTCACGCACTTGCGGCGCGGTCATGAAAGAAGTTTCCACATCGATCTGAGTAAATTCAGGCTGACGGTCAGCACGCAGGTCTTCGTCACGGAAGCATTTAACGATCTGATAGTAACGGTCAAAACCGGACATCATCAGCAGCTGTTTGAACAACTGCGGGGATTGCGGCAGTGCGTAGAATTTACCTTTGTGCACACGAGAAGGCACCAGGTAGTCACGCGCGCCTTCCGGCGTGGCTTTGGTCAGCATCGGAGTTTCGATGTCGAGGAAGCCGTGGTCATCCATAAAACGGCGCACCAGGCTGGTGATTTTAGCGCGGGTTTTCAGGCGCTGAGCCATTTCCGGACGACGCAGGTCGAGGTAGCGGTATTTCAGACGCGCTTCTTCGGTGTTGACGTGGTTAGAGTCAAGCGGCAGAACATCTGCGCGGTTGATGATAGTCAGCGAGGACGCCAGCACTTCGATTTCGCCGGTCGCCATATCGCGGTTAATATTTTTTTCGTCACGCGCACGTACGGTGCCCGTGACCTGAATGCAGAACTCATTACGCAGTTCAGAGGCCAGCTTTAACGCGTCCGCACGATCCGGATCGAAAAATACCTGCACGATACCTTCGCGGTCGCGCATATCGATGAAGATCAGGCTACCAAGATCACGACGACGGTTGACCCAACCACACAGAGTCACCTGCTGCCCCACGTGGGACAAACGGAGCTGTCCACAATATTCTGTACGCATGAGATATCCCTTAACTTAGCTGCCGGCGGATGCCCCCTGCTGCGCAGGTGACCAAGTCGCAGCGTTAGCTGTATGTCACAACTGAATGAAAAAAGGCGGCTATTATACTGGAAATTCTGCCGCACCGTAAGAGCCTGGCCCGCGCTGGAACGCCTCGTTACCACTTTATATCGGGCCTGAAATCAGACTCTACGCCAGTTTGCTATAAAGGTGTTGCCCGAACTCATAAAAATTAACAAAATTTGTCGTTCCGCCATCGGCTAATCGCATTAAGGTGTGAGGCACGATTTTGTTTTTTCAGGAGTCATTATGCTTGAACTTAATGCTAAAACCACTGCGCTGGTGGTGATCGATTTACAAGAAGGCATCTTACCTTTTGCCGGTGGTCCACATACTGCCGATGAGGTAGTTAATCGCGCCGGGAAGCTGGCGGCGAAATTTCGCGCCAGCGGTCAGCCCGTGTTTCTGGTGCGCGTTGGCTGGTCTGCCGATTACGCTGAAGCATTAAAACAGCCGGTCGATGCGCCCTCACCGGCTAAAGTGTTGCCCGAAAATTGGTGGCAACATCCTGCTGCATTAGGTGCAACCGACAGCGATATCGAAATCATCAAACGTCAATGGGGTGCGTTTTACGGTACGGATCTGGAGTTGCAATTACGCCGCCGAGGTATCGATACAATAGTGTTATGTGGGATCTCGACCAATATCGGTGTTAAATCCACCGCCCGCAATGCCTGGGAACTTGGCTTTAATCTGGTGATTGCCGAAGACGCCTGTAGTGCCGCCAGCGCCGAGCAGCACAATAACAGTATCAACCATATCTACCCGCGCATCGCCCGTGTGCGTAGCGTGGAAGAGATCCTCAACGCGTTATGATTTACATCGGTCTACCGCAATGGTCGCATCCTAAATGGGTGCGGTTGGGGATCACCAGCCTTGAAGAGTATGCCCGCCACTTTAACTGCGTGGAGGGCAACACCACGCTTTACGCCCTGCCGAAACCCGAGGTTGTCCTGCGCTGGCGTGAGCAGACCACAGATGACTTCCGCTTCTGTTTTAAGTTTCCGGCGACCATTTCGCATCAGGCAGCATTACGGCATTGCGATGATTTAGTGACTGAATTTTTGACCCGCATGTCACCGTTGGCTCCGCGCATTGGGCAATACTGGCTGCAACTGCCTGCCACATTCGGCCCACGGGAGCTGCCTGCGCTTTGGCATTTTCTCGATTCTCTTCCTGGCGAATTTAATTATGGCGTGGAAGTCCGCCATCCACAGTTTTTCGCCAAAGGAGAAGAGGAACAAACGCTTAATCGCGGTTTACATCAGCGCGGCGTTAATCGGGTGATTTTCATCAGACACGTTTAAATACACCACCTAAAGCGATACAATCGCGCTATTAGTTTTTATGGTGGTAAAGAATGAAACGTGTAATCAGCTACATCAGATTCAGTTCTGAGCGACAAGCCAAAGGCGACTCACTACGCAGACAGTCTAAGATGGTTAATGACTGGCTTAAGGCTCATCCTGAGTACTACCTTGACCAAGATTTATCTTTTCGTGATTTAGGTGTGAGTGGATTCACTGGTAAGCACTTGAAAGGTGGCTTAGGTGACTTTTTAACCGCTATCGAGAAAGGGCTTGTTAAAGCTGGTGATACGCTCTTGATAGAATCTCTTGACCGTCTCTCACGTCAGGATATTGATATTGCTTCTGAGCTATTACGTCGTATCTTAAGGGCTGGTGTCGATATAGTCACACTGAGCGATGGTGAACATTACACACGAGAAAGTTTAAAAGACCCGTTAGCTCTGATTAAGTCCATCTTGATTATGCAAAGAGCACATGAAGAGAGTCTGCGTAAGGCTGAGCGTATACAAGCTGCATGGGATGCAAAGAAAGAAGCTGCTAAAGCTGGTATCAAGATTTCTAAGCGTTGTCCTGCATGGCTTAAGCTTAATGATGACCGTAAGACCTTCTCTGTGATACCTGAGAAGGTAGAAACTGTGAGGAGATGCTTTCAATTACGGTTAGAGGGTAAGTCTATTTGGGAGATTGTCAGGACTCTTAATGATGAAGGTCACCAGACACTTAACCAGTACAAAGCAGGTAAGTTTGGTCAAACCTCAGTGCAAGACCTTCTGAAAAATCGCTCTGTAATTGGTTACTTCACACCTAAAGGCTGTGAGGAGATAGCTGGTTATTTCCCCCCTATCATCCCTGAGACTGATTTCTACAAAGTCCAGCAACTATCATATTCTCGTTACGGTAGAAAACCTGCTTCAGATAAACCATTGAGTGTGAATCTCTTTAAAGGTGTTATCCGTTGTTCTGAATGTGGTCATGCTTTGATTATCACAGGCTTTAGCGATACAAGAAACGGGATTTATCGTTGTCCTCTTCGTAATGAAAACCGTTGTAGTGCTAAAGGACTTTCACGTAAGCAAACCGATGGTACATTGCTTGCCCTGCTATCCCGTATAGACCGATTTGATAGCGATATGACGAATACCATAGACACACTGAAGCTACACCGTGAACACATCTCAAGCAATATTGAAAAGCTGGTACAGCTATCACTTGAAATTGAAGACTTGTCCGCTATTACCAGCAAACTAAAACAGTTAAAAGGTGAGCTATCACAGGTTAATGCGGATATCGAGAAGGAGACACAACGCCTTAAATCTATTGATGTTGGTTGTTTGTCTGATTGTGACTTGACTACAAAGGCGGGAAGGATTGAAGCACAACTGATAATCAAAAGTGCTGTTAAAGAGGTCATTTTAAATACTGCTAAACGTCGCTGTAAAGTGACTTTTCACAACGGTAAGGTAATTGACTTACCTATAACAGAAGACCCCTCAGAGAATGTTACAGAGGCTATACAGTCGCTTTCTGAAGTCACTGAGAGGGGTTTAATAGATGTTGATGAGGTTATCATATAGTTGAGCTTCTATCGTCAGTAGCGCTTGTTAGGATTAACAGACAGCCTCTTCAAAACATTACCTGCACCAGCATTATTAAGCACTTTCGAAGCTTGCCCATTAGCGGCATCTGAGAAGGTGCTTTTTCCATTCTCAACTCTGACACTTTTACTACAATTGATACGGGCTTGAAGTTGCTCATTAGAAAGTTCACTCGCAGAGCGATTATATAGCTCCTGACACATCAACATACCATTACCTAAACTTGTCGTAGTGTTCCCAGTGTTCTTTTTACTGGTAGCACCACCATCATTCGTGGTAGCGGTCTTGCCAGTAGCAGATGAAATATCAGTTTGCCCTACGATTGAACGAAATTCTACACCTTGGAAGGTCATCTGAATACGAAGACCATTAGCAATGGTATGCTCTTTACTCGCTTTAAACTGAGTAATGATACTATCAGTGATAGATATTCCATCTTTACAAACAATAGTGATGATTTGCTTCTGGTCTCGCCATTGTTCAACCGTAGAAATAAAGGTCTCTACAAGTTGCCCCTGTCTGGTTAATAGAACTGAACCCGTCGAATCAACCACTACAACACCGCTAATAGAGATGGTCTTAGGTGCTCTCTGAACATTATCAGTGATAGTTTGCCCCGATTGCATAGCCTGAGTTGTCACCATCATCGGTGAGTCATAGTCCATCTGTTCAGTAGCTGTTAAGGCAAGAAAAGATTCTACATTATCTCTAAGGTGAAAATAGATACCATCTTTACCTGAGTATCTAATTTGCTTTGTGTCAAACATTGTTGTTATTCCTATTCTGTTAAGCGTGAGCTACGTGAAATCTAATTTTTGATGTTGGTATCTGTTCAGAAGAAATCACGTAGCATTCGACTATTCATAGTTGAATCGTCATACTAGATAAAGATTAATAGATTGCCATGTGTGGCAATAAATATTAGTAGTTCTAACATTGTTTATTCCTCTGGGTAAGCTGAGCTAATCAAGGTATCTTCCTGCATACGATTAATATGCGATGTGGTTCTTTCATCAATAACCTTTCCATCAAGTACCGTCTGAGTTGTGATATTGATTGTCTGAGGCTGAATATTTACTGACGGCTTGATAACCTTTAAATCTTGTGTGAATGTTTCCACTCGACCTTTCAGACTATTTAATGCTTCAGGTGAAAGCTGTGGAACATCTTTTGATTTGCCCTGAACCATAGCCCATAAAACAGCGGCTAAAGAGTTCATGTCACCAGACAATGCTTGGTCTGTAGGTTCCACCTTTGACCTTACAACTTTGTCAATTGGATTATCTGACTTACTCATCTGACGTTCATAGAACGGTTTAACAATGGAGTTAATCACATCAGTTGCCATACCGACAATCATTACTTTGGTAATTGCATCAGCTACAGATAATTTTCCTTTACCACCTTCAACACTACCGGAACGTGAATTAATTCTTCCCGCTGCTGTATTTGCTACATTTCCAAGCATGGAAATAGCCCTAATTAAGTTCCAGATACCACCTACAGCACCAATACCAGACCTTACAGCGACAATACCAGCAAGTCCCTTTAATGCACTTAACAGGCCATTTGCGATACCATCAGCTACAGCTTTTTGAGTGTCATTTAATTCTCTGTAAGCAAGGGTCACTCTGTCAAAGAATCCCTGCACTCGGTAGCTAATCGTGGTTAAATCATCAATACCGTTTGACATGCTTTTCATCAGGTCGCCAAAATGTTCACCAAGATTTTTAGATTGACCACCTAGTGAATTAAGTAAATTAGTCAGTGACCTTGTAAAGTCTGTTAACCCTTCCTGTGAACCGTCGAACATTAAGGCCAGATTATTATTCCATGAATTACTTAAGCGGCCTAACTGCGTCTGAGTAGAGTTAATAATCTTTTCCCATCCACCAGCTTTATCAATCATCCTTCCCATTTCAGCGGATACTTTAGGAAGAACATCTTTAGAAAGAACCTTACCGTCTTTCATGGCCTTGTCTAATTCTTCCGTAGTCATCCCAAGACTTCTGGCAAATAACTGAAAAGCACCTGCCATACGGTCACCTAGCTGACCACGTAATTCTTCAGCTTGAATCTTTCCTTTAGATGCCATCTGCTCGAAAGCTTTTAGAATCCCGTTAATTTCATCGGTGCTTAGTCCCATTAATCTGGATGTACCAATCACATTAGAAAATAAGGATTCTTTCTGGTCTGCATTCATATCACCAGCACCAGCGGAAAACTTAGCAAAACTGCTTAATGTTTCAATCTGGTCAACACCAGTATTATTAGCAAGATTCTTAACAAATTCTGTAGCTCGTTTAGCACCTTCATCACCTAAAACGAATTGTGCCGCTCGTTGTGATGCTTCTTTTTTCAGACCAATCTCCATAATCCGCCTGTAAGCTTCTAAGGCTGTCTGGAAAGTATAAATAGCCGTCCCTGCTTTGATTGCACTTGTAGCTAATACATCCAGACCATTCGAAGCGTTTTTACTGTAATTATTTTTGCTGGCGGTCTTGTTAAACTTAGAAAGTGTTTCACGAAGAGACTGATTTAATTTTGCTAACTCACGATTAAAAGCTTCGTTTCCAAGTGTCTTGGATTTACCGCTTAAGCTGTAATATTGGCTCTTAAAATACTTCTCAAGCATAGGATTAAAGTCACGAAGCTTGCTCATATTCACGCTATGCGCTGCTGTAATTGCTCTGCTTCCGCTAATTCGTGGCTGTCTCGGTTGTCTAAGTGGCTTTAAAGTATCCTCAATTTCCGTTTTAATCTTAAACACTTTAGTGTTTTTAAGACGCTGCTCAATCTTGGAAACAGTTTTATCGACATTCTTTTCCATTAGTTTGAGAGAGTCATTTAAAGGCGCATGATTAACTCTGAATGCCTTATTTAGTCGTTTCTCAATTCTTGATGCTACCTGCATCGTTTGTTTCTCGGCTTTTTCCAAGCCTTTTAAAACTTTCTGAGAGCTAAAACTTAGCTCAATCAAAAAATCATCAACTTTAAATTGTGCCATTCATATTTTTTCACCTCTTAAGTGTTCATATACAAAAAAAGGGAGAGCTACCGATGTCACTCGATAATCTCTCCCGTACTATAGATTCGATAGAACCTATCTCATACACCCAACCAATTCTTTATCTAATCAGATAATAATTACCATCTTCACCGACAATCTGACAATCACTTGGTAATTTATCAAGACACCATTTAGCGATTCTTCTGATTCTGCTATTTTGCCTAGAGGTGGATGATTTGATTCGTTTTGGTTTGTTGGGTTGTTCTTTCAATCTCTCGCTAATTGCTTTAATAAGTTCATAGCGTTCCGTTAAATCAAACATTCATCACCTCCTTTTTAATTCATAGTCAAAGTGCCTTTGCATACTTCTGAGAAATCTTCGTAAGCTGCTCAATATCAGCCTGCATAGCAATCTTCTTAGCATCTTCATATTCTTTCACAAGCTCTTTCATAGCCTGAAGCTCTCTTGAGAGATACAACTTAACATTATCAAGTTGCTTGTTACGTGATGCCAAGATGTTCTGTCTAGCAAGTTCAGCGAGTTCTTCATCGCTCTTATTAGTCATGTAAATAAACTGACCAGCACCTCTTGATGCCTTAACCATCTTCACAATTCGATGTCCAGCAGGAAGACTACTAATCACGGCTGCGACGTTTTCTTGAAAAGTACCAAAACCATCATTATCTTCGTATTGGTAATAGACAAATGGTTTCTGTGACAATTCATCCTGAATCTCAAATTCTGACGGCTCAATAGCTGATTGCATCAAGGTAACTTTGCTGTAAGCGTCATCAAGTTTAATACGCTGTGCTTTCAGCAGTGGGTAATATTTCTTTTCAAGCTCAAGTAATGATTCACCCTTGCAAACATCAGGCATTTCTTGAGGCTCAGGAGACACAAAGGAAATTACCTTTGGTGACATCTTTAACGATTGCTCAAGCTTAATTCTTTCATCGTGTTCTTTACGCTGAATAGTGATAGCTGGATGTTCAGTCTGTGGCGACCAGTCACCGAAGCTATCAACCTTTCTACCGCTAATATATAGATTTTCCATTTCATTTTCCTCTTCTAAGTAATATTCAGTTTTTAAAAAGCAAACCTGACAGCCTACGAACTTAGAAGAGACTTAAAAGCGTTTGCCAAGTATGCTTTTTAAAAGCTGAAAAAGCCCTAGATAACTAAAACGCTATAAAGGGCTAAGGTGAAGAAATTAAAGAACATCTAAAGGATTCAATGAATGAACAAAGACTTTTCGAGATGACCTCTCAGACCAACCTGAAAGGCCATGTAGCGAAAAGCATTGCACCTTTCCAACTCAGAATATCCATCCATCGGATTATTGAAAGAAAAATAAGAGAGAATTGCTCTCCCTATATATACAATTATGTCATGCTCAAGGTTATTTGTCAACAGCTTTTTAACAATCTGATAACATCAATTTCTGTTAGCTTCGTTAGCAATCAGGCAACCACATAATAAACCTAAAGCTGTCCATAAAATAACGAGCGTCATTACATAACCTCGCTGTAAGGGTTTAATTTCTGTTGATAAGTCAGGAATATATTCAGCTTCAATAATTGCTCAGGACTTAAATCAAGTCGATTGCACTCTTCAATGATAAAGCGCTTATTGTATGGGTCTGTTACTTCCAGCTTGTGAACATAGTCACCAAGTTTAATTTCGTTGATGGTGCGTTTGTCGATATAACTTGAAGCTTCAAAGCAATGCAGGAAACAGATATTAAAGCCCGACCTGTTCAGGTCAATCAACCAATTCATAGTTTCTTGGTCAATTAGTACTGTCATTGGGTAATTGTTCATTTTTAGATTTCCCATAAAACACATCTCAGACCTCTTAAAATAGCCATTCTGAGGCCAGTAACCATGCGGGTTACAGAGGGAGTTGCACTGGCTGGTAAGGTAATTTATCAAATTAAGGTGCAACTCTGCCTGTAAAGTGCATTCTACCGTTACTGAGATGGTTATTTTGAATTGTCTTTATTAATCAATGATTTAACGTAGAAATACTGTCTCCGTGAAATACCATATTTTTCTGTAATGTATCGCTGAGATTGACCAGCATTTATGGCCTGAGTGATATCATCACGGTTATAGCGGTTACCACGGGATTTATATTTGTCACCATCCACATCTTCTGAGGTATTGAAGTCTTCAATCAGCTTAATTGCATCGTGAAGGTCATCTTCTGAGGCATAATCGAAGGTATGGATAATCTTAAAATCACCAGTATCTGCTGGTGCATTCTTCCATCTGGAGAAGCGGGATTTTAATTGCTGGTGTGTGAAGGGTTCAGCATTACGAGTTAAATCTTTCCATGTTCCGCTATTCTCACGGACAAGGTGGCCTCTATGGCGATAAAACGCATGATAATCAAATGTGCATAGCATTAAACCCCCAGCCTATCCGCTAATTGATGGACCTTTGCGCTTAACACCTGAATCATTGAGCAACCTGCTACTGCGGACTGTGCTTTGAGTAGTTCCAGTTGGTTCGTTGTGATTCTGATGGCCTTAGAACCTTCTGCAACACCCTTAACGTTATCGAAAGGGCTAAGGTTTACCGACTCTTTTAAAATCTCCCCAACAAGCGCTGTGTGCTTCATATCGGGATATTTGGCTTTGATTGCTGCCAGTCGTTCAAATGCCTCTGGCAAAAGGCGCGTAACTGTGTGAGTCATTGTAAAAATCTCCTTAAATCTCTTACTCATACTACAATCTTAACATTTATTTAACATATTGTCAACATCTCATTTACATGATATTATGGTTATAGGGGCTGATACAGGTCATTCCCTTTGATAAATAAGGGGAATTAATGGGCTTTCTTGAAACAATTGCTGAATCTCACAGATTCGCAAGCTTAGGTTGCTTTGTGTTTCTGGTGCTTCTGGTGTATCAGCTTTTAAAAATGATTATCGCCAAAAGTACACGATTCAATTTCAGCATTAAGCTTTTCAAATATGAAATCACAATTACGATTGATGATGGTAAAACAAACTAACGTTTTGTGATAATATTGGTGGCCTTTAAGTTATTGGGGTCACCGTCTTTTAATTGTAGCTGGTGGACTGAATCCCAGATGTCATAATGATACATCACTGCAAACTTCAAAGCGTCAATCTTTAAATCTGTCACACCATCGACGAAATAATAATCTCTCCCTTCTTTCTTCGGTCGAATCCGGTAAACTTCCCCGTGAGTATCTTTCATCAAGTAACCTTCACGAGAAATACTGTAACGCTTTAACAGGTAATCTTTGTATCGTTTTTCACCGTTATATTCTCTCATTGGATACCTCCACCTGCATAGTACATTTTAGGCTTAATCCTTTGCTTCTTATTTTCACTAACTACTTTCTTCTTTGGTGTGAAAGAAAAGTCATCATCGTCACCATCATCAAAGTCATCGAGGTCATTAACCTTGTTCTTTAGCTTCGCCATTTCAATGCGTAATTTAATCTCTGCTTTGCGTTGTGCTTTTTTAATAGCCTCTTCACGCTCTGACTCTTCATCAAGGTAATCATCGAAGGGGTCCATCTCATCATCAGTGGCGGGGCACTGTGTATTTTTATGGTCACTATCAACATTCACATCAGAGATTTTATCTTCCTTTTTAACAGCCTCTTTAGTAGCTTCACTATCAAGGTCATCTAAGTCAGATGTTTTAACAGTCTCTTTAATAGCCTCTTCAATATCAAGAGAATCACATTCATGTGAATCACAGAGCGAAGCTCTCTTCTTAAGAGATTCTTTTTCAAAGTTCCCTTTTAGTCTTTCTTCTTCAGTATTTATATTTTTGTCTTTATATTCAGTCTTACATGTATCCAAATTCTGGTTGGGTAGGTAACCAAATTCTGGTTGGGTAGGTAACCAATTTTTGGTTGGGTTACTGTCAATTTCTGGTTGACCTGATAATTTAGCTCTACGGCGTTCATCAAGAGTAGGCTCTGATAAGACCTCTGGACGCTCATCCAACGTGAATACTTTAAAAATACTTTGCTGACCCTTTACATTGGTCTTTTCGATAAGTCTGTGTGACTCAAGTCTCTTAAGTGAATCAATAACTGTATTACGTGTAGCACCAGACATAACCATCAAATAGTCAATACTTGGTGCATATCTCCCGAACTTAGATTCGTAATAATCAGCACCATCCAGCATAGTGAAATACACCAAGCGGTCAATTGGCTTTAATGTTTTAGGGAATTGTGCAACTCGTTTATCTACCATAATAAAAGCATTAGTTTCTTTTTTCATTCATAAAATACCTCATATGTGAAAAGGCCAACCGGATAAAACCGATTAGCCTGTGTGATTAAAATATCTGGGGGATTGATGGACTGATAAAGAAGCCCATGCCTGAAACAGTACGATGATTAAAACGCTGAGGTATTACCATGAATGAGAGGTTAATATACGTCAATCATCTGACACCTCCCCAAGTGTTACCACTTCAAGACATGAACTTTTTTATCAGCCCATATAGAAACTATAACAGATGTGATTATAAATTGCAACAATTATTTCACAGAATAATTACTGATTGGTCATTTATTGTTCACAGGGGATACTTCTTAATATCTAAATCACCTGTCTTGTAAATGACCATATTTATGAGAATTTTAGCTCAACCTTTGAGCAATCCTGTATGACGTGCTCAGAGGCATTCTGAGAGCATCTGCAATGCACTTAATGGGTTTGCCTTGCCTGTATAGTTTTATGAAGCTGTCGAGCGTCTCAGGTGGGTAAATGGTGGGTCTTCCTCTTAGTCCACCACGGTTAATGATGGTTAACGGCAGCAATGTATCAGCACAGCAAATCATCTGTGTAATTTCATGCTTACGTGGTTCTTTTTTAAAAACAACGACTGCACTAGGAAACGGTGAACGAATAGTAAGCCCGTTATGGCCTGCTGGTGGAAGGTATTTAACTGCACGATGAAGAATACGGATTTCATGACAGTGGTTATTGCTGTAAATGTGCTTAAGCCAGTATATGGTGTGGGGTCGGTACGGTATCAGGAATACCACTAAATCTGCTTCAGACGCTTTTACGAGAAATGTTTTAATGTCGCTGTATGGTGGGTTGCAGAACACCCGTTCACCACCCCATGATTGATTATGAACATCATCGGTGAAGCGAGGCAATAACGCATCATGCTCAGTTGCAGCACCATCCATTGTGAAACTAAATTCTCGGTGTAAGTTCCTGAATAATAAAGATGGAGTTCTCCAGCAATCAGAACCCCCATGATGCTTCCCGATTAAAATATGCTCAATTGACATAAGAAATAAAAATTTTTATTGCAATCACTCTTGACAAGGTTTACTCTCTTTTAAGAGATGCTTAACAGGCTTTCTAAACGGATATCCTTTCTGGGATATCTATCTCTTATCTTAAAAGTCTTTACAGATACTTTAAAGATATCTGTATAAAATCTGTACAGTAACTTTTCAGACTCTGAAAATTTTTATAAAATCGTAGTAGCCCCTCTTCAAATTCCCCTTCTAAAAATCTTCGAAAATATCTGACAGATGTCTGTAGCTGCTAAGTACCCGTCACACCAGCTATGTGACCCCCTTTGCAAAAGCAGTTAAAATATCTATTGACTTTCTTCATAGCATCTGTTAGCTCCACCTCAAAAAAACCTTCATCACATTTCACAGCATCTATCAAGAAGATTTCACCTATCAATAGCTGTAACATTTTATAGTCCTGTGAAGTCCTCCCCAGTTTTCTCTGTAACAGACACAAACTTCTGTGACCTTATATGTCAATGACTTAGAAGACATGCTCTCAAGGTGCTGTATAGCCTCTTATCAGCCAATACACAAAACCCTTATAAATCAGTACTGATACGTATACAGTGCGTTTTTAACATAATAGCTGTTTTACGCACTAAGAAGCATCTACGTAGATTCTGTATAGAGATTAAGATGTCTCTAAGTGATTTTTTAAGAGGAGATACGAAGGAACTATAACCATCACTTCATAACTTTCACGTAGGTAGCTATTAAGTAGGTTGATAGTCACTTTGAGGGAATATTGATAGTGACCAACTGCATAGACACCGTTATATAGCCCTGTATATAGCACTATATGTAGTGTCTGGAGAGGAACGACTAACACGATACAGTTTACCCTGAAAAGAGACTTCACAGATTCTTTATATATTTCAATAAGTTAGACCAAAAAGAGACTGTGTCGATACTGTATAGAATCTGTGTAGGATTGCATAGATACTTGGAAAAATACCGTTAAATTGCATAGGTACTAACCTGTTTATGTCCTGTTATTTACAGGCATAGCATTATTGGTTAATTAATTCATTCGACTCTATATTATTACCTTTTTCTTTTTCCTTTTTAATTTTAGACTCAACCATATCTAACATTTTTAATGCCTGTGTTGAAGTTAGCTCTTTCTTTTGTCGTAGCGCGTTACGTATGGTAGAAGCTTCAATATCAGAAACTGTTAAAAGTTCTTCTACCCTACTCTTCAATTGCTGTAATGAACGGCTATTATCAACTTTAAAGAAATCATTCATTACATCAAGTGAGGCAACAATCAAATCCTGTAGTCTCTCTTTTTCTTTTGCTATATTTTCAATAGTTTGTTTTTCAATAGATACTGACTCTTTTAAGTTGCTAATCTCTTTAAGCATCTGTTTCCTTGCTGTCTCAAGGTCTTCTGTGACCAACTCTTCACGCTTACCACGCTCTACTTCCGCTTTAATATCAGCATCAATTTTAGCATTTTCTTTCTCTTCTTCTCTGGCAACCCGAACCTTTAACCCCGTTAACCTGATTGAATTAAGGTATTCCTTTTCTTTTGAAAGATAAATATTTTCACTGTGTTTATCTGTAGCCCATTTTTGAGCAAGAGAAAGTAACCATTGAGCATAAGGAGTAATAACAGCTAGCACACTTCCAAAAAAGACAGGTGCTAACAGATAATGTACATAAAAATATTCCTGAGACAGAATATAATCTATTCGAAACTTAACAGGAGCATCACTCATAAAGAGCATTGCCAAGTTAGGCCAATTGAACCATACCCATGCAAGAATGATATATCCCCATAATGGGCTTTTAATCCTATCGTTTATTGCTTGCATAGTAGAATCTAACCATCCATCACTCATAGCTAACCCTCGGAAATCTTATCTTTCTGTCTATCATAACCACAAGCATCACCTTTAGGAACCATCTGAAACGGGAGGTGTATTTAGACCTTGCTAATCTTAGACAGCCGCCCGGTTCATGCAGCACGTCCACACAGTGAAGCTATTCGCGACGCTCAACGAAAAAAACCTAAAGTTCCGGTACATGCTGTACTGACGGCGACAAATCCGCTGATCCGTTTTATCGGTAGTGATGATATGACGCAAAACCGGGAATTATTTCAGGTCTGGTTACAAAAATTAGCGCAGTGGCATCAGACCACTACGCCTTATCTTTTTTTACATACGCCAGACATTGCCCAGGCACCGGAACTGGTACATACCCTGTGGGAAGACTTACGTAAAACGCTTCCAGAGATCGGAGCAGTTCCGGCTATTCCACAGCAATCTTCTCTTTTCTGAATTTGCCACCTATCATAGACAGGTGCCATCGGCCATTTTAAAGGGAGTTTGTATGGTAAGCGCGCTGTATGCCGTTTTAAGTGCGTTGTTATTAATGAAGTTCTCTTTTGATGTCGTTCGCCTGCGAATGCAGTACCGCGTTGCCTATGGCGACGGCGGTTTTAGCGAACTGCAAAGCGCTATTCGCATTCATGGTAACGCGGTGGAATATATTCCCATCGCGATTGTGCTGATGCTGTTTATGGAAATGAATGGCGCAGAAACCTGGATGGTGCATATTTGCGGCATCGTTTTGCTTGCTGGTCGTCTGATGCATTATTACGGTTTTCATCACCGTCTGTTCCGCTGGCGACGTTCCGGCATGAGCGCCACCTGGTGTGCGCTGTTGCTGATGGTGCTGGCGAATCTTTGGTATATGCCTTGGGAGTTGGTTTTCTCCCTGCGTTAGCGCACAATACGCCACTTTCTTTTTCCCGGATTTTTACGTTATGTCTCACCGCGACACGCTATTTTCTGCCCCTATCGCCAGACTGGGCGACTGGACCTTTGATGAACGGGTAGCTGAAGTCTTCCCGGATATGATCCAGCGTTCCGTACCCGGCTATTCCAATATTATTTCCATGATTGGTATGTTAGCCGAGCGCTTCGTTCAACCTGGTACGCAGGTTTACGATCTGGGTTGTTCTCTGGGCGCGGCGACGCTCTCGGTGCGTCGCAACATTCATCATGATAATTGCAAAATTATTGCCATCGACAACTCCCCGGCGATGATTGAACGCTGCCGTCGTCATATTGACGCCTATAAAGCCCCTACGCCAGTAGACGTCATTGAAGGTGATATTCGCGATATCGCCATTGAAAACGCATCGATGGTGGTGCTGAATTTTACCCTGCAATTCCTGGAACCTTCCGAGCGCCAGGCATTACTGGATAAAATTTATCAAGGACTGAACCCGGGCGGCGCGCTGGTGCTTTCGGAAAAATTCAGTTTCGAAGATGCCAAAGTTGGTGAACTGTTGTTCAACATGCACCACGACTTTAAACGTGCCAACGGTTACAGCGAACTGGAGATCAGCCAGAAGCGCAGCATGCTGGAAAACGTGATGCTGACCGATTCCGTGGAAACCCATAAAGCACGCCTGCATAAAGCCGGTTTTGAGCATAGTGAGCTGTGGTTCCAGTGCTTTAACTTTGGTTCACTGGTGGCATTAAAAGCAGAGGACGCTGCATGATCGACTTTGGTAACTTTTATTCTCTGATTGCCAAAAATCATCTTTCACACTGGCTCGAAACGCTGCCCGCGCAGATTGCTAACTGGCAGCGCGAGCAGCAGCACGGGTTGTTTAAGCAGTGGTCAAATGCGGTGGAGTTTCTACCTGAAATTAAACCGTATCGTCTTGATTTATTGCATAGCGTTACGGCAGAAAGCGAAGAGCCACTGAGCGCAGGGCAAATTAAACGCATTGAAACGCTGATGCGCAACCTGATGCCGTGGCGCAAAGGGCCGTTCTCACTGTATGGCGTCAACATCGATACCGAATGGCGTTCCGACTGGAAATGGGATCGTGTTCTGCCCCATCTTTCTGATTTAACCGGACGCACCATTCTGGATGTCGGCTGCGGCAGCGGTTATCACATGTGGCGCATGATTGGCGCAGGCGCGCACCTCGCGGTGGGGATCGACCCTACGCAACTTTTTCTGTGCCAGTTTGAAGCGGTGCGTAAACTACTGGGTAATGATCAGCGCGCGCATTTGTTACCGTTAGGTATTGAACAACTTCCGGCACTGAAAGCCTTTGATACCGTCTTTTCGATGGGCGTGCTTTACCATCGCCGTTCACCGCTGGAGCATCTCTGGCAGTTGAAAGATCAACTGGTCAATGAAGGTGAACTGGTGCTGGAAACGCTGGTTATTGATGGTGATGAGAACACGGTGCTGGTACCAGGCGATCGTTACGCGCAAATGCGTAATGTCTATTTCATCCCTTCCGCGCTGGCGCTGAAAAACTGGCTGAAGAAGTGTGGTTTTGTAGATATCCGCATTGCAGATGTGAGCGTTACCACTACAGAAGAGCAACGACGCACCGAATGGATGGTTACTGAATCGCTGGCCGATTTCCTCGACCCACATGATCCGAGTAAGACAGTTGAAGGTTATCCGGCACCTAAACGTGCGGTGCTGATTGCGCGCAAGCCGTAAAGGTCTGGTATTACTGCCGGATGCGGCGTGAACGCCTTATCCGGCCTACAAAACCTTGCTAATTCAATATATTGCAGGGACTATGTAGGCCTGATAAGCATAGCGCATCAGGCAGCTTTACGTTTGCATAACCTCAGCGCCCGTTTCCGGGCGCTATTCACTTCTTATGCCTGAATAGCTGGCTGATCAAACGCCGTTAACTTCGGCGCATTGCCCGTATATTTTTCGATATACACCAGCGCAGAGTTACCGGCACAGGCATTTGCCAGCTGCGAGCTGGGGATATCCGCCGTTAACACGTTCGCACTGCCGTTTTTACACAAGCCATTTTCCAGATCTGGCCATGCACCTTCATGCACGCATACCACGCCTTTTTTGATCCCGTCAGTCACCACCGCGCCTGTCAGAATCTGACCACGTTTGTTCCACACACGCACCAGATCACCATTCGCAATACCAAAGCGAGCAGCATCTTCGGTGTGAATAGTGATTGGTTCACGATCTGCAACCGCATATTTTTTACGCAGTTCCGCATAGTTAAGCTGACTATGTAAACGGTGTGCCGGATGTGCGGTCAGAAGCTGCAACTGCTTCTCGTCGGCGGTACCCTTCCACTCATCAGGCGCAAGCCAGGTTGGGTGTGCCGGGCAATCCTTATAGCCAAATTTTTCCAGCGTTTTGGAGTAAATCTCAATTTTGCCGCTTGGCGTACCCAGCGCATTTTTCACCGGATCGGCGCGGAAATCACCATAACGAACGTACTGTTCGTTCTTCTCGCTGCGGCGCATTTCGATCAGTTTATTTTGCTGCCAGAAGGCATTAAACATCGGCATAGTCACGCGTTGCGCACGGGCACCTTTCTGAGCGGCATCATAGAAAAATTTCAGCCACGTCATTTCATCTTTACCTTCGGTATAGATCTCTTTTCCGCCAGGTTTCAGTAATTCCGCAAGATCGGCAAACACATCAAAATCGTTTCGCGCTTCAAATTGCGGAGCGACAGCCTGCTTCATCGGCACAATATGCTGGTTGCTGTAATCACCGGTCATCGTCAAGTCATTGCGCTCAAACGATGTGGTGATCGGTAATACGATATCTGCATGTTTAGCAGCTGCGGTCCAGTAGCATTCAGAAACGACGATCATCTCCGGTTTCTGCCATGCTTTAATCAGACGATTAGTATCCTGGTGATGGGTAAAGTTACCGCCACCCGCCCACCAGATCATTTTGATATTCGGATACGTTTGCTCTTTACCGTTATGCTGATATTTGCCGCCAGGATTTTCCAGCGCATCGACGATACGGGCAACAGGAATCGCCGTCATTCCGCCATCATCAGCGGCCTCGCTGGCCTGTCCGGCAATCGCCGCAGACATTTCCGGCAGCACGCCGCCAACACGTGTCGGGTTGCCACCATTGGAGTAATGATAAGAGAAACCAAAACCGCCGCCCGGTGTACCAATCTGCCCTAACATCGCCGCCAGCGTCACCAGCATCCAGTGTTTCTGTTCACCATATTGCTGGCGCTGAATTCCCCAGCCTGCCATCAGCATTGTGCGATTCGCCGCCATCAGTTCAGCGAGTTTGACTATCTGCGCTTCCGGTACGCCAGTAATTTCCGCCGCCCAGGCCGCGCTCTTCGGAGTATTATCGCTCTTACCTGTCAGATATTCTTCAAACTGCGGATACCCGGTGGTGTATTTTTCAAGGAACACTTTATCGTGTTTGCCTTGTGTCATCAGGGTATGCGCAATCCCTAACATCAGTGCCACGTCGGTGCCCATATTCGGCGCGATCCAGGTGGCATTATCGCCAAAGAACTCAATGGTTTCGGAGCGGATAGGATCAATGGCAATCACTGGTTTGCCAGATTTTTTCAGCTGATGGAAGTATTCCAGCCCTTGCTCATCGGTACTGCTCCAGGCAATTTTTAAGGTATTCAGCGGGTTCATCCCCCACAGCACCACAACCTGGCTGTTTTCCAGAATCAGCGGCCAGGAGGTCTGCTGTTCATACACCTCTACAGAACCGACCACATGCGGCATGATCACCTGTGCTGCCCCGGTTGAATAATCGCCGCTATGCCCGGAATAACCGCCCGCGAGGTTCATATAACGTTGCAGTAAGGTTTGCGCTTTATGCAACACGCCAGAAGAGCGCCAGCCGTAAGATCCGGCAAAAATGGCCGATGGTCCGTTAGCTTTACGAATACGATCGTGTTGCTCATGAATCAGTTTTAATGCTTGTTCCCAGCTCACCTGTACATAGGTATCTTCGCCTCGACCTTTCGCCGGTTGCAGTGGATTATCGAGATAGCTTTTTCTCACCATCGGATGCTGAATACGCGCCGTGGTGTGTACCTGATCCGCCGCCGTAGACTGTAAGGAGTTCGGTATGGTTTTCGCCAGCGCGCCTGTCGAAGAAACAATCTTGCCGTCCTTCACTTCTACGTTCATCGCTCCCCAGCGTCCCGCGGTGAGGATTTTACCGCCCTTCTCTTCTGCCCATGCGGGTAGCGGTGCTGCCGATGTCACCACCAGCGCTCCAGCGGCAATACCGCTGTGTTTAATAAATTCACGTCTTGTTAATGTCATAACTTCCTCCCTGATCAACGAGGATCACTGTTTCTCGGTAATATCTTTGGCGTTGTACTGGAAATACCGCGTTAAAATGTCCAGTTCGTTTTCGCTCATGCTGGTTCGTGCCCCCATTCCTTTGGCAATGGACGGCCACGCATTGACGGTGTAATGGTCGGCGGCAATAGGGGCATGACAACCAGCGCAATAGGTATCGTCAAGTTTTTCAGCGTATTGCCATAGCGGTTTACGGTCCGCTAATGCGGGATCGGTAAGCGCACCCTGTAAAGACGCCTGACGCCATTGATTGCCGTATTCGTCAGCCTGCCATTCCCCGTTTACCGTGAGCGCCTTGATACCTTCTTCACTTAATGTGGCTAGCGCCAGCCGTTGACCTGCCGCCAGGTAGAGCGTGTTTTCACTGCCCTGCATTTGATAACCCTGCAACAGAACGATCGGCTGTTTGCCACTGGCATCAACGACGGTGAGATCGGTACCAGGATTCACGGTAGCCAGCTCGCCTATGCGAGAAGTTTTGAAAGGATAAATATGTGCGCCATTAGTCACTGAAGTAGCGGTCTGACTTTCCAGCCCATGCGCCGCGTTGTCATCCATTTTTATTTCTGGCGGAAAATGGGCAATGCCTTTATGACAATCGATACAGGTTTCGCCGCCCTTTTGTGCTTTGTTATGCATTTTCTGCGCAGATTCACTTTGCGAGGCAATATCCATGGCATCAAAAGAATGGCAACTACGGCACGTTGCAGAGTCAGTTGCTTTTAATTC
Source organism: Escherichia sp. MAL-1 (assembly GCF_052948035.1). Classification (NCBI taxonomy): domain Bacteria; kingdom Pseudomonadati; phylum Pseudomonadota; class Gammaproteobacteria; order Enterobacterales; family Enterobacteriaceae; genus Escherichia; species Escherichia sp. MAL-1. The sequence continues at coordinate 2,038,510 of NZ_CM129609.1, read as the reverse complement.
TTTCCATACTGTTTCGGCCATTTCCTGGCGATGAGTTTCGAACTTATCGTCACTGTCTATTTTGCCGCTAACAAATTCATGATAAATATCTTTAGATGCTTTTAATTTAGCAAATAAATAATCCATCCCTGACTTTGGAATATGGCAATCGGCACATTCCGCACGTATCCCTTTCTGGTTCGAAAAGTGGACAGTTCCCTGATATTCCTCAAAAGGTTTACTCATCGAGTGGCAGGAAAGGCAAAATGCTGTATCCGACGTTTTATGTAAGGCTTTTTGCGCCAGCAATAACCCGCCGCCACCAACCACAACCGCTATCAGCAAAAACAATAACCCAATGCGTTTTTTCCCTCGCATAGATTCCTCTAAATAAATTCCAGAACACCGAAATCATTGTATAATTAAATACACAACGAATTAACCGCTTGCATAACTCGGCACAACACTGCCTGAAATAATCGATAAAGAATATGATTTATTACAATGTAATCATTAATTGCTAAGGAATAACCCAGTTGCTATTTAGAATATATATTTATCAGTTTTAGCAATTTAAATCCCATAATCAATGTGAATATAAAAAATATTTTTAGCACAACGCTATGCGCACTGTCACCCGCTCAACAGATCACGGTTATCGTTCGTTTTTTATACTGCTCAGGGATAAAAAAAGGCCCCTGTTGAAATTGCAGGGGCCTGGTACGAGCAAGCATCATATTGGGCGACATGATGCAACGGTAAAAATCATTTGGCCTGATGGCGTTCAATGATTCCTTTCATTTCAGCAACCGCCGCCCCGTCTACGACATAACGCGAATACTCGTCCGCGTGTGCATCTGATGACATAGACAATCCTTGATTACGATAACGCATCGGTGAGGCTTGCCACGCTCCCGCGGAGCTATGGACTTCCAGCACTCCGGCATCGAGGAAGTGGTGCAGGTTTTCTGCACGGACTCCTGCTCCGGCCATAATGATTGGAGCATCACGATGGGCAATAAGTTCCATAATTTTTGATAAACCTTGCAGTGCGTCTGATTTTTGCCCTGATGTCAGCACCCGGGCAATGCCCAATTCCGCAAGATTATTGAGTGTATTTAGAGGGTTAGCGCACATATCAAAGGCGCGATGAAAAGTCACTGCCAGCGGACCGGCAGCAGCCATTATTTTTTCCATTCGTGGCATATCGACATTCCCGTCAACATCGAGAACGCCCGTCACCAGTCCAGGAAAACCTAATTCGCGGACCGTGCGCACATCCTCAAGAATGGCGGCAAACTCACCGTCGCTGTAGCAAAAATCACCACCGCGTGGGCGAATTATCGGATGCACAGGGATCGTCACCCGCTGGCGCACGGATTTCAGTACACCCAACGACGGCGTTAAGCCCCCCTCTTTTGGGGCTGCGCATAATTCAACTCTGTCTGCGCCGTTTTGCTGCGCCGTTAGTGCACATTCCATGCTGTAACAGCAAATTTCCAGTAATGCCATTTTTACTCCTTAATTACGCCGACTGCTCGCTGGCAACGATCTCTTCAATGGACCACGGATGAAACTTAATAGTTGTTTTGCCATCGGTGACCGCCAGCGTCGGATTCGGTAATCGCTCATGCTCACCTTTTGGCGAACTGGTTTTCACTGAGATCCCCGGTAGGCTGAGTCCTTCATCAGAAAGCAATGCCAGCGCACGGGCATTCAGCGTTTCTGGATCACCCGGCAGAACGATTTCAATATGTTCCCAACCTTCGTGTGGGTAACGTTTTTCCCCGGGCCACGGTAGCTCCACAATAGAAAACTGCCAGTGCGCAACCTGTACCGGTTCATGCAATTTAAACAGACAAATCGGTCTGCCATTGATCATATTTTCTGACAAAAGCTCGCCACACTGTTCAAACCCGCGACGCCAGCGTTCAGCAGTGGCGTTTTGATGGCAACGCAAAGAAATGTGATCGGCAGTCAGCGGAGTGATATTCAACCCCAGACGGCGGGAAAGTTCATCTAATGCGTGGGTAAATCGCGGTAAATCCGATGCAATATCCTGCAGCTCGTCGATAGATTGCCAGTTCGCCATAATCACTCTTCGTCTTTCAGTAAAAGCGTTAATTTACCCTGTTGCCCTGTGCCAACCAACCGCTGATTTCACGCCGCTTCTGATGCAATAGTGAAAACGGCAATACGCCACGCGCACGTTGCTGACGAAAACAGCCATTTGCAGTATACTCCCGCCCTAATTTCTTTAACTGGTGCGGGCAATTTTTGCTCGCTTCATCAATGTAAGGTATTCCGGTGAATATTCAGGCTCTTCTCTCAGAAAAAGTCCGTCAGGCCATGATTGCGGCAGGCGCGCCTGCGGATTGCGAACCGCAGGTTCGTCAGTCAGCAAAAGTTCAGTTCGGCGACTATCAGGCTAACGGCATGATGGCAGTTGCTAAAAAACTGGGTATGGCACCGCGACAATTAGCAGAGCAGGTGCTGACTCATCTGGATCTTAACGGTATCGCCAGCAAAGTTGAGATCGCCGGTCCAGGCTTTATCAACATTTTCCTTGATCCGGCATTCCTGGCTGAACATGTTCAGCAGGCGCTGGCGTCCGATCGTCTCGGTGTTGCTACGCCAGAAAAACAGACCATTGTGGTTGACTACTCTGCGCCAAACGTGGCGAAAGAGATGCACGTCGGTCACCTGCGCTCTACCATTATTGGTGACGCAGCAGTGCGTACTCTGGAGTTCCTCGGTCACAAAGTGATTCGCGCAAACCACGTCGGCGACTGGGGCACTCAGTTCGGTATGCTGATTGCATGGCTGGAAAAGCAGCAGCAGGAAAACGCCGGTGAAATGGAGCTGGCTGACCTTGAAGGTTTCTACCGCGATGCGAAAAAGCATTACGACGAAGATGAAGAGTTTGCCGAGCGTGCACGTAACTACGTGGTAAAACTGCAAAGCGGTGACGAATATTTCCGCGAGATGTGGCGCAAACTGGTCGACATCACCATGACGCAGAACCAGATCACTTACGATCGTCTCAACGTGACGCTGACCCGTGATGACGTGATGGGCGAAAGCCTCTACAACCCAATGCTGCCAGGAATTGTGGCGGATCTCAAAGCCAAAGGTCTGGCAGTAGAAAGCGAAGGGGCGACCGTTGTATTCCTTGATGAGTTTAAAAACAAGGAAGGCGAACCGATGGGCGTGATCATTCAGAAGAAAGATGGCGGCTATCTCTACACCACCACTGATATCGCCTGTGCGAAATATCGTTATGAAACACTGCATGCCGATCGCGTGCTGTATTACATCGACTCCCGTCAGCATCAACACCTGATGCAGGCATGGGCGATCGTCCGTAAAGCAGGCTATGTACCGGAATCCGTACCGCTGGAACACCACATGTTCGGCATGATGCTGGGTAAAGACGGCAAACCGTTCAAAACCCGCGCGGGTGGTACAGTGAAACTGGCCGATCTGCTGGATGAAGCCCTGGAACGTGCACGCCGTCTGGTGGCAGAAAAGAACCCGGATATGCCAGCCGACGAGCTGGAAAAACTGGCTAACGCGGTTGGTATTGGTGCGGTGAAATATGCGGATCTCTCCAAAAACCGCACCACGGACTACATCTTCGACTGGGACAACATGCTGGCGTTTGAGGGTAATACCGCGCCATACATGCAGTATGCTTACACGCGTGTATTGTCCGTGTTCCGTAAGGCAGAAATTAACGAAGAGCAACTGGCTGCAGCTCCGGTAATCATCCGTGAAGATCGTGAAGCGCAACTGGCAGCTCGCCTGCTGCAGTTTGAAGAAACCCTCACCGTGGTTGCCCGTGAAGGCACGCCGCATGTGATGTGTGCTTACCTGTACGATCTGGCTGGTCTGTTCTCTGGCTTCTACGAGCACTGCCCGATCCTCAGCGCAGAAAACGAAGAAGTGCGTAACAGCCGTCTGAAACTGGCACAACTGACAGCGAAGACGCTAAAGCTGGGTCTGGATACGCTGGGTATTGAGACAGTAGAGCGTATGTAATCGATTTTTCGTGAGAGTAAAGCCTGATCAGGGTTACCTGATCAGGCTTTTTTATTGCCATCTAAATGTATTCTGAAAATGGACATGCCATTGTTTTCTCACTGTTGGATAAGAGGCCAGAAGCGTAATATCCGGCCCCAGGGAAACGATAACGGTTGAATTTAAGGAATACCGCAGTGTTTAAATTTCTTGTATTAACATTAGGCATTATCTCTTGCCAGGCTTACGCAGAAGATACGGTTATAGTAAACGACCATGACATTTCAGCCATCAAAGATTGTTGGCAAAAAAATTCAGATGATGATACTGACGTTAACGTGATCAAATCATGCCTGCGACAAGAATACAATCTCGTCGATGCGCAATTAAATAAAGCCTATGGTGAAGCTTATCGTTATATAGAACAAGTGCCACGCACAGGTGTAAAAAAACCTGATACCGAACAACTTAACTTGCTTAAAAAATCACAGCGAGCCTGGCTGGATTTTAGGGACAAAGAATGTGAATTAATCCTTTCAAATGAGGACGTTCAGGATTTAAGTGACCCTTATTCTGAATCAGAATGGCTCTCATGTATGATCATACAGACCAATACGCGAACTCGCCAGTTGCAGCTATACCGTAACTCTGAAGATTTTTATCCAAGCCCTTTGACAAGAGGATAATTCACATATTTTTGGCATGTTTTGTTGCAATCTATTCCTGATAAATGATTGCAACAAAACATCCAGCCTTTTTCACTGAGTTATTAAACATACTCGCGAGCGCGTAATTTTTTTTGTCCTTCAGCGATAATTCACAATCACTTCATTACGTTGTACTTTCAGCGACGGAATTAACCGCCCACCGCCAGGCACTTCCCAGATAAATCGCAACGGTTCTGCTGCCGCTATACCGGAAAAGGCCACGGTGGTTCCGCTCTGCCCCTCTAATTCGACACAACGAGATTGCGAACACAAGCGAACCCGCAGTCCTGAAGGTGTCGGGCCGATAAGCTGATAACGCCACGCTACCAGCGTCATCAATCCTGAAGCAGGTTGTCGCGTAGAAAGAGGCGCAGACGACATCGACTCACCGCGATGATTTAGCGTAATTCCTACACTACTTGCCTGCCACATCCCCTCCCCGGCGGCTTGCACCAGCAGCGGAAACAATAATATTGCTAATAAGGTTCTCATTATTTGCCGCCAATTATCGCCGTCATGCGGATATGTCGGTTATCAGACAGTTCCAGATTCGACAGGACCACTAACTGCGGCAAGCTGCGGCGCAGGAAGCGAGACAATAATGGTCGCAGCGCGTGGTTCACCAACAATACTGGCGGCGCACCCAGCATCTCCTGACGGGATAGCGCTTCCTGAGTTTGCGCCAGTAAACGATCCGCCAGCCCTGGCTCCAGTCCTCCCCCGCCCTGCAGCGCCTGTAGTAACAAACGTTCCAGCGGTGTATCGAGGCCAATAACATGGACTTCATCTTTGCCAGGAAACCACTGCTGGGTAATCGCCCGTCCCAACGCCACGCGCACGACGGCGGTTAATTCATGTGGATCGCTTTGGATGGGCGCATGTTCCGCCAGCGTTTCGAGAATGGTGCGCATATCGCGAATCGGTACTTTTTCATCGAGGAGATTTTGCAGCACTTTATGCAGTGTGGTGAGCGTGACGACGCCAGGAACGAGATCTTCCGTCAGCTTTGGCATCTCCTGGGCGACGCGATCCAACAGCTGTTGCGCCTCCTGACGACCAAACAGCTCTGCGGCATGCTGGCTAATGAGGTGGTTAAGATGCGTTGCTACCACCGTGCTGGCCTCAACCACTGTGTACCCCTGAATCTGCGCCTGTTCTTTTAGCGCACTTTCAATCCAGATAGCATTCAGGCCAAATGCCGGATCGACGGTCGCCTCACCAGGTAACGTCCCGGCAGCGGTTCCAGGGTTAATCGCCAGCCAGCGCCCCGGATAAGCATCACCACTGCCAATCTCCACGCCTTTCATCAAAATGCGATAGCGGGCAGGTTGCAGATCCATATTGTCGCGAATGTGCACCACTGGCGGCAGAAATCCCATCTCCTGGGCAAATTTCTTGCGGATACTGCGTATACGGCCCAACAACTCACCATCCTGCTGGAAATCGACCATCGGGATCAGTCGATAACCCACTTCCATTCCCAGAGAATCTTCCAGTTGTACATCGTTCCACGTCGCTTCGACAACGGTATTATTCTCTGCCATTTTTACCGGTTTGGGTTCGGCAGGCGCTTTTTGTTCGCGTCCGCGTATCCACCAGGCCAGCCCGAGCAATCCGGCAGTGAACAGCAAAAATACCAGGTTCGGCATTCCAGGCACCAGGCCGAGTAAACCGAGCACGGCGGCGCTTAACAACATAACGCTTGGGTTACTGAAAAGCTGATTCACCATCTGCTCGCCAACATCCTGATCGGTGCTGACACGCGTAACGATGACCCCCGCGGCGGTAGAAATCACCAGCGCCGGAATTTGTGCCACCAGACCGTCGCCAATGGTCAATAGCGTATAACTTTCCGCCGCGTGTCCCATGCTCATGCCATGTTGCAGCACGCCGACCAGCAACCCGCCGACAACGTTAATGACCATGATGAGGATCCCGGCGATGGCATCGCCGCGAACAAACTTACTTGCCCCGTCCATTGAGCCGTAAAAATCGGCTTCCTGAGTCACTTCGGAGCGGCGTTTTTTCGCCTCATCTTCACCAATCAATCCGGCGTTAAGGTCGGCGTCAATCGCCATCTGCTTACCCGGCATACCATCGAGAACAAAGCGCGCACCCACTTCTGCGATACGCCCGGCACCTTTGGTAATGACCATAAAGTTGATGATCACGAGAATGACAAACACCACGATACCGATAGCGAAATTGCCACCAACGAGGAAGTGACCGAACGCTTCGACCACCTTCCCTGCCGCCGCCGCGCCGGTATGCCCTTCCATTAAAATGATACGGGTTGAAGCCACGTTAAGTGCCAGACGCAACAGCGTGGTAAACAACAGAATGGTCGGAAACGCAGCAAACTCAAGCGTGCGCTGGGTAAACATCGCCACCAGCAACACCATGATCGACAAGGCAATATTGAAGGTAAACAACAGGTCGAGTATGAATGCGGGCAGTGGCAGCACCATCATCGACAAGATCAACAGGATCAAAATCGGTCCGGCAAGGATCTGCCATTGTGTCGATTTCAGGTTTGCGGGCAGGCGCAGCATCGCGGCCAGATTACTCATGGGTCGGTTTCTCGTTAATAAAATCCAGGGCTTCCGGCACCGGAAGATGAGTAGGTTGTACAGGGCGCTGTCCACCAGCCAGACGCCAGCGTTTCAGTTGCCAGACCCAGGCCAGCACTTCCGCCACCGCGGCGTACAGTTGACCCGGGATTTGTTGACCAATCTCCGCATGTCGATACAGCGCTCGCGCCAGCGGCGGCGCTTCAAGCGTCGGGACGTTATTTTCAGCGCCAATTTCACGAATGCGCAGCGCGACCAGCCCTGCACCTTTAGCGACCACTTTCGGTGCGCTCATTTTGTTTTCGTCATACTGCAACGCTACCGAATAGTGGGTCGGGTTATTGACAATGACATCCGCTTTCGGCACATCGGCCATCATCCGACGCCGTGCGGCAGCTCGCTGCATCTGACGGATCCGTCCTTTAACATGGGGGTCGCCTTCGCTTTGTTTGAACTCATCACGAATATCCTGCCGCGACATTCGCAGCTTTTTCAGGTGGCTGAAGATTTGGAAAAAGACGTCAAATCCCACCATTGGAATGACACCAAGCACCACCAGCAGTGCGCATAGCCCTACCAAATCCATCGCATTACCCATGGCGGTAATCGGAGACTCGGCCATTAAGCGCATCATCTGCGGCCAGTGATGCCAGAGAAAAAACCCCGTCACGCTGCCAACCAGGATGGTTTTCAAAATTGCTTTAAGCAACTCCGCGCCAGTCTGAGCCGAGAACATCCGTTTAATGCCCGGTAGCGGGTTGAGTTTGGAAAACTTCGGCTGCAAGGATTTGCCGCTAAATACCAGCCCTCCCAGCATGACCGGAGAAATGAGCGCCACCAGTACCACGCCGCTAATCAGTGGCAGCAGCGCCAGCATGGCTTCTCTGATCAGCAGAATAATCTGCCCGAGGATCAGATTCGGGTCTTTGATAATACTGTGATCAAAATGCAGCCCAGCGGAGAGCATGCCCGACAATCGACGGGCCAGCGACACACCGCCAAACCAGATAACACTAACGCCCACCAGCAAAATCAGCAATGAGGTCAGTTCACGGGAACGCGGGATTTGCCCCTCTTCCCGCGCTTTTTCTAGTCGGTGAGGTGTGGGGGCTTCTGTTTTGTCGTCGCTCTCGTCAGACACGTCGCCAATCCTGGAAAGAGTATTAAGCGTGAATGATGCCAGAGCGCAAAACGTTCAATGGTTTGAGTAAGGGGCAAAACAGGCGGGATTTAGGGCTTTTGCTGCCACACATCAAGCATAGTGTGCGTTTGTCGGATGCGGCGTCATCGCCTTATCAGACCGCCTGATATGACGTGGTCACGCCACATCAGGCAATACAAATCAAAATCCAAGACTATCCAACAAATCGTCCACCTGATCCTGACTGGCTACCACACCGGCTTTGCTGGTATCGACCTGAGGTCCATTAAGCAAACTCTGGTTTTCACGTTTTGGACGCGACTCCTGTTCCGGGATGTTTTCCAACAGCACCATCAGCAACTGGCGTTCGATCTCCTGAATGACATCCATCATCCGCTTAATGACCTGCCCGGTGAGATCCTGAAAATCCTGCGCCATCATGATTTCCAGCAGTTGCGCGTTAGTAAAGCTGGTATGCGCGGGTACATCTGCCAGAAATTGTCGTGTATCTGTTACCAGTTCACGGGCGTCGGCAAGGTCAATCGGATCGGCAAACCAGTCATCCCAACGTTGGGTTAACGCTTTTGCTGATTTCTCCATTTGATCCTGATGCGGTTGTGACGCCTCAACACTGTTCAGCGCCCGCTCCGCAGCCTGGGCGGTCATCTGCACAACATAGTACAAACGATCGCGCGCATCGGGGATGGCTTCCGCCGCTTCGGCAATGGCCTGATCCAGCCCCAGTTCCCGCAAACTGTCGCGCAGCATACGCGTCAGGCTGCCGATGCGCGCAATGATATCGCCAGCTGAATGCTCGTCAGCAGGTTTGATTGATGGTTGCATCATAGTCGCATCCTCACATGCCCAGTTTCTCAAAGATTTTGTTGAGTTTTTCCTCCAGCGTCGCGGCGGTAAATGGCTTCACCACATAGCCACTGGCCCCCGCTTGCGCCGCAGCAATGATGTTCTCTTTCTTCGCTTCTGCAGTCACCATTAACACTGGCAATGCCGACATCGCGCCATCCGCACGAATTGTTTTCAGCAATTCCAGGCCATCCATATTGGGCATGTTCCAGTCGGAGATAACAAATCCATAACCGCCTGCCTGCAACTTATTGAGAGCGTCGACGCCATCTTCCGCTTCCTCAACATTATTGAATCCCAGCTCTTTCAGCAGGTTACGCACTATGCGTCGCATGGTGGAAAAGTCATCCACAACCAAAAATTTAAGTTCTTTATCCGCCATTTCACACTCCTGATTTAAATACGTATCGCCTGTCCGGCACTAATTTTTGCCAACATTTGCTGGCTTACCTGGCTAAGATCGACCACTTCGCAGACACCACCCATATTGATGGCCTCGCGCGGCATGCCGAACACCACGCAACTTGCTTCGTTTTGCGCAAGGGTCCATGCCCCCGCCTGACGCATCGCCAACATTCCTGCCGCGCCGTCGTTGCCCATACCGGTCAGGATCACCCCAACCGCATTACGCCCCGCCTGTTTGGCGACAGAATGGAACAACACATCTACCGAAGGCCGATGACGGTTAACCGCCGGGCCATCATGAATTTTGATTTGGTAATTTGCGCCACTACGCGCCAGCTCCATATGCCGATCGCCCGGCGCGATATAGGCATGCCCCGGCAAAACACGTTCTCCGTCTTCGGCTTCTTTAACCCCGATCTGACAAAGCTTATTAAGTCTGTCGGCAAAAGAGCGGGTGAAACCAGGCGGCATATGCTGGGTAATTAACAGTGCCGGGCTGGAAAGCGGCAACGGTTGCAGTACGTGACGAATTGCCTCAGTTCCACCCGTTGAAGCACCAATCGCAATCAGTTTTTCAGAACTCAACAACGGCCCTGCCTTCAGCGTTGTCGGTGCCGACAATGGCTTATGTGCTGCAAGGCTCGCCTTTGCTGCTGTACGCACCTTTTCAGCAATCATTTCGCTATACGCCAGCATTCCTTCGCGAATACCCAGTTGCGGTTTGGTGACAAAATCTATCGCCCCCAGCTCCAGCGCGCGCAGCGTGACTTCTGACCCTTTGCCGGTCAGGGAAGAAACCATCACTACGGGCATTGGACGCAAACGCATTAATTTTTCGAGGAAATCCAGTCCGTCCATCCGCGGCATTTCAACATCCAGCGTCAGCACATCGGGATTGAATTTCTTAATCAAGTCACGCGCGACCAGCGGATCAGGCGCGGTCGCCACCATTTCCATGTCGCTATGGCTGTTGATGATTTCTGTCATGATCTGGCGCATCAGTGCCGAATCATCGACAGATAACACCCTGATTTTGCTCATCGTTAATCCTTACTTAGCGCATACACCGTCTGACCACGCAGCATGAAGCGGCGCTCAAGGTGGCTAAAGTTTTCAGAGTGACCCGCAAACAGCAATCCGTCGGGTTTAAGGAGCGGAACAAAGCGGCGCAAAATCTCCTGCTGGGTATTTTGATCGAAGTAGATCATGACGTTACGACAGAAGATCGCATCAAACGGCCCCGGCACGGTGTACTGTTTCGCCAGTAGATTCAGCGGGGCAAAATCAACATAGTTCGCCAGCTCCTGACGCACGCGTACCAGCCCTTCATGCGGCCCCGTCCCTCGCATGAAATACCGTTGCAGTTGCTGCGGCGTCAGGTTTTTCAACTCTTCATGGCGATAGATACCGCTTCTGGCTTTTTCCAGCACTTCGGTGTCGATATCACTGGCAAACACTTTCCAGCGTCCGGGCGCGGTGCCCAATGTGTCAGCCAGCGTCATCGCAATGCTGTACGGCTCTTCGCCGGTCGAAGCCGCCGCGCTCCATACGCGATACTCGCCAGAACGGCGACGTGCGTGATCCGCGAGCAGAGGGAAATGATGTGCCTCACGGAAAAATGCCGTCAGATTCGTGGTCAGCGAATTGATAAACGCCTGCCACTCACCGCTGTGCTGATTAGATTCCAGCAAGTTCAGATAATGACCGAAATCCGTCAGTCCCAGCGAACGCAAACGACGAACCAGTCGGTTGTAAACCATGTCGCGTTTATGGTCAGCCAGAACGATCCCGGCTCGTTGATAGATCAATTGACTTATCCGCCGAAAATGCGCGTCGGAAAGCGCCAGGCGCTCGGTCATCTGTAACAATAAAGACGTTTGCCCACAGGGCAGAGATGAAGTCATAGCGCCTTCTCAATCACTTCAGGATACCACTGGCGCAATTTGTAACTGCACCGACTCATGTCGTGCTACTTCATGTTCTTCAAGGGTAAATACCGCCACACGCGACGAAAGATGGTCGGCCTGATTCGCCAGTTGTTCCGTTGCCACCGCCGCTTCTTCTACCAGCGAGGCGTTCTGCTGAGTCACCTGATCCATCTGGCTGACAGCCTGTGCAACCTGCTCAATCCCCCGCTGTTGTTCTTCCGACGCAGAGGCAATTTCTCCCATAATGTCGTTCACGCGGGTCACCGAACTGACAATATCGATCATGGTCGCGGCGGCGTTATTCACCAGTTTCGAACCCTGCTGGACACGATTGACTGACTCTTCGATCAGCCCTTTGATCTCTTTTGCTGCCTGCGCGCTACGGCTGGCAAGATTGCGCACTTCACCTGCCACTACCGCAAAACCACGCCCCTGCTCTCCGGCGCGAGCCGCTTCCACTGCCGCATTCAGGGCCAGAATATTGGTCTGGAAAGCAATTCCGTCGATAACGCTGATAATGTCGCCAATTTTTTGCGAGCTGGTGGCGATCTCCTGCATGGTGTGAGTCATGGTACTGACCTGAACACCGCCCGCCTGCGCCGTTGTCGCGGCATTTTTTGCCAGTTCCGACGCCTGTCGTGCGTTATCGGCGTTTTGCCCTACCGTGGCGGTTAATTTCTCCATACTGGCGGCCGTTTGTGCCAGCGATGCCGCCTGCTGTTCGGTACGACTTGAGAGATCGTTATTGCCTGCGACAATCTCCGCGATACCAATGTGCATCTCCTGGCTTCCCTTACGCACATCACTTACCGTCCCACGCAAAGCCTGCTGCATGGTCTTCAGACTGGCAAAAATGGCGGTGATCTCATTACGACCATATACCGCAATCGGACGCGCCAGATTACCCGCAGCAATGCTGTCAAAATGGCTACCGATAATGGCCAGTGGTTGAACAATCATCTTGCGCGTCCACCACAGCGCACTGCTGATGTAGATCGCCGCAACAATAATCATGCTGATAAACACCAGTGCCGAAATCTGATAGTTACGCTGGCTTTGCGCACTGGCGGCTTCCAGCACATGGTTGATCTCCAGCTGCCAGGCCTCAAAGTTAACGTCAAACGCATTCTGTGATCCCTGCACCGGCGCAGTGAGGAAATCCGAAAGTTGATTACTTTCAAGCCAGGTCGCCTGATGTTCGAGATCGTTGTGCCAGCGGGCAAAACTTTTCTCCGTCTCTTTTTGCAATCCCCTGACGTGCTCGTTGCCCGCAGTCATCGCCATAAAACTTTTAAACAGCGTGGTGGATTGCGTCAGACTGGCGCGCGCCGTCGTCATCAACGTTTTAATGTCATCCGCCGGATAGCTAAGTGCCGTCAGAGTGCCCGCTTTGTTCAGCGCGGTACTGGCCTGTAACATTACCGCCCGAGTTTGCGCTAATGCCGCACGTTGCTGATTGCTCTGCTCGACCTGATTCAGTCGTTGCAAATCGTCGCGAAATGCCCAAAAAGACATGCCGTTACTGCCAATCTGCAAGATCCCGCAGAGAATCAAAATTAAAAACAGCGTGGTCGAAATTCGAATACGATTAAACATCAACGCTCCCCATCAGGCGGCAATGACCGCGTTAGTAAATACTCGTCAAAATGTTTCCCAGTTTGGATCTTGTTCAGCAATTCGCAGTCGTGGCTGTGCCGGTGGTTGCTCACTGGCAGGACGGGATGGTGTTTGCGGTTTATTGGTGAGTGGGCTGGCTGCCAGACGGAACGCGGAAACCGCTTGCGTTAAACGACTCGCCTGTTCTTCCAGCGCAGCGGCGGCGGCAGCTGATTCCTGCACCAGCGATGCGTTCTGTTGCGTGACGCGATCCATTTCCGAAACCGCCAATGCGACTTGATCGATGCCACGGCTCTGTTCATCCGATGCCGATGCAATCTCGCCCATAATGTCAGTCACGCGAGTGACAGCATTGACGATATTGTTCATTGTTTCCCCGGCGCTTTCGACCAGCACCGAACCGGTATCAACGCGTGAGACGGAGTCTTCAATGAGGGCTTTGATCTCTTTTGCCGCCTGGGCGCTGCGACTGGCAAGATTACGCACTTCACCCGCCACCACGGCAAAACCACGGCCCTGTTCACCCGCACGCGCGGCTTCAACCGCGGCATTCAGCGCGAGGATATTAGTCTGGAAGGCAATACCGTCGATAACGCTGATAATGTCGGCAATTTTCTTCGAACTATCGGCGATCTCATGCATCGTTTTCACTACGCCATCCACCACTTTGCCGCCGTGCTGGGCGGTGTCGGAGGCACTTTGCGCCAGTTGCGAGGCCTGGCGGGCGTTATCGGCGTTTTGCTTCACTGTCGCGGTGAGCTGCTCCATGCTGGCGGCAGTTTCTTCCAGCGCGGATGCCTGCTGTTCAGTACGGGAGGAAAGATCGGTGTTGCCCGCCGCAATTTCACGGGTACCGGCATAGATGGCATCTGAACCTTCGCGGACATGAGTGACGGTGTCAGTCAAAGAGCGTTGCATATGTGAAACGCTCTGCGCCAGGTCGCCCATTTCACTGCGCCCGTCAATGGTCAGGGTATTCGCCAGGTTACCACCGGCGATTTCGCGAATGTGAGCAATAATTTTTGCCAGCGGAGTAAGCAACATACGGCGAATGCCGTACCACGCCACCAGCAGAATCAATACCACCACCAGCGCGATAACCGCCAGTTGCCACTGGGCAAATCGGTAATCATCTGCGTTGTCAGTGACGATATCGCGATACAGTTTTTCACTGCTGAGGGCGTACTGAGCAAACGCTTCGCCCATTGCATTTTGCATTCCCTGGGTTGGCTGAGCGAAATAAGCTCCAGTATTGCCATAATCTAGATAATCAATCAGTTCAGTTAACGCTGTGTAATAGTTTTTATATTTTTCATCAATATTACGACTGGTAGCGACCATTTCAGGTAACGGTGCCATGCTTTTGAATTTTTTATAATGCGTCGCTGCCTGCGCCAATGTTTTCCTGGCGCTATCGAGCAATTCAACTTTGGCGTTACTTTGTTGATTGGAGGAATCCATCATCATCCGTACCGCTGAACGACTCAGGTTAATGCGCGTTTGCAGCATTAAATCCCAGGTTGACGTCAGCTCGCCCTGCTGTTCCCGTAATTGATTGGAAACCACAAAGCTCTTCTGGCTATGGTGAAGGGAAGAAAAAAACAGACTGCCGGAAATAAGCTGTAACAGTGCGAATACCCCCAGCACCATTACCAACAGCGTGACTACGCGGATACGGTTAATCATAAGGCACCTTCCTGAAAACAAGTTGATCTCGTTATCGGCAAGGAGGGGGGAAACTTTATTGCTGATGCCACCCGCCGCGAAATTGAAATAAAAAACCCGATGCGCAGATCATCGGGTTCATTTCAATTGAGGAAATCGGGAGAATTACGCCACTTCTGACGCCGCGCTATCTAACAGCGCCATCTCTTCGCTGTTCAGCAGTTTTTCGATGTTCACCAGAATCAACATCCGGTCGCCCAGTGCGCCCAGTCCAGTGAGATATTCTGTTGAAAGCGTCACGGCAAATTCCGGTGCCGGACGAATTTGCTCCGCCGTCAATGAAAGCACGTCTGAGACGCCGTCAACCACGATGCCGACCACCCGCTGTCCGAGATTCAGGACGATAACTACCGTGTTGTCGTTATAGTCCACATCCACCTGGCTGAACTTAATTCGTAAGTCAACAATCGGCACAATAACGCCGCGCAGATTCGTGACGCCTTTGATAAACGCTGGCGTGTTCGCAATCCGTGTTACCTGATCGTAGCCACGGATCTCCTGCACTTTCAGGATATCAATACCGTACTCTTCATCACCAAGGGTAAATACCAGAAATTCCTGGCCTGACGGCTCGCTGGCCAGCTTTGTTACATTCGTCATACCGGTCATATTGTTACCTTTTTACTCATTCAGGCGGCGGTGTTCGCCATACGTTGTTCGCGGTTTATCGCCTGCAAGGCGGAGACATCAACAATCAGTGCCACGCTGCCGTCGCCAAGAATGGTCGCAGCAGAAATGCCGGGGACTTTGCGATAGTTACTTTCAAGGTTTTTAACCACAACCTGGTGTTGACCAATTAATTGATCCACCAGCAAGGCGTAGCGGCGACCGCCACTTTGTAAGATCACCACAATTCCCTGGGTGGCTTCGGTTTTCGCGCCCGCGACGTTGAACACTTTCCACAGTTCGACGATGGGCAGATATTCACCCCGCACTTCCAGCACCCGCTCGCCGCCGGCCAGTGGATGGAGATCGGCTTCACGGGGTTGCAGTGATTCCATAACAGCATTCAGCGGCAGAATGAAAACTTCATCCGCAACGCGTACGGACATGCCGTCGAGGATGGCCAGCGTCAGCGGCAGTAAAATGCGGATCGTAGTGCCAGTACCCTGCTTCGACTGGATTTCGACATGACCGCCCATCTCCTGGATATTACGTTTAACGACGTCCATGCCGACGCCGCGCCCGGAGACGTCGGTGACCTGCTCTGCCGTGGAGAAGCCAGGTGCAAATATCAGCATCGCGACTTCGTCGTCGCTCATATTTTCGCTGACAGTCAAACCTTGCGAGGCCGCTTTTGCCAGAATTCGCTCACGGTTTAGCCCCGCCCCATCGTCGGTCACTTCAATGCAAATGTTGCCGCCCTGATGTTCGGCAGACAGAATTAAATTTCCGACGCTGTTTTTACCTGCGGCGAGCCGTTTTTCTGGCAGTTCAATACCGTGATCGAGGCTATTGCGTACCAGGTGGGTCAGCGGGTCGATAATGCGTTCTATCAGGCTTTTGTCGAGTTCAGTAGAACTGCCCACCAGCGTCAGTTCTACCTGCTTGCCGAGTTTTCCCGCCAGATCACGCACCAGCCGGGGATAGCGACTAAAAACATATTCCATCGGCATCATGCGAATCGACATCACTGATTCCTGCAAATCACGGGCGTTACGTTGTAACTGCCCCATGCTGGTTATCAAATCACCATGATTAACCGGGTCCAGTTCGCTGGAACGCTGGGCAAGCATGGACTGGGTGATAACCAGCTCGCCGACGAGGTTAATTAATTGATCAACCTTTTCTACCGCTACACGGATGCTGGTGGATTCATTGCTGCGCGTCGTTTTTTCCCGCTCCACGCGGCCGGTTGGCGCTTGTTCGGCTGCCAGTTTAAGCACTGGTGGGGTGGATATTTTTGGCGAGACTTCTACTGTTTCAAAGGTAATCTGATTGGCTTCAATCACAAAACAGAGTACCGCTGTGATGTCATCTTCGGCGATGTCGCCCGGTAATATTGCCGAGAGCGAATCCGCCCCTTTCACCACGTCAGTTAACGTTGTCAGATGTCCCAGTTCTTCTTCCAGCAGGTCGACTTCCCCGGCCTTCAGGCGCGAAAGGATAATTCGTCGCGGCGACTGACTGCGACTCTGCTCATCTTGCGGTTCACTTTTGGCAACCACACTTAATCGGGTCACTGCGGATGGCGTTTCGCCTTTCGCTTCTAATGCCAGTTGACGCAAGGCCTGGCAGATATAATCGAAGCTGGCGGCATCCGGCTCTTGCGACTGTTTATAAGCGTCGAGCTGTTCTTGCATGATGTCCTTCGTTTCCAAAAACAGATTGATAATGTCGGTGTTGAGTTGCATCTCACCTCGTCTGGCTTCATCGAGCAGGTTTTCCATCAGATGCGTGGTTTCCTGCAAAACGCTGAAGCCAAAAGTTCCTGCCCCTCCTTTGATCGAGTGGGCAGCCCGAAAGATGGCATTCAATTGTTCGGCATCTGGCGCTTCCGGCTGCAAAACCAGCAAATGCTGCTCCATGTCAGCCAACAGTTCGTCCGCTTCATCAAAAAATGTCTGATAAAAATCGCTTATATCCATGCTCACGCTGTCACCTCGGTTCGGCTGATGGCATTGTGGGAACACTGACCTGTGGTGCAACCTCAGGTTTTTCCAGGGCGCTTACTGGCTCATTCTGGCTTTCGGCGTTTTCATGCAAAATGGCCTGTTCGGCTTGTTTGTTCAGTACCAGCAGGCTGATGCGACGGTTGACGGCATCATCAGGTCCGCGATCGCTTAAGCGCATCGTTGCCGCCATGCCGACGACACGTAACACTTTGCCGCTATCCAACCCTCCGACCATCAGTTCGCGGCGGGATGCATTGGCCCGATCGGCAGAAAGCTCCCAGTTGCTATATCCTTTCTCACCGCTGGCGTAGGGGAAATCATCGGTATGACCTGAAAGGCTAATACGGTTGGGAATACCGTTCAGTACAGGCGCAATGGCGCGCAGAATGTCGCGCATATAGGGTTCGACATCGGCACTGCCGGTTCTAAACATCGGGCGATTCTGGCTATCGATGATCTGAATACGTAGACCTTCCTGGACCAGATCGATTTTGAGATGGGGACGTAACGCCCGCAGTTTCGGATCGGACTCTATCAACTGGTCGAGATCACCCCGCAATTTCCGCAATCGACTTTGCTCCATGCGTTTTTTCAGCTCTTCGATGTTCGGCTGCTTATTCACTTCCCCCTGGCTTTGGGTGTAATCATCACCACCGCCGGGAATTGGGCTTTCACTATTAGAAATGCGATCGCCGCCCGTAACCGCAGTCGCCAGTGGAGTCCGGAAGTACTCCGCAATCTGAATCAGCTCTTTTGGGCTGGAGATGGAGATCAGCCACATCACCAGAAAAAAGGCCATCATCGCAGTCATAAAGTCGGCATAAGCAATCTTCCACGATCCATGTGCTGCCCCGTGGCTTTTGGCTTTGCGTCGTTTGACGACAATAATCGGATGCGCTTGATTCTTCATGCTTCCTCGGTTGTCGTCTGTTGTTGCGGATTTTTCACCGCACGCACATGCTCTTCCAGTTCAATAAACGACGGACGTTCGCTGGAATAGAGCGTTTTGCGACCAAACTCAACGGCGATAGGCGGTGCGTAACCGTTCAGATTAGAAAGCAGAGTGACTTTGACGCACTGCATCATTTTGCTGGTTTCGGCGCTTTTCTGACGTAAAACAGTCGCTAATGGGGAAATAAATCCGTAAGCCAATAAAATGCCGAGGAAAGTCCCCACCATCGCATGTGCGATAAGCGCACCCAGCTCGGCGGCAGGACGATCGGCTGAACCTAACGCGTGAACGACCCCCATTACAGCCGCAACAATACCAAACGCCGGAAGTGAGTCCCCGACCAGCGCCAGACTGTTCGCCGGGACTTCTGCCTCGCTTTCGTGCGTCTCAATCTCTTCATCCATCAGGGCTTCGATTTCGAAGGTGTTCATGTGACCGCTGATAATCAGGCGCAGATAATCGACGATAAAATCAAGCATGACGCTATCCGCGAGGATGCGTGGGTAGCTGGCGAAGATCTCGCTCTCACGGGGATTTTCAATATCACGTTCCAGCGAAAACATCCCCATCTGCCGCGATTTTGCCATCAACCGATAAAGCAGAGCCAGCAGATCCATATACATTGCTTTGGTGTATTTGGAGCGACGAAACAGCAACGGCAGCGCCTTCAGCGTGCCTTTAATCGCTTTGCCATTATTGCCGACGATAAACGACCCAATCCCTGCACCGGCAATAATCACCAGTTCAGCGGGTTGATAGAGTGCTCCAAGGCTTCCACCGGTCATCAAATAACCGCCGAAAACTGTACCGAGAACAACCAGGTAACCTAATAAGATAAGCACGACATCATCCTTCCACTGTTGACCATGACAGGATGTTCAGTCGTCAGGCGTTAACGCGCGATTGGGGCAAAAAAAAGCAGCGGTACGTCGTTACCGCTGCTGGAATGTTGCGCCTCACCGTATCAGTTAAACAGCCTGTACTCTCTGTTCATCCAGCAGTTGTGGGATAATATCGGCAGGATTCTGGGAAAGTTTACGTCTTTTTACTGCCCTGGATGGCGGTTGACATAAGCTGCAGGCAAAGCTGCCAACAGGCTGGTGAGCGTGGGTAATAAAATTGCCGCCGCAGCAGTTGCAGCTGGAAAGTTGCAGTAATCCACTTTCAACAAACCGCACCAATGTCCAGGCACGAGTTAATGCCAGCAGTGGTCCTTCTTCTGCTTGTGGGCACTGTTCAAGGTATAAACGGTAGGCTTTGATCACCGCATCGACGCCATTACACAAACCGGTTTTCAGTAAAAACTGCCATGCATTACAGAACATCGAAGCATGAACGTTTTGTTCCCAGGTCATAAACCAGTCGGTTGAGAATGGCAGCATGCCTTTCGGCGGTGGGCTTCCGCGCAGTTCTTTATAAAGTTTTATCAGGCGTCCGCGACTTAACTGTGTTTCGCTTTCCAGCATCTGCAAACGAGCGCCCAGGGTGATCAATTCCATTGCCAGCTGAATATCCCGCGCTTCCTGAACAATGCTTTTTTCACTCATGATCAGGCCCTTTTCTTGCGCAGCGCTTCTTCAGGCTGATTAACATCATTCAGCAAGCGTGTTGAGAGCATGATGCCGGTATGAATTTGCTGGAGATCGTCAACGCGGGAATCTTGCGTCAACTGAGTAATCGTCTGGTGGCTGTCAAAACGGAAGTGACAAACCAGCTGATTGGTTTCTGCCAGCTTAACCATTTGCGGAAGAGTCAGTGCCGCTAATGTTGTCGCCATTTCTTCATTTATGCCGAGACGAAACATAGCGGACGCTTTGTCCTGAACAATCAGACGCTGTGCAAGTAGTAAATATGACAAGTTGATGTCATAAATGTGTTTCAGCAACTCGGAGGTATGCATTATTCCCACCCAGAATAACCAACTTTATTTTTATGCGGTTTCACCGCACCCTGTGATGTCGCCGGGAAGCCCCGGTAAAAATAATTAGCATTAGAATAGTTGCGATAAGCTGCAATAAGCAGAGCCACCTTTTTGGTTTAATAAGTCCTTACAAATAGAAGGGGGCCTTTACACTTATCTAAGATTTTTCCTAAATCGACGCAACTGTACTCGTCACTACACGCACATACAACGCAGGGGGCTGCGATTTTCAATAATGTGTGATGCAGATCACACAAAACACTCAGTTACTTAACATAAATGTATAAGTCATACTTTTGTTTTGGGTGTATTTCAATCTGTTAAAAAGTTTTTCGCTACGCTAGCAAGCAAAAATGAAACAGGAATAATCGAAATGGGATGTTGCGCACAGTTAAAATAACTCACCGTAAATAATCATCTGCTATAAATAATCACTTTCATGCAATACCAGATAAGCTATTTTTAAACAGACACTTACCGCACAACAAACTAATTAAATACAAAGAAAGGCAACAATCAACATAATGTTAATGAAATGTTTTACATATATTAACCACTTGTTTAATGCGGAGAATCAGTACACTATTTTCTTATAATTACATTTGAAATTATATGATCACCGGGAGTGATTGATTAATTGTCTTTACTAATAATCAGACTAATATTTACCTGTTTGACCGAGTTGGGATTGCGTCGTTTCTCCATTAGGAGTAAAGCTTTAATGTCACCTGAAGTTCACAGAATAAGGAACAGGTTATGAGCTATAGCAATATTCTTGTCGCTGTTGCGGTTACACCGGAAAGTCAGCAACTGCTGGCAAAAGCGGTATCTATCGCCAGGCCAGTAAAGGGACACATCAGTTTAATTACTCTCGCTTCCGACCCGGAAATGTACAATCAATTAGCCGCGCCGATGCTTGAAGATTTACGCAGCGTGATGCAAGAAGAAACGCAAAGCTTTCTTGATAAGTTAATTCAGGATGCGGGGTATCCCGTTGACAAGACGTTTATTGCCTACGGTGAGTTAAGCGAACATATTCTGGAAGTATGTCACAAACATCATTTCGATTTGGTGATTTGCGGTAATCACAATCACAGTTTCTTTTCGCGAGCATCCTGCTCGGCGAAAAGAGTGATTGCCTCAAGTGAGGTCGATGTGCTGTTAGTTCCACTTACGGGTGATTAACCGCTCCTACGCAAGCTTTGGAAAGGTAGCAACTTTATCGCGCTGCTGGCTTTCCGCGCTTCGCGGAACTATCTGCTTTAGGTCGCTAATGAAGCACTCCTGCCAGTGGTTAATATCGTTTTTCACGATAACGTCCAGCATTTCTGCATGACGGGAAATACGTTCCGCCAGCGACATAGTCAATGCACGATCCAGCGCAGCTGCAACTTCGTCACGATCGTAGGGGTTAACAATTAACGCCGACGTTAACTCGTTTGCCGCTCCCGCAAATTGCGAAAGAACAAGAACGCCCGGATTGGCTGGGTCCTGAGCAGCAACATACTCTTTTGCTACCAGGTTCATCCCGTCACGCAGTGGCGTCACTAAGCCCACGTCAGAGTAGCGGAATATTTTCATCAGTAATTTACGGTCAAAATGCTGATTCAAATAATAAAGCGGCGTCCAGCCTAATTGCCCGTATTTACCATTAATTCGTCCAGCTTCATTTTCGAGCTGATGACGAATATCCTGATAGGCTTGCACATCACCACGCGACGTTGGTGCAATCTGGGTATAACGAATTTTACCATGATGCTGCGGATATTTTTCCAGCAACGCTTCATAGGCGAGAAAACGCTCTGGCAAACCTTTGGAATAATCCAGCCGTTCGACAGAAAAGATATTTTGTACGTTTTTCAGTTCCGCTTTAAGTTGCGCCAGTTTTGGCGGCAGTGGCCCGGCAGCCTGTTTGGCTATTTCTTTCGGTTCAATGCCGATCGGGTAGACTTCTGTTCGAAATGCTTTGCCCCAGGCTGTATGGCTTTTTGCGCTACGTGTCGTGACGCGGGTCAGGTTAGAAAGACAATCCAGGAACGCCAGACGATCGTTTTCTGTCTGGAAACCCAGCAAATCATAATCACAAAGCTGTTCAAGCAAGGTGTCATATGTCGGCAGCGCGTTGAAGATTTCCGGTGTCGGGAAAGGAATATGCAGAAAGAAACCAATGCGATTATTCACTCCCCGTTTGCGTAATTCATGCGCAAATGGCAACAGGTGATAATCGTGGATCCAGATAATGTCATCGTCTTGCAACAGCGGCAGTAATTTATCTGCCAGCAACGCATTTACGCGTAGATAGCCGTCCCAGGCAGGACGCTGAAATTGCACCAGATCGAGCCGATAATGAAAAGCGGGCCAGAGAACGGCATTGGAGAATTGGTTGTAGTATTCGTCAAGGTCCTGTTCGCTGAGGTTAAAAGAGGCCCACGTAATGTTACCTTTTTTCACCTTTTTTAGCGGCTGATCCTCATTCCCTGTTTCACCACTCCAGCCAAACCACAGTCCGCCTGCGGCTTTCAGTGCCCCCAGTATGCCAACGGCAAGGCCACCGGCACTGGCGGCGTGCTCGTCTGGTGGTGCAATCCGGTTAGATACTACGACTAAACGACTCATAGTCATCACTCCTGTTATTTTCTCTTTTTTGTTGTAATGCGGTGGTTATCATTTCAAGCCAGCTCCAGACATCCGGCACACCCGCCAGTCGCCATGATGCCTGAGTTGCACCTGTGCCAATTTTTACTGACATTCCGCCCAGTCGGTTAACGACTGCGAAGCCAGATTCATCGGTTAAATCATCGCCCAGAAATACGGGCGTTCGCCCGATAAAGGGAGCTTCCTGCATAAAAGCTGCAATTGCCTCACCTTTACTGGTACCTCTCGGTTTGATCTCGACAACACACTTTCCCTGCTGTAACGCCATTTGTGGCCAGATCTGAGTAATACGTTGCGCTAATGTCATTAATGCGTCTTCATGCTGCGGAGCCTGACGATAATGCAGCGCAAAAGCCATCCCTTTCGCCTCCAGCTCCGCGCCGGGATACTGAGCGATGACTGTATGCAGTTGCACGCTAATATCACGCGCAATCGCATCCGGCAGATGAACGATATGTGTTTTACCATTGATGTCACGGCGCTCCGCCCCATGCACGCCCGCTAACGGGAAGCGATAAGGTTTTGCCAGTGCGTCAAGCTCCACCATTGAGCGCCCTGATATCAATGCCAATGCACCATCACTTGCGGTTGCCAGTAGCTGTAGTCCTTGCAGAATATTGTCAGGCACGACGACCTGATCGGGATGCGGTTTGATTTCCGCCAGCGTTCCATCAAGATCAAAAAACCAGGCATATTTCGCGGATAGTTCAGGGGTTTCGGTTAACGGTTCTGTCACCCGGTTCTCCTCCTTCTCTTTTCTTATTGTGTTGCGCAGAACGCGCTTTACAGACATGTAAGTATAGACAGTGTGACGGGGGTCGCCATTTGCAACGAAGAACAGCCAACCGTTATGGCGGTTGGCTATGGTGGGAAAAAACGCTAAATTATTGCAGAAAAAAGCATCAGACAGTGCGTTTCGCTTTTTGCTTGTAACGGTCGAAGATCACCGCTGCCAGCAGGATTAAGCCGCGAACCACGTACTGCGCGAAAGGAGAAATATTAAGCAGGTTCATGGCGTTTTCCACGGTGCCTAAAATTAAGATACCCGCCACCACATATGAGATTTTTCCGATGCCACCTTTCAGAGAAACGCCACCTAAAACGCAGGCGGAGATAACAATCAGCTCATAACCAATCGACGTCATTGGCTGCCCACTGGTCATACGTGAAGCCAGAATAATTCCGGCTATCGCTGATACCAGGCCTGAGAGAACAAAGATAATAATTTTGGTGCGAACAACCGGTACACCCGCCAGACGCGCGGCCTCTTCGTTCCCGCCAATCGCCAGGGTGTTACGACCAAAGGTGGTTTTATTCAGCAGCAAACCAAAGATAATCAGACACGCGACGGTGAGCCAGATTGGCGCAGGCAGACCGAACCAGTTGGCGTAACCAAGGGCAAAGAAGCTTTCATCTTCGATACCGACCGCTTTACCGTCTGAAATGATGTACGCCAGACCTCGAACAATCTGCATCGTTGCCAATGTCGTGATCAGAGCATTTATTTTCAGTTTGGCGATAACAAAGCCATTGACCAGGCCACAGAGAACGCCCAGCAACAACCCCGCTGCCACGCCAATCCACAGGCTTTCAGTCAGGTTAATAAACACCGCCGTGGTGACACCCGCACAGGCAATTACGGAGGCGACAGAAAGGTCAAAGTCACCGGAAGCGAGGCAGAACAACATGCCACAAGCCACCATCCCCGACATGGAAATTGCCAGGCCCAACCCTTTCATATTAATGAAGGTGGCAAAATTTGGGACAAAAATGGCACAGGCGATAAAGAGCACCGCAAACACCACCAGCATGCCGTACTGATCCCAGATACGCCCGAAGCTGAATGACGACTTAGGTGCGCCAGACCCCGATGTAGAAACAGAAGACATCATACTCTCCTTACTCAGGCAACAGCCTGGCTGACTTTAGGCATCGCAAGGCTCAGTGCCTGACGCTCATCTGCCTGCTCGTGTAACAATTCACCGGCGATTTCACCTTCCCGCATCACCACAATCCGGTCGGCAACGCCGAGGACTTCAGGTAAGTCGCTGGAGGCAAACAGCACCGCCACGCCCTGCGCCGCCAGCGCATAAATTACGTTATATATTTCGTGCTTAGCGCCAACATCAATGCCGCGCGTAGGTTCATCCAGCAAAATGACCTTCATCTCTTCCGATAACCAGCGGCCCAGAATGGCTTTTTGCTGATTTCCGCCTGAGAGATTCATGATCAGTTGCTCCGCGCCCGGCGTTTTGATGTTGAGCGAACGAATGTGGTGATCGGCATTGTTTTCTTCCCAACCGTTGTTGATTACACAACCGCCGAGCACATGTTTACGTCTGGCACTGATGTTGATATTGTCGCGAACGGAGTGCACGGGAATAATGCCTTCCGCTTTGCGATCTTCCGGGCAGAGCATCATGCCTGCGGCAATGGCGTGGCTCGGTTTACGAATATCGATCGGCTGTTGGTCGATATAAACCTGACCGGCGGTGATTTGCGTCCCGCCAAACATGCCTTTCATTAATTCGCTACGCCCCGCCCCTACCAGACCAAACAGCCCAACAATTTCACCACTGCGAACCGCCAGACTTATTGGCGTACGCACGCCTGGTGCTTTCACAGCATCAAGACGTAGGCGCTCCTCGCCATAACTACGCGGTTGCCAGCCGTAGATATCGCCAATGTCGCGCCCGACCATCGCCTGCACCAGCGCGTCGTGGTCAACCTGCTGCATATCGGTAAAGGTTTTGACATAACGTCCATCTTTAAAGACAGTAATGGCATCGCTGAGGGCAAATATTTCTTCCATACGGTGAGAAACGTATAAGATTACCCGCCCCTCTTTTCGCAGTTCACGAATAACGCGGAAAAGATTGTCGATTTCACGGGCAGAGAGGGAGCTGGTTGGCTCATCAAAGGCGATAATTTTGGCGTTACGCGCCAGCGCTTTGGCGATTTCAACCATCTGCCACTGACCAATGGAGAGATATTTCAGCGGCGTGTCCGGGTCAATATCCATACCAAGATGTTTAAGTTGTAAACCCGCCTCATAATTCAGCAATGAGCGATTCACAATGCCGCCTTTATGCGGCAGCTGGCCGAGATAGATGTTTTCCGCGACGGTCATTTCCGGCACGAGATGCAGTTCCTGGTAAATAATCGCCACGCCCGCGTTAAGTGCTGCGGTCGTGTCGGAAAAGGACATTTCCTGCCCATTAATCACTACAGAACCCGTGGTTGGCGCATAGTTGCCGCTGAGGATTTTTAAGAGAGTTGATTTTCCTGCGCCATTTTCACCCATCAACGCATGAACCTGACCGGCATAGCAGTCAAAACTAATATCCGTCAGCGCCTTAACGCCGGGAAACGTTTTACCGATGCCGCGAAATGAGAGATACGGGGTAGACTGTTGCATAACGTCTCCGTGAATCACTGGTCGTTCACACCCCCTCTGCATCATGCAGAGGGGAATTTTTCCGGCAAATTACTTACCGCCTAAACCTTTTTTCTCCAGTTCTTCTTTAAAGTTGTCACGCGTGATCAGTACCACGTCGGTAACTTCGGTAAATTTTGGCGGTTCAACGTCTTTTGCTACCCAGTTGTAAAGCATTTCGCTGGATTTATAGCCATGTACGTCCGGGCTTGGCAGCAGGGAACCGTAGAAGCCGGTTGCCTGTGCTTTAGACAGTTCGCTCACCGCATCCACACCGTTAATGCCAATGCCGATGATATCGGCCGCTTTAAAGCCCTGACCTTCCGTCGCGCGTACGCCGCCCAGCACGGTGCTGTCGTTCATACCGACGATCAGCCAATGTTTAACTTCCGGATGTTGAACCAGCATTGAGTTGGCAGCGTCAAATGCCCCCGGGATGTCGTTAGATTTGGTAGGTACCTGATAAATTTGTTTTTCCGGGAATCCGGCCGCTTTCAGCGCATCCATAGATCCCGTAGTACGGCGGCGGGCGGTATCCAGTTCGTTGGCGGTAATCGCCATCACCGCGCTTTCTTTGACATCCCAGCCACGTTTCTGCATCTCTTTATACAGTTCCTGGCCCTGACGTTCGCCAATTTTAGTCGCCGCCATCATCACCAGCGGAACGGTATCCATTGGCTTACCTTTGGCGTTAACAAACTGGTCATCCACGGCAATGACTTTCATATCGTAGCCACGCGCTTTCGCGACGATGGCAGAGCCGAGTTTGGGGTCCGGAGTACAAATAACGAAACCTTTTGCGCCACTGGCAGCCAGGCTGTCGATCGCGTTCAATGTTTTTTCGCCATCCGGCACGGCAATCTTAATAACCTCAAACCCTAAATCCTTCCCGGCTTTATCGGCAAACTTCCATTCGGTCTGGAACCACGGCTCTTCCGGTTGCTTCACCAGAAAACCGAGCTTCAGGTTCTCCGCCATAGCGGATTGTGACATAACGGCTGCCAGACCAATGGCTGCCAGGGCTTTAGTAAATTTGTGCATGGTTCTCTCCAGCTTTAGTGTCGTTTTGTGTAGGGCAAAAACGAATGACATTCGTTAAATTAATCGGAAAACAAAGCATTACCTTTTAACTAAAAGATAAGTGACTGTGTTGACATAGTTTTAGCGAGAAATTAATTCTCCATAGGAGAGCAATATCACATCGCAGAATTACAGTGAGAACGTGCATAAATTTAGCGGGAAAAGACATAAGGGAAAGCCAATTTGTCAGACAAATTGTCGAATGCACAGCAGATTAATCCATAAGATTAGCCTGGAAATCCTTGTTGTCTTTGGTACCCATGCGGGATGTCTTCTTTTTAACCAGTCAATAGGCCGCATTACCTGGCGTTGAGTTTTTGAAATGGTGTAATAACCGCAACTCAAAGATGTGGAAAATGCACGTCATTCATTTCGTCATTAATTATCACTGTGCTCATTAATTAACAGAACACGTATAATGAGAGCCATCTCGCAAAAATGAAAAAACGTTTTATAAAATCATCACTTCATCATGAATTCAAATTCATTGATTAATATCAACAAGATACAAAAAGCACTATCATTAAAATTCATTGCAGTTACATTGATTTCATCAATGAAATGTAAAAATATATAAACTTGATGATTTAAGCATTTTCTTATACCCGTTCAGACGTTATTCTTATTTCAGATCATCGTCAGAATTGACTCCACGATCACATTTCGGACCGGCAGAAAGGAATTATTCTGCAAACAGTAATTATGGTGTTTTGATTTATCTTGCACCTCTCCACTTCTGGATATAAGGATATTAGGTATGGCAACCGCTGGAATGCTTCTCAAACTCAACTCTCAAATGAACCGCGAGTTTTACGCATCCAATCTCTACCTTCACCTGAGTAACTGGTGTTCTGAACAGAGTCTGAACGGCACCGCCACTTTCCTTCGCGCCCTGGCACAGAGTAATGTGACCCAAATGATGCGCATGTTTAACTTTATGAAGAGTGTCGGCGCTACCCCCATCGTTAAAGCCATTGATGTTCCCGGTGAAAAACTGAACTCTCTGGAAGAACTGTTCCAAAAAACGATGGAAGAATACGAGCAACGTTCTAGTACGTTGGCACAGTTAGCCGATGAAGCGAAAGAACTGAATGATGATTCAACCGTCAATTTCCTGCGCGATCTGGAAAAAGAACAGCAGCATGATGGTCTGTTGCTGCAAACCATTCTTGATGAAGTGCGCAGTGCGAAACTTGCGGGTATGTGCCCTGTGCAGACCGACCAACATGTTCTGAATGTCGTGTCACACCAGCTGCATTGATCATCATCGGCGCTAATGCATTGCGCCGATGAAGGTTTTGAGAAACCGCTGCCTCATCTGTTTGAAGCAGCGGTTTTTTTAATGGGATTCACCCTGTGGGGTAAACTTGAGTTCAATAAGCGCGATGGCTTTTTGGATTGCCCGCATGGTGACCGGGTCTGCGGCGGCGGGATGGTTAGTAAAGTCGATATTCTTCAGCTGACTGGACATTTTTTCACGAACTTCAACGGGCGCGATTACATCGAGAACATCCAGAATTTGTTTGATAACCAACTGGCAAGCAACCACATCAGAAACCAGTTCCTGATCGGCATTCAGCGGCTGGGACATCGTAAACTCCTGATAGCATTTTGAAAGCCGTTATAGTAGCGGCTTCACATCTTCAGCGATAGTCACATCCACCGTCATCAGGACACAAAAAAACCTGCCGGAGCAGGTTTTTTGTTATCGGAACATATTGCCTGGCGGTACGTCTTTGAACGTCTTGCAATAGTTATTGAACATACTTTTCAGGATTTTGCGCAGTTTCATCGCGGCACTCCGACCATTTGTTATACAGGTGTTATTGTCTTTGCGCTTATAATATGACAACCATCACAAAAATCAATCTTTATGTGATGCAAATCACATAAATACCCCTTTAATGTTATAAAAATGATAATCAAAAAACAGCCCCCCTATTTCTGACACCTACAGATGGCAAGAAATAGCGCCTGCCAGGCGTCTTTTCTGGCCATTGTCGCAGCACTGTAACGCGTAAAATAGTGCTTTCTCTTACTCTTCTGGCTGGACCATGAGACTTCTGATTCTGACTCTTTCATTAATAACGCTGGCGGGGTGTACGGTTACTCGCCAAGCCCATGTGAGCGAAGTTGACGCGGCAACAGGTATTGTACGGTTAGTTTATGACCAGGCTTTTTTGCAGCATGCCCATACCGATCGTTATGTCAGTCGCGGGATCGCCGATCGCGCATGCCAGCAGGAAGGCTATACCCACGCGGTCCCCTTTGGTCAGCCAGTAGGCAACTGTAGCCTTTTTGCGGGTTCCTTATGTTTGAATACGGAATTCACTTTGTCATATCAGTGCCATCATTCCGCCTTCCCTATCTTTCTCTAAATATTTTAATCAGCGAGGGGATCTTCGCTGATTAAAGAAATAGCGGTAATGCGTTTTATTCCCATTCGTATTTTTAATAATTGAAGTTTATATTTTACCTTTTGCAAATAATAAAATAACAAATTATAGTGACGCCACAGCAACAAATATAACCTTTGTGGAGCACTATCATGCTGAAACCAGAAATGATTGAAAAACTTAATGAGCAGATGAACCTGGAACTGTACTCTTCACTGCTTTATCAGCAAATGAGCGCCTGGTGCAGCTATCATACCTTCGAAGGTGCTGCCGCGTTCCTGCGCCGTCACGCCCAGGAAGAGATGACGCATATGCAGCGTCTGTTTGATTACCTGACTGATACCGGCAATTTACCGCGTATTAATACCGTTGAATCTCCGTTTGCTGAATATTCCTCACTTGATGAATTATTCCAGGAAACCTATAAACACGAACAATTAATCACGCAGAAAATTAACGAACTGGCTCATGCTGCAATGACCAATCAGGACTACCCAACATTTAATTTCCTGCAATGGTATGTTTCTGAGCAGCATGAAGAAGAGAAACTGTTCAAATCGATTATTGATAAATTAAGCCTGGCAGGCAAAAGCGGCGAAGGTCTGTATTTTATCGACAAAGAACTCTCTACCCTCGACACACAAAACTAATGCTCTCAGGCGGCAGGTTTTCTGCCGCCGTTTCAAATCAGTGACGGCAAATCTTACTCTGATCGGTCGAAAAACCGTCTTCTGAAGGTATAAATTTGCCTTTTGCTGCCAGAAACTCTACCAGCTCTCCCGCAGTCATCCCTTCTGCCGAGCAGGTGTGAAAACGTGCCTGTTCACCAAAACGCGCTTTAATTGCTGCTTCCAGACTGGCATGCGTATATTGCTCGCCTGATTCAATCATCATATTTAACACTTCATGACCGTGAATAGAGTCCATCGTTCCTCCTCAAAAAAAAGCCTAGCGTAGCGATTACCGCTTATGAAGACTTTGCGCCAGCGCAGGACTGAATGCTTTTTATTGTACATTTATATTTACACCATATGTAACGTCGGTTTGACGAAGCAGCCGTTATGCCTTAACCTGCGCCGCAGATATCACTCATAAAGATCGTCAGGACAGAAGAAAGCGTGAAAAACAGAACCCTGGGAAGTGTTTTTATCGTGGCGGGAACCACAATTGGCGCAGGCATGCTGGCAATGCCGCTGGCTGCGGCCGGTGTTGGTTTTAGCGTTACGTTAATCTTGTTGATTGGGCTTTGGGCGTTGATGTGCTACACGGCGCTATTACTGCTGGAGGTGTACCAGCATGTTCCGGCAGATACCGGTCTGGGCACGCTGGCAAAACGCTATCTGGGACGCTACGGTCAATGGCTGACGGGCTTCAGTATGATGTTCTTAATGTATGCTCTGACTGCGGCATACATCAGCGGTGCCGGTGAATTGTTGGCCTCCAGCATCAGCGACTGGACAGGTATTTCAATGTCGGCAACCGCTGGCGTGCTGTTGTTCACTTTTGTTGCCGGTGGCGTGGTTTGTGTTGGAACATCGCTGGTCGATTTATTTAACCGTTTTCTGTTCAGCGCCAAAATTATTTTTCTGGTGGTGATGCTGGTATTGCTGCTACCGCATATTCACAAAGTGAATCTTTTAACCCTGCCGTTGCAACAGGGGCTGGCTCTGTCAGCAATCCCGGTGATTTTTACCTCATTTGGTTTTCACGGTAGCGTGCCGAGTATTGTCAGCTATATGGATGGCAACGTTCGTAAGCTACGCTGGGTGTTTATAACCGGTAGTGCGATCCCCCTGGTGGCATATATTTTCTGGCAGGTGGCAACGCTTGGCAGCATTGATTCAACAACCTTTATGGGATTGCTGGCTAATCATGCTGGATTAAACGGGCTGTTACAGGCGTTACGCGAAATGGTGGCCTCTCCGCATGTTGAGCTGGCAGTGCATTTATTTGCTGATTTAGCCCTCGCCACGTCATTTCTCGGCGTTGCGTTAGGCTTATTTGATTATCTGGCTGATTTATTTCAGCGTTCAAATACCGTTGGTGGACGGTTGCAAACTGGTGCAATTACCTTTCTGCCGCCGTTGGCGTTTGCACTGTTTTATCCACGAGGATTTGTGATGGCGCTGGGTTACGCCGGTGTGGCGCTGGCGGTACTGGCATTGATTATCCCTTCGCTGTTGACCTGGCAAAGCAGAAAGCACAATCCTCAGGCGGGTTACCGGGTGAAAGGTGGTCGTCCGGCGCTGGTGGTGGTGTTTCTCTGTGGTATTGCTGTGATTGGCGTGCAATTTTTGATTGCAGCAGGGTTGTTACCAGAAGTGGGGTGATCAGATAGCCTCAAATTCCTTATTGGGTGCCAGAATTAACGCTGACACCCAATTTGACCTCTTAATGCAGGCAGCACTGCTTAAATTTCTTACCACTACCGCACGGGCAAGGATCGTTACGCCCCGGTTTCTCTTCTGCTTTGATCGGTTGCTGAACAGCTTTTTCCTGCGGATGCGCCATCCAGTACGCATGTAGATCAAGCGCCGCCAGTCGAATGGCATCTACGCTCTCTTCAAACGCTTCTGGCGACATTTTCTCTACCCGCTCGAAGTTTTCCTCAGTACCGTGCAGCGCAATCGCCTCCAGCGCTGGTTTTAACGAATCGGGCAACGTTGACCAGTCAGAAAGTGCCACGCCCCGCATATAGCCAAAGCACCACTCCTCAACAATCGTCAGCTCGCTGCCATCAACTTCTCGCAAGCCGAATAACGGCTCAAACTGCTCCGGGAATTCGTTTAGACGCTCTGCGGTATCGGCCATATGTTGAAAAGCCAGATTCATAAAGCGCGTCATCTCTTTCTCTGACGCCCAGCGCGGCACATAGTCAGCCCCACCCCACACGGCAACCAGCCACTGTTCCGGTTCAATCTCTTGCGGAGAACTCAACACCGCCGTCAATAAACCGTCCAGCTCCGCCACATCAAGGATGGCGTGGTCAGTGTTGTATTTGGTCAGAATATCGTCCAGCCATTCCAACTCACTTTCGTTTAACGGTCCCGTTTTCATACGCTTTTCCTTGTGGATCTCAACTCGCCAGCACCTATCTTACATGCCGGTCCGTATCAGAGATACTTTTTGAGTGGCTTTGCCGGTGATTAAAAATTAAGGAGGGTGTAACGACAAGTTGCAGGCACAAAAAAACCACCCGAAGGTGGTTTCACGACACTGCTTATTGCTTTGATTTTATTCTTATCTTTCCCATGGTACCCGGAGCGGGACTTGAACCCGCACAGCGCGAACGCCGAGGGATTTTAAATTCTACGCAGGATCAATGAGTTACATAGCAGTGCATTGCGAAACTTTGCTGTAATTGTTTACTCATTTTACTGTAATTGGCAGTAAATAGATAGACTTGGATAACTTTGAGCACAGAATCTGCACAGGTAAGTCCCCTCTCACGGAGGCCTACCTGTGCTATATCTATATGACTGCAAAGTTACGAGTTTGACTGGAAATCTTCAATTATCTTCTGATTGTAATCATCCAGATACTTTTGCAGTTCATCCCTGTCGATCAGACGTACCAAGGCTGATTCAGCTAACTCTTTCGCAGAGCGAGTGAAGTAGGAATTAGTCACAACCATCGCCTCATCACAACCATAGAATGTTTTAGCAGAGATCACCTGCTGCACCGCCGAGTTACCTACA
The DNA here is from genome assembly GCF_052948035.1 of Escherichia sp. MAL-1. Classification (NCBI taxonomy): domain Bacteria; kingdom Pseudomonadati; phylum Pseudomonadota; class Gammaproteobacteria; order Enterobacterales; family Enterobacteriaceae; genus Escherichia; species Escherichia sp. MAL-1. The sequence continues at coordinate 2,004,801 of NZ_CM129609.1, read as the reverse complement.
GAACCAGAATAATTTTTCGCCTGAATAACCATATCCTTACCAAATCGAGTGACGAAGAGATCTGCCCCCTGATCTTGCGTTCTCTTGGTTTCTTTGACGTCATAGCCCATAGTCTGGAATACTTCCACAAGGAAATCTTCAAACTGGAAACCGTCCATTGCATCAACTAAATACATGGTGACGAATTTGTTAGGGTTAAAATGTTCGAGCCGTGTAGCTAATCTATCAACCAGAATATCAAAATAAATATGTTCGCACACAGCTAAGTATTTTTTAACTTCATCAAATGAAACTAAAGGAACACCAGGCGTAGCCTCCGCTTTTTCATTGAACTCTACTGATGAGAACTCTATTTTATTGCTCCATATATAGAATAGAAACAATGAAAGATCTGCCCTAAAAGTGGTACCCGCTTCCTCAATCCATGACTTCAAGGATTCAGTAAGTGTAGATTTAATATGCCGTTTAACTTCCTTAGCGAAACCATAATAAAGAGCGTTAAATGACGTGGTAAGGAGTAATTTATCTAATAGCTCAGGTAACTCTTCAAGCTCGGTGATGCTGCCAACTTACTGATTTAGTGTATGATGGTGTTTTTGAGGTGCTCCAGTGGCTTCTGTTTCTATCAGCTGTCCCTCCTGTTCAGCTACTGACGGGGTGGTGCGTAACGGCAAAAGCACCGCCGGACATCAGCGCTATCTCTGCTCTCACTGCCGTAAAACATGGCAACTGCAGTTCACTTACACCGCTTCTCAACCCGGTACGCACCAGAAAATCATTGATATGGCCATGAATGGCGTTGGATGCCGGGCAACAGCCCGCATTATGGGCGTTGGCCTCAACACGATTTTACGTCACTTAAAAAACTCAGGCCGCAGTCGGTAACCTCGCGCATACAGCCGGGCAGTGACGTCATCGTCTGCGCGGAAATGGACGAACAGTGGGGCTATGTCGGGGCTAAATCGCGCCAGCGCTGGCTGTTTTACGCGTATGACAGGCTCCGGAAGACGGTTGTTGCGCACGTATTCGGTGAACGCACTATGGCGACGCTGGGGCGTCTTATGAGCCTGCTGTCACCCTTTGACGTGGTGATATGGATGACGGATGGCTGGCCGCTGTATGAATCCCGCCTGAAGGGAAAGCTGCACGTAATCAGCAAGCGATATACGCAGCGAATTGAGCGGCATAACCTGAATCTGAGGCAGCACCTGGCACGGCTGGGACGGAAGTCGCTGTCGTTCTCAAAATCGGTGGAGCTGCATGACAAAGTCATCGGGCATTATCTGAACATAAAACACTATCAATAAGTTGGAGTCATTACCTTCTTGTCTATACCGCACTGTGCCAGTATTTTTTCATATGCCCATCGGGGTTCCGATATCGGTTTGCCATTATCCTTAATGGCGAACAGATACGGATTACTGCCAACTCGTGGGATAGCATCAATAATCGATAATGCGGCATCGCTTAGATATACCGTCCGACTGCGACCATTTTTTGTATAAGGAATGAACAGAGTACGATTGGCCCGGTCGATATGTTCATGCCTGACATTAAGCATTTCTGATTTGCGTGTACCGGTTAACAACAACATGGCTATCAATCCCCCGGCAGCTTTGTTGGGATATTGGGTAGCAGCGTCAAGAATGCGCCTGATCTCATCAGCATCAAAAAAGCGCGTCCGCTGATTATTCTCTTTCAGTAAAGGGATCTTATCGGCTTCATTCTTTTCCAGCACATCCTGTCGCAACGCATAACGCCCCATCGTTTTCAGAATAGCAAGGGCTCTGTTACAGGTAGACGGCGCATATTGCTGCCCGTGAATACGCCCCTCCAGCATGTCAAACAGCACCTGTTGTATCTCTCTGGCCCTGAGATCGCAGTAACGTATCTTTCCCAGACGAGGTTCAATGTATTGCGTGAAACGCTGAACATCCTTATCCCATGACTTTTTATGGCGCTTTATATAAGGAACATAGGTTTGATGGAAAAACTCACCAAGTGTTGGCATCGCGCGGTAGTTATCTCGCTCCGCTTTAGGGTCATTTCCCAGCGCAATCGCTTCTTTGTGACGACGGGCTATTTGCCGGGCTGTTCCCACATCAATTTCAGGAAATCTGCCAATACTGATACTTTTTTTGGTACCGTGGAATGTATACCGCAGAAGGAAGCGCTTGTTGCCTGTTCGACCTGAGAGGCACTTGAGTCCAATAACTTCGGTATCAGATACCTCTAGCTCTGTAGATCGGGTATCTGTGTTTGCCGGAAGGGCTTTGATGGATGAATTGGTGAATCGGAAGGATTTTTGCATATTTATCCTCATGTATCTGATTGATATCATGAAAATAATATATATCTGAAGGTGTTTTTATTACGGGGCAGGATTGAAGAATGGAAAAGCTATTAGACGCGTACAAACGGATATTGCAGGAAGTTAACGCCCAGTCATTTAACCTGAATGAGGATAAATACTCAGGCGTATTTTTACCCGTGCCCTGGTAATGACTCTAACTTATTGATAGTGTTTTATGTTCAGATAATGCCCGATGACTTTGTCATGCAGCTCCACCGATTTTGAGAACGACAGCGACTTCCGTCCCAGCCGTGCCAGGTGCTGCCTCAGATTCAGGTTATGCCGCTCAATTCGCTGCGTATATCGCTTGCTGATTACGTGCAGCTTTCCCTTCAGGCGGGATTCATACAGCGGCCAGCCATCCGTCATCCATATCACCACGTCAAAGGGTGATAGCAGGCTCATAAGACGCCCCAGCGTCGCCATAGTGCGTTCACCGAATACGTGCGCAACAACCGTCTTCCGGAGCCTGTCATACGCGTAAAACAGCCAGCGCTGGCGCGATTTAGCCCCGACATAGCCCCACTGTTCGTCCATTTCCGCGCAGACGATGACGTCACTGCCCGGCTGTATGCGCGAGGTTACCGACTGCGGCCTGAGTTTTTTAAGTGACGTAAAATCGTGTTGAGGCCAACGCCCATAATGCGGGCTGTTGCCCGGCATCCAACGCCATTCATGGCCATATCAATGATTTTCTGGTGCGTACCGGGTTGAGAAGCGGTGTAAGTGAACTGCAGTTGCCATGTTTTACGGCAGTGAGAGCAGAGATAGCGCTGATGTCCGGCGGTGCTTTTGCCGTTACGCACCACCCCGTCAGTAGCTGAACAGGAGGGACAGCTGATAGAAACAGAAGCCACTGGAGCACCTCAAAAACACCATCATACACTAAATCAGTAAGTTGGCAGCATCACCCCGTGCCCTTTGAAGAATACTGGCATTCACCGGTAAAAATCATGCTGGTTGGACGTGAAACCGCAGGCTGGAATACGCTGAATGGTAAGAATACGATACCACGGGTGTTGGGACTTATACCTGACGTCACCATCGGGCAGGTGGTTGAAGAAGCTGTAGATCGTTACAGGAAACATCTTCCGGTACAAAATTATGGCACCGCCAACCTCAAATCACGTAGCCGCTTCACGCAATATCATTTCAGGCTGGCCCGGGAGCTTAATATTCCTCCCCAGGCAATCGTGTATGCCAATCTACTGGCGTGGGATTACGACGGACTGACCCCTCTCAATCGCCCTCAAAATGAAGTGCAGGAAGTTATATTAGCCTCGCTGAAGCTGCTGGCGGTACAAATTAAACACCTTGAGCCTGATTTCATCATCTTTGCATCTGGAGCCCGGAGAACAGACTACATCATAAAACAGGTGCTTACTGAGCTGGGCGGCTATGAGACTTCTGCAGTCATTCCGGGGAAGCTATGGGAGTTCAAAACAGGTAATGCAATCTGTTTCAGAATTGCCCATCCAAGGGCTATACGCGGACACAAGAAGTACAGAGATGAGGTGATTGCACGAATTAAGCAACTTTGTACTCAGGGTGGCTAGAGCATTACAGTTTGCTCAGCAGGCCCCCCTTCCCGGAAGAGTACCGGAAAACAGGCAAAGCGGCCTGGTTCTCTATGCTGGAGGCGACACGTTCAATTCGGCATTGCCAGGCTGTAGATTGCAGCTCATTGCACCCCGTGAGCACAGGATATGCACAGGGCGTGAATTGCATGCACAAAAAAACCACCCGGAGGTGGTTTCACGACACTGCTTATTGCTTTGATTATTCTGATGTTTCCCATGGTACCCGGAGTGGGACTTGAACCCACACAGCGCGAACGCCGAGGGATTTTAAATCCCTTGTGTCTACCGATTCCACCATCCGGGCTCGGGAAGAAAGTGGAGGCGCGTTCCGGAGTCGAACCGGACTAGACGGATTTGCAATCCGCTACATAACCGCTTTGTTAACGCGCCAAATTCTTCAGGCCTTTCAGCCAGACATCCGCTGACGCCGATGTCTTTTAAACTGGAGCGGGAAACGAGACTCGAACTCGCGACCCCGACCTTGGCAAGGTCGTGCTCTACCAACTGAGCTATTCCCGCATTCATCAAGCAATCAGTTAATCACTTGATTTTATTATCGTCTGGCAATCAGTGCCGCCGTTCGATGCGTTGCATTCTACTTACCTGGCGCGATGAGTCAACGATATTTTTCACCACTTTTGATCGTTTGCTGAAAATTGCGCCGAAACGATCACTGATCAAGCAAATCTGCACGCGCAGCGCTCAAATATTGCAACATTGACCACAGAGTCAGTACCGCAGCCACAAAGAAAAGTGCAATACCGGCGTACTCAACCCAAATGTTCGGACGCCACAGCAGCCAGGCCAACGCCACCATCTGGGCAGTGGTTTTCACTTTCCCAATCCAGGAGACAGCCACGCTACTGCGTTTACCCAACTCCGCCATCCATTCGCGTAGCGCAGAAATAATAATTTCACGGGCGATCATCGTTGCCGCCGGTAAGGTCACCCACCAGCTGTGATAATGCTCGGTTACCAGCACCATGGCGATAGCCACGAGAACTTTATCTGCTACAGGGTCAAGGAAAGCACCAAACCGGGTACTCTGGTTCCAGCGGCGTGCCAGAAAACCATCGAACCAGTCAGTTACCGCCGCGACGCAGAAAATGAGCGCGGCGGCAAACGGCGACCAGGTGACAGGCAGATAAAAGACCAATACAAAGAATGGGATAAGGATGACACGGAACAGTGTAAGCAACGTAGGGATATTAAATTGCATAATGACGGGTAACTATCTGTTGTCAGTAAGATTACCCCTATGTTGCTACAGAGACATCAATGTTTCAACGACCAGAAGATCTTTTCTGCCAGACCTTGCGAAATACCCGGCACTTTTGCAATTTCCTCGACGCTGGCGTTACGTAAACCTTGCAAACCGCCCATATATTTCAACAACATTTGCCGGCGTTTTGGCCCGACGCCTTCAATGGTTTCCAGGGAACTGGTATTTTTGACCTTCGCCCGTTTTTTACGGTGCCCGCCAATCGCGTGATCGTGTGATTCATCGCGAATATGCTGGATAACATGCAGCGCGGGAGAATCTGGCGGCAAACTGAATCCCTCACCTTCCGGCTCAAAGAACAGCGTTTCCAGCCCAGCCTTACGATCTACTCCTTTGGCAACGCCAAGTAGCAGCGGATGATTTTTATCCCATGAGACATCCAGTTCGGCGAAGACATTTTTCGCCTGCGCAAGCTGGCCTTTGCCGCCGTCGATAAGTATCACATCCGGGATCTTACTGTCGTCGATGGCTTTACCATAACGCCGACGCAGCACCTGATTCATCGCCGCATAATCATCGCCCGGCGTGATGCCAGTAATGTTATAGCGCCGATACTCCGCACGCAGCGGGCCGTTAGCATCAAACACCACACAGGAAGCGACGGTTTGTTCACCCATGGTATGGCTGATGTCAAAGCACTCCATCCGCTTCACTTCCGGCAATTTCAACACACTGGCAAGTGCTGTAAGCCGCTGGTGAACGGTAGATTGCTGCGAAAGTTTGCTGGTTAAGGCCGTCGCCGCATTGGTGCGCGCGAGTTTCAGATAACGCGCCCGATCGCCGCGAGGTTTGGTTTGAACATTAATCTTGCGTCCCGCCAGTTCTGAAAGGGAATCGGCGAGCAGCGTTTTATCGCTAAGATTAAAATCGAGCAGGATCTCACCCGGTAAGGTGCGCATCTGGCTGCCTTGTAAATAGAACTGACCTACGAAGGTTTCTACCACCTCGCTCAGTTCCGTACCGCCAGGCACTTTCGGGAAATAGCTGCGGCTGCCGAGCACTTTGCCCTGACGAATGAACAATACGTGGACACAAGCCATGCCCGCATCGAACGCCACACCAATAACGTCGAGGTCGTCGCCGGTATTGGAAACGAATTGTTTTTCGGTGACGCGTCGCACCGCCTGAATTTGGTCGCGAATACGTGCCGCTTCTTCAAACTCCAGATTCTGGCTGGCAGTTTCCATACGACTAATGAGTTGCGTAAGCACCTGATCATCTTTGCCAGACAAAAACAGGCGCACATACTCGACCTGCTGAGCGTATTCTTCTTCACTCACCAGTCCTTCAACGCACGGTCCCAGACAGCGCCCTATCTGATATTGCAGACACGGACGCGAGCGATTGCGATAAACACTATTTTCGCACTGGCGAATGGGGAAAATCTTTTGCAGTAGCGCCAGTGTTTCACGTACGGCATAGCCATTCGGGAACGGGCCGAAATATTCACCTTTGGCATGCTTCGCACCACGATGCATCGCCAGACGCGGGTGGGTATCGCCACTCAGGAAGATAAAAGGATAAGATTTATCATCGCGTAGCAAAACGTTGTAACGCGGCTGATAGAGTTTGATGTAGTTGTGTTCCAGCAACAGCGCTTCGGTTTCTGTATGAGTAACCGTTACATCAATTTGCTGGATCTGGGCGACCAGCGCTTCGGTTTTGCGCGAAGCGAGGTTGCTACGGAAATAGCTGGAAAGCCGTTTTTTCAGGTCTTTCGCTTTGCCGACATAGATAACCGTACCACCAGCATCGTACATGCGATAAACGCCTGGCTGGCTGGTTACGGTTTTTAAAAACGCTTTTGCGTCAAACTGATCACTCACTGACTTGATAATGTCTCCGCATTACACAGACCATGGCGAATTGCCAGGTGAGTCAGCTCAACATCGCCATGAATGTTTAGTTTACTGAACATACGATAGCGGTAGCTGTTCACCGTTTTCGGACTGAGATTGAGCTGTTCTGAGATCTCATTGACCTTCTGGCCCTTGGTGATCATCAGCATAATCTGCAATTCACGTTCAGACAAACTGGCAAATGGGCTTTCTGTTTTTTCTGGTTCGATCTGGCTTAACGCCATTTGTTGAGCGATGTCAGAAGCAATGTAACGCTGCCCTGAATAGACAGAACGAATCGCACTCACGACTTCCTGCGGAGCCGCGCCTTTGCTGAGGTAGCCCGCAGCACCGGCCTGCATGACTTTCGCTGGTAAAGGGTTTTCTGTATGGACGGTAAGCATGATGATTTTGACATCAGCTGTGGAACGCGCGATTTTACGCGTCGCCTCAAGACCGCCAATGCCCGGCATACTCATGTCCATTAGCACCACGTCAACGGCATTTGCCCGACACCACTTAACGGCGTCTTCACCGCACGATGCCTCACCGACGACTTTTATACCCTTTATATCTTCCAGAATGCGTCGTATCCCTGCGCGCACCAGTTCGTGGTCATCAACAAGTAGAACGTTGATCAAAGGAATATCTCCAGAAATAGGGATAACGCTACTGATAGTTAGTCATTCGTATATTAGCGGTTTTTATTGCAACTTTGAAACGTTAAAAATGGTGGGTATTCGATTTTTCTCTCGTTTTTGTCAATTCGATTGTCCACAGTTATGGTCACGCCCGTCACCAACGGCTTACCGGATCGTTTCACAGTAAGCCCTGCGACGAAATGTGACAAAAATTACCTTTATTCAGCAAAAATGAAAATCAGCCCGCTGAATATGTAACATTAATTAACCCGAACAATACGGGCAAAAAACATTCATGATAAAAATATTTATTGGTCATTATATTAACGCATTTAATAGCACCGTTGACGATACGCTCAAAAAACAACCACTGCTATTTTTAGCAAAGCTTATGGTATACTCCGCCGCCTTAACATTTTTCACCGCAAATTTTCATTGCAACATGACGAGGAAAATAAATGAGTACGCCTGATTTTTCTACTGCCGAGAATAATCAAGAACTGGCAAATGAAGTCTCCTGCCTGAAAGCGATGCTGACGCTGATGCTGCAGGCGATGGGACAAGCTGACGCGGGCCGCGTGATGTTAAAGATGGAAAAACAGCTTGCGCTGATCGAAGACGAAACCCAGGCTGCAGTATTTTCCAAAACGGTTAAGCAAATTAAACAAGCCTACCGTCAGTAATATAAAACCGGCTGATAGCGTGCCTTTCAGCCGGTTTTTGCATCTGGCACGCAGGACAGAAAAGAGATCAAATTAAGCCAGTAGCGGCCGCGTAACAGGCAACCTGGGTCTTATTCGGTGCATTGATTTTTTTCTGCATGTTTTTCTGATGGAAATTGACCGTATTCTCAGAGATTGACAAAATCATCGCTATCTCTGCTGATGTCTTCCCTTCCGCCGTCCATTTCAAAATTTCTTTTTCGCGCTTGCTGAAATTCATCTCTGGCGTCATCACTATTTCATCATTTAAACGCATCAGAGCCATCAGACTTTCGCGCACCAGTAACTGCATTTTTAATTGCAGTTCATCACTAAGAATGGGTATTTCGCGCGCGCTGCTACGGGAAAAGGACAAAAAGCCCAGCGCCCGGTTTGGCAGCATTAAATACTGAGTGACACCGCGGCGTAAACCATGTGCGCGCGCGGCTTCCCATAACGGCTGTGCTTCGCTGAATAAGTCATCATTCCACATTAAATGGCCCTGACTAAAGTTTTCAGGGTTCAGCACCGGATCAATTGCGAGAAAGTTTTTTGCCTGATAATAACTAACCCACGCCTCAGGGTAATTGGTGTAGAAAGCCACTTTAGGTCGCGTGAATGGTACCGGGTGGCGAACACATAACGAATAGTAATCGTACTCTAGCTGCTGAGCCTGAAGCTCTATTTCATGGTAGACCTCTTCTGCGGCCTCCATCCTCTGAAAACGCAACAGCATCGTGCGACGCCAGCTGAAAAAATCCGTATCCTGCATAGTAAACCGCAACGCCCCTGAGAGTGAGTATCATTTATAATGATAATTCAAACTATCACATAAATAAGATTTATAGGTAATGACTCTAACTTATTGATAGTGTTTTATGTTCAGATAATGCCCGATGACTTTGTCATGCAGCTCCACCGATTTTGAGAACGACAGCGACTTCCGTCCCAGCCGTGCCAGGTGCTGCCTCAGATTCAGGTTATGCCGCTCAATTCGCTGCGTATATCGCTTGCTGATTACGTGCAGCTTTCCCTTCAGGCGGGATTCATACAGCGGCCAGCCATCCGTCATCCATATCACCACGTCAAAGGGTGACAGCAGGCTCATAAGACGCCCCAGCGTCGCCATAGTGCGTTCACCGAATACGTGCGCAACAACCGTCTTCCGGAGCCTGTCATACGCGTAAAACAGCCAGCGCTGGCGCGATTTAGCCCCGACATAGCCCCACTGTTCGTCCATTTCCGCGCAGACGATGACGTCACTGCCCGGCTGTATGCGCGAGGTTACCGACTGCGGCCTGAGTTTTTTAAGTGACGTAAAATCGTGTTGAGGCCAACGCCCATAATGCGGGCTGTTGCCCGGCATCCAACGCCATTCATGGCCATATCAATGATTTTCTGGTGCGTACCGGGTTGAGAAGCGGTGTAAGTGAACTGCAGTTGCCATGTTTTACGGCAGTGAGAGCAGAGATAGCGCTGATGTCCGGCGGTGCTTTTGCCGTTACGCACCACCCCGTCAGTAGCTGAACAGGAGGGACAGCTGATAGAAACAGAAGCCACTGGAGCACCTCAAAAACACCATCATACACTAAATCAGTAAGTTGGCAGCATCACCAGATTTATATATAATTTATATTATTCAGGCAATGAATTACTTTTGCAAGCCATCGCATTCTCTTATGTTATTAATGAGTTATGCTGATTTGTTAAGCTGTTTTATCACGCTTGAAATGGCGTCCCGCCCCGACAGGTGAATCGTCGGGGCTGATTTTTTCTTATTATTGCAGCAGAAACTTCTCGAGGAACTGGCGGGTGCGAGGCTGCTGGGGATCGGCAAATAACGCTTTTGCTGCCCCCTGCTCGACTATCCGCCCCTGGTCCATAAAAATCGCCCGGTCCGCAACATCCCGGGCAAAGCTCATTTCGTGCGTCACAATCACCATCGTGCGCTTTTCCTGCGCCAGCTGACGGATGGTGTTCAGGACTTCGCCCACCAGCTCTGGATCCAGCGCCGACGTTGGCTCGTCAAACAAAATCACCTCAGGACGCATTGCCAGCGCACGTGCAATCGCAACACGTTGCTGTTGACCGCCAGACAAACGACGTGGATAGCTGGTTTCTTTACCGGCCAGCCCAACTTTCGCCAACAGCTCGCGAGCGCGCGCCGTGGCCTCTTCTTTCGGTTCGCCTTTGACGATCACCGGCCCTTCAATAATGTTTTCCAGCACCGTACGATGCGGAAACAAATTAAAGTTCTGGAAGACAAACCCGACGTGCTGACGCAACTGGCGAATCAGCGATTTTTGCTGACTTAATGAACGTGCAGTATCAATAGTGATATCGCCAACGGTGATAGTTCCCGCTTCCGGTTGTTCCAGCAGATTTATGCTGCGTAGCAACGTGGTTTTGCCGGAACCACTCGGACCGATAATTGCCACCACTTCGCCAGGCTTTACCTCAAGGTCGATACCGTGCAGTACCGTCTGACCGTGAAATTTTTTCACCAGGTTCTTAACTTCAATGGCACTCATTTTGGTTCTCTCTCCTGGCGATTAAGTTGATTCTCAAAATGGTTCTGCAACGTCGATAATACTGTCGCCATGATCCAGTAGATGAGCGAAGCCGCCAGGTACATGGTGAACACCTCCAGCGTGCGCGAGGTAATCAACTGCGCCTGACGGAACAGCTCCGGCACCTGAATTGTCGCGGCCAGCGACGTATCTTTTACCAGGCTGATAAAGCTGTTCGACAGCGGCGGCAACGCCACCCGCGCCGCCTGTGGCAAAATCGCGCGACGCATAGTCTGCCATGGCGTCATACCAATACTGGCAGCTGCTTCCCACTGACCTTTATCAATAGAAGAAATGGCGGCGCGCAGCGTTTCGGCAGCATAGGCGGCAGTGTTGAGCGACAGACCAATCATTGCTGACGGAATGGGATCTAATTCGATACCAAACTGCGGCAGGCCGTAATAGATCATAAACAGTTGTGCGATGAGCGGTGTACCACGAAAAATAGAGATATAAAAACGCGCCAGCCAGCGCACGGGCCAGATTGGCGACAGGCGCATCAGCGCGAGAATAAACCCGAGCAGTAAGCCAAAAAACATGCCGCCGATACTGAGTTGCAGCGTATACCCAGCCCCTTTCAGCAGGAACGGCAAGGAATCAATAACCAGTTGTATACTTTCTTGCATGAGCGTTCCCGGAGCTAAACGTGGGGATGATAGGCGAACAGCGCAGGCGCACCGCCGGTATGAATAAACAGAATCGGCCCTTCATCTTTGAAACGTTTCTGACTGATACCGTCAATCAGACCCGCCATCGCTTTTCCGGTATACACAGGATCAAGCAGAATGCCTTCCAGCCGCGCCAGCAATTTCACTGCTTCCATGCCTTCGTCGTTCGGCACGCCGTAGCCAGGTGCAAAATAGTCATCCCAGAGTAAAATTTCCGCTGATGCGGTCAGCTCCAGTTCTTTCGCAATCGCCTGTTGTAGGTTAACCACTTTCGGCAATTGATCGGCAACGGAACGCGACACGGTCACGCCAATCAGTTCGCTTTCAGGCATCAGGTGTTCCAGCCCAACAGCCAGTCCGGCGTGAGTTCCGGCACTGCCCGATGCGACCACCACCGACGAAATATTAACCGCCCCTTCACACTGTTGCGCGATTTCCAGCGCACTCTCCACATAACCCAGCGCGCCCAGAGCATTAGAACCGCCAACCGGAATGACATACGGGCGAAAGCCTTGTGCTTCGACTCGCGTCGCCAGCTCTTCCAGTTGGGCATTGGGATCGGTCAGTGCGTCGCACATTTCAATCTGGGTATTGAACAGATCCAGCAACAAACGATTGCCGTTGGTTAAATAGTTTTCTGCGGTTGTACCAATAGGATTTTCCAGCAGCGCCACGCAGTGCAGACCGAGTTTCGCAGCGACTGCGGCAGTCTGGCGCACATGGTTAGACTGGATCGCCCCGGCAGTAATCAGCGTATCGGCACCTTCACGCAGAGCATCTGCCGCGAGAAATTCCAGCTTACGTAATTTATTGCCGCCCATTGCCATGGGTGTGACGTCATCCCGTTTGATGAAAATTTCCCGTCCAAGATAATCAGAAAAGCGCGGCAGATATTCGAGCGGCGTTGGCGCGCCGATAAACTCCAGCCGTGGAAAACGGGTTAAATTATGCAGTGGCATAACAGCCTCCGATGTATGTTGTTGTGATTTTCTTATTATGCACGCTGAAAACGCGTAAATAAAAAAGGCGCTAGTGAAAGCGCCCTTTTTTGTCATTATACTGATTATTTGGTCACATCAGCACCAAACCATTTTTCGGAAAGAGCTTGCAGAGTGCCGTCTTTTTGCATTTCCGCAATTGCATCATTCACCGCTTTCAGCAGGTCTTCATTTCCTTTACGCAGCGCCACGCCAGACTCCTGACGGGAGAATGCTTCACCGGTTACTGCCAGCGTATCGTTGGTTTTCTTCACCAGATCCAGCGCCGCCAGACGATCAACGAGGATCGCATCGATACGCCCTACGCGCAGATCCTGATATTTGGTCGGGTCATCATCATAGGTACGCACATCGACACCCTGAACATTCTGACGCAGCCACTCTTCATAGTTGGTGCCCAGACCGACACCCACTTTTTTGCCTTTCAGATCAGCAGCTGTTTTAATGGTGCCTTCGTTACCTTTTTTCACCAGCGCCTGAATACCGGAAATGGTGTAAGGGGTAGAGAAATCGTATTTTTTCTTGCGCTCGTCAGAAATGGTGACCTGATTAATCACCACATCAATGCGTTTAGAGTCCAGCGACGCCAGCATACCGTCCCATTTGGTCGGTTTTAGTGACGCCTCAACGCCAAGATGTTTTGCCAGCTGTTGGGCAAATTCCACTTCAAAACCGGTTAATTTGCCGTCATCTCCCTGAAAACTGAACGGCGGATAAGTGCCTTCCAGCCCTACCAGCAGCGTGCCGCGCTCTTTAACTTTATTAAGCAGACCTTCATCTGCAAAACTTTTAACGCTCATGCCCGCAACCAGCGCTACGGCCATCACACCCATCAATGCCTGACGTCCCAGATGTGCTAATTTCATATTTACCCCGAATGTTGTTATGTCTGTTTGCAGTGTAGAGCCATTGTTTGTAAACACAAAAACAACTCCGCTACATCTTATTCTTATTTAATATATATCAGAAGCAGGCAGGCTGGAGGATTTCTGCACAAGTCCGGTACACGTTTGACGCTGATAGTGTTGATACTTCCGTAATGCGATGCGGTAATTGTTGGTGCTGGTGGTGGGCAGCCACGGGGCGAGGATTTCATCAAGGAAACCGTCCTGCAGCGGATCGAGGGAAATATTTTGCTCGTGTAGATGATTCCCCAAACGGCGCAGACGAACGACATATTCACGCACCGTACCAGGGCTCATTTCAGTTTGCTCAAAAAGAAATTGCTTAAAGCCGATAATATCGAAAAAATCACTCTGCGTTTTGCAATGTAAATCACCGCAGAATCGGCACAATGCCGCCCATGATTTTTGTTCCACTTGCCAGCCATTTTCATCAAGCAGCATGTCCAGGCGGGAAATCTCGATTTTATTCACTATTTTGCCGTCGCGAACGAGGGTAATGCGGTCGAGTAATTTACGGCAATGCGCGCAATGGGTCTGGCTGTGTTTAAAGTCTTTAAGATAGCGGCTTAATGGCCGTCTTTTCAGGTGCTGCACCATCATTAAGAACTCCTGGTAGTCAAAATTAAAGTGCGGCATTTACTGACGTTATAACTTACCCAGTTTAGTGCGTAACCGTTTAATGGCCTGGCTGTGTAACTGACTGACCCGCGATTCCCCGACCTCCAGCACCGCGCCAATCTCTTTGAGATTCAGCTCTTCCTGGTAATAGAGGGTTAATACCAGTTTTTCGCGCTCCGGCAACGTTTCGATAGCTTCCATCACCCGCTGGCGCAGATTACTGTCCAGCAGTTGTTGTAGCGGGTTTTCTCGCTGATGATCATCAGTAACCAGTTCGATGCTATCGCCGTGCTCTTCGCGCCACTCATCGTAGGAGAAGAGCTGGCTGTTATTGGTGTCGAGCAACATTTGGCGATAATCGGCAATATCGATCCCTAAACGTTCCGCTACCTCAGTTTCCGTGGCGTTGCGGCCAAGTTCCTGCTCCAGTTGCCCTATTGCCTGTGCCACTTCACGCGCGTTGCGTCGCACGCTGCGCGGCACCCAGTCACGGCTGCGAAGTTCATCCAGCATAGCGCCACGGATACGCTGCACTGCGTAAGTTGTAAATGCCGTTCCTTGTAGGGCGTCATAGCGTTCGACGGCATTAAGTAACCCAATGCCGCCCGCCTGTAGCAGATCGTCAAGTTCCACGCTCGCGGGCAGTCGAACCTGCAGGCGCAATGCTTCGTGACGCACCAGCGGGACATAACGCTGCCACAGCGAGTGTTTATCCATTACACCTTCAGCGGTATAGAGTGAATTCACGATAAACAGCCCTGCGTTATATGAGTTATCGGCATGATTATCCGTTTCTGCAGGGTTTTTAATCGGACGATTAGTGGGTGAAATGAGGGGTTATTTGGGGGTTACCGGTAAATTCCATGCAGAAAAAACCCCGCCGGTGGCGGGGAAGCACGTTGCTGACAAATTGCGCTTTATGTTGCCGGATGCGGCGTAAACGCCTTATCCGGCCTACAAAAATGTGCAAATTCAATAAATTGCAATTCCCCTTGTAGGCCTGATAAGCGCAGCGCATCAGGCAATTTGGCGTTGCCGTCAGTCTCAGTTAATCAGGTTACGACGATTAACCCTGCAGCAGAGACAGAACCTGCTGTGGTACCTGGTTAGCTTTTGCCAGCACGGAGTTACCGGCCTGCTGGATAATCTGCGCTTTCGACATGTTGGACACTTCGGTCGCATAGTCGGCGTCCTGAATACGGGACTGCGCTTCAGACAGGTTGGTGGTGGTGTTGTTCAGGTTGGTGACCGCAGAATCCAGACGGTTTTGAACGGCACCGAGGGAGGAGCGGAATTTGTCGACTTTAGCGATTGCGGCATCCAGTGCTTTTAACGGATCGGCTGTAGCGGCTCCCGCCACTTCCGCTGCACCAACAGTTACCGCCGCCGCCGTACCGGTAATGGCTACAGTGGCTTCCATGTATTTACCGGTTGCAGAATCAACGACCGCATATTTAGTACTGTTAGACGCGGTGTCAGTGTAAGACAGTAAATTGACTTGTTTACCCCCAGCATCCTTGACATCCGCAGCAGCAATTGCTGTACCATCAGCAGCCGTCAGTTTCGCCGCGCTGAAATCCGCCATGCCGGACACGGTAAATCCTTTCAGATTCAAAGTGGTACTGTCGATTTGTTGCAAGCCAATGCTGATCGTCTGGTTATCATTGGCACCAATCTGAATCTTCATCGAATCGTTTTTCGACAGCACGTTCACACCGTTGAACTGGGTCTGACCAGATACACGGTCAATTTCATCAAGACGGGATTTGATTTCGTCCTGAATAGAAGACAGGTCGGAATCAGAGTTCGTGCCGGTAGAGGCCTGAACGGTCAGTTCACGAATACGCTGCAAGTTGTTGTTAATCTCTGACAGCGCGCCTTCAGCCGTCTGCGCCAGAGAAATACCGTCGTTGGCGTTACGTGCGGCCTGAGTCAGACCTTTGATGTTAGAAGTAAAGCGGTTAGCAATCGCCTGGCCCGCGGCGTCATCTTTAGCGCTGTTAATACGCAGACCAGAAGAGAGGCGCTCGATAGAAGTCGACAGCGCAGACTGGTTTTTGTTGATGTTGTTCTGAGTGATCAGCGAGAGGCTGTTGGTATTAATGACTTGTGCCATAATTCATTTTCCTGTTTTCAAGTCTACGGTTTAAGTATTGGGCTTCCACCCTTCGGCTTCGTCGCCGTCAACCCTGTTATCGTCTGGTCACTCACAACCTTTAGAATTTTTTTCTAGCGGTCGAAATACTCCCCTTCCTCGTTGCTGTTCGTGCCATTAAGGCAAAAAATAAATCGTAAACTTTACCCCGCTTACGCCGATAACCCCGGTATTCGTTCTATACACGTCGCATGATTAAGGAAACTATATGGCTAGTATTTCAACGCTTGGGGTTGGGTCGGGGCTGGACTTAAGCAGCATCCTTGACAGTCTGGAGGCGGCAGAAAAATCTACCCTGACGCCGATATCAAAACAGCAAAGCTCTTACACCGCGAAACTGAGCGCCTACGGGACGCTGAAAAGTGCACTAGAGAGTTTCCAGACAGCCAACACAGCACTGAATAAAGCCGATTTATTTACCGCCACCTCAACCACCAGCAGTTCATCGGCTTTCAGCGCCACCACCACGGGCAGCGCGATTGCTGGGAAATACACCATTAGCGTTAGCCAACTGGCGCAGGCACAGACGCTGACAACAAAAAATAGTCAAAAAGACAGTAAAGCCGCCATCGCCACCAGCGATAGCGTACTGACCATCCAACAAGGCGGCGGTAAAGATCCGGTCACGATTGATATCAGCGCGGGTAACTCGTCACTTTCCGGCATTCGCGATGCCATTAACAACGCCAAAGCTGGTGTCAGCGCCAGTATCATCAATGTGGGAAACGGCGAATATCGTCTGTCCATCACCGCTAACGATACGGGCAGCAATAACGCTATGAAACTTAGCGTCAGCGGCGACAGCGCCCTGGAAAGTTTTATGGGTTACAACGGAACGCCGGGTGATAGCAGCAATGGCATGATTGAAAGCGTCACCGCGCAAAACGCCAAACTGACAGTCAATAACGTTGAGATTGAAAACAGCAGTAACACTATCAGCGACTCACTGGAAGATATCACCCTCAACCTGAATGACGTCACCACCGGTAATCAGACACTGACCATCAGTAAAGACACATCCAAAGCTGAAAATGCGGTTAAAGCGTGGGTGGATGCCTATAACACATTGCAGGATACATTCAGCAGCTTAACCAAATACACCGCTGTCGATGCCGGAGCTGAAAGTCAGGACTCCAGTAATGGCGCATTACTCGGTGACTCCACACTGCGTACCATCCAGACTCAGCTTAAAACCTTGCTCGCCAATACTCACAGCAGTTCAAACTATAAAACGCTGGCACAGATTGGCATTACCAGCGATGCCAGTACCGGCAAGCTGGAAATCGCGACCGACAAACTGCAAACGGCGCTAAAAAATGATGCCGCTGGTATCGGTGAAATGTTTATAGGTGACGGCAAAAGTACTGGGGTAACCACCGGCATTAGTAACAACCTGACCAGTTGGCTCTCTTCCACCGGGATAATCCAGGCAGCAAAAGATGGCGTCAGCAAAACGCTGAATAATTTGACCGACCAGTACAACGCAGCCAGTGAACGTATCGATACCTTAATGACGCGCTATAAAGCCCAGTTCACCCAATTAGATGTGTTAATGAACTCGCTGAACTCCACTAGTAGCTATCTGACACAGCAGTTCGACACCTCAAATAGCAACTCGAAATAATCTTCAGGAGAGACTATGTACGCGGCAAAAGGCACCCAGGCCTATGCACAAATTGGCGTCGAAAGCGCCGTAATGAGCGCCAGCCAGCAGCAGCTGGTCACCATGCTATTTGATGGAGTGCTGAGCGCACTGGTTAGAGCGCGCCTGTTTATGCAGGACAACAATCAGCAAGGCAAAGGCGTCTCTTTGTCAAAAGCGATCAACATCATTGAGAACGGACTGCGGGTGAGTCTTGATGAAGAGAGCAAAGACGAATTAACCCAAAACTTGATTGCTCTTTATAGCTATATGGTCAGGCGCTTGCTGCAAGCCAATTTACGCAACGATGTCTCCGCAGTCGAAGAAGTGGAAGCATTAATGCGCAATATTGCCGATGCCTGGAAAGAGTCTTTACTCTCCCCTTCTTTGATTCAGGACCCAGTCTGATGAACCATGCACCGCATTTGTATTTCGCCTGGCAACAACTCGTCGAAAAAAGCCAGCTCATGTTACGCCTGGCAACGGAAGAACAATGGGACGAACTCATCGCCAGCGAAATGGCGTATGTGAATGCGGTGCAGGAGATTGCACATCTGACTGAAGAGGTTGACCCGTCCACCACGATGCAGGAGCAGCTCCGCCCGATGCTGCGCCTGATTCTCGACAACGAAAGCAAGGTAAAGCAGTTATTACAGATTCGGATGGATGAACTGGCGAAACTGGTCGGTCAGTCATCGGTGCAAAAATCGGTGTTAAGTGCCTATGGCGATCAGGGCGGCTTTGTGCTGGCTCCGCAGGATAACCTCTTTTGAATCTGAACGAGTTGATGGCTCGCGAATAATCCGATTACGGCTACGCTTCTAATGTTCCCCTTGAATGGAGTCGAAGAATGCGTAATCCCACGCTGTTACAATGTTTTCACTGGTATTACCCGGAAGGCGGTAAGCTCTGGCCTGAACTGGCCGAGCGCGCCGACGGTTTTAATGATATTGGTATCAATATGGTCTGGTTGCCGCCCGCCTATAAAGGCGCATCGGGCGGGTATTCGGTCGGCTACGACTCCTATGATTTATTTGATTTAGGCGAGTTTGATCAGAAAGGCAGCATCCCTACTAAATATGGCGATAAAGCACAACTGCTGGCCGCCATTGACGCCCTGAAACGTAATGACATTGCGGTGCTGTTGGACGTGGTAGTCAACCACAAAATGGGCGCGGATGAAAAAGAAGCTATTCGCGTGCAGCGTGTAAATGCTGATGACCGTACGCAAATTGACGAAGAAATCATTGAGTGTGAAGGCTGGACGCGTTACACCTTCCCCGCTCGTGCCGGGCAATACTCGAAGTTTATCTGGGATTTCAAATGTTTTAGCGGTATCGACCATATCGAAAACCCTGATGAAGATGGCATATTTAAAATTGTTAACGACTACACCGGCGAAGGCTGGAACGATCAGGTTGATGATGAATTAGGTAATTTCGATTATCTGATGGGCGAGAATATCGATTTCCGCAATCATGCCGTGACGGAAGAGATTAAATACTGGGCGCGCTGGGTGATGGAACAAACGCAATGCGACGGTTTTCGTCTTGATGCGGTCAAACATATTCCGGCGTGGTTTTATAAAGAGTGGATCAAACACGTACAAGAAGTTGCGCCAAAGCCGCTGTTTATTGTGGCGGAATACTGGTCGCATGAAGTCGATAAACTGCAAACGTATATTGATCAGGTGGAGGGCAAAACCATGCTGTTCGATGCGCCGCTGCAGATGAAATTCCATGAAGCATCGCGCATGGGGCGCGACTACGACATGACGCAGATTTTCACGGGTACATTAGTGGAAGCCGATCCTTTCCACGCCGTGACGCTCGTTGCCAATCACGACACCCAACCGTTGCAAGCCCTCGAAGCGCCGGTCGAACCGTGGTTTAAACCGCTGGCGTATGCCTTAATTTTGTTGCGGGAAAATGGCGTTCCTTCGGTATTCTATCCGGACCTCTACGGTGCGCATTACGAAGATGTCGGTGGTGACGGGCAAACCTATCCGATAGATATGCCAATAATCGAACAGCTTGATGAGTTAATTCTCGCCCGTCAGCGTTTCGCCCACGGTGTACAGACGTTATTTTTCGACCATCCGAACTGCATTGCCTTTAGCCGCAGTGGCACTGACGAATATCCCGGCTGCGTGGTGGTCATGTCGAACGGGGATGATGGCGAAAAAACCATTCATCTGGGAGAGAATTACGGCAATAAAACCTGGCGTGATTTTCTGGGGAACCGGCAAGAGAGAGTAGTGACCGACGAAAACGGCGAAGCAACCTTCTTTTGCAACGGCGGCAGCGTCAGCGTGTGGGTTATCGAAGAGGTGATTTAAATTCATCCCCGGCGGCAAGCCGGGGAGATTTCATTACGGCAGTGGCGTCGGTAACGGCGCTTTATCCAGCGCGGCGGCACACTCTGCGGTCGGGCGATCCACACGCTCCATCGTCATACCATCGTACTCAATGGTGTTACCGTCACGCTCAACCTCGTACAGCTCACGTTTTACGGTAACGTTAGTGAGATCATCAGACATCAATGTCAACTTGCCCGGCACAGCAATCACCCGCTGCCACTGACGGCAATCCAGGGTATCGCCCTCTTTAGTGACAATGAGGCTGCCTATCGCTTCCGGACTGACCAGCGCACGTTGCGGTCCTTTGGTCTGCCAGTAGCCCGCCAGCCAGTCCGGCGCGGGGGTTTTCACGACATTGTTATAGTTTTCGACTTCGGCACAGCCCGCCAGCAACATGAGCGCGCCTGCAATTGCGAGTTTTTTCATCATTCGTCCTGCATGAGAAGAAAAGAGGATTGTGGCATTAAAGCCCTGATGTCGCCAGCCTTTCAAAGTTCAGAGAGAAATTTGATCTAACTATTATTTTTGTGAATTATTACCCCGAAAATAAATTTGCTTGATGTATGATTCGCGACTCTTGTTTCAAACCTTCTGAGTTCAGAGGCTACATTCATGTCATGGCAGCAATTCAAACACGCCTGGTTGATTAAATTCTGGGCACCCATCCCTGCGGTCATCGCGGCGGGTATTCTCTCCACTTACTATTTTGGCATTACTGGCACCTTTTGGGCTGTCACGGGTGAATTTACCCGTTGGGGCGGTCAGCTCCTGCAGCTGTTTGGCGTCCATGCTGAAGAGTGGGGTTATTTTAAAATTATCCATCTGGAAGGATCGCCATTAACCCGCATCGACGGGATGATGATCCTCGGTATGTTTGGCGGCTGCTTTGCCGCAGCGCTGTGGGCCAACAATGTCAAACTGCGCATGCCACGCAGCCGTATCCGCATTATGCAGGCCATCATTGGCGGTATTATCGCTGGTTTTGGCGCGCGTCTGGCAATGGGCTGTAACCTGGCGGCGTTCTTTACCGGTATTCCTCAGTTCTCGCTGCATGCCTGGTTCTTTGCCATCGCCACTGCCATTGGTTCATGGTTTGGCGCACGCTTTACCCTGCTGCCCATCTTCCGTATTCCCGTGAAAATGCAGAAAGTTTCTGCCGCCTCACCGCTGACGCAAAAACCGGATCAGGCGCGGCGTCGTTTTCGTCTCGGGATGCTGGTCTTTTTCGGTATGCTGGGCTGGGCGCTGCTCACGGCGATGAACCAACCCAAACTGGGGCTGGCAATGCTGTTTGGCGTCGGCTTTGGTTTACTGATTGAACGTGCGCAAATCTGCTTTACTTCGGCGTTCCGCGATATGTGGATCACCGGACGTACCCACATGGCGAAAGCAATCATTATCGGTATGGCGGTGAGTGCCATCGGGATCTTCAGTTACGTACAGTTAGGCGTTGAACCCAAAATCATGTGGGCGGGACCAAACGCGGTAATTGGTGGTTTACTGTTTGGTTTTGGCATCGTGCTGGCAGGCGGCTGCGAAACCGGCTGGATGTACCGCGCGGTAGAAGGCCAGGTGCACTACTGGTGGGTCGGTCTGGGCAACGTGATCGGCTCAACGATTCTGGCGTATTACTGGGATGATTTCGCTCCGGCGCTGGCCACCGACTGGGACAAAATCAACCTGCTGAAAACCTTTGGCCCGATGGGTGGCCTGCTGGTGACATATTTGCTGTTGTTTACTGCGCTGATGTTGATTATCGGCTGGGAAAAACGCTTCTTCCGCCGTGCGGCACCGCAGACTGCTAAGGAGATCGCATGAAAAATATCGTTCCTGATTACCGCCTTGATATGGTGGGTGAACCCTGCCCTTATCCGGCAGTCGCAACCCTTGAGGCGATGCCGCAGTTAAAAAAAGGTGAGATCCTGGAAGTGGTGAGCGACTGTCCGCAGTCGATCAATAATATTCCACTGGATGCTCGTAATCACGGCTATACGGTGCTGGATATTCAGCAAGACGGGCCGACCATTCGTTATTTAATTCAGAAGTAATCCCTCATTCCCGCTGTGGCCAACAGCGGGAATATCGTTGCCTCTGTACCACATAGATTTTACCCGCCCCCTCTCCTATTCTTTTCAGTGTGCTCTCAGGAGGTTGCTATGTGTGGACGCTTTGCCCAATCCCAAACGCGTGAAGATTACCTTGCGCTTCTCGCGGAAGATATTGAACGCGATATTCCCTATGATCCCGAACCCATTGGCAGATACAACGTCGCGCCGGGAACCAAAGTTCTTCTGCTCAGTGAACGTGATGAACACCTTCATCTGGATCCGGTTTTCTGGGGATATGCTCCCGGATGGTGGGATAAACCGCCGCTGATTAACGCCCGCGTAGAAACTGCGGCCACCAGTCGTATGTTTAAACCGCTCTGGCAACATGGTCGGGCAATCTGTTTTGCCGATGGCTGGTTTGAGTGGAAAAAAGAAGGCGACAAAAAACAGCCTTATTTTATCTATCGTGCTGACGGATAACCTGTTTTTATGGCCGCGATAGGTAGCACACCGTTTGAGCGCGGTGACGAAGCCGAAGGATTTTTAATTGTCACTGCAGCAGCAGACCAGGGTCTGGTAGATATTCATGACCGCCGCCCGCTGGTACTGTCGCCAGAAGCTGCGCGGGAATGGATGCGGCAAGAGATTGGCGGTAAAGAAGCATCAGAAATTGCTACCAACGGCTGTGTGCCAGCAAACCAGTTCACCTGGCACCCGGTATCGCGCGCGGTAGGTAATGTCAAAAACCAGGGCGCGGAGTTAATTCAACCTGTTTGTTGACATCCTCCACAGGCAAGAACGGCGTGCCCCGCCGCTAAAATGTTACGAGCGCCATTTACATCGGCGTTCGCTGTATATCCACATACCTGGCATCTGAATTTACTTTGTGACAGGCGATTTTCTTTCGCTGTATGACCACAGCACGCGCAACGCTGGCTTGTGTACGCTGGCGGAACAGCAAGCACCTGACCGCCACTCCAGAGCTGCTTGTACTCAAGCTGGCGGCGCATTTCATACCAGCCCTGATCCAGTATCGGACGGTTTAAACCTGATTTTGCCCGGACATTGCGCCCCGGCTGGCTGACCGTACCCGCTGCTGACTTTGACATGTTGCTGACCTTCAAATCCTCAATGACTATCATTGCGTGGTTTTTGCTGACGGTCGTTGTGACTTTGTGAAGGTAGTCCCTGCGGATATTTGCGATACGGGAATGCAGTCGCTGTATTTTGCATTTCTGCTTCTGCCAGTTGTTGCTGAATTTGACCTTGCGGCTTAACTGCCGCTGAAGTCTCGCCAGCTTCTTCTAGTTTTTCTGCAAACTGTTTACAGGCTCAAAGACTGTGCCATCTGACAGCGTGGCGAGTTTAGCCACGCCAGCATCCAGCCCGACCATTGATGCTGAAGGGTGAACCGGAGTTGATACTTCACTTTCTGTCTGAATACTGATGTACCACTTACCGCAGGACTGGCTGACAGTGACATTTTTCACAACACCCGTGACCTGACGGCTGTTCCGGTAGCGCATCCAGCCCAGTTTCGGCAGAAAAATACGGCTGTTTTCCTGATCGAGCTTAACGCCCTGCGGGTAGCGGAATGCATCATTCTGTCCCCGCTTTTTGAATCGGGGAAAAGCAGCCCGCTTCCGGAAGAAGTTTTTGTAAGCCCGCTCAAGGTCTTTCAGTGACTGTTGCAATGGCTGTGAGGGAGAATCTTTAAGCCATTGCGTTTCAGTGGCATTTTTCCACTCAACCAGCCAGGAAGCCATTTTCCCGTAAGGGATGTATTTATTACCGGCCTCATGATTCTCATTCTGACGTGCCAGAGCACGATTGAAAACGAAACGACATGCGCCTGCGAAGCGCCTCATTTCACACTCCTGTTGACCACCTGGTCTTAACTGGAATTTAAATGCCTGTAATCGTTTCACAGGCCAAATGATACTTTGGTCTATGAATAAAGAAACCGATATCCGACGGGGAAGGCATTGTGTTTTCCTGATGCATGTTCACCTGGTCTTTGTCACCAGATACCGACGTCAGATTTTTGACCATGACGCGACAGAAAAACTACGCGCTTACTTTTCAAATGTATGTGCTGATTTTGAAGCTGAACTGGTTGAAATGGATGGCGAACCAGATCACGTCCATTTGTTAATTAACTATCCTCCCAAACTGGCGATATCCAGTCTGGTAAACAGCCTCAAAGGCGTATCGGGTAGGTGACTGCGACGAGATCGACCAGATATTGCAGTCAGGTATTACTACAAAGGCGTTTTGTGGAGTCCTGGCTATTTTGCCAGTAGCTGCGGAGGTGCGCCAATATCCGTCATCCGCCAATACGTTGAACAACAGCAAACACCTGGTCAGGTGGAAAACCGCGCCTTATATCCCCGCCCTGAAGGACGGGGTTTTACGGCGCACCGGATAAGCCTGGAGATTACCTACACCAGCATGGACATCATTGTACTATGCCCCGTACATGCCCCATCACATCCTCAACATCAAAGTATTAGAGCCTTGCAAACCATTATGCGTCTCAGTTTGTCTCATCTATCTTACGCAAAAAAAAATAGAACTAATATCAAGCGGCGCTATATTGCGTATTAAATAAAACCACCTCAATTACATTAATAAATCCAAACAAACATCATGCAAATAATTTCCATGGTTATTTCTAGGCTATTTAAATTAAATAAATAAATTATGAGTCAATCATAAATAACAACCTTTGATATAATTTGACTACCAAATTTATATTCGTTCACAAAATAGTCATGCATTGTGTGCAATAGAAACAGTTCAGATAAAGATAGGGTTCTACTTCACAA
The DNA here is from genome assembly GCF_052948035.1 of Escherichia sp. MAL-1. Taxonomy (NCBI): domain Bacteria; kingdom Pseudomonadati; phylum Pseudomonadota; class Gammaproteobacteria; order Enterobacterales; family Enterobacteriaceae; genus Escherichia; species Escherichia sp. MAL-1. Next base: position 1,979,615 of record NZ_CM129609.1, on the reverse strand, counting down.
TTTAAATGAGAAACTAAAACTTACATCTTGAAATAATCTCATTGATTGGATGAATATTTATAGTGCAGTGACATCATTTTTAAATAATAGTTCAAATAAAAGGGCTCACGATGAAAAAATTAACAGTGGCAATTTCTGCTGTAGCTGCATCTTAACGTATAAACCAGATTTAATAACAACGAACTAGATTTAATAACAACAAACTAGATTTAATAACAACGATATCCGTACCTATCCGGATATCTAATGTCATAAGCATCCCTTTAATTATCCCCTCAACCTCTTGTAACTTTCCCACTCTTGAACTCCACATAGTCCAAACGCCGGATGCAAAAAAATCACACGTGCATTTCTGAAATTGTGATGGAGGAAGATAGTATCAATTATATGTGCTTATAAACGTCCCCGATTAGCGCAGAAGTCACCGGATTGTTCAGGCTCCAATAGGTTGAGTATGCCGTATTTATTTTCCAAAATAAAAATCGATGCTGTTGCTCCTTCATAAAATACTTTTACTCTCTGGACGCTTTTCTTAGCTCTCTTGGTGTTATCTTAAAACGATTATGGAACCTTTCAGTAAAACGAGAAGGACACTTGTAACCATTTTCCCTGGCAATCTCGCTGATGGGTTTTACTGTCGTTTGTATAGCAGACAACGCATTATTTAACCTCACGTCGTCCAATATACTTTGAAAACTTACTCCCTCGCTTGCCAGACGGCGATGCAATGTGGAAACAGAAATGTAGAGATATCTCGCTACCTTGTTTGCTGTCCATTTTGTTCCAGGTTCGGATAGCATTAGGTTATAACAACGACTTGTTAATGATTGTTTACTATCTGATAAAAGTAAACAATTAACATGATGTGCTCCTAATGAAAGTAGAACGCCCATTGCTAAGTGTTCCTGAATTTGCGTTGAGAAGCCTCGGGAAATAGATGTTTTTAGTTGCTCCCAACAATATATTAACTCGGGATTCTGAGGTAAGCAGAAACCTGTCGTGTTACGAATTTGATCGGTTATCGCATAAAGATTTTGGAACTTTTCAATTAGATCAATGGGATAATAAAGCATTTCTGCAAGATAAAGACCTGCTTCTGGGTAATTCGCAATATAAAATTCATATCCACAGGGAAATAATATTATCTGATTATTATCAACAGTTAGACTATGCGTCTCCCAATTGATAACTTTTTTTCCCTGACGGATACGACATAAAGCTGGCATAAGAGGCTTAACCCTGTGAATCTCATGATGTTTATGCATCCGTATTTCTTCAATCTTTAGGTTAGTCCTATCTTTTGCCAGCATACTCTTATCCTACTTTACCTCATAAACGGGTATTATCTCAGCGGTTGCAATTTTATTGGCATTAAGCATATAACCAACTAACGCTCCGCTGGAATTAGAATCCACAGGAATCTTATCAGTTTTTAGAGCCCATATTTTAAACTGGTAATGATGGGGTTTATCTCCTTTGGGAGGACATGCTCCACCAAATCCCGCATAGCCAAAATCATTTCGGCCTTGGACAGCACCAGTCGGAAGTTTTGTACCATCACGTCTTCCTGCATCAGCGGGCAAATATGTTACCGTTGCTGGAATATTAGCAACAGTCCAGTGCCACCATCCGCTGCCTGTAGGCGCATCTGGATCATACACAGTTACGGCAAAGCTTTTGGTGCCTTCTGGAGCACCAGACCAGGTTAATGAAGGCGATGTATTACCCCCCTCACACCCAAATCCAGAAAATACATGAGACGTTGTAAGTTGCTCTCCTGTTTTTATTTCATTACTAGTGACCTGAAATGCTGCGGCCTGCGCAGAAAATGTTATGAATGCCAATACACTTGAAACGATAAGTTTTTTCATAAAAACCTCTTTGTTGTGACCTATCGTTATTTTATTTGATGTGCATTGATCTCATTATGCAAAAAGGCGCAATGATCGCGCAAATGCAATCATAATTATAAAGTTGCCCCGAACATTAGCCATAATATGCACAAATCAGATTCCTGTTATCTCAAGGATGATTATTTTTTAATGCGGTGCGCTTCGTGACAACAAGTTAATGACTAACACACCGGCACAAATCAACATCATGCCTATGATGGCTGGCAAGTCCAGTCGTTGGCCAAAAAATCCCCAGGAAAGCAAACTAATCAGAACGATACCGACTCCTGACCAGATAGCATAAGCAATCCCTGTAGGTATATAAGCCAGTGTCTGAGCTAATAACCAAAATGATGCACAATAGCAAATAATTGTGCCAACAGAGGGCCATAACCGTGTAAACCCCTCTGAAAACTTCATTAAGGTTGTACCAATGACCTCTGCAAGTATTGCGCCACCAAGATAAATATAAGGGTTCATAGCATATTCTTTCCTGTTCATACTGGAGAGAATTGTACTACAGTTTGAACACAACTCACCGTTTTCATCCTGGTGTATGTGTATCCAGGGGGCTCTGGCGTGGCAAGACATAAAGGCAGGAACAATAATGATCAGAAGGAACCCCAGGCTAACAAAAGAGTTCACTCTTCCTATGAGCAAAGCGAAGACAAAACATGTTATCGCGTTTACGGATCGTGGATGGCAGAAAACTTTCAGGATCAGGTATCCATTTTAAACCAGAAATTGAGTGAGTTTGCCCCATCCATGCCCCAAGCGGTGAGATTGGAAGTAATTAACAACAGGTTACAAAACCTACACCTGCATGGACATCACTTCCTGATACGCCGCCACCAGCTTATTACGCACCTGAATCCCCATTTGCATAGAAACTGAGGCTTTTTGCATATCGGTCATCACATCGTTTAACGCCACGCCGGGTTCACCGAGGGTGAATTTTTCTGCCTCCGTGCGGGCGGCTGTTTGTGTATCGCTTATGCGATCGAGCGCGGCGTGCAGCTGCCCGGCAAAACTAATGGACGGTTGCGGCAGTGAATCCTGCGCACGCGCACTCATCGCCGTAGCCTGTAACTGGCTGATAACCCCTTCAATCCCCTGTATCGCTGACATTTTCGTCTCCCGGATAATTTCTGGTAGCAAAGCCTACCAGTAAGTCAATAAGACAAAGGCGCTAAATAGCAACAAAAAAACGGGTTTATTGGCGGATAGAAAAAAACGAAAGCACAAATAATGGGAGCGTCAATTTTTCGAGTTTGCTGACCCGGGAGTGAGTCTTGTTCCACTTTGCCAATAACGCCGTCCATAATCAGCCACGAGGTGCGCGATGAATGCGACTGCAGCCCAGACAAAATCTCTTGAGTGGCTTAATCGCCTGCGTGCGAATCCGAAAATTCCATTGATTGTTGCCGGTTCCGCGGCAGTGGCGGTCATGGTCGCACTGATCCTGTGGGCGAAAGCCCCCGACTACCGCACATTATTCAGCAATCTTTCCGATCAGGATGGTGGCGCAATTGTCAGCCAACTGACGCAAATGAATATTCCTTACCGCTTCAGCGAAGCCAGCGGCGCTATTGAAGTTCCGGCAGATAAAGTTCACGAACTGCGTCTGCGCCTGGCACAACAAGGTTTGCCCAAAGGCGGCGCGGTCGGTTTTGAACTACTCGATCAGGAAAAGTTTGGTATCAGCCAGTTCAGCGAACAGGTGAATTATCAGCGGGCGCTGGAAGGCGAGCTTTCTCGTACCATCGAAACTATCGGCCCGGTAAAAGGGGCGCGCGTACATCTGGCAATGCCGAAACCGTCTTTATTCGTCCGTGAACAAAAATCCCCTTCTGCATCGGTGACGGTAAATCTGTTACCCGGCCGCGCACTCGATGAAGGGCAAATTAGCGCCATTGTGCATCTGGTTTCCAGCGCCGTTGCTGGTCTGCCGCCGGGAAACGTCACGCTGGTGGATCAGGGCGGACATCTGTTAACCCAGTCCAATACCAGCGGGCGCGATCTTAATGATGCTCAGTTGAAATATGCCAGCGATGTCGAAGGCCGTATTCAGCGGCGTATTGAAGCAATCCTGTCGCCTATTGTTGGTAACGGTAATATTCACGCCCAGGTCACGGCGCAGCTGGACTTCGCCAGTAAAGAACAAACGGAAGAACAGTATCGCCCTAACGGTGATGAATCTCATGCGGCGCTTCGTTCACGCCAGCTTAATGAGAGCGAGCAAAGCGGTTCCGGTTATCCGGGCGGCGTACCGGGGGCGTTGTCGAATCAACCGGCACCTGCGAATAACGCGCCAATCAGCACGCCTCCGGCAAATCAAAATAACCGCCAGCAGCAGGCGAGCACCACCAGCAATAGCGGGCCGCGTAGCACACAGCGGAATGAAACCAGTAACTACGAAGTCGATCGCACCATTCGTCATACCAAAATGAACGTGGGCGATGTGCAACGTCTGTCAGTCGCGGTAGTGGTGAATTACAAAACCTTGCCAGACGGTAAACCATTGCCTCTCAGCAACGAACAGATGAAGCAAATTGAAGATCTGACCCGCGAGGCGATGGGCTTTTCTGAAAAACGCGGTGACTCGCTCAATGTCGTTAACTCGCCGTTCAATAGCAGTGACGAAAGCGGCGGAGAACTGCCGTTCTGGCAACAGCAAGCGTTTATCGATCAGTTGCTGGCTGCCGGTCGCTGGTTGCTGGTACTGCTGGTGGCGTGGCTGCTGTGGCGGAAAGCGGTACGCCCGCAGTTAACACGTCGCGCCGAGGCGATGAAAGCTGTACAGCAACAGGCGCAGGCCCGTGAGGAAGTGGAAGATGCGGTGGAAGTCCGCCTGAGCAAAGACGAACAACTCCAACAACGACGCGCTAACCAACGTCTGGGGGCAGAAGTCATGAGCCAGCGTATCCGTGAAATGTCTGATAACGATCCGCGCGTGGTGGCGCTGGTCATTCGCCAGTGGATAAATAACGATCATGAGTAACCTGACAGGCACCGATAAAAGCGTCATCCTGCTGATGACCATTGGCGAAGACCGGGCGGCAGAGGTGTTCAAGCACCTCTCCCAGCGCGAAGTGCAAACTCTTAGCGCTGCAATGGCGAACGTCACGCAGATCTCCAACAAGCAGCTAACCGATGTGCTGGCGGAATTTGAGCAAGAAGCTGAACAGTTTGCCGCACTGAATATCAACGCCAACGATTATCTGCGTTCGGTATTGGTCAAAGCTCTGGGTGAAGAACGTGCCGCCAGCCTGCTGGAAGATATTCTCGAAACTCGCGATACCGCCAGCGGTATTGAAACGCTCAACTTTATGGAGCCGCAGAGTGCCGCCGATCTGATTCGCGATGAGCATCCGCAAATTATCGCCACCATTCTGGTGCATCTGAAGCGCGCCCAGGCCGCCGATATTCTGGCGTTGTTCGATGAACGTCTGCGCCACGACGTGATGTTGCGTATCGCCACCTTTGGCGGCGTGCAGCCAGCCGCGCTGGCGGAGCTGACCGAAGTACTGAATGGCTTGCTCGACGGTCAGAATCTCAAGCGCAGCAAAATGGGCGGCGTGAGAACGGCAGCCGAAATTATCAACCTGATGAAAACTCAGCAGGAAGAAGCCGTTATTACCGCCGTGCGCGAATTCGACGGCGAGCTGGCGCAGAAAATCATCGACGAGATGTTCCTGTTCGAGAATCTGGTGGATGTCGACGATCGCAGCATTCAGCGTCTGTTGCAGGAAGTAGATTCCGAATCGCTGTTGATCGCGCTGAAAGGGGCCGAGCAGCCACTGCGCGAGAAATTCCTGCGCAATATGTCGCAGCGTGCCGCCGATATTCTGCGCGACGATCTCGCCAACCGTGGTCCGGTGCGTCTGTCGCAGGTGGAAAACGAACAGAAAGCGATTCTGCTGATTGTGCGCCGCCTTGCCGAAACTGGCGAGATGGTAATTGGCAGCGGCGAGGATACCTATGTCTGATAATCTGCCGTGGAAAACCTGGACGCCGGACGATCTCGCGCCACCACAGGCAGAGTTTGTGCCCATGGTCGAGCCGGAAGAAACCATCATTGAAGAGGCCGAACCCAGCCTTGAGCAGCAACTGGCGCAACTGCAAATGCAGGCCCATGAGCAAGGTTATCAGGCGGGGATTGCCGAAGGTCGCCAGCAAGGTCATGAGCAGGGCTATCAGGAAGGACTGGCCCAGGGGCTGGAGCAAGGTCTGGCAGAGGCGAAGTCTCAACAAGCGCCAATTCATGCCCGGATGCAGCAACTGGTCAGCGAATTTCAAACTACCCTTGATGCACTTGATAGTGTGATTGCTTCGCGCCTGATGCAGATGGCGCTGGAGGCGGCACGTCAGGTCATCGGTCAGACGCCAACAGTGGATAACTCGGCACTGATCAAACAGATCCAACAGTTGTTGCAGCAAGAACCGTTATTCAGCGGTAAACCACAGCTGCGCGTGCACCCGGATGATCTGCAACGTGTGGATGATATGCTCGGCGCAACCTTAAGTTTGCATGGCTGGCGCTTGCGGGGCGATCCCACACTCCATCCTGGCGGCTGTAAAGTCTCCGCCGATGAAGGCGATCTCGACGCCAGTGTCGCCACTCGCTGGCAAGAACTCTGCCGTCTGGCAGCACCAGGAGTGGTGTAATGACCACGCGCCTGACTCGCTGGCTAACCACGCTGGATAACTTCGAAGCCAAAATGGCGCAGTTGCCTGCGGTACGTCGCTACGGGCGATTAACCCGCGCTACCGGGCTGGTGCTGGAAGCCACCGGATTACAATTGCCGCTCGGCGCAACCTGTGTCATTGAGCGTCAGAACGGCAGCGAAACGCACGAAGTAGAAAGCGAAGTCGTTGGCTTTAACGGTCAACGGCTGTTTTTAATGCCGCTGGAGGAAGTGGAAGGTGTCCTGCCCGGCGCGCGGGTTTATGCCAAAAACATTTCGGCTGAAGGACTGCAAAGCGGCAAGCAGTTGCCGCTCGGTCCGGCGTTATTAGGTCGCGTTCTGGACGGCAGCGGTAAGCCGCTCGATGGCCTGCCCTCCCCCGATACGACGGAAACCGGTGCGCTGATTACCCCGCCATTTAACCCGTTGCAACGTACACCGATTGAACATGTGCTGGACACCGGCGTGCGCCCAATCAATGCCCTGCTTACCGTTGGGCGTGGGCAGCGTATGGGGCTGTTTGCCGGGTCCGGCGTTGGTAAAAGTGTGCTGCTGGGGATGATGGCACGTTACACCCGCGCCGATGTCATTGTCGTGGGTTTGATTGGTGAACGTGGGCGCGAAGTAAAAGATTTTATTGAGAATATCCTCGGTGCCGAAGGGCGTGCACGCTCCGTGGTGATTGCCGCTCCGGCGGATGTCTCTCCGCTTCTGCGAATGCAAGGTGCCGCCTATGCCACGCGCATTGCCGAAGATTTTCGCGATCGTGGTCAGCATGTGTTGCTGATTATGGACTCCCTCACCCGCTACGCGATGGCCCAGCGTGAAATTGCGCTGGCGATTGGCGAACCACCCGCCACCAAAGGTTATCCCCCGTCGGTGTTTGCCAAATTACCGGCACTGGTCGAGCGTGCCGGAAATGGCATTAGCGGCGGCGGATCGATTACCGCGTTTTATACCGTGCTCACCGAGGGCGATGACCAGCAGGACCCCATTGCCGACTCCGCGCGGGCAATCCTCGACGGTCACATTGTGCTGTCTCGCCGACTGGCGGAAGCCGGGCACTATCCGGCTATCGATATTGAAGCGTCGATCAGCCGCGCAATGACGGCGTTGATCAGCGAGCAACATTACGCGCGAGTGCGCACCTTCAAACAGCTGTTGTCGAGTTTTCAGCGTAACCGCGATCTGGTTAGCGTCGGCGCGTATGCCAAAGGCAGCGATCCGATGCTCGATAAAGCCATCGCCCTGTGGCCGCAGCTGGAGGGCTATTTGCAACAAGGCATTTTTGAACGCGCGGACTGGGAAGCGTCTCTCCAGGGGCTGGAGCGTATTTTCCCGACAGTGTCATAACCCAGGAGATAACGGCAGATGGCAGAACATGGCGCGCTGGCGACCCTGAAAGATCTGGCAGAAAAAGAGGTAGAGGATGCCGCGCGCCTGCTGGGTGAAATGCGTCGCGGGTGTCAGCAGGCGGAAGAACAGCTCAAAATGCTGATCGATTATCAGAATGAATATCGCAATAACCTCAACAGCGATATGAGTGCCGGGATGACCAGCAACCGCTGGATCAACTATCAGCAGTTTATCCAGACGCTGGAAAAAGCCATTACTCAGCATCGCCAGCAACTTAATCAGTGGACGCAGAAAGTTGACATTGCCCTGAACAGCTGGCGAGAAAAGAAACAACGTTTGCAGGCCTGGCAGACACTGCAGGAACGGCAATCCACGGCGGCACTGCTTGCAGAAAACCGCCTCGATCAGAAAAAGATGGATGAGTTCGCCCAGCGCGCCGCCATGAGGAAACCTGAATGATTCGCTTAGCGCCCTTAATTACCGCCGACGTTGACACCACCACATTGCCTGGCGGCAAAGCCAGCGATGCTGCACAAGATTTTCTCGCGTTGTTGAGCGAAGCATTAGCAGGCGAGACAACTACCGACAAAGCGGCCCCCCAGTTGCTGGTGGCAACAGATAAGCCCACGACAAAAGGCGAGCCGCTGGTCAGCGAGATTCTTGCCGATGCGCAACAAGCGGATTTACTGATCCCTGTGGATGAAACACCGCCTGTCATCAACGACGAACAATCCACATCAACACCATTAACCACCGCTCAAACGATGACGATGGCTACGGTGGCTGGCAACAATACGGCAAAAGACGAAAAAGCGGATGATCTGAATGAAGACGTCACCGCAAGCCTGAGCGCCCTTTTTGCGATGTTGCCGGGTTTTGACAATACGCCCAAAGTGACTGATGTGCCGTCAACCGTGTTACCGGCAGAGAAACCAACGCTCTTCACAAAACTGACTTCTGCGCAACTCACAACAGCACAGCCTGATGATGCCCCCGGCACGCCAGCTCAGCCATTAACACCGCTGGTAGCAGAAGCCCAGAGTAAAGCGGAAGTCATCAGCACACCTTCACCGGTGACCGCTGCCGCCAGCCCGCTAATCACTCCACACCAGACACAGCCACTGCCCACCGTCGCCGCGCCTGTGTTGAGTGCACCGCTGGGTTCTCACGAATGGCAACAATCATTAAGCCAGCATATTTCGCTGTTCACCCGCCAGGGGCAACAAAGTGCAGAGTTGCGTCTGCACCCGCAGGATTTAGGTGAAGTGCAAATCTCCCTCAAAGTGGATGATAACCAGGCGCAAATCCAGATGGTTTCACCGCATCAACACGTACGCGCCGCCCTGGAAGCAGCGCTTCCGGTACTGCGAACGCAGCTGGCCGAAAGTGGCATTCAGTTAGGGCAAAGCAACATCAGTGGCGAAAGCTTTAGTGGTCAGCAGCAGGCCGCTTCCCAACAACAGCAAAGCCAACGCACAGTAAACCATGAACCTCTGGCGGGGGAAGACGACGATACGCTTCCGGTTCCCGTCTCTTTACAAGGGCGTGTAACAGGCAACAGCGGCGTTGATATTTTCGCCTAACGTCAGAGGTAGCACCGTAATCCGCGTCTTTTCCCCGCTTTGTTGCGCTCAAGACGCAGGATAATTAGCCGATAAGCAGTAGCGACACAGGAAGACCGCAACACATGACTGATTACGCGATAAGCAAGAAAAGCAAGCGATCGCTTTGGATCCCGATTCTGGTATTCATTACCCTCGCGGCCTGTGCCAGCGCAGGTTACAGCTACTGGCATTCGCATCAGGTTGCCGCTGACGACAAAGCGCAGCAACGCGTCGTACCCTCCCCGGTCTTCTACGCGCTGGATACCTTCACGGTCAATTTGGGCGATGCGGATCGCGTGCTTTATATCGGCATAACCCTGCGCCTGAAAGATGAAGCTACCCGCTCGCGGCTGAGTGAGTATTTGCCGGAAGTCCGTAGCCGTTTGCTGTTACTGTTTTCGCGTCAGGATGCTGCCGTACTGGCGACAGAAGAAGGCAAGAAAAACCTGATTGCCGAGATTAAAACCACGCTTTCCACCCCGCTTGTTGCCGGGCAACCGAAACAGGATGTCACCGACGTGCTGTATACCGCTTTTATTCTGCGATAACGACATGGGCGATAGTATTCTTTCTCAAGCTGAAATTGATGCGCTGTTGAATGGTGACAGCGAAGTCAAAGACGAACCGACAGCCAGTGTTAGCGGCGAAAGTGACATTCGTCCGTACGATCCGAATACCCAACGACGGGTTGTGCGCGAACGTTTGCAGGCGCTGGAAATCATTAATGAGCGCTTTGCCCGCCATTTTCGTATGGGGCTGTTCAACCTGCTGCGTCGTAGCCCGGATATAACCGTCGGGGCCATCCGCATTCAGCCGTACCATGAATTTGCCCGCAACCTGCCGGTGCCGACCAACCTGAACCTTATCCATCTGAAACCGCTGCGCGGCACAGGGCTGGTGGTGTTTTCACCGAGTCTGGTGTTTATCGCCGTGGATAACCTGTTTGGCGGCGATGGACGCTTCCCGACCAAAGTGGAAGGTCGCGAGTTTACCCATACCGAACAGCGCGTCATCAACCGCATGTTAAAGCTGGCGCTTGAAGGCTATAGCGACGCCTGGAAGGCGATTAATCCGCTGGAAGTTGAGTACGTGCGTTCGGAAATGCAGGTGAAATTTACCAATATCACCACCTCGCCGAACGACATTGTGGTTAACACGCCGTTCCATGTGGAGATTGGCAACCTGACCGGCGAATTTAATATCTGTCTGCCATTCAGCATGATCGAGCCGCTACGGGAATTGTTGGTTAACCCGCCGCTGGAAAACTCGCGTAATGAAGATCAGAACTGGCGCGATAACCTGGTGCGCCAGGTGCAGCATTCACAGCTGGAGCTGGTCGCCAACTTTGCCGATATCTCGCTACGCCTGTCGCAGATTTTAAAACTGAAACCCGGCGACGTCCTGCCGATAGAAAAACCCGATCGCATCATCGCCCATGTTGACGGCGTCCCGGTGCTGACCAGTCAGTACGGCACTCTCAACGGTCAGTATGCGTTACGGATAGAACATTTGATTAACCCGATTTTAAATTCTCTGAACGAGGAACAGCCCAAATGAGTGACATGAATAATCCGGCCGATGACAACAACGGCGCAATGGACGATCTGTGGGCTGAAGCGTTGAGCGAACAAAAATCAACCAGCAGCAAAAGCGCTGCCGACGCGGTGTTCCAGCAATTTGGCGGTGGTGATGTCAGCGGAACGTTGCAGGATATCGACCTGATAATGGATATTCCGGTCAAGCTGACCGTCGAGCTGGGCCGTACGCGGATGACCATCAAAGAGCTGTTGCGTCTGACGCAAGGGTCCGTCGTGGCGCTGGACGGTCTGGCGGGCGAACCACTGGATATTCTGATCAACGGTTATTTAATCGCCCAGGGCGAAGTGGTGGTCGTTGCCGATAAATATGGCGTGCGGATCACCGATATCATTACTCCGTCTGAGCGAATGCGTCGCCTGAGCCGTTAGTGATGAATAACCACGCTACTGTGCAATCTTCCACGCCGGTTTCTGCTGCGCCACTGCTGCAGGTCAGCGGCGCACTCATCGCCATTATTGCCCTGATCCTCGCTGCTGCCTGGCTGGTAAAACGGTTGGGATTTGCCCCGAAACGCACTGGCGTTAACGGTCTGAAAATTAGCGCCAGTGCTTCGCTGGGCGCGCGTGAACGGGTTGTGGTGGTCGATGTGGAAGATGCACGGCTGGTGCTCGGCGTTACCGCAGGGCAAATCAATCTGCTGCATAAACTTCCCCCTTCAGCACCAACAGAAGAGATACCGCAGACCGATTTTCAGTCGGTCATGAAAAATTTGCTTAAGCGTAGTGGGAGATCCTGATGCGTCGTTTGTTGTCTGTCGCACCTGTCCTTCTCTGGCTGGTTACGCCCCTCGCCTTCGCGCAACTGCCGGGTATCACCAGCCAGCCGCTGCCTGGCGGTGGACAAAGCTGGTCGCTCCCGGTGCAGACGCTGGTGTTCATCACCTCGTTGACGTTTATTCCGGCAATTTTACTGATGATGACCAGTTTCACCCGCATCATCATTGTTTTTGGTTTATTGCGTAACGCGCTGGGAACGCCCTCCGCGCCACCTAACCAGGTATTGCTGGGGCTGGCACTATTTTTGACCTTTTTTATTATGTCACCGGTGATCGATAAAATTTATGTCGATGCGTACCAGCCATTCAGCGAAGAGAAAATATCAATGCAGGAGGCGCTGGAAAAAGGGGCGCAGCCGCTACGTGAGTTTATGCTGCGTCAGACCCGTGAGGCAGATTTAGGGTTGTTTGCCAGACTAGCGAATACCGGCCCGTTGCAGGGACCTGAAGCCGTGCCGATGCGCATTTTGCTCCCGGCCTACGTGACCAGCGAGTTGAAAACCGCATTTCAGATAGGCTTCACGATTTTCATTCCTTTTTTGATTATCGACCTGGTGATTGCCAGCGTGTTGATGGCATTGGGGATGATGATGGTCCCCCCCGCCACCATTGCTCTGCCCTTTAAACTGATGCTGTTTGTACTGGTGGATGGCTGGCAATTGCTGGTCGGTTCGCTGGCGCAGAGCTTTTACAGCTAGAGAGGCAAAATGACACCTGAATCGGTCATGATGATGGGGACTGAAGCGATGAAAGTCGCGCTGGCACTGGCTGCCCCGCTGTTGCTGGTGGCGCTGGTCACGGGCCTTATCATCAGTATTTTGCAGGCCGCCACGCAGATCAACGAAATGACGCTGTCGTTTATTCCAAAAATCATCGCCGTATTTATTGCCATTATTATTGCCGGACCGTGGATGCTCAATCTGTTGCTGGATTACGTCCGCACCTTGTTCACTAACCTGCCGTATATCATCGGGTAGCCCGTACAATGATGCAGGTGACAAGCGATCAATGGCTTTCCTGGCTAAGTCTGTACTTCTGGCCGTTACTGCGCGTGCTGGCGCTCATTTCTACCGCGCCAATTCTGAGCGAACGCAGCGTGCCGAAACGGGTAAAACTGGGTCTGGCAATGATGATCACGTTCGCTATTGCCCCATCATTACCTGCCAACGATGTTCCTGTTTTTTCGTTCTTTGCTCTGTGGCTGGCCGTGCAGCAGATCCTGATCGGCATTGCGCTTGGTTTTACCATGCAATTTGCCTTTGCCGCTGTGCGAACCGCTGGCGAAATTATCGGTCTGCAAATGGGGCTGTCATTTGCGACGTTTGTCGATCCGGCCAGCCATCTCAATATGCCTGTTTTAGCGCGTATCATGGATATGCTGGCGTTACTACTGTTCCTGACATTTAACGGTCATTTATGGTTGATTTCACTGCTGGTCGATACCTTTCACACCCTGCCAATTGGTGGCGAACCGTTGAACAGCAATGCGTTTCTGGCACTCACCAAAGCAGGGAGTTTGATTTTCCTTAACGGGCTGATGCTGGCGTTACCGCTCATTACTCTGCTGCTGACACTGAATCTGGCATTAGGTTTACTTAATCGTATGGCCCCGCAATTATCCATTTTTGTTATTGGATTTCCATTAACTCTGACTGTCGGTATCTCTTTAATGGCGGCATTAATGCCGTTAATTGCACCTTTTTGCGAACATTTATTCAGTGAGATGTTTAATTTGCTGGCTGATATTATTAGTGAATTGCCATTAATATAATTCCGTAACGTTTATCATGTTATCCTAAGGATTATCCGAAAAATAATACCTACGAACATCTTCCAGGATACTCCTGCGGCGAAATATTTGTTTTAAGGTCACTCACATATCGCAACATTTACTTTACTTTAAGACAATTCCAGGCAAATTATACAACACTTTACGGGATAGTAAGTCCGCCTGAAAAATCGCGAGAGTGGCGCATTAGGTGACCCATGTTGTTCCGTTTAGTCATGATGAAATATTCAGGTAAGGGGAATTATCGTTACGCATTGAGTGAGGGTATGCCATGTCAACGATTATTATGGATTTATGTAGTTACACCCGACTAGGTTTAACCGGGTATCTGTTGAGTAGAGGGGTTAAAAAAAGAGAAATCAACGACATTGAAACCGTTGATGACCTTGCCATAGCTTGTGATTCACAGCGCCCTTCAGTGGTGTTTATTAATGAGGACTGTTTCATCCATGATGCTTCTTACAGTCAGCACATCAAGCACATCATTAATCAACATCCCAATACGTTATTTATCGTTTTTATGGCAATTGCCAATGTTCATTTTGATGAATATCTATTGGTCAGAAAAAATTTATTGATAAGTTCTAAATCGATTAAACCGGAATCTCTCGACGATATCCTTGGCGATATTCTGAAAAAAGAGACAACGATAACCTCTTTTTTAAATATGCCGACGTTATCATTGAGCCGAACCGAATCGAGTATGTTGCGAATGTGGATGGCAGGTCAGGGAACCATTCAAATCTCTGACCAAATGAATATCAAAGCCAAGACCGTTTCATCGCATAAAGGTAATATTAAACGTAAGATCAAAACGCATAATAAACAGGTTATCTACCATGTCGTCCGACTGACGGATAATGTGACTAATGGTATTTTTGTCAACATGCGCTAACACATTCTGACTGGTGGTTTCCCACCAGTCAGGCTGAATAAGATTACTCTGCTTTCTCCACAAAGATACCGTCCTGATGCCCTGCTTCATTAAAGAACCAGATGCCGAGCGGGTAGTCTTCCAGCGAAACCAGGTACATTGTGCCTTCACTAAACTCCTCAACTGCCAGTACCACGCCAGGACGACGCGGACCGCCATCCGTTTTGACTGTTACCCGATCATTCACCTTCATCGTTTTCCTCCTGTGGCTTTGTGCCAGTGTAGAACAATTTCGTTTTTCTGGCAGCGCCAGGCGCGCGCGAGTGCTGATTTTCTCGACGGTCTATACTTAAGAGATGCCAGGCGGACTTAACGACTGGCGGCAACAACAGAGTAACGGTTGCGAGGAAAGATGATGAAAACCGCAAAAGAGTACAGCGATACCGCAAAACGTGAGGTCAGCGTCGATGTCGATGCCCTGCTGGCGGCGATCAATGAAATTAGCGAAAGCGAAGTTCATCGCAGCCAGAACGATTCTGAACACGTTAGCGTCGATGGACGTGAATATCATACATGGCGTGAATTGGCGGATGCCTTCGAACTGGATATTCATGACTTCAGCGTCTCTGAAGTGAATCGTTGAATGCACAATAAAAAAATCCCGACCCTGAGGGGGTCGGGATGAAACTTGCTTAAGCAAGAAGCACTTAAAAAATTCGTTACACCAGGAAATCTGATGTGTTCATCACCTTATCCGCAATTTTTTTCGCTGACAAGAAAATATTCGCGATATGAATGATTAACGCTACTTATGAATAGAAATGTGACGTGCGTCACCCCTTGGTGGCTCTGGCGTCAACGGGATCGCTCCCGAAAAAATCATCTTTGATTATTTGTGCTGTTTTGAGAATCATCCTGGTAAGGGGAGAACTGCGCGACCATGTTTTCAATTCAACAACCACTACTGGTTTTTAGCGATCTTGATGGCACCCTGCTGGACAGTCATAGTTATGACTGGCAACCGGCTGCCCCCTGGCTCAGCCGTTTACGCGAAGCGAATGTTCCCGTCATTCTCTGTAGCAGTAAAACTTCAGCGGAAATGCTGTACTTGCAAAAAACGTTGGGGCTACAAGGGTTACCACTGATTGCCGAAAATGGCGCAGTGATCCAGCTTGCTGAACAATGGCAGGATATAGACGGTTTTCCACGCATCATCTCAGGTATTAGCCATGGCGAAATCAGCCAGGTTTTAAATACGCTACGCGAGAAAGAACATTTTAAATTCACAACTTTTGATGATGTCGACGATGCAACCATCGCCGAATGGACGGGATTAAGCCGTAGCCAGGCGGCGCTGACGCAGCTTCATGAGGCGTCGGTAACGCTAATCTGGCGCGACAGTGACGAGCGTATGGCACAATTTACCGCTCGTCTGAACGAACTGGGCTTACAGTTTATGCAAGGTGCGCGCTTCTGGCACGTCCTGGATGCCTCTGCCGGAAAAGATCAGGCCGCCAACTGGATTATCGCGACCTATCAACAATTATCAGGCAAACGCCCAACCACACTTGGCCTGGGCGATGGGCCAAACGATGCGCCCTTGCTGGAGGTAATGGATTACGCGGTGATTGTGAAAGGGCTAAACCGTGAAGGGGTGCATCTGCATGATGAGGATCCGACCCGCGTCTGGCGAACGCAGCGTGAAGGACCGGAAGGCTGGCGTGAAGGGCTGGACCATTTTTTCTCCGCCCGTTAAGCGTTATCGCTCGCGCATACCCGATTACGCCCGGCCTGTTTAGCGAGATAAAGACGACGGTCAGCCAGTGACTGGAGTTGTTCAAAATCATAATCACCGGTTTCCTCGCTGCTGCTTACCCCCAGCGAGGCACTGATGCGTATCGTCGTACTCTTAGCAATCAACATCTCTTTTTCATTTAATTTCAGTCGAATACGTTCTGCGACCTCCGCAGCCTCCGTCAGACTCGCGCCTGGCAGAATCACACAAAACTCCTCACCACCGACCCGCCCGGCAATGTCCTGCGCACGCAAGGAACTGCTAATTAATCCGGCAGCATGAGAAAGAACACGGTCGCCCGCCTGATGACCAAAGCGGTCATTAATCGCTTTAAAATGGTCAAGGTCGACCTGAATGACAGAAAAAGGATGTTGGTGTGTCTGACACAATTTGGCGAGCGGACGGGCTTTTTCGAACAGCGCGCCACGATTATATAAACGGGTTAAGGTGTCGTGCCACGCCTGCCACTGCAACGAGCTTTGCAGAACATACATGTTGCTAACCATCCGGCGAATCACATACCAGGAGATGAGTAACATGGTGGTAAAGAGCGCCCACAGCAGGGTTAATGCAATGCTGATACTGCCGAAATCGCCGCGCACGCCTTCGCTTAACATATGGACGCGCACCAGCACACCGTCGAAATGGTCCAGACGTTCCCAGCTAACATAGCGACTGTCCATACGAATGCCGCCCCGCGTGTCATGTTCCATTGCCTGCGCCAGCAAGGCCAGTTCACGAGGATCAAAAATATTCCCTGTTGGATGGTCAGGATTGGAAGAGGTCAAAAATCTCAGCTTACTGTCATAGAGCTGATACTCACCATCGAGGTTTTTATCGATGGCGTTTCTTAAAAATTGCTGCATAGTACGTACGGGAATACTCATCCCCAGCACGCCATACCAGTAGTTATTACTGTCTACCGGAACACTGACGGTAACCTGCGGTTCAGTATTGCTGGCGTGTTCCGGTTGCGAAGTGAACCAGCGTACCGCGCGGTGACGATTTTCTCGTTGTGAATGGCCGATAAACCAGGGTTGGGTGACATAGCCGTAATAACGCGTTGGAACATTGCGCGTAAACAAGGTCGGCTGCGTCGAAACGTAAAATCCGGCACGCGAGACATACATCGCCTGTTCAACCATCGACGAGGAGTTGTGCGCCAGTCGCAGCAAGTAACCAACTTCCAGTGCAGCGGTAATTTCATTGTCGAGGCTTTCATTTTCGCGAGACAGGAGATTTCCCTCGCTGACTAATGCATCCGATACGCCATTGACTGGCAGGGTGCGTCGTCGGTTGAGTTCGATTTTCCAGGCGTGCTCGTCGCGATGCTGTTCGAACTCGGTTACAGCATCACGCAGAGAGGTGAAATCCAGTGGCGCTACGAGAGCTTCGCGCATGCCATTACGCAAAAAGATCAGTTTGTCGACGTTATACTGCAAATGCTTATCGAGCGCGTTGGCTACGTTTTCCAGATGATTACGCTGGCTGGAGATATAGGCATCTTCCAGCACCACTACTTCACGCCAGGTGAGCAAGGTGGAAAAAAGCAATACCACGATAAAGCAGAGATTAACGACATGACCAGGCCCCAGGCGGCGTGCGAGTTTTTTCAACCAGCTCTGGTTTTCCATTTTTGTCTCGTGCTGCACCCTGACGACTCCCAACCTGCTTTTTTATGATTCTGGCATAACCTGGCGATAGCGTACCGCAAAACAGCGATAATTTTATAATGGTGGCATGATAAGACGCGACAGACATCGATAGTTTTATAACGTAGGCATGATAAGACGCGATAGCGTCGCATCAGGCAATTCAGTGCAGACACTGGCACACCCGACCGGATGCGACGTGAGCGCCACATCCGGTCGGGTGTTAATGATACCCTTTCAAACTTCTTCCGCAGGACGACTCCCCTCCCCTGGAACAAGCTCGGTTTCATGAAAAGCTTCCCGCTTGACCCCGTAACCGTCATACCAACGACACTCAACCATACCGCTGGAGTATCCAGTGACAATCATCCGCGGGCCGCCCTCTTTAACCGTAACTTCCTCACTAACCATAAAGCTCATACTCGCCTCCTTTTTTCGAGTGAAACTTGTTCACCTTAGTTGAAGATGGCGAATTTTGCATAATAGCCTGTGCGAGTATTAATGTGCCTGACCGCGCATTTTCGCTACGGCTTTCACTCCCAGCACCACTATGCCACCGATGAAAAATCCAAGAATCAGATTTAAAACAGTCGGTAATATCATCGCCACCACTGCACTTTGCTGCCCGGCGAAATGTTCAATGGCGTGATGCAGCGGCGCAATTCCATGTACCACAATCCCACCGCCGACGAGGAACATCGCCAGCGTGCCTACAATTGATAACGCTTTCATCAGCCAGGGCGCAATGATCAATAACCCTTTACCTAATGCCTGCATCAGCGCGCTGGATTTTTCCGCCAGCCAATACCCCAGGTCATCAATCTTAACGATAACCCCTACCAGACCGTAGACGCCCACGGTCACTACCAGCGCGATGCCTGAAAGCACCAGCACCTGATTAAGCAACGGCGCTTCGGCCACAATCCCCAGCGTGATGGCGACGATTTCCGCAGACAATATAAAATCGGTACGAATCGCCCCTTTTATTTTGTCCTTTTCAAACTTCAGCGGATCCTGCGCCGCCAGCTTCTCCAGACGCTGCTGACTCTGCGCCGGATCTTCTTTATGTTTACGCGCCTCCAGCATATGCAGCACTTTCTCTACCCCTTCAAAGCAGAGAAACGCGCCGCCAATCATCAACAGTGGCGTAATCGCCCACGGGATAAACGCACTGATGATCAGCGCCAGCGGCACCAGAATCACTTTATTGATCAGCGATCCTTTCGCCACGCCCCAGACCACGGGAAGTTCCCGGTTGGCCCGCACGCCTGAAACTTGTTGCGCATTGAGCGATAAGTCATCCCCTAATACACCGGCGGTTTTCTTCGCCGCCAGTTTGCCCATCACGGAGATATCGTCCAGTAGAGTGGCGATATCATCGAGCAACGTCAGTAAACTACTCCCGGCCAAAAGCATTCCCTCTCATTTTTATTGTTGAAGGGTGTAAGTATGAAGCAAAAACGGCAGCTCTGATACTTGCTTCACAGGTCAACATTTTTTTAACAATCAAGTGCAATTATATCTCTCGCCAGCAGAATGATTTTCACGTTTACTATGAACCACCTTTTTATTTCCACCGTGAGGGATTATGCGTTTCCGCCAGTTGTTACCGCTTTTTGGCGCGCTGTTTGCGTTGTATATCATTTGGGGCTCAACCTATTTTGTCATTCGGATTGGCGTGGAAAGCTGGCCTCCGTTAATGATGGCAGGCGTTCGATTCCTGGCAGCCGGTATTTTATTGATGGCATTTTTGCTACTGCGCGGACACAAACTCCCCCCGCTACGTCCGCTGCTCAATGCCGCGCTGATTGGCCTGTTATTGCTGGCTGTCGGTAATGGCATGGTGACGGTTGCCGAACATCAAAATGTTCCTTCCGGCATCGCCGCCGTAGTGGTTGCAACCGTGCCCCTCTTTACCCTGTGCTTCAGCCGCCTGTTTGGCATTAAAACGCGCAAACTGGAATGGGTGGGTATTGCCATTGGGCTTGCCGGAATCATCATGCTCAATAGCGGTGGAAATTTAAGCGGCAATCCGTGGGGCGCGATTCTGATTTTAATCGGCTCGATTAGCTGGGCGTTTGGCTCGGTTTATGGCTCGCGCATTACCTTACCTGTAGGGATGATGGCGGGTGCGATTGAGATGCTGGCGGCAGGCGTGGTGTTAATGATCGCGTCGATGATTGCAGGTGAAAAACTGACGGCACTCCCTTCCCTTTCAGGCTTCCTTGCGGTCGGCTATCTGGCGCTGTTTGGTTCGATTATCGCCATTAACGCTTATATGTATTTAATCCGCAACGTCAGTCCGGCTCTCGCCACCAGCTACGCCTACGTTAACCCGGTGGTCGCGGTCTTGCTGGGTACGGGACTGGGCGGAGAAACGCTGTCGAAGATTGAATGGCTGGCGCTCGGCGTAATTGTCTTCGCGGTGGTACTGGTCACGTTGGGAAAATATCTCTTCCCGGCAAACCCCGTAGTTGCGCCAGTTATTCAGGACGCATCAAGCGAGTAAATGAATCCCCTGCGTGTCGATCTGCGCGCTGGCACCTTCGCCGCAGATCCACTCTTCCAGACGCTCGCTAAGCGCTTCATCCGTCAGCTTCTCGCGCCCACGTAATGCACACTCCCAGACAATCAATACGCGCCAGCCGAGTTCCTGCAAACGACTGATATCGCGGCGATCGCGTTCAACATTTTTACCTATCTTCTCCAGCCAGAACTCGGTTCGAGTCGCAGGCACTTTAAACAGATAGCAGTGATGATGATGCCAGAAGCAGCCGTGGGTAAATATCACGCAGCGATATTCATCAACGACAAAATCCGGGCGTCCGGGCAGACTGGCGTCCTGAACGCGAAATGCCAGGCCCTGCCCGGTTAACAGACTGGCGAGGCGCTTCTCTATCGCCGTATCACGCGTGGCAATCGCGCGCATATTTTTGCTGCGAGTGGCCTTATCGTGAACGTCGGCCATGTTGTGCCTCTTGCTGACGCAACGCCACCGCCTGTTTGATTTTTGGCTCAAGCAGTTTTGCCACCGCGGCAAAGACCGGCACGACCACCGAGTTACCGAACTGGCGATAGGCCTGAGTGTCCGAAACCGGAATGCGGAATTTCGCTTCTCCCGGCGCTTCAAAACCCATTAAGCGCGCGCATTCCCGAGGCGTTAACCGACGTGGACGATGTTGCTGATTCAGCGGATCGTCAAAGTCTTTCTCACCCGTGGCCATATCCCAGCCGCGATCGATTAAAATTTCCGCGCCATCTTTGTAATAACGCGCAGACAGCGTACGCGTGACGCTTTGCGGATTGTTAGGATAGACCATTCCATAACCGAAGCCGTTACCGCGCGCCTGATGTTTTTTCGCATAACGATAGAGGTACTTCCACAGCACCGGCGTCAGGATATATTTCGCCTCGACCATCGGGTCCAGCAGCTGCGCCAGCGTCACTCGCTGTGCAGGGAAACATTCGCTGATATCACGCAGAGTAAAATCGGCTTTCAGATTAAGATCGCGACGAAAACCCACCAGCACGATGCGTTCACGGTGCTGCGGCAGAAAATGTTTACCATCGATGATTTTCGGATCGTCCGGCCCGTTATCTTCTGCATCAGCCACGTCATAGCCCAGTTCGTCCAGCGTCTGCATGATGATGCGGAACGTTTTACCCTGGTCGTGGCTTTTCAGGTTTTTGACGTTTTCGAGCACAAACATCGCCGGACGACGCGCGTCGATAATGCGCACCACATCAAAGAACAGCGTGCCCTGAGTATCGCAGGCAAAACCGTGCGCCCGCCCGAGCGAGTTCTTTTTCGATACGCCAGCCAGCGAAAATGGCTGACAAGGGAAACCGGCCAGTAAAACATCGTGTTCAGGAATGTGTTTACGAATATGTTCCGCCGCCGCCTCATCACTCACGCCTTCTTTATGGCTGAGGGTGATGTCGCGGATATCTTCATTAAAATGATGCGTCGCCGGGTCGCAATAATGATTGGCTTTATAAGTGCGTACCGCATGTTTGTTCCATTCGCTGGTAAACACGCATTGTCCGCCAATCGATTCAAAACCGCGACGGATGCCGCCAATTCCGGCAAATAGATCGATAAAGCGAAACGCATAATGCGGATGATGTGCCGGTGGTTTGGGTAACAACGTTTGCAGATGGGCGAACTCTTTCTCACTTAAACGGTGCCATGCCGAGTCATTCGCCAGCGCACGTTTTAAAATTGCCGCGCTCCAGTGATTCTCACCCACACCATTAAGCTGCGCCACCAGCGTTTTAACATCATAAATTTGCAGCAGTTTCTCCAGCATTGCCTGTGCGGCATTCCCGGTGCTGTATGAATCGGTTACTGATATATTTTCCTGCATAGATTTCACCGGCCATCTGAGATGGCCGACAGGTTAACATAATTACAGCCATTTAGGTCCACGCGCTCAGCCAGCGGATGAAAACGCATCTATCACCTTGTGATCGACACCTTCATTCTCCCCCGCCAGTTCGGCACTGAGCTTCGCCATAAACTCGACTAAAAAATGCGCGTTGTGCTGCGCCAGCTGCTTGCCTCTTGCGGTTTGCATGGTTTGCGGTAGCTTCAGCAACTTAGTCTGGAAATGATCCAGCGCGTAGCGTTTATCATCAAGCGGGCGATGCTGTGCGAGCGGATCTTCACCATCAAACAGCGCCACGCCCAATGCCCCTGAAACGGCAAACACGCGCGCCAGGCCAATCGCTCCCAGGGCTTCCAGCCGATCTGCATCCTGGACGATTTTAGCTTCCGTGGTTAAGGGGGCGATTTGCGCGCTGAAACTGTGAGCGGCAATGGCATGACAAACGGCCTCAATTTTCTCCGCCGGAAATTGCACGAACTCTTCACGGAGCAGGCGACGCGTCTCTTCTGCTGCCAGGATTGAAGAACGCTGCCTTTGCGGATGATTTTTCGCCAGGCTCACAATATCGTGAAAATAACAGGCGGTTAAAATCACCAGCATATCGACGTCGTCATCTGCCGCCAGCTTCTGTGCCGTAGCCCAGACGCGGCGAAAATGACACACGTCATGGGCCGCGTCCTGGTGCTGATGATGGTTTTTCAACCAGTTTTCGAACTGTGCCTGCCAGTGTTGTAAGTCCATACGCGCTCCGTTGCCAAAGAGTAGCCACCTTAGCAGTTTTTATTCATAGCGTCTGCTACGTGCGGGACGAGGTCGGGTGTACCAGGCAATGCTGCCTAACAATGCCCCGACCAGAGCCATAAATAAAAATCCGACCAGTGCCCCTAACCACTTTCCCGCGGTAGAGCCTAAATCGCTTTCAAATCCCGACACGGGGGCATCGGGGATCCGGCTCATCACCCAGATGTAACGCGCCATTGCCCAGACGAAATAGCCACACCATGTATAAAAAGCCCACAAAGCCAGTTTGCCACCAGGGCTGCGAGAGAGTCTCTCTTCCATCTTTGTCGAACCGTATTCCATTTTGAGATAACCCGGAAAATTCAGACTTAGTACTATTATGTGATAAAAGTCACATTTTTCCACATTGGATGAGCCAGTCAAGACTCACTCATTTTTTGAACAAATAGATAATTTTTGCGCAACGGCAGTGAATACAGGAAAAATCGTTTTGAGCGATTTTATTTATCTTTGATATTGGCTTTATTAATTCATTTAATCAATATATTAGCACTGATTACAATTATACCTTTTTATTATTCTGTGTCATGATGCTTCCGTTATTAGCCTTTTATCGTCTTGTTTATATTTTTTGGGCCGGCATGATGCCGGCTTTTTTTTATGCCTTCATTAATGTGCGCCTGATCACACCAGCCGTTTGGCGCAACAATCATTGATACCCCCTATGTTTCCGCTCAACTCATAACACATTGATATACATTTATAATTTTCATGAATATTTATATTTAGAATTCATAATTCTGAATTATATTAAATAGATTAGAAACATTTTGAAATCTTTTAAATACATTTGTTACATGTAATCTTTAAAATAAAATGAACTTCATAGAATAGTATCCAAATGTGCTTTTTTTTGGATAACGGCACTTATTGATATATTCATGAAGATTATAATCACAAGGGAATACATAATGAAAAGAAAAGTTCTGGCAATGCTGGTCCCGGCGTTATTAGTTGCTGGCGCAGCAAATGCGGCTGAAATTTATAATAAAGATGGCAATAAACTGGATTTGTACGGCAAGATGGTTGGTGAGCGCATTCTGACCGACCGTGAAAATGGTGAAAAAGGCGATAATTCTCAAGATACCTCTTATGCCCGTGTAGGCGTGAAAGGTGAAACTCAGATCAACCCTGAATTGACTGGTTACGGTCAGTTTGAACTAGACCTGGAAGCATCAAACAGACACAACCCTGACCAAACTCGTTTGGCTTATGCTGGTTTGAGTTACAAAGATTTTGGTTCATTCGACTATGGTCGTAATGTCGGTGTCGCGTATGATGCAGAAGCATTTACTGATATGTTTGTTGAGTGGGGCGGTGATTCATGGGCTGGTACTGACCTGTTCATGACCAACCGTACCAACGGTGTTGCAACCTATCGTAACACAGATTTCTTTGGCATGGTTGAAGGTCTAAATTTTGCTCTGCAATATCAGGGTAAAAATGAAGGTACAGGCAACTACAAAGCAAATGGCGATGGCCATGGTTTATCTGTAACTTACACTATTGACGGTTTCTCATTTGCTGGTGCTTACGCAAACTCTGATCGTACTGATTTCCAGTCTAGTGATAGTAAAGGTGAAAAAGCAGAAGTTTGGGCACTGTCAACAAAATATGATGCCAACAACGTCTATGCTGCTGTGATGTACGGTGAATCTCACAACATGAATTCCGACGACGGTGATGTTGTGAACAAAACACAAAACTTCGAAGCTGTTCTGCAATATCAGTTCGACTTCGGTCTGCGTCCATCCATCGGTTACTCCTATTCTAAAGCACTGGACGTAGCAGGTTACAAAGATTCTGATCGTCTGAACTACATTGAAATCGGTACCTGGTATTACTTCAATAAGAACATGAACGTATATACCGCTTATCAGATCAACCTGCTTGATAAGAGTGATTATGTTCTCGCTCATGGACTGAACACCGACGACCAACTCGCATTTGGTATCGTCTACCAGTTCTAATCAGCCAACGCGCCGCGGCGTGTTACTGTAAAACTTAACACTAGCCTGAGTTCGTCCCTCATCGAACTCAGGCTTTTTTATTGGCATTTTATCTCCCTCTGCGGCACGCGCAATTGCCAAAGCATATCGATACAGCACCTTACCCTGCCCCTGCTGGCACAATAACATCTACCAGCGACTCTTCCAGCCAAGACCCAAATGCATTTCTTTATGAATTAATCTGCAACAAAACCGCCTCCCATATAGAAATATTTGCAAAAATAGTGCATGAAATAAGCTTTTTCTCTACCAATCCGGGATATAAATATTCATCAGCACCACAATATTCCACAGCACTAAATCTCTCCCCGTCGCCCCGTACCTCTGATAATGGTCTAAAATCATTGAGGCCACTTGCGACGACGTTGCTCAATAAGGAAAATTTGGCGTGAATAATATTCAACACCAGTGCAGCATCATCATTACATACTTACACCCGCCGACTACCGCTTTCGATATATTGACTCAATTTTCCAGCCTGGTTAAAAATAGCGACCAGCTCAGTCGCAAATATAGTGACTACCCTAACTAAGCAACAATAAGGAATACACTATGACTGTTCAAACAAGTAAAAATCCGCAGGTCGATATTGCTGAAGATAATGCATTCTTCCCTTCAGAATATTCGCTTAGCCAATATACCAGTCCTGTCTCTGATCTTGATGGCGTGGACTATCCAAAACCGTATCGCGGTAAACATAAAATTCTGGTGATCGCCGCGGACGAACGTTATTTGCCAACCGATAACGGAAAACTGTTCTCGACCGGTAACCATCCGATTGAAACGTTGCTGCCGTTGTATCATCTCCATGCTGCAGGTTTCGAATTCGAAGTGGCGACCATTTCCGGTCTGATGACCAAGTTTGAATACTGGGCTATGCCGCACAAAGATGAAAAAGTAATGCCATTCTTTGAGCAGCATAAATCGTTGTTCCGCAATCCGAAGAAACTCGCGGATGTTGTCGCCAGCCTCAACGCTGACAGCGAATATGCAGCAATCTTTGTTCCTGGTGGTCATGGCGCACTTATTGGTTTACCAGAAAGCCAGGACGTAGCTGCTGCTTTGCAGTGGGCAATCAAAAATGACCGTTTTGTTATCTCCCTTTGCCACGGCCCGGCGGCTTTTCTGGCGCTTCGCCACGGCGATAACCCACTGAATGGTTATTCCATTTGCGCATTCCCAGACGCCGCAGACAAACAAACGCCAGAGATAGGCTATATGCCGGGTCATCTCACCTGGTACTTCGGCGAAGAGCTGAAGAAAATGGGCATGAAAATCATTAATGACGACATCACCGGGCGAGTACATAAGGACCGTAAACTTCTCACCGGCGACAGTCCTTTCGCAGCGAATGCGTTGGGTAAACTGGCGGCGCAGGAAATG
This sequence comes from Escherichia sp. MAL-1, assembly GCF_052948035.1. Classification (NCBI taxonomy): domain Bacteria; kingdom Pseudomonadati; phylum Pseudomonadota; class Gammaproteobacteria; order Enterobacterales; family Enterobacteriaceae; genus Escherichia; species Escherichia sp. MAL-1. The sequence continues at coordinate 1,953,010 of NZ_CM129609.1, read as the reverse complement.
CTGGCAGCTTATGCGGGTTAATCCCTGTTACGTATGAATGTAAGCGCATAATCAATCGCAGCCACGTTAATACTCACGACGTGGCTGCGTTTTTTCACGGTTAATTTATGGCGTACTGAAGCCCTATGTTAATTTCTTTGCGGCAACGTAATCCGGAACACATTATGCTTATTGAGATAGTGATACGTAGCACTTCCCCCATGTAATTCGGCAATCGCTTTGACTAAAGAAAGGCCAAGTCCCTGACCTACGGAATGACGCGAATTATCTCCCCGCCAAAATCTACGGAAGAGTTTTTCAGGCTCATTAATTTTCGTTCCAGGGCTGGCGATATCAATATTAAGAGATCCGTTGGTATCAAGAAAACTGGTTATATGAATACGCGATTTTTCTGGTGAATATCTAATGGCATTAACAATAAGATTCGATAACATTCGTTGCAGTAAAATTTTATCCGCAAAGATTTGCTGATTGCACTCGACCTTAAAGCAAATCTCTTTCTCGTCTGAAAGATATTCAAGATAGTCCAACAAATTTTCGACTTCCTTATTGAGAGAAAGCGAGTCCAGTTTCACCAAAACATTGTTTTTATCTGCCCTGGCAAGAAACAGTATGTTCTCTGTTAACCGCGAAATATTTTCCAGCTCTTCAATGTTACCGGCAATTGTTTTTTGATATTCAGCGATACTTCTGGTTTGACTGAGCGTAACCTGATTCTGACCCAGTAATGCATTAATTGGCGTTCTAAGTTCATGAGCGAGATCGTCAGCAAATTGACTTAGGCGTTCAAAATCTTTGACTAAAGCATGATGCATTTTATTCAACGCCTGCCCAAGAGGTTTTAGTTCTCTCGGTAATGCGCTAACCTCAACAGGTTCCCGGCTATCGTTATAATTCAGCGCTTCCGTTACACCACTCAACTTTTTGATCTCTCGTAACCCCGTTCTGATTAACAGCGGACTTAATACTGAGCACAGTATAATAGCGACAATGCAAATTATAATGCTATTAATTTTATACTGTTCAAGCATGTTATGTCTGGCTGAAGCCAATTTAGCCACAGTAACCGTCAATGATGGCGAAACTTCATCAATATTAATTCGTAAAGCATCAATCTCAGTGTCATTAATAATGCTTCTGTAAATGCCAGCTGCGCTGATTGTCTCACTAGCAGGTATGTTATTTAACATGCCATCACTGACATTTGTCCGGTTAACAATTTTGTTGATGCTATCACCATGAATGATCAAGATATCCTGACTAACATCCATCATCCGGTTAAAGTATACAGGTAACGTATCTGGATTTACCCCATCAATTAACAACTGCTTGATCTGTGCTGTCCGGTTAATGAGTGTTGTATCATCGCGCCATTTCAACTCACTTGCCAGGCCATTATAGAGAGTCCAGACAATTCCAGCGCCAGCAACAGACAGCAGCAATATAAAAAGCAAGGTTAAACGGACGGTTATAGACAATCTTTTCATTATTTTTTTACCGCTACGAATGAATATCCCATCCCACGGATTGTGGCAATTAGCTTTTCAGGAAAAGGATCATCAACTTTTGCGCGGAGCCTGCGAATGGCGACGTCCACCGTATTGGTATCACTATCAAAGTTGATTCCCCAAATTTCACTCGCAATAACCGTTCTGGGTATAATTTCGCCAGCTCTGGAGGCCAGTAGCCAAAGTAACTGAAACTCCTTGCGCGTCAGTGTAATACTGATATTGTCCCTGCTCACACTTTGACTAACAGAGTCCATTCTTAAGCCGCTGATTTCTAATGTTGAATTCAAAGCGTGATGTTGCCTTAATTGTGCCCGAACCCTTGCCAGCAACTCAGAAAATGAAAAAGGTTTTACCAGATAATCATTTGCTCCACTGTCCAGCCCTCTGACTCTGTCATCGACAGAATCCCTTGCAGTAAGGCAAATAACAGGGGTTTGCTTTGCTGTTCTTAACGTTTGTAAGATCTGCCAGCCATCCATACCCGGAAGCATAATATCCAGAATGATCAATGCATAATCATCCTTCAGCGCAAGATAAAGCCCATCTCTGCCATCAGAAACGGCATCAATGACATAACCCGCTTCGGAAAGCCCCTGCGTTACCCACTCCTGGGTCCTTTGATTATCTTCAATAAGTAAAATCTTCATGAAAATAATATGCCATAAATCATATGTTATAGAAACAGCCTGGTTCATTACAAAATTGTAATGCTGCTGTAAGGTTACCCTGGCCGCTTTTTCGCTATCCTCAAAACTCATTCACATGACAAGGATATAAACATGTTAAAGCGTTATTTAGTACTCTCGGTAGCAACGGCAGCATTTTCATTACCTTCTTTGGTTTATGCCGCACAACAAAACATTCTTAGCGTGCACATTTTGAACCAGCAAACCGGAAAACCCGCTGCTGACGTGACAGTCACTCTTGAAAAGAAGGCGGATAACGGCTGGTTACAACTTAATACCGCCAAAACAGATAAGGATGGACGAATTAAGGCACTGTGGCCCGAGCAAACTGCGACTACTGGCGATTACCGTGTCGTATTTAAAACCGGGGACTATTTCAAGAAACAAAATCTTGAAAGTTTCTTCCCTGAGATCCCCGTTGAATTTCATATTAATAAAGTGAACGAGCATTATCATGTGCCTTTATTACTTAGCCAATATGGGTATTCAACCTATCGTGGCAGTTAAAGCATAAATATGTAAAAGCAGATCTCTGCTACTGTTAGGGAGGACACTCCCTGACAGATTAACAGTAAACGGCTCTTGCTGGCTAACGACAAAAAAGTGTGATGGCTTATGAAAAAGAATCAATTTTTAAAAGAATCAGATGTTACGGCCGAGTCGGTATTCTTTATGAAGCGTCGGCAGGTGTTAAAAGCACTGGGCATCAGCGCAGCTGCACTTTCTTTGCCTCACGCTGCGCATGCCGATCTGCTTAGCTGGTTTAAAGGGAACGATCGCCCACCCGCCCCCGCCGGAAAACCGCTGGAGTTCAGCAAGCCTGCCGCCTGGCAAAATAACCTGCCACTGACGCCAGCAGATAAAGTTTCCGGCTATAACAACTTCTATGAATTCGGGCTGGATAAAGCCGATCCCGCCGCTAATGCTGGTAGCCTGAAAACCGATCCATGGACACTGAAAATCAGCGGCGAAGTGGCAAAACCATTGACCCTCGATCACGATGATTTAACCCGTCGCTTTCCGCTGGAAGAGCGTATTTATCGTATGCGCTGCGTGGAGGCGTGGTCGATGGTGGTGCCGTGGATTGGTTTTCCGCTGCACAAATTGCTGGCGCTTGCCGAACCCACCAGCAATGCGAAGTATGTCGCTTTCGAAACAATTTATGCACCGGAACAAATGCCAGGCCAGCAGGACCGCTTTATCGGCGGCGGGCTGAAATATCCTTATGTCGAAGGATTGCGTCTCGACGAAGCAATGCATCCGCTCACACTGATGACCGTGGGTGTTTATGGCAAGGCGTTACCGCCACAAAATGGCGCGCCGGTGCGACTGATTGTGCCGTGGAAATATGGCTTTAAAGGGATTAAATCGATCGTCAGTATTAAGCTGACCCGCGAGCGTCCGCCAACCACCTGGAATCTGGCAGCGCCTGACGAATACGGTTTTTACGCCAACGTTAATCCGCATGTTGATCACCCGCGCTGGTCACAGGCTACCGAACGATTTATTGGTTCAGGCGGCATCCTCGATGTACAGCGCCAGCCAACGCTACTGTTTAATGGTTACGCCGACCAGGTGGCATCGCTGTATCGTGGCCTGGATTTGCGGGAGAATTTCTGAATGCGTCTGACAGCAAAACAGGTGACATGGCTGAAAGTTAGCCTGCATCTTGCCGGATTGTTGCCGTTTCTCTGGCTGGTCTGGGCGATCAATCACGGTGGACTGGGTGCCGATCCGGTGAAAGATATTCAGCATTTTACCGGTCGCACTGCACTGAAATTTTTGCTGGCGACCTTGTTAATCACACCTCTGGCACGCTACGCAAAACAGCCGTTATTGATACGCACTCGCCGCCTGTTAGGCTTATGGTGCTTTGCCTGGGCGACACTGCATTTAACCAGTTACGCATTGCTGGAGCTGGGCGTGAATAATCTGGCGTTATTAGGCAAGGAGTTAATTACCCGGCCTTATTTAACGTTAGGAATTATCAGCTGGGTTATTTTGCTTGCTTTAGCGTTTACTTCAACCCAGGCGATGCAGCGAAAACTCGGCAAGCACTGGCAACAGTTGCATAATTTCGTCTATCTTGTCGCGATCCTGGCCCCAATACATTATCTGTGGTCAGTGAAGATTATTTCACCGCAGCCGCTCATCTACGCTGGGCTGGCTGTACTGCTTTTAGCCTTACGGTATAAGAAGTTGCGTTCCCTTTTTAACCGGTTACGCAAGCAGGTTCACAACAAATTATCTGTATAACTTCATATTGCCGACAAAGTACGCGTTATCCCTGCCGGATGCGGCGCGAGCGCCCTGTCCGGCCTGCGCAGATCACATCAGGTTATGTTTCGTTTGTCATCAACCTCAAATTATCAACATAATTCATTTTATTTCAATAAGATAGATAAATACACCTGAGAAAACTATGCTCTCATCTCCTAAGAGTTGTTGCATTTTGTCATATGTTACAATATAACATTACACATCATATACAATGACTCTGGAGGAAACTGTTTTGGCGATTCGTCTTCACAAATTGGCTGTTGCTTTAGGTGTCTTTATTGTTAGCGCTCCTGCCTTTTCGCATGGTCATCACTCACACGGCAAACCCTTAACAGAGGTCGAACAAAAAGCTGCTAATGGTGTTTTTGATGATGCCAATGTACAAAACCGAACGCTCAGTGACTGGGATGGAGTCTGGCAATCCGTTTATCCTTTACTGCAAAGTGGCAAACTTGACCCCGTCTTTCAGAAGAAAGCGGATGCAGATAAAACTAAAACATTTGCTGAAATTAAAGATTATTATCACAAAGGTTATGCGACAGATATCGAGATGATTGGCATTGAGGACGGCATTGTTGAATTCCATAGAAATAATGAAACAACATCCTGTAAATATGATTACGATGGATACAAAATACTCACTTACAAATCAGGTAAGAAAGGCGTTCGTTACTTATTCGAATGTAAAGATCCTAAAAGCAAAGCCCCTAAATATATACAATTTAGCGATCATATAATTGCACCACGAAAATCATCTCATTTTCACATTTTTATGGGTAATGATTCACAGCAATCTTTATTAAATGAAATGGAAAACTGGCCAACGTATTATCCATATCAGTTGAGTAGCGAAGAAGTGGTCGAGGAAATGATGTCTCATTGAGTATTCTCATGATAACGCCTCGATGCCGCTTTAGTAAGTCATCATAACTACCACTGGTCCATCCACAAACGCCACTGAACGCAAGCTAGCTACAGACACGCTCATCACTATGACGTGTCTGTATATTAAATAAGCTAACCCGCATTGAGTTAACCAATAACGGATTCCATACACAATACGGCCAACAGAGAAAGATACCTGTGCTCACGCCATTGCTTATATTGGCTGGTTACAATGTGCACTATCAATTTTTTAAATAACAAATTCTTAAAACCACATCTGTATAAGGAATTTTTAAGGTTCATGGGATAGCTTGACTGTGAAAATTACAGGAGCTACAAAAATGAACCGATTCTCAAAAACTCAAATTTATTTACATTGGATAACGCTGCTTTTCATTGCAATAACCTATGCCGCGATGGAACTCCGTGGCTGGTTTCCTAAAGGTAGTAGTACTTATCTGCTGATGCGAGAAATACATTACAATGCGGGTATATTCGTTTGGGTGTTAATGTTTTCACGCCTGATTATAAAACACCGTTATAGTGATCCTTCTATTGTGCCACCGCCACCTGCCTGGCAAATGAAAGCGGCTTCGCTAATGCACATCATGCTTTATATAACCTTCCTTGCACTTCCTCTGCTGGGGATTGCTTTGATGGCTTACAGTGGAAAATCGTGGAGTTTCCTTGGTTTCAATGTGTCTCCCTTTGTTACCCCAAACAGCGAAATTAAAGCACTGATAAAAAATATTCACGAAACCTGGGCAAATATAGGCTACTTTTTAATCGCAGCTCACGCTGGCGCAGCACTCTTTCATCACTACATTCAGAAAGATAATACTCTGTTACGAATGATGCCTCGCCGCAAATAAGTCGATCCCCTGACAAGGAAATGTGAACCATGGACATCAACGCGTCATAAATGTTTACGCAAGTGCACAATGCACCCTTTCCACTATCAACAAGGAGGAGCAGAAACTGTGTAAATCGTACAATGGTAAGAATTATCAAAAATACAGGTTAATTTTGGTATTTAAACCTTTTTTACTTGTTAGTATGATACAAAGGCTTTCAAAAAAGCTGGGAAATTCAACAACTCTTGGAAATTATGGACTTTGTCCCGCGGCTTTAATCTGACGGCCGCGTTCCTTTTTTGACTCAATTATTGACCCCTTCTCTACGCAACTTCAGTTCCCACCACCAACTTTGCGGCAGTTTCATAGGATGAATGTCTAAAAGAATAATGGTGAGCGATAAGAAAACGACTGAATAACTGCACATTTTCGCTCGAAAGCTTCCTGTCAGATCCATAGCGAATCAAGTGCTGAATGTCACAGTATCGAACAGAAAACAGTGACGATCTAACCCTTCAAGAATATTCTACGATTGTTCTGTTTAGGAAAAGCAAGGCGGGAAGTCGGGAGATAAGTCATTGATAAAGTGGCGGAGAGAGGGGGATTTGAACCCCCGGTAGAGTTGCCCCTACTCCGGTTTTCGAGACCGGTCCGTTCAGCCGCTCCGGCATCTCTCCGTTCAGATGGTTGCCATGATGCCAGGAAATTTGGCATTTTAACAGTCCCTGTCCGTGCAATTTTGTTCAAGTGACGAGTTTGCGAGCAAAAAGATGATTAAGTGGCCCTGGAAAGTACAAGAATCAGCACATCAAACTGCCCTTCCCTGGCAGGAAGCACTATCGATCCCCCTTTTAACGGGTCTGACGGAACAGGAACAAAGCAAATTAGTCACTCTTGCCGAACGTTTTTTACAGCAAAAGCGGCTTGTTCCTTTACAGGGCTTTGAACTGGATTCATTAAGAAGCTGCCGGATAGCACTTCTATTTTGCCTACCCGTTCTGGAGTTAGGACTGGAATGGCTGGATGGTTTTCATGAAGTCTTAATTTATCCTGCGCCATTTGTGGTCGATGATGAATGGGAAGACGATATCGGTCTGGTGCATAACCAACGTATTGTTCAGTCAGGTCAGAGCTGGCAGCAAGGGCCTATCGTTTTGAACTGGTTGGATATACAAGATTCTTTTGATGCTTCTGGTTTTAACCTGATTATTCATGAAGTCGCTCATAAGCTGGACACCCGTAACGGCGATCGCGCCAGCGGAGTTCCCTTTATTCCGTTGCGTGAGGTTGCTGGCTGGGAACACGATCTTCATGCTGCAATGAACAACATTCAGGAAGAAATCGAATTGGTTGGCGAGAATGCGGCGAGCATTGATGCTTATGCTGCCAGTGATCCTGCTGAATGTTTTGCCGTACTTTCTGAATATTTCTTTAGCGCCCCAGAACTTTTTGCTCCTCGTTTCCCTTCATTGTGGCAACGTTTCTGCCAATTTTATCAACAAGATCCTTTGCAGAGACTGCATCGCGCTAATGATACAGATTCGTTTTCGGCGACGAATGTTCATTAATTAACAACTTTGCAGATTAATTAACCAATTGAAATGACTTATGAAATTTAGTGTTGACAGACAAGGTACCGCTAAGTAATATGCGCCCCGTTCACACGATTCCTCTGTAGTTCAGTCGGTAGAACGGCGGACTGTTAATCCGTATGTCACTGGTTCGAGTCCAGTCAGAGGAGCCAAATTCAAGTTTTCATGCTTATCTGTACGTCTCTGTTTGTTTAGGATTCAGTAAGTTAGCGTGAAAATCCTTGCCGGTGCGTATCTGGTTTTATCTCCGTATCGGGATAATTTGGTGGTCAGATCTGAGGTCAGTTTGGTTCGATTCTGGAGTGACCCCCAAATGTCTTTAAACGATTCTAAAATCCGCAAGTTAAAACCCTATTCCCGTCCGGTAAAACTCTCCGACTCTCACGGTCTGTATCTGCTCGTCAATCCGGGTGGTTCACGCATCTGGTATCTCAAATATCGTTTCAACGGAAAAGAATCCAGAGTCAGTCTTGGCGCATATCCGCTGGTCTCACTGGCAGAAGCCAGGCAGCAGCGCGACGGTATCCGTAAGCTACTGGCGCAGAATATCAACCCGGCGCAGCAGCGCATGGCAGAGAAAGCCGCCTGCTCCCCTGAAAAGTGCTTTAAAGCGGTGGCGCTGGCCTGGCACAAAACCAACAAAAAATGGTCGGCTGATTATGCCGCCCGTATTCTCGCCAGTATGGAAAACCATATCTTCCCGGCGGTTGGTCATTTGCCCGTTGCCAAACTTAAAACGCAGGATTTCACTGCCCTGCTGAGGGTTATTGAGGATAAGGGCTTTCTGGAAGTCGCGTCCCGCACGCGGCAGCAACTCAGCAACATCATGCGCTATGCCGTATAGCAGGGGCTTACCGAAAGCAATCCGGCGCAGCATCTGGATGGCGTTGTCTCCTCCCCCGTAAAGAATCACTACCCCGCGTTACCGCTGGAGCGGTTGTCCGAACTGCTTGGCCGCATCGGTGACTATCAGCAGGGCCGGGAGTTAACCCGGCTGGCGGAGGTGCTGACACTGCACCTGTTCATCCGTTCCAGCGAACTGCGTTTCGCCCGCTGGAGCGAGATCGATTTCAGGCACAAAATCTGGACCATCCCCGCCACCCGCGAGGCCATCGACAAAGTTCGGTTTTCGGGGCGTGGCGCAAAAATGCGTACTCCGCATATCGTACCGCTCTCCCGCCAGGCGATTGCCCTTCTGAAACAGATACAGGAGCTTTCCGGCCATCTGGATCTGGTGTTTCCCGGCGATCATAATCCGTACAAGCCAATGAGCGAAAACACAACCAACCGGGCGCTGCGCCTGATGGGGTATGACACGAAAACTGAAATCTGCGGGCATGGACTCAGGGCAATGGCCTGTAGCGCCCTGGTGGAGTCGGACCTGTGGTCACGCGATACGGTGGAGCGGCAAATGAGCCACCAGGAGCGCAACAGCGTGCGGGCGGCATATGTGCATAAAGCAGAGCATCTGGAGGCCAGAAAGGCCATGATGCAGTGGTGGTCGGATTATCTGGATGTGTGCCGCGAGGGGTATGTTGCGCCGTACATTTATGCCCGGCAGCATAAGGCAGCCTGAATCAGAAATAGCGTAAATCATTAAAACCGGAAAAGCAGATCCTGATTGACCGGGATCTGTTTTTTTGTATTGAGAGGTATTGTCGCTGTTTTTGTTATTATTAATTGGGAAGCACCGAAAATTATTCCAGTAGAATATTTGCAGTCGATTGCCTATTAATAAATGCATTATTGATAGATAACTACCTTCTGTGATTTGCCTGCAAATCACAGAAGATGAAAACCTATCAATACGGGATATTTTCACGAAAATACCAATTAATACTCCAGAATATCTGCACCAGAATATCTCCTGACCCTATACTCTGAAACCTGTAAGAACTGCATCAGATATTCAGTGACCAGACAGATATAAGCCTGAAATTATTTGGCTTCCAATAATTTCAGGAAAAACCTATCAATGCATCTGTTTTCAACAGGCAGCCACCTTCCGTGATTCACATGTTAATCACGGAAGGTGAAAAGCTATCAATAATCGATATTTCCACGGAATTACCACTTAATACATCCCCAAAAATGCGCCATAAAATACCGGACAATCTTTCCTGATACAGATTATCACTGCACCAGCTATACAGAGACAAAATAATCTGCCCCCGTCCCGGGTAATCTGCTATCTTCGCCAGCGTCCCGCCGCTCTACCTGTTCAGGACTGCGCCAGCTTCTGGCCCTTTGATGTTCGGCCCTTTCCGATCAGGCGCTGTTCCCCTTATTGCCCCTTAACCTTTATGGCCCTTTCCCTTTCTGGCGCAACCAGTTTATTTGGAAATGCTCCATGACAGTCTGCACCAGACTGTATTTTCACCACAGGATAACGATCACAAAGTGCAAAAAATAACATGAAGCACCGAAGATTCTTAATTCATATGAAGCAGGTTATTATGCCAAAAACCGTCGCAGCATTTTTATAAAATCATGAGGCATCCTGAGACCATATAATATATGTCACAGGATACGGAAAAACACAGAGAGAATTATTCAGATATAACCCTGTGCCAGAATTAATGTGATGCCCCGGTGAATTTACATTTTAAAATTTTCCCAGCCCTGTAGTATTGGTAAAAATGATTGAAACACCTGTTATTAACAGAGAGCATTTCGTGTGATTACAGGGGTAATCACTATAATATTCCGACAAACTATATTGGTTAAGCAGGAGAATCTGATCTGTTGATATTTATTCGTCATGCTGTAACGATATTTTCACAATATAAACCCGTTCGCCCCCTGCGCCAGATCCGGAACATAGGGTACGATAAATCGCTGTCGTTACGCAGTAACGTACTATTTTGCGACATTCATGAATTCAGTTATTCCTCCCTCCAGCGGTATCCATACACCTGTTTCACCCAGCGACCGCGACCGTCGCCATGACCCAGATCCGTCGCCGTCAGCGCCAGGGATTCCTTTTCGCTGAATCCCTGCGCCAGATAATGGCGGATCGCGTCCTGCGCCCAGGCATAGCGCAGGGAGTGAGGGGAAAATTCCCCCTTCAGCCCCACCTTAATGACCTGTTTGTGCCAGCTCTCCAGCGCCATTTTGAGATCAGGCTTGTCGATCAGCCTGCCATTGTGTCGATCCGCGACCAGTAAGGCCTTTTCCAGAGCCTTCCTGACTGCGCCAGTATCCAGAACTGTCGTATGGCGGGGACGCCCACCTTTGGTGCCAAACACCACTTTCAGCCGGGTTTCACCGCGGGAAATGGCTTTCAGCCACGTTTTCAGCGACTGTGAACTCTGTACCGCCTCCTGCGAACGCAGCCCCATCAGCCGCGCAATCTCCAGCGCTGCTGCCAGCCCTGCGTCCTGAGTACGGGCTTTCTCCATCACCTGCTGGTAATGTTCCGGCGTGATGGCGCGGCGCGTGCCGTTGCGCGAAGCGCCTGACACCCCTAATGCCTTATTGGTCAGACGCGGATGCTCCACCACCTGCCTGCGTCCAGCCTGTCTCAGCACGGCCCGCAGTGCCGCCATATCGTTTTGCAGCGTTCGTAAACCAATATCCTGCTCCAGCCGTTCCTCAATGTAGCATTCGATATGGCGAACCCTGATCTGCTCCACCCTCTGGATCTGGATATTCAGCGCCCGTAAATGTTCACTGAACCGTTTTGTAATATGGATACGGTCATTCACCGTTTTGAAGCTGTCGCCCGCTTTCTTCGCCAGCGCCTTCATTTCACTGCTTAATTTACTCATGAATCCCCCTGCAACATAAACAAACAGTCTCCGGCGTGTGCTTTTTGGCTGCGCCAGAACGATACCTTCACGCCGGAGTGGCTGGTTGTTGAGGTTTAGGGAGTTTCAGGCTGTACGCGGTACAGACTGCCTGACGAAGCAGGGGTGTCTCCGGAGCATCGTGCCCCCCCTCGGTATCGATCTTTTTCTCCTTTACTCTGAGCTGACAGCGGCCCCAAAGGGCATGTCAGACGGCGGAAATATGGCGCAGGCCGGGACTGGCGCGGCTTGCGGCGGTGAGTTGTGCGGCGTCACTTTGCCCTGTCGCTGGCGCGACCAGAGTGACGCCTCGTCTGGTGCAGAGGGTAAACGTTGCGTTTCTGGTGCAGGGTGACGGTCACGCGGCAGCAAAGCCTGCTGTCTTTGCAGGCCGCAGCCCGTCAATGTAAGGCGCTGGTTGTCAGCAGAAGATAAAACCCGGCAAAGCCAGAGTGCCAGCCCGTAAAGCCGGGTATCTGGTGCAGTGATGGTGTATATGTACGTCAGTCTCAGATGCCGGTATTTTTGCATCCCCGGCGTTTTCAGAGATCAACGCCGGTAAAGGATGTCATGCTGGCAATGCCAGGCGCTTCTTTCAGACGCGAAGCGACAAAGGGACTGCCCGGAGGCAGTTTGTTGCAGGCGGGAGACTGCGCCATTATTTCTGGTGCAGGAAGGAAAAACTCTTTCCGGGTTTGAAAGTATGTTTGCTTACCTGGTGACGGAAAAACTGCCGCGCTTCGCTTGTCTTCTCCCGGCGCGCTGCCAGCAAAAACAGGCAGAGCGCCGGGAGAGTCTGGTTTTACTGTAACAGTGTTCCTGCCGGTTCAGTTATCAGGACTAACACTTTCACATCGGTCCTCCGGTATGGTTGCATCATCCCTGCCTCTACTGACAGGGCTGCACGCCGTCAGTGGTACGAATCCAGCGCGGAGCTTTCAGACCATCGGCAAAATACCAGACCAGATCGCACAGTAACCCGGTCAGCGTCGTTTCGGTTTCCGGCAACAGTGACCGTCCCAGCAGTACCTGCGCCAGCGCCAGGCAGTAATCACAGAGCAGGTCTGCATCAGGGGTAAATTCCGGTAAAACATCAGGAAGAACATCCACAGTAAAGCGGTCGATCAGGTGCGGCGGGATCGGTTCGCCCAGCGTGGGCCGCAGCAGTGCAAGACAGGTACTAAGCCTGCCGCAGGGCGCCATTTTCAGCGCCAGATCGTGGCACTCGATGATCGTTTCAGCGAAATGCTCGCAGTAATCCGCCAGAGTGGTGAAGTTGGTAGCGGCGCTGAAGGGAATGACGAGTAAATTGCATTCAGAAGTGAGGGTAGTTGCCATAGGGGCAGCCTCCAGTGAGTGATGATGATCTCCACCACCGGAAATGCCAATTTCACGGGTGGTGAAACCGGACGGAGTTGGCATTACCGGCCTCACTGACACCGGCGCGTCTTACGACGCCCCCGCCCGATCCCACCATTGAGATGTGACCATACGCAACACAAAATATTGTGTTGTCAGTGAAGTATTACAGGATGCCAATCCCGACGCCTGATTTTGCAGACGCGGCGCAACAATACAATGATCGGTAATTTGCGGCAAGAGGTTTGGAGAAAGCAGGTAAACTCAATCACACCATAAATATTAAGACTAAATATATTTATATGAAATATACATTGAATAATATACAAACGTTTTTCAATAAAAATCCTGTCAATTAATTCTTCCCGTTGATATCAGTCAAAAAAATAAATGTAAAAAAGCGTATTTCGTTTCATACAGTAACGTTATTTATCATTTTGTCCGGTGCCGCCAGCATCAGGCCAGATGAACCATAAAAAGGATATCAGCGATGAGCGGAAAACCAGCGGCACGTCAGGGAGACATGACCCAGTACGGCGGCCCGATAGTCCAGGGGTCGGCAGGCGTGAGAATTGGTGCGCCAACCGGCGTGGCCTGCTCAGTGTGCCCCGGCGGATTCACTTCCGGCAACCCGGTGAATCCGCTGCTCGGTGCAAAAGTACAGCCCGGCGAAACCGATTTCGCGCTGCCCGGCCCGTTACCGTTCGTGCTCTCCCGCACCTACAGCAGCTACCGGACGAAAACCCCTGCGCCCGTCGGTATCTTCGGTCCTGGCTGGAAAGCACCCTTTGATATCCGCTTACAGATACGCGATAACGAACTGATACTCAATGATAACGGTGGCAGAAGCATTCATTTTGAGCACCTGTTTCCCGGTGAGGATGGTTTCAGCCGCAGCGAATTATTCTGGCTGGTACGCGGCGGCGTGGCGAAACTGAATGAAAGTCACCGTCTTGCCCCACTCTGGCAGGCTCTGCCGGAAGAACTCCGCCTGAGTCCGCATATTTATCTGGCGACGAACAGTCCGCAGGGGCCGTGGTGGGTACTCGGCTGGAGTGAGCGGGTGCCGGGGGGGAATGAGGTGCTGCCTGCCCCATTGCCGCCGTACCGGGTGCTGACCGGCCTGGTGGACCGCTTCGGGCGCACGCAAACCTTCCACCGTGAGGCCGCAGGCGAATTTACCGGAGAAATCACCGGCGTGACCGATGGTGCAGGCCGTCAGTTCCGCCTGGTGCTGACCACGCAGGCGCAACGGGCAGAAAACGCCCGGCAGCAGGCCATCGCCGCAGGAACGAAAGGATCGGATATCCCGGATTCACTGCCGGACTATACGGAGTATGGCCGGGATAACGGTATCCGCCTGTCAGGGGTGTGGCTGACGCACGACCCGGAATACCCGGAGAATCTGCCCGCCGCCCCCCTGGTACGCTACGACTGGACGGCACGCGGTGAGCTGGCGGCGGTGTATGACCGCAGCGGTACTCAGATGCGCCACTTTACTTACGATGATAAATACCGGGGCCGGATGGTGGCGCACCGTTACGCAGGCAGGCCGGAGATGCGTTACCGCTACGACGACATAGGTCGCGTGACGGAGCAGTTTAATCCGGCAGGCTTAAGCTACGCCTATCAGTATGAGAAAAACCGTATCACCATCACCGACAGCCTGAACCGGCGGGAGGTGCTGCACACGGAAGGTGAAGCCGGGCTGAAACGTGTGGTGAAAAAGGAATTCGCGGATGGCAGCATCACCCGAAGTAAATTTGACTATATGGGGCGACTCCAGTCACAGACGGATGCAGCAGGCCGGACAACAGAATACAGTCCGAATGTGGTGACGGGACTCGTCACGTGCATCACCACGCCGGACGGCAGGAAATCGGAATTTTACTATAACAATCAAAACCAGTTAACCTCAGCCACCGGGCCTGACGGACTGGAAATGCGCCGGAAATATGATGAGTACGGGCGTCTGACGCAGGAAACAGCACGCAACGGCGATGTCACCCGCTACAGTTATGATAATCCACACAGTGAATTACCCTCTGTAACAGAAGATGCGACGGGTAGCCGCAAGCAGATGACGTGGAGCCGCTACGGGCAGTTACAGACCTTCACCGACTGCTCAGGCTATGAAACCCGTTATGAATATGACCGCTTCGGGCAAATGACGGCGGTTCACCGTGAGGAAAGCATCAGCCTTTACCGCAGTTACGACAACCGTGGCCAGTTAATCTCGGTGAAAGATACGCAGGGCCGTGAAACGCAGTATGAGTACAACGCCGCAGGCGACCCGACCGCCATCATTGCCCCGGACGGCAACCGGAGTGAGACACAGTACGATGCGTGGGGAAAGGCCGTCAGCACCGCACAGGGTGGGCTGACGCGCAGCATGGAATACGATGCAGCGGGACGTGTCATCAGCCTGACCAACGAGAACGGTAGCCATACAGAATTTAGCTGGGATGTGCTTGACCGCCTGATACAGCAGCGCGGCTTTGACGGGCGGACGCAGCGTTACCGTTATGACCTGACCGGGAAACTCACGCAGAGCGAGGATGAGGGGCTTATCACCCTCTGGCACTACGATGCATCGGACCGTATCACACACCGCACGGTGAACGGCGAACCGGCAGAGCAGTGGCGGTATAACGACCACGGCTGGCTGACAGAAATCAGCCATCTCAGCGAAGGCCACCGGGTGGCGGTGCATTACGGTTATAACCGTAAGGGACGTCTCACAGGCGAGCGCCAGACGGTACATCACCCGGAGACGGGGGAACTGCTCTGGCAGCATGAGACGAAACACACTTACAACGAGCAGGGGCTGGCAAACCGCTTTCAGGCAGACAGCCTGCCACCGGTGGAGTGGCTAACGTATGGCAGCGGTTACCTAGCGGGAATGAAACTGGGCGACACGCCGCTGGTGGAGTACACACGGGACAGACTGCACCGGGAAACGGTGCGCAGCTTCGGCAATAATGCATATGAACTGACCAGCACATACACTCACGCAGGCCGGTTACAGAATCAGCACCTGAACAGCCTGGTGTATGACCGTGACTATGGCTGGAATGACAATGGCGACCTGGTGCGCATCAGCGGCCCGCGGCAGACGCGGGAATACGGCTACAGTGCCACGGGCAGGCTGGAGAGTGTGCGCACCCTCGCACCGGACCTGGATATCCGCATCCCGTATGCCTCCGACCCGGCGGGAAACCGCCTGCCGGACCCGGAGCTGCACCCGGACAGTACACTCACGGCGTGGCCGGATAACCGAATCACCGAAGACGCGCATTACCTGTACCGTTACGATGAATACGGCAGGCTGACGGAGAAGACGGACCGCATCCCGAGGGGTGTGATACGGACGGACGACGAGCGGACCCACCACTACCACTACGACAGCCAGCACCGGCTGGTGTTTTACACGCGGATACAGCATGAGGAGCCACTGGTCGAGAGCCGCTATCTCTACGACCCGCTGGGCCGCCGGACGGGGAAACGGGTGTGGCGTCGCGAGCGTGACCTGACGGGATGGATGTCGCTGTCGCGTAAACCGGAGGTGACGTGGTACGGCTGGGACGGCGACCGGCTGACGACGGTACAGACCGATACCAAGCGTATCCAGACGGTATACCAGCCGGGGAGCTTCACGCCGCTCATCCGTATCGAAACAGAGAATGGTGAGCTGCAGAAAGCGCAGCGCCGCAGCCTGGCGGAGAAGCTGCAGCAGGAAGGGAGCGAGGACGGGCACGGCGTGGTATTTCCGGCTGAACTGGTGCGGCTGCTGGACAGACTGGAGGAAGAAATCCGGGCAGACCGCGTGAGTGACGAAAGCCGGGCGTGGCTTGCGCAGTGCGGGCTGACGGTGGAGCGGCTGGCGGCACAGATAGAGCCGGTTTATTTGCCTGAGCGAAAAATACATCTTTATCACTGCGACCACCGGGGACTGCCGCTGGCGCTTATCAGTACTGAAGGTGCAACGGAGTGGCGCGGGGAGTATGATGAGTGGGGGAACCAGATGAATGAGGAGAACCCGCATCATCTGTTCCAGCCGTACCGCCTGCCGGGGCAGCAGTACGATGATGAATCGGGGCTGTGCTATAACCGTCACCGGTACTATGATCCGTTGCAGGGACGGTATATCACCCAGGATCCGATTGGGCTGAGTGGTGGGCTGAATACATATTCGTATCCATTAAATCCAATAAATGAAATAGATCCTTTAGGATTAAAAGTGATCGTTGTAGCTAGTGATCCTAATGAGGCAAAATTATTACAGGAGGCATATGCACAATTAAATACAACAAAGAGAGGACAAGAAATAACAAAACCGTTAGAAGATTCGAAAGATGTATATAATATATACACAATACATCGCGATGCTTTTTATTGCCCTGCCGGAACAACAGATGTCTCCTGTCAAGGAAAAGAAAAAGCGGTGTTTATTGAGCCCAATGAGTGTGTAAAATTACCTACGGCACAAGGCCTGGAGGTTACATCACTGGCAGTTGAATTAGGACATGAATTAGGTCATGCTCATGGAGTCCATGATGATGGTGGGGATAGAATGAATAACGTAAACTTAAATGAAAATCCTATCCGCGCTGGTTTAGGTGAAAACCCACGGACTGCATATGTAGTACCACGAGTGGAGTGGGAAAAATGTCGAAAATAAATTTTGTGACACTATTGTTTTTTATTTTAAATATTCAAAATGCAATTGGTAAAAATGAAGATTATATAGGGGTGGTTTATTGGCGAGGGTTTGATATTGAGTCAATAACAGGGATTCCTGAAAGTCAGATAAATAATTATGGAATGAAGCGATGTATTGGTAGAAATGTTTTTATGGGGTTATTATTTCATATTAATGATTCATATAGTCGAGAATATGACGATAGAGATGTCAGAGGTAGTATTACTTTTAATAATGATATTTATTATGTAAATCGATCTGGTATAGTTAGATATAAAAATGATTTTTATAGAATAAATAAAAAATCATTTAGTCATATAATGAATCAAGATAAGAGCAAATGTCCGTTAATTGATTAAATAGTTCGAGTTGCGGGAAGGCGGCAAGCTAAATAGTGCCTAATATCGGTACAACGTAAGACTCCGGGGGAGACGACCAGGTGTAGATTGCGCTGACTTTTTCCGGTGCGCAGGGACTTGCGGTCAACTGTGTCAGGCCGTGAAGTGCTGAGTCAGTCCCAATAGCTCAGCCAGATCGAACCCGGTGGCAAGGAACTATTCTGTACTCAACTGAAGTCTCCGTGTCGCTCGAACAAAAGGTGGTCAGCCTGGTGGTCTTGACAAACTCGATTTTTTTTAGCTTACCAATCAGCTATTTATTGGCTACGGCGATCCCAGTCAGAGGAGCCAAATTCTAAAAATTCGCTTTTTTAGCGCAATGTCACTGACCTTAGTTGAACATTGTTTTTTAACGGATAGCGGGTTTTTAACATCTTAAGCGCCCTCGACCTTTATGGTTGAGGGCGTTTTGCTATGGCGCCATCACCATTTTCCCCTCGATTATAAAACTTGAGTAATTCAGTAGTCTCCCCTCTTGCAACTCACACCCAAAACTGCCTAACGAAAAGTTATTAATTTTCAATCATATTGCTATCAGGATTTACATTTTTTCGCTGTGCTAGAAAGGGCGCATTTATGTTAGCTCGTTCAGGGAAGGTAAGCATGGCTACGAAGAAGAGAAGTGGAGAAGAAATAAATGACCGACAAATCTTATGCGGGATGGGTATCAAACTACGCCGCTTAACTGCGGGTATCTGCCTGGTAACTCAACTTGTGTTCCCTATGGCTGCGGCAGCACAAGGTGTGGTAAACGCCGCAATCCAACAACCAGTTCCTGCACAAATCGCCATTGCAAATACCAATACGGTGCCCTACACCCTAGGAGCGCTGGAATCGGCCCAAAGCGTTGCCGAACGTTTCGGTATTTCGGTGGCTGAGTTACGCAAACTCAACCAATTTCGTACGTTTGCTCGAGGTTTTGATAATGTCCGCCAGGGTGATGAACTGGATGTCCCGGCACAAGTTAGTGAAAAAAAATTAACCCCGCCGCCGGGTAATAGCAGTGACAACCTCGAGCAACAGATAGCCAGTACTTCACAGCAAATCGGGTCTCTGCTCGCCGAGGATATGAACAGCGAGCAAGCGGCAAATATGGCGCGTGGATGGGCCTCTTCTCAGGCTTCAGGCGCAATGACAGACTGGTTAAGCCGCTTCGGTACCGCAAGAATCACGCTGGGCGTGGATGAAGATTTTAGCCTGAAGAACTCCCAGTTCGATTTTCTCCATCCGTGGTATGAAACGCCTGATAATCTCTTTTTCAGTCAGCATACTCTCCATCGTACTGACGAGCGTACGCAGATTAACAACGGCTTGGGTTGGCGTCATTTCACTCCCACATGGATGTCGGGCATCAACTTCTTTTTCGACCACGATCTTAGCCGTTACCACTCCCGCGCCGGCATTGGCGCGGAGTACTGGCGCGACTATCTAAAATTAAGCAGTAACGGCTATTTGCGACTGACCAACTGGCGCAGCGCACCTGAACTGGACAACGATTATGAAGCACGCCCGGCCAATGGCTGGGATGTACGCGCAGAAGGCTGGCTACCCGCCTGGCTGCACCTTGGCGGTAAACTGGTCTATGAACAGTATTATGGCGATGAAGTAGCCCTGTTCGATAAAGACGATCGGCAAAGTAATCCTCATGCCATAACCGCTGGACTTAACTATACCCCCTTCCCGCTGATGACCTTCAGCGCGGAGCAACGCCAGGGTAAACAGGGCGAAAATGACACCCGTTTTGCCGTCGATTTTACCTGGCAACCTGGCAGCGCAATGCAGAAACAGCTTGACCCGAATGAAGTCGCTGCACGGCGTAGCCTTGCAGGCAGCCGTTATGATCTGGTGGATCGCAACAACAATATCGTTTTGGAATATCGCAAAAAAGAACTGGTTCGCCTGACCCTGACAGACCCCGTGACAGGGAAGTCAGGAGAAGTGAAATCACTGGTTTCGTCGCTACAAACCAAATATGCCCTGAAAGGCTATAACGTCGAAGCCACCGCTCTGGAAGCTGCCGGTGGTAAAGTGGTCACAACGGGTAAAGATATTCTGGTTACCCTGCCGCCGTACCGGTTCACCAGTACGCCAGAAACCGATAACACCTGGCCGATTGAAGTCACCGCTGAAGATGTCAAAGGCAATTTTTCGAATCGTGAACAGAGCATGGTAGTCGTTCAGGCACCTACGCTAAGCCAGAAAGATTCCTCGGTATCGTTAAGTACCCAGACGTTGAGCGCGGATTCCCATTCAACCGCCACACTGACTTTTATTGCTCATGATGCAGCAGGTAATCCTGTTCTCGGGCTGGTGCTCTCGACGCGTCACGAAGGTGTTCAGGACATCACCCTTTCTGACTGGAAAGATAATGGTGACGGAAGCTATACCCAAGTCCTGACCACAGGAGCGATGTCTGGCACGCTGACGCTGATGCCACAGCTGAATGGTGTGGATGCGGCTAAAGCCCCCGCCGTGGTTAATATCATTTCTGTTTCGTCATCCCGAACTCACTCGTCAATTAAGATTGATAAGGACAGTTATCTCTCCGGCAATCCTATCGAGGTGACGGTAGAACTGAGAGATGAAAATGACAAACCTGTTAAGGAGCAAAAACAGCAACTGAATACCGCAGTCAGCATCGACAACGTGAAACCTGGTGTCACTACAGACTGGAAAGAAACCGCTGATGGCGTCTATAAGGCAACCTATACCGCCTATACCAGAGGCAGTGGGCTTACTGCGAAGCTGTTAATGCAAAACTGGAATGAAGATTTGCATACCGCTGGATTTATCATCGACGCCAACCCGCAGTCAGCAAAAATTGCGACATTATCTGCCAGCAATAATGGTGTGCTCGCCAATGAGAATGCAGCAAACACCGTCTCGGTCAATGTCGCTGATGAAGGAAGCAACCCAATCAATGATCATACCGTCACGTTTGCGGTATTAAGCGGGTCGGCAACTTGCTTTAACAATCAAAACACCGCAAAAACGGATGTTAATGGTCTGGCGACTTTTGATCTGAAAAGTAGTAAGCAGGAAGACAACACGGTTGAAGTCACCCTTGAAAATGGCGTGAAACAAACGTTAATTGTCAGTTTTGTCGGCGACTCGAGTACCGCGCAGGTTGATCTGCAGAAGTCGAAAAATGAAGTGGTCGCTGACGGCAATGATAGCGCCACAATGACCGCGACAGTCCGGGATGCAAAAGGCAACCTGCTCAATGACGTCAAGGTCACTTTCAATGTTAATTCAGCAGAGGCGAAACTGAGCCAAACCGAAGTGAATAGCCACGACGGGATCGCCACAGCTACGCTGACCAGTTTGAAAAATGGTGATTATAGGGTTACGGACTCTGTGAGCTCTGGTTCCCAGGCTAATCAACAGGTGAATTTTATCGGTGATCAAAGTACTGCAGCCCTGACCCTCAGTGTGCCTTCAGGTGATATCACCGTCACCAACACAGCTCCGCAATATATGACTGCAACCTTGCAGGATAAAAATGGCAACCCACTAAAAGATAAAGAAATCACCTTCTCTGTGCCAAACGACGTCGCAAGTAAGTTCTCGATTAGCAACGGAGGAAAAGGCATGACGGATAGTAACGGGGTTGCAATCGCCTCCCTGACCGGCACGTTAGCGGGCACGCATATGATCATGGCTCGTCTGGCTAACAGCAATGTCAGCGATGCACAGCCAATGACGTTTGTGGCGGATAAAGACAGAGCGGTTGTCGTTTTGCAAACATCGAAAGCGGAAATCATTGGGAATGGCGTGGATGAGACAACTCTGACAGCAACAGTGAAAGATCCGTCGAATCATCCGGTGGCGGGGATAACGGTAAACTTCACCATGCCACAGGACGTTGCGGCAAACTTTACCCTTGAAAATAACGGTATTGCCATCACTCAGGCCAATGGGGAAGCGCATGTCACGCTGAAAGTTAAAAAAGCGGGCACGCATACGGTTACCGCAACGCTGGGTAATAACAATACCAGTGATTCGCAGCCGGTAACATTTGTGGCGGACAAAACCTCGGCTCAGGTTGTCCTGCAGATGTCAAAAGATGAGATCACAGGTAATGGCGTCGATAACGCAACGCTAACTGCAACGGTTAAAGATCAGTTCGACAATGAGGTGAATAATCTTCCGGTAACATTCAGCTCAGCCTCTTCAGGACTCACCCTGACCCCGGGAGTAAGTAATACCAATGAGTCTGGCATCGCGCAGACCACTCTCGCAGGCGTTGCCTTTGGTGAGCAGACGGTCACTGCATCACTGGCTAATAATGGTGCCAGCGACCAAAAAACTGTGCATTTTATTGGCGACACAGCGGCGGCAAAAATTATCGAGTTGACGGCTGTGCCAGACCTCATAATCGCCGGTACCCCGCAGAACAGCTCCGGCAGCGTCATCACCGCCACAATCGTTGATAATAATGGCTTTCCGGTAAAAGGTGTGACTGTGAGCTTTACCAGCAGAACAAAATCTGCCGAAATGACGAACGGCGGCCAAGCCGTGACGAACGAACAGGGTAAAGCTACCGTCACTTATACCAATACCCGCTCCTCGAGAGAAACAGGAGCGAGACCGGATACCATTGAAGCTAGCCTGGAAAATGGTAGCTCCACGCTTAGCACGTCCATACAAGTCGACGTTGATGCGTCTACGGCACATCTCACCTCGCTATATACACTTTATGACACACAATTGGCAGGCGACGATACCACTCTGTACATTACGGTGAATGATAATTACGGCAATGGTGTACCCCTGCATCAGGTAACCCTCAGCGTTTCGCCGAGTGAAGGCGTGACCCTCAGTAACAACGGTATAAATACTACCAACCACGACGGCTATTTATACGCAAGCATGACCGCTACAAAAGCCGGGGTTTATCAAGTGACGGCAACCCTCGACAATGGCGATTCGATGCAACAAACAGTGACCTATGTGCCGAACGTAGCGAATGCTGAAATCACGCTGGCAGCCTCGAAGGATCCGGTGATTGCCGACAATAACGATATCACGACACTAACAGCAACAGTCGCTGATACAGAGGGCAATGCGATAGCCAACACTGAGGTAACATTTACTCTGCCGGAAGATGTGAGGGCGAACTTCACGCTGAGCGATGGCGGTAAAGCGGTTACTGATGCCGATGGCAAAGCGAAAGTCACGCTGAAAGGTACAAAAGCAGGCGCTCATACTGTTACAGCATCGATGGCTGGCGGTAAGAGTGAGCAGTTGGTGGTGAACTTTATTGCGGATACACTCACTGCGCAGGTTAATCTTAACGTTACCGAGGACAATTTTATCGCTAATAACGTCGGGATGACCAGGCTGCAGGCAACAGTGACTGATGGAAACGGCAACCCGTTAGCCAATGAGGCGGTGACATTCACGCTACCGGCAGATGTGAGCGCAAGCTTTACTCTCGGACAAGGCGGTTCCGCCATTACTGATATCAACGGCAAGGCTGAAGTTACACTGAGCGGTACAAAATCCGGCACCTACCCCGTGACAGTTAGCGTGAACAATTATGGTGTCAGTGATACGAAACAGGTGACTTTGATTGCCGATGCTGGTACCGCAAAACTAGCCTCATTAACCTCTGTATACTCTTTCGTCGTCAGCACGACCGAGGGCGCGACCATGACTGCAAGCGTCACTGACGCTAACGGCAACCCGGTAGAAGGCATAAAAGTTAATTTCCGCGGAACCTCCGTCACGCTAAGCAGCACCAGCGTTGAAACGGATGATCGGGGTTTCGCTGAAATTCTTGTGACAAGCACCGAGGTCGGACTGAAAACAGTTTCAGCCTCTCTGGCAGATAAACCTACTGAAGTCATCTCGCGATTACTGAATGCAAAAGCAGATATTAATTCTGCAACGATTACCAGTCTGGAGATACCTGAAGGTCAGGTCATGGTCGCACAAGACGTAGCAGTTAAAGCTCACGTCAACGACCAGTTTGGCAATCCGATTCTTAATGAATCTGTAACATTCAGTGCAGAGCCACCAGAGCACATGACCATCAGCCAAAATATTGTCTCTACTGATACGCATGGTATAGCCGAGGTCACTATGACGCCCGAAAGAAACGGTTCGTATATGGTGAAAGCATCCCTGGCGAATGGATCCTCTTATGAGAAGGATCTGGTGGTAATCGATTAAAAACTGACACTCTCGGCGTCCAGCCCGCTTATCGGTGTCAATTCCCCAACAGGTGCAACTCTGACGGCAACGCTAACTTCTGCAAATGGCACTCCAGTGGAGGGTCAGGTCATCAACTTTAGCGTAACGCCAGAAGGTGCGACGTTAAGTGGCGGAAAAGTGGGAACCAACTCTTCAGGTCAGGCTCCAGTCGTTCTGACCAGCAATAAAGTCGGTACATATACGGTGACTGCATCGTTCCATAACGGCGTAACAATACAGACACAGACAACCGTGAAAGTCACTGGCAACTCAAGCACCGCCCATGTTGCTAGCTTTATCGCTGATCCATCGACTATCGCCGCCACCAACAGTGATTTAAGTACCTTAAAGGCAACGGTTGAGGATGGCAGTGGTAACCTGATCGAAGGTCTCACTGTGTACTTCGCCTTAAAAAGCGGCTCTGCCACATTAACGTCATTAACAGCGGTGACAGATCAAAACGGAATCGCGACAACAAGCGTGAGAGGAGCGATAACGGGGAGCGTCACGGTAAGCGCAGTCACGACCGCTGGTGGAATGCAAACAGTAGATATAACGCTGGTGGCAGGCCCGGCAGACGCCTCAAAGTCAGTCCTTAAGAACAATCGGTCATCATTGAAAGGAGACTTTACCGATAGTGCTGAGCTACATCTTGTTCTGCACGATATATCAGGCAATCCGATCAAAGTTTCTGAAGGGCTGGAATTTGTGCAATCAGGCACTAACGTGCCCTATATGAAAATTAGCGCAATTGATTACAGTCAAAATATCAACGGTGATTACAAAGCCACCATTACAGGCGGCGGAGAGGGTATCGCAACGCTGATCCCTGTATTGAATGGTGTTCATCAAGCTGGTCTGAGTACCACAATACAATTCACTCGCGCAGAAGACAAAATAATGAGCGGTACAGTATCAGTCAATGGTACTGACCTACCGACAACTACATTCCCTTCGCAGGGGTTCACCGGGGCGTATTATCAGTTGAATAATGACAACTTTGCCCCAGGAAAAACGGCGGCTGATTATGAGTTTTCAAGCTCTGCCTCCTGGGTCGATGTTGATGCTACCGGTAAAGTGACATTTAAAAATGTCGGCAGCAATTGGGAAAGGATTACGGCGACGCCAAAATCAGGAGGCCCTAGCTATGTATACGAAATCCGTGTGAAGAGTTGGTGGGTGAACTCCGGCGATGCTTTCATGATATACAGCCTTGCTGAAAATTTTTGCAGTAGCAATGGCTACACACTTCCCCGTGCAGACCATTTAAACCATAGTCGTTCCCGAGGCATCGGGTCACTGTACAGTGAATGGGGAGATATGGGGCATTACACGACTGAAGCTGGTTTTCAATCAAATATGTATTGGTCATCTAGTCCCGCAAACTCAAGCGAACAATACGTAGTTTCCCTGGCAACAGGTGATCAAAGCGTATTTGAAAAGCTTGGGTTTGCTTATGCGACATGTTATAAAAACCTGTGATTTTCCGTTATAATTTCTTAAAGAGTGCTCCATTCGGAGCACTCTTTTTTACATTCCCTCTATAGAGCTTGCCCTTCTCTCACAGAAAATGAATAAATAAAACTGCTGCACCGCAAGAATCGCGTTCGATGTGACTATGATCGTATCCGGTGAGTACAGCTTTGATCCAAAGGCTGGTTTTCTGTGATGATTGACCAGCCTCAGAGTATTGATGACACCACCGTTCATAACAGATCGGCATTACTATGCATAAGTACTGTCTCATATTCTCGCCAAAACACTTTTTAATGCCTTTGCGAATTCATCCAGACTTATATTGTCAATTTTTTGCCCAACGACGACTGACTCCGAAACATCGGCCATTGCGGGCCATCGCGTTTTGTAATCAGCATAAATTGCAACAACGGGAGTATTATAGGCACTTGCCATATGTAATATTGAGGTGTCAGGAGTTATTGCGATATAAGCATCTTTTATGATTGCTGCTGAACGTTTAATCGAGGGTGATAAGGATAAACGGTAGACATTATTATAACAATCCACTAATACCCTGGCTTTATCTTCCCCTTTTGGTCCATGAACGATCACTATTGGTATATCTGTTTCACTTTGAATTTTTGCTATTAGATTTTCTGCAATCGATAATGAAAATGTACGTTCCTGCGAGCTACCTTCTAAATTAAGCGCAATGTAAGATCCTAACGATCGCATTTCCTCGCGCACCTCATCGAGTACATCCTCACTTAGTGGCAATTCATATATTGGCCTGACTGCTGGAAAACCCGCCTCACGCATCATAAATGCCCATGTCATGGGTACAGGAGCCCGGAGATTCTGATCCATCCGGGACGCGTTCTTGCACAAAGGGGAGTAGCACTTCATGGTTAAACCAACAACCTGAAAATTCGTTTTTGCTTTTAACTGACTGATAAATATCATCGTTTTCAGGTTCTTTTTACGCATCGCCTCTATACAAAGATCCGGCGTACCGTATTGCTGTGTTATGTTCTTTGCTAAATCTTTTATTTCTTTTAATGTTGCGTGATCCTGCATAGTCATTGTGACTAATGTTAATTTAGTCTTTTCAAGTTTAAGTGCATTAAACACTTCTAAATTAATTGTCGACGTAACAATTAAAAGATGCTTAATTTTATGCAATTCAAGCGCCCGAATAACAGGAAAGATGGCCATAGCATCGCCAATCTGGTCGGGAATATGGATAACAACAAACTCTGTTTTTTCAATATTAAAATTATAAGCTTTATAATCGTAGTAACTAAATGCAATACGTCTCAACAATGATGCTAAAAACATACCTAACCTCGCCTCCCTACTGGTTATAATGCATTGCAGTCTATCAGACTCATCATGGCGCAATTTTGTGCATATGCGGACTTTTATGTTTCATATCTCGAACCTGTGGGTCCTCTGCTTAATCCTTAAACAACACCAGCAACTCCTGCGCTTTCATCTTCCAGCGAATTTTTCATGTTGCCGTTAATCGGCCATAAAATCATTTGCAGATGCGCTCTGTCGAGGTAGTCTCATAAGGTTCGTTTATAGATCGACGGCAATGTGAGTTACCTTTTCCATACTAATTATAAAAAGACAGTACAAACAGGATCATTATGGACTCCACGCTCATCTCCACTCGTCCCGATGAAGGGACGCTTTCGTTAAGTCGCGCCCGACGAGCTGCGTTAGGCAGTTTCGCTGGTGCCGTCGTCGACTGGTATGATTTTTTACTCTATGGCATTACCGCCGCACTGGTGTTTAATCGCGAGTTTTTCCCGCAAGTAAGCCCGGCGATGGGAACGCTCGCCGCATTTGCCACCTTTGGCGTCGGATTCCTTTTCCGTCCGCTCGGCGGTGTCATTTTCGGTCACTTTGGCGACCGACTGGGACGTAAGCGCATGTTAATGCTGACCGTCTGGATGATGGGCATCGCGACAGCCTTGATTGGTATTCTTCCTTCCTTCTCGACCATTGGGTGGTGGGCACCTATTTTACTGGTGACGCTGCGTGCCATTCAGGGATTTGCCGTCGGCGGCGAATGGGGAGGCGCGGCGTTGCTTTCCGTTGAAAGTGCACCGAAAAATAAAAAAGCCTTTTACAGTAGCGGTGTACAAGTTGGCTACGGTGTAGGTTTACTGCTTTCAACCGGACTGGTTTCATTGATCAGTATGATGACGACTGACGAACAGTTTTTAAGCTGGGGCTGGCGCATTCCTTTCCTGTTTAGCATCGTACTGGTACTGGGAGCATTGTGGGTGCGCAATGGCATGGAGGAGTCCGCGGAATTTGAACAACAGCAACATTATCAAGCTGCCGCGAAAAAACGCATCCCGGTTATCGAAGCGCTGTTACGACATCCCGGTGCTTTCCTGAAGATTATTGCGCTACGACTGTGCGAATTGCTGACGATGTACATCGTTACTGCCTTCGCACTTAATTATTCAACCCAGAATATGGGGTTACCGCGCGAACTTTTCCTCAATATTGGTTTGCTGGTAGGTGGATTAAGCTGCCTGACAATTCCCTGTTTTGCCTGGCTTGCCGATCGTTTTGGTCGCCGCAGGGTTTATATCACAGGCGCGTTAATCGGAACGTTGAGCGCATTTCCTTTCTTTATGGCGCTTGAAGCACAATCTATTTTCTGGATAGTTTTCTTCTCCATAATGCTGGCAAACATTGCGCATGACATGGTGGTGTGTGTGCAACAACCGATGTTTACCGAAATGTTTGGTGCCAGTTATCGCTATAGTGGCGCTGGAGTCGGTTATCAGGTTGCCAGTGTGGTTGGCGGTGGATTTACACCTTTTATTGCCGCTGCACTCATCACTTACTTTGCCGGGAACTGGCATAGCGTCGCCATTTATTTGCTGGCTGGATGCCTGATTTCCGCAATGACCGCTTTGTTGATGAAAGACAGTCAACGCGCTTGATAGCCTGGCGAAGATCATCCGATCTTCGCCTTACACTTTTGTTTCACATTTCTGTGACATACTATCGGATGTGCGGTAATTGTATGGAACAGGAGACACACATGAATAATAAGGGCTCCGGTCTGACCCCAGCTCAGGCACTGGATAAACTCGACGCGCTGTATGAGCAATCTGTAGTCGCATTACGCAACGCCATTGGCAACTATATTACAAGTGGCGAATTACCTGATGAAAACGCCCGCAAACAAGGTCTTTTTGTCTATCCATCACTGACCGTAACCTGGGACGGTAGCACAACCAATCCCCCCAAAACGCGCGCATTTGGTCGCTTTACCCACGCAGGCAGCTACACCACCACGATTACTCGCCCTACTCTCTTTCGTTCGTATCTTAATGAACAACTTACGTTGCTGTATCAGGATTATGGTGCGCATATCTCTGTGCAACCCTCGCAGCATGAAATCCCCTATCCTTATGTCATCGATGGCTCTGAATTGACACTTGATCGCTC
Source organism: Escherichia sp. MAL-1 (assembly GCF_052948035.1). Lineage (NCBI taxonomy): Bacteria > Pseudomonadati > Pseudomonadota > Gammaproteobacteria > Enterobacterales > Enterobacteriaceae > Escherichia > Escherichia sp. MAL-1. The sequence continues at coordinate 1,923,819 of NZ_CM129609.1, read as the reverse complement.
AATGAGCGCTGGGTTAACTCGCTACTTCCCGACAACAGAACTGGCGCAAATTGGCGATGAAACTGCAGACGGCATTTATCATCCAACTGAATTCTCCCCGCTATCGCATTTTGATGCGCGCCGCGTCGATTTTTCCCTCGCACGGTTGCGCCATTATACCGGTACGCCAGTTGAACATTTTCAGCCGTTCGTCTTGTTTACCAACTACACACGTTATGTGGATGAATTCGTTCGTTGGGGATGCAGCCAGATCCTCGATCCTGATAGTCCCTACATTGCCCTTTCTTGTGCTGGCGGGAACTGGATCACCGCCGAAACCGAAGCGCCAGAAGAAGCCATTTCCGACCTTGCATGGAAAAAACACCAGATGCCAGCATGGCATTTAATTACCGCCGATGGTCAGGGTATTACTCTGGTGAATATTGGCGTGGGACCGTCCAATGCTAAAACCATCTGCGATCATCTGGCAGTGCTACGCCCGGATGTCTGGTTGATGATTGGTCACTGTGGCGGATTACGTGAAAGTCAGGCCATTGGCGATTATGTACTTGCACACGCTTATTTACGCGATGACCACGTTCTTGATGCGGTTCTGCCGCCCGATATTCCTATTCCGAGCATTGCTGAAGTGCAACGTGCGCTTTATGACGCCACCAAGCTGGTGAGTGGCAGGCCCGGTGAGGAAGTCAAACAGCGGCTACGTACAGGTACTGTGGTAACCACAGATGACAGGAACTGGGAATTACGTTACTCAGCTTCTGCACTTCGTTTTAACTTAAGCCGGGCCGTAGCAATTGATATGGAAAGTGCAACCATTGCCGCGCAAGGATATCGTTTCCGCGTGCCATACGGGACACTACTGTGTGTTTCAGATAAACCGTTGCATGGCGAGATTAAACTTCCCGGCCAGGCTAACCGTTTTTATGAAGGCGCTATTTCCGAACATCTGCAAATTGGCATTCGGGCGATCGATTTGCTGCGCGCAGAAGGCGACCGACTGCATTCGCGTAAATTACGAACCTTTAATGAGCCGCCGTTCCGATAATAAGTTCTGAACCTTCTCATCAGAAATAGATGTGAAGGATTAAGTAAGACATCTGGCAAATAGCCTGCAATCAACGCGGGCTGTTTGCTTCCTTGGGCAGATGCGAGTTTCATTATCGTCTTAATGATTTCCGCATATTAAAAGCATGTATGCTTTCAAAATATAATTATAAAAAATCCCGCCAACAACATTAGTTTTTATAAAACAAAATATAAGATTATGGCTTTAGAATATTTTTATTTCTAATAGACGAGATTTTTCCGGTTATGATATAATATGCTGATTTAACACATGTTAACGATTTACCAGTAATGTAAATAAATTTTCGAGGAGATCATTCCAGTGGGACGTAAATGGGCCAATATTGTTGCTAAAAAAACGGCTAAAGACGGTGCAACGTCTAAAATTTATGCAAAATTCGGTGTAGAAATCTATGCTGCTGCTAAACAAGGTGAACCCGATCCAGAATTAAACACATCTTTAAAATTCGTTATTGAACGTGCAAAGCAGGCACAAGTTCCAAAGCACGTTATTGATAAAGCAATTGATAAAGCCAAAGGCGGCGGAGATGAAACGTTCGTGCAGGGCCGTTATGAAGGCTTTGGTCCTAATGGCTCAATGATTATCGCCGAGACATTGACTTCAAATGTTAACCGTACGATTGCTAACGTTCGCACAATTTTCAATAAAAAAGGCGGCAATATCGGAGCGGCAGGTTCTGTCAGCTATATGTTTGACAATACGGGTGTGATTGTATTTAAAGGATCAGACCCTGACCATATTTTTGAAATTTTACTTGAAGCTGAAGTTGATGTTCGTGATGTGACTGAAGAAGAAGGTAACATTGTTATTTATACTGAACCTACTGACCTTCATAAAGGAATCGCGGCTCTAAAAGCAGCTGGAATCACTGAGTTCTCAACAACAGAATTAGAAATGATTGCTCAATCTGAAGTTGAGCTTTCCCCAGAAGATTTAGAAATCTTTGAAGGGCTTGTTGATGCCCTTGAAGATGACGACGATGTACAAAAAGTTTATCATAACGTCGCAAATCTCTAATTATCTTTTAAAGAAATCTGTCTTTACGGCAGATTTCTTTAATCTCATATAATTCTTATAAAAAATATAATATTCAACTCGTCATATTGATTATACCCCCCCGTTCCCAGAGAAATAATATTTATTAAAATTCCAGTTCTTCTTTTTCTGATTACAGAAGGCAAAGTGGCAATTACGCATAGTTTCCCGATAAAGACGCGATAGCGACATCCCGCATAAGGCATTTTTCTCTTTATCTTTGTACGGTACTTCATGGAACAGAGTTTTTGACCTTGCGAATCGTGATGTCTGTTGGGGAGGGACAATTTGCTCACTGAAGCGTGAGACTCGATTAAGCGCACGAAACACAGAAATCAAAAAACCCGGTCACTTTTTTACAAGGTAACCGGGTAAAAATAATTTTTATTTTTTAACTGTTTTGAGACTCATAGAGATGTCTCAAAACTAAAATTTGGCTCCTCTGACTGGACTCGAACTTCATCTACATCTCCTGTTATTACTGACTTTGTTAAATATAGCCATATTTTTACCAACATATTTACCATCATTATTGTTTTCTTGTTGTAAAAATGTCAATTAAAAACAATTGGTTGTTGTCATAATCATCTGACTATACGTATCTAAATTTGCTTTCATTATCAACATGATGTTGTCGTTATTTTTGTTAAAATAAATGATGAAAAACAATTGGTTATTTTTTATTAAATAAATCATGTTTAGTCAATGTGAAAGCACTGACCTCCAAGGTCACTTGCTGTGCTCACACCATTTTGAAAAGCCGCTCCTCTTTTCCACTTTCTCTATCATGTTGAATGGGCTAACGTTTAGGAAACACAAAAGCAATCGGTAGAACAATGACTACACAAAAGGAAATGGAAGAAATCAGGGCAGCGTTATCTTGGTTTGATGTACGCCGATATGATGGCCTGAAAGACCTCACCTTAGAACAAATCTATGCAGAGCTTGAAAGACGGATGTTGGCTTACAAAACAAGACAACAATGGGAAACAGCAGGCAAAGATAATCAAATGCAAGCGATATACCATGATGCCACAATCCGATGTGGTGATGTGATACTTAAATCAGACTGGATTTCAGACAATCACAGACTGTCGCATAGCTATGCTGTAAGACCAATGACCAGAGTTCAATTGTTCAACTATGGGCGGGCTATGTATCGGCTGGAGACTTCAGAGCAAACAGACCCTGTTGCAGTGAGTTCCGACTACATCTCTGAGTATCTGAAACAAGGAGGCATGAACCCTGCTAACAAGATGCTGATTGAAATTGACTTGGAAGAAGCCAGCAGTGACGATCTCGCAGAACATCTGAAAGTACTGATTGCTCTATGGCAAAAGCACCTGAAAACGCCTAAACCCCCGAAACGAAAATTTAGGTTTGGTCATAAGACCTTTGAAAGAATACTTGATTACAAAGTCATCCCTTTGATGGATTTGATCTCATGGGAACAGCTCTACAACGAAGGTAAGAACATACCTTTCACCATTTTAGCTGACATCCTGCATGGTAATAATGGGGTCAGAAGTAGTGAGAACATCAAAGATACTGATTATGATTACGCGAAAAGTTATCTTGATAACGATGAGTACTTCAAGGTTTTAAATGATTTCTATATTAAAAACAATATGTTGAAGGATTGGTATATCGTTGATGTGATAACACTTAACGATAAATCCTCGGATAAAAACAAAAAGTAAACACAAGGGATGTTCACAACCTGCGAACATCCCTAAAAAGCGTATCCCTCCAAAAATTTCCGCGAAACTCACGGTTGGTGAACATCCCTAGTTTAGAACCAGCCAAAATCCTAGAATTATCTCCATCGAACAACATACTAAAAAACGAAATATCCAAGATATTACGTAAAAAAACAGGAGATAAATATGGTTCAAAACAAAACAGATAAACATCCGAAACTGATTCGTTTACCGGAAGTAAAAAGAAGAACAGGGTTTGGTAAAACGTGGATATATACCTTAATAAGAGCGGGTAAATTTCCTAAGCAAGTAAAAACCGGATTGCGCTCTATCGCATTTATTGAAAGTGAGATTGATGAATGGATTTACAAAATCATTTCTGATTCTCGCAATCATATCTAAAAAAGTTTATTAAATAATGAGGGGTTAAGATGAAAAATAAAAACGTACTGCCTTGTGTGGTGACTGTTACGAATGATGAGACAGAAGTATTTATGGAAATGGCAATAAATAACTTTAGAAAACATCTTCAGGTCATGGTTGATTGTATGGGAAATGATTATGAGCGTCATTTTAAAGACCGACTTTATATTGAAGAAGTGATTGGAAAAGTGATCGAGCGAACAAAACGAGAGTTTGCTGAATCAATGAAAGATAATAAAGGGAAAGAATATCATCTGTTCTTGGATGAGGTGAGAAAGAATCTGAGAGTTATTTACTCTGCGTATCGTACTAACTATTAATGAGAGAGGGCAATATGAACGAAAAATGTGTAGGCTGGAATGAAATACCCGTTAAAATATCCGCAAGTAATGCTGAGACAGCAAACTTTGCTACTGATGTTGTAAATACCTATAACGAGTTAATACATTACTTATACTTTAATCTAAGTGATGATGCTTTTCTGAAAAAAATGAAGGATGGATTTTACAGGGAGATATTCATAATGGATATTATTAATCTCACGTTACAGGAATGGTTTGAAAGTCCTGAAGAGATAAAGATTAAACACATATCAGTCCCGGAGGTTAAAACTATACTAAGTAGTTATCATGAGTTTTTGATTAAATGCTTTAATGGTGATGATTATGTTCTTTATTACAAAAGAATAGAAATCAGCGCAAATAAACAGTCTGTAATATAAATCAAGAGGTAGAGACATGAGTGAAAAACTGATAAAAGAATCTCAAAAAGTATTTATGCATATGGCAGGTTTGTTTTATGAAATGAAAATAAATACGCTTAAGGAAGTCCGACCCGATGAAGCAGAGATGTTAATGGAGGATGATGCATTCATGGATAGTATTTATAAGGATTGTATCAAAAATGCAAGCGCATCTTTTAAAAAGGTAGTCAGATGGGAGTGCTTTGAACAAGGGCATTCAGTAAAAATGGTTGATAAGGAGGTGGTGTTGATAACATTACGTGTTAATCACAAACGAAGATAAAAAGGTTATTTAATAAATCATTTTTAGCCTCATTCATGGGGCGAAAAAATAAAAAAGCAAACAAATATCATTTAATAGTGAGGCGTAACCATGAGTAAAATTTTTGAAATTAAAAGTGTATCTACAGAAACGTTTTATAATATTGCAGAGCGTTCGTTTGAGGCTAGTTGGAAGGTTATGCAGGATATGGCCTCTGATAATGTCTCATACTTGGTATATGATGCGGATTTTATGTGTGTTTTCATCGGCAATGTTATTGAGCATATCAGTAAAAATTTTTACATCATTATCCAATGTGAATGTCTGGAAGGAAAGCTTGAAGAAGTAAACTTTGAAGAGGTAGCGGAACGTCTGGTCCACCATTCATGGGAGTTTTGTAAATAATATCAAAATAAAAATAGATTAAGAAATCATGGGCAGAGTTGTTATCTACTCACTGATTTAGATTATGTGGCCCCGTAATGGGGCTGTACATCGATTACAAGAGGAATATGATATGAATGATGTGGTATTATACGAAAAAAATGAATCAATGTTTTTTGCCATTTGCACGGTCTTATTATTATATTGCGATTTCATATACGAAATAGCATATGGATTTCATAATGAAGCGGTAATGATCATTGAAAATGAAAAGTGTGCGGGACAGGCACTTAAAATACAAATAAATAATCTATTCGATGATTTCGATTACTACAAAAAAGTGAATGGAACAGGAAAAGAAAAACGGGAAGATATAGATGAAAAAGAACTCTTTAACAAAGTAATGGCAGCACATAACCAAGGAGTAAAAGCGCTAATCATGAAGAATCTTGAGGCCAATCTTCGAGAGAAAGAGGAAGGTTCTGAATATTGGAAGTTAAAAATATTTAATAGGTTTAATGGGATATAGAAGTCAATGTAGGCTTCTATATATTCAGATAAAGAAAGTAGTCATGATCTTTATCTCATCGGAGAAAGTGTTTTTCATGGCTGGATATTTAAAAAATTATTTTATTTTGTTTTTCATTATTTTTTCGACTTCTTTTTTTTGTGATGTAGATAAATTCCTTTTAATCTCTTTCATTTTGTTTTTAAAATTAAGATTATCTTTTTCATCATGCAAGAACTTCATTTTATTATATGCTTCGTCACTGAAAGGATGTAAGTTATCATCTATTTTTTCATCTAAGTAAGAAGAAAGGAAGCATCTATCAAAATAATTTTTTCTAAGCGCATCGTAAATTTTAGCACTATCAATAATTGTTTCATCTTCTGGTTCTTTTTTTATATGGTCTGTCATGTTGACTCCTCTTATTTTTGAGTGAATTGTGTATATATTTTATTTTAAGGGATTGGTTCAAAGTGTCAAATTTAAATGTTCTTTCAAAATAACGTTCAATGGTATTTTGAAGCTTTCAATGCTGAATTATATAAGAATGTTTTTACATGTTTATTTGAAAAATAGCTATCAACTTAAGTACCGGGATTCGGGACTTTAACTCCCGGAAGTCGGTACTTTTTTTAGCTATAACTGGCCTGAGAGCATTTTTTTCTTCATTATTCAGTTAGTGAAGATGAGAACAACTAATCATAGATGCTTTAGGAGGCAGTTTTACTTTTTATGGCATTAGTTTCCTCTCTTGCATTTATATCTAAGCTTAGTGATTGTTTGGAATAATCACTAAGCGCTGCTGCTGGAAATATAGTTTTATTATACGTTTAAGATCAAATATCATAGGTTGTAAATAACATGCTATATTTCAAGATGTGATCATTATCAATTATCATAAGGAAATGATCTATAACGAAACTAGATAATTTAAATTTACCATTTAAGTTATACGCTAAAACGGAATAATTGATTCAGTATTAGGGCATAGCCGTGTGTAAGTAGTAGATGGAATTTTCAGGAAGAATGTTTTAAAAATACATGCTCATATTATTTTAGCAGTATAAATAAATGTGATTATTGTAACCATGATGAAATAAAAAAATAATAACCCTATTATAAACAGAGATTGACTTTCTACAAATCGAATAATACCATGATAACTATTTATGTTATTATGATATTAGTTAAAAATGGAAAGGATATGAATAAAAAACTTAATATGCTATATGTCAACAACATTAACGCATTAAATAATTACCGTGAGAAACATTCAGATAATAACTTACATGGCCCCCTCCTTTTAAAGCTAAAAAATTATTTTCATCAGCATAATAAATTGATGGTTATAGGACAGGAAACCTATGGATGGTGCAACTCTCCCGATATTAATGAACAGCTTGAAACATATGAGGAGTTCGATTTTGGCGTATCATATTATAGCAGTCCATTCTGGAATATCATAAGGAAAGTAGAGCGAGCGCTTAGTATTGAACCATATGCAATTGCATGGTCAAATCTGAATCGGTTTGATGTTGATTGCGGATCACCAGATTATACCGAGCTAGCTAGAGATATATCATCGTTTGATTATATATTAAAGGAGGAAATTAATATTCTTACTCCTGATATATGTGTTTTCTTCACAAATCATAAATATGATCATCGACTAACGTCTTTATATGAAGATTTAATGTTTGAAAACATAAATGGATTGCCAGAAAAACATTTCGTAAGATTATACCATCCAGACCTCCCAGAACATACGATTAGAGCGCCTCACCCTAAAACAATCAGAATAAAAGGATGGGAAAATGATTTTATAAAATATATAGAGGCTATTAAATGATTATGCAGATGCGATCTTATTAATATGAGTAAACAAAATTGTGTTACTAATTGCATAACAGCAATATAAGTTATTCTATAGTTTATCTAGGCCACGGCGTGTAGGTGGCCTTAAACGAGGAGTATGATTTTTATCATTTATTGTTGAAACAGTCGGCTTAAAACTCATGTTATTATCTGCATTGACTCGTTCGTGCTTAGGACGACTAGGGAAGCGTTTTATCTCTGAAGGTGTAGGCTTATAATCATCTTGGTTAAATTTAGCTACTTTCTCATATTCAGTACGAGAAACATAATGACCTAATACTTCATCAAAGACATAGTTTTCAGCAATACGTTTATCATGTTCCTCATTGATAATATCAACTTTGGTTTTGTTTACTTTAGCCCATACGAGCTTCTGCTTGAAAAAATCTATGACAAGAGTTGTGAAACGTTTAAAAATATTATCCTGACGTGGTGTAGTCTTATGCTTTCTTGCACGGTCAGGGGCGCTTCTGGATGCCCTGTTTGGGTTTTGAGAGGTGGATGTTTTCAGAATAGTATTTGTACCAGAATCAGAAATACTGATTGATGGCGGAATACCAGCCACAACCTTACTGACTTTTGTTTTATCACGGTAAGATTTGACTCCACGCATACGAGTATGAGGAGTTGGTGCTACCAGTAAAGGTTTTTGTTCTTCATTGGTGGAAGAGCTGGATCGCGTTTCTGGTAAAACAATTTCTTCTGGTTCAGCAAGAACAGACACGGTGAAGCTTCTGACATCAACAACAATTTCAAGGTCAAGTTCACAGAATGTTTTGTAGACTTCAACAGCTTCTTGTTTAGCAGCATCACGAACAGCCTGTTCTGCGGCTCTTTGCTCCTGAGCAGTCTTACTACGCCATTTGGCACTGTGGATACGTTTCATCGCAGGGCGATTTGTTTCAGCGGCCTTGGCAAGCCATAACGCTTTTTCTTCATTATCTAAAGCTACTGCTGCATTTTCTAACGCTTCCTCATGCCGGGCCTGAAGAGAACGATGATCAATACGTTCTGATGAACCAGCGGCAGCAAGGTAGCTGTTAGCCATAGATGCCCATGATTCACGCCAAAAAATAGACATTTTTCTGTCGTTCCAGCTTCTTTCCTTTTTGCCAAAACCATCCGGGCCTATGGTTTTTAACGTCAACATAACGTGAGCATGAGGATTATCACTATCGAGATCATGAAAAGCGATGTCAGCAATCATGCCTTTATCAACGAAATTTTTCTGACAATACTCAAGGACAAGTCTTTTCTTGTTGTCATTGTTTAACTCGGCAGGAATAGCAACATCGAAATAACGGGATGTTTGACCATTGTTCTGGCGCTCAACTCTTTCCACTTCATTCCACAATGCTGTAGAGTCTTTTACGATGTGTTCTGGTGCGTTAGCTGGAGCTAATATGAAATGCCCATATAAATCAGTACGGCGACTGTAATCATACGTATCACCTGTTCTTTCATCTGTTATAAGTGTACGAGCATGATAGGCAGCCTTCGCAACGGAAGACCTGCCTTCTGAACGTTTCACAATTTTAAAATCAAGATGAAAAATAGCCATACAATAAAAACAACCTCAATATTAATTTAAATATCAAACCAAAATATAACTCTCCAATGCGACTATGCTGGTTTTAGTTTTTCGCAAGAAAAACTCTGGTGTTGACGTTGACCTTGTTTCCGAAGGAAACGGTGTTAGCCTGCGGCAGGCAACCGTCGGTAGACCCCACACACTGCGTAGCAGTGTATAGGTGGGCATTGCTTTATTTTTATATCTCCTAACGGAGCTAAAAATAACGACAATGTTTAAAGTTTTTCTATACTTAAATAATAACTCTAGTTTTATAGGCTGTGAAATTTACAGGGCTAGAATCGGATGAACGGCTGAGGTATTACACGAATCTTAATGACTATGGTTTTAGAGAGCGCCCGTAAGGGCAAAAGTAGTTAAATTAGTCTCCCGCCGTAGGCGGGAAAGATGAAATTTATAAAAATATGATAAAAGATAACTTAGAATAGATTAATGTGTGAAATTCTTGTCAGAAATTAAGAAGTGATTTTAAAATCATGAATGAGAGGAAATAAGTAACGCGATGAGGATTAGACGTTTAAGGTTAGTGTTTGAATATATATGTGTTGTGTATTTACGTGCAGGTGGTGTTGCATTTTTGTGTAGACTCTTGTAAACAAATTTTTTATAAATCCATCATTAACAGTGCGAAGCCCTATTCCGGCGATGTTATTGTTTGTGGCAATCACCAAATGCTGCTTATAGGTGATAATAGATCATGTGCTATTAAAATATTTTTTTTGAGTTTTATTTGACAATCTAAATGCGGTGTTGTAAATAAAATAAAGATACAAAAAAAGCCAACTTCCAAAGTTGACTTTTTAAGGACTAAAAAAGTTTTGCCGACTTTTGAAGCCTTGTAATCAGTTAAACGGAACGTGATTACAAATATAATAAAGTATTAAATAATCTTTTCATATTTGTCAAATCTAAATCTCAACTTTTTACAAGCTTTTCAAATACCATTTCCAAAAACATTTTAGTTCTCGAAAGCAATAACGTTAAACCTGATTGTACAGGTCTGAGAAGGTAGGAGCGAAAGTGTTTGATTCATTCTCAAGGTTATTGTCGATGCCAAAGCGGGGAGTCTGCGTAACATCAACTCGAAGCGCACATCTAAAGCTTATAAAAACAGCAGTGTAATTTCTTTAGTAAAACGAGAAATGTTTTTAAAGTTATGATGTTGACTATGGGAGTGCAGAAGGGTGTCGCAATATGGAAACGTATTGCAACTCTAAGCCATAGCATGAGAAGCGCCTTGTTCTATTACGGGTATAAAAATAAAAAATATTAAAACTATTTTGAAATTTTCATGCCCGGATTAGGAGAGGCGAAGCTCTAGAAAAACTAAGTTTTCCTTCGGAAAACTACTACGACTGAAAGTCGCCATCTAAAACCCCAGAACCTAATCTAATAAAATTCTAGTACTACTAGTACAAAAAAATAATTTAAAAAAGTAGTGAAAAAATATTAGTAGGTAGGTGCCATTTCATCAAGGCACTAACGAAAGGTAAGTAAAACTATAAATTAGATAAAGTGCATGAAATAATTTGAGTTTTTTTTGTTTTAATTGTATTGATATAATATATTATAAAAAACAAGGAGGATATAGTGGACAATAAAAAACAAGTAGCAGAAGATTTTATCGATAATACTTCATGTAAATTAAAAAACGAAAGAAAACACCGTGCTGGAAGATTACAGAGAGTGTCATTAACGGAAAAGAGATTTCTTGATGATGCTGTTCATGCCGCTACTAAAGTTAAAGGAAAAAAATTAACATCAGAGGAACGTAGGAAAGTATTATGTATAGCGCGTGAACAGATCCGTTCTCAGCGTAGAGCAGAAGAAATAAAAAAAGAAAGAGACAAAGAACGTCATGCAGTAGTGTTTGAGTGGAAAAGACCAGAAACCTTCCGTCGTTAATCGGATATAATAATAGTGAGGGATATATGAATAAAACTAAAACAAAAAACTTGAAAGAAAGTGAGTTTATAAAATATATAGAAAACAATCCTGTTGTCTCAACGGCTTTATGCGAAAAATATGGAATATCTACTGAAACAATTGCCTATGCTTTATATGTTCACAGCAATAGTTTTTTTCTTAAAAACGACTACGTTCAGGATGACATTCACTATGATATAGTTAAAAATAATTTAATAATAATAAAGCCCACGCTCAAACAATATTATAGAAGAACAAGGCAAGTGGATTATAACGGATGTACTTTTTTATCAGGCATTAAAGAATATCAAGACTATTGTATTTTGTTGACGCTTTGCTGCTATCATTGGATAGCTGATGTATTTACTGTCTATAATCATAGTGAAAGAAGTCAATTTATCGTTGATGTTGCCAATGATCTTCTGAAAAGGAGTATAGATCATTTTTCAGTAGAGCATGAGAATGTTATCAACTGCTTTAATATGTTAAAAGAAAAGCTCCCATCGTATAAAAAGAAATAATAATCCAATTTTTCAAATATCCTCATTGACTAACATATATATAAGAAATATATATGTATCATGGAACTATAAGAGGATAGAAAATGAGTGATATTTCAGATAAAGAGCAAACCAGAAAGAAACCACGAATAAAAAAGACACTGGAGCAGCAATTAGCATCTGCTCAGATGCGTTTAAATCGTTTGCAATATAAGTCTAAGAAAGAAGCTAAACAGATAGAGACACGTCAGAAAATAATTTTAGGGGCTGAAGTTGCCAAGGCTCTTGATTGTGATGTTTTTACGGTGGATAAGGATCTTGTTTTAGGTATGCTACTAGAGATACCCCACCTACATCCAGATGATAAAGAAAGATTTAAAAGAAGCGGAATGTTATTTCTGGCGAGCATGAAAGGAAGAAAAACTTGATAATGCATATAAACTATTTGACACTTATTTGAGAAAAAATTCCAATAGATAATTATCGTTAACTTTCATTAAAAGATTTGACATTCTATTTATGATGATATATCTATCAGTATAATGATTCATAATCTTATATAATCAGATTTTTTCATCTATAAAATAATAAAATATAATTTTTAGGTTTATATTTCACGTCCTGACAAATCTCTAGCTTAATTTTAATATGGCTGGGGATTTGTTTTTATCTGTATCTTGATTTTTGTTTGTTATTTGATAATTAATTAATACGTGAATATAAAATAGGACGATGAAAATGAAAATTAAAAAAGGATTCTCTTTACTAGAATTAACTCTTGTTTTAGGTGTTGGGACGATAGTGGCTTTTATGAAGTTTCAGGATATGAAAAATGAACAGGAGAGTATATTGGCTTCTGCTGTCGGGCAACAAATGAAACAGATCGGTGAAGCAGTTAATGGCTATATAAATATCCGTTATGATAAATTATCAACCTTATCCAATGCTGCCGGAACAGGAACCGATCCGGGTCCAAGAACCTGTTCAGGTTCAGTATGTGAAATTACTTACCAGACATTGATTAATGAAGGTTTACTACCTTCAACCTATACAGGCACTAATGCTAATAAATCCTCGTATAAAATCATATTAAAACGTGATGGAACTACACCTAACTATGTTATTAATGGTCTTATAACGACATCGACGGCATGGATTGAAGGCGGTAAAACACGTTATGATTTATTAGGGAATGCCATGCAAACCGCTGGTATAGATAGCGGTATGACTAAAACAACATCTATTGCTTCTGGGCATAGTGGTCAATGGACAGAAACGTCTGCTAATTTTAATAATATCACATCCACTGGACAGTTAGCATTTAGAGTTGGTTTTAATAGTGCGTTATATTCTGTATATTTAAGACGTGATGGAACATTGCCAATGACTGGCGATTTAAACTTAGATGGGCATAATATTAACAATGTCGCCGCGCTCAATGCCACTGGCAACATTACGACGACAGGCGACCTACAAGCAAGAAACATTAAAGCTACTGGAAAAATTGATGCGGACGGTAATATTTCAGCCGGTAATTGGGTGTGGGCTAAGAATGGATATGGGGACGCTATAGGTTTTGGTGGTGATGCTGGTGGTGGAGACTATGAAATAAGGTTAGATAATGGAACTAGGTATTTAAGTATATATTCTCCTAATGCTGCTGATTATACTACAGTATTAAAAGTTGATAGAAATGCCAAAATAGATCAAAGGCTTGGTTTAATGGGGTATGATCCAAATGAGTTGCCATCTGGCTGGGGTGGTGGTTTAAGAACACTTGATGTATATGCCGCTGGAACAGTAGGAACAGGTTCTGGAGGAACTGTAAATGCTTATATGAATAGTTCTGGTAATATTTATGCCTCTGGAAACATAGAGGCCGCCAAAAATGTCAAAGGCGCTACATTAGAATCCACAGGACGCGCTACGGTGGGTGAATTTGTTCAGGTTAATGGAACAGTAAGCGAGGGGGATTCTTGCTCAACTAATGGACTTATGGGAAGAACAGGTAATGGAACACCAATGTATTGTATTGATGGGTATTGGACAAATATTGTATCAAGTAAAACTAAAAATGGTGGAATGTTTTTGCCCGGTGGTATGAAAATGATGTGGGGGACATTAAGTGAGAACTTAACTGATTATGGCTCGCTTGATGGATTAAGTTATTTTGAGTCCAAATTTAAAACGTATGAGCCAACATTTATTGCGAATGGTAAAACATATAAGTTTTCCAATATATTCAGCGTTCAATTCTCTCCAGTAGACGTTGGTGGTGCTGCAATGGAAAGAATGTGGGGAACACCATATTCTGGTAGTTTTTCTTATGCTTTTAGTTCAGCAATTAAAACGACTATGACAGGGACTTACTTAGCTATAGGGTATTAATACTCAGTAAGAAAAATCAAAATTATCATCTAAACAGGATTGTCATAACCCCCCCTAACCACACAAGGCAAAATAAAACTGAAATGTGTTTTTTTATATTTTAATTTTGTGAGTTATAAACTGGCCTCCTAAAAGGCCAGTTATATAATTTAAAGGCTGCTCATTATTTCTGTAAGGGCTGTGGCTCGAACATATTTTGCTGCATTGATTTTTTCTGCTTTTAAAGCACTAAAATGCGCAGTTCCACAGGCTATCTTCGCATCTTCTTCATGACCAAGACCAATGTGTTTACTTTTAGTCTCGACAACAAAATAGATATGTTCTTCACCATTATCCTCAATAACTAAGGCCCAGTCAGGATTGTAAGTCCCTAATGGTGTCGGGATTTTAAACCAGCCGGGAAGCTTCACATAAAGCTTAACTTCATCCTGTTCTTCGAGTTCTTGAGCGAAACGACTTTCGACTTCAGAATCTTTAGGAACATATTCGTAAACTGACTTAGACGAGGTTTCGAAAAGATTGCGGGCATATCCTGTTAGCTCCTTATCCATAAAGAGACTTTGCGCATACACCTCTCCTTTTAGTGGATAATATTTAATACCATCAACAATTGACAGGCGTTTACAGTAGTTGATTCGGCCTATAGCTTCACTGATGAACTGCTGTGGATTTTTAGCAAAATCAGCAAGTTTTTCACTCTCTTTAAGGATGGTGCATAAACTGCGTCTTGTCAGTCCGGTTTTTTCCTGTAGAACACCAAGAATATCTGGTAGTGGCTGCTCTGCAACATCAATAACAGAGCTTGTCGTACCATTAGTCTTCGCCTTAACATCAAGACCTGACTGACTTTGTTTGATTGTTGCTTTGCTGAAACTGACCATTGCTTTCGCTACAGGCTGCATTTCAGAAAGTGATTTCGTACAGGATTTAATCAATTCATCTTCATCAAATGCCAGACGGTACAGCGTTTTTTGACAAATGCGCTGCCATAACGCTTCGAATTCCGGGCTGTTTAAGACTTCTTTCCGGTATTTGATTGTTTTACGCTCATCAGCATTGTTTATATTGAGTCGCCCTGCTGATTTACGTAGGATAGTTTCAATTTGTTCCTGTAGTAAGGCGTACTTCTCGCCAACAGCAAAAGTGTTTTTGAAAAGGGCTTCTTTCAGTGCTTTAGTTATTTTTCCCGATTTTTCCAGATAACCTTCAGTCTGGAGTTCAGCCCAAATCTCATGTGAACCTGCGATACCTACACCTTGCGGGTAATCAGAGGCGATCAGATGTGCAAACGCATCTTTTTCGATGATACCAAAACGGATGCCTGTTTCGTTCTCAATTTCACTCTGTAGTCGTTCAGCATAGGCTTCATAATTTTCACTGGCAATTACAGTCAGAATGTTAATGCTGTCATCACGAACACGTTCACCCTCTTGGTTAACACACAGGCGAAGACCACGCCCTAATGTTTGACGACGTTCTCGTTCACTTCCCATCTCTCGAAGGCTACAGATCTGGAATACATTGGGGTTATCCCAGCCTTCTTTCAAAGCAGAGTGTGAAAAAATAAACCTCACTGGATTCGAGAAACTCAAAAGCTTCTCTTTATTTTTCATGATGAGGTTATAACCGCGTTCCGCATTTTCGCGGCCTGCATTATTGCTTTCGGTTGTTTCAGCCCATCCACCTTTTTTATCAATGGAGAAATAACCATCATGAACGTCTTTAGCATGTTCTGGATGAGAAGGGAGCAAATCTTTATATGCGGGGCTTTTGATCGCTTTTAGATATTCTTCTTCAAAGATACGAGCATATTCACCCGGTTCACGAAGTCCTTCTTCATTGAACTGGCGATAGAAATCAACCTTATCAATGAAAAATAGGGTAAGAACCTTGATTTGCTGGGAATTCAGGCGAAGTTCTTTATCCAGATGTTCACGGATTGTACGTCTGATCATATGACGCTGGATGAGCATAGGGTCAATATCACCTACGACATCACCTACTTTCATATAATATGTATTAGAAGGCGTTTCCAGTGTAAGATAGCCTTCTTTGCCCGTGCGGATCTCGCTTATCCGGTAACCCTGATAAATATCACGTCCTGTTCCGTCATCAAGTGTCATACCGTCATATACGGTAATCTCTGAACGATTTACGTTCCCTTTTTTATCGGCTATATCAACAAGAACAGTACCGCTGATAACATTTTTCTTACTATTAATACTGACCAGTTTCACATAAGGGCTGTTGCTTGCATTCTGGACTTCAAGCCCGGCAACCTCGATCTGTTTGACCAGTTTTTGGTTGTAAGCATCAATGGCATCAAGGCGGTACACCATATGATGTTTATGCACATGCGTTGCTGAATAGCGTAAGGTGAACATAGGGTGCATAGCATCAAGTGCGGTTTTACCCGCACCGTTCAAGCCACCATCAACACTTTGCGGTTCATCGACAATAATAATTGGACGTGTAGCACGGATTAAATCAATGGGCTTATCCAGATCGTCCACAGTTGTTTTTTCACTGGACTGATAGAGCTTGTTAACATCTTTTTTGTTAATCGCGCCCACAGTCATTACCATGATCTGCATAACAGAACTGGTTGCAAAATTTCGAACATCAGCAGGTTTTGCCGAATCGTAAAGATAGTATTCGTATGGGATACCCGCATACAGGCTTTTAAAATGTTCTTCAGTTATTTGTAGTGTTTTATAAACGCCTTCCTTGATAGCAACTGAAGGAACCACAATAATAAATTTACTCATGCCATAGCGTTTATTCAGCTCCAGCATGGTGCGAAGATAAACATACGTTTTACCTGTCCCTGTTTCCATTTCGACAGTAAAATCATGGCTGTCGAGCACAGGTGAAGGTGGAAGCTGGTTTTTTAACTGAACATTGTTCAGATTTTTAAGCAGTACATCATCTTCGGGTATTTGTGGGTTAACAGGCATTGAACCTGTTGCGCCTTCAAATGAGAGTGCACCCTGAGCTGGGGCCAGCACAGTCATTTCGCTTTCCCATTTCTCTTGCCCTTCAAACAAATCACAGACCGAAGTTATGGCGTTTTGCTGATAGGTAAGGTCAGATTCAAAATGTAGTTTCATCTCATTCCCTTACAGGCTGTGCAGGTTAGTCAGGCCATGTTGTTCCAGAATGGCGCAAAGATTTGTTTTAGCAACGTTATTTTCAAATGCGTCATCAAGAAAATAGCAGACAGTATCTTTGCCAGCCTTCAAACTCTTATGCCAGTCGATGATCCCCTTGGTCAGTTCCTCAACAGAAGAGGCAGGGATTTGACGGGTAAAGCAGGTAAACAATTTTCCACCGTCAACACAAGAAACGGTTAATCCATCAAACTGACGGGTTTCAATGTTAACACTCAAGTCAATGCCACGCTTTAGCATTAACTCTGTGAGCAAATCTTCTTCACTACGGCCTTCAAGGATTGGGCTTACATAGGCATCAATCTGTTCTGAAAGGGTTTCTGCTGTGGCTTCCCACGGACGGATATTAGATGTATCGAGTTTAAACACACGAAAACCGACATCACCATTCCAGTCAGGATTGTCTTCACGAACTTTTTTACCTGCACGACGCAGGCGCTCTTTGGTCAGTTCGGCTATTGTTTTAGGTTTTAGTATCGAATCGCAAAAATCAGCAGCTACTTTCTGATCTCTATTTTCTTCAGATAAAATCTCAGGAAGTTGTACTAAAATAAATTTACGATTTCCATTATCTTCCGTGTTTTTCTCAATTACCGCGTGTCCAGTAGTTCCTGAACCTGAAAAAAAATCTAGAACTATATCATTGGATTCATTGTTGGTTGCTATTGATAGCATTTTATTAATTAATTTTTTAGGTTTTGGTGTGTCAAAAACAACCTTATCAAAAAGTGCTTTTATTTCACTGCCTCCCTCATCAGTAGTTCCGGCATCTTTATAACTCCATAAATCAATCGGCACTAAACCATCTGTCTGTTCAGATAAAAATAATTTCAATCTTGGGTACTGTGCAGTACCATCTTTACCCCACCACAACCTTTTCTCATCAACATGTTTCAAATGTTCATTTATACTATACTTCCAAGCATGAGTTGGATGCGTGACTTGTTCGCCATTTAATGGTCTGGTTATTTCATAGGCTAAATTTGGACGCTGTTCCTTGGTTGCGGGGTTTATGTATGAAGATGTTGTCCAGTCCCCTCTGATGTCATTGTCTGGATTGCTATAATTAGAGTCTGATTTTTCATTTCTTGCTTCTTTAACATACTCTAATGCATCAGATTTCCTATAGCATAAGATTGAATCTTTTAATGAATAAAATCTTTTGGCATTATTACTACGAGTATATCTTTTTTCCCATGCGATACATGCAAGGAAGTTTTCCTCGCCAAATATCTCATCGCATATTTTTTTCAAATTTGCTTGTTCACTATCATCTATTGATATGAAAATAACCCCATCTTCTTTCAACAAGTTTCTAGCAAGCTTTAATCGTGGGTAAATCATATTTAACCAGTCGGTGATGCTGCCAACTTACTGATTTAGTGTATGATGGTGTTTTTGAGGTGCTCCAGTGGCTTCTGTTTCTATCAGCTGTCCCTCCTGTTCAGCTACTGACGGGGTGGTGCGTAACGGCAAAAGCACCGCCGGACATCAGCGCTATCTCTGCTCTCACTGCCGTAAAACATGGCAACTGCAGTTCACTTACACCGCTTCTCAACCCGGTACGCACCAGAAAATCATTGATATGGCCATGAATGGCGTTGGATGCCGGGCAACAGCCCGCATTATGGGCGTTGGCCTCAACACGATTTTACGTCACTTAAAAAACTCAGGCCGCAGTCGGTAACCTCGCGCATACAGCCGGGCAGTGACGTCATCGTCTGCGCGGAAATGGACGAACAGTGGGGCTATGTCGGGGCTAAATCGCGCCAGCGCTGGCTGTTTTACGCGTATGACAGGCTCCGGAAGACGGTTGTTGCGCACGTATTCGGTGAACGCACTATGGCGACGCTGGGGCGTCTTATGAGCCTGCTGTCACCCTTTGACGTGGTGATATGGATGACGGATGGCTGGCCGCTGTATGAATCCCGCCTGAAGGGAAAGCTGCACGTAATCAGCAAGCGATATACGCAGCGAATTGAGCGGCATAACCTGAATCTGAGGCAGCACCTGGCACGGCTGGGACGGAAGTCGCTGTCGTTCTCAAAATCGGTGGAGCTGCATGACAAAGTCATCGGGCATTATCTGAACATAAAACACTATCAATAAGTTAGAGTCATTACCCGCCCACTGGTTTCTGTATTTGTGCTTAAACGTGCTCCGTCTTCTGTCTGTCCAGTAATTTCAAGATAATTTTTCATATTATCTTGGAAGTTGTCAGGATAGACAAAATCTTTACCGGTATTGTAAGGCGGATCGATGTAAATAAGCTTCACTTTTCCGGCATAACTTTTTTGAAGAAGCTTTAACACTTCAAGGTTATCACCCTCGATCATGAGGTTCTTGGTGTTATCCCAATCAACGCTTTCATCTTTACATGGGCGTAAGGTGCCACGGGAAGGGGTAAGAGCAAGCTGACGAGCCTGACGCTTACCATGCCAGTTCAGGCCATAGCGTTCTTCTTTTTCGTCTACATTTTCACCCAAAAGCTGTTTTAAAACGTCAAAATCAATGCCGTTTTCATTAAAGGCTTCAGGAAACAATGATTTAAGCTTGGTGATGTTATCGGCAGTGATATTCATTGATTGCAGTTCGGGCATTTCAGGCGAAAGTTTGTTCATTGACCATTCCACGTATCTGTATCAGGTTACTGTGTGATGGGGGATATTTTACGGTAAATAGTGCATTTCATCAATGAACAGTGTGCTACAGATTTCTTTTTAAATCATTATGTTAATGCATTTATTGAATGTCCTGTCCTTGTGTTAGTACAATTAGCTTTTATGCGTCTACCAAACATTATCAGGATGTGATGATGGCTAAACTGAACAAGAAACAACTTGCTTTACTCAAGGAAATGCCTGCCGATCAACTCATGCAAATAATTTGTGATATTGCAGAGAGTAATGGTCAGGCAAAATCCTTTATTATTAATAAATATCTGTTAACTCCAGAAGAATCACTGAAAAAGGCTGAGGCTGAATACAAAAGGGTAATTAAAACAAAACGCTTTTATGATTATTATGAAGCAGCGGTTTTTTTTGAGGGGCTATACAGGAATGTCATATTTCCACTTGAAAAGACGGTATCAACGCTGCCTGAAAAAACCGAGGCGTTTTGCCATGATTTACTGCTCTCATTTGATAAAATCAGCGAAATTGCTGATACATCAGATGGATCATGGATGGACTATTATAATGGTGCTGTCGAAACATGGTTAAAATCCCTGTCCCTACAAAAAGACAAAAGCATTGATGTTATAGCGGATAAAATACTTTCCGTGCTTAAAGGTGATGTATATTTTAACTTTGATATTTTTGATAAGTATAAAAAAGAGCTGGGATACAATGTTATTCGTGCTTTAAGGGAAAGTCTTCTTAAGACAGGTGATGTTAATTATGCTGTTGAGTTAAGTCTGTATATCAGGGATGTTGATTTCATCAGGCAATGCTTTGAGAAAAGAAAACTGAACCAGCCAGAATACATCATTAAGTTTGCTGAGTTGCTGGTTGATGAACTGTGTACTGAGGAAGCCATTCAGGTTCTCAATAAAATCAAAGAAGATAAATCAGTTGATCAGGCAGGGCTTCGTGATAAATGGACTGAGGTGTTGGCTCTGGCGTTGATTGAAGAAGATGAGATTCAGCAGGCAAAAACAATTTGTATAGACGGATTTAAGAACAGGTGTGATGTTATTTTTTATAATATCTATAATCGGGTGGAGAAAAATAATGACTCACTGGATTTGTTCTCTGGCATAGCAAAGAAAAAAGGCTTTCCGTTTGTTATTCTTTTCTTGTCCGGGACAGATAGTTATGGAAAACTTGATTCTGAAGTCATTAATGCGAGTGAAAATGAAATCGCAGAGATGATGTCTTTATTACGCGGTTCTTTTGTTCGTACCTTATCGAGTGAACTTTACAGGCATGGTTATGCATGTTCTGCAACTCTGCTCCGTAGAGTGCTGGCAGAGGACAGTATCAGTCGTTCTCAGAGTAAATACTACACCTATGCAGCATCTGATATGAAAAAAAGCATTGATTACAGTAAAGATATTACATGGACTGAAAAAATCCCTTCTACAGAAGAGTATTTAAAATCCCTGTTTATTGAGCACAAAAGAAAATACGCACTCTGGGAAATAATGCTGGACAAAATCGCTGGTTTAGTGATAGAGAAAGATTCAGTATCATATTCAGCATAGAGTGTAATTAAGCATGAAGTTGAAAGGCCGTGAACGGCCTTTCCCTTTATTTATTTGAAGCAAACTCAAACGGCCTGACCATATGATTGCTGTTAGCATCAAGGAAATCGGCCCACCACTGAAGCATCAGACGGCGTTGATCAAGGTGTTTAGCCTTGTGGGTATAAGCTGCCCGGACACTATTGCTTTCCTTATGGCTCATCTGAAGCTCTACAGCGTCTTCTGACCATAGCCCGGACTCAATTAAGGCACTACAGGCCAGAGTGCGGAAACCGTGTCCACAGATGTCCTGCTTCGTGTTATATCCCATATTGCGAAGAGCTTTGTTGATGGTGTTTTCACTCATGGGCTTAAACGAGTCATAACAGCCAGTGAAGATTAATCCATCATCATGGCCTTCTTCATAAGTCAGTTGTCGGATCTCTTTTAGTATCCTCATAGCTTGCTTACAAAGGGGAACGAAGTGCTTACGCTTCATTTTGGCACCACGAGTCGAATGTTTGACGTTTTCAATTGCTTCACGCTGTTCGGGTATCACCCATAACTTACTTTTGAAATCAATTTCAGACCAGCGAGCGAAACGAAGCTCACTGGAACGAATGAAAATCATCAGATTGAGCTGTATTGCCAGTATGGTTAACCTGCGGCCTTTGTATTCGGCAATTTTGTTCAGTAGCTGGGGTATTTCTTCCAGCTCAAGTGCAGGGCGGTGTTCAGTTTGTGGTTTCTGAACTGCATCTTCCATATCATAGGCTGGGTTATGGCGTATCAGCTTTTGCTGGACGGCATGACGCAGGATTGCCGTAATGTATTGTTGAATGCGCATGGCAACTTCAAGATAACCAAGAGCCTCAACTTTTTTCACCGGAACCAGCAGATCACCCGTATCCAGTTCGGCAACATCTTTGTCACCGATTACCGGGAAGACATAAGTTTCAAGGCGCTTCCATACGGCATCACCATAATCATCAGACCATTTTGTTTTCGTGGCGAACCACGCTTTGGCTACTGTTCTGAAGGAGCGTGTATTATCACGTTTGGCTTTAAGCTCTTTAGCCTCTGCCTGTTTCTTTGCATTAGGGTCAATACCCTGAGCCAGAAGCCTTCTGGCCTCGTCACGGCGTTGTCTTGCGTCAGAAAGAGAAACAGCAGGGTAAACACCGATAGAGAAAAGTTTTTGCTTTCCTTCGAAACGGTAGGCCATTTGCCAGTATTTCGAACCTTTAGGGGTAACACGAAGGAACATACCAAAGCCATCAGTCAGCTTATATTCCTTCTCAAGGGGTTTTGCATTTTTTGCTTTAATATCAGTCAGTGACATGAAAACGCCCCCTCGTTTGTTGGTAAAAGGGAAATCGAACCAGCATTACCAGCATTTTTACCATCAAAATGATATGGCTTCGAGTGGTTTTTAATGAACGAGGGTGAACGACTGAGAGGGGATAACCAATTGATAGAAATGCAGAAAGCAGACGTCAGTGAACGTCTGCTTCCCTTAAATTGGCTCCTCTGACTGGACTCGAACCAGTGACATACGGATTAACAGTCCGCCGTTCTACCGACTGAACTACAGAGGAATCGTGAGAACGAGGCGAATATTAGCGATGCCCACCCACAATGTCAAAGCCTGTTTTTTAAATTTGAAATCGTTTGCTGAAATAATCTGCATTTTGTCGTTTATTCCGACACAACTGGCTTTTTTTCACACTTTTGCGGCTCGGGTCGAGGGTATTTCCATAGCCAACGTCCAGTAACCATTCGCCAGTAAAACAGCACGGCCCGCACAGCCCAGTCGGCAAACATTCCCATCCAGACACCAACCACACCCCAGCCAAGCATGATTCACAGCACATAACCGACTACAACCCGACAACCCCACATGCTCAACATCGAAACCCACATGGCGTAACGGGCATCACGAGCACCTTTAAATCCAGCGGGTAGCACCCATGAGGCGGACCAAATAGGCATAAATAAAGCATTTAGCCAAATCAGAATCACAACGACATGTTTAACCTGTGGATCCTGGGTGTAAAACGATGCCATAACCCCGGCAAAGGGAGCCGTTAGCCAGGCGATGGCCGTTAATCCAAGAGTGGAAAGCCAGAACACATGCCGCAACTGAATCTCTGCTTGCGCTATCTGCCCTACCCCCAACCTTCGGCCTGTAATGATCGTAGAAGCAGAGCCGAGCGCACTTCCGGGTAAGTTGATAAGAGCCGCAATTGAAAACGCGATAAAATTTCCGGCAATAACACTGGTCCCCATCCCGGCAACGAACATTTGGGTTAATAACCGACCACTGGTAAATAACACTGATTCGACACTCGCGGGAATACCAATCCCCATGACTTCCCAGATAATGCTAAAATTCAGCGGTTTAAAATAGCTCTTTAACGAAATCCTTAGCGCAGGATTAAAACCAATCGCCAGCACCCACAAAATTGCAACTGCGCCAATATAACGAGAAATGGTTAAACCCAGCCCTGCCCCGACAAATCCCAGTCCCGGCCAGGAGAAAAGGCCGTAAATCAATATGCCGCTAATAATAATATTAAGAATATTCAGGCTACCGTTAATCAATAGCGGTATTTTCGTATTCCCTGCACCACGAAGTGCCCCGCTACCAATAAGAGTGATGGCAGCTGCTGGATAACTGAGTACCGTCAGCTCCAGATAAGTCAACGCCAGTGCTTTAACTTCTGTCGTGGCATCACCCGCGACGAAATCAATAATTTGTTCGCCAAAATGATGAATAAGCGTTGCCAACAGTACGGCAAACAACGTCATGATCACCAATGACTGCCGCGTCGCCACCCTCGCTCGTCGTCGATCCCGCTTACCGAGACTAAATGCCACAACGACAGTAGTACCAAGATCGATAGCAGCAAAAAAAGCCATAATGACCATATTGAAGCTGTCCGCCAATCCCACGCCGGCCATCGCATCTTTTCCCAGCCAGCTGACCAGAAAAGTGCTCAGAACCCCCATCAACAGGACACAGGCATTCTCCATGAAGATAGGAACAGCAAGCGGGGTTATCTCGCGCCAGAACAACACTTTGTAGCTCTTGCGTTTAGCGTGCCAGCGAGTGCCGTGAACAACCTGGCGTAAAGCAGAGGAGATATTCAAAGCCGACCTTAATTGCAGAAAGTGAAACCACATTTCAAATAATGAGGGAGAATCAGCAAAGCTGCAAAGATTTTCGCCAACAAATTGTCTGCAAATGCAACAAACTGTTGATAGAAACGGCAAACAGTTGGGGAATTTAAAAATCGGGTTTGACAAAAGATTTTTCGCCGTTAAGATGTGCCTCAACAGCGATTCCTCTGTAGTTCAGTCGGTAGAACGGCGGACTGTTAATCCGTATGTCACTGGTTCGAGTCCAGTCAGAGGAGCCAAATTCCTGAAAAGCCCGCTTTTATAGCGGGCTTTTTGCTATATCTGATAATCAATTTCCTCTTCACTGCTTTCCATCACCTGCCGCTTGATATCCTCAACTGACAGTCCTGCATTACAAAGTTCCAGAAAGCGCCAGACATAGTTACGCTGAAGTTGTCCTCGCTTCAGTCCCAACCAGACAGTATTAGCATCAAAAAGATGCCGCGTATCCAGGCGGATTAAATTCTCTTCCTCTTGTTCGCCACTGGATTGCTCGGCAACTAATCCGATCCCAAGCCCAAGAGCAACATAGGTTTTAATGACATCAGAATCCTGCGCACTTAATACAATATCTGCCAGCAAACCTTTGCGGGCAAATGCGTCATCAATACGTGAGCGCCCCGTAATCCCCTGTCGGTAAGTGATTAACGGCCACTTCGCTATTGATTCCAGCGTCAATGGTGAAATTTGCGTCAAGGGATGATCGTGTGGAACAAGCAAACTATGGTGCCAACGAAACCACGGGAAGGCGACGAGCTGCGGGTCATTACTCAAACGCTCGCTGGCGATACCAATATCAGCTTCGCCATTTTGCAACAATGTCGCAATTTCCTGTGGCGTCCCCTGGATTAGCTCGAGCCGAACCTCCGGGAAAAGTTCGCGAAAAGCTTTAATGACCTCTGGCAAGCTATAACGTGCCTGAGTATGCGTCGTTGCAATAGTGAGAACGCCAGACGTATCGTTGGTAAACAGGTCTGCAAGCCGACGAACATTACTGGCTTCATTCAGAATACGTTCTGCAATGACCAGTAATGCTTTGCCCGGTTCAGTCATGCCCAGCAGTCGCTTACCTCGTCGAACAAATATTTCGATGCCAAGTTCATCCTCCAGTTCCCGAATATGACGGCTGACGCCTGACTGTGAGGTAAAAAGCATATTCGCAACCTCTGTCAGGTTGTAATCCTGACGTGCAGCCTCGCGGATTATCTTTAGTTGTTGGAAATTCACGGTAAACTCCGGGCAGTTCAGATTTCCCGTTATTGTTAAAGTCTAATGCCCGGCATAACAAATAATAAAAACCCGCATCTTATTCCATCCCGATATAACACTTAGCTCACCAATTGCCACTGCCTTTTTTCCATCACTGGAGAACTAATCACTGACATTAACAACTCTTTCACTGCCTGTGCCTGTGGCGATAAGTTCGCTCTGGCGGGTAAATTTAATGACAAAGAGAGACTCATGGAAGGAGTGGTAATGCGTGACATCCACCCATTTACTGCGCCACATAACGAACGCGCGGCCGATTCGGGTAATACTGCAACGCCCATGCCGCTGGCAATCGCTGCGGTAAGCGTGGCAATAGACTCAATTTCACCAATAACTTTTGCCGTGAGTCGCCGTAGGGAAAAAGCCTCATCAACACGAAGTCTAATAGCACTGTAATCACTGGGGAGAAAGAGGTTCATTTGCGCAATAGCATTCACATCAACGCTTTGCCCCGGGCAATCTTGAGTTCCTACCAGAAAAAGATCTTCTTTCAGCAAAGCCTGACTGGATACACCAGCCACAGGGGAATGCTCATAAATCACCGCCATATCGAGTTGGTGATTTATCAATTTTTCGTTAAGCACTGCACCACTATTTTCATGAAGATAGATAACGATCTCCGGAAATTCAGCGCGAACCGCCTGTAATAAGGGCATGGTGATGGATGACGCAGCGGTTCCTGGTGCAAAGCCAATCGAGACTTGCCCCGATAATGCCTGACCAACGTTATGCACCGCCAGTTGGGCCTGTTCACACTGACGTAAAATGGCCCGCGCATGGGTATAGAGAATTTTTCCGGCGTCTGTTGGTGTAACGCCCCGCTTTGTACGGATCAAAAGTTGTTGATTTAACTCACCTTCCAGTGTGGCAACCTGCTGGCTGAGCGCTGGTTGTGCGATATGCAATACTTCAGCAGCCTGGGTCAGGCTACCAATATCTACAATTTTTACGAAGTATTTCAGGCGTCTGAAGTTCATGTTGCCTCCGGTTTTTAAGAATCGGCCCAAGTGCCGCCATTACTTACAACCAGATTGCAAGATGCTTGCCAGTTTTATTTTGGTGTTGATGTACAAGCTAACCAACTGTCAAATAAGAGATTATGATAGATTCGTCATTTGCTCCTTTAATCAGCTGTCGCGTTCCCCTGCCCTATAAAAGGAGGGTATGCACCACGATGGTTCATTACCCAATAAGATTGAAAGCTCACCACTTTGTTGAAATTGACAGCAAACAAACAAAAAAATGCATTTCACCCTTTGACATCACCATGCACTGCCATTAATATGCGCCCCGTTCACACGATTCCTCTGTAGTTCAGTCGGTAGAACGGCGGACTGTTAATCCGTATGTCACTGGTTCGAGTCCAGTCAGAGGAGCCAAATTCAAAAAAGCCTGCTTTCTAGCAGGCTTTTTGCTTTCTAATTACCAACGCTCTTAAAACATCTGTCTTGAACCAGAACTAATTTGCACAGGCATTCCCGATCGACGTTGCAACGCAGCATTTGCGCGATTTACATCAACTTCTTGCCCGTTGATAAACGCCCGCAAAGATGGGGTTACCGGCAATGGCACTTTTCGGTCAGACTCATATTCTGCACGATTGCGCGACAACGGCTCATGAACTTCCAGCCAGTTGGAGCCATCTGGTTCAGTGGTGTATTTTACTGGCTGGTCGATAATTTGCACACGCGTCCCAACAGGAACATTATCAAACAGATATTTGATATCGTCATTGCGCAGACGAATACAGCCCTGACTTACCCGGAGCCCAATACCAAAATTGGCATTGGTACCATGGATGGCATACAACCTGCCAATATAAATCGCGTACAGCCCCATGGGATTATCGGAACCCGCAGGAACAAATGCGGGCAAACTCTCCCCTCGTTTCGCATATTCGCGCCGAGTGTTCGGCGTTGGCGTCCAGGTTGGAGCTTCTTGTTTACGTTCAACGGTAGTCACCCAGTTACGCGGGGTTTCTCGCCCAGCCTGGCCGATACCAATAGGAAAGACTTCCACAGTATTACTGTCTGGTGGGTAGTAATAAAGACGCATCTCAGCGACGTTAACAACAATCCCTTTACGAACAGTGGCGGGCAAAATCAGTTGCTGCGGAATGGTGAGTTGCGAGCCAGACTTCGGCAAAAAAACATCAGCGCCCGGGTTCGCTTCCAGCATGTTACTTAACCCTTGCCCGTATTGTGCGGCAAAAGTCTCCAGCGGCTGGGTATTGTGATCAGGAACAGTTACAGTAAACGACTGCCCCACTAAACGGCTACCCTCTGGAGGTAATGGATAAGTTACCGCCAGGCTAGTATGGCTGGCAAAAAGCAGAGCAAATGAGCAAAGAATATTTACACGACGCATCATGTCCCTTTCCTATGTCGCGAAAGCTATCCGTTAAGTATAGCTTTTATCAGACTTTTCGTTTTTAACTGTTCAAATCAGAAGTCGTATTCCCCGGTAGAACAATATTACTGGCAGCAAGTTCGCCCATGTTGTTGTATATCGCACAGGCGGCTTCGATGATGGGCATCGCCAGAGCTGCACCACTCCCCTCACCTAAACGCATATCCATATTGAGATAAGGCTCCAGCCCCAAATGCGAGAGCGCTATACGCGCGCCTTTTTCTACCGACAAGTGAGAAGGAATGAGATACGGTTTGATTGCAGGAGACATCTGGCAGGCTGCGAGCGCAGCAGCATAAGAAAGAAATCCATCCAGCAACACGGGTAAACCGCAGGAAGCAGCACCTAACATCACTCCAGCTATTCCGACCAAATCAAATCCACCCACTTTTGCCAGGACATCAATACCATCCTGAGGATTTGGTTGATTCAACGTAATCGCCCGACGCACAACATCAATTTTATTAGCCAGTTTATCTGTCGGCAGGTTTGCGCCAATCCCAACCACTTCTTCAGGATCCCGGCCAGTGATTGTGCTGACTATTGCTGCTGCCGGTGTCGTGTTTGCCATCCCCAGTTCACCTACACCAAACAGCGTGACACCGTTTTTTGCCAGCTCCTGCGTATAACATATGACGTCCAAAAGCAACTTTTCAGCCTGACGGCGACTCATTGCCGGAGCTGAAGCAATATTGCCGCTACCTCGTGCGACACGCATGTTGATAAGCCCGGGGATAGGCTCAGCAGTATCAATACCAACATCAATTACGTGGACGTTAGCGCCCGCTTGTTCTGCCAGCACACACACGCCGGTTGTTCCACGGGTCATATTTTCAGCCTGTATGGCTGTCACTTCTTTTGGAGAAATAGCGACCCCTTCCTCCCAGACGCCGTGATCGGCACACATAACCAGTACCGCTTTTTTGCCCACATGCGGTATGCCATTCAACCCCGGCATTCCTGCCAGTTGTATGGCAAGCGCCTCCAGCTTTCCCAGGCTACCAACAGGTTTGAGTAACCCGTCAATATGCCGTTGTGCACGCGACATAGCGGCAGAATCGATGGCTGGGATCGTATTCAGTAAATCGGCAAGTATTTGCATGTCACGTCTCTTTATAGCAGTGCCAGCAGGAAGACCAGTTCACCAAGCTCTATGGCTGCTCCCAGCGTATCGCCCGTTTGCCCGCCCAGCGTACGTTTGAGAAGCTGACCGAGGATGAAAATCGCCACCATCGTCACCACCATAGCAGCCACACCATGCATACCCGGCAATAATACGGCAGCAAAAATAGCGGCTAAGCCGAGTGTGACGCAGGTTTGTCGCCCATCAATTTTGCCAATGAACACATTGCCAAGCCCTTCTTCCCGCGCATAACGATGACGATACATCAATAATGCGGCAGTCCCGCGGCTGACCGCACATGCTGCCGCCAGCGATGCAAGGATCGATTCGCCACGCAGAGCCAACTCGCTTAACACCAGAATCTTTGCCAGTACCACAAAAATCAATGCCAGACCGCCGTGGGTGCCTAAACGGCTATCACGCATGATTTCCAACATGCGATCGCGGCTACGTGCAGAAAATACGCCATCACAGGTATCAGCGAGGCCGTCCAGATGGAATCCCCCGGTCATCAGCACCAGCACAAGTACGCTAAACAGTGCCGCCAGTGGTGCGCCACACCATGCCTGCAGCACCATGAAGACCAGCCCGCTAATCGCGCCAAGCAATAATCCAATCAAAGGAAAAGTAATAATACCGCGAGAATAATGCTCGAAATCCAGTCTCTGGGACCAGCGACGTGGTACAGGCAGACGCGTAATAAATGAGAGCATCGCCCAAAATAATTTACTCATTTGATTTTTACTCCAATACCCGAAACCACCAGCCATACTTCATTTGCCGCAGCGGCCAACTGCTGATTTACCCGCCCGGCAATATCACGAAAATGTCGTGCCAGACGACTCTCCGGCACAATCCCCATTCCCACTTCGTTAGTCACTAATACAACCTTTGCGGGGCAACGTTGGCAGGCAGCAATCAACGACTGAATCTCAGCATTAATCGCCTGTTCCATCGCCTGATAATCCCATTCATCAGGGTCTTTATCGCCGCCATAATCAAACAACAGATTAGTCACCATTGTGGTAACGCATTCAAGCAACACAACCTCATTCGGGTTAATGTCTGCATGAATTAATTCATCAAGATGTTGCCAGCGCTCCACTGTGCGCCAGTGCTCCGGGCGGCCTTGCCGATGATGTTCTATCCGTGCAGCCATCTCATCATCAAGGATTTGCGAGGTAGCGATATACAGAACCTGTGAAGAGTCCCCAATAAGCGCCTCTGCGTGGCGACTCTTCCCGCTCCGTGCGCCCCCCGTCACCAAAATCATCATACCGACTCCTGATTCAAATGTATGATGGTATTCATTGAACAGAACAATGGATCCCCCACCGTTGCTGACCGCAAAACATTTACGCGATTAATACTGCGCGTAATATAATTAAAAATCCAGCAGTCTCAATCCATTACGAAATAAGATGGCATTACGGAATAGCCAGACTTTCTCGTGTTAACGTCCGACAAAATGCGTCATTGACAGCGGTTTCTGTGGATTGACACATTTCATTCAGATAATGAATTAATGCTACTGCCGGAACAACCAGCAAACGGGCATTGTGTTCTGAAATCCAGGCTATTGATTCAACGTCAGCGACAGATCTGCGCTGTAAAAGAACTTGTAAAACAACGTAATAGAATTATCCGGAATGGTGGCGACTATGCACTAGAACACCACAATTTCGCTCTCTCGGTAAGGCACTGTCACAGCATTCAACAGAATGTGACTTGCCAGATTTATTAGCGCCACCAGATGTTTAACCGGGTAACCACGACCCAGTCGGGGATATATTCCATCTTCTCGCTGACATCATCAAGAATAAAAAGGTTTATCACACTCAGAGCAACGTTCTTCAGCAGGCGGGATAATTCTTCAACATTTAGAAGATGTGTTATTAAAGGCATACAAACTGGACGTATTGTATTTTCTTTTGGTGGTTGACCTAAGGTAGCAGTTTATCCTGATGCGCTGAGATTTCTGTAATATCTACGTCAACATTCTCCTCGAATAGAAAATGCAGCCCCGGCAAGTGATTCACATTTTTTAACAAAACGTTGTTAGCGTGCCATTTTCAGAAGCTCTCCAAGAAAGCGAATTCTTTTCTCAAATTCTGCATTCTCAGACACAGCTTTCTACTCCATGGCAATGGCCCAAATACGAAGTTGCTCAGGATCATTAGTGGTGCTGAGAAGTTAAATAACCATGCGGAGTACCACTCGTCATCACGTATTTATATATCATGAAGCTATTGTTGTGTTTTGTACATCAGTAGATATATTCTGATATACTCCTTTTGCTAGACATAACCTTTCACCTGCTTGCAAAGCTTCTGTGTTCTGACATTGCCAAATTGTTGCAATTCTGTATCCAGCCTTCTTTCAGTCATAGCTTCGGGCCGCGATAAGACTCACTGATCTGACCCTGATTCCTCTTGCAGACTTTATAGACCAATTAAAATGCAGTTTCTGCAGGTCAACGTCTGACCATCATTGTCATCACTCTGGCCATTAGAGTAACCTTCTGCATTCATCCTTTTGTAAAAAGTTTATAGACTGGCCCCCTGAATCTCCAGACAACCAATATCACTTAAATAAGTGATAGTCCTGATACAAGTTTTTAGAGTAGTCATTAGTGAACAGATAATTGTTAACTTAGAACCAGTAAAATGCAAACGACGCACCACGCTGGGAAAATCGCTGCTATTCAGCAGAGTTTTGTACCGAGAATTGTGGCCAGCCACTTATTGCTCTCGCGTAAGCAGGTATCCCCATCGTTTACCAGTCCAGCACATCTTGTGGTCAGGCAGAAGAAGAGCAAACTGTTACTGGACTCACTGCATGCATGGTGGAGAAAAATGCCACGCTATCCAAAAATCCAGACTGGGAGAATGGTTCAGCTGTGTACTGAATCAGTGGGGCGCACTCTGTTATTACAGTGTTGACGGTCAGGCGGAGGCAGACATAATGCCGCGGAAAAAGCCCTTTGTGCCATCTGTCTCGGAAATAAAAACTTTATGTTCTTCGGCGGCGAGCGCAGTGCA
Source organism: Escherichia sp. MAL-1 (assembly GCF_052948035.1). Classification (NCBI taxonomy): domain Bacteria; kingdom Pseudomonadati; phylum Pseudomonadota; class Gammaproteobacteria; order Enterobacterales; family Enterobacteriaceae; genus Escherichia; species Escherichia sp. MAL-1. The sequence continues at coordinate 1,891,020 of NZ_CM129609.1, read as the reverse complement.
CTGTTGTATGGGCTTATCGGCACTTGCCTTCTGAACGACATTGATCCGGAAGCGTATCTGCGCCATATCCTGAGCGTACTGCCGGAATAACCTTCCAACCGTATTGATGAACTCCTGCCATGGAACGTAGTTCTCACCAATAAATAAGCATCAATATGATTCTCCATTAACGCTTACCTTTTCTCAGGCTATTTTTGCTTTTTTTTGCTTTTCCCCGCCACTTTATGGTGATTATCACATCAATATACATCGATAGATATTAACGTAACTGAAGTGAGGTGAAGCATGAAATTTGAACGCCATCATGAAATATTGAAACGACTCAGTAAATTCGGTTCTGTAAAAGTATCCGATCTGTCCAATAGCCTCAATGTAACGAAAGAAACTATTCGTTCAGATCTTAATGAACTTGCCAGGCTTGGCTATCTGACTCGATGTCATGGCGGTGCTTTTATCGTCCTAGACTCGCTTGATACTATTGCGAAAAATGAAATCGCTTATGCGCTTGAAAATTATGATACAGCCCAGGGAATAAAAAAAGGCCACTCAACTATGAAAAGTCAAGTATGCGTTATTGGTTCGTTTAATGTTGATATCATCAGTTATTTGCCGAGGCTTCCCACTATCGGAGAATCGCTTCTGGCAAGTAATTTTATATTTTCACCGGGGGGAAAAGGCTGTAACCAGGCGCTGGCAGCAAGCTTTGCCGATACTGATGTTTATTTCATAACAAAAGTAGGTACAGATCACTGGTGATGCTGCCAACTTACTGATTTAGTGTATGATGGTGTTTTTGAGGTGCTCCAGTGGCTTCTGTTTCTATCAGCTGTCCCTCCTGTTCAGCTACTGACGGGGTGGTGCGTAACGGCAAAAGCACCGCCGGACATCAGCGCTATCTCTGCTCTCACTGCCGTAAAACATGGCAACTGCAGTTCACTTACACCGCTTCTCAACCCGGTACGCACCAGAAAATCATTGATATGGCCATGAATGGCGTTGGATGCCGGGCAACAGCCCGCATTATGGGCGTTGGCCTCAACACGATTTTACGTCACTTAAAAAACTCAGGCCGCAGTCGGTAACCTCGCGCATACAGCCGGGCAGTGACGTCATCGTCTGCGCGGAAATGGACGAACAGTGGGGCTATGTCGGGGCTAAATCGCGCCAGCGCTGGCTGTTTTACGCGTATGACAGGCTCCGGAAGACGGTTGTTGCGCACGTATTCGGTGAACGCACTATGGCGACGCTGGGGCGTCTTATGAGCCTGCTGTCACCCTTTGACGTGGTGATATGGATGACGGATGGCTGGCCGCTGTATGAATCCCGCCTGAAGGGAAAGCTGCACGTAATCAGCAAGCGATATACGCAGCGAATTGAGCGGCATAACCTGAATCTGAGGCAGCACCTGGCACGGCTGGGACGGAAGTCGCTGTCGTTCTCAAAATCGGTGGAGCTGCATGACAAAGTCATCGGGCATTATCTGAACATAAAACACTATCAATAAGTTGGAGTCATTACCCACCGGCACCATCAACCGCACGGAAGTCCATCCCCGGGAAGTGATTAAACGCGCCCTGTACCACAATGCCGCTGCCGTGGTACTGGCACACAATCACCCGTCCGGTGAAGTCACACCCAGTAAGGCAGACCGGCTTATCACCGAACGTCTGGTACAGGCACTGGGCCTGGTGGATATCCGGGTGCCGGACCATCTGATAGTCGGTGGCAACCAGGTTTTCTCCTTTGCCGAACATGGTCTGCTTTAACCCTTCACAACCACATCACACCTGTTTTCACTTTTATCTTCTGTCTTCAGAGGTATCCCATTATGAAAATTATCACCCGTGGTGAAGCCATGCGTATTCACCAACAACATCCGACATCCCGTCTTTTTCCGTTCTGTACCGGTAAATACCGCTGGCACGGCAGTGCTGAAGCGTATACCGGTCGTGAAGTGCAGGATATTCCCGGTGTGCTGGCCGTGTTTGCTGAACGCCGTAAGGACAGTTTTGGTCCGTATGTCCGGCTGATGAGCGTCACCCTGAACTGAGTGGGAATTCTGATGAGCAGAATTATCGCCACTACCGGACCATTCTTAGCCGATTTTCTGTAAGGATTTTATCGTGTCAGACACACTCCCCGGGACAACACTTCCCGACGACAATCACGACCGCCCCTGGTGGGGGCTGCCCTGCACCGTGACGCCCTGTTTCGGGGCACGTCTGGTGCAGGAGGGTAACCGGTTGCATTACCTTGCCGACCGCGCCGGTATCAGAGGCCTGTTCAGCGATGCAGATGCGTACCACCTGGACCAGGCCTTTCCGCTGCTGATGAAACAACTGGAACTCATGCTCACCAGCGGTGAACTGAATCCCCGCCATCAGCATACCGTCACGCTGTATGCAAAAGGGCTGACCTGCAAAGCCGATACCCTCAGCAGTTGTGGTTACGTTTATCTGGCTGTTTATCCGACGCCCGAAATGAAAAATTAACTCTCCAGAATAGCCTTCTGCTACGGCCTGGTGTTTTCACCACGCCACTTTTCCATTTTTATATCTGCATATCAGGAAAATCTTCAGTATGAAAACATTACCTGTATTACCCGGGCAGGCGGCCAGTTCTCGCCCGTCTCCTGTTGAAATCTGGCAGATACTGCTGTCCCGACTGCTGGACCAGCACTATGGCCTCACACTGAATGACACACCTTTTGCCGATGAACGTGTGATTGAGCAGCATATTGAGGCAGGCATTTCACTGTGTGATGCGGTGAACTTTCTCGTGGAAAAATACGCGCTGGTGCGTACCGACCAGCCGGGATTCAGCGCCTGTACCCGCTCTCAGTTAATAAACAGCATCGATATCCTCCGGGCTCGCAGGGCGACCGGCCTGATGACCCGCGACAATTACAGAACGGTAAATAACATTACCCTGGGTAAGTATCCGGAGGCGAAATGATGACACTGGAAGCCGACAGCGTTAACGTACAGGCGCTGGATATGGGGCACATTGTCGTTGACATTGATGGTGTTAATATCACTGAACTGATTAATAAGGCCGCTGAAAACGGTTATTCACTCCGCGTGGTGGATGACCGTGACTCTACCGAAACACCGGCAACTTATGCCAGCCCTCACCAGTTGCTGTAAGACAATGCAGTGATACAGGGTATAGTGCCATTAACCACAGAAACAGCACTGTTGTCCTGTATTAAGCAGGCAAGAGAAGATGTCCTTACCCTGCGCCATCTGCAGCTTCTGCACCAGAACCGGTGAATCTCACTCAACAGGCTTCATTTCTCCTGACGCCAGCCTGAATACAGCTGGCGTTTTCATTTATAAACAGAAAGGAAAACCGATAATAATGGAATGGACGCCCCGACCATGAAGCAACGGTAGGATATTACTGATAAACCTTCCAGTGGAGGTGCGTTATGGCCGTTTTAACGATTAGCATTGACCTGACAAAAAATGAATTCCAAATCCACGGTCTGGGTAGGAACAGAAAAATCTAAGCTCAGAAAACGGATTAAAGTAAGCGTCAACGGAGCACCGTATTGACGCTTATTTATTGGTGAGAACTACGTTCCATGGCAGGAGTTCGTCAACACGGTTGGAGGGCCATTCCGGCAGTATGCTCAGAATATGGCGCAGATACGCTTCCGGATCGATACCGTTCAGACGGCAGGTGCCTGCTTTTCTGGCAACAAGCAGGAATCTCAGCGCTGAAGCAGGAATTAGAGGTAAAAACGCCCTACCGGGCCATGAATCACCCGGTCATTGGAGTAGTAACCAAAGCAGATTTAGCCAGCATGGAACAAATATCTTTGGTGAAAAGTTGGTTACGGGAAGCTGGAGCGCACAACGTGTTAGTAACCAGTGCAGTTAATAACAATGGAGTTACAGAACTTTTTGCCTTGCTGCATACAGAAGAAGGCTGTTGTTAATTTCGATTGGTTCTCGGATGAGAATGATGACGGTGATACACAGATAAGAATCAATGAGCAATGAGGGTTGCCAGGCAACCCTCATTGAATAAAACGGGAATTACTTCGCTTCGCCGTTTTTCATTTCGCCCATAGCTTTCAGCTTTTTGGAGATATCGCGGCGTTCTTTGGAGAGCTCGGCATTTTTGATGATGTAATCGTCAACGCGATCTTCATAGTCACCTTTCATGCTGGCGATGATGCCCTGGATTGCTTCAACGCTCATCCCCGGCTTGATGTAATCGCTCAGGTTGTCCAGCAGCAGGACGCGCTTCTGGTTGTCACGGATCTTTTTCTCAACGTCCTGAATTTCACGTTGCAGTTTGTTCTTACGACGGAACAGACGAACAAATTCCAGTACGTCCTGGAATGAAGGCTTGGTAGTTTCCATTTTTATACCCCTGATAATGTGAGAGTCGGATTCGTTTAAGCAACCGCTATTCGTTAGGGCCAACATTACTCATAGCTGCCGCAGATGACAATGCTTTTATCCCTTTTCACTATCATACCCTTTATCCTTGCTGAATCGAAGCAGCAGCAAGATGATTCTGAAGTTCAGGAATTATTTGCGCAAGGCCCGGCAAATCAGATTCGATAGCAACTCAAGCTGATGCGCCGTTTCCATGTTCAGCCACACATAACCATAGATTGGTGTTTCCACAACCTTCAGGTCATGGTGGTTATTGAGCAACTGACGCAGCTCTTCCACAGCATCGTTCAATTTTTCCGTATTGGCAAAAACCGGCTGCGGATTACCTTCGTACAGCGCATGAACAAGGCTCAGCAGTATTTGCTGCATCATGTGTTGCGTATTACCGTGAAGGAGATCGGTGAGTAACATCGATGGAGATCGGTTCGTGTCACTTTCACAGAACCGTTTTTAAATTACCTTCACTGATCTCCTTCGGTCAACGGAGATTGTATTTTCCGCATTGATTCTCCTTTAAGTTCGATCTTGATACTGCCATGAACCAGTCGATCTAGGATGGCATCCGCATGTGTGGAGTCTCCGATCATTTTGTACCAGTTTTCCACCGGCAACTGGCTCACTACGATGATTGAGCCTCGTTGGTACATCAGATCCACTATTTCCAGCAGGTCGCTACGCTGTTCTGATGAGAGAGGTTCCAGCCCCCAGTCATCCAGAAGCAGCAGATCGCTATTATTCAGCCTGGTCAAAAGTTTGCTGTATCTTCCATCAGCATGCCCCTGATAGCACTGTTCCATCAGCGCTTTAAGGCGATAATAGTAGACCTTGTATCCCTGTCGGCAGGCATTATGACCAAGTGCACATGCCAGGAACGTTTTACCGCTGCCGGTGGCCCCGGTCAGTAAAATATTTTGTTTCAGGGTTAACCAGTTTCCCTGACTGAGTGAACGGATGAAGGCCCTGTCCAGCCCTCTATTGTTACGATAATCCAGCTTTGATAACTCAGCATTAAGTCTGAACCGTGCATGTTTGATCAGACGCTCTGCCTTCCTGTTTTCACGGCAGGTTAGTTCTTCTGCTGTCAGTAATGACAGGCGTTCTTCGAAGCCCAGCTCCTGGTATGTGCCCGGCTGAGCAAGTTGCTTTTTAAGCGCATCACGGAAGCCGGTGAGTTTAAGTGCGGTCAGTTGTTCGTAAAGATGATTCATCATTGGATCCCGTATCAGTGGTAATACTCACTGCCGCGTACGTTTTCGTGTTCCATCGTGGATAACAGATCTGGTTTTGGATCCTGAACAGGTTGTTTATCCAGACCTTTTTCCAGGATCGATTTAATACCTGACAGACGCCATACCTTTGTTTTCAGAGCTCTTGCACATGCTGCATTAAGTCTGGCTTTACTGTATTTTTTATGAAGGTTCAGGAGTCCAAGGCAGAAGCGATAGCTTTGTTCCGGATGTGGACGAGAGTTCAGTATATGAAGCACATAACTATGAGTTTCACTGCCTATGTGCCCCGCCCATTCCAGAAGACGCTCTGGCGTCCAGGTGGCATGCTGTCGATGAGCTTCAGGCATGTGCTCGTTGCGGGTACTGTAGCCATAAGTACGCTTGCGCGGGTGCACAGCAACCTCCTGCCCCTGATTGAAGAGTCTTACCAGTTCTCCGGAGATCCATGCTTCCAGTTGCTGGCCTAACAGCGAACATGGAACCGAGTAGTAATGTTTGTCGATTTCCACGTGGTAATCGGCATGAACTCTGACTTTCTTCACCAGGGTGTAACTGTAACTGGCTTCAGGAAGAGGCTTCAGTGCGGGTTTATCAAGCTGGATGAAGAGTTCTGCACGTGAATAACCCAACTTCTGCATTATTTTGTTATTCAGTCTTTCCAGCAACTCCCGAATGCGCTGATTAAGCGATGCAAGGCTGTAGAAGATCTCATGCCTGATTCGGGCCATGATCCAGCGTTCAACAACCTGAACGCCAACTTCAGCTTTGGCTTTATCTTTCGGTTTACGTGGCCGCGCAGGCAAAACTGCGACATTATAATGCTCAAGCATCTGCTGGTAGGTAGGGTTAACGTCAGGATCATACTTACATGCCCTGGATGTGGCGCTTTTCAGATTGTCCGGAACAACAAGTTCAGGAACGCCACCCAACCACTGGAAGCAGCGAACATGACTCATCACCCAGTCTTCAAGCTGCTGAGACCAGGTGGCCTCTGCCCATGTGTAACTTGATGCCCCGAGAACAGCTACGATGACCTGAGCAGTTCTTATTTCTCCGGTCTCAGGGTCGGTAACGCCAACGGTAGGTCCACAGTAATCAACGAAAAGTTTTTCGCCAGCTTTATGTACCTGACGCATTGATGGTGAAGTGGTTTTGAGCCATTCACGGTACATCCGGCAGTAATGGTTATAGCTGTAAAAACCGCCTGGATTACGCTCACAGTATTCTTCCCAGAGTAGCTGCAGCGTCACGCATTTATTACGCAGTTCCCGGTGTACTGTAGCCCAGTCAGGCAGAGAGTGCTTCTTCATCTTAACCTGGGTCTGAAGGAACGCATGTTTTAGTTTTGTATCATCCCATCCTGTAGGTAAGGGCCACTGCTTTATGCCAAGTTGAGCCGCCCGATTAGCATATCTGGATACAACGGAAGGGGAGATTGCAAGACTACGACCAATTTGTCGATGGCTGAGTCCAACACCGTATTTAAGCCTAAGAATTTCTTTAAGTTTTCTCATAGAAATTGGAACTGTTGGCATAGGTATCCTTTACCGGAATGGCAAAAGATACAGATCAACACACCTGTGAAGTTCCAATAACATTGATGGAGATCACTGAATAACAAAATGAGTCAAAAGTGATCTCCATCGATGTTATTCAGCGATCTGTTCAAATGTTATTACCCGATCTCGATGGAAGTTATTGAGTGATCTCCTTTCATGAAAATACGCATCATGTGCTGGGTATCACGAAGTTTTTGCGCGTTCAATAACACGAAATGGCTGGGGCGCGTGGCCCAGTATGCATTGATTTGCAACTCCAGCATACAAACCAGATTGCGGTTAATGGTCTGGATACCTTCATATATCGATTTTGGAATACGGGTTTCTTTGCTGGCGGGCGCAATCAGTCCACGCATTTTCACGGCATCGGTCAGGAGTTTTTGTAGATGGCTTTCCAGACGTGGGCGTTCGAGTAAGTTCGGTGAGAATGCAGATTGATAGACCCGATTATACTCGGTCAGACTTTTCGCCAGTTGAATGCGCCAGTGGATGAACGCCCGTTGTGGCCAGATACCGGTAAACAACATTGCCAGTAAAGAGCCGAGGATCACATCGCCGCTTCGCCATAACGCCGTATCAATTTCACCTGTCGGGGAACCCACAACAATTGCCAGCGTCACCCCAATCAATAAACCTTGATACGGTTTCTTGCCCAGCGCCAGCCAACCGCAAAGGAACATGGCCGCCGCGCACCAGACTAACATCAGCGGTAACGAGATTAACTCCAGTTGCAGAGCGATAAGACCTAAAATCGAACCCAACACCGTACCGCCAATACGCTCAAAGGCGCGAGGGACAACGTTACCCCAGAACGAGATTGGCCCCATAATCACCACCATGGTGACCAGCGGCCAGGTGCTTTCCGGGATAGTAAACAGGCGGATAATGAGAAAAGTGAGCAGGAATGCCAGCGCGACCCGAGTACCATGCACAATGCGGTAATGGCGGTATACCCGGATTTCAAACGGGCTTAATGACTTATCGGCACGCACGCAGAAACTCCGTAATGAGATTAAAAGCGCTCATAACTCATCTGTCGGCCAGAAGGCGCGCCTCTGAATTATCCGACGGACAAACCGGGAACAGTGTAATTTCCCGGCAGGAGCGAAAAAATTGAAAGGCGCATCTTACTCTTTTCGCTTTCAAAAAAAAGAGTGGTCATCGCGTTAACACACCGCCCTGAGATGAATTAGTGATGTTTTGGCTGCACCGCAACATACATTTCGATATCCCAGTACCCATCTTCCGCGCCATTGTTCAAATAAACCTCGAAGCAGGGCTTTGGTAACATTTCATAAGCACTGTCCTGCAAGAGACTATTAAAGAACTGATACCAGGGTTTAGCAAAATCATCACCGACTACACGAGCTACCGCCACCGCATACTGACCACCTGTAATTTCTGTCAGAATGACGCCCTCACTGTTTTCGGGAAGCGTAAAGTAACCCGGCACCGTCACGACGGTGTCGCAGCGTAATTTTTCGGCGGGTGTTTCATCTGGATTGTCGTAATAGACAGCAACCCACTCCTTCGGCACAATATTTTTGCTATCTACCCACATCATCAACTGCTCAAAGCCTTTCTTTACCGTCTGTTCCCACGGGCCAACGAGATGGAAACCTGCAACGGTACGTTTCTCTTCCTGCTTAATCTCGTAGTTCATGACGCCTCCATTGATACTGTTTTTATATACAGTATAGTTGCAAAATTAAAACCACAAGGAATGAGTGTTGATTATGCGAGCAGACTCGCACTCCTGCCAGTCTGCTGCAAAAGAAAGGTCAGGCCTTATGGTGGAAATAATCACTCAGGCGAGAAAACATGCTGCCTTCCCCGACAGATTCCAGGGTAACCAGCGGCCAGTGCGCCACCTGTTTATCACGGTCGTAAAGTTCAATTTCCCCTACCCGCTGATGGGCGCTAATTGGCGCGGTGAGTTCTTTACCATCAAGGGTATATTTGGCTTTGATATGTGGAATTTCGGCTTTCGGTAGCACCATCCAGAACTCTTGTTCCGTTCCCAGGTCGATATTTTCTTTATCGCCATACCAGATGCGTTCCGTTCCGACCTTTTTCCCACGGTGCAAAATTTGCACCGTAGTAAAGTTTTGTTGCCCCCAACGCAGTAATTTTCTTGCCTCTTCCTCACGACCTTTTGCACTGTCAGCCCCCATTACCACTGCAATGAGACGACGCTGCCCATCTACAGCCGAAGCAATGAGATTAAACCCGGCACCAGAAGTATGACCCGTTTTCAGGCCGTCAACATTCATGGTTTTATCCCACAACAACCCGTTACGGTTTTGCTGGGTGATACCGTTCCAGGTGAGACTTTTCTCACTGTACATATGATAAAACTCGGGCTCGCCGTGGATGATAGCACGAGAAAGCACAGCTAAATCATAAGCCGAGCTATGCTGGCCAGGTGCATCCAGACCATGCACTGTTTCAAAATGCGTATCCTTGAGATGCAGCTTCTCGGCATAGTTGTTCATCATTTCAACAAACTGCCGTTGCCCACCGGCAATATAGTCAGCCAGAGCAACACAAGCGTCATTTCCGGAATCCACAATTAAACCACGGCTTAAATCACGTACCGATACGCGATCGCCCTCTTTCAAAAACATCAGTGAAGAACCGACAAACACCGGATTATCTTTCGCCCACGCATCGCGCCCCACGGTGACAATATCGTCTGGCGTAATGCGATGACTATCGATAGCGCGATCCACGACATAACCCGTCATCAGCTTTGTCAGGCTGGCGGGATTGCGCTGTTGATGCTCATTACCCGCGGTGAGGATCTGACCGGTGGTGTAATCCATCAATACCCAGGACCCGGCATGAATCTCTGGAGGCTGAGGTGAAAAAGGAATGTTTTCCGCCGCAAAACCAGACGATAAGTTAAAAACGAACAAAGAAGCAGCAATAATAAGACGGCGTTTCAACAGCAAACCCTCAGGAGTTTCAAATAGCTGTTCTTTTTACGGAAATACTTATGAACTGGCTGGAATAAAGTGCAAGAAAATGTGACTACCCTCTCATTTTTATCTGACATGATCTGTTGCCACTCGCTGCCAAATTGTGGCGCTAAAGCTGATTAGCACGGTGATATTTGATACTCTGGCAGACAGCAGAAATAACGGATTTAACCTAATGATGAATGACGGTAAGCAACAATCTACCTTTTTGTTTCACGATTACGAAACCTTTGGCACGCACCCCGCGTTAGATCGCCCTGCACAGTTCGCAGCCATTCGCACCGATAGCGAATTCAATGTCATCGGCGAACCCGAAGTCTTTTACTGCAAGCCCGCTGATGACTATTTACCCCAGCCAGGAGCCGTATTAATTACCGGTATTACCCCGCAGGAAGCACGGGCGAAAGGAGAAAACGAAGCCGCGTTTGCCGCCCGTATTCACTCGCTTTTTACCGTACCGAAGACCTGTATTCTGGGCTACAACAATGTGCGTTTCGACGACGAAGTCACACGCAACGTTTTTTATCGTAATTTCTACGATCCTTACGCCTGGAGCTGGCAGCATGATAACTCGCGCTGGGATTTACTGGATGTTATGCGTGCCTGTTATGCCCTGCGCCCGGAAGGAATAAACTGGCCTGAAAATGATGACGGTCTACCGAGCTTTCGCCTTGAGCATTTAACCAAAGCGAATGGAATTGAACATAGCAACGCCCACGATGCGATGGCTGATGTGTACGCCACTATTGCGATGGCGAAACTGGTAAAAACGCGTCAGCCACGTCTGTTTGAATATCTCTTTACCCATCGTAATAAACACAAACTGATGGCGTTGATTGATGTTCCGCAGATGAAACCCCTGGTTCACGTTTCCGGAATGTTTGGGGCATGGCGCGGCAATACCAGCTGGGTGGCACCGCTGGCGTGGCATCCTGAAAATCGCAATGCCGTAATTATGGTGGATTTGGCAGGAGACATTTCGCCATTACTGGAACTGGATAGCGACACATTGCGCGAGCGTTTATATACCGCAAAAACCGATCTTGGCGATAACGCCGCCGTTCCGGTTAAGCTGGTGCATATCAATAAATGTCCGGTGCTGGCCCAGGCGAATACGCTACGCCCGGAAGATGCCGACCGACTGGGAATTAATCGTCAGCATTGCCTCGATAACCTGAAAATTCTGCGTGAAAATCCGCAAGTGCGCGAAAAAGTGGTGGCGATATTCGCGGAAGCCGAACCGTTTACGCCTTCAGATAACGTGGATGCACAGCTTTATAACGGCTTTTTCAGTGACGCAGATCGTGCAGCAATGAAAATTGTGCTGGAAACCGAGCCGCGTAATTTACCGGCACTGGATATCACTTTTGTTGATAAACGGATTGAAAAGCTGTTGTTCAATTATCGGGCACGCAACTTCCCGGGGACGCTGGATTATGCCGAGCAGCAACGCTGGCTGGAGCACCGTCGCCAGGTCTTCACGCCAGAGTTTTTGCAGGGTTATGCTGATGAATTGCAGATGCTGGTACAACAATATGCCGATGACAAAGAGAAAGTGGCGCTGTTAAAAGCACTTTGGCAGTACGCGGAAGAGATTGTCTAATTTGAAGCCTCCGCCGCTGGTACGGCGGAGGACAATGTTGAGTCAGGCTTTTTGAACGGTGATGCTCCACGCTGCATCGCCAATCTGCTGATAATCGGTGATGGCATGTCCTTCTTCCGCCGCCCACTGTGGGATTGCTTCAGTTGCCTGGGTGCAATCAAACTCAATCACTAACTCATCGCCGCTGACCATTTCTGCCAGAGCTGCTTTTGCTTCTATGAGTGGAAACGGACAGACCTGCGTCACCACATCCAGCTTTTTAATCACCATCTTTACACCTTACTTAATTTGCCGCAGCAGTTGCCAGTCGCGCCTTACGCTGCGGTCGAACATACACAAGCCAGGACGCAGTCCAGACTCCGAGAATCATAAATACAAGGCCAATCCAGCCCTGCCAGGTCATCATTGCAGTCATAACCAGTCCATTACCGATAGAGCAACCACCTGCAATACTGGCACCGAAGCCCATCAGTACACCACCTAACCCGCTACGTAATGTTGTTTGTGCATCAGCTGCGCGAACGCGGAACTCACGGCTCGCTTTGGCTGCAATAAATGACCCCACGAAGATCCCTAACACCAGGAAAACGCCCCAGTTAATGTATTTCATGTCACCCGCGACCAGAAATTGCAGAATATTGGCCGTTGGGGAAGTGATTCCTAACCCAAACATGCGTCCGGTTGCTTCACTCAGGGGCCAGGCTAAAAGCGCAATCAAACCGATGAGTACAGCAGTGACAAAGGGATGCCAGCGTTTTTCAAACAGAATATGAGCGATCCCGGTTCGGCGCGGCGGTAAGGTCGCGACTTTGAGTTTTGGCTTCTTCAACTCTTTCATCACCACCCAGAGCGTTATCACCAGCAAAACGGCAACCAACGGCCACACAGACAAATTAAAAGTCTCAGCAATAGAGTTATGTTCAGTACTGTAGTGCTGCAAGGTTTGATTTAAACCACTGGCATGTGGAGAACGCATCACCGCACTCATCACCATATAAGTGAAAAGCGCGATCCAACTGCCGATCAATCCCTCACCCGCGCGATACCAGGTCCCGGTGGCACATCCACCCGCCAGAACAATTCCCAGCCCGAAGATATACCCACCTATAACAGTACCAAGCCACGGGAACGCCCCGGCTTCGTAAGTCAGTAGGCCCGCCTGAATTAACGCAAAAACCCCCACGCTTTGTACCGAAATTGCAATCAGCAAGGCGTAAAACATGCGATTATTTTTCACGATATACATATCGCGAAAACCACCTGTCAGGCAAAAACGCCCACGCTGCATGACAAATCCCAGCAGAGCACCACAAATTAGCCCGCTTAATATCATTGAAAACATAAATTAATTAACCAGATGAATGTTAATGAGGAAATTATTCATGACTGGTGGAATGCAGACCAATAACCAAATTCTCTAAATTAGAACAAATGGTTATTAATGAGGAGTTCGATACAAAAGAATAAAAAAACCGGAGCCAAATGTTCATTCGACTCCGGTTTATTATTAGAAAAGATGATTATGCTACGTCTTCGTACTGCGGAACCGGATTACGGAAGCTCTTGGTGACGCAAGCCAGGTAAATCAGACCGATAGCAGCCCAGATCAGACCCAGAACCATTGAGCTTTCTTCCAGGTTAACCCACAGCGCACCAACGGTCAGCGCACCACACATCGGCAGGAACAGATACTGGAAGTGATCTTTCAGCGTCTTGTTACGCTTCTCACGGATCCAGAACTGCGAGATGACCGACAGGTTAACGAAAGTGAACGCCACCAGCGCACCAAAGTTAATCAGCGCCGTTGCCATTACCAGGTCGAAGTTGATTGCCAGCAGGGCAATCGCGCCAACCAGGATGATGTTCATCGCCGGAGTACGCCATTTCGGGTGTACATAACCGAAGAAGCTTTTCGGGAATACGCCGTCACGACCCATTACGTACATCAGACGCGCTACGCCTGCATGCGCCGCCATACCGGACGCCAGTACGGTAATGGTGGAGAAGATCAGCGCGCCAACCTGGAACGCTTTACCCGCAACGTACAGCATGATTTCAGGCTGTGACGCATCCGGATCTTTAAAGCGAGAGATATCCGGGAAGTACAGCTGCAGGAAGTAAGTTGCAAAGATGAAGATCATGCCGCCGATCAGCGCGGTCAGGAAAATCGCACGCGGGATCACGCGCTCTGCATCTTTGGTTTCTTCCGACAGGTTGCTGATGCCGTCAAAGCCGGTAAAGGAGAAGCACAGGATTGTCGCCCCGGTAATCATCGGGATAACATGCGCATCGCCAGACCAGAATGGACGAGTGCTCGCCAGCGTACCAGCGCCTTCACCTTCAAATACGCCATAAACAACCATGCCCAGAATCACCGCGATCAGCACTACCTGCAACACGACGATTACAGTGTTGAAGTTCGCTACGGATTTCAGACTACGCAGGTTAAAGGCGGTCATAAAGGCCACCAGCGCCACCACAAACATCCACGATGGGATGGAAGGCACCAGAGCTTCAAAATAGATTTTCGCCAGTAGAATGTTGATCATCGGCGCGAACAGATAGTCGAGCAGAGAAGACCAACCCACCATAAAGCCGACAGTCGGGCTAATGGATTTCTGGGCGTAAGTGTATGCAGAGCCAGCAGAAGGATAGCGGCGAACCAGCTTCCCGTAGCTCAGAGCCGTAAACAGGATCGCAATCAATGCGAACGCATAGGCTGTCGGCACATGACCATCCGTGAGGCCTGAAACGATACCAAAAGTATCAAACAGCGTCATCGGCTGCATATAGGCAAGACCCATCATTACAACCGGAACTAACGTAAGCGTTTTACGCAATTCCACGCGAGAGGTGTTTGGAGTAACGTTATGCGACATGGTCATTCTCCTTTACGGTGATAACCGTCGCGTAAGCAAAAAATTGCCCCATTTTTTTGGATTCCTCAGCGACAACAACTGTCGATTTTTAGTAAATATCTATCCGGTACGAAGCCCGGCCTCTTGGTATGAATGATTGGTTTGAAGCAAAAAATAACCGACGCTGATGAAACGTCGGTTTTTAGTCATTTTTTGACAGCGGCGCATTGTGCCTAAATGGGGGGGAAATGACAAGAGAATGAGAGGCTTGTCAGAATAATTTTTCTTTAAATGGCTGATTTTCCGTCATCAGATTTTGCATAAACACCGGCGATCGCACTATTTGCTAAAATTTCATCCCGCCACCAGCCACTGGCAAGTCCTGCGGTCTGTTCGTTCCAGCCAATCCAGACGGGTTCAAAGAGAGTTTGGGCGACCACTTTCTTCTCGATTAACGCGCCACTATCGAGAAAACGTTGCGCCAGATAACGGGGTAAATAGCCGCAGCCGAGGCCGCTAATTTGCAGCTCCAGTTTGGTTTTAAAATCGAAAACGGTAATGGCTTCTTGTTCGTCGAGAAGTTGTGATGCCGTAGAAGCGCCTGCCTGCGCAGTATCCCCCACCACAATCGCCCGATATCGCTTAATAATACGACGATTTAACGGCTCTTCTTCCAGGGCTAACGGATGATGAGGCGCGACCGCAAAGACTTGTTCCAGATCGCCCAACCGTGAAAAACCAAACTCACTGGAAGATGGTGGCTCATGCATCGCGCCAACAATAATATCCGCTCGCCCCTGAGTCAGGGCATCCCATGAACCACCGAGTACGCCATTGATAAACTTCAGGCGCGTCACGCTATGATGTTGATAAAAAGCTTCAATGAGTGGCGCAAGCAGAGAAAAAGGAAACGTGTCGTCCACGCCAATCACCAGCTCGTTTTCCCAGCCTTCATGCAGTTTGATCGCCTGCTTTTCCAGTTCTCGCACGGTATGCAGAACTTCCCGCCCTTTCTCTAATAACATTTTTCCGGTGCGGGTGAATTTAGCGCT
Source organism: Escherichia sp. MAL-1 (assembly GCF_052948035.1). NCBI lineage: Bacteria > Pseudomonadati > Pseudomonadota > Gammaproteobacteria > Enterobacterales > Enterobacteriaceae > Escherichia > Escherichia sp. MAL-1. The sequence continues at coordinate 1,875,326 of NZ_CM129609.1, read as the reverse complement.
GTGTCCGCTACGATCAAGCAATTGAATATTAAGGTCGCTTTCCAGCTTGTGAACGGTGTAACTCAGAGCGGACGGCGTCTTGTAGAGTTTGGCCGACGCCGCCGCAAAACTGCCTTCTTTTTCTAAGGCATCGAGGATCATCAACACATCCAGCAGTGGTTTCATACACGCCCCCTTGCAGTGCATGCGGCGTCCTGCTGGCGTGATCGTTTACTCCAGCGGCATTACCAGCGGATCGGGATACTGGTATTCAAATCCCAGTTCATTACAAATCCGACTGCCATCAATAATCTTACCTTTGCCGCTGTCCAGACTATTTCTGAACTGCGGAGGTTCCAGCCCCAGTAAACGGGCCATCTGCGGATAGAAAACATTACGCGCAGGGTGAGCTGGCGCACATATATTATAGATGTGTCCGCCTTTAGGTGCCTGTAACAACAGAGTGATAGCGCCAATAACATCTTCTAAATGGACTAAATTAACACCATGTTCACCATCAGGCGCGGTTTTTCCGGCAAAGAAGCGTCCGGGATGACGTCCCGGTCCGACCAGGCCCGCAAGACGCAGAATATCGACCGAAGTACCGGGTAAATTGTGCAGCCAGTCTTCGAGTTCTTCTAATACTCGTCCACTGTTGGTTACCGGATTACGCGGGGTAGTTTCTTTCACCATGCCTTGCGCATCGCCATAGACAGATGTTGAGCTGGTAAAAATAATTCGGGGAATACGATGGGCCAGCGCGCTATCCACTAACTCTTGTACCGCTTGTAAATAGAACTCATCGCCGGGGCCGCTACGACGTGCCGGAAGCGTAATGACCAGCGCATCGGCATCCATCAGGGCATCCAGATCGTCAGAATCGCAAACTAACTCAGGCTCCATGCGAAGCAGATAGCTGTCAATGCCACTCATTCGGGCCGCTTCGACACCATCTTGTGTGGTTTTACTCCCGGTGACTTGCCAGCCTCGCGCTGAAAGTGACATCGCCAGCGGCATGCCTAACCACCCTAACCCGACAATTGCGACCTTTTTCATCCGTTATCTCCTGATACACCTTAGATCTATAAGGCTACGCTAGCGTATCAAAACTGACAATTCATTCTATGAATGAAATCGAAACTGTTAGCAAATATACCATTGCCTGATGCGCTCCGCTTATCAGTCCTACAAAACATCAATATATTGAATTTAGGCAACATTTGTAGACCTGATAAGGCATTCACGCCGCATCCGGCAGGAACAAAGCCCACTTTAGTTACAGAACACAATGTTCTTGAGGGTTTTAAAGACATATTTTCACGATTACTTTTCTAACGTAGTCACTCCAGGCCCCCACCTTTCCCCGCTCATTCATTAAACAAATCCATCGCCATAAAATATATAAAAAAGCCCTTGCTTTCTAACGTGAAAGTGGTTTAGGTTAAAAGACATCAGTTGAATAAACATTCACAGAGACTTTTATGACACGCGTTCAATTTAAACATCACCATCATCACCATCATCCTGACTAGTCTTTCAGGCGATGTGTGCTGGAAGACATTCAGATCTTCCAGTGGTGCATGAACGCATGAGAAAGCCCCCGGAAGATCACCTTCCGGGGGCTTTTTTATTGCGCGGTTGATAACGATTCAGACAGGTTTAAAGAGGAATAACAAAATGACAGACAACACTCGTTTACGCATAGCTATGCAGAAATCCGGCCGTTTAAGTGATGACTCACGCGAATTGCTGGCGCGCTGTGGCATTAAAATCAATCTTCACACCCAGCGCCTGATCGCGATGGCAGAAAACATGCCGATTGATATTCTGCGCGTGCGTGACGACGACATTCCCGGTCTGGTAATGGATGGCGTGGTAGACCTTGGGATTATCGGCGAAAACGTGCTGGAAGAAGAGCTGCTTAACCGCCGCGCCCAGGGTGAAGATCCGCGCTACTTTACCCTGCGTCGTCTGGATTTCGGCGGCTGCCGACTTTCACTGGCAACGCCGGTTGATGAAGCCTGGGACGGCCCGCTCTCCTTAAATGGTAAACGTATCGCCACCTCTTATCCTCACCTGCTCAAGCGTTATCTCGACCAGAAAGGCATCTCTTTTAAATCCTGCTTACTGAACGGTTCTGTTGAAGTCGCCCCGCGCGCCGGACTGGCGGATGCGATTTGCGATCTGGTTTCCACCGGTGCCACGCTGGAAGCTAACGGCCTGCGCGAAGTCGAAGTTATCTATCGCTCGAAAGCCTGCCTGATACAACGCGATGGCGAAATGGAAGAATCCAAACAGCAACTGATCGACAAACTGCTGACCCGTATTCAGGGTGTGATCCAGGCGCGCGAATCAAAATACATCATGATGCACGCACCGACCGAACGTCTGGATGAAGTCATCGCCCTGCTGCCAGGTGCCGAACGCCCAACCATTCTGCCGCTGGCGGGTGACCAACAACGCGTAGCGATGCACATGGTCAGCAGTGAAACCCTGTTCTGGGAAACGATGGAAAAACTGAAAGCGCTGGGAGCCAGTTCAATCCTGGTCCTGCCGATTGAGAAGATGATGGAGTGATCGCCATGAGCTTTAACACAATCATTGACTGGAATAGCTGTACTGCAAAGCAACAACGCCAGCTGTTAATGCGCCCGGCGATCTCCGCTTCTGAAAGCATTACCCGCACCGTTAACGATATTCTCGATAACGTGAAAGCACGCGGCGATGACGCCCTGCGGGAATACAGCGCGAAGTTTGATAAAACCACGGTTACCGCGCTGAAGGTGTCTGCTGAGGAGATCGCCGCCGCCAGCGAACGCCTTAGCGACGAGCTAAAACAGGCGATGGCGGTGGCAGTAAAAAATATTGAAACCTTCCACACTGCGCAAAAACTACCGCCGGTAGATGTAGAAACGCAGCCAGGCGTACGTTGCAAGCAAGTCACGCGCCCGGTAGCTTCAGTTGGTTTGTATATTCCTGGCGGCTCCGCCCCGCTCTTCTCAACGGTATTAATGTTGGCAACTCCGGCGCGTATTGCGGGCTGTAAAAAAGTGGTGCTGTGCTCACCGCCGCCGATTGCCGATGAGATCCTTTATGCGGCGCAGCTGTGCGGTGTACAGGACGTGTTTAACGTCGGCGGCGCACAGGCCATTGCCGCACTGGCGTTTGGTACTGAATCTGTGCCAAAAGTGGACAAAATCTTCGGGCCAGGCAACGCCTTTGTCACCGAGGCAAAACGCCAGGTAAGCCAGCGTCTGGACGGTGCGGCGATCGATATGCCCGCAGGCCCGTCGGAAGTGCTGGTGATTGCCGACAGCGGCGCTACGCCAGATTTCGTGGCTTCTGATTTGCTTTCTCAGGCAGAACACGGCCCGGACTCTCAGGTGATTTTACTGACGCCCGATGCTGATATGGCGCGTCGCGTTGCCGAAGCTGTCGAACGCCAGCTGGCAGAACTGCCGCGTGCCGAAACCGCACGTCAGGCACTGAGCGCCAGCCGCCTGATCGTGACTAAAGATTTAGCGCAGTGCGTAGAGATTTCCAACCAGTACGGCCCGGAGCACCTGATCATTCAGACCCGCAACGCCCGCGAACTGGTCGATGGCATCACCAGCGCCGGTTCGGTATTTCTTGGTGACTGGTCACCGGAATCGGCAGGCGACTATGCCTCTGGCACTAACCATGTTCTACCGACTTACGGTTACACCGCCACCTGTTCCAGCCTCGGGCTGGCAGATTTCCAGAAGCGCATGACCGTGCAGGAACTCTCGAAAGAAGGCTTTTCCGCGCTGGCTTCGACCATTGAAACACTGGCCTCCGCCGAGCGCCTGACCGCCCATAAAAATGCCGTTACTTTGCGTGTTAACGCCCTTAAGGAGCAAGCATGAGCACCGTGACTATTACCGATTTAGCGCGTGAAAACGTCCGCAACCTGACGCCGTATCAGTCAGCGCGTCGTCTGGGCGGTAACGGCGATGTCTGGCTGAACGCCAACGAATACCCCACTGCCGTGGAGTTTCAGCTTACTCAGCAAACGCTCAACCGCTACCCGGAATGCCAGCCGAAAGCGGTGATTGAAAATTACGCGCAATATGCAGGCGTAAAACCGGAGCAGGTGCTGGTCAGCCGTGGCGCGGACGAAGGTATTGAACTGCTGATTCGCGCTTTTTGCGAACCGGGTAAAGACGCCATCCTCTACTGCCCGCCAACGTACGGCATGTACAGCGTCAGCGCCGAAACGATTGGCGTCGAGTGCCGCACAGTGCCGACGCTGGACAACTGGCAACTGGACTTACAGGGCATTTCCGACAAGCTGGACGGCGTAAAAGTGGTCTATGTTTGCAGCCCCAACAACCCGACCGGGCAACTGATCAACCCGCAGGATTTTCGCACCCTGCTGGAGTTAACGCGCGGTAAGGCGATTGTGGTTGCCGATGAAGCCTATATAGAGTTTTGTCCACAGGCATCGCTGGCTGGCTGGCTGGCGGAATATCCGCACCTGGCTATTTTGCGCACACTGTCGAAAGCTTTTGCTCTGGCGGGGCTTCGTTGCGGATTTACGCTGGCAAACGAAGAGGTCATCAACCTGTTAATGAAAGTGATCGCCCCCTACCCGCTCTCGACGCCGGTTGCCGACATTGCGGCCCAGGCGTTAAGCCCGCAGGGGATCGTCGCCATGCGTGAGCGGGTGGCGCAAATTATTGCAGAACGCGAATATCTGATTGCCGCATTGAAAGAGATCCCCTGCGTGGAGCAGGTTTTTGACTCTGAAACCAACTACATTCTGGCGCGCTTTAAAGCCTCCAGTGCAGTGTTTAAATCTTTGTGGGATCAGGGCATTATCTTACGTGATCAGAATAAACAACTCTCTTTAAGCGGCTGCCTGCGAATTACCGTCGGAACCCGTGAAGAAAGCCAGCGCGTCATTGACGCCTTACGTGCGGAGCAAGTTTGATGAGTCAGAAGTATCTTTTTATCGATCGCGATGGAACCCTGATTAGCGAACCGCCGAGTGATTTTCAGGTGGACCGTTTTGACAAACTCGCCTTTGAACCGGGCGTGATCCCGGAACTGCTGAAGCTGCAAAAAGCGGGCTACAAGCTGGTGATGATCACTAATCAGGATGGTCTGGGAACACAAAGTTTCCCGCAGGCGGATTTCGATGGCCCGCACAACCTGATGATGCAGATCTTCACCTCACAGGGCGTGCAGTTTGATGAAGTGCTGATTTGCCCTCACCTGCCCGCCGATGAGTGCGACTGCCGTAAGCCGAAAGTAAAACTGGTGGAGCGTTATCTGGCTGAGCAAGCGATGGACCGTGCCAACAGTTATGTGATTGGCGATCGCGCGACCGACATTCAACTGGCGGAAAACATGGGCATTAATGGTTTACGCTACGACCGCGAAATCCTGAACTGGCCGATGATTGGCGAGCAACTCACTAAACGAGACCGTTACGCCCATGTAGTGCGCAACACCAAAGAGACGCAAATTGACGTCCAGGTGTGGCTGGATCGCGAAGGTGGCAGCAAGATTAACACCGGTGTTGGCTTCTTTGATCACATGCTGGATCAGATCGCCACCCACGGCGGTTTCCGCATGGAAATCAACGTCAAAGGCGACCTCTATATCGACGATCACCACACCGTCGAAGATACCGGCCTGGCGCTGGGCGAAGCGCTAAAAATCGCCCTCGGAGACAAACGCGGTATTTGCCGCTTTGGTTTTGTGCTACCGATGGACGAATGCCTTGCCCGCTGCGCGCTGGATATCTCTGGTCGCCCGCACCTGGAATATAAAGCCGAGTTTACCTACCAGCGCGTGGGCGATCTCAGCACCGAAATGATCGAGCACTTCTTCCGTTCGCTCTCATACACCATGGGCGTGACGCTACACCTGAAAACCAAAGGTAAAAACGATCATCACCGTGTAGAGAGTCTGTTCAAAGCCTTTGGTCGCACCCTGCGCCAGGCCATCCGCGTGGAAGGCGACACCCTGCCCTCGTCGAAAGGAGTGCTGTAATGAACGTGGTGATCCTTGATACTGGCTGCGCCAATCTGAACTCGGTGAAGTCTGCCATTGCGCGCCACGGTTATGAACCCAAAGTCAGCCGTGACCCGGACGTCGTGTTGCTGGCCGATAAACTATTTTTACCCGGCGTTGGCACCGCACAAGCAGCGATGGATCAGGTGCGTGAGCGCGAGCTGTTTGATCTCATCAAAGCCTGTACCCAACCGGTGCTGGGCATCTGCTTAGGGATGCAACTGCTGGGGCGGCGCAGCGAAGAGAGCAACGGCGTCGACTTGCTGGGCATCATCGACGAAGACGTGCCGAAAATGACCGACTTTGGTCTGCCACTGCCACATATGGGCTGGAACCGCGTTTACCCGCAGGCAGGCAACCGCCTGTTTCAGGGGATTGAAGACGGCGCGTACTTTTACTTTGTTCACAGCTACGCAATGCCAGTCAATCCGTGGACCATCGCCCAGTGTAATTACGGCGAACCGTTCACCGCGGCAGTACAAAAAGATAACTTCTACGGCGTGCAGTTCCACCCGGAGCGTTCTGGTGCCGCTGGCGCTAAGTTGCTGAAAAACTTCCTGGAGATGTGATGATTATTCCGGCATTAGATTTAATTGACGGCACTGTGGTGCGTCTCCATCAGGGCGATTACGGCAAACAACGCGATTACGGTAACGACCCGCTGCCACGCTTACAGGATTACGCTGCGCAAGGTGCCGAAGTGTTGCATCTGGTGGATCTGACCGGGGCAAAAGATCCGGCAAAACGTCAAATCCCGCTGATTAAAACCCTGGTCGCGGGCGTTAACGTTCCGGTGCAGGTTGGCGGTGGCGTGCGTAGCGAAGAAGATGTGGCGGTGTTACTTGAAGCAGGCGTTGCGCGCGTGGTGGTCGGCTCCACCGCGGTAAAATCACCAGAAATTGTGAAAGGCTGGTTTGAACGCTTCGGTGCCGATGCCTTAGTGCTGGCGCTGGATGTCCGTATTGACGAGCAAGGCAACAAGCAGGTGGCGGTCAGCGGCTGGCAAGAGAACTCGGGCGTTTCACTGGAACAACTGGTGGAAACCTATCTGCCCGTCGGCCTGAAACATGTGCTGTGTACCGATATCTCGCGCGACGGCACGCTGGCAGGCTCTAACGTCTCTTTATATGAAGAAGTGTGCGCCAGATACCCGCAGGTGGCATTTCAGTCCTCCGGCGGTATTGGCGACATTAACGATGTTGCTGCCCTGCGTGGTACTGGCGTGCGCGGCGTAATAGTTGGTCGTGCATTACTGGAAGGTAAATTCACCGTGAAGGAGGCCATCGCATGCTGGCAAAACGCATAATTCCGTGTCTCGACGTTCGTGATGGTCAGGTGGTGAAAGGCGTACAGTTTCGCAACCATGAAATCATTGGCGATATCGTGCCGCTGGCAAAACGCTACGCTGAAGAAGGTGCAGACGAACTGGTGTTCTACGATATCACCGCTTCCAGCGATGGCCGTGTGGTAGATAAAAGCTGGGTATCTCGCGTAGCAGAAGTGATCGACATCCCGTTCTGCGTGGCGGGTGGGATTAAGTCTCTGGAAGATGCCGCGAAAATTCTTTCCTTTGGCGCGGATAAAATCTCCATTAACTCCCCTGCACTGGCGGACCCGACGTTAATTACTCGCCTGGCGGATCGCTTTGGCGTGCAGTGTATTGTGGTCGGTATTGATACCTGGTACGACGGCGAAACCGGTAAATATCATGTGAATCAATATACCGGCGATGAAAGCCGCACCCGCGTCACTCAGTGGGAAACACTCGACTGGGTAGAGGAAGTGCAAAAACGCGGTGCCGGAGAAATCGTCCTCAACATGATGAATCAGGACGGTGTGCGTAACGGTTACGACCTCGAGCAGCTGAAAAAAGTGCGTGAAGTTTGCCACGTCCCGCTGATTGCCTCCGGTGGCGCGGGCACCATGGAACACTTCCTCGAAGCCTTCCGCGATGCCGACGTTGACGGCGCGCTGGCAGCTTCCGTATTCCACAAACAAATAATCAATATTGGTGAATTAAAAGCGTACCTGGCAACACAGGGCGTGGAGATCAGGATATGTTAACAGAACAACAACGTCGCGAACTGGACTGGGAAAAAACCGACGGACTTATGCCGGTGATTGTGCAACACGCGGTATCCGGTGAAGTGTTAATGCTGGGCTATATGAACCCGCAAGCCCTGGACAAAACCATCGAAAGCGGTAAAGTCACCTTCTTCTCGCGCACTAAACAGCGACTGTGGACCAAAGGCGAAACGTCGGGCAATTTCCTCAACGTAGTAAATATTACGCCGGACTGCGACAACGACACGTTACTGTTGCTGGCGAATCCCATCGGCCCGACCTGCCACAAAGGCACCAGCAGCTGCTTCGGCGACACCGCTCACCAGTGGCTGTTCCTGTATCAACTGGAACAACTGCTCGCCGAACGTAAATCTGCCGACCCGGAAACCTCCTATACCGCCAAACTGTATGCCAGCGGCACCAAGCGCATTGCGCAGAAAGTGGGCGAAGAAGGCGTGGAAACCGCACTGGCAGCGACAGTACATGACCGCTTTGAGCTGACCAACGAGGCATCTGATTTGATGTATCACCTGCTGGTGCTATTGCAGGATCAGGATCTGGACTTAACGACGGTGATTGAGAACCTGCGTAAACGGCATCAGTGAGTTGCGGGGTAAGCGGATGCGATATTGTCGTCGCATCCGGCAAAAAAAACGGGCAAGGTGTCACCACCCTGCCCATTTTCTTTAAAACCGAAAAGATTACTTCGAGTTGTAATTACGCAGAGCATTACGCCCCAACACAATCCCCGCGCCAACCATGCCGCCCAGCAGCACCGCCAGAATCAAGGTAATTGCCTTTTTCGGGCTATCGCGACGAATAGGTAACGTCGGTTTCATCACATAACGGTAAGCATGAATATCAAGATCGTCAACCTTTAAGTTTTCGATATCCAGCAGGTTTTGACGAGTCTGATAGTAGTCTGGCGAAAACACCAACGGACGAGTTGCCTCATGCTTAATCATCGACTCCAGCGCTTCGCTCCCCAAAAGGAACAACGTATCTTGTGTGATATCTTCGCCAGTCTGTTGAATCTGCGGTTTTGTCACCTGCGCCTGATTCGCATACTGCAACGCTTCCTGAATCTGACGGATACGCAGATCTTTCTGCGCCTGCGCAACCACTTCCTGAGTTCTTAAAGAGTCCTGCAAGTTTTTCCGTCCCAAAGCAAGGTTGTCCTTGAGATCCTTTTCTAGCTCTTGATTTACTTTATCATCAACTTGCTGAATGTATTGGGCCAATTTCATTTGTGCGTCCTCTGCAGTTTGCCCAACATAAGAAACAGTCAATGGTAATTGCTGGTTCTTTACAGAAGGTTCGATGGTAAGTTTTTCTGGTTCTTTCTGATTATCCAGCGTTTCTGCTAATGCAGAGAAGGCAGAACTGAAGCGACCAATTAACGCCTCCTGTAAATCCGGCACTTTAGGTGCAGCCTGACCATAGATAACATTCATGGCATTGTTATAGCCAGCAATTTGCCCCACGTCGGGCTGAGTGATAATTGCTGTTGACGTCCATTTCTCCTTCGCTACTACCAAATATCCAATAGCCAGGGCAATAGCCACAATGACGGAAATGATGATTGTCATCTTGCCACGCCACAACTGCACTAGTAAATCAATCAAATCAATCTGTTCCGGGTCATGGTTTTGCCCAGAAACATTATTATTTTCTACTCTCATCATTACCCTAACTGACGGAAATTTCCAAGTCCGCATAGTTTAGCGATAATCCTCGTGAATGCTATAGGATAAGTGATAAAAATAAAGAATTGTTGAGGAAGTAACAAAAGACAATCAGGGCGTAAATAGCCCTGATAACAAGATGTTAGTCGCTGCCAAAGAGATCGCGGGTGTATACCTTATCTGCCACATCCTTAAGCTCTTCTGCCATACGATTGGAGATAATGACGTCAGCTTGTTGTTTGAAAGTGGCGAGATCTCGTTCCAGGCGAGAGTTGAAGAATGAGTTTTCTTTCATCACCGGTTCGTAAATGATGACTTCAACGCCTTTCGCCTTGATACGTTTCATAATCCCCTGAATGGAAGACGCGCGGAAGTTGTCTGAACCGCTCTTCATAATCAGACGATAAATACCCACCACTTGCGGCTTGCGTGACAAAATGGCATCGGCAATAAAATCTTTACGCGTGCGGTTAGCATCGACAATTGCCGAAATCAGGTTATTCGGCACAGACTGATAATTCGCCAGTAACTGTTTGGTATCTTTCGGCAAACAATAACCACCATAACCAAACGACGGATTGTTGTAATGGTTGCCGATACGCGGGTCGAGACAAACACCTTCGATAATCTGACGCGTATTCAGACCCAAACTTTCTGCATAGCTATCCAGTTCGTTAAAGTACGCCACGCGCATCGCCAGATAGGTATTAGCGAAAAGTTTAATCGCTTCTGCTTCAGTGGAGTCGGTAAACAGGGTCGGGATATTTTGCTTAATCGCGCCTTCCTGTAACAACGCAGCAAAACGTTCTGCGCGTTCTGAACGCTCACCGATGACAATACGTGACGGATGAAGGTTATCGTAAAGGGCTTTACCCTCACGGAGAAATTCTGGGGAGAATATAATATTTTCAGTACGATATTTTTTATGCATCGCTGCGGTAAAACCAACGGGAACCGTTGATTTGATGACCATAACCGCATAAGGGTTTATCTCAACTACGTCTTTAATTACTGATTCTACACTGGATGTATTGAAATAATTAGTTTTAGGATCATAGTCGGTTGGAGTGGCGATGATGACATAATCAGCACCCCGGTAGGCTTCATTTTTATCTAATGTGGCATTAAAGTGTATTTTATCTGATTGCAAAAACTGCTGAATTTCCTTATCGACAATAGGAGATATCCGATCATTCAGCATAGCAACGCGTGACGGTAAAATATCTAATGCCACAACCTCATGATTTTGTGCGATTAGAAGCCCGTTTGATAAGCCTACATAGCCAGTACCGGAAATGGTGATTTTCATTTCATGCTCTCAGAATTAACTTAACTGTGAATCATGATGTTTTTAGCATCCTGATAAGAGCTAAAAGTTTTAACGCTACGTTGTCAGATGGTCAACGCAACGAAAAACAATTCAGATTTTCTTTATAAGAATAGCTGATATTTATTAAGTTAATATTAAGCAGTGAAATTTAGTCTATAAGATATTTGGCAAAAAAAAGCCCGGTGCAATATACGCCGGGCCTCAATTTTATTGTTGGTTAAATCAGATTAATCCAGCCATTCAGTATGGAACACACCTTCTTTATCAATGCGCTTATAAGTATGCGCACCGAAATAGTCACGCTGTGCCTGGATCAGGTTTGCAGGCAGAACTACGGCGCGGTAGCTGTCATAATAGGCAACCGCTGCCGCGAAGGTCGGAACCGGGATACCGTTCTGTACTGCATAAGCAACGACATCACGCAGCGCCTGCTGGTAGTCATCGGCAATTTGCTTGAAGTACGGAGCCAGCAGCAGGTTAGCGATCTGCGGATTTTCGGCATAAGCATCGGTGATTTTCTGCAGGAACTGCGCACGGATGATGCAGCCAGCACGGAAAATCTTCGCGATTTCGCCGTAGTTCAGATCCCAGTTGTACTCTTCAGACGCAGCACGCAGCTGAGAGAAACCCTGCGCGTAAGAAACGATTTTGCCCAGATACAGCGCACGACGAACTTTTTCGATGAACTCAGCTTTGTCGCCTGCTGGCTGCGCTTGCGGACCAGAGAGAACTTTAGACGCGGCAACACGCTGATCTTTCAGAGAAGAGATATAACGTGCAAAAACAGACTCGGTAATCAGCGACAGCGGTTCGCCAAGATCCAGCGCACTCTGGCTGGTCCATTTGCCCGTACCTTTGTTTGCTGCTTCATCCAGGATCACATCAACCAGGTAGTTACCGTCTTCATCTTTTTTGGTGAAGATATCTTTGGTGATGTCGATCAGGTAGCTGCTCAGTTCACCGTTATTCCACTCGGTAAAGGTCTGCGCCAGTTCTTCGTTGGAAAGATTCAGGCCACCTTTAAGCAGAGAATAGGCTTCAGCAATCAGCTGCATATCGCCGTATTCAATACCGTTGTGAACCATCTTCACATAGTGACCTGCACCATCGGCACCAATATAGGTAACGCATGGCTCCCCGTCTTCAGCTACTGCGGCGATTTTGGTCAGGATTGGTACAACCAGTTCATAGGCTTCTTTCTGCCCACCAGGCATAATAGAAGGACCTTTCAGCGCGCCTTCTTCACCACCGGAGACACCGGTACCAATGAAGTTAAAGCCTTCGGCAGAAAGTTCACGGTTACGACGAATGGTGTCCTGGAAGAAGGTATTGCCACCATCAATGATGATGTCACCTTTATCGAGGTAAGGCTTGAGGGAATCAATAGCAGCATCCGTGCCTGCACCTGCTTTCACCATTAACAGGATGCGACGAGGCGTTTCCAGAGATTCAACAAACTCTTTCACCGTATAGTAAGGAACCAGTTTTTTGCCTGGATTTTCGGCAATCACTTCTTCCGTCTTCTCACGGGAACGGTTGAAAATAGAGACGGTATAACCACGGCTTTCGATGTTGAGCGCAAGGTTGCGCCCCATCACTGCCATACCGACTACGCCGATCTGTTGCTTTGACATTGTTTACTCCAGTCAGGGGGATCATGAAGAGGTGTAGTTTAAGAATTAAATTTCGATTCAACTATGAGTTTATAGGTAGTAAATTTTAAGTTAAATAGATTAGTTTTATAATCTTATAAATAGCTGCGCCTAATACCGCTACACTTTTGCCAGCCCATGTTTGCCTTAGGGCATGGCTGACGGTTTCCATAACATGGCGAACTTTTTTCAGCAGTTGCCATATTGACCGGCACTGATGATTGCGCGTTATTGTGTCGCGAAGTGCCTGCCATAGCCGTTCTACATGATGCACCAATGGCGAGTAAACCGGCTGATAAATAACTCTGAACTTCGGTTCTCCTTCAGCCAGCGCTGTGTTTCCCGGCTTTTATGGATAATGTAGTTGTCCACGATCAGCGTGATGGTTTTCGCCCGACGGTATGTCGCTTTAAGCCGCTTCAGCAGGCTGATGAACAGCGTTGAACTTTTGCTGTTGCCGGCCAGATAATATTTTTCCTTCTGCCCCGGTGTTACCACGCGTTTCTGTTGTCCACGTAGCTGCCAGTCTGCACCGATTTTGGGATTAAGATGGATATACACTTCATCTTCATAAAAGACCGGATGCTCTGCGCAGCATTCGTCCAGTGCTTTGTGGATTGCCGCCATCTTTTCATCTTTATGCGGGTCACTGATACGCAGGGTTGGTGCGGCCCTTCGCCACACAAGCCCTGCAGACGGCAACCAGCGGCAAACGGTCCCGGCATATAACTGGCAGCCGGTTATCTCATTGATTTTTATTGCCAGAAGTTCTGTACTCAAGCCTGAGCGCTGGTAGCCAAAATCGCCGTGAGCATGTTTACCAGCTCACGTAATAAAGTGCAGATATGCTCAAAAGGCCAGCGTGGGGTCGTCCGGCAGATAATGATTTCAGTCTTGCAACACCCGACAGCGTGAACCAATTAATTCAGCGTCCGACGAAGGAACTGCCACGGCAGAGCATTCTGCCAACATCGCTAACGAGGTCGCCCGATGCAGCATCAGTATGGCCATCAGTCTGCGGGCATAATTTTTATCGTGCGTTTTCTGGATTGCTTTCTGCATCAGGCGTCGTTCGTCACGGGGAATTGGTGCTATGATCGGCATCGCTCAGTCCGGTTGGTGATTTGTTTTGATTTGGTGATTGATCAGATCAAACAATCCGGGCTAAGTTCCCTTAAAGTGATCTACTATTCCGCGCAGCTATTTAAGGTATATTAGAACCTACCAATTAAAATAAGAAACTTAACTAGAATACTTTCGTATTTCTTAGCATATTTAACCCCTAAGCCCATAACCAACTTAATTCTAAGAAAAATATTTCTTTTACTGTTCAGTATAAGCTCCAATAACGCTACTTTCTCAGAATTATACAATTCTTTACTTATCAATAGTTGCTGATACATTTTTGATCTGGTTTCATCATTAGATAAAATATTAAACATAAATCTTCTTGTTTTTTTTATAAAACTAGTTCGACCACCGACAACATTACCTCCATGTTGCCGATAAAGGATATGGGATTGTTGATCAAAAATAACCGTTCCTGTTAAATATGCAACCATCAACATCCACCAATCGTGCATTGGTACATTTTTAGTATAATCAGTTTTCAAAATAATCGAGCGTAACTTATTATTTATCAAACATGTACAACCTGTGCAAAAGTTTTTAAATAATGCATTTTCAAAAGAATCATTGACGTGATTTTCAAAATTTATCAAATTTAATTTTGCATCAACCAAGGTATAAGCTGAACAGTATAATACTGGACCTTCGGAATCCTTCATCATGGTCACTGCGCTTGAAATTTTATCATCAAGCCAAACATCATCCTGATCGCAAAAGGCATAATAATCATATGAATCAACCTGCTCCAAGAGAGTAAAAAAACTTTTAGTCACACCTATATTGCTTCCCTCAAAAACATTAATAGGTAAACAGGATGTCATTTGCCGAAGGTTTACCAAATTAACATTATTAGAACCATCATCCCTGACATATATATCAATAGAAAAATTATCTGCATTCTGGTTGAGAATAGAATTTAACTGTTCTCTTAAATAATCACTTCCATTATAATGAGATAGGAGAATAGCTACTCTTTGTTTATGCATGTTATGAACGTCTCTTTTTAGGTAAAAGAATATTACAGAATTGGATTACTCCTAGAAAAAGCATAACAAATAATGTATGTGTATTAAAAACTTTTACAGCAAATAATCCCGTATACACTTGGTAGATACAATAAAGGTATAATGCCAATGTTAATTCTGAAGTCTTTTTTGTTAAAAGATAATGTCTAATTGATAACAGTAAAATAAAATACAAAATAATGACAATAGGAAAAAAAATAAAGCTATCAAAAAAAGATGACCAGTAATAGGGTTCTGGGAAAACATTTATATTACTTGCATATAAATTCAAGCCTAATGTTTTAATATTATAATACATATTAAAACTAGAAGAAGTAAAATATAGAAAAAGCCATGCTATCGTTGCTGGCATTTTTTCATAGTTGAAAGAAAAAGGTAAATCAACTGTATGTATTACACCTGGACTTCTGTATTCACCGATCAAACCAAAAACAAAAAGAAATATACTCCCTAAAATAAGTATCGGTTTTAGACTAACCTTTCGTTTTCCTAAAAGGATAAAAATAAAAACAAAACAAGTTAATAGCATTAAATCACGATTAATCATCAACAATGGATTAACAAATGCAAAAACCATTACAAGTATAAAAATTATTCTATTCTTAAAGGAATTACATGTAAATAATAATAACCATGACATAACTGAAACATGGTGCAAAAAAGGATACCCAAACTCTGCATATATAACATGTCCAAAAAGAGGAATTCCTAACTTAAAATATTCAACACTGCTTGATAGAATTATAATGATTGTTGTCGTATACGGTAACGGAAATGACTTCAGACTTAGGTTTGATGTATTGACATAATATTTACTTGAAAAACAGAATGATAATGGGATAAAGGAAATAACCAAGAAGGTTGAGATAATAATAACAAGTGAACTACTATCAACCTTATACAAAAAAGATGATAATATGAAAACAGCTACCATTAATAATATAGGAATTAATGGGTTTAAGAAAGTTGTATTCAAACAGTAAACTCTGTTCATATGTTCCATCTTATATAATTATCATAATCAAAATAGATACAACAACATAAAGATTAAAATAAAAATCTTATCTTTATATGAGCGTCGCAACTTATAAAAGTTAACTGAAAACAATAGATTTCCATAGTAATTTCTATTGAGATTTTTTTGTATTTTAGAAGAATCCGCTGCTTCTAAAGTATTAGCGATCAAAGTTACTTGTTTTCTATACCATTTTGATCTAATCATTTTTAATCTTTTAATGATTCCACCAAAAGAAGAGTTAGCACCTATTTGATTATTGCTGTGCTGTCGGTAATACATTGAGGGCCAAGGATCAATGATCCATTTATAATTATTTGATCTTGCAAAAGCATATATAAACCAATCATGATAGGTTATATTTTTAAGAATATTAACATGTTTAACTAGAAATTCCCTAAGTTTGAATGCATTTTCAACTGAAAAGACGTAAGTACAACCGGGCCCCCCACCTTCAAAAAAATAATCATAGGAGGTCATCTTCTGGGATTTATTTATTAAAACTTGTCTTCCATCGCTATAAAATGCAGTTACATTACTGGAATAAAAGCCGTCAGTTCCAATTTGTTTAATTGCATGAATAAGTTTGTTTTCTTTCCAAATATCATCTTGATCAGATAAAGCAACAAAATCATGTTGATCATACTCATTTGAAAGCAATAATCGGAAAAAATTAGCACTTGCGCCCCCCATCCGTTCTGAATTTGAAAGTAGCTTAATATTATTAAATCTTTCTGAATAGTTACTGCAAATCTCTTTTGTTTTATCAGTTGAGCAATCATCACTTATATAAATTGTAACGTCGACATCTCTTTGTGCAAGAATGCTATCGATTTGTGCACTGATCCAACACTCTCCATTGTATGTAGCCAGTAAAACAGCAACTTTAGGTTTATTCATATTCTCATCCTTGTAAGGAATTAAAAAAATAATTATCAATTATTTCTTTAATTTTAATTGATGAATTACCATTTCCGTATGGATTAGTAGATTTTGACATACTTTCATAATGTGACTTATCGTTCATTAGATACTCAAATTCCTTAATGATAGTATCATAATTTGTACCAACTAACTTCACGGTACCCGCATTTAAAGCTTCTAGCCTTTCAGTAGTTTCACGCATAACGAGAACAGGTTTGCCCAAGGAAGGAGCTTCTTCTTGAATACCTCCTGAATCAGTTAAGATAATATATGAACGTTCCATTAAATAAACAAATGGAAGATATTCTTGAGGTGGAATTAATTTTACATTATCAACATCTTTTAAGTAATAATTGACTGGTTCTTGAACATTAGGATTTAAATGAACCGGATAAACAAATATTATATCTGGATTACTAATTGCGAGATTTTTTATAGCCTGACAAATATTTTTAAATCCAGTACCAAAATTTTCACGCCGATGACCGGTAATGAGTATCATTTTGCGATATTGATCAATAAATGAAAATTTCTCATGTAAGTAATTTAGCAATTCACCATCTTTTTTAATTTTATTAATTATATAAATTAAAGAATCAATTACCGTATTTCCTGTTATAAACAGTTTGTTTAACTCAACGCCTTCTCTAATTAAATTCTGTTTAGTTAATTCGGTAGGGCAAAAATGGAAGTCCGCAAGCACTCCTGTTAATTTTCTATTACCCTCTTCAGGCCAAGGAGAATATAAATTGCCAGTTCTGAGCCCAGCTTCAATATGTGCAATTTTAATTTGATGATAGTATGCTGATAACGAGGCAGCGAATGAAGTTGACGTGTCACCATGAATTGCTATTAGCTCTGGCTTGAAATTTTTAAATATTTCTGACATACCATTAATTATATCGACTGTAATTGTCGATAAACTTTGTTCCGGCCGCATTATATTTAAATTGTAATCTGGTGTAATATCAAATAAATCCAATACACTATGTAACATTTCTCTATGCTGACCAGTTACACAAACCTTACATTCATATCGAGAATCTCTTTTTAATAAATTTACTAAAGGAGCCATTTTAATGGCTTCAGGTCTTGTACCAAATACTAACATTATTTTTGTAGTCATTTTAATATCAATCTCTGTTATTTATTATCTCTTGATAAGCCAAATAGGTCTGCTTTGCTGTTAGATCCCATGAAAATCTATTAATGGATTTACGCATTAGCGGTGCATTATAAGCATCCTCAATGGCTTTTCTTATAGAACTTATGGAGTATGGATTACATAAAAAGACATGTTTCCCAATTATCTCTTTAAAGTAAGTATCAATTGGACAAAACTGGCTTGAAGATACAACAATATTTGCACCGGTGGCTAAAGCTTCTAATGAACTTAAACCAGGAGATTCACGAAAAGAAGCTAATACATGGACACGGCATTTATTGTAATAACTATTTAATTCATATTGCTCGATATTTTTAGTGATTATGTGAATATTATTATTAACAGCATTGACTTTTTGTATTTTTTTTAAGTAATCTTTATTATGTGCGTGAGCAGCTCCAATTAATATCAAATTGAGTTCTGTATTTAATAATGCTTTGCATACAGATAACTGATTTTTTATTGGTTCAAATCTTCCAACACATAATATGCCATTTCTATTCTCATTATAATTAAAACAAAAAACATTATTACTTACGGCATTTAAGGCTATATATTTTTCCTTTTTTAATCTGAACTCTCTCTGAATTATTTCATACTCCTCTTCTGAATTCGGTAACCATGCATCAAACTCCCCTAGAAAGTTAGCCATATCTTTTCTATACTTATTTGTAAGCGAATATGGCTTATTAATAATAGAAACACTTACTTTACACGTTAAATGAAATACTCTTTTTAAAAGTTCAAAATATTTTCCACTAGGATAAATATGCATTTTTTGCATTGCATTAACAAAGAATGCATCATGCATATCCCAATAAACGGTAGAAAGAACACAAAATGCGCCGATTTGCTTTGCTTTTGTAAGAAATAACTTACTTTCCTCAAAAGTTTGCATATTGAATATGTGGACAATATCAGGGTGAATATTCAAAATTTCATCCGGATCACTGATAATGTTAATAGAGCATTTATACGCTGACTCAATTGCGTTCTTAGTCTCAACCAATTGAATCACATCTCCTCCAGGACGCTCCTTCCAGTCTTTCCTTATACAGAAAACTACATTAATCACTTAATTTCACCCTTTTATTAATATTGTAGATCTTTATAAAAAGTATTACCCCTAGTAATGATTCACCCATCAAAACGGCAAACGAAGTACCGATTGCAGGTATCCAAGAACTAAACCAAAACATAAAAGGTATCGTTAATGAAGATGATACAAAAAAAGCTTTACTATAAAAATCCTTACAATTGTATGCGCATAGAAATTGTATCCCTAAGACATTATTAATCACCCCGACAATAAGCCATAGACTTAGGAAAATTACAACTAATACATATTGATAAATGTATATATCAATATAATTTCTCATGACATAAAAAGTAATCACAATAGAAACACTAGTGATCAAAGCAAATACCACCATCGGTATGCCGGTTTTTTTTACAGCAGTAATTCCATCACTCAGGCTATATGAGAAACGTTTACAATTATAAGGATATATCGCTTGTGATATAGGAAAAAAAATTGTATAAATTGATTTTATTATCCTTTCAATTGCTGCATACGCACCTAACTGTGTCGGAGTTGCATATATAGATAGTATAGGAATTGTTGAGTTTGTAAGAATTGCTGATGATATATTGGCCAAAAATAAACCACTACCTTCAAGAAATAACGTTCGAATCGAAGTCCAAGAAGGTTTCACGAGATATATATATTTTTTTATTATAATTAAATTTGCATAAAATGACACAACAAACATTGGAAAAGCTTGTGATAATATTAGAATATTTATCTCTGCACTAATTTTCAAAAAAAATATAACTAATAAGCAGTTTATAATTTTTGCAATTATAGAAAGTCCTGCTATTATTTTCATTTTCTGTATCCCTTGGAAAAACCAAGTAGGATATAAAGATTGTGATATTACAATCAAATAACCAAGTAGAAAATTAATTAATAAATCATATTCATCTATTATTAAATAACATACTATTGTATAAAAAACAAAAATCAACAGTAGAAATAACGACTTTAATATAGTGGTTGATATATATACTTCTGATACTCTTTGCTTATTATCACCTGCAATAGATATTTCTTTTGGTGAGATAAACATAAAACCATAATCTGTCACGACTTGAAGTAATGTCGCAGTTATTAGAATTACAGAGTAACGACCAAATTTTTCTAATCCTAATAGAGATATAACATAACTTAAAGTAATTAAGGGTATCAAATAAGATACCCCTTGTGATATGGTTAAATATGACGCATTGGTAAACACCTTCAAAAAATCATGATCTTTTACTTTGTTAGAAAAGAATCTTAACATGAAATCTCTAATCATTAGTTAGTTTTGGTTTGGGTTTATACCAACTCATCATTTTTTTGATGATTCAATTTCTAAATATTCAGTCAGCGATATTTGCTGTTGATCTTTTGCTGATATAATCATTTCTCTCATTAAAGGCCATTGTATATTCAATGATTTATCGTTCCATATTATCCCACCTTCATGAGAGGGCATATAGTAATTAGTTGCTTTATAAAGGAATGTGGCTTTTTCGCTAGTTACAATAAATCCATGAGCAAATCCTTCCGGTATCCATAATTGTCGCTTGTTTTTAGCATTTAAATATACACCTACCCACTGTCCAAAAGTGGGTGATGATTTACGTATGTCAACTGCGACGTCAAATACTTCACCTTCAACACAGCGAACAAGCTTTCCTTGAGCATAAGGTTCTAATTGATAATGTAACCCTCGCAACGCGCCTTTACTAGATTGAGAGTGGTTATCCTGCACAAATTCAATTTTACGCCCTACAGCCTCATCGAAAACTTTTTGATTAAAGCTTTCCATAAAAAAGCCACGTTCATCTCCATATACTTTTGGTTCAAAAATTAAAACATCCGGAATACTAGTTTTTATGACTTTCATTTTATTAATAACCTTCAACCATCTTTAATAAATACTGCCCATAAGCATTTTTCTTTAGCGATTCAGCTAACACTTGCACTTGTTCAGCATTAATAAAGCCTTTACGGTAAGCAATTTCTTCCGGACAGGAAACTTTCAGCCCCTGACGCTCTTCAATTGTTGCAATGAAGTTACTTGCTTCAATAAGACTTTGATGTGTCCCCGTGTCCAGCCATGCATAACCACGTCCCATCATGGCAACAGATAAACGCCCCTGCTCCATATATATACGGTTAATATCGGTAATTTCCAGTTCGCCACGGGCAGAAGGCTTAAGGTTTTTCGCCATTTCGACAACGTCATTATCATAGAAATAAAGCCCAGTTACCGCATAATTACTTTTTGGTTGTAACGGTTTTTCTTCCAGGCTTATTGCCGTACCGTTTTTATCAAACTCAACGACACCGTAGCGTTCAGGATCATTAACGTGATAGGCAAATACCGTTGCGCCACTTTCTTTGTTAACAGCGACATCCATTAACTTCGGCAGATCGTGACCGTAAAAGATATTATCACCGAGAACCAAAGCACAATCATCACCACCGATAAACTCTTCACCGATGATAAATGCCTGCGCAAGACCATCTGGACTCGGTTGCACTTTGTACTGAAGATTTAGCCCCCACTGGCTACCGTCACCAAGCAGTTGTTGAAAACGAGGAGTATCCTGTGGCGTACTGATAATCAAAATATCGCGAATACCCGCTAACATCAGTGTAGAAAGCGGGTAATAGATCATCGGCTTATCATATATAGGTAATAGCTGTTTACTGACAGCCATAGTCACAGGATAAAGACGAGTACCAGAACCACCCGCTAAAATAATACCTTTACGCGTTTTCATTTCATCATTCCTTTCAATTCATCTTGCTCCATCATCACGAACAAGATGCAAAAACTATTAAATTACTGTAGTCGTAAATAATTCGTTGAGCATTCGTTTCACGCCAACCTGCCAGTCAGGCAAAACAAGCGCAAAATTCTGCTGAAATTTTTCTGTATTAAGGCGAGAGTTATGTGGACGACGAGCTGGTGTAGGATAGGCTGTTGTTGCTACTGCGTTGAGCTTGTTGAGTGCAAGGGGTATGCCTGCTTTGCGCGCCTCTTCAAAAACCAGCGCAGCATAATCGTGCCAGGTTGTGGTACCACTGGCTACCAGATGGTACAAACCTGCGACTTCCGGTTTATTCAGTGCCACACGAATGGCATGTGCCGTACAATCAGCCAGCAACTCTGCGCCAGTTGGCGCACCAAACTGATCATTAATAACGGCTAATTCTTCACGCTCTTTTGCCAGACGTAACATTGTCTTGGCAAAATTGTTTCCTTTACCTGCATATACCCAGCTGGTACGGAAAATAAGGTGCTTCGCACACTGCTCTTGTAATGCTTTTTCTCCAGCTAACTTGGTTTCACCGTAAACATTAAGCGGTGCAGTTGCATCAGTCTCCAGCCATGGCGTGTCGCCATTTCCAGGGAATACGTAATCAGTTGAGAAATGAATTACCCAGGCCCCAACTTCATTAGCCGCTTTTGCAATTGATTCAACGCTGGTCGCATTGAGTAATTGTGCAAATTCGGGTTCTGACTCAGCCTTATCTACTGCGGTATGAGCAGCAGCATTAACAATAACATCAGGGCGAATTTTTTTGACGGTTTCAGCTACACCTTCAGGATTACTAAAATCACCACAGTAATCAGTGGAATGAACATCAAGAGCAATCAAATTACCCAGAGGTGCCAGAGCACGCTGTAGTTCCCAACCTACCTGCCCTGTTTTGCCGAAAAGGAGGATATTCATTACTGGCGGCCCTCATAGTTCTGTTCAATCCACGATTGATAGGCACCACTTTTCACATTATCAACCCATTTTGTATTGGACAGGTACCATTCCACTGTCTTCCGAATCCCGCTCTCAAACGTTTCCTGCGGTTTCCAGCCCAATTCGCGGCTAATCTTCTCTGCATCAATCGCATAACGGCGATCGTGTCCCGGGCGATCGGCAACATAAGTAATTTGCTCACGATAAGATTTCTCTTTCGGTACAATCTCATCCAACAAATCACAAATAGTGAGCACTACATCGATGTTTTTCTTTTCGTTGTGTCCACCAATGTTATAAGTTTCACCCGCTTTACCTTCGGTTACGACGGTATATAACGCACGCGCATGATCTTCAACATACAGCCAGTCACGAATTTGATCCCCTTTGCCATAAATAGGTAATGCCTTACTTTCCAGAGCATTAAGAATTACTAGTGGAATCAATTTTTCCGGAAAGTGATAAGGACCGTAGTTATTCGAACAGTTAGTCACAATGGTCGGTAAACCATAGGTACGTTTCCACGCGCGGACTAAATGATCGCTGGATGCTTTTGATGCGGAATAAGGGCTGCTTGGTGCGTAAGCTGTCGTCTCAGTAAATAAGGGTAATTCTTCGTTATTATTTACTTCATCTGGATGAGGCAAATCACCATAGACTTCGTCAGTAGAAATATGATGAAAACGGAAGCTATTTTTCTTGTCGCTATCAAGAGCAGACCAGTAATTGCGAGCGGCTTCCAAAAGGACATAAGTACCAACAATATTGGTTTCAATAAATGCCGCAGGACCTGTAATTGAACGGTCAACATGGCTTTCAGCAGCCAAGTGCATCACTGCATCCGGCTGATGCTGAGCAAAAATCCGTGCCATTGCAGCAGCATCGCAAATATCCGCATGTTCAAAAATATAGCGTTCAGAATCAGACACATCAGCAAGTGATTCCAGGTTTCCGGCGTACGTTAATTTATCGACATTAACAACACTATCCTGCGTATTATTTATAATGTGACGAACTACAGCAGAACCAATAAATCCTGCGCCACCAGTAACAAGTATTTTCACTTAATTTATTCCATATTACTTCAGAGCATGCTGTGAAATAAGCGGCTCTCAGTTTGATTGATAGAGGTATTAATGCATGCTACCGCCCCTGGCTTTACAGCTACCAGAGCACTGCATGCATGTCTACGATGTGACGAGCGTTGTCCACCCGCGCCAAACCCGAAAGATTCAAAAGCTAATTGTCTTACCAATCCGCTCTGGAAACAAGGAAAATCCTGAAAACTTTGACTAAAATACTATTGATAACTCTTTGTTATTATGAAAATTTACAAATAACGTCCCGAAGATTCGCTCCAAATTACTTTCGTCACGAATCTTCACCGCCGTTATAATTTTCCTATCAACCGTTACATTCGGTCAGATTTTCATTATTCGCTTAACAGCTTCTCAATACCTTTACGGAACTTCGCCCCTTCTTTGAGGTTGCGTAGTCCATACTTCACAAACGCCTGCATATAGCCCATTTTTTTACCGCAGTCGTAACTGTCGCCGGTCATCAGCATTGCATCAACGGACTGTTTTTTCGCCAGCTCAGCAATTGCATCTGTCAGCTGAATACGTCCCCACGCACCAGGCTGAGTACGTTCAAGTTCCGGCCAAATATCGGCAGAAAGCACATAGCGACCAACGGCCATGACGTCTGAGTCCAGCGTCTGCGGCTGATCCGGCTTTTCGATGAATTCAACAATGCGGCTGACTTTGCCTTCACGGTCCAGCGGTTCTTTGGTCTGGATGACGGAGTATTCAGAGAGGTCACCCGGCATACGTTTTGCCAGCACTTGGCTACGGCCCGTTTCATTGAAGCGCGCAATCATGGCAGCAAGGTTGTAGCGTAGCGGGTCGGCGCTGGCATCGTCGATCACAACGTCTGGCAGCACCACGACAAATGGGTTGTCACCAATGGCGGGTCGTGCACACAAAATGGAGTGGCCTAAACCTAAAGGTTCGCCCTGACGCACGTTCATAATGGTCACGCCCGGTGGACAGATGGACTGCACTTCCGCAAGCAGTTGACGCTTCACGCGCTGCTCAAGGAGAGATTCTAATTCATATGAGGTGTCGAAGTGGTTTTCGACCGCGTTCTTGGACGCGTGAGTTACCAGGAGGATTTCTTTGATCCCTGCAGCCACAATCTCGTCAACAATGTACTGAATCATTGGCTTGTCGACGATCGGTAGCATCTCTTTGGGAATCGCCTTAGTGGCAGGCAACATATGCATCCCAAGACCTGCTACCGGTATAACTGCTTTTAAATTCGTCATTCTTTTCCTACCTCTAAGTGGCTGATAGTGCGTAAATTATTGCCATAGGTTAGCCAAACGTTATGGCTATATACCAAAGCTTAGTTCCGCATAACTTTACTTAAACCTTAGGATAACACTACACACCATCAGCATCTGGGTTACTCGGATTACTCGGAATTCCGCATACTGATAATTTAATCAGTGATCCTACCCACGTAATATGGACACAGGCCTAAGCGAGGTTCTTGTTTTCAAATTGTTCCGGACTGAGGCCGCCACACCAACTGTGCCGCCGCCACCGATTGTAATCACATTCGATATAATTAAACACCGTTGCCCGCATTATTTCCCGGCTGATAAAGTGTTCTCCATGGATACATTCCACTTTCAGCGAATGAAAGAAGCTTTCCACGCAGGCATTATCGTAGCAGCAACCTTTTGCGCTCATACTTCCACGCAGATTATGCCGCTTCAGTTGCGCCTGATAATCTGCTGAACAGTACTGGCCTCCACGGTCCGTGTGAACGATAACGTTCCGGGGCCTCTTACGCCGCCACAGCGCCATCTGCAGGGCATCGCAGGCCAGTTGCGCCGTCATGCGTGGCGACATTGACCAGCCAATAACGGCACGTGACCACAGGTCAATGACCACTGCCAGATACAGCCAGCCTTCATCTGTACGTAAGTACGTGATGTCTCCTGCCCACTTCTGGTTCGGGCCACTGGCGTAAAAATCCTGCTCCAACAGATTTTCTGACACAGGCAGGCCGTGTGCGCGGTAGCTGACCGGGCTGAACTTCCGGGAGGCCTTTGCCCTCAGTCCCTGACGGCGCAGGCTTGCCGCCACGGTTTTTACGTTAAAGGGGTAACCCTGAGCACGCAGTTCATCCGTCAGGCGTGGGGCACCGTAACGCTGTTTTGACCGGGTAAAAGCCGCGAGGACAACGCTGTCGCAGTGTTGGCGGAACTGCTGA
The DNA here is from genome assembly GCF_052948035.1 of Escherichia sp. MAL-1. Taxonomy (NCBI): domain Bacteria; kingdom Pseudomonadati; phylum Pseudomonadota; class Gammaproteobacteria; order Enterobacterales; family Enterobacteriaceae; genus Escherichia; species Escherichia sp. MAL-1. The sequence continues at coordinate 1,849,220 of NZ_CM129609.1, read as the reverse complement.
CGCGTGCTTATCCTTGTCCGCCGCTGACACCACGTATACCAGCCGCTGCGGGCCACCCGGAGCACGCGGCACATTGCTTTGATGCTGAACTCAGCCTGATGTTTTTCAATAAAGACATACTTCATTTCAGGCGCTTCGCGAAGTATGTCGCGGCCTTTTGGAGGATAGCCAGCTCTTCATCCCGTTCTGCCAGCTGGCGTTTGAGACGTGCAATCTCGGTAGACATCTCCAGTTCACGTTCAGAAGACGTCTGCTGATTTTGCTGTTTACTGCGCCAGTTGTAGAGTTGTGATTCATACAGGCTGAGTTCACGGGCTGCGGCAGTAACACCGATGCGTTCAGCAAGCTTCAGGGCTTCACTGCGAAATTCAGGCGAATGCTGTTTACGGGGTTTTTTACTGGTTGATACTGTTTTTGTCATGTGAGTCACCTCTGACTGAGAGTTTACTCACTTAGCCGCGTGTCCACTATTGCTGGGTAAGATCACAGTACCTCTTTCCGAATAATCGTAGTCCAACCTGGTCCTTTTTTCTCTGACTCGTCTGCATTACTCAGAAACAAACGTTATGTCGTCTTTTTTGGCATGAACGAATTCATACTGCAGAGTTCGATCCAGACCTTGCGACAGCGTATACGGTGCCACAAAACCTGAAGAATGCACTTTCGTTGCGTCAAACTGTGTTGTTGCGCAGAATTTTTTCACGCGCACAGAGCTGACAGCGTATTTTTTGCCCGTAATTTTGCTCAGGATATCAAAGCAATATCCACCCAACATTCCTAGTGGGTAAGGCAAGTGCATAGAAGGGATCTTTTTGTTCAGACTTTGTTCAACTTCAGCAACCAACTGGTTCATGTTCAGATCTGGCTTATCAACGTAATTATAAACCTCATAACCTGCGGCAACATTCTTCAGTTTGTACTTGATAAACTCAACAATGTTTCCAACATAAGCCATGGACTTATAGTTAGTCCCTGCGCCCACCATCATAAACTTGCCGCCAGCGATCTGTTTCAGCAAGTTATAGACGTTACCGCGGTTGCGTTCACCGAAGATAACGGTAGGACGGATGATGGTTAATGAACGTTCTGTTGGTGCTTTGTTATACCATTCACGCAGCACTTCCTCTGCCTGCCACTTACTTTTGCCGTAGTGGTTGAAAGGGTCGTGTGGATGGTTTTCGTCAGGGTTGTGTTTGTTCAAACCATAAACAGCAACGGAACTGGTAAAGATGATATTTTTAACGCCATTTTTTTCCATGGCCGCCAGCACATTGCGGGTACCCTGAACGTTGACATCATAATAGAGAGAAGTAGGGCTGACGTCATCGCGGTGTTCCGCTGCCAGTAGTACAACAGTGTCAAAACCGGCTAACGCCTGGTCGAGTGCCTGTTGATCACGAACATCGCCAATCTGTGTGATTTCTGGATAAAAGTGGCTCTGCTGTTTGTCCAGGTTCTTGATATTAAAGTCAGCAATTGCCGTTTCAAGTAGTCGGGTTCCTACGAATCCGGAAGCTCCTATGAGCAAAACGTTATCGTTCATAAATCACTTTAGTCTGGTTGTTACGTAAGAAACACAAGATAAAGATGAGTACCTTCCCTGAGTAGTCAATGCTGCCCAGCCCCAGCTTTAACAGTTAGTGTGAGGATTATAATCTTTTAGAACATTATATCCAGTAAGTTTATGAATGGTCGCAAATCTACTCCCTCCGTTCCGGCAATCTAAAGTTAATCTTTTCCACATTAACAATATGGTGATTAATCCTGTCGATGTCGACGGAGCTTTGCCCTCTTTCATTCATCGCATGAACATTTGCAAGTGACAGCAGTGTTTCTTTTTTCGCCATAAAGACACCGCGAACGTCTTTGCGCATGTCAAAGTTCATGCTCAATGCTGGTCCAACAGAGGATTCCTGCATCACTTTGATATTACGCATAAAAAGATGTTGCGGTTTGTTGTGTAACTCCAGAGACGCACGCTTCATCTCAATGTTAGTCAGTGCCACAAAGGAGACGGCATTCCCGGCAGAGATTTGAATGCCGCGCAATTTATAAGCAAGATGGGTGTTATCCAGCTGAATATTATTCACTCGGAAATTTTGCGGTATCGAGAGATATTTGCCTTTAATTACCCCATAGCCGATTAACATCCCGGCGCTATTAATCATTTCAATATTATCAATCACAAAATTGTCACAACCGTAAATAGCGACTGTGGCGTTATCAATACCTGCTTTCTTACTGAAATCCGGTGTGATATTGCGGGCTTTGATATTACGAATAACAAAATGTTTACCATTTTCAACATGGATCAACTGCCGACAATCCGATCCCGTGATATTCGCCACGACAAAGTTTTTCACTGCCTGGTCTTCCGGGTAATTATTATCGTAAGTGCTTCCCGCAAGGCCTATGCCGATGCCCCAGTTGATTTTGCCGTTGGTACAGTTGATGCGCTCGATGACATGGTCAGATATCAAAATATCACTGTCGTTAATCGCCACGTTCCATTCAATAGCGTCCCCCTGTAAGTCGCTGAACTTACAATTGGTGATGTTGGCACCGATAATCTGGTTATGAAATCCCTGGCGTAAGATGGCGTAATTAGCGTGGCTGACAGTGAGGTTATCGATGGTCAGGTTGCGCATGACCCGTTTGTTTTTGCCGCCGATATAAATCTGCGTTACCGGGCCAAAGCCGCTCATCGCCAGCCCTTTGATGGTGCAGTCAGAACCACGCACATCCAGGGTGATGTTATGCATACTGCCGCCCTCCTCCCCTGTCACCTGGCTGCCGTCCTGTAAGACAAATCGCCCTCTGCCGTTGCCGCGCAGGCTTCCAAGGATGTGTAACGTTTTGCCGGGAGGGATGAAGATGCCGGTGTTGATATTGTCACAAACGAATCCAGCAGGCACGACGACCGTTTGCCCTTCGCTGAAGGCTTGTTTAAATGAGGCGATCCAGTCGTGAGGGTTGTAGTCGTTAATGTTAACGCTTTGTCGGGCGGGAAGTGCGCGAGCGAAAGGGGTATGGAGGAAGGCAAGCGCCGAGCTTGCCGTCAGGAAGGTGCGTCGGGAGAGTTTTTTAAATGGCATGCGTTCTCCTCTATAAAGCCTGCAGCAAGCTGGCGAGTTCTCGATTAATCACCTGCTGGTTAAAATCGTGTTCAACTTTTTCGCGCGCGCGTTTGACGACCGGAGCCAATTCGTCGGTGTCCAGTTGGCTAAACGCCGCCAGTCGTTGCGCCAGTGCGCGAGCATCGTTCTCAGGCACCAGCCAGCCGGATTTGTCAGCCTCCACCAGTTCCGGTATTCCGCTATGCAGAGTAGAAACCACCGGAATGCCGACCGCCATCGCTTCCATTAGCGCCACTGGAATGCCTTCCATATCGCCATCCGCACCTGTAACCGATGGCAACAGGAAGACATCCGCGTTGTCGAGCATCGCTTTCACTTCGTGGCTCGGTTTAAAGCCCGGCATCTCCACCACATCTTCCAGTTGATATTGTTCGATGAGGGTGCGCAGGCGTCGTTCCCACGGGCCAATGCCGAGGATGCGATAGCGAAATGCCACGCCCTGCTCTTTCAACTGACGGCAGGCTTCGATCGCCACATGCAGGCCTTTTTTCTCGGTTAAGCGTGCGACGGAAATGATTTCCAGCGGCGTTGCAGGCGCTTTCACCGGACGCGGGCTAAAGCGCGTCATGTCCACGCCCATGCGCGATACGGCGATTTTTTCCCTCGGGCAGCCCATTTTTTGCAGCCTTCCGGCCCACAGATTACTTATCGGTAACATCAGGTCGCCACGTCGAAACAGTTGCTGATATTCGGGAGTGTAATGGTTGAGCACTTCCCGACTGGAGATATCAATACCGTGGAAGATGGTGGCAATTTTGCCGCGAATGACACCCAGTTCGCGTAGTTTTGCTGCGGTTACCCCCGCAGGGCCAAAATGAGCGATGAACACATCAGCATGAAACGGTGTTGCAACCTGGCCGCAAATGGCAGACAAAATCAGGTTCCGCGACTCTGCGCCATAGCGTTTGAGGTTGAGCGCCTGCCAGGTATTTTTACGATGAATGCCGCGTAACGTCTGGCTGGCGCGGTGGCGCAGCTTCGCCACTTTGCCCGTAGGTTCGTCCTGTAACCAGCGGGTTCTGGCTGCAAGGTTGTATTTCGTCCATGCCGCGTGGGTGTTCTCTGTATCGCCTTTTTGCAACGCGACAATCTCCACCTCAAAGCCCATATCAATAAACGCAGTGATTTGGTTGAGAACGAAGGTTTCCGACGACAGCGGAAATTTCAGTAAAAAGAAGCCGACCTTCATTTCGCCTCCCCGATGAGCTCAAGCACAGATTGCACCATCTGCATTCCTGCCTGGCGTTCGCGACTGACGGCTTCGTTAAGTCGTGTGTTCAGCGCCGGAAGCTGGCCTAAGGTATCCGCAACCATCGCTTGCAAGCTGCCGTCCAGTAAATGACGGATATCAATTGCCATCTCTGGTAGCCCCAGTTGTTGCATAATCCCGGCGGATTTATGTTCATAGTTGATGGCAATCGCCGGAGTAGCAAAGTTCATTGAGATAATGGCGGAGTGCAGGCGCGTACCGACGGTGAGTTCACAGGCACCGAGAATTTTGCCCATTTCCAGATCGTTGAGTTCATCCATCACTACGTGGTAACGGGCAGGATAGCTGATATGCTGGCGCAGGTTGAGCGCCACCATGCGGTCGTCTTTGTTATAGCTGTCGATGCCCGTACAGGTGGAGAGCGCAATGACCTGATAGCCTTCGTCGAGAATGCGATTGACCACCCCGGCAAAGGCTTTTTCATACGCTTGCTGAGTGGTGCCGAGACGTTTGTCGAACGGTGCCAGTTCGCGCAGGGTAATTGCCACCGTTTTCTGTTGTGCGGCAACGTCCAGCCAGTGTTGAACGGCATAGCTGGCAGTGAAGTCTTCGGTGTGGTGATCGACCAGCCACGCGGTATCGACGCCATGTTCCACTTTTGCGGTAGTGATATTGCTGCGTTTCATCAAATCAAGGCTGACCGATTCGCGCAGGATCAGCGCGTCGCAATGACCAAAGACATAGTTCGCCAGTTGGTTAAATTGCTCATCCTGGAAGGGACCGACGCTGTGACCAATCATAAACAGCGGCTTTTTCGCCATAAATGTGCAAAGTGCATGTTCAAACTGCGGCACGCCGTAGAGATCGACAAAAAACGATCCGCCGACCTGGATAATGGCATCGTAACCTGACAGCAGGCGCACGAAGTCAGTGAATCCCTGGGCGATGGCAATATTGCGCAGCTTGCCAGTGTCGGTGACGCGCGAGAGCAATACCTGGTGTTGATAGCGGCGACGGAGGACTTTTTTAACGCGCCCGACAACACCCGCCGCGCTGTTGTGTTGTTTCATTTGCAGGAACAGCGGATCGCCCATTACCGGGCGGTTGAGCAGCCAGGAAGAACTGACCGGATAGCGGCTCATGACGTCCACTTCGGCATGCGGATTGAGGATGTTGATGGCATCAAGTAAGCCGCGCAAGATGGCGCTGTCGCCGCGATTGCCGCAAGTGTGGTTGCCCAGAATAAGTAATTTCATTTTTTCCTCATAAATTTGATGCCAGGTGAGGCTGTGTTTGTTGTGTTCATTGCCGTTTTTTGCCTGATGCGACGCTGGCCGCGTCTTATCAGGCCTACAAGACCCGAGCACAGAACCGTAGGCCGGATAAGGCGTTCACGCCGCATCCGGCATTCAGTGCCTGATGCGACGCTGACGCGTCTTATCAGGCCTACAGGTCCCGAGCACAGAACCGTAGGATGGATAAGGCGTTCACGCCGCATCCGGCATTCAGTGCCTGATGCGACGCTGGCGCGTCTTATCAGGCCTACAAGACCCGAGCACAGAACCGTAGGCCGGATAAGGCGTTTTACGCCGCATCCGGCATTCAGTGCCTGATGCGACGCTGGCGCGTCTTATCGGGCCTACAAGATCCAAGCCCTGAACCGTAGGCCGGATAAGGCGTTCACGCCGCATCCGGCATTCAGTGCCTGATGCGACGCTGACGCGTCTTATCAGGCCTACAGGTCCCGAGCACAGAACCGTAGGATGGATAAGGCGTTTTACGCTGCACCCGGCAACCGTTGTCGGAACCGAAAACAACAACTCACCCCGCCCGTAAAAGCATTTTCATTTTTTCGCTGCGACAAAACTGACGCTTCACTTCCACCACCAGCGGATGGCGCGACAGCACAATCATCACCACAAACGCCAGCACGCCCGCGGCTATTTGCACCGCCAGCAGCATCCCCAGCGCCAGTTGCCCTTTCAGCACAATGCCCAGCGCATAACTGCCCCCCAGCGTCGGCAGCGAGAGATAAAACGGCAGCCATAAACTCAGGATGTACTGGCGATAACTGGAACCAAGAACCGGTTTAATCATCACGAAGTAACTCAGAATGGTGTTGATAATCTGCACCAGCAGGAAACCGAGCGTGACGCCGATTGCGCCCGCCATCTGCCCACCAATAACAATCGCCGGAATAAACAGAAATGTTTTGAATACGTTGAATTTAAAGCTGATATCGACCCGCGCTTTCGCCATCAGCAGCGAACCAATCGGGTTACCCACCGAACGCAGCAGACCCACCACACACAGCAATTGCAGCACCGGAATAATGCTGTTCCACTTCTCACCAAATACTAGCGGTACAAAGTTATTCGCCACCACCATCAGCCCCAGCAGCGCCGGAAAATTGATAATCCCCACTACCGACAGCAGCTTGTAGAAGTTAACGCGCAGCTTTTCGGTGTCGTCCTGAATTTTGGCAAACGCCGGAAATAACACGCGGGTGATGATTGGGTTCAGCTTCATCGGTGGCACAACGGCCACGTTGTACGCCAGGTTGTAGCCCCCTGCCACGCCCGCGCCGAGAATACGCGCCAGCACCAGCGTTGAAAGGTTGGTATTGAGATAGTTGATGATGCTGTCCGCCGTCAGCCAGGCACCAAAGCGTAAGTTCGGTGCCACCGACGCCAGCGAGAAATGCAGACCGGGGCGATAAATTTTGCGGCCAAAGTAGCCAAACAGCAGCGTTCTCACCGCACTATTGACCAGATAACCGAGGATCGCGGTCATCGCCAGCGGCCAGAAATGGGCGCTAACCACCGTAAAAGTGAAGCCCGCCAGCACCGCGCTGGTTTCGATCATGCCGATTTTGTTGAACTCCAGCTCCTTCTGCATCAACGCGCGGAACTGTTGCCCGTGGGGGATTACCACAAACGCCAGCGACAATGTTTTAATCAACGGTGCCAGGTCCGGGTTATTCAGCACGTCGCCGATGAGATCACTCAACAAAAACACCGCCACGCACACCACGATCCCCAGCCCGACGTTCAGCCAGTACAACGTGGTGAGTTCAAGGTGACTGATTTCTTTTCGCTGAATAATCGAGTTAGCGATACCGAAGTCAGAAAGCGTATCTGCCAGCGCGATGATCACCAGCGACACGGTAAGCAAACCGAACTGGTGGTTGTCGATAATCCGCGCCAGCACGGTCATCTGTACCAGCCCGAGGCCGATGATGATCACCGTAGCAATCGCCGACCACTTCGCGCCGCTGATGGTTTTTTCACGTAAGCTCATATCAATATGCCGCTTTGTTAACGAAGCCTTTGAATACCGTCAGGAAAACGATTTTGATATCGAACCAGACGCTCCATTCGCGGATGTACTCAAGGTCGAACTCGACGCGTTTTTCCATTTTCTCCAGCGTGTCGGTTTCGCCGCGCCAGCCGTTAATCTGCGCCCAGCCGGTAATGCCCGGTTTCACTTTGTGGCGCAGCATGTAGCCTTCAATGAGCTGGCGATACTGTTCGTTATGCGCTACTGCGTGCGGACGTGGCCCGACAATCGACATCCCGCCGGTCAGCACATTGATAAACTGCGGCAATTCATCCAGCGAGGTGCGGCGCAGAAAGTTCCCCACTTTGGTGACGCGCGGATCGTTCTGCGTCGCCTGGGTCACCACTTTGTCGTTCTCCATCACTTTCATGGAACGAAACTTCCACACTTTGATCGGCTTGCCATCCATGCCATAGCGAGTCTGGCGGAAAATAACCGGCCCTGGTGAACTGAGTTTCACCGCCAGCGCAATACAGCACAGCACCGGGGAGATCAGCAGCAGAATAAGCGTCGCCAGCACAATGTCTTCCGCACGTTTTAGCAAGCGGTTAACCCCGGAAAGTGGCGTGTCATACAGCGGCACCACCGGAACGCCGTTCATCTCTTCGAGACGTGAATGGAGAATGTTGAAAGTAAAGACGTCGGGGATCAGCAGCACCGAACAGGTGGTGTCCGCCAATTGATGGACCAGTTTTTTCACTCGCGCGCCGTCGCACATTTGCATCGCGATATAGACGTTATGAATCTTGCCCGCTTTCGCATCCTCGACCAGCTGTTGCAGGTTACCCGCCCAGTCGTTAGAAACGCCGCCCGGTTTCGGGTCGTGGTAAACCCCCACCACTTCAAACCCTAACCACGGCTGATTACGGAAGCTCTCCATCAGCATTTGCCCGGCGGCTAAATCCCCCGCCACCGCGACCATGCGCTTGTTATAGCCATGATTACGCAGCCAGCCCGCCCCAATGCGAATACACGAACGGCAAACCACCAGTCCGATACTGGTCAGCCCATACCACGCCAGCCAGATTTTCAGTTGCGTGTCGAAATCATTGTTGAACGCCACCAGTCCGGCGCTGAAAATCACGCTTAAGGTCCAGTTTTGTAGCAACAGGGCAAATTCTGTCGCTGCCCGAACACCGCGCCATGAGCGATAAAAATCGGTGATGCCGCCCAACATCTGGAACACCACCAGCGTAATCAGCGCCACCAACAGGTGCATGTAGAGGAATGACAGTCCGCTCACTTCGCAAACCAGCCATAGTCCGGCAAACATGATGGTGATATCTGAAAAGCGTTGCACCATAGAGATTAACGATGCATTGGTTTTCGCTCGCTCGCGCTTTTTTAGATTTGTCATCGTTGTTCCTGTTATTAGCCCCTTACCCGCAGTGGGGTAAGGGAAGATCCGACATTACTCATTCAGCAACGTCAGCAGAGTTCGCGTTCGCGCTTCCATCAGCGGCACATCACCGCGCGATTCCACATTCAGGCGCACCACCGGTTCGGTGTTGGAGGTGCGCAGGTTAAAGCGCCAGTCGGCAAAGGTCATGCTGATGCCATCGGTACGATCCACCGCCAGCGCCTCACGGCTAAAATGCTGTTCGACGCGATTAATCGCCTCAACGGGTTGCGCCAGTTTGCTGTTGATCTCACCGCTTGCCGGAAACGCAGCCATCCGGTCGCGCACCAGTTCGCCCAGCGTTTTTCCTTTCAGGCACACCAGTTCGGCGACCAGCAGCCACGGGATCATGCCGCTGTCGCAGTAAGCGAAATCACGGAAGTAATGGTGGGCGCTCATTTCGCCACCGTAGATGGCGTCTTCCTTGCGCATCCGTTCTTTAATAAAGGCGTGTCCGGTTTTCGACATTACCGGAGTGCCGCCCGCGGCGGTCACCACATCAACGGTATTCCAGGAGAGACGTGGATCGTGGATGATCTTCGCGCCGGGATTTTTTTCGAGGAACGCTTCTGCCAGCAGGCCGACAATGTAGTAGCCCTCGATAAACTGCCCTTTTTCGTCAAACAGGAAACAGCGATCAAAATCACCGTCAAAGGCAATGCCCATATCCGCGCCGTGTTTAATGACCGCATTGCGGGTGTCGTCGCGACATTCCGGCAGCAGCGGGTTAGGAATACCGTTGGGGAAATTGCCGTCGGGCGTGTTGTGCACTTTGATCAATTCCACGGGTGCGCCGAGGGCTTTAAAGCGGGCTTCGATGGCGTCAACTACCGGACCCGCTGCGCCGTTTCCGGAGTTGATCACCAGCTTGAGCGGCGTAAGGTTTTTGACGTTGATATAACCGAACAGGTGATCAACGTAAGCGTCACGCAGATTGATTTGCTGATAGCGACCGCGTTTGGTTTCATCGACGGGAGGAAAGTCGTTGGCTTCAGCCAGACGCTGGACATCGCGCAGTCCGGTATCGCCGCTGATCGGGCGAGCCCCCTCGCGAACCAGCTTCATGCCGTTATAATCCATCGGATTATGGCTGGCGGTAACTTCAATGCCGCCATCCACGCCGAGATGGAACGTGGCGAAATAGATCTCTTCGGTGCCGGACATGCCGATATCCAGCACATCGACGCCCGCATCCTGTAAACCTCTCGCCAGCGCCAGTTTTAAGGTTTCGCTGGTGAGGCGGACATCACCGCCTAACACAATGGTTTTCGGTTTGTGAAATTCGCCATAAGCGCGACCAATGCGCCAGGCAATATCTTCATTCAGTTCTTCGCCTAATTTCCCGCGAATATCATAGGCTTTAAAGCAGGTTAATTTTTTCATATCGTTACCCTTTTTCAGGCAATAGTTGGCCCTGACCGAAGCGGCCAATTTTGTTTTTGTCGTTATTTACACCGCGGTTTCGCATTCATTGCCTGATGCGACGCTGCCGCGTCTTATCAGGCCTACAAATCCGAACCGTAGGTCGGATAAGGCGTTCACGCCGCATCCGACAAACAGCTCCTGATGCGACGTTTACACCCGTCCGTAGCGATCCGCGAAGCGCACCACATCATCCTCTTCGAGATAAGAGCCGGAGCGCACTTCAATTAAATCGAGCGGAATTTTCCCCGGGTTTTCCAGGCAGTGCGTCGCCCCCAGCGGAATATAAATGGACTCGTTTTCACCAAGCAGTTTGATATCACCGTCAATGGTGACTTTTGCCGTTCCCGCGACAACCACCCAGTGTTCCGCACGGTGATGGTGCATCTGTACCGACAAGCCTTCGCCCGGTTTCACGGTGATGCGTTTCACCTGGTAGCGGTCGCCCGCGTCGATAGAGTCATATTTGCCCCACGGACGATACACTTCGCGATGTACCCGATGCTCATGGCGACCATCGGCTTTGATCTGCTCGACCACTTTTTTCACATCCTGCACCGCGTTACGGTCGGCAATCAGCACCGCATCTTTGGTCTGCACCACCACCAGATCTTTCACCCCGACGGTGGTGACCAGGCCAGATTCGGCGTACACATAGCTGTTTTCAGTTTTGTGATTAATCACATCGCCATGGCAAACGTTGCCCTCGGCGGTGTGGGCGCTAATTTCCCATAATGAGGACCAGGAGCCGACATCGCTCCAGCCCGCATCCATCGGCACCACAACAGCATCTGCCGTACGTTCCATGACCGCGTAATCCACCGACTCTTCCGGGCAGGCGAGAAACGCTTCTTCATCCACGCGAATAAAATCGAGATCCGAATCAATGGCGCTCATCGCTTTTTCACAGGCATCGAGAATATCCGGGCGATATTTTTTCAGTTCTTCGAGATAGCGTCCGGCGCGGAACAGGAACATGCCGCTGTTCCAGTAATATTCGCCGCTTGCCACATAGGCCTGGGCGGTTTCCAGATTCGGTTTTTCGACAAACTGCGCCACTTCAAAGGCCACCGTATCCTGCTCACCCGCAGACACTTCACCGCGACGAATATAGCCATAACCGGTTTCTGGTAGATCCGGCACAATGCCGAAGGTCACCAGCTTGCCCGCTTCGGCATACGGCATGGCATTACGCACGGCGGCACGGAACGCGTCTTCATCGGCAATCACATGATCCGCCGCCAATACCAGCATTAACGGGTCGCTCTCCGGGCTATGACGTGTTGCCGCCAGCGCCGCCAGCGCAATGGCAGGTGCCGTGTTTCGCCCTGCCGGTTCGAGAATAATGTTCTCGGTAAGTTTGTTCAGTTGACGCAGCTGTTCCGCGACAATAAAGCGGTGCTGCTCATTGCAAATCACCACTGGGCTTTCGCACTCCACGCCGTTCAGGCGGCAGATGGTGGTTTGCAGCATGGTGAGATCGCCTTTCAGGCATAAAAACTGCTTGGGGTAAAGTACGCGGGAAAGCGGCCATAAGCGGCTACCAGAGCCACCTGCCATCACAACTGGATAGAGTTTCGACTGCGCCATAATTATCCCCGAATATCATTTATAAATTGACGTAACACGTTCTCTTTATCGAGTGTGCGTTCGGCATATTCACGTGCCACCGTGTTGTGTTTGGGCAGCAGGAGCGCCTGACGGATCCCCGCCACCAGCGCCTCGACCGATTCCGGTTCAACGCAAACCGCAATGCCCGGAAAGGTTTCGCAAAGCTGTCCCAGTTCTGTGTGGGCTTCTGCAGTAATCACCGCGTTACCGCCTACCGCCAGAATATTGGTCAGTTTCGACGGCAATACGGCATCTGCCGCGCCGCGTTTTTGCACCACCAGATGGCAATCGCCCATCTTCAGCAGTGCGGGTAAAGCGTCATACGATTGCAGCGGAAAAAATTGCATGTTGCGCAGACCACGCTGTTGCGCCATTTTTTCCAGCCGCGCTTTGCCGCCGCCCTGCCCGACAATGGCAAAAATCAGCGGTTCATCGCGCAGGAGATCGGCAGCTTCAATAACGTTTTCCAGCCCCTGCTTTTCACCAATATTGCCGGAGTAAAGAATGATTTTTTTGTTATCCGGCAGGCCAAGCTGGTTACGAAGGGCATCAACATCGGCATCTGCAATATGCTGAAAACGGGCAATTTCCGACCAGTTGGGGAAGAAGATGACGTTTTCCGCCGCCACGCCTTTATCGATGGCTTTATTCATCATCGAACGCGAAATCGTGGAGACGTTATCGACGTTATGCAGTCCGCTACGTTCGAACGCCGTCGCCAGCTGTGCCACTTTGCCGCCTTTGCCTTTTCCGGCAAGGCCCAGCCCCAGCATGGCATCTACTTCGTAATCCTGAATATGCAGCACGGTACGCGCACCAGAGAGTTTCGCCAGCAGGCGCATTCCCGGCGTGCAAAACAGCGTTGGCACCACGCCGATAATGCGATCCGGCTTCCAGCGACGTTGCGCCATCAGAGGAAAGAAACTGCTGACGGCAAAACTGCCGAGATGTAACAGGCGTTTCAGGGTGCTCGGCTGTTTTGGCACGTACAGCGGGCAGCGCCACACCGTGGCGGCCCCCTCTTCTCGTTTGTACCGCCAGGCGGAATAGTTCTCGCCCACCTGCCATTGCGGGTAGTAAGGCGGTGCGGTAATAACCCGCACCTCATGACCTTGTGCCGCCAGCCATTCCACCATCTCTCCGGTGTATTTGCCGATGCCGGTTAACTCCGGCGAGTAGTTAATGCCGTAGACCAGTATTTTCATAATCCGGGTACTCCGGCACGCTTCTCAGCGAGAAAATAGGCGCGGCTGTTAGCGTGAACATTGTCACTGGCGAGCAGTGCGTCCGGCGTCAGCCAGCGGTAATCGTCATGCTGCTCATCCGGCAGTAACAGCTCTTCTTCCGCTACTCTGAAGCGAAAACCGAGCACCACATAGTGAGTGGTGAAATCCTTGCCGGAGAAGTTATCGTCATAAAAGTGCTGCCAGACACCGTAGAACTGGCCTGCTGTTATCGGCAGACGCAGCCCCAGTTCCGCCATCGTCAGCCGCTCAAATGCGGCTTCCAGCGTTTCATCTTTCTGCACGCGCCCTCCCGGCACAAACCAGTAACCCTGCGCCGGGCGGTTGGTTCTTTTACCAAGCAGAAACTCGCCGCGACTGTTCTCGATAATAAAGTCGAGAGAGACAAGCGGAGTGGAGCGCACTACCGTGGCAAAGTCTTCCTGACGTAAAAACATCATTACCCCCGAAAGCGGTCTTGATTCTCAAGGAACCACTGGTAAGTGCTGGCAAGCCCCGCTTCCAGTGAGATTTCGTGATACCAGCCAAGCTGATGCAGGCGCGTCACATCCAGCAGTTTGCGCGGCGTACCATCCGGCTTGCTGGCATCAAAAACCACCCGACCTTTGTAACCCACCACTTTGGCGATGGTTTGCGCCAGCTCGCGGATAGTGCAGTCAACGCCCGTGCCGACGTTAATGTGCGACAGCATCGGCTGGGTGTTCTCCAGCCAGACTTCATGCGCCAGCTCCATGACATGAATGCTCGCCGCCGCCATATCATCGACGTGCAGGAATTCACGCATCGGTGTACCGCTACCCCACACCACCACGTCCGGTGCATTCTGTGCCGTCGCCTCGTGGAAGCGACGCAGCAATGCAGGGATCACATGCGAATTACTCGGGTGGAAGTTGTCATGCGGGCCATACAGGTTGGTCGGCATGACTGAGCGGTAATCGCGTCCATACTGGCGATTGTATGATTCGCACAGTTTGATCCCGGCGATTTTGGCAATAGCATAAGGCTCGTTAGTCGGCTCCAGCGTGCCCTGCAACAACTCGCTTTCTGCCATCGGCTGTTTTGCCAGTTTCGGGTAGATGCAGGACGATCCGAGAAACAGCAGTTTGTTCACGTCGTTCTGATGCGCGGCGTGAATGATGTTGCTCTCAATCATCATGTTCTGGTAGATGAAATCCGCCGGATAGGTGTTGTTGGCAACAATGCCGCCCACTTTCGCCGCCGCCAGATAGACCTGGTCAATGCTTTCGCTGGCAAAGAAATCATGCACGGCGCGGCTGTCCAGCAGGTTCAGTTCATCGCGGGTGCGTAATACCAGCTCCACATCACCGCGCTGTTCGAGCTGTCGCCTGATGGCGGAACCGACCATTCCGCGATGGCCAGCAATAAAAATGCGTTGTTTACTCATGCTTATGACTCCAGCGCGATCGCCACGTCGTAGCCGTGAGATTTCAGCAGAGAGTGTTTTTTCGCCGCTTCGAGGTCATTAGCCACCATTTCAGACACCATCTCTCTGAGGGTGATTTCCGGTTTCCAGCCCAGTTTTTCGTGCGCTTTGGTCGGGTCGCCGAGCAGCGTTTCAACTTCTGCCGGACGGAAGTAACGCGGGTCAACAGCGATAATCACATCACCCGGTTTAACGCCCGGCGCGTCATGCCCGGTGACGGAAACCACAATGCCCTTCTCTTCAACGCCCGTGCCTTCAAAGCGCAGTTTGATGCCCAGCTGTGCTGCCGCCATTTCCACGAACTGACGCACGGAGTACTGAACTCCGGTCGCGATAACGAAATCTTCCGGCTGTTCCTGTTGCAGCATCATCCACTGCATTTTTACGTAGTCTTTGGCGTGGCCCCAGTCACGCAGGGAATCCATATTGCCGAGGTACAGGCACGACTCCAGCCCCTGGGCGATGTTGGCGATTGCGCGGGTGATTTTGCGGGTAACGAAGGTTTCGCCGCGGCGCGGGGATTCATGGTTGAAGAGAATTCCGTTACAGGCGTACATGCCGTAGGATTCACGGTAGTTAACGGTGATCCAGTAGGCGTACAGTTTGGCGACCGCATACGGAGATCGCGGGTAGAACGGCGTGGTCTCTTTCTGCGGAATTTCCTGCACCAGACCATACAGTTCAGAGGTGGAAGCCTGATAGAAACGAGTTTTCTTTTCCAGACCGAGGAAGCGGATCGCCTCCAGCAGGCGCAGCGTACCCATCGCGTCGACGTCAGCGGTATATTCTGGTGACTCAAAAGAGACCGCAACGTGGCTCATTGCGCCCAGGTTGTACACTTCATCCGGCTGTACTTCACGCAAAATGCGCGTCAGGTTAGAGGTATCACTCAGGTCGCCATAATGCAGATGGAATTTCGGGTTGCAGGTGTGCGGATCCTGATAAATGTGATCCACGCGCTCGGTGTTGAATGACGATGCGCGACGCTTAATACCATGCACCTCGTAACCTTTTTCCAGCAGAAACTCTGCCAGGTAAGAACCGTCTTGTCCGGTTACACCGGTGATGAGAGCGACTTTTGACATGTATTATTCCTCTGTATTTTTGAATTTATTCAGTTTCAACGCGTTCGCGTATCACCACTGCGGGATTCCCCCGGCAAACCACATTTGCCGGAAGCGATTTAAAAACACTGCTTCGTGCACCCACGACGGTGCCGTCGCCGATTGTGACGCCTGGGGCAACAAAGACATCGGTTGCCAGCCAGCATTTCTCGCCAATCACAATAGGCGTGGCGTTAATGGTGAAATGTTGACTTGCATGGTCGTGGCTACCGGTGCATAAATAACTTTTTTGCGATATCACCGAATGTGCGCCAATGGTTATTTCACCGAGGGTATATAAATTGACGTCATCGCCGACCCACGCGTAATCACCTAAGGTTAATTTCCACGGATAGGTAATTTTTACTGACGGACGAATAACTACGTTTTTTCCTATTTTTGCTCCGAATAAACGTAATAAAAAAGCCCGCCAGCGATACAATACTTGTGGCGACCAGGCAAATATTGTTGCCTGTACTGCCCACCATAATTGCACTTTAATAGCGTTGCCGCCCCGGAACCCTTTCGGCACCGAGAAACCGCTTAAATCTTGCATTGGTTTTCCTTATGTACTCTAAATAATTCGAGTTGCAGGAAGGCGGCAAGAGAGTGAATCCCCAGGAGCTTACATAAGTAAGTGACTGGGGTGAACGAACGCATCCGCAGCACATGCAACTTGAAGTATGACGAGTATATTCAGCTTTTGTTATATAAGGCTTTCGTCTTTGAGGTAGTACGCTGGCGTAAATGCCAGGATAATTCTGCCCAGAAGCCAGGCACATGTAATATTTGCCGTTGGACTTTTTTGGCGTCAGCACACAATTCCATATTATTGGTGGTTGATACCCCACCCATAGAAAATTCAGACACCAGGCCATTGAGTTTTTTAAATGCATAACCTGCTTTATACATTTTAGCTGCCAGCGCGTAATCAGAAGAAACTTTATATTCCAGGTCATAACGCCATTTTTTCAAACCGGATACCGGGAAAAATATCGCCTGATGGCTGGCGGGCAGGCTGTGATAAATATACCAACCCGGTTTAGCACTACGCTTAATTTTATGCCCGTCGCCAAAATCCAGCAGCGCATCGCCGGTGATCATCACGTTATCTTTTTGCATTTTTAACTTACGAACAAAATTTGCGGCATCCTGATGAAAAATATCGCCCGAGTTGAGAAACAACGCGAACTTGCCTTGTGCCATCGCAATGCCCTTGTTCATGGCGTCGTAGATACCGTTATCTGGCTCGCTGACAAAGCGTAGGTTATAGATACTATTGAGATTCTCCAGATACTCACGGGTACCGTCGTTGGAACCGCCATCGACAACAATCCATTCGAAGCTGATATCGTCCGCCTGCGCCAGATGCGCCAGCGAGGCATGTGTTTTGACTATCCCTTCGAGGTTACGAAACGCGACAGTGATTATGCTAAGCAACATGTTCTTATTCTTACCTCGTAATATTTAACGCTTTTCGCAAAATAAACGGACAGACGATTAAAAATGCATATTCCGGGCTAAATATCGAACCGGTAAAAAACAGCGAAACCGGAGTAAAAAGATATAATTGCACGCGAAAATTGCGGTTATCACCAAAAGCGTTGATCATCATTTTTATCACTTTCCCCATGTACCACAGCGATAAAAACACCGCGAACCAGGAAAAATAAATAATCAGCAGATACAAACCATTGTCTATGGTTTTTCCGACATCCGCACCGTTAAATATTCCGAATGATGCGACATATTCATAAAGTGAGCCAAATCTGACTACACCGTCAATATGGGTCAAAGAATAACCGACCATCACCAGCGGACCGACAATACGATAATATGACGACGATCCTTCCTTACCTAAATCGCCCAGACGGGTGGAAATATAAGGAAACGCGATTACCACACCAACCAGGAATACAGCCAGAGAAATCAATGCTAACGGTAACTTTTTCTTAATCGCCTCTTTATTCAGATATTGAAATGCCCACTCCAGCAAATAAAACAGGATAAAGGTCATAACCCCTGAAAACGATCCGGATAATATTATCCCTGCGAGAATCATAGCATCTGTTTTAGGCGTTTTGATACCAAACTGTTTGATGCTGAGCCAAATTGAGATTAATGCCAGAGCGAAAAATGCCGGTTCGAAATAAAGTGCTGTCGTGCGCTTGCCGCCGAATTTAATGAAATTCAGCACATAGCTGTTGCTGTAAATCAGATATTTCGAAATCGACTCCATAATACTGCTGCCACCGGTGAGGATAATTTGTGCCATCTCCACCGCCGCCAGCGCCACCACCAGCCCGACCACCAGATAAAAGAAACGTAATATCTTGCGATGGTTGTGTGGCGAAATTGTTTTAAAACGAATACTCCACACCATGCCAATAATGATCACAATATAGACAAACAGCATAGTTGAAGTGACGTATTTACTGGCATCCAGCGACTGACCAAACAGATAGTTAAACGCCGTGAGTCCCGCGCCAATCCCTAAGGCAATCATCAATTTTTTAACGCTGATGCGTTCTAAAAACAGCAGTAACAAGACAGGTAAAAAAGTGACGATGGTGATGGGGAAACTTTCGCCAAGCTGGGCGATTTTGACGTTAACCAGCAGATAAATCAGCGGCAGCAACAGGTAGCTACAGATTCTGATAGAAGTTGACATACTCCTCCAGCATCTGTTGTCCACTGTAGGCGGCGCGGCTGCGTTGGCTGAACTCAGCCAGCGTGGTACCAAATATCGCCTGCGCGATTTCCGGTTTGCTTAACTGCACCAGTTGCAGCACCTCTTCTTCGCTGACGGTTTTACCGCCGGATTTTTGCAACACTTCCCGCGCCGCATCGCTATGGGTGGCAATCACCGGCACGCCAATCGATAGCGCCTCACACAAAATCAGCGGGTAGTTATCGACGCGAGAACTGAATACCAGCGCATCCATCTGATTGAGCGCGCTCATCAGCTTACGTTTGTCGGTTTCAAAGCCGTGATTAACCACGTTGCCAGCGGTGAACGGCGAGAACTTACCAAAGGTATGCAGTTCAATTTTGTCGCCCAGCGCCATCATCTCGCGTACCAGTTGCTGGTTAGTTTTGCCGTCGTAACGCAGATCATGCGCCACCACCGCGATTTTCGGCTTGCCCTGGGTTTCGCGCACCGGAGGCAAGTCCGCCAGAATCGCTTCAGTTGCCATATCAATGCCATTATTGATAATCCGGCAACGCCCTGGACCGTACAGGCTATTGAAAGCGTCAGCCACATGCTGGCTGGGGGAAATAAACTGACAGCCCAGCGCCAGCATCTCACGGAATAACTGGCGTTTGCCCGCCACCAGTTGGTGTGCGCGATCAATCTTCACCGGCGG
This sequence comes from Escherichia sp. MAL-1, assembly GCF_052948035.1. NCBI lineage: Bacteria > Pseudomonadati > Pseudomonadota > Gammaproteobacteria > Enterobacterales > Enterobacteriaceae > Escherichia > Escherichia sp. MAL-1. The sequence goes on along the minus strand of NZ_CM129609.1, from coordinate 1,829,943 downwards.
ATAGTTATTTAAGGTCGGGCATTTCTGGCAGCCTGTTTTCCAGCCTTCGCAACCGTCGGTAAAGGCGCAGCGTCCGGTAACACTCCAGTGGTCGTGCAGCGTCCAGACCAGAGTGACCTCCGGTTTATGGTTTTTCACTTTTTCGCAAAAGCGCACCACGCTCTTAAGATTTAGCCAGTAGCTGTGCAGCACATGAAAATGCAGGACCACCGGACCCGCTGTGCGAGTAATGGTGCGATATAACTCATTGAAATTGCCAAACAGATCGCGATTAAACAGACGAAACAGAGCAATATTCGCCATCGCGGTCATCCGCGGCGTATGTTTGATGACCTGCGGATAGTTCTGATGGCTGACGCTCTCTTTGCCGCCTTTGCCGTAACCGTAGACAAAATGTGACGCCAGCCCCTGTTGCAGCGCACGCTGGTGGAGATCTAACGCCACACCTGCTGCCCCGCCTTCCGCCAGTCGCACATTAAATTGCAAAATATTCATTTAATTACCTTCACTCGCGCTTTTTCTCCCACCACCAGCGCGTTGTCCGGGACAGAGTCGAGCACCACGCTGCCCGCGCCCACGGTGACGTTGTTACCAAGCGTGATATCACCAAGAATAATGACGTTGGCACCGAGTTCGACGCCGTTGCCAATGTGTGGACATGCCATGTTATCGGCACCACGATTGCCGATAGTGACGCCGTGGCGAATGGTAAAATCATCCCCCGCTACCACGTTTTTATTGATCACGACGGCGTAACCGTGATGGATAGTAAAGCGGCGGCCAATGGTCGCGGCAGCCTGGATTTCATAACCGAAAAAGCATTCGGTGATAATGCGATACAGCACCAGCAGCGGGGCCGCCCACAGATTGTTGAGGACGTTCTTTTTGCGCCACACCGAACAAAAATGAGCAACACGATAGGCAAGAACCATGCAGCACGGGCGTAAACTCCAGCTGTTGGCGCGCAGATCTTCCAGCATCTTTAGCGCCCCCGAATACCATCAGCCAGACGTTTGCCGTTACGCACCGACAGCAGCGTCAGCAAAGTGCGCCAGGTCATACGTTTATTGCGGATCTGGTAGAGGGTAAACAGCTGATATTTTTTGCTGGCGCGGTCGAATTTGTCTTTGTGCTTGCGGTAAAAGTGGAAGTACCCGGAGAATTTTTTCGGTGACGAGGTGATCTGCATTTCACCGTGATTGATATGCAGGATCTGCGTCGCCTCTTCTACTTTCCACGGTTCGCCGTACTCCACCACCATCCGCAGGAAGATGTCGTAATCCTGTGCCGCTTTCAGTTCGGTATCGAACAAACACTCTTTGAAACGCCATGCCCAGGTAAAGACCTGGTTGCCAATGATATTGCGTTTGTAGAACAGGCGGCGTGAATACGGCGATTTGGGATACAGCGGCAAGCTTGCCGGTTGGGAATAGACTTCGCCCTGGCAAACGTAGTCGTTAGCGTACAAAAAGGCGTGTGTGACCAGTTGCTGTTTATGGGCGAGGAAGACGCTCAGACGGTTGGGTGTCCATTCGTCATCGTCATCAATCCCGGTGATATATTCCCCTTGCGCCAGCATAATCGCCTGGTTACGTACCGCGCACGCCCCGCTGTTAATGTCGTTGTGAATGTAAGTGATACGCGGATCGTTGAGGGCGGTGACGTACTGTTGCAGTTGTTCCCAGGAGGTGGAGCAATCATCCACGATGATCATCTCCCAGTTGCTGTAGTCCTGGCGCAAAACCGATTTTATTGCCCGAATCGCCAGTTGTTGGCGGTTCCAGGTCGGCATATAGATTGAGATCAGCGGATTGTCTTTCATAGGTTGTTCTCCCGGCTTATGAGCTGGTTTGCTTGCCGGATGCGGCGTGAACGCCTTATCCGGCCTACGGGGCGGTGCGAATGCAGGCGTCGTTATTTCGCATCCGACTTATATTCGTATTCGTAATAGCCATAATCCTGATACGCGCTGGCGCGGCGGAAGATGGAGTTCAGAATCACCCCTTTCACCGGAATACCGTTTTGCTCAAAGCGGCTCAGACTGGTTTCCACTTCTTTCAATGTGTTGACCGCATAACGCGCCACCATTAACGTGGTTCCGACATGACGACCAACAATTGCCGCATCGGTCACTGCCAGAATCGGCGGCGTATCAATCAACACCAGGTCATAGTTTTTACTCGCCCAGTTCACCAGTTCGGCAAAGCGTTCGCTCATCAACAGTTCAGAAGGATTTGGCGGCACCTGACCGCGCGGGATCAGGTCAAATTTGGCAATAGAGGTCGGTTTAGCAGCGGTAGTAATATCGCCCTGACCAATCAGAATTTCCGACAGGCCATTAACGTTATTAGTGCCCAACAGCTCGTGGGTGTAGCCTTTGCGCATATCGCAGTCGATCAACAACACGCGTTTATTGGTCTGGCTGATCACTGCCGCCAGGTTGGCGCAGACAAAGGTTTTACCAATTGACGGGCTAACCCCGGTCATCATCAACACATTGTTCTGTGCCTGCATCATCGCGAAGTGCAAACTGGTACGCAGACTACGGATGGCTTCAATCGCCAGATCGGTTGGATTCCCCACCGCCAGTAGCTGGCTCTGTTTATAGCGTTTAATCCCTTTGATGGTTTTGACGCTATCACGCGCTTTCTGCCATTCCGACAGCGGGATGCTGGCATAGACGCTAATACCGTGTTCTTCCAGTACTTGCGGGCTTTCAATGCCGCGATTAAACAACGAGCGCAGCAGCACACCCACGATAGAAAGCATCAGGCCAAGGATAATCGCGCCGAGGATAATCAGCCCTTTCTTCGGTTTCAGCACGCCAGGCTGAGTGATTGCCGGGTCAACAATGCGCACATCGCCGACGGTGCTGGCCTCGGTGATTTTCAGCTCCTGCTCTTTATTCAGCAGTTGCATATAGACCTGCTGACCAGACTCGACATCGCGGGTCAGACGGACAATCTCCTGCTGGGTTTTCGGCATCGCCGTTACGCGACCGTTAAGTTTGGCTTTTTCGTCTTCCAGCGCCTGACGTTTCTCCAGCAGCGTGCGGTACGCCGGGTGAACTTTGGTGTACAGCTTGGAGATTTCCGCCTCTTTAAAGGTCAGTTCGTTCAACTGCGCATCGATGTTCACCATCGAATCGAGCACCGCTTTTGCTTCCAGCGGCAGATCAACAGAATCTTTATCCTGACGGAAGGCATTCAGTTTGTTTTCGGCAACATCCAAGCGGCTACGTACTTCCGGTAACTGTTGCGCGAGGAAGGCGAGGCTTTTCGACGCTTCCGCCGATTTGCGCTCAATATTTTGTTCCTGATAGTTACGGGCGATGCTGTTAAGAATGTCGCGGATCTGTTCACGCTCTTCACCGGTATAAGTCAGGCTCAAAACGCCAGCGTCTTTGCCGTTCTCCGTTACCGTCAGGCTGTTTTGCAGTTGGTTGATCATCCCCAGCGTGGAGTATTTGGTGACGGTAAACTCACTGCCCGGGCTGGCGTGAATGGCTTCAACCATCAGCGTGACGCCTTCTTTTTTCAGCATCTGGCCCGCTTGCCCCCGGGCGCTAAAGCCGCCGTCGCTGCTCAGGGTGTAGTTTTTGTTGTCCAGCACATTAAGCGTAAACACCTGATCCGCCATCTCTTTCGGGCGGTTAAAGGTGGTCACTTTCACCGTCTCGTTCTGACGTCCCATCAGGCGATCCCAGCCCGCACCGAAAATCGGGAACGTGTTTTTGCTCACTGCAATATCGAGGTCGAGATCGTCCACCGTTTTACCAAGCACCAGACGCGAACGAATCAACTGGATCTCGGCGTCCGATGCAGGCGGTTTGTTGGCTAATGCCGAACCAATGTCCTGCACTAACGAATTGCCGCTGTTTTGCTCGATTTGTACCAGTGCGTCGGCACTATAAATCGGCGTGGCGAAGAAGGTGTAAACCACGGCACAGAGGGCGAATACGGTGGTGATGCCAATCACCCACCAGCGCGCTTCAATGACGGTGCCGACCAGGCGACCAATATCGATTTCATCACTGCCCGTTACCGGAGCGGCATGTTGTTTTACTTTTTCTGTCATTCTTATACCTGCTCTGCGTTCAATGCCTGCGCCCACTGGCGGGCAGACCGTTCAAGTAATGTGTACACCGCTGCAAACGTTTCCCGGCTTTTGCGATACGGATCGGGGATTTCACATTCGTTATCCCAGTGACCAAACAGCATCACTTTGCCGCGCATCTCCGGTGCCATCTCGCATAAGCGTTCGATATGGCGCTTTTCCATGGTCAAAATCAGGTCGTAGTTGCGACACAGACGGCGGCTGATTTGACGGGCACAGTGACCTTCCAGAGACAGTTGATGTTCTGCGGCGACGCTGATAGCGGTAGGATCAGCGCCCTTACCGACCAGCGCGCCGAGTCCAGCGGACTCCACTTTCAGCTCCGGGTGATAACGTTGCAGTAAGCGTTCCGCCGTCGGGGAACGGCAAATATTGCCGACACAGACAACTAAGATGTTGTTAAACATGACGATTACCAGTTATGAATGTCGCTGGCTGTATCCGTCATGTAACGGACACCGCTAATAGTTGGCAGCAACTGATTGATCAGACGGTTCCAGCGGGAAACCGGGGCGGTGGTGACATACACCACGTCATAAGGTTGCAGGCGGAATTCTGTCGCCATCACCAGCGACGTGGCATCGGACATATCCAGCTGGTAGATATTGGCAATCTTGCCGTTACGCCCGCCCTCGCCTTTCAGCGGACGAATGACAAAGATGCCGCTGGCGTTGGAGGTGGTCATGTCAATGCCTTCAGCATTGCCCAGGGCTTCAGTCAGGGTCATGCCGCTAAAGTCCATTTTCAGGGTGCTCTGTTTCTTCACTTCACCCATCACAAATACTTTCAGATCATCATTACGTGGCACGTAGAGAATATCGCCGGGGTAAAGCAGGCGATTCTGGTTGAGGTCGCCGTTTTGCATCAGCGCCTGCAAAGAAATGCGCTCTTCACGACCATTGTGTGTTAGCACCACGTTGCGCCAGTCAGCGGTGTCGGTCAGGCCACCTGCGGCGTTGATGGCGTCGAGAATAGTCAGTGGCACGTTGGTGATCGCCTGTTGACCGGATTTATTCACCTGACCGGAGATATAGGCCTTTTGTGAGCGGAAGGCGGCGATATTAACGTCCACCTGCGGGTCAGCGATGTACGTCGCTAAGCGCCCGGTAATATCACTGCGGATTTCAGCGAGCGTTTTCCCGACTACGTGGACCTTGCCGATATACGGGTAAAACATAGTGCCGTCAGGCTGTACCCAGTTGCCGGTGTCGCTGGAGCTGCGGTACTGACCGGCTGGCGTGGTGAGTTCCGGGTGATCCCAGACGGTGACATTAAGAACGTCCCCCGGCCCGACGCGATACTGGTAATTCGCGATCTCACTTTCCAGCGTCATATTGGGGCGCGCTACATTCGGGCGTGGGCGTAATTGGTCAATCAGGCGCGGGGTCAGCGGATAAACATTCACCATTTTGTCGAGATCGAAATCAGCGTCCTGCTGTTTGATGACGTCTTTGCCCATCGTCGACATATTGCTGCCCGGAAGTACTGTGCAACCGCTTATCAAGGTTACTGACACCAATAATGGCATCAATTTCATTTTGGATTTCATCATTGTTTATTTATCACTTTGGCAGAGTAATTATCCTGTGCACTATTAATAGCAATGTCGCCATGCACATTTACCTTGCAGTTAATTGAATAAAAATTTAACTGGCATCAGTCCTAAAAAAATTGATTTCATCCGCAGGCTATTGACAGAATAATTCAGACTGGTCTTTCAGGCATCCAGACACGCTACCGCCCCTGGCTTTTTAGCTACCAATACACTGATTTAGTTTAATTTTTCACACCCTCTCAGCATGCAGTCGTTGATGAGAAAGGGTTATTACGGAAATTAACTTCCGAATATAAGGTGACATTATGGTAATTGAATATTGGCTTTCCAATAATGCAGGAGGAAGTGTTACAGCTAACGGAATAGCAGGCAAGATAACAATTCGGTAATTGGCTATTTTTAAGAATTATATTAAGTGTCATTCAATATGGTTTTTAGGAGTTTCTTTAGGTTGACAATATTTAATATAGTGTCTCCACATGCGATATTTCTTAAATAATGTTTTATTATTACCACTTTTAATTCAGGGATAATGTGAGGTTATTACCCTCAAATAATATGAGATAAATAGTGCTGCAACATTGCATTTTTGCCCCGATTTATCCATGATCGAATTGTGACATTTGTCATACAACGAATAGGTTTTGTACTTACTATGGAATGGATTGCCGATCCGTCTATCTGGGCCGGGTTAATCACGCTGATTGTGATCGAACTGGTCCTCGGCATTGATAACCTGGTCTTTATTGCCATCCTCGCCGAAAAACTACCGCCGAAGCAGCGTGACCGCGCACGGGTTACCGGGCTGCTGCTGGCAATGTTAATGCGCCTGTTACTGCTGGCGTCAATCTCCTGGCTGGTCACCCTGACTCAACCGCTGTTCAGCTTCCGCTCGTTTACCTTTAGCGCCCGCGACTTAATCATGCTGTTTGGTGGTTTCTTCCTGTTGTTCAAAGCCACGATGGAGCTGAACGAACGGCTGGAAGGGAAAGACAGCAATAATCCCACACAACGCAAAGGTGCGAAGTTCTGGGGCGTGGTGACGCAAATTGTGGTACTGGACGCCATTTTCTCACTCGACTCAGTGATTACCGCCGTCGGGATGGTCGACCATTTACTGGTCATGATGGCCGCCGTGGTTATCGCTATCAGCCTGATGTTGATGGCCAGCAAGCCGTTAACGCAATTTGTTAACAGTCACCCGACGATCGTTATTCTCTGCTTAAGCTTCCTGTTGATGATTGGCTTTAGCCTGGTGGCAGAAGGTTTCGGCTTCGTCATTCCGAAAGGCTACCTGTACGCTGCCATTGGTTTCTCGGTGATGATCGAGGCGCTCAATCAGTTGGCTATCTTTAACCGGCGACGTTTTCTTTCCGCTAACCAGACGCTGCGCCAGCGGACTACCGAAGCGGTAATGCGCCTGCTTAGCGGGCAAAAAGAAGATGCGGAACTGGACGCCGAAACCGCGTCCATGCTGGTGGATCATGGTAACCAGCAGATCTTTAATCCGCAGGAACGGCGGATGATTGAGCGGGTACTTAATCTTAACCAGCGTACCGTCAGCAGCATTATGACGTCGCGCCACGATATTGAGCATATCGATCTCAACGCGCCGGAAGAAGAAATCCGCCAGTTGCTGGAGCGAAATCAGCATACGCGGCTGGTGGTTACCGACGGTGATGACGCAGAAGATTTGCTCGGTGTTGTTCACGTTATCGACCTGCTACAACAGTCTCTGCGCGGCGAACCGCTCAACCTGCGGGTGTTGATTCGCCAGCCGCTGGTGTTCCCGGAAACCTTGCCGTTGTTACCTGCCCTGGAGCAGTTCCGTAATGCCCGCACGCACTTTGCTTTTGTGGTGGATGAGTTTGGCTCGGTGGAAGGGATTGTGACATTAAGTGACGTCACTGAAACCATTGCCGGTAACTTACCGAACGAAGTGGAAGAGATCGACGCCCGCCATGATATTCAGAAGAATGCGGACGGTTCCTGGACGGCGAATGGTCATATGCCGCTGGAGGATCTGGTGCAATATGTGCCGCTGCCGCTGGATGAAAAACGTGAATATCACACCATTGCCGGGCTGTTGATGGAGTATTTGCAGCGTATTCCAAAACCTGGCGAAGAAGTTCAGGTGGGGGATTATTTGCTTAAAACGTTGCAGGTAGAAAGCCATCGCGTGCAGAAGGTGCAGATTATACCGCTGCGTAAGGATGGCGAGATGGAGTACGAGGTGTGATGGTATCGGTCATTTTACCCAATAGCCGAAAGGAATAAGATGAGGGAACCGCGCCATCGGCGATTTACCGCCGGGAGCCCGGGTTGCCAGGGTGGTGGAGATTGAGCCACCCTGGCACGTTCACCGGCTTGAGCGTTCCATAGTAGCGAGGAACATCAAGTGAACGGAACAGCCTTCGATCTTACATATTCAGAATATAATGATGCCGCCACGAACGCCTGATGCGACGCTTTACGCGTCTTATCAGGCCTACAGGACTGGTCACCTGGTAACCTACATCTTCTCCAGCAACTTCTTCACATCTTTGCCATTACGGGAATCTTTATTCCGCTCGGCCCAGTCATTCAGGCGACGTTTCGCTTCGTCCTGTAGATGTTTGCGCAGTAACTGATCCACTTGCAGGCTGTAATTGAGTTGCTGCCAGTTGCCATAAACCCGCAGCGGTACTGGCGTTTCTTTCAGGAAATCAATCAGTTTGCTTTCCCCGTTCCAGCCACCCACGACCCGAATATCAAACTGGGTGTCGCAGGTTTGATCTGCCAGATTCAACATGCCTTCCCCTGTCAGCGCCAGCACAGGCGATTGACCTTGCATGTCGTTTAACGTCACGACGCCATCCTTCAACGTCAAATCGGTGGTAAAGCGGTCAAGCCGCGTCACGTTATCAAAGTTTTCAGCGGCCTTCACATCACCGCCATTACGCTCTACCGCTTGCTGAATCATCTGCTGGAAGTTCATCCCTTCCATGCGCGTGTCGGTCATTTCGACATGTGCCTGTCCTTGCCAGTTGTGGCGGAATGCGTCGGCATCTATGTCAGCACCGGAGAAATCACCAGCCAGTGACATTTTTCCGGTCAACGAAATCGGATAGTTAAACGCCTTCAGAATGGTACCAATCTCAACGTTTTCCAGCCGTGGCTGGAAGTTTATCCGCGGATTTATTGATGTCGCGTCCAGCGTGCCCGGCAGTGAAACCTGTCCACCGTTAAGTTTGCCCTGCAGTTGAGTAATTTCCAGCAAACCCGACTTGTTGGTCATTTGCGTGGCAACATCTGTAAAATTCATTCCGCGCCAGCGCACGTTACTGGCCTGCAACAAAATATCAGCCGTAAAGCCTTGCAGTCCCTGATAGGCCGGTTCATCAATACGCGAAGAAATGACCGGGCGCGGCAACGTTGATTGGCTCTGCCCCTGCTGCGCGGCACCGTTTTCACCATTCGCGGTTTCATTAAGCGGGATGAGGTTGTCAAGATTCAGTTGCGGGAATTGCAGCCTCAGCTGCCATTCCGGTTTCTCTGTCAGCGTAACCTGTGCTTGCCCGCTTAGCGTACTATCATTGGCGGTCAAACTAATTTGGTTAAATGAAAGGCGTTTATGTGACTCCTGCCACTGGGCCTGGAAACTCCCCTGCCCCTGAATACCTTGTTTTGGTAAATCGGCACCCTGCAACTGCCAGTTAATTTGTTCAATAGCCGCCGTTAAATCATGCGGATAATCAGAAGCATCTACCGTACCGTTAAGGGATATCGTGAGATCGCGCTGATCGCGATTAACCCGCCCGGAGAACTCAAATGAACCACGATGTTGGGGATCTTGTTCCATTTGCAGGCGAATATTGCGGATTGTCACCTGCTCGTCATCTTCATGCTGGAACACCAGCACGCTGTCCGCCACCTTAAGACTGGATATATCAAACGACCATCCGCGATCGTCTGACAGATCCGGCAAGGTATTGTCGCGCGGTGCAACCGGAGCGTCTTCACTGCGCACCGCTTCCGTCTGCGGCGTCAGTTGGATCACTGCCCCTTTTAGCATCACCTGCTTAACGCTCAGTTGATGACTCAGTAGTGGTAAAAGCGCCACGTCCAGACGCATGTTGTCGGCGCGAACCAGTGGCTGGCTTGCGCCCTGGGCGGTGAGAGACATTCGCCCGGAGAGGATACTAAGCTGCGGCCAGACGTGCCAACGCAGTGGCCCGTCGAGCTGCAATTGATAACCGCTACGTGCAGCAACTTGCTTGACCATATAGTCGCGGAAATCATTCGGATTCACCAGCAACACTAACGCAGATAACCCGGCCACCAGCACGACCAGGAGTATCATCAGCGTCGTCAGAAATCGTCTCATGGTATCCTCAATGGGCCTGAATTAGTCTTTATCGATTCGGCTGGCTACCGCGCCCTGCTGGTTGCGATATTTCGCATCTTCACGGCGGTTGTAAGGTCGCGCCGCCGGGCCGGAAAGCGGCTCAAAGCTCAGCGCACCAATTAACATGCCCGGACGCAGCGCCAGCGGCAGCTTACCGGAGTTGTAGAACTCCAGCACAATGCAACCAGACCAGCCCGGATCGATGCGGTGCGCGGTGACGTGCACCATCAGCCCCAGACGCGCCAGTGAGGAACGCCCGTCCAGCCAGCCCACCAGATCGGCTGGCAGCGTCACCGACTCCAGCGTCACCGCCAGCGCCAGCTCTCCTGGGTGAAGATAGAACGCCTCGCCCTCGTCGAGAACGATCTCATCGCTCATCACGCGGTCAAGCGCGGCGCTCACTTCATCTTTGGGACCGCTCAGATCGATAAACGCTGCCGTGTGACCACGGAAGGTACGAAATTTATTGCCCAGGCGTACATCCACCGTCGCGCCGTTAATACGCTCCACTGGCGGACGTGGGTTGATCGACAAACGGCCTTCATCAAGCCAGGCTTCAATATCTCGGTCACACAGACGCATGGCATTTTCTCCTTTCGCGCATCACTCCCTTAACGCCAATTACGTCAAGGGCATACCAGGTTATCACTGAACGGTACACAATTTATCAAGCTTATTCAAAGAACTGACTTATTTTCGCTTTCAATATATCGATCGCGATGCGGTTTTTCCCGCCGCGCGGCACGATAATGTCCGCATATTGTTTAGAAGGCTCAATGAATTGCAGGAACATCGGGCGCACGGTTTTTTGATATTGCGCCATCACTGAATCCATTGAACGCCCACGCTCGTTAACGTCACGCTTGATGCGGCGCATCAGGCAGATATCCAGCGGGGTATCAACGAAAATGGAGAAGTTAAGTTCGTCACGCAAACGCGCATCCGTCAGCAACAAAATGCCTTCGAGAATGATGACCTTCTTCGGCTCAACCGTCACCGTTTCTTTCATACGCGTATGTTCAACATAGCTGTAAACCGGCAGGTCAATTGCCGAGCCGCGTTTCAACGCTTGTAAATGCTCAAGCAGCAGACTGTGATCCATCGCGCTGGGATGGTCGTAGTTGGTCTTAACGCGTTCTTCCATCGACAGATGGCTTTGATCTTTGTAATAGCAGTCTTCGGGAATTACGCCGATGTGTTCATCACCGACTTGCTCACGCAATTCACGATAAAGGGTACTGGCAATAAGACTCTTGCCGGAAGCCGATGCGCCAGCGATACCGATAATGACGCACTGATGAGACTGATCAGTCATATATTTAGCGACCTGATTAACCTGGATGTTAGGAAGGGGGCGACGAAGCGCCAAACGCGGCAATTATAGGGATTTCATCCGTCTGATACCAGTCGAATAGCGTTGCCGCGCGCTCAGAGTTAATTGTTGACAAAGAATTCCCGGGGGCAAATTACGTTGATCAGTTTTATGTAAGGTAAAAAATGTTATACGCAGTTGCGCAAATTATCCGCCTTTACGTCACTTTATGAGCAATTCGCATATAAAATGTAAAACTTTTGTACTAGCATAAACACAGAAACGAATACTGGCGACCAGGTCTTGCGGATAAAGCGGTAATGAGCAAACAATCACAGCATGTATTAATTGCCCTGCCCCACCCGCTGCTTCACCTGGTCAGTTTAGGTTTAGTCTCGTTTATCTTTACCCTTTTCTCGCTTGAGCTTTCGCAGTTTGGCACCCAACTCGCCCCACTGTGGTTCCCGACGTCCATCATGATGGTGGCGTTTTATCGCCATGCCGGGCGCATGTGGCCGGGAATTGCGCTGAGCTGTTCGCTGGGAAATATCGCCGCATCCATCCTGCTTTTTTCCACCAGCTCGCTGAACATGACCTGGACGACCATCAATATTGTTGAAGCCGTGGTCGGGGCAGTGCTGCTACGTAAATTGCTGCCGTGGTATAACCCCTTGCAAAATCTGGCTGACTGGCTGCGTCTGGCACTCGGCAGCGCCATTGTTCCGCCTCTGTTGGGGGGTGTTCTGGTTGTCCTGCTGACGCCCGGAGACGATCCTCTCAGGGCATTTTTGATATGGGTACTGTCAGAATCCATCGGCGCTCTGGCACTGGTGCCGCTGGGATTGTTATTTAAACCACACTATCTGCTGCGCCATCGCAACCCACGGTTGCTTTTTGAGTCGCTGCTCACGTTAGCCATCACACTGACGTTAAGCTGGCTTTCGATGCTGTATCTGCCGTGGCCTTTTACTTTCATTATTGTGCTGTTGATGTGGAGCGCCGTGCGTCTGCCACGAATGGAAGCCTTTTTGATCTTCCTTACCACGGTGATGATGGTGTCGCTGATGATGGCCGCGGATCCCTCCCTGCTTGCTACGCCGCGTACGTACCTGATGAGCCATATGCCGTGGCTACCGTTTTTGCTGATCCTGCTGCCCGCCAACATCATGACCATGGTGATGTATGCCTTTCGTGCGGAACGCAAACACATTTCCGAAAGCGAAACCCACTTTCGGAACGCGATGGAATATTCCGCTATCGGTATGGCGTTAGTGGGCACCGAGGGACAATGGCTGCAAACCAACAAAGCGCTCTGCCAGTTTCTCGGGTACAGTCAGGAAGAGCTGCGCGGACTCACCTTTCAGCAACTGACCTGGCCGGAGGATCTCAATAAAGATCTCCAACAGGTTGAAAAGCTGATAAGCGGTGAAATAAACACCTATTCAATGGAAAAACGCTACTACAACCGCAATGGCGATGTTGTCTGGGCGTTGCTTGCCGTCTCACTGGTGCGCCACACGGATGGCACGCCGCTCTATTTTATCGCTCAGATTGAAGACATTAACGAGCTAAAACGCACCGAACAGGTCAATCAGCAACTGATGGAGCGCATCACTCTGGCTAACGAAGCGGGCGGGATTGGCATCTGGGAGTGGGAGTTGAAGCCGAATATTTTTAGCTGGGATAAGCGGATGTTCGAGCTGTATGAAATTCCTCCACATATCAAACCGAACTGGCAGGTGTGGTACGAGTGCGTGCTGCCGGAAGATCGCCAGCATGCCGAAAAAGTGATTCGTGATTCGTTGCAATCACGCTCGCCCTTTAAACTGGAATTTCGCATTACCGTAAAAGACGGTATTCGCCATATCCGCGCCCTCGCCAACCGGGTACTGAATAAAGAAGGCGAAGTCGAACGTCTCCTCGGCATCAATATGGATATGACCGAAGTGAAACAGCTTAACGAGGCATTGTTTCAGGAAAAAGAGCGCCTGCACATTACGCTTGATTCCATCGGTGAAGCCGTGGTCTGTATTGATATGGCGATGAAAATTACCTTTATGAATCCAGTGGCGGAGAAGATGAGCGGCTGGACGCAGGAAGAAGCGTTAGGTGTTCCGCTCCTGACGGTGTTGCATATTACTTTTGGCGACAACGGACCATTAATGGAGAACATTTACAGTGCCGACACCTCACATTCCGCGATCGAGCAAGATGTGGTGTTGCACTGTCGGAGCGGCGGCAGTTACGACGTGCATTACAGTATTACGCCGTTAAGTACTCTGGACGGCAGCAATATTGGTTCGGTTCTGGTGATTCAGGACGTTACCGAATCACGCAAAATGCTGCGCCAGCTGAGCTACAGCGCCTCCCATGATGCACTGACGCATCTCGCCAACCGCGCCAGTTTTGAGAAACAACTGCGTATCCTGCTGCAAACGGTAAACAGTACACATCAGCGACATGCCCTGGTGTTTATCGATCTTGATCGCTTTAAAGCGGTGAATGACAGCGCCGGGCATGCGGCGGGCGACGCTTTGCTGCGCGAACTGGCGTCGTTGATGCTGAGTATGCTGCGCTCCAGTGACGTGCTGGCGCGGCTCGGCGGTGATGAATTTGGTCTGCTGCTGCCAGACTGCAATGTTGAAAGCGCTCGTTTTATCGCTACACGTATTATCAGTGCTGTGAATGACTATCACTTTATATGGGAAGGCCGGGTACATCGGGTAGGTGCCAGCGCCGGGATTACCTTGATCGATGACAACAATCATCAGGCGGCAGAAGTGATGTCGCAGGCTGATATCGCCTGTTATGCCTCCAAAAATGGTGGCCGGGGCCGGGTGACGGTTTACGAACCGCAGCAAGCTGCCGCACATAGCGAACGGGCGGCGATGTCGCTTGATGAACAGTGGCGGATGATTAAAGAGAATCAGTTGATGATGCTCGCCCACGGTGTCGCTTCGCCACGGATCCCGGAAGCGCGTAATTTGTGGCTGATTTCACTTAAGCTCTGGAGTTGCGAAGGCGAGATTATTGATGAACAAACATTTCGTCGTAGCTTCAGCGATCCGGCGCTTAGCCATGCTCTTGACCGCCGGGTATTCCACGAATTTTTCCAGCAGGCCGCAAAAGCGGTTGCCAGTAAAGGCATAAGCATCGCCCTCCCCCTTTCCGTTGCCGGTTTGAGTAGCGCCACGCTGGTGAATGATCTGCTTGAGCAGCTGGAAAATAGCCCTCTACCACCACGGTTATTACATCTGATTATTCCGGCTGAAGCGATTTTAGATCACGCAGAAAGCGTGCAAAAACTGCGGCTGGCGGGATGTCGGATAGTGCTCAGCCAGGTGGGCCGCGATCTGCAAATCTTCAACTCGCTGAAAGCGAATATGGCAGATTACCTGCTACTTGATGGTGAGTTATGCGCCAACGTGCAGGGTAATTTGATGGATGAGATGCTGATTACGATTATTCAGGGGCACGCTCAGCGACTCGGGATGAAAACCATCGCCGGGCCAGTCGTTTTACCCTTAGTGATGGATACGCTTTCTGGCATCGGCGTCGATCTGATTTATGGTGAGGTGATTGCCGATGCCCAACCGCTGGATTTGCTGGTGAATAGTAGTTATTTCGCGATTAACTGAGGCGTGCTTCCCCATCGCCTGATGCGACGCTAACGCGTCTTATCATGCCTACAAATCGCTCATTCCCCAGGCCGGATAAGGCGCTCGCACCGCATCCGGCGACCAACGTCATGCTTCGTCTGGTTGCCAGCCTTCCGTATACCAGATATGCAACAGCGCATAAGAACGCCAGGGCTTCCAGCGCTCGGCATAACGGCGGATTTGCGCCGGTGTCATTCCCGGAAATCGCTGTTTAATCAGATAATCATCCGGCAGGAAAACATCTTTCGCCTGCCAGCCACGCAAAGCAAAATAATTCGCCGTCCAGCGCCCGATACCCGGAAAAGTTTGCAGCGTTTTCATCGCCTGCTCCACATCGCCCGGTATTGTCATTGGTAAGGTGCCCTCCAGCGCCGCATTTGCCAGATGAATCAGCGCCTCTGCCCGTTTCAACGGCATACCTAACGCTTTTAATGCCTGCGGGTCGGCTGCTGCCAGCCGCTGAGGCGTCGGGAAGCAGATATACTCCGGAAAATCATCCAGCCGTTCGCCATAAAGCTGTACCACTTTGGCAGTCAATTTTGCCGCCATCGCCACGCTCACCAGTTGGCCTAAAATCGCCCGCACACCCTGCTCAAAAGCATCAACACAGCCGGGTAAACGCAATCCGGGCCGCGCCGCGCCTAACTTGCCCAACGCACCGTTAACAATCTGCGGGTTACATTGCAGATCAAGCAGGCGGCTCATTTTCGCCAGACACTCAGCGGCAACAGGTTCTAAACCTGCACTTAAATTTATGTGCAGAGTATGACGGGCCATATCCGGAATAGCAGTCACCACGCCGCGATATTCGCCCACCGCCAGACTACGGGCATAATAATCGTCAGCGACCGTTTCCACACCACTCACTGCACGGGCGGCGAGAAATCCCAACATCCACGACCAGTCATACGGCGGCTGCCAGTTCAGGGTATACATCGCATCTCCTTATTCATCCGCTTTCAGCATAAACGTTATTCAGACGCTACGCTTTGCTTTCATATTCCGGTTGTCGCGACGGCAACATTTCGCTAAAGTCACGCCCCTTCTTCACCGGCATGGGGATTAATTCGTGTTTATTGGTTTTGATTACGGTACAGCAAACTGTTCAGTGGCGGTCATGCGTGACGGTAAACCGCAATTACTGAAAATGGAAAACGACAGCACGCTGCTGCCTTCAATGCTTTGCGCGCCAACGCGTGAAGCAGTAAGTGAATGGCTGTACCGCCATCATGATGTTCCGGCAGACGACGATGAAACGCAGGCGCTGTTACGTCGGGCGATTCGTTATAACCGCGAAGAAGATATCGATGTTACGGCGAAAAGCGTGCAGTTCGGTCTTTCCTCACTGGCACAGTACATTGATGATCCACAAGAAGTGTGGTTTGTGAAATCACCAAAATCGTTCCTCGGTGCCAGCGGCTTAAAACCGCAGCAGGTAGCGCTGTTTGAGGATCTGGTCTGCGCAATGATGTTGCACATTCGCCAGCAGGCGCAGGCGCAGCTGCCAGAAGCGATTACTCAGGCGGTGATTGGTCGCCCGATCAACTTCCAGGGGCTGGGCGGCGATGAAGCAAACGCCCAGGCGCAAGGGATTCTGGAACGCGCGGCGAAGCGTGCCGGATTCAGGGACGTGGTATTCCAGTACGAGCCGGTCGCGGCTGGGCTGGATTACGAAGCCACCTTGCAGGAAGAAAAACGGGTGCTGGTGGTGGATATCGGCGGTGGTACGACTGACTGTTCATTGCTGCTGATGGGGCCGCAGTGGCGTTCGCGTCTCGATCGTGAAGCCAGCCTGCTGGGTCACAGTGGTTGTCGTATTGGCGGTAACGATCTGGATATCGCCCTGGCGTTTAAAAACCTGATGCCACTGCTGGGTATGGGTGGCGAAACCGAAAAAGGCATCGCCCTGCCGATCCTGCCGTGGTGGAATGCGGTTGCCATCAACGACGTACCTGCGCAGAGTGATTTCTACAGTAGTGCCAACGGTCGTCTGCTTAACGATCTGGTACGCGATGCCCGCGAACCGGAAAAAGTGGCCCTGTTACAGAAAGTCTGGCGTCAGCGTTTAAGCTATCGCCTGGTGCGTAGCGCAGAAGAGTGCAAAATTGCTCTTTCAAGCGTAGCGGAAACCCGCGCCTCACTGCCGTTTATCAGCAATGAACTGGCTACGCTGATTAGCCAGCGAGGGCTGGAAAGCGCCCTCAGCCAGCCACTGACGCGGATTCTGGAACAGGTGCAACTGGCCCTGGATAACGCCCAGGAAAAACCGGACGTTATCTACCTGACCGGCGGTAGCGCCCGTTCTCCGCTGATTAAAAAAGCGCTGGCAGAACAGTTGCCGGGCATTCCGATTGCAGGCGGCGATGACTTTGGCTCCGTCACCGCCGGGCTGGCACGCTGGGCGGAAGTGGTGTTTCGTTAATTGAAAAATGGCTCAGCAGCGGCTTAAATCTGCCTGCGCCTGAGCCAGTTTTTCTGCTGCCTGACGTAACGGTTCCATCAACGGCATGGTCCGTGCTGGAGCATGAAGGCGGAATCGCTGCAACTCTGTCGCGCCGACTGTCAACGCCGATTCCAGCCGATGTCGTTTGGCGGTCATTTTCGCCATTACCGCTTGTCTGTCTGCTGGCGTTATCGCTTCATTCGGCCTGAACACAAAACGGCGTTCACAGCTCGCTTTCCAGTCGATAACCGCCTGGGTCAGATGGTCGCCAAACCCTTTCACTTGCTTAACGCCACGACGGGTAACATCTGCGGCTGTTTCAATACCAAAAGACCGTAACGCCGCTTTACGCGCAGGGCCAACGCCGGGAATAGAGGCAACATCAATAAAAAATCCCTCCAGAAACTTCTGCTTCTGCCGTTCCCTTGCAGTGTCATGAAGTGCTGCCAGAGCGCGTTTCTCTTCTTCCGGTAACCCGAGAATTTCGTCCTTCATTTTTTCGAGCATCGTCCGTTTGGCGATAAAACCTTCCAGGCCGCCTACCTGCTGGATCTGGCGGACTAAATGGTCATAGTCCATTTTCGCACGATTAAATGCCTCACGGCGTTGCTGAACTTCTGCTTTGTACGCTTTGCTTGTCAGACTGCCAATAATCCAGATAGCCGCCAGCACAGGAACCAAAATAATATAACGCGGTTCTGCCTGAAGGCCGCAAAGCAGCAGCGATAATGCTGACAGTGCGATCTCAAGCAGAATGATGTATTCGCGCCGTAACAGGCCTAAAGGAAGCGGCCTGCCAGTCGGTTGGAAATGATCGGGTAATGGCAGTTGCAATGCTGGCGGTGCTACTGACGCCATCACCATCGCCCAGACTTTCGCCAGCACAAAATTCCCGCCGGTGGTAATGACCTCTTCGCCGAGATCAATAAAATAGATAACACCTTGATTATCCAGCGCACACCACGGGCAGTCAGTCAAATGAGCGGGGTAAACATGCATTGCTGAAACGATACATTTCTTTAACTGTTGGCGTAGAGAGTCCAGTGCCGCTACCCACGCTTTAGCCGTCGGACGCCCGGTTGCCACGCCACTTTCCGTGAATGCCTGCTGAAACATGGCTTCAACATCACTCGGTAACATCGATAGCGGAATAGATCGTGGCGGCGGTTTTAAACCACGTCGCTGATTATCTGACGCGTAGGCATAACGGAAATGGGTAATATCCGTCTCCAGCGCATTACCCGCATCAGAGATAAGCGGCACACCAGAATAAGGATGCCGCCCACCAAACAAGACGTGAAAAATTAGCAACGCAAGGCCAAAATTATCGTGATTTTCTGTGCGTTCAAAACCGACAAATGATGGCAAGGTTTGTAGCTCTGGCGGCGTAAAATGCGACACGCCGACTTCGCATAAATGCAGTGTGCCATTGGCGTTAATTTGAAAGGAGTCGCTATCAATCAGTACCACTTTGCTGTCGCGACCTACCATAAAACTGTTCTGGTTTACGTCACCCACGACGTGCCCGTGCTCGTGAACCGTAGCAAAAGATGAAGCAATATTGCGCGCAACATAGAGTAGAAAATCCCACGCACAATGAGGGTAACTCTGGCGACGATGTGCCGGGCTATAGATCATATGAATCGGTTCTTTACCAGAAACTTTTGGCATCATAAAACCGATAACTTTTCCGCCTCGTCCACCGTGAAGCGTTGCCTGCGGCCAGGCGACATAATTCAACAACTGCGCGTCAGCTGTCGCAGCCATAAAGGCAAGTTTGTCCTGTTTTAAGGCGGGTGGCGGCGTGTGATAAATCTTGGCGACGCTATCGACAAACTCCTCGATATCATAAACCGCGCCTTCACCACCTTTGCCCAGTTCACGGCCAAGAGTGGTCAATTCACCTGTCGATGTAAATACTTTTATATTTGTTTTCATAATATTTCGCGGGTAGTTATATTATATTTCAATGAATAATAACAACTAACCATTAAAATTATTTCCATATGGGGAAAACCCACTCAAGAATAAAAATGATAATGCAATTTTATCAGGATACAATTCAATTTCGGCCTGATAATGATTAACTTCCACAGGTTTTTGCTAACTTTGACTACAAAGGGATTCTGGAGAAAAAATGAAAAAGATATTACTTATGTTGAGTCTGCTATTTTTTACTACCGCGGGCTTTAGTGAAGTTTCGGATACGTTAGTGACGGGAGGTTATGATAAACAAGCGATGTCTGACGCGATTAAACATGCGCGGAAAGAAACCGATAAATTCATCGAGGTTATGAATAAAAAAGATGCCGATACTTTCGCAGTCAAAGCCCCGATAACCGATCACGGAAGAACCGAGCATTTCTGGCTTACGGATGTCACTTATTCTAACGGCATGTTTATTGGCGTAATCAGCAATGACCCTGGTATTGTTACAAACGTAGAATATGGCCAGGAGTGGAAAATCAAGAAAGAAGATATTTCAGACTGGATGTATACGCGCGGGGATAAAATTTACGGCGGTTATACCATTGATCCTTTATTGGTCACCTATCCAAAAGAAGAAGCCGACGAGCTAAGAGCAAAATTAGTTCGCTAATCAGCCGTTATATTTATTGTTTAAACTGGCGGTTGAATTGTTGTCTTCAACCGCCATGAGAAACTCACTCTGCCCACAGCGCCAGTGCCAACGTTTTATCATCATCCGTACGCTCGTTTACCGCCGGGCTGGACAAAAACTGCTTTAACAATTCAGGTAATAAATCGAGTTGTTCCTGCGTTGCTGCCGCCAGTCCATTGAAAAACGGGGTAAAGAAAGGCACATGAGGAGAATTATCCAGCATATTTAACGCCAGTCGCTGGATACCATCCGTAAATGCTGCAACTTTGTGCGCACGCCCAGTGCTGGTGAAAGTTTCCAGTCTGGAAACGGCATCTTCGTCGGTAATGAAGTGCGTCATGTTGGCATATTCACCCGCCATCG
Source organism: Escherichia sp. MAL-1 (assembly GCF_052948035.1). NCBI lineage: Bacteria > Pseudomonadati > Pseudomonadota > Gammaproteobacteria > Enterobacterales > Enterobacteriaceae > Escherichia > Escherichia sp. MAL-1. The sequence goes on along the minus strand of NZ_CM129609.1, from coordinate 1,809,488 downwards.
GCGTGAGAGGCAATTGCAGACCGTGACCCAAATCTACCACCACGCCGCCATCGCCAATCTGCATAATCAAGGTGCCGTCAGGCGATGAAATCAGTCCCAGAAATGTGCAGGCAAAATCGCGAACCGCTAATTCTTTGGCTTCCGCCTCGGCAAAAAGTCGTTGACGAATGGTCAGTACCATATTTGTGGCGAGGACATCATTAAGCCCCAATTCCCCGCCCTGCACTTTTTGCGACATATAAGCCATCGCTTCATTGACGGCGAGCATCGCGCCTTCGCCACCCTGCGAGACACTGCCTGCGCCATCAGCGACAAATACCGACAATAATGGCTGCTGGTCATTTAACCAGGCAATCTGCATCTGGCAGGCATCCTGACAAGGCAAGTCCGCGCTGATGTGCGACGTTCCAACGGTTGATGCATAGACCAGACGCCAGCTCACACTGACGTCCAGCCTTTTGGCGCTTCCAGCACAACTTCCGTTCCCGGCGTGGAGCGGGAAACCGAACGCAGCGAACTGGATAACCAGCTAAACAGTTCACGGAATTGTAATCCTTGCAGAGGCAAAGGCTGACGAACGCTAATTTGTGCCAGCGTCTTCATATCCGCCCCCTGAACACCGATGGAAAAGAAAGCAAACCTTTTATCTTCTTCCCCCAGAAACACTTTGTTGGCTGCAGCCTGCCACTCATCGGTTGGTGCACCATCGGTAATCAGGAAAATCCACGGGCGATAATACGAAATACCATTTGCACGATACTCACGTTTCCGCTCCTCTACCATATCCAGGGCTTTGGTAATGGCCGCACCCATTGGTGTATCGCCCTGGGCAAACAGGATGGGCGGAAAAAAATTAGCGGCGCTGGTAAAGGGTTGTTCCACATGCACCGGGCCGAACGTCACAATGCCGAGTTCCACTCTTTTTAAAGCCAGCGGATCAGCAAGCAGTTCATCACGAAAGGTAACCAATCCGGCGTTAAGTTCATTAATAGGTCTACCGTTCATAGAACCAGAAACATCCAGCAGCAAAATGCAGGGGCAACGTGGTTCCGGGTTACTGGCAAAATCGCTGGTGGCAAACGTGATTTGTTCGCTCATAAGAAATCCTTTCTTAGAGAATTATCGAGGTCCGGTATCATACCGACTGCAATAATGAAATAAGAGCAAACGAAGAAACTTTCAGAATTAGGCCCGGCGGCGCAGAAAATTTTGCTATTCGCCTCGCAAGAACGGAGAGCCGTCGATTGACACTAAGGGCGGAGTGACATAATTTCAGGAGTGAGGGTTAGGGAGAGGTTTCCCCCTCCCCCTGGTGTTCTTAGTAAGCCTGGAAGCTAATCACTAAGAGTATCACCAGTATGATGACGTGCTTCATCATAACCCTTTCCTTATTAAAAGCCCTCTTCTCCGGGAGAGGCTTTCCCGTTTCAGCGTCCCGCTGAAATCATCGGCTTACCTCCTTTCGCCCTGAATGCAGTCTATCGCTAACGCGTGAATAAAATAGTTTCCTCTGTGATTATTGCGTAACGACTCGCAAAGAATATTTGCTGGCAGGATCGCAGACTACAAAGCCTGCGGATTGACAATCTTATCGTGAAGGCATACTTTCAGGAGTGAGGGTAGAGCGGGGTTTCCCCCGCCCTGGTAGTCTTAGTAAGCGGGGAAGCTTATGACTAAGAGCACCACGATGATGAGTAGCTTCATCATGACCCTTTCCTTATTTATGGCCCCTTCCTCGGGAGGGGCTTTCCCGTTTCAGCGTCCCGCTGAAATCGTCGGCTTACCTCCTTTCGCCATGCAAGCAGTCTATCGCTAACGCGTAGATAAAATAGTTTCCTGTGTTATTACTGGATGCGTGCTCGCAAATGTGCCCGTCATTCAGACGATTCCAGACAGTGTTTCATAATTCCTCCATTTTTCTCCCTTATTGGCTGGCTACACTAGTATCATTCCGCGAAACGTTTCAGGAAGAGAAACTCTTAACGATGAAAGGTAGTTATAAATCCCGTTGGGTAATCGTAATCGTGGTGGTTATCGCCGCCATCGCCGCATTCTGGTTCTGGCAAGGCCGCAATGACTCCCGGAGTGCAGCCCCAGGGGCGACGAAACAAGCGCAGCAATCGCCAGCGGGTGGTCGACGTGGTATGCGTTCCGGCCCATTAGCCCCGGTTCAGGCGGCGACCGCCGTAGAACAGGCAGTTCCGCGTTACCTCACCGGGCTTGGCACCATTACCGCCGCTAATACCGTTACGGTGCGCAGCCGCGTGGACGGCCAACTGATAGCGTTACATTTCCAGGAAGGCCAGCAGGTCAAAGCAGGCGATTTACTGGCAGAAATTGACCCCAGCCAGTTCAAAGTTGCATTAGCACAAGCCCAGGGCCAACTGGCAAAAGATAAAGCCACGCTTGCCAACGCCCGCCGTGACCTGGCGCGTTATCAACAACTGGCAAAAACCAATCTCGTTTCCCGCCAGGAGCTGGATGCCCAACAGGCGCTGGTCAGTGAAACCGAAGGCACCATTAAGGCTGATGAAGCAAGCGTTGCCAGCGCGCAGCTGCAACTCGACTGGAGCCGGATTACCGCACCAGTCGATGGTCGCGTTGGTCTCAAGCAGGTTGATGTTGGTAACCAAATCTCCAGTGGTGATACCACCGGGATCGTGGTGATCACCCAGACGCATCCTATCGATTTAGTCTTTACCCTGCCGGAAAGCGATATCGCTACCGTAGTGCAGGCGCAGAAAGCCGGAAAACCGCTGGTGGTAGAAGCCTGGGATCGCACCAACTCGAAGAAATTAAGTGAAGGCACGCTGTTAAGTCTAGATAACCAAATCGATGCCACTACCGGTACGATTAAAGTGAAAGCACGCTTTAATAATCAGGATGATGCGCTGTTTCCCAATCAGTTTGTTAACGCGCGCATGTTAGTCGACACCGAACAAAACGCCGTAGTGATCCCAACAGCCGCCCTGCAAATGGGCAATGAAGGCCATTTTGTCTGGGTGCTGAATAGCGAAAACAAGGTCAGCAAACATCTGGTGACGCCGGGCATTCAGGACAGTCAGAAAGTGGTGATCCGTGCAGGTATTTCTGCGGGCGATCGCGTGGTGACAGACGGCATTGATCGCCTGACCGAAGGGGCGAAAGTGGAAGTGGTGGAAGCCCAGAGCGCCACTACTCCGGAAGAGAAAGCCACCAGCCGCGAATACGCGAAAAAAGGAGCACGCTCCTGATGCAGGTGTTACCCCCGAGCAGCACAGGCGGCCCGTCGCGCCTGTTTATTATGCGTCCTGTGGCCACCACGCTGCTGATGGTGGCGATCTTACTCGCCGGGATTATCGGTTATCGCGCCCTGCCCGTTTCGGCGCTGCCGGAAGTGGACTATCCGACCATTCAGGTGGTCACGCTCTACCCAGGTGCCAGCCCGGATGTCATGACCTCTGCCGTTACCGCGCCGCTAGAACGCCAGTTCGGGCAGATGTCTGGCCTGAAACAGATGTCGTCGCAAAGTTCCGGCGGTGCGTCAGTTATCACTTTGCAGTTCCAGCTAACATTACCGCTCGATGTCGCCGAGCAGGAAGTGCAGGCCGCGATTAACGCTGCGACCAACTTGTTGCCGAGCGATCTGCCTAACCCGCCGGTTTACAGCAAAGTGAACCCGGCAGATCCGCCGATCATGACGCTCGCCGTCACCTCAACCGCCATGCCGATGACGCAAGTGGAAGATATGGTGGAAACCCGCGTCGCGCAGAAAATCTCGCAGATTTCCGGCGTCGGCCTGGTGACGCTTTCCGGCGGTCAGCGTCCGGCTGTTCGCGTCAAACTTAACGCTCAGGCGATTGCCGCCCTCGGCCTGACCAGCGAAACCGTGCGCACCGCCATTACCGGCGCTAACGTTAACTCGGCAAAAGGTAGCCTCGACGGCCCTTCCCGTGCGGTCACGCTTTCCGCGAACGACCAGATGCAATCCGCCGAAGAGTATCGCCAGCTAATCATCGCCTACCAGAACGGCGCGCCAATTCGTCTGGGCGATGTCGCAACTGTAGAGCAAGGTGCAGAAAACAGCTGGCTCGGCGCGTGGGCGAACAAAGAACAGGCCATTGTGATGAATGTTCAGCGCCAGCCCGGTGCTAACATTATCTCCACCGCCGACAGCATTCGGCAGATGCTGCCACAGCTCACTGAGAGTCTGCCGAAATCGGTGAAGGTGACAGTGCTTTCCGATCGCACCACCAATATCCGCGCATCCGTCGATGATACTCAGTTTGAATTGATGATGGCTATCGCGCTGGTAGTCATGATTATCTACCTGTTTTTGCGCAATATTCCGGCGACCATCATTCCCGGTGTTGCTGTACCGCTGTCGTTAATCGGCACTTTCGCGGTTATGGTGTTTCTCGATTTTTCAATCAATAACCTGACGCTGATGGCGTTAACTATCGCCACCGGGTTCGTGGTCGATGACGCCATCGTGGTGATCGAAAACATTTCCCGCTATATCGAAAAAGGCGAAAAACCGTTGGCGGCGGCGCTCAAGGGCGCAGGTGAAATCGGCTTTACCATTATCTCGCTGACCTTCTCACTGATTGCGGTGTTGATCCCACTGCTGTTTATGGGCGATATCGTCGGGCGACTGTTCCGAGAATTTGCTATTACCCTGGCGGTAGCGATTTTGATCTCAGCGGTGGTGTCGCTGACCCTGACACCGATGATGTGCGCGCGGATGCTCAGCCAGGAGTCGTTGCGTAAACAGAACCGCTTCTCCCGTGCCTCGGAAAAAATGTTCGACAGGATAATCGCCGCCTATGGTCGTGGACTGGCGAAAGTGCTGAATCATCCGTGGCTGACCTTAAGCGTGGCACTCAGCACGCTGCTGCTTAGCGTGCTGCTGTGGGTGTTCATTCCGAAAGGTTTCTTCCCGGTACAGGACAATGGCATTATTCAGGGCACTTTGCAGGCACCGCAATCCAGCTCCTTTGCCAATATGGCCCAGCGACAACGCCAGGTCGCGGACGTGATTTTGCAGGATCCGGCAGTGCAAAGCCTGACCTCATTTGTTGGCGTTGATGGCACTAACCCGTCGCTGAACAGTGCACGTTTACAAATCAACCTCAAACCGTTGGATGAACGTGATGATCGGGTGCAAAAAGTCATCGCCCGTCTGCAAACGGCGGTAGATAAAGTGCCGGGCGTCGATCTCTTCCTGCAACCAACGCAGGATCTGACTATTGATACTCAGGTCAGCCGCACCCAGTACCAGTTTACCTTGCAGGCCACGTCACTGGATGCGCTCAGTACCTGGGTGCCACAGTTGATGGAAAAACTCCAGCAACTGCCACAGCTTTCTGATGTCTCCAGCGACTGGCAGGACAAAGGGCTGGTGGCGTATGTCAATGTTGATCGCGACAGCGCCAGCCGTCTGGGGATCAGCATGGCGGATGTCGATAACGCCCTGTACAACGCGTTTGGTCAGCGGCTGATTTCCACTATTTATACTCAGGCCAACCAGTATCGCGTGGTGCTGGAGCACAACACCGAAAATACCCCAGGGCTTGCGGCGCTAGATACCATTCGCCTGACCAGCAGCGACGGCGGCGTGGTGCCGTTAAGCTCAATTGCCAAAGTTGAACAGCGTTTTGCGCCGCTTTCCATCAACCATCTGGATCAGTTCCCGGTAACGACCATCTCTTTTAACGTGCCAGATAACTATTCGCTGGGCGATGCGGTGCAGGCGATTATGGACACCGAAAAGACGCTGAATCTGCCGGTGGATATCACCACGCAGTTCCAGGGCAGCACCCTCGCCTTCCAGTCGGCGCTGGGCAGCACTGTCTGGCTGATTGTCGCGGCGGTGGTGGCGATGTATATCGTGCTCGGCATTCTGTACGAGAGCTTTATTCACCCGATCACCATTCTCTCGACGCTACCCACGGCAGGTGTTGGCGCCCTGCTGGCGTTAATGATTGCCGGTAGCGAACTGGATGTGATTGCGATTATCGGCATTATTTTGCTGATCGGTATCGTGAAGAAGAACGCCATCATGATGATCGACTTCGCGCTGGCTGCTGAGCGCGAGCAAGGCATGTCGCCGCGCGAGGCAATCTACCAGGCTTGTCTGTTGCGTTTTCGTCCGATCCTGATGACCACTCTGGCGGCTCTGCTTGGCGCGCTGCCGCTGATGTTGAGTACCGGGGTCGGCGCGGAACTGCGTCGTCCGTTAGGTATCGGCATGGTCGGCGGTCTGATTGTCAGCCAGGTGCTGACGCTGTTTACCACGCCGGTGATTTATTTGCTGTTCGACCGCCTGGCATTGTGGACCAAAAGCCGCTTTGCCCGTCATGAAGAGGAGGCGTAAGTGAAGTTTTTTGCCCTCTTCATTTACCGCCCGGTGGCGACGATTTTACTGTCGGTTGCCATTACCCTGTGCGGCATACTGGGCTTCCGTATGCTGCCGGTCGCCCCGCTGCCGCAGGTCGATTTTCCGGTGATTATCGTCAGCGCCTCGCTGCCCGGTGCGTCACCAGAAACAATGGCGTCTTCCGTTGCCACGCCGCTGGAGCGCTCACTTGGGCGCATTGCCGGAGTCAGTGAAATGACCTCCAGCAGTTCGCTCGGCAGCACGCGTATTATTTTGCAGTTTGATTTTGACCGGGATATCAACGGCGCAGCGCGTGATGTGCAGGCGGCGATCAACGCTGCACAAAGTTTGCTGCCCAGTGGGATGCCCAGCCGCCCGACCTATCGCAAAGCGAACCCGTCGGATGCGCCAATTATGATCCTCACGCTGACGTCCGATACTTATTCGCAGGGTGAACTGTACGATTTCGCCTCGACGCAGCTGGCTCCGACGATTTCGCAAATCGACGGTGTTGGTGATGTCGATGTCGGAGGCAGCTCACTGCCCGCCGTACGCGTCGGGCTGAATCCGCAGGCGCTGTTTAATCAGGGCGTGTCGCTGGACGACGTACGCACCGCCGTCAGCAATGCCAACGTGCGTAAACCGCAGGGCGCGCTGGAAGATGGCACTCACCGCTGGCAGATCCAGACCAATGATGAGCTAAAAACCGCCGCTGAATATCAGCCGTTGATTATTCACTACAACAACGGCGGCGCGGTTCGTCTGGGCGATGTGGCGACGGTGACCGACTCAGTGCAGGATGTGCGCAACGCCGGGATGACCAACGCCAAACCGGCTATTTTACTGATGATCCGCAAACTGCCGGAAGCCAATATTATCCAGACGGTTGACAGCATCCGGGCAAAATTACCGGAGTTGCAGGAAACCATTCCGGCGGCGATTGATCTGCAAATTGCCCAGGATCGCTCCCCCACCATTCGCGCCTCGCTGGAAGAAGTCGAGCAAACGCTGATTATCTCGGTGGCGCTGGTGATTCTGGTGGTGTTTTTATTCCTGCGCTCGGGTCGCGCCACTATTATTCCCGCCGTTTCGGTGCCGGTTTCGCTGATTGGTACGTTTGCGGCGATGTACCTGTGCGGATTCAGTCTCAATAACCTTTCGTTAATGGCGCTCACCATCGCTACTGGTTTCGTGGTGGATGACGCCATCGTGGTGCTGGAAAACATTGCACGTCATCTGGAAGCGGGAATGAAACCGTTGCAAGCCGCACTGCAAGGTACTCGCGAAGTCGGTTTTACGGTGCTGTCGATGAGTCTGTCACTGGTGGCGGTGTTCCTGCCGCTGCTGTTGATGGGCGGATTGCCGGGCCGACTGTTACGCGAATTTGCCGTGACGCTTTCTGTCGCCATTGGTATATCGTTGCTGGTTTCTCTGACATTAACGCCAATGATGTGTGGCTGGATGCTGAAAGCCAGCAAGCCGCGCGAGCAAAAGCGACTGCGTGGTTTTGGTCGCATGTTGGTAGCCCTGCAACAAGGCTACGGCAAGTCACTGAAATGGGTGCTCAATCATACCCGTCTGGTGGGCGTGGTGCTGCTTGGCACCATTGCGCTGAATATCTGGCTGTATATCTCGATCCCGAAAACCTTCTTCCCGGAGCAGGACACTGGCGTGTTGATGGGCGGGATTCAGGCGGATCAGAGTATTTCGTTTCAGGCGATGCGCGGTAAGTTGCAGGATTTCATGAAAATTATCCGTGACGATCCGGCAGTGGATAATGTCACCGGCTTTACAGGCGGTTCGCGAGTGAACAGCGGGATGATGTTTATCACCCTCAAGCCACGCGACGAACGCAGCGAAACGGCGCAGCAAATTATCGACCGTCTGCGCGTAAAACTGGCGAAAGAACCGGGGGCGAATCTGTTCCTGATGGCGGTACAGGATATTCGCGTTGGTGGGCGTCAGTCGAACGCCAGCTACCAGTACACGTTGTTATCCGACGACCTGGCGGCACTGCGAGAATGGGAGCCGAAAATCCGCAAAAAACTGGCGACGTTGCCGGAACTGGCGGACGTGAACTCCGATCAGCAGGATAACGGCGCGGAGATGAATCTGGTTTACGACCGCGACACCATGGCACGGCTGGGAATCGACGTACAAGCCGCCAACAGTCTGTTAAATAACGCCTTCGGTCAGCGGCAAATCTCGACCATTTACCAGCCGATGAACCAGTATAAAGTGGTGATGGAAGTGGATCCGCGCTATACCCAGGACATCAGTGCGCTGGAAAAAATGTTCGTTATCAATAACGAAGGCAAAGCGATCCCGCTGTCGTATTTCGCTAAATGGCAACCGGCGAATGCCCCACTATCGGTGAATCATCAGGGATTATCGGCGGCCTCGACCATTTCGTTTAACCTGCCGACCGGAAAATCGCTCTCGGACGCCAGTGCGGCGATCGATCGCGCAATGACCCAGCTTGGTGTGCCTTCGACGGTGCGCGGCAGTTTTGCCGGCACGGCGCAGGTGTTCCAGGAGACGATGAACTCGCAGGTGATCCTGATTATCGCCGCCATCGCCACGGTGTATATCGTGCTGGGTATCCTTTACGAGAGTTACGTACATCCGCTGACGATTCTCTCCACCCTGCCCTCGGCGGGCGTTGGAGCGCTGTTGGCGCTGGAGCTGTTCAATGCCCCGTTCAGCCTAATCGCCCTGATAGGGATCATGCTATTAATCGGCATCGTGAAGAAAAACGCCATTATGATGGTCGATTTTGCGCTTGAAGCCCAACGGCACGGTAACCTGACGCCGCAGGAAGCTATTTTCCAGGCCTGTCTGCTGCGTTTTCGCCCGATTATGATGACTACCCTGGCGGCGCTGTTTGGTGCGCTGCCGCTGGTATTGTCGGGCGGCGACGGCTCGGAGCTGCGGCAACCCCTGGGGATCACCATTGTCGGCGGACTGGTAATGAGCCAGCTCCTTACGCTGTATACCACGCCGGTGGTGTATCTCTTTTTCGACCGTCTGCGGCTGCGTTTTTCGCGTAAACCTAAACAAACGGTAACCGAGTAAATGACAGATCTTCCCGACAGCACCCGTTGGCAATTGTGGATTGTGGCTTTCGGCTTCTTTATGCAGTCGCTGGACACCACCATCGTAAACACCGCCCTTCCCTCAATGGCGCAAAGCCTCGGGGAAAGTCCGTTGCATATGCACATGGTCATTGTCTCTTATGTGCTGACCGTGGCGGTGATGCTGCCCGCCAGCGGCTGGCTGGCGGACAAAGTCGGCGTGCGCAATATTTTCTTTACCGCCATCGTGCTGTTTACTCTCGGTTCACTGTTTTGCGCGCTTTCCGGCACGCTGAACGAACTGTTGCTGGCACGCGCGTTACAGGGCGTTGGCGGCGCGATGATGGTGCCGGTCGGCAGATTGACGGTGATGAAAATCGTACCGCGCGAGCAATATATGGCGGCGATGACCTTTGTCACGTTACCCGGTCAGGTCGGTCCGCTGCTCGGTCCGGCGCTCGGCGGTCTGCTGGTGGAGTACGCATCGTGGCACTGGATCTTTTTGATCAACATTCCGGTGGGGATTATCGGTGCGATCGCCACATTGCTGTTAATGCCGAACTACACCATGCAGACGCGGCGCTTTGATCTCTCCGGATTTTTATTGCTGGCGGTTGGCATGGCGGTATTAACCCTGGCGCTGGACGGCAGTAAAGGTACAGGTTTATCGCCGCTGACGATTGCAGGCCTGGTCGCAGTTGGCGTGGTGGCACTGGTGCTTTATCTGCTGCACGCCAGAAATAACAACCGTGCCCTGTTCAGTCTGAAACTGTTCCGTACTCGTACCTTTTCGCTGGGCCTGGCGGGGAGCTTTGCCGGACGTATTGGCAGTGGCATGTTGCCCTTTATGACACCGGTTTTCCTGCAAATTGGCCTCGGTTTCTCGCCGTTTCATGCCGGACTGATGATGATCCCGATGGTGCTTGGCAGCATGGGAATGAAGCGAATTGTGGTACAGGTGGTGAATCGCTTTGGTTATCGTCGGGTACTGGTAGCGACCACGCTGGGTCTGTCGCTGGTCACCCTGTTGTTTATGACTACCGCCCTGCTGGGCTGGTACTACGTTTTGCCGTTCGTCCTGTTTTTACAAGGGATGGTCAACTCGACGCGTTTCTCCTCCATGAACACCCTGACGCTGAAAGATCTCCCGGACAATCTGGCGAGCAGCGGCAACAGCCTGCTGTCGATGATTATGCAATTGTCGATGAGTATCGGCGTCACTATCGCCGGGCTGTTGCTGGGACTTTTTGGTTCACAGCATGTCAGCGTCGACAGCGGCACCACACAAACCGTCTTTATGTACACCTGGCTTAGCATGGCGTTGATCATCGCCCTTCCGGCGTTCATCTTTGCCAGAGTGCCGAACGATACGCATCAAAATGTAGCTATTTCGCGGCGAAAAAGGAGCGCGCAATGAAGTTCTGGCGACCCGGTATTACCGGCAAACTGTTTCTGGCGATTTTCGCCACCTGCATTGTCTTGCTGATCAGTATGCACTGGGCGGTGCGTATCAGTTTTGAGCGTGGCTTTATTGATTACATCAAGCATGGTAATGAACAGCGATTACAACTGTTAAGTGATGCGCTTGGCGAGCAGTATGCGCAGCATGGCAACTGGCGCTTCCTGCGCAACAATGATCGCTTTGTCTTTCAGATCCTGCGTTCATTTGAACACGATAATTCGGAAGATAAACCCGGCCCGGGTATGCCACCGCACGGCTGGCGTACCCAGTTCTGGGTGGTTGATCAAAACAACAAAGTGCTGGTTGGTCCGCGAGCGCCGATTCCACCTGACGGTACACGGCGACCCATTCTGGTCAACGGTGCGGAAGTTGGCGCGGTGATCGCCTCCCCCGTTGAGCGGTTAACGCGCAATACTGATATCAATTTCGATAAACAACAGCGGCAAACCAGCTGGTTGATTGTCGCCCTGGCAACGTTACTCGCGGCACTTGCCACTTTTCTGCTGGCGCGCGGTTTACTGGCACCGGTAAAACGACTTGTCGATGGCACGCACAAACTGGCGGCGGGCGATTTCACTACCCGCGTAACGCCCACCAGTGAAGATGAACTGGGCAAACTGGCGCAAGACTTCAACCAGCTTGCCAGCACACTGGAGAAAAACCAGCAAATGCGGCGCGATTTTATGGCCGATATTTCTCACGAACTGCGTACGCCATTAGCGGTGCTGCGCGGTGAACTGGAAGCCATTCAGGATGGCGTGCGTAAATTCACGCCGGAGACGGTGGCGTCTTTACAGGCGGAGGTCGGTACACTGACCAAACTGGTTGACGATCTCCATCAGTTGTCGATGTCTGATGAAGGCGCTCTCGCCTATCAAAAAGCACCGGTAGATTTGATCCCACTGCTGGAAGTGGCGGGCGGCGCATTTCGCGAACGATTCGCCAGTCGTGGCCTGAAACTGCAATTTTCCCTGCCAGACAGTATTACCGTATTTGGCGATCGCGACCGTTTAATGCAGTTATTCAATAACTTACTGGAAAACAGCCTGCGCTACACTGACAGCGGCGGCAGCCTGCAAATCTCTGCCGGGCAGCGCGACAAAACGGTGCGCCTGACCTTTGCCGACAGTGCGCCAGGTGTCAGTGACGATCAGCTACAAAAATTGTTTGAACGTTTTTATCGCACCGAAGGTTCCCGCAACCGTGCCAGCGGCGGTTCCGGGCTGGGGCTGGCGATTTGCCTGAACATTGTTGAAGCACATAATGGTCGCATTATTGCTGCCCATTCGCCTTTTGGCGGGGTAAGCATTACAGTAGAGTTACCGCTGGAACGGGATTTACAGAGAGAAGTATGACCGAGTTACCAATCGACGAAAACACACCGCGTATTTTGATCGTGGAAGATGAACCGAAGCTGGGGCAGTTGCTCATTGATTATCTGCGTGCTGCGAGCTATGCGCCGACGCTTATCAGCCACGGCGATCAGGTACTGCCGTATGTGCGCCAGACACCACCGGATCTGATCCTGTTAGATCTGATGCTCCCTGGCACCGATGGCCTGACGCTGTGCCGGGAAATTCGTCGTTTTTCTGACATTCCGATCGTGATGGTGACGGCAAAAATCGAAGAGATCGATCGCCTGCTGGGGCTGGAGATTGGCGCAGATGATTATATCTGTAAGCCGTACAGCCCACGGGAAGTGGTAGCGCGCGTCAAAACCATTTTGCGCCGTTGCAAACCGCAGCGCGAGTTGCAGCAACAGGATGCTGAAAGCCCGTTGATTATCGACGAAGGTCGTTTTCAGGCTTCATGGCGCGGTAAAATGCTTGACCTGACGCCTGCGGAATTTCGTCTGCTGAAAACGCTCTCTCACGAACCAGGAAAAGTGTTCTCCCGCGAGCAATTGCTCAATCATCTTTATGACGACTACCGCGTAGTAACCGACCGCACCATCGACAGCCACATTAAAAACCTGCGCCGCAAGCTGGAATCTCTCGACGCCGAACAGTCATTTATCCGCGCCGTTTATGGCGTCGGTTACCGCTGGGAAGCCGACGCCTGCCGCATCGTTTAGTTTTAGCGACATTATTTTGTTAGCCGGAGATGGCGTTCAGACCAGATCCGGCAACATTATCCCACGCATGGTCAGCAAACTGACATTATCTCTCCGCCCTGGCAGGCATCAGAAAATCGCTCATACTTTAATCGGTAAACAGCACCTTTAGATGCTGTTTTCGATACACAATTTCAATCAAGGAGTCATTATGGCTGGTTGGTTTGAACTCAGTAAGAGCAGTGATAATCAGTTCCGGTTTGTGCTAAAAGCGGGCAATGGTGAGACTATCCTCACCAGCGAGCTTTATACCTCAAAAGCCTCTGCGGAAAAGGGCATCGCGTCGGTGCGTAGCAACAGCCCGCAAGAAGAACGCTATGAGAAAAAAACGGCAAGTAACGGCAAATTCTATTTCAATCTGAAAGCCGCTAATCATCAAATTATCGGCTCCAGCCAGATGTACGCCACCGCGCAATCTCGTGAAACCGGAATTGCCTCCGTTAAAGCCAATGGCACAAGCCAGACGGTGAAAGACAATACGTAATTACGATGCCGGGCGTGGGTTGTTGGCGTCCGGCGCTTTACCAGATCCCCCCACAGCGCTACAATGCCCGCCCTTAAAGTGGGGGCACTCCCCTAACCGCTTCATCAGGTGAAGCGGATCTGACCTGTCATCAGAACGAGAGAATTATGTTTAAACCGGAACTCCTTTCCCCGGCGGGAACGCTGAAAAATATGCGTTACGCTTTCGCTTATGGCGCAGATGCTGTTTATGCGGGCCAGCCGCGTTACTCCCTGCGTGTGCGCAACAACGAATTCAACCACGAAAATCTTCAGCTCGGCATCAATGAAGCCCACGCGCTGGGGAAAAAGTTTTATGTCGTGGTCAACATTGCACCGCACAACGCCAAGCTGAAAACCTTTATCCGTGACCTGAAACCGGTGGTGGAAATGGGGCCGGATGCGCTGATTATGTCCGATCCAGGGCTGATTATGCTGGTGCGTGAGCACTTCCCTGAAATGCCGATCCACCTCTCGGTGCAGGCTAACGCCGTAAACTGGGCGACGGTGAAATTCTGGCAGCAAATGGGCCTGACCCGCGTGATCCTCTCTCGCGAGCTGTCGCTGGAAGAGATTGAAGAGATCCGCAATCAGGTGCCGGATATGGAGATCGAGATCTTCGTTCACGGCGCACTGTGCATGGCCTACTCCGGTCGCTGCCTGCTCTCTGGCTATATCAACAAGCGCGATCCGAACCAGGGTACCTGCACCAACGCCTGCCGCTGGGAGTACAACGTCCAGGAAGGGAAAGAAGATGACGTTGGCAACATCGTACACAAGTACGAGCCGATTCCGGTGCAAAATGTTGAGCCGACGCTGGGTATCGGCGCGCCAACCGACAAAGTGTTTATGATCGAAGAAGCCCAGCGTCCGGGCGAGTATATGACCGCGTTTGAAGATGAGCACGGCACTTACATCATGAACTCGAAAGATCTGCGCGCCATCGCCCATGTAGAACGCCTGACCAAAATGGGCGTGCATTCGCTGAAAATCGAAGGCCGTACTAAATCTTTCTACTATTGCGCACGCACCGCACAGGTTTACCGTAAAGCTATCGATGACGCCGCTGCGGGCAAACCGTTCGATACCAGCCTGCTGGAAACTCTGGAAGGTCTGGCGCATCGTGGCTATACCGAAGGTTTCCTGCGTCGTCATACTCACGACGATTATCAGAACTACGAATACGGTTATTCAGTTTCTGACCGCCAGCAGTTTGTTGGTGAGTTTACCGGTGAGCGCAAGGGGGACCTCGCGGCGGTAGCGGTGAAAAATAAATTCTCCGTTGGCGACAGCCTTGAGCTGATGACGCCGCAAGGCAACATTAACTTTACCCTTGAGCACATGGAAAACGCCAAAGGTGAAGCGATGCCGGTCGCACCAGGCGATGGTTATACTGTGTGGCTCCCGGTCCCGCAGGATCTTGAGCTCAATTACGCTCTGCTGATGCGTAATTTCTCCGGGGAAACCACGCGTAACCCACACGGTAAGTGATTAATTTCGATTATTTTTCCCGGATGGAAAATTCTTAGAAACCGATCACATACAGCTGCATTTATTAAGGTTATCATCCGTTTCGCTGAAAAACATAACCCATAAAATGCTAGCTGTACCAGGAACCACCTCCTTAGCCTGTGTAATCTCCCTTACACGGGCTTATTTTTTTATGCATAAGCCCTATCTCTGGTAACCGTCTTCCATTGACCACATCGATAGAATCCTCCTTCATAGCACGATGCCTTTCACTTATCGGCATCGTGCTCCCACAGGTTCCGGCTACGCACAGCCAGAACGCGCATATTTGACGCTTACCAAAAAATATTCTCACTCTCCACATTTGAATGTCAGACGAGCGACACCATGTAATCCTACACCTTCTGTCTTCAGCTCAACTATTTGCATTTTTTTGCCCTGAGTAACACAGAAATGAGTTGCATCATTTTTTACTATATTTTCTGCACCAGATATTCTACCCCTGGCTAAAGAAGCTTCGGCTTCGGTGTAGTATTGGTTATCGAGTTTACGCTGAATATTACTTTTATATGCAAGACCAAATTTACCGATACTTGTCTCATCATTATGCACAGCACAACCAGACATAATAAAAATACTAATTAATGATATAGCAGCTATCTTTTTCATCTCACCTTCCCCCATTAAATACCAACGACACTCTCTAGTGTTTAAATATAATAATGGCATGATTATTATAATTGAATAGGATTATAATAAATGTTCTGTACAACATTTCCTACATAAGTAGGAATTACGGACATTGAGGCCCTTCAGGGTAACTCCATGGGGGCTTTAATATATTATATTGAAGATGCCACTGTTTAGTTGAATATTAGGTATATGCTCTTTTTTGAAATTTATCGGTGGCAGCCGTTAGTATTCGCTGTCCCCATTGCAAGCTCCTGGTGGTAACCACTGAATCCTCCATACTTGAACTGACTTTTTATCCTCCGACTTTCATCCTGTTCTGACTCCACCTTTTGTTTTCTGCTCTACACTATCTACAGACCAATCATAAAGGCACATACGATCATGGCAGAATTTCCCGCCAGCTTACTGATTCTTAATGGCAAAAGTACTGACAATCTACCCTTGCGCGAAGCAATTATGCTGTTGCGTGAGGAAGGAATGACGATCCATGTGCGGGTCACCTGGGAGAAAGGCGATGCCGCACGATATGTAGAGGAGGCCCGGAAGTTGGGCGTCGCAACGGTGATTGCCGGTGGTGGCGATGGCACCATTAATGAAGTTTCTACGGCGTTGATTCAGTGTGAGGGGGATGACATACCCGCGCTGGGAATTTTGCCATTAGGAACCGCCAATGATTTTGCCACCAGTGTAGGGATTCCTGAGGCACTGGATAAGGCGCTGAAACTGGCAATTGCCGGTGACGCCATTGCGATAGATATGGCGCAGGTCAACAAACAAACCTGTTTTATTAATATGGCGACAGGCGGATTTGGGACGCGTATTACCACAGAAACGCCGGAAAAATTAAAAGCCGCGCTGGGTAGCGTCTCTTACATCATTCATGGCTTAATGCGTATGGATACTCTGCAACCGGACCGTTGTGAAATCCGCGGTGAAAACTTTCACTGGCAAGGTGACGCCCTGGTCATTGGTATTGGTAACGGGCGTCAGGCCGGTGGCGGTCAGCAATTGTGTCCGAACGCGTTAATTAACGATGGCTTGCTGCAACTGCGCATTTTTACCGGCGATGAAATACTTCCGGCTCTCGTATCAACCTTAAAATCTGACGAAGATAACCCGAATATTATCGAAGGCGCTTCGTCGTGGTTTGATATTCAGGCACCACACGACATCACCTTTAATCTTGATGGCGAACCGTTGAGTGGGCAAAATTTTCATATTGAAATACTTCCGGCAGCGTTGCGTTGTCGATTACCACCAGATTGTCCACTGTTGCGTTAATCAAACTATTCTCTCTTGAACCAGGGAGAATCCGTAATGCCGGATGCGGTGTAAACACCTTATCCGGCATACAGAACAATACTACACCGTAATTAATTTTACCCGCGTCTTCTGCAATGCCAGTTTATCCACCTCTGACACAGCATCATCGGTAATAATAATGTCAATTTTTTCGATTGGTAGTACCTGATTAAAACCGCGACGGTTAAATTTCGATGAATCGAGAACGGCAATCACTTTATTAGCGGCTGTGACCATCGCACCGCTAATAGAATAACCTTCATTAAAGGTCGTAATACCATTAACCGCATCAATACCATCAGCACCGACAAACATTAAATCGGCATTAATATCCTGTAATGAACGCTCGGCAATGGAACCATGCATCGAGCGCGTTTTATGGCGGACCGTGCCACCACAGACGACCAGAGTAATGTCTTTATTTTCGGAAAGGGCAAACGCTGCCGGGAGACTGTTGGTAATCACCGTGATATTTTTGGCGGTCATTAATCCTTCGGCGATAAGCATTGTCGTACTTCCGCTGTCGAGAATAACGGTCATCCCTTCGTGGATCATTTTGACTGCCGCCTGCGCTATTCTGTTTTTTGGCGCGCTGGCGAGCTGAAATCGCTCTTTAAACCCGACTTCCTGGGTCTCGGTTTCACTATTACCAGACATTATTTTCGCCGCACCGCCATGAAAGCGCGTAACCACGCCTTTTTGTTCGAGAAAGCGCAAATCGGCACGGATTGTCGCTTCCGAGGCAGCAAATACTCCCGCCAGATCCTGAACAAGCACGGTTCCCTGTTCATTCACTAATTGGATGATCTTATTCCTTCGCTCGAATGAATTCATCGTCATTTACCCATATTCAATTGTGGCTAGTGTAAACGAAGGGGGACCATTGGTGAATGATCTGTTTTGCACAATACCGGGCCAGCATCACGCTGGCCCGCGGTTTCAGGGAATGAGCAACACTTTGCCCGGCATAGCATTACGAGCGATGTCACGCACCGCCTGGGCGAAGCTTTCAAAGCTTCCACGGTGAGCGATTAATGGCTCCAGGCTTAACTTACGTTCTGTCAGCAACCGGCTCGCCGTTTCCCACTCCTGCCCCGGCCAAGGGCTGGAGTAGTTCATCCAACTGCCGATAACCGTCAGCTCTTTACGCAATATTTTGCCAAACGTTGCCGATGTTAAATGCAGATCCTGATGCAACGTGCCCACCAGCGCCAGTTGGGCATGAGGACCGGCAATCTCTACCGCCAGTTCGACAGTTTGCGGTACGCCAGCCGTCTCGAGGATAAGCTGATTAAAGCGCAGTTCGCGTAAAACGCTCTGCATTTGCGGCGCGCTCATTTCGCTACTGTTAAATGTTTGCATCGCACCGAAAGATTTTGCCAGTGCCAGTTTTTCTGAACTAATGTCGATCGCCGTCACACTCTTTGCTCCCAGCGCGACAGCGGGTAATGACTCCAACTTATTGATAGTGTTTTATGTTCAGATAATGCCCGATGACTTTGTCATGCAGCTCCACCGATTTTGAGAACGACAGCGACTTCCGTCCCAGCCGTGCCAGGTGCTGCCTCAGATTCAGGTTATGCCGCTCAATTCGCTGCGTATATCGCTTGCTGATTACGTGCAGCTTTCCCTTCAGGCGGGATTCATACAGCGGCCAGCCATCCGTCATCCATATCACCACGTCAAAGGGTGACAGCAGGCTCATAAGACGCCCCAGCGTCGCCATAGTGCGTTCACCGAATACGTGCGCAACAACCGTCTTCCGGAGCCTGTCATACGCGTAAAACAGCCAGCGCTGGCGCGATTTAGCCCCGACATAGCCCCACTGTTCGTCCATTTCCGCGCAGACGATGACGTCACTGCCCGGCTGTATGCGCGAGGTTACCGACTGCGGCCTGAGTTTTTTAAGTGACGTAAAATCGTGTTGAGGCCAACGCCCATAATGCGGGCTGTTGCCCGGCATCCAACGCCATTCATGGCCATATCAATGATTTTCTGGTGCGTACCGGGTTGAGAAGCGGTGTAAGTGAACTGCAGTTGCCATGTTTTACGGCAGTGAGAGCAGAGATAGCGCTGATGTCCGGCGGTGCTTTTGCCGTTACGCACCACCCCGTCAGTAGCTGAACAGGAGGGACAGCTGATAGAAACAGAAGCCACTGGAGCACCTCAAAAACACCATCATACACTAAATCAGTAAGTTGGCAGCATCACCCTTTATTTGTTGGCCTTAACAGATAAATGGCTGACGACTTAGCATGAATCGCCTCACAATGCGGTATTGCAATAGCGTGCTGCTCAAGCATTATCCCGATAGGGAATTCTGCTTCTCTGGCAATTAATGCCTGTGGCCAGGTATCATGAACCACACCTTTGGCGAGCATCTCATTACCGATATGGGTTAAAACTTCGCTACGATCGACAAAAGAAATTCCGCTACGAACAAACAGGTTAGTCATATACCGTCCTTATTCCGCACAGCCGTAGCGATAGGCGCGCAAAACATCATAAATTTTATCCATAATCAGCTGATGCGGTATTGCTGATAATTCCCCGGACTGAATGCGTTCAAATTGTTTGGGAAGATACTGACTAATCATGCCCAGTGGGATGTCCACGCCTTCAAGATTCACCATCATCGTATCGACGCTATTTTTAATCCGACTATGCGGCCAGTAATAACGAATACGATCCGACAGGCTGTAACGAATATCCAGTAATGAATCGTTAAAACCCGTAAGATAATATTTTTTCCAGTATTGCGGTTCGTCGAGCATCACTTCTTCAATTACCGCCAGGCAACCGCTGCGATTTTCAGGGGCGATAAGTTCCTGCTCAATTTGTGCCAGTGCAAATATCGCCTCGCGTAAAGCAAAGGTTAATGCGGGACCGACTTTCAATATTGCAAAGTGATCGCGGACTAATTCCCAATAAGCCGTCCGGGTCTGGTAATCGGTAGAATGTGCTTCATAAACCATTCGGGTGTTTTCTATCCATTGCGCCAGCGGCTGCGCTTCCTGCGGCTGATAATGGATAATATTGCTGTGATCAAATTCCACACCCGGCTGCACCACGATGGCAATCACACGTGTTAACGCCTCTGTCAGCCCACGGGCAATAAAGGCCTTTTGATGCGTACGTAAAGTATTGGCGGCATCTTCAACATGGGTGATGTGTACTGACTGAATGGCGCTGGCCTCACCGCCCGGAACCGGAACTTCGGTGCCAATGACATAGCTCAGTTGCTCACGCTGGCAATCTGTCGCCACACTTTCCGCAGCAAAGCAAAGCACAGCAGCTCGTTCCGCAACCGTTTCTGGTGCTAACGGTATGGGATCCCCCGCGCAGGACATTGACGCATCAAGATGAATTTTACTGAAGCCGGCACGAACATATTCCTTTACCAGCTCGACGGATTTTTCCATCGCCGCATCCGCATTTTCTTGCTGCCAGCAGTTTGGCCCCAGATGATCGCCGCCGAGAATAATGCGTTCGCGTGCAAACCCAACTTTATCGGCAATCGTAAAAACAAATTCGCGAAAGTCTGCCGGTGTCATTCCGGTATAACCGCCAAATTGATTGACCTGGTTTGACGTTGCTTCAATCAGCACTTTGCGCGTGCTGTTGCGATCAAATGCCAGCGCCGCTTCGATAACCAACGGATGGGCAGAACAGACTGAACATATGCCGATATGTTCACCAGCTTTATGCCGGGCAATTAACGTTTTCATGTTTTTTCCTTGTTAAATGGCAGGTGCGTTATGCCCTGCCCTCGCAGCCACAATCGGCAATCACTTTGCTCACCACATCGCGCATTGCGGATTTAGCCGACTGCAAATAATCCCGGGGATCGGTCGCTTCAGGGTGCTCGGTCAGGTAATTTTTTAACGCCTGCGAGAAGGCATTTTTCAGCTCCGTTGCAACGTTGATTTTGCATATCCCCAGTTTGATGGTTTGCTGAATATCCTTAGTCGATAACCCTGACGCGCCATGCAGCACCAGCGGTAAGTTCACCCACTGGCGAATGTTCTCCAGTCTAGAAAAATCAAGCGCCGGTGCGCTGGCATACATCCCATGAGCCGTGCCGATGGCGACCGCCAGGGAATCAATTCCGGTTGCCTCGGCAAATTCACGCGCCTGAGCGGGGTTGGTGTACAACGCATCGGCTTCATTGACTTGCACATCATCTTCCTGGCCGCCAAGTTGCCCCAGCTCCGCCTCGACGCTGACATCAAAGCGATGGCAAAAATCCACCACCTCTTTGACCCGTGAAATATTTTGCGCAAAAGGCAAATGCGAGGCGTCAATCATGACTGAGCGCACGCCAGAACGAACCTTCTGAGCGATATCGTCAAATTTCGTGTGATGGTCGAGATGAATTGCCAGTGGATGGTGATATTGCTTCGCCATCGCGCTGACCAGCGCCAACAGATTTTCTGTACCAGCATGAGTAAATGTGCCAGGCGTTCCGGCGATGATGACCGGCGCATGCAGGTTGGCAGCGGTTTCTACCACCACTTGCATCGTTTCGAGATTGTGAATATTGAATGCCGGAACCGCATAACCGCCGCGCTGTGCGTTGTTCAGCATCTGCTTTGTCGATACCACGTACATTTTCATATCCTGTCGTTTGTTTTCGATTTCAAAATATAATGAAATTATTTGTTTTTAAATATCGAGATAACGATCACAAAAACGACAATATGAAAATTGTTCGAGGAGTGAAAGGCAAAAAAACGGCCTCCCGATAGGGAAGCCGTAGCAAAGTGCGCGTGTTTTTATGCCGGATGCGGTGTAAACATACGTGGCAGTGCTATGTAGGCATGATAAGACGCTTCAGCGTCGCATCAGGCATAGGTTGCCGGATGCAGCGTAAACGCCTTATCCGTCCTACGGGGTGGTGTTGTTCGTATAAGGCGTATCAGGCGATAGTAATTTTGCTATCGAGATAAACGTCCTGCACGGCGTTAATCAGTTTCACGCCGTCAGCCATCGATTTCTTGAACGCTTTACGTCCAAGAATCAGCCCCATTCCGCCAGCGCGTTTGTTGATAACCGCAGTACGCACTGCATCACTGAGGTCAGTTTCACCGCCCGCAGCACCGCCGGAGTTTATCAACCCAGCCCGGCCCATATAGCAGTTAGCTAACTGATAACGCACCAGATCAATCGGGTTTTCGCTGGTTAACTTGCTGTACACGCGATCGTCGGTATAACCGTAATTAATCGCTTTATAACCGCCGTTATTTTCCGCCATTTTCTGTTTGACGATGTCCGCGCCAATGGTCGCCGCCAGATGGTTCGCCTGACCAGTCAGGTCGGCGGAAACATGGTAATCAACGCCATCTTTCTTAAAGGCGGAGTTACGCAAATAGGCCCACAGCACTGTCACCATGCCCAGCTCGTGCGCACGTTCAAAAGCCGCAGAAATTTCTTCAATCTGGCGACGTGACTCTTCCGAGCCAAAATAGATAGTCGCACCAACCGCAACCGCGCCCATGTTGAACGCCTGCTCCACGCTGGCATACAGTGTTTGATCGTAGGTATTCGGGTAACTTAGCGTCTCGTTGTGATTAAGTTTGACGAGGAATGGAATGCGATGCGCATAACGCCGCGATACCGACGCCAGCACGCCGTAAGTTGACGCCACACAGTTACAGCCCGCTTCGATCGCCAGTTCAACAATGTTTTTCGGGTCAAAGTAGAGCGGGTTAGCAGCAAATGAAGCTCCGGCAGAGTGCTCAACGCCCTGGTCAACCGGCAGAATAGAAAGATATCCTGTGCCAGCCAGACGCCCGGTGTTGTACAACGTCTGCATATTACGTAACACCGCAGGCGGGCGATTATTGTCAATCATCACGCGGTCTACGTAGTCATGTCCGGGGAGATAAAGCTGGTCAGAAGGAATAGTCATACAACGGTGCTGTAAAAGGTTGTCGGCGTCTTTGCCAAGCAACTGCGCAATATCTGTCATTACTATGCTCCCGTAAATTCCGATTGGATATCGGCTATGGATTTTCCTGGCCCGCCTTTTGCGGGCAATCATAATCCTGGTCGTTACGGGCGAGTTTTTCCATCTTTTGGATGTTTTTTCAGCGTTTTCTGTTGGCTCGATTCATCAGAAAAAATGTTAGCGCGGTCAAGTTTTCACCGCAAAGGTATTTAAAAGGTATTATTAAGTGGTATTGTCATCGCGTACCTTACATTACCTGTCATGAAGGAATTAAAAGATGAAAACAACAGCAAAGCTGTCGTTCATGATGTTTGTTGAATGGTTTATCTGGGGCGCGTGGTTTGTGCCATTGTGGTTGTGGTTAAGTAAAAGCGGTTTTAGTGCCGGAGAAATTGGCTGGTCGTATGCCTGTACCGCCATTGCGGCGATCCTGTCGCCAATTCTGGTTGGCTCCATCACTGACCGCTTTTTCTCGGCGCAGAAAGTGCTGGCGGTATTGATGTTCGCAGGCGCGCTGCTGATGTATTTCGCTGCGCAACAGACCACTTTTGCCGGGTTCTTCCCGTTACTGCTGGCCTACTCGCTAACCTATATGCCGACCATTGCGCTGACTAACAGCATCGCTTTTGCCAACGTGCCGGATGTTGAGCGTGATTTCCCGCGCATTCGTGTGATGGGCACTATCGGCTGGATTGCCTCCGGTCTGGCATGTGGTTTCTTGCCGCAAATACTGGGGTATGCCGATATCTCACCGACTAACATCCCGCTGCTGATTACCGCCGGAAGTTCTGCTCTGCTCGGTGTGTTTGCGTTTTTCCTGCCCGACACGCCACCAAAAAGCACCGGCAAAATGGATATTAAAGTCATGCTCGGCCTGGATGCGCTGATCCTGCTGCGCGATAAAAACTTCCTCGTCTTTTTCTTCTGTTCATTCCTGTTTGCGATGCCACTAGCGTTCTATTACATCTTTGCCAACGGTTATCTGACCGAAGTTGGCATGAAAAACGCCACCGGCTGGATGACGCTCGGCCAGTTCTCTGAAATCTTCTTTATGCTGGCATTGCCGTTTTTCACTAAACGCTTTGGTATCAAAAAGGTATTATTGCTTGGTCTGGTCACCGCTGCGATCCGCTATGGCTTCTTTATTTACGGTAGTGCGGATGAATATTTCACCTACGCGTTACTGTTCCTCGGTATTTTGCTTCACGGCGTAAGTTACGATTTTTACTACGTTACCGCTTACATCTATGTCGATAAAAAAGCCCCCGTGCATATGCGTACCGCTGCGCAGGGGCTGATCACGCTCTGCTGCCAGGGCTTCGGCAGTTTGCTCGGCTATCGTCTTGGCGGTGTGATGATGGAAAAGATGTTCGCTTATCAGGAACCGGTAAACGGACTGACTTTCAACTGGTCCGGGATGTGGACTTTCGGCGCGGTGATGATTGCCATTATCGCCGTGCTGTTCATGATTTTTTTCCGCGAATCCGACAACGAAATTACGGCTATCAAGGTCGATGATCGCGATATTGCGTTGACACAAGGGGAAGTTAAATGAAAACAGAACGTATTCTCGGTGCTCTTTATGGGCAGGCGTTAGGGGATGCGATGGGGATGCCCTCCGAGCTTTGGCCACGCAGCCGCGTTAAAGCACACTTTGGCTGGATTGACCGTTTTCTTCCTGGACCAAAGGAGAATAACGCGGCCTGTTATTTTAACCGCGCCGAATTCACCGACGATACCTCGATGGCGCTGTGTCTGGCGGATGCGTTACTGGAACGTGAAGGCAAGATCGATCCGGATCTGATTGGGCGTAATATTCTCGACTGGGCGCTGCGTTTCGACGCCTTTAACAAAAACGTACTAGGTCCGACCTCGAAGATTGCGCTTAACGCCATTCGCGACGGTAAACCCGTTGCTGAACTGGAAAACAACGGCGTGACCAACGGCGCAGCGATGCGCGTCTCGCCATTAGGTTGTTTGCTTCCGGCGCGTGATGTTGATTCCTTTATTGATGATGTAGCGCTGGCGTCCAGCCCGACCCATAAATCCGATCTGGCGGTTGCAGGCGCGGTAGTCATCGCATGGGCGATTTCTCGTGCCATTGACGGAGAAAGCTGGTCAGCGATTGTTGATTCCCTGCCTTCAATTGCGCGACATGCACAGCAAAAACGCATCACTACGTTCAGCGCCTCACTGGCGGCGCGGCTGGAGATTGCGCTGAAAATTGTGCGCAATGCCGACGGCACCGAATCCGCCAGCGAACAGCTTTACCAGGTCGTTGGCGCAGGTACCAGCACTATTGAGTCCGTTCCGTGCGCCATTGCGCTGGTTGAACTGGCACAAACCGACCCGAATCGCTGCGCCGTCCTGTGCGCTAACCTTGGCGGCGACACAGACACCATCGGCGCTATGGCGACGGCGATTTGCGGCGCGTTGCATGGCGTTAACGCTATCGATCCTGCATTAAAGGCGGAACTGGATGCGGTAAATCAGCTTGATTTCAACCGCTATGCCACAGCGCTGGCGAAATATCGTCAACAACGGGAGGCGGTATGAGCGACGCTCGATTACACACGCTGCTGCCTGAATTAACCTCGCGTCAGCCGGTGATGGTCGTCGGCGCGGCGGTCATTGATGTGATCGCCGACGCTTATGCCCTCCCCTGGCGTGGGTGCGATATCGAACTGAAGCAGCAGAGCGTTAACGTTGGCGGCTGCGCACTGAATATTGCCGTGGCGTTAAAGCGCCTCGGCATCGAAGCGGGTAACGCCTTGCCGCTCGGTCAGGGCGTGTGGGCGGAGATTATTCGCAACCGGATGGCAAAAGAGGGCTTAATCAGCCTGATCGATAACGCCGAAGGTGATAACGGCTGGTGTCTGGCGCTGGTTGAGCCGGATGGCGAACGCACTTTTATGTCATTCAGCGGTGTGGAAAATCAGTGGAATCGCCAGTGGCTGGCGCGATTAACCGTTGCGCCTGGCAGCCTGCTCTATTTTTCCGGTTATCAACTGGCCTCGCCCTGCGGCGAATTGTTAGTGGAATGGCTGGAAAAGCTGCAAGACGTGACGCCGTTTATCGATTTTGGCCCACGTATTGGCGATATCCCGGACGCATTACTGGCGCGGATCATGGCCTGTCGACCTTTAGTGTCACTCAATCGTCAAGAGGCTGAGATTGCCGCCGAACGTTTTGCTTTATCCGCAGAGATAACAACACTTGGCAAGCAATGGCAGGAGAAATTTGCCGCGCCGTTGATCATTCGTCTCGATAAAGAGGGCGCATGGTATTTCAGCAACGACGCTTCTGGCTGCATTCCGGCATTTCCCACGCAAGTTGTAGACACTATTGGGGCGGGCGACAGTCATGCAGGTGGCGTACTTGCCGGGCTGGCCTCTGGTCTGCCACTGGCGGATGCCGTATTACTGGGCAATGCAGTGGCGTCGTGGGTTGTCGGGCATCGCGGCGGTGATTGTGCGCCAACGCGCGAGGAACTACTCCTCGCACACAAAAACGTATAGATCGCTGCGACAGTGGCTAATGCTGTACTCAATAGGCCGTTGCTGTTGGTCAAGCGCCACTTGCTTGATCACCAGCACCGGTATTTTGCTATCTAACTGAATATGTGACTGAAACTCGGCATCCGGCATCCGGGCGCTAACGCGGGAACGCGTACGTTGTGGGTAAATGTGCTGGCTGCGGAAATAGTCATAAAGTGAAATCCCGATGGCATCAACATCATGAATTAAATGCGCCGGAACCCACGATTCCTCAATCGATACCGCTTCTTCATCGACATAGCGAATACGCTTAAGCAAAAAGACATCACTTCCTGCTTCGACCGCCAGCTGCTGCGCGACTTCTTCGGGACATTTCACGACACGCTTGTTAACCCATAGCGTATCGGGCTTTTTCCCGCGCAATACCACCTGCTGAGAAAAACCTCGCGCTTCTTTCAACGAGTATTCGAAGATGTTGTTGATCTGCGTGCCGTAACCGCGCGAACGCGTCACCACACCCTCTTCTTCCAGCGCCTGCATCGCCTTGCGCACCGTAATGCGCGAAACGCCGGTTAACTGACTTAAATCACGCTCACCGGGCAAAATATTGCCATGCTCCAGCACCCCGCTGCGCACGGCATTTTTTACCGTTTCGGCAAACTTAATATAAAGCGGCGTGTTATCCGCCGCTAAAATACGTTCGTTCAGTTGGGCAATCAGCTGGGTATGCGCTTGTTCCATTTGTCTTTTTCCTGCCAGGGAGTCTGGTGGGAGTATATCACTGCTTCTTATTTAAGGCGTTTCTTTAATCCCATCAACGAATCCCTGCAACTCCTCCACCGTGCCATTAAACACATTAAAATCCACCGGACCATTGATGCCATCTACCTGTCCACGGTCGGAATGCTGCCAGAAGCGCCAGGCCATGCCGTCATTGTCCGGACGACGTTGATAGTAGTGAGCCACCCACCACGGATATTCATTGAAATAGCCCGCCAGATTCGTGTGATAAAAAACGGCTCCTGAGTAAATAATCTGCTTTTTCCCCGTACTTTTTTCGACCATTTTTAGCCACTGACTTACCCTCTTGCGTAATTCTTTTGCCGATAATTTTCCTCGCTCTTCTACGTCCAGTACCGCAGGGAAATCGCCTTGTGAGAAATCTACCGTTTGCAGAAATAATCGCACCTGAACCGGTGCTGCTACCGACGGGGAGAAATAATGATATGCCCCGCGCAGCAGGCCATTTTCGCGGCTTAGTTGCCAGTTACGCGAAAAATAGGGGTCCACCAGCTTTTCTCCTTCCGTCGCCTTAATAAAAGCAAACTGTAAGCGGATACCGTTGTCGCGCATTTTTGCCACCCGCTGCCAGTCGATCCGCTCCTGCCAGCGCGAAACATCTATTCCGTGAATGGTGTAACTGGCAGGAATGCGAATAGCGAAAGATTTAACCGGGCGATAACCGTAGAAGTGGATGTAGTCTGTAATCTGAACTGCTGTCGAATAGAAAAAATTCACCGTCTGACGCGGATAAATTGCAACGATGGAAATTAGCCCAAGAGCGCATAATAGAGAGGTGAGTTTTTTTCGACTGGTAATTCTTAGCTGCATTGGTTTCATCCCTGAATGTCAGTGCCAAAGGCTGACAATAACCAAAGCAGCTATAGTACGGTGCTCACCACCAGGCGTGGAAGTGGTGAACCGGACCAATACCGTGACCAACTTCCAGCGTGTCGGCCTGGGCTAACGCCGATGAAAGCCAGCTTTTTGCCTCCTGTACGGTGTCAGCCCAGTTTGTATGGCGCGGGCGTAGTGCAGCCAACGCCGCAGAGAGTGTACAACCAGTGCCGTGGGTGTTTTTGGTCATAATGCGCGGTGCGGTAAACCGTTGTTCACCCTCGCGGGTAAACAGCCAGTCCGGGCTTTGCTCATCATCCAGATGACCACCTTTCATTAGCACTGCGCCACAGCCCATCGCCAACAGCGATCGCCCTTGTTCCAGCATTTCCTGTTCGGTGCGCGCGTGTGGCGCGTCGAGCAAGGCGGCAGCTTCGGGCAAGTTTGGCGTTATTAATGAAACCTGTGGCAATAATCGACTGCGCAGCGTAGCAACCGCCGAAGGTGAAAGCAGCGGGTCGCCGCTTTTTGCCAGCATAACGGTGTCGAGTACCACGTTTTGGATCTGATAACGTTGCAACCGTTCTGCCACCGCTTCAACAATATCGGTTTCCGCCAGCATACCGATTTTAGTGGTATCGATTCGCACATCGCTGAACACCGAATCGAGCTGGGCGGCGACAAAATCAGGCTCAATGCGATACACCGACTGTACGCCACGGGTATTTTGCGCCACCAGTGCAGTAATAACTGAGCAACCATAAGCGCCAAGTGCCGAGAAGGTTTTAAGATCGGCCTGAATCCCCGCACCACCACTCGGATCAGTACCGGCAATCGTCAGAGCGTTAATTCGTTTCATGCCTGCACCTCCTGCGTCAATTGCCAGAGCGCATCAAGGAAATGTGGAACAAAACTGCCTGGCCCCTCGCTTCTGGCGACTGCGCGTTCTCCGGCTTGTTTCATCCAGTGACAGGCAGATGCGACATTTTCCAGCGTATCGCCTGGTAACGCACAGCAGGCAGCGACAACCGCCGATAATGCACAGCCAGTTCCTACCACTTTGGTCATTAACGGATCACCACCGTGAATACCAATGATACGATGTCCATCGGTAACATAATCCATCTCGCCAGTGACCACGACGATTGCGCCAGTTTCCCGTGCCAGTGTTTGTGCAGCGGGTATCGCGTTAGCTGCGGCGTCAGTGGTATCCACTCCCCGTCCGCCATTAGCAATGCCAGCTAATGCCATGATTTCCGAAGCATTACCACGTATCGCTGCCGGTTTAAAAGATAAAAGTTCATGACAAAAATGGCGGCGATAATCGAGCGCACCCACCGCTACTGGATCAAGCGTCCAGGGTGTTTGAGAGCTTTTTGCTTGCTCAACGGCAGCACGCATCGCCTGAGCGCGTGGCTGCGTCAGTGTGCCAACGTTAATCAACAAGGCACTGGCGATAGCCGCAAACTGACTGGCCTCTTCGGTTTCGATAACCATCGCTGGCAATGCACCGAGCGCCAGCAAGGTATTGGCGGTAAAGGTTTGCACCACATCATTGGTCATGCAGTGCACAAGAGGGGAATGTTGGTGAAAAAGGTGTAACGCGTGCGCAGATTGCGCTGAACCCAGCAGGTCGACTTGCATAGTTTGCTCCTGCCATAACGTGAAGAAGCAATGACCTGGTGGTCCGTGACTTCCCTACGCTGGCATTATCCAGATCAGGTGATACGGGTATTTCTCAGCCTTCACGCAGAAGGGCACCCCGAGTCGTTTGGTTGCGATGATAAATCGCAGAGGAGGATGGTAATGTCCAGCGCACGCGTTGTAAACGAGGAAAAACGGCAGTTTTACAATCGCGTTAATAAATTATTTGATATATGAATCCAGCACCTTCAGAACGACATCCAGATCTTCTTCACGTTTTAGCTCATCCCCCTGGTGAACGATGTGTTCCGTCAGATGACCTTTAATCACTTCCCGCATCAGACCGTTTACCGCGCCACGGATAGCAGCAATCTGTTGTAAAACTGCAGCGCATTCGTGCGGCTCGTCGAGCATTTTCTTGAGCGCCACGACCTGGCCCTGAATCTTACTGGCACGCGCTTTCAGTTTCTGTTTATCACGGATTGTATGAGACATGGCAACACCTGGTTAACAAGAATATGAAAAATCATAGCACTATTAATCTACTGGGGGGTAGTATCAGGTACTGGGGGGGAGTAGAATCAGATTGCCGAATTAATACTAAGAATTATTATCATGACCGAATTTACAACTCTTCTTCAGCAAGGAAACGCCTGGTTCTTCATCCCCAGCGCCATCTTACTTGGTGCGCTTCATGGCCTGGAACCAGGGCACTCAAAAACGATGATGGCGGCGTTTATCATCGCCATCAAAGGCACCATTAAACAAGCGGTGATGCTCGGACTGGCAGCAACTATTTCGCATACCGCAGTGGTCTGGTTAATTGCCTTTGGCGGGATGGTGATCAGCAAGCGCTTTACTGCTCAATCAGCAGAACCGTGGCTCCAGCTGATTTCCGCAGTGATCATTATTAGCACCGCGTTCTGGATGTTCTGGCGTACCTGGCGCGGCGAACGCAACTGGCTGGAGAATATGCACGGGCATGATTATGAGCATCATCATCACGATCACGAACATGGCGAGTATCAGGATGCCCATGCACGAGCCCATGCCAATGACATTAAACGACGCTTTGATGGTAGAGAGGTCACCAACTGGCAAATTTTGTTATTTGGCTTAACCGGTGGCCTTATCCCCTGCCCGGCAGCAATTACCGTGCTGTTGATATGCATTCAGTTGAAAGCCCTGACACTGGGCGCAACACTGGTCGTCAGTTTCAGCATTGGCCTGGCGTTAACGCTTGTCACCGTAGGCGTTGGCGCAGCAATCAGCGTTCAGCAGGTCGCAAAACGCTGGAGCGGATTTAACACTCTCGCTAAACGCGCCCCCTATTTTTCCAGTCTGTTGATTGGCTTAGTCGGTGTGTATATGGGCGTACATGGCTTCATGGGCATAATGCGATAACTCAATCCTTTAGGCTTGCATGTTATCTTCAGCCCAGGATGATTCTTAAATCAGCTATTTCCGCTGACTCTCTGCTCGCTAAGGATGCTTTTAGGGCATCCTTTCATTTACACTTTTTACGAAATCATGGGATCACTAACAAAATATCGCTTGTCAGTTATATTGTATGGCAGGAAAGATATGCGACTGATATTACAGATCCCCAAAGTGGAGAGTTTATGACCATTAAAAATAAGATGTTGCTGGGTGCGCTTTTGCTGGTTACCAGTGCCGCCTGGGCCGCACCAGCCACCGCGGGTTCGACCAATACCTCGGGAATTTCTAAGTATGAGTTAAGTAGTTTCATTGCTGACTTTAAGCATTTCAAACCAGGGGACACCGTACCAGAAATGTACCGTACCGATGAGTACAACATTAAGCAGTGGCAGTTGCGTAACCTGCCCGCGCCTGATGCCGGGACGCACTGGACCTATATGGGTGGCGCGTACGTGTTGATCAGCGACACCGACGGTAAAATCATTAAAGCCTACGACGGTGAGATTTTTTATCATCGCTAAAAAAAGCCCCCTCATCATGAGGGGGAAATGCAGACACCTTGTTATTTTTTATTATTAGCCACTTGCTCGTCTTGCTTGTTATTAGTCGTATTTCACGTTGATTAATGCGGTTGCCTCCAGTGCGCCAGATTTAACTTTGTTTGTATCGTAGACGTAGTAACTGGCTGTTATCGGAATTGAAACCGTTGTATCTGTAAGTTTTGACTTCGCCGCAACTTCCTTTAAATTTGTATATCCTTTACTGCTGTTAGTGATATTTAAAAGTGTGACTGGCGAACCATTACTTTCAAGAATAAATCCTACGCCATTATCTTCCGCACCTTTCAGTATTGTGTTGCTGTTGGTTAACAAGTCAGAACTTGATAAATACACCTGCATTTTCCGTGATGTTTGATTTTGTTGACCTAATAAATTTTTACAACGCAGAATAATATCCCCTTGTTTACTATTTATTGTTGCTTTGTTACCTGTGGCTGGTAATTGTGAAACGGGAATACTGTCTAAAGTAATTAATAAATCGTCCGGTTTGCAGGTTGTGGTTATCGGGTTGTATGACAATGTCAGATTAAAGGAATAGACACCTGCATTTTGTGCCAATGCATTTCTGTAGCTATTTACACATGCATCCCGGTGATGCTGCCAACTTACTGATTTAGTGTATGATGGTGTTTTTGAGGTGCTCCAGTGGCTTCTGTTTCTATCAGCTGTCCCTCCTGTTCAGCTACTGACGGGGTGGTGCGTAACGGCAAAAGCACCGCCGGACATCAGCGCTATCTCTGCTCTCACTGCCGTAAAACATGGCAACTGCAGTTCACTTACACCGCTTCTCAACCCGGTACGCACCAGAAAATCATTGATATGGCCATGAATGGCGTTGGATGCCGGGCAACAGCCCGCATTATGGGCGTTGGCCTCAACACGATTTTACGTCACTTAAAAAACTCAGGCCGCAGTCGGTAACCTCGCGCATACAGCCGGGCAGTGACGTCATCGTCTGCGCGGAAATGGACGAACAGTGGGGCTATGTCGGGGCTAAATCGCGCCAGCGCTGGCTGTTTTACGCGTATGACAGGCTCCGGAAGACGGTTGTTGCGCACGTATTCGGTGAACGCACTATGGCGACGCTGGGGCGTCTTATGAGCCTGCTGTCACCCTTTGACGTGGTGATATGGATGACGGATGGCTGGCCGCTGTATGAATCCCGCCTGAAGGGAAAGCTGCACGTAATCAGCAAGCGATATACGCAGCGAATTGAGCGGCATAACCTGAATCTGAGGCAGCACCTGGCACGGCTGGGACGGAAGTCGCTGTCGTTCTCAAAATCGGTGGAGCTGCATGACAAAGTCATCGGGCATTATCTGAACATAAAACACTATCAATAAGTTGGAGTCATTACCTGGTCATCGATAATGGTCAGATGCCAGTTATTTGCATTATTACTTTTGACATTAACACTCTGACTTTCTAAGGGGGCAATCATAATAGTTTCATAATTGACTTTGACATTATTAGCTTTGACATCCGAAATCGTCACCCAATTAGCTGAGTCATTTTTTATCACCAAACCATTGCCACTGCGATTTACCAGCAATTTTTTAAATGTCGCTTTATTTACCGGAGCAATACCCGCTGGCCGGTAAAACAACTTAATTCTGTTTTGCATCGCAAACTTCAGTGCATTCTTACCTTCTTGCTCTGGACTATTTGGTGGAATATCCAGAACATTCAGATAAAAAATGCTTTCTTTATTAGTGGGCAGTTTATTCGGCATAATTTTGATTTTTACTTGCTGCCCGGAATTTGCCCCTATTTTTGCCACTGGTGGCGTTAACATGAAAGGAACCTGAATTTTTTCTGGTGGTAATGACGTATCGCCATCATCAATCCACGCCTGCAGCAGCGAAGAACGGTTTCCCTGGTTCATCAACTGCACCATCACTTCTTTATTTTCTGCCGGGTAAATAATGCGCGTCCCGTAGATAACAATTCCGGCATGTGCAGGAAGGACCATAGAAAAAATGAGTAAAGATAATAATCCTTTCATTTTAATGCCTCTTAAATTAAAAGGCCGCCATGGGATAGCGGCCATGTTTATTACCTGGAGAAACTTACAATTTTATTTATTAATCCTGCGCCACACGCATAACCAGAGAAGATAACACATCACCTGATTGCACTGAGTTATCTGTCAGTTTCAGGTATTTTGCTTTAAACGGAATAGCATATTGACCTTCCGCTGTTTTATAACTCTCAATGTTAAAAGGTGCAGAAACATCCAGGACATCGCTGTTATCACCTAAATAGAGATAGTAACCCACGGTATTGTTGCTACTGGCTATCGCCTTATCGTTACCGGTTATTTTATCGTTGGTAATCAACGAGAGTTTTACACCAGCAACTTCTTTCGGGCAGCTAATTTTTAACATGCTGCTGGTTACACCGACTGCATCATCATAGGTAGAATATTTAGCTTTACCTTCAAAGACACTGGTTGGTACAGTCGGCATATTAATACTTACTGAATCACCACCCGCTTCGAATTTACACGGAGATTCTGCAATATTCCCCTTAATAGTTAATGTTCCGGTATAAACGTCTGCAGCAAATACTCCAGCGCTCATAAAAAAAGAAGAAAAGACAGCGGCAGCAATAATTGAACGTTTCATAATATGTTCCTTAATAAAATTTATTTTTGGTTGTTAAGAGTCTGTATCTCTTGGAAACAAATTTCTCACATCAAAAAAGTTGCCGCAATGTAAACACATTGTTTTATTGATTTAAAACAAATTAACCATTGCAATATAAATACAACAAATATTTAAGAGTATTAACTATTTATCGCATCTATCAATTAATGTAGATTTATGTAAATGGTATTGTTGATATCAATAAAAAAGCCGAAATCATTTATATAAATGATTTCGGCTTTCTAAATGCAATTAAAATCAGGTTGCCAAATTAATCGTAGCGATTTAACACGATTCGACGTTTGCTATCGCTACCTGCAACAACCACTTCTGTCGTTACACCTTTGACGGGCGAAGAAAACAGATGACGGGTGTCAACATTATACGTTAACTGACCACAATGCTGTTGAGGT
The DNA here is from genome assembly GCF_052948035.1 of Escherichia sp. MAL-1. Lineage (NCBI taxonomy): Bacteria > Pseudomonadati > Pseudomonadota > Gammaproteobacteria > Enterobacterales > Enterobacteriaceae > Escherichia > Escherichia sp. MAL-1. The sequence goes on along the minus strand of NZ_CM129609.1, from coordinate 1,774,746 downwards.
TGACCATTAACCATAGCCATACTGCATGTTGGGGGACTGATCCTGCCATTAATCGCTAATGTGGCAGTCTCTGAAGAGAATGCGGGAGAAGCCAATCCATAGGCAAGAAAAATAATTCCTGACAGCCAATACTTATTCATTGAACGTTATCCCTGTAGTAAAGGTTATGCCTGGATAGAATGAGTGCATAACAAACTATAGCTGTACATCCACTACACAGCCACGAAGGATGATAATGAAGCATTGCCTGTATGATCAATCGACTTTGTAGAGTTTCGGACGAAGGTCCGCAGAATATTCGCAGTATTAAATAAGTGTTCATTAATGCGGCAAAAACTAATACACCGCATCAATGTAACATCTCTGCGGTGTATGAAGAATAACCAGAATGGTTAATAGGCGTTAGACCGCGCGGAAGGAAATCTCGCCTGGAATGACTTCACCCTGCCAGTAGAGCTGAGCTGCAACGCGGTCAGCCAGCTGGCGGTAGATAGCGGTAAATTCGCTCTCCGGACGGCTGATAACCGTTGGCGTACCTTTATCGAGATCCTCACGTAAGGAGATGTGTAACGGCATCTGCCCCAGCAGCTGTGTATGGTATTTTTCAGCCAGTTTCTCTGCACCACCGGTACCGAAAATCGGTTCATGGTGACCACAGTTACTGCAAATATGCACACTCATGTTCTCGACAATACCGAGCACCGGAACCTCGACTTTCTCGAACATCACAATGCCTTTTTTCGCATCGATCAGCGCGATGTCCTGCGGGGTGGTGACCACGACTGCACCGGTTACTGGAATGTTTTGCGCCAGCGTCAATTGAATGTCACCGGTGCCTGGCGGCATATCAAGCACCAGATAGTCGAGATCCGGCCACAAGGTTTCCTGCAACATCTGCATTAACGCCTTGCTCGCCATCGGTCCACGCCACACCATCGCATTGTCGTCAGTGACCAGATAACCAATTGAATTGGTTGCCAGGCCATGAGACATAATCGGTGCCATATGGGTACCGTCCGGCGAAGTTGGACGCTGATTTTCTGCGCCCAACATTGTTGGGATTGATGGGCCGTAGATATCGGCGTCCAGAATGCCGACTTTCGCCCCTTCTGCCGCCAGCGCCAGTGCCAGGTTTACCGCCGTGGACGATTTACCCACGCCGCCTTTACCGGAACTCACCGCGATAATGTTCTTCACACCGTTAATTCCCGGCTGATTCTTCACGCGTTTCAGAGTGGCTATGTTATGCGACAGTTTCCAGTCGATAGCTTTCGCCCCGGTGATGCGCAGCAGTTCGGCGCTACATTGCTCTTTTAACTCTTCGAACGCGCTATGCCAGACAAACGGCATAACCAGTTCCACATGCAACGTGTCGTCCATCCAGGCGACATGGTGCAACGCTTTCAGCGTGGTGAGGTTATGCTTCAGGGTTGGGTGCTGAAAATTGGCCAGTGTCCCGGCGACCATTGCGCGCAAGGCTTCTGGTGATTTGGCCTGGGATTGTTCGTTCATCCCGACTCCTTTTTTGTATAGATAAACCATCAGCTGATAGTTTACCTGAAGAATATAGAGAAGTACTTACTTAACATTTTCCCATTTGGTACTATCTAACCCCTTTTCACTATTAAGAAGTAATGCCTACTATGACTCAAGTCGCGAAGAAAATTCTGGTGACGTGCGCACTGCCGTACGCTAACGGCTCAATCCACCTCGGCCATATGCTGGAGCACATCCAGGCTGATGTCTGGGTCCGTTACCAGCGAATGCGCGGCCACGAGGTCAACTTCATCTGCGCCGACGATGCCCACGGTACACCGATCATGCTGAAAGCTCAGCAGCTTGGTATCACCCCGGAGCAGATGATTGGCGAAATGAGTCAGGAGCATCAGACTGATTTCGCAGGCTTTAACATCAGCTATGACAACTATCACTCGACGCACAGCGAAGAGAACCGCCAGTTGTCAGAACTTATCTACTCTCGCCTGAAAGAGAACGGTTTTATTAAAAACCGCACCATCTCTCAGCTGTACGATCCGGAAAAAGGCATGTTCCTGCCGGACCGTTTTGTGAAAGGCACCTGCCCGAAATGTAAATCCCCGGATCAATACGGCGATAACTGCGAAGTCTGCGGCGCGACCTACAGCCCGACTGAATTGATCGAGCCGAAATCGGTGGTTTCTGGCGCTACGCCGGTAATGCGTGATTCTGAACACTTCTTCTTTGATCTGCCCTCTTTCAGCGAAATGTTGCAGGCATGGACCCGCAGCGGTGCGTTGCAGGAGCAGGTGGCAAATAAAATGCAGGAGTGGTTTGAATCCGGCCTGCAACAGTGGGATATCTCCCGCGACGCGCCATACTTTGGTTTTGAAATTCCGAACGCGCCGGGCAAATATTTCTACGTCTGGCTGGACGCACCGATTGGCTACATGGGTTCTTTCAAGAATCTGTGCGACAAGCGCGGCGACAGCGTAAGCTTCGATGAATACTGGAAGAAAGACTCCACCGCCGAGCTGTACCACTTCATCGGTAAAGATATCGTTTACTTCCACAGCCTGTTCTGGCCTGCCATGCTGGAAGGCAGCAACTTCCGCAAGCCGACCAACCTGTTTGTTCATGGCTATGTGACGGTGAACGGCGCGAAGATGTCCAAGTCTCGCGGCACCTTTATTAAAGCCAGCACCTGGCTGAATCATTTTGACGCTGACAGCCTGCGTTACTACTACACTGCGAAACTCTCTTCGCGCATTGATGATATCGATCTCAACCTGGAGGATTTCGTTCAGCGCGTGAATGCCGATATCGTTAACAAAGTGGTTAACCTGGCCTCCCGTAACGCGGGCTTTATCAACAAACGTTTTGACGGCGTGCTGGCAAACGAACTGGCTGACCCGCAGTTGTACAAAACCTTCACTGATGCCGCTGAAGTGATTGGTGAAGCGTGGGAAAGCCGTGAATTTGGTAAAGCTGTGCGCGAAATCATGGCGCTGGCTGATCTGGCTAACCGCTATGTCGATGAACAGGCTCCGTGGGTAGTCGCAAAACAGGAAGGTCGCGATGCTGACCTGCAGGCGATTTGCTCAATGGGCATCAACCTGTTCCGCGTGCTGATGACTTACCTGAAGCCGGTACTGCCGAAACTGACCGAGCGTGCAGAAGCCTTCCTCAATACGGAACTGACCTGGGATGGTATCCAGCAACCGCTGCTGGGCCACAAAGTGAATCCGTTCAAGGCGCTGTATAACCGCATCGATATGAAACAGGTTGAAGCTCTGGTGGAAGCCTCTAAAGAAGAAGTGAAAGCAGCTGCCGCGCCAGTTACTGGCCCACTGGCAGATGATCCGATTCAGGAAACCATCACCTTTGACGACTTCGCCAAAGTTGACCTGCGCGTAGCGCTGATCGAAAACGCAGAGTTTGTTGAAGGTTCTGACAAACTGCTGCGCCTGACACTGGATCTCGGCGGTGAAAAACGCAATGTCTTCTCCGGTATTCGTTCTGCCTACCCGGATCCGCAGGCACTGATTGGTCGTCACACCATTATGGTGGCTAACCTGGCACCACGTAAAATGCGCTTTGGAATCTCCGAAGGCATGGTGATGGCTGCCGGTCCAGGCGGGAAAGATATCTTCCTGCTAAGCCCGGATGCTGGTGCTAAACCGGGTCATCAGGTGAAATAATCCCCCTTCAAGGCGCTGCATCGACAGCGCCTTTTCTTTATAAATTCCTAAAGTTGTTTTCTTGCGATTTTGTCTCTCTCTAACCCGCATAAATACTGGTAGCATCTGCATTCAACTGGATAAAATTACAGGGATGCAGAATGAGACACTTTATCTATCAGGACGAAAAATCACATAAATTCTGGGCGGTGGAGCAACAGGGAAACGAGTTGCATATCAGTTGGGGAAAAGTTGGCACCAAAGGGCAAAGTCAGATAAAAAGTTTTTCAGATGCTGCGGCAGCGGAAAAAGCGGAACTTAAGCTGATTGCGGAGAAGGTGAAGAAGGGGTATGTGGAGCAAGCGAAGGATAATTCTTTGCAACCTTCCCAAACGGTAACGGGCTCTCTCAAGGTAGCGGACTTATCCACCATTATTCAGGAACAACCCTCTTTCGTAGCAGAAACCCGTGCGCCTGACAAAAATACAGATGCTGTTTTACCGTGGCTGGCGAAAGATATTGCTGTCGTTTTTCCGCCCGAAGTTGTACACACCACGTTAAGTCATCGCCGCTTTCCCGGAGTTCCTGTTCAGCAAGCAGACAAATTGACCCAATTACGTCGCTTAGCCTGTAGTGTGTCGCAACGGGATAATAAAACAGCCACATTTGACTTCAGCGCCTGTTCTTTAGAATGGCAAAACACCGTCGCCCAGGCGATCAGTCAGATCGACGGCCTGAAAACAACACAGTTACCATCACCAGTAATGGCTGTACTCACGGCACTTGAAATGAAATGCACAAGATATAAAGTGCGTGAGGATGTTATGGATCAGATCGTCCAGGAAGGCGGTCTGGAATATGCTACTGATGTAATAATACACCTTCAACAGATTGATATTGAATGGGATTATGCGAATAATGTCATTATTATTCTGCCGTCTGGCATTGCACCTAGCTACTTGGAGCAATATTCCAGATTTGAATTACGCCTACGTAAACATTTATCACTGACGGAAGAGTCTCTCTGGCAAAAATGTGCACAAAAACTTATTGCCGCAATTCCACATATTCCAGAATGGCGGCAACCATTAATTGCTTTGTTATTACCCGAAAAACCAGAAATTGCATATGAAATTGCCCAGCGTCTACTGGGGCAAAAAAAATTACCCTCGCTTGAGTGGTTAAAAATAGTGGCGACTGATGAGCACATTCTTGCCTCATTAGAAAAATATCACGAACCATATGCCATTTTTGATGATTACTATTGTGGTGCGATATGGTCAGCCACCGTATTACAGGAGCAAGGTGTTGCAGCCCTGCCCCGATTTGCTCCCTATGCCGCAAGTGACTACTGCGCCGATGTGTTGCGTCATATCAATCATCCGTTCGCATTGACACTGCTTATACGTGTAGCCGGGCAAACTAAACGCTGTCACGATCGGATGACGAAAGCCATTGCTGCGTTCCCACATGCAGCAATGGCGGCACTGACGGAACTTCTTGGGCAAAAAGAAGAGAACAGTTGGCGCATTATGCTAATGACAATGCTTATCTCACAACCAGCACTGGCAGAACAGGTCATTCCCTGGCTCTCGACACCCGCAGTTGCCGTACTGAAATCATGCCAGCAACAACTGACACAGCCCTCAAACCATGCCAGCGCCGATCTACTGCCAGCCGTAGTAGTCTCCCCTCCCTGGCTTTCGAAAAAGAAAAAATCGCCGATTCCGGTGCTGGATTTAGCGCCATTAGGCATTGAGCCAATCTGTTATCTGACAGAAGAAATCAGTAATCAACTTTTGGCGAAATATATCTGGTATTCAAAACACATCACGGTTAGCCATGAAGAAAGTACTACCAACCTGTTGGCAAGGATGGGTTTTCAACGACGGATCGCTGGTACATATATTAAAGCTCCCGAAGCGGTAGTTGAGGCATGGCTAAATGAAGATTATTCAACCTTACTAAGTGAATTTAAGGTGTTTCATTCACCTACCGGGCATTATTGGCAGTTGGGGATTTTGACAACATTGCCGCTGGAGAAAGCAGTAAAAGCATGGAATGCCCTTACCCTATCTCCACATACCGATACCGAATACTCCATGTTACATTTTGGACTCAAAGGGTTACCTGGGTTAGTAAACTCACTTGCACGCTATCCACAAGAAGCCTTGCCCATCACGAATTACTTCGCAGCGAGTGAGCTGGCTCCTGCCGTCGCCCGTGCCTTCAACAAACTGAAAACGCTACGCGAAAACGCCCGTAGCTGGCTGTTGAAATACCCGGAACATGCCCTTACCGGCCTGCTGCCTGCGGCGCTCGGCAAAGCCGGTGAAGCACAGGATAACGCCCGCGCTGCCTTGCGTATGCTTACCGAAAACGGTCATCAGCCATTACTGCAAGAAATCGCCCGACGTTATAACCAGCCGGAAGTAACCGATGCGGTGAACGCTCTGCTTGCGCTCGATCCCTTAGATAATCACCCGACAAAAATCCCCACTCTTCCGGCCTTTTATCAGCCATCGCTCTGGACGCGCCCGGTATTAAAAGCAAATGCCCAATCACTGCCAGATAGCGCCCTCCTCCACCTCGGTGAAATGCTCCGCTTCCCTCAGGAAGAGGCTCTGTATCCGGGATTATTGCAGGTGAAAGACGTCTGTTCCGCCGACTCACTGGCGGGATTTGCCTGGGATCTGTTTACCGCCTGGCAGACCGCTGGCGCGCCGTCGAAAGAGAGTTGGGCGTTCACTGCGTTAGGCGTTCTCGGTAACGATGACACCGCCCGCAAACTGACGCCATTAATACGCGCCTGGCCTGGTGAATCCCAGCATAAACGCGCCACCGTTGGGTTGGATATTCTCGCTGCTATCGGTAGTGATATCGCCCTTATGCAGCTTAACGGCATCGCCCAGAAACTGAAATTCAAAGCATTACAGGAGCGGGCAAAAGAAAAAATTGCCGACATTGCCGAGAGCCGCGAACTCACGGTGGCGGAGCTTGAAGATCGGTTAGCACCGGATCTCGGTCTGGATGATAACGGTTCGCTGCTGCTGGATTTTGGCCCACGGCAGTTCACCGTCAGCTTTGATGAAACCTTAAAACCGTTTGTGCGTGATGTTTCCGGCAGCCGCCTGAAAGACCTGCCCAAACCGAACAAAAGCGATGATGAAACGCGGGCGAACGATGCGGTTAACCGCTACAAATTGCTGAAAAAAGATGCGCGTACCATCGCCGCCCAGCAGGTAGCAAGGCTGGAATCCGCCATGTGCCTGCGCCGCCGCTGGTCGCTGGAAAACTTCCAGCTCTTCCTGGTTGAGCATCCGCTGGTTCGTCACTTAACCCGCCGTCTGATTTGGGGCGTTTATAGCGCCGAAAACCAGCTACTGGCTTGCTTTCGCGTAGCAGAAGATAACAGCTCCAGCACCGCTGACGATGATCTTTTCACCCTGCCGGAAGGCGATATCTCTATCGGCACTCCTCACGTTCTGGAAATATCACCAACGGATGCTGCCGCCTTTGGTCAGCTTTTTGCCGACTACGAACTGCTACCACCGTTCCGCCAGCTCGACCGTAACAGCTACGCCCTGACAGAAGCCGAGCGCAATGCCAGTGAACTGACCCGCTGGGCAGGCAGAAAATGCCCGAGTGGTCGGGTCATGGGGCTGGCGAATAAAGGCTGGATAAAGGGCGAACCACAGGATGGAGGCTGGATCGGATGGATGATCAAACCTTTGGGTCGCTGGTCGTTAATCATGGAAATCGATGAAGGCTTTGCGGTAGGCATGTCGCCAGCCGAACTCAGCGCTGAGCAGCTCTTAAGCAAGCTGTGGCTATGGGAAGGCAAAGCAGAAAGATATGGCTGGGGGAGTAATTCAACACAGGAAGCGCAGTTCTCCGTAATCGATGCCATCACCGCCAGCGAGCTAATTAACGATATTGAAGCCCTGTTTGAATAAGGAAAGAGCATGGACAAGGAATTACCGTGGCTGGCGAATAACGCCCAACTGGAACTGAAATATAAAAAAGGCAAAACGCCGCTCAGTCATCGTCGCTGGCCGGGCGAACCAGTGTCCGTTATCACTGGAAGTCTCATCCAGACATTGGGTGATGAATTGCTACAAAAAGCTGAGAAGAAAAAAAACATTGTCTGGCGTTATGAGAATTTTTCACTGGAGTGGCAGTCCGCCATCACGCAGGCCATCAACTTGATCGGCGAACACAAACCCTCAATCCCGGCCCGGACAATGGCGGCGCTAGCCTGTATCGCGCAAAATGACAGCCAACAGTTGCTCGACGAAATCGTCCAACAAGAGGGGCTGGAATATGCGACTGAGGTGGTGATTGCACGCCAGTTTATTGCGCGGTGTTATGAGAGTGATCCTCTGGTAGTGACATTGCAGTATCAGGACGAGGATTATGGCTATGGTTATCGCTCAGAAACCTATAACGAATTCGATCTCCGACTGCGTAAGCATCTCTCTCTGGCAGAGGAAAGCTGCTGGCAGCGTTGCGCCGACAAACTCATTGCCGCACTACCAGGAATAACCAAAGTTCGCCGCCCTTTTATTGCGCTGATCCTCCCGGAAAAACCAGAAATAGCCAATGAGTTGGTAGGCCTTGAATGCCCGCGAACTCATTTTCATTCTAAGGAGTGGTTAAAAGTTGTTGCTAATGACCCCACAGCGGTGAGAAAACTCGAACACTACTGGAGCCAGGATATATTTAGCGATCGAGAAGCCAGCTACATGTCGCATGAAAACCACTTCGGCTACGCGGCCTGCGCCGCCCTTTTGCGCGAACAAGGACTGGCAGCCATTCCGCGCCTCGCGATGTATGCCCATAAAGAAGATTGCGGCAGTCTGCTGGTACAAATTAACCATCCGCAAGTCATCCGCACCTTGCTACTGGTGGCTGATAAAAACAAACCCAGCCTGCAACGTGTAGCTAAATACCATAAAAACTTCCCCCATGCGACGCTCGCCGCACTGGCAGAACTGCTGGCGTTAACAGAACCACCAGCCCGCCCTGGTTATCCAATCATCGAAGACAAAAAGCTGCCTGCACAGCAAAAAGCACGCGATGAATACTGGCGTACGCTGTTACAAACGCTGATGGCATCGCAGCCACAACTGGCAGCAGAAGTGATGCCGTGGTTAAGTACTCAACCCCAGTCAGTGCTGAAGAGTTATTTATCGGCACCGCCCAAACCGGTTATTGATGGCACCGATAACAGCAATCTGCCAGAAATCCTCGTTTCACCACCGTGGCGTTGTAAGAAAAAAATGACAGCTCCACGTCTTGATTTGGCACCGCTCGAATTAACTCCGCAAGTTTACTGGCAACCAGGCGAACAAGAGAGGCTTGCCGCCACTGAGCCTGCCCGTTATTTCAGCACGGAATCTCTTGCGCAACGCATGGAACAAAAAAGTGGACGAGTTGTATTACAGGAACTGGGTTTTGGGGATGATGTATGGCTGTTTCTGAATTATATACTCCCCGGAAAACTGGATGCTGCACGCAATTCACTCTTTGTTCAGTGGCATTACTACCAGGGGCGGGTTGAAGAGATCCTGAATGGCTGGAACTCCCCGGAAGCACAATTAGCAGAACAGGCGCTCCGCAGCGGTCACATAGAAGCGTTAATTAACATATGGGAAAATGACAACTACTCACATTATCGTCCGGAAAAGAGTGTCTGGAACCTGTATTTATTGGCACAGTTGCCGCGTGAGATGGCTTTGACCTTCTGGCTGCGTATCAATGAGAAAAAGCATCTGTTCGCGGGTGAGGACTATTTTCTCAGTATCCTCGGATTGGATGCGCTACCAGGTCTGCTGTTGGCTTTTTCACATCGTCCAAAAGAAACATTTCCGTTAATTTTAAATTTTGGCGCAACAGAACTGGCGCTGCCTGTTGCCCACGTCTGGCGACGTTTCGCGGCGCAGCGTGATCTGGCTCGCCAGTGGATTTTACAATGGCCGGAACATACGGCTAGTGCACTTATCCCTCTTGTCTTTACCAAACCCAGCGATAATAGCGAAGCCGCATTACTTGCCCTGCGTTTACTGTACGAACAGGGACATGGCGAATTGCTACAAACCGTGGCAAACCGCTGGCAGCGTACAGATGTATGGTCTGCCCTGGAGCAGTTGCTTAAACAGGGTCCAATGGACATTTACCCGGCACGCATTCCAAAAGCCCCTGATTTCTGGCATCCGGCAATGTGGTCCAGGCCTCGACTTATCACTAATAATCAGCCTGTTACCGGTGACGCTCTGGAAATTATCGGCGAAATGCTGCGCTTTACCCAGGGGGGACGTTTTTATAGCGGGCTGGAACAACTGAAAACGTTCTGCCAGCCACAAACGCTGGCAGCTTTTGCCTGGGATCTCTTCACTGCGTGGCAACAAGCTGGTGCCCCCGCAAAAGACAACTGGGCATTTCTGGCGTTAAGTCTCTTTGGTGACGAAAGCACGGCACGGGATCTGACGACACAGATCCTCGCCTGGCCACAAGAAGGCAAATCTGCCCGTGCTGTCAGCGGCCTGAACATCCTTACCCTGATGAATAATGATATGGCGCTGATACAGCTGCATCATATATCGCAACGGGCTAAATCCCGCCCCTTACGTGATAACGCGGCGGAATTTCTTCAGGTGGTCGCAGAAAATCGCGGGCTAAGCCAGGAAGAGCTAGCGGACAGATTAGTCCCAACCCTGGGCCTTGATGATCCGCAGGCGTTGAGTTTTGATTTTGGTCCCCGGCAGTTTACCGTTCGCTTCGATGAAAACCTCAACCCGGTTATCTTTGATCAGCAAAACGTTCGCCAGAAAAGCGTTCCCCGTTTGCGCGCCGATGACGATCAACTGAAAGCGCCCGAGGCACTGGCCCGACTAAAAGGGCTAAAAAAAGATGCTACTCAGGTGAGCAAAAACCTGCTCCCGCGTCTTGAAGCTGCCCTACGTACCACCCGACGCTGGTCGCTGGCAGATTTTCATTCTCTGTTTGTTAATCATCCCTTTACCCGTCTGGTTACCCAGCGATTAATATGGGGGGGTTATCCGGCAAATGAACCGCGTCGTTTACTCAACGCCTTTCGTGTGGCCGCAGAGGGGGAGTTCTGCAATGCGCAAGATGAGCCAATTGACCTGCCTGCGGACGCTCTGATTGGCATTGCCCACCCGTTAGAAATGGCAGTAGAAATGCGCAGTGAATTTGCACAGCTTTTTGCCGATTACGAAATTATGCCGCCTTTTCGCCAGTTGTCGCGCCGCACGGTGCTGCTCACACCTGACGAGTCAACCAGTAACAGCCTGACTCGCTGGGAAGGTAAATCCGCTACCGTTGGGCAACTTATGGGAATGCGATACAAAGGCTGGGAGTCAGGCTATGAGGACACATTTGTCTATGACCTGGGCGAGTACCGGCTGGTCCTTAAGTTTTCACCCGGTTTTAACCACTACAATGTTGATAGCAAAGCGTTAATGAGCTGCCGTTCTCTTCGAGTGTACCGTGACAATAAATCCGTCACTTTTGCCGAACTTGATGTGTTTGATTTGAGTGAGGCGTTAAGCGCACCTGACGTCATTTTCCATTAAAACACAGCGGGCAGTGATGCGACTGCCCGTTATCTACACGACTTACCAGCGGGGAAAGCGATGATCGTGCAAAAAGAGCTGGTTGCTATTTACGATTATGAGGTCCCTGTACCTGAAGATCCGTTTTCCTTCAGACTTGAGATCCATAAATGCCCTGAATTATTTACAGGTTCCGTCTATCGACTGGAGCGATTCCGGCTACATCCAACATTTCATCAACGTGATCGAGAAGATGCTGACCCGCTAATAAATGATGCGTTGATTTATATAAGAGATGAGTGTAATGATGAGCGGAAATTACGAGGTGAATCACCTGAAACTGTAATAGCAATTTTTAATCGTGAACTACAGAATATATTCAACCAAGAAATAGAATAATATACTCTAAATAATTCAAATTGGTCCGATCCGGCGCAACGTCCCAATGGCCTGGATTATAAATCTCATTATCTTAATTGCAACGGGGTCCAGCCGTGGTTATAATTCGTTCGTTGGAACACGATGTTGCACAGGCTGCGGTGTTGGGCCTGAAAATAGTAAATAAAAGAACCTGCCTCACCAGCAGGTTTTTTTATTTACTGTGATCTGCTTTCCAGATATTTTCCGCTCAAACAACTAATGCGCCAAACATTTATTGCGCGTAAAATATCGTTTATTTCATTAATACATTTCAGGGATGAATATATGTCACCGCAGAATAATCATCTGCAGCGTCCGCCTGCCGCTGTGTTATACGCCGATGAACTGGCAAAATTAAAACAAAATGATAACGCACCTTGCCCGCCCGGTTGGCAGTTAAGTTTGCCTGCGGCCCGTGCTTTTATCCTTGGCGATAGCGCGCAAAATATTAGCCGTAAAGTGGTGATTAGTCCCTCTGCTGTCGAACGTATGTTAGTCACTCTTGCCACCGGGCGCGGTTTGATGTTGGTGGGGGAACCTGGCACCGCAAAATCTCTCCTGTCTGAATTACTGGCAACCGCTATTAGCGGCGATGCCGGGTTAACCATCCAGGGCGGCGCATCTACCACTGAAGATCAAATCAAATACGGCTGGAACTACGCTCTGCTTATCAATCATGGTCCATCAACGGAAGCGCTGGTCCCTGCCCCGCTTTACCAGGGAATGCGCGACGGCAAAATCGTCCGTTTTGAAGAGATAACGCGTACACCGCTGGAAGTGCAAGACTGTCTGTTAGGTATGCTTTCTGACCGGGTTATGACGGTGCCGGAACTCACCAGTGAAGCCAGTCAGCTCTATGCGCGAGAAGGCTTTAATATTATTGCCACTGCCAATACCCGCGATCGCGGCGTCAATGAGATGAGTGCCGCGCTAAAGCGTCGCTTCGATTTTGAAACTGTCTTTCCGATTATGGATTTCGCCCAGGAGCTGGAACTGGTCGCCAGTGCTTCGGCGCGTTTGCTGGCCCATAGCGGTATTCCGCATAAAGTGCCTGACGCGGTACTGGAGTTACTGGTCCGCACCTTCCGCGATCTGCGTGCCAACGGCGAAAAGAAAACGTCAATGGATACCCTGACGGCAATTATGTCCACCGCTGAAGCCGTGAACGTGGCCCACGCAGTGGGCGTCCGCGCCTGGTTTTTAGCGAATCGCGCAGGTGAGCCAGCCGACCTGGTGGACTGCATTGCCGGAACCATCGTCAAAGATAATGAAGAAGATCGCGCTCGTCTGCGCCGTTACTTCGAACAGCGTGTCGCCACACATAAAGAAGCTCACTGGCAGGCTTATTATCAAGCCCGCCACCGCCTGCCGTGAGGAAAGATGCATGAGCGAGCCGTTAATTGTCGGCATCCGGCATCATAGTCCGGCCTGCGCCCGGCTGGTGAAATCGTTACTCGAAAGCCAGCGGCCACGATACGTGTTGATTGAAGGCCCGGCTGATTTTAATGACCGGGTAGACGAACTGTTTTTAGCCCACCAGCTTCCGGTAGCTATTTACAGTTATTGCCAGTATCAGGACGGTGCAGCCCCCGGGCGTGGTGCCTGGACGCCATTTGCTGAATTTTCGCCGGAGTGGCAGGCGCTACAAGCCGCTCGTCGTATTCAGGCACAAACTTACTTCATCGATTTGCCTTGCTGGGCGCAGAGTGAAGAAGAGGACGATTCGCCTGATACGCAAGAGGAAAGCCAGACCTTGCTGCTGCGTGCCACCCGCATGGATAACAGCGACACCCTGTGGGATCACTTGTTCGAAGATGAAAGCCAGCAAATTGCATTACCCTCTGCGCTGGCGCACTATTTTGCCCAACTGCGCGGCGATTCCCCCGGCGATGTACTCAATCGTCAGCGCGAAGCCTTTATGACCCGCTGGATTGGATGGGCGATGCAGCAAAATGATGGCGACGTATTGGTTGTCTGCGGTGGCTGGCACGCTCCGGCACTGGCAAAGATGTGGCGCGAATGCCCTCAGGAAATTAACAAGCCAGAATTGCCCTCGCTGGCAGATGCCGTTACAGGTTGTTATCTCACACCCTACAGTGAAAAGCGCCTTGATGTGCTGGCAGGATACCTTTCAGGAATGCCTGCCCCGGTATGGCAAAACTGGTGCTGGCAGTGGGGCTTGCAGAAGGCCGGTGAACAACTGCTAAAAACTATCCTTACCCGTTTGCGCCAGCACAAATTGCCCGCTTCTACCGCGGATATGGCTGCCGCTCATCTGCATGCGATGGCGCTGGCACAGTTGCGCGGTCATACACTACCGTTACGCACTGACTGGCTGGATGCCTTAGCAGGCTCGCTGATTAAAGAAGCCCTGAATGCGCCGTTGCCGTGGAGCTATCGCGGCGTTATTCATCCCGATACCGATCCGATTCTGCTAACGTTGATAGACACATTAGCGGGTGACGGATTCGGTAAACTTGCCCCTTCTACGCCACAACCGCCTCTGCCAAAAGATGTCACCTGCGAACTGGAACGTACCGCAATCTCTCTTCCGGCGGAGCTTACCTTAAATCGCTTTAACCCCAATGGACTAGCGCAAAGTCAGGTGTTACATCGGCTGGCAATACTGGAGATCCCAGGGATTGTACGCCAGCAGGGAAGTACACTGACACTTGCAGGCAACGGTGAAGAACACTGGAAATTAACCCGCCCGCTTAGCCAGCATGCGGCATTGATTGAGGCCGCCTGCTTTGGTGCAACACTCCAGGAAGCCGCACGCCATAAATTAGAAGCCGATATGCTGGACACGGGTGGAATCGGCAGTATCACCACATGTCTTAGCCAGGCGGCGTTAGCGGGTCTGGCGTCCTTCAGTCAACAATTACTGGAGCAACTCACATTATTAATCGCCCAGGAAAATCAATTTGCCGAAATGGGCCAGGCGCTGGAAGTGCTATATGCCTTATGGCGGCTGGATGAAATTAGCGGTATGCAAGGCGCGCAGATATTACAAACGACGTTATGCGCGGCTATCGATCGCACGCTGTGGCTGTGTGAATCTAACGGCAGACCGGATGAAAAGGAGTTTCACGCTCACCTGCATAGCTGGCAAGCGCTTTGCCATATCCTGCGCGATCTACATAGCGGCGTTAATTTACCCGGCGTTTCTCTTTCTGCGGCGGTAGCCTTACTGGAGCGACGCAGTCAGGCGATTCATGCCCCGGCGCTGGATCGCGGCGCGGCTCTTGGCGCACTAATGCGTCTGGAACATCCCAACGCCAGTGCCGAAGCGGCGCTGACGATGCTGGCGCAGTTATCCCCGGCACAATCCGGTGAGGCGCTGCACGGTTTGCTGGCATTAGCCCGTCATCAACTGGCCTGTCAACCTGCATTTATCGCCGGTTTCAGCAGTCATTTAAATCAACTAAGTGACGACGATTTTATTAACGCCCTGCCCGATTTACGCGCGGCAATGGCCTGGCTACCGCCACGAGAACGCGGGACGCTGGCGCATCAGGTGCTTGAGCATTACCAGCTTGCGCAGCTTCCTGTTTCAGCGCTGCAAATGCCGTTGCATTGTCCACCACAGGCCATTGCACATCATCAACAACTCGAACAGCAGGCACTGGCATCGCTGCAACACTGGGGAGTTTTCCATGTCTGAACTGAACGATCTTCTGACCACCCGTGAGCTACAACGCTGGCGATTAATTCTTGGCGAAGCGGCAGAAACGACGCTTTGTGGGCTGGATGACAACGCCCGGCAGATAGACCACGCGCTGGAATGGCTGTATGGGCGCGATCCTGAACGGCTCCAGCGTGGTGAACGCTCCGGTGGATTAGGTGGCTCAAATCTCACCACCCCTGAGTGGATCAACAGTATTCACACGCTGTTTCCGCAACAGGTGATTGAGCGGCTGGAAAGCGATGCCGTACTGCGCTATGGCATTGAAGATGTGGTGACGAATCTCGACGTGCTGGAACGTATGCAGCCTTCTGAAAGCCTGCTACGCGCCGTTTTGCATACCAAACATCTGATGAACCCCGAAGTACTGGCTACCGCCCGCCGGATAGTGCGCCAGGTTGTTGAAGAAATTATGGCTCGACTGGCAAAGGAAGTTCGTCAGGCTTTTTCTGGTGTCCGCGATCGCCGTCGCCGCTCATTTATTCCACTGGCGCGAAACTTTGATTTCAAAAGTACTCTGCGCGCCAACCTGCAACACTGGCACCCGCAACACGGCAAGTTGTATATCGAATCCCCCCGATTTAACAGCCGCATTAAACGCCAAAGCGAACAATGGCAACTGGTCTTACTGGTTGATCAAAGCGGCTCGATGGTCGATTCGGTGATCCACTCTGCGGTGATGGCGGCCTGTTTGTGGCAGTTACCCGGCATTCGTACCCATCTGGTGGCGTTTGACACAAGCGTCGTTGATCTCACGGCAGACGTTGCCGATCCGGTAGAACTATTAATGAAAGTACAACTGGGCGGCGGAACCAATATCGCCAGTGCCGTGGAGTATGGTCGGCAACTTATTGAACAACCAGCAAAAAGCGTCATTATCCTCGTGAGCGATTTTTATGAAGGGGGTTCATCATCATTGCTGACGCATCAGGTGAAAAAGTGTGTCCAGAGCGGCATCAAAGTGCTGGGACTGGCAGCGCTCGATAGCACAGCAACGCCTTGCTATGACCGCGATACGGCCCAGGCGCTGGTTAACGTCGGCGCACAAATAGCCGCCATGACGCCGGGCGAGCTGGCATCATGGCTTGCAGAGAACCTTCAGTCATGAATTCACTACGTCCGGAATTATTAGAACTGACACCACAGGCACTGACGGCGTTAAGCAATGCCGGTTTTGTTAAGCGCAGCCTTAAGGAACTGGAAAATGGCAACGTCCCGGAAATCAGCCATGAGAACGGCGCTTTAATCGCCACCTTCAGTGACGGTGTCCGTACCCAGCTGGCGAACGGCCAGGCACTGAAAGAGGCTCAGTGCACCTGTGGGGCCAGCGGCATGTGCCGTCATCGCGTGATGCTGGTGTTAAGTTATCAACGACTTTGTGCTACCGCCCAGCCTGCGGAAAAAGAAGAAGAGTGGGATCCGGCAATCTGGCTGGAAGAACTGGCTACCCTGCCCGATGCCACCCGCAAACGCGCGCAGGCGCTGGTCGCTAAAGGCATCACCATTGAGTTGTTCTGTACGCCGGGCGAAATTCCCTCTGCCCGCTTACCGATGAGCGATGTGCGTTTTTATTCCCGCAGCAGCATTCGTTTCGCCCGTTGTGATTGTATTGAAGGCACTCTTTGCGAACATATCGTACTGGCGGTACAGGCCTTCGTCGAGGCCAAAGCGCAGCAAGCAGAATTTAACCATTTAATCTGGCAGATGCGCAGCGAACACGTCACATCATCTGACGATCCGTTTGCCAGCGAAGAAGGCCAAACGTGTCGTCAATATGTTCAGCAATTAAGCCAGGCATTATGGCTTGGCGGCATCAGCCAGCCGCTTATTCACTACGAGGCCGCTTTCAGCCGCGCGCAGCAAGCGGCGGAACGCTGCAACTGGCGATGGGTGAGTGAATCGCTACGGCAACTGCGCGCCAGCGTTGATGCCTTCCACGCCCGCGCAAGCCATTATCATGCCGGAGAATGCTTGTGTCAGCTTGCCGCATTAAACAGTCGATTAAATTGCGCACACGAAATGGCGCAGCGCGACAGTGTTGGTGAAATTCCTCCCATGCCGTGGCGCACGGTCGTTGGCGCAGGCATTGCCGGAGAAGCAAAGCTTGATCATCTGCGGCTGGTGTCTTTAGGTATGCGTTGCTGGCAGGATATTGAGCATTATGGTTTACGCATCTGGTTTACCGATCCCGACACCGGCAGTATTTTGCACCTTTCGCGCAGTTGGCCGCGAAGTGAACAGGAAAACTCACCGGCAGCTACGCGTCGGCTGTTTAGTTTTCAGGCTGGCGCACTGGCGGGCGGGCAAATTGTTTCACAAGCAGCAAAACGCAGTGCCGATGGCGAGCTGCTGTTAGCTACCCGCAACCGCTTAAGCAGCGTTGTGCCGCTGTCGCCTGATGCCTGGCAAATGTTGAGCGCGCCGTTACGCCAGCCGGGCATTGTGGCTTTGCGGGAATATTTACGCCAGCGTCCCCCCGCCTGCATACGGCCTCTTAATCAGGTCGATAACTTATTTATTCTGCCGGTCGCTGAGTGTATTTCGCTCGGTTGGGATAGCAGCCGCCAGACGCTGGATGCGCAGGTAATCAGCGGCGAAGGTGAAGATAATCTGCTGACGTTATCACTGCCAGCCTCAGCCAGCGCGCCTTATGTCGTTGAACGCATGGCGGCGCTTTTGCAACAAACAGACGACCCCGTGTATCTGGTTTCTGGCTTTGTCAGTTTTGTTGATGGGCAATTGACACTGGAACCACAGGTAATGATGACAAAGACTCGTGCCTGGGCGCTGGACGCAGAAACTGCGCCTGTGGTGGTATCACTACCTTCTGCCAGCGTTCTGCCTGTGCCGTCTACTGCTCATCAGTTGCTGATGCGCTGCCAGGCGTTACTTATTCAACTGCTCCATAACGGCTGGCGCTATCAGGAACAGAGCGCTATTAGTCAGGCAGAGTTGCTGGCGAATGACCTCACCGCGGTGGGTTTTTATCGGCTGGCACATGTGTTGGCACAATTTCGTAATACAGAAAGCGAGGCACGGGTAGAAGCAATGAATAACGGTGTTTTGCTTTGCGAACAATTATTCCCCATGCTTCAGCAACAAGGATGAAATAGTGCTTTTTACTAAGAGTTCTACTCCAGTTCCGGACTGCTCACGCCACGGTATTAGGCATATTCTATATAGCCCCTGGTGAGAGTCACCAGTTTCTTGATTAAATAAAATGGAGTTTTACATGAAGGCTTTCAATAAGCTGTTTTCCCTCGTTGTTGCATCTGTTCTGGTTTTCTCTCTTGCTGGCTGCGGTGACAAAGAAGAATCGAAGAAATTCAGCGCCAATCTGAACGGCACTGAAATTGCCATTACCTATGTCTACAAAGGTGACAAGGTGCTTAAGCAATCTTCTGAAACCAAAATTCAATTTGCCTCCATTGGTGCAACCACCAAAGAAGATGCTGCCAGGGCACTTGAGCCGTTAAGCGCCAAATACAAAAACATCGCGGGTGTTGAAGAAAAATTAACCTATACCGATACCTACGCGCAGGAAAACGTGACTATCGATATGGAAAAAGTGGATTTTAAAGCCCTGCAGGGTATTTCAGGAATCAACGTTTCTGCTGAAGATGCCAAAAAAGGTATCACTATGGCGCAAATGGAACTGGTGATGAAAGCCGCTGGTTTTAAAGAAGTGAAATAATCTGTCGGCGGCCATGTTTCGCATGGCCGCCATACCCGTCTTAGCTTTTCTTCACATGCTGGCGCGCTGCCAGTCCACGCAGAAAATAACGTAAAAATTGATCGCCGCATTCGCGGAAGTTTTTATGATCCGGTGCACGCATCATCGCCGTAATTTCCGGCATCGAAACGCGGAACTGCTGTTCGGTGAGGATCGCCAGAATGTCATCGGTTTTCAGCGAAAACGCGATGCGTAATTTTTTCAGCACGATGTTGTTATTAATGCGACGTTCCGGCTCCAGTGCCGGAGCAGACTCATCCTTGCCGCGTTTTTCATAAATCAGGCCATTGAGGAATGACGACAAAACAATGTCCGGACAACGCTGAAAACCCTCTTCGTCTTCTTTACGTAGCCAGACGGCGATCTGTTCCGCGGTGGCTTCGACATTACCCAGCGCCAGAATACGCACCAGGTCATTATTATTGGCTTTCAAAATGTAGCGCACGCTGCGCAGAATATCGTTACTTAGCATGAGGCCTTCAGGTGTTGATGAGGCAAAAAGCCATTTTAGCAGTCTTTTACAGGCCAATCGCCTCTTTTAAGCTTTTCAGATAACGGCGGCTGACCGGCACGGTTAAGCCATTACGCAAAATCAACTCGGCCTGGCCGTTATCTTCCAGACGAATCTCCTGTAAATGCGCGAGGTTAACCAGATACTGACGATGGCAGCGCAGTAGTGGTGTACGACTTTCCAGGGTACGTAATGTCAATTCGGTAAAGCCCTCTTTCCCTTCGTGGCTGGTAACGTAGACACCGCTCATCCGACTGCTGACAAATGCCACATCTTTCATTTGCAGCAAATAAATCCGACTATGCCCAGTACAAGGGATAAATTTCAGCGCCTGTTGATTTTCTGGTAACAGCGAAACATCCTGCTTGCTGCGTTCCTGCCGCAAACGCGCCAGCGTTTTCTCCAGTCGCGCTTCATCAATTGGCTTCAGCAGATAATCAAAGGCGTGTTCTTCAAAGGCTTTAATGGCGTATTCGTCAAACGCGGTGAGAAAAACAATATACGGACGATGTTCCGGGTCGAGCATCCCCACCATTTCCAGACCACTGATGCGCGGCATCTGGATATCGAGAAACAGCACATCCGGGCGCAGTTTATGCACCGCGCCGATCCCTTCCACGGCGTTTGAACACTCACCAACGATTTCAATATCGCTCTGCTCCTGCAAAAATACGCGCAGGTTCTCCCGTGCTAACGGTTCATCATCGACAATTAAGACTTTAATCATGCCTCGTCCCTCCATGGTAGTCGTAACGTTATTCGGGTGTAACTATCAGGCTCACAGGCGACGCTTATCCCATAGTCATCGCCAAACCGTTCACGTAAACGCTTATCCACCAGATTCATCCCCAGCCCACTGGCATTGGTTACCGGTTGATACAAACCGGCATTGTCTTCGATCTCCAGCATTAAATGTTGCCCCTCACGTCGGGCGCTGATTGCCACTCGCCCTGTATCCAGCAGTTGTGATGTCCCATGTTTAATGGCGTTTTCCACTATCGGTTGCAGGGTAAACGCGGGCAATTGCTGCTGGGATAATTCTTGCGGAATAGCAATGTTGACCTGCAACCGCGACTGGAAGCGCGCCTTTTCAATTTGCAGATAAGCATTCACATGTTCAATTTCGTCGGCGAGAGTAACAAACTCCGAAGGCCGCTTTAAGTTTTTGCGGAAAAAAGTGGAAAGATACTGCACCAGCTGGCTGGCCTGTTCGCTGTCGCGACGGATCACCGCTTTAATGGTGTTAAGCGCATTAAACAAAAAATGGGGATTCACCTGGGCGTGAAGCAGTTTGATCTCTGACTGGGTGAGCATCGCTTTTTGCCGCTCATATTGCCCGGCAAGGATCTGCGCCGAAAGCAGTTGCGCAATCCCCTCGCCCAGCGTGCGGTTGATTGAACTGAATAAACGGTTTTTGGCTTCATACAATTTGATGGTGCCCATCACCCGCTGATTTTCACCACGCAACGGAATTACCAGCGTCGACCCCAGTTTGCATTGCGGATGCAAAGAGCAACGGTAAGGTACTTCGTTGCCATCAGCGTAGACCACTTCACCGGTTTCAATCGCTTTTAAGGTATAAGTCGAAGAAATCGGTTTGCCGGGTAAATGGTGGTCGTCACCAATTCCGGTAAAGGCTAGCAATTTCTCTCGATCGGTAATCGCGACTGCACCAATATCCAGCTCCTGATACAGCACCTGTGCCACTTTCATGCTGTTCACTTCGTTAAACCCCTGGCGCAAAATGCCTTCCGTCGAGGCCGCCACTTTCAGCGCAGTGGCAGAAAAAGCTGAAGTGTATTTTTCAAACATCGCGCGTTTATCGAGCAATATACGCATAAACAGCGCCGCGCCGACGGTATTGGTGACCATCATTGGCGCAGCAATATTACTCACCAGACGTACCGCATCTTCATAAGGTCGGGCGATCGCCAGGATGATCAACATTTGCACCATTTCAGCGACGAACGTGACGGCACCGGCGGTAATGGGGTTAAAGACTTTATCAGTGCGCCCGCGACGGATCAGGATGCTGTGTACCAGGCCGCCGAGCAATCCTTCAACGATGGTTGAGATCATGCAACTTAGCGCGGTCATGCCCCCCATCGAATATCGATGTAAGCCGCCGGTCAGACCAACCAGCCCACCGACGACCGGACCGCCGAGTAAGCCGCCCATTACCGCGCCTATCGCACGGGTATTGGCAATAGAATCGTCAATGTGCAACCCAAACCAGGTGCCCATGATGCAGAAGATGGAAAAGACGATGTAGCAGAGAAATTTATGCGGCAGACGAACCGTGACCTGCATTAACGGTATGAATAATGGCGTTTTACTCATTAACCACGCAATGACTAAAAAAACGCACATCTGCTGAAGCAGCAGCAACACCAGATTAAAATCGTACATACCCGCAAACCACACTTCCCTTTAAAACGCGTAACATACATTGCCTGCGTTTAACTTTCTTTGAACTCTTGCAGAAAAATGAGAATTCGTGAGTACGATCACTCAAAATCGCCTGGCAAAAATAAAATCACCCTATAGATGCACAAAAAACGGGCAAAACTACCTGGTTCGCAAAACTGCGTCTAAAGTTAAACTGGGACCTCGCGAGCAAGGGTGAGACGATGGCGCTTTACACAATTGGTGAAGTGGCGTTGCTTTGTGATATTAATCCTGTCACGTTACGCGCGTGGCAGAGGCGTTACGGATTGCTGAAACCGCAACGGACAGACGGCGGTCATCGGCTGTTCAACGATGCCGATATTGACCGGATCCGCGAGATCAAACGCTGGATCGACAACGGCGTGCAGGTCAGCAAAGTTAAAATGCTGCTCAGTAATGAAAATGTTGATGTGCAGAACGGCTGGCGCGATCAGCAAGAAACATTACTGACTTACCTGCAAAGCGGCAATCTACATAGCCTGCGAACGTGGATCAAAGAGCGCGGTCAGGATTACCCCGCCCAGACACTCACCACACATCTGTTTATTCCTCTGCGCCGACGGCTTCAGTGCCAACAACCGACTCTCCAGGCGCTGCTGGCGATCCTCGACGGCGTACTGATCAACTACATCGCCATTTGTCTGGCTTCGGCACGTAAAAAACAGGGTAAAGATGCGCTGGTGGTTGGCTGGAATATTCAGGATACCACCCGTCTGTGGCTGGAGGGCTGGATTGCCAGTCAACAAGGATGGCGCATTGATGTCCTCGCCCACTCGCTCAATCAACTACGCCCTGAACTATTCGAAGGCCGTACATTGCTGGTGTGGTGCGGTGAAAATCGAACCTCCGCCCAACAGCAGCAACTCACCAGTTGGCAAGAACAAGGCCATGATATTTTCCCACTCGGCATTTAATGATTCGTTAACAAATGCGCTTTACTGTACAATCCTTTCGTTAACATAAGGAGTGCATTATGCGCATAGCTAAAATTGGGGTCATCGCCCTGTTCCTGTTTATGGCGTTAGGCGGAATTGGTGGCGTCATGCTCGCAGGTTATACCTTTATTTTGCGTGCTGGCTAAGCGCCTGCACCAGCCTTTCAAACAGGCGGTCTGCGATGATCGCCGCCAGTGCCACCAGTAACGCCCCCTGGATCACATACGCGGTATTAAATCCGCTAAGCCCGATGATGATGGGCGTACCCAGCGTGCTGGCCCCTACCGTTGAGGCGATCGTCGCCGTACCAATGTTGATAATCACCGAAGTTCGCACGCCCGCCAGAATCACCGGAGCCGCCAGCGGTAGCTCGACCTTACGCAGTCGCTGACCACGACTCATTCCCATACCTTTCGCAACTTCTGTCACGCTGGCATCAATCGCTCCCAGCCCGGCAAGTGTCGCCTGCAGGACGGGCAGCACACCGTAAAGGATCAAGGCGATAATCGCTGGTTGCAGACCAAAGCCGATCACCGGAACGGCGATCGCCAGCACTGCGACGGGCGGAAAAGTCTGTCCAACGGCGGCAATAGTTTCCACCAGTGGGCGAAATTCCGCGCCCCACGGGCGAGTGACAGCAATTCCGGCACCAGTGCCAATGATCACCGCAAACAAACTCGAAATTCCCACCAGCCAGAAATGAGCCAGTGCCAGAGCTGCAAAACTTTCTTGCTGATAAACGGGTCGTGGCAGTTGTGGGAACAAGGCAGCAAACAGCGGCTGGCTGTAAGGCAGCCAGAAAATCAGCGCCACAAACAGAGCAATGAGCCAGAACAGCGGATCGCGCAACATCTTCATACGCTTACGCCTCCTCCAGCAGATCCTGAAAATGCAGCGTGCCGCAAGGCTGGCCCTGCGTGTTCATCACCGGCAGCACCTCGCATCCCCGCGCGACAAACAGGGAGAGCGCATCGCGTAGCGTCATCTCTTCTGCCAGTGCCTCACCTTCTGCCCGTTCTTCGCGACGCACGTAATCCGCCACACTACGTAACGAAAGCAGGCGCACCCCCAGTTCACTACGTCCAAAAAACTGGCGGACAAAATCATTCGCCGGACGAGTCAGCATCGTCAGCGGATTCCCCTGCTGCACCACTTCACCGTGATCCATCAATACCAGATGTTCTGCCAGCCTTAGCGCCTCATCAATATCATGAGTGACCAGCACAATAGTGCGCCCCAGCAAACGGTGAATGCGCGTCATCTCTTGTTGCAACGCGCCGCGCGTTACCGGGTCCAGTGCGCCAAAAGGTTCATCCATCAGTAAGACTTGCGGATCGGCAGCCAGTGCGCGCGCCACTCCCACACGTTGCTGCTGACCACCGGAAAGCTGATGCGGATAACGCTCACGCAAATTTGACTCCAGCCCCAGTAGCGCCATTAATTCGTCGATACGATCGTCAATCCGTGCCCGCGACCATTTTTGTAATTGCGGCACGGTAGCGATGTTTTGCGCCACGCTCCAGTGGGGGAACAGGCCAATAGATTGAATGGCATAGCCCATCCGGCGGCGCAACTCCAGTACTGGCAGCGAGCGAATTTCTTCTCCGGCAAAGCGGATCACGCCGCTGTCATGTTCCACCAGGCGGTTAATCATTTTCAGGGTGGTGGATTTGCCGGAGCCAGATGTGCCAATCAGCACCGAAAAACTCCCTTCCTGAAAATTGAGATTGAGATCGTTAACGGCTTTTTGTGCGCCGAACAGTTTGCTGACATGGCTAAATTCAATCATTACGTTTCACCTTCAGCAGTGCGATAAGCAAATCGAACAGCGCGTCGGTAAGCACCGCCAGAACAATTACCGGGATCACCCCCAGCAACACTAAATCAATGGCGCTGCTTAGCAGCCCCTGGAAAACCAGCGCACCAAAACCGCCTGCGCCGATTAACGCCGCAATCACCGCCATACCTACAGTTTGCACCATCACCACCCGCAGGCTGCGCAGGAATACCGGTAACGCCAGTGGTAACTGAACATGCAGGAATCGCTGCGCCCCGCTCATCCCCATCGCTCTGGCGCTCTCCAGCACATCGCGCGGGATCTGGTTCAAACCGACTACCACGCCGCGCACCAGCGGCAGCAAGGCATAGAGCACCAGCGCAATCAGTGCGGGTGTCATTCCGGTTCCTGCTATGCCGAGCTTCCCCAGCCACGGAAAGGCCGTAACCAGCGCGGCAAGCGGCGCAATCAACAGGCCAAAGAGCGCCACCGAAGGCACGGTCTGAATGACATTGAGCAGAGAAAAAATTGCCCCCTGCCGCGCAGTGGAAAAGTAGCACCAGATGCCCAACGGCACACCAATCACTAACGCAGGCAGCACCGCACCAAACAGCAACGTCAAATGCTGTGCCAGCGCGTCGTCAAACACATCCTGACGGTTGGCGTATTCTTTCATTAGTGAGAGATCGTTAAGCGTGCCGGAGTACAGCAACCACAGCGGAATAATGGCAATCTGCATATGCAACAACCAGCGCCACAGCGGATGCGTGGAGATTCGGCGGATGGCATCGCTACAGGCCAGCAATGCCAGCGCCGCAGCCAGCCAGAAACCACTGCCGAGGCTGGTACGCGCCAGCGCACTGCCATTTTGCGCCAGTTGGGTCGCCGCCTTTCCTGCTCCCCACACCAGCAATACGAAGACGAATTGCGCCAGAATGAGTGCAAAAATGCTGCCTTTTTTAGCGGGAATAAAACAGGCTGTCAGCCAGGCGCAACCAACGCCCACCAGCATCCAGATCGTTTGCGGCCACAGTTGCCAGAGATGACGCCCTTCACCCGAGACTAAACGATTAGGCGCGTAACTGATAAACGGCAGCGCCGCTGCGATTGCCGTCAGCAACAGCAGCAGCGCCAGAACAGGATTAATACGTAGATAAGTCACGGGAAATTACTTCGTCCACCCTTTTTGTTTCAGGTAGTCGGCAGCCACTTTTTTGGCATCCAGTCCTTCCACTGCAATGCTGGCATTCAGTTGCTGCAATGTTTTTGCATCGAGGCTGGCGAAGACTGGCTGTAGCCACTGTGCCATTTGCGGATACTCTTTCAGCACCGACTCACGCACCACTGGTGCAGGCGCGTAGATAGGTTGCACGCCTTGCGGATCGCTTAAGGTTTGCAGCCCCAGCGCCGCGACCGGACCGTCAGTGCCGTAAGCCATTGCGGCATTAACGCCAGAAGTTTGCTGGGCAGCGGCTTTAATCGTTACCGCCGTGTCGCCGCCAGCCAGTGACAGTAACTGATCCTGATCGAGTTTAAAGTCGTAGGCTTTTTCAAACGCGGGTAACGCATCGGCGCGTTCGATAAACTCTGCCGAGGCTGCCAGTTTGAAGGTGCCGCCCTCTTTCAGATAACGACTCAGGTCAGCAAGCGAAGTGAGTTTGTTTTTCTCTGCCACATCCTGACGCACGGCGATGGTCCAGGTGTTATTCGCTGGTGCGGGCGTCAGCCAGATTAACTTGTTTTGCTCTGCATCGAGTTTTTTGACTTTCTCGTAACCTTGCTGCGCGTTTTTCCATGCCGCATCGTTTTCATCTTTAAAGAAGAAAGCGCCATTGCCGGTATATTCCGGATAGATATCCAGTTCACCGGAAGTAATCGCCCCGCGCACCACAGGAGTCGTTCCAAGTTGCACTTTATTGACCGTTGGTACGCCGTGGCTTTCGAGTACTTGCAAAATGATATTGCCGAGCAGCGCGCCTTCGGTATCGATTTTTGAACCGACTTTAACGGGGGAAGCCGCGTGCAGCGGCAGGCTCACGGCTGCCAACAAAACCAGTGAACCTGCCCAGACCTTTGAGAGTGGCATGATGCTTTCCTCATTCTTTTACTGTTGTTTTCAGCGAATTAAGAGAAAAGCATAGTTGATAATGACAGAGTTAGCCTGAGCGGAAGGATTCAGTTGCAGAATCAGATAAATACTTAAAGGGCATATTTTGCCCGGCGTTTCTTGCCGGATGCGGCGTAAACGCCTTATCCGGCCTACAAAGGGCGAAAATTCAGCAAGTTAAGATATGAACATCAGGCAAAGGGCGCAAACGTCGCGCCCTTACTAAAGCATTACAGCAACTCAAACTCGCCTTTCTTAACGCGTGCGGAATCAGTGCCGATAAAGACATTGAACTTGCCAGGCTCGGCGTCATATTTCATCTGTTGATTCCAGAACTTCAGCGCCTCAATATCAATCGGGAAGCTGACGGTCTGAGTTTCGCCCGGCTTCAGGGTGATTTTCTCAAAGCCTTTCAGCTGCTTCACTGGGCGGCTCATAGAAGCCGTCACATCCTGCAAGTACATCTGCACTACCGTGGCACCCTCGCGCTTACCGGTGTTCGTCACCTGCACGCTGGCCGTCACTTTGCCGTCACGCTTCATGGTCGGCGCAGAAAGTTTCACATCAGAGACGGTGAAAGTGGTATAGCTCAGACCATAGCCGAACGGATAAAGCGCCCCGTTAGCTTCATCAAAATAACGCGAAGTGTATTTGTTCGGCTTGTCGGCATTATACGGACGACCGGTGTTCAGATGGCTGTAGTACACCGGGATCTGCCCGACAGAACGCGGGAAGGACATCGGCAGCTTGCCGGACGGGTTGTAATCGCCAAACAACACATCGGCAATTGCATTACCGCCTTCAGTCCCCGCAAACCAGGTTTCCAGAATCGCATCAGCCTGCTGATCTTCTTTCACCAGCGCCAGCGGACGCCCGTTCATAAGCACCAGCACCAGCGGTTTACCGGTGGCTTTCAGCGCCGCAATCAAGTCACGTTGGCTTTGCGGAATAGTGATATCGGTACGGCTGGAGGCCTCGTGCGCCATCCCCTGTGCTTCACCGACCACAGCCACCACCACATCAGATTGTTTCGCAGTCTGCACCGCTTCATCAATCATCTCTTGCGGCGAGCGCGGATCGACTTTGACCGCTTCTTCATACTGATTCAGGAAATCGATAATGCCTTTGTCACTGGTAACGTTCGCCCCTTTGGCATACAGCACTTTACCGTTTTCACCGACGGCATTTTTAATCCCGGTCAGTACGGTCACGGATTGATCGGCAACACCGGCTGCGGACCAGCTGCCCATCACGTCACGTTTACTGTCCGCCAGTGGCCCAACCACCGCAATGGTGGCCGATTTTTTCAGCGGTAACGTTTCGAGACGGTTTTTCAGCAACACCAGGCTTTCGCGCGCCACTTCACGCGCTTCTTTACGGTGCAGGCGGCTTTCGGCATTGGTATCCACCGGGTCAGACTCTTTCGGCCCCAAATGGCTGTATGGGTCGTTAAACAATCCCATATCATATTTAACGTTCAGTACATGGCGGGCAGCATCGTCCAGCTCTTCCATCGTCACTTTGCCGGATTTGATCAACCCAGGCAGATACTTCGAGTAGTACTCGTCGCTCATGCTCATGTTGATGCCGGATTTCAGCGCCACGCGCACCGCATCTTCCGGATCTGCCGCCGTGCCATGTTTAATCAGCTCTTTGATTGCACCGTGATCGGAAACGGTGATGCCTTTAAAACCCCACTGGTCGCGCAGAACATCTTTCAGCAGCCAGGAATCGGAGGTGGCTGGCGTGCCGTTCAGCGAGTTCAGCGCCACCATCACCGCGCCGCTGCCTGCGTCCAGCCCCGCTTTGTACGGCGGCATATAATCATTAAACAGGCGCTGCGGACTCATATCGACGGTGTTGTACTCTTTACCGCCTTCTACCGCGCCGTATGCGGCAAAGTGTTTGACGCTGGTCATCACCGAGTAGCGATCTGCCGGGCTTTTACCCTGCATCGCTTCCACCATGGTTTTACCCATTGTTGAGGTGAGATACGTATCTTCGCCAAAACCTTCGGAGGCACGTCCCCAGCGCGGATCGCGCGAGACATCGACCATCGGTGCCCAGGTCATATTCAGGCCATCATCTGCCGCTTCATAAGCAGAGACACGCCCGACCGTTTTCACCGCATCGAGGTTAAAAGACGAGGCCAGACCGAGGCTAATCGGGAACACCGTGCGCTGACCGTGCAGCACGTCGTAAGCAAAGAAAAGAGGAATTTTCAGGCGGCTTAATTCCATCACCTGATCCTGCATGGCGCGGATATCCTGACGGGTTACGGTGTTGAAAATCGCCCCAACCTGACCGTCTTTGATCATCTCGCGGATCGCCTCTTTCGGATTATCCGGGCCTACGCTGATTAAGCGCAGCTGACCAATTTTCTCATCAACTGTCATTTTCTTAAGCAGTTCGGTGACGAACGCATCCCGCGCTTCGGGCGTTAATGGATGGTTGCCGAATAAATCATCCGCCAGTGCTGGCTGCAGGGCCAGACTCACCGCGATTCCTACTGAACATAGCCATTTCATATGGATTTTTCTTCCTCTGTTGCCCGACGAGGCAGCGAAAATGGTGCAAAAACCGTAGTTTGCCATAAGCATGATGGAGAGAGAAAAAGAATGCTCAGTTTATTGTCTGAATTTTCAAAATATTCACTCGCTGAATTGTCATACAAGGCGCTATTCTAGTTTGTGATATTTTTTCGCCACCACAAGGAGTGGAAAATGTCTTCCATGACAACAACTGATAATAAAGCCTTTTTGAATGAACTTGCCCGTCTGGTCGGTCATTCACACCTGCTCACCGATCCCGCAAAAACGGCCCGCTATCGCAAGGGCTTCCGTTCTGGTCAGGGCGACGCGCTGGCTGTCGTTTTCCCTGGCTCACTACTGGAATTGTGGCGGGTGCTGAAAGCCTGCGTCACCGCCGACAAAATTATTCTGATGCAGGCTGCCAATACAGGCCTGACCGAAGGATCGACGCCAAACGGTAACGACTATGATCGCGATATCGTGATCATCAGCACCCTGCGTCTCGACAAGCTGCACGTTCTCGGCAAGGGCGAACAGGTGCTGGCCTATCCGGGCACCACGCTCTATTCGCTGGAAAAAGCCCTCAAACCGCTGGGACGCGAACCGCACTCAGTGATTGGATCATCGTGTATAGGCGCATCGGTCATCGGTGGTATTTGTAACAACTCCGGCGGCTCGCTGGTGCAACGTGGCCCGGCGTATACCGAAATGTCGTTATTCGCGCGTATAAATGAAGACGGCAAACTGACGCTGGTGAACCATCTGGGGATTGATCTGGGCGAAACGCCGGAGCAGATCCTTAGCAAGCTGGATGATGATCGCATCAAAGATGACGATGTGCGTCACGATGGTCGTCACGCCCACGATTATGACTATGTCCACCGCGTTCGTGATATTGAAGCCGACACGCCCGCACGTTATAACGCCGATCCTGATCGGTTATTTGAATCTTCTGGTTGCGCCGGGAAGCTGGCGGTCTTTGCAGTACGTCTTGATACCTTCGAAGCGGAAAAAAATCAGCAGGTGTTTTATATCGGCACCAACCAGCCGGAAGTGCTGACCGAAATCCGCCGTCATATTCTGGCTAACTTCGAAAATCTGCCGGTTGCCGGGGAATATATGCACCGGGATATCTACGATATTGCGGAAAAATACGGCAAAGACACCTTCCTGATGATTGATAAGTTAGGCACCGACAAGATGCCGTTCTTCTTTAATCTCAAGGGACGTACCGATGCGATGCTGGAGAAAGTGAAATTCTTCCGTCCGCATTTTACTGACCGTGCGATGCAAAAATTCGGTCACCTGTTCCCCAGCCATTTACCGCCGCGCATGAAAAACTGGCGCGATAAATACGAGCATCATCTGCTGTTAAAAATGGCGGGCGATGGCGTGGGCGAAGCCAAATCGTGGCTGGTGGATTATTTCAAACAGGCCGAAGGCGATTTCTTTGTCTGTACGCCGGAGGAAGGCAGCAAAGCGTTTTTACACCGTTTCGCCGCTGCGGGCGCAGCAATTCGTTATCAGGCGGTGCATTCCGATGAAGTCGAAGACATTCTGGCGTTGGATATCGCTCTGCGGCGTAACGACACCGAGTGGTATGAGCATTTACCGCCGGAGATCGACAGCCAGCTGGTGCACAAGCTCTATTACGGCCATTTTATGTGCTATGTCTTCCATCAGGATTACATAGTGAAAAAAGGCGTGGATGTGCATGCGTTAAAAGAACAGATGCTGGAACTGCTACAGCAGCGCGGCGCGCAGTACCCTGCCGAGCATAACGTCGGTCATTTGTATAAAGCACCGGAGACGTTGCAGAAGTTCTATCGCGAGAACGATCCGACCAACAGCATGAATCCGGGGATCGGTAAAACCAGTAAACGGAAAAACTGGCAGGAAGTGGAGTAAAAATTACGGATGGCAGAGTATCGCCATCCGAATTCACTTAATCGTTCTGTGCCGTCTGCCCCGCCGCCGCCATTTGGGCGGCTTTTTGTTTTTTATAGCTCAACGCTGCTGCCGGCACAGGCATCACTTTACCGGTTTCAATCCAGGTACGCAGGCGGCTGGCATCGGCAAAATGGGTATATTTGCCAAACGCGTCCATCACTACCAGCGCCACCGGTTTATTATTGATAACCGTACGCATCACCAGACAATGGCCCGCCGCATTGGTAAAGCCGGTTTTGGTTAACTGAATATTCCAGTTATCGCGATACACCAGATGATTAGTATTGCGGAACGGCAGCGTATACGTCGGGTTAGAGAAGGTTGCCATATCTTCCCGGGTAGTACTTAACTGCCCGATCAACGGATATTGTTTGCTGGCAATGAGCAGTTTGGTTAAGTCACGGGCAGTTGAAACGTTATGCACCGACAATCCGGTAGGTTCAACAAAGCGCGTGTTGTTCATTCCGAGCGATTTCGCTTTCGCATTCATTGCCTTAATAAAGGCTTTGTAACCACCGGGATAATGGTGCGCAAGGCTTGCCGCCGCGCGGTTTTCTGAAGACATCAGCGCCAGCAACAGCATATCTTTACGGCTGATTTCGCTATTCAGTCGTACGCGCGAATAGACCCCTTTCATCTCCGGCGTCTGGCTGATATCCACTTTTAGTTTTTCATCCAGCGGCAGTCGTGCATCCAGCACAACCATCGCGGTCATTAATTTGCTGATAGACGCAATCGGACGCACCAGATCCGGGTGGTTCGAATAGATCACTTTGTTGGTATTCAGATCAACAATCATCGCGCTACCGGAGGCAATTTCCGGTTGTGAAGCGGTGGTAGCGGCTGCCGTTTTCGCAACGGCCTGCGGTGCCAAAGGCACAGCCAGCATCAGGGCCAGGCTAAATAAAGAAACTCGAAATTTCGGCATGATGAGCATTCAGATAGTGGTTCACGCGCACGGGTTGCGCACCGCCGGAGTAAGGATTTACTGAGGCTAGCGACGCCATCATAACGAGCAAAAAGTGCGATCGTCAAAGGAGAATCGTGAGGAAATGCTGCATTGCTGACATTTACGCCAGCAATGCAACGTCAAAGAACTTTCTAGAACAAACGATAACCGTAGCCCCATAGTATAACGGTTAGGGCGAGCAGCACTTCCAGTACCAGCACGCCAATCGCCAGCGTCGAACTAGAGAAGCTAAGGCCTTCCTCTTTGTTGATATTCAGGAAGCTCGGAATACCAAGGTAAAGCAGGTAGCCGGTGTAAAACAGCGCCACCGTGCCGACCAGCGCACACAACCAGACCAGTGGATAAAGCGCCACCAGACCGCTTAAAAACAGCGGAGTTGCAACGTAGCCCGCGAAGACCATGCAGTGCGCAAGTGACGGACGCTGCGGATAATTACGCGCCATCCACCAGATGACCCGCCCCATTACCGCAACCCCAGCCAGCATAACGCCATAAAACAGGACAGCCAGCGCCAGTCCGGTAAACCAGGATAACTTCAGGATAGTGCCATCGCCAAAATTCCAGCCAATCTGTGTAGTGCCAATGAAGGCGCAAATCACCGGAATCGCCGCCATCAGCAAAACGTGGTGGGTGTAATGGTGAGAAATCGTTTCGTTTTCGCGATTAATCACCTGCATTTCACGATCGGGATGGGAAAACAGTCCCCAGACATGGCTCATACCGCCCCCTTGTTGTGAGTTCATGAACCTGACAGTTCAAGTATAAGTCAGCTTGTGATTATTTTTTGTTCGCTCATGTAATTTGCACCGTCTGATGTACGTCCTTTTTCAGCGTGAATGATTTCCAGGGTGTATGCTTAAAGGCAACCAAAGGGAGACAGACTGGCCTATGGATCTCAATACACTCATCTCACAATATGGTTATGCCGCGCTGGTGATCGGTAGCCTGGCGGAAGGTGAAACCGTGACTTTGCTGGGAGGCGTTGCGGCACATCAGGGGCTATTAAAGTTCCCGCTGGTGGTACTTTCTGTGGCGCTTGGCGGCATGATTGGCGACCAGGTGCTTTATCTGTGCGGGCGGCGGTTTGGCGGCAAGCTGTTACGCCGTTTCTCGAAACATCAGGATAAAATTGAGCGGGCGCAGAAACTTATCCAACGCCATCCGTATCTGTTTGTCATTGGTACGCGCTTTATGTATGGCTTTCGGGTGATTGGCCCGACGCTGATTGGTGCCAGCCAGCTGCCGCCGAAAATCTTTCTGCCGCTTAATATTCTCGGCGCATTTGCCTGGGCGTTGATTTTTACCACTATCGGTTACGCTGGTGGTCAGGTGATTGCGCCGTGGTTGCACAATCTCGACCAGCATTTGAAGCACTGGGTCTGGTTGATTCTGGTCGTGGTTCTGGTGGTAGGCGTGCGCTGGTGGCTGAAACGACGCGGGAAGAAAAAGCCGGATAATCAGGCGTAAAACCATTGCCCTGGGTAAGGCGTTCGCGCCGCATCCGACATCCGGTGCACCATGCCTGATGCGACACTTGTGCGTCTTATCATGCCTACCAAAATTTTACCCATTGAAATAACCACGCACCTCACTGCGCTATTCTGGGTTGAACTGCGGATTCGCCAACATAAAGCCGCCATCCACTATCAACGACTGCCCGGTGGTGTAATTTGCGCCCTCTGAGCACAGCCATGCTACCAGGCTGGCAATCTCATGCGTTGCGCCAAAACGCCGCAGAGGAATCGAAGGCTCCGCGTCGGGCTTCACGTCGCTGTCATCCATGCCATTCATTGGCGTGGCGATCGCCCCAGGCGCGACTGCGTTCACCAAAATCTTATGCCTGACCAGCTCCAGCGCCATCGTTTTGGTTAACCCGCCGAGCGCATGTTTAGCGGCTGTGTAAGCGCTGGCATCCGGCAGCGGCGTATGTTCATGTACCGACGTAATGTTGATGATGCGACCGCCCTGCCCTTGTTTCACCATCTGGCGGGCCGCAATTTGTGAGCATAAAAATGCACCATCGACATCAACGGTAAAAATCTTGCGCCACTCATCGAAAGCCATATCAAGAAACGGCGCTTTGGTCATTGCGCCCGCATTATTCACCAGCACATCAATACGCCCCAGCCGTTGAATGAGTTTCTCCAGCGCCTGCGCACCTTCTGGCAGTTTACCGAGATCCAGCTGCACGATCTCCGCACGTACGCCGTGGCTAACTACCTCACGCGCGGTATCTTTTGCCCCTTCTTCATCTGAGTGCCAGGTAATGCCAATATCAAACCCCTGCTGCGCCAGTAATAACGCGCACTCTTTGCCGATCCCCGAATCGGAGGCGGTAATAATCGCAACCTGTGCCATCGAGTTCTCCACTTAACGCTGAATAAACGTTAAGTATAGAAGGCGCATATCATCAGCGTTTGTAACCCCCGCCCAACGCACCAGTGAGTTGAATGGAAGCATCCAGCCACTGCCCTTGCAATAACAGGCCATTGGCCCGCTCACGCAGCGCGGGGATTCTGGCTTCGCTGACGCGGGAACCAGCAATGATGCCCGCGTTAAAGCGCGCCTGCGCAAGACCTACCACACGCAAGGCATCGCGCTCAATTTGCGCCTGATGCTGGTTTTTCTCCGCAAGTGTCTGAACCTGACTGGCTGCCCGCGCCACGTCATTCACC
Source organism: Escherichia sp. MAL-1 (assembly GCF_052948035.1). Classification (NCBI taxonomy): domain Bacteria; kingdom Pseudomonadati; phylum Pseudomonadota; class Gammaproteobacteria; order Enterobacterales; family Enterobacteriaceae; genus Escherichia; species Escherichia sp. MAL-1. The sequence goes on along the minus strand of NZ_CM129609.1, from coordinate 1,739,771 downwards.
GCTTCAACCACCGCTTTGTTGTAGCTGGCGATAGACAAGTTGCTTTCGGCTTTTGCGATATCGAGATTGGCGTTAAGACGACCACTATCGAAAATGGGTAGCGTCAGGCCTGCCGTAACGCCCATTTGCTGCGCGGAATGACGGAACAGATCGCTTAAGTGCAACGCATCCTGTTGCAGGAAGGCCATCAGGTTGATGTCAGGATAAAATGCCGCTTTTGCCGCATCAATGGTGCTTAGCGATGACTCAACGTACCAGTGCGCCGCCTGCAAATCTGCCCGCCGGGCCAGTAAGGAGTACCCCAGTTCATCAGGAAGCTGGCTTGCCACTTTCGGCAACGCGACCGGTTTAAGCTTCAATGACTTTGTCTGGTTATTTGTAAGTGCGCTTAACCGTGCCTCAATAATTTTCATTTTCCCCGCGACATCGTTGAGCTGCTGCCGGGTTTTGCTGGCATTAATATCGGTTTCCACACCTTCAACTGAAGAAGTAATCCCGTTCTGATATAGCTGGCGATCGGTCGCGATAATGGTGTTCTGCTCTTTTTCTATTTGCTGCAAGACCGTGTTTAACGCCGCCTGGGTTTGCCACTCCCAGTACAGGCGGGCTACGCTGCCAGCCAGCAATTGGCGGGTTTGCTCGCGTTCCGCCGCCCGTGCTTTAACCGTACCCAGGCGGGCAGTAACCTCCGCCCGATTCTTTCCCCAGATATCGAGATGCCAGCCCGCCGTTAAGCCAAAAGTACCGTTGGTGTACCACGGGCCGGTCGTACCTGCGGCCGGATCGTTCAGAGCAAACGGCCCCATTAAGCCTTCTGCCGACATTTTTTGCCGCTCCATATCCGCCGAAAAGTCGATCTGCGGACCATCCTGAGTGGCAACTGCCTTCGCCTGGGCTTCAGCTAGCTGAATGCGCTGTTCAGCCACCTGCATATCCGGTGCGTTCTGTAGTGCATTGTTAATTAATGAAGTGAGTTGATTATCGTGATACTCCAGCCACCATTGGCTGTCTGGCCAACCATTTTTCAGCGCCGTGGGTAATGCGGTGTCAACTTGTGCAGCGGGCGTTTGCTGGCTTAACGCCTGGCGGGTTTCATGCATAGGCGCACACCCGGCCAGCATCAGTAACAGCGGAAAACAGGCGATGGCTGGATAAAAGGAATCACGATTCATGGGGGAATAATCAGGTAAGAAACGGTGCGCGGAGATTACCGTGTGTTGCGATATATTTTTTAGTTTCGCGTGGCAATACATCAGTAGCAATAAAACGACATACCCAGAAAAATATAGACTAAGTAAATGATATCTTCCGATTTATCTTAATCGTTTATGGATAACGGCAAAGGGCTTCGTTTTTTCCTATACTTATTCAGCACTCACAAATAAAGGAACGCCAATGAAAATTATACTCTGGGCTGTATTGATTATTTTCCTGATTGGGCTACTGGTGGTGACTGGCGTATTTAAGATGATATTTTAAAAATCAGATATGGCATATAAGTTGTCAGGTCAGGAACTAGATATTTTGTGTACTTGATTTGCAAACAGCTCCGGTGTTGGTGGCGTCAAAATCGCTGAAGCGTTCCCCGAAGGCCGGGGCAGCCCACATGGATGTGGGCTGAGGGCGCGTCTTACAAGGACGTTACCTCGCGCCCGACCCGGTAGCCGAAGGGGATAAGCTGAAGGTACCGCGCAGCGGCGATTTTGTTCGCCAGAGCCCGGGGGGGCAGGGGGAGGAGGCGATTGTCCTCCCCCTGCGCGCTCCTTGCGCCAGTGGCAATATGTGGCTTAGCTCATGAAAGGAGCGCAACAAGATGATGAAGCTGAATAAGCGATTCATTGTCTCTGATAAACTGCGATTCCACTATTATCGCAGCTTATCGATATCAATTGCCTGAATAGCCCTTGCAATATCAGGGGAATTATTCAACACCCGAACATGCTGAAATAATTCCGTTGCTTCATCGTATTCTTTACGCAAATAACTCAACCACTGTTTAATCCGCGCAACGTGATATAACCCGGTATCGCCCTGCTTTTCCAGACGGGTATATTTTTGCAGCAAAGCAACCACCTCCGGCCACGGCATTCGCGGTTCGTTATATTTTACCACCCGGCTCAGGTTGGGAATATTGAGCGCCCCGCGACCAATCATCACTGCGTCGCAGCCGCTGATCGCCATGCATTGTTGCGCGCTCTGCCAGTCCCAGATTTCACCGTTGGCAATCACCGGAATATTCAGCCGCTGGCGAATCTCGCCAATCGCCTGCCAGTCAATATGCTCCGCGCGGTAACCCTGCTCTTTTGTCCGCCCATGCACCACCAGCTCCGTAGCGCCAGCCTGTTGAACCGCATCGGCGATTTCAAATTTCTTCTCACCGCTGTCCCAGCCCAGACGCACTTTTACGCTGACGGGCAAATGCGCTGGTACAGCTTCACGCATCGCTTTTGCACCCTGGTAGATGAGTTCAGGATCTTTGAGTAACGTCGCGCCGCCGCCGCTACCGTTAACCGTTTTCGACGGGCAGCCGCAATTGAGATCCACGCCCCAGGAACCTAACTCCACCGCACGGGCGGCGTTCTCTGCCAGCCATTGTGGGAACTGACCTAACAACTGCACGCGCACCAGCGTACCAGATGGTGTCCGGCTGGCGTTTTGTAGCTCAGGGCAAATGCGATGAAAGACTTTTACCGGCAGCAGTTGATCCACCACGCGGACAAACTCGGTGATGCACAGATCGTAGTCGTTAACTTCGGTCAGCAATTCACGCACCAGAGAGTCAAGCACTCCCTCCATCGGTGCCAGTAACACACGCATATCATCACCCGCAAAAAAATGAGGCGCTATGTTAGCGCCTATGGTCAGCGGATTAAAGGTCTGCAAAGAGGGATTGCTGCAAACTGCAATCCCTCTCTATGCTTGATGTATGCCTGAGTTCGCTGCTCATTGCGTAATACCGGGGAGCGAAAAAATAAGCGCTGATTTCTTAATGTGATCGGTAGCACGTTTTACGAATTAATTGTATGATGAATCCATCTCATCTGGGGTGTTGATTATGAGTAAGACACTGAACATTATCTGGCAATATTTACGCGCTTTCGTCCTGATTTATGCCTGCCTGTATGCAGGCATTTTCATTGCTTCCCTGCTACCGGTAACCATTCCGGGCAGCATCATCGGGATGCTGATCCTGTTTGTCCTGCTGGCCTTGCAAATTCTTCCGGCAAAATGGGTCAATCCGGGGTGCTACGTACTGATTCGCTATATGGCGCTATTGTTTGTGCCGATTGGCGTAGGCGTCATGCAATATTTTGATTTGCTCCGCGCACAGTTTGGCCCGGTAGTGGTTTCCTGTGCTGTCAGTACGCTGGTGGTATTTCTGGTGGTGAGCTGGAGTTCGCAACTGGTGCACGGTGAACGTAAAGTCGTAGGTCAGAAAGGATCAGAAGAATGATGGCGAATATCTGGTGGTCATTACCACTGACATTGATTGTCTTTTTTGCCGCCCGCAAACTGGCGGCACGGTATAAGTTTCCCTTGCTTAACCCGTTGCTGGTAGCAATGGTGGTGATCATCCCTTTTTTAATGCTGACCGGCATCTCTTACGACAGCTACTTTAAAGGTAGCGAAGTGCTAAACGATCTGCTGCAACCGGCGGTTGTCGCGCTGGCCTATCCTTTATATGAGCAGCTACACCAGATCCGCGCGCGCTGGAAATCGATCATCACCATCTGTTTTATCGGCAGCGTGGTTGCGATGGTGACGGGGACTTCCGTGGCATTGTTGATGGGCGCTTCACCGGAAATCGCCGCGTCAATCCTGCCGAAATCAGTCACCACGCCTATTGCAATGGCGGTTGGCGGCAGTATTGGCGGTATTCCGGCAATCAGCGCAGTTTGCGTGATTTTCGTCGGCATCCTCGGCGCGGTATTTGGCCATACATTGCTTAATGCGATGCGTATTCGTACCAAAGCTGCGCGCGGTCTGGCAATGGGGACTGCCTCGCACGCCCTCGGTACGGCGCGCTGCGCCGAGCTGGATTATCAGGAAGGTGCATTTAGTTCGCTAGCGCTGGTGTTATGCGGGATAATTACTTCGCTGATCGCACCGTTCCTTTTCCCGATTATTCTGGCAGTAATGGGCTAAAATTTGCGATGCGTCGCGCATTTTTGATGTATGTTTCACGCGTTGCATAATTAATGAGATTCAGATCACATATAAAGCCATAACGGGTTCGTAAACTGTTATCCCATTACATGATTATGAGGCAACGCCATGCATCCACGTTTTCAAACCGCTTTTGCCCAACTTGCGGATAACTTGCAATCTGCACTGGAACCTATTCTGGCAGACAAGTACTTCCCCGCTTTGTTGACCGGGGAGCAAGTCTCATCGCTGAAGAGCGCAACGGGGCTGGACGAAGACGCGCTGGCATTCGCACTACTTCCGCTGGCGGCGGCCTGTGCGCGTACGCCATTGTCGAATTTTAATGTTGGCGCAATTGCGCGCGGTGTGAGCGGAACCTGGTATTTCGGTGCCAATATGGAATTTATTGGTGCGACAATGCAGCAAACCGTTCATGCCGAACAAAGCGCGATCAGCCACGCCTGGTTGAGTGGTGAAAAAGCGCTTGCAGCCATCACCGTTAACTACACGCCTTGTGGTCACTGCCGTCAGTTTATGAATGAACTGAACAGCGGTCTGGATCTGCGTATTCATCTGCCGGGCCGCGAGGCACACGCGCTGCGTGACTATCTGCCAGATGCCTTTGGGCCGAAAGATCTGGAGATTAAAACGCTGCTGATGGACGAACAGGATCACGGCTATGCGCTGACGGGTGATGCGCTTTCTCAGGCAGCGATTGCGGCGGCAAACCGTTCGCACATGCCTTACAGTAAGTCGCCAAGCGGTGTCGCGCTGGAATGTAAAGACGGTCGTATTTTCAGTGGCAGCTACGCTGAAAACGCCGCATTCAACCCGACTCTGCCACCGTTGCAGGGAGCGTTAATTCTGTTGAATCTCAAGGGTTATGATTACCCGGATATCCAGCGCGCGGTTCTGGCAGAAAAAGCCGATGCGCCGTTGATTCAGTGGGATGCCACCTCCGCAACGCTGAAAGCTCTCGGCTGTCACAGTATCGACCGAGTGCTTCTCGCTTAAGCCTGGTGCCGGATGCGGCGTGAACGCCTTGTCCGGCTTGCCAGCCCTCTCCTGGTGTCGAAATTCCCGGCAAACAGTTTGCCGTTTCTTGCGCAAAACCAGCGGGTAAAGTAGCCTGATGGAAATTTTCCTTAGATCGAGTCTCCTGCATGTTAAAGCGCGTGTTCCTCAGCCTGTTAGTCCTGATCGGCTTGCTGCTGTTGACTGTGCTCGGCCTCGATCGCTGGATGAGCTGGAAAACCGCGCCTTATATCTACGACGAATTGCAGGATCTCCCCTACCGCCAGGTCGGTGTGGTGCTCGGAACAGCAAAATATTATCGTACTGGCGTAATTAATCAGTATTATCGCTACCGCATTCAAGGAGCGATTAATGCCTATAACAGCGGTAAGGTAAATTATCTATTACTGAGCGGCGATAACGCATTGCAAAGTTATAATGAGCCGATGACCATGCGCAAAGATTTAATCGCTGCTGGTGTCGACCCATCAGATATTGTTCTCGATTACGCAGGCTTTCGTACGCTGGATTCCATCGTGCGTACACGCAAAGTTTTCGATACTAATGATTTCATTATTATCACCCAACGTTTCCACTGTGAGCGAGCATTATTTATTGCGCTGCATATGGGGATTCAGGCTCAGTGTTATGCCGTACCGTCACCGAAAGATATGCTGTCAGTACGTATTCGTGAATTTGCCGCCCGTTTCGGTGCGCTGGCTGACCTTTATATTTTTAAACGTGAACCGCGTTTTTTAGGGCCGCTGGTCCCTATTCCGGCTATGCACCAGGTACCGGAAGATGCGCAGGGGTATCCCGCCGTCACACCCGAACAGTTACTTGAATTACAAAAGAAACAAGGAAAGTAGTTATGGATGTACAGCAGTTTTTTGTCGTTGCCGTTTTTTTCCTTATCCCGATATTTTGTTTCCGCGAAGCATGGAAAGGCTGGCGCGCAGGCGCGATTGATAAACGGGTTAAAAATGCACCGGAACCGGTGTATGTCTGGCGAGCAAAAAATCCCGGACTCTTTTTCGCTTATATGGTGGCATATATCGGCTTCGGAATTTTATCTATCGGCATGATTGTTTATCTTATTTTCTATCGTTAATATTCCCCTCTCCAGTTAATTATTGAGAATAATTATTACTTCACCTGATAAGCTGCGGATATCACATTCCTAACCGCAGCTATTTGTGAATCTTTTCACAGTTTAAATTCCCCCGCACGCTTAGCCTTAATATCAGTACATTATTATTTACTAAACGCTCGCCTTAATTACCTATAGCATTAAGGAAGATCACATGCCGCAACAAAATTATCTGGATGAACTCACTCCGGCTTTTACGTCTTTACTGGCGATTAAAGAAGCCTCTCGCTGTTTATTATGTCACGACGCTCCCTGTAGTCAGGCTTGCCCGGCACAGACCGATCCGGGGAAATTTATTCGCTCAATCTACTTTCGTAATTTTAAAGGCGCTGCCGAGACAATTCGCGAAAATAATGCCCTCGGTGCCGTTTGTGCCAGAGTGTGCCCGACGGAGAAATTATGCCAAAGCGGTTGTACCCGTGCCGGTGTTGATGCTCCCATTGATATCGGCCGCTTACAGCGTTTTGTTACTGATTTTGAACAACAAACCGGAATGGAAATTTATCAGCCCGGTACTAAAACGCTCGGCAAAGTCGCGATTATTGGCGCAGGTCCTGCCGGATTGCAGGCCAGTGTGACACTGACAAACCAGGGTTATGACGTCACGATTTATGAGAAAGAAGCGCACCCCGGTGGCTGGTTGCGTAACGGTATTCCGCAATTCCGGTTACCGCAATCAGTGCTGGATGCAGAGATCGCCCGTATTGAAAAAATGGGCGTGACCATTAAGTGCAACAACGAAGTCGGTAACACACTCACCCTTGAGCAGCTGAAAGCAGAAAACCGCGCGGTACTGGTCACCGTGGGGTTATCAAGCGGTTCCGGGCTACCGCTGTTTGAGCATAGTGACGTTGAGATTGCCGTCGACTTCTTGCAACGTGCACGACAGGCGCAAGGCGATATCAGCATTCCACAAAGCGCATTAATTATCGGCGGCGGTGATGTCGCGATGGACGTAGCCAGCACGCTGAAAGTTCTCGGCTGTCAGGCGGTAACTTGCGTAGCGCGTGAAGAGTTAGATGAGTTTCCGGCAAGCGAAAAAGAGTTTACCAGCGCCCGGGAGCTGGGCGTTTCGATCATCGATGGATTCACGCCAGTAGCCGTGGAAGGCAATAAAGTCACGTTTAAGCATGTACGGTTATCGGGCGAACTGACGATGGCGGCAGATAAAATTATTCTCGCCGTCGGTCAGCATGCCAGACTAGATGCCTTTGCGGAGTTAGAGCCGCAGCGTAACACCATCAAAACACAAAATTACCAGACCCGCGACCCGCAAGTCTTTGCTGCTGGCGATATTGTTGAGGGTGACAAAACCGTGGTCTATGCCGTGAAAACCGGGAAAGAAGCCGCCGAGGCGATTCATCACTATTTAGAGGGAGCTTGCTCATGTTAACGAAAGATCTTTCGATTACTTTTTGCGGCGTGAAGTTTCCCAACCCGTTCTGCCTCTCTTCTTCGCCGGTAGGCAACTGCTATGAGATGTGTGCCAAAGCCTACGACACAGGTTGGGGCGGTGTGGTGTTTAAAACGATCGGCTTTTTTATCGCCAACGAAGTCTCGCCGCGTTTTGATCATCTGGTGAAAGAAGATACCGGTTTTATCGGCTTCAAAAATATGGAGCAGATTGCTGAACATCCGTTGGAAGAGAATCTGGCCGCCCTGCGTCGGCTGAAGGAAGATTACCCGGACAAAGTATTGATCGCTTCGATCATGGGGGAAAATGAGCAGCAATGGGAGGAGCTGGCGCGCCTGGTGCAAGAAGCTGGCGCGGATATGATCGAGTGTAACTTCTCCTGTCCGCAAATGACTTCTCATGCGATGGGTAGCGATGTCGGGCAAAACCCGGAGCTGGTAGAAAAATATTGTCGGGCAGTGAAACGGGGTTCCACGCTGCCAATGCTGGCGAAGATGACGCCGAATATCGGTGATATGTGCGAAGTGGCGCTGGCGGCGAAGCGCGGCGGCGCAGATGGCATTGCGGCGATTAACACCGTTAAATCCATCACCAATATCGATCTTAATCAGAAAATCGGTATGCCGATCGTTAACGGAAAATCGAGTATTTCCGGATATTCCGGTAAAGCGGTAAAACCGATCGCCCTGCGCTTCATTCAGCAAATGCGCACCCATCCAGAACTGCGCGATTTCCCAATCAGCGGTATCGGCGGCATTGAAACCTGGGAGGATGCGGCTGAGTTTTTATTGCTCGGCGCAGCAACGTTACAGGTGACCACCGGCATCATGCAGTACGGGTATCGGATAGTGGAAGATATGGCAAGCGGGTTGTCGCATTATCTCGCCGATCAGGGATTTGATTCGCTGCAGGAGATGGTAGGTCTGGCGAATAACAATATTGTCCCGGCGGAAGATTTAGACCGCAGTTATATTGTCTATCCCCGTATCAATCTTGATAAATGTGTTGGCTGTGGACGCTGTTATATTTCCTGTTACGACGGCGGTCACCAGGCGATGGAATGGAGCGAGAAAACCCGCACACCGCATTGTAATACCGAGAAATGTGTGGGTTGTCTGCTTTGTGGTCACGTCTGCCCGGTGGGTTGTATTGAGCTCGGGGAAGTGAAGTTTAAGAAAGGCGAGAAAGAACACCCGGTAACGTTGTAAAACCAGAGACGCATCCGGCATTTGGTTCCTGTCGCCGGATGCGGCTTGAACGCCTTATCCGGCCTACAAAACCATACAAATCAGTATGTTGAGCTTATTGTAGGCCGGATAAAACGCGCCAGCGTTGCATCCGGCATTTGGCTCCTGTTGCCGGATGCGGCGTGAACGCCTTATCCGGCCTACAAAACCACACAGATCATGATGTTATGTGCGTTTATGACCGAATGCGGACCACATTCACATCATTTCTTACGCGCGTATTTCAGTGAATCCAGCGCTACGGCGAAGATAATAATCGCCCCTTTGATGATGTACTGCCAGTATGGGTTTACGCCGATATACGTCAGGCCATAGTTGATGACGGTAAAAATAATTACCCCGGTCACCACGCCAATCACCGTCCCCACACCGCCGCTGAACGATACACCGCCTACCACGCACGCCGCGATAGCATCCAGCTCATACATAAAGCCGAGGTTGTTGGTGGCAGAGCCGATACGTCCGGCTTCTAACATCCCGCCAAAGGCATAGAACACGCCAGACAACGCGTAGATCATCAGCAGGTTCAGGCCGACGTTGACACCAGATACTTTTGCCGCTTCCGGGTTACCGCCAATGGCAAAAATGTTCTTACCGAAGCGGGTTTTGTTCCACAACACCCAGACGAACGCCACCGCAATCAACGCGTAGAAGGTGATGTAAGAGAGACGGAAACTCCCCAGCGCGACAAAGCCCTGAGCAAAGGTAGAGAAGCCACTGTCAAAACCAGAAATTGGCGACGCCCCGACAAAGTCGTAATAGAGCGAGTTGATGCCATAGACGATGATCATCGTGCCGAGCGTGGTAATGAACGGCGTCACGTTGAGATAAGCGATAATCAGACCGTTGATCAAACCGATCACCGCACCAATGGCACAGACAATCAGAATAACCAGCGCAATCGGCATCGTCGCCATTTCCGGGAACACTTTGTTGGCGTTATCCATGGACTGCAATAATGTCGCAGCCACCACTGCCGCCAGCCCTACCTGACGACCAGCAGAAAGATCGGTCCCCTGGGTGACAATTAACCCTGCCACACCGAGCGCGATAATAATACGCACCGATGACTGGGTGAGAATATTACTTAAGTTCAACAGACTTAAAAATGTTGGGTCCTGGAAAATAATAATCGCCAGCAAAACTAAAAGAACGACGTAAATACCGCCCTCTTTCAGGTAAGTAAGAAAACTTTTCTTATTTAACGCACTCATGGGAAGCCCCTAATCTTAAAGGTGCAAAGACGCAAGACGCAGAATTTCGTTTTGCGTTGTTGTTTTTGTATCGACAATTCCGGAAACGAGACCATTGCTCATGACCAGAATACGGTCTGTTATCCCTAACAACTCAGGCATTTCAGAGGAGATAATAATAATCCCCTTGCCTTTCTTCGCCAGTTCGGCAATTAACTGATAAATTTCAAACTTCGCCCCGACATCAATACCGCGCGTCGGTTCATCGAGCATTAATATTTCTGGTTGCGTTAGTAGCCAGCGACCAATAATCACCTTTTGCTGATTACCACCGGAGAGCGAACCAATTTGCGTCCGATGACCCGGCGTTTTTACCCGCATCGAATCAATCACCCACTGGGTATCGCTTTTCATCCGCGAGTTATCCAGTAAACCAACTTTATTTTTGTAGTTGCGAATATTGGAAATTAACGAGTTAAAACCAATATCCAGATAGGCATAAATTCCCGTTGAGCGGCGCTCCTCAGTTACCAGTGCAAATCCGTGGTTTATGGCTTCGTTGGCATTATGGTTATTGATCTGTTTGCCGTGCAACGTTATGGTGCCAGCCGATTTCTCGCGAATACCAAATAACGTCTCAACAATATCGGTACGTTTCGCCCCCACCAGCCCGGCAATACCGAGGATCTCCCCTTTATGCAGATCAAACGAGACATCGCGAATCGACGGCTGGCGCAGTGACGTCAGGTTACGCACCTCGAGGATGACTTCGCCCGGCTTGTTTTCTTTGTCAGGAAAACGCTGATTAAGAGAACGCCCAACCATCATGGCGATGATCTTGTCCATCGTCAGTCCTGCCAGCGGTTCGGTGGCGATCCACTGACCGTCGCGCAATACGGTAACTTCATCACATAACTGGAAGATTTCTTCCATTTTATGCGAGATATAAACAATACCGCAGCCGCGCTCTTTTAATTTACGAATAATAGTGAACAGATGATTGACCTCTTTTTCGGTTAACGAAGAAGTCGGTTCATCCATAATCACAATTTTCGCGTTATAGGAAAACGCTTTGGCGATTTCGATCATCTGCATTTGCGAAACGGATAATGTGCCGACGCGCGCACGCGGATCGATATCAATATCCAGTTCATCAAAAATCGCTTTGGTTTCGCGGTACATTTTGTCCTGATCGACAAACATGCCTTTGGTGGGATATCGCCCCAGCCACATGTTATCCATCACCGAACGTTGTAATACCAGGTTTAACTCCTGGTGTACCATCGAAATACCATTTTCCAGTGCTTCTTTGGCAGAATGGAAATCGATCTCTTTACCCTGGAATAAAATGGTGCCGGAGTCTTTTTGATAAATACCAAACAGGCATTTTAATAATGTTGATTTTCCTGCGCCGTTTTCCCCCATTAATGCATGGATAGAATGTGGCCGGACTTTTAAATTAACGTTATCAAGTGCCTTAACACCAGGAAAAGACTTGTTGATACCGCTCATTTCCAACAAGTATTCCCCGGAAGACGGAGTCGTTGAGCTGACCATATAATTTTACCTTGTTGGCCATACAATAAGGGCGCAGTAAACGACTGCGCCCAATCAGTCTTATTTCTTGCTGAATTCAGCCAGGTTGTCTTTATCTACGCCAACATAAGGTACGCGGACCACTTTGTTGTCGATTTTCCAGTTGGTGCCATCAGCCGCACCTTTGCCATCGGCCAGGTTTTTCGCCAGATCAAAGGTTGCTTTCGCCTGGTTGTTAGCATCGTTCAGTACTGTGCCCGCCAGTGCACCGGATTTCACCAGCGCCAGCGCTTCTGGCAGCGCATCGACGCCAAACACCGGAATGCTGGACTTGTTGTGTGCTTTCAGTGCTTCTACCGCGCCCATTGCCATCGCATCGTTGTTGGCGATAACCACTTCGATTTTGTTGGCGTTCGGGCCAGACAGCCAGGCGTCCATCTTATCTTTCGCCTGAGCGGTATCCCACATAGCGGTATCTAACTGTAACTGTTCAGTTTTAATGCCTTTGTCGTTCAGCTCTTTAATCACGTAAGTGGTACGTGCTTCTGCATCCGGATGGCCCGGTTCACCTTTCAGCAATACGAATTGAATCTGACCATCTTTGTTCAGATCCCAACCCTGATTCGCCGCCCAGTGTTTAGCAATCAAATCGCCCTGAATAATGCCGGACTCTTTGGAATCAGTGCCAACGTAGTAGGCTTTGTCGTAGCTATCCAGCGCCTTACGAGACGGTTCTTTGTTGAAGAAAACCACCGGCACGTTTTGCCCACGCGCTTTCTCAATCACCGTACCCGCAGCTGCCGGGTCAACCAGGTTGATTGCCAGTGCCTTCACCCCTTTCGCCAGCAATACGTCGATCTGATCGTTCTGCTTGGACTGGTCATTCTGAGAATCATTCATCAGCAGCTGAACATCTGGCGCGGCTTTCGCATCTTGCTCAATAGCCTTGCGCACTACAGACATAAAGTTATCGTCGTACTTATAGATTGTTACACCAATGCGAGTATCAGCAGCGTGTGCAGCGGCACCGAATAACATGCTGGCCATCACAGCAGACAGGGTTAACACCTTCTTATTCATGGTATCTCCGGTTTTTCTTATGCAGGGTAGTGCTTGAGATAAATGCTCGGCGGGGCAGTAGAGTTAATGAAGTGTTACTGAACGCCGAAGCTCACTTTTTAAAATTCGTTCTTCCATGCCCGGTAACGCTCCAGAAAACGGCTTTAATTGTTGTTATGACGCTATTACCTCGGTGAAAGTGATTATTCACTGTTACATACGGGTTACAACGTTAAAACGGTGCAATCATAGCCATCACATTGTTAAGATACTGTGAAATCACTCACAGATTGAAAGCGGTTACATCGCCTGATTTGTTGAGTTAGTGATCGCCGCCGCATTCTGGCGCGTTGCGACAGAATGGCGACGCACTAACGTCGGCATAAAACAGTGGCTGGCACGAGGATCAATATTGCCTGCTGCCCCCTGCAAGGCCAGTTCGGTGGCTAATTTAGCCATTGAAGCAATGGGATAACGCACGGTCGTTAATTGCGGGTCGGTGTAACGGGCGATGGGAATATCATCGAAACCGATGATTGAGAGATGTAACGGAATCGCAATGCCATTATCTTTTAATGCTGTCAGTGCGCCAGCGGCCATATTGTCGTTATAAGCAAATACAGCGGTAAGTTGTAGATTGCGCCCCAGCAGTTCAACCATCGCCGCCTCACCGCCCGGCATGTCCGGCGTACCAGTGCCAATCCAGCTTTCCGGCGGAATAATATCCTGCTCTTTCAACGCACTCATCCAGCCTGCTTTACGCATGGCGTCATCTTCAATGCCGTGACTGGAAGAAAGATAACCAATACGTTGATGACCGTTATTCAGCAACATGCGCGTCGCCATTCGGGCACCGCTGAGATTATCCAGGCAAACGCAACGATGGGCGTACCCCGGCACAACGCGGTTGATTAACACCATACCGGGAATGTTATCCATAAATTGCGCCAGTTCATCGTCACTCAATGCTTTTGAGTGAACAATCAACGCATTACAACGCTGGCGAATTAACACCTCAATGGCGTGACGCTCTTTTTCCGCTTCATGATAGCTATTGCCGATTAGCACGTATTTCTGATGCTGCTGAGCGACTAGATCCACCGCTTTTACCAGCGCGCCGAAAAACGCATCAGAAACGTCCATCACCACCACGCCAATGGTGTCGCTAACCTGAGTTGCCAGCGCCTGGGCATTGGCGTTTGGCCGATAATCCAGCTCACTCACGGCTTTCATTACTGCTTCACGCGTGTCGGCACTGACCAGCGTGCTGTTATTGAGCACCCGGGAAACCGTTGCCACAGAGACGCCAGCCTGACGCGCTACATCACGAATGGTGATCATATTCACTACCTGTTATGAGATTGCAGTAAATGACTGCTTGCTGGCGGCTATTTTGTCAGCACTGAATACAGGACTTCGTGAATCGAGTCACAGCAATGGAAACGGTTACAGCCGTTTTGTTAACGAATGTGATCCAGATCGTTATCTTGATGTTTTAGATATTGCCGGTCCGGCAGCACGCAAAGTTAACTGACGCCAGAGCCATTCCACCGGCCCCTGGCGGAAGAAACGCAGCCAGATAACAGAGAAGAGGATATTCGCCAGCCATACCGGAATAACAAACGCCAGCAGCTCCAGGCGGTCAAAATGCATAAACAAACCGAGGTGGTAAAAAAGCGTGGTACAAATCAGCGTTTGCAATAGATAGTTGGTCAGCGCCATCCGTCCGACGCAGGCGATCGCAAGCACCAGCTTAAAGCGGCTCAATTGCGGCCAGAAACCATAAAACAGCGACGCATAGCCTATCGCCTGAAACGGCGCACTCAGTTCCCGCGGCATCTGAAGTAAGAAGGCGCACCAGCGATATGCCCAGTCCAGCCGCCATTGCAGGGCGATGGCAGGAAGGTTAATGATCACCCCAATCGCCACCAGCACAAAACCAGTACGACGATAGTGACGTAAGCTGAACTGCCCTTTCAGCCAGCCACTGCGCATCAATGCGGCACCAATGAGCATCATCCCAGCCAGTTGCCAGCCATACTGTGCGCCCAGTGCCAGTAAACTGTTGCCAACACCATCGGCACGATTACTGATCGCATCAACGCCGCCGTGAAGCTTCCAGTATTTTTCATACAAAATAGCCGATGCATCCGGCGTCCAGGCGCGGCTGGTCTGGCTATCGGAAATCAACCCCAATAACAGCAAAACGCCAAGCCCCACCAGATAAAGCATGACGCCTGTATTAAACAGGCTTTTTACCGATGGCGCATCGCGCACCAGCCGCCAGCAGATTAAGCCCACCAGCCCGTAAGCCAGCAGAATATCGCCGTCCCAGAACAGTAAACCGTGAATAAAGCCCAACAAGACTAACAGCGTTAACCGCGACTGGATCCAGCGTCTGCCACGGGGCAGCAACATTTGCAGGCCCGCACCAAACAGCAGCGCAAAAAGCGTGAGGAATTTCACCTGGCCGACGAGATCAAGAAATGCCCAGGTCCATGCATCCTGCGGCGTAATAGCGCCGTACCAGGCGGGATTAAGATAAGCCGCCTTTGGTAGCCCAAAGGCGCTGATGTTTAATAGCAGGATCCCCAGAATGGCGACGCCGCGAACAAAATCGAGCGTGACGTTGCGCTCCATGGTTCCTGCCTTTTAATCAGTTGTGATGACGCACAGCGCGCAGAAACTCGTGGCGCGTATTCTGACTGGATTTGAACAATCCACCAAGAGAGGTCGTTGTCGTGGCACTGGTTGCATCGCGGATGCCACGCGCCTTCACGCAGTAATGCACCGCGTCGATCGAGACAGCCACGTTATTGGTGCCCAGCAGCGTTTGTAGCGCAATAAGAATTTGCTGCGTCAGACGTTCCTGCACCTGCGGACGCTGGGCAAAGAACTGCACGATACGGTTAATTTTTGACAGACCGATCACCGAATCTTTCGGGATATAAGCCACCGTCGCTTTGCCATCGATGGTAACAAAATGGTGTTCACAGGTACTGGTCAGAGTGATATCGCGCACGGTGACCATTTCATCGACCTTCATTTTGTTTTCAATGAGGGTGATTTTCGGGAAGTTGGCGTAATCCAGACCGGAGAAAATTTCATCGACATACATTTTAGCGATGCGATGCGGCGTTTCCATCAAACTGTCATCAGCCAGGTCGAGATTCAGCAGCTGCATGATTTCGGTCATATGACCAGCAATAAGGCTTTTGCGCGTTTCGTTATCCATTTCATGCACGGGCGGGCGCAGCGGTGTTTCCAGTCCTCGCGCAACTAACGCTTCATGAACCAGGGCCGCTTCTTTACTGAGTGATGGCATTTATGATTTCTCCTGCAGGTGTGACGCCTCCGCCCTGCGTGGGGGCAAAGTTATTAAGCTGATTTACAGCCTGATTATTGTGCGTGAGGCGGCGCACATAATCCAGTATTCACAGCGATAATTATTGTAATTGCCGCTGCCTTTCATCAGCAGATGTTAAAACATCGTTATGCAAATACGGAAGTGAAAGTTACTCACAGCACATTGAATAAACGGTATGATGAAGAAATTGCAAACAACACAACAAGGAGCCACGCATGGAAATGCTCGAAGAGCACCGCTGTTTTGAAGGCTGGCAGCAACGCTGGCGACACGACTCCAGTACCTTAAACTGCCCGATGACGTTCAGTATCTTTCTCCCTCCACCTCGTGATCACACTCCGCCACCAGTGCTGTACTGGCTTTCCGGGTTAACCTGCAATGACGAGAACTTCACCACCAAGGCGGGTGCCCAGCGGGTAGCGGCGGAACTGGGGATTGTACTGGTGATGCCAGACACCAGCCCGCGCGGCGAAAAGGTTGCCAACGACGATGGCTACGATTTAGGCCAGGGCGCAGGCTTTTATCTTAATGCCACGCAACCGCCGTGGGCGACGCATTACCGGATGTATGATTATCTGCGCGATGAATTACCGGCGCTGGTTCAGTCGCAATTTAATGTCAGCGACCGCTGCGCCATTAGCGGTCACTCAATGGGTGGTCACGGTGCGCTGATTATGGCGCTGAAAAATCCGGGTAAATACACCAGCGTTTCGGCCTTTGCGCCAATTGTGAATCCGTGCAGCGTCCCGTGGGGAATCAAAGCGTTTAGCAGCTATTTAGGTGAGGACAAAAATGCATGGCTGGAATGGGACAGTTGCGCACTGATGTATGCCAGTAACGCGCAGGATGCGATCCCGACGCTTATCGATCAGGGCGATAATGATCAGTTTCTTGCCGACCAGTTGCAACCTGCGGTACTGGCAGAAGCCGCGCGCCAGAAAGCGTGGCCGATGACGCTGCGTATTCAGCCGGGATATGATCACAGTTACTACTTCATCGCCTCTTTTATAGAGGATCACCTGCGCTTCCATGCGCAGTATTTACTGAAGTGAAAGTCCGCCCGGTTCGCCGGGCATCTTCTCATCAGAAGCGATAATCCACTGCCATAAAGTAACGACGTCCGTCTTCGTTATAGCTGTAGTCGTCACGACTGAGATCCTTGTCGCCAAGGTTCAGCACGCCTGCGCGCAGTTTGACGTCTTTAGTCACCTGCCAGGCCGCGCCGGTATTCCAGATGGTATAACCGCCCGGTGTTTTAGCCGTCGCGCTGTCGGCGCGTTTCTGCCCGGTATAGTGCCCAGAAACATAGAATGACCAGTCTTCCAGCGCCAGCGGTTTCCAGTCCAGCGTACCGTTAGCAGTATGGAACGGCAGATCGGATAGCGGTTTGTTTTCGCCGTTGCTGACATCACGACCATCGTTGTAGGTGTAGTTGATCGACAGTTTCCATTCATCGTTGAACGGAATTTTCAGTTCGGTTTCCACGCCCTGAATACGAGCTTTGTTAACGTTGTAGTAGCTAAATACCGGTATGCGCCGTCCGTTAGCGCCCGTCTCAAAACCAACAAAGTTTTGGTAGCCCGGTGCAGCGTTGACGTCAGACGTACGGCTGATGCTGATACGATCTTTCACATCGTTACGGAAAACGGTAACGCTGGATTCAACCCCTTCCAGCCAGCCTTCTTCACCCATGTAGTAAAGCCCCAGCTCCCAACTTTCGCTGGTTTCTGGTTTCAGATCCGGGCTACCCACAATCTTACATGCGCCACGGCAGGAATTGCTCGTCCAGTCAGGGCTAAGTTGCAACAGAGAAGGTGCTTTAAATGCCGTCGCCCAGCCCCCTTTCACCGTTACGGTGTCGGTGGCGTTATAAACCAGGTAGGCACGCGGACTCCAGTGTTCACCGTAGGTTTCGTGATCGTCCATACGCACGCCGGTCGTCAGCGCCAGCGGCTCGAAGATCCGCCATTCATCTTCCACAAACAGCGCGTACTGGCTGGCAGACGTTTTGGAGCTGGTTCCCCCGGTCAGGTTCACCGCATCGCTAAGTTTGTCGTGACGCCATTCACCGCCAACCGTGAGAAACTGATTAATCGCCGTCAGCGGCAACGTGTATTTGCCGTCGACCGTATTGCTTTCGGAAGTTATCGGGCTGCTGTTGCCAGGGTTTTTGTTCTCGACTTTCTCACCGTAGTATTTCAGTTCGCTGGTGCCGTAATCCCAACGCCCATTATGGCTGACGGAGTAGTTCTGGCGTTCCAAGCGGTTTTTGTCCAGCGAGTCGGAATCACGATCCTGACGGTCGAAACCGTATCCGGCAGTAAAATCGTGATTTTGATTCGGTGTCCAGGCAAATTCGACATTGCCGTCGCGGCTGGAGAATCCTTCAATACGCGGCGTTTCTCCGGTATCGGTGGTCGTTGAGTTTTGCGGGTCATCCTTTTCACGTTTTGCCAGGCTGCCGTAAGCTTTCATTCCCAGCACACCATCAATTAATGGTCCACTGGTAAAGAACTGACCGTTATAGGTGTCACCGCGATCGCGATGTTCCTGAATGGTGGTATCGACGGTAACGGTACCCGACCATTTCTGACCGATTTTTTTGGTGATGATATTCACTACACCGCCGAGCGCATCGGAACCGTACAGCGACGACATCGGGCCACGGACCACTTCAATACGTTCGATGGAATCGACCGGGATCCAGTTCAGATCGAAATCATTGTGGCGGAAGACGGCATTGCGGGAGTTCACGCGTTTACCGTCGACGAGAATCAGGGTATAGCTGCTGTCCAGACCACGAATACTAACGCCCTTACGGTTATCCCCTTCGTTCGTCAGTTGTACGCCAGGCACTTCTTTGAGGACATCCTTCAGATTCTGTACCGGTTTTCGCTGCAGGTCTTCCTGGGTAATGACGCTGATACTGGCAGGTGCATCTTTAAGATTTTGTTCCACGGAAGATGCAGTGACAACCATCGTTTCGCCATCATCATCGACCGCTAACACAGGCCATGCACAAGAAATAGCGGACAAACACAGCCCGACCCGTACGAAAGGGTTCAACCTAAACATTCCATATCTCCATGAGGTAACTACGAAAATAAAATGGGTTATCGCTCACATCTTCTTCACGTCCCCTTGCGTACGGCAGCATCGCGGTGGACTTATTTTTTATGCAGGTGATCATCCCAGAAAGCCGGAACAGCCTCTGATTTGTCAGCCTTTTTTGATTGCGGCGTAACGATAATGCAAACGATAACAATTATCAATCCAAATGTTAAATTTTATATCCGCATGATTTGTCAGGGAAATGGAATTGAAAAAGCCCTCTCGGTTGAGAGGGCTTAGCAAGGAAGGGAGGAAACTTATTTCTTATCGTTCTGCGGGAACTTCATTTCGCTGTAGCGTACGAAGTGAGTTCCTTTAATCAGCTTGTAGCCGAACCAAATAATCAGGAACAGCGGGATACCAATATACGTTGCCGCTACGCCGCCCCAGTCAATAGTATCTTTCAGGAACGCTTCGTAGTTCTGGCCCAAAGTGATAATCAGACACAGAATGAATGCGAAGATCGGCCCCAGTGGGAAGAAACCTGAACGGTACGGCAGATCGTTAATGTCGTGTCCCTGCAATACGTAACCGCGACGGAAGCGATAGTGGCTAATGGCAATCCCCAGCCAGGCGATAAAACCCGTCATCCCGGAGGTGTTCAGCAGCCACAGGTATACCGTCTGGTTGCCAAACATGGAGGTCAGGAAGCACAGACCGGCAATCACCGTCGTCGCATACAGCGCATTACGCGGCACGCCACCACGCGACAGTTTAGCGAAAATGCGCGGCGCTTTACCGTCACACGCCAGGGTGTACAGCATACGAGTAGACGCATACATACCGGAGTTACCCGCTGACAGCACCGCCGTCAGAATAACTGCGTTCATCACCGCCGCCGCAGAGAGCAGACCCGCGTGCTGGAACACCAGGGTGAACGGACTAACGCTGATGTCTTTAACATCGTTACGCAGCAGGCTCGGATCGGTGTACGGAATAATCAGGCTGATAATCAGGATCGCGAACACATAGAACAACAGGATTCGCCAGAACACCTGACGTACCGCGCGTGGAATGTTTTTCGCCGGATCTTCGGACTCGCCTGCAGCAATACCGATCAGCTCGGTTCCCTGGAAAGAGAAGCCGACAATCATAGCTACGCCGATCATCGCCGCAAAACCACCAGCAAACGGCGCTTCGCCGATTGTCCAGTTGCTCCAGCCCGCAGGCTGCGCGCCTTTGAAGATACCGATAATCATCAGCACGCCAACGATGATAAAGACAATAACTGTCGTGACTTTGATCAGTGAGAACCAGTATTCCGCTTCACCAAAGCCACGAACTGAGATGTAGTTCAGCAGGAAGATAACGCCGAGGAACAACGCACTCCAGATCCAGCCCGGTGTATCCGGGAACCACCAGCTCATGACCAGCTGAGCTGCAACCAGGTCAACGGCGATAGTCACCGCCCAGTTGTACCAGTAGTTCCAGCCCAGCGCGAAGCCAAAGCCTTCTTCAACATAGTTCTGACCGTAAGTGGCAAACGAACCGGAAACCGGCATATATGCAGCCAGTTCACCGAGACTGGTCATCAGGAAGTAAACCATCAGGCCAATCAGCATATACGAGAGCAATGCCCCGCCCGGACCTGCCTGAGAAATCGTTGCGCCAGAGGCAACAAAAAGACCTGTACCGATGGAACCGCCAATGGCAATCATCGTCAGGTGACGCGCCTTTAATTCACGGCGTAAGCCCGGCGCTTCTGTGGTTTTAGTTTCGGAAACCATACAAAAATGCTATCCATCTTAAAAATGAGGCGCGATTGTAGCAGACGATTGGCAATCCTTCCGGCAGAAATACACGGTTATAAGACACCTTCATGATCGCCCAGGGATTATAAGTAAAGCAGCCAATCTCTTTTCTGGCGAATGCATGCTGAAGGCGCTGCGTCACGAAATCGACACAGCACCAGCATGTTCTTGTACAGCAACTTAACGCGGCACATTTGCGGGATCGCAATAGTCCAGAAAGCGCCGTAGCGCGTTGGAAAGGTGTTTTTGCCGATGATGTATACGCCACAACGTACGCATCAGGTGCGGCAGAGGGACCGCAACTTCACTTAATGTGCCTGCCTGCAATTGATCTTCAATCACACGTCGCGACAGGCAACTAATTCCCAACCCATGACGCACCGCATGTTTGATTGCCTCGGAGTTACCTAATTCCATCGCCATCTCAAACTTCGGTAAATGTGACAGCAACAGATAATCGACAATCTCCCGCGTGCCGGAACCGCGTTCACGCAGGATCCACGGCGCAGCGGCCAGCTGTTCTAAGGTGACCGGACCACGGGCCAACGGCGAAGTCGGCGCGGCGAAAACCACCAGCTCGTCTTCCAGCCACGGTTCAGAAATGATTTCAGTGCTGTGGCACGGTCCTTCAATAAAGCCAATATCAACGCGGAAATCCAGCACCGCTTGCATCACGTCCTGGCTATTCCCAACGCTAAGTTCAATCGGCAACTGCGGATAATCATGGCGATAACGGGCGATAACTGCAGGCAGAATGTAGTTACCGATGGTACTACTGGCATAGATACGAATCGCGCCGTTGTCTTCGCGAAACAGTTGTTCGATTTCAACCGCCTGTTCAAGCAATGCCAACGCACGCGGATAGAGCAGCCGCCCGTGTTCATTAACAACCAGTCTTTTCCCCACGCGATCAAACAGTTGCACGCCAAGCTGCCCTTCCAGGTCGGTCAAGGCTGCGCTCACTGCTGATTGCGACAACGCCAGCATCACCGACGCCTGGGTGGTTGATCCACTTTTCAATACTTCTGCAAAAACTTCCAACTGCCGGAGGGTGATGTGCATAGTCGCTTACCACTTATAAAGATTAATTATAAATATATAATCAATTTTATTTTTAAACCAGTTAGTCGTAACCTTATGCCCGGTTAAAGGAGAGGGTTATGACGAATATCACCTTACAGAAACAACATCGTACACTGTGGCATTTTATTCCGGGGTTAGCCCTGAGTGCAGTTATCACCGGGGTCGCCCTGTGGGGTGGTTCCATTCCCGCGGTTGCGGGTGCCGGGTTTAGTGCCCTCACCCTCGCAATCTTGTTGGGGATGGTTTTAGGCAACACCATCTATCCGCACATCTGGAAAAGCTGTGACGGTGGTGTGCTGTTTGCCAAGCAATATTTATTACGTCTGGGTATCATTCTTTATGGCTTCCGTCTGACGTTCTCGCAAATTGCCGATGTCGGTATCAGTGGGATCATCATTGACGTGTTGACGCTGTCCAGTACCTTCCTGCTGGCTTGCTTCCTGGGGCAGAAAGTGTTTGGTCTGGATAAGCACACCAGCTGGTTGATCGGTGCCGGTAGCAGTATCTGTGGTGCTGCCGCGGTACTGGCGACTGAGCCGGTAGTGAAAGCGGAAGCCAGTAAAGTAACCGTGGCTGTTGCAACCGTTGTTATCTTCGGGACCGTCGCGATTTTCCTCTACCCGGCGATATATCCGCTGATGTCTCAATGGTTTAGTCCGGAAACTTTCGGTATCTACATTGGTTCTACTGTGCACGAAGTGGCGCAGGTGGTGGCGGCAGGTCATGCCATCAGCCCGGATGCGGAAAACGCAGCAGTTATTTCCAAAATGCTGCGCGTGATGATGCTGGCTCCGTTCCTCATCCTGCTGGCGGCGCGTGTTAAACAGCTGTCTGGGGCGAACAGCGGCGAGAAAAGCAAAATCACTATTCCGTGGTTTGCCATCTTGTTCATCGTCGTTGCCATCTTTAACTCGTTCCACCTGTTACCGCAGAGCGTGGTGAACATGCTGGTAACGCTGGATACCTTCCTGCTGGCAATGGCGATGGCGGCGCTGGGTCTGACCACTCACGTCAGCGCGCTGAAAAAAGCCGGGGCGAAACCTCTGCTGATGGCACTGGTACTGTTTGCCTGGCTGATTGTTGGTGGTGGTGCGATTAACTATGTGATTCAAAGCGTCATCGCATAAACCACTACATCTTGCTCCTGTTAACCCGCTATCATTACCGTTTTCCTCCAGCGGGTTTAACAGGAGTCCTCGCATGAAATACATTGGAGCGCACGTTAGTGCTGCTGGCGGTCTGGCAAATGCCGCAATTCGCGCCGCCGAAATCGACGCAACCGCGTTTGCCTTGTTCACCAAAAACCAACGTCAGTGGCGTGCCGCACCGCTCACGACGCAAACCATCGATGAATTCAAAGCGGCCTGTGAAAAATATCACTACACATCGGCGCAAATTCTTCCCCACGACAGCTATCTGATTAACCTCGGACATCCGGTCACTGAAGCTCTGGAAAAATCGCGCGATGCCTTTATAGATGAAATGCAGCGTTGCGAACAACTGGGGCTTTCTTTGCTCAACTTCCACCCTGGCAGCCATCTGATGCAGATTTCAGAAGAGGATTGCCTTGCGCGTATTGCCGAATCCATCAACATTGCGCTGGATAAAACTCAAGGTGTAACAGCGGTGATTGAAAACACCGCCGGTCAGGGCAGTAACTTAGGGTTTAAATTCGAACATCTCGCGGCGATTATCGACGGCGTGGAAGATAAATCCCGTGTCGGCGTCTGCATTGATACCTGCCATGCTTTCGCTGCCGGGTATGATTTGCGTACTCCAGCCGAATGCGAAAAAACGTTCGCTGATTTTGCCCGTATTGTCGGCTTTAAGTATCTGCGCGGGATGCACCTTAACGATGCGAAAAGTACCTTTGGCAGCCGCGTTGACCGCCATCATAGCCTCGGTGAAGGCAATATCGGTCATGATGCGTTCCGCTGGATCATGCAAGACGACCGTTTCGACGGCATTCCGCTGATCCTTGAAACCATCAACCCGGATATCTGGGCAGAAGAGATCGCCTGGCTGAAAGCGCAACAAACTG
Source organism: Escherichia sp. MAL-1 (assembly GCF_052948035.1). Lineage (NCBI taxonomy): Bacteria > Pseudomonadati > Pseudomonadota > Gammaproteobacteria > Enterobacterales > Enterobacteriaceae > Escherichia > Escherichia sp. MAL-1. The sequence continues at coordinate 1,715,659 of NZ_CM129609.1, read as the reverse complement.
AAAAAGCGGTGGCCTGATCGATGAACGACAGGGAAAAGCAGATTCTTAAAATTTTACGGCGTAACCCGCTGATTCAACAGAATGAAATCGCCGATATTCTGCAAATCAGCCGCTCACGTGTTGCCGCTCATATTATGGATTTGATGCGCAAGGGTTTGATTAAAGGCAAAGGATATATCCTTACCGAGCAGGATTACTGTGTGGTTGTGGGTGCAATCAATATGGATATTCGCGGAATGGCGGATATCCGTTACCCGCAAGCAGCCTCTCATCCAGGTTCTGTTCACTGTTCCGCAGGCGGCGTCGGACGTAATATCGCGCATAACCTGGCTCTGCTTGGTCGGGATGTGCATTTAATATCAGCTATTGGCAACGATTTTTACGGCGAGACATTACTGGAAGAAACGCGCCGCGCGGGCGTGAACGTTTCAAACTGCATTCGTCTGCATGGACACAGCACTGCAACTTATCTCGCTATCGCTAATAAGCAGGAAGAAACTATCCTGGCAATCAATGACACACATATTCTGCAACAGCTAACGCCTCAACTGCTCAATACTTCACGGGACTTGATTCGCCATGCTGGTGTGGTGCTGGCTGATTGTAATCTCACACCTGAAGCCCTGGAGTGGGTCTTTACCATTGCTGATGAAATTCCGATGTTTGTCGATACCGTTTCCGAATTTAAAGCAAACAAAGTAAAAAACTGGTACAGCCGGATCCACACTCTGAAACCAACACAAAATGAACTGGAAATTTTGTGGGGGCAACCGATTAAAGACGACAACGATCGCATCAGAGCTGTAAATTCGCTGCATCAACAAGGTGTTAAACGCATTTTTGTTTATCTGAAAGATGAATCTGTATTTTGCAGCGATAAGGATGGAGAACAATTTTTGCTGACCGCGCCAGCGCATACGACAGTAGACAGTTTTGGTGCTGACGATGGTTTTATGGCGGGCCTGGTATATAGCTTTCTTGAAGGATACAGTTTCCGCGACAGCGCCCGTTTTGCGGTAGCCTGCGCGGCAATTTCGCGCGCCAGCGGCAGCTTAAACAACCCTACCCTGTCTGCCGATAACGCGCTTTCATTAGTGCCAATGGTGTAACAATGTTGCCGGATTCGACGCTTGACCGCATCTTATCCGGCTCATAAATTGCGCACTACGCTAAACCAATAAAGAACCCGGCAATGGTGGCACTCATCAGATTAGAAAGTGTCGCCGCCGCCAGCGCGCGTAAACCAAGCTGGGCGATTTCCGGCGCACGGTGTGGCGCAACCGCAGAAAACGCCCCCACCACCACCCCGATAGAACCAAAGTTAGCGAAACCGCACAACGCGAAAGAAATAATCGCCACGGTTTTAGCATCCAGAGTGCCACCCGTTTGCAGATATGGCGAGAAATTGAGATAAGCGACAAATTCATTGATCGCCAGCTTCTGCCCAATCAAACTCCCGGCAAGATTTGCATCACTCCAGTCAACCCCCATCACCCACGCCAATGGGGCCAACAGGTAACCTAAAATCGACTCCAGCGAAGCATGTTCAAAACCAAACCAGCCGCCAACACCGCCGATAATACCGTTAATCAACGCAATTATTGCAACAAATGCCATCACCACTGTCGCCACACCTGCGGCGATTTTCAGCCCGGTCATTGCCCCTGTTGCAGCGGCTTCAATAATGCTCTTTGGCGGTGTTTCGGTGAAAGAGAGGTTATTAAAGGAAACCTGCGAAGATTCCGTAGCCGGGCTTAACAGGCGGGCAAACAAGATCCCGCCGGGGATCGCCATTAACGATGCCGCCAGCAGATATTCCACAGGCACGCCCAGTGCGGCGTAACCAATCATTGTCGAACCAGCAATCGAGGCCATACCGCTGCAAATCGCTGTAAATAATTCATTGCGATTCAGCCGATCGATAAAGGGTTTGACGATTGCCGGAATTTCGTTTTGCCCGAGGAAAATGGTAGTGACCGCGACGAATGACTCGATCTTGCTGATATTTAATGCTTTCTGGAAGATACCGCCGAGAATTCGAATTAAGATCCCCATCACACCGATGTAGTAGAGAATACTCACCAGCGCGGTGACGAAGATAATTGCCGGTAACACCCTGAAACCAAAGATAAATCCTGCGCCATCAAATAAGGTATCCATTTTCGGTCCGACCAGAGAACCGAAGATAAATGCGCTACCCGCGTCGCTGTACGCCATCACTTTATGGACGCCAAAAGCGACTTTTTCTGCGACCCAACGCCCTGGCGGTAACCAAAGCATTATGCCGCCAATCACGACCTGTAACACTAACGCCGCGCCAACGGTACGCAGGCTGATCTTCTTTTTGTTTACTGACAGCAAAAACGCAATAGCCAGTAATACCACCATTCCCAGAACACTTCTCATGACATCCATAGTTATTATCTCTTCATGTCATTTTGGGCGACGGCTCTCTGCCCATCATAAATAGCCGGGCCTGCATCTTGCGATACTGACCCGGCTTGTTATCAACACTTAATGGGTTTTTATGTAGCCACGTACGCACTCTTCGACTAATCCCCAGAACCAGTCGGTATCAATAGTGATGCCGACTTTGGTATTGGCGGGCTTGCCAAGAACGCCCAGCTCGTCGCAGACGGTACGCCCATAGCAAGGGCCACTGTTAACGTCCACTTCGACGTACATCTCCTGGGTTTTAATGCCATCAGGGTTAATCAAATAACCGATGCAGGTGGCGTCGTGCACCGGGCCGCCAGCCAGGCCGTAGTTTTCGAACTGCGTTTTGAGAGTGAAGTTCATGATGTCGCTGAACAGCTCTCCGGCAGGGCCGCCAGCCCTTTCCATCCGAGCAATCACATCCGGGGTGCAAACGGTCTGGTTGGTAAGATCGAGGCCCATCATCACTAATGGAACGCCGGAGGTGAACACCACGCGTGCGGCCTCCGGGTCAGCAAAGATGTTGAACTCAGCAGATGGGGTGAAGTTGCCTGTACCGTAAGCGCCGCCCATTAGCACAATTTCACGGATTTTGGGCAGGATCGCGGGTTGCATACGCATTGCCACCGCGATATTTGAAAGCGGACCAACCGGCACCAGAGTGATATCGCCATCGCTTGCCATCAGGGTATCAATGATGTATTTCACCGCATGGGTACTTTCTGCCTGGCGGGTCAGCGGCTCGAATACCGGACCATCCAGTCCGGTTTCACCGTGAATATTATCGGCAACGATTTGTTGACGCATAATGGGCTGCGGCATCCCCGCATAAACCGGAACATTAATCTCCAGTTTCTGGCAAACATTCAGGCCATTAATTAATGTTTTATCAAGCGTCTGATTACCCGCTACAATAGTGATGCCTAATAAATCTATTGCCGGATGTTTCGCTGCCATCATCATTGCAATAGCATCATCATGACCCGGATCACAATCCAGAATAATTTTTCTCTTTTCCATTGTTTATTTCCTCTGTTTCCAGTTGCGTTATTTTTTCTACAGCAAAGAAAGTTCGACCGGGCCGATGATTGAATCTTAACAACAGCGTACGTATGCTAAATATGAGAAATCTCATAGCGGATAAACATCGTGAAAGAAATCCACAATAATGATCTTAAGCAGCAATTGATGAGTGAATCCGCGTTTAAGGATTGCTTTTCAACGGATGTTTCAGCCGATACGCGGCTGTTTCATTTTTTAGCGCGTGACTACATTGTGCAGGAAGGGCAACAGCCGTCCTGGCTGTTTTACCTGACGCGAGGCCGCGCCAGGCTTTACGCCACGCTAGCTAATGGTCGCGTGTCGCTGATCGATTTCTTTGCCGCCCCCTGTTTTATTGGTGAGATTGAGTTAATCGACAAAGACCATGAACCGCGTGCGGTGCAGGCTATTGAAGAGTGTTGGTGCCTTGCGCTCTCTATGAAACATTACCGCCCGCTGTTATTAAACGACACGCTATTTTTACGAAAACTTTGCGTCACCTTAAGTCATAAAAATTATCGTAATATTGTTTCTTTAACTCAGAATCAATCATTTCCGTTAGTGAATCGCCTGGCAGCATTTATATTACTCTCACAAGAAGGTGATCTTTATCACGAAAAGCATACGCAAGCGGCAGAGTATTTAGGCGTTTCTTATCGACATCTTTTATATGTTCTCGCGCAATTCATTCACGACGGTTTATTAATTAAAAGCAAGAAAGGGTATCTCATTAAAAACAGAAAGCAGTTGTCAGGACTGGCGCTGGAGATGGACCCGGAGAATAAATTCTCCGGGATGATGCAGTAAAAATTATTTGCAATAGCGCGATTGCCGGATGCAACGCTTAATAAGCGAGTACATCCGGCAATGAAACTCAAGCTAAACCAATAAAGAACCCGGCAATGGTCGCGCTCATCAGGTTGGAAAGCGTTGCTGCTGCCAGCGCCCGTAAACCAAGCTGAGCGATTTCCGGTGCACGTTTTGGCGAAATAGCCGAAAATGCCCCAACGACAACACCGATAGAACCAAAGTTAGCAAAACCACAAAGCGCAAAGGAGATAATCGCAATGGTTTTCACTTCCAGCGTGCCGCCCGTTTGCAGGTATGGGGAGAAACTCAGGTAAGCGACGAATTCGTTAATCGCCAGTTTCTGCCCAATCAGGCTACCCGCAAGGTTGGCATCACTCCAGTCCACACCCATGATCCACGCCAGCGGTGCCAGCACATAGCCAAAAATACTTTCCAGAGAGGCATTGGCAAAACCAAACCAGCCGCCAACTCCACCAATAATGCCGTTGATCAGCGCAATAATTGCGACAAACGCCATTACCACCGTCGCTACACCAGCGGCGATTTTCAGCCCGGTCATCGCACCGCTCGCCGCCGCTTCGATAAAGCTTTTTGGCGGCGTTTCGCTGAACGACAGATTTTCAAATGTGACCTGCGAAGGCTCGGTGGCCGGGCTAAGAATACGTGCAAACAAAATACCACCTGGGATCGCCATCAGCGATGCCGCTAACAGGTAGTCAATTGGTACGCCCATTCCGGCATAACCAATCATCATCGAACCAGCAATGGACGCCATCCCGCTACAAATTGCGGTAAACAACTCGTTGCGATTCATGCGATCGATAAACGGTTTAACGATCGCCGGGATCTCATTTTGCCCGAGGAAAATAGTTGTGACTGCGACAAAAGATTCGATTTTGCTGATGTTAAGAGCTTTCTGGAAAATGCTGCCAAGGATGCGAATCAGCAGCCCCATCACGCCAATGTAGTACAGCAGACTGATGAGCGCAGTAACGAAAATAATCGCCGGGAGTACGCGAAAGGCGAAGATAAAGCCCGCACCGTCAAACAGAACATCCATTTTGGGACCGACCAGCGAACCAAAAATAAAGGCACTTCCTGCGTCACTGTAGGACATCACTTTATGGACGCCCAATGCCGCCTGCTCTACTGCCCATTTTCCCGGGGGAAAATAGAGCATGATGCCACCAATGGCAATTTGCAGCAGCAGCGCAGCGCCAACCGTGCGCAAGCTGATGCTCTTTTTATTTACCGACAACACAAAGGCAATTGCCAGCAATACCACCATCCCCACAACACTTCTCATTATATCCATAATGATTTTCCCTTCATGCCAGTAAACCCGGCGTCAGCGCCAGGTTTTGGTATGTTTGATGAGTACGGGCGACGGCTTTCTGCCCGCCAGAAATTAACCCACGAGACGCTGATATTCTTTGGCAATTTCGCTCGCCAGAATGGCGTTATTAAAGACCAGTTGAATATTGGATTTCAGGCTATCACCGCCGGTTAGCTCCGCAACACGCGCCAGCAGGAATGGCGTACTTTCTTTACCAATAACACCCTGCGCTTCAGCTTCAGCTACCGCCTGATCGATCGCCGCATTGATAGTGTGTTCTGGCATCGCAAACTGTTCCGGGATCGGGTTCGCTACCACGAGGCCACCGTTCAGCCCGCTTTGCCATTTCACCGCCATTGCACGGGCAATTTCACTGGCGCTGTCGAGACGAATGCTGACGTCAAACGGGCTGGTACGGCAGAAAAACGCAGGCAGCGCTTTAGTCTGATAGCCAATTAACGGCACACCGAAGGTTTCTAAATACTCAGTGGTTAATCCTAAATCGAGAATAGATTTCGCCCCGGCACAAACAACGGTGACATTAGTATTTGCCAGTTCTTGCAAATCGGCAGAAATATCGAAGGTATGTTCCGCCCCGCGATGCACACCACCAATTCCCCCGGTGGCAAATACTTTAATTCCGGCAAGCGCCGCAATAATCATCGTTGAAGCTACAGTGGTTGCGCCATTTTTTCCGGCGGCAACAACAAAAGGTAAATCGCGACGACTAACTTTGGTCACGTTATGCCCTTCACGACCCAGCAATTCGATTTCTTCTTTACTTAAGCCCACTTTCATCACACCGCCAATAATGGCGATAGTGGCTGGTACTGCGCCCTGTTTACGAATTGTTTCTTCTACTTCAATTGCGGTTTGGGCATTTTGTGGGAATGGCATTCCGTGAGAAATTATGGTCGATTCCAGCGCAACAACCGGTTTTTTATTTTTTAAAGCATCCTGTACTTCAGCGGATATTTGTAATAATTCAGGGGACAGAGTTAATTCAGACATTCTGTGTTCTCCACTAACGATGTAACATTGGCAATTGATAATTCAGGGTTATTGGTATATTCACAGGCAAGTGCCATTGACGAACATCCCTGCGCAAATCGAACAGAATCGATAAACGGCATACCGTCTACCCAACAGGAGGCCAGCCCCGCCATCATGGCGTCGCCTGCCCCAGTAACATTGATGACATTCGTTTTAATAGGGGCCGACCACCCACTTTCACCGTTGATATCACTGTAGTAAACGCCATCCCCTCCCATGCTCAGCACCAGGCGGTTCAGGCCGTGTTGATGAAACCAGGCGGCGACCTTTGCGACATCTTCACGTCCGGAAAGTGCAATTCCGCTCAACGTTTCGGCTTCAAGACGGTTAGGTTTTAACGTATGGATTTTGCTCAGATGATCGCGGATTTTGACGCATTTCCATGCCGATACCGGATCAATAAATACAGGCGTTTCCCCGCTATTTTCCAGAACCCAGACCAGCGCCTCTTCACTAAGGTTGCAATCCGCGACAATAACCTTTGCACCGCGAATAAACTCCTGATGCTGGGCAAGAAATTCTGCAGAAATACAGTCACTAATACTCATATCATTTATCGCGACAAGCATTTCTCCTGTATTATCGAGCAGTGATAAATAGCTGGATGTATTCTCACCCGGAACAATTAAGCATTTATCGACATAAACACCGGATTGATTAGTTTGCGCCAGTAATGATTGCCCATAAAAATCACCACCTACTGCACTTAAAAGCCAGGCATTTTTCCCCAGTAACGCCAGATTATGAGCGATATTCCTTCCCACGCCACCTGGGGTAAATTTAATTTTTCCGGGATTCGAATCCGCATAATTCAATGGATGATGTGAATACCCAGCCACATCAATATTCGCCGAACCAATAATTACTATGTAGTCCTTTTCGCGCATAGCACGCCCCCTGGCAATAAATTGCCAACGAAGAAATTGGGTAAAATAGTCATTACAGTCAATAAGACTATTAGAGCACATGTTCATATTTAAACACATGTTCATAATAAGCATATTTAACGTAATGTAAATCGATCAGAAAAAACGAAATCGGCCAGATATGAAGGCGGTCACAAAGTTTGTCTATTTATGCAGCAACAAAAGAGAAAGTTGTGATGTGTAACACACAATATGGCAGGCAAGAAAAAGGGCAGAGATGTTTCTGCCCTCCAGATTGTTGACAACGCGCGCTTTGTTCATCCTGGATGTGGCGTAAACGCCTTATCCGACCTACAAAAGCGCAAAAATTCAATATATTGCAGGGTTCATGTAGGTCTGATAAGCATAGAGCATCAGGCAATTTTGCGTTTGTCATCATCGGGGCAGAGATGTCTCATCCCCGATAATGAAGATAAATTATGCGTTTTTTTCTACTATTTGTGTTTCCGGACGTTTCAGGAAGGCATAGGCCAAACCCGCCACCAGCGTACCGGCAATAATTGCTACCAGGTAACCCAATACCGGCGTAATCGCGCCAGGGATCAGCAGAACAAACAGACCACCGTGCGGTGCCATCAGTTTCGCACCAATCGCCATTGAGATTGCGCCAGTCAGCGCCCCACCCACGATACAGCACGGCAGCACACGCATCGGATCACGAGCAGCAAACGGAATTGCACCTTCCGAAATGAAGCACAGTCCCAATACCAGAGCGGCTTTGCCACCTTCCTGCTGCGCTTTGTCGAATTTGCGACGCGCCACCATTGTTGCCAGACCCATTGCCAGCGGTGGCACCATACCTGCCGCCATAATCGCCGCCATCGGGCCATAGGTTTGAGTACTCAGCAGACCCACACCGAATGCGTACGCTGCTTTGTTTACCGGACCGCCCATGTCAGTACACATCATGCCACCGAGGATCGCCCCCAGCAGAACCGCATTCGCAGTCCCCATGGTCTGCAGCCAGTGAGTCAGCCCTTCGAGAATGCCAGCAACCGGTTTACCGATCAGGTAGATCATCGCCAGACCGACCACCAGACTGGAAATTAGCGGAATGATCAGGATCGGTTTCAGCGCCTCCATACTCTGTGGCAGTTTCAATTGCGTACTGATTAACTTCGCAATGTAACCAGCCAGGAAGCCCGCAATAATACCACCAATGAAGCCAGAACCGGTGCTGACCGCCAGCATACCGCCAATCAGACCCGGCGTGAGGCCCGGACGATCGGCAATGGAAAAGGCAATATAACCTGCCAGTACCGGCACCATCAGCGCAAAGGCTGAACCACCACCAATCTGCATCAGCGCCGCTGCCAACGTAGCCGGCTCTTTAAACGCTTCGATACCAAAAGCAAAAGAAAGCGCGATACACAGACCACCAGCAACGACCATCGGCAGCATGTAAGAGACGCCCGTTAGCAAGTGACGATAAGCGCCTGCACTCTCTTTCTTACCTTCAGTGGTCGCCGTTTGAGCTTTGCCCGCCGGTTCATACGGCGTTGCTTCAGCAACCGCTTTATCCAGTTCCTGCGCGGTTTTCTTCAGCGCCAGACCGGTAGAGGTGCGATACATCGGTTTACCAGCAAATTTCGCCAGATCCACTTCGATATCTGCCGCCACAATCACCAGATCCGCTGCTGCGACTTCTTCGGGAGTGATTGCATTACCCGCGCCAACAGAACCACGGGTTTCAACTTTCACCCACCAGCCACGTTTTTTCGCTTCGGTTTCAATGGCTTCAGCCGCCATAAAGGTGTGTGCTACGCCAGTCGGGCAAGCAGTCACCGCAACTACGCGTTTCGGACCGCTGGCGGCAACCGGTGCTGTCGCAGTGACCGGCGCAGTGTAAGGTTTCGCATGGCCTTTGGCTTCACTCAGGAACAGCTCAGGGTGCGCAACTGCCCGGGAAATATCACCCAGCCAGACATTTTTACCGTTCAGCGCGCTGTCATTCGGGATGGAATCACCGAGAACAATCGCCATTTCAGCGTCGTTCGGATTGTCGATGATTTCCAGTTTTGCTTTTCGCGCCGCCGCGCCCAGCAGGGTCTTCGCCATATAGGCGCGTGCCTGACCGAGATTAGCGTCAATAATCAGCAGCGTTTTCATTATGCCTCTCCTGCTGTCAGTTAAAAGGTTGTAAGTCGACGCGCGCCATCATTGCGGCCAACTGCGGACGATCGGTAATACCCACATTGCTTTGACTTACCGCCAGGGCTGCAACAGCTGTCGCCAGACGCAGTGTGTGTTCACTGGATTCACGCATCAGCAAGCCATAAATCAGGCCACCAACCATAGAATCCCCTGCGCCAACGGTGCTTACGACATCGACTGACGGTGGTTTGGCGATCCATTCGCCGGAGGCATTAACCCAAAGCGCGCCTTCGGCACCCAGTGAAATAACAACATGCGCGATACCTTGTTCACGCAGCGCATGCGCAGCTTCAATCACATCTTTCATTTCAGGCAGTTTACGGCCTGCCCAGATTTCCAGCTCGCGGCGGTTAGGTTTCACCAGCCACGGTGCCGCTTTCAAACCTGCTACTAACGCTTCACGGCTACTATCAAAGATAATGCAAGGACACTGACTACGCAGGCGAGTCATCCAGTCGGTGAACGCTTCCGGGCTGACGCCTGACGGTAAGCTTCCGCTGACACAGACCATATCGAACTGACCGAGCCAGCTCAGAGAATCAGTCACAAAGCGTTCCCAGTCGGCGGGGGTGACTTCAAAACCCGAGAAGTTGAAGTCGGTCACTTCGCCGTCTTTTTCCGTCAGCTTAACGTTAATTCGAGTGCGCCCCTGTACAACCTGGAAACGGTTGGCAATGCCCAGCTCGCTGAACAGTTGCTGAAAACCATCCTGATTGTCTTTACCGAGGAAGCCGCCAACGGTGACATCAATTCCCAGGTCTTTTAATACTTTGGCCACGTTGATGCCTTTACCCGCCGCATGCAGACCGGTGGTTTTCACCAGGTTCACTTCGCCGCGTTCAATTTCCGGGCAGAAACCAACAAGGTCATAAGCCGGATTAAGGGTGATAGTAGCAACACGTCTGCTCATTATGCGCCCTCCCCAAGACCAGCAGCGATAGCGTCGCCGATTGCTTTCAGCGCCTGTTCAGCATCTGCACCCTGGGCGGTAAAGCGTAGGCGATGACCTTTCTTAACGCCAAGTGCCACAACTTTCATCAGACTACGTCCGTTTGCCGGTTTGCCGGTGCCATCAAGGTTTGTCACGGTAATATCACTGTTAAATTGTTTAATGGTATTGACCAGCATGGTACCTGGACGAGCATGCAGGCCGTGTTCATTGCGCACCACAAACTCCGCGCTTAACACGTCGTCGGTCGGCGCATCATCGCTGGTCAGCAGCGCCAGCAACGTTGCCGCATCCGCTTTCAGCAAGCGGTCAGCTTTATTGTCGAGCAACAAATCAGCGAGACGCTTAAGAACCGCGAGGGGCTGATCGTCATTCATCGCCACACTCACCAGCATGGCTGCCGTTTCGCCGTCCACATCAAAAGCATTTGCCGCACGGCTTACCGCAATCGCGCTACGCAGATTGCCTTCGGCGCTATCGCTCAGCCAGATACCCTGTCCGAGGTTCAGCGGTTGTTCATTGATGGCTTTGGTGACGAAAGTGGCGTCAACTGCCCCCGCCTCTTTCAGACGCGCAGCGTTCAGCGCCTGAAGAGTCAGCAGATCGCTGGCGACGATATCCAGCGTCAGCATTTCGTTGTCGAGCTTCAGCTGCTCACTCTGCTTTTCGCCCATCAGCAATGCGCGAAGTTCTTCTGCTGTTGTTGCTGACTTCAGTTGTTCAGCAACGGAATCATCGCTCAGTACGTGGGTCAGCTGGCGTAGCAGGCCCAGATGTTCATCCGAGCTGGCAGCAATACCGATCGCCACGTACGCTACCTGACCGTCACCCCAGGTGACGCCTTCCGGGAACTGAAATACCTGAACGCCCGTTTTCAGCACCTGATCGCGGGTGTCGGTGGTGCCGTGTGGAATAGCAATACCATTGCCGAGGAACGTTGAGGTTTGCTGCTCGCGCGCCAGCATGCCATTGACGTAGCCTTCTGCTACATTACCGGCATGCACCAGCGCCGCAGCGACCTGGCGAATCGCCTCTTCTTTGTCTCCGGCCTTTTCGCCCGGATGGATGTCCTGTACGGATAACTGGAACATAGTTCTCCTCTCTTGCTGAATTGAAACGATTCAGCCTCTATGAGAAAAAAAGCGCCAACCTGGCTTAGGGTTAAAGACAAGATCGCGCTGAAACGTTTCAAGAAAGCATAATACTTCTGTTTCAGCACGCAAGGAAAGCCGTAAAGTTATGAGCAAAAGTTTGATGTGCTGCACAATTTTTTGCCATTTTTCCTAATTGCTGATGGGAAAATCCGTTATCAGCAATTTCATTTCAGCAGCGTCAGCAGCCAATCAGCAACAGTGAAATGGCATTTTGATTATTCGTGGCGCTTTTGATTTCGCTGTCTGTTTATTTTCTGACAAGCAGCGTAAACTCCGCGTCTTCCTCTTCCAGTGATCGACCAGCATGCATAACTCCCCCGCAGTCTCCAGCGCGAAATCGTTTGACCTGACCTCGACGGCGTTTTTAATCGTTGCCTTTCTCACCGGTATTGCGGGCGCTCTGCAAACCCCGACACTCAGTATTTTTCTTACCGATGAAGTACATGCCCGTCCGGCGATGGTGGGATTCTTCTTTACCGGCAGCGCTGTCATTGGGATTCTGGTAAGTCAGTTTCTCGCCGGGCGCTCTGATAAGCGCGGCGATCGCAAATCGCTGATTGTCTTTTGCTGCCTGTTAGGCGTGCTGGCCTGCACCCTTTTTGCCTGGAATCGCAACTACTTTGTTTTGCTATTCGTTGGCGTCTTTCTTAGCAGCTTTGGCTCGACCGCTAACCCGCAAATGTTTGCCCTTGCCCGTGAACATGCCGACAAAACCGGACGTGAGGCGGTGATGTTCAGTTCTTTTTTACGCGCTCAGGTTTCACTGGCATGGGTCATTGGTCCACCGCTGGCTTATGCCTTAGCGATGGGTTTCAGCTTTACGGTAATGTATCTGAGCGCAGCGGTAGCGTTTATTGTTTGCGGCGTGATGGTGTGGCTGTTTTTACCGTCGATGCAAAAAGAGCTTCCGCTGGCGACCGGCACGATTGAAGCGCCGCGCCGTAACCGTCGCGATACGCTGCTGCTGTTTGTCATTTGTACATTGATGTGGGGCTCGAACAGCCTGTACATCATCAACATGCCGCTATTTATTATCAACGAACTGCATCTTCCCGAGAAACTGGCCGGTGTGATGATGGGGACCGCCGCCGGGCTGGAAATCCCGACCATGTTGATTGCCGGATATTTCGCCAAACGTCTGGGTAAGCGTTTCTTAATGCGCGTTGCTGCCGTGGGTGGCGTCTGTTTTTACGCAGGAATGCTGATGGCGCATTCACCTGTCATTCTGTTGGGCTTGCAGCTGCTAAATGCTATTTTTATTGGCATTCTGGGTGGCATCGGGATGCTCTATTTTCAGGATTTGATGCCCGGTCAGGCAGGTTCAGCCACCACGCTCTATACCAACACGTCGCGCGTGGGCTGGATCATCGCAGGATCAGTGGCGGGCATCATCGCCGAGATCTGGAATTATCACGCTGTGTTCTGGTTTGCGATGGTGATGATTATCGCCACTCTGTTTTGCTTACTGCGGATTAAAGATGTTTAAGGCGCGGTCAGGATTTCCAGATCGATAAGCCAGGTCATGGCCTGCTGACGCGAGTTACCGCACATTTCAGCACTGGCTTGTAAGCCTGCACAGACTTTCGGTCGCAGTGGCGAGGTGAAAATTTTACAGCGTTGCTGTTCATCAAGCTGAATGCAGGGCGTATTGGCGGGCTTGCCATCTGGCATACCGGGAATAGGGCTGGAAATTGAAGGGGCAGTGCAACACGCCCCGCAACCCGGACGGCATTCCATACGTTGTTCTCTTAAGGTTAACCACCGGATTGATGAGCGCGCACAGTACCACCTTTTTTGCACCAGCAAAAGTGCGAATACCACTTGCCCGAAAGGCCCGTCGCGAGTACTTTGTCGCGATATTTTTGACATTTTCGACTACAGGAATTTTTCGATGCCAAGAGCGAACGAAATTAAAAAAGGTATGGTACTGAATTACAACGGCAAACTGCTGCTGGTTAAGGATATTGATATTCAGTCGCCCACTGCCCGCGGTGCCGCTACGCTGTACAAAATGCGTTTTTCTGATGTCCGTACCGGGCTGAAAGTAGAAGAGCGTTTCAAAGGTGATGATATCGTTGACACCGTGACGCTGACCCGCCGTTACGTTGACTTCTCCTATGTCGATGGCAACGAATATGTCTTTATGGATAAAGAAGACTATACCCCGTATACCTTCACCAAAGATCAGATTGAAGAAGAGTTGCTGTTTATGCCAGAGGGCGGCATGCCGGACATGCAGGTGCTGACCTGGGACGGTCAACTGCTGGCGCTTGAGCTGCCGCAGACCGTTGATCTGGAAATCGTTGAAACCGCACCAGGCATCAAAGGGGCATCTGCCAGCGCCCGTAACAAACCGGCGACATTGAGCACTGGTCTGGTGATTCAGGTACCAGAATACTTAAGCCCGGGCGAAAAAATTCGTATCCATATCGAAGAACGCCGTTATATGGGGCGTGCTGACTAACTTCAGCCGCATGCAGAAAAGGGATAGCTCAGGCTGTCCCTTTTTTAATTTATTATACCAATCTTCTATTTTGCGCTTCCTGAACACCTTACGCCCTCAATTTTCACTCGTTGATTGATCGCCCTCACACTTCATCGCTTTAACAATCCAGACCAATTTCAATTGCTGTCATATAACTTTACACTGTCATTGTTAATTTATCGTTACTAAGACGTGACTCCTATGAAGACAATTGCCTCCGTTACGCTCCCGCATCATGTACACGCTCCACGCTACGATCGCCAGCAGTTGCAATCACGTATCGTTCATTTTGGCTTTGGCGCCTTTCACCGCGCTCATCAGGCGTTACTGACCGATCGTGTGCTGAATGCCCAGGGCGGCGACTGGGGGATCTGTGAAATCAGCTTGTTCAGCGGTGATCAACTGATGAGCCAGCTCCGCGCACAGAACCATTTATATACCGTGCTGGAGAAAGGTGCGGACGGCAATCAGGTGATAATTGTCGGTGCCGTTCACGAATGCCTTAATGCAAAACTGGGTAATGACTCCAACTTATTGATAGTGTTTTATGTTCAGATAATGCCCGATGACTTTGTCATGCAGCTCCACCGATTTTGAGAACGACAGCGACTTCCGTCCCAGCCGTGCCAGGTGCTGCCTCAGATTCAGGTTATGCCGCTCAATTCGCTGCGTATATCGCTTGCTGATTACGTGCAGCTTTCCCTTCAGGCGGGATTCATACAGCGGCCAGCCATCCGTCATCCATATCACCACGTCAAAGGGTGACAGCAGGCTCATAAGACGCCCCAGCGTCGCCATAGTGCGTTCACCGAATACGTGCGCAACAACCGTCTTCCGGAGCCTGTCATACGCGTAAAACAGCCAGCGCTGGCGCGATTTAGCCCCGACATAGCCCCACTGTTCGTCCATTTCCGCGCAGACGATGACGTCACTGCCCGGCTGTATGCGCGAGGTTACCGACTGCGGCCTGAGTTTTTTAAGTGACGTAAAATCGTGTTGAGGCCAACGCCCATAATGCGGGCTGTTGCCCGGCATCCAACGCCATTCATGGCCATATCAATGATTTTCTGGTGCGTACCGGGTTGAGAAGCGGTGTAAGTGAACTGCAGTTGCCATGTTTTACGGCAGTGAGAGCAGAGATAGCGCTGATGTCCGGCGGTGCTTTTGCCGTTACGCACCACCCCGTCAGTAGCTGAACAGGAGGGACAGCTGATAGAAACAGAAGCCACTGGAGCACCTCAAAAACACCATCATACACTAAATCAGTAAGTTGGCAGCATCACCCAAAACTGGATTCCTTAGCGGCAATTATTGAGAAATTTTGCGAGCCACAGGTGGCAATTGTTTCCCTGACGATTACCGAAAAAGGCTATTGTATTGACCCGGCCACCGGTGCACTCGACACCAGTAATCCGCGGATTATTCACGATCTACAAACCCCTGAAGAACCTCACTCCGCACCGGGTATTCTCGTCGAAGCACTGAAACGCCGCCGTGAGCGCGGCCTTACACCGTTTACCGTGCTCTCCTGCGACAATATTCCCGACAATGGTCATGTGGTGAAAAACGCGGTGCTGGGAATGGCAGAAAAACGTTCGCCAGAACTCGCCGGGTGGATAAAAGAGCACGTCAGTTTTCCGGGAACCATGGTCGACCGCATTGTTCCGGCTGCAACCGACGAATCACTGGTGGAAATCAGCCAGCATCTGGGGGTGAATGATCCCTGCGCGATTAGCTGCGAACCGTTTATCCAGTGGGTGGTGGAAGATAACTTCGTCGCTGGGCGTCCTGCCTGGGAAGTCGCAGGTGTACAAATGGTGAATGATGTCCTGCCATGGGAAGAGATGAAACTGCGGATGCTTAATGGCAGCCACTCTTTTCTCGCTTATCTGGGTTACCTCTCAGGATTCGCCCATATCAGTGATTGCATGCAGGATCGCGCATTTCGCCATGCCGCCAGAACATTAATGCTGGATGAGCAAGCGCCGACACTGCAAATTAAAGATGTCGATTTAACACAATATGCGGATAAGTTAATTGCACGTTTTGCTAATCCGGCGCTGAAACATAAGACCTGGCAAATCGCGATGGATGGCAGCCAGAAATTACCGCAACGCATGCTGGCAGGTATTCGCATACATCAGGGGCGCGAAACGGACTGGTCGTTGCTGGCATTAGGCGTTGCAGGCTGGATGCGTTACGTCAGCGGCGTTGATGATGCCGGAAATGCCATTGATGTTCGCGATCCGCTTAGCGATAAAATTCGCGAACTTGTTGCGGGCAGCAGCAGTGAACAACGCGTAACCGCCCTGCTTTCCCTGCGTGAAGTTTTCGGTGATGATCTGCCAGATAACCCGCATTTTGTGCAGGCCATCGAACAAGCCTGGCAACAAATCGTACAATTCGGCGCACATCAGGCGCTATTAAACACCCTCAAAATTTAACGATTTCTGCGGTTAAAGCGGATGAAGCTCACCTTCGTCCGCTCTCCCCTTCTCTTTTCTGCCTTTTTTAGCCAGGATTAACGCTCAGTTAACTTACCAGAGTATTGCGGAGCCGTTGTGACCAGGACCAACCTCATCACCGGTTTTCTCGGCAGCGGGAAAACCACGTCGATTCTTCATCTGTTAGCCCATAAAGATCCCAACGAAAAATGGGCGGTACTGGTTAATGAATTTGGGGAAGTCGGAATTGATGGTGCTTTGCTCGCCGATAGCGGCGCATTGCTGAAAGAGATCCCCGGCGGCTGCATGTGCTGCGTTAATGGTTTACCCATGCAGGTAGGGTTGAATACCTTACTGCGTCAGGGAAAACCAGACCGCTTGTTGATAGAGCCGACCGGGCTGGGCCATCCGAAACAGATCCTCGATCTGTTAACCGCACCAGTCTATGAACCGTGGATAGATCTGCGCGCCACCTTGTGCATTCTCGATCCACGCCTGCTGCTGGACGAAAAAAGCGCCAGCAATGAAAACTTCCGTGACCAGCTGGCTGCCGCAGACATCATTGTCGCCAATAAATCCGACCGTGCGACGCCCGAAAGTGAGCAAGCGCTACAGCGTTGGTGGCAGCAAAATGGTGGCGATCGACAATTAATTCACAGTGAGCATGGGAAAGTTGACGGTCATCTTCTGGATTTGCCGCGTCGCAATTTAGCCGAGTTGCCCGCCAGCGCCGCGCATTCTCATCAGCATGTCGTGAAAAAAGGGTTAGCAGCGTTAAGCCTGCCAGAGCATCAACGCTGGCGTCGCAGTCTGAACAGCGGGCAAGGATATCAGGCCTGCGGCTGGATATTCGACGCTGATACGGTATTCGACACCATTGGCATTCTGGAATGGGCGCGACTTGCACCGGTGGAACGCGTCAAAGGCGTGCTGCGTATTCCCGAAGGGCTGGTACGAATCAACCGTCAGGGCGATGACCTGCACATTGAAACGCAAAACGTTGCGCCACCGGACAGCCGTATTGAGCTGATTTCCAGCAGCGAAGCTGACTGGAATGCCTTACAGAGCGCGCTGTTGAAGCTTCGTTTAGCGACTACCGCGTAAGGTTGCCTGCGTTTTTCAGTAAGATAATTAGAGAAAATATGATTAAAAATTTGCCGCAAATAGTGTTGTTGAATATTGTCGGCCTCGCGCTGTTTCTTTCCTGGTATATTCCCGTTAATCATGGATTCTGGTTGCCGATTGATGCGGATATTTTTTATTTCTTTAATCAGAAACTGGTCGAAAGTAAGGGCTTTTTGTGGCTGGTTGCATTGACCAACAATCGCGCTTTCGACGGTTGTTCTCTGCTGGCGATGGGAATGTTGATGCTGGGTTTCTGGCTGAAAGAAAACGCCCCTGGCAGACGACGTATCGTGATTATGGGTCTGGTCATGCTATTAACTGCAGTGGTATTAAACCAGCTGGGTCAGGCATTAATTCCTGTAAAACGGGCCAGCCCAACATTGACTTTTACCGATATTAACCGCGTCAGCGAACTGCTCTCTGTTCCCACGAAAGATGCCTCACGAGATAGCTTTCCCGGCGATCACGGCATGATGCTGCTTATTTTTTCGGCATTCATGTGGCGTTATTTCGGCAAAGTTGCAGGCCTTATCGCCCTTATTATTTTTGTGGTTTTTGCATTTCCCAGAGTAATGATTGGCGCACACTGGTTTACTGACATCATTGTCGGTTCGATGACCGTGATATTGATCGGTTTGCCCTGGGTGTTGCTGACGCCATTAAGTGATCGATTAATCACCTTTTTTGACAAATCACTACCGGGAAAAAACAAACATTTCCAAAACAAATAACTCACAGTAATTAACATCATCAGGCTTATTTTTATAGTGAGGATAATCCTGATGATGCGCACCGTGCTTTCATCCATCGCGCGCAAAAATCATTCTCTAAGTAAATGAATGGATTGCATGCGTTTCACTCAATCGTACTTTAATTGACCAATCCCGCTTATTAACTTTCTGTATCACTTTTTCTTATAAAAAATCATGCAAAACCGCTCGCCAAGACCGCATCAATCGGGTAATCTCGAACTCGTTTTGCCTCGGCGGTAGATTATCCTCACAGCATATAATTTTGTGCGTTAGTCCACAGATTTGGCCTTAAGGAATTGTTTCAACATGCCCAGGTAATTAGTCTCGTGTCGCTTGGCATTTTTTTATAACGATATTTGTCGTTAAGGACTTCAAGGGAAAACAAACAACATGGTCAAATCTCAACCGATTTTGAGATATATCTTGCGCGGGATTCCCGCGATTGCAGTAGCGGTTCTGCTTTCTGCATGTAGTGCAAATAACACCGCAAAGAATATGCATCCTGAGACACGTGCAGTGGGTAGTGAAACATCATCACTGCAAGCTTCTCAGGATGAATTTGAAAACCTGGTTCGTAATGTCGACGTAAAATCGCGAATTATGGATCAGTATGCTGACTGGAAAGGCGTACGTTATCGTCTGGGCGGCAGCACTAAAAAAGGTATCGATTGTTCTGGTTTCGTACAGCGTACATTCCGTGAGCAATTTGGCTTAGAACTTCCGCGTTCGACTTACGAACAGCAGGAAATGGGTAAATCTGTTTCCCGCAGTAATTTGCGTACGGGTGATTTAGTTCTGTTCCGTGCCGGTTCAACGGGACGCCATGTCGGTATTTATATCGGCAACAATCAGTTTGTCCATGCTTCCACCAGCAGTGGTGTTATTATTTCCAGCATGAATGAACCGTACTGGAAGAAGCGTTACAACGAAGCACGCCGGGTTCTCAGCCGCAGCTAATAAACCGTTTGGATGCAATCCCTTGGCTATCCTGACGAGTTAACTGAAAGCACTGCTTAGGCAGTGCTTTTTTGTTTTCATTCATTAGAGAAAATGATGTTTCCGCGTCTTGGGTAATGACTCCAACTTATTGATAGTGTTTTATGTTCAGATAATGCCCGATGACTTTGTCATGCAGCTCCACCGATTTTGAGAACGACAGCGACTTCCGTCCCAGCCGTGCCAGGTGCTGCCTCAGATTCAGGTTATGCCGCTCAATTCGCTGCGTATATCGCTTGCTGATTACGTGCAGCTTTCCCTTCAGGCGGGATTCATACAGCGGCCAGCCATCCGTCATCCATATCACCACGTCAAAGGGTGACAGCAGGCTCATAAGACGCCCCAGCGTCGCCATAGTGCGTTCACCGAATACGTGCGCAACAACCGTCTTCCGGAGCCTGTCATACGCGTAAAACAGCCAGCGCTGGCGCGATTTAGCCCCGACATAGCCCCACTGTTCGTCCATTTCCGCGCAGACGATGACGTCACTGCCCGGCTGTATGCGCGAGGTTACCGACTGCGGCCTGAGTTTTTTAAGTGACGTAAAATCGTGTTGAGGCCAACGCCCATAATGCGGGCTGTTGCCCGGCATCCAACGCCATTCATGGCCATATCAATGATTTTCTGGTGCGTACCGGGTTGAGAAGCGGTGTAAGTGAACTGCAGTTGCCATGTTTTACGGCAGTGAGAGCAGAGATAGCGCTGATGTCCGGCGGTGCTTTTGCCGTTACGCACCACCCCGTCAGTAGCTGAACAGGAGGGACAGCTGATAGAAACAGAAGCCACTGGAGCACCTCAAAAACACCATCATACACTAAATCAGTAAGTTGGCAGCATCACCCGCGTCTTGATCCAGGCTATAGTCCGGTCATTGTTATCTTTTAAATGTTGTCGTAATTTCAGGAAATTAACGGAATCATGTTCATACGCGCTCCCAATTTTGGACGTAAGCTCCTGCTTACCTGCATTGTTGCAGGCGTAATGATTGCGATACTGGTGAGTTGCCTTCAGTTTTTAGTGGCCTGGCATAAGCACGAAGTCAAATACGACACACTGATTACCGACGTACAAAAGTATCTCGATACCTATTTTGCCGACCTGAAATCCACTACTGACCGGCTCCAGCCGCTGACCTTAGATACCTGCCAGCAAGCTAACCCCGAACTGACCGCCCGCGCAGCGTTTAGCATGAATGTCCGAACGTTTGTGCTGGTGAAAGATAAAAAAACATTCTGTTCATCTGCGACCGGTGAGATGGACATTCCACTCAATGAATTGATTCCGGCGCTCGACATTAATAAAAACGTCGATATGGCGATCTTACCCGGCACGCCGATGGTGCCGAACAAACCCGCAATCGTCATCTGGTATCGCAACCCTTTGCTGAAAAATAGCGGCGTCTTTGCCGCTCTGAATCTCAACCTGACGCCTTCACTCTTTTATAGTTCACGGCAGGAAGATTACGATGGCGTCGCCCTCATTATTGGCAATACTGCGCTATCTACCTTTTCTTCACGTTTGATGAACGTTAACGAATTAACCGACATGCCAGTCCGTGAAACTAAAATTGCGGGCATTCCTCTGACCGTTCGGCTTTATGCAGATGACTGGACATGGAACGATGTGTGGTACGCATTTTTACTGGGCGGCATGAGTGGAACTGTCGTTGGCCTGCTCTGCTATTACCTGATGAGCGTACGTATGCGCCCCGGCAGAGAAATCATGACCGCCATCAAGCGCGAACAATTTTACGTGGCGTATCAACCGGTGGTGGATACACAAGCTTTGCGAGTAACGGGCCTGGAAGTACTGCTACGCTGGCGGCATCCTGTCGCGGGAGAAATTCCCCCGGATGCCTTCATTAACTTTGCCGAATCGCAAAAGATGATTGTGCCGCTGACTCAGCACCTGTTTGAGTTAATTGCCCGCGATGCCGCAGAATTAGAAAAAGTGCTGCCGGTAGGCGTCAAATTTGGTATTAACATTGCGCCGGACCATCTGCACAGCGAAAGCTTTAAAGCAGATATCCAGAAACTGCTCACTTCCCTGCCCGCACACCATTTCCAGATTGTGCTGGAAATTACCGAGCGCGATATGTTGAAAGAGCAAGAAGCCACACAACTCTTCGCCTGGCTGCACTCGGTCGGCGTAGAAATTGCTATTGATGACTTCGGCACCGGGCACAGCGCGCTTATCTATCTTGAGCGTTTTACGCTCGATTATCTGAAAATTGACCGTGGATTTATCAACGCCATCGGTACGGAAACGATCACTTCACCCGTACTTGACGCGGTGCTGACGCTGGCGAAACGCCTCAATATGCTGACGGTTGCTGAAGGGGTCGAAACGCCGGAACAGGCGCGATGGCTAAGCGAACGCGGCGTTAATTTCATGCAAGGCTACTGGATTAGTCGCCCGTTACCGCTGGACGATTTTGTTCGCTGGCTGAAGAAACCGTATACGCCGCAGTGGTAAGGTGTGCTTACGTCCCTTATTATTCATAGTGAAAGCATGCCGGATTGCGGCTAATGATGAGTAAAAGGAAATCCGTTGCAGATGATTGTGCGCATACTGCTGCTGTTTATCGCCCTGTTCACCTTCGGTGCGCAGGCGCAGGCTATCAAGGAAAGCTATGCCTTTGCCGTGCTGGGCGAACCCCGGTACGCATTTAATTTCAACCATTTTGATTATGTGAACCCCGCCGCGCCAAAAGGTGGGCAGATAACGTTGTCAGCCCTCGGCACCTTCGATAATTTCAACCGCTATGCACTGCGCGGCAACCCGGGCGCACGCACCGAGCAGTTGTACGACACGCTATTTACGACTTCCGATGACGAACCAGGCAGTTATTACCCGCTGATTGCTGAAAGTGCACGCTATGCTGACGATTATTCCTGGGTGGAGGTCGCTATTAATCCGCGCGCCCGTTTTCATGATGGTTCGCCCATTACTGCCCGCGATGTAGAGTTTACTTTTCAAAAATTTATGACCGAAGGCGTGCCGCAATTTCGTCTGGTCTACAAAGGCACCACCGTCAAAGCCATTGCACCGTTAACCGTGCGCATTGAGTTAGCTAAACCCGGCAAAGAAGATATGCTGAGTCTGTTTTCGCTGCCGGTATTTCCAGAAAAGTACTGGAAGGATCACAAACTTAGCGACCCGCTCGCCACGCCTCCGCTTGCCAGTGGTCCGTACCGCGTTACGTCCTGGAAAATGGGGCAAAATATTGTCTATTCCCGTGTGAAAGATTACTGGGCAGCAAACTTACCGGTAAACCGTGGACGCTGGAATTTCGACACCATTCGCTACGATTATTACCTCGATGATAATGTCGCCTTTGAAGCGTTTAAAGCAGGTGCCTTTGATTTGCGTATGGAAAACGACGCCAAAAACTGGGCCACGCGTTATACCGGTAAAAATTTCGATAAAAAATACATCATCAAAGATGAGCAAAAGAACGAATCAGCCCAGGATACGCGTTGGCTGGCGTTTAATATCCAACGTCCGGTATTCAGCGATCGCCGGGTCCGGGAAGCTATCACTCTCGCCTTTGACTTTGAATGGATGAACAAGGCGTTGTTTTACAATGCCTGGAGTCGCACGAACAGTTATTTTCAGAATACCGAATACGCGGCCAGAAATTACCCCGACGCCGCGGAGCTGGTGCTTCTGGCACCAATGAAAAAAGATCTACCGTCAGAAGTCTTCACACAAATCTACCAGCCGCCGGTATCCAAAGGCGATGGCTACGATCGTGACAACCTGTTAAAAGCCGACAAACTTCTCAACGAAGCGGGCTGGGTGCTGAAGGGTCAGCAACGCGTTAATGCCACAACGGGTCAGCCACTCAGCTTTGAATTATTGCTTCCCGCAAGCAGCAATAGTCAGTGGGTATTGCCGTTCCAGCACAGCCTGCAACGGCTGGGTATCAACATGGACATTCGCAAGGTGGATAACTCGCAAATCACTAACCGCATGCGCAGTCGCGACTATGACATGATGCCGCGCGTATGGCGGGCGATGCCGTGGCCCAGTTCCGATTTACAGATTTCCTGGTCATCGGAATATATCAATTCCACTTATAATGCCCCCGGCGTGCAAAGCCCGGTTATCGACTCGCTGATCAACCAAATTATTGCCGCGCAG
This sequence comes from Escherichia sp. MAL-1, assembly GCF_052948035.1. NCBI lineage: Bacteria > Pseudomonadati > Pseudomonadota > Gammaproteobacteria > Enterobacterales > Enterobacteriaceae > Escherichia > Escherichia sp. MAL-1. Next base: position 1,691,852 of record NZ_CM129609.1, on the reverse strand, counting down.
GGAAATAAAGAAAAATTACTGCCGTTGGGGCGAGCACTGGATCGCGTATTAACGTGGAATTATTACATGCTGCCAATGTGGTACATGGCGGAAGACCGTCTCGCCTGGTGGGATAAATTCTCCCAGCCGGCCGTGCGCCCCATCTATAGCCTCGGTATCGATACCTGGTGGTATGACGTCAATAAAGCGGCCAAACTGCCGTCCGCCAGCAAACAGGGAGAGTAGATGGGCGCTTACCTGATTCGCCGTCTGTTGCTGGTGATCCCAACATTATGGGCGATTATCACCATCAACTTTTTCATCGTGCAAATTGCGCCTGGCGGTCCGGTCGACCAGGCCATCGCCGCCATTGAGTTTGGTAATGCCGGAGTATTACCCGGCGCAGGCGGTGAAGGTGTTCGTGCCAGCCATGCGCAAACGGGTGTCGGCAATATCAGCGACAGTAATTACCGTGGCGGACGCGGATTAGATCCAGAAGTGATCGCTGAGATCACTCATCGCTACGGTTTTGATAAGCCGATCCACGAACGTTACTTCAAAATGCTCTGGGACTACATCCGCTTTGATTTTGGCGATAGCCTGTTTCGCAGCGCCTCGGTGCTGACGCTGATTAAAGACAGTCTGCCGGTTTCCATCACCCTCGGATTGTGGAGCACGCTGATTATCTATCTGGTGTCGATTCCGTTAGGCATTCGCAAAGCTGTTTATAATGGGAGCCGCTTTGACGTCTGGAGTAGCGCATTTATCATCATCGGCTACGCCATTCCGGCCTTTTTGTTTGCCATCCTGCTGATTGTCTTCTTCGCGGGCGGCAGCTATTTCGACCTGTTCCCTCTACGCGGCCTGGTTTCCGCTAACTTTGATTCGCTGCCGTGGTATCAGAAAATCACCGATTATCTGTGGCATATCACGCTGCCGGTGCTGGCGACAGTGATTGGTGGCTTTGCGGCGCTGACCATGCTGACAAAAAACTCATTCCTTGATGAAGTGCGCAAGCAATACGTGGTGACCGCGCGTGCGAAAGGGGTAAGTGAAAAAAATATTCTCTGGAAACATGTGTTCCGCAACGCCATGCTGCTGGTGATTGCCGGTTTTCCGGCGACGTTTATCAGCATGTTTTTTACCGGCTCGCTGCTGATTGAGGTGATGTTTTCACTCAATGGTCTGGGCTTACTGGGCTACGAAGCGACCGTCTCGCGCGATTATCCTGTAATGTTTGGTACCTTGTATATTTTCACCCTGATTGGCCTGCTGCTGAATATTGTCAGTGATATCAGCTATACGCTGGTTGATCCGCGTATTGATTTTGAGGGACGTTAATGTCGCGACTCAGCCCCGTCAATCAGGCCCGTTGGGCGCGTTTTCGTCATAACCGTCGCGGCTACTGGTCGTTATGGATTTTCCTCGTCTTGTTTGGTTTGAGTTTGTGTTCTGAACTTATCGCCAACGATAAACCGTTGCTGGTGCGTTATGACGGCAGTTGGTATTTCCCGTTATTGAAAAACTACAGCGAAAGCGATTTTGGCGGCCCGCTGGCAAGTCAGGCTGATTATCAGGACCCGTGGCTGAAACAACGGCTGGAAAATAACGGCTGGGTACTGTGGGCACCGATTCGCTTTGGTGCTACCAGTATCAACTTTGCTACCGATAAGCCCTTCCCTTCTCCACCCTCCCGGCAAAACTGGCTGGGAACGGATGCCAACGGCGGCGATGTGCTGGCACGCATTCTCTATGGCACGCGGATCTCGGTTCTGTTTGGCCTGATGCTGACTCTCTGTTCCAGCGTGATGGGCGTGCTGGCGGGGGCGCTACAAGGCTATTACGGCGGTAAAGTCGATCTCTGGGGACAACGCTTTATTGAAGTATGGTCGGGGATGCCGACGCTGTTTTTGATTATTTTACTTTCCAGCGTCGTACAGCCTAACTTCTGGTGGCTGCTGGCAATTACTGTCTTGTTTGGCTGGATGAGTCTGGTCGGCGTGGTGCGGGCGGAGTTTTTACGTACTCGTAATTTCGACTACATTCGTGCGGCACAGGCGCTTGGCGTCAGCGATCGCAGTATCATCCTGCGTCATATGTTGCCTAATGCCATGGTCGCGACCCTCACCTTTTTACCGTTTATTTTATGTAGTTCGATAACCACCCTGACCTCGCTCGATTTCCTCGGCTTCGGTCTACCGCTCGGTTCACCGTCACTCGGTGAACTGCTGTTACAAGGGAAAAATAACCTTCAGGCCCCGTGGCTTGGGATCACCGCCTTCTTGTCGGTGGCGATATTATTGTCTTTGCTGATCTTTATTGGTGAAGCCGTCCGCGACGCATTTGATCCTAATAAGGCGGTGTAGCATGACGCAAACTCTGTTAGCGATTGAAAATTTGTCGGTGGGTTTTCGCCATCAGCAAACCGTACGTACAGTAGTCAATGATGTTTCACTACAGATTGAGGCTGGCGAAACGCTGGCGCTGGTGGGTGAGTCAGGTTCAGGCAAAAGCGTTACCGCGCTGTCAATTTTACGCCTGCTCCCTTCCCCGCCGGTTGAATATCTCTCCGGCGATATTCGTTTTCATGGCGAATCGCTGCTTCACGCCAGCGATCAAACGTTGCGCGGTGTACGCGGTAATAAGATCGCCATGATTTTTCAGGAACCGATGGTGTCGTTAAATCCATTGCATACCCTGGAAAAACAGCTTTATGAAGTGCTTTCACTCCACCGCGGGATGCGTCGGGAAGCGGCTCGTGGCGAAATTCTTAACTGCCTTGATCGCGTTGGTATCCGCCAGGCGGCAAAACGGCTGACAGATTATCCGCATCAGCTCTCCGGCGGCGAACGGCAGCGGGTGATGATTGCGATGGCGCTGTTAACGCGACCGGAATTATTAATTGCCGATGAACCGACCACCGCACTGGACGTCTCTGTCCAGGCGCAGATTTTACAGCTGTTGCGCGAACTGCAAGGCGAGCTGAATATGGGCATGCTGTTTATTACTCATAACCTCAGCATTGTCAGAAAACTGGCCCACCGCGTGGCGGTAATGCAAAACGGTCGCTGTGTCGAGCAAAATTACGCCGCTACGCTATTTGCATCACCCACTCATCCTTACACACAAAAGCTACTCAACAGTGAACCGTCAGGCGATCCAGTGCCGTTGCCAGAACCTGCCTCAACGTTGCTGGATGTTGAACAGCTTCAGGTTGCCTTCCCCATTCGCAAAGGGATTTTGAAGCGCATTGTGGATCATAATGTGGTGGTGAAAAACATCAGTTTTACGCTACGAGCGGGTGAAACACTGGGTTTAGTGGGCGAGTCCGGTTCCGGGAAAAGTACGACGGGACTGGCGCTGCTGCGACTGATTAATTCTCAGGGCAGCATCATCTTTGACGGTCAGCCACTGCAAAATTTAAATCGCCGCCAGCTGTTACCTATTCGTCATCGCATTCAGGTGGTATTTCAGGATCCAAACTCCTCGCTCAACCCACGACTCAACGTTTTGCAGATTATTGAGGAAGGCTTACGGGTTCACCAGCCGACGCTTTCTGCCGCACAACGCGAACAACAAGTGATAGCCGTGATGCATGAAGTGGGATTAGATCCTGAAACACGCCACCGTTATCCGGCGGAGTTCTCTGGTGGTCAGCGACAACGTATTGCGATTGCCAGGGCATTAATTCTTAAGCCCTCGCTGATCATACTTGATGAACCGACATCATCACTCGACAAAACGGTACAGGCGCAAATATTGACGCTATTGAAATCATTGCAACAAAAGCATCAACTGGCCTATTTGTTTATCAGCCACGATTTGCACGTTGTCCGCGCGTTATGTCATCAGGTTATCATACTGCGACAAGGGGAAGTAGTGGAACAAGGACCGTGCGCGCGCGTGTTTGCCACACCGCAGCAGGAGTATACGCGTCAGCTACTGGCGTTGAGCTGACGCTTAAAAAGGATTGTAGTTTGAAAAGGGTTCGGCAATTGCCACACCAAAATTTTTCAATCGGCATGTTGCAGCAAACTCGTCCTGGCGATTTACAAACAGGCACGGCTCACCTTCACACTCCAGCACCGAACATGGAACTTCGATGTCGCTTAACGCCTGGCTTAGTTTATACATCACCGACCATGCATTATCACCATCCGGGCTAAGCAATTTAAGCGCCACCAGGCTGTTGTCACCGCACGGTCCATTTTGCGGAATCGGTTCAACCTTCGAACCTGCGAAACCAGCAGACCAGCGATAGTTCTGCGGCAGTCGATGGACGATTGAGAGTTGTAATGAAGTCACTTATTTTCCCCGGAAGCACATTCACTTCACAATTTGTTTACATCAATTTTAACACATCATCAACAATCCGTCTTTATACAGATCGTAAAGATTGATGCCTCGCCTGCGTGGCCTCTATGGCTCTGATTTAAGTAATATCTGCGGGCGTGGTCACGTTTGCGGGGCTATATGTACCCGTTTCTGCGATCTAACTCAACCTTTTTAACTACAATGATGTGACTTTTTACATAAATTGATTTTACATAAAATAAACATATATCGGGGGAATGATAGATTTGTGGTTGACATGCATCAACAAAGGAAGCCTTTTAGCTTCCTCGTTGTGCAATAGATCACCGTTTTTTCGGCCGACTGGCGTACAGACAGAAGAGAATGGAGCTGGTTGCGCAGAATGCAATTGACCAAATCATCGGCCATGCAGAGTTAAAGGTCGCAAGAGAAAGCAATGCGCCAACAATTGCCCCTATGCCAAAACGGAAGGTTCCTGCCAGCGAAGATGCCGTTCCCGCCATATGGGGAAACTCATCAAGAATGACCGCCATCGCATTGGATGACACCATCGACACGCAGCCCACAAACGCCGCAACGCCAACCACCAGCGACCAAAATCCCAGCCCCAGCAGCGCACTGATGACCATCCACGCTGCCATAATAAATTGTATCCACAACCCCGAGCGGAACATATTTAACGCGCCAATGCGGCGGACGAAGCGGCTGTTAAAGATGGTCATCACGAACAGAAAAACAATGTTTAGCGCAAAGTAATAACCAAAGTTTTCCGGCGCGACGTGGTTAATTTCAATATAAACAAACGGTCCGGCGCTTAAGAATGAGAACATCCCGGCAAAGCTGAAACCACTGGCAAGCATGTAGCTCAGGACACGTTTATGGCGGAACAGCGCCGCAAAGTTACCAATAGTGGTACGAATGTGAAATGGCTGACGACGCTCCGGTGGTAAGGTTTCTTTAATCAGGAAGAAAATCATTGCCGAAGCCAGAATCGCCGCTAATGCCAGGATCCAGAAGATGTAATGCCAGCTCAGCCACACCAGCACCCAGCCGCCAACTATCGGTGCCATCAGCGGTGCAATGGTTGTCACCAGCATGACAAACGACATCATCCGCGAGAACTCTTCTTTCGGGTAAATATCGCGCATCAGGGCGTTAATGACCACGCTGGCCGCAGCCGCAGCCAGCCCGTGGAAGAAACGCATCACAATCAGCTGATCGATGGTGTTTGCCAACGCACACGCCACCGCGGCGGCGGCAAACACCAGCGTACCGCCGAGCACCACCGGCTTACGCCCGAAGCTGTCTGCCATCGGCCCGTAGATTAACTGCCCCAACGCAAAGCCCAGAATATAAGTACTGAGGGTCATCTGCGTACTGCCCGCCGGTACGCCAAACTGCGCTGAAATTACCGGTAGCGCGGGCAGATACATATCAATCGACAGCGGCATCAACATGGCCAGCAGGCCAAGGATAAAAACAATAGCAAACGACGAATGCTGTCGGGTGGTCACAACGGGCTCCTGAAAGTCATTGAAAAGTTAGACGACGCTGGCAATTTCTTCTTCAGTTAACGGACGATATTCACCGGGGGCTAAATCAGCATCCAGCGTAATACCGCCAATACGTTCACGATGCAGCTCAACCACGTGGTTACCCACGGCGGCGAACATGCGTTTCACCTGATGATAACGCCCTTCGCTGATGGTCAGACGAACCTGCGTTGGGGTAATCACTTCCAGCACCGCAGGCTTAGTGAGATCTTTTTCGTTATGCAGCTGCACGCCTTTAGCAAATTGCTCTGCCGTATCGTCAGCTACAGGTGATTCCAGTGTCACCAGATAGGTCTTCTCGCAATGATGGCGCGGAGAAGTAATGCGGTGCGACCACTGACCATCATCAGTCATCAGCACCAGACCGGTGGTATCAATATCCAACCGCCCCGCCGCATGCAGTTTCCACGCTACCGGTTCATCAAGAAAATAGAGCACCGTTGGGTGATCAGGGTCGTCCGTGGAGCAAACATAGCCCTGAGGCTTATTGAGCATGAAGTAACGTGGACCGTGTTGCTGCGCCAGCGGGTTGCCATCGTAAGCGACATCATGTTCAGGAAGCAGTTTGAACGCTGCATTACGGACGATTTCGCCATCGACGGTGACACGATTGCCGCGGATTTCACGCCCGGCAATAGCACGGCTAACGCCGAGTTGCTGTGCGATAAATTTATCAAGTCGCATGTGTGTGATTTTGCCTGTAAAAACGGAGGTCGGGCATTGACCCGAAAATCTGAACTGTTGTCTGCCCAGTATAGCGGTCTAATAACATCCCTCAAGGGAAAAAGATCCATGGCATACTATTAGCAGAATAATCTACCTACGCGAGACCATGATTTTTACACTTCGCCCATATCAGCAAGAAGCCGTGGATGCCACGCTCAACCATTTTCGTCGTCATAAAACCCCTGCCGTTATCGTGCTGCCCACCGGCGCAGGTAAAAGCCTGGTGATAGCGGAACTGGCACGGCTGGCTCGTGGTCGCGTGCTGGTGCTGGCACACGTTAAAGAACTGGTGGCGCAAAACCATGCAAAGTATCAGGCGCTGGGGCTGGAAGCCGATATTTTTGCCGCCGGGCTAAAGCGCAAAGAGAGCCACGGTAAAGTGGTATTTGGCAGCGTGCAGTCTGTCGCCCGTAATCTTGATGCCTTTCAGGGTGAATTTTCGCTGTTGATTGTCGATGAATGTCACCGTATTGGTGACGATGAAGAGAGCCAGTATCAGCAAATCCTCACTCACCTGACAAAAGTGAATCCCCACTTACGCCTGCTGGGGCTGACTGCCACGCCTTTTCGATTGGGCAAAGGCTGGATCTACCAGTTTCATTATCACGGCATGGTACGCGGCGATGAGAAAGCCCTTTTCCGTGACTGCATTTATGAGCTGCCGCTGCGTTATATGATTAAACACGGCTATCTGACGCCGCCAGAACGACTGGATATGCCAGTAGTGCAATACGATTTCAGCCGCTTGCAGGCACAGAGTAACGGGCTGTTCAGCGAAGCCGATCTCAACCGTGAGCTGAAAAAACAACAACGTATTACCCCGCACATCATCAGCCAGATTATGGAGTTTGCTGCAACGCGCAAAGGGGTGATGATTTTTGCCGCGACGGTTGAACACGCAAAAGAGATTGTGGGATTACTGCCTGCCGAAGATGCAGCACTGATTACTGGCGACACCCCCGGCGCTGAGCGCGATGTGTTAATTGAAAATTTTAAAGCCCAGCGTTTTCGCTATCTGGTCAACGTCGCGGTACTGACCACCGGATTTGACGCCCCGCACGTCGATCTTATCGCCATTCTGCGCCCTACCGAATCAGTGAGTCTTTACCAACAAATTGTCGGGCGCGGTCTGCGTCTCGCTCCGGGCAAGACTGATTGCTTAATTCTTGATTATGCGGGTAATCCTCACGATCTCTACGCGCCGGAAGTTGGTACACCAAAAGGCAAAAGTGACAACGTTCCGGTACAGGTTTTCTGCCCTGCCTGCGGTTTTGCCAACACCTTTTGGGGGAAAACGACCGCCGACGGGACATTGATTGAACACTTTGGTCGTCGCTGTCAGGGATGGTTTGAAGATGACGACGGTCATCGCGAACAATGTGACTTCCGTTTCCGTTTTAAAAATTGCCCGCAATGTAACGCGGAAAACGATATTGCCGCCCGCCGCTGCCGCGAATGTGACACCGTACTGGTTGATCCGGACGATATGTTAAAAGCGGCGCTACGACTGAAAGACGCGCTGGTATTACGCTGTAGCGGCATGTCTTTGCAACATGGGCACGACGAGAAAGGCGAATGGTTGAAAATCACCTATTACGATGAAGACGGCGCGGATGTGAGTGAGCGTTTCCGTCTGCAAACACCTGCCCAGCGTACCGCCTTCGAGCAGCTTTTTATCCGCCCGCATACGCGCACACCGGGCATCCCGCTGCGCTGGATCACCGCCGCCGATATCCTCGCCCAGCAAGCCTTATTGCGACACCCGGATTTTGTCGTCGCCCGCATGAAAGGCCAGTACTGGCAGGTGCGTGAAAAAGTGTTCGATTACGAAGGTCGTTTTCGTCTGGCGCACGAATTACGCGGTTAATGGTAGTTTTGATTGATGTATAAGGCGATTGAGTATAGAATCTCGCCCGCTTTTGCATACGCAAAGCAGATCACTTACCTGTTGCTGGGTCGCCTGTAGCAGGATTAATTTAAGAGAGAAAGAAATGTTTACTATCAACGCAGAAGTACGTAAAGAGCAGGGTAAGGGTGCGAGCCGCCGCCTGCGTGCCGCTAACAAGTTCCCGGCAATCATCTACGGTGGCAAAGAAGCGCCGCTGGCTATCGAGCTGGATCACGACAAAGTCATGAACATGCAAGCTAAAGCTGAATTCTACAGCGAAGTTCTGACCATCGTTGTTGACGGTAAAGAAATCAAAGTTAAAGCTCAGGACGTACAGCGTCACCCGTACAAACCGAAGCTGCAGCACATCGACTTCGTTCGCGCTTAATTGCTGAATAAGTTGTAAAAAACCCCGCTCCGGCGGGGTTTTTTGTATCTGCAGATTATGCCTGATTACGGTATTGCTATTTTTTGCAGGCCAGATAAGGCGTTCACGCCGCATCTGGCATTCAGAACACAAAACCGATTAATTGCCGCCAGACGTCCGGCGCTGCAATTGGTCGCGCAAATTCGGCGGCGTGCCTTTAATGGTCAAGGTATCGGTTGCTGGATCCCAGAAGATGCGTTCACCTAACAGCATCGCATCAAAGTTAATAGTCAAGCCACCGCCGCTACCGGCAAACTTCGTCAACTGACGCAGTGTGCTACGGTCTGCCGGGAAGCTCTCTTCCAGTTCGTAGCCTTTTTCAGCCGCAAACTCCGTGAAGCTCACTTCGCTTACGCCTGCCAGCTCTTTCGACAGCGATTTCAGTTCGATCTCTTCGCCTGCCTGCAGCTGCTCATTACAGTAGCTATAAACCTGCTGGCGCACGTTCTGTCGCTCTGCTTTATCCAGTTGTGCTTCGGCAGTGAAATCATCAACCGCTTGCAACAGCCCACGGTTTTGCGCTTTCGCGTTTAACCCTTCGCTGGCCCCGAGGAAATCCATAAAGAAATCCGCCACTTTGCGCCCTACTCGCCCTTTCAGGAAAGTGAGATAGCGGGTGGACTCTGGATTGGTTTCCCATTCGGTTAAATCGATACGCGCAACAATATCCGCATGATTGATATCAAGATAATGGGTTGGGTTGATGTCGAGATTTTCGTTAACGCGCATACTGCTCAGGTTGCTCAGAACTGCCACCAGCAAATACTCCACCGCCAGATAGCGATAGTGGCAAAACAGCACGAATCCACCGTCAGCAAAAGGATATTTCGCTAATTCGTCACGCAGGCGGCCGGTTGCCGCGCGGCTAAATGCCAGGAAGTCCTCTTCGCCCTGACGCTGTAAGCGCAGCGTCTGCGCCAGTTCACTCTCTTCGCTAAACAAGCCGTAAGCTTTATTTTTGGCGCTATAGACCCGATGCAGTTCTGCCACCATCTCAACGACGGTTTCTGTCGGTTCCAGCAATGAATCGCGCAACACCAGCTCAAGGTTCTGCTCATCACGCTTGATAAGCTGGTGCAGAGCAATCTGGTTGATATCCAGACTCATGATAAACTCTCCTTTAAGACCGGGCGGTATTCAACCACCGCCGGTTAAGCGACGCAATAAAAGATGGCGGTCATTTTACAGAAGGCAGCGTAACGAGAATGATTTAACGCATAAAAAAGCAGAAAAAAAACCGTTGCTACGGTAATATGTTGCCCTTTCATCAACTAACTGATTTCGATTTATGCCACAAATTTCCCGCTACAGTGATGAACAGGTTGAACAATTGCTCGCAGAGCTGCTCAACGTACTGGAAAAACATAAGGCTCCGACCGACCTTTCCCTGATGGTGTTAGGCAACATGGTCACTAACCTTATCAACACCAGCATTGCCCCGGCCCAACGCCAGGCAATTGCCAACTCTTTTGCCCGCGCCTTACAGTCCTCTATCAACGAAGACAAAGCGCACTAAGGGAAACAGATAACAGGTTATGGTAACTCATCGTCAGCGCTACCGTGAAAAAGTCTCCCAGATGGTCAGTTGGGGGCACTGGTTTGCACTGTTCAATATTCTGCTTTCGCTCGTCATTGGCAGCCGTTACCTGTTTATCGCCGACTGGCCGACAACGCTTGCTGGTCGCATTTATTCCTACGTAAGCATTATCGGCCATTTCAGCTTCCTGGTGTTCGCCACCTACTTGCTGATCCTCTTCCCGCTGACCTTTATCGTCGGCTCCCAGAGGCTGATGAGGTTTTTGTCCGTCATTCTGGCAACGGCGGGAATGACGCTATTACTGATCGATAGCGAAGTCTTTACTCGTTTCCATCTCCATCTTAATCCCATCGTCTGGCAACTGGTTATCAACCCAGACGAAAATGAGATGGCGCGCGACTGGCAGCTGATGTTCATCAGCGTGCCGGTTATTTTATTGCTTGAACTGGTGTTTGCGACGTGGAGCTGGCAAAAGCTGCGCAGCCTGACGCGTCGTCGACGCTTCGCGCGCCCGCTGGCCGCATTCTTATTTATCGCCTTTATCGCCTCGCATGTGGTGTATATCTGGGCCGATGCCAACTTCTATCGCCCGATCACCATGCAGCGCGCTAACCTGCCGCTTTCGTACCCGATGACGGCGCGACGTTTTCTTGAGAAGCATGGTCTGCTTGATGCGCAGGAGTATCAACGCCGTCTTATTGAGCAAGGTAATCCAGACGCCGTTTCCGTTCAGTATCCGTTAAGCGAACTGCGCTATCGCGATATGGGCACCGGGCAGAATGTGCTGTTGATTACTGTCGATGGCCTGAACTACTCACGCTTCGAGAAGCAGATGCCTGCGCTGGCAGGTTTTGCTGAGCAAAATATTTCGTTCACGCGCCATATGAGCTCCGGCAACACTACAGACAACGGCATCTTTGGCCTGTTCTATGGCATCTCGCCGAGCTATATGGACGGCATTCTGTCGACCCGTACGCCTGCGGCATTAATTACTGCGCTTAATCAGCAAGGCTATCAGCTGGGGTTATTCTCATCAGATGGCTTTACCAGCCCGCTGTATCGCCAGGCATTGTTGTCAGATTTCTCGATGCCGAGCGTACGCACCCAATCCGACGAGCAGACCGCCACGCAGTGGATCAACTGGCTGGGACGCTACGCACAAGAAGATAACCGCTGGTTCTCGTGGGTTTCTTTCAATGGTACTAACATTGACGACAGCAATCAGCAGGCATTTGCACGGAAATATAGCCGGGCGGCAGGCAATGTCGATGACCAGATCAACCGCGTGCTCAATGCACTGCGTGATTCTGGCAAACTGGACAATACGGTAGTGATTATCACTGCCGGTCGGGGTATTCCACTGAGCGAAGAGGAAGAAACCTTTGACTGGTCCCACGGTCATCTGCAGGTACCATTAGTGATTCACTGGCCAGGCACGCCGGCGCAGCGTATTAATGCTCTGACGGATCATACCGATCTGATGACGACGCTGATGCAACGCCTGCTACATGTCAGCACACCTGCCAGCGAATATTCGCAAGGTCAGGATTTGTTCAACCCTCAACGCCGTCATTACTGGGTTACCGCAGCGGATAACGATACGCTGGCAATTACCACCCCGAAAAAGACGCTGGTGCTGAACAATAACGGTAAATACCGCACTTACAACTTACGTGGTGAAAGAGTGAAAGATGAAAAACCACAGTTAAGTTTGTTATTGCAAGTGCTGACAGACGAGAAGCGTTTTATCGCTAACTGATTAATTATAAATCAGTTAGCGAAATATCTTACTTGCAATCGGTGTGGAAAACGGTAGTATTAGCAGCCACGAGTCGGCACGTAGCGCAGCCTGGTAGCGCACCGTCATGGGGTGTCGGGGGTCGGAGGTTCAAATCCTCTCGTGCCGACCAAAAATCCCAAGAAAAAACCAACCCTTACGGTTGGTTTTTTTATATCTGCAATTAATTCGATAAACAGACCGTGACACATCACAGCCTGTTTATTTTCTGTTATCAGAACGTCCAGACCACACCCGCCTGAGTATTCCACGGCGATTCTACCCCTGCGCCATTGCCATAGCTGACTGACAAATGACCGCTTAACGTCGGGGTAAACGATGACCTTATCCCAGCCTGATAAACGCCACTGGTTCCAGCCACATCATTATTAAATTTGCCATCGTCATTAACTTTCACCTGGTTAGAATCGGCGTATTCCTGACGCACGGCCGCTTTCAGCCAGGGTTCCAGCGTCGTACCGTTTTGCAGGTCCATGTGATAGCTTACCGCCGTTCCCGCTTCAGCGCGTAATATCCGGGTATTTCCCACATCCGCGCGCATGCCGTTTGATAACGTGTAGTCCTGACCATCTGTGGTAAAGCCGGTAAAGGCCAGATAGGGTCTAACACTCCACAATCCGTCAACCCAACGGAACCCGCTCTCAACATGAGCACCCGCGCCGTTACTATTGTAATCGCCAAACGCTGTTGCCCCATTACTCATCTTGCCATGGATGGTGTTGGCAAAACGGTCAACTTTCACCACCCCATCAACATAGGCACCGTTCTGATGCTCCCAACCGGCATAAGCCCCCAGGGTATAGCTATCGATATTACCTTTGCCGCCGCGATCAAAACCAATATCAGAATGAGAGTAACCAAAGATCAAGCCGCGAATTGTACTGCTTTCTTCACGGGAGAAACGGCTATCGATACCGAGCGTCAGGCCCGTCAATGTTTGCTCAAAACCAGCTCCCGCATCAGTGGTCACGTTGTTGCGGGTGTTAATTGCCGAACTCCACATCGCCGTATCGTAACTAACGCCTTTTACGCTACCAAGACGCTCACGCACGGTGTCCAGTTCTGCATCAAATACCAGCGGTTGTGCGGCCGCCATATTCAGCACATCAGTGGTTGAAGGGGTAATTTGCGCGCGATTCTCTGCCAGACTCCAGCTATGGTTGCCATTATCCAGCAAGGTATATTCATACGTACCGATATCAACAACGCCTCCGGCATTGCCCAACGTAAATGCAGCATCACCGCCGCCCGTTGTTACCAGTGTAAGGCTATCTCCTGCTGCCGGGCTGGCACCGGTGTCCGTCACGAATATTTTGAAATCACCTGTTGCCTGACCGGTGACGTTGAGCTGATCGCTCTGATGATTAGCCATATCGGTACGCATATAAAAATTGCCGTTTCCCGACAGGGTATTGGTGGTCAACGTAATGAAATTTTCCGCACTTGCCGTCACTGATGAACGAGTCACTGGCTCATCCATCATAATCACATTTGCGTCAGACATCGCAAGGTTGGCTAAGTTGAGGAGGGTGTTTTGGTTCGTCGTAGTGATATCGGCAATGATGGTCCATACGCTATTTTCGAGCGAAACGTCCGCTTTGCTGGTATCCACGGCACCATGCGTTCTAAAAGAAGCGCCCTCAGAAACCACTACCTTACCCACCAACATTGCGGGTGCATAATTTATTTGCGGCTTCATGACCTCAAGAATGCCATCATTCCCTCTGACTGAAACGTTAACCATTGTGCCAGCCCAGACGTTAGCGCGGCCATTGTTGATAACCATATTTTCAGAGATGGCTTTTGAGGAATACGTGATACTTCCATTCTGATATGATCGACCGAGATCATATACCGCATTTGCCTGCACTTTCGTACCAGTATCCTTTCCCAGCGATTGCATAGTGGCATGCTTATCAAGGATAGTATCAATGGCCTGCGTGTCCTCCATAACAATGAGCCCGGAACCATCATCCAGTTCATAATTTTTTGACACACCATCTTTTATACTAAATTGGCCTTTACTGTTTGGACCACTCACTTCCAGCGCATTCGTTGAGACAATTAATTTTCCGCCTGCTTTTTTATCAACGCCAGTTACAGTCCCGCCATCCATAACCTCCAGTAAGCCGCCACTATCTACAGTGGTATTATAAGCGAAGTCATTTTCTTCAACTCGCAAACTTCCGCCGTTTTCCAACAACATATTATTAGCAATACCATTCTTGATATCGAACTGACCGAGACGGTTTGTTCCGAATACCTCCATGGCCCGCGTGGTTGTTTTAATAGCACCGCCTGCTTTCTGATCTACCGCAAATGCAAATCCCCCCTCTTTAACCTCCAGTAGTCCTCCCTTTTCGATAGCGACAAAGACGGCCCCCCCATCTTTTTCAACGATTAAGCGCCCGCCTTTAATCGTGGTATCATTCGCTGCGCCATAAACCTGTAGCACACCATTATTGAGCGTAGTCTGGTTTGCCGCGCCACCCATTTGAACAATTTGATAACCGTCATTTAATACTGAGTATTCTGCGGCGCCATTCATTTCAATGTACTGATACCCTCCGTTAATTTCAGTATTATTACTTACACCAAATTCTTTTATATGCTGTTCTCCGCCAGGATTGATTTTCGTATTATTGGCGGTCCCATAAACCAGCTGGATATCTTTTTCCAGGACAACACCATCAACTGTCTCACCATACTCAACTGTTGATGCCAATGCTATGGGTGAATATAACGCTGTAGCCACCAGAACAGATATTGCGGAACGACAAAGAGAAACAGAACCAGATTGATGCATTGAGCTTTCATCCTATGAAATTAATTGCAGTTAAAAGCATTGGGTACAGAAAATACCCATAGCTCCATACCCGGAGTCAGTTTTTAAAAACTGTTTAAAGAAATGCACAAGTATTGTGATTGATTTTTTAGTTGTTTTTCTTGATGAGAAGCTGATGCAAAATTCCGTCTTTATAATGAAAATGATGCCAAAGCGAACGACAAGGTTGTAGTTTTCACTACATGTCCATACATAAAATGGGGTAACATTCACGCGCCTGGTAGCGTTACCAACGCTACGCTCAAACATAATGATTCTAATAAAACCTCAGGAGACTACTATGCCTGAAGCAACGCCTTTTCAGGTGATGATTGTGGATGATCATCCACTTATGCGACGCGGTGTTCGTCAGTTACTGGAGCTTGATCCTGGCTTTGAAGTGGTCGCCGAAGCGGGCGACGGCGCGAGCGCGATCGATCTGGCGAATAGACTGGATATCGACGTGATCTTGCTGGATCTCAATATGAAAGGTATGAGTGGCCTGGATACCCTCAATGCCTTGCGCAGGGATGGCGTTACCGCGCAAATTATTATCCTGACCGTATCAGATGCCTCCAGCGATGTCTTTGCGCTGATAGACGCAGGCGCAGACGGTTATCTGTTGAAAGACAGCGACCCGGAAGTATTGCTGGAAGCAATTCGTGCTGGAGCGAAAGGCAGCAAAGTCTTTAGCGAACGCGTCAATCAGTACTTACGTGAACGTGAAATGTTTGGCGCGGAAGAAGATCCCTTCAGCGTGCTGACGGAGCGCGAGCTGGATGTTCTGCACGAGCTGGCACAGGGGCTGTCAAATAAACAGATTGCCTCGGTGTTGAATATTTCAGAGCAGACAGTAAAAGTACATATTCGCAATCTGCTGCGCAAACTCAATGTCCGCTCACGCGTGGCGGCCACCATTCTGTTCCTGCAACAACGCGGGGCACAATAAAAATAGCCCGATGGATTTATCATCGGGCTGAGATTTATGACAAACGCAAAACTGCCTGATGCGCTACGCTTATCAGGCCTACGTGGATCGATCAATTTATTGAATTTACACAATTTTGTAGGCCGGATAAGGCGTTCACGCCGCATCCGGCATAAACTAAGCGCACTTTGTCAACAGTCTAGCCCGATGGCATCACCATCGGGCCTCTTTTTATTTACTCTCCTGCGGCGACAAATGTTGCATCGCCTGCGCGATACTACGTTCAATCACCGCACGGCGAGTATCGTTGGCAGGTAAGAGTTTCAACATCATCTCCCACGCGGCAACGGCTTCGCCAAATCGCTGCTGCTCAAAGGCATTAAACGCATACATGCTTAACACACGGATATTGCTGGGGTCGCTTCTCACCAACTGGCGCAGCAGTTCACCACCGAGGCGGTTGTCGTTGGGATCAGATGAACGTGTCAACGCTTCAGCATAACCCAGTGCGGCATCGCTGTTTTTCGGATCGAGGCGATACGCAGTAGCGTATGCATCGGTGGCGATACTAGCGTTACCCAGCGCCATGCCAACGCGGCCCAACATAATCCAGCCTTCTATATCTCCCGGATTTTTTTGCAGTTGAGTACGCATCCCCAGCGCAAGACGCGACATCTCTTCTTCGTTGAGCGGATCGGTTTTCGGATCCAGCGCCCTGTCCAGCAACGCCGGAGCCTGTGCCGTGGCCTGCTGCCAGATTTTCACCTGCTGATAATTGCCAGTCTGGTAGTAGCTGACGCCAGCCACAATTAACGCCACCACAATACCCGGCAGATAAACAATATATCCGGCACGCTTACCTTCCTGCACGCTTTGTTCAGGAAACGCTTCCGGCACTACGCGTACCCGACGCCGCGAGCGGGCGTATATGACCCAACCGCCAATGCCAATAGCCACTACCGGAAGCACCCACAGCAGCACGGTCAGCGGCGTTAACGGCGGATCGTAAGTGACGAAGTTGCCGTAACGCGCCACCATATAATCGACAATCTCTTTTTTACTTTTACCTTCCTGCATCAGTTCATACACTTTCTGACGCAGGTCGGTGGCAATCATCGAGTTGGAATCGGCAATGCTGTTGTTCTGGCATTTCGGGCAGCGCAGTTCTTCAGTGAGCTGACGGAACTGTTGTTCCTGTGCTTCATCTTTAAACTGCAACACGTCGATGGTCGCCAGTGCTGAGCCGGAGATCATCAGCATCAGCACGCCCAATAAAAACCTCATTGTGCGGCCTCCATACTGTATTTCTCCCACAGCGGCTTGATCTCTTCTTCCCAGACGCGAGGATTGAGATCGCCCGCATGGCGATAGCGAATGATACCGTTGCCGTCAATAAGGAAGGTTTCTGGCGCGCCATAGACACCGAGATCCAGCCCTAACATGCCGTCGCCATCAAACAGGCTTAGCGCGTAAGGATTGCCCAGCTCTTTCAGCCAGCTGATTGCCTTCTGGCGATCGTCTTTATAGTTCATGCCGACCACGCGAATGCCCTGCGCTGAAAGCTGATTCAGATATTGATGTTCCGCACGGCAGGTCGGACACCAGGTCGCCCAGACGTTAAGCAGTACTGGTTTGCCCTGAGTCAGCACATCCGCCTGATAAAACTGCCCCGGATTGTCCAGTGATTCGAGACGAAACTTCGGCACAGGCTTGCCAATGAGCGCCGATTCCAGATTGGTCGGATCATCCCCTTCGGCATTACGCGCCAGCTGCCACAGCAGCGCCGCGGCAATCGCCAGGAAGATAATCAACGGAATTAACAATACTTTGCGCTTCATACGGCCTCCGGCGCAGTTTTTTGCGGACTCACGCGCTTACGATAGCGAGGATCAAACAGACACAGCAGTCCGCCCAACGCCATCATCAGCCCGCCCGCCCAAATCCAGCGAACAAATGGTTTGTAGTAAAGACGCACGGCCCACGCGCCGTTTTCCAGCTCTTCACCGAGGGCCGCGTACAGGTCACGCGTGATGCCGCCGTCAATTGCCGCTTCGGTCATCATCGACCCGGCAGTGTTGTAATAACGTTTTTCCGCATACAGCACCGTTTCCGGCTTGCCATCGCGCGTTACGCCGATAGTCGCCACACCGCCACGCCAGTTCGGGCCAGTCACCTCTTTGACATCACGGAAGGTGAAGCGATATTCATGAATATCGACGCTATCGCCGGACTTCATGCGCACATCACGCTCAACGCTGTAGTTCTGACTAAAGGCAATGCCAACAATTGTCACTGCCAGCCCCAGGTGAGCAGCCACCATCCCCCAATAACTGAAGGTGGTTTTCGTGCCGCGTGAAATACGCAGCACAGCTTCCGCAATTGCCAGCACCGCAATCCAGCAGGCCATTGCCAGGCCGAGCACCGTCATTGCCACAACTTTGCTTTCGAACAGCCACGGCAACAGCAGAGACAGCACCAGCGTAGAGATGAAGGCGATAATCAATAAATTGCGGATTTTACGTGGGCGATCGCGCCCCCAGCGCACCAGAGGACCGACACCCAGCAGTAGCGCAAACGGCACCATCAGCCAGGTAAACATGGTGTTGAAGAACGGTTCGCCAATCGAAATACTGCCCAGTCCCAGTTGCTTGTGCACCAGCGGCAGCAGCGTCCCCAGTAATACCACCAGCATCGCGGCGACCAGCAAAACGTTGTTCGCTAACAGCAAAGATTCCCGCGACCACAGCGCATTGTTTACGCGTGAGCGAACTTTGTGTCCACGCGCGGCAAACAGCAGCAGCGAACCGCCAATCACCAGCACCATAAAGGCGAGGATAAACATACCGCGCGCCGGATCAGACGCAAACGCGTGTACCGATACCAGCACGCCGGAACGCACGAGGAAAGTCCCCAACAGACACAACGAGAAGGCACTGATTGCCAGCAGTAATGTCCACGCTTTGAAGCTGGCGCGTTGTTCAGTGACCGCCAGTGAGTGCATCAGCGCAGTCCCCACCAGCCACGGCATAAACGAGGCGTTTTCTACCGGATCCCAGAACCACCAGCCACCCCAGCCGAGTTCGTAATAGGCCCATGCGGAACCGAGCACGATGCCGAGCGTCAGGAAGATCCACGCTGCCAGCGTCCACGGACGAGTAAAACGCGCATAAGTGCTGTCCAGACGCCCGCTCAGCAAAGAAGCAATGGCAAAAGCAAACGCCACCGAGAAACCCACGTACCCCATATAAAGCAGAGGCGGATGGAAGATCAGCCCCGGATCCTGCAATAGCGGGTTAAGATCGCGACCTTCAATCGGGAAGTTCGGCAACGTGCGAGAGAACGGGTTAGAGGTAAAGAGAATGAACAGCAAAAAGCCGACACTGACCATCCCCATTATCGCCAGTACACGGGCCACAATATCCAGCGGAATACGCTGACTAAAAATCGCCACCGCAAAGGTCCAGCCGCTCATCAGCAGCACCCACAGCAGTAGCGAGCCTTCATGCGCGCCCCAGGTAGCCGCCACGCGATACCACACCGGAAGCTGGGTATTGGAGTTGCTGGCAACATAGGTGACGGTGAAGTCGTTGACCACGAAAGCATTGACCAGCACCAGAAATGCGCCAGCCACAGACATAAACAGCAGCCAGGCAAACAAGCGGGAAGACGCCATCATGCGCGCATCTCCGCGCGCCACGCCCCATAGCGGATACACGGACAGCAGCAGCGCAATTCCCAGCGCCAGGCACAGCAGTCCGTTACCAATTTCTGGCATCATGATGCTGGGTCCTTATAAACACTCGCCGGGCGACGGTGGTTAGCTTCCATCGCTTTCTCAACTTCTGGCGGCGTATAGTTTTCATCGTGTTTCGCCAGCACTTCTTTCGCGAGGATATGATTGCCTTTTTCTAGTTCGCCCTGCACCACAACGCCCTGCCCTTCACGGAACAGATCCGGCAAAATGCCTTCGTAAGAGACATCCACTGAGCCTTCAGCATCGTAAATGGTGAAGGTCACTTTCAGCGAATTGGGATCGCGCTGCACACTACCCGGCATCACCATCCCGCCAACGCGCAGACGCTGACCGACTTCCGGCATTTGCTGAGTTTCACGCTTGCCGTAGAGAATTTCCCCCGGCGTATAAAAGAGATCGATATTCGAGCGCAGCGCATATAGCACCAGACCGATAGTCAGCGCCAGCCCTGCCAACACGGCACAGGCAATCCACAAGCGGTTTTTACGGCGAATATTCATGCAGCCTCCTGCTGTTGCGCAGCACGTAAACGCGCCTCACGCGCCCGCTGTTGCGCCACGCCACGCAGAATTGCGCGATGTTGCATCACCGAGTGCACGACCAAAACCACCAGCGGAATAACGGTCATCACCACCGCCAGCCAGACAAAAAAGGCGTAACCGCCCATTGCGAAAAATTCATTCCAGGAAGCAAATGCAGGGGTCATTTACGGCCTCTTTTCAGTATCAGTTCACTCACCCACGGACGGCGTTTTTCCATCAGCAAAATCAAATTACGCATCCGCATCAGCGTCAGCGTGGCAGACAGCAGCAGGAAGCCAAAAATCGACCAGCGCAGCGGCGAACGCATCGCCGGATCGATACTTTGCTGCATCCGCGTTGATCCCTGATGCAGGGTGTTCCACCACTCCACGGAGTAATGAATAATCGGCAGATTCACCACGCCAATCAGCACCAGGATACCTGCCGCACGGCCCGCCAGACGGCGGTCGTCGAAGGCGTGCCACAGGGCGATCACACCCACATACAAAAACAGCAGCACCAGTTCAGAAGTCAGGCGTGCGTCCCATACCCACCAGGTGCCCCACATCGGTTTTCCCCATGCAGAGCCGGTAACCAGGGCAATAAAGGTAAACACGGCACCAATGGGGGCCATCGCCGCCACCGCCAGGTTGGCCATTTTCATCTGCCAGACAAGGCCAATAAACGCCGCCACCGCCATTGATGCATAAATGCCCATCGACCAGATCGCCGCAGGCACATGCAGGTAGATAATGCGGTAGCTATTTCCCTGCTGATAATCAGCCGGAGCAAAGCCGAATCCCCAGATCCAGCCGACGGTAAGCACGACCACACTGGCAATTGCCAGCCACGGTATAAACCAGCCACAGATTTGATACAGCCGTGGTGGGATCGCCAGTTGATGCAGTGTTTTCCACATAGTTTCGATACCAGACTCGAACAAAAATCAGTAATCCAGCGTTATTGAATGCTGATTCGTAACGCTGCCGCCGTCGCAAAAGGACTTAAAGTCGCGGTGCCTGCCAGCAACGCGCCTAAAATTGCCAGATACCCGTCAACGGGCAAATGCATAGAAGCCGCGTCCATCGCGGCGGTGGCAAAGATGAGTAATGGGATAGTCAGCGGTAACACCAGTATGCTGAGCAGCACACCACCGCGCTTAAGTCCCACTGTCAGCGCCACGCCCGGTGCACCGAGAAAGCCAAGCGTAGGCGTTCCCAGCAGCAGCGTCAGCGCCATCACTTGCCAGCCATAAACATCCATTCCCAGTAGCATTGCTACCAGGGGCGAAAGGATGAGTAACGGCAGACCGGTTACCATCCAGTGCGCCATCACCTTCGCCAGCACAACGGCGGGCAAGGGTAACGGCAACAACATCAATTGTTCAAGACTGCCGTCCTGCAAATCGTCACGGAACAATCGTTCCAGCGCCAGCAAGGATGAAAGCAGCGCAGCAACCCAGATAATGCCCGGTGCAATACGCGCCAGCAGTTGCGGATCCGGACCGATACTGAGCGGAAAAAGGGTAATTACAATCAGGAAGAACCACAGCGGGTTGGCGATTTCGGCGCTATGGCGAAACGCTACGCGCAGCTCAAGACGGAAAATGCGCCAGAACATCATACGGCCCTCGTTTGCGTCAGTGAAATGCGGCGAATTTTACTTTCAGCAACGTTGAGCGGCTGGTGGGTAGTCAGAATCACAATCCCCCCCTGCTCCGTATGCTGCGCCATACGCTGGGTCAGACGATCGACGCCGTTAACGTCAATCGCGGTAAAAGGCTCGTCGAGGATCCATAACGTGGCACGGGTCAGCCACAGACGCGCTAAAGCGACGCGGCGTTGTTGCCCGGCCGAGAGCTGATTTACAGGAATATCTTCGAATCCGGCAAGCCCGGCCTGCGCCAGGGCTTCCAGACATTGTGCGGTATCGCCATCGCGATGATAAAAGTGCAGATTTTCTAACGCCGTCAGCCGGGTTTTGATCCCCGGCTGATGGCCTATCCATAACAGGTTTTGATGGTAGCTGTCGCGTACCTGATGCAAGGGCTGCCCTTGCCAGAGAACCTCGCCTGCGTCAGGGCGAGACAACCCCGTCAGCAAACGGAGAAGCGTTGTCTTCCCCGCGCCGTTGCTACCGGTGATTTGTACCCACTCTCCTGCGTTCAGCGTAAATGACAAGCCACTAAATAAGGTTCGTTCATCCCGCTCACAAAGTAACTCTCTGGCTTCAAGCATACCCACGCAATAACCCTGTTAAAAACCTGGCTCGACTTCACGCATATCGGGCAGCTTGTGCGCTATCCCTTTATGGCAATCAATACAGGTTTGCCCATCTTTCACCGCCTGGTCATGCATCTTCGCGGCAACCGATTTCTGGGCGGTTGTATCCATATACTCGAAGTTGTGACAGTTACGGCACTCCTGCGAGTTATTGTCCTTCATGCGCCGCCACTCATTCTGTGCCATCGTCAGACGATGAGCTTCAAATTTCTGCGGCGTGTCAATAACGCCAAAAATTTTACCATACAGCTCTTTACTTGCTTTGAGCTTGCGTATCATCTTCGGCACAAACTCGTGCGGAACGTGACAATCCGGACAGGTCGCACGGACGCCGCTACGGTTGTTGTAGTGCACGGAATCCATGTATTCCTGATACACCGTGTTGCGCATTTCGTGGCAGCTAATGCAGAACTCTTCGGTATTGGCTTTTTCCATCCCGGTGTTAAAGCCACCCCAGAAGACGATGCCGCCAACAAAACCGATCAACAGCAGCGTCCCCAGCGCCAGACGGCTGGGGGTACGCCACCATTTCCACAGGCGCTTAATCAGACCAGGCTTACGGTCAGAATTTCCCATAATAACCTCTTATTTCCCGTAACCTTTTGATGGGGTAAAGGTATTCCCCACGATTGGCGCGGTATCGGCCTGCGGTACGTGACATTGCAGACAGAAATAACGACGCGGAGCCACTTCCGCGCCCACTTTGCCGTCGCTGTCCATAAAGTGAGTAGGACTGATACGCGGCGCGCCAGTGGTGCGATAGCTTTCGACACCGTGGCACTGCAAGCAGCGGTTGGTATTGGTCGTTACCTGATAACCTTCAACGCTATGCGGGATCATTGGCGGCTGATTCACATAGTTCAGCGGCATCCGATCCTGCTCTTTTGGCATCCGAATGGCCCCTTCCTGCGTCCCGGATACTTCCGGCGACTGGCTAAAATCGACGCCATTAGCCGCCCAAACCGCGCCGCTTACCACCAGGGCCAGCATC
The DNA here is from genome assembly GCF_052948035.1 of Escherichia sp. MAL-1. Taxonomy (NCBI): domain Bacteria; kingdom Pseudomonadati; phylum Pseudomonadota; class Gammaproteobacteria; order Enterobacterales; family Enterobacteriaceae; genus Escherichia; species Escherichia sp. MAL-1. The sequence goes on along the minus strand of NZ_CM129609.1, from coordinate 1,668,330 downwards.
GCCGTCCATTGACACAGCGCTTTCTTCAGGTCATGGCTTTTCATGATTTCGCTCCCGAACTCCATCGTGTAGTTATTGTAAATACATCCTCAGAACAGACATCCACGCAGCGACCGCACGTCATGCAATCGCGGCTGGTGACCTGCACCGGGCTTTGTTCATCCAGCACCGGGGCACGTAGTACATGCGGTTCCGGGCAAACATGAAAACAATCCATACAGCGGTTACATTTCTGCCGATCGGTGGTCGCAACGGTAATCACACCTTTGCTACCCAGCACGCCATACAGCGCGCCAACCGGACAAATGTGCCCGCACCAGCCGTGTTCAACGACCAGTAGATCAAATAAAAACAGCGCGAGAATAAGCAGCGCGCCGCTGCCGAAGCCCATTACCAGGCTACGCCCCATCAGGGAAACGGGGTTGATCCATTCCCAGATGAGCGTGCCGGTTAAGGCCGATCCCAGCAGAATGACCACCAACAGCACGTAGCGAATGTGGCGAGGGATCGTCGCAGACTGATTGAGGTCAAAGCGCCTGCGTAACCAATTTGCTAAGTCGGTAATCGGGTTCAGCGGGCAGACCCAGCTGCAAAATAATCGCTTTCCTGCCAGGGCGTAGAGCACGGTGATAATCACCGCACCGGTCAACGCCACCGTGGCAGGCAGATGACCACTGGCAAGACTTTGCAGCGTCATCAGCGGATCGGTCAGCGGAACGGTGTCGAATAACAGGCTACTGCTGTAGTTGCCGTGCAAGATCCACACACCAAACCACGGACCGCTCAAAAACATCCCCAGCACGAAGAACTGACAAAGGCGACGTAACACCAGCCAACGGTGACTGCGCCACCAGCCTTTTTTCTCCAGCGCCTCGCGCCCGGCGTCACGTTTACGATTTGCCATTGTTCCCCTCCAGCCAGCCGAAGCGGTAATGGTGACCTAACTCCCCTTTCGCCAGTGACAGCGGTAACACCTTGATTGCCGGTTGTTCCAGCACGCATACTTTTTCGCACTTACCGCAACCGGTACAGGCGTCGCTGTGAACCGTCGGCAGAAAGCGGGCGTGCTTACCGGTACGCGTGTTGCGCTCCAGCTCCAGGGTGATGGCCTCATCAATTTTCGGGCATTCGCGATAACAAACATCGCAGCGCAGCCCCTGAAAGTTGAGACAGTTTTCCTGGTCCACCAGTACCGCCAGCCCCATCCGCGCGTCGTCGATCGATTCAATCTCACGATCCAGCGCACCGCTTGGGCACACTTTGGCGCACGGAATGTCCTCACACATTTCGCAAGGAATATCCCGTGCGACAAAATATGGCGTGCCCGCCGACAGGCCAGAAGCCAGCGTCGCCAGTTTTAAGGTGTCGTAAGGGCAAGCCTGAACACACTGACCGCAACGCACACAGGCACTGGCAAAGGCGTTCTCGTTTATGGCTCCGGGCGGGCGCAACCGCACGCCAGATGCGCGTGCGGTTTGCTGTTGTAACCCCAGCGCCACACCCACGGCAGCCAGCCCGCCTGCTGTGCGAACGACATCGCGCAGAAAGCGGCGGCGACCATTTTGAGGTTTCGCTGACCGGGACATAATGGCTTACACCTTCTCCAGTTTGACCGCGCACTTCTTGAAGTCCGTCTCTTTCGAGAGCGGATCGGTCGCATCCAGCGTCAGTTTGTTAACCAGCTGTGCGGCGTCGAAGAACGGCATGTACACCAGGCCCTGTGGCGGACGGTTACGACCGCGCGTTTCAACAATCGAGATCACTTCGCCACGGCGAGAAACCACTTTCACTTTGTCGCCACGGCGCAGATCGCGCGCTTTCGCATCCAGCGGGTGAATAAACAGGACCGCTTCCGGGAAGGCGCGGTGCAGTTCCGGCACACGGCGAGTCATACTGCCGGTGTGCCAGTGCTCCAGGACGCGTCCGGTAGAGAGCCACAGGTCGTACTCTTCATCCGGTGCTTCCGCCGCCGGTTCGAACGGCAGCGCGAAGATCACCGCTTTGCCATCCGGTTTACCGTAGAACTTGTAGCCTTCGCCCGCTTTCACGTACGGGTCGTTACCTTCGCTGTAACGCCACTGCGTTTCTTTACCGTTCACCACCGGCCAGCGCAGACCGCGCGCTTTGTGGTAGTCATCGAACGGTGCCAGATCGTGACCGTGACCGCGACCAAACCATGCGTACTCTTCGAACAGCCCTTTTTGCAGATAGAAGCCCAGCTCGCGGGATTCATCGTTCAGCTGATCTTCCGCCAGTTCGGATACCGGGAATTTGCTCACTTCGGGGGTGGCATACAGAACTTCGTACAGCGTTTTGCCACGCAGTTCCGGTTTCTTCGCCAGCAGCTCTTCCGGCCATACTTCTTCAGTTTTGAAGCGGCGGGAGAACTGAACTAACTGCCAGAGATCCGATTTCGCTTCGCCCGGTGCCTGTACCTGCTGACGCCAGAACTGAGTACGGCGTTCGGCGTTACCGTAAGCGCCCTCTTTCTCTACCCACATTGCGGTCGGCAGGATCAAGTCGGCGGCCAGCGCACTGACTGTCGGATACGGATCGGAGACGATGATGAAGTTGCGCGGATCGCGCCAGCCCGGCATACGCTCTTCATTGATGTTCGGCCCGGCCTGCATGTTGTTGGTACACATGGTCCAGTAAACATTCAGCTTGCCGTCTTTCAGCGCACGGTCTTGTGCTACCGCATGCAGACCGATTTTCGCCGGAATGGTGCCGCTCGGGATATTCCACTTCTTCTCGCAGATATCACGATGTTTCTCGTTAGTCACCACCATGTCCGCAGGCAGACGGTGAGCAAAGGTGCCCACTTCACGCGCAGTACCACACGCGGAAGGCTGCCCGGTCAGGGAGAACGGACCGCAACCCGGCTGGGAAATTTTGCCGGTCAGCAGGTGCAGGTTGTAGACCAGGTTGTTGGCCCACACGCCACGAGTATGCTGGTTGAAGCCCATCGTCCAGTAGGAGATGACTTTCTTGTTCGGATCGGCATACAGCTGCGCCAGTTGTTCTAACTGGTCTTTCGGCACGCCGGTCATTTCGGCAGTTTTTTCCAGCGTATACTCGGCAACGAAGGCTTTGTAATCTTCAAAGCTCATCGGTTCGGAGGCGTCAGAACCCGGATTCTTCGCTGCTTTTTCCAGCGGATGGGTCGGACGTAAACCGTAGCCGATGTCCGTCGCCCCTTTGCGCAGGTTAACGTGCTTGCTGAAGAAGTCCTGATTTATCGCATTGTTTTGAATGATATAGTTGGCGATGTAGTTCAGGATCACCAGGTCAGATTGCGGCGTAAAGATGATGCCGTTATCCGCCAGCTCGAAGCTACGATGCTGGTAGGTAGAAAGCACCGCCACGGTGACGTTCTGGTTAGAGAGACGACGGTTAGTGATGCGTGACCAGAGGATCGGGTGCATCTCCGCCATGTTAGCGCCCCACAGCACAAACGCGTCAGCCTGCTCGATGTCGTCATAGCAGCCCATCGGCTCATCCATACCAAAGGTACGCATAAAGCCAACTACTGCCGACGCCATACAGTGACGTGCGTTCGGGTCGATGTTGTTCGAACGGAAGCCCGCTTTGAACAGCTTGGACGCGGCATAACCTTCCCAGATAGTCCACTGACCAGAACCGAACATACCGATCGATTCCGGTCCTTTTTCTTTCAGGGCGGTTTTGAATTTCTCTTCCATCACATCGAAGGCCTGATCCCAGGTGATTGGGGTAAATTCGCCTTCTTTGTCATATTTACCGTTTTTCATACGCAGCAGCGGCTGCGTCAAACGGTCTTTACCGTACATGATCTTGGGCAGGAAATAGCCCTTAATGCAGTTCAGGCCACGGTTAACCGGTGCGTCCGGGTCGCCCTGACAGGCCACCACACGCCCCTGCTGCGTTCCGACCAGAACGCCGCAACCAGTACCGCAGAAACGGCACGGCGCTTTATCCCATTTAATGGCTTCCTGCTGACCAACAACGGCGCGGGCAACGCCCGGCACGCTGAGACCGGCAGCCGCCGCAGCGGCCGCAACGGCGTTAGCTTTCATAAAGCTACGACGACTGAGTTTCATGGTGTTTCCTCACCTTGCTCTTCCTGCTGGTGATAAACCAGCGACACCGCCAGCACGCCCTCTACGTTGCGTACTGACTCAATGGTTTGGATCAGCGTTTCGCTGTCTTCTGCTTCCACCACCACAATCAACTGACCGCTCGGCGCGTCGCTGACAGCAACTTCACAGCCGGGAAAGGCGTTCAGTTGGGTGCTGATGTCTGAAATTCGTTCGCTTTTGGCCTGCACGACCAGGCTGCAAACTTGCCAGTTAGTGTGCATGGAGATACTCCGCAGTTATGGCTGATACCGGACAGCTGGCTGCACATGCTCCACATCCGTTGCAAAGTTGGCTATTAAGTTGCGGCTGGTAGATCCCGGAGAGCGTCGGGCGAAAGATAATTGCCATTGGCTCACAGCTATCCTGACAGCGGCGGCATTCAACTGACTGATACGCCAGGCACGCGTCCCCAATGGTGAACTGCAAATCCCAGGCTCTGGTGTGGCGCGGAGAAAATAGCGATTCGGGGCAAGCCTGCGCGCAGGCGTAACAGAAGCTGCACTCGTTATTTTTGAAATTAACGCTCGGATAGCCGCCCGCGCCGCGTTGCAGAATGTTGTTTTCACAAGCATTAATACAGGCGTCGCAACGGGTGCAATGGGTCAGAAAATGAGATTCATCACCGGACCAGGGCGGACGGATACCGTTACTGGCTTTGCGCCAGCGACCAGTGAGTATGCCCCGACGGGATGCATCAATCTTCACATTGACCTTCCATCATTAACGCGCTCTGAAAATTGAGAGCGACCAAATAAACCGCATAATTAATAAGCCATTTTTATAGCCGCTAAGATATTAAAGGATGTGTCAAAGATGCATACCCCGATCGGGGTAAAACCTGTAGCAGGATCAAAAGAGTGGCGGGAAGCGTGGCAAAAACGGGCTTTTGCTCACATTTCAAATGGTTATAAACATATTTATATAGCGATTAATTCACCAGAGATATTTCTGCTGGTTTGCTCCCTCATCAGAATTTAACACTAAAAGAGCAGGTAAAATTGTCTGAATGTTCTTTAAGTTATTCATAAAGCAAATTAATAAATCTGATGAATATGTTAACCTTCAGCGACATCATCGGTGAAAACCTATAAATGAAGAAGGAAAGCAAAAAAATGAAGACCATTCTACCTGCAGTATTGTTTGCCGCTTTCGCTACCACTTCCGCCTGGGCGGCAGAAAGCGTCCAGCCACTGGAAAAAATCGCGCCTTATCCACAAGCTGAAAAAGGGATGAAGCGTCAGGTGATTCAGTTAACCCCGCAAGAAGATGAATCTACCCTGAAAGTAGAACTGTTAATCGGTCAGACGCTGGAAGTCGATTGCAATTTGCATCGTCTCGGCGGAAAGCTGGAAAGCAAAACGCTGGAAGGCTGGGGCTATGATTATTATGTCTTTAATAAAGTTAGCTCGCCGGTTTCCACGATGATGGCCTGCCCGGATGGCAAGAAAGAGAAGAAATTTGTCACCGCGTATCTGGGCGATGCTGGAATGCTGCGTTACAACAGCAAGCTGCCGATCGTGGTGTATACGCCAGACAATGTAGATGTGAAGTACCGCGTCTGGAAGGCGGAAGAGAAAATTGACAACGCGGTAGTTCGCTAAACTGCCGTGAAGTGCGGCACCCCGTAGGTCAGACAAGGCGGTCACGCCGCATCCGACATCCAACGCCCGAGCCGGTTGCCTGATGCGACGCTGACGCGTCTTATCAGGCCTACACCGCTGTGAAGTGCTCCACCCCGTAGGTCGGATAAGGCGGTTACGCCGCATCCGACATCTAACGCCCAAGCCGGTTGCCTGATGCGACGCTGGCGCGTCTTATCAGGCCTACACCGCTGTGAAGTGCTCCACCCCGTAGGTTGGATAAGGCGGTTACGCCGCATCCGACATCTAACGCCCGAGCCGGTTGCCTGATAAGACGCTGGCGCGTCTTATCAGCATACGCCACATCCCCGGCATACCATGCCGGATGTGGCACATCATTACAACGCAATATCCGCCACTTCTTTTTGAACGGGTTTCGGTTTCAACTGCGGTTTCGGCGTACTATCTGCTGCCTGCGGCTTGTCGTATTTCAGCCCCAGCACTTCGCTGGTGTACTGCAACTCGCGTTCTGTTGCCGCTACATCACCGTTCAGCTTGCGTCCATAAGACGGAACGATCGCTTTCAACGTAGCCTGCCAATGCGGGCTGGAAACGCGATCGCCAAATACTTTTTCCAGCAGATCCAACATAATCGGCGCGGCAGTTGACGCCCCTGGCGATGCCCCCAGCAGCGCGGCAATGGTCCCTTGCTGGTCACTGACCACTTCAGTACCCAGACGCAGTACGCCACCTTTCTCGGCATCACGCTTGATAATCTGCACGCGCTGCCCCGCTTGCCACAAACGCCAGTCCTCTTTTTTCGCCTGCGGATAGTACTCTTTCAACGCTTCAAAACGATCCTCTTCACTCAACATCACCTGACTCACCAGATATTTCACCAGATCGAAATTATCCAGCCCGACGTGCATCATCGGCATCACGTTAGAGGTGGTGGTGGAACTCATCAGATCCCACAATGAACCGTTTTTGAGGAATTTGGTTGAGAAGGTGGCAAATGGCCCAAACAGCACTACGCGTTTACCGTCCAGAACGCGGGTATCGATATGCGGAACCGACATCGGTGGTGCGCCAACGGATGCTTTACCGTAAACCTTCGCCAGATGGTGATTAACCACGTCCGGGTTTTCCGAAACAAGGAACTGTCCGCCCACCGGGAAACCGGCGTAGTCTTTCGCTTCCGGAATCCCCGATTCCTGTAACAGCTTCAGCGCCGCACCGCCCGCGCCGATAAAGACAAATTTGGCACGAATGTTCTGTGCAGTGCCATTTTTCAGATCGGCAACGGTAACGGTCCAGGTGTTATCGTCATTACGCTTTAGGGCGCGGACTTCGCTGCTGAGTTGCAGCGAGAAGTTAGATTTCTTCTGCAAGGAAGCAATTAACTGGCGGGTGATCTCGCCGTAGTTCACATCGGTACCAATTTCCGTACGCGTGGCTGCCACTTTCTGTTGCGGATCGCGCCCTTCCATCACTAACGGTGCCCACTCTTTGATCTGCGCGTGATCTTCAGAGTAACGCATACCGCGAAACAGCGAGCTTTGTTGCAACGCGGCGTAACGGGCGCGCAGGAAATTAACGTTATCCTCGCCCCAGACAAAGCTCATATGCGGAACGGTATTGATAAATGAACGCGGAGTACGCAGCACGCCGCGCTCGACCTGGTGCGCCCAGAACTGGCGGGATATCTGAAATGCTTCGTTAATGGCGACTGCTTTTTCAATACTGATACTGCCATCGGCGTTTTGCGGGGTGTAGTTCAGTTCCATCAGTGCAGAATGCCCGGTTCCGGCGTTATTCCAGCCGTTCGAACTCTCCTGCGCGACACCCTCCAGGCGCTCCACCATGGTCATCGACCATTCAGGCTCCAGCTCGCGTAAATAGGTCCCCAACGTGGCGCTCATAATGCCGCCGCCAATCAACAGTACATCAGTTTCCTGCTCCTCGGACGCTTTCGCTTTTGCCGCCATCGAAACGGCATTAAGCCCCACGGCCATCGAGAAGAGCATGGCAGTCACTTTTTTCATCTTGTTAATGCCTTACTTTTAGTCGCTTTATTGCAGGTGAGATTTGCGCGGCATCAACGGTAACACTTAAGTAACAACATTTAAATAATGTTTATAAATTATATTCTAATTTTAGAAACATTATAATTTCGTTGATTAATTATAGGGTTATTAGAAATGAAGGGATTTTTAGCATATTGACCTGACGGCAGCAGTCCGCCAGGTCAGCGTCGTAATATTATGCCGTCCGGGCAACGGCATCACGCGAAGCGGCATCGCGCTCTTCGCCCGTCAGCTCTCTAAGTTGCCCGTTGCGCATTTCCAGCAGGCGGTCGGCGTGGATAAAGTAATGATCATCATGACTGATGGCGAAAATAGTTTTACCCATCTCCTGCATCAGCGGCAGCAACACCTGATAAAACTCACGACGGAAGTGTGGATCCTGATCCGCCGCCCATTCATCCAGCAGGATAATATCGCGTTCTTCTGCCAGCGCCAGCAACAGCGCCACGCGTTTTTTCTGCCCTTTTGATAACTTCAGGTTAACAATACGCCCGTTGCTTAACTCAAGCTTATGAGCCATTTTCAGCTGCGCCAGCCACTTCTCAACCAGTTGCGGGTTAGCGGGTTTACCCTCCGGCCCCAGCAGTTGATCAAACAGCCAGACATCGGTAAACACTGCCGAAAACAGTTTGCGATAATCTTCCGGTTGTTCGCCGCTGACAGGTTTGCCATCCAGCAAGATTTCGCCGCTTTGTGGCTGATACAAGCCCGTCAACAACATCGCCAGCGTCGATTTTCCGCTACCGTTGCCGCCAATCAGAAACAGCAGCTCGCCACGTTTGATGGTGAGATTAATCGGACCAACGGAAAACGCGTTATCCTGATAAGCAAACGTCACGTTACGCAGCTCCAGCGTTTGCCAGTTGGGAAACGCCTGCGGGCGCGGAAACTCTGCTTTGAAAGGCGCGAGCGCGAATTTGTTCAGCTTGTTAAACGCCACCTGCGCCGTCAGCAGCGTCGGCAATGCGCCAACCGCCGAAAGCAGCGGCGTACGCAGGAATAAAAGCGTCAACGAATAGGTCGCGGCAACGTTGGTATCAGCCCAACCGAGACTGTTCGCCATCCAGAACACCAGGCCGATTGCGCCCAGCATCATGATGTTTGACCAGTTCACGGCGCTAAGATGGAAGGTGTCTGCGCGGATAATATGGTGGCGATACTCTTGCGCATCGGGGATGTAGAGGTTGTTAAACACATACTCGGCGCGTTCCCGGTTCAGAGTCAGCTCTTTGCGCCCTTCGAGTACAGTTTGAAAATCCGTATACAGCTTGTCTTCGGTTTCACGCAGGGTCGCCATATGTTTGTACACCCGCGCCACCAGTACAAAACCACCCCAGATGGTGATCGCCATCCAGATAGCCGTTACCAGCAACATTTTGCCCGACAGCATCCACAGATACGCCGCGGAACCGATAGTGAGAATGATCCCCTGCACCAGTTCCGGAAGACGCACAAAAGCAATGGTGATATTGCGCACATCGCTGGTTAATCCCGCCAGCAACGAGGCGCTACCGAGTTGTTCAATGCGCTCGACGTGGGTATCCAGAATCCGCTTGATAAATTCACTACGCAGTCGGTAAACGAAGTGATGCCCCAAAGTGGTGAGCGCCAGTTGCGATCCGAGAGTGACTGCCATCAACAGCAGTAATAATCCAAGAAACTCCGGCAACACCAGCAGACTGGTATCCGCCGTTTCGATAAGGCGCTGATTGATAAAAGCAATTAAGCCAATGCCTAATGCCGCACTGGCGAGGCTTAGCGCCATCACACTGATAAATGGCCAGCGATACTGCCGCCAGACAAGTACAAGAAGTTCCATGCAGAAAACCCGGACAATGAATTACAGCCCGCAGTTTAAACATCTTCGCGCGCACAGCAATAATAATTCTTATTTTTATTCTTTTTTACCTGCCTGACGGAATGTCAGGTTGTAGCGGCAGTCGGTGGTGAGTGGATGAAACCCCGCTTTCAACGGTTGAATACCGTGATAAAACAGCCGCGATTCACCGCCCCATACCACCACATCGCCATGTTCCAACAACAAACGTTTGAGCGGATCATTACGTTTCAGGCCACCAAATTGAAAAATCGCGGGTAAGCCCAGAGAAACAGAAACAATTGGCGCGCGCAGATCCGGTTCGTCTTTATCCTGATGCAGCGACAGTTTCGCGCCAGGAGCGTAGCGGTTGATAAGACAAGCATCTGGCTGGAAATCTGGATAGCCCGCCGCCGTAGCCGCACGTTGACATAAATCATGAAAGCTTTGTGGCATGGCGGGCCACGGTTTATTTGTTTGCGGATCAATGGGCGAATAGAGATAACCTTGCCGATGGGTCGTCCAGCCCAGATGCCCACAGTTGGTCATCGCCACCGACATGGTATATCCCCCGGGGGTGACCATCTGGCGAAACGGCGACTGGCTGGCAACGTCATTAATATCGCGGATCAGTTGCTCCGCAGCGTTAAAAGCAAAACGCCGTAAAATTACCGCACCAGCCGCCAGTGGCTCTTGCCACGGTTCAGCATCGGCAAACAGATCCAACATTACCTCTCCTCATTTTCAGCTTCGCGGCGCAGCAGTTGCGCTTTACGCGACACGCCCCAGCGGTAACCGGAAAGTGTGCCATCACCACGGACCACCCGATGACAGGGTATTATGATAGCCAGCTTGTTGGCGGCACAGGCGCTGGCAACGGCCCGTACCGCTTTCGGTTTGCCGATGGCGTTAGCCAGTTGCTGATAACTGACGGTTTCACCGCAAGGTATCGTGCGCAGTGCCTGCCAGACTTGTTGCTGAAAAGCAGTGCCGCGAATGTCCAGCGGTAACGTCAGCGGCGTATCGCGTTGATTGAGGCTGGCGATCACTTCACGCACATGTTGCTGAAACATCAGATCGGCAGGCGCGTTGTCGGCAGCGGGAAACATCTGCTGCAACTCGCTGATTAGTGTCGCGTCATCATCGCCCAGCAATATCGCGCAAATCCCCCGCTCGCTTTCTGCCACCAGGCAACGACCCAGCTCACAATCAGCCAGCGCGTAACGCACCGCCAGATTTTCGCCACCGTGACGGAATTGTTTAGCCGTCATGCCCAGCGTTTCGTCAGCTTTGCGATAGTAACTGCTGCTGTCGGGGAATCCGGCGTTAAGAATAGACGTCGTCACGCTCTCCCCTTTCGCCAGCGATTCGCGCAAACGGCGAGCGCGCCAGGCCTGTTGCCAGGCTTTAGGCGTCATTCCGGTAGTCGCTTTAAACAACCGATGTAGATGAAATGGACTCATCGCCACCTGGTCGGCTAAGGCTTCCAGCGTTACAGGCGTTTCCTGTTCCAGCAGTCGACACGCGTGGGTGATTTTATCCAACCGATGTTGCTGGGCATTGGCTTTTTCTGGCTGACAACGTTTGCAGGGGCGAAAGCCAGCGGCGAGTGCCTCGCTGGCATTTGCGTAGAAGGAGACGTTTTCCCGCAAAGCATGTCTGGCGCGGCAAGACGGACGGCAAAAGATGCCTGTGGTACGCACGGCGAAAACGAATTCGCCGTCGGCATTCGGGTCGCGGGCTAAGACAGATTGCCAGCGTTGATCGTCAGTTAAGCATGTGGCTTTTTTCATAATCAGCTCCCTGGTTAAGGATAGCCTTTAGGCTGCCCGGTCACCATCACGCAAAAACCAACAATCTTGCGCTTTAATTTTTTTCGCTGACAAGGAAGCTTTTAAACTGTGGTGACATCCAGGTTTTAAAGCTATCGCCTTCTTTGGTGATCATATAAACCGCCAGCCCTTCCCGGCGAACAACCTCTTTAGCTTTCTCCGGCCCGAGTACCATCAAGCCAGTATCCCAGGCATCGGCTTCCAGCGCCGTCGGAGCAATCACCGTCACGGATACCAGATTGTGTTCGATGGGACGCCCGGTTTGCGGATCGATAACATGGGAAAGACGTTTGCCGTCCAGTTCGTAATAGTTACGGTAGCTGCCAGAGGTGCTAATCCCATGACCGTTGATATCCACCACAGCCTGAACCGCGTTTTCTTTATCGGTTGGTTTTTGAATCGCTACCCGCCACGGCAGGCCTTCACCGTTCATACCACGGCTGTTCAGCGCGCCGCCCACCGACACCAGATAGCGGGAAATCCCTTCCTGCTCCATCAAGCGTGCCAAATGATCGGCCGCATAGCCTTCGCCGACGGTGGAGAGATCGACATATAAATCCGGCAGGTCTTTTTGCAGATATTGCTGATGCGACTGATTGATGACCGTCAGGTGCTGTAAGCCGGTTTTGGCTTTCATCGCATCGATCTGTTCCTGGCTCGGAATTTGAACCGGCTGTTGTTCCGGGCCAAAGCCCCACAGATTCACCAGCGGCCCGACGGTTATATCCATCGCGCCATCGGTCTTCGCGCCAATGCGCAGCGAGGTGGTGACGATATCGGCCATCGCTTCACTTACCGGCCACGGCGATAAACTTTGCGAATCGTTAAAGCGCATCAGCGCGGAATCTTTTTTATAGGTCGAAAGCAGCTGATCGTCGGCGTCCAGCTGGGTCTGAATCTTTTCTTTAAGTTCGGCACTGCGTTTGGCATCAATGCCCGGGATGCTGGCACGCCAGAAGGTACCCATGGTTTTGCCTTCAAGAACGGTAACTTCAGTAGCGTGGGTTTTGGCGGGTTGTGGTTTTTGATCGCAACCAACAAAAAAGAGCGCGGCAGCCAGCAGTGCCACGCGGGTAAAGCTTATTTCCATACGTGATTATCCTCATGCGAACGGTCGCAAGAGTACACCAAAAAACTGTGTTTGTACGCTGAAAACAATGAAAAAAGGGCCCGCAGGCCCTTTGTTCGATATCCATCGAGATTAGAACTGGTAAACCAGACCCAGAGCTACGATGTTATCAGTGTTGATGCCAGCGTCACGAGTGAACTGGTTGTCGTCCAGCAGGTTGATTTTGTAGTCAACGTAGGTGGACATGTTTTTGTTGAAGTAGTAGGTCGCACCAACATCAACATATTTCAGGATATCTTCGTCGTCGTAGTTACGACCAGCAACGACACCCAGGTTTTTACCTTTAGACTGCAGGTATGCTACAGACGGACGCAGACCGAAGTCGAACTGGTACTGAGCAACAGCTTCGAAGTTCTGTGCTTTGTTCGCCCAACCCAGGGAACCTACGCGAGTTGCGTTGTAGGTCTGGGTGTACTGAGCAGCAAGGTAGATGTTGTTAGCGTCGTATTTCAGACCACCAGTGTAGGTTTCAGCACGGTCGCCGTTACCGATGTAAGCAGCGGTGTTCTGAGCATCAGTACGTTTGGAGCTGGAAACTGCAGCACCGATACCGAAGCCTTCGTAATCATAAGTGATAGAACCGCCGACACCGTCGCCGTTCTGACGCAGAGCGCCACGACCGTTGTTGGTCATGCCTTCGCCGCTTACGCTACCGTTTTTGCCCTGGTACTGAACAGCAAAGTTCAGACCGTCAACCAGACCGAAGAAGTCGGTGTTACGGTAGGTCGCGAAGCCGTTACCACGCTGCTGCATGAAGTTGTCAGAACCGTAGGTGTCGCCACCGAATTCTGGCAGTACGTCGGTCCAGGAAGTTACGTCGTAAACAACGCCGTAGTTACGACCGTAGTCGAAAGAACCTACATCCTGGAATTTCAGACCTGCGAATGCCACACGGGTCCAGGAGTTTTCTTTGTTGTCTTCAGAGGTATTGCCCTGGATCTGATATTCCCACTGGCCGTAACCGGTCAGCTGGTCAGTAACCTGAGTTTCGCCTTTGAAACCAAGACGTACATAGGTCTGGTCGCCGTCTTCTGACTTGTTGTCAGAGAAATAGTGCAGGCCGTCTACTTTACCGTACAGATCTAATTTGTTGCCGTCTTTGTTGTAAACTTCAGCAGCGTTTGCTGCGCCTGCTACCAGCAGAGCTGGGACCAGGAGGGACAGTACTTTAACTTTCATGTTATTAACCCTCTGTTATATGCCTTTATTTGCTTTTTTATGCCACTGCATACTGATTAACCCTCATTAATCAGTCGGCAAGTCCATTCTCCCCAAAAATGCAGAATAATCCAACACGAATATGATACTAAAACTTTTAAGATGTTTCATTTATCGCTATAGATGTTTCAAAATGTAAATGCAAGGGAACTTTTTAAGATTATTGCGGAATGGCGAAATAAGCACCTAACATCAAGCAATAATAATTCAAGGTTAAAATCAATAACTTATTCTTAAGTATTTGACAGCACTGAATGTCAAAACAAAACCTTCACTCGCAACTAGAATAACTCCCGCTATCATCATTAACTTTATTTATTACCGTCATTCATTTCTGAATGTCTGTTTACCCCTATTTCAACCGGATGCCTCGCATCCGGTTTTTTTTACCCTTCTTTACACACTTTTCATTATTCTGTGCTACCACAGAAAAACTATAACGCTTGTTAACTATTTCACAAATAATTAACATCCGCATAATTTCCAGCAATCTTTGTTTATTTGCAATTATTTTTGTTGGGCTTTTTGTAGGTTATTTGTACAGCAAAATGGCGCTTGTACATCTATTTCCCCCAATGCAGGATGATAAATATCACGGGAGAATAGAGAATCATCAATCAGGTAAGAGTCTGGAATTTCACACTGTACCCTTTATACTGCCCTATCACTTCGCGAAGTTTTAACAGGTCATAAACACGAATGCGTCAGAAAGAGACAACGGCCACGACCCGCTTTTCACTCCTACCGGGGAGCATTACCCGCTTCTTTTTACTGTTGATCATTGTGTTACTGGTGACGATGGGTGTAATGGTACAAAGCGCCGTTAACGCCTGGCTGAAAGATAAAAGTTACCAGATTGTCGACATTACCCATGCTATCCAAAAGCGCGTCGATAACTGGCGTTACGTGACCTGGCAGATCTACGACAACATTGCCGCGACGACCTCCCCCTCCTCCGGCGAAGGTTTACAAGAGACGCGCCTGAAACAGGATGTCTACTATCTGGAGAAACCACGCCGCAAAACGGAAGCGTTAATCTTTGGCTCTCACGACAACTCAACGCTTGAGATGACTCAGCGGATGTCCACTTATCTGGATACATTGTGGGGCGCAGAAAATGTACCGTGGTCGATGTATTACCTGAATGGTCAGGATAACAGTCTGGTGCTGATCTCAACCCTACCCCTTAAAGATCTCACCTCCGGATTTAAAGAATCGACCGTCAGCGACATTGTTGATTCACGTCGTGCAGAGATGTTGCAACAGGCCAACGCCCTCGATGAACGCGAAAGCTTTTCTAACATGCGCCGCCTGGCCTGGCAGAACGGTCATTACTTTACATTGCGTACTACCTTTAACCAGCCAGGACATCTGGCAACGGTCGTGGCTTTTGATCTGCCGATTAATGATTTGATCCCACCGGGTATGCCGCTGGACAGTTTCCGCCTTGAGCCAGACGCGACGGCAACGGGAAACAATGATAATGAGAAAGAAGGGACGGATAGCGTCAGTATCCACTTTAACAGTACGAAGATTGAAATCTCCTCGGCACTCAACTCTACCGATATGCGCCTGGTCTGGCAGGTTCCTTATGGCACCTTATTGCTGGATACGTTGCAAAACATTCTGCTGCCACTGCTGCTGAACATCGGTTTGCTGGCGCTGGCGTTATTTGGCTATACCACATTCCGCCATTTCTCCAGCCGCAGTACAGAAAACGTCCCCAGCACGGCGGTCAATAACGAATTGCGCATTTTACGGGCAATCAATGAAGAGATAGTCTCACTGCTGCCGCTCGGCCTGCTGGTTCACGATCAGGAATCGAACCGCACTGTCATAAGTAACAAAATTGCCGATCATTTGCTGCCGCATTTGAATCTGCAAAACATCACCACCATGGCGGAACAGCATCAGGGGATTATTCAGGCGACGATCAATAACGAGCTGTATGAGATCCGCATGTTCCGCAGCCAGGTCGCGCCGCGCACACAAATTTTCATTATTCGCGATCAGGATCGCGAAGTGCTGGTAAACAAGAAACTCAAGCAGGCGCAGCGTCTGTATGAGAAAAACCAGCAGGGGCGGATGACCTTTATGAAAAACATTGGCGATGCGCTGAAAGAACCCGCACAGTCCCTGGCGGAGAGCGCGGCTAAACTCAATGCCCCGGAAAGCAAACAACTGGCGAATCAGGCAGATGTGCTGGTGCGGCTGGTCGATGAAATACAGTTAGCGAACATGCTTGCGGACGATAGCTGGAAAAGTGAGACGGTGCTGTTCTCCGTGCAGGATTTAATTGATGAAGTTGTCCCTTCAGTGTTGCCTGCCATCAAGCGTAAAGGTCTGCAACTGCTGATTAACAATCATCTGAAAGCACACGATATGCGCCGCGGCGATCGCGATGCCTTACGACGTATTTTGCTGCTACTGATGCAATATGCCGTGACCTCAACGCAATTGGGAAAAATCACCCTTGAGGTTGATCAGGATGAGTCCTCCGAAGACCGCCTGACGTTCCGCATTCTGGACACCGGAGAAGGCGTAAGCATTCATGAAATGGATAATTTGCACTTCCCGTTTATCAACCAGACCCAAAACGATCGCTATGGCAAGGCGGACCCGCTGGCATTCTGGCTGAGCGATCAACTGGCACGTAAACTGGGCGGTCATTTAAACATCAAAACGCGGGATGGGCTTGGTACACGCTACTCTGTGCATATCAAAATGCTCGCAGCTGACCCGGAAGTTGAAGAGGAAGAAGAGCGTTTACTGGATGATGTCTGCGTAATGGTGGATGTTACTTCGGCAGAAATTCGGAATATTGTCACTCGCCAGTTAGAAAATTGGGGTGCAACCTGTATCACACCCGATGAAAGATTAATTAGTCAAGATTATGATATCTTTTTAACGGATAATCCGTCTAATCTTACTGCCTCTGGCTTGCTTTTAAGCGATGATGAGTCTGGCGTACGGGAAATTGGGCCTGGTCAATTGTGCGTCAACTTCAATATGAGCAACGCTATGCAGGAAGCGGTCTTACAATTAATTGAAGTGCAACTGGCGCAGGAAGAGGTGACAGAATCGCCTCTGGGCGGAGATGAAAATGCGCAACTCCATGCCAGCGGCTATTATGCGCTCTTTGTAGACACAGTACCGGATGATGTTAAGAGGCTGTATACTGAAGCAGCAACCAGTGACTTTGCTGCGTTAGCCCAAACGGCTCATCGTCTTAAAGGCGTATTTGCCATGCTAAATCTGGTACCCGGCAAGCAGTTATGTGAAACGCTGGAACATCTGATTCGTGAGAAGGATGTTCCAGGAATAGAAAAATACATCAGCGACATTGACAGTTATGTCAAGAGCTTGCTGTAGCAAGGTAGCCTATTACATGAACAATATGAACGTAATTATTGCCGATGACCATCCGATAGTCTTGTTCGGTATTCGCAAATCACTTGAGCAAATTGAGTGGGTGAATGTTGTCGGCGAATTTGAAGACTCTACAGCACTGATCAACAACCTGCCGAAACTGGATGCGCATGTGTTGATTACCGATCTCTCCATGCCTGGCGATAAGTACGGCGATGGCATTACCTTAATCAAGTACATCAAGCGCCATTTCCCAAGCCTGTCGATTATTGTTCTGACCATGAACAACAACCCGGCGATTCTTAGTGCGGTATTGGATCTGGATATCGAAGGGATCGTGCTGAAACAAGGTGCACCGACCGATCTGCCGAAAGCTCTCGCCGCGCTGCAGAAAGGGAAGAAATTTACCCCGGAAAGCGTTTCTCGCCTGTTGGAAAAAATCAGTGCTGGTGGTTACGGTGACAAGCGTCTCTCGCCAAAAGAGAGTGAAGTTCTGCGCCTGTTTGCGGAAGGCTTCCTGGTGACCGAGATCGCTAAAAAGCTGAACCGCAGTATTAAAACCATCAGTAGCCAGAAGAAATCTGCGATGATGAAGCTGGGTGTCGAGAACGATATCGCCCTGCTGAATTATCTCTCTTCTGTGACCTTAAGTCCGGCAGATAAAGACTAATCATCTGTAGGCCAGATAAGACGCGTTAGTGTCTTATCTGGCATTTGCACCGATTGCCGGATGCAGCGTAAACGCCTTATCCGGCCTACGATTCCCATTATTTCAACAGATTACATTAAAGTAGGCCAGATAAGACGCGTCAGCGTCGCATCTGGCATTTGCACTGAATGCCAGATGCGGCATAAACACCTTATCCGTCCTACGATTCCCGCGATTTCCTGACCCTCTCGGCATATACCGTCAGCGTCTGTTTTATCACATCCAGCGTTACCGGCTTCGACAGGCAGCTGTCCATACCGGACTCCAGACACCGCTGCTTCTCTTCAGCCAACGCATTAGCAGTTACTCCGATTACCGGCAACGTCAGTCCCAACTGACGAATGCGTTGCGTCAAGCGGTAACCATCCATATTTGGCATGTTGACGTCGCTAAGCACGATATCAATATGATTCTTGCTAAGTACATTAAGCGCATCGACACCATCATTCGCGGTTTTACATTGATAGCCCAACGATCCCAACTGATCTGCCAGCAGACGTCGGTTAATCGGATGATCATCCACGACCAGAATCATCATATCGTCATTATCGCTGACCGCTTTGTCCGTCGACGGCAGAGCGTTAGCAGGATCGTCGCTCTCCATCTCGATCAAATAAATACGCGCCAACAATGCCGGTAGCTCATGCGGGGCAGCCACACTGTGTACCCACTCCCCTGGCGCTTTCTCCAGCGGAATACCAATATGGCGACGACAGAAGGTCACTACCGCTCTACCCTGCCATTTTTTACTCACTACCTCGTCAGTAATTAACACATCTTCGGGAGTCGGTTCCTGCCCTTCGTATGTTGTAACGACGATGCCGCTGCGCTGCAAACTGGTTTCCAGGAACTGACAGAGCGACGCATTGCGGACCGACAGCCAGCAGCGTTTACCACTCAACCCTTCCACGCCTTTTTTCTGCGGGTACTGAGCGCCGTACAACGGAATACGCACGGTAAACTGGCTGCCCATTCCCGGTTCTGAATCTACCGAGATATCGCCGTCCATCATGCTGATCAGTTTTTCACAAATCGCCAGACCCAGACCGGTCCCCTGGAAGTTTCGCTGTACGCCCGTTCCGACCTGGAAGAAGGGATCAAACAAGCGCACCACTTCTTTCGCCGGAATCCCCACGCCGGTATCGCGAACACGGATAGAGAGATAATCGCCATCAGCGCGGACATGCAAAACTATACAGCCGGTATCGGTGAATTTTATGGCGTTACTCAACAGGTTGGAGATGACCTGCTGTAAACGCATCGGGTCGCCATTTAAGGCCACTGGCACATCCGGTTCAATAAAGCAGTACAAGCCTAACTGCTTGCGTACCACCAGCGGTAAATAGTTGGCGGTGATGTGGTTCATCACTTCACGCGGTGAAAACTCACGCGGTTCGATCTTCAACTGTTCCGATTCAATCTTCGAGAAATCGAGAATATCGCTGATAATTTTCAACAACAGGCTGGAAGAGTTGTTCATTGCCGTCACCAGCCGATCGACGCCTTTCGGTAACTCTTTGGTTTGCAACAGATCCAGGTTACCGATAATGCCATACAGCGGCGTTCGCAGCTCATGACTGACGGTGGCAAGGAACATCGATTTTGACTGGCTCGCCTGTTCCGCTGCTTGTGCCATCTCCTGCAACGACTCTTCCATCTTCACGCGCGAAGAAACATCCACCAGCACACAAATGGCCACGTTTTCATTACGATAGCGCGAATGGACGAAGCTGATTTGCAGATTGGTATTGTTGCTGGTCAGGACATCAACAAAATTGACCTGCTGCCCACAGATAATTTGCGTCAGTCGTTGGCGGTCCTCATGCGTAAGCATATTGAGATAGGTATGCGCCAGTTCGTTACTTAAAATATTGACGCCATCAGCGGTACGCAAAATGCAGATACCCACTGGCGCGGAGGCGACAATCTTGCGATTGAACTGCTCATGTTCTTCCAGTCGCAGGGCGTCGCTTTCCGCCGGAATGAAAATACGTCGCTCGTACATCCGTGCGAGAGTAAACAATGCAGCTCCGGCAAGCACATTCAGCAAAATTGCGTTAAGGATCAACATGCGAATGCGTTCCAGCACCTTATCAACCGGCACCGAATACACGATGCTTAGCGATGAGGGTGGCAGATTTTTCTTCAGCACCAGCTCCCGGAACCCTTCCGTATAGCCAAACCAGGAGCGTTCCTGCATCCAGCGAGGATCGCCCTTAATTTTACTTTCTGGTCCGGTAAGCGAAATCAGGGTATGACCATTTTCATCAAGAATGGTAACCCCCATCGGCAACGTACCCGGTAAGAAAAAGTTTTCCATCCGGATGGTCTGCTCGACACCCAAAAGCGCCTGCAACCGGTTCGCCAGATAAACTGGCGTCAACGCGTAAAAATACCCGACGCCAGGGCGCGGACCTTCGCTGATCCAGTAGAGGTTACTGCCGCTATCATCTTGTGGTGCATTTCGATATTTATTGATGCGTTCATGCAAAGCTTTCAACGCGGTATCGCGTTCCACTGGCATATCACGCAGACCGAAATTGGCCA
This sequence comes from Escherichia sp. MAL-1, assembly GCF_052948035.1. Classification (NCBI taxonomy): domain Bacteria; kingdom Pseudomonadati; phylum Pseudomonadota; class Gammaproteobacteria; order Enterobacterales; family Enterobacteriaceae; genus Escherichia; species Escherichia sp. MAL-1. Next base: position 1,647,925 of record NZ_CM129609.1, on the reverse strand, counting down.
TGCAGAGGTTATCACTGCCGATTAAAAATACCCGGTTGAGATCGTAAGCCGCAGAAAAATTATCGCGCCAGTAGCGCATAAACCACGCCAATGACTCCAGAGAACCTCGCCAGGTGTTACTCATCGCGGAACAATCGGAGTCGGCAAACAGCGGTTCAAACGCAGGCACATCCGCCTGCGTTTCTCGTCCACGCGGGGAAAGCACACCGTTCTCTGCCGATAAGCGATTTTCGGCGATGTACTTCAGCTCTTTCATCACATCAGAGGTGCGTTGAATAAAGCGCTGAGCCTGATCGGAACTCAGATTAAATTCCTGACGAATTTCCGATTCTCGCTGATGTAACGCATTAACGATGTAAAAAACGGATGAAAAAGCAATCAACAGCCAGAGCACTAACGCCAATGCTCTGAACATGTAGCGCGAGGCTTTCAGGGTTGTACGAAAAGAAGCAAGGTATTTCAAAGGGGCGAAGCTCCGCCTCAGGTGACCGATGGAGTGTGGTTAAGGTAGCGGTAAAAGCGTGTTACCGCAATGTTCTCTCTTCTCTGGAATATGATACACCGCCGAGAAATCATCACCTTAACCTCTGATAATCGTCATATACCGGACAAGACTAGTGGATTTCAGCATGCATTATATGAAGTGGATTTATCCACGCCGCTTACGCAATCAAATGATCCTGATGGCAATCCTGATGGTCATTGTCCCAACGCTTACTATTGGTTATATCGTAGAAACGGAAGGACGTTCAGCAGTCTTATCTGAAAAAGAGAAAAAACTTTCTGCCGTGGTCAACCTGCTTAATCAGGCGCTAGGCAATCGCTACGATCTCTACATCGACTTACCGCGTGAGGAGCGTATCCGCGCATTAAATGCAGAACTTGCCCCCATTACCGAAAATATCACTCACGCCTTCCCTGGCATCGGCGCTGGTTATTACAACAAAACGCTGGATGCGATAATCACCTACGCGCCTTCAGCGCTATATCAGAATAATGTCGGCGTTACCATTGCCGCAGATCACCCAGGTCGCGAAGTCATGCGTACAAATACCCCTTTGGTTTATTCAGGCAGGCAGGTGCGCGGCGATATTTTGAATTCAATGATCCCCATTGAGCGTAATGGTGAAATCCTCGGCTATATCTGGGCCAATGAATTAACCGAAGATATTCGCCGCCAGGCCTGGAAAATGGATGTGAGGATTATCATTGTGCTCACCGCCGGTTTGCTGATAAGCCTGCTGTTGATTGTCCTTTTCTCCCGTCGCCTGAGCGCCAATATTGATATCATCACCGATGGCCTCTCGACTCTGGCACAAAATATTCCCACTCGATTACCACAATTGCCCGGTGAAATGGGGCAAATCAGTCAGAGTGTTAATAACCTCGCCCAGGCACTGCGTGAAACGCGGACACTTAACGATCTGATTATTGAAAACGCTGCCGATGGCGTCATTGCCATTGACCGCCAGGGTGATGTAACCACCATGAACCCAGCAGCAGAAGTTATCACTGGCTATCAACGCCATGAACTGGTAGGGCAGCCTTACTCCATGTTGTTCGACAATACTCAGTTCTACAGTCCAGTACTGGATACGCTGGAACATGGCACCGAACATGTGGCGCTGGAGATCAGTTTTCCAGGTCGTGACCGCACCATTGAACTCAGTGTCACTACCAGTCGTATTCATAACACGCACGGTGAAATGATAGGTGCTTTGGTGATTTTCTCTGATTTAACTGCCCGCAAAGAAACCCAGCGCCGCATGGCGCAAGCAGAACGCCTCGCCACACTGGGTGAGCTGATGGCTGGCGTCGCGCATGAAGTACGTAATCCGTTAACGGCTATTCGTGGTTATGTACAGATCTTGCGCCAACAAACCAGTGACCCAATACATCAGGAATATCTGTCCGTAGTACTCAAAGAAATCGATTCAATTAACAAAGTTATTCAGCAATTGCTCGAATTTTCACGTCCACGCCACAGTCAATGGCAACAAGTCAGCCTCAATGCATTGGTTGAAGAAACTCTGGTACTGGTACAAACCGCCGGCGTACAAGCGCGGGTCGACTTCATAAGCGAACTGGATAATGAATTAAGCCCGATTAACGCCGATCGTGAACTGCTCAAACAGGTACTACTGAATATCCTGATCAATGCCGTCCAGGCTATCAGCGCACGAGGGAAAATTCGCATTCAAACCTGGCAATACAGCGACTCACAACAGGCCATTTCGATAGAGGACAACGGCTGTGGCATTGATCTCTCGCTGCAAAAAAAGATCTTCGATCCCTTTTTCACCACCAAAGCCTCAGGAACCGGGCTTGGTCTGGCGTTAAGTCAACGCATCATTAATGCCCATCAGGGTGATATTCGCGTCGCCAGTTTGCCGGGCTACGGCGCAACCTTCACGCTTATTTTACCGATCAACCCGCAGGGAAATCAGACTGTATGACTGCTATTAATCGCATCCTTATTGTGGATGATGAAGATAATGTTCGCCGTATGCTGAGCACCGCTTTTGCACTACAAGGATTCGAAACACATTGTGCGAACAACGGACGCACAGCATTACACCTGTTTGCCGATATTCACCCTGATGTGGTGTTGATGGATATCCGCATGCCAGAGATGGACGGCATCAAGGCACTAAAGGAGATGCGCAGCCATGAGACCCGGACACCCGTTATTCTGATGACGGCCTATGCGGAAGTGGAAACCGCCGTCGAAGCGCTACGCTGCGGAGCCTTCGACTATGTTATTAAACCGTTTGATCTCGATGAGTTGAATTTAATCGTTCAGCGCGCTTTACAACTCCAGTCAATGAAAAAAGAGATCCGTCATCTGCACCAGGCACTGAGCACCAGCTGGCAATGGGGGCACATTCTCACCAACAGCCCGGCGATGATGGACATCTGCAAAGACACCGCCAAAATTGCCCTTTCTCAGGCCAGCGTCTTGATTAGCGGTGAAAGCGGCACCGGGAAAGAGTTGATTGCCAGAGCGATTCACTACAATTCGCGGCGGCAAAGGGGCCGTTCATTAAAGTCAACTGCGCGGCGCTGCCGGAATCGTTGCTCGAAAGTGAACTGTTTGGTCATGAAAAAGGTGCATTTACTGGTGCACAAACCTTGCGTCAGGGATTATTTGAACGAGCCAACGAAGGTACTCTGCTCCTCGACGAAATTGGCGAAATGCCGCTGGTACTACAAGCCAAATTACTACGCATTCTACAGGAACGGGAATTTGAACGGATTGGCGGCCATCAGACCATAAAAGTTGATATCCGCATCATTGCTGCCACCAACCGCGACTTGCAGGCAATGGTAAAAGAAGGCACCTTCCGTGAAGATCTCTTTTATCGCCTTAACGTTATTCATTTAATACTGCCGCCTCTGCGCGATCGCCGGGAAGATATTTCCCTGTTAGCTAATCACTTTTTGCAAAAATTCAGTAGTGAGAATCAGCGCGATATTATCGACATCGATCCGATGGCAATGTCACTGCTTACCGCCTGGTCATGGCCGGGAAATATTCGAGAGCTTTCCAACGTTATTGAACGCGCCGTCGTGATGAATTCAGGCCCGATCATTTTTTCTGAGGATCTTCCGCCACAGATTCGTCAGCCAGTCTGTAATGCTGGCGAGGTAAAAACAGCCCCTGTCGGTGAGCGTAATTTAAAAGAGGAAATTAAACGCGTCGAAAAACGCATCATTATGGAAGTGCTGGAACAACAAGAAGGAAACCGAACCCGCACTGCTTTAATGCTGGGCATCAGTCGCCGTGCATTGATGTATAAACTCCAGGAATACGGTATCGATCCGGCGGATGTATAACACCAAAACTTGCTATGCAGAAATTTGCACAGTGCGCAATTTTCTGCATAGCCGCTCATTCTCCTTATAAATCCCCATCCAATTTATCCCTTCATATTCAATTAGTTGAATAACTAAATCCAATAATCTCATTCTGGCACTCCCCTTGCTATTGCCTGACTGTACCCACAACGGTGTATGCAAGAGGGATAAAAAATGAAAACAAAATTGATGACATTACAAGACGCCACCGGCTTCTTTCGTGACGGCATGACCATCATGGTGGGCGGATTTATGGGGATTGGCACTCCATCCCGCCTGGTTGAAGCATTACTGGAATCTGGTGTTCGCGACCTGACATTGATAGCCAATGATACCGCGTTTGTTGATACCGGCATCGGTCCGCTCATCGTCAATGGTCGAGTCCGCAAAGTGATTGCTTCACATATCGGCACCAACCCGGAAACAGGTCGGCGCATGATATCTGGTGAGATGGACGTCGTTCTGGTGCCGCAAGGTACGCTAATCGAGCAAATTCGCTGTGGTGGAGCTGGACTTGGTGGTTTTCTCACCCCAACGGGTGTCGGCACCGTCGTAGAGGAAGGCAAACAGACACTGACACTCGACGGTAAAACCTGGCTGCTCGAACGCCCACTGCGCGCCGACCTGGCGCTAATTCGCGCTCATCGTTGCGACACACTTGGCAACCTGACCTATCAACTTAGCGCCCGCAACTTTAACCCCCTGATAGCCCTTGCGGCTGATATCACGCTGGTAGAGCCAGATGAACTGGTCGAAACCGGCGAGCTGCAACCTGACCATATTGTCACCCCTGGTGCCGTTATCGACCACATCATCGTTTCACAGGAGAGCAAATAATGGATGCGAAACAACGTATTGCGCGCCGTGTGGCGCAAGAGCTTCGTGATGGTGACATCGTTAACTTAGGGATCGGTTTACCCACAATGGTCGCCAATTATTTACCGGAGGGTATTCATATCACTCTGCAATCGGAAAACGGCTTCCTCGGTTTAGGCCCGGTCACGACAGCGCATCCAGATCTGGTGAACGCTGGCGGGCAACCGTGCGGTGTTTTACCCGGTGCAGCCATGTTTGATAGCGCCATGTCATTTGCGCTAATCCGTGGCGGTCATATTGATGCCTGCGTGCTCGGCGGTTTGCAAGTAGACGAAGAAGCAAACCTCGCGAACTGGGTAGTGCCTGGGAAAATGGTGCCCGGTATGGGTGGCGCGATGGATCTGGTGACCGGGTCGCGCAAAGTGATCATCGCCATGGAACATTGCGCCAAAGATGGTTCAGCAAAAATTTTGCGCCGCTGCACCATGCCACTCACTGCGCAACATGCGGTGCATATGCTGGTTACTGAACTGGCTGTCTTTCGTTTTATTGACGGCAAAATGTGGCTCACCGAAATTGCCGACGGGTGTGATTTAGCCACCGTGCGTGCCAAAACAGAAGCTCGGTTTGAAGTCGCCGCCGATCTGAATACGCAACGGGGTGATTTATGATTGGTCGCATATCGCGTTTTATGACGCGTTTTGTCAGCCGGTGGCTTCCCGATCCACTGATCTTTGCCATGTTGCTGACATTGCTAACATTCGTGATCGCGCTTTGGTTAACACCACAAACGCCGATCAGCATGGTGAAAATGTGGGGTGACGGTTTCTGGAACTTGCTGGCGTTTGGTATGCAGATGGCGCTTATCATCGTTACCGGTCATGCCCTTGCCAGCTCTGCTCCGGTGAAAAGTTTGCTGCGTACTGCCGCCTCCGCCGCAAAGACGCCCGTACAGGGCGTCATGCTGGTCACTTTCTTCGGTTCAGTCGCTTGTGTCATCAACTGGGGATTTGGTTTGGTTGTCGGCGCAATGTTTGCCCGTGAAGTCGCCCGGCGAGTCCCCGGTTCTGATTATCCGTTGCTCATTGCCTGCGCCTACATTGGTTTTCTCACCTGGGGTGGCGGCTTCTCTGGATCAATGCCTCTGTTGGCTGCAACACCGGGCAACCCGGTTGAGCATATCGCCGGGCTGATCCCGGTGGGCGATACTCTGTTCAGTGGTTTTAACATTTTCATCACTGTGGCGTTGATTGTGGTGATGCCATTTATCACCCGCATGATGATGCTAAAACCGTCTGACGTGGTGAGTATCGATCCAAAACTACTCATGGAAGAGGCTGATTTTCAAAAGCAGCTACCGAAAGATGCTCCACCGTCCGAGCGACTGGAAGAAAGCCGCATTCTGACGTTGATCATCGGCGCACTCGGTATCGCTTACCTGGCGATGTACTTCAGCGAACATGGCTTCAACATCACCATCAATACCGTCAACCTGATGTTTATGATTGCGGGTCTGCTGCTACATAAAACGCCAATGGCTTATATGCGTGCTATCAGCGCGGCAGCACGCAGTACCGCCGGTATTCTGGTGCAATTCCCCTTCTACGCTGGGATCCAACTGATGATGGAGCATTCCGGTCTGGGCGGACTCATTACCGAATTCTTCATCAATGTTGCAAACAAAGACACCTTCCCGGTAATGACCTTTTTTAGTTCTGCACTGATTAACTTCGCCGTTCCGTCTGGCGGCGGTCACTGGGTTATTCAGGGACCTTTCGTGATACCCGCAGCCCAGGCGCTGGGCGCTGATCTCGGTAAATCGGTAATGGCGATCGCCTACGGCGAGCAATGGATGAACATGGCACAACCATTCTGGGCACTGCCAGCACTGGCAATCGCCGGACTCGGTGTCCGCGACATCATGGGCTACTGCATCACTGCCCTGCTCTTCTCCGGTGTCATTTTCGTCATTGGTTTAACGCTGTTCTGACGGCAACCCTACAAACAGAAGGAATATAAAATGAAAAATTGTGTCATCGTCAGTGCGGTACGTACTGCTATCGGTAGTTTTAACGGTTCACTCGCTTCCACCAGCGCCATCGACCTGGGGGCGACAGTAATTAAAGCCGCCATTGAACGTGCAAAAATCGATTCACAACACGTTGATGAAGTGATTATGGGTAACGTGTTGCAAGCCGGGCTGGGGCAAAATCCGGCGCGTCAGGCACTGTTAAAAAGCGGGCTGGCAGAAACGGTGTGCGGATTCACGGTCAATAAAGTATGTGGTTCGGGTCTTAAAAGTGTGGCGCTTGCCGCCCAGGCAATTCAGGCAGGTCAGGCGCAAAGCATTGTGGCGGGGGGTATGGAAAATATGAGTTTAGCGCCCTACTTACTCGATGCAAAAGCACGCTCTGGTTATCGTCTTGGAGACGGACAGGTTTATGACGTAATCCTGCGCGATGGTCTGATGTGCGCCACCCATGGTTATCATATGGGGATTACCGCCGAGAACGTGGCCAAAGAGTACGGAATTACCCGAGAAATGCAGGATGAACTGGCGCTACATTCACAGCGTAAAGCGGCAGCCGCAATTGAGTCCGGTGCTTTTACAGCCGAAATCGTCCCGGTAAATGTTGTCACTCGGAAGAAAACCTTCGTCTTCAGTCAAGACGAATTCCCGAAAGCGGATTCTACGACTGAAGCGTTAGGCGCATTGCGCCCGGCCTTCGATAAAGCAGGAACAGTTACCGCCGGGAACGCGTCTGGTATTAACGACGGTGCTGCCGCTCTGGTGATTATGGAAGAATCTGCGGCGCTGGCAGCAGGCCTTACCCCCCTGGCTCGCATTAAAAGTTATGCCAGCGGTGGCGTGCCCCCCGCATTGATGGGTATGGGGCCAGTACCTGCCACGCAAAAAGCGTTACAACTGGCGGGGCTGCAACTGGCGGATATTGATCTCATTGAGGCTAATGAAGCATTTGCTGCACAGTTCCTTGCCGTTGGGAAAAACCTGGGCTTTGATTCTGAGAAAGTGAATGTCAACGGCGGGGCCATCGCGCTCGGGCATCCTATCGGTGCCAGTGGTGCTCGTATTCTGGTCACACTATTACATGCCATGCAGGCACGCGATAAAACGCTGGGGCTGGCAACACTGTGCATTGGCGGCGGCCAGGGAATTGCGATGGTGATTGAACGGTTGAATTAATCAATAAAAACACCCGATAGCGAAAGTTATCGGGTGTTTTCTTGAACATCGACGGCGAAGGTAACCCCATTAATCACCAGTCAAAACTTTTCACCAGCGTCAGCTCGCCAGCATTACGCATCGGTACAATAAATGTTTCCTGTTTCTCATTGACCGATCCTTCATCGGTGATCAGCGTCAGTTGGGCGGTGGTTAATTCCGTTTCGCTGCGCCCACCATAGTAGTTGATATACACCTGATAGCGCCCGTGAATTGGCGCGGGCATGGCGAAAATCTCGGGTCCGTACCCCGTCGTGACATCCATATCCAGTGCACCACTGTTTTTCAGCACGGTGTTACCGTACCAGGCGTGTTCGCCATCGGGCGTAACAACGTGAAGGTCGAGGTCGGTATTGTCCGTATCCCACGAGAGAACCAGCCGTAAACGTGCACGAATCGTTCCTGTACCCGGCGTTGAGTAAAACTGCATTTTTTGTCGGCTTTGCCCATCCGGGCTGATGACCTGCACGCTGTTGCTGCCTTCAGTGAAAATATAAGGGCGTGCAAATGAACCATCGGATTCAATTCTCTGCGGCATACTGGCACCGTTGACCACCAGCCGGCCCTGCTGAACTTTACCCGCCGCAGCATAATTCTTTATTTTGCCGCGGATCTGCGCTGAGATATTTTGATCATCTGCCATGTTGACGGACGACGCCGGGTAATTGATCGATTGTGAAAAACTGGCATCTTCGCCCTCTGCCGGATGCCAGCCTGAGAGCGGTGCATCAATCTCGACTTCCTGCACACCTTCACTGTGAGCGACAGGCGAAAGCGCCACCAGTAACAACGGAAGAAAAATCTTTCGCATAGCATTAGTCCATTAATAATTGTCGGGTCAGCGTTTCGATATAGTTCTCATCAAGCCCGGTGGGATAACCATCAAAGGCCAGGTGCAGATACTCATGGGTTAAATCCAGCCGATCCTGAAGCGTAAAGAAGTTACGAATAAACAGCCGTTTCTGCTGCCGATCGGTATAGGGGAAACCTGAGACTAAACGGCAAACCGCAAACACGTCTGGTTCGTTGTACCCCGTCTCAGCTTGTAATATACGCCGCCACTGCGGCATTTTTTTCGCCAGCCAGGCTTTCGCTTTGGGTAATAACTGGCAGGTTGAGCGTGGCGCTCCCCAGCGGCTAAGGCTGTTGTCGGGATAAGCAAACGCGAGTATCTGGTCGTAACGCTCTCCCTGCCCCGCCTGGGCCGTGGCTTGCCGCCAGGAAAGCGTCCCTTCGGTAGCGCGACTGCCATGATAATGAACCGGATCGCCCGCATAGATGAGATCCTGCGTCCAGGCGGCCATCGTTCGCGCCCCCGTCGTAGCTGGCGAAGCCGAAACACGCTGCGTGGCGCTGCTGTCAGGGATGGTCAGGCAATCGCCTTCCCGATTGGCGTTTTGCTGTAAAAAAGTGCGAATCGCCACGGTCATGGCTTTCGCTGCCTCAGGGGGCGTACTTTTCGCCTCGCGATCCAGAACTCTGGCAACGTACTCTTCACGATCGAGATGTGACTGCAATTTCAGTTTGCCCTTTTCGCTCAGTAAGGTCGTCTCACCGTGGCTGACAAACGTAATGTGGTTACCATTAGTAAACGTCACACGATAGCGCCCATTAAGTACGCCGGGTTTTACTGCCGTCGTACTCTTTTCCGCTGTGATTTTCTTCAGCGGATAGCGGGCAAACAGCTCCACCTCTACACATTGCCCACTGGCAACCTGCGTCGGCACTGGCAAAACCCGATTAAGCACCGTCGCATAACGGGTTAGTACCGTTTTGCTGGTGCCACTGCCAGTAACCCACAGCGGTGTACCATCGGTTAACCAGCCAGCAAAACCACCCTGGCGGATTTCCTGTTTATCATCGGCAAACCAGCTCCAGGTTTTCACCCGTACCCGACTACCGAGCATGGATGCGACACCGATTTTCGCCTCGTCCAGCACCACATCCAGTAAGACTTCCTGAGCTTTGTTTTGCGCAGGTAACGTCGCTAATGAATCGAGCAGCGATTTAACCGTTACCGAGGTTTCTGGCTTCAGCGTTGTAAGAGACGCTAACCACGCAGGTGCCTGACGCTGTTGCCAGTATTGCCCCCACACATCTGCGCCAATATGCAACCGCTGCGGCGCAAAATAGAGCCCACAGGAACGTACCAGCGCGGTATCGCGCGTTATGCTCTCCCCAGCCTGACAACAATAAACCTCTTCCGGGGAGTTTCCGCGACACTGGTAGGGCTGCTCCGGTTGATGGGTATCCTCCAGCCAGGCGTAAACATACAGTTTCCACAAACTCCCTAACGGCGTGGTGAGCGAGTCAGGTAATGCTGAGACTTTGGTCACGCCTGATGACGACAGCTGATACAGTTGATCGTGCTGCGCACCGCGCAGCACCAGTTGTAACGGCGTCTCCTCCGCAAGCGTTGGCAGAGTAACCAACGCCAATAGCCAGACGATTCTGCGCCAGTTCACTTATTTCACCTGCATCCCGGTCCATTCACTCCCTGCCGCAACACTTTGCTGCGCAGGTGCATAGGAACGCACATAACGAGCAGGAGGCAGAACGAATTGCCCTTTTTGCGAGAAACGCAGCAAATGGCGGAAAGTGACCGTTCCCGTCAGTTCTTTCACCGGCACCATATAGGCCAGTTCGCCCATTTCATTACGTGCTTTTTCCAGCAATTGCCCCTGTTGTTTCGCGGCGTTGGGTTTATTGACCGAAATGCCCCATGTTGTGCGCTCAACGTCGGCTCCCGGTGGGAGCGGTACTTCCACCTGACCGTAGCGCAGAACTGCATCCTGCTCGCTGGTAAGCGTGATTTCATCGAGATACAGCGCATCGCTGTCAATCTCATTGCTGGTCACCGGTTGCAGAGTAAAGCTCATCTCTTCTTCACCAGGGATAAGCCGATACAACTGGCGTTCAACGGTTACCGGAATGTTACTTTGTTGAGCCGTTTTTGCCAGTTCACGCCAGCGGACCTGCACATTTTGCGGCGATAATTCGTCACCAAAAGAGAGAATGTCCGGCACACCCTGACCAACCCAACGCCAGTATTCGCCCCCTCCAGTTAACTTATGTTTGGCCCATGCGCCCGCAGGCGCAGGCAACACAACCGGAGGCATTGTCGCCATATATTTCGCCAGCCAGTTCATGGCCAGCGCGCGTTCAATAGTGGATTGCTCAGCGGTCAAACCACTTAAAATAGCGGCCGCCTGGGTAGCGTCGCCACCGCTATTAAGCAGCACAACCGTGTGCGCCAGCGGCTGATTGCTGTTTGCCGCTTTATCCCACGCATATTGCTGAACCTGTGGCATCACCGTGGACTTCAACTGCGCTTTTTTCAGCAACGTCATGGTTAAGACGTTTGCCACCGCATCTGCCAGTGGAGACTCCGGTGTATCGAGGATCAGGCTATCATTGATATCGCGGGTGTCTTCCTCAGAGAAATCTTCAGTTTTAGTTCCGCGCCGGGCGATAGCTTCATCCAACCCTTTCAACAACGTTTTGCACGGCAAATTCATCTCCTGCGCCCATGCCAGCACCAGCGCCCGATGCAATAACGGCATGTTATCTGCCTGCTCCGCGTAGCTGTCGAGCATATGCTGCCAGTATTCCGGTTGTTGCGTTACGCCGATCGCCTGGCTGGCCTGCCAGTCGGCGTACCATGCCCATGCCGTAAGGAAGGCGTCACCATTGCCATCTTCACCCCACCAGGTAAAGCGCGCTCCGGGCCCCGCCAGTTGCATCAGCCGCAGACGGTTATCCTGAATCATCTGACGAATGTCGTTAGCGGCGGCACTTTGATGATCGGCAAGCGAACGCCAGGCGAGACTGAGCGGGATCAGACGGCTACCGGTGTTGATTACGCCACCCCACGGTTCATCGACTAACGCATCAAGATTGTTGCGGAAAATCTCCTGCGGCGTTTCACTACTTTGTAGCCGGATATTGCTCGCCTGCTCGGGCAACATCAGCGCGTTATCGCCACCACCGAGCATGACATTTTTCTGCTGTTCAACGGGCCAGCTGTTATCCACAAAAGACAGTTTTGTGCTAATGCTGTCCTGCACTTGCCCATTTTGTTGCAGTTCTGCACTTAACAAGCCAGATTGCTGAATATTCTGCGTCAGCGAAATATAATTCGCCCCTTTGTGCAGCGTCAGCGTCTGGCGCATCTCAGCGCCTGCAAATTTAGTCACCAGCGCCACCGGTTCGTTATCCTGCTGACTGAAGATAAACAGTCCTGCCGCCGGTTTGTCGCCCACGCGATACACCGTTGGCATACTCCACTTCATGTAGAGATTTTTTTCCGAACGCAGATAAGCACGCCCCTGCCCGACCAGCCCGTCGCCGTTCATCCCACGCGCGGTGATACGCCAGCGGGTTAACGAATCAGGCATCAGGAACGTGAAATACGCTTTGCCTTGTTTATCGGTTGTGAGTGACGGCATCCATGCCGCGGTATCCACCTCTTCACGCCGTGGACGTTCAAGCATTTTTACTCGCCGCTCGCTGCGGTTAGTTGCGCCAGGCGCAACCGGCTCGCTGGAGAGCGCCTGGTCGTAGCTGATAAACGACAGACTGGAGCTGGTACGCACATTGTTACGCCCCAGCGGATAGAAAAATTTGCCGATATTCGGCGCGATTTCTGGTTGCAGCGCGTAGATCATTTCATCGACCACGCCTACCGTTAGCTGCGCAGAAACAGGTTTACCTTTCAGCGACGAGGTTAATTCGACATTGACCAGTTCACCAGGCTGGTAATGGGTTTTGTCCGTTTTCACCCGGATATCCAGCTGGGGAACGGCAACTTTGATCCCGGCGTTCTGAAAACTGTACTGACCGTTACGGGTATACAGCACCGAAAAAGTGATGTTAGGCGCAAAGGAATTGCTCACTGGAACCCGGGCTTCATACTGGGTATCGTTTAAACGTTGTAGCGTTAGCCAGTTTGCCGGATGCGAAAGCAGCGACTGCTGTTCCACGCGATCGCGTTCCAGCGTCAATAATGCTTCATCAATTGGCTCCGGAAAGGTAATCAGCATCTTCGCGGTTTCGCCTGGCTGGTACAGCGTTTTATCCGCCACGATATCTACCGTACCAGTATGCGCCGTGCTGCCCTTACCGCTGACGGCATGACTTAACCCAGCGAGAATTAAGCCGTCTTTATCGCGTAATGTCAGATTGTAGTTGCCAGGTTTAGCGAAATTGACGGTAAAGGATTTGCCGCCTGACGGTAGCTCTCCGCTATGGCTCGTGCGGTCTTCGAGACGCAACCATTCATACGTAACAGGAACCTGTTTTGAAGATTCCAGCGCGGCATAACGGAACACAACCGACTCGCCGCTATTACTGTATTGTGCGGCAGTACTTAATGAGTAATGCGCCAGACCGCGTTCAATGAGGATCTCTTTGGTGGTGGTGACGCGATACGCCGCGCCGTCACTGGCGGAGACGGTTAACAAATAGCGGCTCGGTTTATCGGCGGCGGGGAGATTTAACGCCACATGACCGCTGGCGTCGGACACCGTTTCGCTGCCTTCCAGCGACACGGGGAAACGTCCGGCATAACGCAAATCGTTACCGACCATTGATAATTGCTGAGCGCGCAAACTTAACTGCACGCGGGCATTTTTTACCGGCTCGCCATCCGGGTAGAGAAGTTGCAGTTTGCCGCTGACCGCTTCGCCAGTTTTGAACTCTTTTTTGGCGAGAGCTAAACCAATCTCGAAATGTGGCTTGATGTAGTTTGCCACGCGAAAACTGCTGCTATAGACCTGATTGCGGTAAGCAAGACGTAACTCATCACCTCCGGCTACGGCATTTTCTGGCAGGCGGAAACTTCCCTGCCCGCCATTGCGCGCATCCAGCGTGACATCGACGGTTTGCAACAGACTGCCGTTAGCGTCCAGCACCGAAAGCTTCGCCGGGGCGCTGACGATGGGGGATGAATGCAACGGATCGTGGAACTCGCGGCCCATCACTTTAACATCGACACGATCGCCTGCGCGATATAGCGGGCGATCGGTAAAAATATACAAGCGGGTGTTGTAGATTTCGCTTTCGTAGAAGAAGTTCTCGGAGACAAAAACGCCGCCTTCAGCATCCTTACCCAGAATGTATGAACGTTCTGGCGATATATGTTGTAACTGCAAGGTACCGCTGTCATCGGTCACACCGCGGGTCATCACGCCAAGACCGTCAGTCCACAAGATCTCTGAGCCGGGCTTCGCTTCACCCTGTTTTTTACCCGCGGTCCACACCAGAAGCTCTTTGCCTGACACTTTGCTAAGCGCCACGGTATCGGAAACAAACACCACCGTCGTCGCCCGATACCCACCAACCATCGCCTCGACGAGGTACAGTCCCGGCTCTTGTTGGCCGAGAGGAATATAAATGTTACCCGGCTGCGGCGAGATGAAATTGCTGGATGCGCCTTCCAGTTTTACCCCTTGCTGCGGCTCGAACGGTTTAGCCTGCCATAGTGGATAACGGAACTGTTCCACCAGGGGATATTTTTTCAGCGGGGAAAACTGGTTGTTCTGTACATAACGGGAAGGTTTAATAATGGCATTGCCGAGCTGTAATTCGGGTAACGCCTGAGTCACATTCTGCCGTGACTGAGAAGAGAAAGTACGCTGCATCACGCGGCGAGATTTGCCGTACCAGTTATCCCACAGCCAGGTTAGCGTATTGTTCAACCCGTCGCCCAGATATTGCGGTTGCACCACAATGCGATGCAGTTTTTTCTGCTGGCGCAAAAATGCCATCGGGTCAGGAATACGATACAGGCGAACGTCCACGCCGCCGTACTCTTCCATCTGATAGCGCCGATAATCACGCCCCGGCGCTTCCAGTCGCACTTTCGCCTCTTCACTGCTGCTAAAACTGCTGTCAGCAAGCAAAAAGAATGTTCTCCCGGCAGGCGGCGCATAGTTGCTGGAAGGAAGCGAATCATCAGCATTAGCAAGCCCTGTTCCCACAAGAGACAGGGACAAGCACGCTGCTATCGCGCCAGAAAATTTAAACGATAAATGCCAATGAAATTGGGATTGGAATCGTTGGGTATCCATCGGGTGTCCTTCCATGTCATAAGTTGTTGCAGACTGACTGCGCGCATTCCGTTGTCAGTTTTCGTGGCGCTTCCGGTGTGGTAGATGACGTAACGCCCCATCCAGACCATTAAGTGCTGGGCATCGCCCTGATCGAAAAAAATCATATCGCCAGGCAGCGCCTGGTTTATGTCCTGGCCAATAAACTGGCTGTTGTACTGAATCAAATTAATCGCGGTCACATAGGGGCCGGTTTTCCCGTTCCCCTGATTCCAGTTTTGCGCCAGTTGACGCTGTTCAGGTGTTAGCGTCATCTCTGGCGGCAAATACTGGCTAGATAAACCGTTACTTTTTAGCCATTTACTGTCGTGAACTTTCAGCGTCTCGTTCGCCGCAAATCGCACCAGGCCCGCACAATCCTGCTGATACCAGCGTGGACTTGGCCCCTGGCGGAGCTGTTCTTGTGCAATGCGTACAAACCAGGCGCGAAACAGCCCGGATTGTTCGACATTCAGCATTTCGCTATGGGCAACAACACAACACAGCCAGCAAATCAGCGCCAGCAGCCCGTGCCTCATAGCGGCTGCCAGGTTATGGGTAGCCACTGCCAGGCGGCACCGGGTTCCATCTGGGCCAGCTTCATGACATAACGCGGTTGTTGAGATAAAGCGTCCAGCTTCGGCATTAATAAAGTTTGTGCGGCGTTATAAAAAACCGGTTCGAGATTCTTCGGCAGACTGGTCAACGTTTCGTTACGCAGCAGTTTCGCTATTCCTTGTGGATTGATATAGAGCGGAACGATGCCATCAGTGGGTATTACATCCACCATTGCCGGGCGGGTTTTATTCAGTGTTTGCAGCGCGTTATTAACCAGCGTGTCATCGAGGGAGAAAAGCAGCGTTTTGTTTTGCATCGCCAGCGACACACGGAAAAAATAATCCGACATTAATTGATCGGGTTGCGCCGCCTGCGCTTTCGGATACTGGCCGTATCGGGAACTCACTTCGCGACGCCAGATTTGCGCTTCGCCCTGCTGAGTCTGGCTTACCGGCAAAACACCTTCTGGCGCTTTGCTTTCGTGCGCACCAATATTTTGCGTAAACAGTTTCCCTGGCAATTGCGCCTGTTCGGCAGTGCCATCAAACTGACCGACAAACAGCGGGGTTTGCAATTTTGAGTCTTCATACCAGCACAGCCCCGCGGCACCGTCTAACGCCCCATTCAGCTTGTCGTTTTCCTGGCTGATGTGCGAAAGCATCTCTTCGGCAATACCGTGTGAATACGGCACCGCCACACAGAAGCTGGCTCCGGCAGGCATACTGTTCCATACCGGCGTAAAATCGAAACTGGCATCTACGCTGGCGGATTCATCATTTAACGCCACAAAACTGTGCCAGCCGTCGTTACCCATTTCGAAGTGTACGCCAGCAAAAGAAGGCATTAACCGCTGGTAGCCAAACCCCAGCCACCTGGCGCTGACTACGATGCGCTGGCGTACTGGCGTTTTTTCGGCAGTACGCTCTTCCAGGCCAAAGCTTGCTTGCCAGCGTTTTTTGCCGCTCAACAAATCACCTGCGATCGCCGTGGCTTCGGTATCCTGCTGATCATCTTTAAACAACATATCCGTGCTGGAAAACACCAGCATCTTGTCCTGATAAGTCGCGAACATCAGGGCGTTATTGCCGTTATAGCGCAACTGATAAACAGGAACAGTTTCACTATTTATCTTGATGCTACTGATTTCCGTTTTGCTTAACTGGCTGTCGCTGGTAGCGGCAAACAACAATGGCTCCAGCAGTTTGCTTAAACCACTGCGCTGGATCAGCACCATATAATGTGAAAGATGGCCTTGTTTATCGTGCCACAGCGCTGCCTGCGCGGGCTGATCTAAGAGTGACGAAAAGAGCTTATCTTTCAGCGTGAGATCGTGTTCATAGACAATACGACGAATGCTGCCTTCAATGCCCAGACGATCGGCATGATTCTGATAATAGAAAACGAAATCTTCGCTCAGAACATCGTGGAGAAACGGAATGGTGAGGAGATCTTTGGGAAGCTGGCTCAGAGAGTCGCTGTCGAGAAAGAGGTCCGGCTCATTGAGATCGATTTGCAGATTGTTGTGCACCACCAGCGGCGACAACGTTTTTTCTGGCCCACTGCCAGCATATTGCAACGCCCAGACGCCAGCGGAAAGCAGTGCTATTGCGCCAAAACCTACAAGACCATAGAACCGCCAGCCTTTCGCCTTTTTTTCACCACTCATTGCCACATTCCTTGTGTATAGCCAGCCATTTTTTACGGGCACAGCCAAACTTTACCGTGCCCTAATACGACAAAAGCCCAGACTTTGCAGCCTGGACTTTTCAATTCAAACAAGGGAGATAGCTCCCTTTTGGCATGAAGAAGTAAAATTATTCTTCTTCTGGCTCGTCGTCAACGTCCACTTCCGGAGCGATTTCATCGTCTCCTTCCGCGGCACTGCCATCGATGGTGTCCAGATCTTCCTCGTCAACCGGTTCAGCAACGCGTTGCAGACCCACTACGTTTTCATCTTCCGCAGTACGGATGAGGATCACGCCCTGAGTGTTACGGCCCACGATGCTGATTTCCGAAACGCGAGTACGCACCAGCGTACCAGCATCGGTGATCATCATGATCTGGTCGCAGTCATCTACCTGCACCGCGCCAACCACTAAACCGTTACGTTCGGTAACCTTGATGGAGATAACCCCTTTCGTCGCACGCGACTTGGTTGGGTATTCCGCCACTGCGGTACGTTTACCGTAACCGTTTTGCGTTGCGGTGAGGATTGCCCCTTCGCCACGCGGTACGATCAGAGAAACGACTTTATCGCCTTCGCCTAAACGGATACCGCGCACACCGGTGGTGTTGCAGCCCATCGCACGGACGGAAGACTCTTTAAAGCGCACCACTTTACCTTCGGCGGAGAACAGCATTACTTCGTCTTCGCCGCTGGTCAGGTCAACGCCGATCAGCTCATCGCCTTCAACCAGTTTGATCGCCACTTTACCGGCAGTACGCAGACGGTTGAATTCGGTGAGGACGGTTTTCTTCACAGTACCGTTAGCGGTCGCCATGAAGACTTTCACGCCTTCTTCAAACTCGGTCACCGGCAGGATCGCGGTGATACGTTCGTCCTGCTCCAGCGGCAGCAGGTTGACGATCGGACGACCGCGCGCGCCACGAGTGGCTTCCGGCAACTGGTAAACTTTCATCGAATAGACGCGACCACGGCTGGAGAAGCACAGGATATGGTCGTGGGTATTCGCCACCAGCAGTCGGTCGATAAAGTCTTCTTCTTTAATACGTGCAGCAGATTTACCTTTCCCGCCACGACGCTGCGCTTCGTATTCAGAAAGCGGCTGATACTTAACGTAACCCTGGTGAGAGAGCGTCACGACCACATCTTCCTGAGTGATCAGATCTTCCAGGTTGATGTCTGCGCTGTTGGCAGTGATTTCAGTACGACGTTTGTCACCGAACTGTTCACGAACCAGCTCCAGCTCTTCGCGGATCACTTCCATCAAACGATCGGCGCTACCAAGAATACGCAACAGTTCCGCGATCTGATCCAGCAGCTCTTTGTATTCGTCGAGCAGTTTTTCGTGCTCAAGGCCGGTCAGTTTCTGCAAACGCAGATCCAGAATCGCCTGAGCTTGCTGTTCGGTCAGGTAGTACAGACCATCACGCACGCCGAACTCTGGCTCCAGCCATTCCGGACGCGCAGCATCGTCGCCAGCACGTTCGAGCATCGCGGCAACGTTGCCCAGCTGCCACGGATTAGCAACCAGCGCAGTTTTCGCTTCTGCAGGCGTCGGCGCATGACGGATCAGTTCGATGATCGGGTCGATGTTCGCCAGCGCCACGGCTAATGCTTCAAGGATATGAGCACGATCGCGAGCTTTACGCAGTTCGAAAATAGTACGACGGGTCACCACTTCACGGCGGTGACGAACAAACGCCGCGATGATGTCTTTCAGGTTCATGATCTTCGGCTGACCATGGTGCAATGCCACCATGTTGATACCGAAAGAAACCTGCAACTGGGTCTGGGAGTAGAGGTTGTTGAGCACAACTTCACCGACCGCATCGCGTTTCACTTCAATCACGATGCGCATACCGTCTTTGTCAGACTCGTCACGCAGCGCGCTGATGCCTTCCACGCGTTTTTCTTTTACCAGTTCCGCAATCTTCTCGATCAGGCGCGCTTTGTTTACCTGATACGGAATTTCGTGGACGATAATGGTTTCACGACCGGTTTTGGCGTCAACTTCCACTTCTGCGCGAGCGCGGATATACACCTTGCCGCGACCGGTACGGTAAGCTTCTTCAATACCGCGACGACCGTTAATGATTGCCGCCGTCGGGAAGTCCGGCCCCGGGATGTGTTCCATCAGCCCTTCAATGCTGATGTCTTCATCATCGATATACGCCAGACAACCGTTGATGACTTCCGTCAGGTTGTGCGGCGGGATGTTGGTTGCCATACCTACGGCGATACCGGAAGAACCGTTCACCAGCAGGTTAGGAATTTTGGTTGGCATGACGTCGGGAATTTTTTCCGTGCCGTCATAGTTATCAACGAAATCGACCGTCTCTTTTTCGAGATCGGCCATCAGTTCATGGGCAATTTTCGCCAGACGGATTTCCGTATAACGCATTGCCGCCGCAGAGTCGCCGTCGATGGAACCGAAGTTACCCTGACCGTCTACCAGCATGTAACGCAGCGAGAATGGCTGCGCCATACGGACGATCGTGTCATAAACCGCCGAGTCACCATGGGGATGGTATTTACCGATTACGTCACCAACGACACGGGCAGATTTTTTATAGGCTTTGTTCCAGTCATTGCCTAGTACGTTCATGGCGTAAAGTACGCGACGGTGTACCGGCTTCAGGCCATCTCGGACATCTGGCAGCGCACGGCCAACAATGACCGACATCGCATAATCCAGATAGGAGCTCTTCAGCTCTTCCTCAATGTTGACCGGTGTAATTTCTCTCGCAAGGTCGCTCATCTAACCGCTATCCCTCTACTGTATCCCGGATTCAAAGGTCGCAAATTATAACACAGCCGCGCAGTTTGAGGTAAACCTATACGCTTTATTCACATCCAATGCCTGATATACTCGTTTGTCTTGCCAATTACGGAGTAGAAGTGCCAATGAATGCCGAAAAATCGCCGGAAAACCATAACGTAGACCACGAAGAGATCGCTAAATTTGAAGCCGTCGCCTCCCGCTGGTGGGATCTTGAAGGTGAGTTCAAACCGTTGCACCGCATTAACCCGCTGCGTCTGGGCTATATTGCCGAGCGTGCTGGCGGTTTATTTGGCAAAAAGGTGCTCGATGTCGGTTGTGGCGGCGGCATTCTGGCCGAGAGTATGGCGCGCGAAGGCGCGACGGTGACCGGTCTGGATATGGGCTTTGAGCCATTGCAGGTGGCAAAACTGCACGCGCTGGAAAGCGGCATTCAGGTGGATTATGTGCAGGAAACCGTGGAAGAGCACGCGGCAAAACATGCCGGGCAGTATGATGTGGTGACCTGCATGGAGATGCTGGAGCACGTCCCCGATCCGCAGTCAGTGGTCAGAGCCTGTGCGCAACTGGTGAAACCAGGCGGCGATGTCTTTTTCTCGACACTTAACCGCAACGGCAAGTCATGGCTGATGGCGGTGGTTGGTGCGGAATATATTTTGCGCATGGTGCCCAAAGGCACGCATGATGTGAAGAAGTTTATTAAACCGGCAGAATTGCTGGGCTGGGTGGATCAGACCAGTTTAAAAGAGCGGCATATCACTGGGCTGCATTACAACCCGATCACTAATACTTTTAAACTCGGCCCCGGCGTGGATGTGAACTATATGCTGCACACGCAGAATAAGTGAGGTTGATGTTTGGCCGCGCCAATGCCTGATGCGACGCTTGCCGCGTCTTATCAGGCCTACAAATGCTCCCCGTAGGCCGGATAAGGCGTTTACGCCGCATCCGGCAACCGTGCCGACTAGACAGTGATTACCATTTCACCGTCATCGACAAAAACCCTGCCGTCTGGGCAAAATCATCACTCCCTTTCTGCCACGCCACGCTGCCGCGCAGGGACACTCGCTGACTGATATTGCCCGTGACTCCCACTTTTATTTCACCCCGTTGCTTCACCGCATCGTCACTGATAGTGCTGCCATCCTCTTCAATTTCCGTCGAATGGGGATCGTGATAATAATTCAGATCTAATGTTGGTATGACATGAACAGCGGTACGCCATTCGCTGTGTAAACCCAGCCGCGTCTGAATATCATCACCCTGCGATTGTGACACGCGCGCACGGTTAGCGGCGGTAAAATCATCCTGCTGCACGCCCTGATAAATCACCTGCGCCTGCGGTTCAATCACCACACCACGCCCCGGTAACCACTGATACCCCGCCTCCAGCGAGGCGATAATCCCCGACGAGTGGTAATGATCTGTGCCATCTTCTTGTTCGGAAACATCATTGCTAAACCACGCGTATTGCAGCCAGCTATCCAGCCAGGCCCCTTGCTTCTGATTACCGTGCTGAAACCAGCTTGATGTCAGCCCAACGGCATAACCGTGGTTCTGGTTATCGGCGCAAGTTCCGGTCATATTCGAGCGGCTGTCGCCTTGGTTATCGCTGTAGCCACCAACAATCCCAAGCATCCACTCGCCATCCGTGCCCCAGCGCCCGCTAAACAGATCGCCGCTAAGTTGCACCGTAGAAGTGTCTTCATGTTGAGCCAGTTGCCCCGCTGCTGTGTAATGATAATCTCCGCCGATAACACGTAAATTCAGCGTCTGACCATCGCCACCTGCGTGATCGCGTCGCTCCATCATAAACGCCTGATTTGCCGCCCGCAGGTTATTGAGATAACCGCCAACTTTGGCATTCAACACCGGCTGGTAAGCAGGCGTAGGTTCCGGGTCGGGTGTTGGATCAGGATCCGGCGTGGGATCAGGATCGGGAGTCGGGTCTGGATCAGGTGGCGATGGCGGCGTTACTTCTTGCGATCGCAGATACCAGTCGTTGTTATCTTCCACCAGCGTGTAGTCATACGCTCCCATATTGACGTAGCCGCTGCCTGCCAGACTGAACTGCGCATTGTTTTGAAACTGCGTGGGATCAGCTGCGAAATCAACCACTTTAATGCCTGTCGATGTCGGCTCACCAATCCCTGTAATGGAGTTAACCACCACAGTTGTGTTGCCAGCAGTATTACCGTTCATCACCAATTGATCGCTTACCGAGTCATCGCCGTTTAATTCGCTATCGAGCAGTAGCGTACCGCCGCCGGTATAATCACCGTTTACCGTCAGCGTATCGCCAGCGACGCCATTTTGCAGGCTAACCGCACCGGACGTATTGGTCAGATTGCCATTAACCGTCACGTTGGAAAGATAAGTCAGGCTGTCAGTTTCAAGGTTGGTATTAAGCTCACCTGTCAACGTCACACCATCGGTGGCATTCACCAGCGTCCCATCGCCGTTAAATAGTGAGGCATTAAGGGCGACGGAAGTATCCTGCCCGGTCAGGCGCAAAACCGTACCATCGCTGATGTCGATAGTGCCGCTGGAAATAGCATCAATTGACTGAATATCCTGATCCGCGCCAGTAACGAACGTTGCCCCATCACCAACCCACAGTGACGAAGCATAAGGAAGGATATCAGCAACATCACCTTTCAGGGTGCCTTCTTCGACACGTACCGCCGACTGCGTTGTACCGCTGGCGGTCAGCTCCAGTGTACCAGCCCCCGTTTTAGTCAATGTGCTACCCTCATCCTGATGCTGCCCGCTGCTGTCAGCCATCAGTGCGCCCCACTGCGTGTCTACCCCCGCATCAACTGCCACTTCACCGTCGGCGCGCATTTCAATATCACGTCCGTGGCCTGCCGCATCTGAACGCGTGTCAACGTCGGAGGTAATCTCCATCACGCTTTCTTGTTGCTTATCGGTAAAGATAACCTGGCGGTTATAGTGGGTATCTCCAAGCTGCGAGTTGTCGCTCACCATCAGCGTACCGGAGGCGATTTGTGTTGTGCCCAAATAACTATTATTGTTTGCCAGACTTACCTGCCCGTCGCTCGCATCGACCACCACGTAGACGCCATCTTTCCCGTCGCCGCCGATATGCAAATTGTCGCCACCTGCAAGATCTACCACATCCTGACTGCCGATAACCGTTCCGCTGCTGCCACTGACTTCAAGGCCATCGTTGTATGATGTGCCGCTCTGCCAGGTGGAGAAATCAGAGAGATCGAGCACACCGCCGTTTAACACGATCGACTGCGGATCGTCCTGGAGAGCGGTAAGATCTGCCGCGTCGCCTTCCAGCGAAAGCACCGCACCATCATCAACGACTATATCGCCGGTTAGCGCCATCGACTGCGCCCCTGCCAGCACGTAGCTGCCGTTTTGCGCAATGGTGAGCTGACCAGCACCTTCGATGATGCCAGCAAAACTGCCCTGATTAACAGTAACGTTGCCACCAGCATCGATATTTAAAGTGCCATTCTGAAAGCCCGTCAATGCGTGCACAAAAGTTTGTTGGGTCGAGCCAACGTTTAGCTCAGCCTGATTCTGATACTGATCAATACTCCCTATCGTCAGACCGTAGCAGTCTTGCGGATCGTCCTGGCAATGCGTATCGCCGACATTCATCAGGGAGTTGCTGCGGCCCAGGGTAACTTCACCGTTTTCAATCTGCATCTCACCAGTAAAGTCATTGTTATCTGCATTAAGTACCAGATCGCCGGAACCTGTTTTGGTGATTAACCCGGTACCAGCAATAGAGTCAACAGCTCCGTCATTCTCTGTATTGCCAATAACCAGCGTTTTTCCGTCGGCAATATCAAAGGTAACTTCACTTAAGCCGAGATACATAAAGCCACCCGCCGCAGAGGAAGGACCATCTCCATAGCCTGCTGCGCTATTGTTCTCATCGACTAACACGCCTCCGTTCTGGCTGTAGCTGTCATCAACAGAAATATCAATAAGATAGGGAGCCGTCACGCTATTGGTATATATCGCCCCGCCATAACCTTCGGCAGTGTTATTTGTAAAGGCAGTGTTATTTACTATCGTATAACCTGAAGGATGCTTGCTGTCGCTATTATTATCGGTAACATCGATTGCCCCGCCATCGCCATCACTGTAACTTGTTGATGTATATGCCTGGTTGTTATCAAAAATAACATCACTTAAATAAACGTCATTATTAATGATATAAATTGCGCCACCTTTGCCATCATTAGCGATGTTATTGCGAAACATGGCGTTAGTGACACGTAAATCGACGGCACCAGTATCGTTAGTACCAGAAGAATAGATTGCGCCACCATAGCCGCCTGCGACGTTACCGGAAAAAATAACATCAGTAAGATTCAGCGTTGAGTTTTCTTTAGCAAATATGGCCCCGCCGTTATTATATTCTCCTGTAACGGTGTTATTGGCAAACAGAGTCATTCCAGTTTCATTTTCTGGTAATAGTGAAAATTCCGCTCCTTGTTGCAAAAATACGGCCCCACCGCTGGCGTTATTGGTCATATCCGAAAAAACCAGCCATTGCCCATCAGCGATACTCCAGTCCTGCGTAATGCCTGAAAGGCTTTGCCTGCTGGCCTGACAACTCGCTTTGACATCATATCCCTGGCATGAATCAGTGACCGCCGCGACACCGTTAGCAGAGAAAAGAGATGCAATCATTGACGGGAGTAAAGATAAATACTCCTTGCGTAGAAAGATAATCCGCATATTAATCTAACCATCATTTTCTATAAGACGGCGTATTTAATCGCATTATACGATATGGAATATCTTTCTTTTGTAAATTGTTCAACCCGGTGCAATGGCTATTTTGTTATTATTTGATGAATAATATCAGTGCGTCATAATTCAAGTTAATAACCTTCAGGGATATCAGTTATATTTAAACTAAATTAAAGTCATGAATAATTTTCTTATAATATAAGGTAAATTAACAAAATGGCTTAGCATTTAACAATAACCGAATAGAAAACAACCATTTCGCCATCAACAATCTCTTACATTCGCTTATATATTGACCACAACTGATACATCAGATTATGTGATGACTCGTGCTTAGATCAATTTTTGCAATCATTAGCAAAAAGATTAATAAACCATCTATATCAATTTATCTAACCTATTATGCCGTTCAAGAAATCGCCGAACAGTTATTTTTAACAAATTTTTCTCTTCCCATTGACTTTCCCGGACACCTTGTCTGACCTAAGGTGCGCGAAAGCCACTTTTTCCTTCCTGAGTTATCCACAAAGTTATGCACTTGCAAGAGGGTCATTTTCACACTATCTTGCAGTGAATCCCAAACATACCCCCTATATATAGTGTTCTAAGCAGCTTCCCGTACTACAGGTAGTCTGCATGAAACTATTGCGGAAAGAATTCCAAAAACAGGTACGACATACATGAATCAGAATCTGCTGGTGACAAAGCGCGACGGTAGCACAGAGCGCATCAATCTCGACAAAATCCATCGCGTTCTGGATTGGGCGGCAGAAGGACTGCATAACGTTTCGATTTCCCAGGTCGAGCTGCGCTCCCACATTCAGTTTTATGACGGTATCAAGACCTCTGACATCCACGAAACCATTATCAAGGCTGCCGCAGACCTGATCTCCCGTGATGCGCCGGATTATCAGTATCTCGCCGCGCGCCTGGCGATCTTCCACCTGCGTAAAAAAGCCTACGGCCAGTTTGAGCCGCCTGCGCTGTACGACCACGTGGTGAAAATGGTCGAGATGGGCAAATACGATAATCATCTGCTGGAAGACTACACGGAAGAAGAGTTCAAGCAGATGGACACCTTTATCGATCACGACCGTGATATGACCTTCTCTTATGCTGCCGTTAAGCAGCTGGAAGGCAAATATCTGGTACAGAACCGCGTGACCGGCGAAATCTATGAGAGCGCCCAGTTCCTTTATATTCTGGTTGCCGCGTGCTTGTTCTCGAACTACCCGCGTGAAACGCGCCTGCAATATGTGAAGCGTTTTTACGACGCGGTTTCCACATTTAAAATTTCGCTGCCGACGCCAATCATGTCCGGCGTGCGTACCCCGACTCGTCAGTTCAGCTCCTGCGTACTGATCGAGTGCGGTGACAGCCTGGATTCCATCAACGCCACCTCCAGCGCGATTGTTAAATACGTTTCCCAGCGTGCCGGGATCGGCATCAACGCCGGGCGTATTCGTGCGCTGGGTAGCCCGATTCGCGGTGGTGAAGCGTTCCATACCGGCTGCATTCCGTTCTACAAACATTTCCAGACAGCGGTGAAATCCTGCTCTCAGGGCGGTGTGCGCGGCGGTGCGGCAACGCTATTCTACCCGATGTGGCATCTGGAAGTGGAAAGCCTGCTGGTGTTGAAAAACAACCGTGGTGTGGAAGGCAACCGCGTGCGTCATATGGACTACGGGGTACAAATCAACAAACTGATGTATACCCGTCTGCTGAAAGGTGAAGATATCACCCTGTTCAGCCCGTCCGACGTACCGGGGCTGTACGACGCGTTCTTCGCCGATCAGGAAGAGTTTGAACGTCTGTATACCAAATATGAGAAAGACGACAGCATCCGCAAGCAGCGTGTGAAAGCCGTTGAGCTGTTCTCGCTGATGATGCAGGAACGTGCGTCTACCGGTCGTATCTATATTCAGAACGTTGACCACTGCAATACCCATAGCCCGTTTGATCCGGCCATCGCGCCAGTGCGTCAGTCTAACCTGTGCCTGGAGATAGCCCTGCCGACCAAACCGCTGAACGACGTCAACGACGAGAACGGTGAAATCGCGCTGTGTACGCTGTCTGCTTTCAACCTGGGCGCAATTAATAACCTGGATGAACTGGAAGAGCTGGCAATTCTGGCGGTTCGTGCACTTGACGCGCTGCTGGATTATCAGGATTACCCGATCCCGGCCGCCAAACGTGGAGCGATGGGTCGTCGTACGCTGGGTATTGGTGTGATCAACTTCGCTTACTACCTGGCGAAGCACGGTAAACGCTACTCCGACGGCAGCGCCAACAACCTGACGCATAAAACCTTCGAAGCCATTCAGTATTACCTGCTGAAAGCCTCTAATGAGCTGGCGAAAGAGCAAGGCGCGTGCCCGTGGTTTAACGAAACCACTTACGCGAAAGGGATCCTGCCGATCGATACCTATAAGAAAGATCTGGATACCATCGCTAATGAGCCGCTGCATTACGACTGGGAAGCTCTGCGTGAGTCAATCAAAACGCACGGTCTGCGTAACTCCACGCTTTCTGCTCTGATGCCGTCCGAGACTTCTTCGCAGATCTCTAACGCCACTAACGGTATTGAACCGCCGCGCGGTTACGTCAGCATCAAAGCGTCGAAAGACGGTATTTTGCGCCAGGTGGTGCCGGACTACGAGCACCTGCACGACGCCTATGAGCTGCTGTGGGAAATGCCGGGTAACGATGGTTATCTGCAACTGGTGGGTATCATGCAGAAATTTATCGATCAGTCGATCTCTGCCAACACCAACTACGATCCGTCACGCTTCCCGTCAGGAAAAGTGCCGATGCAGCAGTTGCTGAAAGACCTGCTCACCGCCTACAAATTCGGGGTCAAAACACTGTATTATCAGAACACCCGTGACGGCGCTGAAGACGCACAAGACGATCTGGTGCCGTCAATCCAGGACGATGGCTGCGAAAGCGGCGCATGTAAGATCTGATATTGAGATGCCGGATGCGGCGTAAACGCCTTATCCGGCCTACGGCTCGGTTTGTAGGCCTGATAAGACGCGCCAGCGTCGCATCAGGCTCCGGGTGCCGGATGCAGCGTGAACGCCTTATCCGGCCTACGGCTCTACGGCTCGGATTTGTAGGCCTGATAAGACGCGCCAGCGTCGCATCAGGCACAGGATGCGGCGTAAAATGCCTTATCCGGCATTAAACTCCCAACAGGACACACTCATGGCATATACCACCTTTTCACAGACGAAAAATGATCAGCTCAAAGAACCGATGTTCTTTGGTCAGCCGGTCAACGTGGCTCGCTACGATCAGCAAAAATATGACATCTTCGAAAAGCTGATCGAAAAGCAGCTCTCTTTCTTCTGGCGTCCGGAAGAAGTTGACGTTTCTCGCGACCGTATCGATTACCAGGCACTGCCTGAACACGAAAAACACATCTTTATCAGCAACCTGAAATATCAGACACTGCTGGATTCCATTCAGGGCCGTAGCCCGAACGTGGCACTGCTGCCGCTGATCTCGATCCCGGAACTGGAGACTTGGGTCGAAACCTGGGCGTTTTCAGAAACGATTCATTCCCGTTCCTATACTCATATCATTCGTAATATCGTTAACGATCCGTCTGTTGTGTTTGACGATATCGTCACCAACGAGCAGATCCAGAAACGTGCGGAAGGGATCTCCAGCTATTACGATGAGCTGATCGAAATGACCAGCTACTGGCATCTGCTGGGCGAAGGTACCCACACCGTTAACGGTAAAACTGTGACCGTTAGTCTGCGCGAGCTGAAGAAAAAACTGTATCTCTGCCTGATGAGCGTTAACGCGCTGGAAGCGATTCGTTTCTACGTCAGCTTTGCTTGTTCCTTCGCATTTGCAGAACGCGAATTGATGGAAGGCAACGCCAAAATTATTCGCCTGATTGCCCGCGACGAAGCCCTGCACCTGACCGGCACCCAGCATATGCTGAATCTGCTGCGCAGCGGCGCGGACGATCCTGAGATGGCGGAAATTGCCGAAGAGTGTAAGCAGGAGTGCTATGACCTGTTTGTTCAGGCAGCTCAACAGGAGAAAGACTGGGCGGATTATCTGTTCCGCGACGGTTCGATGATTGGTCTGAATAAAGACATTCTCTGCCAGTACGTTGAATACATCACCAATATCCGTATGCAGGCAGTCGGTTTGGATCTGCCGTTCCAGACGCGCTCCAACCCGATCCCGTGGATCAACACTTGGCTGGTGTCTGATAACGTGCAGGTTGCTCCGCAGGAAGTGGAAGTCAGTTCTTATCTGGTCGGGCAGATTGACTCGGAAGTGGACACCGACGATTTGAGTAACTTCCAGCTCTGATGGCCCGCGTTACCCTGCGCATCACTGGCACACAACTGCTGTGCCAGGATGAACACCCTTCTCTTCTGGCAGCGCTGGAATCCCACAATGTGGCGGTTGAGTACCAGTGTCGCGAAGGTTACTGCGGCTCCTGTCGCACACGCCTGGTTGCAGGTCAGGTTGACTGGATTGCCGAACCGTTAGCCTTTATTCAGCCGGGGGAAATTTTGCCCTGTTGTTGCCGGGCAAAAGGCGATATTGAAATCGAGTTGTGATCGGGTACTAGCGCCAGATACGACGCTTATGCGTCTTATCTGGCCTACAACGATTACATGGCGTAGTAATACGCTTTCACCTGCTCCCAGTCCGCTTTGGGGATTGGCTCCAGATATTTTTCCAGCTGGCGGAAGTCATGATTAATCGCTTTATCGCGACGCAAGCGGCGACGACTTTTCTCCAGGTCAAGAAAACCAGCTTCTGCCTTACCTTCTGTTTTCACATAGATATGGCGAACATAACAACAGCCATGCTGACGATTAATGCTATGCATTTTCTTAAACGCCAGCGCCACTGCTTTCAACATGGCTTGCCGTACTTCGTCAGAATAAGGCGATACTGCATGCTGGGCATACCAGTCAGCAATGCTGATGAACCCCGCCATATCTTCAGTCACCAGCAACGCACGCCATTCACCCTCAATTTTCACCGCTTCACCAAAAACGATCTTCGGCACGATGACACCGGCCCGCTCCAGTTCTTTAATTACCGCAACCTCACGGACAATCGTCGGTCGGCCGAACGGATAACGTACGGAATGAAACAGATGATGCGTCATGCGCTTTACATACAGCTTTTTGCCGTTGCGCTCGACGCATTGCACCCCGCTCATACCATTACGGCGATAGTTAGGCTCTTCAACCCAGTCGCCCTCTGTTGCCCACCAGTGATTAAATTCGTCGTACTTTGCTGAAACTGCCATACCCTATCGCCTGTCGTTTTTATTAACGACAATGACTATAGGTGGTTACCTGAGGAAAATCTTAATGAAACGTGTCGTATTAATGAATTTCTTTTGCCACTACTAGCTTGACACCGCTTTTACCCTTCATTTGCAGCGCATAGATTCCACCAGCCACTACCACTAATAGTGCGCCCAGCAGATAAAATGTGAATTTAATCAGGCGGATACAGCGATGAATTTTATTCGACAGGGATTAGGCATCGCCTTACAACCAGAGTTAACGCTGAAACGCATTGCAGGTGAATTGTGTTCCGTTCCTCTCGAACCAACTTTCTATCGACAGATTTCGTTGCTGGCTAAAGAAAAGCCGGTAGAAGGCAGTCCACTGTTTTTACTACAAATGTGCATGGAACAATTAGTGGCGATTGGAAAAATTTGATATGAGACAGGATGGCGCATGAACGCCATCCTGCAGTAACATTACTCTTTATTAAGAAATTTTACTGCCTTATCAGGGAAATCAGTAAACAACCCATTTACACCCGCTTTGTTATACAGAGCATCATATAACTGATTCACATCAGTTGTGTATTCAGGCAGTTTATCTGACCGCACGGTATAAGGATGCACTACCAGCTTGTTCTGCTGAGCATCTTGCACCATGCCAGTGAGTTTGATATTACCCGGCTGCGATGTCTCCTCAATCAACATATGGTAATCCGGACCAATACCATCTGCATATTCCGCCACCTGTTTCATGGCACCCGGCTTAAACATCCAGTCGTAGTTGTAATTAACCCAGCTTCCGTCCGGCTGTTTCTGCTGCGTTTCATTCCAGTCGGTATAGGCAATCAGCTGTACCAAATTGAGCTCCATGCCCATTTTGGGTTCCAGCTCATTCTTAATACGCTTCAGCTCATCAGCATCAAAACATTGCAAATAAACTTTATCGTCCTTACCGGTGTAACCATATTTCTTCAGCACTTCCAGCGTTTTTGCCGCAATATCCTTCCCTTCCTGATGATGGAACCACGGCGCTTTGATTTCTGGATAAATACCGATATTTTTCCCGGTAGAGTGATTTAACCCCTGAACAAATTCAATCTCTTCTTCAAAGGTGTGCACCCGGAAGTCGGACTTACCCATTGGGAAACGCCCCGGATAAGTCTGCACTTTTTTACCGTTTTCAATATCGAAACCTTCGGTAAATTTCAACGACTTAATTTCATCCAGCGTGAAATCTATCGCGTAGTAACGACCGTCTTTGCGCGCCCG
Organism: Escherichia sp. MAL-1; assembly: GCF_052948035.1. Classification (NCBI taxonomy): domain Bacteria; kingdom Pseudomonadati; phylum Pseudomonadota; class Gammaproteobacteria; order Enterobacterales; family Enterobacteriaceae; genus Escherichia; species Escherichia sp. MAL-1. The sequence goes on along the minus strand of NZ_CM129609.1, from coordinate 1,616,602 downwards.
ATCCGGGAAACGATCGGCAACATCAGTAACACGATCGAGGTAATGGTCATGCAGAACAACCAGATTGTCGTCTTTGGTCATCACCAAATCCTGTTCCAGATAATCCGCTCCCTGCGCATACGCCATCGCTTTTGCTGGCAGCGTATGCTCCGGCAAATATCCACTGGCACCGCGATGGGCGATGACTATTTTTTCGTTGCTGTCCGCCGCCATTGCACTGCTTCCCATGACTATAGTGCTCATCATGATCGCCATGCTAAGGTTTTTCAGCGTCAATTTCATGCCATTAGCCTCCGTTGCGTTTTTGCAGTAATTGTTCATGGCGACGTTTTTCGCCAATCATCACAACAATCAACAAGATAACCGCCAGAATGCTGCCGCCAATCATTACCATAAAGCCGCCATCCCAGCCGAAGAAGTCCACGGTGTAGCCAACAATCGCGCTCGCCGCCACCGAACCGCCCAGGTAACCAAACAGCCCGGTAAAGCCCGCTGCCGTACCTGCCGCTTTTTTCGGTGCCAGTTCCAGCGCATGCAGACCGATCAGCATCACAGGACCGTAGATCAGGAAGCCGATAACAATCATACAAATCATATCGACGGTTGGGTTACCTGCCGGGTTCATCCAGTAAACGATAGTCGCGATGGTCACCAGTGTCATAAAGAAAACGCCGGTTGCCCCACGGTTGCCACGGAAGACTTTATCCGACATCCAGCCGCACAGCAGAGTGCCCGGAATACCTGCATATTCATAAAGGAAGTAGGCCCAGGAGGATTTATCCAGCGCGAAATGCTTAACCTCTTTCAGATAAGTCGGTGACCAGTCGAGGATGCCGTAACGCAGCAGATAAACGAACACGTTGGCGATGGCGATATACCACAGCAGTTTGTTCGGCAGTACGTACTGCATGAAGATTTGCTTCGCCGTCAGCTCCTGTTCCGCTTTTTCGTTATAGTCGTCCGGATAATCATTTTTGTACTCTTCGATCGGCGGCAAGCCACAGGATTGCGGGGTATCGCGCATCATCGCAAAGGCGAATAATGCCACCAGAATGGCGCAGAAAGCAGGCATATAGAGCGCCGCATGCCAGTCATTGAACCAGGCCATCCCCAGCAGGAACAGCAGCGGCGGAATACCACCACCGACGTTGTGCGCACAGTTCCACACTGACACAATGCCGCCACGTTCTTTCTGCGACCACCAGTGCACCATAGTACGACCACACGGCGGCCACCCCATCCCCTGGAACCAACCGCAGAGGAACAACAGTACAAACATCACCGCAATGCTCGACGTCGCCCATGGCACAAAGCCCATAAACAACATCACTGCCGCCGCCAGAATCAAACCTGCGGGCAGGAAAACGCGCGGATTCGAGCGATCCGATACCGAACCCATGATGAATTTCGAAAATCCATAAGCAATCGAGATCCCCGAAAGGGCAAAACCTAAATCACCGCGTGAGAATCCCTGCTCAACCAGATAAGGCATAGCAAGCGCAAAGTTCTTACGAACCAAATAGTAAGCCGCATAGCCAAAGAATATCCCCAGGAAAATTTGCCAGCGCAATCGACGATAAGTCGGATCGATCTCCGCGGCAGGTAAGCGCGCTTTGTGTGGCGCTGGTTTAAAAATACTCAACATTGATAGCCTCCGTGGCCCGTGGTCTTATTTATGATTAACAGCCTGATTCAGTGAGAGAACCTGCCGTTTCTTGAGTTGCCGCGATGTTAAGAAAACATTCATAAATTAAATGTGAATTGCCGCACACATTATTAAATAAGATTTACAAAATGTTCAAAATGACGCATGAAATCACGTTTCACTTTCGAATTATGAGCGAATATGCGCGAAATCAAACAATTCATGTTTTTACTATGGCTAAATGGTAAAAAACGAACTTCAGAGGGATAACAATGAAAACTCGCGACTCGCAATCAAGTGACGTGATTATCATTGGCGGCGGCGCAACGGGAGCCGGGATTGCCCGCGACTGTGCCCTGCGCGGGCTGCGCGTGATTTTGGTTGAGCGCCACGACATCGCAACCGGTGCCACCGGGCGTAACCACGGCCTGCTGCACAGCGGTGCGCGCTATGCGGTAACCGATGCGGAATCGGCCCGCGAATGCATTAGTGAAAACCAGATCCTGAAACGCATTGCACGTCACTGCGTTGAACCAACCAACGGCCTGTTTATCACCCTGCCGGAAGATGACCTCTCCTTCCAGGCCACTTTTATTCGCGCCTGCGAAGAAGCAGGGATCAGCGCAGAAGCTATAGACCCGCAGCAAGCGCGCATTATCGAACCTGCCGTTAACCCGGCACTGATTGGCGCGGTGAAAGTTCCGGATGGCACCGTTGATCCATTTCGTCTGACCGCAGCAAACATGCTGGATGCCAAAGAACACGGTGCCGTTATCCTTACCGCTCATGAAGTCACGGGGCTGATTCGTGAAGGCGCGACGGTGTGCGGTGTTCGTGTACGTAACCATCTCACCGGCGAAACTCAGGCCCTTCATGCACCTGTCGTGGTTAATGCCGCTGGGATCTGGGGGCAACACATTGCCGAATATGCCGATCTGCGCATTCGCATGTTCCCGGCGAAAGGATCGCTGCTGATCATGGATCACCGCATTAACCAGCATGTGATCAACCGCTGCCGTAAACCTTCCGACGCCGATATTCTGGTGCCTGGCGATACCATTTCGCTGATTGGTACCACCTCTTTACGTATTGATTACAACGAGATTGACGATAATCGAGTGACGGCAGAAGAGGTTGATATTCTGCTGCGTGAAGGGGAAAAACTGGCCCCCGTGATGGCGAAAACGCGCATTTTGCGGGCCTATTCTGGCGTGCGCCCGCTGGTTGCCAGCGATGACGACCCGAGCGGACGTAACGTCAGCCGTGGCATCGTGCTGCTCGACCATGCTGAACGCGATGGTCTGGACGGATTTATCACCATCACCGGTGGCAAACTGATGACCTATCGGCTGATGGCTGAATGGGCTACCGACGCGGTATGCCGCAAACTGGGCAACACGCGCCCCTGTACGACTGCCGATCTGGCACTGCCTGGTTCACAAGAACCCGCTGAAGTTACCTTGCGTAAAGTCATCTCCCTGCCTGCCCCGCTGCGCGGTTCTGCGGTTTATCGTCATGGCGATCGCACGCCTGCCTGGCTGAGCGAAGGCCGTCTGCACCGTAGCCTGGTATGTGAGTGCGAAGCGGTAACTGCGGGTGAAGTGCAGTACGCGGTAGAAAATTTAAACGTTAATAGCCTGCTGGATTTACGCCGTCGTACCCGTGTGGGGATGGGCACCTGCCAGGGCGAACTCTGCGCCTGCCGCGCTGCCGGACTGCTGCAACGTTTTAACGTCACGACGTCCGCGCAATCTATCGAGCAACTTTCCACCTTCCTTAACGAACGCTGGAAAGGCGTGCAACCCATCGCCTGGGGAGATGCACTGCGCGAAAGCGAATTTACCCGCTGGGTTTATCAGGGATTGTGTGGTCTGGAGAAGGAGCAGAAAGATGCGCTTTGATACTGTCATTATGGGCGGCGGCCTCGCCGGATTACTCTGTGGCCTGCAACTGCAAAAACACGGCCTGCGCTGTGCCATTGTCACGCGTGGTCAAAGCGCGTTGCATTTCTCATCCGGTTCGCTGGATTTGCTGAGCCATCTGCCAGATGGTCAACCCGTGGCAGACATTCACAGTGGACTGGAATCTTTGCGTCAGCAGGCACCTGCACATCCTTACTCCCTTCTCGGGCCACAACGCGTGCTCGATCTCGCTTGCCAGGCGCAGGCATTAATCGCTGAAAGCGGTGCGCAATTGCAGGGCAGCGTAGAACTGGCTCACCAGCGGATTACGCCGCTCGGCACTCTGCGCTCTACCTGGCTAAGTTCGCCAGAAGTCCCCGTCTGGCCGTTGCCCGCGAAGAAAATATGTGTGGTCGGGATAAGCGGCCTGATGGATTTTCAGGCGCATCTTGCGGCGGCTTCGTTGCGCGAACTGGATCTTTCGGTTGAAACCGCAGAAATAGAGCTGCCGGAACTGGATGTCCTGCGCAATAACGCCACCGAATTTCGCGCTGTGAATATCGCCCGTTTCCTTGATAATGAAGAAAACTGGCCGCTGTTACTTGATGCGCTTATTCCTGTCGCCAATACCTGCGAAATGATCCTGATGCCCGCCTGCTTCGGCCTGGCCGATGACAAACTGTGGCGTTGGTTGAATGAAAAACTACCTTGTTCACTGATGCTTTTGCCAACGCTGCCGCCTTCCGTGCTGGGCATTCGTCTGCAAAACCAGTTACAGCGCCAGTTTGTGCACCAGGGTGGCGTGTGGATGCCGGGCGATGAAGTGAAAAAAGTGACCTGTAAAAATGGCGTAGTGAATGAAATCTGGACCCGCAATCACGCCGATATTCCGCTACGTCCACGTTTCGCGGTTCTCGCCAGCGGCAGTTTCTTTAGTGGCGGACTGGTAGCGGAACGTAACGGCATTCGCGAGCCGATTCTCGGCCTTGATGTGCTACAAACCGCCACGCGGGGTGAATGGTATAAGGGCGATTTTTTTGCGCCGCAACCGTGGCAGCAGTTCGGTGTAACCACTGATGAGACGCTACGCCCGTCGCAGGCAGGGCAAACCATTGAGAACCTGTTTGCCATCGGTTCGGTGCTGGGCGGATTTGATCCCATCGCCCAGGGATGCGGCGGCGGTGTTTGTGCCGTCAGTGCTTTACATGCCGCTCAACAGATTGCCCAACGCGCAGGAGGCCAACAATGAACGACACCAGCTTCGAAAACTGCATTAAGTGCACCGTCTGCACCACCGCCTGCCCGGTGAGCCGGGTGAATCCCGGTTATCCAGGGCCAAAACAAGCCGGGCCGGATGGCGAGCGTCTGCGTTTGAAAGATGGCGCACTGTATGACGAGGCGCTGAAATATTGCATCAACTGCAAACGTTGTGAAGTCGCCTGCCCGTCCGATGTGAAGATTGGCGATATTATCCAGCGCGCGCGGGCAAAATATGACACCACGCGCCCGTCGCTGCGTAATTTTGTGTTGAGTCATACCGACCTGATGGGTAGCGTTTCCACGCCGTTCGCACCAATCGTCAACACCGCTACCTCGCTGAAACCGGTGCGGCAGCTGCTTGATGCGGCGTTAAAAATCGATCATCGCCGCACGCTACCGAAATACTCCTTCGGCACGTTCCGTCGCTGGTATCGCAGCGTGGCGGCTCAGCAAGCACAATATAAAGACCAGGTCGCTTTCTTTCACGGCTGCTTCGTTAACTACAACCATCCGCAGTTAGGTAAAGATTTAATTAAAGTGCTCAACGCAATGGGTACCGGTGTACAACTGCTCAGCAAAGAAAAATGCTGCGGCGTACCGCTAATCGCCAACGGCTTTACCGATAAAGCACGCAAACAGGCAATTACGAATGTAGAGTCGATCCGCGAAGCTGTGGGAGTAAAAGGCATTCCGGTGATTGCCACCTCCTCAACCTGTACATTTGCCCTGCGCGACGAATACCCGGAAGTGCTGAATGTCGACAACAAAGGCTTGCGCGATCATATCGAACTGGCAACCCGCTGGCTGTGGCGCAAGCTGGACGAAGGCAAAACGTTACCGCTGAAACCGCTGCCGCTGAAAGTGGTTTATCACACTCCGTGCCATATGGAAAAAATGGGCTGGACGCTCTACACCCTGGAGCTGTTGCGTAACATCCCGGGGCTTGAGTTAACGGTGCTGGATTCCCAGTGCTGCGGTATTGCGGGTACTTACGGTTTCAAAAAAGAGAACTACCCCACCTCACAAGCCATCGGCGCACCACTGTTCCGCCAGATAGAAGAAAGCGGCGCAGATCTGGTGGTCACCGACTGCGAAACCTGTAAATGGCAGATTGAGATGTCCACAAGTCTTCGCTGCGAACATCCGATTACGCTACTGGCCCAGGCGCTGGCTTAAACTCCTTTCTGATGCCCGGTAAGCATGTGGTTACCGGGCATTTTTGCGTACACGATTCCGTGCCCAATGTATGCGTTGCAACGCAGTGAAAATTCCTCTGAAAACGTCTCGCAAAGGCTGAAACTGGCAGATGTCAAAGGCCTGGGATAACCGTAATGTCGCGTCATCATAAATATCAGGTGACGGACAACCATGACCGAATCAACAACCTCCTCCCCGCATGATGCGGTATTTAAAACCTTTATGTTCACACCCGAAACCGCACGGGATTTTCTCGAAATACATTTACCAGAACCACTGCGCAAGCTTTGCAACCTGCAAACCTTACGCCTGGAACCCACTAGTTTTATTGAAAAAAGCTTACGCGCTTACTACTCGGATGTTTTGTGGTCCGTGGAAACCAGCGACGGTGACGGCTATATCTACTGCGTGATTGAACATCAAAGCTCTGCAGAAAAGAATATGGCTTTTCGGCTAATGCGCTATGCCACTGCCGCCATGCAGCGTCACCTGGACAAAGGCTATGACAGAGTCCCGCTGGTGGTGCCGTTGCTGTTTTATCATGGCGAAACCTCGCCTTACCCGTACTCACTCAACTGGCTGGATGAGTTTGACGATCCGCAACTTGCCCGGCAGTTGTACACCGAAGCTTTTCCGTTGGTGGATATCACCATCGTACCTGACGATGAGATCATGCAACATCGGCGTATAGCTCTGCTGGAACTGATTCAAAAGCATATTCGCGACCGCGATTTAATCGGCATGGTCGACAGGATCACCACGCTTTTGGTTAGAGGCTTCACTAATGACAGCCAGCTACAAACACTGTTTAATTATCTGCTGCAATGCGGCGATACCTCCCGTTTCACCCGTTTTATTGAGGAGATTGCCGAACGTTCACCACTACAAAAGGAGAGATTAATGACTATTGCTGAACGGCTACGGCAGGAAGGGCATCAAATTGGCTGGCAGGAAGGTATGCATGAACAAGCCATTAAAATTGCTTTGCGCATGCTGGAGCAGGGCTTTGAACGTGAGATTGTGCTGGCGACAACCCAACTCACTGATGCTGATATTCCGAACTGTCATTAAAAGGAGAGATTAATGACTATTGCTGAACGGCTGCGGCAGGAAGGACATCAAATTGGCTGGCAGGAAGGTAAATTAGAAGGTTTGCATGAACAAGCCATTAAAATTGCTTTGCGCATGCTGGAACAGGGCTTTGATCGTCACCAGGTGCTCGCGGCCACCCAGCTAAGCGAAGCCGATCTGGCAGCGAATAACCACTAATTAACACAGGCCCACAGCCGATCCCCATGGGCCTTTGATATCAATAACTACCTTTTATGCGTGGCCCATTTTTGCCTGATTTAAACATCGCCAGTCGTTGATCCAGGGCATCGCTGTAGAGCATCGTGTCAACGCCAACAGCGACAAAGTTCGCTCCCCACGCCAGGCATTGCTGCGCCATATCAGGAGCCACAGCCAGAAAACCAGCCGCTTTACCCGCAGCACGGATCCGCCGAATACTGGTTTCAATAATTCGCTGCACTTCCGGGTGCCCGGCGTTATCCGGGTAGCCCAACGACGCAGAAAGATCCGCAGGTCCAATAAACACGCCATCAATCCCTTCGACGTCGAGGATTTCGTCCAGGTTATCCAGTGCCGTTTTACTTTCCACCTGCACCAACAGACAAAGCGAATCGTTAACTTGCGCCATGTAATTCTCAATGCGTCCCCAGCGCGCAGCCCGTGCCACACTGGCCCCGACACCACGCTCACCGTAGGGAGGATAGCGCGTGGCAGACACCACCTGACGTGCCTGTTCGGCAGTATCGACCATCGGGATCAGTAGAGTTTGCGCGCCAATATCCAGGACTTGTTTAATCAGCGGTTTACTGCCTTCCACCGGACGGATCACGGGTTGGCTGGCATAGGGCGCTACCGCCTGTAGCTGATGATAAAGATCCTGAATGGTGTTTGGCGCGTGCTCCCCGTCAATCAGCAACCAGTCATAACCAGAAGTGGCGGCAATTTCTGCCATATAGGCAGTCGTTGAGCTTAACCACAGACCAATTTGCACTTCGCCCTTGCGTAAACGTTCTTTAAAGGGATTGCTTAATAATGCGTTCATCGTGTTCCTTAACCTATTTAATGATGTGCCACGTCGGTCTGCGCAACAGTGCGATTTACACGCAGAGTGAAAATAATCAGCGAACCGATGACCGCCACCGCTGCCAGCGTCAGTAATCCCGCCGCATCGCTGGCAAATAACGTTTCTGCTTTCACGCGCAGGATCGGGGCAATAAACCCGCCCACTGCACCAAACAGGTTTACAAAACCAATTCCCGCAGCCAGCGCCGTACCGGAAAGCAGTTGTGTCGGCATCGTCCAGAACACTGGCTGCACGGCAATAAACCCGATAGCTGCAACACACAGCGCTACGATCGCCATTACTGGAGAAAGCAGCCCGGACAGACCAATACCAATGCCCGCCGCCAGTAATGTCAGCGCTGCGACATTACGCCGTTCGCCGGTTTTATCGGAATAGCGCGGAATAAGCCAGGTCCCAAACAAGGCCGCAACCCACGGAATGGCGGTGACCACCGACGCTGTAAAGCCCACTTTTGTTCCCAGCAATGCCGCAACCTGGGTCGGCAGGAAGAAAATTAATCCGTAAACCGCCACCTGAATGGTCAGGTAGATAATCGCTAGTTGCCAGACTCGGCCATTACGCAGCGCATCGCTCAGCCGAGAAGTCACTTTCTGTTGTTCTTCACTTGCCAGTTGATTGATAAGCAACGTTTTTTCTTGTTTACTCAGAAAACGTGCCTGCTCCGGTGTGTCATCAAGCCAAAAGAATGTGAATACCCCAGCACCGACTGCCAACAATCCTTCAATCACAAACATCCAGAACCAGCCGGGATGCCCCATAAATCCATGCATCTCCAACAGCGCGCCGGAAAGCGGTGATCCCAGTGTTAACGCCAGCGGTGCGCCCATATAGAACAGCCCCATAATGCTGGCGCGATTACGCTGCGGAAACCATTGCGAGGTGAGATAAATCATACCAGGGAAAAATCCGGCCTCCGCAGCACCAAGCAGAGTGCGAACTATCAGAAATTTCGCTTCAGTATCGGCCCATGCCATGGCTGCCGAAAGAAATCCCCACAGCAGTGTTGTCGTACCAATCCAGGTTCTGGCCCCCAGTTTGCGCATCAAAAGATTCGCCGGAACACCCAGAAACGCATATACCACAAAGAAAATGCCTGCTCCCAGCGCATAAGCTTCATTACTCAACCCGGTATCAATCTGGTAGGTCTGTTTGGCAAAACCGATATTCGAACGGTCGAGAAACGCCAGCACATACAGCGCCAACATAAACGGAATTAAACGCACACGGTTTTTCTTCACCACGGCGTCAAGCAAAGCGGTGCTCATAAAAAGCTCCTTAGAATATGTGGGCGTTACCGTTGTCACAGCAACGCCCGGAGTGATTAGTGGCTGTAGGGGCGTTTCAAATTGCAGTCACGATTGAGTTCGACGCCAAAACCGGGTTTATCAAGCACTGATTTATGAATACGACCATTCACCGGAACCGGCTCATTGAGCAGAATCGGGTCAAACTGCGGACGCATCGTTGAACAATCCGGGCTGGTCATCAGGAATTCGCTGAATGGCGTATTGGTGAAGGTGATCACCGCATGGTGAGAGTAAACAGACGAACCGTGCGGCACCACCAGTTGCCCCCTGGATTTGGCGATTGCGGCAATTTCCACCAGCGTGGTTAAACCACCGCACCAGCCAACATCCGGCTGCATAATGTCGATACCGGTTTCTGAAAGCGTACGAAAAGATTGCAGTGTGCCGTGGTGCTCACCGCTGGTGACCATCATTCCGACTGGCGCGTTGCGTTTCAGTTCGCGATAACTTTCATACTGCTGTGGCGGCAGGCACTCTTCGATCCATTTCAGGTTATAGGGCGCGCAAGCGTGGGCCAGTTTGGTCGCATAGTTCACGTCCTGACTCATCCAGCAGTCGAGCATTAACCAGAAATCCTCACCGCATTTTTCACGCATATCCGCGACCATAGCGGCATCTTTGCGGATCCCCGCATCGCCATCATGTGGCCCCCAGTGCGTCGGCATTTTGCCACCGATAAAGCCCATCTCTTTTGCCAGATCCGGACGCGCACCTGTGGCGTAGAACTGAATCTCATCACGAACAGCGCCGCCTAAAAGTTTATAAACCGGAAGCCCGACCACTTTGCCGAACAGATCCCACAGAGCCAGATCGACACAAGAAATCGTATTCATCACCAGGCCACCAGAGCCGGAGTAATACAGGGTGGCACTGAGCATTTGATCGTGGATCAGTTTGATATCACTGACACATTTACCCTCAATGAAACGGTTAAGATGTTTTTCGACAATAAAACAGCCCATTTCACCGGCTGTCGAAACGGCGAATCCGGTCTGGCCGTTTTCTGCTTCGACTTCAACAACCAACGTGCCAAGAACGTTAATGCCAAATGACTGGCGTGACTGCTCGTAATCGCGGTATTTACTCATCGGGGTGGCAATATGATCGTCTATCCAGTGATTCGCCCCCTGGTCGTGATAATCACCGCCGCCAGCGCCTTTTTCTGCTGTCGCACCGCCAGTAAACCAGGCGCGAACCTGTTTAATTTTTGGTAGGGTCATGATGTTCTCCATTGTTATGAGGCTTGTAAGTCAAAGGGACTTTTCCATCCCAACAGACGTGAAATATCCCTGGCGCAGGCAATGGCCTTGCCCGCCAGATAATCACGGTATTCTTCATTGATTTGTAAGCGGGTACCGACCACCGAGATCGCAGCGGTAAGCTCGTTATTGGCGTTAAACACCGGCGCAGCGACACAACGGACATCGGCGTAATCTTCGCCGTTGTCATAGCTCCAGCCCTGACGGCGAATACGCGCCAGTTCTTCGTGAAGTTGCTGTGGATGAGTAATCGTTGTGGGTGTCGCCTGCTCCCAGACCAGCCCTTCGATAATACTTTGCTGTACCGCTGCAGGTTGCCAGGCAAGCAGGCATTTACCTATTCCGGAGCGATAAAGCGAAAGGCTTTTTCCTTCATGGGAACGCACGCTGATAGTGGCTGATGACTCCACTTTCAAAATGTAATAAGCGCTGCCGTTATCAATAATCCCCAGGTGACATAACAGCCCGGTGGTATCCATCAGTTGCGTCAAACGCGGTCGAGCCAGTTCCCGGAGATCCATCTTGCTTAACGCATGACCGGAAAGCTCCACCAGCCTGGTCCACAAACAAAAATTTTCCTGGTGATCAAGGCTAAGAAAACGCTGACGCCTGAGTTCATTAAGCAGCAAATAGGCCGTGCTTTTAGGGATTCCCAATGTGTCAATGATCGTCGCAGCACTACAGGGGCCAATGCGGGCAATCAAATTGAGAATATCAATAGCCCGTGTCAGGGCGGGAACTTTGCTTGATTCCAACATACTGGACTCCAGTCTTAGATACTGGAATCAGTCTCGTTGCTCAGGGGGAGTAAAATTGTGAAGCGCATCAAATCCCGCTCCTCGTCCAGCAGACTGGAGAAATTACGCACAAATTTGTGAATCAGCGCACGGATTTTTTCTTATTGAGTACAACAGGTTGGACAAATTTTGCCGGAGGGGGAATGTGCCGGTGCAGTAAACCGGCACAGAGTGGCGGAATCAGACAGATAAGGTCATGGACTCAACAACCTCAATCCAGCCATGCTCACTGGCGATATCCTGGCCGTTTAACCAACGGCGCAGCATATTCAGTGCCATCATTGCGCACACTTCCTGACGGATAGCCAGGCTGTAGCGCGTAGTGCTGAAACGCACACGCAGAGCGAAAGTGCCGTCTGGCGTGGCTAGCGCAAAGTTGAGATGCTCGTTCTCGAAACCCGAAACAGCCAGTGCCAGCCCGGCAAAATGGTTGGCCCGCCGTTCTGTAATCCAGTGCGCAGTTTGCGCCAGGGTTTCCTCCTGTGAAGGAACCACTTCACACGCCAGCAATGGAGCACCTGCGCGAGAAAGTTGCAAAGCCAATAAACCACCGGTGAATTGCTCGCTCAACGTCAGGCTGAACTGGCGGTTTTGCAATTCGCGACTGATCTGCGCGGGCAGTCCTTCAGTGCCTTCGAAAATCACGCTCTGTCCGGCAACACGTTTAACATCCAGCCACAGTTTTTCCATCGCCTGTTGCTCGCTTGCCGGTCCGGTGAGTTTCAGTTCGATGATAGGCATTGAGGAGCGATAGCCCATTGTTACGCCCGGCGGCAGTTGTAGAGTGTCCAGGCTTTGTGCCAGATCGCTTTCCGAACGACCAAAAGTAGTCAAACGCAGACAAACCGGCGGCTGCGGTAAAGAAAAACGCTCGCGCAGGCGCGGCAGGATTTCGTGCTCGACCATCACCTTAAATTCTGACGGTACGCCGGGAGTAAAGAACATCAGGCAACGATTAAGCTGCACGGCAAAACCACAGGCGGTGCCTACCGGGTTATTGATAAATTCAGCACTGGCAGGCAGCTCCGCTTGTTTACGGTTGCTCGGTGCCATTACTCGTCCACGTTCGTGGAAATAGCGTTCCATCTCTTTGAGCCAGGCTTCATGCAGCACCAGGCCTTCACCTTTTGCTGTCGCAGCGGCGAGTGCGCTTAAATCATCGCTGGTCGGTCCCAGCCCGCCGTTAACGATCAGCACATCGGCGTGCTGACTACGTTCGCGAAGAATGGTGACTAAGTCATCAAGGTTATCCCCCACCGTATTGCGGCGAGATAATGGCAACCCCTGATGAAAGAAAAAATCGGCCAGCCAGGCAGCGTTAGTGTCAACGATTTGCCCGTGTAACACTTCATCCCCGGTGGATAACATTTCCACTTTTAACATGGTTATCTCCTGCTTTTGTTATCGAATCACTATAACGCAAAGGGAGATAAGGCGTAGTAAGAAACTGAATGGCGCGACAGAATGCCGCGCCGGAAGGGATCAGAAACTGGCGTTAACCCCAACATACGGGCCGTCAGCCACGGCGTTGTCGCGGTTACCGTCTTTACCCGACAGATTCAGGTAGCGATAACCCGCCTCAATACTGACTGGACGCATAATGGTGTAACGCGCGCCAGCATTCGCTTCTTCATAACTTTGAATACCGCTGGAGAGCGAATCCGGAGAGTAGTAATACTCGCCAAACAAACGGAAGCTGTTGCCAATTTTCCACTGCAAACCACCTCCTACCGCTGCGGCATAACCTTCATCGCCGTAATTCGGGTTGGTGTAAACGCCTTTTCCGCCAACGGTCGCCATTAACGGCCCGAGAGGCAGATTCAACCCCAGCCCCACGCCAGCGACATCACCGTCGTCGTCGTTATGTGTCCAGTTACCGCTTAACGCCAGGCCCGTCGTTTCAGTCCCAAAACCGACACCAATATTGGTGTATTCTTTACCCGCCTGACCGCTGATGCTCATTGCATTGACCGATGCAGAAACCAACAGCATTCCGGCCAGACCTGCTAGCGCAATTTTTTTCATTATCCCCTTTCCCACAAGCAATTAATCAAAATTCCCAAAGCTGCGGGATTGTACTGCCTGGCACAGAGGATTCAATGAGCGAAAAAAAGGATCTAGTCACTTATTGTAACTAAATACTTCTTAAATAATTAAATGCCGAAAAAATAAACACACTTTATCGATACACACAAAAATAATAATAAGTACAGTTATCATCGCAAAAGAGATTACTGTCACTTTCACATATTTGTGAGTTACCGTATTCTCATGGTTTCTTTTTATTTATAAGGAATATCCCTGTGCGACAACGGACTATTGTATGCCCTTTGATTCAAAATGATGGTGCTTATTTGCTGTGTAAAATGGCCGACGATCGCGGCGTTTTCCCCGGTCAATGGGCGATTTCGGGTGGCGGCGTGGAGCCTGGCGAACGAATTGAAGAGGCACTACGCCGCGAAATTCGCGAAGAACTGGGAGAACAGCTGCTTTTGACAGAAATCACGCCGTGGACCTTCAGCGATGATATTCGCACCAAGACGTATGCAGATGGTCGCAAGGAAGAGATTTATATGATTTACCTGATTTTTGACTGCGTTTCTGCCAACCGAGAAGTGAAAATAAACGAAGAGTTTCAGGACTACGCGTGGGTAAAACCTGAAGATCTGGTGCATTATGATTTGAATGTCGCCACCCGAAAAACGTTACGTTTGAAAGGTCTTCTGTAACAATGATGACAGCCATTACTGGCTGTCAGATTGAAAATTTAGTGGTTAACGAATTCCCCATCCAGATAAACTTTGCCTTTTTCCACATGCATGACTAAACCATCCAGATAATCAGGTTTAAATGTCGCGTCACGCTTATCTTTAGCAATATATGTCAGGCAATGATTATGGGTGAAAATAACGATATTTTTATCAGGCGCTTTGCTTTGTAAGTCCTTAATTGCACTATAAATCTCATTACCGCACTGAAGAAGTCGTTTATCTACCGTCAATTTTTTACCCGCTGAAAACCAGGTAGCCGACTGAATGGTCCGGACGGTATTACTGGAATAAAGATCGAAATCAGGGATATCAGCACTAAAAGCGTTGCCCAGTTCACGGGCATCCTGGGTACCTTTAACCGTAATACCTGTTTTATCTGACAAGCATTGATTGGTTGAACGGTCGCAACGTTCAGCATGACGAAACAAAACGACAACCGGGTGCTGCTGTGCCAGTCTGGCCAGTGTTTTATTGTCGATACGTGGCAAACCATTGCTACTCCAGGCGGCATGAGTACCCAGTCCGGCAATTGCAGCGAGCGCCAGTAAAATGATGATATATTTTTTTGACTTCAACGAAGAGCGGCAAAAAGCTAACACGTAAACTCCACCTATAGACAAGCGCAACCAGACAATTACCGTGAAATTGAGCGACATTTCTGGCGATAATTCGCAGTTGGTGTAATATTAAAAATCCTACGATGTCGGCAAAATGCCTCAAAATTTTGCCAAATGCAAAGCCTAAATAAGAAAAAATATAAAAATTTCAATATTTACGTCTAATATTAGTTTCTTAAGGTTAAGTTAATATTCTATCCTTAAAATTTCGCTCCAAAAGGCAAAATATACACAACACTCTTTATAGCAAATATAAGTGGACAGGTATTCAATGGCGGAAGGAAAAGCAATGTCAGAATTTTTGCCTTTTTCGCGACCAGCAATGGGCGTGGAGGAACTCGCTGCAGTTAAAGAGGTTCTCGAATCCGGTTGGATCACAACCGGCCCGAAGAATCAGGCGCTTGAGCAAGCCTTTTGCCAGTTGACGGGAAATCAGCATGCCATCGCGGTCAGTTCAGCCACCGCCGGAATGCATATCACGCTAATGGCGTTGGAAATTGGCAAGGGTGATGAAGTGATTACGCCTTCCCTGACCTGGGTTTCAACTCTCAATATGATCTCCTTGTTGGGTGCAACGCCGGTAATGGTGGATGTCGACCGCGATACGCTGATGGTCACGCCTGAAGCTATCGAGTCAGCCATTACGCCACGCACTAAAGCCATCATTCCGGTGCATTATGCCGGTGCGCCAGCAGATATTGACGCCATTCGCGCCATTGGCGAACGTTACGGCATCGCAGTTATCGAAGATGCAGCCCATGCCGTCGGTACGTATTACAAAGGGCGACATATTGGAGCAAAAGGTACCGCTATTTTTTCGTTTCACGCCATCAAAAATATTACCTGTGCGGAAGGTGGCCTGATTGTTACTGATAATGAAAATCTTGCCCGCCAGCTACGGATGCTGAAATTTCACGGTCTGGGTGTCGATGCCTATGACAGACAAACCTGGGGCCGTGCACCGCAGGCTGAAGTCTTAACGCCGGGCTATAAGTACAATCTGACCGATATTAACGCCGCGATTGCCATGACACAGTTAGCCAAATTAGAGTACCTCAACACCCGTCGGCGCGAAATTGCCCTGCAATATCAGCAAGCACTGGCAGCTCTCCCCTTTCAGCCATTAAGTCTTCCCGCCTGGCCGCACGTTCACGCCTGGCATCTGTTTATTATTCGTGTCGATGAACAACGTTGTGGTATCAGTCGAAATGCGTTGATGGAAGCGTTAAAAGAAAGAGGCATTGGTACCGGGTTACATTTCCGCGCCGCTCACACACAAAAATATTATCGCGAGCGTTTTCCCACGCTGTCGTTACCGAATACCGAATGGAATAGCGAACGCATCTGTTCTTTGCCGCTGTTCCCGGATATGACCACCGCCGATGCCGACCGTGTCATCACAGCCCTTCAGCAACTCGCAGGACAATAAGCCATGTTTGAAATCCACCCTGTTAAGAAAGTCTCGGTGGTTATTCCCGTTTATAACGAGCAGGAAAGCTTACCGGAATTAATCAGGCGCACCACCACAGCCTGTGAATCGTTGGGGAAAGAGTATGAGATCCTGCTGATTGATGACGGCAGTAGCGATAATTCCGCGCATATGCTGGTCGAAGCCTCACAAGCGGAGAACAGCCATATTGTGTCTATTTTGCTTAACCGCAATTACGGGCAACATTCAGCGATTATGGCGGGATTCAGTCACGTTACTGGCGACTTAATTATTACCCTTGATGCCGATCTCCAGAATCCGCCAGAAGAAATCCCCCGCCTGGTGGCAAAAGCCGATGAAGGTTACGACGTGGTAGGGACTGTACGCCAGAACCGCCAGGACAGCTGGTTTCGTAAAACCGCTTCGAAGATGATTAACCGGCTTATTCAGCGCACCACTGGCAAAGCGATGGGTGATTACGGTTGTATGCTGCGCGCCTATCGCCGTCATATTGTCGATGCGATGTTGCACTGCCATGAACGCAGCACCTTTATCCCGATTCTGGCGAATATCTTCGCCCGCCGTGCCATTGAAATTCCAGTACATCATGCCGAGCGTGAGTTTGGTGAATCCAAATACAGTTTTATGCGCCTGATTAATTTGATGTACGACCTGGTGACCTGCCTTACCACAACGCCGCTACGTATGCTGAGTCTGCTCGGCAGCATTATTGCGATTGGAGGTTTTAGCATTGCGGTGCTGCTGGTGATTTTACGCCTGACCTTCGGACCACAATGGGCGGCAGAAGGCGTCTTTATGCTATTTGCCGTGCTGTTTACTTTTATTGGCGCTCAGTTTATCGGCATGGGATTACTCGGTGAATATATCGGCAGGATCTACACCGATGTCCGCGCCCGCCCCCGCTATTTTGTTCAGCAAGTTATCCGTCCATCCAGCAAGGAAAATGAATAATGAAAACCGTCGTTTTTGCCTACCACGATATGGGATGCCTCGGTATTGAAGCCCTGCTGGCTGCCGGTTACGAAATTAGCGCCATTTTTACCCATACTGATAATCCCGGTGAAAAAGCCTTTTATGGTTCGGTGGCTCGTCTGGCGGCGGAAAGAGGCATTCCGGTTTATGCGCCGGATAACGTTAATCATCCGCTGTGGGTGGAACGCATTGCCCAACTGTCGCCAGATGTGATTTTCTCTTTTTATTATCGCCATCTTATTTACGACGAAATTTTGCAGCTCGCTCCCGCAGGTGCATTTAATCTGCATGGTTCGCTGTTACCAAAATATCGTGGTCGCGCGCCGCTGAACTGGGTGCTGGTCAACGGTGAAACGGAAACTGGCGTTACATTGCACCGAATGGTGAAACGTGCCGATGCCGGGGCCATTGTGGCGCAACTGCGCATTGCCATTGCGCCAGACGATATCGCTATTACGCTGCATCATAAATTGTGCCATGCCGCGCGCCAGCTACTGGAACAGACATTACCCGCCATTAAACACGGTAATATTCTGGAAATCGCCCAGCGCGAAAACGAAGCCACCTGTTTTGGTCGCAGAACGCCGGATGACAGTTTCCTTGAATGGCATAAACCGGCATCCGTACTGCACAACATGGTACGTGCCGTTGCCGATCCGTGGCCGGGTGCCTTCAGCTATGTTGGCAATCAGAAATTCACCGTCTGGTCGTCGCGTGTTCATCCTCATGCCAGCAAAGCACAGCCGGGGAGCGTGATTTCTGTTGCGCCACTGCTGATTGCCTGTGGCGATGGCGCGCTGGAAATCGTCACCGGACAGGCGGGCGACGGCATTACTATGCAGGGCTCGCAATTAGCGCAGACGCTGGGCCTGGTGCAAGGTTCACGCTTGAATAGCCATCCTGCCTGCACCGCCCGACGCCGTACCCGGGTACTCATCCTCGGGGTGAATGGCTTTATTGGCAACCATCTGACAGAACGCCTGCTGCGCGAAGATCATTATGAAGTTTACGGTCTGGATATTGGCAGCGATGCGATAAGCCGTTTTCTGAATCATCCGCATTTTCACTTTGTTGAAGGCGATATCAGTATTCATTCCGAATGGATTGAGTATCATGTCAAAAAATGTGATGTCGTCTTGCCGCTGGTGGCGATAGCCACGCCGATTGAATATACCCGCAACCCGCTGCGCGTATTTGAACTCGATTTTGAAGAGAATCTGCGCATTATCCGCTACTGCGTGAAGTAC
Source organism: Escherichia sp. MAL-1 (assembly GCF_052948035.1). Lineage (NCBI taxonomy): Bacteria > Pseudomonadati > Pseudomonadota > Gammaproteobacteria > Enterobacterales > Enterobacteriaceae > Escherichia > Escherichia sp. MAL-1. The sequence goes on along the minus strand of NZ_CM129609.1, from coordinate 1,598,024 downwards.
CGTAAGCGAATCATCTTCCCGTCAACTTCAGAAGTTTATGGGATGTGTAGCGATAAATACTTCGATGAGGACCATTCTAATTTAATCGTCGGCCCGGTGAATAAACCACGCTGGATTTATTCGGTATCAAAACAATTACTTGATCGGGTGATCTGGGCCTATGGCGAAAAAGAGGGTTTACAGTTCACCCTCTTCCGCCCGTTTAACTGGATGGGACCACGACTGGATAACCTTAATGCAGCGCGAATTGGCAGCTCCCGCGCTATTACGCAACTCATTCTCAATCTGGTAGAAGGTTCACCGATTAAGCTGATTGATGGCGGAAAACAAAAACGCTGCTTTACTGATATTCGCGATGGTATCGAGGCGTTATACCGCATTATCGAAAATGCGGGAAATCGCTGCGACGGTGAAATTATCAACATTGGCAATCCTGAGAACGAAGCGAGCATTGAGGAACTGGGCGAGATGCTGCTGGCGAGCTTCGAAAAACATCCGCTGCGCCATCATTTCCCACCGTTTGCGGGCTTTCGCGTTGTCGAAAGTAGCAGCTACTACGGCAAAGGATATCAGGACGTAGAGCATCGTAAACCGAGCATCCGCAATGCCCACCGCTGCCTGGACTGGGAGCCGAAAATTGATATGCAGGAAACCATCGACGAAACGCTGGATTTCTTCCTGCGCACCGTTGATCTTACGGATAAACCATCATGACCAAAGTAGGCTTACGCATTGATGTCGATACCTTTCGTGGCACCCGTGAAGGCGTGCCGCGTCTGCTGGAAATCTTGAGTAAGCATAATATTCAGGCCAGCATTTTTTTCAGCGTCGGCCCGGACAATATGGGCCGCCATCTCTGGCGACTGGTGAAGCCACAGTTTTTGTGGAAGATGCTGCGCTCAAACGCGGCATCGCTTTATGGCTGGGATATTTTACTGGCAGGTACGGCCTGGCCAGGTAAAGAGATTGGTCATGCCAATGCCGATATCATTCGTGAAGCGGCTAAACATCACGAAGTCGGCCTGCACGCCTGGGATCACCATGCCTGGCAAGCCCGTAGCGGTAACTGGGATCGGCAAACAATGATCGACGATATTGCACGCGGTCTTCGCACTCTGGAAGAGATTATCGGTCAACCGGTAACCTGTTCTGCCGCTGCGGGCTGGCGTGCCGACCAGAAGGTGATCGAAGCAAAAGAAGCGTTCCATTTGCGCTACAACAGCGATTGTCGTGGGGCCATGCCGTTCCGTCCATTGCTCGAATCAGGAAACCCTGGCACTGCGCAAATTCCGGTGACCTTACCCACCTGGGATGAAGTGATTGGTCGGGATGTGAAAGCAGAAGATTTTAACGGTTGGTTACTCAACCGCATCCTGCGAGATAAAGGCACGCCGGTTTATACCATTCATGCAGAAGTTGAAGGCTGCGCTTATCAGCATAATTTTGTGGATCTCCTCAAACGCGCAGCTCAGGAAGGCGTGACATTTTGCCCTTTAAGCGAACTGTTATCAGAGACGTTGCCGCTCGGACAAGTTGTTCGCGGAAATATTGCCGGACGTGAAGGCTGGCTGGGTTGCCAACAAATTGCGGGTAGTCGCTGATGAAATCGGTACGTTACCTTATCGGCCTCTTCGCGTTTATTGCCTGCTATTACCTGTTACCGATCAGCACGCGTCTGCTCTGGCAACCCGATGAAACGCGTTATGCGGAAATCAGTCGAGAAATGCTGGCATCCGGCGACTGGATTGTGCCCCATCTGTTAGGGCTACGTTATTTCGAAAAACCCATTGCCGGATACTGGATTAACAGCATTGGGCAATGGCTATTTGGCGCGAATAACTTTGGTGTGCGGGCAGGCGTTATCTTTGCGACCCTGTTAACTGCCGCGCTGGTGACCTGGTTTACTCTGCGCTTATGGCGCGATAAACGTCTGGCTCTACTCGCCACAGTAATTTATCTCTCATTGTTTATTGTCTATGCCATCGGCACTTATGCCGTGCTCGATCCGTTTATTGCATTCTGGCTGGTGGCGGGAATGTGCAGCTTCTGGCTGGCAATGCAGGCACAGACGTGGAAAGGCAAAAGCGCAGGATTTTTACTGCTGGGAATCACCTGCGGCATGGGGGTGATGACCAAAGGTTTTCTCGCCCTTGCCGTGCCGGTATTAAGCGTGCTGCCATGGGTAGCGACGCAAAAACGCTGGAAAGATCTCTTTATTTACGGCTGGCTGGCGGTTATCAGTTGCGTACTGACGGTTCTCCCTTGGGGACTGGCGATAGCGCAGCGGGAGCCTAACTTCTGGCACTATTTTTTCTGGGTTGAGCATATTCAACGCTTTGCACTGGATGATGCCCAACATAGAGCTCCGTTCTGGTACTACGTGCCGGTCATCATTGCCGGTAGCCTGCCGTGGCTGGGATTACTCCCCGGTGCACTGTACACAGGCTGGAAAAACCGCAAGCATTCCGCAACCGTCTATTTGTTGAGCTGGACGATAATGCCGCTGCTGTTTTTCTCCGTCGCTAAAGGTAAATTGCCCACCTATATTCTTTCCTGCTTTGCATCTCTGGCAATGCTGATGGCGCATTACGCTTTGCTGGCAGCAAAAAATAATCCTCTGGCGCTGCGGATTAATGGCTGGATTAACATCGCTTTTGGCGTCACTGGCATTATTGCCACATTTGTGGTCTCCCCGTGGGGACCAATGAACACGCCGGTGTGGCAAACCTTCGAGAGCTATAAAGTCTTTTGTGCCTGGTCGATTTTTTCGCTATGGGCATTTTTCGGCTGGTACACCTTAACAAACGTCGAAAAGACCTGGCCTTTTGCCGCGCTTTGCCCGCTGGGGCTGGCGTTGCTGGTAGGATTTTCAATTCCTGACAGAGTTATGGAAGGAAAACATCCGCAATTTTTTGTCGAGATGACACAAGAATCACTTCAGCCAAGCCGCTATATTCTTACTGATAGCGTCGGTGTTGCCGCAGGTCTGGCATGGAGCCTGCAACGCGATGACATCATCATGTATCGCCAGACAGGTGAGTTGAAATACGGCCTTAATTATCCGGATGCGAAAGGGAGATTTGTCAGCGGTGATGAGTTCGCAAACTGGCTTAATCAACATCGTCAGGAGGGGATTATTACTCTCGTGCTTTCGGTTGACCGCGATGAAGATATCAACAGTCTCGCCATTCCGCCCGCAGATGCCATCGATCGTCAGGAGCGTCTGGTGCTGATTCAGTATCGTCCCAAATGATCTGGCTAACATTAGTCTTTGCCAGCTTGCTTAGCGTTGCCGGGCAGTTGTGTCAGAAACAGGCAACCTGCTTTGTGGCGATAAACAAACGGCGCAAACATATCGTGCTGTGGCTGGGACTGGCGCTGGCTTGTCTTGGTCTTGCCATGGTGCTCTGGCTGCTGGTCTTGCAGAACGTACCGGTAGGCATTGCTTACCCGATGTTAAGTCTGAATTTTGTCTGGGTGACGCTGGCTGCAGTAAAACTGTGGCACGAACCGGTATCGCCGCGTCACTGGTGTGGGGTGGCGTTCATTATTGGCGGCATTGTGATCCTCGGGAGTACGGTGTAATGGGCCTGATGTGGGGATTATTCAGCGTCATTATTGCCTCAGTTGCGCAATTAAGCCTGGGTTTTGCGGCGAGTCATCTGCCGCCGATGACGCACTTATGGGATTTTATCGCGGCTCTGTTAGCTTTTGGCCTGGATGCCCGGATACTGTTACTCGGGCTGCTGGGTTATCTGCTTTCCGTTTTTTGTTGGTATAAAACGCTTCATAAACTTGCGCTAAGCAAAGCCTATGCCTTGCTCAGTATGAGTTATGTGCTGGTATGGATTGCTTCAATGGTACTTCCCGGCTGGGAAGGGACTTTTTCGCTGAAAGCACTACTGGGAGTAGCCTGTATTATGAGCGGGTTGATGCTGATTTTCCTGCCCACGACAAAACAACGTTACTGAGTTTTCCCTGCCACTTTACACTGCCGTTCCCACTCATCGGGGCTATAACTGCTTGCCGAGAGGACTTTCACCGTATGCAGCTTTTCACGATTAATACAATAAAGCGCATTCTGCAAAGGCGAGAGTAAATCCCCCACTTTCACGGCGAAGTCACTCTTCACTTCGGCGATCATTTTTATCGCGCCGCCAGCATCGCAGAGCATAAGTACATGTCTGTTATCTTGTTTATTGCAGCACGATTTTTTGACCAGCCATTCCATTGCATTATCCTGTTTGCTAAGAGTTTTCACATCAATTTACAGATTAACAGATAAACTCTTTATCAACGGCAATGGAATGGCAGAAATGAGAAGTGAAACGGAGGGTTAATTATTGCTGACGTTGCACCCACTCTTTTAGCGCCTGACGTGAAGTTTTAATACCGCCGTTTTTCAGCTCCGGCGGCAGAGTTAGCCAGCGCACCGGTTGTTGAAAACGGGCCAGCTTATCTTTCACCCATTCACTAAGATCAACGCTCTCGTGGTCATACTCCATCACCGCCACCGGTCGATGACCAAACTCCTTGTCGGCAACGGGGACGATAAACACCTGCAAAACCGCAGGATGTGCAGCAATTACGCGCTCGACTTCTTCCGGCTGAATACCCTCTCCGCCACTGAAGAATAGATTGTCTAAACGTCCGACAATGGTCAGCTTGCCATTATGCATCTCACCGCGATCGCGCGTAGCGTACCAGCCTTCGTCATTAACCAGTGAAACCAGTTGCCCGTTACGCCAGTAACCTTCTGCCATACTGGCAGCCCGCAGCCACACTTCATTATTAACGATTTTCACTTCCCGACCCGGCAGCGGCGAACCAACGTCTGCCAGGCCGTCGGCTTCTTTCGCACACACCGTGGAGGCAAACTCGGTCAGACCATAGCCGCAAAAGCAACGAATCCCCTGCTCGCGCGCCTGTTCCGTCAACTCGACCGGGATAGCCGCGCCGCCAAGTAACACCGCTTTCAGGGAAACGGAACTACGGTTAACCAGCAAACGCCAGAGTTGTGTTGGCACCAGTGAAGCGTGAGTACAGCCTGCCAGCATTTGCTCCAATGGCTGTTTATCACGTACCGTCATCCGCGCACCAGCGTATAACCAGCGCCACATAATTCCCTGACCGGAGACGTGAAACAGCGGTAAAGAGAGCAACCAATCATCGTGATCGCCAAACGGAATCAGCGATAACACACCTTGCGCACTGGCAAGATGGGCCTGATAAGTATGGACAGCGGCTTTCGGCAAACCGGTAGAACCCGAGGTCAACGTCATTGAGCACAGACGCGTCGGCTGCCACGTAGCGGCATGTGCGCCTTCAACCAGCTGAATGTGCAGCGAAGTTAATGCCGGAAACGTGTTTTCCCCATCCAGCACCAGCGCAAATTGCAGCGTAAGATTGGGCAGCAATTCTTCAAGCAACGGTTGCGGCAGCTGAGGGTTCACGGGCAACACCCGCGCCCCGCATTGCAGTAACGCCAGCCAGGCCAGCAGCGTTTGCGGCGTATTCCACGCCCGCAACATCACGCCGCTGCCCTCAACCACACCCTGCACCGCAAAGCCGGAGGCTAATTCATCGACGCGAGCACAAAGCTCGCGCCAGTTGAGTTGCTCGTCATTAAGACGTAAGGCGATGGTTTCTCCCCGCACTTGCCGCCAGTGACGCCACGGCCAGTCAGAGAAGATCATAGCAGCCGCTCCAGTGCATTAATGTCCACTAACGGCAGTGGGCTACCCGGCCAGCGACGAACCTGCTGCGCCTGCATCAGATCCAGCGTGTCCAGCCCTGGAATAGTCTCTGGTGTTAACCAGGCGGCAATCCGCGCCAGTTGCGTTAAGCCTAAGCTTGACTCAATAGATGAACTGATCACCGCCGTCAGCCCCAGCGCATGCGCCGCCTGCACCTGCTCGCGTACTTTCTCCAGGCTGCCCGTGAGCGTGGGTTTGATAACTACCGCGCGCACGCCTTCTTCCGCCACAAAGGCAAAATCAGACTCACGCAGGCTTTCATCCCAGGCAATGGCAATGCCGGTTTCACGGGCAAACGCGCGGGAATCATCGCGGGTTTTGCACGGCTCTTCGAGAAACGCGATGCGGTGGCGATAATCCGGGTTAACGTATTTGGCAAACTGCTGACCTTTCAGCGGTGTCCAGGCGCGATTTGCGTCAAGACGCAAATGCAGATCCGGAATTGCCTCCAGCAACAGATTCACCACCATGCCGTCGCGCACGGCTTCGTACAATCCCACTTTGACCTTCGCCACTTTCTCGCCCGGCATATCGGCAAGTTTGAGGATCAGATCGTCCGGATCGCCATTACACAGTGGTGCCGTACGGTAATTGGCCGCCTGCGGGAGCGTATCTGCCAGCTCCGCCAATGCACAGCTTACGCCAAAGGCGACGGAAGGCAGCTGCGGTAATTCGCAATCGCCTGCCAGCCAGTTATTTACCCAGGCAAGCAGCACACTTTGCGCCTCTTCCCAGGTTTCCTGACTGAAGCCCGGCAGTGGGGAGATCTCCCCCCACCCTTCGCGCTCGCCTTCACGCAGGCAAACATACAGCCCGTCGCGGGTTTTTAACCGCCTGTCGCGCAGAACCACCCCCGCGTCCATGGGGATCTGCCAGCGGTATACCTGCGCGCTACGCATTACGGATTCCGTTTAAATTTGCTGAAATCAGGCTGACGTTTCTGGTTGAAGGCGTTGCGACCTTCCTGACCTTCTTCCGTCATGTAGAACAGCATGGTGGCGTTACCCGCCAGTTCCTGCAGACCTGCCTGACCGTCACAGTCGGCGTTCAGCGCAGCTTTCAGGCAGCGCAGCGCCATCGGGCTGTTTTGCAGCATTTCGCGGCACCAACGGACGGTTTCTTTTTCCAGATCCGCCAGCGGTACCACGGTGTTGACAAGGCCCATATCCAGCGCCTGTTTTGCGTCGTACTGACGGCACAGGAACCAGATTTCTCGCGCTTTTTTCTGCCCGACGATACGAGCCATGTAGGAAGCGCCCCAGCCGCCGTCGAAGGAACCGACTTTCGGGCCAGTCTGACCGAAGATGGCATTATCTGCTGCGATAGTCAGGTCGCACATCATGTGCAGAACGTGACCACCGCCGATGGAGTAGCCAGCCACCATCGCGACAACCGGTTTCGGACAGGTACGGATCTGACGCTGGAAGTCCAGCACGTTCAAGTGATGTACGCCGGAATCATCTTTATAGCCGCCGTAATCACCACGCACTTTCTGGTCACCACCGGAGCAGAACGCTTTATCGCCTGCGCCAGTCAGAATGATCACGCCGATATTGTCGTCATAACGCGCATCTGCCAGTGCCTGGATCATCTCTTTTACCGTCAGAGGACGGAAGGCATTGCGCACCTGCGGACGATTAATGGTGATTTTTGCGATACCGTCGGTGGATTTTTCATAACGAATGTCCTCGAAACCTTCGGAGCAGTCGTGCCATTCAACCGGTGCGTAAAGCATTGCTTCATCAGGATAAATCATATTGTGTCCTTTAGTCAGAAACGCAAGATCTGCGCCAGACTTGCGATTACGCCAGCGGGATTTTCCCGATGCGCGTTATGTCCGGCGCGAGGAATGACATGGCAGTCGGCAGCCAGTTCCGCCGCCAGGGCGCGGAATTTGCTGTCACGTTCACCACATAAATAATAAAACGCAAATGTGCGGGCGCTAAGGTTAGCACGTAAATCAGGCTGGACGGCGAGAGAAGTCGCCTCCAGCATGGCGGCAAGGGTTGCGCCATTATTGTTGCTGCGCAGCACCACCAGCTCCCGGCGTTGATCGTCATTGAGCGAGGCAAAAACAGGCTGTTGATACCAGTCGGCAAATACCGCCGTTAACGGTTCTGTGCAAAAACGCTGCGCCCATTGGCGATCGGAACGCTGACGTTCCGCACGTTGTTCAGCATTTTGCAGCCCCGGATGCCCGCCTTCGACAATAACCCCACAAAGCCCCGTCAGCCCCTGGCAAGCCGCCATCATCGCCACCCGTCCGCCAAGCGAGTACCCCACCAGCCAGAAGTCAAGGATGTTGTAACTAACCAAGGTTTTACGCAGTAAGTCGGTGACATCATCAAATCCATCGACGCTAATCGCCGCCGAACCACCATGACCTGGGAGATCAACATACAACCGTGAGTAGTCGGCAAACGCCTCGCCCACTTCTTGCCATTCGTGGCAATCGCCGGAAAAACCGTGCAAAAACACCAGCCAGGGTAAACCTGGTTTTCCGTGTTTTGCCTGCGCGTGCAGGATCATAAATGGCTTACCTGCGCCAGAAGTTGCTGGAGCGTTTGCGCACCATCGGTGTCGTTAACCACCATTTCAATCACCGTGGTGGTTGGCGTGCGCCAGGCGTCGGCAAATGCCGTTTCAAGTTCCTGCCAGTTTTGCGGACGATGATATTTCAGCTCGAACATCGCGGCGGCGTGCTCAAAATGGACGTTTTGCGGCATCAGATAGAAACGCTCACGCTCGCTTTTCGGCGTTGGCAGCAGCGAGAAAATTTGCCCGCCGTTGTTGTTCACCACAATTAATACCAGCGGCGCGGAAACCTGGCGCAATAACGCCAGCGCATTGAGGTCGTAAAGTGCGGAGAGATCGCCCACAATCGCCAGCGTCGGTTTGCCGCTTGCCCGCTGAACGCCGGCGGCGGTCGAAAGCAGCCCGTCGATACCGCTGGCCCCACGGTTGCTGTACACCGGGTAACCTGCCGGAAGTTGCGAAAGCGCATCAATCAGACGTACCACCAGGCTGTTACCAACAAACAATTGCCCCTGTTCAGGCAGATAGTCGCTGATGCGATGCGCCAGTTGCGCTTCGCCAAACGCATCACGGCGGGCAATAACCGCCTGCATTGCCTGTTCCGCCAGGCGCGGGATTTCAACGCACCAGGGCTGGCGTTTTTCTGCCGGATGCAGCTCCAGCCAGTCGGCAATATTGGCAATTAAGCGACGTCCGCGATGGTGTGCCGGATCAAGTCGCCCTTCAATGTCATCAACAATCCAGTACTCTTCTGGTTCACAGCTTGCCTGCCATTGCAGGAGCCGTTTCCCCGTCAGGCTGCTTCCCAGTTGCACCACAATTTGCGCCTGCTGCAGCTCGCTGGTCGCTTTGGCATTGCCTAACCAAAGATCGGCACACGGCAGCGGCTGCCCGGTTTGTGACAGCACATCGCCAATCAGCGGCCAGCCAAGAGTTTGCGCCCACAGGGCAACTTTTTTGCCCTCTTCCGCACTCATGCGCCCGGCAACCACCACGCCGCGCTTTTGTCGCCAGAAGAACCAGTCGCGCTGTTTTTCACTTTCCAGACGAGGCGCTTCACGCAGCCACGGTTTGTCGTCCTGCCACCAGTCACCCAGACGCTGTTGCCAGCTAAGCCCGGTATCGTCCATTTCGCCATACAGCGGTTCAGCAAACGGGCAGTTGATATGGACTCCCCCCGCATGAAGCGTACCGAGAGCGTGGTCGATGGTAGAAACCAGCCAACGTGCGGGGATATCCTGGGTCGGGCGCGGCAATGAAATACTGTGCGTGGGGTGAGAGGCGAACATTCCCGGCTGGCGAATTGCCTGATTCGCGCCGCAGTCAATTAGCTCCGGCGGGCGATCGGCGGTTAAGAGAATCAGTTTTTCTCCGGTTAACCCGGCTTCAATCAGTGCCGGATAGAGATTTGCCACCGCCGTGCCGGAGGTCACAATCACCGCCACCGGCTGCTTGCTGACTTTCGCCAGCCCCAGCGCCAGATGCCCCAACCCACGCTCATCGAAATGGGTGTGGTGAATGAATGCGGAATTCTCCGCCGCCGCTAACGTTAACGGTGTAGAACGCGAGCCTGGGGCGATACAGATGTGTCTGACGCCGTGACGCGTTAATGCTTCCAGAATGACCGCCGCCCAGCGTCGGTTAAATGCGCTTACTGACATGAGTTTGTCCGGTATCAATATTGCGGCTAAGTATAAGGAGCTACAAAAATAGATTATTGATATGAATCGGTAATGATGCGACTCATTACTATTCCATTTGTAATAAAGTACGCAGCCCTGCCGCTTTGTTGTCGATTTCCTGCCACTCTTGCTCGGGGTCGGAACCACGGACAATGCCCGCGCCAGCATATAATCGCACGACATTGCCGCTAATTTTTGCTGAGCGCAGGGAAACGCAGAATTCGCTTTGTTGTAATGAGAGATAGCCCGCAGAACCGGCGTACCATTCTCGGGTGAACGGTTCGTGACGGGCGATAAACTGTCGCGCCAGATCGCGCGGTAAGCCAGCAACTGCTGCCGTTGGCTGCAACTGATGTAAACAGATCACATCATCCGCTTTGTTGAGTGAAGTCCAGATACAGCGGCGAAGATGCTGCACTTTACGCAGACGCAGTACCTGCGGCGGTAAAACATCCAGCGTCTGGGTATCGGCCTGTAATCGTTGGCAGATATCTTCCACCACCAGCATGTTCTCGCGCTGGTTTTTATCATCCGCCATCAGCCACTCTCCTAACTGCTGCGCCTGCTTATCATCAGGATTATTTGCTACTGTTCCCGCCAGCGCTTCAGTACGCAGCGCTTTGTCACGCCGCCGCCATAACCGTTCCGGTGAAGAGCCAAGAAAAGCATTTTCGCCATCAAAGGCCATGTAAAAATGGTAGCAATTCAGATTCAGTCGACGACTGGCAGCCATCATCGCCGCCGCGTTGACCGGACTTGCGAAATGCAGGTCAGTTGCCCGAGCGAGCACCACTTTGTCGAGCTCACCTTCGGCGATGGTTTTCGTTGCCAGTTCGATTAATTGCGTCCAGCCCGTTTTGTCCGGCCAGTGTTGTTCTCGCGTGGTGGTTAAATGTAACCCAGGCAAGGGCTTGATACTCACCAGTGTGGCGATAAATTCTTTTGCCTGAATCGCATCGTGCTGAAGGGAGCTTTCGCTGAATAGCGTCAGCCGCAGCGTGGCTTTACCGCCACAGCGTCGCCATTCCAGGCGGGGTAAAAGTAAATTGCCCTGCGACGGGTCAAAAGCATTCAGCCCCCAAATGCGTAAGTCGGCGTGTTCCGGGTGCTGGCGAAGAAAACGTTGTGCCTGGTCCAACGACGTAAAACGGGTAATCGCGCCCAGGACGACAGCTTCTTCATCACCATTACGTTGTTGCCAGTAGAATTGCGGGTATGTTTGCTGACTGGCCAGCCAGCTCAAGGCATCAAAAGCGTCTTTGAGAGGGAAAGGAATATCGATAACCCGAATGCCGGGTGTCGCCGGAATCTCTTGCGACAAATGGCGCAGTAGATTTTCCAGCGCCGTAGTAAGTGATTGCACGCGGACCTCTCCCTGTTAAAAGCCTCACATTATACGGGGTACTACAAAAAAAATGCAGTACCCCGGTGTAGGGAGGTTTTAACGGCGTGCCAGCAACAGTCCTAGTACCAGCCCAACGGCCGCGCCCACACCAATTCCTTGCCAGGGTTTTTCGTGGACGTAGTCATCAGCACGATAAACAGCCTGCTTCGCCCGATAGTAATAACTGTCTGAAGCCTGGCTAACCCGTTTTTTCACATCATCCAGCGCTTTTTCTGCACGCGCTTTCAGCTCAACATATTTCTGATCGGCGGGATCGCCAGAGGAGCGGAGCACCTCTTCCAGTGTTTCACTAAGCAGCGTCAGGTCGTCATCGATACGTGTATCACCAAACTGATTAGACATTCTCGTTCTCCATTTGCGTAAAACCTGTCACTAACTATAGACAAGGGTTATTGATTACGCCTGAATTACCTCGCGTGCCATCCCAATGTGTGGGATACCATCTTCTTCATAGACCTCCGTCACAGGGATAAAACCGAAACTCTGGTAGAAGTTTTGCAGATGCGCCTGCGCCCCGAGGTAAACAGGCTTATCAGGCCAGTGATGCGTACATGTTTCGAGTGTTTTACTCATCAGCTGCTGCCCCACTTTTTCGCCACGCAACGCTTCACTGACAATCACCCGACCTATAACGACCGGCTCAAGATCATCATCACTTTTCAGAATCCTCGCATACGCCACCAGTTCATCATTTTTCCAACCGAGAATATGGCGATTATCCCCCGTCAAATCATCACCATCGATATCCTGATAAGGGCAATTCTGCTCGACAACAAACACCGCGCAACGCAGTTGTAATAAGGCATAAAGCTGGGAAACCGATAATTCAGAGTGATGCAGATCTTGCCATTCAATCATAATGCTCTCCTTTTAGATGTATGCCTTATACTAGCCGGAATATTTTTTGAAACGTGATGAACTCATGGAATTAATTTTTTTAGGTACTTCAGCCGGTGTGCCAACCCGTACGCGCAATGTCACGGCAATATTGCTTAACCTGCAACATCCGACCCAGAGCGGACTTTGGTTGTTTGACTGCGGTGAAGGCACCCAGCATCAGCTACTGCATACCGCCTTTAACCCTGGAAAACTGGACAAGATTTTTATCAGTCACCTTCATGGCGATCATCTTTTTGGTTTACCCGGCTTGCTGTGCAGTCGTTCTATGTCAGGCATTATCCAACCCTTAACGATTTATGGTCCGCAAGGTATCCGTGAATTTGTGGAAACCGCGCTGCGGATTAGCGGCTCATGGACCGATTATCCGCTGGAAATTGTCGAAATTGGCGCTGGCGAAATTCTCGATGATGGCCTGCGCAAAGTGACCGCTTATCCAATGGAACACCCACTGGAATGCTATGGCTATCGTATTGAAGAACATGATAAACCGGGTGCATTAAATGCCCAGGCATTAAAAGCTGCTGGCGTACCGCCTGGCCCACTGTTTCAGGAATTAAAAGCGGGCAAAACAATCATGCTGGAAGATGGAAGGCAGATTAACGGCGCAGATTACTTAGCTGCTCCAGTGCCAGGTAAAGCGCTCGCTATTTTCGGCGATACCGGCCCCTGCGATGCCGCACTTGACCTGGCTAAAGGTGTCGATGTCATGGTGCACGAAGCGACGCTGGATATAACCATGGAAGCCAAAGCCAATAGTCGCGGCCATAGCTCTACACGCCAGGCTGCGACACTAGCTCGTGAGGCTGGAGTCGGTAAGCTAATCATTACCCACGTCAGCTCGCGCTATGATGACAAAGGTTGTCAGCACCTGTTACGTGAATGCAGGTCAATTTTCCCGGCGACTGAACTGGCGAATGATTTCACCGTGTTTAACGTTTAACTCTGCTTATTATTAAAAACAGGGCGAAACTTGCCCTGTTATCGCAACCCGCGCTACATATATCCACCCACACGGGCATATTGAGCGATTTTTGATATTTATTCATCTCCTTACGCACTATATTCAGAGCAATAAGTTGCCTCTTTTTATCTTCATTCAGCACAACCTTTGCAACTAAAAGGAGCCTATGATGGTTACAGTTGTCAGCAATTATTGTCAATTATCTCAAACGCAACTCAGTCAGACATTTGCAGAAAAATTTACTGTGACCGAGGAATTACTGCAGTCTTTAAAAAAAACAGCGTTATCCGGAGATGAAGAAAGCATTGAGTTACTGCATAATATTGCGTTAGGTTATGATGAATTTGGAAAAAAAGCTGAAGATATTCTTTACCATATTGTTAGAAACCCAACAAATGAGACCCTATCGATTATCCGACTTATCAAAAATGCTTGTTTAAAATTATATAATCTGGCACATATCGCAACCAACTCCCCCCTCAAATCACATGATTCAGATGATCTCCTGTTCAAAAAACTATTCTCCCCTTCGAAATTAATGACAATTATCGGTGATGAAATTCCTCTTATATCTGAAAAACAGTCGCTTTCAAAGGTGCTTTTAAATGATGAGAATAATGAACTGAGTGATGGTACAAACTTCTGGGATAAAAATCGTCAATTAACCACAGATGAAATAGCTTGCTATCTTCAGAAGATCGCCGCTAATGCAAAAAATACTCAAGTCAATTATCCTACTGGTCTCTACGTCCCCTACTCCACCAGAACTCACCTGGAAGACGCTCTCAATGAAAATATTAAGAGCGATCCATCATGGCCGAATGAAGTCCAGTTATTCCCCATAAATACTGGCGGACACTGGATATTAGTTTCGCTACAGAAAATAGTAAATAAAAAAAATAATAAACTACAAATAAAATGCGTCATATTCAACTCATTGCGTGCACTAGGCCATGATAAAGAAAATTCACTTAAGCGTGTCATTAATAGTTTTAATTCTGAACTCATGGGAGAAATGTCGAATAATAATATAAAAGTTCATTTAAATGAACCAGAGATAATATTTTTACATGCCGATCTTCAGCAATACTTAAGCCAAAGTTGCGGTGCATTTGTGTGCATGGCAGCCCAGGAAGTGATTGAACAAAGGGAAAGCAATTCTGACAGCGCCCCCTATACGTTATTAAAAAACTATGCTGACAGATTTAAAAAATATTCAGCAGAAGAGCAGTACGAAATTGATTTTCAACATCGACTGGCAAACAGAAATTGTTATTTAGATAAATATGGCGATGCAAATATCAATCATTATTATAGAAACTTAGAAATAAAACACTCACAACCCAAAAATAGAGCATCCGGCAAAAGAGTGAGTTAACATCATTGTTAATTAATTCGACCAGTCAGCAAATATGCTGACTGGTCGAACATAGTTTGCTAAACAGTCATCACTGACTGATGTCAGTCACACCATCTGCCAGTTCAATCTACGGGTATTTCCAGCGTATCGCGGCACGCGATTGCTGGTCTGTTGATGTAGTGGATTGTAGTTGCTGACTTTTCTTACCCTCAGATTTCTGCCCCACTTGTCAATTCAATCTGCCAATAAATAACATAATTATATTTTTATTCCTCACAGAAATTCCTTTTTAAAAATAGCGAACCCACTGTAAAAAACACTTTTTGTATATCTCTACCAAGCGTAATAAAATAAACGCTCATAATTCATTATAAATAATAAGGAAATAACGCCTTTTATTGATAATTTACATATGAAAAAAATTTTCCTTTTGTTATATTATTTCTGTTTTCACTCCCTCTGATTATTTTTACCAACCCTGGGTCACTGCATTATCGCCAACGCCCCGACACGTAAGTCCTGGGCAATTAGAAAAAACAGTTCGTTATCTTACACAAACTGTGCATCCACGTAATGCCGGCAATATTGATAATCTGAATAGGTCCGCAGAGTATATAAAAGAGTTCTTTGTCAGTAGCGGTGCCAGAGTTACCGCGCAGGGCGTCCCCGATTGGCTATTACGACTCTGCGCCTGGAAGCCAGAATTACCCTTACCCGGCAATGTCCTGGCTTTATCCCGATCGGGGAGACTTTATTGCTGTGGTCGGCAGAATGCAGGATATCAACGCCGTTCGTCAGGTAAAAGCGGCATTGTTGTCATCCCGGGATTTATCTGTTTATTCTATGAATGCCCCAGGGTTTATTCCCGGTATTGATTTTTCTGATCACCTTAATTATTGGCAACACGATATTCCCGCCGTAATGATTACTGACACCGCTTTTTATCGTAATAAACAATACCACTTGCCCGGTGATACCGCAGACAGATTGAATTATCAGAAAATGGCTCAGGTGGTGGATGGTGTTATAACCTTGTTATACAACAGTAAATAATAAAAATTTCTCGAGGCGGGTCCAGAAACAGCGACATGTACATTTTATTTTCCCTCGTCTGTTTTAAGATGCGAAACATAAAATTCAATGGAGGAAAAATAAATGGGAATGATTGGCTATTTTGCAGAAATTGACTCAGAAAAGATTAACCAACTGCTTGAGTCTACTGAAAAACCTTTGATGGATAATATACATGACACGCTTTCAGGATTACGCCGACTGGATATTGATAAACGCTGGGATTTTTTACACTTTGGGCTGACAGGCACCTCTGCTTTTGATCCCGCGAAGAATGATCCGCTGAGTCGTGCCGTGCTTGGTGAACACAGCCTCGAAGATGGCATAGATGGCTTCCTGGGATTGACCTGGAATCAGGAATTAGCCGCGACAATCGACCGACTGGAATCACTGGATCGAAGTGAGCTGCGTAAACAGTTTTCCATTAAGCGACTCAATGAAATGGAGATTTATCCGGGAGTGACCTTTTCAGAAGAGTTAGAGGGGCAACTCTTTGCCTCGATCATGCTTGATATGGAAAAGCTGATTAGCGCGTATCGACGTATGCTGCGACAAGGGAATCATGCGCTGACGGTTATTGTTGGGTGATGGTGTCAGAGCGCCAAAAAAAACCGCCGAACATGTCGGCGGCTTTCTGACTTACAAACTAACAGATTACATCAGCGGCATTGCTAACCGCACAATACTAATCAGCGGTTGTGGCCATACACCCAGCACCAGTACCAACAGTGCAGAAATCAGCACCACGATACCGCCCGCGCTGTACTGCCAGTTTGACGGTGCATCGCGACCCGGTTGTTCCGGTGCGTGCAGGTACAGGCTCACCGCCACGCGCAGGTAGTAGTAGAGGCCGATTGCCGAACCGACAACCACGGCACCCACCAGCCACCACAAGTGTGTCTGGACACCGACTGCCAGCACGTAGAACTTACCGATAAAGCCCAGCGTCATCGGGATACCGGCCAGAGACAGCATCATCACCGTCATCACTGCCGCGAGGATCGGACGATGCCAGAACAGACCGCGGTAAGAGAACAGGGAATCAGCATCCGGGCCACGATACGGGCTGGACATCAGGCTGACCACGCCGAACGCGCCGAGGCTGCTGAACAGATAACCGGCCAGGTAAACCCCTACCGCTTCCATCGACATCTCGCCGGTTTGCAGCGCAATCAGCGCTACCAGCAGATAGCCGAGGTGAGAGATAGATGAGTAACCGAGCAGACGTTTGATATTGGTCTGGCTCAGCGCCATCAGGTTACCGAAGATGATGGAGGCAAAGGCGATAATCGCCAGCACCACGCGAATCGCTTCGCTGTCACCCACCGGTGCGTAGAGGAACAGACGCATCACCACACCGAAGATAGCGATTTTGCTCGCCGTCGCCAGGAAAGTGGAAACCGGCGCAGGCGCGCCCTGGTATACGTCTGGCGTCCACAGGTGGAACGGCACCAGAGAGAGTTTGAAGCCGAGGCCAACAATCATCAGGCCGAAACCTGCCAGCAACAGCGGCTCGTTGAGCATACCGTCGCCAAGGTTTTTACCCAACGCGACAAACGACAGGTCGCCAGACTGCGCATACACCAGCGCCATACCAAACAGCAGGAAAGAAGACGCTGCGGCAGAAAGGATGGTGTATTTGATACTGGCTTCCAGTGAACGTTTCTGGCGGAAAGCGTAACCGACCAGGCCAAACAGCGGCAAAGAGATCAGTTCGATACCGAGGAACAGAGACGCCAGATGGTTGGCATTCGCCAGCAGGATCCCGCCCAGCGCGGCAATTAACACCAACAGGTAGAACTCGTCCTTGTTGTCGTTATAGCCTTCAAGCCACGGGTAGGCGAAAGTACAGGTGGCGAGGCTCGCCAACAATACCAGCCCGGTGTAAAGCATGGCGAAACCATCAACGCGCATCAGCGGCGTAACGTCCATAGCGCCCGCCTGGCCAACAAACCAGAGCGAAACCAGCGCCGCGTTAAGCCCAATAACCGAGAGCGTAGCGTTGAGGAAATGATTGCGTCGCCACGCAATGGAGAGCATCACAACCACCACCGTCAAGCCGACGATCAGCAACGGTAGCAGTGCGATCAGGTTTTGTGGAGTTATTGTCATGGCGATTTACGGCCTTGTAGTAGTAACGGAATTAACAAACCACTGCTGGATATTGCCAATCGCGGAGTGCGAGGTATCCAGAATCGGCTGCGGATAGAAGCCCAGCAGTACCAGCAGCACCACCAGCAACAGGATCATAAACAGCTCACGCAGCGACATCCCTGGCAGTTCCTGGCTGGCAATCTGGCTTTTCGCTTTACCGAAGTAAGCGCGATGTAACATCGCCAGCGAATAAACAGATGCAAAGACCAGCCCAAAGGTAGAGATAACGGTAATCACCGGGACAACCTGGAAGCTGCCGAACAGAATCATAAATTCGCCGACGAAGTTACCGGTGCCAGGCATCCCAAGCGTTGCCACCGCAAAGAACAGCGACAGTGCTGGCAGCCATTTCATCTTGCTCCACAGACCGCCCATCATGCGCATGTCGCGGGTATGGATACGTTCATAAAGCTGACCGCAGAGAATAAACAGACCCGCCGCCGACAAGCCGTGCGCAATCATCTGGATTACCGCGCCCTGGTAGGCCAACTGGCTGCCGGTGTAGATTGCAATCAGCACGAAGCCCATGTGGGAAACCGAGGTGTAGGCGATCAGACGTTTGATATCGGTCTGGGCGAAGGCCATCCACGCACCGTAGAAGATGCCGATAACACCCAGCCACATAGCAATTGGCGCGAACTCTGCCGACGCGTTCGGGAACAGCGGCAGGGAGAAACGCAGCAAACCGTAAGCGGCAGTTTTCAGCAAGATCCCCGCGAGGTCAACGGAACCGGCGGTCGGAGCCTGGGAGTGCGCATCCGGCAGCCAGCCATGCAGCGGAACCACCGGCATTTTGACTGCGAAGGCGATGAAGAAGCCCAGCATTAACAGGTATTCCACACCACTGGACATTGGCGTATTCAGCAGCTCTTCATAGTTGAAGGTCCAGACGCCGGTCGCATTGTAGTGAACAAAAACCAGCGCCAGGATGGCGATCAACATCACCAGACCACTCGCCTGGGTGTAAATGAAGAACTTGGTTGCCGCCGTGATACGCGTTTTACCGTCAGAGGCTTTATGCCCCCACAGTGCGATCAGGAAGTACATCGGCACCAGCATCATTTCCCAGAAGAAGAAGAACAGGAACATGTCGATGGCAAGGAACACGCCGATAACGCCGCCCAGGATCCACATCAGGTTGAGGTGGAAGAAGCCCTGATATTTTTCGATCTCTTTCCACGAACAGAGTACCGCCAGCACACCGAGCAGACCGGTCAGCACGACCATCAGCAGCGACAGCCCGTCAATGGCGAGATGGATAGAGATACCAAAACGCGGGATCCACGGCATGTCGAATTCAGACTGCCACTGCGGAATTCCGGCGGATTGCGTCAGTGAATAACCGCCCTGCAACCACAGTTGCAGCGACAGCGCCAGCGTCAATCCCATGGTGATCAGCGCGATCCAGCGCGGCACCTTGACGCCAAAGCGTTCGGTCTGCCAGCACAGGAAGCCGCCAATAAAGGGAATTAATATTAGCCAGGGTAGTAACATGGCGATCTTTATTCCTTGTAAAAGTCCCGTCAGGACCGGATTTTCAACGAATTCTCACGACAGAAAATTCTCTTCGGACTGGGGGTAGTGTCGGATGCGCCGCGAAGGCAGCTTATCCGACCTACGTTCTTATATGCCCAGGGGCAATCCCACAATCCTTAACTCAACGCAGTACCATCAACAGTGCCAGCACCACGACCGCACCGATGCTCATGGATGCCACATACCAGCGCAGATAACCGTTCTCGCTTAACAGCAGACCTTTACCTGCAAAGCGGGAAAGAACCGCCGGGATGTTCATCATTGAGTTCAGCGGATCGCGTTTCAGCAACCAGGCAATACCCAGGAACGGCTTGACGAACACTTTGTCGTACAGCCAGTCAAAGCCCCAGGCGTTGTACCACCAGGTACTCAGCAGGCGGCCCGGCGCACTGTTGGCGATGGAGGTCACCAGAGTACGTTTACCCAGCCACAGCCAGGCTGCCAGCAGAATGCCGACCACCGCGACCACGCCAGAGGTAATTTCCAGGGTCAACATGCTGCCGTGCGCCAGTTCCGTCGTTTGCGGAAGCACGCCCTGCAGCGGCGGTACAATCAGTGCGCCAACGAAGGTGGAAAGGATCAGCAGCACAATCAGCGGCAGGCTGTGAGTTACCCCTTTCACGGCGTGAGCGTGAATTTGTTCTTTTCCGTGGAAGACGATGAAAATCATACGGAAGGTGTAGAGCGAGGTCATAAACGCACCGACCAGACCTGCCACCATCAGATTGATATGACCATTCGCCATCGCACCCGCGAGGATCTCATCCTTACTGAAGAAGCCCGCAGTGACCAGCGGCAGTGCCGACAGTGCTGCGCCGCCCACCAGGAAGCAGAGATAAACCAGCGGAATAGATTTACGCAGACCGCCCATCTTGAAGATGTTCTGTTCGTGATGGCAGGCCAGAATGACGGAACCGGATGCCAGGAACAGCAGCGCTTTAAAGAACGCGTGAGTCATCAAGTGGAAAATCGCCGCATCCCATGCCTGCACGCCAAGCGCGAGGAACATGTAGCCAATCTGGCTCATGGTAGAGTAAGCGAGAACACGTTTGATGTCGGTCTGTACCAGCGCGGCAAAACCGGCCAGCAGCAGCGTAACCGCCCCGACAATACCCACCAGATGCAGAACTTCCGGCGTCATCAGGAACAGGCCGTGGGTACGGGCGATCAGGTAGACACCCGCGGTTACCATCGTTGCGGCGTGGATCAGCGCGGAGACAGGCGTCGGGCCCGCCATCGCGTCAGCAAGCCATGTCTGCAACGGCAACTGCGCAGATTTACCGACCGCACCGCCCAGCAGCATCAGCGTCGCCCACATCAGCATGTTATTGCCGTCAGCAAAGTGCGCTGGTGCCAGTTCCACCATTTCGCGGAAGTTCAGGGTGCCCAGTTCGTTGTAAAGAATGAACAGTGCGAAAGCGAGGAACACGTCACCCACACGGGTCACGACGAACGCTTTCATTGCCGCTGCGCCATTCTTCGGATCGGTGTAATAGAACCCGATCAGCAGATAGGAGCACAGGCCCACGCCTTCCCAGCCGAGGTACATCAGCAGCAGGTTGTCGGCAAGCACCAGAACCACCATGCTGGCGATGAACAGGTTGGTGTAAGCGAAGAAGCGAGAGTAGCCCTCTTCACCGCGCATATACCAGGAGGCGTACATGTGAATAAGGAAACCCACACCAGTGACCACCGAGAGCATGGTCAGCGACAGGCCGTCCAGCACCAGGTTAAAACCGATGTTAAAGTCGCCTACCGACATCCACGTCCACAGCGGCTGGCTGTATGTCTGCTCGCCGTTAGCGAAGAAATCAACGCCGATAAAGGCGGTTACCAGCGCCGCCAGGCCCACAGAGCCTACGCCGACGATCGCCGAGACGTTTTCAGACCAGCGCCCACGGGAGAATGCCAGCAGGACGAAGCCAATCAATGGCAAAATAATGGTTAAGGCAAGCATGTTCATCCGCGCATCTCACTTACTGAATCGATGTTCAGGTTCTGGCGACGACGGTGAAGTTGCAGCAGCAGCGCAAGGCCGATACTCGCTTCTGCCGCCGCGAGGCTGATGGCGAGAATGTACATCACCTGACCGTCGGTCTGGCCCCAGTAGCTTCCGGCGACCACGAAGGCCAGCGCGGAGGCGTTAATCATGATTTCCAGACCAATCAACATAAACAGCAGATTGCGACGGATAACCAGACCGGTTAAGCCAAGAACGAATAAGATTGCCGCGAGGATCAGTCCATGTTGTAAGGGGATCATGCGTGCTCCTCCGTTTTTCTTTTCGCGCTGTCGTCTTTACGATTGCTCAGCACTTCACCCGCACGCTCTTCACGACCGACGTGGAAGGCCACAACCAGACCTGCGAGCAGCAGCATAGAAGCCAGTTCCACCGCCAGTACGTAAGGCCCGAACAGCGTAATACCCACTGCTTTAGCACTGATTGGCGTACCGTCGATACCCTGATCGTTAACACCGAGGATGGCGTAAACAATCACCACCAGCATGATGGCCGACAAAATTGCCGGACCAATCCACACCTGCGGTTTCAGCCACTGGCGTTCCTGTTCGATTTCTGAACCGCCCAGGTTGAGCATCATCACCACGAACACGAACAGCACCATAATGGCACCCGCGTAGACGATAATTTCCAGCGCACCGGCGAAGTAAGCGCCCAGTGAGAAGAACACCCCGGAAATCGCCAGCAGCGAAATAATCAGGTACAGCAGTGCGTGTACCGGATTGGTATGGGTGATCACTCGCAAGGTCGCAAGTATGGCTATCAGGCCACAGATATAAAAAGCGAACTCCATTGCCCCTCTCCTTACGGTAACAGGCTCTTGACGTCGATAGGCTTGGCTTCGTTCTCTGCTTCGCCCTTATCTTTGCCGTCGATTGCCATACCTGCCATCCGGTAGAAGTTATATTCCGGGTATTTGCCCGGACCGGAGATCAGCAGATCCTCTTTCTCGTAAACCAGATCCTGGCGCTTGTATTCCCCCATTTCGAAATCCGGGGTTAACTGAATCGCCGTGGTCGGACAGGCTTCTTCGCACAGACCACAGAAAATGCAGCGTGAGAAGTTGATGCGGAAAAATTCCGGGTACCAGCGACCGTCTTTGGTTTCTGCTTTTTGCAGCGAGATACAGCCGACCGGGCAGGCTACCGCGCAGAGGTTACAGGCTACGCAACGCTCTTCGCCGTCCGGGGCGCGGGTCAGAACGATACGACCACGATAACGGGGCGGCAGATAGACCGGCTCTTCCGGGTACATTCGCGTTTCGCGTTTGGCGAACGCGTGCAGGCCGATCATCCAGATACTACGAACCTGGGTGCCGAAACCTACTAACAATTCTTTTAAGGTCATGGTCTTATTGCCCCTTATTGCGCCTGCCAGAGAATGACAGCCGCCGTTACCAGCAAGTTGATCAGCGTCAGCGGCAGGCAGATTTTCCAGCCGAAGGACATTACCTGGTCATAACGCGGACGCGGTAACGACGCACGAATCAAAATGAACATCATCATAAAGAACGCGGTTTTCAGCGCGAACCAGATGAATGGCGGTAACAACGGGCCTTGCCAGCCACCGAAGAACAGCGTCACCATCAATGCAGAGATGGTCACAATCCCGATGTACTCACCCACGAAGAACAGACCGAACTTCATACCGGAATATTCAATGTGGTAACCATCCGCCAGTTCCTGCTCGGCTTCCGGCTGGTCAAATGGGTGACGGTGACATACCGCCACGCCCGCGATGGCAAAGGTAATAAAACCAAAGAATTGCGGGATAACGTTCCACACATGCGCCTGGCTGTTGACGATGTCGGTCATGTTGAATGAACCGGCCTGCGCCACCACGCCCATCAAGGAAAGCCCGAGGAACACTTCGTAGCTCAGGGTCTGCGCAGAAGCACGCATCGCACCCAGCAACGAGTATTTGTTGTTACTTGACCAGCCCGCAAACAGCACCGCGTAAACCGCCAGACCTGCCATCATCAGGAAGAACAAAATCCCGATGTTCAGGTCGGCAACCACCCAACCCGGACTGACTGGCACAATCGCAAAGGCCAGCAGCAGCGAGGTAAAGGCAATCATCGGTGCCAGGGTAAAGATGACGCGATCCGAGAATTTCGGGATCCAGTCTTCTTTAAAGAACATTTTGATCATGTCCGCAACCAGCTGGAGCGAACCGCCCCAGCCAACACGGTTAGGTCCGTAACGGTTCTGGAACAGACCCAGCAGGCGACGTTCGCCAAAGCTCATGAATGCCCCGCAGGTGACAACCACCAGCAGGATCACCACCGCTTTGAGGATGGTCAGCAGGATCTCAATCAGTTCCGGTGATATCCAACTCATTGTTGTGCCTCCTTGAGATCCTCAAGATGCGCGCCAGCCAGCACCGGAGCAATGCCGGACATACCCATCGGCAAGCCCACCTGCCCTGCCGTCAGTCCTTCGGCGATTTCAACCGGCAGCGTGACCGTGTTGCCATCGTAACTAAAGGAGACGCGTGTACCTGCGTTCACACCCAACTTCGCGGCATCCGCTGGGTTGAGTTTGATGTACGGCTGCGGCATACGGCTCTGGAAGACCGGAGCACGCTGTGACAATTCATCGCTGCCAAACAGGTGGTAATACGGCGCGATACGCCATTTCCCGTCCTGCGGCTGGAAGCGTGCCGGTACGCTGGTGAAGTAATCCAGACCATTTTCGCTGGTTTCAAACAGACGCACGCCCGGATCGCCAAAGCGCAGTTTGCCGCCCACTTCGTCCTGGAATTTGTTCCACGCCTGCGGGGAGTTCCAGCCCGGCGCCCAGGCAAACGGCACTTGCGAACGGTGCGCAGTCGGCTGGTTGTTACCTTCCATCGAGAAGGTGAACATGGTGTCAATATCCTGCGGCTGACGCGGCTCATGAACGCTGATATTGGCGCGCATGGCGGTACGACCGCTGTAACGGTGCGGTTCACGGGCCAGTTTCTGCCCACGAATACGGAATGTCGCATCCGGCGCAGCATCTTTGATACCTGCCAGTTCCGGGATTTTCGCCACAACAGCGTCAATCACATGGTCGAGCTGCGTCCAGTCCACTTCACGGCTCAGCAGGGTGCTGTGCAGCGAGTGTAACCAGCGCCAGCTTTCCAGCATGACAGTTTTGCTGTCGTAATAAGCAGGATCGTAAACCTGGAAGAAACGTTGGGCGCGGCCTTCGTTGTTGATCACCGTACCGTCGCTTTCAGCAAAGCTGGCAGCAGAAAGTACCAGATGGGCGTTTTCCATAATCGCTGTGCGTTGATGATCAACCACCATCACCAGCGGTGCTTTAGCCAGCGCAGCATTCACGCGGATAGCAGAAGCGTGACGATGCAGATCGTTTTCCAACACCACCACCGCGTCGGCGCGTCCGGTTTCCAGTTCGGTTAACGCTTCTTCAAGCGAACCGCCACCCATAATGCCCAGCCCCATGCTGTTGACGGAACGGGCAATCATGGTGATACCGACGTCAGCGCCGCGACCTTTCAGGGCTTTCGCGACGTTAGCCGCCGCCTGAATCACCTCTAAGCTACCGGCGTTCGTCCCGGAGATAATCAACGGTTTCTTCGCACCTGCCAGTGCCTGCACGATGACGTCGATTTTGCTTTGCAGCTCAGGTTCGATACCGTCAACCGCTGGTGCAGAGTTATCCAGCGCATGGGCGATGGCAAAACCTAAACGCGCCTGATCTTCAACCGGTGCGCGGTAAGTCCACGCCGCGATATCATCCAGACGGGTGTCATCAACGTTGGTAACAAACAGCGGATGCTTCGCACGTTGACCGATGTTGAGGATTGCCGCAATCTGCCAGTCAGCCACTTTCTGTGCTGCCGCCATTTCGCGCGCTTTACCTTTCACAGCCTGACGCACTGCCAGCGCGACGCGCGCGCCGGTCTGGGTAACGTCTTCGCCCAGCACCAGTACCGCATCGTAAGATTCGATTTCGCGCAGAGCCGGAGTATAAATGCCGCCTTCACGCAGCACTTTCAGCGCCAGTTGCAGACGTTCCTGCTCACCGTGAGCGATACCGGTGTAGAAGTTTTCTTCGCCCACCAGTTCACGCAGCGCAAAGTTGCTTTCCACGCTGGCACGCGGAGAACCAATACCGATCACTTTCTTCGACTGACGCAGAATATCTGCCGCGCCCTGCATTGCCTGTTCGGCGTTGAGGGTAATGAAATCATCGCCACGACGCTGTACTGGCTGACGCGGACGATCCTTCAGGTTGACGTAACCGTAACCGAAACGACCACGGTCGCAGAGGAAGTAGTGGTTTACCGTACCGTTGTAACGGTTTTCGATACGACGCAGTTCGCCGTAACGTTCACCGGGGCTGATGTTACAGCCGATGGAACATTGCTGGCAGATGCTCGGCGCAAACTGCATATCCCATTTACGGTTGTAACGCTCGGAGTGCGTTTTGTCGGTAAATACGCCGGTCGGGCAAATTTCGACCAGGTTACCGGAAAATTCGCTTTCCAGCGTGCCGTCTTCCGGGCGACCGAAGTAGACGTTGTCGTGCGCACCGTAAACGCCCAGATCTGTACCGTCAGCGTAATCTTTGTAGTAACGCACACAGCGGTAGCAGGCGATGCAGCGGTTCATTTCGTGAGAGATGAATGGCCCCAAATCCTGATTACGGTGGGTACGTTTGGTGAAACGGTAGCGACGGAAGCTGTGTCCGGTCATCACAGTCATATCCTGAAGATGGCAGTTACCGCCCTCTTCACATACCGGACAGTCGTGCGGGTGGTTGGTCATCAACCACTCGACCACGCTTTCACGGAACTGTTTCGCTTCTTCGTCGTCAATGGAAATAAAGGTGCCATC
This sequence comes from Escherichia sp. MAL-1, assembly GCF_052948035.1. Classification (NCBI taxonomy): domain Bacteria; kingdom Pseudomonadati; phylum Pseudomonadota; class Gammaproteobacteria; order Enterobacterales; family Enterobacteriaceae; genus Escherichia; species Escherichia sp. MAL-1. The sequence continues at coordinate 1,571,798 of NZ_CM129609.1, read as the reverse complement.
GGAAGCCGGTGTCATACAGGACATCACCAGGCGACCACGCGTGTCTTCCGCGTTTTGGTATTGCTTCACCGCACACTGGCGGCAAGCACCGACACTTCCCAGCGCCGGATGCCAGCAAAAGTAAGGAATATCAAGGCCCAGAGACAGACAAGCTTCCAGCAGGTTGTCCGCTCCGTTGACCTCGTATTCTTTGCCGTCTACATGAATTGTAGCCATTAGCATGCTTCCAGTTTTCTCAGTCAGAGACTGAGCGTTAATCGAAATTCGGTTACCAGCGCTCTTTCAGCAGGTTCGGCTGAATCCCATTAATCAAATGGGTATTGCTGAACGGCTGTTTGATTCCCGCCTCAAATTCTTCGCGGAAATATTTGATGGCGCTCTGTAACGGCTCCACTGCACCAGGTGCGTGGGCACAGAAAGTTTTACCCGGGCCTAAGAATCGACACAGTTGCTCAAGTGTTTCGATATCGCCCGGCTGACCTTCACCACGCTCCAGCGCACGCAGAATTTTCACGCTCCACGGCAGACCGTCGCGGCACGGCGTACACCAGCCGCAGGACTCACGGGCGAAAAACTCTTCCAGGTTACGCACCAGCGACACCATGTTGATCTCATGGTCAACCGCCATCGCCAGCGCCGTACCCAGACGGCTGCCCGCTTTACCGATACTTTCGAATTCCATCGGCAGATCAAGGTGCGCTTCGGTCAGGAAGTCAGTCCCCGCGCCGCCTGGCTGCCAGGCTTTAAATTTCAGACCATCACGCATACCACCGGCGTAATCTTCGAGGATCTCGCGTGCGGTGGTGCCGAACGGCAGTTCCCACAGTCCCGGATTTTTCACCCGACCGGAGAAGCCCATCAGCTTGGTGCCAGCATCTTTACTTTTCGAGATGTTCTGATACCACTCCACGCCGTTAGCGAGGATCGCCGGAACGTTACACAGGGTTTCGACGTTGTTGACACAGGTCGGTTTGCCCCATACGCCGGAGGTTGCCGGGAAGGGGGGTTTCGAGCGTGGGTTAGCACGACGCCCTTCCAGGGAGTTGATTAACGCTGTTTCTTCCCCGCAGATGTAGCGCCCTGCCCCGGTATGGACGAACAGTTCGAAGTCAAAACCTGTTCCCATAATATTTTTGCCAAGCAGACCTGCTTCGGTGGCTTCGGCAATGGCGCGGCGCAGATTTACTGCCGCTTCGATATATTCGCCACGCAGGAAGATGTAGCCACGGTAAGCTTTCAGCGCAAACGCGGAGATGAGCATACCTTCCACCAGCAGGTGCGGCAGTTGCTCCATCAGCAGGCGGTCTTTATAGGTGCCTGGCTCCATTTCATCGGCGTTACACAGCAGGTAACGGATGTTCATGGATTCGTCTTTCGGCATCAGGCTCCATTTCAGGCCGGTAGAAAAGCCCGCGCCACCGCGCCCTTTCAGACCAGCGTCTTTTACCTGATTAACGATTTCGTCCGGAGACAGCCCGGTCAGCGCCTTACGCGCGCCTTCGTAACCGTTTTTGCTGCGATATTCGTCCAGCCACACTGGCTGTTTGTCATCGCGCAGACGCCAGGTCAGCGGATGCGTTTCGGGAGTACGGATAATGTTTTTCATTTATACCGCTCCAGCAGTTCAGGGATCGCTTCCGGGGTCAGATGCGCGTGAGTATCCTCATCGATCATCATGTTTGGCCCTTTATCACAGTTCCCCAGGCAGCAAGTTGGCAGCAGCGTAAAGCGACCGTCAAATGTCGTTTGCCCTGGTTTGATGTTTAGCTTTTTCTCGAGCGCCGCCTGAATACCCTGGTAACCGTTGATATGACAGACCACGCTGTCACAATAACGGATCACATGGCGGCCAACCGGCTGGCGGAAGATCTGGCTGTAGAACGTTGCCACACCTTCGACGTCGCTTGCCGGAATACCCAGCACATCGGCGATCGCGTGGATCGCACCATCCGGCACCCAGCCACGCTGCTTCTGAACGATTTTCAGCGCTTCAATGGACGCCGCACGCGGGTCTTCGTAGTGGTGCATCTCGTGCTCAATCGCTTCACGCTCTGCCGCACTCAGCTCAAAAGCCTCGGTTTGTGGTTGTTGATTCTCGTGCATAATTAGCGGTCCACATCTGACATAACAAAATCGATACTGCCCAGATAAACAATCAGGTCAGACACCAGGCTGCCGCGGATCGCCGCCGGAATTTGCTGCAAATGCGCATAACTCGGCGTGCGGATACGAGTGCGATAACTCATGGTGCTACCGTCGCTGGTCAGGTAGTAACTGTTGATCCCCTTGGTCGCCTCAATCATCTGGAAAGATTCATTGGCAGGCATCACCGGCCCCCACGACACTTGCAGGAAGTGGGTGATCAGGGTTTCGATATGTTGCAGCGTGCGCTCTTTCGGCGGCGGCGTGGTCAGCGGGTGATCCGCTTTGAACGGGCCTTCCGGCATGTTGTTGAGGCACTGCTCAAGAATGCGCAGACTCTGGCGCAGCTCTTCCACTTTCAGCATTACGCGGGTGTAGCAGTCAGAAACACCACCACCAACCGGGATTTCAAAGTCGAAGTTTTCATAGCCAGAATAAGGACGCGCCTTACGCACGTCGAAGTCGATCCCGGTAGCACGCAGGCCCGCGCCAGTGGTGCCCCACTCCAGCGCCTCTTTCGCGCCATAGGCGGCAACGCCCTGGGAACGACCTTTCAGAATGGTATTTTGCAGCGCCGCTTTCTCGTAAGACGCCAGACGTTTCGGCATCCAGTCGAGGAACTCACGCAGCAGGCGATCCCAGCCGCGCGGCAGGTCGTGCGCTACGCCGCCAATACGGAACCACGCCGGGTGCATACGGAAACCCGTGATCGCTTCCACCAGATCGTAAATTTTCTGACGATCGGTAAAGGCGAAGAACACGGGCGTCATTGCGCCGACGTCCTGAATAAAGGTCGAGATGTACAGCAGGTGGCTGTTGATACGGAACAGTTCGGAGAGCATAACGCGAATGACGTTAACGCGATCCGGCACGGTGATCCCGGCCAGTTTCTCTACCGCCAGCACGTAAGGCATTTCGTTAACGCAGCCGCCGAGGTATTCAATACGGTCGGTATACGGAATGTAGCTGTGCCAGGACTGGCGCTCGCCCATTTTCTCCGCACCACGGTGGTGGTAGCCGATGTCTGGTACGCAGTCGACAATCTCTTCGCCGTCGAGTTGTAAAACGATACGGAAAGCCCCGTGCGCCGACGGGTGGTTCGGACCGAGGTTGAGGAACATGAAGTCCTCGTTTTCGGTGCCGCGCTTCATCCCCCACTCTTCCGGTTTGAAGGTCAGGGCTTCCATCTCCAGATCCTGTTTGGCTTTGGTCAGCTCAAACGGCGAGAATTCGGTAGCGCGCGCCGGGTAATCTTTACGCAGCGGGTGACCTTTCCAGGTTTGCGGCATCATGATGCGGCGCAGGTTCGGGTGACCGTCGAAAGTAATGCCAAACAGATCCCAGGTTTCACGCTCATACCAGTTAGCGTTCGGGAACAGTTTGGTGAAGGTCGGTACGTGCAGGTCGTTTTCTGCCAGCGCCACCTTCAGCATGATGTCGCGGTTACGATCGATAGAAATCAGATGGTAGAAAACGGAAAAATCCGCGGCAGGTAACCCTTCGCGGTGTGTGCGCAGACGTTCGTCCATGCCGTGTAAGTCAAACAGCATGACGTAAGGTTTCGGCAGTTTCTTTAAGAAATCGCCAACTTCCAGTAATTGTTCACGCTTGATCCACACAACGGGAACCCCGGTGCGAGTCGCCTGAACAGTAAAGGCATCCGGCCCAAAACGGTTGCGCAGTTCGCCAATTACCGGATCATCAAGATGATCGCGGGTCTGCCAGGCGGGTTCTTGCGCGGTTAAGTCGGTCATATTGTTCACCATTGCAAATGGTCCGTGGTGACTGTCGGCGCAGTAAGCTTCGCGAAATAGATTTAGGAATAAGCGAAGAAAAATCCCTTTGCCGACAGGCGCAAATTAAATCTCGTCAGGTGTACGCAGGTTGGTTACGGCAATGCGTTCACCGCGCTTGCGTTCGCGCTCTGATTGCATATTGGCGCGATAAACGCCCTGATCGCCAACCACCCAGGAGAGCGGACGACGTTCTTTGCCGATAGATTCCTGCAACAGCATCAGTGCCTGCATGTACGCTTCAGGACGCGGCGGGCAGCCCGGGATATACACATCAACCGGGATGAATTTATCGACGCCCTGCACAACGGAATAAATATCGTACATACCACCAGAGTTGGCACAGGCACCCATTGAGATAACCCATTTTGGTTCCAGCATCTGGTCATACAGACGCTGAATAACCGGTGCCATTTTGGTAAAGCAGGTTCCTGCAACCACCATCAGGTCAGCCTGACGCGGCGAAGCACGCAATACTTCTGCGCCAAAACGCGCCACGTCATGCACCGCGGTAAACGAAGTCACCATCTCAACGTAGCAGCAGGAAAGACCGAAGTTATACGGCCAAATTGAGTTTTTACGACCCCAGTTAACCATGTCATTGAGCTTGCCCATAAACACGTTTTTGTTAACTTCTTGCTCCAGAGGGTCGGTTACGATCTCCTGCTTTTGCAGGGGGTAACGGTCGTTCTCACCGTTGGGATCTATGCGGGTGAGCGTATAATCCATCTTAATGCCTCGCGGTTAGCGTTGACGATTAGCGATACTGTTCGTTTCCGGGTTCATACGCTCGCGGCGTGAACGCGCGGGCGTCCAGTCCAGCGCGCCAATACGCACCAGATAAACCAGACCTGCCAGTAACACAAAAATAAAAATTGCAGCTTCCACAAAGCCTACCCAGCCGCTTTCGCGGATAGAGGTTGACCATGCGAACAGATACAGCGCTTCAACGTCGAAGATAACGAAGAACATGGCCACCAGATAAAACTTGGCGGACAGGCGTAAGCGGGCGGAGCCGACCGAGTCGATACCGGATTCAAACGGCACGTTTTTCGACCTCGCGCGTGCGCGACCGCCTAAAAACCAACCGCCTACCAGCATCAGGCAACACAGGCCAATGGCAACGATAAGAAAGATAGCGAATGCCCAGTGATGAGCGATGACTTCAGTGGATGTTGACATACTCATTGCTTACTCATCAAAAGTAGCGCCAGATTCACTGCTCTTCACGGCAGATGGACGCCACATCGATTCATGGGGAGGAATAAAAAAAACCTTACAATCACTGTAGAAATTCTTTTATACAGCTAATTGATGTGGTCTTTTACTCCTTTCTATAACCTTTTGTCAACTTTAACAAAAGTTTCTTCACATTAGTTTACATAATATCAACACCATTAGCATTTAATGCCCTTTCACCCCAGATCCTTGACGACTCCAGGATAATTAGATGTTGTTGAATCGTGTCCGTTGTGAAGCAATGGAAAAAATACGGGTCTATTTTGACAGGAATTTGTGTCGATTCCTCCCCCCAAAAGAGAGTATTTTCTTGATCTGTGACACGCTTTTGTCATTCCATAACAAAAACGCAGCAACAAATTTACGTATTTTTTAACATCATTGTAGCAGGTGATTTTTTTCAGGCGATTATTTGTGCGTTCGGGACGTGAATCTCTGGTGATTGAAAAATGAACAGTTTTGTGCGTTCTGCACTATGCGAGGAAGGATTTTTACTAAAAAAAAGCCGCTGGGGTTTAAAACACCCCCAGCGGCTCGTTTTTTACACTATTGTCTCAGGAATTATCTATCGTCCGTCGATTACTCGATATCCCTTTCAATCAACAATGAATCATCCCCTTCCGGAGCAGACATTGGGCTGTATTGCCACGGATTATGGTAGCTCTCCATCGCCTGATAGATCACCTGGGCCAGCTCATTATTACTGGACGGGTCATAGCACAGCAAATATTCGGTATCAGGTAGCGGCGGTAAGCCATCTACTCCACTCAGCACACGCAGGTCCGGGCTCATCATTTCAACCGGCCTTGCCGTCACGCCAAGACCGGCTTTCACTGCCGCACGAACGGCCGGAAGCGTCGAGGCGACATAAGCCAGTCGCCATGGAATATCTGCTTTATTAAGCGTCGCCAGCACCATATCGCGAAACGGACTTGGATCATCCAGCAATACAAGAGGGATCGGCTCACCTTTTTGCAATACGTATTCCGCTGCGCAGTACCAGTGTGTTGGCGAGGTACGCAGGTTCAATGCCTTAAAGGTAGAAGGACGATGGGTGGTTACCATCAAATCCACTTCCTGGGATTCCAGCATTTCTGCCATATAGGCATTACGTTTAACGCGGACATCCAGCGCTAATTTCGGATAAACCGAACTCACGCGATTTAACAGGAAAGGTAAGATCGTATCGGCAGATTCATCTGAAGCACCGATAGTTAACACGCCCTGAAGATTACTGAACATTAATGATGAGCAGGCCTCATCATTAAAACGCAGGATTTTCCTGGCGTAACCAAGAAGTTGAATGCCATGTTCAGTTAACAGTTTGTTGCGACCGTGACGAGCGAACAGTTCTTTCCCAACGAGTTGTTCCAGACGCTGCATTTGCTGACTTACGGCGGACTGAGTACGACACACAGCGGCAGCTGCGGCAGCAAAAGTGTTCAGATCGGCAACAGCAACAAATGTTCTCAGCAGATCGAGGTCGAGGTTAATTATCGGACGATTTGCACTTATCATATATTATCACTTACTGGCGGCTCATACTGAGCTGGTTAATGCTGTGCACACACAAACAAGCAATTCCATTTGTAATGTGCCTCCCTGGCAGTTTCATCCGGAACCCGGACGAAAGTAAAAATGCATATGAGTTGCACTAAAAAAGCGACTCACATTGTTCCGTTATAATGCCTGAAGTAGATCACAGAATATATCTTCAGGGATCGCATATCTATTAAGTTACTCACTCTTTTCTATTTATGACATGCGCGTGTTTGTATAAATGTAAATGTGAGTCCTTGTTCCACTCTCGTGCAGCATCGCTGGTCATACGCGAACACGTACAAACAGCAATGGTGAGGCGGCATCAAGAGCAGGGATCCGTCATTTATGCGAGCATTTTACCCCAAAAACCTTTTATTTATAAGGGTCATTGCGAATTATCTGATGCAAAGTTATGTTATGTTAGGCAAAGTAATCTTCTATTATTAATAAGCACATCAAAACCTTTTTGAATATTAAATAATAATTAATTAGCATCATCCTCATTCATTAATTCCGCTTAACAATAGTTTCACACCTTGCCCCCATTACGACACCTCGGAAATCATCACGCTGTTAAACTCTCCGTAATGCGGAAATATCATCATCGCGTTTCATTAGTGAATTCTTAAATGAGGCATTTTCACACAATTATCTTACAGATAAAAAAACCAGACTTACAATTAAGAATCAGAACAATTCACTATATAACATTGCATGTAAAGCATATACACCTCATTATTTTGTCATTATTAAGTTATTAACAGCACAATCGAGCCTTCCCCTCTGGCAAAATCTTATTCTGCAGACCTTCAAAACACCGTCCTGGGGGAGTACATTGTTCTAAGCTGACTTCCACGGCAGGGAGTGGCGATAACAGCAAAAAAGGTCAAGATTCATGTCCCCCATTGAAAAATCCAGCAAATTAGAGAATGTCTGTTATGACATCCGTGGTCCGGTGCTGAAAGAAGCAAAACGCCTGGAAGAAGAAGGTAACAAGGTACTGAAACTGAACATCGGCAACCCAGCCCCGTTCGGTTTTGACGCGCCAGATGAAATCCTCGTTGACGTGATACGCAACCTGCCTACCGCTCAAGGGTATTGCGATTCCAAAGGTCTTTACTCCGCGCGTAAAGCCATCATGCAGCACTACCAGGCTCGTGGCATGCGTGATGTTACCGTGGAAGATATTTACATCGGCAATGGTGTATCGGAGCTTATCGTTCAGGCAATGCAGGCATTGCTGAACAGCGGGGACGAAATGTTGGTTCCTGCACCAGATTACCCACTATGGACCGCGGCGGTTTCGCTTTCCAGCGGTAAAGCGGTGCATTATCTTTGCGATGAATCCTCTGACTGGTTCCCGGACCTCGATGATATTCGCGCTAAAATTACGCCTCGTACGCGTGGGATCGTTATTATCAACCCAAATAACCCAACCGGCGCGGTATATTCCAAAGAGCTTTTAATGGAGATTGTGGAGATTGCACGTCAGCATAATCTCATTATCTTCGCCGATGAAATTTATGACAAAATTCTCTACGACGACGCTGAGCATCACTCAATTGCACCGCTGGCACCTGACCTGCTGACCATTACCTTTAACGGACTGTCGAAAACGTACCGCGTTGCAGGCTTCCGTCAGGGGTGGATGGTGTTGAACGGGCCGAAAAAACACGCCAAAGGCTACATCGAAGGTCTGGAAATGCTGGCTTCAATGCGCCTGTGTGCTAACGTTCCTGCGCAACACGCCATTCAGACCGCGCTAGGTGGTTATCAGAGCATCAGTGAATTTATTACCCCTGGCGGTCGTCTTTATGAGCAGCGTAACCGCGCGTGGGAACTGATCAACGATATTCCGGGCGTTTCCTGCGTGAAACCTCGTGGTGCGCTGTATATGTTCCCGAAAATCGACGCCAAACGCTTTAACATTCACGACGATCAGAAAATGGTGCTGGATTTCCTGTTGCAGGAAAAAGTTCTGTTGGTGCAAGGGACGGCATTCAACTGGCCGTGGCCGGATCACTTCCGCATTGTCACGCTACCGCGTGTCGATGATATCGAGCTGTCTTTGAGCAAGTTCGCGCGTTTCCTTTCTGGTTATCATCAGCTGTAATCTTAATTTCACTGCCGGAGATTGCATCCGGCAGCGTTATCCCGCCACAATGACCTGATGATGTCATCATACGTAAGGTCACTATGAAACAGAGCCATTTTTTTGCCCATCTCTCCCGCCTGAAACTCATTAACCGCTGGCCGCTCATGCGCAACGTGCGGACGGAAAATGTGTCCGAACACAGTTTGCAGGTAGCGATGGTCGCCCATGCGCTGGCAGCTATCAAAAATCGAAAATTTGGCGGTAATGTCAACGCCGAACGTATCGCTTTACTGGCGATGTACCACGATGCCTCAGAAGTGCTCACCGGCGATCTCCCTACTCCGGTGAAATACTTCAATTCGCAAATCGCTCAGGAGTACAAGGCTATTGAAAAAATCGCTCAGCAAAAACTGGTCGATATGGTTCCGGAAGAGCTGCGGGATATCTTTGCGCCGTTAATTGACGAGCATGCATATAGCGATGAAGAAAAATCGCTGGTGAAACAGGCAGATGCACTGTGTGCATATCTGAAATGTCTGGAAGAACTCGCGGCCGGAAATAATGAATTCTTGCTGGCAAAAACGCGACTGGAAGCGACGCTTGAAGCGCGTCGCAGCCAGGAGATGGACTACTTCATGGAAGTATTTGTTCCCAGCTTCCATCTTTCGCTCGATGAGATTAGCCAGGATTCACCGCTGTAAGCAGCCGGAGTCTGCGTCGCATCAGGCAATAAGCGCCGGATGCGACATCAGGCTCTTGTCAAAACGGAAACAGCATCGGGATCATCACCACACAAACCGCCATCACGATAATGGTGAACGGTACCCCCAACTTCACAAAGTCACTGAAGCTGTAATTTCCCGGACCTAAAACCAGTGTGTTAACAGGTGAAGAAACCGGTGTCATAAAGGCGGCGGATGCTGCCATCGCCACGACCATCGCGAATGGATAAGGCGACACCCCCATCGTTTTGGCAGCAGCCAGCGCAATCGGAGCCATCAACACCGCCGTCGCGGTATTAGAGATAAATAGCCCAATAACCGCCGACAAGACAAACAAACACCCCAGCATCATATGTGGCCCGTAACCACCGCCAATGTCCATCAGCCCTTTCACCGCCAGCGCGACACCTCCCGTTTTCTGTAATGCCACAGCAAACGGCATCATCCCAACGATCAAAATAATGCTCGGCCAGTGAATGGATTTATAGGCGCTTTCAGCATCTATACAGCGGAATTTCCCCATCAGCAGGCAGGCGATGATAGCGGCAACAGGATTAGGAATTTCATCGGTCAGCATTAACGCCACCATTAGCACCAGACAGAAAATGGCATGGGGTGCCTGGCTGTGCGCGGGCGATGCTTCACTCACCTCTTCCGGTAAGTTCAGCGCTACGAAGTCGCGGCCCTGTTTGGCCAGCATACCGATCAGTTTCCAGTTACCCACAACCAGGATGATATCGCCCAGCAGCAGAGGCTCATCCGCCAGCGAACCTTCCAGCGCCACGCCATTGCGCTTTAGCCCCACCACATTCAGTCCGTAGCGGGTACGAAAACCAATTTCGCGCACCGATTTACCAATCAGTTCTGACTCAGGAATTAATGAAATCTCTGCCATGCCCACATCAAGGGCCTGGTCAGAAAAATACTCGCCGCGCAGTACCATCGGCTCCAGCAATTGCTCACTACAAAATTGCCGGAGATCGACATCAGCCGCAGACATATCAATAAGCAAAACGTCACGCGCGCGAAATTCAGAAACCCCATTAACGTTCACGATAACGCGACGAAAACGCCGCCAGCGTTCAACACCGATGACGTTAGCGCCATAACGCTCACGTAATTTGAGATCATCCAGCCGTTGACCAATCATTGGCGATCCGGGGCGAATAGCCAGACGTCGCGCACGCCCGGTCAGTCGATATTCACGGATAAGATCGCGAAAGGTTCGACGCGTCCAGCCTTCGCGCTGCGGGGTCTGGGTATCCCCTTTCAGCATGAAACGCATCACTAACATATACAAAATACCCAGCACCAGCACGACCAGGCCAATAGGTGTTACGCTAAAGAAACTGAAGCCGTGATAGCCTTCACGCAGCAATTCACTGTTGACTACCAGGTTCGGCGGCGTCGCCACCAGCGTCATCATGCCGCTAATCAGCCCGGCAAAACTTAACGGCATCATCAGACGTGACGGCGAAGTTTGCATACGCATGGCAACGCTTAACACCACGGGAATAAAGATAGCGACAACGCCGGTTGAACTCATAAACGCGCCAAGCCCCGCGACGGTCAGCATCAACAAAACCAACATTTTGATTTCACTGTTGCCCGCCACTTTGACCAGCCATGTTCCCATTACGGTGGCAACACCGGTACGGACCAAACCATCGCCAATAATAAACAAGGCGGCAATCAGGACAACGTTAGGATCAGAAAAGCCGGAAAATACTTCGGGGACCGTCAGCGTTCCGCTTAATGCAAACGCGACAATAACAAACAAAGCGACCGCATCCATACGCACTCTGCCCGTCGCAAACAAGACAATGGCAACGGCCAGTAATGAAAGAACCCAAATCAATTCACCGTTCACAACTTATCCTTGTTAATTGAGGGAGATGACTTGATTCTGCCATAAAAAAGCCCCGACGAGACGGGGCTAAATCATGATCAGGTGTTTCACTGAATAATAACATCGCCATTTGGCTGTTTGGTCACAGTAATTTGCTCCAGACTGTGGAGGACCAAATCGACCTCATTCAGGCGCGGGGTATCTGCCGGAGCGTTAACCGCAATGACATGGCAACCCGCCGCCAGGCCAGAAAGCACGCCAGCGGGAGCATCTTCCACCACCACACACTCCTGCGGCGCAAGCCCCAGCAGCTGCGCGCCTAACAGATACGCATCAGGTTCTGGTTTTCCGCGCTTCACTCGCTCAGCGGTTACAAACACCTCTGGTGCGGGAAGCCCAGCTATTTTATGGCGCGCTCGCGCTACCGGCATGGAGCCAGAAGTCACAATGGCCCACGGAATACCTGCTTTATTCAAATGACTGAGTAAGGCGATTGCCCCCGGAAGCGCGGTAATACCTTCGGTTTCCGTGGCCTCGATGTGCTCCAGACGCGTAAACTCGGCGGCAATATCAGCCTCGGATTTGCCCGCCATAAAATGGCGCAGAGAGGTGATCGCCTGTTTACCGTGAATGAAAGCCAGCACCTCTTCCGGCGCTAACCCATGACGTCTGGCCCAGTTGCTCCACGCCCGTTCTACCGCAGGCAGGGAATCCACCAGCGTTCCATCAAGATCAAACAGAAAACCTTTGCACCGCACGCGGGCCTCCTCAGGCATTGATAATTTGATTAATTTCGTTGGCGCTCAAATGGTACTGACGCGGGCAGGCATGCCACACATTAAGCATGCGCTGATATTTTTCCCACATTGGCGTCTGGGCGTTAAAACCGTGAGTTCCGGCGTCAAAATGGGTATAGCGCCCTTCCACATTAACCATAAAGCGGACATAACCGAGGTAACGTGCTTCAGTGGCGGCGTCAAAGCCGAGGAAGGTGACACGACGTTCATCGATGGATTGCTGGTCCTGCAAATTAGACCAGGAAACATGCAACGCATGATACATCTCCATAATGTCGATGATAGTGCGGCAGGTTTCTTCTTTCAGCTCGCCAAACTCGCGATCCAATTCACGCATCTGTAATCCGTAACCACGCTCAATAATTGTTTGCAGGCGACGGTAACGTTCAGCATTTGCCGGATCGAGCATAGTCATCATCTTGTACTGATTAGACAAAATAAGACGTTGCGCGTTGGTCATTTCCATTGTTGACTCCTGTATCACTCTACTACGGTGAAAAAAAAGAAGGCTGAGTATGCCTTCTTTTATATGCGTAATCAGGGGTCAATTACAAATCATCAAGGAAAGTTTTATCCAGTTGTTTGAAGGCGCGCTTAAGCGTGTCAGCTAATGCCTGGTAATCAGGCTTGCCTTCAACGGGTGCCAACACCTGTCCAGACTCCTGCAATTTACCGCGAACTTCATAAAACCAGTTGAGGATAGCAGGGGGTAATGGCGTTACAGAACGCTTGCCCAGCCACCACAATCCCTGCATGGGTAAACTTAAGGCGAACAGCGCAGTGGCAACTGCCGGCCCAAGCTGACCGCCCAGGGCAATCTGCCAGCAGAGAGTAAATACGGCGATCGGCGGCATAAAACGGATCGCATAACGCGTCATCTTGATAACGCGATTTTCGACAAAGACCGGGGCAAGGCGTTTTTCCAGCGGCCACGTCTTTGAGTAATGCTGTCCCCGGCGAAACAAGCTAAAAAAATTAACAGAACGATTATCCGGCGTTGACATGCTTCACCTCAACTTCACATATAAAGATTCAAAAATTTGTGCAAATTCACAACTCAGCGGGACAACGTTCAAAACATTTTGTCTTCCATACCCACTATCAGGTATCCTTTAGCAGCCTGAAGGCCTAAGTAGTACATATTCATTGAGTCGTCAAATTCATATACATTATGCCATTGGCTGAAAATTACGCAAAATGGCATAGACTCAAGATATTTCTTCCATCATGCAAAAAAAAATTTGCAGTGCATGATGTTAATCATAAATGTCGGTGTCATCATGCGCTACGCTCTATGGCTCCCTGACGTTTTTTTAGCCACGTATCAATTATAGGTACTTCCATGTCGAGTAAGTTAGTACTGGTTCTGAACTGCGGTAGTTCTTCACTGAAATTTGCCATCATCGATGCAGTAAATGGTGAAGAGTACCTTTCTGGTTTAGCCGAATGTTTCCACCTGCCTGAAGCACGTATCAAATGGAAAATGGACGGCAATAAACAGGAAGCGGCTTTAGGTGCAGGCGCCGCTCACAGCGAAGCGCTCAACTTTATCGTTAATACTATTCTGGCACAAAAACCAGAACTGTCTGCGCAGCTGACTGCTATCGGTCACCGTATCGTACACGGCGGCGAAAAGTATACCAGCTCCGTAGTGATCGATGAGTCTGTTATTCAGGGTATCAAAGATGCAGCTTCTTTTGCACCGCTGCACAACCCGGCTCACCTGATCGGTATCGAAGAAGCTCTGAAATCTTTCCCACAGCTGAAAGACAAAAACGTTGCTGTATTTGACACCGCGTTCCACCAGACTATGCCGGAAGAGTCTTACCTCTACGCCCTGCCTTACAACCTGTACAAAGAGCACGGCATCCGTCGTTACGGCGCGCACGGCACCAGCCACTTCTATGTAACCCAGGAAGCGGCAAAAATGCTGAACAAACCGGTAGAAGAACTGAACATCATCACCTGCCACCTGGGCAACGGTGGTTCCGTTTCTGCTATCCGCAACGGTAAATGCGTTGACACCTCTATGGGCCTGACCCCGCTGGAAGGTCTGGTCATGGGTACCCGTTCTGGTGATATCGATCCGGCGATCATCTTCCACCTGCACGACACCCTGGGCATGAGCGTTGACGCAATCAACAAACTGCTGACCAAAGAGTCTGGCCTGCTGGGTCTGACCGAAGTGACCAGCGACTGCCGCTATGTTGAAGACAACTACGCGACGAAAGAAGATGCGAAGCGCGCAATGGACGTTTACTGCCACCGCCTGGCGAAATACATCGGTGCCTACACTGCGCTGATGGATGGTCGTCTGGACGCTGTTGTATTCACTGGTGGTATCGGTGAAAATGCCGCGATGGTTCGTGAACTGTCTCTGGGCAAACTGGGCGTGCTGGGCTTTGAAGTTGATCATGAACGCAACCTGGCTGCACGTTTCGGCAAATCTGGTTTCATCAACAAAGAAGGTACCCGTCCTGCGGTGGTTATCCCAACCAACGAAGAACTGGTTATCGCGCAAGACGCGAGCCGCCTGACTGCCTGATTTCACACCGCCAGCTCAGCTGGCGGTGCTGTTTTGTAACCCGCCAAATCGGCGGTAACGAAAGAGGATAAACCGTGTCCCGTATTATTATGCTGATCCCTACCGGAACCAGCGTCGGTCTGACCAGCGTCAGCCTTGGCGTGATCCGTGCAATGGAACGCAAAGGCGTTCGTCTGAGCGTTTTCAAACCTATCGCTCAGCCGCGTACCGGTGGCGATGCGCCCGATCAGACTACGACTATCGTGCGTGCGAACTCTTCCACCACGACGGCCGCTGAACCGCTGAAAATGAGCTACGTTGAAGGTCTGCTTTCCAGCAATCAGAAAGATGTGCTGATGGAAGAGATCGTCGCAAACTACCACGCTAACACCAAAGACGCTGAAGTCGTTCTGGTTGAAGGTCTGGTCCCGACACGTAAGCACCAGTTTGCCCAGTCTCTGAACTACGAAATCGCTAAAACGCTGAATGCGGAAATCGTCTTCGTTATGTCTCAGGGCACTGACACCCCGGAACAGCTGAAAGAGCGTATCGAACTGACCCGCAACAGCTTCGGCGGTGCCAAAAACACCAACATCACCGGCGTTATCGTTAACAAACTGAACGCACCGGTTGATGAACAGGGTCGTACTCGCCCGGATCTGTCCGAGATTTTCGACGACTCTTCCAAAGCTAAAGTAAACAATGTTGATCCGGCGAAGCTGCAAGAATCCAGCCCGCTGCCGGTTCTCGGCGCTGTGCCGTGGAGCTTTGACCTGATCGCGACTCGTGCGATCGATATGGCTCGCCACCTGAATGCGACCATCATCAACGAAGGCGACATCAATACTCGCCGCGTTAAATCCGTCACTTTCTGCGCACGCAGCATTCCGCACATGCTGGAGCACTTCCGTGCCGGTTCTCTGCTGGTGACTTCCGCAGACCGTCCTGACGTGCTGGTGGCCGCTTGCCTGGCAGCCATGAACGGCGTAGAAATCGGTGCCCTGCTGCTGACTGGCGGCTACGAAATGGACGCGCGCATTTCTAAACTGTGCGAACGTGCTTTCGCTACCGGCCTGCCGGTATTTATGGTGAACACCAACACCTGGCAGACCTCTCTGAGCCTGCAGAGCTTCAACCTGGAAGTTCCGGTTGACGATCACGAACGTATCGAGAAAGTTCAGGAATACGTTGCTAACTACATCAACGCTGACTGGATCGAATCTCTGACTGCCACTTCTGAGCGCAGCCGTCGTCTGTCTCCGCCTGCGTTCCGTTATCAGCTGACTGAACTTGCGCGCAAAGCGGGCAAACGTATCGTACTGCCGGAAGGTGACGAACCGCGTACCGTTAAAGCAGCCGCTATCTGTGCTGAACGTGGTATCGCAACTTGCGTACTGCTGGGTAATCCGGCAGAGATCAACCGTGTTGCAGCGTCTCAGGGTGTAGAACTGGGTGCAGGGATTGAAATCGTTGATCCAGAAGTGGTTCGCGAAAGCTATGTTGGTCGTCTGGTCGAACTGCGTAAGAACAAAGGCATGACCGAAACCGTTGCCCGCGAACAGCTGGAAGACAACGTGGTGCTCGGTACGCTGATGCTGGAACAGGATGAAGTTGATGGTCTGGTTTCCGGTGCTGTTCACACTACCGCAAACACCATCCGTCCGCCGCTGCAGCTGATCAAAACTGCACCGGGCAGCTCCCTGGTATCTTCCGTGTTCTTCATGCTGCTGCCGGAACAGGTTTACGTTTACGGTGACTGTGCGATCAACCCGGATCCGACCGCTGAACAGCTGGCAGAAATCGCGATTCAGTCCGCTGATTCCGCTGCGGCCTTCGGTATCGAACCGCGCGTTGCTATGCTCTCCTACTCCACCGGTACTTCTGGTGCAGGTAGCGACGTAGAAAAAGTTCGCGAAGCAACTCGTCTGGCGCAGGAAAAACGTCCTGACCTGATGATCGACGGTCCGCTGCAGTACGACGCTGCGGTAATGGCTGACGTTGCGAAATCCAAAGCGCCGAACTCTCCGGTTGCAGGTCGCGCTACCGTGTTCATCTTCCCGGATCTGAACACCGGTAACACCACCTACAAAGCGGTACAGCGTTCTGCCGACCTGATCTCCATCGGGCCGATGCTGCAGGGTATGCGCAAGCCGGTTAACGACCTGTCCCGTGGCGCACTGGTTGACGATATCGTCTACACCATCGCGCTGACTGCGATTCAGTCTGCACAGCAGCAGTAATCTCGTCATCATCCGCAGCTTTGCGCTGCGGATATCTGAACCGGAAATAATCACTATTTCCGGTTTTTTATTCTCTTAATCTGCATTAATCCTTTCTGATTATCTTGCTTAACTGCGCTGCATCAATGAATTGCGCCATTTCACTTTGCATACTTACCACTTTGTTTTGTGCAAGGGAATATTTGCGCTATGTCCGCAATCACTGAATCCAAACCAACAAGAAGATGGGCAATGCCCGATACGTTGGTGATTATCTTTTTTGTTGCTATTTTAACCAGCCTTGCCACCTGGGTAGTTCCGGTGGGGATGTTTGACAGTCAGGAAGTGCAGTATCAGGTTGATGGTCAAACAAAAACACGCAAAGTCGTAGATCCACACTCATTTCGCATTCTGACTAACGAAGCAGGCGAACCTGAGTATCACCGCGTACAGCTGTTCACGACGGGCGATGAACGCCCGGGCCTGATGAACTTCCCGTTTGAAGGGTTAACCTCAGGATCGAAATACGGGACAGCCGTTGGCATCATCATGTTTATGCTGGTGATTGGCGGCGCGTTTGGCATTGTGATGCGTACAGGAACCATTGATAACGGTATCCTGGCGCTTATTCGCCATACCCGCGGGAATGAAATTCTCTTTATTCCTGCGCTGTTTATTCTGTTTTCACTTGGCGGCGCGGTATTTGGTATGGGAGAAGAGGCCGTCGCCTTTGCCATTATCATCGCACCGCTAATGGTCCGGCTGGGCTATGACAGTATTACCACCGTCCTGGTGACCTATATTGCCACGCAAATCGGTTTTGCCAGTTCGTGGATGAACCCGTTTTGTGTGGTCGTTGCTCAGGGGATTGCCGGCGTTCCGGTGCTTTCTGGCTCCGGGTTGCGCATCGTGGTGTGGGTTATCGCCACTATGATTGGCCTGATCTTTACCATGGTGTACGCCTCACGAGTGAAAAAGAATCCTCTTCTGTCACGCGTGCATGAGTCCGACCGCTTCTTTCGTGAAAAGCAGGCGGATGTTGAACAACGTCCGTTTACCTTTGGTGACTGGCTGGTATTGATTGTCCTGACCGCCGTAATGGTCTGGGTGATTTGGGGCGTGATCGTTAATGCCTGGTTTATTCCAGAAATTGCCAGCCAGTTCTTCACCATGGGTCTGGTGATTGGCATCATCGGCGTTGTTTTCCGCCTTAACGGCATGACGGTTAATACCATGGCTTCATCCTTTACCGAAGGGGCGCGAATGATGATCGCCCCTGCCCTGCTGGTGGGTTTCGCCAAAGGGATTTTGCTGCTGGTCGGTAATGGTGAAGCGGGTGATGCCAGCGTGTTAAATACCATCCTCAACAGCATTGCCAATGCCATTAGCGGTCTGGACAACGCGGTCGCGGCCTGGTTTATGTTGCTCTTCCAGGCGGTATTTAATTTCTTCGTGACGTCCGGTTCTGGTCAGGCGGCGTTAACCATGCCGTTACTGGCACCGCTTGGTGATCTGGTCGGTGTTAACCGTCAGGTTACCGTGCTGGCATTCCAGTTTGGTGATGGCTTCAGTCACATCATTTACCCAACCTCAGCTTCGTTAATGGCAACTCTCGGTGTGTGCAGGGTGGACTTCCGTAACTGGCTGAAGGTGGGCGCGACCCTACTTGGACTGCTGTTTATTATGTCCAGCGTCGTAGTGATCGGCGCTCAGTTGATGGGCTACCACTAAAAATGTTAAGAGCCGCAATTGCGGCTCTTTTTTCATTCTGCCGTTTCAGTCTCTACGGCTTCATTTTTGGCATTGCGCTTCATCCACAACGCCAGCGCTTTCAGCGAGTCTGGAGTGAACTCATCGCAGCGTGCGGTGATTTCTTCCGGCGTCAGCCAGCAAACTTCACTGACTTCATCTTCCTGTAGGGCGAAGGGACCGTGAGAGACGCAGCTGAACAACGCGCCCCAGACACGGCAATTTTTATCTTCGAAATAGAACTGCCCGTGCTCGGCAAAGGGGACACCGGCAATGCCCAACTCTTCTTCCGCTTCGCGACGCGCGGATTCCAGCAGTTGCTCATCGGCCTGGACTACACCGCCTGCGGTCGCATCCAACATGCCGGGTAAAAAGTCTTTTGTCTCGGTACGACGCTGGACCAGAATTTTGCCCATGCCATCATGCACGACGATGTAAGTTGCACGATGACGCAGACACTGTGCCCGCATTTGTTCCCGGCTGGCTTGTGCAATGACTTCGTTCTCTTCATTGACAATATCCACCCATTCAGTACTTGCCAAACGACGCTGTTCCATTATCAGGAAACCTTCTTTTTCTGGCGCTCTTACGGCGCATTTTGAGTTGTGGGTAAATTACGGATTAATCGCGACCTGCGCAATGATACTTTGATCATTGAGTGCGATTACACTAAGTACGTCATTATCCAGCATGCCATAACTCGCCGGATTACCGCCTTTCGGAATACTCACCGAGCCGGGGTTGAAGTGGAAAATCTCCCCCCGCTGTTCTGCCACTGGCAGATGGGTATGACCGTACACCAGCACATCGTTCTGGTTTAAAGCAGGTAGATTTTCCGGGCCAAAAAGATGACCATGCGTCAAAAACAGACGTTGTTTTTCCAGTAATACCTGTTGCCACGGCGCGGTTATCGGGAAATGCAGCAGCATTTGATCCACTTCGCTGTCGCAGTTGCCGCGCACAGCGATAACCTTATGTGCCACTTCATTAAGCCGTTCAGCGACTTTGGCTGGCGCGTAACCCTCCGGTAAAGCATTACGCGGGCCGTGATTCAACACGTCGCCAAGGATCACCAGCCACTGGGCACCGCTTTGGGCAAACAACTCCAGAACACGTTCCGTCGCCGGTAACGACCCATGAATGTCCGATGCAAACATCAGTTTCATCACTCACTCCTCGTCGAAAAAACGTAAGCTATGATACTGGATTCTGTCGTTGCTATCAGCCAGATTGCTTCGCCGAAAGTGCAATAAAACGCTGGACAGACGCTCGCTGCCACTGGAATGTCGCATAATCCACCAGGCGTTCTGGCACCTCATCGCCATGTAGTACCAGGCGGTTAATCATTAGCGCCAGATCAGTATCAGCAATGCACCATTCACCAAATAAATTCGGCTGACCCAGTGCTAACAAATGTTCTGCCATCGCGAACAGTTTCTCTGCACTGGCTTTTCCCTCGGCCGTTAGTGGCGCTTTTTTCGCCCCCGCAAAGACAACATCCGTCGGACGCTCTTCGCGGATGGGCATCAGATCGCTGCGCAGCCAGGCCTGAATCTGTCGTGCACGCGCACGATTTTCTAAATCAAGCGGATAAATACGTTCCCAGGTCGGTGGCGCAAATCGATCTTCCAGATACTCCGCAATGGCAGAAGATTCACTCAACTCAAAATCATCGATTTGTAATAACGGCACACGGCGTGTCTGACCGTAACCTTGCCACGTCGGCTGCAAATGTTCACCGCTGTCGAGGTCGATGGTCTTGATATGAAACGACAGGCCTTTTTCCTGCAACGCCACCCAGGCGGATAACACATAAGGGGAGAAAAAGTGGGCATCTGACCAAAGCGTGATAGCGGGTTTACTCATTATGTCCTCGGCAATAAAGGGGGCTGGCTATCAAACTATAGAGCCTTTTTGTCACTGTCACGTGACGAATACTCACGTAAGTCGCCGCGCTTTCTATACTTGTGGTGTTCAGATGATTAAACAACCGGAGCTGCAATGATCGATCTCTATTTCGCCCCGACACCCAATGGTCACAAAATTACGCTGTTTCTCGAAGAAGCAGAGCTGGATTATCGCTTGATTAAGGTAGACCTGGGGAAAGGCGGTCAGTTTCGTCCGGAATTTTTGCGCATTTCGCCCAACAACAAAATTCCGGCAATTGTTGATCATTCTCCTGCCGATGGCGGCGAACCGCTAAGCCTCTTTGAGTCTGGTGCCATTTTGTTGTATCTGGCTGAGAAAACAGGACTCTTTTTGAGTCATGAAACGCGTGAGCGCGCCGCCACATTACAGTGGTTATTCTGGCAGGTAGGCGGACTGGGGCCGATGCTTGGGCAAAATCATCATTTTAATCACGCAGCCCCCCAAACCATTCCTTACGCTATTGAACGTTATCAGGTTGAAACTCAGCGTCTTTACCATGTACTGAACAAGCGGCTGGAAAACTCGCCCTGGCTGGGAGGCGAGAACTACAGCATTGCGGATATTGCCTGCTGGCCGTGGGTTAATGCCTGGACTCGCCAGCGAATTGACCTAGCAATGTATCCGGCAGTCAAGAACTGGCATGAGCGGATCCGTTCGCGCCCTGCCACCGGGCAGGCACTGCTAAAAGCACAACTCGGTGATGAGCGTTCGGATAGTTAACAGAAACAGGTTCTCGTGTATTATTTCATCCTAAGTAAAACAACGGAGAACCTGCAATGGCACAACCTGCCGCTATTATTCGTATAAAGAACCTTCGTTTGCGTACGTTTATCGGAATTAAGGAAGAAGAAATTAACAACCGTCAGGATATTGTTATCAATGTGACGATCCACTACCCCGCCGATAAAGCGCGCACTAGCGAAGATATCAACGATGCGCTGAATTATCGCACCGTAACGAAAAACATTATTCAGCATGTAGAGAATAACCGTTTCTCTTTGCTGGAAAAATTAACTCAGGATGTGCTCGATATCGCACGTGAACATCACTGGGTGACGTATGCTGAAGTGGAGATCGATAAACTGCACGCGCTGCGCTACGCCGATTCGGTATCCATGACCTTAAGCTGGCAGCGTTAATCGCCATATCGGGAGGCTGCATGAACATAGTGATCACCGGAGGGACAGGATTAATTGGTCGCCATTTGATTCCGCGTTTGCTGGAGCTGGGCCATCAAATTACGGTAGTGACGCGTAACCCGCAGAAAGCCAGTTCCGTTCTCGGCCCTCGGGTGACACTATGGCAAGGGCTTGCCGATCAAAGCAACCTCAACGGCGTTGATGCGGTAATCAACCTGGCCGGAGAACCGATTGCTGATAAACGCTGGACTCACGAGCAAAAAGAGCGTCTCTGCCAAAGCCGCTGGAATATCACGCAAAAACTGGTCGATTTGATTAATGCCAGCGACACGCCACCGTCGGTACTCATTTCCGGCTCGGCAACGGGCTATTATGGTGACTTAGGTGAAGTGGTGGTTACCGAAGAGGAACCGCCGCATAACGAATTTACCCATAAACTCTGCGCTCGCTGGGAAGAAATTGCCTGCCGGGCGCAAAGTGACAAAACGCGAGTGTGCCTGCTGCGTACCGGTGTAGTGCTGGCACCGGATGGCGGTATTCTCGGTAAAATGCTGCCGCCGTTTCGTCTTGGCCTGGGCGGGCCGATTGGCTCTGGTCGGCAGTATCTGGCCTGGATTCATATTGATGATATGGTCAACGGTATTCTCTGGCTGCTGGATAACGAGCTGCGCGGGCCATTTAATATGGTTTCGCCCTACCCGGTACGCAATGAACAATTTGCCCATGCGCTCGGTCATGCGCTGCATCGCCCGGCCATTTTGCGCGTCCCCGCGACCGCCATTCGACTGTTAATGGGCGAATCTTCAGTACTGGTATTAGGTGGACAACGCGCGCTGCCTAAACGGCTGGAAGAAGCGGGTTTTGCGTTTCGCTGGTACGATTTAGAAGAGGCGCTGGCGGATGTCGTTCGCTGATGTGGTTTACAGCAAACATCCGCCAGTTAACTCCCGGTGTTACAGGATTAGTGGCTTTGCGCGATAAGATCGTCTGGTGAAAGTCGGGTCACCATCATAACTAACTCTCTGTCTAAACCTCTATCCAGCATCTCCTGAGCAATACGCAGGGCTTCTTCGTGTTTGCCCTGCATTGCGCCTTCTTCACGTAATCTGTCAGCAATGGTCATCAGTTTCTCCTTTTCTTGTGGTGCGCGTTCCGCTATCTCACCAATAAATGCACGAAAACGCTGGGCATCCCCTGTTTGTAATACGTAATTAAACAGGGCTTTTAGCTGTCTGTCATTAGTGTTCCCTGTAACTAGCAGCGAAACAATTTGGTCGACTAATCCCAACAGATCGCGCTGACGAATATGTTTCTGAATTAACTCCAACAGCGCCATTTTGCGGTGTTGCATAATCTCGTCATCCGGCACCACGGTAATATCCACCAACGGAAAAGCCGATGAATATATTTTGCGGGCTATAGCAGGCTCGGCAAATTCATCAAGCCAGCAGAGTGAATAAGGATAAGGACTTCTGCAACCATGATAAAACAGCATCGGGATCACCAATGGAAGCTCTTTATAGCCCGCATCAAGATGGTTTTGCATTGCCGCAATGGAATAACGCATCATGCGAAAAGCCATTAATTCTTCCGGCTTACTTTGGTGCTCTATCACTACATAAATATAACCCACTCCCTCCTGCGTTTTCACAGACCACAAGAGGTCGGAATAATATTGCCGCAGGTCTTCATCAATAAAACTGTTTGGTTCCAGTTTAAGCGTCGTTAAATCACACAGTTTGCGCAGCGGCGCGGGAAGATGAATATCAATAAAATCCCGCGCGGTGTCTGGATGGCGTAAAAAAGATTTAAATACCGCATCATGCGGCGTGGAAGTTGTCGATATTGTCATGGCGTTCCGTCACCCCTCAAATTTAAGATGACGCGACAATAACCACGATTAACACCCAATGCAGCAGGCAGTTTTTATCTTTGGACAGCGAATTCAGAAGTATTTTTAGCGGACTGTAACTTTTACATTTCAGCGGAAGCTGACTCGCAAATTCCCCATGAAAATACTCCGGCAGCGTTAGCCACCGGAGAGGAAATTATTTCAGCGATCCCTTAAGGAACCGTTGCAGACGAGGGCTTTGCGGGTTGCCAAATAACTGCTCCGGCGCGCCCTCTTCTTCTATTTTCCCCTGATGGAGGAAAATGACATGAGTAGAAACATGGCGAGCAAAGCCCATTTCGTGAGTCACTACCACCATGGTTTTCCCCTCTTCTGCCAGTTGCTGCATAATACGCAACACTTCGCCTACCAGTTCAGGATCGAGCGCCGAGGTAGGTTCATCAAACAGTAAAACTTCCGGTTCCATCGCCAGCGCCCGCGCGATAGAAACACGCTGTTGCTGACCGCCGGAAAGATGCACCGGATATTTCCCCTGCGCACGTTCGTCTATCCCGACTTTTGCCAGATACTTCACCGCCCGCTCGCGCGCTTCCTGCTTGCTCAGGCCCAACACCTGAATCGGCGCTTCCATGACGTTTTCCAGCACCGTCATATGGCTCCAGAGATTGAAGTGCTGGAATACCATCGTCAGGCGTGTGCGCAGTAAGCGCAGTTGATTTTTATCGGCGACTTTGAGTTGACCGTCTTTGTCGCGCACCAGATTGATCGTCTGGCCATTGACCACGATCGACCCTTCACTCGGTTTTTCGAGGAAGTTAATGCAGCGCAGAAAGGTACTTTTCCCCGATCCCGACGATCCGATGATGCTTATTACATCTCCGGCATTCGCTTGCAGTGATACCCCTTTCAGCACTTCATGTTCGCCGTAGCGTTTGTGCAAATCGATAACGTTTAATTTATTCTCGGACATCGTATTCTCAGTGCGTTGAAGAAGGTTTCACATGCTGCAACCAGCGTTTTTCCGCTCTGCGAAAGAGGCTGATCAGGACATAAGAGATGATTAAATAGAGCACCGCGGCAATGCCGAAGGCGGTAAAAGGTTGATACGTGGCGGCGTTAATATCGCGGGCTATTTTCAGCAGATCCGGCACCGTGGCAGTAAATGCCAACGCAGTAGAGTGCAGCATCAGGATCACTTCGTTGCTGTATGCCGGTAACGCAATACGCAGCGCAGAAGGCAAAATAATGCAGCGATACATTTTAAAAGTCGAGAAGCCATAGGCTCTGGCGGCTTCAATTTCCCCATGCGGAACCGAACGGATTGCCCCAGCAAAAATCTCGGTAGTGTAAGCGCAGGTGTTAAGCGTCAGCGCCAGCACGGTACAGTTCAGGCCACTGCGGAAGAAAGCGTTAAGGAATTCGGTTCCCTTAACAATCTCAAGCGTGTACATGCCGGAATAGAACACCAGCAACTGAACATACAGCGGCGTACCGCGAAAAATATAGGTAAATAACCAGATTGGAAACTGGATGTATTTATTACTGGAGACACGACCAATCGCCAGAAACAGCGCCAGGACTCCGCCTATCACTACCGACAAAATAAGCAGCCACAGAGTGATCGCCACACCAGTAAAGCGATAACCGTCGGTCCACAGCAGCGGTTTCCAGTATTCATGTAAGATTTCGATCACAGGTCAGCCCTCTTCACACCCACGGAGTAGCGGCGCTCAAGGAACAGCAGCACACCATTGGAAACAGTGGTGAAAACCAGGTAAATCACGCCACAGACGATGGCGAAATAGAACGGTTCCCAGGTACTTTTGCCTGCCAGTTGGGTGGCTTTGACCACATCTTCCAGGCCGAGTAACGAAACCAGTGCGGTAGATTTGAGGATCACCTGCCAGTTGTTGCCAATGCCTGGCAGGGCGTAACGCATCATCGCCGGAAACATGATCCGCCGAAACACTTGCCCACGAGTAAAACCGAACGCCGTCGCCGCCTCTATATGTCCTTTCGGCACTGCCATAAAAGCACCACGGAACGTTTCGGTAAAATAAGCACCGTAGATAAAACCGAGAGTGATAATACCAGCGACCATCGGATCGATATCAATCTGCCCGACGCCCATCGCCTCCGTCACCGTGTTTAGCGCAATCTGCAAACCGTAGAAAATCAGCAGCATCAACACTAAGTCCGGCACGCCACGAATCAGCGTGGTGTACCCTTCGAAAATCAGCCCCGAAAGCCGATTTTGCGAGAGCTTACCGCCAGCGCCAATTAAACCGATGATTACAGCGAGCACTACAGAGCTGATAGCCAGCTCCAGCGTGACGAGCGCACCCTGTAAAATAACACCTGAAAACCCATACAACATGCTGCCTGTCCTGTCGTGTGTGGTGAATTACCGCCTCTTGTCTCCCTCCGGTTACCCGAAGGGAGCGGGCTTTCTTTCACCGATGGCGATTAGCCACCATAAACATCAAAATCGAAGTACTTTTTCGCTAATTTCTCGTAAGTACCGTCAGCGCGCATTTCGGCAAAGGCTTTGTTCAGTGCTTCGCGCAGTTCGTTATCTTCTTTACGCAGGCCCATGCCGGTCCCTACGCCAAACAGTTTTTCATCTTTAACAGACGGGCCACCGAATTTGTAATCTTTACCGACAGGTTGTTTGAGGAAACCTTCGCTGGCAGCGACCTCATCCTGGAACGCGGCATCAATACGTCCGGCAGTCAGGTCAGAATAAATGTTGTCCTGCCCCTGATACGAGACGATTTCAATGCCTTTTGGTGCCCAATGTTCATTACCGAACGTCTCCTGGGTGGTGCCCTGCAATACGCCTACCCGTTTGCCTTTCAGCGACTCGACTGTCGGCTGAATGTCAGAATTTTTCGCCACCACCAAACGAGAATCGGCAGCGTACAGTTTGTCGGTGAAGGCTATTTCTTGCTGACGTTTTTCCGTAATGGAAAGCGATGACATGATGGCGTCAATCTTCTTCGCTTTTAAGGACGGGATTAACGCATCCAGCGGATTTTCGACAAACGTACATTGCGTATTGATGCGTTTGCATAATTCCTTTGCCAGATCGATATCGAAGCCAACCAGTTCGCCTTGTGAATTTTTTGATTCAAATGGCGCATAGGTCGGGTCGGTACCGATGCGGATGTTTTGCGGAATCGCAGCAAACGCCGCAGTTGCGCTGGAGAAGGCCAGAACCAGAGAGAGCGATAGCACCAGTTTTTTCATAATGTCCTCAACTGACAGTCTTTTTATAGGGAATATTTACAGGTTTGTTACACTTATCGTGCCATAAAATTGACCATCAAGGCAAAATATCCCGCCCCGTTAGACGTATTATTTTTCATTAAAAATGCTTAAGTATGCATTTCAATGCACCACGATAGTGCAACAAACCTGGCGTGCACCATGATGATCATTCCATCAGGTACAGCTTCCCAGCGACGTATCAGTCACCGTAGACATTAAAGTCGAAATACTTTTTCGCCATCTTGTCGTAGGTGCCGTCCTGACGCAGCTCGCCAAGCGCCTTATTGAAGGCAGCCGTCAGTTCAGCATCATCTTTACGTAGCCCTACACCGGTGCCATCACCGAAGTATTTTTTGTCTTTTACTGATGAGCCAGCAAAGGCGAAATCTTTACCAGCAGGTTGCTTGAGGAATCCTTCGCTGGCAGCAACTTCATCTTGTAACGCAGCATCCAGACGTCCTGCAGCCAGATCGGAATAGACCAAATCCTGGTTGGCATAGGCCACCACATCCACGCCTTTACTACGCCAGGTCTCGTTAGCGTAAGCTTCCTGGGTTGATCCCTGCAGCACACCAACATGTTTACCTTTCAGTGAATCCAGCGTTGGCTGAATCGGTGAACCTTTGGCCGCAATCAAACGAGAATCTGCGGCGTACAGCTTGTCGGAGAAGGCAATCTCCTGCTGACGTTTATCGGTAATGGAAAGCGACGAAATAATAGCGTCGATTTTTTTCGCTTTCAGTGAGGGGATCAGCGCGTCAAAGTCACTGGCAACCCAGGTACATTTCACCTGCATCCGTTTGCACATCTCGTTACCGAGATCGATATCAAAGCCAACAAAATCACCTTTAGCATCTTTCGATGAGAACGGTGCGTAGGTGGTATCGGTTCCGATACGTACCGTCTCCGGTAGCGCCGCATAGCTGGAAGCCGCTGTGGAGAGACCGACTAACAAAGACAGAGCGAGAATCGACTTCTTCATACATAACCCTCAAGTGAAAATGGCTTTTTTATGTTGTGTATTGTGTTGTGTGTTTGCAGGCTCTTTCATGCAGGTCTTATGCCATCTTGACGACAACAGTAACATTCAACGTTAAATATGTTAATAAGACGTTGCATTATTGTCCTGAAGTTGAAGATAGCAGGTATAGCGGTTGAATCGCAGCGTTTCGATTGAATGGCAGAAACAAAATGTCGAGGATTTGATCGCGGTTGCAAAATTGCCCTGAAACAGGGCAACAGCGGAGTTATGCGCCCTGCCAGCGGGCAAAGAGATCTTCAGGAAGGGTTATCGCAAACTGGTCAAGAACACGATTAACCGTCTGATTTATCACATCATCAAGGGATTGCGGGCGATGATAAAACGCCGGAACGGGAGGCATAATCACCGCACCGATTTCTGCCGCCTGAGTCATTAAACGCAGATGGCCTAAGTGCAATGGTGTTTCACGCACGCAGAGCACCAACGGGCGACGCTCTTTCAGCACCACATCTGCCGCACGGGTCAGTAAGCCATCAGTATAGCTATGGACAATGCCGGAAAGGGTTTTGATTGAACAGGGTAAAATCACCATCCCCAGCGTCTGGAAAGAACCGGAAGAGATGCTGGCGGCAATATCGCGCGCATCGTGCGTGACATCGGCTAATGCCTGCACTTCGCGCAGAGAAAAATCCGTTTCGAGGGATAAGGTCTGGCGCGCTGCCTGGCTCATCACCAGATGCGTTTCGATATCTGTGACATCGCGCAGAACCTGTAATAAGCGCACGCCATAAATCGCGCCGCTGGCACCGCTGATGCCTACAATGAGTCGTTTCATAAATAGTTGCCCTGTCAGACTTGCAGGCAGACTTTGCAGGATTTCGGCGGGAGTTGCAAGTCAGGGTGCCAGACCGGCACCCTCAGCGAAGGCATCATCCTTCGTTATGCATTTCGAGATTTTCCACTTCGTTCTGACGTTGCACTGCTTTGGCGTCATCATTACGTAACGTATCGAGGAAATCGAGGTAGCCCTGATCAACATCTTTGGTGACGTAGACGCCGTTGAACACCGAGCATTCAAACTGCTGGATATCCGGATTTTCAGCGCGAACGGCGTCGATCAGATCGTTCAGATCCTGGAAAATCAACCCGTCAGCACCGATGATCTGGCGAATTTCATCAACTTCGCGACCGTGAGCGATCAGTTCCGTGGCGCTCGGCATATCAATACCATAAACGTTCGGGAAGCGAATTTCCGGTGCCGCAGAAGCGAGGTACACTTTCTTCGCTCCGGCTTCGCGTGCCATCTCGATAATCTGCTCAGAAGTGGTGCCACGGACGATGGAGTCGTCGACCAGCAGGACGTTTTTATCGCGGAACTCGGCGCGGTTGGCATTCAGTTTACGGCGCACGGACTTACGACGCAGCTGCTGGCCCGGCATGATAAAGGTGCGGCCAACATAGCGGTTTTTAACGAAGCCCTGGCGGTACGGTTTGCCCAGAATACGAGCAATTTCCAGCGCGATATCACACGAGGTTTCTGGGATCGGGATCACCACGTCGATATCCAGATCTTCCCATTCGCGGGCAATTTTCTCGCCCAGTTTCGTGCCCATATTCACACGCGCGCTGTAAACGGAAATTTTGTCGATAAACGAGTCCGGGCGGGCAAAGTATACATACTCAAACAGGCACGGATTGCTGACCGGATTGTCAGCACATTGACGGGTAAACAACTGCCCTTCTTCAGTGATGTAAATCGCTTCGCCCGGCGCGACGTCACGCAGGAAATCAAAGCCCAGCGTATCGAGCGCTACGCTTTCGGAAGCGACCATATATTCTGTACGGTTCTCGTCAATATCACGTTTTCCCAGTACCAGCGGACGAATCCCGTTTGGATCGCGGAAAGCAACCATACCGTGGCCGATAATCATCGCCACACAGGCATACGCGCCGCGGATTAAGCGGTTTGTGGCAGCAATGGCAGCGAAAATATTGTCGGCTTCCAGCGGGTAGTGGCGGAAGTTGTCCAGCTCGCTGGCGAAGATATTAAGCAGAATTTCCGAGTCGGAAGTGGTGTTGATGTGGCGGCGTTTTTCTTCAAACAGTTTTTTACGCAACTCGTGAGCGTTGGTCAGATTGCCGTTGTGGGCAAGCGTAATGCCATACGGGGAGTTAACGTAAAACGGCTGCGCTTCAGAGGCGCTGGAGCTGCCAGCCGTGGGGTAACGCACATGACCAATGCCCATATTGCCCTGCAAACGCTGCATATGGCGAGCTTCAAATACATCGCTCACCAGCCCGTTCGCTTTACGCAAACGGAAGCAGTTATTGGCATCTATGGTGATGATGCCGGCGGCATCCTGACCGCGATGCTGAAGCACCGTTAAGGCATCATAAATCGACTGGTTAACCGGCATAACACCGGCGATACCGACAATACCGCACATACGTCTTTTTCCTCGTTAAGCCACATCTCAGAGCACTTACGCTCTGGGCAAGAAACTTGACGAGCTTTGCAGATAATCAAAAAACCATCTGATGATAAAACTGAATTGCGGGATCAGCTGTGATTTGCTCCAGTCTTCGCTTTTCGACACCCCGGTAAAGGAGTCGAGAAAGAAGAGAATGGCAGCAACAATCAACACACCGCGCAACGCACCGAAACAGACGCCCAGCACCCGATCGGTGCCTGACAACCCCGTTTTCTCCACCAACTGGCCTATCACGAAGTTCACGATAGCACCAACGATCAGGGTAGCGATAAACAGTACCGCGATGGCAATCCCATTTCGAACCAGTTCGTCTTCAAAGCCCGTAAACCAGACTGACAGGTAAGTGTAGTAATGACTGGCAACAAAGAAAGCACAACCCCATGTCACCAGCGATAACGCTTCACGAACAAAGCCGCGGATCAGGCTAACCAGAGAGGAAAAAGCAATCACCGCGATTATGGCGTAATCAATCCAGACCATATGTGTCCCACGATTTTACGCCCTGTCATCCTGTTCGGGGCGCATTCTAACAGAAAAAGAAAACGTTTGCGTAGGGATTTCCTTCCCGCGCATCAATAAAAATGGCGCTGAAAAAATATTCAACGCCATCGACTTTTTATGCCTTTGCGGCATCGGGCAATGCGTGTCGGATGCGGCGTAAACGCCTTATCCGACCTACGGTTCTAACACTGCCCAGGCCTGATAAGACGCGCCAGCGTCGCATCAGGCAAGACTGTATTAATTCGGCGTATAGCCCATTACCACGCCACTTAAGCCAGAAAGTTGCTTCAACTCACCCAGCGAACCTTTCAGCTTATCTTTCGAGGCATCCGGCCCAACCAGAATACGGGTAATTTTACCCTGCACTGGCGTGGATGGCGACGTATAAACCCGATAACCGGCACCGCGCAGCTTACCGACAATCTCATTCACTTTATCGGCATTTTTCAGCGCACCCAGTTGCACAACATAGGCTTTACCCGTTGGCGCTGCTTTTTCTTCCACGACCGGCTTCGGTTCTGGCTTCGGCGCAGGTGGTGCTTCAACCTTCGGTTTAGGCGGCTCCACCGGTTTCGGCTTCGGTGGGGCGACCGGTGCAGGTTCCGGTTCAAACTCGGTGTTATTGGCTGCAATAGTGGCCGGATCGAGCGACGGTGCTGCGGCATCACCTGCCCGCACCTCTTCCGCTGCGCCTTCCGGCGGCTGCGTCGGTAACGCCTGGGTGGCGGCTGGCATCATATCAGGCTCATCACGATCGCCCGCTTTCGGCACCAGCGGGATAGCCGCGAACTCATCCTGATAATGTTTTTTCTGCCCGTCCAGCAGCCCTGGAAGTACAATCACCCCCAGCGCCACCAGCACGATCGTGCCCACTAACCGATTCTGAAACTTACTTGCCACCGCTTCTCCTCGCGTCAATCACTTCCATGACATGTGCGACCGTGTGGAAAGAACCACACACCAGCACGGTGTCTTCCGCTTTAGCGTCCGCCATTGCGGCATCCCATGCCTGCGCAACGCTATCAAATGATTTGCCGTTACCCAAATGCTCAAGCAGTTGTTCTGCCGTGGCACCGCGCGGCCCTTCCAGTGGCGCACAATACCAGTCATCAACCACGCTTTTCAACCAGGCCAGAGTTCCGGCAATATCTTTATCATGTAGCATACCGATAACCGCCAGCACGCGCCCGTTTTTCGGTAGCGCTTTCATACGCCCGGTGAGATATTCCGCCGCATGTGGATTATGCGCGACATCAAAAATAACGCGTGGCGACTCGCTCACAATCTGGAAACGTCCCGGCAAAATTGCGCTGGCAATCCCGTCGCGAATGGCATTTTCACTGACTTCCAGCCCGCTGGCACGCAGTGCCGCCAGCGCTGTTGCGGCATTCGGTTGCGGGACAAGCGGCAACGGCAGATTTTCCAGCGTGCCGTGAGCATCGCTAAACGCCCAGTCATGATCGGTGACGGAATAGTTCCACTCAACGCCCCGACGTTGTAACAGTGCACCTTTTTCCTGCGCCACATCAGCAATGGTAGAAGGCATTTCCGGCTCACCGACAATTGCCGGTTTTTCGCTGCGGAAGATGCCTGCTTTCTCGCGACCAATACTTTCGCGATCTGGACCCAGCCAGTCGGTATGATCCAGCGCAATACTGGTTACTACCGCGACATCGGCGTCGACAATATTGGTTGCGTCCAGACGACCGCCCAGCCCTACTTCCAGAATCACCACGTCAAGTTGTGCCTGCTTGAACAGCCACAACGCCGACAGCGTACCGTACTCGAAATAGGTCAGGGAAATATCACCGCGTGCCGATTCAATCTCCGCAAAAGAGGCGGTGTGGGCCGATTCCGGCAATTCCTGGCCCTGCACACGTACGCGCTCGGTATAACGCACCAGATGAGGCGAACTGTAGACGCCCACTTTGTACCCTGCCGCCATCAGAATCGACTCCAGCGTACGGCAGGTGGTGCCTTTGCCATTCGTACCCGCAACGGTAAACACAAATGGCGCTGGTTTCAGGACGCCAAGACGCGCCGCGACCAGGCTCACGCGCTCAAGGCCGAGATCGATAGTTTTACTGTGCAGGTTTTCCAGATAAGAAAGCCACGAAGCCAGAGGCGACGCGGCTTGAGGAGTGCGTTTGATAATCATGGTATCCGCTGATTCGTTACGGTGAGAATAGCAAAAGGGCAGAGCCAGTGGCCCTGCCCTTATCAGTTATCAGGCCTCAGGTTCCTGATCCGGTACCGGGGGTACCACTACGCCTTCACGCGGCGCTTCAGGATTCGGCGCTGGCAGATTCATCAACTTCGCCAGAATGCTCGCCAGTTTCAGGCGCATTTCCGGACGACGGACGATCATGTCGATCGCGCCTTTCTCGATCAGGAATTCACTGCGCTGGAATCCAGGCGGCAGTTTTTCGCGAACGGTCTGTTCGATAACACGCGGACCGGCAAAGCCGATTAACGCTTTCGGTTCAGCGATGTTGAGATCGCCCAGCATGGCGAAACTTGCAGAAACACCGCCCATCGTCGGGTCGGTCAGCACGGAGATGTACGGCAAGCCGCGCTCCTGCATTTTTGCCAGTGCCGCAGAGGTTTTCGCCATCTGCATCAGCGACATCAGTGCTTCCTGCATACGTGCGCCACCAGAGGCGGAGAAGCAGATCAGCGGGCAGTTATCTTCCAGCGCCTGCTCAACGGCACGCACGAAACGTGCACCCACAACAGACCCCATTGAACCGCCCATAAAGGCGAACTCGAATGCCGCAGCGACAACCGGCATTCCATACAGAGTGCCTTTCATCACCACCAGCGCATCTTTTTCGCCGGTTTCTTTCTGCGCAGATGCCAGACGGTCTTTATACTTCTTGGAGTCACGAAACTTCAGCACATCTTTCGGCTCAAGCTCGCTACCCAGCTCCACAAGGCTTCCTTCATCTAACAGGCTATGCAGGCGATTACGCGCTGTCATACGCATGTGATGGTCACACTTCGGACAGACCTCAAGATTACGTTCCAGCTCAGCGCGGTATAAAACCTGACCGCAGCTATCACACTTAGTCCACACCCCTTCAGGAATGCTCGCCTTGCGGGTGGGAGTAATGTTGCTTTTAATTCGTTCAATCCAGCTCATTAGGGACCTTTCTGTCTGAACCTGGTTCGATGCCAGTTTTATCTTTGGGGACGCATAATGCCATTTTTGCCCCCAACAGACCATGAATGTTGCACATTAAAACATAACAGCCCGAAACTTTGGATAAAAAAGTGGTCGAACCGCGGAGTTACTTTTTATTTTGCGGCGCGTGCCGCAGCGCGTTTGTGACGGATTATTTCGATGACGCCCGGCAAAATAGAAACCACAATAATCCCGACGATCAGCAGCTTAAGGTTATCCTGAACCATCGGGATTGTACCGAAGAAATAGCCTGCGTAGGTAAAAAGCAGTACCCACAACAGTGCGCCGATCACGTTATAAGCGGCGAAATGACGGTACGACATGTGGCCCATTCCCGCAACAAACGGGGCGAACGTTCTGACGATCGGCACAAAACGGGCGAGAATAATCGTTTTGCCGCCATGTTTCTCATAAAACTGATGGGTTTTGTCGAGATAACTGCGACGGAAAATTTTCGAATTGGGATTACTGAACAACTTTTCACCGAACAACCGCCCGATAGTGTAATTGACCGCGTCACCCACAATCGCGGCGATCAGCATCAGCACCACCATCATATGGACGTTGAGATCGTTGGTTTCCAGTGATGCCAACGCTCCGGCAACAAACAGCAATGAATCACCCGGTAAAAACGGCGTTACCACCAGACCGGTTTCACAGAACAAAATTAAGAACAAAATGGCATAAACCCAGACGCCGTACTCCGCGACCAGCTCTGCCAGATGCACGTCAATGTGCAGGATAAAATCGATGAGGAAATAAATCAGGTCCATATTTGCCTATGCCTTGTACTCGTCATCTTTCAGGCTGTAACTACGTTGGCTACAGCCTGAAATGTTCCGAGCATTATTCTCGTTAGTCCGCCAGAAATAGCGGGCCCATTGGCGGTTTTGGAAGATCATACCGGTCAGGGTAATCCACCGCGACCAGATACAGCCCTTCCGCTTTTGCCGTTGCTGCCGCCAGCGTTCTGTCCTTTGCCGCCAGCAACTCTGCTATCCAGCTCTCCGGCTGGTTGTGGGCACCGACTTCCATCAGGCTGCCGACAATATTCCTGACCATATGATGTACAAAAGCATTCGCTTTAATATCTACCACCACATAAGGACCGTGACGCGTGACATTAATATGCATAACGTTGCGCCACGGGGTTCGGGACTGGCACTGCACCGCACGGAACGAGGTGAAATCATTCTCGCCCAGCAAGCATTGCGCAGCCCGATGCATCCGTTCAGCGTCCAGCGGTTCGTAAAAATGGGTTACCCCTTTACTCAGTACCGCCGGGCGCAGCCGATGATTGTAGATGATGTAGCGATAACGGCGAGCCGTGGCGCTAAATCGGGCATGAAAATCATCAGGTACAGCTTTAACCCAACGCACAGCGATGTCACCAGGTAAATTCGCATTTACGCCCAAGGTCCACGCCGCGTCTTTGCGCAGCGCGGTTGTTTCGAAATGCACAACCTGCCCGGTACCGTGTACCCCTGCGTCAGTACGCCCGGCGCAGAAGACGGTGATGGGTTCGTTCGCCACCTGGGAGAGCGCCTTTTCCAGCTTCTCCTGCACACTGCGGACTTCGTTCTGCCGTTGCCAGCCGTAATACTTACTGCCGTCGTACTCAATGCCCAGCGCAATTTTATAAACTGGCGGTTGTTGCTGGTCGGACATTAGTACAGATACTCCTGCACCAGTTTCTCGGCGATTTTTACTGCCATCAGCGCGCCGCCAAAGCGAACGTTATCGGCCACCGACCAGAACTGGACTTGCTCCGGCATACCGTAGTCATTACGCACGCAGCCAACAGAAAGATGCGGCGTACCCGAAGCATCACCTACCTGAGTTGGGAATTCGTTCTCTTCAGAGAGCACAATATCTTCGCCTTGAACAAACGCATCACGCGCTTCTTCTGCTGCCAGTGGACGCAGAGCTTCAAAGTTGACCATCTGGGCATGACCGTAGAATACCGGTGCCTGGACGACGCTAGCCGAAATCATCAGCCCTTCGTCCTGCAGGATTTTGCGTACTTCGTCAACGATACGACGTTCTTCACGCACGCTACCTTCGCTATCCGGCAGTAACGGCAGCATGTTGAACGCCAGCTGACGCCCGAAGAAATCTTCTTCGTCAATCGGAATGCCGTTGAGCAATTTCGCACTCTGCCCCGCTAACGCATCGACCGCTTTTTTGCCCTGGGCGGAGGCTGAAATCAGGCTGGTAACGCTGATACGTGATAAACCGCCCTGATCGATTAACGGTTTCAGTGCCGCCAGCAGCTGGCTGGTCAGACTGTCTGGTACGGCGATGACATTCCGGTTCCGGTAATCTGTCAGTACAAACGGGTTTACTTCCGGCACCACCAGCGGTACGTCGGGTTCGAGAGCAAACAATCCACTGCTGTCGATCACCAGGCAACCTGAGTTGGTCGCTTCTTCAACCCAGGCAGCGGTAGCTTCTTTGCCTGCGACAAAAAATGCCAGCTGCGCCTGCGTCCAGTCGAATTCAGCGGCATCCTGCACGGTGATTGTCTTACCACCAAAGCGCAGTTGTTCGCCTGCGCTTTCGTTACGTGCCAGTGCATAAATTTCCCCAACCGGGAACTGACGTTCAGCCAGCGTTTCAAGCAGGGCTTCGCCCACAGCGCCAGTTGCGCCCAGGACGGCAATGTTCCAGCCTTCAGACATGGTGGTTTACTCCAGAAATAGCAAAGCTCCCTGCCAATGTTACAGCAGAGAGCATGAAGAAGAGATTAACGTGCCGGATGATGAACGGCGTTAAAACCCAGTTTACACAGCAATGATGCCGCACTGGCGTCATCACAAATTACATACAGAGATGACCATTCACGGCGCTCAAGATAGTTTTTGCGCAGTTTATCGAACTCACCCGGTATCCCGGCGACTTTACGCAGCGGTGCGTCATCGCGGCGCACATCATACACCAAATGCACCAGCCTTTTCAGCGTCGGTTGATCGAGCGGGCCATGCAGCGTAATGCGACCAAACTCTGGCGCAGGCAGTAATGTATCCAGCGCAACGTGCTGTTCATGCCCAATAAACTTGCTATAAGCTTCAAACACTTGCGTAGTACCGCGTGCTTTACCTTCCAGGGTATAGCCTGCGATATGCGGCGTGCCGATATCCACTTTTTTCAGCAGCTCGACGTTGAGTTCCGGTTCGCCTTCCCAGACATCCAGCACTACGCTTAACTTCTGGCCTTCATTCAGGCAGGTCAGCAACGCAGTATTATCGACGACTGCGCCACGGCAGGCGTTAATCAGAATCGCTCCGGGCTTCAGGCTACGGATCAGTTTTTCATCCGCCAGATGTAGCGTTTTGTACGGACCATCTTTAAAGAGTGGCGTATGGAAAGTCAGAATATCCGCGCGCTGGACTAACTCATCCAGCGAGCGGAAATCACCCTCATCCCCACGGTCGGCGCGAGGCGGATCGCAAAGTAAGGTTTTAATCCCTAACGCTTCCAGTCGCGCCTGCAATCGACGTCCAACGTTACCAACGCCCACGATCCCCACCGTACGGTCGTACAGTGAAAATCCATCGCGTTCGGCAAGCATCAGCAGGGAGGAGAAAACATATTCCACCACCGCAATCGCATTACAGCCAGGTGCAGCGGAAAAACCAATTCCCGCCTGCTTCAACCATGCTTCATCGACATGGTCGGTCCCCGCAGTGGCAGTGCCAACAAATTTAATGGGTTTTCCTGCCAGCAAAGATTCATTCACTTTCGTGACCGAACGCACCATCAGCGCATCCGCGTCTGCCAGTTGAGCGACGGGGATTGGACGCCCGGGAACCGCGGTCACCTCACCCAAACGGCTAAATAAGTCGCGGGCATAAGGCATATTTTCATCAACAAGGATTTTCACGTTTGTGTTACCTGTATGAGACGAGAGTTAACCGGACAAGTGTGCCATAATCTCGCGGCCAGGCATACTTGCGAAGATTTCAGGTATAAGGATACGTAATGATACAACCTATTTCCGGCCCTCCTCCTGGGCAACCACCAGGTCAGGGAGATAATCTGCCGTCTGGCACGGGCAATCAGCCTTTATCCAGTCAGCAACGTACTTCGCTGGAAAGCTTAATGACGAAAGTGACCTCACTGACGCAACAGCAAAGAGCAGAACTGTGGGCGGGTATCAGGCACGATATTGGTCTGTCGGGAGATTCACCGCTGCTTTCGCGTCACTTCCCTGCCGCTGAGCATAATCTGGCGCAACGTCTGCTGGCCGCGCAAAAAAGCCATTCTGCCCGCCAGCTTTTAGCGCAATTAGGGGAGTATTTACGTCTGGGGAATAATCGTCAGGCGGTCACGGATTATATCCGTCATAACTTTGGTCAGACGCCGCTGAATCAGCTCTCACCGGAGCAATTAAAAACCATTCTCACCCTGTTGCAGGAAGGGAAGATGGTTATTCCGCAACCACAGCAGCGCGAGGCGACCGACCGTCCTTTATTACCGGCGGAGCACAATGCGCTAAAACAGCTGGTGACCAAACTTGCGGCGGCAACGGGGGAACCCAGCAAACAGATCTGGCAATCGATGCTGGAACTTTCCGGGGTGAAAGATGGCGAGTTAATTCCAGCGAAACTGTTTAACCATCTGGTGACCTGGCTACAGGCGCGTCAGACGCTAAGCCAGCAAAATACGCCGACGCTGGAATCACTACAGATGACGCTAAAACAACCTTTAGATGCCAGTGAACTGGCAGCGTTATCGGCATATATCCAGCAAAAATATGGTCTTTCTGCGCAATCATCGCTTTCTTCTGCCCAGGCCGAGGATATTCTTAATCAGCTTTATCAACGGCGGGTTAAAGGGATTGATCCGCGTGTTATGCAACCGCTGCTTAATCCTTTTCCACCGATGATGGACACGTTGCAAAATATGGCAACGCGTCCCGCGCTGTGGATACTGTTAGTCGCGATTATCCTGATGCTGGTCTGGCTGGTTCGTTAACCCCGACGAAATGACAGTATCGTGACAATAATACCCAGCACCGCAGAGATCGCCCCGGCAAGAAATACCGAAGAGTAACCAAACGTGGTCGCCAGCATTCCCGCCAGCGGCCCGGAGACGCCGAGGGCGATATCCTGAAACGCGGCGTAACCGCCCAGTGCGGTGCCGCGAACTTGTGAGGGGACGCGTTTAACCACCTCCACGCCCAGCGCAGGAAAGATAAGCGAACATCCGGCTCCGGTTAACGCCGCGCCCGCTAATGCGACCCATGCACCTGGGGCTTGCCAGAGCAGCAACAAGCCCACCGTTTCTACAAGCAGAGAGACAATCGCCACTTTCACGCCGCCAAAACGGTCCGGCATCCAGCCAAACATGACGCGCATCACGACAAATGCGCCGCCAAACGCGGTAAGAGTAAAGCCCGCCATCGCCCATCCTTTGCTGGCAAAGTAGAGCGAAACGAAAGTCCCGATAACAGCAAAACCAACGCCTTGTAGTGCCAGACCTAACCCTGGTTTCCAGATAAGCCCGACAACGCTCCACAGCGATGGACGTTCTCCCGCCAGGGCCGGTACTTTGCGCACTGTGCCGTTACAGGCCCACGCCAGTACGGGTAATACCATTGTGGTGATCGCCAGTGCGGCAAAACCGTAATGGCTATGAATCAACAGGCCAAGCGGAGCACCAACAGCGAGGGCACCGTAAATCGCCATTCCGTTCCATGACATCACTTTGCCAGAGTGTTTTGGCCCTACGATGCCTAGTCCCCAGGTCAGAGCGCCTGTCAGTAACTGACTTTCACCAAAGCCAAGAATCAAACGCCCGACGACCAACAGAGCAAATTTGAACGGTGCGGAGACAGGCAAAATCGCCGCCAGCAGCAACGCGCCGCCAGCCAGACCACAAGCTAACATTCCCTGAAGCGCCGAACGTTTTGCACCATATTGATCGGCCAGTCGCCCGGCGTAACCACGCGTCAGCACCGTAGCCAGAAACTGAATCCCGACGGCAATGCCGACCATGGTATTGCCATAGCCCAGTTCATGATGAACAAACAGCGGGATAACCGGCAACGGCAACCCTACGGTCATGTAGGTGAGAAAAACCGCAAAAGCGATGCGGAAGAGCGAAAAATTGGCAGAAGATCGTGTTTCGGTTTGGCTTACAGCAGTCATGCATTACTCCAGAATGCAGCGCAAGGCGAGGAGTATCCCCGTCTCATCTCTCTGGTTTCAGGGTTACGGTGCGTTGGCAGGATTTAACGCGTACGTCTTTTCAGAAGGAAATCGACAAAGCGGGAAGTTTGCCTGGAACTGGCGGCGATTGTCAATGATGTGAAAAAGGGAACCATCAGGTTCCCTTTTGCGTTAGTGCCGGAGGCCGCATTGGCGCGTAACGTCGGATGCGACGCTGGCGCGTCTACTCCGACCTACTGCGAATTAATCTTTCAGCTTGCGCATTACCAGCGTGGCGTTGGTGCCGCCGAAGCCGAAGCTGTTAGACATAACGGTGGTCAGTTCGCGATCGGTCGTTTCGGTCACGATGTTCAGACCCGCAGCCTGCTCGTCCAGCTCTTCAATGTTGATGCTCGGGGCGATAAAGCCGTGTTCCAGCATCAGCAGAGAGTAGATAGCTTCCTGTACGCCAGCAGCGCCCAGAGAGTGACCGGTCATGGCTTTGGTTGCAGAAATCGCCGGGCTCTTATCGCCGAACACTTCACGGATAGCTGCCAGCTCTTTCACGTCGCCAACCGGAGTCGAAGTACCGTGGGAGTTCAGGTAATCGATTGGGGTATCAACGCCATGCATCGCCATCTTCATGCAGCGTACTGCGCCTTCGCCAGACGGAGCAACCATGTCTGCACCATCAGAGGTTGCGCCGTAGCCAACGATTTCAGCATAGATGTGAGCACCACGCGCCAGCGCGTGTTCCAGCTCTTCAACCACTACCATACCGCCGCCGCCAGCGATAACGAAACCGTCACGGTGAGCGTCGTAAGTACGGGAGGCTTTTTCCGGGGTGTCGTTGTATTTAGTAGACAGCGCACCCATTGCGTCGAATTCGCAAGCCATTTCCCAGCACAGCTCTTCGCCGCCGCCAGCAAACACGATGTCCTGTTTGCCCAGTTGGATCTGCTCTACTGCGTTACCGATACAGTGTGCGGAAGTCGCACACGCGGAGCTGATGGAGTAGTTAACGCCATGAATTTTAAACGGGGTGGCGAGGCAGGCAGAAACGCCGGATGCCATCGCTTTGGTGACCACATACGGGCCAACCGCTTTCAGGCCGCGCGGGCCGCGCATTGCGTCAGCGCCGAACACCTGGAAACGCGGGGAGCCGCCGCCGGAACCTGCAATCAGGCCAACGCGCGGGTTATTCTGGTAAGCTTCCGGAGAGAGGCCCGCATCAGCGATTGCCTGCTCCATAGAAAGGAATGCATAAATGGATGCGTCGCTCATAAAGCGCACAACTTTGCGGTCAATGAGGCCAGTGGTATCCAGTTTTACGTTGCCCCAGACGTGGCTACGCATGCCGGAATCCTTCAGCTCCTGAGAGAAAGTGATCCCTGAACGTCCTTCACGCAGAGATGCCAGGACTTCCTGCTGGTTATTACCGATGCTGGAAACAATGCCCAGGCCAGTAATCACTGCACGTTTCATTCAATACCTCTGTAAGTCGCACATAGAGTAAGTTTCGAATGCACAATAGCGTACACTTGTACGCCGAACAAGTCCGATCAGCCATTTAATAGAGAAATTTGCGCAGCCTTACACACATCGCTAAGATCGAGCCACCGCCTGTAAGACGAGTAACTTACGTGAAACACTACTCCATACAACCTGCCAACCTCGAATTTAATGCTGAGGGTACACCTGTTTCCCGAGATTTTGACGATGTCTATTTTTCCAACGATAACGGGCTGGAAGAGACGCGTTACGTTTTTCTGGGAGGTAACCAATTAGAGGTACGCTTTCCTGAGCATCCACATCCTCTGTTTGTGGTAGCAGAGAGCGGCTTCGGCACCGGATTAAACTTCCTGACGCTTTGGCAGGCATTTGATCAGTTTCGCGAAGCACATCCGCAAGCGCGATTACAACGCTTACATTTCATTAGTTTTGAGAAATTTCCCCTCACCCGTGCGGATTTAGCCTTAGCGCATCAACACTGGCCGGAACTGGCTCCGTGGGCAGAACAACTTCAGGCGCAGTGGCCAATGCCCTTGCCCGGTTGCCATCGTTTATTGCTCGATGAAGGCCGCGTGACGCTGGATTTATGGTTTGGCGATATTAACGAACTGACCAGCCAACTGGACGATTCGCTAAATCAAAAAGTAGATGCCTGGTTTCTGGACGGCTTTGCGCCAGCTAAAAACCCGGATATGTGGACGCAAAATCTGTTTAACGCCATGGCAAGGTTGGCGCGTCCAGGCGGCACGCTGGCGACATTTACGTCTGCCGGTTTTGTCCGCCGCGGTTTGCAGGAAGCCGGATTCACGATGCAAAAACGTAAGGGCTTTGGGCGCAAACGGGAAATGCTTTGCGGGGTGATGGAACAGACATTACCGCTCCCCTGCTCCGCGCCGTGGTTTAACCGCACGGGCAGCAGCAAACGGGAAGCGGCGATTATCGGCGGTGGTATTGCCAGCGCGTTGTTGTCGCTGGCGCTATTACGGCGCGGCTGGCAGGTAACGCTTTATTGCGCGGATGAGGCCCCCGCACTGGGTGCTTCCGGCAATCGCCAGGGGGCGCTGTATCCGTTATTAAGCAAACACGATGAGGCGCTAAACCGCTTTTTCTCTAATGCGTTTACTTTTGCTCGTCGGTTTTACGACCAATTACCCGTTAAATTTGATCATGACTGGTGCGGCGTCACGCAGTTAGGCTGGGATGAGAAAAGCCAGCATAAAATCGCACAGATGTTGTCAATGGATTTACCCGCAGAACTGGCTGTAGCCGTTGAGGCAAATGCGGTTGAACAAATTACGGGCGTTGCGACAAATTGCAGCGGCATTACTTATCCGCAAGGTGGTTGGCTGTGCCCAGCAGAACTGACCCGTAATGTGCTGGAACTGGCGCAACAGCAGGGTTTGCAGATTTATTATCAATATCAGTTACAGAATTTATCCCGTAAGGATGACTGTTGGTTGTTGAATTTTGCAGGAGATCAGCAAGCAACACACAGCGTAGTGGTACTGGCGAACGGGCATCAAATCAGCCGATTCAGCCAAACGTCGACTCTCCCGGTGTATTCGGTTGCCGGGCAGGTCAGCCATATTCCGACAACGCCGGAATTGGCAGAGCTGAAGCAGGTGCTGTGCTATGACGGTTATCTCACGCCACAAAATCCGGCGAATCAACATCATTGTATTGGTGCCAGTTATCATCGCGGCAGCGAAGATACGGCGTACAGTGAGGACGATCAGCAGCAGAATCGCCAGCGG
This sequence comes from Escherichia sp. MAL-1, assembly GCF_052948035.1. Classification (NCBI taxonomy): domain Bacteria; kingdom Pseudomonadati; phylum Pseudomonadota; class Gammaproteobacteria; order Enterobacterales; family Enterobacteriaceae; genus Escherichia; species Escherichia sp. MAL-1. Next base: position 1,528,360 of record NZ_CM129609.1, on the reverse strand, counting down.
TTGATTGATTGTTTCCCGCAGGCACAGTGGGCAAAAGAGGTTGATGTCAGTGATAAAGAGGCGCGCTGCGGTGTGCGTTGTGCCACCCGCGATCATCTGCCAATGGTAGGCAATGTTCCCGATTATGAGGCAACACTCGTGGAATATGCGTCGTTGGCGGAGCAGAAAGATGAGGCGGTAAGCGCGCCGGTTTTTGACGATCTCTTTATGTTTGCGGCTTTAGGTTCTCGCGGTTTGTGTTCTGCCCCGCTGTGTGCCGAGATTCTGGCGGCGCAGATGAGCGACGAACCGATTCCGATGGATGCCAGTACGCTGGCGGCGTTAAACCCGAATCGGTTATGGGTGCGGAAATTGTTGAAGGGTAAAGCGGTTAAGGCGGGGTAATCTGCTCTCGCAGTGTTTGCCGGATGCGGCGTGAACGCCTTATCCGACCTACGTGTGACGTGTAGGCCTGATAAAACGCGATAAGCGTCGCATCAGGCATGGTGCTCCAGACGCCGCAACTTACTGCTGTGACGCCTGCTGAAACAGGTTTTCCCACATATCGGTCACCAGCGCCTGGTCACGCGGCGACAATTCACCGGCACCAATGGCTTTTTCCAGACTCTGGCTAACGGTCGTATGCACCGCCTGAGCGGAGTGGTCATCACCACTTTCCAGTTCTGCGATGGCTAATGTCAGGTGGCCACGCAAATACCCACTGGCAAACAACTCATCATCACTGGCATGGTCAACCATACCGTCGATTAATGCCAGAATGCGTGATTCAAACTCCGCGATCATCTTCTTTCCTCATTGTAAAACGTGGCGCTGGCTTCAGTTGAGCGCTTCCGGCCACGGGAACTGTTCCGCCGTAAGTTCCGGCGTGTGATAATAATTTTGTAGTGCTTTAATGAAGCGTGCCGGACGTTCGGGAATGCCGTTTGCCAGATAATCCATTACCTGCGCATGTACCCGCCGTTGAAACACCACGCGGTCCGGTTCGAAATCCCCTTCCAGATTGTCGCAGCTAACATTAAACGGATATCCCGCCGCCACGCAGAACAACCAGTCCAGCGCCTGCGGCTTCACTTCAACATCTTCAAACTGACTTTGCGTCTGGGCATCGCGTCCGTCCGGGCAATACCAGTAGCCGAAATCAACCAGCTCACGGCGCGCTTTCCCGGCAATACACCAGTGCGAAATCTCATGAATTGCGCTGGCATAAAAGCCATGAGCAAAGACGATTCGGTTATACGGTACTTCCGCATCAGCAGGAAGATAGATCGGTTCGTCGTCGCCTTTAATCAGACGGGTATTAAAATCATCGGCAAAGCAGCTATTAAAAATTTCAATCAACTGCTCATAGTGGTGTGTACTGTTCATTAGTTCATCCCCAACCAGTGGAGGATCTCCTGTCCGTGGCTATCATAAAGTAATTTGGCACTCATCACCGCCGAGACGATAACGATCATCGGGCGGATCAGTTTTTGTCCTTTGCTCAACACCAGTCTTGAACCCATGCGCGCGCCGAGGAACTGCCCCACCAGCATGACAAAGCCCGTCGCCCAAATCACTTTGCCACCGAGAATAAACAGCAGTAAACCGCCGATATTTGACGTTGCGTTGAGTAATTTGGCGTGAGCCGTGGCTTTGGCGAGGTTGAATCCGCACAGCGTAACGAAGGCCAGCGCGTAAAACGATCCGGCAGCTGGCCCAAAGAATCCGTCGTAAAAACCGACGCAGCCACCTGCAATTAACGCGAAGGGTAAACCGTACATCCGGCGCTGGCGATCTTCTTCACCCAATTTTGGCATCAGCAAGAAATAGAGGCCGATACAAATCACCAGAATGGGCAAAATCTGTCGTAAGACATCAGCCTGAACGTATTGCACCAGCAGTGCGCCGCTCATTGAGCCGACAAAGGTCATGGCGATATTGAGTTTCTGATCGCTTAAACTAACCACTTTGCGGCGAATAAAGTAGATAGTGGCGGAAATAGAGCCGCCGCAGGCTTGCAGTTTATTGGTTGCCAGCGCATTAGCGGGAGACATCCCCGCCGCCATCAATGCCGGAATGGTGAGTAACCCACCGCCACCGGCAATCGAGTCGATAAATCCCGCCAGCATGGCGACAAAAAAGAGAACTCCCAGCAACAGCGGGGAAACCATAAACAGGCTATTAAACGTTTCCATTAGATCACGTGCTCATCCAGTAGCGCCTGGCAGGAAGGCGGCAACGGAGGCGGTGTCTTCTTCTCAGGCTTTGTTGTTCCCGGTTTTGGAGGTTCAAACCAGCTTTGCAGTTCTGCCCCGCAACCATCGCCTGGTGGCGGTAAAGGTTGATCTTCACACTCCAGACTATCGGCAGGACAACGTAATCGTACATGCATATGCGCGCGATGCTGGAACCAGGGCCGCACTTTGCGCAACCAGTCGCGATCGGTGCCCGCATCAAAGCAAAGTTGTTGTTTAATCGCCGGATTAACAAAAATGCGTGTGACGTCTTTGTCCTGGGCGGCGAGTTTGATCAAGCTGAAAATTTCTGGCTTCCACAGCGTGGAGACAACGTGTTTACCGTCGCGGGAAACCAAATCTAACGCTTGCGGGCGCAAAAGTTGCGCGGAGGTCCAGCGTGTTTTCGGCAGTTGTAAGAAGATATCAACATCCAGTCCGGTCTGGTGGCTGGCATGACCGCCGTTGAAACGCCCACCAGCGGGCATCCCCATATCGCCAATCAGCACCGTACCCATGCCCAGATTGCTCACCTGGCTACTCAGACGCTGAATAAACATCACCAGATCCGGGTGACCGAAATAGCGACGCTGATCGGTACGCATGACCTGATAATGTTCGGACTGTATCGGCAACGTGTCAGCGCCGACAATACAGCCATTAGAAAAACTGCCTATCGATTGTGCGCTACCCGGCACAGGTTGGGTTATTTTTTGCCACGGCGTCGCTGCCAGGCTGGCGCTACTGGCAAGCAGGGCCAGCAGCGCAATCGCGGTTTTGTTCATTTTTTACCAGCGTGGAATATCAGTCTTCACATCGGCATTTTGCGCCCGCTGCCGTAACAGGTGATCCATTAATACGATCGCCAGCATCGCTTCTGCGATCGGCACGGCGCGGATCCCGACACAGGGATCGTGACGGCCTTTGGTGATCATCTCAACTTCTTCGCCAAAGCGGTTAATGGTACGCCCCGGCACGGTGATACTGGAGGTCGGTTTCAGCGCCATATGAGCAATGATTTGCTGCCCGCTGCTGATACCGCCGAGAATGCCGCCCGCATGGTTGCTCTGGAAACCGTCTTTGGTGATTTCGTCGCGGTTCTGGCTGCCGCGCAGCGCCACTACGTCAAAACCGTCGCCAATTTCCACGCCTTTCACCGCGTTGATGCTCATCAGCGCATGGGCGATGTCAGCATCCAGGCGGTCAAAGACCGGCTCGCCAAGTCCGGCGGGGACGCCACTGGCAACAACGGTGACTTTCGCGCCGATGGAGTCGCCCTCTTTTTTCAGCGCGCGCATCAGTTCATCTAACGCGTCGATTTTGTTCGGGTCCGGGCAGAAGAACGGATTTTGTTCAACCAGCGACCAGTCTTTGATTTCCAGCGGAATGTCGCCCATCTGGGTCAGGCAGCCGCGGATTTCAATACCAAATTTCTCGGCGAGATATTTTTTGGCAATCGCCCCTGCCGCCACGCGCATGGCGGTTTCGCGGGCGGAAGAACGTCCACCGCCGCGATAATCGCGCAGACCGTATTTTTGTTCGTAGGTGTAATCAGCATGGCCTGGACGGAAGACGTCTTTAATTGCGCTGTAATCCTGAGAACGCTGGTCGGTATTTTCGATCAACAAGCCAATGCTGGTGCCAGTAGTAACGCCTTCAAAAACACCGGAGAGTATTTTGACCTGATCCGGCTCGCGGCGCTGGGTGGTATAGCGCGATGTCCCAGGGCGACGACGATCAAGGTCATGTTGCAGGTCCGCTTCCGTCAGCGGAATGCCTGGCGGAACACCATCGACGATGCAGCCGAGCGCCAGCCCATGCGATTCGCCGAAGGTGGTTACGCGAAAGAGTTGTCCAATTGTGTTTCCAGCCATCACGGCTCCGTTATTGTTGTGTTTGCGTGTTTACTTAATCTTTATAAATCGCGAAATATTCACGGGCCGCCAGCAGCTGCTCTTTGGTGAGCATAAACACACCATCGCCGCCGTTATCAAACTCCAGCCAGGTGAACGGAACATCCGGATATTGTTCCATAAGATGTACCATGCTGTTGCCGACTTCACAAATCAACACGCCATCATCAGCAAGGTAATCTGCCGCGTTTCCAAGAATGCGACGCGTCAGTTTCAGGCCGTCGGTGCCAGATGCCAGGCCCAGTTCCGGCTCGTGGCGGTATTCATTTGGCAGGTCGGACATATCTTCCGCATCGACATACGGCGGGTTAGTGACAATCAGATCGTACTGCACTTTCGGCAAGTCGCGGAACAGATCGGAACGAATCGGAATGACGTTGTGGATCAGACCGTGTTCTTCGATGTTCTGTTCGGCAACCGCCAGCGCGTCGGGAGAGATATCTACCGCGTCGACTTCCGCTTCCGGGAAGGCATAAGCACAGGCAATGGCGATGCAGCCACTACCGGTACACATATCTAAAATATGCTGCGGTTGCTTGCTGATAAGTCCGGCAAATTTATTGTTGATCAGTTCACCAATCGGCGAGCGCGGCACCAGCACGCGTTCATCGACGTAAAATTCATGGCCGCAGAACCACGCTTTGTTGGTCAGGTAAGCCACCGGAATGCGTTCGTTGACGCGGCGGATCACGCGCTCAACAATGCGGTGTTTTTCGCTGGAGGTCAGACGCGCGGTGCGCATATCTTCCGGAATATCCAGCGGCAGGTAGAGCGAAGGCAACACCAGTTGCACGGCTTCATCCCACGGATTATCGGTGCCGTGACCGTACCAGATATTTGCCGCGCTGAAGCGGCTAACCGACCAGCGCAACATGTCCTGAATGGTTTGCAGCTCATTTACTGCTTCATCAACGAAAATTTTATCCACGTATTCCTCCAGGGCATGATCGCAATAATTTCGGCGGCTAGTTTGCCATGAAGATGACGATAAATCAGCATTCACGCGCGGTGAGTGAGGAAAAATACGTTTTAAACGATCGATTGTGCTACGAGTCGGGTAAACTGTAGGAAAATTAGAAATAGAGACAGATAAATGAAAAAGAAAACAACACTTAGCGAGGAGGACCAGGCTCTGTTTCGCCAGTTGATGGCGGGGACTCGCAAGATTAAGCAGGACACGATTGTCCACCGACCGCAGCGTAAAAAAATCAGCGAAGTGCCGGTGAAACGCTTGATCCAGGAGCAGGCTGATGTCAGCCATTATTTTTCCGATGAGTTTCAGCCGTTATTAAATACCGAAGGTCCGGTGAAATATGTTCGCCCGGATGTCAGCCATTTTGAGGCGAAGAAACTGCGCCGCGGCGATTATTCACCGGAATTGTTTTTGGATTTACACGGTCTGACGCAGCTGCAAGCTAAGCAGGAACTGGGCGCGTTGATTGCCGCCTGCCGCCGTGAACATGTGTTTTGCGCCTGCGTGATGCATGGGCACGGGAAGCATATTTTGAAGCAACAAACACCGCTGTGGCTGGCACAACATCCGCATGTGATGGCCTTTCATCAGGCACCAAAAGAGTATGGTGGTGATGCGGCGTTGCTGGTATTGATTGAAGTGGAAGAGTGGCTGCCGCCGGAGTTACCCTGAGAAGTTTAGCGCGTTGCGCCATGTACGGGGAATGGCAGGGTCAAATGACCCTGCCTTGTGAAAAAGACGCACTAGTACATATTCAGTATGTAAGTGAACCGGCAGGTGGCATCTATTGGCTGTTGCGCCGTTGTGTCCACGCGTAGCTTCATATCATGCAGTTGCCTGGACGTGATCGGTTGCGGCTCTGGCGTCACTGTCACTTTGGCATCGTCACAGCCCGAAGTGGAGAAGGTCATCTGCTGTGCGACAAAACGGCAGTAAGCACCACGCTCGTCATATTTACTACCATCACACAGTTTTCCACCTTCCATCAGATAAGTGGGCAGCGTTTGTTCAATCACAGCACCTGTTGATTGCATCCTGACTATTTTGTTATGCACGACCGTATTTTCATTCCAGGAGACATCATAAGGATCTAAAGGTATTGCGCTACAGTCAGAACTGACTTTTGTCGGGCCAATATAGGGAACATTATTACCTGTATATATTGCCTCCGTTGCGTCCTCACTCTTTACATACGAGGAAACTATCCACGGACAACCATGCATATCACCGTCATAGAAAACTGTGACTTTCATTTCCACGCAGGCCCAGGTCGTTTGTGGGGTGCGAGCATCATATTCTTCAAGGCCCGGGCAACGTGAAGTTGGTAATATGGTTCTTGCGTCTTCTAAATGCAGTTCCGGAGCAGTACCTTGACCAGTCCATGATACTAGTGGCACATTCAAAATCGCAACTGACCTGGATTGATATACCCCATATTGCGCGCCTTCTGGTGTGAGGATAGAAAGATTAAACTGAAAACCTGTGAGCACTCCCATTGATCCCGCAGGAATGTATAACGTCGCGATCTTTTTCGCGGCCTGCACTCCTGTGCTGAGGCAAATGAGCAGCAAAAAGTAAAAGACATAACGTAGAATTTTCATTTTAAATATACTCGAAGGTAGCGGTCAGGCTGGCAGTGAATTCACCGATCGTCACATCGCGACCGCTTTTCGCCTGGATCCAGGCCCGGAAATTAATATCATTGTTGCCGTTGGTAAGCGCAAAAGTCGCCCCGGTAGTGTTGTTAATATCCACCCGCTTGCCGTCGAGCGTTTCCATCCCTATCCCCACGCCCTGCGCGGTGGAGGTGTCATCGACTGCCAGAAAACCCGGCTGACCGCTGTCTTCGGTGCCGCTCAGCGTGACTTTGACGTTGTAGCCCGCTGGCCCTTTGCAGTCTTTCAGCTTAAACACAACCGGCAGATGCACAGACTGTCCGGCGACTATCAAATCCCGGTTGCTGACGGTGGGAAAATGGATTTCTGCCAGATTGGCACCATCCACCACCAGCGTGCAGGATTTACTCAGCAGGTTGCCGTAAAAATGCAGGTTGTTATCGACTGCCCGTGCCCCCGTGCTGGCGGTCAGCAGCAGGCCTGCTAACAGCGCATAACCGGGTGAATAAATGTGTGCTGTTTTCATTGGTAATCCACCCGTAAGGTTGCGTAAGCAGAAAAGGTCGTGTCCGTCAGCACCGCATCAGCCGCTTTGACCGGTACCGCCTCCAGCTTTGGCTTCTGGCTAAAATCGGTGGCGTTAATGGAAAGCGGCTCGTTGAGCTTAAAACGCTGACCGTCATGCTGAAGCTCAATTCCGAAGCCCGGTACATCCGTCTCAATAGCAGAGTCGTTGTAGGAGGTGGCAGTCCCCGTCCATGAGAGTGTCATATTCCACTCGGGATCGCGGACATCAGACTCACAGCTCAGTTCGTAGTCCACTTCCTGACGACCATAATTGCCGTCAATGCTGTCGATAATGAGATCGCGAAATTGCACTTCGATGGTTTGCCCGCCGCTGATGCTACAGGCGGGCGGCGACATCAGCGTACCGTGGAATGTGATGTCATCTTCCGCCGCCAGCACAGCCCCGCAACCAGCGCACAGTAAAAGGAGCAGGAATTTTTTCATTGGTAATCCACCACCATGGTCATCGTGGCGTTAAACTCCGACGGCGTCAGTTGCACCCCGCTCTGTTTTACCGGCACCGCTTTCAGCTGAGGCTGTGTGTTGACATTAAAAGGCGTCCAGTTATTTTCACCAACTGCAAACAGGGAGTTGTCGGCGGCGTTTTCTATCCGCACCCCCAGGCCGGCGATATCCGTGCTGAGAACCGTTTCTCCGTTGATCACGGCGGTATTGCCTTTGAGCTGCATCCGTAAGTCATCGCTGACTTTATTACCGCAGTTGAGGGTGTATTTCGCATCCTGTTGGTAATTGGTACCATCGATCCTGTTGATCACCACATTGCCAAATTCCACCGCGCTTCCCTTCACGGAGCACGGCGGCGGGCCATCGACCAGGATTCGCAGCGTCAGATCCACCTGTTTGATATCGCTGCCAGCAACGGCTAAACCGCTGACACCCCATCCGGCCAGTACCAGTAGCCCCGCGCCCGCTAAAAACTTGTGACTCATAAGTCCCTCCCGGCATCAGCCTTTGCGGCTCTGCTCTTCATCCACCTGGCAGTTGTTGCCGGTGCATTTGAAGTACAGCGGCATCCGCGCGCCGTAGTCGTTGATGTAGGTCAGCACCGGCACGCTGTCCATCTTCGCATTCAGCGGTGCGGAGGTTTTCGGCTCCATCATCAGCGGTGTGAATCCCGCCGGCGGGTTGCCGCCTTTTTTAGCGCTGGCGTTGCTGATGATCACGTAGTACGGCGTCGGGTTATTGACGGTGAAGTCCTGGCCGTTACGGATGAGCGTCACCTTATGCTGCCACGGACTTTTCATGCTGGTGTTCTCCAGCGCCTTCGGTCGCCAGAACAGTTTGATACGCGTCTGCAGCGCAATCTGCAGTGTGTTCGGTTTATTTGATTTCGGCGGAATTTCGCGCACGTTGAAATAGAACACGCTCTCGCGGTCGGCCGGCAGTTTGTTGATATCCGGCAGCCCCTGCACCTTCACCTGGCCGTTCATCATCGCATCGATGCGCTGCACTGGCGGAAGCACCGCAAGCGGCGAGCTGATTTTGTTGCCCTTTGCATCCTCTATCCAGCTCTGCGCCAGATAAGGCAGTTTGGGATCGTTGTTGCGCAGCGTGACGCTGATGGACTTGTCGCTTTCGTTAAACACCAGCCGTGTCCTGTCGGGCGTCACCGAAGCGTGGCTGGAGAAACTGACCGCTGTCGCCAGCAGCGCCAGTGCCGGGACAACGATTTTTGCAGTGTTAGTCAGATTAAACATGGATCATTCCTTAATCACGTTACTGGTTTACTGAAATTGAAGTCGGGGGTTCCGTTGGCGTCACCCGCTGTGTCTGTTCCTGAATCGCCGGTTTGACCGCCGGCGAAGTGACAGGTGCTACATTGCCTTTATGCTGGCATGGCAGTAACAAGCCGTTAAACAGATCGGCAGGCAGCGGGTCCGGCAGGTTGATATCGCAATGCGCAACACCACTCCAGAACACACTCATGTGTTCGCCAGGTTTCACCCCAGCCAGATAAACATTGCCGTCATCATCGACAAGGCCCACTGTCTGCTCGTTATCATTTTTTACTTCTGCGCCAAACGGAGGATGGCTGCCGTCTTGTAAACGCAGCACCGCCATCGCTTTTTGACCACTGATGACGGCAAATTTGCGGTAGCCAATCGCCCCTTCAGTTAGCGTGGCTTGTACCACCGACTGGGTTGCTTCGGCGTTTTCCGGCAGTTTGTTGAGGTCGATATACGCCTAATTGCGGTAATAGTTATTGACGTCAGAAACGACGGCTTTACCAAACATATTGGTATAAACAGCAGCACCGTTACCTTCTACCGGAACATCGGCAACGCCATCGGCATCAATCAACAAGCGTGTCCCGCCCATATTCTGGGTACGGTGAAGTGCGCCACCGTGGGCAGTAAGCGTTGCGCCGCCCTGTAACGACAAGCCCGCAGAGGTGTATTGCCCTTCATGGTAGTTCGCACTGAGGTCAACCTGCGCCAGCGAACCATCATGGCTGTAATAGCCGTCAACGCTGGTGTGTTTGTCACTGGTGCCGACGTTCAACTGATAGTGAGTCGCGTCATCGACACGGCTGAAATAACCGACCTGACTGCTGTCCGTCCCACTGCCATAGTTACCGTTATAGCTAACGGTACTGTTGTCGCCCCACGGCATACTGAGCGAAATGTACATGCCTTTGTCGGCCTGGTTGTCATACTCGTAACGGTAGCCAGTCATCGAGATGCTGACATTACGAATACTGCCCATATTGAAATAGTGCGAGAGCATGATGTTGTAGTTTGTCTGCTCCTCGCGATCCCAGTAGGTATGGCGGGTATAGTTGAGATAAACCGAAACACCCGCATCGCGGAAGTTCTGGTTATAAGTGGCGGTGTACATCTCTTTGTCGTTGCCCGTGCGTACCATTCCGCTGTCACTGGCATCCAGATACTCGCTCATGGTCATAAAGTTCTCTTCCGAGAAGCGATATCCAGCAAAAGTAACGCGGCTGTTGAGCTGGTCAAAGTCTTTGGAATAACTCACACGGAAGGAGTTACCGTCCAGCGAACCTTTGCCATAAGCGGTGTCTTTATCCAGTTTGGTGTGCGAGTGAGTAACATCAAACGCGACCGCGCCGAATGTAGACAAATCGCGACCGACGCCAAGCGCCGCAGACTGATAGTTTTCATCTCCCAGTGCGCCGCCATATAACGACCAGCCGTTAGCGATCCCCCAGGAAGCTTCAGCACCAGAAAAAAATTCACCCTCGACATGGTGTCCCCACTCTTGCGGACGGCCTATCATGATCTTATAGCGAACCTGACCTGGACGAGTGAGGTATGGCATCGAGGCGGTGCTGATGTCATATTCCTGCACCTGGCCGTTCTGTTCTTCAATGCGAATATGCAACGTACCGGAGACAGAATCACCAAGATCCTGAATACGAAACGGTCCAGCCGGAACCTGCGTTTCGTAAATCACACGCCCCATCTGGCTGACGGTCACTTTTGCTGTGGTGTGTGCCACGCCGGAAATGTCTGGCGCGTAGCCGCGCAGATTGGGAGGCAACATTTGATCGTCAGTACTGACACTGCCACCAACATAGTTAAAACTATCAAAAATATCGGATCTGAGGTAATCCTCGCCCAGCGCCAGTTTGGCTTTTAATGATGGTAACGCCCGCCAGGCATAGTAGCGACTCCACTCCCATTTTTTTTGAGTTTCATCGCCGCTGAATTCATCGTCATCATTACTGCGAGTATGTTGATAGTTAGTCTGCCAGTCAGCACGCATACGCCACGGCCCCAGGTTAACCCCGACCGTCCCGTTGCCGCTGATCTCGTTACTATCATCACCGCCATTTTCTTCGTGCCGGGTTTGTGCGTTGATGCTGTAGTCCGCGACGATCCCGGAGATGCCGTCATCCCAACGTGAAGGCGGATCCCAGTCGGGATAAGTATATTCGAGGTAAGCCTGTGGCAGTGAAATGACTAATGCGGACTGGCTTAAATCAGCCTTAATTTCCACGCCTTCCAGTTGACCGGATTTCAGGCATTTAGCATCGTGGCTCCATTGCAGATTTTTCGCCACGTCTTCTTTTAAACCAAACTGCGCTACCAGTTCCGGTGTCAGACAAGCATAGCTTTTGCTCGCGTCATCTTCACCAGCATACCAGTAAATATCGTACTCTTCCGCCAATGGCTGTTTATTTAGTTGAACCTGTAAATTGTATTTTCCGGGCTCAACATATCCCTGGCTGGAAAAACGCTTCAGATCAATTTTTGTGTCGCCTTTTAATTCCAGAAAACGGGAATCAAACTGAATGTCGTCTTCAGCCCAGACACTGCTATAACTCCCTGACATTGCCAGCGCAATGCACCACGGAAGAATCCGTAATCGAAAAAGAGAATGATCAGGCATACACGTTTCTATCCGTTTTTATTCTTGTTCGGTCAAAATCCATTTAAATCCCCCATAGCAGTGTCGCTATGGGGGTATGCCTTACAGGTAAGTAATCTGGAAGGTGGTATTTGCTTCGAAATTACCCAGATCTGGCGCATCAGCTGCGCCGACCAGCCAGGCTTTAAAGTTCAGTGTCTGCTTCGCTTTGCCTTTATTAGTAGAAGTGTCTTTCACTATTTTCTGGTCAATACCCATGCCGCTTTTGTAAGAGGTACCCAGAGAGTCACCGATCGCCAGGCTAACATTGTTAAATGCCGCACCGGTATCGGTATTGAAAATGGTGTAATAATTGCCGCTATTTGCAGAAGAAACGGTACCAGTAAAGGTAGTGGTCATTGTTTCCTGAGTATCAAATACGCAATCTTGCAGACGAATCTGGAAACTTTTCGGCGTGGTGGTGCCGTTATTTTTCAGTTTTTCGGCACCGATATCACCCATATCAACTTCCAGTTTGTGATCGTCCGGAACGATAGAACACACTGAGTCTTCAATGGTGCCGTAAAAACGTGCAGTACCGTTGTTACCCGCAGCGATTGTTGCCGTAGAGGTGAACACGCCCATCACCATTGCCGCAGCAATAGCTGTTTTAACAAACTTACTCATTATTTGTCCTTAAACTATAAATAATTAAAAATATAAACATTGCAATACATTGATTCAGTCAATAGCCAATGTTTATACCCAGCCATTGAATACGGCATGCGATCCAAAAAGAACAGGTCGTAGAAAATTGTATTCGTTGGTGTGGGGCCGCATAGTGATGTTTCCACACCCCTGATGCAATTTAATTTTACTAAAGAGTAAATGTAGATTTAATTAATATATTGACAAAAGAAAGGTTATCTTAAGGACATCCTTAAAAAATACGGAATAAGTATTTAGAAAAAATAGAAAGTATATCAATAATGAATATCAACAGCTTAAAAAACAAACAATGAACATATAATGCGTTTGGCATTTATCCACTTTTGACAATATAATATATAAACACTATAGCCAGAATTTAATCAAGTTTCAATTACATCCTGCCTGATTATTCAACTCTATTTTCTCTATTATCTGTATTAATAAATGACAATGAGTGTCAAACAGACATTATTCATTTCAACATGTAACTTTGGGCAAAATCAAGATACGCGCAGAAGAATAATTTCCGAATGAAAGTAGAAAGTGTTTTATTTATAGATGGGGAGAGTCTTCGATAGTAGTGAGGTTGACAGATATCCGCTGCCTGATGAGCAATTATGCCCAATGAATCTACCTCATTGGGCATAATTTGGAACTCATCAGATAGCTTTTGCCATCTTCAGATTACACGGGCTCATCTGCCAGTTGAATGTGCCGTTTCCGCTTTCATCAAGCGTTACGCTGGCAATGGCCGAGGTGGTAAACATAGGCGGCGTTTCGCCCGGACATAACTCGGCAACCAGATACCCGACTAACGGTAAGTGAGAGATCACCAGTACCGAAGCAACACCTTCATTGGTCAACGCCTGCAAATAGGCACTGACCAGACCAACATCGCCGCAGGGCGTTAACTCCGGCAGAACTTCTGCACTGGAAGGCAGGTTCAGACAATCCCCTACTTCTTCCAGTGTTTGCTCGGCTCGCAGGAACGGGCTCACCAGAACGCGTTCGATTTCCACTTTTTGACCTTTCAGCCAGTTCGCCATCAGGCGAGATTCGTCACAACCATTAGTGGTCAGAGGACGAACCGAATCACTGGCGGCATCGAGGGCTGCGTCGCCGTGACGCATGATAAAAACTTGCATATTGCACCGCTTTTGTTAACCAGATTCGCCCATTTTCTTTCATCTGAAACCAGAGAAAGAAAACGGTGGCCGGCATTGTGCCTTATCCATTCACCGAATGAAACGCTGTTTTTTACCTCAATGGCGTAAGTATAGTCAATATGCGTTTACATTTTGACCAACACTCCGCCATTCAGCGCGGATTCATATAGCTTTGACCTTCTTATTGCAGGTCAGTTGCAGTTGTTTTCCAAAAACTTTCCCCACGCGCGCCCATCTCGACCAAACGCTCGCAAGGGGTAAAACGGGAACCATACTGCGTGGCCAGTCGTTGCATTATTGCAACCACTTCGCCCGCGCCGAGAGAATCGATATAGCGGAACGGTCCACCGAGAAATGGCGGAAAACCAATGCCAAATACCGCACCAATATCCCCGTCACGCACGCTACGGATAACCTGCTCATCAACACAACGTACTGCTTCATTCAGCATCAACATCACACACCGTTCAGCAACCTGCGGTGCGGAGAGTCGCCCCTGCCCTTGTGCGCCAATGAGCGGGTAAATGGCAGGATCGACCTGTTTTTTGCTTTTACGCCCTTTCTGACCATAAAGATAGAAACCCCGACCATTTTTTCTGCCTTTGCGATCGTCGTTCAAAATTGAAGAAACAACATTTGCAGGCGCGCTAAAACGTTCTCCATAAGCGGCTTCCAGTACAGGAATAATTTTAGTCCCGGTGTCGATTCCTACCTCATCCAAAAGTTGGATTGGGCCTACCGGAAAACCAAATTTCACTAGCGCAGCATCAATGTGCTCTACCCGTTCACCTTCGGTCAGCATGCGGATAGCTTCATTAATGTAAGGCGCTAAGATGCGATTGACGTAAAACCCGGCTTTGTCACGCACGACAATGGGAGTTTTGCCCTGTTTTTTCGCCAGTTTTACCGTAGTGGCGATGGTTTGCGCCGATGTACCCGCATGAGGAATAATCTCTACCAGCGGCATTTTTTCCACCGGACTGAAGAAATGCAGGCCAATAACTTGCTCAGGTCGCGCGGCGTGAGCGGCGATATCACCAATCGGTAAAGATGACGTGTTCGAAGCAAAAATGGTATGAGCGGCGCAATTTTGCTCCACTTCCGCCACCATCTGTTGTTTTAATTCGAGATTTTCAAACACCGCTTCAATAATCAGATCGCGATGGGCAAAGCCGCGATAGTCCGTCGTTCCGGAGATTAATGCCAGCTGTTTGTCACGTTCGCTGGCTTTGAGATGACGACGGCGAACTTTGCCCTCCAGCTGATCCCAACTGTACTTCAGCGCATGATTTATGCCCTGCGGGTTGATATCTTTAATTCTGACCGGAAGCCCCGCTTTACAAGCGGTGACATAAGCAATACCGGCGCCCATCAAGCCACCACCTAAAATCCCCACGCTGTTTAATGGCGCAGGCGGCGCATCACTGCCGGGATCTTTCTTCACGTCCGTACTGGCAAAAAAGATACTACGCAGAGCCTGCGATTGCGGCGTCATCGCCAGTTCGCCAAACGCCCGTGCTTCAGCGTCATAGCCACTGCTGGTGCCCTGCGCTAATCCCGTTTCGACAACCTCCAGGATGCGTTCTGTCGCCGGATAGTTACCTTGAGTTTTGTGTTCTGTTTTCTTGCCGACCATTTTGAACAGCAGCGCACGACCTAACGGCCCCGCCAGAATACGCTCGCGTACAGGTAGAGGGCGGGAAGATGGGCGATCCTTCTTTGCCAGCTCAACAGCGGCTTCCAGCAGAATGGAGTGCGGAACGACGTCATCCACCAGCCCCAGCTTTAATGCCTGTTTCGCCCGAAGTTGTTTTCCGGTGAGGATCATCTCTAATGCTGTGCTGACGCCTATCAGACGCGGTAAACGCTGGGTGCCGCCTGAACCGGGTAACAATCCAAGTTGTACTTCAGGCAAACCGAGCACCGTTTTAGGATCGTCAGTACAAACGCGACCGTGGCACGCCAGCGCCAACTCCAGCCCACCACCCAGGCAAGCGCCATGAATAGCCGCGATAACCGGAATGGGCAAAGCATGAATCTCCGCCATCAACTGTTGGCCCTGCCGCGCCAGAGCTTCCGCTTCTTGCGCCGTTTTGCAGTTGCCGATCATGTTGATGTCTGCTCCGGCGATAAAATTGTCCGGTTTCGCGGAGATAAACACCACGCCGCGCAACTCTTTGTTTTCACGGAGTTGCTTAATAATGGCGCGCACCTGCGAGGCAAATTCCGCCTTCAGGGTATTCATTTTCTCATCCGGTACGTCGATGGTGATGATAGCAATGTTGTCCAGACGAACATTAAGAGTAAACGCTGATGCCATTTCCATTATTCCGCCTCCAGAACCATTGCCGCGCCAAGCCCACCGGCAGCACAGGCGGTAACTAAACCAAATCCACCGCCGCGACGGCGAAGTTCATGCAATGTCTGGGTAATCATCCGTGCGCCGGTCGCCGCGAAGGGATGTCCGTAAGCAATCGAACCGCCAAGCACGTTAAATTTGCTATCGTCCACTTCGCCAGTGGCATGTGCACGCCCCAGTACATCACGAGCAAAACGTTCACTACCCAGCAACTGAATATTCGCCAGTGTCTGAGCTGCAAAGGCTTCGTGCATATCGATCAATGTCAGATCGCTCATCGTCAAACCGGCACGCTCCAGCGCCAGCGGTGTTGACCAGGCTGGACCGAGCAACATGTCCTGCCAGACATCAATCGCAGTAAATGCGTAGCTGCGCAGATACCCCAGCGGCACCAGCCCTAATTCTTTCGCCCGGGATTCAGTCATCAGGATCACCGCTGCCGCGCCATCGGTCAGCGGCGTACTGTTTGCCGCCGTTACCGTTCCGTGTTTGCGATCAAACGCCGGGCGCAGCTTTGCGTAATCGGCAAGCGAGGAATTACCGCGAATATTGTTGTCTTCGACAAGCGGTTGTTTATAAGGAGGGATAAAGGCAGTCATCACCTCTTCTTTGAGTTTTCCGTCTGACCATGCCTGAGCGGCACGCTGATGCGAACGGTGCGCTAATGCATCTTGCTGTTCTCGGGTGATGCCGTAGGTTTTCGCCATTTGCTCTGCGGTGTCACCCATCCGCAAGCCGGTAGAATATTCTGCTACCGCAGGCGGTACGGGCATTAAGTCGCGCAAACGCAGGCGAGAGAAGAGTTTCAGGCGCTGTCTCATGATTCGAGCTTTGTTGAAATCAACCAGCACGCGCGCCAGTTTTTTACTGACGCCAATTGGCAATACGGAAGAGGAATCTGCCCCACCGGCAATCCCCGCTCGAATAGTTCCCGCCATCAGGCTTTCTGCGACGTTTGCAACTGCCTGGAAACTGGTAGCGCAAGCGCGGCTGACGCTGTAAGCATCGGTATGCACATTCATTCCCGTACCGAGAACAATTTCACGCGCAATGTTGGGGGCTTCAGGCATTTGTACGACCTGACCAAAGACCAGTTGTTCAATCACTTCAGCGGGGATCTCGCTGCGTGCCAGCAGTTCGCCTACCACCATCTTCCCTAAATCAACCGCGGGAATGCCATGAAAAGCCGTCGCCTGGCGGGCAAAAGGCGTACGTAAACCGCTAACAATGGCGATACGATCGCCCTGGCGGGTAACCAGCGGTAAAACCTGACCCATAACACTCCCCTGTAAAAAATAAATAAAGTGGTCTGACCTGATCATAGTCTTAACCATTTTTTTACATTTAGCCAAGCGGAGAAAAGGGAAAGTGGGAGCTATGACACAGAGAGAAAAGAAGAAGAGAAAAGAAAACGCCCCTGCCAGCAACTGACAGGGGCGTACGTACCCGAGAGGAATTAACGCAGACCCAGCTGGAAGATCAGCATTTCAGCTTCGCAGGCAAAAGTGAAATCGATATCCAGGCGCACACCGTCAGACTCTTCAGTGAAAGTCGGGGAGATTTTGCACGGTTCGGATTCCACGCTACGGGCTTTCTCAGTCAGCGCCGCCAGCGTTTGTTCTGCTTCTGCGCGGTTTGCAAACACGCGGCTGTAAGACGCGGTGCAGTCGGAGTTGTCCATAATGGTGCCAACATCCATACAGCAGCAAACCGGGGTTTCATCAGCACTACATTTACTCATCGTTGATTTCCTCTGTATGTGCACCCAAGGTGCCAGATAAACGTTGTGGATATTTTACGCTTCCGGAAAGTGCTGCTCCAGTTGTTAATTCTGCAAAATCGGATAAGTGACCGAAATCACACTTAAAAATGATCTAAAACAAAATTCACCCGAATCCATGAGTGCGCCACCTCCAAATTTTGCCAGCTGGATCGCGTTTCTTAGATCATATTTGAAAAAAGATAGAAACATACTTGCAACATTCCAGCTGGTCCGACCTATACTCTCGCCACTGGTCTGATTTCTAAGATGTACCTCAGACCCTACACTTCGCGCTCCTGTTACAGCACGTAACATAGTTTGTATAAAAATAAATCATTGAGGTTATGGTCATGAGCCAGAAAACCCTGTTTACAAAGTCTGCTCTCGCAGTCGCAGTGGCACTTATCTCCACCCAGGCCTGGTCGGCAGGCTTTCAGTTAAACGAATTTTCTTCCTCTGGCCTGGGCCGGGCTTATTCAGGGGAAGGTGCAATTGCCGATGATGCAGGTAACGTTAGCCGTAACCCCGCATTGATTACCATGTTTGACCGCCCGACATTTTCTGCGGGTGCGGTTTATATTGACCCGGATGTAAATATCAGCGGAACGTCTCCATCTGGTCGTAGCCTGAAAGCCGATAACATCGCGCCTACGGCATGGGTTCCGAACATGCACTTTGTTGCACCGATTAACGACCAATTTGGTTGGGGCGCTTCTATTACCTCTAACTATGGCCTGGCAACAGAGTTTAACGATACTTATGCAGGCGGCTCTGTCGGGGGTACAACCGACCTTGAAACCATGAACCTGAACTTAAGCGGTGCGTATCGCTTAAATAATGCATGGAGCTTTGGTCTTGGTTTCAACGCCGTCTACGCTCGCGCGAAAATTGAACGTTTCGCAGGCGATCTGGGGCAGTTGGTTGCTGGTCAGATTATGCAATCTCCTGCCGGGCAAACTCCTCAAGGGCAAGCATTGGCAGCTACCGCCAACGGTATCGACAGTAATACCAAAATCGCTCATCTGAACGGTAACCAGTGGGGCTTTGGCTGGAACGCCGGAATCCTGTATGAACTGGATAAAAATAACCGCTATGCACTGACCTACCGTTCTGAAGTGAAAATTGACTTCAAAGGTAACTACAGCAGCGATCTTAATCGTGCGTTTAATAACTACGGTTTGCCAATTCCTACCGCGACAGGTGGCGCAACGCAATCGGGTTATCTGACGCTGAACCTGCCTGAAATGTGGGAAGTGTCAGGTTATAACCGTGTTGATCCGCAGTGGGCGATTCACTATAGCCTGGCTTACACCAGCTGGAGTCAGTTCCAGCAGCTGAAAGCGACCTCAACGAGTGGCGACACGCTGTTCCAGAAACATGAAGGCTTTAAAGATGCTTACCGCATCGCGTTGGGTACCACTTATTACTACGATGATAACTGGACCTTCCGTACAGGTATCGCCTTTGATGACAGCCCAGTTCCGGCTCAGAATCGTTCTATCTCCATTCCGGACCAGGACCGTTTCTGGCTGAGTGCAGGTACGACTTACGCATTTAATAAAGATGCTTCAGTCGACGTTGGTGTTTCTTATATGCACGGTCAGAGCGTGAAAATTAACGAAGGCCCATACCAGTTCGAGTCTGAAGGTAAAGCCTGGCTGTTCGGTACTAACTTTAACTACGCGTTCTGATAACACGTTCGCCTGGATAAAGTCACCTGCATAGCAGGTGACTTTAACTCCCCCACTTCACCGAAAGTAGTGTCCTCATTGCTTACCTCCTGAGTTTTGCAAACAGCCTGATGGCAGCTTGCCCTTTCAAATCAATAAGCGGTATCCACAGACAAACCTGAAGGGAAAGGCATATTTTCAGGCGTTCTGCTCGTCCTTCTCAAAGAGTTTACTTTTCTGAATTTCCAGGATACTCACCCCCCCCTGGCTATTGTGCGCTCATACACTCAAATTAAAGATAGGTTCTAAATAAATGAGCGTTTTTTGATAGTCTATTTCATTAGGTAATATATATTTGTAACAAATCAATCAAAATGGAATAAAATCATGCTACCATCTATTTCAATCAACAATACCAGCGCAACTTACCCAGAATCCATTAATGAAAATAACAATGATGAAGTTAATGGATTAGTACAAGAGCTCAAAAACCTTTTTAATGGTAAGGAAGGAATAAGCACCTGTATTAAACATCTACTTGAGCTTATAAAAAACGCCATACGAGTAAACGACGATCCTTATAGATTTAATATTAATAATTCCTCAGTTACTTATATTGATATTGGCTCCAATGATACAGACCATATTACTATTGGTATCGATAACCAAGAAACAATAAAATTACTTGCGAGCTATAAAACAAAGAACTCGTCCGTGCTATCATTAATGACAACATAGTTGAGAAGACTCATGATGATATAAATAATGCTGAATTTACTGATGGTATTATTGTTAGTGGTATTGATGATCGTAGTGATATTGGCATTGACTCCAATGATACAGACGATATTACTTTTGATAATCAAGAACCAACAAAATCACCTGCGAACGATGAAAACAAAAAAGTCGGCCAAACCATCATCAATGAAAATGTAGTAGAGAATACTGATGATATCAATAACAAGAAAAATATCTTCAGCGCAATAAAAGAAATATATAATGGAGATCCTGATTTCATTTTCGATAAAATATCACGTAACCTCATACATACTGTAACGAAATTCGATGAGAACGAGAAAAGCAAACCAACGGACTTATTTACCTGGCACGGTAAAGATAAAAAATACAACACTCTCGCCATTGTAATTAAAAATATAAACGGAAACGATTATTTATCGCTCGGTTACTACGATCAGGACAACTACCACATTAAAAGAGGAATTCGTATTAATGGTGATAGTCTCACACAATATTGTAGTGAAAACGCCAGGAATGCTTCAGCGTCATTTGAAAGCAATAAAGCTCTCATGGCAGAATTATTTGCAACAGGTATAAATCATCAAGTTGTAAACGAACTCAACGGGGAAAGACTGAAAGAACCAAACGAAGTTTTTAAACGTTATGGTCGAGCAATAAGATATAATTTTCAAGTGGACAATGCAAAATATAGACGCAATAATGTAAAAGAAATAGTTTCTACTTTATTCGATAACGAAGTTAACACTGACCATTCTCAAAATATATATGTGCACTATAAGAAACTCGAAGGTAAAATTGAAGAAAGGCTTCAAAATTGCCAGACGGAATATCAAAATGAAATTAATCAACTATCTGCGTTAGGTGTTAATTTTGATGATATTTAAAATTATTTTTCCAGTTTTTTGATTTTTCAACGACTGAATATCGGAAATAGTCAATGACGAACATCAGTATTTTTACATCATTACGTCCGGGTCATTGTCGGTTTATCTCCTTTTACTTATGGTAATTGAGGGATAACAACAAAAAAGGTGAGTTTTGCGACTCACCTTTTTTATTTATTTCTTATTCAGAATCGATATCTTTTAAATCATCCTGAATCGCTTGCGCGTTCGGATTTTCCTGCGGTTTGAGTTCGCCGCCATTAGCGATGAAATCATGACGCTGGAAGTACGCTTCGCGCACCATAATATAAGGATCGGACGACTGACGCAGCAGACCATCGGAATCCAACAACTGCGCACGAGTTTCTATCCCTTCAAGCGTCCATTTACCCACAGACATCGGCCAGGTCAGCCAGGAAAGAACCGGGTAAAGACCATCCGCCATATCACCACCGTCATCACGCAGCGTGAAGCTACCGTAGAACGGTAACTGGACGTAAGGCCCATAACCCACGCCATAATGACCAAGCGTACTACCGAAGCGGTGAGGTTCAGTCCGTTGCAGTTTCGGGTTCGCCATCCCTGCAACATCAATAAAACCGCCCATCCCCAAAATGGTGTTCAGGAAAAAGCGGGTAAAGTGGACCATCCCCTGATAAGGGTCGCCCTGCAAGAAGTAGTTAACCATCACCGCAGGTTCTTCAAGGTTGCCAGTAAAGTTGCTCAAACCGTTACGCGCCGGTTGCGGAACATAATCACGCCAGGCGACAGCGACCGGTCGAACAATATACGGGTCTAATACATTGAAGTTGAAGTTGTACATGGTGCGGTTGAACCCTTCTAACGGGTCAGAACGCCCTTGCTGATCTGTACCGGAACTCGCACACCCCACCAGAAGCGTAGTTCCCAGAGCAAGCGCCGACAGGCGAAGCTTCATAAATGTCTCCCTGTTTTTTTATGGCTTATGCAGTTTGCCATCCATGACGGAACGATACCGTATCCGCCTGTTTAGGTGTGGGCGATTGTAACAGCACGTCAACTGATGTCCAGACGCCCTGATTTGCTGATTTGATCATAGCCTGGTAATCGCCGCCCTGTAGGCTACTTGATTCTATAGAAACAGAAAAAGGCAAACGCAGCCTTTTCTACATTTTCAGAGTAACTCCCGTCAGTTGCGAGCAAAAAAGCCGCTACGCTTTAGCTATACGTGCTAATTCAAGAGAAGAGACCATGGACAACGACAAAATTGATCAACACAGCGACGAAATTGAAGTTGAGAGCGAAGAAAAAGAGCGCGGCAAAAAAATAGAAATAGATGAAGACCGACTCCCCTCCCGGGCGATGGCAATTCATGAGCATATCCGCCAGGATGGTGAAAAAGAGCTGGAACGCGACGCAATGGCGCTACTGTGGTCAGCCATTGCGGCGGGTCTGTCGATGGGCGCTTCGTTACTGGCAAAAGGGATATTTCATGTCGAACTGGAAGGTGTGCCGGGCAGCTTCTTGCTGGAGAATCTCGGTTATACCTTTGGTTTTATTATCGTCATTATGGCCCGCCAGCAATTATTTACCGAAAATACCGTGACTGCGGTACTACCCGTCATGCAAAAACCGACAATGAGCAACGTCGGCTTACTTATACGGTTATGGGGCGTCGTGCTGCTGGGTAATATTCTCGGGACAGGTATTGCGGCGTGGGCATTTGAATATATGCCTATCTTCAATGAAGAAACTCGCGATGCATTTGTCAAAATCGGCATGGATGTGATGAAGAACACCCCCAGCGAGATGTTTGCCAACGCGATCATTTCCGGCTGGCTGATCGCCACTATGGTTTGGATGTTTCCTGCAGCGGGTGCGGCAAAGATTGTGGTGATTATATTGATGACCTGGCTTATTGCCCTGGGTGACACCACCCATATCGTGGTCGGTTCTGTTGAAATCCTCTATCTGGTGTTTAACGGTACGCTGCACTGGAGCGATTTCATCTGGCCCTTCGCACTACCTACTTTAGCGGGGAACATCTGCGGCGGCACCTTTATCTTCGCGTTAATGAGTCATGCACAGATTCGTAACGACATGAGCAATAAGCGTAAAGCAGAAGCACGCCAAAAAGCAGAACGTGCGGAAAACATTAAGAAAAATGATAAAAACCCGGCATAAATGGCGAGGGTTTAAGCAATCGAGCGGCAGCGTACTTACCCCGCACTCCATTAGCGGGTATACTCATGCCGCATTGTCCTCTTAGTTAAATGGATATAACGAGCCCCTCCTAAGGGCTAATTGCAGGTTCGATTCCTGCAGGGGACACCATCCTTGTGTTTATCCCTAAAACCACATAAAAACCGTAAATTAAATTCGAACTAGCAGGCCGAATAAGGCACACCAGGAACTCGTGGTTTTATTCATTATGAAGTGGTTTTTACCTGTTCTCTTAGCCAGGTAATAAACGCTTCAATTTTTGGCCACTGCCTGCCCGGTAATGTGGTGATGTAATAATGCTGATGGCATTTCACCGTCATATCGCCAAACGGCGCGACGAGCTCACCACTGGCAAGCCTTTTTTGTACCAGGCGTTTTCTTCCCATCGCCACCCCAATATGATTCATCGCGGCAATAACAGCTAAATCAGAACGATCAAAGCCAATTCCAGAAGATGTCGGCAAATTAACCGCATAATGTTGCGCCCAACTATGCCATTCATCCGTACCGGAGTCGTTGCTCCATGCCTGTCTGTCATGGAGCAACGTACAGTGACACAGGTTAATTACCGTGTTGGTTAAAGCATGTCTTTGAGCGTATTCCGGGCTACATACTGGCAGGATTTCTTCATCCATCAGAAAGTGATGAGTGAGTTGCGCTGACGGCGCATCATCAAAGTAGATCGCCAAATCGATTCCGGCACGTTGCAGATTGACGTTGTCATTACCAGTGAGCACGGTGAGCGAAATAGACGGATACCGGCGTGTAAAGTCACCTAATGCGGGCACCAACCAGCATTGGGCGATAGAGGGCCGGGAATACAGAGTTAACGTTCCCGATAACTCCTGATTTTTGATATCAAGAATTTCCTGGTTCAGGGTATCCAGCGACGATTTTAGCGCCCAATAAACACGTTTCCCCTCGTGCGTTAATTCCACTTTGCGATGGGAACGAACAAACAACTGAATGCCCAATTCTTCTTCCAGCTGATTGATACGGTGACTTACCGCACTGGGGCTCAGCGACAATTCCTCTGCCGCCAGGGCGAAGGACTGATGCCTGGCAGCCACTTCAAAAGTATGCATTTTTGATAATTGCCAGCCGTTAAGCAGCCGATTTCTTATTTCACGAAGGGGTTCCATAATCACCTCATTTTTCGCTTAAGTGTAAAAAAATAGCGGCAAAATTTCAGCTATGAGATGAGCTAAAGTGAACCATATCTCAATTCACCTTCATTTTTAGATGTAAATCACTCCATTGATGCAATTTACCTCATGTGAAAGGCAAATTTTATCGTTTGTCAGCCTGCGTTGTTTTTTTGTCCAATATCATCAGGTTAATCACAGGGGAAGGTGAGATATGCACTCTCAAATCTGGGTTGTGAGCACGCTGCTTATCAGCATCGTGTTAATTGTACTGACCATCGTGAAGTTCAAATTCCACCCGTTTCTGGCGCTGTTGCTGGCCAGCTTCTTCGTGGGAACGATGATGGGCATGGGGCCACTGGATATGGTAAATGCTATTGAAAGTGGAATTGGCGGAACGCTGGGGTTCCTCGCAGCGGTTATCGGCCTTGGCACGATACTGGGAAAAATGATGGAAGTATCCGGGGCCGCAGAAAGAATTGGTCTGACACTTCAACGCTGCCGCTGGCTTTCAGTTGATGTCATTATGGTGCTGGTTGGCCTGATTTGTGGCATCACGCTGTTTGTTGAAGTGGGCGTCGTGCTATTGATTCCTCTGGCTTTTTCAATTGCCAAAAAAACCAATACCTCATTATTAAAGCTTGCCATTCCGCTATGTACCGCATTGATGGCAGTGCACTGCGTGGTTCCTCCACATCCGGCTGCTTTATATGTTGCCAATAAGCTGGGCGCAGATATCGGTTCGGTGATCGTCTACGGTTTGCTGGTTGGGCTGATGGCATCACTGATCGGTGGCCCACTTTTCCTTAAATTTCTGGGTCAACGACTGCCCTTTAAACCTGTACCCACAGAGTTTGCAGATCTCAAAGTTCGCGATGAAAAAACACTACCGTCATTAGGCGCAACGTTATTCACCATACTGCTACCCATTGCGCTGATGTTGGTTAAAACGATTGCCGAATTGAATATGGCGCGTGAGAGTGGTTTGTATATCTTGGTTGAGTTTATTGGCAACCCTATCACTGCCATGTTTATCGCCGTGTTTGTCGCCTATTATGTGTTGGGTATACGCCAGCATATGAGCATGGGGACGATGCTCACACATACAGAAAATGGCTTCGGTTCTATTGCTAATATTTTGCTGATTATCGGGGCCGGAGGCGCATTCAACGCCATTTTAAAAAGCAGCAGTCTCGCTGATACGCTGGCAGTTATTCTCTCCAATATGCATATGCACCCGATTCTTCTGGCCTGGTTAGTGGCTCTTATTCTGCATGCGGCAGTGGGCTCCGCTACCGTGGCAATGATGGGGGCAACGGCAATTGTTGCACCCATGCTGCCGCTGTATCCCGACATCAGCCCGGAAATTATTGCGATTGCTATCGGTTCAGGTGCAATTGGCTGCACGATCGTTACGGACTCGCTTTTCTGGCTAGTGAAGCAATATTGCGGCGCTACGCTCAATGAAACATTTAAATACTATACGACAGCGACATTTATCGCTTCAGTCGTCGCTCTGGCGGGCACATTCCTGCTGTCATTTATCATCTAAGCGCAAAGAGACGTACTATGGAAAACGCTAAAATGAACTCGCTCATCGCCCAGTATCCGTTGGTAAAGGATCTGGTTGCTCTTAAAGAAACCACCTGGTTTAATCCTGGCACGACCTCATTGGCTGAAGGTTTACCTTATGTTGGCCTGACCGAACAGGATGTTCAGGACGCCCATGCGCGCTTATCCCGTTTTGCACCCTATCTGGCAAAAGCATTTCCTGAAACTGCTGCCACTGGGGGGATTATTGAATCAGAACTGGTTGCCATTCCAGCTATGCAAAAACGGCTGGAAAAAGAATATCAGCAACCGATCAGCGGGCAACTGTTACTGAAAAAAGATAGCCATTTGCCCATTTCCGGCTCCATAAAAGCACGCGGCGGGATTTATGAAGTCCTGGCACACGCAGAAAAACTGGCTCTGGAAGCGGGGTTGCTGACGCTTGATGATGACTACAGCAAACTGCTTTCTCCGGAGTTTAAACAGTTCTTTAGCCAATACAGCATTGCTGTGGGCTCAACCGGAAATCTGGGGTTATCAATCGGCATTATGAGCGCCCGCATTGGCTTTAAGGTGACAGTTCATATGTCTGCTGATGCCCGGGCATGGAAAAAAGCGAAACTGCGCAGCCATGGCGTTACGGTCGTGGAATATGAGCAAGATTATGGTGTTGCCGTCGAGGAAGGACGTAAAGCAGCGCAGTCTGACCCGAACTGTTTCTTTATTGATGACGAAAATTCCCGCACGTTGTTCCTTGGGTATTCCGTCGCTGGCCAGCGTCTTAAAGCGCAATTTGCCCAGCAAGGCCGTATCGTCGATGCTGATAACCCTCTGTTTGTCTATCTGCCGTGTGGTGTTGGCGGTGGTCCTGGTGGCGTCGCATTCGGGCTTAAACTGGCGTTTGGCGATCATGTTCACTGCTTTTTTGCCGAACCAACGCACTCCCCTTGTATGTTGTTAGGCGTCCATACAGGATTACACGATCAGATTTCTGTTCAGGATATTGGTATCGACAACCTTACCGCAGCGGATGGCCTTGCAGTTGGTCGCGCATCAGGCTTTGTCGGGCGGGCAATGGAGCGTCTGCTGGATGGCTTCTATACCCTTAGCGATCAAACCATGTATGACATGCTTGGCTGGCTGGCGCAGGAAGAAGGTATTCGTCTTGAACCTTCGGCACTGGCGGGTATGGCCGGACCTCAGCGCGTGTGTGCATCAGTAAGTTACCAACAGATGCACGGTTTCAGCGCAGAACAACTGCGTAATACCACTCATCTGGTGTGGGCGACGGGAGGTGGAATGGTGCCGGAAGAAGAGATGAATCAATATCTGGCAAAAGGCCGTTAATAACGTTTCAACGCAGCATCGCAATCCTTTCCCTGGGTGAGCGATGCTGCCGATGGCGCAGACTTAAGATCCCCGGTCTTACCCGCTATAACCCCCTCCTTTTATCATCACCCAACGCCTTTCGCTGTAAACGGCGGTTTCGCAAACCAAACCAAAACCGTAAGTAAGATAAAAGCAATAGCCGCCATACGGAAAATCTCATTTGCAGAAATAGAAAGTGACTGCTGGGTTATTTCATTATTAATTTCATTAAGAACTCCTGAAAGCGAACCATAATATTTATCCATAATTTGTGACGATGAATTAAACACGGGGTTAAATTGATCGATGGTTGCTGTCAACTGACTATGGTGTAACGATTCGCGTCGTCCCCACAGCGTCATTGTCAACGACGTACCAACTGATCCTGACAAGGTACGAAAAAAATTACTCATACTCGAGGCATTGGCAAATTTATTATCTGGCAAGCCTGAAAACGAAATCGTTGTTAAGGGTAAAAAGAAACAGGCAACGGCGAATCCCTGAAAAAACTGCGGCAAAATGATGCCTGTAAAATCAATCGTTGGCATAAATGTCACAGAACGCCAGTAATAGCAAACCGCATACATCAAAAAACTAAATGTCACTAACAACCGCATGTCTATTTTGTTGCCATAACGTCCTATCAAAGGTGAAATTAATAGTGGCATGATGCCGATGGGCGCATAAGCAAGTCCGGCCCATATCGCATTATACCCCATCGTTTCCTGGAGTAACTGCGGCATAAGGACGATCGCTCCAGAGTAAAATAAATACGCGCATGTGATACTCACAATACCAATGGTGAAGTTACGGGACTTAAACAAACTGAGATCAAGAATCGGGTTCTCTGAGGTCGACTCCCAAATGACTAAAGAGATCAGAGAAATAACTGATACTACTGTTAATATTATTATTGTACTCGAGTTGAACCAATCCAGATCGCGCCCTTTATCAAGCATAATTTGCAAGCCACCAACACCGAGCACTAACAGGGTCAGTCCTGGTAGATTCATTTTGACCGGTGAAGTCTCAGTTTCTCTTCCTTTAAGTAAGGTTAAGCATAATGTCAGGACGATAATCCCCATAGGGACATTGATTAAAAATATCCAACCCCAGCTAAAGTTATCACAAATATAACCGCCCAATATCGGCCCACATATCGGAGCGATAATCACGGTCATTGACCATAATGCCAGAGCAAATGTTCTTTTTTCTGGTGGGTAATTCCTTAATAATAAACTCTGTGACAGTGGAATTAACGGCCCCGCCATTAACCCCTGAACGACTCTAAAAAATATCAGCACATCAAGATTGGTCGATAGGCTACACATTAATGAAGACAGCGAAAAAAAGGTTACTGAAAGTAAAAATAATCTTAATTCGCCTATTCTTTGTGCCAACCTGCCAGTAACAGGGATCGCAATGGCATTTGCTACACCAAACGAGGTGATAACCCAGGTGCCTTCGTCTGTTGATGCTCCCAGAAAGCCAGATATTGTCGGTATTGCGACGTTAGAAATAGTGGAATCCAACATTTGCATAAATGTCGCTAATGACAATGCAATAGTGACGCACCATAACGTCCCACCGGTTAATGGTGCCGGAGTTGATTTAGTGATTGCCATTAAAGTTGTCCATTATGCGAAATAATGTTGCTAATTTCTTTTTCTATCGGACTGGTATCGATAACTAAAGCCTTACTGGTATAAGCCGGCATGGAGGTCACGGTTGAAGCCAGCTCAGGCATCTCGGCAATGTCTTCGTTCTTCGTATCAATAGTTGCTGTCATCGATAAACCAATACGCAAGGGATGTTCCATGAGTTCTTTTGGATCAAGAGAAACTTCAACCGGTACACGCTGAACGATTTTGATCCAGTTCCCTGTCGCATTTTGTGCAGGTAATAAGGAGAACGCATTGCCGGTTCCCATATTGATCCCTGTCACCCGACCATGAAACACAACATTTTCACCATAAAGATCGCTGATAATATTGACCGATTGACCAATCCGTACATCCGTGAGTTGTGTTTCTTTAAAGTTGGCATTAACCCACATTTGACGTGCCGGTACGACAGCCATTAACGATTGTCCGGGGCTCACTGTTTCGCCGACCTGAACACTTCTCTGGGCAATATAGCCGGTAACCGGACTCTTAATATCCGTACGTTTAAGCGCCAACCAGGCTTCTTTAGTTGCATCCGCCGCTTCAACGACTTGTGGCTGACGGTTTAATGGTGTGTTCATTACTAAAGCTTTATTCGCTTTATAAGCCTGGATAGCGGCATTCAATGCCGCTTTGCTACTTATTAACGTATCTTTGGTATGCTCCAGCGTTTCTTTTGAAATAACCCCCTGCTTCGCTAACGGCACTCGACGGTTATAATCTTCTAAAGATTGTTGATACTGAATACGTGCTGAAGCGACTTCGGCACTGTATTGTTTATCCTGTAAGTATAGTTTATTCGTTTGCCGAACAATATTTGCCAGATTATTTTTAGCTTTATTGAGTGCGATAGTGGCATCAGTTTTATCCAGTGAAACTAAAATGTCACCTTGTCGAACGTAGTTCGTATCTTTATGATTAACGACAGTGACACTACCTGAGACTTGTGCAGAAATTGGATCTGCATTCCCCGTGACATAGGCGTCATCTGTACTAATCATGTCTTCTAATTCCATTGACCAATAGGCATAGGCACCTGAAAACGCAATAAATAAAACTACCGCCAATAAAGAAAAGTATTTTCTTCTGTTAGAATGTTTTTTATTTGAATTAATCTGTTCCACTATTATCTCTCATTTCTCATAGATGAAATTTATGAATTGAATGAAAAGAGCATTCATTCTTCATATCAAACACAGTGCATGTGTTGCACATTATCCCAGGAACGTTGGAGGCCTAATTTAAATGAGGTGCAAAAAAAACAACAGAGGACTAAACCGTGGCTTTTGCAATACAATTCTTACGCCTGTAGGATTAGTAAGAAGACTTATAGTGCCAACTTGAAACTATAAATCATCGGTACAATCCCTGATTTTATTGTTGACATTTCATTTATGCCGACTATTTATATGGTATACTTGTCGAATTATCTTAAAGGAAGCTCAGATTTTCTTATTTTTATTGAGAAAATGAGATGACGCCTTATGTCTGTATTACTACAGGGAGAAGGGAGATGCTTCATTGCAAAGGGAATAATCTATGAACGCAATAATTATTGATGACCATCCTCTTGCTATCGCAGCAATTCGTAATTTATTGATCAAAAACGATATTGAAATCTTAGCAGAGTTGACTGAAGGCGGAAGTGCCGTTCAGCGGGTGGAAACACTTAAGCCTGATATCGTCATCATTGATGTCGATATCCCCGGAGTTAACGGTATCCAGGTGTTAGAAACGCTGAGGAAGCGCCAATATAGCGGAATTATTATTATCGTCTCCGCTAAAAATGACCATTTTTACGGGAAACATTGTGCTGATGCTGGCGCTAATGGTTTCGTGAGTAAAAAAGAAGGCATGAACAATATCATTGCGGCTATTGAAGCTGCAAAAAATGGCTACTGCTATTTCCCCTTCTCTCTCAACCGGTTTGTTGGAAGTTTAACGTCCGACCAGCAAAAACTCGACTCCTTATCGAAACAAGAAATTAGTGTCATGCGGTATATTCTTGATGGCAAGGATAATAATGACATTGCTGAAAAAATGTTCATCAGCAACAAAACTGTCAGCACTTATAAAAGTCGCCTGATGGAAAAATTAGAATGTAAATCACTGATGGATCTTTACACATTCGCACAACGTAACAAAATCGGCTAACCACATGAAGTTTTTACCCTATATTTTTCTTCTCTGTTGTGGTCTTTGGTCGACCATAAGTTTCGCAGACGAAGATTACATCGAATATCGTGGCATCAGTAGTAACAACCGTGTCACACTTGATCCACTACGTCTGAGCAACAAGGAATTACGTTGGTTAGCGAGCAAAAAAAATCTTGTGATTGCAGTACATAAGTCCCAAACGGCTACGTTGTTGCATACCGATTCGCAGCAACGGGTTCGTGGTATTAATGCTGATTATTTAAATCTTTTAAAAAGAGCGTTAAATATCAAATTAACACTCCGGGAATACGCAGATCATCAAAAAGCAATGGACGCGCTTGCAGAAGGTGAAGTCGATATAGTGTTATCACATTTAGTTACTTCGCCGCCTCTTAATAATGACATTGCTGCAACCAAACCATTGATAATTACCTTTCCGGCGCTGGTAACCACCCTTCACGACTCAATGCGACCGCTTACCTCACCAAAACCAGTAAATATTGCTCGGGTAGCAAATTACCCCCCAGACGAGGTAATTCATCAATCATTTCCAAAAGCAACAATTATCTCTTTTACAAATTTATATCAGGCATTAGCATCCGTCTCAGCTGGGCACAATGATTACTTTATTGGTAGTAACATCATTACCAGCAGTATGATTTCCCGCTATTTCACTCACTCCTTAAATGTAGTGAAATATTATAACTCGCCGCGTCAATATAATTTTTTCTTGACCAGAAAAGAATCTGTCATTCTTAATGAAGTACTCAATAGATTTGTTGATGCTTTAACAAATGAAGTTCGCTATGAAGTATCACAAAATTGGCTTGATACAGGAAACCTGGCCTTTCTGAACAAACCATTAGAACTCACTGAACATGAAAAACAGTGGATTAAGCAGCATCCCAATTTAAAGGTGCTGGAAAATCCTTACTCGCCCCCCTATTCTATGACGGATGAAAATGGCTCGGTTCGGGGCGTTATGGGGGACATTCTTAATATTATTACCTTGCAAACAGGTTTAAATTTTTCTCCGATCACCGTTTCACACAATATCCATGCTGGAACACAGCTTAGCCCCGGAGGATGGGATATAATACCTGGCGCTATTTATAGTGAAGATCGAGAAAATAATGTTTTATTTGCTGAAGCCTTCATAACAACGCCTTACGTTTTTGTCATGCAAAAAGCGCCTGACAGTGAACAAACATTAAAAAAAGGAATGAAAGTTGCCATTCCATATTATTATGAGCTGCATTCGCAATTAAAAGAGATGTATCCGGAGGTTGAATGGATACAGGTCGATAATGCCAGCGCTGCATTTCACAAGGTTAAGGAAGGTGAACTTGATGCTCTGGTCGCGACACAGCTAAATTCGCGTTACATGATCGATCATTACTATCCTAATGAACTTTATCATTTTCTTATTCCTGGCGTTCCGAATGCATCGCTTTCGTTCGCTTTTCCTCGCGGAGAACCGGAACTTAAGGATATTATTAATAAAGCACTGAATGCAATTCCCCCAAGCGAAGTTCTGCGCCTGACGGAAAAATGGATTAAAATGCCCAATGTGACCATTGACACATGGGACCTATATAGCGAGCAATTTTATATTGTTACGACATTATCCGTTTTATTAGTTGGCAGTAGCCTTTTATGGGGATTCTACCTGTTACGCTCAGTTCGTCGTCGTAAAGTCATTCAGGGTGATTTAGAAAACCAAATATCATTCCGAAAAGCACTCTCGGATTCCTTACCGAATCCAACTTATGTTGTAAACTGGCAAGGTAATGTCATTAGTCATAATAGTGCTTTTGAACATTATTTCACTGCGGATTACTACAAAAATGCAATGTTACCATTAGAAAACAGTGACTCACCCTTTAAAGATGTTTTTTCTAATGCGCATGAAGTCACAGCAGAAACGAAAGAAAATCGAACAATATACACACAGGTATTTGAAATTGATAATGGCATCGAGAAAAGATGCATTAATCACTGGCATACATTATGCAATCTTCCTGCAAGTGACAATGCAGTATATATTTGTGGTTGGCAAGATATTACTGAAACGCGTGATCTAATTAATGCACTCGAGGTAGAAAAAAATAAAGCGATAAAGGCTACCGTAGCAAAAAGTCAGTTTCTGGCAACGATGAGTCACGAAATAAGAACACCAATAAGCTCTATTATGGGCTTCCTGGAACTTCTGTCGGGTTCTGGTCTTAGCAAGGAGCAACGGGTGGAGGCGATTTCACTTGCCTACGCCACCGGACAATCACTCCTCGGCTTAATTGGTGAAATCCTTGATGTCGACAAAATTGAATCGGGTAACTATCAACTTCAACCACAATGGGTCGATATCCCTACTTTAGTCCAGAACACTTGTCACTCTTTCGGTGCGATTGCTGCAAGCAAATCGATCGCATTAAGTTGCAGCAGTACGTTTCCTGAACATTACCTGGTTAAGATCGACCCTCAGGCGTTTAAGCAGGTCTTATCAAATTTACTGAGTAATGCTCTCAAATTTACCACCGAGGGGGCAGTAAAAATTACGACCTCCCTGGGTCACATTGATGACAACCACGCTGTTATCAAAATGACGATTATGGATTCTGGAAGTGGATTATCGCAGGAAGAACAACAACAACTGTTTAAACGCTACAGCCAAACAAGTGCAGGTCGTCAGCAAACAGGTTCTGGTTTAGGCTTAATGATCTGCAAAGAATTAATTAAAAATATGCAGGGCGATTTGTCATTAGAAAGTCATCCAGGCATAGGAACAACATTTACGATCACAATCCCGGTAGAAATTAGCCAGCAAGTGGCGACTGTCGAGGCAAAAGCAGAACAACCCATCACACTACCTGAAAAGTTGAGCATATTAATCGCGGATGATCATCCGACCAACAGGCTATTACTCAAACGCCAGCTAAATCTATTAGGATATGATGTTGATGAAGCCACTGATGGTGTGCAAGCGCTACACAAAGTCAGTATGCAACATTATGATCTGCTTATTACTGACGTTAATATGCCGAATATGGATGGTTTTGAGTTGACTCGCAAACTCCGTGAGCAAAATTCTTCCTTACCCATCTGGGGGCTTACAGCCAACGCACAGGCTAACGAACGTGAAAAAGGGTTAAGTTGCGGCATGAACTTATGTTTGTTCAAACCGTTGACCCTGGATGTACTGAAAACACATTTAAGTCAGTTACACCAAGTTGCGCATATTGCACCTCAGTATCGCCACCTTGATATCGAAGCCCTGAAAAATAATACGGCGAACGATCTACAACTGATGCAGGAGATTCTCATGACTTTCCAGCATGAAACGCATAAAGATCTACCCGCTGCGTTTCAAGCACTAGAAGCTGGCGATAACAGAACTTTCCATCAGTGTATTCATCGCATCCACGGTGCGGCTAACATCCTGAATTTGCAAAAGTTGATTAATATTAGCCATCAGTTAGAAATAACACCTGTTTCAGATGACAGTAAGCCTGAAATTCTTCAGTTGCTGAACTCTGTAAAAGAACACATTGCAGAGCTGGACCAGGAGATTGCTGTTTTCTGTCAGAAAAATGACTAAATAGCGGCTCCCACAATGTTCAAATGTGGGAGCTATTTACCAGCACATCTTACATTTATGATGAGAACTCCTGGCGAATTTGTTCCCCATGCTGGTCGAGCGTTGCCGCTCCCGGCATAACATGCGGGTCCGCGCAGCCGCTGATTTTTATCGGATTACCCGGCATCATTATTCCCCCGGCTTCAATCAACATATTTCTCGCCTGAGTTTGTGGCAATTTAATGGCCTCAGCCACACTTAATAACGGCGCGACGGGTACACCAACTTCATGTATTCTGGCTAACCAAACTTCAGCTGCCTGCGTTTTTAACGTCCGCTCAATATATTGTTTAAGAATAGCCTGGTTTTGTACGCGTAAAATATTGCTGCTAAATCGGGGATCATTAACCAGTTCCGTAAGCTCCAGTGCCTGGCATAACGCAGAAAAAAGCTTGTCATTACCACAACAAATCGTAATCGGCTTATCCTGAGTATTGAAAACATCAAAAGGTGCCATGTAGGGATGGCGATTTCCCAGACGTTGTGGTGACTTCCCTGTCGCGATATATGCCATCAGACCATGCTCCAGAAAACTCAGCGTGGCATCAAACATCGCTATATCGACATGCGCCCCTCTCTGGCTCTTTTCACGGCCATAAAGTGCACTCACTATTCCGCTGAATAAATAGACACCGCCGCATAGATCCGCAAGAGATGTACCAACGCGCACTGGCGGAGCATCAGGATATCCTGTTTCCATCATTATCCCGCTCATTGCCTGAATGATGGTATCGTAGGCAGGAGCATCTTTTAGCGGACCGGTATGTCCGAAACCTGACGATGAAGCATATATGAGGCGCGGGTTGATTTCTTGAAGCGTTTCCCATGAAAACCCCAGTTTTTCCATTGTACCTGGGCGAAAATTCTCAGCTAATACATCAGCTTGTTTGAGCATATTTATAAATATACTTTTATCGTGATCATTCTTTAAATCAAGAACCACACTCTCTTTGCCATGATTAATAAAACTGTAATAGAGTGACTGTCCATCCACATAGGGACCAAATGTGCGGGTATCATCACCATGACCCGGCGGCTCAACTTTAATTACCCTTGCGCCCATATTACAAAGAAGTTGAGTTCCGAAAGGTCCATTAAGGACATGTGTCATATCGATAACTAATAAGCCTTCAAACGGCCCTTTGCTTTCATTATTTGTCATTTGCTTATGCCTTGAAAAAAGCCGAAGGTGAAAAGACACTTCGGCATTTATGTAAAATCAATAACATGATTAATTATGAAACCAGTCGACTGACATAAATCCACAAGGGAGCCGTGACGACAAAGCCCAGTACGCTCACAGCCAATGACGCTGTACCAGTACGGGTGTAGACATTAAACCGGCTGGCAATAATGATTCCGGAGAATGCCGGCGGTAATGCGCCTGCCAGTACCATCATCTGCAGATGTTCGCTGTTCAAATGACATGCCATACCAACGAGAAGCAGTGCCAGTGGCATCAGAATCAGCTTCAGGAAGGTGTTATAAGCAATTTCGGCACTGAACTCGAATTTATGTGCAGCCAGAGTCAACCCCGCAGCGAATACCGCTACCCCTGAGTTAGCCTTCGCAATCAGATTAAAGGTTGGGTCCCATGCTGCCGGAATTTTTACCCCAACCAACACCAGGATCGTTGCCAGAACAGGTGCCCATACTACTGGCTCCTTTGCCGCAGAAATTAATGC
This sequence comes from Escherichia sp. MAL-1, assembly GCF_052948035.1. Taxonomy (NCBI): domain Bacteria; kingdom Pseudomonadati; phylum Pseudomonadota; class Gammaproteobacteria; order Enterobacterales; family Enterobacteriaceae; genus Escherichia; species Escherichia sp. MAL-1. The sequence goes on along the minus strand of NZ_CM129609.1, from coordinate 1,492,023 downwards.
GCTCAGATTACTATTCTTCTTACCATCCGCTCCTGAGGAAGGATTCAGCAAATACAGACCAATAGGAATAGTAATTGCGTTAACAATAATAGAAATAATTGCTACCACTAAACCTGTTGATACGGAATCACCATAAATAGGATCGAGAACTGCAAACCCCAGGAATCCAATGGTAGGTGAACCCGCAATTAATGCACATACAGCTGCTTCTGCATGGGTACGTTTAAAAAATTTGTAGCAACCAAACCAGGAGAAAAAGAAACATCCGACAATAACCACAAGTGATACAAGGGTCAGACGAGTGTCCGCAAAAATCATTTCCCTGTTTGCCCGGGTAATAGAAACAAATAGAGCCGCAGGAAGAGCGTAGTTTAATACCAGTTTATTAAATGCGCGGGCTTGATCTTCTGAAAAAGTTTCTCGTCTGCCGCTAAAATAACCCAACAGCATGATTACGATAATAGGCAATAAATCGCCAATAAAAAATGTTAGCATAATAGTATTTCCGATAAGGGTCCCCTCACCATCGCATAATGAGTTGGCAAGAGGAGACGATGTCAGTATTTAATTACCAGCGACTTGTTTTGGGTTAAGTTTGGTAATATGGCCACTTTCAGTTCCTGCTGCAGGGTCGATGACCACATTAATAATGGTCGGTTTGCGCGACTGAATACCGGTGGTTAAAGCATGGCGAAGTTCATCTGTCGTGGTGACGTTATAGCCAACGCCACGAAACGCATCCATTAATTTGTCATACCTTGCATGGTGCAACAGATCCGTTGGTGATGGTGCACCAGCGCCACTGAGATCAACACCGTCTCCTCTGTAGATGCCGCCATTATTAAAAATAACGATCGTCACCGGCAGGTTATATCGACAAATCGTTTCAATTTCCATCCCACTGAAACCAAAAGCACTATCACCTTCAATGGCGACAACCGGAGAACCAGAAGTCACGCTAGCACCGATGGCATAGCCCATACCGATGCCCATGACACCCCAGGTACCACAATCCAGACGACGACGTGGTTTATACATATCAATAATATTTCGTGCATTATCCAGGGTATTTGCACCTTCATTAACTAAATAAATATCCTGGTTCTCGCGCAATACGTCGCGCACAGCACTTAATGCATTAAAGTAATTTAATGGTTGAGTATCTGTACTTAATTTTTCATGCATTTTTTGTGCATTTTGCTGCTTGTGGATATTTAAAATATCGCGCCATACCAGTGGAGTCGTAAATGTGTTTTGTTTCAGTTCTGCCAGCATACCTTGCATACTGGATGCAATATCACCAACGACTGGCACAGCAATGGGGCGGTTGCTGTCAATTTCCTGCGGTTCAATATCCAGTTGAATAAACTGTGTATCTGCCGCCCATCCTTTTTTACCGTGTGCCAATAACCAATTCAGTCGTGCACCAACAAGCATGACAACGTCAGCATTTGCCAGGGCAAACGAACGCGCAGCTGCCGCAGAAAGTGGATGCGTATCTTCAAGGATCCCTTTCGCCATAGACATTGGCAGGAATGGAATCTGAGTACTTTCAATAAATTCACGAAGCTGTTCATCAGCTTGTGAATACGCCGCGCCTTTGCCAAGGATAATTAATGGCCGTTCAGCTTTTGCTAAAAGCGAAATTGCGCTAGTGACTGACTTCGGGCATGGCAATAATGCTGGCGACGGATTTTCAACTTTAACAATCGTGGTTAACGCTTCGTCTTTTTCCATCGTCGCGGCCAGGACATTTGCTGGCAAATCAAGATAAACTCCGCCAGGGCGACCCGATACAGAGACCCGGATAGCGCGTGCCAATGCAATGCCAAGATCCTGCGGCTGATTAACGCGAAATGCTGCTTTGGCATACGGTTTTGCCGCATTCATTTGGTCCAGCTCTTCATAATCACCTTGCTGTAGGTCGACGATCGCGCGGTCGCTGGAGCCGCTAATCATGATCATCGGAAAACCATTTACCGTTGCGTTGGCCAATGCGGTCAAACCATTGAGGAATCCTGGCGCAGAAACTGTCAGGCAGATCCCCGGTTTTTGGGTAAGAAAACCGCTTGCCGCAGCGGCATAGCCTGCCGACTGCTCATGACGAAAACCAATATAACGAATGCCTTCCGCCTGGGCATGGCGTGCCATATCCGTCACAGGAATACCTACAACACCATAAATAGTGTCAATATTATTCTGTTTTAATGCTTCAACGATGATATGCATACCATCTGTCATTTGAAGTTGATCTGACATGATTAATAACCTCGAAATTTTTATAAATTGGGAGCCAGAAGCCCCCGTTAATATCAGATGGCGTGGTTTTGCTTCATTGCAGCAATTTCATCGTCGCTATAACCCAGCTCCTGCAATACAGCAGCGGTATGTTCACCTAATAGCGGCGCAGCTTTAATATCCGGCGTAAAGGCAGAGAATTTCATTGGACAACCAACGGTCAGATATTTTCCACGCAACGGTTGTTCCACTTCAACAACACTGCCACTTTGGCGCAAAGAGGGATCAAGTGAAATTTCTTTCATACTTAAAACCGGTGCACAAGGAATATCAAACTGAGTCAAATAGGCCACCGCTTCATGTTTATCAATAGTGACAGTGTATTTTTCGATTTCAGCAAAAATATCGAAAATATGTGGCTGTCGTGCATGGGCTGTACTGTATGCCGGATCGGTAATCCATTCTGGTTTGCCGATGGCTTTACAGGTGTTTTCCCAGTTTTGCTCCTGAATAGTGAAATAAATATAGGCGTTAGGATCGGTTTCCCAGCCTTTACATTTCAGGATCCAGCCAGGCTGACCGCCACCACCTGCATTACCACCGCGGGGAACTGCATCACCAAATGTACCATTCGGATACTGCGGGTATTCTTCCAGATAACCCAATTTATCGAGACGCTGCTGGTCACGTAATTTCACGCGGCAAAGGTTCAATACGGCATCCTGCATTGACATGGTGACTCGTTGCCCACGCCCCGTTTTTTCGCGATGCAGCAAAGCAGCAAGTAAACCGATCAGCAAATGCATTCCGGTGTTGCTGTCACCCAACGCTGCAGCGCTTACCAGCGGCGGACCATCCCAAAAACCCGTAGTGGATGCCGCGCCACCCGCTGCCTGAGCAACGTTTTCATAGGCTTTTACATTCACATAAGGCGAACACTCATCAAACCCTTTGATCGAACCAAAAATCAGACGTGGATTGATTTCTTGAATATGCTCCCAGGTGAAGCCCATGTGATCAATGGCCCCTGGATGAAAGTTCTCGACTAAGATATCAGCTTCGCGGATCAGCTTTTCCATTACCTCTTTGCCTTCCGCTGTTTTGGTATTTAACTCAATAGAACGTTTGTTACTGTTAAGCATGGTGAAGTAAAGCGCATCGATATCAGGAATATCTCGCAGCTGGTGACGCGTTACGTCACCAACGCCGGGACGTTCAATTTTAATAACGTCAGCGCCAAACCAGGCCAGCATTTGAGTACAAGATGGGCCAGATTGCACACCGGTGAAATCGAGAACTTTAATTCCTTGAAGTGGAGTTGACATAGCAATACCTATTAGTTAATTAAATATGTGTTAATTTAGCGTTTATTTAAGGCGTAATATCTTCTATAAATAACCCGCAAAATATCGTCGTAGCGGCACTCGATATTTTCACATTCCTGTATCAAGTGCTGAAAATCATTTCATCGCCACTTCCAATTCCTTTCTGCATGGTAAGTAGTGAGGACGAAAAGAAGAATATGATAAATATTGCTTCGCGGTAATCAGAGAGAGCCGCGAGATTTGTGATGTTATTCTTACAACTGTAAGAAGCGCCGGTGATTTACAAGCAAGGGTATGATTACGCTTTTTAAAGCGTACCATAAAACATAACATAATAAATGATTTGTGATGACACGGGATTATTGCGGTTTACTTTGAGGAATATAAAATGCGAGTTTATAGCACCGCGAGCGCCAAATAATTTTATGACCACAACCTGTCGTATTGTGGTCATAAAAAATTGTCGGCTGGAGGGAGTTAAATCCTTTACCTCAATATACTGCCTGTCAGCATTAGTTCACAAACAGTGCTTCGCTATCGACGATGATTCCATCTTCCGCACCTTTAAGCGCCAGGTTTGCCTCGTAGTATTGCTTTTTATCAAGCAGTTTCTGCGCATCAGCAAGTGCATTACGAGTCTGTTTAAGTGGCATCAGATATTGGTTTTCCATTACGCCAACACCGGCCAGGCGAAGCTCTTCCATTGCGCCCTTTTTATCCCCTTTCGCCATTTTTTCATTGGCAATTTTTATCGCGGCTTCTTTTTCGGGAGTTGCTACATAACTCTCAGAAATTCCGACAGATGCATTAATGACAATATATTGGTCATCATTGAGATTGGTCTTTTTACCTGGCTTAGCGAACTTTGCCCATTCGGTACTGTCATCTGACAGCAAAGCGGAAGCTTCATTGGTCAGTTCTTTTGCCTTTTCTGGATCGCCATGAAACAGAGCCAGGCGCGCTACCTGCACGTCACGCATCGCATATAAACCTTGTTCAGAGATACGCTCTGCTGCTGCCGTTTTCTGGGTTTGCTGAACTTGCTGAGTTTGCTGTTGTGCCGCTACCGGTGCATTATCAGCAGCCCATACAGTTGAAGATGCCAGAATTGCTGTGACCATCGTAGCCATAATTAAACGTTTCATACTTACCTCATTCTTTAACAGTTTTAGAAAACGCCGCCATCATATTGGGTGAGCATGAAATGAGAAATCAGAGAGCAACGGTCATTTTGAAAGGGTTATCTTACAGTTGTAGTTATTATCGCAAGAAGTATTTTAGTCTTACAATTGTAGGAATCTGCTTCCTGTCGCAGAGAACTATTCTTATGTACCACAAAGAGATGTCATTTATTATATCGATGTAAATATTGATTAATTATATGTAAATACAGCCATAACATCGTAGGTTCTCAGTGAACCATTTTCAGGATAACTTTCTATGAAAGTAAACTTAATACTTTTCAGCTTATTTTTATTGGTCTCTATTATGGCATGCAATGTTTTTGCATTTTCCATTTCTGGTGGTGTAAGTGAGAGGAGCTATAAAGAGACTGAAAAAACATCAGCGATGACGACCACACACTCTACAAAACTTCAGCCATCACAGGCGATTTTGTTTAAGATGAGAGAAGATGCGCCACCATTAAACCTCACAGAAGAAATCACGCCTACTTATCCGACAAAGGCGAATTATCTTATTCATCCTGTGCGATAGCGTCTGTCACATGGCAGGTGAACAATCATGTCTGATGCTGATGTGAACACCTGCCCAAATGAGCCATCCTGACCCACTATCGCCTGCCATACCCCACCATAAAGCGAATCATCAAGCCACAAGCCGGGGCAAGAAACATAAATATCCCCGTCACCAGTTCATTACCGCCAGTTAACCACATGGTGAAGTAATAAATGAGTGCAGCGAGGATCACCATGCCGAAGAAAGAAGAGACCGCCGATACCACGTTCAATACCTGACCGATGTAGCCGCTTACGCAGACAATACACAGGGCGAGAAACATCCATAAATAAATCATAGCTCAACCTCCTGCCGCGCTAAAAAACCTGTAACTTCAGTCACTTTAATAGTAAGACAATCCTTAACCTCTGGCAATTTTTGCTAAGCATCAATGAAAACAGCATGTTAAATGCAAGACTGTTGTGTACGGAAAAATATTTACTTTGCACGATTAATAATCAGTAGCTGAAAGCAGTCAGCGAGTGATAAAGTACAGATACCGCATTCATGCTCCTCGTGGTTATGTCCTGACTAGTCTTTACACTCTTTACAGGAACCATTGTCGTACATGATGGCCCAACCAATTGAGTGTACCGCTGTCGACATGGAATCTTCTGCGATACAACAATTCGTATCTACAGAAGGTAACTATGTTTCCACAATGCAAATTTTCCCGCGAGTTTCTACATCCTCGCTACTGGCTCACATGGTTTGGGCTTGGTGTACTCTGGCTTTGGGTACAGCTTCCTTATCCTGTTCTCTGCTTTCTCGGCACGCGTATTGGCGCAATGGCGCGACCATTCCTGAAACGTCGTGAATCTATCGCCCGTAAAAACCTGGAACTTTGTTTCCCGCAGCATTCTGCGGAAGAACGCGAGAAGATGATTGCCGAAAACTTTCGTTCACTCGGCATGGCGCTGGTAGAAACCGGCATGGCATGGTTCTGGCCCGACAGTCGCGTACGTAAATGGTTTGATGTTGAAGGGTTGGATAACCTTAAACGCGCACAAATGCAAAATCGCGGCGTAATGGTTGTCGGCGTCCATTTTATGTCGCTGGAACTGGGCGGCCGCGTGATGGGACTGTGCCAACCAATGATGGCTACCTATCGTCCACATAATAATCAGCTGATGGAATGGGTGCAGACCCGTGGGCGCATGCGCTCTAACAAAGCGATGATCGGCAGAAATAATCTGCGCGGCATTGTCGGTGCACTGAAGAAAGGTGAAGCGGTATGGTTTGCTCCCGATCAGGATTATGGTCGTAAAGGCAGCTCCTTCGCGCCGTTCTTTGCGGTGGAAAATGTCGCCACAACCAATGGCACCTATGTTCTCTCCCGTCTCTCTGGCGCAGCCATGTTGACCGTAACGATGGTAAGAAAAGCGGATTACAGCGGATATCGTTTGTTCATCACCCCAGAGATGGAAGGCTACCCGACAGATGAAAATCAAGCCGCTGCCTATATGAACAAGATTATCGAGAAAGAGATCATGCGCGCACCGGAGCAGTACCTCTGGATCCACCGTCGCTTTAAAACGCGCCCGGTGGGAGAATCGTCGTTGTACATTTAACAAACTGCTCTTACTCTTTCCCTCCTCAAATCGGCCATAATAACCTCATGGTTTTTATGGCTTTTTTCTTAAGGTTTTTTCCTTCGCTGAATATCTAATTATTACCGTCAGAAATTAAACTGTCGCCGATATGAGACACTTGTAAGTTACTAAAAGTAAATAAGAAAATGCCTCTTGTCTCGTTTCAGTTTTAGGCGTACATTAGCGCCGTCTCGAGCAGTTTAGCTCAGAATTCTGGGGTGATGCCCACGGTAAAATACAGGGCTTTTAAGGTCGCTTTGCCCGGTGTCAACTCACTGTATCAGGTGTAATGAAGTCATTCAGGCGTAACAGTAATTACGCGGAGAGATGTAAAGTGAAATATTTCTTTATGGGCATTTCTTTTATGGTCATCGTTTGGGCCGGTACTTTTGCCCTGATGATCTAAAAGCAAACTGTGCAATGAAAAACAGGAGCCATCAGGCTCCTGTTTGCATTTCTGACGACGGTGTTTATTCCGCGTTTTCGTGAATATGTTTGCTGCTGGCGGGTAGTAAACCGTCGGCACGGAACATCGCTTTAATCCCTCTGATGGCCTGACGAATACGGTCGCGGTTTTCAATCAGTGCAAAGCGAACATGCGTATCACCATAGTCGCCAAAGCCAATCCCCGGCGAGACACAAACCTTCGCTTCGTTAAGGAGCTTCTTGGCAAATTCCAGCGATCCCATGGCCGCATATGGTTCCGGGATTTTCGCCCAGACATACATCGAAGCCTTCGGCATTTCAACCATCCAGCCCGCTTCATGCAGCCCTTTAACCAATACATCACGGCGGCGTTTGTACTGTTCGGCAATGTCGCGCACGCACTGTTGATCGCCCTCCAGCGCCGCAATCGCCGCCACCTGCAACGGCGTAAAGGTGCCGTAATCGTGATAGCTTTTAATACGAGCCAGGGCGCTGACCAGCGTTTTGTTGCCAACCATAAAGCCGATACGCCAGCCCGCCATGTTGTAGCTTTTCGACAGCGTAAAGAACTCGACTGCCACATCGCGTGCACCCGGTACCTGCATAATTGACGGCGCTTTCCAGCCATCGTAGACGATATCGGCATAGGCCAGGTCATGGACCACCAGCACATCGTAGCGTTTCGCCAGCGCCACTACTTTTTCGAAGAACTCCAGTTCCACGCATTGCGCGGTTGGGTTTGACGGGAAGCCGAGGATCATCATCTTCGGTTTCGGATAACTTTCACGAATGGCTCGCTCCAGTTCGTTGAAGAAATCGACACCTTCCACCAGCGGCACTGAGCGTACCTGCGCCCCGGCAATCACCGCGCCATAAATATGGATCGGGTAACTTGGATTCGGCACCAGCACCGTGTCACCATGATCCAGCGTCGCCAGCATCAGATGCGCCAGGCCCTCTTTCGAACCAATAGTGACGATGGCTTCTGATTCCGGGTCGATTTCAACGTCGTAGCGATCCTGATACCAGCGGGAAATGGCGCGACGTAACCGCGGAATGCCGCGTGAAGTGGAGTAACCATGCGTGTCCGGGCGCTGGGCCACAGTACATAATTTTTCGACGATATGCGGCGGAGTCGCACCGTCCGGGTTACCCATGCTGAAATCGATAATATCTTCGCCGCGCCGACGCGCAGCCATTTTCAGTTCAGCGGTGATGTTAAAAACGTAGGGCGGGAGACGATCAATGCGCGTAAAGCGACGTTCAGGGCGAGTGTCAGCCATAATTTCCTCAGATTAACGTTAGCGCCCGGACCGTCCGAGCGACGCTGCCACGATGGTGGCTGTTTTGAAAATAGCCTGATTAATTTCTGTCTGTCCAGCGTTTTAGAACATTTTATTAATGACGTTAAATGAGGAACTCTGCTTTAAAAACAGGAAATTTATCTGCGCTAACAAGAAAATTACCACTCATTTTATTAACATAATAATTTCAATAAATTTACTAACCAGAAGTGCATTATCAAGAGATGCATTGCTAATACACCATTTATCTATCAATCCCCTTTTAAAATTGTGGTTTTTCCTCAAAAACGGCCTGCTGGTCATCAGCCTTCAGGTTACCTATCATAGAGGTTTAATCCTTATTCAGAGTCACCCGTGCACGAAATATTCAACATGCTGCTGGCGGTCTTCGATCGGGCAGCGTTAATGCTTATCTGCCTGTTCTTTCTCATCCGTATCCGCCTGTTTCGCGAACTGTTGCACAAGTCGGCGCACTCCCCAAAAGAATTGCTCGCCGTTACCGCCATTTTCTCGCTGTTCGCCCTGTTCAGCACCTGGTCCGGCGTTCCCGTAGAAGGCTCGCTGGTGAACGTACGTATTATCGCGGTGATGTCCGGCGGGATTCTGTTTGGCCCGTGGGTAGGCATCATTACCGGCGTGATTGCGGGTATTCACCGGTATTTAATTGATATCGGCGGCGTGACGGCGATCCCCTGCTTTATCACCAGCATTCTGGCGGGTTGTATATCGGGCTGGATCAACCTGAAAATCCCCAAAGCACAGCGCTGGCGCGTCGGTATTCTCGGCGGCATGTTGTGTGAGACGTTGACCATGATTCTGGTAATTGTCTGGGCACCAACTACCGCGTTGGGGATCGATATCGTCTCTAAAATCGGCATTCCAATGATCCTCGGTAGCGTCTGTATCGGCTTTATTGTGCTTCTGGTGCAAAGCGTTGAGGGCGAAAAAGAGGCCAGCGCCGCGCGGCAGGCCAAGCTGGCGCTGGATATCGCCAACAAAACGCTACCGCTGTTTCGCCATGTCAATAGCGAGTCATTACGCAAGGTCTGCGAAATTATCCGCGATGACATTCACGCCGATGCGGTGGCGATTACTAATACCGATCATGTGCTGGCCTATGTTGGCGTGGGTGAACATAACTATCAGAATGGCGATGACTTCATTAGCCCGACTACCCGTCAGGCGATGAATTACGGAAAAATCATCATTAAAAACAATGATGAAGCCCACCGCACACCAGAGATTCATTCCATGCTGGTGATCCCATTGTGGGAGAAAGGGGTCGTGACCGGAACGCTGAAAATTTACTACTGCCACGCGCATCAGATCACCTCGTCATTACAGGAAATGGCGGTCGGTCTGTCGCAAATCATCTCCACGCAACTGGAGGTTTCACGCGCCGAGCAGCTACGTGAAATGGCAAATAAGGCAGAGCTTCGCGCCCTGCAAAGCAAAATTAATCCCCATTTTCTGTTTAACGCTCTGAACGCTATTTCATCGTCAATCCGTCTGAATCCGGATACCGCTCGCCAGTTGATCTTTAATCTGTCGCGTTATCTGCGCTATAACATTGAATTAAAAGACGATGAGCAAATCGATATCAAAAAAGAGCTGTATCAAATTAAAGACTATATTGCCATTGAGCAGGCCCGCTTTGGTGACAAGCTGACGGTTATCTATGATATTGATGAAGAGGTGAATTGCTGCATTCCCAGCCTGCTGATCCAGCCGTTGGTGGAGAACGCCATTGTCCACGGTATTCAGCCTTGCAAAGGTAAAGGCGTTGTCACCATCAGCGTTGCAGAGTGCGGAAATCGGGTACGCATTGCGGTGCGAGATACCGGGCACGGCATCGATCCAAAGGTGATTGAGCGGGTCGAAGCGAATGAAATGCCGGGCAATAAAATTGGCCTGCTGAATGTCCATCATCGCGTGAAGTTATTGTATGGCGAGGGGCTGCATATCCGCCGCCTGGAGCCGGGGACGGAAATTGCGTTTTACATTCCTAACCAACGCACCCCAGTCGCCTCACAGGCTACGTTATTGCTTTGAGCCGGAGTGATATTGTGAAAGTCATCATTGTTGAAGACGAATTCCTGGCACAACAGGAACTGAGCTGGCTAATTAAAGAGCACAGCCAGATGGAGATTGTCGGCACCTTTGACGACGGTCTGGACGTGTTGAAGTTTTTGCAGCATAACCGCGTCGACGCCATTTTTCTGGATATCAATATTCCGTCGCTGGATGGCGTGTTGCTGGCGCAAAACATCAGCCAGTTCGCCCATAAACCGTTTATTGTGTTCATCACCGCGTGGAAAGAACATGCGGTAGAAGCGTTTGAACTGGAGGCGTTTGACTACATTCTCAAACCGTATCAGGAGTCACGTATTACCGGGATGCTGCAAAAACTGGAAGCGGCCTGGCAACAACAGCAGACCAGCAGTACGCCTGCCGCGACGGTAACGCGTGAGAATGACACCATTAATCTGGTGAAAGATGAGCGAATAATCGTCACGCCAATTAACGATATCTATTACGCCGAAGCGCACGAGAAAATGACCTTTGTCTATACGCGGCGTGAATCCTACGTAATGCCGATGAACATTACCGAATTTTGCAGCAAACTGCCGCCGTCGCATTTTTTCCGCTGCCATCGCTCATTTTGTGTCAATCTGAACAAAATACGCGAAATCGAACCGTGGTTTAATAACACCTACATTCTGCGACTGAAAGATCTGGATTTTGAAGTGCCGGTCAGCCGCAGCAAAGTGAAAGAATTTCGCCAGTTAATGCATCTTTAATCGGGAACTCTCATGAAAGCACCAGGCTTGCCCGCCGATCAACAATTTTTCGCCGATCTGTTCAGCGGCCTGGTGCTTAACCCGCAACTACTGGGGCGCGTCTGGTTTGCCAGCCAGCCTGCCTCGTTGCCGGTGGGCAGTTTATGTATTGATTTTCCCCGTCTGGATATCGTGCTGCGCGGCGAATACGGCAATCTGCTGGAAGCAAAGCAGCAACGTTTGGTGGAAGGAGAAATGCTGTTTATTCCGGCGCGCGCGGCTAATTTACCGGTCAACAACAAACCGGTGATGCTGTTAAGCCTGGTGTTCGCTCCGACCTGGCTTGGGTTATCGTTTTACGATAGCCGCACCACGTCGTTGTTGCATCCTGCTCGCCAGATCCAGCTTCCCAGCCTGCAACGCGGTGAAGGTGAAGCGATGCTTACCGCCCTCACCCATCTTAGCCGTTCGCCGCTGGAGCAAAATATCATTCAGCCGCTGGTGTTAAGTTTGCTGCATCTTTGCCGTAGCGTGGTGAATATGCCGCCGGGCAATTCGCAGCCGCGCGGCGATTTTCTCTATCACAGCATTTGTAACTGGGTTCAGGATAATTATGCCCAGCCGCTCACCCGCGAGAGCGTGGCGCAGTTTTTTAATATCACGCCCAATCATCTGTCAAAACTGTTTGCTCAGCATGGAACGATGCGTTTTATCGAGTATGTGCGTTGGGTGCGAATGGCGAAGGCGAGGATGATTTTGCAGAAATATCATCTGTCAATTCATGAAGTGGCACAGCGTTGCGGTTTTCCGGATAGCGACTATTTTTGTCGCGTTTTCCGGCGTCAGTTTGGTCTGACGCCGGGAGAGTACAGCGCCCGTTTTCAGGGCTAACGTCAGAAGGTTAATTCTGTTTCCAGCAGCGTCAGGATACTTTGTGCATCTTGCGCGGCAAACAACGACTGGCGGAAGTTTTTATTCACCAGTTTACGCGCCAGCTGCGAGAAGACTTTCACATGATTCATCCCTTCGTTAGCACCCAGCGTCAGCATGATCACCAGTTCGACTTCGCCCATTTCTGACTGCCAGCCAATCGGTTTCGCCAGCCGGGCAATGCTGATACTGGAATGACGGATCCACTGAGATTTGGTGTGCGGGATCGCTACGCCAAAACCAACGCCGGTGGTAACAATCTCTTCCCGCTGCCAGACATCTTCTTCCAGCTCAAACGGATGTTCAGTGCGCCCGTTAACGCCGAGGTTGCCGCACAGGAACTGGATCGCCTGCTCTTTATTGCTAAAATCCTGATCAACAAAGATATTCTCCAGCGCCAGCAGTGGGCGAACGTCTTCTTCCGGCGTAAAGGCGGTGAGTAACGCTTCAATTTCCTGCGCACTGCGGCATTCACATGCCTGACGCGCCAGTTCCCGACACGCCTCGCTATCCAGTTGACGAAGCTGGCTTTTCACCGCCGGAATACGCGGGCTACTCATACTCAGCTCATCCAGGCCCAGCCCAAGCAGTAGCGGCAGATAACGGCTTTCACCGCCCAGTTCACCGCAAATGCCTACCCATTTGCCCCGCTGATGCGCAGTGGTAACTATTTGCTGCAACATGCGCAGGAACGATGGCGTAATCGGGTTATATAGCGGCGATACGCGCGGGTTATTACGATCGACCGCATACAGATACTGGGTCATATCGTTGGAGCCGATACTGAAGAAATCGACCTCATCGCAGAAGTGGTCGATGATGTAGCACACCGACGGAACTTCCACCATGATCCCAAGCGTAATCGTCTCTGCATGACGCAGGCCATCGCGCTTAAGCTCAACGATCGCTTTTTGGATCTCGCCTTTCACCCATAAGATCTGATCGAGGCTGTGAACCATCGGGATCATCAACTGGGCGTTGCCGAAACTGGCGGCGCGCAAAATGGCCCGCAGTTGAGTGCGGAACAGGCCAGCAAATTCCGGGTAAATACGTACCGCGCGATAGCCGAGGAACGGGTTCTCTTCCTGGGGAATATTCAGATAAGGAATGCTTTTATCGCCGCCGATGTCCATCGTGCGGAAGATAATCGGCTTGTCGCCCGCCGCCAGTAGCACCTGCTGGTAGGCTTCAAATTGCTCCTGCTCGTCCGGCGCGCTGTCGCGATCCATATAGAGCATTTCGGTACGGAACAGCCCAACGCCTTCCGCGCCGTTGGCAAACGCGCCTGGCGCTTCCAGAGCGGTGCCGATATTCGCCGCAATATCAATACGCTTGTTATCACGGGAATAGGCCAGCTGCGCGGCAGCCTGCGCCTGTTGTTTTTGGCGTTTATCCGCCAGCGTCTGCGCGACCTGATAATAACCGCTCACCGCGTCATTCGGGTTAATCGCCAGCACGCCGCACTGGGCGTCAAGCACTGCAGGTTGCCCGGCATAACGGGCAATCGCATCCAGCGGCAAGCCACTCAGTACCGGGATCGCCGAGGCACGGGCCAGAATCAGTGTATGCGAGGTGCGCCCGGTTTTCTCCAGAATCATGCCCGCAAGATTTTTCAAATCAAGGCTCAAAAACTGGCTTGGGGTTAAATCTTCAGCCACCAGAATGGTCGGTTTTTCAAGCACCAGCTTGTTGCGCGGCTTCAGTTCCGGCCAGGTGATATGCAGCAACTGTTCGCTGATATCGCGAATGTCGCTAACACGTTCGCGCAGATAATCGCTGGCAGAGGCAGAAAGTTTGGCGCAAACCTGCTCCATATTGCTGATGATCGCCGCCCCCAGCCCCTGATGCTGTTCTGTCATCAGGCGACGGATATTGCCTGCAAATTCATCATCCTGAATCAGCGACAAATGGGCGCTGAGGATAGTTTTGCTTTCGCCGTCACGCTCACGCAATTGCTGGTTCAGTTGCTCGGCAAGCGTTGCCAGGCTGTGCTCCAGCCGGGTGGAATCTTGCGCACTGGCGGGGATTGCCCGATAACTGTCGAGGCTGTCGCTTTGTAACAGGGTCAGCGTACCCACGCCGACGTCGCTTGCCAGCACATTGCCGTACAGTAAATCCGGGTTAAGGCGGCTTAATGAACGCGGCAGCGGATGCGCCGTCAGTTCTGCCTGCGTAGGCTGAACGCTGTCGCTGTCGATAAAGCGCACCTGGATGTACTCTTCCAGCACGCGCCGCGCCTGCTCTTCATCGCTGCCGCTAATGTTCAGGCTGCAACTGTCATTAAATAGGGTGCCGGTGCCAATCAGCGCCAGCGAGCTTTTCGCATCTGCCTTTGCGTTCTGGCGATGGTTAATAAAAGTGATTTCGCTTTGCCACTGGCTGCACTGTTCTTTAAGTTCCCACGCCGGACGAGCATGTAGACCGTTAGGCAAAGGACAGAGAAATTGAATCGTTAACATAACCGCTCCGGGTTAATCAGGAGATCATCTGAAATCCGTCAGTTGAACAACCGTCTCACGCGTAAGACGTTGAATAAGGGCAGATAAAAGTTGCTGCATCTGCAAAATGTCGCGGCAATCGGCAATCGATGCGGCGCAATGTCCATGGCGGGTTGCTGGCCCCATCACCACTGTGGGCACGCCGGTGCCGGTTAAGTGCACCGCCCCGCCGTCCGTGCCGCCGTTGCTGAACATATCTGCCTGCAACGGCACGCCAATTTCTGCCGCCACGGTTTCGACCCAGGCGGTAAGTTTTGGCGGCGCAATCAGCGACTTGTCGCTTAACACCAGCATCGGCCCGTTACCAATCTGGCGATGGTTAGCCGCGCCATAATCAAAGTTTTTCGCCCAGCAGGCGGTATCAAGCACAATGGCGACGTCCGGCGACACCGCGCGGGTGGCAGTTTGCCCGCCGCGTAATCCCACCTCTTCGCTGGAACTTGCCACCAGCCACACTTCCGCAGGTAGTTCGGCGTCGTGCAGTTCGCGCAGTAACGTCACCAGCAGATAGCAACCGAGGCGGTCATCAAAGGCTTTCCCCATCACTCGCTGGTGAGGGAGAACCTGAAAAGTGGTATCAAACGTGACGCGATCGCCGGGACGAATTCCCGCCTGCATCACTTCGTCATAGGAGCGCGCACCAATGTCCACGCGCATGGCGCTGACGTCATTCCCCTGCCGGTCGCCGTCAAGCAGGCCTGGAATTTTGCACTCTTCACGGGTGGTGATGCGCACCGGCTGCAGCTGGCGGGCAGCCATGCGTACGTTGCCAACCGGCAGCACATCAATCGCCCCTTCGCGGGAGATGCTGCGCACCATAAATCCCACTTCGTCCATATGCGCACAGATCATCACCTTCGGACCTGTCGATTCATTCAGGCGGATCAGCACCGATCCCAGACCATCAAATCGCACTTCTTTTTGCAGGCGATCCGCTTCTTCCAGCAGGATCTGCCGCACTTCCTGTTCCGAGGAGGCGATCGCATCTGCCTCGCTCAACGCTTTTAATAGCGATAAATCCATTATGCCTCTCCCGTGAGCAACACTGTTTTCGGCATGGCGTAGAGCACTTCTGCGCCTTGCGGGGTAACCAGCACAACATCTTCGATGCGCACGCCCCCTTGCCCTGGCAAATAAATCCCCGGCTCCACGGTCAGTAACATGCCTGGCTGTAGCGTCGTGGTGTCCCGCGGTGAAAAACGCGGATCTTCATGAACTTCAATGCCGATAGCGTGACCGGTGTTATGACCGAAATAGTCGCCATAACCTGCTTCTGTAATGACCCGGCGCGCGGCATCGTCAACCTGCTGGCAGCGCACGCCGGGGCGAATCGCGGAGATTGCTGCGAGCTGTGCCTGCAGGACAATTTGATAGACGTTAAACAGCGGGTGAGATTCGGCGCTCACCCCTTCGCCATTCACCAGCAAGGTGCGCGTCATATCAGAGCAGTAGCCCTGATACAGCGCACCGAAATCGAGAGTGACAAACTCGCCCGCTGCAACAATCTTGTCGCTGGCTTTGCCGTGCGGCAGCGCCCCACGCCAGCCACTGGCGACAATGGTGTCAAAAGAGGCTTTTTCTGCGCCCTGCTGGCGCATAAACCACTCCAGTTCAGCGGCTATCTCGCGCTCGCTCATCCCCGCCTGAATAAAGCGGCGAATATGCTCTGCACCGCGATCAGCAATCCCACAGGCGAGGCGGATTTTCTCCACCTCCTCTGGCGTTTTGATTTGCCGCAGCACATCCGGCGTGGCGCTAACCAGTTTCGCATTGAGTTCAGACTGCCAGCGGTGCGCGGTTTCCCAACTCACCTGCTGGCCCTCAAAACCGAGCGTTTGCAACTGTTCATCGGCAATGATTTGATTGACGATAGTGGTAAGCGTGTTCGTCGCGTCAAGCAAATGCAGCTGGTAGCCTTGCGCACGGGCTTCCACCTCAACGTAATAGCGCGAATCCACCAGAATGTGCGCACTTTCACGGCTAATCACCACATAACCTGATCCGGTGGAGATCCCCAGATGCGGCTGTTTGTTCTGCCGTGAGGAGAGAAGCACTGCATCCAGTTGTTGCGCCTTAAGCCAGTCGCGCAGCGAAGCGAGTAATGTCATCTGGATTTTCCTTCTTACAGGCTATCGATTAACAATTTGCCTTTACGGAACATCATCAGACGCAGGAACACCACCATCAGCGCAGTTATGACTGCCCCCAGCGCGATCCCCGCCATATAGACGCCCAGGTTAGTGACCAGCGGCCATGCCCAGATAGCGGACTCCGGGAACCATTGCACTGCGCCCAGCCAGACAGCGGCGGTTGAGCCGACAATAGCGCCGACCATATACGACGGAATGGCGGTGATGGGGCTTTCCAGCGCAAACGGAATCGCACCCTCACTGATCCCCATAAACGCCAGGAACATGGCGGTCTTACCCTGCGGATAAAGTTGAGCGTTGAACAGGCGTTTGCCGGTTAAACGACGGTCGATAATGGTCGCCAGCCCCAGACCAATCGGCGGAATAACGATAGCGATAGAACGAGCGGTGACCGGTAATACGTGGTCAGTGGTAAAGCTGAAGGCAACAAAACCTGCGGCTTTGTTGATCGGGCCACCAAGGTCGATTGCTGTCGCCGCGGCGATCCCCATTGCGTACATCAGCGCGCCCTTCTCACCTGCGGCAGTCAGCACAGTACGGATACCGCCGTTGATCCAGCCACCAAAGGGGGTGATGACGTAGTACATCGCCAGCATGACAAAAATGGCGGAAAGAATCGGGAGCAAAAATGTGGTTTTGAACGCTAACAGGAAATCCGGTAACTGGATTTTCTGGTTCATCCACTTCACAAGGTAACCCGCGACGATAGAAATAATCAGCGCACCAATGAAGGTGGACGGCACCGGCGAAGAGGTCGCCCATTGCATAGTGCTGGGATCGAAGTTCAGCAGTTGCGTCGGCTGGGTAGACATCAACCCGCCGATAAAACCAGCCGGGAACGCCAGTTTGCCACCGATAGAGTTCGCCACAAAAGCAGCAAACATCGGAATGGCAAAACCAAACAACACGCCGCCGAAGGACTGCGACAGCCAGGCAAATTTAAGTAAGGAGAGGTCGAAACCGGAGAATTTCCCGCTATTAAGAGCATCCATGATGCCGATCTCAGCAGGAATTTTAAGCCAGCTATAAGCAATCAGCTGGCTGAAAGCGAGGATCACACCGCCCATAATTAAGGTCGGCACCATGCGTGAAATCCCTGACATCACATGCTGCGGGAGTTCACCCCAGAAGCTGGTTTTAGAGGCCTGCGGATTCTTAACTGCCGCTGCCGCACCGGATGCGCCAGGCACAACGGTTGCACTGCGTTTTTTAATGGCCATAACAATTATCCCTGTCGAATATTACTGTTGTTCAGAGGCAATCATCTCTTCGATTTCTTTGATGATGCCCGCAGCGTTTTTAATTGCGTCCTGCAAAGTGATTTCATAAACGTCGCGTGATTCGAAACGTTCGTTATCTTCCGGGGTAACTGCCACGGAGTGGATGATGATGGTCGCTTCGGCGATATCCTGCGCCGTCAGGCGATTCTGGATACCGTCCGCGCCCTGGGTTTCAATTTTCACTTCATAACCGGCTTCTACCGCCGCTTCTTCCAGCGCCTGAGCGGCCATAAAGGTGTGAGCCAGGCCCATCGGGCAGGCACATAAGGCAATCAGTTTCTTACTCATCGTTAATTCCTCGTTCAGTGATAGTTGACGAGTGAAATTATGAACGTGCAAAACAAATCGCCGTTACCAGACAAATAATGCATTTACTGGAGAATTAATCCCGCTGTACGGAAGTGTGACGCAGGTCGGCCTTGTGAGGGGACACAAAGAAAAATTGAATAAACTGTATGATTTAAAAGATTATCGGGAGAGTTACCTCCCGATATAAAAGGAAGGATTTACAGAATGTGACCTAAGGTCTGGCGTAAATGTGCACCGGAACCGAGAAGGCCCGGATTGTCATGGACGATGAGATACACCGGAATATCATGGACATATTCTTTAAAGCGCCCTTTATCTTCAAATGCGGCACGGAAACCGGAGGCTTTGAAGAACTCAAGGAAGCGCGGCACGATACCGCCCGCAATAAACACGCCGCCAAATGTCCCGAGATTGAGCGCCAGATTGCCGCCAAAACGGCCCATAATGACGCAAAACAGCGACAATGCGCGGCGGCAATCGGTGCAGCTGTCAGCCAGCGCGCGTTCGGTAATATCTTTTGGCTTGAGATTTTCTGGCAGGCGGTTGTCAGCTTTCACAATTGCGCGATACAAATTCACCAGCCCAGGGCCAGAAAGCACGCGCTCCGCCGAAACATGACCAATTTCCGCACGCAATATTTCGAGGATAATGGCCTCTTCTTCACTATTCGGCGCAAAATCAACGTGACCGCCTTCGCCTGGCAAGCTTACCCAACGCTTATCGACATGGACCAGATGCGCAACCCCAAGCCCCGTTCCGGCACCGTAAACCGCAATAGGCTTACCTTCGACCGGTTCTGCGCCACCAAACTGAATCAGATGCTCTTTTTTCAGCATCGGGATCGCCATCGATACAGCGGTAAAATCGTTAATAATTTCCAGATGGCTAAAACCGAGATTCTTTTTCATTTCGGCAATTGAGAACGCCCAGGTATGGTTGGTCATCGCCACCCAGTCACCGGTAATTGGGCAAGCGATGGCAATACAGCCGTCTTTCACCTCGACCTTATGTTCTTCAAGATAAACGCGAATGACCGCTTCGAGGCTGGGGTAATCAAGCCCTGAATAGGTCTTAGCCTGCGAGATTTCACCACTGGCAATATCACACAGAGCAAGACGTGCGTTGGTGCCGCCCACATCACCGACTAATGCATACTTTGTCATTCTTCAACTGCTCCGCTAAAGTCAAAATAATTCTTTCTCACACTGTAAATACCTGGGGGCATAACAACAACGCCGGAAAGGCAGGCTCCCTGTAAATATCGATCTGGGTCACACAATTACTTTATCGTTTCAGCACCAATTGCAGCGATGCCTTTTTGCAAGCTGGGCAAACTAAGTATCTGACCCCGCATAAGGAATAGAACATGCTCCATCCGCGAGCCAGAACCATGTTGTTATTATCGCTCCCCGCCGTGGCAATTGGGATTGCGTCCAGTCTTATTCTGATTGTGGTGATGAAAATCGCCTCGGTATTACAGAATTTGCTCTGGCAACGACTGCCGGGAACTCTGGGGATAGCCCAGGATTCACCCCTCTGGATCATCGGTGTATTAACGCTAACGGGTATTGCGGTGGGGTTGGTTATCCGTTTCAGCCAGGGTCATGCCGGACCAGACCCCGCCTGTGAACCGCTGATCGGCGCACCGGTTCCGCCCTCTGCGCTACCTGGACTTATCGTAGCATTAATTCTCGGTCTTGCTGGCGGCGTCAGCCTGGGGCCGGAACATCCGATCATGACCGTCAATATCGCCCTTGCGGTTGCCATTGGCGCTCGTCTGTTACCGCGCGTCAACCGAATGGAGTGGACTATTTTAGCCTCTGCCAGAACCATCGGCGCACTGTTTGGCACTCCTGTTGCGGCGGCGTTGATATTTTCGCAAACCTTAAATGGCAGTAGTGAAGTTCCGCTATGGGATCGTCTCTTTGCGCCGTTAATGGCGGCAGCAGCTGGTGCACTTACTACCGGATTATTTTTCCATCCTCATTTTTCACTGCCCATTGCTCATTACGGACAGATGGAAATGACCGATATTCTCAGCGGTGCAATTGTCGCGGCGATTGCCATCGCAGCAGGGATGGTCGCCGTATGGTGCTTACCACGGTTGCACGCGATGATGCATCAAATGAAAAATCCGGTGCTCGTGCTGGGTATTGGCGGATTTATTCTCGGTATTCTGGGGGTTATTGGTGGACCAGTTTCGCTGTTTAAAGGGCTGGATGAGATGCAGCAGATGGTGGCAAATCAGGCTTTCAGCACCAGCGATTACTTTTTGCTGGCGGTAATTAAACTTGCCGCCCTGGTCGTTGCTGCCGCCAGTGGCTTTCGCGGTGGGCGAATCTTCCCGGCAGTGTTTGTCGGCGTGGCATTAGGGTTGATGCTGCATGAGCACGTTCCCGCCGTACCAGCGGCAATAACCGTTTCTTGCGCTATTCTCGGCATCGTGCTGGTGGTAACACGCGATGGCTGGTTAAGTCTTTTTATGGCGGCAGTCGTTGTACCCAATACCACATTGCTACCGCTGCTCTGTATCGTCATGCTTCCGGCATGGCTGTTATTAGCAGGTAAGCCGATGATGATGGTCAATCGTCCGAAGCAACAGCCACCCCACGATAACGTTTAGCAAAAAATGCTCTCCTTTATGATTTAAGAGTTATGGCGATGATACGGGGCTTTACCTCCCCGTAATATTGCGTTAACAGGCCGCTGACGGCTTCGAGCGTGAAGGAGAATAACAATGTTCAGGTCACTGTTTCTGGCGGCCGCCCTGATGGCATTTACCCCGCTTGCAGCAAACGCAGGTGAAATCACCCTACTGCCATCAATCAAATTACAAATTGGCGATCGCGATCATTACGGTAATTACTGGGACGGTGGTCACTGGCGCGACCGTGACTACTGGCATCGCAATTATGAGTGGCGCAAAAACCGTTGGTGGCGTCATGATAATGGCTACCACCGTGGCTGGGATAAGCGTAAAGCGTATGAGCGTGGCTATCGTGAAGGCTGGCGCGATCGTGACGATCATCGCGGAAAAGGCCGGGGTCATGGGCACCGCCATTAAACGCGTCCGCCAATGGAGCACAATGCCTGATGCGACGCTAGTGCGTCTTATCAGGCCTACAAACCGGCTCTTTAACGCGTAGGGCGGATAAGGCGTTTACGCCGCATCCGCCAATAGTGCCAGATGCGACGCTCATTCAACTACAATCCCAGCGCCGTCCCCACCAACAACCAGATATTCAGCGCCACGACCAGCACCACAATCACCCAGCCTGTCTGTTTTACGCGTTTGCTGTTCACCAGATCGCCCATCAACTTGCTGTCACTGGTGAAAATCAGCAGTGGAACCAGCGCCAGAGCGATACCAAAACTTAACAGTACCTGACTCATAACCAGAATCCGTGTCGGATCTAATCCCATCAGAATGACAATAAATGACGGCAACATGGTGACTGTACGACGCACCCACAGCGGGATATGAAAGCGAATGAAGCCCTGCATCACCACCTGCCCCGCCAGTGTCCCCACCACCGTTGAAGACAGCCCCGCAGCAACCAGGCTTAATCCAAAGACCGTTGCCGCAGCGTGGCTTAACAGCGGTTGCAGCGTCAGATAAGCCTCATCAAGATCGGCAACACCAGTATGACCGGAAAAGTGGAACGCCGCCGCAGCTGTAGCCATCATCGCCAGATTGACAAAACCGGCAATAGTCATGGCGATAGCCACATCCCATTTGGTGGCGGAATAACGTTGTTGACGCGAACCGCCATGTAAATGCTGAGTGAGCGAGGAGTGCAAATAAATCACATGCGGCATAATCGTCGCCCCTAACACGCCTGCTGCCAGGAAGACCGCTTCCGAAGTAGGTAAACTCGGGATCACCATTCCTTTACCCAGCTGCGCCAGGTTAGGCTGGGAGAAAATCAACTCGACAATGTAAGCCGCGGCAACAAACAACAGTAACCCGCCAATCACTTTCTCCAGCGGTTTTTGCCCGTGACGTTGCAGCATTAAAATCAGGAAAGTCGCGATCCCCGTCAGCACCGCGCCCTGCAACAACGAAACACCAAGAATGAGTTTAAAACCGATCGCCGCACCAATAAATTCCGCCAGGTCGGTTGCCATCGCAATAATTTCTGCCTGAACCCAATAGAACCACACTACGGGACGCGGATAGTGATCGCGAATCTGCTCCGCCAGATTTTTACCGGTGGCAATCCCTAGTTTGGCAGAGAGGATCTGAATCAGCATCGCCATCAGGTTGGCCCAAACGACAACCCACAGTAGCTGATAGCCGAAGCTAGCACCCGCCTGAATATTGGTCGCAAAGTTACCGGGATCGATATAACCAATCGCCGCAATGAACGCAGGTCCCATTAATGCGAGCCTCATCTTGCGCGCCGCCCGTCCGCTGCTACTCTCAACGCGATAGTTCGTCATCTTGTGCCTCTAAAACATAGCCTTTGCTATGTTTCATGCTATGCCAAACGAGAATGATTATCAAATTCATTTAAATGGATTGTGGTGATTTCTCTGATAGACCAGGATTATGACTACGAAAAGATTGATGACTTGAATGTTATGGTTATGTTTAATGTTAGCACATTTACATAACTTTCAGCTTCCATACACAACATAGCAGAAATGTATGACAGATCACTATTTTTGAAGCCTGTCACAGGACGTCATTATAGTGTGTGTCAGATCTCGTTTTCCTTAACCATGTTACATAGAATGTGCACGGAAATTTAACCTGCCTCATATTTGGAGCAAATATGGACCGCGTCCTTCATTTTGTACTGGCACTTGCCGTTGTTGCGATTCTCGCACTGCTGGTAAGCAGCGACCGCAAAAAAATTCGTATCCGTTATGTTATTCAACTGCTTGTTATCGAAGTGTTACTGGCGTGGTTCTTCCTGAACTCCGACGTTGGTTTAGGCTTCGTGAAAGGCTTCTCCGAAATGTTCGAAAAACTGCTCGGATTTGCCAACGAAGGGACTAACTTCGTCTTTGGTAGCATGAATGATCAAGGCCTGGCATTCTTCTTCCTGAAAGTGCTGTGCCCAATCGTCTTTATCTCTGCACTGATCGGTATTCTCCAGCACATTCGCGTGTTGCCGGTGATCATCCGCGCAATTGGTTTCCTGCTCTCCAAAGTCAACGGCATGGGCAAACTGGAATCCTTTAACGCCGTCAGCTCCCTGATTCTGGGTCAGTCTGAAAACTTTATTGCCTATAAAGATATCCTCGGCAAAATCTCCCGTAATCGTATGTACACCATGGCTGCCACGGCAATGTCCACCGTGTCGATGTCCATCGTTGGTGCATACATGACCATGCTGGAACCGAAATACGTCGTTGCTGCGCTGGTACTGAACATGTTCAGCACCTTTATCGTGCTGTCGCTGATCAATCCTTACCGTGTTGATGCCAGTGAAGAAAACATCCAGATGTCCAACCTGCACGAAGGTCAGAGCTTCTTCGAAATGCTGGGTGAATACATTCTGGCAGGTTTCAAAGTTGCCATTATCGTTGCCGCGATGCTGATTGGCTTTATCGCCCTGATCGCCGCGCTGAACGCACTGTTTGCCACCGTTACTGGCTGGTTTGGCTACAGCATCTCCTTCCAGGGCATCCTGGGCTACATCTTCTATCCGATTGCATGGGTGATGGGTGTTCCTTCCAGTGAAGCACTGCAAGTGGGCAGTATCATGGCGACCAAACTGGTTTCCAACGAGTTCGTTGCGATGATGGATCTGCAGAAAATTGCTTCCACGCTCTCTCCGCGTGCTGAAGGCATCATCTCTGTGTTCCTGGTTTCCTTCGCTAACTTCTCTTCAATCGGGATTATCGCAGGTGCAGTTAAAGGCCTGAATGAAGAGCAAGGTAACGTGGTTTCTCGCTTCGGTCTGAAGCTGGTTTACGGCTCTACCCTGGTGAGTGTGCTGTCTGCGTCAATCGCAGCACTGGTGCTGTAAGACCATACATAAAAAAGCCGGGGATAATTCCCCGGTTTTTTTACGCCTGTTAATCAGCTAATGGCTGCGGGCGACCAATCAAATACCCTTGCAGATATTGCACCCCGAGCTTATGCAATAGCGCCTGCTGCTGTTGCGTCTCGACAAACTCCGCGACCACACTCAATGACTTCGCTTTCGCCAGATCGGTAATTGATCTCACAATCATCGCATCCAGCGTGTTCGTGACAATATCTTTCACAAAGACGCCATCAATTTTGATGATATCAGCCTGCAAACGCTTTAACCGTTCGTAGTTGGCATATCCGGTGCCAAAGTCATCAATCGCAATCCGGAAACCAAACTTATGCAGCTGCTCGATGTTGTACATGCTGCTTTCTGCGTTAGAAAACGCCTGCTCCTCGGTGATCTCAAGAATGACCGCCTGCGGGGAGATGTGATAACGCTTAAACAGACGAATAATCCGCCCGGCAATATTCTTTTGCAGCAGCGTGAGCGGCATTAAATTGACTGAAAAGCGCGGTCCTTTTTTGTCGCAAGGGTGTGTTGCCAGCCACTTCAACAAGGATTCCAGCACTTGCAAATCAAAACGCGCGCTAAGGTTAAACTGAGCAATAAGGGGCAGAAACTTATCCGGGGTCATAATGCCGCCGTCATATTTCAGTCGCGCGAGGATCTCATCATAACCTTCACCCTCTTTGTTGCGAATTGGCTGGGCGTAGAGCAGCAAATCACCCTGATCTAACGCCGTGCGAATGGTATTCAGCAATAGCACCTGTTTAGTGGTCTGCCCGGAAACCATCTCCTCTCTGCTATCCAGCGCCAGCACATGATGATGTGCGCAGGATTGCTCCGCCAGCCAGCTTAACTGCCCCAACAAGGGTTGCAGGGTTTCCTGATTTCCATCAAAACGCCCCCAGGCAGCACCATAGCCCATATCCAGCCCGGTATTGTTCCAGTGAATTTGCCGACTATTCAGGATGTTAACCATATGCTGGAGTCGCCCTTCCGTTTCCGGCCCGCTCAGCACTAACAGCAGTTCACTACCCGGCAATTGATACAACTTTTCGTTTTCCTGCATCAACGGCAGCAGCGTACGGCAAATTGAGCGGATACAGTGAACGCGCATCATTAAGCCGTAATGACGACTCATAAACTCAAGATTATCAATGCGCAGGCAGCAAAAACTCTTGCCCGCCTCTTGCTCCGGCGCTTGTTCCAACGCACGAAAGTTGGGTAGGAGCGTTAACGGATCTGTCAGCGCCTGCAAATGCCAGCGGCGATTAAGCCATTCACTGCGATGATAAATGCGCACCATATAGAGCAGGCAAACGCTAAAGGAAATCAGCACCGCAAGAATAAATGCCAGCGAATATTCGGTTTCCACCCCTTGCAAAAAGTTCTGGTTGTAATTCAGAAGGCAAAGCGTTGAAACAGCCCAGGTGAGATTTAAAAACGGATAGCGAAGCTTACCGACCCCGAGGGTAAAGATGATGAAGAAAACGGGTACCAGGTAACCGGCAATAAAGTCGTTTTCATAAGGTGTGCACAACAGAAGTAGCAGCACGCTTAACGCTGCCAGCCAGCTTAAGGTAAATGCGCGTTTCTCTTTGCCCAACGACGGAGCGATATCCCTGCGCCACAATATCTGCGCAAAGTGGGGACTTACAATCATGCGAGTGAGATAGTAGAAAAGCATGTTGTAAATCAGCACAGCGGTGAAAAGGCTTAGCAAATCAACGACCGTGAAAATGGCATCCGCATCGCCGAAAAAGGTGGATATCTTTAGCGGGAAATCAAAGAAGCTCCCCACAAGATACATGCTGCATTTGATGCCGATCGGCGTCACCAAACCAAGCCAGAACAGACG
Source organism: Escherichia sp. MAL-1 (assembly GCF_052948035.1). Taxonomy (NCBI): domain Bacteria; kingdom Pseudomonadati; phylum Pseudomonadota; class Gammaproteobacteria; order Enterobacterales; family Enterobacteriaceae; genus Escherichia; species Escherichia sp. MAL-1. The sequence goes on along the minus strand of NZ_CM129609.1, from coordinate 1,465,603 downwards.
TTGCCAGACATATCGGCTGGTCAATCCATAACGCCAACGCGTCCCCAGCTGCCAGCGTAATATTGCGCAGGCACACAACACGACAAACGTCTGGCTACCGAGCATGACCGCAGTCTGTAAAAAAGAGAGATGAAAGTTCCACAGATTGGTGCAAAACATCCCGCATAAAACGGGAACGACACCGCGCCAGCCAAAGATAAACAAGATTGACAGCATTACGCACAGTGGCATCCACGCCAGAAAGATATAACTGGAATGGATAATGGCAAGTGGCGAAATAAAACGGGATAGCTGAATAAGTACCACGGTGAGCGTAAACGCTAGTGTGAATATCTTGATATTTTTTATCAGGTTATGCTCCACAAACATGAGTACACTACTCTCACTGATCGGGGTTTTCAGGCACACAAATAATAAGTTTATTCGCATCGCGAAGCAAACAGGGGGCCAGCCTGTTGCCGATTTTTCATCCAATGATGCTTTCACCAGGCGGCACTAACCCGGACGTAGACTGTATTACAAAAGCGGCAAAAAGCAGAGACAAAAAACCCCCGCTTTGCAGCGAGGGTTGGAAATTTGGTGGAGCTAAGCGGGATCGAACCGCTGACCTCTTGCATGCCATGCAAGCGCTCTCCCAGCTGAGCTATAGCCCCACGATGCGTTTACGTACCAAGTTTGCTGGGTGCAAAATTTGGTGGAGCTAAGCGGGATCGAACCGCTGACCTCTTGCATGCCATGCAAGCGCTCTCCCAGCTGAGCTATAGCCCCGTCACGTAAAGCTTGTCGAGTTGACGGGCGGCATCATATGAATTCCGCCCGAATGTGTCAACGGCAAATTGCAACGTGTAGTTTCAATCGCTGAAAAATCAGGCAAATGAACAATTTTGGAAAACCGCTCGCATTCAGTAGTTATTCATGTCACGGTTTCCTGTAAAGTGGTGTTATAAAATGAACTACTAATAGACCCACATACATTCAGGGAATTGTTATGTTCAAGGAGAGGATGACACCAGATGAACTTGCCAGACTGACCGGCTATAGCCGCCAGACCATTAATAAATGGGTACGCAAGGAAGGCTGGACAACGTCACCAAAACCTGGCGTCCAGGGTGGCAAAGCCCGACTGGTTCACGTCAATGAACAGGTTCGTGAATATATTCGCAATGCTGAACGTCCAGAAGGTCAGGGAGAAGCGCCTGCCCTTTCTGGTGATGCGCCGCTTGAAGTATTGCTGGTGACACTGGCGAAAGAGATGACGCCAGTTGAACAAAAACAGTTTACATCCTTGCTTCTGCGGGAAGGGATTATCGGATTGTTACAACGCTTAGGGATTCGCGATAGCAAATAATATGAAAAGATTACGCAATAAAATGACCACCGAAGAACTGGCTGAATGCCTCGGTGTGGCTAAACAAACTGTTAACCGTTGGATCAGAGAAAAAGGCTGGAAAACGGAAAAATTTCCCGGCGTGAAAGGCGGTCGTGCCAGACTTATTCTGGTCGATACGCAAGTTTGCGAGTTTATTCAGAACACGCCAGCCTTCCATAACACACCAATGTTGATGGAAGCTGAAGAGAGAATTGCTGAATACGCTCCTGGAGCACGCGCCCCGGCGTATCGACAAATCATCAACGCGATAGATAATATGACAGACATTGAGCAGGAAAAAGTCGCGCAATTTTTGTCACGTGAAGGAATTCGCAATTTCCTCGCCCGTCTCGATATTGACGAATCAGCATAAATAAAAAACGGCAGGATATTATCTCCTGCCGTTTATCTTTTTACACGCTAATTACTGCTGATTTTCGCGTTCAGCAATAAAATCCAGCGCTTTGTTGATACGCTCGATACTGCGGGTCTTACCAATTGCGTGAACGGTAACATCCAGTGCTGGAGACTGCCCCGCACCGGTTACGGCGACACGCAGCGGCATACCAACTTTACCCATACCCACTTCCAGCTCATCCGCCGTCGCCTGAATAGCGTGATGAACGTTTTCAGCGGTCCAGTCAGTAATCGCGGCCAGTTTGTCACGAACCACTTCCAGCGGCTGACGCGCTACCGGACGCAGATGTTTTTTCGCGGCGTCGGCATCGAACTCAGCAAAATCTTCGTAGAAATAACGGCAGCTCTGTGCCATCTCTTTCAGCGTCTTGCAGCGTTCGCCCAGCAGTTTCACCAGATCAGCCAGCTGCGGGCCGTTACGGGTATCGATATTTTCCTGCTCAATGTGCCACTGTAAGTGAGTAGCAACATACTCCGGCGGCAGCGCGTTAATGTAGTGATGGTTCAGCCACAGCAGCTTGTCGGTGTTGAACGCACTGGCAGATTTGCTGACGGCATTCAAAGTGAAGTATTTGATCATCTCTTCACGAGTGAAGATTTCCTGATCGCCGTGGGACCAGCCCAGACGCACCAGATAGTTCAGCAGTGCTTCTGGCAAATAACCGTCATCACGATACTGCATTACGCTGACTGCCCCGTGACGTTTGGACAGTTTTTTACCGTCATCGCCATTGATCATAGAAACGTGCGCGTAAACCGGCACCGGCGCTTTCAGGGCCTTAAGAATGTTGATCTGGCGTGGCGTGTTGTTGATATGGTCTTCGCCACGGATAACGTGGGTGATTTCCATATCCCAGTCATCGACAACCACACAGAAGTTATAGGTTGGGGAACCATCGGTACGGCGGATAATAAGATCGTCCAGTTCCTGGTTGCTGAACTCGATCGGACCACGGATCTGATCGTCAAAAACAACAGAACCTTCCTGCGGGTTAGCAAAACGTACAACACACGGTTCATCATCAGCATGATGCTCATGGCTGTGGCGGCAGCGACCGTCATAACGCGGCTTCTCACCTTTCGCCATTTGCTCTTCGCGCAGCGCTTCCAGGCGCTCTTTAGAGCAATAGCATTTATAAGCAGTGCCCTCTTCCAGCATCTGATCGATCACCGCGTTGTAGCGATCAAAACGTTTGGTCTGGTAGTACGGACCTTCATCCCACTCCAGACTCAGCCAGTTCATGCCATCCATAATGGCTTCGATAGCTTCCGGCGTGGAACGCTCAAGATCGGTGTCTTCAATACGCAGCACGAACTCACCGCCGTGGTTACGTGCAAAAAGCCAGGAGTAAAGAGCAGTACGCGCGCCGCCAACGTGCAGATAGCCTGTTGGGCTTGGCGCGAAGCGAGTTTTGATTTTCATGAAATGGCCTTACGTTTAGAAAGATGCCGACAACCGGCAAATCCTGGAAAAATTGAGTGGGCGATATTCTATCACTCCCGCCTGATTCCTCAATGTAGTTCGGGTTTCTACCTTACGCATTATTGTTTTCGTTGACAAATTGCGCAACACGGTCTGTTTTGCGATCATCTTGCTTAAATTTACGACGAACGAACAATTTCTTTAGAAAATGCGTTGACTCATTTTGAACTCTCCCTATAATGCGACTCCACACAGCGGGGGTGATTAGCTCAGCTGGGAGAGCACCTCCCTTACAAGGAGGGGGTCGGCGGTTCGATCCCGTCATCACCCACCAACTACTTTATGTAGTCTCCGCCGTGTAGCAAGAAATTGAGAAGTGGGTGATTAGCTCAGCTGGGAGAGCACCTCCCTTACAAGGAGGGGGTCGGCGGTTCGATCCCGTCATCACCCACCACTTTCTCGCCAGCTAAATTTCTTGTAAAAATGTGAAGTACCGAAGTGGGTGATTAGCTCAGCTGGGAGAGCACCTCCCTTACAAGGAGGGGGTCGGCGGTTCGATCCCGTCATCACCCACCACTTCGGGTCGTTAGCTCAGTTGGTAGAGCAGTTGACTTTTAATCAATTGGTCGCAGGTTCGAATCCTGCACGACCCACCAATGTAAAAAAGCGCCCTAAAGGCGCTTTTTTGCTATCTGCGATACTCAAAGATTCGAACCTGCAGCAGGTTTGAGTTGAGCGCAGCGAAACAACGGAGCCGCTCGCGGCGACGGCCCGAAGGGCGAGCGAAGCGAGTCATCCTGCACGACCCACCAATGTAAAAAAGCGCCCTAAAGGCGCTTTTTTGCTATCTGCGATTTGTAAGATTGATTTTTCTTCTCAAGTTCCTTGTTCTTCTACCGATATTACCTCGTACAGTGACGAGGACTGAACAATGGCCACTATCTCTTCAACTTCAATTCCTTCCATACAAACACAGAGTAGTAACAGGGCATCACAAGGTGGCGATGTTGCTTCACAAATCGCGCGGATAAGTCAGCAAATCATCAAACTCACTCAACAAATTAAAGAGATTGTAGACACTAGCGGCAGTGCTGAAGACAAGCAAAAACAGGCCGAATTGATTCAACAGCAAATCACCCTACTGGAAACACAACTGGCGCAGTTGCAGAGACAGCAGGCAGAAAAGGCGCAGGAGAAAGAGCAGCGTTTGTCTCTGAATGTATCCCTTCTAAATCCTGTTGAAAAAACGACTCATATCGATATCTATATCTGATACAACGGATCCCCTTCCCGACCAGCCATTAGCGCATTGCCCTGGTCTCGTACCACGTCCCATAACGCTTCAGCGGCGGTGGAAAGTGAACGGTTCTTCCTGCGCACCAGCATCAACTGGCGTTCAACAACCGGCGTAATGCGCTGTACCACCAGTGGGCTACCTTCAGGCAATGGTAGCGCCAGTGCGGGAAGAATACTGATGCCGATGCCTGCGGCTACCATCGGGAACAGCGTCGCCGGATGTCCAATCTCCTGCACAATATTCGCCTGAATACCATTGCGCGCCAGCGCTGCGTCAATCAGCGGTCGGCTGCCTGACGCGTAATCCTGCAACACCAATTTCGCTCCCTGTAATGCCTGCCAGGGTACATAATCTTCCACGGCCAAAGCGCTATCGCGATGGCAAAGCAGAAAGAAAGGCTCGGAAAGAATCGCTTCACATTGCAGATCGCCCACTGGGCCTGGATCGATGACGATGCCAAAATCGACATCTCCCTGGCGAATACTTTCCATTACCCACTGCTGCGGACGATCGTGCAGGACAAACTGAATATCTGGATAGCGGCGATGGCTTTCAGCAATGCATTGCGGAATAAGATGCGCGGAAATGGTCTGGCTGGCAGCGACCCGAACTTTTCCGCTCAGTTGTTGCCCCATACGCCCGGTATCGCGCAACGTGCTGTTCAGTTCATCCAGCAGTCGCTCAAGACGCAAAGCCAGCTGCTGCCCTGCATCTGTAAGCACCACTTCACGCGTGGTTCTGTCCAGCAGGCGAACACCAGTATGATTTTCCAGTTCCTTCACACTGTGACTCACTGCCGACTGGCTCAGGCCGATACGCTCTCCTGCACGACTAAAACTTTTCTCCTGCGCTACTGTGACGAAAACCTTTAATTGTTTTAAAGAATAATTCATCTGTTTTCTTCATGAATGGATGCAATAAATCAATTTTATTTCTCAAACTGGAAGAAGCACAATAGAACCATCGATCATCTGGAGTCTTTATGAAACTTTTTCGTATCCTCGATCCTTTCACCTTAACCCTGATCACGGTGGTGTTGCTGGCCTCTTTCTTTCCGGCCAGAGGCGATTTCGTCCCCTTCTTTGAAAATCTGACCACCGCAGCTATTGCCCTGCTGTTCTTTATGCACGGCGCGAAGTTGTCGCGTGAGGCGATTATTGCTGGCGGTGGTCACTGGCGACTGCATTTGTGGGTAATGTGCAGCACCTTCGTGCTGTTTCCGATTCTGGGTGTACTGTTTGCCTGGTGGAAACCGGTAAATGTCGACCCGATGCTCTACTCCGGTTTTCTCTACTTGTGCATTCTCCCGGCTACCGTGCAGTCTGCAATCGCCTTCACGTCAATGGCGGGCGGTAACGTCGCGGCAGCGGTTTGTTCTGCGTCGGCATCCAGCCTGCTGGGGATTTTCCTTTCACCATTGCTGGTTGGTCTGGTGATGAATGTTCACGGTGCAGGGGGCAGCCTTGAGCAGGTCGGTAAAATTATGCTGCAACTGCTGCTGCCGTTTGTGTTGGGGCATCTTTCCCGGCCGTGGATTGGTGACTGGGTGTCGCGCAATAAAAAATGGATTGCGAAAACTGACCAGACGTCCATTCTGTTGGTGGTTTATACAGCGTTCAGCGAAGCCGTCGTTAATGGTATCTGGCATAAAGTTGGCTGGGGATCATTGCTGTTTATCGTGGTGGTCAGCTGCGTTCTTCTGGCTATCGTGATTGTAGTTAACGTCTTTATGGCACGCCGACTGAGCTTCAATAAGGCAGATGAAATTACTATCGTCTTTTGTGGTTCGAAAAAGAGTCTGGCAAATGGCATCCCGATGGCAAACATTCTGTTCCCCACATCGGTGATCGGTATGATGGTGCTGCCCCTGATGATTTTCCATCAGATCCAATTGATGGTCTGTGCGGTGCTGGCGCGTCGATACAAACGCCAGACCGAACAGTTACAGGCGCAGCAGGAAAGCAGCGCCGATAAAGCTTAAAGCGGACGCTTCAGGGGCTGGACCAGTTGCGTCAGCCCCTCGGTTTTAATCAGCAGCGTGATTTGCATTAGCTCACCGAGCTTCCCTGCCGGGAACTCATCTTTGCGGGCAAACCACAGCAGATACTCCTCCGGCAGGTCGATTAAGCGACGCCCTTTGTATTTGCCAAACGGCATTATCGTATTGGCTATTTCAATCAGCTGCTCTTTTTCCATCTCAGCTACCCAGCAAACGCAGCATTTCCGCTTCGTCGATGACTTCAATGCCCAGTTCCTGCGCCTTCGCCAGTTTAGATCCTGCAGCTTCACCCGCTATCACCAGATCGGTTTTCTTCGACACGCTGCCCGCGACTTTCGCGCCCAGTTCGACCAGTCGAGCTTTAGCGTCATCACGCGACATCTGGCTTAAGCTGCCCGTAAGCACCACGGTTTTACCAGCAAACGGGCTGTCAATCTCTTCCGCGTTGATAACGATCGGCGCAGGCCAGTGAACACCTTCCGCCAACAGCTCGCTGATGACATTGCGGTTGCTTTCTTCGGCAAAGAAGTTGTGAACGTGGGATGCAACGACAATGCCAACATCAGGCACCTTTTGCAGCTCTTCAATCGAAGCGGCTTCCAGCGCTTCCAGCGTGCCGAAATATGCCGCCAGACCTGCTGCGGTGGCCTCGCCGACTTCACGGATGCCAAGTGCATAGAGGAAGCGAGCAAAGGTGGTTTCTTTCGCTTTTTCCAGCGCGTTAACCACGTTTTGTGCCGATTTTGGCCCCATACGCTCCAGTCCGGTCAGTTTGCCTGCGGTGAGTTTGAACAGATCTGCCGGAGTATGGACATATTCTTTTTCAACCAGCTGATCGATGATTTTGTCGCCCATTCCGTCAACATCCATCGCACGGCGGGAAACAAAGTGTTTCAGCGACTCTTTACGCTGCGCACCGCAAATCAGGCCACCGGTACAGCGGGCAACCGCTTCACCTTCCACACGCTCAACGTCAGAACCACATACCGGACAATGCGTCGGGAATACAACCTCACGGGTATCTTCCGGGCGTTCAGAAAGCACGACGTTAACCACCTGCGGGATCACGTCGCCAGCGCGGCGAATCACCACTTTATCGCCAATGCGTAAACCAAGACGTTCGATTTCATCCGCATTGTGTAAGGTTGCGTTACTCACCAGCACGCCTGCAACATGGACAGGTTCCAGACGCGCAACAGGCGTAATCGCGCCAGTACGCCCAACCTGAAACTCGACGTCACGCACAAAGGTCATCTGCTCCTGCGCCGGGAATTTAAACGCTACCGCCCAGCGCGGGGCACGCGCGACAAAGCCAAGCTGCTCCTGCTGTGCCAGTGAGTTGACCTTAATCACCACGCCGTCGATATCAAAGCCCAGCGTCGGGCGGTCTTCTTCCACTTTGTGATAGAACGCCAGCACTTCTTCCGCCGATTCACAAAGCGTTACCCGATCGCTGACCGGCAACCCCCACTGTTTAAATTGCAGTAAACGGCCAAGATGAGTATCCGGCAGCTCGCCACCTTCCAGAACACCAACGCCATAGCAGAAAAAAGTGAGCGGTCGCTTCGCTGTAATACGCGGATCAAGCTGACGCAGTGAACCAGCTGCCGCATTACGTGGGTTAGCAAAAACTTTCCCGCCCGTGCGTCGCGCATCTTCGTTAATCTTTTCGAACCCCGCCTGCGGCAGGAACACTTCACCACGCACTTCCAGACGCGCCGGGATATTCTCTCCGTGTAGCTTCAGTGGAATGGCGCGAATGGTACGCACGTTAGACGTGATATCTTCCCCGGTGGTGCCATCGCCACGGGTCGCGGCACTGACTAAAACGCCATTTTCATACAGAATACTGACAGCAAGGCCATCCAGCTTCAGCTCACAGCACCAGGTGACTTTCTCGTTGCTTTTCAGACGGTCCTGCACTCGTTTGTTGAAGGCAAGAAAGCTTTCTTCATCAAAAACGTTATCCAGCGACAGCATTGGCACTTCATGGCGAATCTGGCTGAAAGCCGCCAGCGGCGCAGCACCTACACGTTGGGTAGGCGAATCAGGCGTAATCAGTTCTGGATGTTTGGTTTCCAGCTCGCGCAGTTCGCGCATCAGCCTGTCGTATTCAGCGTCGGGAATTTCCGGCGCATCCATCACATGATAAAGATATTCATGATGGCGAAGCGTCGTTCGCAGTTCTGTCAGTTGTTGTTCGATTGATTCCATATCGCACCATCAATGCTAAAAACCCCCGACAAGCGGGGGTTCGAAGAGGAGTTAATTTGCCTTAAGTGTATCAGGCGTTGGCGTCTTTGACTTCGCGGATGATGTCCTGGTACTCGCGCAATTTCTGCGGAGTCATCATACGGCGCTGATCGTCAAGCACGACACCGCCCACTTCATCGGCAATATGCTGCGCAGATTGCAGCATCAGCTTGAAGTTCTGCAGCTCGTCACCGTAAGACGGTACCTGCATAAAGATAGTGACACCCGGAGTAGTGAAATCCTTCATTTCAGGATCAAAGGTTCCCGGTTTCACCATATTCGCCAGGCTGAATAACGCCGGGCCGCTGCCATCCGGGCTAAGATGACGATGGTAAATATTCATATCGCCAAAAATGAAGCCCGCTTGTTGAATGCTGTTAAGAAGCAGTTCACCGTTTAGCTCGCTACCGTGATGCGCCGCGACGTTCATGATAATCACCGCTTCTTTGCGCTTCGGTTTATCCATAACTGGAGCCGGTTCCGCTACAGGCTCAGGCTGTGGTGCCGCTACGGGTTCTGCAGGCTGGAAAGCCTGTTGTGCCGGTTGCGGTGCTGAATGCACAGGCTGCGGCGCTGGCGCGACCTGTGGCGAAACTGGCTGCTGCAACGGCTGTTCAGGCTGCGGCTGATAGGCAGGCTGCTGCACCGGCTGCGCTGGACGCGGAGCATGTTGCGGCGGTACCTGCGCTTCAGGCGGCTGCTGGACCGGTTGACGCGGCTGCGCAGACGCATAAGGCGGTTGGTACTGGTGTTGCGGCGACGGACGAGCAGCCTCATGCTCCTGAGCGTTAGCCGGGGCATGATTCACGCGGTGAACACGAACCTCACCAACGCCCTCATCATCTTCGACATCCTCGTCATAAGAATCGTCGTCACGTTTTGACTTCATTCGTTTTAATGGCCGATCGCGGAACATAGAAGATCGTTCTTTACGGCTGGTCCAGAAACCATGTACCAGTAAAGCGATTATGGCGATCGCGCCAACAATGATTAATATCAGACGCAAATCCTGCATCATTATATTCTCTGTTGTTCTAACACCTTGCCACCACGGCAAACATTTACTCACTAAGAGTATTTGCCGATTACCTCAAGTGCAAGTGCACTATTAACTTTCACAGCACAAAGATAGATGAAATCGTGCTTTTTGCTGTTTTTTCGAACATATCCTAACTGTCCATTGCGCAATTACCCGGTAAAATACGCAGAATTTTCCTGGGATTGGTCAAAAGGAGCTCATCCTGATTATGGTTTCATCATTCACATCTGCCCCACGCAGCGGTTTTTACTATTTTGCGCAAGGCTGGAAGCTCGTCTCGCAACCTGGGATTCGGCGTTTCGTTATTTTACCGCTGCTGGTCAATATTTTGTTGATGGGGGGCGCATTCTGGTGGCTCTTTACGCAACTCGATGTCTGGATCCCGACTCTCATGAGTTATGTTCCGGACTGGTTACAATGGCTGAGCTATCTGTTGTGGCCCCTGGCTGTCATCTCTGTGCTGTTAGTGTTTGGCTATTTCTTCTCAACGATTGCTAACTGGATTGCCGCTCCGTTCAACGGTTTATTGGCTGAACAACTGGAAGCACGATTGACTGGCGCTACACCGCCAGATACCGGGATTTTCGGTATCATGAAAGATGTGCCGCGAATCATGAAACGCGAATGGCAAAAATTTGCCTGGTATCTGCCACGCGCAATTGTATTGCTAATTCTTTACTTCATCCCTGGTATTGGGCAAACCGTCGCGCCGGTACTGTGGTTCCTGTTTAGCGCCTGGATGTTAGCCATCCAGTATTGCGATTACCCCTTCGATAACCACAAAGTGCCGTTTAAAGAGATGCGCACCGCCCTGCGCACACGCAAAATCACCAATATGCAGTTTGGTGCTTTAACCAGTCTGTTTACGATGATCCCGCTGCTTAATCTGTTCATTATGCCCGTTGCCGTTTGTGGCGCGACGGCGATGTGGGTCGATTGCTATCGCGATAAACACGCGATGTGGCGGTAACAATCTAACGGTTATTTTGTAAACCGTTTGTGTGAAACAGGGGTGGCTTATGCCGCCCCTTATTCCATCTTGCATGTCATTATTTCCCTTCTGCATATAGATATGCTAAATCCTTACTTCCGCATATTCTCTGAGCGGGTATGCTACCTGTTGTATCCCAATTTCATACAGTTAAGGACAGGCCATGAGTAAGATTTTTGAAGATAACTCGCTGACTATCGGTCACACGCCGCTGGTTCGCCTGAATCGCATCGGTAACGGACGCATTCTGGCGAAGGTGGAATCTCGTAACCCCAGCTTCAGCGTTAAGTGCCGTATCGGTGCCAACATGATTTGGGATGCCGAAAAGCGCGGCGTGCTGAAACCAGGCGTTGAACTGGTTGAACCGACCAGCGGTAATACCGGGATTGCACTGGCCTATGTAGCTGCCGCTCGCGGTTACAAACTCACCCTGACCATGCCAGAAACCATGAGTATTGAACGCCGCAAGCTGCTGAAAGCGTTAGGTGCAAACCTGGTGCTGACGGAAGGTGCTAAAGGCATGAAAGGCGCAATCCAAAAAGCAGAAGAAATTGTCGCCAGCAATCCAGAGAAATACCTCCTGCTGCAACAATTCAGCAATCCGGCAAACCCTGAAATTCACGAAAAAACCACCGGTCCGGAGATCTGGGAAGATACCGACGGTCAGGTTGATGTATTTATTGCTGGCGTTGGGACTGGCGGTACGCTGACTGGCGTCAGCCGCTACATTAAAGGCACCAAAGGCAAGACCGATCTTATATCTGTCGCCGTTGAGCCAACCGATTCTCCAGTTATCGCCCAGGCGCTGGCAGGTGAAGAGATTAAACCTGGCCCGCATAAAATTCAGGGTATTGGCGCTGGTTTTATCCCGGCTAACCTCGATCTCAAGCTGGTCGATAAAGTCATTGGCATCACCAATGAAGAAGCCATTTCTACCGCCCGTCGTCTAATGGAAGAAGAAGGTATTCTTGCAGGTATCTCTTCTGGAGCAGCTGTTGCCGCGGCGTTGAAACTACAAGAAGATGAAAGCTTTACCAACAAGAATATTGTGGTTATTCTACCATCATCGGGTGAGCGTTATTTAAGCACCGCATTGTTTGCCGATCTCTTCACTGAGAAAGAATTGCAACAGTAATGCCAGCTTGTTAAAAATGCGTAAAAAAGCACCTTTTTAGGTGCTTTTTTGTGGCCTGCTTCAAACTTTTGCCCCTCCTGGCATTGATTCAGCCTGTCGGAACTGGTATTTAACCAGACTAATTATTTTGATGCGCGAAATTAATCGTTACAGGAAAAGCCAAAGCTGAATCGATTTTATGATTTGGTTCAATTCTTCCTTTAGCGGCATAATGTTTAATGACGTACGAAACGTCAGCGGTCAACACCCGCCAGCAATGGACTGTATTGCGCTCTTCGTGCGTCGCGTCTGTTAAAAACTGGCGCTAACAATACAGGCTAAAGTCGAACCGCCAGGCTAGACTTTAGTTCCACAACACTAAACCTATAAGTTGGGGAAATACAATGTTCCAGCAAGAAGTTACCATTACCGCTCCGAACGGTCTGCACACCCGCCCTGCTGCCCAGTTTGTAAAAGAAGCTAAGGGCTTCACTTCTGAAATTACTGTGACTTCCAACGGCAAAAGCGCCAGCGCGAAAAGCCTGTTTAAACTGCAGACTCTGGGCCTGACTCAAGGTACCGTTGTGACTATCTCCGCAGAAGGCGAAGACGAGCAGAAAGCGGTTGAACATCTGGTTAAACTGATGGCGGAACTCGAGTAATTTCCCGGGTTCTTTTAAAAATCAGTCACAAGTAAGGTAGGGTTATGATTTCAGGCATTTTAGCATCCCCGGGTATCGCTTTCGGTAAAGCTCTGCTTCTGAAAGAAGACGAAATTGTCATTGACCGGAAAAAAATTTCTGCCGACCAGGTTGATCAGGAAGTTGAACGTTTTCTGAGCGGTCGTGCCAAGGCATCAGCCCAGCTGGAAACGATCAAAACGAAAGCTGGTGAAACGTTCGGTGAAGAAAAAGAAGCCATCTTTGAAGGGCATATTATGCTGCTCGAAGATGAGGAGCTGGAGCAGGAAATCATAGCCCTGATTAAAGATAAGCACATGACAGCTGACGCAGCTGCTCATGAAGTTATCGAAGGTCAGGCTTCTGCCCTGGAAGAGCTGGATGATGAATACCTGAAAGAACGTGCGGCTGACGTACGTGATATCGGTAAGCGCCTGCTGCGCAACATCCTGGGCCTGAAGATTATCGACCTGAGCGCCATTCAGGATGAAGTCATTCTGGTTGCCGCTGACCTGACGCCGTCCGAAACCGCACAGCTGAACCTGAAGAAGGTGCTGGGTTTCATCACCGACGCGGGTGGCCGTACTTCCCACACCTCTATCATGGCGCGTTCTCTGGAACTACCTGCTATCGTGGGTACCGGTAGCGTCACCTCTCAGGTGAAAAATGACGACTATCTGATTCTGGATGCCGTAAATAATCAGGTTTACGTCAATCCAACCAACGAAGTTATTGATAAAATGCGCGCTGTTCAGGAGCAAGTGGCTTCTGAAAAAGCAGAGCTTGCTAAACTGAAAGATCTGCCAGCTATTACGCTGGACGGTCACCAGGTAGAAGTATGCGCTAACATTGGTACGGTTCGTGACGTTGAAGGGGCAGAGCGTAACGGCGCTGAAGGCGTTGGTCTGTATCGTACTGAGTTCCTGTTCATGGACCGCGACGCACTGCCCACTGAAGAAGAACAGTTTGCTGCTTACAAAGCAGTGGCTGAAGCGTGTGGCTCGCAAGCGGTTATCGTTCGTACCATGGACATCGGCGGCGACAAAGAGCTGCCATACATGAACTTCCCGAAAGAAGAGAACCCGTTCCTCGGCTGGCGCGCTATCCGTATCGCGATGGATCGTAAAGAGATCCTGCGCGATCAGCTCCGCGCTATCCTGCGTGCCTCGGCTTTCGGTAAATTGCGCATTATGTTCCCGATGATCATCTCTGTTGAAGAAGTGCGTGCACTGCGCAAAGAGATCGAAATCTACAAACAGGAACTGCGCGACGAAGGTAAAGCGTTTGACGAGTCAATTGAAATCGGCGTAATGGTGGAAACACCGGCTGCCGCAACAATTGCACGTCATTTAGCCAAAGAAGTTGATTTCTTTAGTATCGGCACCAATGATTTAACGCAGTACACTCTGGCAGTTGACCGTGGTAATGATATGATTTCACACCTTTACCAGCCAATGTCACCGTCCGTGCTGAACTTGATCAAGCAAGTTATTGATGCTTCTCATGCTGAAGGCAAATGGACTGGCATGTGTGGTGAGCTTGCTGGCGATGAACGTGCTACACTTCTGTTGCTGGGGATGGGTCTGGACGAATTCTCTATGAGCGCCATTTCTATCCCGCGCATTAAGAAGATTATCCGTAACACGAACTTCGAAGATGCGAAGGTGTTAGCAGAGCAGGCTCTTGCTCAACCGACAACGGACGAGTTAATGACGCTGGTTAACAAGTTCATTGAAGAAAAAACAATCTGCTAATCCACGAGATGCGGCCCAATTTACTGCTTAGGAGAAGATCATGGGTTTGTTCGATAAACTGAAATCTCTGGTTTCCGACGACAAGAAGGATACCGGAACTATTGAGATCATTGCTCCGCTCTCTGGCGAGATCGTCAATATCGAAGACGTGCCGGATGTCGTTTTTGCGGAAAAAATCGTTGGTGATGGTATTGCTATCAAACCAACGGGTAACAAAATGGTCGCGCCAGTAGACGGCACCATTGGTAAAATCTTTGAAACCAACCACGCATTCTCTATCGAATCTGATAGCGGCGTTGAACTGTTCGTCCACTTCGGTATCGACACCGTTGAACTGAAAGGCGAAGGCTTCAAGCGTATTGCTGAAGAAGGTCAGCGCGTGAAAGTTGGCGATACTGTCATTGAATTTGATCTGCCGCTGCTGGAAGAGAAAGCCAAGTCTACCCTGACTCCGGTTGTTATCTCCAACATGGACGAAATCAAAGAACTGATCAAACTGTCCGGTAGCGTAACCGTGGGTGAAACCCCGGTTATCCGCATCAAGAAGTAATTCTTGCCGCAGTGAAAAATGGCGCCCATCGGCGCCATTTTTTTATGCTTCCGCCAGCGGCGGCAAAATCAATTCATCGCTCTCATGCTGCTGGGTGTAGCGCATCACTTCCAGTACGCGCAACCCCGCTCGGTGCACTGCATCGGTTAACGCCTTCCCTTTCAGCAAGCCACTGATGAGCTGAGCACAAAACAGGTCGCCAGTCCCTTTCAGGTCGGTTTTTACCCGTGAATGGGAAATGACATTCACGCTGTCGGCAGTGACCACCACAACCTGCATCTCCTGATTTTCTTCATTACCGGAGGCGCTGGTAACCACCACCCATTTTAATGTGTCTGAAAGCAGACTTTTTGCGGCAGCAATGGCACTGTCGAGATCGCGGCAATTTTTACCGGTCAGGATTTCCAACTCAAAGATATTGGGGGTAATTCCCTGCGCCAGCGGCAGTAAATATTGTCGATACGCTTCGGGAAGGTCAGGTTTGACATAAATTCCGCTATCAATATCGCCAATCACCGGATCGACCATGATCAATAGGTCAGGATGGTCTTTGCGTAGCGCAGTCAGCCACTCGGCAAGGATTTTGATTTGCGATGCCGTTCCCATATAGCCCGTGGTTACAGCACGAAGTTGGCGCAGCGCATCACGCTCCTGAAGCGCACGCAAATAGCCGCTAAACCATTCGTCCGGAATCGCACCACCGTAGAAAGTGTCATAATGCGGCGTATTGCTCAGCAATACCGTCGGCACGGCAAAGACATTCAGGCCGTTCTGTTTGATAGCAGGCACGGCAATGCTGTTGCCCACGCTGCCGTAAACCACCTGCGACTGCACGGCGACGATATCCGCCTGCAGTGCCCTACTCTTATCGTTAAACAACAACAAACTACTCATTTAATTTTTTCTCCTTGCCGATGATCCTCATCGTAATCCAACCGAAACTTTACCTGATTCTGGCAGTCAAATCGGCTATCACAAAACAAGGATAAGGTAATTCAATGAAGAAAATCATTTGTCTGGTCATTACACTACTAATGACACTCCCCGTTTACGCGAAGTTAACTGCCCATGAAGAAGCCCGCATCAACGCCATGCTGGAGGGATTAGCACAGAAAAAGGATTTGATATTTGTGCGCAACGGTGATGAACATACCTGCGATGAAGCGGTTTCTCATCTGCGTCTGAAGCTGGGCAATACCCGTAACCGCATTGACACAGCCGAGCAGTTTATTGATAAGGTTGCTTCGTCGTCATCGATTACCGGGAAGCCGTATATTGTGAAGATCCCCGGTAAGAGCGATGAGAACGCACAGCCTTTTTTACATGCGTTAATTGCGCAGACGGATAAAACAGTGCCTGCGCAATAATCTTAAATCCCCGCCCCCTGACTAAAATGCTCTTCCCCAAACACCCCGGTGGAAAGGTAGCGATCGCCACGATCGCAGATGATCGCTACCACCACCGCACCAGGGTTAGCTTTTGCCACCCGCAGTGCTCCGGCAACCGCGCCGCCGGAGCTGACGCCACAGAATATTCCTTCCCGCACCGCCAGTTCGCGCATGGTGTTTTCCGCATCGCGCTGATGAATATCCAGCACCTCATCCACCAGAGAAGCGTTGAAAATCCCCGGCAGATATTCCGTAGGCCAGCGGCGAATGCCGGGAATGCTGCTGCCCTCTTCCGGTTGCAGGCCGACAATGGTCACCGGTTTGGATTGTTCGCGCATAAAGCGTGAGACGCCGGTGATAGTGCCGGTCGTCCCCATGCTGGAGACAAAATGAGTGATGCGCCCGCCGGTTTGCTGCCAGATTTCCGGCCCAGTGGTGGTGTAATGCGCATAAGGGTTATCGGGATTATTGAACTGATCGAGCAGCTTTCCTTCGCCACGATTCGCCATCTCCAGCGCCAGATCGCGCGCACCTTCCATGCCCTGCTCTTTGGTGACAAGAATCAGTTCCGCACCATAAGCACGCATCGCCGCACGGCGTTCCTGGCTCATGTTGTCGGGCATCAGCAATTTCATGCGATAGCCTTTAAGCGCGGCAATCATTGCCAGCGCAATGCCGGTGTTACCACTGGTGGCTTCGATTAACACATCACCCGGTTTAATTTCCCCGCGCTTTTCCGCCTCGACGATCATCGAAAGCGCCGCACGATCTTTCACCGAACCTGCCGGGTTATTGCCTTCCAGTTTTAACCACACTTCACTGCCGTTATTCGGCCCCATTCGCTGCAACTTCACCAGAGGCGTATTGCCTATTGTTTGTTCTAATGTACTCACGATCTCTGTCCATACGTGGTGTTGCCTGATGCGACGCTTGCCGCGTTTTATCAGGCCTACAGGTTACAAACCTTGCCATTAAAAAGCCCGGATCGCGGGAAGCGCCTCCGGGCGTTTAACATTCACTCAACCTATCAGGCGCTTTGTGCGAGAGCAAGTTCCTCATCTCGGGTTTCAATACGCTCGTCGCCGTTATACAGCCGCGCATGTTGCAGACCAACGAATAAACGCTCGCCACGCTGCGGGGCATCGTCGCCATGCATCACGACCGTCAGCGGTTCGTTGTACCACCCCAGCGGCTGCACCACTAATTGGGTGTAGTGACCTTTCGGGCTGGCTTCCAGTACCTGTACCGGCAGCGGCGAATCGAGGCTGGTACGGCGGCTGATATCCACTTCCCAAGGGCGCAGGAAGAGATCCACCGGCCCCTGATAAGCAGGTGTGTAGCCCAGCGGCCAGCGATGTGCGCCAACATGGAACTGCCCGCCGCGAATGGTTCCCTGCAGGCGGTTCACTTCGCCCATAAATTCGAGCACAAAACGGGTCGCTGGTTCGCGCCATACCTGCTCCGGCGCATCAGCCTGTTCAATATTGCCCTGGCTCATCACCACTACACGATCAGCTACTTCCGTCGCTTCTTCCTGGTCGTGGGTCACGAACACGCTGGTGAATTTCAGCTCTTCATGCAGTTGACGCAGCCAGCGACGCAGCTCTTTACGCACCTGCGCATCCAGCGCGCCAAACGGTTCATCAAGCAGCAGAATTTGCGGTTCTACAGCCAGCGCGCGCGCCAGCGCCACGCGCTGTTTCTGGCCGCCGGAAAGCTGTGCCGGATAACGATCCGCCAGATGAGCAAGCTGCACCATCTCCAGCAATTTTGTCACTTTCGCTTTGATGGCTGCGGCATTCGGGCGATCGCGACGCGGCAGCACCGTCAGGCCAAAAGCGATATTGTCGAATACCGTCATATGGCGGAACAGCGCGTAATGCTGGAACACGAAACCGACCTTGCGATCGCGCGCGTGCAGGCGGCTGACGTCGGTGCCGTGGAAGCGAATATGCCCGCTGGTTTGATGCTCCAGCCCGGCGATAATCCGCAGCAGCGTGGTTTTCCCGGAACCGGACGGCCCCAGCAACGCGACCATCTGACCAGAAGGAATATCCAGTGAGATATCGTTCAGCACCTGGGTGCGACCAAAAGACTTCTTGATATTGGCAATCTCAATGCTCATGATGCTCCTCCTGCTGCGCGCGTTTTTCCTGATTCTCCAGGCGCCACTGCAACATACTCTTTAAAAACAGGGTGATAATCGCCATCAGCGTCAACAGCGCGGCGGCGGTAAAGGAGCCGACGGTGTTGTAGTCCTGCTCCAACAATTCAATCTGTAACGGCAGCGAAAGTGTTTCGCCGCGAATCGAGCCGGAAACCACCGACACTGCACCAAACTCGCCAATCGCGCGGGCGTTGGTCAACACCACGCCATAAAGCAGCGCCCAGCGAATGTTCGGCAATGTGACGCGGCGAAACATCTGCCAGCCAGACGCGCCAAGCAAAATCGCCGCTTCGTCTTCCTGGCTGCCCTGGCTTAACATCACCGGCACCAGCTCGCGCACCACAAACGGACACGTCACAAAGATGGTGACCAGCACCATTCCGGGCCAGGAGAACATAATTTGCAGATTATGTTCATCCAGCCAGCCGCCCAGCGGGCCGTTAGAGCCGTAGAACAGCAGATACACCAGACCGGCAACCACCGGCGATACGGCAAACGGAATGTCCAGTAGCGTCAGCAGTAACTGGCGTCCAGGGAAGTTAAAGCGCGTCACCAGCCAGGCCAGCAGAATGCCGAACACCAGGTTTACCGGTACGGCAATCAGCGCGATCATCACCGTCAGCCAGATGGCGTGCAGCATGTCCGGATCGGCCAGATTCTGTAAAACCGGCATCAGCCCTTTGCTGAACGCCTGTACGAAGATATAAATCATCGGCACCAGCAGGATGAACGCCGATACCAGCATCCCGATGCCAATCAGAAACCATTTGCCCCAGTTAATCGGGCGCGCGTCATAACGCTTCAATTGTGTCACTTCCGCCATTAATGACCTACCACACGCCGACCAAAGCGACTTTGCAGAGTGTTAATTGAGAACAGCAGCAGCAGAGATGCCGCGAGGATCACCGAGGCAATCGCGCTCGCTGCCGGGTAATCAAACTCCTGCAAGCGCACAAAAATCATCAGCGACGTCACTTCCGTCTTCCACGCGATATTTCCGGCGATAAAAATCACCGCGCCAAATTCACCAAGACTACGGGTAAACGACAGCGCCACGCCCGCCACCAGCGCCGGAGAAAGCTCCGGCAGCACCACTTTGCAGAAACTCTGCCAGCGCGTTGCACCAAGCGTTTCCGCCGCTTCTTCATATTCCGGGCCTAACTCTTCCAGCACCGGCTGCACGGTACGTACTACAAACGGAATGCTGGTAAAGGCCATCGCTACCGCAATCCCCAGCCATGTATAGGTGACTTTGATATCAAACTTCGCCAGCCATTCACCGTAAAAACCGTTCACGGAAAAGAGCGAGGCCAGCGTTAAACCGGCGACTGCCGTTGGCAGCGCAAAGGGTAAATCCATCAGCGCATCAAGCAGCGTGCGGCCCGGAAAGCGATAGCGGGTTAAGATCCACGCCATCAGCAGGCCGAAAACGCCATTAAAAATCGATGCCACAAACGCCGACAGCAGCGTCACTTTATAGGCTGCGACCACCTGCGGGTTGGTGATCACCTCCCAGTACTGCGCCCAGCTCATCTGGGCCAGCTGCATCACCAGCGCGGAGAGCGGCAGCAGCAAAATCAGGCACACAAACAGCAGACTGGTGCCGAGGCTTAAGGTAAAGCCCGGCAGCACGCGTCTGGAGGAGACAGCAAACATCAGTTACGCCCCGCCGATAACAGCTTGTCTAACTCGCCGCCGCTGGTGAAGTGGGTTTTCATCACTTCCGGCCAGGAGCCAAATTTGTCTTCCACGCGGAACAGCTCGGTCTGCGGGAATTTGTTTTTCAGTTTGTCCATTACTTCCGGGTTATTTACGCGGTAGTAATAGTCGGTGATGATGGTCTGCGCCTGCGGGCTGTAGAGCCAGTTCAGGTAGGCTTTTGCTGCTTTTTCCGTACCGTTGGCCTGCACATTTTTATCGACCCACGCCACCGGGAATTCCGCCAGAATGTTGGTTTTCGGAATCACCACTTCAAAGCCCTGCGCTTCATACTGTTTGCGGATGTTGTTCACTTCCGACTCGAAGCTGATCAGCACATCGCCCAGGCCGCGCTCGGCAAAAGTGGTGGTCGCGCCACGACCGCCAGTATCGAACACTTCAACGTTTTTCAGGAACTGAGTCATAAACTGTTCGGTTTTGGCTTTATCACCACCGTCAGCTTTATCCGCTGCGCCCCATGCCGCAAGGTAGGTGTAACGCGCGTTACCGGACGTTTTTGGGTTCGGGAAAATCAGCTTCACGTCGGAGCGCACCAGGTCGTTCCAGTCGTGGATATTCTTCGGGTTGCCCTTACGCACCAGGAAGCCCATGGTGGAGTAGAACGGCGAGCTATTATTCGGCAGGCGCGACTGCCAGTCCGCCGGGATAAGCTTGCCTTTATCGTGCAGAATTTGTACGTCGGTCACCTGGTTATAAGTGACAACGTCGGCTTTTAAGCCCTGCAAAATTGCCAGCGCCTGTTTTGATGACCCGGCATGAGATTGTTTTATCGTCAGTTTGTCGCCGCCGTTATCTTTGGCCCATTGCTGTTCAAACGGCGGGTTCAGGGCGGCAAACAGCTCGCGGGAGACGTCATAAGAACTGTTCAGCAGTTCCGTTGCCTGTACATGGCCCGCCAGCAGCAGAGAAGCGACCAGCGCGAGTGAGTTCTTTTTCAGTAAGTTAACGGCCATTGCGCACCCTTATAAATTTAATGACTTTCTAATAGCCATCATATTTATAACGGACGTGAAAGGAGTAACGGTTTTATATACCGTTTGGTGATTTGGAAGTTGAAAAGGGAATAAGACGAAATCCTCCCCACAAATGCAGGGAGGAAACAGAGGTGAATCAGATACCGACGCTAACCGTCTCCGGCAGTGTGCTGCCGCCATCAATCACATTCTGTGTACCGGTTAAATAGCTGGATTCATCCGATGCGAGGAAGGCCGCCAGTTCGCCGACTTCCAGCGGATCGGCGAGGCGACGCATCGGGATTGCTTTCGCCATTTCAGTCAGCACCGACTCTGGATCTTCCGGGTTCGACTGGCGGGCAATGCTTTCCGCCATTGGTGTGCGCACGTATCCCGGGCAAATGGCGTTAACGCGAATACCAGACTGCGCGTACTCCACCGCCAGCGATTTTGTCAGGCCAACAATCGCCGCTTTCGTTAAGGCGTACGCCGTTTCGCCAGGATCGGCCACCATATCACCAGTGACTGAAGACATCATCACAATGCGACCATCTTTGCGGGCAATCATCTCCGGCAGCACCGCCTTCGTGACGTTCCATACGCCTTTAATATTGATATCAATATGGAAATCGCGATCTTCATCGCTCATATCGAGGAAACTGCCCAGACGACAAACGCCTGCGTTATTCACCAGGATATCAATGCGCCCTTCTTTTTCCTTCGCGCGCTTGATAGCTGCGGCGACCGACGCCGGGTCACGCACATCGGCGACAACCGCCGTACAGCGATGACCACGACCACACAGTTCGTCCGCCAGCTTTTCGATCTCAGGGGAGATATCCAGCAAGATTAGGTTTGCGCCATGACGCGCAAAAGTTCTGGCAATTCCTTCGCCAATTCCCTGCAATGCGCCCGTAATCAGTGCTGTCTTGCCCGTGAGTTTACCCATTTTAATGCTCTCCTTGTTAATACAGAGCGTTACACTCCATTCCCTCTGAAAATACAGGATAAACAAAATATTGCTGCGGATCAGCTCACTAATTCAGGAAAATCTCAATCCAGTCGCTGCTTTATGCATCATTTCAGGCGTTGTGTTAGCTCACTGCTGCGCTGAATCATTTTCAATGACTCCACATCATTGAGTTGCACAAGACCAACAAACAGTAAATCGGTAACAGAATTTTGCGCCGTGCGGGTAGACATCGACGAGCTACGCCATTCGGTTTCACCGGAAACGGTATCGAGCGTGAAATGCGCCAGCCGCCGCAGCGGAGAGTCAGCCAGAGAAGTAATGGCAATCACCGTTGCCCCCTGCTTTCGTGCCGCTTCTGCGCACAAGACAATCTCTTTTTTACTGCCGCTGTAAGAGATAGCGATTTGTACATCGCCTTTTTTCAACGCCTGGGAAACGGTGGCTTGTACGTGCGTGTCGGCTTCGCAGGCCACGCGATAGCCAATTTTCATCAGTTTGAACGACAGATCGCGCCCCACCAGCGCCGACCCGCCCAGGCCCGTTATCTGGATAAACGGTGCTTTACTGATGACCTCAATGATTTTTTGCAGCCGCGCGTAGTCGAACAACGCACAGGTTTGCTCCAGCGCCAGCTCTTTTTCGCGATTCAGTTTGCGGGCAATCACTTCCAGCGAATCATCACTGGTAATCGAACTGTGCAGGTGCAGCGCCGTGGCATTCGTTTTCTCCTGGCTGGCACTGTATTCGCCTATTAACGCCATACGCAATTCAGTAAATCCTTGTGCGCCGAGCTTCTGGGCAAACTTCACAATACTCGACTGGCTGATGCCGAGCTGTTTCGCTATCTTGCGCGAAGAGACGGATTTCAGCTCACTCACGTTGGCCCGCAGAAAGTCAGCAATTTTTTGCTCGTTCCCGGTAAATTCACTTTCCGCATTGCGTATTTTCGTCAGGTACAACATCTTCCACTCTCCTGGGCTGGCAGCATAAATTCCGCTTAAGTTCTTATGACGCTCTTCACACTCTGCGAGTGTAGACTCAATGATTCCTTTAAGTCTGTCAATTCGGGATATATGATTCCATACATCTGCAATTATTTGATCGTAAATAGTAAGGTCACCACCGATGCAATTTGAAAAGATGATTACTGAAGGCTCGAACACCGCCTCGGCTGAAATTGACCGCGTATCGACGCTGGAAATGTGCCGGATTATCAACGATGAAGATAAAACCGTACCGCTTGCCGTTGAGCGCGTACTGCCGGATATCGCCGCGGCGATCGATGTTATCCACGCCCAGGTAAGCGGTGGCGGGCGTCTGATTTACCTCGGTGCGGGAACATCCGGTCGTCTGGGGATTCTGGATGCCAGCGAATGTCCGCCCACCTACGGCGTGAAACCAGGTCTGGTAGTTGGATTAATTGCTGGCGGCGAATATGCCATTAAGCACGCGGTGGAAGGCGCGGAAGATAGCCGGGAAGGCGGCGTTAACGATCTGAAAAATATTAATTTAACGGCACAGGATGTGGTGGTCGGTATTGCCGCCAGTGGTCGTACGCCGTATGTGATTGCCGGACTGGAATACGCGCGCCAGCTCGGTTGCCGTACAGTGGGAATTTCCTGTAATCCGGGGAGCGCCGTTTCAACCACCGCAGAGTTTGCCATTACACCGATTGTAGGTGCCGAAGTGGTTACCGGTTCTTCGCGGATGAAAGCAGGTACAGCGCAGAAACTGGTACTCAATATGCTCTCCACCGGGCTGATGATTAAATCCGGCAAAGTGTTCGGCAACCTGATGGTCGATGTGGTCGCCACCAACGAAAAACTGCATGTGCGCCAGGTCAATATCGTTAAAAACGCCACCGGATGTAATGCCGAACAAGCGGAAGCGGCGTTAATTGCCTGCGAGCGCAACTGTAAAACGGCCATTGTGATGGTGCTGAAAAATCTCGATGCCGCAGAAGCTAAAAAACGCCTGGATCAACACGGCGGCTTTATTCGTCAGGTTTTAGACAAGGAATAACCCATGGCCAAAGAGATCAGCAGTGAACTTATGAACACCATTCTTACCCGTGTCGGCGGACCGGGAAATATCGCCAGTTGTGGTAACTGTATGACGCGCCTGCGTCTGGGTGTACATGACAGTTCACTGGTTGATCCCGATATCAAAACGCTGGAAGGCGTGAAGGGCGTCATTTTGACCAGCGACCAGGTGCAGGTCGTTTTTGGGCCTGGTAAAGCGCATCGTGCCGCAAAAGCGATGAGCGAGCTGCTGGGAGAAGCACCGGTACAGGATGCCGCAGAAATCGCCGCCCAGAACAAACGTCAGTTAAAAGCCAAACAAACCTCCGGCGTGCAACAATTTCTCGCCAAATTCGCCACCATCTTCACGCCGCTGATCCCCGGTTTTATTGCCGCCGGTCTGCTGCTGGGGATAGCGACGTTAATTGCCACGGTGATGCACGTTCCGGCAGATGCTCAGGGCACGCTACCCGACGCGCTGAATTTTATGAAGGTGTTCAGCAAAGGTTTGTTCACCTTCCTGGTGATTCTGGTGGGCTATAACGCCGCCCAGGCATTTGGCGGCACGGGCGTAAATGGCGCAATTATTGCCGCACTCTTTTTGCTTGGTTATAACCCCGCTGCAACCACCGGTTACTACGCCGGTTTTCACGATTTCTTTGGTCTGCCCATCGATCCGCGCGGCAATATTATCGGCGTGTTGATTGCCGCGTGGGCCTGCGCCCGCATCGAAGGCATGGTGCGCCGCTTTATGCCCGACGATCTCGACATGCTGCTGACCTCGTTAATCACCCTACTGATCACCGCTACGCTGGCCTATCTGATCATTATGCCGCTGGGCGGCTGGTTATTCGAAGGTATGTCGTGGCTGTTTATGCACCTGAACAGTAATCCGCTCGGTTGTGCGGTTTTAGCCGGGCTGTTCCTGATCGCCGTGGTATTTGGCGTGCATCAGGGCTTTATTCCTGTTTACCTCGCGTTAATGGACAGCCAGGGATTCAACAGCTTATTTCCCATCCTTTCGATGGCAGGCGCGGGCCAGGTGGGCGCGGCGCTGGCACTCTACTGGCGGGCGCAACCGCACAGTGCATTACGCAGTCAGGTACGCGGGGCGATTATTCCCGGCCTGCTGGGCGTTGGCGAACCGTTGATTTATGGCGTCACCCTGCCCCGCATGAAACCGTTTATTACCGCCTGTTTAGGCGGCGCGGCGGGCGGTTTGTTTATCGGATTGATAGCCTGGTGGGGTCTGCCGATGGGCTTAAACAGCGCCTTTGGGCCGTCTGGTCTGGTGGCGCTGCCGCTGATGACTTCCGCACAAGGCATCCTTCCGGCAATGGCGGTT
The DNA here is from genome assembly GCF_052948035.1 of Escherichia sp. MAL-1. Taxonomy (NCBI): domain Bacteria; kingdom Pseudomonadati; phylum Pseudomonadota; class Gammaproteobacteria; order Enterobacterales; family Enterobacteriaceae; genus Escherichia; species Escherichia sp. MAL-1. The sequence goes on along the minus strand of NZ_CM129609.1, from coordinate 1,440,151 downwards.
TATGCTGGCGGGATTCTGGTGGCATGGGTTTGCGGGTTTATTTTCACCACGCTCTTTGGCTGCCGTAACGTCAATCTGGACTGATATCATGAAACGGACAATGCTCTATCTTTCTCTGCTGGCTGTTAGTTGTAGCGTCAGCGCCGCAAAATACCCTGTTCTGACAGAAAGTTCGCCAGAGAAAGCAGGGTTCAACGTCGAACGGCTTAACCAGATGGATCGCTGGATTAGCCAGCAAGTTGATGTCGGTTATCCCGGCGTAAACCTGCTGATCATTAAAGATAATCAGATTGTGTATCGCAAAGCCTGGGGAGCGGCGAAAAAGTACGATGGCAGCGTGTTGATGGAACAGCCTGTCAAAGCCACCACCGGGACGCTGTATGACCTGGCCTCAAACACCAAAATGTACGCCACGAACTTCGCCCTGCAAAAGCTGATGAGCGAAGGCAAACTGCATCCTGACGATCGGATTGCGAAATATATTCCGGGGTTTGCCGATAGTCCAAATGACACCATTAAAGGCAAAAACACCCTGCGGATTTCTGACCTGCTGCATCACAGCGGCGGTTTCCCGGCAGATCCGCAATACCCGAATAAAGCGGTCGCGGGCGCGTTTTATTCCCAGGATAAAGGCCAGACGCTGGAGATGATCAAGCGCACGCCGCTGGAATATCAGCCCGGCAGCAAACATATCTACAGCGATGTCGATTATATGCTGCTTGGATTTATCGTCGAGTCGGTTACCGGTCAGCCGCTTGACCGCTATGTTGAAGAGTCGATTTATCGCCCGCTCGGCCTGACACATACGGTATTTAACCCGCTGCTGAAAGGCTTTAAACCGCAACAAATTGCCGCCACGGAATTGAACGGCAATACCCGCGATGGCGTGATCCATTTCCCGAATATCCGCACCTCCACTCTCTGGGGTCAGGTGCACGATGAAAAAGCCTTTTATTCGATGGGCGGCGTTTCCGGGCACGCAGGTTTGTTTTCCAATACCGGCGATATTGCGGTGTTAATGCAAACGATGCTGAACGGCGGGGGCTATGGCGATGTGCAGCTGTTCAGTGCGGAAACGGTGAAGATGTTCACCACCAGCTCTAAGGAAGATGCCACTTTTGGCCTCGGCTGGCGCGTGAATGGTAATGCCACCATGACGCCGACGTTTGGCACGCTGGCAAGCCCGCAAACCTACGGTCACACTGGCTGGACCGGAACGGTGACCGTTATCGATCCGGTCAATCATATGGCGATTGTGATGTTAAGCAACAAGCCCCATTCGCCAGTTGCCGATCCACAAAAAAATCCCAATATGTTCGAAAGCGGTCAGTTACCAATTGCAACTTATGGTTGGGTAGTTGATCAGGTGTATGCGGCGTTGAAGCAAAAGTAATAAAAAGGCCAGTCAGTTTTGTTACTGGCTGGCCTTTAATCAATGAATCAGAAACGCTTACAGCGCCATCAGCTTGTCCAGCGACGGCGCGAAGTAATAGCCGCCGGTTACCGGTTTGGTGAAACGCAACATCGCATCACGCTTACCATCGGTATCGCCAAACATGCTCAGCAGTTGCTGCTCAATGTTATGCAGACGCGCGCAGTAGGCGCAGAAGTACAGACCGTGAGTGCCACTGGCGGTGCCGTACGGCAGGCTCTGGCGAACAATCTTCAGCCCTTTGCCATCTTCTTTCAGATCAACGCGGGTGAGGTGAGAGGTTTCCGGACGTTCGTCGCCGTCAATCTCTTCGTTGGCCTCTTTGGTGCGCCCGATCATCATCTCCTGATCGTGAACGCTCATCCGGTTGAGCTGCTTCAGGTTGTGCTCCCAACGCTGCACAAACACATAGCTGCCGCCGGCATCCACGCCGTCTTTGATAACCGCCACTTCGCGGCGCGTCTCTTCACCCGCCGGGTTTTCTGTACCGTCAACAAAGCCGCTCAGGTCACGCTCTTCCACCCAACGGAAGCCGTGGATCTCTTCTTTCACTTCAATGCAGTCACCAAAGGCTTCCATCGCCGCCTGAGCGACAGAGAAGTTTACGTCGTGACGCAGAGAAAGAATGTGGATCAACACATCGAACTGGGTCGTCGGCGCAAGGCCTTTACCGTAGCCCGGAAAATCTTTCAGCTCTTCTGCCCCAACGCCGCCGCTCAGAGCGCGCCAGGTGTTGTTACCAAAGGCAACCACCGCACCAAGATGCGCGTCCGGGAATTTCGCTTCAAAAGTTGCCAGTTTATCGGCAAATGTTTTACTGGCCGCACGCAGGGCGTCAACTTCCCCTTTCACGTTGGCTTCGATCCAAATCGCCGCGCGGCAATGTTCTGGCAAAATGCCACTCTGAACCTGAGACATTGTTCCTCCTGAAAATAAGAATGCCACGCAATCCGTGGCATTGTTGAGCGCTATTTTACGTGTTTTTTCGCGGCGGCGGTTTGTTCAGACGCAAATTAACGCCGCCAGATAATTTTACTGACTTTCCAGTTTTTCAGGGTATCGTCCGAAGGCATTAACCCTTCAGGACCACGCCATTCCCCGCTGAACTGGTAGCTAATATGTTGACTGCCTTCGGCTTTACATTCGACGGCACGATTATCATCACCATCAGCTTTTTGGCAATTGCCAAATGCTTTGCTGTAAAGGTCGCTAAACGGTGTACCGATTTTAACACCGGTGTCAGCAGGAATATCGCTATCCAGCACGTCAATGCGGCTGATCGTGCCTTGCTCGCCGTTAATCACCATCGCCACATTGTCGTCTTTCATCACTTCAAAAAAGCGCACCACGTTGCCGTTCGCGGTTTTCATTCCGCTGCGCAGGCGATAATCGCCATCAAGCGCATCAGCAATGGCTTGTTCTTGCAGTGGTGTGGACGCCGTTAATTCACCCACGCCCTGCTCGCTCACTTTGGTGGACGACCCAAACCAGTTCCACGGGTTAGCGGCAGACCAGTTAACTGACGACATCGTGGAACAGCCGGTCAGCATCAACGGCATAGCGCATAACATTAAACGCAGCGATTTCATGTCACTTCCTTTGGTTATTCAATAACGTTGCTTGGAGTGCAAATTCACCAAAAAGTGCCGTTAAAGGTTGATGACAAACACAAAATTGCCTGATGCGCTACGCTTATCAGGCCTACTTTCTCCTGCAATATATTGAATTTTCGATGTTTTGTAGGCCGGATAAGGCGTTCTCGCCGCATCCGGCATAAACAAAGCGCACCTCTGCGTTATTCTTTTTCTTCATTAAAACAAGCGCGTAAACGTCGATTGGTCAGCAGCCAGATTAACGCCACAATATCCGCCACTACCAGCGCCAGACCGATACCGCTAACGGATTCACCGTTCAGCCACAGCCACGGTTGCCAGCAAAGTAAAACCACCTGCGCCAACAGCAACAGAAAATAGAGTACACGCCAGGTGCGAGGAAACGTAGCCCGCCGACCGCTCAACAAAAACGCCAGCACCGCCGGAATGCCAGGAATCAGCCCCAGCCAGAAATTATCGTGATCGGGATAAAACAGATTTAGCAGCGCAGTACCCTGCTCGCGCGACGCACCGGCAATGACAAACAGCACCCAGGTTCGCGCCTGAAGCAATAGCACAAGCCAGAAGAGCAAGGGTAAACGCAGGCGACCGTGCGCATCATAATGGACAGGATGAAACTCAGTACTCTTCATCTTCAATCAAACGCTTACCCAGACTCAGCACGTCGGCGTGTTCATATCCCAGGCGTTCATACATTCCGAGCACCATGTCGTTATCTTCCGGCACGTTGATCTGAATTTTCGGGCAGCCACGAGCAATCAGCTTTTTCTCCAGCCGATTAAGCAACGCATTGGCAATCCCACGCCCACGAAACTCTGGATGCACGCCAAGATAATAAGCAGACCCGCGATGCCCGTCATAACCGCCCATCACCGTTCCGACCACTTCACCGTTTACCTCAGCGACCAAAAACAAACTGACGTCATGGTTCATCTTACGCTCGATGTCCATTTCCGGATCGTTCCACGGACGCAGCAAGTCGCAACGCTCCCAAAGGGTGATGACCTCTTCGAAATCTTCCTGGCGAAATACGCGTATCTCCATGGTATTCGTTACCTTTTTGCGGGTTAAAAGGCTGATTATGGCGTGAACGGTCGAATTAGCCAATATCTGACGAAAATCGGTTGAAAAAGTGGCATAATGGGGAGTTGTCAACTATTGAAATGAAAAGTAAAACAATTCTCAACATCAAACCGTCGTAACGGATTACGCGATACGATATAACATCTGGAACTTTATTATTACAACTCAGGCCGTATGAGCACTTTTAAACCACTAAAAACACTCACTTCGCGCCGCCAGGTGCTGAAAGCCGGTTTGGCTGCCCTGACGTTGTCAGGAATGTCGCAAGCCATCGCCAAAGACGAACCTTTAAAAACCAGCAACGGACACAGCAAGCCGAAAGCCAAAAAATCTGGCGGCAAACGTGTCGTTGTTCTCGATCCAGGCCACGGCGGAATTGATACCGGAGCGATTGGACGCAACGGTTCGAAAGAAAAACATGTGGTGCTGGCGATTGCTAAAAACGTCCGTTCCATTTTGCGTAATCATGGGATTGATGCGCGTTTAACGCGTTCTGGCGATACGTTTATCCCACTTTACGATCGCGTTGAAATCGCCCATAAACATGGCGCAGATCTGTTTATGTCAATTCATGCCGATGGCTTTACCAACCCGAAAGCTGCCGGTGCTTCGGTATTTGCCCTCTCTAACCGTGGGGCAAGTAGCGCAATGGCGAAATACCTGTCTGAACGCGAAAACCGCGCCGATGAAGTTGCCGGTAAAAAGGCGACTGACAAGGATCACCTATTGCAGCAAGTGCTGTTTGATCTGGTGCAAACCGATACTATTAAAAACAGCCTGACGCTTGGCTCGCATATTCTGAAAAAGATTAAGCCGGTGCATAAACTGCACAGCCGCAACACCGAACAAGCCGCGTTTGTGGTGTTGAAATCGCCGTCGGTTCCTTCGGTGCTGGTGGAAACCTCGTTTATCACCAACCCGGAAGAAGAGCGGCTGTTAGGCACGGCGGCGTTTCGTCAGAAAATCGCCACAGCGATTGCTGAAGGCGTGATCAGTTATTTCCACTGGTTCGACAACCAGAAAGCACATTCGAAAAAGCGATAAGTTATGAAACCCGACGCACACCAGGTTAAACAGTTCCTGCTCAACCTTCAGGATACGATTTGTCAGCAGTTGACCGCTGTCGATGGCGCAGAATTTGTTGAAGATAGCTGGCAGCGCGAAGCTGGCGGCGGTGGGCGTAGTCGGGTGTTGCGTAATGGTGGTGTTTTCGAACAGGCGGGCGTCAACTTTTCTCACGTCCACGGCGAGGCGATGCCCGCTTCCGCCACCGCTCATCGTCCGGAACTTGCCGGGCGCAGTTTCGAGGCGATGGGCGTTTCGCTGGTAGTGCATCCGCATAATCCGTATGTTCCCACCAGCCACGCGAATGTGCGCTTTTTTATTGCCGAAAAACCGGGTGCAGAGCCCGTCTGGTGGTTTGGCGGCGGCTTCGATTTAACCCCTTTCTATGGTTTTGAAGAAGACGCCATTCACTGGCACCGCACCGCCCGTGACCTGTGCCTGCCATTTGGTGAAGACGTTTATCCCCGTTACAAAAAGTGGTGCGACGATTACTTCTACCTCAAACATCGCAACGAACAGCGCGGTATTGGCGGGCTGTTCTTTGATGATCTGAACACGCCAGATTTCGACCACTGTTTTGCCTTTATGCAGGCGGTAGGCAAAGGCTACACCGACGCTTATTTACCAATTGTAGAGCGACGTAAAGCGATGGCCTACGGCGAGCGCGAGCGCAATTTTCAGCTCTACCGTCGCGGTCGTTATGTCGAGTTCAATCTGGTCTGGGATCGCGGCACGCTGTTTGGCCTGCAAACTGGCGGGCGCACCGAGTCGATCCTGATGTCAATGCCGCCACTGGTACGCTGGGAGTATGATTATCAGCCAAAAGATGGCAGCCCAGAAGCGGCGTTAAGTGAGTTTATTAAGGTCAGGGATTGGGTGTAACTCCCTCACCCCCATTCCCGCATCCGCTGATGCAACGTCAACGACGGCTTCTCGGCAAACAGCTGCTGGTAATCCGTGGCAAATTGCCCCAGATGCCAGAATCCCCACTGCATGGCGGCGTCTTTTACCGTTGTGCTTTGCGACCACGGGCTTATCAGTTCGCGGCGTACGGCGTTCAGGCGAATGCGTTTCAGCCACGCGTTTGGGCCAATGCCTAAAATAGCGTGAAACGCGTTTTGTAGCGTGCGGCGACTGACATGCAGTTGATTACACAAGTCCAGCACCGTCACCGGCTCAGACATATTTTCCAGCACATATTCACGGGCGCGGGAAAGTAATCTACGGTAACTCTGATGACTGATGCTTTCCGCCGTCACCATTGGTTGCGCGTCTTCCAGCATCGCCCCCATCGCCATTAGCAAATTATCCCCCAGCACTTTTCGCACTGCAGGCTGATGGAGATTTTCCGGGTTCTCGCAAAACGTCGCCAGCGCCTGTTGGACAAAGCCCCACAGCGCGGCTTTATGCTGCTCTTTCACTTCCAGCGCCGACTGGCTACGCAGCATATGTAATACCCGATCCGGGTTATGCAAAAAGTTAGCCTGCCGGGTGATGACATCTTCAGAAAGCACCACGCCCAGGATCGTGTAATCATCCGGCGTGCTCAGTTCAAATTCAGTGCCACCAGGGCGGGTGGCGATTTCCGCGCTTCCCAGACATTGCGAACCGATAAATCCCTGCTCACCGCGCGTCGCCGGAATGCCAAACCAGAACGAGTTCGGCCAGACCAGGCACGACTGACGCAGCGCCAGACCGGTGTATTCACGAAAAACCTGAATATCATCGAGTAGAATTTCCGTAAATTCACCATGAAACTTGCCCGGATGCAGCTGATCGTAAATCTGCTGCCAGGCGGTAATCGTTAAAGCATGTTCATAGACATCCGTTGTCTGTCGTTGATGAACATTATCCACTTCGACCTTCGGCGTGAGCTTCAGGTTTTCGGGTAAGGGTTCATGATAAAGATGGTGCAAATTGGCTGTACGGGTCTTTTTCATGATGTTAATGCCGGGTGTTGTAGGACACCCGGCACCTCCGACAGGTTAATGGGGCTTGAGACGATAACGACTACTGCGTTTACGTAACGTCCCGGCAGAAAAGAGCTGTTCGAGCGCATTTCTGGCTTTTTCCAGCGGCCAGCCAAAGTGGGCAGCCACTTCTCCTGCCGTCATTCCCTGACGTACTGATGTTAACAGCGCCAACAACTCGTCAGCAGATTCCGCGACGATAACTGGCGCGTCGGGTTCCCTTACGGGTTGCTTCGGCTGGCGGTTAAAGCCAGTAACCAGCCACTGGGTGTCATCGTCTGGCCGACCGATCTCCTTGCGGCTGATGACACGCCCGGTACGCATCGCGGCAGCACAACCTGCGTCCAGCGCCGCACGACACGCCGCCAGATCGCCTTCCACCACCAGCGTTAAGCGACCAGGGTCAAGCACTTCGTGACTGAGCAGACGAACGTTAGCTGCTTTGAGCATGGCATCCGCTGCATCTATCGCGGCGACCATGCCGTCCACTTCCAGCAATCCCAGTGCATTGATCATCGGCAACCTCCGTTACGCACGCTGGATTGGATTACGCGCGATTTCCAGCACTGCATCGGTAAAGGCGTTACAGGCTGCTTTACACGCTGCCTGGCTACCGGTTAAAAATGCTGCCGAGTAGTTGGTTTCAGACGGTGGCGGGACATAGGTCGCCAGCTGTACGTCGGCAGACTTCAGGGCTGCATCAATGCCATAGGTCGCTTCCAGCGGCGGTGCCACCAGATACGCCATCGGATCGCCAAGCGTGATCCCGGCGGTTGATGAGAGATAAGAACCGGTACGCGAAACTACATGTGCCAGGAATGCCGTATCTTGCGCGTCATTAGCCCACTGGAAAGCTGCGCCATTTTCAATATGCGCAATCATCGCATCCAGACCTGCACGCACTTCCGCCGGGTTTGGCCCACCAAGCATAATCAGCACTTCACCGGCAGTCGGTGACGGGCCGTGTGCAGCGCCCGCATATAGCGAGCGGCCATACACCACTTCCACCATCGCCTGCTTGGTCGCTTCATCAGCGGCAATGTAGGTGACGTCATCGGAGTCGGCAGAAATCAGACCGAGGCTACGAATATGCGGCGGCAATTTCAGTTCACGCGCAAAATCGGCGTTAACGGAGGCAATCACCCGCATAGCGGTGACAGACGGTCGAATCAAATCTAAAGCTGGCATGATGCCTCCTTATCGGGTCATGTTGATGCCGGATGCTTTCTGCTCCAGCATACGTTTCGCCAAATCCACAATGACGGCTGCGGCTTCAACCGGCGGCGTGCCGCCCTGGTGAATGTTAGAGATACAGGTGCGATCGGCCTCAACGGTGGTCGCCATACGCGGCGAGTAAACGGCGTAGCAGGAGAGGCTTTCTGACTGACCCAACCCCGGACGTTCGCCCACCAGCAGGATCACTACTTTCGCGCCGAGGATCTCACCGATCTGATCTTCAATCTTCACGCGACCATAACGAACAAAGAATGGTGTACCGACTTTCAGCCCGGCCTGTTTCAGGCCCGCCATCAGCGGTGGCAGGATCTCTTCGTAGTTCACGGTGATCGCATCAGTTGACAGGCCATCAGAAATAACGACCTGTACGTCCGGATTGGCAACACACTGCGCTTTCAGCGCTTCAACAGCTTCTGCACACAGGCGGCGGCCCATATCCGGGCGAGTCAGGTAGAGATTTTTGTCGCTAATTTCAGAGCGTACTTCCAGCAAGCCCTGCGCTTTCACCCACTCTTCCGGCACTTCTTTCAGTACGGTATCTTTCGAACGAGAGTGATCGGCCAGGAAACGCAGCAGCGCCTGCGTACGTGGACGCGGACCGGCACGACCGGTACAAACGCGGGCCACGGTGCTGCGGCGCAGTTCTGTTAATACGTCTGCGCGATGCGGATTTTCAACACCAATCCACGCTTTTGCTTCAGCGGAACCTAAATCCAGCGCACAGCTTTCCGAGGTCACCGGTGCCGCACAGTTGGTGGTGGCGCACTTTGCTTCTGACGGCGCGGGGGCCGCTTGTCCCATTGACGCCATCACGCTGCGTACAATTTCTTCAATCTGTTTTTGATCCATGATATGTTATCTCCGCGTCATCAGAAGAACAGTGACGGATCGCCCGCCCGTTTGGTCAGGCGACCGTTTGCCATAATGCCCATGCTTTCCAGCCAGCGTTCAAACTCCGGTGACGGGCGCAGGTTGAGTAACTGACGCACAGTGGCGGTATCGTGGAATGCGGTGGTCTGGTAGTTGAGCATGATGTCATCACCCAGCGGCATCCCCATGATGTAGTTGCAGCCTGCGGTGGCGAGCAGGATCATCAGGTTTTCGTTGAGGTTCTGGTCAGCGTCAGCGTGGTTGGTATAACAGCAGTCACAGCCCATAGAGATGCCGCTCAGCTTGCCCATAAAGTGATCTTCTAAGCCAGCACGGATAATCTGGCGGTCGTTGTAGAGATACTCCGGCCCAATAAAGCCGACCACGGTGTTGACGATAAACGGATCGTAATGACGCGCCAGCCCGTAGTTACGTGCTTCCATCGTTACCTGGTCTGCGCCGAAGTTAGCGCCAGCGGATAGCGCAGAGCCTTGTCCGGTTTCGAAGTAGAGGCAGTTTTCCCCGGCGATACGGTTGAACTCCGCGCCCACTGCGCGCGCTTCGTCGAGCATCGCCAGCTCCACGCCAAACTCTTTCAGCCCTTTTTCGCTGCCACAGATACTCTGGAAAATCAGCCCGCCCGGTGCGCCACGACGGATCGCTTCGATCTGGGTGGTGACGTGCGCCAGTACACAGCCCTGAGTTGGGATGTTGAATTTGTCGATCACGCCATAGATGGTATCCAACACGCGGCTTAAGTTTTCCACGTCGTCAGTCACCGGGTTAACGCCGATCACCGCATCGCCCACCCCGAAGGAAAGCCCTTCGTAGATTTGCGCGGCGATACTTTGCACGTCGTCACGGGTGTCATTTGGCTGCAAACGGGCGCTAAAGGTGCCCGGAATACCGATGGTGGTATTGGCCTTTTTGATTACCGGCATTTTCTTCGCGCCGTAGATCAGGTCCGCGTTGGAGCAAATCTTCGCTACCGCCGCGACCACTTCCGAGGTCAGCCCTTTGCGGGTAAAGGCAATGTCGTCCACGCTGGTTTCATCGCTCAGCACATACTCACGCAGTTCGCTGATGCTCCAGTTTTTAATCTGGTTGTAGGCCGTTTCGTTAACATCGTCCTGAATCAGCCGCGTCACGCAGTCATCTTCATAGGCAATCACCGGATTATTGCGGATGTCCGCTACGGTCATTTCCGACAACACCTGCTTTGCCGCCACGCGCTCCTGTGAGCTTGCCGCTGCGACGCCCGCCAGCACATCCCCCGAACGCAGTTCGTTGGCTTTAGCCAGCACCTCTTTTACATCCTTAAACTGATATACATTGCCGAACAATGTGGTCTTTAGTTTCATAAGTCGTTCCCTCAGGAAGGAAATGCGAGTGATTTCACCGTCACCGGCACAACCGATCCGCCAAAAAGAGGCGTACCAATGTCGATATAGTCCCCCGCGCGGACAATCACTTCGTCAATGACTGCCAACGGGAGTTGTTGTAGCTGTGGGCGCAACAACATGCCCAGAGCTTTACCAAAGTCCTGCCCGGCCACCACCAGCAGGGGATGCGGATTCGGAAAACGCGCGACGAAATCGACCAACGCGTTGATGACCGTCAGTACCGCGGCGTAACGCACAGGCAGCGAGGCGGGAAGCGCCAGCACGTACGCGTCAGTTTTGGGATCAAGATCCAGCTGAATCAGCGCCTGTTGCCAGGCCCCCACCAGATCCGTTTCATCAATCGGGATCGCCACCGGCAAATTGCGCAGCGGCAGTTGTACGCCCTCAAGCCAGATTGTGCTGCCAGAGAGCGAAAGGGTATGCGCGCCCGCGCCAATCACCGTGGCGCGCACGGTTTGCGCCGGAAACTGTACGTTCATCTCACGCAGGCGCGGATGGTCATGCAGCGCAGTTGCCAGCAGCGGGCCAATATCGGCAAAACAGAACGGGTCGGCGGGCTGGTGGCGATAACATTCGCCCACGCCGCCAGAAAGCGTAATGATTTCGGGCGTAACACCTGCGGGCAGCAAACCGGTTTGCATCAATGCCTGCGCGAGCGGTGAGAGCGTTCCGTCAATCACTTCGACAATCAGTTCTGCCATCCGCCGGGTCACCTGCACCAGCTGCGCGCCGGTCAGCGAACGGGCGTCGGTGCCTGCACCGAAGCACTCATCCACAATCATCTGCCCCGGTTTATGAGCGTAAACCACGCGCCCGTGGCTGTCGGTTTCCAGCAGGCGACCACCGACGTTGAGGCAGGCAGTGCCGCTGATTTTTCCGGCATCGAACAGGGCGTAGTTCGCGGTGCCACCGCCGATGTCGATATTCAGTACCCGACACAGCCGTTGTTCAGAAAGGGTTTGTGCCCCGGCTCCGTGACCGGCGATCACGGATTCGAGGTGCGGCCCGGCGCTGGCAACGACAAAATCGCCCAGCGACTGAGAGAGCGCCATCACCGCCGGGCGAGCATTGCGGGTTTTCGCGCTTTCACCGGTGATGATGATGGCACCAGAATCAACGCTTTCCGGCTCAATACCCGCAGCATGATATTGCTCGAGTATTAAGGTTTTCAGTTCCGCTTCTTTTAAACCGCCCTGTTTATCGACAGGGGTAAAGAACACCGGACTTTGCCAGCTAATTTCGCGTTTAATGAATTCGTAGCGCGGCACCTGCGACACCGCCGCACGGTTAACCAGCTCCAGCCGGGAGAAAATCACCTGGGTGGTGGTGGTGCCGATATCGATACCGACGCTCAGTAGCTGGCGAGTGTTCACGATTGTGCCTCCGCTTCGGTTTTAGCCGCGGTCGCGTCGTCTTTTGGCACCAGCATCATCGCCACGCCAATCGCCGTTACGCCGCCGATCAACTTGCCGACAATCATCGGGAAGATCATGGCGTTCATGTTGGCAGCGGCGAAGCCTAAGTGGTCGCCCAGGGCGAAAGCAGCGGAAACGGCGAAGGCGCAGTTGATGACTTTGCCGCGGGTATCCATCTGCTTCATCATGCCGAACATTGGGATATTGTTGGCAAGCGTTGCCACCATGCCGGCTGCCGCGATGTTGTTCATATTCAGCACTTTACCGACGCTCATCAGCGGTTTTTCAAACCAGCGAGTCAGCAGCAGCACCATCGGATACGCCCCTAACAGAACGCAGGAGATAGAACCGATAACTTCAATGGCGCGCATCACCTCACCGGGTTTATCGCCAGGGGCCATAAAGATAGGATCCAGACCGGGGATCAGTTCCCAGCCAAGCAGGAATTTCACTACCGCAGCGGCAAGACCGAGGGTGATCAATGCAACGAGGAATTTGGCGAAGATCTGGAAGCCGTTGATCATTTTTTCCGGGATGAATTTCAGCCCCAGCGCCACCAGAATCGCGACAATGATCACCGGGATCATGTTCATCAGGATCAGGGCGAAAGTGAATTCCACCGGCTGGCCGTTGATCTGAACACCGGAGTACATAGCCACCAGGCCACCAGCAATACAGCCTATTGGAATGGTCACAATGCCCGCCAGCACGCCGAGCGCCAGATAACGACGGTCAGAAGGTTCGATAATGCCGAGCGCCACCGAAATGGAAAACACAATCGTTGGCCCCATCATCGACCCGAGAATTAACCCAGAGTATAGCCACGCTGCTACGTCGCCGCCCGCCAGCTCTTTGGCGAGGAAGAAGCCGCCCATATCGCACGCCAGCAGCGTTCCGGCGAACATTGACGGGTTTGCGCCGAGCATTTCGTAAACCGGGATAATTACCGGCCCGAGTACGTGAGCCAGTACCGGTGCCAGCGCGGTCATACCGACCATCGCCAGACCCAGAGCGCCCATTGCCATAAAGCCTTCTTCGAACTGACCGCCTGATCCTTCGATACTTTTACCGAACTTACCGAGGAAACGAGCAGAACCGCCGAACTGCGACAGGATCCTGTCTACGGCAGCTATCAGCATAAAGAACATCATGATGTACATGATGATTTCGTTAATTCCCATCGCCTTTACTCCCTGTTAGTTGTTATTTATTGGCGGATGCGGCGTAAACGCCTTATCCGCCCTACATGTGCAATCCCGTAGGCTGGATAAGACGCGGCAAGCGTCGCATCCGGCATTTATTGCGCCGCCGCGTACAGGCCGACAATCTGCTCCAGGCTGGCGGTACGCGGGTTGCTGCGCAGACAAATATCTTCCTGCGCGGCCTGCGCCCATGCACCGTAATGCGCAGATGTCGCACCAACATCGCCCAGTCGTTTACCAATCCCAACTTCCGCAATCAGCTCACTTACCGCGTTAATAGCGTCACGATCGTCGGATTTTTTAGTACGCAGTGCCCGACCAATCTGACTAAAGCGTTCGCGACAAACCATCCGGTTAAATTCCATCACCGTTGGCAGCAACATGGCGTTCGCCAGACCGTGTGGAATATGCAGCGCCGCGCCCGGCTGATGCGCCATCGCGTGGCACAACCCAAGACCCGCACTGGAAAACGCCATTCCCGCCATACATGAAGCCAGTAACATGCTCTCGCGCGCGGCAAGGTCGTGACCGTAGCCCACCGCTTTCGGCAGCGATTTGCCAATCATCGCAATGGCACCAATCGCCAGGCTGTCGGTAAACGGTGTAGCGTTCAGGGCGCTGTATGCTTCAATGGCATGGGTTAACGCATCAATGCCGGTCATCGCCGTGACATGCGACGGCACACCTTCGGTCAATGCGGCGTCGAGGATCGCCACATCCGGCATCAGCGAGGCATGGGCTAACACCTGCTTGCGCCCGCTCACCGCGTCGATAATCACCGTTACATTGGTGGTTTCAGAGCCGGTTCCGGCGGTCGTTGGAATGGCAATCAGCGGCAAGCGCGGTTGCAGAACGCTGGTTTCTGACATCTCTGCCAGCGTGCTATCGGGGTTCGTCACCAGCAACGCCACGGCTTTCGCCGCATCCAGCACCGAGCCGCCGCCAAATGCGATCACCCCATCACAGCCTGACTCACGCAACTGCGCCACGGCTGCACACACGTCGGTAATGCACGGTTCGCCCACCGGACATGGCCAGAGCGTCATGGCGATGCCTTTAACAGCCAGGCTGCGCGTCAGCCCGGCGGTCATCCCCGCCTGATGCAAAAAGCTGTCTGCCATCACGAACAGATGTTTCAGCCCACGCGTTTGCGCTTGCTGCCCGCAACTGCTCACCGCGCCCGGACCGCAAAGCGTCACCGGTGGAACGCTAAATGTTTTTACCCGTTGCAGATTCAGGGTATCGAACGCCTGAAAGAGCGCGGTCTGCAATTCATTTTGCATATAGCCCCTCCGCTTTCTCTCGCCCACTACTGGCGATCGCCAGCGGGGTCATAAACAAACTGTGCTGCGGTAAATGCACCTGTAACGCCGGGAATTGTTTGCGAAACAGTTCCGCCACGCCCGGTTGCAAACAAGAGCCGCCCGCCAGCCATAAATCAGTAATGCCCTGCCCTTCAATATGCCGGGCGACAATGTCCGCCATTTTTTCGTACACCGGTTTCACCGCAGGCCAAATCTCTTCACCGTGACCGCGCTTGTACTGCTCCGCCTCTTCCAGCGAAATACGGCGATTTCCGGCGAGAGTCAGAGAGATGTGATGTCCGCCGGTGGCTTCATCCGCCGAGTACGTCACCTTGCCCTTTTTCACGATGGCAATGCCGGTAGTGCCGCCGCCGATATCCACTACACCGGCGTTGTCCAGTTGCAGCAGATCCGCAACTGCGGTTGGCTCATCCAGCACATGGCTCACTTCCAGCCCGGCAGATTCCAGCACGTTGATGGAAATACGCGGGTCCGTACCTGGAGGAAATGAAGTCGCCGCATGGCTAAAACGAAGACCGAATTGCTGCTCAAGAGTGTCGAGATGGCGACGAACAATGGTGACCGCACCGAAGAAATCCCAGACGATGCCGTCGCGGACCACATCGGCCCAGTCGAGGCATACCGCCACCGGCTGACCGTCGCGGTCAACAACCATCGACACCACATCGCAGGTACCCAGATCCACCCCCAGCCACAGCGGAGATTCCGTCGCGGCGGGCGTCTGGTTACACAGCGTTGCCGCCGTTTGCAGACGTGGGGTGAGCCATTGTTCGTCGTGCGCCATCTGTTACTCCTTAAACAATGCGAAACGCATCGACTAATACACAGCGACGCAGACGGACAAACGTACGCGCGCTGGTTACCCCTTCACCGGTTGGCGTGGTGATGGTCATGGTGGTCCAGCCTTCCCCGCCCAGCCCCAGCCCGGCAATGCACGGTCCGTTCTTAACGAAAATGCTGGTATCAATAGCATTCGCCATCTGGTTCATGTTTTCGATGTTGCGCGAGTGCATTGCCGCCGTGTGGTGGCAACCGCCTTCCAGTTTCACCGCCAGCGCAATGGCATCCGCCACGTTGGCGACGCGCACGACGGGCAGCACCGGCATCATCAGTTCGGTCACGGCAAACGGATGTTCTGCAGTGGTTTCCACAAACAGCAAACGCGTTTCTTGCGGCACGTTCAGGCCGATTGCCGCCGCGATTTTCGCCGCATCGCGACCAACCCAGTCACGGCTGACGGTGCCTTTTCCGCGCTCGTCGATATTTTTCAGCAACACCGGTTGCAGCTGCTGCGCCTGTTCTGCGGTCAGTTTCACCGCGTGCTGGCCTTCCATCAGACGCATCAGTTCATCGGCTACGCTATCAACAACAATCAGTACCTTTTCGTCGGCACAAATGATGTTGTTATCGAAAGAAGCGCCTTTGACGATGGACTGAGCGGCACGGGCGAGGTCGGCGGTTTCATCCACCACTACCGGCGGGTTGCCAGCGCCTGCGGCAATCAGACGTTTATTGGTGTGTTTACGCGCCGCTTCTACTACCGCTTCGCCGCCGGTCACCACCAGAAGGCCGATGCCCGGAAACTTGAACAAACGCTGCGCGGTTTCGATATCCGGATTTGCCACAGTAACCAGTAAGTTTTCCGGCCCGCCTGCGGCAACAATCGCCTGGTTGAGCAGCGTGATCGCCCGCTGGGAGACTTTTTTCGCCGCCGGATGCGGGGCAAAAATGACGCTGTTGCCCGCGGCAATCAGGCTGATGGCGTTATTAATTACGGTTGCCGCCGGGTTAGTGGACGGAGTTACCGAAGCCACCACGCCCCAGGGCGCGTTTTCAATTAAAGTCAGGCCGTTGTCGCCGGTCAGCACCTGCGGAGAGAGACACTCAACGCCTGGCGTGCCGCGCGCCTGAGCGACGTTTTTGGCAAATTTATCTTCAACGCGGCCCATGCCGGTTTCACTGACGGCAAGTTCCGCTAAATCTCTGGCGTGTTTTTCGCCTGCCTCACGAATGGCAGCAATGGCTAACTGGCGCATTGCCACGCTTTTTAACCCTTGCTGGGCGACTTTGGCTGCCGCAACGGCGTCATCCAGGGACGCGAAAACGCCCATCTCATGAACGGCGGCGGGCGGCGTGTCACTGCTTTGCATTTTCAGCAGTACCGCTTTCACCACCTGTTCAATATCCTGTTGATTCATGATGTTCTGCCTTATTTGTGGAAAATTACCTGACCGCCAGACACCACCTCATCGACAATGCCAATCACGCACAGATCGACCGGTGACGTTTCGCTTTTATGCGCCTGGCGGGCGGAACTGCCACTCACCAGTAACACCCACTCCCCGGTTCCCGCGCCAATATTGTCGATGGCGACGGCGCATTGCCCGTCAGGATTACCTTGTGGATCAATCATTTCCACCATCAGCAATTTGTCATGCGCCAGTCCGTGATGGCGTACGGTACAAACAATTTGTCCAGTGACGACTGCCAGTTTCATACCCGCCTCCGTGGCGTATTTCAGGTAAAAGCTCCCCCTACCCTCCGCAGAAGGTAAAATGAAAAAGGAGAGAGCGTGACGCCCGAATCGACGTCACACAGGGTGATTACAGGTTGCTGCTATCGCCTTTCAGGCCGATCGGGAAGACTTCTTCCAGGTCGCCGTGCGGACGCGGGATAACGTGTACAGATACCAGCTCGCCGATACGCTGTGCCGCTGCGGCACCTGCATCGGTCGCGGCTTTACAGGCTGCAACATCACCACGAACCATGGCAGTACACAGGCCGCCGCCAATCTGCTTAACACCAACCAGCTTGACGCGCGCAGCTTTCACCATCGCGTCAGAAGCCTCAATCAGTGCAACCAGGCCCCGGGTTTCGATCATTCCTAATGCTTCCATTGTGCTTTCCTCTTTATCAGGGTCCAGAACGGGACCGTTCATTCAACCAGTGTTTGTAAACTGCTTTCGCGGTTCACTTCTGTCTGACGCGGCACAGCTGCCACCAGCGCCAGCTCGATAATTTCCTGCACGCTACAACCACGAGAGAGATCGTGCATCGGCGCGGCAAGTCCTTGTATCAGTGGCCCGACGGCACGATATCCGCCGAGTCGTTGTGCGATTTTGTAACCAATATTTCCGGCTTCCAGCGACGGAAAAACCATCACATTGGCCTTGCCCTGTAGCGGGCTGGCAGGCGCTTTTTGCGCCGCCACTTCCGGCACGAAGGCGGCGTCAAACTGTAACTCGCCATCCACCACCAGCTTTGGTGCGCGCTCACGGACGATTTCTGTCGCCTGCTGGACGTTAGCAACACAGGGGTGACGGGCGCTACCATTGCTGGAAAACGACAGCATCGCCACGCGCGGCTCTTCTCCGGTGATGGCGCGCCAGGTTTCGGCACTGGCAAGCGCGATATCCGCCAGCTGCGCCGCCGTCGGCTGTGGCACCACGCTGCAATCGGCAAAGCCCAACGCCGGGCCGCTGTACTGTGGCAACATCAGGAAAATGGAAGAGAGCGTTTTACAGCCTGGCTGCAAGCCGATAATGCGTAATCCGGCACGCAGCACATTTGCCGTGGAAGAGAGGTTGCCCGCGATACAGACATCCGCTTTACCGGCGCTGACCATTGCTGCGGCGAACATCAGAGGGTCGGTAAGTTTTTCCAGCGCATCCGGCGGCGTTTTTTCGCCCGCGCGGGCCAGCCAGCGATGAGCAAATTCTTCCCGCATTGCGAGGTTGCCATGCGGATCAATCACCTGTAGCCCGTCCATCGCCACGCCGTGACTGAGCGCAAACTGACGAAGTTCAAACGGATTGGCGACCAGAATGGGCGTTGCCAGACCTTGTTGATGTAAATATTGCGCGGCTTTCAGCACACGTTGGTCTAACGCATCCGGAAAAACCACTCTGGCGGGCGCTCGCAACGCCAGTTCACGACAACGTTCAATAATCATTGCGTTCCCCCAGTCGTTGTTGGATCTGCTTCACCGTTAGCGGCTGCTTCGTTACGCTCAGGATCATCATCACGTAGACCGTGCTGGAAAGGCGGTTCAGCGCCTGCAAAATGTCCGGGCGTAATACTTCAAAGCTGCGGGTGATAAAGACCTGCGCCGCTACGGTTTCGGTTTCCCGCACTTTGGTGCGTAGCAGATTGAGCAACGCAGCATCGCGCCCGTGGCTGGCTTCCGGCACCAGATGATCGTGGTCGAGATAGCGCAGCGGCTGATGAGAAAGCCGATGCAGATCTTCGTCAGAAAGCCCGACAATCGCCTGGCAGCCCAGCGGTTCCCCCAGCGCATCGGCGCGCATAATGTTGCCAAGACGCGAACGGATATCCGCCAGCCACGGCTGCCACGGTTCCGCCAGTTCAATTTGCAGCCACACTGCCAGCGCAATGGTGCTGTCGAGAACCGCGCGAAAACCCAGACGCGGATCGCTTTTGGCGACCATTTTTTCCGCCGACAGGTGAGTCAGCGTATCCGGCTTTTTTGCCACCGGCTGGCGGCACAGTTCGCAGCACGCCTGCGGATGTTCATCGCTACTGGTCAGCCCATGAACGGGCTGCGGCTGCTGCTGTTCATCGTCAACAAACAGGCGGCCCTGCTCGTCAATAAACTTGATGCGCAGATGGCGGCTTTCCAGCAACTCCCGGGCAGAGGGCGTCAGGCGACTGTCCGCAGGGAGATGGATCTCTGCGCCTTCGCTGAGCGTATGGTTCGCTCTTAGCCATGCTTCGGTGATGAAATCTTTCATAGGGATTGCCAGTTAGCCGGCCAGGCGACATACAGGAATTTCACGCTGGATGTCGTACCAAATTCGATGCTGGAGCCTTTCGGGATAAACATCACATCGCCCGCTTTGGCGATCATGGTTTCTCCTGCGTGGCGAACATGCAGCTCCCCTTCCAGCACCATATCGATTTCGTCGTAGTTCAGGGTCCACGGGAAGAATGCGTTGTCCCACTGCATAAAACCGGCGGCCATGCTGCTGCCGTCGTCTCCGGTCACAAGGTCAGTTAAGCCCACGCAATGCGGCTCTGCGCCGTCGAAACGACCAAACTTGACGCTGCTACCATCAATCACTTTGATGCCGCCTTTGCCGGTCACCGATTTGAAGCTCGGCTGCATTGCACCCTGCTCCAGCGACTGTTTTTCCTTCATCACTTTTTCCATCAACTGCGCGACCAGGCTTTCGGTAAACTGGCCTTCCGGCAGCTGGGCAATGATGGTTTCGCGGATGCGCTGACTTTCGGTTTTATCGGCTGGCACGCTGGCGGGAACGGACGCCGTTACCGGGGACGATTCATCACATTCGGTGATGGTAAAACCCAGTAGATCCGCCACTTCACGGGCTTCCGGGGTAATAATGCTGGCGCGCAGAACCACGGACATTGCCTGTTCGCCGCGCGCGTGTGCTTCACGAATATCATTCGCTGTGATGAGTTTTTTCACCTGCTTCCTCCTGTTTGGTGAGAGATGCCAGATAATCCACCAGTTGCTGCACGCTTTGCGGGTCGTGGCTGTTTAGCTCGAAAATCGGCTCTTCGAAGCCAGTCTCAAGCAATAACTTTCGCGTTGCGGCGACGTCAGCATCTGGCATGTCCGTTTTACTGATGACGGCGATTTGCCGTTTGCTGACGCCAATATCCAGCAACCCGGCAGGCAACCGACTTTCCGGGTCATTCGCGCCGTGGACATAGATCAGCATGTCCACATCCTGTAGCGTGGTAATTAAGGCGTGATACCAGCGGGGATGGCTAAAATATTCACCCGGCGTATCAATATCGCCCTTATCATTAAATTCCACGGCCTGTGTTTTTCTGGCGAGGGTATAATTCCCCTGCAACGCATTAAATAACGTTGTTTTTCCTGCCCCGACGGTACCCACAAACGCAATTCGTTTCATGAATGCCTCGTATTAACTTTTGGTCATTTCACAAAGCGTATAATTTAATAAGCGACCTAAACCGCTGACGGTTTGTGATAACGCTTCTTCTACTGCGCCCACCGAGCCATAAATCACCAATGCACCACTGAAGCGGTCGAGAAAACCGATATGCACATCAGCGGCTTTCAATGCTAAATCACCGGCGATCATCGCCGTTTCGCCAGGAGTTAGCGTCATAATGCCAATTGCGCCCGCATCCGGAACGCCGATTTTCTTCGCCAGTTCCTCGCCGGGATGCGCGATGAGATGCGCCAGCGTGACCTGTTTGCCGGGCACAAATTCCTGAATGATGCGTTCTTTATCCATGAGTCGCCGCCTGTGAAAAACTTTCGTGTATCGTGACAATTTTTCGTCAGAGTAAATAACAAAATTCGGCAAGCGCGTTTAAAAGGTGAGGTAGATCACTAAGAATGGAGAGATATTCGCTGTGGTGCATAAACTTTCATATGCAACGCATGAATATAAATAAAATAATATCGAGATATTATATAGACTGCTTTTTTTTATTATTCGCAAACTCAGTAATAAGCTTTACTAATATATTGCAGCTAAACTGCTTACCCTGAATATTCAGGATAAGCGTGAGAGTTAAAAAAAATTACAGCGGTTGGGTTTGCGCTTCTACCACGGCCAGCGCCACCATGTTGACGATACGACGTACCGATGCGATCGGCGTTAACACGTGAACCGGTTTCGCCACACCCATCAGCACCGGGCCGACAGTCACACCTTCCGAGCTGGAAACACGCAGTAAGTTGTAACTAATGCGGGCAGCTTCCATGTTCGGCATCACCAGAATATTGGCGGAACCTTTCAAAGGGCTGTCCGGCATACGGTCGTTGCGAATCGCTTCCACCAGCGCTGCATCGCCGTGCATTTCACCATCAATCATCAGTTCTGGT
Organism: Escherichia sp. MAL-1; assembly: GCF_052948035.1. Lineage (NCBI taxonomy): Bacteria > Pseudomonadati > Pseudomonadota > Gammaproteobacteria > Enterobacterales > Enterobacteriaceae > Escherichia > Escherichia sp. MAL-1. The sequence continues at coordinate 1,418,690 of NZ_CM129609.1, read as the reverse complement.
GCACGTTCCCTGACCAGTTCCAGCGCCTGACGCATTTTGCTCGACGACGGGCAGTCAGAAGAACCAAAGTTGGAGTGCGACAACAAAGCAACGCGCGGCTCAATACCAAAACGACGGACAGTTTCTGCCGCCATCAAGGTGATCTCCGCCAGCTCTTCTGCATCCGGTTCATCATTAACATATGTATCGGCAATAAAGGTGTTACCACTCGGCAGCAGCAGCGCGTTCATGGCACCTGCGGTGTGAACGCCATCGCGATAACCAAAGACATTTTTCACCACGCTAAAATGTTCATGATAATCACCCACCGTACCGCAAATCATTGCATCGGCTTCCCTACGCTGAACCATGATCGCGCCGATCACTGTCGGGTTACTGATCAGCGCCCGCTGCGCCTGTTCCTGAGTGACGCCGCGACGCTTCATGATCTGGAAGTATTCGGTCCAGTACTCTTTAAAGCGCGGATCGGATTCGTTATTGACGATCTCAAAATCAACGCCCGCTTTGATCTGCAAGCCCAGTTTCTGAATGCGCATTTCGATCACGTTCGGACGACCGATAAGGATCGGTTTCGCCAGTCCCAGCGTTACCAGTTCCTGAGTGGCATGCAGAACGCGCGCCTCTTCCCCTTCCGGCAGAACAACGCGCTTCGGCGCTTTGCGAGCCTGGGAGAAAATCGGCTTCATAAACAGGTTGGTTTTGTAAACGAACTCAGTCAGCTTGTCGATGTAGACGTCGAAATCAGCAATCGGACGAGTCGCCACGCCCGACTCCATCGCGGCTTTAGCGACCGCAGGAGCGATCTTAACGATCAAGCGCGGATCAAACGGTTTTGGAATGATGTATTCCGGACCAAAGCTCAGATCCTGATCGCCATACGCTGAAGCCACCACTTCGCTCTGTTCCGCATGGGCGAGTTCTGCAATCGCACGTACCGCCGCCAGTTTCATCTCTTCGTTGATGGCGGTTGCGCCAACGTCCAGCGCGCCACGGAAGATGAACGGGAAGCACAGGACGTTGTTCACCTGGTTCGGATAGTCAGAACGACCGGTGCAAATGATGGCATCCGGACGCACTTCTTTCGCCAGCGGCGGCAGAATTTCCGGTTCCGGGTTCGCCAGCGCCAGGATCATTGGCGCACGAGCCATTTTCTTCACCATTTCCTGGGTCAGCACTTTCGGGCCGGAACAGCCCAGGAAAATATCCGCGCCTTCAATCACATCATCGAGGGTACGTTTGCCGTCATCCACCACCGCATATGCGGCTTTGGTTTCCGCCATGTTTGGCTCACGGCCCTGATAGATAACGCCTTTTGAATCGCAAACCACGATGTTATGTTTTTGCAGACCCAGCGCTACCAGCAGGTTCATACAGGCGATTGCTGCGGCACCCGCGCCGGAAACCACCATCCGCACGTCGGAGATGTTTTTCTCCACCACGCGCAAGCCGTTGAGGATGGCGGCAGTGCTGATAATTGCCGTGCCGTGCTGATCGTCGTGGAATACCGGAATATTCATCCGCTCGCGCAGTTTCTGTTCAATATAGAAACATTCTGGCGCTTTAATGTCTTCGAGGTTGATGCCGCCGAAGGTTGGTTCGAGCGCGGCGACAACTTCAATAAATTTGTCCGGGTCGAGTTCGTCAACTTCAATGTCAAATACATCAATCCCGGCGAATTTCTTAAACAGAACGCCCTTGCCTTCCATCACCGGTTTGCCTGCCAGCGCGCCAATGTTGCCTAACCCCAGCACCGCCGTACCGTTAGAGATCACCGCCACCAGGTTACCGCGGGCGGTATATTTGTAGGCTTTTAACGGGTCTTTTTCGATTTCAAGACAAGGTGCGGCAACGCCTGGTGAGTAGGCCAGCGCCAGATCGCGCTGTGTTGCCAGAGGCTTGGTTGGAGAAACCTGGATTTTCCCTGGAACTGGAAATTCATGGAAATCAAGTGCACTTTGTTTTAACTGGTCATCCATTTGGTTGTTCCTTTCACGTAACGTTCACAAATAAAGTGTGTGGGCAACAGCCCCTGCCCACAACGTGGCGCACATTATTACCCTGCCGGAGTCTACAGACTTTGAGCAAGTCCAAACTCTCACCATTAATATAATGTTTTGGTAATAATCCTATAACACTGATGTTACCTGCTTAATCCAGCAATACCATGCCTGTCTGCTATGCTTTTTTGATGCGTTTAGCGAAATTTCTCAGAAGTGTGAATTAACGCACTCATCTAACACTTTACTTTTCAAGGAGTATTTCCTATGAACGAGTTAGACGGCATCAAACAGTTCACCACTGTCGTGGCAGACAGCGGCGATATTGAGTCCATTCGCCATTATCATCCCCAGGATGCCACCACCAATCCTTCGCTGTTACTCAAAGCTGCCGGATTATCACAATATGAGCATTTAATAGACGATGCTATCGCCTGGGGTAAAAAAAATGGCAAGACCCAGGAACAACAGGTGGTCGCAGCGTGTGACAAACTGGCGGTCAATTTCGGTGCTGAAATCCTCAAAATCGTACCCGGTCGCGTGTCAACAGAAGTTGATGCACGCCTCTCTTTTGATAAAGAAAAGAGTATTGAGAAGGCGCGCCATCTGGTGGACTTGTATCAGCAACAAGGCGTTGAGAAATCACGCATTCTGATCAAGCTGGCTTCGACCTGGGAAGGAATTCGCGCGGCAGAAGAGCTGGAAAAAGAAGGTATTAACTGCAACCTGACGCTGCTGTTTTCTTTTGCACAGGCACGGGCCTGTGCGGAAGCAGGCGTTTTTCTGATTTCGCCGTTTGTCGGGCGTATTTATGACTGGTATCAGGCACGCAAGCCGATGGACCCGTATGTGGTGGAAGAAGATCCGGGCGTTAAATCGGTGCGCAATATCTACGACTACTATAAGCAACACCACTATGAAACCATTGTGATGGGCGCGAGCTTCCGTCGCACCGAACAAATCCTCGCCTTAACCGGCTGCGATCGACTGACTATCGCACCGAATTTACTGAAGGAGCTGCAGGAAAAAGTTTCGCCAGTGGTACGTAAATTAATCCCACCTTCTCAGACGTTCCCACGCCCAGCTCCCATGAGCGAAGCGGAGTTCCGTTGGGAGCACAATCAGGATGCGATGGCGGTAGAAAAACTGTCTGAAGGCATTCGTCTGTTCGCCGTTGATCAACGCAAACTGGAAGATCTTCTTGCCGCCAAACTATAAACCAGCCACGGAGTGTTATATGTCCCGAAAAGACCTTGCCAATGCGATTCGCGCACTCAGTATGGATGCGGTACAAAAAGCCAACTCTGGTCATCCCGGCGCGCCGATGGGCATGGCTGATATTGCCGAAGTGCTGTGGAACGATTTTCTTAAACATAACCCTACCGACCCAACCTGGTATGATCGCGACCGCTTTATTCTTTCCAACGGTCACGCGTCGATGCTGCTCTACAGTTTGCTACATCTGACCGGTTACGACCTGCCGCTGGAAGAACTGAAGAACTTCCGTCAGTTGCATTCGAAAACCCCAGGCCACCCGGAGATTGGCTATACGCCAGGCGTTGAAACCACCACCGGCCCGCTTGGACAAGGTTTGGCGAACGCCGTCGGGCTGGCGATAGCAGAGCGTACACTGGCGGCGCAGTTTAACCAGCCAGACCATGAGATCGTCGATCACTTCACCTATGTGTTTATGGGCGACGGCTGCCTGATGGAAGGTATTTCCCACGAAGTCTGTTCGCTGGCAGGCACGCTGGGACTGGGCAAGCTGATTGGTTTTTACGATCACAACGGTATTTCCATCGACGGTGAAACAGAAGGCTGGTTTACCGACGATACGGCAAAACGTTTTGAAGCCTATCACTGGCATGTGATCCATGAAATCGACGGTCACGATCCGCAGGCGGTGAAGGAAGCGATCCTTGAAGCGCAAAGCGTGAAAGATAAGCCGTCGCTGATTATCTGCCGTACGGTGATTGGCTTTGGTTCGCCGAATAAAGCAGGTAAGGAAGAGGCGCACGGCGCACCACTGGGGGAAGAAGAAGTGGCGCTGGCACGGCAAAAACTGGGCTGGCACCATCCGCCATTTGAGATCCCTAAAGAGATTTATCACGCCTGGGATGCCCGTGAAAAAGGCGAAAAAGCGCAGCAGAGCTGGAATGAGAAGTTTGCCGCCTATAAAAAGGCTCATCCGCAACTGGCAGAAGAGTTTACCCGACGGATGAGCGGTGGTTTACCGAAGGACTGGGAGAAAACGACTCAGAAATATATCAATGAGTTACAGGCAAATCCGGCGAAAATCGCTACCCGTAAGGCTTCGCAAAATACGCTTAACGCTTACGGGCCGATGCTGCCTGAGTTGCTCGGCGGTTCGGCGGATCTGGCTCCCAGCAACCTGACCATCTGGAAAGGTTCTGTTTCGCTGAAGGAAGATCCAGCGGGCAACTACATTCACTACGGGGTGCGTGAATTTGGCATGACCGCTATCGCCAACGGCATCGCGCACCACGGCGGCTTTGTGCCGTATACCGCGACGTTCCTGATGTTTGTTGAATACGCCCGTAACGCCGCGCGGATGGCGGCACTGATGAAAGCGCGGCAGATTATGGTTTATACCCACGACTCAATTGGCCTGGGCGAAGATGGTCCGACGCACCAGGCTGTTGAGCAACTGGCCAGCCTGCGCTTAACGCCAAATTTCAGCACCTGGCGACCGTGCGATCAGGTGGAAGCGGCGGTGGGCTGGAAGCTGGCGGTTGAGCGCCACAACGGACCGACGGCACTGATCCTCTCAAGGCAGAATCTGGCCCAGGTGGAACGTACGCCGGATCAGGTTAAAGAGATTGCTCGTGGCGGTTATGTGCTGAAAGACAGCGGCGGTAAGCCAGATATTATTCTGATTGCCACCGGTTCAGAGATGGAAATTACCCTGCAAGCGGCAGAGAAATTAGCAGGAGAAGGTCGCAATGTACGCGTAGTTTCCCTGCCCTCGACCGATATTTTCGACGCCCAGGATGAGGAATATCGGGAGTCGGTGTTGCCTTCTAACGTTGCGGCTCGCGTGGCGGTGGAAGCAGGTATTGCCGATTACTGGTACAAGTATGTTGGTCTGAAAGGGGCAATTGTCGGGATGACGGGTTACGGGGAATCTGCTCCGGCGGATAAGCTGTTCCCGTTCTTTGGCTTTACCGCCGAGAATATTGTGGCAAAAGCGCATAAGGTGCTGGGAGTGAAAGGTGCCTGATGGTGATTGCCGGATGCTGATTGCCGGATGCGACGCTGACGCGTCTTATCCGGCCTACAGCGTCTTATCCGGCCTACATGTCCCGCCATTTTGTTTAACGGGTGATCCACAACGTGGGCCAGGCGTCTGGCCCATGCCAGTTATCGCAGGTGGGTTCTGCGGCGTAACGCACCAGGCGAAAACGCTGACCGTCAAAGCGCCAGCGCGCCTGAATGCCACAATCGCTTAATCCGCGCCCTTTCGCTAAGGTCACCAGTTCACGCGATTTCTCATCAAATGTTGCGTTCATCAGTTCCAGTTCATTCGTCTCCTGACCGTTGTTGAACGGCAAACGCAACCGAACCGGGCGCGAAGCTAGTGGCTTTTTACGCGACACAATCCATGCCAAATCAATGGTGTTATAGGCCCCTGCCTCACAGCTAATCATCATCAGCGCTTTATCATCAGTCAGCGCAGTGACATTCACCTCACGACGCAATGGATCAAGCGAGCAGCGCAGACCATTCATCCGCCAGTTTCCATAATCCAGCAAATCGTTGCGTTCTTCGAGTGAGAGTGGCGTCGGCGTTGGGTTAACCACCGCGACCTCTTTCAGCGCAGGCGCGGGCGGTACGCTGAGCGGCGGTTCGTCCCCTTTCTTGATCCACGCGGTTTCACTGCCAACGCGCTTTTGCTGAGCATCAATAAACAACAACGCTGCTTTTAAGCCACTCAGAGAAATGGTCTGATCGCCATCGCGTAAGGTGATTGCCTTCCCTTCCTGAATCATCTGCAAAAACGCGGTGATGGTTGCCGTATCATCGGTTACTAATAACCATGGTGAAATCCGCCACTTGTCACCACTTAACGCCAACGGCTCGCCATCTAACAGCAGCCGTGGCGCTATCTCCCCTTCTGACGCCTCCGGCGACTTCAATCCGCCGCGCTCAATACGTAAAACGGCATCGGTATGCGCCCCGGCGCTGCGGCTCAGGGTCATCACCAGTCCATTATGATCGCCCGTATTACGCGCCACGCAGAAATTTTGGTTATTACAGGTGACCTGCCAGTCGGAAAACGCCCGTTGCGCTGGTGCCGCCCACACCAAAGACGTCGGCAACAAAGCGAAAAAAAAGAGAAGGAAAATGCGATAGCGCATGGACGGTACGACCCCAGAAGTTCAAACAAACAGCACAAGTCGTATCTTCGTTGCGCAGGTAGCGCGGCTCAATCGGATTTGTCGGATTGAGCCAATAATAAACAACGAAATATTATTGTTATTTTTCAGTCCATTAAATGTGACGTTTGCAAATAGTTAAGCAATAACACCGTCTTACCGTCACGTATCTCGCCGGTTTTGATCATCTCCAGCGCCTGGCTGAACGGCAGCTCGAGCACTTCAATATCTTCATCTTCGACACCGCCACCGGCGTTAGCGCGCTGATTGTCACTGTATTCGGCGATAAAAAAGTGGATTAGCTCAGTCACACCGCCTGGCGACATATACAGTTCAAATAATTTGCGCACTTCACCCACTTCATAGCCCGTCTCTTCAATCGCTTCTTTGCGAATACACACTTCCGGTTCGTCGTTATCCAGCAGCCCGGCGCAGCTTTCAATCAGCTGCCCGCTTTCATTGCCATTAACCCAGGTAGCGACACGGAACTGACGAATCAGAACCACGGTCTTTTTCTTCGTGTTGTACAGGAGGATCGTCGCACCATTGCCGCGATCGTACACTTCACGTTTATGGCGGATAACTTCGCCGTCTTTGCGCGTGAGATCGTAAGTAATGTTGTGCAGGGTGAAATAGTTATCGGAGAGAATTTTGTCTTTAATGAGGGTGATTTGTTGCGTCATACCGACTCCACAGCGCGAAATGAACAATTATCTTACGCTGTGAAGTCGGGTTTGTCTGCGCAGGCTATCAGTGAGATTTGACTGATTTTACCCCCAGCCAGTCAATAATCCCCTGTGCCGCATGACGTCCTTCTGCCATTGCGGTAACCACCAGATCCGCACCACGCACGGCGTCACCACCAGCGAAGATTTTCGGATTGGTGGTCTGGTAACGGTACTGGCTTTCCACATCCGCGATGATGCGGCCCCATTTGTCTACCGTTACACCGTGCGACTCCAGCCACGGCATCCCGTGCGGATTGAAGCCAAACGCCATAATCACCGCGTCGGCTGGCATGACAAATTCACTGCCTTCCACCGGCACTGGACGCCGACGCCCCTGGGCATCCGGCTCGCCAAGACGCGTGCGCAGGAAACGAATCCCGCAGACGTGACCTTGTTCATTCAGCTCAAGCGCCACCGGCTGGACGTTAAATTCGAAGTTGGCCCCCTCTTCGCGGGCGTTCTTCACTTCTTTCTTCGAGCCTGGCATGTTAGCTTCATCACGACGATAAGCGCAGGTGACGTTACTCGCGCCGTGGCGCAGTGCGGTACGCACACAGTCCATCGCGGTGTCGCCGCCGCCCAGTACCACGACGTTAAGTCCGGCGGTATTGATAAACGGCTCTTCCGGTAGCTCTTCGAGCCCCATCACCTGTTTAGTGTTGGCAATGAGGAACGGCAGCGCGTCATAAACGCCCGGCGCATCTTCATTGGGTAAACCCGCTTTCATGGAACGGTAAGTGCCTACGCCAACGAAGACCGCGTCGTATTGTTCCAAAAGCGAATCCAAAGAGACATCTTTACCCACTTCACAATTGAGTTCGAAGTGAATCCCCATCGCGCTGAAGATTTCCCGACGGCGTGCCAGCAGGGATTTATCCAGTTTGAAAGAAGGAATGCCGAAAGTGAGCAAGCCACCGATTTCTGGATGGCGATCGTACACCGTCACCCCCACGCCATTGCGGGTCAGAACATCCGCACAGGCCAGCCCTGCCGGACCTGCACCGATAATCGCCACCCGCTTGTCCACTTTGGTGACATGGCTTAAGTCAGGACGCCAACCTTTCGCCAACGCCTGATCTGAAATGTAGCGTTCAATGTTGCCGATAGTTACCGCGCCGTGCTCATCGCGAATAGTACAGGCACCTTCACACAAACGGTCTTGCGGACAAACGCGTCCGGTAATTTCCGGCAGGGTGTTGGTCTGGTGAGAAAGCTCGACGGCGGCGTCGATGTTTCCGGCTTTCACCAGTTCAATCCACTGCGGTATATGGTTATGCAGCGGGCAGGTCCATTCACAAACGCTGTGCTCGCCGCACTTAAGGCAGCGCGAGGCTTCCCGTTGTGCCTGGTCGGCGCGAAATGGCAGATAAATTTCATCAAAACCGGTTTTGCGCGCTTCAATCGCCAGTTTATCCGGCTCGCCACGCGCGGGCGTTGCCTGCATTTGTTCGACTTTACTCATTACCGGCATTTCTTGCGCCGCGGTACTGGCATGCCACGGTTGATGTTCCTGACGCGCGGTGCGCAAGCGGCGGGATTTCGCCATGCCGGAGAGTGCGACGTCAGTGACCAGTTGCAGCGCGTCCGCCGGGCAATTCTCAACACAGGCAGGACCGTTTTCGCGCCCCGCACAAAGGTCGCATTTATGCGCCGTGGCTTTTACTTTTCCTGCCGCGACGGGTGTCAGGACGATTTGCATCGTACCAAAAGGACAGGCCACCACGCAGGATTTACAGCCAATACACTTTTGCTGATTGACCTGAATGCTGTCATCAACGTGGCTGATTGCGCCATTAGGGCAGCTACGGGCGCAGGGCGCATCTTCACAATGGTGACAGGTCACTGCACTACGTTGCTGTTGATGTTTGATAACCGTAATTCGGGGATGAAAATGGTGTTGGCTCAGGACATGTTGCTCATCATTGTGAGCCATGACACAGGCGATTTCACAAGCATGACAACCCAGACATTGCTGACTGTTGGCCATAATAAAACGATTCATAACGACCTTCTTTTTTGGTTGTAAAAACCTTATTCTTTATATGAGTGTTGTTATTACCCGACTTACAGGGGAATCGGCAATGTTCATGTGCCCAGAATAAGTAACTATTTCGCTATAAACTGTGGCAGATCAAATAATCCCATCACTGACTAAATTGCGTTTCAGCGAACTGGAACATTAATGATTTTTTGTGGAGAAGACGCGTGTGATTGTTAAACGACCCGTCTCGGCCAGTCTGGCCCGGGCCTTTTTTTACATTGTGCTGCTGTCGATTCTTTCCACGGGTATCGCTCTGCTAACTCTGGCGAGCAGTTTGCGCGACGCTGAGGCTATCAATATTGCCGGATCGCTGCGTATGCAGAGTTACCGCCTGGGCTACGACTTGCAAAGTGGCAGTCCACAACTCAATGCACATCGCCAGTTATTTCAGCAGGCACTGCATTCACCGGTATTAACCAACCTCAACGTCTGGTATGTGCCAGAAGCAGTAAAAACTCGCTATGCGCATCTGAATGCCAACTGGCTGGAGATGAATAATCGGCTCAGCAAGGGCGATTTGCCGTGGTATCAGGCCAATATTAATAATTATGTTAATCAGATAGACCTGTTCGTACTGGCTTTACAGCACTACGCTGAACGCAAAATGCTGCTGGTGGTGGCGATTTCCCTGGCTGGCGGCATCGGTATTTTCACGCTGGTCTTTTTTACTTTGCGCCGCATACGCCATCAGGTGGTTGCCCCGCTGAATCAGCTGGTTACCGCCAGTCAGCGTATTGAACACGGGCAGTTCGACTCGCCGCCGCTGGATACCAACCTGCCGAATGAGCTTGGTCTGCTTGCAAAAACCTTTAACCAGATGTCGAGCGAGCTGCATAAATTGTACCGTTCGCTGGAAGCGTCAGTAGAAGAAAAGACCCGCGATCTCCACGAGGCCAAGCGTCGTCTGGAGGTGTTGTATCAGTGTTCGCAGGCGCTGAACACTAGCCAGATTGATGTGCATTGTTTCCGCCATATTTTGCAGATTGTTCGCGACAATGAAGCGGCTGAATATCTGGAGTTAAATGTCGGTGAAAACTGGCGGATTAGCGAAGGGCAACCAAACCCGGAATTGCCGATGCAGATTTTACCGGTGACAATGCAAGAGACGGTTTACGGCGAACTGCACTGGCAAAATAGTCACGTTTCATCATCAGAACCGCTGCTTAACAGCGTTTCGTCGATGCTGGGACGCGGTTTGTACTTTAATCAGGCGCAGAAGCATTTTCAGCAATTATTGTTGATGGAAGAACGTGCGACCATCGCCCGCGAATTGCACGACTCGCTGGCTCAGGTACTTTCTTACTTACGTATCCAGTTGACGTTACTGAAGCGTTCGATACCGGAAGATAACGCCACCGCACAAAGTATCATGGCCGATTTTTCCCAGGCGTTGAATGATGCTTATCGGCAGTTACGCGAGCTGTTGACTACTTTCCGCCTGACGCTGCAGCAGGCGGATCTCCCCTCCGCATTGAGGGAAATGCTGGATACGTTACAAAATCAAACCAGCGCCAAACTGACCCTCGACTGCCGTCTGCCAACCCTGGCACTGGATGCGCAAATGCAGGTGCATTTGTTGCAAATTATTCGCGAAGCGGTGCTGAATGCGATGAAGCACGCCAACGCCAGCGAAATCGCCGTCAGTTGCGTCACTGCGCCGGACGGCAATCACACGGTTTATATCCGTGATAACGGGATTGGTATCGGTGAACCGAAAGAACCCGAAGGTCATTATGGTCTGAATATCATGCGCGAACGCGCGGAACGGCTAGGTGGGACGCTGACTTTTTCACAACCTTCCGGCGGCGGCACGTTAGTGAGTATTAGCTTTCGCTCTGCGGAGGGTGAGGAAAGTCAGTTAATGTAATGCCTCCTACTGACCAAAGAATACTTGCACTTAAGGTTCAGTATAAAAGGGCATGATAATTTACATTAACTCCTTTTTTCTCCACGATTGGCTCGTACCTTGCCGCTACAGTGAAGCAAGTCAAGCCTACAACGATACGCAGAAACACGAGGTCCTCTTTTAATGGCGAATTTCTTTATTGATCGCCCCATTTTTGCCTGGGTGCTGGCAATCCTGTTGTGTCTGACAGGTACCCTGGCGATTTTTTCATTGCCCGTTGAACAATACCCCGATCTCGCGCCACCGAATGTGCGAGTGACCGCTAACTATCCCGGCGCATCGGCCCAGACGCTGGAAAACACCGTGACCCAGGTTATCGAGCAAAATATGACCGGCCTCGATAATCTCATGTATATGTCATCTCAGAGCAGTGGCACCGGTCAGGCATCTGTCACTTTAAGTTTTAAAGCAGGCACCGATCCGGACGAAGCCGTGCAGCAAGTACAAAACCAGCTGCAATCAGCCATGCGAAAGTTACCGCAGGCGGTGCAAAATCAGGGCGTGACGGTGCGTAAAACCGGCGATACCAACATTCTGACCATTGCCTTCGTCTCTACCGATGGTTCGATGGATAAACAGGATATTGCTGATTATGTTGCCAGTAATATTCAGGACCCGTTAAGCCGCGTAAATGGCGTCGGGGATATTGATGCCTATGGTTCGCAATATTCCATGCGTATCTGGCTGGACCCGGCGAAACTCAACAGTTTCCAGATGACAGCTAAAGATGTCACTGATGCCATTGAGTCACAGAACGCGCAGATTGCGGTTGGGCAACTTGGTGGTACACCTTCCGTCGATAAGCAGGCGCTCAACGCCACCATTAACGCCCAGTCACTGCTGCAAACACCAGAACAGTTCCGCGATATCACCTTGAGGGTGACTCAAGACGGCTCAGAGGTAAGGCTGGGCGATGTCGCCACCGTCGAAATGGGGGCGGAGAAATACGATTATCTTAGCCGCTTCAATGGTAAGCCAGCCTCCGGGCTGGGGGTAAAACTGGCCTCCGGCGCAAACGAAATGGCGACAGCGGAGCTGGTGCTCAATCGTCTCGACGAGCTGGCGCAGTACTTCCCGCACGGACTGGAATACAAGGTGGCGTATGAAACCACCTCGTTTGTTAAAGCCTCCATTGAAGACGTGGTGAAAACGCTGCTGGAAGCTATCGCTCTGGTTTTCCTCGTTATGTATCTGTTCCTGCAAAACTTCCGCGCCACGCTGATACCCACTATCGCCGTGCCGGTGGTGTTGATGGGAACCTTCTCCGTACTTTACGCCTTCGGTTACAGCGTCAACACCTTAACCATGTTCGCGATGGTGCTGGCGATCGGTCTGCTGGTGGATGACGCCATCGTGGTGGTGGAAAACGTCGAACGTATTATGAGTGAGGAAGGACTCACTCCTCGCGAAGCCACACGTAAATCGATGGGGCAGATCCAGGGGGCACTGGTCGGGATTGCGATGGTTCTTTCGGCGGTATTTGTACCAATGGCCTTCTTCGGCGGCACCACCGGTGCCATCTATCGCCAGTTCTCTATTACCATTGTTGCGGCGATGGTGCTGTCAGTACTGGTAGCGATGATCCTCACTCCGGCTCTGTGTGCCACACTACTTAAGCCACTGAAAAAAGGTGAGCATCATGGGCAAAAAGGCTTTTTTGCCTGGTTTAACCAGATGTTTAACCGCAACGCCGAACGCTACGAAAAAGGGGTGGCGAAAATTCTCCACCGTAGCCTGCGCTGGATTGTGATTTATGTCCTGCTGCTTGGCGGCATGGTGTTCCTGTTCCTGCGTTTGCCGACGTCGTTCTTACCGCTGGAAGACCGTGGCATGTTTACTACCTCGGTACAGTTGCCCAGCGGTTCAACGCAACAACAGACCCTGAAAGTCGTTGAGCAAATCGAGAAATACTACTTCACCCATGAAAAAGACAACATCATGTCGGTGTTTGCCACCGTTGGTTCTGGCCCTGGGGGTAACGGGCAAAACGTGGCGCGAATGTTTATCCGCCTGAAAGACTGGAGCGAACGCGACAGTAAGACCGGCACCTCGTTTGCCATTATCGAGCGTGCAACGAAGGCGTTTAACCAAATTAAAGAAGCTCGCGTTATCGCCAGCAGCCCGCCAGCAATTAGCGGTCTTGGTAGTTCTGCAGGTTTTGATATGGAGTTGCAGGACCACGCTGGAGCGGGTCACGATGCGCTGATGGCAGCACGTAATCAGTTGCTGGCGCTGGCGGCGGAAAACCCGGAGCTAACCCGTGTGCGCCATAACGGCCTCGACGACAGTCCGCAGTTGCAGATTGATATCGACCAGCGTAAAGCTCAGGCGCTGGGCGTTGCTATCGACGATATTAACGACACACTGCAAACCGCCTGGGGTTCGAGCTATGTGAATGACTTTATGGATCGCGGTCGCGTGAAGAAAGTCTATGTGCAGGCAGCTGCGCCGTATCGCATGCTGCCAGATGACATCAATCTCTGGTATGTCCGAAATAAAGATGGCGGCATGGTGCCCTTCTCTGCTTTCGCGACCTCACGCTGGGAAACAGGCTCGCCGCGTCTGGAACGCTATAACGGTTATTCTGCGGTTGAGATTGTTGGGGAAGCCGCACCGGGGGTCAGTACCGGTACGGCGATGGATATTATGGAATCGTTAGTGAAGCAGCTGCCAAACGGCTTTGGTCTGGAGTGGACGGCGATGTCGTATCAGGAGCGGCTTTCCGGCGCGCAGGCTCCGGCGCTGTACGCCATTTCCTTGCTGGTGGTATTCCTGTGTCTGGCTGCGTTGTATGAAAGCTGGTCGGTGCCGTTCTCGGTAATGCTGGTCGTGCCGCTGGGGGTAATCGGCGCGCTGCTGGCAACCTGGATGCGCGGGCTGGAAAACGACGTTTACTTCCAGGTGGGCCTGTTAACGGTCATTGGTTTATCGGCGAAAAACGCCATCCTGATCGTCGAGTTTGCTAACGAGATGAACCAAAAAGGCCACGACCTGTTTGAAGCGACGCTCCACGCCTGCCGTCAGCGTTTACGCCCGATTCTGATGACCTCGCTGGCATTTATCTTCGGCGTATTGCCAATGGCAACCAGCACGGGTGCCGGTTCCGATGGTCAGCATGCGGTGGGTACTGGCGTAATGGGCGGGATGATTTCGGCCACTATTCTGGCTATTTACTTCGTGCCGCTGTTCTTTGTACTGGTGCGCCGCCGCTTCCCGCTGAAGCCGCGCCCGGAATAAGCAATAAAAAAGGCGACATGCTAATGTGTCGCCTTTTTCAACTTTCCGATTAAGAACCTGCTCAGCGGGTTCTTGCTGTTTGTACTTTGTCTCAGGAATTACTTACGAAGCATAACTTCAATAAAGTCTTTCCAGTTCCCCAGTTCACGTTCAATCATAACAACCTCTCTTATAATTATGGGTATTCTACGGAAACAATATACCGTGGTGAAGCTAATTTACTCGATTGCTGCGATGACTACCTCCGGGGGACAAACCTTATGTAAATACTATGGTCCTGCGGTGATAATTTGTATGTGATACACAGCAACATTTCGAGATATTCATACGGCATCTAAGGTAATGACTCCAACTTATTGATAGTGTTTTATGTTCAGATAATGCCCGATGACTTTGTCATGCAGCTCCACCGATTTTGAGAACGACAGCGACTTCCGTCCCAGCCGTGCCAGGTGCTGCCTCAGATTCAGGTTATGCCGCTCAATTCGCTGCGTATATCGCTTGCTGATTACGTGCAGCTTTCCCTTCAGGCGGGATTCATACAGCGGCCAGCCATCCGTCATCCATATCACCACGTCAAAGGGTGACAGCAGGCTCATAAGACGCCCCAGCGTCGCCATAGTGCGTTCACCGAATACGTGCGCAACAACCGTCTTCCGGAGCCTGTCATACGCGTAAAACAGCCAGCGCTGGCGCGATTTAGCCCCGACATAGCCCCACTGTTCGTCCATTTCCGCGCAGACGATGACGTCACTGCCCGGCTGTATGCGCGAGGTTACCGACTGCGGCCTGAGTTTTTTAAGTGACGTAAAATCGTGTTGAGGCCAACGCCCATAATGCGGGCTGTTGCCCGGCATCCAACGCCATTCATGGCCATATCAATGATTTTCTGGTGCGTACCGGGTTGAGAAGCGGTGTAAGTGAACTGCAGTTGCCATGTTTTACGGCAGTGAGAGCAGAGATAGCGCTGATGTCCGGCGGTGCTTTTGCCGTTACGCACCACCCCGTCAGTAGCTGAACAGGAGGGACAGCTGATAGAAACAGAAGCCACTGGAGCACCTCAAAAACACCATCATACACTAAATCAGTAAGTTGGCAGCATCACCGGCATCTAATACTGATTTAATTCTGGTTAAAATACAGACAGATAACAAGATGAATATTCTTAATGTTTACGTTAAAAATGTTTAACATTATTTAATAGTTGTTAATTTGAATACTTCGATAATGTTATATTTCCTGATAATCATTTGCAGGCAAAATGTTTTCACCCTTAAATGAGTATTTATTCTCATAGATCGAAAAAGGATTCATTATGGTTACACTTTACGGCATCAAAAATTGTGACACCATTAAAAAGACTCGCCGTTGGCTGGAAGCCAATAACATCGACTATCGTTTTCATGATTACCGCGTCGATGGGCTGGACAGCGAATTATTGAACGGTTTTATCAACGAATTAGGCTGGGAAGCGTTACTGAACACCCGTGGTACAACCTGGCGTAAACTGGACGAAACCACCCGCAATAAAATCACCGATGCGGCCTCTGCGGCGGCATTAATGACTGAAATGCCTGCAATTATCAAACGTCCATTGCTCTGCGCGCCTGGTAAGCCTATGCTGCTGGGTTTCAGTGATTCCAGTTATCAGCAATTTTTCCATGAGGTGTAGTCTATGTCGTGCCCGGTTATTGAGCTGACACAACAGCTTATTCGCCGCCCTTCCCTGAGTCCTGATGACGCAGGATGCCAGGCTTTGTTGATTGAACGTTTGCAGGCGATCGGTTTTACCGTTGAACGCATGGATTTTGCCGATACGCAGAATTTTTGGGCATGGCGTGGGCAAGGTGAAACGTTAGCCTTTGCCGGGCATACCGACGTGGTGCCGCCTGGCGACGCCGATCGTTGGATCAATCCGCCGTTTGAACCGACCATTCGTGACGGCATGTTATTCGGGCGCGGCGCGGCAGATATGAAAGGCTCGCTGGCGGCGATGGTGGTAGCAGCAGAGCGTTTTGTCGCACAACATCCCAACCATACGGGGCGACTGGCATTTCTGATCACCTCTGATGAAGAAGCCAGTGCCCACAACGGTACGGTAAAAGTCGTCGAGGCGTTAATGGCACGTAATGAGCGTCTCGATTACTGCCTGGTCGGCGAACCGTCGAGTATCGAAGTGGTAGGTGATGTGGTGAAAAATGGTCGTCGCGGATCATTAACCTGCAACCTCACCATTCATGGCGTTCAGGGGCATGTTGCCTACCCGCATCTGGCTGACAATCCGGTACATCGCGCAGCACCTTTCCTTAATGAATTAGTGGCTATTGAGTGGGATCAGGGCAATGAATTTTTCCCGGCGACCAGTATGCAGATTGCTAATATTCAGGCGGGAACGGGCAGTAACAACGTTATTCCGGGTGAACTGTTTGTGCAGTTTAACTTCCGCTTCAGCACCGAACTGACTGATGAGATGATCAAAGCACAGGTGCTTGCCCTGCTTGAAAAACATCAACTGCGTTATACGGTGGACTGGTGGCTTTCCGGGCAGCCATTTTTGACCGCGCGCGGTAAACTGGTGGATGCGGTCGTTAACGCGGTTGAGCACTATAATGAAATTAAACCGCAGCTACTGACCACAGGCGGAACGTCCGACGGGCGCTTTATTGCTCGCATGGGGGCGCAGGTGGTGGAACTCGGGCCGGTCAATGCCACTATTCATAAAATTAATGAATGTGTGAACGCTGCCGACCTGCAGCTACTTGCCCGTATGTATCAACGTATCATGGAACAGCTCGTCGCCTGATGAGTGGTTCTGCAAGAGGAAATAAGCATGGACTGGCTGGCTAAATATTGGTGGATTCTGGTGATTGTCTTTTTGGTAGGCGTCCTGCTGAACGTGATTAAAGATCTCAAGCGCGTCGACCATAAGAAATTTCTCGCCAACAAGCCGGAGCTTCCCCCGCATCGTGATTTCAACGATAAGTGGGACGATGACGACGACTGGCCGAAAAAGGATCAACCGAAGAAGTAAGCTGAGTGCTCAACCGTAGGCCGGATAAGGCGTTAACGCCGCATCCGGCAATGGTGAACGATGCCTGATGCGACGCTCACGCGTCTTATCAGGCCAGGTAATCTGTCTTTTACATCATTTCAATCACATCATCATCGCCAGGCTTACCGCCACTTAGCGCTTCGTCGAAATAATGTTTCGGAATGGTATAACGCAAGTGATCCAGGGCAAATTGCATACTGCGATTGTCGATCGCATGGCCTAAATCCTCCACGATATCCAGCGTCACGTCACCACCGGCACTGATTAACGCTTCCTGCGCCGCAACCGCATGCGCCAGATCGATAACCGGATCTTCACCACCATGAATCAAGTGAATTGTCGTGGCTGTAGACGCGGTTTCCGGCAGGCTCGCATAGCGTCCGTTAAAGGCAATGACGCGCGAAGCAAGGCCCGGTTCGGCTTTAATGCTCTCCAGCGCCATAATCGCGCCTTGTGAGAAACCAATTAGCGCCGTGGCATTAGCCCCTACTCCGCTCTGTTTCTGCCAGTAGCGTACCGTCTCAATAAACGTCGGCATGATGGCATCCACACGCGCCTGGCGATTATCTTCCGTAATACCCTGCACCGAAAACCACTGACGCCCCGCCGGATTACCGCTCGGCTCCGCGCCACCGACACTCACCACCAGCGCATCAGGAAACAGCGGTGCAAACCAGCTACCTATTTCCCCCATTGCCACCGGGTTATCCCCGACACCGTGGAAAAGCAGTAACAACTGTTGCGCAGGTTTATCCGGGCTTTGAACAACAAAATGGTCATGTTTCATGGCGAACTCCTTAACTGATGTCATTAATTTTACGCCGCTGACTCACAATGACCATGGGAGAAAATTGAAGGAGTCAGTGAAAAAATTGCCATTGCGTTATGCGATCGCGCAGACGCTCAGTGCGAACCTCATTAAGTGCGAACAGCGCCTGCGCGGCCTCTTCCCGCTGGCGAACCAGTAACATCTTGCGGCCTGAAAGTTTAAGTGTGGTACATAACTGCGCGTCGCTGACGTTTTTCTGTAAACGCCCACGCAGCGCCGGTAATGCCAGTTCACTGGTTTGTAGCATACGCAATAAGCAACCTAACGATGTTAATAGCGGACGATGAGCGAAAGCAAAACCGGCCAGTTCAAGCCAGTCGTCGTCAGAAAGGACGGCATCGTTTAGTGGATCAACAGGAAGCGTTTCGCCATTCCACTTTGCGAGAGCTTGCGCATCGCGACGTAAACGGTAATGCTCACGTTCAGCCAGTTGTTTACCCGCATTACTCATCGGTAACAGCGCCATCGCCGTATAGCAACCGCTGCTGGCTTCACGATGATTACCCATCCGCACCAGCACAAAACCGCAGCGGTGCCAGAAACGCCATAACTCCCCGGTGTAACCAAAACTCACCGAAAGATAGTCGAGGTCACGCGTATATTGCAAAGCACCAGCAATAAGTTGCTGCCCTGTGCCTTCCCGCTGACGCGCCGGATGAACTGCTATCCGGCTGACCCGCCGTCCACGCAATGTCGCTGCCAGTGGATTGCTACCGTGCGCCGCCAGCGACTGGGCCACCAGATTACCCCGCGGGCGACGAAAACCTGCCCATACCGCCTGACTGAGTTGTTGAGATAATCCCCCCTCATCCACCAGCCACAGCGCTCCGGCAATCTCGTTTTCGCCAGCCGCCTGTAAAAAATATTGCCCTGGTGCATCCATCATCCGGCGTAAATCCAGCGGCGAAGTCCGGTAGTGCGCACCAGACAATAACTGATAAACCTTTAACGGCGTTTCTGGCTCGCTTCGCCATAACGTTTGTTCAAATGCGGAAATGACGATATTGCCTTGTGGTGTATGGGTGAAGTTTTCATCGTCAAAAACCAGTGCCTCACTAACCATTTTTTCCAGCGGGCATCCCTGTGCCCAGCGGATCGGCTGTTGCAGTTCAAAACGGTGTAAATGCGGAAAGCGAGCGCAAAATTTCAGCAAAAAACCACGTCCGGTGCCTTCGTAGCCCTGCACCGTAGTGGTTAACAACGTTCGAGGAAAACGCGATACCAGTTGATGCAACAACGGCGCAGGTATGGCTGCGGCTTCGTCGACCACCAGCCAGTCGGCTTGCTCATCGCTGGCTAACAAGGCATCCGGCGCAATAAAGCGAAACTTCTCGCCCGCAAATTGTGCCAGTACATCCGTTGCCGCTTTTGCGGGCGCGGTGACAATCGCACTGCCCGCAATACGAGAAATGAGTTGCCCTGCCAGCGCCGACTTACCGCGCCCACGCGCAGCCGTTACCGCTGCCACGCCCGGCGGCATGGTCAGTAGCTGCTGTAAGAGTTGCTGTTGTTCTGGTTGTGGTGCGCCGGTCGCGGGGTGCCAGTCAGTACGGGGAGTAAAATGCTCCAACGAGAACGGCTGGTTTTGCCGCCAGAGGATAGCGTCGTTATCCGCCGTAAGTACGCGTTTGAGATGCTGGACAAAATGCGGCGTCGCAATAGGGTCAGGGCAATCACTCCAGCGCAGCGAGTCGGCATCAGGTTGGTTTTCCCACTCTTCCCATACAGGGAGTAACAAAACCAGCCAGCTTCCCGCTTTCAACGTTCCGCTAAGTGCTGCAAAGGCAGCGGCATCAAAGCCGTGGCGGGCGTCGAATACCGCATGCCGGAACTCGCGCCCAAGTAAAGTTTGTAGTGCCGAGGGAGAACAGTGGTTTTCAGCATCTGGCTGCGGCGAAATCCACAGCCAGTCGCCAGGTAAGGCATCACGTAACTTAAGCGCATGATCAAAACACCAACCCTCTTCCCCGCTCAACACCAGCAAGCGGCGGATCCCTTCACGTTTCATTTGCGCTGTTAATGTGTGAAGCGCAGTCAGTTCAGCCATCCCTGCCCCGGAAGTTAAATGCTTTTACCAAAAGTATTGCATTGTGCCGGATCGCCGCTGTCGAAACCACGTTTAAACCAGCTGTAGCGTTGCTGAGAAGTGCCATGAGTGAAACTGTCTGGTACTACTCGCCCCTGACTTTGCTGTTGTAAACGGTCATCGCCGATGGCCTGCGCCGCGTTCAGCGCCTCTTCCAGATCGCCGGTTTCCAGAACGCCTTGCTGCTGCATACTATGCCCCCAGACACCGGCAAAACAGTCGGCCTGGAGTTCCATACGCACAGATAAGCGGTTCACTTCCGCCTGCGTCGCGTTTTGTTGCAGTTGACGAACTTTCGGCTCGATGCCTAACAGTTTCTGCACATGATGACCGACTTCATGGGCGATAACGTACCCCTGGGCAAAATCGCCATCCGCGCCAAGTTTGTCTTTCATGTCATCATAGAAGGAGAGATCGATATAAACCGTGCCATCCGCCGGGCAATAGAATGGCCCCATTATGGACTGGCCCGCCCCGCAGCCGGTACGCGTCATTCCACGGTACATGACCAGCTTCGGTTGCTGATAGGTTTTACCCATCTTCTCGAACTGCTGTCCCCAGGTGTCTTCCGTAGTTGCCAGAATCACCGAGGTGAATTTTGCGGCTTCGTCTTCATTTGGGCTAATTGACCGCGTTGATTGCTGTTGGGAAACCGGCTGTCCGGTCATCAACCCGGTTAAATCAACGCCATAGTAGCCTGCAACCAGCACGACTATCAGTAAAATCAGCCCGCCTTTACCGCTCGGCAGGCGAAAACCGGGACCGCCCATAGACGGACCACCAGAGCTGTTGCGCCTGTCTTCAACATTGTCACTTTCACGTCGCCCTTGCCAACGCATAGATACCTCAACAATATATTCATTATAGAAATGATCGTAGGTGGTTCAGAGGAAGATTACCACAGGAAAGCGGGATGAAATGGCGGAGGAATGAGCGTTCAATGCACATCTTCCGAGAGCGGTTGTCTTGCCGTGCCAGCTGCACGGCAAGATGATGAACAGAAAAATCAGTCCAGCTGTACACCCAGGCGGCGGGCGACGGCTTCATAGGCCTCGATCAGGCCACCGAGGCTCTGGCGGAAACGGTCTTTGTCCATTTTCTCCAGCGTTTCTTTGTCCCACAGGCGGCTGCCGTCCGGAGAGAACTCATCGCCCAGTACGACTTCACCTTTGTACAGGCCAAACTCCAGCTTGAAGTCGACCAGAATCAGACCAGCATCATCGAACAGTTTTTTCAGCACGTCGTTCGCTTTGTAGGTCAGCTCTTTCATACGCGCCAGGTTCTCTTTGCTTACCCAGCCAAAGGTTTCGCAGTAAGATTCGTTGACCATCGGATCGTGCATGGCGTCGTTTTTCAAGAACAGATCGAACAGCGGCGGGTTCAGCTCAATACCTTCTTCGATTCCAAGACGTTTCACCAGAGAGCCCGCAGCACGGTTACGCACGACACACTCAACCGGTACCATATCCAGCTTTTTCACCAGACATTCGGTATCGGAGAGCAGACGCTCCATTTGAGTCGGGATACCCGCTTCAGCCAGTTTGCTCATAATGAAGTAGTTGAACTTGTTGTTCACCATACCTTTGCGATCAAACTGCTCAATGCGCGCGCCATCCCCTGCTGACGTATCATTGCGGAATTCGAGCACCAACAGGTCCGGGTTTTCCGTGCTGTATACGGTTTTCGCTTTACCACGATACAACTCAGCTTGCTTTTGCATCTTTATCACTCCTGGGTGTGAATTAACGTTTTAAAATCTTTTGCTGTCTGGTGTGCCGGATGTTTTGTCGGATGCGGCGTGAACGCCTTATCCGAACTACGTCCGACAAACAAATTTCGTGCGAATTACCGCTAAAATCGCGTTTTCCTGCCGACGCACACGTTTGCGTATCATATCAGAAAAAAGGGCCGGATGATTCCAGCCCTGTATTTTTACTTGCTAAACGCAGCCTGGAAGACAGCTACCAGCGCGTCGTTCTGACTCTGAGTCAGAGTATGACCTTTCGGATCGATGAACTGTAGGCTGCTGCGGTTATCTAAATCGCCAACCTGCAGTTTATAGTCACCGGATGCCAGGCCTGGATCGCTCGCGCCCAGTTCCTGCCAGTCGCTGTCAGACAGCGGCTTATAAGTTACGGCCATGTTGCCCTGCGAACGGGTGCTGTCGGTCACTTTCATGCCCACTTTTTCCAGCGCCGCTGGCAGACGTTGCCAAACCACATTGAACGGCCCGCGTACGACCAGCATTGGTAAACCGGTGTCATCAGCTGCACTTTGTACGTCCATAGTGGTGGAGGCACGATTTTGCGCAGCGTTCGCGGCGTCAGTGGCAGATTTATCCAGACCGGCGGAAATAACGTTCATCATCTCCGTGCTG
Organism: Escherichia sp. MAL-1; assembly: GCF_052948035.1. Taxonomy (NCBI): domain Bacteria; kingdom Pseudomonadati; phylum Pseudomonadota; class Gammaproteobacteria; order Enterobacterales; family Enterobacteriaceae; genus Escherichia; species Escherichia sp. MAL-1. The sequence continues at coordinate 1,396,040 of NZ_CM129609.1, read as the reverse complement.
TAACGCTGCATGGAAGCCGCGTCTGCAACCGGTTTGCCCGCCTGTTCCAGGTTCAGCAGTTTAACCGTAACCGCCTGCTGATAACCCTGCGGCTTAACAGAGATTTGATAACGACCACGATACTGCTCGTCTTCGTCCAGACGGTTCCATTGTACCCAATCGGTGGTCAGTGTCTGACCAGCATCATCACGTTGGGTGATGGTGTAGTTTTTCGCCTGCAGCACGCTAACCACCTGCGGCCACAGAGTATTGCCACGACCATTTTCCACCAGCAATGAAGCGGTATCGCCCGTGAACTGGGTACGCGCGCCAGAAACCAGTGCCAGCGGCTGGGCTGGTGGACGAATGTCCAGCGCCTTACCGACAGCACCACTACCGTTGGTCACCGGGATTGCATAATCACCGGAGGTCACCGGCAAAATCATTCCAGCCGGGGCATGAAGCTCCGCAAGCGGTGCCGCTTCCAGGTAGGCTTCATCACCACTGACCTGACGCTTATAGCGTGAGTCAGAACTACAGGCAGCGAGTAATAAAACAAGCGAAACACCCGCAACCTTTGCCAGGCGCGACTTTTGAACAGAGTAAGCCATCAAATCTCCCTAAACTTTACAGCAAACCGGCATGCTTAAGCGCCGCTCTGACCGTCTCACGACCACTGTCGGTGATTGGTGTCATTGGCAGGCGCAGCGTATCGGTCGCCACAAGACCCAGTTCCTTACATGCCCATTTCACCGGGATTGGATTGGGTTCGACAAATAGTTTGTTGTGTAATGGCATCAGACGCTGATTAATAACGCGTGCCTCGGCAAAATGCCCTTCTGCTGCCAGTTTGCACATCTGGGCCATATCACGCGCTGCGACGTTAGCCGTAACGGAAATAACCCCATGACCGCCTAATTGCATGAAGTCCAGCGCGCTCGCATCATCGCCGCTCAGCAGAACAAAATCATCTGAAACCAGCTCTTTGATCTGGTTTACACGCGTTAAGTTCCCTGTTGCCTCTTTGATTCCGATAATATTTTTTACTTTCGCCAGACGGCCCACCGTTTCCGGGAGCAGATCGCAGCCAGTACGGGACGGCACATTATACAGAATTTGCGGCAGGTCAGTATGCTCAGCGATGGCTTTGAAATGCTGATACAAACCTTCTTGCGACGGACGATTGTAGTAAGGGGTTACCGTCAGGCAGCCGACGATACCACTGTCATTGAAGCGCTGCGTCAGGCTAATGGCTTCCGCAGTAGCGTTAGCGCCGGTCCCGGCAATTACCGGAATGCGCCCATCAGCCAGATCCAGCGTCATCATCACCACATCAGCATGTTCGTCATGATTTAAGGTAGCGGACTCGCCAGTGGTGCCAACAGAAACGATCGCCGAAGTACCGCTGGCGACATGATAATCAATCAGTTTTTTCAAGCTAGCCCGACAGACATTACCTTTTTCATCCATCGGAGTAACAATCGCGACAATACTTCCCGTGAACATGGGCCATCCTCTGTGCAAACAAGTGTCTCAATGGTACGTTTGGTATGGCATTAAAAGCAAGCAGACAGAACCGTTCTGATTGTTGTATGCATGTTTTTTTTATGCTTTCCTTAAGAACAACTCACCCCTTAAAGGAATAACCAGTTTGACACTGTCATCGCAACATTATCTGGTGATCACTGCGTTGGGTGCCGATCGCCCTGGAATTGTGAACACCATCACCCGTCATGTCAGTAGTTGCGGCTGTAATATTGAAGACAGTCGCCTGGCGATGCTGGGAGAAGAGTTCACGTTTATCATGCTGCTTTCCGGTTCATGGAATGCCATTACTCTGATTGAATCAACGTTACCGTTGAAAGGTGCAGAACTGGATCTTTTAATCGTGATGAAGCGCACGACGGCGCGTCCGCGTCCGCCAATGCCAGCATCTGTCTGGGTTCAGGTCGATGTGGCAGACTCCCCGCATTTAATTGAACGCTTCACAGCACTTTTCGACGCGCATCATATGAACATTGCGGAGCTGGTGTCGCGCACGCAACCTGCTGAAAATGAACGGGCTGCGCAGTTGCATATTCAGATAACCGCCCACAGCCCCGCATCTGCGGACGCAGCAAATATTGAGCAAGCGTTCAAAGCCCTATGTACAGAACTCAATGCACAAGGCAGTATTAACGTCGTCAATTATTCCCAACATGATGAACAGGATGGAGTTAAGTAATGAATCCACTGAAAGCCGGTGATATCGCACCGAAATTTAGCTTGCCGGATCAAGACGGAGAACAAGTTAATTTGACCGACTTCCAGGGACAGCGTGTTCTGGTTTATTTCTACCCGAAAGCCATGACCCCCGGCTGTACCGTACAGGCCTGCGGCTTACGCGATAACATGGATGAGTTGAAAAAAGCGGGCGTTGATGTGCTGGGTATCAGCACCGATAAACCCGAAAAACTCTCCCGTTTTGCGGAAAAAGAGCTGCTTAACTTTACGCTCCTGTCTGATGAGGACCACCAGGTGTGCGAACAATTCGGCGTCTGGGGTGAAAAGTCCTTCATGGGCAAAACCTACGATGGTATTCATCGCATCAGCTTCCTGATTGACGCTGATGGCAAAATCGAACATGTCTTTGACGATTTCAAAACCAGCAATCACCACGACGTTGTGCTGAACTGGCTGAAAGAACACGCCTGATTACTCTGCTCCATTCCGTGCTGGCTGCGCTTGCGGCCAGCATACCTCACTTCTCGTGATCAAGATCACATTCTCGCTTTCCCCTGCGACACGGGTGTCGAATCCATTTTTTGCTGAACGTTAATGACCATCATTTTTGTACCGTTCAGAATCCAGTCAATACATAACTTATTGAATATATTGAGTTAATCAGAATGGCATCCTTTATGCAATATGAAATGCAATGTTTCATATCATTTTCAAGGAGCCGACATGAACCGCTTTGTGGTGGCCGAACCACTGTGGTGTACAGGATGTAATACCTGTCTCGCTGCCTGTTCGGACGTGCATAAAACGCAAGGTTTACAGCAACACCCGCGCCTGGCCCTGGCGAAGACGTCAACAATCACTGCCCCTGTCGTGTGTCATCACTGTGAGGAAGCCCCTTGCCTGCAGGTCTGCCCGGTCAATGCCATCTCTCAGAGGGATGATGCGATCCAACTCAACGAAAGCCTCTGTATTGGCTGCAAGCTTTGCGCCGTGGTCTGCCCATTTGGCGCAATCAGCGCTTCAGGAAGCCGTCCGGTGAATGCCCATGCGCAATATGTTTTTCAGGCTGAAGGCTCACTCAAAAACGGCGAAGAAAACGTGCTGCCCCAACATGCGTTGCTGCGCTGGGAACCGGGTGTCCAGACCGTCGCGGTGAAATGCGACCTGTGTGATTTCTTGCCAGAAGGTCCGGCCTGCGTTCGCGCTTGCCCGAATCAGGCGTTACGGCTGATCACCGACGATAGCCTGCAACGTCAGATGAAAGAAAAACAGCGCCTTGCCGCAAGCTGGTTTGCCAATGGCGGGGAGGATCCCCTTTCCCTCACTCAGGAGCAACGCTAATGGATGCCCTGCAATTATTAACCTGGTCGCTGATCCTCTATCTGTTTGCCAGTCTGGCTTCGCTGTTTTTACTCGGTCTGGACAGACTGGCTATTAAGCTTTCCGGCATCACATCGCTGGTGGGCGGCGTGATTGGCATCATCAGCGGAATTACGCAATTACATGCTGGTGTAACTTTAGTCGCCCATTTTGCCACCCCTTTTGACTTTGCCGATTTAACCCTGCGAATGGATAGCCTCTCGGCATTTATGGTGCTGGTTATCTCCTTGCTGGTGGTGGTTTGTTCGCTCTATTCATTGACTTATATGCGCGAATACGAGGGCAAAGGCGCGGCGGCGATGGGCTTCTTTATGAATCTTTTCATCGCATCGATGGTTGCCCTGCTGGTGATGGACAACGCTTTTTGGTTCATCGTGCTGTTTGAAATGATGTCGCTGTCTTCCTGGTTTCTGGTCATTGCCAGGCAGGATAAAACGTCGATCAACGCTGGCATGCTCTACTTTTTTATCGCCCACGCCGGATCGGTGCTGATAATGATCGCCTTCTTGCTGATGGGGCGCGAAAGCGGCAGCCTCGATTTTGCCAGTTTCCGCACGCTTTCACTTTCTCCGGGGCTGGCGTCGGCGGTGTTCCTGCTGGCCTTTTTCGGTTTTGGCGCGAAAGCCGGGATGATGCCGTTGCACAGCTGGTTGCCGCGCGCTCACCCTGCCGCACCATCGCACGCTTCAGCGTTGATGTCTGGCGTAATGGTCAAAATCGGTATTTTCGGCATCCTGAAAGTGGCGATGGATCTGCTGGCGCAAACGGGTTTGCCGCTGTGGTGGGGCATTCTGGTGATGGCGATCGGCGCAATCTCCGCGCTCCTGGGCGTGCTGTATGCGCTGGCGGAACAGGATATCAAACGGCTACTGGCCTGGAGTACCGTCGAAAACGTCGGCATTATTTTGCTGGCGGTCGGTGTGGCGATGGTCGGTCTGTCACTGCACGACCCGCTGCTCACCGTGGTTGGACTGCTCGGCGCACTGTTTCATCTGCTCAACCATGCGCTGTTCAAAGGGCTGCTATTTCTCGGCGCGGGCGCGATTATTTCGCGTTTGCATACCCACGACATGGAAAAAATGGGGGCACTGGCGAAACGGATGCCGTGGACAGCCGCAGCATGCCTGATTGGTTGCCTGGCGATATCAGCCCTTCCTCCGCTGAATGGTTTTATCAGCGAATGGTACACCTGGCAGTCGCTGTTCTCACTAAGTCGTGTGGAAGCCGTAGCGCTACAACTTGCGGGTCCTATTGCTATGGTAATGCTGGCAGTCACTGGTGGGCTGGCAGTAATGTGCTTCGTAAAAATGTACGGTATTACTTTCTGTGGTGCGCCGCGCAGTACACACGCTGAAGAGGCACAGGAAGTGCCAAATACGATGATCGTCGCCATGCTACTGCTCGCGGCACTCTGCGTATTAATTGCGCTTAGTGCCAGTTGGCTGGCACCGAAGATAATGCATATTGCCCATGCGTTTACCGATACCCCTCCCGTCACTGTCGCCAGCGGAATAGCACTTGTACCCGGCACGTTTCATACACGGGTCACTCCTTCATTACTGTTGCTGTTACTACTGGCGATGCCTTTGCTGCCTGGCCTTTACTGGCTGTGGTGTCGTTCGCGCCGCGCAGCGTTTCGTCGCACAGGAGATGCCTGGGCATGCGGCTACAGCTGGGAAAATGCGATGGCCCCGTCAGGCAATGGCGTGATGCAGCCGCTGCGTGTGGTCTTTTCTGCGCTATTTCGTCTACGACAACAGCTCGACCCTACGCTGAGGCTAAATAAAGGTCTTGCGCACGTCACCGCCAGGGCTCAGAGCACAGAACCCTTCTGGGATGAGCGGGTGATCCGCCCCATCGTGAGCGCCACCCAACGGCTGGCCAAAGAAATACAGCATCTGCAAAGCGGCGACTTTCGTCTCTATTGCCTGTATGTGGTCGCCGCACTGGTTGTGCTGCTAATCGCTATTGCCGTCTAAGGAAATCACCATGAGACAAACTCTTTGCGACGGATATCTGGTCATTTTTGCGTTAGCACAGGCCGTGATTCTGCTGATGCTAACCCCACTTTTTACGGGTATTTCCCGGCAGATACGCGCGCGTATGCACTCCCGCCGCGGGCCGGAGATCTGGCAGGATTATCGCGATATCCACAAACTGTTTAAACGCCAGGAAGTTGCGCCTATATCTTCAGGTCTGATGTTCCGCCTGATGCCGTGGGTATTAATCAGCAGCATGCTGGTGCTGGCGATGGCCCTACCACTATTTATTACCGTTTCCCTTTTGCGGGCGGCGGCGATCTGATCACCCTTATCTATCTTCTTGCCCTGTTTCGTTTTTTCTTTGCTCTTTCAGGGCTGGATACCGGAAGCCCGTTTGCGGGAGTCGGTGCCAGTCGCGAGTTGACGCTCGGCATTCTGGTCGAACCCATGCTCATTCTCTCACTGCTGGTATTGGCGCTGATAGCGGATTCCACGCATATCGAGATGATCAGCAATACGCTGGCGATGGGCTGGAACTCGCCGCTAACCACCGTACTGGCGTTACTGGCCTGTGGTTTTGCCTGCTTCATAGAGATGGGAAAAATTCCCTTTGATGTTGCTGAAGCAGAACAGGAATTACAGGAAGGCCCGCTGACCGAATATTCCGGTGCCGGGCTGGCGTTGGCGAAATGGGGGCTGGGGCTGAAACAGGTCGTGATGGCAGCACTGTTTGTGGCCCTGTTTCTGCCCTTTGGGCGCGCGCAAGAACTTTCTCTCACCTGCCTGCTGACTTCACTTGTCGTTACGCTGCTCAAGGTTTTGCTGATTTTTGTACTGGCTTCAATCGCAGAAAACACGCTGGCACGCGGGCGTTTTTTACTCATTCACCATGTGACCTGGCTTGGCTTCAGCCTTGCTGCGCTTGCATGGGTCTTCTGGTTAACCGGTCTGTAAGGAGCACTGACGGAATATGGAAAATCTTGCTCTGACGACGTTAATGCTGCCTTTTATCGGCGCACTGGTCGTTTCGTTTTCGCCACAACGTCGGGCCGCCGAATGGGGGTTTTGTTCGCCGCACTGACCACGCTGTGCATGTTGTCGCTGATCTCCGCGTTTTATCAGGCCGATAAAGTTGCCGTCACGTTGACGTTGGTCAACGTGGGGGATGTGGCATTGTTTGGCCTGGTCATTGATCGCGTGAGTACGCTGATTCTGTTTGTGGTGGTGTTTCTCGGTTTGCTGGTCACGATCTACTCCACGGGTTATCTGACGGATAAAAATCGCGAACACCCGCATAACGGCACGAATCGTTATTACGCATTTTTGCTGGTGTTTATCGGCGCGATGGCGGGACTGGTACTCTCCTCGACGCTGCTCGGTCAGTTGTTGTTTTTTGAAATTACGGGCGGCTGCTCCTGGGCGTTGATCAGTTATTACCAGAGCGATAAAGCGCAGCGTTCAGCACTAAAAGCGTTACTTATCACTCATATCGGCTCGTTGGGGTTGTATCTTGCCGCCGCCACGCTGTTTTTGCAGACCGGAACGTTTGCGCTTAGCGCGATGAGCGAGTTACACGGCGACGCACGTTATCTGGTTTATGGCGGCATCCTGTTTGCCGCGTGGGGGAAATCGGCCCAGCTACCGATGCAAGCGTGGCTACCGGACGCAATGGAAGCGCCAACACCGATCAGCGCCTATCTCCACGCCGCATCGATGGTGAAAGTGGGCGTTTACATTTTTGCCCGCGCCATTATCGACGGCGGCAATATCCCGCATGTGATTGGCGGCGTTGGCATGGTCATGGCCCTGGTCACCATTCTTTATGGATTTCTGATGTATTTGCCACAGCAGGATATGAAGCGGTTGCTGGCCTGGTCGACCATCACTCAACTTGGCTGGATGTTCTTCGGCTTGTCGCTCTCCATCTTCGGCTCGCGGCTGGCGCTGGAGGGTAGCATCGCCTACATCGTCAACCACGCGTTCGCTAAAAGCCTGTTTTTCCTTGTAGCAGGTGCGCTGAGTTACAGCTGCGGCACGCGCTTGTTGCCGCGTCTGCGTGGCGTATTGCACACCCTGCCGTTGCCTGGCGTGGGTTTCTGCGTGGCAGCGCTGGCAATTACCGGCGTGCCGCCGTTCAACGGCTTCTTCAGTAAATTCCCGCTGTTTGCTGCCGGTTTTGCGTTGTCAGTGGAGTACTGGATCCTGCTGCCCGCCATGATTCTGCTGATGATTGAATCGGTCGCCAGTTTCGCCTGGTTTATTCGCTGGTTTGGTCGCGTCGTGCCTGGCAAACCGAGCGAGGCCGTCGCTGATGCCGCACCGCTGCCAGGGTCAATGCGCCTGGTGTTGATTGTACTGATTGTGATGTCGCTGATTTCCAGCGTAATCGCCGCGACCTGGTTGCAGTAAGGAGATGATGAATGACCGGTTCTATGATCGTAAATAATCTGGCGGGACTGATGATGCTGACATCACTGTTTGTGATTAGCGTCAAAAGCTATCGCCTGTCATGCGGATTTTACGCCTGCCAGTCACTGGTGCTGGTGTCTATTTTCGCCACCCTCTCGTGCCTGTTCGCCGCAGAGCAACTGCTGATCTGGTCCGCCAGCGCCTTTATCACCAAAGTGCTGCTGGTACCGTTAATCATGACTTACGCTGCACGAAATATTCCCCAGAACATCCCGGAAAAAGCGTTATTCGGTCCGGCAATGATGGCACTGCTCGCGGCGTTAATTGTCCTGCTTTGCGCATTTGTCGTTCAGCCCGTGAAGCTACCGATGGCTACCGGGCTGAAACCGGCGCTGGCGGTAGCGTTAGGTCATTTTCTGCTTGGCCTGCTGTGCATTGTCAGCCAGCGCAATATCCTGCGGCAAATTTTTGGTTACTGCCTGATGGAAAACGGCTCCCATCTGGTGCTGGCGCTTCTTGCCTGGCGAGCACCGGAACTGGTGGAAATAGGTATCGCTACCGACGCCATCTTCGCCGTCATTGTGATGGTGTTACTGGCAAGAAAAATATGGCGTACCCACGGCACGCTGGACGTGAACAACTTGACCGCGCTGAAGGGATAATGAGATGAGTTATTCTGTGATGTTCGCTTTACTCCTGCTCACGCCGCTGCTTTTTTCGCTGCTCTGTTTTGCCTGCCGGAAACGGAGACTTTCTGCGACTCGCACGGTGACCGTATTACATAGCTTAGGGATCACACTGCTGCTGATTCTGGCACTCTGGGTGGTCCAAACTGCCGCTAATGCAGGAGAAATATTCGCTGCGGGACTGTGGCTTCATATTGATGGTCTGGGCGGTTTGTTCCTCGCCATTCTTGGTGTGATTGGCTTTCTCACCGGTATTTACTCGATTGGCTACATGCGTCATGAAGTGGCACACGGCGAGCTTTCACCCGTTACGCTGTGCGATTACTACGGTTTCTTCCATCTGTTTTTGTTCACCATGCTGCTGGTTGTTACCAGCAATAACCTGATTGTGATGTGGGCGGCGATCGAAGCCACCACCTTAAGCTCGGCGTTTCTGGTAGGCATTTACGGTCAGCGTTCATCGCTGGAAGCTGCATGGAAGTACATCATTATTTGTACTGTTGGTGTCGCTTTTGGTCTGTTCGGTACCGTGCTGGTATACGCCAACGCCGCCAGCGTTATGCCGCAGGCAGAAATGGCGATATTCTGGAGCGAGGTTCTTAAGCAATCGTCCTTGCTTGACCCAACATTAATGCTGTTGGCCTTTGTGTTTTTGCTAATTGGCTTTGGTACCAAAACCGGGCTATTTCCCATGCACGCCTGGCTGCCGGATGCTCACAGTGAAGCGCCGAGTCCGGTCAGCGCCCTGCTCTCCGCCGTATTGCTGAACTGCGCGCTGTTGGTGCTGATTCGCTATTACATCATTATTTGCCAAGCCATCGGCAGCGATTTCCCCAACCGGTTGTTGCTCATCTTCGGCATGTTGTCGGTTGCCGTGGCGGCATTTTTCATTCTGGTACAGCGGGACATTAAGCGTCTGCTGGCGTACTCCAGCGTGGAGAACATGGGGCTGGTCGCGGTGGCGCTAGGCATTGGCGGGCCGCTGGGAATTTTTGCCGCGCTGCTGCACATCTTAAACCACAGTCTGGCAAAAACGCTGCTGTTCTGCGGTTCCGGCAATGTACTGCTCAAGTACGGCACGCGCGATCTCAACGTCGTCTGTGGGATGCTCAAAATCATGCCATTTACCGCCGTGCTGTTTGGCGGCGGTGCGCTGGCGCTGGCAGGGATGCCGCCCTTCAACATTTTTCTTAGCGAATTTATGACCATTACCGCCGGACTGGCACGTAATCACCTGCTGATTATCGTCCTGCTGTTATTGCTGTTAACGCTGGTGCTGGCGGGCCTGGTACGGATGGCAGCGCGGGTGTTAATGGCGAAACCGCCGCAGGCCGTTAACCGGGGTGATCTCGGCTGGTTGACCACCTCGCCAATGGTGATTCTGCTGGTCATGATGCTGGCGATGGGAACGCATATTCCACAACCTGTCATCAGGATCCTGGCGGGCGCTTCCACTATAGTCCTCTCAGGGACGCACGACCTGCCTGCACAACGTAGCACCTGGCATGATTTTTTGCCTTCAGGCACCGCATCTGTTTCGGAGAAACACAGTGAACGTTAATTCATCGTCAAATCGTGGCGAAGCGATTCTCGCCGCCCTGAAAACGCAGTTCCCCGGCGCGGTGCTGGATGAAGAGCGACAAACGCCTGAACAGGTCACCATTACGGTGAAAATCAATCTGCTGCCTGACGTTGTACATTATCTTTATTATCAACATGATGGCTGGCTTCCGGTCCTGTTTGGCAACGACGAGCGGACACTTAACGGTCATTACGCGGTTTATTATGCCCTTTCTATGGAAGGGGCCGAAAAATGCTGGATCGTAGTGAAGGCACTGGTCGATGCCGACAGTCGGGAGTTTCCGTCAGTCACACCGCGCGTCCCTGCCGCGGTCTGGGGCGAGCGAGAAATTCGCGATATGTACGGGCTGATTCCGGTTGGCCTGCCGGATCAGCGTCGCCTGGTGTTGCCCGATGACTGGCCGGAAGATATGCATCCGCTGCGCAAAGATGCGATGGATTATCGACTGCGCCCTGAACCGACGACTGATTCCGAAACGTATCCGTTTATCAATGAGGGCAACAGCGATGCGCAGGTGATCCCTGTCGGCCCGCTGCATATCACCTCCGATGAACCGGGTCACTTCCGCTTGTTTGTGGATGGCGAGCAAATTGTCGATGCTGATTACCGCCTGTTTTATGTCCATCGCGGCATGGAGAAACTGGCAGAAACGCGGATGGGCTACAACGAAGTGACCTTCTTATCAGACCGCGTGTGTGGGATTTGCGGTTTTGCCCACAGTGTGGCCTATACCAACTCGGTTGGAAATGCACTGGGGATTGAGGTGCCGCAACGAGCGCATACCATTCGCTCGATTCTGCTGGAAGTCGAACGGCTACACAGTCATTTGCTCAACCTTGGCCTCTCCTGCCATTTTGTTGGTTTTGATACCGGCTTTATGCAATTTTTCCGCGTGCGGGAAAAGTCGATGACGATGGCGGAATTGCTGACCGGGTCGCGTAAAACCTACGGTCTGAATCTGATTGGTGGTGTTCGCCGCGATATTCTCAAAGAGCAACGTCTGCAAACGCTGAAACTGGTGCGCGAGATGCGCGCCGACGTGTCGGAGCTGGTAGAGATGCTGCTTGCTACGCCGAATATGGAACAACGCACTCAGGGCATTGGCATTCTCGACCGACAAATCGCCCGTGATTATAGCCCTGTAGGGCCGCTGATCCGCGGCAGTGGTTTTGCCCGTGATTTGCGCTTTGATCACCCCTACGCCGACTACGGCAATATTCCAAAAACACTGTTTACCTTCACCGGCGGCGATGTTTTCTCCCGCGTGATGGTCCGTGTCAAAGAGACGTTTGATTCGCTGGCAATGCTGGAATTTGCCCTCGACAACATGCCGGATACCCCGCTGCTGACCGAAGGCTTTAGCTATAAACCTCACGCATTCGCGCTGGGCTTTGTTGAAGCGCCACGCGGTGAAGACGTGCACTGGAGCATGCTCGGTGATAACCAAAAATTGTTCCGCTGGCGCTGTCGTGCCGCCACCTACGCCAACTGGCCAGTGCTGCGTTACATGCTACGCGGCAATACCGTTTCTGACGCACCGCTGATTATCGGTAGCCTTGATCCCTGCTACTCCTGTACCGACCGTGTGACGCTGGTAGATGTGCGCAAGCGCCAGTCAAAAACCGTGCCGTATAAAGAGATCGAACGCTACGGCATTGATCGTAACCGTTCGCCGCTGAAGTAAGGACAGAAGATGCTGAAGTTACTGAAAACTATTATGCGCGCCGGAACCGCGACGGTGAAATATCCCTTCGCGCCACTGGAGGTCAGCCCAGGCTTTCGCGGGAAACCGGACCTGATGCCCAGCCAATGTATTGCCTGCGGTGCCTGCGCCTGTGCTTGTCCGGCAAATGCGCTGACTATCCAGACCGACGACCAGCAAAATTCGCGCACCTGGCAGCTCTATCTGGGGCGTTGTATTTACTGCGGACGTTGTGAAGAAGTGTGCCCGACCAGAGCCATCCAGCTTACCAATAACTTTGAACTGACCGTCACCAATAAAGCCGATCTCTATACCCGCGCGACGTTCCATCTACAACGTTGCAGCCGTTGCGAACGCCCGTTTGCCCCGCAAAAAACCGTCGCACTGGCTGCTGAATTGTTGGCACAGCAACAAAATGCGCCACAAAACCGCGAAATGTTGCGGGCGCAAGCGAGCGTCTGCCCGGAGTGCAAACAACGCGCGACGCTGATCAACGACGATACAGATGTACCGCTGGTGGCTAAGGAGCAGCTATGAGTCCAGTGCTTACACAACATGTCAGCCAGCCCATCACGCTGGATGAGCAAACGCAAAAGATGAAGCGGCATTTGCTACAGGATATCCGTCGCTCGGCTTACGTTTATCGCGTCGATTGCGGCGGCTGCAACGCCTGTGAAATCGAAATTTTTGCCGCCATCACACCCGTATTCGACGCAGAACGTTTTGGCATTAAGGTTGTTTCATCACCGCGTCACGCCGATATTTTGTTATTTACTGGCGCAGTCACCCGGGCGATGCGTATGCCTGCACTTCGGGCGTATGAGTCTGCCCCCGATCATAAAATTTGTGTTTCCTACGGCGCGTGCGGTGTCGGCGGCGGTATTTTCCACGATCTCTACAGCGTCTGGGGCGGTAGCGACACCATTGTCCCCATTGATGTTTGGATCCCCGGCTGCCCGCCAACACCGGCCGCCACCATTCACGGTTTCGCCGTGGCGCTCGGTTTGCTGCAACAGAAGATTCACGCGGTGGATTATCGCGATCCCACCGGGGTGACTATGCAACCGTTGTGGCCGCAGATCCCGCCATCACAGCGTATCGCCATTGAGCGAGAAGCGCGGCGGCTGGCGGGCTATCGTCAGGGGCGAGAAATTTGCGATCGGCTCCTGCGCCATTTAAGCGACGATCCTACAGGAAATCGGGTTAACACCTGGTTGCGCGATGCCGACGATCCACGTCTCAATAGTATCGTTCAGCAACTCTTTCGCGTACTCCGGGGGTTACATGACTGAAGAGTGCGGGGAAATTGTTTTCTGGACGCTGCGAAAAAAGTTTGTCGCCAGTAGCGACGAGATGCCGGAACACAGCTCTCAGGTAATGTATTACTCGCTGGCTATCGGTCATCACGTTGGCGTGATTGATTGTCTGAATGTCGCCTTCCCCTGCCCACTGACGGAATACGAAGATTGGCTTGCACTGGTCGAAGAGGAGCAAGCCCGACGTAAGATGCTGGGGGTGATGACTTTTGGTGAGATTGTTATTGACGCCAGCCACACCGCCCTGTTGACCCGGGCATTCGCGCCACTGGCGGATGACGCGACGTCTGTGTGGCAGGCGCGTAGCATTCAATTCATTCATCTGTTGGATGAAATTGTGCAGGAACCGGCCATCTATCTGATGGCCAGAAAAATTACGTGAGAAGGATTTCTCATTAATAAGGACTGTTGATGGCTATGTCAGACGAGGCGATGTTTGCCCCGCCGCAAGGAATAACAATTGAAGCGGTAAACGGAATGCTCGCGGAGCGGTTAGCGCAGAAACACGGTAAGGCGTCTTTATTACGCGCCTTCATCCCGCTGCCGCCGCCGTTCAGCCCGGTACAACTTATTGAACTGCATGTTCTCAAAAGCAACTTCTATTACCGCTACCATGATGATGGCAGCGATGTGACGGCAACAACAGAGTATCAGGGCGAGATGGTCGATTATTCGCGTCACGCCGTCCTTCTCGGCAGTAGTGGAATGGCGGAGCTACGCTTTATTCGCACCCACGGCAGTCGTTTTACTCCCCAGGATTGCACACTGTTTAACTGGCTGGCGCGGATAATCACCCCGGTTCTGCAATCATGGCTCAATGATGAAGAACAGCAGGTGGCGCTGCGTTTGCTGGAGAAAGATCGCGATCATCATCGGGTACTGGTTGATATTACTAATGCAGTGCTGTCACATCTTGATCTCGACGATCTGATCGCTGACGTCGCTCGTGAGATCCATCATTTTTTCGGTCTGGCTTCAGTCAGTATGGTACTGGGCGATCATCGAAAGAACGAGAAGTTTAGCCTGTGGTGCAGCGATCTTTCTGCCTCACATTGTGCGTGTCTGCCACGCAATATGCCTGGCGACAGTGTATTGCTGACACAAACGCTACAAACCCGACAACCGACCTTGACGCACCGTGCAGACGATCTGTTTCTCTGGCAACGCGACCCGTTATTACTCTTACTTGCATCTAACGGCTGCGAATCTGCGCTCCTTATACCGCTTACCTTTGGCAACCATACACCGGGTGCATTGTTGCTGGCGCATACCTCTTCCACTCTCTTTAGTGAGGAAAACTGCCAGCTACTACAACACATAGCCGATCGCATCGCTATTGCCGTTGGCAATGCCGATGCCTGGCGTAGCATGACCGATTTGCAGGAAAGTTTGCAGCAAGAAAACCACCAGCTTAGCGAGCAGCTCCTTTCGAATCTGGGCATCGGTGACATTATCTATCAAAGCCAGGCAATGGAAGACCTACTCCAGCAGGTAGATATTGTGGCGAAGAGCGACAGTACGGTGTTGATTTGCGGTGAAACCGGAACCGGCAAAGAGGTGATCGCCAGAGCGATCCATCAACTTAGCCCGCGACGCGACAAGCCGCTGGTCAAAATCAACTGCGCTGCCATCCCCGCCAGTCTTCTGGAAAGTGAGTTATTCGGTCATGACAAAGGGGCGTTTACTGGTGCGATTAATACCCATCGTGGTCGTTTTGAAATTGCCGATGGCGGCACGTTGTTTCTCGATGAAATTGGCGATCTGCCGTTAGAACTTCAGCCTAAACTGCTGCGCGTATTGCAGGAACGGGAGATTGAGCGTCTCGGCGGGAGTAGAACGATCCCGGTAAATGTCAGAGTCATTGCCGCCACCAACCGTGATTTGTGGCAAATGGTTGAAGATCGCCAGTTTCGCAGCGATCTCTTTTATCGCCTGAATGTCTTCCCACTGGAATTGCCGCCGCTGCGCGACCGTCCGGAAGATATCCCTCTTTTAGCAAAGCATTTCACGCAAAAAATGGCGCGCCATATGAATCGCGCAATTGACGCCATCCCGACCGAGGCACTACGCCAGTTGATGTCGTGGGATTGGCCGGGCAACGTGCGCGAGCTGGAAAACGTGATTGAGCGGGCGGTACTGTTGACTCGTGGTAACAGTCTGAATTTACATCTAAATGTCCGACAAAGCCGTTTACTGCCGACGCTAAATGAAGATTCAGCGCTTCGCAGTTCAATGGCGCAGTTGCTGCACCCGACGACGCCAGAGAATGACGAAGAAGAACGTCAGCGCATTGTTCAGGTATTGCGAGAAACCAATGGCATTGTTGCCGGGCCCCGTGGCGCGGCGACACGATTAGGGATGAAGCGCACCACGCTGCTGTCACGAATGCAGCGTCTGGGGATCTCGGTTCGCGAGGTGTTGTAATCTGCTTTTGCAGGAGTATGCATGAGAAACAAACTCTCTTTCGACTTGCAGTTGAGCGCCAGAAAAGCGGCAATCGCTGAACGGATTGCCGCCCATAAAATTGCCCGCAGTAAAGTGTCGGTCTTTTTAATGGCGATGTCCGCTGGCGTGTTTATGGCGATCGGATTTACTTTTTACCTTTCCGTTATCGCCGATGCCCCGTCTTCACAGGCATTAACCCATCTGGTGGGCGGCCTTTGCTTTACACTCGGCTTTATTTTGCTGGCGGTTTGCGGCACCAGCCTGTTCACCTCGTCGGTAATGACGGTGATGGCAAAAAGTCGGGGCGTTATTAGTTGGCGAACTTGGCTGATTAACGCACTTCTGGTGGCCTGCGGTAATCTGGCAGGTATTGCCTGTTTCAGTTTGTTAATCTGGTTTTCCGGGCTGGTGATGAGTGAAAACGCGATGTGGGGAGTCGCGGTTTTACACTGCGCCGAGGGCAAAATGCATCATACATTTACTGAATCTGTCAGCCTCGGCATTATGTGCAATCTGATGGTTTGCCTGGCGCTTTGGATGAGTTATTGCGGGCGTTCGTTATGCGACAAAATCGTCGCCATGATTTTGCCCATCACCCTGTTTGTCGCCAGTGGCTTTGAGCACTGTATCGCCAATTTGTTTGTGATTCCGTTCGCCATTGCCATTCGCCATTTCGCCCCTCCCCCCTTCTGGCAACTGGCGCACAGTAGCGCAGACAATTTTCCGGCACTGACGGTAAGCCATTTTATTACCGCCAATCTGCTCCCGGTGATGCTGGGTAATATTATCGGCGGTGCAGTGCTGGTGAGTATGTGTTATCGGGCTATCTATTTACGTCAGGAATCCTGAAAAATCAGCCCGGCGAAACAGTTCGTCGGGCTGAAGATTATTCTTGCGCTATTTGCCCATCGGGCCAGGCGTGGATCACGGCTTTGATCAGGGTCGCCAATGGAATGGCGAAGAATACGCCCCAGAATCCCCACAAACCACCGAAGATCACCACCGATAAAATAATCACCAGCGGATGCAGGTTAACCGCTTCGGAGAACAACACCGGTACTAACAGGTTGCCGTCCAGCGCCTGAATAATCAGATACACTGCGAAGCAGCTCCAGAATTCCGTGCCTGCACCAAACTGGAATAGCGCCACGCCAACCACCGGAATGGTCACCACAAATGCGCCAATGTACGGAATAAGTACCGAGAAGCCGACCAGCACCGCCAGCAGCAGCGAATAGTTCAGCCCAAAGAGCAAGAACCCCAGCCAGGTGGCGATCCCCACCACGATCATCTCCAGCACTTTGCCGCGGATATAGTTGGTGATTTGTTGATTCATCTCCTTCCACACCTGTCCTGCCAGTCCACGGTTGCGCGGCAGCACCCGACGAACGGCGTTCAGCATCTGCTCTTTGTCTTTCAGCAGGAAGAAGACCATCAATGGCACCAGCACCAGATAGACGGCTATGGTCAGCAAACCGACCAGCGAGGCGAGGGAAATTTTCACCACCGAATCGCCCATGGTCAGCATCCGACTGCGCATATTTTCGGCCATTGCATCAATAATGCCCGCATCCATTAACGCCGGATAGCGGCGCGGCAACGTGGCGGCAAAGTCAGAAAGCTTATTGAGCATCCCCGGCATATCGCGAATTAAGTAGATGCCCTGTTGCCAGGCGATAGGCAGTACCACGAACGCCATCAGTAGCAATATACCGACAAAAACCACCAATACAATCGACGTCGCCCAGCGGCGGGAGCAGCCAATAGATTGCAGGCGCACAGTTGGCCATTCCAGCAAATAGGCCAGCACAATAGCCACCAGCAACGGAGCAAGCAGGCCACTAAAGAAAAAGATAATGCCAAATCCGGCAACTAAAATAACCAGCAAGGCAATCGCTTCCGGGTCGCTAAAACGGCGGCGATACCATTGCATCAACATTTCGAGCATAAAGACCTTCCCTGAACCTCAAGAGCGGGATTGCGATCCGCAATTGTATCGAAATGTCACAAAAAAGACTTCGCTTTTTATGACGGATTCAGGAAACTGAAAAGTCATTTGAGTGGGCTAATCTTCGCCGTTACACTCAAATGCGGCGCGGTGGGAACGATATTTCACAGTATCGGTCAAATGACTATCTTCAGAAATACAGGATAGAGGTTATGTTCAGGCAGTTGAAAAAAAACCTGGTTGCAACCCTCATTGCTGCTATGACCATTGGTCAGGTAGCCCCGGCGTTTGCCGACAGCGCAGACACCTTGCCGGATATGGGAACCTCCGCAGGAAGCACGCTTTCCATTGGTCAGGAAATGCAGATGGGCGACTATTATGTCCGCCAGCTACGCGGCAGCGCGCCGTTAATTAATGACCCGCTGTTAACGCAATATATTAATTCGCTGGGGATGCGTCTGGTTTCGCATGCCAATTCGGTTAAGACACCGTTTCATTTTTTTCTGATCAACAACGACGAAATTAACGCCTTTGCTTTCTTTGGCGGCAACGTGGTGCTGCACTCTGCCCTGTTCCGTTATTCCGATAACGAAAGTCAACTGGCTTCAGTTATGGCGCACGAAATCTCCCACGTCACCCAACGTCACCTGGCGCGAGCGATGGAAGATCAACAACGCAGCGCGCCGCTGACCTGGGTCGGCGCGTTAGGTTCTATTTTACTGGCGATGGCCAGTCCGCAGGCGGGGATGGCGGCGCTGACCGGTACACTGGCGGGAACACGTCAGGGGATGATCAGTTTCACCCAGCAAAATGAACAGGAAGCGGACCGCATTGGTATTCAGGTGCTGCAACGCTCGGGATTCGATCCGCAGGCGATGCCAACCTTCCTCGAAAAATTACTCGATCAGGCGCGTTACTCCTCGCGCCCGCCGGAAATTTTATTGACTCACCCGTTGCCGGAAAGTCGTCTGGCAGATGCCCGCAACCGTGCTAATCAGATGCGACCGATGGTGGTGCAGTCGTCGGAAGATTTCTATCTGGCGAAAGCGCGCACACTGGGGATGTATAATTCCGGACGTAACCAGCTCACCAGTGATTTGCTGGATGAATGGGCGAAAGGAAACGTTCGTCAGCAACGAGCGGCGCAATATGGTCGTGCTTTACAGGCGATGGAAGCCAATAAATACGACGAGGCGCGTAAAACGCTGCAACCGTTACTGGCGGCAGAACCTGGCAACGCATGGTATCTCGATCTGGCTACCGATATCGATCTTGGGCAAAACAAAGCCAATGAGGCAATCAATCGCCTGAAAAATGCCCGTGATTTGCGCACCAATCCGGTGTTGCAGCTCAACCTGGCAAACGCTTATCTGCAAGGCGGTCAACCACAAGAAGCGGCCAATATTCTCAATCGCTACACCTTTAATAATAAAGATGACAGCAACGGCTGGGATTTACTGGCACAGGCGGAAGCCGCGCTAAATAACCGCGATCAGGAGCTGGCTGCGCGAGCAGAAGGTTATGCGCTCGCCGGACGACTCGATCAGGCCATTTCGCTGTTGAGTAGCGCCAGTTCGCAGGTGAAATTAGGCAGCCTGCAACAAGCGCGTTACGATGCGCGCATCGACCAGTTGCGCCAGCTGCAGGAACGCTTTAAGCCTTATACCAAGATGTAATTCGCATTAAAGGAAGAACAATGACCAAACAGGTAAAAATCTACCATAACCCACGCTGTTCAAAGAGCCGGGAAACGCTGAACCTGCTGAAAGAAAACGGCGTGGAGCCAGAAGTGGTACTCTACCTTGAGACACCCGCCGATGCGGCAACGCTGCGCGATTTGCTGAAAATGCTGGGGATGAATAGCGCCCGTGAATTGATGCGCCAGAAAGAGGATCTTTATAAAGAACTGAACCTGGCTGACAGTTCGCTTAGCGAAGAGGCGCTGATTCAGGCAATGGTGGATAATCCGAAGCTAATGGAGCGCCCGATTGTGGTCGCGAATGGCAAAGCGCGGATTGGTCGTCCACCGGAGCAGGTACTGGAAATCGTGGGTTAAGATGTGCTCCATCGCTAGTTGAAGCACATTGCCGGATGCGACGCTTGCCACGTCTTATCCGGCCTACGAATACTATGGATTAACTTCGCGTAGTTCGGATAAGGCGTTCGCGCCGCATCCGACAATAAACACCTTATCTACAACTTCAGAATTTCTTTCACAAACGGAATGGTCAGCTTACGTTGCGCGGTAATCGACGCACGATCCAACTGATCCAACGTCATAAATAGCGTGCGCATTTCTCTGTCGAGCCGCTTCAGCAAGAAACGCCCCACATCTTCCGGCAGTTCAAAACCACGCAAACGCGCGCGTAACTGTAGCGCCTGCAACTTATCTTCATCAGAAAGTGGCTGCAATTTGTAGATCTGCCCCCAGTCGAGTCGCGACGCGAGATCCGGTAATCCCAGATTCAACTGCCGCGGTGGACGATCGCCGGTGATCAACAATCGTGTTTTGCCCGATTCCAGAATTCGATTGTAGAGATCGAAAATCGCCATCTCCCACAACTCATCGCCTGCAATACACTCAATGTTGTCGATACAGACCAGCGACAAATGCTCCATACCGTCGAGCACTTCCGGAACAAACCAGGTGCGTTTATCCAGCGGGACATAGCCCACCGCATCGCCACGCTGCGACAATTCCGCGCAAGCCGCGTGCAGCAGATGGCTGCGCCCCGCGCCTTCGCGTGCCCAGAGATAGATGTAACCGCTATGTTCCTGACGCAGCACGTTTTGCAGCGCAGCCAGTAAAGAGGAGTTATCCCCCGGCCAGAAACTTGCAAAGGTTTCGTCGTCAGGAAGATAAAGTGGCAAAGAGAGCTGTGCCGGTGTGTTCAGAGATACCTCAACCAGGATTTCACAAAATCGCGAGAAGTTTACCACAGAATCCCATGATGTTTGAACCGGGCAGCAACACTGCCCGGTCGGTACATTATTTGTCTGTTATATCCGCGTCTTCTGCGTCCAGCACCACTTCTTCAGGGCGCAGCACACTGATCAGTTTGAAGATCAAACTTAAGCCGATACCGACGATGGTCGCCAGCGCCATACCTTTCAACTCCGCCGCGCCGATGTTTACCTTCGCGCCACTGACGCCGATGATCAAAATCACGGAAGTCAGGATCAGGTTCTGTGCTTTGTTGTAATCCACTTTCGATTCGATCAAAACACGAATACCGGAAGCACCGATGACACCATAAAGCAGCAGCGAAACGCCGCCCATCACCGGCAATGGGATCATCTGGATAGCGGCAGCCAGTTTACCGACGCAGGAAAGCAGGATAGCGAAAATCGCCGCCCCGCCGATAACCCAAGTACTGTAAACACGGGTGATCGCCATCACGCCAATGTTTTCTCCGTAAGTGGTATTTGGCGTAGAGCCAAAGAAGCCGGAGATCACAGTCGACAGGCCGTTAGCAAACATCGAACGGTGCAGACCTGGATCGCGCAGCAGATCTTTTTTGACGATATTAGCCGTTACTACCAGGTGCCCTACGTGTTCGGCAATAACCACTAACGCCGCTGGCAGAATAGTCAGAATGGCAAACCACTCGAAGCGCGGCGTATAGAGGGTTGGCAGCGCAAACCAGTGAGCATTAATAATCGGCGTGGTATCGACAATTCCCATTGCGAAAGAGAGCGCGTACCCCACCAGCACGCCAATTAAAATCGGGATAATTGCCAGGAAACCACGGAACAGCACGGAACCTAAAACCGTGACCGCCAGGGTGGTAATAGAGATGATGATGGTTTTGGAGTCTGGCGTTTGCCCTTCAGCCGGGAGTAAACCCGCCATACCGGCAGCTACGCCCGCCAGCTCCAGACCGATGACGGCAACGATTGCGCCCATTGCCGCAGGTGGAAACAGCACGTCCAGCCAGCCGGTCCCCGCTTTCTTCACGATAAAAGAAACCAGGCAGAACAGCACGCCGCACATAATAAAGCCGCCCAGCGCGACTTCATACCCTAACGGCAACAGTAACAATACCGGTGAAATAAAGGCAAAGCTGGAACCAAGATAAGCCGGAATTTTCCCTTTACAGATGAAGAGATACAGCAGCGTTCCAATACCGTTAAATAACAGTACAGTCGCCGGGTTAATATGAAATAAGACGGGCACCAGGACGGTTGCACCAAACATGGCGAACAAATGTTGCAAACTAAGCGGGATTGTCTGTAAAAGTGGCGGTCTTTCACTCACCCCGATAGCACGGCGCGTCATAGTATTATCCTCTGTATTATGTGTTATAGGCGCTTTACTCAAAAAAAAGCCGACTCTTAAAGTCGGCTTTAATTATTTTTATTCTTTATTTCGTACCAAAGATTTTGTCACCGGCATCGCCGAGGCCCGGAATAATGTATCCGTGCTCGTTCAGTCCCTGATCAATCGATGCGGTATACAGTTCGACGTCCGGGTGCGCTTTTTCCAGCGCAGCGATACCTTCTGGCGCAGCGACCAGCACCAGAACTTTGATGCTGCTGCAGCCCGCTTTTTTCAGCAGGTCGATGGTCGCGATAACGGAACCACCGGTTGCCAGCATTGGGTCAACGATCAGCGCCATACGCTCATCGATGTTAGAAACCAGTTTCTGGAAGTACGGTACCGGCTCCAGCGTTTCTTCATTACGGTACATACCGACAACGCTGATGCGCGCGCTCGGAACGTTTTCCAGCACACCGTCCATCATACCAAGACCCGCACGCAGAATTGGCACAACGGTAATTTTCTTACCTTTGATCTGGTCGATTTCTACCGGGCCGTTCCAGCCTTCGATAGTTACTTTTTCCGTTTCGAGGTCGGCGGTCGCTTCGTAAGTCAGCAGGCTACCCACTTCGGAAGCGAGTTCGCGAAAGCGCTTGGTGCTGATATCTTGCTCACGCATCAGTCCCAGCTTGTGTTTGACGAGTGGGTGTTTGACTTCCACGATCTTCATACTCTTTCTCCTTTGAGGGGCAGCCACAAAAAAAATCGACGGATTATACCTCCTTTCTTCAAGGCGGCAATATTCTTTTCGTTGACTTTAGTCAAAATGATAACGGTTTGAGATAAAGTTATTTTATATTCAAATGGTTATGAAAGAAGATTATTCCATCCGAAAACTAACCTTTACCCTGGTACAAGTCTTCTTTCGCCGCGCGCCTGGGCAAAAGACGTGCAAAAAGGTTGTGTAAAGCAGTCTCGCAAACGTTTGCTTTCCCTGTTAGAATTGCGCCGAATTTTATTTTTCTACCGCAAGTAACGCGTGGGGACCCAAGCAGTGACCGATAAAACCTCTCTTAGCTACAAAGATGCCGGTGTTGATATTGACGCGGGTAATGCTCTGGTTGGAAGAATCAAAGGCGTAGTGAAGAAAACGCGTCGTCCGGAAGTGATGGGCGGTCTGGGCGGCTTCGGTGCGCTGTGTGCATTGCCGCAAAAATATCGTGAACCCGTGCTGGTTTCCGGCACTGACGGCGTAGGTACCAAGCTGCGTCTGGCAATGGACTTAAAACGTCACGACACCATTGGTATTGATCTGGTCGCCATGTGCGTTAATGACCTGGTGGTGCAAGGTGCAGAGCCGCTGTTTTTCCTCGACTATTACGCAACCGGAAAACTGGATGTTGATACCGCTTCAGCGGTGATCAGCGGTATCGCGGAAGGATGTCTGCAATCGGGCTGTTCACTGGTGGGTGGCGAAACGGCAGAAATGCCGGGGATGTATCACGGTGAGGATTACGATGTCGCGGGTTTCTGCGTTGGCGTGGTAGAAAAATCAGAAATCATCGACGGCTCTAAAGTCAGCGACGGCGATGTGCTGATTGCACTCGGTTCCAGCGGTCCGCACTCGAACGGCTATTCGCTGGTGCGCAAAATTCTTGAAGTCAGCGGTTGTGATCCGCAAACCACCGAACTTGATGGTAAGCCATTAGCCGATCATCTGCTGGCACCGACCCGCATTTACGTGAAGTCAGTGCTGGAGTTGATTGAAAAGGTCGATGTGCATGCCATTGCGCACCTGACCGGCGGCGGCTTCTGGGAAAACATTCCACGCGTATTGCCAGATAATACCCAGGCAGTGATTGATGAATCTTCCTGGCAGTGGCCGGAAGTGTTCAACTGGCTGCAAACGGCAGGTAACGTTGAACGCCATGAAATGTATCGCACCTTCAACTGCGGCGTCGGGATGATTATTGCCCTGCCTGCTCCGGAAGTGGACAAAGCCCTCGCCCTGCTCAATGCCAACGGTGAAAACGCGTGGAAAATCGGTATCATCAAAGCCTCTGATTCCGAACAACGCGTGGTTATCGAATAATGAATATTGTGGTGCTTATTTCCGGCAACGGAAGTAATTTACAGGCAATTATTGACGCCTGTAAAACCAACAAAATTAAAGGCACCGTACGGGCAGTTTTCAGCAATAAGGCCGACGCGTTCGGCCTTGAACGCGCCCGCCAGGCGGGTATTGCAACGCATACGCTCATCGCCAGCGCGTTTGACAGTCGTGAAGCCTATGACCGGGAGTTGATTCATGAAATCGACATGTACGCACCCGATGTGGTCGTGCTGGCTGGTTTTATGCGCATTCTCAGCCCGGCGTTTGTCTCCCACTATGCCGGGCGTTTGCTGAACATTCACCCTTCTCTGCTGCCGAAATATCCCGGATTACACACCCATCGTCAGGCGCTGGAAAATGGCGATGAAGAGCACGGTACATCGGTGCATTTCGTCACCGATGAACTGGACGGTGGCCCGGTTATTTTACAGGCGAAAGTCCCGGTATTTGCTGGTGATACGGAAGATGACATCACCGCCCGCGTGCAAACCCAGGAACACGCTATTTATCCACTGGTGATTAGCTGGTTTGCCGATGGTCGTCTGAAAATGCACGAAAACGCCGCGTGGCTGGATGGTCAACGTCTGCCGCCGCAGGGCTACGCTGCCGACGAGTAATGCCCCGTAGTTAAAGCGCCAGCTCTGCCGCTGGCGTTTTTCAATTCACCTGTAAATCGCAAGCTCCAGCAGTTTTTTTCCCCCTTTTCTGGCATAGTTGGACATCTGCCAATATTGCTCGCCATAATATCCAGGCAGTGTCCCGTGAATAAAACGGAGTAAAAGTGGTAATGGGTCAGGAAAAGCTATACATCGAAAAAGAGCTCAGTTGGTTATCGTTCAATGAACGCGTGCTTCAGGAAGCGGCGGACAAATCTAACCCGCTGATTGAAAGGATGCGTTTCCTGGGGATCTATTCCAATAACCTTGATGAGTTCTATAAAGTCCGCTTCGCTGAACTGAAGCGACGCATCATTATTAGCGAAGAACAAGGCTCCAACTCTCATTCCCGCCATTTACTGGGCAAAATTCAGTCCCGGGTGCTGAAAGCCGATCAGGAATTCGACGGCCTCTACAACGAGCTGCTGCTGGAGATGGCGCGTAACCAGATCTTCCTGATTAATGAACGCCAGCTCTCCGTCAATCAACAAAACTGGCTTCGTCATTATTTTAAGCAGTATCTGCGTCAGCACATTACGCCGATTTTAATCAATCCTGACACTGACTTAGTGCAGTTCCTGAAAGATGATTACACCTATTTGGCGGTGGAAATTATCCGTGGCGATACCATCCGTTACGCGCTGCTGGAGATCCCATCAGATAAAGTGCCACGCTTTGTGAATTTACCGCCAGAAGCGCCGCGTCGACGCAAACCGATGATTCTTCTGGATAACATTCTGCGTTACTGCCTCGATGATATTTTCAAAGGCTTCTTTGATTATGACGCGCTGAATGCCTATTCAATGAAGATGACCCGCGATGCCGAATACGATTTAGTGCATGAGATGGAAGCCAGCCTGATGGAGTTGATGTCTTCCAGTCTCAAGCAGCGTTTAACTGCTGAGCCGGTGCGTTTTGTTTATCAGCGCGATATGCCCAATGCGCTGGTTGAAGTGTTACGCGAAAAACTGACTATTTCCCGCTACGACTCCATCGTCCCCGGCGGTCGTTATCATAATTTTAAAGACTTTATTAATTTCCCCAATGTCGGCAAAGCCAATCTGGTGAACAAACCACTGCCGCGTTTACGCCACATTTGGTTTGATAAAGCCCAGTTCCGCAATGGTTTTGATGCCA
The DNA here is from genome assembly GCF_052948035.1 of Escherichia sp. MAL-1. Taxonomy (NCBI): domain Bacteria; kingdom Pseudomonadati; phylum Pseudomonadota; class Gammaproteobacteria; order Enterobacterales; family Enterobacteriaceae; genus Escherichia; species Escherichia sp. MAL-1. The sequence goes on along the minus strand of NZ_CM129609.1, from coordinate 1,370,221 downwards.
TTCGCGAACGCGATGTGTTGCTCTATTATCCTTATCACACCTTTGAGCATGTGCTGGAACTGCTGCGTCAGGCCTCGTTCGATCCGAGCGTGCTGGCGATTAAAATCAACATTTACCGTGTGGCAAAAGATTCACGTATCATCGACTCGATGATCCACGCTGCGCACAACGGCAAGAAAGTGACCGTGGTGGTTGAGTTACAGGCGCGTTTCGACGAAGAAGCCAACATTCACTGGGCGAAGCGCCTGACAGAAGCAGGCGTGCACGTTATCTTCTCTGCGCCGGGGCTGAAAATTCACGCCAAACTGTTCCTGATTTCACGTAAAGAAAACGGTGAAGTGGTCCGTTACGCACACATCGGGACCGGGAACTTTAACGAAAAAACCGCGCGTCTTTATACTGACTATTCGTTGCTGACCGCAGATGCGCGTATCACCAACGAAGTACGGCGGGTATTTAACTTTATTGAAAACCCATACCGCCCGGTGACATTTGATTATTTAATGGTGTCACCGCAAAACTCTCGCCGTCTGTTATATGAAATGGTAGACCGCGAAATCGCCAACGCGCAGCAAGGGCTGCCCAGTGGTATCACCCTGAAGCTAAATAACCTTGTCGATAAAGGCCTGGTTGATCGTCTGTATGCGGCCTCCAGCTCCGGCGTACCGGTTAATCTGCTGGTTCGCGGAATGTGTTCGCTGATCCCCAATCTGGAAGGCATTAGCGACAACATTCGTGCCATCAGTATTGTTGACCGTTACCTTGAACATGACCGGGTTTATATTTTTGAAAATGGCGGCGATAAAAAGGTCTACCTTTCTTCCGCCGACTGGATGACGCGCAATATTGATTATCGTATTGAAGTGGCGACACCGCTGCTCGATCCGCGCCTGAAGCAGCGGGTGCTGGACATCATCGACATATTGTTCAGCGATACGGTCAAAGCACGTTATATCGATAAAGAACTCAGTAATCGCTACGTTCCCCGCGGCAATCGCCGCAAAGTACGGGCGCAGTTGGCGATTTACGACTACATCAAATCACTCGAACAACCTGAATAACCCTATGCCAATACACGATAAATCCCCTCGTCCGCAGGAGTTTGCTGCGGTCGATCTTGGTTCAAACAGTTTTCACATGGTCATAGCCCGTGTGGTAGATGGTGCCATGCAGATTATTGGTCGCCTGAAACAGCGGGTGCATCTGGCGGACGGCCTGGGGCCAGATAATATGTTGAGTGAAGAGGCAATGACGCGCGGTTTGAACTGTCTGTCGCTGTTTGCCGAACGGCTACAAGGGTTTTCTCCTGCCAGCGTCTGTATAGTCGGCACCCATACGCTGCGTCAGGCGCTGAACGCCACTGACTTTCTGAAACGCGCGGAAAAGGTCATTCCCTACCCGATTGAAATTATTTCCGGTAATGAAGAAGCCCGTCTGATTTTTATGGGAGTGGAACATACCCAACCGGAAAAAGGTCGCAAACTGGTTATTGATATTGGCGGCGGATCTACGGAACTGGTGATTGGTGAAAATTTCGAACCTATTCTCGTTGAAAGCCGCCGGATGGGTTGTGTCAGCTTTGCCCAGCTTTATTTTCCTGGCGGGGTCATCAATAAAGAGAATTTTCAGCGCGCTCGCATGGCGGCAGCACAAAAACTGGAAACTTTAACCTGGCAATTCCGTATTCAGGGCTGGAACGTTGCAATGGGCGCTTCCGGTACCATAAAAGCCGCCCATGAAGTGTTAATGGAAATGGGCGAGAAAGACGGGATAATTACCCCGGAACGTCTGGAAAAACTGGTAAAAGAAGTTTTACGTCACCGTAATTTCGCATCGCTGAGTTTACCGGGTCTTTCCGAAGAGCGGAAAACAGTCTTCGTTCCGGGACTGGCGATTTTATGCGGTGTGTTTGATGCTTTAGCCATCCGTGAACTGCGCCTTTCTGACGGGGCGTTACGCGAAGGCGTACTGTACGAAATGGAAGGACGTTTCCGTCATCAGGATGTGCGTAGTCGCACCGCCAGCAGCCTCGCCAACCAGTATCACATCGACAGCGAACAGGCCCGACGGGTGCTGGATACCACTATGCAAATGTACGAACAGTGGCGGGAACAGCAACCGAAGCTGGCGCATCCGCAACTGGAGGCGCTACTGCGATGGGCCGCCATGCTGCATGAGGTCGGGTTGAATATCAACCACAGCGGTTTGCATCGCCACTCCGCTTATATTCTGCAAAACAGTGACTTGCCGGGTTTTAATCAGGAACAGCAGCTGATGATGGCGACACTGGTGCGCTATCACCGTAAAGCGATTAAACTCGACGATCTGCCGCGCTTTACCTTGTTTAAGAAGAAACAGTTCCTGCCACTGATTCAGCTATTGCGCCTTGGCGTATTACTCAACAATCAACGTCAGGCAACCACCACACCGCCAACATTGACACTGATTACTGATGACAGTCACTGGACACTGCGTTTCCCGCATGACTGGTTTAGTCAGAATGCGTTGGTACTGCTTGATCTGGAAAAGGAGCAAGAATACTGGGAAGGCGTGGCTGGCTGGCGGTTGAAAATTGAAGAAGAAAGTACACCTGAAATCGCCGCTTAATGCTTTGCGGGCCGACGAGAAATGTCGGCCCGCATTATTCAGGCACTTTCGCGAATGGGTTCGATTTCATTCAACGTATCAATTAACGGCTGCGGCTTACCAATAAGATAACCCTGCATATAATCGATCCCCAAAGAGAGCACCGCCTCGCGGATCTCTTCGTTTTCAACGTACTCTGCCACTACCCGCATTTTCTTCATTCGCGCCAGGTGGCAAATCGATGCCACTATCTGATAATCCAGACTATTTGACACAATATTGCGGATAAAACTGCCGTCAATTTTAAGCAGATCGGCATTCACATTTTTAAGCCGCGCATAGCTGGCGTAGCCGGTGCCGAAATCATCAATCGCAATCTGGCAGCCTAATTCCTGAAGATGCTGCAAGGTGATTTGCGCCTGCTTAACATTGGTCAGAGCATTACTTTCGGTGACTTCAAAAATAAGTTGCCACGCTTCAATCTGATATTTAGCCAGCAACTGACTGACTTCAACAGGAAAACGAGCCTGACATACCGAGGTTGGAGACAGATTAATAGCAAAACGGTGAGCGGGCATCTTCGCTCTGTTTTCAGCCATAAATTGCAGCGTATGCTCAATGACCCACATGTCGATACTCGACGATAAACCAAATTCGTGCGCGACCGGCAAGAAGCTATCGGGGCTGATCAGTTCATCATTCTCACCTTTCATGCGCAGAAGAATTTCATGGTAAACATCACCACGCATACCGGTAATCGGCTGGGCCATCAGGAAAAAATGGTTGTGTTCCAGCGCCTGCTGTAGTCGATTCATCATCGCGACTTTATCTTTCAATTCGCGTTGCAAATACATTGCCCCGCGACGCTGCATATTTTCCGGGGCGTTGGTCACGATGGAAAGTTCGGCGACCGTATTTAGCTCTCCCAGCAGCAGGTAGATATGATTCACTGGCGAGCGCACATAGCAGTAACTGACGCCAATCTGCGGTTGCATCGGCATGCCATCCCAAAAGAAACGAAATTGCTTGAGATGGCTATCCAGTGCGGTAATGCGCTCCTGGTGCGATTCTGTATTCAGTCGCAGCGCGAGATCGTTACCCGAAAGCTGATAAACATCTTCACCCGGTTCCAGCAAGGGTGACAGCCAGTGAGAAAGTTTTTGCTTGTATTGAATCCGCAGCATGATGCCATAGTTCTTAACCAGCATTTCCATGCCAGGGATGCGTAAATAACAAAGCGCAGACCAGGGGGCATCACGCAACGCGCGATTCAGGGCGCGAACATTTGGCAGATGAACCACCGGGTCCACATACGCAAGCCGCTGAATGCGTCTGACTACCGCTCTCTGACGGGTTGCCAGTACAGCCATATAATTGACAATAAAAGAGAATACCAGATAACTGGAGGAGGTTATGGTCAGCTGCGTGGTATAGCCAGGATAAATGGGAATGTAATTTTGATAGCTGTGGATGCTGATCATCAACACGACCGCCCAGAGCAGCGAAATCAGCTTATAACCATAGCGCATCGCTCCCCACATCATCAGGGGCAGCAATAATGACAAGGTATAATTGGTGCTAAAAATTGTGCTTTTTTCATTTAACGGCATGCATAACAGCAACAATAAAGCACCTAATGCCAGTAGCCAGAGCGCGAACTCTTTTTTGGTGACTTTGGCATCAACCTGCTGTTTTAATTGCGAATAATAGCTACGTAAATAAAATGGATTTCGCACTACCCGAATGATGAAGTAGCACAGCGGGACACCGATCAGATTACCCACCAGTAAGGCCTGATAATTGATTAAAGTCCCGAGGTTAAAAGGCATGACACCGACCAGATTTTCTCTGCTCGCCAGTAATCCTACAAATGCAGCAAACTGGAAAAGTATCAGAAACAGCGTTGCAGGAAACACAATCTGCCAGAATATACGCTGGGAAATTAAACGGGTATCACCATGTGAAACGTTGTTACGCCGGGGAGTAAAGACCCTGTAACCGCCCCAACAGAGAATGATAATGATAATAAAATTAGCCGTTAATGATAGCGTTTCGTAAAAACCCAGCTCTGCATATTTGCGGACAAAAATCCCTAAGGCGATCCCTGGCAATGCCGCCCAGCTGAAAAACATCATCATGCTGATCATCAGTGCCAGAGGCAGATAAAAGAGAAAAACCTCACCGGAAGAAATATGCGCGAAAGTATTAATGTGGGCGAAAATGGGCAAGATTAAAGAAGGCAGGAACAGCGGAAGCCCCCACCATTTATCACGTATTTTTATATAAGTTGCATTCAGTTTCATAGATGCTCAGCAGAATCCCCCACATCCTGAAGGAGGTGTATTCAGACAGGCATCCCACCTGACTTCGAATGATGATTATTCATCACTATAGAGAGCATTGATTCTAAGTGTCATATGAAAGTACCAATTGATATATATCAAACAAAATAACCCTGATTAATGAATTATTACGTTTATCATGTTAATTCATCATTATTACATCATCATTGTAAATAATTAAATTAACTTCCATAACATTAAAATATGTATCCACTGACGCTTTTTTACATAACGAAGAATTGACCATTTTGTCCTGTTGTGCCTTAATGTAAGTACCGTCCACAGCGTGGGACATACTTCAAGGAACCTTTTGTGAGTCAGGCAACCAGTATGCGAAAACGACACCGATTTAACAGTCGCATGACCCGTATCGTACTGCTCATCAGCTTTATCTTCTTCTTTGGCCGTTTTATCTACTCGTCCGTCGGTGCCTGGCAGCACCATCAGAGCAAAAAAGAAGCTCAGCAATCCACACTCTCCGTCGAATCACCGGTACAACGTTAGCGGTTACCTTCTCCACTTTCACAGAACATAACGGCACTTCGCTGTCGGATGCTTTTGCTGTTTGGGATTATCAAAGCGGCAGATATTCTTTCATCTTAAATTTTACGTCTTTATCCTGACTGATGTTTATCCTGTTTGGCTGCGAAATAAATATAAAATTAATATATATGTTGTAATGATATATTTTTATAAATTATTCCCTGCGTGAATTTTAATAAATTTAATCTATCCCTTTATACGCAATACATTTACTTTCCTCTTTTGATGATCTTAAATGTCTTATTTTTCGTAATGTGTATAACAAGGAATAGTGATGAAATTTAAAAAATGTCTTCTGCCTGTGGCAATGTTAGCGTCATTCACTCTGGCAGGATGCCAGTCAAATGCTGACGATCATGCTGCCGATGTTTATCAAACCGATCAACTGAATACCAAACAAGAAACTAAAACCGTTAATATTATTTCCATTCTTCCCGCAAAAGTTGCCGTAGACAACTCCCAAAATAAACGGAACGCACAAGCCTTCGGCGCGCTTATTGGCGCAGTCGCTGGCGGTGTTATCGGCCACAACGTCGGGTCTGGCAGCAATTCCGGAACGACGGCAGGTGCAGTTGGCGGCGGAGCTGTAGGCGCGGCAGCGGGTTCTATGGTGAATGATAAAACCTTAGTGGAAGGTGTTTCTTTAACCTATAAGGAAGGCACCAAAGTGTATACCTCTACCCAGGTGGGTAAAGAGTGCCAGTTTACGACAGGTTTAGCCGTTGTTATTACCACGACGTATAACGAAACGCGTATTCAGCCAAATACCAAATGTCCTGAAAAGAGCTAATAATCAGGAGGAGTCATGAAGAAAGTTTTTCTTTGCGCCATCTTAGCCTCCTTAAGCTATCCGGCTATCGCCTCATCATTGCAGGATCAACTCTCTGCTGTCGCAGAAGCGGAACAGCAAGGTAAAAATGAAGAGCAAAGGCAGCATGACGAATGGGTCGCGGAGCGCAACAGGGAAATCCAGCAAGAGAAGCAACGTCGCGCAAATGCCCAGGCCGCCGCTAACAAAAGAGCGGCAACGGCAGCGGCAAATAAGAAAGCTCGTCAGGATAAACTGGACGCCGAAGCCTCTGCGGACAAAAAACGCGATCAAAGTTATGAAGATGAGCTACGCAGCTTAGAGATTCAGAAACAAAAACTGGCGCTGGCGAAAGAAGAAGCCCGCGTTAAGCGAGAAAACGAATTTATCGATCAGGAACTGAAGCACAAAGCTGCGCAAACCGATGTGGTGCAATCTGAAGCTGACGCCAACAGAAATATGACTGAAGGCGGTCGCGATCTGATGAAAAGCGTGGGCAAAGCAGAAGAGAACAAATCGGACAGCTGGTTTAATTAATCGATGTTAGTAACTTCAATCCTATAATTCTTGAAGATAAAAAACCCTCTGTAGTAACAGAGGGTTTTGTTCATTCATAGTGCAGGGTCAAATCATTCCCACTCAATGGTAGCTGGCGGCTTGCCGCTGATGTCATACACCACGCGGGAAATACCGTTCACTTCATTGATAATGCGGTTGGAAACGCGACCGAGGAAATCGTACGGCAGATGCGCCCAGTGTGCGGTCATAAAGTCGATGGTTTCGACAGCACGCAGAGAGACAACCCAGTCATACTTACGACCATCGCCCATTACGCCAACGGAACGTACCGGCAGGAACACAGTGAACGCCTGGCTGACTTTGTCGTACAGGTCCGCTTTACGCAGTTCTTCAATGAAGATGGCGTCAGCACGGCGCAGCAGGTCACAGTACTCTTTCTTCACTTCACCCAGCACACGAACGCCAAGGCCTGGTCCCGGGAATGGGTGACGGTACAACATGTCGTACGGCAGGCCCAGCTCCAGACCAATCTTACGCACTTCGTCTTTGAACAGCTCTTTCAGCGGTTCAACCAGGCCCATCTTCATCTCTTTCGGCAGGCCGCCCACGTTGTGGTGAGATTTGATGACGTGTGCTTTACCGGTTGCAGACGCCGCAGATTCGATAACGTCAGGGTAGATGGTGCCCTGCGCCAGCCACTTCACGTCTTCCAGTTTCAGCGCTTCTTCATCGAATACTTCAACGAAAACGCGACCGATGATTTTACGTTTTGCTTCCGGATCGTTTTCGCCAGCCAGCGCTGACAGGAAGCGATCTTCTGCCGGAACGTGAACAATGTTCAGACCAAAGTGATCGCCAAACATATCCAGAACCTGCTCTGCTTCGTTGAGACGCAGCAGGCCGTTGTCGACGAATACGCAAGTCAGGTTTTTACCGATAGCGCGGTGCAGTAGCATTGCGGTTACGGAGGAATCCACGCCACCAGAGAGGCCGAGGATGACTTTATCGTCGCCTACCTGCTCACGGATGCGGGCTACAGCATCGTCGATAATTTTCGCTGGCGTCCACAGGGCTTCACACTGGCAGATATCACGCACAAAACGCTCCAGCATGCGCATACCCTGGCGGGTGTGAGTCACTTCCGGGTGGAACTGTACGCCATAGAAGCGTTTTTCTTCGTTAGCCATAATGGCAAACGGGCAGCTTTCGGTGCTGGCTACGGTGACGAAGTCGGACGGGATAGCGGTAACTTTATCGCCGTGGCTCATCCAGACATCGAGCAGCGGTTTACCGTCTGCGGTCAGCGCATCTTCGATACCGCGAACCAGTGCGCTGTCGTTTACGACTTCAACCTGCGCGTAGCCAAATTCACGTTCGTTAGAGGCTTCAACGTGACCGCCCAACTGCATCGCCATGGTCTGCATACCATAGCAAACGCCGAATACCGGTACGCCTGCTTCAAAGACATACTGCGGCGCACGCGGACTGTTTTCTTCAGTAGTACTTTCCGGGCCGCCGGAAAGAATAATGCCGCTTGGATTGAAGTCACGAATTTGTGCTTCTGTCACATCCCACGCCCACAGTTCGCAGTAAACGCCCAGCTCACGCACGCGGCGCGCAACCAGTTGAGTATACTGGGAACCGAAGTCCAGAATGAGGATGCGATGCTTATGAATGTTTTCCGTCATTGACGCTTATTCCGAGGCAAGTGAAACAGATAATATAAATCGCCCGACATGAAGTCGGGCGAAGAGAATCAGGAGCCCAGACGGTAGTTCGGGGACTCTTTAGTAATGGTCACGTCGTGAACGTGGCTTTCCTGAATGCCCGCACCGCTGATACGTACAAACTCCGCTTTAGTACGCAGTTCGTCGATAGTACCACAGCCGGTCAGGCCCATACAGGAGCGCAGGCCACCCATCTGCTGGTGAATGATCTCTTTCAGGCGACCTTTATAAGCTACGCGACCTTCGATACCTTCCGGCACCAGTTTGTCGGCAGCGTTATCGCTCTGGAAATAACGGTCAGAGGAACCTTTGGACATCGCGCCCAGGGAACCCATACCACGGTAAGATTTGTAAGAACGGCCCTGGTAGAGTTCGATTTCACCCGGAGATTCTTCAGTACCCGCCAGCATGGAACCCACCATTACCGCGCTTGCGCCAGCGGCGATAGCTTTGGCGATGTCGCCGGAGAAGCGAATACCACCATCTGCGATAACCGGAATACCTGTGCCTTCCAGCGCTTCAACTGCGTCAGCAACGGCAGTGATCTGCGGAACACCTACGCCAGTCACGATACGAGTCGTACAGATAGAGCCAGGGCCGATACCGACTTTAACCGCGCTGCAACCAGCTTCTGCCAGAGCGCGTGCACCTGCAGCTGTTGCCACGTTGCCGCCGATGATTTGCAGATCAGGATATTTAGCACGGGTTTCACGGATACGCTGCAGAACGCCTTCAGAGTGACCGTGAGAGGAGTCGATCAGCAGAACATCAACACCTGCGGCAACCAGCGCATCAACACGCTCTTCGTTACCCGCACCTGCGCCAACCGCTGCACCAACACGCAGACGGCCTTGCTCGTCTTTACAGGCGTTCGGTTTACGTTCCGCTTTCTGGAAATCTTTCACGGTGATCATGCCGATCAGGTGGAATTCGTCATCAACCACCAGCGCTTTTTCAACGCGTTTTTCGTGCATTTTTGCCAGCACCACTTCACGGGCTTCACCTTCACGCACGGTGACCAGACGCTCTTTCGGCGTCATGTAAACGCTAACCGGCTGGTTCAGGTCGGTAACAAAACGCACGTCACGACCGGTGATAATACCCACCAGCTCGTTTTCTTCGGTAACGACCGGATAGCCCGCAAAACCGTTACGCTCGGTCAGTTCTTTCACTTCGCGCAGCGTCGTGGTTGGCAGAACAGTCTGCGGATCAGTCACCACACCAGATTCGTGTTTTTTCACACGGCGAACTTCTTCTGCCTGGCGTTCAATGGACATGTTTTTGTGGATAAAGCCGATACCGCCTTCCTGAGCCAGAGCAATAGCCAGGCGCGCTTCCGTTACGGTATCCATTGCTGCGGAAAGCATAGGGATATTCAGACGAATAGTTTTCGTCAGCTGGGTGCTGAGGTCAGCAGTATTCGGCAGAACGGTAGAATGAGCAGGAACGAGGAGAACGTCGTCAAACGTCAGAGCTTCTTTAGCGATACGTAGCATGGGCAATATCTCGACCAGAGTGGTTAATAAATATTGCCGCGGCATTATACAGAGCGTAACCGATTGCATCTACCCCTTTTTGCAAAAAATGCTTGCTATCCCCGAAGGGCGGGTTACTATCGACTGAATAACCTGCTGATTTAGAATTTGATCTCGCTCACATGTTACCTTCTCAATCCCCTGCAATTTTTACCGTTAGTCGCCTGAATCAAACGGTTCGTCTGCTGCTTGAGCATGAGATGGGACAGGTTTGGATCAGCGGCGAAATCTCTAATTTCACACAACCGGCTTCCGGTCACTGGTACTTTACACTCAAAGACGACACCGCCCAGGTACGCTGCGCGATGTTCCGCAACAGCAACCGCCGGGTGACCTTCCGTCCACAGCATGGGCAACAAGTTTTAGTTCGCGCCAATATTACGCTCTACGAGCCGCGCGGCGACTACCAGATAATCGTTGAGAGTATGCAGCCGGCCGGTGAAGGGCTGCTGCAACAGAAGTACGAACAGCTCAAAGCGAAGTTGCAGGCTGAAGGTTTGTTCGATCAGCAATACAAAAAACCACTTCCCTCCCCTGCGCATTGCGTTGGTGTGATCACCTCAAAAACCGGTGCTGCGCTACATGATATTTTGCATGTGTTAAAACGTCGCGATCCTTCTCTACCGGTGATCATCTACCCCACCGCCGTTCAGGGCGATGACGCACCGGGGCAAATTGTTCGCGCCATTGAACTGGCGAATCAGCGCAATGAGTGCGACGTGTTGATCGTTGGGCGCGGCGGCGGTTCGCTGGAAGATTTATGGAGTTTTAACGACGAACGCGTAGCGCGGGCGATTTTTGCCAGCCGCATTCCGGTCGTCAGCGCCGTCGGGCATGAGACGGATGTGACCATTGCCGATTTTGTTGCCGATCTGCGTGCGCCAACGCCGTCTGCCGCCGCTGAAGTAGTGAGCCGTAATCAGCAAGAGTTACTGCGCCAGGTGCAATCGACCCGTCAACGGCTGGAGATGGCGATGGATTATTATCTCGCCAACCGCACGCGTCGCTTTACGCAGATCCATCACCGATTACAGCAACAGCATCCGCAGCTCCGGCTGGCACGCCAGCAAACCATGCTTGAGCGCCTGCAAAAGCGGATGAGCTTTGCGCTGGAAAATCAACTTAAGCGTACCGGGCAACAGCAGCAGCGGTTAACACAGCGGCTGAATCAGCAAAATCCACAGCCGAAGATTCATCGCGCGCAAACGCGCATTCAGCAACTGGAATATCGTTTAGCAGAAATCCTGCGCGCACAGCTTAGCGCCACGCGTGAACGTTTCGGTAATGCAGTAACGCACCTCGAAGCCGTAAGCCCACTGTCAACGCTGGCGCGTGGATACAGCGTTACTACTGCTACTGACGGCAATGTACTGAAAAAAGTGAAGCAAGTTAAAGCGGGTGAAATGCTAACCACACGTCTGGAAGACGGCTGGATAGAAAGTGAAGTAAAAAACATCCAGCCGGTAAAAAAATCGCGTAAAAAGGTTCATTAAGCCAGCACGAATTCAACGCGTTTTTTCGATATCAAGCCATGCCCGTGCTGACAGAAGTAATCTACTGCACCGCAGGCTTTTAACACCTGCAACGGTTGATGGCAGTCTGGACAAAGAGCTTTCATTTCAATAACTTCCCCGCAGGATGGGCAATGCGCATGGCCGTTATCCTGATCAAGCACATGCTGACATTGTGGACAATGCAGTTCCATATGAATTCCTCCGGTAGCCACCCCTCTACATTCATAGAGGGAATGGCAGATAAAATACTTACGGATAATTATTTATTTTTCTTGATGTGCTTCATCAGACGCTTACGTTTACGCATCTGGGTTGGCGTCAGGGTGTTACGCTTGTTCGCATACGGGTTTTCCCCTTCTTTGAACTGAATACGAATCGGCGATCCCATTACGTCCAGCGATTTGCGGAAGTAGTTCATCAAGTAACGCTTGTAGGAATCAGGCAGGTCTTTCACCTGATTACCGTGAATCACCACAATCGGCGGGTTATAACCACCGGCGTGGGCATATTTCAGCTTCACACGACGACCGCGTACAAGCGGCGGTTGGTGATCTTCAACAGCCATCGTCATGATGCGCGTCAGCATAGAGGTCCCCACACGACGGGTGGAGCTGTCATACGCTTCACGTACTGATTCAAACAAGTTACCAACACCACTGCCGTGCAAGGCAGAGATAAAGTGCACACGAGCAAAATCGATAAAGCCCAGACGGAAGTCCAGCGTTTCTTTCACCTGCTCTTTCACTTCCTGACTCAGGCCATCCCACTTATTCACCACAATGACAAGTGAGCGCCCACTATTGAGAATAAAGCCTAGCAGCGAGAGATCCTGATCGGAAATACCTTCGCGCGCATCAATCACCAACATCACCACGTTGGCATCTTCAATGGCCTGCAACGTTTTGATTACGGAGAATTTCTCTACAGCATCGGTGATTTTACCGCGTTTACGTACGCCAGCGGTGTCAATGAGCACATACTCACGTCCATCGCGTTCCATTGGAATGTAGATACTGTCACGCGTCGTACCAGGCATGTCATAAACAACAACGCGCTCTTCACCAAGAATACGGTTAGTGAGTGTAGACTTACCGACGTTCGGGCGCCCGACAATCGCCAGTTTGATTGGCAGGCTTTGTAGGTCGAAGTCGTCTTCCTCTTCTTCTTCGCCGTTTTCTTCTGCTTCAAATTGCGCCCAGTATTCTGCGTCTTCGTCCACTTCTTCTTGCGGCGCGAGATCTTCCATCCACGGCAGCAGCACGTGCTCCAGCAGACTTAATACGCCACGACCGTGAGACGCGGCGATCGGGTAGATTTCACCTAAACCAAGCGAGTAGAAATCAACCACTGCCTGATCGGGATCCAGACCGTCAGTTTTGTTTGCCACCAGGAAGGTCGGTTTTTCACGGGAGCGCAGATGTTTGGCAATCGCTTCATCTGCCGGCATCAGGCCCGCACGCGCATCCACCATAAACAGTACGACGTCCGCTTCTTCAATCGCCAGCAGCGACTGTTCCGCCATGCGGGTTTCTACACCGTCTTCTGTGCCATCAATCCCGCCGGTATCAATACAGATAAACTCACGGCCTTCAATTTCCGCACGACCGTACTTACGGTCACGAGTCAGACCCGGGAAATCCGCAACCAGCGCATCTCGGGTGCGAGTTAGACGGTTAAATAACGTGGATTTTCCTACGTTAGGGCGCCCGACAAGCGCGACCACAGGTACCATGTTTAAAGCCTCATTTTTATAAATCATCAGACAACGCACGCTATATTCGCGTCGTTGTTAAAAACAGGAAAACGGCCCCTGTCCAGGAGCCGTTTTCAAAGTGAACGACAGAGACGATTAACGTGTAATAGAGTACACGGTTCCGTCTTTTGCCTGGATCAGCAGTTTGCCGTCAGCGGCAACCGGTTCAGTCTGGAAACCGGAACTATCAACTTTTTGCTGGGCAACGAAACGACCATCTTCGACGTTAATCCAGTGCAAATAACCTTCACTGTCACCTACCACCAGGTTGCTATTATACAGCACCGGAGAAGTCAGCAGGCGATGCAACAGATCGCTTTGTGTCCACAGCGTAACGCCGCCATCAATGGTCAACGCCATCACCCGGTCATTTTGATCGACCAGATAGATGCGATTGCCGTCGACGATGAAATCATTCACCGAACCCAGTTCGCGTTTCCACATAATCTGACCACTGCGCAGATCAAGCGCCGTCAGGTTACCATTATAGGCCAGCGCGAAAACAACGCCGTTAACAACGACTGGAGTCGTGTCAACATCGCTCAGACGGTCAATTTCGGTAGAACCGGTCGCCTGGGAAATACGCTGCTGCCAAATCATCTGGCCCTGTTCCATCAGCACTGCGCTGACGCGACCATTATCGCCACCCACGACGGCCGCACCAAAAGCCGTTGCCGGCGCAGACTCGCCACGCAAAGAGAGCGAAGGCATATCGAGGTTAACTGTCCATTTGACAGCGCCGTCAGCTTCGTTCAGCGCTTGTAACTGACCGTTACTGGTGTGGATTAACACCAGACCGTCGCTGACCACCGGGCGCGAAAGTGCTTCACCCGCGACTTTAGTTTGCCATGCCACAGTACCATCGCTGGTATTCAGCGCGTAAACCTGCGCCTTTTCGCTGCCAATGTAGACATGCCCACCAGACACGGTCACACCGCCAGAAAGTAATGCAGGCTCTTTAGAGAACCAGCCATCTTTCTCGGCCAGGCTGACAGACCAGATTTCTTTGCCATCATCCGCATTCAGCGCTTTTACTAAACCAGCGCGGTCCGCTGCATAGACAACGTTGTCCGCCAGTGCCGGATGAAGATTGGAATAGAAGTTGCCAATACCGCTACCAACGGAAGTGCTCCACGCCGTGGTCGGCGTAAACTGGTTTTCAACGGTTGGCAATGGGGACATCTTTACCACATCTTCTTCGCTGTTAAACAGCGAACAGCCGCTTAAAAGGGTAACGGAAAGCAGTCCTGGCAGCAGTAATTTACGCAATTGCATCGGGTCCCTCTCAGATGGACAAATTATTAATTTTCATCTGCATCATTTCGCTCAGTGCCGGAGTAACATCGCTTTTCACGCCTGCTTCCCATGCACTACGCGCACCTTGCTTATCACCTTTGCTCAGCAATGCTTCACCACGCAGGTCGGCAACAATGGCAGCCCACCCTTCACCTTTGATGGTATCAAGGGTTTTCAGCGCGGCATCAGCCTGCTTGAGCTGTACCTGAACGCGAGCAAGACGCAGATTTATCACGGCTTTGAGATTTTCATCGCTCGTGTCTGCCAGCCCCTGTTGTAACTGGGCGGCAGCTTTCTCTAGTTCATTTTTGTCAACAAATTGCTGCGCAAGTTCCAAAGAAGCCAGCGCACCATAAGTATTTTTATTTTCAGCAGCAAATTTTTCCGCCGCCGGGATGCTATCCGGTTTGCCTTCGCTCACTGCGGTAACCGCATTTTGATAGGCAAGAGAAGCGGAGCGTGCAGAATCAACCTGATGGCTGTTCCAGTAGCGCCAGCCAATCAGTGCGCCAACGCCCAAAATCACCCCAACAGCCAGTGCTTTGCCATTTTCAGCAAAAAAGCGTTTAACCGCTTCTACCTGGTCGTTTTCGTTCTCGTAAATTTCCACGCTGTCCTTCTCCTTCCTTAACCCAGTAACGTGCGCAAATGCGCGGCTACGCTATCCTGCGCAACTGCCGTTTGCTCACCAGAGCGCAAATCCTTCACTACTGCTGTGCCGTTAGCCACTTCAGACTCACCCAGCACCACAGCAACGCGGGCACCCCATTTATCAGCACGGGCAAACTGTTTCTTAAAGTTGCCGCCGCCGTGGTTGGTCATCAATTTCACGCCCGGTAATTCATCACGCAGACGCTCAGCTAATGCCATAGCCGCAGATTGTGTATCAGCACCTGAAGCCACCAGGTATATATCGACAACAGGATCGGCTTTAAATTCCGGATTAACGGCCTGTACTAACAATACAAGACGTTCGAGGCCCATCGCAAAACCGACAGCCGGCGTTGCACGACCGCCCAGTTGTTCCACAAGACCGTCATAACGACCGCCTGCACACACGGTGCCCTGGGAGCCGAGACTGTTAGTCACCCACTCGAAAACGGTACGGTTATAGTAATCCAGACCACGCACCAGACGCTGGTTTACGGTGTAAGCGATCCCCGCGCTCTCAAGCAGTTTGCACAGACCGGCAAAATGCTCACGAGATTCCTCGTCCAGATAATCGCCTAATGCCGGAGCGTCGTTGAGAAGCGCCTGCACTTCTGGATTTTTTGAATCCAGCACGCGCAGCGGGTTAGTGTACATGCGGCGTTTGCAGTCTTCGTCCAGCTTTTCTTTATGCTGCTCAAGGAATGCCACCAGCGCATCGCGGTAATTGGCGCGTGCTTCCAGCGAACCGATAGAGTTCAGCTCAAGAGTTACGTGCTCGGAAATACCCAGCGCGCGCCACCAGCGGGCAGTGAGCATAATCAGTTCAGCGTCGATATCCGGACCTTGCAGACCGAAAACTTCGCAGCCCAACTGATGGAACTGACGATAACGCCCTTTCTGCGGACGCTCGTGACGGAACATCGGCCCGATATACCACAGACGCTGTTCCTGATTGTACAGAAGACCATGCTCGATGCCGGCGCGTACACAGCCCGCCGTCCCTTCAGGGCGCAGAGTCAGGCTGTCGCCATTGCGATCCTCAAAGGTGTACATCTCTTTTTCAACCACGTCGGTGACTTCACCAATCGCACGTTTGAATAGCGGGGTCTGCTCTACAATCGGCAAGCGGATTTCACTGTAACCGTAGCTGCCGAGCACGTTTTTCAGTGTGCCTTCAATGCGCTGCCAGATGGCCGTTTCGCCAGGCAGGTAATCGTTCATGCCGCGAATGGCTTGAATGTTTTTTGCCACGTTTATTCTCTTTCTGAATATAAAAATGAACCCTCAACGCTTCCCTCAATGTTTCGGGAGCTATGCGGGTTCAATCATACACGGGAAGCGAGGCGCTTCCCATCACGTTATTATTTTTCAACCTGCTGAACGTCAATTCGACGCGCTTCGTCCAGCTGACTGGCTTTCGCACGAATGCGTGCTTCCAGCTGGTCGATCATATCGTTGTTGTCCAGACGGTCTTTGCGCACGCCATCTTCATAGAGGCCGCTTTTCTTGTTGCCGCCGGTGACGCCGAGTGTAGAAACCAGCGCCTCACCTGGGCCATTCACCACGCAGCCGATAATCGAAACGTCCATCGGAGTGATGATATCTTCCAGGCGTTGCTCCAGCGCGTTAACCGTACCGATAACATCAAATTCCTGACGCGAACAGGTCGGGCAGGCGATGAAGTTGATCCCTCGCGAACGGATACGCAGCGATTTCAAAATATCGAAACCGACTTTGATCTCTTCGACCGGATCGGCCGCCAGTGATACGCGCAGCGTGTCGCCGATGCCTTCAGACAGCAGCAGACCTAAACCAATGGCGGATTTTACTGCCCCGCTGCGCGCGCCACCCGCTTCGGTGATCCCCAGATGCAGCGGCTGATCGATTTGTTTTGCCAGCAAACGATAAGACTCAACAGCGAGGAAGACGTCAGACGCTTTCACGCTGACTTTGAACTGATCGAAGTTCAGGCGATCGAGATGATCAACATGGCGCATGGCGGATTCCAGCAACGCCTGCGGCGTCGGTTCGCCATACTTTTCTTGCAGATCTTTTTCCAGCGATCCGGCATTAACGCCAATGCGGATCGGAATGTTTTTATCGCGCGCACAGTCAACTACCATGCGAATACGCTCTTCATTACCGATATTGCCAGGGTTAATACGCAGACAATCGACGCCGTATTCCGCTACTTTCAGCGCAATGCGATAGTCGAAGTGGATGTCAGCCACCAGCGGCACGTTAACCCGCTGTTTGATGAGTTTGAACGCTTCTGCCGCGTCCATCGTCGGTACGGAGACACGGACGATATCAGCGCCAACGCGTTCCAGCGCCTTGATTTGATTGACCGTTGCTTCGACATCTGTCGTACGCGTATTGGTCATGGACTGTACGGCGATGGGAGCACCATCGCCAATCGGCACATTCCCAACGTAAATACGTGTTGATTTTCTACGTTGAATTGGAGCCTGGTTATGCATGAAAAATCTCCCGCGTTACCCGTCTGTTACTGCGCCGGTGATTGTTCGGCATTGAGGGTCAGACGCGCAACCTGGTTAGTTCTGATAAAACGACTCAGATCGACAGGTTTCCCTTGATACTGGATCTGTACTGCGGCTGGCGCACCAATTTTCAGTTTGTACGGTGCCTGGCCGGTTAAGTTCAAATTACCGTCTTTACGCTGCATACCGCTAAACAATTTTTTACCGGTAGCATCAGTGACCTCCAGCCAGCAATCGGCAGTAAAGTTCATCACCAGCGCATTCGGATCAGCCACCGGCGTGGTCACGCCAGCCTGATCGGTTGGCAACGGCGCAGCACCATCTGGCGTTGTTGCTGCCGTTGGTGCCGGGGTCGCGGCGGTATCAACATTTGCCTGCGAAGGCGAAACAACCGCATTCTGTTGCGGATCAACAGCTGGTGCTGGCGCAGTTACGGCAGGTGTTTGCGTGTTGGTTGCGGTAGTATCCACAGACGCTGGCGGCGTGGACGTTGTAGCCGGGTCTGTAGTTGTCGACGTATTTAACGGAACACTCTGCCCCTGCTCGCTATTACTGCTCAGTTCCGCCGAAGATTGATCGGCCATAGTGGTGATCTCTTCCTGCTGAGCTTTGTGGTCTTGCCACCACCAGGCACCGCTCAGGCCGATAACCACAAACAACACCAGCCAGGTGAAGGTCATCAGCCAGCCATCACGTTTTTTGCGGCGTTTACCGAGGGAAAAACTCTGCATTGGCGCAACTTTTGCAGCCCGTAGTGGAGCCTGCTTTTCCAGCCCTGGCAGCAGTTCTTCTTCTGGAATATGTACCAGACGCGCATAAGAGCGGATATATCCGCGCAGGAATGTTGAAGCAAGATCGGCGGGTGCCTTATCTTCTTCAATGTCGCGTACCGTGGAAACCTTCAGGCAAAGTCGCTCGGCAACGGCCTGCTGACTAAGTCCTAGTTGTTCGCGAGCATTACGCAGGCGAGCGCCGGTAGTAAGTGCTTCATTTTGGTCGTGCGTGGCTTCAGTATTCATTCGCTGCAGGTACGTTTAAATGAGAATTGAGATGCCGGTGAACCATCATGCTCACCCACACCGCGAAACATCCGTTAAGTTAACCGTTATCATACAGTATAAGACCGTCTGTGTGCTCGTGACAAAGCCCACATTCACTAAGGCTAACTTACTGTTGCATCGTTACATACTGCCTTAAAGTCAGCAAAAACGCACCGTTAATATTGACCAGACAATTGCAACTTAATACTTCATTCATAAAACATTACGCCACGGTACATAAAGTAACCGTGGCGTAATGGCTATCAGACCGCTTTAATGTCGATGGCTTCACCCTGCATCCGTTTACGCAGGGTACGTTTCGTACGGTCGATAACATCGCCCGCCAACTGACCACAGGCAGCATCGATATCATCACCACGCGTTTTACGCACAATAGTGGTGAAACCGTAGCTCATCAGCACTTTTGAGAAACGGTCGATACGGCTGTTCGAGCTGCGTCCATACGGCGCACCCGGGAACGGGTTCCACGGGATCAGGTTGATCTTACACGGCGTATCTTTCAGCAGTTCCGCCAGTTGGTGAGCGTGTTCAGTGCCGTCGTTAACGTGGTCAAGCATCACGTATTCAATAGTGACTCGGCCTTGATTGGCGTTGGATTTCTCCAGATAACGGCGCACCGCAGCAAGGAACGTTTCGATATTGTACTTTTTGTTGATCGGCACAATTTCGTCACGAATTTCGTCGTTCGGCGCGTGCAGGGAAATTGCCAGTGCAACGTCGATCATATCGCCCAGTTTATCCAGCGCCGGAACTACACCGGAAGTAGAAAGCGTGACGCGACGTTTAGACAGGCCAAAACCGAAATCATCAAGCATGATTTCCATCGCCGGAACGACGTTGTTCAGGTTGAGCAGCGGCTCGCCCATGCCCATCATCACTACGTTAGTGATTGGGCGCTGACCGGTGACTTTTGCTGCGCCGACGATTTTCGCCGCACGCCACACCTGGCCAATAATTTCCGATACCCGCAGGTTGCGGTTAAAGCCCTGCTGGGCGGTGGAACAGAATTTACACTCCAGCGCACACCCCACCTGCGAAGAGACGCAGAGCGTGGCACGGTCGTCTTCCGGGATATACACCGTTTCGACGCGCTGATCGCCAACGGCGATCGCCCATTTAATGGTGCCGTCGGATGAACGCTGTTCTTCAACCACTTCCGGTGCGCGGATTTCCGCCACCTCTTTCAGTTTGCCGCGCAACACTTTGTTGATGTCGGTCATCTCATCAAAGTTGTCGCAGCAATAGTGATACATCCACTTCATCACCTGATCGGCGCGGAAGGGTTTTTCACCTAAATCTTTAAAAAACTCCCGCATCTGCTGACGATTGAGATCCAGCAGGTTGATTTTTCCATCTTTGGTAGTGACGTTTTCAGGTGTGACTAATTGTTCAGACATATGCTATTCCGGCCTCGTTATTACACGTTATGGCCCCTGGAGGGTTGAAAAAAGAAACGCCCCGGTGAGCGGCTGCTCGTCCGGGGGCGCTGCATTGTACAAATTCTGGCGCACGGATGCCACGTTTGCACGCGGCATTTACGAAATTATTAACGGGTGCGCGGGCACACTTCGCCTTCGCCGAAGAAATAAGCGATTTCGCGAGCGGCAGATTCGACGGAGTCAGAACCGTGGGTACCATTTTCGGTCAGGCTGTCAGCGTAATCAGCGCGCAGAGTACCGGCCAGTGCGTTTGCCGGATTGGTCGCGCCCAGCAGATCGCGGTGACGCTGAACGGCGTTTTCACCTTCCAGCACGGAAACCACGATCGGGCCAGAGGTCATGAATTCAACCAGACCATCAAAGAACGGTTTTCCATCGTGTTCAGCATAAAAGCCACGAGCCTGTTCAACGGTCAGGTGCAGCATTTTGGTGCCGACAATTTTGAACCCTGCAGCTTCAAAGCGCGCAAAGATATTACCAATGACGTTTTTTGCTACCGCGTTCGGTTTGATAATGGAAAAAGTACGTTCAATAGCCATTTTTACCTCTGTAAATTGTTCTGTTGTTGTCTGTACCAGCGTACGAGATGGCGCGGATTATAATGAGCAACAGAGCCGTTGACTATTGATGAAGGTAACATTTTTTTAAAATAAACCTAGTTTAAGCAACAATCAGGGACAAAACAGACTATTGCATGACAAATTTCACTGACGCGATTTGCCCTACGTCATCCATCACCAGCAATTGATAATCACCTTTATCCGTCAAATGCAGGGTCACGTTGCGCCCGCGTTCAGTTAACGGTTCGCCATTCAGAAACCACCAGCGTTCACCTGCCCCTCCACTTGATTGCAACGGCAAAGTCGCTTCCGCTGCGCCCGGTAAACGTTTAATAATCGCGCCATCGCGAACGCCTGTCAGCTGCAGCGGGAGCTGGGCATCGTGACCGTATGGCGGGCAAATTGTCGAGGCCGGTGGTAAGCGCACAGCGCGACGTTCTGATGCGGGCAGCCAGGGTTCCAGCGGTAGCGGCCAGACATTTATCATTTCTTGTCGCGCTTGCGGGCAATCAGCGGCAACACGTTTGCCATTTTCATCCAGCCAGATGGGGAAACGAATGCCATTAATGCCTTCCTGCTCCGGCAGTAATAGAGTTGGCGGCTGACTCCCGTCCAGCAGCCAGGTTGCCAGGCGGCGGCGACAGTTACCGTCACCTTCCGGCAAAGACTGTCCGCCCGGCCAGCAGATAACGCCACGAGTGACTGAGTTCGGGCGCGGGTCTTCCGGCAGATTCGCACTGCGCGACAGTAAGATATTATTGACCTGATTCAACAATGGTACGGCACTGGCAAAGCCAAACTGACCAACAACGGGCGTGCCGTCCGGTCTGCCAGTCCAGATCCCAATGACATAGCGAGCGTTAACCCCAATCGCCCAGGCGTCACGATAGCCATAGCTGGTGCCCGTTTTCCATGCCAGTGGGGCGACGCGCGGCAAGGCACTATCCGGCAAGGGTTGCGCTTCATCAGCCATAATCCGGCGAATGATCCACGCCGCCCCCGACGACATTAAAGGCCGTTCAAGCAGCGGATCGTCAGGCTGTAAGCGCAATTTGCCTGCCTTGCCGTGGCGAGCAAACGCGGTATACGCTGCCGCCATATCTTCCAGTTTTGCACCAGCGCCGCCGAGAATGAGTGAAAGATTCGGCGCAGCACCGTTGGGCAAATATAACGGCAATCCAACATTGCGTAACTTTGCCGCAAACCGTTTCGGTCCATAGGCTTCCAGCACCTGCACAGCAGGTAAGTTCAGCGAGCGCACCAGCGCCTCGCTCATGCTGATCGGGCCATGAAAACCGCTATCAAAGTTACCTGGTCGATAATCACCGGTGCGCCGGGGGACGTCTTGCAGCAGTGATGCCGGGTGGATCAAGCCTTCATCCAGCGCCAGACCATAAACAAACGGTTTGAGCACTGATCCTGGCGATCGGATCGAATTGACCATATCAACATGACCAAAGCGTGAATCATCGTTGAGATCAACCGATCCCACCCAGCCGCGAACACGCATATCGGTATGATCAACCACGATCATCGCCAGTGAGCTGCGCGGTGGCAACCGCCCTTTCCAGTTTTGCGCCAGTTCTTCCAGACGTCGTTGAAGACCGGCATCCAACGTAGTAGTGATTTTGTCGCTTTTGCTTTTACCGAGCATCATGCGCGAAAACAGCGGTGCCAGTTGCGGCATTTGTCGGGGGGCCAGCCAGATGGGTTCTTCCCTTGACTCTTTTACCTGCTCACGGGACCACACACCTTGCACGGCCATCCGTTCGAGCACTTTATTACGCGCGGCTTCGGCACGCTCCGGCCAACGATCCGGGCGAAGACGGCTGGGCGCTTGCGGCAAAACCGCCAGCATTGCCGCCTCGGAATAGCTTAAATTCGCAGGCGATTTTCCGAGATAAGCCCAACTTGCCGCACCGATCCCCTGCAACGTACCGCCAAACGGAGCGCGGTTAAGATACAAGGTCAGAATTTCACGCTTAGACAGATGCCATTCCAGTTGCAACGCGCGCCAGAGCTGGCGAATTTTGCCGCCAAATGTTTTGGGGTGAGGATCAAGCAGACGAGCAACCTGCATAGTGAGCGTGCTGCCACCGGAAATAACCCGTCCCGAAGTGAGATCTTGCCATGCTGCGCGCGCCACCGAGAATGGATTCACCCCCGGATGCTTCCAGAACCAGCGATCTTCATAATTGATCAGCGCTTCAAGGTAACGTGGAGAAACATCTTCGATTGTTACCGGATAACGCCAGATGCCGTCAGCATCGGCGAAGCGCCAGAGCGGCGTACCATCCTGCGCCACGACCACTCGTGCGGGATTGACTTCATGCAGCGGTAGAGGCCAGAGTTTATCTGCTCCCCACGCTGCAAGAAAAAGGAGAAAGGGCGCGGCTGCCAACGTTATCCAGCAGCCGCGTTTGGTTAACAAGCGAGGCATTTACGGTCTGACAATCAGCAGATCTTCAGCCGCGCCGGTCGCCCGCCATTGGGGAACATACATTGATTCCACCATCGGTTGCGGTACCTGATACGTTCCCGGCGTCACCGCCCGCGCCAGATACACCAGCGTTACCGGTTGGTATTCATCAACGGCAACCGCCGCCACAAAGCGATCGTCACGGAACTCAATGTGCTTAATGCTCGCCTGCTGCATCTGGTTCAGTAAGTTCTGCACTTCGCCACCACTTTGCTCCAGGCTGGCGCTACCGTTCGCCAGATTCTGGTTTTCCAGTTCCAGACCCGCAGGCAGCAGATCCACGACTAACGCATCCGGCACGCTGTTACTGGCTTTTACCTGCAACCACACCAGCACCAGATCGCCGCTACGTAACGAGTCCAGCGATTTGCTCTTACCATCAGTACCAAGAATATGACGCTCGATTTGCAGCACATTGTTCGCCGGTAAAGGTGCGGATTGCGGATAACCGCTGGCATCCATACGCAACCATAACGGCTGATCGCCACTGTTGCTCACCTGCAAGGTGACAAGTTGATCGCTATTCAGATTGCTGTTTTGCGCTTTCTCGCCTGTCAGCTGCTCAGCTGAGAAAGAGGTTTGCGCCTGCCATTTACCGGGTAAATCCTGAATCGTACGGGCAGCAAGGAACAACGCGTTACTTTCCTGCGTCGATAGCCAGCGTTCACCAAACGCCTGCTGCGAAAGTGTGTTCAGCAAAGTGTACTGCTCATCGGGTAGCAGTTTATTTTCTTCCAGCAAGGAGAGCATTAACGCGTTGTCGCGCAGTGAACTACCGTAATCACCCAGCCATATCCGCTCATCACTATTACGCGGCGTTTTCAGCGCCAGCGCAATCGCTTCTTCACCACGCGTCGCATCACCCATGGTTTTCAGCGCAACGCCAAGTTGCAGCAGCGGTAAACCAGAAGCGGCATCTGCACGATGCTCCCAGATTTCACGCAGCGCACCCAGCGGAGCCTTTTGCTGACGGGCCAACACCAGCGCAGCGTAAGACTGTACGGCGAATTTACTGGCTTTGAGATTATCCGCGTACGGGATCGACATCATGCCCGGATCTTGTAAATAGCGCAGCAGACGCTCATTACCCCGGTTAATGGCGTCTGTCGGCACGCTGTAACCCTGTTCGCCTGCGCGGACCAGGAAATCCATCACGTAAGCCGTCAGCCAGTACTCTTCGTCACCGTTTTTATCCCACAGCGCAAAGCCGCCGTTATCACGTTGCATTTGCAGCAAACGGGAAATGCCGATATCGACCGATGCACGGCGTTTCTCATCACTGTCGCCTTTGATGCCCAACGCCTGCAGTTGGGCTGCGTTGGTATAAAGTGACGGAAACAGGCCGCTGGCGGTTTGCTCAAGACAGCCGTACGGATACGCTTTTAACTCTTTGATATAACGTGCGATGTTCAGCGGTGGTTTGCCGCTCAACAACAATTGCCCTTCCAGCGTAACAGGCGAGAAGTTTTGCAATCCATCCGCCGGAATCGCCCATGTCTCACCAGGCTGTAACGCCGTACCGTAATTAACCGTTTGTGCCGGGAACGCCGGACGGACGCCGATTTTCCACTGCTTATGCTGATCGGCAACGGTTTCACCCGGTAACGCTAACCCGCTAATGGTGGCCTGAATTTCTCCATCGCCATAACCCGGCAATGCTCGCACCGGGATAAACAGCGTAGTACGCACACCTGGCGCTAATTCAACGGCTGCGGGTGAATCGCTGACCAGTTCAAGCAAACCACTGGCGGTCAGGGCAACGTTCAGTTTTTGCGGTTTATCGGTAAGATTAGTGATATCCAGCGTCAGACGCGAGGTATCGCCACTCGCCATAAAGCGCGGCATGTTCAGTTCAGCAATCACCGGTGCGGCAACTATCACTTTACTTTCGTTGCTACCGAAGTCATCTGCCGTCCAGGCTTGCGCCATGACGCGCAATTCACCGTTAAAATCGCCAATCGGCAGTGTAACCGAGCCTTCGCCCTGTTCGTTGAGCGTTACCGGCAGCGCCTGCTGCACGACAATATTGACGTGATTGACCGGCGGTTTACCACCACGTTTCAGCTCATCACCATCGCCACCGAAACGCAGAGCTGCCAGACGCCCCTGACCTTCAATAACCTGACCGTAAATATCGTAAATGTCTGCGCCATAGCGTTTCTGACCAAAGAACGCCTGCCACGGATCTGGCGTGACGTAGTCAGTAATATTCAGCACACCACTATCAACGGCAGACACCAGCACATTCACCTGTTTAGGCTTCTCGCCATTTTTAGTGCTGGCTTTAATTTTCACGGTTAATGGTTGATTGGGACGCATTTTTGCTGGTGTTTCCAGCGCCAGATCGAGGCGACGGTTTTCATCGCCAAGCGGCAGATGCAACACACCAACCGCGCGTTTTGGCGTCGCGGAGCGAGATTTATCGCCAGGACGTACCACCAGCGTACTTAAATACAGATCATGACGATTCCAGGTTTTATCGACCGGAATCGTCAGATCCAGCCCTTGAGCCCGAACATCAATCTCTTGCCACCACAGCGGCCCTTCACTGGACTCGACCATCGCATAACCTTTACCCGCCGTTGGCGCGGCGATATGCAACTTAATGGTGTCGCCAGGGCGATAACTGGCTTTATCCAGTTTCAGCGTGACACGGTCGGGTCGCACTGCGCCGCTACCGTCGCTGTTGTCCTGCCAGCTATAGCCAGCCCAGAAACGAACACTACTGACCGCTTCATTCGGCGCTTTGACTTCCAGACGATAAGCGCCCCACTCTACCGGAAAACTGACCTTGCCGGTTTCGTCCGCTTTCAGATCCAGAGTTTGTTCATTTTCGATCAGATCTTTTTGATCAAACTGTGACTGCCAGCCTTCATCTTCTGACCAGTTCCAGTAGTAATCGCGGCGTTCGCGAATCAGGCGCACCTGCAAGCCCGACACGGCTTTTTTCACGCCTTGCGCATCGCTATAAACGATGTCAAAAGCGGCGTTACTGCCTTCATCAACAATGGGCTGTTTCACCGTGCTGTCAGTACGATAATCGTAAACCGATTTCGAGGCGAACTGCGGACGGATCCCCGGCAATGCATCGGCAGGCCAGATAGCCTGCTCAGCGCGGCGCGTCACCGGGCGACCGCCCGATTCCAGCAAACTACCCTGGAAAATAACCTGTAATGGGGAATGCGTTTCCTTCCACTGGCTTTCTGTAGAAACTTCGCCGCGCCCTTTATCATCCAGCGTCAACTGAACTTCATCCAGCGTGCGGGAAAGATTTTCGGCAGCTATATCGCCGAATTCAAAACCAGGTAAGGCTGACACAGCTTCACGCAGTGGGCGCAGGAAAAGTTGCCCTTGCAAAGTATTACCATTAGCAGGTGCACCATACAGGTAGTACCCCACCACGGAGAATTTCACTTCATCTTTCGGCGTTAGCGGGGTTTTCTCACCGGTCAGATTCAGCGCCATGCGCTCTGGCATAAAATCTTCGACGTGGAAATCCCACATCCGATACTGGTTATCGCCCGTGTTAGCGCGAATATGCCACATACCGGTTGCCGCATTGCTATCGAGTGGCCAGGTAAAGTGGTAGAGGCCATTCTCCGGCTGACTAACGACGCTCCTGAGTACCTGCCCATCGGGTTTAATCACGTCTAACTTGATGGGTTGATTGGGCAACGCTTTACCGTCTGCATCACGCAGCAAACCATTGAGGATTACCGTTTCACCTGGGCGATAAAGATCGCGTGGGCCAAACATGAAAAACTGTTTGCTATAGCCTGGCGCGCCAGCAATGTTAAATTCTGCTAAGTCCAGCGCCGGAAGTTTTAAATCGAGTAGCGTTGTCTGACCGTCTTTACGCGCCAACAGTAATGCCGCGTTTTTATCATTTTCCAGCTGCACATGCCCCTGAGCGTCACTGGTTGCCTGAGTCAGAGTCTGCCCTTTCTCATTTAATAAAGAGACTTCAATTCCTTGCTGGGCCGCGCCGTTTTCCAGACTTTGGGTAAAGATATCCAGACGATTGTGATAACGGTGAGCTGAAACGCCGATATCACTTAACGTAAACAGCGTCGCGGGATTACTGTAATCGTAACGTCCAGCCTGATTCATCACAGCCAGATACACGCCCGCCTGCTGAAGCGGTTTGATATCGCCCAGCGGCAGCAATAATTTTTCACGGGTGTTACGCGCAGGATTGAGATCAAACCGTCCGGTGTAGACCAGATCCGCCATCTGCAGCAGTTTGTCTGACTGCCAGTTCGCCAGCGAATTGCGGTATTCCCATTGGCTAATGAATGCTGGCAGAGATTCTGGCTTAACGCGGAAGAAGTTAACATCGACATTATTAACGTTGAGCGCCATTACCGGCAGCCCTTCAACGACTTTGCCAGGCAGCAGCGAACCACGGCTGGCAAAACCGACGCTGGGTTGGATGTCGCGGGTAGTTATAGTTTTTTCGTAATCTTTACTGAAGGTTGCGTTGTTGAGTGCTTTGACCTCCTTGCCAATAGTAACGATCAAATCACGTTTCGGTTCGAGGTGGCGTAAACGTAACTCTTTAAGATTATCTGACAGCTCCCAGGCACCATCCACTTTGCCGCTTTTTTTATCGACGACATGAATAACGCGTGAGAAATCCTGATCCGGGTCGAGAGGGATGGAGAACGTCAGCACCAGCGTGGCTGCACCATCAAGTTGGACTTCAGAGAGATCCAGCAATGTCAGCACCTTACCGGCACTCTGTTGGGCCAGTTTTTGTCTCTCCGGCACGGAGAGTTTTGCTGAACTCGCGTTTTCTGAAGAGGCCGCTTTAGTAACTTCAGAAGGCGCATCTTTTTTCACCGCTGTTGGCGCGTTATCGTTGTTGTCGCACCCTGCCAGCGCCAGCATTAGCATGCAGGCGGCTACGCGTAACTTTTTCATTTTTCATCCCTGCCACAATGGCCCGTTAGCAACGTCGAATAATTATTATGCGTGAGAATTTACGTTATGTAATTCAGTATCACGCCCATACAATCCGAATTTTAGTGAGAATTGTGGCTCAGACAGCCAAATCAGCCTCTTTTGCTTGTCGCTTTTCACTAAACATCCGACAATTTAGCCTAACCCCGGCAAAAATGGAGATGCCTATGTCCACGACATGGTTTGTAGGAGCCGACTGGCTCGCCGAACATATTGATGACCCGGAAATTCAGATTATCGATGCCCGCATGGCGTCGCCTGGACAGGAGGATCGTAACGTTGCTCAGGAGTATCTGAATGGACATATTCCCGGCGCAGTGTTTTTTGATATCGAAGCGCTTTCTGATCACACTTCCCCGCTTCCGCACATGCTGCCGCGCCCGGAAACGTTCGCCGTGGCGATGCGTGAATTAGGCGTTAACCAGGATAAGCACCTGATTGTCTATGACGAAGGTAATCTTTTCTCAGCCCCACGAGCATGGTGGATGCTGCGCACCTTTGGTGTAGAGAAAGTGTCGATTCTGGGGGGTGGACTTGCAGGCTGGCAGCGCGATGATCTGCTGTTAGAAGAAGGTGCAGTAGAGCTGCCGGAAGGAGAGTTTAACGCCGCGTTTAATCCTGAAGCCGTGGTGAAAGTAACCGATGTATTATTGGCAAGCCATGAAAATACGGCGCAAATTATTGATGCCCGCCCGGCTGCACGTTTTAACGCAGAAGTTGATGAACCTCGCCCAGGTTTACGTCGCGGACATATTCCCGGAGCACTGAATGTTCCGTGGACGGAACTGGTGCGCGAAGGCGAACTAAAAACGACCGATGAACTGGATGCGATATTTTTTGGTCGCGGCGTCAGCTACGACAAACCAATTATCGTCAGCTGCGGCTCTGGTGTAACGGCAGCCGTGGTTTTGTTAGCACTCGCGACGCTGGATGTGCCAAACGTGAAACTGTACGACGGCGCATGGAGTGAATGGGGCGCGCGGGCAGATTTACCGGTTGAGCCAGTGAAATAAGTATTTTACAGGCAATAAAAAACCGCCGAATTTGGCGGTTTTTTATTGCTAGTCTGGTTCGCGGCCTTTCCAGCAGGTTGACTTGTGTTACATGAGCAACGCAGGTGCTTCACAGCAAAACAATACTCACCAGTAACTCTCTTTTTGTCAAGCAAAAGAGAGTAATTATTGTTTATTTAGCGTATTATCGACACCGGCCCTTTCCGCCGTGTTCGGTAATAAAATAACCTGGCTTATTAGTCCGAATTCAGACAAATATAAACAAATCCTGCTCAAAATTAAAAATTCTAACCGGTAAAAGATATTACTTAAACATGTAAATTCACTTTCCTTTAAAAAACAAAAAACCGCCAAAATCAGGCGGTTTTTTGTTGCTGGTCCGGTTCGCGGCCTTTCCAGCAGGTTGTATTACCGTAGTAATGCAAGCGCGTCTCAGCGGAGACAATACTCGCCAGTAACTCTCTTTTTGTCAAGCAAAAGAGAGTTATTATTGTTCTGTTAGTGTATTATCCACTGCGGCCCTTTCCGCCGTCTCGCAAACGGGCGCTGGCTTTAGGAAAGGATGTTCCGTGGCCGTAAATGCAGATGTTTCACAGCGCTTGCTATCGCGGCAATATCGCCAGTGGTGCTGTCGTGATGCGGTCTTCGCATGGACCGCACAATGAAGATACGGTGCTTTTGTATCGTACTTATTGTTTCTGGTGCGCTGTTAACCGAGGTAAATAATAACCGGAGTCTCTCCGGCGACAATTTACTGGTGGTTAACAACCTTCAGAGCAGCAAGTAAGCCCGAATGCCGCCCTTTGGGCGGCATATTTTAGATTATCCGATTCTGTTTAAAGTCACGCAAAAAACCACCCCAGCGACGTTCATAGAATGGCGCAATATGTTCGGTAATAAAGTGGCTAATTCCTTTTTCCCCTTTTTTCACCTGACAAATATCGATTGGTTCATCGCCAGGTAATGTATCGGTCGCTACACTTCCCGTCGCCTGAATAATTTCTTCGATATCACCATCGGCTTCAATGCCAATAAGTAAATTAGGCTGTGCCTCTTCGTTCTCTTTAATTGAACAAATAAAAGCACGCTTCACCGGCTTAATGGTTTTAAATAAGGTGGTGAGTGAATCAATCATTTGTGCTGGCGGCTCTGCGACTTCCGATAATATCAGCGATTCACCGCCTTCCAGGATTTCCTGGCTGCTCAGCGGATTTCCCTCTTCACCAATCAACAAACTGATTTCACGCGGCATAAATTCTTTACCGGTTGGCAGTTTGGCATTAAGGAAGAGCGTTTCGCCAAGTGTCATCTCAAACAGCGTGCGAACGGGCATTACGACAAATGCCTGTTCGTCTTCAACCGCCTGTTGAAGTGCTTCTAACGAGGTGAAAAAAGGAATGACGCTGGTGCCGTCTTCTTTTTCCCAGTGCTGTAAATCAAGCGCGCTATCTTCAACCACAGCCTCGCCCTGCGCCGCCGTACCAGGCACCCAGACGGTGGATTCCAGTAGAGTACGGAAAAAGGCCGGGCGGTGCGCCGGTTCAGTTGCTGCTTTTTCCAGCAGGTCTTCAAGTTCGTTTTTTGTTTCGGACATAAGAACCACAATTCATTCAACGTTCGGGGCGCAAATGCCTGATGCGCTACGCTTATCAGGCCTACAAGGGATTCGCAATTTGTTGAATTTGCAGAATTTGTAGGCCGGATAAGGCGTTTACGCCGCATCCGGCATATTAGTTTACGCCGTTAACAGATTAGCTATCGTGCGCACACCAAGTCCCGTAGCGCCCGCAGACCACTGTTCAACCGGCGCTTTACGGTAAGTCGCCGAGCAGTCGATATGCAGCCAGCCTTGCTGATAGTTCTCAACAAAGTGCGACAGGAAGCCCGCCGCCGTGCTCGCGCCTGCCGGATACGCCGCGCTTCCGGTATTGTTCAGTTCGGCAAAGTTAGACGGCAGCTGGCTGCGGTGGAACTCCGCCAGCGGCAGACGCCAGAACGGTTCGTTCTCCTGCGCGGCACTCGCCAGCAAGCGACCGGCCAGCGCATCGTCAAAACTGAACAGCGCGTGATAATCATTACCCAGCGCAGTTTTCGCCGCCCCGGTGAGGGTCGCCGCATCAATGATCATTTCCGGTTTCTGCGCACTGGCATCAATCAGACCATCGGCAAGCACCAGACGCCCTTCGGCATCAGTGTTCATCACTTCAACTTTTTTACCGTTGCGATAGGTGATGATATCGCCCAGCTTGAACGCATTGCCGCTAATCAGGTTATCCGCACAGCAGAGGAACAGCTTCACGCGCTTGTTCAGTCCGCGCGTAATGGCAAATGCCAGCGCCCCGGTAACCGTTGCCGCGCCGCCCATGTCCGACTTCATCGAGTCCATAAACGCAGTCTGTTTGATGCTGTAGCCGCCGGAGTCAAAAGTGATACCTTTACCTACCAGGCACGCGTACACTGGCGCTTCTTTATCGCCAGTTGGGTTGTAATCCAGCGCCAGCAATACCGGAGAACGTTCTGAACCGCGTCCGACGGTGTGCAGCCCCATATAACCTTGCTCACGCAGATCTTCGCCTTTGGTGATCCGATAAGTCACACGATCGCCCGCGACGTTGCTGATCAGATCAACAGCACGCTGTGCCAGTTGCGATGGTCCCAATTCTTCTGCCGGTGCGTTGATGGTGTCACGCACCCAGTCGATGATCATCAGGCGGTTATCCAGTTCCTGGCGCTGGGCATCGTCCAGATCCGGCCACTCCACTTTACGCGTGCCTTTCGGGGCTTTGTAACCTTGCCAGAATGCCCAGCAGCGATCCGCATCCCAACCTTCACCGCTTAACTGAACATGCTTGATGCCCAGACCGTCAATCTTGCGGGCCGCACGCTGGATCAGCCCCAGATCGTCTGCCCCGTTCAAATGCAGGGTAATGCCATCATTATTAATGCTGTAAGTTGCTTTTTCTCCCCAGCGCGCGTCGGCAGGTTGGGTAGAGAGGGTAATTTTCATCGCTTCTGTCATTTTAGTTATCCTTATTCGTTTAACAGCAAAACGGGCTACCCCAGGCAGCCCGTTTATTCATTCGGCCTCGTCCAGCCAGACTAACAAAATCGCTTCGAGGATTTTCTCGTTGGATGCCTGCGGGTCGTCGTCGAAATCTTCCAGATCGCAAATCCACTGATGCATATCGGTGAATCGAACCGTTTTCGGATCAAGATCGGGATACGCATCGTACAGTGCTTCGCCAATTTCGCGGCTATCGGTCCACTTAAGTCCCATACTAACCTCTGTTAATGCTCACGCGCATGGTTGATAGTGTAACGCGGGATTTCGACTACTAAATCTTCGTCGGTAACGCGCGCCTGGCAGCTTAAACGGCTTTCCGGCTCCAGTCCCCAGGCTTTGTCCAGCATGTCGTCTTCCTGCTCTGAGCTTTCCGGCAGTGAGTCAAAACCTTCACGAACGATGCAGTGGCAGGTGGTGCAAGCACAGGATTTTTCACAGGCGTGTTCAATCTCGATACCGTTACGCAGAGCTGCGTCGAGAATGGTTTCACCGCTATTAGCTTCCAGAACAGCGCCATCAGGGCAGAGATCCTGATGAGGCAAAATAACAATCTTTGGCATATTAAACCTCGTCCACGGAATGGCCTTTCAGCGCACGACGAACCGACTGGTCCATGCGGCGAGCGGCGAAATCCTGGGTTTGTTTGTCTACGTTTTTAATCGCTTGTTCGATGGCGTCAACATCATCGCCCTGCGCCACTTCACTCAGGTGAGCGGCAGCATCGTCAATGACCTGACGTTCTGCGGCGCTTAACAGCGCGGCATCAGCAGCCAGCGCGCCGTGCAGACTTTCCAGCACACGCGCCGCTTCTACTTTTTGTTCTGCCAGCATTCGGGCTTTTACGTCCTGCTCGGCATAGCTCATTGAGTCTTTGATCATCGAAGCGATTTCGCTATCGGTCAGACCGTAAGACGGTTTGACCTGAATAGACGCCTCAACGCCGGTGGATTTCTCCATCGCCGTCACGCTCAAAAGACCGTCGGCATCGACCTGGAACGTCACGCGAATATGCGCACCGCCAGCCGGTAGCGCCGGAATACCACGCAGCGCAAAACGCGCCAGTGAGCGGCAGTCCTGCACCAGTTCGCGCTCACCCTGCATTACATGGATAGACATCGCCGTCTGACCATCTTTAAAGGTGGTGAAATCCTGAGCGCGGGCCACCGGAATAGTGGTATTACGCGGAATCACTTTCTCCACCAGGCCGCCCATCGTTTCGAGGCCCAGCGACAGTGGGATCACATCAAGCAACAGCATTTCGCTGTCTGGCTTGTTACCCACCAGAATATCCGCCTGAATCGCCGCGCCAATAGCGACGACTTTATCCGGGTCGATGGAAGTCAGCGGTGGACGACCGAAAAATTCGCCTACCCGTTCACGCACCAGCGGCACGCGAGTAGAACCGCCCACCATCACCACTTCCAGCACTTCATCAGCTTCTACACCCGCGTCTTTCAGCGCGCGACGACAAGCCAGTAAGGTTCGTTTTACCAGTGGCGCGATCAGTTCATTGAATTGTTCACGGCTGATTTCGCCCTGCCAGCCCGCAACGTTAACGGTCACGGAGTCCGCATCGCTCAGCGCGATTTTGGCTGCAATGGCGGCATCCAGCAGTTCACGCTGAACGCGGTTATCGCTACGATCAGGAATGCCCGCCTGCTCGCGAATGTAATCCGCCAGCAGATGGTCGAAATCATCGCCGCCGAGCGCGGAATCACCGCCGGTTGCCAGCACTTCAAACACGCCGCGACTTAAGCGCAGAATGGAAATATCAAACGTCCCGCCACCGAGGTCATAAACGGCGATCACGCCTTCCTGACCGGAATCCAGCCCGTAGGCGATAGCCGCAGCGGTCGGTTCGTTAAGTAAGCGCAGGACGTGAAGGCCCGCCAGACGCGCCGCGTCTTTGGTGCCCTGACGCTGGGCATCGTCAAAGTACGCCGGAACGGTGATAACTACACCATCCAGCTCGCCTGCCAGGGCTTCAGTTGCCCGCGCCGCCAGTGCTTTGAGGATGTCCGCAGAAACGCGCACCGGGTTCAGCAGCCCCGCCGCCGTTTCAATCATCGGCAGGCCGTTTTCGCTGGCCTGGAATTGATAAGGCAGATGCGGATAGCGTTGCTGGATATCAGCCAGCGAGCGTCCCATCAGGCGTTTAACAGAACTAATTGTGTTGGCGGTATCGAGCGCTGCATTAGTACGCGCGTCATAACCCACCGAATGCCCTTGCTGTTGATAGTGAACAACAGATGGCAGCAGGTGACGGCCTTCATGATCGGCTAACGTTTCGGCCTGACCGCTGCGCACTGTCGCCACCAGCGAGTTGGTTGTGCCCAGGTCAATACCGGCCGCCAGACGACGCTGATGCGGCGCAGCACTCAAACCAGGTTCACTAATTTGTAATAAGGCCATGTTTAGCTTCCAGAAATTAAAAATCGAGCAGTTTTTC
Organism: Escherichia sp. MAL-1; assembly: GCF_052948035.1. Lineage (NCBI taxonomy): Bacteria > Pseudomonadati > Pseudomonadota > Gammaproteobacteria > Enterobacterales > Enterobacteriaceae > Escherichia > Escherichia sp. MAL-1. The sequence continues at coordinate 1,335,419 of NZ_CM129609.1, read as the reverse complement.
TTCGAGTTGTTCGGCACTGCTTCGCAGTTTATCGAGAAAACGCAGCTTACGCACGGTATCCGCCGCCGCGTCCCACGTCTCGTTGTCTAACTGTTCAACCATCAACTGATGGCGGGTATCAAACATCTTTTTCACACGTTTGATAAAGCTTTCCAGCCGCGCTTCATCTTTCGCCTGTTCGATCTCGTCCAGCTCTTCGCGCAGCTCCAACTGTTCCATCAGGAACGCGGTGTCGCGCACAGTATGCTGCTCGCTGGCGAGATCAAAGCCGTGCAAAGAAAGCAAATATTCCGCGCGCATTAACGGATGACGCAGCGTTTGCCAGGCCTGGTTAATGGTTGCAGATTGCTGTACGGCGGCGAGTTGTTCCGCCTGGCTTCCGCTGGCGAATTTATCAGGATGATACTGACGTTGTAGATCCTGAAAACGCAGGCTCAGCGCCTGGGTATCGAGTTGATAGCGGGCAGGCAAGCCAAAGAGGGTGAAGTAATCCATAACATTCTCAGGGCTGCGATCCGCCGCGATAACGGCGAATCAGGTAAAACAAACCCCACGCGCAGGCGACCACGGTGGGGTTATCGGTATGCGCATCAAACGTGGAAGCTTTCGCCGCAACCACACTCATCTTTGACGTTCGGGTTGGTGAATTTAAACCCTTCGTTCAGGCCTTCTTTTACGAAGTCCAGCTGCGTACCGTCCAGAAATTGCAGGCTCTTGCCATCGACCACGACTTTCACGCCTTTGTCTTCAAACACGATGTCTTCCGGCGTCGGTTCGTCAACAAATTCCAGTACATAAGCCATACCTGAACACCCGGAGGTTCTCACGCCCAGACGCAGGCCAAACCCTTTACCGCGGTTAGCCAGAAAGGTATTTACTCGCGCTGCTGCACTGTCGCTCAGTGTAATCGACATAACCAAACCTCAACTCTTATTTTGCTTCACGTTTGCTTTTATAGTCCGCAATGGCGGCTTTGATCGCGTCTTCTGCCAGAATAGAACAGTGAATTTTCACCGGCGGCAGTTCAAGTTCTTCAGCAATATCGGTGTTTTTGATCGCCTGCGCTTCGTCGAGAGACTTCCCTTTCACCCATTCGGTGACCAGGGAGCTGGAAGCGATAGCGGAACCGCAGCCGTAAGTTTTAAAACGCGCGTCTTCAATGATACCTTCATCGTTGACTTTAATCTGCAACTTCATCACGTCGCCACAGGCCGGTGCACCCACCATGCCGCTGCCGACGTTCTCGTCGTTGTTGTCAAAGGAACCCACGTTACGCGGATTCTCGTAATGGTCGATAACTTTTTCGCTGTAAGCCATTATAAATTCTCCTGATTCCGATACCGATTAATGATGAGCCCATTCGATGCTGTTCAGATCCACGCCCTGCTTGTACATTTCCCACAGCGGAGAAAGGTCACGCAGACGACCGATGGATTTACGAACTAACTCGATGGTGTAGTCGATCTCTTCTTCAGTAGTAAAACGACCTAAAGAGAAACGGATAGAGCTATGTGCCAGCTCGTCGTTCAGCCCCAGCGCGCGCAGCACGTAGGACGGTTCGAGGCTTGCTGACGTACAGGCGGAACCGGAAGAAACCGCGAGGTCTTTCAGCGCCATAATCAGCGACTCACCTTCAACGTAGTTGAAGCTGACGTTGAGAATGTTCGGCGCACCGTGTTCCAGGTCACCGTTCAGGTAAACTTCTTCGATATCTTTGATGCCGTTCCACAGACGGTTACGCAGTCCGCGCAGACGTTCCATCTCGGTCGCCATCTCTTCTTTTGCGATGCGATAGGCTTCGCCCATTCCGACGATCTGGTGAACAGGCAGAGTGCCGGAACGCATACCGCGTTCGTGACCGCCGCCGTGCATTTGCGCTTCGATGCGTACGCGCGGTTTACGACGCACATACAGCGCACCAATACCTTTCGGGCCATAGATTTTGTGACCGGAGAAAGACATCAGGTCAACTTTCAACTGGCTCAGATCGATAGGCAGTTTGCCCACGCTCTGGGTTGCATCAACGTGATAGATAATGCCACGAGCACGGCACATTTCGCCGATAGCCGCGATATCCTGTACCACGCCGATTTCGTTATTCACGTGCATGATAGAAACGAGGATGGTGTCGTCACGCATCGCTGCTTCAAGTTCTTTCAGGTCGATAATGCCGTTACGCTGCGGTGCCAGGTAGGTGACTTCAAAACCTTCGCGCTCCAGCTGACGGCAGGTATCCAGTACCGCTTTGTGTTCAGTTTTGCTGGTGATGATGTGCTTGCCTTTTTTCTGATAAAAGTTGGCTGCACCTTTGATCGCCAGGTTGTCAGATTCGGTTGCACCAGAGGTAAAGACGATTTCACGCGGATCAGCGCCGACCAGATCGGCAATCTGATTACGGGCGATATCTACCGCTTCTTCAGCCTGCCAGCCGAAACGGTGAGAACGGGAGGCCGGGTTACCAAAGGTTCCGTCCATCGTCATAAACTGCATCATTTTCTCGGCAACACGCGGGTCCACCGGCGTGGTTGCGGAGTAGTCGAGATAAATCGGTAATTTCATTGCTCTATAAACTCCGTACATCACTCAATGCAAGGAACCAGGCTACCGGCTGGATGTACGACCGTGTTTACGGAGCGCGATACGCCCCGGCCTGATTCTAATATCTTGTTATCTTTAACCTAACTGTTTCGGGTTTCAGCAAGTTGACAAACTTACGAATCTCCGGGAGCTTACATAAGTAAGTGACCGGAGTGAGTATGTGCAGTCAACGCAGATGCAACACGAAACAGGACGGTTAAATTAAGCGCGTAACTTAACGTCGATCGCGTCTTGTATGCGGGTGCGTGGCGCGTCGTGAGTATGCTGACGACCAGACACATCCAGCACTTCCTGGTTATTAACCAGTTCGCCTAAAGTAATGTTGTTGAGAAAACCGGTGAGACGGTCGCTCAAATCACGCCACAGCGCGTGGGTCAGGCATTTATCACCGCCCTGGCAGCCGCCTTTACCCTGACAACGGGTAGCATCTACAGATTCGTCAACGGCGCTAATCACTTCGCCAACGGCGATGCTGCTGGCATCTTTGCCTAACAGATAACCACCGCCTGGTCCACGTACGCTGGAAACCAGACCATTTTTACGCAGACGGGAAAACAGTTGTTCCAGATAAGAAAGGGAAATTCCCTGACGTTCGGAAATATCAGCCAACGGTACCGGGCCCGCTTCAGAGTTGAGCGCAACGTCAAGCATTGCGGTCACGGCATAGCGCCCTTTAGATGTCAGTCTCATGTCTTACTTCACCTCAAACTCGCCCCTGCCCGGGGTTTTTTATTGTAAAAGTGGGGGTATTGCATAGCAGGGTCAAGTCTGACATTCCCGAGTAAATTGGTCAACTATTTACTTGACTGATTTAGTCGGGTATTTAACCTTCAGTGCCATTTTTTTATCGTGGTGTTTGTACCTGTTGTCGGATGCGGCGTGAACGCCTTATCCGACCTACGGTTCTGTTCACTGTAGGCCTAATAAGACGCATTACGCGTCGCATCAGGCAACGGCTGTTATTCGGCCTTGTTACCTTTATTCTGCTGCTCAATAGAAGCCAGAATCCCGCGCAGGATATTCAACTCCTGGCTTTCCGGGCGCGCACGGGTAAACAGACGGCGCAATTTATTCATCACCTGCCCCGGATGGTTTTCACGGATAAAACCGGTTGCCAGCAGCGTTTGTTCCAGATGACCATAAAAACGCTCCAGATCATCGACCAGCGGATACGGCGTCTCTTCATGCTCGACCTGCTCGCCATTTTCCTGAGTTGCCAGCCAGGCCATGCGCACTTCATAGGCAATAACCTGAACCGCCATCGCCAGGTTCAGCGAGCTGTATTCCGGGTTAGCCGCAATCGCGACATGATAATGGCATTTCTGCAACTCTTCATTGGTCAGGCCGACACGTTCGCGACCAAAAACCAGCGCCACCGGGGTATTTGCCGCTTCAGCAACGCTTTTCAAACCGCATTCGCGCGGGTCGAGCATCGGCCACGGCAGCGTGCGGGAACGTGCGCTGGTGCCCACCACCAGGCTACAACCGGCTAACGCTTCGTCGAGCGTATCGACGATGTGAGCATTACCAATCACATCGCTGGCCCCCGCCGCCAGGGCAATCGCCTGGGAGTCAGGTTTCACCAGTGGATTAACCAGCCACAGATTGGTTAATCCCATTGTTTTCATGGCACGGGCAACAGAACCCATATTGCCGGTGTGTGACGTCTCCACCAGCACAATTCGAATATTTTGCAGCATTGTCTTTCTTCGTCTAAAGATTATTCGCGCATCTTATCATAAAACGAAGACAGATGCCGATCTCGCTGCTATACTCTGCGCCGTTTTCCCGTTCTTTAACATCCAGTGAGAGAGACCGATGCATCCGATGCTGAACATCGCCGTGCGCGCAGCGCGCAAGGCGGGTAATTTAATTGCCAAAAACTATGAAACCCCGGACGCTGTAGAAGCGAGCCAGAAAGGCAGTAACGATTTCGTGACCAACGTAGATAAAGCTGCCGAAGCGGTGATTATCGACACGATTCGTAAATCTTACCCACAGCACACCATCATCACCGAAGAAAGCGGTGAACTTGAAGGTACTGATCAGGATGTTCAATGGGTTATCGATCCACTGGATGGCACTACCAACTTTATCAAACGTCTGCCGCACTTCGCGGTATCTATCGCCGTTCGTATCAAAGGCCGCACCGAAGTTGCTGTGGTATACGATCCTATGCGTAACGAACTGTTCACTGCCACTCGCGGTCAGGGCGCACAGCTGAACGGCTACCGTCTGCGCGGCAGCACCGCTCGCGATCTCGACGGTACCATTCTGGCGACCGGCTTCCCGTTCAAAGCAAAACAGTACGCCACTACCTACATCAACATCGTCGGCAAACTGTTCAACGAATGTGCAGACTTCCGTCGTACCGGTTCTGCGGCGCTGGATCTGGCTTACGTCGCTGCGGGTCGTGTTGACGGTTTCTTTGAAATCGGTCTGCGTCCGTGGGACTTCGCTGCAGGCGAGCTGCTGGTTCGTGAAGCGGGCGGCATCGTCAGCGACTTCACCGGTGGTCATAACTACATGCTGACCGGTAACATCGTTGCTGGTAACCCGCGCGTTGTGAAAGCCATGCTGGCGAACATGCGTGACGAGTTAAGCGACGCTCTGAAGCGTTAATGACTCAGGCGGGTGATATCACTCACCCGCCCTCGCCTTTCAGGCGCTATTCCGAAATACTTCCTCACCGCTTTACTTTCTTTCGTCACTCTCCCACCATCTTTCCCCGATTAATGGATGATAAAGAAGTCGCAAGGAAAGGTTATGGCACTGCCAGTGAACAAACGCGTTCCCAAAATTCTGTTTATTCTCTTTGTTGTTGCCTTCTGCGTTTATTTAGTGCCGCGCGTTGCCATCAACTTCTTCTATTATCCTGACGATAAACTTTACGGTCCCGACCCCTGGTCGGCGGAATCCGTCGAATTTACGGCTAAGGACGGTACTCGTCTGCAAGGCTGGTTTATTCCTTCTTCGACGGGCCCTGCTGACAACGCTATCGCAACCATCATTCATGCTCACGGCAATGCCGGAAATATGTCCGCCCACTGGCCGCTGGTCAGTTGGTTACCCGAGCGTAATTTCAACGTTTTTATGTTTGATTATCACGGGTTTGGTAAATCAAAAGGCACGCCGTCCCAGGCCGGATTGCTGGACGATACGCAAAGCGCCATCAATGTGGTGCGCCATCGCAGTGATGTAAACCCACAACGGCTGGTGCTGTTCGGGCAGAGTATTGGCGGGGCGAATATTCTTGCTGTTATTGGTCAGGGTGATCGTGAAGGCATACGTGCGGTGATCCTCGACTCCACATTTGCCTCTTATGCAACCATCGCCAACCAGATGATCCCCGGCAGTGGCTACTTACTTGATGAGAGTTACAGTGGCGAAAATTACATCGCCAGCGTCAGCCCGATCCCGCTTTTACTCATTCACGGTAAAGCTGATCACGTTATCCCATGGCAGCACAGCGAAAAGTTGTATAGCCTTGCAAAAATGCCAAAACGGTTGATCCTAATCCCGGATGGCGAACACATTGATGCTTTTTCCGATCGTCACGGCGATGTTTATCGCGAACAGATGGTGGACTTTATCCTTAGCGCGTTGAATCCGCAGAACTAACCCATGATCGCTAGCACGATAATCATTCACAAAACCACCTTAAGACATGCTAATCCACTGGTCAGAACAGTTTAAGATGAGAAAAATTCTGTGACGCTTGCCAACATTTCTGATGATTAGCATTCCCTTCGCCATTTCCCTGAGCAAACTTTAGCTATTCTTATCAATTATGCTTATGGGAGATCTACAGATGATGCCTACGCTTGCTCCACCATCTGTCCTTTCGGCTCCCCAGCGCCGCTGCCAGATCTTGCTGACGCTCTTTCAGCCGGGGTTGACCGCCACCATGGCAACCTTCAGCGAGCTTAATGGTGTGGATGATGATATTGCCAGTCTTGATATCAGCGAAACAGGACGGGAGATCCTGCGCTATCATCAACTCACACTGACGACTGGTTATGACGGTAGCTACCGGGTTGAAGGTACAGTGCTTAACCAACGTTTGTGTTTATTTCACTGGCTACGACGTGGTTTCCGTCTGTGTCCGTCATTTATTACCAGCCAATTCACCCCCGCCCTGAAGAGTGAACTGAAGCGGCGCGGAATTGCGCGTAACTTTTACGACGATACCAATCTACAAGCGTTAGTGAATCTCTGCTCCCGACGGCTGCAAAAACGCTTTGAATCGCGCGATATTCATTTCCTGTGTCTGTATCTGCAATATTGTTTGCTGCAGCACCACGCTGGAATTACGCCTCAGTTTAATCCGCTCCAACGTCGCTGGGCGGAATCCTGCCTTGAATTTCAGGTAGCACAGGAAATTGGACGCCACTGGCAGCGTCGGGCGCTCCAGCCTGTACCACCTGATGAGCCACTGTTTATGGCACTACTTTTTTCCATGTTGCGGGTTCCCGATCCATTGCGGGATGCGCATCAGCGGGACAGACAATTGCGTCAGTCTATCAAACGTCTGGTAAACCATTTTCGTGAGCTGGGAAATGTTCGTTTTTATGATGAACAGGGGTTATGTGATCAGCTTTATACCCACCTCGCCCAGGCGTTAAATCGCAGTTTGTTTGCCATCGGTATTGATAATACCCTACCGGAAGAGTTCGCCAGACTGTATCCACGCCTGGTACGCACCACCCGCGCGGCGCTGGCCGGATTTGAAAGTGAATACGGCGTCCATCTTTCTGATGAGGAAAGTGGTCTGGTCGCGGTGATTTTCGGTGCCTGGCTAATGCAGGAAAACGATCTGCATGAAAAACAGATTATTCTACTGACCGGGAATGATAGCGAGCGAGAAGCGCAGATTGAGCAGCAGTTACGCGAATTAACGTTACTGCCGCTCAACATTAAACATATGTCGGTAAAGGCATTTTTGCAGACAGGCGCTCCGCGTGGCGCGGCACTGATTATTGCTCCTTATACCATGCCGTTACCGCTCTTTTCACCACCGCTGATCTATACGGACCTGACACTGACAACACATCAACAGGAGCAGATCCGCAAAATGCTCGAATCAGCATGAGGGAACAACTTTCGGGCGCAAAAACATTGCCGGAAGCGCCACCAGCGCCATCACCCAGAACACGCCGTGGCCCAGATATTGATACAGGAAACCGGCGAAAACGGTCATGATAGCGATACTGCCGCCCATCGCGACGGCAGAGTAAACCGCCTGTAAACGGATGACTTCGCTACCCTGGCGAGCAGCAATATAACGCATGGCGGCCAGGTGGCAGACCGTGAAGGTGCCGCAATGCAGAATTTGCACCACTATCAACCACGGCAACGCCGTAGTTGCTCCCATAATGCCCCAGCGCACTACGCCGCAAATCGCCGAGATCAACAGCATATCGCGTGCACTACAACGGCGGAAAAGTTTATTACTCAGCGCAAAGATAATGACTTCCGCCACCACGCCCAGCGACCACAAATACCCCACCGCCGAGGCCGAGTAGCCAGCTGCCTGCCAGTAAATGGCGCTAAAACCGTAATAGGCCGCATGTGCCCCCTGCAATAAACAAACGCAGGCCAGAAAGCGCCAGTTCTGGCGAACCAGCGCCAACCACGCTGACCAACCGGTGCTCTCCTGCTGGCGGCTTGCCCCTTGTGGCTGAATCGTCGGACGGATGAGAAAGCCGAGCAGCATGGATGCCACGCCCAACGTCAACAGCGCGAGTATCACCCGATAATCAAACATAGTGACCAGTTTGCCCGTCAGCGCCGAGCCAATGACAAACGCCACCGAGCCCCACAGTCGCACTTTGCCGTAATCAAGCGGGAACTGCTTTTGCCACGTATTCGCCAGTGCATCGGTCAACGGTACCAGCGGTGAGAAAAAGAGGTTAAAGCCAATCATCACCAGCATCAGCCACGCTACGTGCGCCCCCGCCCAGAAGGCGACAGCAAAGAGAAGTGTCAGCAGTGCCAGCACGCGCAAGGCGGAAATCAGGCGGGAAGGATCGCTGACGCGGGGCGCGATGAGCAAACTCCCGAGAAAACGGGCAACCAGACCTGCCCCCAATAACAGGCCGATGGTTTCTGGCGTTAAACCAATCCCTTTAAGCCAGACGCTCCAGAAAGGTAGAAAAATGCCGTAACTAAAAAAGTATGTGAAATAGCCGAGCGCCAACCAGCGCGTGGATTGCAAAACCATGAGTCCCTCCCGTCAGGAGGCGTTAGTCTGGGGTTAATCGAATGTTGGTGCAAGTTGAAAAATAAGAATATTCGAGCCTGCTTCCCGATGTCTGTAACGCCAGTTCACAAGCACTAAAAAACTGAGATCCGCGACGCATGTTGCAAAAATAATGCGTAATTATGCCGTTACGCTTGCCAAACGTTCCTGCACAATGGCGATGAAATCGCGTAATGCCGGCTTCATCTCCCCTTTCTTCCACGCCATCAGTAAAGCAATGGAAGGCACATTTCCGGCAATGGGACGAAAAACAACCTGCCCGGTATTAAAATTATTCATATAACCGGGTATCAAAGTGACGCCCAGCCCCATGCCCACCAGATTCATGGTCACCAGAATATTCGTTGCCACCTGGACGATATTTGGCTGGCTGTTTTCTTGCGCAAACCACGCTTTAACGATCGGCGCAAGCGAACCGGAATACGCCGGATCGGTACTGACGAAATTCACGCCATCCAGTTGCGCGGCGGTGATCTCTTTTTCATGTGCTAAAGGGTGATCAACCGGTAACACCACCACTAATGGTTCGTCAAAAAGCTCCAGATAATCAATCTCCGGGCTATAAACAGGATGGCGCATTAAGCCGACGTCGAGTTCACCACGGCGAATTTTTTCCTCCTGTTGCGTGGTGATTAAACTCACCAGCTCAATCAAGGTGTCTGGCTGTCTGAGACGAAACATCGGTAATACTTTTGGCAATAAATTCACTTCCGCCGATGGCACAAAGCCAATGGTTAATTGTCTGTCTTCCTGAACAATTTTCCGCGCCCGTAATTTGGCATTTTCCGCTTGTTCGAGGATTGCCAGCGCGTCCTGGAGAAAACATTCTCCCGCCGCCGTCAACGCGACTTTGCGCTTATCCCTCACCAGTAACGGAACACCGACACAGTTTTCAAGATCGCGGATCTGGCTGCTTAACGAAGGCTGTGAGGTATGCAGTTTTTCCGCCGCACGGGTAAAGTTCAGTGCCTGCGCCACTGCGACGAAATAGCGTAAATGCCGTAGTTCCATCACCTTCCCCTTGTTATCGAAAAAACGTCTCAGCTGGTAGAAATTAACTATTTCACATATTAGCAACCAACCAGCAACATCCTTATGGCACAAAAATAGAAGGTCAATACATCTTATCTTTCAGGATTAAAAAATATGACCACACCCTCAGATTTGAACATTTACCAACTGATTGACACCCAAAACGGTCGGGTCACTCCGCGTATTTATACCGACCCGGACATTTACCAACTGGAGCTTGAGCGTATTTTCGGTCGTTGCTGGCTATTTCTCGCCCACGAAAGCCAGATCCCAAAACCCGGTGATTTCTTTAACACCTACATGGGAGAAGATGCGGTTGTCGTAGTGCGTCAGAAAGACGGCAGCATCAAGGCGTTTCTCAACCAATGCCGCCACCGGGCCATGCGTGTGAGTTATGCAGATTGCGGCAACACTCGCGCCTTTACCTGCCCGTATCACGGCTGGTCTTATGGCATTAACGGCGAGTTGATCGATGTACCGCTGGAACCTCGCGCCTATCCACAAGGGTTGTGTAAATCCCACTGGGGGCTAAACGAAGTTCCTTGTGTGGAGAGTTATAAAGGGCTGATTTTTGGCAACTGGGATACCAGCGCACCGGGCCTGCGTGATTACCTGGGTGACATTGCCTGGTATCTGGATGGCATGCTGGATCGTCGCGAAGGCGGCACCGAAATTGTCGGCGGCGTACAAAAGTGGGTGATCAACTGCAACTGGAAATTCCCGGCAGAGCAGTTCGCCAGTGACCAGTATCATGCTCTGTTCAGCCATGCTTCTGCCGTTCAGGTATTAGGGGCGAAAGATGATGGCAGCGATAAGCGCCTCGGTGATGGACAAACCGCCCGCCCGGTGTGGGAAACCGCCAAAGATGCGCTGCAATTTGGTCAGGACGGTCACGGTAGCGGTTTCTTCTTTACTGAAAAACCGGATGCTAATGTCTGGGTCGATGGCGCAGTTTCAAGCTATTACCGCGAAACCTATGCCGAAGCAGAACAACGTTTAGGTGAAGTTCGCGCCCTGCGCCTGGCGGGTCATAACAATATTTTCCCCACGCTTTCATGGCTCAACGGCACTGCCACGCTCCGCGTCTGGCATCCGCGCGGCCCTGATCAAGTTGAAGTGTGGGCGTTCTGTATTACTGACAAAGCCGCCTCCGATGAAGTTAAAGCCGCTTTTGAAAACAGCGCCACTCGTGCTTTTGGTCCTGCTGGTTTTCTCGAGCAGGATGACTCGGAGAACTGGTGTGAAATCCAGAAATTGCTTAAAGGCCACCGCGCCCGCAACAGCAAACTGTGTCTGGAAATGGGGCTTGGTCAGGAAAAGCGTCGCGACGACGGCATTCCTGGCATTACTAACTATATTTTCTCAGAAACTGCCGCTCGCGGAATGTACCAACGTTGGGCCGATCTCCTGAGTAGCGAAAGCTGGCAAGAAGTGCTCGATAAAACCGCCGCTTACCAGCAGGAGGTGATGAAATGAGTGCGCAAGTTTCACTGGAGTTACATCACCGCATTAGCCAGTTTCTCTTTCACGAAGCCAGTCTGCTGGATGACTGGAAATTTCGTGACTGGCTGGCACAGCTCGACGAAGAGATTCGTTACACCATGCGCACCACGGTTAACGCGCAAACGCGCGACCGCCGCAAAGGCGTTCAGCCACCGACGACCTGGATTTTTAATGACACCAAAGACCAGCTGGAGCGGCGAATCGCCCGTCTGGAAACGGGCATGGCCTGGGCAGAAGAGCCGCCGTCACGCACTCGTCACTTAATCAGCAACTGCCAGGTAAGCGAAACCGACATCCCAAATGTATTTGCCGTGAGGGTGAATTATCTACTTTATCGGGCACAAAAAGAGCGCGATGAAACATTCTATGTTGGAACGCGTTTCGACAAAGTTCGCCGTCTGGAAGATGACAACTGGCGCTTGCTGGAACGGGATATCGTCCTGGATCAAGCGGTAATCACTTCCCATAACCTGAGTGTACTGTTCTGATGAATCGAATTTATGCGTGTCCCGTTGCGGATGTGCCGGAGGGTGAGGCTCTCCGGATCGATACCTCGCCCGTCATCGCCCTGTTCAACGTTGGCGGCGAGTTTTATGCCATTAACGATCGTTGCAGCCATGGTAATGCGTCAATGTCAGAAGGGTATCTGGAAGATGACGCCACGGTGGAGTGCCCGCTACACGCCGCCAGTTTTTGCCTGAAAACGGGGAAAGCGTTATGCCTGCCCGCCACCGATCCGCTCACCACTTATCCAGTACACGTTGAAGGTGGTGACATTTTCATCGACTTACCGGAGGCGCAGCCATGAGCGATCTGCATAACGAGTCCATTTTTATTACCGGCGGCGGATCGGGATTAGGGCTGGCGCTGGTCGAGCGATTTATCGAAGAAGGCGCGCAGGTTGCCACGCTGGAACTGTCGGCGGCAAAAGTCGCCAGTCTGCGTCAGCGATTTGGCGAACATATTCTGGCGGTGGAAGGTAACGTGACCTGTTATGCCGATTATCAACGCGCGGTCGATCAGATCCTGACTCGTTCCGGCAAGCTGGATTGTTTTATCGGCAATGCAGGCATCTGGGATCACAATGCCTCACTGGTTAATACTCCCGCAGAGACGCTCGAAACCGGCTTCCACGAGCTGTTTAACGTCAACGTACTCGGTTACCTGCTGGGCGCAAAAGCCTGCGCTCCGGCGTTAATCGCCAGTGAAGGCAGCATGATTTTCACACTGTCAAATGCCGCCTGGTATCCTGGCGGCGGTGGCCCGCTGTACACCGCCAGTAAACATGCCGCAACCGGACTTATTCGCCAACTGGCTTATGAACTGGCACCGAAAGTGCGGGTGAATGGCGTCGGCCCGTGTGGTATGGCCAGCGACCTGCGCGGCCCACAGGCGCTCGGGCAAAGTGAAACCTCGATAATGCAGTCTCTGACGCCGGAGAAAATTGCCGCCATTTTACCGCTGCAATTTTTCCCGCAACCGGCGGATTTTACGGGGCCGTATGTGATGTTGGCATCGCGGCGCAATAATCGCGCATTAAGCGGTGTGATGATCAACGCTGATGCGGGTTTAGCGATTCGCGGCATTCGCCACGTAGCGGCTGGGCTGGATCTTTAAGGAAGCACGATGAAAGAAAAAACGATCATTATTGTCGGTGGCGGGCAAGCGGCGGCAATGGCTGCGGCCTCGCTACGCCAGCAAGGGTTCACCGGTGAGCTGCATCTGTTTTCCGATGAGCGACATCTTCCTTATGAACGACCTCCACTCTCGAAATCCATGTTGCTGGAAGATTCCCCGCAGTTACAGCAGGTGTTACCCGCTAACTGGTGGCAGGAAAACAATGTTCATCTGCATTCCGGTGTAACCATCAAAACGCTGGGTCGCGACACACGAGAGTTAGTGTTAACCAACGGCGAAAGCTGGCACTGGGATCAGCTTTTTATAGCAACCGGCGCGGCAGCTCGACCGCTGCCGTTGCTTGATGCACTGGGAGAACGCTGCTTTACCCTACGCCATGCCGGTGATGCCGCCAGACTGCGAGAAGTTCTGCAGCCCGAACGGTCAGTCGTGATTATCGGTGCCGGAACTATTGGTCTGGAACTGGCTGCCAGCGCCACGCAGCGCAGATGTAAGGTGACAGTGATTGAACTGGCGGCAACCGTCATGGGCCGTAATGCACCACCGCCCGTGCAACGCTATCTTTTACAGCGCCACCAGCAGGCTGGTGTGCGCATTCTGCTCAATAATGCCATTGAACATGTGGTCGATGGTGAAAAAGTAGAACTGACGCTGCAAAGTGGGGAAACGCTTCAGGCTGATGTGGTGATTTACGGTATTGGTATCAGCGCCAACGAGCAACTGGCTCGCGAGGCCAACCTTGATACTGCCAATGGCATTGTCATTGATGAGGCTTGCCGCACCTGCGATCCCGCGATCTTTGCCGGTGGCGATGTGGCAATCACTCGTCTTGATAATGGTGCACTACACCGCTGCGAAAGCTGGGAAAACGCCAATAACCAGGCGCAAATTGCCGCTGCCGCAATGTTAGGGCTACCGCTACCGCTACTGCCGCCGCCGTGGTTCTGGAGCGATCAGTACAGTGATAACTTACAGTTTATTGGCGATATGCGTGGCGATGACTGGCTTTGTCGTGGCAACCCGGAAACTCAGAAGGCGATTTGGTTTAATCTGCAAAACGGCGTGCTTATCGGTGCGGTCACGCTGAATCAGGGGCGTGAGATTCGCCCAATTCGCAAATGGATCCAGAGCGGCAAAACGTTTGATGCGAAACTGCTGATAGATGAGAACATCGCGCTTAAATCACTGTAACCAGGATAATTAGCGAATATCTCAATGCCTGGGGCGTGGCGAGGTGCAAGAGTGTGTATTACGTTTAAATCACATTATCTTGCAAAGGGATTGGTTATGAACACACTACGTTATTTTGATTTTGGAGCTGCCCGCCCCGTTTTGTTATTAATTGCCCGTATCGCCGTGGTCTTAATTTTCATTATTTTTGGTTTTCCCAAAATGATGGGCTTTGACGGTACGGTCCAATATATGGCCTCGTTGGGCGCGCCAATGCCGATGCTGGCAGCGATTATTGCGGTAGTTATGGAAGTGCCCGCCGCGATATTAATCGTGCTTGGCTTTTTCACCCGTCCGCTGGCGGTGCTGTTTATTTTCTACACGCTGGGTACGGCGGTGATTGGTCACCATTACTGGGATATGACCGGCGATGCGGTTGGGCCAAATATGATTAATTTCTGGAAGAATGTCAGTATCGCTGGCGCGTTCTTGCTATTGGCAATTACCGGGCCGGGGGCAATTTCTCTCGATCGGCGTTAGGAAAGATGCCGGATGCGGCGTGAACGCCTTATCCGGCATTTAATAAATTACAGCCACTCTACCCGCAACGACATCTCTGAAGTTGTTGATTCCCCTGGTGCTAGCGCAATGAGATCACCCCCTTCCGGGCGATGATGATCATCCGGCGCATGGCTCATCGGTTCCAGACAGAAGAAATCAAACGCATATCCTTTATCAAACGCAGGGTCGGAAACAAAGATGAAATAACACGGTGCAGGTGGCGTCGTTTCCATGATGATGGCATAACCTTCCTGCGGCTGCTCGATGCGGGCCTGACCATTCCATCCGGCAAAACCATTGTTCACCCACTGGCGCGGCAACGGCGCGGGCTGGTTAAAATCCAGTTCCTGCGGTAGCTGCTCGCAAAACTCACCCGCCAGCCACTGCTCCCGCTCCAGCCAGTAACCGCTCGCCTGTGCCTGAATCCGCGTTTGCGGCGACAACGGAAAATAAGGATGCCAGCCGGTACCAAATGGCAGCGTCTCTGCCCCTTGATTGGTGACAGAGAGCGTCACCGTCAGCGTATCCGCCGTTAAATGAAACGCCTGACTTACCCGATAGTGATAGACACCGCTGCGATGTTCATACACCAGACACAAACTATCATCGCTGTGCGAGACACATTGCCACTCGCCCAGCCAGCCATCGCCGTGTAGATAGTGCGCATCCCACTCAACATTCGGTTGCAGTTGATACTCACGCCCCTGCCAGACAAAACGATTGCCGCTCACCCGGTTTGCAAATGGCACCAGCGGAAAACATGAGGCATCGGTTGCCACACCGCTTTTTTTACCAGGACGTAAGAGCGGCGTCGTATCGCGCCAGAAGCCTTCGATTACGCCGCCCTGGTCAGAAACGTCCAGCTTTAGCGACCCGTGGGATAAGGTATAGATGGTCATCCGCTAACTCCTTAATCCGGGAAGTTAATCACAACTTTCCCGCATTTGCCGCTCGCCATCAGCGCATAGGCATCACCTGCCTGTTCCAGCGAGAAGCGATGGGTAATGGCGTTACGCGGCCACAGCTTCCAGTCCGTCAGATCATGGGCGCATTTTTCCATATGGAACAGACTGGTCACCCAGGAGCCGATAATCCGCCGTTGATGGTGCATCAGATCGGCGCTGACCTCGAATTCCACTTTTCCGGTTTCACCAATGTAAACCACCCGTCCCCAGTCAGCGGTGGATTGCAGTGCCAGCAAGCGACCTGCGGCATTACCGGAACAATCGAGCGCAACATCCGCGCCACCGTGGGTGAGTTCGGCGATAATCTGCGGCAGACCTTCGGTGGTTGCTAAATAGCCGTGATCCATCACCCCTAACTGTTTTGCCATCGCCAGACGTTCCGGCAGCATATCAACGCCGATGATCCGTTTTGCACCGCGACCTTTCGCCAGCATCATCGCCATCATGCCGACCGGCCCCAGACCGACCACCAGCACGTTATCGCTGCCGGAAACTTCGCCGCGCAAAATCCCTTCATAGGCCGTGCCAACGCCGCAACTGATAAACGCACCATCTTCGTAGCTCAGCGCATCCGGCAGGAGGATCAGATCTTTTTCTTCCGCCAGCAGATATTCGGCATGACCGCCGTCACGCTGCCAGCCGTAAGCCGCTTTTCCTTTGCCAGTACAAGAGATAGGAAAGCCGCGGCGGCAGTTCGGGCAAAAACCACAGCCAGAAATGTGATACACCAGCACGCGGTCGCCCTCTTTAAAATGGCGGCAGCCTTGCCCCATCGCCACAATCTGCCCGCACGGTTCATGACCGTTGATAAATCCTTGGTATAACGGTTTGTCGGGTGCCGCTGCCGTAGCGCGGTGCTGGTGGTAGATATAGTGGACATCGCTTCCGCAAATTCCGGAAGATTTCATTTTGATCAGTACCTGGTTAATCCCTGGTGTCGGCACCGCAACTTCCCGTAGATCGACGGTCGAATTTCCTGGTAAATAAGCTGCCAGCATCGTTTTCATAAATCCCTCATTAACAATACGATTAATTTTCATCCCTGCCGCACCCGCGCCAGGGGCGTTAAGGTTTAGCGTTTCGCTTTACTGCTTCGCTGGGTCAGCAAGATATTCGCCAGCACCGCCACCACGATGATGACGCCGCGTACCACCTGCTGGAAAAAGGAGTTAATACCGAGCAGCACCAGACCGTTACCGATTAGCGTAATCACCAGCACACCAAGCAATGTACCGAACAGGGAACCGCGACCGCCGGAAAGTGCCGTACCGCCGACCACGACCGCGGCGATGACGTCAAACTCCAGACCGTTTGCGGCACCTGCGTTACCAGAACCGAGGCGCGCCGCCAACAAAATGCCGGTCACCGCCGCTAATAATCCCGAAAGGGTAAAGATAAGAATGCGCACCCGACGAACGTTGATGCCGCACAACTGCGCCGCCGTAGCATTACCGCCAACGGCAAAAACCGAGCGCCCGAAGGCGGTTTTGCGGCTGATGAACACAAACAGCGCAAACAACACAATCATGATCAGCGCGGATACCGGCACACCGAGAAATTGTCCGCCCAGCCAGTCCAGCACCTCGTTTTCGTCAATCGGCACTGGCAGTGCGTTCGTCATAAACAGCCCCATTCCGCGCAGGGCGCTCCACAGCCCCAGTGTGGCAACGAAACTTGGTACGTTAAACACGCCGCGCAGCACCCCGGCGAGCGTTCCCATCAGCGCGCCTAACAGCAACACCAGCAGACAAGCAATCGCCAACGGAACTTCAAATTGCAGCAAAAATGCCAGGCACACCGAGACAAAAGCCACCATCGGCCCAACGCTGACATCAATCTCACCGGAGATAATAATCAGCGTCATCGCCCAGGCGGCAATCCCAATGGTGGCGGCATCGCGCAGCACGTTCATCTGGTTATTCAATGAGATAAAGCCAGGCGCGTTCAGGGAGAAGACCAGATAAAGAATGGCAATCACCACCAGCAAACCGATCTCATTAATATGGCGACTGACAAATTGTTTGAGCGAGACGCTCTTGCCCTGCGGCAATGGTAATGACGAAGCAGACATCTTCAGGTTCCTCGGTAAAATTCATCAGTGCACAGACAGAATGGCGGACATCAGCTCATCCACATTGACCGGCGAGTGAAACTCCTGCGAGAACGTGCCGTGCTGTAATAACAGGATGCGGTCACACACCAGCGGCAACTCCTCCACTTCACTGGAGATAAACACCACGCTTTTTCCTTCGGCAGCCAGCTCACGGACAATACGGTAAATCTGCTGTTTGGCTTCGATATCGACGCCGCGCGTTGGCTCGTCGAGCAACAAAATCTGGCTGGCGGCATAGACCCAACGACCGATCACTACTTTTTGCTGATTGCCGCCAGAAAGCGTGCCGATGGGCGTTTCGCTACTGGCGGCCTTGACCGTCATCCGCTGCATCACTTCTTCGGTCAGGCGGCGGATGGTGGACCATTGCAGCACTCCGTTGGCGCTGATTTTTTGCCGATTGGTCAGCACTGTATTTTCGTCAACGCCCAACCAGGGAATGATCCCCGCTTCTTTGCGGTTTTCTGGCGTATAGCCAATGCCGCGTTTCAGCATGTCGCCGTAATCGGGGCGCGTGATTTTCTCGCCGTTGATAACAATTTCGCCCTGTTCATACTCCTCCAGCCCAACAATCGCCTTCAGCAATTCACTGCGCCCTGCCCCCAGCAGACCAGCAATGCCGAGCACTTCGCCACGACGTAGCGTAAAACTGATATCCTCCAGCTTGGGCTTATGGCGTAACGCACGGACTTCCAGTACGGCCTGATCCACAATTTCCTGAGGGGCAACCGGCGCAATATCAACGTGATCGCGCCCGAGCATCAGCGACACAATATGATGCGTGGAGGTGTTTTCGAGCATCACATCGCCCGCCACCTGACCATCGCGCATAACGGTGGCACAGGAGGCAATGCGGCGAATTTCTTCCATCCGGTGGCTGACATAAATTACCGCCACGCCCAGTGCCGACATCTTTTTCACCGCGCTGATCACCAGTTCAACTTCCGCACTGGCAAGCGAACTGGTAGGTTCATCAAGAATGACCACGCGCGGCTCGCCCTTCATCACCCGCGCAATTTCCACCAGCTGCTTTTGCGCCGGGCTTAGTGTTGAAACAAGTTGTTCAGGACTAACGTCAACGCCCAACGCCTGTAAGCAACGTTGGGCATCCTGCGCCATTTGCAGGTAATCAATCATGCCGTTGCGGCGGGGCCACTGACCGAGGCAGAGGTTTTCCGCCACCGTCAGCCCTTCCACCAGACTTAACTCCTGATAAACCGCGCGTACCCCCAGTTCAGCGGCACGGCGAGTCAGCGTAGCTTCGTCGCCTTCCAGTCGCGTCTCGCCAATCCAGATATCACCGCTATCCGGACGTTCGCTACCGGTAAGCATTCGAATGAGGGTCGATTTGCCCGCGCCGTTTTTGCCTAACAGCGCACGAACTTCGCCTTTATTGAGCGTGAAGTTAACGTTATCCAACGCAACGACGCCGGGATAACGCTTATTTCCTGCCACCACTTTTGCTACCGGGACTGCCTCTGTTGCCGTGAACATAGGGACCTCTGCGAATCAGCGATTAGGGCAGACCATCAACGTGCGTTGCCAGCCACTGTTTACCGTCTTCCGTTTTGGTATAGAGATCGATAGGCACCTGAATCACTTTTTCACCGTCGGCTTGTTTATTGATAACCTTCAATGTTTGCGCGAAAACAGCATTGCCCATTTTCTTACCGGAAATATCCACTACCGCTTTCAGCACCTGATTGTTTTCCAGCTCCTGAGCAATTTCGGTTGTCATATCCGAACCGAAAACAGCAATTTTTCCGGCCTGATTTTGATTACGTACCGCTTTTACCGCGCCGAGTGTCGCACCGCCCGATTCCCCCATAATGGCGTTGAGATCCGGCGTGGAGATAATCAGTTTTTCACCAACGGAAATCGCTTTATCTAAAACAGTCCCTTCCTGATTAGCGACAATTTGCGCGCCGGGAACGCGGGCTTTTAATACTTCTTCAAACCCTTTACGTCGTTGCACACAAACTTCAAAGGCTTCGCAATTGATGACGGCAATTTTCGGCTGGTCAATTTTATTGGCAATAAAATAATCGGCGGCAGCGTTACCCAGTTTTTTACCAAATTCCAGTGGATCGCCGACCAGATACGCCGAGACATATTTATCGACACCCTTTTGATTAATACAGGTGTTGTAGCAAATCACCGGAATACCCGCTTCACTGGCGCGACGAACGGTACGGCTACTGCCATTTTCAGACACTGCCGATAAAATAATGGCATCGACATTACGCGCCACGAGGGTATCAACAAAGGTACTTTCTTTCGAAATATCACCCTGGGCGTTAGTTTCAATTAACTGTACCTGTACTGAAGAATCTTTTGCCGCATCCTGAACGCCCTGACGCACTCCAGCGTAATATCCCTGGGTATCAAGGTATATTGCACCAATGGTCATTTCTTTATCCGCAGCCCTGGCAAATAGTGCGCTACCTAATAGCGTAGCCATTAATAATAGATTACGGGTTGTTCTCATTTTTTTAGGCATAGTGCCTCCTGTAGGGTTTTTATTAACAACGGCTTATTCTAATTATTTTGTGATGAGCGGCAGCGCATGCCGCTCAAATATTACAGTTAATAGGGTTTAGTGAACGTAGTTAAAAATAAAAGGCATCACGGTGGTGAATAATGCCGCTTTCGGCCAGGCCGGATTAATCGCCGTCAATTCAGCGCGAGCAGATTCATATTGCGCAACCTCCCCGAGTCCCGCGGACGCCAGCATCGCCACCATCAGGCATTTTTCTTTATGCTGCTGTTGTAAATCGCCATACAGCGACAACAGGTCAGGTTGTGAAACAGCAAAGAAATCCGCCTCAATACTGGTTTTCGCCATCTCTTGCGCCCACTGTTTCATTTCACTAAACAGTTGCTGTGCGGTTTGCTGTTCACCCAGCAGTCGCAGCGCCATTCCTTGCCAGAAGAGATAATCAACCGGCTGATCGTTGTAATAACTGTGGATGTTAATGGTGCGATCGCCGGTCGCCGCCAGACGTAAACAACGCATCGCTTCAGTTTCATCGCCCTGCGCGTTGGCGCATATCGCCTGCCAGAACCAGATGTCGTTATCAGTTTGCCCCGGTAAACGGCCTTCGCTTAAATTCTCCGGATAATG
Source organism: Escherichia sp. MAL-1 (assembly GCF_052948035.1). NCBI lineage: Bacteria > Pseudomonadati > Pseudomonadota > Gammaproteobacteria > Enterobacterales > Enterobacteriaceae > Escherichia > Escherichia sp. MAL-1. Next base: position 1,314,453 of record NZ_CM129609.1, on the reverse strand, counting down.
CAGCGCGGCATGAAGCAGTTCGCTGGCCTGCTGCGGCTCTCTGGCATCAAGATGCTGCCAGGCGCGTAATAACTGGTTGAGGATAAACTGACTGGTGACCTTCCCTTCCCCGCCTTCCCACGGGTGGAATTTACGCGTGGCGAGAATGTCCGCCGCTTTGTCTGCCTGACCCGTGAGATGCCACAAATTGAGCAGTTCTGCGGTCATGTCGTCGCGTTTCAGCGCAATTTCCTGATTATTTTCCAGACGCGCCAGTCGTTTCTCCGGTGTGGCTCCACTTAACTTATCAAGCAAATCCCGTTCGAAAAGCAGACGTGCATCCTGCGGCGCAAGCTGATAAGCATTATCAAGATAACGCGCGGCCAGCTCATAATCGTGTTGCTTATTCCACGCATGGATCGCTAACCCGCGCCAGCCGTCGGCAAACTCCGGCGACATCTCTACGCAACGTTGCCATAAGGCAATGGCTTTGTTGTAGCTACGTTTGTTATAGTAGAAGCAGGCCAGTAAATGGCGAGCAAACCAGCACTCTTCAATACTCTCCAGCGCCGCCACTTCTTCCAGCGTATTCGGGAAACGGACAAACTGCGGGAAGACATCAATGGCTTTTGCGACCAGTTCGCCACGTTCGGCTTTCGGCAGCAAGCTGGCTTGCAGGTAAAGCGGCAGCGTGCGCTGGCAGTCCAGTGCGTTCAGCATCTCTGCCGCCAGGGTGGGCATTCCCCAGTTAATCAGTTGCCCGGCGGTCATCAGAGCGTTAACGTCGCGTCCCTGACACAGACCGCGCCACTGCGCGAGGGCTGATTCGCTACGACCATCGAACCAGTTCAGCCACCACAGAGTGGCGTTCAGCGGATAATCGCGCAGCAGTTTCTCGCGCTGCAAACGCGCGTTGTCCTGACGACCACTTAACACCAGCAGCAGGTTATGCAGGCAAAGCACTTCCTGATTGGTTGGGCAGGCGCGAAGACTTTGTTGGCAAAAATCCAGACCCGCATCGAAGTTACCATTACGCGCAGCCAGTCGTGCCAGGCCATAATAGCCACCGGCTTTGCTGTTGCCGCTCCAGACCGCCCGCCAGAAATCCTCTTCGGCTTGTTGATATTGTCCCTGACGTTCGTAAGCACTGGCGCGAATCAAACTCGCCTGTCCGCACTGCGGATTTTTGTTCAGCGCATGTGCGCGTTTCAGAGCCTGAGTGGCATACGCCACCGCTTGCGGGAAATCGGCACGGTTATATTCCAGCATCGCCAGCGCCAGGTTACAGCGGTAATCCAGCGGATCCAGCGCCACGCCGCGCAGGTAGTAATCGAACGGTGAACGGCTGGCGTGATGATATTGCTCCAGATGCTGACCGATAAACCAGGCTTCATCTGTACTGGTAATGTCTTGTGCTGCCAGTGGCGCTTTGGCGACGTCCGGCAACGGCAACTCTTGCGGCTGATGTTCCTGATAACTCAGTACAATATTGCCGTCGGCATCGGAGAGCTCAATGGTCAGCCTTTCAGGATTGATACCGTGCAACACGCCCTGGATGGCGGTCGCAGGCATCAGTGCCACGGCATCATCAAGTAACGCGTTGCATTTGCCGATTTCGCGGATCGCCAGGCGGTATCCGTTCAACGGAGAGATGGCATACAGCCCCCACTCAATCCCCCGCTCACTACGCTGGAGTTTTATCACCGCATCGCGGGAGGCATTTTGCACCATGCCCAAAGAATGATAAGGCAGGAAATACTGCTCAAAACGCTTCTCTTCGTAAGCATCAAGCCAGGTAAAATCAGGCTGGTTATCGGCAAAAATACCGGTCATCAGTTCGATATACGGGCCGTTATTGTCGGTCAGACTCTTATCCCACGCCTGGCCAAATTCACTGTGTCCCCAGCTCCACTGCTTTTTACCTGGCGCAATATGGTGGTTGGCAACGTGTAGCAAACCACCATCTTCATCGTGACACCACGCGCCAACAAAATCGTACTGTGATTTTTCAGCCATATATGAGGTTGGAACGGGCACATTTTTATAGCGAGAAATGTCCACTCCAGCGGAGTAGTCCACTTTGTAGTAAGTGCCGGTGGCGATGGGGAAAGCGGAGACGGCCCGTTTGCCGTGATCAAACACCGCAGTCACATCCGGCGGGAAAACGCTCTGATGCCCTTCCCCCCCTTTCACTGCCGGGTTGGCCCACCACAAGAAATGACGCGGCGTGGCGTTGCCGTTATAGACGCGGCTGGCGATTTCCAGCGCCGCCCGGTCAGGGCGCAGGGTGAAACCTGTCATCACCTGTAAACCATGCATCGGCTCCGTTTCGCCGACCCACACCGTCTGTGCGCCGTCTTCATGGGCTTCGAGGGTGAAATCAACGGGCATAAAGGTGGTCGGGCGATGGTGTTGCGGCCAGTTAAACTCAATCCCGCCAGAGATCCACGGTCCCAGCAGCCCCACCAGCGCAGGTTTAATGACTTCATTGTGATAGACAAAATCGCGCTGTTTCACTTTATCCCATGCGCGATGCACCCGACCGCCCAGTTCCGGCAGGATCATCACTTTGATGTAGTCGTTTTCCAGCCACACCGCCTGCCAGGATTTCAGGGTTTTCTGTTCACTCAGCGTATCGGTCACGCCGTAGGGATAAACCGCGCCGGACGATCCCTGATAAACGCGATTTTCCAGGAACATGGGATGTATATCCTGCGGCCCGGTTTCATAGGTCGGGATCTCAACGCGCTCTTGCCACACTTTTACTGGAGTCATGGTGCCCTCAATATTAACAAGACATACTGAATTAAAAGATTTGTGGCAGTGTATTGAACAATCTGGCAATGTTTTCGCGGAATAATCACGCAATTAACTAAATAAGGTTTAGTGAAGATGAGAGCCTGCATTAACAACCAACAGATTCGCCACCATAACAAATGCGTGATTCTGGAACTGCTGTACCGGCAAAAGCGCGCCAATAAATCAACGCTGGCCCGGCTGGCGCAAATTTCGATTCCGGCAGTCAGTAATATTTTGCAGGAACTGGAAAGCGAAAAACGGGTGGTGAATATCGACGATGAAAGCCAGACGCGCGGGCATAGTAGCGGTACATGGCTGATTGCGCCGGAAGGTGACTGGACGCTGTGTCTGAACGTGACGCCCACCAGTATTGAGTGTCAGGTTGCTAATGCTTGTTTAAGTCCGAAAGGTGAATTTGAGTATTTACAGATTGATGCACCGACGCCGCAGGCGCTGCTGTCCGAAATCGAAAAATGCTGGCATCGCCACCGTAAATTGTGGCCGGACCGCACCATCAATCTGGCGCTGGCAATCCACGGTCAGGTTGATCCGGTGACCGGCGTATCGCAAACCATGCCGCAAGCGCCGTGGACAACGCCGGTTGAGGTGAAGTATCTGCTGGAAGAGAAGCTGGGCATTCGGGTGATGGTCGATAATGACTGCGTGATGCTGGCGCTGGCGGAGAAATGGCAAAATAATTCGCAGGAACGGGATTTCTGCGTGATCAACGTTGATTACGGCATTGGCTCGTCGTTCGTGATTAACGAGCAAATTTATCGCGGCAGTTTGTATGGTAGCGGACAGATTGGTCACACCATCGTTAATCCGGATGGCGTCGTCTGCGACTGTGGACGTTACGGCTGCCTGGAAACCGTCGCCTCGTTAAGTGCATTAAAAAAACAGGCGCGGGTATGGCTAAAATCACAACCGGTTAATACTCAGCTTGATCCTGAAAAACTGACAACCGCGCAGTTAATCGCTGCCTGGCAGAATGGAGAACCGTGGATCACCAGCTGGGTTGATCGCTCTGCCAATGCCATTGGTTTGAGTCTGTATAACTTCCTCAACATCCTCAATATTAATCAGATTTGGTTGTACGGTCGCAGTTGTGCCTTTGGTGAGAACTGGCTTAATACTATTATTCGCCAGACAGGATTTAACCCGTTCGACCGCGACGAAGGACCGAGCGTGAAAGCGACGCAAATTGGCTTTGGGCAATTAAGCCGCGCACAACAGGTGCTGGGAATTGGCTATTTGTATGTTGAGGCGCAGTTACGACAGATTTGATGGCGCGATAACGTAGAAAGGCTTCCCGAAGGAAGCCTTGATGATCATAAACGAAAAATTGCCTGATGCGCTACGCTTATCAGGCCTACACGGAGATTGCAATATATTGAATTTGCAAGATTTTGTAGGCCTGAGAAGGTGTTCATGCCGCATCCAACATGAACAACGAGCACATTGTCAGCAAATCACCGTTTCGCTTATGCGTAAACCGGGTAACGTGCGCAGATGTCGAGAACTTTACCTTTGATGCGCTCGATAACGGCTTCATCATTGATGCTGTCCAGCACGTCACACATCCAGCCAGCCAGTTCTTTCGCTTCGGCTTCTTTGAAGCCGCGACGCGTAATTGCCGGAGTACCCACGCGAATACCGGAGGTCACAAACGGGCTCTTCGGATCGTTCGGTACGCTGTTTTTGTTGACGGTGATGTTAGCACGGCCCAGAGCGGCGTCTGCTTCTTTACCGGTCAGGTTTTTATCAACCAGATCAACCAGGAACAGGTGGTTATCAGTGCCGCCGGAAACCACTTTGTAGCCGCGCTCGAGGAACACTTCTACCATCGCTTTAGCGTTTTTCGCGACCTGCTGCTGGTAAGTTTTGAACTCAGGCTCCATCGCTTCTTTCAGAGCAACCGCTTTACCGGCGATTACGTGCATCAACGGACCGCCCTGACCACCAGGGAAAACGGCAGAGTTCAGTTTTTTGTACAGCTCTTCGCTACCACCTTTCGCCAGGATCAGGCCGCCGCGCGGACCCGCCAGGGTTTTGTGAGTGGTGGTAGTAACAACGTGAGCATGAGGAACCGGGTTCGGGTAGACGCCAGCAGCAACCAGGCCCGCAACGTGCGCCATATCAACGAACAGGTAAGCACCGATGCTGTCAGCGATTTCACGCATTTTCGCCCAGTCAACCACGCCGGAATATGCAGAGAAGCCACCGATAATCATTTTCGGCTTGTGTTCTTTGGCTTGTTTTTCCAGATCGGCGTAGTCGATATGACCGGTAGCATCGATACCGTAAGGAACGATGTTGTACAGTTTACCGGAGAAGTTAACCGGAGAACCGTGAGTCAGGTGACCGCCATGCGCCAGGTTCATACCCAGAACGGTATCACCTGGTTCCAGCAGCGCGGTGTAGACCGCAAAGTTAGCCTGGGAGCCGGAGTGCGGCTGGACGTTAGCGTAGTCAGCGCCGAACAGTTCTTTCGCACGATCGATCGCCAGTTGTTCAACGATATCAACATACTCGCAACCGCCGTAGTAGCGTTTGCCCGGATAACCTTCAGCATATTTGTTGGTCAGCTGAGAACCCTGCGCCTGCATTACGCGCGGGCTGGTGTAGTTTTCGGAGGCGATCAGTTCGATGTGCTCTTCCTGACGTACTTTTTCCTGCTCCATAGCCTGCCACAGTTCGGCATCATAATCGGCAATGTTCATTTCACGCTTTAACATCCGCATCTCCTGACTCAGCTAACAATAAAATTTTTGGCCTTTATAGGCGGTCCTGTTGGACAACGGCGAACAGTATAACCGAATCATTGTGCGATAACAGGTCTTGACAAAGGAATTTACGCAAACGATTACCTTCAGGCTACGCAAGGCTTTGGAGAATAAAGAGCTTGCAACCGGAAACGGATTTCTTTTCAGGTTTGTGATGCAAATTTTTCACTTCATCACATTCTTTCTGAAAAACACCAAAGAACCATTTACATTGCAGGGCTATTTTTTATAAGATGCATTTGAGATACATCAATTAAGATGCAAAAAAAGGAAGACCATATGCTTGACGCTCAAACCATCGCTACAGTAAAAGCCACCATCCCTTTACTGGTGGAAACGGGGCCAAAGTTAACCGCCCATTTCTACGACCGTATGTTTACTCATAACCCAGAACTCAAAGAAATTTTTAACATGAGTAACCAGCGTAATGGCGATCAACGTGAAGCCCTGTTTAACGCTATTGCCGCCTACGCCAGTAATATTGAAAACCTGCCTGCGCTGCTGCCAGCGGTAGAAAAAATCGCGCAGAAGCACACCAGTTTCCAGATCAAACCGGAACAGTACAACATCGTCGGCGAACACCTGTTGGCAACGCTGGACGAAATGTTCAGCCCGGGGCAGGAAGTGCTGGACGCGTGGGGTAAAGCCTATGGTGTACTGGCTAATGTATTTATCAATCGCGAGGCGGAAATCTATAACGAAAACGCCAGCAAAGCCGGTGGTTGGGAAGGTACTCGCGATTTCCGCATTGTGGCTAAAACACCGCGCAGCGCGCTTATCACCAGCTTCGAACTGGAGCCGGTCGACGGTGGCGCAGTGGCAGAATACCGTCCGGGGCAATATCTCGGCGTCTGGCTGAAGCCGGAAGGTTTCCCGCATCAGGAAATTCGTCAGTACTCTTTGACTCGCAAACCGGATGGCAAAGGCTATCGTATTGCGGTGAAACGCGAAGAGGGTGGGCAGGTATCCAACTGGTTGCACAATCACGCCAATGTTGGCGATGTCGTGAAACTGGTCGCTCCGGCAGGTGATTTCTTTATGGCTGTCGCAGATGACACACCAGTGACGTTAATCTCTGCCGGTGTTGGTCAAACGCCAATGCTGGCAATGCTCGACACGCTGGCAAAAGCAGGCCACACAGCACAAGTGAACTGGTTCCATGCGGCAGAAAATGGCGATGTTCACGCCTTTGCCGATGAAGTTAAGGAACTGGGGCAGTCACTGCCGCGCTTTACCGCGCACACCTGGTATCGTCAGCCGAGCGAAGCCGATCGCGCTAAAGGTCAGTTTGATAGCGAAGGTCTGATGGATTTGAGCAAACTGGAAGGTGCGTTCAGCGATCCGACAATGCAGTTCTATCTCTGCGGCCCGGTTGGCTTCATGCAGTTTACCGCGAAACAGTTAGTGGATCTGGGCGTGAAGCAGGAAAACATTCATTACGAATGCTTTGGCCCGCATAAGGTGCTGTAATTTGATGTTGCCGGATGGAAACATCCGGCAACCCTTGACGCGGTTTAAATTGCCGCGTCGTCCTCTTCACCGGTACGGATGCGAATGACCCGTGCCACGTCAAAGACGAAGATTTTACCGTCACCGATTTTGCCGGTTTGCGCCGTGCGAATAATGGTATCGACACAGGTATCGACAATGTCGTCCGGTACGACAATCTCAATTTTCACTTTCGGCAGAAAATCCACCATATACTCCGCGCCGCGGTACAGCTCGGTATGGCCTTTCTGGCGACCAAAGCCTTTCACTTCGGTCACCGTCATGCCGGTAATACCGACTTCGGCCAGTGCTTCGCGGACATCGTCCAGCTTGAAGGGTTTTATAATCGCATCAATCTTTTTCATGCTATTCCTTGAAAAGGTCGCCTGTCTTTTGATCTGCTAAACGTAACACATAACGCCAATTCATTCCTTGAAATCGTTTGCATCCAGCTCGTGTCGGGAAAGCAGTTTATAAAATTCTGTCCGGTTGCGCCCCGCCATTCTCGCCGCGTGGGTGACGTTGCCTTTGGTGATTTGCAGCAGCTTACGCAAATAGTTGAGTTCAAACTGATTACGTGCCTCAACAAAGGTTGGCAGCGCCGTATTTTCACCCTCCAGCGCCTGCTCCACCAGCGCATCACTAATCACCGGAGATGAGGTCAGCGCCACGCACTGTTCAATCACGTTGACCAACTGGCGCACATTACCCGGCCAGCTCGCGGTCATCAGGCGTTTCATCGCATCGGTAGAGAACGCGCGGACAAACGGTTTATGTCGCTCTGCCGCCTGGCGCAACAGGTGATTTGCCAGTAGCGGAATGTCTTCTGTGCGCTCCGCCAGTGCCGGAATTTTCAGGCTGACAACGTTGAGGCGGTAATAGAGATCTTCGCGGAATTCCCCGCGCGCCATCGCTTTTGGCAGATCACGGTGAGTGGCAGAAATAATCCGCACATTGATATCAATATCGCGGTTACTGCCCAGCGGGCGCACTTTACGCTCCTGCAACACGCGCAGCAGTTTGACCTGTAACGGCGCAGGCATATCGCCAATTTCATCGAGAAATAGCGTTCCGCCTTCCGCCGCCTGGAATAAACCTTCGCGATTGCTGACAGCGCCAGTAAACGCGCCACGCGCATGACCAAACAGCTCCGACTCCAGCAATTGCTCGGGCAATGCGCCACAGTTAATAGCAATAAATGGTTTGCTGTTGCGCGGGCTGGCGTTGTGGATAGCCTGGGCGAAAATCTCTTTCCCAGTGCCGCTCTGACCGTTAATCAAAACGCTGACGTCTGATTGCGCCACCAGCCGCGCCTGTTCCAGCAAACGCAGCATCAGCGGGCTGCGGGTGACAATTGCCTCGCGCCAGCGTTCATCGGTGGCTGGCGCGGATTGCTCCAGCGCATCGTCAATTGCCTGATATAGCGCGTCTTTGTCGACAGGCTTGGTGAGGAAACTAAAAACGCCCTGCTGTGTTGCAGCAACGGCATCGGGAATAGAACCATGCGCGGTAAGAATAATTACCGGCATTCCCGGCTGCACTTTCTGGATTTCAGCAAACAGCTGCATACCGTCCATTTCATCCATCCGCAGGTCGCTGATGACTAAATCTACTTTTTCGCGATTCAGTACCCGTAATCCTTCAGCGCCACTTTCCGCCGTGACCACACTGTAGCCTTCGCTGGTCAGGCGCAGGCCAAGCAGTTTCAGCAATCCCGGATCGTCATCGACCAATAATAAATGCGCAGGTTTATGGCTCATCAGGAGTGACCTCATGGGTGGATGGCGCGGGCTTTTCACTCTCGTGCGGCGTATCCGGCGAGAAATTTCCAGCCGGTTTGCGGGTCGAGAGCTGGCGTTCAATATCGGTCAGGTTTTCCAGCTTGCGGGTGGTGAGTTCCAGTTGCTGCTGTAGAACGTGATGTTGCTGGCGCAATGTATCCAGCTCGCTGTCGCTGGACTGCTGGAGTTTACTGTAACGTTGGCGCTCTTCCGCCAGTTGCAGTTGCAGCGCCTGACCGTCGCGCCAGAGTTGATACAGTGGGCGAACCTGTGCCGGGATCTCGGTACTTAACGCTTCAATACGCGCGACCAGCTGGCGGCGCTCATACGGCGTAATTTTGGCGTCGGCGAGCAAAATCCCTTGTTTAAAGGTATTTTGCCAGCTGCCGTCGTCATATTGGCGAGCTTGCTGACGCGACTGCGCAGGCATTAAACGATCAGCACAATCCATCGCCCGCAGCCAGTAAAGCGGATTGGTTTCGGTTGATTTACCTTGCAGCGCCCAGATGTCGCTACATTCAGTAGAAAGATAGTCAGCCAGTTGATAAACCGGAATTTTTTCTTCTGCTGGCGTATCAATGGCTGGCTTATTGTGATTCTGCACGCAACCCAGCAATGCCAGACATGGCAGCCCTGCCAGCCACAGCCGTCGGGGCAATAATCGTTGAAAAATGTGTCGCATATTCACCAGACTTAAAGCCTATCCCAGTGGGCGTAATTGTTGCAGACAGTCTGGACATGGACAGCGCGGAGAAACCGGAGCGTACATATCGTACGTGAAGATTTCGAGCACTGCCCGGGGCCGAACTGACAAATAAAATAGCCTGATAGGATAGGCTGTTAGCATTATTTCGTGTTTTTCGACGACGGTAATTCAATGCGGAAACAAACGTCTTGCCCGCTCTCGTCGACCAGATACAGTTCCCCTTGCATACGGCGAATACAATCCCTGGCAATGCTTAATCCCAGACCGCTGCCCTTCACCGCCCCTTTTCGCTGGTGGCTTCCCTGAAAAAAGGGTTCGAAGATCATGGCGCGTTCCTCTTGCGGAATGGGCGTGCCTGTATTGATGACATCAATATAAACCCGCGCACCATGTAAACTGCTGCGAAGGCAAATGTTACCGGATTCAGCCCCGTAGTGCACCGCATTGGAGTAAAGATTATCCAGTACGCTCATCAGCAGCATTGGCTCCGCCAGGCAAGCTGTTGCTTTGAGATCGACGTCGGTATGCATCATTTTAGCCCGTGCGGGCAGGCTATGAGCAGAAACCACTGTCTCCACCAGCGGTGCTAACTCAACATTCTCCAGTTCCACCGCACTGTCCGCCTGTTTACGGTTGTAATCAAGCAGTTGTTCGATCAGTTTTTGCAAATTGCGGCTGCTGCTATCAAGAATGCTCACCACCTCTTTTTGCTCTGGCGTAAGCGGCCCGACAACCTGGTCAGCCAGTAATTCAGTGCCCTCGCGCATACTCGCCAGTGGCGTTTTTAATTCATGAGATAAATGTCTTAAAAATTGATGGCGTTGGGATTCCAGCCATGACAGGCGCTCACTTAACCAAAGAATACGTTGCCCAACCGAGCGTAACTCGCTCGGTCCACTGAACGAGACGCTATTGCCCAGAGAACGCCCTTCCCCCAGACGGTTGATCATGCGCTCGATATTTTTCACCGGCCCGATAATCATCCGCGTGAAAAGCAGTACCATTACCAGACTCACCAGAAATAGCACCAGCGATTGCCAACCAAAATATTGCCCACGTTCGGCGATTTCACGCTGAAGCTGCTGCCCACGAGAGAACACCACTGTGCGCGTGGCCTGTACCATTTCGGTATTGGCACTGGCAAAGGCTTCAAGACGTGCGGCGGCGGCAGCATCGGGACCGCTGTTGTTACACTGAAGTTGAGCCAGATTGTGCAAATCCTGACGTAATGCCTGGTAGAGTTTATCGTCCGGCAGCACGCCTGCGTGGGCATCGAGCATTTCGCTGTAACGCTTGCGCTGGCTTTGATAAACCTTCGCCAGGGTTGGGTCGTCCAGCACGCAATACTGACGGTAACTACGCTCCATCTCCAGCGCCGCGTTGGTCATCGCTTCACTGCGCCGGGCATCAATAAGCGTAGTGCGGTTAACCAGCGCCGCCTGATCGCTAAGCGCATTCAGGCTTTGCCAGGCTTGCCATGCCAGCACCAACAGGGGCAGCAGAATCAGCAAAAATGCCAGCATTACCAGTTGTCGTAATGAGCGGGGAAAAACGGGCCAGCGTTTCAAGGTGTTACTCTCGTCAGACGCGAATAGCCTGATGCTAACCGAGGGGAAGTTCAGATACAACAAAGCCGGGAATTACCCGGCTTTGTTATGGAATAAGGCGGTGCCTAACTCGACGTTTCGCCCGATGGTTGATATAGCTACGCTGATATCAGAAGTTGGACGGCAGGCACCTTGTTGTGCGTCATTCGTATTTTATGTAGCACGTCCCGAAGGGGCTGACATAAGTCGGTGAATGAGCCACTGGTTACTATTATGCAGTAACTGTGCCAATAAAGAAAATAGTTTGGTAACGTACTGATTATACGTTGCTTTGAGGGGTTTATGTCTCCTCCGCTGTTTGAATGTAAATCAGCCACTGTGTCGCTAAAAAGAGACAACTTAAGATAAACTTATTAGATAATATTAAAATCAATGAGTTAAGTGTCGCCAGAAAGCGACACGGCAAACCACCCATTGTCGTGATTTACAGACACAAAAAAGCTCCCGGAGTTGGGAGCTTATGATAGTGGTTGGTGCTTAATGCCGCATCCGGGCTGCAAAACCAATGGGCTGACGACTTACCCCAACTGCTTACGCGCATTGCGGAAAATGCGCATCCATGGGCCATCCTCGCCCCAGTTTTCCGGATGCCAGGAGTTGCTGACAGTACGGAAAACACGTTCCGGGTGCGGCATCATAATGGTGACTCGACCACTTTCAGTCGTGACTGCCGTAATACCGTTCGGTGAACCGTTCGGGTTAGCCGGGTAGGTTTCAGTGACTTTGCCGAAGTTATCGACATAGCGCAGTGCCACCAGCCCTTTGCTTTCCAGTGCCGCCAGATGCGCCGCATCACGCACTTCCACGCGCCCTTCACCATGAGAGACAGCAATCGGCATTTGCGAGCCCACCATCCCCTGCAACAGCAGCGACGGGCTTTGGGTCACTTCAACCAGGCTGAAACGCGCTTCAAAGCGATCGGAGGTATTGCGCACAAAACGTGGCCACAACTCACTACCTGGGATCAGTTCACGCAGATTAGACATCATCTGGCAACCGTTACATACCCCCAGCGCCAGCGTTTGCGGACGGTGGAAGAAGGTTGCAAACTCATTGCGTACACGGTCATTGAACAGGATTGACTTCGCCCAACCTTCACCGGCACCCAGCACATCACCGTAGGAGAAACCACCGCACGCGACCAGGGCGTGGAAATCTTCCAGGCCCGTGCGTCCGGTCAGCAGGTCACTCATATGCACGTCGATAGCATCAAAGCCTGCACGGTGGAAAGCTGCCGCCATTTCAACATGCGAGTTCACGCCCTGCTCACGCAGTACGGCAACTTTCGGACGTGCGCCAGTGGCAATATACGGTGCTGCCACATCTTCGTTGATATCGAACGACAGTTTTACATTCAGGCCCGGATCGGCGTCGTTAGATTTCGCCTGATGCTCCTGATCGGCACACTCCGGGTTGTCACGTAGGCGCTGCATCTGCCAGGTAGTTTCTGCCCACCAGACACGCAACGTGGTGCGGCTTTCGCTGAATACAGTCTGCCCGTTGGCGGTAATCACAAAACGGTCACCGGAAACCGCCTGCCCTACATAATGGACACAATCAGCAAGCCCATGCTGTGCCAGTACGGACTCGACCGCTTCACGGTCAGCGGCACGAACCTGAATCACCGCACCCAGTTCTTCGTTAAACAACGCCGCCAGGCGATCGTCACCCAGAGTGGCGATATCCGCGTCAATGCCACAATGACCAGCAAAGGCCATTTCCGCCAGCGTTACCAGCAGGCCGCCATCAGAGCGGTCGTGATACGCCAGCAGCTTACGCTGTGCAACCAGCGCCTGAATCGCGTCATAGAAGCCTTTCAGTTGCGCGACATCGCGTACATCTGCCGGTTTGTCGCCAAGCTGACGATAAACCTGCGCCAGCGCCGTTGCGCCCAGCGCGTTATTGCCTTTGCCCAAATCAATCAGCAGCAGTGCGTTATCTTCGGTAGAAAGCTGCGGCGTGATGGTGTGACGTACATCTTCCACGCGGGCAAATGCAGAAATCACCAGCGACAGCGGCGACGTCATTTCGCGCTCTTCGTTACCTTCCTGCCAGCGGGTTTTCATCGACATGGAGTCTTTACCCACCGGGATCGTCAGGCCCAGCGCCGGACAAAGCTCTTCGCCCACGGCTTTAACGGCTTCATACAGGCCCGCATCTTCACCAGGGTGGCCTGCCGCCGCCATCCAGTTGGCGGAAAGTTTGATGCGTTTGATATCGCCAATTTGTGTTGCGGCGATGTTGGTTAACGCTTCACCGACCGCCAGACGGGCAGAGGCGGCGAAATCCAGCAGCGCAACCGGCGCACGCTCGCCAATCGCCATCGCTTCACCGTAGTAGCTGTCGAGGCTGGCGGTAGTGACCGCGCAGTTAGCGACCGGCACCTGCCACGGCCCCACCATCTGATCGCGCGCTACCATGCCGGTTACGCTGCGGTCGCCAATGGTCACCAGGAAGGTTTTTTCCGCCACAGTCGGCAGATGCAGCACACGTTTCACCGCGTCTGCAATGGTGATCCCTTCACGGGCCAGCGCGTCGCCTTTCGCTTTCAACGTTTGTACATCGCGGGTCATCTTCGGCGTTTTACCAAGCAGGACGTCCAGCGGCAGATCGATCGGCTGATTATCAAAATGACGATCGTGCAGAGAAAGATGCAGTTCTTCGGTCGCTTCACCAATCACAGCGTAGGGTGCGCGCTCACGCTTACACAGCTCGTCAAACAGCGGTAATTGATCAGCAGCAACCGCCAGCACGTAGCGTTCCTGGGATTCGTTACACCAGATTTCCAGCGGGCTCATGCCCGGTTCGTCGCTCAGGATATCGCGCAGTTCGAATTTACCGCCGCGCCCGCCGTCGCTCACCAGTTCCGGCATGGCGTTAGAAAGACCGCCCGCACCGACGTCGTGGATAAACAGAATTGGGTTAGCATCACCAAGCTGCCAGCAACGGTCGATTACTTCCTGGCAACGACGCTCCATCTCCGGGTTGTCGCGCTGTACGGAAGCAAAGTCGAGGTCGGCATCAGACTGACCTGACGCCATGGAAGACGCCGCTCCGCCGCCAAGACCGATGTTCATTGCCGGGCCGCCGAGAACGACCAGCTTCGCACCGACGTTGATCTCGCCTTTTTGTACGTGATCGGCGCGAATGTTGCCGATCCCGCCCGCCAGCATGATCGGTTTGTGATAACCGCGCAGCTCTTCGCCGTTGTGGCTGTTCACTTTTTCTTCATAAGTACGGAAGTAGCCATTCAGTGCCGGACGACCAAATTCGTTGTTAAACGCCGCGCCGCCCAGCGGGCCTTCGGTCATGATGTCCAGCGCGGTGACAATGCGCTCAGGCTTACCGAAATCTTCTTCCCACGGCTGTTCGAAGCCAGGAATTCGCAAGTTGGAAACGGAGAAACCAACCAAACCCGCTTTCGGCTTCGCGCCGCGCCCGGTGGCACCTTCATCGCGGATTTCACCGCCGGAACCGGTCGCCGCGCCCGGCCACGGAGAAATCGCCGTCGGGTGGTTGTGAGTTTCGACTTTCATCAGAATATGCGCCGGTTCCTGATGGAAATCGTAGCGGCCCGTTTCGTGGTCAGCAAAGTAGCGGCCCACTTCAGAACCTTCCATTACGGCGGCGTTATCTTTATAAGCAGAGAGAACGTGATCCGGCGTGGTTTCGAAGGTGTTTTTGATCATCTTGAACAGCGATTTCGGCTGTTGTTCACCGTCGATAATCCAGTCGGCGTTAAAAATTTTGTGGCGGCAGTGCTCAGAGTTCGCCTGAGCGAACATATACAGCTCGATGTCGTTCGGGTTACGACCAAGCTTTGTGAAAGCATCCTGCAGATAGTCAATTTCATCTTCCGCCAGAGCCAGGCCAAGACGCAGGTTAGCGTCGATCAGCGCCTGACGGCCCTGCCCCAGCAAATCAACGCTTGTGACCGGAGTCGGTTGATGGTGGGCAAACAACTGCTCTGCATCATCTAAATCAAAAAAGACCGTTTCCATCATGCGGTCGTGCAGTTCAGCGGTAACCTGCTGCCATTGTTCATTGGTCAGCGTACCGGCTTCTATATAGTAAGCAACGCCGCGCTCAAGGCGGTTTACCTGTTGTAGCCCGCAGTTATGGGCAATATCGGTCGCTTTCGAAGACCAGGGAGAGATGGTGCCAGGACGCGGGGTCACCAGCAGGAGTTTGCCTTGCGGGGCGTGGCTGGCGAGTGCCGGACCATATTTCAGCAGGCGTTCAAGTTGTGCGTGCTCATCATCGTTTAACGGCGCATTGAGGTCAGCAAAATGGACATACTCGGCGTAAATATTGTGAACCGGGAGCCTGGCAGCCTGAAAACGTGCCAGCAGTTTGTTGATTCGGAATGCCGACAGTGCAGGCGAACCACGCAGAATTTCCATCATAAGTCTCTCGTCTTCTAAGCTTTCGGTGTACCCAAGGGGGGGAAACGGGCGTCATTATAAAGAATCTGATGCGCTGACGAAACCGTTTGCGTGGAAATAAAATCACCATCGTGAATTAGCAACGCGTGCCGCCAATGGCTGTAATAAGTTGCCATCTGGCGCAGGTTTACGCAAAATGCCGCTCATTTATGAGTAAACCTTTCACTATTATTACGTTTTTTCAAGCTGGGACGCGCACGACACAGAGAATTAACTAATTGAAAAAATTAAAGATTAATTATCTGTTCATCGGCATTCTGGCACTGCTGCTCGCGGTCGCTCTCTGGCCATCCATTCCCTGGTTTGGTAAAGCCGACAACCGTATCGCCGCCATTCAAGCGCGGGGAGAGTTGCGTGTGAGCACCATTCATACTCCCCTGACTTATAACGAAATCAACGGGAAACCTTTTGGCCTGGATTACGAACTGGCGAAACAGTTTGCCGATTACCTCGGCGTAAAACTGAAAGTGACCGTGCGGCAGAATATCAGCCAGCTGTTTGACGACCTCGATAATGGTAACGCCGACCTGCTGGCGGCAGGACTGGTCTATAACAGTGAGCGGGTAAAAAATTATCAGCCTGGCCCTACCTATTATTCCGTGTCACAACAACTGGTTTATAAAGTGGGTCAGTATCGCCCACGTACGCTGGGCAACCTGACGGCGGAGCAACTCACCGTTGCACCGGGTCATGTGGTGGTTAACGATCTCCAGACCCTGAAAGAAACAAAATTCCCGGAATTAAGCTGGAAGGTAGACGACAAAAAAGGCTCTGCGGAATTAATAGAAGATGTCATCGAAGGAAAACTCGATTACACCATTGCTGATTCTGTCGCCATCAGCCTGTTTCAGCGCGTTCACCCGGAGCTCGCCGTAGCGCTCGATATCACCGATGAACAACCGGTGACTTGGTTTAGCCCGTTAGATGGCGATAATACCCTTTCCGCCGCCCTGCTCGACTTCTTCAACGAAATGAATGAAGACGGTACGCTGGCACGCATTGAAGAGAAATACCTGGGGCATGGCGATGATTTTGATTACGTCGATACGCGCACATTTTTACGCGCCGTCGATGCGGTACTGCCGCAGTTAAAGCCCCTGTTTGAGAAATACGCCGAAGAAATTGACTGGCGTTTGCTGGCCGCTATTGCTTATCAGGAATCGCACTGGGATGCACAGGCCACTTCACCGACGGGTGTGCGCGGCATGATGATGTTAACCAAAAATACCGCGCAAAGCCTCGGCATTACGGATCGTACCGATGCCGAACAGAGCATTAGCGGTGGCGTGCGTTATTTGCAGGATATGATGAGTAAAGTGCCGGAAAGTGTGCCGGAGAACGAGCGGATCTGGTTTGCCCTCGCTGCGTACAATATGGGCTATGCGCATATGCTGGATGCCCGCGCCCTGACGGCAAAAACCAAAGGGAATCCTGACAGTTGGGCTGACGTAAAACAGCGTCTGCCTTTACTTAGCCAGAAACCCTATTACAGCAAGCTGACTTACGGCTACGCTCGTGGACATGAAGCCTACGCTTATGTCGAAAATATTCGTAAGTATCAGATTAGCCTGGTGGGTTATCTGCAAGAGAAAGAGAAGCAGGCTACAGAAGCGGCGATGCAACTGGCGCAGGATTATCCGGCGGTATCGCCTACGGAGTTGGGCAAAGAGAAATTTCCTTTTCTCTCGTTTCTTTCCCAGTCGTCATCAAACTATTTGACCCATTCTCCCTCTCTGCTGTTTTCCAGGAAAGGGAGTGAAGAGAAACAAAATTAATCCGTCGAGGATTGCGCTTTTTTCTGCGCTTTAATTTCCTGGCGGCGCATGCGAAAGAAGTCACTGAGCAACGCCGCGCACTCATCCGCCAGTATTCCTTCCGTAATTTCCACTCGGTGATTCATACCCGGATGATGCAGCACATCCATTAAAGATCCCGCAGCGCCAGTTTTCGCGTCACGCGCACCAAAGACCACGCGACCAATGCGACTGTGGATCATCGCTCCGGCACACATTACACATGGTTCAAGCGTGACATACAATGTGGCGTCGATCAGACGATAATTTTGCATCACCAGACCACCCTGCCGCAGGGCCATGATTTCTGCATGTGCGGTGGGATCATGGCGACCAATCGGGCGGTTCCAGCCTTCGCCGATTACCCGATTGTTATGCACTAATACCGCGCCGACCGGCACTTCCCGCTCATCCCAGGCACGTTTCGCCAGCGTCAGCGCGTGACGCATCCAGTATTCGTGGCTAAATTCGACTTCAGACAAAAAGAAAACTCCGGTTATAAAAGCGCGGCGCATTATACACGGACGCTATGCTTTACTCTATTCCAGTTGCTGGAGTTCACCGCGCGGGGTTACTCGCCAACGATGCTGACAGAAATAAAGCAGCGGATTGTCCTGATTACTGTCGCTATAGCCACTGTACAGCCGCAGCGGAGTGCCGATTTTGCGCTCCAGTTGTGCGACCTTTTCATGTCCCAGACAACGCATCGTCAATACCCAACCACCATAGCCACGCTGAATTTGGCTGGCGATAAGATTAACCCGCGGCAGCCAGGGCGTATCGAAATAAACCGCTTCAACCAGCGGCTGCGGAGAGCCGGTAATCAACCAGATATCAGCATCGGAACTTAACAGGTAGGTGGTTAATCGCTCCTGAACCAGCGGAAAGGCGGTAACATTGTCGCGAAACCAGCGCACGAAATCGGCCTGCAACGTCTGTAAACGTGCTTCGCTGTGACCAAAAGTGCACCCCCACAGAAGCAGACTCATCGGCCAGCGTGCCGCACGACCTTTTATCAATAACGCAATGGCTATAATCGGTAACAACGGCAGGACAAGTAACGCATTCAGCGGTTGGCGACGTAGTAAATAGCGCAGAAAACTGCCGAACATATCCTGCTGATGCAATGTTCCATCTAAGTC
Source organism: Escherichia sp. MAL-1 (assembly GCF_052948035.1). Taxonomy (NCBI): domain Bacteria; kingdom Pseudomonadati; phylum Pseudomonadota; class Gammaproteobacteria; order Enterobacterales; family Enterobacteriaceae; genus Escherichia; species Escherichia sp. MAL-1. The sequence goes on along the minus strand of NZ_CM129609.1, from coordinate 1,295,927 downwards.
AAAAAACACCACACGACGCTCGTGAGTTGCCAAACCATACTCCTCTGGACTGAAACATCCTGATTAATTTTCGCTACTACATAGCCTAACAGATAGATCATCACTTTTCCGGCAACAATCGACCGCATCATGGCTAACTGGAATTTTTAATTCATGGCAATTAGCGGCAATGGAATATAAAATTCACTCGCGTGTGTCTCATATTGCCTGTTGTCGCCACTATTTCATCGCGAGGAAAGATATGAACGGCTTACTTCGTATCCGTCAGCGTTACCAGGGGCTTGCCCAGAGTGATAAAAAACTGGCGGATTATCTGCTGCTACAACCTGATACGGCGCGCCATTTAAGCTCTCAGCAACTGGCCAACGAAGCCGGAGTCAGTCAGTCCAGCGTCGTGAAGTTCGCGCAAAAACTCGGCTATAAAGGTTTTCCGGCGCTTAAGTTGGCGTTGAGTGAAGCGCTGGCAAGCCAGCCGGAATCACCCTCCGTGCCCATTCATAACCAAATCCGCGGTGATGATCCGTTACGGCTGGTCGGCGAAAAACTGATTAAAGAAAATACTGCCGCTATGTACGCAACGCTAAACGTTAATAGTGAAGAGAAACTGCATGAATGCGTAACAATGTTGCGCTCTGCGCGGCGGATAATTCTGACCGGTATTGGCGCTTCGGGTCTGGTGGCGCAAAACTTTGCCTGGAAGCTGATGAAGATTGGCTTCAATGCTGCCGCAGTGCGCGATATGCATGCGCTACTCGCAACAGTACAGGCGTCGTCCCCTGACGATCTGTTATTAGCCATTTCCTACACCGGTGTACGACGCGAGTTAAACCTGGCGGCAGATGAGATGCTGCGAGTGGGCGGAAAAGTGCTGGCGATTACCGGCTTTACTCCGAATGCCCTGCAACAGCGTGCTTCTCATTGCCTGTATACCATTGCCGAAGAACAAGCGACAAACAGTGCTTCAATCTCTGCTTGTCACGCTCAGGGAATGTTAACGGATTTGCTGTTCATTGCGCTGATTCAGCAGGATCTGGAACTGGCACCAGAACGTATTCGTCATAGTGAAGCGCTGGTGAAAAAACTGGTCTGAGTAAAGAATGCGCGTATAATGCCCGCCCGGTTTGTGTTGTTTTGAGAGTTTCCTTATGGCGTTGTTAATCACTAAAAAATGCATCAATTGTGATATGTGTGAACCCGAATGCCCGAATGAGGCGATTTCAATGGGAGATCATATCTACGAGATTAACAGCGATAAGTGTACCGAATGCGTAGGGCACTACGAGACACCAACCTGCCAGAAGGTGTGCCCGATCCCCAATACTATTGTGAAAGATCCGGCGCATGTCGAGACAGAAGAACAGTTGTGGGATAAATTTGTGCTGATGCACCACGCGGATAAAATTTAATATTCTACTCTGGAAGTAGAGTATTAATTATATTACTGGGAAGCCTTAACGCCATTATATTTATTTAATTGATGACATTAGCATAATCATTCACTAAGTTAATTTATATAGTATCTGCCCAGACACTTATTTATAGTTATTAAAGGTGCGTCCGACTGGTTCACCGGACGCACCTTAAGTACGTTTCCTTGTGTTATAAGAACAGAAGGATCAGCTGTAAAACAGCAATGATGATTTTGATGACCCGTTTAATCAGGTATCGGCAATCAGTCATTCGTTTTTCCTTAAACAAGGAATGCAGCCATTCAGATTAGCCCTTACATCTCCCCAAAACTGAACGTGCGAGTTATTGAGGGTGCATGCTGCACTCCACACCAGAGCTTTGACGACACCACTCGTTTCAATGGGGGAATTCTGTGGCATGGTGTAAAGCACAGCAAAATCTTCAATAACGAAGCCAATTTTAATGTACTTACGAATTGGCGGTCACGTTAATCTTTCCATCAATATTGCTTTCTTCGTAAAGGCTCGAGTTTTTATGCTAAAGATTGCAAGTTGCTTGTAAAAGATAAGTACACTGATCCATAATCGCTGTTGTTGAGGGTGCATGCTGCACAAAATTAAAGTTAAAAAGTAAAACCCCCGTTCCTTACCAGTTCGGGGGTTTTACTTTTTAAAGAGAACGGTATTATTTTTAACTTTCAATAATTACCGTGGCACAAGCATAGTGCCGCTCATCTGCCAGCGTTACATGCATATTTGCAACGCCCAGCTTTTCCGCCAGTTTTAATGCCTCGCCCCATAGCCGTAGCCGTGGTTTGCCGAGCTCATCATTGAATACTTCAAATTGATTAAACGCCAGACCATTGCGGATCCCGGTGCCAAACGCTTTTGCTGCGGCTTCTTTCACAGCAAAACGCTTCGCCAGAAAACGCACCGGCTGGTGGTGCGTTTTCCAGATAGCCCATTCGTTATCGCTTAATACGCGGCGTGCCAGGCGATCACCGGATCGGGCGATCACCGCTTCGATGCGAGCGATCTCCACAATATCCGTGCCTAAACCTAATATTGCCATTAGCCACGCGCTTCCAGCATCAGACGCTTCATTTCTGCCACCGCATCTTTCAGTCCGGTCATCACTGCACGACCAATAATGGCATGACCGATATTCAGTTCATGCATCTCAGGGATGGCGGCAATGGCTTTCACGTTGTGATAGGTCAGACCGTGTCCGGCGTTAACTTTCAGACCGAGGCTTGCGGCAAAGGTCGCGGCTTTGGCGATACGCGCCAGCTCTTGCGCCTGTTCGGCGTCAGTTTTGGCATCAGCATAGCAACCGGTGTGGATCTCGATAAACGGTGCGCCAACCTCTGCCGCAGCTTTGATCTGCTCTTCATCGGCGTCAATAAACAGAGAAACCTGAATCCCGGCATCTGCCAGACGTTTGCAGGCATCGCGCATTTTGTCACGCTGCCCTGCGACATCCAGGCCGCCTTCGGTTGTTACTTCCTGACGCTTTTCCGGTACCAGGCAGCAAAAATGTGGCTTCGTCTCAACGGCGATCGCCAGCATCTCTTCGGTCACCGCCATCTCCAGATTCATGCGGGTATCCAGCGTCTGACGCAGGATGCGCACGTCGCGGTCAGTAATGTGACGGCGATCTTCACGTAAATGCACGGTAATGCCGTCCGCTCCCGCCTGCTCGGCAATAAACGCGGCCTGCACCGGATCCGGGTAAGCGGTACCGCGCGCGTTGCGCAGCGTAGCGATATGGTCAATGTTGACGCCTAACAGTAATTCAGCCATGACAATCCTCATCATTCATAATGTGTTTTCACCGTTCGCTTAGGCATAAATTGCCGGAACAGTTCCCTGCTCTTTAAAGGTTTACCGCCAAGATACGGCTTAAGCGCCATGCGGGTAAAGCGTTTCGCGGCGCGCAGTGTGTCTGCGTCAGGAAATTCCCGTGCGTTTAACGCTTTTAACTGCCTTCCGGTGAACGTTTTATTGTCGATAACGACGCTTGCGATAAACCCTTTTTCTTCGCGATAACGATACGTCATGGTGTCATCTACCGGCTCGCCGCTACCCGCACAATGGGTAAAATTGACGCCATAACCCAGATGCCCGAGCAGTGCCAGTTCAAAGCGGCGCAGCGCGGGTTCTGGCGTACCAGTGACCCCTGCAAGAGACTGAATGCAGTGCAAGTAATCGAAAAAAAGTTCAGAGAAGCGCGTCTCGTATTCCAGTACGCGGGAGAGAAGTTCGTTGATGTACAGACCGCTGTAAAGCGTGATACCGCTTAATGGCAGCGCCAGCGAGACGGCTTCAGCACTGCGCAGCGTTTTGACTTCGCCACGCCCGCCAAAACGTAGCAAGAGAGGGGTGAAAGGCTGTAATGCACCTTTCAGGGTAGAGCGTTTAGAGCGTGCGCCTTTGGCAACCAGACGCACGCGCCCCGATTCCTCCGTGAAGACGTCCAGCATCAGGCTGGTTTCGCTCCACGGGCGACTATGCAGGACAAATGCGCGCTGCCAGCCTTCCATCGGAGTTACTCTTAAAGATCGTCAACGTAACCGAGACTGCGCAGTGCGCGTTCGTCGTCGGCCCAACCGGATTTCACTTTTACCCACAGTTCAAGGTGAACAGGCGCTTCGAACATTTCCTGCATGTCTTTACGCGCTTCAATCCCGATGGTTTTGATCTTGGCCCCTTTGTTGCCAATGACCATCTTCTTCTGCCCTTCACGCTCAACGAGAATCAAACCGTTGATGTCATAACCACCGCGTTCGTTAGAGACGAAACGTTCGATCTCCACGGTCACGGAGTACGGCAGTTCAGCGCCGAGGAAACGCATCAGTTTTTCGCGGATGATTTCAGACGCCATAAAACGCTGTGAGCGATCGGTGATGTAATCTTCCGGGAAGTGATGAGTCGCTTCAGGTAGATGCTTACGCACGATTGCCGCAATAGTGTCAACATTCAGCCCGGTTTCGGCAGAGATTGGCACGATATCGAGGAAGTTCATCTGGCTTGCCAGGAACTGCAGGTGCGGCAGCAGATCGGCTTTCTCCTGCACGTTGTCCACTTTGTTCACCGCGAGGATTACCGGCGCTTTGCTTTCGCGCAGTTTGTTGAGCACCATTTCGTCGTCCGGCGTCCAGCGGGTGCCTTCAACGACAAAAATCACCAGCTCAACATCGCCAATAGAGCTGCTCGCCGCTTTGTTCATCAGGCGGTTAATGGCGCGTTTTTCTTCCATATGCAGGCCCGGTGTATCGACGTAGATCGCCTGATACGCGCCTTCAGTATGGATCCCCACAATGCGGTGACGAGTTGTCTGCGCCTTGCGGGAAGTGATGGAGATTTTCTGCCCCAGCAGTTTGTTCAACAATGTGGATTTGCCAACGTTCGGACGTCCGACGATGGCAATAAATCCGCAGTAACTTTTATCGATGCTCATTCCAGCTCCAGTTTTTTCAACGCCTGTTCGGCGGCAGCCTGCTCAGCCTTACGACGGCTTGAACCTGTGCCAACCACCGGTTCACTCAGGCCGCTGACCTGGCAGTGGATAGTAAATTCCTGATCGTGCGCTTCGCCACGTACCTGGACTACCAGATAAGTCGGCAGCGGCAGATGGCGACCCTGCAAATATTCTTGCAAGCGCGTTTTCGGATCTTTTTGTTTATCGCCTGGGCTAATTTCGTCCAAACGAGTTTGATACCAGTTGAGGATTAATTTCTCGACGGTTTGAATATCACTGTCGAGGAATACGCCACCAATTAATGCTTCGACGGTGTCGGCGAGAATTGACTCACGACGAAATCCACCGCTTTTAAGTTCACCTGGCCCTAAACGTAAGCACTCGCCTAACTCAAATTCGCGCGCCAGTTCCGCCAGCGTATTGCCACGGACCAGCGTGGCGCGCATCCGGCTCATATCGCCTTCATCCACACGAGGGAAACGGTGATAAAGCGCATTGGCGATAACGTAGCTCAGAATAGAGTCGCCTAAAAATTCTAAACGCTCGTTATGTTTACTGCTGGCACTACGATGAGTTAATGCCTGCTGCAACAGTTCCTGATGATTAAAAGTGTAGCCCAGCTTCCGTTGAAGCCGATTAATTACGATGGGGTTCATGCGATACCAATAAATAAATGCGTCAACAATTCAGCACACGAAACAGACCTGATATACATGGTTCTGCTAACTGCTTCGCTGCAGTTTCAGTTTACCGGTATATGGGGACCAACGCTGTTTCGTGTGCCGTGGCAACCTGGAGGTGCCAACCTTAAACTTCGGGGGAATATTCTATACACAACGACGGGGGATGTCGTTAGCCACGGGAGATTTATCTCATAAATAATTCACGTTGTCGCCATAACGGCGACAACGTGAACGAAGATGGCTATTAATGGATGCCGCCAATGCGACTTAAGCGCAGACCAGTCGGCCATTCGCCTTCTTGCTTATCGAAGCTCATCCAGATAGCCGTTGCCCGACCGACCAGATTCGCTTCCGGCACAAAGCCCCAGTAACGGCTGTCCGCGCTGTTGTCGCGGTTGTCGCCCATCATGAAGTATTGTCCCGGAGGAACAATCCAGGTTGCCAGTTGTTGCCCTGGCTGCTGGTAATACATCCCCACCTGATCCTGCGCAATCGGCACTGTCAGAATGCGGTGCGTCACATCACCCAGTGTCTCTTTACGCTCGGAAAGACGAATTCCATTTTCTTTGGTTTCGTTTTTCGGCACTTCAAAGAATCCGCTGGTCGCTTCCCCACCATTACGGCGTGAGAAGGTCTGAACGAAATCGCTCGGTTCCACGTTTGAGTAGGTGACCGGCAGCGCGTTTTCACACGCCTGGCCGGAACTGCATCCCGGTTGAATCGTCAGCTCTTTTGAGACCGGATCGTAAGTGACTTTATCGCCCGGTAAACCCACCGCGCGCTTGATGTAATCAAGCTTTGGATCTTCCGGATATTTAAAGACCACGATATCGCCGCGTTTCGGATGACCGGTTTCGATCAGCGTTTTCTGGTAGATAGGATCTTTAATGCCATAAGCAAACTTCTCTACCAGAATAAAATCACCAATTAACAGAGTCGGCATCATCGAACCTGACGGGATCTGGAACGGTTCATAAATAAACGAACGCACAATCAATACGATAGCCAGTACCGGAAAAACAGAAGCACCGGTTTCCAGCCAGCCAGGCTTCGGCGCAACCTTTTTCAACGTTGCTTTATCCAGTGAGTCCCCGGCAGCCGCCTGCGCCGCTGCCTGACGTTCCCGCCGTTTAGGTGCGAAAAAGAATTTATCCACGCACCATAAAATGCCCGTCACCAGTGTGGCAATCACCAGAATCAGGGCAAACATATTCGCCATGCCAACTCCTAAGGGTTATTTGTTGTCTTTGCCGACGTGCAGAATGGCGAGGAACGCTTCCTGCGGCAGCTCGACGTTACCGATCTGCTTCATGCGTTTCTTACCTTCTTTCTGCTTCTGCAGCAGCTTTTTCTTACGGCTGATATCGCCGCCATAACATTTAGCCAGTACGTTTTTACGCAGCTGTTTCACGGTGGATCGCGCAATGATGTGCGTACCAATCGCTGCCTGAATGGCGATATCAAACTGCTGGCGTGGGATCAGATCTTTCATCTTCTCCACCAACTCGCGACCGCGGTTTTGCGAATTATCACGGTGGGTGATCAACGCCAGCGCATCAACACGTTCACCGTTGATTAATACGTCTACACGTACCATGTCGGACGCCTGGAAGCGCTTGAAGTTGTAATCCAGAGACGCATAACCACGCGAGGTAGATTTCAGGCGATCGAAGAAGTCGAGCACCACTTCCGCCATCGGGATCTCGTACGTCAGCGCCACCTGATTACCGTGGTAAACCATATTGGTCTGCACGCCGCGTTTTTCTACGCACAACGTAATAACGTTGCCGAGATATGCCTGCGGCAGCAGCATGTGACACTCTGCAATCGGCTCGCGCAGTTCGTAGATGTTATTTACCGCAGGCAGCTTGGATGGGCTGTCGACGTAGATAACTTCTCTTGACGTGGTTTCAACTTCATACACTACGGTCGGCGCAGTGGTGATCAGATCCAGATCGTATTCACGTTCCAGACGTTCCTGGATGATCTCCATGTGCAGCAGGCCGAGGAAGCCGCAGCGGAAACCAAAGCCCAGCGCGCTGGAGCTTTCCGGCTCATAGAACAGTGAGGCATCGTTCAGGCTGAGTTTACCCAGCGCGTCACGGAAGGCTTCATAGTCGTCGGAACTTACCGGGAACAGACCGGCGTATACCTGCGGTTTGACTTTCTTAAAGCCAGGCAGCGCCTTTTCTGCCGGATTACGCGCCAGCGTTAAGGTATCGCCGACTGGAGCGCCGTGGATATCTTTAATCGCACATACGAGCCAGCCTACTTCGCCACATTTCAGTTCAGTGCGGTCAACCTGTTTCGGCGTGAAGATGCCCAGACGGTCGGCGTTATAGGTCTGCCCGGTACTCATGACTTTCACTTTGTCGCCCTTACGCAGGGTGCCGTTTTTAATACGGATAAGTGAAACAACGCCCAGGTAGTTGTCGAACCATGAGTCGATAATTAGTGCCTGCAACGGGCCTTCCGGATCGCCTTCCGGCGGCGGAATGTCGCGCACCAGACGTTCGAGAACGTCCTGCACACCAACGCCGGTTTTCGCTGAACAGCGCACCGCGTCGGTGGCGTCGATGCCGACGATATCTTCAATTTCTTCCGCCACGCGTTCAGGATCGGCTGCCGGCAGGTCAATCTTGTTCAGTACCGGCACAACTTCGAGATCCATTTCCATGGCGGTGTAGCAGTTTGCCAGGGTTTGCGCTTCTACGCCCTGCCCGGCGTCGACCACCAGCAATGCACCTTCACAGGCAGCCAGCGAACGGGAAACTTCATAGGAGAAGTCTACGTGGCCCGGGGTGTCGATAAAGTTAAGCTGATAGGTTTCGCCGTCAGACGCTTTGTAGTCCAGCGTCACGCTTTGCGCTTTGATGGTAATGCCACGCTCACGCTCAAGATCCATGGAATCGAGAACCTGCGCCTCCATTTCACGGTCAGACAGGCCACCGCAGATCTGGATAATACGGTCAGACAGCGTCGATTTACCGTGGTCAATGTGAGCTATGATCGAAAAGTTACGTATATTCTTCATAAAGTATGATTATTGTGCCTTAATGCCCGGTTAACCAGGCTTTTAGAAGTCGCTGTTCTGAGCTTAACGTCTGTATTAATAGAAACGCCGCATTCTACACTACAACATTGAGGCGAGGAAATGTTCATACCGTATGGATTGTGGTATCTGGAAACGTCCTCGCATTTGTTATGCAAAATGCAACAAAGCCAGTGAAATCACTGGCTCGCGTCTTCCGAAGATGTTTCAAATCGCACAAGGCCAGGCGGCAATGCCACGCTTAAGATGATCGGTTGCCATTCTGCCCGGGCAGCAAACTTACGCGAGTAGCCGCGCGCAATCAGGAACCCGCCAATACCACCGAGGATCGCACCACATAATGCTGCGACGTCAGAAGCAAAGAGTAGCTGAAATAGCGAAGCGATAAGGAATAATCCCACCAGCGGCGACATATAAACCAGTAATGCGGAGCTAAGCAGGCTGCCTTCGGCGATCCCCAATTCCACTTTTTGCCCCGGCACTAACGGCTCATCACAGGGTACGACAATGGTATGCGTGGTTTGCGGGCCAAGTTTATTTAACACGCGGCTACCGCAACCGGCGCGTGAAGCGCAGCTGCTGCATGAAGCTTTAACATCACAACTGACCAGCGCCTGCCCGTTTTGCCAGGAGACGACGGTAGCCCACTCTTTGATCATTGCGCTGCCCCGAACTTAATATTCTCGGCAATGCGTTTCGCCGTTTGCGGCGGCAGTTCACCGACAATGGTGATTTCGGCGTTATCACGTACGCTTGTACTGACGGTTCTGCGTCCGGTGCGCAACATCTGATCGGTGCTCGATGGCGTAGCGCGGTTAACGTTTACCGAGAAGCTGAATAATCCGTCGGAATAGAGACGTGATTCGATAGGCATGTTGTCCATCGTCGGTAGCGGACGTCGACTACTGGAAACTTCGCTAAAACCCTGTGGCAACCAGGTTGGCGTCCAGCTGAATTTAGCTTTTTCACCTACAGGAACAGAAAGCAACGGCGGCAAATTTGCCTTCGCCAGCGTCTGCATACTGCTGCTGATATCCTGATTGACGTTAAAAGCAATCACGCGAAATTGTTCCAGCGTTTCACCATCGCGATCAAGGAGATCAACCCGCATCGGTAATTTCGATTCGGTGTCCATCCACACGATGTAGCTGTAGCGTGTACCATCTCGGGCAACCACGCGAATGACTTCGCAAAGACGATCAGCAATACGCGTGCGCCCGACGGAGATAAAGTCGTAGTAAGGAGAAAGGCGTTTGAAATCGGTATAGATAAGCGATGGCAGAGAATCAACAATGTAATCGCCATTAAGCGTGAACGGTTCAAGTCCCGGTTCAAAATAGCTGATTTCATTGCCGCGCTGTACCACTTCCCGGCGCGGGCCATCCATTTGCAACAATTGTGCAAGAGGACGGTTATCGAGGCGTGCATGTCGATAACGCAGAGACTCAACACCCTGTTTATTGATGCTGATGAATGACAGCTCGTAATTCAGTGACTGACTGGCCAGGTTCATCTGCTGTAATAACGCCCCGGACGCGGGAGTGGCCGAGGCGTTAGCAGAGAATAACAGGCTACCTGTCACTAATGACATGGCAAACCAAAGTTGCTTCATTACTGCGATTGCGTTCCTAAAGTTTGAATTCCTGGCACCTGTACAGCGGCTTGCTGGGTTTGCGCCTGCTCAAACTGAAGCTGTTCAGAGTGGAGTCGGCGTTGCAGTTCGTAATCCTGCAACATTGCATTAATGCGACGACGCTGCTCCTGTACCTGCTGCTGTTGACCATTGTTTGCGGTCGCTTCAGAAGGTACTCCCAGGCTTACCGGGCTGGCTTTACCCATCATCGGCAGTGTATTAAATACCGGCGTTTCGGGCTGCTGGGACGTTTCAGATTGTCCATTATAGTGCTGGACGCCAACGATAACTGCAAGCGATACGCATGCGGCTACGCCCATTTGGGTAAGCTGTGCCGCCCACGGACGTACTTTCTGCCAGAATGGCATTTTCTGCCATTGATGCGGCGCAGGCTGGGCTTCCGGGATCAATGTCGCCGGTTGACGTACTGGCTCTTCTTCAATGGCGGCCATCACGCGTGAAGAGATATCGAAATGGAGCACCTCGGGAGTATCACCCCGCATTGAGTCACGGATTAAGTGATAGCTTTCCCAGGTTTTCTGCATTTCTGGGTTATGAGCCAGTTCGTTAAGCAGCTCACTATCCAGCGTTTCGCCATCCATTAAAGCGGAAAGTTGTTCTTTCTGCATGCCTAATACCCTTATCCAGTATCCCGCTATCGTCAACGCCTGATAAGCGGTTGAACTTTGTTATCAATAGCTTCCCTCGCTCGGAAGATACGTGAACGCACCGTACCTACCGGACAATCCATGATAGCGGCTATCTCTTCATAGCTCAGGCCATCCAGCTCCCGCAAGGTTATTGCCATGCGTAAATCTTCCGGGAGGGACTCAATAGTTCGGAAAACTATCTGTCTCAGTTCTTCTGACAACATTAAGTTCTCAGGGTTCGAAATTTCTTTCAACGCGCCGCCACTTTCGAAGTTTTCAGCTTCAATGGCATCCACATCACTGGAAGGTGGACGACGCCCCTGAGCAACCAGGTAATTTTTCGCTGTATTTACAGCAATCCGATACAGCCATGTATAAAAAGCGCTATCTCCCCGGAACGAATCCAGCGCACGATAGGCTTTAATAAAAGCTTCTTGTACCACATCGGGAACATCACCCGACGGCACATAGCGGGAAACCAGACTCGCCACTTTATGCTGATAGCGCACTACCAGTAAGTTAAAGGCTTTCTGATCTCCCTTCTGGACCCGTTCAACCAGGACCTGGTCCGTTAACTGCTCGCTCATCCGAGGTAAAGTCTCCCCAAACCAAATTTCCACGCGCTATCGAAACGCCACTCCATTAGCTGCAATTTGAGCAAGCAAAGGGTTAGAGTGTCTCGTTTTTGTAAAGTTCCGTAACGCATCTGTTTTTGTTTGTCATGCTGTAGACGGATCATTATCTATCATTATAAGTCTACAGAATCTGAACATCGCATTATCTGTGTAGAAATGCCCATTTAACTGCCTGAAGGGTAACCCAACGGCCTTTTTATTTCACCACCTAATCCTCCACCAGCCAGTAACTTCTCTTTTTCTCGCCGCCCTGCGTCAGCGTGTTTAGCCACTGTAACAAATATTAAAATAGCAGGTGTTTATTCGCACAACATGATGCTATGCTGACCAAACCATGTTTAGTAAATTAAACAAAGAAAATGAATACTCTCCCTGAACATTCATGTGACGTGTTGATTATCGGTAGCGGCGCAGCCGGACTTTCACTGGCGCTACGCCTGGCTGACCAGCATCAGGTCATCGTTCTAAGTAAAGGCCCGGTAACGGAAGGTTCAACATTTTATGCCCAGGGCGGTATTGCCGCCGTGTTTGATGAAACTGACAGCATTGACTCGCATGTGGAAGACACATTGATTGCCGGGGCTGGTATTTGCGATCGCCATGCAGTTGAATTTGTCGCCAGCAATGCACGATCCTGTGTGCAATGGCTAATCGACCAGGGGGTGTTATTTGATACCCACATTCAGCCGAATGGCGAAGAAAGCTACCATCTGACCCGTGAAGGTGGACATAGTCACCGTCGTATTCTTCATGCCGCCGACGCAACTGGTAGAGAAGTAGAAACCACGCTGGTGAGCAAGGCGCTGAACCATCCGAATATTCGCGTGCTGGAGCGCAGCAACGCGGTTGATCTGATTATTTCTGACAAAATTGGCCTGCCGGGCACGCGACGGGTTGTTGGCGCGTGGGTATGGAACCGAAATAAAGAAAAGGTGGAAACCTGCCACGCAAAAGCGGTGGTGCTGGCAACCGGCGGTGCGTCGAAGGTTTATCAGTACACCACCAATCCGGATATTTCTTCTGGCGATGGCATTGCTATGGCGTGGCGCGCAGGCTGCCGGGTTGCCAATCTCGAATTTAATCAGTTCCACCCTACCGCGCTGTATCACCCCCAGGCACGCAATTTCCTGTTAACGGAAGCACTGCGCGGCGAAGGCGCTTATCTCAAGCGCCCGGATGGCACGCGTTTTATGCCCGATTTTGATGTGCGCGGCGAACTGGCCCCGCGCGATATTGTCGCCCGCGCCATTGACCATGAAATGAAACGCCTCGGCGCGGATTGTATGTTCCTTGATATCAGCCATAAGCCCGCTGATTTTATTCGCCAGCATTTCCCGATGATTTATGAAAAATTGCTCGGGCTGGGGATTGATCTCACACAAGAACCGGTACCGATTGTGCCTGCTGCACACTATACCTGCGGTGGTGTAATGGTTGATGATCATGGGCGTACGGACGTCGAGGGCTTGTATGCCATTGGCGAGGTGAGTTATACCGGCTTACACGGCGCTAACCGCATGGCCTCGAATTCATTGCTGGAGTGTCTGGTCTATGGCTGGTCGGCGGCGGAAGATATCACCAGACGTATGCCTTATGCCCACGACATCAGTACGTTACCGCCGTGGGATGAAAGCCGCGTTGAGAACCCTGACGAACGGGTAGTAATTCAGCATAACTGGCACGAGCTACGTCTGTTTATGTGGGATTACGTTGGCATTGTGCGCACAACGAAGCGCCTGGAACGCGCCCTGCGGCGGATAACCATGCTCCAACAAGAAATAGACGAATATTACGCCCATTTCCGCGTCTCAAATAATTTGCTGGAGCTGCGTAATCTGGTACAGGTTGCCGAGTTGATTGTTCGCTGTGCGATGATGCGCAAGGAGAGTCGTGGCCTGCATTTTACGCTGGATTACCCGGAACTGCTCACGCATTCCGGTCCATCGATCCTTTCTCCCGGCAATCATTACATAAACAGATAAAAAGCCTGGGTTAGCGCCGTATACGCTTCGGAATAGTTCTGGTCTGGCCCACGAATGACTAAGCGATCGCTAAAGCATTCTCCCGCCTGCGGGGAGAATGCCAGCAGCACCCGATGCGGCAGTCGCGCTTCGTTTTCCGCCACATCCGTCCGCAAACGTAAATGCCAGCCCATGCTTAATGCCAGCTCCGTAAAACCATTACCAATCTGCTCTGGCAGCACTACGCAGAAAAATCCCTCTTCGGTAATGCACTCCGCCGCACAGGTCAGCAACGATGGGTGATCAAGCGTAGTGGTATAGCGAGCCTGTTCCCGTTGAGGTGTCGAGCACTCTACTCCCTGCTGATAGTAAGGTGGGTTACTGATGATTAAATCGAAGCGTACTGTCTGCTGTGTGATCCACTGCTGAATATCCGCCGTATGGACGTTAATCCGCTCTGCCCACGGGGACTGGTTGATATTTTCCTGCGCCTGCGCGGCAGCTTCACTTTCCAGTTCAACTGCATCAATCATCACGCTGTCATCGGTTCGCTGCGCCAGCATTAATGCCAGCAACCCGCTACCCGCGCCGATATCAAGGCAACGTTTTACCCCAGCCACCGGTGCCCATGCGCCCAATAAAATACCATCCGTTCCCACTTTCATCGCACAGCGATCGTGAGCAACAAAAAACTGTTTAAAAGTAAATCCATTACGACGAAGCACGGATGTAGACTGTGACATGAAAATAAAACCTTGCAGGAAAAACGGCGATAGCACCGGGTGAGAACAATACCCGAGAAGCGATATCCATACAAACAGATGAAGATTGCAGCCGTAACGTCTATAATCAGCGCCCCACACAGAGGTAGAACATGACTGTAACGACTTTTTCCGAACTTGAACTCGACGAAAGCCTGCTGGAAGCCCTCCAGGATAAAGGTTTCACTCGCCCGACCGCCATTCAGGCTGCCGCCATTCCGCCTGCGCTCGATGGCCGTGATGTACTCGGTTCTGCGCCGACAGGCACCGGTAAAACGGCGGCGTATCTGCTGCCAGCGTTGCAGCACCTGCTCGATTTCCCGCGTAAGAAATCCGGTCCGCCGCGTATTTTGATCCTCACCCCAACTCGCGAGCTGGCGATGCAGGTGGCCGATCATGCCCGCGAACTGGCGAAACATACGCATCTGGATATCGCCACCATCACCGGCGGCGTAGCCTATATGAACCACGCGGAAGTGTTCAGCGAAAATCAGGACATCGTGGTCGCCACGACCGGACGTCTGCTGCAATACATAAAAGAAGAGAACTTCGATTGCCGCGCGGTTGAAACGCTGATCCTCGACGAAGCAGACCGTATGCTGGATATGGGCTTCGCTCAGGATATCGAACATATTGCTGGCGAAACGCGCTGGCGTAAACAGACCCTGCTCTTTTCGGCAACGCTGGAAGGCGATGCGATTCAGGACTTTGCCGAGCGTCTGCTGGAAGATCCGGTGGAAGTTTCTGCCAATCCCTCCACCCGTGAGCGCAAAAAAATTCATCAGTGGTATTACCGCGCCGATGATCTTGAGCATAAAACCGCGTTGCTGGTGCATCTGTTAAAACAGCCGGAAGCGACCCGCTCAATTGTGTTTGTGCGTAAGCGTGAGCGTGTGCATGAGCTGGCAAACTGGCTGCGCGAAGCGGGCATCAACAACTGCTATCTCGAAGGTGAGATGGTACAGGGCAAGCGTAACGAAGCGATCAAGCGTTTGACCGAAGGTCGCGTAAACGTACTGGTCGCAACCGATGTTGCCGCGCGCGGTATCGACATTCCTGACGTCAGCCACGTCTTTAACTTCGATATGCCGCGCAGTGGCGATACTTATTTGCACCGTATCGGACGTACCGCGCGCGCCGGTCGTAAAGGCACCGCAATTTCGCTGGTGGAAGCCCATGACCATCTGCTGCTGGGTAAAGTAGGCCGCTATATTGAAGAGCCAATTAAAGCTCGCGTTATTGATGAGTTACGCCCGAAAACGCGTGCGCCAAGCGAAAAGCAGACCGGCAAGCCATCGAAGAAAGTACTGGCTAAACGTGCTGAGAAGAAAAAAGCTAAAGAGAAAGAGAAGCCGCGGGTGAAAAAACGCCATCGCGACACCAAAAATATTGGTAAGCGCCGTAAACCAAGCGGAACGGGCGTGCCACCGCAAACGACAGAAGAGTAATCTCAATGCCAGGTTTAAGCCTGGTATTAAAAGTGCTGGCAAACGCAAAACTGCCTGATGCGCTACGCTTATCAGGCCTACGTGGCTCATGCAATATATTGAATTTGCACGATCTTGTAGGCCGGATAAGGCGTTCACGCCGCATCCGGCATGAATAAAGCGCACTTTGTCGACAAGTTAAATGCCGGGTTTAATCCCGACATTATTTTTATCCAGCCACAAAACTCTCTTCAACACACTGAATAAAAGTGTGCATCGCCGGGCTAACCGCTTTTCCAGCATGATGTGCGCACATGGCCGTAATGGTCTGCGACTGTTCGCCAAAAGGCAATTCAATTAATTCTCCGCACTCCAACTCTTTTGCCACCGCAAAGCGCGGTAGGTAGCTGACCCCGATATTCGCCGCGACACAACGCTTGATGCTTTCGATACTTATAAGCTCAATGGTGTTTTCCACCGTGATCCGCCGCTGACGCAGCGTGCTCTCAAATATCTGCCGGAAGACACATTGCGGTTCGTTGATAATAAAGCTACAGGCGTTATGTCTTCCCGGCTCAGTAAAATCGACATCTGCAATTTGCGGTGAAGCCACCAGCACCAGTGATTGTTCACCCAACTCTCGTCGATTCAGAGCATCATCATTCCCTACACGATAAAAGACGCCAACATCGGCCTCATCATTCAGTAGCGCATCACGGATCACGTAACAGTTCAGCGACTGCAACGATAAACGCACTTTTGGGGCGCGTTGCCGAAAACGCTGCAACACCTGCGGCATTCGGTAAGAGAGCAACGTTTCGCCCGAAACAACGCGTAGTTCCCCGTCCGGATCTGACTCCTTTTTGGCAGCCTCACGAAGCGTATCCATCACTCGGGTAAGTTCATAAATGTGCGGCAGCAACTTTTTTCCTTCGCGGGTAAGGCACATCCGTCGGCCAATTTTCTCAAATAACTGGACTGAAAACTCCTGCTCAAGCTGCTGAATATGAAAAGTCACCGTCGATTGTGTACAGCACAATTTTTGCGAAGCTCGCAAAAAGGAACCCTCTTCCACCACGGTTTTAAGCGTAATAAAACGGCGCAGATCCATAACCCCAAACCTATCGAAAATATCGAATCTAGAATATAAAAACATTCATTTTTTTAAATGTTCCGTGTCGGGTACTGTCTACCAAAACAGAGGAGATAACAAGTGACACCGACCCTTTTAAGTGCTTTTTGGACTTACACCCTGATTACCGCTATGACGCCAGGACCGAACAATATTCTCGCCCTTAGCTCTGCTACGTCGCATGGATTTCGTCAAAGTACCCGCGTGCTGGCAGGGATGAGTCTGGGATTTTTGATTGTGATGTTACTGTGTGCGGGCATTTCATTTTCACTGGCAGTGATTGACCCGGCAGCGGTACACCTTTTGAGTTGGGCGGGGGCGGCATATATTGTCTGGCTGGCGTGGAAAATCGCCACCAGCCCAACAAAGGAAGACGGACTTCAGGCAAAACCAATCAGCTTTTGGGCCAGCTTTGCTTTGCAGTTTGTGAACGTCAAAATCATTTTGTACGGTGTTACGGCACTGTCGACGTTTGTTCTGCCGCAAACACAGGCGTTAAGCTGGGTAGTTGGCGTCAACGTTTTGCTGGCGATGATTGGGACGTTTGGCAATGTGTGCTGGGCGCTGGCGGGGCATCTGTTTCAGCGATTGTTTCGCCAGTATGGTCGCCAGTTAAATATCGTGCTTGCCCTGTTGCTGGTCTATTGCGCGGTACGCATTTTCTATTAACGAAAAAAAGCGGAAGAGGTCGCCCTCTTCCGCTTAGTAACTTGCTACTTAAGCCTTACAGGCTTTCAGTAAAGGTACGAGCGATAACGTCGCGCTGCTGTTCCGGAGTCAGAGAGTTAAAGCGAACTGCATAACCGGATACACGGATGGTCAGCTGCGGATATTTTTCCGGATGCTTAACTGCATCTTCCAGAGTTTCACGACGCAGAACGTTAACGTTCAGGTGTTGACCACCTTCAACGCGAACTTCTGGTTTCACTTCTACTGGAACTTCACGGTATTCAATGTCACCCAGTTTGCTTACTGCAACCACTTCATCTTCTGCATAACCTGCTTTTGCAACGATGCAACGTGCTTCGCCTTTTTCGCTGTCCAGCAGCCAGAAAGAGTTCAGCAGATCGTCGTTAGCGGCTTTAGTAATCTGGATACCTGTAATCATGTGATGCCTCCCCGGCAAAATTATTTGATTTGTTCAGCCTGTCGCGGCCAATTGGTAAAACCATTGTTGCTTGAGTGTATATATACTCCTCAACCACCCTTGATTCTTTGATTTAAATCAATAAAAACCACACATCGATTGTGGTCGTAAATGGATTTTATTGTTTTACATCAACTTATGCGGGTGTGAAATTTTACCAATTTACATTTTTTTGCACTCGTTTAAGTCTAAAAAATGAGCATGATTTTGTTCTGTAGAAAGAAGCAGTTAAGCTAGGCGGATTGAAGATTCGCAGGAGAGCGAGATGGCTAACGAATTAACCTGGCATGACGTGCTGGCTGAAGAGAAGCAACAACCTTATTTTCTTAATACCCTTCAGACCGTCGCCAGCGAGCGGCAGTCCGGCGTCACTATCTATCCACCACAAAAAGATGTCTTTAACGCGTTCCGCTTTACCGAGTTGGGTGACGTTAAAGTGGTGATTCTCGGCCAGGATCCTTATCACGGACCGGGACAGGCGCATGGTCTGGCATTTTCCGTTCGTCCCGGCATTGCCATTCCTCCGTCATTATTGAATATGTATAAAGAGCTGGAAAATACTATTCTGGGCTTCACCCGCCCTAATCATGGCTATCTCGAAAGCTGGGCGCGTCAGGGCGTTCTGCTGCTCAATACTGTGTTGACGGTTCGCGCAGGTCAGGCGCATTCCCACGCCAGCCTCGGTTGGGAGACGTTTACTGATAAAGTCATCAGCCTGATTAACCAGCACCGCGAAGGCGTGGTGTTTTTGTTGTGGGGATCACATGCGCAAAAGAAAGGGGCGATTATAGATAAGCAACGCCATCATGTACTGAAAGCACCGCATCCGTCGCCGCTTTCGGCGCATCGTGGATTCTTTGGCTGCAACCATTTTGTGCTGGCAAATCAGTGGCTGGAACAACGTGGCGAGACGCCGATTGACTGGATGCCAGTATTACCGGCAGAGAGTGAGTAAATTTGCGGGGAAATGCCGGATGGCAGAGTTGCCACCCGGCTGATTTATCAGGCTTTATTCTGACGCCACCATTCACCAAGCAAAACGCCGGTTGCGACAGAGATATTCAGCCCGGCAACGTTGCCCGTACCGTCAATCTTCACGCGCAGATCGTTCGGATCGCGTGCGGCATCCGGTAACCCTTCATATTCCTGACCCAGCACCAGTACCATTTTCGCTGGCAGACTAGTTTTGAACAGCGGTTTACCCTGCTCGCTGGAAGTGGTCACTACGGTGTAACCTGCCTGACGGAAATCATCCAGCACGTTAACAATGTTGTCGCCAGTAATCGGCTGAACGTGCTCTGCGCCGCCTTCTGCGGTACGGATAGCCGCCCCCGACTCCAGCAGTGCCGCATCCTGCACCACGACACCTTTCACGCCGAAGTGCGCGCAGCTGCGCATCATGCCACCCAGGTTATGCGGGTTAGATTCGTTTTCCAGTGCCAGAACGCAATCCTGCGCGCCTGCCTGGCTTACCCACTGCTGCACGGTTGTACCGTTACGCTTTTTGATCAAGAAGCAAACGCCGCCGTGATGTTCCGTGCCTGACGCTTTTGTCAATTCCGCTTCATCCACCACATGGTACGCTTTGCGGTTTGCTGCCATCCAGCGCAAAGCTTCTTTAAAACGCGGCGTTACACTCTGGATAAACCAGGCGCGAACAATCGCTTCCGGACGGCTCTGGAAAAGTGCCTGACATGCATTTTCGCCGTAGACGCGGGTTTCTTCCGCACGCTGACGACGCAACACTTCCGGATCAATAAAACTTTTACCACTGATGCCACCGTGATCGGCCTTTTCCGGCGTCTCATCACCCGGCGCGCGGGAAACCGTGCGCCACGGCGAATCTTCCCACTTGCGGTCACGGGGCTGACTCTGTTTGTCATCGCGGGCGGGGCGACGGCCACCGTCAGCACGAGATTTTCCTGGACGCCCGCCCCCTTTCCCGGTACGCGGGTTGTGGGTACGTTTATCAGAATCATCATCACTGCGGACATACATCACTTTGACCTTGCCGCTTTTACCTTTCATTTCATCGTTCATGCTTTTCTCCACCAGCGCTGCGCGAAGCGCGCAGATTACCCGAAGTCCGCGCGGTTCGCCATGATTTCGTACCAAAGCCTGCGACTATCATACCTATTGAATAAAACAGATTGTTGTCTGGAACAATGTCCCCGATAATATGTAACATATTAGAAACATACCGGCGTCGTTGCCGATAAGTCTCCTTACTCATCCCGAGGTTAGTTATGAATACCGTTTGTACCCATTGTCAGGCCATCAATCGCATTCCCGACGATCGGATCGAAGATGCGGCAAAATGCGGACGCTGCGGTCACGACTTGTTTGACGGAGAGGTGATTAATGCGACCGGTGAAACACTCGACAAATTGCTGAAGGATGATCTACCTGTGGTGATCGACTTCTGGGCACCGTGGTGCGGCCCCTGCCGTAATTTCGCACCAATTTTTGAAGATGTCGCGCAAGAGCGTAGCGGTAAAGTGCGCTTTGTGAAAGTGAATACCGAAGCTGAACGTGAATTGAGCAGTCGCTTTGGAATTCGTAGTATACCGACGATCATGATTTTCAAAAACGGTCAGGTTGTCGACATGCTTAATGGCGCAGTACCGAAAGCGCCGTTCGATAGCTGGCTGAACGAATCTCTTTAATCTTACCGGGGCGCATCTTGTGCCCCGTTTTCTCCTCTGCGACAATGGCGTTTTTTCGACGCTCTCTTATGACCGAAAACGCTGTTCTCCAGTTACGCGCCGAGCGTATTGCGCGCGCAACACGTCCTTTTCTTGCCCGCGGTAATCGCGTTCGTCGCTGCCAACGCTGTCTTTTGCCAGAGAAATTATGTCTCTGTTCGACAATTACCCCAGCACAAGCAAAAAGTCGCTTCTGTTTGCTGATGTTCGACACCGAGCCAATGAAGCCCAGTAATACCGGGCGTCTCATTGCTGATATTTTGCCTGATACCGTTGCGTTTCAATGGTCGCGTACCGAACCCTCGCAGGATTTGCTGGAGTTGGTGCAAAACCCGGACTATCAGCCAATGGTGGTCTTTCCCGCTTCGTATGCTGATGAGCAACGGGAAGTGATCTTCACACCACCTGCCGGTAAGCCACCGCTGTTTATCATGCTCGATGGTACCTGGCCGGAAGCTCGCAAGATGTTTCGTAAAAGTCCGTATCTGGATAATCTTCCCGTCATTTCCGTCGATCTTTCCCGGCTTTCTGCCTATCGCCTGCGTGAAGCCCAGGCTGAAGGCCAATATTGTACTGCCGAGGTAGCCATCGCACTGTTAGATATGGCCGGCGATACCGGGGCGGCGGCAGGGTTAGGCGAGCATTTTACCCGCTTTAAAACACGCTATCTGGCAGGAAAAACGCAACATCTGGGTAGCATCACAGCAGAACAGTTAGAAAGCGTTTAAAATCATTCGGTCACTTCTGCGGGAGACCGGTATGAGTCAGCGAGGACTGGAAGCACTACTGCGACCAAAATCGATAGCGGTAATTGGCGCGTCGATGAAACCCAATCGCGCAGGTTACCTGATGATGCGTAACCTGCTGGCGGGAGGCTTTAACGGACCGGTACTCCCGGTGACGCCAGCCTGGAAAGCGGTGTTGGGTGTGTTGGCCTGGCCGGATATTGCCAGCTTGCCCTTTACACCCGACCTTGCGGTTTTATGTACCAATGCCAGCCGTAATCTTGCTCTTCTGGAAGAGCTCGGCGAGAAAGGCTGTAAAACCTGCATTATTCTTTCCGCCCCGGCATCGCAACACGAAGATCTCCGCGCCTGCGCCCTGCGCCATAACATGCGCCTGCTTGGACCAAACAGTCTGGGTTTACTGGCTCCCTGGCAAGGTCTGAATGCCAGCTTTTCGCCTGTGCCGATTAAACGCGGCAAGCTGGCGTTTATTTCACAATCGGCTGCCGTCTCCAACACCATCCTCGACTGGGCGCAACAGCGTGAGATGGGCTTTTCCTACTTTATTGCGCTCGGCGACAGCCTGGATATCGACGTTGATGAATTGCTCGACTATCTGGCGCGCGACAGTAAAACCAGCGCCATCCTGCTCTATCTCGAACAGTTAAGCGACGCGCGACGCTTTGTTTCGGCGGCCCGTAGTGCCTCGCGCAATAAACCGATTCTGGTGATTAAAAGCGGACGTAGCCCGGCGGCTCAACGTCTGTTGAACACCACGGCAGGAATGGATCCGGCGTGGGATGCGGCTATTCAGCGTGCCGGTTTGTTGCGGGTACAGGATACCCACGAACTGTTTTCGGCGGTGGAAACCCTTAGCCATATGCGCCCGCTGCGTGGCGACCGGTTGATGATTATCAGCAACGGTGCTGCGCCTGCCGCGCTGGCGCTGGATGCCTTATGGTCACGCAATGGCAAGCTGGCAACGCTAAGCGAAGAAACCTGCCAGAAATTGCGCGATGCATTGCCAGAACATGTGGCAGTCTCTAACCCGCTCGATCTGCGCGATGACGCCAGCAGCGAGCATT
The DNA here is from genome assembly GCF_052948035.1 of Escherichia sp. MAL-1. Taxonomy (NCBI): domain Bacteria; kingdom Pseudomonadati; phylum Pseudomonadota; class Gammaproteobacteria; order Enterobacterales; family Enterobacteriaceae; genus Escherichia; species Escherichia sp. MAL-1. Next base: position 1,273,441 of record NZ_CM129609.1, on the reverse strand, counting down.
ATGTCAAAACGCTGGACATTCTGCTCCACAGCCAGGATTTTGATGCGCTGATGGTTATTCATTCGCCCAGCGCCGCTGCTCCCGCAACAGAAAGCGCGCAAGTATTAATTGAAGCGGTAAAGCATCATCCCCGCAGCAAATATGTCTCTTTGCTGACGAACTGGTGTGGCGAGCACTCCTCGCAAGAGGCACGACGTTTATTCAGCGAAGCCGGGCTGCCGACCTACCGTACCCCGGAAGGAACCATCACTGCTTTTATGCATATGGTGGAGTACCGGCGTAATCAGAAGCAACTACGCGAAACGCCGGCGTTGCCCAGCAATCTGACTTCCAATACCGCAGAAGCGCATCTTCTGTTGCAACAGGCGATTGCCGAAGGGGCTACGTCGCTCGATACCCATGAAGTTCAGCCCATCCTGCAAGCGTATGGCATGAACACGCTCCCTACCTGGATTGCCAGCGATAGCACCGAAGCGGTACATATTGCTGAACAGATTGGTTATCCGGTGGCGCTGAAATTACGCTCGCCGGATATTCCGCATAAATCGGAAGTTCAGGGTGTCATGCTGTACCTGCGTACAGCCAATGAAGTCCAGCAAGCGGCAAACGCTATTTTCGATCGCGTAAAAATGACCTGGCCGCAGGCGCGGGTCCACGGCCTGTTGGTGCAAAGTATGGCTAACCGTGCTGGCGCTCAGGAGTTGCGGGTTGTGGTTGAGCACGATCCGGTTTTTGGGCCGTTGATCATGCTGGGTGAAGGCGGTGTGGAGTGGCGTCCTGAAGATCAAGCCGTCGTCGCACTGCCGCCGCTGAATATGAACCTGGCCCGCTATCTGGTTATTCAGGGGATCAAAAGTAAAAAGATTCGTGCGCGCAGTGCGCTACGCCCATTGGATGTTGCAGGCTTGAGCCAGCTTCTGGTGCAGGTTTCCAACTTGATTGTCGATTGCCCGGAAATTCAGCGTCTGGATATTCATCCTTTGCTGGCTTCTGGCAGTGAATTTACCGCGCTGGATGTCACGCTGGATATCGCGCCGTTTGAAGGCGATAACGAGAGTCGGCTGGCAGTGCGCCCTTATCCGCATCAGCTGGAAGAATGGGTAGAATTGAAAAACGGTGAACGCTGCTTGTTCCGCCCGATTTTGCCAGAAGATGAGCCACAACTTCAGCAATTCATTTCGCGAGTCACCAAAGAAGATCTTTATTACCGCTACTTTAGCGAGATCAACGAATTTACCCATGAAGATTTAGCCAACATGACGCAGATCGACTACGATCGGGAAATGGCGTTTGTAGCGGTACGACGTATTGATCAAACGGAAGAGATCCTCGGCGTCACACGTGCGATCTCCGACCCTGATAACATCGATGCCGAATTTGCCGTGCTGGTTCGCTCGGATCTCAAAGGGTTAGGCTTAGGTCGACGCTTAATGGAAAAGTTGATTACCTATACGCGAGATCACGGACTACAACGTCTGAATGGTATTACGATGCCAAACAATCGTGGCATGGTGGCGCTGGCCCGCAAGCTCGGGTTTAACGTTGATATCCAGCTCGAAGAGGGGATCGTTGGGCTTACGCTAAATCTTGCCCAACGCGAGGAATCATGAGTAAGGTACTGGAAATGTTGACCACTTAATCGGGACTGGTGTTATTATTGCCCGCTTATGTCGTCTGCATTGCACAGAGGACCCTTCAATGAACAGAGAAGAAATGCACTGTGATGTTGTCAAAATTTAAGCGTAATAAACATCAACAACACCTTGCCCAACTACCCAAGATTTCTCAATCAGTTGATGATGTCGATTTCTTTTACGCTCCCGCCGACTTCCGGGAGACGCTGCTGGAAAAAATAGCCAGCGCGAAGCAGCGCATTTGCATTGTCGCCCTGTATCTCGAACAGGATGACGGTGGCAAAGGCATTCTGAACGCGTTGTATGAAGCTAAAAGGCAGCGTCCGGAACTGGATGTGCGGGTGCTGGTCGACTGGCATCGTGCACAACGTGGACGCATTGGCGCTGCGGCATCTAACACTAACGCTGACTGGTACTGCCGCATGGCGCAGGAAAATCCGGGCGTAGATGTTCCGGTTTATGGCGTTCCAATCAATACCCGTGAAGCCCTTGGTGTTCTGCACTTTAAAGGCTTTATCATCGACGATAGCGTACTTTATAGCGGTGCCAGCCTGAACGATGTTTACCTGCATCAGCACGATAAATATCGCTACGACCGTTATCATCTTATCCGTAACCGTAAGATGTCAGACATTATGTTTGAATGGGTTACACAGAATATTATGAATGGCCGCGGCGTTAATCGTCTGGATGATGTTAATCGGCCAAAAAGCCCGGAAATCAAGAACGATATTCGTCTGTTCCGCCAGGAGCTGCGTGATGCCGCTTATCATTTCCAGGGCGATGCCGACAACGATCAGCTTTCCGTAACGCCGCTAGTGGGGCTGGGGAAATCGAGTCTGTTGAACAAGACCATTTTCCATCTTATGCCTTGTGCCGAGCAGAAACTAACCATCTGTACGCCATACTTCAACCTGCCAGCAATCCTTGTGCGCAATATTATCCAGTTGCTGCGCGAAGGGAAAAAGGTCGAAATTATTGTTGGTGATAAAACCGCGAACGACTTCTACATTCCGGAAGATGAACCTTTCAAGATAATTGGCGCATTGCCTTATCTCTATGAGATCAATCTGCGTCGTTTCCTGAGCCGTTTGCAGTATTACGTCAATACTGACCAGTTAGTGGTTCGGTTATGGAAAGATGACGACAACACCTATCACCTGAAAGGGATGTGGGTTGATGATAAGTGGATGTTGATCACCGGTAATAACCTGAACCCGCGCGCCTGGCGTCTGGATCTGGAAAACGCCATTTTGATCCACGATCCACAACTGGAGCTTGCGCCGCAGCGAGAGAAAGAACTGGAGCTGATCCGCGAGCATACCACCATCGTTAAGCACTATCGCGATCTGCAAAGTATTGCCGATTATCCGGTGAAGGTTCGTAAACTCATCCGCCGTTTGCGCCGTATCCGCATCGACCGATTAATTAGCCGAATCCTGTAATCACAACCCCGTCCTGTACGGGGTTTGTTTTTTGGAGGCCACGTTTTGCGTATTCTTTTTGTCTGTTCGCTATTGTTACTTTCTGGATGCAGCCATATGGCTAACGATAGCTGGAGCGGGCAGGATAAAGCTCAACACTTTATCGCCTCGGCGATGCTTTCCGCCGCCGGAAATGAATATTCACAGCATCAGGGGATGAGCCGGGATCACAGTGCCATGTTTGGATTGATGTTCTCTGTCAGTTTGGGGGCGTCAAAAGAGCTTTGGGATAGCCGCCCCGAAGGGAGCGGCTGGAGCTGGAAGGATTTGGCCTGGGATGTCGCCGGTGCAAGCACCGGCTATACCGTCTGGCAACTGACCCGTCACTAAAGACGCATCCCCTTCCCTTTGCGATGTAGCATCAAAGAAACCAGAAACGCCACCACGGCCATCAAGGTCACATACCAGAAGAAGGCTGTTTCTATTCCTATTGATTTCAGCGACAACGCTACGTACTCCGCCTAACCACCAAATATAGCATTAGCGACCGCATATGACAGACCAACGCCTAATGCGCGAACCTGTGCCGGGAACATCTCAGCCTTCAGTATTCCACTGATTGATGTATAAAAACTCACTATCAGCAGGGCACACATCACCAGACCAAAAGCGGCATAAGGCGAGGAAACGTTTTGCAATGCTGAGAGAATAGGAACGGTAAAAATGGCTGCCAGCGAACCGAAACATAACATTGAGGTACGGCGACCAATCTTATCCGACAGCGCGCCAATGAGTGGTTGAATAAGCATGAATACAAACAATGCGGCAGTCATAATGCCACTCGCCACGTTGGCATGCATTCCCGCAGTATTTACCAGATACTTCTGCATATAAGTAGTGAAGGTATAGAAACAAAGGGAGCCCGCAGCGGTAAAACCGAGAACCATGATGAATGCACGGCGATTGCGCCATAATCCTTTCAGAGATCCAGCTTCTTTTAAAGCGCGCGTTTCTTGTTGCGAAGTTTCATCTAACTGACGACGTAACCACAACGCCACAACAGCTAACACAGCTCCTAACGCGAAAGGAATACGCCATCCCCACTCTCTGAGTGCAGCGTCTTCCATGGTGTGTTGTAAAACCACGACAACCAGTAGGGCTAGCAGTTGTCCGCCGATCAACGTCACATACTGAAATGATGCGTAAAAACCTTTGCGCCCTTCAACGGCAACTTCACTCATATAGGTGGCGCTGGTGCCATATTCTCCGCCAACGGATAATCCCTGAAATAAACGAGCGAGAAGCAATAATGCCGGAGCCCACGTACCTATAGTTTCATAACCTGGGAGGCAGGCGATAACCAGCGATCCGAAACACATCATACACACCGATAACAGCATCGATTTTTTGCGACCATGTTTATCGGCTATGCGGCCAAATAGCCAACCGCCTATTGGGCGCATCAGGAATCCCGCAGCAAAAACACCTGCTGTTTGTAGTAGTTGAGTCGTCGTGTTCCCGGAAGGGAAGAAAATGTGGGCGAAGTAGAGTGAACAGAACGAGTAGACATAGAAATCGAACCACTCGACCAGATTACCTGAAGAGGCCCCCACAATCGCCCAAATGCGGCGACGAGTATCACTACTTGTCAGTTTGCTGTCTGCCGTTACAGTACTTTCAGCCATGCCATTATGTCTCCTGCCGTAATCCGATGCTTTTGTTGGTCGCTTTTGTTTATTTCTTTTGGTAAAGAAAATGTTATACATTTGTTGCGTATCATTATGCAACCTTAACCATGAATTTAGTTAGCAGGAAAATGGTTATTGAGGAGCTTAAGGATAAATTTCTGGTAAGGAGGACACGTATGGAAGTAGGCAAGTTGGGGAAACCGCATCCGTTGCTGAATCTGGCATATGTGGGAGTATAAGACGCGCAGCGTCGCATCAGGCATTTTTTTCACCAACGCAAAAAGGCCATCCTGACGGATGGCCTTTCGCTTGATTTGATGCCTGGCAGTTCCCTACTCTCGCATGGGGAGACCCCACACTACCATCGGCGCTACGGCGTTTCACTTCTGAGTTCGGCATGGGGTCAGGTGGGACCACCGCGCTAAGGCCGCCAGGCAAATTCTGTTTTATCAGACCGCTTCTGCGTTCTGATTTAATCTGTATCAGGCTGAAAATCTTCTCTCATCCGCCAAAACATCTTCGGCGTTGTAAGGTTAAGCCTCACGGTTCATTAGTACCGGTTAGCTCAACGCATCGCTGCGCTTACACACCCGGCCTATCAACGTCGTCGTCTTCAACGTTCCTTCAGGACTCTCAAGGAGTCAGGGAGAACTCATCTCGGGGCAAGTTTCGTGCTTAGATGCTTTCAGCACTTATCTCTTCCGCATTTAGCTACCGGGCAGTGCCATTGGCATGACAACCCGAACACCAGTGATGCGTCCACTCCGGTCCTCTCGTACTAGGAGCAGCCCCCCTCAGTTCTCCAGCGCCCACGGCAGATAGGGACCGAACTGTCTCACGACGTTCTAAACCCAGCTCGCGTACCACTTTAAATGGCGAACAGCCATACCCTTGGGACCTACTTCAGCCCCAGGATGTGATGAGCCGACATCGAGGTGCCAAACACCGCCGTCGATATGAACTCTTGGGCGGTATCAGCCTGTTATCCCCGGAGTACCTTTTATCCGTTGAGCGATGGCCCTTCCATTCAGAACCACCGGATCACTATGACCTGCTTTCGCACCTGCTCGCGCCGTCACGCTCGCAGTCAAGCTGGCTTATGCCATTGCACTAACCTCCTGATGTCCGACCAGGATTAGCCAACCTTCGTGCTCCTCCGTTACTCTTTAGGAGGAGACCGCCCCAGTCAAACTACCCACCAGACACTGTCCGCAACCCCGATTAGGGGTCAACGTTAGAACATCAAACATTAAAGGGTGGTATTTCAAGGTCGGCTCCATGCAGACTGGCGTCCACACTTCAAAGCCTCCCACCTATCCTACACATCAAGGCTCAATGTTCAGTGTCAAGCTATAGTAAAGGTTCACGGGGTCTTTCCGTCTTGCCGCGGGTACACTGCATCTTCACAGCGAGTTCAATTTCACTGAGTCTCGGGTGGAGACAGCCTGGCCATCATTACGCCATTCGTGCAGGTCGGAACTTACCCGACAAGGAATTTCGCTACCTTAGGACCGTTATAGTTACGGCCGCCGTTTACCGGGGCTTCGATCAAGAGCTTCGCTTGCGCTGACCCCATCAATTAACCTTCCGGCACCGGGCAGGCGTCACACCGTATACGTCCACTTTCGTGTTTGCACAGTGCTGTGTTTTTAATAAACAGTTGCAGCCAGCTGGTATCTTCGACTGATTTCAGCTCCACGAGCAAGTCGCTTCACCTACATATCAGCGTGCCTTCTCCCGAAGTTACGGCACCATTTTGCCTAGTTCCTTCACCCGAGTTCTCTCAAGCGCCTTGGTATTCTCTACCTGACCACCTGTGTCGGTTTGGGGTACGATTTGATGTTACCTGATGCTTAGAGGCTTTTCCTGGAAGCAGGGCATTTGTTGCTTCAGCACCGTAGTGCCTCGTCATCACGCCTCAGCCTTGATTTTCCGGATTTGCCTGGAAAACCAGCCTACACGCTTAAACCGGGACAACCGTCGCCCGGCCAACATAGCCTTCTCCGTCCCCCCTTCGCAGTAACACCAAGTACAGGAATATTAACCTGTTTCCCATCGACTACGCCTTTCGGCCTCGCCTTAGGGGTCGACTCACCCTGCCCCGATTAACGTTGGACAGGAACCCTTGGTCTTCCGGCGAGCGGGCTTTTCACCCGCTTTATCGTTACTTATGTCAGCATTCGCACTTCTGATACCTCCAGCATGCCTCACAGCACACCTTCGCAGGCTTACAGAACGCTCCCCTACCCAACAACGCATCAGCGTCGCTGCCGCAGCTTCGGTGCATGGTTTAGCCCCGTTACATCTTCCGCGCAGGCCGACTCGACCAGTGAGCTATTACGCTTTCTTTAAATGATGGCTGCTTCTAAGCCAACATCCTGGCTGTCTGGGCCTTCCCACATCGTTTCCCACTTAACCATGACTTTGGGACCTTAGCTGGCGGTCTGGGTTGTTTCCCTCTTCACGACGGACGTTAGCACCCGCCGTGTGTCTCCCGTGATAACATTCTCCGGTATTCGCAGTTTGCATCGGGTTGGTAAGTCGGGATGACCCCCTTGCCGAAACAGTGCTCTACCCCCGGAGATGAATTCACGAGGCGCTACCTAAATAGCTTTCGGGGAGAACCAGCTATCTCCCGGTTTGATTGGCCTTTCACCCCCAGCCACAAGTCATCCGCTAATTTTTCAACATTAGTCGGTTCGGTCCTCCAGTTAGTGTTACCCAACCTTCAACCTGCCCATGGCTAGATCACCGGGTTTCGGGTCTATACCCTGCAACTTAACGCCCAGTTAAGACTCGGTTTCCCTTCGGCTCCCCTATTCGGTTAACCTTGCTACAGAATATAAGTCGCTGACCCATTATACAAAAGGTACGCAGTCACACGCCGAAGCGTGCTCCCACTGCTTGTACGTACACGGTTTCAGGTTCTTTTTCACTCCCCTCGCCGGGGTTCTTTTCGCCTTTCCCTCACGGTACTGGTTCACTATCGGTCAGTCAGGAGTATTTAGCCTTGGAGGATGGTCCCCCCATATTCAGACAGGATACCACGTGTCCCGCCCTACTCATCGAGCTCACAGCATGTGCATTTTTGTGTACGGGGCTGTCACCCTGTATCGCGCGCCTTTCCAGACGCTTCCACTAACACACACACTGATTCAGGCTCTGGGCTGCTCCCCGTTCGCTCGCCGCTACTGGGGGAATCTCGGTTGATTTCTTTTCCTCGGGGTACTTAGATGTTTCAGTTCCCCCGGTTCGCCTCATTAACCTATGGATTCAGTTAATGATAGTGTGTCGAAACACACTGGGTTTCCCCATTCGGAAATCGCCGGTTATAACGGTTCATATCACCTTACCGACGCTTATCGCAGATTAGCACGTCCTTCATCGCCTCTGACTGCCAGGGCATCCACCGTGTACGCTTAGTCGCTTAACCTCACAACCCGAAGATGTTTCTTTCGATTCATCATCGTGTTGCGAAAATTTGAGAGACTCACGAACAACTTTCGTTGTTCAGTGTTTCAATTTTCAGCTTGATCCAGATTTTTAAAGAGCAAATATCTCAAACATCACCCGAAGATGAGTTTTGAGATATTAAGGCAGGTGACTTTCACTCACAAACCAGCAAGTGGCGTCCCCTAGGGGATTCGAACCCCTGTTACCGCCGTGAAAGGGCGGTGTCCTGGGCCTCTAGACGAAGGGGACACGAAAATTGCTTATCACGCGTTGCGTGATATTTTCGTGTAGGGTGAGCTTTCATTAATAGAAAGCGAACGGCCTTATTCTCTTCAGCCTCACTCCCAACGCGTAAACGCCTTGCTATTCACTTTTCATCAGACAATCTGTGTGAGCACTTCAAAGAACGCTTCTTTAAGGTAAGGAGGTGATCCAACCGCAGGTTCCCCTACGGTTACCTTGTTACGACTTCACCCCAGTCATGAATCACAAAGTGGTAAGCGCCCTCCCGAAGGTTAAGCTACCTACTTCTTTTGCAACCCACTCCCATGGTGTGACGGGCGGTGTGTACAAGGCCCGGGAACGTATTCACCGTGGCATTCTGATCCACGATTACTAGCGATTCCGACTTCATGGAGTCGAGTTGCAGACTCCAATCCGGACTACGACGCACTTTATGAGGTCCGCTTGCTCTCGCGAGGTCGCTTCTCTTTGTATGCGCCATTGTAGCACGTGTGTAGCCCTGGTCGTAAGGGCCATGATGACTTGACGTCATCCCCACCTTCCTCCAGTTTATCACTGGCAGTCTCCTTTGAGTTCCCGGCCGGACCGCTGGCAACAAAGGATAAGGGTTGCGCTCGTTGCGGGACTTAACCCAACATTTCACAACACGAGCTGACGACAGCCATGCAGCACCTGTCTCACAGTTCCCGAAGGCACCAATCCATCTCTGGAAAGTTCTGTGGATGTCAAGACCAGGTAAGGTTCTTCGCGTTGCATCGAATTAAACCACATGCTCCACCGCTTGTGCGGGCCCCCGTCAATTCATTTGAGTTTTAACCTTGCGGCCGTACTCCCCAGGCGGTCGACTTAACGCGTTAGCTCCGGAAGCCACGCCTCAAGGGCACAACCTCCAAGTCGACATCGTTTACGGCGTGGACTACCAGGGTATCTAATCCTGTTTGCTCCCCACGCTTTCGCACCTGAGCGTCAGTCTTCGTCCAGGGGGCCGCCTTCGCCACCGGTATTCCTCCAGATCTCTACGCATTTCACCGCTACACCTGGAATTCTACCCCCCTCTACGAGACTCAAGCTTGCCAGTATCAGATGCAGTTCCCAGGTTGAGCCCGGGGATTTCACATCTGACTTAACAAACCGCCTGCGTGCGCTTTACGCCCAGTAATTCCGATTAACGCTTGCACCCTCCGTATTACCGCGGCTGCTGGCACGGAGTTAGCCGGTGCTTCTTCTGCGGGTAACGTCAATGAGCAAAGGTATTAACTTTACTCCCTTCCTCCCCGCTGAAAGTACTTTACAACCCGAAGGCCTTCTTCATACACGCGGCATGGCTGCATCAGGCTTGCGCCCATTGTGCAATATTCCCCACTGCTGCCTCCCGTAGGAGTCTGGACCGTGTCTCAGTTCCAGTGTGGCTGGTCATCCTCTCAGACCAGCTAGGGATCGTCGCCTAGGTGAGCCGTTACCCCACCTACTAGCTAATCCCATCTGGGCACATCCGATGGCAAGAGGCCCGAAGGTCCCCCTCTTTGGTCTTGCGACGTTATGCGGTATTAGCTACCGTTTCCAGTAGTTATCCCCCTCCATCAGGCAGTTTCCCAGACATTACTCACCCGTCCGCCACTCGTCAGCGAAACAGCAAGCTGTTTCCTGTTACCGTTCGACTTGCATGTGTTAGGCCTGCCGCCAGCGTTCAATCTGAGCCATGATCAAACTCTTCAATTTAAAAGTTTGACGCTCAAAGAATTAAACTTCGTAATGAATTACGTGTTCACTCTTGAGACTTGGTATTCATTTTTCGTCTTGCGACGTTAAGAATCCGTATCTTCGAGTGCCCACACAGATTGTCTGATAAATTGTTAAAGAGCAGTGCCGCTTCGCTTTTTCTCAGCGGCGCGGGGTGTGCATAATACGCTTTCCCGCTACAGAGTCAAGCATTTATTTTTGCTTTCTCTGCCGGAATTCTCAGGAGAACCCCGCTGACCCGGCGGCGTGTTTGCCGTTGTTCCGTGTCAGTGGTGGCGCATTATAGGGAGTTATTCCGGCCTGACAAGCGAAAAATATAAAAACTTTATCGTTCGCTCATTTTTCAGGCAAAACATCTTAAATATAGTCTTTTCCGTCTAACTTATAGACAAAAACGAGCCCCGAAGGGCTCGTTTTATCATTTACTGGACGGCGACAATCCGGTCTTCATTAACTTCCAGGCGAATCACTTTACCCGGAACCAATTCACCAGACAGTATTTGCTGTGCCAGCGGGTTTTCGATCTGCTGCTGGATAGCACGTTTCAAAGGACGTGCACCATAGACTGGATCGTAACCGTTCTCGCTCAGCAGTTTCAGCGCCTCGTCAGAAATGTGGATTTCATAACCACGTTCTTCCAGACGTTTGTACAGACGTTTCAACTGAATCTGCGCAATCGAGGCAATGTGCTGTTCACCCAGCGGATGGAAGACCACCACTTCATCAATACGGTTAATGAATTCCGGACGGAAGTTATGGCTTACCACACCGAGCACCAGCTCTTTCATGTGCGCATAATCCAGTTCACCGAAGCGTTCCTGAATCAAATCGGAACCGAGGTTAGAGGTCATAATGACAACCGTATTACGGAAGTCGACCGTTCTCCCCTGCCCGTCAGTCAGACGACCATCATCCAGTACCTGCAACAGAATGTTGAAGACATCCGGATGCGCTTTTTCCACTTCATCCAGCAGGATGACGGAATACGGACGACGACGCACAGCTTCGGTCAGGTAGCCACCTTCTTCATAACCGACATATCCCGGAGGCGCACCAACCAAACGAGACACCGAGTGTTTCTCCATAAACTCGGACATATCTATACGGACCATCGCCTCGTCGCTATCAAACATAAAGTTCGCCAGCGCCTTACAAAGCTCTGTTTTCCCCACACCCGTTGGGCCGAGGAACAGGAATGAACCAATCGGGCGATTTGGATCCGCCAACCCCGCACGGCTACGGCGAATAGCGTTAGATACCGCATCAACCGCTTCGTTCTGACCAATGACGCGATGGTGCAGTTCTTGCTCCATACGCAGCAGTTTTTCGCGCTCGCTTTCCATCATGCGAGAAACCGGAATCCCCGTCCAACGCGCCAGCACTTCAGCAATTTCGGCGTCGGTCACTTTATTACGCAACAGACGCATAGTTTTGCCTTCGAGCTGCGTTGCGGCTTCCAGTTGCTTTTCCAGTTCCGGGATTTTGCCGTATTGCAGTTCAGACATCCGCGCCAGGTCCCCCACACGGCGAGCCTGTTCAATAGCGATTTTCGCCTGTTCCAGTTCCGCTTTAATGGTCTGCGTACCAGAAAGCGATGCCTTCTCTGCTTTCCACTCTTCTTCTAACTCGGAGTACTGACGTTCTTTGTCGCTCAGTTCTTCGTTGAGCATATCCAGGCGTTTTTTACTGGCTTCATCAGACTCTTTCATTAACGCCTGTTGTTCCAGTTTGAGCTGGATGATACGACGATCGAGTCGGTCGAGTTCTTCTGGTTTTGAGTCAATCTGCATACGAATGCTGGATGCTGCTTCATCGATCAGGTCGATGGCTTTATCCGGCAGCTGACGGTCAGCAATGTAGCGATGAGACAACGTCGCCGCTGCAACAATTGCCGGGTCAGTAATTTGCACATGGTGGTGCAATTCGTAACGTTCTTTCAGGCCACGCAGAATCGCAATGGTATCTTCAACAGAAGGCTCGGCAACAAACACTTTCTGGAAACGACGTTCCAGCGCAGCATCTTTTTCGATGTACTGGCGATATTCGTCAAGCGTCGTGGCACCTACGCAGTGCAATTCACCACGCGCCAGCGCCGGTTTCAGCATGTTTCCGGCGTCCATTGCGCCATCGGCTTTACCCGCGCCGACCATGGTATGTAATTCGTCGATAAACAGGATGACGTTGCCTTCCTGTTTGGCAAGATCGTTAAGCACGCCTTTTAAACGTTCTTCAAACTCACCGCGATATTTCGCCCCAGCCACCAGCGCGCCCATATCCAGCGCCAGTACCCGGCGGCCTTTCAACCCTTCCGGCACTTCGCCGTTGATAATACGCTGCGCCAGACCTTCAACGATGGCAGTTTTACCGACGCCGGGTTCACCAATCAGTACCGGGTTATTTTTAGTACGACGTTGCAGCACCTGAATGGTACGGCGAATTTCTTCATCACGACCAATCACCGGATCGAGTTTGCCCTGTTCGGCTCGTTCGGTAAGGTCGATGGTATATTTTTTCAAAGCCTGACGTTGGTCTTCAGCACCTTGATCGTTCACGCTTTCACCTCCACGCATTTGTTCAATCGCTTGAGTAATGTTGGCGGTGGTCGCCCCTGCTGCTTTCAGGATGTCGGCCAGCGTGCCGCGAGACTCAAGTGCCGCCAGAACGAACAGTTCTGACGAGATAAAGTTATCACCACGTTTTTGCGCCAGCTTGTCGCAAAGATTAAGAACGCGCACCAGATCCTGTGATGGCTGGACATCACCACCAGTACCTTCAACCTGCGGTAAACGATTTAATGCCTGATTGATATCTGTGCGCAACTGGCCAGCATTTATGCCAGCTGATGTTAACAAAGGACTAACCGAACCCCCTTCCTGATTCAGCAGGGCGCTCATTAAATGAAGTGGTTCGATGAATTGGTTGTCGTGCCCGAGTGCAAGTGATTGGGCATCGGCAAGAGCAAGCTGGAATTTATTAGTAAGACGATCCAGACGCATAACTCCTCCCATAACGGATCAAAGTTGCTACTGGAGATTAAATGAGGTCATCCCTCAATTATTCAAGGTTATTGACCAGATTAATGTGAAAAGAAAATCACGCGTACCGGATCGTCTTGATTCTTTAGGTTATATCAGCCAAATGAAACTTGCCATACGCCCGGTGGTCTTGTCGCGACGATAAGAGAAGAAAGTCTCATTTTCCGTATATGTACAACGGTCGCCGCCGAAAATTTGTTCAACACCAACGCTCGCCAGACGCTGCCGGGCAAGCAGATAAATATCCGCCAGATACTTATCACCATGCTGAATGAAAGCTGTACTCGCTTTGGCGTCTGCTGCCATAAACGCCTCGCGAACCTCCGCCCCCACTTCGAACGCGCGTGGACCAATTGCCGGCCCTAACCAGGCGAGAATATTTTCCGGATTATCAGCAAAACAGGAAACTGTCTCTTCCAGCACGCCTGCGCACAGTCCACGCCAGCCAGCATGAGCGGCGGCGACTTCCGTTCCCGCTCGATTGCAAAACAGCACAGGGAGGCAGTCGGCAGTCATCACTGCGCAAACCGTGCCAGGCGTATTGCTATAAGAGGCATCTGCTCGTTTTGAGGCATAAGGTTCGCCAGTAAGCTTAAGCACATCTTTGCCGTGTACCTGCTCAAGCCAGACCGGTTTAGAAGGCAAATTGCCCGCAGCAAAAAGTCGCTTGCGATTCTCCTCAACGTGATCCGGGTTATCGCCACAATGGGCACCGAGGTTGAGCGAGTCATACGGGGGCAAGCTCACGCCGCCGATACGAGTAGAGCTACAAGCCGCAACACCCTTTGGCAGCGGCCACTGCGGGACAATCAGCTTACTCATAACCAGTCCACTTCATCCTTATGTTCTTCGAAATCGGCGCGCATCACCTCAATCAGCTCCACCATATCTTGTGGAATAGGCGCATGCCATTCCATTTCGATGCCGGAGATCGGGTGATAAAGACGCAGCATGGTTGCATGTAGCGCCTGGCGGTCAAACTTACGCAGCGTGGAGATAAATGCTTCCGAAGCACCTTTTGGCGGACGCGGACGGCCACCATAAACCGGATCGCCCACCAGCGGATGAGTGATATGGGCCATATGCACGCGGATCTGGTGCGTACGTCCAGTTTCCAGACGCAACCGCAGACGCGTGTGCACACGGAAGTGTTCCATGATGCGATAGTGAGTCACCGCTGGTTTGCCCATCGGATGCACCGCCATATGGGTACGTTTGGTCGGGTGGCGACTGATTGGCTCGTCCACCGTGCCACCTGCGGTCATATGACCAATCGCCACCGCTTCATACTCACGAGTAATTTCACGCCGTTGCAAAGATTCGACTAAACGCGTCTGAGCCGGAACGGTTTTTGCCACAACCATCAGGCCAGTGGTGTCTTTATCCAGACGATGGACGATGCCCGCACGCGGTACATCGGCAATGGGTGGATAGTAATGAAGCAACGCATTCAGTACCGTGCCATCCGGGTTACCCGCGCCAGGATGTACCACCAGGTCGCGCGGTTTATTAATGATAATAATGTCTTCATCTTCATAGACGATATCCAGCGGGATATCCTGCGGTTCAAAACGCGCTTCTTCTTCAATCTCAGCGTTGATGGCAACCTGCTCGCCACCCAATACTTTTTCTTTCGGCTTATCACAAACTTTGCCGTTAACCAGCACTCGCTGGTCGAGGATCCATTCTTTTATTCGCGAACGTGAATAATCCGGGAACATTTCGGCCAAAGCCTGATCTAAGCGTTGACCGAGTTGGTTTTCGGACACCGTTGCAGTGAGCTGTACTCGTTGTGCCATATATACTGCTTCTTCGTTTATCGTTGGGGTTTTACGGCTTTGCCGTTTAATATAGTGTGCTATTGTAGCTGGTCTTAACCGGGAGCAGGAACAGAGAATCTCCCGTATTACATTTTGAGGAAAGTCAAAACGTCATGACGCGCATGAAATATCTGGTGGCAGCCGCCACACTAAGCCTGTTTTTGGCGGGTTGCTCGGGGTCAAAGGAAGAAGTACCTGATAATCCGCCAAATGAAATTTACGCGACTGCACAACAAAAGCTGCAGGACGGTAACTGGAGACAGGCAATAACGCAACTGGAAGCGTTAGATAATCGCTATCCGTTTGGTCCGTATTCGCAGCAGGTGCAGCTGGATCTCATCTACGCCTACTATAAAAACGCCGATTTGCCGTTAGCACAGGCTGCCATCGATCGTTTTATTCGCCTTAACCCGACCCATCCGAATATCGATTATGTCATGTACATGCGTGGCCTGACCAATATGGCGCTGGATGACAGTGCGCTGCAAGGGTTCTTTGGCGTCGATCGTAGCGATCGCGATCCTCAACATGCACGAGCTGCGTTTAGTGACTTTTCCAAACTGGTGCGCGGCTATCCGAACAGTCAGTACACCACCGATGCCACCAAACGTCTGGTATTCCTGAAAGATCGTCTGGCGAAATATGAATACTCCGTGGCCGAGTACTATACAGAACGTGGCGCATGGGTTGCCGTCGTTAACCGCGTAGAAGGCATGTTGCGCGACTACCCGGATACCCAGGCTACGCGTGATGCGCTGCCGCTGATGGAAAATGCATACCGTCAGATGCAGATGAATGCGCAAGCTGAAAAAGTAGCGAAAATCATCGCCGCAAACAGCAGCAATACATAACAGAAACCTGAAACACAAAACGGCAGCCCTTGAGCTGCCGTTTTTTTATTCTGTCAGTTGTGAAACTGAAGCGATTTAGTCGCTATCGATCTCATCAAATATGGCTCGCTTTGAGATATTCCTCAAGTAAAAAAACACCTCTTCCTGCGATTTCTCACAAAAAAGATTCGTTGACAAAAAGTGACAAAATTATGAGATTTTCATCACACATTTTGACATCAGGAACGGTATGCTGAATTCACCAAGACGGGAAGACAAGAGGTAAAATTTATGACAATGAACATTACCAGCAAACAAATGGAAATTACTCCGGCCATCCGCCAACATGTCGCAGACCGTCTCGCCAAACTGGAAAAATGGCAAACACATCTGATTAATCCACATATCATTCTGTCCAAAGAGCCACAAGGGTTTGTTGCTGACGCCACAATCAATACACCTAACGGCGTTCTGGTTGCCAGTGGTAAACATGAAGATATGTACACCGCAATTAACGAATTGATCAACAAGCTGGAACGGCAGCTCAATAAACTGCAGCACAAAGGCGAAGCACGTCGTGCCGCAACATCGGTGAAAGACGCCAACTTCGTCGAAGAAGTTGAAGAAGAGTAGTCCTTTATATTGAGTGTATCGCCAACGCGCCTTCGGGCGCGTTTTTTGTTGACAGCGTGAAAACAGTACGGGTACTGTACTAAAGTCACTTAAGGAAACAAACATGAAACACACACCGTTTTTCTTCGCATTCTTTTTTACCTTCCCCTGAAAGGGAGGCGTTTCGTCGTGTGAAACAGAATGCGAAGACGAACAATAAGGCCTCCCAAATCGGGGGCCTTTTTTATTGATAACAAAAAGGCAACACTATGACATCGGAAAACCCGTTACTGGCGCTGCGAGAGAAAATCAGCGCGCTGGATGAAAAATTATTAGCATTACTCGCAGAGCGGCGCGAACTGGCCGTCGAGGTGGGAAAAGCCAAACTGCTCTCGCATCGCCCGGTACGTGATATTGATCGTGAACGCGATTTACTGGAAAGATTAATTACGCTCGGTAAAGCGCACCATCTGGACGCCCATTACATTACTCGCCTGTTCCAGCTCATCATTGAAGATTCCGTATTAACTCAGCAGGCTTTGCTCCAACAACATCTCAATAAAATTAATCCGCACTCAGCACGCATCGCTTTTCTCGGCCCCAAAGGCTCCTATTCACATCTTGCCGCTCGTCAGTACGCTGCCCGTCACTTTGAGCAATTCATTGAAAGTGGCTGCGCCAAATTTGCCGATATTTTTAATCAGGTGGAAACCGGCCAGGCCGACTATGCCGTCGTACCGATTGAAAATACCAGCTCCGGTGCCATAAACGACGTTTACGATCTGCTGCAACATACCAGCTTGTCGATTGTTGGCGAGATGACGTTAACTATCGACCATTGTTTGTTGGTCTCCGGCACTACTGATTTATCCACCATCAATACGGTCTACAGCCATCCGCAGCCATTCCAGCAATGCAGCAAATTCCTTAATCGTTATCCGCACTGGAAGATTGAATATACCGAAAGTACGTCTGCGGCAATGGAAAAGGTTGCACAGGCAAAATCACCGCATGTTGCTGCGTTGGGAAGCGAAGCTGGCGGCACTTTGTACGGTTTGCAGGTACTGGAGCGTATTGAAGCAAATCAGCGACAAAACTTCACCCGATTTGTGGTGTTGGCGCGTAAAGCCATTAACGTGTCTGATCAGGTTCCGGCGAAAACCACGTTGTTAATGGCGACCGGGCAACAAGCCGGTGCGCTGGTTGAAGCGTTGCTGGTACTGCGCAACCACAATCTGATTATGACCCGTCTGGAATCACGCCCGATTCACGGTAATCCATGGGAAGAGATGTTCTATCTGGATATTCAGGCCAATCTTGAATCAGCGGAAATGCAAAAAGCATTGAAAGAGTTAGGGGAAATTACCCGTTCAATGAAGGTATTGGGCTGTTACCCAAGTGAGAACGTAGTGCCTGTTGATCCAACCTGATGAAAAGGTGCCGGATGATGTGAATCATCCGGCACTGGATTATTACTGGCGGTTGTCATTCGCCTGACGCAATAACACGCGGCTTTCACTCTGAAAACGCTGTGCGTAATCGCCGAACCAGTGCTCCACCTTGCGGAAACTGTCAATAAACGCCTGCTTATCGCCCTGCTCCAGCAACTCAATCGCCTCGCCGAAACGCTTATAGTAACGTTTGATTAACGCCAGATTACGCTCTGACGACATAATAATGTCGGCATAAAGCTGCGGATCCTGAGCAAACAGTCGCCCGACCATCGCCAGCTCAAGGCGGTAAATCGGCGAAGAGAGCGCCAGAAGTTGCTCAAGCTGAACATTTTCTTCTGCCAGATGCAGCCCATAAGCAAAAGTAGCAAAGTGGCGCAGAGCCTGAATAAACGCCATATTCTGATCGTGCTCGACAGCGCTAATACGATGCAGCCGAGCGCCCCAGACCTGAATTTGCTCCAGAAACCATTGGTATGCTTCCGGCTTACGTCCATCACACCAGACCACAACTTGCTTTGCCAGGCTACCGCTGTCCGGGCCGAACATCGGGTGTAACCCCAGTACCGGGCCATCGTGCGCCGCCAGCATGGCCTGTAATGGTCCATTTTTCACTGATGCCAGATCAACCAGAATACAATCTTTCGGTAAAGGCGGTAATTTGCCGATAACTTGCTCAGTAACGTGGATTGGCACACTAACAATCACCATTCCGGCATCGGCAACAATATCAGCCGCTCGATCCCAGTCATGTTGCTCCAGAATCCGCACCTGATAACCCGATAGTGTCAGCATCTTCTCGAACAGGCGTCCCATCTGACCGCCACCGCCGACGATAACCACCGGACGCAGTGACGGACAAAGTGTTTTAAATCCTTTGTCGTTTTCACTGGAGTAAGATTCACGCATCACCCGACGCAAAACATCCTCAATCAGATCTGGCGGTACACCCAGAGCTTCCGCCTCTGCGCGCCGCGAGGCCAACATAGATGCCTCGCGCTCCGGAACATAAATAGGCAGTCCAAAGCGGCTTTTCACCTCGCCCACTTCAGCAACCAGTTCCAGACGCTTCGCTAATAAATTCAGCAGCGCTTTATCGACTTCATCAATTTGATCGCGTAATGCGGTCAATTCAGCAACCATAATAAACCTCTTAAGCCACGCGAGCCGTCAGCTGCCCGTTCAGATCCTGATGAATTTCACGCAGCAAGGCATCGGTCATTTCCCAGCTAATGCAGGCATCGGTTACGGATACACCGTATTTCATTTCACTGCGCGGTTGCTCGGAAGACTGATTGCCCTCGTGGATATTACTTTCGATCATCAGACCAATAATTGAGCGATTGCCATCTTTGATTTGAGCAACCACGGATTCTGCCACCGCAGGCTGACGGCGATAATCTTTATTGGAATTACCGTGGCTGCAATCTACCATCAGAGACGGGCGCAGTCCCGCCTGTTCCATCTCTTTTTCACATTGCGCAACATCCGCAGGGCTATAGTTCGGCGCTTTACCACCGCGCAGGATCACATGGCCGTCCGGATTCCCCTGAGTTTGTAGCAACGCAACCTGCCCTGCCTGGTTAATGCCAACAAAACGGTGCGGCTGGGCGGCGGCGCGCATAGCGTTAATTGCTGTTGCCAGACTGCCGTCGGTGCCGTTTTTAAAACCAACCGGCATGGAAAGCCCGGAGGCCATTTCACGGTGAGTTTGCGATTCCGTTGTACGAGCACCAATTGCTGACCAGCTAAACAGATCGCCCAGGTATTGCGGGCTATTCGGATCTAACGCTTCCGTCGCCAGTGGCAGTCCCATATTCACCAGCTCAAGCAGCAATTTACGCGCGATCTGCAGCCCGGCTTCTACATCAAAAGAGCCATCCATATGGGGATCGTTAATTAACCCTTTCCAGCCGACAGTGGTACGGGGTTTTTCAAAATAGACGCGCATTACCAGATAGAGGCTATCGCTGACCTCTGCGGCAAGGGCTTTAAATCGACGAGCATATTCCAGAGCAGTTTCCGGATCATGAATGGAACAAGGACCACATACTACCAGCAGACGAGGATCGCGCCCGGCGATAATATCTGAAATGGTTTTACGCGAGTCAGCAATCTGGGCTTCTTGTTGCAGGCTCAATGGAAAAGCGGCCTTCAGTTGTTCCGGAGTCATTAAAACCTGTTCGTCGGTAATATGTACGTTATTCAGCGCGTCTTTTTGCATGATGGCGATCCTGTTTATGCTCGTTTGCGATAGTTGATCCTCAGCGAGGATGACGTAACGATAACACATAAAGTAAAGTTTTCAATCCATATTTCGTACATTTTTATTTACACAGGCAATTTAGTCGCGATTTCAACCCTTACTTCTGTATAGATAAATTTACACTCCCTTTGAAAACAATCCGCTATGCTTTGAAAAAGGAGAAAGAAATGATGGAAAAGTTTATCGCCCCCTTGTTGGCTTTACTGGTTAGCGGATGTCAGATTGATCCTTATACTCACGCGCCAACCTTGACCAGCACCGACTGGTATGATGTTGGTATGGAAGATGCGATATCGGGCAGCGCCATAAAAGATGACGATGCATTTAGCGATTCACAGGCGGATCGCGGTCTATACCTTAAAGGATATGCCGAAGGACAAAAGAAAACTTGCCAGACCGATTTTACTTATGCCCGAGGACTTTCCGGTAAAAGCTTTCCTGCCAGCTGCAACAATGTTGAAAATGCCAGCCAACTGCATGAAGTATGGCAAAAAGGGGCTGATGAAAATGCCAGCACAATACGATTAAATTAATTAAAACCCCACAAATAAATTAAACATAAGATTTTACTCATTGTGTTTTATTTCTCACATTGATGACGATTGCATGAAAAAATGATATTTTAATGAGCATTCTGAAAAAATATCGATGCATTTCGAGCGAAGATGGTGGGGATCCCTGAATGCGTTTTTCTCACCGACTGTTCTTACTTCTGATTCTCCTGCTGACGGGAGCACCAATACTCGCTCAGGAGCCTTCTGACGTTGCGAAAAACGTGCGTATGATGGTTTCCGGTATTGTCAGTTACACCCGCTGGCCTGCGCTATCAGGGCCACCAAAGTTATGTATCTTTTCATCTTCACGTTTTAGTACCGCCCTACAAGAGAATGCCGCGACATCTTTGCCTTATCTGCCTGTCATCATTCACACTCAACAAGAGGCGATGATTTCAGGCTGCAATGGTTTTTATTTTGGCAACGAGTCACCGACATTCCAGATGGAATTAACCGAACAATATCCGTCAAAGGCGTTATTATTAATTGCCGAACAAAATACCGAGTGCATTATTGGTAGCGCCTTTTGTCTGATCATCCACAATAATGACGTCAGATTTGCCGTAAACCTGGATGCCTTATCGCGTAGCGGTGTAAAGGTCAACCCGGATGTCTTAATGCTCGCACGGAAGAAAAATGATGGATAACGATAATTCTCTTAATAAGCGCCCCACGTTTAAAAGAGCATTACGCAACATCAGTATCACCAGCATATTTATCACTATGATGCTGATCTGGTTGCTGCTTTCCGTGACCTCGGTGCTGCCCCTGAAACAGTACGCGCAAAAAAACCTGGCACTGACAGCAGCAACAATGACTTACAGTCTGGAAGCAGCTGTCGTTTTTGCCGATGGCCCTGCAGCAACTGAAACACTGGCAGCGCTGGGCCAGCAAGGGCAATTTTCAACTGCAGAAGTACGTGATAAGCAGCAAAATATTCTGGCGTCCTGGCATTACACCCGTAAGGATCCAGGCGATACTTTCAGCAATTTCATAAGCCACTGGCTCTTCCCCGCCCCCATCATTCAGCCGATTCGTCACAATGGTGAAACCATTGGCGAAGTACGCTTAACCGCTCGCGACAGTTCAATCAGCCATTTTATCTGGTTTTCGCTCGCCGTACTGACCGGTTGTATTCTGCTGGCATCAGGCATCGCAATTACCCTCACCCGCCATTTGCACAATGGCCTGGTGGAAGCACTGAAAAATATCACCGATGTCGTACATGATGTGCGTTCCAACCGCAATTTTTCCCGACGAGTTTCGGAAGAACGTATCGCTGAGTTTCACCGCTTCGCTCTCGACTTCAACAGTCTGCTGGATGAAATGGAAGAGTGGCAGCTTCGTTTACAGGCTAAAAATGCGCAGCTTCTACGTACCGCGCTACATGACCCATTAACCGGGCTGGCTAACCGCGCAGCGTTTCGTAGCGGCATCAACACGTTGATGAACAATTCCGATGCCCGAAAAACGTCGGCGTTACTATTTCTTGATGGCGATAATTTCAAATACATCAATGATACCTGGGGTCATGCGACGGGCGATAGAGTCTTGATTGAAATCGCAAAACGGTTAGCTGAAGTTGGCGGGCTGCGACATAAAGCATACCGCCTGGGCGGCGATGAATTCGCTATGGTGCTCTATGATGTACAGTCAGAATCTGAAGTGCAGCAGATATGCTCAGCACTGACACAAATCTTTAATCTCCCGTTTGATCTTCATAATGGTCATCAGACCACCATGACATTAAGCATTGGTTACGCGATGACCATTGAGCACGCCTCTGCGGAAAAATTACAAGAGCTTGCCGATCACAATATGTATCAGGCCAAACACCAGCGTGCCGAAAAGCTGGTGAGATAACAAGGATATATCGATATGATAAAGCACCTGGTAGCACCCCTGATTTTCACCTCACTAATACTGACTGGCTGCCAGTCCCCTCAGGGAAAGTTTACTCCTGAGCAAGTCGCCGCTATGCAATCTTATGGATTTACTGAATCCGCCGGCGACTGGTCGCTGGGCTTATCAGATGCCATTCTGTTCGCAAAAAATGACTACAAATTGCTCCCGGAAAGCCAGCAACAGATCCAAACCATGGCAGCCAAATTGGCCTCGACAGGGCTAACACATGCCCGTATGGATGGACACACCGATAACTATGGTGAAGACAGTTACAACGAAGGCTTATCATTGAAACGGGCGAATGTCGTGGCCGATGCATGGGCTATGGGTGGACAAATTCCACGCAGCAATCTCACCACACAGGGTTTAGGAAAAAAATATCCCATAGCCAGTAACAAGACCGCCCAGGGCCGCGCCGAGAACCGCCGCGTCGCAGTGGTGATTACTACCCCTTAAAACACCAGCAAACAGATAAAAAAGGGCCAGCCAATTGGCCAGCCCTTCTTAACAGGATGTCGCTTAAGCGAAATCTTAGTTAAGACGCTCTTTGATACGAGCAGCCTTACCAGTACGCTCACGCAGGTAGTACAGTTTAGCTTTACGAACAGCACCACGACGTTTGACAGAAATGCTGTCAACTACCGGAGAGTGAGTCTGGAAGACACGCTCAACGCCTTCGCCGTTGGAAATTTTACGAACAGTGAATGCAGAGTGCAGACCGCGGTTACGAATAGCGATAACCACGCCCTCGAATGCCTGCAGACGTTTTTTGGAACCTTCAACAACCCATACTTTCACTTCCACGGTATCACCCGGACGGAAGGAAGGTACGT
Source organism: Escherichia sp. MAL-1 (assembly GCF_052948035.1). Lineage (NCBI taxonomy): Bacteria > Pseudomonadati > Pseudomonadota > Gammaproteobacteria > Enterobacterales > Enterobacteriaceae > Escherichia > Escherichia sp. MAL-1. Next base: position 1,249,953 of record NZ_CM129609.1, on the reverse strand, counting down.
CCTGCTTCATCTGCTCTTGTTCAAGTTGCTTAATAATGTTGCTCATAATTTAATCTCTTATCCTGGGTAAACTGATATCTCGGGGGCTTACGCCATCCCATCATGTTTATGTTGCTGTTGTGCGTGTTCCGTTTTGAACTCCGCCAGCAACCTTGCTTGCTCTTCAGTCAGAGCCAGGTTTTCCAGAAGTTCAGGTCTTCTAAGCCAGGTACGGCCCAGCGACTGTTTCAAACGCCAGCGACGTATCTCGGCATGGTTGCCCGACAGTAACACTGGCGGAACTTCCATCCCTTCTAACACCTCAGGCCGCGTATAGTGCGGGCAATCCAGCAATCCTTCAGCAAAGGAATCTTCCGTTGCCGAGGCTTCATGTCCCAGTACTCCCGGAATAAACCGGGAAACGGAGTCAATCAGCGTCATTGCTGGTAACTCACCACCACTGAGAACGTAATCGCCGATTGACCATTCTTCGTCAATTTCGGTTTGGATCACGCGCTCATCTATACCTTCGTAGCGACCGCACACCAGAATCAATTTTTGATTCGTTGCCAGTTCGCTGACGCCCGCTTGATCAAGCTTGCGTCCCTGTGGTGACAGATAAATCACCTTTGCGCCTTCACCCGCCGCGGCTTTTGCTGCATGAATGGCGTCCCGCAAGGGTTGCACCATCATTAACATCCCCGGTCCGCCGCCGTAAGGACGATCGTCCACGGTACGGTGCCGGTCATGCGTGAAGTCGCGAGGACTCCAGCTCTGGATGCTCAGCAGGCCATTTTTAACTGCCCGGCCAGTTACCCCGTAATCGGTAATTGCGCGGAACATTTCAGGAAACAGGCTAATTATGCCAATCCACATAGCGCCGTCTTTTACCGTTTATCCGGTGGTTTAAAAACCAGGATCCCAATCTACTTCGATTGAACGAGTAGTGAGATCGACTTTCTTGATAACCTGCCCATCGAGGAACGGTACGAGACGTTCCTTGATACCAAACGCATCTTTCAGGTTTGCCTTAATGACGAGAACGTCATTAGATCCGGTTTCCATCATATCGACGACTTTACCGAGATCGTAGCCTTCAGTGGTTACTACCTGGCAGCCCATCAGGTCTTTCCAGTAGTAGTCCCCCTCTTCAAGCTGAGGCAGCTGCGATGAATCCACGACAATTTCACAATTCGTCAGCAGGTTCGCCGCATCACGATCGTCAACGCCTTTCAGCTTGATGATCATGTCCTGATTGTGGTGCTTCCAGCTTTCCAGCTGGACTTGCTGCCACTGACCCGCCTTCTGGATAAACCAGGGCTGATAGTCAAAAATGCTTTCGGCGTCTTCGGTGGAAGAAAACACTCTGAGCCACCCACGAATACCGTAAGACGAACCCATTTTTCCCAAAACGATGGGATCAACAGGTGCTTGCGCGGTGAGTTGTTTGCTCATCATGACCACCGTGACAGATTAAGCTGCTTTGTTTACTTCTTTGATCAGCGCAGCAACGCGATCAGAAATAGTTGCGCCCTGGCCAACCCAGTGAGCGATGCGATCCAGATCCAGGCGAGTGCCTTCTTCTTTTTCGCTAGCGATTGGGTTGAAGAAACCAACGCGCTCGATGAAGCGACCGTTGCGTGCATTACGGCTGTCAGCGACAACAACCTGGTAGAACGGACGCTTTTTAGCGCCGTGACGTGCTAAACGAATAGTTACCATAACATCCTCTTGTGTGAATAAAACAACCGGACCCCATCGAGGAACGGAGTCCGGTGTCATATTAAAAGCCCGAAAATTTTACTGATTTCTGGAGAAAATGCAATCAGCAGTTAATAACTCTGTCGCATAAGGTCATTTAGCGACCAGGAAATCCCGGCGGCATCATCCCCTTCATGCTTCTCATCATCTTCGCCATTCCGCCCTTCTTCATTTTCTTCATCATGCGCTGCATGTCGTCGAACTGCTTCAGAAGGCGGTTAACGTCCTGCACCTGCATACCGCAACCGGCAGCGATACGACGCTTACGCGAACCTTTGATGATTTCTGGCTTAGCGCGCTCTTTCATCGTCATCGAGTTGATGATGGCTTCCATACGCACCAGCACTTTATCGTCCATCTGCGACTTAACATTATCCGGGATCTGCCCCATGCCCGGCAGCTTGCCCATCAGGCTAGCCATGCCGCCCATATTTTTCATCTGGCGCAGTTGCTCAAGAAAATCGTTGAGATCGAAGCCGTCGCCTTTTTTCAGCTTGCTGGCTAATTTCTCTGCCTGCGCGCGGTCAACTTTGCTTTCGATATCTTCGATCAGCGACAGTACGTCGCCCATGCCGAGAATACGCGACGCGATGCGGTCCGGATGGAACGGCTCCAGCGCCTCAGTTTTCTCGCCAACACCGAGAAACTTGATCGGTTTGCCAGTGATGTGACGAATAGAGAGCGCCGCACCGCCGCGGGCATCGCCGTCCACTTTGGTCAACACTACGCCGGTAAGCGGTAACGCTTCATTGAATGCTTTTGCCGTATTGGCCGCATCCTGACCGGTCATGGCGTCAACCACAAACAGGGTTTCAACCGGGTTAATCGACGCATGGACTTGTTTGATCTCGTCCATCATCGCTTCGTCAACGTGCAGACGACCAGCGGTATCCACCAGCAGCACGTCGTAGAATTTCAGTTTGGCTTCTTTCAGCGCCGCGTTAACGATATCTACCGGCTTCTGACCAACATCAGAAGGGAAGAAATCAACGCCCACCTGCTCTGCCAGCGTCTCAAGCTGTTTGATTGCCGCCGGGCGATAAACGTCGGCAGAAACCACCAGCACTTTCTTCTTGTGCTTCTCGCGCAGGAACTTACCGAGTTTACCAACGCTGGTTGTTTTACCGGCACCTTGCAGGCCCGCCATCAGCACGACCGCAGGCGGTTGCGCCGCCAGGTTCAGGGTCTGGTTCTCTTCGCCCATCGCCGCAACCAGTTCGTTACGGACGATTTTGACGAACTCCTGCCCCGGCGTCAGGCTCTTATTAACTTCATGACCAACCGCTTTCTCTTTTACGCGATTGATAAACTCACGCACTACCGGCAGAGCGACGTCCGCCTCCAGCAGCGCCATGCGCACTTCGCGCAGCGTATCTTTTACGTTGTCTTCAGTGAGGCGTCCACGGCCACTGATATTGCGCAGCGTGCGCGACAAACGATCGGTTAAATTATCAAACATTGTCTCTCGCCTGGGGTGGAAACGGTTGGCCGCAATCGCGACACATCATCAGTATTTTGCCGCAGTATAACATGAAGGCGTCTTTGTTGTTATGCAACGGTTGGAGCAGCGTTCACCTGACGCTATACTGCTTCTCTTTCTTATTGCTCAAACTGTCGACATCACTATGCCCGTTTTTGCTCTGCTCGCGCTTGTCGCCTACTCCGTCAGTCTTGCGCTGATTGTTCCCGGTCTGCTGCAAAAAAACGGCGGCTGGCGGCGCATGGCTATTATTTCTGCGGTCATTGCGCTGGTCTGCCACGCAATCGCTCTGGAAGCCCGCATCCTGCCCGACGGTGATAGCGGACAAAACCTCAGCCTGCTGAACGTTGGTTCATTGGTCAGTTTGATGATCTGTACGGTAATGACCATTGTGGCTTCTCGCAATCGTGGCTGGTTGCTGCTACCCATTGTCTATGCCTTTGCGCTTATCAACCTGGCGCTGGCGACCTTCATGCCCAATGAATACATCACCCATCTGGAAGCAACGCCTGGGATGCTGGTGCACATTGGCTTATCGCTCTTTTCCTATGCCACGCTAATTATCGCCGCCCTGTACGCGCTGCAACTGGCGTGGATTGATTACCAACTGAAGAACAAGAAGCTGGCATTTAACCAGGAAATGCCGCCATTGATGAGTATCGAGCGTAAAATGTTCCACATCACGCAGATTGGCGTGGTGCTGCTAACGCTCACGCTTTGCACTGGCCTGTTCTACATGCACAACCTATTTAGCATGGAAAATATCGACAAGGCTGTGCTCTCTATCGTGGCGTGGTTTGTCTATATTGTGCTGCTGTGGGGACATTACCATGAAGGATGGCGTGGACGCCGCGTCGTCTGGTTTAACGTTGCGGGCGCGGTAATTCTGACACTGGCCTACTTCGGCAGCCGAATTGTCCAGCAGTTAATCAGCTAAACCCAGAAAAGGAGTTTCCCCTGGAACACATTTCTACTACTACGTTGATCATTATTCTGATCATCATGGTGGTCATTTCAGCCTATTTTTCCGGGTCCGAAACCGGAATGATGACCCTCAACCGCTATCGTCTGCGACATATGGCGAAACAGGGTAATCGCTCGGCCAAACGCGTCGAAAAATTGCTGCGTAAGCCAGACCGCCTGATAAGCCTGGTGTTAATCGGCAATAACCTGGTCAATATTCTTGCCTCCGCGCTCGGCACTATTGTTGGGATGCGTTTGTACGGCGATGCGGGCGTGGCAATTGCGACTGGTGTGCTGACTTTTGTCGTACTGGTATTTGCTGAGGTATTGCCGAAAACCATTGCCGCGCTGTACCCGGAAAAAGTCGCTTATCCGAGTAGTTTTCTGCTGGCTCCGCTGCAAATTTTGATGATGCCGCTGGTCTGGTTGCTGAATGCTATCACCCGTATGCTGATGCGCATGATGGGTATCAAAACCGATATCGTGGTTAGCGGCTCTTTGAGCAAAGAAGAGTTGCGCACTATCGTGCACGAATCACGCTCACAAATTTCCCGTCGCAATCAGGATATGCTGCTGTCGGTGCTCGATCTGGAAAAAATGACCGTTGATGACATCATGGTGCCGCGCAGTGAAATTATCGGTATTGATATCAACGATGACTGGAAATCGATTCTGCGCCAACTCTCCCACTCACCTCACGGGCGCATCGTGCTCTACCGTGATTCGCTGGACGACGCCATCAGTATGCTGCGAGTACGTGAAGCCTGGCGGTTGATGTCGGAGAAAAAAGAGTTCACCAAAGAAACCATGCTGCGCGCCGCGGACGAGATCTATTTTGTGCCGGAAGGTACGCCGCTCAGCACGCAGTTGGTAAAGTTTCAGCGCAACAAAAAGAAAGTCGGCCTGGTCGTCAACGAGTATGGAGACATTCAGGGGCTGGTGACGGTTGAAGATATTCTGGAAGAGATTGTCGGCGATTTCACTACGTCGATGTCGCCAACACTTGCCGAAGAGGTCACGCCGCAAAACGACGGTTCGGTGATTATCGATGGCACCGCCAACGTGCGGGAAATCAACAAAGCCTTTAACTGGCATCTACCGGAAGATGATGCCCGCACGGTTAATGGCGTCATTCTTGAGGCACTGGAAGAGATCCCTGTCGCAGGCACCCGCGTGCGTATTGGCGAGTACGATATAGATATTCTCGACGTACAGGACAATATGATTAAGCAGGTAAAAGTTTTTCCTGTGAAACCGCTGCGCGAGAGTGTGGCGGAGTAACGAAAACGGCCCTGCATTCGCATGCAGGGCCGTGAATTATTACGAAAACAGAAATTACGCTTTTGCTTTCGCTACAGTTACCATCGCCGCACGAATCGTACGACCATTCAGCGTATAACCCTTCTGCATAATGCCCAGTACGTTACCTGGCGCAACGTCATCAGATTCCACCATTGCGATAGCCTGATGCACATTCGGGTCCAGCGGCACGTTAGTTTCGGCGATCACTTCAACACCAAACTTACGCACAACATCCAGCATCGACTTCAGCGTCAGCTCAATGCCTTCAACCATCGCAGACATATCCGGGTTAGCTTTATCAGCCACTTCCAGCGCACGATCCAGGCTATCAATCACCGGCAGCAATTCGTTGATGAATTTCTCCAGCGCGAATTTGTGGGCTTTTTCAATATCCAGTTCAGTACGTCGACGCAGGTTTTCCATTTCGGCTTTTACACGCAAAATGCCGTCACGTTCACGGGTCTGGGCTTCAGCCAGCTGAGCTTCGAGATTCGCAATTTTTTCATCGCGCGGATCCACCTGCTCAGCAGAAGCTTCTGGCTCAACTGCCTCAATCTCTTCGTGCTGATCCATGATAATTTCTTCCGGGGCTTGCCCCTCAGGCGTTTTCTGTTCTTTACTACTCATGAATTTCTCCGCGTTTTTTTCGCATTCATCTCGCTAACTTCGCTTATTATGGGGATCAGTTTCAGGGTTTCAAGGGAAGCACTCACATTGTCATCAATCTTCGCAACAAGGACCTCGGAAAAATGAATAATCATTTCAAGTGTATTGGCATTGTGGGACACCCACGGCACCCCACTGCACTGACAACACATGAAATGCTCTACCGCTGGCTGTGCACAAAAGGTTACGAGGTCATCGTTGAGCAACAAATCGCTCACGAACTGCAACTGAAGAATGTGAAAACTGGCACGCTCGCGGAGATTGGGCAACTAGCTGATCTCGCGGTAGTCGTTGGTGGCGACGGTAATATGCTGGGCGCGGCACGCACACTCGCCCGTTACGATATTAAAGTTATTGGAATCAACCGTGGCAACCTGGGTTTCCTGACTGACCTTGACCCCGATAACGCCCAGCAACAGTTAGCCGATGTGCTGGAAGGCCACTACATCAGCGAGAAACGTTTTTTGCTGGAAGCGCAAGTCTGTCAGCAAGATTGCCAGAAACGCATCAGCACCGCGATAAATGAAGTGGTGCTTCATCCAGGCAAAGTGGCGCATATGATTGAGTTCGAAGTGTATATCGACGAGATCTTTGCGTTTTCTCAGCGATCTGATGGACTAATTATTTCGACGCCAACAGGCTCCACCGCCTATTCCCTCTCTGCAGGCGGTCCTATTCTGACCCCCTCTCTGGATGCGATTACCCTGGTGCCCATGTTCCCGCATACGTTGTCAGCACGACCACTGGTCATAAACAGCAGCAGCACGATCCGTCTGCGTTTTTCGCATCGCCGTAACGACCTGGAAATCAGTTGCGACAGCCAGATAGCACTGCCGATTCAGGAAGGTGAAGATGTCCTGATTCGTCGCTGTGATTACCATCTGAATCTGATTCATCCGAAAGATTACAGTTATTTCAACACATTAAGCACCAAGCTCGGCTGGTCAAAAAAATTATTCTAATTTTACGCCAGCCTCTTTACTGTATATAAAACCAGTTTATACTGTACACAATAACAGTAATGGTTTTTCATACAGGAAAACAACTATGTTGGCACAACTGACCATCAGCAACTTTGCTATCGTTCGTGAGCTTGAGATTGATTTTCATAGCGGCATGACCGTAATAACTGGCGAGACCGGCGCGGGTAAATCTATTGCAATAGATGCCCTCGGTCTTTGTCTCGGTGGTCGCGCTGAAGCCGACATGGTGCGTACCGGCGCTGCTCGCGCTGACCTGTGCGCCCGTTTTTCTCTGAAAGATACGCCAGCGGCTCTGCGCTGGCTGGAAGAAAACCAGCTTGAAGACGGGCATGAATGTTTGCTTCGTCGCGTGATCAGCAGCGATGGTCGCTCCCGTGGTTTCATCAACGGTACAGCTGTTCCTCTGTCACAACTGCGCGAACTGGGTCAGTTGCTGATTCAGATCCATGGTCAGCACGCTCATCAATTACTCACCAAACCTGAGCACCAAAAATTCCTGCTTGATGGCTATGCCAATGAAACCTCTCTACTGCAGGAAATGACCGCACGTTATCAGTTGTGGCATCAAAGCTGCCGTGACCTCGCGCATCATCAACAGTTAAGTCAGGAACGCGCCGCCCGTGCGGAACTGCTGCAATACCAATTAAAAGAACTTAACGAATTTAATCCGCAGCCCGGAGAGTTTGAACAAATCGACGAAGAGTACAAACGTCTGGCGAACAGCGGTCAATTGCTGACCACCAGCCAGAATGCATTGGCATTAATGGCCGACGGTGAAGACGCAAACCTGCAAAGTCAGCTTTACACGGCTAAACAACTGGTGAGCGAATTGATTGGCATGGACAGCAAACTGTCCGGCGTACTTGATATGCTGGAAGAAGCTACCATCCAGATTGCTGAAGCCAGCGATGAACTGCGCCACTACTGCGATCATCTGGATCTCGATCCCAACCGACTATTTGAACTTGAACAGCGCATCTCAAAACAGATTTCGCTGGCACGTAAACATCACGTCAGCCCTGAGGCATTGCCACAGTATTACCAGTCGCTACTGGAAGAACAGCAGCAACTGGACGATCAGGCCGACTCACAAGAAACGCTTGCGCTGGCGGTAACGAAACATCATCAGCAGGCACTGGAAATCGCGCGCGCATTACACCAACAACGCCAGCAATATGCAGAAGAACTTGCACAGCTGATCACCGACAGTATGCATGCGCTCTCAATGCCGCATGGGCAGTTTACGATCGATGTTAAATTTGACGAGCATCACCTGGGCGCTGACGGTGCCGATCGTATTGAGTTTCGGGTAACCACCAACCCAGGTCAGCCAATGCAGCCTATTGCCAAAGTCGCATCCGGTGGTGAATTGTCCCGCATCGCACTGGCAATCCAGGTCATCACGGCGCGTAAAATGGAAACCCCGGCACTGATTTTTGATGAAGTGGATGTAGGGATTAGCGGTCCAACAGCGGCAGTTGTCGGCAAACTGCTGCGTCAACTCGGCGAATCAACTCAGGTGATGTGTGTTACCCACCTGCCACAAGTCGCGGGATGTGGTCATCAACACTATTTTGTCAGCAAAGAAACCGATGGTGCGATGACAGAAACGCATATGCAATCCCTGAATAAAAAAGCGCGGTTACAAGAGCTGGCGCGCCTGCTTGGTGGCAGTGAAGTCACACGTAATACACTGGCGAATGCGAAAGAACTGCTTGCAGCGTAAACTTTTTTCCTGCTTCACGGTCAGAGTAAACAGCAAAACGCCGTAAGACCGGAAAGCAAAAGGTTTTAAAGTGATGAAAGGTCTATTATCATCGGCATATTACAGATGAGCCTCGTACTGCTCGGGCCCGAAAAGGAATCAAATCACTATGCGCTGTAAAACGCTGACTGCTGCAGCAGCAGTACTATTGATGTTGACCGCAGGCTGTTCCACTCTGGAGCGAGTGGTTTACCGTCCTGACATCAACCAGGGGAACTATCTGACCGCTAACGACGTATCCAAAATACGTGTTGGCATGACGCAACAACAAGTTGCGTACGCATTAGGTACACCGCTGATGTCCGATCCATTTGGTACGAATACCTGGTTCTATGTCTTCCGCCAGCAACCAGGTCATGAAGGTGTAACGCAGCAAACGCTGACGCTGACCTTTAACAGTAGCGGTGTGTTGACCAATATTGATAACAAACCTGCGCTGAGTGGTAACTAATAATAAAGTTGCTCTCAAAGACGTTAAAAAAGGTGCTCAATGAGCACCTTTTTTCTGTCTGTTATTTATTCGCTGATTTTTCTGCTCGTTGCCTGCGAAGCTCTTTCGGATCGGCAATGAGAGGGCGATAAATCTCCACCCGATCGCCATCATGCACACTATCGCTTAGTTTTGCCGGACGGCTGTAAATGCCGACTTTGTTTTTAGTTAAATCGATATCGGTACGCAATTCCAGCAAGCCACTGGCGCGAATAGCTTCTTCAACCGTCGCGCCCTCCTGCAGCGTCACGCGCTGCAGGTACTGCTTCTCAGGTAGCGCATAAGCCACCTCAACGGCAATTTTACCTGGCACTGTAAACCTCTTTCGCACGAACCGTAAAAGCCTGGACCATATTAGCCGCCAGCTCTTTAAACACGCGACCAAAGGCGAGTTCAATCAACTTATTGGTAAACTCAAAGTCGAGATGAAACTCGATACGACACGCCTCCTGGCTCAGCGGCGTAAACTTCCATCCACCAATCAATTTCTTGAACGGCCCATCCACCAGATTCATAAGAATACTTTGGTTACTGGTCAACTGGTTGCGGGTAGTAAACGTTTTGCTGATCCCAGCCTTAGAGACATCTACCGCCGCAGTCATCTGCCCAGGAGTGGACTCCAGAATCCGACTTCCGGTACAACCCGGCAAAAACTGAGGATAAGACTGAACGTCATTCACTAACTGATACATTTGCTCCGCGCTGTAGGGTACCAGTGCGGTCCGGCTAATCTGAGGCATAACAATTTCCATCAACAAAAATCCAACAAATAATATCATTTATCCTGCTGTAAAAAAAACGCTATCCCGGCGCTGGGTAACATCGGGTTCATGCTAAGATAGAGCCTTGTCCCCCGCAGGATTGATATGGGGTGTTTTCGATTTCAGATTACCGATGATTCACGACGCTTATGACGAAGAAAAAAGCACATAAACCTGGTTCAGCGACCATCGCGCTTAACAAGCGCGCCCGTCACGAATACTTTATCGAAGAAGAGTTCGAAGCGGGACTTGCCCTGCAAGGCTGGGAAGTTAAATCCCTGCGCGCAGGAAAAGCCAATATCAGCGACAGCTATGTCCTTCTGCGTGACGGAGAAGCGTTCCTGTTTGGCGCAAACATCACGCCAATGGCAGTGGCCTCCACGCATGTGGTGTGCGATCCTACCCGTACCCGCAAGTTACTTCTCAACCAGCGCGAACTGGACTCATTGTACGGTCGCGTCAATCGAGAAGGCTATACCGTAGTGGCGCTCTCCCTGTACTGGAAAAATGCCTGGTGCAAAGTGAAAATCGGCGTCGCCAAAGGTAAGAAACAGCACGATAAACGTTCAGATATCAAAGAGCGCGAATGGCAGGTGGATAAAGCGCGTATCATGAAAAACGCCCACCGTTAAACCTGCACTCCAATTATTGACCAGTTCCTCACCGCGCCTCCCTCTCCGGCGGCGCGAATGAACATCTTATTGGCTATCACATCCGACACAAATGTTGCCATCCCATTGCTTAATCGAATAAAAATCAGGCTACATGGGTGCTAAATCTTTAACGATAACGCCATTGAGGCTGGTCATGGCGCTCATAAATCTGGTATACTTACCTTTACACATTGGGGCTGATTCTGGATTCGACGGGATTTGCGAAACCCAAGGTGCATGCCGAGGGGCGGTTGGCCTCGTAAAAAGCCGCAAAAAATAGTCGCAAACGACGAAAACTACGCTTTAGCAGCTTAATAACCTGCTTAGAGCCCTCTCTCCCTAGCCTCCGCTCTTAGGACGGGGATCAAGAGAGGTCAAACCCAAAAGAGATCGCGTGGAAGCCCTGCCTGGGGTTGAAGCGTTAAAACTTAATCAGGCTAGTTTGTTAGTGGCGTGTCCGTCCGCAGCTGGCAAGCGAATGTAAAGACTGACTAAGCATGTAGTACCGAGGATGTAGGAATTTCGGACGCGGGTTCAACTCCCGCCAGCTCCACCAAATATTGATGTACTGAAGTTCAGTAAAGTCTACTAAGCCCGTACAGCACAAGCTCTGCGGGCTTTTTTACGTCTATTGTAGTCTAGTGAGAATTGCTGAGAACTACGAGTTATGGCACCCTGAATGGGACCCACGAAAAGGGTCCTAAAATTGAGGGTCCCAAACATGGCCAAAATCGCTAAGAAACTCACTGACACTGAAATCAAAAGCACCAAACCTTCCGAGAAAGAGGTTAACCTTTTTGACGGCGATGGTTTGCTGTTGCGAATCGCTCCCTTGGCGAAGGGAGGGAAGAAAAATTGGTATTTCAGATATGCAGTGCCTGTGACCAAAAAGCGAACTAAGGTGAGCTTAGGAACCTATCCTCACCTTACACTTGCGAAGGCACGAGCTTTACGTGATGAATACTTGTCGTTGCTTGCAAATGGTATAGACCCCCAAGTTCATAACACCCAAAAAACCAATGCACTGAAAGATGCCACAGAACATACATTTCAAGCAGTAGCCAAGAAGTGGCTTGATGAGAAAGTCAAAACGTCAGGCATCTCCCAAGATCATGCTAACGACATCTGGCGAAGCCTAGAGAGAAATATCTTTCCCACATTGGGTGATACCCCCATTAAGGAGATTCGCCCTAAAATGCTTAAACAGCATTTAGAACCTATAGAAAAACGAGGTGTCCTTGAAACACTTCGCCGCATCATATCCCGCCTGAATGAAATTTTCCGCTATGCAGCAACAGAAGAACTCATAGAATTCAACCCGGCAGACAATCTGGGGCAACGGTTCAGCAAGCCAAAAAAACTGAATATGCCAGCATTACCCCCTTCCGAACTCCCTCGCTTCCTGGTTGCTCTAAACAATGCTTCTATCCGTTTGGAAACAAGGCTACTGATTGAGTGGCAACTTCTCACATGGGTTCGCCCAGGTGAAGCTGTTCGCACAAGATGGTCAGATATTGATATTGAAACTGGCATGTGGAACATCCCGGCGGAGTTTATGAAAATGAAGAAGCCTCACAAAGTTCCAATGAGCAAAGAAGCTTTGCGAGTATTGGATTTAATGAAAGCCATCAGTGGGCATAGAGAGTGGGTTTTCCCCAGTATCAAAGCTCCACTCAATCACATGCATGAACAAACAGCTAATGCGGCCATAATCCGTATGGGTTTCGGAGGTGAGCTTGTAGCTCACGGTATGCGATCAATCGCCAGAACGGCTGCGGAGGAGTCTGGTAAATTTAGGACTGATGTCTTAGAAGCCGCCCTTGCCCACTCGAAGAAAGATGAAATAATTGCAGCCTACAATCGTGCAGAGTATCTCACAGAACGGGTGGTTCTCATGCAGTGGTGGAGTGACTTTGTTTCGTCTCAAAAATACAAAATTATTGCCGCATAACTCTTCCATGATGGGTTAACTATCTTGATTTAGTTAAAGAATTAATAATCATATTATTAACCTATGTGGACTAAGCATAGCCATTTACGAATCGATACCTTGAGGCCACATAACGAAAGCTGTCGGTCATATCAGCTAAATAATTCACATCTCTTCTCGATTATCATACACCATGAAGATTTACTAAATTCGCTCTAATCAATGATAAAACAGTTGAATTTGGTTAAAAATTGATCAATTTTATCCTCTACATTGTATTGAATCATCCATGAGGTTTCGTGCATGGCTAGCGAAAATGATAAAAATCATAAAGTTAGGGTCGCACAGTACTTGAGGATGTCTACCGACCATCAGCAATATTCTTTACATAATCAGTCCGAATATATCAAAGATTATGCTGAAAAGAACAATATGGAAATCGCTTATACCTACGATGATGCAGGTAAGAGCGGAGTCAGTATCATAGGCCGGCATTCTTTGCAGCAGTTACTTAGTGATGTAGAACAAAAGAAAATAGATATACAGGCTGTATTATTTTATGATGTGAGCCGTTTTGGTCGTTTTCAAAATAGTGATGAAGCTGCATATTATTCCTTTCTATTTGAGAGAAACGGTGTAGATCTTATATACTGTTCTGAACCTATTCCCACTAAAGATTTCCCTTTAGAGTCTTCTGTTATACTGAATATAAAAAGATCTAGTGCCGCATATCACAGCAGGAATTTATCAGAAAAGGTATTTATAGGGCAAGTAAATTTAATAAAGCTTGGTTATCATCAAGGCGGAATGGCTGGTTATGGGCTGAGACGTCTTTTAGTAGATGAAAATGGCATAGCTAAAGAAATATTGGGCTTTCGCAAAAGAAAGAGTATTCAAACAGATAGGGTGATATTAATTCCGGGACCAAAAAATGAGATAAAAATTGTAAATAGCATCTATGATCTCTTTATAGATGATAACATGCCAGAATTCATTATTGCTGAGAGACTAAATGAACAGAATATACCTGCAGAAAATGGAACATTATGGACTCGTGCTAAAATACATCAAATCTTGACAAATGAAAAATATATTGGAAATAACATATATAACAAAACCTCATCTAAACTAAAAAGCAGGCTTGTAAAAAACCCCAAAAATGAATGGGTTAGATGCGACAAGGCATATAAACCCATTATTTCAAAGAAAAAATATAATAAAGCTCAAGAAATAATTCAGCTCCGATCCGTACATTTGACTAATGAAGAGCTTTTAGAAAAGCTAAAACAAAAATTAGAATCTAATGGAAAACTATCTGGCTTTATCATTGATGAAGATGATACAGGCCCTTCATCTTCTGTTTACAGAACCCGATTTGGTGGTCTTTTAAGAGCATATACTTTGATTGGTTATAAGCCAGAACATGATTACAGCTATATCCAAATAAATGAAGCACTAAGATCATTTTACTCAGGAATAATTGAGGATTTTAAGGGGGGAATTTTAAAAAGCAAGTGCTATATAGACGAATATAAATATGCACCAATGCTTTACATCAATGATGAGTTTTTAATTTCCGTCCTTATTACTAAATGCACACATATGAAATCGGGTAAACTTAGATGGAAAGTCCGGTTTGATAACTCACAGAAAGCAGACATAACAATTGTTATACGAATGGATTCACAAAATATTTCACCACTTGATTTTTATATCATACCAAAGATTGAAAAAGAATATAGTAAAATGTGTATGACGGAAACAAACAACATTCGATTAGATCTGTATAGATTTGATAATCTGGATAAACTTCTACAAATTATTACTCGCATGAAAGTGAGGGAACTATATGCTGCCTGAATCAAATGAATTCCCAATAATCCAAATTGAAATTTCCAAAATAAAATTTCTTAACCCGCGAACTAGAAATAAGGTAGTGCATGAAGAAATTAAGGAAAGTATAAAAAAAAGAGGATTAAGCAAGCCTATAAGCGTAAGAGCGATTGATGAAGACGACTTCAAATATGCTTTAATTTGTGGCCAAGGGAGAATAGAGGCTCTCGTTGCATTAGGTGAAACCATTATTCCAGCAATTATAAGAGATGTATCAGAAGAAGATGCTTATGTTATGAGTTTGGTTGAAAACATTGCAAGGAGGAGACCACGTTCCAATGAGTTATTACAGATAATAAAAGATATGAAAAACAGAGGACTTTCAGACTCCGAAATAAGTGAGATTACTGGGTATTCATCGAACTGGGTGAGCAGTATAAATATGCTTCTTGATAAGGGAGAGCATAAACTTCTCTCTGCAGTCGAACGGGGGAATTTACCTCTGTATCTCGCAGTGCAATTTGCAAGATGTGAAACTGAAGAAGCACAAGATATTCTTACCGAAGCATATGATAAAAAATTAATAAAAAGCCGGGACATTATAAAGATAAGACACATTCTAAATCAGCGAACAATAGGGAATAAAGGTGCAAAAGCAGCCGGGTTTTATTATCACAAACCATCAAAAAGAATGACTGCTGAAGAGTTAATTGAGCTTTATGAAAATAGTATCGCTGAACATAAATCTGTTTATAACAACTCTAAATTTATTAAAACTAATTTGCTGATAGTAAATGAGATCTTTAACATCATAATGATGAATAAAAGCTTTCAAAATATACTTGAACAAGAGAATCTATCAGAACTGCCATCTCAAATACTCAATCCAATAAACAAAGAGGCATCAAAATGATTCAGATACGTTTTGGCGACAATTTTATTTATTTAGAAACTAACAAGTTAATTCCCTCTAAGGAATTGTTAGAAAATGTAAAGTTAAGTCATAAATATCATCAAATAGTTACCTCTATTGAAAGCTTAGGTATTATTGAACCAATAATAGTGTTCTATGACAAAGATAAAGATGCCATTAAGATACTCGATGGCCATTTGAGGGTTGAGGCTTTAAAAGACTTAGGCATAGAAAAAGCTCCATGTTTACTTTCGAGCATAGATGATGCGTTCACTCCTAACAAACAAGTCAATCATATAAATGTAGTTGAAGAACATAGAATGATAATCAAGTCCTTGGCAAAAGTTTCAATTGAAAAACTTAGTGCTGCTTTGGGAATATCTATTGATGCTATAAAAGATAAAGCTAATGTGATGAACGGTATAGATCCAAGTGTAATTGCGAAACTTTCTGATAAACCTATACCTAAGGCTACATTTGATGTTTTAAGGAAAATGAAGCCAATTCGTCAAATTGAAGCAGTCGGTACAATGATTAATTTTGATAATTATAGTAAAAAATTTGCAATGAGCATCTTGGATGCTACACCGGCATCAATGATAGTAAATAAAGGGAAAAACACTCCCTATAAAAAGGACATAAAAAAAACCATACTTCGTCTGGAACAGGAAATGGCAACAACTTCGGAAGAAACAAAAAAACTTCAAACTGAGTATGGTTCAGATATGTTGAAATTCGTGATAATCCAGTCATATATTAATAAATTACTGGGTAACTCTAAAGTTCTTCATTGGTTCTTGGAAAACGAGGTTGATTATCTTAATGAGTTAAAAAGAATTTCGAAAATTAATTCTTTAGATGATAAGACTCTTGCTGAAAACAGCCAGTCATAGATATGCTTTTATATATCCGAAATAAACCATGAAGTATACTTACACAACCATAATGGCTTCTCTTAGATATTAGCATAAGTAGGCAGTATAAGCCGTAATCATTCGAACGGTTTAAGGTGGTGAACTTATGGTTAACAGAATGAGATCTATTGTGAGAACGGCGACAGACGAATCTGGTAAGTTCAGGACTGGTGTCTTAGAAGCGGCCCTTGCCCACTCGAAGAAAGATGAAATAATTGCAGCTTACAATCGCCCGGAATATCTGGCAGAACGAGTGATTCTCATGCAGTGGTGGAGTGATTATTTCATTGCTCAAAAATTTAAAGCTATTGCGGCATAACAACTCTATAAGGGGTTAAATCTCCCAGCCCCTTATCCACCAAGACATAAACCTTTTTTGACACCACTTTGTTCTAAACCAAGATACATGGGCTGTAACTTACAAAAGCGATTTTCTGCATGAACTGGCAAACGTCTCTGGCATTGAAAAATTTATTTAAAGCTTGTTCTTCTGTGGTTTACATAGCTTCTTTTTATAAATATCTGGGTCCACAGCAATTTTGCAGATCCTGACCTCATACCCAAAATTGGTAATACTCTTATGGAAATTTTTCAAGTTTACTTTAGAAAACAAAGGTAAATCTTCGGGAAGATTTTTATTAGAAGCTATGGCGAAAACTAGTTTATATTTTTTAGCATCTGGTCTATTTATATGATCGGCTAATTTTATATGAGCAGGTAGTTTCTCATTAAGTTTTCCTCGAAATTCAGAGTCACTTATAAAAAGTTCAGAACCTATAAATCCTTGTGAAAAAAGATGGCTCATACTTTGCGAACCAGTATAATATTTTACATGGATAAAATCTGATTGACCTCTGATAAGATCACAAAATTCAATCTTACTTTTACCACCACCATGATGAATGAATTTCTGATCCATGTGTGTAAAGGAATTATCATCTTGGCAAAGTTTTTTATTATAATCCTCCTCTCGTTTATATGAATATACAGGGAATTTATCCGACTCCTCATAATGAATTATTTTTTTCATTTCATCATCAATAGTCGATACAAAATTCCTATCTGCAACATACCATATAGAGTCTCGAAGAATATAGTTCTGATCACCTTCTTTTATCTCGGCATAGAGGCACCTATATAAAGACCATTTTTTTATCGATTCAAAATCGGCATTCAAAACATGCAGGTAATTTTTTTTGAGTTCATCAACAGTTACTTCAGTTTTCTTACCATCAAAATAATCACAAACATGGTATATTGATAAGGTTTCATGAATGAATCTTTGTCTCTTATCAAAGCAATAGCCTATTTGATTTTCCCAGTCTACTATTTCTGGCTCTCCAAGCCATAAATCATTGAAGTCTTTTTCCTTTATCCGATCAATCAAAAGCGAATCCAATATCTCAACTTCTTGTTCATCAGCCTCCTTGATATTGTTAACCCATTCGAATTCTTCAGGAAGAGGTAATAAGTAAATAGAGTCTATTTTGGTCAACAGTGCTGGAATAGCCTTCAATTCAATATCCGGCATGATCACAAAAGCATCTTTGCCAGTAATTTTACTTCCTAAAATATCTTCTGTTGAAGTGCCTGTGAGAGTTGTGAGAATATCCATCTCAGAATCTATTTTTAGGTTGTATATATCGACTTCTTTACTGCTCTGACTGCGAGTTAACAGGTTCGTTTCGTTGTGACTACCTTTATCTAAACTGCGAATTTTTTTATGTTCTATACTATTAAGAGTTGTTTTAAGCCCAAATCCTTTGACAATGCTGCCATCATTGATTAAGTGATGACCGGTTCCAAAGGGAATAAGATATCTGGAATTGTTAGCTTCAATAACTAATACTGCTCCTGTGCTACTATTCATACCGAAGAAATCAGGTTCTATGCCAGGATTTTGGCCCATAAAAAAGGTGGTCCATTCAGGAGGTTTTGGGTCCATGTACTCCTTTACATATAGATATGCTCGTGCATCCTCCATCTCGAATTCAACAGGTCTTTTGACCCTTTCCAAATTCAAAACCTGATCAATATCATCGCTAAACCTTTTTGTTTTATAAATAGAGAGTTTTATCTTCATTCTATTTTACCTAATATTTTAACGAGCCAGTATATTCAAAGAATTCAATAACTGAGCATCTAATGTTTCTCTTACTGGAGTAGGAAGCCCATATGCAACTCTGTATTTTTTGATAGCAGTTCGTGTCGCAGGCCCCATACTTCCGTCTATATTGCCGTTATAAAACCCTTTATCCAGTAATGCGAACTGCACTCGCATGATCAAACGCTTACGCTTTTCAGTATCAGAAGCCAGCCCACTACTTGCACGAGTAGTTCCATTCATTCCAGCAGACTTTGTGGTCGTAGAGGCATCGGTGTCATTAGAGCGAAGCGAACGAACAGATGAAGAAGACGATGGCGAATTTGTACCTGAAGTGGATGAGCCTGATGAGCTTGGTGAACTGTATGTTTTAGGATAATAAGGAGTGCTTCCACCATAGTACCCACCACCAGAAGAAGATCTATGAGAACTATGGCTTCGATGGGAGCTATGACTACGATGCCCTGCAATGTAGAAAGGTACTTCCGTGTTAAGTGGAGCTATAACTAAATCATGCTCATTAAGAGTCATACCGGGCAAATCACTTGCACCAGTGGAGGAATCACTTGCCCATACAGAATTATTGAGTGCTAAAAATCCCGGAAGCAGAGCAGCGAAATTAAATTTTTTCATAAAATTGGTCTCGGTGGTTGATGAAAACGGCCTTTTGATGAACTGAAATAACCAGCACAGGAAGACTTCTGAGTACATTCATCACATTCTTTGGGGTAGTAATTTTTCCAGTCAGAAATTGACTGAGTAGCAAATCCCCAAGCTCTATCAGGAAGATGGCACAATGGGTAATTGAAGATTGTTAGGGTGATGCCTGACCTTTGTGCTGTTCCTATGGCAGAGAGAATTTTCGCACTATAGCTATCATGCTCAATGAAGATTGATGACCAGTTTTTACGTGCCCAGCCGATAGATTCTAACCCCATAAGAGAAATCTGGTTGATATTGGAAAACACGCGACCAGCGAACTCTATGATTTTGTCCAGTTCCATATAGTTAGCCAGTGTCGGAATGATTCTTAACTCAATGTTGATCCCTGAGTTACCGGCATTGATAAGCCCCATAACTGTCTCATCAAATGCCCCTTCGCTTCCAACCAGATAGTCATGAACTGACGACCTTGAAGAATAAAGCGGAATACCGAAAGTTATTTTGAGCTTTTCGCTTCGATCTTTCATCTGTTGAGTAAAACCGACATCTGCAAACTTTCGTCCATTGGTCAAAACATGCAAAGCTGTCTCAGGTGAGTTTTCGATTATGAAGTCCAGAAATTGCAAGAAATCTTCGCCATACAGTAGAGGTTCTCCCCCACTCACTCCTACTACACCATTCAGGGAGAAAGAGGCGATGGCAAGTGCTGACTGGTTAAGAAGCCAGTCATCGTTTCCTGTCTTAGGAGGCTGAGAACAAAAAAGGCAACGGTTGTTGCACCTTTCAGTTACCAGAACAGTGTTATGGTTTGCTCTCCGTGACAAAATCACCCTAATCATGTTGCCATTGTTAACAATCCCTATATCACCATCTTCTATGGAATTGAAAAGATCAGTGCTCACAACGAAGTCTGCAAAATATGCAGGAAGTCTGGAATCAAGTTGAGTTTCACTGACCAGTAAATTTGGCAGATAGAATTGAGGATTTTCGGGCTTAGATTTGCACAAGCGATAGAAACCTTGCTGAACTGGCAGATCTGCCGTAAATCTGAAAATGTCGTTTCTCAGCACCTCAGACATAAGCCCACCCTTTAAGCATCTTTGCCATCGGTCCATCCTGAGAGATTTCGTTCAGAAGGAAGCGGAACATGCCTTTGTGATACTGGCAGAAAGTAGAACGACTCTTGTCACCAACAGGTTCGCCATGAACACTAATGTTCTGGCAAGGATCTGCTCCACAGAAAGGCTGGTATGCACAGGTGTCACAACCTGGCATGGCGAAGTTAAATGAAGATGAGAGAGCGGAACGGTAGTATTCGTTGCTACTGAATGAGAGTGAGGCAAACTCTCCTGCACTGAAATCTGCTTCCGGGTTTACTTTCTGAAGCATACGACTTTCATCACTACCGTAGACTTTACCGTCATAATTGAACAGGATGCAGTTCAGCACAACTCCGCTTGGCGATTTTAGATCTGCATAACCACTGAAGCCTGGATTGCAAATTCGCTTGAGATGAATAGCAGCCGAGTGCTCAATGACAGGTATTCCCTTTTCATTCTGAATCAACACTTCCTGCATCAACTCTTTATAAAAAGCAAAATACTCTGGCATTGAAAAAGTGAAGCTCTGCTTCTGAGCAAACCCATAAGGACTAACAGGCCTGATAAACATGTCTGTAAGACCCAGAGACAAATGAGCATCTACTATGGAAGCTGGCTCTTTAGTCAGCTCCTTAGTAACTGTGGTAACCGTAGCTACCCGGTTTGCGCCAAGTTCTTCTGTGATTTTCCGAATACCAGTTACTGCTTTGTTATGAGCTTGAAAGTCAGTAAGGATGCGATTCTTGTTATGGACAGCTTCATTCCCATCGAGCGAGACCGAGAAGGTGATATTCCGCTCTTTAACCCATGAGAGAATGCTTTCATCGAGTAATGACAGACTTGTAGCAATCACCATTTCAAAAGCATCACTACCCAATGAAATCTCACACTCGTGATAGATTGACTGAACAAGATCGAACCTGAGAAGTGGTTCACCGCCCTGTACTTCTATCTTGTAGGGAGGTGTACCTAGTTTCTTAATGGTGCTGACAATTTGCGGTATCAGTTCAGGATTGAGGTCATAACCATCAGCGGTGACCGATGCCCTACTGACCTGGCAATATTTGCAAGTATGATCACAACGAAGAGTAGGTACAATCATGAAGATTGGCCTGATCGCCAGTTCATTCATGAGTCGTTTGGCAAAAGCCGAACTTAGTGCATAAGGGGTAACGGAGGAAGATTCATCTCCGCAAATGAAAAGTTTGCTTTCAAGCGATGAGGACTGTTCTTGACTGATGTGACCGTTTACCAGATCGAGAAATTCCTGCTCTCCTAAAAAATGATGAAAGCCAGCGAGGTTACTGATGAATACCCGGCCGTCAGGCATCCTGTCGAAGTTAAAAGGCATGAGTTTCATTATGCAAGCCTGTCATCTATGCTTCGGAGAACCTTGCTGATGATGGCATCACGCAACTGACCAGTTTGATGGTGAAGTTTCTCACGGAGGCTAAAATCGTTTAACAACCTTGCGAATTCAAACTCACATTCAGGACCACCTATCTCAAAGAAGATAATCCACGAGGATATGTTTTCTTCAAGTTTCCATGGGCTTACAGGAGTCATCCAGTATAGGGTGTTTCGGATAACCCATTCAGAATAAAGATTTTTTTGTAATATCTTTTCCCACATCACTATTACCTTACAAAAGAAATAATAACGGAAAGAAACTTATTCCATTTAGGTTTTTTCTTATAGATTAATGATATAACACTTTTCAAAACATGTTACTGAGTATGTCAAAATTCTAAGATTCAGTTCAACTAAAATTAATCGAATCACGCACTCACATGATGCAGCAGTACTCATAAGATGTAATTATCAAATTGAATTATATGACTAAATATTTACTTTCAATGTAATGATCTACATATGGCATACATAAGTGGGTTAGATAAAATGGGTTCGATAGGTAAAGTTAACAGTTAATAACTGCATATTTGTATATTGCATGACAAATACCAATGTCAAAACTTTAAATATATGAAACACAATGCATAATATATCAATATAATTTAATCGATTCACCTCTCAAAAATACAAAAATAATAAATTCTTAATAAACCAAAGTATGTAACCGCCATATAATCGTCACGCTGTTAAATTTCGACACACATAGCTAAACACATATGACATGGAGATTCCGTAATGGCAAAAGCACCATTGGGCACTACCGGGAGAACTGGCGAGAGTTGCCCTGAGAGTGGAGTGTGGACTGTTGTAGGGACACCATCAACAACTGCACCAATAGCAAAAGGAAACCGCTTCCCTCCATATGATGGTAAAGCCGTAACCTGGAAGTTAACACAATATGCATAAGCAGTCCCATTGAAGGCCACCTAAGTGGCCTTTCTCTTGAAAAACTGAAGATGAATATGTAAACTACATTACAGACGTAAACAGAATTTTAAAGTTTGTTTATGGCTGCAAATAAAAATCCTTTATTCTTTAAGGGATTTTTATTAATTGAAATTATACCTTACACATTTACTACCTAAAAATAAAAAAACTGTCAACTGGAGAATTAAACATGAGCCTTACCCGTATAAGTATATATACTAATCATTAAGCGTTGAAAAATCGCGACGCGATATTAATTCTGTGAAATAAATACGATATAAGTTTTAAACATCAGTCAGAACCAAAACATTCTTTTATCATAATGGATATTCAAAAATACAGAGGGTTTTAAATGAAATCATCATTAAGACTACTTTTTTATAAAAAATTATCGTTAGAAATCTCTTTGCTCGTATTATTTCTACTCTTAATAAATGTCATCATAAAATTTCTCATTGATAAATTTGATCCAAAGATTTTAAACTTTACAAGCTCAATGATAACAATAAATAAAGAAGACATTCTTTTCACTTGTTTATTCCTGGGTGGTTTATTGATTTCAATATTTTTTAAAAAAATAGGTAAATCCATAAAATCATTGAACGACTGCGTGTTATTTTTCTCTGCGTCAATTGTCGTTTATAAAACTTATGAGCAAAACTCTAATGACCTTATAACATTAATAGAAAAAGCCATTGACATTCACACATTAGCTTTATTCAAATCTCTCATCTTACTATGCTCATTTGCTAAATTTTTCATATCGGCTATGGAATTTTATTTAGAGAAAAAAATCGAATTCAATAAAAAACACAATACAAAGGAAGAGTTAATATCTAATATATCCAACGAGATAGTTTTATTACGCAACATCAAAGAAAACCATTCTAAAAATCATCAAAATCCTTCCTAAAAAACAAAAGACCGATCATTCCTAATAGCATTATGAATATATCAAACACAAAAACTGTTGGTTTAATAAATGGTAATAAATACCCTAGCAAATTAAATAAACTAAACACCGCCATTAACAAAAAAAAATGCATATCCGACTCCTCATGCTAAATTAACTTTCATATATACCTATAATTTTTTTTCACGTATTGTCAATACCCCATCAATAAAAAGCAAGAGCTAACTCAGAGATGCTCCGCTTCTCTAAGTTGCCTTGCTTTTTCTGCTCTATGATTGAAAAAGAATGATTTAAAACATGGAATCTTTACTTTCGAACTCCTATTTTAATTAGGATGTAATTAATTGCCACATGGAAAGATAACTTTCGTATGCCAATACGAAACTTCTATGATCTACAAATCAATCGATGTAAAATTATTACTTCTTCGTTTGACATGGAATAAAAAATGGGAAAATTTGCGGATTTTAATATCAAAAACAATACCGAAAATACTAATGTCAGCCAAAGCAATAGTGGTGGTTATAATGTTCAAAATAATCAGGTCATAAATAATCGAACCATTAACAATCATTATACAAAGCAGAATTCTAATGGTGATGGTGATGCAGGTGCCTTTATGGCGGGAGCAGCGATTTTAACTGTAGGAATAGGATTTGTTATTTGGTCATTTTTCACCCATTATCAAGAAATATATCCCATTTTAAAAACAGGTGCTCTATTCTCTCCTGTATTATCGATAATTGGGATTATATCTTTGGTTCTTAGGGAAGAGGTTGAAACGACAGACATAGTCAGATTTTTTTTCTTAGTCTTAGCAGGAGGTTCTGTTTTTTTATTAAATGAATATTTGAATATAAATGTTCCACAAGAAATTATAGACTTATCAAAACAAGCCGTATCAGTTTCAGGTTTTTGGAACGGATTAAACGAATATGGTAAAAACCTTTCTTTGTCGTTGATATCTTCGAGTATCTTGATTGGCACATCAATAATATTGATAATATTCTCAGCGTTCAGAGAATTATCATACTCCTTAGCTAACAAAAATAAGTCTGGGTTTTGGTTTGCAAGCCTTAAATTAACTAATTTATTCCGAGTTCAAGCCCTCGGCAATGGCGGAATCATAACTCTAATCTTGGCAATGACTTTTTTAACATTAAATGGATATGTATTCCATTTTGAATGGAACTAATTTTAAAAAGGGGCCTTTTGGCCCTTTATTTTAATGAAGAAACTGAGGCTTACAGCTTGCTGAGATATTTACCTCCACTTTTTTTTTGATTTGGATTCATCACATTAACTAATTAACCTATTTTTCAATTAGTCGTCCATTCTTATTTAATACGGAAAACAGAAATATTAAGCCACGCTTAATATTGACAAGCAAGGATTATTTACTATAACAAGAGAGAAGGTTAGTTGATTACTTTAAAAACATGGCATATAAAAGGAGTTTATATGGCAAATAAACAACCGCAGTTTTTGAACACACAGAATGCAAAACATTCAACATCAAAGTGTAAGTTACTACCACAGGAATTACGAATTCATTGTGTTAGTGTTCGTCTTAACAATGCTGAATTGGACAAGCTTAATACATTGAGGGAGCATTATTCGAAAGGAGAGTGGCTTCGTATGGCTTCCCTTCAAAAGTTACCTCCTGTTATTCCAGCGATTAATACCAAAGCATGGATAGCTTTAACCGACATATCGCAAAAACTAAATCGCATTGCGGCCCACATAGATGGTAAGAGCAAAGATAGTCACCTTACTCATACAGAGCTTTTCGCTGTGAAGCGACAACTGGAAGATCTTCGCCAGCACCTGCTAAATGCTGACATATGGAGCAAACCCTATGAAGGGTATGCAGAAGATCAAAAGGGGTAAGAGCTTCGCTGGTGTCGTTCAATATGCATTGAAGCCGGGAGCACATCATAAAAGCGATCCAGCCGTAATCGGGTGCAATATGCTGGGTGGCTCCGCTCTTGAACTGATCGCTGAATTTGATGGCACTAAACAGCTTCGGCCAGATATCCAGAAACCGGTATGGCACAACTCGCTTCGCCTGCCTAGTGGAGAATCACTAACGGCTGAACAATGGTCCAGCATCGCAGATGACTATATGAGAAGAATGGGATTCAGTGATACTCACCTCCGTTGCTATGTTCTACATGACGATTCTGCCGGTCAGCACATACACATTATCGCCAGCAGAATCGACATAGCCGGTGGGAAGCTCTACTTGGGTAGGAACGAAAACCTTATAAGCACACGGATAATTAGTGAACTCGAAATCGCTCACGGTCTGACAGTGACCAAGACAGCACCTTCCATTACACCAAAGCAACAGAGGCGAAGAAAGATTTCCCGTAATGAACAGATGCTTTCAGAACGGACTGGCCTTCTTTCCCCTAAAGAAGCTCTCCAACAGATACTTGATAAAAGTTTGGCAGATACACCTGATCTTTTAACTTTTATCAAGAGACTTGAAGAAGCAGAAGTCGGCTGGACGGCGAATGTCGCAAGCACAGGTAAAATGAACGGGTTCTCATTTTCCTACCGAGATATAGCTTTCAAAGCATCTCAACTTGGAAAGGCATACTCTTGGGCAAATCTTCAAAAGCAACTTAGCTACAACCCTGACCACTTGAAAGCTATACAAACCAACACATCAACAAAAGACCACCCTGCTGTTCCTGCTCCCATCCCAATACCTGTCCCTGTCCCTGTCCCTGTCCCTGTCCCTGTCCCTGTCCCTGTCGAACAGATTGCCAGAGCGAATGTGCGAAGCGAAAGCATAGGCGATAAAATTGCTGAAATCGAACTGCAACTCAGCGAAGACAGACGAAACGAAATCGTAGAAAAGATTCTTCAAAAAAACGCAGTACAACAGCAAAAGCATCTCAGCTTCTTAAAGTGGCTTGCTTCTCTAAAGCAGTTCATTGAGCTTCTCAGAAGCTATGGTAAGAGCATTCTTCACAAGCCCCTCCCTGGATTCTCAAATCTCTATGGAACCCGACCTTTACATAAAGATAGGAAAATTCATTTATAAACATAATCTTACCGATTATTCCTGACAGCAGTATCGTTTGGGTAGTGGTTAATTTAGGATAAGTCAACAATATATTGATCGTTATTACAGATCGATAAACTAGTTATGATAGTTTTTACCTATCATGATTCAAACATCGATCGGTACAAGTGATTTTACTTTAGCCAGCCAGCCATCGAGAATCCCTACAAACACGCAGTAAATCTTCCACCCTGGGGTTGCTATGAAAAACGAAACAATAAAGTGCCCGTTCTGCT
This sequence comes from Escherichia sp. MAL-1, assembly GCF_052948035.1. Classification (NCBI taxonomy): domain Bacteria; kingdom Pseudomonadati; phylum Pseudomonadota; class Gammaproteobacteria; order Enterobacterales; family Enterobacteriaceae; genus Escherichia; species Escherichia sp. MAL-1. Next base: position 1,223,128 of record NZ_CM129609.1, on the reverse strand, counting down.
TTACACAAAGTCCTCACGGTGTGCGGATTTGTAAAGGCTGCCATGCAAAGATCGCTTACGGTGAAAGCCCGCTCAGTGTGGCATTCCTGTTTCAATTCGTTGCATTTGGTGTCGCGTGGTTAGCATTTTCGTGGACTGGCAGCACTCTTGTATCAGTCATTACGTTTTTCGTAAGCATCATTATTCTTATCTATAAAATTAAAAAAACGTATGCAGACAGAGTTGTTTTTATACGGTGAAATTAATTTCACACAACCGCAAACCTAAAATGAGAAAGTAAATGAACCGATTTATAAAGTCATCTTTTTTTATTATTGTCTTCCTGCTTTCTGGCTGTTCAACATCAGGGAACCAGAACCTTAAAAACGAAACACCTCAAAGCCTCCAATCAAAGATCATTAAAAACAAAACAACTAAGACGGAATTACTCACTAAATTAGGTGAGCCTGATACAAGAACCACACTCGATGACGGAAATGAGCAGTGGAGATACTTTATGTATAACAATCAGTTCAATGCAACAACTTTCATTCCAGTTGTAGGGCTGTTTACTGGCGGTTCGCAGACTCAGTCTAAAACTCTTGAAATAGATTTTAAAGGCGAAGTTGTCAACAAATGGACGTTCTCCACTGACAATAACAACACCAAAACGGGCGTTCTTAATTAATTATTTCTGGAAATAAAATGAAAATATACTCAATCCTTACAGTTATCCTTACTACATGTCTTCTAACTGCATGTAACAGTGAACCATCGCAAGACGATATATACAATGCTTTCAAAAATAAGGCATCTGTTCATTCAGTTGCTTTTTCTTATGCGTTTTAAAATGCTGACACTCACTTTTTTAATTATTTTCTAATGATTAAGCATCAAGCTTTCAAATACATGTTAGACCCAAATCAGGAACAGTTATCCATGATGACTGTTATCTCTGGTGCGTGTCGTTATGTTTTTAATAAAGCTTTAGAGATAGCAGTAAAAAACCATTTAGCAGGTGAGAAGTACGTTCCTTACAACAAAACTGCGCCCTTGTTGGTACAGTGGAAGTCACAGGAAAACTTATCATGGTTAAAGCTTGCTCCCTCTCAGTCTTTGCAACAATCGCTGAAAGATCTGGACAGAGCATTTCATGGCTACATCTCCAGAAAATCTGGTTTTCCAAAATTCAGGAAGAAAGGAACTGATGAATCTTTCCGTTTCCCTCAACAAAGGGTGAAAGTGGATGAGGGAAATAAAAAAGTTTATCTGCCTAAAATTGGGTGGGTAAGGTACCGTAAAAGCCGGGATATCATTGGTGAAATAAAAAACATTACCATTTCCCAGTCAGCCAATAAATGGTATGTCAGCTTTCAAACACAGATTGAGGTACCGGACCCTGTCCATACATCAAACTCAACGATCAAAGTCACCTTAAGCGATGAAGGAACCATATTTTTATCAGACGGTAAAAAATATGCTCTTCCCGCAACTTATAGCAAACATTTTAACCAGCTAAACAAACTAATTAGACAGAAACACAGAAAGATAAAAAACAGTCAAAGCTGGCTGGCTTTTCATCATAGTACAATTTTAAAAAAAGCAAAGTTACGAAATATCCTGATTGATTTCCTGCATAAGACTTCAACTTTAATTTGCAATAACCACGCGAAAATTTCAGTTGATACGAAAAAGGGAAATTCGGCCAGAAAAACTAAGCCACTACCAATCAATTTCAAACCATACGAGTTTTTGAGGCAAATAACATACAAACAGTCATGGAATGGTGGTTCTGTATGTATGGAGCAGTCTTAGCACATTAAAGATAATTGGCGGCAGGGCATGCCGTCGTTACCTGTGGAGGGTTCTTTCAAGGACTCGCTGAAGCAGGAAACCTGATATTTTCAAGGCAGGAAGTCAACGTCTGGTTACTTTAACACTCCCGCACATGTAAAAAATCATCTACATGGCGGGCATAAATCGTTCAGACGCAATAACGCATGATTAGAAGCATACACGACAACTTCGGACAAAAGCAAGTTCAACGTTGCGAAATCTCTAAATATTGCTCTTATCATCACGAAAGCTGGTTGCAGTCTCAAAGGCAGTTTCAGCCCTCTGTTCCTGTCGATGGCAAAAATCCACCAGTAGCTCCAGAAATGGCTTCCAGTTGCGGGTCCATGTTCTGACATGCAGATCCGGGACGCGCTTAAGAATCGCCCTGTATGCAGCAGTTGAGGGTAACGAAGAATAACCATTACCATCACACCGCTCACATTTTTTAAACACTGGTGCGCCATGCTCTTTGGTCGCTTTGCGGTCGAGCACTTCCCCTTTACCACCACAACGACAACGGGCATAAATAACCCCCTTCCCATTGCATGCGTCGCAGATATGCTTCACCAGTTCACGCTTAACTTTTGCTGGTACCGCCTCGACACCTTCGGAATTGATAATACCTGGATGTTTAACCACATCTTCATACAGTGATGTAAAGCCGGTACCACTACAGCTGTGGCACGTCACGCTGGTGGCCGCCGATCGTGAGTATTCAGCAAAGGCAAACTGCGCCAGCACCAGCATACATTGGCCGAATTCACCGCCAGCTGCTTTGCGCACGCTCTTGGGTGCAATATCTATAGCGTGCCTGGCGAGCGCCTGAACAGCCAGTTGTTCATCTGATTTGCTTACACCGGCTTTGCCCAGATATGCAGCCAGCCCAAAACGGGCCTTACTGCTGGTGGTGCCTAATGCCGCCATGATGTCGGTACCGGTGAGCCGATCAGGACCTGTACTGCCGACCGTATCGCTGATATGCATGCTTTGCGGGCTAAAATGTTTAAGTGCTGCTTCCAGTTTCATGCGGCCTCCTGCTGTTTTTTATAGAAAACCAGCTCACGAACCTGATCGCCGTTCATAAGCATATTGTTGAAATCATCGTGATCCGGCCAGTACACGCTTACGCGCTCCAGGTCGTTCTTTGCCAGCAAATTGGCATGGGCGCATTCGTAGGCCGCAGCCAGCCCGGTGGCACTGTTCTCGTCACGGTCGGCAAAAATAATCAGGTGCTTAACGCCTGAAGGGACGCGGAACTTTTTCATGAAGCCGCTATTGATTGTTGCCCAAGTGTTTACCTTGTAAATTTGGTGAGCAGACAACGCCGTTTCGATGCCTTCAGCGATGCCCAGAGTAGTGGAGACGGGAAACATTCTGATCGCAACTGAACGCGCATAATCCAGGTAGTTATCTTCCTGTAATGATTTGAGACGCTTGGCGCTGGAACCGATGTCTGCTTTTTTGGCTCCATCAAGCAAGGTCTGGTGCAGGTAGCACAATTCCCCTTTATCATCTGTAGCCAGAGAATAAAGAGACTGAAACACGCGCCCGTTATGTCTCTGTTTATCGTTAAATCGGATCGCCTCAGCAGGCAGGTTGAATATTCCACGATAATTTAGATAGTCAGCTCCGGTTGTACCACGCAGCGCCACCAGCTTCGAAAACTTGCTCAGCACGCGACTGCGCAGACTAGCAGCATTACTGATCACCGGAATTTTCACACGCTGAAAATTATTACCGATCAAACGGTCTATTTCGGTGCAAATCTCATTAAATGGCTTCCCCTGTGTCAGGGTGACAAGCTTCATGCCGTCACCGCTGCCGCAGATGCAGATCCAAGTCCCGGCACCATTACGATCATCAATGCGGAATTTTCCGCGAGCACTGCATACAGGACACTTACCTTTGAAGTGATTTTTTCCTGTAATTGGTGGCAGGCGGTAATGCTTGAAAATCATGGCCCACTGGCCCTTTGCTGCTTCTGCTGTTTTCATGCCTGCACTCGCTTAGATAATTCCTGTCTTATGTCACTAATCCGGTCTAAAGCTTGTTGAACTTTTGGAGCAATGGGCTTCTGCTGTTGTTCATTAATCATCTGCCCGCGTTGCTCTTTTTCTCGCCGTTTAACAAAAGCGATCTGTTTATGTTTGATGAAGTTAGAAACCACGGGAGTAATTTCCATTGGGTAGTCACTTAAATTTCTGGGCCATTCGTTAAAACGCTCGCGAAATGTATTTGCACACCAGCCTGAATCGCCACGGATAATCTAGACACTTCCGAGCCGTTGATAATACTGGTTTTCATATTCTGTCGGTGACATCTGATCGCTGGAACCATGCCGACGCTGGTAATGACTCCAACTTATTGATAGTGTTTTATGTTCAGATAATGCCCGATGACTTTGTCATGCAGCTCCACCGATTTTGAGAACGACAGCGACTTCCGTCCCAGCCGTGCCAGGTGCTGCCTCAGATTCAGGTTATGCCGCTCAATTCGCTGCGTATATCGCTTGCTGATTACGTGCAGCTTTCCCTTCAGGCGGGATTCATACAGCGGCCAGCCATCCGTCATCCATATCACCACGTCAAAGGGTGACAGCAGGCTCATAAGACGCCCCAGCGTCGCCATAGTGCGTTCACCGAATACGTGCGCAACAACCGTCTTCCGGAGCCTGTCATACGCGTAAAACAGCCAGCGCTGGCGCGATTTAGCCCCGACATAGCCCCACTGTTCGTCCATTTCCGCGCAGACGATGACGTCACTGCCCGGCTGTATGCGCGAGGTTACCGACTGCGGCCTGAGTTTTTTAAGTGACGTAAAATCGTGTTGAGGCCAACGCCCATAATGCGGGCTGTTGCCCGGCATCCAACGCCATTCATGGCCATATCAATGATTTTCTGGTGCGTACCGGGTTGAGAAGCGGTGTAAGTGAACTGCAGTTGCCATGTTTTACGGCAGTGAGAGCAGAGATAGCGCTGATGTCCGGCGGTGCTTTTGCCGTTACGCACCACCCCGTCAGTAGCTGAACAGGAGGGACAGCTGATAGAAACAGAAGCCACTGGAGCACCTCAAAAACACCATCATACACTAAATCAGTAAGTTGGCAGCATCACCGAACCGCTGAACTATCTCTATTTGTAATTTAATGTTATATCTGCCCCGCTAAAACGGGGCAGATAATATGTTTAGTTTACTAACGGTCATTTTGCATTGAAGCCATTTACTGTTTTTTATCGACCAGATAATCTGTTCTCTGATGGTAACTCCCCCTAACCTATTGCTTTAGTTATTCATTTCCTGTCTCACTTTGCCTTAATACCCTACGTTAAATGTTACTAATTTGTTGCTTTTGATCACAATAAGAAAACAATATGTCGCTTTTGTGCGCATTTTTCAGAAATGTAGATATTTTTAGATTATGGCTACGAAATGAGCATCGCCATGTCACCCTACATCTCATAAGAGGATCGCTTCTGATGAATGCACTGACCGCCGTACAAAATAACGCTGTCGATTCAGGCCAGGACTATAGCGGATTCACTTTCATCCCGTCGGCGCAATCCCCGCGTCTGCTGGAACTTACCTTCACCGAACAGACGACCAAACAGTTTCTCGAACAGGTTGCCGAATGGCCCGTACAGGCGCTGGAGTACAAATCCTTTCTGCGTTTTCGGGTAGGCAAAATTCTTGACGATCTGTGTGCGAATCAGCTGCAACCATTGCTGTTGAAGACCCTGCTAAACCGTGCTGAAGGTGCGCTGTTGATCAATGCGGTGGGTATCGATGATGTGGCGCAGGCAGATGAGATGGTGAAGCTGGCAACGGCGGTAGCGCATCTGATTGGTCGCTCAAATTTCGATGCGATGAGCGGTCAGTATTACGCGCGTTTCGTGGTGAAAAATATCGATAACTCAGACAGCTATCTGCGTCAGCCGCACCGCGTGATGGAACTGCACAACGACGGCACGTATGTCGAAGAGATCACCGATTACGTGCTGATGATGAAAATCGATGAGCAAAACATGCAGGGTGGAAATTCGTTGCTGCTGCATCTCGATGACTGGGAACATCTGGACCACTATTTCCGCCATCCACTGGCGCGTCGCCCGATGCGCTTTGCCGCGCCGCCGAGCAAAAACGTCAGCAAAGATGTTTTCCATCCAGTGTTCGACGTTGATCAACAGGGTCGCCCGGTGATGCGCTATATCGACCAGTTCGTCCAGCCAAAAGATTTTGAAGAAGGCGTGTGGTTGAGCGAGCTTTCCGATGCCATTGAAACCAGCAAAGGCATTCTTTCTGTACCCGTTCCCGTTGGCAAATTCCTGTTGATAAACAACCTGTTCTGGCTGCACGGTCGCGACCGCTTTACTCCGCACCCGGATCTGCGCCGTGAACTGATGCGTCAGCGTGGCTATTTCGCTTACGCCTCTAACCACTACCAGACGCATCAGTAAGCGCAAAGGAATTGAGCGGATGTATGATTTTGTGATTATTGGCGGCGGCATCATCGGCATGTCGACCGCCATGCAACTGATTGATGTCTATCCGGATGCCCGCATTGCGTTGCTGGAAAAAGAGTCCGGCCCGGCCTGTCACCAGACGGGCCACAACAGCGGCGTGATCCATGCCGGGGTCTATTACACGCCCGGTAGCCTGAAGGCACAGTTTTGCCTGGCGGGAAACCGCGCCACTAAAGCCTTTTGCGATCAAAACGGCATTCGCTTTGACAACTGCGGCAAGATGCTGGTCGCCACGTCTCCGCTCGAAATGGAACGGATGCGCGCCTTATGGGAACGCACAGCGGCGAACGGTATCGAGCGCGAATGGCTAAACGCCGACGAACTGCGCGAGCGCGAACCGAATATCACCGGGCTCGGCGGTATTTTTGTGCCGTCCAGCGGCATTGTCAGCTACCGCGAAGTGACAGCGGCGATGGCAAAAATCTTTCAGGACAGAGGCGGCGAGATTATTTATAACGCCGAAGTCAGCGCCCTTAATGAGCATAAAAACGGCGTGGTGATACGTACCCGTCAGGGCGGTGAATATGAAGCATCGACGCTGATTAGCTGTTCCGGGCTGATGGCTGACCGGCTGGTGAAAATGCTCGGACTCGAACCGGGCTTTATCATCTGCCCGTTCCGTGGCGAGTATTTCCGCCTTGCGCCGGAGCATAACCAGATTGTTAACCACCTGATTTACCCCATCCCCGACCCGGCAATGCCGTTTTTGGGCGTGCATCTCACCCGCATGATCGACGGCAGCGTGACCGTCGGGCCAAACGCGGTGCTGGCTTTCAAACGTGAAGGCTATCGCAAGCGCGACTTCTCATTTAGCGACACGCTGGAAATTTTGGGCTCGTCGGGGATTCGCCGGGTGCTGCAAAACCATCTACGCTCAGGACTGGGCGAGATGAAAAACTCGCTGTGCAAAAGCGGCTATCTGCGGCTGGTGCAAAAGTATTGTCCCCGGCTTTCGTTAAGCGATCTCCAGCCCTGGCCCGCCGGTGTGCGGGCGCAGGCGGTATCGCCGGACGGCAAGCTGATTGACGATTTTCTGTTTGTCACCACCCCGCGCACGATCCACACCTGCAATGCGCCCTCCCCGGCAGCGACATCAGCAATTCCTATTGGTGCGCATATTGTCAGCAAGGTACAAACGCTGTTGGCAAGCCAGAGTAACCCCGGACGCACGCTGCGAGCGGCACGTAGTGTGGATGCCTTACACGCCGCATTTAATCAATAACCTTTGAAAACAGGACGTAACAATGAAACTTAACGACAGTAACTTATTCCGCCAGCAGGCGTTGATTAACGGGGAATGGCTGGACGCCAACAATGGCGAGGTCATCGACGTCACCAATCCGGCGAACGGCGACAAGCTGGGTAGCGTGCCGAAAATGGGCGCGGATGAAACCCGCGCCGCTATCGACGCCGCCAACCGCGCCCTGCCAGCCTGGCGCGCGCTCACCGCCAAAGAACGCGCCACCATTCTGCGCAACTGGTTCAATTTGATGATGGAGCATCAGGACGATTTAGCGCGCCTGATGACCCTCGAACAGGGTAAACCGCTGGCTGAAGCGAAAGGCGAAATCAGCTACGCCGCTTCCTTTATTGAGTGGTTTGCCGAAGAAGGCAAACGCATTTATGGCGACACCATTCCCGGTCATCAGGCCGATAAGCGCCTGATTGTTATCAAGCAGCCGATTGGCGTTACCGCCGCCATCACGCCGTGGAACTTCCCGGCGGCGATGATTACCCGTAAAGCCGGTCCGGCGCTGGCGGCAGGCTGCACGATGGTGCTGAAACCCGCCAGTCAGACGCCGTTCTCTGCGCTGGCGCTGGCGGAGCTGGCGATTCGCGCGGGCATTCCGGCTGGCGTATTTAACGTGGTCACCGGTTCGGCGGGCGCGGTGGGTAACGAACTGACCAGCAACCCGCTGGTGCGCAAACTGTCGTTTACCGGTTCGACCGAAATTGGCCGCCAGTTAATGGAACAGTGCGCGAAAGACATCAAGAAAGTGTCGCTGGAGCTGGGCGGCAACGCGCCGTTTATCGTCTTTGATGATGCCGATCTCGACAAAGCCGTGGAAGGCGCACTGGCCTCGAAATTCCGCAACGCCGGGCAAACCTGCGTCTGCGCCAACCGTTTATACGTGCAGGACGGCGTGTATGACCGCTTTGCCGAAAAATTACAGCAGGCGGTGAGCAAACTGCACATCGGCGACGGGCTGGATAAAGGCGTCACCATCGGGCCGCTGATCGATGAAAAAGCGGTAGCAAAAGTGGAAGAGCATATTGCCGATGCGCTGGAGAAAGGTGCGCGTGTGGTTTGCGGCGGTAAAGCGGATGAACGCGGCGGCAACTTCTTCCAGCCGACCATTCTGGTGGACGTTCCAGCCAACGCCAAAGTGTCGAAAGAAGAGACGTTCGGCCCCCTCGCCCCACTGTTCCGTTTTAAAGATGAAGCCGATGTGATTGCGCAAGCCAATGACACCGAGTTTGGCCTTGCCGCCTATTTCTACGCCCGTGATTTAAGCCGCGTCTTCCGCGTGGGCGAAGCGCTGGAGTACGGCATCGTCGGCATCAATACCGGCATCATTTCCAATGAAGTGGCCCCGTTCGGCGGCATTAAAGCCTCGGGTCTGGGTCGTGAAGGTTCGAAGTATGGCATCGAAGATTACTTAGAAATCAAATATATGTGCATCGGTCTTTAACTGGAGAACGCGAATGAGCAGCAATAAAGAGTTAATGCAGCGCCGCAGTCAGGCGATTCCCCGTGGTGTTGGGCAAATTCACCCGATTTTCGCTGACCGCGCGGAAAACTGCCGGGTGTGGGACGTTGAAGGCCGTGAGTATCTTGATTTCGCGGGCGGGATTGCGGTGCTCAATACCGGGCACTTGCATCCGAAAGTGGTGGCTGCGGTGGAAGCGCAGTTGAAAAAACTGTCGCACACCTGCTTCCAGGTGCTGGCCTACGAGCCGTATCTGGAGCTGTGCGAGATTATGAATCAGAAGGTGCCAGGCAATTTTGCCAAGAAAACGCTGCTGGTCACCACAGGTTCTGAAGCGGTGGAAAACGCGGTGAAAATCGCCCGCGCCGCCACCAAACGTAGCGGCACCATCGCTTTTAGCGGCGCGTATCACGGCCGCACGCATTACACGCTGGCGCTGACCGGCAAGGTGAATCCGTACTCTGCGGGCATGGGGCTGATGCCGGGTCATGTTTATCGCGCGCTTTATCCTTGCCCGCTGCACGGCATAAGCGAGGATGACGCTATCGCCAGCATCCACCGGATCTTCAAAAATGATGCCGCGCCGGAAGATATCGCCGCCATCGTGATTGAGCCGGTTCAGGGCGAAGGCGGTTTCTACGCCTCGTCGCCAGCCTTTATGCAGCGTTTACGCGCTCTGTGTGACGAGCACGGGATCATGCTGATTGCCGATGAAGTGCAGAGCGGCGCGGGGCGTACCGGCACGCTGTTTGCGATGGAGCAGATGGGCGTTGCGCCGGATCTTACCACCTTTGCGAAATCGATCGCGGGCGGCTTCCCGCTGGCGGGCGTCACCGGGCGCGCGGAAGTAATGGATGCCGTCGCTCCAGGCGGTCTGGGCGGCACCTATGCGGGTAACCCGATTGCCTGCGTGGCTGCGCTGGAAGTGTTGAAGGTGTTTGAGCAGGAAAATCTGCTGCAAAAAGCCAACGATCTGGGGCAGAAGTTGAAAGACGGATTGCTGGCGATAGCCGAAAAACACCCGGAGATCGGCGACGTACGCGGGCTGGGGGCGATGATCGCCATTGAGCTGTTTGAAGACGGCGATCACAACAAGCCGGACGCCAAACTCACCGCCGAGATCGTGGCTCGCGCCCGCGATAAAGGCCTGATTCTTCTCTCCTGCGGCCCGTATTACAACGTGCTGCGCATCCTTGTACCGCTCACCATTGAAGACGCTCAGATCCGTCAGGGTCTGGAGATCATCAGCCAGTGTTTTGATGAGGCGAAGCAGTAGCGCCGCTCCTATGCCGGAGGCGACGCTGCGCGTCTTGTCCGGCCTACGGGGATCCAGGTCGGATAAGGCGTTTACGCCGCATCCGACAATCTGTACGTGAACAGGAAGAAATCTATGTTGGCCGGGTAAGGCGGAGCCGCTCTCCGGCAAAAAGAATCAATAACAATTATACGCGTGACCCGGCGCGGGAAATGTCGGGGCGCTCTCCCAAGTGACACACTTTCGAGAGGATTCAGGATGGGGCAATCATCGCAACCACATGAGTTAGGCGGCGGGCTGAAGTCACGCCACGTCACCATGTTGTCTATTGCCGGTGTTATCGGCGCAAGTCTGTTTGTCGGTTCCAGCGTCGCCATCGCCGAAGCGGGCCCGGCGGTATTACTGGCCTATCTGTTCGCCGGGCTACTGGTGGTTATGATTATGCGGATGTTGGCGGAAATGGCGGTTGCCACGCCCGATACCGGTTCGTTTTCCACCTATGCCGATAAAGCCATTGGTCGCTGGGCGGGCTATACCATCGGCTGGTTGTACTGGTGGTTTTGGGTACTGGTTATCCCGCTGGAAGCCAACATCGCCGCCATGATCCTGCACTCATGGGTTCCAGGCATTCCCATCTGGTTATTTTCCCTCGTCATTACCCTCGCCTTAACTGGCAGTAACTTATTAAGCGTTAAAAACTACGGCGAATTTGAGTTCTGGCTGGCGCTGTGCAAAGTCATCGCTATCCTGGCCTTTATTTTCCTTGGTGCAGTCGCAATTAGCGGTTTTTACCCGTATGCCGAAGTGAGCGGGATCTCAAGATTGTGGGATAGCGGCGGCTTTATGCCCAACGGTTTCGGTGCGGTATTAAGCGCGATGTTGATCACCATGTTCTCGTTTATGGGCGCAGAAATTGTCACCATTGCCGCCGCGGAATCCGACACGCCGGAAAAACATATTGTCCGCGCCACCAACTCGGTTATCTGGCGTATTTCTATCTTCTATTTATGTTCTATTTTTGTCGTCGTGGCATTAATTCCGTGGAATATGCCCGGACTAAAAGCCGTCGGTTCTTATCGCTCGGTACTGGAATTGCTCAATATTCCCCATGCGAAATTAATCATGGACTGCGTGATATTACTTTCCGTAACCAGTTGCCTGAACTCGGCGCTGTATACCGCGTCAAGGATGCTCTACTCCTTAAGCCGTCGCGGTGATGCTCCCGCGGTAATGGGTAAAATCAACCGCAGTAAAACCCCGTACGTGGCGGTGTTACTCTCCACCGGCGCGGCATTCTTAACGGTGGTGGTGAACTATTACGCGCCTGCGAAGGTATTTAAATTTCTGATCGACAGCTCCGGCGCTATCGCCCTGCTGGTTTATTTAGTCATCGCCGTTTCACAGTTGCGGATGCGCAAAATTCTGCGAGCAGAAGGAAGCGAAATTCGCTTGCGAATGTGGCTTTATCCGTGGCTCACCTGGCTAGTCATCGGCTTTATTACCTTTGTGTTGGTAGTGATGCTATTCCGTCCGGCGCAACAGTTAGAAGTGATCTCCACCGGCTTATTAGCGATAGGGATTATCTGTACCGTGCCAATTATGGCTCGCTGGAAAAAGCTGGTATTGTGGCAAAAAACACCCGTTCATAATACGCGCTGATCATGATCAGGAGTCACACCATGACCATTACGTCTCTGGATGGCTATCGCTGGCTGAAGAACGATATTATTCGCGGTAATTTTCAACCGGATGAAAAATTACGAATGAGTTTGCTGACATCGCGTTATGCACTTGGCGTTGGGCCGTTACGGGAAGCTCTTTCGCAACTGGTGGCGGAACGGCTGGTCACGGTGGTGAATCAAAAAGGGTATCGGGTGGCGTCTATGTCAGAGCAGGAGCTGCTCGATATTTTCGACGCCCGCGCCAATATGGAAGCGATGTTAGTGAGTCTGGCGATTGCCCGCGGTGGCGATGAGTGGGAGGCAGACGTTCTCGCAAAAGCGCATCTGCTGAGTAAGCTTGAGGCCTGTGACGCCAGCGAGAAAATGCTTGATGAGTGGGATCTGCGTCATCAGGCGTTTCATACGGCAATTGTGGCGGGCTGTGGTTCTCACTATTTGCTGCAAATGCGTGAACGGTTGTTTGATCTGGCGGCGCGTTATCGATTTATCTGGCTGCGGCGAACGGTGCTTTCGGTGGAAATGCTGGAGGATAAACACGATCAGCACCAGACCCTGACTGCGGCGGTACTGGCGCGAGATACCGCGCGCGCCAGTGAGTTAATGCGCCAGCATTTACTGACGCCAATTCCCATTATCCAGCAGGCGATGGCTGGCAATTAACTACTCTTCCGGAATACGCAACACTTGCCCCGGATAAATTTTATCCGGGCTTTTTAGCATCGGTTTATTCGCTTCGAAGATTTTATTGTACAGATTAGCGTTACCGTAGACCTGTTTGGAAATGGCACTCAGAGTGTCGCCAGACTTAACGGTATAAAACTGGCTGGCAGTGGCTGGTGTCGCCGTTTTCACCTGATCATCGACACTGGCAATACCGGAAATATTCCCCACCGCAACAAGGATTTTCTCCTTCGCCTCCTGACTCAGGCCGTCACCAGTGACCGTCGCTTTGCCGTCGGCAATTTGAATATTCACTTTATCGGCATCCGGTATACCGGTTTTGTTCAGATGCTCCTGCACCTTCTTCGCCTGATCGTCTTTATCGTGCTGACCTGTAACCGCGTCCCAGAGTTTTTCTCCGGCATCTTTCACAAAATTGAACAGACCCATAGCTACCTCATTCGTTAACGGAAACACTCAGAAAGTGTAGCAGAGGAACGCGGCGCGTTAACGCCGCGGGGATGAGCACAGGTTTAATCGCGGGTTTGCACCCAGAACGCGTGAATCAAACCGGGGATATACCCAAGCAGTGTCAACAGAATATTAATAATGAACGCCCAACCGAACCCTTTACCGAGCAGCACGCCGAGCGGCGGCAGAATGATGGTGATGACGATTCTCCAGAAACCCATATGTACTCCCTATAAGAAAATTACTCATTGTTTAAAAAGAGATTTTATCTCTTAAGCGTAGTAATTTTAGCGGAGCCTGCCAGTTTCAGCTTACGCTTTTACTCTCATTTACGCTGCTGAGGCTGGTATATGTTGCATTTTTAGTTTAGAGTTTACTTAATTTAGAAAATACTTAAATAAATATGACTGAACTCGCGCAATTACAGGCCAGTGCCGAACAGGCAGCGGCCTTATTGAAAGCAATGAGCCACCCTAAACGATTGCTGATTCTGTGCATGCTTAGCGGTTCCCCCGGCACCAGCGCGGGAGAGCTGACGCGCATTACCGGACTGAGTGCCTCTGCGACATCACAGCATCTCGCTCGTATGCGGGACGAAGGGCTTATCGACAGCCAACGGGATGCCCAACGCATTCTATATTCCATTAAAAATGAGGCGGTAAATGCCATTATCGCCACCCTGAAAAATGTCTATTGTCCGTAAGGAGTCACTATGGCTTTGACAACCATTTCGCCGCATGATGCACAAGAATTAATCGCACGCGGCGCAAAGTTAATCGATATTCGTGATGCTGATGAATATCTTCGTGAACATATTCCTGAAGCAGATCTGGCTCCATTATCCGTGCTGGAACAGTCAGGTCTTCCGGCTAAATTACGTCACGAGCAAATTATATTCCACTGCCAGGCAGGTAAACGCACCAGTAATAATGTCGATAAATTAGCAGCGATTGCCGCCCCCGCAGAAATCTTTTTACTCGAAGATGGGATTGATGGCTGGAAAAAAGCAGGATTGCCAGTAGCGGTAAATAAATCTCAACCCTTGCCGTTAATGCGCCAGGTGCAGATCGCTGCGGGTGGTTTAATATTAATCGGCGTTGTACTGGGTTATACCGTAAATAGCGGTTTCTTCTTATTAAGTGGCTTTGTTGGTGCCGGGTTACTGTTTGCAGGAATCAGCGGTTTTTGTGGAATGGCAAGGTTGTTAGATAAGATGCCGTGGAACCAACGAGCTTGAGAAGCGACGCCGGACGCGCCCTAGCAGCGACATCCGGCCTCAGTAATTAGATCAGGAAATCGTCGAGAGATTTACCTTCTGCCAGCGCCTGAGCAATTGGCTTCGGTGTACGGCCCTGACCGGTCCAGGTTTTAGTTTCACCGTTAACATCGGTGAATTTATATTTCGCCGGACGCGGCTGGCGTTTTTTACCAGCGCGTGGTGCAGCAGCAGAGCTATTACCCAATAACTCTTCCGGGTTAATTCCGTCAGCTTTCATCAGCTCCAGCCAGGTGCTAATTTTTTCCTGGCGCTCTGCCAGTTCACGCTGCTGCTGTTCTTCTTCTTCACGTCTTTCTTTAGTGACAACCCTGAATTTTTCGAGCATTTCTTCAAGAACGTCAATGGAGAATTCGCGAGCCATCGCACGGAGGGTGCGAATGTTATTTAAACTTTGTAACATTACGGACATAATAAAGAAAACCTTTTAACGCCAAAACAAAAAAAGTATTTCGTCGCGTAGTGTAAGCGATCACTTATTATATTTCCACAAAATTTAATCTATTTACAGTCCTGCGCGAGATTATTTCAGCTGTTATTTTCTGAAACTCTCAGAATAATTTCAAGATTATATATTAGCCATTTTGATGAGTAATTTAGATTATTGGTGAACAGAGCGGCGCTCTCTGCTCGCTAATTCCGCAAGCCTGACAAAATCAAAGTGAATAAAAATGCAATATAACAGAATAAAAGAAAACATCCATCACTGGTGCTTTCTGCTGTTAATGTACATTGTCTGGCATAAAAAATGCTGAAAATGACCCAGCTACTACATACACCGAATTCTCTACGCTTATAGCGTTACCTCACCCCCAAACTTTCATTAGTGATATTAAAGGTAAGGCCATATCTAATTGATTTAATTAAAAATAAATCATATCGGCATGTAAAAATCCACAATGTACAAAAAACGAGCCGTTACGGAATATTTTATCTACAAAAACTGACTAAATAAAAATTTTTCACTAATTGATTAGTCATAGCCAGCGATATACGCTATGCGAAAATGCAGATGGCAATGAGATCCACTGCTTTCATCTCCATTAACATCCCATTACGCTTTTATTAAGGAGCATTAGCATGTTCTCACCGCAGTCACGCTTGCGTCATGCAGTTGCAGATACGTTCGCGATGGTTGTTTACTGTTCTGTCGTGAACATGTGTATTGAAGTTTTCCTCTCCGGAATGAGCTTCGAACAGTCTTTTTATTCCAGATTGGTAGCGATTCCGGTGAACATCTTAATTGCATGGCCATACGGTATGTACCGTGATCTGTTTATGCGCGCGGCACGCAAAGTTAGCCCGTCGGGCTGGATAAAAAATCTGGCGGATATTCTGGCTTATGTGACGTTCCAGTCACCGGTGTATGTGGCGATCTTGTTAGTGGTGGGCGCAGACTGGCATCAGATTATGGCGGCGGTCAGTTCAAACATCGTTGTTTCGATGTTGATGGGGGCGGTTTATGGCTACTTCCTCGATTATTGCCGCCGACTGTTTAAAGTCAGCCGTTACCAGCAGGTAAAAGCCTGACCCTTCTTTTCGCGACTGGCATCGCCAGTCGCGTCTTTAACTGGCTTCGCCAAATAAACCATTCAAATAACGTTCAAGCGCAACACGCGAACTAAAGCCATGCGGGATACCGTAATGCTCGTGTCGCTCGCCTGCTAAATAGAGCGGAAATTGTTGATAATGATCGCAAGTTTTAATATCGGAAGCGGGTTCAGCCAGTGTCGAACTACGTTCTTTTAATGTTGGATGAATTACCAGTGCGGTACGTCCCATTCGCGCTTCGCGATTAACATAGACATAATTTTCCCCACGGCGGTAACCATACGCTTTCTGGGTTACCACATCGACAGTAAAACCGACTTTTTCAAGTACGCGCGCCACCTCGTCTGGTCGTAAATACATATTTGATCCTCGTTATTATCAACCGCGGGCCTACCTTACCTGATTGCGCATTCACAACGCTTTCAGAAAAGTCCATAAAGCCGCGATGAACCTCAGTTAAGAAAATTATGGTCTACACTGAAAATTACATCGAATTCTAATGGGGGATCATATGTTTAACCGACCGAACCGCAACGACGTTGATGATGGCGTGCAGGATATCCAGAATGATGTCAATCAATTAGCTGACAGCCTCGAATCTGTATTGAAGTCCTGGGGCAGCGACGCCAAAGGGGAAGCTGAAGCCGCACGCAGTAAAGCTCAGGCATTGCTGAAAGAAACCAGGGCGCGAATGCATGGTCGTACTCGCGTCCAGCAAGCCGCACGCGATGCCGTTGGCTGCGCGGATTCTTTTGTTCGTGAAAGACCTTGGTGTAGCGTGGGTACAGCAGCTGCGGTAGGTATTTTTATCGGCGCACTGTTAAGCATGCGCAAATCGTAGTGCAAAAATGATAATAAATACGCGTCTTTGACCCCGAAGCCTGTCTTCGGGGTTTCTTTTTGCCTGGTGAATCACAAAAATCCCCCTACCCCGTCACGCTCATATCCAGGGTAATTTCGACCACTATTTTCTATATATTGTGTGGTTGAATCTTTTTTCAACTACATCTAGTATCTCTGTATCAACAGAGAGACAACCCGACGCGTATCATCGCGCCGTATCTTCATTTTAAACGGAAATACGAATCATGCGCATTACTACTTACACTCGTAACGATTGCGTTCAGTGCCACGCCACCAAACGGGCGATGGAAAATCGGGGCTTTGATTTTGAAATGATTAATGTCGATCGCGTTCCTGAAGCGGCAGAAGCGTTGCGTGCTCAGGGCTTTCGTCAGTTGCCGGTAGTGATTGCTGGCGATCTTAGCTGGTCTGGTTTCCGTCCGGACATGATTAACCGTCTGCATCCAGCGCCACACGCGGCCAGTGCATGAGCCAGCTCGTCTACTTTTCCAGTAGCTCCGAAAATACGCAGCGTTTTATCGAACGTTTAGGACTGCCCGCGGTGCGCATCCCGCTCAATGAGCGGGAACGGATTCAGGTAGACGAGCCTTACATCCTGATCGTGCCCTCTTACGGCGGCGGCGGTACGGCTGGCGCGGTGCCACGACAGGTAATTCGCTTTTTAAACGACGAGCACAACCGGGCGTTGCTTCGCGGCGTTATTGCTTCTGGTAATCGCAACTTTGGTGAGGCGTATGGCCGCGCCGGAGATGTGATTGCCCGGAAATGCGGCGTGCCGTGGCTGTACCGTTTTGAACTCATGGGTACGCAAAGCGATATCGAAAACGTTCGTAAAGGAGTAACCGAATTTTGGCAACGACAACCGCAGAATGCCTGACGCAGGAAACGATGGATTACCACGCGCTGAATGCGATGCTTAACCTCTACGATAGCGCAGGTCGCATTCAGTTCGATAAAGACCGCCAGGCCGTTGACGCCTTTATTGCGACGCATGTGCGTCCGAACAGTGTGACCTTCAGTAGCCAGCAGCAGCGCCTGAACTGGCTGGTCAACGAAGGTTACTATGATGAAAGCGTTCTTAATCGCTACTCTCGCGACTTTGTCATTACGCTGTTTGCCCACGCACACACCAGCGGTTTTCGTTTCCAGACATTCCTCGGGGCATGGAAGTTTTACACCAGCTATACGTTGAAGACATTCGACGGTAAACGTTATCTGGAAGATTTTGCCGATCGAGTCACGATGGTGGCGCTGACGCTGGCACAAGGCGATGAGACGCTGGCGTTGCAACTGACAGATGAAATGCTGTCAGGACGCTTTCAGCCAGCCACGCCAACATTCCTCAACTGCGGTAAGCAGCAGCGCGGCGAACTGGTTTCCTGTTTTTTGCTGCGTATTGAAGACAATATGGAGTCGATTGGTCGGGCGGTAAATTCCGCACTGCAACTGTCGAAACGCGGCGGCGGCGTAGCATTTTGTTGTCGAATCTGCGAGAAGCGGGCGCGCCAATTAAACGTATTGAAAATCAATCTTCTGGCGTAATTCCGGTGATGAAAATGCTGGAAGACGCATTTTCCTATGCCAACCAACTCGGCGCTCGTCAGGGGGCTGGTGCAGTCTATTTACATGCTCATCATCCCGATATTCTGCGTTTTCTCGACACGAAACGGGAAAATGCCGACGAAAAAATCCGCATTAAAACACTGTCGCTTGGCGTGGTGATCCCGGATATCACTTTCCATCTGGCAAAAGAGAATGCGCAGATGGCGCTGTTTTCGCCTTATGACGTAGAGCGAGTTTATGGCAAGCCGTTTGCCGATGTGGCCATCAGCCAACACTATGACGAACTGGTTGCCGATGAACGCATTCGCAAAAAATACCTCAACGCCCGTGATTTCTTCCAGCGACTGGCAGAAATCCAGTTTGAGTCCGGCTATCCCTACATCATGTATGAAGACACGGTAAACCGTGCTAACCCTATCGCCGGGCGCATAAATATGAGTAATCTCTGCTCAGAAATTTTGCAGGTTAACAGCGCCTCAGAGTATGACGAGAATCTCGACTATACCCGCACAGGCCATGATATTTCCTGCAATTTAGGTTCGTTGAATATTGCGCACACCATGGATTCCCCCGATTTTGCCCGCACGGTAGAGACTGCCGTGCGCGGTTTAACGGCAGTATCAGATATGAGTCATATCCGCAGCGTGCCGTCCATCGAAGCCGGAAATGCCGCCTCGCACGCCATCGGACTGGGGCAGATGAATTTACACGGCTATCTGGCGCGAGAAGGCATCGCTTATGGTTCGCCGGAAGCACTGGATTTCACCAATCTCTATTTCTATGCCATCACCTGGCATGCACTGCGTACCTCGATGTTGCTGGCACGCGAACGCGGTGAAACCTTCGCCGGGTTCAAACAGTCACGCTATGCCAGTGGTGAATATTTTAGCCAATATCTGCAAGGGAACTGGCAGCCGAAAACGGCGAAAGTTGGCGAACTGTTTACCCGTAGCGGTATTACGTTACCTACCCGTGAGATGTGGGCGCAGCTGCGCGACGACGTGATGCGCTACGGCATATACAACCAGAATCTTCAGGCGGTGCCGCCAACCGGTTCTATCTCTTATATCAACCATGCTACGTCGAGTATTC
Organism: Escherichia sp. MAL-1; assembly: GCF_052948035.1. Taxonomy (NCBI): domain Bacteria; kingdom Pseudomonadati; phylum Pseudomonadota; class Gammaproteobacteria; order Enterobacterales; family Enterobacteriaceae; genus Escherichia; species Escherichia sp. MAL-1. Next base: position 1,203,668 of record NZ_CM129609.1, on the reverse strand, counting down.
ATCCGATTGTGGCGAAAGTAGAGATACGCAAAGAGGGCAAAACAGGACGCGTTTACTACCCTGCCCCGTTTATGACTAACGAGAATCTGGCGCTGTATCAGGACGCTTACGAAATTGGCGCAGAAAAGATCATCGACACCTACGCGGAAGCGACTCGCCATGTCGATCAGGGGCTGTCGCTGACGCTTTTTTTCCCCGATACCGCCACCACTCGCGATATCAACAAAGCGCAGATTTACGCCTGGCGCAAGGGTATCAAAACGCTCTATTACATCCGCCTGCGTCAGATGGCGCTGGAAGGCACTGAAATTGAAGGCTGCGTCTCCTGTGCACTTTAAGGAATATCTATGAAACTCTCACGTATCAGCGCCATCAACTGGAACAAGATATCTGACGATAAAGATCTGGAGGTGTGGAATCGCCTGACCAGCAATTTCTGGCTACCAGAAAAGGTGCCGCTGTCGAACGATATTCCTGCCTGGCAGACATTAACTGTCGTAGAACAACAACTGACGATGCGCGTTTTTACTGGCCTGACGCTGCTCGACACGCTGCAAAATGTTATCGGCGCGCCTTCTCTGATGCCCGATGCACTCACGCCTCATGAAGAAGCGGTATTATCGAATATCAGCTTTATGGAAGCGGTTCATGCCCGCTCTTACAGTTCGATTTTCTCGACGCTATGCCAGACCAAAGATGTCGATGCCGCCTACGCCTGGAGTGAAGAAAACGCACCGTTGCAGCGAAAAGCTCAGATTATTCAGCAACATTATCGCGGTGATGATCCGCTGAAAAAGAAAATCGCCAGTGTGTTTCTTGAATCTTTTTTGTTCTATTCCGGTTTCTGGCTGCCGATGTATTTTTCCAGCCGCGGAAAGCTGACCAATACCGCGGACCTGATCCGTCTGATTATCCGCGATGAAGCAGTCCACGGTTACTACATAGGCTATAAATATCAGAAAAACATGGAAAAGATATCTCTGGGACAACGTGAAGAGTTGAAGAGTTTCGCCTTCGATTTGTTGCTGGAACTCTACGACAACGAGTTGCAATACACCGATGAGCTGTACGCCGAAACCCCGTGGGCTGACGATGTGAAAGCGTTTCTCTGTTACAACGCCAATAAGGCTTTGATGAATCTGGGCTACGAACCGTTATTTCCCGCAGAAATGGCGGAAGTGAATCCGGCAATCCTCGCCGCGCTTTCGCCGAATGCCGATGAAAATCACGATTTCTTTTCCGGTTCAGGCTCCTCTTATGTGATGGGGAAAGCGGTTGAAACAGAAGATGAAGACTGGAATTTCTGAGGGTGTTATTTTCAAAAATATCACTACCCGCAGCAGGGAAATAATTCCCGCCAAATAGCTTTTTATCACGCAAATAATTTGTGGTGATCTACACTGATACTCTGTTGCATTATTCGCCTGAAACCACAATATTCAGGCGTTTTTTCGCTATCTTTGACAAAAAATATCAACTTTCTCGATTTGCTCTCAGCCCTTATATCACGGGAAATTCCGGCGATTTGCTCGCATCAATATTCATGCCACATTTGCCATCAGGGGTTGCCTCAGATTCTCAGTATGTTAGGGTAGAAAAAAGTGACTATTTCCATTGGGTAATATATCGACATAGACAAATAAAGGAATCTTTCTATTGCATGGCAATTAAATTAGAAATTAAAAATCTTTATAAAATATTTGGCGAGCATCCACAGCGAGCGTTCAAATATATCGAACAAGGACTTTCAAAAGAACAAATTCTGGAAAAAACTGGGCTATCGCTTGGCGTAAAAGACGCCAGTCTGGCCATTGAAGAAGGCGAGATATTTGTCATCATGGGATTATCCGGCTCGGGTAAATCCACAATGGTACGCCTTCTCAATCGCCTGATTGAACCCACCCGCGGGCAAGTGCTGATTGATGGTGTGGATATTGCCAAAATATCCGACGCCGAACTCCGTGAGGTGCGCAGAAAAAAGATTGCGATGGTCTTCCAGTCCTTTGCCTTAATGCCGCATATGACCGTGCTGGACAATACTGCGTTCGGTATGGAATTGGCCGGAATTAATGCCGAAGAACGCCGGGAAAAAGCCCTTGATGCACTGCGTCAGGTCGGGCTGGAAAATTATGCCCACAGCTACCCGGATGAACTCTCTGGCGGGATGCGTCAACGTGTGGGATTAGCCCGCGCGTTAGCGATTAATCCGGATATATTATTAATGGACGAAGCCTTCTCGGCGCTCGATCCATTAATTCGCACCGAGATGCAGGATGAGCTGGTAAAATTACAGGCGAAACATCAGCGCACCATTGTCTTTATTTCCCACGATCTTGATGAAGCCATGCGTATTGGCGACCGAATTGCCATTATGCAAAATGGTGAAGTGGTACAGGTCGGCACACCGGATGAAATTCTCAATAATCCGGCGAATGATTATGTCCGTACCTTCTTCCGTGGCGTTGATATTAGTCAGGTATTCAGTGCGAAAGATATTGCCCGCCGGACACCGAATGGCTTAATTCGTAAAACCCCTGGCTTCGGCCCACGTTCGGCACTGAAATTATTGCAGGATGAAGATCGCGAATATGGCTACGTTATCGAACGCGGTAATAAGTTTGTCGGCGCAGTCTCCATCGATTCGCTTAAAACCGCGTTAACGCAGCAGCAAGGTCTTGATGCGGCGCTGATTGATGCGCCGTTAGCAGTCGATGCACAAACGCCTCTTAGCGAGTTGCTCTCTCATGTCGGACAGGCACCCTGTGCGGTGCCCGTGGTCGACGAGGACCAACAGTATGTCGGCATCATTTCGAAAGGAATGCTGCTGCGCGCTTTAGATCGTGAGGGGGTAAATAATGGCTGATCAAAATAATCCGTGGGATACCACGCCAGCGGCGGACAGTGCCGCGCAATCCGCAGACGCCTGGGGTACACCGACGACTGCACCGACTGACGGCGGTGGTGCTGACTGGCTGACCAGTACGCCTGCGCCAAACGTCGAGCATTTTAATATTCTCGATCCGTTCCATAAAACGCTGATCCCGCTCGACAGTTGGGTCACTGAAGGGATCGACTGGGTCGTTACCCATTTCCGTCCCGTCTTCCAGGGCGTGCGCGTTCCGGTTGATTATATCCTCAACGGTTTCCAGCAATTGCTGCTGGGTATGCCCGCACCGGTGGCGATTATCGTTTTCGCTCTCATCGCCTGGCAGATTTCCGGGGTCGGAATGGGTGTGGCGACGCTGGTTTCGCTGATTGCCATCGGCGCAATCGGTGCCTGGTCGCAGGCAATGGTGACTCTGGCGCTGGTGTTAACCGCCCTGCTGTTCTGTATCGTCATCGGTTTGCCGTTGGGGATATGGCTGGCGAGAAGTCCGCGAGCGGCGAAAATTATTCGTCCACTGCTTGATGCCATGCAGACCACGCCAGCGTTTGTTTATCTGGTGCCAATCGTCATGCTATTTGGTATCGGTAACGTGCCGGGCGTGGTGGTGACGATCATCTTTGCTCTGCCGCCGATTATCCGTCTGACCATTCTGGGGATTAACCAGGTTCCGGCGGATCTGATTGAAGCCTCGCGCTCATTCGGTGCCAGCCCGCGCCAGATGCTGTTCAAAGTTCAGTTACCGCTGGCGATGCCGACCATTATGGCGGGCGTTAACCAGACGCTGATGCTGGCCCTTTCTATGGTGGTCATCGCCTCGATGATTGCCGTCGGCGGGTTGGGTCAGATGGTACTTCGCGGTATCGGTCGTCTGGATATGGGGCTTGCCACCGTTGGCGGCGTCGGGATTGTGATCCTCGCCATTATCCTCGATCGTCTGACGCAGGCCGTTGGGCGCGACTCACGCAGTCGCGGCAACCGTCGCTGGTACACCACTGGCCCTGTTGGTCTGCTGACCCGCCCATTCATTAAGTAACTCTGCACTTGCCCGGTGACGCCGGGCATTATCACCCTGCCAAAAAAAGGAATAACAATGCGACATAGCGTACTTTTTGCGACAGCGTTTGCCACGCTTATCTCTACACAAACTTTTGCTGCCGATCTGCCGGGCAAAGGCATTACTGTTAATCCAGTTCAGAGCACCATCACTGAAGAAACCTTCCAGACGCTGCTGGTCAGTCGTGCGCTGGAGAAATTAGGTTATACCGTCAACAAACCCAGCGAAGTAGATTACAACGTTGGCTACACCTCGCTTGCTTCCGGCGATGCAACCTTCACCGCCGTGAACTGGACGCCACTGCATGACAACATGTACGAAGCTGCCGGTGGCGATAAGAAATTTTATCGTGAAGGGGTATTTGTTAACGGCGCGGCACAGGGTTACCTGATCGATAAGAAAACCGCCGACCAGTACAAAATCACCAACATCGCACAACTGAAAGATCCGAAGATCGCCAAACTGTTCGATACCAACGGCGACGGAAAAGCGGATTTAACCGGTTGTAACCCTGGCTGGGGCTGCGAAGGTGCGATCAACCACCAGCTTGCCGCGTATGAACTGACCCATACCGTGACGCATAATCAGGGGAACTACGCGGCGATGATGGCCGACACCATCAGTCGCTACAAAGAGGGCAAACCGGTGTTTTACTACACCTGGACGCCGTACTGGGTGAGTAATGAGCTGAAGCCAGGGAAAGATGTGGTCTGGTTGCAGGTGCCGTTCTCCGCACTGCCGGGCGATAAAAACGCCGATACCAAACTGCCGAATGGTGCGAATTATGGCTTCCCGGTCAGCACCATGCATATCGTTGCCAACAAAGCCTGGGCCGAGAAAAACCCGGCAGCAGCGAAACTGTTTGCCATTATGCAGTTGCCAGTGGCAGATATTAACGCCCAGAACGCCATTATGCATGACGGCAAAGCCTCAGAAGGCGATATTCAGGGCCATGTTGATGGCTGGATCAAAGCCCACCAGCAGCAGTTCGATGGCTGGGTGAATGAGGCGCTGGCAGCGCAGAAGTAATTTTTATTCGGGCGGATAAGGCGTTTTTACCTCATCCGCCGCTCTGTACACAATGCCTGATGCGACGCTGGAGCGTCTTATCATGCCTACAAAATACACTCATTCCGTATGGCGGATAAGGCGTTTTCGCCGCATCCGCCGTTCTGTGCACAATGCCTGATGCGACGCTGGCGCGTCTTATCATGCCTACAAACCACATCGCACATTTCAACAAGCTATCTTTCATCCCATATTCATCAACATCCGCTATTATTGATTTCCAGCTTAATCATCACCTGATGAACAAAAATAATGACTAAACCTAATCATGAGCTTAGCCCGGCGCTGATCGTGCTGATGTCTATCGCCACCGGTCTGGCGGTCGCCAGTAACTATTACGCTCAGCCATTGCTCGACACCATCGCGCGTAACTTTTCCCTTTCCGCCAGTTCGGCAGGCTTTATTGTTACCGCCGCGCAATTGGGCTATGCAGCAGGTCTGCTGTTTCTTGTTCCCCTCGGTGATATGTTTGAACGCCGCCGCCTGATTGTCTCGATGACCTTACTGGCGGCAGGCGGCATGTTAATCACTGCCAGCAGTCAGTCGCTGGCGATGATGATCCTCGGTACGGCATTAACCGGTTTATTCTCTGTCGTGGCACAAATTCTGGTTCCGCTGGCAGCGACGCTGGCTTCACCGGACAAACGCGGCAAAGTGGTTGGCACTATTATGAGCGGTCTGCTGTTGGGGATCTTGCTGGCACGGACAGTTGCCGGATTGCTGGCGAATCTCGGCGGCTGGCGCACCGTCTTTTGGGTTGCTTCGGTGTTAATGGCACTGATGGCGCTGGCATTATGGCGTGGTCTGCCACAAATGAAATCAGAAACCCACCTCAACTACCCACAGTTGTTGGGTTCCGTTTTCAGTATGTTTATCAGCGATAAAATTCTGCGTACCCGCGCGTTGCTGGGCTGCCTGACCTTTGCCAATTTCAGCATTCTCTGGACCTCAATGGCCTTTTTGCTTGCCGCTCCACCTTTTAACTACAGCGATGGTGTAATTGGTCTGTTTGGACTTGCGGGAGCTGCCGGAGCGTTGGGCGCTCGTCCGGCGGGCGGTTTTGCCGATAAGGGCAAATCGCACCACACCACAACTTTCGGTCTGCTGCTGCTATTACTTTCATGGCTGGCGATCTGGTTTGGTCACACTTCCGTACTGGCGTTGATTATCGGAATCCTGGTGCTGGATCTCACCGTGCAGGGCGTGCATATCACTAACCAGACGGTAATTTATCGGATACATCCTGATGCGCGCAATCGCCTGACCGCAGGTTACATGACTAGCTACTTTATTGGCGGTGCCGCCGGTTCGCTAATTTCAGCCTCAGCCTGGCAACATGGCGGTTGGGCTGGCGTTTGTCTGGCTGGCGCGACGATTGCCCTGGTTAACTTACTGGTCTGGTGGCGAGGTTTTCATCGTCAGGAAGCCGCAAATTAAGCAATCAGCAACCGTTTTCGTGGCTTTACACTTATAAGGGTGTTAAGAAGCCCATCAGTCTGATAAGGTTAAGATATTCATTCAGTCTATTTATAATATTAACAATCGTTAAGCGTACACTCTATGGAAAGCCCTACTCCACAGCCTGCTCCTGGTTCGGCGACCTTCATGGAAGGATGCAAAGACAGTTTACCGATTGTTATTAGTTATATTCCGGTGGCCTTTGCGTTCGGTCTGAATGCGACCCGTCTGGGATTCTCTCCTCTCGAAAGCGTTTTTTTCTCCTGCATCATTTATGCAGGCGCGAGCCAGTTCGTCATTACCGCGATGCTGGCAGCCGGGAGTAGTTTGTGGATTGCTGCACTGACCGTCATGGCAATGGATGTTCGCCATGTGTTGTATGGCCCGTCACTGCGTAGCCGTATTATTCAGCGTCTGCAAAAATCGAAAACCGCCCTGTGGGCGTTTGGCCTGACGGATGAGGTTTTTGCCGCCGCAACCGCAAAACTGGTACGCAATAATCGCCGCTGGAGCGAGAACTGGATGATCGGCATTGCCTTCAGTTCATGGTCATCGTGGGTATTTGGTACGGTAATAGGGGCATTCTCCGGCAGCGGCTTGCTGCAAGGTTATCCCGCCGTTGAAGCTGCATTAGGTTTTATGCTTCCGGCACTCTTTATGAGTTTCCTGCTCGCCTCTTTCCAGCGCAAACAATCTCTTTGCGTTACCGCAGCGTTAGTTGGTGCCCTTGCAGGCGTAACGCTATTTTCTATTCCCGTCGCCATTCTGGCAGGCATTGTCTGTGGCTGCCTCACTGCGTTAATCCAGGCATTCTGGCAAGGAGCGCCCGATGAGCTATGAGGTTCTGCTGCTTGGGTTACTAGTTGGCGTGGCGAATTATTGCTTCCGCTATTTGCCGCTGCGCCTGCGTGTGGGTAATGCCCGCCCAACCAAACGTGGCGCGGTAGGTATTTTGCTCGACACCATTGGCATCGCCTCGATATGCGCTCTGCTGGTTGTCTCTACCGCACCAGAAGTGATGCACGATACACGCCGTTTCGTGCCCACGCTGGTCGGCTTCGCGGTACTGGGTGCCAGTTTCTATAAAACACGCAGCATTATCATCCCAACACTGCTTAGTGCGCTGGCCTATGGGCTCGCCTGGAAAGTGATGGCGATTATATAACCCACAAGAATCATTTTTCTAAAACAATACATTTACTTTATTTGTCACTGTCGTTACTATATCGGCTGAAATTAATGAGGTCATACCCAAATGGATAGTTCGTTTACGCCCATTGAACAAATGCTAAAATTTCGCGCCAGCCGCCACGAAGATTTTCCTTATCAGGAGATCCTTCTGACTCGTCTTTGCATGCACATGCAAAGCAAGCTGCTGGAGAACCGCAATAAAATGCTGAAGGCTCAGGGGATTAACGAGACGTTGTTTATGGCGTTGATTACGCTGGAGTCTCAGGAAAACCACAGTATTCAGCCTTCTGAATTAAGTTGTGCTCTTGGATCATCCCGTACCAACGCGACGCGTATTGCCGATGAACTGGAAAAACGCGGTTGGATCGAACGTCGTGAAAGCGATAACGATCGCCGCTGCCTGCATCTGCAATTAACGGAAAAAGGTCACGAGTTTTTGCGCGAGGTTTTACCACCGCAGCATAACTGCCTGCATCAACTCTGGTCCGCGCTCAGCACAACAGAAAAAGATCAGCTCGAGCAAATCACCCGCAAATTGCTCTCCCGTCTCGACCAGATGGAACAAGACGGTGTGGTTCTCGAAGCGATGAGCTAACGCGTCATCTCGCTCAAAAATCCAGATTTATAAAAGAAAAAATGACTGGCCAGCATCGCAACATGCTGGCCTTTTTGGCAAGCAGGTCGGCTCAGCCGATGAGTTAAGAAGATCGTGGAGAACAATATGAGCGCAAATGCGGAGACTCAAACCCCGCAGCAACCGGTAAAGAAGAGCGGCAAACGTAAGCGTCTGCTCCTCCTTCTCACCTTGCTCTTTATAATTATTGCCGTAGCGATAGGGATTTATTGGTTTTTGGTACTGCGTCACTTCGAAGAAACCGATGACGCATACGTGGCAGGGAATCAAATTCAAATTATGTCTCAGGTGTCTGGCAGCGTGACGAAAGTCTGGGCCGATAACACCGATTTTGTAAAAGAAGGCGACGTGCTGGTCACTCTCGACCCGACAGATGCTCGCCAGGCGTTTGAAAAAGCCAAAACTGCACTGGCTTCCAGCGTTCGCCAAACCCACCAGCTGATGATTAACAGCAAGCAGTTGCAGGCGAATATTGAGGTGCAGAAAATCGCCCTCGCGAAAGCACAAAGCGACTACAACCGCCGTGTGCCGCTGGGCAATGCCAACCTGATTGGTCGCGAAGAGCTGCAACACGCCCGCGACGCCGTCACCAGTGCCCAGGCGCAACTGGACGTCGCGATTCAACAATACAATGCCAATCAGGCGATGATTCTGGGGACTAAACTGGAAGATCAGCCAGCCGTGCAACAGGCTGCCACCGAAGTACGTAACGCCTGGCTGGCGCTGGAGCGTACTCGTATTGTCAGTCCGATGACCGGTTATGTCTCCCGCCGCGCGGTACAGCCTGGGGCGCAAATTAGCCCAACGACGCCGCTGATGGCGGTCGTTCCAGCCACCAATATGTGGGTGGATGCCAACTTTAAAGAGACGCAGATTGCCAATATGCGTATCGGTCAGCCGGTCACTATCACCACGGATATTTACGGCGATGATGTGAAATACACCGGTAAAGTGGTTGGTCTGGATATGGGCACAGGTAGCGCGTTCTCACTGCTTCCAGCGCAAAATGCGACCGGTAACTGGATCAAAGTCGTTCAGCGTCTGCCTGTGCGTATCGAACTGGACCAGAAACAGCTGGAGCAATATCCGCTGCGTATCGGTTTGTCCACGCTGGTGAGCGTCAATACCACTAACCGTGACGGTCAGGTACTGGCAAATAAAGTACGTTCCACTCCGGTAGCGGTAAGCACCGCGCGTGAAATCAGCCTGGCACCTGTCAATAAACTGATCGACGATATCGTAAAAGCTAACGCTGGCTAATCCAGAGGTGCGTGTGATGCAACAGCAAAAACCGCTGGAAGGCGCGCAACTGGTCATTATGACGATTGCGCTGTCACTGGCGACATTCATGCAGGTGCTGGACTCCACCATTGCTAACGTGGCGATCCCCACTATCGCCGGGAATCTGGGCTCATCGCTCAGCCAGGGAACGTGGGTAATCACTTCTTTCGGGGTGGCGAATGCCATCTCGATCCCGCTTACCGGCTGGCTGGCAAAGCGCGTCGGGGAAGTGAAACTGTTCCTTTGGTCCACCATCGCCTTTGCTATTGCGTCGTGGGCGTGTGGTGTCTCCAGCAGCCTGAATATGCTGATCTTCTTCCGCGTGATTCAGGGGATTGTCGCCGGGCCGTTGATCCCGCTTTCGCAAAGTCTATTGCTGAATAACTACCCGCCAGCCAAACGCTCGATCGCGCTGGCGTTGTGGTCGATGACGGTGATTGTCGCGCCAATTTGCGGCCCGATCCTCGGCGGTTATATCAGCGATAATTACCACTGGGGCTGGATATTCTTCATCAACGTGCCGATTGGCGTGGCGGTGGTGTTGATGACACTGCAAACTCTGCGCGGACGTGAAACCCGCACCGAACGGCGGCGGATTGATGCCGTGGGGCTGGCACTGCTGGTTATTGGTATCGGCAGCCTGCAGATTATGCTCGACCGCGGTAAAGAGCTGGACTGGTTTTCATCACAGGAAATTATCATCCTTACCGTGGTGGCGGTGGTGGCTATCTGCTTCCTGATTGTCTGGGAGCTGACCGACGATAACCCGATAGTCGATCTGTCGTTGTTTAAGTCGCGCAACTTCACCATCGGCTGCTTGTGTATCAGCCTCGCGTATATGCTCTACTTCGGCGCTATTGTTCTGCTGCCGCAGTTGTTGCAGGAGGTCTACGGTTACACGGCGACCTGGGCAGGTTTGGCCTCTGCGCCGGTAGGGATTATTCCGGTGATCCTGTCGCCGATTATCGGCCGCTTCGCGCATAAACTGGATATGCGGCGGCTGGTAACCTTCAGCTTTATTATGTATGCCGTCTGCTTCTACTGGCGTGCCTATACCTTTGAACCAGGTATGGATTTTGGCGCGTCGGCCTGGCCGCAGTTTATCCAGGGGTTTGCGGTGGCCTGCTTCTTTATGCCGCTGACCACCATTACGCTGTCTGGTTTGCCACCGGAACGACTGGCGGCGGCATCGAGCCTCTCTAACTTTACGCGAACGCTGGCGGGGTCTATCGGCACGTCGATAACCACGACCATGTGGACCAACCGCGAGTCGATGCACCATGCGCAGTTGACTGAGTCGGTAAACCCGTTCAACCCGAATGCCCAGGCGATGTACAGTCAACTGGAAGGGCTTGGGATGACGCAACAGCAGGCATCAGGCTGGATTGCCCAGCAGATCACCAATCAGGGGCTGATTATTTCCGCCAATGAGATCTTCTGGATGTCAGCCGGGATATTCCTCGTCCTGCTGGGGCTGGTGTGGTTTGCTAAACCGCCATTTGGCGCAGGTGGCGGCGGAGGCGGTGCGCACTAAGTACAACTAAGCCAGTTCATTTGAACTGGCTTTTTTCAATTAATTGTGAAGATAGTTTACTGACTAGATGTGCAGTTCCTGCAACTTCTCTTTCGGCAGTGCCAGTTCTTCGTTGCTGTTGATGCGTACGTCACGTTCCAGAATGCTACGCGCAATATCCTGCGCTTCCTGCAACGAGTGCATCTGGTAAGTGCCACACTGGTAGACGTTCAGTTCCGGGATCTGATTCTGATCCTGCACTTTCAGCACGTCTTCCATTGCCGCTTTCCAGGCATCAGCAACACGCTGCTCATCTGGCGTACCAATCAGACTCATATAAAAACCGGTGCGGCAGCCCATTGGCGAGATATCGATAATCTCTACACCATTACCGTTAAGATGGTTACGCATAAAACCAGCAAACAGGTGCTCCAGGGTATGGATCCCTCTTTCTGGCATCACTTCTTTGTTCGGCACGCAGAAGCGCAGATCGAACACGGTGATTGCGTCGCCATGCGGGGTGTTCATTGTTTTCGCCACCCGAACTGCAGGCGCTTCCATCCGGGTATGATCGACTGTGAAGCTATCTAACAACGGCATTTAGCCACCTCCGGTAATTTTTTTAAAAATTTTCTGAACTCTTTCTTCCCAGGCGAGTCTGAGTATATGAAAGACGCGCATTTGTTATCATCATCCCTGAATTCAGAGATGAAATTTTGGCCACTCACGAGTGGCCTTTTTCTTTTCTGTCAGGCGTGTTTTTCCAGCCACACCGCAAACGGTTCGGTATCAGCGGCTTCCATTTCCTGCTGACGGCGTTCAGACGCCTCGCGCTCGGCTACAAAATCCTCTTCGCGCAGAATTTCCAGCGGCTCTTCACGCAGCAGATTACGGTAGGCTTCTGCAAATGCTTTGCCTGTTCCGCCAATACCAGTATCAATCATAGACCTTAAGATACGGGCAGAGAAAGTCAGATCGGGATTATCGAAGCAGGCAACCAGTTCATCACACACTTTCTGATACGCTTCGCCGCCGTTAATACTATCCAGCGTTTGCGCGACGCGTTTCAGATCGCGGAACAGATCTTTACCCACCTGCGGTAACGGGAACTGTGCGGTTTCGCAGCCGATACCCAGCGTCAGACCCGGTTTGCGACCTTCGAGGATCACCCGGTTCCAGTTAACGCGTGTACAGGCAAGTTCGCTACTGCTCATTTCCGGTGCATCAGCCAGCGCACACCAGACCATAAACAGGTCGAGGAATCGCACCTGCTGTTCATCTACACCAATCGGCGAGAACGGGTTGATGTCCAGCGAACGCACTTCAATATATTCAATGCCGCCACGTAACAGCGCATCAGAAGGCGACTCGCCGCTGCGGGTAACGCGTTTTGGACGAATCGGCGCGTACAGTTCGTTTTCAATCTGCAACACGTTGCTGTTGATTTGCAGCCTCTTACCGTCTTTCTCAATACCAATCTTCGCGTACTCTTCCGATGGCGTTTTGATTGCCTGTTTAAGGCCCGCTACGTACTCGTAAAGATCGTTGAAGGTAATACCAAGATTGCTTTGCGATTTATTGGTATAGCCGAGATCGCTCAAACGAAGAGAGGTCGCATACGGCAGGTAATACATACCGCACTCGGTTTTCTCAAACGGCAGCGACGTTGGTTTTCCTTGCAGGAAAGAAGAACAAATCGCCGGAGATGCACCAAACAGATAAGGAATGACCCAACCGAAACGATAGTAATTGCGGATAACGCGGAAATAGCCCGCAGAAATTTTCTCTTTGGCATCAGCGCCCGAGATATCACCGCACTTCGCTTGCCAGAATGCCATTGGCAAAGAGAAATTGTAGTGCACGCCGGAAATGGTTTGCATCAGCGCGCCGTAGCGATTTTTCAGCCCTTCACGATACAGCGTTTTAAAGCGTCCGGTGTTAGAAGTGCCGTACTGTGCCAGTTCGATGTCCTGACCTTCTGCGATGTAGCATGGCATACTTAACGGCCACATCCGCTCATCGCCCATATTGCGCGCCGTATAACGATGCAGATCGCGCATAAAGGTCAGCATATGTTCAATATCACCATCCACTGGTGTAATGAATTCCAGCAATGCTTCCGCAAAATCGGTAGTAATCCATTTGTGCGTCAGTGCGGAACCTAATGCTTCAGGATGACCTGTTGTTGCCAGTGTGCCATCAGCATTAACACGCAAAGTTTCGCGCTCCAGCCCACGCTGTATCCCCTTTAACGCCTGAGGATGTTTTTCCAGCCAGGCCAGCGCCTGTGATACGTCCGGGATCAAATTGACCTCCCGCCTGTCAAAATCGTTTTAATTAGCATAACTGTAATGGTGACCATATGTGCAGGCCTACAATTAGTGCCACCACATCATGCCCTGAACGGTCGCTGCTGCAACTGCAACATAGCGTAACGCTTTACCAAGGCACAAAAAAAAGATTACCGGTCCCCACGAGATGCGCATCCATCCCGCTAACAGACACAGTAAATCGCCAACCACGGGCATCCAGCTTAATAATAGCGTGACTGCACCATAGCGTTTCAGCCAGCCGGTAGCTTTCTCTTGCCAGCGCGATGTTTTACGCAATGGAAAGAAACGCCCAAGGATAACGTTAGTTAACCCTCCAAGGCTATTACCCATTGTTGCTGTTAAAACTAAAACCCAGGGATGACTGATCCCGGAAAGCAACATTGCCACCAGCACGACTTCGGAGTTGCCGGGTAATAGTGTAGCGCTGAGAAAACTACTGGCAAACAACGAGAAAAGCGATAACGCTTCACTCACAGCAAGCGAACATCCACGGCGTCCATGCCTGCTGCACGGGCCGCCTGAATACCGAAATCGGCATCTTCAAAGACCACACACTGCGTCGGTTGCACGCCCATACGCTGCGCGCACAACAAAAATGTGTCTGGCGCGGGTTTATGGTGTTTGACGTGATCGGCAGCGACGACGGCGTCAAAATAATGGCGTAATCCCAGGTGCGCCAGCAATGCCTCAGCGATGGCGCTTTCACTCCCCGTTCCTACAGCCATTGGGCGACGACCATGCCAACTTTTCACCACATCAACAAGAGGAAGCGGTTCGACGCTATCCAGCAGCATACTTCTTACTGCTTCTGTTTTTTCACGCGCTAACGCATGCGGGTCGAGATCGGCCTGATTCAGCTCAATAATTGCCTGAGCAATACGCCAGGTGGGCGATCCATTAAGCGCAATCATCGCCTGAATATCGTACTGAAGACCGTAGTGCCCTAATACTTCGCGCCACGCTTTACGGTGCGTAGGCTCCGTATCCAGGATTGTGCCATCCATATCAAAAATTAAACCTGCATAACGCTCGTACATGGTCTTCTCGCAAGTCGAAAAATATGACGCTACTTTAGCGTAATTGCTTGATTTTGTCGCTGATGGCGAAGGAGAAGAAAATTCAGGAAATGGATAAAGGAGTTATTTAGAAATGAGATATTTTTGAAGGAAATTTTTTGGAGAAGATGGTGCATCCGGGAGGATGACTCACTGACGTTCGCCCTTCGGGCCGTTGCTGGCGCAACGTTATCCTTCCTGGTGCCTGCGGTTAATACCGCTATCTCTTCGATACCTTCATTGCTGAAGGTTACGGAGAATATGGTGCATCCGGGAGGATTCGAACCTCCGACCGCTCGGTTCGTAGCCGAGTACTCTATCCAGCTGAGCTACGGATGCATCGGGAAAACTTATTCTACTGCTGATATTGATACCGCTACTAAAGCCATATCAATTAAGAGATGGTGCATCCGGGAGGATTACTCGCCTTGCGGCTCGCCCTTCGGGCCGTTGCTAAAGCAACGTTATCATCCCTAGTGCCTGCGGTTAATTCCGCTACCTCTTCGATACCTTCATTGCTGAAGATTTCGGAGAATATGGTGCATCCGGGAGGATTCGAACCTCCGACCGCTCGGTTCGTAGCCGAGTACTCTATCCAGCTGAGCTACGGATGCATCGGGAAATTTATTTTACTGCTGATATTGATACCGCTACTAAAGCCATATCAAGTAAGAGATGGTGCATCCGGGAGGATTCGAACCTCCGACCGCTCGGTTCGTAGCCGAGTACTCTATCCAGCTGAGCTACGGATGCATCGGGAAACTTACTTTACTGCAGATTTTTTGATACCGCTACTAAAGCCGTATCAAGTAAGAGATGGTGCATCCGGGAGGATTCGAACCTCCGACCGCTCGGTTCGTAGCCGAGTACTCTATCCAGCTGAGCTACGGATGCAAATGGCGGTGAGGCGGGGATTCGAACCCCGGATGCAGCTTTTGACCGCATACTCCCTTAGCAGGGGAGCGCCTTCAGCCTCTCGGCCACCTCACCACACGCCTCTTACGAGTGCTTCGAAGAACTTGTTTATCGCTCATCGTCGCTGCGTGGCGCACATATTACTTTCTGAGACTTATAAGTCAAACAATTTTTCCTACACTTTTATCGTTTGCACACTTCACGTTCAATTAGTCTGTAAAAACGTCAAAAAGAGTGTTTTATCAACAGAAGAATGGAGGTCTGACAGATAGTAGTAATGCAAAAAAATGGAGACTTAAGTTGAATGAACGGGAGTAAAGCGAAAAGACTATAGAGTGAAGGAGAAATTTTGAGGGTGCGTCTCACCGATAAAGATGAGACGCGGAAAGATTAGTAACTGGACTGCTGGGATTTTTCAGCCTGGATACGCTGGTAGATCTCTTCACGGTGAACAGAAACTTCCTTCGGGGCATTTACGCCAATACGTACCTGGTTGCCCTTTACCCCTAAAACTGTCACGGTGACCTCATCCCCAATCATGAGGGTCTCACCAACTCGACGAGTCAGAATCAGCATTCTTTGCTCCTTGAAAGATTAAAAGAGTCGGGTCTCTCTGTATCCCGGCATTATCCATCATATAACGCCAAAAAGTAAGCAATGACAAACACATTACATCTAAGCAGTCATGGCATTACATTCTGTTAAACCTAAGTTTAGCCGATATACACAACTTCAACCTGACTTTATCGTTGTCGATAGCGTTAATGCGAATGCCGTGAAGCGAGTCCACGGCATTGCCTGACGCTTATATTATTGCAATTTCGCGCTGACCCAGCCTTTCACACTGGCTAACGCTGCAGGTAAGGCCGCAGCATCCGTACCACCGGCTTGCGCCATGTCAGGACGTCCACCACCCTTGCCGCCCACCTGCTGAGCGACCATACCAATCAGTTCCCCTGCTTTCACACGATCTGTGACGTCCTTAGATACGCCTGCAATCAGAGAAACCTTACCTTCGACTACCGTTGCCAGCACGATAATTGTCGACCCCAGCTGATTTTTTAAATCGTCAACCATGGTACGCAACATTTTCGGCTCAACACCGCTAAGCTCGCTAACCAACAGCTTAACACCATTAACATCAATTGCCTTACTGGAAAGATTTGCGCTCTCCTGTGCGGCAGCTTGTTCTTTAAGCTGTTGTAACTCTTTTTCCAGCTGACGCGTACGTTCCAGTACTGAGCGCACTTTATCAGCCAGATTATTGCTATCGCCTTTCAGCAGATGCGCGACTTCGCTTAAGCGATCGCTGTCTGCATGAACGGTGGCGATAGCACCTTCTCCGGTTACCGCTTCGATACGACGAACGCCTGCAGCAGTACCCGATTCAGAGATGATGCGGAACAGACCAATATCACCAGTGCGGCTGGCGTGAGTACCGCCACACAACTCGGTAGAGAAATCGCCCATGCTCAGCACGCGTACGCGCTCATCATACTTCTCGCCGAACAGCGCCATCGCACCTTTCGCTTTCGCCGCTTCGAGATCCATGATGTTGGTTTCGATCGGCAAATTGCGACGAATCTGTGTGTTCACCAGGTCTTCGACCGCACGAATCTCTTCTGGTTTCATCGCTTCGTTGTGTGAGAAGTCGAAGCGCAGCACCTTGTCGTTAACCAGTGAACCTTTCTGCGATACATGAGTACCCAGAACCTGGCGCAGCGCAGCGTGCATCAGGTGCGTTGCGGAGTGATTCAGACGAATACGGGCGCGACGAGCCTCATCAACATCAGCCTGCACCGCGTCGCCCACTTTCAGAGAACCCGCAGCAAGTTTACCGATGTGACCAATCGCCTGGCCGTATTTCTGCGTATCTTCCACCGCAAAGGAGAAGTTAGCGCCTTTCAGTTCGCCTTTATCGCCAACCTGACCGCCGGATTCCGCATAGAATGGCGTTTGATCCAGCACGACCACAGCTTCCTGGCCTGCATTGATGGCATCAACCGCTTTACCATCAACAAACAGCGCAGTCACTTTGCCGTTCAGTTCCAGATGGTCATAGCCTTTAAATTCAGATGCACTGTCAACACGGATCATTGCGTTGTAATCGGCACCAAAGCCGCTGGCTTCGCGCGCGCGACGACGCTGCTCTTCCATTGCAGCTTCAAAACCAGCTTCGTCAACTTTGATGTTGCGCTCACGACAAACATCAGCCGTCAGGTCAACCGGGAAGCCATAGGTGTCGTACAGACGGAAAGCAGTTTCACCATCCAGCGTATCACCAGAAAGTTTTGCCAGCTCTTCATCCAGCAACGCCAGACCGCGCTCCAGAGTACGAGCAAACTGCTCTTCTTCAGTCTTCAGCACCTGCTCAACCTGCGCCTGCTGGCGTTTCAGGTCTTCACCCGCAGAGCCCATAACGTCGATCAGCGGACCAACCAGTTTGTAGAAGAAGGTTTCTTTCGCGCCGAGCATATTACCGTGACGCACTGCGCGACGAATGATACGACGCAGTACATAACCACGGTTTTCATTGGACGGCATTACGCCATCCGCGATCAGGAACGCACAAGAACGAATGTGGTCAGCGATTACGCGCAGCGATTTATTGCTCAGATCGGTTGCGCCAGTGACTTTCGCTACCGCCTGGATCAGCGTGCGGAACAGGTCGATGTCATAGTTAGAGTTAACGTGTTGCAGCACCGCAGCAATACGCTCCAGACCCATACCGGTATCTACAGACGGCTTCGGCAGCGGTTCCATCGTGCCATCGGCCTGGCGGTTGAACTGCATGAAGACGATGTTCCAGATCTCAATGTAGCGGTCGCCGTCTTCTTCCGGGCTTCCCGGAGGGCCCCCCCAAATGTGGTCGCCGTGATCGTAGAAGATTTCGGTGCACGGGCCGCACGGACCAGTGTCACCCATCTGCCAGAAGTTGTCAGATGCGTATGGCGCACCTTTGTTATCGCCGATGCGAATAATACGTTCGCGCGGGATCCCTACTTCTTTTTCCCAGATTTCGTAGGCTTCGTCGTCGCTTTCATAGACGGTAACCCACAGACGCTCTTTCGGCAGGGCAAACCATTTTTCGCTGGTCAGCAGTTCCCATGCAAACTGAATGGCATCGTGTTTGAAATAGTCGCCGAAGCTGAAGTTGCCCAGCATTTCGAAGAAGGTATGGTGACGCGCGGTGTAACCGACGTTTTCCAGGTCGTTGTGTTTACCACCCGCACGCACGCAGCGTTGGGAAGTGGTAGCGCGGGAATAATTACGCTTGTCGAGCCCAAGGAACACATCCTTGAACTGGTTCATCCCGGCGTTGGTAAACAACAAAGTTGGGTCGTTATGGGGTACCAGGGAGCTGCTGGCAACTACCTGATGTCCCTTACTATGGAAAAAGTCGAGAAACGCCTGACGGATCTCAGCGGTGCTCTTGCTCATAATTATCCTGAAATCAAGCTAACGAAATATCGCCACCAGCTCCAGCGTGTCTTAACCGCCGGGCTGGTAACTGAAAAGTGGGAATAAGATAAGTTTTCTTGACTGGGAAGTAAAATACCGTATGCGTTCAGTCGGCAAAATTTCGCCAAATCTCCTGGATATCTTCCATCAGATAGCCACGATAGAGCAGAAAACGCTGGATCTTAACTTTTTCTGAAAAGACAGTTGGCAAAGGTTCGCCATATTTTCGCGTCGCCTGATCGCGCGCCAGTGCGCACCAGTCGATGTCACATTCACGCATCGCTTTTTCTGTCGCTTCGCGGGAAATACCTTTCTGATTCAGTTCCTGGCGAATACGCGCAGGTCCATAACCTTTGCGGCTACGGCTGGCGATAAAGCGCGCAACAAATCGGCTGTCATCGAGATAGCCATGTTCATGGCACCAGGCAATAACGCGCTCGTAATCTTCTGCCGTAGCATCAATCTCTTCTGGGCCATTTTTGCCCATAATCGGTGCCGCGAGTTTACGTCGCAGTTCTTGCTCACTGTGATCGCGCACCGCCAGAATGCGTACCGCACGATCCAACAGGCGAGCATATGCCGGGCGACGGGATGTTGATTCTGTCATGGCATATCCTTACAACTTAAAAAAGCAAAAGGGCCGCAGATGCGACCCTTGTGTATCAAACAAGACGATTAAAAATCTTCGTTAGTTTCTGCTACGCCTTCGCTATCATCTACAGAGAAATCCGGCGTTGAGTTCGGGTTGCTCAGCAGCAACTCACGTACTTTCTTCTCGATCTCTTTCGCGGTTTCCGGGTTATCTTTCAGCCAGGCAGTCGCATTCGCTTTACCCTGACCGATCTTCTCACCTTTGTAGCTGTACCACGCGCCTGCTTTCTCGATCAGCTTCTCTTTTACGCCCAGGTCAACCAGTTCGCCGTAGAAGTTGATACCTTCGCCGTAGAGGATCTGGAATTCAGCCTGTTTAAACGGCGCAGCGATTTTGTTCTTCACCACTTTCACGCGGGTTTCGCTACCCACCACGTTTTCGCCCTCTTTCACCGCGCCGATACGACGGATGTCGAGACGAACAGAGGCGTAGAATTTCAGCGCGTTACCACCGGTAGTGGTTTCCGGGTTACCGAACATCACACCAATTTTCATACGGATCTGGTTGATGAAGATCAGCAGCGTGTTGGACTGCTTCAGGTTACCCGCCAGCTTACGCATCGCCTGGCTCATCATACGTGCCGCAAGGCCCATGTGAGAGTCGCCGATTTCGCCTTCGATTTCCGCTTTCGGCGTCAGTGCCGCCACGGAGTCAACGACGATAACGTCTACTGCGCCAGAACGCGCCAGGGCGTCACAGATTTCCAGTGCCTGCTCGCCGGTGTCCGGCTGGGAGCACAGCAGGTTATCGATATCGACGCCCAGTTTACGTGCGTAGATTGGGTCCAGCGCGTGTTCAGCATCGATAAACGCACAGGTTTTACCTTCACGCTGCGCTGCGGCGATCACCTGCAGCGTCAGCGTGGTTTTACCGGAAGATTCCGGTCCGTAGATTTCGACGATACGGCCCATCGGCAGACCACCTGCCCCAAGCGCGATATCCAGTGAAAGCGAACCGGTAGAGATGGTTTCCACATCCATGGAACGGTCTTCACCCAGGCGCATGATGGAGCCTTTACCAAATTGTTTCTCAATCTGGCCCAGTGCTGCCGCCAACGCTTTCTGTTTGTTTTCGTCGATAGCCATTTTTACTCCTGTCATGCCGGGTAATACCGGATAGTCAATATGTTCTGTTGAAGCAATTATACTGTATGCTCATACAGTATCAAGTGTTTTGTAGAAATTGTTGCCACAAGGTCTGCAATGCATACGCAGTAGCCTGACGACGCACCGCATCACGGTCGCCGCTGAAGCATTCCCGCCGGGTAATGCCTTCACCGCGGGCAGTGGCAAAAGCAAACCAGACGGTGCCGACAGGCTTCTCTTCACTGCCGCCATCCGGCCCGGCGATACCACTAATAGACACGGCATAATCAGCACGAGCCGCTTTCAGTGCGCCTATCGCCATTTCCGCCACGACGGGTTCACTCACCGCGCCATGCTGCGCCAGCGTCTCTTCGCGTACGCCGATCATCTGCGCTTTGGCTTCGTTACTGTAGGTGACAAATCCGCGTTCAAACCAGGCGGAGCTACCGGCAATATCGGTAATCACTTTCGCTACCCAACCACCGGTACAAGACTCGGCAGTTGTTACGGTTGCGCCACGGGCTTTCAGCGCCTGCCCAACCTGTTCACTTAACTGCATCAGTTCACTGTCAGTCATCACAACCTCTGTCAGTCAAAAATTTATGCCGGACAAGATAGCACTTTCGTCAGGAAGATGGTGTTGGCGTTGCAATTTTACGAGGAGGATTCAGAAAAAAGCTGATTAGCCAGAGGGAAGCTCACGCCCCCCTCTTGTAAATAGCTACTGTACTCGCGCCAGCGCCACGGCTTGTCCTAACTGCCAGACCGCCATTGCGTAATGGGTGCTGTGGTTGTAACGGGTGATGGTGTAGAAGTTCGGCAGACCGTACCAGTACTGGTAGCCGGTGCCAACATCCAGACGCAGCAGGCTGGCTTGTTGATGGTTGCCCAGCGGCTGCTGTGGCGTTAAACCTGCGGCGGCAAGCTGCGAAATGCTGTACTTAGTTTTGAAGCCATTTGGCAAGCCTGGAGCCTGACCGTTTGCCATTACCGCGACCTGATCGCCTTTCACCCAGCCGTGCGCTTTGAAATAGTTCGCCACGCTACCGATCGCATCAACCGGATCCCACAGGTTGATATGCCCGTCGCCGCTGAAATCTACCGCATATTGTTTGTAAGACGACGGCATAAACTGTCCGTAGCCCATCGCCCCGGCAAAGGAACCTTTCAGATTGAGCGGATCGTCCTGCTCGTCGCGCGCCATCAACAGGAAGGTTTCCAGCTCGCCAGAGAAATACTCCGCGCGGCGTGGGTAGTTAAATGACAGCGTTGCCAGCGCATCGAGGATGCGAGTTTTCCCCATCACGCGCCCCCAGCGGGTTTCAACGCCGATAATCCCGACGATAATTTCCGGCGGTACTCCATACACCTGCCACGCGCGATTCAACGCATCTTCATACTGATTCCAGAAAACCACACCGTTCTGCACGTTGTCCGGCGTAATAAATTTTTTGCGATAACGGAGCCATGCGCCGTTCGGACCTGATGGCGGTTTCACCGATGTGGTTGGTGCCTGGTTATCCATCAGCCGCAGTACCGAATCCAGACGCTTCGCCTGGGAGAGAATTTCCTGCAACTGCTGACGATCGAAACCGTGTTTGTTCACCATTTTGTCGATGAACTGCTGGGCATTCGGGTTATTAGCGAAATCGCCGCCCATCTGCATCACATTGTGCTGCGGCTCAAGCAGGAAGCCGCCAGACGGCGTTCCGGTGGTCGTATCAGTCTCAGTAGGTTTTGGCTTGCTGCTACAGGCGGCAAGCAACACAAAAAGGGGAAGCAATGTTACATAACGACGCTTGAACATGAGGGGTCCATTTAACAGATTCAACCAGGGGCAAGTATGGTAAAGCATCACGCCCCGCACAAGGAAGCGGTAGTCACTGCCCGATACGGACTTTACATAACTCAACTCATTCCCCTCGCTATCCTTTTATTCAAACTTTCAAATTAAAATATTTATCTTTCATTTTGCGATCAAAATAACACTTTTAAATCTTTCAATCTGATTAGATTAGGTTGCCGTTTGGTAATAAAACAATAAATCCTGAAGGAGAGAACAATGATAGAAACCATTACTCATGGTGCAGAGTGGTTTATCGGGCTGTTCCAAAAGGGCGGAGAGGTGTTTACCGGGATGGTGACCGGCATTCTTCCGCTGTTGATTAGCCTGCTGGTTATCATGAACGCACTGATTAATTTTATCGGTCAGCATCGTATTGAACGTTTTGCTCAACGTTGCGCCGGTAACCCTGTTTCCCGTTACCTACTGTTACCGTGCATTGGCACGTTTGTCTTTTGCAATCCGATGACCCTAAGCCTGGGTCGCTTTATGCCGGAAAAGTACAAACCCAGCTACTACGCGGCGGCCTCTTATAGCTGCCACTCAATGAATGGCCTCTTCCCCCATATCAACCCTGGCGAACTGTTTGTTTATCTTGGCATTGCCAGCGGTCTGACAACGCTGAACCTGCCACTTGGCCCACTGGCGGTGAGTTATCTGCTGGTTGGTCTGGTCACCAATTTCTTCCGCGGCTGGGTGACCGATCTGACCACCGCCATTTTTGAGAAAAAGATGGGCATTCAACTTGAACAAAAAGTTCACCTGGCAGGAGCAACATCATGACGCATATTCGGATCGAAAAAGGAACGGGTGGCTGGGGCGGCCCGCTTGAGCTGAAAGCCACGCCGGGAAAAAAAATCGTCTATATCACCGCCGGTACCCGGCCTGCGATTGTTGACAAACTGGCACAGCTTACTGGCTGGCAGGCTATTGACGGATTTAAAGAAGGTGAACCCGCGGAGGCGGAAATTGGTGTCGCGGTAATCGACTGTGGCGGCACATTACGCTGCGGCATCTATCCGAAACGACGTATTCCCACCATTAATATCCACTCGACGGGCAAGTCCGGTCCGCTGGCGCAGTACATTGTGGAAGATATTTATGTCTCTGGCGTAAAAGAAGAAAACATCACTGTAGTAGGTGATGCGACACCACAACCCTCTTCCGTGGGCCGTGACTATGACACCAGTAAGAAAATCACCGAACAAAGCGATGGTTTACTGGCGAAGGTGGGAATGGGCATGGGGTCCGCCGTTGCGGTGCTGTTTCAATCTGGTCGTGACACCATCGACACTGTATTAAAAACCATTCTGCCGTTTATGGCATTCGTCTCGGCGCTCATTGGCATCATTATGGCTTCTGGCCTTGGTGACTGGATTGCCCACGGTCTTGCTCCGCTGGCGAGCCATCCACTGGGTCTGGTCATGCTGGCGCTCATCTGTTCCTTCCCACTGCTTTCACCTTTCCTCGGCCCAGGCGCAGTTATCGCACAGGTTATCGGCGTATTGATTGGCGTGCAGATTGGTCTCGGCAATATTCCGCCGCATCTGGCTTTACCGGCACTGTTTGCCATCAACGCGCAGGCGGCCTGCGACTTCATCCCGGTCGGTTTGTCGCTGGCGGAAGCCCGTCAGGACACGGTTCGCGTCGGTGTCCCTTCTGTACTGGTGAGCCGCTTTTTAACCGGCGCGCCGACTGTACTGATCGCCTGGTTTGTCTCCGGTTTTATCTATCAATAGAGGCTGAAACATGACCGTTATTTATCAGACCACCATCACCCGTATCGGCGCGAGTGCCATTGACGCCCTCAGTGACCAGATGCTCATCACCTTTCGTGAAGGCGCGCCTGCGGACCTCGAAGAGTATTGCTTCATTCATTGCCACGGCGAGTTGAAAGGTGCACTCCATCCCGGTTTGCAATTTTCACTCGGGCAGCATCGCTATCCGGTGACCGCTGTTGGCAGCGTGGCGGAAGACAACCTTCGCGAACTGGGTCATGTCACCCTGCGCTTCGATGGTTTAAACGAAGCGGAATTTCCGGGCACTGTCCATGTGGCAGGCCCTGTCCCCGACGATATCGCGCCGGGATCGGTTTTGAAGTTTGAATCTGTTAAGGAGTAAAAAATGAATCAGGTTGCCGTTGTCATCGGTGGTGGGCAAACCTTAGGCGCGTTCCTGTGCCACGGTCTGGCTGCCGAGGGGTATCGCGTCGCGGTTGTCGATATTCAGAGCGACAAAGCCGCAAATGTGGCACAAGAAATTAACGCCGAATATGGTGAAAGTATGGCGTACGGTTTTGGTGCTGACGCCACTAGCGAGCAAAGCGTTCTGGCGCTCTCTCGTGGGGTAGATGAAATCTTTGGTCGCGTGGATTTGCTGGTCTACAGCGCCGGAATAGCAAAAGCAGCCTTTATCAGCGACTTCCAGCTCGGCGATTTTGACCGTTCGCTACAGGTGAATCTGGTGGGTTATTTCCTGTGTGCGCGTGAATTTTCGCGTTTGATGATCCGCGACGGGATTCAGGGGCGCATTATTCAGATCAACTCGAAATCCGGCAAAGTGGGCAGCAAACACAACTCTGGCTACAGCGCAGCGAAATTTGGTGGCGTCGGGCTGACTCAATCACTGGCGCTGGATCTGGCGGAGTACGGCATTACGGTGCATTCACTGATGCTCGGTAACCTGCTGAAATCGCCGATGTTCCAGTCACTGTTGCCACAATACGCGACCAAGCTGGGTATCAAACCGGATCAAGTCGAGCAGTATTACATCGACAAAGTACCGCTCAAACGCGGCTGCGATTATCAAGATGTGCTGAATATGCTGCTGTTCTACGCCAGTCCTAAGGCGTCGTACTGCACCGGACAGTCGATCAATGTCACCGGCGGTCAGGTGATGTTCTGATCAACAGCGGAGATCCATTAAGGATCTCCGTGAGACTATAGAATGCCTGATGCGCTACGCTCATCAGGCATACAGGACTTCCGCCACTACATTAAGGAAAAGTTATGGTATCCGCACTCATCACCGTCGCCGTTATCGCCTGGTGTGCGCAACTGGCCTTAGGCGGCTGGCAAATTTCTCGTTTTAACCGTGCCTTCGACACACTATGCCAGCAAGGGCGGGTTGGCGTGGGCCGTTCCAGCGGGCGCTTTAAACCGCGGGTCGTGGTCGCCATCGCGCTGGACGATCAGCAGCGCATCGTCGACACCTTGTTTATGAAAGGACTGACCGTCTTCGCCCGACCGCAAAAAATTCCCGCAATTACCGGTATGCATGCGGGTGATTTACAGCCCGATGTGATCTTTCCCCATGATCCACTATCACAGAATGCTCTATCATTGGCGCTTAAACTGAAACGTGGATAATTTCGTTGTGAATGTTACTTGCTTGCGAAGTTATCATTTTGAAACCTAAATCAGGTAATCACGCCCATGAAACCTCGTCAGCGTCAGGCCGCCATTCTGGAGTATCTGCAAAAGCAGGGTAAATGCTCGGTTGAAGAATTGGCGCAATACTTTGACACCACAGGCACAACCATTCGCAAAGATCTGGTCATTCTGGAACATGCCGGAACCGTCATTCGTACTTATGGCGGAGTGGTGTTGAATAAAGAGGAATCCGATCCGCCTATCGATCATAAAACACTCATCAACACCCACAAGAAAGAGCTGATTGCAGAAGCTGCCGTTAGTTTTATCCATGATGGCGATTCGATCATTCTTGATGCTGGCAGTACCGTTTTGCAGATGGTTCCCCTGCTCTCGCGCTTTAATAACATCACGGTGATGACCAACAGCCTGCATATCGTCAATGCGCTATCCGAACTGGATAACGAACAAACTATCCTGATGCCAGGCGGAACGTTTCGCAAAAAATCGGCCTCATTTCACGGGCAACTGGCAGAGAATGCCTTCGAGCATTTCACCTTCGATAAATTGTTTATGGGCACCGACGGCATCGATCTCAATGCGGGCGTAACCACCTTTAACGAGGTTTATACCGTCAGTAAGGCAATGTGCAATGCCGCGCGCGAAGTGATTTTGATGGCGGACTCATCAAAGTTTGGCCGTAAAAGCCCCAACGTAGTTTGCAGTCTTGAAAGCGTCGATAAGCTGATTACCGACGCAGGTATCGATCCGGCGTTTCGTCAGGCGCTGGAAGAGAAAGGGATCGATGTGATCATAACCGGAGAGAGCAATGAGTGAAGCACTACTGAACGCGGGACGTCAGACGTTAATGCTGGAGTTGCAGGAAGCAAGCCGTTTACCGGAACGTCTGGGCGATGATTTTGTTCGCGCCGCCAATATCATCCTGCACTGTGAAGGCAAAGTGGTGGTTTCGGGAATTGGCAAATCGGGCCACATTGGTAAGAAAATCGCCGCAACGCTTGCCAGTACCGGCACTCCGGCTTTTTTTGTCCATCCGGCAGAAGCGCTGCACGGCGATCTGGGGATGATCGAAAGCCGCGATGTGATGCTGTTTATCTCTTACTCCGGTGGCGCGAAGGAACTGGATCTGATTATTCCGCGTCTGGAAGATAAATCTATCGCGCTGCTGGCGATGACCGGCAAACCGACGTCACCGCTGGGCCTGGCGGCAAAAGCGGTGCTGGATATCTCCGTAGAACGCGAAGCCTGCCCGATGCACCTTGCGCCGACCTCCAGCACCGTCAATACCCTGATGATGGGTGACGCGCTGGCGATGGCGGTCATGCAGGCGCGCGGATTTAATGAAGAAGATTTTGCCCGCTCCCACCCAGCCGGGGCACTGGGCGCTCGCTTGCTGAATAAAGTGCATCATCTGATGCGCCGTGACGATGCCATCCCACAGGTGGCGTTAACCGCCAGCGTGATGGATGCGATGCTGGAACTCAGCCGCACCGGTCTGGGGCTGGTGGCGGTATGTGACGCTCAACAACAGGTACAAGGCGTCTTTACCGACGGCGATTTACGTCGCTGGCTGGTTGGCGGCGGCGCACTCACCACGCCAGTCAATGAAGCGATGACGGTCGGCGGCACCACGTTGCAATCGCAAAGTCGCGCCATCGACGCCAAAGAGATCCTGATGAAGCGCAAAATCACTGCCGCACCGGTGGTGGATGAAAACGGCAAACTCACCGGCGCAATAAACCTGCAGGATTTCTATCAGGCCGGGATTATTTAATCCTTCAATCCCAGACGTTTCGCCAGCCGATGCAGGTTGGCGACGTCGGTTTCCAGCATCCGCGCGCAGGCAGCCCAGTTGTGATGATTTTGTGCCAGTGCCTGACGAATAGTTTCACGCTGGAACGCTTCTGTCGCTTCACGCAGGTTTTGCTTAACAACGGGCACCGCCGCCGCTTCTGGCGGCGGCAACGTCACCTCAGGAAAAGCAAAATGTTGCGCCTCAAGAATCACTTCATCGCCGTTGCGGGTGGCTCTCGCCAGCACTACCGCCCGATGAATAGCATGTTCCAGTTCGCGCACGTTCCCCGGAAAACGATAGTGTTGCAGTAAATTTCGCGCTCCGGCACTTAATACCACGCGGGAGAGCCCCAGCCGCAAACGACACTGCTCGCAGAAATACCCCGCCAGCAGAATGACATCATCGCCCCGCTCACGCAGCGGCGGCACCGAAAGTGGAAACACGCTCAGGCGATGAAACAAGTCAGCGCGAAATCGCCCTGCCAGCACCTCTTCGCGTAAGTCGCGGTTAGTCGCCGCCAGCACGCGCACATCGACCCGCAAACTACGGTCATCGCCAACGCGCTGAATATCGCCATACTGCAACACCCTCAGCAGCTTGGCCTGCAATGCCAACGACAACTCGCCGATCTCATCCAGAAACAGAGTGCCGTTATCCGCCATTTCAAACTTCCCGCTGCGGTTACTGATAGCGCCAGTAAACGCTCCTTTCACATGCCCGAACAACTCACTTTCCGCCACACTTTCCGGCAGTGCAGCACAGTTGAGATAGACCAGCGGATTCACCGCCCGTGGCGAGGCTTCATGAATCGCTTTCGCCACCAGCTCCTTACCGGTTCCCGTCTCACCGCTGATCAGGACGTTGAGATCGGACGCCGCCACAATCTCAATCTCTTTTTTCAGTTGCGTCATGCCAGGGGACAAGCCAATCATCTGCGTCTGTTTCACCGCTTCAAACGGCGTGGCATCGCCTGGCATCATATTCTGGCTTTCCAGTTGTTCAATCAGCAACGCATTGCTTAACGCTCCCGCCGCCAGCGCAGCAATCAGCCGTAGCTCTTCGTCGCTGAAAACATCGAACTGATCGGGCTGCATCCCGTCGAGCGTCAGTGCGCCGATCAGGTTTTGCCCGGCAAACAATGGCAGACCAACGCAGGCGTGAACCTTCAGACTCTCCTGCCCAGGAATCAAACCGTCATAGGGATCGGGCAATTCGCTGTCTGCGGGAAAGCGCACCACATCCCCGGCGCGGGCAATCGCTTCCAGCCGTGGATGCCCTTCCAGCGCAAAGCGTCTACCGAGTACATCCTTTGCCAGACCGTCGATGGCAAGCGGAATAAACTGCCGCGAATCGTAACGTAGCAACGCAGACGCATCGCACTCCAGCACCTGACGTAGCGTGGTGATCAGGCGCTGAAAACGATCCTGATGACCAATCCCACGCTGCAATTCGATGGCGATATTCGCCAGCACATCAACGGAAAAACTCATCTTTGCCTCACTGTCAATTTGACTATAGATATTGTCATATCGACCATTTGATTGATAGTCATTTTGACTACTCATTAATGAGCATAATTTTATTTATATAGTAAAAACAATCAGATAAAAAACTGGCACGTAATCTGCAATTAGCAAGACATCTTTTTAGAACACGCTGAATAAATTGAGGTTGCTATGTCTATTGTGGTGAAAAATAACATTCATTGGGTTGGTCAACGTGACTGGGAAGTGCGTGATTTTCACGGTACGGAATATAAAACGCTGCGCGGCAGCAGTTACAACAGCTACCTCATCCGCGAAGAAAAAAACGTGCTGATCGACACCGTCGACCATAAATTCAGCCGCGAATTTGTGCAGAACCTGCGTAATGAAATCGATCTGGCGGATATCGATTACATCGTGATTAACCATGCAGAAGAGGACCACGCCGGGGCGCTGACCGAACTGATGGCACAAATTCCCGATACGCCGATCTACTGTACAGCCAACGCTATCGACTCGATAAATGGTCATCACCATCATCCGGAGTGGAATTTTAATGTGGTGAAAACTGGCGACACGCTGGATATCGGCAACGGCAAACAGCTCATTTTTGTCGAAACACCAATGCTGCACTGGCCGGACAGCATGATGACTTACCTGACAGGCGACGCGGTGCTGTTCAGTAACGATGCTTTCGGTCAACACTACTGCGACGAGCATCTGTTCAACGATGAAGTGGATCAGACGGAGCTTTTCGAGCAGTGCCAGCGTTACTACGCCAATATCCTGACGCCGTTCAGCCGCCTGGTAACACCGAAAATTACCGAGATCCTGGGCTTTAACTTACCAGTCGATATGATAGCCACTTCCCACGGCGTGGTATGGCGCGATAACCCGACGCAAATTGTCGAGCTGTACCTGAAATGGGCGGCTGATTATCAGGAAGACAGAATCACCATTTTCTACGACACCATGTCGAATAACACCCGCATGATGGCTGACGCTATCGCCCAGGGGATTGCGGAAACCGACCCACGCGTGGCGGTGAAAATTTTCAACGTCGCCCGAAGCGATAAAAACGAAATCCTGACTAATGTCTTCCGCTCAAAAGGCGTGCTGGTCGGCACTTCGACGATGAATAACGTGATGATGCCGAAAATCGCCGGGCTGGTGGAGGAGATGACTGGTTTACGCTTCCGTAACAAACGCGCCAGTGCTTTCGGCTCTCACGGCTGGAGCGGCGGTGCGGTGGATCGTCTTTCCACGCGCCTGCAGGATGCGGGTTTCGAAATGTCGCTTAGCCTGAAAGCGAAATGGCGACCAGACCAGGACGCTCTGAAGTTATGCCGTGAACACGGTCGCGAAATCGCCCGTCAGTGGGCGCTCGCGCCGCTGCCGCAGAGCACGGTGAATACGGTAGTTAAAGAAGAAACCTCTGCCACCACGACGGCTGACCTCGGCCCACGGATGCAGTGCAGCGTCTGCCAGTGGATTTACGATCCGGCAAAAGGCGAGCCAATGCAGGACGTTGCGCCAGGAACGCCGTGGAGTGAAGTCCCGGATAACTTCCTCTGCCCGGAATGCTCCCTCGGCAAAGACGTCTTTGAAGAACTGGCATCGGAGGCAAAATGAGTAACGGCATTGTGATCATCGGTTCGGGCTTCGCCGCCCGCCAACTGGTGAAAAATATTCGCAAACAGGACGCCACTATTCCATTAACCCTGATTGCCGCCGACAGCATGGATGAGTACAACAAACCTGACCTCAGCCATGTTATCAGTCAGGGGCAACGTGCCGATGACCTTACCCGCCAGACGGCGGGTGAATTTGCCGAGCAGTTTAATCTGCACCTGTTTCCACAAACCTGGGTGACGGATATCGATGCCGAAGCCCGTGTGGTGAAAAGCCAGAATAATCAGTGGCAATACGACAAGCTAGTACTGGCAACCGGTGCCAGTGCCTTTGTCCCGCCTGTGCCTGGGCGTGAGTTAATGCTGACGTTAAATAGTCAGCAAGAGTATCGCGCCTGTGAAACGCAACTGCGGGATGCCCGACGCGTGTTGATTGTTGGCGGTGGTTTGATTGGTAGCGAACTGGCGATGGATTTTTGTCGTGCAGGCAAAGCGGTCACGCTAATCGACAACGCTGCCAGTATTCTGGCGTCGTTAATGCCACCGGAAGTAAGCAGCCGCTTGCAGCATCGGTTGACGGAGATGGGCGTTCATCTGCTGTTGAAATCTCAGTTACAGGGGCTGGAAAAAACGGATTCTGGCATTCAGGCAACGCTGGACCGCCAGCGCAATATCGAAGTGGATGCGGTAATTGCCGCCACCGGACTGCGCCCGGAAACCGCCCTGGCACGACGCGCCGGGCTGACGATTAATCGCGGCGTTTGCGTCGATAGTTATCTGCAAACCAGTAATACCGATATTTACGCGCTGGGCGATTGCGCGGAAATTAACGGTCAGGTATTGCCGTTCCTCCAGCCGATTCAACTTAGCGCGATGGTGCTGGCAAAAAATCTTCTCGGCAATAACACGCCGCTGAAACTCCCGGCGATGCTGGTGAAAATCAAAACGCCGGAATTACCGCTGCATCTGGCAGGCGAAACCCAGCGTCAGGATTTACGCTGGCAAATTAATACCGAACGCCAGGGAATGGTGGCGCGCGGCGTTGACGATGCTGACCAGCTTCGCGCCTTTGTGGTCAGTGAGGATCGGATGAAAGAGGCATTTGGATTGTTGAAAACATTGCCGATGTAGGTGGGCTACTGTGCCTAAAATGTCGGATGCGACGCTGGCGCGTCTTATCCGACCTACGGGGACGCATGTGTAGGCCGGATAAGGCGTTTACGCCGCATCCGGCAATGGTGTCCAAATGCAACACGTTTTATCCGTTCTGGACTTCACCCGCTAACCAACGCGCCGCAGCAATAACCCCCTGCCCCAGAGACAAACCGCCATCACCCGCCGGTAAACTCTGTGGAAAGAGCAATGTGAAATCAGCGAGATAATGCGCCAGACGTGCACGCAGCAAACGGTTATGAATAACCCCGCCGCTAAATACCAGCGTAGTGATACCACGCATCGTGGCCTGCTCACGCATCAACGCGGCAAAACCCTGCGCCAGCGCATCATGAAACGCCCACGCGCGTTGATTAACCGGTGCCTGCCAGTTCAGCCACTGCTGCCAGAAAGTGGCGAGATCCAGTTGATTGTCCACCCGCGGCATTGTCACCGGATGCGTCACTCCGTGGCATGAGGCTGCGAGCGCCTCCAGAGCACAAGCCGCTTCACCTTCATAACTTAACGTGGCTGACGCACAGCCCAGTGCCGCCGCCACTGCATCGAAAAAACGCCCACACGATGACGCCAGCGGCGCGTTAATTCCACGCTCAATGGCCCGCGCCAGCACGCTCCAGTTTTGCTGTTGCACACTCGCTGTTTCGGGATAATTCTGCCACTCCGGCACAAAGCGCAGGCACTGCGCCAGCAGGTTTCGCCACGGCTGCTTCGCCGCCAAATCGCCACCAGCAAGCGCCACTGCAGGCAAGCCGCCCAGGTGCTCACATTCGCGATAGTTCACCCGCAGGCACTCGCCGCCCCACAAAGCGCCATTCTCCCCCATACCGATACCGTCGAGCGTCAAAGCAATGACATCACCGCCATCCAGCGGCCACTGATGCTCTGCCAGACACGCCGCTGCGTGGGCATGATGATGCAGCACCGTTTGCGTCGGCAGATTCATTTCGCGCGCCCACTGGCTGGAGACATAGCCCGGATGTGCGTCATGCACAACGTATTGCGGGGTGAAATCGTAGATGTTTTGCATCAGGCGTAACGCTTCGCGCCACTGCATCTGGATGCCATCGTCACTTAAATCGCCCAGATGCTGACTCAACACCGCTTGTTCACCGCGCACCAGGCAGAAGGTATTTTTCAGATCCGCGCCGAGACACAGCACAGGCGGAACATTTTTAAAGCCCGGAGGCAAAGCCAGCGCATCCGGCACATACCCCCGCGAACGGCGCAGCATTTCGCCGCTTTCGCGCACCACCGAATCATCCATCCGCTGCACGATGTCGCGGTTATGTATCAAAAATCCGTCGGCAATGCCCTGCAAATCCGCCAGCGCCTGTTCGTTGCTGATAGCTGGTGGTTTACCGCTCAGGTTGCCGGAGGTCATCACCAGCGGGCATTGCAGTTCCTGTAACAGCAAATGCTGGAGCGGGTTCGCAGGCAACATTACCCCGACTTCGTTAAGGTCAGGGGCGATATCATCACAAAGCTCAGGAACGTATTTTTTATCCACCAGCACAATCGGCGCGGCGGGCGTGGTAAGCAACTGGCGCGCAGCGTCTGGTAAACCGTCAGCCACTGGCAACATGACCGCCAGCGGTTTCGCCGGGCGATGTTTGCGCGCCCGAAGTGTCGCCACCGCGTTACTGTTACGTGCATCGCAGGCAAGATGAAATCCGCCAATCCCTTTGATGGCGACAATTTTGCCCATTTTTAACTGTGCGATAGCTGCCTGTAATGCCGCCTCTTGTTCCGCATGTTCACCATGACTTACCCATTCAAGATGCGGGCCACACTCCGGGCAGGCCACCGGCTGGGCGTGGAAGCGACGATCGAGCGGGTCACGGTACTCTTTGTCACAGGCCGGACATAGCGGAAACGCCGCCATCACGGTAAACGGGCGGTCGTAAGGCATGGCGCGAATAATGGTGAAACGCGGGCCGCAGTGGGTACAGTTGATAAACGGATAACGATAACGCCGTTCGCCTGGGGTATTCATTTCGGCAAGGCAAGCAGGGCAAGTAGCGGCATCGGGAACAATTTGCGTATTCATGGTGCCGCCTGTGCTCTGGCGTATAGTGAACTCGGTGGGCAGTTGTGACCAGATAAACGGCTCACGCTCGACGCTATCAATACGCGCCAGCGGCGGGCAGTGCTGATACAATTGAACAAGAAACGTTTCCGGGTCTTCCCGCAGCCGGACTTCTACGCCATCGCCGTCATTACAGACATCGCCGTGAAGATTTAATTGCTGTGCCAGCTGCCAGACAAACGGACGAAAACCGACGCCCTGCACTTTGCCACGAATACGCAGTTGGACACCGCAAGATGTGTTTTTTGCCATTGAGTTATTCCCGCCATCATGAATTGCGTAACCCGCCCTGCCGGACACGACAGCGTCGCATCCGGCAGTCACAGGTCGGCGATACCGCCCGCTCCGTATTCTACGAATATTTCCGGGAATTCCTTTGATGCCAGAACAGTTCTGTAAGATTTTTAGAACATCAGCGCCGTACGGCGGCGTTTTTCTGCGCTCAGTTGTTCAAGTTTATTACGATCGACACAAATCAGCGCATGAGTCGGGCAAGCCGCCATACACGCCGGGCCGTCTTCACGATGGTTGCACAGGTCGCATTTATTGGCTTCGGCTTTGTCAGCCCGTACATTCAGACCCGCGCCGCTGTTGCGGATCACCGGACGTACCACCACTTCCATCGCACCATACGGGCAAGCCACAACGCAGGTTTTGCAACCAATGCAACGTTCCTGCATCACATGAACAAACCCTTTATCACGGCTGATAGCACCATTCGGGCAGACGTTAGCGCACGGTGCATCTTCACACTGACGGCAAACTGTCGCCGTGGAAATGTTCACACCTTTAATGACATGGATACGCGGTAAAAAAGTTTCCGGGGTCAGCGATGCACAGTCCTGATTTTCCTGATGAGAAACCACGCACGCTACTTCACAGGTACGGCAACCAATACATTTACTCGCGTCAGCAATGATGAAACGGTTCATCAAATTCTCCAGCAATGACAGTTAATGCGCCGATACATTCACAAATCATGCCAGTTTTTAATTTACTGTTATTTAAGGAAATTAATTTCTGTAATGCAGGAAAAACGATGTCATCGACACTAGTGACGATGACATGTGATGACAATGTTTATCGCGAAGGAGCAATGAGTGAGTCGCGGCGGATCAGTTTTCCGCTGAAGGTTTTCGGCGGTGAGAAATCCCCGCCATCGAGCATAAAAATCAGCCGTCCAATAATTTCCTGAATCATCTCAGTCACCGGAATTTTTACGCTGGAGAGCGCCGGAACGGTGTAGGGGGCAATAGCGATATCATCGAATCCGATAACTGACACCTGCTCTGGCACCGCTACGCCGCGCTCGTGTAACGCTTTCATCGCACCTATCGCCATATCGTCGTTACTGGCAACTAACGCGCTAAATTTAGCCCCACGTTCGAGCAACATTTCTACCCCTTCGGCCCCGCTGGCAGGCGTCCATTTACCGTTAGCGATAAGTTTTTCATTGAGCGCAATACCATGCTGCGCCAGCGCGTCTTTATACCCGGCAAGACGTTCAATGCTGGTGGGGGAATCCATCGAGCCGGTAAGGAAAGCAATCTCCTGATGCCCGGCGTTTATCAACTCTGCCACGGCGTTAAAACTGGTCTGTTTATGATCGCACCAGACGCTATGGCTGCTGTTTTTGCGCAGGCGGCGATTAAGCACCATTATCGGCTGACTGTGCGCGTCAATGATGTCATCGATCTCATCCACGCTTAAAAAACGCGGGTAAATCATGATCGCGTCGCAGCGCAGATCCAGCAGATACTGAATCGCCTGGCGCTCTTCTTCTGCGCTGTGTTTACCATCTGCCAATAGCAACTGCCGCCCTTTCTCTTCCGCCATTCGCGCGGCATGAAAGAGTAATTCACTAAAATAAATGCCGTGGTAAAGCGTGTTGGTCACTACCAGCCCCAGCGTCTGAGTACTCTTCGCCGACAGATTGCGCGCCAGCAAGTTTGGACGGTAACCGCTCTCTTCTACCGCCTGAAACACGCGATCTTTAGTCTCCTGGCTGACGTAGCCATTACCTGAAAGCACGCGGGAAACGGTCGCTTTTGAAACCCCGGCGCGCTTCGCCACTTCCAGCATCGTCGTCATCATTTTCATCCCTTTACACGCAATCAACGCAGTGTACTGCACCGTTTGCCGATTGTCCTTGCACAATCGGCGGGAAAAATATTCAGGTGACCGGTTTCACAAATATAAAAAATGAACAATTCACTCTCTTGCTTATTTAGTGACAACTATTCATGATTTTGTGAAACCGGTTTCTTAATTCCGTTTCAGCATCGGCATTTTTCCGTCACGTCGACTGATAACAACTACATCTACCCTACTGATAACAGGATAAAATCCGATGGCCAAAAATTATGCGGCGCTGGCACGCTCGGTGATAGCGGCACTGGGCGGCGTTGATAACATCTCGGCGGTCACGCACTGTATGACGCGGTTGCGCTTTGTTATCAAAGATGATGCGCTTATCGACAGCCCGACGTTAAAAACCATCCCCGGCGTGCTCGGCGTGGTACGTAGTGACAACCAGTGTCAGGTGATTATCGGCAATACCGTTTCACAAGCCTTTCAGGAAGTCGTCAGCCTGCTGCCGGGAGATATGCAGCCCGCACAGCCCGTGGGTAAACCCAAACTCACGCTACGTCGCATTGGTGCGGGGATCCTCGATGCGCTGATCGGCACCATGTCACCGCTGATCCCGGCGATTATCGGCGGATCGATGGTCAAACTGCTGGCAATGATCCTCGAGATGAGCGGCGTGCTGACAAAAGGATCGCCGACCTTAACCATTCTGAATGTGATTGGTGACGGTGCTTTCTTCTTCCTGCCGCTGATGGTCGCGGCATCTGCCGCCATCAAATTTAAAACCAATATGTCGCTGGCGATTGCCATCGCGGGTGTGCTGGTACATCCGAGTTTTATTGAACTGATGGCGAAAGCGGCCCAGGGTGAACATGTCGAATTTGCCCTGATTCCGGTCACCGCGGTGAAATACACCTACACGGTGATCCCGGCGTTGGTGATGACCTGGTGCCTGTCATATATCGAACGCTGGGTGGACAGCATTACACCGGCGGTGACCAAAAACTTCCTCAAACCAATGCTGATTGTGTTGATTGCCGCACCGCTGGCAATCCTGCTGATTGGCCCGATTGGTATCTGGATCGGTAGCGCCATTTCGGCGCTGGTTTACACCATTCATGGTTATCTGGGCTGGCTTTCAGTCGCCATTATGGGCGCGCTGTGGCCTCTGCTGGTAATGACCGGGATGCACCGCGTCTTTACGCCAACCATCATTCAGACCATTGCCGAAACCGGCAAAGAAGGGATGGTCATGCCGTCAGAGATCGGCGCTAACCTGTCGCTGGGCGGTTCATCACTGGCGGTGGCGTGGAAAACGAAAAACCCGGAACTGCGCCAGACGGCGCTGGCTGCGGCGGCATCAGCCATTATGGCGGGGATTTCCGAACCGGCGTTATACGGCGTGGCGATCCGCCTGAAACGTCCGCTTATCGCCAGTCTTATCAGCGGTTTTATTTGCGGCGCGGTTGCCGGTATGGCGGGGCTTGCCAGCCACTCAATGGCAGCGCCGGGGCTATTTACCAGCGTGCAGTTCTTCGATCCGGCGAATCCAATGAGCATCGTCTGGGTGTTCGCGGTCATGGCGCTGGCGGTGGTGCTGTCGTTTATCCTCACACTATTGCTCGGCTTTGAGGATATTCCTGTTGAGGAAGCGGCTGCCGAGGCGCGAAAGCATCAGAGCGTACAACCGACCGTCGCCAAAGAAGTAAGTCTTAATTGAGGATGAAAATGTCAGTATTTCCAGAAGGTTTTTTATGGGGCGGCGCGCTTGCCGCCAACCAGTCTGAAGGTGCGTTCCGTGAAGGTGGCAAAGGACTGACAACGGTCGATATAATCCCACATGGCGAGCATCGAATGGCGGTGAAACTGGGGCTGGAAAAACGTTTTCAGTTGCGCGATGACGAGTTTTATCCCAGCCATGAGGCGACGGATTTTTATCATCGTTATAAAGAAGATATCGCCCTGATGGCAGAGATGGGATTCAAGGTTTTCCGTACCTCAATTGCCTGGAGCCGCCTCTTCCCGCAGGGCGATGAACTGACGCCCAACCAGCAGGGCATTGCTTTTTACCGTTCTGTCTTTGAAGAGTGCAAAAAGTACGGCATCGAACCGCTGGTCACGTTGTGCCACTTCGATGTGCCAATGCATCTGGTCACCGAATATGGCTCCTGGCGTAACCGCAAGCTGGTGGAGTTTTTCAGCCGCTACGCCCGGACCTGCTTTGAAGCATTTGATGGTCTGGTGAAATACTGGCTTACCTTCAATGAAATCAACATTATGTTGCATAGCCCGTTCTCCGGCGCGGGTCTGGTGTTTGAAGAAGGTGAAAATCAGGATCAGGTGAAATATCAGGCCGCGCATCACCAGCTGGTTGCCAGTGCGCTAGCCACCAAAATCGCCCATGAGGTTAACCCGCAAAATCAGGTGGGCTGTATGCTGGCGGGCGGTAACTTCTACCCTTACAGTTGCAAGCCGGAAGATGTCTGGGCGGCGCTGGAGAAAGACCGGGAAAACCTGTTTTTTATCGATGTGCAGGCGCGCGGCGCGTATCCGGCTTACTCTGCCCGCGTATTCCGCGAAAAAGGGGTAACCATCAACAAAGCATCGGGCGATGATGAAATCCTGAAAAACACCGTCGATTTTGTCTCTTTCAGCTATTACGCCTCGCGCTGCGCCTCGGCGGAGATGAACGCCAACAACAGCAGTGCGGCTAACGTAGTGAAATCGCTGCGTAACCCGTATCTGCAAGTGAGCGACTGGGGCTGGGGTATTGATCCACTCGGTCTGCGTATCACCATGAACATGATGTACGACCGTTATCAGAAGCCGCTGTTTCTGGTGGAAAACGGCCTCGGCGCAAAAGATGAACTTGCTGCCAATGGCGAGATTAACGATGACTATCGCATCAGCTATTTACGCGAACATATCCGCGCAATGGGCGAAGCGATTGCAGATGGCATTCCGCTGATGGGCTACACCACCTGGGGCTGTATTGATTTAGTCTCCGCCTCTACGGGTGAAATGAGCAAACGCTACGGTTTTGTCTTTGTTGACCGTGACGACGCAGGCAACGGCACGCTGACGCGCACGCGTAAGAAATCATTCTGGTGGTATAAAAAAGTGATTGCCAGTAACGGTGAAGATTTAGAGTAAGCAACAGTGCCGGATGCGGCGTGAACGCCTTATCCGGCCTACGTGTCGCACGAACCAGGAAAGCCCGATAAGCGCAGTGCATCGGGCAATTTAGCATTTGGCATCAGAGCTGGTTCACCCCATCAAGAACATCCCTGTCCTGATTCCTTATTGAAAAACTACTCTTCTTCCACCGCTAACTGCGCGAAGCCGCCGTTCCCTTCCCAGCCTTCCAGTCGTTGATAAACGGTTTCTACCGCATCTTTAATCGGCTGGGTCATCGGGTAGTAAAAGCCGACGATATCCGGCTGGATGCCGAGGAAAATCACTTCGCCAATATCTTCTTTCAACTGATCGATAAGGTAGTTCAACGGCATGTTATGGGTAGTCATCATAAACATCTCGGCGATGTCATCCGGGTCGATGATGCGGATCTCGCCGGGGTTTAGCCCCATATCCGTGGCGTCGACAATCAGCAGTCGTGTCGGGCGCAGTTCACGGATAGCGACGATGTCGTTTTCCGGTGCGCTACCGCCGTCAATCACCACCCAGTTGCCTTTCGGCGCGGCGGCGCACTTTTCCGCCAGCAGCGGACCTGCGCCATCATCGCCCATCATGCTATTGCCAACACAGAGTAAAACGTCAGTCACGCAATCTCCTCACCATCAAATAGATGGCGTTTTCCTGATGAATATCATGCAACATACTTAACAGCATTCTACTCCATTCTTTCTGCTGCGAAGTTTGCGCTGCCCGGGCTTTATCGAATGCGTTGGCCAGCATCGGCACATGGTTAATGTCGATGACGATTTCACCATACTTCGGCACGCCTTCCATTTTGCGGCGGGCTTCACTGCCCGCCTCCAGAGTGGCAATCCATGCCAGATATTCATCCCACGGACAGGTGAGCGCCGCTTCCAGGCAATCGATAACCCCAAGGTGGTGACCAATCGCCAGGCTGTAATAGACCACCTGCTGCGCCTCGGCGGGCGTGGCATCGTTCTCATCAATAAATTTACGGCTCAGTTGACTGAACACCACCTTTTCACTCATCGGATACGCGCCTCTTCAACAACATGATTCAGATGGCTGACAATCTCGTTCAGACGCGGATCGTTTTCCGCTTCCAGCCAGCGTGCAACCTGTTCTTCGCCCTGCCCTAACTGTGTAAGGTAATCATCGGCAATCTGACGACCGTAACGATAACCCGCCAGGCGACGTGCTTCGCGATCCACTTTCACGCGCAGCGGCTGCACCATATCGCCATGCAGGATCTCCGCCGGTTGTTCATCCAGTTCACCCGGCCCACGGGCGTGAATTTTCTGCTCCAGCAGGCCGAGCGCCATTGCAAAGCCGTACAGCGTGGCGGCAGGCGTTGGCGGGCAGCCAGGGATATAAACATCCACAGGGACAATTTTATCCGTACCGCCCCACACGCAGTAGAGATCGTGGAAGATCCCGCCGCTGTTACCGCAGGCACCGTAGGAGATACAGATTTTCGGGTCCGGCGCGGACTGCCACGCACGCAGCGCAGGGGATCGCATTGCACGGGTGACCGCGCCGGTAAACAGTAAAATATCCGCATGACGCGGTGAAGGAACGAC
Source organism: Escherichia sp. MAL-1 (assembly GCF_052948035.1). Classification (NCBI taxonomy): domain Bacteria; kingdom Pseudomonadati; phylum Pseudomonadota; class Gammaproteobacteria; order Enterobacterales; family Enterobacteriaceae; genus Escherichia; species Escherichia sp. MAL-1. The sequence goes on along the minus strand of NZ_CM129609.1, from coordinate 1,162,852 downwards.
TTTAATGCCGAAGCGTTCTGCATCAAACAGCGGCGAAAGCGTGGCGAAAATTTCGATTTCGCAGCCGTTGCAGCCGCCGCAGTCCACGCGGTAAACATAGGCAGAACGTTTGATTTTTTTCAGTAACGACGCCTTCATACTGGCGATGGATTCATCCACCGTCATCGGGACCGGAATGCCGTTGGCGTCACGGGGGCCTAATAAATTGCTCATCAGATGGCCTCTTTCATATGGCGAGTCAGTTCAATACGGTCGGACGGCACCAGGCATTTCTGGCGCTTACATTCCGGGCAAGTCTCAAAGCTTTCGCGGTGGTTTTCCGCGCGGCTGTCGCCGTTGTGCTTAAGCAGCGCAATGGCGTAGTCGATCTCTTTCTGAACGGCGAAAGGACGATTGCAGACGCGGCAGTTACACAGCGCGAAGCGGGACTGTTGCAGGAAGTCTTCTTTCTTCCACACCGCCAGTTCGTACTCTTGCGACAGTTTGATCGCCGCCGTCGGGCAAACTTCTTCGCAGCGTCCACAGAAGATGCAGCGCCCGAGATTAAACTCCCACGCCAGCTCACCGGTGGCGAGGTCAGTTTCAACCGTTAAGGCGTTTGACGGGCAGGCATTGACGCAGGCCGCACAGCCGATGCACTGCTGCGGGTTCTGCTCCGGCTTACCACGGAAGTTTTTATCAACCGCAATCGGCTCCAGCGGATAAGACGAGGTCGCCGTGCCGGTTTTGATGACTTTTTTGATAAAGGTAAACATGGCGATTCCTTATTTCAGCGGCGAGTTTTTACGCTCAATGCTGTAACGCTCGAGTTCTTTGTACGGCACCACTTTGCTCTTTTTCTTACGCACATCGACCACGGTCATGCGGTCGGTACAGGAGTAGCAAGGGTCCAGGCTACCGATAATCAGCGGCGCATCGGAAACGGTGTTACCGCGCAGCATGTAGCGCAGGGTCGGCCAGTTCGCGTAGGTCGCGGCACGGCAGCGCCAGCGGTACAGCTTCTGGTTGTCGCCGGTCATGCTCCAGTGGATATCGTCGCCGCGCGGCGCTTCGGCAAAGCCCAGCGCGAAACGGTGCGGAATGTAGGTAAAGCCTTCCACCATCAGCGGACCGCCCGGCAGGTTATCCAGACCGTAGTCGATCATGTTCAGCGCGGTATAAACTTCGTTGATACGCACTTTCAGACGGGAAATAACGTCGCAGCCCTGCTCGCTGTGGACTTCCATTGGCAGCAGGCCATAACCGACAAACGGGTGATCGGCGCGAGTATCGCGGGCGTGACCGCTGGCACGGACCATCGGGCCGACGTTACTGAAGTCGCGAGCGATTTCCGGGTCCAGACGACCAATGCCGACAGTGCGCTGTTCCATGTTCGGAGTGCTCAGCAGCACATCCACCAGCTCCTGCACTTCACGACGCATCTGTTGTGCCAGCTGGCGGGTCTGGATCATGTCGTCTTTCAGCAGATCGCGACGAATCCCGCCGATCAAGTTCAGGCCGTAGGTTTTACGCGCACCGGTAAGGATCTCTGCCATTTTCATGGAGGTTTCACGCACGCGGAAGAACTGCATAAAGCCGGAGTCGAAGCCGGTAAAGTGACAGGCCAGGCCAAGGTTGAGCAGATGCGAGTGCAGGCGTTCCACCTCCAGCAGAATGGCGCGGATCATCTGCGCACGTTCTGGCACCTGAATACCCATCGCGTTTTCTACCGACGTGGTGTAGGCGGTGCTGTGGGCAAAGCCGCAGATCCCGCACACACGGTCAGAGAGGAAGGTCACTTCGTTGTAACCCATACGGGTTTCCGCCAGTTTTTCCATGCCGCGATGAACGTAGAACAGACGGTAGTCGGCGTCGATAATGTTTTCGCCATCGACGAACAGACGGAAGTGGCCCGGTTCGTCAGAAGTGACGTGCAGCGGACCAATCGGCACGACGTTGTTTTTCTTGTCGCCCAGTTCGTTGATGAACTCGTAGGTTTCAGCATCGGTGGTCGGTGCCGGACGCTGACGATAATCCATGCTGTCTTTGCGCAGCGGATAAAGTTCATCCGGCCAGTCATCCGGCAGCACCAGACGACGTTCATCCGGCAGACCAACCGGAATCAAACCGTACATATCGCGCACTTCACGCTCGCCCCACACCGCAGCCGGAACGCGCGGCGTCACGGAAGGATACTCCGGTTTGTTGGCGTCAACTTCGACACGAACCGTTACCCAACACTTGGTGCCCTTCTCCATCGACAGCACGTAATAAACGGCGTAATGACCATTCAGTTTGCGTTCGTCGTTACCAAAAAGCACCGACAGCCAGCCCCCCTGCTTATAGTAGAGAAACTCCACCACTTCCGGCAGATAGTTCACCTTTACGGTGACAGTCAGCTGATCTTTGGTCTGCCAGGCGTGGTCCAGCACGACGCCCGGAAATGCCTCATTCAGCGCGGCGAGATAATGTTGACCTAATTTTTCTTCAGACATGCTCAAACTCTCTTTAATCACGCCGCCAGCAAGGAGACGAACGCTAAAAATGCAAAGCCAAACCCAGCCCAGGTAATGCGCGGAGTAATATCAAGACGCAGACGGGCCATGCTGTTTTCGAACAGCGCGATAACCAGGACGCCGACCACCAGTTTGACGATGGCAATCACCAGCGCCAGCAGCAGCCCACCGGCGGTGAAGGTTTCCATCTGTCCCCACGGGATAAATACGCCGACGAACATCTGCAGCACCACCAGCTGTTTCAGGCTGATACCCCATTTCATGACGCCAAAGCCGCTGCCGCTGTATTCAGAGAGCGGGCCTTCCTGCAGCTCCTGCTCGGCTTCCGCTAGGTCGAACGGCAGTTTGCCCATTTCGATAAAGGTGGCGAACGCACAGGCACAAAGCGCCAGTACCAGCGGGATGCTCTGGCTCAGCGGCCAGTGATAAACGGTGTCGGTGATGTTGCTGATGTTGGTGGAACCGGCAACCTGTGCGGCAACCCACAGACCAAGCAGCAGCATCGGTTCGACCAGCACGCCAAGCATCGCTTCACGGCTCGCGCCGATAGCGGTAAACGGGCTACCGGTATCCAGACCAGAAATGGCAAAGAAGAAACGCGCGATGGCAAAGAGATACAGTAAGGTGATTAAATCACCCAGTTGCGGCAGCGGAGAACCGACGGTCACCACCGGCAGCGCAGTAGCGATAGTCAGCATGACGCCCACCATCACATACGGCGTCAGGCGGAACACCCAGCCGGAGGCATCCGGGCCAACGCTCTGGCGGCCCAGCAGTTTGAAAATGTCACGATACTCCTGCAACACACCCGGCCCACGACGGTTATGCAGACGGGCGCGCGCCACGCGGGTAATACCGGAGAGCAGCGGCGCAACGGCAAATAACACCAGCGCCTGAATTAACGGATATAAAACACTCATTCTCAGGCTCCTCGTGAAACAATAATCACCACCAGTACCGCCAGTTCAACCAGCGCCATCCGGCGGAACAGCAACGCACTACCTTCGCACTGCCAGCCCGGCACCAGCGACACCGGATTCAGCCATTTGCGCAGTTTCAGCACTGGCGCAAACGCCTGTTTCACCGGCATGGCAAAACCGTGAGCGGTAATCACCATTGATTTTTCATGGTCGTAGCCGCACACCCAGGCCGCACCGCGGGAACGTGACGGCAGGCGGTCGCCTTTGCAAATCGCCATAATGATGAATGGCAGCAGCGGGCAGGCAATCAGCAGCAATGTGATCATTGGTTGAGAAACGGTGGTGTTAGCAGGCTCCAGAGGCAGAGGTACAGCAGCAGAGAGCATCGGCAGCAGCCACGGCGCAGCAACACCGCCAATTACGCAGCAAATCGCCAGTGCCACTACGCTTACGCTCATCAGGAGCGGCGCACAGGTGGCGTTTTCGGCTTCTTTGGTACGCGGCGCGCCGAGGAACGTGACGCCATAGACTTTCGCCATACACATCACCGCCAGCGCACCGGTAATTGCCAGACCCACAGCGAGCAGCGGCCCCAGCAGACGGGCAACAAACGCGCCGCTATTGCTCAGTTTGAAGAAGGATTGATAGATAACCCATTCCCCGGCAAACCCGTTCAGTGGCGGCAGCGCAGCCATTGCCATCAACCCGACTAACATGGCGATGGAGATAACCGGCATTTTCTTGCCAATACCACCGAGTTTTTCGATATCGCGATGACCGGTACGGAACCAGACGCTCCCCGCCCCGAGGAACAGTACGCTTTTGAACAGGCTATGGTTAAGCAGATGGTACAGACCACCGACCAGGCCAAGAGCAATCAGTGCCGGTTGTTCGAGCGCGATACCCGTTACGCCAGCGCCCAGCCCCAGCAGGATAATGCCGATATTTTCCAGGGTGTGGTAAGCCAGCAGGCGCTGGATGTTGTGCTCCATCAGCGCATACAGACCACCGACAAACGCGGTGATCATGCCGAGCACCAGCAGCGCGATCCCCCACCACAGCGGTGCATTACCGCCAAGCAGTGACAGGGTTAACATGCCCAGCAGGCCAATTTTCATGACTACCGTAGAAAACAACGCGGCAGCTGGCGCAGAGGCGTTAGCATGTGCCTGCGGCACCCAGCCGTGCAGCGGAATAATCCCGGCCAGCAGGCCAAAGCCAATCACACCGAGCAGCCAGATATCGGAACCGAGCGGCAGCTGTTGCATACGCATATCCAGCAGGCGCAGATCCAGCGTGCCATAACGCTGCCACAGCAGCCAGCAAGCAATCACCAGCAGCAGAGTGCCAAGACGCCCCAGCGCAAACCACAGTTTGCCCTCTTTGCTGTTGCTGGTGAGGAACACCGCACACAAGGCCATGACTTCGGCCATTACCACGAACATGCCGAGGTTGCTGGCGATGACGGCGCAGACGGCGGCAGCCATCAACATATTGATCTGCAAGCCGTTGCACTTCACCTGCGCGTGGCGATGCCAGTCAATGTTGTAGAGGCTGACAAACAGACCGCACAGACCGAGCGTAATCAGCCAAATCGCGTTAAGCGGAGAGATTTGCACATCGTAGCTTACCAGCGACAGCGCACCGCTCACGCCAACCGCGCCAGTCAGTACAGTGAAGCCCGCGGCTGCCGTATACAGACTACCAACCGCGCCGCCAATTCCGGCTATCCAGCCACTTAACGCTTTTTGAAAAGAAAAGAGAAATGCCAGAACAGCGGCGGCGACAAACCACGCCACGCCGCTATTGATCAGGGAAATTGCGCTCATTTAGCCTCTCCACTTTGAGCCTGCTGAAACAAGGTGAGATCGCCAAAGTCCGTGTTAAAAGTCAGCTCACGCTTACGTTTGCTGACGCGGGCGATATCGGTGTTATCCACCAGATGCAGGGCTTTAGTCGGGCACATCCGCACGCAGGCCGGACCTTGTTCATCAAAGCTACAAAGGTCACATTTGACGGCGATCGCGCGAATACCTGGCACCCAGTCAAGCAATGTGCTGACACGCGCCGGAGCAGGCGGTGCCGGTGGCGCTTTCGGGGTATTGGCGTTTGCCGGAATATCCAGCGGACGGCTGCCGGAAAATTCAATTGCGCCAAACGGGCAGGCGATGCCGCACAGTTTGCAGCTTACGCACAGGCTTTCATTCAACTGCACGGCCCCATCAACGCGGGTGATGGCGTTAACCGGGCAGACCACCGCGCAGGGTGCATCTTCACAGTGGTGACAGAGCTGCGGCGCAGATTCTTTTTCATTCAGCATCACTCTCAGGCGCGGCATTGATTGCAGGCCGTGCTGGCGATGCGTCTCTGAACAGGCGGCCTCACAAGTGTGGCAGCCGATACAGAGCGTGGAGTCAGCAATTACAAAACGATTCACCAGGCATTCCTCAGGTGATTGTCATTTTTGACGAAAACATGCCGATGAAATGTCATTTTCGACACTCATCGACACGCCCATCCCCAAACAGGCGTAACGCCTGCAAAACGGGCAAAGCCTCAGCTCATGCTGCCGGGCTTTGTCCCTTTACCAGTTGGCTTAAATTCACCGGCACATTGTTTTCAATGGCGGTGTATAAGCTGTCGTAAACGCCAGCGATTTTTTCGAGATAGTGTTCCAGAACCTGTTCGCGATCGCGGATGTTGACCTTGCCATCAATCATGCCGTCAATGCTCAGTTGCGCCTGCGCAATCCGCTGTTTGTCTTCGCCATCTTTTGTTTCGACGTAATACTCGATGGTGTGGCTGTTAAAGCCATCCGCCAGGGTGACGTAAATGCGAAAATGTTCAAAAAGGACGAAACAGAGTTCTTTGTCCGGCGCGCAGCTCATGGCGTGATGCAGGCGCGCTTTCGATAACGTGATCCCCTGAACCAGCGAATTGCAGTAGATGTGCCACTGGTCCTGTAGGCGACGATGCCGCTGTGCGATGTAATCGGCTTTCTCGCTTATTTCCCAAATAGTCATTGTCAGGTTACCCGTTTAACAGAGATGCCAGCTTTAAGCATTTTTTGTGCCAACTTTTAATTTATTGTTATTAAAGAGATTTTTAAGCTAAAGATGAATTTCGTCGCCGTGTCGACGTGTCATTTCGACATCATCGACATTATTCACCGCAGGGATAATCAACACTGGCACAATTATTGCTTGTAGCTGGCAATAGTTAATGGGAGGCGATATGCACGAAATAACCCTCTGCCAACGGGCACTGGAATTGATCGAACAGCAGGCCGCAAAACACGGCGCAAAACGCGTAACTGGGGTCTGGCTCAAAATTGGCGCATTTTCTTGTGTCGAAACCAGCTCTCTTGCCTTTTGTTTTGATCTGGTTTGCCGCGGCAGCGTGGCGGAAGGTTGTAAACTGCACCTCGAAGAACAAGAGGCCGAATGCTGGTGTGAAACATGCCAACAGTATGTGACGCTACTGACCCAGCGCGTCCGCCGCTGTCCACAGTGTCATGGTGACATGCTGCAGATTGTGGCAGACGACGGTTTACAGATTCGGCGGATAGAAATAGACCAGGAGTGAGCGATGTGTACAACATGCGGTTGCGGTGAAGGCAACCTGTATATCGAGGGTGATGAACATAACCCTCATTCCGCGTTTCGTAGCGCGCCATTTGCCCCGGCGGCACGCCCGAAGATGAAAATCACCGGCATTAAAGCGCCTGAATTTACCCCCAGCCAGACTGAAGAAGGCGACCTGCATTACGGTCATGGCGAAGCGGGCACTCACGCACCGGGCATGAGCCAGCGTCGGATGCTGGAAGTCGAAATTGACGTGCTGGACAAAAATAACCGTCTGGCTGAACGCAACCGCGCGCGCTTTGCTGCCCGCAAGCAACTGGTGCTCAACCTGGTTTCCAGCCCTGGTTCCGGTAAAACCACCCTGCTGACGGAAACCCTAATGCGCCTGAAAGACAGCGTTCCGTGCGCAGTTATTGAAGGCGACCAGCAAACCGTGAACGATGCCGCACGCATTCGCGCTACCGGCACACCAGCGATTCAGGTGAACACCGGTAAAGGCTGCCATCTTGACGCACAGATGATTGCCGACGCCGCACCGCGTCTGCCACTGGACGATAACGGTATTCTGTTTATCGAAAACGTTGGCAACCTCGTATGCCCGGCCAGCTTCGATCTCGGTGAAAAACACAAAGTGGCGGTGCTTTCCGTTACCGAAGGTGAAGACAAACCGCTGAAATATCCGCATATGTTTGCCGCCGCCTCGCTGATGCTGCTCAACAAAGTTGACCTGTTGCCGTATCTCAACTTTGACGTTGAAAAGTGCATCGCCTGCGCCCGCGAAATCAATCCAGAAATTGAAATCATCCTTATTTCCGCCACCAGCGGCGAAGGGATGGACCAGTGGCTGAACTGGCTGGAGACACAGCGATGTGCATAGGCGTTCCCGGCCAGATCCGCACCATTGACGGCAACCAGGCGAAAGTCGACGTCTGCGGCATTCAGCGCGATGTCGATTTAACGTTAGTCGGCAGCTGCGATGAAAACGGTCAGCCGCGCGTGGGCCAGTGGGTACTGGTACACGTTGGCTTTGCCATGAGCGTAATTAATGAAGCCGAAGCACGCGACACTCTCGACGCCTTACAAAACATGTTTGACGTTGAGCCGGATGTCGGCGCGCTGTTGTATGGCGAGGAAAAATAATGCGTTTTGTTGATGAATATCGCGCGCCGGAACAGGTGATGCAGTTAATTGAGCATCTGCGCGAACGTGCTTCACATCTCTCTTACACCGCCGAACGCCCTCTGCGGATTATGGAAGTGTGTGGCGGTCATACCCACGCTATCTTTAAATTCGGCCTCGACCAGTTACTGCCGGAAAACGTTGAGTTTATCCACGGTCCGGGGTGCCCGGTGTGCGTACTGCCGATGGGTAGAATCGACACCTGCGTGGAGATTGCCAGCCATCCGGAAGTCATCTTCTGTACCTTTGGCGACGCCATGCGCGTGCCGGGGAAACAGGGATCGCTGTTGCAGGCAAAAGCACGCGGTGCCGATGTGCGCATCGTTTACTCGCCGATGGATGCGTTGAAACTGGCGCAGGAGAATCCAACCCGCAAAGTGGTGTTCTTCGGCTTAGGTTTTGAAACCACTATGCCGACCACCGCTATCACTCTGCAACAGGCGAAAGCGCGTGATGTGCAGAATTTTTACTTCTTCTGCCAGCACATTACGCTTATCCCGACGCTGCGCAGTTTGCTGGAACAGCCGGATAACGGTATCGACGCGTTCCTCGCGCCGGGCCACGTTAGTATGGTTATCGGCACTGATGCCTATAATTTTATCGCCAGCGATTTTCATCGTCCGCTGGTGGTCGCTGGTTTCGAACCCCTTGATCTACTGCAAGGCGTGGTGATGCTGGTGGAGCAGAAAATAGCGGCCCACAGCAAGGTAGAGAATCAGTATCGTCGAGTGGTACCGGATGCCGGTAACCTGCTGGCGCAACAAGCGATTGCCGATGTGTTCTGTGTCAACGGCGACAGCGAATGGCGCGGCTTAGGCGTGATTGAATCTTCTGGCGTGCACCTGACGCCGGATTATCAACGATTCGATGCCGAAGCACATTTCCGCCCGGCACCGCAGCAGGTCTGCGATGACCCGCGCGCGCGTTGTGGTGAGGTATTAACGGGCAAATGTAAGCCGCATCAATGCCCGCTGTTTGGTAACACCTGTAATCCTCAAACCGCGTTTGGTGCGCTGATGGTTTCCTCCGAAGGAGCGTGCGCCGCGTGGTATCAGTATCGTCAGCAGGAGAGTGAAGCGTGAATAATATCCAACTCGCCCACGGTAGCGGCGGCCAGGCGATGCAGCAATTAATCAACAGCCTGTTTATGGAAGCCTTTGCCAACCCGTGGCTGGCAGAGCAGGAAGATCAGGCACGTCTTGATCTGGCGCAGCTGGTAGCGGAAGGCGACCGTCTGGCGTTCTCCACCGACAGTTACGTTATTGACCCGCTGTTCTTCCCTGGCGGTAATATCGGCAAGCTGGCGATTTGCGGCACAGCCAATGACGTTGCGGTCAGTGGCGCTATTCCGCGCTATCTCTCCTGTGGCTTTATCCTCGAAGAAGGATTGCCGATGGAGACACTGAAAGCCGTAGTGACCAGCATGGCAGAAACCGCCCGCGCGGCAGGCATTGCCATCGTTACTGGCGATACTAAAGTGGTGCAGCGCGGCGCGGTAGATAAACTGTTTATCAACACCGCTGGCATGGGCGCAATTCCGGCGAATATTCACTGGGGCGCACAGACGCTAACCGCAGGCGATGTATTGCTGGTGAGCGGTACACTCGGCGACCACGGGGCGACTATCCTTAACCTGCGTGAGCAGCTGGGGCTGGATGGCGAACTGGTCAGCGACTGCGCGGTGCTGACGCCGCTTATTCAGACGCTGCGTGACATTCCCGGCGTGAAAGCGCTGCGTGATGCCACCCGTGGTGGTGTAAACGCGGTGGTTCATGAGTTCGCGGCAGCCTGCGGTTGTGGTATTGAACTTTCAGAAGCGGCACTGCCTGTTAAACCTGCCGTGCGTGGCGTTTGCGAATTGCTGGGACTGGACGCCCTGAACTTTGCCAACGAAGGCAAACTAGTAATAGCTGTTGAACGCAACGCGGCAGAGCAAGTGCTGGCAGCGTTACATTCCCATCCACTGGGGAAAGACGCGGCGCTGATTGGTGAAGTGGTGGAACGTAAAGGTGTTCGTCTTGCCGGTCTGTATGGCGTGAAACGAACCCTCGATTTACCACACGCCGAACCGCTTCCGCGTATATGCTAATAAAATTCTAAATCTCCTATAGTTAGTCAATGACCTTTTGCACCGCTTTGCGGTGCTTTCCTGGAAGAACAAAATGTCATATACACCGATGAGTGATCTCGGACAACAAGGGTTGTTCGACATCACTCGGACACTATTGCAGCAGCCCGATCTGGCCTCGCTGTGTGAGGCTCTTTCGCAACTGGTAAAGCGTTCTGCGCTCGCCGACAACGCGGCTATTGTGTTGTGGCAAGCGCAGACTCAACGTGCGTCTTATTACGCGTCGCGTGAAAAAGACACCCCCATTAAATATGAAGACGAAACTGTTCTGGCACACGGTCCGGTACGCAGCATTTTGTCGCGCCCTGATACGCTGCATTGCAGTTACGAAGAATTTTGTGAAACCTGGCCGCAGCTGGACGCAGGTGGGCTATACCCAAAATTTGGTCACTATTGCCTGATGCCACTGGCGGCGGAAGGGCATATTTTTGGTGGCTGTGAATTTATTCGTTATGACGATCGCCCCTGGAGCGAAAAAGAGTTCAATCGTCTGCAAACATTTACGCAGATCGTTTCTGTCGTCACCGAACAAATCCAGAGCCGCGTCGTTAACAATGTCGACTATGAGTTGTTATGCCGGGAACGCGATAACTTCCGCATCCTGGTCGCCATCACCAACGCGGTGCTTTCCCGCCTGGATATGGACGAACTGGTCAGCGAAGTCGCCAAAGAAATCCATTACTATTTCGACATTGACGATATCAGTATCGTCTTACGCAGCCACCGTAAAAACAAACTCAACATCTACTCCACTCACTATCTTGATAAACAGCATCCCGCCCACGAACAGAGCGAAGTCGATGAAGCCGGAACCCTCACCGAACGCGTGTTCAAAAGTAAAGAGATGCTGCTGATCAATCTCCACGAGCGGGACGATTTAGCCCCCTATGAACGCATGTTGTTCGACACCTGGGGCAACCAGATTCAAACCTTGTGCCTGTTACCGCTGATGTCTGGCGACACCATGCTGGGCGTGCTGAAACTGGCGCAATGCGAAGAGAAAGTGTTTACCACTACCAATCTGAATTTACTGCGCCAGATTGCCGAACGTGTGGCAATCGCTGTCGATAACGCCCTCGCCTATCAGGAAATCCATCGTCTGAAAGAACGGCTGGTTGATGAAAACCTCGCCCTGACCGAGCAGCTCAACAATGTTGATAGTGAATTTGGCGAGATTATTGGCCGCAGCGAAGCCATGTACAGTGTGCTTAAACAAGTTGAAATGGTGGCGCAAAGTGACAGTACCGTGCTGATCCTCGGTGAAACTGGCACGGGTAAAGAGCTGATTGCCCGTGCGATCCATAATCTCAGTGGGCGTAATAATCGCCGCATGGTCAAAATGAACTGCGCGGCGATGCCTGCCGGATTGCTGGAAAGCGATCTGTTTGGTCATGAGCGTGGGGCTTTTACCGGTGCCAGCGCCCAGCGTATCGGTCGTTTTGAACTGGCGGATAAAAGCTCCCTGTTCCTCGACGAAGTGGGCGATATGCCACTGGAGTTACAGCCGAAGTTGCTGCGTGTATTGCAGGAACAGGAGTTTGAACGTCTCGGCAGCAACAAAATCATTCAGACGGACGTGCGTCTAATCGCCGCGACTAACCGCGATCTGAAAAAAATGGTCGCCGACCGTGAGTTCCGTAGCGATCTCTATTACCGCCTGAACGTATTCCCGATTCACCTGCCGCCACTACGCGAGCGTCCGGAAGATATTCCGCTGCTGGCGAAAGCCTTTACCTTCAAAATTGCCCGTCGTCTGGGGCGCAATATCGACAGCATTCCTGCCGAGACGCTGCGCACCTTGAGCAACATGGAGTGGCCGGGTAACGTACGCGAACTGGAAAACGTCATTGAGCGCGCGGTATTGCTAACACGCGGTAACGTGCTGCAGCTGTCATTGCCAGATATTGTTTTACCGGAACCTGAAACGCCGCCTGCCGCAACGGTTGTCGCCCTGGAGGGCGAAGATGAATATCAGTTGATTGTGCGCGTGCTGAAAGAAACCAACGGCGTGGTTGCCGGGCCTAAAGGCGCTGCGCAACGTCTGGGGCTGAAACGCACGACCCTGCTGTCACGGATGAAGCGGCTGGGAATTGATAAATCGGCATTGATTTAACTGCAAATTGCCGGACAGATCTGCCTGTCCGGCATACTATTCATGAGGTTTTTTCGGACGATATTTTTCCGGCAGTTCTGGCACCGGACGCTTGTCATCGATGAGATGACGCACGGTTAAGATCGGATGACGCCACAGCATTCTCGGCCCGGCCCAACGCATAATCTGTTTCATCTCTTCACGCTTTGCAGGCTGGTAACAGTGCACCGGACACTGCTTACAGGCTGGTTTCTCTTCGCCGAACACACATTTATCCAGCCGCTTTTGCGCGTAAACAAACAACGCCTCGTAATGCTCCGGCTCCGCTGACGCCTGCGGGCATTTCGCTTGATAAAGATCGATCATTTTTTTAATCGTCAGTTTTTCACGAGAGATACGCTTGCCGGACATGCTGCCTCCACCTCATTAAGATGTATTTATATTACATCTTAATCTTAAAGGGCACTATGACTCCAAAGAAGAAGGGTTAGCCAACCGATACAATTTTGCGTACTTGCTTCATAAGCATCACGCAAAAGCTGCAAAACAGCATCTTTCCCGGAACCAGCATCAAGAACTCGCCGTTCGCTTCTTCCCCTGAAATGATTAACTCCGGTATCATGTGCGCCTTATGTGATTACAACGAAAATAAAAACCATCACACCCCATTTAATATCAGGGAACCGGACATAACCCCATGAGTGCAATAGAAAATTTCGACGCCCATACGCCCATGATGCAGCAGTATCTCAGGCTGAAAGCCCAGCATCCCGAGATCCTGCTGTTTTACCGGATGGGTGATTTTTATGAACTGTTTTATGACGACGCAAAACGCGCGTCGCAACTGCTGGATATTTCACTGACCAAACGCGGTGCTTCGGCGGGAGAGCCGATCCCGATGGCGGGGATTCCCTACCATGCGGTGGAAAACTATCTCGCCAAACTGGTGAATCAGGGAGAGTCCGTTGCCATCTGCGAACAAATTGGCGATCCGGCGACCAGCAAAGGTCCGGTTGAGCGCAAAGTTGTGCGTATCGTTACGCCAGGCACCATCAGCGATGAAGCCCTGTTGCAGGAGCGTCAGGACAACCTGCTGGCGGCTATCTGGCAGGACAGCAAAGGTTTCGGCTACGCGACGCTGGATATCAGTTCCGGGCGTTTTCGCCTGAGCGAACCGGCTGACCGCGAAACGATGGCGGCAGAACTGCAACGCACTAATCCTGCGGAACTGCTGTATGCAGAAGATTTTGCTGAAATGTCGTTAATTGAAGGCCGTCGCGGCCTGCGCCGTCGCCCGCTGTGGGAGTTTGAAATCGACACCGCGCGCCAGCAGTTGAATCTGCAATTTGGGACCCGCGATCTGGTCGGTTTTGGCGTCGAGAACGCGCCGCGCGGACTTTGTGCTGCCGGTTGTCTGTTGCAGTATGCGAAAGATACCCAACGTACGACTCTGCCGCATATTCGTTCCATCACCATGGAACGTGAGCAGGACAGCATCATTATGGATGCCGCGACGCGTCGTAATCTGGAAATCACCCAGAACCTGGCGGGTGGTGCGGAAAATACGCTGGCTTCTGTGCTCGACTGCACCGTCACGCCGATGGGCAGCCGTATGCTGAAACGCTGGCTGCATATGCCAGTGCGCGATACCCGCGTGTTGCTTGAGCGCCAGCAAACTATTGGCGCATTGCAGGATTTCACCGCCGGGCTACAGCCGGTACTGCGTCAGGTCGGCGACCTGGAACGTATTCTGGCACGTCTGGCTTTACGAACTGCTCGCCCACGCGATCTGGCCCGTATGCGCCACGCTTTCCAGCAACTGCCGGAGCTGCGTGCGCAGTTAGAAACTGTCGATAGTGCACCGGTACAGGCGCTACGTGAGAAGATGGGCGAGTTTGCCGAGCTGCGCGATCTGCTGGAGCGAGCAATCATCGACACACCGCCGGTGCTGGTACGCGACGGTGGTGTTATCGCATCGGGCTATAACGAAGAGCTGGATGAGTGGCGCGCGCTGGCTGACGGCGCGACCGATTATCTGGAGCGTCTGGAAGTCCGCGAGCGTGAACGTACCGGCCTGGACACGCTGAAAGTTGGCTTTAATGCGGTGCACGGCTACTACATTCAAATCAGCCGTGGGCAAAGCCATCTGGCACCCATCAACTACATGCGTCGCCAGACGCTGAAAAACGCCGAGCGCTACATCATTCCAGAGCTAAAAGAGTACGAAGATAAAGTTCTCACCTCAAAAGGCAAAGCACTGGCACTGGAAAAACAGCTTTATGAAGAGCTGTTCGACCTGCTGTTGCCGCATCTGGAAGCGTTGCAACAGAGCGCGAGCGCGCTGGCGGAACTCGACGTGCTGGTTAACCTGGCGGAACGGGCCTATACCCTGAACTACACCTGCCCGACCTTCATTGATAAACCGGGCATTCGCATTACCGAAGGTCGCCATCCGGTAGTTGAACAAGTACTGAATGAGCCATTTATCGCCAACCCGCTGAATCTGTCGCCGCAGCGCCGCATGTTGATCATCACCGGTCCGAACATGGGCGGTAAAAGTACCTATATGCGCCAGACCGCACTGATTGCGCTGATGGCCTACATCGGCAGCTATGTACCGGCACAAAAAGTCGAGATTGGACCTATCGATCGCATCTTTACCCGCGTAGGCGCGGCAGATGACCTGGCGTCCGGGCGCTCAACCTTTATGGTGGAGATGACCGAAACCGCCAATATTTTACATAACGCCACCGAGTACAGTCTGGTATTGATGGATGAGATCGGGCGTGGAACGTCCACTTACGATGGTCTGTCGCTGGCGTGGGCGTGCGCAGAAAATCTGGCGAATAAGATTAAGGCATTGACGCTGTTTGCTACCCACTATTTCGAGCTGACCCAGTTACCGGAGAAAATGGAAGGCGTCGCTAACGTGCATCTCGATGCACTGGAGCACGGCGACACCATTGCCTTTATGCACAGCGTGCAGGATGGCGCGGCGAGCAAAAGCTACGGCCTGGCGGTTGCAGCTCTGGCAGGCGTGCCAAAAGAGGTTATTAAGCGCGCACGGCAAAAGCTGCGTGAGCTGGAAAGCATTTCGCCGAACGCCGCCGCTACGCAAGTGGATGGTACGCAAATGTCTTTGCTGTCAGTACCAGAAGAAACTTCGCCTGCGGTCGAAGCTCTGGAAAATCTTGATCCGGATTCACTCACCCCGCGTCAGGCGCTGGAGTGGATTTATCGCTTGAAGAGCCTGGTGTAATAACAATTCCCGATAGTCTTTTGCTATCGGGAATATTAACGACAACTGACGAATAAAATAAAAACACCCTGTATAATAGGAAAGCTTATTTTACAGGGTAAAACCATGCCATCTACACGCTATCAAAAAATCAATGCCCATCACTATCGCCATATATGGGTCGTTGGTGATATTCATGGTGAATATCAGTTATTACAATCCCGCTTACATCAACTCTCTTTTTTCCCCGAAATCGACTTACTTATTTCTGTCGGCGATAATATTGATCGTGGACCGGAGAGTCTTGACGTCCTGCGCCTGCTAAACCAACCCTGGTTTACGTCGGTTAAAGGCAACCACGAAGCGATGGCGCTTGAGGCATTCGAAACTGGCGATGGCAATATGTGGCTTGCCAGCGGTGGTGACTGGTTTTTCGATTTAAATGATTCAGAGCAACAAGAGGCAATAGATCTGTTGCTGAAATTCCATCACCTTCCACATATTATTGAAATCACTAACGACAACATAAAATATGCCATCGCACATGCAGATTATCCGGGGAGTGAATATCTCTTTGGTAAAGAAATAGCGGAGAGCGAATTACTCTGGCCTGTTGATCGTGTGCAGAAATCGCTTAATGGCGAGTTACAACAAATAAACGGCGCTGATTATTTTATATTTGGACATATGATGTTTGATAACATTCAGACGTTCGCTAACCAGATTTATATTGATACCGGATCGCCGAACAGCGGGCGGCTGTCATTTTATAAAATAAAGTAGTCTCATGCTTCTTCTGTGAAGCATGAGTAACCCGGTGTTATTGCAGGCCATTATTCATTTTTCGCTACCAGCAAAGAGAGATCCTGCTTCACCAGCGCGCGACTGGCACTCTCCGGCAAACCGTCGTCTGTAATAATCTGATCAAACTCGCTTAATGGTAACGCCAGCCATGTCGCCACCTGACCATATTTCGTCGCATCACAGACCAAAACTCGCTGGCGGCTGGCACTGGCAATCGCCCGTTTCACCGTGACTTTATCTTCCGCTGGCGTAGAAATCCCCCGCACACTCCATGACGATGCAGAAATAAAAGCCTGATCAATCATCAGGCTGCGCAGCATGGTCGCAGCGGCTTCCCCGACACAGGAACGGTTTTCCCGACACACTGCACCGCCAGTGTGAATAATTGTGCAATTACTGTTGTCGAGCAAGTAGTCCGCAATAACGAAATCGTTTGTGACCACAGTCAGTGACTCCATGTGAATCAGATGCTGTGCTATCGCTAACGTGGTCGTTCCCGCATCCAGATAGATACAACTTCCCGGCTGAACAAGACTTGCCGCCAGCTTGCCAATAGCCGCTTTTTGCGTCATTGCCAGCGCAGTTTTTACCTGATGAGAAGGTTCATGCGCCACGCGTCCCGGAGACTGGACGCCTCCGGACACCAGCACAACGGCTCCCTGCTGCTCCAGTTTTTGTAAATCCCGACGAATGGTCATATGTGACACATTCATTCTGTCCGTTAGTTCAGCAATACTGACAATGCCTTTTTCAGCTACCATCTCAAGGATGATTTGGCGACGCTCTACGGGTATCAACTTTTGCTCCTTCCTTTGTCCTGCTGACATTCTACGCTATTTGCCTGCGAAACGTGCGCGGCGCAACTAACGCTTAGTTCACATAAAATAACACACAATGTTAATTTATGTGAATTAGATCACCATATCGTTATCTTACAGCGCTTATATTCACAATATCAAACAAAATATCACTTAAATTAACAAGGAGAGCAGATGAAAACGGGATCTGAGTTTCATGTCGGTATCGTTGGCTTAGGGTCAATGGGAATGGGAGCAGCACTGTCATGTGTCCGCGCAGGTCTTTCTACCTGGGGCGCAGACCTGAACAGCAATGCCTGCGCTACGTTGAAAGAGGCAGGTGCTTGCGGGGTTTCTGATAACGCCGCGACGTTTGCCGAAAAACTGGACGCACTGCTGGTGCTGGTGGTCAATGCGGCCCAGGTTAAACAGGTGCTGTTTGGTGAAACAGGCGTTGCACAACATCTGAAACCCGGTACGGCAGTAATGGTTTCTTCCACTATCGCTAGTGCTGATGCGCAAGAAATTGCTACCGCTCTGGCTGGATTCGATCTGGAAATGCTGGATGCGCCAGTTTCTGGTGGTGCAGTAAAAGCCGCTAACGGTGAAATGACTGTCATGGCCTCCGGTAGCGATATTGCCTTTGAACGACTGGCACCCGTGCTGGAAGCCGTTGCCGGAAAAGTTTATCGCATAGGTGCAGAACCGGGACTAGGTTCGACCGTAAAAATTATTCACCAGTTGTTAGCGGGCGTACATATTGCTGCCGGAGCCGAAGCGATGGCACTTGCAGCCCGTGCGGGGATCCCGCTGGATGTGATGTATGACGTCGTGACCAATGCCGCCGGAAATTCCTGGATGTTCGAAAACCGGATGCGTCATGTGGTGGATGGCGATTACACCCCGCATTCAGCCGTCGATATTTTTGTTAAGGATCTTGGTCTGGTTGCCGATACAGCCAAAGCCCTGCACTTCCCGCTGCCATTGGCCTCAACAGCATTGAATATGTTCACCAGCGCCAGTAACGCGGGTTACGGGAAAGAAGACGATAGCGCAGTTATCAAGATTTTCTCTGGCATCACTCTACCGGGAGCGAAATCATGATCAAGATTGGCGTTATCGCCGATGATTTTACCGGCGCGACGGATATCGCCAGTTTTCTGGTGGAAAACGGTCTACCAACGGTACAAATTAACGGTGTTCCAACAGGTAAAATGCCGGAAGCAATCGACGCACTGGTGATCAGCCTGAAAACGCGCTCCTGTCCAGTGGTTGAAGCCACACAGCAATCGCTGGCGGCTCTGAGCTGGTTGCAACAGCAAGGTTGCAAACAGATCTATTTCAAATACTGCTCTACTTTCGACAGTACGGCGAAAGGTAATATTGGCCCGGTTACCGATGCCTTAATGGATGCTCTCGACACGCCGTTTACGGTCTTCTCTCCGGCCCTGCCGGTCAACGGACGTACGGTTTATCAGGGGTATTTGTTCGTAATGAATCAACTGCTGGCCGAATCCGGGATGCGCCATCACCCGGTAAATCCCATGACCGACAGCTATCTTCCCCGTCTGGTTGAAGCGCAATCCACAGGGCGCTGCGGCGTCGTTTCGGCACATGTTTTCGAACAAGGTGTGGATGCCGTTCGTCAAGAGCTGGCTCGCTTACAGCAAGAGGGCTACCGCTACGCGGTGCTTGATGCGCTGACCGAACACCATCTGGAAATTCAGGGAGAAGCCTTGCGCGATGCCCCACTGGTAACGGGCGGTTCTGGTCTGGCGATTGGCCTGGCCCGGCAGTGGGCGCAAGAAAACGGTAACCAGGCTCGCAAAGCAGGGCGTCCGCTCGCTGGGCGCGGCGTAGTGCTCTCCGGTTCATGCTCTCAAATGACCAACCGCCAGGTAGCACATTACCGTCAAATTGCACCAGCCCGTGAAGTTGATGTGGCACGCTGCCTCTCAATTGAAACTCTGGCCGCTTATGCACACGAACTGGCAGAGTGGGTTCTGGGCCAGGAAAGTGTACTTGCTCCACTGGTTTTTGCCACCGCCAGCACTGACGCATTGGCAGCAATTCAACAGCAATACGGTGCACAAAAAGCCAGTCAGGCAGTAGAAACACTGTTTTCTCAACTAGCGGCGCGGTTAGCAGCGGAAGGCGTGACACGCTTTATTGTCGCAGGCGGTGAGACCTCCGGCGTAGTCACACAGAGCCTGGGAATAAAAGGGTTTCATATTGGCCCAACCATTTCCCCCGGCGTGCCGTGGGTAAACGCACTGGATAAGCCTGTCTCACTCGCCCTTAAATCTGGCAACTTCGGTGATGACGCCTTTTTTTCACGAGCCCAAAGAGAGTTTTTATCATGAGCGATTTCGCAAAAGTAGAGCAGTCTTTGCGAGAGGAGATGACGCGGATTGCCAGTTCATTCTTTCAGCGCGGCTATGCAACCGGTTCGGCTGGCAATCTGTCGCTGCTTTTACCTGACGGGAATTTACTGGCGACACCGACAGGTTCATGCCTGGGCAATCTCGATCCGCAGCGGCTTTCCAAAGTCGCCGCGGATGGCGAATGGTTAAGTGGTGACAAACCCTCGAAAGAGGTGCTCTTTCATCTGGCGCTGTATCGCAACAATCCGCGCTGTAAAGCGGTGGTGCATTTGCACAGCACATGGTCGACGGCGCTTTCCTGCCTGCAAGGGCTGGACAGCAGCAACGTTATTCGTCCGTTCACACCATACGTGGTGATGCGGATGGGAAATGTCCCGCTGGTGCCTTATTACCGACCGGGCGATAAACGCATCGCACAGGATCTGGCGGAACTGGCAGCAGACAATCAGGCTTTTTTACTGGCAAATCATGGCCCAGTGGTTTGCGGTGAAAGCCTGCAAGAAGCCGCCAACAATATGGAAGAGCTGGAGGAAACGGCAAAGCTGATTTTTATTCTCGGTGACCGCCCGATCCGTTATCTGACCGCAGGTGAAATTGCGGAATTAAGGAGTTAATGCAATGCCTCGTTTTGCAGCTAATTTATCCATGATGTTCACCGAAGTGCCTTTTATTGAACGCTTCGCCGCAGCGCGAAAAGCCGGGTTCGATGCTGTGGAATTTCTGTTTCCCTATAACTACTCCACCCTGCAAATCCAAAAGCAACTGGAGCAAAACCATCTGACACTGGCGCTGTTCAATACCGCTCCCGGAGATATTAATGCGGGGGAATGGGGATTATCCGCCCTTCCCGGACGTGAGCACGAAGCACACGCAGACATCGACCTGGCACTGGAATATGCATTGGCGCTCAATTGTGAACAAGTCCATGTGATGGCAGGCGTCGTGCCCGCTGGCGAAGATGCTGAACGGTACCGGGCAGTATTTATCGATAATATCCGCTACGCTGCCGACCGCTTTGCGCCACACGGCAAGCGAATATTAGTTGAAGCACTCAGCCCCGGCGTTAAGCCTCATTATCTCTTCTCCAGCCAGTATCAGGCACTGGCTATTGTTGAAGAGGTTGCGCGAGATAACGTGTTTATTCAACTAGATACTTTTCATGCGCAAAAAGTAGATGGCAACCTGACGCATTTAATCCGCGACTACGCCGGGAAATATGCGCACGTACAAATTGCCGGACTACCTGATCGACATGAACCGGACGATGGAGAAATCAACTATCCGTGGCTGTTCCGCCTGTTCGATGAGGTGGGATATCAGGGCTGGATCGGTTGTGAATATAAACCTCGTGGCCTCACCGAAGAAGGGCTTGGCTGGTTTGACGCCTGGCGCTAATTCGTTAAATCCCTAATTACAACGTACCCATACATCCCCCCATCTACGGATGGGGTAGGTTAACTATAACTTTCAGACAGGGTTTCCCATGTCCACAATTACATTGTTATGCATTGCGTTAGCTGGCGTAATCATGCTGTTGCTGCTGGTCATCAAGGCAAAGGTACAACCATTCGTTGCTTTGCTCCTCGTCAGCCTGTTAGTCGCACTTGCGGCAGGTATACCAGCGGGCGAAGTGGGTAAAGTGATGATCGCCGGGATGGGCGGTGTGCTTGGTTCCGTCACTATTATTATTGGTCTGGGCGCTATGCTGGGGCGTATGATCGAACACTCTGGTGGTGCAGAGTCACTGGCTAATTATTTCAGTCGCAAGTTAGGTGACAAACGAACTATCGCTGCGCTGACTCTGGCAGCGTTCTTCCTCGGTATTCCCGTCTTCTTTGATGTCGGCTTTATTATTCTTGCGCCAATCATTTACGGTTTTGCCAAGGTTGCCAAAATATCGCCACTCAAATTTGGCCTGCCTGTCGCTGGGATCATGCTCACTGTTCACGTGGCGGTACCGCCGCATCCAGGCCCTGTCGCCGCAGCGGGGTTACTCCACGCAGACATCGGCTGGCTAACCATCATCGGTATTGCGATTTCTATTCCCGTAGGGGTTGTTGGCTACTTTGCAGCGAAAATAATCAATAAGCGCCAATATGCGATGTCAGTAGAAGTACTGGAACAGATGCAACTGGCTCCGGCCAGTGAGGAAGGCGCGACAAAATTAAGCGATAAAATAAATCCACCGGGCGTCGCGCTGGTCACCTCGCTAATTGTTATTCCTATCGCGATTATCATGGCGGGTACGGTTTCCGCAACACTGATGCCGCCTTCGCATCCCCTGCTTGGTACGCTACAGCTGATCGGCTCACCAATGGTAGCTCTAATGATTGCGCTGGTGCTGGCATTCTGGTTATTGGCTTTACGTCGCGGCTGGAGCTTACAACACACCAGCGACATTATGGGCTCAGCGCTTCCTACTGCGGCGGTAGTGATTTTGGTTACTGGTGCTGGAGGGGTATTTGGCAAAGTGCTGGTGGAATCGGGCGTCGGCAAAGCCCTTGCCAACATGCTACAAATGATTGACCTGCCTCTGTTACCAGCCGCATTTATTATTTCACTGGCGCTGCGTGCATCGCAGGGGTCAGCAACCGTAGCAATACTGACAACCGGCGGGTTACTCTCAGAAGCGGTGATGGGATTGAATCCGATTCAGTGCGTATTGGTGACGCTGGCAGCCTGCTTTGGTGGGCTTGGTGCGTCACATATTAATGACTCAGGGTTCTGGATTGTGACCAAATATCTGGGGTTGTCGGTAGCAGACGGTCTGAAAACCTGGACAGTGTTAACGACCATTCTCGGTTTTACCGGATTCTTAATTACCTGGTGCGTATGGGCGGTAATTTGACCTTAATAAAAAGGTCCGATGGGCATCGGACCTTTTATTGTGCACAGAAAAGGCCAGCCTCGCTTGAGACTGGCCTTTCTGACAGATGCTTACTTACTCGCGGAACAGCGCTTCGATATTCAGCCCCTGCGTTTGCAGGATTTCACGCAAACGGCGCAGGCCTTCAACCTGAATCTGGCGAACACGTTCACGGGTGAGGCCAATTTCACGACCTACATCTTCCAGTGTTGCCGCTTCGTACCCCAGCAAACCGAATCGACGTGCCAGCACTTCACGCTGTTTGGCGTTCAGCTCGAACAGCCATTTGACGATGCTCTGCTTCATATCGTCATCTTGCGTGGTATCTTCCGGACCGTTCTCTTTTTCATCGGCCAGGATGTCCAGCAACGCTTTTTCGGAATCACCACCCAGCGGGGTGTCTACCGAGGTAATGCGCTCGTTAAGACGAAGCATACGGCTGACGTCATCAACTGGCTTATCCAGTTGCTCTGCGATCTCTTCCGCACTTGGTTCATGGTCCAGCTTATGGGACAACTCACGTGCGGTTCGCAGGTAAACGTTCAGCTCCTTTACGATGTGAATCGGCAAACGAATAGTACGGGTTTGGTTCATAATCGCCCGTTCAATCGTCTGGCGAATCCACCAGGTTGCGTATGTTGAGAAGCGGAAACCACGTTCCGGGTCAAACTTCTCTACCGCGCGGATCAGCCCCAGGTTGCCCTCTTCGATAAGGTCCAGCAACGCCAGACCACGATTGCCATAACGGCGGGCAATTTTTACCACCAGACGCAAGTTACTCTCGATCATCCGGCGGCGAGAGGCGACATCTCCACGCAGTGCGCGACGCGCAAAATAAACTTCTTCTTCGGCCGTTAACAGTGGTGAATAACCAATCTCACCAAGGTAAAGCTGAGTCGCGTCCAACACACGCTGTGTGGCTCCCTGCGATAACAGTTCCTCTTCGGCCAAATCGTTATCACTGGGTTCCTCTTCTACTAAGGCCTTTTCGTCAAAAACCTCAACTCCGTTCTCATCAAATTCCGCATCTTCATTTAAATCATGAACTTTCAGCGTATTCTGACTCATAAGGTGGCTCCTACCCGTGATCCCTTGACGGAACATTCAAGCAAAAGCCTGGTTCCGCCGATTTATCGCTGCGGCAAATAACGCAGCGGGTTTACGGATTTCCCCTTGTAACGAATTTCAAAATGCAAGCGTGTTGAACTGGTTCCGGTGCTACCCATGGTTGCTATTTTTTGCCCCGCCTTCACTTCTTGTTGTTCCCGGACCAGCATTGTGTCGTTATGGGCGTAGGCACTCAGGTAATCATCATTATGTTTGATGATAATCAGATTACCGTAGCCGCGCAGCGCGTTACCAGCATAAACAACGCGGCCATCTGCGGTCGCGATAATTGCCTGTCCTTTGCTGCCTGCGATATCAATCCCCTTGTTGCCCCCCTCAGAAGCGCCAAAGGTTTCGATCACTTTGCCCTCAGTCGGCCAGCGCCAGGTGGAGATAGGCGTACTGGTTGATGTACTGCTGACAGTTGGCTCGGTTGTGCTTGCTGTTGGTACCGTTACAGGCGCTGTGACCGTGGTCGCAGCTGGCTTGTTGTTCGGCAACATTTTGTTAGCACTCTGTTCACCCGAAGATTCAGAATACGTAATTGTCGGTTGCGACGCAACAGCAACGGTGGAATTTTGTGCAGGCTTGATCACAACTCCTTGCTCTGCTGCGTCGGCCTGGGTAATGGCATTTCCGCCAGTGATTGGCGTACCGGAAGCATTACCCACCTGCAAGGTCTGACCAACGTTCAGCGCGTATGGTGCCTGAATATTGTTGCGCTGAGCAAGGTCACGGAAATCGTTGCCAGTAATCCAGGCGATATAGAAAAGTGTGTCGCCTTTTTTCACGGTATAGGTACTGCCGCTATAACTGCCTTTCGGAATGTTCCCATACTGACGGTTATAGACGATGCGTCCGTTTTCCATCTGTACCGGCTGCTGAGCTACTGGCTGCACTGGCTGGATTTGCGGTTGTTGAGTAGCCTGAATTTGTGGCTGCTGTACCGGCTGAATTTGCGGTTGCTGCGCTGTAGACGTCGTCCCCATTTTCGGCGGCGGCGTAATCAACATACCAGAATTAGTATTTGCAGGCGCATTGCCATTAACGGAGCTGACCGGTGCCGGTGGATTTGAAGTGTCAGAACAGCCTGCCAGCCATAGCGAAACCAGTGACAAAGCCGCAATGCGGCGAACGGTGAATTTTGGGCTTCCCGCGCTCATTTATCCCCCAGGAAAAATTGGTTAATAACCAGTGACATAATTACCGTGCAAGGCACCCTACTGAACACTGGAAAAGATGTTCACGATACGCTGACCTGCGGCAAAATAACCAGGAAAAATCCAGGTATTTCCTCACGTTTTAAGCCAGCTCACCCTTCACTAAAGGGACAAAGCGCACGGCCTCCACGGTATCGATAATAAATTCGCCTCCCCGACGACGCACCCGTTTCAAATACTGGTGCTCCTCCCCTACGGGTAAGACGAGAATCCCGCCTTCGTCCAGCTGCGTCATTAGCGCAGTTGGAATTTCCGGCGGTGCCGCCGTAACAATGATAGCGTCAAACGGCGCACGTGCCTGCCAACCTTGCCATCCATCGCCATGACGGGTTGAAACATTATGTAAATCAAGATTTTTCAGGCGGCGACGTGCCTGCCACTGCAAGCCTTTAATCCGTTCAACCGAGCAAACATGCTGGACAAGATGCGCCAGGATTGCCGTTTGATATCCCGAACCGGTGCCAATTTCCAGCACCCGCGACTGCGGCGTCAGCTCGAGTAATTCGGTCATTCGCGCCACCATATATGGCTGCGAAATTGTCTGCCCCTGACCTATCGGCAAGGCGATATTGTCCCAGGCTTTTTGTTCAAACGCTTCATCAACGAATTTTTCACGCGGCACGGCGGCAAGTGCATTCAGCACCTGCTCATCCTGAATACCTTGCGCACGTAATTGATCCAGAAGTGCTTGTACGCGTCTGCTTACCATTGCGTGCCAACTCCCACGCTATTTAACCAGTCTGAAACCACATCTTGCGCGCTATGCGCAGTTAAATCCACATGCAGCGGCGTGATGGAGACATAGCCCTCATCTACCGCAGCAAAATCGGTCCCCGGACCGGCATCACATTTACCGCCCGGCGGGCCAATCCAGTACAGCGTATTGCCGCGCGGATCTTGCTGCGGGATCACCTGATCTGCCGGATGTCGTGTACCGCAGCGCGTCACGCGAATACCTTTGATTTGATCCAAGGGTAAATCCGGAACGTTAATATTAAGAATACGCCCGGTGCGCAGCGGCTCTTTACACAGTGCGCGCAAAATTGAACAGGTTACCGCCGCGGCAGTGTCGTAATGTTTATGCCCGTCAAGCGAGACGGCAAGCGCCGGAAAACCTAAATGACGGCCTTCCATCGCGGCGGCTACCGTACCGGAATAAATAACATCATCCCCCAGATTCGGCCCGGCGTTAATTCCGGACACAACAATGTCCGGGCGCGGACGCATCAGAGCATTCACGCCAAGATAGACGCAATCGGTCGGGGTTCCCATTTGCACAGCAATATCACCATTTTCAAAGGTAAACGTGCGCAGGGAGGATTCCAGTGTCAGAGAATTTGAAGCGCCGCTGCGGTTACGATCGGGGGCGACCACCTGAACGTCAGCAAACTCACGCAAGGCTTTCGCCAGCGTTTGTATACCGGGTGCATGTACCCCGTCATCATTACTCAGCAATATGCGCATAATCACCTGTTGTGTTGATAAGTTCCCTGACAACGCTGGTTGCAAAACTACCCGCCGGAAGCCAGAAACGGATCTCTACGGTGACGTCATCCCACCAATTCCAGCTTAATTGTTGCGGATACAGCAGCATCGCTCTGCGCGCGGCTTCAACTTTTTCGCGCACCAGTAAAGCTTGTAATTCAGTTTCTGCGGCGACAGCTGCTTGTTCGAATGCCAGCGCTTCACGCTGAGTTCCCCATTCGCCACTGCCCGGCAATGCGGCGGTTATCATCAGCTCTTTATCGTTAACGCGACGCTGTAATTCCGCCAGTTCTTCGGTGGTTGCGACAAACCAGCTACCACGTCCGGCTAATTGTAGCGCATCGCCGTCAACAACTTGATTAACGTCTGCTTTTTTGAGGCGCTCAGCAACAATCTGATTAAACAACGCACTGCGGGCTGCCGACAACCAAAAACTCCGTTTATTGCGATCGCGCACCGGAGTATTGGTTTGCGCCCAGCGCTGCGCCCCCTGCAAGTTGCTACCGCCAATCCCAAAACGTTGGGCACCGAAGTAGTTCGGTACACCTTTTACGCAAATATCGTTCAGACGTTGTTCAACGTCATCGCGATTGCTCACTTCGCGCAGAACCAGGGTAAAGGCGTTTCCTTTCAGCGCCCCTAAACGCAGCTTGCGCTTGTGCCGCGCATACTCCAGCACCTGGCAGCCTTCCAGTTGAAAGGCGCTCAGATCGGGCATTTCCTTGCCCGGCACGCGAGCGCATAACCACTGTTCCGTAACAGCATGTTTGTCTTTTTGCCCAGCGAAGCTGACTTCACGGGCATGAATTTTCAGGAATTTCGCCAGTGCATCCGCCACAAAACGGGTATTGCAGCCGTTTTTGAGGATTCTAACCAGAATATGCTCACCTTCACCATCAGGCTCAAAGCCCAAATCTTCCACCACCACAAAGTCTTCCGGATTGGCTTTCAGCAGCCCGGTGCCTTGCGGTTTACCGTGGAGGTAAGTGAGATTATCAAACTCAATCATTTTGTTGCCTTAATGAGTAGCGCCACCGCTTCACAGGCAATCCCTTCCCCACGTCCGGTAAATCCCAGTTTTTCCGTAGTAGTGGCTTTCACGTTAACATCATCCATATGGCAGCCGAGATCTTCGGCAATAAACACGCGCATTTGTGGAATGTGCGGCAACATCTTCGGTGCCTGAGCGATGATAGTGACATCGACGTTGCCAAGGGTATAACCCTTCGCCTGAATACGACGCCAGGCTTCGCGTAGCAGCTCGCGGCTATCGGCACCTTTAAATGCCGGATCGGTATCCGGGAACAGCTTGCCGATATCCCCCAGCGCCGCCGCGCCAAGCAATGCATCGGTCAACGCATGGAGCGCCACGTCGCCATCAGAATGCGCCAGCAATCCTTTTTCGTAAGGAATGCGTACGCCACCAATGATAATTGGGCCTTCACCGCCAAAGGCATGTACGTCAAAACCGTGTCCAATTCGCATTATGTATTCTCCTGATGGATGGTTCGGGTGAGGTAAAACTCGGCCAGTGCCAAATCTTCCGGGCGCGTGACTTTAATGTTATCCGCACGGCCTTCGACCAACTGAGGATGGAATCCGCAATATTCCAGCGCCGAGGCTTCGTCGGTAATAGTCGCGCCTTCATTTAGAGCGCGCGTCAGACAGTCATGTAACAGCTCACGAGGGAAAAATTGCGGCGTCAGCGCGTGCCATAAGCCGTTGCGATCAACGGTATGAGCAATGGCATTTTTGCCCGGTTCGGCACGTTTCATAGTATCGCGCACTGGTGCGGCGAGGATCCCCCCCGTGCGGCTGGTTTCGCTCAACGCCAACAATCGCGCGAGGTCATCCTGATGCAAACAAGGACGAGCGGCGTCATGCACCAATACCCACTGCGCGTCGCCAGCGGCTTTCAGACCTGCCAGCACGGAATCGGCACGCTCATCACCGCCATCTACAACGGTGATTTGCGGATGATTCGCCAGAGGAAGTTGTGCAAAACGGCTATCGCCAGGACTTATGGCAATGACGACTCGTTTCACCCGGGGATGCGCCAGCAGCGCATGCACCGAGTGTTCAAGAATGGTTTGATTACCGATTGAGAGATATTGCTTAGGACATTCCGTTTGCATTCGACGGCCAAATCCGGCCGCCGGAACCACGGCGCAAACATCCAAATGAGTGGTTGCCATGTTAATTCCCGGGCTGATTTATCGATTGTTTTGCCCCGCAGACTGTGCGCGCTTCGACGCGTCAGGCACCAGACGATAAAAAGTTTCGCCCGGCCTGGTCATGCTGAGTTCATTACGCGCACGCTCTTCGAGCGCCTCCTGGCCGCCATTGAGATCGTCAATTTCGGCAAAAAGTTGATCGTTTCGCGCTTTAAGTTTCGCGTTTGTAGCTTGCTGTGCCGCCACATCATCATTGACGCGGGTATAGTCATGTATACCGTTCTTACCGAACCACAGCGAATACTGTAGCCAGACCAGAATAGCCAGCAACAGCAGCGTTAGTTTACCCATCCTGCCCCCTGAAAAACGGCATCATCATCCCATGCATCCGAAGACGACTCTACATCCTCTGTTGGGGATACCGCGACAACGCGGGCAAATGTACCACATTTGTCCATTGTTACGTATACCCAGGGCGTGCAGAACATAATCTCATTATTAGTTACGGTTTGAATTATGAACAGAGGAGACGGGAAAGTACAAATTAGCCCAGTAGCCACATAAACAGTGCGCCAAACATAATGCCTACTGTCACCAGGGTGAAAACAATACTGTAGCGTAGCTTTCCGTCCATCAATGAATGCAGCGCAATCCCCACCACTACCGCGACGGGCATCAGCGCAAGAAAGAAAGGCCAGGTGTAGATAAAGAAGAACAGCGTGTTAGAGCCATAAATCAACATCGGCATCGCCAGCGCAAATAACCAGGAGATAAAACCGACCACGGCACCAGGCAGTGACCATGTGGTTTCTTCATCCTCAGTAAGGCTGTCGTTATTTGTTAGTGTAATGTTATGGCTATTACGCATATTTGATCCTGTTACTTTGACGAACCGGGCATGGAAACCCGGTGGTGTCTCAGGATCTGATAATATCGTTCTGTCTCAACAGATCTAATAATTGCTGTACCAAATTTGTTACTAATTGTTCACCATTGAGATGAATTTCTGCCGATTCAGGCGCTTCGTAAACGGAATCTATTCCCGTAAAGTAGCGCAGTTCACCGGCACGCGCTTTCTTATATAAGCCTTTTGGATCGCGGGCTTCGCAAATCGCCAGCGGCGTATCGACAAACACTTCGATAAAGCGCCCTTCTCCTACGCGTTCACGAACCATCTGGCGTTCGGCGCGGTGTGGCGAGATAAATGCGGTCAGCACCACCAGTCCGGCTTCAACCATCAAATTCGCCACTTCACCGACGCGACGGATATTCTCTTTACGATCGGCATCGCTAAAACCGAGATCGCTGCATAATCCGTGGCGAACATTATCGCCATCCAGCAGATACGTACTGACGCCGAGTTTATGTAACGCCTCCTCCAGCGCCCCGGCGACCGTTGATTTACCGGACCCGGAGAGGCCGGTAAACCACAGCACTACACCACGATGACCGTGGTGTAGCTCGCGTTGTTGCACAGTGACCGGATGGCTATGCCAGACGACGTTTTCGTCATGCAGCGCCATTATTTATCCCCCAGCAAATCGCGCGCGCCCCAGTGTGGAAAGTGGCGGCGAACCAGGGCATTCAATTCCAGTTCGAATGCACTAAATTCAGATGGCGCAGCAGTTGCCTGGCTAACTGGCTCATGCACCATACCGGCACCTACGGTCACATTGCTCAGGCGATCGATAAAAATCAGCCCACCGGTAACCGGGTTTTGCTGATAACGATCTAACACCAGTGGCTCGTCAAAAGTGAGATCCACCAGGCCGATGCCGTTCAGCGGCAGGTTTTCAACTTCGCGTTGGGTAAGGTTATTAATATCAACCTGATAACGAATGCCATCAACACGAGCACGCGTCTTCTTACCGGCAATTTTGATGTCATAACTCTGGCCCGGGGAAAGCGGCTGTTCCGCCATCCATACCACATCCACCGACGCGCTCTGCACAGCTGGTAACGCTTCGTCTGCCGCCAGCAGCAGATCGCCACGGCTGATGTCGATCTCATCCGTCAGCACCAGGGTGATCGCTTCTCCGGCAAAGGCTTCTTCGCGATCGCCATCAAAAGTCACGATCCGGGCGACGTTTGATTCCACACCAGAGGGCAGCACTTTGACTCGTTGCCCGACTTCTACGCGACCGGATGCCAGCGTTCCGGCGTAACCACGAAAATCGAGATTCGGGCGATTAACGTACTGCACCGGGAAGCGCATTGGCTGAGCATCCACCACTCGCTGGATCTCCACGGTTTCCAGCACTTCGAGCAGTGTTGGACCGCTGTACCACGCCATACTTTCACTTTGCGAAGCCACGTTGTCGCCTTCCAGTGCAGAGAGCGGCACAAAGCGGATATCCAGATTACCCGGCAGCTGCCCGGCAAAGGTCAGATAATCTTCACGAATACGGGTGAACGTCTTTTCACTGTAATCCACCAGATCCATTTTGTTGATCGCCACGACCAGATGTTTGATCCCCAACAGTGTGGAGATAAAACTGTGACGACGGGTTTGATCGAGCACGCCTTTACGGGCATCGATCAGTAAGATCGCCAGTTCACATGTCGATGCGCCAGTCGCCATATTGCGGGTGTACTGCTCGTGCCCTGGGGTGTCGGCGATAATAAATTTACGCTTCTCGGTAGAGAAATAGCGGTAAGCCACGTCAATGGTGATGCCCTGTTCGCGCTCAGCTTGCAGGCCGTCCACCAGCAGTGCCAGATCCAGCTTTTCGCCCTGGGTGCCGTGACGTTTACTGTCGTTATGCAGCGATGAGAGCTGATCTTCGTAGATTTGGCGGGTATCGTGCAGCAGGCGACCAATCAGGGTACTTTTGCCGTCATCGACGCTACCACAGGTCAGAAAACGCAGCAGGCTTTTATGTTGTTGCGCAATCATCCAGGCTTCGACGCCGCCTTCATTGGCGATTTGTTGTGCAAGTGCGGTGTTCATCTTAAAAATACCCCTGACGTTTTTTCAGCTCCATAGACCCCGCCTGGTCGCGGTCAATCACGCGGCCCTGACGTTCACTGGTGGTAGAAACCAGCATCTCTTCGATGATCTCCGGTAGTGTTTGTGCATTTGACTCCACCGCACCGGTCAGCGGCCAGCAGCCCAGCGTACGGAAACGCACCATCCGTTTTTTAATCACTTCGCCCGGTTGCAGGTCGATACGGTTGTCATCAATCATCATCAACATACCGTCGCGTTCCAGAACCGGACGTTCCGCAGCGAGATACAGCGGCACAATGTCGATATTTTCCAGCCAGATGTATTGCCAGATATCCTGCTCGGTCCAGTTAGAGAGCGGGAAGACGCGGATGCTTTCGCCTTTGTTAATTTGCCCGTTGTAGTTGTGCCACAGCTCTGGGCGCTGATTTTTCGGATCCCAGCGATGGAAGCGGTCACGGAAAGAGTAGATTCGCTCTTTAGCGCGGGATTTCTCTTCGTCACGGCGCGCACCACCGAAGGCGGCATCAAAACCGTATTTGTTCAGCGCCTGTTTCAGGCCTTCAGTTTTCATAATATCGGTATGTTTCGCGCTGCCGTGCACGAATGGATTAATCCCCATCGCCACGCCTTCCGGGTTTTTATGCACCAGCAGCTCGCAGCCGTAGGCTTTCGCCGTACGATCGCGGAACTCATACATCTCGCGGAATTTCCAGCCGGTATCGACATGCAGCAACGGGAAAGGCAGCGTACCTGGATAAAACGCCTTGCGCGCCAGATGCAGCATGACGCTGGAATCTTTACCGATAGAGTAGAGCATCACCGGATTTGAGAATTCTGCCGCCACCTCGCGAATAATGTGGATGCTTTCCGCCTCCAGTTGCCGCAGGTGAGTAAGTCGTATTTGATCCATAACCGTTCCTTTGCAATACCGCTATTTTCTTGCCATCAGATGTTTCGACTATAGGGAGCGTAAGAGAACGAATGAAATTACCAATTAGAATGAGTAGTTCCTTAACGGAATAACGATTTGGCAAAGCTAATATCAAAAAGTGCTTAAGGCACCGGATTTCGGGCGTTTAGGAAGATTTGAAATTGTTTTAGCGCAGCGGCAGTTTCATACTATGGCGGTAAAAAAATTTGCATGGTATTTAAGGACTCACTATGTTTTCCGCATTGCGCCACCGTACCGCTGCCCTGGCGCTCGGCGTATGCTTTATTCTCCCCGTACACGCCTCGTCACCTAAACCTGGCGATTTTGCTAATACTCAGGCACGACATATTGCTACTTTCTTTCCGGGACGCATGACCGGAACTCCTGCAGAAATGTTATCTGCCGATTATATTCGCCAACAGTTTCAGCAAATGGGTTATCGCAGTGATATTCGGACATTTAATAGTCGGTATATTTATACCGCCCGCGATAATCGTAAGAGCTGGCATAACGTGACGGGAAGTACGGTGATTGCCGCTCATGAAGGCAAAGCGCCGCAGCAGATCATCATTATGGCGCATCTGGATACTTACGCCCCGCTGAGCGATGCTGACGCCGATGCCAATCTCGGCGGGCTGACGTTACAAGGAATGGATGATAACGCCGCAGGTTTAGGTGTCATGCTGGAATTGGCAGAACGCCTGAAAAATACGCCTACCGAGTATGGTATTCGATTTGTAGCGACCAGCGGTGAAGAGGAAGGGAAATTAGGCGCTGAGAATTTACTCAAGCGGATGAGTGACACCGAAAAGAAAAATACGCTGCTGGTGATTAATCTCGATAACTTAATTGTTGGCGATAAATTGTATTTCAACAGTGGTGTAAAACCCCCTGAAGCAGTAAGGAAATTAACGCGCGACAGGGCACTGGCAATTGCGCGTAGTCATGGAATTGCCGCAACGACCAATCCGGGTTTGAATAAAAATTATCCGAAGGGTACTGGCTGTTGTAATGACGCCGAAGTTTTCGACAAAGCCGGTATTGCCGTACTTTCGGTAGAAGCAACAAATTGGAATCTTGGGAATAAGGATGGTTATCAGCAACGCGCAAAAACAGCTGCATTCCCTGCGGGAAATAGCTGGCATGACGTAAGACTGGATAATCAACAACATATTGATAAGGCACTTCCAGGAAGAATAGAACGTCGCTGCCGTGATGTTATGCGGATAATGCTACCGCTGGTGAAGGAGCTGGCGAAGGCGTCTTGATGGGTATGAAAATGGGAGTTGGGAGTTCTACCGCAGGGGCGGGGAACTCCAAGTGATATCCATCATCGCATCCAGTGCGTCCGGTTTATCCTCGCTGACGCGGGGAACTCTTGGTTGTTCGGCGTTTTGAAGAGAACAAAAACGGTTTATCCCCGCTGGCGCGGGGAACTCGACTCAATGGCAACCGTCACGGCCTGTCCTGGCGGTTTATCCCCGCTGGCGCGGGGAACTCCCCCGCTCCGCTCGAGTACCCGCTCTATATCCCGGTTTATCCCCGCTGGCGCGGGGAACTCGCGGTCGATTTTGCTGGCGTTGTTTCGGCTGGCGGTTTATCCCCGCTGGCGCGGGGAACTCTGCATAAAAACCAGCGTGAAGAACTTTGCAGTCGGTTTATCCCCGCTGGCGCGGGGAACTCAAACAGATTGTTCGTTTTCCCCATATTCATGACGGTTTATCCCCGCTGGCGCGGGGAACTCCTTTATTCCATCCCTTAATGCTTTGATGAAATCGGTTTATCCCCGCTGGCGCGGGGAACTCAATTGATTGCTGGGTGATATTAGAAAACGTCGCGGTTTATCCCCGCTGGCGCGGGGAACTCATGTAATGAATATTAAGCTTTTCACATTGTCCCGGTTTATCCCCGCTGGCGCGGGGAACTCTGTTGCAGCGGCGCACCGCTGACGGACTCGCCCGGTTTATCCCCGCTGGCGCGGGGAACTCAAGCGCGCCCCATTTAACGCCGCTGCCGACGGCGGTTTATCCCCGCTGGCGCGGGGAACTCCCTTTTGATATTCGTGAACCAGACTTTTAGTACGGTTTATCCCCGCTGGCGCGGGGAACTCACGTCAACCTCTTTGAGGCTGGCTGTGATGATCGGTTTATCCCCGCTGGCGCGGGGAACTCGTCCGGTAATTGATCAAACAATTCCAGCAGTTCGGTTTATCCCCGCTGGCGCGGGGAACTCTCTAAAAGTATACATTTGTTCTTAAAGCATTTTTTCCCATAAAAACAACCCACCAACCTTAATGTAACATTTCCTTATTATTAAAGATCAGCTAATTCTTTGTTTTCAAACAGGTAAAAAAGATACCAACCTTAAACCATCCAAATCTACCGGGGTACGCCTGTTTACCCCAAATGTCTGGAACTCAAATCCCGATTCCGTATTCGTTGCCCATGCCATCACTACATTGCCTTCTTCCGCCAGTCCAGCTATTTGTTCCCAGATCATTTCACGAATTTTTGCGGATACATCACCTACATATACCCCTGCACGTACCTCCAACAACCAGATGGCTAATCTGCCTCGTAAGCGCGGAGGTACATTTTCAGTGACCACGACCAACATACTCATCTCAGCTACTCCGATGTCCGGCATCTCCCAGAAAAACGGGAAGCGGAATGGCAACAGGCTGTGCATCTTCAGGTGGGGCCGGCGGTTGTATTTCTCCAGCAGCAAGCACGTCCTCTATAAGCGGAATCAATTTGGCTAATGTTTTACTACTGCGAAAAATATCCCTGCACGCCAAACGGACTTCCCGGTCCGGCTCACCAGGGTTACGACGCGCTATCTCAAAAGCTTTCGGTACAACAGTGTCAAATTTAATGATGTCTGCAATATCGTAAACAAAGGAAAGAGGCTTTCCTGTATGCACAAACCCAATAGCGGGTGCATAACCAGCTGCAAGTATCGCCGCTTCAGTTACGCCGTATAAACAGGAAGTTGCAGCGCTAATGCATTGGTTGACCGTATCGCCCTTTTCCCAGTCTTTCGGATCGTAGCGACGTCTATTCCATGTCACGCCGTATTGCTTCGCCAGAAGTGCGTAGGTTGCCCGCACGCGACTGCCTTCTATACCTCGGAGTTGTTCTACGGAGCGTCGGGCGGGCGCTGGTTCGCCAAACCGTAGTTCAAACATTTTGCGTACCACTTTCAGACGCAAATCTTCATCCAGAGCAAGTTTTGCCTGATAGAGCAGCTTATCTGAACGCGCACCACCAGGCTGACCAGAAGCATAAACACGAACACCCGCTTCCCCCACCCATACCAATAATGTTCCAACTTGCGCAGCCAAGCGTACAGCTGCATGCGAAACCCGTGTACCAGGCTCCAGCATGATGCAGGCAACCGAGCCAACAGGAATATGAGTGCGGATCCCTGTCTTGTCGATAAGTACAAACGCGCCATCGATTACATCGATCTGCCCATATTGCAGAAAGATCATGGAGACGCGATCTTTGAGTGGAATGGGGTTAAGAGGAAGCCAGGTCATTTTATTACACCTTAATCACAGTGGAGCCAGGGATAGCAAGCCACATCCCATCGATTTGGCTGGCCCAATACCTTGCTGTACAAGATCTATTAACGCTGGCGCGTCGTTGATGGTGATCACCCCTTCAAAGCAAACCGTTTGGATCTTTCCACTTTTACCATCACCAGAAAAATACTGTGGTCGTTCCGATATGGGATGCACATCTTCAACGCGCGCGGCATTGCCCAATTTACGCTGCAACCACGCGATTTGTTCTGCTTCTTTTATTAACGGAACCCGACAGCGTTTTATATTCCCTTTACTGTCCAGGCGTTTTTGATTGTCGAGAATAGTTTTTATCGGATTTGCCCGAAGCCGAAAATAGAGTGGAACACCAACCTGAAGTTGGGTGATGCTGCCAACTTACTGATTTAGTGTATGATGGTGTTTTTGAGGTGCTCCAGTGGCTTCTGTTTCTATCAGCTGTCCCTCCTGTTCAGCTACTGACGGGGTGGTGCGTAACGGCAAAAGCACCGCCGGACATCAGCGCTATCTCTGCTCTCACTGCCGTAAAACATGGCAACTGCAGTTCACTTACACCGCTTCTCAACCCGGTACGCACCAGAAAATCATTGATATGGCCATGAATGGCGTTGGATGCCGGGCAACAGCCCGCATTATGGGCGTTGGCCTCAACACGATTTTACGTCACTTAAAAAACTCAGGCCGCAGTCGGTAACCTCGCGCATACAGCCGGGCAGTGACGTCATCGTCTGCGCGGAAATGGACGAACAGTGGGGCTATGTCGGGGCTAAATCGCGCCAGCGCTGGCTGTTTTACGCGTATGACAGGCTCCGGAAGACGGTTGTTGCGCACGTATTCGGTGAACGCACTATGGCGACGCTGGGGCGTCTTATGAGCCTGCTGTCACCCTTTGACGTGGTGATATGGATGACGGATGGCTGGCCGCTGTATGAATCCCGCCTGAAGGGAAAGCTGCACGTAATCAGCAAGCGATATACGCAGCGAATTGAGCGGCATAACCTGAATCTGAGGCAGCACCTGGCACGGCTGGGACGGAAGTCGCTGTCGTTCTCAAAATCGGTGGAGCTGCATGACAAAGTCATCGGGCATTATCTGAACATAAAACACTATCAATAAGTTGGAGTCATTACCGAGCCTGTTTATCTTGCGCAGCATAAGATGCCAGAGAAGCTGGCATTTCCCAACGCGACTTATCTTGATCCTGGGAATGTAATATAAAACCATGATGTCCTGTAACGGCCTCTACCCATGGAAACCAGGACTCATAAGGATGAGGAGCGGCATCAAAAAAACTGAAAAAATCCCCGAGAGATTGCTCTGAAAGTGAATCCTGGTTAAACCAATACAGACCGGCTGCACCATGATTAAATTTACGGCACATTTGTGTTGATGGACCATTAAGTGATGGCGTTGCAGGATTTAATTTCAGCCAACTTTCTGCTGATTTATATTGGAATCGTATATCAAACTTTCCAATATCATGAAGAGCAATGAAAAATAACAGCCAGGCCTTCACCCTCTGTTTTGATAGCATTTCATTTCGGCAAAAAGTATTTTGCAGTACGACTGATTGATCCCACCAGCAATCTGCAACAGCAGCAACATCAAGGCAATGATAAATTAACAGATGAATATCATTTCCTTTCGTCAAGCTTTTTGAGGATTTTCCCCAGTAATGGCATATATATTTAAAAGGTTCCATTAATAGCCTCCCTGTTTTTTTAGTATTATCGATGATATCAGCGGGCTATTTTTCGATGCTGCTCATAAATATCGAATTACAGTGATATACACATGTCTTGCCTCCCTGCAAAGAAGAGACTAACATTCGAATTGTTTGGGTTCGAACGTAAGCCTCAGGTTGATAGAAAAATCGCCTGGGGCTTTTGTCCATCTGGAACCTCACGAATGCTTAACGCCAGACAGCCTCAAGCACCCGACGCCATTCTATACCTGATAATTCTTCCCGCGGCGTTCACGTTTAAAATCAGGAATGCTGCTCGCAAAATAAAAACGCCCCCATCATTTCTGACAGAGGCGTTTAATTTGTCCGGCAATATTTACCCTTCGTGTAACCCACATTCCCTTTTTAAGCCAAAGAAACGCGTTTCTTCTTCCGCCATGCCGGGTTCCCATTTACGGGTTGTATGGGTATCGCCCACCGATAAATATCCTTCGTCCCATAATGGGTGATATTTCAGGCCATGTTTTTGCAGGTACTGATAAATAGTTCGGTTATCCCAGTCGATAATCGGCAGCACTTTAAATACGCCACGCTGAATTGCCAGCACCGGTAAATTGGCGCGACTGCCGGATTGTTCACGGCGCAGGCCAGCAAACCACGTTTGCGCATTCAGTTCTTTCAGCGCCCGGTTCATCGGTTCGACTTTGTTGATGTCATTGTATTTTTCAATGCCTTCAACGCCCTGTTCCCACAGTTTGCCGTAGCGTGCTTCCTGCCAGGCCGCGCTTTCGGTAGCGCGGTACACTTTCAGGTTGAGCTTGAGTTTGTCCGTTAACTCGTCAATAAAGCGGTAGGTTTCCGGGAACAAGTAACCGGTATCGGTGAGGATCACTGGAATATCCGGGCGAATCTGATTCACCAGATGCAGGCTCACCGCCGCCTGAATGCCGAAGCTGGAAGAAAGCACATATTCACCGGGCAGATTATCCAGCGCCCAGGCTACGCGGCCTTCAGCGTCCAGTTTTTCCAGTTGGGCGTTAGTTTCCGCCAGCGCCAGAATGCGATCTACCTTCGGCAGTTCGTTCAGGGCGTTTAGATCGAGTTTGGACATAGATTCCTCACTGTTTGCCTTGCCTGATGCGACGCTCACGCGTCTTATCAGGCCTACAAGACCGGGCTGATGGTTAATCCCACAAATCGCGCGCCGGATCGAGCACCGGGCGAATGATGCCCGCACGCACCGTAAAGTCGCCGAAGCCTTCACCCGCTTCGCGCTCTTTCGCCCAGCGCCCTATCAGTTCATCAAGCGACGCCAGGATTTCCGGCTCGGTGATGTTTTCTTTATACATCCGTGGGATACGTGTCCCAATGCGGTTGCCGCCAAGATGCAGGTTGTAGCGACCCGGCGCTTTACCCACCAGGCCCACTTCCGCCAGCATCGCGCGACCACAACCGTTCGGGCAGCCTGTTACACGCATCACGATATGCTCATCGCTGACACCATGTTTCGCCATTAAATTATCGATGTTGTCGATAAAAGACGGCAGGAAACGCTCCGCTTCCGCCATCGCCAGCGGGCAAGTCGGGAATGACACGCAGGCCATTGAGTTTTCACGCTGCGGCGTGACGGCATTCATTAACCCGCTCTCTTTAGCGATCTTCTCGATCTTCGCTTTCTCGCTTTCCGGCACACCGGCGATGATCAGATTCTGGTTCGCCGTAATGCGGAAATCACCTTTGTGGATCTTCGCGATCTCCAGCAGGCCGGTTTTCAGCGGACGCCCCGGATAATCAAGGATGCGACCATTTTCGATAAACAGCGTCAGGTGCCAGTTATCATCAATGCCCTTAACCCAGCCAATACGATCTCCGCGTCCGGTGAACTCATACGGACGGATCGGTTCAAATTTGATCCCCGCGCGACGCTCCACTTCCGCTTTAAACGTCTCAACCCCCACGCGCTCCAGCGTGTATTTGGTTTTGGCATTTTTACGATCGGTTCGGTTACCCCAGTCACGCTGAGTTGTCACGACGGCTTCCGCCACCGCTAGCGTATGCTCTAGCGGCAGATAGCCAAACTCACTCGCGGTGCGGGCGTAGGTTTTCTTGTTGCCGTGTTCGATGGAAAGCCCACCGCCCACCAACAGGTTAAAGCCCACCAGCTTGCCGTTTTCGGCGATCGCCACGAAGTTCATGTCGTTGGCGTGCAGATCGATATCGTTCTGTGGCGGGATCACTACCGTGGTTTTGAATTTACGCGGCAGGTAGGTCTGGCCGAGGATCGGTTCTTCATCAGTGGTGGCGACTTTTTCCTGATCGAGCCAGATCTCCGCATACGCGCGGGTACGCGGCAGCAGATGTTCAGAGATTTTCTTCGCCCATTCATACGCTTCCGCGTGTAGCTGCGACTCGTAAGGGTTCGAGGTGCAGAGTACGTTACGGTTCATGTCGTTAGCGGTCGCCAGCGCATCAAGACCAACCGAGTGCAGCATCTGGTGCACCGGTTTGACGTTCTTTTTCAGAATGCCGTGGAACTGAAACGTCTGGCGGTTGGTCAGGCGAATGCTGCCATAGATGGTGTTTTCACCGGCAAATTTGTCGATCGCCTGCCACTGTTTAGTGGTAATCACCCCACCCGGCAGACGACAGCGAAGCAGCATCGCGTGGCGCGGCTCCAGCTTCTGTTCAGCACGTTCGGCGCGGATGTCGCGGTCATCCTGCTGATACATGCCGTGGAAGCGGATCAGCAGGAAGTTATCGCCCTTAAAGCCGCCGGTCAGGCCGTCGTTTAAATCTTCCGCAATGGTGCCGCGCAGGTAGTTGCTTTCAAGCTTCATGCGCTCGGCGTCTGTCAGTTTTCCTTCGACCACTAAAGGCCCTGGATGTTTTTCGCTCATTAGTAGACATCTCGCTGATAACGGCGCTCTACGCGCAGTTCACTTAAAAATTCATCCGCCGCTTCGGTGTCCATGCCACCAAATTCGGCAATCACTTCCAGAAGTGCCTGCTCAACGTCTTTCGCCATGCGATTAGCGTCGCCGCAGACATAAATGTGGGCACCATCATTGATCCAGCGCCACAGCTCCGCGCCCTGTTCGCGCAGTTTGTCTTGTACGTAAACTTTTTCTTTTTGATCGCGCGACCAGGCAAGATCGATACGTGTCAGCACGCCATCTTTGACGTAGCGCTGCCACTCCACCTGGTACAGGAAGTCTTCCGTAAAGTGCGGATTACCAAAGAACAGCCAGTTTTTACCTGGCGCTTCGTCGGCAGCGCGTTGCTGCATAAAGGCGCGGAACGGCGCAATACCGGTGCCTGGGCCAATCATAATCACCGGGGTTTCCGGGTTAGCGGGCAGGCGAAAGTTATCGTTATGTTCGATAAATACGCGGACTTCGCCCTCTTCTTCCACGCGATCCGCGAGGAAGCTGGAGGCACCACCGGCACGGGCTCGGCCTTCCACGTCGTAACGCACCACACCAACGGTGACGTGTACTTCGTTCTCGACTTCCGCCTGCGAGGAGGCGATGGAATACAGGCGCGGGGTCAGCGGACGCAGCAGATTAATCAGCGCTTCGGCATCCAGTTGCGCCGGAGAGAAACGCACCATGTCGACAATCGGCGTGGTCGCGGCGTAATGCTGTAACTTCGCTTTATCGCCCACCAGTGGAAGCAGCGTTTCGCTGCGCGTTAAGGTAGCGTAGTTCTCCACGATATTGGCGGTGTTAACCGTCAGTTCGAAGTGCCACTGTAGCGCTTCGTTCAGAGGCAACGTTTTGCCCTCGACGGTGACAGGTTCATCGCCTTTCAGCCACAGCAGTTCGACAAGTTCTTTCACCAGTGCCGGATCGTTCTGATACCAGACGCCCAGCGCGTCACCCGGCTGGTAACGCAGGCCCGAGTCACCTAAGTCAATTTCGATATGGCGAACGTCTTTTTCAGAGTTACGCCCGGTAATTTTCTGGTTAACAGAGAGGCTAGCCACCAGCGGCGCGTCTT
Organism: Escherichia sp. MAL-1; assembly: GCF_052948035.1. Taxonomy (NCBI): domain Bacteria; kingdom Pseudomonadati; phylum Pseudomonadota; class Gammaproteobacteria; order Enterobacterales; family Enterobacteriaceae; genus Escherichia; species Escherichia sp. MAL-1. The sequence goes on along the minus strand of NZ_CM129609.1, from coordinate 1,121,250 downwards.
TGCTGTACGGGCTGGTGTGGATTTCATTTACCGCGCTAGTAGCGACGGATTGCGAAGGTGCCGCGACAGGCGCACGCGATTTAAGCGCATCAACCACGCGGGCGCGCCACTCGCTGGCAGCAGCCTGGTATTCAACATCGGCATCGACACGGTCGAGCAGGCGTTCACCACCCAGTTCCGCCAGCTTGCTGTCGAAATCTTTCCCGGACTGGCAGAAAAATTCATAAGAGCTATCGCCGAGGCTAAACACGGCAAACGCGGTGTTTTCCAGCTTTGGCGCTTTTTTGGAGAACAGGAACTTATGCAGCGCGACGGCTTCTTCCGGCGGTTCCCCTTCCCCTTGCGTTGACGTCACTACGATGAGCAGTTTTTCGCTGGCGATTTGTTTGAATTTATAGTCGCCCGCGTTCACCAGCTTAACGTTCAGTTTTGCTGCTAATAAATCATCGCGTAATGCTTCAGCAACCCGGCGCGCATTGCCGGTTTGCGAGGCGGAGATAATAGTTATACCCGGCATTTCTGCGGCTGGCGCTGGCGTCGCTGCAAGCGCAGCAGGCTGCTGATTGAGTACGCCCCAGAAATAGCCAGAAACCCAGGCAAGCTGGGTAGGCGTTAAATCGGTCGTGGCCGCCTGAAGGCGTGCCAGTTGCTCCGGGTTCAACGGAAGCAACGCGGAAGGTGGGACCTGTGTCGTCATGCGTCGTTATGTTCCAGTAAGCAAAGCTGTTTCTGCGCCCTGTCAGCGCCCATAAAACAGAAGAGAAGATAAGGTTAACGGGGTGAACGGTGTGGATTAAAGACGGGATAGCGATAACTAATAACCAAATCGACTAACCTGTTTTAGCAATAGTCTTTAACAACAAAATAGATTAACCAACCCAATGAAAAACAAATGAATTTAGCCAATCATTAAGATAAATCAGCGATTTTGCGCAACAAAGTCGTTTTAGATAATGCGAAAAAACAGCCTTTCCGGTACTCTACGGCGGTTTTATCGTCCTGTAGAGAAATTATGATGTCCACCACGTTATTTAAAGATTTCACCTTCGAAGCCGCTCACCGCTTACCACACGTCCCGGAAGGGCATAAATGTGGTCGCCTGCACGGGCATTCCTTTATGGTGCGACTGGAAATTACCGGGGAAGTCGATCCGCATACGGGCTGGATTATCGATTTCGCTGAACTGAAAGCGGCGTTTAAGCCAACTTATGAGCGCCTCGATCACCATTATCTCAATGATATTCCAGGTCTGGAAAACCCAACCAGCGAAGTTTTAGCAAAATGGATTTGGGATCAGGTTAAACCCGTTGTGCCGCTGTTAAGTGCGGTGATGGTAAAAGAAACCTGTACCGCAGGTTGTATCTATCGCGGCGAATGATAAGAGTGTGTCGGCGGTCAATTTCCCTTAAGTAACGCTATGTTAGGGTGTTGTGTTCTGGATATCTGGGGCATGACATGGAAGACGACTGCGACATTATTATTATTGGTGCCGGTATTGCAGGCACCGCTTACGCGTTACGCTGCGCGCGAGCGGGTTTATCCGTTTTGTTACTGGAACGCGCTGAAATCCCCGGCAGCAAAAATCTTTCCGGCGGGCGGTTATATACCCATGCACTCGCGGAACTCCTCCCGCAATTTCATCTGACCGCGCCTCTTGAACGACGCATCACTCACGAAAGCCTTTCCCTGTTAACGCCCGATGGCGTAACGACGTTTTCCAGCTTACAGCCCGGCGGTGAATCCTGGAGTGTATTACGTGCACGGTTCGATCCGTGGCTGGTTGCCGAAGCCGAAAAAGAAGGTGTCGAATGCATCCCCGGAGCGACGGTGGATGCACTGTATGAAGAAAACGGCAGAGTCTGTGGCGTTATTTGTGGTGACGATATTCTCCGCGCCCGTTATGTGGTGCTGGCAGAAGGTGCCAACAGCGTCCTGGCTGAGCGTCACGGGTTAGTGACTCGTCCTGCTGGCGAAGCGATGGCGTTGGGGATCAAAGAAGTGCTGTCGCTGGAAACATCCGCTATTGAAGAACGTTTTCATCTGGAGAATAACGAAGGCGCAGCGTTGCTGTTCAGCGGCGGGATCTGTGATGACTTACCCGGCGGCGCATTTCTTTATACTAATCAACAAACGCTCTCGTTAGGGATTGTTTGCCCGCTCTCTTCCCTTACGCAAAGCCGTGTTCCGGCAAGCGAGCTGCTGACTCGCTTTAAAGCGCATCCGGCAGTGCGCCCGCTTATCAAAAACACGGAATCACTGGAGTATGGTGCGCATCTGGTGCCAGAAGGTGGCTTGCACAGTATGCCGGTGCAATACGCCGGTAACGGCTGGCTGCTGGTGGGCGATGCGTTGCGCAGTTGCGTCAATACCGGAATTTCCGTGCGCGGCATGGATATGGCGCTGACTGGCGCGCAGGCGGCGGCACAAACGCTGATAAGCGCCTGCCAGCACCGCGAGCCGCAAAATCTGTTTCCGCTTTATCATCACAACGTAGAGCGCAGCCTGCTGTGGGATGTTCTACAGCGTTATCAGCATGTTCCGGCGCTTTTGCAACGCCCGGGATGGTACCGTACGTGGCCTGCGTTAATGCAGGATATTTCCCGCGATTTATGGGATCAGGGTGATAAACCTGTTCCACCGCTGCGCCAGTTATTCTGGCATCATTTACGTCGTCACGGCCTGTGGCATCTGGCGGGCGATGTTATCAGGAGTCTGCGATGTCTGTAGCCCGTAATCTCTGGCGCGTTGCTGATGCGCCGCACATTGTTCCGGCTGACTCCGTTGAGCGCCAGACGGCAGAACGGTTGATTAACGCCTGTCCGGCAGGTCTTTTTTCGCTCACACCGGAAGGTGACTTACGTATTGACTATCGCAGTTGCCTGGAGTGTGGCACCTGCCGTTTGCTGTGCGACGAATCAACACTACAACAGTGGCGCTATCCGCCTTCCGGATTCGGCATCACCTACCGCTTTGGATAAATAATAAGGATAATTTATGCCCCTCTTACACCTGCTCCGCCAGAATCCGGTGATTGCTGCCGTTAAAGATAATGCCAGCCTGCAACTGGCAATCGATTCTGAATGCCAATTTATTTCCGTGTTGTACGGCAATATCTGCACCATCAGTAATATCGTTAAAAAGATTAAGAACGCCGGGAAATATGCTTTTATTCATGTTGATTTGCTGGAAGGCGCGTCAAATAAAGAAGTCGTTATTCAGTTTTTGAAACTGGTGACCGAGGCGGACGGCATTATCAGTACCAAAGCCTCAATGTTGAAAGCGGCAAGAGCGGAAGGTTTTTTCTGTATTCATCGCCTGTTTATTGTTGATTCAATTTCGTTTCACAACATTGATAAGCAAGTTGCGCAATCGAATCCGGATTGTATTGAGATCCTGCCAGGCTGTATGCCCAAAGTGCTGGGCTGGGTGACAGAGAAAATCCGCCAACCGCTGATTGCCGGTGGGCTGGTGTGCGATGAAGAAGATGCGCGTAATGCGATTAACGCGGGTGTCGTGGCGCTTTCCACCACGAATACCGGGGTCTGGACGTTAGCGAAAAAATTACTTTGACGGGATAATCGTAACCAATTGAATTTGGTTTGATTTGTAGGCCGCACGCCACATCCGACATTCAGCGCCTGATGCGACGCTTGACGCGTCTTATCAGGCCTACAAGTCCCCAGGCCAGAACCGTAGGCAGGATCATCCGGCAACACGTTATTGGCAATCTGCGTGAATGTTTGTCACCAGTGCCTCCAGCACCACTTTCCAGTCATCAACCACGCCAACATCTGCCTGTGAAAATACCGCAGCGCTGGCGTCATGATTAATCGCCACCACAAACTTGCTATTGCGTACGCCCGCCATTAACGCTGCTGCGCCAGAAGCGCCAACAACAATACACACCTCAGGTGCCAGCAGATGTCCGGAAATACCAATCACTTTTTCAGCATCAACGCCACCGTTCATCACTCGCGCCCGACTGTAGCCCACTTCGGCTCCCAGCTTTTCTGCCAGCATAGCGATTTCCTGGTTATCTGCCTCTCCGCCCTGCCCCACCACCAGCACCCGTCTGGCCTCAGCTAATGGGTCGCGGGTAACATTTTTCAGATCCTCTGTGCTAACCAGCCAGTCCGGAAGCGCACCCGGGACAATGTTCAGTTGTTGCATTCCAGAGGGCAACGTGGCGTTTTTCGCTGCTCCCGCCTGACGCGCCAGGGAAAGGCATAGCGGGCGTTTTTCTGTTTGCAGCGTCGCCGTTAGCGCATTTCCCCAGTGGGATTTGCGCACGCTTACGGTTGGAATATCTAACGAAGTCACCTGGCAGATGCTTGCACCATGTAAACGCCAGGCCAGCCGGGTCGACAGTTCATCGCCAAACGTTCCCGGCGGAAAGAGAACAACGTCCGCAGGCGTTCGCTGCCACTGTTCCACCAACGCATCCAGCACCTGTTCCGCCACTACAGGCTGAGGTTCAATCTGCCAGTGCGCCAGGGTACAACCGCTGAAATCCTGCGCCGCCAGCCAGCTTGCTATTGCGGCATTCTCCTGATTTATTGTCACAATTGCGATATTCATGGCTGCATCCTTTGGCGTAAATAGTCCTGCCATAGCTTTTGAGCTTTTTCTGCTACCGTTTGCCCATCAATCAGCGTCGCTCCGCGTCGTTGCTCTGCTCTTGCCAGTTGCAGACACTGCATCGCTGGCATTTCGGCAGCAACAGTTTTACGGATAATTTCTGCTTTCCCCGCAGCCATTCGCTGGCGCATTCCCGGTACTGGCAAGGCCACTTCACCGCACTGACGCACGGCAATCACCGCAGGCAAGCGAACCCGGCAACAACGCAACCCATGTTCAGTACGCTGTTCGAGGGTGGTAAACAGCGCGTCGAGAGTGAAACGCTCCACCTGGGTGAAGCAGGGCCAGCCCAGCATTTCCGCCAGCAAAAATGGCGTTTGCCCATTCTGCCCTTCGCTGCTTTGGCAGCCGGTAATTATCAGATCCAGCGGATTCTGATGCTGCCATTCGGCAATATGGCGAGCGACAAATTCCGGCGCAAAGCGCAGATCTGCCGCCGTCTCCAGCAATACAGCTTCCTCAAACCCAAGAGCCATGAGATAGCGCAGCCAGTGCAATGCCCGTTCATCCCCCATGCTCAACGCTGTTAAAGACATCGGCGTACCGTTTTTTCTCTGCGCCAACAGCAGCGCGGCAGCGGCCTGTTCATCAGCACCGAGTAAACTTCGCAGTAGCGAAATATCCGGTCCGCTTTTACCCTGAGCCGCCGCCTGCCACTCTTTTTCCGCCAGCATTCCGGCATCCGGTTCGGCTTTAAACGCTAACAGAATGTTCATTCGCACCTCCTACATTTCCCGCCGCCACCAGCGGGAGGGCTTTAGTTTCTGGTGCCCATAGCCAGGTCACAACAAAACCAACCAACAACACTGTCGCCAGGAGCAATAAGGTGACTTGCATTCCCCACTGCGCCAGCACCCACGGCAGCAGGCCAGTACTTACCGCCGCGCCAAGTCGACTCATGGCGGTGGCAAAACCGACGCCCAGCGAGCGAATGTCAGTAGGAAAACTTTCCGCAGGCAAAATGCCCACCAGATTACTGACTGCCGAAATGGTGGTGCTGAAGAGAACAAAAAGCAGCAGCGTTAATGAACTGCCGGAAGGCAAACAGGCCATTACTACCAGCGTTGCCGCCAGCAGCAAAAAACTTCCCAGCAAAAATTTGCGATGTGCCAGCAGGTGCGTCAGAACTAATCCCAGCAGCGCGCCCACAATTAACAACGCATTAAGCATCAGGCTGGCAGTCAGCGCATCTTCCAGACCAATAGTCTGGGCGATAGTTGGCAGCCAGGTATAAATCACAAACCATGGGATTACGAGGCAGACAAAGAAGACGCTGTTAAACGCCGTGCGCCGCCAGTAACGCGAAGAGAACAAGGTTTTGATGTGTTTATGGGTCGCCGTTACCACTTCATCGCCCAGTAAAACATGGGGACCAAAATAGCGATGCACGATAGCGTGAGCTTCTGCAAAACGCCCCTGGCGCAGTAGCCAGCGTGGTGATTCTGGCGTTCCCCAGCGTAATAACGTAATCAACAACGCGGGCAGAGCTGCCGATGCCAGTAGCCAGCGCCAGGCCTCCGGGTTTTCGGAAATAAAGTGATGTCCGGCAATACTTGCCAGCACATAGCCTACGGTCCACACCACGCTGAATGCGCCCAGCAAAATACCGCGATGGCGGCGCGGGGAAAATTCAGCCAGCAAGGTGTGACCTACTGAATAATCGCCTCCCAGACCAATGCCAATCAAAATGCGCAGTCCAATAAGATGCTCTGGCGTGGTGGCAAAAAATTGTAAAAACGAAGCAAGCGTAATCAGCAAAAAGCTGAAGGTGAAGATTTTTTGCCGACCAATATGGTCGGAGATCCACCCAAGAACCAGGCTGCCAAGGAACAAACCAAGGAGCGCCGAGCCGCCGATCATTCCCGCCATAAACGGCGTCAGTTGCATGGCGGGCGTAAGCTGAATAATGGCGTAACCAATGACGCCGAGAACATAACCGTCGGTCAGGTGTGCGCCGAAAGTGAGCGCAGCAATGCGGCAGTGAAAACGGTTAAGCGGTAAATCATCCATTCGCACCGGTGAAGTGTTCATCTTTACCCCTTCATTGTCCGGTAATAAGAACGGCTTCTCGCCTGAGAAGCCGAAAAGGCAACGCCCCGTCATCGCGGAACGCTGCCTGACACATTATTTTTCAATCGGATAGATAGTACCCGTATTCATAATGCCATTAGGATCGAACTGCTTTTTCAGCCCTTCCAGCAACGCCCACGCGCTGCCGTGTTCCAGTTTGCTCCAGTGAACGCGATGTTTACCGATACCGTGGTGGTGCACCATCGAACCGCCGAGGCGAATGGTTTCTTCACAGATGATCTTGTTGAGCGGATTGTGGTACTTGTCGATTTCCTCTTCCGGCTTACAGTCAACGACGTTGTAATCGTAGACGAAGTACATGTTGGTGCCGTTCTGATAGCTATGAGAGGAGTGACCGCCCAGCATGGTGATGTCGTCGGCGTGCGGGAACTCAGTACGAATACGGTTAATAACGCTTTCGTAGATTTCGTGGATGCAGCTCCAGCAGCCGGACACTTCAGTGGTAAAGCCCATGTTGCCGGTTTTGAGGATCTGCACACGTTCGGCAGCCACTTTATCCGGTCCCCAGTTCAGGTTGTTAAACCAGGTTTCGATCAGCTTGCTGTCCACGCGCTGGCATTGCGGGTAGCGGGCAACGATTTCCGCAATCCCTTCGCCCGTCGCCTTCGCAATGCGAGGGTTACCTTCAGCCATAAAGATCAGCACGCATTTTCCGTCGGCAAAATGGGTGAAGTGTTGGGTGCCATCTTCAGCGTCATACAAACGAGCGATCGACGGACGATACCCTTCCACCATGATTTCACGCAGGATGTTGAAGCCGGTTTTCATGTCTTCCAGGATATAGCCGTAGAAGAGGTTGTTTTCCGGGGTGAATTTAAAGATTTTCACTGTTACTTCAGTGATATAGCAAAGTGCACCTTCGTTACCGATGATGATGTGGCGAATGTCCGGGCCAGCCGCGCGGCGTGGCACGTTTTTAATACGTGTCACGGTGCCATCAGCCAATACTGCTTCCAGACCAACGACCATATCTTCGATTGCGCCGTAGAGTGTGGAGAACTGCCCGATACTGCGGGTTGCTACCAGGCCGCCCATCTGCGCCAGCGGCTTTGACTGCGGAGAATGCCCCGTGGTGTAACCTTTTTCACGCAACGCGTTTTCCAGCACTTCCAGCGGAACACCACATTGCGCCGTGGCCTGCATATTCTCAATATCAATATTAATGATTTGATTCATGGCGGAGCCGTCGAGCACCACCGAGTTTTCCACAACGGTTTCCAGCCCACCTTCGGTAGCGGAAGCACCGGTACGCGGCACACCGTTAATTTTGTGCGCATTCATAAAATTCAGCACACGGGAGACTTGTTCTGTGGAACCGAGTTTTACGACCGCTGCCGGAATCGGCAAAGTATAAATGCCATGAATATCCGGAAATTTACGAAAACGGTCAATACTGTTCTTCTTTAATACTGTTTCATCGGTAATTACGCGATCTGCACCAACAATTTCCTTTAGCTGGTCGACAATCGCTGCGCGAGATAAAGACATAGTAATTCCTTCCTGATAATAAAAATGGAAAAATCATTAATAAGAGAAAACAGAAACCACCGTTATGGATTAGCGCACTAAATAACCGCCATCGACCACTAATAAATGCCCATTGACATAATTCGATGCCTGACTTGCGAGAAACACGGCTGCACCCATTAAATCCTGAGTATCGCCCCAACGGTTTGCCGGAATATGATCAAGAACGCGCTGATTGGTTTCTGGATTACTGCGTGTCGCCAGCGTAATATCTGTTGCATAATAGCCAGGGGCGATACCATTTACCTGAATATTATATTGACCTAATTCATCACAATAAGCTTTGGTGAACCCGGCAAGAGCATGTTTAGTGGCAGAATATGCGGGTGACCATTGTCCACCTAAGTAAGAGAACAATGAACAGATATTAATAATTTTACCGCTTTTCTGCGGGATCATAATTTTTGCCGCTTCATAGCTTAACTCGAATGCGGCGGTCAGGTTCACATCAATCATCGGATCCCAGTCGGCACGACCGAAGTCCAGCACCTTATTCAGCTTACAAATACCGGCATTGTTTACCAGAATATCAACTGTACCGAAACGCTCACAGCAAGCAGCGATAATCTTCTGCGGCGCGCCTTCTGCGGTGATATCCACCTGCATGAAGTCCACCTCAACACCCTGTTTTTCAATCATTTCCTTTGTTTCGCCGTTATCTTTGACGAAACTAGGAATAAAGATATTTGCGCCAGCTTTGGCCAACGCCATGGCAAATGCCTGGCCTAAACCGCTATTCCCACCGGTAACAATTGCGGTTTTACCTTTCAGTGAGAAAAAATCCATTGAGAACGCATTGAGAGATTCGATTGACATAGTTAGCTCCAATTTCCGTAAGGCAAAAAAAAAAGAAAGGTAACTTCCCCCGCGAGAGGGAAGTTACCTTTCTCATTATCTCTGGTAACTGGAGATAATTTTTAGCATAACGGCATAACTGCTAATGTGATCGTAATCACAGTGTGATATTCGTATTGTCAAATAGTTTTAAAAAGCAGAAGCGTGATTACTCTCACACAACACCTCTGCTTTCCATGTTATTTATTATTTCAATTACTAGAGACCTGAGAAAAGTAATCCACCTGAAAGGGCGGCTTACTTTTCTCTTTTTTTTGTCTATTACAAATGGGAATACGATATGCAACACAACTCATATCGCCGTTGGATAACCCTCGCGATAATTAGTTTTAGCGGCGGCGTTAGTTTCGACCTGGCTTATTTACGTTATATTTATCAAATTCCCATGGCGAAATTTATGGGATTCAGCAATACCGAGATAGGTTTAATAATGAGTACCTTTGGTATTGCTGCTATTATTCTTTATGCCCCCAGCGGCGTTATTGCCGATAAATTTTCACACCGCAAAATGATTACTTCCGCGATGATCATTACCGGATTACTGGGTCTGTTAATGGCAACGTATCCACCGCTGTGGGTAATGCTCTGTATTCAGATCGCCTTTGCGATAACGACGATTTTAATGCTGTGGTCGGTGTCGATTAAAGCTGCATCGTTGCTTGGCGATCATAGCGAGCAAGGGAAAATTATGGGCTGGATGGAAGGGCTGCGCGGCGTCGGTGTAATGTCGCTGGCGGTGTTTACCATGTGGGTCTTTTCTCGCTTTGCACCGGATGACAGCACCAGCCTGAAAACGGTCATTATCATCTATAGTGTGGTTTACATCTTGTTGGGGATTCTGTGCTGGTTTTTTGTTAGCGATAACAACAACCTGCGCAGTGCCAATAACGAAGAAAAACAGTCATTCCAGCTTAGCGACATCCTGGCCGTTTTGCGTATCAGCACCACCTGGTATTGCAGCATGGTGATTTTTGGCGTCTTCACCATCTACGCCATTCTGAGTTACTCCACCAACTATCTGACCGAAATGTATGGCATGTCGCTGGTGGCGGCGAGCTACATGGGGATTGTGATCAACAAAATATTCCGCGCGCTGTGCGGCCCACTTGGCGGCATAATCACCACCTACAGCAAAGTGAAATCCCCTACCCGCGTGATCCAAATCCTTTCCGTACTCGGCCTGCTGACGTTAACTGCCCTGCTCGTCACGAACTCTAACCCGCAATCGGTCGCGATGGGGATTGGCCTGATTTTACTGCTGGGATTCACCTGTTACGCCTCACGCGGGCTGTACTGGGCCTGCCCTGGCGAAGCGAGAACACCGTCTTACATTATGGGCACCACGGTAGGTATTTGTTCGGTGATTGGATTCCTGCCGGATGTCTTCGTTTACCCAATTATCGGCCACTGGCAAGACACCCTGCCCGCTGCAGAAGCCTACCGCAATATGTGGCTGATGGGCATGGCGGCGCTCGGCATGGTGATTGTCTTTACCTTTTTGCTGTTCCAAAAAATTCGTACTGCTGATAGCGCCCCCGCAATGGCTAGCAGCAAGTAAGCCAGGAAAATTACAGGAGAAAAATCATGTCGAAAAAATACATCATAGGGATTGATGGCGGAAGTCAGAGCACAAAAGTGGTGATGTACGATCTGGAAGGTAATGTGGTTTGCGAAGGTAAAGGCTTATTACAGCCGATGCACACGCCAGATGCCGATACTGCAGAACATCCTGACGACGATTTATGGGCATCATTATGTTTTGCCGGTCACGATTTGATGAGTCAGTTTGCCGGGAATAAAGAAGATATTGTCGGTATTGGTCTGGGATCCATCCGTTGCTGCCGTGCGTTATTGAAAGCCGATGGCACGCCAGCTGCGCCGTTGATTAGCTGGCAGGATGCACGCGTTACACGCCCTTACGAACATACGAATCCTGACGTGGCGTATGTCACCTCTTTTTCGGGTTATCTGACGCATCGCTTAACCGGCGAGTTTAAAGACAATATCGCCAACTATTTTGGTCAGTGGCCGGTGGATTATAAGAGCTGGGCATGGAGCGAAGATGCTGCGGTAATGGATAAGTTTAATATCCCCCGTCATATGCTGTTTGATGTGCAAATGCCTGGCACCGTCCTCGGACATATCACACCACAAGCCGCACTGGCGACACATTTCCCGGCAGGACTGCCGGTTGTTTGTACCACCAGTGATAAACCGGTAGAAGCTCTGGGGGCTGGATTACTGGATGATGAAACTGCGGTAATTTCTCTTGGCACTTACATCGCATTGATGATGAACGGCAAAGCACTGCCGAAAGATCCGGTGGCGTACTGGCCGATTATGTCTTCTATTCCGCAAACATTGCTGTATGAAGGTTACGGTATTCGCAAAGGTATGTGGACGGTGAGCTGGCTGCGTGACATGTTAGGCGAGTCGTTAATTCAGGATGCCAGGGCGCAGGATCTTTCACCGGAAGATTTACTCAACAAGAAAGCCTCTAGTGTGCCACCTGGCTGTAATGGGCTGATGACGGTGCTGGACTGGCTGACCAATCCGTGGGAACCGTACAAACGCGGGATTATGATCGGCTTTGATTCCAGCATGGATTACGCATGGATATATCGTTCGATATTGGAAAGTGTGGCGCTAACGCTGAAGAACAATTACGACAATATGTGTAATGAAATGAATCACTTTGCGAAGCATGTGATCATTACTGGCGGCGGTTCGAACAGCGATCTGTTTATGCAAATTTTTGCCGACGTGTTCAACCTTCCGGCACGCCGTAACGCCATTAACGGTTGTGCAAGTCTGGGAGCAGCGATTAATACAGCGGTAGGTCTGGGGCTATACCCGGATTACGCAACGGCTGTTGATAAGATGGTTCGCGTGAAAGATATCTTTATACCGATTGAGAGCAATGCCAAACGCTACGACGCGATGAATAAAGGCATTTTCAAAGACCTAACCAAACATACTGATGTGATCCTGAAAAAATCGTATGAAGTGATGCATGGGGAATTGGGGAATGTGGATTCGATCCAGAGCTGGTCGAATGCGTAAGTGAGGAAGGCCGGGCGGGAAACTGCCCGGCCTGAACATACCTGAATGGTTATCCCCGCTAACGCGGGGAACATAAGTTCGACAACTTAAAAAATGATAACAAGTCCGGTTTATCCCCGCTGATGCAGGGAACATAATAAAAACTTTAACTAGTTCGGTTTATCCCTGTTTTTACAAGGAATATTAACTACACTCGATGTCTTTAGAATAAAAGACAATACGAATCGCACTTTATCAATTTTCACTTAAAGTATGAACTGGATATCTTTATTCATAAGAACTATTCATCAACAGCGTATAGAGGCGGTTATGTAAAACCACTCATTAGCCTCAAAACAAAGACAAACTTCCAGATTTATTACTTAACCAATGAATAACAAGCTTAAAAAATATACTGTTATTCTAAAGAAAAAATTAACAGGCATTAATTCAATATTAAAAAAATAATAGATTAAAATTTCTTAACGATTTAAGAATCATACAAATAACACTTTGATTAAATTTAATTTTTTGTATCGATAATTGTGAACCTCTCTGGCATGGAGAACTATTTTGAACATGAGGTGTTACGTGGATATGTTGCTTATTACAAGTACTGCTAATATAAAAACTTGAGAAAGAGATAACGGGTTATATGGTGGTTTATCCCCGCTGGCGCGGGGAACTCAACATCGGAAACGGCTTCGCGGCGGCGGCGTCCGGTTTATCCCCGCTGGCGCGGGGAGCTCTACGTGAAGAATATTTGCAACACCCGCAAGAACGGTTTATCCCCGCTGGCGCGGGGAGCTCGGCATAGCCAGGCTGATCCGGCGACGGCCTTACGGTTTATCCCCGCTGGCGCGGGGAACACGCCCGCCTCGTCGGTGTATTCCGCGAGATCGCCGGTTTATCCCCGCTGGCGCGGGGAACACTTCAGCAATCTGAAACCAGTTGGCTCGCTGTTCGGTTTATCCCCGCTGGCGCGGGGAACACAGAGCAACAGGTATTTCAAATGGCCAGCCGTGCGGTTTATCCCCGCTGGCGCGGGGAACTCCCCCGGAGACTGGCGCAACAATCCCGACCACGCGGTTTATCCCCGCTGGCGCGGGGAACTCTAGAAATGACTAAAAACGCGAGGCGGCGTAATCGGTTTATCCCCGCTGGCGCGGGGAACTCTAATCTCGTTTGACGATTTCATTGCTGAAGAGCGGTTTATCCCCGCTGGCGCGGGGAACTCATCCCATAAGCGCTAACTTAAGGGTTGTGGTATTACGCCTGATATGATTTAACGTGCCGATGAATTACTCTCACGATAACTGGTCAGCAATTCTGGCCCATATTGGTAAGCCCGAAGAACTGGATACTTCGGCACGTAATGCCGGGGCTCTAACCCGCCGCCGCGAAATTCGTGATGCTGCAACTCTGCTACGTCTGGGGCTGGCTTACGGCCCCGGGGGGATGTCATTACGTGAAGTCACTGCATGGGCTCAGCTCCATGACGTTGCAACATTATCTGACGTGGCTCTCCTGAAGCGGCTGCGGAATGCCGCCGACTGGTTTGGCATACTTGCCGCACAAACACTTGCTGTACGCGCCGCAGTTACGGGTTGTACAAGCGGAAAGAGATTGCGTCTTGTCGATGGAACAGCAATCAGTGCGCCCGGGGGCGGCAGCGCTGAATGGCGACTACATATGGGATATGATCCTCATACCTGTCAGTTCACTGATTTTGAGCTAACCGACAGCAGAGACGCTGAACGGCTGGACCGATTTGCGCAAACGGCAGACGAGATACGCATTGCTGAGCGGGGATTCGGTTCGCGTCCCGAATGTATCCGCTCACTTGCTTTTGGAGAAGCTGATTATATCGTCCGGGTTCACTGGCGAGGATTGCGCTGGTTAACTGCAGAAGGAATGCGCTTTGACATGATGGGTTTTCTGCGCGGGCTGGATTGCGGTAAGAACGGTGAAACCACTGTAATGATAGGCAATTCAGGTAATAAAAAAGCCGGAGCTCCCTTTCCGGCACGTCTCATTGCCGTATCACTTCCTCCCGAAAAAGCATTAATCAGTAAAACCCGACTGCTCAGCGAGAATCGTCGAAAAGGACGAGTAGTTCAGGCGGAAACGCTGGAAGCAGCGGGCCATGTGCTATTGCTAACATCATTACCGGAAGATGAATATTCAGCAGAGCAAGTGGCTGATTGTTACCGTCTGCGATGGCAAATTGAACTGGCTTTTAAGCGGCTCAAAAGTTTGCTGCACCTGGATGCTTTGCGTGCAAAGGAACCTGAACTCGCGAAAGCGTGGATATTTGCTAATCTACTCGCCGCATTTTTAATTGACGACATAATCCAGCCATCGCTGGATTTCCCCCCCAGAAGTGCCGGATCCGAAAAGAAGAACTAACTCGTTGTGGAGAATAACAAAAATGGTCATCTGGAGCTTACAGGTGGCCATTCGTGGGACAGTATCCCTGACAGCCTACAAAACGCAATTGAAGAACGCGAGGCATCGTCTTAACGAGGCACCGAGGCGTCGCATTCTTCAGATGGTTCAACCCTTAAGTTAGCGCTTATGGGAACTCATCCCCTCCCAAAGTTTTTTCATGTTTTCTGGCGGTTTATCCCCGCTGGCGCGGGGAACTCTAAATGAACGACGCACAGGATATAATGCTCGGCGGTTTATCCCCGCTGGCGCGGGGAACTCGTTATCACCGAGTGCAGTAGCCCGCGCGCGCTCGGTTTATCCCCGCTGGCGCGGGGAACTCCCAGGGCGACCAGCGCCACCAGAATTAATAATCGGTTTATCCCCGCTGGCGCGGGGAACTCCCATGGCATTTGGCAAACGTCATCAACATGTACGGTTTATCCCCGCTGGCGCGGGGAACTCGACAGCAAACCAGTTACCCGAACCCACCAGCCCGGTTTATCCCCGCTGGCGCGGGGAACTCCACTGTAATCCGTCGGCAAGAGCAATAAGCCGCGGTTTATCCCCGCTGGCGCGGGGAACTCATGATATCGAGCTATCCATCTATTTGTTTTTCCGGTTTATCCCCGCTGGCGCGGGGAACTCGTGATGACAGTATCGCCGCCGATGAATCAGAGCGGTTTATCCCCGCTGGCGCGGGGAACTCGGCTGGCAACATAACGAACAAAATCAACGTCAACGGTTTATCCCCGCTGGCGCGGGGAACTCATGCTTTTATTCGTCGCGTCTGGCTCAGATTGCGGTTTATCCCCGCTGGCGCGGGGAACTCAGCCATTGTTTAAAAATCTCGTCCCGTTCTATCGGTTTATCCCCGCTGGCGCGGGGAACTCACGTAACGAGGCACTGGACTGCCGAAACTACGCGGTTTATCCCCGCTGGCGCGGGGAACTCATCCTCTTCGCTGCCGAATCCCTCTGTCGTTACGGTTTATCCCCGCTGGCGCGGGGAACTCCACCCATCTTCCCTTATCGCCGGGTCGCGGAACGGTTTATCCCCGCTGGCGCGGGGAACTCTCTAAACATAACCTATTATTAATTAATGATTTTTTAAGCCAGTCACAATCTACCAACTTTACAGTATCACACAAACAACACATCCATTATGTTAAAGAACGCTTAATCCATTGATTAAAAAGGTAAATATTTAAAATAACTCTATACAAACTAAAATCTACCAAACTTTACCGCAATAATTTTCACTCCAACGAAAAATTAACGCCACAGAATTTGTAGAGAATGATAATGATTAGTCCAGGATGGGCAAAATTGAGGTTTTTCAGAGGCGACAAAATATATAAATGAGTAGAAGTCTTTACAGGTTCCACCCATTTATAACGCTTATAAATGTTTAATCAGGCAATATTTAAATATTTATGGGTTTGCATCGACAAACGCCAATTACGCGCAATACAGGTTTCAATGCACAAACGTGTGGCATCATCCTTTTGGCTAATCGGCTGCAGTGCAATGACTCGCGGTTTATCATCGGTCAGCGTTGCCAGTAGTTCATCCAGTGCTTCAATATCGCGTACGCGCCCCACTGGATGCTTGATTTCGTTGGCTCGCTCCAGTGCCTGTGACAACACTTCATAGCCGCCGCGCATGTTCAGCTTTGGCGATACGGTAACCCAGGTATTCGGTGTGCAGCGTACTTCATGAGTACCACTGGTTTCGATCTGGCAGCTAAAACCGTTCTTTTCGAGCAGATCAGTCAGTGGTAGCAAATCATGAATGCAAGGCTCACCACCCGTAATCACCACATGCCGCGCGGTGTATCCCTGGCGACCAATGATAGCCAGCAAGTCTTCACTGCTCGCCGCCCCCCACTTATCACTCTCTTTGGTCTTCGCCAGAATGCTGAAAAGGGAGACTTCCCGATCCTCAAGCTTTTCCCAGGTGTGTTTGGTGTCGCACCAGGCACAGCCAACCGGGCATCCCTGTAAACGAATAAAAATGGCGGGAACGCCGGTAAAGTAACCCTCACCTTGCAGGGTCTGGAACATCTCGTTAATCGGGTACTGCATAGCATTCTCTGTGAAGTGGATAATTGTTAATTATTGCAGATCCTGCCACAACAATCATGTCTTATTAACATTCTGTTACATGCAGATTTAAAGAAAAATGCGAAACATATCGTTAATAATTAAAGGGTGTAACGTATTATGTCAGAAGAAAATAAAGAAAATGGATTTAATCATGTCAAAACATTCACCAAAATTATATTTATTTTTTCTGTATTAGTTTTTTAATGATAACGAATCTAAAATTACCGATGCCGCCGTCAATTTATTTATCCAGATTTAATGAGAAATTTATAATGCGCTATTTCATACTAATGTTCACTTTCGTATGTTCCTTTGTTGCAGCCCAACCAACTATTGTCCCACAATTACAGCAACAAGTTACGGATCTTACGAGTAGCTTAAACTCACAAGAAAAGAAAGAACTGACGCACAAGTTAGAATCTATTTTCAATAATACCCAAGTGCAAATTGCTGTATTAATTGTTTCCACAACCAAAGATGAGACAATTGAACAATATGCTACAAGAGTTTTTGACAATTGGCGTTTAGGAGATGCCAAACGTAATGATGGGATACTGATCGTTGTTGCCTGGTCGGATCGCACTGTCCGCATCCAGGTAGGTTTTGGGCTGGAAGAAAAGGTAACCGATGCTCTGGCTGGAGATATCATCCGTAGCAACATGATACCCGCATTTAAACAACAAAAATTAGCTCAGGGATTAGAGCTAGCTATAAACGCTTTGAATAACCAACTCACTTCACAACACCAATATCCGACTAATCCTTCAGAAAGTGAATCAGCGTCTTCCAGTGATCATTATTACTTTGCTATTTTTTGGGTATTTGCAGTGATGTTCTTCCCTTTCTGGTTTTTTCATCAAGGCAGTAATTTTTGTCGCGCATGTAAAAGTGGAGTCTGTATTTCAGCAATCTATCTTTTAGATTTATTCCTGTTCTCCGATAAAATTTTTTCCATTGCTGTATTTTCCTTCTTTTTTACTTTCACCATATTTATGGTCTTTACCTGTTTATGTGTACTTCAGAAAAGAGCATCTGGTAGAAGTTATCATTCAGACAACAGCGGTTCCGCTGGAGGCTCAGATAGCGGCGGATTTAGCGGCGGGGGCGGTTCTTCTGGAGGTGGCGGCGCATCCGGCCGCTGGTAACTCAACCATAAAAAATGCCAGCCCGGAGGCTGGCATTTTTAAATCAGATAAAGTCAGTCTTATGCCTGGCCTTTGATCTCTTTACGACCGTTGTACGGTGCTTTTTCGCCCAGAGCTTCTTCGATACGAATCAGCTGGTTGTATTTAGCAACACGGTCAGAACGGCTCATAGAACCAGTTTTGATCTGGCCTGCAGCAGTACCAACAGCCAGGTCAGCGATGGTAGCGTCTTCAGTTTCGCCAGAACGGTGAGAGATAACTGCAGTGTAGCCAGCATCTTTCGCCATCTTGATTGCAGCCAGAGTTTCGGTCAGAGAACCGATCTGGTTGAATTTGATCAGGATGGAGTTAGCGATACCTTTTTCGATACCTTCTTTCAGGATCTTGGTGTTGGTTACGAACAGGTCGTCACCAACCAGCTGGATTTTGTCGCCCAGAACTTTGGTCTGGTATGCAAAACCGTCCCAGTCAGATTCGTCCAGACCGTCTTCGATAGAAACGATCGGGTACTGTTTGGTCAGTTCTTCCAGGAAGTGAGTGAATTCTTCAGAGGTGAACGCTTTGTTGCCTTCGCCAGCCAGAACGTATTTACCATCTTTGTAGAATTCAGAAGCTGCGCAGTCCATCGCCAGAGTGATGTCTTTGCCCAGTTCATAACCAGCAGCTTTAACAGCTTCAGCGATAACAGCCAGAGCTTCAGCGTTGGAACCCAGGTTCGGCGCATAGCCACCTTCGTCACCAACAGCAGTGTTCATGCCTTTCGCTTTCAGAACTTTTGCCAGGTGATGGAAAACTTCAGAACCCATGCGGATGGCTTCTTTCACAGTTTTCGCGCCAACCGGCTGAATCATGAATTCCTGGATATCAACGTTGTTGTCAGCGTGCTCACCACCGTTGATGATGTTCATCATCGGAACCGGCATAGAGTATTTGCCCGGAGTACCGTTCAGTTCAGCGATGTGCTCGTACAGCGGCATACCTTTAGCAGCTGCAGCAGCTTTGGCGTTAGCCAGAGATACAGCCAGGATTGCGTTCGCGCCGAATTTGGATTTGTTTTCGGTGCCGTCCAGGTCGATCATGATCTTGTCAATGCCAGCCTGATCTTTAGCATCTTTGCCAATCAGCGCCTGAGCGATCGGGCCGTTTACCGCAGCAACAGCTTTGGTTACGCCTTTACCCAGGAAACGGGATTTGTCGCCATCGCGCAGTTCCAGAGCTTCACGGGAACCAGTAGAAGCACCTGACGGAGCAGCTGCCATACCGACGAAACCACCCTCCAGATGTACTTCGGCTTCAACAGTCGGGTTACCACGGGAGTCGATGATTTCACGACCGATGATTTTTACGATTTTGGACATTAGGTTTTCCTCAAGTCACTAGTTAAACTGAAACTCCAGACAAACAACGCGTACCCAGGGTACGCGTTGCCGCTCTAACTTTTTTACTTACTTCGCCTGACGTTTCTGGAACTCGCTGGCGGCTTTCACAAAGCCTGCAAACAGCGGGTGACCATCACGTGGAGTAGAAGTAAACTCCGGATGGAACTGGCAAGCCACGAACCACGGGTGATTCGGAACTTCGATGATCTCGACCAACTGATCATCCCCGGAACGGCCCGCAACGCGCAGACCTGCATCTTCAATCTGTTTCAACAGCATGTTGTTGACTTCGTAACGGTGACGATGACGCTCAACAATTGTCGGCGCATTGTACAGCTGGCGAACCAGGCTATCGTCAACCAACTGGCACTGCTGTGCGCCGAGACGCATGGTACCGCCGAGATCGCTCTTCTCGCTACGAACTTCAACGTTGCCGTTTTCATCGCGCCACTCGGTAATCAGCGCCACAACCGGGTACTTACAGTCTGGCACAAATTCCGTAGAGTTGGCGTTCTCCATGTTGGCAACATGGCGAGCGTAATCAATTAACGCCACCTGCATACCCAGGCAAATGCCCAGATAAGGAATATTGTTCTCACGCGCAAAACGCGCGGTCGTAATCATGCCTTCTACGCCACGATAGCCGAAACCGCCAGGTACGAGGATTGCGTCCAGACCTTTAAGGATTTCAACGCCGCGCGTTTCAACATCTTGTGAATCGATCAGTTTGATGTTGACGCTGACACGATTCTTCAGCCCACCGTGTTTCAGTGCTTCGATCACTGATTTATAAGCATCCGGCAGTTCAATGTACTTGCCGACCATACCGATGGTGACTTCACTTACCGGGTTCGCTTCTTCGAAGATAACCTGTTCCCATTCGGACAGATTCGCTTCCGGGCAGTTTAAGCTGAATCGTTTACAAATATAATCGTCCAGCCCCTGAGATTTCAACAGGCCCGGAATTTTATAGATGGAATCGACGTCTTTCAGAGAAATAACCGCTTTTTCCGGAACATTACAGAACAATGCAATCTTCGCACGTTCGTTCGCCGGAACAGCGCGATCTGAACGACAAATCAGGATGTCAGGCTGGATACCGATGGAGAGCAGCTCTTTTACAGAGTGCTGAGTCGGTTTGGTTTTGACTTCACCAGACGCTGCCATGTACGGCACCAGCGTCAGGTGCATAAACAGAGTGTGCTCACGGCCAATTTCAACAGCCATCTGGCGAATCGCTTCGAGGAACGGCAAGGATTCGATATCACCTACTGTACCGCCGATTTCTACCAGTACTACGTCATGACCTTCGCCACCTTCCAGCACGCGCTCTTTGATTGCGTTAGTGATGTGCGGAATAACCTGCACGGTTGCGCCGAGGTAGTCACCGCGGCGTTCTTTACGCAGAACGTCAGAGTAGATACGACCCGTGGTGAAGTTGTTGCGGCGGCTCATTTTGGTACGAATGAAACGCTCGTAGTGCCCCAGGTCCAGGTCGGTTTCAGCGCCGTCTTCAGTAACGAACACTTCCCCGTGTTGGATTGGGCTCATAGTACCTGGATCGACGTTGATGTAAGGATCCAGTTTCATGATGGTCACATTGAGGCCACGGGCTTCAAGAATGGCTGCGAGGGAGGCTGCGGCAATGCCTTTACCCAGAGAGGATACGACCCCGCCGGTCACAAAAATATAGTTCGTTGTCATGCTGAACCTGAGAAGTTAGGTTGAAAAGACGATGGAATAACCAGGACGGGAAAGCAGTATACCCGAACATGACCTGTGCCACAAACTTTCATTATCCCTCCTCTTCGCCAGCGCACTATTGAAATCAGGAGTGAGAAAATAGCCCCTTTGGGGTAAATGTTTTTGACGCAAATCAAGCGCTTGTCATTTAAAAAATGACACAAATGGCGCTTGACCGCGTAATTCCCTTAGAGATCAATTTCCTGCCGTTTTACCTGTTGCCAGACTTCTTCCATTGTTTCGAGGTCAACACCTGTCATTTCCAGTCCACGCGCGGCAACAATACGCTCCACTTCGCGAAAACGACGCTCAAATTTTTCGTTCGCTTTTTGCAATGCGATTTCCGCTTTTGTCCCTAAATGACGAGCCAGATTGACCGTGGCAAACAGCAGGTCCCCCATTTCCTCCTCCAGTTTAGCCTGGTCGACAACAGCCTGCCGCGCTTCGTACATCACCTCGTCGATCTCTTCGTAGACTTTATCGACTACCGGACCAAGCGTCGTCCAATCGAAGCCAACGTTGGCGCAACGTTTCTGGATTTTTTGCGCACGCATTAAAGCCGGTAAACTACGAGGAATATCGTCCAGCGCCGAATGCTGCGCTTTCTGCGCGCGCTCTTCGGTTTTGATTTGCTCCCAACGGGCAAGCACTTCACTACTGTTTTCGGCAGAACTATCAGCAAAAACATGCGGATGGCGACGCTCTAATTTATCGCTAATAGCAGCGCAAATATCATTAAAGTCAAAGCGCCCTTCTTCCTGAGCCATTTGCGCGTAAAACACCACCTGGAATAGCAGATCGCCCAGTTCACCGCGAAGATCGTCAAAATCTTCACGGGCGATGGCGTCCAGCACTTCGTAGGTTTCTTCAAGGGTGTAAGGCGCAATGGTGGCAAATGTCTGCTCTTTATCCCACGGGCAGCCGTTTTCCGGATCGCGCAGGCGCTGCATAATAGTGAGCAAACGGTCGATTTGATTCATTGAATTGTCCTGAAAATTGCGGGTCTGTCAGGTGGAAACCTGTGACCAGAATAGAAGTGAGTTAGTAACACTACCCAATCAGTACGTTAATTTTGGCTTTAATGAGTTGTAATTCCTCTGGGGCAACTGTTCCTTTCTTCGTTGCTCCTCTTGCCCGCCAGGCGATACTTTTTACCTGATCAGCTAACGCTACGCCATCACGTTCCTGACCGGATAAAACAACTTCGAACGGATATCCTTTTGATTGCGTTGTACAAGGAACACACAGACACATACCTGTTTTGTTGTTGTACATGAAAGGACTCAGGACAACAGCTGGACGATGTCCAGCTTGCTCGCTACCTTTTGTCGGGTCAAAATCAACCCAAATCAGATCGCCCATATCGGGTACGTATCGGCTTACCATTACCAGACTTCCTTATCTTTCGGCTCTCCCCAGTCGATATTCTCGTGGAGGTTTTCCGGCGTGATGTCGTTGACCAGTTCAGCAAGCGTAAATACGGGCTCTTTACGCACTGGCTCAATAATTAATTTGCCATCCACCAGGTCAATCTTCACTTCATCATCAATATTCAGATTGAGCGCCTGCATTAACGTAGCCGGGATCCGCACCGCCGGTGAATTTCCCCAACGCTTTACGCTACTGTGGATCATAACCCTTTCCTCAAACCGCTATCATATGTAGATACAGTATATATCAATCTACATTGTAGATACGAGCAAATTTCGGCCTAACTCCCGTGCAACCGACGCGCGTCGATAACATCCGGCACCTGGTTGAGTTTACCCAGCACGCGCCCCAGCACTTGCAGGTTGTAAATCTCAATGGTCATGTCGATGGTCGCCAGTTGCTGTTTGGTGTCGCTACGGCTGGCAACGCCAAGCACGTTCACCTTCTCGTTGGCGAGAATGGTCGTGATATCACGTAACAACCCACTACGATCATTAGCCACCACGCGGACCACCAGCGAATATCCGGCGGAGTAGCTCTCACCCCATACCGCGTCAACAATGCGTTCTGGCGCATGGGAGCGCAGTTCCGCCAGTTGTTCGCAATCGGCGCGGTGTACTGAAATACCGCGCCCCTGGGTAATGAAGCCGACAATCTCATCTCCAGGAATCGGCTGGCAGCAGCGCGCGATGTGGTGCATCAGGTTGCCAACACCTTCGACTACCACGCGACCGTTATCTTTACTGCGGTTTTGCGGCGTGTAGCTTTTTTGCTGAAGTTGCTTCAGCGCGGCGGCGTCCTGCTCTTCGGCACTCGGCTTATTAAATTGCGATTGCAGGAAGTTCACCATCTGATTGAGACGGATATCCCCGCCACCAATCGCCGCCAGCAACTCGTCGACATCATTGAAGTTGTAACGCGGCAGCAGATGTTTTTCTGCTTCTTTCAGGCTGATCCCCAGATGTTCCAGCTCGTCGTCAAGGATTTGCCGCCCAGCCAGAATGTTTTTGTCACGGTCCTGTTTACGGAACCAGGCGTGAATTTTCGAACGCCCACGGCTGGTTGTGACGTAACCGAGGTTTGGGTTTAACCAGTCACGGCTGGGGTTCGGCTGTTTCTGGGTGATAATTTCAATCTGGTCGCCCATCTGCAGCTGGTAGGTGAACGGCACAATGCGCCCGCCAATTTTTGCCCCAATGCAGCGGTGTCCGACATCACTGTGGATGTGGTAAGCGAAGTCCAGCGGCGTTGATCCCGCAGGCAAATCAACGACATCACCTTTCGGCGTAAAGACGTACACTCGGTCGTCAAAGACCTGGCTGCGTACTTCGTCGAGCATTTCGCCGGAATCAGCCATCTCTTCCTGCCATGCAATCAGTTTACGCAGCCAGGCAATCCGGTCTTCATGTCCCGAACGTGCGCCGCCAGCAGCCGCGCCCTCTTTATATTTCCAGTGCGCAGCAACACCCAACTCTGCATCTTCATGCATCTGTTTGGTGCGGATTTGGATCTCAACGGTTTTTCCACCCGGCCCCAGAACCACGGTATGAATAGACTGATAACCGTTTGGTTTCGGGTTAGCGACGTAATCGTCAAACTCATCCGGCAGGTGGCGATAGTGAGTGTGCACTATCCCCAGTGCGGCATAACAATCCTGTAAACGCTCGGCGACAATACGTACCGCACGCACATCAAACAGCTCATCGAAGGCGAGGTTCTTTTTCTGCATTTTGCGCCAGATACTGTAGATGTGTTTCGGACGACCATACACTTCAGCTTTAACGCCTTCAGCTTTCATCTCAGCGCGCAGATGGCCGACAAACTCTTCGATATAGTGTTCGCGGTCGAGACGGCGTTCATGCAGCAGTTTTGCGATGCGTTTGTATTCGGTCGGGTGGAGATAACGGAAGCAGTAATCTTCCAGCTCCCATTTCAGTTGCCCAATCCCAAGACGGTTCGCCAACGGCGCGTAGATATTGGTGCACTCTTTTGCCGCCAGTACGCGTTCATCTTCCGGCGCATCTTTTACTTCGCGCAGATGAGCAATACGCTCCGCCAGTTTGATGACCACGCAGCGAAAATCATCGACCATCGCCAATAACATCCGGCGAACGTTATCGACCTGTTCGGAGGAAACAGAATCAGTGTGCGTCGCTTTCAGCTGGCGGATCGCCGCCATATCACGCACGCCGTGAATAAGGTTAACGACCGACTTACCGACGCTCTCACGCAGCACATCTTCGCTGACTACGTTGGCATCAGCCAGAGGGAACAGCAGCGCCGCCCGCAGCGTGTCAATGTCCATACTTAATGTCGAGAGGATCTCCACCATCTCAACACCACGCCACAATAACAGACTGGCATCCGGATGCCCCTGCGTCTGTTGCAGACAATACGCCCAGGTTTCGGCTAAGCACTCACACGACTTCTGGCTGGTAATACCCAGACTTGCGATCCATTTTTCCGGATCAAATTCACCAGCCTTATTGATATGTGCACTTCTTACCGCAACCATCGTCCTCTCCTTTAGGGACCAGACCTGCCGAAATCGGCAAATCGTAACTATTTAACGCGCGAGAAAAGTACCATCGATTCCAGATGTCCCGTGTGTGGGAACATATCCAGCATCGCCAGTCGCGCAATGGTATATCCTGCTTTTAATAACGCTTCGCTATCCCGAGCCAGCGTTGCAGGATTACAGGATACATAAACTATACGAATAGGTTCCAGTTTTATAATTTGCTGCATAACACCTGCGGCACCTGCTCGCGCCGGGTCCAGCAACACTTTATCGAAGCCGTTTTTCGCCCACGGCTGCTTTGTGACATCTTCTTCAAGATTTTCATGATAAAACGTCACATTCTGTAAGCCATTAAGACGCGCATTCTGCTGGCCTTTTTCCACCAGCGCCGGAACACCTTCTACACCCACCACACTGGCAGCTTGTGTCGCCAATGGCAGTGTAAAGTTGCCCATACCGCAGAACAGATCCAGTACGCGATCTTCAGGTTGCACATCCAGCCATTCCAACGCACGCGCTACCATTTTTTGGTTCACACCCGCATTGACCTGAATAAAATCGCGCGGGCTAAAAGTTAAGCGCAACCCGTTTGAGTCATACCAGGGCATCTCACCAGAGACGGTT
This sequence comes from Escherichia sp. MAL-1, assembly GCF_052948035.1. Lineage (NCBI taxonomy): Bacteria > Pseudomonadati > Pseudomonadota > Gammaproteobacteria > Enterobacterales > Enterobacteriaceae > Escherichia > Escherichia sp. MAL-1. The sequence goes on along the minus strand of NZ_CM129609.1, from coordinate 1,095,720 downwards.
TCGAGTATCTCACTATCGGGGGCGAGATACAGATCCAGGCCTTCAGAATGCGAAAAGCGTTCCAGTTTTTCGCGATCTGCCGAACTTAGCGGTGCGGTATGGCGCAAAATCATCAGCGTGCCGCTGGTTGCCTGTACCAGTTCAACATGACCAAGATGGCGTATAGCTTGTAAGCTGCCCAGGCATGCCCTGACTTTGGGCAGCAATGCTTCAAGTTGGGGCACTAAAATGGGGCATTGTTTAACGTCGACAATGTCACTGGAGCCCGCTTTGCGAAAGCCCATCTGAAGTTGCTGTGTTTTCGGTAAGTAGTTCAAACTTAAACGCGCGCGACGGCGATAGCCCCAGGGAACATCGGCGATCACTTCAGAGACTTCGTGTTTCATTAATCGGGCGAGTGCCGCACTTTTGCTTCGCTGCTGTAAATCCACGCTGGCGTGTTGTTGCTGACAGCCACCGCATACGCCAAAATGAGGGCAGCGTGGCGTTTCGCGTTCCGGGCTATCGCTTAACCGGCGCACGACTTTAGCGCGGGCGTACTGTTTTTTATCTTCAGTAACAGTAACTTCCGCGTTTTCCTGTGGCAGTAATCCAGGAATAAATAACGCTTTGCCGTTATGTCGCGCCACGCCCTGACCAAAAGAGTCGAGGTCGTTGACTGAAACGGTTATGATCTGACGCGTCGTCGTGCGTCGTTTTGCAGAGTAGAATTGCGCCATTGGCGAGACTTTCTCAATTTAACAGTGTGACCTTAATTGTCCCATAACGGAACTCCATGACCAACTACAGCCTGCGCGCACGCATGATGATTCTGATCCTGGCACCGACCGTCCTTATTGGTTTATTGCTGAGTATCTTTTTCGTCGTGCATCGCTATAACGACTTGCAGCGTCAACTGGAAGATGCCGGTGCCAGCATTATTGAGCCGCTTGCAGTTTCTACTGAATATGGCATGAGCCTGCAAAATCGCGAATCTATCGGTCAGTTAATAAGCGTACTGCATCGTCGCCATTCCGATATTGTTCGCGCGATTTCGGTTTATGATGAAAATAACCGACTCTTTGTCACCTCCAATTTTCATCTTGATCCCTCATCAATGCAGCTCGGCAGCAACGTGCCGTTTCCTCGCCAGCTCACTGTCACTCGTGACGGCGATATTATGATCCTCCGCACGCCGATTATTTCTGAGAGTTACTCCCCCGACGAATCGCCCAGTAGCGATGCCAAAAATAGTCAAAATATGTTGGGATATATTGCGCTGGAGCTGGATCTTAAATCGGTTCGCTTGCAGCAATATAAAGAGATCTTTATTTCCAGCGTGATGATGCTGTTTTGTATCGGTATTGCGCTTATTTTTGGCTGGCGCTTAATGCGCGATGTAACCGGTCCGATTCGCAACATGGTGAATACCGTCGACCGCATCCGTCGCGGGCAACTCGACAGCCGGGTGGAAGGATTTATGCTCGGCGAGCTGGATATGCTGAAAAACGGTATCAACTCGATGGCAATGTCGCTGGCTGCTTATCACGAAGAGATGCAGCACAATATCGACCAGGCGACGTCCGATCTGCGTGAAACGCTGGAGCAGATGGAAATTCAGAACGTTGAGTTGGATCTGGCGAAAAAGCGCGCCCAGGAAGCGGCGCGTATTAAATCCGAGTTTCTGGCAAATATGTCACACGAGCTGCGTACACCACTGAATGGTGTTATTGGCTTTACCCGCCTGACGCTGAAAACAGAATTAACACCAACGCAGCGCGATCACCTGAATACGATTGAACGTTCGGCAAATAATTTGCTGGCAATTATTAATGATGTTCTCGACTTCTCGAAACTGGAAGCAGGTAAGCTGATTCTGGAAAGTATTCCATTCCCACTACGCAGCACGCTGGATGAAGTCGTTACTCTGCTGGCACATTCTTCTCACGATAAAGGGTTGGAACTGACGCTCAATATTAAAAGCGACGTGCCTGATAACGTGATCGGCGACCCGCTGCGATTACAGCAAATCATCACTAACCTGGTGGGGAATGCAATTAAATTCACCGAGAATGGCAACATTGATATTCTGGTAGAAAAACGTGCGCTGAGTAATACCAAAGTGCAGATTGAAGTGCAGATTCGGGATACCGGCATTGGTATTCCTGAACGCGATCAATCGCGCTTATTCCAGGCCTTCCGACAGGCTGATGCCAGTATTTCCCGCCGTCATGGTGGCACCGGGCTGGGGCTGGTGATTACACAAAAACTGGTTAATGAAATGGGCGGCGATATTTCGTTCCATAGCCAGCCGAATCGCGGTTCAACTTTCTGGTTCCACATTAATCTCGATCTGAACCCGAACATTATTATCGAAGGGCCATCCACCCAGTGCCTCGCAGGTAAGCGCCTGGCCTATGTCGAACCAAACTCCGCAGCAGCGCAATGCACGCTGGATATTTTAAGTGAAACGCCGCTGGAAGTGGTTTATAGCCCAACGTTCTCCGCGCTGCCTCCCGCGCATTACGACATGATGTTGTTAGGCATCGCGGTGACCTTACGCGAGCCGCTAACAATGCAACATGAGCGATTAGCGAAAGCGGTATCGATGACCGATTTCCTGATGCTGGCACTTCCTTGCCATGCACAAGTCAATGCTGAAAAACTCAAGCAAGATGGTATCGGCGCGTGTCTGCTGAAACCATTAACACCTACACGCCTGTTGCCTGCCCTGACGGAATTTTGTCATCACAAACAAAACACGCTTTTGCCTGTAACCGATGAAAGCAAGCTGGCAATGACAGTCATGGCAGTTGATGACAACCCCGCTAACCTGAAACTTATCGGCGCATTGCTGGAAGATATGGTGCAACATGTGGAACTTTGCGATAGCGGGCATCAGGCGGTTGAACGGGCGAAACAGATGCCGTTCGATTTGATCTTAATGGATATTCAAATGCCTGACATGGATGGCATTCGGGCCTGCGAGCTCATCCACCAGCTCCCCCATCAGCAACAAACGCCGGTTATCGCGGTAACGGCGCATGCAATGGCCGGGCAAAAAGAGAAGCTGCTTGGCGCAGGGATGAGCGATTATCTGGCGAAACCGATTGAAGAAGAGCGATTGCATAATTTGTTGTTGCGCTACAAGCCTGGCAGCGGTATTTCGTCTCGCGTCGTGACGCCCGAAGTCAACGAAATTGTGGTGAACCCGAATGCGACCCTCGACTGGCAACTGGCACTACGCCAGGCAGCAGGAAAAACCGATTTAGCGCGCGATATGCTGCAAATGTTACTCGATTTCCTGCCTGAAGTTCGCAACAAAGTTGAGGAACAGCTGGTTGGAGAAAACCCAGAAGGCCTGGTTGATTTGATTCATAAACTGCATGGCAGTTGCGGCTATAGCGGTGTGCCGCGTATGAAGAATCTCTGCCAACTGATCGAACAACAGCTACGTAGCGGTACTAAAGAAGAAGATTTGGAGCCGGAGCTGCTGGAACTGTTGGACGAGATGGATAATGTCGCGCGCGAAGCCAGCAAAATTCTCGGGTAACGGACGTCTTGTCGAGTAGCAATCGGCTTTTTATGACGCTGGTTTCAGATTGGTGACAAAGTGCCTGTGTTTATGCCGGATGCGGCGTTAACGCCTTATCCGGCCTACAAAACCAATTAAATTCAATAAATTAAAAAGCATGTAGGCCTGATAAGCGTAGCGCATCAGGCAATTTTGTGTTTGGCATCAGTCTCAAACCGGCTCCTGACAGAGCCGGTTTTGGTTTTCTGTCTTAACGCACCATGCACGGGCGCTTGTTATCGAACGTCCAGCCAGGAATCAGATACTGCATTCCCATCGCATCGTCACGCGCGCCAAGCCCGTGTTTCTGATACAGCTCATGGGCTTTCATCACTTGATCCATATCGATTTCTACACCCAGCCCCGGTTTTTCTGGCACCTGTACCAGCCCGCCTTTGATCTCAAACGGTTCTTTGGTCAGGCGCTGATTACCTTCCTGCCAGATCCAGTGCGTATCAATAGCAGTAATTTTACCCGGTGCAGCGGCGGCAACATGGGTAAACATCGCCAGGGAAATATCGAAGTGGTTGTTTGAGTGTGAACCCCAGGTCAGGCCAAATTCATGGCACATTTGCGCCACACGTACCGAACCTTGCATCGTCCAGAAATGCGGATCCGCCAGCGGGATATCAACGGATTGTAACGAGAGTGTATGGCCCATCTGCCGCCAGTCGGTGGCGATCATATTGGTTGCAGTCGGCAGGCCAGTCGCGCGACGGAACTCTGCCATCACTTCACGCCCGGAGAAACCTTGCTCCGCACCACACGGATCTTCTGCATAAGCCAGCGACCCTTTCAGGTATTTACCAATTTTAATCGCTTCGTTCAGCGACCAGGCACCGTTAGGATCGAGCGTAATACGCGCCTGCGGGAAACGTTTCGCCAGTGCCACAATAGACTCGGCTTCTTCTTCCCCGGCCAGTACACCGCCTTTCAGTTTGAAATCGTTGAAGCCATATTTTTCATACGCCGCTTCCGCCAGGCGCACCACCGCATCCGGTGTCATCGCTTCTTCATGACGCAGGCGATACCAGTCGCATGAATCATCCGGCTGGCTTTGATACGGCAGCGGTGTGGCTTTGCGATTACCGACGAAGAACAGATAACCGAGCATTTCGACTTCGCTACGCTGTTGGCCATCGCCCAGCAACGATGCCACGTTTACCCCCAGATGCTGCCCCAACAGATCCAGCATTGCCGCTTCTATCCCGGTAACTACATGAATAGTGGTACGCAAATCAAATGTCTGCAAACCGCGCCCGCCGGCATCACGATCGGCAAAAGTATTACGCACCAGCGTCAGAACGTTTTTGTATTCACCCAGCGTTTTACCTACCACCAGCGGAATCGCATCTTCCAGCGTTTTACGGATTTTCTCGCCGCCGGGAATTTCCCCTACGCCAGTGTGACCAGAATTATCTTTGATAATCACAATATTACGCGTGAAGAACGGTGCGTGTGCACCACTCAGATTCATCAGCATACTGTCATGACCCGCCACCGGGATGACCTGCATTTCAGTAACAACAGGCGTCGTAAATTGAGAACTCATATTTATGTCCTTTTTCAGAATCAATGACGGCCGAAAACGGGACGTTTACGGTCAAAGGTCCAGCCGGGGATCAGGTACTGCATCGGACCTGCGTCGTTACGCGCACCGCCAGGCAGACGTTTATAGGCCTCATGTGCCTTTTGTACCTGTTCCCAGTCCAGTTCCACGCCCAGACCGGGCGCATCAGGAACGGCAATTTTTCCGTTTTTAATCTCCAGCGGATTTTGGGTCAGGCGACAATCGCCCTCCTGCCAAATCCAGTGGGTATCGATAGCGGTAGGATTACCCGGTGCCGCCGCGCCCACATGGGTAAACATCGCCAGAGAGATATCGAAATGGTTATTAGAATGGCAGCCCCAGGTCAGCCCCCAGTCGTCGCAAAGCTGCGCCACACGGACTGCACCGGAAAGCGTCCAGAAGTGCGGATCGGCAAGTGGAATATCTACCGCATTGAGCATCACCGCATGACCCATTTCGCGCCAGTTGGTGGCGATCATGTTAGTCGCGACGGGCAAGCCGGTCGCCCGCCGAAACTCCGCCATCACTTCACGTCCGGAGAAGCCCTGTTCTGCGCCGCATGGATCTTCGGCATAGGTAAGAACATCATTCAGCCCTTTGCACAAAGAAATGGCTTCATCAAGCAGCCAGGCACCGTTGGGATCAACGGTAATCCGCGCATCCGGGAAGCTTTTCTTCAATGCACGAACAGTGTCGATTTCTTGCTCGCCAGGTAACACCCCGCCCTTAAGTTTGAAATCTTTAAAGCCGTAGCGATCCTGTGAGGCTTCCGCCAGACGCACAACGGCTTCGCTGTTCATCGCTTTCTGATGGCGCAACTGATACCACTCATGGTTGCCCGGCGTATTTTCCAGATAAGGAAGATCGGTTTTGGTCCGATCACCGATATAAAACAGATAACCGAGGACGGTAATAGTCTCGCGTTGCTTGCCTGGCCCCAACAGTTCGCAGACCGGAACATTCAGCGCCTTACCTAGCAGGTCAAGCAAGGCGGCTTCCAGCGCCGCCACGGCATTAACGCGCAATTCAAAAGTCCAGGCACCTTTGCCGAAGGTATCAAAATCGGCTGCCTGATTACCTTTATGCACCTGCTGAACCACTTTATTCAGGCGCGCAACTTCCTGGCCCAGAACCATCGGAATAGCATCGACCAGTGTTTGATAAATCACCTCTCCGCCCGGCGCTTCACCAATGCCGGTATGCCCGGCGTTATCGGTGAGTACCACAATATTGCGGGTGAAATATGCGTTATGTGCCCCACCAATATTAAGCAACATGCTATCGTGCCCGGCGACCGGAATGACTTTCATATCAGTAATAACAGGACTGGATTGTGTCGTCATCTTATTGCCCCGCGACAGGTTTCAGCTCGATACGCTTGATATCGCCCACCAGCACCAGGTAGCTCAGTACCGCGATTAAGGCATGAACACCAACATAAATCAGCGCCCCATTAAAGGAGCCAGTCGTGCCAACGATATAACCAATTGCGATTGGCGTGACGATGCCAGAAATGTTACCGAACATGTTGAACAGGCCACCGGAAAGACCGCTGATCTCTTTTGGCGCGGTATCTGCCATTACTGCCCAACCCAGCGCCCCGATGCCCTTACCGAAGAAGGCCAGCGCCATAAAGCCGATGATCATCCACTCAACGTTGACGTAGTTGCAGAACACCATCACCATCGACAGCAACATGCCCATTACGATCGGTGTTTTACGCGCAATGTTCAGCGATCCCGTGCGGCGCATCAGCCAGTCGGAAATAATCCCACCCAGCACACCGCCGATAAAACCGCAAACCGCCGGAACGGAAGCCACAAAGCCCGCTTTCAGAATCGACATCCCGCGTGCCTGCACCAGATAAACCGGGAACCAGGTAATAAAGAAGTAAGTCAGGGCGTTGATACAGTACTGACCGATATAAACGCCGATCATCATCCGTGACCCGAGCAGCTGTTTGATCTGCCCCCACTTCACGCTGAACGGCACTTTAACTTTAGTGTTTTGCTGATCCATATTGATCAGCGCGCCACCCGCGGCGATATACTCCAGCTCTTTCTGATTTACGCCCGGATGTTGATTTGGCTCGTGGATGACTTTCAACCAGATAAAGCTGATGACAATGCCCAGACCGCCCATAAAGAAGAAGACGTGTGACCAGCCCACTTCATGCGTCAGCCAGCCCATAATCGGCGCGAAGATAACCGTTGCGAAGTATTGGGCGGAGTTAAAAATCGACACCGCCGTTCCCCTTTCCTGCGCCGGAAACCAGGCCGCAACAATGCGACTGTTGCCGGGGAAAGATGGCGCTTCAGCAAGCCCGACCAGGAAGCGCAGCGTAAACAGGGCAACGATAATGCCGAATCCACTAAAGATATCGACGAAGCCTTGCAGCAAGGTAAACATCGACCAGATAAAGATCGACCAGAAGTAGACGCGTTTTGAACCAAAACGGTCCAGCAACCAGCCACCAGGGATCTGCCCGATAACATAAGCCCATGAGAAAGCAGAGAACACATAGCCCATTCCCACAGGATCAAGGCCGATATCTTTGGCCATTTCCGAACCGGCGATAGAGAGCGTAGCGCGGTCGCCGTAGTTGAAGGATGTGACGATAAACAACATCACCACTATCCAGTAACGAGCATTTGTGCGTTTTTCCACACTGCTCGCAGCCTGACTTAAAGAACTCATTGTTGCACTCCTGAAAATTCGCGTTAGCCACGCTCACTCTGGACTGCGACATCGCCAGGAAATCAGAGGTGACGTAGGGTGTTTTTTGCCGTTTTTATAGGTCGTTCGCCGAATACGGCGCGTGTTTATATCTGGCAATAGCAGTATAAAAAGCGCGCCATAGCGGCTCACCGTGCAACAACACAACATTAATGCGTTCAATGAGGCCCGATTTTGGCATTAGCCCTGGACGGTGGAATCCACTTCACGGAAATGAAAACAAGAACAAGAAAGGAAGGGTTAAAACGAAGAAATAAAGAAGAGTATGAAATGGATCGCTTGACTCCAGGCAAACGCCAGTAAAAATCCGCACTATGAAGCAGTTTTTACTGGCATTTGCCTGAAAAGATTCGATTCAGCACTGCTAAAACGGCATTTACCGCTCGCTGAACATATCAGGACAACAGCGTGCCCCAATGTTCGACCCACGGATTTGATTCCGTTTCCGGTTCCGGGTTCTCACTGGCGTCAATCAACAGCATTTCGCCAACCCGCTGAGCGCTCTGTTCCTGCAACAAGGCATCGAACTGTTTGCCGCCATTGCAGAAATTCACATAACTACTGTCGCCGAGCGCAATCACGCCATAACGCAGATTCGGCTGGAAGCCCAGACTATCTTTGATTCCCTGAAAGAGTGGCACAATGCTATCAGGAAGGTCGCCCTGCCCGGTCGTGGACGTAACCACCAGAACATACTTATCCTGATAGGGCAGCCAGTCGCTTAATTCAGGATCTTCAAATACCGTTGCTTTGTGGCCCTGCGCGGTCAGAATCGCTTCCGCTTCTTCGGCCACTAACAGTGAATTCCCGTACATGGTGCCGACAAAAATACCAATTTCCGCCATACCGTTTTCTCCCTGGATTAGGAACTTATCTCTCCATCCTGACCCGATGGCGCACTGAACTCAACCCTTTCATTTTCAGGAAGCAGACCGCGCCAGCCAAATTGTGATAACGCCTGCATCCAGGTGTCGTCCAGGCCCGCGTGAATAGTCAGCGGCTCGCCAGTAAAAGGATGCGTCAATGACAACTGACTGGCATGTAGCATTAACCGCTGGAGGCCAAAATGCTCAGCACCGCTGCGATTCTGGCGTAAATCGCCATGTTTGCTATCGCCAATAATCGGATGACGCAAATGGGCAAGATGTCGGCGAAGCTGATGTTTGCGTCCGGTTTTCGGCTCCAGTTCCACCAGGCCGTAGCGCGTGGTCGGGTAACGTCCGGTCGCTACCGGCATTTCTACGGTCGCCAGACCGCGATAATGCGTCACTGCTGGCTGCGGGCCTTTATCTTCGCGGGCAAATTTATCAGCGATTTTGTCCAGTTCTTCCACCAGTGGATAATCCAGCACCGCTTCTTCCATCAACCAGCCGCGCACAATCGCATGGTAACGTTTCTGGATTTGGTGCTGTTCAAACTGTTGTGCCAGCAGCCGTCCGGCCTCGCTGGATAATCCCATCAACAACACACCAGAAGTGGGTCGGTCCAGACGATGAGCAGTAAAAACATGCTGGCCTATCTGGTCACGCACGGTTTGCATGACCACTACTTTCTCGTCGCGATCCAGCCAGCTGCGGTGAACCAGCCAGCCGGAGGGTTTATTTACCGCAACCAGCCATTCATCCTGATAGAGTATTTCCAGCATTAGCTCGCATCATCCGCAAAAAGAGCATCCAGTTTTTCCAGCTCAGCCAGAATAAGCGCGCGTTGCGGATGGTCCGTCGCCAGCGCCATTTCATAATAGGGTGCAACGGCAAAAGCGCCCGGTAACGGCTGTTTGTTATCTAACAAATCGTGCATTCGCGGGATCAGCACCCACTGCAACCACTCCAGTGGTTCCATGGTGTCCATAAAGAACGGTTGGGTACTATTAAATTGATGCGGCTGGGGTTCATCGTTTCGCCAGTGCTGATGTTCACGCAGTAACGCTTCAAGCGTCTGCAACTGGAGACGAACGCGGTCATGAGTGGTCATAAAGCAACCTCAATAAGAAAAACTGCCGCGAAGGATAGCAGGAATAAAAAAAGGGAGCACTGTATTCACAGCGCTCCCGGTTCGTTTCGCAGCATTCCAGCTACTTTTGTTGCTCCCTGCTCATCCTTGACAACTTTTCCTCTGGCCTTGCGGCCAATCGTTCATCCTGAACTATTGCTTCCTGCTCACACCACCCCGATGTGATACTTCATCCTGAAGTGTCCCTGGCCTTCCTGACCCACCGAATCATCCTGACCGGTTCTCATTCTCCATCCTGGAGGTGTCCTTTAACGCGTCCTGCGTCATCCTCTTCGCTTCATCCAGAAGCCTTTCCCTGAAACACCATCCTGGTGCGTCCTGCAGAAGTGTCATCATCCTGATGTTCACTTCGTTGTCTGACTCCCTGTCGACGAAGATAGAATCGTCTTTTTCGCGAAGTCTTACAAGGCGCTTACAGACAATGCCTTAAGGAAAATTTCATATGAAAGTTAAGAATTAACAAGTAACATGTTGTTTTTAAATGAAAATAACGATTCTTATCTTTTTAAGTATTCGCTTATTTCCTGGCGATCTCCTACAGGGTCTGTAAGAGATCTCTCACAACCAGATGGGGTATTTGGATTACAGAAGAGGCTTAAGTTGATTAAGGAATTCCGCAAGATTTGAGGCTAAATGCGTCCGTTTACGTGTTCCCAGCGTCTCTTTGCACACTTCACCGGAGAGATTACACACCGAGATGACCTCTAACTCTTCTTCCAGCGTCGCGATAAATAGCGTGGGCGGCAGTTTTAGCCTTTTCTGAGTCACCAGATGACCAATCAGATTTTCCTGCACCCGACGGAAGTCGTCTTCACTCCAGGTTTGCAGCAATGTCAGTTTGATATCGCCAAACTGCGCGTGCATATCCCCGGCAAACTGAGTCGTATAAAAGGTATGAATTGTGGGTTGTATCACAATATCAAAAGCGCGTTCAACCGCGTTTACATTTTGTTCCCCGGTAAACGGCTGGGGTTGCCAGTATACGGCATCTTCGGTAGTTGAAATAATGCACGGTGAAGGAACACCGTACAGTTCCTCACTTAACGGCCAGCTTTTATGCTCTTCATGCCACGCATCGCAGTAGCGTGCAGTAAAATCTTTCAGGGCTTGTGCGGTCAAATCGTCCACTAATTTCTCTCTTCACTTAAACCAGATACACTTGTCGTTTAGTTTATCTGGTTTATGACGGTGAAACATGTCTTCTTATGCAAACCATCAGGCACTTGCGGGCCTGACTCTTGGAAAATCAACCGATTACCGGGATACCTATGACGCCAGCCTACTGCAAGGCGTTCCACGCAGCCTGAATCGCGACCCGCTGGGTCTGAAAGCGGATAACCTGCCTTTTCACGGTACGGATATCTGGACGCTGTATGAACTTTCCTGGCTGAATGCGAAAGGTTTGCCGCAGGTCGCTGTCGGTCATGTTGAACTTGATTACACCAGCGTAAATCTGATTGAGTCGAAGAGTTTTAAGCTCTATCTCAACAGTTTTAACCAGACGCGTTTTAATAACTGGGATGAGGTGCGCCAGACGCTGGAGCGCGACTTAAGCACTTGCGCTCAGGGTAAGATTAGCGTGGCGTTATATCGTCTTGATGAACTGGAAGGCCAGCCGATAGGTCATTTTAATGGCACTTGCATTGATGACCAGGATATCACTATCGATAACTATGAATTCACTACTGACTATCTGGAGAATGCCACCTGTGGTGAAAAAGTAGTGGAAGAGACGCTTGTCAGCCACCTGCTGAAATCAAACTGCCTGATCACCCATCAACCAGATTGGGGTTCGATCCAAATTCAGTATCGTGGACGCCAAATTGACAGAGAAAAACTGCTGCGTTACCTGGTCTCATTCCGTCATCACAACGAGTTCCACGAACAGTGCGTGGAACGCATCTTTAATGACCTGTTACGCTTCTGCCAGCCAGAAAAATTGAGCGTTTACGCACGTTATACCCGTCGTGGCGGTCTGGACATTAACCCGTGGCGCAGTAATAGCGATTTTGTCCCATCGACCACAAGACTGGTTCGGCAATAAATTTTTTCTCAATTTTGCGTGCTGGATTCACGCAGAAGGTTGTGAAAGGTCATCAGGCAGGGCTATTGTAATCAAAGGGAATGACGATATTCGTCCCATAAGGAGTTTTTCTTGATTACACATATTAGCCCGCTTGGCTCCATGGATATGTTGTCGCAGCTGGAAGTGGATATGCTTAAACGCACCGCCAGCAGCGACCTCTATCAACTGTTTCGCAACTGTTCACTTGCCGTACTGAACTCCGGTAGTTTGACCGATAACAGCAAAGAATTGCTGTCTCGTTTTGAAAATTTCGATATTAACGTCTTGCGCCGTGAACGCGGCGTAAAGCTGGAACTGATTAATCCCCCGGAAGAGGCTTTTGTCGATGGGCGAATTATTCGCGCTTTGCAGGCCAACTTGTTCGCGGTCCTGCGTGACATTCTCTTCGTTTACGGGCAAATCCATAACACCGTTCGTTTTCCCAACCTGAATCTCGACAACTCCGTCCACATCACTAACCTGGTCTTTTCCATCTTGCGTAACGCTCGCGCGCTGCATGTGGGTGAAGCGCCAAATATGGTGGTCTGCTGGGGCGGTCACTCAATTAACGAAAACGAGTATTTGTATGCCCGTCGCGTCGGAAACCAGCTGGGCCTGCGTGAGCTGAATATCTGCACCGGCTGTGGTCCGGGAGCGATGGAAGCGCCGATGAAAGGTGCTGCGGTCGGACACGCGCAGCAGCGTTACAAAGACAGTCGTTTTATTGGTATGACAGAGCCGTCGATTATCGCCGCTGAACCGCCTAACCCGCTGGTCAACGAATTGATCATCATGCCGGATATCGAAAAACGTCTGGAAGCGTTTGTCCGTATCGCTCACGGCATCATTATCTTCCCTGGCGGTGTGGGTACGGCAGAAGAGTTGCTGTATTTGCTGGGAATTTTAATGAACCCGGCCAACAAAGATCAGGTTTTACCATTGATCCTCACCGGCCCGAAAGAGAGCGCCGACTACTTCCGCGTACTGGACGAGTTTGTCGTGCATACGCTGGGTGAAAACGCGCGCCGCCATTACCGCATCATCATTGATGACGCCGCTGAAGTCGCTCGTCAGATGAAAAAATCGATGCCGCTGGTGAAAGAAAATCGCCGTGATACAGGCGATGCCTACAGCTTTAACTGGTCAATGCGCATTGCGCCAGATTTGCAAATGCCGTTTGAGCCGTCTCACGAGAATATGGCTAATCTGAAGCTTTACCCGGATCAACCTGTTGAAGTGCTGGCTGCCGACCTGCGCCGTGCGTTCTCCGGTATTGTGGCGGGTAACGTAAAAGAAGTCGGTATTCGCGCCATTGAAGAGTTTGGTCCTTACAAAATCAACGGCGATAAAGAGATTATGCGTCGTATGGACGACCTGCTACAGGGTTTTGTTGCCCAGCATCGTATGAAGCTGCCAGGCTCAGCCTACATCCCTTGCTACGAAATCTGCACGTAATCTCCGCTCCCCCGGTGACGTTTGTTGCCGGGTTTTCTCGTTTTTGGTCACTTACTCATCAACTCATTTCATTTGTTATATGAATGTTTCTTACCACCCTCACGCGACAAATATCATCACAGTTAATATGTCATACAATTTATGTTGCAACGCAAACGTTTCCCTATTTTCATAAACCGTATTTTATCGCTATGAAAAAGAAATTATCGCCATGATTAACTAAAAGTATTGATTTTTTCAGTTCAACCTACATATATTGCGCGCCCCGGAAGAAGTCAGATGTCGTTTAATGGGCAAATATTGCCCTTAAATTCTCTTTTACTTTTGATTTACAGAGTAAAGCGTTGGGATAATCTATCTTCCAAGTAGATTATTGTATTTGGGATCAAGATCACTGATAGATACATAACTTGTGTGTATCTTTCCGCCCTCAAATTATTACGGCGGTAAATGATTAAGCCATCGCCGATAGACAGATTTCATTTTTACGGTCAGGCACCTTCCCGGGCTGAACTGGCTAAAAGCTGAATTATTTGCATTCCTCCAGGAGAAATAGATGGAAACGACTCAAACCAGCACGATTGCGTCGAAAGACTCTCGTAGTGCCTGGCGCAAGACAGACACCATGTGGATGCTGGGCCTTTACGGCACGGCAATCGGCGCGGGCGTGCTGTTCCTGCCAATCAACGCCGGTGTTGGCGGTATGATCCCGCTGATCATCATGGCTATCCTTGCGTTCCCGATGACGTTTTTTGCTCACCGCGGCCTGACTCGCTTCGTACTGTCTGGTAAAAACCCGGGCGAAGACATCACCGAGGTTGTAGAAGAACACTTTGGTATTGGCGCAGGTAAACTGATTACCCTGCTCTATTTCTTCGCTATCTACCCGATCCTGCTGGTTTATAGCGTAGCAATCACCAATACAGTTGAAAGCTTCATGTCTCACCAGCTGGGTATGACACCACCGCCGCGTGCGATTCTGTCGCTGATCCTGATCGTGGGTATGATGACCATCGTTCGCTTCGGTGAGCAGATGATCGTTAAAGCGATGAGTATTCTGGTATTCCCGTTTGTTGGCGTACTGATGCTGCTGGCTCTGTACCTGATCCCGCAGTGGAACGGCGCAGCACTGGAAACGCTGTCTCTGGACACTGCATCTGCAACCGGGAACGGTCTGTGGATGACCCTGTGGCTGGCAATTCCGGTAATGGTGTTCTCGTTCAACCACTCTCCGATCATCTCTTCTTTCGCCGTTGCGAAGCGTGAAGAGTACGGCGATATGGCAGAACAGAAATGCTCGAAGATCCTTGCATTCGCACACATCATGATGGTGCTGACCGTAATGTTCTTCGTCTTCAGCTGCGTACTGAGCCTGACTCCGGCAGACCTGGCTGCGGCTAAAGAGCAGAACATCTCGATTCTGTCTTACCTGGCTAACCACTTTAACGCACCGGTTATCGCGTGGATGGCTCCGATTATCGCGATTATCGCTATCACCAAATCCTTCCTCGGCCACTACCTGGGCGCACGTGAAGGCTTCAACGGTATGGTGATTAAATCTCTGCGTGGTAAAGGTAAGTCTATCGAAATCAACAAGCTGAACCGTATCACTGCGCTGTTCATGCTGGTAACGACCTGGATTGTTGCCACCCTGAACCCGAGCATCCTGGGTATGATTGAAACCCTGGGCGGCCCAATCATCGCGATGATCCTGTTCCTGATGCCGATGTACGCAATTCAGAAAGTACCGGCAATGCGTAAGTACAGCGGTCACATCAGCAACGTATTCGTTGTCGTGATGGGTCTGATTGCAATCTCCGCAATCTTCTACTCTCTGTTCAGCTAAGTCCTTTCGCGCCGCTTTCGGGCGGCGCTTCCTCCGTTTTAACGCGATGTATTTCCTATGATTAGCGTATTCGATATTTTCAAAATCGGCATTGGCCCTTCCAGTTCTCATACCGTTGGACCAATGAAAGCGGGTAAACAATTTACCGACGATCTGATTGCCCATAATCTGCTTAAAGACGTGACCCGCGTGGTGGTTGACGTGTACGGCTCGCTCTCTCTGACCGGTAAAGGCCACCACACTGATATCGCCATTATTATGGGCCTGGCGGGTAACCTGCCGGATACCGTGGATATCGATTCCATCCCTGGTTTTATTCAGGATGTGAATACTCATGGTCGCCTGATGCTGGCAAACGGTCAGCATGAAGTGGAGTTCCCGGTTGATCAGTGCATGAACTTCCATGCAGACAACCTTTCTCTGCATGAAAACGGTATGCGCATTACCGCGCTGGCGGGCGATAAAGTCGTTTACAGCCAGACTTACTACTCTATTGGCGGTGGCTTTATCGTTGATGAAGAGCATTTTGGCCAGCAGAATAGCGCACCGGTTGAAGTTCCTTATCCGTACAGTTCAGCAGCCGATCTGCAAAAACATTGTCAGGAAACCGGGCTGTCACTCTCTGGCCTGATGATGAAAAATGAGCTGGCGCTGCACAGCAAAGAAGAGCTGGAACAGCACCTGGCGAACGTATGGGAAGTCATGCGTGGCGGTATTGAGCGCGGTATTTCCACCGAAGGCGTGTTGCCTGGCAAACTGCGCGTTCCACGCCGTGCTGCGGCACTACGCCGGATGCTGGTCAGCCAGGATAAAACCACCACTGACCCGATGGCGGTTGTTGACTGGATCAACATGTTTGCACTGGCAGTGAACGAAGAGAACGCTGCTGGCGGACGCGTGGTGACTGCGCCGACTAACGGTGCGTGCGGGATTATCCCGGCAGTGCTGGCGTACTACGACAAGTTTATCCGCGAAGTGAACGCTAACTCACTGGCTCGTTACCTGCTGGTAGCCAGCGCCATTGGTTCTCTTTATAAGATGAACGCGTCAATTTCTGGTGCTGAAGTCGGCTGCCAGGGTGAAGTTGGTGTGGCGTGCTCAATGGCGGCGGCTGGTCTGGCAGAACTGTTAGGTGCAAGCCCGGCGCAGGTGTGCATCGCGGCGGAAATCGCCATGGAGCACAACCTCGGTCTGACGTGTGACCCGGTCGCCGGACAGGTCCAGGTGCCATGCATCGAGCGTAACGCCATTGCGGCAGTAAAAGCGGTGAACGCCGCACGTATGGCGCTACGCCGTACCAGCGAGCCGCGCGTCTGCCTCGATAAAGTTATCGAAACCATGTACGAAACAGGTAAAGATATGAACGCCAAGTACCGCGAAACCTCTCGCGGCGGCCTGGCAATGAAGATCGTTGCCTGCGATTAATCGCTCTCCAGAGGCCTCGTTTTGCGAGGCCTCTTCCCGATTTCTCATCCAGCCGTAGCCTGTTCCGGCATCGAATGTTACCCTTATCGCCTGATCTTTAAGGGGGTTATCGTGGCTGTTCATTTGCTTATTGTCGATGCACTGAATCTTATTCGTCGCATTCATGCCGTTCAGGGATCGCCCTGTGTCGAAACCTGCCAGCATGCGCTCGATCAGCTCATTATGCACAGCCAGCCAACCCACGCGGTCGCCGTTTTTGATGATGAAAACCGCAGTAGCGGCTGGCGTCATCAGCGTTTACCAGATTACAAAGCGGGTCGACCGCCAATGCCGGAAGAGTTGCACGACGAGATGCCTGCATTACGCGCCGCCTTTGAGCAACGCGGCGTCCCGTGCTGGTCAACCAGCGGCAACGAAGCCGATGACTTAGCCGCCACGCTGGCGGTCAAAGTGACACAGGCCGGGCATCAGGCAACGATTGTTTCGACAGATAAAGGCTACTGTCAGTTACTTTCACCGACATTACGTATTCGTGATTACTTCCAGAAACGTTGGCTGGATGCGCCATTTATCGATAAAGAATTTGGCGTTCAACCGCAGCAGTTGCCCGATTACTGGGGACTTGCGGGGATCAGCAGTTCAAAGGTACCGGGTGTTGCGGGAATCGGACCAAAAAGCGCCACGCAGCTGCTGGTCGAGTTTCAGAGTCTGGAAGGGATATATGAGAATCTGGATGCGGTTGCCGAAAAGTGGCGCAAAAAATTAGAAACCCATAAAGAGATGGCGTTTCTGTGCCGCGATATTGCCCGCTTACAAACCGATTTGCATATCGACGGCAATTTACAGCAATTGCGGTTGGTACGGTAACGGCGAGCCGGATACGCCGCAAACGTCGTATCCGGCATTATCACATCAGCGCATTTACCAGGCGGTATGGTAAAGCTCTACAATATCCTCAAGCGTTGCTTCACGCGGGTTGCCACCGGTACAAACATCATCCAGTGCCGCCTGCGCCAGTGCCGGAATGTCTTCCTTGCGTACACCAACATCACGCAAATGTGGCGGAATACCGACATCACGGTTGAGAGCAAACACCGCTTCAACAGCGGCATTACGCGCCTCTTCCAGGCTCATACCTTCCACTTTCACGCCCATAACGCGCGCGATATCGCGGTACTTCTCACCGGTAAAGTCAGCGTTATAACGCATGACATGCGGTAACAGGATGGCGTTCGCAACACCGTGTGGAGTGTTATAAAACGCGCCCAGTGGATGCGCCATACCATGCACCAACCCTAACCCAACATTCGAGAAGCCCATACCCGCAACATACTGCCCGAGCGCCATTTCTTCTCCGGCATCCTTATCACCAGCAACCGATCCTCGCAGCGCCCCAGCAATGATTTCAATCGCTTTAATGTGCAGTGCATCGGTTAGCGCCCACGCGCCACGGGTAATATACCCCTCAATAGCATGAGTGAGCGCATCGACACCCGTCGCAGCTTTCAGCGCTGGAGGCATACCATCCATCATGTCAGCGTCAATAAACGCCACCTGCGGGATATCATGCGGATCAACGCAAACAAACTTGCGCCGTTTCTCTTCGTCAGTGATCACGTAGTTAATGGTCACTTCTGCCGCAGTACCTGCTGTGGTAGGAATTGCCAGAATCGGTACACTGGGTTTATTGGTCGGGGAAAGCCCTTCCAGGCTACGCACATCGGCAAACTCCGGGTTGTTGCTGATAATGCCAATCGCTTTACAAGTATCCTGTGGAGAACCACCACCAATAGCGATCAGGTAATCCGCGCCGCTATTCTGGAATACACCGAGCCCTTCTTTGACGACAGTAATTGTTGGGTTGGGCACTACGCCGTCGTAAATCGCCCATGCCAGCCCTGCAGCATCCATCTTATCGGTCACTTTCGCCACCACGCCGCATTGCACCAGCGTTTTATCGGTGACGATCAGCGCCTTCTGATAACCACGGCGTTTCACCTCATCGGTTAAAGCCCCAACAGCACCCCGACCAAACCATGCCGTTTCGTTCAGAATCATTCTGTTAGCCATCATCCTTCTCCTTGTTGCTTTACGAAATTACTCTTCAATCCGTAACCCATAGGTTTTGAATTTCTCCAGCACTACGGCAATCTCTTCATCGCTCAGCACTGGCACCGGGTCCGTAATCGCCAGGGTCGTCAGGTAAAGTTGCGCCAGCACTTCAACTTCATGCGCCAGCCATAACGCTTTTTCCAGATTCACCTCACAAGCGATAAGCCCATGATGTTGTAACAAAGTTGCCTTACGATTTTTGAGAGCCAGCGCAACATGTTCAGAAAGTTCGCGTGTTCCAAAGGTCGCATAAGGCGCGCAAGGAATAGAATTACCGCCAGCCGCCGCAATCATGTAGTGAATAGCGGGGATCGGTCGGTTAAGAATGGAAACTGCTGTGCAATGAACGGCATGATTGTGAACAACCGCGTTGGCATCCGGTCTGCTTTGATAGGCCGCCATATGGAAACGCCATTCGCTTGAGGGGAGCTTTCCTTCCTCATGTTTACCGTTGCCATCAATAAAGACAATATGCGACTCCGTCAGTTTTTCATATGGAATGCCTGTAGGCGTAATCAGCATCCCATCCTGATAACGTACACTGACGTTCCCCGCTGTCCCCTGGTTCAGTCCCAGGCGGGTCATTTCCAGGCAAGTGTCAATAATCTGACGAGCAAGTTTATTTCGTTCCATTAGCTACCTCTCTCTGATTCAAAACAGGGCAATAATGTTGTTCCTTTCACACTATTGAATTAGCCGTTTAATTACCCACCATCTTCTTCCTGATTAACAAGAAAGAAATTCACAAGCTTATATTTTGTGACCTGGTTCAACTAATCACAGTAAATAACTGCAAGTTCTCTTTTTATAACCCCATTAAAAATGACCGCTCTTAAAAATATTTATCAAAACGGTCATTTTTCTACTTCTCCCAGCCAGGAATGCCCGTTTTCGGCACAAACAATTAATACGGTCATCTGGTTTGTGTTTTTTATGATTTATTTTCTGAAACGGGCATGAAATTTCGATTATTAAAGTGATGGTAGTCACATAAAGTCACCTTCCAGCTAATAAGTGTGACCGCCGTCATATTACAGAGCGTTTTTTATTTGAAAATGAATCCATGAGTTCATTTCAGACAGGCAAATATTCACTGATATGAAGCCCGAACTCGCTGGTTTTGCACTTTTGAAAACATAACCGATTACGTGCTTAAGCTTCTGAACCTAAGAGGATGCTATGGGAAACACATCAATACAAACGCAGAGTTACCGTGCGGTAGATAAAGATGCAGGGCAAAGCAGAAGTTACATTATTCCATTCGCGCTGCTGTGCTCACTGTTTTTTCTTTGGGCGGTAGCCAATAACCTTAACGACATTTTATTACCTCAATTCCAGCAGGCTTTTACGCTGACAAATTTCCAGGCTGGCCTGATCCAATCGGCCTTTTACTTTGGTTATTTCATTATCCCAATCCCTGCTGGGATATTGATGAAAAAACTCAGTTATAAAGCAGGGATTATTACCGGATTATTTTTATATGCCTTGGGCGCTGCATTATTCTGGCCCGCTGCAGAAATAATGAACTACACCTTATTTTTAGTTGGCCTATTTATTATTGCAGCCGGATTAGGTTGTCTGGAAACTGCCGCAAACCCTTTTGTTACGGTATTAGGGCCAGAAAGCAGTGGTCACTTCCGCTTAAATCTTGCGCAAACATTTAACTCGTTTGGCGCAATTATCGCGGTTGTCTTTGGGCAAAGTCTTATTTTGTCTAACGTGCCACATCAATCGCAAGACGTTCTCGATAAAATGTCTCCAGAGCAATTGAGTGCGTATAAACACAGCCTGGTATTATCGGTACAGACACCTTATATGATCATCGTGGCTATCGTGTTACTGGTCGCCCTGCTGATCATGCTGACGAAATTCCCGGCATTGCAGAGTGATAATCACAGTGACGCCAAACAAGGATCGTTCTCCGCATCGCTTTCTCGTCTGGCGCGTATTCGTCACTGGCGCTGGGCGGTATTAGCGCAATTCTGCTATGTCGGCGCACAAACGGCCTGCTGGAGCTATTTGATTCGCTACGCTGTAGAAGAAATTCCAGGTATGACTGCAGGCTTTGCCGCTAACTATTTAACCGGAACCATGGTGTGCTTCTTTATTGGTCGTTTCACCGGTACCTGGCTCATCAGTCGCTTCGCACCACACAAAGTCCTGGCCGCCTACGCATTAATCGCTATGGCACTGTGCCTGATCTCAGCCTTCGCTGGCGGTCATGTGGGCTTAATAGCCCTGACTTTATGCAGCGCCTTTATGTCGATTCAGTACCCAACAATCTTCTCGCTGGGCATTAAGAATCTCGGCCAGGACACCAAATACGGTTCGTCCTTCATCGTTATGACCATTATTGGCGGCGGTATTGTCACTCCGGTCATGGGTTTTGTCAGTGACGCGGCGGGCAACATCCCCACTGCTGAACTGATCCCCGCACTCTGCTTCGCGGTCATCTTTATCTTTGCCCGTTTCCGTTCTCAAACGGCAACTAACTGAACATATTTTCCGAATAAAGTGAGGAATCTGTAATGAAAAAAATCAGCTTACCGAAAATTGGTATCCGCCCGGTTATTGACGGTCGTCGCATGGGTGTTCGTGAGTCGCTTGAAGAACAAACAATGAATATGGCGAAAGCTACGGCCGCACTGCTGACCGAGAAACTGCGCCATGCCTGCGGAGCTGCCGTCGAGTGTGTCATTTCCGATACCTGTATCGCGGGTATGGCTGAAGCCGCTGCTTGCGAAGAAAAATTCAGCAGTCAGAATGTAGGCCTCACCATTACGGTAACGCCTTGCTGGTGCTATGGCAGTGAAACCATCGACATGGATCCAACCCGCCCGAAAGCCATTTGGGGCTTTAACGGCACTGAACGTCCCGGCGCTGTTTACCTGGCAGCGGCTCTGGCAGCTCACAGCCAGAAAGGCATCCCGGCATTCTCCATTTACGGTCATGACGTTCAGGATGCCGATGACACATCGATTCCTGCCGATGTTGAAGAAAAACTGCTGCGCTTTGCCCGCGCCGGTTTGGCCGTCGCCAGCATGAAAGGTAAAAGCTATCTGTCGCTGGGCGGCGTTTCGATGGGTATCGCCGGTTCTATTGTTGATCACAACTTCTTTGAATCCTGGCTGGGAATGAAAGTCCAGGCGGTGGATATGACCGAACTGCGTCGCCGTATCGATCAGCAGATTTACGACGAAGCCGAACTGGAAATGGCGCTGGCCTGGGCTGATAAAAACTTCCGCTATGGCGAAGATGAAAATAACAAACAGTATCAACGTAATGCCGAGCAAAGCCGCGCAGTTCTGCGCGAAAGTTTACTGATGGCGATGTGTATCCGCGACATGATGCAAGGCAACAGCAAACTGGCCGATATTGGTCGCGTGGAAGAATCACTTGGCTACAACGCCATCGCTGCGGGCTTCCAGGGGCAACGTCACTGGACCGATCAATATCCCAATGGTGACACCGCCGAAGCGATCCTCAACAGTTCATTTGACTGGAATGGCGTGCGCGAACCCTTTGTCGTGGCGACCGAAAACGACAGTCTTAACGGCGTGGCAATGCTAATGGGTCACCAGCTCACCGGCACCGCTCAGGTATTTGCCGATGTGCGTACCTACTGGTCACCAGAAGCAATTGAGCGTGTAACGGGGCATAAACTCGATGGACTGGCAGAACACGGCATCATCCATTTGATCAACTCAGGTTCTGCTGCGCTGGACGGTTCCTGTAAACAACGCGACAGCGAAGGTAACCCGACGATGAAGCCACACTGGGAAATCTCTCAGCAAGAGGCTGACGCTTGCCTCGCCGCTACCGAATGGTGCCCGGCGATCCACGAATACTTCCGTGGCGGCGGTTACTCTTCCCGCTTCCTTACCGAAGGCGGCGTCCCGTTCACCATGACTCGTGTCAACATCATCAAAGGCCTGGGACCGGTACTGCAAATCGCGGAAGGCTGGAGCGTGGAATTGCCGAAGGATGTGCATGACATCCTCAACAAACGCACCAACTCAACCTGGCCAACCACCTGGTTTGCACCGCGCCTCACCGGTAAAGGGCCGTTTACGGATGTGTACTCGGTAATGGCGAACTGGGGCGCTAACCATGGGGTTCTGACCATCGGCCACGTTGGCGCAGACTTTATCACTCTCGCCTCCATGCTGCGTATCCCGGTATGTATGCACAACGTTGAAGAGACCAAAGTGTATCGTCCTTCTGCCTGGGCTGCGCACGGCATGGATATTGAAGGCCAGGATTACCGCGCTTGCCAGAACTACGGCCCGTTGTACAAGCGTTAATACATTACTCCCTGATGTGATGCCCGGTCGCTCCGGCTACCGGGCCTGAACAAGCAAGAGTGGTTAGCCGGATAAGCAATGTTATCCGGCTATATTGCAGGAGCGATTATGAAACAAGAAGTTATCCTGGTACTCGACTGTGGCGCGACCAATGTCAGGGCCATCGCGGTTAATCGGCAGGGAAAAATTGTTGCCCGCGCCTCAACGCCTAATGCCAGCGATATCGCGATGGAAAACAACACCTGGCACCAGTGGTCTTTAGACGCCATTTTGCAACGCTTTGCTGATTGCTGTCGGCAAATCAATAGTGAACTGACTGAATGCCACATCCGCGGTATCGCCGTCACCACCTTTGGTGTGGATGGCGCTCTGGTAGATAAGCAAGGCAATCTGCTCTATCCGATCATTAGCTGGAAATGTCCGCGAACAGCAGCGGTTATGGACAATATTGAACAGTTGATCTCCGCACAGCGGTTGCAGGCTATTTCTGGCGTCGGAGCCTTTAGTTTCAATACGTTATATAAGTTGGTGTGGTTGAAAGAAAATCATCCACAACTGCTGGAACGCGCGCACGCCTGGCTCTTTATTTCGTCGCTGATTAACCACCGTTTAACCGGCGAATTCACTACTGATATCACGATGGCCGGAACCAGCCAGATGCTGGATATCCAGCAACGCGATTTCAGTCCGCAAATTTTACAAGCCACTGGTATTCCACGCCGACTCTTCCCTCGTCTGGTGGAAGCGGGTGAACAGATTGGTACGCTACAGAACAGCGCCGCAGCAATGCTCGGCTTACCCGTTGGCATACCGGTGATTTCCGCAGGTCACGATACCCAGTTCGCCCTTTTTGGCGCTGGTGCCGAACAAAATGAACCCGTGCTCTCCTCCGGTACATGGGAAATTTTAATGGTCCGTAGCGCCCAGGTTGATACTTCGCTGTTAAGTCAGTACGCCGGTTCCACCTGCGAACTGGATAGCCAGGCAGGATTGTATAACCCAGGTATGCAATGGCTGGCATCCGGCGTGCTGGAATGGGTGAGAAAACTGTTCTGGACGGCTGAAACACCCTGGCAAATGTTGATTGAAGAGGCTCGTCTGATCGCGCCTGGCGCGGATGGCGTGAAAATGCAGTGTGATTTATTGTCGTGTCAGAACGCTGGCTGGCAAGGAGTGACGCTTAATACCACGCGGGGGCATTTCTATCGCGCGGCGCTGGAAGGGTTAACCGCGCAATTACAGCGCAATCTACAGATGCTGGAAAAAATCGGGCACTTTAAAGCCTCTGAATTATTGTTAGTCGGTGGAGGAAGTCGCAACACATTGTGGAATCAGATTAAAGCCAATATGCTTGATATTCCGGTAAAAGTTCTCGACGACGCCGAAACGACCGTCGCAGGAGCTGCGCTGTTCGGTTGGTATGGCGTAGGGGAATTTAACAGCCCGGAAGAAGCCCGCGCGCAGATTCATTATCAGTACCGTTATTTCTACCCGCAAACTGAACCTGAATTTATAGAGGAAGTGTGAAATGCTGAAAACAATTTCGCCGTTAATTTCTCCCGAACTATTGAAAGTGCTGGCAGAGATGGGGCATGGAGATGAAATTATTTTTTCCGATGCTCACTTTCCCGCCCATTCGATGGGACCGCAGGTGATCCGCGCTGATGGCCTGTTGGTGAGCGACTTGCTCCAGGCGATTATCCCGTTATTTGAACTGGACAGTTATGCACCGCCGCTGGTGATGATGGCGGCGGTAGAAGGTGACACTCTCGATCCTGAAGTAGAACGACGTTACCGTAATGCGCTTTCACTACAAGCCCCGTGTCCTGACATCATCCGCATCAATCGTTTTGCGTTTTATGAACGGGCGCAAAAAGCCTTTGCGATCGTTATCACAGGCGAACGAGCGAAGTACGGGAATATTCTTTTAAAAAAAGGGGTAACACCGTAATCTCATACCGGTACGCCCGCATGACGCGGGCGGTTATCGAATGATGGGGTGAAAAATATGAAAGCGGCACGCCAGCAAGCGATAGTCGACCTGCTGCTGAACCATACCAGCCTGACCACGGAAGCTCTCTCTGAACAGCTAAAGGTCAGTAAAGAAACCATTCGTCGCGATCTCAATGAATTACAGACGCAGGGTAAAATTCTGCGCAATCATGGACGCGCTAAATATATCCACCGTCAAAATCAAGACAGTGGCGATCCCTTTCACATCAGGCTGAAAAGCCATTATGCGCATAAAGCAGATATCGCGCGCGAGGCGCTCGCGTGGATTGAAGAAGGGATGGTGATAGCCTTAGACGCCAGTTCAACTTGCTGGTATCTGGCACGCCAGTTGCCTGACATCAACATTCAGGTCTTCACCAATAGCCATCCGATTTGCCATGAACTCGGTAAACGCGAACGCATTCAACTGATCAGTTCCGGCGGCACACTTGAGCGCAAATATGGCTGTTACGTCAATCCCTCGCTGATTTCCCAACTTAAATCGCTGGAAATCGATCTGTTTATTTTTTCTTGTGAAGGGATCGATAGCAGCGGCGCACTGTGGGACTCCAATGCCATCAACGCTGATTACAAATCGATGCTATTAAAACGTGCCGCGCAATCGTTGTTATTGATTGATAAAAGTAAATTTAATCGTTCAGGGGAAGCCCGCATCGGGCATCTGGATGAGGTAACGCACATTATTTCTGATGAGCGCCAGGTTGCAACTTCTTTGGTAACAGCCTGACGGAAAGGGTAGCAGGCCGGAGACGACGCCCCGGCCTTGCCTGTTATCGCTCGTCGCGACGACCACCCACCGCAGCCCAGATGCGGCGGACGTGCACCGTCACTTCTTCGCGATCGTGATACAACTGCCGCGCCTGAATCTGAGCATTTATGCCATGTTCATCAAGCTGTGCCTGAATATACGCCAGATTGTGTGACACTTCTTCGTAGCGTTTTTTCATCGGCAGTTTGAGGTTGAAAATGGTTTCACGACACCAGCCATTAACCAGCCACTGCGCCATCAATGCCGCAACTTTCGCCGGTTTTTCAACCATATCGCATACCATCCAGGAGATATTGCTGCGTGTCGGACGGAATTTAAACCCGTCTTCCCGCAGCCACGTCACCTGCCCGGTATCCATCAGACTTTGCGCCATCGGGCCGTTGTCGACGGAATAAACCCACATGTTGCGCTTCACCAGTTGGTAGGTCCAGCCGCCTGGGCAAGCGCCCAAATCCACCGCCCACATCCCGTTCGCCAGGCGTTCATCCCACTCATCCGCAGGAATAAACACATGAAATGCCTCTTCCAGTTTGAGCGTAGAACGACTCGGCGCATCTGCCGGAAATTTCAGGCGCGGAATGCCCATATAGAACGGCGAATTATTGTTGCTGTATGAGTAACCGGTATAGCAGCAGCCTGGTGCAATGAAGAATACATGCACTACCGGACGCTTCGGCGTTTCATAGTTCGCCAGCACCCCGGCATCGCGCAAGGCAGCGCGTAGCGGCACGGTGAATTTACGGCAGAATTTCAGCAACTCTTTGCTTTCGTTGGTATCGGCAACTTCAACACGCAGTTCACCGCCCTTCTCTACTACGCCCTGTAACATGCCGACAATGGGGGTAATACGATCTTCTGGCGGCAAATGCTGCAGGAGTTCCCCCACCACAAACCACTGGCGGGCAAAAATTAATGAACTGAACGGCAGCTCACGGATTAACTTATCGCCATCATCAGGTTGATAACATTCATAAATGACATAACCCGCATTCTCTTTCACGCGGGCAAAACCGAAAATTTCCCGCTGGCCGGCTTTATCGGTAATTTCTGCGGCGCACTCTTTTTCAAAGCCCGGACGGCACAGCAATACAACCTTATTCATGACTTACGCCCTTGCGCTTTAAACGGATAGCACCAACTAACATTAACGCCCAGCCCGCAAGGAAGCTCACGCCGCCAACCGGAGTGACAAACGCCCACAAACGCAGATGGGACAGTGCCAGGCAATAAAGGCTGCCGCTGAACAGCACCGTGCCTAACGCGAGGAAAACGCTACTCCAGTAAAACCAGATACTGATGCGACGCTGCATTGCCACCGCCAGACCTAAGATCGCCAGCGTATGAAACGCCTGGTATTCT
Source organism: Escherichia sp. MAL-1 (assembly GCF_052948035.1). NCBI lineage: Bacteria > Pseudomonadati > Pseudomonadota > Gammaproteobacteria > Enterobacterales > Enterobacteriaceae > Escherichia > Escherichia sp. MAL-1. The sequence continues at coordinate 1,068,500 of NZ_CM129609.1, read as the reverse complement.
AGGCCGGTCTGGATCCAGCCCATCTCAACGGCCCCCATGGTTTTACTTAACACATGCGCGCCAAAAGCGCCCAGAGCCACAAAAATGAAGCCGCTAATGGCGGCGAAAATCAGCATAAAACGGCTGGTCATGGTCGTACCCTACGTAAATTATTGTTCATAACGAAAGCGGAATTTTTCTTGTTCAGCAGCGGCTTTCGCCAGGATCCATTGGCGAAAGGCGGCTATTTTACCCAGTTCTGCCTGACTGTCATGACAAACCAGATAAAAAGCATTTTTACTGACCAGAACATCATTAAACGGGCAAACAAGACGTCCGGCCTCGATTTCAGATTGCGCCATCACGTTATTTGCCAGCGCCACTCCCTGCCCGTGGATAGCCGCTTGCAGCACCATGGCGCTATGGCTAAAAATTGGCCCTTGCTGAACGTTGATATGATTTAACCCCAACTGTCGGGTATATGTCTGCCAGTCACGGCGCGAAGCATCATGTAATAACGTATGTTTAGCCAGATCTTCCGGTGTCTTCAAGGGTTTTTCGCCAGTCAGCAGTAGCGGCGAACACACCGGCAATAAATATTCGGCGTACAGTTTTTCCACCCGTAGCCCCGGCCAGTTGCCCCGACCATAAAATATCGCCACATCAACATCATCCGCCAGCTTATCTTCCTGACGATCAACCGCCTGGATTCGAACGTCAATTCCCGGATAAGCTGAATTAAAGCTGGAAAGTCGCGGAACCAACCAATGAATGGCGAAACTGGGGAGTAAACTGACCGTCAACGCCCCCTTGGCGCTACGGGCCTGGAGTTTACGCGTCGCTTCGGTTAATTGCGAAAATATCTCTTTGATATCGAGGAAATAGCTTTGCCCTTCCTCGGTCAGCAGGAGTGAACGATTACGGCGGCGGAACAGTTTTAGCCCCAAAAAATCCTCAAGAGACTTGATTTGATGACTTACTGCGGCTTGGGTCACAAAAAGCTCTTCTGCTGCGCGAGTGAAACTTAAATGGCGTGCTGCGGCATCAAAAACTCGTAAGGCATTTAGCGGTGGTAATCGTTTAGACATGGCTATTAAACTTTGATGTTAAATGAATTTAACAATTAGATCACACTATGTAACCTATTAGTTTTTTTAATCTGAGCCATTATAAATTGTCCGTTGAGCTTCTACCAGCAAATACCTATAGTGGCGGCACTTCCTGAGCCGGAACGAAAAGTTTTATCGGAATGCGTGTTCTGGTGAACTTTTGGCTTACGGTTGTGATGTTGTGTTGTTGTGTTTGCAATTGGTCTGCGATTCAGACCATGGTAGCAAAGCTACCTTTTTTCACTTCCTGTACATTTACCCTGTCTGTCCATAGTGATTAATGTAGCACCGCCTAATTGCGGTGCTTTTTTTTACCTTGCGATCGCGAATTACTGATCCAGTTCGACCATCTCTTTCACGTCAGTACGGTTGATCTGCTGTTTGTTGCCATTAGCGTCTTTATACGAAATCATACCGGTATCGTTATCAGTCTGTGGTTTGCCGTCAGAGACGATGGTACGTCCGTCATTGGTGTGCATCACATAGTTCGAACCGGAACAGGCGCTCAGGGCAAAAGTCAGCATACAGGCAGAAATAATTGCGGCAGTCTTTTTCATCATCTTCTCCTTAAAGCGATTAATAAATCTTAATAGTATTGATTAACAGGCTAAAATTAACGCCTAACACTATTCAGCATATGTTACTTACGCGGCTTCGCCAGGATATCCAGATAATTCTGATGGTTAGCACTCTCCTTGTATCAAAGTGAATTTTGCGTCACGATCGGTGCATCAAGCCGAGGAGTACCATGAACGTTTTTAATCCCGCGCAGTTTCGCGCCCAGTTTCCCGCACTACAGGATGCGGGCGTCTATCTCGACAGCGCCGCGACCGCGCTTAAACCTGAAGCCGTGGTTGAAGCCACCCAACAGTTTTACAGTCTGAGCGCCGGAAACGTCCATCGCAGCCAGTTTGCCGAAGCCCAACGCCTGACCGCGCGTTATGAAGCTGCACGAGAGAAAGTGGCGCAATTACTGAATGCACCGGATGATAAAACTATCGTCTGGACGCGCGGCACCACTGAATCCATCAACATGGTGGCACAATGCTATGCGCGTCCGCGTCTGCAACCGGGCGATGAGATTATTGTCAGCGTGGCAGAACACCACGCCAACCTCGTCCCCTGGCTGATGGTCGCCCAACAAACTGGAGCCAAAGTGGTGAAATTGCCGCTTAATGCGCAGCGACTGCCGGATGTCGATTTGTTGCCAGAACTGATTACTCCCCGTAGTCGGATTCTGGCGTTGGGTCAGATGTCGAACGTTACTGGCGGTTGCCCGGATCTGGCGCGAGCGATTACCTTTGCTCATTCAGCCGGGATGGTGGTGATGGTTGATGGTGCTCAGGGGGCAGTGCATTTCCCCGCGGATGTTCAGCAACTGGATATTGATTTCTATGCTTTTTCAGGTCACAAACTGTATGGCCCGACAGGTATCGGCGTGCTGTATGGTAAATCAGAACTGCTGGAGGCGATGTCGCCCTGGCTGGGCGGCGGCAAAATGGTTCACGAAGTGAGTTTTGACGGCTTCACGACTCAATCTGCGCCGTGGAAACTGGAAGCTGGAACGCCAAATGTCGCTGGTGTCATAGGATTAAGCGCGGCGCTGGAATGGCTGGCAGATTACGATATCAACCAGGCCGAAAGCTGGAGCCGTAGCTTAGCAACGCTGGCGGAAGATGCGCTGGCGAAACGTCCCGGCTTTCGTTCATTCCGCTGCCAGGATTCCAGCCTGCTGGCCTTTGATTTTGCTGGCGTTCATCATAGCGATATGGTGACGCTGCTGGCGGAGTACGGTATTGCCCTGCGGGCCGGGCAGCATTGCGCTCAGCCGCTACTGGCAGAATTAGGCGTAACCGGCACACTGCGCGCCTCTTTTGCGCCATATAATACAAAGAGTGATGTGGATGCGCTGGTGAATGCCGTTGACCGCGCGCTGGAATTATTGGTGGATTAATGACAAACCCGCAATTCGCCGGACATCCGTTCGGCACAACCGTAACCGCAGAAACGTTACGCAATACCTTCGCACCGTTGACGCAATGGGAAGATAAATATCGCCAGTTGATCATGCTGGGGAAACAGCTTCCGGCATTGCCAGACGAGTTAAAAGCGCAGGCTAAAGAGATTGCCGGATGCGAAAACCGCGTCTGGCTAGGATATACAGTGGCTGAAAACGGCAAAATGCATTTCTTTGGCGACAGCGAAGGGCGCATTGTGCGCGGCCTGCTGGCGGTGTTGTTGACTGCCGTTGAGGGGAAAACCGCCGCCGAGTTGCAGGCACAGTCACCACTGGCATTGTTTGATGAGCTGGGATTACGTGCGCAGCTTAGCGCCTCACGCAGCCAGGGGTTAAATGCGTTAAGCGAGGCGATTATCGCTGCGACGAAGCAGGTTTAAGCACAGAACCGGGTCGGATAAGACGTTCGCGTCTCATCCGACCTGATTGTTTAACCCTGACGCGCCGCTTTCGCCATCATCTTCTTCAGCGCATGAGAAACCGCAACAAACCCAAAGGTGGCGGTCACCATCGTTGCCGCGCCAAATCCAGATGCACAATCCATCCGCTTCGGCCCTTCTGCCGTGGCTTTCATCGCACACACCGTACCGTCTGACTGCGGGTACACCAGCGCTTCAGTAGAAAACACGCAATCCACGCCGAGCTTACCTTTACTGTTTTTCACTACGCCAAAATCGCTTTTCAGGCGCTCGCGCAACTTCGCCGCCAGCGGGTCCTGAATCGTTTTCGCCAGATCGGTAACCTGAATCTGCGTCGGATCAATCTGCCCACCCGCGCCACCGGTTGTGACCAGTGGGATTTTATTGCGCCGACAATAAGCAATCAGCGCCGCTTTGGGCCGTACACTATCAATGGCATCAATCACGTACGAATAACCCACGCTCATATACTGCGCTACGTTATCCGGCGTCACGAAATCATCCACCACCGTTACACGGCACTCCGGGTTAATCTGGCGAATACGCTCCGCCATAACTTCCGCTTTTGCCAGCCCAACGTTATCGCGCAGGGCATGAATTTGCCGATTGGTATTGGTGACGCACACATCATCCATATCGATAAGCGTGATTGCGCCAATCCCCGTGCGCGCCAGCGCTTCCGCCGCCCAGGAACCGACACCACCGATACCAACCACACAAATATGCGCGTCAGCAAACAGTTGCAACGCTTTTTCACCATACAGACGCGCTGTGCCACCAAAACGCTGACGCCATGCATCACTAATTACCACAGACATAGCACCTCAGAATTAAAAAGGGCGAGGTTATCCCTCACCCTAAACGCATAAATGCCTGATGCGCTACGCTTATCAGGCCTACATAACTCCTGCAATATTTTGGATTTGCATGATTTGTAGGCCGGATAAGGCGTTCACGCCGCATCCGGCATGAACAACGCGCACTTAGTCAATAATCAGGATGTGAGGTTACCCCTCACCCTGTCATATCCGTAAAAACGGCATACAGAATATCACATCAGCCGCTAAAGACGTTACCTGCGCCCGGGGCGGTTTTCAGCACCCAGACACGTCCATAGTGGTTGTACCAACCTGCGCGGTGTCCGGCTTCCGGCCCGATCCCTTGATAGATATCGAAGTGTTGGCCTTTGATTGCACCACCGACATCCAGCGCCACCATCAGACGCAGTTCGTACTGACCATTAAATTTGCCGTTATTATCCAGCAACGGCACTTCTGCCAGCAAGGTAGTACCTGGCGGAATAATGGAACGATCAGAGGCAACTGACGCGCGACCAACCAGCGGCACCGCACTTGCCCCTTTCACCGGTGCAAAAGATTGCGGTTTAAAGAAAACGAAAGACGGGTTCTGTTCCAGCAGCTCGCGAACCTCCGCTTCACTGTGTGTTTCGCCCCAGTGACGAATCGCCTGCATCGACATATCTTCTTTTTTCACTTCGCCACGGTCGATCAACACCTTACCGATGCTGCGATAGGCATGACCGTTTTTCCCTGCATAGCTGAAAAAGTTAAGCGGACTGCCATCACCAAAGTCGATATACCCACTACCCTGCACATCCATAATGAAGTTATCCATCAGGGAGTTACTGTAAGCGAGAATATATTTATCACTCAATGCCCCCGCGTAGATCTCCGCACGAGACGGCAGACGACCACGTTTTGGCGGCATACGGTAAATAGGATACTGGAACTCGCCCTGGCGGGTATGGCGCGCCTGAATTACCGGCGTGTAATAGCCTGTAAACTGCACGTTACCATAGTTGTCGGCACCTTCCATCTGCCAGGCATCAATGCCGAACTGGCGCATATTGCGGGTATCACCGCCTGCGCGCAGCCACTCTTGCACCGCGTTATAAACATTACTCTGGTTGCCATACAGACGCGGTGACGAATTACGGATATGGTTAATTTGCTCGGCAAAATCACCGGCGTTAATCGGCGCGCCAACGGCATCTGGCTGGTTCACCAGAGAGAAAGGCTGGGTAAATTTCCCGTCTTTATATTGCTGTCCGCGATCGGTTGGTTTGGAAGAGCAGGCGGCAAGCATTGCCACAACCGTGCCCATAAGAAGGTACTTTACCCAACGTCCTTTCATTGTTCTCTTCTTCAGGTTAAAAAATAAGGCGCAACGAAGATAACAAACCGCCGCGTTTAATGAAATGAGCAGCCTCTCCCTGACGCAAATTTTGCACAAAAAATAGGCTTTAGTGATTTGTTTTTGTTCAAAATCATGCCAAATCCGTGATCGGGGTAAAAAAAAGGTTGCATGAAAACGCGAGCGGAGTATAGTGCGCATCCACGGACGCGGGGTGGAGCAGCCTGGTAGCTCGTCGGGCTCATAACCCGAAGGTCGTCGGTTCAAATCCGGCCCCCGCAACCAATTAAAATTTGATGAAGTAAAGCAGTACGGTGACGCGGGGTGGAGCAGCCTGGTAGCTCGTCGGGCTCATAACCCGAAGGTCGTCGGTTCAAATCCGGCCCCCGCAACCAATCAAATTTGATGAAGTAAAAGCAGTACGGTGACGCGGGGTGGAGCAGCCTGGTAGCTCGTCGGGCTCATAACCCGAAGGTCGTCGGTTCAAATCCGGCCCCCGCAACCAATTATTGAACACCCTAACGGGTGTTTTTTTGTTTCTGGTCTCCCATAAAAAAGCGCCATTCAGCGCCTTTTTATCATCCCCTTCTCGCCAGCGTCGCCCCATCGGCAAAATACGCTTTAATCCCCGCAAGAATAGACTCCGCAACTTCCTGCTGGAAAGTCGCCGTTTTCAGTTTACGCTCTTCCTCAACGTTACTGATAAACGCCGTTTCGACCAGAATGGAGGGAATATCTGGTGCCTTTAGTACGGCAAACCCGGCCTGTTCAACTTGATTTTTATGCAGCTTGTTGATTTTACCGAGCTTATTCAGTACCGCTTTACCAAACTTCAGGCTGTCGGCAATGGTCAGCGACTGTACCATATCGAACATGGTGTGGTCGACATAGCGGTCACCGCTTTTGCTCACGCCACCAATCAAGTCCGAGGCGTTCTGGGTTTGTGCCAGATATTTTGCCGCAGTACTGGTTGCACCTTTGGTTGAGAGCGCAAACACAGAGGAACCGCTCGGCTGACGACTGGTAAAGGCGTCGGCATGGATAGAGACAAACAGGTCAGCACGCTGTTTCTGGGCTTTTGCTACGCGCACTTGCAATGGAATGAAGATGTCTTCATTGCGCGTCATGTACACCTTCATATTGCCCTCTTTCTCGATCAGAGAGCGCAAACGGCGAGCTATTTGCAATACCACATCTTTTTCGCGCGTTTTGTATTTCCCCACCGCACCGGAGTCTTCGCCACCGTGGCCAGGGTCAAGCATAATGACAATCGGACGATCGCGCCCTGCTTTACCCGGTTGTGGACCACTTTGCGCTGGCGGCACCTGCTTTTCGAGGTCGCCTTTGTTGTAATCCTCCAGCAGCGCCAGCAGCGGGTCCTGCATATCCTGTGCATTGGCCGGATAGAGGTCCATCACCAGACGCTCTTTAAACCCGGCGACCGGCGCAAGGGCAAACAGCTGCGGTTTTACGTTTTGCTTTAATTCAAAAACCATCCGTACGGTTTGCGGGTCAAATTGCCCGACGCGCGCCGACTTGATGAACGGGTCGTCTGCACGAATTTGTGCCGCCATCCCCTTGAGTACCGAGTTCAGGTTTACATCTTCGATATCCACCACCACGCGTTCAGGGTTACTCAACGCGAACTGCTTATATTTCAGCTGACGATTTGATTCCACCGTCACGCGGGTGTAGCTGGACGCAGGCCAGACGCGCACCGCCACGACCTGGCTGACCGCAGCCAGACTGACCTGACTTACGCTCAATAGCCACATGGCACCCGCGCCTTGCAGTAAACGACGACGGCTGATTGCAGTGTTGGATCCTGACATGCCTCTCCCGAGCAAAAGAAATCTAAGCTGTGTAACAAGTAAACGACTAATTTGACCGGAAACTTTAGCGAAAGACGCATAATCTGTCATCTAATAAACGGTAAACATTCTTTTTATATTCACGGCATTACTGATAAAAAAGTCGCTCTCGCATAAAATTTACACTTGCACCCTGCGAAAAAACAGAATAAAAATACACTAATTTCGAATAATCATGCAAAGAGGTGTGCCGTGGTAAAGGAACGTAAAACCGAGTTGGTCGAGGGATTCCGCCATTCGGTTCCCTATATCAATACCCACCGGGGAAAAACGTTTGTCATCATGCTCGGCGGTGAAGCCATTGAGCATGAGAATTTCTCCAGTATCGTTAATGATATCGGGTTGTTGCACAGCCTCGGCATCCGTCTGGTGGTGGTCTATGGCGCACGTCCGCAGATCGACGCAAATCTGGCTGCGCATCACCACGAACCGCTGTATCACAAGAATATACGTGTGACCGACGCCAAAACACTGGAACTGGTGAAGCAGGCTGCGGGAACATTGCAACTGGATATTACTGCTCGCCTGTCGATGAGTCTCAATAACACGCCGCTGCAGGGCGCGCATATCAACGTCGTCAGTGGCAATTTTATTATTGCCCAGCCGCTGGGCGTCGATGACGGCGTGGATTACTGCCATAGCGGGCGTATCCGGCGGATTGATGAAGACGCGATCCATCGTCAACTGGACAGCGGTGCAATAGTGCTAATGGGGCCGGTCGCTGTTTCAGTCACTGGCGAGAGCTTTAACCTGACCTCGGAAGAGATTGCCACTCAACTGGCCATCAAACTGAAAGCTGAAAAGATGATTGGTTTTTGCTCTTCCCAGGGCGTCACTAATGACGACGGTGATATTGTCTCCGAACTTTTCCCTAACGAAGCGCAAGCGCGGGTAGAAGCCCAGGAAGAGAAAGGCGATTACAACTCCGGTACGGTGCGCTTTTTGCGTGGCGCAGTGAAAGCCTGCCGCAGCGGCGTGCGTCGCTGTCATTTAATCAGTTATCAGGAAGATGGCGCGCTGTTGCAAGAGTTGTTCTCACGCGACGGTATCGGTACGCAGATTGTGATGGAAAGCGCCGAGCAGATTCGTCGCGCAACAATCAACGATATTGGCGGTATTCTGGAGTTGATTCGCCCACTGGAGCAGCAAGGTATTCTGGTACGCCGTTCTCGCGAGCAGCTGGAGATGGAAATCGACAAATTCACCATTATTCAGCGCGATAACACGACTATTGCCTGCGCCGCGCTCTATCCGTTCCCGGAAGAGAAGATTGGGGAAATGGCCTGTGTGGCAGTTCACCCGGATTACCGCAGTTCATCAAGGGGTGAAGTTCTGCTGGAACGCATTGCCGCTCAGGCGAAGCAGAGCGGCTTAAGCAAATTGTTTGTGCTGACCACGCGCAGTATTCACTGGTTCCAGGAACGTGGATTTACCCCAGTGGATATTGATTTACTGCCCGAGAGCAAAAAGCAGTTGTACAACTACCAGCGTAAATCCAAAGTGTTGATGGCGGATTTAGGGTAAGCGATGAAAATCGTCGGATGCGACATGCGTAACACTCGTACGTCGCATCCGGCAATTACGTTTATTCCCGTGAACTAAACAACGCCGCCAGACCACTGCGCCGCTCAGTACGAGTGGCGATTGCCGCACTTAATATGCGCTCATCGGCATACAGCGACAGACGGCGACGCGCGCGGGTCACCGCGGTATAAACCAGCTCTCGCGTTACTACCGGCGTGCGTTGGCTCGGCAAAATCAACGCCGCATGGTCGAACTCCGATCCCTGCGATTTATGTACCGTCATCGCCCACGTAGTTTCGTGCTCTGGCAAGCGACTCGGTTGCACAGACTTAATATTGCCGTCCGGCATCGCAAACCAGACGCGCGTCCCCTGCCCGCGATCCAGCGCAATACCGATATCGCCATTAAACAACCCAAGCGCGCTGTCATTACGGGCAATCATCACCGGTCGACCTTCGTACCAACGAGAGTGCGGATGACGATGAATTTTGCGCTTCTGTTGCATAAACTGCTCAATTCGCTCATTCAGTCCAGCCACGCCAAACGGCCCTTCCCGCAGGGCGCACAAAAGCTGGTACTCATTGAACGCCTGAATGATTAAATCCGGCTCGGCACGCGCTTGCAGCAGATCCAGATAACGTCCGTAACCCGCAAGAGCTTCCTCAAGCATCGCAATATAATCTTCGCCGCTCTGTAAAAGCCGTTTTTCGATATCAGTAAAATCCTGCTGAAAAACGGTTTTCACTGCCGTTTTATCACCACGGTTGATCGCCGCAGCTAACTGACCAATGCCAGAATCGCTGCCGAAACGATAGCTTTTTTGCAGCAGGCAGAGACTGTCGCGCAAAGATGCCGCTTCTGTGCCGGTTCCTGCCGGAACGTGAGTCCCCGTCAGGCGGCTTAGCTGCCTGGCACGCTCGGCGGTAAAGCCCGCGTTGGCATAAGCGCAGATATCGCCCAGCACAGCCCCAGCCTCAACCGAGGCCAGTTGATCACGATCGCCGAGAAAGATCACTCGCGCATGATCGGGCAAGGCGTCGATCAGTCTCGACATCATAGGCAGATCGATCATTGACGCTTCATCTACCACCAGCACATCAAGATGCAGCGGGTTACCGGCATGATGACGTAAACGCTGGCTACCCGGCTGCGCGCCCAGCAATCGGTGCAAAGTGCTGGCATCTTCCGGAATGCGTTTCTTTTGTTCATCGGTCAGCGGTAACTGTCGCAAAGCCTTGCCGAGAGATTCGGTTAAGCGCGCGGCAGCTTTACCCGTTGGTGCAGCCAGACGGATACGGCAGCGTTCGCCGTCGGCCATTTGAATTAACGCTGCCAGCAACTTCGCTACGGTGGTCGTTTTACCGGTGCCAGGGCCGCCGGAAATCACCGAGATCCGCCGCGTCAGCGCCACTGCCGCCGCAACTTTTTGCCAGTTAATTTCATCGCTTACTGGAAAAAGTTTGTCCAGGGTTTGCGCCAGTAGAGCTTCATCAACCTCAATGGCATGATTCACTTCGTTGAAAAAGCGTGCCACTGTGCGCTCGTTACACCACATGCGATTCAAATAAAGACGATCGCCACAGAGGATCATCGGCGTGGGTTCATCTCCCCTGCTGACCGCTTGAGAAGCCAGCAAGCATTCTTCCCAATTTTGTAGCTCACCGATTTCACTGACACAGGTCGCCAACAGCGGATGCGACGCCTCGTTATTTTCCAGTCGTGAAAGCGGCAAACAAACGTGTCCCTCTCCGGCATCATGACTTAACAGTGCCGCCGCGAGGGTGACGGCAGGATGTTCATCTCCCGCCACGGTCAGGGCAAATTGCACATCCAGCGGGCGTAGCTGTTTGTGCTCCACAGCTTCCAGTAATTGCTTTTGCAATTTCATTACGCCTCCTCCAGGGTCATACCGGCAAACATCTCATCCATCAGGGCAATCAACCCGGCGTTGGGTCGGGTTGTGTAAATCCCCTGTTGCGGATGTTCTTTATCAACGCCACGCAGGAACAGATAAATAACGCCGCCAAAGTGGTGCTCATAGTCGTAATCAGCAATGCGATGGCGCAGATAACGATGCAGCGCCAGGGTATAAAGCTGATATTGCAGATCATAGCGGTGTGCCTGCATTGCCGCTGCCATAGCCTGTTGGGTGTAAGCCGAACTGTCTTCACCCAACCAGTTGGATTTATAGTCGAGCAGGTAATAACGCCCTTCGTGGCGGAACACCAGGTCGATAAAGCCTTTTAACATGCCACGTACCTGCATGAACTCCAGCGGCGGGCAGCCTGCGGATAGCGGGTCAAACTGGCGGATTAACGTATCAAGCTGACTGGCGATAAGCGGTTCACTAATCGGCAGATAAAACTCCATCTCCACCTGTTTATTGCGGGCGGAAAGTTGACTCAGGCTTACGCCGGTTTCATTGAGAGGTGCCTGGAGGACAGCCGTGATCCACTCGGTCAATACCGGTTCCCACTGCGATTCAAAGCCGCCGAGTTCCAGTTTTTCCCGCACCCAGTTCGGGTCAACCGGCTGGGTAAAATCCAGGTCTTCAAACAAACTGTGCAAGAACGTCCCCGGTGACGCACCGCGCGGAAACTGATGTGGTGTTAACGTCGGTTCTTCAACGACGCTGGCAACGCCTGCAGCATCGACATCCAGCCGAGGCATCAAATCCTGGGCGATACCGTGACCACGCTGTTGCAAACCAGAGTAGCTGGTGACGCGCCAGTTATCGCCGGGCAATCGTTGTAACGTCTTCGCATTCAGCTCTGCTGTAGAAACATCATTAACCTGCCAGGGTTGGTTATCACCAGTTTGTGCCGTTTGCCAGGCAATATCATCATCGCATAACGCTTCAATACAGGTGCGAAGCCCTGCCGCATCTTGCGGTTCCCCTTTTTGCAGCAAACGCCCGAGCGCACTTTGGTGGACGTCGGTGTCACCTTTTTTATCGCCACGACGGCGCACCAGCGGTGCAACGCCGAGACTGCAATGCCAAACCGAACGTGTCAGCGCCACGTAAAGCAAACGCAGATCTTCCGCCAGACGTTCGGCCTCCGCGAGGTCGACGCTTTCTGGCGCAGCATTAAGATCCAGAACTGCCTCAAACGAGTGGCGATCGTGATAAAACGCCTGCTCCTGGACGCGGAAATTGGTGATAAACGGCAGCCAGACCAATGGATATTCCAGCCCTTTCGATTTGTGGATCGTGACAATCTGCACCAGATGTTTATCACTTTCGAGACGCATTTGTTGGCTGGAGGCATTACTGTCTGGCTCGAGGATATGTTGCGATAACCAGCGTACCAGCGCATGTTCACTTTCCAGCTGCGTTCCGGCTTCTTGTAGCAGTTCGCTGATATGCAAGATATCGGTAAGACGCCGCTCACCGCCTGCCGTTGCCAGCAAGTTTTCAGCAATGTTACGCGCCGACATCAGCGCCCGCAGCATCGGCATAACGCCACGTTTGCGCCAGATTTGCCGATAACCATCGAACTCTTCGACTACCACATCCCACGCATGTTCGTCATTGTTCAGCGTTTCGATATCCAGCGCGTTCAGCCCCATCATTGACGTTGCCAGCGCACTACGCAGGGTGTTCTCACGTTCGGGCGTCATCACCGCCTGCAACAACCAAAGCATTTCCTGCGCTTCCAGAGTTTCAAAAACACTGTCGCGGTTCGAAAGGTAAACGGAAGGGATTTCCAGCAACGTTAAGGCATCGCGCACCTGGGCGGCCTCCTGGCGGCTGCGCACCAGCACACTGATGTCCGAAGCACGCACCGGACGCGCGTCGTCGCCGTTCATCAGCAACGCTTCGCCCCGCTGTCCGGCTTGTAGCCAGTCGCGGATTTGCGCAGCACATACCTGCGCCATGGTACTTTGATAATCGCCAACGCCGCAGCTTTCGCCTTCCATCAGCCACATTTTCATCGCAGGCTGTGTTTCACCTTTAAATACAAAACGTAACGCCTGATTTTTCCCGGCTGATTTCACTGGAATAAACGGTATTTCGCGAAACATGAACGCGTCATCAGTCTGGCTGAAAAGCTTATTCACGCTGTTCACCATTCCTGGTGCGGAACGCCAGTTGGTGTCTAAAGTGTAGTGGGCGTGAACTTCGCTACGCGCCTTCATATAAGTGAAGATATCCGCACCCCGGAATGCATATATGGCCTGCTTCGGGTCGCCAATCAGCAACAATGCGGTTTCCGGCTGATGGTGCCAGATACGGCGAAAAATTCGGTACTGCTGGGGGTCGGTATCCTGAAATTCATCGATCATTGCCACCGGGAATCGCGTACGGATCGCCGCTGCCAACACCTCACCGCTTTCGCTACGCAGCGCGGAATCGAGCCGACTTAACATGTCATCAAAACCCAATTCGCCACGGCGGCGTTTTTCACGCGCTACTGTTTCGCGGATCTCAGCCAATGCGCGGGTGATCACCAGATCGCGGATCGACAATGGTTCTGCAAGCAGTTGATCGATCGCCTCAAACAGTGGATGTCGCGGGGTTTCCCCCCCGGCTTTCGTGCGATCTTCTAAGAAACGCTGGGAGAATTTTTCCAGCGACTCTGGCAACTGATAACTGTTGGTCTCTTCTTCTGCCCAGGCGCTGATCTTGTCGATCCATTTAGCCTGATTGCTACGGTTAAACTTGCGTCGATCAATACCAGAAGATTCGATCAGCGCATCCAGTTCACCCACTGCGTCGCGCCACTGCTGTTTTACCGTATCAATACGCGCCACAATTTGCGCGTGGCGGGAAGCCAGCGTTTCATCATCGGGCGGCGGTGCTTTGATAACCGGCGCTTCGCCTTGCAGATAACGATTAATATCGCGCAGCAACGCCTGCGGCCCTTTCCAGGTTTCAAAGACGACCTGGGCTATTTCACGCGGCAGCGGGTAGCAGTGGCGACGCCAGAAATCGGCGCAGGCCTGGTAGCGTAGCAGAGACTCATCTTCAATCAGCTGCTGCTCAAACAGCATACCGGATTCAAAGGCATTCAGGTTGAGCATGCGCTGGCAAAAACCGTGAATAGTAAAGACTGCCGCTTCATCCATCTGCCGTTCGGCTAACAACAACCACTGCGCGGCTTGCGCTTTATCGTCGATCTCTTCCAGCAGGCGTTCGTACAGTGGATTGTCGGTGGTTTCACGCAGACAGGCGATGCGCAACTCGTGGATATTGCTACGGATACGACCACGCAATTCTGCCGTGGCAGCCTCGGTAAAGGTGACCACCAGCAGTTCTTCAACGGTCAGCGGGCGGGGAAAGGCGGCGGAACCGCCTAGTCCAAGTAACAGGCGCAAATAGAGCGCCGCAATCGTAAAGGTTTTGCCTGTGCCGGCAGAGGCTTCAATCAGGCGCTCACCCTGTAAGGGCAAGCGCAAAGGATCTAGTGTCTCGGCGACATCACTCATTCTTTTCACTCATCAGGGGCATTGTTTGCTGCAACGCGCTGACGTTCTCCCACACTTTCCAGCCTTCAGGGTGTACATATTCGGCTTTCCCGTTCTGGCTGCCGGAAATCTGCGACAGAATAGCCATGCCTTGCGGCTCGACCACCGCCTGATGGAAGAAATCAGCAAGTTTTTGCGGCGTCAGCAGTTTTATCTGGGCCACGATTTTATCACGCGAATCGAAGCGCATATTGCCGCGATCGAAATCTTTACTTAACTTCGATGCTTCTTCGCCGAGCGTTTGCGGTGCCTGCAGCATCTGGGTAATTACCGCCTGCTGGATTTGCGCAAACTCATCTGGCTTCATCGCTCGCAATTTTGCCTCTGCGGTTGGGAAAAACGCCTTGTAACGCTCCCACAAGAATGAAGGCTGTTTATCATTGCTTTGCAAAAGGAAGCCCATGCCCCACTGACGCCCCACGCTCATTGGAAACGCAAACACGGCATAGCCCAATTGTTCTTCGGTACGCAACTGATTGTAGAACCACGGCTGTACGATCTGCCCCAACAGAGAGCTATAGGCTGAGCTGGTGTATTCATCGTAGCCAGTCGGTACAAATACCGCTGCCAGTGCGGAGTCGGTGCTGTTACCGGCTTTTTCAAAGATGACGGATTGTTTTTTATCGACCACTACATCTTTGTTTCGACACCACTCTGAACCATCAGCGCCCAACTGTTTTTGCACATCGCGTGCCAGCGTTGTTGCCTGGGCCTCGGTCATGTTGCCGATAACCATAAACTCTGGTCGAGCCCCTGATTTTAAGGCGTCGCGATAGGCCAGCACCTCTTTCAACGTAATGGAGGGCAAAATTTTACGCCGTTCATCTCGCGAGAAGTACGGCACTTGCGAGAGCATCTGCGCGGGCATAATCGCCTGCTCAAACGCTTTACCCTTTTCTGCGGAATCCATCATCTGGTTATACCAGGACTTCGCCTGCTCAAGCAGATCTTCCGTAGCGGTATAGCTAAAGTACCCCTCGAGCAATGCCTGGAACAGCTGCGGCAGACGCTGGGTGTAACCATTAGCATTAACCATAAGGCCGTTGTTAGCGTTGGTGGAAAAACTTATGCCACCAACCGACGCCTGGTTGCTTAACTGATCAAGCGCCAGCCCTGCGAGATAATCATTGAGCGCAAACATCACCTGATTGCGGGCGCTGTCCATGGCTTTCGGATTACGCAAAATCAGGCTGACATCAGCTTTGGGCTCGCTGGCAAAATAACGGCTTGGCGCATACACCACGCGCAGATTCGACTCATCAACAATCAGCTCTGGATGGTCGTATTTCTTCTCTGACTTAATCAGCGAGAAATCATCAGGAATATAAGGGTTAAGCTCTGGCAAAGAGAGCGCAATGTCGGCGGCTTTTTTCTGCCAGTCGGCGAAAGTTTGTGCGCTGATTTTATCGACCTGATACGGCGCATCGACAAAGTAAGCCGTTTTGTTGTGCGGCTCTTTCGGGCTGATATACCAGATACGCGCATTCTGCGGCGTCATCATCGCCAGACGTTCCTTTACTGCTTTAGCATCGTACCGATCGGCAATATTGACTGCATCCAGCGTATGCTCAACAGGAACGCGAATCATGGTATCTGCCAGCCATTCGACGTAATCCATATCACGGGTGATCGACGGATAACGGAAGTCGATATCCAGCACATTCGCCAGTTCATCGAAGTATTGTTTATCAATGCCTTTTTCACGTAACAGATTGAGATAGCTAAAAATTGCCGCCACAACCTGATCGCGATTAGCCAGGCCTTTATCGGTTAAAGACGCAGAGATCGCTAATACGCCGCTGTTGCCGTTGACGATAGGATCGGAGTTGGCGCTAATGCCCTCAACTAATCCCTGCTTTTGCAGCCAGTCAGAAAGTGTACCTGGGCTGCGATTGCCAATCAGATAGGTAATCAATTCATCGGTTTTACTACGGAACTTCGCTGAGTTGTTATCGATGCGAAACTCAACGCGCAACACTTTACGCGGCAGCGCAGGGACGTAATGAATGATAATGCCCTTTTGCGCGTCGGTGACTACCGGCACGGTGATTTCCGGTTTTTTGCTCTCTTTGTTCGGCACGCGACCAAAGGTGTCCGCCGCCATTTTTGCCAACTCCGGCAGCGGTTTATTACTGTAAATAACCGCCTTCATCAAATTGGCGGAATAGTACTTCTCGTGGAAATCTTTCAGCGCCTGCTGCACCGGATTACCAGGTTTGTCGCTTAAAGTTTCGAGGTTACCACCAGAAAACTTTGAACCGGGGTGTGCCGGGTTAATGGTTTCTGCGCTGACCTGTGCCATGCGCATCCCGTCACGCGTACGCGCCATGGTTAATTCAGCGTTCACCGCATTACGCTCACGTTCGGCATATTTCTTGTCGAGCAAAGGTTCAGCAATAGCATCGGCCAGGCGGTCTACCGCACCAGGCAAGGCGTCGTTCTCAACTTCCAGATAGAAAGCCGTGCGATACGGCGCAGTGCTGGCATTGTGACTACCGCCGTGCATTTTGAGATATTCGGCCAGACTGTCAGCCTGCGGGTACTTTTTCGACCCCATCAGACTCATATGTTCAAGGTAATGTGCCAGCCCCTGGTACGCCTCGGGATCTTCCAGCGACCCAACGGGCACCACCAGCGCCGAGAGCGATTTAACTGCCTGCGGATCAGAAACCAGCAAGACCACCATACCGTTATCCAGACGTATAGCCTGATACTGGCGGTTATCTTTATCACTTTTACGGATGGTTTCCTGAATCGGCTGCCATCCCGTTTCTGCCTGACTTAAGGGTGCCCAAAGGGCAACTAACAACAATAATGCTTTGAACCAGGTGCTGCGGGGCATTCACGGACCTCATAATCAACTTAATTTTCTGTCCAGATTCAACACGTTAACGCAAATCATCTGCCAGAATTTAATCTTGTGCTGCACGAGTCAGCCTATGTTTATATAACCATCAGTCCGTGACTGGTGCGCATCATAAAGTAAGCGGATAGATTGCGCAATTTTTATACAGCACTCATGACTGATTAAAGCGAAACAGCGGTAACAGGAAACGTTGCGACTGTTCAACGATGGCCTCCATTGTCTCTGGTGTTAATTGCCGCCAGAGCCTTTGATACCAGATATCATCACCTTCGCCACGCACCATCATGTTGCCTTCGTAAGCCTGAAGGAATTTCGTACGGGCTTTTTGCAACGTGGAATCGTCATCCAGCATGGCATCGTTTTGCGCGTCATAACAGGTTTTTAGCCACGCGCCGCCACTTTCAGGTAACACCAGCAATGGCGCGGACATCCCTTCACGATACCCCTCAATCAGTTGTGAGAGGTAATGCAAAGCCTGTTCGGCTGCAAGCGGCGGAAAACGCCACTCGCCGTCTTTGCGTAGAAAAAGGCGACTTTCACCATTACCACCGCTGGCACAGTAGACAAGGTGTTCCAGCCAAAGTTGCATTCCCTGCGCCACACTTAATAAAGAGGGACGCCAGCGCAACAGGCCATCCGGCTGCACCTGCGGCAACCAGCCAGTTATCTGCACACCGTTGCAGGCGAGATCAATTTCCATACTCTGCCCCGGCTGGCGACAGGCAATGACTCTGTCGGCAAGCTGCTGCATCTCCTGGCACTGTGTTTCCCAGAAAATTTCACCAAAAGCGCCATACGGTAAATCCCCTGCCGCCCGGAAGCGGCGGAACAAGCGTTCGGCATCATCCTGCTCAACCAGTGCATTCAATAACTGCTGATTGATTTGATAACGGCTAAGCCCTTCCAGAATAAATGGCTCGGTGTCTGGGATTTCGCTGTCTTCAGTACGGAAGTTCACCTGCAAACGCATCTGGAAGAACGCCCGCACCGGATGTGCCCAGAATCGTTGTAGCGTTTCCAGCGGCACGGTTTCCGGTAAGGTAAACGGCAGCGGCTGAACAAATTCAGAATGTGCTTTACCAGCCTGGCTGGCCGCAGGTAGCCATTCACGAGCATAGCTTTGTCGTTCGCCTGGCTGGTAGTTTTGCGGATCAAACGGCATCCGGGTATGGAGGCAAGTAAGATGCGCTTTTACCCTTGCCTCGCTTTCATCACAGTTGAGCGCTTCATCGCCCGGTAGATAATGACTTTGCCCGATGTAGTCGATCAGTTCCTGCACCAGTACCGACGGGAAACGCTCACTGTTATCCTGAATGGAACGACCGATATAGCTGATATAGAGTTTTTGCTGCGCGGAAATTAACGCTTCCAGGAACAGATAGCGGTCGTCATCGCGACGGCTACGGTCGCCACGCTTCGGTTTCTGGCTCATCAGGTCAAAGCCCAATGGCGCAAGCTGACGTGGATAAACGCCGTCGTTCATTCCCAGCAGGCAAACCACTTTGAACGGAATTGAACGCATTGGCATCAGAGTACAAATGTTAACCGGTCCGGCGAGAAAACGCTGGCTGATACGTTCTTGATCCAGACGCTGTGCCAGTTCATCACGCAATAGTGACAGCGGCACCGCGTCGCCATACTGCGCACCTAAACCTTCGGCGATAATCGCCTGCCATTGTTGTTCGATCAGCGTCATCGCCGCTTCGGTTTCCGCATCCGGCAGGAAGAAGGCGTTGAGCATATCGCGACAAACCGGCAACCACTCTTCCAGCGGACGCTCCTGTGCCAGCCCGCGACGCCAGATGTTTAGCTGCATTAGCAGTGAAGCCAGATGCCCCACCAGTTCTGCAATTAAGCCGCTCGATTCATCATAAGGTAGAACCGATTGCCACTCGCCCTGCGTGCTCTCCATCGCGTAGCCCAACAACATACGCGTCAGGCCAAATCGCCAGGTGTGTTGTCCGGTGGCGGGGAGTTCCAGCTCGCGAACGTTGTCGTCATCTATGCCCCAACGAATGCCGGATTCGTTGACCCACTGGCGTAAATAACGCAGCCCTTCTTCGGTGATGTCAAACCGCGCCGCCAGCACCGGCACATCCAGCAACGCCAGCACATCCTCTGACACAAAACGACTGTCAGGCAGTGATAACAGGCTGATAAACGCTTCCAGTACCGGATGTGACTGCCGCGCACGACGGTCGGAAATGGCGTAAGGTAGGTAACGATCCGCAGGTGCGCTACCAAACACAGCCTGAATAAACGGACTGTAGCTGTCGATATCAGCCACCATCACGATGATGTCGCGCGGAGTAAGTGTCGGGTCTTCCTCCAGCATCGCCAGCAGGCGATCGTGTAAAACTTCAACTTCACGCTGCGGGCTATGGCAAACGTGGAAGGTGATACTGCTATCCAGTGGATCAAGCGGGCGTTTGTTATCGCTACGGGAAAACTCTTCGATGTTCACACCAGCAACGGCGCGGTTTTCCAGTTCCAGAATGTCAGACTGAATGTTATGCAGCAGGTTATCTGGCGTGACATCGACAAAGGCGTCCAGCTCCTGGCTGCTCTCCAGGTCAGAAAGGAGATAAATGTAGTCGCGCCCAAGCTTACCCCATGAAGCCAGCAGCGGGTTGCCGACATCCTGTTCACCATCGCTGTTAAAGAGCTGCCCGGCATTTTCGCTATCACGAAATAGCGGCAATTCGCGATCTTCAAAACTGTGTCGACGCTGACGGGTCAGCAGTTTCGCCAGATAAGCAGGATCTTTAATATCGCCCCAGTAATAACGGCAGGGGTTGGTAAACAGGAGATGGATTTCAATATGTTTACCCAGCGCCTGTAGCGCCTGGAGATAAACAGGCGGTAACGCGGAAATACCGCATATAAAGACGCGCGAAGGTAACCCCGGCGGGCAGGTCGTCGCGGACTCCAGCGTTTCGATAAAGCGCTGATAGAGATTGGCGCGGTGCCAGCGCGGTTGCCCGAGTTGATGGGTATATTCCACCAGCGCCTTCCACAACGGGGCTTGCCAGGCCTGTGCTTCTCCCAGCCCTTCAACCAAATGTCCTGTTTCCCACTGTGCCAGCCAGTCCGGACGATAGACCAGATACTGGTCAAACAGGTCCGCCGCTTTTGAGGAAAGCTGGAACAGTTTTCGCTTGTCGCTATCGTCAGTCAGATAATGCCGCAACAGGGTAAAGTCTTCGCGCTCCAGCAATTGCGGCAGCAGAGTCATCAGTTTCCAGCTCATGCTCTGTTTGTTAAAGGCGCTCTCTTTGGGGATTTCCGGTAACACCCGGACGAACATATCCCAGATAAAGCTCGCTGGCAGCGGAAAATCAATGTTTGCCGCAATACCAAACTTTTGCGACAGGGTCATTTGCAGCCACTGTGCCATACCGGTACTTTGCACCAGAATCATCTCTGGTTCGAAAGGATCGTCCAGCCGTTCGCGTTCGACAATAAACTCCATCAACGCTTCCAGCACGTCCAGACGATTGGAATGGTAGACCCTTAACATAGCGGCTCCTGACTACTGACGATTCGGGCAATGCAGGCGGGTCATCTCGCCTTCTCTGCCCCCGGGTGAAACTAGCGTAACGCTGATGCTGACACATCCCGCCTGCGATGTCTGCATTCGGTTGACCTGCCAGTTGGCAGGTGGCGAAATCGCGCGCAGTTGCGTTTGCTGCCAGCCATGCCGCCAGAGCTGTTGGTACTGGTTTCTGCTGGCAAGACTGTTCATTAATGTTCGCTGGAAACCCGATAACGCAGTGACAATCATCACCATCAACACCATCGCCAACATTACCTCCGGCAGGCTAAAGCCTTGTTGATTCTTCAGGGAAGCTGACATAACGCCCTCTCTTTCAGCGGACAAAAATCGCTCCAGCCGCGTGGCGAAAAAACAATGTTTCCATCAATGACTTCGCCTGTTCGCCACAACGAAACGCCTTCATAACCGGCAATCAATAAGGCTTCATTATCTGCCAGTAAACGCAAACAAACCTGGGCATCGGTTTCAGCGTACTGCGAGCACTGAACTGCTGGCTGCGTCTGCCAGGAGTGCATTTTTCCCCACGCCAGCGCCGACTGAACGATGGCCTGGCGGCGCAATGACTGACTTTCCATGCTCACGCGAGAGGCAAAACTGCGATCCTGTTGGCTCATTCCTTGTAATAGCAAACTACCCAAAACCAGCAGCATCAGGACCAGAGCCAGTGACGAAACACCCTTTTCGCGGTTCACAGGTTGAATCCTGTCACGCTATAGCTGGCATTCACCACGGTTTGCGGTTCAGACTTACTGGCAGCACGCATATTAACCGTCAACACCGGCGAGAAGCCGCTGACATCCTGACGTACGACCTGAAAAGTGTCGATAATGATGGCATCCGGATTAGTGACTTTATCCCAGCCCTTACCTTCACAGGATGTCGCACCGCGTAGCGTTTCCAGCACATGCTCCTTCAGACGAAATCCAATCTGGTCGGACTCTTTTACCGGTTCGCGATCCCAGATACCGTTACTGTTCGCATCCCACTGCACAATGACACAGTCACCCTGTCCGACAATTTCCAGCCCTTCGCCGGTACAGATGCCATGACAATAACCCGCCCTCTGGAGATGCTTCGCGACGGTAAATACCCGCAGCCAGATTTCATCTTCCAGCGCCAGCTTACGGGTGCTCGTTAAACTTTCACGCTGTAACGCAGGCAGAAAGCGTGCCGCCCCCAGCAACAATACGCTACTGATCGCCATAGCAATCAACACTTCCAGCAGAGAAAAACCTTGCTCTTTTACAGGCATCCTTCTGTTTCTCCTTGCTGACAAAGCCGGAGTCTTCCCCACGGCGAAACCACCAGCCACCACTCGCCCGTTGAGTTTTTGAAGCGAATATGCCCGGCCCATGCGGTATTGCGCAGGCCAAAGAAAGCAAGCGAAGGTGTCAGGTCGCTCATTTCGACTTCGGGCCAGCGTGGCACAAAGACCAATGGTGAACTGCCATGACAGGTATTGGCCCCAGCAGCGGAACTCACAAGGCACCATAACGTCCCCTCCCTGATAACGCTGATACTGTGGTCGCGGTTATGCCAGTTGGCATCTTCACGTAAATAGAGCAAATAGTCCCGCGCCTGGCTGGCGGTTTGCCATAGCCGTTGCGACTGCTGCCAGTATTGCCAGCCATAGAGTCCACTTGCGCTTAGCATGACCAAAATCAGCATCGCGACCAGCGTTTCAATCAGCGTATAACCACGTTGTGTTTTCATGCCGGCAGTATGGAGCGAGGAGAAAAAAAGACGAGGGCCAGTTTCTATTTCTTCGGCGCATCTTCCGGACTATTTACGCCGTTGCAGGACGTTGCAAAATTTCGGGAAGGCGTCTCGAAGAATTTAACGGAGGGTAAAAAAAACCGACGCACACTGGCGTCGGCTCTGGCAGGATGTTTCGTAATTAGATAGCCACCGGCGCTTTAATGCCCGGATGCGGATCGTAGCCTTCAATCTCAAAGTCTTCGAAACGGTAGTCGAAGATGGATTCGGGTTTACGTTTGATAATCAACTTCGGCAGCGGACGCGGTTCGCGGCTTAATTGCAGATGAGTTTGATCCATATGGTTGCTGTACAGATGCGTGTCGCCACCGGTCCAGACAAAATCACCCACTTCCAGATCGCACTGCTGCGCCATCATATGCACCAATAACGCGTAGCTGGCAATGTTGAACGGCAGGCCGAGGAAGACGTCACAGGAGCGCTGATAAAGCTGGCAAGAGAGTTTGCCGTCTGCCACATAGAACTGGAAGAATGCATGGCACGGTGCCAGCGCCATTTTATCCAGTTCGCCTACGTTCCACGCTGAAACAATAATGCGGCGCGAATCCGGGTCGTTTTTCAGCTGGTTCAGTACCGTAGTAATCTGGTCAATATGACGACCATCTGGCGTTGGCCAGGCGCGCCACTGTTTACCATACACTGGCCCGAGGTCGCCATTTTCATCGGCCCATTCGTCCCAGATGGTGACATTGTTTTCGTGTAGATAAGCAATGTTAGTATTGCCCTGCAGGAACCACAGCAGTTCGTGGATGATGGAACGCAGGTGGCAACGTTTGGTTGTCACCAGCGGGAATCCATCCTGCAGGTTAAAACGCATCTGATGACCAAAAATGGAAAGCGTTCCGGTTCCGGTACGGTCGTTTTTCTGTGTGCCTTCGTCGAGCACTTTTTGCATCAGTTCTAAATACTGTTTCATGGTTCCTCAGGAAACGTGTTGCTGTGGGCTGCGACGATATGCCCAGACCATCATGATCACACCCGCGACAATCATCGGGATGGAAAGAATTTGTCCCATGCTGATGTACTGCACCCAGGCACCAGTAAACTGCGCGTCGGGCTGGCGGAAAAACTCAACAATGATGCGAAACGCGCCGTAACCAATCAGGAACAAACCTGAGACAGCTCCCATTGGGCGCGGTTTACGAATATACAGGTTGAGGATAATAAACAGCACTACACCTTCCAGCAACAGCTCGTAAAGCTGTGATGGGTGGCGCGGCAGCACACCGTAAGTATCGAAAATGGATTGCCACTGCGGGTTGGTTTGCAGCAGCAAAATATCTTCTGTACGGGAGCCAGGGAACAGCATGGCAAACGGGAAGTTCGGGTCAACGCGGCCCCACAATTCACCGTTAATAAAGTTGCCCAGACGCCCGGCACCAAGACCAAACGGAATGAGTGGTGCGATAAAATCAGAGACCTGGAAGAAGGAACGTTTAGTACGGCGGGCGAAGATAATCATCACCACGATAACGCCAATCAGGCCGCCGTGGAAAGACATGCCGCCGTCCCAGACACGGAACAGATACAGCGGATCGGCCATAAACTGCGGGAAATTGTAGAACAGAACATAACCAATACGTCCCCCGAGGAAGACGCCGAGGAAGCCCGCATAGAGTAAGTTTTCAACTTCATTTTTGGTCCAGCCGCTGCCCGGACGATTCGCCCGTCGTGTTGCCAGCCACATTGCAAAAATGAAACCCACCAGATACATCAGGCCGTACCAGTGAAGCGCCACGGGTCCTATTGAGAAAATGACCGGATCAAACTCCGGAAAATGCAGATAGCTACTGGTCATCTGTCACCACAAGTTCTTGTTATTTCGCTGAAAGAGAACAGCGATTGAAATGCGCGCCGCAGGTTTCAGGCGCTCCAAAGGTGCGAATAATAGCACAAGGGGACCTGGCTGGTTGCCGGATACCGTTAAAAGATATGTATATGATCCGCGCTATAACCCTCCGCGAATCAGCCCGCCCATGCCGCGACGCTCCATAAAGGCTGCAACCTGATGGCGAACTTCGGTCGCCAGTTGCGCTTCCAGACTACGCTGCGCAAGATTTTCTGCTTCGGCATAATCAATGCGCCGCAGCAGGTATTTTACCCGCGCTACAGAACGTCCGTTCATAGACAGATGGCGATACCCAAGCCCAATGAGGATTGCCACGCACATGGGATCGCCCGCCATTTCACCGCACAAACGGAGATCGATTCCATGTATTTCCGCTTCCCGGGCGATCATCGCCAGAGCTCGTAACATTGCAGGATGAAGACTGTCATAAATGTTCGCCACCCGGGTATTGTTGCGATCAACGGCCAGAATGTATTGAGTCAGATCGTTGGTGCCAACAGAGATGAAATCGACCCGCTTTGCCAGATGCGGCAGCATAAATACCATTGACGGCACTTCCAGCATGATGCCGATACGTGGTTTGGGAATTTCGTAACCGATCATCTCCTCGACTTCACGTCCGGCACGTTCAATCAGGCGGCGTGCTTCATCAACTTCATCGAGGCTTGTGACCATCGGCAACAGAATATTCAGGTTGCCCGTAGCGGCATTAGCACGCAGCATCGCCCGCACCTGGATCAAGAAGATCTCCGGCTGATCGAGCGTAATGCGAATCCCACGCCAACCCAGGCATGGATTCTCTTCGCTGATCGGCATGTAAGGCAGCTGCTTATCTGCTCCGACATCCAGCGTACGCAAGGTGACGGGTTTATCATTGAACATTTGCAGCATCCCCTGATACTGCGCCACCTGTTCTTCTTCCGACGGGAAACCACTTTGCAGCATGAATGGGATTTCAGTGCGATAAAGACCGATGCCATCAATACGGCTGCCCAGTTTTTCTTCATGTTCCGGGCTTAAACCAGCATTGAGCATGACTTTTATACGCTCACCGCTTTTTAACTGCGCGGGTAAATTGACGTCATCTTCCGCCAGACGGCTAAGCTCAATCTCTTCACTAATTAGCCGCTGATATTCTTGCAGCAGTACCGGCTCCGGATCGACCAGCAATTCACCGCGATAGCCATCAACGATCAGCGTCCTACGATGCAGCACCGAAGGCTGAATATCCGCGCCCATCACGGTAGGGATCCCCAGCGCACGTACCATGATCGCAGCATGGGAGTTGGCTGCGCCATCTCGCACGACAACACCGACTAAGCGATCCTGGGGCAGCTCAGCAAGAGTTGTCGCTGACAGTTCATCTGCCACCAGAATGAAACGTTCCGGCCAGGCGTTCGGCCCTTGATTAGCGTCATCAAGATGAAACAGCAATCGCTGACCCAGCGCACGTAAATCGCCAGCCCGCTCTTTGAGATAGTTATCGCTTAGCGCGGCAAACTGTTCGGCAAATTTTTCAATGACCGTTTTTACCGCCCACTCTGCCACCGAGCCTTTATCAACCTCGGCAAACAATTCGCGACGCAGCCGGGTGTCCGAAAGCAGGTGCGAGTAAAGATCGAAAATAGCCGCCGTTTCTTTTTGTGCACCGGCGGCAAAGCGTTTGCTGTAGCGGCGAAACTCGTTTGCCGCTTCTTCCAGCGCCCCGGTCAGTCGTTCGCGTTCCAGAGCCGGATCCAGCGTTGATGCCTGATACACCTGTTCCATTAAAGGTAACGTGGCATCCTGCCAGCCTTCGGCAATCGCCACACCAGGTGCTGCCGGTAATGCGCGGATTCGCGTCTGGCGATATTGCCCAAACAAGGCAGTCAACTGCGACTGAGAAAGAATAGCTGCCATCTGGGTGGCAAGCGTCACCAGGAAGGATTCTTCACTTTCGTCATACTGGCGCAACTCTCGTTGCTGTACCACCAGTACACCAAGCAACTGGCGACGTTGAATAATTGGTACGCCTAAAAACGCGCGGAAACGTTCTTCTTTTACGGAGGGGATGTATTTGAAGCTGGGGTGCTTTTGCGCATCTGCAAGGTTTATCGGTTCCGCCAGCCTGCCAACCAGGCCGACGATCCCTTCATCAAACGCGAGCGTTACAGTGCGACCGCGTGGTTTTTTCAGCCCCCGGGTCGCCATCAGGTAGTAACAACGTCGATCATGATCGGCCAGGTAGACCGAACAGACCTCGGTATCCATCGCAAGACAGATGTCGGTAACCAGAATATTTAACGCCTCATTCAGGCGTGGTGCGCTGGCTACCTTTTCGACTATTTCGCGCAGGCGAGTGAGCATAATTGGCGTGACTTAACCTCTTTTACGTCGATAAGCAGATGCGTTTTGTGGTTTTGGCGTATTTTCCTGCAGTGACATCACCACACTCGCGAACTCTTTCATTACCCTACGGTAGACATCACGTTTAAATGACACCACCTGTCTGATCGGATACCAGTAACTTACCCATCGCCAGCCGTCAAACTCTGGTGTACTGCTGGTTTGCATATTGATTTCTGCATCGCCGCTCACCAGCTGCAAGAGAAACCATTTTTGTTTTTGGCCGATACAAACCGGCTTCGTGTCCCAACGCACCAAACGTTTCGGTAATTTGTAGCGCAACCAGTTACGCGTTGAAGCAAGGATTCGAACGTCTTTGCGGCTTAATCCTACTTCTTCAAACAATTCACGGTACATCGCCTGCTCTGCGGATTCTCCGGGGTTGATTCCGCCTTGCGGAAATTGCCAGGAGTGCTGACCAAATCGCCGGGCCCACATTACCTGCCCCTGGCGATTACAAATCACGATACCTACGTTTGGGCGGTAGCCATCGTCATCAATCACCGGACTACCTCAAAATAAAGCTTTATATACGAATGATTGTTTCATACTCCAGGAAGACGGTAAACCACTCTCTGCAGGACATTACACACTAATAACAATTGAATAACTCACAGTTATGTGCAGAGTTATAAACAGAGGAAGGGGTGGATAGCCGTTTTTATTCACCTTTTCTGTGGATAGAGTTGTGAAGAACTACGGAATTACTACGGGAAAACCCGGAGCATTCTGAATAAGCCCGATATAGACATTTTAAAATATTCATTATTAGTCAATGCATTACATGTAATTTGAGTAATGAAAAAGAGTAATTAGTGACCCAGGTCACACCTCTCATTTACGGGTTGACGAAAGATCAACCAATGCCGTATTTATCCACAGAATGTGCCACTAAGTTAAGCACTGAACCACTAAAAACTGGAGTTTCGTCGCACGTCAAGGCTGTAAATGGAAACAGTAGTGGAGGTTTTTCACAGTTATCCCAGCTTTCTGTGGATAACATGGTGTAAGATCCTGTTTATTTTCAGTGACCAGATTTGGAAAACCCGTTGCAGTGTTGCGCAACTCGATTACCGGCAACCTAAAAAGCAATATAAATCAGAGAATTGAACAACGCATGTGGAAAAAGTTACACTGCGAATATTCGGCACATAATTGCTGTTTGTTTTTTAACCAAGGTATCATGACATGTCCCAACCTCGCCCACTGCTCTCTCCTCCCGAAACTGAAGAACAGTTGTTAGCGCAAGCACAGCAA
Source organism: Escherichia sp. MAL-1 (assembly GCF_052948035.1). NCBI lineage: Bacteria > Pseudomonadati > Pseudomonadota > Gammaproteobacteria > Enterobacterales > Enterobacteriaceae > Escherichia > Escherichia sp. MAL-1. Next base: position 1,040,269 of record NZ_CM129609.1, on the reverse strand, counting down.
CTTTCTGGTTATACATTGGGAGAACTGGCGGCACTTGTCGGGCTGGTTACGCCAGAGAATTTAAAACGCGATAAAGGCTGGATTGGCGTGTTACTGGAGATCTGGCTAGGTGCCAGCGCAGGGAGTAAACCTGAGCAAGATTTTGCTGCTCTGGGCGTGGAACTTAAAACTATCCCTGTGGATAGTCTTGGTCGTCCGCTGGAAACAACATTCGTTTGTGTTGCCCCGTTAACGGGCAATAGCGGGGTGACCTGGGAAACCAGCCACGTGCGCCACAAACTCAAACGCGTACTGTGGATACCGGTTGAAGGCGAGCGCAGCATCCCGCTGGCGCAGCGTCGCGTTGGATCACCGTTGCTGTGGAGCCCGAATGAAGAGGAAGACCGGCAGCTACGCGAAGACTGGGAAGAATTAATGGATATGATTGTTCTCGGTCAGGTTGAGCGGATTACCGCTCGTCACGGGGAGTATTTACAGATACGACCGAAAGCAGCGAATGCGAAAGCGCTTACCGAAGCCATTGGTGCCCGGGGCGAACGGATTCTGACGCTGCCACGCGGCTTTTATTTGAAGAAGAATTTCACCAGTGCGCTACTGGCCCGTCATTTTCTGATCCAGTAGCCATCGCTTTGACCTGCCGCTTTCCGGGCATATAATTACCGCTTCATTTTTTTGGCAGGGCTTTTTAGATGTTATTTGCATGGATAACCGATCCTAACGCCTGGCTTGCGCTCGGTACGCTGACGCTGCTGGAGATCGTTCTTGGGATCGACAATATTATTTTCCTTTCTCTGGTGGTGGCAAAGCTTCCCACAGCACAACGTGCTCATGCGCGCCGTCTGGGGTTGGCGGGAGCCATGGTTATGCGTCTGGCGCTGCTGGCATCAATCGCCTGGGTTACGCGCCTGACGAATCCGCTTTTTACAATATTCAGTCAGGAAATTTCCGCCCGTGATTTGATTCTGCTTCTGGGTGGCTTGTTCCTTATCTGGAAAGCCAGCAAGGAAATCCACGAATCCATTGAAGGTGAAGAAGAAGGGCTGAAAACACGCGTTTCATCATTCCTCGGCGCTATCGTGCAGATTATGCTGCTGGATATTATCTTCAGCCTCGACTCGGTGATTACCGCTGTGGGTCTGTCAGATCACCTGTTTATTATGATGGCCGCCGTGGTGATTGCCGTAGGCGTGATGATGTTCGCCGCGCGCTCGATTGGTGATTTTGTCGAACGCCATCCTTCGGTAAAAATGCTGGCGCTCTCTTTCCTGATTCTGGTCGGCTTTACCCTGATTCTGGAAAGTTTCGACATCCACGTACCGAAAGGTTACATCTACTTCGCGATGTTCTTCTCTATTGCGGTTGAAAGCCTCAACCTGATTCGCAACAAAAAGAACCCGCTCTGATACTCCGTACGCTCTCCTGCGGGAGGGCGTACTCACTCCTGTTACCCTCACAGTTTAAGATTTTCCTGCTTTCAAGATATATAACGTCGGTTTATAAACAGACTATTATCATAGGTGAGCCAAATGAGGATAACCGGATGAAAAAATGGGCAGTAATAATTTCTGCAGTCGGACTGGCGTTTGCTGTTTCCGGGTGTTCCAGTGATTACGTCATGGCGACCAAAGATGGCCGTATGATTTTGACCGATGGAAAACCTGAAATTGATGATGATACCGGGCTGGTGAGTTATCACGATCAGCAAGGTAACGCGATGCAAATTAACCGTGATGATGTTTCGCAAATTATTGAACGTTAACAAATAAGGTCAGCATCCGGCTGGCCTTAAGATTTTTCTCTTTCCCTTTTCCCTTCCCTCTGCCATTTTTATATTCCTTATGTCGTGATTATAAAAAGGAAACGGCTATGCAATATCACCGTATACCCCACAGTTCGCTGGAAGTCAGCACGCTGGGGCTTGGCACGATGACGTTTGGTGAACAGAACAGCGAAGCCGACGCCCACGCACAACTCGACTATGCCGTTGCTCAGGGCATTAACCTTATCGACGTTGCCGAAATGTACCCAGTACCTCCGCGCCCCGAAACGCAAGGGTTAACCGAAACCTACGTCGGCAACTGGCTGGCGAAACATGGCAGCCGCGAAAAGTTAATTATCGCCTCCAAAGTGAGCGGACCGTCGCGCAATAATGACAAGGGCATCCGCCCGGATCAGGCGCTGGATCGGAAGAATATCCGCGAAGCGCTGCATGACAGCCTCAAGCGCCTACAGACTGATTACCTCGATCTTTATCAGGTGCACTGGCCGCAGCGCCCAACCAACTGCTTTGGCAAACTCGGTTATAGCTGGACGGATTCTGCGCCTGCAGTTTCGCTGCTGGATACGCTGGACGCACTGGCAGAGTACCAACGCGCGGGAAAAATTCGTTATATCGGCGTGTCGAACGAAACTGCATTTGGCGTAATGCGCTACCTGCATCTGGCGGACAAACACGATCTGCCGCGTATTGTCACCATTCAGAACCCCTACAGTCTGTTAAACCGCAGTTTTGAAGTAGGTCTGGCAGAAGTCAGCCAGTATGAAGGGGTCGAACTGCTGGCCTATTCGTGCCTGGGTTTCGGTACGCTGACCGGGAAATATCTCAATGGTGCAAAACCCGCTGGCGCACGTAATACGCTCTTTAGTCGGTTCACCCGCTATAGCGGTGAGCAAACGCAAAAAGCCGTCGCGGCGTATGTTGATATTGCCAGACGTCATGGCCTGGACCCTGCTCAAATGGCGCTCGCATTTGTACGCCGTCAACCGTTTGTTGCCAGCACTCTGCTGGGCGCAACCACGATGGAGCAGTTGAAAACTAACGTCGAAAGTTTGCATCTGGAGTTAAGCGAAGACGTATTAGCTGAAATTGAAGCTGTGCATCAGGTTTATACTTATCCGGCACCATAAGATTAACGCCGGTTAAAACCGGCGTTAAATATTAATGACGGCGCTGCCAGATCCACAGCGCCGTTATTGCCAGCGCAAACAGCGCACCGAAGCCAATGCCAATGGGCACGACCGGGATGCCTACCATTACCGCCAGCGAGTAAATGCCCAGCATCAACAACATGGCGCTGTTTTCGCCAAGGTTTTGTACTGCAATCGCATTCCCCGCCCCGACGCTTTTTTTACCCCGCTCCTGTAGCAACGCATTGAGCGGAACGACAAAAAAGCCCCCCATCACGCCAATCAGCATCAACAAGGCATAGGCTGGCAGCAGCTCGTGTTGCAGGGAAAAAATCAGTACCACCACGCCAATCAAAATCCCGGCTGGCATACAGCGTGACACGGTTTCCAGCGTAACTAACTTCGCTGCCGCACCTGCGCCAACCACGATACCAATCGCTACCATCGCGTTGAGATAGGTGGGCGTAGCGTTATCGGTAATGCCCAGCGCCACCGGTACCCACAGCACCAACAGGAAACGCAGCGTGACACCCGCTCCCCAGAATAAACTGGTGCCCACCAGCGAAAAACGCGTTTCACCATTGCGCCATAGCGAGGTGCAGGCATTCAGGAAACTGCGGGTCATGTTGATGAGATTCCAGGACTGCCCCGGACGCGCCGCCGCCAGTTTGGGAATGTAGATATTGGCAACGACCGCACCACCGTAGGCCAGTGCGCATGCGGCCAGGGCGACGAGGACATGCCAGTCAGCCAGCACACCACCGGCTACGGAACCGAGCAAAATCGCCGCTATGGTAGAAGCTTCCATTAAACCGTTAGCTTTCACTAACTTACTACCCGTGGTTAATTCGCCGAGAATACCGTATTTCGCCGGTGAATAGGCTGCAGCACCAACACCCACCAGCGTATAGCCGAGAAACGGATTGATACCAAAGCAGATACTGGCTGCGCCCAGCAGCTTCAGGCCGTTGGCAAACATCATCACCCGGCCTTTGGCGAAGCTATCCGCCACCTGCCCGACAAACGGCGCAAAAAGAATGTAAGCACCTACAAACACCATTTGCAGGATGGGCTGGCTCCACTCCGGATAGAACTGCGCTTTCAGTAACGCCAGAGTGGCAAACAGTAGGGCATTATCGCCAAACGCAGAGAGAAACTGCGCCACGATAACCGCTTTCATCCCCTTCGACCACAACGAAGTGTTAGTGTGCACTGACTCACTCATCGTGTTGTTCCGCTTCGTCTACCCAGCTTTTCAACGTGACAAAGTCAGGTTTGCCGCTGCCAAGTAATGGCATCTGTTTCAGATAGCGAATATCGCGCGGTACAGCAAGCTCCGGCACGCCGTGCTCGCGGGCATACTGTTGCAACTTATCGCGCGTCAGTTCGTTATCTGTGGTGAAAAGCACCAGTGCCTCGCCTTTGCTGGCATCGCTCTTAATCGCAGTGGCATGGACTTTATCTGGCGAAACACCAAGTGCCAGTTGTTCCACCATTTCCAGCGACACCATTTCGCCTGCAATTTTGGCAAAGCGTTTTGCGCGGCCCTGAATCTGCACAAAGCCCTGCTCGTCAAAACGCACAATATCGCCAGTGTCATACCAGCCGCGCTCCATTTCGCCGCGAACATTCTCGGCGGTGGGCACTTCCAGTACACCTGGCTTCTCCACCCGCAGATAGCCGTTCATTATGTTCGGCCCTTTCAGTTGCAGGCGTCCGCCCTCTTCGATACCAGGAACCGACAACAGGCGCGCATCCATTCCTGGTAGAATACGCCCTACCGTACCGGGTTTCGCCGCCATCGGTACGTTGATAGAAACGACAGGCGCGCACTCGGTTACACCATAGCCTTCAAGGATGCGCAGGCCAAATTTATCCTGCCAAAGCTGTTTGGTACTTTCTTGTAGTTTTTCTGCGCCTGCCACCACATAGCGTAGACGATAGAAGTCATACGGGTTGGCGAAACGCGCGTAGTGACCGAGGAAAGTCGAGGTACCGAACAACACGGTGCAACTGCGGTCATACACCAACTCCGGCACAATGCGGTAATGCAGCGGGCTTGGATAAAGGAACACTTCTGCACCTGTAAGCAGTGGCGTAAACAGGCCTACCGTCAGCCCAAAGGAGTGAAACAGCGGTAATGCCGACATAAAGCGATCGTTGGTGGTGAAGTCGGCAATCGTTTTAATCTGCTCGACGTTCGCCAGAATGCTTTTATGGCTATGGACGACGCCTTTTGGATGGCCTTCAGAACCGGAGGTAAAAAGGATCAGCGCCTCTTCTTCCGGCTGCTGTTTAACCTGTGCCAGACGCGGCATCAGCAAATGAGCGAAGATCCATACTTTGTCGGCAGTGGTGACATCTGCTTTTAAATCTTCCAGATAGACCCAGCGCACCTGAGTAAGTTGCTCCGGCAGATGCCAGAGTTTGCCTTTATCGAGAAACTGGCGGGAAGTGAAGATGGTTTTGATTTCAGCCGCCGTAATAGCACTGGTCAGCCCTTTCACCCCGGCAGTGTAGTTCATCATTGCGGGAATGCGGCGACGGGCGATGGCCCCAAAAATCACTGCCGCACTGATGCCTGCATTGGGCAGCATTAAGCCGATGCGTTCGCCTTCAACACTGTATTTTTCAAGGATGCGTCCAACAAACAGCGTTTTCGTAAGCAATTTGCGATAGGAGTCTGGGGTAAAGTTGACGTCTTCGACACATTTCTTCCCGGCTCCGAAGCGGTACATTGCACTCAGTAAAGATTCGTACAGCGTTTCACGCGGGCGCACCGCCATTCGCGCTTCCATCATTATTTGATGCAGCATTTCGCCAGCGATTTTGCGACGGTCACGGGCACGCGGCGCATCCGGCATCGCCACCTGCGTTGGTGGCAAAATATGCAGAGTAATTTGCGGGAACAAGCGACGTTTAACCAGACCTTTCAGGCGGCTGAAGTGCGTAAGTTCCGCCCCTTCAATACGCACAGGAATAACCGTTGCACCAGACTTCGCCGCGACAAAACCCGCGCCATCGTAGATTTTCATCAGCGAGCCTGTAGTGGTGATGCGTCCTTCAGGGAAAATCACCACTGGTCGGCCCTGTTCCACCAGACGTACCAGATGTTTAATAGCCATAGGTTGCGTCGGGTCGAGAGGAACAAAGTCGATAAATGATTTCAGCCAACGCATATACCACTGTTGGCTTATTGAGGTGTAAACGGCAAACACTGGACGCACAGGTAAAAACAGTCCAAGCAAAATGCCATCAATAAAAGAGACGTGATTAGGCGTAATTAGAACGCGCTCGCCCTTCAGTGCCTGGGTGTCACCCGTAACGCGAACGCGATACAAAACACGGCACAAATTTCGAAAAAAGCTAAAAAGCATTCCAACTCCCTTTGCTCTGATTCAGTAAAAGCGAATGGAGGGAGATTACACGAGATAAAGAACGCGAGCGACAGTAAATTAGGTGCGAAAAAAAACCTGCGCATCCGCGCAGGTTGGTGCAAGAGACAGGGTACGAAGAGCGTACCGAATAATCTCACCAATCAATACCTCTGGGATCTTGATTGTGGTCTGCACGACGACTCTTCGCCAGCGAGAAAACGCAAAGGAATGAAGGGAAATGCAACGAGGTGTGTAAATTGTCGGTTACTGTTACAGATTGATGACCGGCCAAAAAAAACCTGCGCATCTGCGCAGGCTGGTGTAATTCATGTGCTCAACCCGAAGTTGACTTCACCTATCAATACCTCTGGGATCACCACTTTAGCAACCTGAAGCCAAACGCCACCAGCGGTCAATCGCAACAGCGTTTCGCAAAGTGTAACCAAAGGTTTGCAATCTCTTTTTTTGTCTTACTTATTTGCGTTTGGCTCACATTCCCACGATGAAAACACGCCACCCCTTGAACCAACGGGCGTTTTCCGTAACACTGAAAGAATGTAAGCGTTTACCCACTAAGGTATTTTCATGGCGACCATAAAGGATGTAGCCCGACTGGCAGGCGTTTCAGTCGCCACCGTTTCCCGCGTCATTAATAATTCACCTAAAGCCAGTGAAGCTTCCCGGCTGGCTGTGCATAGTGCAATGGAGTCTCTTAGCTATCACCCGAACGCCAACGCCCGTGCGCTGGCGCAGCAGACCACTGAAACGGTCGGTCTGATCGTTGGTGATGTTTCCGATCCGTTTTTCGGTGCAATGGTGAAAGCGGTCGAACAGGTGGCTTATCACACCGGTAATTTCTTATTGATTGGCAACGGTTACCACAACGAACAAAAAGAGCGTCAGGCTATTGAGCAACTGATCCGCCATCGCTGTGCTGCGTTGGTCGTCCATGCCAAAATGATCCCGGATGCCGATTTAGCCTCATTAATGAAACAAATGCCCGGTATGGTGCTGATCAACCGTATCCTGCCTGGCTTTGAAAACCGTTGTATTGCTCTTGACGATCGTTACGGTGCCTGGCTGGCAACGCGTCATTTAATTCAGCAAGGTCATACCCGCATTGGTTATCTGTGCTCTAACCACTCTATTTCTGACGCCGAAGATCGTCTGCAAGGGTATTACGATGCCCTTGCTGAAAGTGGTATTGCGGCCAATGACCGGCTGGTGACATTTGGCGAACCAGACGAAAGCGGCGGCGAACAGGCAATGACCGAGCTTTTGGGACGAGGAAGAAATTTCACTGCGGTAGCCTGTTATAACGATTCAATGGCGGCGGGTGCGATGGGCGTTCTCAATGATAATGGTATTGATGTACCGGGTGAGATTTCGTTAATTGGCTTTGATGATGTGCTGGTGTCACGCTATGTGCGTCCGCGCCTGACCACCGTGCGTTACCCAATCGTGACGATGGCGACCCAGGCTGCCGAACTGGCTTTGGCGCTGGCGGATAATCGCCCTCTCCCGGAAATCACTAATGTCTTTAGTCCGACGCTGGTACGTCGTCATTCAGTGTCAACTCCGTCGCTGGAGGCAAGTCATCATGCAACCAGCGACTAACCGCAGTTAAAGCAATTCCAGCGCCAGTAATTCTTCGATGGTCTGGCGACGGCGAATCAACCGCGCCTGACCATTATCAAACAGAACTTCTGGTAACAGCGGACGGCTATTGTAGTTGGATGACATTGATGCGCCATATGCCCCTGTATCATGCAGTACCAGATAATCACCTGCCTTCACTTCCGGCAAGGCGCGGGTTTCAACATTTCCCCCTTCCTGCTGGGTAAAGACATCGCCCGATTCACATAACGGTCCGGCGACGACGGTTTCCACCGTTGGCGCGTGTTCCAGAGAACGACCATCAGCTGCCAGGGCACTGATATGGTGGTAACTACCGTACATTGCCGGGCGCATCAGATCGTTGAACCCGGCATCAACCAGCACAAAGTGGCGGCTCCCCATTTGTTTGACGCTCCGCACCTGAGTAATTAATACGCCAGACTGCGCTACCAGGAAGCGACCCGGTTCAATTTCCAGTTTCACAGGGTGGCCCAAATGGCGGGCGATTTGCTCACGCGCGGCATTCCACAGACCATAATAATGTTCGGTATCAACCGCCTCTTCACCCTGTTGATAAGGAACAGAAAGCCCACCGCCCGCAGAAATAGCCTGTAAAACCTGACCGAATTCGATGACCTGACGCACCATAGCACCACACACCTGTTCCAGATGGGCATAATCAACGCCAGAACCAATGTGCATGTGAATGCCGACCAGCTGCAGATGATGACGTTGTATCACGTCCAGTGCGGCGGGCAGATCGGTGTACCAGATACCGTGCTTGCTGTTTTCGCCACCGGTATTGGTTTTTTGGCTATGTCCGTGACCAAACCCCGGATTAACGCGCAGCCATACCCGATGCCCTGGCGAAACCTGGCCCAGTTGGTCGAGCATATCAACAGAACCCGCATTCACCGGAATTTGCAATTCACTGACGCGTTCAAGCGTCGCCTGATCGATAACATCTGCCGTAAAAACAATATCATCGGGGTGCGTTTGCGGATTGTAACCCGCCGCCAACGCACGCTCTATTTCGCCTAACGAGACGGAATCCACTTTCACGCCCTGCTCACGCATTAAGCGCAAAATATGAATATTGGAACAGGCTTTCTGTGCAAAGCGCACCACATCAAACTGTTTCAGCGCTGCAATCTGCCGACGAATAATTTGCGCATCGTAGACCCACACCGGGCAGCCAAATTCAGCGGGCAAACGCAGCAGATTTTCGGCGGTGAGATCGGTATCGGTGCTGAACAGTGAATGTGGCATAACAAACTCCAGATAAGTGCTTTTTTATGATTACGCCACATCATAAAAAGAATAAAAAATATCGATTTATGTCGAGTCTATGCAAAAATGATATGGATTACCGGATTGCGAGAGAGCGCTAATGGCCGCCGTTAACTTACGTCATATTGAAATTTTTCATGCGGTAATGACCGCCGGAAGCCTGACTGAGGCGGCACACCTGCTACACACCTCACAGCCAACCGTCAGCCGCGAACTTGCGCGCTTTGAGAAGGTGATCGGGCTGAAATTGTTTGAGCGCGTACGTGGGCGATTACATCCTACCGTGCAAGGACTGCGTCTGTTTGAAGAAGTGCAACGATCCTGGTACGGACTGGATCGCATTGTCAGCGCCGCAGAAAGTCTGCGCGAGTTTCGCCAGGGAGAACTGTCTATTGCCTGCCTGCCGGTCTTTTCGCAATCTTTTTTACCGCAGCTCCTGCAACCCTTTCTGGCACGTTATCCCGATGTCAGCTTAAATATCGTGCCCCAGGAATCACCGCTACTTGAAGAGTGGCTCTCGGCCCAGCGTCATGATTTAGGACTCACTGAAACGCTCCATACGCCTGCGGGAACAGAACGTACCGAATTACTCTCTTTAGATGAAGTGTGTGTGTTACCTCCGGGTCATCCGCTGGCGGTAAAAAAGGTATTAACGCCGGATGATTTTCAGGGTGAGAACTACATCAGCCTTTCCCGTACTGACAGCTATCGCCAGTTGCTGGATCAGCTATTTACTGAACATCAGGTTAAACGACGCATGATCGTAGAAACCCACAGCGCCGCGTCAGTCTGCGCAATGGTACGGGCGGGGGTAGGTGTTTCGGTGGTTAACCCGCTCACCGCACTAGATTATGCGGCAAGCGGTTTAGTGGTGCGGCGGTTCAGTATTGCGGTTCCGTTCACCGTCAGCCTGATCCGCCCCCTGCACCGCCCGTCATCAGCGCTGGTTCAGGCGTTTAGTGGGCATTTACAAGCGGGGTTACCGAAACTGGTCACTTCTCTTGACGCTATTTTGTCGTCAGCTACGACAGCATAAAAGCGACAGCATCCTCGGCATGGATCGCCGCGGTATCAAACACAGGCAAAACACTGCGCTCTTCTGGCACCAGTAAACCAATTTCTGTGCAGCCAAAAATGACGCCCTGTGCGCCCTGTTCTGCAAGGCGAGCAATCACTTGCGCATAATAAGCGCGTGACGCTTCGGTAAATTGCCCCAGACACAGTTCTTCAAAAATAATCTGATTAATTTTCGCCCGTTCATCCGCTTCAGGAATAAGACAATTGATGGAAAATTGTTCCGTCAGCCGCCCGCGATAAAAATCCTGTTCCATGGTGTAACGCGTACCCAGCAGCGCCACACGAGTCATTCCGGCCCCGGTAATTGCACGTCCGGTGGCATCCGCAATGTGTAAGAAAGGCAGAGTGCAACGTGACTCAATGGCATCCGCCACTTTATGCATCGTATTGGTACATAACACAATACCTTCTGCGCCCGCCCGCTGTAAGCCAAGCGCCGCCTCAGCCAGAATGTCCCCGGTTTTATCCCATTCCCCGCGACGCTGGCACTCTTCTATTTCATGAAAATCGACGCTATGTAGCAGCACTTGCGCAGAGTGAAGCCCACCAAGCCGCTGTTTAATGCCTTCATTTATCAAACGATAGTAAGGAATGGTGGATTCCCAGCTCATTCCTCCCAGCAAACCAATTGTTTTCATTCCTCTCTCCTGATGTGCGTTACCGCAACAAGGCTGAATAAGGAACGAGACAAACGCCTCAACGGCCAAGTGCCCGATCTCTATTAACGAAAAAAGGGCCGGATGTACAGCACATCCGGCCCGTGAAATCAGATGCCGATATTTCTCAACTTCTCGCCTGCCATCAGTTTGCGTTCGATATGTTCCAGCGTGACATTTTTGGTTTCCGGAATGAGCCAGAAAGTGATGCCCACAAACGCAATGTTCAGCGCAGTGTAGAGCCAGAACGTACCGGCAGCGCCAATGCTGTCGAGCAGCGTCAGGAAGGTCGCGCCGATAATCATATTCGACACCCAGTTCGTGGTGGTCGAACAGGTAATACCGAAATCGCGGCATTTCAGCGGCTGAATTTCAGAGCACAGGATCCACACCACTGGCGCGGCGCTCATCGCATAACCGGCAATACACATCATCGTCATGCCAACAGAGAGCCAGGACAAGCCACTGGAAGCCGTACCGTTATCAAACTGCATCAGGCAATAGCCCAGCACCAGAGTGCCTAACGCCATCACGCTGAAACCAATTTTCAGAGCCGGTTTACGCCCTGCTTTATCTACCGTAAACACCGCAATAAAGGTGGCGAACATAAAGGTCAGCCCTACGACCAGAGTCGCAATCATCTGTTGTTCTGTGGTCGTAAAGCCCGCCATTTTGAAGATACGCGGCGCGTAGTACATGATGATGTTCATACCGGTAAACTGCTGCATCGCCTGCAACAACATACCGAGAAACACAGCACGACGGACGTTACGGTTGATCTTAAACAGTGCCCAACCGCCCTGTTTTAACTTCAGGCTTTCACGAATTTCGTTGAGTTCTTCTCGCGCTTTTTCCGACGTATCGCGCAGCATACGCAATACTTCTTCCGCCTCAATATGACGCCCCTTTTCCGCCAGCCAGCGCGGGCTATTTGGCAGGAAGACTACCAGAATAATCAGCAGAACTGCTGGTAAAGCAAGAACCCCCAACATTGCGCGCCAGTTACCGCTATAACTGAACGCTGTATCGGATAAAAACGCCAGCACGATGCCGAGTGTGACCATCAACTGGTACATACTGATCATCTTACCGCGAACGTTTTCACTTGCCATTTCAGAAAGATACAGAGGAGCGGTGTAAGACGCGATCCCGACAGCAATGCCCAGCACCACACGAGCGGCGATTAACATCTCTACGCTGGTCGCAAAAGCGGACCCTATAGAACCGAGTACAAACAGGATGGCCCCCGCCATCAGGCTGTATTTACGCCCCAGGCGGAACGACAGCCAACCATTAAACAGCGCACCAATTGCTGCACCGAGCATCATGCTACTAACCACCCATTCCTGCAAACGACTGGTCAGCACAAAGTGATCGGTAATGAACGGCAACGCTCCGGCGATTACGCCGATATCAAGACCAAATAACAATCCTGCGACCGCAGCAGCTACCGAAACAAACATATTCATACGCCGCGTATCCCGCAAAGAACGTGGCGTTAAAGCAGATTCCGTATTGATAGTAACCATTTTTTCCTGCCAGCAGAGAGTAAGACATAGTGAAAAAATACGTGAACAACTCACGCAGGTGTCAGGTCGGAAACAGCATAAATATGGATTAAATTGCTGCGACATGTCGTTATGTGATGGATATTCCAATTTTCAAATTAAGTTGAATTATTGAGATTATTATTAACCACCTAATTTTACAGCAGATAAAATTCATAAAGTTCATTAATTGATAATTAATATGGATTATTTCATAACCATGATATGGATTATGATGATCTACAGGTATAAAAAACCCTGCCATGCGGCAGGGTCATAAAAGTAAGAAGAATGAATTAACGCGCCAGCCAACCGCCATCCACGGCAATGGTATAACCATTCACATAATCTGAAGCGCTGGAGGCAAGGAACACTATCGGCCCCATCAGGTCACTCGGCAGTCCCCAACGACCAGCTGGAATGCGGTCGAGAATTTCCGCGCTACGTTGTTCATCTGCCCGTAGTTGTTGAGTATTGTTGGTCGCCATGTAACCCGGGGCTATCGCATTAACATTAATGTTGTGTTTAGCCCATTCGTTCGCCATCAATCGCGTCACACCCATCACGCCGCTTTTTGATGCGGTATAAGAAGGCACACGGATCCCGCCCTGGAAGGAGAGCATTGACGCGATATTGATAATCTTGCCGCCATTGCCTTGCGCGATAAAGTGTTTCGCCGCTGCCTGAGACATGAAGAATACGCTCTTGATATTCAGGTTCATGACATCGTCCCAGTCCTTTTCGCTGAACTCGAGAGCATCTTCGCGGCGAATCAATCCGGCGTTATTCACCAGGATATCAATATGACCAAACTCCGCTACCGCGCGATCCAGCAGTGCTGGAATACCATCAATCTTTCGCAGATCGGCGGTCAGGCTTAAAAAACGACGCCCCAGCGCTGTGACCTGCTCGATGGTTTCAGTCGGTTCAACGATGTTAATGCCAACAATGTCACAGCCCGCTTGCGCCAGCCCCAACGCCATCCCCTGACCCAGTCCAGTATCACAACCAGTGACGACCGCAACTTTACCTTCGAGAGAAAATGCACTTAAAATCATAACAATACCTTATTCGTTTATGCCCACAACTAGCGCAAATCTTTAACGGCCACATGGTCCATATCATCAAAGACCTGGTTTTCACCAACCATGCCCCAGATAAAGGTATAAGCTTTGGTTCCGACGCCGGAATGGATCGACCAGCTCGGGGAGATCACCGCCTGCTCGTTATGCATCACAATGTGACGCGTTTCTTGCGGTTGCCCCATCATGTGGAAAACGCAGGCGTCATCATCCATATTGAAATAGAAATAAACTTCCATCCGGCGCTCGTGGGTGTGACACGGCATGGTGTTCCACAAGTTACCTGGAGCCAGCTCCGTCAGCCCCATACTCAATTGGCAGGTTTCCAGCACATCCGGGACAAAATATTTGTTAATAGTGCGACGGTTACTGGTGAGGTTATCGCCTAACGTGACTGGAGATACTTCGTCCGGGGTGACTTTTTTGGTGGGATACGTCGTATGCGCGGGTGCGCAATTGTAATAAAACTTCGCCGGAGTGCCGGTATCAATACTGGCAAAGACAACTTCTTTTGCACCTTTACCAACATACAGGGCGTCGCGGTGACCGATTTCATAGCATTGGCCATCGACAGTAATCGTACCGGCACCGCCAATATTGATAACACCTAACTCGCGACGTTCAAGGAAATAGCTTACGCCGAGTTGTTTACCAACTTCCCCGCCAACGGAAACCGTTTTAGTTATCGGCATAATGCCGCCAACAATAATTCGGTCAATGTGGCTGTAAACCATGGTGTACTCATCGGCGACAAATACCTTTTCAACCAAAAATTCATTGCGCAGCCCTTGGGTATCCAGCGTTTTTGCGTGCGCACTGTGGATGCTCTGTCTTACGTCCACATCAACCTCCGATAATCAGTGAAGCGTGAAAATAGAAAACGATAGTGAAACACTGTTTTGTTTTCTCTATAAAGGGATGATATGCCCATGGGCTAGGGTTTTCAATTAAAAATAAAACAATGTTTCATTTTTAAGTTAAGGATTAAAAAAAGTGCAGTGTCGATCACGAATATGTCATGAGAATGGAAAAATGAGGGAGCCCAGAAAATGTATGTCGACTTGCCAGCCATCATTATTCAACAGATTAATGACGGCAGATATTTATCGGTAAGGAGGAAATGCAGAGCTATTCGTCACGTTCAATGGTCAATGCCACACCCTGGCCCCCGCCGATACAAAGCGTTGCCAGTCCTTTGCGGGCATTACGTTTCACCATTTCATGAACCAGAGAAACCAGGATTCGGCAACCGGAAGCGCCTATCGGGTGACCAAGTGCGATCGCACCACCATTGACATTGACCCGACGCTCATCCCACTCAAGCATCTTGCCAACCGAAAGCGCCTGTGCAGCAAACGCTTCATTAGCCTCGATAAGATCGACATCAGCCAACTGCCAGCCTACACGCTCCAGGCAACGGCGGGTCGCATACACCGGCGCAATTCCCATCAATGCCGGATCTACACCAACGCTGGCAAATGCGCGAATGCGGGCCAGCACGGGTAAATTCAACGCTCGTGCTTTGGCTTCGCTCATCATCATTACCGCAGCTGCGCCATCGTTTATGGATGATGCATTACCCGCTGTCACAGAACCGAGACTATCAAATGAAGGATTTAAACGGGCTAAACCTTCTGCACTGGCGTCAGTGCGTGGCTGTTCATCGGTATCAACAACCAACGTCTGACCGTTACTTTGGGTCATTACCGGGACGATCTCATCTTTAAATCGTCCGGCGTCAATCGCCGCTCGCGCTTTTTGTTGCGAGCTAAGTGCGTAAGCATCCTGCAATTGACGGCTGATGCCATATTCGCGAGCCAGATTTTCGGCGGTGACACCAATATGATAATCATTGAAGGCATCCCATAACCCATCATGCACAAGACTGTCAACCAGCTGGCTATTGCCAAGCTGTGCACCGGTGCGGCTATCAGTCAGAACATGTGGTGCGCGGCTCATGTTTTCCTGGCCACCGGCGATGACAATATCAGCCTCGCCACACTGTATCGCCTGAGTAGCCAGATGCAGTGCTTTAAGTCCGGAACCGCAGACGTCATTAATCGTGATTGCAGAAACGCTATTAGGCAGACCACCTTTAATAGCCGATTGCCTTGCCGGATTCTGCCCTGCCCCTGCAGTCAACACCTGACCAAGAATTACTTCATCCACCGCATATGCAGGAACGCCGGTACGTTCTATTAACGCTTTCACGACCAGACTACCAAGTTCCACGGCGGAATGACCCGCTAACGCACCGCGAAAGCAGCCGATAGGTGTCCGTAACGCCCCGACAATCACAACGTCTTTCATCACAACCTCGCACCAATTAACAGTGCAATAGTAAATGATTGTTAATTACAGTTATCTTAATTGTTTAAAAAAAGTGATTTTTATCACAAAGGAAATATGCCTGAGCAGTAGTCAGAGTCATAACTGGCACGTAAGGTTTGCAACCACTAACCCACCAATAGAGGGGTAGATAGGGCGTTAATCTCCCATACTTAACCTGGTTTATGGTAAATTGCCCTCCATTTTGTTTAATTTGTAGATGATACGTTCAGATAATGTCTAATATTTGGTCTAAAGAAGAAACTCTGTGGAGTTTCGCGCTCTACGGCACAGCCGTTGGTGCAGGCACGCTCTTCCTTCCTATTCAGTTAGGTTCGGCAGGGGCTGTGGTCCTGTTTATTACTGCTCTGGTCGCCTGGCCTTTAACATATTGGCCACATAAAGCCTTATGCCAGTTCATCCTCTCATCGAAAACATCAGCAGGTGAAGGGATAACGGGCGCAGTAACACACTACTATGGCAAGAAGATTGGTAATCTGATTACCACGCTGTACTTCATCGCCTTTTTTGTCGTCGTGTTGATATATGCAGTGGCAATTACCAACTCACTTACGGAACAGCTGGCAAAGCATATGGTTATTGATCTTCGCATCCGTATGTTGGTGAGTCTGGGTGTTGTATTAATCCTGAATCTCATTTTTCTGATGGGACGCCATGCAACCATTCGGGTAATGGGTTTTTTGGTATTCCCATTGATTGCCTATTTCTTATTTCTTTCCATTTACCTTGTCGGTAGTTGGCAACCTGATCTATTAACGACCCAGGTAGAGTTCAATCAGAATACCCTTCACCAGATATGGATATCGATTCCCGTGATGGTTTTCGCCTTTAGCCATACGCCCATTATTTCTACGTTTGCCATAGACAGACGTGAAAAATATGGCGAACACGCTATGGATAAATGCAAAAAAATTATGAAAGTCGCTTATCTCATCATCTGCATAAGTGTACTGTTCTTTGTCTTTAGCTGCCTGCTTTCTATTCCACCTTCGTATATTGAAGCGGCTAAAGAAGAAGGGGTCACCATTTTATCGGCGCTTTCTATGCTGCCGAACGCCCCAGCATGGCTGTCAATTTCCGGGATTATTGTCGCAGTAGTTGCGATGTCGAAATCATTCCTGGGTACGTACTTTGGCGTTATTGAAGGTGCCACGGAGGTCGTCAAAACAACACTACAGCAGGTTGGTGTAAAGAAAAGTCGTGCATTTAACCGCGCACTATCAATTATGTTGGTATCGCTGATCACCTTCATTGTTTGTTGCATTAACCCGAACGCGATTTCGATGATTTACGCGATCAGCGGCCCGCTCATTGCCATGATACTTTTCATCATGCCTACGTTGTCAACGTATCTGATCCCGGCGCTTAAACCCTGGCGTTCCATCGGAAATCTGATTACGCTGATCGTGGGTATCCTGTGCGTATCGGTAATGTTCTTTAGCTGATATCCATTGTGAATGGTTCAAAATTGCTACAATTTTGAACCATTCCAGTTTTCATAATGTTCATTCGTTATTATTCCGCACTATCACTTCCCTCATCATATCCTAGTATTATCAGTTAGTTAAACACACAAAGAGATCTGAACATCTTAAATAAGACTATTTAAGATGCATAACTTAGATTCGCAAGATATCTTCCGGTCATTCAAAAACAATTTGCGATATAGATATTCTCATACCATGAGATAGTTATCTGAACCACCCTCAACCAGGTAAGATTAAATCAGTGAAACATAATCATATTTAATAACGAGAAATGCATTTTAAAATGTCTTAATCAGAATTATAGCAAATACAGATTAATCGCAATTTTTCCCAGCAAAATTACAAAATCATGGTGTATTGACATCATCAATCACCAATGAAATTATGCAATTATATACGGATAGGGAGGTTCTTAACATGGGGCTTTGTAGTCGTTATAAAAGTCTTACATGCAATAGTTGCTCAATGCATTGCCAAATAATGCCAGAAGAGTCACCGCGTTTGCAGTACTGCGCAAACTCGTGTTTTTGTATGTGGCCCGAAGAAAGTTCATATTTTAATCGTGGTGTGGTAGAAGGTATCTTAACAAAAAACCACAATGCGAGATTAAGCGGATATATTTTTGTCGATTTTTCAGTAAGTTTTTTACGTCTATTCCTTGAAAAAGACTGGATTGACTATCTTGCAAGTACTGACATGGGGATTGTTTTAGTCAGCGACCGCAATATGCAATCGTTAGCTAATTACTGGCGAAAACACAACTCAGCAATATCTGCTGTCATATATAATGATGATGGTCTTGATGTTGCCAATGAAAAGATCAGACAACTATTTATTGGTCGTTATTTATCATTTACCAGAGGTAACACATTAACTCAGATGGAATTCACCATAATGGGGTATATGGTTTCTGGTTATAATCCATATCAGATTGCTGAAGTTCTGGATATGGATATCCGTAGCATCTACGCGTACAAGCAACGAATCGAAAAGAGAATGGGTGGTAAAATAAACGAATTATTTATTCGTTCACATTCGGTCCAACATTGATACTCAACGACCAGCCAGAATCATACTCTGTTTATACGGGCATTTATTGAAATGTCCGTATTTTATAAATAGGCCGTCCCCTCAAGAGTAAACACCATAGTATTTAAAACCATCACACGAAAAATTCAGAAGCATTACGAAATATGAATTTACAAACAATAGTGGCATAAATGTTAACCATGTTAATTTACGTAAAGTTTTACGTTGCAACATTAAAGCCTCATTTCAATCATCATGATAAATATAAAATTAATATATATTTATGCCGTAAATACCAATATACTTAGCAAACTATGTGATCTCCATTTCGATTGATTTAGTGTTTATTGACGTATGCACTGGATTATTAACGATAATATCGAGTTCTGGCCTGAGCACCGAAAATTAATATCGGTACATAACGCCGATCTTAACGTCGTTCTGACAACGCCAGCCAGTCGATGTTTATCACTTCTACTTGAAGCTTTTCCTGATGTGGTTGCACAACAAGATTTTTTCACCAGAGTCTGGGAAGAAGAAGGTATGCGTGTGCCTACTAACACGTTATATCAGAACATATCCATTATCAGACGCGGATTTCGCGCTGTTGGTGATACTACCCACTCGCTAATTGCAACCGTGCCGAGAAGAGGATTCAAGATCCATAATGACATTAACATACAAAATCATGTAATAAACTCGTCAACAGACGCACATACACACAATGCCCCACCTGCCATAAAAGTTAATGCGGGATACAAAGAGAGCATTGGTGGCGCAAAGAATTTCAATAACAAAATCCTCAAACATATAAAAAGTCATCTAATTATGTTGAGCGCATTTGTCATAGGCGCATATTCTGCATATTGGCTATGGAATAATAATCAACCGAAGCCATTTTTCAAGGATTACAAGACTGTTGCGGAAATTAATGGCTGCCATTTTAATGTAACAGAAGATACAATTGATGGGTTGAAAGAGTTCGATAAATATAAAACACGGATACTGGATTCGGGGATTAACTGTAAAAAACATCCGTGGTTATACTTCCCTCTTGCAAAATCCTCACCGGGGATGATTGTTATGGCATGCAATAAAAACTATAACCAACATGAAGTGGCAGACTGTTTAACCCTGTCTTACCGTGAGGTTAATCGTGATTGATTATAAAAAAAACTTATTATTTATTTTAGTTTTTATCAGTGGGTTTATTCTCTTCACTGTCTATTCTTACACTGCAGAAAAAATGATATATAACGAAACATGCACTGCAAATTGGGTAATTTTTAATGACCAGGGACGAGCAAATCTTACCATCGACTTTATGTATAACAAAAAAAATAAAACAGGAACTGTTGCGTTGAGTGGAACCTGGCAACAAGGTAACAGAGAAAGTAAATCAATACGGCGAAATATTGAATACACATGGATTGAAAACTATGACACAGCCCATTTAACATCAAAGAAAGTTAATAAGTTTGAGATTATGGATCAAGTTGATGATGATAGACTTGCACAACTTATTCCTGATTTTTATGTCTTTCCAGAAAAAAGTGTAAGCTATAATATACTAAAGCAAGGTAAGCATGCTTTTATTTTGAGCATTGGTAACAGAGCAATAATGCATTGTGCAAGGTAAACTAAAATAGATAACAAAAAGATGGAACCTCGTTAATCATAAAACAATAAAATTAAATATTCTCGCAGTATATGGCAGTCTAGAGCATCAAAGTTTTGATCAACATCTTTCATTTTAGACATCTCCTTGCAATGTAAAATATCATGTATCAACAACATCTGGTGCAAATCCATGAGTCGAACTCGACATTCATCTTAGCTCGATTATTATTCCTTCGTACAGTCGATGTAAACAATACAGAAAGAGGATTATTAAGAACCAGTTTACTCAGTGAATCAATAGAGGAAAGGACTAACGTTTCTTTAAAAGAATTGATTTCATCATCTGTTAAACTAAACTCATCATTGACAGATCGTGAGATATAACTGTTTTTAACTTTACTCTTTACGTTGACTTTATTGACAGAATTAACATTCACATATCTTGATTTTAATGTCCATGATGTTGTTTGCGTGAGAACATTCTCAGCATTAAGGAATTTTTTTAACGGAATCCTTGGTTTCTTTTTCGAGTCCGAATTTACAATATCATGCATATAGACCATTTCATGAATCTGCGAAAATTCAATGTCCATTGTATACCTCACATTTTTACCGTGACTCGATGTTACTGTTCAATAATCACCTTCCATCAATACTAAAATTAATACCCCTAATGTGCCGATAACAAATATAGTCATTCTACGTAACGTCTCCATAAGGTGATAACCTTGATCAAATGAATTTCGAATATAATAAAGGAAATCTTTTGAGATGTTTATCACGAATAAAGCTATTTATGTTACCAATATCATTTCGAGTGCGCACACTATCTATCTGTTTTTTCGAGATATAAAAAACAACGTGTAAGTTATGTAAATTGCCGATGCTACTTAGTAACATTATGGTAAAAAAAGTAAAAATGAGCGATTTTTGATAGAATAAAGCATGAGAAAAGGTGATATTTGACATTATCAGAAGCTGCGAATTCGGATTTTGCTCTAATCAAATGAGAGAAATGTAAAATGAAGCCACGAAATATTAATAATAGCCTACCACTGCAACCATTAGTTCCTGATCAGGAGAACAAAAATAAGAAAAATGAAGAGAAATCCGTTAATCCAGTTAAAATCACAATGGGGTCTGGTTTAAATTATATTGAACAAGAATCTCTTGGAGGAAAATATCTAACACATGATTTGTCAATAAAGATAGCGGATATTTCTGAAGAGATAATTCAGCAAGCAATATTATCTGCTATGAGCATATATAAATTTTCGATAACAGATGATTTAATGAGTATGGCTGTAAATGAACTCATAAAACTGACCAAAATAGAGAATAATGTAGACCTGAATAAATTCACTACTATATGCACAGACGTTCTATCCCCCCTCGTCACCAGACATAATAAAGAAAAAAACAAACGACATTCTACCCTTCTCAAAAATCCCCTTTTTAATTTTCATTGAAAAAATGGCAATTGATACTATGAATCCAGGTCATACACATTAAGGCATTTATGTAATGTCGTAATTAAGATAACTAATAAGGTGAATATTAGTAAAACAACTAATGATATTATTAGTTTGTAGTGAACAGTACTTTTACCAATAATGAAAATATACCATAAGCAATGCAAGCTTAAAACTAATAATTTAAAAAAGATAAATGTAAAAATATTAATGAGTCAATCAATAATAATTTAGCATCACGAGACACATCACAGAGGAATATTATGAGCACAGAAACAATTGAAATATTCAATAATAGTGATGAATGGGCAAATCAACTAAAACACGCATTATCGAAAGGAGAAAATCTGGCATTACTACATGGTTTAACTCCTGATATCCTTGATAGAATATATGCATATGCATTCGACTACCATGAAAAGGGTAATATAACGGACGCAGAAATTTATTATAAATTTTTGTGCATTTATGCGTTCGAAAATCATGAGTATCTAAAAGATTTTGCATCAGTATGTCAGCCAAAAAAGAAATATCAACAAGCATATGACCTTTACAAACTAAGTTACAATTACTCCCCGTATGATGACTATTCAGTTATTTATCGTATGGGTCAATGTCAGATTGGGGCTAAAAATATCGATAACGCAATGCAATGTTTCTATCACATTATTAACAATTGTGAGGATGATAGTGTTAAGAGTAAAGCGCAGGCATATATTGAACTCTTAAACGATAATTCAGAAGATAATGGCTAAGCATTACAATCATTTGGTTAAATTTGCTGGTTATAGTGCAGTTAACCACTATAACCAGCACCTATTATGTTTTCTTAAATCAGCATCTTAAAACAGTTAAGAGCATACTATAAATCATTATTTTTCAATGCGTTAGAGAACAATCTACTTTATAAAAATTGAATAAGGTTATTTCAGATTACATCACTGAATTCCTAAGATAAATTAGTGAACACAACCATAGATATGTCGAATGTAATTTCCTGTAGCATTAATGACACATAAATATGAATAGCCATAATTTCTATTGCTTAAGCAGGATGCAAGAAACCAATTTTTTCATAGAGGTTAACTAATGGACTTAGAAAATAAATTCTCATATCATTTTCTTGAGGGATTAACGCTCACGGAAGATGGAATTCTTACTCAAGGAAATGAGCAAGTTTATATTCCACAGAAAGAGTTAGGTGTATTAATAGTATTACTTGAATCCGCTGGTCATGTTGTACTGAAAGATATGATCATCGAATCAGTATGGAAAAATATTATTGTTAGTGACGAGTCCCTGACAAGATGTATCTATTCTTTGCGCTGCATTTTTGAAAAAATTGGCTATGATCGTTGCATAGAAACAATCTACCGGAAAGGTTATCGTTTCAGCGGGCAGGTTTTCAAAACTAAAATTAATGAAGATAATACTTCAGACTATTCCATAGCTATATTCCCTTTCACTACTTCATTGAATACACTGGATCCATTAATACTTAATCAGGAATTAGTGCAAATCATTTCAAATAAAAAAATCGATGGTCTCTATACCTATCCGATGGCTGCGACAAATTTTTGTAATGATCACATATCTCAAAATTCATTCTTGAGCAGATTCAAGCCAGATTATTTCGTTACAGGAAGAATAAACCAGAATAATGCAGTGAACACTTTATACATTGAGTTGATCGACGCTAAAAACCTTTTCCTCATCGCCAGTAATCATCTCCCTGTTGATGAACTACATAATACATCACAATTTATTATAGATAATATCCTTCAAACGGTACATAAACCAGAACGATCTGTAAGATTAGCTAAGCAGGACCAAGGATATAAGAATCATTATTTATCAGATGAAATGTTAGCCGGAAAGAAAGAACTTTACGACTTCACCCCTGAAAGCATTTACAGGGCCATGACTATATTTGATAGATTACAAAATAAAAGTGATATACAGACGCTAAAAACAGAATGTTATTGCCTTCTAGCGGAATGCCATATGTCTTTGGCACTTCATGGAAAAAGTGAACTTGAACTTGCTGCTCAAAAAGCATTAGAGCTTTTAGATTATGTATCAGACATAACCACTGTCGATGGAAAAATTTTAGCTATTATGGGACTGATAACTGGTCTGTCTGGACAAGCAAAAGTATCTCATATCTTATTTGAACAGGCTAAGATACACTCAACTGATATAGCCTCTCTCTACTACTATAGGGCACTAGTCCACTTTCATAATGAAAAAATTGAAGAGGCAAGGATTTGTATAGACAAATCACTACAACTCGAACCCAGAAGACGAAAAGCAGTTGTGATAAAAGAATGTGTAGATATGTATGTGCCTAACCCGCTCAAAAACAACATTAAACTCTACTATAAAGAAACTGAGAGTGAAAGCCATCGAGTTATAATTGACAACATTTTGAAATTAAAGCAGCTGACGAGAATTTGTATGCGATAAATTTTTATTGACGCAATTTTATTATTTAGATGTATGCAACTTGTTATTTAAACAACAGAGATAAAAATATCTAAGATATTCACCTTATTGCAAGGTATTTAAAATGCTCTAGAGTTAAAAGTATGATGTAAAGACCATTGGCCTGGACAATTAAAAAAGGGAGCTTTATGACTAATCCAATCGGTATCAATAATTTATCTCAAAGTTCAAATATAGCGAATGCAACGGGTGATGAAGTCGTATCATTAGATAAACACATCAACACCAGTGCTACTGATACAGATCAAATACAAGCATTTATAGTTTCAACATGGATGGCGTCTTTTCAAAATGATATGTATTCAGAAGATAATCCTATCTCACCTTACTATAAAATTGAATGGTAGACGATTGACCAAATAAATCATAACGAGATACTTTTATAATAGTATCTCGTTCCTTTCATTCAATCCTCACACATGAAAAAATATGCACTCACCAAAAGTTAAATTCTTAACCATCTTCACGTTTTGTATATTTATTACAAACAGTCTTTCGCCAGCAACTCTTGCTCTAATGAAGCAGGAACAATGTTCAGAATCGAACCAAATTTAATTAAAGCTATCGCTCTTGTTGAAAGCAATCTAAAAAAGGATAGCATAGGCAAGAACAGAGATAAGAATAACAATATAAAGAGTTTAGATTATGGGTTAATGCAGATAAACCAGATGCATATTCCCCTGTTAAAAAAACGTGGAATAATAAAAGATGAACGAGATTTGTTAGATAACCCTTGTCTGAACATTAAAATAGGAACCGAGATTTTATATAACCATTTTTCACGTTGTGGAGTAACGTGGCAATGCCTGGGGACTTATAATGCGGGTTTTGCAATGGATAACCAAAAAAAGAGACAGCAATATGCCCCAAAATATATATTGTATATACCAGGCTTAATGAACTAGACAATCGTAAGGCTTCAGCAAAATGAGCCTAAAGCCTCTTTTTTTTATATAGTGCAAACACCCATACGTAAAGCTGTTTTGATCAACTCGATACCACTGTGAACATCTAATTTCTTCATGATATTGAGTCTATGAGTTTCGACTGTTTTCCTGCTTAACTGCAAGAAATTAGCGATTTCTTTGTTTGTTTTACCATCAGCTATGAGTTGTAATATTTCTGACTCACGATTTGTAAGTTGATTATCAGAGGAATACCTGGAAGATATTTTTTCACAATCCATATGTACACTATCAAAATAAGTGTAACCATTACTAATCGAATCAATAGCACGATTTAGTTTCGCCGGGTGACTGGTTTTCCATACGCATCCTTTCGCACCTGCTTCAAGCAATTTTATTGAATCAATATACGGCATCTTTGCTACAAATGTAATAATATGAGCATCTATCTTATGCGATTTAACCCATTTTACGAGTTCGGACCCCATCATTCCACCTGCAAATTCTCCTAAAATAAATATTTGGGCTGTAGATTTGTTACACTCCGCTATAGCTTTCTTCAGATCTTTATAGCCCCCAACAACCTCATATAAATCAGGATAATGTCCGAGAAATCCAATTATCCCATCAATCATAAACGGCTGCTGATCTGAAACTACAATTTTAATTTTTCCCATATATTCATCCTGAGTGTAAATGCTTTAACGTATTCATTTATAATCATCCCTTCCATTATTATAAGCAAAATCCAAAGAATACATTGATGAAATAATAATGAAATATAATTAAAAATAAAATTTTTGCGTAAAAAAATACCACAGACATTAAAAAATAATGAGATGATTAAAATATTACAATTAGATTATATTCAAATCATTAAACCTGAGCCAGTGAGCTATAAGTCCTCAGGGCTTGCCAAAACAGAATTATTCATATCCAAAGAATGTGTTTCAAACATTTTTTCAACTAAATAATGTCTGGCTTGTTCGCAGATTTCGTTAACCTTGTCAGGGGAGAAACAATGATTATTAATTAAATATTGCTCACAATTATCCACAAATTCCTGCGGACTAAATTCAGCAATAAATTGATCGGTAAAAAACACAAAACGCTTATCATCATGAAATGTAATATGGACATTCCATATTGATTTGTCGACAAAATATGACTCTACTTCAAGATACTTATCTTTGAAACTGGTAGGTATATAGAGATTTACAGGACCTGATATTGCCGGTAATTTTTTTCTCCAACTTTCAAAAATTTTGATAAAAACATCAACTTCCTCTGAGGATTTTAACAATATACTCTTCAGATCGTTTATCATGTTTATTCTTTTTTTTCTAGTTCTGAGCTCAACAAGCTTATCAAGGGGGTAATGACTCCAACTTATTGATAGTGTTTTATGTTCAGATAATGCCCGATGACTTTGTCATGCAGCTCCACCGATTTTGAGAACGACAGCGACTTCCGTCCCAGCCGTGCCAGGTGCTGCCTCAGATTCAGGTTATGCCGCTCAATTCGCTGCGTATATCGCTTGCTGATTACGTGCAGCTTTCCCTTCAGGCGGGATTCATACAGCGGCCAGCCATCCGTCATCCATATCACCACGTCAAAGGGTGACAGCAGGCTCATAAGACGCCCCAGCGTCGCCATAGTGCGTTCACCGAATACGTGCGCAACAACCGTCTTCCGGAGCCTGTCATACGCGTAAAACAGCCAGCGCTGGCGCGATTTAGCCCCGACATAGCCCCACTGTTCGTCCATTTCCGCGCAGACGATGACGTCACTGCCCGGCTGTATGCGCGAGGTTACCGACTGCGGCCTGAGTTTTTTAAGTGATGTAAAATCGTGTTGAGGCCAACGCCCATAATGCGGGCTGTTGCCCGGCATCCAACGCCATTCATGGCCATATCAATGATTTTCTGGTGCGTACCGGGTTGAGAAGCGGTGTAAGTGAACTGCAGTTGCCATGTTTTACGGCAGTGAGAGCAGAGATAGCGCTGATGTCCGGCGGTGCTTTTGCCGTTACGCACCACCCCGTCAGTAGCTGAACAGGAGGGACAGCTGATAGAAACAGAAGCCACTGGAGCACCTCAAAAACACCATCATACACTAAATCAGTAAGTTGGCAGCATCACCGTCTTCATTGATATGAATATAAACGGTTCCCGCCTCAGTGGTCCTGACGTCTTTGACCTGTAGTTGGGCTATTTCATTGAGTCTCGCCCCAGTGATAGCAGCCAAGGCGGTAACATAATAATGATACGGCTTACCAGAAGGTCTCTGTGAGTAAACTTGGGCGGCAGCCAGTAGTTGTCCTACCTGCTCCGTAGAGAAAGCATTACGCGCCTCAGAGGCTTTACGCTGGGGAACCTTAAGCTCTAGCCCTTCTGTCATATTCTTTTTAATCAGGTCATTACGCACGGCCCACTTGAAAACAGCCGCCATCTTAATGAGATATTTATTATTGATGGTAACAATATCCAGACAATCGGTTTTATCCTCACGACCTAGCAGGTCAACCAACGGAACATCTTTGAAACGCTGCTTACGATTCTTCGGCAATTGCTGGAGGATATCCCGAACCCTAAGCATATCCGCACGAGCTAACACATTGGCGTCAGCATTGAGGCCCAGATAATCAAAAACTTCGATTAACGCAGCATGAGAAGCTTTGTTTTCTCGTAATGTTGCTGGCTTCCAGTTCTGGGCGTTTTCCTGCTCGTACTGCTCAAAGAGAGAAGCAACGGTTACGCAGTGTTTGCCTTCAGTAATGCTTGTTTTTTGGGGAGCACTAACAGATAGAGTTGCAGAGGCTTGGCCATTAGCCCCAGCAGCAGCATCAAATCCATCTATATAATCTATAAGTGGCTGGCTATCTCCCGCTTCAATGCGCTTCATGCAGGCCTTGAGTACATTAAGAGCCTCATTAATATAGCGATGCTGGTCAATAGTCAGTGGCTCGCTTGCCAGAGCATGGACAAGATTCTCTCCCACTTCCCCATACTGGTCACGGTATAGATCTCTCATATCTGGCTCGAAGAGGTCTGAACGACCTGTAGACAACTCCCACTCTGCGATGTCCCTCAGGTGTTCCCTCATTTCCTCATAGGAGGCGTTGGGTCTGTCTGCATGGATTGCCCTAAGTGCTGCCTTGATTTGCCGTGAGTAAGCCATAGCTGTACGTCTATCCTTAGTCCGTAGTGATACTGACGCTATTTTATAACGGCTATGGGAAGGATGTGAAACGGTCAGGCGATCTGTGGACTTCATCCTGAGGCGGATATAAAAGACGCCATTGCGCTGATAAAGATAGGTTTTTGAGTTGAGCATGTACTGAGATCTTAAGTCTGCTCACTATTTCAACAAATTTAGTTACAGTGTTGGTTACAGTGAGTAAAACTAGCGGAAGGCTTAAAGCCGTATCCCTTAGGATTCAGTAGGTTGGAGTACTTTAAGAAAGGTCATGGAGCGGGCGAAGGGAATCGAACCCTCGTATAGAGCTTGGGAAGCTCTCGTTCTACCATTGAACTACGCCCGCTTCGAGATGCGTAAGGCATTATAAACCTTACGCTCTCCTTAGCAAGTGCCACGCTGCTGACTGCTGATTAATTCGCCATCAGCATTTTGGCTTGCTGCCCTGAGGCGGCAAGTAACGTAGCGGATCAATTGCCGTTGCACGGTAACGAATCTGGAAATGCAGGCGAACAGATGCCGCATCCGTGCTCCCCATAGTGGCGATTTTTTGCCCAGCCTTCACGCTTTGCCCATTATTTACCAGCATCGTGTCATTATGGGCGTAAGCCGTAATGTAATCTTCACTGTGTTTAATCATGATGAGATTACCGTAGCCACGCAGCTGGTTGCCCACATACACCACCTTTCCTGCACCCGCGGCGTAAATAGGTGTACCCCGTGGAGCTGAGATATCAATCCCTTTATTGCCGCCATCTGCTGTCGAATACGGCATGATAACTTTCCCTGTCGTTGGCCATAACCAACAACGTTGCCCTACTGGCGGCCAGGATGATTTCGGTACCGCTGATGACGGTGTAACCGATGCGGTTTTGGTCGTTGATTTGGCGGTTGATTTACGTGTAATACTGCTACTTTTCGCCCCACCCAGTTTTAGTTTCTGACCAACTTCAATGGTGTAAGGGGGGGAAATGCCGTTCAGTCGCGCCAGTTCTTTTACGCTGGTTCCCGTGGTGCGCGAAATACGATATAGCGTATCCCCCCGTTTCACGGTGTAAACGGAGCCGGAATACGTTCCTGTATCGGATGATTTGCTACCCGAACAGCCCGCCAAAAGCAGTCCAACCGATAACAACATCACGATACCCAGAGATTTTTTATTCAGGCGTCCCGCACTCAAAATCTTTCCTCGCTTAAAAAACAAGACGCCTTATCATAGCAGCCAGCCTCTTGATACCCAATCTCTTGCTTCTGGAAAAACGTGGTAATAGAGAAAGAGGTTAATTTCATTTGGCAAAGGGAAGTATCATCAGCAAAATATTCGCTGTAGAGGTATCGAACTTCCTGACTTTTTACCCTATTTCCCATCCTGATGCGTAATAATCCCAATTTATCACATTGATTTTATCGCCACTCATATTGATACGTATCACTGCCCCTATTCAGAGTCCTGTTTCGTATCATATCTGTGTTTTTTTAACGTCATCACACTTCCTACCTCCCCTAACGCTTATCGTCGTTTCTGGCGTAAATCTTGCCTGCTTAGACTAAATCTTTGCCATAAGAACCAAATGTTCAAATCGAGGGGATTTCTATGGAAGCGCGGGAAGCAACCGCTACGGGTGAATCATGCATGCGCGTCGATGCCATTGCTAAGGTCACCGGGCGGGCACGATATACTGACGATTATGTTATGGCGGGCATGTGTTATGCGAAATATGTACGTAGCCCTATCGCACATGGTTATGCCGTAAGTATTAATGATGAACAAGCCAGAAGTTTGCCGGGCGTACTGGCGATTTTTACCTGGGAAGATGTGCCTGATATTCCATTCGCTACAGCTGGGCATGCCTGGACACTTGACGAAAACAAGCGCGATACCGCCGATCGCGCACTGCTAACTCGCCATGTTCGTCATCATGGTGACGCCGTTGCCATCGTCGTGGCCCGCGATGAACTCACGGCAGAAAAAGCGGCGCAATTGGTCAGCATTGAGTGGCAAGAATTACCCGTTATCACCACGCCAGAAGCGGCGCTGGCAGAAGACGCTGCACCAATCCATAACGGTGGCAATTTACTGAAACAAAGCACGATGTCGACGGGTAATGTCCAACAAACAATCGATGCCGCCGACTACCAGGTACAGGGGCACTATCAGACCCCCGTTATTCAACATTGTCACATGGAAAGCGTAACATCGCTGGCGTGGATGGAGGATGACTCGCGAATTACCATCGTTTCCAGCACCCAGATCCCGCACATTGTTCGCCGCGTGGTTGGTCAGGCGCTGGATATTCCCTGGTCATGCGTACGAGTCATCAAACCATTTGTCGGTGGCGGTTTTGGTAATAAACAGGATGTACTGGAAGAGCCAATGGCGGCATTCCTGACCAGCAAGCTTGGCGGCATTCCGGTGAAAGTTTCCCTTAGCCGTGAAGAGTGTTTCCTCGCAACCCGTACCCGCCACGCTTTTACCATTGACGGGCAAATGGGCGTGAACCGCGACGGAACATTGAAAGGTTATAGTCTGGATGTTCTGTCTAACACCGGCGCTTATGCATCTCACGGGCACTCCATCGCTTCTGCGGGGGGGAATAAAGTCGCTTACCTTTATCCTCGTTGTGCCTACGCTTACAGTTCAAAGACCTGCTATACCAACCTCCCCTCGGCTGGTGCGATGCGTGGTTATGGCGCGCCACAAGTCGTATTTGCCGTTGAGTCTATGCTTGATGACGCCGCGACAGCGTTAGGTATTGATCCTGTTGAAATTCGTTTACGCAACGCCGCCCGCGAAGGAGATGCTAATCCGCTCACGGGCAAACGTATTTACAGCGC
The DNA here is from genome assembly GCF_052948035.1 of Escherichia sp. MAL-1. Lineage (NCBI taxonomy): Bacteria > Pseudomonadati > Pseudomonadota > Gammaproteobacteria > Enterobacterales > Enterobacteriaceae > Escherichia > Escherichia sp. MAL-1. The sequence continues at coordinate 1,009,316 of NZ_CM129609.1, read as the reverse complement.
AGGGTTGCCGGAGTGTCTTGAAAAAGGCCGGAAAATCTTTGAATGGGAAAAACGCCGTGCAGAATGCCAGAACCAGCAAGGCAATTTGCGCCGCGGCGTTGGCGTCGCCTGTTTTAGCTACACCTCTAACACCTGGCCTGTCGGCGTAGAAATAGCAGGCGCGCGCCTTCTGATGAATCAGGATGGAACCATCAACGTGCAAAGCGGCGCGACGGAAATCGGTCAGGGTGCCGACACCGTCTTCTCGCAAATGGTGGCAGAAACCGTGGGGGTTCCGGTCAGCGACGTTCGCGTTATTTCAACTCAAGATACCGACGTTACGCCGTTCGATCCCGGCGCATTTGCCTCACGCCAGAGCTATGTTGCCGCGCCTGCGCTGCGCAGTGCGGCACTATTATTAAAAGAGAAAATCATCGCTCACGCCGCAGTCATGCTACATCAGTCAGCGATGAATCTGACCCTGATAAAAGGCCATATCGTGCTGGTTGAACGACCGGAAGAGCCGTTAATGTCGTTAAAAGATTTGGCGATGGACGCTTTCTACCACCCTGAACGCGGCGGGCAGCTCTCTGCTGAAAGCTCCATCAAAACCACCACTAACCCACCGGCGTTTGGCTGTACCTTTGTTGATCTGACGGTCGATATTGCGCTGTGCAAAGTCACCATCAACCGCATCCTCAACGTTCATGATTCAGGGCATATTCTTAATCCACTGCTGGCAGAAGGTCAGGTACACGGCGGAATGGGAATGGGCATTGGCTGGGCGCTATTTGAAGAGATGATCATCGATGCTAAAAGCGGCGTGGTCCGTAACCCCAATCTGCTGGATTACAAAATGCCGACCATGCCGGATCTGCCACAACTGGAAAGCGCGTTCGTCGAAATCAATGAGCCGCAATCCGCATACGGACATAAGTCACTGGGTGAGCCACCAATAATTCCTGTTGCCGCTGCTATTCGTAACGCGGTGAAGATGGCTACCGGTGTTGCAATCAATACACTGCCGCTGACGCCAAAACGGTTATATGAAGAGTTCCATCTGGCAGGATTGATTTGAGGATAACATCATGTTTGATTTTGCTTCTTACCATCGCGCAGCAACCCTTGCCGATGCCATCAACCTGCTGGCTGACAACCCGCAGGCCAAACTGCTCGCCGGTGGCACTGACGTACTGATTCAGCTCCACCATCACAATGACCGTTATCGCCATATTGTTGATATTCATAATCTGGCGGAGCTGCGGGGAATTACGCTGGCGGAAGATGGCTCGCTACGTATCGGCTCTGCAACGACATTTACCCAGCTAATAGAAGATCCTATAACTCAACGTCATCTCCCGGCGTTATGTGCTGCGGCCACGTCCATTGCTGGACCGCAGATCCGTAACGTCGCTACCTACGGTGGAAATATTTGCAACGGTGCCACCAGCGCAGATTCTGCCACGCCAACGCTAATTTATGACGCGAAACTGGAGATCCACTCCCCGCGCGGTGTTCGTTTCGTCCCGATTAATGGCTTTCACACCGGGCCGGGCAAAGTGTCTCTTGAGCATGACGAAATCCTCGTCGCCTTTCATTTTCCGCCACAGCCGAAAGAACACGCGGGCAGCGCGCATTTTAAATATGCCATGCGCGACGCAATGGATATTTCAACGATTGGCTGCGCCGCACATTGCCGACTGGATAACGGCAATTTCAGCGAATTACGCCTGGCATTTGGTGTTGCCGCGCCAACGCCGATTCGCTGCCAACATGCCGAACAGACTGCACAAAATGCGCCATTAAACCTGCAAACGCTGGAAGCTATCAGCGAATCTGTCCTGCAAGATGTCGCCCCGCGTTCTTCATGGCGGGCCAGTAAAGAGTTTCGTCTGCATCTCATCCAGACGATGACCAAAAAAGTGATTAGCGAAGCCGTCGCCGCGGCGGGGGGAAAATTGCAATGAATCACAGCGAAACAATTACCATCGAATGCACCATTAACGGGATGCCTTTTCAGCTTCACGCCGCACCAGGCACGCCGCTCTCGGAATTACTCCGCGAACAAGGACTGCTAAGTGTCAAACAAGGGTGCTGCGTGGGTGAATGTGGTGCCTGTACGGTGTTGGTCGACGGCACAGCAATAGACAGTTGCTTATACCTTGCCGCCTGGGCTGAAGGAAAAGAGATCCGCACGCTGGAAGGTGAAGCGAAAGGCGGAAAACTTTCTCATGTTCAGCAGGCTTATGCGAAATCCGGCGCAGTGCAGTGCGGGTTTTGTACGCCTGGCCTGATTATGGCTACCACGGCAATGCTGGCGAAACCACGCGAGAAGCCATTAACCATTACGGAAATTCGTCGCGGACTGGCGGGAAATCTTTGTCGCTGCACGGGGTATCAGATGATTGTAAATACAGTTCTGGATTGCGAGAAAACGAAGTAAAAGGATATCCGGCCTGAATTCAGGCCGGATTCACTGAGGTTATGTGTTTAACAACTCATATTTCTTAATCTTGCGATAGAGCGTAGCAATGCCGATGCCCAGTTCATCAGCAACTTGCTTCTTGCTGTTATGACGTGAAAGCGCCTCGCGGATCATTTGCTTTTCCATCTCCTCCAGCGCCGTGCCGCCCGCATCATCGAGTGACAGGTGCGCCTCACTGACCTCTGTTACATCACTTTGCTCCGTTGTGCCATTATTCAGCAGATTTGGCGGCAATAGCGTGCTGTCGATAACTTCACCTGAAGGAACCACGTTAACCAGATATTCCATCAAATTGCTTAACTCGCGCAGGTTTCCGGGCCAACGATGCTTACGCAATATTTCGACGACATCGGGAGCAATGCCAGGATAAACCGATCCCAGACGACGGGTATGCAGATGTAAAAAGTAATGCACCAATAGTTCAATATCTTCCTGACGTTCACGCAGCGGTGGCAGAGTTATCGGGATAACATTAAGTCGGTAGAAGAGATCTTCGCGGAATTTACCTTCGGCAATGAACTGGGCCAAATTCTGATTAGTTGCAGAAATGATGCGAATGTCGACTTGTATTGGGCTACTGGCACCAATCGGCAGAATTTCACGTGCCTCAATAGCGCGCAGTAATTTAGCCTGCAACATTAATGGCATATCACCTATTTCATCGAGAAACAGCGTGCCCGTATTCGCCGCCTGAATCAACCCTGTTTTACCGTTGGCAGAAGCGCCAGTAAATGCACCTTTAACATAACCGAACAGTTCGCTCTCCAGAAGCTGCTCCGGAATCGCGGCACAGTTGATAGCAATAAAGGGTTTATTCCGTCTTCCGCTCAACTTATGGATTGCACGGGCGACGACTTCTTTACCCGTGCCGCTTTCACCAACCACCATAACGCTGGATGGGCTGGGTGCAATACGGCTAATGAGTCGTTTTAATTGCCGCATAACACGGCACTCGCCAACCAATTGTTCAATATGCGGTTCATCAGGTGCATTTGCTACAGAAAAACTGGTATGCGATTGGTGAAACGCCATTAAAAATAATTGTCGTCCCTGAATGTTATGCAATTGACCAATGATTAATTCACTTTTATCGTCCCATGAAACAATATGCTGCATATGTCCATGGGTAAAATTACTCTCAAATGTTAATGGTCTGAAACGGATAGGTTTCCCAATAATATTATTTTGCACAACACCAAATGTTTTTAAGGCAGTCTGATTAACAAACTGAACCCGATTTTCATCATCTACAACTAATACGCCCTGATCCATATTATCGATCATGGTCGCAAATATTTTACTGATGTTATCTCCTGGCCCCTGATCCTCCAGAAGTTTCGAAACAAAAATGGTGGATATATGGCGAACGTAATCAGAAAATTCGCGTAAATTATCACTGATATGCTCTTGTTGCTCGTGGGTAACGGCAATCAAACTTATCACCCCAACACAACGATCCTGTAAAATGACAGGCGTACCCAGAAATGCTTTTTCGCGGCAATTTTCTTTACTATCGCAACCTTCGCAAAGGGGATCGAAGCGAGACTGTGTCACAACTTTTTCAGTTTTCGTTTCCAGGACGTGGCGGAGCAGGCGTGAGTTGCCGCTCAACTGGCGACCAAGAAACTTCCCATACGCGCCCGTTCCGGCGACGCGACACAAGTTTTCATCAACGATCTCAACCTCAAGCTGCAAAACGCTGGCAAGCATTCTGGCAAAACGCTGAATTGTCGGTTGAATTTGCATCAATACTGACTGCGTAGTAGCAAGCTCCATAGCTTTACCTTCCAGACTTACTTAAAAGTCGATCATTGAAGACGTTGATGGTTCACAGATCATGATGATATTAACTCAGGCGAAATTGGCTTTGATAAAAATATAAGATTTTTATCATTTTCTAATGAAATTATGGAAGAGATATCACATTTCTATATCAATATGAGAATTACGGCGGTGAGTTTATCAAACTGAAGAGAGATAGCCTGCCCCTTTATCTTATTTCTGATACTTAGCAGCAAATAAATAACGCGATAAAAAAAGCCAAACGTTTTCGTATTTTACAAACAACCAGAAGCTGGCATCAATTTGTGATCAACCCCACACATTATCCGTCAAATTAGTCTTTTGCAGCCGCGCGGATAATTCTGGCACACTTATTGTTAGTCCCAGGTATAGCTGTGAAAACACCAATCACTTTGGCAAGTCACAGTGAAATAAACCACTTTGCCTGTCATTCCACTACCGGGACTTTATGATGAAAACTGTTAATGAGCTGATTAAGGATATCAATTCGCTGACCTCTCACCTTCACGAGAAAGATTTTTTGTTAACGTGGGAACAGACGCCAGATGAACTGAAACAAGTACTGGACGTTGCCGCAGCATTAAAAGCACTGCGTGCTGAAAACATCTCAACCAAAGTCTTTAATAGTGGATTAGGTATTTCCGTATTCCGCGACAACTCCACCCGTACCCGCTTCTCTTATGCTTCCGCGCTTAACCTGCTCGGCCTTGCACAACAAGATCTCGACGAAGGCAAATCACAAATCGCTCACGGCGAAACCGTGCGTGAAACCGCCAATATGATCTCCTTCTGCGCCGACGCTATTGGTATTCGCGACGATATGTATCTGGGCGCAGGCAACGCCTATATGCGTGAAGTTGGCGCTGCACTTGATGACGGTTACAAGCAGGGTGTACTGCCACAGCGTCCGGCTTTAGTGAACCTGCAATGCGATATTGACCACCCGACTCAGTCAATGGCTGACCTCGCGTGGTTACGTGAACACTTTGGTTCACTGGAAAACCTGAAAGGTAAAAAAATCGCCATGACCTGGGCCTACTCTCCAAGCTATGGCAAACCGCTCTCTGTACCACAAGGCATCATCGGTCTGATGACTCGCTTCGGTATGGATGTCACCCTGGCCCATCCGGAAGGCTACGACCTGATCCCGGATGTGGTTGAAGTGGCGAAAAACAATGCTAAAGCCTCCGGTGGTAGCTTCCGTCAGGTCACCAGCATGGAAGAAGCCTTCAAAGACGCAGACATCGTTTATCCGAAGTCATGGGCACCTTACAAAGTGATGGAAGAGCGTACTGAATTGCTGCGTGCGAACGATCACGAAGGCTTAAAAGCACTGGAAAAACAGTGTCTGGCACAGAACGCGCAACACAAAGACTGGCATTGTACTGAAGAGATGATGGAACTGACCCGTGATGGCGAAGCCCTGTACATGCACTGCCTGCCAGCTGATATCAGCGGCGTATCCTGTAAAGAAGGTGAAGTGACTGAAGGCGTATTCGAAAAATACCGTATCGCTACCTACAAAGAAGCCAGCTGGAAGCCTTATATCATCGCCGCGATGATCCTGTCCCGTAAATACGCCAAACCAGGTGCACTGCTCGAGCAACTGCTGAAAGAAGCGCAAGAACGCGTGAAATAACCCCTCGGGCCGATCAGCTGGTCGGCCCTCTATTTCCAGAGGCCAAAAGGATAGGATATGTCCGTTTTCTCATTGAAGATTGATATCGCCGATAACAAATTTTTCAACGGCGAAACATCACCGCTCTTTTCGCAAAGCCAAGCCAAACTGGCGCGCCAGTTCCACCAGAAAATAGCTGGTTATCGCCCAACACCGCTTTGTGCGCTGGACGATCTCGCAAACCTTTTTGGTGTGAAGAAAATTCTCGTCAAAGACGAATCAAAACGATTCGGTCTGAACGCCTTCAAAATGCTTGGCGGTGCGTACGCCATCGCTCAATTATTGTGTGAAAAATATCATCTTGATATCGAAACGCTGTCATTTGAGCACCTGAAAAATACCATCGGCGAAAAAATGACTTTCGCGACCACCACCGACGGCAACCACGGGCGCGGTGTGGCGTGGGCAGCACAGCAACTCGGACAGAATGCGGTGATTTACATGCCGAAAGGTTCTGCTCAGGAACGCGTTGACGCCATTCTGAACCTCGGTGCCGAGTGCATCGTCACAGATATGAACTATGACGATACCGTTCGCCTGACCATGCAACACGCGCAGCAGCACGGCTGGGAAGTGGTACAGGACACGGCATGGGAAGGTTACACCAAAATCCCAACCTGGATCATGCAAGGCTACGCAACCCTGGCAGATGAAGCCGTCGAGCAAATGCGTGAAATGGGCGTAACCCCGACGCACGTTCTGCTGCAAGCCGGTGTCGGAGCAATGGCCGGTGGTGTGCTGGGTTATCTGGTCGACGTCTACAGCCCGCAAAATCTGCACAGCATTATTGTTGAACCTGACAAAGCTGACTGTATTTATCGCTCCGGCGTCAAAGGCGACATCGTCAACGTTGGCGGTGATATGGCCACCATCATGGCGGGCCTGGCCTGTGGCGAACCTAACCCGCTGGGCTGGGAAATCCTACGTAACTGCGCCACCCAATTCATCTCCTGCCAGGACAGCGTTGCCGCATTAGGTATGCGCGTGCTGGGTAATCCGTACGGCAACGACCCGCGCATCATCTCCGGTGAATCCGGCGCTGTCGGTTTGGGCGTTCTCGCAGCGGTTCATTATCACCCGCAACGTCAAAGCCTGATGGAAAAACTGGCGCTGAACAAAGATGCCGTAGTGCTGGTTATCAGTACTGAAGGCGACACCGACGTGAAGCACTACCGCGAAGTTGTCTGGGAAGGCAAACACGCTGTAGCACCTTAATCACCCTATTGGAACTACTCCCTGCAAAACGGGGAGTAAAAAATCTGGAGAAAAATAATGGCTAAGAATATTCCATTCAAACTGATTCTTGAAAAAGCAAAAGATTACCAGGCGGACATGACTCGCTTCCTGCGCGACATGGTTGCTATTCCCAGTGAAAGCTGCGACGAAAAACGCGTAGTACATCGTATTAAAGAAGAGATGGAAAAAGTCGGCTTCGATAAAGTTGAAATCGACCCGATGGGCAACGTTCTCGGTTATATCGGCCACGGCCCGCGTCTGGTGGCAATGGACGCTCATATCGATACCGTCGGCATTGGCAACATCAAAAACTGGAACTTCGATCCGTACGAAGGCATGGAAACTGATGAGCTAATCGGTGGTCGCGGTACTTCCGACCAGGAAGGCGGCATGGCATCTATGGTTTATGCCGGTAAAATCATTAAAGACCTCGGTCTGGAAGATGAATATACCCTGCTGGTTACCGGTACTGTGCAGGAAGAAGACTGCGACGGTCTGTGCTGGCAGTACATTATTGAACAATCCGGCATTCGCCCGGAATTTGTGGTCAGTACCGAACCAACCGACTGCCAGGTATACCGTGGTCAGCGCGGTCGTATGGAAATTCGTATTGATGTTCAGGGTGTTAGCTGCCACGGTTCTGCGCCAGAACGCGGTGACAACGCCATTTTCAAAATGGGTCCGATTCTTGGCGAATTACAAGAACTCTCCCAACGTCTGGGTTATGACGAATTCCTCGGCAAAGGCACCCTCACCGTTTCTGAAATCTTCTTCACATCCCCAAGCCGTTGCGCTGTAGCAGATAGCTGCGCCGTCTCTATTGACCGCCGTCTGACCTGGGGCGAAACCTGGGAAGGCGCGCTGGACGAAATCCGCGCCCTGCCTGCAGTACAGAAAGCTAACGCGGTTGTTTCTATGTACAACTACGACCGTCCGTCCTGGACTGGCCTGGTTTACCCAACCGAATGCTACTTCCCGACCTGGAAAGTGGAAGAAGATCACTTCACCGTTAAAGCACTGGTGAATGCCTACGAAGGGCTGTTTGGCAAAGCGCCGGTTGTTGATAAGTGGACCTTCTCAACTAACGGCGTATCTATCATGGGCCGTCACGGCATTCCGGTGATCGGCTTTGGCCCGGGTAAAGAACCTGAAGCGCATGCACCTAACGAAAAAACCTGGAAATCTCACCTGGTGACCTGTGCCGCGATGTACGCTGCAATCCCGTTAAGCTGGCTGGCAACCGAATAATTACTCTTCACTTATTCCCCTCCGGTTCGCCGGAGGGTTTTTGGAGTTTGCTATGCGCGTATTGATCAAAAACGGCACTGTCGTTAACGCAGATGGACAAGCCAAACAGGATTTGCTGATTGAAAGCGGGATTGTTCGCCAGTTGGGCAACAATATTTCGCCGCAGCTCCCGTATGAAGAAATTGATGCCACTGGCTGTTACGTTTTCCCTGGCGGCGTGGATGTCCATACGCATTTCAATATTGATGTCGGCATCGCGCGCAGTTGTGATGATTTTTTTACCGGTACCCGCGCAGCTGCGTGTGGCGGTACAACAACCATTATTGACCATATGGGATTTGGCCCAAACGGCTGTCGGTTACGCCATCAACTGGAGGTTTATCGTGGTTATGCCGCCCATAAAGCGGTCATCGATTACAGCTTTCACGGTGTGATCCAGCACATTAATCACGCAATCCTCGACGAAATCCCGATGATGGTCGAGGAAGGACTGAGCAGTTTTAAACTCTATTTAACCTATCAATACAAACTCAACGATGACGAGGTTTTGCAGGCATTACGCCGTCTGCATGAATCCGGCGCGCTGACCACCGTGCACCCGGAAAATGATGCGGCTATCGCCAGCAAGCGGGCGGAGTTTATCGCCGCAGGGTTAACCGCGCCGCGCTATCACGCCTTGAGTCGCCCTCTGGAATGCGAAGCGGAAGCCATCGCCCGCATGATTAACCTGGCACAAATTGCCGGTAACGCCCCGCTCTATATCGTGCACCTGTCTAACGGCTTAGGTCTGGATTATCTGCGTCTTGCCCGTGCGAATCACCAGCCAGTCTGGGTTGAAACCTGCCCACAATATCTCCTGTTGGACGAACGCAGTTACGATACAGAAGATGGCATGAAGTTCATTCTTAGCCCACCGCTGCGTAACGTACGCGAGCAGGACAAACTGTGGTGTGGCATCAGCGATGGTGCGATTGACGTGGTGGCAACCGATCACTGCACCTTCTCGATGGCTCAACGCCTGCAAATTTCTAAAGGCGATTTCAGTCGCTGCCCAAATGGCTTACCCGGTGTGGAAAACCGCATGCAGTTACTGTTTTCCAGTGGCGTGATGACGGGACGTATAACACCGGAACGCTTTGTTGAATTAACCAGCGCAATGCCCGCCAGGCTGTTTGGCCTGTGGCCGCAAAAAGGATTATTAGCGCCCGGTTCCGACGGCGACGTGGTGATTATCGACCCACGTCAGAGCCAACAAATTCAGCATCGCCATCTCCACGACAACGCCGACTACTCGCCATGGGAGGGTTTTACCTGTCAGGGCGCGATTGTCAGAACCTTATCCCGTGGTGAAACGATTTTCTGTGACGGCACCTTTACAGGCAAAGCCGGGCGAGGTCGTTTCCTGCGACGCAAACCGTTTGTCCCTCCCGTGCTCTAACCACTGCCAGGGATCTATACACAATCAAGAATGATGAGTGAGGAAAAATGAGTAAGAAAATTGTTCTCGCCCTGGGCGGGAATGCGCTGGGCGATGACCTGGCCGGGCAAATGAAAGCGGTAAAAATTACTTCTCAGGCAATTGTTGATTTAATTGCCCAGGGACATGAAGTTATCGTCACTCATGGTAACGGGCCGCAGGTGGGCATGATTAACCAGGCCTTTGAAGCTGCCGCAAAAACTGAAGCGCACTCGCCAATGCTGCCGATGTCTGTCTGTGTTGCATTAAGCCAGGGTTATATTGGTTACGATCTACAAAACGCTTTAAGAGAAGAACTGCTTTCTCGGGGCATTAATAAACCTGTAGCAACGCTGGTTACTCAGGTCGAAGTCGACGCTAACGATCCGGCATTCCTCAACCCGACCAAGCCGATCGGTTCGTTCTTTACCGAGCAAGAAGCAGAGCAACTGACAAAACAGGGTTACACTCTGAAAGAAGATGCTGGTCGCGGCTATCGCCGTGTTGTTGCCTCGCCAAAACCGGTTGATATCATTGAAAAAGAAACGGTTAAAGCTCTGGTAGATGCAGGTCAGGTGGTGATCACCGTTGGCGGTGGTGGTATCCCTGTTATTCGTGAAGGTAACCATCTGCGTGGTGCCAGCGCGGTTATCGATAAAGACTGGGCCAGCGCCCGTTTAGCAGAAATGATTGATGCCGATATGCTGATCATTCTGACTGCGGTAGAAAAAGTGGCCATTAACTTCGGTAAAGAGAATGAACAGTGGCTCGATCGCCTGTCATTAAGTGATGCTGAACGCTTTATCGAAGAAGGTCATTTTGCGAAAGGTTCTATGCTGCCTAAAGTGGAAGCTGCCGCCTCGTTTGCTCGCTCTCGCGCAGGTCGTGAAGCACTGATTACCGTATTGAGCAAAGCGAAAGAAGGGATTGAAGGCAAAACAGGAACGGTGATTTGTCAGTAATTTAAAGGCCGGGTGGGTAATACCATCCGGCCAAAGATTGTCAAGTAAGTGCGCTTTGTTGATGCCGGATGCGGCGCGAGCGTCTTATCCGTCCTACAAAACATCGCAAATTCAATAGATTGCAATGCACTTGTAGGCCTGATAAGCGTAGCGCATCAGGCAATTTGGCGTTTGTCATCAGTCTCAGGCCGGGTGGGTAATACCATCCGGCCATTTTCATTTAAGCCACTTCCAGCACTTCTTTTGTCGCTTTCACGCCCTGATGCATCAACATCATTAACGCCTCAAGTACGCCGCCGCCAATCGCCCGGGCTTTATCAGAAACGCTGGTGAAATCAGCGGTTTCACCACGAGGATCGATATCACCAATTTTAAAACCACCAACCACTGCCAGGCCGTCGTTCAACAAGCCACGCACCATCCCCGTCAACGGTGCTTTAATTTCATGCTCACCAATCCAGGCAATCACATCGCCCTCTTTCACCAGATCGCCTAATTTCACGTTGGATCGCATAATGCCTGCAGCAGGAGCACGGATCACCCGTCGGGTGGTATGCCCCATAATATTGCCAGGAACACCGGTATTCTCCTGCGCACAACCAGAGTAAATCACCTGACCGAGCCAGTGCCCGCGATTTGTTTCAATTACCGCATGACAATCCTTCCCAGCAGTAAAGCCCGGCCCAAGCGCGATTGTTACTGGTGCCATATCTGCCCGCGTTCCCAAATTCTGTTTCGCCAGAATAGCGTCCACCACGCAAAGCGGTTTCAGTTCATCAAGCAATGAACAGGCGGGATCTACCATCACAGGAATGAATCCGCGTTCGGTAAGTTTCATCGCTTCCGCAGAGCTGGTTGCCAGGCGAGCAGTGACGCCTTCGACCGTCATTTCGCCATCGAACACGGCCTGGGCAAACGCCACGGTACAACGAATCACTGTCGGTTTTTCCACTTCCAGCATGATCACTTTAAAACCCGCATGATACAGACGTAGCGCCACACCACTGGCGATATCTCCCGCACCGCGAATCACCACCAGCTGGTGTCCGGAAGGATGAGAAGGTTTCATCATCAGCCCACCCGGCGCGTTATTTTTCACCTGTAATATTTCTGCCAGCACGCTGATGGCGATCTCCTGCGGCGTTTCCGCACCTATGTTGTAACCAACGGGCGCATGTAAACGGGCAATATGTTCTTCAGCCACGCCTTTCTCACGCAATTGGCGCAGGAAAAGCTGAACCTTGCGACGACTTGCCAGCAACCCCAACCATGCAATGGGCTGTTCAATGAGTTTGTCGAGGGCTTCACGATCCTGATTATTCGTGGCAATCAGGACAAAATTATCAGGGCGAATATCCAGTGCTTCCACTGCCGCACCAAACGACTCAGCATGGAGAAGCGTGGTTGATGGTGGGAATAGTTCAGGATTGAGGCTTTCGCGATAAATATCGGCAACGGCAATATCAAATCCTAATAGCGCCGCACTCTGGGCTATCGCCCGGTTGACATGCCCCGCGCCAATCAACACCAGACGTGGACGCATACCATGGACGCTGATAAATACTGACATTGCACCTCCACAATCTGACCCGACAGCATCCGCACCGTTACGAGCCATACGTCCATGGAATAATCGCGGCTTACGTTCCTGCAATGCCTGAAGCGACTCTTCAATCACCTTCCGCTCAACCATTCCGCCACCAATTGTACCGATGATAGAACCATCGGCGCGCACTAACATTTGTGCAGAATGGCGGGGAGTCGAGCCTCGGCTATCAACAATTTGCGCCATCGCAAACGGACAATTTTGCTCTTCGAGTTTTGCAGCCTCTGTGAAAATATTCATACCAACCTCAATGGATATCCTTTCAGTAACCCGGAATACCCGGGCCGCTAATTCACAAATCTGCGCGCGATTGCAGGATGTTCTTGTATATCGCCCAGCCAGATTGCCTCTACGTCATGTTGTTGCAGCGGTTGAAGGAGCTCGCTTTGTGCAATCGCATTCTCACATTGAGAAAAACGGTTAATGAACCAGACTCGCCGACAACCTTGCGGTACGTTTTTAAACGCCCCCTGAGGGTGGCGAACCAGCGCAACGAGATCGCTCAGTTGCAAGGTTGCATCAGGTGTTAACCCGGTAATATCAGCAAACTGCGACCAGCGATGGACATTTTCTGTGCTCACTTTCGCGCCCAAAGTATGTCCTCCCATCACAGCAATCACGCAGCAACTGCTTTTGGGTATGCAAGGTTCGTGCTCATCAGGCGCTTTTAACGGCATTCCACGCGAGCCATCTGCTTCAATGAGAATTACGTCACACTCTGGTCGTTGCACCAGTGCATCAATCGCTTCTGGCGTAAATCCCTGCACTTTTCCCTGGTTCGCTTTCCAGCTGTGAAAACAAAATGAAATGGGGGATGTAAGAGACGCATGAAGAAGCATGGCGGGATCACGACAGAAAACCACGGGCCAGTGTGACTTTGGCATAAACATATGTGTCGTCGTAGTGATTAACACACGCCTGCCGCGAGTCTGGAGCAGTTCTGCCAGCCAAAAAAGCAAGCTGGTTTTCCCCCCAGCACCAACAACAGAAATCACAGTGGGACGTTTCTGCGCACCTAAATCAATGAATAATGCCGATGGGTCAACTATACTTTTCACGAGTCTTTATGACCTCTCTGGGATAAATTACCCCCAACTTAATCCAACAGGAAGTAACGCAATTATCAGGCGTTATTAGCCCCTATAAATAATGGAACCACTATGTCAGCCATCGACTGTATAATTACCGCTGCCGGATTATCATCAAGAATGGGGCAATGGAAAATGATGTTACCCTGGCAACAGGGAACAATTCTTGATACAAGTATCAAAAATGCGTTGCAGTTTTGTAGCCGAATTATTTTAGTCACCGGCTATCGTGGTAATGAACTGCACGAACGTTATGCGAACCAGAGTAATATCACTATTATTCACAACCCAGATTATGCCCAGGGTTTACTAACATCAGTCAAGGCCGCAGTACCCGCAGTGCAAACAGAACATTGTTTTCTCACCCACGGTGACATGCCAACCCTCACCATTAATATTTTTAGAAAAATCTGGTCGTTACGAAATGATGGCGCAATACTGCCACTCCATAATGGCATCCCCGGCCATCCGATTTTAGTGTCAAAACCATGCTTGATGCAGGCATTCCAGCGACCCAATGTCACCAATATGCGTCAGGCACTCCTTATGGGAGATCATTATTCCGTCGAAATAGAAAATGCAGAAATAATTTTAGATATTGATACTCCGGACGACTTTATTACAGCGAAGAAAAGGTATACTGAAATTTAGAAAATGTAGTTAAACGATTGCGTTCAAATATTTAACCCCTCCAGCACTCTTTATCATAATGATAAGGAATCACTGATTTTGAGAAAAGAGAAAAAGTGATAAATGGGCTGGCAATAATAATTTTCAGGAGTGATTTTAATTCTCATTTGGCACCTGTGAGTTCATTCACAAAAAGCCCTTAAGTTTCGAGCCGCCTCACATTTTTTTATATTTCCCGCCAAACCTGGCAAGAGTGGTGCGATTGTTGCTCTATCCCCCTAAACCACCGGATTTCTCAACACCGGTCACTCAATGATATCTGTATAAGCTAAGGAGAGGGTTATGGGGGATATTATGCGTCCCATTCCGTTTGAGGAACTTTTGACGCGCATATTTGATGAATACCAACAACAACGCTCAATCTTTGGTATTCCCGAGCAACAGTTTTACTCACCCGTAAAAGGTAAAACTGTTAGCGTCTTCGGTGAAACCTGTGCCACTCCCGTCGGCCCTGCCGCTGGCCCGCACACGCAGCTCGCGCAAAATATTGTCACTTCCTGGCTGACTGGCGGACGCTTCATCGAACTAAAAACCGTCCAAATTCTTGACCGCCTGGAGCTGGAAAAGCCTTGTATCGATGCCGAAGACGAGTGCTTTAACACCGAATGGTCTACCGAATTTACCCTGCTTAAAGCCTGGGATGAATACCTCAAAGCCTGGTTTGCCCTGCACCTTCTCGAAGCGATGTTCCAGCCTTCTGATTCCGGTAAATCGTTCATCTTTAATATGAGCGTCGGTTACAACCTTGAAGGTATTAAGCAACCGCCGATGCAACAGTTCATCGACAATATGATGGACGCATCTGACCATCCGAAATTCGCGCAATATCGCGATACGCTGAATAAATTACTCCAGGATGACGCATTTTTAGCCCGCCACGGATTGCAGGAAAAACGCGAAAGCTTGCAAGCTTTACCCGCTCGCATCCCCACCGGTATGGTGCAGGGCGTCACCCTCTCCACCATGCACGGCTGTCCTCCGCATGAAATCGAAGCCATTTGCCGTTACATGCTGGAAGAAAAAGGGCTCAACACCTTTGTCAAACTTAACCCAACCTTACTGGGGTACGCGCGTGTTCGTGAGATCCTCGATGTCTGCGGTTTCGGTTACATAGGCTTAAAAGAAGAGTCATTTGATCACGACCTCAAGCTGACGCAAGCGCTGGAAATGCTGGAACGCCTGATGGCACTGGCAAAAGAAAAATCACTCGGCTTTGGCGTAAAACTGACTAACACTCTCGGCACCATCAACAATAAAGGCGCACTGCCCGGTGAAGAGATGTATATGTCAGGCCGTGCGCTGTTCCCGCTCTCCATCAATGTTGCAGCAGTTCTCTCACGCGCCTTTGACGGCAAACTGCCCATTTCTTATTCCGGTGGTGCCAGTCAGCTGACTATCCGCGATATTTTTGATACTGGTATTCGCCCTATCACGATGGCAACCGACCTGCTGAAACCTGGTGGCTATCTGCGCTTAAGTGCCTGCATGCGCGAGCTGGAAGGCTCCGACGCCTGGGGACTTGACCATGTTGACGTCGAACGACTGAACAGACTGGCAGCAGACGCGCTAACCATGGAATACACCCAGAAACACTGGAAGCCAGAAGAGCGTATTGAAGTGGCAGAAGACCTGCCGCTGACCGACTGCTACGTTGCCCCCTGTGTTACTGCCTGCGCTATCAAGCAAGATATTCCGGAATACATCCGTCTGCTTGGCGAACACCGCTATGCCGACGCGCTGGAACTTATCTACCAACGCAACGCCCTGCCCGCCATTACCGGTCATATTTGCGATCACCAGTGCCAATACAACTGTACCCGCCTGGATTACGACAGTGCGCTGAATATCCGCGAACTGAAAAAAGTCGCGCTGGAAAAAGGTTGGGATGAATATAAGCAACGCTGGCACAAACCAGCCGGTTCTGGTTCACGCCATCCGGTTGCCGTGATTGGTGCAGGTCCGGCGGGTCTGGCAGCAGGTTACTTCCTTGCCAGAGCGGGCCATCCGGTTACGCTGTTTGAACGCGAAGCCAATGCGGGCGGCGTGGTGAAAAATATCATTCCTCAGTTCCGTATTCCTGCAGAGTTAATTCAGCACGATATCGATTTTGTTGCCGCTCACGGCGTGAAATTTGAGTATGGCTGCTCACCCGATTTAACCATTGAGCAGTTAAAAAATCAGGGCTTCCACTATGTTCTGATTGCCACCGGCACTGATAAAAATAGCGGTGTGAAACTGGCGGGCGACAACCAAAATGTCTGGAAATCACTCCCCTTCCTGCGTGAATACAACAAGGGTACAGCGCTCAAGCTGGGCAAACATGTGGTCGTTGTCGGGGCGGGTAACACCGCAATGGACTGCGCTCGTGCGGCGTTACGCGTTCCAGGCGTAGAAAAAGCAACGATCGTTTACCGTCGTTCACTACAAGAGATGCCCGCATGGCGCGAAGAGTATGAAGAAGCGTTGCACGACGGCGTAGAGTTCCGTTTCCTGAATAATCCGGAACGTTTCGATGCTGATGGCACCTTAACCTTGCGCGTTATGTCGCTTGGCGAACCGGATGAGAAAGGTCGTCGTCGTCCGGTTGAAACCAATGAAACAGTAACACTGCTTGTAGACAGCCTGATCACCGCCATTGGTGAACAGCAGGATACTGAAGCCCTGAATGCGATGGGCGTGCCGCTGGACAAAAACGGCTGGCCAGACGTCGACCATAATGGCGAAACTCGTCTGACTGACGTCTTTATGATCGGCGACGTACAGCGCGGACCATCCTCCATTGTCGCTGCTGTCGGAACCGCGCGTCGGGCGACCGATGCCATCCTTAGTCGGGAAAATATCCGTTCCCACCAGAACGATAAATACTGGAACAACGTCAATCCAGCGGAAATCTATCAACGTAAAGGCGATATCTCTATCACGCTGGTGAACAGTGACGATCGTGACGCGTTTGTCGCCCAGGAAGCCGCTCGCTGCCTCGAATGTAACTACGTTTGCAGCAAGTGTGTGGATGTCTGCCCGAACCGCGCCAACGTCTCCATTGCGGTCCCAGGCTTCCAGAACCGTTTCCAGACGCTGCACCTCGACGCTTACTGTAACGAATGCGGCAACTGCGCTCAGTTCTGTCCGTGGAACGGTAAACCGTACAAAGACAAAATCACCGTCTTCAGCCTGGCGCAAGACTTTGATAACAGCAGCAACCCAGGCTTCCTTGTGGAAGATTGCCGGGTACGAGTACGTCTGAATAACCAAAGCTGGGTGTTAAACATCGACAGCAAAGGTCAGTTTAACAACGTACCACCGGAGCTGAACGATATGTGCCGCATCATCAGCCATGTCCACCAGCATCATCATTATCTGCTGGGCCGCGTGGAGGTGTAATCATGTTGATTCTGAAGAATGTCACTGCGGTACAGCTACACCCGGCAAAAGTGCAGGAAGGCGTTGATATCGCCATCGAAAACGATGTGATTGTCGCTATCGGCGATGCCCTGACGCAACGCTACCCCGACGCCAGCTTCAAAGAGATGCATGGCCGGATTGTGATGCCAGGGATTGTCTGCTCGCACAACCATTTTTACTCGGGGCTTTCCCGCGGAATTATGGCAAACATCGCCCCTTGCCCGGATTTCATCTCAACGCTGAAAAATCTCTGGTGGCGGCTCGATCGCGCCCTTGATGAAGAGTCGCTCTATTACAGCGGACTGATTTGTTCCCTGGAAGCGATTAAGAGCGGATGTACATCGGTTATCGATCACCATGCCTCTCCGGCGTATATCGGCGGGTCGCTCTCCACATTGCGCGACGCATTTTTAAAAGTTGGCCTGCGCGCGATGACCTGTTTTGAAACTACTGACCGTAACAACGGCATCAAAGAGTTGCAGGAAGGTGTAGAAGAAAACATCCGTTTCGCCCGTTTGATTGATGAGGCGAAGAAAGCGACAAGCGAGCCGTATCTGGTGGAAGCACATATCGGTGCTCACGCGCCGTTTACCGTGCCGGATGCCGGTCTGGAGATGCTGCGTGAAGCCGTGAAAGCCACAGGCCGTGGTTTGCATATTCACGCTGCGGAAGACCTTTACGACGTTTCCTACAGTCACCACTGGTACGGCAAAGACCTGCTGGCACGACTGGCGCAATTCGATCTCATCGACAGCAAAACGCTGGTCGCTCATGGGCTGTACTTGTCGAAAGATGACATCACCCTACTCAATCAGCGCGATGCGTTCCTGGTGCATAACGCCCGTTCAAACATGAACAACCATGTCGGCTACAACCATCACCTTAGCGACATCCGCAATCTGGCGTTGGGAACGGACGGCATTGGTTCGGACATGTTTGAAGAGATGAAATTTGCCTTCTTTAAACATCGCGATGCGGGTGGTCCGCTGTGGCCTGACAGTTTTGCCAAAGCCCTGACTAACGGTAACGAACTGATGAGCCGCAACTTTGGCGCGAAATTTGGGCTTCTGGAAGCCGGTTACAAAGCTGATTTAACCATTTGCGATTACAACTCGCCGACGCCGCTGCTGGCAGACAATATCGCCGGGCATATCGCTTTCGGTATGGGCTCAGGCAGCGTTCACAGCGTGATGGTCAATGGTGTGATGGTCTATGAAGACCGTCAGTTTAACTTCGATTGCGATTCCATTTATGCACAAGCCAGAAAAGCCGCTGCCAGTATGTGGCGTCGGATGGATGCGCTGGCATAAATGACAGATGCCCTCTTCCCGCAGGGAAGAGGGTTAAATAAGGAAAGAAGATGATTGAACAATTTTTCAGGCCCGACTCTGTCGAACAGGCGCTGGAACTGAAGCGCCGCTACCAGGATGAAGCCGTCTGGTTCGCCGGGGGCAGCAAACTCAATGCTACACCAACCCGTACCGATAAAAAGATTGCCATTTCCTTACAGGATCTGGAACTGGACTGGGTTGACTGGGATAACGGTGCACTGCGGATTGGCGCAATGTCTCGCTTGCAGCCACTGCGTGATGCGCGATTTATTCCTGCAGCGCTGCGTGAAGCCCTCGGTTTTGTTTACTCACGCCATGTTCGTAATCAGTCGACCATTGGTGGTGAAATCGCCGCCCGCCAGGAAGAGTCGGTGCTGCTTCCCGTCCTGTTGGCACTGGATGCTGAACTGGTTTTTGGCAACGGCGAAACGCTGTCAATCGAGGACTACCTGGCCTGCCCATGCGATCGCCTGCTAACCGAAATTATCATTAAAGATCCGTATCGCACCTGTGCGACCCGCAAAATTAGCCGTTCTCAGGCAGGTTTAACCGTCGTGACGGCAGCCGTTGCAATGACAGACCACGACGGTATGCGAATTGCGCTGGATGGCGTCGCCAGTAAAGCACTGCGTCTGCATGATGTCGAAAAACAAAATCTGGAAGGCAATGCACTTGAACAGGCTGTCGCCAACGCCATTTTCCCGCAGGAAGATTTGCGGGGCAGCGTGGCCTATAAACGCTATATCACGGGAGTTCTGGTAGCCGACCTGTATGCCGACTGCCAACAGGCTGGGGAGGAAGCCGTATGATCATCCACTTTACTTTAAATGGCGCGCCTCAGGAGCTAACCGTTAATCCAGGCGAAAACGTGCAAAAGCTGTTGTTTAACATGGGAATGCACTCTGTACGCAACAGTGATGATGGTTTCGGGTTTGCCGGTTCTGACGCAATAATCTTTAACGGTAATATCGTTAACGCGTCCTTGCTTATTGCCGCACAGTTAGAGAAGGCAGATATTCGTACCGCAGAATCTCTGGGCAAATGGAACGAGTTAAGTCTGGTTCAACAGGCAATGGTTGATGTTGGCGTGGTGCAGTCTGGTTATAACGATCCAGCTGCAGCTCTGATTATCACCGATCTTCTCGATCGCATCGCCGCACCTACCCGCGAAGAGATCGACGACGCGCTTTCTGGTTTGTTCAGCCGCGATGCTGGCTGGCAGCAATACTATCAGGTCATTGAACTGGCGGTTGCACGTAAAAATAATCCGCAGGCCACCATTGATATCGCTCCGACTTTCCGTGACGACCTAGAAGTCATTGGTAAGCATTATCCTAAAACTGATGCCGCGAAAATGGTGCAGGCGAAACCCTGCTATGTTGAAGACCGCGTAACGGCTGACGCCTGCGTCATTAAAATGTTACGTAGCCCACACGCTCACGCACTGATTACTCATCTGGATGTCAGCAAAGCTGAAGCCTTACCGGGCGTCGTTCACGTTATTACTCACCTGAATTGCCCGGATATCTACTATACCCCGGGTGGTCAGAGCGCACCGGAACCGTCACCGCTTGACCGCCGTATGTTCGGCAAGAAAATGCGTCACGTCGGCGATCGTGTTGCTGCGGTCGTCGCAGAAAGTGAAGAAATTGCGCTCGAAGCACTGAAGCTCATCGACGTTGAATATGAAGTGCTTAAGCCGGTAATGTCGATCGACGAAGCAATGGCGGAAGATGCGCCTGTCGTGCACGATGAACCGGTGGTGTATGTTGCTGGTGCGCCAGATACTCTGGAAGACGATAACAGCCATGCAGCCCAGCGCGGCGAGCATATGATCATCAACTTCCCGATCGGTTCTCGCCCTCGCAAAAATATCGCCGCCAGTATTCATGGTCATATTGGCGATATGGACAAAGGCTTTGCCGATGCCGATGTGATCATTGAGCGAACCTATAACTCAACGCAAGCGCAGCAGTGCCCGACTGAAACACATATCTGCTTTACTCGTATGGACGGCGATCGTCTGGTTATCCACGCCTCCACCCAGGTACCATGGCACTTACGCCGCCAGGTCGCGCGCCTCGTGGGCATGAAACAGCATAAAGTTCATGTCATTAAAGAGCGAGTTGGCGGCGGTTTTGGTTCCAAACAGGACATCCTGCTGGAAGAAGTGTGCGCCTGGGCAACCTGCGTGACCGGGCGTCCGGTACTGTTCCGCTACACCCGTGAAGAAGAGTTTATTGCTAACACCTCTCGTCACGTCGCGAAAGTCACCGTCAAACTGGGAGCGAAAAAAGATGGTCGCCTGACGGCAGTGAAGATGGATTTCCGCGCCAACACTGGCCCTTACGGCAACCACTCACTCACCGTACCGTGTAACGGACCGGCGCTGTCGCTGCCGTTATATCCGTGCGATAACGTCGATTTCCAGGTCACCACCTACTACAGCAACATTTGCCCAAATGGTGCTTATCAGGGTTATGGCGCACCGAAAGGTAACTTCGCTATCACCATGGCATTAGCGGAACTGGCTGAACAGTTACAGATCGACCAACTGGAAATTATCGAACGTAACCGGGTACACGAAGGGCAAGAGCTGAAAATTCTCGGTGCAATCGGTGAAGGTAAAGCGCCGACCTCCGTTCCTTCCGCCGCCAGCTGTGCACTGGAAGAGATCCTGCGTCAGGGTCGCGAGATGATCCAATGGTCGTCACCGAAACCGCAAAATGGTGACTGGCACATCGGTCGCGGCGTCGCCATTATCATGCAGAAATCGGGTATCCCGGATATCGATCAGGCTAACTGCATGATCAAACTGGAATCGGACGGCACCTTTATCGTTCATTCTGGCGGTGCGGATATTGGTACTGGTCTGGATACTGTAGTGACGAAACTGGCAGCAGAAGTGCTGCACTGCCCACCGCAGGACGTGCATGTTATCTCCGGTGATACCGATCATGCGTTGTTTGATAAAGGCGCATATGCCTCGTCCGGTACTTGCTTCTCGGGTAACGCGGCGCGTTTGGCAGCGGAAAATCTACGGGAGAAAATTCTGTTCCACGGCGCGCAAATGTTGGGTGAGCCAGTGGCAGATGTTCAACTGGCAACGCCGGGCGTCGTGCGCGGCAAGAAAGGCGAAGTTAGTTTCGGGGATATTGCCCATAAAGGCGAAACCGGCACCGGCTTTGGTTCACTGGTGGGAACTGGCAGTTATATCACGCCTGATTTCGCCTTCCCGTATGGCGCAAACTTCGCTGAAGTTGCCGTCAACACGCGTACGGGTGAAATCCGCCTGGATAAATTCTACGCCTTGCTGGACTGCGGTACACCGGTCAATCCAGAGTTAGCGTTGGGACAAATCTACGGTGCCACCCTGCGTGCTATCGGCCACAGTATGAGCGAAGAGATCATTTATGACGCCGAAGGTCACCCGTTAACGCGTGATTTACGCAGTTACGGCGCACCGAAAATTGGTGACATTCCGCGTGATTTCCGCGCTGTGCTGGTGCCGAGCGACGATAAAGTCGGCCCGTTCGGGGCGAAATCGATCTCGGAAATCGGTGTAAATGGCGCAGCTCCGGCGATTGCTACCGCAATTCACGATGCATGCGGCATCTGGTTACGCGAATGGCATTTCACACCGGAGAAAATACTCACTGCGCTGGAAAAAATATAAATAATAAATGGCCGCTTCGGCGGCCTGTTTCTCTGTTTGAACGATGACTAAATAGTGACTGCGAAAATGAGATAAGCCGTTCTCAAGGCGTCCTGCGCCCCAAATTCGTGGGAATTTATTTTACTAATTCAGATGATCAAATTTACTTTAAAAGGAGTGAAGGGATGTCTGATATAAACCATGCAGGTTCTGACCTTATATTTGAACTGGAGGATCGCCCTCCCTTTCATCAGGCTCTCGTTGGTGCCATTACCCATCTGTTGGCAATTTTCGTTCCTATGGTAACCCCCGCGTTAATCGTGGGTGCGGCCTTACAGCTTTCCGCTGAAACAACTGCCTATCTTGTTTCTATGGCGATGATCGCCTCTGGTATTGGTACCTGGTTACAAGTAAACCGCTACGGCATCGTCGGTTCTGGCCTACTCTCAATTCAGTCAGTCAATTTTTCATTTGTTACGGTCATGATTGCGCTGGGCAGCAGCATGAAAAGCGACGGTTTTCACGAAGAGTTAATCATGTCGTCGCTTCTCGGCGTCTCCTTCGTTGGCGCATTTCTGGTTGTCGGATCTTCATTTATCTTGCCCTATTTACGTCGGGTTATTACGCCTACCGTCAGCGGTATTGTGGTACTGATGATCGGCTTAAGCCTGATTAAAGTCGGCATTATCGATTTTGGTGGAGGATTTGCAGCCAAAAGCAGCGGTACGTTCGGCAATTACGAACATCTCGGCGTTGGTTTATTGGTTTTAATTGTGGTGATCGGCTTTAACTGCTGTCGCAGTCCGTTGCTACGCATGGGAGGGATCGCCATTGGGCTATGTGTCGGCTATATCGCATCGTTATGCCTGGGCATGGTGGATTTCAGCAGTATGCGCAATTTGCCGTTAATCACCATCCCGCATCCGTTCAAATACGGCTTTAGTTTTAGCTTCCATCAGTTCCTGGTGGTTGGCACGATTTATCTGCTTAGCGTGCTGGAAGCAGTCGGCGATATCACCGCCACGGCAATGGTTTCCCGCCGCCCCATTCAGGGGGAAGAGTATCAGTCCCGACTGAAAGGCGGCGTGCTGGCAGATGGTCTGGTTTCTGTTATCGCCTCCGCTGTCGGTTCATTACCATTAACCACGTTTGCGCAAAATAATGGGGTTATTCAGATGACTGGCGTCGCTTCACGTTATGTCGGGCGAACCATCGCGGTAATGCTGGTTATCCTCGGCTTATTTCCGATGATTGGCGGCTTCTTCACGACCATTCCCTCGGCAGTTCTGGGAGGCGCAATGACGTTGATGTTTTCCATGATTGCCATCGCTGGGATTCGCATCATCATCACCAACGGATTAAAGCGGCGTGAAACACTTATTGTCGCCACTTCTTTAGGTTTAGGGCTTGGCGTCTCCTACGATCCCGAAATTTTTAAAATATTGCCAGCCTCTATTTATGTATTAGTTGAAAACCCTATTTGTGCTGGCGGGTTAACTGCGATTTTATTAAATATTATCCTCCCTGGTGGCTACCGACAGGAAAACGTTCTGCCTGGTATTACCTCAGCGGAAGAGATGGATTAACAGTAAAGGAGTCAATGATGTCAGGAGAACACACGTTAAAAGCGGTACGAGGCAGTTTTATTGATGTCACCCGTACGGTCGATAACCCGGAAGAGATTGCCTCTGCGCTGCGGTTTATTGAGGATGGTTTATTACTCATTAAACAGGGAAAAGTGGAATGGTTTGGCGAATGGGAAAACGGAAAGCATCAAATTCCTGACACCATTCGCGTGCGCGACTATCGCGGCAAACTGATAGTACCGGGCTTTGTCGATACACATATCCATTATCCGCAAAGTGAAATGGTGGGGGCCTATGGTGAGCAATTGCTGGAGTGGTTGAATAAACACACCTTCCCTACTGAACGGCGTTATGAGGATTTAGAGTACGCCCGCGAAATGTCGGCGTTCTTCATCAAGCAGCTTTTACGTAACGGAACCACCACGGCGCTGGTGTTTGGCACTGTTCATCCGCAATCCGTTGATGCGCTGTTTGAAGCCGCCAGTCATATCAATATGCGTATGATTGCCGGTAAGGTGATGATGGACCGTAACGCACCGGATTATCTGCTCGACACTGCCGAAAGCAGCTATCACCAAAGCAAAGAACTGATTGAACGCTGGCACAAAAATGGTCGTCTGCTATATGCGATTACGCCACGCTTCGCCCCGACCTCATCTCCTGAACAGATGGCGATGGCGCAACGTCTGAAAGAAGAATATCCGGATACGTGGGTACATACCCATCTCTGTGAAAACAAAGATGAAATTGCCTGGGTGAAATCGCTTTATCCTGACCATGATGGTTATCTGGATGTTTACCATCAGTACGGCCTGACCGGTAAAAACTGTGTCTTTGCTCACTGCGTCCATCTCGAAGAAAAAGAGTGGGATCGTCTCAGCGAAACCAAATCCAGCATTGCTTTCTGTCCGACCTCCAACCTTTACCTCGGCAGCGGCTTATTCAACTTGAAAAAAGCATGGCAGAAGAAAGTTAAAGTGGGCATGGGAACGGATATCGGTGCCGGAACCACTTTCAACATGCTGCAAACGCTGAACGAAGCCTACAAAGTGTTGCAATTACAAGGCTATCGCCTCTCGGCATATGAAGCGTTTTACCTGGCCACGCTCGGCGGAGCGAAATCTCTGGGCCTTGACGATTTGATTGGCAACTTTTTACCTGGCAAAGAGGCTGATTTCGTGGTGATGGAACCCACCGCCACTCCGCTACAGCAGCTGCGCTATGACAACTCTGTTTCTTTAGTCGACAAATTGTTCGTGATGATGACGTTGGGCGATGACCGTTCGATCTACCGCACCTACGTTGATGGTCGTCTGGTGTACGAACGCAACTAATAATAAAACTTTAACATCCTCGTGAGGACATCATTATGTCTGGAGACATCCTACAAACACCGGACGCACCAAAGCCACAGGGCGCGCTGGATAATTATTTTAAAATTACCGCTCGTGGCAGTACCGTTCGTCAGGAAGTACTGGCTGGCTTAACGACCTTTCTGGCCA
This sequence comes from Escherichia sp. MAL-1, assembly GCF_052948035.1. Lineage (NCBI taxonomy): Bacteria > Pseudomonadati > Pseudomonadota > Gammaproteobacteria > Enterobacterales > Enterobacteriaceae > Escherichia > Escherichia sp. MAL-1. The sequence goes on along the minus strand of NZ_CM129609.1, from coordinate 983,609 downwards.
TGGTTTATTCCGTTATCGTCGTTCCGGGAATGCTGGGCAAAGCAGGTTTTCCTCCCGCAGCTGTGTTTGTTGCCACCTGTCTGGTCGCGGGCTTCGGCTCGTTGCTGATGGGATTATGGGCCAATTTGCCAATGGCGATTGGTTGCGCGATTTCCTTGACGGCGTTTACCGCATTCAGTCTGGTACTCGGGCAACAAATTAGCGTTCCTGTCGCACTGGGCGCGGTATTTCTGATGGGCGTCATCTTCACCGCCATTTCCGTAACCGGTGTGCGTACCTGGATCTTACGTAATTTGCCGATGGGTATCGCTCACGGTACAGGTATCGGTATTGGCCTGTTTCTGCTGCTGATTGCTGCTAACGGTGTGGGTATGGTTATCAAAAACCCGATTGAAGGCTTGCCAGTGGCGCTCGGTGCGTTTACCTCCTTCCCGGTGATGATGAGCTTGCTGGGGCTGGCGGTCATCTTCGGTCTGGAGAAGTGTCGCGTACCCGGCGGGATCTTGTTGGTGATTATTGCAATTTCGATCATCGGCTTAATCTTTGATCCAGCGGTGAAGTACCACGGTCTGGTGGCGATGCCAAGCCTGACTGGCGAAGATGGTAAGTCTCTGATTTTCAGCCTCGATATTATGGGCGCACTCCAGCCAACCGTACTTCCGAGTGTACTGGCATTGGTGATGACCGCAGTGTTCGACGCCACTGGCACCATCCGTGCCGTCGCCGGTCAGGCGAATTTGTTGGATAAAGACAACCAGATCATCAATGGCGGCAAAGCCCTGACCAGTGACTCAGTAAGTTCAATATTCTCCGGTCTGGTGGGCGCAGCGCCCGCAGCGGTTTATATCGAATCAGCGGCAGGAACCGCCGCCGGGGGTAAAACAGGGTTGACCGCAACCGTAGTGGGGGCGTTATTCCTGCTGATTCTGTTCTTATCACCGCTGTCATTTTTGATCCCTGGTTACGCCACTGCACCCGCTCTGATGTACGTGGGTTTGCTGATGTTAAGTAACGTCTCGAAGCTGGATTTCAACGATTTTATTGACGCAATGGCTGGCCTGGTGTGTGCCGTGTTCATCGTTCTGACTTGTAATATCGTTACCGGTATTATGCTGGGCTTTGTGATACTGGTCGTAGGCCGTGTCTTTGCTCGCGAATGGCAAAAGTTGAATATTGGTACGGTGATCATTACTGCCGCACTGGTCGCATTTTACGCGGGTGGTTGGGCAATCTAATAGATTCTCCGCGCCTTTCAGCGCGGAGATTTCTTTCACAGAGGATTCTCACCGCTGGCAACAATACGCTGCTGGCGGACTCGCCTGAGTTCTCTTTCAGTAAGCAACTGCAGCGCCTGTGTCGGGCAAGATTCAACACAGGCTGGCCCCTCTTCCCGCTGTTCACAGAGATCGCATTTCACGATTTGTTGCCGGGTATCCCCCGGCAACGACTGAATGGTGATCATTCCAAACGGGCACGCACTGACGCAACTCTGACAGCCAATACAACGGGCAGAATTGGTCTGCACCACCTGCTCGCCCATCGTCAGCGCCCCCACGGGGCAAGCGCCAACACAAGGGGCGTTTTCACACTGATGGCACATCACCGGCGCACTGATGCTGTCCAGTCGCTGTACCTTCAGCCGGGGTAAAAAGACATCGGCATTCAACTCCTGTTCTGAAGGGTGAGCGACCACACAGGCTACTTCACAAGTACGGCAGCCAATACAGTCAGCCGGATTAACGATAATTAACGATTTCATCACGATGCCTTCGTATCAAACAGAGTTAACATATCGCGCGCCGCCTGCCTTCCTGCGGCCATTGCAGTGACAACCAGATCCGCGCCATGAACTGCATCCCCACCAGCAAAGACTTTTTTCAGATGCGTCTGGGTAGGTAAATACCCGACGTCACCGGTTTGAATCAGGCCCCATTTATCGAGTTTAATTCCGCTGCCCTGCAACCACGGCATGGCATGCGCCTGGAAACCAAAGGCCATAATGAGAACATCGGCGGGCAATTCAAACTCTGAACCCGCAACCGGACGAGGACGACGGCGACCATCCGGCCCCGGCTCACCCATGGCGGTACGAATCAGGCCCACCGCAGTTAAACGCCCATCTTCGTCACAAGCGATATATTGCGGTTGAACATTGAACTGAAACTCGACACCTTCCTCGCGCGCATTAACCACCTCTTTGCGCGAGCCCGGCATACTGACTTCATCACGACGATACGCGCAGGTCACGCTGGCGGCATTGAGGCGGATGGAAGTCCGCAAACAATCCATTGTCGTATCGCCACCGCCCAATACCACGACTCGCTTACCTTCCACGTCCGTCAGCGGATACTCTTCAGACTCCGGCAATCCCATGAGCTGGCGGGTATGGGCAGTCAGGAACGGTAGAGCCTGAATGACACCGGGCGCATCTTCATGCGGCAGATCTGCTCGCATCATCCCGTAAGTCCCCACGCCGATGAAAACTGCATCATATTCAGAAGTTAAATCGCTAAAGGTAATATCGCGGCCAATTTCACAGTTGAGATGAAAGTCGATTCCCATTGCGGTGAATATCTCTCGCCGCTGGCTTAATACCGTTTTATCGAGTTTGAAAGGAGGAATGCCAAAAGTCAGCATACCGCCAATTTCTGGATGGCGATCAAAGACATCAACCTGAACTCCTGCGCGCGCCAGAATATCAGCACACCCTAACCCTGCTGGCCCAGCGCCAATCACCGCCACTTTTTCGCTACGGGGAACAACTTTGCTGACATCGGGACGCCAGCCCATCGCCAGCGCGGTATCGGTGATGTAGCGTTCCAGATTACCGATAGTGACTGCGCCAGAGTGATCTTTCAAAGTACATGCGCCTTCACAAAGACGGTCCTGTGGACATACCCTGCCGCAGATTTCTGGTAAGGAACTGGTCTGGTGGCAAAGTTCTGCCGCTTCAATAATCTTTCCCTCCTGTACCAGACGGATGTAATCCGGAATAGCGTTATGCAGCGGGCAATGCCAGTTGCAGTTAGCTTTTTCGGCACAATAAACACAGCGGTCACTCTCATAAGTCGCTTGTTGTGGATCCAGCCCGCAATAGATTTCGCCAAAGTGGTTTTTCCGTTCACTTGCTGAAATTTTATCTGCGCCTTTACGCGAGTTAACGGGGAGCAACGCTGCACTGCGAGATGGCTGAGCGTCTGATGACGCATTTCCTGCTGCCGTTTTGCGCTGGCGGGCCACCTTTATCTGCTGTAACCCTTTATCGTCCATCAGTCGTAACGCCTGTGTTGGGCAAACTTCAATACAGGCTTGCGTGCCGGAACTGCGCTGGTTACAAAGGTCGCATTTCTGCGCAATCGTATCGACCATCTCAACGACGCCAAAGGGGCAAGCGATTGCGCATCTTTTACAACCAATACATTTTTGCTCGTCCAGTTGTACGCTATCGGACTGGAAAGTCAGAGCATTAACCGGACAAGCCGTAACGCAAGGGGCATTGTTGCAGTGATGGCAGGCCACCGGATTCGCAGCCTGGCCTTTCCCTACAACGTGGATACGCGGTCTAAAGTCACTGTGACTCAGCGGCCAGTTTTCTTGATTGTGTGCCACCGCACAGGCAATTTCACAAGCATGACAGCCTATACATTCCGCAGCTTCAGCAGCGATAAACTTATTCATTTGCATCCCTTTCATTTAATGAGTTATGTCTTCTCAAATTTCGCGATGCAATAAACGGGCATATATTAGGTAGCATGACCGTTTTAATTATAATTTTGCGACTGAGTTCAAATTATTGCCCCTCAATCTATGCCGCTTTCATTATTTCAACATTGCCGATCAAAAGAGTGCTATCCAGATAAAAACGATTAAATGCGAGAGTACGACATGCCAGAATGATTAATGAAATATCAATATGAGAAAATTACAGATAATTCCATTGTCAGGTTCTCTTCTCATTTTCGTGGTTTAACCACGATTATGTGATTGCCTCCGCAATTCCTGTCTCTAACTCCCCTTCCTCGCAAAAACTGGCACTCCACGAGCATGTGTTTAGACAGTTTCATTAACGTAAACGGTTGCTTTTTACTCTGGCGGGCGAAAGGAGAAACACTGATGAGCGCCATAGATTCCCAACTTCCCTCATCTTCTGGGCAAGACCGCCCAACTGATGAGGTTGACCGCATATTATCACCAGGAAAGCTGATCATACTCGGTCTGCAACACGTCCTTGTCATGTACGCAGGTGCAGTCGCTGTTCCTCTTATGATTGGTGACCGACTGGGCCTCTCAAAAGAAGCTATTGCGATGCTCATTAGCTCGGATCTCTTTTGCTGCGGGATCGTCACATTATTGCAATGTATCGGTATCGGCCGCTTTATGGGGATCCGCCTGCCGGTGATTATGTCGGTGACCTTTGCTGCTGTAACACCAATGATAGCCATTGGGATGAACCCGGATATCGGCCTGCTGGGGATCTTTGGTGCCACTATCGCCGCGGGTTTTATCACCACATTATTAGCGCCACTTATCGGTCGCTTGATGCCTTTATTCCCGCCACTGGTTACCGGTGTGGTTATTACTTCTATTGGGCTTAGCATCATTCAGGTGGGTATTGACTGGGCCGCCGGAGGTAAAGGGAATCCGCAATATGGTAATCCCGTTTATTTAGGTATCTCCTTTGCCGTCTTAATTTTTATCTTGCTCATTACTCGCTATGCGAAAGGATTTATGTCCAACGTCGCCGTATTACTGGGGATTGTATTTGGCTTTTTACTTTCGTGGATGATGAATGAAGTCAACTTATCCGGGCTACATGATGCCTCGTGGTTTGCGATTGTCACCCCGATGTCGTTTGGTATGCCGATTTTCGATCCCGTTTCCATTCTGACCATGACTGCCGTGTTAATCATCGTGTTTATCGAGTCGATGGGGATGTTCCTGGCACTGGGTGAAATAGTCGGTCGTAAACTCTCTTCACACGATATTATTCGCGGGCTGCGTGTCGATGGCGTAGGGACAATGATAGGCGGAACGTTTAACAGCTTCCCCCACACGTCATTTTCACAAAACGTTGGCCTGGTTAGCGTGACGCGTGTTCATAGCCGCTGGGTGTGTATTTCTTCGGGAATTATATTAATCCTGTTTGGCATGGTGCCAAAAATGGCGGTGCTGGTCGCCTCCATTCCGCAATTTGTGCTGGGCGGCGCTGGGCTGGTGATGTTCGGCATGGTACTGGCGACAGGGATTCGAATTCTGTCGCGCTGTAACTACACCACCAACCGTTACAACCTCTATATTGTGGCGATCAGTCTCGGCGTTGGCATGACTCCGACGCTCTCTCACGATTTCTTTTCTAAGTTACCGGCCGTACTGCAACCGCTGCTACATAGCGGCATTATGCTCGCAACCCTTAGCGCCGTTGTGCTGAACGTCTTCTTTAATGGCTATCAGCATCATGCTGACCTGGTGAAGGAATCCGTCTCTGATAAAGATTTAAAAGTCAGGACAGTACGTATGTGGCTTCTGATGCGCAAGCTGAAGAAAAATGAGCATGGAGAATAATATGAATCTTTTAATGCGCGCTATATTCAGTCTGTTGTTGCTTTTTACTCTCTCTATTCCTGTCATTTCTGACTGTGTTGCAATGGCCATTGAAAGTCGCTTCAAATATATGATGCTACTTTTTTAAATGGTTTTTACCTGTCGGCATCCGCTCAAAACGGGCGGTTGTCGATAAACGCTCACTTGGTTAATCATTTCACTCTTCAATTATCTATAATGATGAGTGATCAGAATTACATGTGAGAAATTATGCAAACGGAACACGTCATTTTATTGAATGCACAGGGAGTTCCCACGGGTACGCTGGAAAAGTATGCCGCACACACGGCAGACACCCTCTTACATCTCGCGTTCTCCAGTTGGCTGTTTAATGCCAAAGGACAATTATTAGTTACCCGCCGCGCACTGAGCAAAAAAGCATGGCCTGGCGTGTGGACTAACTCGGTTTGTGGGCACCCACAACTGGGAGAAAGCAACGAAGACGCAGTGATCCGCCGTTGCCGTTATGAGCTTGGCGTGGAAATTACGCCTCCTGAATCTATCTATCCTGACTTTCGCTACCGCGCCACCGATCCGAGTGGCATTGTGGAAAATGAAGTGTGTCCGGTATTTGCCGCACGCACGACCAGTGCGTTACAGATCAATGATGATGAAGTGATGGATTATCAATGGTGTGATTTAGCAGATGTATTACACGGTATTGATGCCACGCCGTGGGCGTTCAGTCCGTGGATGGTGATGCAGGCAGCCAATAGTGAAGCAAGAAAATTGTTGTCTGCTTTCGCGCAGCACAATTAAAAAACCCCGACATTTGCCGGGGTTATGAGCATAACGTAATGCTTATTTCACCGGACGCATCGCCGGGAACAGAATAACGTCGCGGATGGTATGGCTGTTGGTGAACAGCATTACCATACGGTCGATACCAATCCCCAGACCTGCTGTCGGCGGTAAGCCATGTTCCAGTGCGGTGACGTAATCTTCATCGTAGAACATCGCTTCGTCGTCACCTGCATCTTTCGCGGCAACCTGATCCAGGAAGCGCTGCGCCTGATCTTCCGCGTCATTCAGCTCGCTAAAGCCGTTACCGATTTCACGACCACCAATGAAGAACTCAAAGCGGTCTGTGATTTCCGGGTTAACGTCGTTACGACGCGCCAGCGGAGAAACTTCTGCCGGATATTCAGTAATGAAGGTCGGCTGAATCAGATGTGCTTCTGCCACTTCTTCGAAGATCTCGGTAACGATACGGCCCAGACCCCAGCTCTTCTCAACGTGGATGCCGATAGATTCAGCAATCGCTTTTGCAGAGTCGAAGTTGTCCAGATCCGCCATGTCGGTTTCCGGGCGATATTTCTTGATCGCTTCACGCATGGTCAGTTTTTCGAACGGTTTACCGAAGTCCAGCGTCACGTCGCCGTAGGTCACTTCCGTCTTACCGAGAATATCCTGTGCCAGAGTACGGAACAGCGATTCGGTCAGCTCGATCAGATCTTTGTAATCTGCGTAAGCCATATAGAGTTCCATCATGGTGAACTCTGGGTTATGACGTACGGAAATACCTTCGTTACGGAAGTTACGGTTGATTTCGAATACACGCTCGAAGCCACCGACCACCAGACGCTTGAGGTACAGTTCCGGCGCGATACGCAGGTACATGTCAAGATCCAGCGCGTTATGATGGGTGATAAACGGACGCGCAGCCGCACCGCCTGGGATCACCTGCATCATCGGCGTTTCAACTTCCATAAAGCCGCGATTTACCATGAACTGGCGAATGCCAGAGAGGATCTGCGAACGCACTTTAAAGGTGTTGCGGGATTCATCGTTAGAGATGAGATCCAGATAACGCTGACGATAGCGCGCTTCCTGATCCTGCAAGCCGTGGAATTTGTCCGGCAGCGGACGCAGTGCTTTGGTCAGCAGACGCAGCTCGGTGCAGTGGATAGACAGTTCGCCGGTTTTGGTTTTGAACAGTTTACCTTTCGCGCCGAGGATGTCGCCGAGATCCCATTTTTTGAACTGCTCGTTGTAAACGCCTTCCGGAAGATCGTCACGGGCAACGTACAGCTGAATACGACCGCCAACGTCCTGCAGGGTAACAAAAGAGGCTTTACCCATAATACGGCGGGTCATCATGCGGCCAGCAACGGCGACTTCGATGTTCAGCGCTTCCAGTTCTTCGTTCTCTTTACCGTCGAATTCTGCGTGCAATTGGTCAGAGGTATGATCGCGACGGAAATCGTTCGGGAAGGCAATTCCCTGCTCACGCAGGTTCGCCAGCTTCTCACGACGCGTTTTCAGTTCATTGTTAAGATCGACTACCGCGTCAGCGCCCTGTGCGTGTTGTTCAGACATGTTGGTTCCTCATAACCCTGCTTTCAAACTTGCTTCGATAAATTGATCCAGGCTGCCGTCCAGCACGGCCTGCGTGTTGCGGGTTTCTACCCCGGTGCGCAGATCTTTAATGCGGGAGTCATCAAGGACATAAGAACGAATCTGGCTGCCCCAGCCGATGTCAGATTTGTTATCTTCCATCGCCTGTTTCTCAGCATTTTTCTTCTGCATCTCCAGTTCATAAAGCTTCGCTTTCATCTGCTTCATGGCCTGGTCTTTGTTCTTGTGCTGGGAACGGTCGTTCTGGCACTGGGTCACGATCCCGGTCGGGATGTGGGTAATACGCACCGCAGATTCGGTACGGTTAACGTGCTGACCGCCCGCGCCGGACGCGCGATAAACGTCAATGCGCAAATCCGCCGGGTTGATTTCGATATCAATATCATCATCAACTTCCGGGTAAACAAACGCAGAGCTGAACGACGTATGGCGACGACCGCCGGAGTCAAACGGGCTCTTACGCACCAGGCGGTGAACGCCAGTTTCTGTACGCAGCCAGCCGTAAGCGTAATCGCCGGAGATTTTGATCGTCACGGATTTAATACCCGCCACTTCACCTTCCGACTCTTCGATGATTTCAGTTTTGAAACCACGCGATTCTGCCCAGCGCAGATACATACGCTCAAGCATGCTCGCCCAGTCCTGTGCTTCCGTACCGCCAGACCCCGCCTGAATATCGAGGTAGCAGTCGGCGCTGTCATATTCGCCAGAGAACATACGGCGGAACTCAAGCTGCGCCAGTTTTTCTTCCAGGGCGTCGAGTTCAGCAACGGCTTCGTTAAAGGTTTCTTCGTCGTCAGCTTCTACAGCCAGTTCCAGCAGACCAGAAACATCTTCCAGCCCCTGTTTCATTTGGTCGAGGGTGTCGACAACGGCTTCGAGGGAGGAACGCTCTTTACCCAGCGCCTGTGCGCGTTCGGGTTCGTTCCAGACATCCGGCTGTTCCAGCTCGGCGTTTACTTCTTCCAGACGCTCTTTCTTGGCGTCGTAGTCAAAGATACCCCCTAAGAACGTCGGAGCGTTCCGTGAGGTCCTGAATGCGATTATTTACCGGATTAATTTCAAACATGGTCTGATTTCTTTTATTGAGCTAGTCAAAATGCGGTGATAAGAGCGGGATTGTACCCAATCCACGCTCTTTTTTATAGAGAAGATGACGCTAAATTGGCCAGATACTGTCGATGATAATTTGCAGGCTGCGGTTGCCGCGAAACTCGTTGATATCGAGCTTATAAGCCAGTTGCACTTCGCGCACGCCGTTATCCGGCCAGAGGGCGGTATCGACATTAAAAGCAATACCATCCAGCAGTGGACCGCCGCCGACCGGTTCGACCATCACCTTCAAATGACGTTCGCCCACCAGCCGCTGTTGCAGCAGACGGAAATGACCGTCAAACAGCGGCTCCGGGAACATCTGCCCCCACGGGCCAGCATCGCGCAGCAGCTGCGCCACTTCCATGGTCATTTCGGCCGGGCTTAACGGACCGTCTGATACCACTTCGCCTTGCAATAGCGAAGGGTCCAGCCACTCAGTAACCAGTTCGCCAAACCGTTGTTGAAAGAGTTTGAATTTATCCTCTTCCAGCGACAAACCCGCCGCCATCGCATGACCGCCAAACTTCAGCATCATGCCAGGGTAGAGTGTGTCTAATCGCTCCAGCGCATCACGCATATGCAGCCCCTGAATGGAGCGACCGGAACCTTTCAGCGTACCGTCACCTGCTGGCGCAAACGCGATAACCGGACGGTGAAAACGCTCTTTGATGCGCGAAGCCAGAATACCGACAACGCCCTGATGCCATTCGGGGTGATACATTGCCAGCCCGCCGGGTAGCGTGTCACGGCTGCGCTCCAGTTTCTCGCACAGAGTCAGGGCTTCAATTTGCATTCCTTGTTCGATCTCTTTTCGCGTCTGGTTTAGCGCATCGAGTTCATTTGCCAGCACGCGCGCTTCGCCGATGTTGTCGCACAACAACAGCGCCACACCGACGGACATATCGTCCAGTCGTCCGGCAGCATTGAGACGTGGCCCCAGCGCAAAACCTAAATCGCTGGCGGCGAGTTTTTGTGCATCACGGTTTGCCACTTCAAGCAGCGCTTTAATCCCCGGACGGCACTTTCCGGCTCGGATGCGACTCATCCCCTGCCAGGTCAGAATGCGATTATTAGCGTCCAGCGGCACGACGTCCGCCACTGTCCCCAGCGCGACCAGATCCAGCAGTTCTGCCAGGTTAGGAATTGCGATGTTACGCTCATCAAACCAGCCCTGATCGCGCAAAAAGGTGCGCAGCGCCAGCATCAGATAAAACGCCACACCCACGCCTGCCAGTGATTTCGACGGGAAATTACAGTCGCGCAAGTTAGGGTTAATGATCGCTTCCGCTGCGGGTAATGTGTCGCCCGGCAAATGGTGATCGGTAACAATAACCGGGATGCCCAACGAGCGAGCGTGCTCAACTCCCGCATGGGAGGAAATACCGTTATCCACCGTGACAATTAACTGCGCGCCACGGGCATGGGCCTGATCGACCACTTCCGGGCTTAAGCCGTAACCGTCTTCGAAACGGTTTGGTACCAGGTAGTCGATATTGCTGCAACCAAGCGAGCGCATCGCCAGCACGCTTAGAGCCGTGCTGGTGGCACCGTCGGCGTCGAAATCACCGACCACAATAATCCGCGTTCCTTCGCGAAAAGCGTTGTAAAGGATCTCAACGGCCTTTTCGACGCCGCTCAGTTGCTGCCAGGGCAGCATACCTTTAACACTGCGTTCCAGTTCTTGCGCACTGCGTACTCCCCGGCTGGCGTATAAACGGCGCAGCAAGGGAGGCAATTCCGCGGGCAAGTCTGCCGTTTCATCGACTTCACGGCGACGAAGTTGTATCTGTTGTTTCACGCGAATTATTTACCGCTGGTCATTTTTTGGTGTTCGTCGAGGAATTCTTTCATCTCTTTCGGCGGCTGGTAACCCGGAACAAGTGTGCCATTGCTCAGCACAACTGCCGGAGTACCGCTAACGCCAAGCTGGACGCCAAGTGCGTAATGGTCGGCAATATCCACGTCGCAGCTGGCTGGTGCGACGCTTTTACCTGCCATCACATCATCAAACGCTTTGTTTTTATCTTTCGCACACCAGATAGCTTTCATTTCTTTCTCTGCATCGCTGTCCAGCCCCTGGCGCGGGAAAGCAAGATAACGCACGGTGATCCCCAGTGCGTTGTAGTCTGCCATTTGCTCATGCAGTTTGTGGCAGTAACCACAGGTAATATCAGTAAACACGGTGATGACGTGTTTTTCCTGCGGCGCTTTATAAACGATCATCTCTTTTTCAAGCGCATTCAACTGCTTTAGCAACATCTTATTGGTGACATTGACCGGAGCCGTGCCGCTAACGTCATACATTGGCCCCTGAATGATATGTTTACCATCATCGGTGATGTACAACACACCGCTGTTAGTCAGAACTGTCTTCATGCCAGCTACGGGCGCGGGCTGAATATCGCTGCTTTTGATGCCCATTTTGGCTAACGTTTGTTGAATTGCCGCGTCATCAGCCTGAGCAAAGCCTGAAAACGCCGCTAACAAAGTAAACAACATAAAACCTTTCTTCATAAATCTTCCCGTTCTTTTCAGACATCACGCCCGCGGGTGATGCTGTTGATGAAGTTGCCGCAGACGCTCGGTAGCGACATGCGTATAAATTTGCGTGGTGGAGAGATCGCTGTGGCCCAGTAGCATCTGCACCACGCGTAAATCCGCACCATGATTTAATAAGTGAGTGGCAAAAGCGTGACGCAACACATGCGGTGACAGCTTTTCGCTGTCGATACCCGCCAGCACGGCATAATGTTTAATGCGGTGCCAGAAGGTCTGTCGCGTCATCTGCTGCGCACGCTGGCTGGGAAACAACACGTCAATTGACACACCATTCAGTAGCCACGGACGCCCATGTTCCAGATAGGTTTCCAGCCAGTAAACCGCCTCTTCACCTAACGGCACCAGGCGCTCTTTGTTGCCTTTACCAATGACCCGCACTACGCCCTGACGCAGACTGATATCACTCATTGTCAGCCCGACCAGTTCAGAGACACGCAGCCCGGTAGCATACAACACTTCAAGCATGGCTTTATCGCGTAGCTCCAGTGGCTGATCAATTAATGGTGCCTGTAATAAACGTTCAACCTGCGCTTCGCTTAAATCTTTTGGCAAACGCTGGGGCAATTTCGGTGAAGCGAGATGCGCACTGGGATCGTCTTCACGAAACTTTTCGCGATAAAGATACTGGAACAATCGGCGCACTGCACTCAGCAAACGCGCTGAGCTGGTGGCTTTATACCCGCCCTCCAGCCGTTCTGCCAGTAATGCCTGCAAATCGTCACTTTGCGCCGTCGCCAGCGTCAACCCGCGGTGATGCAACCACTCCACCATCATTGACAGATCGCGACAGTAAGCGTTCAACGTATTTTCAGCCAGATTTTTTTCCAGCCACAGAGCATCAAGAAACTGCTCGATGCGTGCCAGATCCTGTTTCACTTGCGCCCCTTATGGTCACTCATTTGATCCATTATGCCTTATTGTGCCGTGACTAAAGCGATTCTGATACACTAGCCACAAAAGCCACAGCAGAATCGAGAAGCTTACGTTATGAATATGGGTCTTTTTTACGGTTCCAGCACCTGTTACACCGAAATGGCGGCAGAAAAAATCCGCGATATTATCGGCCCAGAACTGGTGACCTTACATAACCTCAAGGACGACTCCCCGAAATTAATGGAGCAGTACGATGTGCTCATTCTGGGTATCCCGACCTGGGATTTTGGTGAAATCCAGGAAGACTGGGAAGCCGTCTGGGATCAGCTCGACGACCTGAACCTCGAAGGTAAAATTGTTGCGCTGTATGGGCTTGGCGATCAACTGGGATACGGCGAGTGGTTCCTCGATGCGCTCGGTATGCTGCATGACAAACTCTCGACCAAAGGCGTAAAGTTCGTCGGCTACTGGCCAACGGAAGGATATGAATTTACCAGCCCGAAACCGGTGATTGCTGACGGGCAACTGTTCGTGGGTCTGGCGCTGGATGAAACTAACCAGTATGACCTTAGCGACGAGCGTATTCAGAGCTGGTGCGAGCAAATCCTCAACGAAATGGCAGAGCATTACGCCTGATGTCACTGACGGCTTAGCACATATGCTTTGCCGTCATCTTTATCTTTGCGTCTCTTGTTGCAACAATATCCGCCGTAAATCCCGCCATTCGGCTTCGTCCATGCTGTCGGCTGCCAGCCATAAATGTTGCCGTTTACCGCCATCAGAACGTAAACGCAGCATCATGCCGCTCTTAATCATCCACGGTGCTTTGACGATGCTCCACTCCTGCCCTTGCCAACGCAAACGCCCGTCCATCAACAAGCGAATTTCCCCCTGGCGAGCATTAATACGCCGCTGGCTGCGAACGCAATCAAACACCACCAGCGAAAGTAACACCATCCATAACGGGGTGTAACTGAGCGGCCAGGGCATGAGTAAAATAACAGCGGCAACCAGCCCATGAATCAGCAAGGAAAGCCACTGTGCGCGCCAGGAGACGCGCAAATCAGATTGCCACAGGACCACGTTCCCGGTTCCGTGTCTGGATGAGTCGGACCATCATTTCCAGTTCTGCATCGGCCGGTTTACCGTGATTCATCAGCCAGTTAAACAGGTCCGGATCGTCACATTCCAGCAGACGAATAAAGATGCGTTTTTCGTCATCGCTTAAGCTGTCATACTCATGTTCGAAAAACGGCATGATTGAAATATCGAGTTCGCGCATACCACGGCGGCATGCCCAATGAATGCGGGCTTTGTTGTTAATGTCCATCGTCTTCCTGTCTCACGAAAATCCAGTACCCCGCTATTGTAACGTGTTTTTCGACTTCTTTTACGGGAATATCAGTAAACACAATCGCGATCGCGAAATTAATTCACAACAATTCAAGGGCTTCATTTTTTTGGAAGTCGCCTCGCAGAAGGCACAGATCGCGTAGTGAAAGCACTTGCATTGCCTCATAGCTCTTTTACCATTAGTCATTAATACGCCGTTAAGCAACTCAGGACTCTATTATGGCTTTTACACCTTTTCCGCCCCGTCAGCCTACGGCTTCTGCCCGTTTGCCACTGACACTGATGACGCTTGATGACTGGGCGCTTGCCACCATTACTGGCGCGGACAGCGAAAAATATATGCAGGGTCAGGTGACAGCAGACGTTAGCCAAATGACAGAAGATCAGCACCTGCTGGCCGCCCATTGCGACGCCAAAGGTAAAATGTGGAGCAATTTACGTCTGTTCCGCGACGGCGATGGCTTTGCGTGGATTGAACGGCGCAGCGTGCGTGAACCGCAGCTGACTGAACTGAAAAAATATGCGGTATTCTCTAAAGTGACCATCGCGCCAGACGACGAGCGTGTGCTGCTTGGTGTTGCCGGTTTTCAGGCGCGCGCCGCGCTGGCAAACCTCTTTAGTGTATTACCTTCGAAGGAAAAGCAGGTTATCAGAGAAGATGCGACTACCCTGCTATGGTTTGAACATCCGGCAGAACGTTTCCTGATCGTAACCGATGAAGCTACTGCCAATATGCTGACCGATAAACTGCGCGGTGAAGCGGAACTGAACAATAGCCAACAGTGGCTGGCATTAAACATTGAAGCTGGTTTCCCGGTGATTGATGCCGCCAACAGCGGGCAGTTTATCCCACAGGCGACCAACCTCCAGGCGCTGGGCGGTATCAGCTTTAAGAAAGGCTGCTATACCGGACAAGAGATGGTGGCGCGAGCAAAATTCCGTGGTGCCAACAAACGCGCGCTCTGGTTGCTGACAGGTAGTGCCAGCCGACTGCCGGAAGCTGGTGAAGACTTAGAGCTGAAAATGGGCGAGAACTGGCGTCGCACCGGTACGGTGCTGGCTGCGGTAAAACTGGAAGATGGCCAGGTCGTGGTACAAGTCGTCATGAATAACGATATGGAACCGGACAGCATCTTCCGCGTACGCGACGATGCGAATACATTGCATATCGAGCCGCTGCCGTATTCGCTCGAAGAGTAAATCTCTTTATCGCATCAGGCATTTATCGCCTGATGCGACGCTGACTCGTCTTATCATGCCTGGGATTTGATACCTTTATCACAACAGGGGCGAGGCCCGTAAGTCGGATAAGGCGTTCACGCCGCATCCGGCGGTTGCGCTCCGATGCCTGATGCGACGCTGACGCGTCTTATCATGCCTACAAAGGCACACCCATTACGCCTGCCCAATATACAAATAGATCGCCAGAAAGTGGCACACACTACCGCCGAGCACGAAGCCGTGCCAGATGGCATGGTTGTATGGAATGCGTTTGCAGACGTAGAAAATCACCCCGAGCGAATAAACCACGCCGCCTACCGCCAGTAAGGTAACGCTGCCCGCCGCGAGCTTAACTGCCATTTCATAAATTACCACCAGCGACAGCCAGCCCATCGCCAGATAGGTCACCAGAGATAAAATTTTGAATCGGTGCGCGATGGTCAGTTTAAACAGAATACCCAGCAATGCCAGGCTCCAGATAACAATCATCAACCCGCGCGCTAACGGAGAATCCAGCCCCACCAGCAAAAACGGCGTGTAGGTTCCGGCAATCAACAGGTAAATAGCGCAATGGTCAAATTTCTTCAGCCACATTTTTGCCCGTTGATGAGGAATGGCGTGATAGAGCGTCGAAGCGAGGAACAGCAGGATCATACTGCCGCCATAGAGGCTGTAGCTGGTTATCGCTGTGGCGCTGGCATTAAGATCCACCGCCTGAACCAGTAGCAACACCAGCCCAACGATACCAAACACCAACCCAATGCCGTGACTGACGCTGTTGGCTATTTCCTCTGCCAGTGAATATCCCTGCTTAATGAGGGGCTTCTGAACCATAACTTACTCCGGAGAAACGTACACGCACATGTATACCTCTCCAGCGTAACTGAGAATAGTTCCAGTGAACACCTGTTAGCTAAAATAAATTCTGATTTGAGACTAATCTCCTAAAAATCATGAAATTAAATGCGAAATTTCAACTAACAGGCGTGAGTTCAATTTAAAGACATTTAAATTCAATCACATAAAATTGTGTCTGACCGGGATAGATGTCAGCAATGACTTTTTTCAGTTCAGTCAGGGTCATATTTTCCTGCTCTGCATGTTTTTCCGTCAGCGTATCCAGCGTTACGGTTGAGGTTGCGGTGACTTCAATCGTGCAAAAATAACCGTCATCTTCAAAACGTCCGACACGAAGCACATCACCCGTTTTGAAGTGCGATTCAGACTCGTCGCGGATGGTGATGGTTTTACGCCCAGCCAGAATGTCATCCTGGAAACGTTGAAAAAAAGTGATGTCGTTTGGCTGCATGGTACTATTTCCTGTAAGAATTGACTCATCTGGAGCCTATGATAGTGAAAAAACTCACCTTACCGAAAGATTTCTTATGGGGCGGCGCAGTTGCCGCTCATCAGGTCGAAGGCGGCTGGAACAAAGGCGGAAAAGGGCCGAGCATTTGTGACGTTCTGACCGGTGGCGCACACGGCGTGCCGCGCGAAATCACCAAAGAAGTCTTGCCAGGAAAATACTATCCAAACCATGAAGCCGTTGATTTTTATGGTCACTATAAGGAAGACATCAAGCTATTTGCCGAAATGGGCTTCAAATGTTTTCGTACATCCATTGCCTGGACGCGCATTTTTCCAAAAGGCGATGAAGCTCAGCCAAACGAAGAAGGGCTGAAGTTCTACGATGATATGTTCGATGAACTGCTGAAATACAACATCGAACCGGTGATCACCCTCTCCCACTTTGAAATGCCGCTGCATCTGGTGCAGCAATACGGTAGCTGGACCAACCGTAAAGTGGTTGATTTCTTTGTACGTTTCGCGGAAGTGGTATTTGAACGCTATAAGCACAAAGTCAAATACTGGATGACCTTCAACGAAATTAACAACCAGCGTAACTGGCGTGCACCGCTGTTCGGTTACTGCTGCTCCGGCGTGGTGTATACCGAGCATGAAAACCCGGAAGAGACGATGTATCAGGTGCTGCATCACCAGTTTGTCGCCAGCGCCCTGGCGGTGAAAGCTGCGCGTCGCATTAACCCGGAGATGAAAGTCGGCTGTATGCTGGCGATGGTGCCGCTCTATCCTTACTCCTGTAACCCGGACGATGTGATGTTCGCTCAGGAGTCGATGCGCGAACGCTACGTCTTTACCGATGTGCAGCTACGCGGCTATTACCCGTCCTATGTGTTGAACGAGTGGGAGCGTCGCGGATTTAACATCAAAATGGAAGACGGCGATCTGGATGTGCTGCGTGAAGGCACCTGCGATTATCTTGGTTTCAGCTATTACATGACCAATGCAGTGAAGGCCGAAGGCGGCACCGGCGATGCGATCTCTGGTTTTGAAGGCAGCGTACCAAACCCGTATGTTAAAGCATCTGACTGGGGCTGGCAGATTGATCCAGTAGGTCTGCGCTATGCACTTTGCGAACTGTATGAGCGTTATCAGAGGCCGCTGTTTATTGTCGAAAACGGTTTTGGCGCTTACGACAAAGTGGAAGAAGATGGCAGCATCAACGACGACTACCGCATTGACTACCTGCGCGCCCATATCGAAGAGATGAAAAAAGCGGTGACTTACGATGGCGTGGATCTGATGGGCTACACACCGTGGGGCTGCATCGACTGCGTGTCGTTCACCACCGGGCAGTACAGCAAACGCTACGGCTTTATCTATGTGAATAAACATGACGACGGTACTGGCGATATGTCGCGTTCACGTAAGAAGAGCTTTAACTGGTACAAAGAGGTGATTGCCAGCAACGGCGAGAAGCTTTAAGTCGATGAAGTACCGGATGCAATACTTGTTGCATCCGGTCAGACAACTTCCCTGTTTTATTTCCCGCCCGCCAAATCGATAAAACTTCCCGTGACGTAAGAGGCTTTATCACTTAGTAGCCAGACAATGGCCTGCGCGACCTCTTCTGCCTGTCCACCACGCTGCATGGGGATGTTCGACTTAACGCGATCGACGCGTCCAGGCTCGCCGCCGCTGGCGTGCATTTCGGTATAAATAAACCCTGGCCGCACGCAGTTAACGCGGATCCCCTGCGCGGCGACTTCCAGCGATAGTCCGGTGGTTAACGTATCAATCGCCCCTTTCGATGCCGCGTAATCAACATATTCCCCTGGCGAACCCAACCGTGAGGCCACCGAAGAGACATTGACGATAGCGCCGCCACTGCCACCATTTTTAAGCGCCATGCGTTTTACCGCCTCGCGGCAGCAGAGAAAATATCCCGTCACGTTGGTGGAAAGTACTCGGTTGATTCGCTCTGCGGTAAGGTTTTCAACGGTGCACTGGGTAAACAAGATCCCGGCGTTATTGACCAGCGCTGCTAGCGGTTCATCGTGCTGATCGATTGCTGTAAACATCGCAACGACCTGGTTTTCGTCGCTGATATCCGCCTGGAGCACGAATGCTTTGCCACCGGCTTGCGTTATTAAGTTCATCACTTCCTGCGCCGCGTGGAGGTTTTGCTGATAATTAACCGCCACCGTATACCCTTCTTGCGCCAACAGTAATGCAGTTGCCCGCCCGATGCCGCGACTGCCACCGGTCACAAGTGCTATAGCCATTTGTTTTTCCGAGAAAAATTAATTCGTTGACGTATCTTTGAGATTGCTAACAAACTGGCTCAATCTTCAATGTTGGCACGCTTTTCCCCTCGCCCTTTCAGGGAGAGGGCCGGGGTGAGGGTAAATATTCGCGCCAGTGCCGGCCTGTTCCCCTCACCCTAACCCTCTCCCCAAAGGGGTGAGGGGACTGTCTGAGCGCTTTTGTACTTTGTCATCTGACTAAAAAGGCGCCGAAGCGCCTTTAGAAGATAGTCGAATCAGTGAATTACTGGTATTCGCTAATCGGTACGCAGGAGCAGAACAGGTTACGGTCGCCGTAAACATCATCCAGACGTTTCACCGTCGGCCAGTATTTGTCTGCCACACCTGCCGGGAATACTGCAACTTCACGGCTGTACGGATGCGCCCACTCGGCGACCAGTTCGTTCTGAATGTGCGGCGCGTTCACCAGCGGGTTATCTTCCAGCGGCCAGACACCGGCTTTCACCTGGTCAATTTCTGCGCGGATAGCCAGCATCGCGTCGATAAAGCGATCCAGTTCCACTTTGCTTTCAGATTCAGTCGGTTCAACCATCAGCGTACCCGCCACCGGGAACGACATCGTCGGCGCGTGGAAACCGTAGTCGATCAGGCGCTTGGCAATATCCAGCTCGCTGATGCCGGTTTCTTCTTTCAGCGGGCGAATATCGAGAATACATTCGTGCGCCACGCGACCGTCGCGACCGGTATACAGCACCGGGAAGGTATCCTGCAGGCGGCTGGCAATATAGTTGGCGTTAAGAATTGCCACCTGGCTTGCTTTTTTCAGCCCTTCTGCGCCCATCATGCGGATGTACATCCAGCTGATTGGCAGGATAGAGGCGCTACCGAACGGTGCCGCAGAAACCGCGCCCTGACGGGTTAACATGCCTTCGATTTGCACCACGCTATGACCCGGTACAAACGGTGCCAGATGCGCTTTCACGCCGATCGGTCCCATACCCGGACCACCACCGCCGTGCGGAATGCAGAAAGTTTTATGCAGGTTAAGGTGTGAAACGTCTGCGCCAATAAAGCCCGGTGAGGTGATGCCAACCTGGGCGTTCATGTTCGCGCCATCAAGGTAAACCTGACCGCCGAACTGATGCACGACTTCACACACTTCACGGATCGTTTCTTCATACACGCCGTGGGTAGAAGGATAAGTCACCATGATACAGGAGAGGTTATCGCCCGCCTGTTCCGCTTTCGCGCGCAGATCAGTCAGATCGATGTTGCCGTTTTTATCACACGCCACAACCACCACCTGCATTCCTGCCATATGTGCAGAAGCGGGGTTAGTTCCGTGCGCAGAAGCCGGGATCAGGCAGATATCGCGATGCCCTTCGTTGCGGCTTTCATGATAATGACGAATCGCCAGCAGGCCCGCGTATTCGCCCTGTGCGCCAGAGTTCGGCTGCATACAAACGGCGTCGTAACCGGTCAGTTTCACCAGCCAGTCAGCCAGCTGCGCAATCATCTGCTGATAACCTTCGGCCTGCTCCGGCGGGCAGAACGGGTGCAGTTCGGCAAATTCCGGCCAGGTGATTGGGATCATCTCGGCGGCGGCGTTCAGTTTCATGGTGCAGGAACCCAGCGGGATCATCGCCTGATTCAGCGCCAGATCTTTACGCTCCAGCGAGTGCATATAGCGCATCATTTCGGTTTCGCTGTGGTAGCGATTAAACACCGGATGGGTGAGGATTTCGTCGTCGCGCAGCATCGCAGGTTGAATAGAGCGGCTGTCGTGAGCCACGTCTTTGTCCAGCGTGTCGATGTCCAGGCCGTGGTTATCGCCCAGCAGCACGTTGAAAAGCTGCATTACGTTTTCACGCGTGGTGGTTTCATCAAGGGTGATCCCAACCGCGTTCAGAATATCGCTACGCAGGTTGATTTCAGCCGCTTCGGCACGCGTCAGTACGCCCGCTTTGTCGGCCACTTCCACACACAAGGTGTCGAAATAGTGCGCATGGCGCAGCTTCAGACCTTTTTGTTGCAGGCCTGCCGCCAGGATATCGGTCAGACGGTGAATGCGGTTAGCGATACGTTTCAGGCCAACCGGGCCGTGATAAACGGCATACAGGCTGGCGATGTTTGCCAGCAGTACCTGGGAAGTACAAATGTTGGAGTTCGCTTTCTCACGACGAATATGTTGCTCGCGAGTCTGCATCGCCATGCGCAGAGCGGTGTTGCCAGCTGCATCTTTCGATACACCGATAATACGGCCCGGCATTGAGCGTTTGTATTCATCTTTCGCCGCAAAGAATGCCGCGTGTGGGCCACCGTAGCCCATCGGCACGCCGAAGCGTTGCGCCGAACCAAAAACAATATCCGCGCCCTGTTTACCCGGCGCAGTTAACAGCACCAGCGCCATAATATCGGCGGCAACGCTGACC
This sequence comes from Escherichia sp. MAL-1, assembly GCF_052948035.1. Taxonomy (NCBI): domain Bacteria; kingdom Pseudomonadati; phylum Pseudomonadota; class Gammaproteobacteria; order Enterobacterales; family Enterobacteriaceae; genus Escherichia; species Escherichia sp. MAL-1. The sequence continues at coordinate 962,548 of NZ_CM129609.1, read as the reverse complement.
ACAATTTTGCGTGATTTCAGTTCGCTAATAAGCGCAGTGTAGTCGTGAATTTCACCGGTAGTGCCTACCTGCTGTAACAGCACGCCGAAGACGTCCTGATGGTCGAGCACTTTTTGCGCGTCATCGACAATCACTTCAAAACCAAAGGTTTCGGCACGAGTACGGACCACATCCAGCGTTTGCGGATGCACATCGGAAGCCACGAAGAAGCGGTTGGCATTTTTCAGTTTGCTGACGCGTTTCGCCATCGCCATTGCTTCGGCGGCAGCGGTGGCCTCGTCCAGAAGAGAAGCAGAGGCCATATCCAGCCCGGTTAAATCCAGCGTTACCTGCTGGAAGTTGAGCAGTGCTTCAAGGCGGCCCTGGGAGACTTCAGGTTGATACGGAGTATACGCGGTATACCAGCCCGGATTTTCCAGCATGTTACGCAGGATAACCGGCGGTAGCTGCACGGCGGTGTAACCCATGCCGATGTAAGACGTGAAGCGTTTATTGCGACTGGCAATAGCCTTGAGTTCCGCCAGCGCGGCGTATTCGGTCGCCGGTGCGCCAACCTGCGGCGGGGTCGCAAGCTGAATATCTTTCGGTACAATCTGGCCGGTCAGCGCGTTTAACGATTGTGCGCCAACGGCATTCAGCATTTCTTGCTGTTGCGCGGCGTCCGGTCCGATATGGCGTTCAATAAAAGCGCCGCTGTTTTCAAGCTGGCTTAACGTCTGTGTCATGAGCGATGGTTCCTGAAACGTGCAGTGAATTGTGAACCTCTCTCCTTACGAAGAGAGTGAGGGTGAGGCGTAAATTTCCTCACCCTGATCCTCTCCCGCAGAAGAGGAATAAAGCCGTTACTCGTCTTCTAACAATGCTTCGTATGTGGTCGCATCCAGCAGTGATTCCAGTTCGCTTTCATCGCTGGCTTTGATTTTAAAGATCCAGCCACCTGCATACGGTTCGCTGTTCACCAGTTCCGGGGAATCGCTCAGTGCGTCGTTTACCGCCACGATTTCACCGCTTACTGGCGCATAAATGTCTGACGCCGCTTTTACTGATTCGGCAACCGCGCAGTCATCGCCCGCGCTAACCGTTGCGCCCACTTCCGGCAGGTCAACAAACACCATATCGCCTAACAGCTCCTGAGCATGTTCGGTAATACCAACGGTGTAAGTGCCGTCGGCTTCTTTACGCAGCCATTCGTGTTCTTTGCTGTATTTCAGTTCTGCTGGTACGTTGCTCATCAATCAATCTCCAAAAAAGTAAATCACGCGACGGCTTTGCCGTTACGCACAAAAACAGGTTTTGTCACTTTAACCGGCATTTCACGGTTGCGAATTTGCACAATCGCCGTTTCGCCAATACCTTCCGGCACGCGCGCCAGCGCAATGCTGTAACCCAGCGTCGGGGAGAAAGTACCGCTGGTGATAATGCCTTCATGCTGGTTGCCCTGCGCATCGGTAAAGCGTACCGGCAGTTCATTACGCAGCACGCCTTTTTCGGTCATCACCAGACCAACCAGTTTTTCTGTACCATGCTCACGCTGCACTTCCAGGGCTTCACGACCGATAAAGTCACGATCTGCCGGTTCCCAGGCGATAGTCCAGCCCATGTTGGCGGCTAAAGGAGAGATGGTTTCGTCCATCTCCTGACCATAAAGATTCATGCCCGCTTCCAGACGCAGCGTGTCACGCGCGCCCAAGCCACATGGCTTAACACCCGCTTCCACCAGCGCACGCCAGAAATCGGCCGCTTTTTCATTGGGCAGCGCAATTTCATAGCCCACTTCACCGGTATAACCAGTGGTGGCAATAAACAGATCGCCCGCCTGCACGCCAAAGAACGGTTTCATCCCTTCCACCGCCTGACGCTGGGCGTCATTAAACAGTGTGGCAGCTTTTGCCTGCGCATTCGGCCCTTGCACGGCAATCATGGAAAGGTCATCACGAACGGTAATTTCGATGCCGAAAGGTTCAGCGTGTTGGGTAATCCAGGAGAGGTCTTTTTCGCGGGTGGCGGAGTTAACAACGAGGCGGAAGAAATCTTCAGTAAAGTAGTAGACGATGAGGTCATCTATCACACCGCCAGAGGCATTCAACATCCCCGAGTAAAGGGCTTTGCCGCTTTTGGTGAGCTTCGCCACATCGTTCGCCAGCAGATAACGCAGAAACTCCCGGGTGCGGCTGCCGCGAAGATCGACGATGGTCATATGTGACACATCAAACATTCCGGCATCGGTACGTACCGCATGATGTTCGTCGATTTGCGAACCGTAATGCAGCGGCATCATCCAGCCGTGGAAATCCACCATGCGAGCGCCGCAAAGCGTGTGTTGTTCGTACAAAGGAGTCTGTTGTGCCATCTTGTCCTCATTGAATAAGCGGGGCTGACAACTTTTCATGGTGAAATTATCACCACGAAACCCAGCATCGGAGCCACTCCCGGTCCCCAACGCAATCGTTCTCTTTTGCCTGAACTTACCACCGAAACAGACTGTTAACCATAAGGTAAAATTGATCATCACATTAGCTTATGGTTAAAAAACGCCAAAATCGCGACAGAATAAAAAACCAAAAAACACACCAGTTTCTATATAAAGATGATGCCATTAGAAAGCTAATTTGAATAAGGCAATATTAAGAGCTAAAAAAATGTCAAAAAACACTAAATCAAAAAATAATGACATTAGAAAATATAATGCGAAAACGGAGGTGAAATTAGTTTATTTCAAATGAGGAAAATCTCCCGGCGAAAAAACCGGGAGATGAAAGTGTGATGGGTATCAAATAAACAGCAGAAGAGAAATTTTTAACGCAGCCATTCAGGCAAATCGTTTAATCCCATTGCCTGGCGGATAAGTTGTGGTTTAACGCCAGGAAGCGTGTCGGCCAGTTTCAAACCAATATCACGCAGCAGTTTTTTCGCCGGATTGGTACCGGAAAACAGATCGCGGAATCCCTGCATACCAGCCAGCATCAGCGCCGCACTGTGCTTGCGGCTACGCTCATACCGGCGCAGGTAAATGTACTGCCCGATGTCTTTCCCCTGACGATGCAACCGTTTCAGTTCAGCAATCAGCTCTGCAGCATCCATAAAGCCGAGATTTACTCCCTGCCCCGCCAGCGGGTGAATGGTATGCGCGGCGTCGCCCACCAGCACCAGACGGTGCGCGGCAAACTGGCGCGCATAACGCCCCGTCAGTGGGAACACCTGACGCGCGCTCTCAACCTTGCATAAGCCCAGGCGATTATCAAAAGCGATATTTAACGCGCGATTAAATTCATCTTCACTTGCCTGCTGCATCCGCTGCGCTTCCTCTGGCGACAGTGACCAGACAATTGAGCAAAGATGCGGATCGCTAAGCGGTAAAAAGGCCAGAATGCCTTCGCCATGGAAAACCTGCCGCGCCACCGCATCATGCGGTTCTTCCGTGCGAATGGTCGCTACCAGCGCGTGATGCTGATAATCCCAGAAAGTCAGCGGAATATCTGCTTTGTTGCGCAACCAGGAATTAGCACCGTCCGCGCCAATCACCAGACGCGCCGTTAACATGCTGCCATCTTTCAGCGTCAGGAAAGTTTCATTTTCTCCCCAGGCGACCTGCTGTAATTCTGCGGGGGCCAACAGAGTGATATCTGACGACTGCTGCGCTTTGTTCCACAGCGCGTAGTGAATCACTGAGTTTTCAACGATATGCCCAAGATGGCTATAGCCCATGCTTTGATCGTCAAACGAAATGTGACCAAAACTGTCTTTGTCCCACACTTCCATACCGTGATAACAACTGGCCCTACGAGAGAGAATGTCCTGCCAGACGCCAAGACGGGTGAGTAATTTTTCGCTGGCGGCATTGATAGCCGAAACGCGCAGTTGTGGTGGTGCATCCGCCGCCAGAGGTTCCGGTACGCGCTGCTCCAGTACGGCAACGCGTAAGCCGCTCCCCTGTAAGCCGCAGGCAACCGCCAGCCCCACCATGCCGCCACCAACAATGGCTACATCAACACTTTGCATTGTTTATTCCTTAAAACCGCCTTCAACGCGCCACCCAACCGAGGGTGCGCTGCGCCAGCACATCGCGTGCCGGGGTGAATAATTCCATCGTCATCAGTCCTATGTTGCGCCCGACAACCAGCGGTGCCCAACGGTTGGCAAAAAGATGTACCAGGCTGTCCGTGACGCCGATGGTTGCTTCGCGATCGCTCTGTCGACGCTGCTGATAACGGCACAATACGCCGTAATCCCCCATGTCTTCTCCGCGCTCCTGCGCCTGAGTCAGGGTTTCCGCAAGACTCATCACATCTCGCATACCGAGGTTGAACCCTTGCCCGGCAATCGGGTGCAGGGTTTGCGCCGCATTGCCCACCAGCACGGTACGATGGGTAATAGCTCTGGCGGCGCGGGTTAACGCCAGCGGATAAGCACTGCGTTTACCGGCGTGGGTAATTTTTCCAAGTCGCCAGCCAAAGGCCGACTGGAGCTCACGGCAAAACTTCTCGTCACTCCACGACAGCACCTCTTCGCGCCGTTCCAGTGGATGACACCAGACCAGCGAACAGCGTCCGTCAGACATCGGCAACATCGCCAGCGGGCCATGTTGCGTGAAGCGTTCAAAAGCGCGGCCTTCGTGCGCAACAGAAGTAGCAACGTTGGCAATCACTGCCAGTTGTTCGTAAGGCTCCTGCTGCCAGTCAACGCCGCACGCGGTGGCTAACGCTGAATGGGTGCCATCAGCGGCTACCAGCACGCGGCCCGTCAGCGTCTCGCCACTCTCCAGCGTCACTTCAACGTGACTCTGAGTACGGGCAACGTTAGCCACGCGATCAGGGCAATGCAGCGTTACGCCAGGTGCTTTACGCAGCAATGCAAACAGCCGTTGCCCGACATTGTGCAATTCGACAACCTGTCCCAGCGCCGCCAGTTGGTAATCTTCTGCGGCGAGGGTGACAAATCCAGCGTGACCACGATCGCTGACATGCACGGTGGTGATGGCAGTTGCGCAATCCGCCAGAGATTGCCAGACGCCGATGCGCGCCAGTTGCTGACAGGTACCCGCCGCCAGCGCTATCGCTCGTCCATCAAAGCCCGGATGAGCATGTGACTCTGGCGCAGTCGCTTCAATCAAATGTACCGGCAGCGCCCCGTGACTTAACCGGGAAATAGCCAGCGCCAGCGTCGCGCCCGCCATGCCGCCACCGACGATGATTACGCTCATTGCTTTCTCGCAGCAGCCATCAACGCTTCGATTTCTTCCGGCTTTTTCACCACGCTGGCGGTGAGGTTTTCGTTACCGGTTTCGGTAATCACAATGTCGTCTTCAATACGAATGCCGATACCGCGATATTGTTCTGGCACATCCGCATCCGGCGCGATATACAGACCAGGCTCTACGGTCAGTACCATCCCCGGTTCCAGAATGCGCGAGCGATCCTGACCATAAACGCCAACGTCATGGACATCCAGTCCTAACCAGTGGCTAAGGCCATGCATAAAGAAAGGACGATGGGCGTTCTGAGCGATCAGTTCATCAACATCACCTTTCAGGATGCCGAGTTTTACCAGGCCGCTAACCATGATGCGCACCACTTCACCAGTGACTTCCAGAATGGAAGTTCCCGGACGATACAGGCGCAGGCTGGTTTCGAGAGACTCCAGCACAATGTCGTAGATTTCACGCTGGGCCTGGGTGAATTTGCCGTTGACCGGGAAGGTGCGGGTAATATCGCCAGCGTAACCTTTGTATTCGCAACCCGCGTCAATCAACACCAGGTCGCCGTCGCGCATTTCACACTCGTTTTCGGTGTAGTGCAGAATGCAGCCGTTTTCACCGCTGCCGACAATGGTGTTATAGGACGGATAGCGCGCACCGTGGCGGTTAAATTCGTGGTGAATTTCGCCTTCCAGATGGTACTCGAACATTCCCGGACGGCATTTTTCCATCGCCCGGGTATGTGCCATGGCGGTGATTTCTCCCGCGCGGCGGAGTACGGCAATCTCTTCTGGCGATTTGAACAGGCGCATTTCATGAACAACAGGACGCCAGTCGATCATCGTTGCCGGTGCGGTGAGATTTTGCCGCGAACCTTTACGCAGTTTTTCCAGCGCACTGTTCACGATTTCATCAGCATATGCATATTCGCCCTGGGCATGGTAAACCACATCCAGGCCGTTAAGTAGTTGATAAAGTTGCTGATTGATTTCGCTGAATGCCAGTGCGCGGTCAACGCCCAGTTTCTCTGGCGCGGCATCCTGGCCTAAGCGACGGCCAAACCAGATCTCCGCCGTCAGGTCGCGAACGCGGTTAAACAGAACGCTGTGGTTATGAGTGTCATCGCTTTTAATCAGCACCAGCACCGCTTCCGGTTCGTTAAAGCCGGTGAAGTACCAGAAGTCACTGTTCTGACGATAGGGGTATTCGCTGTCGGCGCTACGTGTTACTTCTGGTGCAGCAAAAATCAGCGCGGCGCTGCCGGGTTGCATTTGCTCCACCAGGGCCTGACGGCGACGCTGAAACTCTTGCCGGGATATCTCACTCATAACACTCTCCTTACGTTTTTTGTTTTTAGTGTAGAGTCGGTTTTTGTACTTCTGGCGCGGTCGGTTGCGGATGAGTAAAGGTGTCGTGGCATAACAGCGCGGCAACACGAACGTATTCGATGATCTCTTCAAGCGACATTTCAAGCTCTTCCTGATCTTCGTCTTCGTCGTAACCCAGTTGCGCAATGTTACGCAGATCGTCGATAGCTTCACCGGTTTCGCCGGTCACTTTATCCAGCTTCGGTTGCGTAACGCCAAGACCAAGCAGGAAGTGATTGACCCAACCTGCCAATGCATCAGCCCGATCGAAAACGCTGACATCATCGCCATCAGGCAGATAAAGCTGAAAAAGGAAGCCGTCATCCTGCAGGGCATCGCTGGTGGCAGAGTGCATTTTACGCAGTGCCTGTGCCAGCTCATGACCGAAAGCCATGCCTTCGTTCGTCAGGTCGTGAAGTAGCGGTAGCCATGAGCTGTCATCGTTACCGCCACATATCATCCCGCTGATTAAACCATGCATCTCAGCTGGGGTCAGACCCGTCCCTTGTTGGTTCAGATACTGGTTCATTTCGTTGTAACCAGGCATTTCGTTCTGTATAGACATAAGCATTCGTCGTCAAAGGGAGGAATATTCATGATATGCTACCACTTTGGGCCCTGGTGGACCAGAAAAGGGCTTGTCTCTTCTCATCAGGGTAGCTATAGTGTCGCCCCTTCGCAGACCATGGGTCTAAAGACGAAGGCAGCGCAGTCAATCAGCAGGAAGGTGGCATGTCTGCACAACCCGTCGATATCCAAATTTTTGGCCGTTCACTGCGTGTGAACTGCCCGCCTGACCAAAGGGATGCGTTGAATCAGGCAGCGGACGATCTGAACCAACGGTTGCAAGATCTGAAAGAACGCACTAGAGTCACAAATACTGAACAGTTGGTCTTCATTGCCGCATTGAATATCAGCTATGAGTTAGCGCAAGAAAAAGCGAAGACTCGTGACTACGCGGCAAGTATGGAACAGCGTATTCGGATGCTGCAGCAGACCATAGAACAAGCGTTACTTGAACAAGGTCGCATCACCGAAAAAACTAACCAAAACTTTGAATGACACTTTTCGGTTTACTGTGGTAGAGTAACCGTGAAGACAAAATTTCTCTGAGATGTTCGCAAGCGGGCCAGTCCCCTGAGCCGATATTTCATACCACAAGAATGTGGCGCTCCGCGGTTGGTGAGCATGCTCGGTCCGTCCGAGAAGCCTTAAAACTGCGACGACACATTCACCTTGAACCAAGGGTTCAAGGGTTACAGCCTGCGGCGGCATCTCGGAGATTCCCTTCTTATCTGGCACCAGCCATGACGCAACTACCAGAACTCCCACTGATATTATCCCGACAAGAAATCCGCAAAATGATTCGGCAACGTCGTCGTGCGTTAACGCCGGAACAACAGCAGGAAATGGGTCAACAAGCCGCTACCCGGATGATGACTTATCCCCCGGTGGTGATGGCACATACGGTCGCTGTATTCCTCTCTTTTGATGGCGAACTCGACACCCAGCCACTCATAGAACAACTCTGGCGCGCCGGTAAGCGCGTATATCTTCCAGTTTTGCATCCCTTTAGTGCCGGTAATTTGCTGTTCCTGAATTACCATCCGCAAAGCGAACTGGTGATGAACAGGTTGAAGATCCATGAGCCAAAATTGGATGTGCGTGACGTGCTCCCCCTTTCCCGATTAGACGTCCTGATCACCCCCCTGGTCGCCTTTGATGAGTACGGTCAGCGCCTGGGAATGGGCGGAGGTTTTTATGATCGGACCTTACAAAACTGGCAGCACTATAAAATGCAACCGGTGGGTTATGCGCATGATTGTCAGTTGGTGGAAAAACTCCCCGTTGAAGAGTGGGATATCCCACTGCCTGCGGTGGTTACACCGTCGAAAGTCTGGGAGTGGTAAGGGCGACACACCTGCATCGCCCTGATTGACATCGTTGATTCTTTGACCTAATTTAGTGAGTAAGGGTAAGGGAGGATTGCTCCTCCCCTGAGACTGACTGTTAATAAGCGCTGAAACTTATGAGTAACAGTACAATCAGTATGATGACAAGTCGCATCATAACCCTTCTCCTTCAAGCCCTCGCTTCGGTGAGGGCTTTACCGTTACAGCCCCATGCTGCCCTGCCATCGTAAATCCCCATTAAATAAACACAACGCATTGATCTGACTTTGATTTATTTTCTGGAGCAGACTCGCAAAGTAGAATGCGCAACGCGGCAACGGTGTGGAGAAGGGATAAAAAAACGGGCAAGTCAGTGACCTGCCCGTTGATTTTCAGAGAAGGGGAATTAGTACAGCAGACGGGCGCGAATGGTACCCGGAATAGCTTTCATTGCCTGCAGCGCTTTTTCGGCAACGTCTTCGTCGGCTTCAATATCAATAACTACATAACCCATCTGGGCGGAAGTTTGCAGATATTGCGCGGCGATGTTGACGCCCTGCTCGGCAAAAATTTTGTTGAGCGCAGTTAGCACGCCCGGACGGTTTTCGTGGATGTGCATCAGACGACGCCCACCGTGCAGTGGCAGCGAGACTTCCGGGAAGTTCACCGCAGAGAGCGTTGAGCCATTGTCAGAATACTTGATCAATTTACCCGCAACTTCCAGGCCGATATTCTCCTGCGCTTCCTGAGTCGAACCGCCAATGTGTGGCGTCAGAAGGACGTTGTCGAATTCACACAGCGGAGAGGTAAATGGATCGCTATTGGTCGCCGGTTCCGTCGGGAATACGTCGATTGCCGCCCCCGCCAGATGTTTGCTCGCCAGCGCATCACACAGCGCCGGAATATCCACCACAGTACCGCGCGAAGCATTAATCAGCAGCGAGCCGGGCTTCATTAGTGAAATTTCTTTCGCGCCCATCATATTTTTGGTGGACGGATTCTCTGGTACATGCAGACTCACCACATCGCTCATATTCAGCAGGTCAGAAAGATGCTGTACCTGAGTGGCGTTGCCCAGCGGCAGTTTATTTTCAATATCATAAAAGTAAACATACATTCCCAGCGATTCAGCCAGAATGCCCAATTGCGTACCAATATGACCGTAGCCGATGATACCCAGCTTTTTGCCGCGCGCTTCAAAAGAACCCGCCGCCAGTTTGTTCCACACGCCACGGTGTGCTTTAGCATTGGCTTCCGGCACGCCGCGCAATAGCAGCAGCAGTTCGCCAATCACCAGCTCCGCAACAGAGCGCGTATTTGAGAACGGTGCGTTAAATACCGGGATCCCGCGCTTTGCCGCCGCATCCAGATCAACCTGGTTTGTTCCGATACAGAAACAGCCAATAGCGACCAGTTTTTCTGCGGCGTTGATCACGTCTTCAGTCAGATGGGTACGGGATCGCAGGCCGATGAAGTGGGCATCGCGGATGGATTCTTTTAATTGTTCATCATCCAGCGCGCCTTTGTGAAATTCGATGTTGGTGTAACCAGCTGCACGAAGGCTTTCCAGCGCCTTTTGGTGCACGCCTTCTACCAGCAGAAACTTAATCTTGTCTTTCTCCAGCGATACCTTTGCCATTTACCCAATCCTGTCTTTTGAAATGTTGTGTGCGGATTTGCGTCCGCCTTTCAACATATCAAAAAATAATATTGCGGCAATATGAACGTTTGCGTCGCGATGTTGAGGAAATATCACGCAAAGGTAATTCTTGGATGAATATGCTGGTTTAGAAGATTTATTTAGAGCAATCAACAATAGCCAGGTAAAAACGTGACACATGTCACCAAATTTAATGAAGAGAATTTTTTTAACGGGGGAGGTTCCCCCGTCAGATCATTTCACAATGGTTTTGACACCGTCAGGTGTGCCAATCAGCGCAACGTCCGCGCCACGGTTAGCAAACAAGCCAACAGTCACCACGCCAGGAATCGCATTTATGGCGTTTTCCATCGCTATCGGGTCAAGGATTTCCATGCCGTGGACGTCGAGGATCACGTTGCCATTATCGGTCACCACGCCCTGACGGTATTCCGGACGACCGCCCAGTTTCACCAGCTGGCGCGCCACTGCACTACGTGCCATCGGGATAACTTCTACTGGCAGCGGGAATTTACCCAGAATATCAACCTGCTTGGAAGCGTCTGCAATACAGATAAATTTTTCTGCAACCGAAGCAATGATTTTTTCACGGGTCAGCGCCGCGCCGCCGCCTTTGATCATTTGCATGTGGCCGTTGATTTCATCTGCGCCATCAACGTAGATGCCAAGGCTGTCGACTTCGTTGAGATCAAAAACGTGAATGCCGAGGCTTTTCAGTTTTTCAGTGGAAGCATCTGAACTGGAAACGGCCCCTTCAATCTGGCCTTTCATTGTACCGAGCGCGTCAATAAAGTGTGCGGCGGTGGAACCTGTACCTACACCAACAATGGTGCCGGGCTGAACATACTGAAGTGCCGCCCATCCTACTGCTTTTTTCAATTCATCCTGCGTCATGATCGTTTCGCCTGTGGTATGAAATTTCACACGCATTATATACAAAAAAAGCGATTCAGACCCCGTTGGCAAGCCGCGTGGTTAACTCATCCATAAAATATCGCGCAATGGCAGGCATCCCCTTTCGCCCCGCAAATAAGGCATGCAACAATCTGGGTATGCCGCTCCACGGAGCAAACAGGCGCACCAGTTCACCGTTCACAAGCCCCTGTTTACAGGCAAATTGAGGCAATAACGCCACGCCATTCAACACAACCAGGGCGCGAACTCGCTGAGCGAAATGCATTAGCGCAAATCCCTGATCTTTTAAGCTGCGCGTTTAACCACGAATACAAATGTTACCCGCCGACGGCTTCGGTATATGCAACCTGACACAAAATTGTGTCATAGTGCAGGAAAAAGCATTTACCAGGAGCAGACAACAGCAATGAAACGCCCGGACTACAGAACATTACAGGCACTGGATGCGGTGATACGTGAACGAGGATTTGAGCGCGCGGCACAAAAGCTGTGCATTACACAATCAGCCGTCTCACAGCGCATTAAGCAACTGGAAAATATGTTCGGGCAGCCGCTGTTGGTGCGTACCGTACCGCCGCGCCCGACGGAACAAGGGCAAAAACTGCTGGCACTGCTGCGCCAGGTGGAGTTGCTGGAAGAAGAGTGGCTGGGCGATGAACAAACCGGTTCGACTCCGCTGCTGCTTTCACTGGCGGTCAACGCCGACAGTCTGGCGACGTGGTTGCTTCCTGCACTGGCTCCTGTGTTGGCTGATTCGCCTATCCGCCTCAACTTGCAGGTAGAAGATGAAACCCGCACTCAGGAACGTCTGCGCCGCGGCGAAGTGGTCGGCGCGGTGAGTATTCAACATCAGGCGCTGCCGAGTTGTCTTGTCGATAAACTTGGTGCGCTCGACTATCTGTTCGTCAGCTCAAAACCCTTTGCCGAAAAATATTTCCCTAACGGCGTAACGCGTTCGGCATTACTGAAAGCGCCAGTGGTCGCGTTTGACCATCTTGACGATATGCACCAGGCCTTTTTGCAGCAAAACTTCGATCTGCCTCCAGGCAGCGTGCCCTGCCATATCGTTAATTCTTCAGAAGCGTTCGTACAACTTGCTCGCCAGGGCACCACCTGCTGTATGATCCCGCACCTGCAAATCGAGAAAGAGCTGGCCAGCGGTGAACTGATTGACTTAACGCCTGGGCTATTTCAACGACGGATGCTCTACTGGCACCGCTTTGCTCCTGAAAGCCGCATGATGCGTAAAGTCACTGATGCGTTACTCGATTATGGTCACAAAGTCCTTCGTCAGGATTAATCCATCAAATAATGCCTGATAGCACATATCAGGCGTTGTCCTCACTTCTTTTTGTATTCCTTGAATCACATCACAAAATAGACAAATCTCAGGCGGCAAAAAACGACGTCTGAATGCATTTTTTTTGCTGGCGACAAACCCACGTAAAAAGCTCACCGTAGGCGCAAATACCCTCATTTTGATTGCGTTTTACGGAGCAAATAATGTCTAACGTGCAGGAGTGGCAACAGCTTGCCAACAAGGAATTGAGCCGTCGGGAGAAAACTGTCGACTCGCTGGTTCATCAAACCGCGGAAGGGATCGCCATCAAGCCGCTGTATACCGAAGCCGATCTCGATAATCTGGAGGTGACAGGTACCCTTCCTGGTTTGCCGCCCTACGTTCGTGGCCCGCGTGCCACTATGTATACCGCCCAACCGTGGACCATCCGTCAGTATGCTGGTTTTTCAACAGCAAAAGAGTCCAACGCTTTTTATCGCCGTAACCTGGCCGCCGGGCAAAAAGGTCTTTCCGTTGCGTTTGACCTTGCCACCCACCGTGGCTACGACTCCGATAACCCGCGCGTGGCGGGCGACGTCGGCAAAGCGGGCGTCGCTATCGACACCGTGGAAGATATGAAAGTCCTGTTCGACCAGATCCCGCTGGATAAAATGTCGGTTTCGATGACCATGAATGGCGCAGTGCTACCAGTACTGGCGTTTTATATCGTCGCCGCAGAAGAGCAAGGTGTTACACCTGATAAACTGACCGGCACCATTCAAAACGATATTCTCAAAGAGTACCTCTGCCGCAACACCTATATTTACCCACCAAAACCGTCAATGCGCATTATCGCCGACATCATCGCCTGGTGTTCCGGCAACATGCCGCGATTTAATACCATCAGTATCAGCGGTTACCACATGGGTGAAGCGGGTGCCAACTGCGTGCAGCAGGTAGCATTTACGCTCGCTGATGGGATTGAGTACATCAAAGCAGCAATCTCTGCCGGACTGAAAATTGATGACTTCGCTCCTCGCCTGTCGTTCTTCTTCGGCATCGGCATGGATCTGTTTATGAACGTCGCCATGTTGCGTGCGGCACGTTATTTATGGAGCGAAGCGGTCAGTGGATTTGGCGCACAGGACCCGAAATCACTGGCGCTGCGTACCCACTGCCAGACCTCAGGCTGGAGCCTGACTGAACAGGATCCGTATAACAACGTTATCCGCACCACCATTGAAGCGCTGGCTGCGACGCTGGGCGGTACTCAGTCACTGCATACCAACGCCTTTGACGAAGCGCTTGGTTTGCCTACCGATTTCTCAGCACGCATTGCCCGCAACACCCAGATCATCATCCAGGAAGAATCAGAACTCTGCCGCACCGTCGATCCACTGGCCGGATCCTATTACATTGAGTCGCTGACCGATCAAATCGTCAAACAAGCCAGAGCTATTATCCAACAGATCGACGAAGCCGGTGGCATGGCGAAAGCGATCGAAGCAGGTCTGCCAAAACGAATGATCGAAGAGGCCTCAGCGCGCGAACAGTCGCTGATCGACCAGGGCAAGCGTGTCATCGTTGGTGTCAACAAGTACAAACTGGATCACGAAGACGAAACCGATGTACTTGAGATCGACAACGTGATGGTGCGTAACGAGCAAATTGCTTCGCTGGAACGCATTCGCGCCACCCGTGATGATGCCGCCGTAACCGCCGCGTTGAACGCCCTGACTCACGCCGCACAGCATAACGAAAACCTGCTGGCTGCCGCTGTTAATGCCGCTCGCGTTCGCGCCACCCTGGGTGAAATTTCCGATGCGCTGGAAGTCGCTTTCGACCGTTATCTGGTGCCAAGCCAGTGTGTTACCGGCGTGATTGCGCAAAGCTATCATCAGTCTGAGAAATCGGCCTCCGAGTTCGATGCCATTGTTGCGCAAACGGAGCAGTTCCTTGCCGACAATGGTCGTCGCCCGCGCATTCTGATCGCTAAGATGGGCCAGGATGGACACGATCGCGGCGCGAAAGTGATCGCCAGCGCCTATTCCGATCTCGGTTTCGACGTAGATTTAAGCCCGATGTTCTCTACACCTGAAGAGATCGCCCGCCTGGCCGTAGAAAACGACGTTCACGTAGTGGGCGCATCCTCACTGGCTGCCGGTCATAAAACGCTGATCCCGGAACTGGTCGAAGCGCTGAAAAAATGGGGACGCGAAGATATCTGCGTGGTCGCGGGTGGCGTCATTCCGCCGCAGGATTACGCCTTCCTGCAAGAGCGCGGCGTGGCGGCGATTTATGGTCCAGGTACACCTATGCTCGACAGTGTGCGCGACGTACTGAATCTGATAAGCCAGCATCATGATTAATGAAGCCACGCTGGCAGAAAGTATTCGCCGCTTACGTCAGGGTGAGCGTGCCACACTCGCCCAGGCCATGACGCTGGTGGAAAGCCGTCACCCGCGTCATCAGGCACTAAGTACGCAGCTGCTTGATGCCATTATGCCGTACTGCGGTAACACCCTGCGACTGGGCGTTACCGGCACCCCCGGCGCGGGGAAAAGTACCTTTCTTGAGGCCTTTGGCATGTTGTTGATTCGAGAGGGATTAAAGGTCGCGGTTATTGCGGTCGATCCCAGCAGCCCGGTCACTGGCGGTAGCATTCTCGGGGATAAAACCCGCATGAATGACCTGGCGCGTGCCGAAGCGGCGTTTATTCGCCCGGTACCATCCTCCGGTCATCTGGGCGGTGCCAGTCAGCGAGCGCGGGAATTAATGCTGTTATGCGAAGCAGCGGGTTATGACGTAGTGATTGTCGAAACGGTTGGCGTCGGGCAGTCGGAAACAGAAGTCGCCCGCATGGTGGACTGTTTTATCTCGTTGCAAATTGCCGGTGGCGGCGATGATCTGCAGGGCATTAAAAAAGGGCTGATGGAAGTGGCTGATCTGATCGTTATCAACAAAGACGATGGCGATAACCATACCAATGTCGCCATTGCCCGGCATATGTACGAGAGTGCCCTGCATATTCTGCGACGTAAATACGACGAATGGCAGCCACGGGTTCTGACTTGTAGCGCACTGGAAAAACGTGGAATCGATGAGATCTGGCACGCCATCATCGACTTCAAAACCGCGCTAACTGCCAGTGGTCGTTTACAACAAGTGCGGCAACAACAATCGGTGGAATGGCTGCGTAAGCAGACCGAAGAAGAAGTACTGAATCACCTGTTCGCGAATGAAGATTTCGATCGCTATTACCGCCAGACGCTTTTAGCGGTCAAAAACAATACGCTCTCACCGCGCACCGGCCTGCGGCAGCTCAGTGAATTTATCCAGACGCAATATTTTGATTAAAGGAATTTTTATGTCTTATCAGTATGTTAACGTTGTCACTATCAACAAAGTGGCGGTCATTGAGTTTAACTATGGCCGAAAACTTAATGCCTTAAGTAAAGTCTTTATTGATGATCTTATGCAGGCGTTAAGCGATCTCAACCGGCCGGAAATTCGCTGTATCATTTTGCGCGCACCGAGTGGATCCAAAGTCTTCTCCGCAGGTCACGATATTCACGAACTGCCGTCTGGCGGTCGCGATCCGCTCTCCTATGATGATCCATTGCGTCAAATCACCCGCATGATCCAAAAATTCCCGAAACCGATCATTTCGATGGTGGAAGGTAGTGTTTGGGGTGGCGCATTTGAAATGATCATGAGTTCCGATCTGATCATCGCCGCCAGTACCTCAACCTTCTCAATGACGCCTGTAAACCTCGGCGTCCCGTATAACCTGGTCGGCATTCACAACCTGACCCGCGACGCGGGCTTCCACATTGTCAAAGAGCTGATTTTTACCGCTTCGCCAATCACCGCCCAGCGCGCGCTGGCTGTCGGCATCCTCAACCATGTTGTGGAAGTGGAAGAACTGGAAGATTTCACCTTACAAATGGCGCACCACATCTCTGAGAAAGCGCCGTTAGCCATTGCCGTTATCAAAGAAGAGCTGCGTGTACTGGGCGAAGCACACACCATGAACTCCGATGAATTTGAACGTATTCAGGGGATGCGCCGCGCGGTGTATGACAGCGAAGATTACCAGGAAGGGATGAACGCTTTCCTCGAAAAACGTAAACCTAATTTCGTTGGTCATTAATCCCTGCGAACGAAGGAGTAAAAATGGAAACTCAGTGGACAAGGATGACCGCCAATGAAGCGGCAGAAATTATCCAGCATAACGACATGGTGGCATTTAGCGGCTTTACCCCGGCGGGTTCGCCGAAAGCCCTACCCACCGCGATTGCCCGCAGAGCTAACGAACAGCATGAGGCCAAAAAGCCGTATCAAATTCGCCTTCTGACGGGTGCGTCAATCAGCGCCGCCGCTGACGATGTACTTTCTGACGCCGATGCTGTTTCCTGGCGTGCGCCATATCAAACATCGTCCGGTTTACGTAAAAAGATCAATCAGGGCGCGGTGAGTTTCGTTGACCTGCATTTGAGCGAAGTGGCGCAAATGGTCAATTACGGTTTCTTCGGCGACATTGATGTTGCCGTCATTGAAGCATCGGCACTGGCACCGGATGGTCGAGTCTGGTTAACCAGCGGGATCGGTAATGCGCCGACCTGGCTGCTGCGGGCGAAGAAAGTGATCATTGAACTCAATCACTATCACGATCCGCGCGTTGCAGAACTGGCGGATATTGTGATTCCTGGCGCGCCACCGCGGCGCAATAGCGTGTCGATCTTCCATGCAATGGATCGCGTCGGTACCCGCTATGTGCAAATCGATCCGAAAAAGATTGTCGCCGTCGTGGAAACCAACTTGCCCGACGCCGGTAATATGCTGGATAAGCAAAATCCCATGTGCCAGCAGATTGCCGATAACGTGGTCACGTTCTTATTGCAGGAAATGGCGCATGGGCGTATTCCGCCGGAATTTCTGCCGCTGCAAAGTGGCGTGGGCAATATCAATAATGCGGTAATGGCGCGTCTGGGGGAAAACCCGGTAATTCCTCCGTTTATGATGTATTCGGAAGTGCTACAGGAATCGGTGGTGCATTTACTGGAAACCGGCAAAATCAGCGGGGCCAGCGCCTCCAGCCTGACAATCTCGGCCGATTCCCTGCGCAAGATTTACGACAATATGGATTACTTTGCCAGCCGCATTGTGTTGCGTCCGCAGGAGATTTCCAATAACCCGGAAATCATCCGTCGTCTGGGCGTCATCGCTCTGAACGTCGGCCTGGAGTTTGATATTTACGGGCATGCCAACTCAACACACGTAGCCGGGGTCGATCTGATGAACGGCATCGGCGGCAGCGGTGATTTTGAACGCAACGCGTATCTGTCGATCTTTATGGCCCCGTCGATTGCTAAAGAAGGCAAGATCTCAACCGTCGTGCCAATGTGCAGCCATGTTGATCACAGCGAACACAGCGTCAAAGTGATCATCACCGAACAAGGGATCGCCGATCTGCGCGGTCTTTCCCCGCTTCAACGCGCCCGCACTATCATTGATAATTGTGCACATCCTATGTATCGGGATTATCTGCATCGCTATCTGGAAAATGCGCCTGGCGGACATATTCACCACGATCTTAGCCACGTCTTCGACTTACACCGTAATTTAATTGCAACCGGCTCGATGCTGGGTTAATGACTCGTCCCGTCACGATCTTCAGCAATATGCTGAAGCATCGTGGCGGTATAACGATGATTTCTGATTGAATAAAGATATTCCTGCATATACATCGGCCTGTGCGGTGCATCAAAATATTTCAGCGTTGCCGGATTCACCAGTCGCCAGGCAAAATGCGGGATCACCGTCAGAAAATGTCCGCGCTCCACGGCGCTGATTTTGGCCATAAAACTGTAGGGACGATAAATAATGGTTGGATTGATCCCACAAGGTCGCATATTCGCATCAATCATTGCTTCGAAGTTGGCCCGGTTCTGAAAGCGCATTTGTAGCCAGGGCAGCTCCTGAAGCAGCTCTTGCTCTTGTCGCTCTTCATAACGGCGAGAAACGAGAAAGCCTAATCGCAGCGGTGGTAGTTCACTGATAGTCAGGTTTTCCAGTTCCTGAACTCGTGCAGATACATGCTGTGGGGAGATAATAAAATCTAACTGGCGGTCAAAAAGATTATCGATAACGCCATTTTCGCTGAACTCAACTGGCTGGGCGGTCACGCCTTCATACTTATCTCCGAGACTAATCAACTGATCGAAAATAATTGTCGGATAAGTATTATCTATGCCAATCACAATTTCTCGTGAACGACGCCCTGAGTTATGGATTTCATTATCAATCGCAGAAAGCCGTTGATAAACCGGGAACAGTTTTTGATACAGTTCCTGTCCGGCTTTATTGAGGCTGATATTATTATCTTTGCGGGTAAATAGCGTATAGCCAATTTGTTCTTCCAGCGCGGCAATGCTTTTACCAAATGGCGAAGCCGTCATATGGATTTTTTCTGCCGCCCGGGCAATATTATTGGTTTGCGCTAATAAAATGAAATTGCGCATCTTTTTCGAAATAAAAATGTCCATCCCCCTCCCCCGCATCCTTGTCCGCTTAACCGTTTCAGTCAGCCTATCCTTGATGAAACCGCGAGCAAAGATAGGTGATTACGTCATGGTTTTACAGAAAATTACAGAAAAAGGAGGCAATATCGGGTAAAGGCATTAGCCCGACGAATACGTCGGGCTACAAATATTATTGTGCTGCAGGTGTTTTAGCGGGTTGTTGATCCACAGGTTCTAACTGGAAGACCACATCGACCTGATCATCAAACTGAATAGCGGCCTGCTCGTAAGTTTCCTGGGCGGACACCGGCGCGGCATCGGCTTTCATCATCCGCACCATTGGGCTGGGCTGATAGTTGGAAACATGGTAGCGCACGCTATATACCGGCCCCAGTTTACGATGAAAGCCGTTCGCCAGTTCCTGCGCCTGATGAATCGCGTTATCAATCGCTGCCTTACGCGCTTTGTCTTTATAGGCATCCGGCTGCGCCACGCCCAGCGACACAGAACGAATTTCGTTAAGACCCGCCTTCAGCGCGCCATCCAGCAAGGAATTCAGTTTGTCTAACTGACGGAGCGTGACTTCCACCGTTCTCACAGCGCGGTAGCCTTTAAGGATACTTTTACCATCCTGATAATCATAATCTGGCTGGGTGCGTAAGTTCGCTGAGCTGATATCTTTTTTCGCGATCTGATTGAGTTCAAGGAAGGAAATGTATTGTGCGACGCGCTCATCTGCCTGTTTCTTGGCAGTAGCGGCATCCTTCGCGGCCACGTTAACTTCAATCGCAAGAGTGGCAATGTCTGGCACCGCATCCACGCTTGCCGTACCGGAGGTGACAATATGCGGTCCATCCGGCAATTCGTTAGCCTGCGCTGCCATCCCGCTAATACCCATTAATGCCGCCAGGGCGATAACTTTGAACTTCACGTTAGTCTCTCCGTGTTAATTGACTTGCCCAAAATTCAGGACCTCTGGAGGCAAGCTTAGCGCCTCTGTTTTATTTTTCCATCAGATAGCGCCTAACTGAACAAGGCTTGTGCATGAGCAATACCGTCTCTCGCCAGCTGCAAGGCAATAAACCACATAACACATCCCACAACCAGATTGATAATGCGCTGTGCTTTTGCCGTGCGCAGACGCGGTGCCAGCCAGGCTGCGAGAAGAGCCAGACCAAAGAACCACAGGAAAGAGGCGCTAATTGTCCCGAGTGCAAACCAGCGTTTTGGTTCCACATCAAGTTGCCCGCCAAGGCTGCCCAGTACAACAAAAGTATCCAGGTAAACATGCGGATTCAGCCAGGTCACTGCCAACATGGTGGCGATAATTTTCCATCTGCCTTGCTTCATGACTTCGGCGCTGGCTAACTCAATATTACTGCTCATTGCTGTTTTAAAAGCGCCAAAACCATACCACAGCAAGAAGGCTACGCCGCCCCAGGTGACCAGCGCCAGCAACCACGGCGACTGCATCAATAACGCGCTGCCACCAAAAATCCCGGCGCAAATCAGGACCAAATCGCTGATAGCACAAAGTAAGGCAATCATAATGTGGTACTGACGACGTATGCCCTGATTCATCACAAAAGCATTTTGTGGACCGAGCGGTAGGATCATAGCCGCCCCAAGTGCAAGACCTTGAAAGTAATAAGAAAACACGTTGGATATTCCGAATTAAGTATCTGATGCAGAGACTATATCGCGGGATTGTTATTAGCGGAAATTGATAATATTAATTGGCAATCAGAAAAAGTAATAAGAGAGAGGCCAGAGAGTATTATCTGGCCTCAGCGTTGATTACGCAGCTTTGTCTTCTTTCACCCGCTTAAAGTTCACATCCATTTGCGGGTACGGGAAGCTGATACCGGCGGCATCAAATTCACGTTTAATACGCTCCAGCACATCCCAGTACACGTTTTGCAGATCGCCGCTGTTGCTCCAGACGCGGACCACGAAATTAATCGACGATGCACCAAGTTCGTTCAGGCGCACAGTCATTTCGCGATCTTTCAAAATGCGATCTTCAGACTGGATAATATTGGTCAGGATCTGCTTAACCTGATCGATATCGGAATCATACGCCACGCCAATAATAAATTCGTTACGGCGAACTGGCTCGCGGGAGAAGTTAATAATATTTCCGGCAATAATTTTACCGTTCGGAATAACGATAATTTTACCGTCTGCAGTACGCATGGTGGTGGAGAAAATCTGCACACTCAGCACAGTACCGGCTACGCCGCCCAGGTCAACATATTCTCCGGCACGGAACGGGCGGAACATGACAAGTAACACGCCAGCGGCCAGGTTAGACAGTGACCCCTGCAAAGCCAGACCAACAGCTAAGCCTGCGGCACCGAGTACAGCAATGACTGACGCGGTTTGTACACCCACGCGTCCCAGTGCAGCGATTAGCGTAAAGGCGATAATACCGTAACGGACTAATGCAGAAAGAAAATCAGCAACAGTGGCATCGATTTTACGGGAGATCATCAGGCGATTCACCGCGTTGGAAATCATCCGCGCGATAATCAAACCAACGATGATGATCGCGAGTGCCGCCACGATGTTTACTGCATAACTTAGCAGCAGCGCCTGGTTAGCTACCAGCCAGCTTCCCGCGCCGTTTATGCTATCGACAACATTCAAATCTTCCATTCAATATTCCTTTTCAACTGACTCAAAATGGAGAAATACACTCCGCCGCCTTATGACGGGCAGTCTGACAAGGGTAAACAATAAAGCATAATTTTGCCAAATAGATCACAGATTTCTCATCTGAATCACCTTGCTTTTGGCGAAAAAATCCCCGCAGAGCGGGGCTCAGACAGATATCAATGTGCGCTTTGTCATGCCGGATGCGGCGTGAACGCCTTATCCGGCCTACAAAAACCTGCAAATTCAATATATTGCAGGATACGTGTAGGCCTGATAAGCGTAGCGCATCAGGCAATTTTGCTTTTGGCGAAAAAAAGACCCGCAGAGCGGGCCTTGAGATAAGCAGAAAGGAATATCTTACAGAACGTCGATCGCGTTCAGTTCCTGGAATGCTTTCTCCAGACGAGCGATCATCGAAGTCTGACCGGCACGCAGCCATACGCGCGGATCGTAGTATTTCTTGTTCGGCTGATCTTCGCCTTTCGGGTTACCCAGCTGACCCTGCAGATAAGCTTCGTTCGCTTTGTAGTAGTTCAGAACGCCTTCCCAGGTTGCCCATTGGGTATCGGTATCGATGTTCATTTTTACTACGCCGTAGCTTACGGAGTCTTTGATTTCCTGAGCAGTAGAACCGGAACCACCGTGGAATACGAAGTTCAGGCTGTTGTGCGGCAGGTTGTGTTTCTTGGAAACATATTCCTGAGAATCACGCAGGATGGTCGGAGTCAGAACCACGTTACCCGGCTTGTAAACACCGTGTACGTTACCGAAGGACGCTGCGATGGTGAAACGCGGGCTGATTTTGCTCAGTTCGGTGTATGCGTAATCAACGTCTTCCGGCTGGGTGTACAGTGCAGAAGCGTCCATGTGGCTGTTGTCCACGCCGTCTTCTTCACCACCGGTGCAACCCAGTTCGATTTCCAGAGTCATGCCGATTTTGGACATGCGCTCCAGGTATTTAGAGCAGATTTCGATGTTCTCTTGCAGAGATTCTTCAGACAGGTCGATCATGTGAGAAGAGAACAGCGGCTTACCGGTAGCTGCGAAGTGTTTTTCACCCGCGTCCAACAGACCGTCGATCCACGGCAGCAGTTTCTTCGCGCAGTGGTCAGTGTGCAGGATAACCGGAACACCATAATGTTCAGCCATCTGGTGAACGTGATGCGCACCAGAGATCGCGCCCAGGATAGCAGCACCCTGCGGAACGTCAGATTTCACGCCTTTACCAGCGATAAAGGAAGCACCACCGTTGGAGAACTGAACGATAACCGGCGCTTTAACTTTAGCAGCGGTTTCCAGTACGGCGTTGATGGAGTCAGTACCGACGCAGTTTACTGCTGGCAGTGCGAAGTTGTTTTCTTTTGCTACCTGGAAAACTTTCTGTACGTCATCACCAGTGATTACGCCAGGTTTTACGAAATCAAAAATCTTAGACATGTCTCTTGTCCTGTATCGTCGGGCCTTATACTCGTCATACTTCAAGTTGCATGTGCTGCGTCTGCGTTCGCTCACCCCAGTCACTTACTTATGTAAGCTCCTGGGGATTCACTCTCTTGTCGCCTTCCTGCAACTCGAATTATTTAGAGTATGAAAAATTGCGTGCTCTAAAAGCGCGCTGAAACAAGGGCAGGTTTCCCTGCCCTGTGATTTTTTACTTCTTAGCGCGCTCTTCGAGCATCGCTACTGCAGGCAGTACTTTACCTTCCACGAATTCGAGGAATGCGCCGCCGCCAGTGGAGATGTAGGAGATTTTGTCAGCAATGCCGAACAGGTCGATTGCTGCCAGAGTGTCGCCGCCGCCAGCGATGGAGAACGCTTCGCTGTCTGCGATAGCGTTAGCCACGATTTCAGTACCTTTGCGGAAGTTCGGGAATTCGAACACGCCAACCGGACCGTTCCACAGAATGGTTTTCGCATTCTTCAGGATTTCAGCCAGTTCCTGAGCGGAAGCATCACCGATATCCAGGATCTGCTCGTCAGCTTTCACATCGTTAACAGATTTCAGGGTAGCCGGTGCAGTTTCAGAGAACTCGGTTGCTACGCGAACATCAGACGGAACCGGGATGTTGCAGGTGGTCAGCAGACGTTTAGCTTCGTCAACCAGGTCAGCTTCGTACAGGGATTTACCCACATCGTGGCCTTGTGCCGCGATAAAGGTGTTAGCGATACCACCACCAACAATCAGCTGGTCAGCGATTTTAGACAGGGAGTCCAGAACGGTCAGTTTGGTAGATACTTTAGAACCACCAACGATAGCCACCATCGGGCGAGCAGGTTCTTTCAGTGCTTTACCCAGCGCGTCCAGTTCAGCTGCCAGCAGCGGGCCTGCGCACGCAACGTCAGCGAATTTACCGATACCGTGAGTAGAAGCCTGCGCGCGGTGAGCAGTACCGAATGCGTCCATTACGAACACGTCACACAGTGCAGCGTATTTTTTGGACAGGGTTTCGTCGTCTTTCTTCTCGCCTTTGTTGAAGCGAACGTTTTCCAGAACAACCAGTTCACCTTCAGCAACGTCAACGCCGTCGAGGTAATCTTTAACCAGACGAACCGGGTTAGACAGTTTGTCTTTCAGGTAGTTAACAACCGGCAGCAGAGAGAATTCTTCGTTGTACTCGCCTTCGGTAGGACGACCCAGGTGGGAAGTTACCATCACTTTTGCGCCTTGTTTCAGGGCCAGTTCGATGGTCGGCAGAGAAGCACGGATACGCGCGTCGCTGGTTACTTTCCCGTCTTTTACTGGTACGTTCAGATCCGCACGGATAAATACACGTTTCCCAGCAAGATCCAGATCGGTCATCTTAATTACAGACATGGTGAATCCTCTCGTTGATTCTAAAAGTTTTGCAGACGCTGCTTGCGTCTTACCTGAAAGCAACAGTAGCCATAGCTAACGTCGTGTCGAGCATTCGGTTAGCAAAGCCCCATTCGTTATCGCACCAGACCAACGTTTTGATCAGGTGTGCGCCACTGACCCGGGTTTGGGTGCCATCGACAATGGCACTGTGCGGATCGTGGTTAAAATCTACAGAGACCAACGGCAATTCCGTATAGTCAACTATACCATGAAATGCACCTTGTGCTGCTTTTTGCAGCAACAGGTTGACTTCATTGGCTTTTACAGGTTTCTTCACCGTCACGCTTAAATCGATTGCCGTCACATTTATGGTTGGCACACGTACCGCAATCGCTTCAAAGCGATCGTTAAATTGCGGAAAAAATCGTGTGATACCGGCGGCCAGTTTAGTATCGACCGGAATGATCGACTGGCTGGCTGCCCGGGTGCGACGCAGGTCAGGATGGTATGCATCAATAACCTGTTGATCGTGCATGGCGGAGTGAATTGTGGTCACAGTGCCGGACTCAATACCGTACGCATCATCTAACAATTTGATGACGGGAATTATGCAATTCGTGGTACAGGAAGCGTTAGAAACGATGCGGTGTTCCGCACGAAGTTGATCCTGATTGACGCCGTAAACAACGGTCGCGTCGAGATCGTTACTGCCAGGATGTGAAAAGAGCACTTTTTTGGCCCCGGCGGCAATATGCGCTTCGCCATGCTCGCGGGAGCCATATACGCCGGTGCAGTCGAGGACTACATCAACGCCAAGTTCACGCCAGGGGAGCGATTGCAGTGAACGTTCATGCAATACGCGGATGGCGTCATCACCAACAAAAAGTTGATCGCGTTCCTGTCGTACTTCCCATGCAAAACGGCCATGGCTGGTGTCATATTTCAACAAATGCGCCATGCCCGCAGCATCCGCCAGTTCGTTGATTGCCACCACGGTAATTTCCGCCCGGCGTCCGGATTCATACAAAGCACGAACCACATTACGCCCGATGCGACCGAAGCCATTTATCGCTACGCGTACGGTCATAGATCTCCTGCAAGGTTTTCCCTGAGCAAATTTGCCAGACAGAGTAATCCAGCAAATCGTCCGGGGAAACCTTACCTGTCGCAAACTGCGACTGATTGGTTAATTGTCGAACATTTAATCGACTGAAACGCTTCAGCTAGGATAAGCGAAACGTGGAATAAAAGGAATGTTTGTCCAGCCGAAGAAGACATTTATCTGACTCACATCACACTTTTATCCCCTTTTGTGGGAAGCTTTATTCCAGGCTGGCGTAATAATAACCCTACAATAACTGGAATAAATTGTCAGCTTGTGAAGTGATACCGGCCTTCTTCAGTCATCTCTACTATCAGATTGGCCTGACGGCTATTCATCAGCACACGCTCGACATTGGGGCCATCGGTGCGGGCATAAAATGCTTCGGCTACTTGCCGCGTTAATCCTCCCGCAATTTTACGACTAATCAAGCGCTCCCGCAGAATTTGAGCAGGTGCATGAATAAAAATAGAAAAATCGCAGAAAGATGCCAACTCCAGCCACTTTTCATCATCCAGTAACAACCAGTTTCCTTCGACGATGACGAGTGGTGCGGTAACGTGCAACGCATCTTCAACAGGATCATGCTTTTGTCGATCGTACTGCGGCCACGTACAATCCCCTTCCACGACCTGGCGCAGATTTTCCGTCAGTTTCGCAACGTCAAATGTCTCTGGTGCGCCTTTGAAGGGGCGCAATTGATGCGCATCCAGCCAGCTATTGTAATGGTGAAAACCATCCATCGGGAGCGTCTGAATAGCGGGCAGTTCCGGGTCTTGTTGCGCGAGATATTCCCAGAAGGTGGTTAGGGTTGATTTACCCGTCCCCGGCGGAGCGCAAAGAAAAACCACCGTACGCCGCTGCGGATTTACCGTCTGTAAGGCCGCCAACATGTGCAGCAACGGTTTATGTACATTTTCAATCTCTTCGTTCTGGTACTGTGCCTGTATCTTCAGCCCATTCACCGTTAATTCAATTTTCACGGCGTTAATTCCTTTAAGGTGGTCGTTACTGCCAGCGTCAGCGCCGTTTTGACCATTCCGCTAAAACGCGCCTCTGACCAGACGGCGAAATCGGCGAACTTCATCGCTTTCAACGCGTCATAGAGCGTCGCATTGCAGGTTATGCTATTGACGTTGCTGATAAAATCCCAGGTCATGTCATCGGCAAATCCGGGCGTTTCATCCTGTTCGTTCAGGTAATGCCAGAACTGGGAAAAATGCGTGATATCGGCGTACAACCATTTATCCATTTTCCCCAACGCATAAATCAAACGCAGTGCAACATCAATATCGTCAAGCGGGCCGCTTTGGGCGAGTAACGGCTTCACTGCATATTCCACGATCTCTTCATCGTTATCGACAAACAGCGACGGCAGAAACTGGCGTATCCCCTGGAGCAAAATGGTATGCGCAGTTTTCATAAATGAAAATAAATTGTCCTGTGCATCCAGTTGCTCAAGCACATCATCTTCTGTCAGCGTCGCCATTGGTCTTCCGATAGATCACCATCAATGCAGGGAGTCTATTATATTACACGTTTGGTCCGCGCCGCCGATCAGTAATGTCTGCGTCCGCACCCCATTCGCCGTCTGTTGGATACCGTTCACCAGCTCACCGCCCGTCACGCCCGTAGCGCTAAAGAGGATATCGTTCCCCCTCACCAGTTCATCGAGCGAGTACACACGGTTAACGTCAACGCCCATTGCCTTGCAACGCTTGCGCTCCTGCTCTGCAATCTGCCGATTTTCCGTGTAATCCCCTTTAGCCTGGCAAAAGTCAATCAGCTCGGCCTGCATATCCCCGCCTAATGCTTTAACGGCACAGGCAGAAATCACGCCTTCTGGCGCACCGCCGATGGTGTACATCACATCGTAAGGATTATCCTGCCAGCAGGTCAGCACGCTGGCGGCGACATCGCCATCCGGCAGGGCAAAAACCTTCACGCCCAGCTGTGTTGCTTCCTCAATCGCGGCACTCAGGCGCGGTTTATCCAGCGTAACCATGCGCAGCTTATCCAGCGGTTTGCCTAACGCTTTCGCCACGTTGCGCAGGTTGTCCGTCAGAGGCAAAGACAGATCAATCGCGCCCGCCGCCAGCCGATTAACAACCAGCTTTTTCATATACATATCGGGCGCATGTAACAGGCTATCTCGAGGGGCGAAAGCCATGACCGCCAGCGCATTGCTCTGCCCCATCGCCACCATCCGCGTGCCTTCAATGGGATCAACCGCGATATCGACTTCTGGCCCATCGCCTTTGCCCACCTCTTCGCCAATCCACAGCATCGGCGCATGGTCAATTTCTCCTTCGCCGATAACCACTCGTCCACGAAAAGCGACGTCGTTTAATGCCTGGCGCATCGCGGTGACCGCCAGGCCATCAATTTTATTTTTGTCGCCACATCCGGTTTGCGGCCAGGCAGCCAACGCTGCCTGTTCCGTAACGCGAAATAATGGCCACGCCAGGGACATCATTGCGCGGCCTCCCCGATATCAACGCCAAATTGTGCCAGCAGATATTTCTCGGCCTGTTCATTCCAGATGCCGTGCGTTTCCTCAACCAGCCGCGCCAACTCTTTAAACAGCGGATCGGTTTTGCCTTTTTCGGCAAAATCGGCAATGGCAGTGAGCGGCATGGTCACGCCGTTATAAATGAGTTTTTTACCGCCAGGGATATCCGGCAGATTGAGCACGGTTTCTGGCACCGCATCCAGGCCACCGATATGGGTCACCATAAACGACGGCTGTAACTGCCCAGTGGCGCTAAGGGCAATCGCCTCTTTCATGTCGTCCGTTGAACCGCCAGATGTACCGACGACGTGCGTGCTGTTGTAATGGACGTTGTAGAAATTAAACGGCACTTTGAAGTTTTTATCCGTCGGCCCGGCAAAGAAGTTCAGACAGCCATCTTCCGCCAGTAATTCATCAGCCATCTCAACGACAGCAGGCACCGCCGCATAAACAAAAATGTCATCGAACCCGGCATCTCCTGTCAGCGCCCGCAGCATCTGGACAGGATCGCTCATCCCTTTGGTATTCACATACACCAGCTCAATGCCTTTACTGGCCGCCAGTTCCACCGGCAGCAGCTTCTGTACCTGCGCCAGACGTTTGTCGTCGATATCGACCACCACCACCCGCGACGGTTGTATGCCGCCGTTAATGGCGTAATCGATAGCGCCAATGCCCATCGGACCTGCACACGCCAGCAGTGCAATATTGCCGCCAGGTTTGACGCCCATGCGATGCTCATAAACATATTGCGTGGTGTGATAATTGGCATGATAAGCACCAATAATGCAGCACATAGGCTCTGCCAGCGACGCCGCAGCAAAATAAGAGCCGTGATACGGTAATACGCAGCCCAAATTAATGGCGATTTCGGGAATAATCATATAAGTGGCATTGCCGCCAAAATATTCGTAGCTGTAGCCCGCTGAATATCCGCTTGGTAACCCCATCGCCGGTTGCAATACAAAACGCTGGCCTTTTTTATATTTGCCAGTGAGATTTTTACCCACTTCGACAATAACCCCGGCACATTCATGCCCGGTAATGACCGGATGATTTTCTAAATCGTCGGGTACGCGTTTATGTTCACTACCGAGTAACGCCGCTTTCCAGGTCGATAAACAGACGCTGTCAGAAATTACACTTACCAGTAATTCATTATCGGTAATTTCTGGCAGTTCAAATACGCGCAGACGGACATCCCGCTTGCCATAAATAGCAGCAACTTTGGTTTTCATTTTTACCTCTGTAATCAGTGTTTATGTTCGGCGGTTAATTGATTAAATAAAGTGTCGAGTTTTGGATCGCCAATATAGTTATTAATCAATATCAGTGGTTTATCCGTCACACGTTTCACGCGCCCTTCCAGACTGGCATGAGTAACGACGATATCCGCATCCGCAGGCACGTTTTCTATGGCGTAATGTTTTACTTCAATTGCCAGCCCCGCTTTTTCCAGGCGTTTACGGAAGGTGGTCGCGCCCATCGCACTGGAGCCCATCCCCGCATCGCAAACAAAGGCGATACGCTTAACCCTGCTTAACGAGAATGCACCCTCTTGTTTCATCGCCTTAACCGCATTGGCTGACTGAGCAAACTCATCTTCGCTCTCCGTTTCCACCGTTTTTTCCATCTTCAGTATCAGCGAAGTAATAGCAAAGGACACCAGGGTACCTACCGTAACACCGGCAATTGTCGCCAGGAACGAGCCTTTCGGCGTCAGTGCCAGGTAAGCAAAGATAGACCCCGGACTTGGGCCAGCCACCAGACCACCGTCCAGTAAGTTAAACATCCAGGTGCCAGACATACCGCCCGCAATCATGGCAATAATGGTCAGCGGCTTCATCAGCACATACGGGAAATACAGTTCGTGGATCCCACCGAGGAAGTGAATAATCATCGCCCCGGGCGCAGAACGTTTACTCATCCCTTTACCAAACAAGGTAAACGCCAGCAGCAGCCCCAGGCCCGGACCTGGGTTAGAGGCCACCATAAAGAAGATGGATTTACCGTTAACCGAAGCCTGTTGCATTCCCAGCGGATAATAGACGCCCTGATCGATCGCATTATTGAGGAAAAGCACTTTCGCCGGTTCATTGATGACTGACAACAATGGCAGATAACCCGCATGTACCAGCGCCTCAATACACTCTTTGACGAAAGTATTGGCAATTAACACCGCCGGGCCGATCACTTCAAAACCCAGCAGACAAAGGAGCATCCCCGCGATACCTAATGAGAAGTTATTGATAACCATCTCAAAACCAGCAGGTATGCGTTTTTCCAGTGCCTTATCAACATATTTTATGACCAGCCCACCGAGCGGCCCCATAATCATTGAGCCAAGGAACATCGGGATCTCTGCGCCGACGATCACACCAATAGTACCTATTCCGCCCATGACCGCGCCGCGTTTACCGCCGACCAGATGACCACCGGTAGAACCAATCATCACGGGCAATAAATAGGTAATCATCGGGCCGACAATTTTGGCGAAATGTTCGTTAGGCAGCCAACCGGTGGGAATAAATAACGCAGTAATAAAACCCGGTAATGACTCTAACTTATTGATAGTGTTTTATGTTCAGATAATGCCCGATGACTTTGTCATGCAGCTCCACCGATTTTGAGAACGACAGCGACTTCCGTCCCAGCCGTGCCAGGTGCTGCCTCAGATTCAGGTTATGCCGCTCAATTCGCTGCGTATATCGCTTGCTGATTACGTGCAGCTTTCCCTTCAGGCGGGATTCATACAGCGGCCAGCCATCCGTCATCCATATCACCACGTCAAAGGGTGATAGCAGGCTCATAAGACGCCCCAGCGTCGCCATAGTGCGTTCACCGAATACGTGCGCAACAACCGTCTTCCGGAGCCTGTCATACGCGTAAAACAGCCAGCGCTGGCGCGATTTAGCCCCGACATAGCCCCACTGTTCGTCCATTTCCGCGCAGACGATGACGTCACTGCCCGGCTGTATGCGCGAGGTTACCGACTGCGGCCTGAGTTTTTTAAGTGACGTAAAATCGTGTTGAGGCCAACGCCCATAATGCGGGCTGTTGCCCGGCATCCAACGCCATTCATGGCCATATCAATGATTTTCTGGTGCGTACCGGGTTGAGAAGCGGTGTAAGTGAACTGCAGTTGCCATGTTTTACGGCAGTGAGAGCAGAGATAGCGCTGATGTCCGGCAGTGCTTTTGCCGTTACGCACCACCCCGTCAGTAGCTGAACAGGAGGGACAGCTGATAGAAACAGAAGCCACTGGAGCACCTCAAAAACACCATCATACACTAAATCAGTAAGTTGGCAGCATCACCCGATTCATCATGGCCGTTTATAGTACCGCAGTCTCTCCCCTTTATTTTACTGACGAGCAGACAGAAACTATAAAACCGGCGTTGACATGCCGGGGAAGCCCTTATAGTACAATAATTTTCGATATCCAAACTGACCCCTATAAGGGTTAACCTGCCGCGATTTTCCTTTATAGAGGATCTGGCAAACCTGCTGGTCCTTAATCGCCTTCTCAAAGGCCGCAAGCTGCGCGTGAATATCCCATTTTTCTTTTCGCTCGGCCTCGTTACCGAGGATCATAATATGGTTTTCCTCCACCCGTGACTCCAGTTTCTGCCAGAATTCACGGCCTTTATCAGGAAAATAGTCATCCACATTCAGGAAGTTAGCAATGACGTGATGCAGCCCCGGGCCGGTGTGTCCCTGCGGGGTATGAATAAGCCGGTACAGCCCGTTTCCGGTGTACTCCACAATCGGCGAGAGTGCATTCAGATCGCGATAGACGGTGCGCTCAGTAATATTAAATTTATGCATCAATGCCTGGCGGTTAACCACGCCGTGTAAATGAAGCTCCAGCAGAATATCTACCAACCTTTCAGCCGAGCGACTCCTGGTCGGAATTGTCATATAGCTTTCCCGTGATCTAAAACATTGCTGTGAATTACGCCGGTGCGGGCTGACAAAATATGTCAGTGCAAAAAACGGCGTGAAAATTTGTCTTAGGTTATAACGGCCAGATTAGGGATAAACATTAGTTATTTTTACAACGAGGGGATAAAAGCGAGGGGCAGATCGGATCCGCCGGGGCAATCTCCCCGGCAGAGTGGTGAATTAGCGTTCGAGTTCGGAATCGATAATAGAATCCGGCAGGGGGAGTTCGGTCGGGACGTTAAGCCAGTCGGACTTACCGTAAAACACGGCGTTGATCTGCGTGTTGTAGAGCAGGTGGGTACGAAAACGGTGGAACAGCTGTTTGTCAGGCGCGAAATCCGTTTGCCAGAACTGGTTCAACGGCCCCTGCCAGGTTAAGCCTTCGATGTCATACAGCGCTTTGCCCATCACCTTGAGCGGCTTGTTGTGGATCAGCGCCGACAGCCCCGCAGTGCTGTTAACGGTGATCACCCCCCGGGTATGGGTCAGCAGGGCGGGCAGGGAGAGATCGTGGATATAGATCACCCGGTCTGTCGTAATGCCGTACTTCTCGCACAGCGTATTAATCAGCACACCATAATAGCGGTGACCACGATCCATCGGGTGATGCTTGAACACCAGATGGTGTTCTTTCGGCGCATGGCGGGCAAAGGAGCGGATCACGGTTTCGATATAGTCACGCACATCTTTATACGGGCTGTGGTGAATAATCTGGCTGTCGTTGTAGACCTGCAAAATCGCCAGGTAGTACGCGTTGTCCAGCGTTTCGGTGATATGGCTCAACATGTGGCGCTGCTTCCAGCGATACCACAGCTTACGACGGCCGGCACGGACCCAGCAGCGCATCTCATACCACGGGGAGAATGACTTGTGGTGGCGGTAGCCGCGATAGCGATGGCGACCAAACCAGCCTGCCGCGTAGTAGAGCATGGCGTGGGCGGCACGGTTAAAGGCGCTGGGCTTCCATGGCGTCGGGGTTTTCAGCTCCGGCAGCGGCTGCTCGCGATAGTATTTCGCATCGATGGGCATCGAGGAGAAGGCGTTCACGCCGCCTTTTTCCAGGGTGATATAAAATGGCCGGAAATACCCCTCCTCAAAGACGAGAAAGTCGATGGCTTTACCGCGCGCCCACTTCTTCGCTTCGACATGCATCGGGCGGCAATCCCCGAAACAGACGATGGTGTCGAAGGCGTACTCTTTGTGCAGATCGCGCAGCCAGAAGGCAAAATTTTTCACCGGGCCGGTGTAGTGCAGCGACGTCTCTTTTGCGGCATACCAGGCGTCTCCGGCATTAAAGCAGACCTGCTTCACTTCGCGGTGGCTGTGCTGCAGCCAGGTCGCCAGACGTGCAAAGCAGGGGCCCATCGGTCCTTGTAATAAAAGATATCGGCGGCCATTTAATAAATGGCGTATGGCTTGCTCTTCCATTTCTTTTCCCAGATCCGTTCCGTTGATGAGACAGGTGATTAACGGCTTGATGACCGCTTTTCTTTAATACATCAGGATAAATCGTTCGCTAGCGAAGCGTCTGCGCGAGATAGCTCAGTTTTAACTGCCAGCGCTGCCAGCGGCTGGCTTTTTGCGATGAGGAGTGACCCTGCGCGGCCAACTGGCGTATCAACTGCTCCGGGCTCATCCACAGCCCGCTCTGCCAGTCGATATAGCGCGGATAGGCCACCAGGGTCAGATAGACCAGCGCCGCCAGTGGCAGAGGGCGCTGACGACGCGGGGCAGGATGTCTGTCTTCGGTCAGTCCCCAGCCGCTGTAGAACGGCTGGCCCCAGGTGGTGACGTTCACCCCCTGCACCAGCGCTTCAAAGCCGCTCAGCGACGTCATGGTGTGCAGCTCATCCACATGGGGATAGAGACTGGTCAGGCCGAGATCCAGCACCTGGCTGTCAACGCAGTGGGCCAGACATTCGGCAGAGATAGCCCCGGCCCGGTTGCCCGCCACCACGTCCGGGTGCGGTTTAAAGAGGATGTGCGCCTCCGGTCTGGCGTCACGTACCGCCCATAGCAGCGCTTCGTTGCTGCGGATAACCGGACTGCCGGTGAGGATCGAGGCATCGCCATCCACCTGGCCCACCACCAGCACCAGCGAACGGCCATCAGCAGGTGGGGTGAACGGTTTGATGGTGCCAACGTTATATTTGCTCACCCCATGCTGGCGGAGCAGATCCACCAGCGTCTCGCCGCGAGCCAGCTCCTGGTCGGTAAGCTCATGCTGATTTAGCAACTGCTCCAGCCCGCTTGGACGGCGGCTGTCGAAGTAGATCCCCACCGGGTCGATGGAGAGCGACGAAGGGCGGCACAGGTTTGAGCCCAGCCCCCGGGAGCGGATAAAACCATCTTCCACCCGGATGGCGTTCTGGCGTTCAGGATGGCGGCTGCCCCACACCAGCACCTGTTCGTCGTCGGCCAGCGTTTCAGGCAGCTTGCGCACAAAGCGCAGCTCTTCGGCCAGCGGCTGGCAGAAGGCGCGCATAAAGGCGCGCTTCCACAGCGAGAAGCCCACCATATAGAGGCGGCGATAGCGCGGGGCTGGGCTCTGCTGACCGGCAATAATGTCGAGCACCTGTTCCACTTCGCAGCGCTGGCCCAGGATCGGGTCCAGATAGCGCGGGTAGAGGATCAGCGCCGCAGCCACCAGCTGGGGCAGGGCGATCGGCCCCTGACGGCGCGGGCAGGTTTTGCTGTCGTGGGTCAGCCCCCAGCCCGCGTAAAACGGCATGCCGAAGCAGTGGACCGCTTTCCCGAGCAGCAGCGCTTCAAAGCCCATCTGGGAGGAGACGGTATAAACCGCCTCTACGCTATTCAGCAGGGCGTGGGGATGGCAGTGTTCGGCCACTACCTCCACGTCGTCCAGCGCCAGCCGCGCCAGCACGCCGCTTTTTTTACCCAGCCGGGTATCCGGGTGAGTACGCAGCAGCAGGCGGGCATCGGGGTGATTACGGCGGGCCGCCGCCACCATTGCGACAAAATCCTCTTCGCTTGCCAGCGCACCAGGAATGGAGAGATCCCCTGCCACTTGGTCAATCAGCAGCACTTTAGGGCGCGGGTCGCTATGCAGGCGGGCCGTCAGCGTATCCGGCAGGCCGCTATCTGCGGTATAGCAGTTGTACTTGGTGATGCCGAGACGCAGCAGTTCAGCTGTGAGCGTTTCGGCACGCGCCAGCATGCTGTCATCGCAGGGGGTCGCGATCAGCTCTTCAAGGCGGCTCGGCTGGCGGGCATCGTAGTAAATTCCCACAGGATCGGCGATCAGGGAGACGGCTTTGCCCCCCCTGGCGGGATGGCCAATATACCCGATAAAGCCATCCTCAAGCTGCCAGTACGGCAGGCCTAGATCGTGGGCTTTTTGTCTGATTTGGCGGGTATTGGCTTTTTGGCCCCAGCCGACCAGGACATCGTCTTGCGCCAGTTCTGTGTTGGTTTTAAAGGCGTGTAACGGGTGGCCCAGCATCGGCTCAAGCTGCGCTTTTCGCGCCAGGATCCCGGCTGAATCTGTATAGAATGTCATGTGCGCTCTGTGCATCAGAAAACGCCCCGCGTCACTGCGGGGCGTGGGACTCAGAAGTACTCTGCGTCAGGGAAGGATTTGGCAACGCTGTCTTTGGCGGAGGTGAGGATCTCGCTGTCGATTTCTGGCCAGGTAATACCAATGGTCTCATCGTTCCAGCGGATGCCGCGGTCGCTCTCCGGCGCGTAGTAGTTGGTGGTTTTATACAGGAACTCTGCGGAGTCGCTCAGGGTCATAAAGCCGTGGGCGAAACCTTCCGGGATCCACAGCTGGCGCTTGTTCTCGCCAGACAGATGCACACCCACCCACTGACCGAAGGTCGGGGAGCTTTTACGGATATCCACCGCCACGTCGAAGACTTCACCCGCCACGCAACGCACCAGTTTGCCCTGCGCATGTGGCGCCAGCTGGTAGTGCAGGCCACGCAGAACGCCTTTTGAGGATTTAGAGTGGTTGTCCTGCACGAAGTTGACGCTGCGGCCAATGGCAGCTTCGAACTGCTGGTGGTTAAAGCTTTCGAAGAAAAAGCCACGGTCATCGCCAAACACTTTTGGCTCAAAGATAAAGACGTCGGGGATTGCGGTCTGAATTACGTTCATGATTACGGCCTGATTGATAAATGGGGCATGACGCCCCAGGTGTTAATGGTGACTACTTGAGCATTTTCAGCAGATATTGCCCGTAAGCATTCTTCGCCAGCGGCGCAGCTAACTTGCGCACCTGGTCGGCATCGATAAACTTCAGACGGTAAGCAATCTCTTCAGGACAGGCCACTTTCAGCCCCTGACGGGTTTCAATGGTCTGGATGAAGTTGCTGGCCTCAATCAGGCTCTCATGGGTGCCGGTATCAAGCCAGGCATAACCACGGCCCATCATGGCGACCGACAGATCGCCCTGCTCAAGGTAGATGCGGTTCACGTCGGTGATTTCCAACTCGCCGCGCGGGGACGGTTTCAGGCTTTTGGCAATCTCAACCACGCGGTTGTCATAGAAGTAGAGACCGGTTACCGCATAGTTGCTCTTCGGTTCCAGCGGTTTCTCTTCCAAGGAGATCGCGGTGCCTTCACGGTCGAACTCCACCACGCCATAACGCTCAGGATCGTGTACATGATAGGCAAAGACGGTGGCGCCCGCAGGTTTGGCTGCGGCGGCTTCCAGCTGTTTTTGCAGGTCGTGGCCGTAGAAGATGTTGTCGCCCAGCACCAGCGCGCAGTCGTCGCCGCCGATAAACTCTTCGCCGAGGATGAAGGCCTGCGCCAGGCCGTCCGGGCTTGGCTGCACTTTGTACTGCAGGTTCAGGCCCCACTGGCTGCCGTCGCCCAGCAGTTGCTCAAAGCGCGGCGTATCCTGCGGGGTGCTGATGATCAGGATGTCGCGGATACCGGCCAGCATCAGGGTGCTCAGCGGGTAGTAGATCATCGGCTTGTCGTAGATTGGCAGCAGCTGTTTGCTCACCGCCATGGTGACCGGATAGAGCCGAGTCCCTGACCCACCGGCCAGAATAATACCTTTACGCTTGTTCATAATCCTTCATTTCTTCTGTTTTGCTCCGGATGACGTCGAACCGCCATCCGGCATCTGTTTGATTGCTGTAGAGGGAGCTAAACGCGTCGCTCCCTGACAAAGGTCCGTGTCGATAAAACAAGGCATGCATAGCATACCCTGATGCATTTACTTTCCAAGGGTTTCGGCAAGCATGCGATCGACGCCGAGGGTCCAGTCCGGCAGCGTCAGCCCGAAGGTGCGCTGGAACTTGCTGGTATCGAGGCGTGAGTTATGCGGACGTTTCGCCGGCGTCGGGAACGCGCTGGTCGGCACTGCATTCACCTGGTTGACCGCCAGCTCAACGCCTGCCGCCCGTGCAGTCGCGAACACCCGCTGGGCATAGTCGAACCAGGTGGTGGTGCCGGAGGCGATCAGGTGATAAAGGCCGGCGACCTCCGGCTTATCCTGGGCGATACGGATCGCATGCGCCGTGCAGTCGGCCAGCAGCTCTGCCCCGGTCGGCGCGCCAAACTGATCGTTGATCACCGACATTTCGCTGCGCTCTTTGCCAAAGCGCAGCATGGTTTTGGCGAAGTTAGCGCCACGAGCGGCATAGACCCAGCTGGTGCGGAAGATCAGGTGACGGGAGCAGAGCGCAGCCGCCTGCTCGCCCGCCAGCTTGGTTTCGCCGTAGACGTTCAGCGGCGCGGTCCGGTCTGTCTCCACCCAGGGTTTTTCACCGCTGCCATCGAAGACGTAGTCGGTGGAGTAGTGCACCAGCCAGGCGCCCAGCGCATCCGCTTCTTTAGCGATGGCGGCTACGCTGGTGGCGTTGAGCAGCTCGGCAAAGTCGCGCTCGCTCTCGGCTTTATCCACCGCGGTATGGGCGGCGGCATTGACGATCACGTCCGGCTTCAGCAGACGCACGGTCTCAGCCACGCCTTCAGGGTTACTGAAGTCGCCGCAGTAGTCGGTGGAGTCAAAATCCACCGCGGTGATGCGACCCAGCGGCAACAGCGCGCGCTGCAGCTCCCAGCCCACCTGGCCATTTTTACCGAACAGCAGAATATGCATCAGTTACGCTCCTGATAGTTCTTCGCGATCCAGTCTTGATAACTGCCGCTTTTCACGTTGTTGACCCACTGCTGGTTATCCAGATACCACTGCACGGTTTTGCGGATACCGGAATCGAAAGTTTCCTGCGGCTGCCAGTTCAGCTCATGGCTCATTTTGCTGGCATCGATGGCGTAGCGACGGTCGTGGCCCGGGCGGTCAGTCACGTAGGTGATCTGGTCGCGGTAGGAACCGGCCTTCGGCACCATCTCGTCGAGCAGGTCGCAGATGGTGTGGACCACGTCCAGGTTCTGCTTCTCGTTATGGCCGCCGATATTGTAAGTCTCGCCCACCACGCCGGTAGTGACCACGGTGTAGAGCGCACGGGCGTGATCTTCCACATACAGCCAGTCGCGGATCTGATCGCCTTTGCCGTAGATGGGCAGCGCTTTGCCATCCAGCGCATTGAGGATCACCAGCGGGATCAGCTTCTCAGGGAAGTGATACGGGCCGTAGTTGTTGGAGCAGTTGGTGACGATGGTCGGCAGACCATAGGTACGACGCCACGCGCGCACGAGGTGATCGCTGGAGGCTTTCGACGCGGAGTACGGGCTGCTTGGCGCGTACGGCGTGGTCTCGGTAAAGAGCGGCAGCTCACTACCCGAACTCACTTCATCCGGGTGCGGCAGGTCGCCATACACTTCGTCGGTGGAGATGTGGTGGAAACGGAACGCCTGCTTGCGGGATTCATCCAGCTCGCTCCAGTAAGCGCGAGCCGCTTCCAGCAGCGTGTAAGTGCCAACGATATTGGTTTCGATAAAATCAGCCGGGCCGGTAATGGAGCGATCCACATGGCTCTCGGCGGCCAGATGCATCACCGCATCCGGTTTATGGGTGGCAAAGACCCGATCCAGCTCTGCACGATTGCAGATATCCACCTGTTCGAAGGCGTAACGGTCGCTCGCTGCGACCTCGGCCAGCGATTCCAGATTGCCCGCGTAGGTAAGCTTATCAAGGTTGATCACCGCATCCTGCGTATCCCGGATGATATGGCGAACAACAGCAGAACCGATAAAACCGGCTCCACCGGTTACAAGGATTTTCATAAGCGATTTTTACTTTTCTATTGAATGAAATGGTCACCAGAACACAATCTCTGCTATCCGTTCAGACCGTGTTTTAGCGGCAGGCAGTCTGAAATACAACGCCTGTTACAGGGTGGAAATCATTATTTCCCTTGCCGTCCCGTTTTTAACTGATTAACGAGTACGAGTATTCCTTCGCATTTTTCGCCAGCGTCTGACGTTTTTGCCCGGAATTCACCAGCAGCGCCAGGGTATCGATCCACTTCTGTGGATCGTTATTCAGCAGCACGCCATTGATATTTTGCTCTATAAAGTCACTGTAGGGCGCGCAGTTGCTGTAAACCCCCACTGCGCCCATGCGAACGAAATCATAAAATTTTACCGGCCCGCGCGCCATATTAAATTCTGACGCCAGTAACGGCGCCAGACCGATATCGATTCGGTGATGCTGGGTGTAATCCAGATAGTTCTGCCAGCTCATGGGATGCAGTACCGTCACGCGCGGCAGATCGCGATAGAGCTTATAGATTTCGTGTTCGCCAAAGATTTCGAAGCTGGCCTGCGGGCACTGGGCCAGCACCCCGCCCATCACCTCGCGCAGCCAGTACTTTTCGGCCTGGTGCGAGCTGGAGCCGTGGTAAGCAATTTTTACCGGTTGCTTAACGGCCAGCAGCAGCGGCGTGGGCTGCGCGGGCACCACATCGGGGTTGAGGTGGGCATATTTACTGGCCAGGTAGGGCGTCGACACCCAAATACTGTCGCAGTGCGAGGTGATCCAGCGATGCTGGGCCGCAGAACGACGAATGATCTTCGTCCGGTAGGCTTTGGGTAGCGCCCCTAACGCGGACGGGTCAAACAGATCGTCATCCATGAAGTAGACCACCTGTGAGAGATCGTCGATGTTGCGCGCAATTTCGCGCTGCCACTCGGCGGAGATAAAGCGGATAACCACAATGGCCGCCCCTTTATCCACGTCGATAGTGGGCGTGGTTAAGGTATCCACCAGCTGACAGACCGCGCCGGGAAAGCGACTCCGGATGGCCGCTTCAAAATAGGCCAGCGTCGGTGAATTCCCTTCATGCAGAATCAACAGAGAGCGGCACGTCCAGTTGTCAGCAGGCGTCTCGCTGCTTTGCTTATGCAACTTCAGATACGGTTTAAAGAGTGCCTTTCTGATCAGTTCGTCCATGGCAGCACCACATTAGGAGCATGACTTAATGAGAAATCGGGTCGGTCATAGCTCAGGTTGGGATTGTATGCGGGATCGTGTGTGAGCCGCTGCGCCCAGCGTTTTTTCATATAGCGCAGCTCACCCTGGGAGCGTGCCAGCTGTTCTGGCGTGACATCTTTGCCGCGGGAGACCGACTCGTGGTGATACAGCTCGGCAAAGGGCGTCCAGACGATACGCCAGCCAGCCTCGCCGACCCGCAGACAGTAATCCACATCGTTAAAGGCCACCGGCAGGTTAACTTCATCTAAGCCGTTAAGGGATAAAAAGAGCTGGCGATGGGTGAGCAGACAGGCCGCCGTTACGGCGGAGAGCTCCTGGGCGCTCACCGCCCTGCGCTGGTAGCCGGGTTCATCGGCGGCCAGCCCACTGTGAAAATGATCGGCGCAGCCACCCGGCCCGACGGCATCGCCCGCATGCTGGACCCGGCCATCGCCGTAGAAGAGCCTTGCCCCCACGATGCCGACGCCCGGGCGCAGCAGGTGGGAGACCATCTCATCCAGCCACTGCGGGTTAATCACCTCGGTGTCGTTATTGAGCAGGCAGATAAGCTCGCCCGTGGCCTCGCGCACGCCCGCATTGTTGATCGCAGAGTAGTTAAACGGATGGTCCCAGGCGATAACCCGCACCCCGTACTCCCGGGTAATGTAGCCAAAATAAGCCAGCGTGTCGGGATCGTCGCTCTGGTTATCCATCACCATGATTTCGATATTCGGGTAGCGGGTGTGCTGCACCAGGCTTTCGATACACGGCCTGAGATGCGCCAGTCCGTTGCGGGTGGGGATGATCACCGACACCCGGGGAAGCTGTTCCGGCAGCGGCCAGCGCCAGCGGCAGATGCCGTGCGGAGCTGACTCCAGCGTTACCCCGACGGGTAAATCTTGCAGCTGGTTTGCCAGGGTTTCGTAGCCATCGTGCTGCACCAGCGCGTCCGGGACGTGCATCAGCAGGGCGGGGATATGCGCGATATCTTTGGGCGCGAGCTGCCGGGCCAGCTGCAACCAGCCGCGGTAGTTTTCACCCCCGTCCTGCGGGATGGCGAAGGTACCCTGTTCCCGCCAGAGGCCACTCCAGCCGACATAGTTCTGGCTGTGCAGCAGGGTTTCGTTCCAGTCCGGTTTGAAGTCCGGCGAGTGGCGTTTTCCTTTTTCATCCAGCAGATCGTGATCGCCGTAGATCCATTTTGCCTCTGGCGTCTGGCGCAGCTGGTGCGCCAGCCACACTAATGCGGCCGGAGCGAGTTCCGTCCCAACCGGAATGGCCCACTGCCATTCTCCCTCTGGCCTTACACTATCAGAGGGGTGCTCCAGCACGGTGATATGCGTGGCCGGGTAACAGAGCGCCGCGATGCTTTCGAGCGTGCGCTGGCGTGATGCCTCATCGCCGCCGTTTACCAGATGCAGGCAGACGCGGGGCAGGTTGCCCCAGCGGGCCAGCAGGCGATCGATCAGACGGCGTTCACCGGGCTGCACGATATCGAAATTCGCCAGCCAGTGTTCATAGGCGTGCAGCGGCCTGTCGTCGCGGATTTTGCCCACCAGCGTGTAAGCCTGCTGTAAATCGGTAAACCACAGGTGCCACGACAGCCCCAGACGCTTGCGCTTTTGTGCATTCAGGCGCTGATAAAAAGGCCACACCCGGCGCAGACGGCGCCAGAGGCTGTTTGCTGCCGACACCTGGGCAAAACGGGCAATGTTAAGCTCACATTCCGCCCCTTCGCTGCTGGCGAGCAGCCCCACCTGAGTGGCGCCCACCGGCAACCAGACCAGCTCCTGCAGGGTTCCGCGGCGGGTGATAGGCAGGATCTGCTCATGCCAGATGCCCTGACACTGCCAGCGCAGGCGGGTTTCACCCCGCGGCTGACGGGCACGCAGGGTGCCCTGGATCAAAAACCAGCCCGCACGGGATAAAGAAGAATCTGGCAGCGCCAGAGGGTGCCAATGGTAATCGCTTTGCATGAGTGGATTCACTACCCGGAAGCGGGTGAAGCCCGCATCTGACTCCTGTCGAAATAAAAAACGTAGATTAGCCGATTAACTTTTTAACGCGGGTCGCCAGCCAGGAGTCGCTTTTCTGTGGACTCTCTTCTGCGGGTAAGGCATCCAGCTGCGCCTGTATTGCTGCCATTTCGGCTTTGACTTTAGGGGCCAGAGCCGCCGCCAGCAGGCAGGTTTCGTCGTTGCGATCGTGGGCTTTGAAATAGGCTTTGTGTTTGACGCGCCTGGCCGTGGCGGCGCTGCCACGCAGATGCTTACCGAGCAGGAACTCTTCCAGAGACTTAACCACATAGTGGTTAACCCGCATCTTTCCCCAGATGACTTCCTCGCTGACGCCGCTGCCATGTTTTGGATGTAAGACCAGATCGTTGCCCAGCGTATCGATATAGCGACCATAGCGCAGTTCGGCGTGATGAGGATTGTTAAAGTGAATCACGCTGTTAGGCCTGACGATGCTCTTAAAATTCTTATTGGCATTAAACAGCTGAGGGGCACGCTGGGTGAAGCGTTCGGTCACTAAACCCTCTTCAGCAAACAATTCCCCGTTTGAGCCAAAGTTCGACCAGTTCAGGGCGACAGCACTGACGGAGGGATCGCTAAACCATTTGTCCAGGCTGGCGGCAATGCTTTGTTCAGGATCGAGTGGTACCAGGAATTCGTCGGCATCAATAAAGGCCAGTAAATCGATATCTGTGCTACAAGTGCGTAAAATACGTTCGTAAGCGGGTAACTGCGGTTTTTGCCCCTCGACATCAGGAAAATCCAGCACGCTTACGATGCCCAGTTTTTCCAGCCCATCAAGAAAAGCACGCGAACCATCATTACTGCCATTATCCGCAATAATAAATCCGCTAACCCCTACGACCCTGTGGTATGCAATCCACTCAAGCAGGGCATCCATTTCGTTTTTAATAATTGCGGCGACAAATAATTTCAAAATGAATTCTCAATTAAAAAATGTGTGACAGTATTAACTGTACGCATTGCTAATAAAGAGGGGAATATCCCCTCTTTTTCAGGGCATTTCAATCTGAGCCAAAAAGATCACGGGTATAAACTTTGTCAGTGACATCAGCTAGCTCGCGAGCCATCCGGTTGCAAAGAATCACATCACTGATGGCTTTAAATTCACCGAGGTCACGAATGACCCGGGAATGAAAGAAGCTATCCTCTTTGATGGTTGGCTCAAAGACGACGACTTCGATCCCTTTGGCTTTAATCCGCTTCATGATCCCCTGGATAGCGGAGGAGCGGAAGTTATCGGAACCGGCCTTCATCACCAGACGGTGGATACCTACTACCTTAGGCTTGCGGGCAATCACGCTGTCGGCAATAAAATCCTTACGGGTGGTATTCGCATCGACGATAGCGCGGATCAGATTGTTTGGCACCTCCTGATAGTTGGCTAACAGCTGTTTGGTGTCTTTAGGCAGACAGTAACCGCCATAGCCAAACGAAGGATTGTTATAGTGCGTGCCAATACGCGGGTCCAGACCAATGCCTTCGATAATCTGACGGCTGTCTAACCCATGCGACTGAGCGTAGGTATCCAGCTCGTTGAAATAGGCAACGCGCATGGCGAGATAGGTATTGGCAAACAGCTTGATCGCCTCGGCTTCGGTACTGCCGGTTAACAGCACCTGCACATCCTGCTTAATGGCACCTTCTTTCAGCAGATCGGCAAAACGTTGCGCACGTTCGCTGCACTCACCCACGACAATACGTGATGGATACAGGTTGTCATAAAGCGCACGCCCTTCGCGCAGGAATTCCGGGGAGAAGATCAGGTTCTCGGTGCCAAACTCCTGGCGCATGCGTTCGGTAAAGCCCACAGGGATGGTGGACTTGATGACCATAATCGCATGCGAGTTAATGCTGATCACATCGCGAATGACGGCTTCGACGGTACTGGTATTGAAGTAATTCGTCTTAGGATCGTAATCAGTCGGCGTGGCGATAATGACAAACTCGGCGTCCTGGTAGGCTTCGACTTTATCCAACGTGGCCCGCAGATTAAGAGGCTTGTTGGCTAAGTAGTCTTCAAGTTCTTTATCGGCTATGGGGGATTGGCATTGGTTAATCTTTTCGACTTTTTCGGGTACTACATCAAGTGCAATCACTTGATGATGCTGGGATAATAATACGGCATTTGAAAGGCCGACATAACCAGTTCCAGTAATGGTGATTTTCATTAAATTACTTCTTTTAATATGAATGTCTATTTTTTGAATGTATTAAAGATTGTATAAATTCACATAATTCTTCAATGTTAATTTCCCATGCCCTATGTCTTTTAGGTTTTGCAAAATCAATAGCGCTTCCAAGTAAAACACTTAAGTTCAAACCTTTCATTGATGCAATTAACAAGTCATCAGGAAGGTAGAAATTTGAAGGCGCACATACAACAACATTTGTAGAAGATTCTGAAAATGCTGAAAGGTACAATTGACTACCGACCGGGCCAACGATGATTTGTGCGTTTTTTATAACAGCTAGTTGAGCATCAATATCCAATAACT
Source organism: Escherichia sp. MAL-1 (assembly GCF_052948035.1). NCBI lineage: Bacteria > Pseudomonadati > Pseudomonadota > Gammaproteobacteria > Enterobacterales > Enterobacteriaceae > Escherichia > Escherichia sp. MAL-1. The sequence continues at coordinate 917,816 of NZ_CM129609.1, read as the reverse complement.
CTGGAGATACAATTTCGAAACCTAGGTTTTTTAATCTGCTTTCTAGTTCTTTTTCATTGGATAACGGCCTATCTGGAACGTTGCTTCGGCTTAAGTACACATAACTTTTAATGTCGTTATCAGAGGCCACTTGGTTTCTTAATTTTTCGTAAACCTCAGCTTGATGCTGTGAGCCCCAATGATGGGTTTTATATGAAATATCAGGAACAAAAACTTTTTCCAGAATAGCATGTTTTGGTGCGAAGACAATGTTATCCTGATTGATACCAAATTTATTTAGTAAATTGAGGGCGTAAGGTTTGATAGAATCCTCATAAATAATGTATTTGAGGTTTTTTTTTATTTCTTCTGGTATGTACTTAATAGCCCATAATCTTGAAAGTCCTTCTACTAGAAAATGACCAAAATGATGATGAATACTGCCAATGAAATAATAGTCTCCGTGTAATATAATCGGAGGAACTGATGTTTCGTTGGAGTAGTAATACTTACCATCCTCATAATCAACTAAATTCCTAGGAAGAGTATTTGAACCATCCAAAACACCGAGCGAAGAATTTAATATTGAATAATTACCTGTAAGTAAGAGCTGACCGTTGTCGTGATATATTGAGTCTCTATTTTCAATCCTTCCGCCAAAAATGTGAGCATTGTGTAATTTGTTTAAAGCTATTGGCTGAAATCTACTCGTGTGAATTTTATTCCAGACATTACTCTGAGACCAGACATGAGGAATCATTATGGCTAGTGTGTTTTTTTTAAACTCATCAGGCACGAGAGGAATAGTTTTTATAAAGTGACATTCAGAGGGGTTCGTAGCCAAAGGCAACCCAAAGTGAAAAGACACGTCCCAGCTACTTGAGAAAAATTCATCTAATGTATTAACTGATGGCAGATTATTGATTCTGTTACAAACAATTTTATTCATAAGCCACCATTGAAGTGATATTGCTTATATTCTGGTGATGTGCATATTTTTTATATAGAGATAGATACTGTTCGCTCATCCACTCCGTAGTATTAGTTTTTCCAGTGCTTGCTTGCCATTTGTTTAGCTTTGCAATTTTTTCATTATAAATTTTATAGTTAGTAACTGCCCTAATTAGTTGGATTTTACATTCATTAGAATTGATATCGCTACTCACAAGCCAACCTGCTCCAGATTGTTTAATTCTATGACCTACAGCCCCTAAGTCTACACCTAATACTGGAATGCCAGCAGCCCACATTTCAGTAAGGGTATGACAGAAAGTTTCTGGCCATAAAGACAGTACTATACCAATATGAGGTTGAATTTCTTTTATTTTTTCGACAACATCATCGCGTGTATAAGTTCCGTGGTGAATGCCTAACCCATTGAGTTCTGGAGCTACCTTACCTAAAAAATGAAATTCAAGAGTGTTTTCTTTGTCTTCTTCTATCATTTTTTTTATGAGTAATGCTCCTTTGGCTACTGATATATTTCCAGGAACAATCACTTTTATTTTCCCAGGAGTGGAATCAAGCCTTTTCCCGGGATGCATTATAGGAAAATCTCGGCCATGGGGAATGACTGCAAACTTTTTCTCAAGCTGTGGAAATATTTCACATATTTGTTGTTTTGCTGAGTCATCTGTTGTGATGATGGAATCACAATATGATAAGAAATCATTAAACTGCTCGCGCCATCTATAAATATAATTATTTTTTAGGTTGATTATTTCGCCTTCTTCCCAAAGGGCGGCCTTACAGTCTTTACTCTTATTGTTACATGTGCCAGCGCAATACTTTCCTGACTCATTGCTCAATGTGACTGTTGGGCAAAGAGAATAAAAGTCATGCATTGAATAAATGACGGGCACATTCATTGATTTTGCGATGGACGAGAGATTTAAACTATGCCAGGCAATATGCCTAATATGTAGCAACTCTATTTTGTATTTGAATAATATTTCGGCGACGATGATATCGTATTCTTCAGAGCGATGTTCTAAGGCATTAATAGAAACGCCTAAGTGAGTTTCCTCGAGGGTTTGTAACTCCCCATTTACCAGTTTAGAGAGGTAAATAGTTGATTTATCGCATCTTAATAAGAAGCAGCTATATTTGTCTGAAATTGCACGCATTAAATCCAGGTTGGTTTGTGGAGTTCCGCCTGTGGTTGTAGATATAACAAATAAAGCTCGTGGCAAAACCACGTTATCTTTTGCCAGCGCTGCTCTTATATTCGAGCGTAAAAGCTGGAATTCAACATCATGGAATCTTGTTATTAATTTTTTATATTCTGGATAGTCAGAGCGTAATTGTTTGGCTCCATCTTCCATAAGTTTAATTTTATCGTCTTTAAAACTCTGGCTTCTTTTATGATATACAAAGGATTTATCACAAATGAGATTACTCCACCCTGCGCGAAATGCTCTCATGCATAAATCATTTTCTTCCCCATAGCCTATTGGGTACTTTTCTTCATCAAACAGGCCAAATTTATTCAGGAAGTCCCTTCTGATATAAAAGCAAAAACCATTTCCTGTTGGAACAGTAATATGATTGCCAAAAGTATTTTGTGTGACCAGACGAGCATGCTCTTCCTGAGTTAAACCCGTTTTTATCTCATTGTATTTACCAATCTCTGGTACGGAAAATGCACCAGAATTATCGGAAAGAGCGGTGACGGTTGCTACTTGATTTCTAGTATATGCAACGTATTTTAATGAATCTAACCAGCGGTGTGTTGTCACAGTATCACTATTGAGTAACACAACATCATTATCATTACTCAATTGTATTGCTTTATTTACTGTTTTTGTATAACCAAGGTTAACAGGATTGGTAACATGGGTGAAACCATATTCTTTATTAAATTCATGAAGCAATTCTGATATTTTTTTATCAGGGCTGCAATCATCAATCATCAATACTTGCACGTCGCGACTTAATGTTTTGACTAGCGAATTTAAACAATCTTTGACCGCTTCATAAGCATTGTAAATAGGAACTATAACGGTAACATTTCTTATCTGTCGAGAGTTAAAAAAGTCTATGTATCGCGAGTTATAAACGTTTTTGCGAAACTCACTTTTATATATTCTATTACTTTTGTTGAGGGATATATTAGTCCCGGAAAACTTTAAATCAATGACAGAACCATTTTTTAAAATACCCTCCTGGAATGACAGTACGAATCCAGCGCATTGTCCGGGAAGCCCTTTCCTGATAAGATCGCCTCGGCTTTTATCCGTTTTGATTTGCATAAGGAAATTGCTATCAACGTAAATATCAATAGATACAGGTTTTCCCGGATGCATCTCATCTATAGCCCAACCGCGTAATTCCGTGGTCGAAAGAGAATCAAAATAACCTCGGCAGCTGGTAGTATTCTTTAACTGTGGGATATTATTAATTTTTATGGGATTATTTTTAAGATTGTTATTGGCTACAATTTTACACAGTTCTGTTAAATTTGTTATTTCTTTATAATTATCGATGTTAAATGTCGATGAAGGTTTTCTTTTAAGATAGAAACCATATTTAATATAGTGCTCAACAGGATCAATACCAGTTTTAACTACATCAGGATATTCTTTGGCGTACCAGAGTGGATCAACTAAACCGATGGAAGCTACTTCGTTTAATAAATTTGAATGAATCATTGTCTCGCCCATTAATAACTAGTTCTTCGGTTTTCTTTAATACCAAAAATAATGTAATGCTCTAACGGATTAATACCTTTTTCCTTTACGTCAGGATGAAGTTCGAAGTATATCTCATTAGAGAATTTTGTTGATGGATTTCTATTTTCAAATCCACCAAATAATAAATAGTGTCTGGCGGGGTCTATTCCTGAATTTTTAACATCTGGATTCTGTGATAGATACCAATCAGAATCAAAATAAATCGACTCTCTAATTAATTGAATGGTCTCGTTTAGTTTTTTAGTATTTTTTTGTTTTTTGGTTTTAACTAGATGGCTTAAAGCGCGTATAGGAGCTGTAGCTTTCCATGAAAAACTATTTTTTATTTTTTCATGTTTCTCATTGGCAGCAATAAGTTTTTCTTGAAGTTTAGATATATTTCTGTTTGCTTTCTCAAGCATATCAGTGATCACTGCGAGTTCATTAAATCTGCAACTAAGCGAGTTTTTAGTTTCAATCAGTTCTGAATTTAATTCACTAATTTTTTTCTGATATTTGTTGTTGGTAATGGTTTTTGAGTCAACTTCCTTTTTAAGCTTTTCTAAATTTTTATTTTGTTCTTCTAGTACTTGGATATTCTGTTTGAGCTCAGTATTATTGGTTGTAATGATTTTATTAAGTTTGTTATTTTTTGATACTTCAGTTTCCTGTTGCTTTTGACTTTTGTGTAACATTAATGTAAGAGAAGCAATTTCATTGAATCTTAGATTAATGCTCTCTTCTAATGATATGATTTTATTTTTGTTACTCTCTAAACTTAATAAAAAATTTACTGCTAATAATAATTTTTCATCAGGCGCTGATGTAAATGTGCTCTTTTTGAGCGGTTTATAACCAATTGGTCGCAGAGAGATATTATCCATACACTCTAATGTATGCCAATATTTCTTGCCCCATAAGAATAACATTCCTAAATATACATTAAGCATTTCATTCTTTTTGGAATTGCTCTCGGCTTGAATCTTTAAAGTTTGTTCTGGTTTTGTAATATAGTCAATTACTGCAGGGAGGGTGATGATGCTTTTATTGAAAGCAATGGATTTTCTTTTTGCTTTTTTTATCGTTGATAAAAAATTTTGTTGATTTTCATTCCAGCTATCGAATTTACTGAGGCTGACATTTTTATTAATGTCGTTGTCATTCCATGGATAATCATATTGCCATATAAATATATCACACTCTAGTGCTAACTTAATTTGTGATGATAATTCCTTGGCAGTAGAAAATTGTATTGTATAATCGCCGTGCTGCTCTAATTCAGTCTCTGAAGAGCCATATATATATATGTTCACCAGATTTCCTCATTCTTAAATAATGTTATTAGATATCTATGTATGTTCGCTAATATGCAAATTGATTTTAATGGAATAGTAATTCATATATGATGTCTATTGTATTTGCTAATTTTATGTAATTATTAATTTATAAAATAAGCTATAATTATCATGCAAGTTATAATCTCCTTATGCGTTGAATATCCTTTAATGGTTAAATGATTTCTGCTATATTATTTGCTTTGCTCTTTGAATCCTAATGTTGAAAAAAGGGTATGTGGTTTTATGATGATTTATCACCCCCCCCTTTTAATTTTTTCTAAAGTTTATATTACAAAATACTTTTATGTAGGGATGTGATGTAGAACTTAAAGGTTGTTCGACATAATCAGTCCTGATGCTCACGCAGAGTCGCAATACCCATCACAATCAGACCATATAGCAAGCAGAGTAGAACCCCTGTGGTCAGAAGGTTGTAGAGACGACGTGGATACTCTGCGTCTTCTGCCAGCGTTGGCTGGCTGATAACCAGCAGGTGCTTAAGTTTGCGGTACGCCTCCACGCGAGCTTGTTCCAGGCTAATCAGTCCGGTTTTATACAGATCTGCCGCCAGGGTCGCTTGGGTTTGCACATCCATATAGCGAGCCGTCACTTCGTTCATCGCATCTTTATCAGCACCGGTAAGTCTGGATTGCTCCTGAGCCAGTTGCTGCGTTAAGGCATCAACCCTGGCCTGCACGGAAACAACAGCTGGGGCGGTTTCTTTCATATAGCTTTGCAGCTGTTTTAACTGGGCCTGTTGTTGTGCCAGTTGAGCTTCAATCTGACTTACTACACCAAGACGTGCACTGCTGGTCGACTCCGGGCTGATAAGGTGATGGCTATTCTGGAAATCGAGGACTTTAGCTTTCTCAGTCTGCACACGCTGATAGGCGCGATCGACTTCTTTCTCGACGAAGGCCAGCTGTTCCAACGCTACCTGATGCCCCAGTTTATTAATAAATCGGTCAGATTCCTGGAGCATCAATGCAACAACGCGCTGCCCATAGGCAGGATCAAATGCCTGTAGCTCAATCGTCAGCACGCCAGATAACTCATCCAGATGTAATGACAGGTGCTGACGATAATATTTAATAAACTCTTCCCGACTGACATTATCAGGTAGGCGGGAAAAGTAATCGACTTTAGAACTTTGATAATGGGCTTTCAAACCCAGCTCTTTATCCAGTTTGTCGAGCAGATCGGGGGATTTAAGGTAATCCTGAATGATCAGTATGTCTTCATGATTACTGCCACCAATTCCCAGCATCGACAGAGCATCGGGCAACATTTTGATCTGGTCGGCCTGCTTAACTACCAGCTCTGCCCGGCTGACATAGCGATCCGAAACAATGACGCAGAAATAAAGCGCAGCAATAGCAAAACATACTACTACCCATAAAAAACTGCCGAGTTTAAGGCTCTTTTTCCATGAGCGGTGGGCAAGCTTGAAACCGCTGGAGTCAACAATGAAATGTTTGGGTTTGGTCTTTAATTTATTTAGCTTGCGCATCAAACCGGAGGATTTGTTAGAGCGGGCTGGCTGAATCATGATTTTTGGGCTTGTTATAGTTTCTGATAAATACGGATGGCATCTTCGATATCGTCGAACAACTCAAGGGTGCTGTTGCGCAGCAAAATACCCATATCGCATTGTTGGCGTAAGTTTTTCATATCGTGCGAGACCATGATCAAACTGGCGGTCTCGCGTTTTTGGTTAAAAACATCAATACATTTTTGTTTAAAGCGGGCGTCACCCACTGACATAATTTCGTCGGTCAGGTAGATATCAAAGTCAAAGGCCATACTGACAGCAAAGGAAAATTTTGATCTCATTCCACTGGAGTAGCCTTTAATCGGCAGTTCAAAATGTTGACCAATTTCCGAGAACTCTTTTACCCACTCTTCGATAGCCCGCGTATCGCGAACGCCATGAATCCGGCAGACAAAACGTGTATTTTCACGCCCGGTCATGCTGCCCTGAAAACCTCCGTTTAGCGCCAGAGGCCAAGATACACGACAGTGACGTGTCAGTTTTCCCTTACTGGGCATATCCATCCCGCCCAGCAGACGCAACAGAGTAGATTTTCCTGCTCCGTTGACGCCTAAGATACCGATATTGCGGTCGCGGGGTAACGTGATGCTCACGTCACGCAGAACGTAGTTGCGACCAAATTTGGTGGGGTAATACTTCGAGACGTTTTCCAGAATGATCATGCTTATTCTACTTTAGCTGGCAATCAAGCGACGATGACTCAGGCGGTAACAGCTCATCGCGAACGTCAGCAGTACCAACGTTACAGCCGAAAAATACATCCCGCTTACATTCGGGCTGGCATAGCCGGAGATCCAGCTGCTTCGGATTAGCTCAACGGCATGAACCAACGGGTTCCACAAAAACCAGTGTTGATAATTTGAGGGTATGGTCGCGAGGGGGTACATCACGCAGGAGATAAACATCAAGGGCATCATCAGCAGGCTAAGGAACTTATCAGCTTCTTTAAATAAATTACCCAGTACACAAAAAATAATGCCCAGCGAAAACGAAAAGATCATTAAAATGAAATAGATAAGAACGACCTCTAAAGGGTCGCTGGGGATGGCATCAAAACCAAACCACAGCAATCCTAGTACCAGTACGCAGCCCACAACCATGCCAATAACTGTTTCGAGGATAAAACGGGAAACAAAGGTCGCGAAGGGGGTAACTTGTCTGTAGCAAAACAAGCCCTTGTTCGCATTAACGGCAGATTGCAGTTTGCTGACCACATTCCTGAAAAAGAGGAAAGGCAGATAACTTGCAGTAATAAACAGTGGTGCCGGAGCTCCACCAAATCCGCTATGCCCGCGCATGCCAAAAATCAAACTAAAAGCACCAATCATCAACAGCGGATCCAGCAGCGCCCAGGTATACCCCAGCCGATAACTGCCAAATCTTGTTTTCAGTTCACGAATAAGCAGGCCAAACGTCACATCCCTCAGCACCTGGAACGAGCTGCGGGGCGTCTGGTTGAGAACAGGTTTAAGCATAAGAAGGCCGATATCACAGAACGGGCCCGCGATGGGGCGAGCCCGCATTGAGGGTTAGTTCAGGACCACGTTGGCCGCCACAGCAACCTGATAGATGACCTGGGTGATATCCTTGATGGACTGCATCATTTTGCTGTCCACTTTCGGCATGACCAGAATCTGATCGCCCGGCATCACATCGCCACCGTCTTTAAACTCCATCAGCCCGTTGGCATGCACCACGGCAATGCGCTTGTCGTTCGCACGGTCGGTATAGCCACCCGCCCAGGCTACGTAGTCTTCCAGACTGGCGTTTTTGTTGTAGACCACCGCCTGCGGCATCATCACTTCGCCACCCACCTGAATCAGGTCGGTTTTGTTCGGGATCACAATCTGGTCGCCCTGTTCCAGCAGGATGTTGGCGATCACGCCTTTATCCGACACCACCACTTTACCCAGTGGCTGGATCTTGCGGGCTTTTTCCACAAAGCGCATCACCAGTTCGGCCTCTTTGGTGCGAATGGAGGCCTCGCCGTCAGAGCTGGCAGGCGCGGTAAAGACGCTGCGCTCCAGACGGTTGAGGGAGTCTTCCAGCATCTCTTTCTGCCGCGCGGCCACGCTCTTACGCATGATGTAGATCGAGCCGTAATCCGCCATGTTCGGGTCAATCGGGATGTGGTTCAGCAGATCGTGCAGACGGGTCTCTTTACGCACGGTGAAGTAGGATGGCCCGCGATAGCTGCCCATCACCTGCACATCGTACACCTGCGCATGCATGTCGTCGTTGAACAGCACTTTATCGCCGTCGCTCAGCTGAATGCGGTCGAAATCTTTATAGGGCATATAGACCGAGAACGGGCCACTGGCGCGATCGCCAATCACGCCCACGTGGCTCACCTTGGCGAGGGGCAGGGCGTAGTCGATCAGCTCTGAGCCGAGCGCGGTGCTGTTCTTCAGCTCGAAGCGGAACGGGTTACGCACTTTACCCGCCACGTTGATCATCGGCCCCTGGGGTTCAACCAGAATCACATCCTGATCTTTGAGGGACAGCTTCGGCATTTTGCCCTGCTGCATAAACTCATACAGGTCGATCTGCTGGATCACGCGGTTCTGGCGCAATACTTTAATATGACGATAGCTTCCGCGGTCGGAGTCGATGCCGCCAGCGCGTTTCAGGAAATATAAAACGCTGTCGGAGGATTGTCCGGCATATTGTCCCGGACGAATGACGGGTCCGGTGACATATACACTGACCGGCGTCGCGGTAAGTAAATTAACGTAAACATTAACGTTATTGGTGAAAACTTCGCTGATATGGCTGGTAACCAGGTTATTAACCTTACTGGCCGCCACATTCTTGACATTAATCGGCCCGACATCGGGAATAAAAATATTGCCCTGATTATCGACGGTCACGACGTTGGAAAAATTGACCGCGCCCCAGATCCAGATATTCAGCTTATCGCCGGGGGCGATCAGGTAATTATCGTTTAAGCCGTCGCTGCGCTCGGTTTCATAACCACCGGCAAACAGGTTGGCACCGTATGGAGGGGGGAGGCCGGACTCGGACTGCGGCAGTAATTTACGCACATCAGACTCGCCCGGCAATAACATGCCCTGGCGGTTTTGCTGTGCGAAAGTCCCGGTGGTGGAGGAGGTGTTTGCCTGGCCGCTCATCGCTTGCTCGCCGCCAAGCTGCAGTCGGCCATCGCCGTTGTCTGCCGGGGTGTTCATCCCAAATGCCTGGGCTTCTTGCTGGGTGGGGGCGGCGAAAGAGGCGCAGGAGACGCAGGCCAGCAACAGGACGGCACTCAATTGCCGAAAATTCGTTATCTTCACAACATTTCTCTTCAAAATTATTGCACGGCAAACAGGTTACTGGCGGAAGCCTGTTCCAGCTGCGGTACCAGATACCAGGTGTCACCGTTCTTACAGGTCACACCGTGCTGCGACTGGTTGTAGTTGCGATTACGCAGCAGTTCTATGCATTCCAGCCCCAGGGCGGAGACATAACGCTGGCCCAGAATATAGGTATTGCCATTGACGCTGAGCGCGGCGCCCTGCGGCAGGGTGTTCAGAGGTTGTTGCAGATTGGCTGCCATAGCCTGGAGGTCGATAGAAGCAGTCTGATTCACAAGCGGTCGGGATGCTTCAACCTGCTTCGGGGAATATGCACAGCCGCTCAACATGAGGGCGAGCGAAATCACCAGAAGGCGAGTTGCGTTCTTCATAGATCAATATTTTCCAACAATGCAATAACTGGAATGTGAAATAAAACTTTGATGGTATTCAACTGATTTTAATAGCGAAGCAGTTGAGAAATCTTGCAGGTGCAGGAGCAACAAAAACGCAGGTGTTAAGTAAGAAAATCCAAAAAAAGGGTAGGCTACCGCACGGAAATGGACAATTCCGGTTAAAATGTGTGCGATTTGCTTTAGGGCGCTGCCATAAAAAAACTATTCAGTAAACAACTAAATCGTTTTTTATTATTCATGAAAGTGCTTTTATGTGGCGAAGATTACACAAGTTTGCAGTTTGTGTCATTTCAAATTTAAGAATTTTGGGTAATGCTGCCAACTTACTGATTTAGTGTATGATGGTGATTTTAAGGTGCTTGCGTGGCTTCCATTTCCATCAAATGTCCTTCCTGCTCCGCTACTGAAGGCGTGGTGCGTAACGGCAAAAGCACTGCCGGACATCAGCGCTATCTCTGCTCTCATTGCCGTAAAACATGGCAACTACAGTTCACTTACACCGCCTCTCAGCCCGGTAAGCACCAGAAAATCATTGATATGGCCATGAATGGCGTCGGATGTCGCGCCAGTGCACGCATTATGGGCGTTGGCCTCAACACGGTTTTACGTCACTTAAAAAACTCAGGCCGCAGTCGGTAACCTCGCGCATACAACCGGGCAGTGATGTGATTGTCTGCGCTGAAATGGACGAACAGTGGGGCTACGTCGGTGCTAAATCACGTCAGCGCTGGCTGTTTTACGCGTATGACAGGATACGGAGGACAGTTGTGGCGCACATCTTCGGTGAACGCACTCTGGCCACACTGGAGCGTCTTCTGAGCCTGCTGTCGGCCTTTGAGGTCGTGGTATAGATGACGGATGGCTGGCCGCTGTATGAATCACGCCTGAAGGGAAAGCTGCACGTTATCAGCAAGCGTTACACTCAGCGCATTGAGCGACATAATCTGAATCTGAGACAACATCTGGCAAGGCTGGGACGGAAGTTACTGTCGTTCTCAAAATCGGTGGAGTTGCATGACAAGGTCATCGGGCATTATCTGAACATAAAACACTATCAATAAGTTAGAGTCATTACCTTGTTCCACCGATACAATCTGCTTGCCAAATTTTTTTCAAATATGGGCGGATATTCCCAATCAGTATATCGTTAGGGAAGGTGCGAACAAGTCCCTGATATGAGATCATGTTTGTCATCTGGAGCCATGGAACAGGGTTCATCATGAGTCATCAACTTACCTTCGCCGACAGTGAATTCAGCAGTAAGCGCCGTCAGACCAGAAAAGAGATTTTCTTGTCCCGCATGGAGCAGATTCTGCCATGGCAAAACATGGTGGAAGTCATCGAGCCGTTTTACCCCAAGGCTGGTAATGGCCGGCGACCTTATCCGCTGGAAACCATGCTACGCATTCACTGCATGCAGCATTGGTACAACCTGAGCGATGGCGCGATGGAAGATGCTCTGTACGAAATCGCCTCCATGCGTCTGTTTGCCCGGTTATCCCTGGATAGCGCCTTGCCGGACCGCACCACCATCATGAATTTCCGCCACCTGCTGGAGCAGCATCAACTGGCCCGCCAATTGTTCAAGACCATCAATCGCTGGCTGGCCGAAGCAGGCGTCATGATGACTCAAGGCACCTTGGTCGATGCCACCATCATTGAGGCACCCAGCTCGACCAAGAACAAAGAGCAGCAACGCGATCCGGAGATGCATCAGACCAAGAAAGGCAATCAGTGGCACTTTGGCATGAAGGCCCACATTGGTGTCGATGCCAAGAGTGGCCTGACCCACAGCCTAGTCACCACCGCGGCCAACGAGCATGACCTCAATCAGCTGGGTAATCTGCTGCATGGAGAGGAGCAATTTGTCTCAGCCGATGCCGGCTACCAAGGGGCGCCACAGCGCGAGGAGCTGGCCGAGGTGGATGTGGACTGGCTGATCGCCGAGCGCCCCGGCAAGGTAAGAACCTTGAAACAGCATCCACGCAAGAACAAAACGGCCATCAACATCGAATACATGAAAGCCAGCATCCGGGCCAGGGTGGAGCACCCATTTCGCATCATCAAGCGACAGTTCGGCTTCGTGAAAGCCAGATACAAGGGGTTGCTGAAAAACGATAACCAACTGGCGATGTTATTCACGCTGGCCAACCTGTTTCGGGCGGACCAAATGATACGTCAGTGGGAGAGATCTCACTAAAAACTGTGGATAACGCCTTAAATGGCGAAGAAACGGTCTAAATAGGCTGATTCAAGGCATTTACGGGAGAAAAAATCGGCTCAAACATGAAGAAATGAAATGACTGAGTCAGCCGAGAAGAATTTCCCCGCTTATTCGCACCTTCCCTAAACGTATCTGGTAATGACTCTAACTTATTGATAGTGTTTTATGTTCAGATAATGCCCGATGACTTTGTCATGCAGCTCCACCGATTTTGAGAACGACAGCGACTTCCGTCCCAGCCGTGCCAGGTGCTGCCTCAGATTCAGGTTATGCCGCTCAATTCGCTGCGTATATCGCTTGCTGATTACGTGCAGCTTTCCCTTCAGGCGGGATTCATACAGCGGCCAGCCATCCGTCATCCATATCACCACGTCAAAGGGTGACAGCAGGCTCATAAGACGCCCCAGCGTCGCCATAGTGCGTTCACCGAATACGTGCGCAACAACCGTCTTCCGGAGCCTGTCATACGCGTAAAACAGCCAGCGCTGGCGCGATTTAGCCCCGACATAGCCCCACTGTTCGTCCATTTCCGCGCAGACGATGACGTCACTGCCCGGCTGTATGCGCGAGGTTACCGACTGCGGCCTGAGTTTTTTAAGTGACGTAAAATCGTGTTGAGGCCAACGCCCATAATGCGGGCTGTTGCCCGGCATCCAACGCCATTCATGGCCATATCAATGATTTTCTGGTGCGTACCGGGTTGAGAAGCGGTGTAAGTGAACTGCAGTTGCCATGTTTTACGGCAGTGAGAGCAGAGATAGCGCTGATGTCCGGCGGTGCTTTTGCCGTTACGCACCACCCCGTCAGTAGCTGAACAGGAGGGACAGCTGATAGAAACAGAAGCCACTGGAGCACCTCAAAAACACCATCATACACTAAATCAGTAAGTTGGCAGCATCACCCGTCCGGCGGTAAAAATAAAATACTCGTGCGGTTTAATGAAAGCAATTGAGCAGGGAAACCGGTGTTTTGAAAACAGTTAATTATTAATTTCTTATATAACATTGAGTTATAGTTATAACAACAAATGTCAATACGCATATCGTGATGCATATTACATAATTGATATTTATTGCATATAAATATTTGTGATCTACAACACGCTTTATCTATTGCTTGTCCGCAAACGGACATATCAAGGTAATAAAAAAGGTCGCCGAAGCGACCTTTTTACCCGAAATGCTAATTACAGCAGTTCTTTTGCTTTCGCAACAACGTTATCAACAGTGAAGCCGAACTCTTCAAACAGCAGCTCTGCCGGAGCAGATTCACCGAAGGTGGTCATACCGACGATAGCACCGTTCAGGCCAACATACTTGTACCAGTAGTCAGCAATACCCGCTTCTACAGCAACGCGTGCAGTAACCGCTTTCGGCAGTACGGATTCACGGTAAGCAGCATCCTGCTTGTCAAATGCGTCGGTAGACGGCATGGACACCACGCGCGCTTTCACGCCTTCGGCAGTCAGTTTTTCGTAGGCAGCAACAGCCAGTTCAACTTCTGAACCGGTAGCGATGAAAATCAGTTCCGGCTGACCGGCGCAGTCTTTCAGCACATAACCACCGCGCGCGATGTTTGCCAGTTGCTCTTCAGTTCGTTCCTGCTGCGCCAGGTTCTGACGGGAGAGGATAAGCGCAGTCGGGCCGTCCTGACGCTCAACGCCGTATTTCCACGCGACCGCGGATTCAACCTGGTCACACGGACGCCATGTAGACATGTTCGGGGTCACGCGCAGAGAAGCGACCTGCTCAACCGGCTGGTGAGTCGGGCCATCTTCGCCCAGACCGATGGAGTCGTGGGTGTAAACCATCACCTGACGCTGTTTCATCAGCGCAGCCATACGTACGGCGTTACGTGCGTATTCCACGAACATCAGGAAGGTGGAGGTGTACGGCAGGAAACCACCGTGCAGGGAGATACCGTTAGCAATCGCGGTCATACCGAACTCGCGAACACCGTAGTGGATGTAGTTACCTGCAGCATCTTCGTTGATTGCTTTAGAACCAGACCACAGGGTCAGGTTAGACGGTGCCAGGTCAGCAGAGCCGCCGAGGAATTCAGGCAACAGCGGGCCGAACGCTTCGATAGCATTCTGCGACGCTTTACGGCTGGCGATTTTCGCCGGATTAGCCTGCAGTTTAGCGATAAACTCTTTCGCTTTGGCGTCGAAGTCAGACGGCATTTCGCCTTTCATACGGCGGGTAAATTCAGCCGCTTCCTGCGGATAAGCTTTCGCGTAAGCCGCAAACTTCTCATTCCATGCAGATTCTTTCGCCTGGCCTGCTTCTTTCGCATCCCACTGAGCATAGATTTCAGACGGGATTTCGAACGGCGCGTATTTCCAGCCCAGCTGTTCGCGGGTCAGGGCAATTTCAGCGTCGCCCAGCGGCGCACCGTGGGAGTCGTGGGTACCGGCTTTGTTCGGGGAACCGAAACCGATGATGGTTTTGCACATCAGCAGGGACGGTTTGTCAGTCACTGCGCGCGCTTCTTCTACTGCGCGTTTGATGGATGCCGCGTCATGACCGTCGATGTCGCGAATAACGTGCCAGCCGTAAGCTTCGAAACGCATTGCGGTGTCGTCAGTGAACCAGCCTTCAACGTGACCATCGATTGAGATACCGTTGTCATCGTAGAACGCAATCAGTTTACCCAGCTTCAGCGTACCCGCCAGAGAGCAAACTTCGTGGGAGATGCCTTCCATCATGCAGCCGTCGCCCATGAAGGCGTAGGTGTAGTGGTCGACAATGTCGTGACCTGGACGGTTAAACTGCGCCGCCAGCGTTTTTTCTGCAATCGCCATACCGACTGCGTTGGCAATACCCTGACCCAGCGGACCGGTGGTGGTTTCCACACCAGCGGTATAACCTACTTCCGGGTGGCCCGGAGTTTTAGAGTGCAGCTGACGGAAGTTTTTCAGTTCTTCCATCGGCAGATCGTAACCGGTGAGGTGCAGCAGGCTGTAGATCAGCATGGAGCCGTGGCCGTTGGACAGCACGAAGCGGTCACGGTCAGCCCAGGACGGATTCTGCGGGTTGTGTTTCAGGAAATCACGCCACAGGACTTCGGCAATGTCAGCCATACCCATAGGGGCACCCGGGTGACCGGATTTGGCTTTCTGTACTGCGTCCATGCTCAGCGCACGAATAGCATTGGCAAGCTCTTTACGTGAGGACATTTTGACTCCAGATCGGATGATGAAGGGCACGCCCTTAACGACTTGACGACAGCGCGTTTTGGGCTACGCCGGAAAATTTGCCAACAATTTACCGCAAGCCGCGCGTCATGTACATGGAACATCCTTTTGCTGCTTCAGAAATATCTGGATCATGCTCGCATGTTGCGCAATCTACTCGCCCGTCCGTTGCGCTTTTCCTTATACTGAGACTGAGCGTCGATTCACCTGCAAACGGCGCATTTTTAGAATAATCCTGACCTTGTGCGGAAGAGAAAACATGAAAATTCGCGCCTTATTGGTAGCAATGAGCGTGGCAACGGTACTGACCGGTTGCCAGAATATGGACTCCAACGGACTGCTCTCATCAGGAGCGGAAGCTTTTCAGGCTTACAGTTTGAGTGATGAGCAGGTGAAAACCCTGAGCGATCAGGCATGTCAGGAGATGGACAGCAAGGCGACGATTGCGCCAGCCAATAGCGAATACGCTAAACGTCTGACAACTATTGCCAATGCGCTAGGCAACAATATCAACGGTCAGCCGGTAAATTACAAAGTGTATATGGCGAAGGATGTGAACGCCTTTGCAATGGCTAACGGCTGTATCCGTGTCTATAGCGGGCTGATGGATATGATGACGGATAACGAAGTCGAAGCGGTGATCGGTCACGAAATGGGGCACGTGGCATTAGGCCATGTGAAAAAAGGAATGCAGGTGGCACTTGGTACAAATGCCGTGCGAGTAGCTGCGGCCTCTGCGGGCGGGATTGTCGGCAGTTTATCTCAATCACAACTCGGTGATCTGGGCGAGAAATTAGTCAATTCGCAATTCTCCCAGCGCCAGGAAGCAGAAGCCGATGATTATTCTTACGATCTTCTGCGCCAACGCGGCATCAGCCCGGCAGGTCTTGCCACCAGCTTTGAAAAACTGGCAAAACTGGAAGAAGGTCGCCAAAGCTCAATGTTTGACGACCATCCTGCATCCGCCGAACGCGCCCAGCATATTCGCGATCGTATGAGCGCAGATGGGATTAAGTAAAGCCTGGTGGTGTCGAACGTAGGTCAGATAAGGCGTTCACGCCCCTTCTGACATGAATGGCACATTTGTTACCCTGTGCGCATTGCCGGATGCGATGCTGGCGCATCTTATCCGGCCTACGGGTGCCGAACGTAGGTCGGATAAGGCGTTCACGCCGCATCCGACATTAATGGCACGTTTTACCCGTGCGCATCGCATCTGGTGCTTACTCGCCCTTTTTCGCCGCCTGAATATAGAGCATCTCCAGCGCCAGCGTCGCCGCAGCCAGAGCGGTGATTTCCGACTGATCGTATGCCGGAGCCACTTCCACTACGTCCATCCCAACGATGTTGAGATCTTTCAGGCCGCGTACCAGTTTAATGGCGCGATCGGAGGTCAGGCCGCCAATCACTGGCGTACCGGTTCCCGGCGCGAAAGCAGGATCCAGGCAGTCGATATCAAAGGTCAGGTAAACCGGCATATCACCCACAATCTGTTTCACTTGGGCGATAACGTCATCCACGCTGCGATCGTTCACCTGGCAGGCGTCCAGCACGGTAAAACCGTTGTCTTTATCAAACTCGGTACGAATACCAATCTGCACGGAATGATTCGGGTCGATCAGACCTTCTTTCGGCGCGGTATAGAACATGGTGCCGTGGTCAAATTCACAACCGTTCGCGTAGGTATCGGTGTGGGCGTCAAAGTGTACCAGCGCCATTTTGCCGAAATGCTTCGCATGAGCACGCAGCAGCGGCAGCGTAACAAAGTGGTCACCACCGAAGGAGAGCATACGCTTACCGGCAGCCAGCAGCTTCTCGGCGTGCGCCTGCAGCTTCTCGCTCATCTCACGGGCATCGCCAAAGGCATATACCAGATCGCCGCAGTCCACGACGTTCAGACGCTCACGCATGTCGAAATTCCACGGGAAGCGGTTGTGTTCCCAGGCCAGATTCGTCGAAACCTGACGGATCGCTGCCGGACCGTGGCGACCACCCGCACGGCCAGAGGTGGCCATGTCGAACGGCACGCCGGTGATCACCCAGTCGGCATCGCTGTCATACGGCTGGAAGTTCATCGGCAGGCGTAAAAAACCAAAGGCGTTGGAAACCAGTGAGTTATCGTATTGATGACCTAAGGTGCTCATGGATGGACTCCTATTACAAAGTCGATATAAAAAAACCCTTCCGCGTCGTTAGGCCCGACGAGGAAGGGTTGGATTTGTCACAATAAATTGTGGCGGATTATCACCGCTAAATTAAGCGGATTCAAGTAACACAGGACTTACTCATCTTCAAGATAAGTATAACCGTACAAACCTGCCTCGAACTCTTCAAGGAACTGTTGTTGCAGTTCAGCATCAAGATCGGTTTTCTTCACTTGATCGCGGAACTGGGTTAACAGCGTTTTCGGATCGAGCTGTACATATTGCAGCATGTCCGCCACGGTATCGCCTTCGTCAGACAGTTCTACTTCTACGCTACCGTCAGGGAACACGAACACGTCAACCGCTTCGGTATCACCGAACAGGTTGTGCATATTGCCAAGGATCTCCTGATATGCGCCGACCATAAAGAAACCGAGCATCGGCGGATTCTCTGGATCGTACTCCGGCATTGGCATTGTCGTGGCAATACCATCACCATCAATATAGTGGTCGATAGCACCGTCAGAGTCACAGGTAATATCCAGCAGCACAGCGCGACGTTCCGGCACTTGATCCAGCCCTTCCAGCGGCAGAACCGGGAACAACTGGTCGATCCCCCATGCGTCCGGCATTGACTGGAACAGCGAGAAATTGACGTACATTTTGTCCGCCATACGTTCCTGCAGTTCGTCGATTATCGGACGATGCGCACGGTTTTGCGGATCCAGTTGCTTCTGCACTTCATGGCACATGCTCAGATAGAGTTGTTCTGCCCATGCACGTTCTTGCAGGCTAAAGGTGCCGGAAGAGTAGCCGATATGAATGTCGTGCAGATCCATCTGACTGTCGTGTAACCATTCACGCAGAGAACGGCGAGTTCCCGGTTCGTGCATCTCCTGCCAGGTTTCCCACATGCTTTGCAGCGCGCGCGGCGCATCTTCTGCAGGCGCGGTCGGCACCGTGTATTCGTTACGTTCCACGCCGATGATATTAGACACCAGCACGGTGTGATGCGCAGTCACCGCACGACCCGATTCGGTGATTACCGTCGGATGCGGCAGACCGTTTTCTTCACACGCATCACCAATCGCCCAGATGATGTTGTTGGCATATTCATTGAGGCCGTAGTTTACGGAGCAGTCAGACTGCGAACGGGTGCCTTCATAGTCCACGCCCAGACCGCCGCCGACGTCGAAGCACTGAATATTGACGCCCAGCTTGTGCAGTTCCACATAGAAACGCGCCGATTCACGAACGCCTGTGGCGATATCGCGAATATTCGCCATCTGCGAACCGAGGTGGAAGTGCAGTAGTTGCAGGCTGTCGAGACGCCCGGCTTCACGCAGGGTTTCAACCAGTTGCAGTACCTGAGTCGCAGCCAGGCCGAACTTCGATTTTTCCCCGCCGGAGGACTGCCATTTACCCGAGCCCTGCGAAGCCAGACGTGCACGCACGCCCAGACGAGGAACGACATTCAGACGTTCTGCTTCATCCAGCACAATGGCGATTTCTGACATCTTCTCAATGACCAGGTAGACCTTGTGGCCCATCTTCTCGCCAATTAATGCCAGGCGGATATATTCGCGGTCTTTATAACCGTTGCAGACGATGACGCTACGGGTCATGCCAGCATGTGCCAGCACCGCCATCAACTCTGCTTTCGAGCCTGCTTCCAGTCCCAGCGGTTCGCCCGAATGAATCAGGGACTCAATCACGCGGCGGTGCTGGTTAACTTTGATCGGATAAACAAGGAAGTAATCGCCGTTATAGCCGTAGGATTCCCGCGCACGTTTGAACGCGGCGTTAATGGAACGCAAACGGTGCTGCAGGATCTGTGGGAAACAGAACAGTGCAGGCAGACGCTGACCCTGTGCTTCACGAGTTTTCACTAACTGCGCGAGATCGACGCGAGCTTCCGGGACGTCCGGGTCCGGGCACACGCTGATGTGGCCCAGCTCGTTAACGTCATAGTAGTTATTGCCCCACCAGGCAATATTGTAAGTACGCAGCATCTTGCTGGCTTCCTGGGAGCTCATTGCAACCTCCTGCATGGAGCGTAGTACACCGTGTTCGCCCGCTGACGAAGGCAAACCCATAGACATGTCGTCAGACATAGCGAACCTCAAATTATTTTATTAAGTGTAAAACAGTTAACGACTATCGCAGCCTGGAACTGCGATAACAACCCATAAGCACATGGATTTTCCAGCAGTGTATGCTGACGCTCCGACTGCGCAACCGGTTTCTTTTTCATAACATTATTAAGCACATAACCGAACGTAAGTGTGACAGTTCGGCGAAACCACGAGAAAACTCTTGTTTTTACAAGAGCGCCCTTGTTCAGTCCTCAGTAACTGTAACCAGCTCTTGAATCCTGAGAAGCGCCGAGATGGGTATAACATCGGCAGGTATGCAAAGCAGAGATGCAGAGTGCGGGGAACGAATCTTCACCAGAACGGTGAGACAGGTTAAGCAGCAGACAACGGTTCATTATTTCGTATCACCTCCACGGCCGCCTGTTAAGACGAACCCACAAGCCAAAACTCTGATTTCAACCCGGCTGGAAGTGGCAACACGAAAGAAACGTCGTGTGCTTTTTATTTAAGCCGCGCGCCGCGTTTTATACCCCACAATGGCAGAAAATTGCAAAAGATAAATACGCAGAATGCCGGCATTGTCAGGAAAAATTTCCAGCCACGTTTTTAACAGAATGAGACACGATTCAAAAAAAAGTGGAAATCGGGTGAAGAATTGACCTAAAATAGCCATCCAGATGTTAATCCATCCATACCGATTAACACTCAGACTGCCAGTGTTTTTAACCTGCAGAGTCGTGGTAGGATCCGCTACCACAGAAAATCCACACAACAGTTTGAGCTAACCAAATTCTCTTTAGGTGATATTAAATATGGCAAAACACCTTTTTACGTCCGAGTCCGTCTCTGAAGGGCATCCTGACAAAATTGCTGACCAAATCTCTGATGCCGTTTTAGACGCGATCCTCGAACAGGATCCGAAAGCACGCGTTGCTTGCGAAACCTACGTAAAAACCGGCATGGTTTTAGTTGGCGGCGAAATCACCACTAGCGCCTGGGTAGACATCGAAGAGATCACCCGTAACACCGTTCGCGAAATTGGCTATGTACATTCCGACATGGGCTTTGACGCTAACTCCTGTGCGGTTCTGAGTGCTATCGGCAAACAGTCTCCTGACATCAACCAGGGCGTTGACCGTGCCGATCCGCTGGAACAGGGCGCGGGTGACCAGGGTCTGATGTTTGGCTACGCAACTAATGAAACCGACGTGCTGATGCCAGCACCTATCACCTATGCACACCGTCTGGTACAGCGTCAGGCTGAAGTGCGTAAAAACGGTACTCTGCCGTGGCTGCGCCCGGACGCGAAAAGCCAGGTGACTTTCCAGTATGACGACGGCAAAATCGTTGGTATTGATGCTGTCGTGCTTTCCACTCAGCACTCTGAAGAGATCGACCAGAAATCGCTGCAAGAAGCGGTAATGGAAGAGATCATCAAGCCGATTCTGCCCGCTGAATGGCTGACTTCTGCCACCAAATTCTTCATCAACCCGACCGGTCGTTTTGTTATCGGTGGCCCGATGGGTGACTGCGGTCTGACTGGTCGTAAAATTATCGTTGATACCTACGGCGGCATGGCACGTCACGGTGGCGGAGCATTCTCTGGTAAAGATCCATCAAAAGTGGACCGTTCCGCAGCCTACGCAGCACGTTATGTCGCGAAAAACATCGTTGCTGCTGGCCTGGCCGATCGTTGTGAAATTCAGGTTTCCTACGCAATCGGCGTGGCTGAACCGACCTCCATCATGGTAGAAACTTTCGGTACTGAGAAAGTGCCTTCTGAACAACTGACTCTGCTGGTACGTGAGTTCTTCGACCTGCGCCCATACGGTCTGATTCAGATGCTGGATCTGCTGCACCCGATCTACAAAGAAACCGCAGCATACGGTCACTTTGGTCGTGAACATTTCCCGTGGGAAAAAACCGACAAAGCGCAGCTGCTGCGCGATGCTGCCGGTCTGAAGTAATCTTTCTTCACCTGCTTTCAAAGGCCAGCCTCGCGCTGGCCTTTTTCTTTTACCTCACCGCGGTGGATAGGCATTCACGCCGCATCCGGCAAAAAGCTGCCCGCACAATAACATCATTCTTCCTCAACACGTTTTATCGCAAATTATCATCACTACTGAAACCGATTACACCAATAACACCAGCCAAATATTTGTAATATTTTCATATTATTATTCAGTTTTCACAGTTGTTACATTTCTTTTCAGTAAAGTCTTAATTGCAGATAACAGCGTTTAATCTATGATGATATAACTCAATTATTTTCATGCACTTAAACCATAACTAAGATAAATGTTAGTGTAAGCGATTACACTGATGTGATTTGCTTCACATCTTTTTACGTCGTACTCACCTATCTTAATTCACAATAAAAAATAACCATATTGGAGGGCATCATGCCTGACGCTAAAAAACAGGGGCGGTCAAACAAGGCAATGACGTTTTTCGTCTGCTTCCTTGCCGCTCTGGCGGGATTACTCTTTGGCCTGGATATCGGTGTAATTGCTGGCGCACTGCCGTTTATTGCAGATGAATTCCAGATTACTTCGCACACGCAAGAATGGGTCGTAAGCTCCATGATGTTCGGTGCGGCAGTCGGTGCGGTGGGCAGCGGCTGGCTCTCCTTTAAACTCGGGCGCAAAAAGAGCCTGATGATCGGCGCAATTTTGTTTGTTGCCGGTTCGCTGTTCTCTGCGGCTGCGCCAAACGTTGAAGTACTGATTCTTTCCCGCGTTCTACTGGGGCTGGCGGTGGGTGTGGCCTCTTATACCGCACCGCTGTACCTCTCTGAAATTGCGCCGGAAAAAATTCGTGGCAGTATGATCTCGATGTATCAGTTGATGATCACTATCGGGATCCTCGGTGCTTATCTTTCTGATACAGCCTTCAGCTACACCGGTGCATGGCGCTGGATGCTGGGTGTGATTATCATCCCGGCAATTTTGCTGCTGATTGGTGTCTTCTTCCTGCCAGACAGCCCACGTTGGTTTGCCGCCAAACGCCGTTTTGTTGATGCCGAACGCGTGCTGCTACGCCTGCGTGACACCAGCGCGGAAGCGAAACGCGAACTGGATGAAATCCGTGAAAGTTTGCAGGTTAAACAGAGTGGCTGGGCGCTGTTTAAAGAGAACAGCAACTTCCGCCGCGCGGTGTTCCTTGGCGTACTGTTGCAGGTAATGCAGCAATTCACCGGGATGAACGTCATCATGTATTACGCGCCGAAAATCTTCGAACTGGCGGGTTATACCAACACTACCGAGCAAATGTGGGGGACCGTGATTGTCGGCCTGACCAACGTACTTGCCACCTTTATCGCAATCGGCCTTGTTGACCGCTGGGGACGTAAACCAACGCTAACGCTGGGCTTCCTGGTGATGGCTGCTGGCATGGGCGTACTCGGTACAATGATGCATATCGGTATTCACTCTCCGTCGGCGCAGTATTTCGCCATCGCCATGCTGCTGATGTTTATTGTCGGTTTTGCCATGAGTGCCGGTCCGCTGATTTGGGTACTGTGCTCCGAAATTCAGCCGCTGAAAGGCCGCGATTTTGGCATCACCTGCTCCACTGCCACCAACTGGATTGCCAACATGATCGTTGGCGCAACGTTCCTGACCATGCTCAACACGCTGGGTAACGCCAACACCTTCTGGGTGTATGCGGCTCTGAACGTACTGTTTATCCTGCTGACATTGTGGCTGGTACCGGAAACCAAACACGTTTCGCTGGAACATATTGAACGTAATCTGATGAAAGGTCGTAAACTGCGCGAAATAGGCGCTCACGATTAATCTCCCCAAGCTTCCTCCCATCGCGGAGGAAGCCACCTCTTGCAGTCATCTTTTCTTCGCTCTATCCTCTGCCGCTATGAAAACATCCCGTCTCCCTATCGCCATCCAACAGGCCGTTATGCGTCGCCTGCGGGAAAAACTCGCCCAGGCCAACCTGAAGCTAGGGCGTAACTACCCGGAGCCAAAACTCTCTTACACCCAGCGCGGAACCTCCGCCGGAACAGCCTGGCTGGAAAGCTATGAAATTCGCCTCAATCCCGTTTTGCTGTTGGAAAACAGTGAAGCCTTTATTGAAGAAGTGGTGCCGCACGAACTGGCACATTTGCTGGTATGGAAACATTTCGGCCGCGTAGCGCCACATGGCAAAGAGTGGAAGTGGATGATGGAAAACGTGCTGGGTGTTCCCGCCCGTCGTACGCATCAGTTCGAACTGCAATCCGTGCGTCGCAACACCTTCCCCTACCGCTGCAAGTGCCAGGAGCATCAGCTTACCGTACGCCGCCATAATCGCGTAGTTCGTGGCGAGGCCGTCTATCGCTGTGTTCACTGCGGTGAACAGCTGGTTGCGAAATAACCATCTGAACTATCAGGAACTTTCCTGATCTGGCTGATTGCATACCAAAACAACTTTCGCTACGTTGCTGGCTCGTTTTAACACGGAGTAAGTGATGTACCGTTATTTGTCTATTGCTGCGGTGGTACTGAGCGCAGCATTTTCCGGCCCGGCGTTGGCCGAAGGTATCAATAGTTTTTCTCAGGCGAAAGCCGCGGCGGTAAAAGTCCACGCTGACGCGCCCGGTACGTTTTATTGCGGATGTAAAATTAACTGGCAGGGCAAAAAAGGCGTTGTTGATCTGCAATCGTGCGGCTATCAGGTGCGCAAAAATGAAAACCGCGCCAGCCGCGTAGAGTGGGAACACGTCGTTCCCGCCTGGCAATTCGGTCACCAGCGCCAGTGCTGGCAGGACGGTGGACGTAAAAACTGCGCTAAAGATCCGGTCTATCGCAAGATGGAAAGCGATATGCATAACCTGCAGCCGTCAGTCGGTGAGGTGAATGGCGATCGCGGCAACTTTATGTACAGCCAGTGGAATGGCGGCGAAGGCCAGTACGGTCAATGCGCCATGAAGGTCGATTTCAAAGAAAAAGCTGCCGAACCACCAGCGCGTGCACGCGGTGCCATTGCGCGCACCTACTTCTATATGCGCGACCAATACAACCTGACACTCTCTCGCCAGCAAACGCAGCTGTTCAACGCATGGAACAAGATGTATCCGGTTACCGACTGGGAGTGCGAGCGCGATGAACGCATCGCGAAGGTGCAGGGCAATCATAACCCGTATGTGCAACGCGCTTGCCAGGCGCGAAAGAGCTAACCTACACTAGCGGGATTCTTTTTGTTAACCCCTACCCCACGCGTACAACCGCGTGGGGAGACGACGCGGATTTTTAACTATGCGTATCCCCCGCATTTATCATCCTGAACCACTGACCAGCCATTCTCACATCGCGCTTTGCGAAGATGCCGCCAACCATATCGGGCGCGTACTGCGCATGGGGCCGGGGCAGGCGTTGCAATTGTTTGACGGTAGCAACCAGGTCTTTGACGCCGAAATTACCAGCGCCAGCAAAAAAAGCGTGGAAGTGAAGGTGCTGGAAGGCCAGCTCGACGATCGCGAATCTCCGCTGCATATTCACCTCGGTCAGGTGATGTCGCGTGGTGAAAAAATGGAATTTACGATCCAGAAATCGATCGAACTCGGTGTAAGCCTCATTACGCCACTTTTTTCTGAGCGCTGCGGCGTTAAACTGGATAGTGAACGTCTGAACAAGAAGCTCCAGCAGTGGCAGAAGATTGCAATTGCTGCCTGTGAGCAGTGTGGTCGTAACCGGGTGCCGGAAATCCGTCCAGCGATGGATCTGGAAGCCTGGTGTGCAGAGCAGGATGAAGGACTGAAACTGAATCTTCACCCGCGCGCCAGTAACAGCATCAATACGTTGCCGTTACCGGTTGAACGCGTCCGCCTGCTGATTGGCCCGGAAGGCGGTTTATCGGCAGATGAAATTGCCATGACTGCCCGCTATCAATTTACTGATATCCTGTTGGGACCTCGCGTTTTGCGTACAGAGACAACTGCGCTCACCGCCATTACCGCGCTACAAGTACGATTTGGCGATTTGGGCTAACGGAGAAGAATAATGATCAAGCTCGGCATCGTGATGGACCCCATCGCAAACATCAACATCAAGAAAGATTCCAGTTTCGCTATGTTGCTGGAAGCACAGCGTCGTGGTTACGAACTTCACTATATGGAGATGGGCGATCTGTATCTGATCAATGGCGAAGCCCGCGCCCATACCCGCACGCTGAACGTGAAGCAGAACTACGAAGAGTGGTTTTCGTTCGTCGGTGAACAGGATCTGCCGCTGGCCGATCTCGATGTGATCCTGATGCGTAAAGACCCGCCGTTTGATACCGAGTTTATCTACGCGACCTATATTCTGGAACGTGCCGAAGAGAAAGGGACGCTGATCGTTAACAAGCCGCAGAGCCTGCGCGACTGTAACGAGAAACTGTTTACCGCCTGGTTCTCTGACTTAACGCCAGAAACGCTGGTTACGCGCAATAAAGCGCAGCTAAAAGCGTTCTGGGAGAAACACAGCGACATCATTCTTAAGCCGCTGGACGGTATGGGCGGCGCGTCGATTTTCCGCGTGAAAGAAGGCGATCCAAACCTCGGCGTGATTGCCGAAACCCTGACTGAGCATGGCACTCGCTACTGCATGGCGCAAAATTACCTGCCAGCCATTAAAGATGGCGACAAACGCGTGCTGGTGGTGGATGGCGAGCCGGTACCGTACTGCCTGGCGCGTATTCCGCAGGGGGGCGAAACCCGTGGCAATCTGGCTGCCGGTGGTCGCGGTGAACCTCGTCCGCTGACGGAAAGTGACTGGAAAATCGCCCGTCAGATCGGGCCGACGCTGAAAGAAAAAGGGCTGATTTTTGTTGGTCTGGATATCATCGGCGACCGTCTGACTGAAATTAACGTCACCAGCCCAACCTGTATTCGTGAGATTGAAGCAGAGTTTCCGGTGTCGATCACCGGAATGTTAATGGATGCCATCGAAGCACGTTTACAGCAGCAGTAACCCACCTTAGCGAGAAGGATCTCGTTGAGACTCTGAGTGACAGCGCCCTTCTTTCCACGCATACTGGGCGCTGTTGCTTTTTTGAACCAGGAAACAGAACCTCTGACAATGAATTTACAGCATCACTTTCTTATTGCCATGCCTGCTCTCCAGGATCCGATTTTCCGTCGTTCCGTGGTCTACATTTGCGAACATAATACCAATGGTGCAATGGGGATCATCGTCAACAAGCCGCTGGAAAATCTCAAAATTGAAGGGATTCTGGAAAAGCTGAAGATCACGCCGGAGCCGCGTGATGAATCAATCCGTCTGGATAAACCGGTTATGCTCGGCGGCCCACTGGCTGAAGATCGCGGGTTTATTTTGCATACTCCGCCCTCCAATTTTGCTTCCAGCATTCGCATTTCAGACAACACGGTGATGACCACTTCCCGCGATGTGCTGGAAACGCTCGGCACCGATAAACAACCGTCTGACGTATTGGTGGCTCTGGGCTATGCCTCCTGGGAGAAAGGTCAACTGGAACAAGAAATTCTCGATAACGCGTGGCTAACCGCCCCGGCAGATCTGAATATTCTGTTCAAAACGCCGATTGCCGACCGCTGGCGCGAGGCGGCAAAACTGATTGGTGTGGATATTCTCACCATGCCTGGTGTGGCAGGGCACGCCTGATGAGTGGAACCTTACTCGCCTTCGACTTCGGCACCAAAAGCATTGGCGTAGCGGTCGGCCAACGCATTACCGGCACCGCTCGCCCTTTGCCTGCAATTAAAGCACAGGACGGTACGCCGGACTGGAACATTATCGAGCGTTTACTGAAAGAGTGGCAGCCGGACGAAATCATCGTCGGTTTGCCGCTGAATATGGACGGCACCGAGCAACCATTGACTGCCAGAGCGCGTAAATTTGCCAACCGTATTCATGGCCGTTTCGGTGTTGAAGTAAAGCTCCATGACGAGCGTCTTAGCACTGTGGAAGCCCGTTCCGGTCTGTTTGAACAGGGCGGCTATCGGGCGCTCAACAAAGGCAAAGTTGACTCTGCCTCTGCGGTTATTATTCTCGAAAGCTATTTCGAGCAGGGATATTAAGGCGATTTAAACGCCTGGCGGAGTGTAAATAATATCATCGCGTCTTATTGCCGGATGCGGCGTGAACACCTTATCCAGCACACATCTGGCAGCGGCTATAGGTCTGATAAGACGCGTTAGCGTCGCATCAGACATTTATTGCCTTTGTAGGCCCGATAAGCTTGCGCATCGGGCATGGCAACGTCACAAACGCCCTTCCCCCACCCGGTGCTGATAACTCTGCTGAAACGTTATCATCCCCACCTGCTGCCCGGTTTGAATAACATGCGGTAACTGGTGGGTTTTCCCTTCGCGAATCAAATTCCCCACCGCGGGTGTGTTAATCAGCAATTCAAATAGCGCCACGCGTCCTTCCTGTTTATCCACTTCCAGCTTTTGTGACAGCACTGCCCGTAAACTACCTGCCAGTTGATTACGCACGGGGTCTTTTTCCTGCGCCGGAAATGAATCCACCAGTCGCTCAACTGCCTGCGCGGCACCACGCGTATGTAATGTTGCCAGCACCAAATGCCCGGTTTCTGCCGCCGTCAGTGCCAGACGGATTGTCTCGCTGTCACGCAGCTCTCCGAGCAAAATCACATCAGGATCTTCCCGCAATGCGGCCCGCAATCCCGATGCGAACGTCATACAGTGCAAACCAATTTCCCGCTGCTGGATCAAACATCGCTGGCTGGCATAGAGATATTCAACAGGATCTTCCAGCGTCAGAATATGCGCATCGGCATGTTGATTGAGATAGCCAACCATCGCCGCCAGCGTGGTAGATTTGCCACTCCCCGTCGCCCCCGTCACCAGAATCAGGCCATTCTCGCTCTTGAGTAATTCCGGCAATACCGTTGGTGCGCCAAGCTGTTCGAGCTGCGGGCAGTGCGAAGGTAACAGCCGTAACGCCAGCGAAATGCCATGCCGTTGCGCGAATGCGCTGCCACGCAATCGCTGGTTTTCCGCCAGCGACACGGCAAAATCCAGCTGACCATTCTCCAGCAATATTGCCCGCTGATCGTCATCCAGCCACTCCCGCAGTAGCTCTTCGACGTCCGGCGTATCAAACGGCGCAGCTTCCATTCTGCCGCGAATGCGCCATCGTGCGGGCCAGGCGCTGCACAGGTGTAGATCCGAGACGTTATGCTTTACACTAAGGGCCACAATTTCTTCCATATTCATACTAAGATCCTCGGAAAATGAACGATATTGCGCATAACCTGGCACAGGTCCGGGACAAAATCTCAGCGGCTGCAACGCGTTGCGGCCGTTCTCCAGAAGAAATTACGCTGCTTGCAGTCAGTAAAACAAAACCTGCGAGCGCCATCGCAGAAGCCATTGATGCCGGGCAGCGTCAATTTGGTGAAAACTACGTTCAGGAAGGGGTAGATAAAATTCGCCACTTTCAGGAACTGGGCGTAACAGGATTAGAATGGCATTTTATTGGCCCGTTGCAGTCTAATAAAAGCCGCCTGGTGGCAGAGCATTTCGACTGGTGTCATACCATCGACCGTTTGCGCATCGCTACCCGTCTCAACGACCAGCGCCCGGCAGAACTTCCCCCTCTTAACGTTCTGATTCAAATTAACATTAGTGATGAAAACAGTAAGTCCGGGATTCAACTGGCTGAACTGGACGAGCTGGCAGCTGCGGTCGCTGAACTACCGCGTTTACGTCTGCGCGGGTTGATGGCAATCCCTGCGCCTGAGTCAGAATATGTAAGGCAGTTTGAAGTTGCACGCCAAATGGCTGTAGCATTTGCCGGACTGAAAACGCGCTACCCGCATATCGACACGCTCTCTCTGGGAATGTCGGACGATATGGAAGCCGCCATTGCGGCAGGTAGCACGATGGTTCGTATCGGCACTGCAATTTTTGGTGCGCGTGATTACTCTAAAAAATAAGGAATTAAAGGAACGCCATGAATACGTTGACTTTCCTGCTTTCAACGGTCATTGAGCTGTATACCATGGTGCTGTTATTACGCATCTGGATGCAGTGGGCTCATTGTGATTTTTACAACCCCTTCTCACAGTTTGTAGTGAAGGTAACGCAGCCAATTATCGGGCCACTGCGCCGCGTTATTCCGGCAATGGGGCCAATTGACAGCGCCTCGCTGCTGGTTGCCTATATTCTCAGTTTTATCAAAGCCATCGTGCTGTTTAAAGTGGTGACCTTCCTGCCAATCATCTGGATTGCCGGTTTACTGATTCTGCTGAAAACCATCGGCCTGCTGATTTTCTGGGTCCTGCTGGTGATGGCGATTATGAGCTGGGTAAGCCAGGGGCGTAGCCCGATTGAATACGTGCTGATTCAGCTGGCCGATCCGCTGCTGCGCCCGATTCGCCGCCTGCTACCGGCAATGGGTGGGATTGATTTCTCGCCGATGATCCTCGTTCTGCTGCTGTATGTCATCAATATGGGTGTCGCAGAAGTATTACAGGCAACCGGAAATATGCTGCTGCCAGGGCTGTGGATGGCGTTATGAATGCCGTAACAGTTAATGATGACGGTCTGGTTTTACGGCTCTATATTCAGCCGAAAGCCAGCCGTGATTCTATTGTCGGTTTACATGGCGACGAAGTTAAAGTCGCCATTACCGCGCCGCCGGTTGACGGCCAGGCCAACAGTCATCTGGTGAAGTTTCTCGGTAAGCAATTCCGGGTTGCCAAAAGCCAGGTGGTGATTGAAAAAGGCGAACTTGGCCGCCACAAACAAATTAAAATCATTAATCCGCAACAAATCCCGCCAGAAATCGCGGCGTTAATTAATTAGGTATCCTATGCAAAAAGTTGTCCTCGCAACCGGCAATGTCGGTAAAGTGCGTGAGCTGGCGTCGCTGCTTAGCGACTTCGGTCTTGATATCGTGGCCCAAACAGACCTCGGCGTTGATTCCGCTGAAGAAACCGGCCTGACCTTTATCGAAAACGCGATTCTGAAAGCGCGCCATGCGGCAAAAGTGACCGCTTTACCGGCAATTGCCGACGACTCTGGTCTGGCGGTAGATGTGCTTGGCGGCGCGCCGGGCATTTACTCCGCGCGTTATTCCGGTGAAGACGCGACCGATCAAAAGAATCTGCAAAAACTGCTGGAAACAATGAAAGACGTACCGGACGACCAACGTCAGGCGCGTTTCCACTGCGTGCTGGTATATCTGCGTCACGCGGAAGATCCCACTCCGCTGGTATGCCACGGTAGCTGGCCGGGCGTGATTACTCGTGAACCAGCGGGCACTGGTGGCTTTGGTTATGATCCAATCTTCTTCGTACCTTCCGAAGGGAAAACCGCCGCCGAACTGACCCGCGAAGAAAAGAGCGCCATTTCCCACCGTGGTCAGGCGTTGAAACTGCTGCTGGACGCTTTACGTAATGGTTAAATTACCTCCGCTGAGTCTCTACATTCACATCCCGTGGTGCGTGCAGAAATGCCCGTACTGCGATTTCAACTCTCACGCGTTGAAAGGAGAAGTGCCGCACGACGATTATGTTCAGCATCTGCTTAACGATCTGGACAACGATGTGGCTTACGCTCAGGGCCGTGAAGTAAAGACAATCTTTATTGGCGGTGGTACGCCGAGCCTGCTTTCCGGCCCGGCGATGCAAACGCTGCTGGACGGCGTGCGTGCGCGTTTGCCGCTGGCAGCGGATGCAGAAATTACTATGGAAGCGAACCCTGGCACGGTAGAAGCCGATCGCTTTGTCGATTATCAGCGTGCTGGTGTGAACCGCATCTCTATTGGTGTGCAGAGTTTTAGCGAAGAAAAGCTGAAACGACTTGGGCGTATTCATGGCCCGCAAGAAGCGAAACGCGCGGCGAAGCTGGCGAGCGGTTTAGGGTTACGTAGCTTTAACCTTGATTTGATGCATGGGCTGCCGGATCAATCACTGGAAGAGGCGCTTGGCGATCTACGCCAGGCCATTGAACTGAATCCGCCGCATCTTTCCTGGTATCAACTGACCATCGAACCCAATACGCTGTTTGGTTCGCGACCACCGGTGCTGCCGGACGATGACGCGTTGTGGGATATATTCGAACAGGGGCATCAGTTATTAACCGCAGCGGGTTATCAGCAATATGAAACTTCCGCTTACGCCAAACCCGGTTATCAGTGCCAGCACAATCTCAACTACTGGCGCTTTGGTGACTACATCGGTATTGGCTGCGGCGCACACGGCAAAGTGACCTTCCCGGATGGGCGCATTCTGCGTACCACCAAAACGCGTCATCCGCGTGGTTTTATGCAAGGAAGGTATCTGGAAAGCCAGCGTGATGTCGAAGCCACAGATAAGCCGTTTGAGTTCTTTATGAATCGCTTCCGTCTGCTGGAGGCCGCGCCGCGCGTGGAGTTTATTGCGTATACCGGGCTTTGCGAAGATGTGATTCGCCCACAGTTAGACGAGGCGATTGCCCAGGGTTATCTCACCGAATGTGCGGATTACTGGCAGATAACGGAACATGGGAAGCTGTTTTTAAATTCGCTGCTGGAGCTTTTTCTGGCTGAGTAAACTTGTATTGCCGGATGCGGCGTGAACGCCTTATCCAGCCGACATGTGGCAGCGGTTGTAGGTATGATAAGACGCGCAAGCGTCGCATCAGACGTTGATTGCCGGATGCGGGGTCAACGCCGCATCCTGCTACAAATCGTGCACTATATCAAACTTACTTAATCACCCCATTGCGCCGCAGTTGTTCGGTATCTTTTTTCCAGCGTTCATTAGCTTGGTTGATATCGTCAATTTTCATCAAAATCGCGACTTTTTTACTGTTTATTTCTGAAACTTTCATCGTTAACGGATATTGCCCTTTTTCGAGCGTTACCCAGTCATCCTGCAATTTACGGCTAAGTTTTTGTGATTGCAGAAAAGTCTGTCGCCGTTGTTCGTTGATATCGAAATCTCGTTTCTGCTGAATCGGCACTTCATAACACTCTTCACTCTGTTTATGACATGCCGCAATCGCCGGTTGATAAACCTCTTTGTCATATTTAACCGCGAACGCCTCGCTATCGTTCTGTTTATTAAACTCATCACGCTGTGGTGAATTTTTTTAAAGGCGTCTTCGCGGGTCATTTGCTTACCGTTTGCATCTTTTCCCCAATATGCATCCGCTGCTTTCTGCGCCGCCACCATTTGCTTATCAAGCGCTTTCACTTCCTTTTCCAGCGCAGGAATCGAGTTCTTCTGGGTATTCAACGCAGATTCAAGCTGACTAAAGCGATAATTGAAATCTTCGCTATTCACGATCAGATATTTATTATTCGTTTTGATATCGTCGACCACCCGCCCACGATCGCTGGCTGCCGCCTGAAAAGAGTAAAAGTTCACCGACCAGCCAGACGCGGGCGTTCCTTTACTGGTTAACATCGCCGAGAATTTTACCGGTTTATCTTTCGTCCAGGTCTGTTCGAGCAGTTCGTAATCTGCCAACTGACCGACCCAGGTATAGAGATCGTCACTGGAAGAGACATCGCCTTCCGCTGACCAGGTGGCCTGATTACCCTTAGCATCAAGATTTTTTAAGGTGATAGCATCAAGCTTGAGAATGCCGTGATACTGCTTTTTGAATTGATCTTTTAAGATATTTTCAGTTGGTGGTTCGCCATCTGCCCAGACATTACCTGTCATCAACATAAGCAGCGCCGTGCCAACAATCCATTGCTTTTTCACCCGAAAACCCTCGCGCAGAATAATTTATTCCGGTGATTATCATTAGGGTAATTAAAATTGGCAATGGACGTGAGTCTGAAGTGAAAAAGCCCCGGCACGATACCGGGGCGAGGCGATTAGTACTGATTGAAGATCTGCTGGATCTGCTGCGGATCTTTGGTTTGCGTCAGAGCCAGTTGCAGCAGAACGCGCGCTTTTTGCGGGTTCAGCGTGCCAGAGGCGACGAAGCCGTATTTCGCATCATCCACTTCGGCATCCTGAGTGGTAGCGCCCGTCGGTACGCGGGAAGAACGCACGACTGCAGTACCGGTTTTCGCGGCGGTCGCCAGCGTGTCGAACACAGATTTATACAGGTTGCCGTTACCCACACCAGCGCTAACGATGCCATCATAGCCCGCATCTACCAGTGCTTTAGCCGGAAGATCGGATGCGTTAGCGTAGTTATAAACAATGCCGACTTTCGGCAGTTCATTCAGCTTAGAGACATCGAATGGCGTGTCGCTGGTATGCTTACGTGCCGGGGTACGCTGGTAGTCAATCTTACCGTTGTGAATGTAACCCAGAGGACCGTAGTTAACAGACTTGAAGGTCGCTACGTCGGTGGTGTTGGTTTTGGTGACGTCACGGCCATCAAGCACGGTGTCATTCATCACTACCAGCACGCCACGGTTGGCGGAGGCTTTATCAGCTGCGGTCACTACCGCGTTATACAGGTTGAATGGACCGTCTGCGCTCATAGACGTGGACGGACGCATTGCGCCGACCATCACCACCGGTTTGTCGCATTTCACCGTCAGGTCGAGGAAGTAAGCAGTTTCTTCCATCGTGTCGGTACCGTGGGTAATGACGAAGCCGTCGGTCTTATCGCAGTCGGTGTTAATTTTTTTCGCCAGTGTCAGCCAGACATTATCGTTCATGTCCTGGGAGCCGATATTCACTACCTGCTCGCCTTTAACGTTCGCAATGTCTTTTAGTTGCGGCACCGCATTAACCAGATTTTCTACGCCAACTTTACCCGCTGTGTAGTTAGATTTGGTTGCGGAGTCACCACCACCGGCAATGGTCCCGCCGGTTGCTAAAATGGTGATATTGGGTAATGCCAATGCTGCACCACTAAAACCCATAACCAGTGCGGCAAGTGCCGTCTTTTTGAAAAACTCCATTTCATTCCTCCAGTTACGTGAACGCTACGCATTATCCCTTAGCTCTGTATGGGAAATTTGACGTTAAACAATTTACAACGTGAATATATTTTGGAGATCTACAAAGTTAGAGGCAGGTAACAAAACGAAGAATTAAACGGCATAAAAAAGTATTATGCCGTCTTAAAATAGAGGATTATTTTAAATTCCCGACCAGGGCTTTGCGGCTATCTTCCAGAGTCACAACGCGGCTACAAACATCTTTGCCAAACTGCTGGAAATCTTTTTCCTGCTTTTTCCACTCGGTTTGGATTGAGGATTGCAGCCCCCCCAGGCTTCCCAGCACATTCTGTAATGGGTTACCGCCGCTTTTCAGCACCGCTTTCGCGCCCATTTCATTAATGCTGTCCTGTAAAATTCCACCCATTGCCTGATTCACTAATTGCTGGCCTTCGGCGCGAACCTGATCAATGGCTTTATAGTGAAACGTCAGGCCATCGCTGCGCGTTTCAATAATGCGGTTCATCTGCTCTTTCAGCTGCGCATCAAGTTTGGTCAGACGGCTGCGCATTTTGCTGCTTTCGCCCATCTCCTGAACGATAATTTTATCCAGAGCAATACGGGCTTTCTCGACGCGGCTTTTCGCGCCTTCATCAATCCACGGCAGCGTGCTGCGTAGTTCAGCCTGATAATCCTTCGCCTGCTCGCGCTGGGCGGCATTCAGGGAATATTGCTTACCGTTATACATCACGTTGCCGTCTGGCGTGATCACCAGATTGCCGTTTTCGCCCTTCACCTGCACGGTTTGCGGGCTGACAATCACATCGTCACGCGGCGTGACGCTGCACTGGTAGTCGGCGTGAGCGGTCATTGCCGTCACTGAAAGTGCTGCCGCCAGCAGCATTTTGCGCATCATAGTCTTCCCTCAAGAAAAAATCAGGCCAGCATTTGCTGGCCCCAGATTGATAACAAAGTACGCGTTTTCCATGCCGGATGCGGCGTAAACACCTTATCCCGCCTACTCGATCGTGCATCTTTCCAGGCCTGATAAGCGTAGCGCATCAGGCAGTTTTGCATTTGTCATCGCCCGTATGCTTTCTTAGTCCCACCAAACGTCGAAAAGTTCGCTGGTGCGTACCTCATCCAGTTTGCGCTCTTCCAGCCACTTACGCACAATCGCCTGATGTTCTTCGGTGCATTTGCCGATTTCCTGCATGCAGATCAGACCTTCCCAGGCCAGATAACCGCTGCCGTCAAAGGCCAGTTTGTTCGGTTCGATAACCTCGTTAATAAAATCATCAACGGTTTTATCAATCTGTTCTTCCGATGTACCTTCCGGGAATCGCCATGCCACCGAAAATCCTAATTCCTGGAATTCGTCGATGTGCATTTTTTTACGCAGACGACGGCTACGGTTCTTTGCCATTATTTCACCCTCTCGAACATTAAGTCCCATACTCCGTGACCAAGACGATGACCACGTTGTTCAAATTTCGTCACCGGACGTGATGCCGGACGCGGTACGTAATCATTGCTCTCTGACAGGTTTTTATAACCGTCAATAGAAGACATCACTTCAAGCATATGTTCCGCATAAGGTTCCCAGTCGGTCGCCATATGGAATACGCCCCCCAGCTGCAGTTTGCTTTTTACCAGTTCGGCAAACGGCACCTGAACGATACGGCGTTTATTATGGCGCGCTTTGTGCCACGGGTCAGGGAAAAAGAGCTGCACCATGCGCAATGAATTGTCAGGAATCATTTTATGCAGCACTTCAACCGCATCGTGACACATCACGCGCAGGTTGCTTAAACCTTCTTCATACGCAGAAGCCAGGCACGCACCAACGCCCGGTGAATGCACTTCAATGCCGAGGAAGTCCTGCTCAGGGCGATCTTTAGCCATTGCCACCAGCGACGCCCCCATGCCAAAACCAATCTCAAGCGTCACCGGCGCTTCACGGCCAAAAAGCGCGGGGAAATCCAGCATATCTTCGCTGAACTCAACGCCCATCACCGGCCAGTAGTTTTCCAGCGCATGTTCCTGGCCTTTGGTCAGTCGCCCCTGGCGGCGCACAAAACTACGGATACGGCGCAGTGGGCGGCCGTTTTCATCAAATTCCGGTGAAATGACGTCGTTTTTCATAAAGGTTTAGTCGCTTGTGAAAGTGTTCTGAAAACGGGCATTATCCAAAGTTAGTTGCCGGATGCAAGCATGATAAGGCCGTGGCTGCGGAAAGTTCCGGTTTACACCCTGCCGTCGCTGTGCTGCAATCTTGCCCCCAACAACAGTGAATTCGGTGACCATGCAAGCGTCGCAATTTTCAGCCCAGGTTCTGGACTGGTACGATAAATACGGGCGAAAAACTCTGCCCTGGCAAATTGACAAGACGCCCTACAAAGTATGGCTCTCAGAAGTGATGTTGCAACAAACTCAGGTTGCGACCGTTATCCCCTATTTTGAACGCTTTATGGCGCGCTTCCCGACGGTGACCGATCTCGCCAATGCGCCGCTCGACGAAGTTCTCCACTTGTGGACCGGGCTTGGCTATTACGCCCGCGCGCGCAATCTGCATAAAGCGGCACAACAAGTGGCGACCTTACACGGCGGTAAATTCCCGGAAACCTTTGAGGAAGTTGCAGCACTGCCGGGCGTCGGGCGTTCCACCGCAGGCGCGATTCTCTCGCTTTCTCTGGGTAAGCACTTTCCGATTCTCGACGGTAACGTCAAACGGGTGCTGGCGCGCTGCTATGCTGTAAGCGGCTGGCCAGGGAAAAAAGAGGTCGAGAATAAATTATGGAGTTTGAGCGAGCAGGTGACGCCCGCGGTTGGCGTGGAACGGTTTAATCAGGCGATGATGGATTTGGGTGCGATGATTTGTACGCGCTCGAAACCGAAATGTTCGCTCTGTCCGCTACAAAACGGATGTATTGCCGCCGCCAACAATAGCTGGGCGCTTTATCCGGGCAAAAAACCGAAACAGACGCTGCCGGAGCGCACCGGCTACTTTTTGCTATTACAGCACGAAGATGAAGTATTGCTGGCGCAGCGTCCGCCGAGCGGATTGTGGGGCGGTTTATACTGTTTCCCGCAGTTTGCCGACGAAGAAAGTTTGCGGCAGTGGCTGGCGCAACGGCAGATTGCTGCCGATAACCTGACGCAACTGACCGCGTTTCGGCATACCTTCAGCCATTTCCACTTAGATATTGTGCCTATGTGGCTTCCCGTGTCGTCATTCACCGGCTGCATGGATGAAGGCAATGCGCTCTGGTATAACTTAGCGCAACCGCCGTCAGTTGGCCTGGCGGCTCCCGTGGAGCGTTTGTTACAGCAGTTACGCACTGGCGCGCCGGTTTAGCGCGTGAGTCGATAAAGAGGATGATTTATGAGCAGAACGATTTTTTGTACTTTCCTGCAACGTGAAGCAGAAGGTCAGGATTTTCAGCTGTACCCCGGCGAGCTGGGAAAACGCATCTATAACGAGATCTCCAAAGAAGCCTGGGCGCAGTGGCAGCACAAGCAAACCATGCTGATTAATGAAAAGAAACTCAACATGATGAATGCCGAGCACCGCAAGCTGCTTGAGCAGGAGATGGTCAACTTCCTGTTCGAGGGTAAAGAGGTGCATATCGAGGGCTATACGCCGGAAGATAAAAAATAAAAACAGTGCCGGAGCACGCCTCCGGCAACTTGCATAAAAACAAACACAACACGCACCCGGAATGATGAAAAAATATCTCGCGCTGGCTTTGATTGCGCCGTTGCTCATCTCCTGTTCGACGACCAAAAAAGGCGATACCTATAACGAAGCCTGGGTCAAAGATACCAACGGTTTTGATATTCTGATGGGGCAATTTGCCCACAATATTGAGAACATCTGGGGCTTCAAAGAGGTGGTGATCGCTGGTCCTAAGGACTACGTGAAATACACCGATCAATATCAGACCCGCAGCCACATCAACTTCGATGACGGTACGATTACTATCGAAACCATCGCCGGGACAGAACCTGCCGCGCATTTGCGCCGGGCAATTATCAAAACGTTATTGATGGGTGACGATCCGAGTTCGGTCGATCTCTATTCCGACGTTGATGATATTACGATTTCGAAAGAACCTTTCCTTTACGGTCAGGTGGTGGACAACACCGGGCAGCCGATTCGCTGGGAAGGTCGCGCAAGCAACTTCGCGGATTATCTGCTGAAAAACCGTCTGAAGAGCCGCAGCAACGGGCTGCGTATCATCTACAGCGTCACCATTAACATGGTGCCGAACCACCTTGATAAACGTGCGCACAAATATCTCGGCATGGTCCGCCAGGCGTCACGGAAATATGGCGTTGATGAGTCGCTGATTCTGGCAATTATGCAGACCGAATCTTCCTTTAACCCGTATGCGGTCAGCCGTTCCGATGCGCTGGGATTAATGCAGGTGGTACAACATACTGCCGGGAAAGATGTGTTCCGCTCGCAGGGGAAATCCGGCACGCCGAGCCGCAGTTTCTTGTTTGATCCTGCCAGCAATATTGATACCGGCACCGCGTATCTGGCGATGCTGAACAATGTTTATCTCGGCGGAATTGATAACCCAACATCGCGGCGTTATGCCGTCATCACCGCCTATAACGGCGGCGCAGGCAGCGTGCTGCGAGTCTTTTCGAATGATAAGATTCAGGCTGCCAATATTATTAACACCATGACGCCGGGCGATGTTTATCAGACGCTGACGACCCGCCATCCCTCTGCGGAATCTCGCCGTTATCTTTATAAAGTGAATACCGCGCAAAAATCCTACCGCCGCCGATAATTCCATTAACCGCCCCTGACGATGCTCAGGGGCAAAAATGTTATCCACATCACAATTTCGTTTTGCAAATTGGGAATGTTTGCAATT
Organism: Escherichia sp. MAL-1; assembly: GCF_052948035.1. Taxonomy (NCBI): domain Bacteria; kingdom Pseudomonadati; phylum Pseudomonadota; class Gammaproteobacteria; order Enterobacterales; family Enterobacteriaceae; genus Escherichia; species Escherichia sp. MAL-1. Next base: position 878,191 of record NZ_CM129609.1, on the reverse strand, counting down.
ATTTGCCACAGGTAACAAAAAACCAGTCCGCGAAGTTGATAGAATCCCATCATCTCGCACGGTCAAATGTGCTTTTTCAAACACTCATCCGCATCACGATGTGAGGAAATTAACATGAATCTTAAGCTGCAGCTGAAAATCCTCTCTTTTCTGCAGTTCTGTCTGTGGGGAAGTTGGCTGACGACCCTCGGCTCCTATATGTTTGTTACCCTGAAGTTTGACGGTGCTTCTATTGGCGCAGTTTATAGCTCACTGGGTATCGCAGCGGTCTTTATGCCTGCGCTGCTGGGGATTGTGGCCGACAAATGGTTAAGTGCGAAATGGGTATATGCCATTTGCCACACCATTGGCGCTATCACGCTGTTCATGGCGGCACAGGTCACGACACCGGAAGCGATGTTCCTTGTGATATTGATTAACTCGTTTGCTTATATGCCAACGCTTGGGTTAATCAACACCATCTCTTACTATCGCCTGCAAAATGCCGGGATGGATATCGTTACTGACTTCCCGCCAATCCGTATCTGGGGCACCATCGGCTTTATCATGGCAATGTGGGTGGTGAGCCTGTCTGGCTTCGAATTAAGCCACATGCAGCTGTATATTGGCGCAGCACTTTCCGCCATTCTGGTTCTGTTTACCCTGACTCTGCCGCATATTCCGGTTGCTAAACAGCAAGCGAATCAGAGCTGGACAACCCTGCTGGGCCTCGATGCATTCGCGCTGTTTAAAAACAAGCGTATGGCAATCTTCTTTATCTTCTCAATGCTGCTGGGCGCGGAACTGCAGATTACCAACATGTTCGGTAATACCTTCCTGCACAGCTTCGACAAAGATCCGATGTTTGCCAGCAGCTTTATTGTGCAGCATGCGTCAATCATCATGTCGATTTCGCAGATCTCTGAAACCCTGTTCATTCTGACCATCCCGTTCTTCTTAAGCCGCTACGGTATTAAGAACGTAATGATGATCAGTATTGTGGCGTGGATCCTGCGTTTTGCGCTGTTTGCTTACGGCGACCCGACTCCGTTCGGTACTGTACTGCTGGTACTGTCGATGATCGTTTACGGTTGCGCATTCGACTTCTTCAACATCTCTGGTTCGGTGTTTGTCGAAAAAGAAGTTAGCCCGGCAATTCGCGCCAGTGCACAAGGGATGTTCCTGATGATGACTAACGGCTTCGGCTGTATCCTCGGCGGCATCGTGAGCGGTAAAGTTGTTGAGATGTACACCCAAAACGGCATTACCGACTGGCAGACCGTATGGTTGATTTTCGCTGGTTACTCCGTGGTTCTGGCCTTCGCGTTCATGGCGATGTTCAAATATAAACACGTTCGTGTCCCGACAGGCACACAGACGGTTAGCCACTAATTACGCAAAGAAAAACGGGTCGCCAGAAGGTGACCCGTTTTTTTTATTCTTACTTCAACACATAACCGTACAACCGCTTCACGCCATCCGCATCGGTTTCGCTATAAACACCTTGCAGCTCCGGCGAAAATCCCGGCAACAAATTCACCCCTTCTTCCAGTGCAAGGAAATAACGTTGAACCGCCCCACCCCAGACTTCCCCGGGTACCACGCAAAGCACGCCAGGTGGATAAGGCAACGCCCCTTCTGCCGCAATTCGCCCTTCGGCATCACGAATCCGCACCAACTCCACGTCACCGCGAATATAAGCGCTATGCGCATCCTGGGGGTTCATCACCACTGACGGGAAACTCTGCTGGCGGAACATCGCTTTTTGTAGGTCTTTGACGTCGAAACTGACATACAGATCGTGCATCTCCTGACACAACTGGCGCAGGGTGTAGTCGCGATAGCGCACCGGATACTTGTTATAAACGCTCGGCAACACCTCAACCAGCGGCGAGTCATCCTCAATATGCTGTTCAAATTGCGCCAGCATCGCCACCAGTTGTGCCAGCTTCTCGTGGCTTTCCGCCGGAGTTAATAAAAACAGAATGGAGTTGAGATCGCACTTCTCCGGCACAATGCCGTTCTCACGCAGATAGTGCGCCAGAATCGTCGCCGGAACGCCAAAGTCGCTATATTCGCCGGTTTCGGCATCGATACCTGGTGTAGTGAGTAACAGCTTGCACGGATCAACAAAATACTGATCCGCGGCATATCCTTCAAAGCCGTGCCACTTCGCCCCCGGCTCAAAACTGAAAAAACGGCGGTCGCTGGCTAACACTGATGTCGGATAATCCTGCCACAATTTGCCATCAACAACGGGCGGGATAAACGGGCGGAACAGCTTACAGCGCGCAAGAATAGCCTTGCGCGCTTCAATCCCTATCTCAACACACTCAGCCCACAGCCGACGCCCACTCTCCCCTTCATGAATTTTGGCGTTAACATCCAGTGCAGCAAACAGCGGATAGAAAGGGCTGGTAGAAGCATGGAGCATAAAGGCGTTATTCAACCGCTTATGCGGGCAAAAACGCGCCTGTCCGCGGATATGGTTATCTTTTTTATGGATCTGCGACGTCTGTGAGAATCCTGCCTGCTGTTTGTGCACCGACTGAGTCACAAAGATCCCCGGATCGTTTTCGTTAAGTTCTAACAGCAGCGGCGAGCTATCCGCCATCATCGGGATAAATTGTTCATAACCGACCCACGCGGAATCAAACAGAATGTAATCACACAGATGCCCAACGGTATCGATCACCTGACGGGCGTTATAGACAGTGCCGTCATAGGTTCCCAGCTGAATAATCGCCAGGCGATACGGGCGCGGCAGGTCGGCTTTTTCTGGCGCAACGTCGCGAATTTGCTGGCGCAGATACTCTTCATTAAAACAGTGCGCATCAATACCGCCAATGAAACCAAACGGGTTGCGTGAAGCTTCCAGATAGACCGGCGTCGCCCCCGCCTGAATCAGCGCGCCGTGATGATTCGACTTATGGTTGTTACGGTCGAAGAGCACCAGATCGCCACGCGTTAACAGCGCATTCGTCACCACTTTATTCGCTGCCGATGTGCCGTTCAGCACAAAATAGGTTTTATCGGCATGAAAGACTTTGGCTGCGAATTTCTGCGCATCTTTCGCCGATCCTTCATGAATAAGCAGATCGCCCAATTTTACGTCAGCGTTACACATATCGGCGCGAAAGACGTTCTCACCAAAGAAATCGTAAAAATGGCGTCCGGCAGGATGCTTTTTAAAAAACGCACCATGTTGATGTCCAGGGCAAGCAAAGGTGCTGTTGCCCATCTCAACGTACTGCGTCAGCGTGTCATAAAACGGTGGCAGCAAATTCTCTTCATACTGACAGGCTGCGGATTCCAGCTCCAGCCACTGCTGCTCGTTGCCGTTGATTACCGCCGTAACGCCCGCAGGTAATTCAACAGCATGTTCGGAATACAAAAACACCGGTAGATGAAAACCGGTGCGCTTAAGCAACGCAAGAATGCCACTGCGACTATCCGCAGCGGTAATGACGACTGCCGCGACGTCCGTAAAATCAGTATCTCCCAACGCCACCACGCGACGATGAGAAGAAAGTCGGGATACCAGTTCACTACTGGCGGCAATATTCATTGATTTCATAAGCGCAAACCCGTTTCGGGGAAGTAAGAATACCGGACAAGGTGGAAAACCCTGCCCCATGAGATATGGGTCAAACTGGTCACCAGCTCCGACCGCCAGACATCAGTAAAAGCAGAAACGCTCTGATTTTACTGTTGTCCTGCAGTGAGCGTGCGTTAACTTCACCGCATGAGCAGTAACATAGAAAGGGAAACGTTTCGCGCGAAACGGCGATAAGCGAGAGAATGTAAGGAGATGGCGTGCATCGGGCAAACTCCGTACAGAGAGGAGAAAATTCGCGCAATCATGGCACCTTTCGCTAAAGCGTGCAAGCCAGGACTTTGCGAACAAACAAGCCATCGACGGCACCAAACGGTCATAATAAGAAAATCAAACAATACAGTTAACAGGAACTCTTGTGGTCATCGGCCCTTTTATCAACGCTAGTGCAGTATTACTGGGTGGCGTTCTCGGCGCACTGCTCAGCCAACGCTTACCGGAACGTATCCGCGTCTCCATGACATCTATTTTTGGTCTGGCATCGCTGGGGATTGGTATTTTACTAGTGGTGAAATGTGCCAACCTTCCAGCGATGGTTTTAGCTACGCTACTTGGCGCTCTAATTGGCGAAATTTGTTTGCTGGAGAAAGGTGTCAATACAGCAGTCGCCAAAGCACAAAATCTGTTTCGTCACTCACGTAAGAAGCCAGCGCATGAATCTTTTATTCAGAATTATGTCGCGATTATTGTCCTGTTTTGCGCCAGCGGCACCGGGATCTTCGGGGCGATGAACGAAGGGATGACCGGCGATCCGAGTATTTTAATCGCCAAGTCATTTCTTGATTTCTTTACGGCGATGATCTTCGCCTGCTCGCTGGGTATTGCGGTGTCGGTAATTAGTATCCCATTACTGATCATCCAGTTAACGCTGGCGTGGGCTGCCGCGCTGATATTACCGCTGACCACACCGTCGATGATGGCAGACTTCAGCGCCGTAGGCGGTTTATTGCTGCTGGCAACCGGATTACGCATCTGTGGCATTAAAATGTTCCCGGTGGTCAACATGCTTCCAGCACTCCTTCTGGCAATGCCGCTTTCCGCCGCCTGGACCGCCTGGTTTGCCTGACAATGCGTGCAATAGCGGCAAAGTGATGATAGATTGTGCAGTCTGCAGTAAATTGAAGAAATTTGATTGACGAGACGAGGCGAATCAGGTTTAATGCGCCCCGTTGCCCGGATAGCTCAGTCGGTAGAGCAGGGGATTGAAAATCCCCGTGTCGGTGGTTCGATTCCGCCTCCGGGCACCACTATTCGAAGCCGCTGGTCATAGGTGAAAAACCTGGCGAGCGTTTAACGGGAGTGGTACTTGTTGATGTTGATCCTCACATCAGCATGCATCAATATTTACCCTCTCGATAAGGGAGCCTGTTGGCCCAGGCTCCCTTTTCTCGATCACATTAAATAATTACAATGACGTGACAAAATGTCAACCATTGTAAAATCGCCCCTCAGATTTATCACTTGTCAGTGTAAAGCGCCATTTCCCTCTCAAGAGCCTGACTCACGATATCCATACTAATATCAACGTATTCCATTGTCGTGCTCACATTACTGTGTCCCAGAAGTCCTTTTACAAGTTGCAGATTCCGTTCTGGTGAGCTCATCAGTGTCGTGGCAAGGGTGTGCCTGAACCGGTGGGGAGAAACATCAAACCCGCACTCTTTTGATAGCCTGCGAAAAAAAGAGCGTAATGGTTGTAGGGAAGGCCTTTCTGAAAGAACATCTCGTTCAGTTAGTGAAGAGACGAAGCGTTCATAATGAAATAATGCATCATTATTTCCAGCGCCACAGTCTTTGGCACGCTTTAACAGCTCTTCCAGACGCGGGCGCAAGTGGCTGACAATGGGGACTCGCCACTCCCGATAGGTTTTACTGCCTTCGGCTCTGAGCTCAATCCAGCCATCTTCAAGGGAAACATCTTTCAGACGGATATGCAGCAGTTGATTCTGTCGCATACCTGTATAACGTAGCGTATCAAGAACGGCCAACCAATACCAGGTAGGGCGCAAAGCACATTTTGTCTTAGAGCCTTGCTCTGTCTCGAACTGTTGCATGATAAGCCAAATTTTTGTCATTTGATTTTTTGTCAGGGTCTTCTTGCGTTTCCTGTCCTGTTTAACTGAAACACCATTAAAAGGATTCTTACTTAAGTTTGTGAGGTGAGTAGATATAGCAAAATTATAAAGCGCACGCATATGGCTAACTTTATTATTCCAGGTATGTGCAGAGAGCCCCTGTTTCTTTAATACATTTCTACGCCATTCAAGCACATCGCGGGTTGTTATGTTATAAGGTGAACAGTTGTCCCCAATATGCTTCCTGAAGCCACGAATAACTTTATTATAACTCCACTCTGTATCTTCACGCAGTGATTTACAGAAAAAATATTCATCCGTAAGCTCCTGCCATAGCCAGTTAGCGTTATTTTCTTTCATTTTTCCACTCCTCTCTTGGTAATAATAACTCACCGGATATCAACACAACGCTGCGGTCATGAGAACGAAAGGAACTGACTGTCCTGGGGTACCGTTTTCCTGAATATATCCTTGCTTTTCAACAGATAGCCTTTCACTCGTTTAAACTTTCCGGCCTTGTCGGGTGTATCGTAAAGCCGAGCAAAATAAAATCGCCTGTGATCACGACGCTTATGTAAATTCAGTCGCTCAAAAGAAGCCTGAAGATTTTCCCGGTATTCCCCCGGTTTACCAATGGCCTTGAGATAGTCAAAAAAAACCCCAGGAATGGGTAAAAATATATGGCCGGAAATAATATGGATTTTATCTTCCTTGTTGTTAAAACTGATCTTTCCACTACTGACTCCATCCCGAAACCAGGTCCAAAATAGTTCTCCTTCCACTATGTCAGCAACGGTAATGTCTACAGGAATAGAAGCTGTTTTTTTATCTCCATTATTAACAACTGTATTATGAAGATTATTATAATCTTGCTGGGCGGTCATGGCTTTACCTTTCTGAATAGACATATTTTCTACCTTATCCCTTTCAACACCCCCTACTCCATGTCGTACAGCAGGAGTAATACCCATCATAGTTTTCTCTATTTCTTTGACGTTTTCCTGTGATGTAGAGAGGGTAAAAAGTGATAATAATTCATCAGTTTCTGAAAAGGACTCCTGTGAATTGTGTTCGTCAACACTGAAAAACATTTTCTCCTCTGTAGTACCTCCACTCTGAAGGAAATCCGTTGCTTCAGAGGTATCTTCAATTCCGGTGCCAAATGTAAAACCTTGGATTGAAGGTATTATAAAAGATGTATCAGCAGAAGTTGCCATGCCTGAACGTTCTGCTGATGGCTGTAGTTTAAAATTTTCTAAGGGATTAGTTCTTTCCTGTAATTGCATCCTGAGGTCTTCGGTCCGGAGGCTTTCGACTGTAATTGAATTGTCCATATTCAATGGTGATCCAACTTTCTCTGCCGCCTGATTCAGCAGGTTACGCATAACTGGCATGATTGGATGTCGGTTCCACAACGCACCAGAAAGGTTCTGCAACGCAGACTGGTTACCTGCCAGCCAGTTAAACGCTTCCCCGGGCATCAGTTGTCCCGAGACTAACGATGCGAAAGCCAGAGCATCTTCTCCTTCTGGAGTTTTTTCCCTAAATCGAAATCGGTAAGGCACATCCGGTACGGCAATACCTGGTTGCCAACCCAATCCGCTAACCAATTCTCCTTCCAGAGAGAGCAACAGAGGTAAATGCCAAAAAAGTGCTGACCAGTAGATAACGGCATTCCACATAACGTTTTGCACTGCCTGTTCCTCCGGGGCTGCACCTGGTGGAAACATGTAACCCTTTGCAAGTCTGACTGCATAGCTAGTAAACTGCAGTGTCAAATCACCAAAACCGTGCGCCAGGGACCAGTGTCCTTGCCGGGCAGCAGGCACGTTCTGTACATGCGACAGAAGATTCCTGAGCGGGAACAGATAGAGACGCTGGTACACTTCAGCGGACAGAGAGTTGTTCGCCCATATCTGCTGGAGACATCGTTTTCTCAGTGTTCTGCCCATTAGCAAGTCAGGGCAATGGGGTGAGTAGTATCCAGCGGGAGGCTCCGCACCAGATAATGAGTTTACTGTCGGCTCTTCTTTTGAAAACAAAGCCCTGAATGTTTTGATTCTGTTGAGCATGATTTTCTCCTGATGTAGTGCTGCTCATTGTTGTGATACTCCCTGTTCTGCACCATAAAAAACCAATTATTCACGCTGAGAAGTTTTTCCCCCCTGTAAGATTAAGCGCTATCATCCACGGAGATACACAATCTTGTTTATTACCGGCTTCGTTTTAGACTTCCAAACTTATGGATTATTAATTTGCGTAAAAAAGCTCTGCTTCATTCAACCAGCTCATCAATCTCATTAAACACTTATATTCCCTTGGTCCAGATGGGATTTATGATAAAACTATCAATAACTCTCCCCTTGTGTAACCATAAAAATAAAAACCATTATTCAGCAAAACTCATAACTACCCAGGTTTCATATCCGAAATAACTTTCTGAACAGATTTATTTCTCCTGACAGCACCAGGCGTCTTGTGAATTTCATTTCTCATCGCCCGCGTAAATACCTGCTGACTGGTAAATCCGAGCATAAGACACACTTCAATAACGGGGATATCCGTATTTTCCAGTAAAAAACATGCACGTCTTAATTTTTTCAGTTTTATATACCTCCCCAGACTTATTCCTGCCACCTCCTTGAACATCCGCTGAAAATGCCATTTCGAATAACCCGCTCTGGCAGAGACATCATCTACCCTGAGCGGCTCCTCCAGGTGCTCATCAATCCATTGCATAATTTCAGACACTACAAGTCGGTTTATCTTTTCCTTCCGTATTTTTTTTATGTCCATATATAGCCCCCCACAATGAGGCAGACAGGAATAACAGAAAGGCCAAAGTCCTGTTCACATCATCTGATGATTGAGATTCCACATAATCCACAGCGACCCGGTAATAATGATAAAGATAATGACAGCGGAAAAGACAATGGCCACGAGGTTCCAGCGCATTTCAGAAGAAGCATTCAGGTGAAGAAAATACACCAGATGAACCAGCACCTGAACAACGGCACACGTCATGACCCCGCCTGCGATGATCCCTGCGGAAACACCACTGTCCGTAACCAGCCAGAACGGGATCGCCGTCAGAATGACCGACAGGAGAAAGCCGGTTATATAAGACATCGTATTGCCGTAAGCTACGCCCTGTGCGTCTGCAGAATGTCTCATGGCATTGCTCCCATCAGGTAAACAATACTGAACACGCAAATCCAGATGACATCGAGGAAATGCCAGAACAGACTCAGGCATATCAGACGGGGGCGACTGAATCCTGACAGACCTCGTCGGGCAACCTGATACATCAGGATCAGCATCCAGATCAGTCCACATGTCACATGCAGACCATGGGTGCCCACCAGAGTAAATAGCGCTGACAGGAAGCCACTGCGCTGTGGGCCGAAACCCTCAGCAGTCAGGTGACTGAACTCCCAGACTTCCATTCCGATAAAACCCAGACCACACAGAAATGTCAGGGTCAGCCATCCAAGTACACCGCCCTCGCGGTCTTTATCCATGCTGATAACAGCAAAACCATAGGTAATCGAGCTAAGCAGAAGCAGCACGGTTTCCGCCAGGACAAACGGAGGTTCGAAAATATCCTTACCTGCCGGACCATCTGCAATGTTATGAACCATGACGCCGTAAGTCGCGAACAGGGTGGCGAAGATAATGCAGTCGCTCATCAGGTAGATCCAGAAGCCGAAGACCTTACTGGCACCTGTACCCTGATGCCCGTGCTGAGCACGGGTGCGGAAGGATGAATCCAGAGCTTCACTTACCATATGTCACACCGGCTTTGTTTATTTCTGCAAAGTGCTGATCCTCGATTTTTTTTATCTCGGCGACGGGTACGTAATAATCCACGTCTTCATCGAAGCTTTTAATAACCCAGGTCAGGATAATCCCGAGGAATGACAATCCCGCCAGCCACCAGATATGCCAGATAGCCCCGAAGCCAAACCCGATGCAGAGCAGACCAATAATCAGCCCCGCCCCGCTGTTTTTCGGCATATGGATTTCGGCATAGTTAGCAGGTTGCTTGTATGCCTCTCCTCTTTCCTTCATTTCCCAGAACGCATCACGTTCGTGGACAAAAGGCACTTCAGCAAAGTTATAGAATGGCGGCGGGGAAGAGGTGGACCACTCCAGTGTCCGTCCGCCCCACGGGTCGCCGGTCATATCCCGGTTTTCGTGGCGGTCGCGCACCGACACCCAGAACATAATGACCTGGCACAGTATCCCGCAGGCTATCAGCGCAGCACCGCTGGCTGCCACGACCAGCAGGGGATGGAACTGGGGGTCAATATTCTGACTCAGGCGGCGGGTCATCCCCATGAACCCCAGCACATAGAGCGGCATAAACGCCACATAAAATCCGATGATCCAGAACCAGAACGCCCTCTTGTTCCATTTTTCATTCAGGGTGAACCCCGTCGCTTTCGGGAACCAGTAGGTCACACCAGCCATACTGCCGAACACCACCCCGCCGATAATGACATTATGGAAGTGGGCAATCAGGAACAGGCTGTTGTGCAGGACAAAGTCAGCTCCCGGCACGGCCAGCAGGACGCCGGTCATTCCCCCTATAGAAAAGGTGACAATAAAACCTACCGTCCATAACATAGCGGAGTGCATCTGAATGCGCCCCTGATACATGGTGAACAACCAGTTGAAGATTTTCACACCGGTCGGGATAGCGATAATCATCGTCATGATCCCGAAGAAGGCGTTAACGTTCGCACCGGCTCCCATGGTGAAGAAGTGATGCAGCCATACCAGGAAGGAAAGCAAAGTGATGGCGACCGTTGCCCACACCAGCGAGGTATAACCGAACAGACGTTTCCTGGAAAAGGTTGCCACCACTTCCGAGTAGACCCCGAAAACCGGCAACACCAGAATATAGACTTCCGGATGACCCCACGCCCAAATCAGGTTGACATACATCATCATATTGCCGCCCATATCATTGGTGAAGAAATGGAAACCCAGATAGCGGTCAAGGGTCAGCAATGTCAGCGTGACGGTCAACACCGGGAAAGAAGCGATAATCAGCACGTTGGTACACAACGACGCCCAGGTAAACACCGGCATTTTGAACATGGTCATGCCAGGCGCACGCATTTTCAGGATGGTGACGAAGAAGTTAATGCCGGTCAGCGTGGTCCCGATACCGGAAAGCTGGAGTGTCCATATCCAGTAATCCACCCCGACACCGGGGCTGTACGCTAACTCCGAAAGCGGCGGATACGCCAGCCATCCGGTTGTCGCAAACTCCCCCACTCCCAGGCAGAGATTCACCAGTACCACGCCCACCACGGTTAACCAGAAACTCAGGTTATTCAGAAAAGGGAAAGCCACGTCACGTGCACCAATCTGCAGGGGGACCACAATATTCATCAGGCCGATAACGAAAGGCATGGCCACGAAAAAAATCATGATCACACCGTGACCGGTAAAAATTTGATCATAGTGCCAGGGCGGCAGATACCCGGCACCTTCCACACCGGATGAGGCCAGGACCTGCTGGCTGCGCATCATTATCGCATCGGAAAAGCCGCGCAGTAACATCACAAACGCGACAATGATGTACATAATCCCGAGCTTTTTGTGGTCAACAGAGGTCAGCCATTCGGACCAGAGATATTTCCACTTACCGAAATACGTAATGGCCGCGATGATTGCCGCCCCAAGTACCAGAATACCAACAATCGTAACCCTGACAATCGGGTCCTCAGGTATGGCATCCAGCGTCAGTTTTCCTAAAAACATAAATCAACTCCCCTGCTCTCTGAAAGAGAGATATTGTTCCGGGCCCTGAACTGGTCATCAGATATGCCAGCGCCTTTATTGAATGTTTTGAATTTTTGAGTCACGTAGCTGAACAGCGTCGGATCGACGACGGAGAAGAACTCAACCGGGTGGTTTTCGTCAGGCTCAGCCAGTTTTTCAAAATCAGCCGGACCGAGCAGCATATTCGGTGATTTCTTCACATCAGCGATCCACTGTTCAAACGCGGTATTATCCGGTACGGCAGTCGCTTTAAATTTCATACCGGAAAACCCCCTGCCGCTGTAACTGGACGAGATGCCGTTGAAGGTTCCCGTCTCACCGGCGATCAGATGCAGCCGGGTCTGCATGCCCGGCATCGCATAAATCTGGCTGCCAAGTGCCGGAATAAAAAATCCGTTCATCACGGAACCGGACGTGATACGAAAATTCACGGGGGTGTTTACCGGGAATACAATCTCATTGACGGTTGCAATACCCTGTTGGGGATAAATAAACAACCATTTCCAGTCCAGGGAAATCACTTCAATCTCGACAGGTTTCACCACAGAGGTCAGTGGCCTGGATGGCTCCAGCGCATGGGTGGACTTCCATGTCAGCACGGCCAGAAACAGGATAATCAGGACGGGTACCGTCCAGACCACCGCCTCCACTTTATTGGAATGAGACCAGTCAGGGGTATATTTCGCCGCGGTATTCGAGGCACGGTATTTCCAGGAAAATATCACCGCCATCAGGATCACGGGAATAACGACCACTAACATCAGGCAGAATGCCGTAATTATCAGTGCCCGCTGCTCAATGGCAATTTGCCCTTTAGGATCGAGTAACACCGCCTGACAACCACTCAGTAATAACACGCCTGTTATTACCGGCAGGTATTTCATGACGGCCTTATATTTATGATGTCGCATTTGACAACCTCATTTCACGGTCTGTCAGCCAGAGTGTATGTTTAATCTTTTTACGGAGAACCAGCCTTCCATACTGACTCCCGCTGACATCCTCCCGGTCATTTAATGGCCGGACATCTTCTGAAGCGGCCCCTTCGGTTTTTTGATGAGCCAGATAATGCCAATGGACCCCAGCATCAGAACGGTGGCCGACTGATAGAAATCGTTCGTTGCCAGCATGATGGCCTGACTGTCTATCATTCTCGAAAACAGGGCCGCCGACGTGTCTGCCGGAATACCGGCCGCCCCCAGTGTGGTACTGACGGTGGCAGGCACGTCCGGACTGATGGCCGTCACGAGCTCCGCCCGGTTGAATTTTGTCATATGCTCCCAGTACGTCTGGGTCAGGGAAGAGCCCACCGCCATGCACATAACACGCAGGAAGTTTTGCAGCCCGGAACCGGCCGCCACTTTCTCCGGCGGCAGTTCGGACACCCCCAGCGAGGTGAGCGTGATAAGGCAGGCGGGAACCCCGGCGCCGAGGACGAACATGGGAACAGCAACCGACATAAAGTCAGCCTGCGACGTCAGCAGGGCACGCATCACAAAGGAGACCGCCAGTACGCCCATGCCATAGCTCACCAGCAGACGGGGATCGACCTTCGGCAGCAGACGACCAATAATAGGCGAGCTCAGGACGGCCAGGATCCCCATGGGCCCCGTCGCATACCCGGCCCAGGTAGCCGTGTACCCCATCCACTGCTGTAACCAGAGGGGGGTCAGGACAATATTCCCGAAGAAAATACCGAACATCAGGCAGAGCGTGACGGTTGATACCACCCAGTTACGTGATTTGAACACGCTCAGGTCCAGCACCGGTTGCTCATCAGTAAGCTCCCAGATAACCAGAGAAATCAGGGCGATAGCGGCCACTATGGCGCAGACAATAATGATATCCGAGGAAAACCAGTCCAGTTCACGTCCTTTATCCAGCATGATCTGAAAAGCCGCCACAAAGATGACGAGGAGACCCAGCCCCACGCTGTCCAGCCGGGAGCGGCTGATATGGGTTTCTTTCCCCTTCAGCACCCACCAGGTCCCGAACCCCACGATCAGACCAAAGCCGATATTGATGTAAAACACCCACTGCCAGCTCCAGTTATCCGAGATAAGCCCACCCAGTATCGGACCGAATATGGGCGCCACCACCGTCATCATTCCCCAGAGCGCAACGGCAATGTTGGCCTGTTTCTTCGGGAAGGCTGCAAGCAGCAACGTGGAAGAAAGCGGGATCAGCGGGCCACCGGCCAGCCCCTGCAGTACACGGAAAATGGCCAGGCTCGGTAGTGACCAGGAAAGACCGCAGCAGACAGAAAAAATCACAAATGCAACAACAGAAAAAAGGAATACGCGCACCTGACCGAACTGCATCGCCAACCAGCCGGTCAGCGGCACCGTGATGGCTTCAGCCACCGCATAGGCGGTGATGATCCAGATTCCTTCTGTTGTCGACACGCCCAGGTAACCGGATATTGTGGGCATCGCGACGTTAGCAATGGTGGTATCGAGTACCACCATAAAATTCCCGAGCGAGAGCGCGATTGCCGCAACCACCAGTTTGAATCCGGACAGAGGTGGAAATGCTGAACCAGACATACCTTATTTCTCCGTGTGGTCATCTTTGGCATTCGATGTCAGGTCCACCGTAACTTCCATGGACAGCCCGATGCGCAGAGGATTTTTACGCAGTTCTTCCCGCTCCAGACGAACGCGCACCGGCAGTCGCTGCACGACCTTAATCCAGTTACCCGTGGCATTCTGCGCCGGTATCAGTGAAAGCGCGGAACCGGAGCCGCCGTCAAATCCCTGAACCACGCCGTGATAAACAACACCGCTGCCGTACAGGTCTGAAGTCAGCTCTACCTTCTGGCCCGGTCTGACGTCGCTGAGCTGACCTTCCTTGAAATTCGCATCAACATAAATATCCTCGATGGGCACAACCCGCATCAGCCGGTTTCCGGCCTGAACATGCTGCCCGATATCCACTGAGCGCTGTGTTACCACTCCATCCACCGGGGCCCGGATAACCATACGCGCCAGGTTTATACGGGCCTGATCGAGACGGGTTCTGGCTGCCACCACAATGGGGTTAGTTTCAACGGTACTGTTTAGAAACAGGGCCTCGTTCGCCTGCCGGGCCCCTTTCGCTTCGACACTGCCAGCGCGAGCAGCTTTCAGACTGGCTTCCGCTTCTCCCAGCGCGGCCGTTGCCTCCCGTAATTCTGTCTGCGCATCCGTAAAATCCTGCTCAGATACGGCCCCAGCTTTCACCAGATTCCGGCGACGTCGCTCATCAAGGGTGGCCTTATCAAACCGGGCCCGTGCCCTCGCCACATCATGTTCGGCGCTCTGAATGCCCGCTTCACGCGAATCAAGCTGTCCGCCCAGAGCGGTGTCATTGGCCATAATCTGCATCACCTTCCGCCGGGCGCTGCCAAGCTCAGCTTCAGCCTGTGACACCGCAATTCTGGCGTCCGTATCATCAAGCACGACCAGTACATCACCGGCATGCACAAGCTGCGTGTTGACCACATTTACTTTCTTCACCGGTCCGCCGACCAGAGGCGTCACGTCCGCCACTTCGGCAGCGGTATAGGCGTTATCCGTTGAGACCGATTTACCGGCAAAGAAAATCAGCCAGATGAGATAACCAATGACGATGAGGATCAGAACACCGCCAAATATGGCAAACAGCTTGCGGCGATGGTTTTTTTTGTCACCGTTACCCTTCTTTGCCGTCGTGTTATCCGGAGCCTTAACCGTATCCTGCTGCCCGTTCGTATCTTTATCTTCAGTCATTACGGTTCCACCTGCGCATCAAATGTTGAACTGGATTCAAATCCGCCACCAAGGGCTTTGACAAGGGCCACATCAAGGGAATACCCCCGTGAATGTATGGCGGTATTCGCCAGCTGTGCCCGGAGTAACCCGTCTTCAGAAGTGAGGACTTCCTGATAGTCAGCCAGCCCTCCTGAGTACCGGGCTTTTGCCAGCTGATAAGCCTCTTCGCTGTGGGACAGAGCAGAGGCGGTCGCTTCTGACCGGTCCACCAGGGCAGCAAGGCTGCCTGTCGCATCGGCGGTCTCACGTAATGCCTGTGTCAGCGCGTCGTTATATGACGCCACCGCGTATTCATATTCCGCTCTGGCACCCTTGTAGTTAGCGCGTAAACGCCCGCCTTCAAAAAGCGGCAGGCTGATAGCCGGCCCGACGCTCCCGATATCAGAACCGGAGCTGAACAGGTTATTCAGTCCCAGCGACTGATAACCCACAAAGGCCATCAGGTTCACGTCCGGATAAAACTGCGCTCTGGCGACACCAATGTTTCTGGCGGCGGCTTCAACCCGCCACCGGGCGGCCACCACTTCCGGATTGCGCCCGAGCAGGTTTGCGCTCAGCTCATCGGGTAACCCGACCGGACGTCGCATCTGCAACCGGGGTCTCAGGATATCCAGCCCTCTGTCCGGCCCCCGGCCCAGTAAAGCCGCGATGCTGTTCTGGGTTAGTTTGATTTGCTCGCTGGCTTCAGCCAGCGCCGCTCTGGCAGCATCCAGCCTGGCAGCACTCTCTTCCACGGACACTCTGGAATCGAGTCCCTGAGCATGGCGTAACTGAACCAGCCTGACGGTGTCCGTCCGGTTACGCAGCTGGCGCGCGGCAATGTCCCGGCTGTCATACTGGTACTGCAGCCGGATATAGGCATCCGCCAGCATCGTCGTCAGCATCAGTTTCGCGGCGGCGGCATCAGCCTCAGCGGCACTGGCTTCGGATATCGCGGCACGCAGTGCATCCCGGTTTTTACCCCAGAAATCCAGTTCCCAGCTAAAGTTGAGGCTGGTCTGTCCCATATCGTTCCATCCGTGCGGCACGGCTGTTTTAGGGTAGATGTAGTTGTAGCTGAGCTTCTCTTTATTAATGGACGCGCTGGCATCCAGTGACGGGTATAACCGGGACCGGGCGACGCCCGTTCTGGCTGTGGCTTCACGCACCCGTGCTTCCGCCTGTGCCAGAGAAGGTGAATGCGCGGTGGCTTCACTCATCAGCTCGTTAAGCTGCGTATCACCGAAGGCCGTCCACCACTTTTCCTGCGGCCAGTCAGCATGCGGACCGGAAAAGCTGCGTTGTGAAACCAGCGCCGCAGCCTGTTCCGGCTGAGGCGCAGTGCCCAGATCGGGGATCGCCGCACACGCCCCCAGGGCAAGACTGAGCACGGAGATAACACATCCCTTCAGATAATGTGGACGGTACCTTCCTGTCTCCGTCCTGTGCGCAACACGGTAACCTGACACACCCCTCATACCTGCCTGCCCTGTTTAGCCTGATTTATGGCGAACAAAGTAAACCGATCAGTTCGGTACAGTCAAGATTAAATTCACAGGCCTTGCCATTGCACGTGAATCTGTGAACAATAAGCAAATCAGAGCGGTTTGATTACATATCATTTTTATGTTTAACCGTTATTCAAAACGTAGATGAAGGTAGAACTGATGCCGGTTTCAGACAGAGCTTCCAGGGAAGCAAAAAACAACAATAAAAACCTGCCTTCTGAAGGTACTCCTGCTGTATCAGCGAAAGCGCAGAAGGTCCTTGCGGGGGCGAAATCGATATTTCTGGCACGAGGCTACTCGGCCGCGACAACAGATATGATCCAGCAGGCTGCCGGGGTTTCCAAATCAACCGTTTATGCGTATTACCCCAACAAGGAAGCATTGTTTACTGCGGTGGTTGAACAGCAATGCGAACGGTTTCTTCAGACGGTGCACGACGTCAAAATCTCAGGGAAAGATATTGCTGATAAGCTGGGTAAACTCGCCAGACTCTATCTGGATATTGTGCTTTCAGAAGATGGCCTGGCACTTTATCGTGTTGTTGCCTCTGAAGCCCCGCGATTTCCGGAATTAGGACGACGCTTTTATCTGGCGGGCCCTGACAGAATGAACAATATTGTTGCCGATGTCTTAAAGGATGCAGAGTTAAAAGGAGAAATATTTCTTGGTGGTATCGGATGCGCTTCTGCAGCCTCTCTCTTTGTGAATATGGTCAGGGGAGAGCCACAAATGCAGTGTCTGATGCATCCGGCCTCCCTGGCATCCGCAGCCCAGCGTGACTTCTGGGCAAAAGATGCGGTATCAGCGTTTTTGCTCGCTTTCTGTAAAGCCGGGAAATGAGTTAATTCCGTAATATTATCATCACTATCAGAGGCCACTGTGTTGACTGATTGATATGTAAGGATGCTGTATTCATATTGATTTTTTCATGCATCCCTCCCCCCTTCCTGTGAATGCAGGCCCGACATCCCGCCTCGTCGACTTTTCTGACTGGTTTTGTGTCATTTGTACCGGGCATGAGGCAAAACCAGAATCATATATTTTGCTGTATTAAATAGCGTTTCTGTGTCTGCCTGTAATCGGGCATTTTCCCGGTTTTTATTTAGCAACAATCTGACTTGCCTCTTAACACAAATCCTGACTATGCTGATGGTAATGTACCGTACCGTACAATCATTAAGAGGGTAGGCTATGAGCATGACAGAAACAGTCAGACTCACTACATCGGCTCAACGCAGAGAGGCTATCTTACTGGCTGCAGCCGATGTGTTTTTCGAAAGGGGTTACGCAGCCACGAGTGTTGATGCGATTGTCGCAAGGGTCGGGGGATCCAAGCGGAGCATTTACGCTGAATTTGGTAACAAGGAAGGATTGTTTACTGCACTTGTTTCCCGCCATGCCCGTTATGCGCTGTCGGCACTTGAGGAGCAGGATGAAAGCCCGGGAAAAACGATTGAACAGCAGTTACTGACATTTGGTCGTCGTCTGATGGATATTTATTTTTCACCCGCGCTGCTGGGGATCTTCCGGGCAATCATGGCTGAGGGCGCGCGTTTTCCTGAGTTAACCCGTGTCTTTTACGAGCAGGGCCCCGCCCACGCCGCCATTCGTCTTTCTGAAGTAATTAATGAAGCTGCATCACACAATGAGGTTGAGGTTGATGATCCAGTCACGGTAGCCAGCCACTTCATCGGCATGTTGAGAGATAACCTGCACTTAAGTGTCGTTCTGGGTCTCAGGCCGGTGCCCTCGGAGGCTGAGGCGGAAAAACACGTCGTATCTGCCGTTCAGATATTCCTCAGAGGGATTTCTTATCAATCCGTGAACAGCAGCTCCCGGGGACAGCTAACATGACCCCTCTTTAGCCGGGGACGGTCTGTCCGGATTGAGTTTGTCACCTCCGGAGACAACCGGCACTTTACGCCAGCACCAGTGGGAAAACCATGAGAAAGCACTTACATGAGACGGAGAAATAATATGGCAGCGAAAATCGAAGAATACGCCATGATAGGCGACTGCAGAACTGCTGCTCTTGTCTCCCTGACCGGTTCAATAGACTGGCTGTGTCTGCCCCGGTTTGATTCGATGGCCTGTTTTGCCGGTATTGTCGGTACGTCCGGTAATGGCCGGTGGCGTATAGCACCGGTTAATACCCGTTATACAGCCAGCCGGACTTATCTTGATGGCAGTCTCATTCTCCGGACCCGGTTTCAGACTGAAGACGGGGCGGTAGAACTGACAGATTTTATGCCCGTCGAACAAGAAAACAGCCACATTGTGCGGATGATCACCTGCTCAGAGGGTTCCGTTTCACTGGAATCAGAGTTACTTGTCCGTTTCGATTATGGCCTGACTGCCCCCTGGATCAGAAAGACGGATGACAGAACCACGACGATGATTTCCGGCCCCGATCTTCTCGTCCTTCGCTCAGAACTTGCGACTGACATTACGGATGAAAAGGTCACTGCAACATTCGATGTTCACAAGGGCGATAAATTCATTTTCATTCTCAGCCACGGCCCGTCGCATCTTCCTCCCCCGACCACCATTGAGCCGGAGCGGCTGTTTCAGCGAACAAAAGCCTGGTGGAAAGGATGGTCCGGGCGGTGTGAGGAGGCAGGCCGATGGACGGAGATTGTACGACGCTCACTGATTACCCTGAAGGGCCTGACTTATGTTCCGACAGGCGGGATCATCGCGGCACCGACCACGTCTTTACCTGAATGTATCGGCAGCAGCCGTAACTGGGATTACCGGTATTGCTGGCTTCGGGATGCGACATTTACCCTGTCGGCTTTACTGACCGCAGGTTATGAGGAAGAGGCTGATGCATGGCGTGCCTGGCTGTTGCGTGCGGCTGCAGGAGATCCTGCTCAGATCCAGATAATGTACGGCGTCGCGGGTGAAAAACGACTGGAAGAGTGGACAGTCCCCTGGCTTTCCGGCTACGAAGGCTCTGTGCCGGTACGCATCGGTAACCAGGCCGCGGAGCAGCTTCAGCTTGATATTTACGGTGAGCTTTTTAACGCCATGTCAGTGGCCTCCCGGAGTGGATTACTCCCCCTTTCGCGTGGATTTGAGTTGCGTACGGCCTTGCTTGAGCATCTTGAAAAAACCTGGTCTGATCCGGATGCAGGTATATGGGAAATCCGTGGTGAACCACAGCATTTCACCCATTCCAGGGTGATGACATGGGTGGCTTTCGACCGTGCGGCAACCGATGAGCAATACAGTGCGGACCCTGTTACTCGCCAGAAATACCGGCGTATTGCCGACGAAATACATCGCAACGTTTGTGAAAACGCTGTTGACCAGGAACGCGGCTGTTTTGTACAGGCTTACGGCAGCGAGCACCTTGACGCCAGCCTGCTACTTATACCTGTTGTGGGATTCCTTCCCGCTGATGACGAACGGGTACGTAATACGGTTTCTGAAATAGAACGACGGTTGATGAAGGACGGTCTTGTGTTGCGGTACGAAACTGGCACCAACGTTGACGGTTTACCCGGCCATGAAGGCGTCTTTCTTGCCTGTAGTTTCTGGCTGGTTGATAACTACATTCTGCAGGGTAACCTGAAAAAAGCAGAATCCCTGTTTGAGCGACTTATTTCTCTTAGTAACGACGTGGGGCTGCTGGCAGAGGAATATGATCCCTCCGCAAAACGCCAGCTTGGGAATTTTCCACAGGCGTTCAGCCATGTGGCCCTGGTTAATTCGGCATTTGCGCTGGCACGGGCAGGGGAAATTAAACATCCGGTAGCACAGCGGGCTTCTGAACGATGAACCAGGTAAAAGATTAATACAAACGTTCACCGGATATCATGCTTAATGGCTCATAAGGAGAGCAACATGACAAAAGTACTCATTCTCTACTATTCAGCGGGCGGACATACTGAGGCGCTGGCAAAGGCAGTCTTTGAAGGCGCGGATTCGACAGGCGCGGAAGTCACACTGAAGCGGGTTCCAGACTTAGCAGGGGAAAACGCCTCTGAGCACAGGCATACGGATACAGAAGAAGCCACTCCTGATGAGCTTGTTGAATATGACGCAATTATTATTGGCAGTCCCACCCGCTTTGGACGTTTATGCGCCCAGGTAGCCAATTTTCTGGATCAGACCACCCGGTTATGGAAGGAAGGCAAGCTAATCGGCAAAGTTGGAGGGGCCTTTACCTGTACGGCCAGCCAGCACGGTGGTTCGGAATCCACTATATTTTCAATCCTCACTTCAATGATGCACCATGGTTTTATCATTGTGGGCCTCCCCTATTCTTATGAAGGCCTTCTTGAAATGAAAGAAGTCGCGGGAGGTTCTCCGTACGGAGCAACGTCCGTTACCGGTTCAGATGGTTCCCGGTATCCCTCTGAAAATGAACTTGATGGTGCCCGCTACCAGGGAGCACATATTGCAAAGGTGGCACATGCCTTAACTTCGGGAAAGGCTTTTCTGAACCTTTTGGATAATGGCAAGGTACGACCCGACGATGATATTTAGTTGCGGCATTTCAGTACCGGTTCGTTCACCGGGAAAAAACAGAGTCACCATCCTGAATTAAGTATAACGGCTTTTAGTATTTCCCGGGACACGGGCGGGGGCCGAATGAGGCAGCCGCTCATCCGGGGTAAAAACAGGAAATATCTGTCATGGGATACACTCCCTGACAAATCAGTATGTAACTGAGTCAATAACCAAGCTGCTGATATTCAGTAAATATACAATATATACTGAG
Source organism: Escherichia sp. MAL-1 (assembly GCF_052948035.1). Taxonomy (NCBI): domain Bacteria; kingdom Pseudomonadati; phylum Pseudomonadota; class Gammaproteobacteria; order Enterobacterales; family Enterobacteriaceae; genus Escherichia; species Escherichia sp. MAL-1. The sequence goes on along the minus strand of NZ_CM129609.1, from coordinate 856,718 downwards.
GAGGAAGTATGCGAATGCAAAATAATGTCGTACTGGTGACAGGTGCTGGTCAGGGAATTGGCCGTGCAATAGCCAGCCGGCTGGCCAGCGAAGGTGCTTACATTATCATTAACGACCTGTACGAAAACGATAATACCAGGGAAACGCTCAGGGAAGTACAGGGTGCCGGCAGTAACGGATGTATCATCGCCGGCGATGTCAGCGATCCGGTTATATGCCGTGATATTATCGCTGAAGGTTTCAGCTGGGCAGGGGGTATTGATGTACTAGTGAATAATGCCGGAATTGAACGAAATGCAGAATTTCTTGACGTGACAGAGAAGGATTTTGACGCTGTAATGAATGTTAACCTGAAGGGAGCCTTTTTCATGACGCAGGCGTTTGCTCAGCATTTTCGTAACACTAAGCGTAAAGGGCGCATTATTAATATCAGCTCAGTGCATGAGGAACTCCCCTTCCCTCATTTCACCAGTTACTGCATAAGTAAAGGTGGAATGAGAATGATGATGCGAAATCTTTCCATTGAACTCGCCCCCCTGGGAATAACCATAAATAATGTAGCGCCTGGCGCGATAGAGACACCGATTAACAAGAGCCTGCTAAATAATCCACAGCAGCTTGCAGAACTGACACATAATATTCCCGCCGGACGCTTGGGGAAACCACTTGATGTGGCCAATGCGGTACTCTGGCTTGCCTCAGATGAAGCTGATTACGTGACAGGCTCGACTGTTTATATTGATGGCGGGTTACTCTGGAACTATCAGGAACAATAAGGATTTATACCTTTCGCATGACCGAATGAGGACCGGTAAAAGTCTTAATGGATAATTTTCTGGCAAAAGATAACCGTCAGATACCCGTAGTTAAATTGATACTATGGATGAATTATCACCCTTCTGTTCGGATATCTGACGCATTACGAACAGAAAGGCTGAATAATAATGCATCCTGCTATGTGATGCATGCTTATGTTAATATATCAGACTTAACGGCATAACCTGGCAGATATAATATATAATGGAGTTCATGATGGCTGTTCACAGATGCGAGCTGTCGGACCTGCAGCGGATTGTTTATGAATGGGTGAAATTAAATCCGTGGCATAAACGTATGCAGGCAAGTGAAGCTGTTGTAAAAAAATATGGTTTCAGCTGGAGGCAGGTACTTAATGCCCATATTGCCATAACCCGTAAAGGATTGCTTCAAAAAAGTGAATCCAGTATGAATACAGTTTACGCTGTCAGGACTCTCCGCAAAAAACAGGACACACAGGAACTGGAACGTAAACGTTTTATAAGTTGGCTTGAAAATGAACATGGTTTTCATGACAGCGACCTTGTATGGTGGCCGGAAGGAAAGTGTTTTATCGTTTTTATTGTGCAGTTGTCATGGTCTGCATGGCTTGCCCGGGCAGGGAAAAACACCAGCCGCAGAGAAAGTGGCTGCTAAATATTTTAATTGTTTGTTAATTAAAATAGTATATATACATTCTCGTAAAAATCTGAACACTTTCCATTCTTTTTTATTGTATACAGCCACATCCTGAGAGAAGGAGCTTTTTGATATTTAACTTTTGTTGCAATTAGCATTTACAGCTTATAAAGCTCTCGAATAACAATACGGATAAATATACTTTAATGCAAATGCAGATTTTAGTGACGACAATTCATCCACACTTGTTTCATCAATTCACTTCACTAAAAAACCTTCGGATATCAGCAGGCTTCTCCGAACAACGTTTAAAAAAATGAACAGTTTTAAAACCTGAACTGGTTAACATAAATAAAACGCACAAAACGGCAAGATCATTTATCTTCCTGTTATTAGAATTTGATGATATTAATAGTAGCATGTCAACGTTATTGCGATTTGTCCTGGTATTCTCTTCCGATATCAGGACCTTTTTTTGTCATCAATCATGGGTTATTCTCCTGACTGCCTTCATTAATAACAAACCACATCACTCTGCCCACATAAGGCCCGGAGGCACTTTTTTTATTACTAACTCTGGAGAAAGGCTTGTTGCTCAGCAAGGGTAATCGCCTGAGTTCAGCCATCAAAAGATTCTGCTCCATTCTATTAATAAGCTGGTATATCGAGAAGCGTCAGGAAGATACATCATCTGGCCATCAAAGGGTTAATCTGGCAGCCACACACATCAAGCGCTATCTCAAATGAAGTGAAGGTAAATTAATTGAATGCCAGGTGTAATGGGATGGTACCCCTGACCACTCCTTCCTCTCTGACAACGCTTATATCTTGCCCGAGCCTTTCGTGACTTCAGGGGCGTGAATCACAATTGGAATCAGATAAAACCAACGTGCTGGAAAGCCACAGACACTCAAGTTTGGTTGCGAGTTCTCCCCGCTCTCGGCCTTCTTTCAGCAACCGTTTAATATCAGGAACTACTTCTTCAGAAAAACAGCACTGTTTCAGAGCATTAGTCAGCCACCGTATCAGAAAAATATTTTCCTGATATTCAGATAATGTGCCTTTTTCCTGGCTCTCCAGTCTTAGTGCCACCAGAGCACACCATGCCAGATGCCCTGTTTTTTGTTCTAATGAATCATCCATCACAATTCTCTCACTTAATATAATGATCGTTTATTTTATTATATGCATTTTCTTTTCCCTCTGGGAAAACCATAGTTACAGAACAGATGCCCTGATTAATTTTTCGGGAACTGAGTTTTTTTGACACAATAACCCACCAGTCATTCTTTATCATTTAATTGCCCCAGATAGTACTCGTAACGTTTAAGAAACATTATCCTGCATTCCTCATCCATATTCCCTATCACTTTTTTAATATCAACCCTCATCCCACAATGGTTCATTCTGGCGATGCTCAATGCTATAAAATCAAAATCGGCTGCAGATGGTTCATTCATATCTTTCATATCCGCCCCCTATGTGATACAAGAAATAACTTCATGCATAACTTATAGCCACAATCCTTCCTCCAGTCATCAAATACATTAATAAAACGTGACTTACGGCACTAATTAATCTTAACTGCTTACAAATTAAAAACTGAAATTTGAGCGCATCGATTTACTATAAGTTAACTCAGGCAAAAAGCACGAACTGGTTAGCGATTCATACAAATTTAAATTATAATAAGTATGATTGCCTGTAATTAATTAGTAAAATAATTCATTTCTTCAGACGCCATTAATAGCTCAGGAATTGTTAATTATTTAAATCATATCATCGTCGAAAACACATCATTCCATTGGAGTGTTTATTTTCGGCTCCGTGAATTTTTCTGACAATTTATTTATGATAATAACAAAGAATTGACATGGTATAATTCAACCACCTTTTCCCTAGGGATTAGTTATACTGCCAGTTCAGCATCGGGCAAATGACATTTAGCCCACCGAACATCGGGGTTGCTACTTTTAGCAAATCATAATGCTTCTAAGCCACTGTTCAACGTCTAATCACTCTATCTACCAATATCGGAACTTCTCCAGGAAGAGTAAGCGCCGGATCAAAAAAGTGAGGGTTACTTTCTTGCATGCTGTCAGACTCTTCTGGATTGCAGGTTGGATGATATGATCCAATGTCCCCAGAAGCTGATGAATAGCAATTATGGCTGCTTCAGCTCGAAACCCTTAGCATTTGGATAGCACCGCCGGTTCATCATCCAGCAGGCGCGCTGGCCCATTCAAAAAACACGACGACTTAAAAATTTATCTAGTCTTAAAAAAAGCCACGGCAAAGCCGTGGCGGAGTTAACGGGAAGAGTACGCTTTTAAAGTCACACCTCACGGTAAGATGCAGTTTCCTGAGCCGGTGAAGCAGACTCATCGCAGACGAGATAAAGCACATGACCGGGCTGGGACGCGCCGGCCGCACCTTCGTGTCCGTCGACATGTTCACCGCCGTCATAGCAGTCGTAACCGCTGAACCCGCTTACGGGCTCGCTGTAGCTGTGACGCACCTCGCAGTCAAACACCGCTGAAATTTCCCCGACAACCTCACCTGACGGCGGAAGCCAGGGCGTATCCATCTGCAGCGTAAGACTGTTTGGCGTATGGCGCTGCCAGTTGACATTGTGCCCGGCCGGCCACTCCATGCCGTACTGTCGGCAGTAGAGACTGGTTGTAGTCGATACCCCTGACATCAGCCCCCCGGAGCCGTTCAGCTCTGCTGCCAGCCGCGTGGGTATGACGGCCAGCATATCGCAGGGCTGGGAGCGTTCAGGATACTGGCTGAGCCGCTCCCAGGCAGTTGCGGCATCAGACTCATCGCCGGCACTGACCAGACCAAACCAGTCGGTATACTGTCTGGCAATCAGATCCGCCATAACCTCACGTGCCGGGCCGGGAATATTCTCCCATTTCAGCGCGCCCAGACCTGACTGGTGATAAAGCCGGTCCACGGCTCTGATGGCTTCCGCATCGAGGATGGCATCCTTCAGCAGGAGCGCCAGCCAGCTTTCAAACGCCTGATTGGCCGCAGTGGAAAGCCCTGCGCCTGCACGGACCAGCCCCTGAAAAGGCGGATACGACGTGGTCCGCACCGGCTTGAGTATCCCCGCAGCGCCGGCCAGAAACAGCTGTATGCTCTGCTGCACGGCGTGGCGGTGACGCGGTACGTCAGTGCCGTTTATCCACTGCAGCATGACGTCGATGCAGACGGATTTACCGGTGATTTCCAGGCGGTTATGACACCATTCGGACATAGTGAATACTCCTCTTTCATAAAAAAAAGAGGACACCGTCCCGTGAGGAGCGGTGTCCTCACGGGACGGCGACAGTTACGGAATAACCGCCACCGGATAAGTTAATTACGCCGCCACAGTCTGACTTTCAGGCAGTGCCAGCAGATATTCCGACGCTTCCCGGGCATGCCGGCAGGCGCGGAACAGGGCCTTTTTGTCAGATTTCAGCACCTTCAGCCAGTGGTCCACATAGCTGTCGTGCTGAACCTCACCGAACACGCCGAGCTGAGCACATAAAAACGCGCTGCCCATTTCGGCGATGAGCTCCTCAAAGGCATACACCGGGTCCCCGAACTGCCGGGATGAGGAAGTTATCCCCTCCCGGTTAAGTCGCTTCGCATGACCGGTACTGTGCACCAGCTCATGCAACAGCGTGGACCAGCAGTCCGCCTCCGTAAAAAACTGCTCAGCCATCGGCATCACAATCTCATCCGTCAGCGGGCGGTAATAAGCCCGGTTCTGAGGCAGCATCCGGTGTTTAACCCCTGTGGCGTTAAACATCCGGATCACCCTGTTCATCACGTCCGGACAGAGTATGCCGTCCTCATCCACCGTCGGTGGTTGCTCAGGTGAAGCCGCAACCTCTGCCGGCAACCCCTCACACTGCTCAGCGTTGAACAGCTGCAGGGGTTTGAGCATCGGCACGGTTTCCATCAGCGGTTTACCGTCACTGTCATAAAGGCGGTTGCCTTCGCGATCCTCCGCCTGCTTCGTCCAGTCCTTATAAACCACCGCCAGGGTGGCTTTCTCACCCTTACGCACCTGCCCGCCAGCCTGCTGCGCCTGCCGGTAAGTCATCCAGCGATTATTGCGAAACCCCTGCTCTTCCGCTGACATCCAGAGAAGCAGGACATTCACACCGCTGTAATGACGTCCGGTTGTGGCATTCAGGGGCAGACCGGCCAGACCGCTGCCGGCAGCCGCGCGCCACGGCTTACGCCAGGGCGCGACGCCGTTTTCCAGCGCGACAACAATGCGGTCGGTGATCTGGCGATAAAGGTCAGTCTGTTTTGCCGGACGGAGGGCCGCCTTGTGTGAAGTCGTTTTTTTCATGAGATATACCTTTAATCAGAGGCATACCCCTGCGCCGGCGGGCGCAGAGATACGCCCGTCGACGGGAAATTCAGAAGTCAGTTACCATGCGGCATAAAACCACAGGTATTCATGTTCAAAGTCAAAATCACTGAGCAGGCTTTCCAGCCTGTCAAGCAGGGTGAAAACGTACTGCAGCCGGCGCTGAAGAAGCGGATTATCCTCATTACCCTCTGTAAATGTCGCAATCGCACAGTCCAGCCTCTCTTTCAGTTGCTGAATATGCTCGCGTGACAGTTCCAGACAGGTCGCGTTTTCCACCTCACCGACATGCTTATCCACCCAGGTAACCAGTGAAAAATCGCAGCCCAGTTCACAGACCGGATGATACGGTGCCGGTACTGCGACAATCTGCCGGCCCTGGCTGTAGAGAAAAATATCCAGTCCCATACGACCTCCTTCGGTTCAGAAAGAGGCAGGAACCTTTCCGGAAGGAAAAGTCCCTGCCGGAGTAAGTTAACGTCCGGTTATTCGCAGCGCCCCCTGCGGGGTCACCTGCGATAACCTGGCCTGCAGCCTGCCACAGGCGTTCAGAAAGGTTTGATGATCTTCAGGCTTCGCCCGCTTACAGCTGATGAAGGCCGCCTGCGTCAGCAGACGCACGGCGTTTTCACGCCAGCGACAGAGTTCATCAGGCCCGACACAGGCACTGAAGTGACAGACCGCACTCGCCAAAAGCTGATCGGCCTTCTGGCGATACTGCGCCACTTTCACCCGGTCAGTCGCTGCGGTGAGCACCTGTATCTGTGTGTCGGTAATCAGGATCCTCAGTTCCGTCCTGCCGGACAGTACAGAGGTGGCGACCGCGTCGCTTATCGTCAGTGATTCAATAAAATCATCGTCGCCGGCAAGCAGGAGCGCCGTGTCGTACCAGTCCTCATTTTTCTGAGGGTGACACCCTGCGGCATACGCAATACGCGGCACCGGATCGTTGCCCTGCCAGGCACCGGTGGCCGGCATAAGATAAACCCCCTCATCCTTTGCCAGATGAAGCTGACCTCCCTGCATGCGGGCGGTCAGCAGGACGCTCGTCAAATCTTTATTGTCGAAAAAAAGCATGGGGCTCTCCGGTAAAAAAGGGAGAGCCGCTCCGTCCGGAGTCATCTCTCCCGACGGGGTTAAAGTCATTACTGTTTAAAACGAGTCAGATTTTTCCGCGACCCGCTTCAGTTCATACAGCTGAAATTCAGCCTCTGTAAACGCATTCCAGTCGACGTTGCTCAGTACCCGCTCACCACCGGAGAGCAGCTGCAGCAGCAGGGAATCAAACGCGCCCTCGCCTACCGGTGTTTTCAGTACCGGCTGAGGCGCGGTCAGCGTCGGCTGCTCAGGCAGGCCGAGATGTTGTTCAATCCAGCGTAACGGTAACGCCCAGCTGCGACCCTCGTCTGAAGAATGTATCCGGAAGCTGTCCGGACACAGGTTATGCAGCAGGACCATCACAATGCGTGCAAAGAAATCGCAGGGCTGATGCTGAAAATCCAGCTCATGGATACTCAGCGCATTGCGGTTGCGCTCCCGCTCAATGGTCATGTTGACCGGCCAGACACTGCCGCCTGTGTCGCCACAGAACGCCATAACATCAGCAACCGGAAACAGGTCAGCCGCGCGATTAAGCGACGGCAGATACGTATTCCCCGGACGCAGACGCACCGGTAGTTGCCAGAAAGTTTCTGTTACGGCCAGAACGAAAGCATGCCAGTGACGCAACGGAACCGTGCTGACGTGCTCGATGGTGTAGACAACCGGCATGGAAGACGGCGAAGAAGACAGGTTTCTCATTGATAAATCCTCCGTAAATAAAAAAGGGGGATTTATCCCCCGGACGGGAGTAAATCCCCGTCAGGGTGTGTTCTGTCTGTCTGATTACATCATTTCGAGGGCCGCGATAGCTTTGTCACCACAAGCCTCATTCTGCCCTCGGGTCACAGCCTGCTCCCAGAAAGGTCGGTTAATTTCTTTACCGAGACGGTCCAGAGTGCAGAGAAGTTCTCGGGCAGTGGCAGGCAGCGGCGGAATATCACCGTCCCTGAGAAAACAGACAAACCAGCCATAGGCTGTGCCGGCGTTAATGATGGCATCTTCCAGATACGTCAGTTCACTGGGTTCATCCCGGTCCGTATGAAGATCGAGACGCTGAAATGCCCTGATGCTCAGGAGTTCACTCTCAAGCAGGCAAAGCCAGCTGAGCGTGTCCAGTGGTGTTTTAAGCGTATAAACGTCTGCGTACATGGGTATATCCTCAGGTAAATAACGGGATACTCCCTCCGACGGAGAGATATCCCCGTCAGGGTCCACAACATTTTACGGTCACGGCCTTCATCAGCCGATCAGTTCAGCGCATATGAATCAGATTGCTCCTGATACACATATTCAGGATTAAAGCGCAGGCTTTTCAACGCAGCTACCGACAGTGGAACAGCGAAATTTATGCCAGAGACGGCCACACCACCCAGTATGTCCCCGGCCTTAACCCGGGAAGAATATCCGTAATACTGACACCAGACGCAAAGTTCGGGGTCAGCCGGATCACAATCACCGAGCGGTGCGACAAAACCTGTTCGCCACAGGAGATGTTATCTCTGAGGATTTCGCCCCGGATAAAAATGCCACTTACGGGGTTGTAATGAGCGGGACATACATCCCGACGGGCCTCAGACATCGACAGAATACGAAAAGTGACATCGTGCAGTGCTTCAGTCATGAGAATGCCCTCCGGAAAGAAAACGGTAGCGCAGGTGTGCCAGATGCTGTGCCTGACGGCAGGCATTAAGGTATGCGTTTCGACGACCTGTCATTCCCTCAGGGAGGGAAACCAGCAGGCGATGAAAAGCATACTCGCCGCGGTGGCAGCCTGTACGGACGGTAAGAAAGACGTTAACACCCTGGTCTTTGACAGAAGTGATATGCGCACGGACGGCATAATTGTCCGAGCCGTTGACATACCAGCTGCTGTTGCGATGCAGATAAATGAAAGATTTTAATCTCCGGACAGTTGCGTCAGCAGATTGCTGAAGTTGAGTAAGAAGATGTTCAGGGAAAACCGCAGAAGAAATGACAGACATTGTGTTTCTCCATAAAAAAGGGAAACACCTGCCCGACCGGGAAGTGTTTCCCGTCGGGGAGTCAGAAAAAACAACATTCTGACTGTCTGATAAGTTGAAATGACCTCAATCACTGTGCAGTGATATCCGTTTCCAGAGGTTAAACGGATTTACCACCCGAAGGTATCCTCTCTCAGGCTGCGAGGATTTTCCGGTCACCCGAAGGTGTTTCTCTCAGACCGGTGAAACGTTAGCTGGCAGTCACCCAAAGGCGCTCCTCTCAGACTGCCGGAGCATTAGCTGGTTGCATGTAGCAACAAGAAAGCCTGTCTATTTTCAGAGCAAATAGTGATTATGTCAACCTGGGTAACAAATGGGTGTCCCCAAATGATACCAGTCATTTAGAAATCAAAACGCTGTTAAGATACCATTTAAATGTTACTCATCATTTTGATACCACTTAAATGTTACCACAGGCGGTAAAATGTACATTTATGCGTACCTTCGAGCGTCAACGATTGAGCAGGATGCACTACGTGCAAAAAACAGGCTTAAGGAATTTGCCGCTCATCATGGGCAACGTATAGCTGGTTGGTACGTTGAAAACGCATCGGGAGCATCGCTTGACCGACCAGAGCTAAATCGAATGCTTTCCGACATGGAGTCAGGTGATGTGATTCTGTTAGAACAAGTAGATCGTCTTTCACGCCTGAGTGATGGCGACTGGGATACACTTAAACGGTGGATGTTTGAAAAAGAACTATCGGTTATCAGCCTAGATCTCCCAACTAGCCATATAGCGCTTACCCATGCCGCTTCAGACAACTTTACACGTAGCATGCTAAGGGCTGTAAATGGGATGATGCTCGATATGCTTGCAGCTATAGCGCGCAAAGACTATGAGGATCGTCGCCGGCGCCAGAAAGAGGGCGTTGAAAAGGCCAGGCTTGAAGGTAAGTATGCAGGACGACAGCCGGACATGGCCAAGCATGAACTTATAAGAACATTACGTTTATTGAACGGTAAATCATTAAATGAAACAGCGCGTCTTGCAGGTGTTTCCAAAATGACTGTTATTCGGGTTTGTAAAAACAGTCAGCCTGGGCAGACTACAATTTACGGTAATAAAGAATGAAATTTACAGAAAGTGATATCAAAAATATAAACCAGCTTTTTGAAGACCCACTTAATGCAGGCTATGTACTGAATTTCACAAACAAATCGATGCGCGAGTTTTTCGAATCTGAGCTGTCAATCGATATAGACAACGACATCTATCGAAAAGATGGTGACTCAAAAATGAAGCGATTGCGTTGCCTTTTGAAGCAAGATGACAGGGAGACAGTTCTTAGAGTGGTCACTCGACTCTGGGAATACAGAAAAACAATACCTGACAACGTGATCACTGCTCAGGATGATGCAGTCTACGGCAAATTGATATCCAAAATTCAGGGGGCAGACAGTCTTGCAGCAGCCGGCAAGACACCTGCATTGATCGTCCCCACGGGCATCGATAATAATTATTTTCTTAAAGGTCTGGAAACCCTCCATAACCAACCGCCTCATCAACGGGGACACAGCTTTGAATTATGGCTTAACGAACTATTTACCGCTTTCTATCTATCCCCTAAAGGCGCATTCAGGTTGAAGGGCGAACAGATTGACGGCAGTTTTCTGTTAAATAATGAAACCTATCTTGTCGAAGCAAAGTGGCATAGTACTAAAACAGGAAACGCTGATCTCCATGCATTTCATGGCAAGCTGGATCAGAAAATTTCATGGGCTCGCGGCGTATTCATCAGTTGGGCTGGATTTACAAAGAGTGGTCTGGATGCATGGGGGAGGGGAAAGAAGGTCATCTGTGTCAGCGGTTATGATCTTGTTCTCATGTTAAAAAATAACATCAGTTTCAGAATGTTGATGGAAGAAAAAATCAGACGGGCAGCCGAAACGGGCAACTTATATATCAAGATTGACGAAATTTATCCTGATATTGTTAAGTGAACATGCTCTTTTATGTTACAAGATCAAAAAAGGCCTCCATCAGGAAGCCTTTTTTGAAAAATTCATTCGCGTTCCGACCATCGTTGAGTAGGGGCGGGCGCTTACATACATAGAGTTACCTCTGGGTACAGATTATGATTGCCTAGATACAGCATGTCAACCTCAATCTGTCACAAACATAGTCACGCGCTAACCACAAATTTGGCATTTTTGTCTAAGTTCATGGAAGGTATACTGAATCTATGAAACCTTATGGATCAGAACAATGACAATTCAAGCGATTACAGAGTCCCTTTCTACAGCCAGGTTCTCAACATACCAAATACCTATCCTAGGCGGGGCTTCGCCAGAACAATGCCTTGGCATCTATCTTTGGAATAAGCAACTTGCGAGTGCTTTTTTACCAGCACTTCAAATCATTGAAATTTCGCTTCGCAACGCTATCTATCAGTCCTGGATAGCACACGAAGAAGAGCAGGTTGAGCTGAATTTCCAGCCGCATGATTGGGTGAAAGAAAAAGCTAAAATTGACAAACTTTGGTTTGTTAATACATTCACAAAGCAAAATAACTTTATCGCATGGAGTAATATCCAAACAGCGGTAAAACAGCTTAATTATGAAAATAAACCTTTGACCGCAGAAAATTTCATATCAAAGTTAACTTTGGGCTTTTGGGTATCTCTGGTACAAAAAGATTTCGACGTACAAAAAAACTCTTATCTCAAATTATGGCCACATTTAAGGCACCGTGTATTCCCGAATGCTATCGATTCAACCTCCGGCTCTGCATTATCAATAAATAGCATAGGTAATGAACTCAAGGATATCAATAAGATAAGAAACCGCCTCTCTCATCATGAGCCTTTGTGGCGCAATAAGAAAGCATATCAAGTCGAGGATGTAATAAACAAAGTAATTGAACATTATGACAGATGTTTAAAAGTAATCTATTGGATAAATCCCTCTAATCTCAAATTACTTGACATAATTGAGAGCAATACAAGAATGTCTGAACTTTGTTCCTTACATGCTCTCTGGAAGAATAAACAACTCCCTGCAGGAATTCCCACTTTGCTAGTGAGAAAAGACTGGTCAAAAGGAGTTAAAATTAATCCTGAACACACGGGAGAAATAATAAATATTACTGCAGCAAATGTGCTGGTTAAGAGTGACAAAAATCAGGCAATTTTTTATGGAGCGGATAAGGCTATGCAGGGCGGAATCAATACCTTTGCCCTTAATGATAAGGTTCGATTCACGCCAGAAGCAAGCTCCGCAAAATATCCTAATGCAAAGAACATCAGGAAGCTTTAAGACCTCATTAATGTCATGATAATTTTGAATAAGTCACAGCCTTGATTGTGCTGTGGCGTTACGTCCTGAAGTGATGTGTAAAAACGTCTATTCTGTTTCCTCACGAAAATAAACCTGTTTGATATACCGCCCCCGGCCATCACCATGCCCTAAATCCATCGACACTAATGCCTCGGCTTCATCGCGACTCATTCCATTTTTAATATGATGATTTACAGCATCGCGAGAGTAAGCATATCGTAAACTGTGCGGCGCATTTTTACCATTCATTCCGGCTTCTCTTACAATATTACGGTAGCGATCAATAGCGGTATGCAGAGAGGGTTTATCAATCAACTTTCCGTTATGTTCACTGGCATAATGAATTGCCTTATCAAGAATTGATAAAACTTTTTCACGATTAAAAACAGTTGTTTCCCTTGGACGTCCGCCTTTAGTCCCGAAAACAACACGGACACGCTCATGATTATTAATCAGTGCCTGCTTCCATGTCTTTAAAGACTTTGCAGACTGAACGGTTTCTTCTGTTCTCAACCCAAGGTATCTTGAAAGTTGTACCGCGAGCGCAACACCTTCATCTTTTTTAAGCGCAAAATTCACAACCGCATTAAGTTTTTCATCTGTAATAGGGAGTTTAGTGCCATCCCGGTTAGCACCAGAAATTCCCAGGGCCTGATTACTCAGACTGGTATGATTGGGATCGGCTAGTTTATTTCTTCCTGCTGATAATAAAACAGAGCGGATAGCAGACATCTCATTCTGTAACGTCCTGAGAGACAAACTGTCTTCCTTCCTGCTCTCAATATACTTTTCAATATGGGAAGTTTTGATATGTTTTACGTCCCTAATCTGAATATTCAGTTCAGATAGACGTTCAGAAAAACGTTCTGCAATTCTTGAGCGGTCAGCCACAGTTTTATAACTTCCCCGTCCCTGACGAGCAAGGGTGACAAGTTGTTTGCACAGCTGTTTACTGAATCTGGACATTCCTATATCTCCGCAGGGATACACGTCCCTCGGCTTGTAAATAAGCGGACGGATCTGTACCCCAATAATTCATCCCCGACGACACGGTTGCTTTTGCGCTTCCTGCGTCTCAACTGGTATCTGTGCATCGGGGCGGCGAATTGTTGAGTTCTTGCGAGGCACCCCAGATCTCTGATCTGTTTGCTGCTTATGCAGAGCTGACTGACGTCAAGCTGCCTCCAACACTACTGTTCGTAGTGTCGCCATCGATACCGAGTCGATTTCCTCCTTACTGATAGTTGAACGTTCAGACGGCCTTCAGTCATGCTTACGTTGATGTAAAAGTGAGTTTAATACCGTACTGACACGGACTACATGTTGGTCAGATGGTAGTAAAACGTTGAAAACCACGTCGTACGTGGGTTGAGACGTTATGCGCTGCGCGCGTCACTTGGTAGTGTCTTCGCCACTTCACAAGTGACGCACGCTCCTCTGCTCCTAATGAGACTCACGTAAGCGGCCAAATGTACCAAATGGCCTTATACGTGCGTTCAAAAGTCGCATCGTCAGCAACACGTCGGAAAAGATAAAATAGTCAAAATGTTGAAGCGTAAAACCTCGCCTTGGCGAGCTTTATAGCTTAAAGACGCAACACACACGTTATTGGTTAAAGGAACCGTACCAGGACTGGCGCGGTTGAGTCGTTAATGAACCTTCATCACAGTCATGATCTCCGTTCTCAAAGGGTAAACGGAGGTACCGCCACATGGGCATCCTCTTCCAGGCTACGAGGATATTGTGACCACCCGAAAGCGTTTCTCACAGGTCACATGAAACATTGGATGGCACTTACCCGAAGGCGCCTCTCACAAAGTGCTGAGACATTGGATGGTTGTCCGAGGACAACAGTACAACACGGACAGATTAAATGATTTGACTGAATGTCGTCAATCATAACAAGTTAACTATTCAAAAAAATCTCATGCTTTACGTTAATTACCCCCCGACATAAAAATAAAAGCGAGGAAAAAACCTCGCTATAAAAAACACATTGGAAATTATCCACCCTATATTACAAATACATTTAACGCCCTAAAATCAACGAAGGCACCAATCTGTTTCAAATAATCTTCGCCGACCAACTGAGGGCGATAAGTCATGTTTTCATTAAATGCAGAGTAGTGTTGAAATGAACAGCGACCAATTACTGATGGAACATTATTCACAATGCCATATGTGGTGGCAAACGTAAGGTCGATTATTTCCATGTTTGGCGTCGTCAACCACGCATGTAAATTTATCGCCCCCACATCTGACATATGATTACCCAGATTACTTTTTAACTCCTCTTCACTCGTATAAAAAACTGGCCGCTTCTCATAATCAACATAACCTAAAGTATAATAAAGCGGAGTTTGTAAAACTTCTTCTAAAGACCCCTGAACGAAATACATATAACCAAAGCATTGTTGTGAGACTTGTTCGGGAGTATACTTTGAAGCAATGTCCTGAATAACCTTTATCGCAGCTTCACTTTTTTCTCCAGTCAGAAGCGGAGTTTTACTCAATGTGATATCAGGCACATCAAGCTTCCACTTCCTAGAGCGTTTTACAGCAGAGATGAACTCTGCCTCATAATTTACACTCTTGCTAAACCTATTAATTATCCCTCTAAACATAATATCTTCTGTAAACTAGTAAAACCGGCCATCCGCCACCAAACCTAACATATTCTACAAATACTATCTTCACATACACCCCAGGGTAAAACATATACCTACTTTTAATACTAGTTCCCCCCTCCCCCAACAAATACATTAATTATCAGTTCAGCAGCCTGATGCGAGCGTTGAATTTAATAAAGTAATGCATGCGGAACAACATAAATTTGATGTTGAGACCGTGATCCTGGCTCAGCTACTCGTAGCCGTTTTATGACTTCCTAAATATCTGGCAGACTGGGGTTACGCTCAGTCGTGTTGTGTAAGACGGGGAAAGTAGTTCGCAACACATTGCCTAACCCAGAGTGACTTAGGGGGGCTGAGGTGAGTAGACCCGCCGGTTACCCGGACGGGCCCCTCCTCAGAACCGGACTTGCGGAACTACCGTATCCGGCTCCCGACAGATCAGTTTCCCTCACATATTCAGTGAGAATGGAACATTGATTGAGTTCTCCATCGCGATGGGTATCCCAGCATTTTGAGGATCAGATCCAGCTTTTCCCATGTCATTGGGTGTCTGCCACCTTTACGGTTGAACCACCTGTAGATGATCCGCCTGCTCTGGTAGATGAACTGCCCCACACGTCTTTTGTTATCTGAGATGCCATGGTAATTAATCCATCCACGCACTACCCGGATAACCGTGTTCAGGGTTTGCCTTCTGTTGGCATTGAGGTTATTCCACAGGAAGTCTCTCAGGCCTTTAAGCTTGGCCGCAAAGCGGTCCTTCCGGCTGGTGAACTTCAGCCGCCAGTACCCTTTGCACGTTCTACCCAGTAGCAGTTAACCCCCCCAGAAAGTTGAACGTCGGAAGACGTTCTCCTCTCTGATTTGCTCTCATCGCCGCCACGTGACACGCAGCAAGGAGCTGCGATTTGTCTTCGTGAAGTTCGATGCCAAATCGGCCCAATCTTTTCGGCAGCGCGCTTGCTATAGAAGCGTTTCGCCTCATGCTGGTACTCGAAGGTAAATACCATATCGTCTGCATATCTGGCCATGTCTGCCTTCCCCCTGATATGCGAACAGCTGATTTCAGCAAACCATTCATCTACCACATGGTGAAGGTAGATATTGGCAAGTACCGGGAACAATATGGAACCCTGAGGGCAGCCGATATCATTACTGTGTGATTTACCCTCTTCCAGAACTGGTGCAGTTACCCGGGAAGGCGCAAGACTCGTTATCCGGTGGCGCTGGCTGCTCCTTCCGGAGCAGGACCTTCACCTGCAAGATAAGTGCGGCTTTTCACAGCGCACCGCTCAGTGGAACGAAAACTCACGTTAAGGTTGTTTTTTTACCCACTTATGTGGAAGGACAGGAAATCCTCCTGCCATGATACTTTTTTTGCATAACGAAAATGACAATTCATTAACCGTAGTCGGGGTGAAACAATCATGGTGCAAAAAAAGGAGCAATTATGCATACCCGAAATTTATCTCAAAACCTTATTGTCAGTTCAGTCGGCTATGGTGCGATGGGACTGAGCGAATTCTATGGCCAGACAGATGACAGGACTTCCCTGCAGCTGTTACATAAACTCATTGACCTGGAGATTACGTTCATTGATACCGCTAACCTGTACGGGCGGGGTCATAACGAACGGCTGATTGGCCACTTTCTTGCCGGGCTCGATAAGGCCACACGTGAGCAGTTCAGAGTTGCCACAAAATGCGGAATCGATCGAGCGCCAGAGGAGGCTTACGCCCGCACCATTAACAATCAACCGGACTATATTACCCGCTGCTGTAATGAATCTCTCAAGAGGCTCGGCATTGAACGGATCGATCTGTTCTATCTTCACAGGGTCAGCCAGGCGACGCCTGTCGAGGAGAGCATGGAATGTCTGAGCCGTCTCGTCAAAGATGGAAAGATCAATCATATCGGACTTTGTGAAGTCTCTGCATCGACCCTGCGCCGGGCTCATGCTGTACACCCACTCACAGCCCTGCAGACAGAATATTCACTATGGACACGTGACATTGAAGATGAAATCCTGCCGGCAGTGAAAGGACTGGGGATTGGCCTGGTACCCTATTCTCCGCTGGGAAGGGGGTTCCTGACCGGAAAATACCGTAAAAACAGCGATTTTTCTGAAGGTGACTTCCGTAAAAATAATGAGCGTTTCATTCAGTCCAGCCTGGATCACAACGTACAGCTTCTTGATGCTGTCCTCCCGCTTGCTGAAAAGTACGGTTGTACCACAGGTCAGGTGGCGCTGGCCTGGCTGCTCGCGCAGTACGATAAGCTGGTACCGATCCCCGGTACCAAGCACACCCGTTATCTGGCCGAAAATGCGCAGGCGGCCGACATCGCTCTGGACAAATCAGATATTGCACTACTGAACGATATTCACCAGCGCGTTGGGATCAAAGGTGGCCGGTATTCTGAAGAAGGTATGAAAGGCGTTAACGCCTGAAATCCGTTCACATAATAAGAAACCGGGCAATGCCCGGTTTCTTTGTTTTGATTAGCCGCCCGGCTGCTGTATGGCCGATAATTTTTCTTCAGCGGTAAACGCTCAGCGCAACCCCTTCGCCACCGCCAACACACAATGCTGCAACACCGCGTTTGTTATCATTGCGCAGGAGGCCATGCACGAGGGTGACCAGAATACGGCATCCCGAAGCACCGATAGCATGCCCGAGTGCGATGGCTCCGCCACAGGGATTGATGCGATCAGGTGAAATACCCGCCCGGCTGATCACTGCCAGCGCCTGGGCTGCAAACGCTTCATTGGACTCCAGGTGATCAACGTCTTCCGGTTTCCAGCCAGAGCGGGAAAGACAGTCTGCGATAGCCTGTACCGGAGCGACACCCATTAATGCCGGTTTGATCCCCGAATTCGCAAACGCGCCAAGAGATGCGAGAACTGGCAGCCCACGTGCCTCGGCAGTGTTTCTGGTACAAAGAAGGACAGCGGCCGCGCCATCATTTAGAGAGGATGCATTACCTGCCGTCACCGTTCCTCCCTTTCTGAATACGGGTTTCAGCTGCATCAGTTTTTCAATGCTGGTTTTGCGGGGACCTTCATCCCTGTCCACTCTCAGTGTTGCGCCTTTCCTGTCCTGCCATTCTACAGGAACGATTTCACGATCAAACATTCCCTTCTTCTGAGCATCCATCGCCTTCATATGGGACAAGAGCGCGTATTCATCCTGCATTTCTCGACTGATACTGAATTCAGCAGCAACATTTTCGGCGGTGACGCCCATATGGTTATTATCGAAAGCATCCCAGAGTCCGTCGGACACCACGCTGTCCTTCATACTACTGTCTCCCAGTCTTGTCCCAGTGCGTGAAGCCATCAGAATATGGGGGGCGCCGGACATGCTTTCCTGACCGCCGGCAATGACGAATTCTGACTCCCCCGTCTGCAGCGCCTGCATACCCAGATGAACCGATTTGAGGCCTGAACCGCAGACCTTGTTAATCGTCAGACATTGCGTTTCAACAGGTAGCCCGGCATTCAGCGCGGACTGGCGCGCGGGATTCTGGCCACAACCGGCCGTCAGTACCTGTCCCATAATAACCTGAGAAATCTCAGCGGCTTCCACTCCTGAGTCTTCAAGAAGCGCACGAATGACGTGACTTCCGAGTTCTGCTGCGGAATGACCCGACAGGGAACCCAGGAAGGTGCCGGTTGCCGTACGTTTTGCAGAAACAATCACAACTTCGTTCATTACATTTCCTCTTTCAGGCCAGGCAGGGTATGGCCGGTCGCCGCCATAGCAGCGCGGTAGGCCGTCAGGCCGTTCATGCATGCCGGAACGCCGGCATAGACAGCCATCTGTATCACGATTTCAAGCAGTTCCTCCGGAGTGACGCCGGTATTGAGTGCCGCTCTCATGTGTAATTCAAGCTGTGGCATGGCGTTACCCAGCGTCACAAGCGAAGCAACCGTCAGCATTTCTCTCGTCCTGAGATCCAGTCCGGGGCGGCCAACCACAGCACCAAAAGCGTAATCTGTAATCAGGGCCGGTAAGGTGGGATCAAGTTCGCTCAGTCGGGTGGTGACTTTATCAGCGAGCCCGGACTCAAGGCGATCCATAATTTCTCTTCCATAGAGTGTCAGATCGTCAGTTTGACTCATAAGATTTCTCCGGAGTGGTTTGTATAGACGTCACGCGAGTCGGAATGGCGGCAACGAGCAGGACAGAAAGTCCGATAGCTGCGCCAGCTGCGATATAAAGCAGCGGGACTGAAAAAGCGGATACCATCCAGGCACCGGCAGATGCCCCGACACCAATAGCGGTATTGAAGAATGAAACGTAAACCGCAGACGCCGGGAAGGTTTTATCTTCTGCCAGGCGCAGGACCCACGTCTGGAAGCCCACAAAAATCCCGGATACAGCCACGCCCCAGATGACCATAGCGGTAAAGACAGCGGTGCCTGAAAGGGATGCACCGGATAAACCCAGAAATACGAGCACCGCACAGATAAGCAGGACCGATACTGATACCGTTTCCTTGAGATGTTTATCAATCATCATTCCGGTGAGAAAATTGCCGGCAAGACCGGCGATACCGTAAACAAACAGAACTGCCGGGATGACAGATGTGGCAAGGGCATGCTGCGTGTGCAGCCAGGGCTCAATGTATGTAAAAGCGGCAAAGTGTGCGGTTACGGCCAGTAACGTGGCAGAGTAAATTTTCCACAGCGCAGAGGATTTAAATACACTTTTGAGCGCCTCCAGGCCGATCGCACTTTTACTGGTTATCTGTGGCACCAGTATGGTGATGCCGGCAAAGGCCACCACGCTGAGTAAAGCCATCAGCCAGAACGCCTGTCTCCAGCCGAAGTGTATACCAATATAATTTGATACCGGCACGCCAAATACGCTGGCTGCAGAAACGCCACCAAAAACGATAGAAGTTGCCGCGCCCAGGAACCGGGCTGGCACGA
Source organism: Escherichia sp. MAL-1 (assembly GCF_052948035.1). Lineage (NCBI taxonomy): Bacteria > Pseudomonadati > Pseudomonadota > Gammaproteobacteria > Enterobacterales > Enterobacteriaceae > Escherichia > Escherichia sp. MAL-1. The sequence goes on along the minus strand of NZ_CM129609.1, from coordinate 836,938 downwards.
TAGCCACTGCGGTGGCACCGATCATCGCCCAGAATGCGCCATGTGCCAGCGCGCCCAGTACGCGTGCAGCAAGCAGTATGGCGTAGGTGTTTACCGTGGCGGCAAGAACGTTAGAAAGAAAAAGTATGACAGTGAGCGTGAGCAGGAGTCGCTTCTTGGCCACATTACCAAGGAATACTGATGCAAAGAGTGCGCTCAGTGCGCCCACCCAGGCATAAAGTGAAACCGTCATGCCAACCGCTGACTCAGAGGCGCGAAGTCCCTCTGCAATAGGCGTCAGCAGGCCGACAGGAGCCAGTTCTGTGGTCACGATGGTAAATGTTGAAAGAGCGAGAATAAACAAGGCAAGCCACGACCTTAAGGTCATATCCTGCGGGGATTTTTCTGAATGCATATATTCTTACCTCAAGGTTGGTTTAAATAACCGGCCAGCGATGTTTTATCGCGTGCCCGGCCAGCGCTGAATGTTTACCTACACAGACAGGGTGGCCGGCTGATGCAAGCATCGGAATGTCAGAGAGATCATCACCATAGGCATAACAGTCAGAAGGATTAATATTTCTCTGTTCGCAAAACTGAATGAGCGCATCTTTCTTTCCGTCACCAATCGTCTGCGGATAACCTATTTCCCCCGTCATTTTTCCCGCACCAGTAAACTTCAGTGGTGCGCAAAGGATATCTTTCACGCCAAGGTATTTTGCGACAGGAGACAGAATGGGAAGCATTGATCCGGATATGAAAATAATATACATATTTTCAGCCTGATGTTTTTTAAGAGCCGAAACCGCACTTCCTATAAATAATCCTGAATTCAGCTTAAACCGGAACCATTTTTCACCAGCCTCTTCAAGCTCCTTATAACTGACACCTGCAAACTGCCTGTAATACTCCCTGTTGAGCTGCTCACGGGGAGTCCCTTTTTTAACTTCAGCCCGGAAGTGTGTCATATAGTTCTGGAGCTTAGCGTGTTCATTTTTCTCCCGACACCAGAAGTCAAAAAAATCAAACATACTTTTAATATTTATCAGGGTCTCATCGACGTCAAAAAAAGCAGCTGCCTGTTGCAAAACTCACTCCTCGTAATTTTTTCTTCGGCTTTTTTCCGGGAAATCTTTATGGTTTCCGGGAACCCCTGCGTCTGCCCAGCGAGAAGGCTGTATTTCAGAAATGACAACGGAGATTTTATCCAGTGGTGCCCCGGTATTTTTATGCACAGCAAACGTAATATCTTCCTGTAACCGGGTAATTTCACTTTCATTTTTTGCGGGCCAGGTAGTGATGTGAACAAATGGCATATTTTATCTCACTCTGTTGTGGTAAATTCATCGAAGGAACGGACTTTCAGTTTTAAATGAGCATGGATGTCCCCACCCAGACCATAAAGTCCGATTGCGCCGCCGTAGCTCTGGCGGGAACTCATATAAAGGACAACAACGTTGATAATCCGATTTTCATTCCGTTCATGTGCCGGAAAGGGATCGGGCAATTCCGCCCAGTAATCTGCATTGCCGTTGTGATCGGTGATAAAAACGTTAGGTATGCCCAGAGGGCCCGGCCGGCTTGGATTCTCAGTCGCTAAATCTTTTTCCCGAAGGCTCATCACGGTATAAACACTGTCGGGAACAAGATGACGGAAAGAAAACGTAAACCTTGCGCTCCTGCCGTCTTCAGACAGACAGACATCAAGAGTGCCCTCCGCATGCATCCAGTCTTCCAGTGTGACAGGCTGAACCTGACGTTTACCATCACTGCTACGATAATCAGCAATATAGCCTTCATGCAGCGGCAGACTGGGCCGGCTTTCGGTGTTCGCCTGCGGCCGCTGCTCCGGAGCAAAAAGCATCCCGTAATTATTCAACGGGATGGGTAACGGAAGGGTATGCAGGATGATGTCCCTGACTTCATCTTGCGACATACCTTCAATGTCGCGCAGTATTCTGTAAGGCTTCGTCGCGCCGAATTCGGGCACGGGGCTGTCTGCTGCCACAAGCACGCTACGCCATTCCAGCCCGTTATCACCCGGCACCATGCCAACCACCACAAAGTTGCCGTTACCATCCATGACCTCCGCAGGGGGGTACAGCGGCCCCTGCGTGGTAGCAGCCAGGCGGTATGTCCGGCTACCTGATTCAGACATGCGTCACCCCGTCTGCCGCGATGTTCTGTCCAGCAACTGCCGCCAGCATGGCAGCTTCAGCCAGCGATTTCTCCTTTTCAGCAATCAGATCTGAAGGATATACGGTGAACGATACATCCATCGTTGCGCAAAGCGTCTGATGCTGGGTCACGCGAACCTGTGCTCTGAAACGTCCCCTTCGCTCATTAATATCCTTCTCAAGGAATTCAAAATGGACCAGCGCCGGTAAAGGAAACAGAAAGCTGGAAAAGGTCGTCGCCATGCTGTTAATGACGTAGTAGCGCCCTGATTCCTGCTTATAAATAAACTCTTCGGTAACGGCGATAAAAGCCTGACGACTTGCCTCCACCAGAAGCATCCCCTGAATATGCTGACCGGTCTGATGATCGGCCATGAGTTCACAGCGTTCGTCAATCAGCAGCGGCATCGCAAAAAGGTCACTGTTATGTTCGGCCTGTTCTGCTGAGCCGATAAGAACATTCTGCTCCAGCCTTTTATGACAATGTGCATTTTTTTTATCACTGACCAGTTTTTCCAGAGAGCACATTTTAAGTTTATTGCCATGCACAGCATTTCTTGCCTGATTTGAAATGACTTTTCCCGCGAAATCTTTACGTACACCCTGGCCGATAATAATTTCATGTTCTTTATCAATAATGTTGGCAGGAATTTGCGAAAGTAATTCAAGCTGAGAAATAGTCAGAACATCTTTACCGTTTGCAAATTCATTAAACTTATCGCCTACAATAACCAGTTTTTTATAGTTCATTTATCATTCCTCAGCAGCAGCAGGCACGGTAGATACGAGTATAAAGACCCTCGTTGCCACCGGTGATGTAATTATCTCCGGCCTGCTGGATAATTTCCTGGTAACGTGCATTGGTGAAGGCTTCCTTATAGGCTTCCTTATCGCCGTTGAAAGAGGAGATAAACATCACACCCGGCACACCGCTGATAAGAGAGTGGAATGCTTCAAAGCTCTCAACCTTGTCTTTATTGTCCCTTACGACATTGAAAATGGTCTCATCACGCCACTGACGATACTGCTGATAATTATGAGCCGGAACTTCGACATGGCGAAGCTGAATGTACTGGCTTTCAGGGAGATCTTTCTTGTTGTCAATCGGGGATTCCACAAACTTAAGCAACTCTCTGCGAATATCGGCAGAAAGAACATCAGCCAGACGATGGAACATAGATTCCATCTCTTCTTCTACCCACGAAATTTCCTTGATGTCGTTGAATGAACGCAGCTCCAGAAGTTCATTAACACCCTGCTCTTCTGAATAATAGTATCGTGTGCTGCCGGTGTTTTTTAAGAACGGGAAGTCAGCAGCGGAAACATTATTTTTTAACGGAAAGCGTGATACCAGCACATAGTTAGATGACATTATTATCTCCGGATAAATACCTGATTAAGTTCGGAGCAAATTTATCAATCTGTGACGTGGATGGAATTATTTAATGTGTAATTCAATTTTTGTATTACTGTAAACAGACAGATCCCTGATATGATCATTAGTGTTAACACCCGGAATACTAAAGAGTTTAGAATAAAATTTTGACTGGCAGGATGGAATCTATGGCAACTGCAGGACACCTGATAAGTAATAACCTCCCCAGCGTTAAACAGCTCCAGTGCTTCCTCGCTGTTGCTCATGAACTGAATTTTCGCAGAGCTGCTGAACGACTCAGAATGACTCAACCTCCGTTAACCCGGCAGATAAAGTGCCTGGAAGACGTGCTGGATCAGCAGTTGTTCAGCCGCAGTACGCATGAAGTCAGCCTGACAGAGGCTGGAGTGGCCCTGGTAATTAAAGCAGAGAAGATCCTGCAGGAGCTTAATGCCCTGAAAACCGGTTCACTGACATCCGGGAGGAGAATACGGATCGGCCTTACCCGGACGCTCAATTTTGAATTTATCGAACCCGTCAGCAAACAGCTTATTGAACTGGATGCCGGAGACGACGTTGAAACGCCTAATCTGACTTCTGCACAGCTCCTTCAGTGCCTGTCGAAAAATACGCTTGACCTCGTGCTTACGGGGGAAAAGGGCACAGGCCATGAAGATACGGTTCAGTATCGCTGGGTTTGCTGCGAACCGCTGCTGATGGCAATGCCAGCCATACACCCCGCCAGCCTGAAAGAAAAAGTATCACTCAAAGACGTCAGTGATTTACCACTTTTCTGGTTTTCAAGAAGCGCAAATCCTTCATTTTATGACAAATGTGAACGTTTTTTTGAACAGCTCAGTATCCAGCTCAAAAGGGTTAAAGAGCCGGATGATTCACTCGTTATGCTCACCCACATAGCAAGAGGCAAAGGGTTTGCACTGATGCCCCAGTCGAAATGCACCTTTAATCAGGAAGGGCTGTGCTACCGAGAACTGACAGATGATGAATCTCAGAAACTGAATATTGATATCTACGCAGCAACCAGGATCAATGAGAAGCGGGAGGCAGTACTGGATGCCCGGGACGTCTTATGTGGAAAAAATTTTTCCGACTGAAGAACTTACATGGAATCATGTTTGGATATCGAATCTATGATCACTCCCGTTTTTGCAACACTGATTTTCGACGATATTGGGATGGTTAAAACTAAAGGTTTTTGCGACCCCGATGTACAGTCAACGTGGAAAAATTTAATGTCGATAGTGGAAAACAATATGGTGTAGGCTGTTCTTATTGCATGTACAGATCTCAGCCCGTTGATAACTGAAAATTCCTGTAGCTTTGTCATCGTGGATACGGCACGGCAGCCTGTCTTTCAAGAGCGACCATTAAAAAATTCAGGAGACTAGCCGACAGCAGTGAAAAGCGATAATAGTAACATCTGCCAACCTGATGTCCGCTTCATGCCCTGAGACATTCGACAAGCTTTTTATGGCTTCAGACAGGCGGTCATAGGCAAAGTAGGGAAGCACAGCGCTGTGAATCCTGAACCCAACGCGGCCGTCCGGGTACTGCCATGCATCCAGATATTTACCCATCGCACGGCGGCTGTCATCGTTATCTTCCAGCAGCAACAGCATCTTATCGTAGCGGACCGTCAGCGCTTTTGAGACCTTACGCGGCTCGCGTCAGGTAAATATCTGGTTCAGATTGTCGTCTGCATCGAGCGGACGGTGAACGTCAAAATCGTGCCTCGGTACCTTCGCGAAACGGCGGTTGTAATCCGCCATAAACTCAGTGGCAAAGGCGTTAGCTGGGTCCGGCGTACTGATGCCTGCAGCCTGAGTTCCTGACCAGGCGTTCCTGCAACGTGAGATACGCACGCTCCACGCGCCCCCTGGCAGAGCTGGTGTTGGCGCGGATACCGGTGATGTTCAGCTCGTTCATCGCACGTCCGAACTGTGTCTGACCGTCGCCGCCAGTCGCATTTTTGTTGCTGATGCGGAAGACGCTGGCCTTATAGCTGTAAAACGCCAGCGGCTTGCCGTGCTGCTCCAGATAGCCGGGCGTGGCTTCAAAATAGGTAAACGTGGACTCGGAACGGACAAAATGAAGCTGCATCACGCGGCTGGTCGCGTCATCCACGTAAACCAGCAGTTGCAGGCCGGACCACATTCATCAAACCAGCGGTGATCGCAGCCGTCGATCTGTATCAGCTCGCCGACACAGGCGCGCCGGCTGCGAGACTGCAGGGTCTTAGGTGTGCGATGCCTGAGAGGGATCCAGAGGCCTAGCTGCATCATCAGCTTGCGCACTGTCTCTTTAGACAGCATCACGCCGTGCAGCTCAGCCAGCTTCTCGCAGGTAAGCGTCGGACCAAAGTCGGATAGAGCTCGCGGATGATCTGGATCGCACGTTCAGCAAGGCCTTCAGGCAGCTGGTAGTTACTGAGATTACCGCGCCAACGATCAGCCATGCTCAGCGGAGCGTCGGAGCGGTAGCGCTGGAGCAGACGGAGACAGTGTCTGTCGGAAATACCGAGACGCTCTGCAGCGAGATGTGTTGTCAGCCGCCGGTCTATAACGTCCTGAATCAGTTTAAGCCGGTTAACTTCGTCCATCGTGAAAAACTACGCACCAGAAGTCGCCCATATCAGGTTCCTCAGCAGGCAGCCCGAAGCGGCCAGATAAGCATAGCTCAGAACGGCCAGGCCAGCTTTGCTTCTATAACGCACCAGTATTTTCCGTACCGGCCAGTATGGTCAAAGGCGGGTGCTCAGGCACTCCGAGATGTTGTTCCACCCAGACTAACCGTAAGCAACTGGCCAGAACGATAGCTGAAGGATATGAACAGATCCAGCCCATTATGTGAAAGCGCAACGTATTATAATCAATACGTTCCTCATCGGGGTCATTCTCCCGTCCCGCAATGATGCTGATCTCAGTGCAAAGGCGAAATTGTTCCCGGATGAAGCATATTCCGGAGATGTAAACCGTGTTCTGATTAAGCGAAATATCATCCCCGCATCAGATATGTTCGATAATTCCGGGATACAGGTATAGCCAGCCTATCAGATATATATCAGCAGAAATAGCGTTACAATCTTGTCCACATTCAGTCGCTTCCTTAAATCTTCCATCTCAACGTTGTCGATTAACCCTCAAGGCTTTTAATGTTTTTCTGAAGCATACACAAATCGTTGATGTTCGTAATTGCACAAAAACTCAGCTATAGTCGGATGAAGATCCCCTAACAGGAGAAGAAGATGTATCAGACTCAAGATGAGCGAGCCTGGCGGAGGGGTTATTCATTAGGCAGGTTTTGGCAGAAAATTAAAAGACAATTCTCCCGTACTGACTGCCGATGTGTCAGCTGGGCCGTGAGCCGTAATATGCCAAAATGGGTAGGACACCTACCCATTGTAGGGCTGCTTATTCTGTCAATGAGCGCCATAATTCTTGGCGGTTTTGTGCTTATATCCTCAGTGTTAATTCTCTGGGGCCTTGCTATAGCGAGCTCCCTTATGAAGGTTGGAGTATCCAGCACTGCTGATCAAACTGAAAGTAGTGACTACGTTATGGAAAGCGCTCGCCATGGTCAATACGATGCTCCTTACCATCCACCAAGAGATGGTTAAGATCACAGAAGCCCTTACGGTCGTCGTGACGTTCTTCATTATCGCGTTGCTTTGCTGTTTATCGTATTTGCTGCTGCATCGCCTAATTTCCCTCCGGTATTCTGAGCAGTTTCGGTGCCTTTTTGGATGGCGTTGCTTAATGCCACTGCAATATTTACCCCTGCCCATGATAAAGCGCCTAACCATACTGCAGGCAATACAATAAACATCGCTCCCATCACCAGATTCATAATGAGGTCATCTGAGCTGTTCTGCAGTCCCGCCATATTAAAGCGGCTGTGTGTATCTGAACTATACAACGCTGTCAGGAGCCAGCTGTCGAGCCAGCGCGCCAGTTCCCACCAGAACGTCAGGAAGTTCAGAGCGAATATTACAAAGGTCAGCGTAATAACGGTCTTGAACTCGTAAGCCGCAAACGCCAGAATCAGCGGCAGCATGACATACATTGCCATCAGCAGGATAGCCTGCACCATTGGCAGCGCCTGTCGCATCGCATCGAACGCCGGGAACGCCGCCAGACTGCCGAGAGATGTCCCGCCAATGGCCGCCACGCGTGCCGCGGCATTATCCAGGGTAAAATCGGCGTTGCCGCCATAGCCGGCATAAACGTGACCATTCTGTGAGACCGTCAGGCTTTCCGGGCTGACCAGACGACGGATGACAGCTTCCTGATAGTCACTGTCGTTAAAGCCTGACATTTTCATTGCGGCCGAGATACGCAGCCACATATCGGGGTCGGCCTGGTCCTTCACCCGTGCTTTCAGTCCTGTGTCCGTACTGCTCCACCACTCGCTGCAGGTGGGATAGCCTCCTCTTCCGGTATTGGGCCGGCCACTGTCCCGGCTGTCGGTCCACGGGAACGCAGCCCGGGGCAGTTTGGACTGCAGCGAAGGATAATACCGGCTCAGGAATGTACTGCTGCCAATCCATTCGATATCACGCAGCGTGGTTTTGTCCTTTGTCTGTCCCTGATCCTGTTGCTTCCACAGATACAGCGCAACCGAATAGCAGTCGTTGGTGAAGTCCTGCAGTTCCTGCGCCAGCGCTTTGTTGTCGATACGCGTATGCTGCACTTCAAAGCGGATCTGTCGCATGTCAGGGCTGCAGGGAATGGTCGCCACGGCCGCCTGGGTTACCCCTTTAGAGAGTTTATGAATCAGCACCCACCATACCGGTGCTGCGGCCGTCTGGTCGTTAAGGCTGGTGACCACGCCGGCATAGCCGCTTTCATCCGGCGCTTTGGGCGTCCACACACCACAGCTCTTTGCCCGGGTTGTGTCGTACTGCATCGTACTGAGGCTGACATTAATCAGCGGTACGCAGCAGGCAATCATCACCAGAAATCCGGCATACAGCGCGTTCTCGATACGGGGCAGCGACAGCATCCCCTTGTTGCCTTCATCTTCCCCCTCTTCACGGACCTTCAGCCAGATCCCTACCACCTTAAACGCCAGCGGCAGGACAAAAAGGCCGGTGCTCAGCAGGACATTCCACAGACCGTTATTGATCACCCAGCCGAGCAGCGTGAGAAAATACTCAAGATAGCTGTTTGTCGTCATCCTCAGACTCCCGGACTGGTAAACATCGCGTACTCACACAACGCGATGAAAAGCACACTGACCACACTGATGCGCAGCAGCGGCCGCCTGTACATCTCCTGAAAACCCGGCGCATGCCGGATTTTCCAGAGGCCCCATGCAACCAGCGCATACAGCGCCAGTCGCCATATCAGCCAGCCGTAGCGCGTCGACTGCATCCAGCTCCGGAATGCAGCTGCTTCAGTCGGATGTTTCATGGCGGTGTCAGCCATCATCAGTGAGACCACCATGAACAGTGCCATGCAGGCGAGGAAGATGCCGGCACGGGTAAGGACTTTCCTGACAGTCGTTTTATTACGCATCCTTATTCCCTCATTCAGCCGACTGCGGCGCTGCCATCTGGTTGAAGCGACTGTCGGTATTGTCATCAGACTGGGTCTGCGGGTTGGTTTCGACGCGCTGATTTTCCCTGTCGATAATGGTCAGCACTGAATTACGTGACAGTTCACGCTTCATCTCCATCTCGTTTTTCAGCGCCGCGATTTCCCGATCCAGCGCCTCGATACGCTGACCGGCGGTATCAATGGCCTTTGGCTGGGCAGCGGCATTCGGCTCCGACATACCGGTAACCATCATGCGACGCATCAGCAGCGCCGTTTCCACCGTGTCAGACATGGCCAGCTCGCCGGCAAGACGGGCGGTCAGGGCCGCGTTATCCGGATCACGCTGCAGGGCTTTAATCACGCCGGCCGTCACCGGCAGTCCGCCGGTTTTCAGCTTCGCCAGATTCGCGGCCGTGGACTTTTCCGTACCGTTGACGAGCCTGACCAGCTGCTCAGCGTTGGCTTTTGTAGCCTCTTCCAGCAGTGGGGCAAAGCCGGTGCCGGCAACGGTCGTACCGGGCTGGTCATCCGCATCTCCGCTGGTACATTCACCCGCGTTGGCACAGGTGCGCATCGAGCGATCGCCCAGCACCTTCACGGTCATGGCCGCCGCCTCTTCCGCGCTGCCGAATTTAGAGCATGCGCCACCGTTACAGCTGCTTTCGCCCACGGTCGAATCAGACGTGACGGGCAGCCCGTTCATCATGTTGTAGCCGGCAGCGACAAGGTCATGGGTGACACGTATCGCGGGCTGCCCCGCTCCCCCGCGTTTCTGACCACCAATCCAGTTGTTGCCCGACGTGCCGGTGACTTTCCGCCCCGCCTCATCTGCACGAACCGCGTCAGTATCTCCGCTGTTCACAACAGACTTGTATTCATCCATCATGGCCTGCTGTGTCCAGTTACTGCTGTCGCTGAAGTCCATCATCTTTTTCGCCATGTTCTGGCAGTTGAGCTGCGCCTTGTCGAATGACACACTGGCCTGAAGAACGCCGTTGGTGAGCATGTCATACAGACCGGGGTTGGCCCGCTGAATGACCATCGCCGGCAGACTGGCCACCGCGCCGGTGGCCCCCTGAATTACGTCGCCCATCAGGTTTTTAAAGCCGGATGTGACGCCGTTGAGCTGGTTGCCGACGGTGGTTTTCAGATCAAAGTTGCCGCACATCAGGTCACTGCTCCAGCCGGTATTCAGCCCCAGCTTCTGCATATTGCCGCGCGTGGCTGGCTGGGAAATGACCGAGCCGCCGCCGAGGGTGTAGAAGAGCTTGTCCGACACCGCACCATCGACGGATTTGCCGTAACCGATGGCGCTGTTGTTCACCTGCAGCAGGGACATGCCCAGGATGGTATTGTCATCATCGGCCGCGTGCGCGCCCGGGAGGACAGTCAGCAGCGAGCCGGTCAGCAGCAGGCTTACGCGAACGGCTGAAAATGAAGGTGTTTTTTTCACGGTTTTCCTCATCAGATATCAGTGCTGCCCAGAAATTTCTGCCCGCGCTTTTTGCAGCAGCTGTAGGGCTGCCAGAGCGCAAAGGCTTCATTGTTACCGCTCGCGGCGGTGTGGCTCCCGTCCGGGAAGACGGCACATGACTGTGTCATGTGGGGAGCCAGCCGCTGCCATTTGTGATTGCGCGTGCCGGTGTTTTCCGTGACCTCACCCGGTGGCCAGTACCCGTCATGGCGGTTGCCCTGGAGCACCTGATAAACATGGGGCTGCCCGGTACGGGTGATAATGTCAGCCACACGCTGCGCCACCACGGCAGAGGCTTTGTCATCATCGGTCTGGCTGATAAACCCCGAACGGGGATAGATGTTGCCCCACATACTGGCTGCTGTCTGACTGCCGATTTCCCGCTGGCCGGGCACAAGCGCTTCCGGATAGAGGGACTCCGGTACGCCCGTGCGCCAGGCCGCCGAATCCAGCGTACTCAGGAAGTAAGGCATTAACGGGGTGGCTGCGGTATCACAGGAATAGCCCGGGATACTGCCGCCAATCAGGGAGGTGGCCGGGTGGCCAATGGCATCGGCATATTTGAAACGGACGGCAGACTTGCGCTGGCCGGGATTTTTCATGTCCGCCGGGTTGGCTCCTCCGGCAGAAACACCGGAAACCCCGCTGGTTACGGCACTCTCCAGCCCGCCGTCGGTCTGGCTGACAAACGCCATTTCCTGCCACGGGTTGCCGCCCGGCGCGACATAGGTCGAAACGACTGTCTGAGGAATGAAGTGGGTGACTTTGACCGACGTGCGCACCTTGCAGCCAAAAGGGGTGCAGAACAGCCAGTAACAGATGCCACTCACACGCCAGCTGATACAGTTTTGCGACACGGCGCTTGCAATAATCTGCGCGGTGTTAAGTGCTGCAACAGCTGCCGGCGCGGTTGCCGTACCCAGTACCGTGGTAACCGCCAGCGAGCACACCGTGGTTCTGATGCGGGAAGGTTTTGTATTCACTGACCACCTCCCCGGTTACGCAGGGAAGTGGCCACGTCAACATCCGTGGTGCCGTACACCACATCGCGGTCATCAAACACCACCGCCGGCACTTTTTTAATGCCCAGCTCCCAGGCCCGGACCACCTGCCGATAAGAATCGTTTAGTTGCAGCTGTTTTTGTTGCCAGGCAGGAGACGTCATAACCTGCCTGACCTGTGCTTCGGCCTGCTGCGGGTCTGCAGGCAGTACCCCGAACATGTCGGCCTGCAGCCGGTCAGGACCATCGAGAAGGACCACCGGCACGTCCGGCGGCAGAGTTGCCGGCAGATGCTGACTGTCGGTGAAGACGACCATGCCGGCCAGTACGGATGCCGGTAGCAGAGCCGGCAGGAAAACAAGAGAGGTCAGTTTCATGAATCGGGGCTCCGTCAGACTGAATCGTCTGTCAGCGTGCCCGTGGCCGTTCAGAAAAGCCGCAATAAACTAAAATCTCGTACTAAGAAGTTTTTCTACAAATTAATGAATGTTAGGAGTACAGAGTAAATTTGTGAAAATCTCAGTTATATAATAACGGCTTAACTGCCTTATGGGTTATCGTGAGGGATTTCTATGAACCAGTAAAAATAGGGATCAAAGAACCAGACTCAATCAATGGTTTCTCTTTAAATTCCTGATAAGTAAGAAAAAGCAAATGAAACTCTTCTCCAGTTTCCGTACCTAACAAACTTAAAGCTTCCACACATTCCTCATAAAGGCCTAGAAGCTCTTCAAAAGGGCAATCTACCACTATCATTATATCGATGTCATTGTGAGCTTGAGCTCTAAAAAAAGACCCAAACCCATATATCCCCACTACGTTACTGCTCCTCTCTAATATGATATTGCGGACTGCCGTTTCTATCTTTTCTATGGAAATTCCAGTAATCATTTTTGTATAAAGCCGCGCCGATTTCTGCCGAATTAAACAATCCAAGTTCTTGCTGTATAGCATGCTCTTTGGCACCAGATGTGTAGCTATTCCAGTGTCCGCCAACAACGATTATATCCACACTACCAAACTCTTTGATAGTTTTGAGTATTTTTGTCACACTCATTGTGTATTCATTCAGAAGAATGATCGTCAACTTATCATTTTGGATTTTCCTTTCAACACGAAAGATTATATCTTTTTCGCGAATAAAAGCCTTGACATTTTTATGCGTATTCAAAAAATCATCAAACCATGAAATCGATGAAAAACTGACACCCCATGAATTATTATTCATAACCGAACTCCTTTTGGAACTCTTCAGGAAATAAAGGGTAGGTATCCAATCTATTATACTGATTGTATTCCCAAGCTTCGGCATGATCTCTAAAGTCAATATATAACCGTTTTTGCCTGGCGCTTAATAAACCCATATTACCTTCAATAACATTTATTATTTTACGATTATTCGGTACCATCACACTTAATTTTTTTAGCTCCCATAATTCTTGTGTATTAGAACCCATATCTTTTGCAGCTTCAGAGTATGGTCCATAATGAGTAAAGCATTTATTATTTTCATAAAGCATTAACGCAATATCTTCTTTAAGTTGCTCAACACTATCAAAAACAGCCCCCTTAAAAGCATTTGCAACAGAAGATTCGTGTTTCTCTTTCCACTGAAAAAGCATTTCATTCGGATAGGACCCTTCTGGAGCCTTATCGATCATCCTATGATGGGTTGGGCATAAAAGGATCAAATTGTCATAAGTATCAGGTCCTGTACCCTCAGTTGTCCTGGCTGCACCTTTTTTCTTACCGATAACATGAGCCATTTCACCTACATGATAATTGCCTAAACCATCCATGATATGTGTAAGGTCACATTGGCAGTAAGAACAGCGCCCTGCTGCGCGGCCCCACAGTAACTTGATATCTTTTTCTGAAGTACCCGCCATAGCAACTACTCGCTCTTAAAAAGCACTTTGGAAGTTATAATATATTTAGCATTGAAATTGGTTAAGCGCTCATAAAAAAACCGGCCCTGGCGGCCGGTATGCAATATTGTTATTTTCTTTTTATAATCATGCCCCTGGTGAAGGCAAGTCTGGAGTTACACTTCTAGTCCGTTAATCCACAGCATCAGATACACCAGATCGGCCGAATCCGGCACCGTAATATACCAGCGCGGATGCGCATACTCCTCTTCCTGCGGCCAGCTTGTCTGCCCCGTCACGGTGATGAGGATGTTTACCGCCTGCTTCATCTTTCCCTCAAGATAGATGGCCACGCTGCTGCTGAGTCCCACCCGATGCGGGTGACAGGTCATTTTGACCGGCCCGGTCAGGCACTGCCTGAGCATTGCCCGCAGCCTCACCAGGTGCTGATGTGTCGCCGGGAGCACGCCGGGCTCCCCCTGAGGCGACAGGGTGAAAAGCGCGCCGCCACTGTGCTCATGAATGGCGGGTTCAGGGTACTTCAGTGTCATCATACCGTGGCAGGCTCCTGTTGTTTCTCCGTCAGACCGCGCAGACGGTCCAGATTCTGCGCGACGCGTTTTGCCGCTTCCAGTTCGCTGCAGTGAAATTCATTCATCAGCGCACGGCGTTCGGCTTTCTCTTCTTTTTCCGTCATGCCCAGTGCCAGGAAGAGACTGGGCGGCACGGCACGAAACAGCGCTTCGATCCGTTTCGCCAGCACCACGCCTTCCGTATAACAGCCCGACAGTTTACTGGCGGAAAGCAGCACCGATTCCTGCTCCGGCGTGAGCGCGCGGAAGCGGCTGATATCTTTGACCTCTTCCGGAGGCATGGTCAGACAAATCCACCATTCCGCCATGTTCAGCATTTTTTCGGCAATATCCGGGTAATCTTTAAGGTTCTGGGTGGCCAGCCACAGCCAGGCACCGAGCTTACGCCACATCTTGACCACCTTCGTCATGTAGGGCGACAGCAGCGGGTTGACCGTCACGATATGTGCCTCATCCACCGTGAAGACAATATCCCGGCCCAGAAACTGGTCACGCTCCGCGATGTTGTTAATCATGTTGGTCATCGAGACCATGGTCAGGGCCATCTGCGCCTCGTAGCCTTCACGCGCCAGATGCCCCAGGTCGACCAGCGTCACGTCCGCTTCCGGCCACAGCTCCCCTTCGCGGTTGAACAGCTCCGCCTCAAAGCTGCCGGCCTGGGTAAACATGCCCAGGGATTCCGCCATTTCCGCCGCTTTCGCCTTGCGCTGGGCATTGCGGACATTGATGACACCCTCATCGTTGTCAGAGGCAATGGCATATAACGCCTGCTGCAGGTCAGACGGCAGCATCTGCCGCCCTTCTTTATAAGTGGTATGCGCCGCCATCAGCAGCGCCTCACGTATCATCGCCCTGTCAGCGCGCTTCAGGTCGGCCTCTTCTTTCGGGTCGCCGCCGGTGATCATCATGCGTGCGGAGATTTCCATTTCACCGAGAACGTCACGCTTGTCATCCTCGCCCTCGTCGTCCGTGTCGATATCCGGCAGGTCGCTCTCATCCACGGCCTGGGCGGCCAGGCCTTCTTCCACCAGTTTGTGAGCATCAGCAAATGGCGGCAGGCTGACGCCGCTCCCGGGTTTGACGCTGATTTTGTTCACCGTCAGCCCGAGGCTGTCAAAAAAGTCGGCCAGCAGGCCGAACGAGTTCCCGGCCTCCGCAATAAACAGCCGCGGACGGTGGACGGCCATCAGCTGGGAGAGCGCAGCACACAGCGTGGCCGACTTGCCCGCCCCGGTCGGGCCGAACAACAGCAGATGCGCGTTCTGGGTGCGGTCGAGCTTGTTGAGCGGATCGAATGTCAGGGTATCCCCGCCGCGGTTGAAAAAGCTGAAGCCGGGGTGCCCTGTACCCGTTTCCCGCCCGGTCACCGGCAGAAGACCGGCCAGGTGCTGAACCCATGTCAGACGGGTAAACCAGTGTTTTTTGTCGCTGTCCGGGTTAAAGCACATCGGCAGCGCCCGCAGCCAGCTGTTCAGCGGACCTTCTTCAAACTCCGGACGTACCGGCTGCAGACCGGCCCCGAGCAGCACGGTGGACAGCTCCAGCCGCTTGCGCTTCAGGCTGGTCATGTCATCGCCGCGCAGCAGGAAGGTGATCCCCGCCCGGTACAGCTTGTGCCGGTTGCCCAGATACTCTTTTACCGTCTTCACATCCTGGCGGACGCGGCCCGACTCGGTATTCTCACCGACCGCATTTTTCGACAGCCGGTTAAACTGCTCTTCAAGCCGGTCCTGGGGCTGTACCACCACGGTCATACACACCATGGTCCCTTCCGGAAACATATCCATCAGGGCATTAATTTTCTTTTCACCCCGGCTTTTCTCGCCGGTCAGGGTGCCCGGCTCCGGCGGCGTGCGCAGTTTTTCCACCGCCACCGCGCAGTGCGGCTTGTTGTCAATCCACCACACGCCGTTTTCCGGGTCTGAAACCGGCGGCGTGAACCACAGGGTTTCGGCAAAATCATTGCTGACCGGCACGGTGTCTTCAGGCGTCCCGCGCGGGTCTGCGTAAGCAGCCTGCCGATAGAGCGTGGTTTTCTCCACCCAGTCCGGTGACGGATTGAACAGCCGCAGCAGCCAGCCATGCACCTGCAGGCCATTCTGTCGGGTGCAGCGGATCCCCGCCCCGCCCAGGGCATTAACGACCCGGTCGCACACCTGGTTGAGCATCGCCACCGGCGGCATCGGATCCCGGCTTTTCCCCAGCCAGCGATAAACAACCATCCGGGTGCGGCGCTGCTGCCCGCGCCAGGGCTGGCCGGTAATCAGCGAGTCAGTAAAAAGTCCCTCAGGCCGGGAGATACTGCGAATATGGCGCTCCATTTCACCCAGCCAGGCGTCGGTAAACGCCGTGCGCTGTGCATGTGGTTTGACATACCCGCGCAGCCTGTCCAGGTACGCGTCAGTGTCGTCCTCGTCCTGGCAGAAGAACTGCACGACCCAGGGATTCACGTCATGTTCATCAAAGCTGTCCTGAAGTGCATCCTCAACCGAGTCACGGATCTGCTCCAGGCGCTCTTCGGTTCGCCCTTCGGTCGCCACCGGTGTCACATCATAAACCGCCCCCACCGACACGCCGTCATCAAGCAGGAGACACTGCTCTTCATCGAGAAATTCTGCCCAGGGCAAAAAGTCAATGATGGACGGATTGGCGTGATAAACCTTCTCCTCATTCTGGCGCGTCATTTTCCCGGGGCGCTTCAGGGGTTGCCGGCCCTTCACGGCCGCGGTCAGGGTTTCATCTGCCTGAACGGACTGGTCGTCATCAACCGGCGTCTGCCGGTCGGTGGATTTATTACGCGTAAACAGTGAAAGCATTACAGGGCCTCCGTGCGCTCGCCAGGCATGGCATACTGCGTCTGGCTGTAGAACGGGAACACGGTGCTGTAACCTGGCACCGGCGTGTTACCGTCGGCCAGATGGGGATACAGGTACATCACCATGTCGGGGTTGGGCAGCCGGGGAAACTGCTGGGTGATTTCGCTTTCCTGAGTCCGGCTGTAGCTGCGGTCGGCCTGCGCGTCCGCCTGCGTTTCGCTGCCCGTCAGCGGGCGTCGCAGCGTGTCGCGGGCCGCCGCAGACTGACGGGAGGTACTGCCGCCACCGTCCGCACCGTTCCACAGTTCCAGCATGGTGTTATCGCCCGCCGGCAGCATTTCCTCTTTGGAGGTTGAGCAGCCGCTGAGCATCACACAGCTCAGGGCCAGAATGAAAACCGTTCTGCACATTACCGGTATCTCCTTTGTGAGGCGGCCGGATCGTAACCGCCGCAGATAAAAACGAACGCACTGACATTCAGCAGGTGCCCCGGCTCCCGTAATGTCATACGCGGGCAGTAAAGCCGGCGCGGGATTTTCGGGCTGCGCCACGAAACGGCACAGTCCCGGGCACTGAGCGGCAGGGAGAACCTGCCGATATCCAGTAAAAGCTGGTCATCGCGCCAGCGCAGTAAAGGTGCACCGGCAGCCAACAGCGCAACGGGTTGTAGCAACAGAACAGCAGAAGACGCAGGGATCACGTCAATATGCCAGCCTGCCCCGTCGCTGAACGTCCGGCACACGGATGAAAGAGGGAAAACGTTATCTGTCCCGCCATGGCCGTGTACTCAGTCCAGTCCGCCGTTGTCGCTGACGCCACCCGGCAGGGTGAAGTCGTAGCGCACCTTACGGCCCTTATCTTCATAATCAATGGCCAGCTGACGGGTGATATGCACGGCGAGACGGGCACCCGGCGGCACATAAATAGCATCAAACGTCATCCCGTAGCGTTGTTTGATCCAGTCCGTGGTTTCAGACATGCCGCCGGAAATGGCTTTCCCCAGCGCCGCCTGTCCGGCGTCGCCGGTCATGGTGGCGGAAATGCCATTCACGTTATTCTGCGTGGTGTACTGCCCCTGGCTCATCGCTTCACCCGCCGCACCGGCAGCCGACAGGCCAAAGATGGTCGGCAGGTAGGTGGAGGCGTTGGACTTACGTTCGCCGCCAATGCACGGGATCCCGTTTTCATCCGAAATCCAGCCGATACCGCCACTGGTGCCGGTATCCTGTTTAGCCTGAGCGTTATTATTCTGCCCGCCGGCGTTGTTACTGGTGTCTGGTCTGGGGAGGGTGCGCACCGTACCGTCGGAAAAGACAAAGGTGACGCTGTTAACCTGCCCGCGCACGCAGGACAGCGTCCAGTCACCGCTGGCCGTCCCGGAAACAATCGCCCCTTCGACGTCCGGTAACTCGATGCCATTCGCCGTCAGGTTATCCTTACCGATAAGCACCTTGAACGGATAAGGGTCGGTCACGGTGCCGTTGATGGGCACACGGCCAAGCAGTGCCGTCATGGCGCGGCTGCCGACCAGCGTGGAATTTTCCGGCAGCGTGTAAACCGGCTCGGCGCTCTCTTCCGCCCCTTTTTCATTCGTACGTCCCTTCACTTTCTCCTCATAAGCGGCTTTCTGGCGGGTCAGCTCATTTTCCCCCAGAAAAGAGGTCGGGAACTGAGGTGAGGCTTTGCCGCTGGCCGCATCCCGCGGATCCGTCTCTTTCTGGTCCGTCGGCGCGACCCACATCATGCCGTCGCTGCCCTGAGAAGCGCTCCCCCCGGTGCTGCTGCCCATGCCGTCCAGGCCCAGCCCCAGCGGGATATCGCTGTCCGCCGTTTTTTTCTCGCTGTCAGGCTTTTTGAGTTTGTCGGTCAGCTCCTGGATTTTCGCCGTCAGGCTCAGTTGTTCGTTCTGAAGCTGAGCCTGACGTTTGTCGTACTGCTCGCGCAGACCATTAACGGCCTCATTCACCTGCCCTGATACGTCCTGATTGCGCCGGCGCAACCGTTCGTTTTCTTTCACCAAATCCGCGTTCTGCTTATCCAGCGCTTTCTGACGGTCACGCACATCGTTCAGCCGGCCGATGAGCGTGCGCAGGGTGTCCTCCGGCGTGTCGCCTTCCACCCCCAGCGCCTTCAGTTCATCCGGCGAGAGGTTTTTCAGGGCACCGCCGCTTTGTTTTGCCTGAGGTTGTTCTGCCGGTTCGTTTTTGCAGCTTTTGAGCCCCACGGCCAGCCCGGCAATCACCACGGCCGGCACGATAAACTTCACCAGGGCATTGGATTTAATCTGCATGGCGGGCCTCCTGTTTTACCGCACGGGCCGCTTTACGCAGCGCAGACGGCTCAGCAATAAATGCGCTCACCGGACGACCGGCGGTCACCACATACACCGTGGTGGTGTCTTCCGGCGTGCCGGCCGGACCGACCCAGCGGTGCTGGAAGGTGGCTGACACAAACTGTCCCTGCAGCGCACGCGGATCCAGAACGACTTTACGGCTGCCGGTGTTCGTGAGCCTGAGTGCCACCACGCTGCGGTTTGCCACGCCCCAGCCAGCCAGCGGCGTGACCGTTAATGGTTCAGAGGGATACAGCGTGCTGACACGTCGGGGCAGATGAGGATTGACCGGATGAATACCCGGGACCGCCTCGATCGTACGTGCCGGAGCATAAAGGCTTTGGGCGGCATAGCGGGTAAGCAGCACCGGGATGGGGGCGCTGTAGCGGAATTTTTTACGCCTGGCCTGGGTGCCATCATCGCTGCCGGTGGGAACCGATGAGCCTGATCCGGAAGCAGCCCGGTCTGCACCACCTGGCTGACCGGCCGCATCAGACGCCTGGCTCAGCGTGCTGACATCACCGCTGTAGACCAGCCGGACCGGCTCAGTCGGCCCTTTTTCACCGGCGGCGATATCAAACAGCAGAACCTCGCCGCTTTCCACATCCTGCAGCTGCACCCGCGTCTGCGGAAAGGCGCTGTCGGCTTTCAGGTAGACGGCTCCCCCGGTGCTCTGCACACGGAGTTTACCGTTAAGCGCCGGCGGAAAACCAACGCGGACGTTTTTGTCCACAAAGACCACCCGCTCCTGCCCCACCTTCAGGGGGATCTGCAGCGGAATACGCTCCCATTTCATCAGCTCATCTGCGCCGGCAGGACGTGATACCAGTGTTGCCAGGGGCAGCAGGGCGAAGGACAGCGCCATCAGCCCGGCACGGTAGTGGGGGTTTTTACTCATCACTGAAACACTCCTGACTTCTCCGGTTTAGGTGCAGGCGGTGCCGCCTCCAGACGCTGGGGCACACCGGCATAACAGTCCAGCGCCAGACCAAACGGGTTGCGCTCCGCATCACCTTCCCAGCGCACCACTTTCAGCGGGTAACGCACCAGGGCGCGTTTGACCGGCTCGGCATGGAAATATTCATCAGCCACCACGTCCAGGCGGGCAATCCAGTGATCGCGATCCTGTACGGTCACGCTCTGTGACTGGTAACCGCGACCGGGCACTTCATACACCACGCGCACGCGGTCGGTGAGCTCCCCGGCGTCACCGCGTTTCTTTGCATCCGCTTTCAGGAAATCCTGACAGGACGGCGTCAGATACGGCGACAGCGCATTGATTTTGGCGGAATAGTCCACCTCGCCATTTTTCGGCCAGGCATTGAGCTGCTGAAAGATGTAGAACGCGAAGGAGTAGACTGTCGGGGGAGGCACTTCCCACCAGGGGCGCGTGCTGCCGGTACGTAAATCCGGCGGGTTATGTACGGTCAGCTTGCTGGGTGCCAGCATCCATCCGGCACAGGTGAATAAAAGAAAAAAGGCGAGCACGGCGCAGGCGATGCGCAGCGTCTGAATATGCTGGTCACGGTCTTTTACCGCATGGCGAAAACGGCTCATGAGGCTCTCCTGTTACGTTTCACTGACCAGCCCCGGGCATCCACAATCAGTTTCGGATTGCCCATCCCCAGCCGGCGTTTTTTCGTCTCCAGTCGCTGCCAGAGCCAGTTCTCGGGCTTGCCGCGCTTGAGCCTGGCCATCCAGCGACCGCCGAACCAGACGAGCAGCAGCGGCATGACCAGCAGACCGGTGGGAACGACAACCCAGCCGGCAAGCGGTATAAACGGCAGTGACAGGAGCAGACCCGCACCCGCGCCGGCAAGGGCAGCCAGCCCCATCTCATGGGTGGTGAATCCGCGAAACACCACGGGCTCACTGTTGAGACGGTCAGGTAAAAAACGAATGGTCTGCATCGTCGTGAACTCCTACAGAATGATTTCTGCGGACTTGCCCAGCAGCCAGATAACGGCAACCAGCAGAACCACACCCACCACGATGATGGCGCCAAATTTGGTCCAGGTTGCCCGCTCATTGCGTACTTCAGTGAAGGTATGGACAGCAGCAATCGCGACGTTGATGAAGGCGATGGCTGCCACAACCAGACCACCAATGACCACACCGTCCTGCAGATAGCCCTTGATCTGCCCCATCAGCCCGCTTCCGCCTCCGGACTCCGGCGCTTCAACGCTTGGCAAATCCGCAAAGGCCGGTTTGCAGGTGAGCCAGCCCAGAATGGCAAGCGTACCGGCGCGGGTCAGCGCACGGCTGCCAAGACGGCGCAGGCGGGCAACAACAGACTCAGAATGGTGCATGGGATTCTTCTCCTGACTTAACGTTCATAATCGGGTTAACTGGCAAACATCCAGATACACACAAGCAACAGCAGCACGGTGCGGACGGCAAAACGCCCCAGGGCCGCGTCCCGCACTTTTGTGTTACTCCAGCCGGTCCAGACATCCGACAGCGCCCACGCGGCCCATAAAAAAAGAAACGCCAGCAGTGCCCCGATGCAGAGCAGATGAAGGATGTTCACATCAAGACTGCCGGAGCCGGCTTTAAACGCGTTCGTTTGTTCGGATGTCATGGGCATCAGGGCCGCTCCCGCCGGTAATTACCGGCCACAAAAGACGGGTCACGCGGTTGCGCGCGGGAGGGCTCCAGATAGCGGTCAATGCCTCTGCGGATGGTGTTGAGATCGGATGTGGCCTGACGGTAATCAAAGAAAAAGCGGCCACGGTCAGCCGGGTCGGCCTGTGCAGCCGCCACGCGGGCCCGCTCAAGCGACGCCTGAACCTGGTCCAGCTGACGCTGAACAGACGCAAGCTCATCTTTCTCAGATGCCTGTGCAGCAGCTGATGCCAGAAAAGTCAGCAATACCAGGCCGGTGATGCCCGGGACACGGCTGTTGCGCCGCATGGCCGGACGATTTGAATTCATACGCACCTCCAGAAGGATTAAGGGGTGCGGACAGGATGCGGAAGAGGGAACGTCGGGTCAGCGATAAACCCTAAACAGGAATTTCAAAATTAATTGCGGGTCAGTGCCGGTGGCAGGTTTAGCTGTAAATAAAGGTTCATTGTGATATTAAGAAAAACTCAACGGTAAACAGAGGGAAAATGAAAATGATGAATACTGTTCAGAAGGCCACGTTAATCACTGCACTGATTACCGGCCCTGTTCTTGCGGCCGACGGTACTGGCAAAGTCCAACTTTCAGACCTGCATTTCGCCACAGCAGCAAATGGTTTGCAGCAAATTGAAGGCACGGGAACGAACGTGTCAGGTGGGCCTGTGAAGACTGTAATTGTCAAATTCAACTTGCTTCAGAATGGGGCAGTAATAGGAAATACGGCATCGATGGCTCAAAATCTGGAGCCGGGTCAGCAATGGAAGCTACAGGCACCCTACGACAGCATAACCAACAAGCCAGACAGCTTCAAAGTGACAGAACTGACGGTATTTAATAACTGACACTGACGCGCCAGTAACGGTCGTTTCATGGCTTGTCTGCTGACGGCAGGCGCGCAAAACAAGTTTTGCACGCCTCCGTCCAGCCCTGATTTAAAGATAATGAAATGAGCGCCTCCTTACTCAGGCCAATGGGGTAACCTCGTCCCGCTCTTTGCTCAAACCCTTTGAACCAAGCCACTTCTATAAGAGACATACTGATGACCAATTACATTACTTTGTCTTCAATTATCAAAGCTGCCGAAAGGATTGAAAATTCAGTTATCAGGACCCCCACAGTTGGTTCTCCTGGATTGTCGGATCTGCTGGGAAGAAAGGTGTTTCTCAAACTGGAGAATTTGCAGGCTGGCGGCTCTTTTAAAGCCAGGGGAGTCCTGAATCTGCTTTCCGCTTTTTCCGGTAATCTGAAAGATTACCGTTTCGTTGCCGTCAGTGGCGGTAACTTTGGTATCGCAGTGGCAGAAGCAGCCAAAGCGCTGGATCTAAACGTGACCGTGATTATGCCAAAAAATGCCCCGGCCTCATCCATTGAGAAAATACGCCATTCCGGTAGCACAGTTATTCTTGACGAAGATGTCAGTTCCGCGTTTGAACGGGCAAACACGCTTGCTGAGCAGGGATACCACATAATTGATGACTGTAGCGATACACTTGTCGCCGAAGGATATGGAACCCTGGCACTGGAACTTATTGAAGATTGCCCTTCATTGACTGATGTATTTGTTGCAGTGGGCGGCGGTGCAATGCTGGCAGGCATCGCGACAGTACTAAAATCCCGTAACCCACATATTCGTATATGGGGGGTGGAAACCGAGGGGGCTAATTCTATGTACCAGGCATTGAAGGCAGGAAAACCCGTGAATGTGGACATAACCTCAGCCATTTCAACCCTTGGCGTCCCTGTGATTGACCGCCTCATGCTGGCACACGCGCAGCGCTACACTGAAAAGGTCATCACCGTGTCGGATAGCGACGCCATACAAGGCATGCTTTCTTTTGGCGAGAAAGCATGCCTGTGGGTCGAACCGGCCGCCGGGACACTTATTCCTGCAGTGATCTCAGTTATACCCGGAATGCCTGATAATGCAGTCATTGGACTCATCATTTGTGGCGGTAACATTACGCAACGAGAGATGAATGAGTGGGCGAAAAATACAGATGTTATTTAGGTAATGCACTAGCGTACTACAAGCAGTGAAATATTTATCTGATCCCTGTTATGTTGCTGTTTATAAGAGATTTTCCTACTCGCTAATTCATATGGAGTAATCCAAAATGAAACTTATGCCAGTCGGTGTCGATATTGCCAAAAACGTGATGCAGGTGCACTTCGTTAATACAGATACAGGCGAAATTTTTAACAAGGCAATCAAGCGCGCGAAGTTTATTGAGTTTTTCACCAATCGTTCACCCTGCCTAATTGGCATGGAAGCCTGTGGCGGCGCACATCACTGGGCCCGGTAGTTAAGCAGGCTCGGCCATCAGGTGAAACTGATGCCGGGCGAATTCGTCAAAGCCTTCAATATCCGTAACAAGAATGATAAGGCAGATGCTCAGGCAATCTGACGAGCCGTCCAGCAACCGGGCAAAGCCGTTGCGGTGAAGACGGAGGATCAACAGGCCATGCTTGCCCTGCACCGTATACGTTCGCAGTTACTGATATTTCGGCTGATGCAGACCAACGCTTTACACGGTTTACTTGCTGAATATGGCGAGGTGATGCGTACAGGGCATGCCAGCCTCATTAAAAATGTTCCCGATATTCTTGCCCGCCTGTCCGGACGCTTACCGGCAGTACTCATAGACAGCCCGCCTGAACAACTGAGTGAAGTTGAAAGAACGGACGGCCGGATTGCTGATATTGAACGGCGGATACGCGAGCTGAGCAGAGATGACCCCGGAGTAAAAACCATCAGTGCCATTCCCGGCGTGGGCTTCCTGACTGCCACTGCTGCGGTTGCCTCAATGGGTAATGCGGACGCCTTCCGTTCAGGGCGGAAAGTTGCTGGGGATCAGCAAGCGGGGCAACAAGTACCTGCGAAAACTGCTGGTCAACGGTGCGCACAGCGTCATACAGAATGCCCGTGAGCCGGGACCCTGGGTTACAGAGATGATAAAACGGCGACCGCTCAACGTTGTCTCCGTGGCACTGTCCAACAAAATGGCACGTATTATATGGGCTGTGCTGGGGCACGGCAGGCCCTATCGGAAGGAAGCTGCTCTTGACTGAGTACTTTCATTACGAAATCACAATGTATAAGCAGAACATCAACAGGTTGCACAGGCAGTGTATGTAATGACAGAACAGGTCAGACCGGGACTCATCAGGCCTGAAAGAAGTACCGAACTCCATGTTCGCAGAGATAATTGAGGTGTGGGTCAGCGGATTTCATTAGGGTCAGCAGCCGCTCTCGCAGCTGCATAAAGACCGGATATATAGTCGCAATCGTCCTGTCCGTCATCAAGTACAAAGCCTGGCAAACGGGAGGCGCTCATATATACTTCTTGAACGAAGCCGTGGTCACGGTCACGGCGATACCCAGCAGGACAGCCGCCGGCAACAACAGCAGATTGGGGTAGACTGCAGTGGGCCAGGAAAGGTACAGCATAGCGGGCACCACAGCGGCCGGTTTGAGCAGCTTCCTGGCATGGTGATAGACAAAAGAACTTTCATACCCCGCCCCATAACGCCGCAGATCACGCCGCCCCAGCCCCTCAACCAGCGCCACCACCACGACCAGCACAAACAGCGGCACGGACAGCACCAGAATGGTGACGCGTACCAGGGTGATAATGCTTATCCATACCGTGGCCAGCAGGTATTCACGCAGGTAGCCGGCAAGCCAGCCGCTCCAGCTGTTGATTTCCCGGGTGACGGCATTGTCACTGTGCATCTGGTGCGCATACTGCTGCCGGACCTGGTCAAGGAAGCCACTGTCCACAAAGGCCCACTGATAGGCAGTGGTCACCCATCGAACGACGGTCACGGAAGGCTCAGACAACAGCAAGCTCCGGGTGAACTCCGTGGACAGCCATCCCAGCTCGGTATTCATGACCGCTTCACTGTGCGCCGCCCCGGCTTCCGGCCGGAAGAACGCGATGCCGATATATTCAATCAGCAGGCTCAGCAGCAGCGAGGACAGCACCACGCCCACCAGGGCCCATGGCCAGCCCCAGAGCAGGTTATACAGCATGCCGTGTTTGTGCTCTGGCAGCGTCTGCTGCTGCGGGGGACGTTTTACCTCAGCCATTCTCCCCTCCTGTGACCGGCACGTTCAGGGCCGGACCATCCCGCCACCAGGATTCGCCGCTGTGATAGCTGCGCCGCATCTCCTCCGCTATTTTCTCGATGCTTTCCGGCATCAGCACATCATCAGCATCCCCGGCAGGCAGCGGCATGCGGATTTTCCACAACTGCCCGCCCTCCAGCAGGGCAAACGCCTGCCCTTTTGGCAACGTCACGATATCGGCCGGCTCCAGCAGCGGGACTTTTACCGTCCCGACGCGGTCCTGGGTGCTTGAAGTAAAGTCATGGTCTGCATTGACATCTGCCGTGTCCTGGTGCCCGGAGACCAGCGTTTTGGTGTAAATCTCCACCTGCGGCAGCTGCGTGGTCAGCAGCTCGGCGGTGCGGTTCTCCCTGACGCGCAGCATAATCAGGTTGTTAAAGTTACCCTGTACCTGGGCCGTCTTGGCCGCATTCCCAATGCGCGCCTCAATATCAGAAGACGTCTGGGTATAGGCCGTCACCTGCATGCCGGCACCGCCCCCTTTGTTGATGAGAGGAATAAACTCATCGCCCATCAGCTCGTTAAACTCATCGCAGTGCAGGTTAATCAGGGGCTTCCCTTCTTTCCCGCCCGGCAGGCCCGCATTGATACCGTGTTTGTAGATATGGCCGGCCACGCTCACCAGATCGGCGAACATGGAATTGCCCACGGCACTTGCCACCATACTGTCGCTGAGCGCATCGAGTCCCACATAGATCACGGCTTTTTTACGGATGATTTGCTCCCAGTCAAATATGGGCCGTGAGTCATCCATATCGAGATAGTCGGGAGTCAGCAGTTCAGCGGTCTTGCCGGTGGTCAGTTTTTCCAGCAGCGGCAGCAGGGACGCCACAATTTTGTCAAAGTAAGTACGGTCATAACGTACCGCTGAACGCAGTCCGTCGAGAATGGGATCATAGAGCTTCTTACCTTCTTCTGAACTCAGCGCAACCTCAATGGCCCAGATACGTAAGGCATCCGGCTGCCCCTGCATGTTACGGGGCACGTCGTCCTCTCCCAGCACCTGCTGATTATTCTCAATCTGCGTCTGCAGGGCCGGCAGCTGCGCCTGGATGATTTTCTCCGCATAGCGGATATAGAGATCGGCGATATTGTTCACATAACGCATAATCAGCGTGTAGTCAGGACGTTCCCCCAAGGCGACCAGCGCACGGGCAATGATATTGACGAACCGCCAGGCAAATTCGCGGAATGCCGCGCTGTTCCCCTCACCCGACAGCTGACCGGCCACGCGGGACGCCACCTCTGACACGCGGCCAAAACGCCCGACGGCATTATAACGGGCTGAAATTTCAGGCCAGCCGAGATGAAAGATATACAGCTCATCCCCGCGCCCGGCCCGGTGGGCCTCTGCCCAGACGCGTTTCATCAGGTCTGCGTCGCCTTTTGGATCAAACACGATGGTGACTTCACCCCGCCGGATATCCTGGGTGACCAGCAGCTCGGCCAGCCGGGTCTTACCGACGCGCGTGGTGCCATAAACCACCGTATGGCCAACGCGCTCCCCCAGGGCCAGGGTGACGTCTTTTTCGTCGGGCTCGATGCCGTGCAGCGCCGGATTCCCGCCCACCGGCGGTAACGGCCGCACCGGGTTCAGCGGTGTATCAGCACTCAGCAGCTTGCTCAGCCAAGGCAGACGGTGCTCTGTCATCATTTCGAGCTGACGCGCCCCCAGGTAAAAGCGGTTTGGCTGCAGGTAACGGGCCACCTCCGGGCGCAGCGTATCCTGCAGGCGCTGGGTGTGTTTCTGCGTCCAGCGGAACCCCCGGCCGAGAAACAGGCGACGATGGCTAACGGGGATCTGTTTAGTGCTCATGACATAGCGCGGCAGGCGGCGGAGATTCCGGCGATAGCGAATAATCTTCATCCCCTGATGGGTGCGGGTGACAGCCAGCGCCGCAAACCCGGCGGCAGTGACATAGCTGACAGAAGGTGCCAGGGCAACAGCCCAGGGTGCCTGGACACAGATATACGCCGCCATGCCCGACACCACGGCGGTATTCAGCTCAACGGCCGGACGCAACAGGGCTTCAATAACGTAACGGTTACTCATCGGCTGCCTCCTTTATGATTTTACCGTCGGCCATGCGGATATACGCGGCCTTTCCGGCACCGTCTTCCCTGCGGAGCAGACAGTGGTAATACAGGGCATTCGCCAGTAAGCGCCAGAGCACACACACGACATTCGACAGAATGAAAAAAATGAACCATACGGCCCGCAATGACAGCAGGTAATTGTCCGCCGCGGTTTCTGTGGAGACGGCAGTGACGGTGCAGGCTACCGGCTTTGCCTCAGGTGAAGTCGCATTATCAGGCACCGGGCATTCCTCCCACATGTAGTGCCCGGGCGGCGCGGTGCGCCATGCCGTTGCCTCCTTCTGCAACTGGTCGTTAAGGTCACTGACCGGATGGCCGAAAACAAGCCAGGCGAGCAGGCAGACACCGCCGAAAGCCGCAGGCACGAAAACGGCATGACGGAATAAACAGAACACAAGCCACAAAGCGTAACGCAGGCTGTTCAGGATGATGTGCATAAGCGATTCCTCAGAGATACTGCCGGATGTCCTGCCCGGCGAGAATGGCCAGCAGGCGTTGCCCGCTGATGATGCGCAGGCGCGGTGACGCCGTACGAAGGCTGCGGCTCATCTTTCCGGTGCGGCCCGTGTGGACAAACAGCCCCCGGCGGCCGGACTGCAGGAGAAGCCGGTCAAAGTCCTCAACATGTGCGGGGGAAACAGCACGGCTGTACCGTTTGGCCTGGATAAGCCAGTGCTCACCGTCGATGATGACCTGACCATCAAGGCCGCCGTCACCGCTGTAAGAGGCATTGCGCACCACGGTCAGCCCCTGGCGTTCAAAGGCAGACAGCAACAGCTCTTCAAAGACATACGGACTGACTTTGCGCAGATAAGTCAGACGCTGCCCGTCTCCCGGCAGGAGGGTCAGCTTATTCAGTACCCGGTCCGCCGTTGCCCGGTATCGCCGGTGACGGCGGGTGCTGGCGTTCTTCCGACGGCGCAGGTTCAGAAAGGCCATCACCACCAGGAACAGGATGGCCAGCATGGCAATCCCCACGGGGTGCCCTGTCAGCAGACCTTTAAGCGGTATCGCTACCATTACGGCCTGACCTGCTGCGTCAGGCCGGTATCGTTGATAAGTACCGGATAATGCGCAATCTGCAGGCGACGGGCCAGCTCGCTACCGGAAGCCGGGGCCAGTTTGACACCGGGTGCCAGTTCGCGCAGCTCGCGCACGGTATCCATGTCTGTGACGTTGACTATCATC
Source organism: Escherichia sp. MAL-1 (assembly GCF_052948035.1). Lineage (NCBI taxonomy): Bacteria > Pseudomonadati > Pseudomonadota > Gammaproteobacteria > Enterobacterales > Enterobacteriaceae > Escherichia > Escherichia sp. MAL-1. The sequence continues at coordinate 807,726 of NZ_CM129609.1, read as the reverse complement.
CCGGCCGCATGCTGTTCAGCCAGCGCGCCGGCATTGGCCTTCAGCCATTCACGGGACAGGGCATCATCCCCGACCAGAAACAACGCCCCGATGCCGGGCAACTGCAGCGGCCGGTCAGCCACGTTTCCCGGGCGCAACTCCGGCGTGAAAACCGGCAGCATGGCGGCTTCCCCCTGCAGAACGGGTGACGGGGGTGAAGGCGCGGTGTCGTTTTCCGTGCTCATGCCGGGCTGTTTATTGACGGCCTCAAAATACGGGGCGGCATCCTGACCGCCCAGATCAGCAATCACGTTCAGTTCAGCATGGCCGGCCAGGGGAAGGAGGGTAAACAGCAGTAAGGACAGCGTTTTCATCAGGGTTATCTCCCGGGTTCAGTCCAGAGGAAGCCTGGATCGGGGGTAAGCGCAGCAGCCGAACGGGGCGCTTCAGCTGCCGGCGCAGAAATGCGGGATGCAGGGCTGATTTTTGCCAGATGCCCTCTCACAATGGCGCGGTAACGTGCAGCAGGCTGACCACCTGCGGGATGGTGGTAGCAGCCAGCCGCATCCAGCCAGCTTCCGGGCTTACGCGCCCAGCACTCACGCAGAATGGCGGCGGCGGCGTTCAGGTTGGTGTAAGGGTCAAACGCATCCCACGTTGAGGCAAAATGATGACCGTTCCAGCCCAGATTGACCTGGGCAATACCGACATCGATGCGCTTAAGCGGGTGACGCTTCATAAAGACCTGCAGCGCCTGCCAGGCCTGCAGGCGCGTCTCATAGCGATACCCTTTGCCTGCCACGTTGATGGTCCAGGGCCATGGCCGTACTCCGCGGGGAAGTTTGCACGAAGACTCGCTCAGTGATACCGAGTAAAGCGCTTCCGGGGGCACGCCGTGCGCCATGGCCACGCGGACGTAACCCTCCGGCACCGTCTGGTCAGCATGGCCGTCAGGGACGGCCGCCATCAGTAAGCCCAGCGCCAGCGCGCCGGTCAGAACGCTGCGATTGCCCATTTACCGTCTCCCGCCTGCTGCAGTAAAACCGGCATCAGGCCGTTACCAAAGCGCATCCACCGGCCGCCGTCGTGGTTAAGCGTGATCTGGCGCTTGCGGACCTTTTCCACGGGAATGTGATGGTCCCGTGCCCAGTTGCGAAGCGCATCATCACTGCCCTGGCTGTCGACCAGATAGATGTCCACCGGCCGGTTGTCAGCCAGCACGGCAGACAGTTTCGCGTCGCAGGTGGCGCAGTCTTTTGACCTGACGAACAGCGCCAGCCGGCCACCACTGTCGTGCGCCACGCCGGAGGCGTTCCCCATATTGACCGGCAGCGTGCCCGGATACAGGCGCTGCCAGGCCGCGTTCACCTCACGCTGGAAATCAAGCTCCTTCTGGGTGCGGGCAAACTCTTCCTTCACCCACTTTTCAGCAAACTTACGGCGCTCTGCCGGCGTCTGCGCCTCAATACCCAGGGTGGAAAGCGGATCGAGGCCCGGCGACTGGATACCCCGGGGTCCCTTCATCAGCTGCTGATAACGCTGATAATCGTCGGCGCTGAGTCCCCACTGACCGGCCTGCTGCTGCAGGTTTTGTTGTGCGGAGTCCGCCCGTTGTGTTGACGCCTGCCGGCTGACATCCGTCTGCCCTGATGTGGTCGCGGCCAGGGTCAGGGGGCTCAGCAGCATGGCGGCTAAAAAGGTATGTTTAAGTTTCATCATTCGATCCGTTATTCTGCTCTGAGCACGGTCAGGCGGCCGTTAACCCGAAACGTCGCCTCACCATAACCGGCGCTGACCAGCGTCCAGCCGGCCACGGTTTCGCCCTCTCCGACCAGGGCCACCTGCGACAGGCTGCTGTATCCCCGGGGCGCGATGGCTGCCCAGGACTCTGCCCCCCGCTTCTCCACTCCCGTCAGCACAAAAGGCGCAGTGCGGGCCACGCGAAGGGACGAAGCAGAACGACGTGTGTCAGCGGGACGGGGCTTTTTTGCAGCAGGCGCGTTTTTTTTGACCGGTGCGGCGACAGGTGCGGCGGGTGCGGGTGCCGGCTGTGATTTCAGCGCTGTCAGTTGCTCCGTCAGCGCACTCAGGCGGGTTTCCAGCCCCTGCCGGGCGTCCTGAAGGGTTCGCAATGACTGACGCACCACTTCGTCGCTGCCTGCCTGTTTCGCAACAACACTGAGCCGCTGTTGCACCTCGCCGAGATTTTTCCGCGTATCCTGCAGACCGGCTCTGAGCGTGGTCACATCTGACTGCAGGGCCGCAACTGTCTCAACAGTGGCCGCTGTACTGCCCTGAGATTCAAGGCGTGTAAGGCGTTCATCAAGGTTCGATATGCTCAGACTGAAGGCGGTGTAGCCCAGCGCCAGAATGCCAGCCAGCGCCACACCGCCGGCAGCGCCCCAGATGAGGCGGCGGCGGGGACGCCAGCTGAATCTTTTACGGGCCGGAGCGGGGTCCGTATGGAATGGTTGCTGTTCGCTCATTTTCTCAGAAACCCTCCGCTGACAGGTTTAACCGGTACTGACTGAGGTGCGATGATGGCCGGTTGTGACACTGCTGACAGCGCAGGCGTGGACCAGGTGCTGACCGGCGGCGGAAGCTGGGTGACCGGCAGCTGGTAGCCGTCGCGCAGGCTGTGGCAGACCACCCGCTGCACATCGTCCACTTCCAGTTGCCAGGCCGGACCGGCCAGGACCTGCAGGGCAGTACGCAGGCGCATCGGGCCCAGCTGGTACTGGACTGCCGGCAATGCCTGGCGGTAAAGCACGCCGTTGGCAGAACCGGTCGCGCACAGGGAATAACCGGACTGGCGCAGGGCGTAACGCAGCGCATCCGCCACGGTAGGATGCAGGGATGACGGGATGCGAATATCAATAATCTGCGAGAGAGGGTCACGCTGGGCCGCCTGCGGATCGGTACTGACCAGCAGATAACGATCGTAGCGCACCACTTCCGGCGTCCGCGCATACTCGTCCGGAGAGACCGGCAGAACGTTGCGGGTGACGGTTGTGCCGGGGGTCGGATCCGCAGGCGCACGTTGCTGCAACTTTTGCGGCTGGGAAACACAGCCCGCAAGGAGCAGCAGGGGAAGAACAGTGGCAAGCCTGCCTGGTGAAAATATGTTGTGAGCGGTGTTACGTTTCATCCGGAATTTTCCTGTACAGTGACAAAACAGCCCTCACTGTGCGGAATCGGTCCGGTTTCACTCAATTAACAACTGATTTTCCGTTGATGAAAAAAAACGCCGGCAAAAGCCAGCGTTTTTCACTAATAGCGCGCTGTCAGGCTACTTTATGGGGACGATGGGCCACATCGCCGCGGCCTTCAAGCAAACCCGCAACAGAAATGTCTTCGTCCAGCGCGTCCCAGTGGATACCACGGGGACTCAGTTCATAGCTGTTAAGCTGTTCAGTTGAAGCATGCAACAGGCGTGGAAACCATGCCAGCGGCACACCGATGGTACGGGCGTCGTTGAGTTCAACCCACATCGTGGCCTCATCGAAGCTGACCCGTTTAGCTGAAATAGTCATTCCAGGCCTCCAGAAACAATGCTTGGTTATCTTCAACGATCCCCGTCAGTTCTTTTAATACCCGTGAATTAAACCCGTCGTTACTGGTCAGTGCCACTGATGGCGTTAACCAGAATTTGGCTTCACTACCTGCTTTCATTACGTGAATGTGTGCAGGTTCGAGAGGGTTACCTTCATTAGAATAAAAAAAGAACCGGAAACCGTTGATCCTCAGTATAACAGGCATGTCAGTTATCCTTAAATGCTGACCGGATTATGTGTAAGTTCAGAGCAACTCCCAGACAGGCTGTTCAGAGTGCATGGATTGCCGATTTTGGTACTCCATACCCGAAGCCAATGAACGGTATATCGTCATCGAAGTCCATCGGTGGCGCACCGGCACTGCTGCCGGAAGCCTGGCCACTGTGAGCCGGCCCTGAAGGTTGCTTAGGCTGCCCCCAGTCATTCCGGGAAGACGTATTCTGTCCGCTGTCGGACTGTCGGCCGCCAAGCATCTGCATGGTGCCACCAGTATTGACCACCACCTCTGTGGTGTATTTATCCTGGCCGGCCTGATCGGTCCATTTGCGTGTGCGCAGCTGGCCCTCGATGTAAACCTGGGAGCCTTTACGCAGATATTCACCCGCAATTTCTGCCAGCTTGCCGAAAATAACCACCCGGTGCCATTCGGTCACTTCTTTCTGTTCGCCGGACTGCTTATCGCGCCAGCTCTCAGACGTGGCCAGAGAAAGGGTGGCAACTGCGCTGCCGTTAGGAATATAACGAACTTCAGGATCCTGGCCGAGGTTTCCGACAAGAATAACCTTGTTAACGCCGCGTGAGGACATAATCAATTCTCCTGTAAGGAATAAAGACACACCCCGCGAACGGGGTGTGTCAGGTGCGCATCAGAATGAGTTTTCTGCGTAGTTTTGTTGTGCAGCAGAGCCATTCTGCGGCGGCACGGAGTCAGATTTTTCAGTCTTATAAACCATGTCCTGGCCTATTTTGATCCAGTCCACCTTTATCAGGCGGGCTTTCAGACTGACACGCTGTTCACCGGCATGGTCGCCCTTGTTCAGCGTAAATATGTCCGTGGACGGGTTACTCAGGTTAAAGCCCAGCAGGACTTTTTTGTCTTCATCGACGGCTTTCTGGCAGCGAGCGATAAGGCTGGAAGCCTCTTTACCTGCGACAGAAATGTCAAAACGAACGTAGGCCGGATTATCAGTCGGACCACTCAGTGCATTGATGACGCAGCTGAGGAACGAGCCATTCTGATGGTTAACCTGGCGGATGTTGCTGAGATACCCGATGCCTTTGATAGTCAGGTTGAAGTACTCAGATTTTGCAGATGCAGAAGTATTGTTTGCAGACATGATGTTTTCTCCACGGAGGTAAAAAAAGGTACGGCGGAGAAACCATCTGCCCTGACGGGAGTAGTTTCCCGTCGGGGGTCAGGATCAGCTGAATCCTGATAGTCTGGTATGTTGAAAGGACCTCAATCACTGTGCAGTGATATCCGTTTCCAGAGGTTAAACGGATTTACCACCCGAGGGTATCCTCTCTCAGGCTGCGAGGATTTTCCGGTCACCCGAAGGTGTTTCTCTCAGACCGGTGAAACGTTAGCTGGCAGTCACCCGAAGGCGTTTCTCTCAGACTACTGAAACTTTAGCTGGCTGTGAAAAACAGCGGTAAGCACTGTTGATTTTTAAACCAAACAAGCCTGGTGTCAACCCATAAAACCAGAAATGAAAACGGCGCTGCATATGCAACGCCGTGGGGGCTGTACCAGACCTTAATGTATCTCACTACTCCGGGGATCAGTTCCCGACGCGATTTTCACGGAGCGCATGCGTCTTACAGTTCCTGCCAGATGTGCGATGGCAGACCGTCGTGCCGGTTGCCAGATTAATCCCGTTAAAGTTAAGCTGGCTGCCTCCGGCAAAGGGGTACATATCGAAGCGTAGTCACATTAGCAGAACCCGGCCCGGGGTTGTACAGTGAAATAACTCATCACTGTGCGGATGATTCTGTTTTTGTCCCTGTTGCTGCTTTTTTGCGCTTTGTGGCCTTTTTCCCGTTGGTGTTAATAATACCTTTGCAGTCTGGGTAACGCACACAACCCCAGAAATCTCCTTTCTTACCCTGGCGTTTACGCATGGGCCCTTTGCATAACGGGCAGGGGGGCGTGACGGGAGCGGTAATTTTCACACTGTCCTGGCGGCCTTTTTCAATCAGGTGACGGGTCCACTGCAGCTGCTTTTGCATAAAGACCGCAAGCGACATTTTCCCCTGCGAGATATCATCCAGTGCCTGCTCCCATAACGCGGTCATGCCCGGGCTCGTCAGCGTTTCCGGCAGGGCCGCAATCAGCTCCCGGGCTATCTGCGTGGAATGTATATGCTTCCCTTTTTTATCCAGATAACGCCGCCTGAAAAGAGTTTCGAGTACTGCCGCACGCGTCGCCTCAGTGCCCAGGCCTGCGTTATCACGCAGCACTTTCTTCAGCTTCGGGTCACTGACGAAACTGGCTGCGTTCTTCATGGCAGCGATCAGCGTCCCCTCCGTGAACGGTTTAGGCGGGCTGGTTTTCATATCCTTAACCTCAGCACCGGTGACAGCGCAAATATCCCCTTTTGCCAGCGCTGGCAGCGCCATACTGTCACCGTCGACGTCCTCTTCGTCGTCATCTTTTTCAGCCTGGAACAATGACTTCCAGCCCGTCACCACACCGACTTTCCCGCGTGTACGGAACAGCTGGCCACCAATATTGAAAGACGCCTCCGTCACGTCAGATTCCTGCAGCGGAAGGAACTGAGCGAAATAATGCTGGCGAATCAGCTGGTAGACCTTCAGCTCATCGGCGCTGAGGCGCGACAAATCAAATGCCTGCCGGGTGGGAATGATGGCATGGTGCGCGGTGATTTTCTTGTCATTCCAGACACGCGAGACAAACTGCCTGTCCAGCTGATTCAGTACCGGGGCCACAGTGGGATCGGATTTAGCCACTGCTGCCAGAACGTCGGGTATTTCCTGCTGCATGGAGGTTGGCAGAAAGCCGCAGTCTGTACGGGGGTAGGTGGTCGCTTTGTGGGTTTCGTAAAGGGACTGGGCAATGGCGAGCACATCATTTGCGCCCATGCCGAATTTTCGGGAACAGACCTGCTGAAGGGTGCCCAGGTCAAAACAGAGCGGCGCAGCCGTTTTCTCCCGCTTCTGTGTCACCTCCAGTACCGCAGCCCTGCCCTGCTGCTGACAAAGCTGTCCCACCGCCCGCGCTGCCTGGGGATTAATGCAACGCTTTTCCTCGTCACAGTACTGCTCAACGGGCACCCAGCCCGCCCGGAACCGGACGCCCTCTTTTTCAATAAGCGCATGTACCTGCCACCAGGGCTTTGGCACGAAGGACGTAATTTCATTATCCCGGTTAACCACCATGGCAAGCGTCGGCGTCTGTACCCGCCCGACGGACAGCACTTCTGACACCCCTGAGTCACGGGCTTTGAGAGTATAAAGGCGGGTCAGGTTCATACCGATGAGCCAGTCAGCCTGGCTCCGGCCCTTGCCGGCATCATACAGCAGGGCTGTTTTTTCCCCGGGAAGAATATTGCCCAGTGCTTCCTTCACACTGGCCTCATCCAGGGCTGACAACCAGAGCCGGCGTACCGCGCCACTGTAGCGGCAGTATTCCAGCAGCTCACGCGCGATCACCTCGCCCTCGCGGTCGGCATCGGTGGCGATGACCACCTCAGACGCCTTTTTGAGTAGCTTACTGATAACGGTGAACTGCGATTTTGTCTGCTCTTTGACGACCATTTTCCAGGCCTCAGGCAGCACAGGCAGAACATCGGCACGCCATGGTCTGCCATACTGCTCGCCATAGGCTTCAGGGCTGGCAGTTTCAAGCAGATGACCAATCGCCCAGGTCACAACGATGTTACCACCGCTGATAAATCCCTGCTCACGCTTGCTGATACCCAGCACGCGGGCAATATCCTTTGCCTGGGAGGGTTTCTCACAAAGAAAGAGTTGCATGTGTTGCCTCCCGTATCAGCGCTCTTCACCGGCCGCAACAGCGCGGACATCATTTATCAGCTTCCTGACGCCGGACCCGGCCAGGCGCTGTGATGATGATGAGCGATAGACAACATAGAGCCTGCTGCCGGACCCGTTTTTCTCGATTTCGATATCCAGGTGATCACGTCCGTTCCAGTCGGAGCCCATTTTGTAGTAGCTGCCCGGCATGGCGTCCCAGACGGGATGCGCATCATCTTCAGCCGCCGCTTTCCAGTCCCCGTCATTTGCGGCCTGGCGCATGGACTCAAGCTCCTGCGTGGAAATGAATTTATAGTGCCGCTTTAAGCGGGCCGCTGCCGTATCCACATCGACTGGCACGGAGAACGTTTTATCGACGGACTGCATGGCCTGTTGCCCTGCCGGGCTCATCAGCGGCATGCCGCCACTTTCACCACTGCTGTTGCCACCCAGAGATTTAGTCAGGTTTGCGGCTGTATCACTGACCTGTTTATTAATCGCAGCCCAGTCCGTTGTTGCGCATCCGCTCAGTAAAAAGAAGGAGGTGAGGAGGAACACAGGGCGAATCATATTATTTCTCCTCCTGAACGGCTTTTCTCAGAGGTGGAGAAAAGGAAGAGCGTTTCTTACCAGAAAGAATGTCAGTATCGGGCATGCCCAGTTTTTCTGTTGCCTGTTGTGCTTCTTTAGTCTGGATTGCTATGTCAGCACGGTTAACCCTGACGGTTCGATAAAGGCGTAGCACACCATATACTTTTCTGATTAAGTGAGCGCAATGGCTCAGTAGTTCATCGCGACGGTTGCGGGATATGAGACCGTAATGAGCCGCCTGGAATGCTTTAAGGGCCATCTGGTCATATCCGACAAGCACCCATACACATCTGTAACCCAGCGGAGAACGACTGTATACGCCTATATTAAGTGGAGACGAGGAGGCAATGTCAGAAAATGAAACAGCAGGGGGAACTGATTTCAATATGATCTCAAGTTCTTCTACCCGGCTCTTGATATGTTCTCCAGCTTCATTCAAAAGCGTTTCAACCCTGAACATCGCCTCATCTGCCCATGGATTATCCGCCAGGGAATCCTGATAAATAATTCCTGAGCGCTTAATAGCCTGGGGCATACTCATGATGGCATGCTTAACTTTCTTTACACCTTCCTTCGCCTGAGCCTGCGGGCGGCCTTCCCAGAGACGGATAGCATAGTTTGAGTGGATCTCGATTTTCAGGGAAGATGTGAGTCCGCCCGGTTTATCGCTTCGCGTTTCATTTTCAGTGGTCATGAAATCATCTCCTGTAAGAGCCCGGTCAGGTTCGACCTAAGTCAGTGATACTCTTCAGGCAGGAGCTTGCGGACAACCATAAACCAGATCCCTAATCCCGGAAATTCACTTATATGGCTTCATAGCGGGCTAGCTCAGGGCGTTGAAGTAGTCAGTTATATAAAATGACACCTCAAACTGCTTAAAAATCAAAAGATAAAATCCTTTCATGTTTTACTCAAACTAGACTCATGCAGTGCTGTACATTTTTTATACGCCGCTGCCACTCGCAGCACTGACTGATTTTTAATCACTGCTGCCACTCGCAGCACTGTTTACTTTTTAACCACTGCTGCCACTCGCGGCAGTGGTTGTTTTTTAACCGCCAGTTCCAGAAGTAGCTATCTATCGTTTAGCTTTCTACGAATATCTCTAACCAAATTTCGTATGTTCTCTTCCGATACAGGATGGACAGAAGTGCGTGCTTCTGGCTTCCACAGCTGTTGTTCAGGACGCTGAACGTTTTTTTGCACGGCACTCTCAGGCGAATCATCAGCCTGACGGGGCGCGTACAACCTGCCCTCACGCGCCTTTTTCATTACGGCCAGCAACCAGCCAACCGGGTTGCTGAGCTGCTGGCGTGCCATCACCTTTTGCAGGCTGAGCAGCACAAGTTGTGCCTGTTCTTCAGGCAGCGCGTGCAGCTGTGCGGTCAGCATGGCAATATCTTCTGCCGGCACAAGTTCATGCAGACTGTCGGGAAGCACAGGTTTACCCGGTACGTACGTATTTTTATTCACACTGTGTGTGATACTACGTACGTAATGGTTCGGTTTCCGAACCCGGCCATAACTGCCTGTTTTTACTGGCAGTACGGATTCCGGACTCAGTGATTTGTTGTCCCTTTCTGGACTGAGTTCGGTATCCGAACCCTGTTTTTTAGCGACGATTCCTGGCCGTTTATGACTGAGTTCGGTTTCCGAACCCGGTGCGGGACAGGGTATTCGGTGATGATGTTTCGCCATCTGGCTGGGCGTCTGTGGGCGGTCCAGACGCGATTCGATCAGCGCAAGATGGCTGCGATAATGGCGCATGGTGGGGTCGTTTTTTATATCGTCGAGCACTTCGCGGGCGGTCTGGCTGATAGTCCGGTTTTTACTCAGGCAGGCGTCCGCCACCGTATCAAGGAAGCGGGGGTCTAGCGTTTCCGCATCGCTGAACGTCAGGGGCTCATCGTGCTGAGCATAGATATTCCCCCGCACCCGCCCTTTATCATCGCGCACGCGTTTACAGAGGCTGAGCCAGCCGGTTATTCGCAGCATCAGCAGGACGCGGCTTACCGTTTCCCTTGAGGCTTTCCCCTTTCCGGGCGAGGCAAGCTGCAGCTGCAGCTCGTCATAGCTGGGGAAAACCGCCCCCTCATTATTTTTTGCATACAGCCGGATCATCATCCAGCCCATCTTGTCCAGTGGTGACAACCGCGTGTCGAGCAGAAGGCGGCGGGGAATGGAATCATGCACATTTCCGGTAAACAGCAGGCCGTTACGTATCCTGCCATCATCCCGCCGGGGACTGGCCGCAAGGCGGGCATTCATTTTATCCAGCGTATAAGCAATCAGGCTTTCTGCAGGCAGACTCATTATTTTTCCTTTTCGGCCGCCATCACGGCCGTTCTGAACTGTCAGTATGCTTAGTACTGCACCCGCGTACGGGTGCAGGGCAAACAGGCTGTCATGCTGCTATTTCCGTATGGCGCTGTTATAGCGTTCGTGGCTGAGAAGAAGCCATGTCCGGCCTTCGTTACGACTCAGCAGACGCCAGAACGGGCCGAGATCGATTTTGTAGTAACCGCAGCCTTTCTCATCGAGCCGGGTGTAATTACGCGCCCCCTGCCGGAAACGGCGAACCTGATGTAACGCCTTCTGACAGCATTGCGGCGGCGCACCATGGGGAGCCCGCAGGCCCGGCGCAACCATTCTGTATTTCATGCCGTCTTCCTTACCGGCGTTCGTGCCGGAGAAGGCTGCCGGGTCTTGTGCCAGCCGCGGACGGCATGCCAGACGGACGTCAGCGAGACGTTCATCTGTTCTGCAGCCAGCATCATCACGTCCAGCCCGTCAGCACTTTCCGCATCTTCAATGCCGGATTTTTGCCACTGACGCCACAGGGCGGCGTTTTCCTCATCACCCAGTGCGTTACCGCGCCCCGGCCGGACATCGATACCGGCAATACGACGGCGGGCCGCCACCTCCGTACTGGAGAGCCCGAAGTAATTGGCCATCAGTTCAATGGAGCCGCCCAGCACCAGCGCCCGATCGATACGCTGGAGTCGTTTCTGCTCCGTCCGGGCCTGCTGCAGCATGCGCACCAGATTGCCGTGATTGATGCCCACACTGATGATCGACACCTCACTACCGGAAACGTAGTGAAGCTCTTCGAGCGAGAGCCCCTGCAGCATCTGCATTTCCTCGCGGTTTAGTCCCAGCGATTCGCAGCGGCGCAGATAGCCACTTCTGAGATCCATAACCAGCTGCATCAGTAATCCGTTTGCAGCCTGAGATAAACTGTTCATCATTCCCCCTTAATCCTGACGGTAACCAATGGCTGCCGGACCCCGGCCGCTGACACCCTGATGAAGACGGGCATTTTGTCCGGCTTCATACCCCTGATAACGTGCTGTATCCGCCCCGTGGCAGGCTTTCAGTTCACGGGTTGTGACTGTTTTCATACTGCGGCTTTCCAGCCAGTGGCTCATCACCTGCTGCTCTTCGCTGCTGATGTCAGTCGCCGATATCAGCTCACGTACCCCACATACCCAGCCGTCACGAAACTGCTCCGCTCTCGCCCGGCGTGTGGCCAGTTTCAGCCGCTTGCTCTGGGTTTTAAGATAAGAAGTTGTGGCATCTTTCAGCTGGCGCGTCAGCACATCAAAGGCATAGGCTGCTATCTCAGGTTTTTCACTGAATCCGTAAAAGGTTACCGAACGGCGATACCCGGCAGAGGTCTGACGCCATGAATAATAAGCGCGGCAGCCAAAGGCATGACAGACGCCCCGGACAAGGGTCACCATCCATTCCGGAACTTTTTCAGCATCCGAAGGGGCTGTGCGGGAAGAGGCTTCCCGCACGGAAATAAGGCCGGCGTCAAGTTCGCTGATGCCGTATCTGGCCATCAGCTTCTGGGCTCGCTGCAGGGCCAGTCCTGCCTCATGGGCATTACTGTTGCTGCGGCCCAGCTTCAGCAGTTTCCTGACAAGATTCAGCAGTCGCAACTGTCGCTGTGAGTTATTCATCGCTGTTATCCTCCCCGTACGTCAGACCGCGTTGCAGTTCCCGAAGACGGCGCATAACGCGCATCAGGCGCAGCAGTTTCAGGGCATCTTCATCTGTCAGGACAGGAGCTTCCCCCTCACCCGGGCCGCCGGTGAAAAGCTCCGGCAGGCCACACACCCCTGCCGCAGGATGCAGCGCAGGCGCTTCGCCGGTCAGGCCCAGCAGAAAGGCGGCGGCTTCAGAACACACCTCACCTGCCGCGACGTAACCGGCAGACATGTCGTTGTCGCGTTGCGGAAGAATTTCCTCTTCGCAGCCAAGGACCTCACCCAGCTCCCATGCCAGACGAAAAGCGGTATTCTGCAGGTGTTCGATATCGTCCTGATGGGCCGGCACATGCCAGATGCTGTCATTAGTCACGGGCGTGTCATCCTGCAGGACAACTTCAGGTTCTGGTGTTAAAAGAGAAAGCAGGCCATCCTCCCCATTGTCCTCTTCTCCATCATTCTCTTCTCCGTACCCATCGGAGAGGGTAACCAGCCTGCTAACATCCCCGCTCTTACCTGAAATGACCGGCGCGGCACCGTACATATCTGGCTGAACCTCATACCGAGGGGGCTCATTAATCGGTGTTTCAGAAGGAGAAGACGCATTACCCGGAACGGGCGTTGCAGCCCCTCCTGAGACCTCAGGACGTGAACTGGAGACAGGTAGCGGGACGCCTTCACTCTCATCTGAGCCTGTGGTATGCAGGGCGGGATCAGCATTAACAGGCTTGTTTGCGGCGGGAAAGGCAACCGTCTCCGGCTCGCCAAAGTGATGTCTGCGGTTGCGTTCTTTAGGATCGAGTTCCATCATCCAGCGGTCATAGTCCAGTTCCGGATGGGGTAACGCCTGCAGTAAATCACCAATAAATTCATCGCGAAACATCTCAAGAGACCACAGTTCCGGTGAGTTGAAACGGCCACAGCACTGGCCAAAAACGTCGCTGAAGGATTTGTCGCCTGTGTCTGAAATCAGGCAAAACTCATCCCACACGCGTTCAGCATCATGCCGGAGCGCCAGCAGTGACGTTATTTGTGGCCTGCCAAGCCCGGACTCAAGCAGGTCAGGGATCCACGGAAAAAGATATCTCAGTGCATCTTCCATACGGCTGATAGTTGAATTATGTACCGGCAGACCTTCACGGGTCAGAAGTTCTGACAACTGTCGTAAAGAGACTGGCTTTCCCAACTGCTCTTCATATATAGAGCGGGCTTTGTGGATCCCCTGCGCTTTTTCAATAAAACTCAGTTCCCCACGCACTTCATTCTCTGCCAGATGGCCGATAACACACTGCAGTCGCCCCGGCCACGGCTTGAACAACACATGGACGCGGAAAAACCGGTCTTCTCCGGTCTCCTGCCACAGTTCTGACAGGATCTGATAACGTGTATTACCACCGTCGCTGAAGATGTACATATCGGGCTCACCATCCGGATCACGGGTGACTTTGGGTACGGTGTCCAGCCCGCGCGAACGGATGGAAGCCTTGATATCGTCATAACGCGGATTGCGTGATGTTCGCGGATTATCAGGATTCGGGCTTAACTGGTCGAGCGTCAGGACCATGGGCATTTCAGCCGCCGGCATGACGCTGATATTGCCGGCCGCCTGCGACTGGCGTCCGGGCTGCAGCATGGCAGCCCCCACATTAGAACTTTTACGGCTCATGCCTGTTTCCTCCCGCTGCGGTAACCGAAGTCATAGCTGCCTTCCTGAAACTCCGAAAACAGTGTGTAACGCCCGTCAAATTTGACTTTCACCGTGCCGGTTGGCCCCTGCCGCTGCTTGCCGACAATGATCTCAGCCACACCAGAATCAGGGGTGCCGGGGTTATAAACCTCATCCCGGTAAATAAACATGATGAGGTCTGCATCCTGCTCCAGCGCACCAGAGTCACGCAGGTCACCATTATTGGGGCGTTTATCGGCCCGCTGCTCCACCAGGCGGTTGAGCTGGGAAAGCGCCAGTACCGGACAGCCCAGCTCTTTACCGAGCGCCTTAAGCGAGCGGGAAATTTCCGCTATTTCCTGCGTGCGGTTTTCCTGCTCGGGGGAGCGGACAAGCTGCAGATAGTCCAGCATGATGAGAGAGGGTCTGCCGTATTTGCGGACATAGCGACGGGCGCGGGCGCGCAGTGTGGCCGGGGTCTGGTAACTGGTATCATCAATGATCAGACGGTTTTTCCACTCAATAATGCGACCGGTCGCCCTGGACACGCGAGCCCAGTCTTCATCATCCATGTTGCCGCTGCGAAGCCGGGACAGTTCCACCCGGCCTTCCATCGCCAGCAGGCGCATCATCAGCTGCTCTGAGGGCATTTCAAGGCTGAACACAAAGACGTGATCGTCAGGTTTTGCGCCCACGGCCGCGGTGCAGGCGGCCATGGCCAGCGACGTTTTCCCCATGGAAGGACGGGCGGCCAGCAGGGCCAGATCGCCGGGCTGGAGACCACAGGTCATCGCGTCCAGTTCGCTGAAACCGGTCGGTGTCCCGGTGAGGCCGTCACTGGCGGACATGCTTTCCAGATGCGTCAGCAGTTTATCCAGCGCTTCGTTAACGCCGGTCTCACTGTTGAGCTGTATGGCTCCCTGTTCAGCAATGTTGAACAGCTTACCTTCGGCCGACTCAAGAATACCCGCCGAGCTGGCTTTCGGGGCCTGCACATCGGAAAGAAGACTGTTACCCACTGTCATCAGCTGCCGCAGGCGGCTTTTCTCCGCCACCACCACGGCGTAAGCCAGGATATTGGCTGCAGACGGCGTGTTTTTACTCATTTCAGCCAGATAAGCAAAGCCGCCACACTGTTCAAGGTCGCCTCTGTTCTCCAGCCGTTCCGTAATAGTGATGAGATCGAGCGGTAGCCCTTCCCCGGCCAGCTCGGCCATCACGCGGAAGACCATACGGTGCGGCCGGGAAAACAAATCTTCCGGGGAGATTTGCAGTATCACCTCATCCCACCGGTCGTTATCAAGCATCAGTCCGCCCAGTACGGCCTGCTCAGCCTCATAAGAGCAGGGCATCATCATCTCAGACATGACGCACCTCCCGGGTCAGAACGTCACTGAAATGGCTCTGCCACTCAGGGAACAGTTCACACGCGAGGTCGTGCATGGTGACGGCTGCGGCCGGACCTTTGCGACGCGTTTTGTATTCCAGACGATGCACGGGCTGCTGCTTGACGTGCCCCAGTTTGAAAATATCCAACGCCTCGATACGGGTATCGAGTAAACGATAAACGTCACGGTTGCCCAGCGCAGAGGCGTCGTAATGTTTTTCGTTAATGATCGCGGCAAGACCGTCCATTGCTTCACGGTCAAGCAGAGTGTTTTCGATACAGTTGACGAGAATGGAAATATCAGGAAGGCGGATACCGTAATTTTCATAGGTTTTCAGGCGGGTAAGCATATGAAGGGAGCCGCGGATAAATTCACGGACATCCGGAAGGATGGGTTTAACAATGCCCATAACATTACCGGTAGAGGACAGGAGGGAAAGTTCGGTCATGACGCCTGTTGCGCCTTTAGAATCCACAATAATGGCGTCATAACGGTTAAAGAAGGCATGCTGAAGTATGTTACGCAGGCGCAGACGGCCGTCTGCAGCGTGGAGCATCGCGGTCGGCAACAGCCCGTCCGGGTCGTTAGAGTAGATGACATCAAGATTTTTTATGGCGGTCTGCGAAATGCACTGCGTCTGGTCACTGACCATCTGCATCAGCAATTCATAGAAGCCGAAAGGAGATTCATGTTCCAGCATGAAGATACTGCTGGCTGTGGGCTGGGAATAGTCTGCATCCACAAGAAGGGTGTTCAGCCCGGCATCGGCAAGGAAAGCGGCAAGGTAAGCAGCAAACGTGGATTTACCTTCTCCACCTTTGGGAGAGATAACGGGAAGTATTTTCATTTTGCACATCCAAAACAATGGTTTGGACGCATGTGTTAGTGATTATTCACATCTCTTAAACAGAAAGGCAAAGGATTTCACTTTCCGGCAATGGGATTGAAAATCCCCGTGTCCTTGGTTCGATTCCGAGTCCGGGCACCACTAATTCTTAAGAACCCGCCCACAAGGCGGGTTTTTGCTTTTGGATCTGACAATAACCTTCACGAAAAAAATTAGCTTATAAAGTCTGGGGGAATTACTCTCGCCACGTTAACGAGAGTAATTTTATTGATATTAATCTCCTGATACTTTACCCCCGTCCAAACTCCAGCCGCTGCACATTCACCATCCCAGGCTTCTCAGCAGCACTGACATCAATTTGTGTCACCCGCAGCGCATATTTTTCATCCAGTGCGTTTAACCATTTCAGCAGGTCATTAAACACCACAGGTTCTATCCAGACCTGAATATTCTCCCCACGATCGGCTATCCGCCTGATGACCACCGAGTGCGCGGAAGCACTGTCACTGATGACCCGCGATACCTGCGCAGGCGTTGTTGTGGCAGATTTTCGCGCTGCAATAATATCCGGCGCGGCGTTCTTCAGTCGGGTGTTCATCGCCACCAGCTGCTGCAATATTGTCTCCTGTTGCTCAATCCGTTCGCTCAACGGCTGCCAGATGAGGACGTAATATCCGACGCTAAACAGGAACACCACCGCTGCCAGTAACATGCCCTTTTCACGCGGAGAACGCCCCGCCAGGTGTTGTGCCAGCCAGTGTTCGCCACGGCTTAACTGGCGTTCACGCCATTGCTGAAAATAGTGAATAAATTTATCGCGTAACATGTTATTTCCTCCGCAACGTTACGCCGCCGGAAACCGCATCACCCTCTTTCTGTAACGCGTCCTGTTGCACAACATAATCGGTTGCCAGTGCACTACGCAGTTTGTCGAAACTGGCAAAGTTCGCGGCCCGTAGCTGGAGGTGAAGTATCTGGCGTTTTTGATCAAAGGTAAAACCACGCATTTCGATGTCGGAAAGTGACGCTGATTTCAGGGTGCTGGCTATCGCTGACAACTCGGCGAGCAGCCGGGTATCGTCGGCCTGTGGGCGATATTTTTTCAGCGCCATCGTCACCTGAGAGCGTAAATTCACAATCCGCTTCTGCTCCGGGAACAACGTTAAGAACTGTTCCTCCGCCTGGGTGCGGCTTTGCGCCACCTGTTCGCTGACGCTCCATAACGTCACGCCCCGCTCCACTGCCAGCGCAACCAGAATCAGCAATATCGGCAGAATCATCACCCGCCAGCGCGCCCACTGTTTTCGGTAGCTGACGCGAGGCTGCCACGGCCCTGTCAGCAGGTTCCCTTCCGGTTCGCCATAAGTGGTAATGGCGGGCAGAGCTGTAACGGTCAGGCGTTCAGCGTCTGCGCCAGCCCATGCTGATAGCTTTTCCGGTGCAATGCCGACTACGGTTAGCGAAAGCGGTAAATCCTGCTCATTGAGCTGGGCGCGGAACATGACCGGAGCCAGCGCCAGCCCGGCGCTCCATCCCCGGCATTCATCGATGCGGCAGATAACCCGTTGCGCATCGCAAGCCATAAACCCACAAGGAATGGACATCCAGTCCGGCGCGACGGTAGCGCGGGTGATGCCGTTTTCCTGCAACCACTGCGCAATGTTGCGCATATGCTGTTGGTGAATCACTGCTACGGTTGCCAGTTGCTGGTCGATATTCAACGGGGCGAAATGCAGTTCATCGATATCCTGGTTCAGCTCTTCTTCCAGTAAGGCGGGCAGAATGGTCGGTATCTGCTTACGGGCGACATCAGGCAGTTCAACCTGCCAGACGCTGATCCAT
This sequence comes from Escherichia sp. MAL-1, assembly GCF_052948035.1. Classification (NCBI taxonomy): domain Bacteria; kingdom Pseudomonadati; phylum Pseudomonadota; class Gammaproteobacteria; order Enterobacterales; family Enterobacteriaceae; genus Escherichia; species Escherichia sp. MAL-1. The sequence continues at coordinate 789,871 of NZ_CM129609.1, read as the reverse complement.
TCGCCGGGAATGTAGAGTCGAATCGCATCGGTTTGCAGCCATTGCTGGAGCTGTTCGTTAGCAACGTCAGACCAGATACCGTGCTCCACATCGGGTGTACGGCGCTGCCAATGGATGGGATCAGCGGCGCAAAGCGGGAAAAAAATCTCAAGGATGGAACTCACTCACTTTCTCCTGTCTGATGCCAGAGAACCGAAAAGTGTTGTGGGCCCATGCGGACAATTAACGAGTTCATCGTCAGTTCAATCTCATTCACGGTGATATCTGAACGCAGCCAGAAGTAATTGCTGTCCACGCTCAGGACGGTTTTTAGCTGTTTTTTAGTACGCTCATCGACGTCAGCAAGTAGCGGCTGTGCAAGAAACTGATCGACATCTTCCCAGCCCTTCGCCGGACGTTGTTGTAATAACGCCCGCGCCTGAACAGGGCTTAACCACGGGTCAAACAGCGCCTCAAGAATCACACTTTGCGTGACGTCTAAAGTATTGATGTTGATTTGCTGGCGGGTCATCGGCAGCGCACAGACCAGCGGTTTCAGTTTTTGATAAAGCCCGGCGTCCATTCCCTGCACCACGCGCATCTCACTGATATCAGCCAGCGGTTGATTCGCGGCGTAGAAAGGCACCGAACGGGCGAGATACTCGCTGTCTTCACGGCCCAGACGCGTCTGCACGCTGCGGTCCTCGTCAATAAACTCCCACAGGCTTTCGGCTATCAGTTCGGCCCGATAAGCAGGCACATCCAGGCGCGAGATCAGGGCAATCAACTGTTGTACCGCAAGCGGACGCGACGCCGTTGTCGGCTGAGCAAGGGCATTCAGGTTAAAGCAAGCCTGTGCGTCACGCAGGGTGACCGCAATTTGCCCCTGCGGCAGAGGGAAGAAACGAGGGCCGGATGCCCACGGCTGTGCCAGATGCACGCGCTTTTCATTTTTCAGGCTCAGACTGAGCGCGCTCAGCGCCAGGCTTTCCGCACTGGCGCTGTACCACAGCGCCTGCTGGTACTCCTGCTGGCTGCGCGTTCGCCCAAGTTGTTGCTGCATCCGCCCGGAAAGCGTGATGGTTACCAGCATCATAACCGCCAGCAATACCAGCACCACGACCAGTGCCATTCCGCGTTTTGGTGGTGAGGTGATCATGATTATTGCGGCCCGCGTAACAACCAGATGCGTTCAATCTCGCCCCATTGCGGCGAATGCAGGGTCATGCGTACCGCCACAGGGATCGCCTGTACTGACGACCAGCTCTCCTGCCAGCGCGTGCCGTCGTAGAACTGCAAACGGAGCGAATCGGCCGGAATCAACTTTTGCATTGTCGGCTTCACGCTGCCTGCGGCATCGGTCAGCGGCCAGGCTAACCGTTCGAGATAACCGTCATGAATGCGGTAACCGACGGTGAGCAGATTACTGCGCGGCAGACGCATCAACGGGTTAACCACACCGCCGCGCACAAAACGCATTCCTTCACTCTCAGACGCCAGCACGCCAGCGCCAGCCAGTAAAGCTGGTTCACGCTGGCCCTGATCGCCTCTTACCGGACGCGGCATCATTTGGGTCAGATCGTGGGTCAGAAAACTCATCGTTTGCTGCATGAGGTTTAGTTTTTGATCGTGATCGGCGACGGCGCTATTCACGCGCGTGACGCCGTTAGTCACCTGCTGCGCCATCAGTGCCAGCGAGGCAAAAATGGCAATTGCCACCAACATTTCCAGTAACGTGAAACCAGCGCGAGTCCTTCTCACTGTTGGCCTCCCACGGCGCTAAACCAGGCGCGTCGTGACTGAATGACCGACGAAAAGTCTTCGTGAAGGCTGACTTCAATATCCACCGCCTGGAGCAGCGCGTTGCCTGTACTCAGCGGTGTGGTTCGCCAGTACCAGCGGCTTCCTGCCATATCGCTCTCGCCCTGCTGCCTGACCGCCCGCTGCCCACGGGTCATCAGGTAGAGCAGCGCAGTCTGGTTTTCAGCCACCCAGCCCGCTACCGTTTTTTCCTCAAGAACGTGCTGATTACTCAGCGCACCGCTGGCAATCTGTAATACCGCCGTGGCAGCCAGCGCAAAAATCGCCAGCGCGAGCATCACTTCCAGCAAGGTAAATCCGCGCTTCATGGCATCCTCTCATCACATTGATTGAGGGATAACGCGCCATCGTGCGCCAGTTTTACCGCCCAACATGCGTTTTGCGCCGCCGAGTAGAAGCGCAGCGTAAACGGCGTGGCGGGTTCAAAAGGCGAAAAACGGATCTGCGGCGTCTTCTTTTTCGCCTCTTTTTGCAGCTCCAGTTCAATATCGTGCAGCGTCAGGCGACGACGTTGCAGCTCCAGCGCATACTCCTTCTGCCAGATATCACTTCCGGGTTGTAACAGCATCTGCACCTGTTTTGGCACCGTAACCTGTGCCGATAACCGGGTCGCGGAAACGGGCAACCACTGCCCCTGACGACGCTGCATAAACTGATAGCCAGGCGCGTCGATTAGCACACCGAGTGTCTGCCCTTCAATCACTGCCCTGTCCTTAAACTGCGCAAAGCGAGTCAGAAAATCCTGTGCCGCTTTTTTCGCGGGCGGTTCAGAATCGGTCGCAAACGTCTGTACCACGCCCGAACTGGCAAGGCCGATAAGGAAAATCACCAACATGATTTCCAGAAGTGTGAATCCGCGTTCAGGCACTGCTTACTGAAACTCCTGCAAATTCCAGTTACCGATATCTGCGCCAGCGCCTTCCCCGTTTTCCTGACCATCCGCCCCCAGGGTATAAACATCAAACAGCCCTTTTTCACCCGGGCTGAGATACTGATAATCATTGCCCCACGGATCCTTTGGCAGTCGTTTAATGTATCCACCAGTACGGTAGTTGCGGGCGTCCGCCATATTGGCTGGCTGCTGGATCAGCGCCTCAAGCCCCTGTTCGGTAGTTGGATAACGCCCGTTATCCAGTCGGTACATATCCAGTGCGTTTTCCAGCGCCACGATATCGCTGATGGCTTTTTGCCGATCCGCTTTCTCTTTATTGCCCAACAGGTTAGGCACCACCAGACTTGCCAGGACGCCAAGAATAACAATCACCACCATCACTTCCAGCAGGGTAAAACCTGCCCGTGGTTTTTGTGTGCGGGATAACGAATTCATGTGATAACTCCGTAAATTACATTCCAACCATATTGTTCAGTTGCAGCATCGGCTCGAGGATGGCGATGACGATAAACAGCACCACGCCCGCCATCATCACCACCAGCGCCGGCTCAAACAGCCCCAACGCCAGCCCCACCTGGGTATCAAATTCCCGCTCCTGGTTAACTGCGGCCTGTTCAAGCATGGTTTCCAGTTCGCCGCTCTGTTCGCCGGAGGCGATCATGTACAGCATCATCGGGGGGAACAGGCGCAACTCCGCCAGCGCAGCGCGCAGACTGCTTCCTTCGCGGACGCGATCTGCCGCCAACAGCAGTTGTTGCTCGACATAGCGATTTGCCGACACGGCGGCAGCGGTCTGAATGCCTTCCAGTAGCGGAACACTGCTGGCGGTGAGGATGCTTAACGTGCGGGAAAAACGCGCCGTATTCAGTCCGCGCGCAACACGCCCTATCACGGGCAGGCGCAGCAAGGTTTTATCCCAGCGCAGGCGCATCGCAGGATTTTTAAGTAGCCGTTGCCCCAGCACCAGAAGCCCCAGCAAACCCGCCAGCCAGTAAACGCCGCTGGCCTGCAACGCATCGCTCATGGCAATAAGCGTGCGGGTGGAGACGGGCAGCGCGTGTCCGAGATGATCAAACTGTTCGATGATTTTCGGTACTACCGCCGTCAGCAAAATAGTGACCACGCCCGTTGCCACCACCAGCAGAACCAGCGGATAGAGCATGGCCTGCAATAGACGTGATTTCAGGCGCTGTCGCTGTTCGGTGTAATCTGCCAGGCGATTAAGCACCACGTCGAGATGCCCGGATTTTTCTCCGGCAGCAACCATCGAACAAAACAGAGAATCAAAGACGCGGGGATGTTCGCGCAGGCTGTCCGACAGGGTGTAACCTTCCTGAATCCGGCTGCGCAGCGCCATTCCGAGGCTTTTTACATGCAGTTTTTCACTTTGCTCACTGACCGCCTGTAAGCAGGTTTCCAGCGGCATTGCTGCCTGTACCAGCGTTGCCAGTTGGCGCGTGAACAGCGCAAGATCTGCCGCCGCCACGCGACGATGTGCGTGCCGCCGACGCTGCAACATCCCCCCTGACGAAGTATTCATCCGGGCTTCAATATGCACGGGGATAAGCTCTTTACCGCGCAACAACTGGCGGGCATGACGCGCGGAATCCGCCTCAATCATACCTTTGGTTTTGCGACCATTACGCTCCAGCGCCTGATAGTAAAACAGTGCCATTACGCCTCCATGGTTACCCGCAGAACTTCATCGAGAGAGGTTTCTCCGGCGAGCACTTTCTCAATGCCGTTGCTGCGGATACCCGCAGAGTGTTGTCGGACATAACGTTCCAGCTCCAGCTCCCCGGCCTGACGGTGGATCAAATCACGCAATGTGGCATCCACCACGATCAGCTCATGGATGGCAGTCCGTCCGCGAAAACCTTTGTGATTACAGGCGGGACAGCCCTGTGGATGGTACAGAGTGACGGTACGGGCGTCGGTAATTCCCAGCAGGCGTTTTTCTTCGTCAGTGGCTGGTGCGGGCTGGCGGCAGTCGGGACACAGCGTGCGAACCAGTCGCTGCGCCATCACGCCCGTCAGACTGGAAGAGAGCAGGAAAGGCTCCACGCCCATATCCTGCAAACGTGTGATCGCCCCCACCGCTGTGTTGGTATGCAGCGTGGAAAGGACCAGGTGTCCGGTAAGTGAAGCCTGGACGGCGATTTCTGCGGTTTCGGTATCGCGGATTTCACCGACCATCACCACATCCGGGTCCTGACGCAAAATCGCGCGCAGCCCACGGGCAAAGGTCATGCCGACGCGGGTGTTAACCTGCGTCTGACCGATCCCTTCAATCATGTATTCGATGGGATCTTCAACCGTGAGAATGTTGCGCGAATGGTTGTTCAGCTCCTGCAATCCGGCGTACAGCGTGGTGCTTTTGCCGGAACCCGTCGGCCCCGTCACCAGAAAGATGCCGTGCGGTTTGTGTAACAGCTGGCGCAACTGCGCGGTCAGTTGCTGGCTAAGCCCCAGACGCTCCAGCGTCAGGCGGGCCTGGTTTTTGTCCAGCAGTCGCAGCACCACGCGCTCGCCCCAGGCAGAAGGCATGGTGGAGACACGCCCGTCAATCGCCCGGCCGCCCAGCAACAGCGCAATACGTCCATCCTGCGGCACGCGCTTTTCGGCAATGTCCAGCCGCGCCATCACCTTGATACGCGACACCAGCAGCGAGGCCAGTTTGCGCCCCGGACGCAGCATTTCATGTAATGTGCCGTCAACACGAAAACGGATCACCAGACTCTTTTCAAACGTCTCAATGTGGATATCCGAAGCGCCTTCTTTGATTGCCTCTGCCAGCATGGCGTTGATCAGTTTGATGATCGGCGCATCGTCGTCGCTTTCCAGCAGATCTTCCGTTTCCGGCAGTTCTTCCGCGAGGGTAAAAAAGTCCTCGGCAGAACCGAGATCTTCCATCAGCTGGCGAGCCTCGGAAGAGTCCCGCTGCCAGACCGCATTCAGCCGCTGTTCAAATTCGGCCTCGTCGATTTGCCGCAGCGTAAAGGGCGCGTTCAGCCCCCGCTGCAGCTCCTGCAAAACAGAGAGCGATAGCGGATGAACGTGGAGGATCTCCAGCGACGCTTCGCACCATGCCACCAGGCTAAACCGACGGCTGAAACTGTAGGGCAGACGCACGGTGTTGGCGGTGGTTTCCTGTGCTACAGGCACCATTAACGCGTTCTCCCGGCATTGAGGAACGCGCGAACTTCCGGCGGTAAGGCCTGGTTTTGCGCTGGCAGTACCGGCTGTGCAGTGTGCGGCATCAGGCTTAAACCTTGCTCATCACGATAGATCTGTTCGGCGCGCATATAGTTATATTTGCGCTGCGACACGCCGTCTGCCGCCATACCGTCACGCAGAATGGTCGGACGGATAAACACCATCAGGTTACGTTTTTCTTTTTTATCCGCCGTCGATTTAAACAGGTTACCAATCAATGGGATATCGCCCAGCAGCGGCACTTTCGCCACGCTTTCTCCCGCCTGATCGTCCATCAGACCACCAAGCACAATCAGCTCACCATCGTTAGCCAGCACGGTGGTTTTCAGTTTGCGCTCACCAAACACCACGTCGAGGCTGGTCTGTCCTTCCACCTTCGAGACTTCCTGCTCAATCACCATCTGTACCGCGTTACCTTCGTTAATCTGCGGCGTGACTTTCAGCATGATGCCGACTTTTTTCCTTTCTACTGTATTGAAAGGATTGCTGTTATTGGAGCCAACGGTAGAGCCGGTTAATACCGGAACGTCCTGGCCCACCATGAAGAAGGCTTCCTGGTTGTCCAGCGTGGTGATGCTCGGCGTGGAGAGCACGTTAGAGCTGGAGTCGTTTTTAACCGCCTGCACCAGCGCCATCCAGTCGCCTTTCACCACACCAACCGCCGTACCGCTAAAGCCGGAAAGAAGCTGGGCGAGCGTGGAGAGATCGCCGTTGGTATCCGGATTAATGGTGGTAGCGCCGTTTTCACTGATCACCGTCGAGCCTTTCTGCGGTTTCGCCTGAGAAATGGCTGCGCCCAGCGTACCGATAGGGATCTGCGTACCATTAGCAAACTGCATTAATCCGGCATCTTTCGACGCCCACTGCACGCCGAAATTGATATTGCTACCTTCGGCAACTTCCACGATCAACGCCTCGACATGCACCTGAGCACGGCGAATATCCAGTTGTTCAATCACGCTTTGCAGCGATTGCATGATGTCCTGCGGCGCAGTAACAATCAGGGCATTACTGTGTTTGCTGGCGGCGATGGAGACAATCTCACGCCCGCTACCGACCGTGCCTTCCGCCTCTTCTTTAGCCGCCGTGAGCGTGCCGCTGACCTGCTTCAGTACATCGACCAGATCTTCGGCTTTGCTGTATTTGAGATAGAAAACCTGGCTGTTGCCGCTGCGCTCCATTTCTGAGTCCAGGCGACGGATCAGACGGCGCATTTTGTCCCGCGTGGCGGGGTCACCACTGACAATCACACTGTTGGTGCGTTCATCGGCGACAATTTGAGATTTCAGCGTCGCAGGCTGGTTCTCGCCGCTGTTTTTCGTCAGGCTTTCCAGCACGCGGGCGATTTCCGAAGCCGAGGCGTTATCCAGCGGGATCACCTCTTCAGTGCGATTACCCGCGTGATCCACACGCTGGATCACTTCCGTCAGCCGCTCCACGACGGAGGCGCGTCCGGTGAGCATAATCACGTTGGAGGGATCGTAATTAACAACGTTGCCTGAGCCTGCGCTGTCGATCATCTGGCGCAGAATCGGTGCCAGCTCGCGTACTGACACATTACGTACCGGCACTACTTTGGTGACCATTTCATCGCCCGCGTAGTTGTCGCTGCCTTCACCGACCAGCGGCAGCGGCTCGACTTTCGCAGCGCTGGATTTCACCACCTTCAGCACGTCGTTTTCCATCGGTACGACGGCATACCCCTGTGCTTCCAGCAGGTTAAGGAATAGCTGGTAATACTGGCGTTCATTGAGCGGGGTCATGGTGCGAATACTCACTTTCCCCTGTACGCCCGGCCCCATAATGATGGTTTTATTAAGGTTAGCGCCGACGGTTTCGATGAACGATTTCAGGTCGGTATCTTTAAAATTAGCGGTGAAAGTGGCTTCTTCCGCCCAGACCGGTGAACTGCATAATGCCGCTGCCAGCACCAGCGGCAGTAAACGCTTTTTTGTTTTGAGGCCAGTTGTCTTCTTACGCCAGACCGACAACGTAATATCACGCCAAAACACGATGAATGATTCTCCTGGATTAAATGCGGTTAGCGCAGCGCGATGGAAATGTCGTGGCGCGCACCCTTGCGTAAAACCGTAAGTTGAATGGAATCCATTGAAGGTAACTGCCGCATCAGAGCAATCATTGCTCGTGGATCAGTGAAATCCTGCTGATTTAGCGCAATGGCGATATCGCCTTCCTTGAAACCGCTGGCATCGAACAGAGAACGATCTGCCCCCGGCTTCACTGCATAACCGACAATCCCCTCCTTACGCACAGGCGTAAGCTGGATATAGTTAAAAATTTTCTGCGGATCTTTCGTCAGTGCCTGACGCACGGCAGTCGGGATCTCAACTGGCGCACTGGCAGCAGGCTGAGCAACAGCTTGCTTTGCTTCGTCACTGACGGCTTTTTTGTTGGTCACGGCTACGGTGGAATGCCCCTCTTCTGCCAGGCTCAGGCGCTCTATTTTTCCCTGATAGCGCAGCATCACATGGTCGCGGTTGATTTCCTCAATCACCGCGTTGTGAGAACCAAGCCGTTCCCCCTGCAAATAGACCTGCTGTTTGCCACCTTCTTCAATAACCGCGCCGGGTCTGGCACCAAAGGCGATCCCACGCAACACCACATTAAGACGCGTTTCTGCCACAGGCACAGGTTCGGGTTGTTTTACCGGCGTGGCGACGGGCTGATATTTGCCAAACCAGTTTTGCTGGCTGATTAATTGCACGTCATTTTTATCGAACGTTTTTGCATCCGCACGGGGCGGTTTATTCGCCGATGGGGAAACAGCCGTATATTCCGCAGAAAAGGAGAAATAGCGCCAGAGTGAATACGCCATTTTTGCAGAAATAATAAGCAGCATCAGCCAGAACATCCCGCGTGCAATTTTACGCAGATGCTCTTTGTCTGTATTAAGAGATTGTCTCTGGTTAAGAGTGTGACGAATTTTTGTCAGCCATTGAATGAGATAAATTCGTGCGTCACGAAAAACAACCCGCGCCAATTTATATCTACCCGACGTTATGCTTTGACTATTCCACAGGTGGTACGATCCAGTTTCCGCTGATACTGGTTACCTGTACGTGTATCATTAATCGTTATGCTGTAATTAATTCCCTCAGTGAGCATTAATTTCACCGTTGGGTCAGTGCACATTTGTCGTTGATAGCTGGTTAAAAAGGCGTCAGGCGTCTGCGTGGTCTGAGTCCCCGCTTCGCTGATAATGGTCATTTTTAACGTCGTGCCGCTACTTTGTGCCAGCACTAAGGTATATCCCGCAGATTTAATCGGCAGGTTTTGGCTGATATTTTGCGCCTGTTTTTTCGCCAGTAAACTGGCGTTTTCATTATGGCTGGCACAGCCACTTAATAATCCTGTAACGCTCAACAATAGCGATATTAATACCCTCCCTGGCATCTGTTTTATCGACATGGTAAATAATCTCTAAGGTTATTAATAAGAGTTAAAATGTCACTTTGATAATGACGTGGTTATCATTAAAACAATGCCTGTAGATAAAGTGTTGCTATACCGCCCAGACTTAAACACGGTCCAAAAGGCAGTGTGGTTGATCCTCTTTTTGTAATAACGGCATATATCAGGCCGCAGCATGAGGCGATTAAAGCAACATTGGGCAGCGACAATGCCCCCACCCAGCCACCTAACGCGGCGAAAAGTAATACATCGCCCATGCCTAATGCTTCTTTACGCAGAACTATTCCGGCTATCCAACGCAGAGAGTAAAAAGTGATAAATCCCACCAGGACGCCGGTGACTGCATCTTGTAGCGTGAGCGGACTCTGCTGCGCCCATGCCGCAATCAGTCCTGTCCACAATACGCCCTGAGTAAAAACATCGGGCAGCCATTGGTGATCGAGGTCGATGACGCTCGCGGCAATCAGCCAGGCGGATAATATCATCACCGCCAGCCCCCATCCACTTTCTGGCCAGACCAGACTCGCCAGCAAAAAAGCAAGTGCTGTCAATAACTCCACCAGCGGATAACGCTTGCTGATTTTCGCCTGACAGTCGCGGCAGCGCCCTTTGAGCATCAGCCAGGAGAGCAGCGGAATATTGTCACGAACGCGGATGGTCTGCTGACAATGTGGACAGTGCGAACGTGGCAGCGCCAGGCTTATTTTTGACTGCGCACTCGGCATTTCACCGTGAAACTCCGCCATTTGTTGGCGCAGCATGATGGGGTAACGCCAAATCACCACATTCAAAAAACTACCTATAATCAATCCTCCGACGGTTGCCAGGACGGGCATCGCCGCGGGGTATTGCTGAAAAACATCAAAAAGCATGGTTAAAGGTTGTTTGTTGTAACTTGCCGGATGCGGGCCTGCAGGTGTATGCCATATGGCTTTCCTCCAGGCCCGATAAGCTGGCGCAACCCGGTGCGCCTTATTTCATGCCGGATGCGGCGTGAACGCCTTATCCGGGTTATTCAGCAGGCATCGAATACTCGGTAACCTTGTTAATGGTTTCCGGCCCTTGCTTCGGTTTCGGCAGATCGAGTGACGCGAGCGTGTTGTAAGCCGACTGGCTCACACCGCCCTCGAAGCTCATCTCTGTCGCTCCCGGCAACTGGTAAGCATTCGCGCCCGGATTCCATTTCTTAAAGAATGCGGAAAGGTCCGTCTGAGCGACCCAGGATGCACACAGCATCAGCGTGTCGGCAGCGTTACCGTTGGATTCGGCACAGTAGTTTCTGTTGCCAAATTTGTCATTGCCAACATCATCGCCGCGTGCTTTACGGTGCATCAACTGGAACAGGTTCCAGCCTTTCATCCCTTCACGCTCGCTGTAGAACGCTGGCAGAGAGCCTTCTGGATACCACTGTTTGATATCAAAGTTTTTCTCTGCCCATTCCTTCAGCTGCGCGTACATCAGCAGACGGTCACCCGCACCGCCACGCGCCCATGCCTGACCGTTGCTCTCCTCCAGATATTCCGGCGCAACGGTAATATCGTCAGCGACACGGTTCATCTTGCCGAGATAACGATCCTGCATGTACAGCGCCAGCACGTTGTTCGCCACTTCAGTTGCGCCCGGTACAGTCAGCGGCGTTTCTGCAGCGTTGTGCCCTACTTCGTGCCAGATCAGCCAGTCGTTCAGCGGCGTCGTCGGCAGCGTGGTGCTGTTCGGCGAGAAGCTGCTGTTCATCACCGGATAACCAGAGTGCGCATCACCGATGGAGATCTGCACATCGTTGGTGAAACGATGTTTGTGCCCCGTCAATGCTTCATAGGTAAACATCCGGTGCTTACCGCTTTCGCCATCACGACCGTAGAAGTCATTCATCGAGCTGGCAAAGGTATCCAGATCCTCAGCGAATTGTTTCAGACCGCCCTTGTAATTGCTGGCCTCAAGGTTCTTCTTCGGCGTGGTATAGACGAACGACGCAGACTCCAGCTCACCCAACGGCGCAGGGGATTTCAGGTCGTTTTTCCATTTACCGTCTTTATAGAACGGCGCTTTTACCACGCCAGTAAAGGTGAAGTTGGCTGATTTCTCCTCTTTACTGTCGCTCTTGATATAAATCAGACCACCGTAAGGAACCTTGAACTTCACCGTGCCGCTAGCATCCAGAGAGTATGTTTTAGTCACTCTTGGCGGACGGTTCAGCGCAACCTCATGCTTCTCACGCCCGGTCAGGTCGTCAGCCAGCGCCACGGTAACAGTCACAGGGACTTTCGCATTGGACTTAATGCTGACTTCCTGCTGAGCCGGAGCCCACAGGCCAGTAGACTGCATGTTACCCGCAAACCATTTGGTCGGATTCGAGTACAGGTTGATGGTTTCAGTAACCTCCTCACCTTCAGCCGATACCGCCCCCGGATACTTCTCGACATCAACCTTGATGTTCAGATCCCACCAGGAACGCCCCAGCATCAGGCGCGTCAGCGGTTTTTCCATATAGTTAAGCGGGTAGCTCGGGTTCATCATGCCCGCTTTGCTGCCTTCACCGTAGATCATCTTGTTATCGATCAGCGATTGTTTCAGCTCTGCGGAGCACTGCGTGCCACCATCATAAGCATTGTTGGCGTAACAGTTCAGGAACTCGGTGAACGTTTTAAAGCCCAGCTCGTCATCCTTGTCGTTTTCATAGCGATATTCAATTTTATTCCACAGCCAGACCGACATGTTCTGGTACAGACGTTCCAGATCGACGCTGCTCAGACGCTCACCTTTGCGACCATTGGTACGGAAGTAAAGCTCATGCTGATACAGACGCTGAATGTTGGTGCCTAAATCCGCAGCCTGCACCATCGCTTTCGCAGTGTCGGCGTTAAGGCTTAGTTGCGTATACTGTGGAACATACATGCCACCAGTAACCGGAACCCCCGTGCCAGGACGATATTCCAGACAGTTGACCTCATAGTGGTAGTCAGAATCCTTACACTCTTCCAGCCCTGGGAACGCGTCCAGAATTCTCTTCTTCGCCGCAGCCAGTGACTCAGGCGTTTTGTGGTCGGCTTCATCGATAAAGGCGAATTGAGTTACCTGTTTACCCTCAACTTCTTCCTGCCAGCTGGCAACTTCCAGCTTCGGTTTGTCATCAGGTTTGTTTTCTTGCTGATATTTCCAGATAACTTCTTTCGTGGTGTCATCAATGGTATACGGTGGTTTACCATCGACAGCCGGATAACGCTCATAGACCCAAATTGGCGTTGAACGTCGTTGACGAACGCGGTCCGGGTAGCCTTGCGGATCGTTATTTACTACCGACTTGTTAAGCGCCATCGACAAACCTGCGGCATCAAGCAGACGTACAAAGCCAGATGCGCTCTCTTCCTTAAGATTGCTCATCACGTTTTCCATGATCAGCACCGATCCACCTTTGTTCATATAGGCGATCAAATCGGTCACATCCTGCTGGGTCAGCTTCGGTTTGCTGGTATCTGCACGCAGCGGGATTGCATAAGGATCGTTACCAACCTGAGTCACATACTCAAAGCCGTTGAGGATCAGCAGCGGCATTTCCTGCGGGTCGAGATCGCCATAGCTACTTAAATGCTCAACAGAGATACCCGCAAAATCCGGATGAAAGCCGAACGCAGCACTATTTCCTGTAACCTGCCCGTGTTTTTTGAAATACACCGTGTCCAGGTTAGTACCCACGGTCATATTGGATTTTGCATCCGGCAACCAGCGATCATTTGACAGATAGCGCAGCACGTTCTCCATGAAGTTCTTCATGTCATCCGGGTCGCTGTTGAGCGTACACTGCCCATCTTTATTAACGCCCCCGTTCCAGCTGTAACCGTTCGGGCAACGCAGGATGCTGTTGTAGTGTGGGTTACCGATAACCATCAGCTTGCCATCGCCCACTTGCCCCAGCGAAATAAACGGCAGGTTGAAGGTGGCGGTTTCGCGTGTCACGTTCTCTGGTCGCACAATGGAAGGCGCTTCAGTAATGTACGCCAGCTCATTTTTATCCCAGGCCCGTTTCTCGCCGAAGGCCAGCCAGTAGTTTTTATCATTACGCGCCATCAGAATCGGGAAGGCCGCGTTGGAGATATTCACCACCGCCTGACCGCGCGCATTACCCGTGCTGCCATAGAAGTTGGTGGAGTCATGGAATACATGGAACTTGCTGACAGATTTGTAGTTCGTATCCACGCCCCACAGCTTGTTGATAACGCCCTGAATCTGGCCGTCATTAACATTGCGCGTCGTCAGCGAGAACCAGCGAGCCTCGTTACAACCATCGGTTTTCGCACAAATCGCGGTATCGATCTCTTTGGCCTGACCCGTATTAAACTGCTCAATAAATTCGTTAGGCAGATTAACGACTTGCTCACCTTCCCCCAGCGTCGCACCGTTGGATAACGAGAGATTGATAATCTCGTTGATCACGTTGGGATATTCGGCAAAGACCTTGCGTACATCGTCCGGAACAACACGGGTATTATTTTGCCCGGTCGTCGAATAGCGATGAATAAGCTGATCAATATTCGCCCCGCGAACTTCATCACCCAGTTCAGTCAGCGCAATGGTCGACTTATTGCCGCGCACTGAACCCAGTTCAAAGGTATCGATACCAAAGGAGATGGTTTCGCCCCAGCTAAAGGAAAATTCACCATTTTCCCCTGTCACGCCACGGCCTGAATTGGTGTAGTAGTTGACGCCAGCAACACCATATCCCTGGCTATCGACCAGTCGACCTTCAGAGAGAATGATTTCAGTGGGTTGATACTGATAAAACTGTTCCGCGTTAGCCGACACGAAGGAAGCGTTCAGATCCGGTTTTGTTCCCGGCGTGGTGACGGGCACGACCGGTGAAGTATGAGTGGATGGCGCTTTATCGGTCGCAGCATTGTTTTCCACCTCTTCATTGACCAGCTTTTTGAACTCTTCCGGTGCCAGATCGATTTGCTTATACAGCGAGTCGAAGCGTTTACTCTCGATCACCGAGGAGAACGTCAGACAAACCTGTTCTGTATTCGCCGGACAGCTGTTACTGGACGTTACCAGCGAAACCGCATTGCTTTTCTTGTCATCGGAGCCCGCCAGTTCTTGCGCGTCCTCAAGGCTAAACGACACTTTTTCAACCGCACGCAAGCTACGCGCAGCTTCTGACTGAGTGTTGAAGGTGGCAATTGTCGTGTTACCCGCCACGCAAGTAACGTCCTCGCCAGGTTTAAATGTAAAGCCATCGCTGGATTCACCATTACAGGTAGCACCAGTTACCCGCTGGCTTCCGCCCAGGGTCAGATAACCCGTTTTCGTAGGAACAGGTTCTGGCTCCGGTTCTGGTGTTGGTTCAGGATCAGGTATCGGTTCTGGCGTAGGCTCTGGGTCCGGCGTTGGCTCAGGCGTCGGCTCCGGGTTTGGTGTTGGATCAGGTTTCACTTCCGGCAAAGACCCTGTTCCAGAATCTACAGGCGGCGTATCGGAGGAAGATCCGGAACCACCGCCATCACAACCGGCTAACAGGGTTGCGCTCAAAATAGCCGCTAAAAGCGATTTCTTATATTTAAATTTCTTATTCATTAATAACGCAAGTGACAAAACAATGTTAAAAAATTCGTAACTGGGAGAAATAGTTTTATGCTTTATCTTCTCTAATAACTTCCTCCATTCTTAAGAAAACGACATCATTGATAGAAAACAGGTGAAATTTATAAGAATAACCCCTATACGATGTCTATCTGGCTATTTTTACGAAATTTCAACAAACAAAAAATTAACAACATTTCACAACGTAACTATATAAATTTGTTGGTAGTTTTAACGATTAAGATTGCAAAAGCAACAGATAGAACGGTGTTTGCTCATCAAGCGAACATAATTAATACAGACTTGTTTTGCGTGATAAAAAAATAGATGTTCTCACGCTCTTAATTATTTAGCAGGTTATCTGAACGCAAAACATTATTGCTGCATGGATAATAAAGCGAGAAATGATTTTCAATTAATAAGACAGAATAATGTAAATGAAGCCGGATGATATTAACGATCATCCGGCTTTATTGATTTACGAGACTAACATCCCGGTAAACACATACGCCTGCAGCAGGGTGATAATGCCGATAACGCTGGCAAAAATCAGACTGTGCTTCACGGTGTAGCGGAACAGTTCAGATTCTCGGCCCACCATGCCCGTCGCGGCGCAGGCCACGGCGATAGATTGCGGGGAGATCATCTTGCCAGTTACGCCGCCGCTGGTGTTTGCTGCCACCAGCAGGGTGTCAGAGACGTTGATTTGCTGCGCCGTGGTCGATTGCAGTGAACCAAACAGGGCGTTAGAGGAGGTGTCCGAGCCGGTAAGGAATACGCCCAGCCAGCCGAGAAACGGTGAGAAGAACGGGAACATCACGCCTGTACCTGCCAGTACCAGCGCCAGCGTGGTGGACATGCCAGAATAGTTGGTGACGAAGGCGAACGCCAGCACCATGCCAATCGACAGTATCGGCCACTTCAAGCTAATTAGCGTTTCGGCAAAGACGCCAATACCTTTCTTGATCCCCACACCGAGGATGAAGATAGAGATAATCGCCGCAATAAAAATAGCGGTGCCGCCAGCCGAGAGGGGGTCGAATTTAAACACCGCATCCATTGGCGTTGGTTGGGCGACAATGGGTGCCGCTTTCAACACTTGTTGATGCAAATGAGGGATCTGGAAATTAATCACCAGTGAATAAAACGCGCCGCCCGGAGCAAATAACGCTTTAAACGGCTTCATGGTCCAGATGGTGACCAGCACCGTTAAGATTAAAAACGGTGACCACGCTCGAATGATTTGCCCCAGACTATATTCTGAAGGCACGGGACCGCCAGAAGATGGCTTATTTACCACCATCGCACCTGCGGATTGTCCCATGCTGATTGCCGTTTCGGTATTTTTCGGCCGCCAGACTTTAAGGAATAAAGCGAGTGAGACGATACTCACCAGCGCCGAAGTAATATCCGGCAGTTCCGGACCAATATAGTTAGAGGTAAAGAACTGAGTGACAGCGAAGCTTCCCCCAGCAACCAGCGCCGCTGGCCACGTCTCTTTCACCCCTTTCCAGCCGTCCATCATTGCTACCAGCCAGAACGGCACAAGAACCGACAGGAACGGTAACTGACGTCCCGCCATTGCGCCAATGTGGAACGGATCGATTCCCGTTACCTGACCGGCGACCAGAATCGGCACGCCCAACGCACCAAACGCCACCGGCGCAGTATTGGCAATCAGACACAGCCCCGCCGCGTATAACGGTTTGAAGCCCAGGCCCACCAGCAGCGCACCGGTAATCGCCACCGGCGCACCAAAGCCAGCCGCTCCTTCCAGCAACGCACCAAAGGAGAAACCAATCAGTAACACCTGCAAACGCTGATCGTCGGTGATGGAGATAACCGAGCTGCGGATAATATCGAACTGCCCGCTGGCAACGGTTAATTTATACAGGAACACCGCCGCGACAATAATCCACGCTATTGGCCATAATCCATAAATAAAGCCATAGCCCGCAGCAGCAAATGCCATATCAATCGGCATTTTAAAGGCGAATATTGCAATCAGGATAGATAATATAAGGGTTATTGCTCCAGCGACATGTCCTTTCAGACGTAATACCGCGAGTGCAACGAAGAAGAATATTATCGGGATCAGGGCGACCAGAGCGGATAGCCCCAGTCCTCCCATCGGCATATACATTTGGGTCCAGGTAACCATATTGTTCAGTCTCTTATTATCTTTATATGCTTGATATACTTAAGGTTGTAATAAGCAAAAGAGGACTGAACTGTAAAATATAGGCGTTATACTTTACAGCAACAGTACGCCGTTAACGCAATTGCTACCTCTGGCATAACAAGTATATCGGGTAAGGGTTTCTGTTCCGCACACGCAGACGCAGAGTATCGTTAAGATGTCCATATTGTTGTTTTAGGCCCGCTAGTAATGCGCTACGGGTATTTAATATTGTTAAACCCTGATAATCGCTCCGGTTATTTCCGGGATAAATGTACTACCGCAGTTACTATCATAGCCCCGACAATAAAACTTGCCGGGGCTTTTTTGACGCTATTAATGACTTTCTTTTTCGCGTAAACGCCAGGCGTGTAATAACGGTTCGGTATAACCGTTTGGCTGTTTCACGCCGAGGAAGATTAAATCGCTGGCAGCTTTAAAAGCACTCGAGTTAGCGAAATTCCCCGCCATCGGACGATAAGCCGGATCGCCAGCGTTTTGCTGATCAACCACTTTCGCCATATTCTCCAGCGACGCCTGCACCTGTTCTTTAGTCAAAATACCGTGACGTAACCAGTTGGCGATATGCTGGCTGGAGATGCGCAGCGTTGCGCGGTCTTCCATCAGCGCCACATTGTGAATATCCGGCACTTTTGAACAACCAATCCCCTGCTCCACCCAGCGCACCACGTACCCCAGAATCCCCTGCACGTTGTTATCCAGCTCTTGTTGGATCTCTTGCGCCGACCAGTTAGCGTTTTCAGCAACCGGAATAGTCAGCAGATCGTCCAGCAGCGGTTCAAATTCAGCATTGAACTCGGTCTGGGCAATGTTGGCTTGTACGCTCTGTACGTTGGTTTGGTGGTAGTGCAGCGCATGGAGCGTAGCAGCGGTTGGTGACGGAACCCAGGCTGTGTTTGCCCCGGCACGCAGTTGGTCGCCCTTCTGGCTGTACATGTCTGCCATCAGGTCCGGCATTGCCCACATGCCTTTACCAATTTGCGCTTTACCGCGCAGCCCACAGAACAGACCGGAAAGCACGTTATTACGCTCGTAGGCTTTGATCCAAGGCGTCGATTTCATCTGATTTTTACGCAGCATCGGGCCAGCTTCCATCACCGAATGCATTTCATCGCCGGTACGGTCGAGGAAACCGGTATTGATGAACGCCACGCGGTTGCGCGCCTGAGCGATACAGCTACGCAAGTTCAGCGAGGTCCGACGTTCTTCATCCATAATGCCCATTTTCAGGGTATTCGGTGCCATACCGAGCATTGTCTCAATGCGGGTAAACAGTTTGTTGGCGAACGCCACTTCCTGCGGACCGTGCATTTTCGGTTTCACAATATAGACGCTGCCAGTGCGCGAGTTTTTCTGCACTTTTAAATCATAGAGGGCAATCGCGCCAGTCATGACGCCATCAAGAATGCCTTCCGGGATTTCATTGCCTTCGCTGTCCCAAATCACAGGAATGGTCATCAAATGACCCACGTTGCGGATAAACAGCAGCGAGCGTCCGTGCAGAGAAATTTCAGAGCCATCGGCGGCGGTGTAATGACGATCGTCATTCAGTTTACGCACGATTTGCCGACCGTTTTTCTCCATTTTCTCTTGCAGAGTCCCCTGCATCAGGCCCAGCAGGTTGCGGTACAGCAGGATTTTATCTTCCGCATCAACCGCCGCGACCGAATCTTCGCAGTCGAGAATGGTACTGATGGCCGCTTCGACGATAACATCGTTGATGTGCGCCGGATCGTCTTTGCCAATCCGCCCGTTGGCATCAATTTGCAGTTCAATATGCAGGCCGTTATTTTTCAGCAAAATGCAGGTCGGCGCAGCGGCATCGCCACGGTAACCGACAAACTGCGCCGGGGTACGTAACGTGGTTTCTTTACCATTTTTCAACTGGATGCGTAATTGTTTATCGACCACCTTAAACGCCACCACATCCTGATAGCTGCCGTTTTCCAGCGGTAGAGATTCATCGAGGAAACGCCGAACCCAGGCGATAACCTGCGCACCGCGTTGCGGATCGTAGCCGCTGACCATCGCCCCTTCCTGCGGGATGATGTCGCTGCCGTATAACGCATCGTATAGTGAGCCCCAGCGAGCGTTCGCCGCGTTCAGCGCGTAGCGGGCGTTCATTGCCGGAACCACCAGCTGCGGCCCCGCCTGGCTGGTGATTTCGCTGTCAATGCCCGTGGTTTCCACCGTCACGCGCTCCGGTTGCGGCACCAGGTAGCCCAGTTCACGCAGGAAAGATTTATAGGCCGCTTTATCTTTTACCGGCCCCGGATTGCTGCGATGCCACTCATCAAGCACCGCCTGAATGCGATCGCGCTCTGCCAGCAACTGACGATTCTCTGGCGCCAGATCGTGAACGATCTCATCAACATTGTGCCAGAACGCGGCAGCATCCAGTTCCACGCCAGGCAAAACTTCTTCATCCACAAAACGTTTAAAATTGGCGTCAATGCGTAAACGGCCCTGGGTTATGGTTTGACTCATTGTTTCTCTCCTCGTTTTCGCTTATTTCGCCAACACCGCTGCTGCCGCTTTCGCGACCTGCGCATCCTGTGCTCCGGTTAAACCAGAAACGCCCACGGCACCAATAATTTGCCCATCAACAACAACCGGTACGCCACCTTCCAGCGACGTCAGTAACGGCGCAGTCACGAACGCGGTACGTCCGTTGTTCACCATCTCTTCATAGCCCTTAGTTTCACGACGCCCCAGCGCGGCGGTACGCGCTTTCTCCTGGGAGATGTAAGCCGCAATCGGCGCGCAATCGTCCATGCGACTTAACGCCAGCAGATGACCGCCGTCATCGGCAACAGCAATGGAAACAGACCAGTTATTTTTCTGCGCCTCTTCCTGACCTGCGGCAATAATTGCACTCGCCATTTGCTGGCTAAGAATGACTTTAGTTTTCATTTTGTTATTCCTTTTCAAGGGCTTGTTCTACAATTTCAATCCAGTGACGCACAGAGGTACGACCGGCGCTCGCCAGATGGGTCTGGCAACCAATGTTGGCGGTGACGATCATTTCCGGTTTGCCGCTTTCCAGCGCATTCATTTTGTTTTCCCGCAGCTGGCGTGCCAGATCGGGATGCGTTAACGCATATGTTCCCGCTGAACCGCAGCACAGATGGCTGTCGGGAACGTCCGTTAAGGTAAATCCAAGACGAAGCAACACTTTTTCCACTTCGCCGTTCAGCTTTTGCGCATGTTGTAGGGTACACGGGCAGTGGAAGGCCAGTTTTTTATCGCCGCGAATTGCCAGTTTTTCCAGCGGTTCCTCGCGCAGAAGCTCGACTAAATCGACCGCCAGTTCACTGACTTGACGCGCTTTATCGGCATATAACGCATCGTTTTTCAGCATCTGCCCGTACTCTTTGACAAACGCGCCGCAACCGCTGGCGGTTTGCAAAATTGCCTCGGCACCTGCTTCAATCGCGAGCCACCAGGCATCAATATTATTGCGCGCCCGTGCCAGCCCTTTCTCCTGCGCATTAAGATGATAGTCCACCGCGCCACAACAGCCTGCTTCGTTAGCTGACATGACGCTGATCCCCAGACGATCCAGCACTCGCGCAGTTGCCGCGTTGGTGTTGGGCGAAAGCGTAGGCTGGGCGCAGCCTTCCAGCATTAAAACCCGACGCTTATGGCGCAGCGGCGGACGCGGTTTAGCTTTCACCGTTTCAGCAGGCAGTTTTGCTCTGACCTGTTCCGGTAAAAACGGTCGCAGCACCAGCCCTACCTGCGTCAGCGCACGGAAGACCGCCGGACGCGGCACTACCTGGCGCAATCCTTCGCGCAGTATTCGCTCCGGCAGTGGGCGTTTCACTTTCTGCTCGACAATATCACGCCCGATATCCAGCAAATTGTGATAGCGCACACCAGAAGGACAGGTGGTTTCACAATTACGGCAAGTGAGGCAGCGATCGAGATGCTCCTGTGTTTTAAGCGTGACTTCGTTGCCTTCCAGCACCTGTTTAATCAGATAGATGCGCCCGCGCGGCCCGTCCAGTTCATCGCCCAGAAGCTGATAGGTTGGGCAGGTTGCGGTACAAAATCCGCAGTGAACACAGGCGCGCAGGATGCTGTCGGCTTCCAGCGCGCGCGCGTTCTGCCGCATCTCTTCAGTTAATTGGGTTTGCATAGCCTGCTCCTCAAAGTTCCGCGTACATGCGACCGGGGTTAAACACGCCGCAAGGGTCGAGCTGCTGTTTAAGCTGCTGGTGATAGCGGAATAAAGGAGCCGATAGCGGGGCAAAGCCACCATCTCCGGCACTAAAGCGGGTCGCATGACCGCCAGCGTTGCGGGCGATGCGATGGATTTGATTGTCCTCGGCTGTCGATTTCAGCCAGCGTAACGCACCGCCCCAGTCGATCAGTTGCTCGCCGGGTAAATCCATCATCGGCGCATCGCTGGGTAATGAAATGCGCCATAAGGTACCTGGTAACGAGAAGAACGGCAGTTGTTGTTCACGCAATTGCTGCCAGAACTGACCCGCAACCTCTTCGCCCCCCAGCAGTTCACGCGCCGCTTTTACCGATCCTTCGCCGCCCTCAAGGCGGATCCACAACGCATTGTCGAAGTAACATAAGCCACTAATGGGTAGCGGCTGGAGTTGCCACTGGGCGATTTCGTTCATGGCTTCTTGCAGGCTGATTTCCCGACGCAGGCTCAGGGAGGCGCGCGGTCGCGGTAACACTTTCATCGAGATTTCAGTGAGCACGCCAAGACAACCGTAGCTTCCGGCCATTAACCGTGAGAGATCGTATCCGGCAACGTTTTTCATCACTTCGCCACCAAAACGCAGATGTTTTCCAGCGCCGGTAATGATGCGCGTGCCGAGGACAAAATCGCGGACCGAACCGCTCCACGGGCGACGCGGCCCCGCCAGCCCGCAGGCGACCATCCCGCCCCAGGTGGCTTCTTCACCATAATGCGGCGGCTCACAGGGGAGCATTTGCCCCGCGCTTTCCAGCGCCGCTTCAATTGTCACCAGCGGCGTTCCGACACGCGCGGTTATCACCAGCTCGGTCGGGTCGTAATTAACAATGCCGCGATGACAACGAACATCCAGCGTTTGCCCGGTGACAGGGCGACCTAAAAAGGCTTTGCTATTGCTGCCCTGAATCACCAGCGGCGTTTTATCGCTAATCGCCTGATTCACCTGCTCCAGCAGCGCCTGGCTGTAATCACACTCGCGTAGCATCAGAAACGCTCCAGTTCAGGGAAAGGTAAATGACCGTGATGCACATGCATGGCACCAAATTCAGCACAGCGGTGTAGCGTGGGAATGTTTTTCCCAGGGTTCAGCAAACCATCGGGGTCAAACGCCGCCTTGACCGCATGGAAGGTCGTGATTTCATCGCTGTTGAACTGGGCGCACATTTGATTGATTTTTTCTCGCCCGATGCCATGTTCGCCACTGATGCTGCCGCCAACTTCAACGCAGAGTTCGAGGATCTTCCCGCCCAGCTCTTCCGCGCGGGCAAATTCACCGGGTTCGTTGGCATCGAAAAGGATTAACGGGTGCATGTTGCCATCTCCGGCATGAAAGACGTTGGCAACACGTAAATCATATTGCTGCGATAAACGGGCAATGCCTTCCAGTACGCCAGGCAGGGCGCGACGCGGGATGGTGCCATCCATGCAGTAGTAATCCGGGGAGATACGTCCTACCGCCGGGAACGCATTTTTGCGACCGGCCCAGAAACGTACGCGCTCTGCTTCGTCCTGTGCCAGACGGACGTCAGTCGCGCCCGCTTTCAACAAGATGTCGTTAACCCGCTCGCAGTCTTCCTGTACGTCAGACTCCACGCCGTCCAGCTCGCATAACAAAATCGCTTCGGCGTCGACGGGATAACCGGCATGAATAAAATCTTCCGCCGCGCGGATCGACAGGTTATCCATCATCTCCAGCCCGCCGGGGATAATGCCATTGGCGATGATGTCACCAACCGCAAGTCCGGCTTTTTCTACCGAGTCAAAGCTGGCTAACAGAACCCGCGCCACGGGCGGCTTCGGCAGCAGTTTTACCGTCACTTCGGTGGTCACGCCGAGCATACCTTCCGATCCGGTGAACAGCGCCAGCAGGTCAAAACCAGGTGAATCCAGCGCGTCCGATCCCAGCGTCAGTGCCTCGCCGTCCAGCGTTTGCACTTCAATTTTCAGCAGGTTATGTACGGTCAGACCATATTTCAGGCAGTGGACGCCGCCGGCATTTTCAGCCACATTGCCGCCAATGGAACAGGCGATTTGTGAGGAAGGGTCCGGTGCGTAGTAGAGATTATGCGGTGCAACGGCCTGGGAGATCGCCAGGTTACGCACGCCTGGCTGCACGCGCGCGCGGCGACCAACGGGGTTAATGTCGAGGATCTCTTTAAAGCGCGCCATCACCAACAACACACCTTTTTCCAGCGGCAGCCCGCCACCAGAAAGCCCGGTGCCTGCACCACGGGTCACCACCGGTACACGCAGGCGATAGCAGACAGCCAGAATCGCTGTCACCTGTTCCATTTGCTTAGGCAGAACAACCAGTAATGGACGCGTGCGATACGCGCTCAACCCGTCACACTCGTAAGGAATGATCTCCTCATCGGTATGCAGGATCTCAAGTCCAGGGACATGCTCACGCAGTGCCATCAGTACCGATGTGCGGTCGACATCGGGTAAAGCGCCATCAAGACGCTCTTCGTACAAGATGCTCATGAGTAGGCTTCGCTTTGTTGTGTTGTGTGGCAGCTGATTTTTGCGCGCTGCTTCTGTGAACAGTTATTAAGCGGGCTTTTCGTTTTCGTCTATCTCTTTAGCTACCGGTCAGACCATTTTTTTTCCAGCTCTGTGACCTTGTCTTGGTTAACTCAATGTTAAATTGATGTAACATAATCACTTACGTGATGTGCGTGTTTTGCGAGTTAAGAACAGAAAAATTGGTCCTACCTGTGCACGAGGTCCGGGAATGAAAGATGAACGTCGCCCTATTTGCGAAGTGGTTGCAGAGAGTATCGAACGGTTAATTATCGACGGCGTACTGAAGGTCGGTCAGCCGCTTCCCTCGGAACGTCGACTGTGTGAAAAGCTCGGCTTCTCACGCTCCGCACTGCGTGAAGGGCTGACCGTGCTGCGCGGGCGCGGGATTATTGAAACGGCGCAGGGTCGCGATTCTCGTGTCGCACGGCTTAATCGGGTGCAGGACACCAGCCCGCTGATCCATCTGTTCAGTACGCAGCCGCGAACGCTGTACGATCTGCTCGACGTTCGCGCATTACTGGAGGGCGAATCGGCAAGGCTGGCGGCAACGCTGGGAACGCAGGCTGATTTTGTTGTGATAACCCGCTGTTATGAAAAAATGCTCGCCGCCAGTGAGAACAACAAAGAGATTTCGCTGATCGAACATGCGCAGTTGGATCACGCTTTCCATCTCGCCATTTGTCAGGCTTCTCACAATCAGGTGCTGGTGTTTACGCTGCAATCATTGACCGATCTGATGTTTAATTCAGTGTTTGCCAGCGTAAATAATCTCTACCATCGACCACAGCAAAAAAAGCAGATCGATCGCCAGCATGCGCGGATCTACAACGCGGTGTTGCAGCGGCTGCCGCACGTCGCCCAGCGCGCAGCACGCGATCATGTGCGGACCGTGAAAAAGAATCTCCACGATATCGAGCTGGAAGGCCACCATTTGATTCGCTCGGCGGTGCCGCTGGAGATGAACCTGAGTTAGCTGGTATTAAATCTGCTTTTCATACAATCGGTAACGCTTGTACGGCTCCGCCCCAATGCGTTCCAGCATGTTATTCATGCCTGTATTGGTTTCGAGGATCCATGACATCTCCAGCGCATCGATCTTCCGGCGGGCAAACGGATCGCGTAAGGCTTCAATCAATAACAGCGCAATCACCGGGCCGATGCGGCTGAACTGATACTCGTCGCGCACGCCCATCAGCGGTACTCGCGCAGTTCGCACACCGCTGACTTTCAAACGCCACAGCAATTTTGCCCAGCCGAAGGGAAAGAGCGATCCGTTCAGATCGGCAATCGCCTCGTTGATGTTCGGCAAGCCGACAATAAACGCGCAGGGTGCAGAATCAATCTCAGCGATATAGATCATATCGTCCGGCACCAGATATTTAAGTTGATCGCCCATGGTCGCGAATTCATGTTCGGTAAACGGCACAAATCCCCAGTTGTGCTGCCAGCCAGAGTTGAAAATCTCACGCAGGATCTGCATCTCTTCGGCAAACCGCTGACGATTGATGCAGCGAATGGTCACCTTTTTGCGCACCTGATCCATCAGTTTTTTTAGCGCCGGAGAGAAAGTGAGATCGGTTCGCTGCATCCACCACGCCAGTAAATCAATGCCTTTGTGATAACCCAGTTGTTCAATATGCGCGGCATACCACGGTTTGCCGTGTGGCATCATCGCACAGGGTGGTGTGTCAAAACCTTCAATCAGTAATCCGCTTTCCTGATTGATATTCAGGCTGAAAGGCCCGCTGATCTTACTTGCACCTTGTGACTTCAACCACGCTTCCGCTGCGCCAAACAACGCGGCAAAAACCTGCGGATCATCAATGGCGTCAATCATGCCGAAATGACCGGTATCTTTGCCGTAACGCTCGCGGTGCAAGGTATCTATTTGCGCGGTAATACGCCCAACTATCTGCCCCGCTTTTTTTGCCACCCACGCCTGCCAGATGATATGGTCCGTCCCCGGATTTTTCGCAGACAAATGCTCGTTGCGTTCAATGAATAAAGGGGGTATCCAGTTTGGATCGTCGGGATAAAGTGATGACGGAAAAGCGATAAATGCCTTAAGGTCATTTTTATTAATTACTTTTTCAATTTTAATCATCAGCAGATCGCATTCCATAGTTCTGTTCTGTGGGTAACAAATAATTAACGGTGACAAACAGGTTGCAACAGCAACGAACGGCACCTTAATAATCAACCCAATGAATACAAACGACGAATAAATAGTATTTATTAATGATTACGATAAGGTCAGAGACTACACAGAAGCGCCACAATGCCTTTTGTCGATTTAAGGCGACCGGACAAGGCTTCTTCTTAATATATTCATAAATTAAATATCATTCACAATAAAAACAAAAAAACTCAAACTCATTATTTAAATCAATGTTCATTTTCACACTGATGAAAATACTATCTCATTTATCTTTTATGCCTATATAATCCACCGCATTATTGTCATTTTATTTTGGATATCCAATTTTTTCGTGGTGTATATGTCTAATAAAATCTTTACGCATTCCCTACCTATGCGCTATGCCGATTTTCCAACGCTGGTTGATGCTTTGGACTACGCCGCTCTGAGTAGCGCCGGAATGAATTTTTATGACAGACGTTGCCAACTTGAAGATCAACTGGAATATCAGACGTTAAAAGCACGTGCCGAAGCTGGTGCGAAGCGGTTGTTATCGCTGAACCTGAAAAAAGGCGATCGCGTGGCACTGATTGCCGAAACAAGTAGCGGGTTCGTAGAGGCTTTTTTTGCCTGCCAGTATGCCGGCTTAGTCGCCGTCCCGTTGGCGATTCCAATGGGCGTTGGTCAGCGGGATTCCTGGAGCGCCAAATTGCAGGGTTTACTGGCAAGTTGCCAGCCCGCAGCCATTATCACTGGTGATGAGTGGTTGCCACTGGTCAATGCCGCGACGCATGACAACCCCGAATTACATGTTTTAAGCCACGCCTGGTTTAAGGCATTACCGGAAGCCGATGTTGCGCTCCAGCGTCCAGTTCCGAACGATATCGCCTACCTCCAGTACACCTCCGGCAGCACCCGTTTTCCCCGTGGCGTCATTATCACCCATCGCGAAGTGATGGCTAATCTACGTGCTATAAGCCACGACGGCATTAAATTACGCCCTGGCGACCGCTGCGTCTCCTGGCTGCCTTTCTACCATGATATGGGACTGGTCGGCTTTCTCCTGACCCCCGTCGCCACGCAGCTTTCAGTAGATTATTTGCGCACTCAGGATTTTGCCATGCGTCCTCTGCAATGGCTTAAATTGATCAGTAAAAATCGCGGCACCGTTTCCGTTGCGCCGCCGTTTGGCTATGAATTGTGCCAGCGCCGCGTGAATGAAAAAGATCTCGCTGAACTGGATCTTTCCTGCTGGCGCGTCGCTGGTATTGGTGCAGAACCCATCTCCGCAGAACAACTCCATCAATTCGCTGAATGTTTCCGTCAGGTTAACTTTGACAATAAAACTTTCATGCCGTGCTACGGACTGGCAGAAAATGCGCTGGCTGTCAGCTTCTCTGATGAAGCCTCCGGGGTTGTGGTTAACGAAGTGGATCGCGACATCCTCGAATATCAGGGTAAAGCCGTCGCGCCGGGTGCAGAGACACGCGCCGTATCGACTTTCGTCAACTGCGGCAAAGCGTTGCCGGAACATGGTATTGAAATCCGCAATGAAGCAGGTATGCCGGTCGCGGAACGTGTGGTAGGCCATATTTGCATCTCCGGTCCCAGTCTGATGAGCGGTTACTTTGGCGACCAGGCTTCGCAAGACGAGATTGCCGCGACGGGCTGGTTAGACACCGGCGACCTCGGTTATCTGCTGGACGGTTATCTGTATGTCACCGGACGCATTAAAGATCTGATTATTATTCGTGGCCGTAATATCTGGCCGCAGGATATTGAATATATAGCGGAACAGGAACCGGAAATTCATTCTGGCGATGCGATTGCTTTTGTTACCGCCCAGGAAAAAATCATTTTGCAGATCCAGTGTCGGATCAGCGACGAAGAACGTCGCGGGCAGCTTATCCACGCGCTGGCGGCACGGATCCAAAGCGAATTTGGCGTGACCGCGGCTATCGATCTGTTGCCGCCCCACAGTATTCCCCGAACGTCCTCCGGCAAGCCTGCCCGTGCGGAAGCGAAAAAACGTTATCAGAAGGCTTATGCTGCCAGTCTTAATGTGCAGGAATCCCTGGCATGAATCAAACTGTCGCGGTGACGGGCGCTACCGGGTTTATCGGTAAATATATTATCGATAACCTGCTCGCCCGCGGCTTTCACGTTCGCGCATTGACGCGTACTGCCCGCGCTCACGTCAATGATAATCTCACCTGGGTGCGCGGTTCGCTGGAAGATACTCATTCACTTAGCGAGCTGGTTGCCGGAGCCAGCGTAGTGGTCCATTGCGCCGGGCAAGTGCGCGGGCACAAAGAAGAGATTTTCACCCGCTGTAACGTTGACGGCAGCCTGCGCCTGATGCAAGCAGCAAAAGAGAGCGGCTTTTGCCAACGTTTTCTGTTTATCTCTTCGCTGGCGGCGCGCCATCCCGAGCTCTCCTGGTATGCAAAATCCAAATACGTCGCCGAGCAACGACTGGCAGCAATGGCGGACGAAATTACGCTGGGCGTTTTTCGCCCGACAGCCGTGTATGGTCCCGGCGATAAAGAGTTAAAACCGCTGTTTGACTGGATGCTGCGCGGCCTGCTGCCACGACTTGGTGCGCCAGATACACAGCTCTCTTTTCTGCACGTCACCGATTTCGCGCAAGCAGTGGGTCAGTGGTTAAGCGCCGAAACTATACAGACGCAAACCTATGAATTATGCGATGGCGTCGCCGGCGGCTATGACTGGCAACGCGTACAGCAACTTGCCGCCGACGCCCGTTGCGGTTCCGTGCGAATGGTTGGCATTCCTCTGCCGGTACTCACCGGCCTTGCGGATATCAGTACCGCGTTGAGTCGCCTGGCAGGTAAAGAACCTATGCTGACCCGCTCGAAAATTCGTGAATTAACCCACGCCGACTGGTCGGCAAGTAATAACCGTATTTCTGAAGATATTAATTGGTTTCCCGGGATTAGCCTGGAACACGCATTACGCAACGGGCTATTTTGATTGTCTTGTTTAAAGGTGTGTTAACGTTTCTATGGTAAATCGTGAAATAGTAATGGATTACATCCTTTCCTGTTTACAGGATTTGGTCGAAAACGGTGTGGAAATTAAGCCCGACAGCGATCTCGTCAACGATCTTGGCCTGGAGTCGATCAAAGTGATGGATCTCTTAATGATGCTGGAAGACAGATTCGATATTTCCATTCCTATTAATATTCTGCTGGATGTCAAAACCCCTGCGCAATTAATGGAAACTCTACTTCCATGGCTGGAGAATAAATAATGGGGCTATACGATAAATATGCGCGCCTTGCTGGCGAGCGACTGCAATTTAGTGACAACGGGTTAACACCGTTTGGCACCTGTATTGATGAAGTGTATTCCGCCACCGAAGGCCGGATCGGCAATAAAAAAGTGATTCTGGCCGGGACCAATAATTATCTCGGTTTAACCTTTAATCATGATGCCATCAGCGAAGGTCAGGCCGCGTTAGCGGCCCAAGGTACCGGCACCACCGGTTCTCGTATGGCAAACGGCAGTTATGCGCCGCACCTGGCGTTAGAGAAAGAGATTGCCGAGTTTTTCAATCGCCCTACCGCTATCGTTTTTTCAACCGGTTATACCGCTAATTTAGGCGTCATCAGCGCACTTGCCGACCATAACGCCGTGGTGTTACTGGATGCCGACAGCCACGCCAGTATTTATGACGCCTGTTCTCTCGGTGGCGCGGAAATTATTCGTTTCCGCCATAACGATGCTAAAGATCTGGAACGGCGCATGGTTCGCCTCGGTGAACGGGCGAAAGAGGCGATTATCATCGTTGAGGGTATCTACAGCATGCTCGGTGACGTTGCGCCGTTAGCGGAAATTGTTGATATCAAACGTCGTCTCGGTGGTTATTTGATTGTCGATGAAGCGCATTCGTTTGGCGTGTTAGGCGCAACGGGGCGCGGACTGGCTGAAGCTGTCGGCGTTGAAGATGATGTGGATATTATCGTTGGCACCTTCAGTAAAAGTCTGGCCTCGATTGGCGGTTTTGCTGTCGGTTCGGAAGCGATGGAAGTGCTGCGCTACGGCAGCCGCCCGTATATTTTTACCGCCTCTCCTTCTCCGTCCTGCATTGCGACCGTGCGCTCGTCGTTAAGAACTATTGCCACACAACCAGAGCTGCGGCAAAAGCTGATGGATAATGCCAACCATCTGTATGACGGTCTGCAAAAACTGGGTTATGAGTTAAGTTCACATATTAGCCCGGTAGTGCCGGTAATAATCGGTTCGAAAGAGGACGGTTTACGCATCTGGCGCGAGCTTATTTCGCTGGGCGTTTATGTGAATCTTATCCTGCCACCTGCCGCGCCTGCAGGCATCACGCTGCTGCGCTGTAGCGTAAACGCTGCTCACAGTCGTGAGCAAATCGATGCCATCATTCAGGCATTTGCTACTCTGAAGCAGTAATGTGAGCCCGCCGTGGTGTTGCGCCACGGCGGGTTTAATGTTGTCTGTCATACCAATACACCAGGCTCAACGCCACCAGCACAAACGCTATCGGTAAACCGAGCGCGGTAACAGGTGCGCTCAACGCAAATAGCAATCCCAGATTGACCATGATTTGATAGCTGATCCAGGTGAGTAAGCCAACGATGACACCTACAGCGAGACGGCTACCCATCCCTGGCGAGCGCGGGGCGCTAAAGGTAAACGGCACAGCCAGCAAAATCATCGCCAGGGTCAGGATGGGTTGCCCCAGTTTTTCCCACAGTGCAAGGCGGTATTCGCTGCTGGGTTGCCCGGTTTCCTGCAAATAATGGATGTAATGATTAAGCTGACGGACAGAAAAAGTATTGCCCGGCATTGATAACTCTTCAAGATCCATACTGGTGAAGGCCGATTGCCAGGCAAGATTATCTAATGTTTCCAGCGTTTCTTTGCCATTCAGCCATTTTTTATGATTCACACCATGCAGGATCCACGTTTTGTCGTCTTCAATGGTGGCACTGCGTGCATAAATGTAGGATTCGAGCGAGAGATCGTCGCGATAATGAAAAATCTCCACGCCCACCGGCTGGCCCTGCTCGTTCAGCGATTTCACCGTCACAAATTCATTACCACGCCTGGCCCACAGCATATTGCCGGTAATGTCATCGTCCTCCCCCAACGCGGTGGCGGTCGATTTGATTTGCAACGCCTGTTGCTGTAATGGCGACGCTACCCACTCATCTATCTCGCCTAACGAAACAGTCCACAATATCCCTGCAACCAGCGCCACCAGTGCAATACGGAAGATAGAAAACCCCATGCTGCGAATGGCGGTAAGCTCACTGTTTTTCGATAACTGCCCCAGGCCGACAATCCCTCCCAATAAGGCGATAAATGGCGAAAGTTCGACCAGTGTGCGCGGTAAGGTCATTAGCACCACCAGCACCGCCTGAGTCCAGCGATAACCGCCCGGGCTGACATCATCCAGTTCGTTAATCAGGTTGAAGGTGGTAAAAAGCGGCAGCAATAGCCCTGCGGCGGCGGCAAAACCGAGAAAGAGATGACGGATTAAATAGCGGCTGAAAACATTCATCGGGAAAATTTCTGCAGCAAAGAGAAGTCGCGTGCGACCAGCATCAGCAGGCCCATTAGCATGAGTCCGGGTACTAACCACAAACCAGGAATGAGGGGAATCGCGCCGTTAGCCACCAGCGTACGGCAGACGTCACCGCCATAAAAAATGGCAATAAACAGCAACGTCAGTGGCAATAACGTTGAAAATCGCCCTTGCCGCGGTTTTACCCGACTTAATGAAATGGCCAGCAGCGCCATCAACAATGCGGTCAGGCCACGGCTTTGCCGCCATTGCAGTTCGGCATGATCGGCTGGAAAGACGGAGCGCGCCAGCTCCGTGACCGATTTCGCTTTGCGTTTGACGTTAGGGCTTTGATCCAGCGGATTCAGATGTAATTGCAGATTACGGTAGATCTGTTCGTTGTCATCACGCCCCTGATGATCGATAAGATAGGCAGTGCCGTTGTGCAACATAACGGTCGGTTTCTCGGGTGATGGGTCAACCACATCAACCGAACGGGCGCGGAAAATGCGGGTTCGATTGGCAGTAGAAGTATAAATCAGCGCGTCAGTCAGGCGATTATTATCCTGATCAACCGTCTGCGAAAGGATCATTCGTCCGTTATCGTTAGTGTTAAATTTCTTTGCCCGCAACTGGCGAACATCCAGCTCCGACTGCGACTGCTGCTCCAGTTGATAAATCTGCGCATAAGCCCACGGACGACCATACATCGACAGAAGGGTGACAAAAATACTTAGCGGTATCGCCAGATAAAGAACGGCTTTGTACAAGCGTCCCGGACTGCCCCCCGCCGCAGAGATAGCGGTAATTTCCGAGTCGGTATACATCTGCCCTAGCGTCACGCCAACTGACACATACAGACCAACAGGTAACAACATCTCCAGTGCAATCAGTACTTTGTAGAAAACGATATCCAGCACAACATCAAGAGCTAATGTCCCATTTGCCGCTTCGGTCAGATAACGCTGTGCGGAGTAGCTGGCGAAAATAAAGATCAGAAAACCGACGATAATCAGCACCAGACGGCGCGTACCACGCATGATGTAGTGTTCAACCAGCTTCATCTCACTAACGCCCTCAATCCTTTGAGTTTTTTATTCATTGATCAGTTTCTGCGCCAACGCAATGACATGATCTACCTCTTCCGGCGTCAGGCTGCCGTCCTTTGCCCACTGAATTTGCCCGGCTTTATTCAGCACCAGAATGGTTGAACTCTGCTCCGGCAAGCGCCAGGCAACGCGTCCCTGTCCATTGCCGTCAATAACGAATTGCGCCCACGGATAGCGGCGTTTATTTTTTTCGATTTTGCCAACAACAAAATAGCCAGTACCAAAGATGGCATCATCGGTGTTCACAATGGTGGTGGGCTGAAAACGATCCTGCGGAAAGTTTGCCGCTTCAACCGCTTTAATTAACAGTGAGTTCTTTTTCTTCGCCGACTTACGCCCGGCGATATACTGAATAATGCGGACTTTTCCCGCTAATTGTGTGCTGTTCCACTTTTGGTAGTGAATTTCGTCGTCGCTATTCAGAAGCAGCTCGCCGCCTTCCTGGATATAAACAGGGGTAACCGTTTTGCCAGTGACGAAATTGTGTGCCTGCACACCCGGGGCTAAGAGCATGATAATCAACGCAATAATCAAACGAGATGACATCATTGCTCCGGCTATAGCGGAAAACGCGAAATCAGCAGCTCTAAGCGCTGACGAATATCGCTATCCAGCGCCACCGGTGCATCATACGACTGGCGGTTTTCCATATCATCCGCCACCATGTCGTCGTGTTTATCTCCCATCAGGCCATTAATGGCGGCGAGGAAGCGGGATATCTGTAACGCCTCTTTATTTTCAGGATCAAGCGATCTTAAGGTGTCGTAATAAGAAACCTGCTGGCTGATGATTTTTCGCACATCATGAAATTCCCTACCGGTTAGTCGCGGTTTGGCAATAATCTCTTTCAGGGTATGCATTTGCTTTTGCCGATAGGCAATAAAACTGCTTACGCTTTCTAACTGGCTATGGCGTAATGAATAGTTCACCAACGACCAGACCGGAGAGCTTAAATAAATCCGTAACAGGTTGCCGTAATACGACACAATATTTTTCTTACCGTTACGAAAGCCGTCCTGAAAACGCCCCAGAAAAACGGTCGTTTTGCCGAATAAAAATCCGGCCTGATGCTTCTTTAAATACAGCCGTTGCGCAAAACGCAGGTGCTTGTAGCGCGCTCGCATGTATTTAAATTGTTTGCGCTCATCAGCAGTCAGCTCATCGCCTTTGGCTTGTTTGCGAACTAAACGCAGTAACTCCTGACGATCAACGCCATTGAGCCAGAATTGCAGGCATAACGCGTAATTATCATGAATGATTTCGGTGGTACAACTTAGTGCAATAGTCGGCGGCAAACTAACCTGTGCATCAACGACATCATCTTCTTCAATCGCAACAAATAGACGCTCGCTCGCCTCAAGCGGGAAATATTTTCTCATCATCAGGATTTCTCTCCGGCTGCGTTATAAAGCAAGGAATGGCGCTGAAAAAATGCCTTTAAGGTTGGAATTAACGAGAGCGCCACGTCCAGACATTGCCCACCGAAGTAAGCAAACGCTGCTCCCAGCACACCAAACAGATGACAGAACATGAACAGCAATACGATGTAGCCGATTGAGGCGATGGTTTGCGCCACGAGAAAAGCGCGCTGTTTTCCCGCCATCAATAGCAATGACTCCTGAGGGAAGCCCAGCATCGAAATCACAATTGCGCCCAGCATCACCTGAATCAGGTCATACGCTTCGAGATACTTAACGCCAAACACCAGCGAAATGAGCGGCTTGCCGACGATCAACACCGCGAGCGCCACCAGAATACCGATTCCGCCCGCCAGTAAACCGGACTTCACACCTAACAACCACGGTCTGGTGGTGCGCGGATCTAAACGCATCACCTCTGGGTAAAAACTTTTACCCAGCAAACCCGCTGGCGTTCCGGCGGCGTCGAAGAATGTCATGGCGATTTTAAATAACCCGGCGGCAGCGGGTCCTAACACGATCCCCACCAACACTGTGCTGCACGAGTTACGCGCCGACCAGATGGAGTGGGCAATGTTGGTTGACCAGACAAAACTCCACGCGCCTTTAATGTGTCGGGCAGACTCAAACAGATTCAATTTGAAGGCGTTATGGATATTTCGGCGGCGTAATTCGCGCGCGGCAAACCACCAGTACATGGTGCCGCCAACCAGATTCGACACGTACCAGGCAATAACAAAACCCGCAAAACCAAAGTCAAAATACCAGGCTACGACGCTCCCCGCTGCGCGCAGAAAAGGTTTCGTCGCCTGCTGTACAGCAATTAAATCGAAGCGATCTACCGCACGCAGAATGCCGGTCGGCGTGGAGGAAGCTATTGAAGGAATGAGCGTGCAATAGAGCGCTGCCAGCCAAAAACTTTGGTCATCCAGACCTAATGAATGGGAAAGGAATGGCAGTAAGGCAATGCCACCGACAATCGCCACCGCGCCGCTGACGATATCCAGCGAGAAGGAAAATGAGACGACATTGCGGAATTGCTGCGGATTATTGTTGGTTAATGCTGGTGTTCCGTACTGAACCACCAGTTGCCATGTCTGAAACTTAATAAAATCGCTGATCGACTTGGCGTACGATTGCACAATCACCAGTACGCCAAACATGGCGGGCGTCATCCCTTTACCGGCACACGAGAGCGCCAACAGACCCAGCAAGGCGCTCACGACATTACTGGAGCCTAACCAGGCGCTATTGCGAATAATGGTGCGAAACGCGCCATCTGCAAACCAATGTTTGATGTTAAAACCCGCCAATTCAGCCTGACCTTATCGTTGATAGTAAAAAGTATCCCGCCAGCCTTAAGTTAAACTTCGGCGGTCAGAAACGATGGCAACCAGAGAAACCGCCTTCTGTGCCTGTTCCAGCACTTCGCTGTAGGGCGCTCTGGAATCAATCTCAAGAATTTTTGTGCCGTTATAGCCAATCTTCGACATGACACCGATTTTGTCCTGCAGCTCGGCATAGTCATGGTCAGGCTTGCGGGAGATGGCAGTCTCAATATCAATGCCCAGGCGAATAATTAATTCCGGGCGATATTGCGCCATTTGTTGGTATAAACGCCGTTCGCGCTGCGCCAGAAACATGCTGATTTTCCCGGTCGCACGTTCGACGCCAATCCCCGGTCCATCATAATAAAAGCCCGAAATTTCAGCCTGCGGGAAGCGATCGCTGACCACCAGAACGCCACTTTGCGCCAGTCGCTGAACCTTGCGTAGATTCGCCATTCTTCGCAGCGAGAAGCAGTACATAATCACCGCCGCCCATAGCGCCGGAGATTTGGTTTTCATGCTTTGGGTTTTCGAGGATTTGGCCGCCAGTCGCCGTTCCAGCCAGACGCCAACCAACGGCAATCGTTTGATTTTGTCGCCGTCTTCGCCGGAGAGCAGCCCCAGATAGCGCCGCTCGGTTTGCCAGTGTTGTTGCAGCGATTTCACCAGGTCGGTGGTCAGTGTGGATTTACCGGTGCCATCACACCCGACCACCGCAATCAGCCCCGGAATGTAGTTGGGCTGCGGCGCGGTTGTACTATTAACAGTTTGAGTTTGTAGTGCATCCATTCGTTAAATCATCCCCTATCCATTTTGGTGATCAGGAAAGCGCAGCGTGAATTGCGCGTAGTGACGCTTGCAGAATTTCATCGGCGGGGTGTCGCCCATCCAGTTCAAGGATCTTTGCGCCATTGAATGTCAGTTGCGGCGTAACGGCGATTTTTTCCTGTAACGCTGCCAGTTGGTGGTCAGGTTTACGCGCAAACGCGGTTTGTTCATCAATGCCAAGACGAATCAACAATACGGGCAAATAAGATGCCATCCATTGGTACAGCTTCAGCTCGCGCTGCCTTAACATTTTTATCCAACCGTTACCGCCCGTGGTTTTTGCCAATTGCGGGCCATCAAAGCGAAACCCCGGCACTTCAACCTGCGGGTAGCGGTCGGTGATGAGCAGAAAGCCTTGCTGGCTTTTACACAACATTTTGCGAAACTTGTACGCCCGCCAGCAGGAAAGCAGATAGATAACCAGTGCAGTAATATTGCCAGGCGGTGTTGAGGGCTTTTCGTGCACATGTGCCGCTTTACTTCGCAGATAACGCCCAAAAGGTGCGCCAATAACAGGGAGCTGTGAAATCCATTCGCCAATTCGCCCGGACGATTGCCCGAGATAAATGTGTTCTGTTGGCATTCTTGCTGCCAGTTC
Organism: Escherichia sp. MAL-1; assembly: GCF_052948035.1. NCBI lineage: Bacteria > Pseudomonadati > Pseudomonadota > Gammaproteobacteria > Enterobacterales > Enterobacteriaceae > Escherichia > Escherichia sp. MAL-1. Next base: position 753,031 of record NZ_CM129609.1, on the reverse strand, counting down.
ATTTACCAGGCTTGCCGTGAGGGTCGATTTACCTGAACCATCACATCCTACAATGGCAATAACACGCACTGGCGTGGAATTAATTATTGACATATTACGTTGATTCACGAAAAACCCGGCAGTAAATAATGTATTGAATATTACGTGGTCCGTGCTCAGAATATCCGTTCAACCTTATTGTGACAATGGTTAATTGTGACATTGACCTGAATTACGCTTTCATAAAAACATATTAACCAAATAAATATTTTTAATGGATATTTAAATTAAAGGATATATTCATGCAGTCAATAACACCTCCATTAATTGCCGTTATTGGTAGCGATGGTTCAGGCAAGTCAACGGTGTGTGAACATCTTATTACCGTTGTCGAAAAATATGGTGCTGCCGAAAGAGTTCATTTAGGAAAACAGGCCGGAAATGTCGGTCGTGCAGTGACAAAATTACCGTTGATGGGAAAATCCGGTGATGCTGCCAACTTACTGATTTAGTGTATGATGGTGTTTTTGAGGTGCTCCAGTGGCTTCTGTTTCTATCAGCTGTCCCTCCTGTTCAGCTACTGACGGGGTGGTGCGTAACGGCAAAAGCACCGCCGGACATCAGCGCTATCTCTGCTCTCACTGCCGTAAAACATGGCAACTGCAGTTCACTTACACCGCTTCTCAACCCGGTACGCACCAGAAAATCATTGATATGGCCATGAATGGCGTTGGATGCCGGGCAACAGCCCGCATTATGGGCGTTGGCCTCAACACGATTTTACGTCACTTAAAAAACTCAGGCCGCAGTCGGTAACCTCGCGCATACAGCCGGGCAGTGACGTCATCGTCTGCGCGGAAATGGACGAACAGTGGGGCTATGTCGGGGCTAAATCGCGCCAGCGCTGGCTGTTTTACGCGTATGACAGGCTCCGGAAGACGGTTGTTGCGCACGTATTCGGTGAACGCACTATGGCGACGCTGGGGCGTCTTATGAGCCTGCTGTCACCCTTTGACGTGGTGATATGGATGACGGATGGCTGGCCGCTGTATGAATCCCGCCTGAAGGGAAAGCTGCACGTAATCAGCAAGCGATATACGCAGCGAATTGAGCGGCATAACCTGAATCTGAGGCAGCACCTGGCACGGCTGGGACGGAAGTCGCTGTCGTTCTCAAAATCGGTGGAGCTGCATGACAAAGTCATCGGGCATTATCTGAACATAAAACACTATCAATAAGTTGGAGTCATTACCGGCAACGCTAAGTCCGCCCAATAACACGCCAAAAAAGTTAAAAAATGCCGCCATCACCACAGCAAGTTGTGGTTGCATGGCACGAGTATAAATAACGGTTGCCACCGCATTCGCCGTGTCATGAAAACCATTGATTGCTTCGTAGAACAACACAAATGCCAGAGCAAGCAATAACAAAAGCCCTGTGTATATATCAAGGCCAACAAATAAATTTAGCATATATTAGATTACGCCATTTTGAATTTACGAACGGACGCATTATCAGTGACTTTAACGGCATGGGCAAAGTGAAATATCATTTTTTAACGATAAAAAGAGTGTTATTTCTTGTGTATCAGACAATAAGCATTCATTCAAAACCTTTAGAAATAATCAAAACACAGGTATTCCACTGGTTAATATATTCACATATGAAATGAATAAATATTGGAATATATAAATATTGAATATTTTGATTAATCCCCGTACTGATTATTCTTCATAATCAGTACGGGGTTGCTACAACATGTATTACTTTTTCACCACAATTAACGGTTCAATATCACTCTCTTTTTTGATGACCAGTGATTCATCACCGCGCAAACACGTCCCACCGTAGTTGCCGCCAACGGTGAAGGTACATACCTGAATGTATTTACCGTCCACTTTCGGCAAACACCACAGTTGCTGATAGATGTTTTTCTGCTCGGCAAATTTACCGCTGGTTTTGTCCAGCACCTCTTCATGATGGCTGACGAGGTCGATATTGCTGCCACAGCGACCGGCGATCGGTTTCACTGCGTAACCTGTTTTCACCAGTTCATCATTAACAGTGAAATCGGTATCCAGCAGGTAACGATGGTGCGGGAACAGCGACCAGAGGATCGGCAGAATCGCTTTGTTGCCGGGGATCACCGTCCACAGCGGCTCAAAGACCAGCACTTCCGGGCGCAGCAATACGTCGATAAGACGCACTTCGTTTTGCGGATGACCGGTACGGATTGGCACCGCAGCAAACTCACGGTCGCTAACTTCACGAATCTGATCAAACGCGGTTTCCCACGCCCAGGTTTTCCACACGCAGTTAACCAGTCGCCCTTCCCCATCAATCAGTTGCCCGGCAGCATCCCAGCCCAGTTCATCCAATCCACGCAAGATACGCGTTTCAAAGCCCGCCTGGTGCAGCGCCTGCTCCATAAACTGCGCGTGATAGTTTTCCTCGATATCTTTGTCCTGCATGATATGGACAAACGGACGTGCACGACTGTGTTTCCAGGCACCAGCCAATTCGTTAATCAGCCCTTCCGCCGGATTGAAGCCGTTGCCTTTATAGCCCTGCTCCGCCCAACGTTCGAGGATCAAGCCCGCTTCGGTATGACAGGAGGCGGAGTCGGCGTTGTACTCGTAAACCTTCAGGCCACGCTCATCCATGCAGAAATCCATACGACCAGTGATCATATGGTGACGGCGACGCTGCCAGGAGAGACGCAAACGTGGCCAGAGGATTTTCGGGATGTCGAACAGCGCCAGCAGGTTGTCATCTTTCAGCACCTTGTCGGTTGCGTGAAGATACATCAGGTGCAGCTCGTTGGTGGCTTTAATTAGCTCCTGCTCGGCACTCTCGGTAATGGTGTAGTAATGATAAGGATCCTGATTGATCACCTGACCGTTGGCCTGCACATAGGCGTTTTGCAGCGGATCTTTTTCATCCAGCCATTTACCGTCAAACTGGCCTTTGTTTTCCAGGCGCGCTCCGCTGATTTTCAGCAGCTCGCCTGCAATTTCCGGCTGCGGTAAGCTGTATTCAGTATCTTCCGTCTGGATCATCCAGCCCAGAATGGTGGTGTCATCAAAAGTGTCTTTCAGGGTATAGCAGCCGTTTTCGACCACCATCTCCAGCTCGCGCGTCCACTGTTGCCCTTGCGGCAACGGGGAATGAATCACGTTCTGTTCCGCAATACGGACTTTGTTGCCATGCAATTGGGTAATGATGGCGACATGGCCAGTGTCTTTAAATTCACCGCCTTTATCCCAGATAAGAAGCGCACCCGCGACCGGCGCACGCGGCGAGCCGTTAGGAAATGCCTGCAATGGCAGGATGTTGTCATTAACCACTTCTCGCAGGAAGCGCAGCGAGAAAATCTCCCACGCCATACCCACGTCAGTAAAGACCACACCGTAATTCAGAAAGAGAAAACGGCGAGCAAATTCAACGCATTGCCACTTGTGGCCCATATATTCGTCGTCGATATAGCTACGGAATACGGCGTCATCTTCGTATTCCTGCGGATCGAGAGAACTGTAATCTGAAGAGTAGATTGCTACCCCACCTGGGGCGTAGCCCAATAATGTCCCGAACGGGGCATCCTGGCTGGTCGTTCCTTTGCTCATCACTTTACCTTTAACAATACAACCTAAGCAGTTGGCGTAATTGTTGTGCTCTGATTACCTGCTCAGCGACATTAACCGGACAGAGGTCAGACTAATCATACACCTCATCGCAGCGGCTGGCGCAAAGGGTTAAAAAATTCACATTCTGTACAGCAAGTGACCTGCTACACTGCTTCAACACTACCACTCAGAAGGCAACTCACTATGACAGACAATACTTATCAGCCCGCGAAAGTCTGGACGTGGGATAAATCCGCTGGCGGCGCGTTCGCCAATATCAATCGCCCGGTTTCTGGTCCGACGCATGAAAAAACGCTGCCCGTTGGCAAACATCCATTGCAACTTTATTCGCTGGGAACGCCGAACGGTCAGAAAGTAACGATTATGCTTGAGGAGCTGCTGGCGCTGGGCGTTACTGGTGCAGAATACGACGCCTGGCTGATTCGTATTGGCGATGGTGATCAATTCTCCAGCGGCTTTGTCGAAGTGAACCCAAACTCGAAGATCCCGGCGCTGCGCGATCATACGCATAATCCGCCGATCCGCGTGTTTGAATCTGGTTCGATCCTGCTTTATCTGGCGGAGAAATTTGGCTACTTCCTGCCGCAGGATTTGGCAAAGCGTACTGAAACGATGAACTGGCTGTTCTGGTTACAGGGCGCGGCACCGTTCCTCGGCGGTGGTTTTGGTCACTTTTACCATTACGCACCGGTAAAGATTGAGTACGCCATCAACCGCTTTACCATGGAAGCCAAACGTCTGCTCGACGTGCTGGATAAGCAACTGGCGCAGCATAAGTTTGTTGCGGGCGATGAGTACACCATTGCGGATATGGCGATTTGGCCGTGGTTTGGCAACGTGGTGTTAGGTGGTGTGTATGATGCCGCTGAGTTTCTTGATGCGGGCAGTTATAAGCATGTACAACGCTGGGCGAAAGAAGTAGGCGAACGTCCGGCGGTGAAACGTGGGCGTATTGTTAACCGCACCAACGGACCGCTGAATGAGCAGTTGCATGAGCGCCATGACGCCAGTGATTTCGAGACGAATACGGAAGATAAGCGTCAGGGGTAAGGGTTGGTGTTCGTCGCAGCAAGCCATCCAGGCCGGATAAGGCGTTCACGCCGCATCCGGCAATCGTGCACAATGCCTGATGCGACGCTGCCGCGTCTTATCAGGCCTACGAAAGCTAATCATCACGCGCTGGTAATGTCGTAATCCATTTGGCGCAGTGCGTCTAATGTGGCTTTGGCTTCATCTTCGTCGATGATGCTCATGGCAAATCCGACGTGTACCAGCACCCACTGGCCCAGTAGATCGGCAGGGTTACCTTCACAAATCAGGGCGATATTCACATCGCGCTTGATACCACATACTTCAACCTGCGCAAGCTGGTGAATATCTTCACCGACAGCCAGCACCTGGCCTGGAACGCCAATACACATTATTAACTCCGGTTATTCAACTTCAATACTTTTGACGATCAGCGAATCGCCGGTATCGACACGCAACCGCTCGCCGTGACAGAGCGGACACTGCGCATCGTGCTGATGAATCTCCACCACCTGGCTGCAATCCCAGCACCAGGCCTGGGCGGGTTTATAGACGATATGTAAATCGCACCCTTGCGCCACCGTTCCGTGGCAGACAATTTCAAAACTAAAACGGACGGCGCTCTCCTCAACGCAGGAGAGCGCGCCAATTTCCAGCCACACGGCGGTGACGCGCTTAACATCGTGCTGCTCCGCCTGCCGTTGGATAATTTCAACGGCGCTCTGGCAAAGAGACAACTCATGCATTTTCGCCACTCCTGCGACCAAACAGCAGGGCGCGACGCCCTGCGTGTGGTACATCCGGATTCGTGACTGGCAGCGAAAGGATCATTCGTGCGCAGTCATCCGTCAGGCGTTGGCCCTCTTCAATCGACATGCTGTGCGAAAGCGGCGACATCAGCGAACAGGAGAGATATTGCGAAACACCGTCCAGTTCGCCAACGGTAAAGGTCATAGTGCCATACGGCAGTTGCAGACCAATTTTTTCACTCACTTTGCGCAGCGGCCAGAGTTGATCCGGGCCGGGGAAGATAACTGCACTCAGCATCCACGGGGTGATCACACACCCCGTCCACTGACCTTCGAACAGCGTAAAATCAGAAACATACACCGGCATTGAAGGATGCAGAAAAGAGAGATCGTGCATCGAACGCCGGGCAATTTCTTCAAACGCTGCCTGTACTTGCGCCTTCGGGGAGGTCTGGAAACCTGCTATCTCTTCAGTCATGAATCGCCTCCCGTGGGATGGCTTCCACGCCAGATTCACGCAGCGCAGCCAGAACCTGCTCAAGCGCAGGTTCAATCATTGCTTCAACCGTCGGCGTTAAGCCGATGTGTGGCTCCAGCGATTCCGGGATCACGCCGACCAGGGTCAGCTTTTTCGGAAACTCGCCGGTGAAGCGCAGGGCCGACAAGACGTCGGCCAGGCCAAGCTGATGCGGAGAGATTTTGTTGGTAAACAACGCCGGAACTTCTTCATCCCGCAGGATCATCATCGTTCCCGGCGCGTTCTTTTTCGAGACAATGGCATCCGCAATAATCAAATGATCGCGATTTGCCATGTCGCCAAGCAGCTCCATTCCCGCCGTGCCGCCATCGAGGATCTCAACATAATCCGGCAGAATGTATCGTTGCTCTAACGCTTCGACAATCCGCACACCGATGGCTTCATCGGTCAGCAAAATATTGCCGACCCCTAAGACTAAAATACGCATTACAGAACCTTCACTGAAACCACTTCGTTGCCGTCAGCATCCACTACGTGTACCGCACAGGCCATGCACGGGTCAAAGGAGTGAATGGTACGCACCACTTCCAGCGGTTTATTCGGATCGGCAACCGGTGTACCCACCAGCGACTGCTCGTAAGGACCGACGTCATCATTGAAGTTACGCGGACCAGAGTTCCAGGTTGATGGAACAACCGCCTGGTAGTTGCTGATGATACCGTCTTTAATAACCATCCAGTGAGAGAGCATACCGCGCGGCGCTTCGAGGAAGCCAACACCTTTGAATTCACCCGTTGCCGGAATGTTCGGTTTCACGAAGGTGGTGTGATCGCCTTTGCCGATATTGGTGATCAGTGCACTGTATTGGTTTTGCAGGATATCCTGCAATTCGCAGCAGTGAACGGTACGACCAATAATACGGCCCAGCGTAGAGTGCAGTTGCGCCACTTCCAGCGTGTTACCAGTCAGTTTCTGATAAATCGCAACGATTTCATTCAGTTTGTTCTGGGTAGATTCGCGACCTGCCGCCAGTTTCACCAGCATATTAGCCAGCGGACCCACTTCTACCGTTTTGCCGTAGAAAGTCGGTGATTTCACCCAGGAATATTTCCCGTCGTCAGACCAACCATCATAAGCCGGAATGGTGGTACCTTCCCACGGTGCCTGCGGCGCTTCGTCTTTATACCAGGAGTGCTTCGCGCTTTCCTGAATGCCTTTGATCAGGTATTCATCGGAATGAGAAGTGATCGGACGATACGAGGACAGATCCGCATTCTCAATGTAGCCGCCAGGGAACAGGAAGCTGCCGTTTTTACTGTCGGTCGGGAATTCCGGCACGCTCAGGTAGTTCACCGCACCTTTACCACGCTCCAGCCATTCCGGGTAGAACGCAGCGATAACCGCGGTATCGACCTTGTAAACCTGTTCAACAAAGTCGCTCAGCTTGTCGATGAAAGACTTGATGTACATCAGGCGCTCAAGGTTCAGCACGCCCAGACCGTCGAGGTTGACTGGGTTAGCGACCCCGCCTACCGCCAGGTTCTGAATGTGCGGCGTTTTACCGCCCAGCAGCGCCACGACGCGGTTAGCGTCACGCTGGCACTCCAGCGCCTGCAGGTAGTGCGCTACCGCAATCAGGTTCACTTCCGGCGGCAGTTTCATTGCCGGGTGACCCCAGTAGCCGTTGGCGAAAATCCCCAACTGACCGCTGGCAACCAGATCTTTGATCTTGTTCTGAACTTTGGTGAACTCTTCCGGGCTGTTCAGGTGCCAGGTCGAAACGCCTTTCAGCATTTCAGAGGCTTTGGTTGGGTCAGCTTGCAGTGCAGAAGTGATGTCCACCCAGTCCAGCGCCGAAAGCTGATAGAAATGAACGATATGGTCATGCGTGGTGTGCGCAGCCAGAATGATGTTACGGATGTATTGCGCGTTAACCGGAACGTCGATATTCAGCGCACTTTCTGCCGCACGAACGGAAGACAGCGCGTGAGTGGTAGTACATACGCCACAGATACGTTGCACAATCATCCATGCATCGCGCGGATCGCGGTTTTTCACGATCTCTTCCATGCCGCGCCACATGGTACCGGAAGCCCATGCTTTCGAAACGACGCCATTTTCGATTTCGCAATCGATGCGTAAATGCCCCTCAATACGGGTTACCGGATCAATAGTAATTCTCTGGCTCATGCTTTGCTCGCCTCATGACGATTATGATCGTTTTGTTTTAAAGGAGGAAGTATCGGCAGTAGACGAATGAGTACGATGTAAGCGCAAATCTCAATAGCCACAAAACCAATAGAAATCAACAGTTCTTCCCAGGTCGGGAAGTAGGCGTAACCGCCGCCCGGGTTGAATGCCACCAGCGAATAGGTCAGACGCCAGGTTGCACAACCTAACAGTGCGCTCAGTGCTGACAGGAACAGCATGCGGGAATCATTACGCAGCTTCGCCACACGCAGAACGACCAGCGGGAAGAGCATCAGCAGGACTTCAATCCAGAACATCACGGAGTAGAAGTCACCGGCAAACGCTAACGACAGCTTGTCGCGATAGATAAGCTCGCCAAAGCGCAGCACGATGAAAATCGCCAGCAACACACTGATGGTGTTGGTCAGCTTGACGAACAGACTCTTTTCATCCGGACCGTTGCCACGCAGACCCGCCTGCACCAGCGAACCTTCAAAGATGACAATCGAGAAGCCCATGATGAACGCCGTCAGCAGCGAGAACAGCGGCAACATTTCATAGCTCTGCCACAACGGATGCACCTTGTAGCCCGCCGAGATCATCAGTGACCCCATTGAAGACTGGTGCATGGTCGGCAACAGCGCGCCAAGTGCAATGATGAAGAACATCACCTTGTTCAGACGCTGTAGCGACACCTTCCAGCCCAGACGTTCAAACAGTGCCGGAGCAAACTCCAGAGCCATCACGCCGATGTAGATGGTCATACAGACCGCCGTCTCGAACAGTACCGAGTTCACGTTGAAGTGACCCGGAATGTAGAAGTACGGCAGGTTCCAGTAGCGACCCACGTCGATAGTGATCGACAAACCACCCAGTGAGTAACCAAACAGACTCGCCAACAGCGCCGGACGCACCAGCGGATGGTATTGCCCACGGTTAAAGACGTATACCGCCCACGCCAGCGCCCAGCCGCCACAGGCAAAGCCGGTGCCAATCAGCAGGTCAAACGCGATCCACACGCCCCACGGGAAGCCGCCGTTCAGGTCAGAGACAGAGCCCAGACCGAACACCAGACGCTTCACAATCAGGAGCATACAGATGACGATTAACGGTCCAAAAATCATGACCGGTTTACTGATGATTTTGCCGCCCAGCGGTTGTGGATCATGACTCATGATCGTCTCCTCCGTCGTGATGGTCGTTTTTGGTGTTGCGACGAACCAGCACGGTTAAGCCCGCCAGCACAGCCAGTGGTAGCATCATGCCTTTATACAGGGTGTGTTGAATATTTTCGGAACGCGCACCGGTAGAAAGATCGTCCAGTTTCGGCAGGTCGAGATTTTCATAAGGCACACCCGTCAGTACCAGAACCTGAGTACCGCCGCCCTCTTTCTCGCCGTACAGATGCGGATAATATTGCGGCACCGTATGCAGGTAAGTGTCGCCAGATTTCAGCGTCTGACGCGGATAGTGGTATTCGCTGCCAGGCTTCAGCGCCAGACGTTTTTTCGCCTCCGCCATCAGCTCTTCACGCGTACCGAAAATCACCGCGCCCGCCGGGCACACTTCTACGCAGCCAGGCAGACCGCCTTTATCGAGACGTTCCACACCTTTCTGGTTGCACAGCTCGCACTTATGCAGCGCACCAAACGGGTTGTTGTAGTCGTACTTCGGCACGTTGTACGGACAGGCGACCATGCAGTAACGGCAACCGGTGCACACGTCTTTGTCGTAATGGACAATGCCGGTTTTCGGATCTTTTTTCAGTGCAGAGACCGGGCACACAGAGACACAGTTCGGATCGACGCAGTGCATACACTGTTTCTTAATGTACGCGTAGCCGTTCTCCTCCTGGTCTTTGTTGACCCCTGTGCCGCTGGTCCACACCTGAATGATGTTATTGGTATACGGCGACAGTTTGTCGTTGTTCGACCAGGTCTGTTCCCCTTGCGGGTTACGTTCAGGGAAATTGATATCCTGACACTTGGTGACGCAAGCCTGGCAGCCTACGCACAAGGTCGAGTCGTACAACATCCCCAGCGATCCCGGAATTGGCGGGCGGTTTTCAGCAGCCGCATGACTGACAGACGGCAGCGCGCCCGTCAGCAATGCCCCGCAGGAGGCTGCTTTAATAAAATTACGTCTGTTCACGGTTATTCTCCCCGTGAGTCAGCGTTATCTTTCTTTTGCTGACGACCCAGTTCACGCACCGCCATCACGCTGACACCGGCAACCAACCCAACCACACCGCCGAGCAAACCAATAGCGCCTGCAGAGACGTTGCCGCCCTCTTTAGCGTTAACATCCGGTTTCTGTGAACGCGGAGTTTGATTTTCGACGTTGGCAAGCTGATGGATGCCTTTATGGAAGCCGATACCTTCTTCGTTACAGCCATAGCACGGGTGACCAATCGCCACCGGCCACACACCGCCAACATCGCAGAATTGCAGCGTTGAGCAGTTGCCGTAAGTTTCTGGCCCTTTACAGCCGAGGTGGTACAGGCACCAGCCTTCGCGGTGGCCTTCATCACCGAACTCTTTGGCAAAACGACCAGCATCGAAGTGCGGGCGACGTTCGCAGTGTTCGTGAATCAGACGGCCATAGGCGAAGGTCGGACGGTTTTTGTCATCCAGTTTCGGCGGTTTGCCGTAAGTGATGATGTGCGCAACGGTCGCGAGGAAGTTGTGCGGGTTCGGCGGGCAGCCCGGAATATTGATAACGGTTTTGCCTGGCAGAACTTCTTGCAGGCTGACTGCGCCAGTTGGGTTAACTCCAGCTGCGGCAACACCGCCCCACGCAGAGCAGGAACCGATAGCGATAATGGCTGCTGCGCCTTCCGCCGCTTTGCGGATGTGATCCACAATCGGCTCACCGGCAACCATGCAATAAATACCGTTATCTTTTAATGGGATGGAACCATCCACCACTAACACATACTGCCCTTTGTACTTCTCGAGAGCGTTATGTTTGTTCTCTTCGACCTGATGACCGAAGGCGGCGGAAAGCACTTCGTGATACTCCAGAGAGATAGTCTCCAGTACGAGGTTTTCTACCGTTGGATGCGTTGCACGAAGCAGAGATTCCGTACAACCGGTGCACTCCTGCGCGCCAATCCAGATAACTGGCGGACGCTGCGGGTTAGTAACCGATTCGGCCATCTCTGCAGCGGCTTTGCTACTTAACCCCATGGTGGCGGCTAATGCTGCACAAAGCTTCATGAAATCACGACGGTTAATGCCGTGAGAATGGATGAGGGTGTTATCTCCAGTCATTTATAGTTATTCCGTTGCGAAGACCTGGCATATATTTTGCCTCAATCGCAAAATCAATAATGCGATCGATGCGCCATTTACCACACATTTATTATGGTTATCGATATCATGATACTGCGGCGGGGCGCTAAAACGAAGGGAAGAAGCATTAGTGTAATTAATTAAAGCAAGATAATACGTATGTTTGATCAATTTTCGAGGCGATAACCGGCCATAAAAAAGCGCAACGTAGAACAGGAATTATTCTCACGAAAGAAATCCATTACCATCTCTTTATCCAGTCCATAGCGGCGCGTCAGAATACCCGCTTCCCAGGCGCTAAGCTGGCGATCTCCGGTCTTTTCGTACATCCGGTGTGAGTAGCCTAATACAAAACCGCGTTTATAATCGGCACAGAATTTTGTCACATTAACCGCACTGTCGGCATGCGTTGCTTTTAATCCCGCCATTAAGCCTTTACCAAAATGGTTATTCATCGTTCACCTCATTCGCTATATATTGTCATATATAGCGATATTTTAGGCAAAGAACGACTTTTGCGCACGCTATTTTTTCATGCTTGTTTAAGACGTAATCCCGTAAGAGATAAACCTATCAGGAGAGATATTTATCGAACCATTTCAGTGTCCTTTGCCAGGCAAGATCGGCGGCAGATTTGTCATAACGGGGCGTGGAATCATTATGGAATCCGTGATTAACCCCCGGATAGATATACGCCTCATAAACCTTATTATTGGCTTTCAACGCCGCCTCGTAAGCAGGCCAGCCCTCGTTGATTCGGGTGTCCAGTTCCGCGAAGTGGAGTAGTAAAGGCGCTTCAATCTTCGCCACATCGGCAGTGGGTGCCTGACGACCATAAAACGGCACCGCGCAGGCCAGTTCCGGATACGCGACAGCCGCCGCGTTCGATACGCCACCGCCATAGCAAAATCCGGTAATACCCACTTTGCCTGCCGCTTGCGGATAGCGTTGCATAAACTCAATTGCGGCAAAGAAATCATTCATCAGTTTGGTTGGATCAACCTGCTGTTGCAGCTCACGACCTTTATCATCATTTCCCGGATAACCTCCAACGGAACTTAAGCCGTCAGGTGCCAGGGCGATATACCCCGCCTTCGCCACTCGCCGTGCCACATCTTCGATATACGGATTCAGTCCACGATTCTCATGCACCACCACCACGGCTGGCGTTTTGCCGCTCATTTTTGCGGGTTTCACCAGATAACCCCGTACCTCGCCGTGACCATTTGGCGAAGGATACGTGATGTACTCAGCAACAATCTCCGGGTCGGTAAACTCTACCTGAGTCGCCAGCGCATAATTTGGCTTGAGCAAATCAAACAACGCTAATGCCGTCATCCCGCCCACCGCATACTTCGCCGCAAGGTTGAGGAACTCACGTTTCGAGATTTTCCCGTGAGCGTAATAGTCGTAGTAATCCAACAACTCTTGTGGGAAATCTTTGGCGGTTAAACGCGGCATCGTTGCACTCCTCAACTGGTGTTTTTTTAAGCAAAGCATAAGTACGTGTTTTTGCCCAGTTTTTCGTCACTCTGTGAGCCAGACTACGGGATACGCGCTGGCGAATCGCTAAACTAGAAACATTGTTTCGAAATTGAACGGTGGAAAGGAGAGGTCATGGTCTGGTTAGCGAATCCCGAACGTTACGGGCAGATGCAATACCGCTATTGCGGAAAAAGCGGTTTACGCCTGCCCGCGTTATCGCTCGGTTTATGGCACAATTTCGGTCACGTTAACGCGCTGGAATCACAGCGTGCGATCCTGCGTAAAGCGTTTGATTTGGGCATTACGCACTTTGATTTAGCCAACAATTACGGGCCGCCTCCAGGAAGCGCAGAAGAGAACTTTGGTCGCCTGCTGCGGGAGGATTTTGCCGCTTATCGCGATGAACTGATTATCTCTACCAAGGCTGGCTACGATATGTGGCCCGGCCCTTACGGCTCTGGCGGTTCACGTAAATACCTGCTCGCCAGCCTCGACCAAAGCCTGAAGCGTATGGGGCTTGAGTATGTCGATATCTTTTACTCTCATCGCGTCGATGAAAATACGCCGATGGAAGAAACCGCCTCTGCGCTGGCTCATGCGGTACAAAGCGGTAAGGCGCTGTATGTCGGGATCTCCTCTTACTCGCCAGAGCGGACGCAAAAAATGGTCGAGTTGCTGCACGAGTGGAAAATTCCGCTTTTAATTCATCAACCTTCGTACAATTTACTGAACCGCTGGGTGGATAAAAGCGGCCTGCTGGATACCCTGCAAAATAACGGCGTGGGCTGTATTGCCTTTACTCCTCTGGCTCAGGGATTGCTGACCGGAAAATATCTCAACGGCATTCCTGAAGATTCACGGATGCATCGTGAAGGGAATAAAGTTCGTGGCCTGACGCCGAAAATGCTCACCGAAGCCAACCTCAACAGCCTGCGCTTATTGAATGAAATGGCACAGCAGCGTGGACAATCAATGGCGCAAATGGCGTTAAGCTGGTTGCTGAAAGATGATCGCGTGACGTCGGTATTGATTGGTGCCAGCCGTGCAGAGCAACTTGAGGAGAACGTGCAGGCGCTGAATAATCTGACATTTAGCACCGAGGAGCTGGCGCAGATTGATCAGCATATCGCCGATGGCGAGCTGAATCTGTGGCAGGCGTCTTCCGATAAATGACCTGTTAATAACGGGCGCGAGAACCGCGCCCGAATCAGATCAGTGATTATGACGAGTTAGTCGGTCAAGATAGCCCATCACAAATGCAGAGAGCACAAACGTCAGATGGATAATGACGTACCACATCAGTTTGTTATCAGGAACATTTTTCGCATCCATAAAGACGCGCAGTAAGTGAATGGAAGAAATTGCCACAATCGACGCTGCTACTTTGTTTTTCAGCGACGTTGCGTCCATTTTCCCCAGCCAGTTCAGCTTCTCTTTGTTCTCGGAGATATCCAGTTGTGAGACGAAATTCTCATAACCGGAAAACATCACCATCACCAGCAAACCGCCAACCAGCGTCATATCCACCAGCGACAGCAACACGAGGATCAAATCTGATTCCGCCATCGAGAAGATATTCGGCAGTACGTGAATAATCTCCTGGAAGAACTTCAGCGCCAGGGCAACTAACGCCAGCGAAAGGCCAAAGTACACGGGGGCAAGCAGCCAGCGAGAAGCATACATTGCATTTTCAAGAAAACGTTCCATACATTCCTGTCGTGTAGTTAAAACGGGCAACAGTATATCGCAATTGAGTAAACAGCACGCAACAGCAAATCAACATATACGTTAAACCTTTGTCGCATAATTCTGAGGTTTAGGGATCTTCCTGGTTCCCTTATCAACGCATCGAGAACGTCTACCCTTAAAGGACGTTGAACCTGAAGGGAGAAAAACGATGTCTCATTTAAAAGACCCGACCACGCAGTATTACACTGGTGAATATCCCAAACAGAAACAACCGACGCCAGGCATCCAGGCGAAGATGACACCGGTACCGGATTGCGGCGAGAAAACCTATGTTGGTAGCGGTCGCCTGAAAGATCGTAAAGCACTGGTGACAGGGGGCGATTCCGGAATAGGTCGCGCTGCCGCCATCGCTTACGCGCGTGAAGGGGCTGACGTGGCGATCAGTTATCTTCCCGTGGAAGAAGAAGACGCTCAGGATGTGAAAAAGATCATTGAAGAATGCGGACGCAAAGCCGTTCTGCTGCCAGGCGATTTAAGCGATGAGAAATTTGCCCGTTCGCTGGTTCACGAAGCGCACAAGGCGTTAGGCGGGCTGGATATTATGGCGCTGGTCGCCGGGAAACAGGTTGCCATTCCGGATATTGCAGACCTCACCAGCGAACAGTTTCAAAAGACCTTTGCCATTAACGTTTTCGCGCTGTTCTGGCTAACCCAGGAAGCGATCCCCCTGCTACCGAAAGGTGCAAGTATCATCACCACTTCGTCAATCCAGGCATACCAGCCAAGTCCGCATTTACTGGACTATGCGGCTACGAAGGCGGCGATTCTGAACTACAGCCGTGGCCTGGCAAAACAGGTCGCGGAGAAAGGTATTCGGGTGAATATTGTCGCGCCAGGCCCGATCTGGACAGCACTGCAAATTTCCGGCGGACAAACGCAGGATAAGATCCCGCAGTTTGGTCAGCAAACGCCGATGAAACGTGCGGGGCAACCGGCGGAACTGGCCCCTGTATATGTTTATCTGGCAAGTCAGGAGTCGAGCTACGTCACCGCAGAAGTGCACGGCGTGTGCGGCGGCGAGCATTTAGGTTAAAAAAATGCCCGGTTGTGAAAAGCAACCGGGCATCATTGTGAATTCACTCTTACCTGATGTGGCGAAAACGCCTTATCCGCCTACAAACGCATGAAGATTCAACATGTTGCAATAGATTTTGTAGGCCTGATAAGCGTAGCGCATCAGGCATTGAGCACCTAATGCCGGATGCGTCGTGAACGCCTTATCCGGCCTACAAACGCACGAAGATTCAACATGTTGCAATAGATTTTGTAGGCCTGATGAGCGTAGCGCATCAGGCAATTCTACTTTACTTCGCTTTGGCGGTTTCTTCGCCGACCAGACCTATCTTCAGGTAACCCGCCTGATGCAGCGTATCCATTACCTTCATCAACGTCTCGTAATCGACGGTTTTGTCCGCTCGGAAGAAGATGGTGGTGTCTTTCTTGCCTTCGGTTAACGCATTCAACGCCGTAATCATTGTTTCATCGGTGACCGGATCGTTACCGATAAACATCGAGTTGTCTGCCTTCACCGACAAATAAACCGGTTTTTCCGGGCGCGGCTGCGGCGTGCTGGTAGAAGCAGGCAAATTCACCTTCACATCTACCGTCGCTAACGGTGCCGCCACCATAAAGATAATCAGCAGAACCAACATCACGTCGATAAACGGCGTCACGTTGATGTCATGCATTTCGCCGTTATCGTCGAGGTTTTCGTTAAGATGCATTGCCATCGGATATTATCCTGCGCGTAATTTTTGTGCGACACGAACCGGATGCGCAGCGGCGCTGGCTTCCAGATCCAGGTCACGGCTTTGCAGCAACAATACCTGCGCTGCAACATCACCCAGCATCGCTTTAAAGCCGCCAATCTGGCGTGCAAATACGTTATAGATAACGACCGCAGGAATCGCTGCCACGAGGCCGATTGCCGTTGCTAACAGAGCTTCTGCGATACCCGGCGCAACGACTGCCAGGTTAGTGGTCTGCGTTTGCGCGATACCAATAAAGCTGTTCATGATGCCCCAGACCGTACCAAACAGACCAACGAACGGAGAAATCGCGCCGATGGTTGCCAGATAGCCGTTACCGCGGCCCATTTGACGACCCACTGCGGCGACCCGACGCTCCAGACGGAAGCTGGTACGTTCTTTAATACCTTCGTTATCGTCGCTGCCTTCTGACAGTTCCAGCTCATTCTGCGCTTCATTGAGCAAATGCAGGCTTAAGCTTTTGCTACCAAAATCAGCGGCGATATCGTTGGCCTGGTTTAAGGAACGCGCTTCAGCCAGCAGTTGCTGCTCGCGCTTAAGGCGACGCTTCTGATTGAAGAACTCTACGCTCTTACTGAAGAAGATTGCCCAGGTGACTACGGAGGCCAAAATAAGCCCAATCATCACGCACTTAACGACAATATCGGCGTGCTGATACATACCCCAGACGGAAAGGTCCGTCTGCATTAAATTATTACCCACTGTGTATCTCCAGGACGCAAGTCACAAAATCTGCGCATAATAATATCAAAACGACGTCGAATTGATAGTCGTTCTCATTACTATTTGCATACTGCCGTACCTTTGCTTTCTTTTCCTTGCGTTTACGCAGTAAAAAAGTCACCAGCACGCCATTTGCGAAAATTTTCTGCTTTATGCCAATTCTTCAGGATGCGCCCGCGAATATTCATGCTAGTTTAGACATCCAGACGTATAAAAACAGGAATCCCGACATGGCGGACAAAAAGCTTGATACTCAACTGGTGAATGCAGGACGCAGCAAAAAATACACTCTTGGCGCGGTAAATAGCGTGATTCAGCGCGCTTCTTCGCTGGTATTTGAGAGTATGGAAGCCAAAAAGCACGCGACGCGCAATCGCGCCAATGGCGAGTTGTTCTATGGACGGCGCGGAACGTTAACCCATTTTTCCTTACAACAAGCGATGTGTGAACTGGAAGGTGGCGCAGGCTGCGCGCTATTTCCCTGCGGGGCGGCAGCGGTTGCTAATTCGATTCTTGCTTTTGTCGAACAGGGCGATCATGTGTTGATGACCAACACCGCCTATGAACCGAGTCAGGATTTCTGTAGCAAAATCCTCAGCAAACTGGGCGTAACGACATCGTGGTTTGATCCGCTGATTGGTGCCGATATCGTTAAGCATCTGCAGCCAAACACTAAAATCGTGTTTCTGGAATCGCCAGGCTCCATCACCATGGAAGTCCACGACGTTCCGGCGATTGTTGCCGCCGTACGCAGTGTGGTGCCGGATGCCATCATTATGATCGACAACACCTGGGCAGCCGGTGTGCTGTTTAAGGCGCTGGATTTTGGCATCGATGTTTCTATTCAAGCCGCCACCAAATATCTGGTTGGGCATTCAGATGCGATGATTGGCACTGCCGTGTGCAATGCCCGTTGCTGGGAGCAGCTACGGGAAAACGCCTATCTGATGGGCCAGATGGTCGATGCCGATACCGCCTATATAACCAGCCGTGGCCTGCGCACATTAGGTGTGCGTTTGCGTCAACATCATGAAAGCAGTCTGAAAGTGGCTGAATGGCTGGCAGAACATCCGCAAGTTGCGCGAGTTAACCACCCTGCTCTGCCTGGCAGTAAAGGCCACGAATTTTGGAAACGAGACTTTACAGGTAGCAGCGGGCTATTTTCCTTTGTGCTTAAGAAAAAACTCAGTAATGAAGAGCTGGCGAACTATCTGGATAACTTCAGTTTATTCAGCATGGCCTACTCGTGGGGCGGGTATGAATCGTTGATCCTGGCGAATCAACCAGAACATATCGCCGCCATTCGCCCACAAGGCGAGATCGATTTTAGCGGGACCTTGATTCGCCTGCATATTGGTCTGGAAGATGTCGACGATCTGATTGCCGATCTGGACGCCGGTTTTGCGCGAATTGTATAACATTGCCACTTTTGGACAATTTTGCAGACATTTAATTGTGAAAAGTCTTAAATTGTTGCGTCCGGGATCAAGGCGTCCCGGACGAATCAGGAGTACAATAGGCAGATAAAGGCTTAAACGCTGTTCCACAGGAAAGTCCATGGCTGTTATTCAAGATATCATCGCTGCGCTCTGGCAACACGACTTTGCCGCGCTGGCGGATCCTCATATTGTTAGCGTTGTTTACTTTGTCATGTTTGCCACGCTGTTTTTAGAAAACGGCCTGCTGCCCGCCTCATTTTTGCCAGGCGACAGCTTGTTGATACTGGCAGGCGCATTGATTGCCCAGGGGGTTATGGATTTTCTGCCTACGATTGCGATTCTGACCGCCGCAGCAAGTCTGGGCTGCTGGCTAAGTTATATTCAGGGGCGCTGGTTAGGGAATACCAAAACGGTGAAAGGCTGGCTGGCACAGCTTCCTGCTAAATATCACCAGCGCGCCACCTGCATGTTTGACCGCCACGGTCTGCTGGCGCTGCTGGCTGGACGTTTTCTTGCATTTGTCCGTACGCTGCTGCCAACCATGGCGGGAATTTCCGGTCTGCCAAACCGCCGTTTCCAGTTTTTCAACTGGTTAAGCGGATTTCTGTGGGTCAGCGTGGTAACCAGTTTCGGCTATGCCTTAAGTATGATTCCGTTCGTTAAACGCCATGAAGATCAGGTAATGACGTTCCTGATGATCCTGCCAATTGCCTTGTTAACCGCTGGCTTGTTAGGCACGCTGTTTGTGGTGATTAAAAAAAAATACTGTAACGCCTGACGATTTTCCCTGTTCCCGGTTGCTGTACCGGGAACGTATTTAATTCCCCTGCATCGCCCGCATTCTTGCCGCATCTTCCCCCGGCGTCACACCGAAGTAACGTTTAAACTCACGGCTAAATTGCGATGCGCTTTCATAGCCGACGCGCATCGCTGCTGCGCTGGCCTTCATGCCGTCATGGATGATCATCATCCGCGCCTTATGCAGACGGTAATTCTTCAAATACTGCAACGGCGAGGTACTGGTGACAGACTTAAAATTATGGTGGAACGCCGATACGCTCATGTTGGCTTCTGCCGCCAGTTGCTCGACGCTCAGGTTTTCGGTGTATTTATTCTCAATCCGTTTCAGCACGCGGCTAATCAGACTGAAGTGAGTCTGGCGACTGACCAGCGCCAGTAACGCGCCGCCGCAAGGTCCGGTCAGCACGTAGTACAGAATTTCGCGGATGATCTGTTTGCCGAGAATACGCGCATCCAGTGGTCGCTCCATCACGTCGAGTAACCGCTCCGCCGCGCATAAAATCTCTTCTGATAACGTGGCGGAGTTAATCCCGCTGGCTGCCATCGACGGCTGGAAATGCTCATCTTCGCCAATGTCCATCAACAGTTCCTGTAACTGCAAAATATCGACATTGAGACGCAACCCTGCCAGCGGCACCTCTGACGTGGCATAGGTTTCGCACTCAAACGGCAACGGCACCGTCAGCAGCAGGTATTCATTGGCATCATAACGAAACACGCGTTCATTGATATAACCGATTTTATGCCCGGAAAAGAGAATTATGATGCCAGGCTCGTACATCACCGGTGTACGTGCGAAAGGCGTCTCGCCATACAACAAACGCACATCGGGCAACAGTTCTGACAAACTATTTTCTTTATTTTTCAGTTTATTAACTTTATCCGCCAGCAAGCGGCAAATCTCTTCACGTTTCATATCGCGTAATTTCTTAGGAATAATGCGGCAATTTGATTGTGCGCAATTTTGTAGCATTTCTCCAGCACTCTGGAGAAATAGGCAAGACATTGGCAGAAATGAGCATTGAGAGCCAGGGCGCTGGCGATCACAATGAAAAACATCAGGCAGATCGTTCTCTGCCCTCATATTGGCCCAGCAAAGGGAGCAAGTAATGAACAACTTTAATCTGCACACCCCAACCCGCATTCTGTTTGGTAAAGGCGCAATCGCTGGTTTACGCGAACAAATTCCTCACGATGCTCGCGTATTGATTACCTACGGCGGCGGCAGCGTGAAAAAAACCGGCGTTCTCGATCAAGTTCTGGATGCCCTGAAAGGCATGGACGTGCTGGAATTTGGCGGTATTGAGCCAAACCCGGCTTATGAAACGCTGATGAACGCCGTGAAACTGGTTCGCGAACAGAAAGTGACTTTCCTGCTGGCGGTTGGCGGCGGTTCTGTACTGGACGGCACCAAATTTATCGCCGCAGCGGCTAACTATCCGGAAAATATCGATCCGTGGCACATTCTGCAAACGGGCGGTAAAGAGATTAAAAGCGCCATCCCGATGGGCTGTGTGCTGACGCTGCCAGCAACCGGTTCAGAATCCAACGCAGGCGCGGTGATCTCCCGTAAAACCACAGGCGACAAGCAGGCGTTCCATTCTGCCCATGTTCAGCCGGTATTTGCCGTGCTCGATCCGGTTTATACCTACACCCTGCCGCCGCGTCAGGTGGCTAACGGCGTAGTGGACGCCTTTGTACACACCGTGGAACAGTATGTTACCAAACCGGTTGATGCCAAAATTCAGGACCGTTTCGCAGAAGGCATTTTGCTGACGCTAATCGAAGATGGTCCGAAAGCCCTGAAAGAGCCAGAAAACTACGATGTGCGCGCCAACGTCATGTGGGCGGCGACTCAGGCGCTGAACGGTTTGATTGGCGCTGGCGTACCGCAGGACTGGGCAACGCATATGCTGGGCCACGAACTGACTGCGATGCACGGTCTGGATCACGCGCAAACACTGGCTATCGTCCTGCCTGCACTGTGGAATGAAAAACGCGATACCAAGCGCGCTAAGCTGCTGCAATATGCTGAACGCGTCTGGAACATCACTGAAGGTTCCGATGATGAGCGTATTGACACCGCGATTGCCGCAACCCGCAATTTCTTTGAGCAATTAGGCGTGCCGACCCACCTCTCCGACTACGGTCTGGACGGCAGCTCCATCCCGGCTTTGCTGAAAAAACTGGAAGAGCACGGCATGACCCAACTGGGCGAAAATCATGACATTACGTTGGATGTCAGCCGCCGTATATACGAAGCCGCCCGCTAAGCTTTTTACGCCTCAAACTTTCGTTTTCGGGCATTTCGTCCAGACTTAAGTTCACAACACCTCACCGGAGCCTGCTCCGGTGAGTTCATATAAAGGAGGAACGTATGGCTAATCCAACCGTTATTAAGCTACAGGATGGCAATGTCATGCCCCAGCTGGGACTGGGCGTCTGGCAAGCAAGTAATGAGGAAGTAATCACCGCCATTCAAAAAGCGTTAGAAGTGGGTTATCGCTCGATTGATACCGCCGCGGCCTACAAGAACGAAGAAGGTGTCGGCAAAGCCCTGAAAAATGCCTCAGTCAACAGAGAAGAACTGTTCATCACCACTAAGCTGTGGAACGACGACCACAAGCGCCCCCGCGAAGCCCTGCTCGACAGCCTGAAAAAACTCCAGCTTGATTATATCGACCTCTACTTAATGCACTGGCCCGTTCCCGCTATCGACCATTATGTCGAAGCATGGAAAGGCATGATCGAATTGCAAAAAGAGGGATTAATCAAAAGCATCGGCGTGTGCAACTTCCAGATCCATCACCTGCAACGCCTGATTGATGAAACTGGCGTGACGCCTGTGATAAACCAGATCGAACTTCATCCGCTGATGCAACAACGCCAGCTACACGCCTGGAACGCGACACACAAAATCCAGACCGAATCCTGGAGCCCATTAGCGCAAGGAGGGAAAGGCGTTTTCGATCAGAAAGTCATTCGCGATCTGGCAGATAAATACGGCAAAACCCCGGCGCAGATTGTTATCCGCTGGCATCTGGATAGCGGCCTGGTGGTGATCCCGAAATCGGTCACACCTTCACGTATTGCCGAAAACTTTGATGTCTGGGATTTCCGTCTCGACAAAGACGAACTCGGCGAAATTGCAAAACTCGATCAGGGCAAGCGTCTCGGTCCCGATCCTGACCAGTTCGGCGGCTAACATGCAAATTCTCCCGGTGGCGGTAATGTTCCGCTACCGGACTTTTCAGAAATCATTTATTCCCCTCGCGTCCCGCCCGTTGTTACTCTTCCTTGTTCAGGAATGCCAAATATAAGGACATCATCATGCAGAGCCGGAAGCTCTTAAAAGAACAACTCATCTATATCCGGGATAAACGCAACGGAGAGGTGAAAAACAGATGAAAATAATACTTCTGTTTTTAGCAGCCCTGGCAAGTTTTTCCGTACACGCACAGCCCCCCTCACAGACCGTAGAACAAACAGTCCGGCATATTTATCAGAACTATAAATCAGATGCCACTGCCCCTTATTTTGGTGAAACCGGAGAGCGGGCGATAACTTCTGCGCGTATTCAACAGGCGCTTACCCTGAACGACAATCTTACGCTGCCGGGCAATATTGGCTGGCTGGATTATGATCCGGTTTGTGATTGTCAGGATTTTGGCGATCTGGTGCTAGAAAGCGTTGCGATAACCCAAACTGACGCCGATCATGCCGATGCCGTTGTGCGCTTTCGTATCTTTAAAGATGATAAAGAAAAGACCACGCAGACACTGAAAATGGTGGCGGAAAATGGTCGTTGGGTCATTGACGATATTGTCAGCAATCATGGCAGCGTCTTACAAGCAGTTAATAGCGAGAATGAAAAAACGCTGGCCGCTTTAGCTTCGTTGCAAAAAGAACAGCCGGAAGCCTTTGTTGCCGAACTCTTTGAACATATTGCTGATTATAGCTGGCCGTGGACGTGGGTGGTTTCCGACTCTTACCGCCAGGCGGTTAATGCCTTCTATAAAACCACCTTCAAGACGGCCAATAATCCCGATGAAGATATGCAAATAGAACGGCAATTTATTTACGACAATCCGATCTGTTTTGGCGAAGAGTCGCTATTTTCACGCGTTGATGAAATTCGAGTCCTGGAGAAAACCGCCGATTCCGCCCGCATTCATGTTCGTTTTACGCTGACCAATGGCAACAACGAAGAGCAAGAACTGGTTTTACAGCGGCGCGAAGGCAAGTGGGAAATCGCTGATTTTATCCGCCCGAACAGCGGCAGCCTACTTAAGCAGATTGAGGCAAAAACTGCCGCCAGATTAAAGCAATGAGCTGAATTAAATAACAATTAGCCGGAACAATAAATAAAAGGGAACACTATATGAAAACGATTTTCACCGTGGGAGCTGTTGTTCTGGCAACCTGCTTGCTCAGTGGCTGCGTCAATGAGCAAAAGGTCAATCAGCTGGCGAGCAATGTGCAAACATTAAATGCCAAAATCGCCCGGCTTGAGCAGGATATGAAAGCACTACGCCCACAAATCTATGCTGCCAAATCCGAAGCTAACAGAGCCAATACGCGTCTTGATGCTCAGGACTATTTTGATTGCCTGCGCTGCTTGCGTATGTACGCAGAATGATAAAAAAATCCCCGGTAGCGTGTCAGTTGCCGGGGATATTTTTTAACGTCCAACCGCCGCTTTAGGCCGTTTCTTCGCACCAGCATTCACCGGACGAGATTGCGTAGACGACGCTTTTTTTGCCGTAGCAGGCGTCTGACGCTGGGTCGCCATCGGCGTATGTTTCGTCAACGCCGGACGGGTATTGCGGTTCTGGCGACGAGCTTCACGCATCTCTTCAATGGTTGGCGCAGGCACTAAGCAATCGCGACGGCTACCAATCAGATGCTTTTTACCCATCGCTTCCAGCGCCTGGCGGATTAACGGCCAGTTTGCCGGATCGTGGTAACGCAACAACGCTTTATGCAAACGACGCTGCTTGTCGCCCTTCGGTACGAAGACGTCTTCACTCTTATAACCAATCTTCGCCAGCGGGTTTTTCCCGGTGTAATACATGGTGGTTGAGTTCGCCAGCGGCGATGGGTAGAAGTTCTGTACCTGGTCGAGACGGAAACGATGCTTTTTCAGCCACAGCGCCAGATTCACCATATCTTCATCACGCGTACCGGGGTGCGCGGAGATGAAATAGGGGATCAGATACTGCTCTTTACCTGCCTGTTTTGAGTAAGTATCGAACAGCTCTTTAAAGCGGTCATAGCTGCCCATGCCCGGCTTCATCATCTTCGATAACGGCCCTTCTTCGGTATGTTCCGGGGCAATCTTCAGATAACCGCCGACGTGATGGGTCGCCAGCTCTTTGATATAGCGTGGATCTTCCACGGCGATGTCATAACGTACGCCTGAGGCAATCAGGATCTTTTTAATGCCTTTCAGATCGCGAGCGCGGCGATAGAGGTTGATCGTCGGTTCGTGGTTAGTGTCCATATGCGGACAAATATCCGGGTAAACGCAGGACAAACGGCGACAAGTTTGCTCTGCGCGTGGCGATTTGCAGCGCAACATATACATGTTGGCAGTTGGCCCACCGAGATCGGAAATCACGCCCGTAAAACCTGGAACGGTGTCGCGGATCGCTTCAATCTCATTAATGATCGAATCTTCCGAACGGCTCTGAATAATGCGCCCTTCGTGCTCGGTGATAGAACAGAAAGAGCAGCCGCCAAAGCAGCCGCGCATAATGTTGACCGAGAAACGGATCATTTCGTAAGCCGGAATACGGGCATTGCCATAGGCCGGATGCGGCACGCGCTTGTACGGCAGCGCAAAGACGCTGTCCATCTCTTCGGTAGAAAGCGGAATAGCAGGCGGGTTGATCCACACATAGCGGTCGCCATGTTTTTGCATCAATGCGCGGGCGCAGCCTGGGTTAGTTTCGTGGTGCAGAATACGCGAAGCATGGGCGTACAGCACTTTATCGCCCTTCACTTTCTCGAAAGAAGGCAGCAACACGTAGGTTTTTTCCCACGGTTTCGGGCGCGGCGGCTGCACGGTTACGGCTTTGGCTTCCTGCTTTTTCGGCATCACCGGTTTGTTATCCGCACACGGCAAATCTTCGCCATACGGATGCGGTATCGGGTCGATTTTCCCAGGAGTATCAAGACGAGTAGAATCCACGCCGCTCCAGCCTAGCAACGCCTCTTTTACGATAATCGCAGTATTACGCACATCGCGGATTTCGCTAATTGGCTCGCCCATCGCCAGACGATGCGCCACTTCCACCAGCGGACGCTCACCGTTACCAAACATCAGCATGTCGGCTTTCGAATCCACCAGCACGGAACGGCGCACGGTATCGGACCAGTAATCATAATGCGCGGTACGGCGCAGACTAGCCTCAATACCGCCGAGGATCACCGGTACATCTTTCCACGCCTCTTTACAACGCTGGGTATAAACCAGTGTGGCGCGATCCGGGCGCTTACCCGCGACGTTATCCGGCGTGTAGGCATCGTCATGACGTAAACGGCGATCGGCGGTATAACGGTTGATCATCGAATCCATGTTGCCAGCAGTAACACCGAAAAACAGATTCGGTTTACCCAGACGCATAAAGTCGTCTTTGCTGCTCCAGTCCGGCTGGGCGATGATCCCGACGCGAAAGCCCTGCGCTTCCAGCATACGACCGCAAATCGCCATCCCGAAGCTTGGGTGATCGACATACGCGTCGCCAGTAACCAAAATGATGTCGCAGCTATCCCAGCCAAGTTGATCCATCTCTTCACGAGACATCGGCAAAAACGGTGCCGGTCCAAAACAGGCGGCCCAGTACTGCGGCCAGGAGAACAGGTCGCGATCCGGTTGGATCAGGGAGATAGAGCTCATTTTGCTTCCAGAAATGATAAAAAAATAATCAAAGGCCGGGGATTATAAGCCGGAACGAAAGAGAAATCGAAAGGTATTCCATACTCGCCCTCCTCGGGCGAGTATGAAGATTACGGTACCGGATTGACCAACAGTTGCCCAATCGAGCCACGGTCCGCCATTTCCAGCGTCTGACTGTTGAAGTAGAACGGGAAGTGCGCCCAGGAAGGCTGACCGAAATAAACAAGCAGCTCCACTTGTCCGTCAACCCAAACGGTATCTTTCCAGCCTCTGTCTTCCGGGAACGGCATCGCGCCATTCACGTTACGGATCTGGAACATTACGCCTTCAATATGGAACGCTTGCGGCTCGTCCGCGCGTACCGTCCAGCGTTCCCACGTTCCTTGCTGCGCGGTGACATCAATACGGTTGACGTCCCACAGCTGTCCATTAATACCCGGGTCATCACCCAGACTGATATCGCGACTGCGAATTGGCGAACCAGCCATGATTTCAGTTGGCAGCAAGCGCATCGGAAGACTGTCTGTGACCAGCGGCAGAAGGCCGGTTGGGCGCAGCGTTAGCACCAGGGTAGAAACCAGAATACTGGATGGCTCAAAGAAGCCACGAATACGATCAACAATGCTCGCCGCTTCGCCACAGGTGATCGACACTTCATCGCCGTTGCTCATATCCACCAGAATCTCGCGGCGCTCGCCCGGTGCCAGCGAAAGTTGCTTCACCGATACAGGAGCAGGCAGGAATCCCTGATCGCCAGAAATCACATGTAACGGGCGACCATCGTTCATCTGTAGTTGATAGCGACGAGAGTTCGACGCGTTCAGCAGTCGCAAGCGCACCCAGCCACGCGAGACTTCAACGTACGGGCTTTGTACACCGTTAACCAGCAGCGTATCACCAACAAAGCCGCCGCTTCCCGGTTCGTTGTATTCTGGCGTACCAAAGTTATCCAGCCGTTTATCCTGGATAATGACCGGAAAATCATCCACACCATAATGGTTGGGGATAGGCAGCGACTTGCTGACTTCATCTTCCACCAGCCACATTCCGGCAAGGCCGTTATAGACCTGCTGAGCCGTGCGGTTGGGAGTATTGGCGTGATACCACAGAGTAGCTGCGTTCTGGCGAATGGGCAGTACGGGTGCCCAGTCAGCGTTTGGCGACATCATCCGTGCCGGACCGCCCATCAGCGGGCCTGGTACCTGTAGCCCGGCCACCGTCATTGAGACATTTTCTGTCAGGCGGTTGCTGTAAATAAGCTTAACATCGTCGCCCTTCCAGACGCGGATAGTCGGCCCCAGGTAACGACCATTGATTCCCCAGACCGACGCGCGTGTCCCTGGCGTAAATGACCAGTGCGCACGTTGTACAGTCATAAACAGCGGTTGCCCACGGCGAGATTCAAGTAGCGGCGGAACGGGTAGCGGTTGCTGTTGCCCGGCTGCGCTGGCCTTCAGGGGAACAGCGCCTGCACAAAGTGCAATCCCCGATGCCTGAATGAACTGACGCCGACTGAGTGACATATTTGCTCCATGTAAAACTGGCTAAAGTAATACCGTGCAGGAAAGTGTTCCCCGCAAAAATACAGATTGCCGACTTAAACTTTTCCGGCGGCTTCGCGTTCTGCGACTTCTTTATCGAGCTCGGCGATTTTTTGTTCCATTATCGAACGACAATGGGCAGCCAGCTCACGAACCTGATCTTTGCCATACTGACTGACGTCAATTGGCGGCAGCATTTCGACAATCACCAGACCGTTGTGCAGTCGATTAAGATTAATCTTATTCGAAGTTGTAGAGACGCACACGGGAATAATCGGGACGCCCGCCGCAATTGCCGCGTGAAATGCTCCAGTCTTGAACGGTAGCAGGCCGCGACCACGGCTGCGGGTTCCTTCCGGGAACATCCAGATGGAAATACGGCGTTTTTTGAAATGATTCACGACTTCCGCAATGGTGCCGTGAGCTTTAGTGCGATTGTTTCTGTCGATCAATAAGTTGCCGGTTAACCAGTACAACTGCCCGAAGAAGGGGATCCACAGCAAGCTCTTTTTACCTACCGTCACCGTCGGCGGTTGCACGATGTTCGATGCTGTCACCATGTCATAGTTGTTCTGGTGGTTAGCGATATAGATAGCATTGCCGTAGCTTTCAGCGTCTGTAGGTTTACGGCACTCAACTTTCAGGCCAAACAGCGGCGCAAGACGGCCAAACATATGCCCAAAGGTGGCCACATGTTTCGGGTTACGCGGGCTGAAAAGGCAGTAAATGGAGCCGAATACACAGACTAAGATGCTGTAAATCACGGTAATAATAAGACGAAAGATATATAGCATAACACCCTCTGAAGGTCTGAGAGACTGGCATTGTACGTCACCTGAAATCAGGTTAGGGCATTGTTAAAAGCCGCTCTCTGGAAAAGCGTATTGTTAATCGCAACGCATGAATAAACAACGGTTTCAAGGGAATTTTTATCGTTTCCGGGGGTTGAATACGCTGCCGGATGACGACTTAACGTTTCATCCGGCGTTCCTTGCAAGCGGGAGGAAACAGCGCCCTCCCCGGCATATTACTCTTCGCTATCACCGCTGCTGGCACGGCGAGGAGAGTCGATCTCAACACGATCGATACGCTGCAAACCGCGCATCAACGTACCGCGGCGTCCACGTTCGCCAGTGACTTTCTGTAACTCTTCCGGGCGCAGTTTAATTTTGCGTTTCCCAACATGAATGGTCAGCGTGCTTTGCGGCGGCAGAACGTACAATTGCGCCAGACCATCTTCTCCACGCGCGGCTTCTGCCGATGGAATGTTGATAATCTTGTTGCCTTTGCCCTTCGACAGCTGCGGCAGATCACTTACCGGGAACATCAACATACGGCCTGCCTGAGTGATTGCCAGCAGCATATCGGAAGCATCTTCAATCACCACCGGCGGCATAACATGGGCATTTTCCGGTAAGGTGATCAAAGCCTTACCTGCACGGTTACGCGCCACCAGATCGTTAAAGGTGCAGACGAAACCGTAACCCGCATCGGAAGCCATCAGCAGTTTCTGATCGTCGCTTTCCATCAGCATATGGTCAACGGTCGCCCCAGGCGGCAACGTTAATTTGCCGGTGAGCGGCTCGCCCTGACCACGCGCCGACGGCAGCGTAATCGGGTCAATGGCATAGCTACGACCGGTGGAATCAACAAACACTACCGGTTGGTTGCTCTTACCTTTCACCGCCGCTTTGAAGCTATCACCCGCTTTATAATTCAGGCCCGGCGCGTCGATATCATGGCCTTTAGCGCTGCGTACCCAGCCCATCTGCGACAGCACAATGGTGACAGGTTCAGACGGCAGCATGTCGTGCTCGCTCATCGCTTTCGCTTCTTCGCGTTCCTGCAACGGCGAACGACGATCGTCACCGTAGGCTTGCGCGTCTGCCTGCAGTTCTTTCTTCAGCAGGTTATTCATTTTACGCTCGGAAGCCAAAATGCCCTGCAACTGGTCGCGCTCTTTTTCCAGTTCACTCTGCTCACCGCGAATCTTCATCTCTTCCAGTTTGGCAAGATGACGCAGTTTCAGTTCGAGGATCGCTTCCGCCTGGGTTTCCGTAAGGCCAAACCGCGACATCAGCGCCGGTTTC
Source organism: Escherichia sp. MAL-1 (assembly GCF_052948035.1). Taxonomy (NCBI): domain Bacteria; kingdom Pseudomonadati; phylum Pseudomonadota; class Gammaproteobacteria; order Enterobacterales; family Enterobacteriaceae; genus Escherichia; species Escherichia sp. MAL-1. Next base: position 723,171 of record NZ_CM129609.1, on the reverse strand, counting down.
GGTTCATCTTCATTACGAATGATCTCAATCACTTCGTCGATATTGAGAAACGCCACCAGCAAACCTTCGAGGATATGCAGGCGCTTGAGGACTTTCTCCAGACGATAGTTCAGTCGGCGGCGCACGGTATCGCGGCGGAACACCAGCCATTCGGAGAGGATTTCCAGCAGGTTTTTCACCGCCGGACGACCATCCAGACCGATCATATTAAGGTTAATACGATAGCTCTTTTCCAGATCGGTGGTAGCGAAGAGGTGGTTCATCACCTGATCCATATCCACGCGGTTGGAACGCGGCACAATCACCAGGCGGGTCGGGTTCTCGTGGTCAGATTCATCGCGCAGATCGTCAACCATCGGCAGCTTTTTGTTGCGCATTTGCGCAGCAATTTGCTCCAGTACGCGCGCACCTGAAACCTGATGCGGCAATGCGCTGATAACCACCGCGCCATCTTCTTTCTTCCACACCGCGCGCATACGCACTGAACCACGTCCGTTCTCGTAGATTTTACGGATCTCGGCGCGCGAAGTGATAATTTCCGCTTCAGTCGGATAATCCGGCCCCTGCACGATATCCAGCAGCTGATCGAGCGTGGTTTTCGGCTGGTCGATTAATGCGATTGCCGCCTGAGCCACTTCACGCAGGTTATGCGGTGGAATATCGGTCGCCATGCCGACGGCAATACCGGTGGTGCCGTTAAGCAAAATGTTTGGCAGACGGGCAGGTAGCATTTTCGGCTCCTGCAAAGTGCCGTCGAAGTTTGGCACCCAGTCAGCCGTCCCCTGCCCCAGCTCGCTCAATAGCAGCTCGGAATATTTCGACAACCGGGATTCGGTGTAACGCATTGCCGCGAACGATTTCGGATCGTCCGGCGCGCCCCAGTTCCCCTGACCATCAACCAGCGGATAACGGTAAGAGAACGGTTGCGCCATCAGGACCATCGCTTCATAACAGGCGCTATCGCCGTGCGGATGGTATTTACCCAGTACGTCACCGACGGTACGGGCCGATTTTTTAAATTTGGCGCTGGCATTCAGGCCCAGTTCAGACATCGCATACACAATGCGGCGCTGAACAGGTTTCAGACCATCACCAATAAACGGCAACGCACGGTCCATGATCACGTACATGGAGTAGTTTAAGTAGGCGTTTTCCGTAAATTCATGTAGCGCAAGGCGCTCTGCCATATCGCTCATTAATTCTGATTCCTCAACTTATTCGCCAGCCTTCAAAGGGGCAATATTGCCGGAGATACTACATTATCTGCCGCGTCGAGTCACAGGAGATCAGCGTGAATAGCGCCGCCGGACGTGCTCCGACGGCGATAAAGGCATCAATGTGCCTTGATATACAACTCTTTGCTGTAGACATAATCCTGGGGATTATGCAGCGGAAAACCGCCAACGTAGGGTTTAAGCAGTTTGATTAACGGCTGATAGTAGATAGGAATCAGCGGTGCCTGTTGGTTGATGATCACTTCTGCCTGCTGATATAACGCATTACGCTTTGTCGCATCAGTGATCTGCGTGGCCTGGTTTAGTAAGGCGTCATACTGCGCATTTTTCCAGTGACCGACGTTTTCTTCACTATCGCTTTTGAGCGTGTTCAGGAAGCTGGAAGCATCATTGTACGTCGCATCCCACGACTGCCGAGACAGCATGAAATCACCGGCTCGTCGGGCATCAAGATAGGTTTTCCACTCCATTGTGCGCAGCGTCACCTGTGCACCCAGCCATTTTTTCCATTCGGAAGACAACGCTATCGCGGTCTTTTCATGCAGATCGTACTTGTTGTAGAACAGCTCAAAGCGTAGCGGATGAGAGGCGTCGTATCCCGCCTGTTTCAGCAAGGCTTTTGCCATCGCGACGCGCTCACTCATTGGCTTTTGCAGTTCATCGAACGTCGTCGCGCTAAAGCCTTTTACCTCTGGCGGCGTCAGCGTGGTTGCGGGCGTTCTCAACCCCAGTACCTTTTGCGCAATAAGCTGTCGATCAACCGTAAGATATAGCGCCCGACGCACTCGCACATCGTTAAATGGCGGTTTCTCAAGGTTGAAGTTGTAATATTCGCTGTTCAGACGCGGAATAATTCGTAGCTCGCCAGGCAGTGATTTTTCAATGGCGGGAATTTGCTGCGCCGGAACCCAGGTGAGATCGACCTCTCCCGCGCGATAGCGGTTATAGCCGGTGACCGAATTATCTAGCGCCAGATACTCAACCTGTTGCAATACTGTATGTTGCGCATCGCGGTACTTTGGATTTTTGCGTGCAGTAATCTTTTCGTTAACTACCCACTGATCAAGCACAAAGGCACCGTTGTAAACCATGTTCTCTGGCTTACTCCAGCTATCGCCATGTTTAGCGATGACATGATGAGGAACCGGGAACAGCGTCGGCCAGGCGAGCATCGTCGTGAACCAAGGAACCGGCTGCTCAAGCGTAACTTCAAGAGTACGATCATCCGTCGCTTTGACACCCAGCGATGTAACATCTGCTTTACCCGCAACAATAGCTGCGGCATTGTTAATGTGCGCCTGTGCCAGATAGCCAGCAAAAGGGCTTGCCGTTTTCGGGTCAACCGCGCGCTGCCAGCCGAGGACAAAATCCTCTGCCGTCAGAGGCTGACCGTCGGACCACTGCAAACCGCTACGCAGATGGAAAATATAGCGCTTGCCGCCGTCCAGTATCTCCCAGCGTTCAGCCTGAGCGGGCTGCACCTGGCCTTCACCGTCCATCCATACCAGACCTTCAAACAGATCCAGCACAATCTGCGCGGCAGTATTCTCCTCCACCTTTTGCGGGTCGAGCGTACCTGGGTCGCTATGATTGTTGTAACGAAAGACTTGTTGCGGGGCGAGCGGTGTGTTGGCGGGAACGTCAGCAGCGTAGAGAGGAGCCGCACTTACCAGGCTGACCAGCCATAATAAATTTCGCGTATACATGGTATTCCTTACCGGAGAAATTATAAGCCCAACAACAATACGCCTGTGGCATTGTTCGCTCAAACTTATCGCGAGTGATTTGGCTCACACTCCGGTAAAGAAAAAAGCGAGTTGCCCCCGCTTTTCCATTAATTAACGGATTTCATTCAATAGTTCTGGATGCTTATCCAGAACACGTAAAAGTTTGATTGTGGAAGGATGAGGTTGGGCATTGCCTTTTTCGTAACGCGAAAACGCATTTACACCTCCCCCAAAAATTTCGCTTGCCTCTTTTTGGGTAAGAGAGAGCTTTTTTCGAACCTTCACTATAAATTCAGGTGCCACTGTTTCGGCATTCACCGAAGCCCGAAATGCCTTTACTTGCGCCATGAAAGCATCTGACTCTTCTTTATTCATGATGCTCTCTTCGCAATGGACACAATATAAACCGTGGATACCTTTCAATACTGTTTTTCGTCCACGGAAGGTGTATGGAATATCTTTAATGCCAGAAACCATTTCTCCCTGGTGGCAAACCGGACATTTCATATTACTTCTCCTTAAACGAGACGATCAGTACGTCATGAATTACCGTAATTTTAAGATAAACCTGGCCTGTAACAAGCCTGGGTCTGTAAACATCCTGCCAGATAGTATGATCAGAGTAGGTGGTCATGCTTTTATAAAAGTCGCTCTCTGATAATCCAATGATAACATTACACATACCATCAAAATCCAAACCTAACTCATCTGCATTTAACAGTGCACTACGTGTTGTACGAACTTGCCCGGCATTGACAAGTTTTTTAACCTGACTCAAACGTGTATGTGGTGTGCGTTTTTCCATAACCCCCGCCTCCCTGTTACTTTAGTTATAACCTAAAAGGTTAATTACAGCAATGAAAAAGCACCTAAAAGGTTAGTTAGATGTACGGAGATAGTGACCACACAAAACGTATTCTTTAAGGAAAGTGATTGACCATATAAGAAAGTGGCGCATTAGTAGCGCCAGTTTGAAGCAGGAATTTATAAGGGAAGCTGGAGTCAGGCATCACGCCAACGGCACATAAACATCCGTTTCCAGTCGCTGCTCTGTCACCCCTTCGGCAAGATTGGTGTAGTGAAACAGAATCGGTGCTTTACGCATTTTCTCGCCGCTTGCAGGCAGCCAGTGGCGAATGATGCCCCATACCGTGTGTGAAATATCGTCCAGCTCGCCAACGTGGCGGGCCACGGCATAACGTCCACCGGTAAGTTCACCATTGCTCACACCATAACGATTATCGGGAATCGGTTCGCTAACGCTGCCGCAGATATCAAAGCGAAACGCTTCCGGTGCGGTGGTGGCAGGGTCGTCCCAGGCGACGCCAAAAGTCTGGCTTTGGTTAACAGGAGAAAGCCCCGTCTCTTTACGCCACATGATAAATTTCGCCACGCTGTAGTTGAGCAATTCAGGGCTACAGCGGTGCGGCAACATCGCCACAGGTATTGATGGGAAATCGATAATGTTTACATCCAGTGTCAGGTTTGTCATTTTGCCTCCCTGCGAAATTATTCCCGGGAACGCGTCCCGGGAGCGGTAACAATTACGGATTTACTTTGCGGATCTGTTTGACGTCAATTTCAACAGAATTCCAGTCTTTATCGACTTCACCCTGAATCTCAACCGTATCTTTCGGCGTCACCGTCACGCCGTTCCAGCGTTTGTGGTCGATATCAACATTGATAGTACCGCTGGCATCTTTGAACACGTAGAGATCGTCAGAGATGCGTTCAACGATATTGCCGCGCAGGGTTACCCAGGTGTCGTCACGCAGGGATTTTGCGCTTTCTACAGTCGTTACGCTGCCGTTCGGCCCCTGGAATCCTCCGGCCTGACTTTGCGTTGCCGATGGGCCAGAAAAACCGCCCTGCTCTGCTGCCATCACCGGTGCGCTGCACAGGGCCATTACTGCGATTACTGCTGCGAATTTTTTCATGTTTATTACTCCCTTTAATGTCTGTTTCCGAGCATTTAACAAGATAGTCCTTAACAACTTCTTAAGGGAAAAAAATAAAATTTAGTGCTGTACAGAGCGCGTTACAACACGGTTTACTGGCAGCAAATACGGTTATCGCAGGGATGAAAAAATGCGAATTTTACTGATAGAAGATGACATGCTGATTGGCGACGGCATCAAAACGGGCCTTAGTAAAATGGGTTTTAGCGTCGACTGGTTTACACAAGGTCGTCAGGGAAAAGAGGCGCTTTATAGCGCACCTTATGATGCGGTGATCCTGGATTTAACCTTACCAGGCATGGATGGTCGCGATATTTTGCGCGAATGGCGAGAAAAAGGTCAGCGTGAGCCGGTACTGATCCTGACCGCGCGCGATGCGCTGGCGGAACGTGTAGAAGGGCTGCGTCTGGGAGCTGACGATTATCTGTGTAAACCTTTTGCGTTGATAGAAGTCGCCGCCAGGCTGGAAGCTCTGATGCGCCGAACCAACGGCCAGGCCAGCAACGAGCTGCGCCACGGTAACGTCATGCTCGACCCCGGCAAACGTATCGCCACGCTGGCTGGCGAACCCTTAACACTGAAACCAAAAGAATTTGCCCTGCTGGAATTACTGATGCGTAACGCTGGTCGGGTACTGCCGCGCAAACTGATTGAAGAGAAACTGTATACCTGGGACGAAGAGGTCACCAGTAATGCCGTTGAAGTGCATGTGCATCATCTGCGACGCAAACTCGGTAGTGATTTTATTCGTACCGTGCATGGTATTGGCTACACATTAGGTGAGAAATGAAATTTACCCAACGTCTTAGTCTGCGCGTCAGGCTGACGCTAATCTTTTTAATTCTGGCCTCGGTGACCTGGCTGCTTTCCAGCTTTGTCGCCTGGAAACAAACAACGGATAACGTCGATGAATTGTTCGACACCCAACTGATGCTGTTTGCCAAGCGGTTAAGTACGCTCGATCTCAACGAAATCAACGCGGCGGATCGCATGGCACAGACGCCAAATAGATTAAAACACGGTCATGTTGATGACGATGCGCTGACCTTTGCCATCTTTACCCACGACGGCAGAATGGTCCTTAATGATGGCGATAACGGAGAAGATATTCCCTATAGCTATCAACGGGAAGGTTTTGCTGACGGGCAACTGGTCGGTGAAGACGATCCTTGGCGTTTTGTCTGGATGACCTCACCTGATGGCAAATATCGCATCGTTGTTGGCCAGGAATGGGAATACCGTGAAGACATGGCGCTGGCGATTGTTGCCGGGCAATTGATCCCGTGGCTGGTCGCACTGCCGATTATGTTAATCATCATGATGGTACTACTGGGTCGTGAACTCGCGCCGCTGAACAAACTGGCGCTGGCACTACGTATGCGTGACCCTGACTCGGAAAAACCACTAAACGCGACTGGCGTACCCAGCGAAGTGCGGCCACTGGTTGAGTCGCTAAATCAACTGTTCGCCCGCACACATGCGATGATGGTTCGTGAACGACGCTTTACCTCCGACGCAGCTCACGAACTTCGTAGCCCGTTAACGGCGCTGAAAGTGCAAACCGAAGTTGCGCAGCTCTCTGACGATGATCCGCAGGCGCGGAAAAAAGCACTGCTCCAATTACATTCCGGGATCGATCGCGCTACTCGTCTGGTTGATCAACTGCTCACGCTATCGCGGCTGGACTCACTGGATAACCTTCAGGACGTCGCGGAGATCCCGCTTGAAGATCTCCTGCAATCGTCGGTGATGGATATTTACCACACGGCGCAGCAGGCGAAAATTGACGTGCGACTGACACTCAATGCCCACAGCATCAAACGCACCGGGCAACCGCTATTGCTAAGTTTGTTGGTGCGAAATTTGCTGGATAACGCCGTGCGCTACAGTCCACAGGGCAGCGTGGTAGACGTCACGCTGAATGCTGATAATTTCATCGTGAGGGATAACGGCCCCGGTGTGACACCAGAGGCACTGGCGCGAATTGGCGAACGCTTCTATCGCCCACCCGGACAAACCGCTACCGGCAGCGGGCTTGGGCTATCGATTGTCCAGCGAATCGCCAAATTGCATGGCATGAATGTTGAATTTGGGAATGCGGAACAAGGTGGATTTGAGGCGAAGGTAAGCTGGTAACTTCTCTGTCTATGAGAGCCGTTAAAACGACTCTCATAGATTTTACTAATAGCAAAATATAAACCGTCCCCAAAAAAGCCACCAACCACAAACCAGACAAATACCGAGCGAGAATACATATACCCAAAACTCGAACATTTCCCGCATAAAGAGTTTTCTTAAGATAAGAATAATAAGTGGCGTAAGAAGAAAAAATGCTGCAATCATTGCTTGCAATATACGATCTTCGCCTGAAACGGAAGGTATACTGCAAATATTTCCTCCCGACTCAAGCATCCAGTCATACTTATTGAAAGCAAAAAAAGAATCTATTAACCAATAAGTAAGCATTATATATAGCAATGCTTCAAATATTGTTTTAATTTTCTGCTTTAACATATATCAGTACGCTCATAAAAATCCATTTATAATTATCAACATGACACGTTGATACTTTCATCTTTTACTTATTCAAAGCCATATTTTCAATCCCCAAAAAAACCGAACCAAACGTGTAAATTATTCCGGTGCGAGTAAGAATTATGAGGAATGGCTATCAGTATTGTCATTTTCAGAAAATATTTATCCTGCATCGGTGAGTCAGAGCTAGATCAGACTTTTGCTAAATTCGCAAAAGACTTTGCACATTTTGCTAATTTCACCGTACCGCTCTGTGACGTACTATAGTCGGCAAACGTCTCACTTTGAGGTTAAAAAATGAGCAACATCCTGATTATCAACGGCGCGAAAAAATTCGCCCACTCCAATGGTCAACTGAACGACACCCTGACCGAAGTCGCGGATGGCACACTGCGCGACCTCGGGCATGATGTTCGCATCGTTCGCGCCGACAGCGACTACGATGTCAAAGCGGAAGTACAAAACTTTCTCTGGGCTGATGTGGTGATCTGGCAGATGCCAGGCTGGTGGATGGGCGCGCCGTGGACAGTGAAAAAATACATTGATGATGTATTCACCGAAGGTCACGGGACGCTGTATGCCAGCGATGGTCGTACCCGCAAAGATCCGTCGAAAAAATACGGTTCCGGCGGCCTGGTACAGGGCAAAAAATATATGCTTTCTCTGACCTGGAACGCACCAATGGAAGCCTTCACCGAAAAAGATCAGTTCTTCCACGGCGTTGGCGTTGACGGTGTGTATCTGCCGTTCCATAAAGCAAACCAATTCCTCGGTATGGAACCGCTGCCGACATTTATCGCTAATGACGTGATAAAAATGCCTGATGTTCCCCGCTATACTGAAGAATATCGCAAGCATCTTGTGGAAATTTTTGGTTAACTAGAGCTCAGGCTTTAGAAGGAGTTAACCATGCTTACCGTAATCGCAGAAATCCGTACTCGTCCTGGTCAACATCACCGTCAGGCGGTATTGGATCAGTTTGCTAAAATCGTTCCAACCGTACTGAAAGAAGAAGGTTGCCACGGCTATGCGCCAATGGTGGATTGCGCAGCTGGCGTGAGTTTCCAGTCTATGGCACCGGATTCTATCGTGATGATTGAGCAGTGGGAAAGCATCGCGCATCTTGAAGCGCATCTGCAAACCCCGCACATGAAGGCGTATAGCGAAGCCGTAAAAGGTGACGTGCTGGAGATGAATATCCGTATTCTGCAGCCAGGGATTTAATCCTGCCTTGTTTGCCCGGCCATCCTGACCGGGCAATGTTCTTTCCTTTAAACCTCAATCTCCGCCATGTCGCCTTTCTCTTGCAACCAGTTGCGGCGATCTTCCGAGCGTTTCTTCGCCAGCAGCATATCCATCATCGCGTCAGTACGCTGATCGTCTTCATCATCGATAGTCAACTGCACCAGACGGCGAGTGTTCGGATCAAGCGTGGTTTCGCGCAATTGCATCGGGTTCATTTCCCCCAGACCTTTAAAACGCTGGACGTTCGGCTTGCCTTTCTTGCGTTTTAATTGCTCAAGTACGCCCTCTTTCTCTTCTTCCGTCAGCGCGTAATAAACCTCTTTCCCGAGATCAATACGGTAGAGCGGTGGCAGTGCGACGTAAACGTGACCGTGTTTCACCAACGCGCGGAAATGTTTTACGAACAAAGCGCAGAGCAGCGTGGCAATGTGCAGACCATCAGAGTCCGCATCCGCGAGGATACAGATTTTGCCATAACGAAGCTGGCTCAGATCGTCGCTGTCAGGATCGATACCGATCGCTACCGAAATATCGTGCACTTCCTGCGAAGCCAGCACTTCGTCGGAAGAGACTTCCCAGGTGTTAAGGATCTTACCTTTCAGTGGCATGATCGCCTGATATTCGCGATCGCGCGCCTGCTTGGCAGATCCGCCTGCGGAGTCACCTTCCACAAGGAACAGCTCGGTACGGTTAAGGTCCTGCGCGGTACAATCAGCCAGTTTGCCAGGCAACGCCGGGCCGCTGGTCAGCTTTTTACGCACCACTTTTTTGGCCGCACGCATACGGCGCTGGGCGCTGGAAATCGCCATCTCCGCCAGCAGTTCAGCCGCCTGAACGTTCTGGTTCAGCCACAGGATAAAGGCATCTTTCACCACGCCAGAAACGAATGCCGCGCATTGACGCGAAGAGAGACGCTCTTTCGTCTGCCCGGCAAACTGCGGATCCTGCATTTTTACTGACAGCACATAGGCGCAGCGATCCCAGATATCTTCCGCCGACAGCTTTACACCGCGCGGCAGAATATTGCGGTATTCACAGAACTCACGCATCGCGTCCAACAGGCCCTGACGCAGACCATTAACATGGGTACCGCCCTGCATCGTTGGGATAAGGTTGACGTAGCTTTCGGTCAGCAGTTCACCGCCTTCCGGCAGCCACAGTAGCGCCCAGTCCACAGCTTCAGTATCACCAGCGAAATTACCGATAAACGGTTTTTCCGGCAGCGTCGGCAGACCATTTACCGCTTCCGCCAGGTAATCATTCAGACCGTCCTGATAGCACCAGCGTTGTTCGGTATTGTTGATCTCATCTTTAAAAGTGATCTCAACGCCAGGGCACAATACCGCTTTGGCTTTCAGCACATGCGTCAGGCGTGAAACAGAAAATCGCGGGCTGTCAAAGAAGGTTTCATCCGGCCAGAAGTGCACACTGGTACCAGTATTGCGTTTACCGCAAGTGCCGACAACCTGTAAATCCTGCACCTTTTCGCCATTTTCAAAGGCGATGTTATAAACCTGACCATCGCGGCGCACGTTAACTTCTACGCGCTTCGACAGGGCGTTAACCACCGAAATCCCCACGCCATGCAGGCCGCCAGAGAACTGGTAATTTTTGTTAGAGAATTTACCGCCTGCATGCAGACGGCAAAGAATCAGTTCAACCGCCGGTACACCCTCTTCCGGGTGAATATCCACCGGCATCCCGCGCCCATCGTCAATAACTTCTAACGACTGGTCAGCATGTAAAATAACGTCCACGCGTTTTGCGTGACCCGCCAGTGCTTCATCCACACTGTTATCAATGACTTCTTGCCCCAAATGGTTAGGGCGAGTGGTATCGGTATACATCCCCGGACGGCGGCGAACCGGCTCAAGCCCGGTGAGTACCTCAATGGCATCAGCGTTATAAGTTTGCGTCATGGTTTAAGTTAGTAATTCGAGTTGATCGTCAGAGATGGTGCAGACCAAGAAAATCGACGATCGGGTTGAAATAATCTTCGAAGCCCGTGAATGCGTGGTTGCCGCCTTCTATGACAGTCTGGCGGCAGGAAGCGTAGTACGCCACCGCCTGGCGGTAATCCAGCACTTCATCTCCCGTCTGTTGCAGCAGCCAGATCAAATCCGGCGCTTCCAGCGGGTCAATCTGCATGACTTTAAGATCGTAAATATGGCGTGACTCTAGCACATATTGCTGCCCGGTGTAGGGGTTCTCGTTCTGACCGAGATAGTCCGTCAGCAGTTCAAACGGGCGCACCGCCGGGTTTACCACCACTGCGGGCAGCATAAAACATTGTGACAACCAGGTGGCGTAATATCCCCCCAGTGACGAACCGACAATACCCAGCGAATCACCGCCATGTTCCAGGACAATGGATTCCAGCAGCTCTGCCGCGTCGGAAGGATACGGCGGCAACTGCGGAATGATCATCTCAACGTCAGGGTGATGTTCCGCCAGCCAGTTTTTTAACAAGCTCGCTTTTGCAGAGCGCGGCGAGCTGTTGAAACCGTGTAAATAAAGAAGCGTAGACATCAGTAGCCTTCTGAAGCGGTATCAGGTTGGAAACGTGTGTCCGCCAGGCGATGTACCTCGGTGGTCAGCGTGCCATCAGCATGTAACTCGAGAGTACGCCAGCCGGGCGCGATGGTATCCAGCGTAAAGTTGGAACAGTGCGGCTTAAACTGCACACAGGTCGACGGCGTTGCCAGCAGGCGGCGACCATTCCAGTCGAGATCCAGCTCCTGATGAATATGACCGCACAGCAAGTATTTGACGTGCGGAAACTTCGCCAGCACGGTATCCAGTTCGCCCGCGTTACGCAGGCTGTGTTGATCAAGCCAACTACAACCCGCAGGTAGCGGATGATGATGCAGCAGCAGCAACGTATGGCGCTCTGGCGCATCAGCCAGTTTACGTTCCAGCCACTCAAGCTGAAACTCGCTTAGCTCACCGTGCGGCACGCCAAACACCTGGCTATCCAGCAACAGGATTTGCCATTGCTCACCAATAAATACCCGCTTCGCCGGGGAGATACCCGCATCCTGTAACGCGCTGTACATCGCGGGCTGGAAATCGTGGTTGCCCGGCAGCCAGACGCAGGGCGCACGAAAACTTGCGATGCCTTCAGCGAAATGCTGATAGGCCGCAGAGGATTGATCCTGCGCTAAATCACCTGTCGCGACAATCAGGTCGAATTCGTGCTGGTGTGGACGAATCGCCTCCAGCACCGCCTGGTAGCTTTCCCAGGTGTTTACCCCTAACAGGGCTTCGTGCTTTTGTGCAAACAGGTGAGTATCGGTAATTTGTAAAATCCTGACTCTGGCCTCACCAGCCAGAGGAAGGGTTAACAGGCTTTCCAAATGGTGTCCTTAGGTTTCACGACGCTAGTAAACCGGAATCGCCATCGCTCCATGTGCTAAACAGTATCGCAACCAGTCCGCTAAAAACTGGTTAATTTGATGCTTTTCGTCGCGTTGATGCAACTTTTTATTAGGATAATCATACCGCGCTTTGAAGCGAAAAATCTGCTGGCTTGAACACACTTCAGCCACCATCGCGTCATGATACAGACGCACCGTCATTGACGGAAGGCTCCAGTAACTGATCGCGGGCGCAGTCTGTTCTATTGTCACCAGGGTAGTGTATCGGGTCGATTCCACAATCGTCAGCCGATATTGTGCGTTTGCCACCTGATAGCTTACAGTTTCGCCGGGTGCGTCATTGCGCGGTAACAAACGGCGCAATTGTGAAAAGTTCATCTCGCACAGGCGCATCATTTCAGGAAAGTCAGGTGTGTAACGCTTCATTTATGCCCACTCATTTTTTAACGCTTGATGATGCAGCTGCAGCCATTGCAAAGCGATGACCGACGCTGCGTTGTCGATTTTCCCCTCTTCTACCCACTGGTATGCCTGTTCCCGGCTTACCACATGAACGCGAATATCTTCGTTTTCATCAGCCAGACCATGAATACCGCTTGCGGTCGTGGCGTCCACTTCGCCCACCATAATTGACGAACGCTCACTGGTGCCCCCCGGGCTTGCCAGGAAACTTAACACCGGTTTGGTCCGTTTGACTATCAGTCCCGCCTCTTCAATCGCTTCGCGACGGGCAACATCTTCCACACTTTCACCCTCTTCAATCATCCCGGCAACCATCTCCAGCAGCCAGGGGGTTTCGCTGGTGTCGTACGCGGCAATCCGAATCTGCTCAATCAGCACAACTTCATCACGCACTGGGTCAAAGGGTAGCAAGACTGCGGCGTGACCGCGCTCAAAAATTTCCCGCCGTACCTCATGACTCATTTGCCCGTTGAATAGACGATGACGAAATCTATAAAGATCTAATGAAAAAAAGCCGCGATAAAGTGTTTCTCGTGCAATAATTTCTACATCGTTTTTGCCAAATGTAACGGGCAGGCTGTCTGGCTTAAGCATTGTTAATGTCCTGGCACTAATAGTGAATTAAATGTGAATTTCAGCGACGTTTGACTGCCGTTTGAGCAGTCATGTGTTAAATTGAGGCACATTAACGCCCTATGGCACGTAACGCCAACCTTTTGCGGTAGCGGCTTCTGCTAGAATCCGCAATAATTTTACAGTTTGATCGCGCTAAATACTGCTTCACCACAAGGAATGCAAATGAAGAAATTGCTCCCCATTCTTATCGGCCTGAGCCTTTCTGGGTTCAGTTCGTTGAGCCAGGCCGAGAACCTGATGCAAGTTTATCAGCAAGCACGCCTTAGTAACCCGGAATTGCGTAAGTCTGCCGCCGATCGTGATGCTGCCTTTGAAAAAATTAATGAAGCGCGCAGTCCATTACTGCCACAGCTAGGTTTAGGTGCAGATTACACCTATAGCAACGGCTACCGCGACGCGAACGGCATCAACTCTAACGCGACCAGTGCGTCCTTGCAGTTAACTCAATCCATTTTTGATATGTCGAAATGGCGTGCGTTAACGCTGCAGGAAAAAGCAGCAGGGATTCAGGACGTCACGTATCAGACCGATCAGCAAACCTTGATCCTCAACACCGCGACCGCTTATTTCAACGTGTTGAATGCTATTGACGTTCTTTCCTATACACAGGCACAAAAAGAAGCGATCTACCGTCAATTAGATCAAACCACCCAACGTTTTAACGTGGGCCTGGTAGCGATCACCGACGTGCAGAACGCCCGCGCACAGTACGATACCGTGCTGGCGAACGAAGTGACCGCACGTAATAACCTTGATAACGCGGTAGAGCAGCTGCGCCAGATCACCGGTAACTACTATCCGGAACTGGCTGCGCTGAATGTCGAAAACTTTAAAACCGACAAACCACAGCCGGTTAACGCGCTGCTGAAAGAAGCCGAAAAACGCAACCTGTCGCTGTTACAGGCACGCTTGAGCCAGGACCTGGCGCGCGAGCAAATTCGCCAGGCGCAGGATGGTCACTTACCGACTCTGGATTTAACGGCTTCTACCGGGATTTCTGACACCTCTTATAGCGGTTCGAAAACCCGTGGTGCCGCTGGTACCCAGTATGACGATAGCAATATGGGCCAGAACAAAGTTGGCCTGAGCTTCTCGCTGCCGATTTATCAGGGCGGAATGGTTAACTCGCAGGTGAAACAGGCACAGTACAACTTTGTCGGTACCAGCGAGCAACTGGAAAGTGCCCATCGTAGCGTCGTGCAGACCGTGCGTTCCTCCTTCAACAACATTAATGCATCTATCAGTAGCATTAACGCCTACAAACAAGCCGTAGTTTCCGCTCAAAGCTCATTAGACGCGATGGAAGCGGGCTACTCGGTCGGTACGCGTACCATTGTTGATGTGTTGGATGCGACCACCACGCTGTACAACGCCAAGCAAGAGCTGGCGAATGCGCGTTATAACTACCTGATTAATCAGCTGAATATTAAGTCAGCCCTGGGTACGTTGAACGAGCAGGATCTGCTGGCACTGAACAATGCGCTGAGCAAACCGGTTTCCACTAATCCGGAAAACGTTGCACCGCAAACGCCGGAACAGAATGCTATTGCTGATGGTTATGCGCCTGATAGCCCGGCACCAGTCGTTCAGCAAACATCCGCACGCACTACCACCAGTAACGGTCATAACCCTTTCCGTAACTGATGACGACGACGGGGCTTCGGCCCCGTCTGAACGTAAGGCAACGTAAAGATACGGGTTATCTGCCGCATTCTTCCCCCTTCTCGCTTCAATTTCGACCAGCCATCCTCTATTCTGATGGGTATTTACCACTGGTCCCGGAAGACAAAAATGAAACGGACAAAATCCATACGCCACGCATCGTTCCGCAAAAACTGGAGCGCACGCCATCTGACACCAGTCGCTCTCGCGGTTGCCACTGTTTTTATGCTGGCTGGCTGTGAAAAGAGTGATGAAACAGTGTCTCTCTATCAAAATGCTGACGACTGTTCAGCTGCAAACCCAGGCAAAAGCGCCGAATGTACCACCGCGTACAACAATGCGCTGAAAGAAGCCGAACGTACTGCGCCGAAATACGCCACCCGTGAAGACTGTGTTGCTGAATTTGGTGAAGGTCAGTGCCAGCAGGCACCAGCCCAGGCTGGCATGGCACCAGAAAACCAGGCGCAGGCCCAGCAATCCAGCGGGAGTTTCTGGATGCCGCTGATGGCCGGTTACATGATGGGGCGTCTGATGGGCGGCGGCGCGGGATTTGCACAGCAGCCGCTGTTCTCCTCGAAAAACCCAGCCAGTCCGGCTTACGGTAAATATACCGACGCGACGGGTAAAAACTATGGCGCAGCCCAGCCAGGCCGCACCATGACCGTACCGAAGACGGCAATGGCACCAAAACCGGCGACCACCACTACCGTTACCCGTGGCGGTTTTGGTGAATCTGTTGCCAAACAAAGCACTATGCAGCGTAGTGCAACCGGTACCTCTTCTCGTTCAATGGGTGGCTGATACCGATGGAAAGAGTCAGTATTACCGAGCGCCCGGACTGGCGTGAGAAAGCCCACGAATACGGTTTCAATTTTCACACCATGTACGGCGAGCCGTACTGGTGTGAAGATGCTTACTACAAGTTGACCCTCGCCCAGGTTGAAAAGCTGGAAGAAGTCACCGCCGAACTGCACCAGATGTGCCTGAAAGTGGTGGAAAAAGTGATCGCCAGCGATGAGCTGATGACCAAATTCCGCATTCCAAAACACACCTGGAGTTTTGTGCGCCAGTCATGGCTGACGCACCAGCCATCGCTTTATTCGCGTCTTGATCTGGCGTGGGATGGCACTGGCGAACCTAAACTTCTGGAAAATAACGCCGATACGCCAACGTCACTATACGAGGCGGCGTTCTTTCAGTGGATCTGGCTGGAAGATCAGCTTAACGCCGGTAACTTGCCGGAGGGCAGCGACCAGTTTAACAGTCTGCAAGAAAAACTGATCGATCGCTTCGTTGAGTTGCGTGAACAGTATGGCTTCCAGTTGCTGCATCTCACCTGCTGTCGCGACACGGTGGAAGATCGCGGAACCATTCAGTATTTGCAGGACTGCGCGACGGAAGCTGAAATCGCTACCGAGTTCCTCTACATTGACGATATCGGTTTAGGCGAAAAAGGTCAGTTCACGGATTTACAGGATCAGGTTATTTCCAACCTGTTCAAGCTGTATCCGTGGGAGTTTATGCTGCGTGAGATGTTCTCCACCAAGCTGGAGGATGCAGGCGTACGCTGGCTGGAACCGGCGTGGAAGAGCATTATCTCCAACAAGGCACTTCTACCGCTGTTGTGGGAGATGTTCCCGAATCACCCGAACCTGCTGCCCGCTTATTTTGCGGAAGATGATCATCCGCAAATGGAAAAATATGTGGTTAAGCCGATCTTCTCCCGTGAAGGCGCAAACGTGTCGATCATTGAGAACGGCAAAACCATTGAAGCAGCGGAAGGTCCGTATGGCGAAGAAGGAATGATTGTTCAGCAATTCCACCCGTTACCGAAATTCGGCGACAGCTATATGCTGATTGGTAGCTGGCTGGTGAACGATCAACCCGCCGGAATTGGCATTCGTGAAGACCGTGCATTGATCACCCAGGATATGTCTCGGTTTTATCCACATATTTTTGTTGAATAAGCCACGATACCGGATGGCACTCGCCATCCGGTAATTGTTAGCCTATCTGCACCGACAGCATACTCAGGCTGCCCATTTCTATACCCTCAACCGGAATGGTAATTGGCTCCTGCCCATCCCACGCACCTAACACATACAACAACGGCAAATAATGCTCTGGCGTTGGGTTCGATAACGTGCCACCTTCATGGTCGAGGTAATTCACCAGAGGATGTTGTTCCACTGGCCCTTGCCACGTCAGATTCGCTTTCACATACTCATTAAACGACGTCGCCCACGGATACGGTGAACTATCACCGTGCCACTTCACTGTGCGCAGGTTATGCACCACGTTACCGCTGGCGACCAACATTATTCCTTCATCTCGCAGCGCTGCCAGTTTGCGCCCCATTTCGAAATGCCAGGCGGCAGGTTTGCTACTGTCGATACTCAACTGCACCATCGGGATATCAGCGTCAGGATACATCTTAATCAGCACGCCCCACGAGCCGTGGTCAAAGCCCCAGGCTTCTTTATCCAGCGTCACCGGGATCGGCGCTAACAGCTCAACCAGACGCTGTGCCAGCGCAGGCGAACCCGGAGCAGGATAATGCGTATCGTACAGCGCCTGCGGGAAGCCACCAAAGTCATGAATCGTGGGCGGCGTCTCCATCGCGGTCACTCCTGTTCCACGGGTAAACCAGTGAGCCGAAACCACCACAATCGCTTGCGGGCGTGGCAATGTCATCCCCAACTTCTGCCAGCTGCGGGTATACAAATTATCTTCCAGCACGTTCATCGGACTACCGTGACCTAAAAACAATGCTGGCATACGTGTTGAAGACATGATGATATCCTTAACTAAAGGTGTCATTTTGATATCCTCACAATACGCTTGTTCGGCGGAGTAAGAACCCGGATAACAATGATGATGATCATCAGTTATTTTGACGATCTGCCTGAAGGTGAAGATTTATAAGGAGTTGTCGATGTCAGTACCTCTCATTCTGACCATACTGGCGGGGGCAGCCACGTTTATTGGCGCGTTTCTCGGCGTTCTCGGGCAAAAACCCTCGAACCGCTTACTGGCGTTTTCGCTAGGTTTTGCGGCGGGGATCATGTTGCTCATCTCATTAATGGAAATGCTTCCTGCCGCACTAGCAGCTGAAGGAATGTCGCCTGTGTTGGGTTATGGAATGTTTATCTTCGGTCTGCTTGGCTATTTTGGCCTGGACCGCATGTTGCCACATGCTCATCCGCAGGATTTAATGCAAAAATCGGTGCAGCCGTTGCCAAAATCGATCAAGCGCACAGCCATTCTGCTCACTCTCGGCATCAGTCTGCATAACTTCCCGGAAGGGATTGCCACCTTTGTCACGGCGAGCAGCAACCTGGAGCTGGGATTTGGCATCGCACTGGCCGTCGCGTTGCACAATATTCCTGAAGGTCTGGCGGTTGCAGGCCCGGTTTATGCAGCAACGGGTTCTAAACGCACGGCAATTCTGTGGGCGGGGATTTCTGGATTGGCAGAAATTCTTGGTGGTGTGCTGGCGTGGTTAATCCTCGGTAGCATGATTTCCCCGGTGGTCATGGCGGCAATCATGGCGGCGGTTGCAGGAATTATGGTGGCGCTCTCGGTTGATGAATTAATGCCGCTCGCCAAAGAGATTGACCCTAATAATAACCCCAGCTATGGCGTACTATGTGGAATGTCAGTGATGGGATTCAGTTTAGTGCTGCTACAAACGGCGGGAATTGGTTAAAAACAACATCAGAAGTTGTCCAGCACATGGACAACTTCTGCCAGCTTCACGAAAGCCTTATTCTACCTTTTCGGCTGTCTCTTCTCTCGTACTGTTTAAGTATTTGTTCCGCGCTTCAAGCAGTGCGTCTCTGTCCTGGCGAAACGCCCGACAATAACGTTTCAAATGCAGGAAATAACCCACCACAACCAGAGCAATCAATACAATCCAGTACCAGGCGATAAACATCCTTTTACCCTTAATATTTAACAATACTAAACATTTAGCGCATAAATTTCACATATCCTTTTTCGGATATATTCATATGGTCGCATAATAACGGAACAATTATATGATTTTGATCATAATGAAAAAGAATGCCTGATATTAATGAAATTTTCTCATAGAAAGAGAAGCGGAATTAACATCTTGCATAGCGGGGCAAAATAAAAACCGAAGCCAGCTACAACTTCGGTTTCTTGATTAAGGCAGTAATTAAGCAGCGGTTTTCAGCTGGCTTTACGCTCATGTGCCTGACGGTATGCCACCAGGTCTTCAATAGTCACGAGCGCCATATTGTGTTTATTGGCAAACTCAATGCACTCTGGTGCACGCGCCATCGTGCCATCGTCATTAGTCAGCTCACACAGCACACCAGCCGGTTTAAAGCCTGCCAGCGTCATCAAATCAATAGTCGCTTCAGTATGACCGCCACGCGTCAGTACACCACCTGCCTGCGCGCGAAGTGGGAAAACGTGGCCCGGGCGATTCAGATCAGAAGGTTTTGCGCCATCGGCAATCGCTGCGCGAACGGTCGTAATACGATCAGCGGCAGAAACACCGGTAGTCACACCTTCAGCCGCTTCAATGGTCACGGTAAAACCGGTGCCATAGGCGCTGGTGTTATTTTCTACCATCATTGGCAGATCAAGTTGTTTACGGCGATCTTCAGTGATGCACAGGCAAACAATACCGCTACCGTGGCGAATGGTCAGCGCCATCTGCTCAACGGTCATGGTTTCTGCCGGGAAGATCATATCGCCTTCGTTTTCACGGTCTTCATCATCAAGCACCATTACACCGCGTCCTTCACGCAGCGCAGCCAGTGCATTTTCAACACGTTCGAAAGGCGTACCAAAAGAGGAAAGTAGCGTCTGATTCATGGTAAAAAAACCTCACTAAAATTATGGTTACCAGAATCAGGGCAGTCTTAGGAGTGGCGGCATATAGCCAAAATAACGTGAGCGGGTCCATGCCCGACAGAATCGTTACTCTCTCCCATCCGGACTCTAACCGTCGGCCCCGGAATTACACCGGATCTGCTGTCCTTTGAGTTCGCACCCAAAGCGCTCGCGGGCTTTCAACTGAGTTGATTTACCGCCGGTGGGGAATTTCGCCCCGCCCTGAGAATAAGCGGATTCACTATAACGCTAATGATTAGCGGCAGCAACGCATAGCTTCACATAATTCTGGTTTATGACTTACCCTTATCGCACTACAATGGCACTCAACACCTATCAGTACAGGGAAACTACAATGATTGACCCGAAAAAAATTGAGCAAATCGCTCGCCAGGTTCACGAATCAATGCCTAAAGGAATCAGGGAGTTCGGGGAAGATGTGGAGAAAAAAATCCGCCAAACCCTACAAGCGCAGCTGACGCGCCTCGACCTTGTAAGCCGTGAAGAGTTCGACGTCCAAACGCAAGTCCTGTTACGGACTCGTGAAAAACTGGCGCTGCTTGAACAAAGAATCAGCGAACTGGAAAATCGCAGTACTGAGATCAAAAAGCAGCCAGATCCAGAGACTCTCCCCCCAACGCTGTAAACATTTGTCTTTAATGCACTGTAAATTATGAATTAATCCTCTAATTTACAGTGTTTTCTATTACATTATCGCTTAATCCCATTCAGAGTATCATCACAAAAATGAATGATTGCAATTGAAAATATAATTGTTATGTATTCTTTAAGTTTTACTTAATCGATATTTAGATAAACTAATTTTATAAAAATCACAAAACAAAATATAATATTTTAATGATTGGTAGTCCTTAAATAACAGTTACTAATCATTCTCTTTTTTACTTATCTTTATATAAAGGAATATTATGTCTGCTTTTAAAAAGTCACTTCTTGTTGCTGGTGTAGCAATGATTCTTTCCAATAACGTGTTTGCTGATGAAGGTCACGGTATTGTTAAATTTAAAGGTGAAGTTATCTCTGCTCCATGTTCTATTAAACCAGGTGACGAAGATTTAACTGTAAATCTGGGTGAAGTAGCAGATACCGTACTGAAAAGCGATCAGAAATCTTTGGCAGAACCGGTGATGCTGCCAACTTACTGATTTAGTGTATGATGGTGTTTTTGAGGTGCTCCAGTGGCTTCTGTTTCTATCAGCTGTCCCTCCTGTTCAGCTACTGACGGGGTGGTGCGTAACGGCAAAAGCACCGCCGGACATCAGCGCTATCTCTGCTCTCACTGCCGTAAAACATGGCAACTGCAGTTCACTTACACCGCTTCTCAACCCGGTACGCACCAGAAAATCATTGATATGGCCATGAATGGCGTTGGATGCCGGGCAACAGCCCGCATTATGGGCGTTGGCCTCAACACGATTTTACGTCACTTAAAAAACTCAGGCCGCAGTCGGTAACCTCGCGCATACAGCCGGGCAGTGACGTCATCGTCTGCGCGGAAATGGACGAACAGTGGGGCTATGTCGGGGCTAAATCGCGCCAGCGCTGGCTGTTTTACGCGTATGACAGGCTCCGGAAGACGGTTGTTGCGCACGTATTCGGTGAACGCACTATGGCGACGCTGGGGCGTCTTATGAGCCTGCTGTCACCCTTTGACGTGGTGATATGGATGACGGATGGCTGGCCGCTGTATGAATCCCGCCTGAAGGGAAAGCTGCACGTAATCAGCAAGCGATATACGCAGCGAATTGAGCGGCATAACCTGAATCTGAGGCAGCACCTGGCACGGCTGGGACGGAAGTCGCTGTCGTTCTCAAAATCGGTGGAGCTGCATGACAAAGTCATCGGGCATTATCTGAACATAAAACACTATCAATAAGTTGGAGTCATTACCGTTAGCGCGGTAGCTATAACCCGTTTCTTTATCCTGATTATGCAACTGAGCATCAGATCGTGTGACATCAAAAGATAATGAACCCAATGAGTTAAGGTTAAAGCCAACGCCGGCAGCCAGAGATTGATAATCACGGTTTGTTAAAACTGAACCACCATACAGGGATACATTGTTCAGCCAACCCCATGAGAATTCACCAGTCCAGAAGAAGGGTTGTTGTAAGGAATCACCACCAACGCTGGTCGGTTTACCCATAGCAGTGGTGTAGCGAATCTGCCCTTTACGCGTCAGATAAGGAATACTATTAGATGCAACTTGCCATTGCGTGACTTGCCCGTCCTCTTCTTCAACCTTGACGTCCAGTTGCCCCTGTAATGTATTGAATAAATTAGTAATAGCAAATGGGCCAGGAGGAACATTTTCTTGATAAATAATACGGTTGTTCTGTGAGACAGTGACCTTTGCATTCGTTTGTGCAACACCCGTGATTTGCGGTGCGTAACCACGTAGATCAGGCGGCAACATATTCTCATCGCTTTTCAACGAAACGCCAGAAAAATGGAAAGAGTCGAAAATAGAGGATTCAGTATCGTATTGACCTATAGTTAGTTTTGCATTAATTGCTGGGATTGGGCGAAACAAATAAATACGCGGAAAATCCAGGTTGTTCGCCTGGCTTTTGCCATTGTTAAATGACTGATCGTACTGGTAATCAGTACGCAGGCGCCAGGCCCCAAGATTAACCCCAGCCTGCCCATAGGAACTTATATTTTGCGAATTATCGCCCTGATGTGGTGCATAATGAGAGGCATATAAATTGTAGTCAAGAAATGCCCCAGCAATACCATGATCCCAAAGTTCAGGAGGCGTCCAGTTTGCATCTTTGTATTTTAACCATGCCTGAGGTGCAGATATGGATAATTGCATTTTCCCTTTATCGAGATAAGTTGTAATTTGTTTTTCTTTTTCGATAGGGTAACAACCATCGATCAGGGTTTGCTGAGTTTTTTCAATGAATTCATCAGTAAATCCTAATAATGTTAATTGCTCTGGTGTCACGCAAACTGCAGTTAGGTTATCAATTAATACCCATTGGAGGTCAAGGTGGATTGGCGTCCTCTTATTATTAATCAGAGTGCTTAGTGAATATTTGCCGACGGGTAATTGGCCATCAGTTTCAAATTGGGAAAGGTTAACGTTTTCACGATCTTCGGCTTCGATTAAATCTTTGTTGAATTCAACGGCATAAGCTGACGCACAACCAATGATGATAACGGATAATGAACAATAAATATTTTTAATCAATTCGCTTATTGTGGTTAATTTTAATTTTTTATACATCTGATCCACTTATCATTAATCCGTTAATGATGTGGCCGGGTGAACCCGGCCAAATGCGATTACTCGTAAGCAATCTTGTAGTCAGCCTGAGCGTAAACGTTGCCCGGGGTGGCATCTTTGCTTGGGGATTCCATACGAGCTTTGAAATTCAGTTCCTGATAGCTGTTGGTATTGTTGAACGTAATTACTACCGGAGTACCTAAAGTTACTTCGCCGCTCTGGCTGTCCAGAATACGTACGCCAACGCCAGTGGCGCCGCCGATTTCAGTTTCTTTGGTATTTTTCAGAAGATCAGACTGACCCGTCATGGTATTTGCTGTAGTGAAAGTAACCTTCGCTTTTGAATAAGTAGTTCCACCCTGACTCAGCATGCAGTCCTGCAGGTGAATAGTGAAAGGTTCTGCCGGTAATGACTCCAACTTATTGATAGTGTTTTATGTTCAGATAATGCCCGATGACTTTGTCATGCAGCTCCACCGATTTTGAGAACGACAGCGACTTCCGTCCCAGCCGTGCCAGGTGCTGCCTCAGATTCAGGTTATGCCGCTCAATTCGCTGCGTATATCGCTTGCTGATTACGTGCAGCTTTCCCTTCAGGCGGAATTCATACAGCGGCCAGCCATCCGTCATCCATATCACCACGTCAAAGGGTGACAGCAGGCTCATAAGACGCCCCAGCGTCGCCATAGTGCGTTCACCGAATACGTGCGCAACAACCGTCTTCCGGAGCCTGTCATACGCGTAAAACAGCCAGCGCTGGCGCGATTTAGCCCCGACATAGCCCCACTGTTCGTCCATTTCCGCGCAGACGATGACGTCACTGCCCGGCTGTATGCGCGAGGTTACCGACTGCGGCCTGAGTTTTTTAAGTGACGTAAAATCGTGTTGAGGCCAACGCCCATAATGCGGGCTGTTGCCCGGCATCCAACGCCATTCATGGCCATATCAATGATTTTCTGGTGCGTACCGGGTTGAGAAGCGGTGTAAGTGAACTGCAGTTGCCATGTTTTACGGCAGTGAGAGCAGAGATAGCGCTGATGTCCGGCGGTGCTTTTGCCGTTACGCACCACCCCGTCAGTAGCTGAACAGGAGGGACAGCTGATAGAAACAGAAGCCACTGGAGCACCTCAAAAACACCATCATACACTAAATCAGTAAGTTGGCAGCATCACCGGATCAACTGTACCTAAATATTTCAATTCCCTGGGGAACCAGTAGAACATTGAGCTATGGTATGCAACGAAATCAGGATAACAAGATTTCGCATACTGCTTCGTGGTATGACTCTTCCGATCGAAATAATTCCTGGAGCGTTTCTGCTTCAGGCGACAATGACGAATTTAAAGATATGGAGGCGTCACTGCGCGCCAGTTATCAGCATAATACCGAGAACGGTCGTCTCTATCTCTCCGGTACATCACAGCGGGACAGCTACTATTCTCTGAATGCCAGTTGGAACGGTTCATTCACTGCAACTCGCCACGGCGCCGCTTTCCATGACTATAGTGGTAGTGCTGACTCGCGTTTAATGATCGACGCAGACGGCGCTGAAGATATTCCGTTGAATAATAAACGCGCGGTAACTAATCGTTATGGCATCGGAGTTATTCCATCAGTCAGCAGTTACATAACAACATCATTAAGCGTTGACACCCGAAATCTGCCAGAAAATGTGGATATCGAAAACTCGGTTATCACCACCACCTTAACCGAAGGTGCTATTGGCTACGCCAAACTTGATACCCGCAAGGGCTATCAAATCATGGGGGTTATTCGCCTGGCAGATGGTAGTCACCCACCACTGGGGATTAGCGTAAAAGATGAAACCAGCCACAAAGAATTAGGACTTGTTGCTGATGGCGGCTTTGTATACCTCAACGGCATTCAAGATGACAGCAAAATTACTTTACACTGGGGTGACAAATCTTGTTTTATTCAACCCCCCAATAGCAGCAACTTAACCACCGGAACGGTTATTTTACCGTGTATTAGCTAAAATTAATTCAGGATGAAACTAATGCGCTACTTAAATACAAAGAATATCATTGCAGCAGGAGTATTACTCTCCTGCATGAACAGCATTGCCTGGGGTGCCATCATCCCGGATCGTACCCGTATAATAATGAATGAGTCAGATAAAGGCGAAGCATTAAAACTTACTAATCAAAGTAAAAAACTGCCCTATCTGGCCCAAACATGGATAGAAGATACGAAAGGCAATAAATCTCGTGACTTTATTGTTACGGTTCCTCCTATGGTGCGTTTAAATCCCAATGAGCAAATTCAGATTAGAATGATAACTCAGGAAAAAATTGCTCAACTTCCTAAGGACAGAGAAACTCTGTTCTATTTTAACGTGCGAGAAATACCGCCAAAAACAGATAAAAAAAATGTGATGCAAGTGACTATGCAGCACGCTTTGAAATTATTCTGGCGGCCAAAAGCCATTGAGTTAGAAGACGATGGGGTAATGACTTACGAAAAAGTTGAAATCATCCGTAGAAATGATGGTTCGATCCGCTTTAACAATAAAATGCCTTATCACGTTACGCTGGGTTATATCGGAACAAATGGGGTCACGATGTTACCGCAAACGCAAAGCTTAATGGTCCTCCCTTTTAGCCATGCAGATACGCAGTTTAAAAATGTTCCATCAACTTTTCAGGTTGGTTATATCAATGATTTTGGTGGCTTAAGTTTTTATGAAATAAACTGCCCAACAGTGAATAATTCTTGTAATGTTTCCGTAGCCAAACGAGATAAATAAAATGTGCTACTTATTAACTGTAATTGCATTTATTATGGGTTTTAGTGCGTTACCTGTATGGGCGATGAACTGCTATGCTGAACATGAAGGGGGGAATACCGTAGTCATAGGCTACGTACCAAGAATTGCTATCCCCAGCGATGGTAAAAAAGGTGATAAAATCTGGCAAAGCAGTGAATATTTTATGAATGTCTTCTGTAATAATGCACTACCCGCCCCATCACCAGGAGAAGAATACCCATCTGCATGGGTAAATATAATGATGTTGTTAGCATCAGGTCAGGACTTTTATAATCAAAACTCATATACTCTTGGTGTAACCTATAATGGAGTCGATTATGATTCAACCTCCACACGAGCTATCGCAGCACCAGAGTGCATTGATGTTAAAGGCGCAGGGATATACAGTAATACCTATAAAAACCCCGCTGTCTGTAGCGGTGGTCCTGAACCTCAATTGTCAGTAACTTTTCCAGTACGTGTACAGCTGTATATTAAGCTGGCTAAAAATGCTAATAAAGTAAATAAAAAACTTGTATTACCTGACGAATATATCGCCCTGGAGTTTAAAGGTATGAGTGGCACAGGAACTATAGACACAGACAAAAATTTGACCTTCAGAATTCGTGGGTTAAATAATATTCATGTCCTTGACTGCTTTGTTAATGTTGATCTGGAACCAGCTGATGGCGTTGTCGACTTTGGTAAAATAAATTCCCGAACAATTAAAAATACCAGCGTGAGTGAGACGTTTAGCGTAGTCATGACCAAAGATCCGGGTGCGGCCTGTACTGAGCAGTTTAATATTTTAGGGAGTTTTTTCACTACGGATATTTTGAGTGATTATAGCCATCTGGATATAGGTAATGGTCTGCTATTGAAGATATTTCATAACGATGGAACAGCAACGGAATTTAACCGCTTCTCACAATTTGCTTCTTTTTCATCGTCTAGTGCGCCTTCGGTCACCGCACCATTCAGGGCAGAACTGAGTGCGAACCCGGCAGAAACGGTTGTTGAGGGACCGTTTAGTAAAGACGTAATCCTGAAAATCACCTATAACTAGTATCTAATACAAACACTAAAACGGGCCATCAGGCCCGTTATATCAGTGCTCTAACTCCAGCTCTCTTGCCTGCATCATCTGTTGACAATACCAGGCATAACGTGCGCAAAACCAGGTTCTATGTTCTTCATCCATGTTACCAGTAACGGCCAGAATATCGACCGGGCGACCTTCTGCGTGCATTCTGGCAAAACTACGCGCCAGGAAAT
This sequence comes from Escherichia sp. MAL-1, assembly GCF_052948035.1. Classification (NCBI taxonomy): domain Bacteria; kingdom Pseudomonadati; phylum Pseudomonadota; class Gammaproteobacteria; order Enterobacterales; family Enterobacteriaceae; genus Escherichia; species Escherichia sp. MAL-1. The sequence goes on along the minus strand of NZ_CM129609.1, from coordinate 696,170 downwards.
CGAAATTATTTAAAGAATTAAGACTATGATCCATAAGCACATCCTCCGGTTATCGCATACCTTTTAAGGCCATATGCTTTTTCTGATTTCAGTATTCCCCAATCAGTGTAGTGCCTTTAAACATAACGTGCGTAAATATATTGTCCCCGATCACACTTTTTAGTGAAAAATAAAAAACCATATTAAAAGACTTTCTCTTCCAGAACTTCTCTAACCTGTGTTATTATTAACACAGATAAATGTAAGCAAGGAAACTATTACAAAGTAAATATTGCGTCACTAAATGGACATTGGAGTGATATATGATTTTATTCGCCGACTATAACACCCCTTATCTTTTCGCTATTTCCTTTGTACTGTTGATCGGCCTGTTAGAAATTTTTGCGCTTATCTGCGGTCACATGCTCTCCGGTGCTCTTGATGCACATCTTGACCATTATGATTCTATAACCACAGGTCATATTAGCCAGGCACTTCATTATCTCAATATTGGAAGATTGCCAGCTCTCGTCGTTCTCTGCTTACTGGCTGGTTTTTTTGGTCTTATTGGCATCCTGTTGCAGCATGCCTGCATCATGGTCTGGCAATCACCACTGTCGAACCTGTTCGTGGTTCCTGTCAGTTTACTGTTTACGATTATTGCGGTGCATTATACCGGTAAAATAGTTGCGCCCTGGATTCCACGCGACCATAGTTCAGCTATTACAGAAGAAGAATATATTGGTAGCATGGCGTTAATTACCGGTCATCAAGCCACTTCAGGTAATCCCTGCGAAGGAAAACTCACCGATCAATTTGGCCAAATACATTATTTACTACTGGAGCCTGAAGAAGGAAAAATTTTCACTAAAGGAGACAAAGTGTTAATTATTTGCCGACTTTCTGCAACGCGATATTTGGCGGAAAATAATCCCTGGCCCCAAATATTGTAATTTATTAATCAAAAGGAAATTTAATAATGGATGATATTGTTAATTCTGTGCCCTCCTGGATGTTTACCGCAATTATTGCCGTATGCATTCTGTTTATTATTGGAATTATTTTCGCCAGGCTCTATCGTCGCGCTTCGGCAGAGCAAGCTTTTGTTCGTACTGGTTTAGGTGGGCAAAAAGTGGTAATGAGCGGTGGCGCAATCGTGATGCCGATCTTTCATGAAATAATCCCCATCAATATGAATACTCTGAAGCTGGAAGTCAGCCGCTCAACCATTGATAGCCTGATTACGAAAGATCGTATGCGCGTCGATGTAGTAGTCGCTTTCTTTGTGCGGGTAAAACCTTCAGTAGAAGGGATTGCCACCGCTGCCCAGACGCTGGGGCAACGCACCCTGTCGCCTGAAGACTTACGTATGTTGGTTGAAGATAAATTTGTCGATGCCCTCCGTGCAACAGCTGCGCAAATGACCATGCATGAGTTACAGGATACCCGCGAGAACTTTGTGCAGGGGGTGCAAAATACAGTGGCAGAAGACCTGTCGAAAAACGGTCTGGAACTGGAGAGCGTTTCACTTACCAACTTTAACCAGACCTCGAAAGAACATTTCAATCCGAACAATGCCTTTGACGCCGAAGGTTTAACCAAACTGACTCAGGAAACAGAGCGCCGTCGCCGCGAACGTAACGAAGTTGAACAGGATGTAGAAGTTGCGGTGCGTGAAAAAAATCGCGATGCGCTATCGCGCAAGCTGGAGATTGAACAGCAAGAAGCGTTTATGACGCTTGAGCAGGAGCAGCAGGTTAAAACCCGTACTGCCGAACAGAATGCACGTATTGCGGCTTTTGAAGCTGAACGTCGTCGTGAAGCAGAGCAGACACGAATTCTGGCTGAACGACAGATTCAGGAAACAGAAATCGACCGCGAACAGGCCGTCCGCTCAAGAAAGGTTGAAGCTGAACGTGAAGTTCGCATTAAAGAGATCGAACAGCAGCAGGTCACCGAAATCGCTAACCAGACGAAATCGATCGCTATTGCCGCCAAATCGGAACAACAGTCCCAGGCAGAAGCGCGTGCTAATCTCGCACTTGCAGAAGCGGTAAGCGCCCAACAAAACGTAGAAACCACTCGCCAGACTGCCGAAGCCGATCGTGCTAAACAAGTTGCCCTAATCGCTGCCGCGCAGGATGCAGAAACCAAAGCGGTTGAACTGACCGTGCGGGCGAAAGCAGAAAAAGAAGCCGCAGAGATGCAGGCGGCGGCTATCGTTGAGTTAGCCGAAGCTACACGTAAAAAGGGTCTGGCGGAAGCAGAAGCACAACGTGCGCTGAACGATGCTATCAACGTACTTTCTGATGAACAAACCAGCCTTAAATTCAAACTGGCCTTGTTGCAGGCGCTGCCTGCGGTAATAGAGAAATCCGTTGAGCCGATGAAGTCAATCGACGGTATCAAGATTATTCAGGTCGATGGTCTGAATCGTGGCGGCGCTGCGGGTGATGCAAACACGGGTAATGTGGGGGGCGGAAACCTGGCGGAACAAGCATTATCAGCCGCTCTCTCTTACCGCACACAGGCACCGCTGATTGACTCCTTGCTCAATGAAATTGGCGTTTCAGGCGGCTCACTGGCGGCATTGACTTCACCCTTAACCTCAACAACTCCCGTCGAAGAAAAAGCAGAGTAAACCCTCTTCCAGGAATAATCCCTGGCCCAAAAAGCCGGGGATTTTTTATATCTGCGTTCCGCTAAAAAGTGCAAATGATCAGGTTGTTGCAGCATTTTGCGTGACCGCTCGGGGAAGGCAAAACTGCATCAGAGAAAGCATTGCGTGGGGTCTGGCGCTCATCAACAATCGGGGAGTCAGCAGGGGGCTGAAACGGGAAAGCCCCTCCCGAAGAAGGGGGCCTTACAGAAGGAAAGGGTTATGATGAAGCTCGTCATCATACTGATTGTGTTGTTACTCGTAAGTTTCGCAGCTTATTAACAGCCAATCAGAGGGGGGAGAAATCCTCCCTCACCCTTGTTCCTTTACTTTAGGTTGAAAAAAAATCAGCGTCAAGAAGGTTTCATTAACACATATCCCTGGCCCAAAAAGCCGGGGATTTTTTATATCTGCGTTCCGCTAAAAGGTGCAAATGCTCAGGACGTTGCAGCGTTTTGCGTGACCGCTCGGGGAAGGCAAAATTGCCTCTGGGAAAGCATTGCGCGGGGTCCGGCGCTCATCAACAATCGGGGGGCAGCAAGGGGCTGAAACGGGAAAGCCCCTCCCGAAGAAGGGGCCTTGTATAAGGAAAGGGTTATGATGAAGTTCGTCATCATACTGGTTGTGTTGTTACTGTTAAGTTTCCCGACTTACTAACAACTCATCAGAGGGGGGAGAAATCCTCTCTTACCCTTGTTCCTTTACTCTAGGTTGAAAAAACAACAGCGTCAATAGGCCTGCCATGTACGAAGCGAGATCTGTGAACCGCTTTCCGGTTAGCCTTTTTTATCCTGTTGGATCTTCTTGATGATGTTGGTCGTCGAGCAACCGTCTTCAAAGTTGAGCACCAACACTTCACCACCGTTGGCCCAGACTTCTTTACTCCCGGCAATCTCTTCTGGTTTATAGTCGCCGCCTTTCACCAGCAGATCTGGCAAGATCCCGGCGATCAAGCGCTGCGGCGTGTCCTCTTCAAACGACACTACCCAGTCGACCGCTTCCAGTGCGCCCAGCACAATCATACGCTGTTCGAGTGGGTTTACCGGGCGGGAATCCCCTTTCAGCCGTTTGGTGGAGGCATCGCTGTTGACGGCAACAATCAAGCGGTCACCCAGCTTGCGGGCATTTGCCAGATAAGAGACGTGCCCGGCGTGCAGGATGTCAAAGACACCGTTGGTCATCACCACTTTTTCACCACGTTTACGCGCTGCCGCTACGGCCAGCTTCAGTTCCTCTTCGGTCATCACGCCAAAGCCTGTATCTGCACGTCCACGTACAGCATTTTCCAGCTCGATCGGCGAAACCGTGGAGGTTCCCAGTTTGCCGACCACCACGCCAGCCGCCGCATTGGCAAAGAAGCAGGCTTCTTCCAGCGAATTACCCGCTGCCAGCGTTGCCGCCAGGACGCCAATCACCGTGTCGCCCGCACCGGTAACGTCATACACTTCCTGCGCTTGGGTTGGCATATGCAGCGGCGCTTTACCCGGTTGCAGCAGCGACATACCCTGTTCGGAACGGGTCACTAACAGAGCCGAGAGTTCGTAATCGGCAATCAGTTTCATGCCGCGCTCAACAATCTCTTCTTCGGTCTTACATTTACCGACAACAGCTTCAAATTCCGAGAGATTCGGCGTTAACAGCGTAGCGCCGCGGTAGCGCTCAAAATCGGTACCTTTTGGATCAATCAGCACCGGAACACCCGCTTTACGCGCCAGTTGGATCATCTGCTGTACGCTTGCCAGCGCACCTTTGGCGTAGTCAGAAAGCACCAGCGCGCCAATCGAACTCAGCGCCTGATTAATCCGCTCGTGCAGCGGCTGCGGATCAACACCTTCGAAACCTTCTTCAAAATCCAGACGGATCAGCTGTTGGTTGCGGGAAAGTACCCGTAATTTGGTAATGGTCGGATGCGTCGGTACAGAAACGAAGTCGCATTTGACGTTGACGTCGGCCAGAGATTTACTCAGCGCGCGCGCTGCATCGTCAATGCCCGTCAACCCGACCAGGCGTGCATTAGCACCGAGAGAAGCGATATTCATCGCCACGTTAGCCGCGCCGCCCGGACGTTCTTCGATGGTATTCACTTTAACCACGGGCACCGGCGCTTCCGGCGAGATACGACTGGTGGGGCCGTACCAGTAACGATCCAGCATCACATCACCAACCACCATCACTCCTGCACGTTCAAACTCTGGCAGCGTTACTTTCATTCCTGTCTCCTGAGAGATTCAAAATTTGCGCGCGATAATACCATACTTCATTCTTCCACCAGCCACTTCTGCCAGCTTGCCCGCACCAGTTCACGCTCTGCGGTGAAGCAATCCTCCGACACATGGCCCGGCAATTCCTGTAATGCCAGATGATGAAGTTCATCGCGAAGCGTAGTGTAAGCACGGGTCAGCGCCATCGCTTCCTGCTCTTCCATAATGTCGTTTTGCGCCAGTAGTTCCAGAATACGCACGTTGTCTGACCAGCGCGTTAACTTCGGTTTTTCATGAGCGTAGCGCAACACCAGATATTGGGTAATAAATTCGATATCGGTAATTCCCCCTTCATCAGCTTTGATATCAAAGCGATCGCGATGTTTATTGCCGAGATGAGCGCGCATTTTCTCGCGCATTTCCCGCACTTCCGTTTGCAGAGTTTTACCTTCACGCGGCAGCGTCATAATCTCGCGACGCACTGCGTCAAAGTGCGCGGTGAGCTGCGGATCGCCGTACACTACACGCGCACGCACCAGCGCCTGATGTTCCCACGTCCAGGCCTCGTTTTTCTGATAATCGGCAAATGCTTCTGCGGATGTCACCAGCATTCCCGCCGCCCCGGACGGACGCAGTCGAGCATCCACTTCATACAAAATGCCGGAAGAGGTACGCGTACTGAACAGATGCATAATGCGTTGCGCCAGACGCAGATAAAACTGCCGCCCGTCGATTTCCCGCTCACCGTCAGTCATCGCATCCATTGGGCAATCATGGAGGAAGATAAGGTCAAGATCGGAACTGTAGCCTAACTCCCAGCCGCCCAGCTTGCCGTAGCCGACCACCGCAAAACCACGCCCTTCGCGTTCGTTCAGGTGATTCGGCTTACCGTAGCGGGCAACCATTTGAACCCACGCCTGCTGAACGACGGCATCTATCATGGCTTCCGCCAGCCAGGTTAAGTGATCGCTCACTTTCATCACCGGTAGCGTACCGGCGATATCCGCTGCGGCGATGCGTAACAGCTGCGCCTGTTTGAACTGACGCAGCGCCTCAAGCTGTTGCTCTTCGTCATCTTCCGGCACGCGCAGCAAATACTGGCGCAACTCATCGCGGTAGGCATCGGTCGCCGTCGGCTGGTAAAGGGTGTTTGGATCGAGCAATTCATCCAGCAATAATGGATAACGCGCCAGCTGGCTGGCAATCATCGGCGACGCGGCACACAGAGAAATCAAATGTTTAAGCGCCGCGGGGAATTCACTGAGCAATTCTAAATAGGTGGTGCGGGTAACAATCCCCACCAGCAAGGCGGTAATGCGCGACAGCGTAACGGCAGCGTCTTCACGCGCACAGACATCACTTAGCAGATGCGGCATCAGATGGTCGAGCACCTGACGTCCTCGCGGCCCGATGGTGCGCTTATCCAGCTCTTTGCGGAAATCGGCAATCAGCGTTAGCACCTGTTTGCGATCATCCTCGCTAAGATGCGCCAGCACTGGCGTAGTGTCATCTTCCTGCAACGCATCCTGCCACAGCTCACGCCACTGTTCCGACAGCGACTCTTCCTGAGTTTCACTTTCATCGTCGCCAATCAATTCATTAAACACCCGGCGCACATTGGTCATATGTGCGGTCAGCGCCCCGGTCAGTTGCGGCCAGTCAGCAAAGTCCATCGCCCACGCCAGCCGCGCACGATTAAGCTCATCAGAAGGAAGCGTCTGGGTTTGTTCGTCGTTAATGCTTTGCAGCAGGTTTTCCAGACGCCGCAGGAACAGATACGCCACTCGCAATTGTTCAGCATCGTTTTCAGAAAGCAGATGCAGCGCAGCAATGACGCTGAGCGTTGGCAGTAAAGAGCGCGACTGCAGCGACGGTTCGCGCCCACCGCGAATGAGCTGGAACACCTGAACGATAAATTCAATTTCGCGAATGCCGCCTGCGCCGAGTTTGATATTGTCGGTCAAACCACGTCGACGCACTTCACGGGCAATCATCCCTTTCATGTTGCGCAGCGACTGAATCACGCTGAAATCGATGTAACGGCGGAAAACAAACGGGCGCAGCATCGCACGCAACTCGTTAGCATAGACGCCTTCGCTATCGCCCATAATCCGCGCCTTGACCATCGCGTAACGCTCCCAGTCGCGCCCCTGCTCCTGGTAATAATCTTCCAACGCGGCAAAGCTCAGCACCAGCGGGCCACTTTCGCCAAACGGACGCAGCCGCATATCCACGCGATAGACGAAGCCATCCTGCGTTGGTTGATCCAGCACTTTAATCAGCCGCTGCCCCATGCGGGTAAAAAACTGCGCGTTATCCAGTTCCCGGCGTCCACCCTGCGTACAACCATGTTCCGGCCAGGCAAAAATCAGATCGATATCAGAGGAGAAATTCAGCTCCCCACCGCCCAGCTTACCCATGCCTAAAATCAGCAGCGGTTGCGCTTCGCCCTGCGCATTGCACGGCGTTCCCCACTCGCGGCAGCAGGCGTCATACAGCCAGTCACGCGCCGCAACAATCAGCGTCTCCGCCAGATAGCTGAGCTGCTGCAATATGCTCTCTTCAGTAACCAGTGCCAGCGTTTGCGCCCAGGCGATGCGCACCATAATGCGCCGCCGGAATAGCCGCAGCTCGCGCATTAACCCGGCTTCGTCACTCACATTACAGAGCGCCTCCTGCAACCATGCCGCGTAATGCTGCCATTCGTCGGCCTGCGGCGGTTGGCTTTCCAGTTCCGTCAGCCACTCTGGATGCGCAATCACGCTGTCCTGCACAAAATTACTAAAAGTAAGTACTGACTTCGCCTGTGCGCTAAGTGATTCCTCGGCTAAAGGCTCTGGCAGCCGCTCAACAACGGTCTGCCAGTACTGCTGTAACGGTGAAGAGAGCGGCTTCATAAGCGATTTTATCCTTGCCTGATTAACGTTTTCCGCTGTGCAACCAGAACGGTTCCTGATTGTTTGCCTCATTACGGAAATGTTCAATTTCGATGCGTTGCCCGGTCGCAATAGCGTGATGCAGCCCCTGCCAGTTCTCCAGCCAGGCTTGCGCGACGACAGGATCATAGTAACCCGCCAGCAACAGTATTGAGTCAATATCACGCGTCAGGCGTGGCAACTGGTCACGGTAGCGATCGCCTAACGGCTGGCAGAAAACGCTTTTCAGTTCAGCGGCATGGCGGGAAAGATGGATATCGGCAAAGCGTTTGAAGGAGTCGCTGATTTTGCCCTGCGCTTTGGCATCTAAAAATGGCTGCCATGCTTTGCTTACCAACCATTCGGTCAACGCCAGCTTCGCCATTGCCGTTTCGGTAGAGTAGACCGCCGTCACGGCAGACACCGCAGAAGCAATGGTCGCCTCGCATTGAGTCAGCAGATCACGTAAGTGAGTGCTCGCTTTACGCGGCACAATACCACCGAACAGCATCAGCGTATGACGGACCAGGCTAATGGCTGCCAGCACCTGTTCTTTCGCCGCATCGTTGCCGCGTACCCACAGTTCTTCATGATACTGCCATTGCGCTAACGCCAGCTCGAGCGCCGCTTCCAGCCCCTGTTCCACATCGGCTTTTGCCGCAACATGCAAAATGGTGGTCGGTTTGATTTCACGCGCCGGATTGCCCTGCGCCAGATGATAGCCACGCGCCGCTTTGCTCAGGCTGCCCTGGCGTAATCCGGTTTGCGATACCAGTTGGTTCGCCAGTTTCAGCACCGCGCGCGTGTCGCCGCTAAGCAGTTCCAGTTCCAGCTCACAGATAGGTTCAGCAAATTCATCCGCTTTCACTTCCCCCTGGTCGAGGGCGATTTCAATTTGGCTACCATCGACCGCCACCAGCCATTTTTCGCGATAAAAATCGGTGCTGAACAGCGGCTGCACGCGGGAGGCGAGATCGGCGGGCAATTCGCCGTTCGGCCAGACTTCCGTCGGTAACTGCGCCAGGTCGAGCGTCGGTTCGCTCAACGCCACGTTATATTCCGGGCGCTGATGTAAGCCGCCTGTCACTCTTCCTGCAACTTTCATGGTCATCTCATAGCGACCGTTTTCGCCACGAATACGTAAGCCCATATCGTGCCCACGCAGCCAGTTATCCGGCGTTTCGTAGTAAATATTCAGCAACTGCACGGGGTCATGGTGCTCGCCGCCCAGCGTATTGAGATGGTCACGCAACGCCTCAACGGCACTGTGATTAACAATAAACTTTAATTCGATTTCCTGAGCCATGGCCTTTACTTATCGGTTATGTCACATAAGTGACGATGAACGGCGAACTTAATGCGATCTTTTTTGTCAGTAGATAGTATTTTGCGCCAAATTGCCATGCAACGGGCAATTTGACGGGCGTAAAAGTTTGAAGCAGTGGCAAGACCTGACACAGAGGATTCCGATTGATGTCGAATGCTTTGCGTAGCGACACTGATGCCACTACTATCGTTCCACTTTCCATGACAATAACGACAGCCTGATGCCAAAATTACGCCTGATCGGATTAACTTTACTCGCACTTAGCGCGACTGCCGTCTCACACGCTGAAGAAACGCGCTATGTTTCCGACGAACTGAATACCTGGGTCCGCAGCGGTCCGGGAGATCATTATCGCCTCGTGGGCACGGTTAACGCCGGCGAGGAAGTGACCTTATTACAAACTGACGCCAACACCAATTATGCCCAGGTGAAAGACAGCTCTGGCCGTACCGCCTGGATCCCGTTGAAACAACTTAGCACTGAGCCAAGCCTGCGCTCCCGTGTGCCAGATCTGGAAAATCAGGTCAAAACCCTGACCGATAAACTCACCAATATCGATAACACCTGGAATCAGCGCACCGCAGAAATGCAGCAAAAAGTGGCGCAGAGCGACAGCGTGATCAACGGGTTAAAAGAAGAAAATCAGAAACTGAAAAACGAGCTGATTGTCGCGCAGAAAAAGGTCGATGCCGCCAGCGTACAGCTGGATGACAAACAGCGCACCATCATCATGCAATGGTTTATGTATGGCGGTGGCGTGCTGGGGCTTGGCTTGCTGCTCGGTCTGGTACTGCCGCACCTGATCCCAAGCCGCAAACGCAAAGATCGCTGGATGAACTAAATCGCCTTCTTCGTTGCACTGTCTTATTATTAGGAATTGTGTATTTGACGAAGGGATGATGGCGTGAAGATTTATCTGGTCGGTGGTGCTGTTCGGGATGCATTGTTAGGGCTACCGGTCAAAGACAGAGATTGGGTGGTGGTCGGCAGTACGCCACAGGAGATGCTCGACGCGGGCTACCAGCAGGTAGGCCGCGATTTTCCTGTGTTTCTGCATCCGCAAACGCATGAAGAGTATGCGCTGGCACGTACCGAACGGAAATCCGGTTCCGGTTACACCGGTTTTACTTGCTATGCCGCACCGGATGTCACGCTGGAAGATGATCTTAAGCGTCGCGATCTGACCATTAATGCGCTGGCCCAGGACGATAACGGCGAGATTATCGACCCGTACAACGGTCTGGGCGATCTGCAAAATCGTCTGTTGCGCCATGTTTCCCCCGCTTTTGGCGAAGATCCGTTACGCGTATTGCGCGTGGCGCGTTTTGCTGCGCGTTATGCCCACCTCGGTTTTCGTATTGCCGATGAAACTCTGGCGTTGATGCGCGAGATGACCCATGCGGGTGAACTGGAACACCTGACGCCTGAACGGGTATGGAAAGAGACGGAAAGCGCCCTCACCACCCGCAATCCACAGGTGTTCTTCCAGGTACTGCGCGATTGCGGCGCACTGCGCGTTTTATTCCCGGAAATTGACGCACTGTTTGGCGTTCCGGCCCCTGCCAAGTGGCATCCGGAAATCGATACGGGTATTCATACCTTAATGACGCTCTCAATGGCGGCGATGCTGAGTCCGCAGGTCGATGTCCGTTTCGCAACTTTATGCCACGATCTCGGTAAAGGGCTGACGCCGCCAGAACTCTGGCCGCGTCATCATGGTCATGGCCCGGCGGGTGTTAAGTTAGTGGAACAACTATGCCAGCGTCTGCGCGTGCCAAATGAAATTCGCGATTTAGCCAGACTGGTGGCTGAGTTTCACGATCTCATCCACACCTTCCCAATGCTGAACCCAAAAACCATCGTCAAATTATTTGATTCCATCGATGCCTGGCGTAAACCGCAGCGTGTCGAGCAACTGGCGCTGACCAGCGAGGCTGACGTGCGCGGCAGAACCGGTTTTGAATCAGCGGACTACCCGCAAGGCCGCTGGTTGCGCGAAGCCTGGGAAGTGGCGCAGTCAGTGCCGACAAAAGCCGTCGTTGAAGCGGGATTTAAAGGTGTGGAGATTCGCGAGGAGCTGACCCGACGGCGGATTGCGGCGGTAGCCAGCTGGAAGGAACAACGTTGCCCAAAGCCTGAATGAGTATTGGGCATTTTGCCGGATGCGGCGTAAACGCCTTATCCGGCTACATGTCAACGACAGTTGTAGGCCTGATAAGACGCGCAAGCGTCGCATCAGGCGTTGATTGCCGGATTCGGCGTGAACGCCTTATTCGGCCTACGCAATCGTTGACAACGCCAGGCATCCGACACTATTCCTCAATTAAAAGAACACGACATACACCGCAGCCGCCACAATAAAGCGATAAATGGCGAACGGGATAAACGAAATGCGCTTAATCAATTGCAGGAAGGTTTTAATCGCTATCAGCGCCACCACAAAAGCGGTGATAAACCCAACGGCAAACATCGGGATATCGCCGCTTGTCAGGAAGCCCCAGCTTTTGTAGAGATCGAGCGCCGTTGCGCCCATCATCATCGGCACCGCCAGCAGGAACGAAAACTCGGAAGCAGCGTAACGGCTCACCCCCATCAGCATCCCACCTGAAATGGTCGCCCCGGAACGGGAGAAACCCGGCCACAGCGCCAGACACTGGAAACAGCCAATCATAAATGCCTGACGATAGGTCATATCATCAAGACCCGGCGCACGCGGCTCTTTCGGCTTCAGGCATTCGGCGGCAATCAGCAACAAACCGCCAACGACCAGCGCATACATCACATTTATCGGGTTAAACAATGACTTAATCGTGTCGTGGAACAACAGCCCCAATACCACCGCCGGAATCATCCCCAGCAAAATGTGGATCAGCGTTAAACGACCTTTGCTTTCACCTTCGTGCTGCAACGGGCGGCCAAAGTGGATGCCAATCAGGCCAAACAGACGCCGCCAGAACATCACTACTACCGCCAGAATTGATCCTAACTGGATCACAACTTCAAAGGTTTTCGCCGTGTCGCCCTCAAACCCCAACAAGTGACCGACAATAATCATATGGCCCGTGCTGGATACCGGCAGAAATTCTGTCAATCCTTCGACCACACCCAATATTGCCGCTATCAGCAGCGAGTGCATATCGCTCATCAATAAACCCCTAAATTATTAAAATGTACCGCTTGTCCGAACTACTGCGTATGACCAGGTTATAACCGTTTGGTTTAACAGCTGTAAAATTAATTATTTTCTTTCAGATTATTGCCACGCTCAATGATTACGCCAACATTCGCCGCCCGCGCCACTGCGCCTGGCTTGCTGAGTTTGATACGCACCCACGGCGAGTTGAAGCGTGCTAACAGCAGCTCCGCCACCTCTTCAGCCACGCGTTCCACCAGCGCAAAACGCGCCCCCTCGACGTGGCTGACCACCGTTTCTGCAATGTCAGCGTAACTGAGGCAATCCGCCACATCATCACTTTTCGCCGCTTTACGGTTATCCCATGCCATTTCGATATCGAACACTAACTTCTGTTCGATGGTCTGTTCCCAGTCGTAAACACCAATAGTGGTGATTACCGAAAGTTGCTCTATAAATACAATATCCATCACGTCCTGCCTGCTTTTTGGCTAACCGGATACCACTTCCGGCGAAATGTGCGTATTATCCACAGATTCATCGTTGAACACGAATTTTCAAAACGGAACAGCTTATGAGTGCAATCGCGCCTGGAATGATCCTCATCGCGTACCTCTGCGGCTCCATTTCCAGTGCCATTCTGGTTTGCCGCTTGTGTGGGCTGCCCGATCCGCGAACCAGCGGCTCCGGCAATCCAGGCGCAACCAATGTGTTACGTATCGGTGGCAAGGGAGCAGCCGTAGCAGTACTGATTTTCGACGTTCTGAAAGGAATGTTGCCCGTCTGGGGCGCGTATGAATTAGGTGTCAGCCCCTTCTGGCTAGGCTTAATTGCCATCGCCGCCTGTCTTGGACACATCTGGCCCGTTTTCTTCGGATTTAAAGGAGGAAAAGGCGTTGCTACCGCTTTTGGTGCCATCGCACCCATTGGCTGGGATCTCACCGGAGTAATGGCGGGAACCTGGTTACTGACCGTGCTATTGAGCGGATACTCGTCGCTGGGAGCGATTGTCAGTGCACTGATTGCTCCGTTTTATGTCTGGTGGTTTAAGCCACAATTCACCTTCCCGGTTTCGATGCTCTCTTGCCTGATCCTGCTGCGTCATCATGACAACATCCAGCGTCTGTGGCGTCGTCAGGAGACAAAAATCTGGACGAAATTCAAAAGAAAGCGCGAAAAGGATCCCGAGTGATTTCTGGTGGATCTACATGACCTGATAGCCTTCATCGGGCTTGCCCAGCCGTTGCTGGCACCATGCCGCCAGAAATTCCACGCAGACACGTAATTTCATGCTGCGATAGAGCGGCTCCCGGTAAACAGCCCAGATATTGGCGCTTTGTGCATACTCCGGCAATACTTGCACCAGTTTGCCACTCTCCAGAAACGGCAACACATCCCACTCGGAACGCAGCATAATCCCTTTGCCCTCCAGCGCCCATTGCAACACTATCTCGCCGCTATTGGAGGAAAGATGCCCGCTAACCTTCACCGATTTTTTCTCCTGACCGTTCCCCAACTCCCATATTCCGTGGGTCATATCGCGCTCTTTGGTCACCAGACAGTCATGACGACTTAATTCCTGTAATGATTGTGGCTGCGGATATTTTTGCAGATACTCAGGTGCTGCGCATAATATTCTTTTATTTTTCGTTAACAGATGCGCAATATAATAATCAGGAATTTCGTCATTAATACGAATATCCAGATCAATATTATCCTGCACTAAATCAATTTGCCGATCGAACAATTCAAAATGCACCTGTAACTCAGGATAATTGCGCATAAGTTCGGTAATGGCTGGCGCAATATGGCTGCGCCCAAAACCAAAACTACAGCCAATACGAATCATCCCCTCCGGGCGCGTTTTGATTTGCGTGACGTCATCGACCAGTCGCTGATATTGGGTGAGGATTTCCAGCGCATGTTCGTAACAACGTTGGCCACTTTCAGTCAGCGCCACGCCGCGAGCGGAGCGGTTCAGCAGCGTTGTTGCCAGCGTATTTTCAAGGATTTGGATCCGCTTGGTGACAAATGCAGGCGTCTGCCCAAGCGTCGCCGCTGCGGCGCTAAAACTCCCGCTGTGAACGATTTCTACCAGTACCTGCAAGTCTTTGGCTAAAGGCCAGCTATTCAGCATCGTTAATTATCCGCAGTTGTGATAAGCGCAGTGTATTTCGCAAAACATTGCCATTCCCTGCTCTGGCGCAATATTCATTCTTATTTTCGCGTTGATTCACGAACTGTTAATTACATATTCACGGTGGCAAAAAATATAAAACCACATTTTTAGTGGTAGTTTGTGGCGGTGAATTTTTCCAGACAAATACAAAAACTGGAGTTGCCATGATGAGCGAAAGTAATAAGCAACAGGCAGTGAATAAGTTGACAGAGATTGTCGCTAACTTTACCGCCATGATTTCTACCCGAATGCCTGATGACGTGGTGGATAAACTAAAACAGCTAAAGGATGCCGAAACGTCGTCGATGGGGAAAATTATCTACCATACGATGTTCGACAACATGCAAAAAGCGATTGACCTGAATCGTCCTGCCTGTCAGGACACCGGGGAGATTATGTTCTTCGTTAAAGTCGGTTCCCGCTTCCCACTGCTTGGCGAGCTGCAAAGCATACTCAAACAAGCCGTGGAAGAGGCAACCGTCAAAGCGCCACTACGTCACAATGCGGTAGAAATTTTTGACGAAGTAAACACCGGCAAAAATACCGGTAGCGGCGTACCGTGGGTCACCTGGGACATCATCCCCGACAATGACGATGCGGAAATCGAAGTTTACATGGCAGGCGGCGGCTGCACGCTACCTGGCCGCTCGAAAGTGTTAATGCCGTCAGAAGGCTACGAAGGCGTGGTGAAATTCGTCTTCGAAAATATCTCCACCCTCGCCGTAAACGCCTGTCCACCGGTACTGGTGGGCGTGGGCATCGCCACCTCGGTGGAAACCGCCGCCGTACTCTCGCGTAAAGCCATTTTGCGCCCGATTGGCAGCCGCCATCCCAATCCAAAAGCGGCAGAACTGGAGCTACGCCTGGAAGAAGGACTCAACCGTCTGGGGATTGGTCCACAAGGGCTGACCGGCAACAGTTCAGTGATGGGCGTACATATCGAATCTGCCGCCCGCCATCCGTCAACCATCGGCGTTGCTGTCTCTACCGGCTGCTGGGCGCATCGTCGCGGCACGCTGCTGGTTCATGCCGATCTCACCTTTGAAAATCTGTCTCACACCCGGAGCGCGTTATGAAAAAGATCCTGACAACCCCGATCAAAGCTGAAGATCTGCAAGATATTCGCGTCGGCGATGTGATCTACCTGACCGGTACGCTGGTGACCTGCCGCGACGTTTGTCACCGCCGTTTGATCGAACTGAAACGTCCGATCCCTTACGATCTCAACGGCAAAGCGATTTTCCACGCTGGCCCCATCGTGCGCAAAAACGGCGACAAATGGGAGATGGTCTCCGTCGGCCCGACAACCAGTATGCGTATGGAAAGTTTTGAACGTGAATTTATTGAGCAGACCGGCGTGAAACTGGTGGTTGGCAAAGGTGGTATGGGGCCGCTGACCGAAGAAGGCTGCCAGAAATTCAAGGCGCTACATGTGATTTTCCCGGCAGGCTGCGCGGTGCTGGCGGCAACCCAGGTGGAAGAGATTGAAGAAGTGCACTGGACAGAGCTCGGAATGCCGGAGTCACTGTGGGTCTGCCGGGTCAAAGAGTTCGGCCCGCTGATTGTCTCTATTGATACCCACGGCAACAACCTGATAGCCGAAAACAAAAAGCTGTTCGCCGAACGCCGCGATCCCATCGTGGAAGAGATCTGCGAGCACGTCCATTACATCAAATAACCCTCCCGGAGAGGCTCACCCCTCTCCTTTTTCGCAGGCATAACACGATGAAACCTTCCACTGAATGGTGGCGATATCTTGCGCCGCTGGCGGTCATCGCCATTATTGCTCTACTTCCGGTTCCCGCAGGGCTGGAGAACCATACCTGGCTCTACTTTGCCGTTTTTACTGGCGTGATCGTTGGACTGATCCTCGAACCCGTGCCGGGTGCCGTGGTGGCGATGGTGGGTATATCCATCATCGCCATACTCTCTCCCTGGCTGCTGTTCAGCCCGGAGCAGCTCGCTCAGCCAGGCTTTAAATTCACTGCAAAATCCCTCTCGTGGGCCGTTTCCGGTTTTTCTAATTCGGTTATCTGGCTGATTTTCGCCGCCTTTATGTTTGGCACAGGCTATGAAAAAACCGGGCTTGGACGCCGCATTGCGCTGATTCTGGTGAAAAAGATGGGACATCGCACGCTGTTTCTCGGCTATGCGGTGATGTTCTCCGAGCTGATCCTCGCACCTGTAACACCGTCCAACTCGGCGCGTGGTGCGGGGATTATCTATCCCATCATCCGTAACCTGCCACCGCTCTATCAATCACAACCAAACGACAGCAGTTCGCGCAGCATTGGCTCGTACATCATGTGGATGGGGATTGTTGCCGACTGCGTGACCAGCGCCATTTTCTTGACGGCGATGGCACCAAACTTGCTGTTAATTGGACTGATGAAAAGCGCATCTCACGCCACGCTGAGTTGGGGCGACTGGTTCCTCGGGATGTTGCCGCTCAGCATTTTACTGGTTCTGCTGGTTCCCTGGCTGGCTTACGTGCTGTACCCACCGGTACTGAAGTCTGGTGATCAGGTGCCGCGCTGGGCAGAGACGGAACTGCAGGCAATGGGCCCGCTCTGTTCTCGTGAAAAACGGATGCTGGGGCTGATGGTAGGCGCGCTGGTGCTGTGGATTTTCGGCGGTGATTATATTGATGCTGCGATGGTTGGTTACAGCGTAGTGGCACTGATGCTGCTTCTGCGCATTATCTGCTGGGACGACATTGTCAGTAATAAAGCGGCGTGGAACGTTTTCTTCTGGCTGGCCTCGCTTATCACCCTCGCTACCGGACTCAACAACACCGGTTTTATTAGCTGGTTTGGCAAACTGTTAGCAGGCAGCTTAAGTGGTTATTCGCCGACGATGGTGATGGTGGCATTGATTGTGGTGTTTTATCTACTGCGCTACTTTTTCGCCAGCGCCACGGCGTATACCTCCGCCCTCGCACCGATGATGATCGCCGCCGCGCTGGCGATGCCGGAAATCCCGCTGCCGGTGTTCTGCCTGATGGTTGGCGCGGCAATTGGTCTGGGGAGCATTCTTACACCATACGCCACCGGACCCAGTCCGATTTACTACGGTAGTGGTTATCTGCCAACGGCGGATTACTGGCGACTGGGGGCGATTTTTGGGCTGATATTCCTCGTATTGCTGGTGATTACCGGCTTACTGTGGATGCCCGTGGTGTTGCTTTAAGTAAGGACGGTGCCGGAAATTGCTCTCCGGCACCCGATAGTTTTACGCGGCCGGTAACTCCGCCAGCGGCCAGCGCGGACGCACGCTAACGCCGAGATCCGCCGTCGCGCCTGCTTTAAACCGCACCATTCCGGCATAGGCGATCATCGCGCCGTTATCAGTACAAAACTCCGGACGCGCGTAGAACACTTCGCCGCGGCGTTTTTTCATCATTTCAGCCAGCTTCGCCCGTAACGTACGGTTAGCACTCACGCCGCCTGCCATGACCAGTCGCTTAAAGCCAGTCTGATCCAACGCTCGCTTGCACTTAATCATCAGCGTATCGACCACCGCATCTTCAAAGGCGCGGGCGATATCAGCACGCGTCTGGTCGTCGGTGCCGTTGTCACGAATGGTATTTGCCGCGAAGGTTTTCAGACCGGAGAAGCTGAAATCCAGCCCCGGACGGTCGGTCATCGGACGCGGGAAGACAAAGCGCCCGGCAGTACCCTGAGCCGCCATTTTCGACAGTAACGGTCCGCCAGGATAATCCAGCCCCAGCAGCTTCGCGGTTTTATCAAACGCTTCACCGGCGGCATCATCGATAGACTCGCCGAGCAGCTCGTACTGACCAATGCCAGTCACGCTGATTAACTGCGTATGACCGCCGGACACCAGCAGCGCGACAAACGGAAATTCCGGCGGGTTATCTTCCAGCATCGGCGCTAACAGATGCCCTTCCATATGGTGTACCGGGATTGCCGGAACGTTCCAGGCAAACGCCAGAGAACGCCCCACGGTTGCGCCAACCAGCAGTGCGCCGACTAATCCAGGGCCTGCGGTATAGGCCACAGCATCAATGTCTTTTGCCGTTAAGCCAGACTCCTTTAGCGCCGCCTGGATCAACGGTACGGTTTTGCGCACGTGATCGCGGGAGGCCAGTTCAGGCACGACGCCGCCGTAGTCAGCGTGCAATTTCACCTGACTATACAATTGGTTGGCTAACAAACCTTTTTCATCGTCGTAAATGGCGATGCCGGTTTCATCGCAGGAAGTTTCAATACCCAGTACACGCATGACTTGTTTTACCTCGCTTTATTACCGCGCAGTGTAGGACCAATGCGGGTTGATGTAAAACTTTGTTCGCCCCCGGAGAAAGCCTCGTGTATACTCCTCACCCTTATAAAAGTCCCTTTCAAAAAGGCCGCGGTGCTTTACAAAGCAGCAGCAATTGCAGTAAAATTCCGCACCATTTTGAAATAAGCTGGCGTTGATGCCAGCGGCAAACCGAATTAATCAAAGGTGAGAGGCACATGCCGGTAATTAAAGTACGTGAAAACGAGCCGTTCGACGTAGCTCTGCGTCGCTTCAAGCGTTCCTGCGAAAAAGCAGGTGTTCTGGCGGAAGTTCGTCGTCGTGAGTTCTATGAAAAACCGACTACCGAACGTAAGCGCGCTAAAGCTTCTGCAGTGAAACGTCACGCGAAGAAACTGGCTCGCGAAAACGCACGCCGCACTCGTCTGTACTAATTCCCCGAGAGCGTTGCTCTCCGATCAGACCGAGTTGTAGTTGTAAGGCCGTGCTTCCGAAAGGAATGCGCGGCTTATTTTCGTTTATGAATTGCTAAAAATCGGGGCCTATGGCTGGACGAATCCCACGCGTATTCATTAATGATCTGCTGGCACGCACTGACATCGTCGATCTGATCGATGCCCGTGTGAAGCTGAAAAAGCAGGGCAAGAATTTCCACGCGTGTTGTCCATTCCACAACGAGAAAACCCCGTCCTTCACCGTTAACGGTGAGAAACAGTTTTACCACTGCTTTGGATGTGGCGCGCACGGCAACGCGATCGACTTCCTGATGAACTACGACAAGCTCGAGTTCGTCGAAACGGTCGAAGAGCTGGCAGCAATGCACAATCTTGAAGTGCCATTTGAAGCAGGCAGCGGCCCCAGCCAGATCGAGCGCCATCAGAGGCAAACGCTTTATCAGTTGATGGACGGTCTGAATACGTTTTACCAACAATCTTTACAACAACCTGTTGCCACGTCTGCGCGCCAGTATCTGGAAAAACGCGGATTAAGCCACGAGGTTATCGCTCGCTTTGCGATTGGTTTTGCGCCCCCCGGCTGGGACAACGTCCTGAAGCGGTTTGGCGGCAATCCAGAAAATCGCCAGTCATTGATTGATGCGGGGATGTTGGTCACTAACGATCAGGGACGCAGTTACGATCGTTTCCGCGAGCGGGTGATGTTCCCCATTCGCGATAAACGCGGTCGGGTGATTGGTTTTGGCGGGCGCGTGCTGGGCAACGATACCCCCAAATACCTGAACTCGCCGGAAACAGACATTTTCCATAAAGGCCGCCAGCTTTACGGTCTTTATGAAGCGCAGCAGGATAACGCTGAACCCAATCGTCTGCTTGTGGTCGAAGGCTATATGGACGTGGTGGCGCTGGCGCAATACGGCATTAATTACGCCGTTGCGTCGTTAGGTACGTCAACCACCGCCGATCACATACAACTGTTGTTCCGCGCGACCAACAATGTCATTTGCTGTTATGACGGCGACCGTGCAGGCCGCGATGCCGCCTGGCGAGCGCTGGAAACGGCGCTGCCTTACATGACAGACGGCCGTCAGCTACGCTTTATGTTTTTGCCTGATGACGAAGACCCTGACACGCTGGTACGAAAAGAAGGTAAAGAAGCGTTTGAAGCGCGGATGGAGCAGGCGATGCCACTCTCCGCATTTCTGTTTAACAGTCTGATGCCGCAAGTTGATCTGAGTACCCCTGACGGGCGCGCACGTTTGAGTACGCTGGCACTGCCATTGATATCGCAAGTGCCGGGCGAAACGCTGCGAATATATCTTCGTCAGGAATTAGGCAACAAATTAGGCATACTTGATGACAGCCAGCTTGAACGATTAATGCCAAAAGCGGCAGAGAGCGGCGTTTCTCGCCCTGTTCCGCAGCTAAAACGCACGACCATGCGTATACTTATAGGGTTGCTGGTGCAAAATCCAGAATTAGCGACGTTGGTCCCGCCGCTTGAGAATCTGGATGAAAATAAGCTCCCTGGACTTGGCTTATTCAGAGAACTGGTCAACACTTGTCTCTCCCAGCCAGGTCTGACCACCGGGCAACTTTTAGAGCACTATCGTGGTACAAATAATGCTGCCACCCTTGAAAAACTGTCGATGTGGGACGATATAGCAGATAAGAATATTGCTGAGCAAACCTTCACCGACTCACTCAACCATATGTTTGATTCGCTGCTTGAACTGCGCCAGGAAGAGTTAATCGCTCGTGAGCGCACGCATGGTTTAAGCAACGAAGAACGCCTGGAGCTCTGGACATTAAACCAGGAGCTGGCGAAAAAGTGATTTAACGGCTTAAGTGCCGAAGAGCGATCGGGAAGCCCCCGACAGCCGCACTGAGAGGCAGCGGCAAATATATAAGTACGCCCTCGTAATTATCGTTGGCGGTAAACAACCGTTGGATTTCAGCGTTAACGGCTGAAGGACATCGGGTCAATCGCCCAACACCAACCTCATGAAATAAGTGTGGATACCGTCTTATGGAGCAAAACCCGCAGTCACAGCTGAAACTTCTTGTCACCCGTGGTAAGGAGCAAGGCTATCTGACCTATGCCGAGGTCAATGACCATCTGCCGGAAGATATCGTCGATTCAGATCAGATCGAAGACATCATCCAAATGATCAACGACATGGGCATTCAGGTGATGGAAGAAGCACCGGATGCCGATGATCTGATGCTGGCTGAAAACACCGCGGACGAAGATGCTGCCGAAGCCGCCGCGCAGGTGCTTTCCAGCGTGGAATCTGAAATCGGGCGCACGACTGACCCGGTACGCATGTACATGCGTGAAATGGGCACCGTTGAACTGTTGACCCGCGAAGGCGAAATTGACATCGCTAAGCGTATTGAAGACGGGATCAACCAGGTTCAATGCTCCGTTGCTGAATATCCGGAAGCGATCACCTATCTGCTGGAACAGTACGATCGTGTTGAAGCAGAAGAAGCGCGTCTGTCCGATCTGATCACCGGCTTTGTTGACCCGAACGCAGAAGAAGATCTGGCACCTACCGCCACTCACGTCGGTTCTGAGCTTTCCCAGGAAGATCTGGACGATGACGAAGATGAAGACGAAGAAGATGGCGATGACGACAGCGCCGATGATGACAACAGCATCGACCCGGAACTGGCTCGCGAAAAATTTGCGGAACTACGCGCTCAGTACGTTGTAACGCGTGACACCATCAAAGCGAAAGGTCGCAGTCACGCTACCGCTCAGGAAGAGATCCTGAAACTGTCTGAAGTATTCAAACAGTTCCGCCTGGTGCCGAAGCAGTTTGACTACCTGGTCAACAGCATGCGCGTCATGATGGACCGCGTTCGTACGCAAGAACGTCTGATCATGAAGCTCTGCGTTGAGCAGTGCAAAATGCCGAAGAAAAACTTCATTACCCTGTTTACCGGCAACGAAACCAGCGATACCTGGTTCAACGCGGCAATTGCGATGAACAAGCCGTGGTCGGAAAAACTGCACGATGTCTCTGAAGAAGTGCATCGCGCCCTGCAAAAACTGCAGCAGATTGAAGAAGAAACCGGCCTGACCATCGAGCAGGTTAAAGATATCAACCGTCGTATGTCCATCGGTGAAGCGAAAGCCCGCCGTGCGAAGAAAGAGATGGTTGAAGCGAACTTACGTCTGGTTATTTCTATCGCTAAGAAATACACCAACCGTGGCTTGCAGTTCCTTGACCTGATTCAGGAAGGCAACATCGGTCTGATGAAAGCGGTTGATAAATTCGAATACCGCCGTGGTTACAAGTTCTCCACCTACGCAACCTGGTGGATCCGTCAGGCGATCACCCGCTCTATCGCGGATCAGGCGCGCACCATCCGTATTCCGGTGCATATGATTGAGACCATCAACAAGCTCAACCGTATTTCTCGCCAGATGCTGCAAGAGATGGGCCGTGAACCGACGCCGGAAGAACTGGCTGAACGTATGCTGATGCCGGAAGACAAGATCCGCAAAGTGCTGAAGATCGCCAAAGAGCCAATCTCCATGGAAACGCCGATCGGTGATGATGAAGATTCGCATCTGGGGGATTTCATCGAGGATACCACCCTCGAGCTGCCGCTGGATTCTGCGACCACCGAAAGCCTGCGTGCGGCAACGCACGACGTGCTGGCTGGCCTGACCGCGCGTGAAGCAAAAGTTCTGCGTATGCGTTTCGGTATCGATATGAACACCGACCACACGCTGGAAGAAGTGGGTAAACAGTTCGACGTTACCCGCGAACGTATCCGTCAGATCGAAGCGAAGGCGCTGCGCAAACTGCGTCACCCGAGCCGTTCTGAAGTGCTGCGTAGCTTCCTGGACGATTAATCGGTAGGCCGGATCAGGCGTTACGCCGCACCCGGCACTAGGCCCTCTGCACAAACGCCACCTTTTCGGTGGCGTTTTTTATCGCCCACGCACTACCAGCGCCTGGTCCAGCTCGCGATACGCTTCAACCAGTTTCTCCAGTGAAACGCGACTTAAACCGCTGGGATTTGGCAGCACCCAAATCTGCGTCGAACCAATGGTGAGCGTTTGTTTCCCCCACTGTGCACCGCGCTGGCTGAATCCCTGTTCATATGCTTGTTTGCCCAGAATCGCCAACGCCTGCGGCTGATAATCTTCAATTTTTTCAATCAGCTTACGCCCGCCTGCGTGTAGCTCCTGCTTTGAAACTTCATTGGCTTGCACCGTTGGACGGTCTACCAGTTTGGTGACGCCACAACGATAATCCAGCAGATGCTGTGCCTCCTGCGGCTTCAACTGACGGTCGGTAAACCCGGCCTGATATATCACCTTCCAGAAGCGATTTGCCGGATGAGCAAAGGGAAAACCAGTCCCGGCGGATGAAAGCCCAGGGTTGATACCGCAAAACACGACCCGTAACCCTGGAGCCAAAATATCCTCAACCATATTTACTCCTTTCTAACATCACCAGGAAAAGTATAACGGATTGAAAATACATTGTTTATAAAAACAGCAGGCGCGCGGTAATGGCTGGATTGCGACACGGAGTTACTTTATAATCCGCTACCATGGCCCCTTAGCTCAGTGGTTAGAGCAGGCGACTCATAATCGCTTGGTCGCTGGTTCAAGTCCAGCAGGGGCCACCAGATATAGCAAAGGCTGACGAGAAATCGTCAGCCTTTTTCTTTTTATATATCAGTTACTTTGCGTGCCAGTAAGCCGCTGCACGTACCCGCTGTGGGTCATACTGTTCCGCTTCAAAGCGGCGGCTTAAATTCTTAACGACTTTACCTTCGCCGGTTATCCAGATGAAGTAATCATCGGCAGGGATTTGCATCTGCGCCAGACGCGCATCTACCGCCTGCTCATCATGTGCCAGCCATTCGATATTAAAACCATCAAGGTGCGCGAGATAATCCTGACAGGCGTTATCCCGCACGCTAACCAGCGCACTAACTTGCGGTTTAACGGCAAGTTTGCTCAACGTTTCCAGGCGGCGGCGCAATGCGGGCATTCCGGATTCATCGCAGACATACAGCTGATACGCGTAATCTTCCGGCACCACCAGCGAACCGCGCGGACCTGCCACCGTAAGTTTATCGCCCGGTTGCGCCTGCATCGCCCAGCCGCTGGCGACCCCACCGTCGTGAATAAAGAAATCAATCGCCAGTTCATGGCGTAGTTCGTCATACAGCGGCGTATAGTCACGCGACGGTGGGCGTGGTCCTTCCGGCCAGACGATGCCCTCTTCCGTTACCGTTGGCGGCACAAAGTGAGCGTCAGGTTGAGGAAAGAAGAGTTTGCTGTGATCGTCAAAGCCACGCGATGTAAAACCGTCCAGCGCCTCGCCGCCGAGGACAATGCGCTGAAAACCGGCGCTGATGCGCTCAACGCGTAACACAGTCAGTTCACGGAAGCGCAGATCATTGCGAACGCGCTGCGGGTAGCGGGGGGTGTTATTCATTGTTATCGCCTTCGTGATGGTAATCAGATATATCTAAATAAAAATCGCAAATGATAATGATTGTTAATCATGATAAATGCAAGCGATTTGTAGAACTGATATGTCTATAGTCTGATAAGACGAACCGCCTCTTCTCAGGCATCATTACTCAACGCCGGATGCGGCGTGAACGCCTTATCCGGCCTACGTGTGAGATGAGTCCACGTTTAAAAATCATTTTTACACTTGCAAGAACGCTCATATCAGATATAAATTAGATATATCTAATTAAGCAAAAGGAGGCTGATATGAGCCATCATCACGAAGGGTGTTGTAAACATGAAGGCCAGCCACGCCATGAGGGCTGCTGCAAAGGTGAGAAGTCAGAACACGAGCACTGCGGACACGGTCACCAGCATGAACACGGTCAATGCTGCGGTGGTCGCCACGGTCGCGGCGGCGGTCGTCGGCAACGTTTCTTTGGTCACGGTGAATTACGTCTGGTGATTCTGGATATTCTCTCGCGCGATGACAGCCACGGTTACGAATTGATTAAAGCGATTGAGAATCTAACCCAGGGGAATTACACCCCAAGCCCGGGCGTCATCTACCCAACGCTGGATTTTCTGCAGGAGCAGTCGCTGATTACCATCCGCGAAGAGGAAGGAGGTAAGAAGCAGATTGCGCTGACCGAACAAGGAGCGCAGTGGCTGGAAGAAAACCGCGAACAGGTGGAGATGATTGAAGAACGCATCAAAGCGCGTTGCGTTGGCGCGGCGCTGCGCCAGAACCCGCAAATGAAGCGGGCGCTGGATAATTTTAAAGCGGTGCTGGATTTACGCGTCAACCAGAGCGATATCAGTGATGCACAAATAAAAAAGATCATTGCGGTGATCGACCGCGCCGCTTTTGATATTACGCAACTGGATTAATCGCCGCATCCGCCAGTGGCGCGGTGCAATTGCCGGATGCGACGCTTGACGCGCCTTATCCGGCCTACACCCGCTACACACCCCGCAGGCCTGATAAGATGCGCCAGCATCGCATCAGGCATTGTGCTCCAACCGCCGGATCCGGCATACCGATTAATGCAGCACCGTCACCGCGTCTTCCAGTCGGCTGGCGCGGTGTTTCACCATCGCCGACACCTGCGCACTCTCTTCCACCAGCTCGGCATTTTTCTGGGTGATCAGGTTAAGCTCATCCACTGCACGGGTCAGGCTGGAAAGCCCATCGGCCTGTTCCAGCGTTGAATGGCTAATCTGGGCGATCAACTGGGTGACGTTTTTCACCTGTGCCACAATATCTTCCATCGTCCGTCCGGCGGCGTGTACCTGCTGCGAACCGGATTGCACCTTATCAGCACTGGCATCAATCAGCTTGCGAATATCGTTGGCAGCATTAGCGCTGCGGCTGGCTAAATGACGCACTTCCCCTGCCACCACTGCAAAACCTTTGCCCTGTTCGCCGGCACGCGCCGCTTCCACCGCCGCATTCAGGGCCAGAATATTGGTCTGAAACGCAATATCGTTAATCAGCGAAGTAATGGTGCCAATGCGCTGGGTACTGTCGGCGATATCGTCCATTGTCTTGATCACCGTGGTCATCGCCTCCCCACCCTGCACTGCCGCATTACTGGCGGTGATAGAAAGTTTATCGGCAGCCGACGCCGTGGCAGAGTTCTGTTTCACCGACGCCGCCATTTGGTTCATGGTCGCCACCGTTTGCTGAACGTTATCAACTGTCTGCTGGGTATGTTCGTTCAGTTCATCGGTGCCTTTCGCCAGCGTCTCACTGCCATTTCTGACACTGGACACCTGGCTTGAGACATCGTTAATTAGCCAACGGCACATCAGGCCAAGCTGCCCTACCGCGCGTAATGTCAGCCCCAGCTCATCGCTGCGATTCAGGTGCTCAACACTATTACGCTCTCCGGTCGCCACCTTCAGTGCCTGACGGGCGACATTTTCTATCGGGCGCACAATCTGCCATTCAAAACAAGCGCTTGCCAACAATACCACTAACACACAGAGGAAATACGTCACCACCGGGGCAGCAACAAACCAAAGCATGGCCGCCAGCAAGATAAACATCAGGGTCATCACGCCACGCGCCCGCCAGCGAAGCGGTAATGAAGGCAGTTTACCCAGCCAGCCTTTACGCACCACCAGGCCTTTATGAATACGCTTACTGGTACGTCCGGAGTTCAACGCTTTGTACAGCGGCTCCACCGCCGCGATCTCTTCATCCGTCGCCCGGGTACGAATCGACATATAGCCACTGATTTTTCCCTCGCGCACCATCGGTACCGCATTGGCCCGCACCCAATAATGGTCGCCATTTTTGCGGCGATTTTTCACGATGCCGCTCCAGGGCTCCCCTTTTTTCAGGGTGAACCACATATCCGCAAACGCCGCTTTTGGCATATCCGGGTGACGCACCATGTTGTGCGGCTGCCCTTGTAACTCTTGCAAGGTAAAGCCGCTCACCTGCACAAAAGTGTCATTAGCATGAGTGATATAGCTTTGCAGATCGGTAGTGGACATCAGAGTGGTATCGTCCGCCAGCGGGGTATTTTGCTGGGTGACATACGGATGAGAAGACATGTTCGCGTCCTGTGCAGGTTATATGGTTGTTAACTTCTTGTCAGAGTTTATGTCGGCCCCGCTGCGGTTATCTTTAACCGATTAATTTGATTTAGATCGCAATTTGCGATTAAAGCACAAATCTAATTCGTTGATTTAAAATACTTTCACTCTGTTACTATACGAAAACGTTAATTATCTTGCCCAAAAATCAGGCAGTTAATGCCCTGAAAGCGTGCATTTGCGCAGCAATCATCAAATCCATACCCGACAAAAACCGTGCAAAATAACAACAAATGTTAACATATAGCATTAAATATTGCGCAAATGATAACCGCATTTGTGTTTATCCCGATTTTCGCGATCGCAGCCGGAGTGGCGCAATCCCTGCAATACTTAAATCGGTATCATGTGATACGCGAGCCTCCGGAGCATATTTTGAACAGGTTACCTTCGAGCGCATCGGCTTTAGCGTGCAGCGCCCACGCCCTGAATCTCATTGAAAAGCGAACGCTGGATCATGAGGAGATGAAAGCACTTAACCGAGAGGTGATTGAATACTTCAAAGAGCATGTCAATCCGGGGTTTTTAGAGTATCGCAAATCTGTTACCGCCGGCGGGGATTACGGAGCCGTAGAGTGGCAAGCGGGAGGTTTAAATACGCTTGTCGACACCCAGGGAGAGGAGTTTATCGACTGCCTGGGAGGTTTTGGAATTTTCAACGTGGGGCACCGTAATCCAGTTGTGGTTTCCGCCGTACAGAATCAACTTGCGAAACAACCGCTGCACAGCCAGGAGCTGCTCGATCCGTTACGGGCGATGCTGGCGAAAACCCTTGCTGCGCTAACGCCCGGTAAACTGAAATACAGCTTCTTCTGTAATAGCGGCACCGAGTCCGTTGAAGCGGCGCTGAAGCTGGCGAAGGCTTATCAGTCGCCGCGCGGCAAATTTACTTTTATTGCCACCAGCGGCGCGTTCCACGGTAAATCACTTGGCGCGCTGTCGGCAACGGCGAAATCGACCTTCCGCAAACCGTTTATGCCACTGCTGCCAGGGTTCCGTCATGTGCCGTTTGGCAATATCGAAGCCATGCGCACGGCTCTTAACGAGTGCAAAAAAACCGGTGATGATGTGGCTGCGGTGATCCTCGAACCGATTCAGGGTGAAGGTGGCGTAATTCTGCCGCCGCCGGGCTATCTCACCGCCGTACGTAAGCTATGCGATGAGTTCGGCGCACTGATGATCCTCGATGAAGTACAAACGGGCATGGGGCGCACGGGCAAGATGTTCGCCTGCGAGCATGAGAACGTACAGCCGGATATCCTCTGCCTTGCCAAAGCGCTCGGCGGCGGCGTGATGCCGATTGGCGCGACCATCGCCACTGAAGAGGTGTTTTCAGTTCTGTTCGACAACCCATTCCTGCATACCACCACCTTTGGCGGCAACCCGCTGGCCTGTGCGGCGGCGCTGGCGACCATCAATGTGTTGCTGGAGCAGAACTTACCGGCTCAGGCTGAACAAAAAGGCGATATGTTGCTGGACGGTTTCCGTCAACTGGCGCGGGAATATCCCGATCTGGTGCAGGAAGCACGTGGTAAAGGGATGTTGATGGCGATTGAGTTTGTTGATAACGAAATCGGCTATAACTTTGCCAGCGAGATGTTCCGCCAGCGCGTACTGGTGGCCGGAACGCTCAATAACGCCAAAACGATCCGCATTGAACCGCCACTGACACTGACCATTGAACAGTGTGAACTGGTGATCAAAGCGGCGCGTAAGGCGCTGGCGGCCATGCGAGTAAGTGTCGAAGAAGCGTAGTATCAAATCGGATGGCGATACGACGTCGCCATCCGATCTTTTTATACGATACGTACGCCCGCAGGCATCATCCGCTCCGGCGTTAACAGCACGCTTTCACTGCCGTCATCGGTTTCCGCACACAACAGCATGCATTCCGACGTTTCACCACGCATTTTCGCTTTTTGCAGATTGCATAAGACCACCACCGTTTTTCCCATCAACTCTTCTTCGCTGTAGTACGGCACCAGGCTGGTCACGGTTTGCAGTGTTTTTTCCCCCACATCAACCTGTACGATGTACAGCTTGTCGGCGTTTTCATGGCGTTTCACTTCCACAATCTTTCCGACGCGCATTTCCAGACGTGCAAAATCAGCGTAAGCCACGGTTTCCATTGCTTCCTCCCTTCGAGTAAAATTTTACTAAAAAATAGCAAAAGTTTTTCTCAATCCTGTAGGCTAAAAATGGAGAATGCAGGCGTGATCACATTCGTGAGCCGCTGTGTTACCGTTACAGCGTCAAAGAAACGCGCTTTATTTACTGAAAACAGGTGACCCAATAAGCACTTCCTCTACAATGGAAGCGCACATCAGGGAAAGTAAAAAAGGTAAACATGGCAACACTAAAAGACATCGCAATCGAAGCTGGCGTATCCCTGGCGACAGTATCCAGGGTCTTAAATGACGATCCGACATTGAATGTGAAAGAAGAGACGAAACATCGCATTCTCGAGATCGCCGAAAAGCTGGAGTACAAGACCAGTAGCGCCCGTAAACTACAGACAGGCGCAGTCAACCAACACCATATTCTGGCTATCTACAGCTACCAGCAGGAGCTGGAGATCAACGATCCTTACTATCTGGCGATCCGCCACGGCATTGAAACCCAGTGCGAAAAGCTGGGCATCGAGCTCACCAACTGTTATGAACACAGCGGATTACCAGACATTAAAAACGTCACCGGTATTTTAATTGTCGGCAAACCCACGCCCGCCCTGCGCGCCGCTGCCAGCGCGTTGACCGACAATATCTGTTTTATCGACTTTCACGAACCCGGCAGCGGTTACGATGCGGTGGATATCGATCTGGCACGCATCAGTAAAGAAATCATCGACTTCTATATCAACCAGGGCGTTAATCGCATTGGTTTTATTGGCGGTGAAGATGAGCCTGGCAAGGCGGATATTCGTGAGGTCGCCTTTGTGGAATATGGCCGACTGAAACAAGTGGTACGCGAAGAGGATATCTGGCGCGGCGGTTTTTCCAGTTCGTCGGGCTATGAACTGGCAAAACAGATGCTGTCGCGGGAAGACTATCCGAAGGCACTGTTTGTTGCTTCCGATTCCATTGCTATCGGCGTACTGCGGGCAATTCATGAACGTGGCCTGAACATCCCACAGGATATTTCGCTTATCAGCGTTAACGATATCCCCACCGCGCGATTTACCTTTCCGCCGCTCTCCACCGTGCGCATCCATTCCGAGATGATGGGAAGTCAGGGCGTTAACCTGGTGTATGAAAAAGCCCGCGATGGTCGCGCGCTGCCGCTGCTAGTCTTCGTTCCCAGCAAATTAAAACTGCGCGGCACGACCCGTTAAATCCCCTTACACACTGTCCGGCAATCATTTTTGCCGGACAGTGCTGCCGTTTATTTTCGTGATCCAGTTAAAGTAAATGCATTTACCTGCTACTTTTTAGTAAAAATTTTACTAAACCCCCCAGCAATTACACAAACTACCATCACCATGAATGGTTCCGATTTCTCTCTACCGGGAGGCCCTATGAATCGCTGGGAAAACATTCAGCTCACCCACGAAAACCGACTTGCGCCGCGTGCGTACTTTTTTTCATATGATTCTGTTGCGCAAGCGCGTACCTTTGCCCGCGAAACCAGCAGCCTGTTTCTGCCCTTAAGCGGTCAGTGGAATTTCCATTTTTTTGACCACCCGCTGCAAGTGCCTGAAGCCTTCACCTCTGAGTTAATGGCTGACTGGGGGCATATTACCGTCCCCGCCATGTGGCAAATGGAAGGTCACGGCAAACTGCAATATACCGACGAAGGTTTTCCGTTCCCCATCGATGTGCCGTTTGTCCCCAGCGATAACCCAACCGGTGCCTATCAACGTATTTTCACCCTCAGCGACGGCTGGCAGGGTAAACAGACGCTGATTAAATTTGACGGCGTCGAAACCTATTTTGAAGTCTATGTTAACGGTCAGTATGTGGGTTTCAGCAAGGGCAGTCGCCTGACCGCAGAGTTTGACATCAGCGCGATGGTTAAAACCGGCGACAACCTGTTGTGTGTGCGCGTGATGCAGTGGGCGGACTCTACCTACGTGGAAGACCAGGATATGTGGTGGTCAGCGGGGATCTTCCGCGATGTTTATCTGGTCGGAAAACAACTAACGCATATTAACGATTTCTCCGTGCGTACCGACTTTGACGAAGCCTATTGCGATGCCACGCTTTCCTGCGAAGTGGTGCTGGAAAATCTCGCCGCCTCCCCTGTCGTAACGACGCTGGAATATACCCTGTTTGATGGCGAACGCGTGGTGCACAGCAGCGCCATTGATCATTTGGCAATTGAAAAACTGACCAGCGCCAGCTTTGCTTTTACTGTCGAACAGCCGCAGCAATGGTCAGCAGAATCCCCTTATCTTTACCATCTGGTCATGACGCTGAAAGACGCCGACGGCAACGTTCTGGAAGTGGTACCACAACGCGTTGGCTTCCGTGATATCAAAGTGCGCGACGGTCTGTTCTGGATCAATAACCGTTATGTGATGCTGCACGGCGTCAACCGTCACGACAACGATCATCGCAAAGGCCGCGCCGTTGGAATGGATCGCGTCGAGAAAGATCTCCAGTTGATGAAGCAGCACAACATCAACTCCGTGCGTACCGCTCACTACCCGAACGATCCGCGTTTTTACGAACTGTGTGATATCTACGGCTTGTTTGTGATGGCGGAAACCGACGTCGAATCGCACGGCTTTGCTAATGTCGGCGATATCAGCCGTATTACCGACGATCCGCAGTGGGAAAAAGTCTACGTCGAGCGCATTGTTCGCCATATCCACGCGCAGAAAAACCATCCGTCGATCATCATCTGGTCGCTGGGCAATGAATCCGGCTATGGCTGTAACATCCGCGCGATGTACCATGCGGCGAAAGCGCTGGATGACACGCGACTGGTGCATTACGAAGAAGATCGCGATGCTGAAGTGGTCGATATTATTTCCACCATGTACACCCGCGTGCCGCTGATGAATGAGTTTGGTGAATACCCGCATCCGAAGCCGCGCATCATCTGTGAATATGCTCATGCGATGGGGAACGGACCGGGCGGGCTGACGGAGTACCAGAACGTCTTCTATAAGCACGATTGTATTCAGGGACATTATGTTTGGGAGTGGTGCGACCACGGAATCCAGGCGCAGGATGACAACGGCAATGTCTGGTATAAATTCGGCGGCGACTACGGCGACTATCCCAACAACTATAACTTCTGTCTTGATGGTTTGATCTATTCCGATCAGACGCCGGGACCAGGCCTGAAAGAGTACAAACAGGTTATCGCGCCGGTAAAAATCCACGCGCTGGATCTGACTCGCGGCGAGCTGAAAGTCGAAAATAAACTGTGGTTTACCACGCTTGATGACTACACCCTGCACGCAGAGGTGCGCGCCGAAGGTGAAACGCTCGCAACGCAGCAGATTAAACTGCGCGACGTTGCGCCGAACAGCGAAGCCCCCTTGCAGATCACGCTGCCGCAGCTGGACGCCCGCGAAGCGTTCCTCAACATTACGGTGACCAAAGATTCCCGCACCCGCTACAGCGAAGCCGGGCATTCTATCGCCACTTATCAGTTCCCGCTGAAGGAAAACACCGCGCAGCCAGTGCCTTTCGCACCAAATAATGCGCGTCCGCTGACGCTGGAAGACGATCGTTTGAGCTGCACCGTTCGCGGCTACAACTTCGCGATCACCTTCTCAAAAATGAGTGGCAAACCGACATCCTGGCAGGTAAATGGCGAGTCGCTGCTGACCCGCGAGCCAAAGATCAACTTCTTCAAGCCGATGATCGACAACCACAAGCAGGAGTACGAAGGGCTGTGGCAACCGAATCATTTGCAGATCATGCAGGAACATCTGCGCGACTTTGCCGTAGAACAGAGCGATGGTGAAGTGTTGATCATCAGCCGCACGGTTATAGCACCGCCGGTGTTTGACTTCGGGATGCGCTGCACCTACATCTGGCGCATCGCTGCAGATGGCCAGGTTAACGTGGCGCTTTCCGGCGAGCGTTACGGCGACTATCCGCACATCATTCCGTGCATCGGTTTCACCATGGGGATTAACGGCGAATACGATCAGGTGGCGTATTACGGTCGTGGACCGGGCGAAAACTACGCCGACAGCCAGCAGGCTAACATCATCGATATCTGGCGCAGCACCGTCGATGCCATGTTCGAGAACTATCCCTTCCCGCAGAACAACGGCAACCGTCAGCATGTCCGCTGGACGGCACTGACTAACCGCCACGGCAACGGTCTGCTGGTGGTTCCGCAGCGCCCAATTAACTTCAGCGCCTGGCACTATACCCAGGAAAACATCCACGCTTCCCAGCACTGTAACGAGCTGCAGCGCAGTGATGACATCACCCTGAATCTCGACCACCAGCTGCTTGGCCTCGGCTCCAACTCCTGGGGCAGCGAGGTGCTGGACTCCTGGCGCGTCTGGTTCCGTGACTTCAGCTACGGCTTTACGTTGCTGCCGGTTTCTGGCGGAGAAGCTACCGCGCAAAGCCTGGCGTCGTATGAGTTCGGCGCAGGGTTCTTTTCCACGAATTTGCACAGCGAGAATAAGCAATGAGGATCATCGATAACTTAGAACAGTTCCGCCAGATTTACGCCTCTGGCAAGAAGTGGCAACGCTGCGTTGAAGCGATTGAAAATATCGACAACATTCAGCCTGGCGTCGCCCACTCCATCGGTGACTCATTGACTTACCGCGTGGAGACAGACTCCGCGACCGATGCGCTATTTACCGGGCATCGACGCTATTTTGAAGTGCATTACTACCTGCAAGGGCAGCAAAAAATTGAATATGCGCCGAAAGAGACATTACAGGTAGTGGAATATTATCGTGATGAAACTGACCGTGAATATTTAAAAGGCTGCGGAGAAACCGTTGAGGTCCACGAAGGGCAAATCGTTATTTGCGATATCCATGAAGCGTATCGGTTTATCTGCAATAACGCGGTCAAAAAAGTGGTTCTCAAAGTCACCATCGAAGATGGTTATTTCCATAACAAATAACAACTACGGCGGCAAAAGGAGTTTGCCGCCACCGCTACCCTACTCATTTTCGGAGATGTGTTATGTCTGATACCAAACGTAATACAATCGGCAAATTCGGCTTGCTCTCGCTGACTTTTGCCGCCGTTTACAGCTTTAACAACGTTATCAATAATAATATTGAGCTTGGACTGGCCTCGGCACCGATGTTTTTCCTCGCGACGATTTTTTATTTTATTCCCTTCTGTCTGATCATCGCAGAATTTGTTTCGTTAAATAAAAACTCAGAAGCCGGTGTCTACGCGTGGGTAAAAAGTTCGCTGGGCGGACGTTGGGCATTTATTACTGCCTATACCTACTGGTTCGTAAACCTGTTCTTTTTCACCTCACTGTTGCCGCGCGTTATTGCTTATGCTTCGTATGCCTTCCTCGGATACGAATATATTATGACGCCGGTTGCCACCACCATTATCAGTATGGTGCTGTTCGCCTTCTCCACCTGGGTTTCCACCAACGGGGCGAAAATGTTGGGGCCAATTACCTCCGTCACTTCAACGCTGATGCTGCTGTTAACGCTCTCCTACATTTTACTGGCAGGTACGGCGCTGGTTGGCGGCGTACAGCCTGCTGACGCCATCACCGTTGACGCGATGATCCCGAACTTCAACTGGGCGTTCCTCGGCGTTACCACCTGGATCTTTATGGCCGCAGGTGGCGCGGAGTCCGTCGCTGTGTACGTTAACGACGTCAAAGGCGGTTCGAAATCGTTCGTTAAAGTGATCATCCTCGCCGGGATTTTTATCGGCGTACTGTATTCCGTCTCCTCGGTGCTGATTAACGTCTTCGTCAGCAGCAAAGAGTTGAAATTTACCGGCGGATCGGTGCAGGTATTCCACGGCATGGCGGCGTATTTTGGTCTACCGGAAGCGTTGATGAATCGCTTTGTCGGTCTGGTGTCCTTTACCGCGATGTTCGGTTCCCTGCTGATGTGGACCGCAACGCCGGTGAAAATTTTCTTCTCCGAAATCCCGGAAGGCATCTTTGGTAAGAAAACCGTCGAACTGAACGAAAACGGCGTTCCGGCGCGCGCAGCGTGGATCCAGTTCCTGATCGTCATCCCGCTGATGATTATCCCGATGCTCGGTTCCAATACCGTGCAGGATCTGATGAATACCATTATTAATATGACCGCCGCAGCATCCAT
Source organism: Escherichia sp. MAL-1 (assembly GCF_052948035.1). NCBI lineage: Bacteria > Pseudomonadati > Pseudomonadota > Gammaproteobacteria > Enterobacterales > Enterobacteriaceae > Escherichia > Escherichia sp. MAL-1. The sequence goes on along the minus strand of NZ_CM129609.1, from coordinate 660,722 downwards.
GCTTCCGCCGTTATTCATCATGCTGGCTTACCTGAATTTACGCGCCAAATTAGATCACCTGCCACGCGATTTCCGTATGGGTTCCCGCCGTACCGGTATTATCGTTGTTTCAATGCTGATTGCGATATTTGCCGTAGGGTTTGTCGCTTCGACATTCCCGACTGGCGCGAATATTCTGACCATCATTTTTTATAACGTCGGCGGTATTGTTATCTTCCTTGGCTTTGCGTGGTGGAAATACAGTAAATATATAAATGGATTAACGGCTGAAGAGCGCCATATTGAAGCGACGCCAGCCAGCAATGTTGATTAAGCAGAATAATAAAAAATGAGCAGGCATTTTCCGGTAATGACTCTAACTTATTGATAGTGTTTTATGTTCAGATAATGCCCGATGACTTTGTCATGCAGCTCCACCGATTTTGAGAACGACAGCGACTTCCGTCCCAGCCGTGCCAGGTGCTGCCTCAGATTCAGGTTATGCCGCTCAATTCGCTGCGTATATCGCTTGCTGATTACGTGCAGCTTTCCCTTCAGGCGGGATTCATACAGCGGCCAGCCATCCGTCATCCATATCACCACGTCAAAGGGTGACAGCAGGCTCATAAGACGCCCCAGCGTCGCCATAGTGCGTTCACCGAATACGTGCGCAACAACCGTCTTCCGGAGCCTGTCATACGCGTAAAACAGCCAGCGCTGGCGCGATTTAGCCCCGACATAGCCCCACTGTTCGTCCATTTCCGCGCAGACGATGACGTCACTGCCCGGCTGTATGCGCGAGGTTACCGACTGCGGCCTGAGTTTTTTAAGTGACGTAAAATCGTGTTGAGGCCAACGCCCATAATGCGGGCTGTTGCCCGGCATCCAACGCCATTCATGGCCATATCAATGATTTTCTGGTGCGTACCGGGTTGAGAAGCGGTGTAAGTGAACTGCAGTTGCCATGTTTTACGGCAGTGAGAGCAGAGATAGCGCTGATGTCCGGCGGTGCTTTTGCCGTTACGCACCACCCCGTCAGTAGCTGAACAGGAGGGACAGCTGATAGAAACAGAAGCCACTGGAGCACCTCAAAAACACCATCATACACTAAATCAGTAAGTTGGCAGCATCACCCATTTTCCCTCTTCCTGGATGAGGAGAGGGAAAATAGTTTCTGCCTTTATATTTTTATAATTACAACGATAAAAGGCTGTACTTTTTCTTTAGCTCATGGATTAACACAATGAAATTAATCACTGCACCATGCAGAGCATTACTTGCTCTGCCGTTTTGCTACGCCTTTTCTGCGGCAGGAGAAGAAGCACGTCCGGCAGAACATGACGACACAAAAACACCTGCAATTACCTCGACATCTTCTCCTTCATTTCGTTTTTACGGCGAATTAGGGGTTGGTGGATATATGGATTTAGAGGGTGAGAATAAACATAAATACAGCGACGGTACCTATATTGAAGGTGGCCTGGAGATGAAGTACGGCTCCTGGTTCGGCCTGATTTACGGCGAAGGCTGGACCGTGCAGGCCGACCACGACGGCAATGCCTGGGTGCCAGACCATAGCTGGGGTGGTTTCGAGGGCGGAATTAACCGTTTCTATGGCGGTTATCGTACCAATGATGGCACCGAAATCATGCTCAGTCTGCGTCAGGATTCCTCGCTGGATGACCTGCAATGGTGGGGCGATTTCACCCCCGATCTGGGCTACGTCATTCCCAATACCCGCGACATTATGACTGCGCTGAAGGTACAGAACTTAAGCGGCAACTTTCGTTATAGCGTCACCGCGACTCCTGCCGGACATCATGATGAAAGCAAAGCCTGGCTACATTTTGGCAAATACGATCGCTATGACGACAAATACACCTATCCGGCAATGATGAACGGTTACATCCAGTATGACCTTGCCGAAGGCATCACCTGGATGAACGGTCTGGAAATCACCGACGGCACAGGACAGCTCTATCTCACGGGCCTGCTAACTCCTAACTTTGCCGCTCGCGCCTGGCACCATACCGGACGCGCCGACGGGCTGGACGTACCGGGAAGTGAAAGTGGGATGATGGTGAGCGCCATGTATGAAGCGTTAAAGGGCGTTTATCTCTCCACCGCTTACACCTACGCCAAACATCGCCCTGACCACGCTGACGATGAAACCACCTCTTTCATGCAGTTTGGTATCTGGTACGAATACGGCGGCGGACGTTTCGCCACGGCTTTTGATAGCCGCTTCTACATGAAAAATGCCTCTCACGATCCCAGCGACCAAATCTTCCTGATGCAATATTTCTACTGGTAATAAGGACTGTAATTTCATGAAAATAAAAACTATTTTAACGCCAGTAACCTGCGCTCTGCTGATAAGTTTTTCCGCCCATGCCGCTAACGCCGACAATTATAAAAACGTGATTAACCGTACTGGCGCGCCGCAGTACATGAAGGATTACGATTACGACGATCACCAGCGTTTTAATCCGTTTTTCGATCTCGGAGCCTGGCATGGTCATCTGTTGCCAGACGGCCCTAACACCATGGGCGGCTTTCCGGGCGTTGCGCTGCTGACGGAAGAGTACATCAACTTTATGGCCAGCAATTTCGACCGCCTGACCGTCTGGCAGGACGGCAAGAAAGTCGACTTTACGCTGGAGGCATACAGTATTCCCGGTGCGCTGGTGCAAAAACTGACAGCAAAAGATGTGCAAGTCGAAATGACTCTGCGCTTCGCCACGCCGCGCACGTCACTACTGGAAACCAAAATCACCAGCAATAAACCGCTGGATCTGGTGTGGGACGGCGAACTGCTGGAAAAACTGGAAGCGAAAGAAGGGAAACCGCTTTCCGATAAAACCATTGCTGGCGAATACCCTGACTATCAGCGCAAAATCAGCGCCACCCGTGATGGCCTGAAAGTCACCTTTGGCAAAGTGCGCGCCACCTGGGATCTGCTGACCTCCGGCGAATCGGAATATCAGGTGCATAAATCCCTGCCGGTGCAGACTGAAATCAACGGTAATCGCTTTACCAGTAAGGCGCATATCAACGGTTCGACCACGCTCTACACCACCTATTCCCATCTGCTGACCGCTCAGGAAGTTAGCAAAGAGCAAATGCAGATCCGCGATATTCTGGCGCGTCCGGCGTTTTATCTCACCGCCTCGCAGCAACGCTGGGAAGAATACCTGAAGAAAGGGTTAACCAATCCGGATGCGACGCCGGAACAGACGCGCGTCGCGGTGAAAGCGATCGAAACGCTCAACGGTAACTGGCGCTCACCGGGCGGTGCGGTGAAATTTAACACCGTTACACCGTCGGTGACCGGGCGCTGGTTCTCCGGCAATCAGACCTGGCCGTGGGATACCTGGAAGCAGGCGTTTGCGATGGCGCATTTCAATCCGGACATCGCCAAAGAGAATATCCGCGCGGTCTTCTCCTGGCAGATCCAGCCTGGCGATAGCGTGCGTCCGCAGGATGTGGGCTTTGTCCCCGACCTGATAGCGTGGAACCTTAGCCCCGAGCGTGGTGGCGATGGCGGCAACTGGAACGAACGTAATACCAAACCCAGCCTTGCCGCCTGGTCGGTGATGGAAGTGTATAACGTCACCCAAGATAAAACCTGGGTGGCAGAGATGTACCCGAAACTGGTGGCCTATCACGACTGGTGGTTACGTAACCGCGATCACAACGGCAACGGCGTGCCGGAATATGGCGCGACCCGCGACAAAGCCCACAACACTGAGAGCGGCGAGATGCTGTTTACGGTGAAAAAAGGCGATAAAGAAGAGACGCAGTCTGGGCTGAACAACTACGCCCGCGTGGTGGAGAAAGGCCAGTACGACAGTCTGGAAATTCCGGCACAGGTTGCTGCATCGTGGGAATCGGGGCGTGATGATGCCGCCGTCTTTGGGTTTATCGACAAAGAACAGTTGGATAAATATGTCGCTAATGGCGGCAAACGTAGCGACTGGACGGTGAAATTCGCCGAAAACCGCAGTCAGGACGGAACGTTGCTGGGCTACTCGCTATTGCAGGAGTCGGTGGATCAGGCCAGCTATATGTGCAGCGATAACCATTATCTGGCGGAGATGGCAACCATCCTCGGTAAGCCAGAAGAGGCCAAACGCTATCGCCAGTTGGCACAGCAGCTCGCGGACTACATCAACACCTGTATGTTCGACCCGACTACCCAGTTCTACTATGACGTGCGTATTGAAGATAAACCGCTGGCGAACGGCTGCGCGGGCAAACCGATTGTTGAGCGCGGTAAAGGGCCGGAAGGCTGGTCGCCGCTGTTTAACGGTGCGGCAACGCAGGCCAATGCCGACGCGGTGGTGAAGGTGATGCTCGATCCTAAAGAGTTCAACACCTTTGTCCCGCTGGGAACGGCGGCGTTAACCAACCCGGCTTTTGGCGCGGATATCTACTGGCGCGGGCGCGTATGGGTGGATCAGTTCTGGTTTGGTCTGAAAGGGATGGAGCGTTACGGTTATCGCGATGATGCCCTGAAGCTGGCGGATACGTTCTTCCGGCACGCCAAAGGGTTAACCGCCGATGGACCAATTCAGGAGAATTACAACCCGCTCACTGGCGCGCAGCAAGGGGCACCGAATTTCTCCTGGAGTGCCGCGCATTTGTTTATGTTGTATAACGATTTTTTCCGTAAGCAATAATTTGCAACTGCTGGCGGATGCGGCGTAAACGCCTTATCCGCCCTACATGTGCAATCCTCCTGGCCGGATAAAACGCGGCAAGCGTTGCATCCGGCAACTGCACCGCGCCACTGGCGGATGCGGCGTGAACGCCTTATCCGCCCTACATGTGCGTTCCCGTAGGTCGGATAAGACGCGACAAGCGTCGCATCCGGCATCTGCACCGCGCCACTGGCGGATGCGGCGTGAACGCCTTATCCGCCCTACATGTGCAATCCCCCAGGCCGGATAAAACACGGCAAGCGTCGCATCCGGCGTTACCACCGGGCGTATTCTTTTTGAATCCCATCACAAACCCCGCACTTCCCTTTTCCCTTTTCTCCGGCGACGGCTAAATTAGAACTCATCCGACCACATAACAATTATTTTACATACTGGACAATTTTATGAGCTACCCGTCGCTGTTCGCCCCGCTGGATTTAGGTTTTACCACGTTAAAAAACCGCGTGTTGATGGGCTCAATGCACACCGGGCTGGAGGAATACCCGGACGGTGCCGAGCGGCTGGCAGCGTTTTATGCCGAACGCGCCCGTCACGGCGTGGCGTTGATTGTCAGCGGCGGCATTGCACCAGATTTAACAGGCGTTGGCATGGAAGGCGGTGCAATGCTCAATGACGCCAGCCAGATCCCACACCATCGCACCATTACCGAAGCCGTACATCAGGAAGGCGGCAAAATAGCCCTGCAAATTTTGCATACCGGGCGCTACAGCTACCAACCGCATCTGGTCGCCCCGTCCGCATTGCAGGCCCCCATCAACCGTTTCGTGCCCCATGAGTTAAGCCATGAAGAGATCCTGCAACTGATCGACAATTTCGCCCGCTGCGCGCAACTGGCGCGGGAGGCAGGATACGACGGTGTAGAGGTGATGGGTTCCGAAGGGTATTTGATCAACGAATTTCTGACGCTGCGCACCAATCAGCGTAGTGACCAGTGGGGCGGCGATTACCGCAACCGGATGCGATTTGCCGTAGAAGTAGTGCGTGCGGTGCGCGAACGCGTCGGCAACGACTTCATTATTATCTACCGACTGTCGATGCTCGACCTGGTCGAAGACGGCGGGACTTTTGCCGAAACGGTAGAGCTGGCGCAGGCCATTGAAGCGGCGGGCGCGACCATTATCAACACCGGCATTGGCTGGCATGAAGCACGTATTCCGACCATTGCCACGCCCGTGCCGCGCGGCGCATTTAGCTGGGTCACGCGCAAACTGAAAGGCCACGTCTCGCTGCCGCTGGTAACCACCAACCGGATTAACGATCCGCAGGTTGCCGACGATATTCTCTCGCGCGGCGATGCCGATATGGTATCGATGGCGCGACCGTTTCTTGCTGATGCGGAGCTGCTGTCAAAAGCGCAATCGGGACGAGCCGATGAGATCAACACTTGTATTGGCTGCAATCAGGCCTGTCTCGATCAAATCTTCGTTGGCAAAGTCACCTCGTGCCTGGTGAATCCTCGCGCCTGCCACGAAACCAAAATGCCAATCCTTCCCGCCGTGCAGAAAAAAAATCTGGCGGTGGTCGGTGCGGGACCTGCTGGGCTGGCGTTTGCCATTAACGCGGCGGCGCGTGGGCATCAGGTAACATTGTTTGACGCTCATAGCGAGATTGGCGGGCAGTTTAATATCGCCAAACAGATCCCCGGCAAAGAGGAGTTTTACGAAACGCTGCGCTATTACCGCCGGATGATCGAAGTGACGGGCGTGACGCTAAAACTCAATCACACCGTGACGGCGGATCAGTTACAGGCTTTCGATGAAACGATCCTCGCCAGTGGGATCGTGCCGCGCACTCCGCCCATCGACGGGATCGATCATCCGAAGGTATTGAGTTATCTCGATGTACTGCGCGACAAAGCGCCGGTTGGCAACAAAGTTGCCATCATCGGTTGTGGCGGGATTGGTTTTGATACGGCGATGTATTTAAGTCAGCCGGGCGAATCCACCAGCCAGAATATCGCCGGGTTCTGTAATGAATGGGGGATCGACAGTAGCCTACAACAGGCTGGTGGCTTAAGCCCGCAGGGAATGCAGATCCCCCGTAGCCCACGGCAGATTGTGATGCTCCAGCGCAAAGCCAGCAAACCAGGACAGGGGTTAGGCAAAACCACCGGCTGGATCCATCGCACCACCCTGCTCTCGCGGGGTGTGAAAATGATCCCAGGCGTAAGTTATCAGAAGATTGACGATGACGGGCTGCATGTGGTGATCAACGGCGAAACGCAGGTATTAGCAGTGGACAATGTGGTGATCTGCGCAGGGCAAGAGCCAAACCGCGCGCTGGCGCAACCGCTGATTGATAGCGGGAAAACGGTGCATTTAATTGGCGGCTGCGATGTGGCTATGGAGCTGGACGCACGACGGGCAATTGCCCAGGGAACACGGCTGGCGCTGGAGATTTAAATCGTTATTTGAAGCGCCGGATGCAACGCATCCGGCACGTCGCGTTAATCAATAAACAAGGCGGGAGAAATGCCGAATCGCGTTGCCAATTTTTTAGCGTGTTCCAGCGTTAATTTCCTCTTCCCGCTCAAAACGCGTGACACCATAGATTTACTGCCAATTTCCGGCAGATCGGAAAGGGTTAAACCATATTGATCCATAAGGGTACGAATCACGGCTATACCGCCAGGCATGGCTTGAGCCATGGCATTAAATTCCGCAAATTCGGGCGCTGATTCTTCCCACGCGGTTATTTTGGCACACACCAGATCCAGCAAGGGGTTTTCAGGATCGTTGAGCAGCAGATGATCTACCAGTTCCAGCGCCTGGGTGTATTGTTCCTCGTTCTGAATACCCGCCAGAAAAGGTGCCACAGCAGTTAGCTTTTCTCCTGCTTGCAAGATGTCGGCAATCGCAATCATTTTTTCCCCTTAGTACGATGAACAGCGGTAAAGAAATCGTATTCTTTAGGCGTCATAACTTCACGTATGTAGCACTTTTGCGATTCAAAAAAGACCATTGCTACAACACGTAATTCATTGCCCCCAACATTGAAAACATAATGCTTATCCAGATATTTGAAGTTATCCAGAGATGGGAATACTGCTTTTAATGACTCAGGTTTTTTGAAATATCCCTTAGCAATCGTGTTCCCCAGAGCCACCAACTCCGTTTTATGTTGCGGGTATTTTTCCGCAGCATCTTTCAATGCTTTTTGAGTTATCAGGTGCATTCTTCATCACGTCCGTTGACAAATTGGCAATATGATAACATCCGTTGCCAGATTGGCAATGGATGAATTTATCTGTGTGACGGAAGAATAAACGTAGAAAAACGCTAAACAAGAGAATGTAGACGATGGTGACAGGGATTTTTTGTTTTATGGAAGCGCGATTCCAGAACTGGGCAGACATTGCCGGATGCGACGCTTGCCGCGTCTTATCCGGCCTGGAGTAACGTGCTGAACGTAGGCCGGATAAGGCGTTTACGCCGCATCCGGCAGGTAACTCCCAATCTTACCGACGACGTCCCAGCTTCACCGCTTTCAGTACCACAAATTTATTATTCGTCGCAATAGTGGTGCAGTTGCCGAAAATCTTCTTCAGTTTATGGAAGTAATCCAGGTGACGGTTGGCAACGATATACAGCTCGCCGTTGATTTTCAGGCAGCGGCGGGCGTGGTGGAACATCTCCCAGGCGACGTTATCGGTCAGGGCATGTTGTTGGTGAAACGGCGGGTTGCAGAGCACAGCATTAAAGCGGAAAGGCTCCACGCCGGAGAGCGCGTTGTTGATCATAAACTCGCAGCGATCCAACGCCTCTGGCATGTTGGTTTCAACGTTCAAACGGCTGGAAGCAACCGCCATCGGCGATTCATCGACAAACACCACTTTCGCCTGCGGGTTTTTATCAAGCAGCGTCAGACCAATAACGCCATTACCGCAACCGAGATCGACAATCTCCCCTTCGAGATTCTCTGGCAGATGTTGCATAAAGAAGCGCGCGCCGATATCAAGCCCGGTGCGGGAGAAGACATTCGCATGGTTGTGGATAGTCCAGTCAGTACCTTCCAGCTTCCAGCTAACGGTCTGCGGCGCATCGGCCAGCTGCGGTTCATTGAAAGTGCAATTAATCAGGCGCGCTTTTTTCCATGCCAGCGTGGTGGTGGTTGGGCCGAGCACTTTTTCGAACAGTTCCAGCGTGGAAGTGTGAATGTCACGGGCCTTGGCACCGGCAATAATACGTGTATCCGACGTGACCACTTTGCGCAGCGCACGCAGTTGCTGTTCCAGCAATGCCAGTGTTTTCGGCACTTTGATCAGCACCACACCCGGCTGTTGCGGGTAGTCGGCGGTGCTGTCGAGAAACTTCACGCTCGACTCATCAATCCCGTTGAGGCGTAAATTCTCGCGCGTCGCCAGTTCACTGATGTATGAGTCGCCAATGCTGTACGGCTTATGTTCCGCCAGCGCGCAGCTTAACGCACCAAAGGCATCATTCAGGATCAACACCGGGCCGCGGATTTCTGTGTCGTCCAACTGTTGCAGCAAATATTCATCCGCCGCTTCCCACGCCTGTAGTGGGTTAACGTCATCCGTCGCCGGAAAACGTTGTAGTGTCAGTGAACGGAAACCGTTGTCTAAGTGGCTCATCGGCCCTCCTGAATGATAAAATTTCGACGTTGCCCCTGAAAAGGGTGCGTGAGTATACCCTTTTTCTCTTTTTCGTGGGCGGTTATGAGCAATCTTACTTATCTTCAGGGTTATCCCGAGCAGCTACTTTCCCAGGTGCGAACGCTGATTAACGAACAGCGTCTGGGCGATGTGCTGGCAAAACGTTATCCGGGAACACACGACTACGCCACCGATAAAGCGCTGTGGCAATATACTCAGGATCTGAAAAATCAGTTTCTGCGTAATGCCCCGCCGATCAATAAAGTGATGTATGACAATAAGATCCATGTGCTGAAAAACGCGCTCGGGTTACATATCGCTGTTTCGCGTGTGCAGGGCGGCAAGCTGAAAGCAAAGGCGGAGATCCGCGTCGCTACCGTGTTTCGCAACGCGCCGGAACCGTTTTTGCGCATGATCGTGGTGCACGAGTTGGCGCACCTGAAGGAGAAAGAGCATAACAAAGCGTTCTATCAATTGTGCTGCCATATGGAGCCGCAGTACCACCAGCTTGAGTTCGACACCCGGCTGTGGCTAACGCAGTTGTCGCTTGGGCAGGACAAAATCTGAAAATGATGTCAGGCGTTATCTTTTCTTTCTTTAGCGCCTAAAATCGACCTCCCCCCTTTCGTTAAGGATAACGACCATGCAGCCCCGCCTTCTTCTCCGTATTTGTTTTTCTCGCCGGACTCTTAAGATTGGCTGTTTATTGTTGCTTATAGCAGGAGCGACCATTTTTATTGCCGATCGCGTTATGGTCAACGCCAGCAAGCAGCTGACCTGGAGCGATGTCAACGCAGTTCCGGCGCGTAACGTGGGTTTATTGCTGGGGGCGAGGCCGGGTAATCGCTACTTTACCCGACGTATTGATACCGCAGCAGCGTTGTACCACGCCGGAAAAGTGAAATGGCTACTGGTAAGTGGCGATAACGGACGTAAAAATTACGATGAAGCATCAGGTATGCAGCAGGCTTTGATCACTAAAGGCGTACCGGCGAAAGTGATCTTCTGCGACTATGCCGGATTCTCAACGCTTGATTCGGTGGTGCGTGCCAAAAAGGTGTTTGGTGAAAACCATATCACCATTATTTCGCAAGAATTTCATAACCAACGCGCCATCTGGCTGGCAAAACAGTACGGCATCGACGCTATCGGGTTTAACGCGCCAGACCTCAATATGAAGCACGTTTTTTATACTCAACTGCGGGAGAAACTCGCTCGTGTCAGCGCGGTGATTGACGCCAAAATCCTCCATCGCCAGCCGAAATATCTCGGGCCATCGGTCATGATTGGGCCGTTTAGTGAGCATGGCTGTCCGGCAAAAGAATAATGCGTATCTGCGCACGTCGAAGATGAAAAAGGCGTGCTACATTGACGACAGAATCCCTTTATGGAGTATCCACGCGTTATGATACGTTTCGCTGTGATTGGTACGAACTGGATCACTCGCCAGTTCGTCGAGGCCGCCCATGAGAGCGGTAAATACAAGTTAACCGCCGTATATTCCCGCAGCCTTGAGCAGGCTCAGCACTTCGCCAATGATTTTTCTGTCGAGCATCTGTTTACCTCGCTGGAAGCGATGGCGGAAAGCGATGCCATTGACGCGGTGTATATTGCCAGCCCGAATGCCCTGCACTTTTCCCAGACACAACTTTTCCTTAGCCATAAAATTCATGTGATTTGCGAGAAACCACTGGCGTCGAATCTGGCGGAAGTGGATGCCGCCATTGCCTGTGCGCGGGAAAATCAGGTGGTGCTGTTTGAGGCATTTAAAACCGCCTGCCTGCCGAACTTTCATTTGCTGCGCCAGGCGCTGCCGAAAGTCGGCAAATTGCGTAAAGTCTTTTTCAACTATTGCCAGTATTCCTCGCGGTATCAACGTTACCTGGATGGTGAGAATCCCAACACCTTTAATCCGGCATTCTCTAACGGTTCAATTATGGATATCGGCTTTTACTGCCTGGCGTCGGCGGTAGCGTTATTTGGTGAGCCGAAAAGCGTGCAGGCAACCGCCAGTTTACTGGCAAGTGGTGTAGATGCCCACGGCGTGGTGGTGATGGATTACGGTGATTTCAGCGTCACCTTGCAGCACTCAAAGGTCAGTGATTCTGTCCTGGCAAGCGAGATTCAGGGCGAAGCGGGATCGCTGGTGATTGAAAAACTGTCTGAATGCCAGAAAGTGTGCTTTGTGCCGCGTGGCAGCCAGATGCAGGATCTCACCCAGCCGCAGCATATTAATACCATGCTCTACGAAGCAGAGCTGTTCGCTACCCTGGTGGATGAGCATCTGGTGGATCATCCAGGGCTGGCGGTCAGTCGCATCACAGCCAAACTGCTGACCGAGATCCGCCGCCAGACTGGGGTGATTTTTCCGGCAGATAGCGTAAAACTATAATTGCCAAAGTAAAACAGTGTAAAAGGTATGTAACAGACCATTGACTGGCTGAATGGTCTGTCATACTTTGTTACCTGCAAAGGGGAGTAACTTCATTGCCGGTCGATCGTCATTACGATGTGTGAAAAACCACATCCGGTCACCGGGCAACCCGAAAGGAATACGCAGACGTATTCCTTTTTTGTTGTAAGTGAGACCTTGCCGGAAGGCGAGGTCTATGCATAAAAAGCAGCGGCTGACGTCTTCCGACGTTGGCCGTTTTTTTATGTGTAAGGAACTTCTATGAATACTGTCGGCACGCCGTTGCTATGGGGCGGATTCGCTGTTGTTGTCGCCATTATGCTGGCTATCGACCTGTTGTTGCAGGGGCGTCGTGGGGCACATGCCATGACCATGAAACAGGCTGCGGCCTGGTCGCTGGTCTGGGTGACGCTGTCGTTACTGTTTAACGCCGCTTTCTGGTGGTATCTGGTGCAAACCGAAGGTCGCGCCGTTGCCGATCCACAGGCACTGGCCTTTCTCACAGGTTATCTGATTGAGAAATCGCTGGCGGTCGATAACGTCTTTGTCTGGCTGATGTTGTTCAGCTATTTCTCTGTTCCGGCGGCATTACAACGCCGCGTGCTGGTGTATGGCGTGATCGGGGCGATTGTTCTGCGTACCATCATGATCTTCACTGGCAGCTGGCTAATTTCGCAGTTCGACTGGATCCTGTATATCTTCGGTGCCTTCCTGCTGTTTACCGGCGTGAAGATGGCGCTCGCCCATGAAGATGAATCAGGCATTGGCGACAAGCCGCTGGTGCGCTGGCTACGCGGTCATTTGCGCATGACCGACACCATCGACAACGAGCATTTCTTTGTGCGTAAGAATGGATTGCTGTACGCCACACCGCTGATGCTGGTACTGATTCTGGTGGAATTGAGCGACGTGATTTTCGCCGTGGATAGCATTCCGGCTATCTTCGCCGTGACCACTGACCCGTTCATTGTGCTGACCTCAAACCTGTTTGCGATCCTCGGCCTGCGTGCGATGTATTTCCTGCTGGCGGGCGTAGCAGAGCGTTTCTCGATGCTCAAATATGGCCTGGCGGTGATTCTGGTGTTTATCGGTATCAAGATGCTGATTGTCGACTTCTACCATATTCCAATCGCCGTCTCGCTGGGCGTGGTGTTTGGCATTCTGGTGATGACGTTTATTATCAACGCCTGGGTGAATTATCGGCATGATAAGCAGCGGGGAGAATGATTCGCTGTATATTAAGCCATTCCTAGAGATAACTCATTCCAGACAAAGGTGAGCTATTAATTATGTAATCGGCTTGTAGCTCTTTACAAAAAGACCGCACGGGTGTTGGTGGCGTCAAAATCGCCGAAGCGTTCCCTGGAGGCCGGGGCGACGCGCATGGATGCGCGGCGAGGGCGCATCTTACAGGGACGTTCCCTTGCGCCCGACCCGGTAGCCGCAAGGGATAAGCTGAGGGAATCGCGCAGCGGCGATTTTGTTCGCCAGAGCCTGGGGGTGCAGGGGGCGGCGGCGATTGGCCGCCCCCTGCGCGCTCCCTGCGCCAGTGACTTTATATGGCATAGCACATTAAAGGAGCGCAACCGTTCTCATATTCCAAATAGTTTTGCCCATATGTTATCTAATCAGCCTTAGTAGCCAGTCCTTCCCTCTGTTTATGTCAAACAAATGTAACAATTAAGTTGCAAAACATGACCTCTCTTTAAAATCCAGCATTTTTCGCTTCCCGAAGCTGTAACTTTCCTTATACTCGACCTTGCAAACACTTTGTTACATCCTGAAAGATGCGTCGACAGAACGCACCAGGGATGTGCGATAACACAATGAAAGGATCGAAAAATGACTACGCAACGTTCACCGGGGCTATTCCGGCGTCTGGCTCATGGCAGCCTGGTAAAACAAATCCTGGTCGGCCTTGTTCTGGGGATTCTTCTGGCATGGATCTCAAAACCCGCGGCGGAAGCTGTTGGTCTGTTAGGTACTTTGTTCGTCGGCGCACTGAAAGCTGTTGCCCCCATCCTGGTGTTGATGCTGGTAATGGCATCTATTGCTAACCACCAGCACGGTCAGAAAACCAATATCCGCCCTATTTTGTTCCTCTATCTACTGGGCACCTTCTCTGCTGCTCTGGCCGCAGTAGTCTTCAGCTTTGCCTTCCCTTCTACCCTGCATTTATCCAGTAGCGCGGGTGATATTTCGCCGCCGTCAGGCATTGTCGAAGTGATGCGCGGGCTGGTAATGAGCATGGTTTCCAACCCCATCGACGCGCTGCTGAAAGGTAACTACATCGGGATTCTGGTGTGGGCGATCGGCCTCGGCTTCGCACTGCGTCACGGTAACGAGACCACCAAAAACCTGGTCAACGATATGTCGAATGCCGTCACCTTTATGGTGAAACTGGTCATTCGCTTCGCACCGATTGGTATTTTTGGTCTGGTTTCTTCTACCCTGGCAACCACCGGTTTCTCCACACTGTGGGGCTACGCGCAACTGCTGTTCGTGCTGGTTGGCTGCATGTTAATGGTGGCGCTGGTGGTTAACCCATTGCTGGTGTGGTGGAAAATTCGTCGTAACCCGTTCCCGCTGGTGCTGCTGTGCCTGCGCGAAAGCGGTGTGTATGCCTTCTTCACCCGCAGCTCTGCAGCGAACATTCCGGTGAATATGGCGCTGTGTGAAAAGCTGAATCTGGATCGCGATACCTATTCCGTTTCTATTCCGCTGGGAGCCACCATCAATATGGCGGGCGCAGCAATCACTATTACCGTGTTGACGCTGGCTGCGGTTAATACGCTGGGTATTCCGGTCGATCTGCCCACGGCGCTGCTGTTGAGCGTGGTGGCTTCTCTGTGTGCCTGTGGCGCATCCGGCGTGGCGGGGGGGTCTCTGCTGCTGATCCCACTGGCCTGTAATATGTTCGGTATTTCGAACGATATCGCCATGCAGGTGGTTGCCGTCGGCTTTATCATCGGCGTATTGCAGGACTCTTGCGAAACCGCGCTGAACTCTTCAACTGACGTGCTGTTCACTGCGGCAGCTTGCCAGGCAGAAGACGATCGTCTGGCAAATAGCGCCCTGCGTAATTAATTGTTTAACCCCTTTCGTCTACGGCGGAAGGGGTTTTCTCAACTTTAAACGGATCAATTCCCCTTTTCTGCATCCGCCAGAAACGAATGATATTCAGGCCATTCATAAGCAGAAAACTACCCTCAATCATCGTGCCGCCTATCGACCCCGCCCAGAAGTTGTGAATCACCCAGCAACACGTTGAAAACCACATTACGCAGCGCATGGTCAGCCCTTTACAGCGGAATAGCGCCCAGGTACTGACAATCGTGCCGATAACCGGCAATAGTTCGACAGGATGATGGAACTTCGCGAGGCCAATTCCGCCAGTCAGCACAATAAAAATCGCCATTACCCATAAGCGGCGCGTGCGTAAGGTAATCAATGTACGAATGGCATTAAGGATGGCACTGGCACCAGCGGGATAGGTGCCCAGAAGAAAAAAATGTACGCCAATAACGGCGCTATAGACCGAAAGCTGCTTTTTGAAGCGACGTTCGTCACGATTGAAAAATGTTGTGATACCAATCAGAAAGGCGATGACACCCACGCCCTGGGCCAGCCAATACGCGGTCATGATAAATCCTTAGCAGGTATGGAAAAGCAAACGGCGCTTCACATTATGAAACGCCGTTTTTTATTAACAACTCATTTCGACTTTATAGCGTTACGCCGCTTTTGAAGATCGCCAGTTCGCGGAAGTCGTTACGCTCGTTACAGGTTTGCTTACCGTTGGCAAACTCAACGATGGTGTCGATAAATTCTTCCAGCAACTGCGGCATCGCTTTACCGTGGATCAACTGACCCGCGTCAAAGTCGATCCAGTGTTTTTTCTTCGCCGCCAGTTCACTGTTGGTGGCGATTTTCACCGTCGGCACAAATCCACCATACGGCGTGCCACGACCAGTACTGAACAGCACCATATGGCAGCCCGCACCCGCCAGGGCGCTGGTCGCTACGGCATCGTTACCCGGCGCACTTAACAAGTTCAGCCCTGGCGTTTTCAGACGCTCGCCGTAACGCAGCACGTCAACCACGACGCTGGAACCCGCTTTCTGGGTACAGCCAAGTGATTTGTCTTCCAGCGTGGTGATACCGCCCGCTTTGTTCCCCGGCGATGGGTTTTCATAGATCGGCTGATCATGGGCAATAAAGTACTGTTTGAAGTCGTTGACCATGGTGACCAGTTTTTCAAACGTTGCTTCGTCGCGGCAATGGTCCATCAGCAACTGCTCTGCGCCAAACATCTCCGGCACTTCGGTCAGTACGGTAGTACCGCCGTTAGCAATCACGTAGTCAGAGAAACGCCCCAGCATCGGGTTAGCAGTAATACCAGAAAGACCGTCAGAACCACCGCACTCCAGACCAAACTTCAGTTCGCTGAGTTTGCCTGGCTCGCGTTTATCGTTGCGCATCACGTTATACAGCTGATGCAAATGCTCGATTCCGGCTTCGATCTCATCATCCTGCTGTTGGCAGATCATGAAATGAACGCGTTCAGGATCGATATCGCCCAGCGTTTCACGGAATGCGGCAACCTGGTTGTTTTCACAGCCCAGACCAATCACCAGCACTGCGCCTGCGTTCGGGTGGCGCACCATGTTTTGCAGCATGGTGCGGGTATTAATGTGATCGTCGCCCAGCTGTGAGCAGCCGTAGGTGTGGCTGAAGAGGAACACGCCGTCGGTACCTTCGGCGTTGTTGGTTTCTTTCAGGAAACGATTTTGGATCTGCCGCGCGATGCCGTTGACACAGCCCACGGTTGGCAGGATCCACAGCTCATTACGCACCCCGACATCGCCGTTAGCGCGACGATAGATCTGCACTTCACGATCTGCCGCTTGCGCAGGCAGATCCTGAAAATCAGGTTGATAGCGATACTGATCCAGATCGCTCAGATTCGTGCGCGTATTGTGGGCGTGAACGTGTTCCCCCGCCGCAATATCCGCCAATGCATAACCAATCGGCAGGCCATATTTGATGACGTTGGCCCCTTTTGCGATATTCGTTAACGCAAATTTATGTCCACGAGCAACATCCTGGCGCAGCCTAACAGTTTGGTTATCGACACTGACTTCTGTGCCTTCAGCCAAATCCGCTAAAGCGACCGCGACGTTATCCAGCGCATGGATCTTGATGTATTGCATATCAACCCCAGACCTTAGTTCAGTTCAATGGCGAAGTAGTCACGCGCATTGTTAAAGCAAATATTTTTCACCATCTCGCCCAGCAGGTTGATGTCCGCCGGTGCTTCGCCCGCTTCCACCCAGCGACCGATCATCTGGCACAGAATGCGGCGGAAGTATTCGTGACGGGTGTATGACAGGAAGCTACGGCTGTCAGTTAGCATACCGACAAAGCGGCTCAGCAAACCGAGCTGCGCCAGTTGGGTCATCTGACGTTCCATACCGTCTTTCTGATCGTTAAACCACCAGCCGGAACCGAACTGCATTTTGCCCGGCATACCTTCGCCCTGGAAGTTACCGATCATGGTGCCCAGCACTTCGTTATCGCGCGGGTTCAGGCAGTAGAGAATGGTTTTCGGCAGCAGGTTTTCTTCATTCTGCTTGCTCAGCAACTTAGACAGCTCTTCCGCCATCGGACGGTCGTTGATGGAGTCAAAGCCTACATCCGGCCCCAGCAGTTTGAACTGACGCAGGTTGTTATTACGCAGCGCGCCAATGTGGTACTGCTGTACCCAGCCGCGACGTGCATATTCGGCACCAAGGAACACCAGTACCGCAGTTTTGAACTGCGCCACTTCGTGCTCGCTCAGGGTTTCGCCAGCCAGACGGCGCGCCAGAATGCTGTCCAGTTCCGCTTCGTTCGCTTCAGCAAACATCACCACATCCAGCGCGTGGTCAGACACTTTACAGCCGTGAGCGGCGAAGTGATCCAGACGTTTGGTCAGGGCAGTTTGCAGGTCAGCAAAGCGGCGAATGTCGGTATCGGAAACTTCGCCCAGCTTCGCCATGTAGTCGTTAAAGGTCGCCTGTTCGATGTTGAAGGCTTTGTCCGGACGCCAGCTCGGCAGCACTTTGATGGTGAAAGAGCCGTCTTTGGCGATCTCTGCGTGATGCTCCAGAGAATCGATCGGGTCATCGGTGGTGCCGACCATTTTCACGTTCATCTGCTGCATGATGCCGCGCGCGGAGAAGTTATCCTGCGCCAGCAGTTCGTTACATTCGTTCCAGATTTCATCGGCAGTTGACGGAGAAAGCAATTTGCCAGTGATACCAAACGGACGGCGCAGTTCGAGGTGCGTCCAGTGGTATAACGGGTTGCCGATAGTGTGCGGAACAGTCGCCGCCCAGGCGTCAAATTTTTCACGGTCAGACGCATCACCGGTACACAGACGCTCGGCCACACCGTTGGTACGCATAGCGCGCCATTTGTAGTGATCGCCTTTCAGCCAGATGTCATACAGGTTTTTAAAACGATAGTCTTCCGCAATCTGCTGCGGCGGCAAATGGCAATGGTAATCGAAAATCGGCTGGTCTTTTGCGTAGTCGTGATACAGACGGCGGGCAAATTCGGTATCTAACAGGAAATCTTCAGTCATAAACGGAGTCATTTTCGTCTTCCTCTCAACGAGTGAGCTAGCTTGCTTATGGTGCGATGCTGACAAAGTTATCACACCAATTTCCAGAGTCCGAAGATATTTTCGTGAGTTAGATCAATAAACGTAGTTAAAAAAATTACTCTCAAAGTGGTAAATCTCGCTGCAGGCCGCGCCAGTACTGGCCTCGCTGTCGTCAGGTAATGTCCCTACAAATATTCGCACATTTGTGATGGCTCTCACCTTTTAAAGTTGTATGACAAGTTATCTTTCTGCCGTCGCAAATCAT
This sequence comes from Escherichia sp. MAL-1, assembly GCF_052948035.1. Classification (NCBI taxonomy): domain Bacteria; kingdom Pseudomonadati; phylum Pseudomonadota; class Gammaproteobacteria; order Enterobacterales; family Enterobacteriaceae; genus Escherichia; species Escherichia sp. MAL-1. Next base: position 642,077 of record NZ_CM129609.1, on the reverse strand, counting down.
AAGTCGACGGAATGCAAATTGCCGATTCATTCATTTGTTAGATGAATCGGGTTAACCGGTACGGAAGCCGAATTAGCACGAAACTTTCATGGCAACGTTCGGGGCGTGCCGGTTTTTTTTCGGTTACCCGGTCGTAACTAACATCTTCAGCCTCTGGCGGGATGATGGCCGCGCTTCCTGCGGATATAACAAAACGATGAGGTTTTACATGCGTAAAATTAAAGGGTTACGTTGGTATATGATCGCACTGGTGACGCTCGGCACCGTGCTTGGTTACCTGACGCGTAACACTGTGGCGGCAGCTGCGCCAACTCTGATGGAAGAGTTAAACATCTCCACCCAACAGTATTCCTATATCATCGCAGCCTATTCTGCTGCTTATACGGTCATGCAACCGGTAGCAGGTTATGTACTGGATGTGCTGGGTACGAAAATCGGTTATGCAATGTTTGCTGTGCTGTGGGCCGTGTTCTGTGGTGCAACCGCGCTGGCAGGTAGCTGGGGTGGCCTGGCTGTTGCTCGTGGTGCGGTCGGTGCCGCGGAAGCAGCGATGATCCCGGCGGGTCTGAAAGCCAGCTCCGAATGGTTCCCGGCGAAAGAGCGTTCCATCGCAGTAGGCTACTTTAACGTAGGTTCTTCGATTGGTGCGATGATTGCGCCGCCGCTGGTGGTATGGGCAATCGTAATGCACAGCTGGCAGATGGCATTTATCATCTCCGGTGCATTGAGCTTTATCTGGGCGATGGCATGGCTGATTTTCTATAAACATCCGCGCGACCAGAAGCATCTGACCGATGAAGAACGCGACTATATTATTAATGGTCAGGAAGCCCAGCACCAGGTGAGCACGGCGAAGAAAATGTCCGTTGGTCAGATCCTGCGTAACCGTCAGTTCTGGGGTATCGCGCTGCCGCGTTTCCTGGCAGAACCGGCCTGGGGTACTTTTAACGCGTGGATCCCGCTGTTCATGTTTAAAGTTTACGGCTTTAACCTGAAAGAGATCGCGATGTTCGCCTGGATGCCGATGCTGTTTGCTGACCTCGGTTGTATCCTCGGTGGTTACCTGCCGCCGCTGTTCCAGCGTTGGTTTGGTGTGAACCTGATCGTTTCCCGTAAGATGGTCGTAACGCTGGGTGCAGTGCTGATGATTGGCCCGGGTATGATCGGCCTGTTCACCAACCCGTATGTCGCAATTATGCTGCTGTGTATCGGTGGTTTTGCCCACCAGGCACTGTCTGGCGCGCTGATTACGCTCTCTTCCGATGTGTTTGGTCGTAACGAAGTGGCAACGGCGAACGGTTTAACCGGGATGTCCGCATGGCTGGCAAGTACGCTATTTGCGCTGGTTGTCGGTGCACTGGCTGACACCATCGGCTTCAGCCCGCTGTTCGCAGTACTGGCAGTGTTCGACCTGTTAGGTGCGCTGGTTATCTGGACCGTGTTGCAGAACAAACCGGCGATTGAGGTGGCGCAGGAAACACATAACGATCCCGCACCGCAACATTAACATTTAACGTAAGTTGTAATGACGAAGCCGCCTTATCAGGCGGCTTCGTTGTTTATATAGACAAAAGCGTTTGTCCGGTTTGCAGGGTTAATTGATGGTTGGCAAGGAAGGCGTAAAGATTACCGACAATTTCCCCATGTAATATCCAGCCTGTTTGTCCATCACGCTAAATTTTTCTACTGCCAGCGTTAATGGCGTTGGCACACACATTACGGCATAGCGGATCCCTGGCAATACGACCGGACGCACACGTTTCAGGTTAATGCTGTTCCAGACCATATTTTCATTATTGCGCACATCAATTTGCCCACCGGTTTCCGGGTTGTACATTTTGACCCGGTAATCAATGCGTTCTCCCTCGTCGGTGGTGGTTCCTCCCTGACGATAGATAGAGAAGTCACCGTCTCTGCGCCCTGCGGCGGGTCGCCCTTCATCTTTGAGCATGATTTCATAACTGATGGCATTACCGTTAAAACCATCGTACAAGCACATGTCCAACATGGTCAGATCTTGCGCGTAGTTGCTGCCATTAACGCTCCCTGTTGGATGCAAGTCTAACTGCACCCGTGGCGTGGCGTGGGCGAACTCCGGGAAGAACACGTCGATATGGTTGGGGTCGAGAACATTAAGCTTAATATCAGCCTGATAATCTGTTGCCGGGTAGCTAAAATGGAGTTTAACTTTCCCTTCCCATAAACCGCCAATCGGCAGTTTCTTCATTTCTTCTTGCTCAATATACAGAGTTAAAACTTTTGTTTTAGCCAGATAACCAACGTTATTAATCGTATCTTTACATTGATAACCCGTCCCATCATCCAGCCTTTTCTTATCGTACCACCCCTTACACGGTCCGTCCTCCCACACCTGAACTGTCATATACCCTTTCAGTTTAACCGGCCAGCGCATACCGCTGCGTTTTTCAGTTAGATAAATTTGCACGACAGAAGTATTACCTGCTGATGTACAAGTCTGCTGTGAATCAGGGTAGCTACATTGAAAAAATGAAAATGTTGTACTGTAACTCACCTCCGGTGGGGGCTCCTCATTCCAGAAGTAATAATCCGCTCTGCCAGATGCCAAATCGTACGTAATTTCACTGGTCACGTTAGGAGCTGCCTGAACGCCAGTAACCGCACCACACAAGCCCAATATCGCCGCAATCAATCGATTTCTCATGGTGCAACCTCCCTTTGCGCCGTCTGAACGTTTCCACGTAATTTAGGCTGTTTCAACTGTGCCTGAACCTGAATGGACTCCGGTAATTGTGAATAAGTCACCACACTACATGTGACATCTCCGCTGTAACGAATGCTGGCGCGTTTCTTTACAACACTCAGCGGACACTTAAGGAATTGCTGCCCGGAAAGCAGATATAGCTCTTTTTCGCTACCGTTAATTTCAAGTGTAAATCCGCCATCTTCAGCTACCAGTAACATGGCGCTATTCAGACCAACCAGCGGGAATTTCTCTACCGATGCTGGTAATAACAAGCGACCGATATAGTTGTAATTAAAGCTGGCAGACACTTCGCGATAGCGCAGTTTGCCAGGCAACAACATTAATTCACGATTCCCCGCACCGTTAATGATGTTTGTTGTCCCTTGTTGATTGCCCTGGCTACTGTCGTTAACCTCAACAAAACCAGACTGAAATCCAGGATAAGGGAACAACACACTGTCGCTTTGACCAAGCTGCAACGTTCGGCTGCCTGCCACCCGCGCTTCGAGTTGCAGATCCTGACTCTCTTCATCCTGTTCAGAGAAGCCTTTCACATCCACCAATACCGCACCCAGCAAATCGTCTGTACCACTGGCACCCAAATTAACGCCATAGCGACTGACAGCCAGTGTAGAGCTGTAAGTCCCCGTAAAGGCCGAGAGATGATCATGATTCTTACGGTCATAACTGTCAGATACGGTAGCGTAGACATTTCCGTATTGACCATCCCAACGCCCGTTAACCGCGCTGTTTATGGTATCGGTGTTCAGGCCCCCAACGGTTACGCCAAGTTCTTTATGGCTGAATGAATCGTTATAAAAAGTATGGGATAACTGCCATGACGTTTGATCGCCATCCTGATCGCTATAACGATAATCCGTAGAAACATTGGTTGAATGGCTGTTGTTATTGCTGTCCATCGTTGGCGTGTCAGATAACGAAAACGATAAGTACAAGCCGTTGTCGTCGTTATCGCCACCGTTGTCATTACGATGGAAAACACCAACCGAAGTACTCAAGATCCAGTCACGCATCACAAAAGCGCGGGAAGCGCTAAGTTGTACAGTTTCGGAGATACTTTGCGCAGTTGTCTGGCGAAGATAGTTATTTTCAAAGCTCTGCTGTTTATCCCAACGCAAACTATCATCAGTGTTATTTTGTGTGCGGGAATAACCCAGCATCATATTCCAGACGACAAAATTCTGTGAAACCGTCGCGGAAATACTTTCATAACAGCTTAAGGCGTTATAGCTCTCTCTGCTGTCGGTTGCACAAGCATCGCCGTCAGAGTTGGTCCGATAAAAGCCCAACGTCGGCCATCCCGAATTACTCCAGTTGGCCTGTTGCATATCACCTTTGCCGCCGTCATCGTTACGGAACACGCTGGCGCTGATTGCAAGATTCCCTGCCCCGCCTAAATTTGCCGTCCAGTCATTACCTAACTCGAAAGCACTCACATTATCGGCATTCGCCAGCCCTGCGTAGAGCTCATATTGCGGATGTAATGGCAGGCGTACCCCCAGTTGATAAGCTGAACTTTCATCATCAGAAGCCTGTGATGTAGTTTTACCTGCCTGTAAGAACCATTGCGCATTTCCGTCCGTCAGACCGCCTGTTTTGGTAAACGGTACTAGCTCGGTGCGGGTGAGTTGGTTATTTTCATAGACTTTTAACGCTACGCTATAGCTACCCGGCGGAAAGGAACTGGTATCAATAAATTGCGAACCACTATTGAGATAAAACGATCCCAGAAGTTGCTCATTACGATAAGCGTCAACACGAGAATTGCGCGAAAGCAGGACCATTACCGGGGTTCCCTGCTGGCTTTGCGCCTGGTTTAAATAGCTAAGAGTCGACCCGATACGCATCCCGTCGATTGCACCGAGTGGCAAAAAGTTAAAGGTAAAGTTCCCGCCTTGTGCATTAAATAGCGTGCGGTTGTCCATGCGCCCCGCCTGCACATAATAACGACGTAAAAAATCATAACGATAATAGAGATCGCTGACATCAGCATTACTGTCACTGACATCATCTGCATCATAACCGTTGAAATTCCAGTGTGCACCAATATAGCTATTTTCTGTTATTCCCAGCGCACCGTTTCCCTGAATAGACAACGATTGGTAATCATCCTGTGCCAGAACATTGATGTCTTGCTGATGTATAAAAGCGTTAACCGTATTTTTGTCTGGATTTAAATATAATGACTTCGCATCGAAAGCTGAATTCCATTGCGGATTAATAAACAACGTTGCCGAACTTTCTTCATCATTATAGATTATTTCCAGCGTATCGGTATTCAGAAAACCACACCCTGAGTCAGTACGTACATAACCGCAAGCCAATTCACCGTGGCGAGCTAGCGGCTGCGATAATTTTTCTTTCACTATATGCGCGATTTTCTGATCGTCGACATCCAGTTCCAGCTTGTTATATAAACTTGCTGGATCAAGAAATGTTACGGTATCAAGATTAACCATTGCATAATATTTACCGAGATTTTTCCCTGAAAAATAAACCTCGATATACTCCTGCTGTCCCTGAGCAATAACCTCAAACCCTGCGGGGATTTTGGTTAATGCCGCCTCTGCCGGGCTGAGACTCGCCAGGATCAAAAGAGCCAGTAATTTTTTATCCATGGCAATCCTGAAATCCATAACAAATACTAAAACAGTTAAAATAAAGGAGGGCTAGCCCCCCTTTGTTATGTGTTAATTCTGTTATCCGGATTAGATATCCTGAGACAGATAAATGCTTACTACGCCACGGTAGATACCTGTTTCCAGAACACCTTTGGTGGTTTGAGCAAACATCAGATTTTTAGCCAGAGAACCATTAGTTAACGCATCGGAAGCAAAGATTTTGGTTGCGGTAAAAGTGGTTGCCGCATCAGCTTTAATTTCTTCGCCGCCCCAGGTTACTGTCAGCGGAACAATCTTGCTAGCGTCCAGGCTTTGAACCAGTTGCGCCGGGGAAACTAACTGCATTTTTACATCTTTGGTAACGTCGTTAGACCAGATTTTGGTCATTAACTGGTAAGATTGCAGACCCTGACCCGGCAGATATTGCATTTCTACTGCTTTCGGCAGCGCAGTGTTATCGGTCTGTGTCATATCCAGAGCGGCATCAACGTTAGCCGTTACAGTGATATCCTTTTGTACTGCTAATGCGGAGCCTGCAACAGAAAACATCGCTGCGACCAGAAGAGATTTTGCAAATACCTTTTTCATTACTATTCCTTCGTTTATTACAATGATAATTAATGGACCGCCAGTTCAAACTCGCCATTATCTTTGGTGATCCAGTTATTATATTTGACAACGATTTTGTCGTAGCCAGATATGCTTTCAAGATTTCTTTCCTGACCAGGGAAGATATTTTTATTTACAGTCTGTATCTTACAATTTTCTTTGCTATTATTTTTACAATAAGCGATCGTTAAAATCTTTAAGCGTTGATTCCCTGCATTAACTAATTTTTGGGCAGCATTTACTTCTAACTTAGCAATAGGTTGCTGAGGTGGGACACTAACAACAATCCCCCAAATTAAGTTAACTGTTAACTGCATAGAGAGATCTTTTTTATCCGTGGCAACGTCATCAATACTGGGAACCGCTTCAAATTTAACGCGATAATTTTTTTCTTTTTGCTCTGGTTCCATTGCAACAAAGCGCACAGTCTTACTGCTACCCGCTGGCAGCGCAAACTTAGGCGGCATCACTACAAGATGAGTGGCATCTCCGGATTTTATTTCAACTTCCTGCTCTTGAGGCGTTGAAGGATTATCAATACGAAATACCGTCGCTTTTATATATTGAACTTCATTACTTTTAGATATTACGCGAACGTTACCTTCCCCCTGACTATTAATGGAAACAGCCATAGGATAAACAGTCATATTTGACTGTGCAAAAAAAGGAGCGAACACGAATAAAAGCGGCGTAAGCCGTGATAAGAGATTAATTTTCGCCACCATATAGATTTGATCTTACAATATTGATTCAAAAAAGTTAGTGCATTAGATGTGTATATTTATTGTAAGTCAACATGAAAAAGTATTTTTAGTTAATATTAAATTTAAAAGCGAAAAATTAACTTACTGAAATATAGCAATTTTCACAATAGAGACACTTCATTTTTAGGAATTTATAAATATTCACAATCTTGATTAAATACATTATTTCAATCATCAAATTTATATATCAACAATGGCATACCCATAAATAAAGTGGTATGATAACTTTGTCCGCATTCCACTCCGGGAGACGCATATGGAAATCACTGAACCACGCCGTTTGTATCAACAACTTGCCGCTGACCTGAAAGAGCGCATCGAACAGGGCGTCTATCTGGTGGGTGATAAACTGCCTGCCGAGCGCTTTATTGCCGATGAAAAGAACGTCAGCCGTACGGTAGTTCGTGAAGCCATCATCATGCTGGAAGTTGAAGGCTATGTCGAAGTGCGTAAAGGTTCAGGTATTCACGTGGTTTCCAACCAGCCGCGCCATCAGCAGGCTGCGGACAATAATATGGAATTCGCCAATTACGGTCCGTTTGAGTTGCTCCAGGCTCGCCAACTCATCGAAAGTAATATTGCCGAGTTCGCAGCAACTCAGGTAACGAAACAGGACATCATGAAATTGATGGCCATCCAGGAGCAGGCGCGCGGCGAACAATGCTTCCGTGATTCCGAGTGGGATTTGCAGTTCCATATTCAGGTAGCCCTGGCGACGCAGAACTCCGCCCTGGCGGCTATCGTTGAAAAAATGTGGACCCAGCGTAGCCATAACCCGTACTGGAAAAAACTGCACGAACACATTGATTCCCGTACCGTCGATAACTGGTGTGATGACCACGATCAAATCCTCAAGGCGCTGATTCGCAAAGATCCTCATGCTGCTAAGCTGGCAATGTGGCAGCACCTGGAAAACACCAAGATCATGTTATTTAACGAAACCAGCGACGACTTCGAGTTCAATGCCGACCGTTATCTGTTCGCCGAAAACCCGGTAGTGCATCTCGATACGGCCACCAGTGGCAGTAAATGAAATACCTGTCCGACAGGCGCTGCGACGCGCCTGTTTGTCTCGTCGGTAAGCGAAAAGTATAAAGTGTCAGCCTGTGTAAATCCTCTCGCCACCCTCCCCTGCATTCAGCAAAATCAGACTCCACGGACATGTAATTTTGATAACGAACAACGTTGACCTTTGTTACAATTAGATTCAATTTGAATTTATGTTTTTGAATGCTTTCTTATCTCACGATTTAACAGGGAATAGTTCAGGCTGTGTTGATGTATCAAACCCGCAGAACATACCAAAACAGCAATAACATTGCGGTAGTGCATCTTTTAAAACCAGCGTGGCGTTAACCGATTCACCAGGAATAATGAATGGAACTTTTGACCCAATTGCTGCAAGCCCTGTGGGCGCAGGATTTTGAAACCCTGGCCAATCCGTCGATGATTGGCATGTTGTATTTTGTCTTGTTTGTAATTTTGTTCCTTGAAAACGGCTTGCTTCCGGCGGCCTTTTTACCGGGCGACAGTTTACTGGTATTGGTCGGCGTGTTGATTGCGAAAGGCGCGATGGGCTATCCGCAAACGATTCTGCTGCTGACCGTTGCCGCCAGCCTCGGCTGCTGGGTCAGCTATATTCAGGGGCGATGGCTGGGCAATACCCGCACCGTACAAAACTGGCTATCTCATTTACCCGCGCATTATCATCAACGCGCACACCATCTTTTTCATAAACACGGTTTATCGGCGCTGTTAATTGGTCGCTTTATTGCGTTTGTCAGAACACTGCTGCCGACGATTGCCGGGTTATCAGGGCTGAATAACGCGCGCTTTCAGTTTTTCAACTGGATGAGCGGTCTGCTGTGGGTATTGATCCTGACAACTCTGGGTTACATGCTCGGCAAAACGCCGGTATTTTTAAAGTACGAGGACCAGCTGATGTCATGCCTGATGCTGCTCCCGGTGGTGCTGCTGGTGTTTGGCCTGGCAGGTTCTCTGGTCGTGTTATGGAAAAAGAAATATGGAAATCGGGGGTAAGGGATGCAAATACCTCGCATGTCGCTTCGCCAGCTAGCCTGGTCCGGCGCTGTTTTACTTCTGGTCGGCACGCTGTTGCTGGCCTGGTCCGCGGTTCGCCAGCAAGAGTCTACGCTGGCGATTCGTGCCGTTCATCAAGGCACAACGATGCCAGACGGTTTTTCAATCTGGCATCACCTTGACGCTCATGGCATTCCTTTCAAAAGTATCACCCCCAAAAACGACACTCTGTTAATTACCTTTGACTCCAGCGACCAGAGCGCCGCTGCAAAAGCGGTCCTCGACAGAACATTGCCCCAAGGCTACATCATTGCGCAGCAGGACAATAACAGTCAGGCTATGCAGTGGCTGACCCGGCTACGGGATAACTCTCATCGCTTCGGATAACTTCCTGTTATCCGAAACAGATCACTCACTTTGGTGATTTCACCGTAACTGTCTATGATTAATGAGGCGGTGGTTAACACTACCGCTTCGTTGTCTGGACAATCGTTCCTTTGTAATAGGTCCGAATCACAATGGAAGGTTCAAGAATGAAATACCGCATCGCTTTAGCTGTTTCTCTTTTTGCTCTTAGTGCTGGTAGTTATGCCACTACCCTGTGTCAGGAAAAGGAGCAAAATATCCTTAAGGAGATCAGCTATGCCGAAAAACACCAAAACCAGAATCGTATTGACGGTCTGAATAAAGCCCTGAGTGAAGTCCGGGCCAACTGTTCAGATAGCCAGCTGCGTGCCGATCATCAGAAGAAAATCGCAAAGCAGAAAGATGAGGTGGCGGAACGCCAGCAAGATTTAGCCGAGGCGAAGCAAAAAGGCGATGCCGATAAGATTGCCAAACGCGAACGGAAACTGGCAGAAGCGCAGGAAGAGCTGAAAAAGCTGGAAGCGCGCGACTACTAACTCACAATAGTCACTACTTACTCACCTGGAGAAAACTATGTCGAAAGAACACACTACGGAACATCTGCGTGCTGAGTTGAAATCCCTTTCCGATACGCTGGAAGAGGTGCTTAGCTCATCTGGCGAGAAGTCGAAAGAAGAGTTGAGTAAGATTCGTAGCAAAGCGGAGCAGGCACTGAAACAGAGCCGTTATCGCCTGGGTGAAACCGGTGATGCCATCGCCAAACAAACCCGTGTCGCGGCGGCGCGTGCCGATGAGTATGTGCGTGAAAATCCATGGACGGGCGTGGGCATTGGCGCTGCAATCGGTGTAGTGCTCGGCGTTCTGCTGTCGCGTCGTTAATTATGGCGGACACTCATCACGCGCAAGGGCCCGGTAAAAGCGTTCTGGGCATCGGGCAGCGAATTGTTTCCATCATGGTTGAAATGGTGGAAACACGTCTGCGGCTGGCGGTGGTTGAGCTGGAAGAGGAAAAAGCTAATCTCTTTCAACTTTTACTGATGCTGGGCCTGACGATGCTTTTCGCTGCATTTGGTCTTATGAGCCTGATGGTGCTAATTATTTGGGCGGTTGATCCGCAATATCGCCTGAATGCGATGATTGCCACCACCGTGGTGTTGCTGCTACTGGCACTGATTGGCGGTATCTGGACGTTACGTAAATCGCGTAAATCCACCTTGCTGCGCCATACACGCCATGAGCTGGCAAACGATCGGCAGCTGCTCGAGGAGGAGTCCCGTGAGCAGTAAAGTCGAACGTGAACGACGTAAGGCGCAACTGCTTAGCCAGATCCAGCAACAACGGCTGGATCTTTCTGCCAGTCGTCGTGAATGGCTGGAGGCAACAGGCGCTTACGATCGTCGCTGGAATATGCTGCTAAGTCTGCGCTCCTGGGCGCTGGTTGGCAGTAGCGTGATGGCGATCTGGACGATTCGCCATCCTAATATGCTGGTCCGCTGGGCCAGACGCGGTTTTGGCGTATGGAGCGCCTGGCGTCTGGTTAAAACGACCCTCAAGCAGCAACAGCTTCGCGGTTAACTTCCCTCTGGCCGGAGCCATTCCGGCCGTACCCATCAAATTTTTTGAAGATTTTTGACAGTTTTCCTTGCTAACAATCATCATTCACCACGTTTATGATTCTCTCCATCGACAGCAACGACGCTAATACCGCGCCCTTGCACAAAAAAACAATCAGCAGCCTGAGTGGCGCAGTGGAGAGTATGATGAAAAAATTAGAAGATGTTGGTGTACTGGTAGCACGCATTTTAATGCCGATTCTGTTTATTACCGCTGGCTGGGGAAAAATTACTGGCTACGCGGGTACCCAACAATATATGGAAGCAATGGGCGTCCCGGGTTTTATGCTGCCGCTGGTGATTCTGCTTGAGTTCGGTGGTGGTCTGGCAATCCTGTTCGGTTTCCTGACTCGCACCACTGCCCTGTTTACTGCGGGCTTTACGCTGCTGACGGCATTTTTATTTCACAGCAACTTTGCTGAAGGCGTCAACTCGCTGATGTTCATGAAAAACCTGACAATTTCTGGCGGATTCCTGCTGCTGGCAATTACCGGTCCGGGCGCGTATAGCATCGACCGCCTGCTGAATAAAAAGTGGTAAGCACGCGCTATACTTAACGATAAAAAACGAGGAGGAAGCTCCTCGTTTTTGCTATTGGAGGAGAGAAAAATGGGTCAACTGATTGACGGCGTCTGGCATGACACCTGGTACGATACCAAATCTACCGGCGGTAAATTTCAACGTTCAGCTTCCGCATTTCGTAACTGGCTCACTGCCGATGGCGCTCCTGGCCCCACTGGCACAGGCGGTTTTATCGCAGAGAAAGATCGTTATCATCTCTATGTTTCACTCGCCTGCCCGTGGGCGCACCGCACGCTGATCATGCGCAAACTCAAAGGACTGGAACCGTTTATTTCCGTTTCCGTAGTGAACCCGCTGATGCTGGAAAACGGCTGGACCTTTGATGACAGTTTTCCGGGAGCAACCGGAGACACGCTCTATCAACATGAATTTTTGTATCAGCTTTATCTCCGCGCCGATCCCCACTACAGCGGACGAGTTACTGTTCCCGTGCTGTGGGACAAAAAGAACCACACCATCGTCAGCAACGAATCAGCAGAAATCATCCGCATGTTTAATACCGCGTTTGATGCGCTGGGCGCGAAAGCGGGTGATTACTACCCACCAGCCCTGCAAACGAAAATTGACGAACTTAACGGCTGGATTTATGACACCGTTAACAACGGCGTGTATAAAGCTGGTTTTGCCACCAGCCAGCAAGCCTACGACGAAGCGGTGGAGAAAGTGTTTGAATCGCTGGCGCGACTGGAACAGATTTTAGGTCAGCATCGTTACCTGACCGGCAACCAGCTAACCGAAGCCGATATTCGCCTGTGGACCACGCTGGTCCGTTTTGATCCAGTGTATGTGACCCACTTCAAGTGTGATAAGCACCGCATCAGCGATTACCTTAATCTGTATGGCTTCCTGCGCGATATCTACCAGATGCCGGGAATTGCCGAAACAGTCAATTTCGATCACATCCGTAATCATTACTTCCGCAGCCATAAGACCATCAACCCTACGGGGATTATTTCAATTGGTCCGTGGCAGGATCTCGATGAACCGCATGGACGAGATGTTCGCTTCGGTTAAAAAAAGGCACCTTACGAGGTGCCTCTGATAATTAGCTAAGTGCATGTTGTTCATGTCGGATGCGGCGTGAACGCCTTATCAAACCTACAAAACATTTATATTCAATATGTTGCAATGACCGCGCAGGCCAGATAAGCGTAGCGCATCTGGCGATTTTGCGCTTGTCATCAGTCTTAGCACGCCTTCATAGCCCTTTATTAATTCCTTGAACGAATATTTACTGCCATTTCATTCACGTCTATTCTTAATTTGCTGCTTTAAAAACAAGTGATTGAGCAAAATTGAGGCAAAAATGGACTGGTATCTGAAAGTACTAAAAAATTATGTCGGTTTCCGGGGTCGTGCGCGGCGCAAAGAGTACTGGATGTTTATTCTGGTCAACATCATCTTTACGTTCGTGCTGGGGCTGCTGGATAAAATGTTAGGCTGGCAACGCGCTGGTGGCGAAGGCATCCTGACGACAATCTACGGTATTCTGGTGTTTTTACCGTGGTGGGCAGTTCAGTTCCGCCGCCTGCACGACACCGACCGCTCGGCGTGGTGGGCACTGCTATTCTTAATCCCGTTTATCGGCTGGCTTATTATCATCGTCTTTAACTGCCAGGCGGGTACGCCAGGCGAGAACCGCTTTGGACCAGATCCAAAACTGGAACCTTAAAACAAATCTGCTCGCCGGATGTCTGACTCATCCGGCTTTTATCATCATGTTAATGAATGAATAATTTACTAATGTTTATTTAAAATATTTCAATGTCGTTATATAAATTACCTATAAAAAATAACCATGTATTTATCTTAAATATCAAAACCTTTATAACATCCGAAAAAGAAAGATACGAATAGCATTTACACAATACCCGGAATAGACTTTCATCACTTTTAATTAAAGGGATGTTTTTATGCAGTGGTATTTGTCCGTATTAAAAAATTATGTTGGTTTCTCTGGTCGCGCACGTCGTAAAGAGTACTGGATGTTTACTCTGATTAACGCCATCGTCGGCGCTATTATCAATGTCATTCAATTGATTTTAGGTCTGGAGCTTCCATATCTGTCTATGCTTTATTTGCTGGCAACCTTCCTTCCCGTCCTTGCGCTTGCTATCCGTCGCTTACACGATACCGACCGTTCAGGTGCCTGGGCCTTGCTCTTTTTTGTTCCGTTTATTGGCTGGCTCGTGCTTCTGGTTTTTTTCTGCACAGAAGGTACTTCTGGCAGCAATCGTTACGGAAACGATCCGAAGTTTGGTTCAAATTAATCTTAGAATTGGGGCGATATTTCGCCCCTTTTTATTAACAATAATAAATATTATTTTCCGTTAAAAAGTTTGGGAATTTCCCGCAGACACCAGGATTTCGCTTCCCCCATACTGTCACGACGCCAGGCCATAATAATATCGATCTCGCTGGTCGATTCCGGGCTGACGACACGCAACCGCCCTTCCGCAATATCTTTTTCGACCATAGGATACGGCATCGTCGCCACGCCAAGCCCCGCCAGTAATGCCTGACGTTTATCTTCAATCGTGCTCACCGTTAAGCGCGGCTGTTTGTCCAGCAGCTGTACGGTCAACACCGGGCGCTCACGAGCGGTATCCGCCACCGCAATTCCACGATATTTCACACGCGTCACTTCAGATAACGGTTCCGGCTCCTGATGAATCGGGTGATCAGGCGCGGCAACGTAGACGTTCATTAACGTATAGAGCTTGCGCGAGTTGATCTCCGACGAGGAACGAAAATGCATATCCGGCGCGATAACAATATCCGCCCGCCCCTGCTCCAGCCGTTCCCACGCCCCCGCCAGCACTTCTGTGATGATTGCCAGTTGGGTATTGGCTTTTGCCGCCAGTTTGTCGATTAACGGGAAAAAGGCAGGTGTCGGTACCAGCGCTTCGGTCACAATGGTGAGATGCGTTTCCCAACCGCGCGCGAGAGCTTCCGCATCAGTAGTCAGTTTATCTGCGGCTTCCAGCAAAACGCGCCCTCGCTCCAGCAACATCCTCCCGACATTGGTGAATTTGGTACGATGGCCCGAGCGGTCAAACAGCACCACATCCAGCTCTTCTTCCAGTTTTTGCATGGTGTAGCTAAGTGCGGAAGGCACGCGTCCCAGCTCATCCGCCGCCGCCGCAAAACTGCCCCGGCGATCGATCGCATCCATAACCCGTAGTGCTTCCAGCGTTAATGCCCTTTCTTTGGCCATTTCGTTCTCATTCAGGAAATTTGAACATACCGGGCAGAATATCTGGCTAACAATGTAGCGTCCAGCCCCTTACCATAAAAGGAAGTAAAGAGAGGTCAAGAATTATGATTACTACCCGAACTGCCAGGCAGTGTGGACAAGCAGACTACGGATGGTTGCAGGCCCGGTATACTTTTTCCTTTGGACACTACTTCGACCCGAAATTGTTAGGCTATGCCTCCCTGCGTGTGCTTAACCAGGAAGTGCTGGCCCCAGGTGCCGCCTTTCAGCCGCGAACCTATCCCAAAGTCGATATTTTAAATGTGATTCTGGATGGAGAAGCAGAGTATCGCGATAGCGAAGGCAATCATGTTCAGGCCAGCGCCGGAGAGGCGTTGCTGCTCTCTACCCAGCCGGGTGTCAGCTATAGCGAACACAATCTCAGCAAAGACAAACCGTTAACGCGAATGCAGCTTTGGCTGGACGCCTGCCCGCAGCGAGAGAATCCGCTGATTCAAAAGCTGGCGCTTAATATGGGCAAGCAGCAATTAATCGCCTCGCCAGAGGGTGCGATGGGAAGCCTGCAATTACGCCAGCAAGTGTGGCTGCACCATATCGTGCTCGACAAAGGCGAAAGTGCGAATTTCCAGTTGCATGGGCCACGCGCGTATTTGCAATCGATTCACGGGAAATTTCATGCGCTTACGCATCATGAAGAGAAAGCGGCGCTGACCTGCGGTGATGGGGCGTTTATTCGTGACGAGGCTAACATTACGCTGGTTGCCGATTCCCCACTGCGCGCTTTGCTGATAGATTTGCCTGTCTAGTTGTTTTTACAGGGAGATGATGATGAGTAAAAAATTGGCCAAAAAGCGCCAGCCGGTGAAGCCCGTGGTGGCGAAAGAACCTGCTCGCACCGCCAAAAATTTTGGCTATGAAGAGATGTTGAGCGAGCTGGAAGCTATCGTCGCGGATGCTGAAACGCGTTTAGTCGAGGATGAAGCTACCGCGTAAAGACAAGTTGCCGGATGCGGCGAAAACGCCTTATCCGGCACAATACCCAAAACCTGGCGTTTATCTGGCCTTGCTCGCCATAATCTCGATAATCTGCCGATCGGTTTGCTGCATCGAATGGCTTGCTAACGCACACAGGTTGGCAATCGACTGCTCAACATCATGCGCCACGATCCCTTCATTGCCGGTCACGGCGGTATCATCCAGCGCCATTAACACCGCTTTCCACGCAGCCGAAGCACTGGTCGAAACCTTCATCGCACAGCTGTTCGACGCTCCATCGCAAATCATGCCGCTGACATCGCCGATCATACTGCTGATCGCCATCGAGATAGTTTCATAACGCCCATCCACCAGCCATGCCATCCCGGCGGCGGCCCCCATTGCTGCGGTCGTTGCGGCACAAAGTGCAGACAAACGCGGTAACTGGTTATGGATGTAAATTGCGCTCAAATGCGAAAGCATCAGCGCACGCGCCAGCCGTTCATCATCCGCTCCGAAGTGTTCTGCTACCACCACCACAGGCATTGTTGCGGTGATCCCCTGGTTACCCGAGCCAGAGTTACTCATTGCCGGAAGCGTAGCGCCGCCCATACGCGCATCGGATGCCGCGCTGGTACGAATCACAATGGATGAAGAGAGATCTTTCGCCAGCAAACCGCGCGCGCACTGTTTTTCCAGCGTCGCGCCAATATGCAGCCCCCACTTACCGCTCAAACCTTCCTGCGATAACGCACAATTTAGCTTCGCAGAATCGAGAATAAAGCGGATCGCCGCAAACGGGACTTCATTGACGAACTTCAGGATCTCAGCCAGCGTCGTTCTGGAAAGCACCGTCAGCGGAGACTCTTGCTCGCCCTCTGCCACACACGCCTGCTGGGTAAACACCACACCATCGTGCGTCTCAATATGCACAATGTTGGTATGCCCGCCGACGATGGTGACACACGCCCACTTCTCACCGTTCCAGACTTTGGCGCGTGAGAAGAGGATTTCATTGCAAGGTTCCTGGATCTTAACGGAGACTTTCCCCGCCGCCAGCAGTGCTTTGGCATCGGCAATTGCCTGCGCAGTTGCGTCTTTCAGCACTTCCAGCCCGGCGTTGGCATTTCCACCTAACGCCCCCAGCGCCGCCGCAATCGGCAGCCCCACCATTCCCGTGCCGGGAACGGTGACGCCCAGACCGTTCTTCATCAGATTTGGCGAAACCCAGGCTTCTACACGTTCAACCGGACCTTCCAGTTCTGCCGCAGCAACCGCCGCCGCCAGCGCCAGTGAAATCGGTTCAGTACATCCCAGCGCCGGTTTTACTTCCTCCTGAACGGCGAGGATGTAACGCTGCCATAACGGATTTAAAGTCGAATCAAACATATTAAAAACCTTAAAATTTCAGGTAAATCAAGAAAATGCCAGGAACGGAGAAACACAAAGCAACAAACCAGTGACGATAATCAGGTACAGAGACATCCCTTTGTATTTGTGCAATGCCGGTACTTTGTAAACCAGCCACGCCGGGATCAGGCACCCTACCATGCCGAAAATCGGGCTACAGATAGAGGTGAAGCTCAACACCGGTGCGTTCAGTACGATGGCGCTCCAGGCCAGCAAAATGGCGAAAATCATGATGCCGCGCTGAACAAGATTTTCGTTAATCTTCTCGGCAGGCATCTTGCGACGCAGGATGTTCATTACGATCCCTTGCGTTGCTTCGCGAAAGCCTAAATAGACGCCAAAGAATGCAGTCATGACAGCAAAGATATTGAGAATGACGCTGACCACTTTCACCCACGCTGCGCCGTCACCGCTAATAAACTGTGCGGCAATCGCCAGCGCGGAAATATTCTGCTCGTAGGCTTTTACCGCTTCGTCATGTCCCATCGCCAGCGTGAACGACACGGCGTAGAAAAAGACGGTGACAAACAAAATGCCAAACGCGATATTCATTGCCCGCAATGCTTTATGCCGCGCCACTTCAATTGATTTTTCCCGCGAGCGATAAGAGATCACCATCGGGCTTAACGTCTGGATAAACAGAATCGACGTCAGGGTAAACGGCAGCGTAATAATGGCGTTTTTCACCAGCAGCCCCAGCGGCGGTAGCGAACCGACGTTATACAGATGCCACATTCCCACCATCGACACGCCCAGCGCCGCGACCACCAGCAGCTTGGTCAGCACCATGCCGGTCGAAATTTTGAATAACAATTTCTCGCCGCGTGAAGAGATCGCCACCAGAATGCAAATCAGTACCAGACCATAAAAGGGACTATCTGACAGCAACCCTTCCGTCACGCCGAAGGTATGCAGATAGGAAGCACTATCGTTGGTGATGGCGGTGGAATAGACGAACATCCAAATCACCAGCATTACGAAATAGAGCGCACCTAACAGGATGCCCCAGTTTTTACCTAAATAACCGCTAATGACACTCGGGTAATCTTTACATTCTGGTGATTCTGCCAGCGTATTAATAAACAACCGCTGAAACAGATACATTGCCGGGTAACCAATCACCGATGAGAGCAAAAATACCCACAATCCCATCAAACCGACCTGCACCGGGAGAAAAACAATCCCCGCGCCAATCGCCATCCCGATACTCATAATCACCCAGCCGGTGTCAGTACTGTCGAATTTGATCGCTTCTCGCCACTCGCTCTCACTCATTCCAGCACGACCCGCCGGGGTCGAAGCGTCTGCAATGACGCCTTTATTCGATGCAATTTCCATAATTTCTCGCTCAAAATTTTGTAGGGCTTATTATTTTTTTCCGAGCCGCATCAAGGCGATATGCGGTCTACGTTTTTGCAGGCGAGTTATTAGAATAAAGAAATGATACGCGCGAGGTCAGAGAAAATCTTCACAATCAAGACTTTGAAATAACGGAGATGGATAAGAATTTTCTACTAAATTAATCGCAAGAGAATATTCATTCTCTATTTGCGGCAGATCACAAAAAAAAGGTGCACATTTGTGCACCCAAGGATGAAAGCTGACAGCAATGTCAGCCGCAGACCACTTTAATGGCCAGTCCTCCGCGTGATGTTTCGCGGTATTTATCGTTCATATCTTTGCCGGTTTCATACATCGTCTCGATCACTTTATCGAGTGAAACACGCGGTGCCGAGGTGCGGCGCATCGCCATCCGCGCGGCGTTTACTGCTTTCACGGCATTAATGGCATTACGTTCAATGCACGGGATTTGTACCTGTCCGGCAACCGGATCGCAGGTCAGCCCAAGGTTATGCTCCATCGCGATTTCCGCCGCATTGCATACCTGCGCCGGACTGCCGCCCAGTAGTTCAGTTAACCCTGCCGCCGCCATTGAACAGGCCACGCCAATCTCCCCCTGACAGCCGACTTCCGCGCCAGAGATGGAGGCGTTCATTTTATACAGCGCGCCAATAGCCCCCGCGGCCAGAAAATAGCGGGCAATTGACCGCTCGTTTACCGGACGACGGAACTTATCGTAATAAGCCAGTACTGCCGGAATAATGCCGCACGCACCGTTAGTCGGTGCCGTTACCACGCGCCCGCCAGCTGCGTTTTCTTCACTAACCGCCAGCGCGTACATGTTGATCCAGTCGATGACATTCATCGGATCGTTAGAGATGTTATCGCTGGAAACCAGCTGACGACGCAGCGCTACGGCACGGCGCGGCACATTGAGCGGACCAGGCAGCACGCCTTCAGTGTTCATCCCACGTTCAATACCGTCATGCATCACTTGCCAGATACGGGCAAAACCGGCGTCAATTTCCGCTTTGCTGCGCAGCGCTAGCTCGTTGTGCATCATCAGACCAGATATAGACAGGCCGTTGTAATCACACATTTTCAGCAGTTCACCTGCTGAGTGGAAATCGTAAGGTACGGACGTTTCGACATCGTGCGACAGGCCGAAGTGTTCTTCTTCGACAATAAACCCGCCGCCGACAGAGTAATAGGTTTTACTTAATAGCTCTTCCTGTCCCTTCCAGGCAGTGATCCGCATTCCGTTCTCATGGCGAGGCAACATTTCGGGATGGAAGATAATGTTCTTTGCTACAGGAAAATCAACAATATGCGCACCAGATGCCACTGGCAGCCGCCCGCTGCGCGTTACTAACTCTATAAATGCAGGGATCTCATCAATGACAACATCCTGCGGACTGTTTCCTGCCAGTCCCATGATGATGGCGACATCCGTGGCATGGCCTTTGCCCGTCAGTGACAACGACCCGTACAGATCGACCACAATATGGCTCGTCGCGGTTAATAAGCCGCTACTTTCCAGCCGATCAATAAAACTTTTTCCGGCATTCATTGGCCCCACGGTATGCGAACTGGAGGGACCAATCCCAATTTTGAAAATATCGAATGCACTAATCATATCCACACCCTCGGATTGCCGTTCAGTGAAGTGGAGCGGAACGACCTTACGACCGTCCCGCTCACGAGGCTTTACGCACTACGTACTGCGATGGCTTCAATTTCCAGCTTCATATCTTTCGGCAAACGCGCGACCTGCACACAGCTCCGGGTCGGATAGGTCGCCTGATGCTCATCGAAGAACTGCTTATAGACTTCGTTGATGGTGGCAAAATCATTCAGATCGGTGATAAACACGGTCATCTTGATGATATCGCCCACGCTCAGCCCGGCAGCAACCACGATCGCTTTGACGTTTTCGAGGCTTAAACGCGCCTGATCTTGCACATCAGCCGGGATCTCACCGGTCTGTGGGCAAACCGGTATTTGCCCGGAGGTGAAGACCATGCTGCCTAAATCAACGCCCTGAACATAAGGGCCGATTGCGCCTGGGGCACGTTGCGTTTCGATAATCTTTTTCATACATCCTCCGGCGTCAGAGCGCCTGGGTAAAGGTACGTGAAATAACATCCTGTTGCTGTTCACGGGTCAGTGCGTTGAAGCGCACGGCGTAGCCAGAGACACGGATTGTCAGGTTAGGATATTTTTCCGGGTGCTCGATGGCATCCAGCAGCATTTCCCGATTCATTACGTTGACGTTGAGGTGTTGACCGCCTTCGACATCCGCTTCGTGGTGGAAATACCCATCCAGCAGGCCGACAAGGTTGGTTTTACGTACTGGATCTTCTTTGCCCAGCGCCGCAGGAACGATTGAGAAGGTGTACGAGATCCCATCTTTGGCGTAGGTGAACGGCAGTTTCGCCACCGACGTCAATGAGGCCACGGCACCTTTGCGGTCACGACCATGCATCGGGTTAGCGCCCGGCGCGAACGGTGTTCCGGCGCGACGACCGTCCGGCGTATTACCGGTTTTCTGGCCGTACACCACGTTAGAAGTGATAGTCAGAATCGACTGGGTAGGGACGGCGTTGCGATAGGTTGGCAGCGCTTTAATTTTCTTCATAAAGCGTTCAACCAGGTCGCAGGCAATGCTGTCTACGCGCTCGTCGTTGTTGCCGTACTGCGGATATTCACCGTCGATTTCAAAGTCCACCGCCAGGCCGTTTTCGTCACGGATTGGTTTCACGCGGGCATATTTGATGGCAGACAGGGAGTCCGTCGCCACCGACAGGCCCGCGATGCCGCATGCCATAGTGCGATAGACATCACGATCGTGCAGCGCCATCAGCGAAGCTTCGTAGCTGTACTTGTCGTGCATGTAGTGAATGATATTCAGCGCGCTGATGTACTGCACCGCCAGCCAGTCCATGAAGTGATCGAGGCTGTCCATCACTTTGTCGTAATCCAGCACGTCGTCCATCAGCGGTGCTGTTTTCGGCCCGACCTGAATCTTCAGCTTCTCGTCCACCCCGCCGTTAATTGCGTAGAGCAGCGTTTTCGCCAGGTTAGCGCGTGCACCAAAGAACTGCATTTGCTTACCAATCACCATTGGGCTGACGCAGCAGGCAATCGCGTAATCGTCGCTGTTGAAGTCAGTACGCATCAGATCGTCATTTTCATACTGCAAGGAAGAGGTGACGATCGACACCTGCGCGGCATATTTTTTGAAGGCAATCGGTAATTCTTCCGACCAAAGAATGGTCAGGTTAGGTTCCGGTGCCGGCCCCATAGTGTGCAGGGTGTGCAAATAGCGGAAGGAGTTTTTGGTCACCAGCGTACGACCGTCCAGCCCCATCCCGCCGATCACTTCCGTCGCCCAGATTGGGTCGCCGGAGAACAGCGAATCAAATTCCGGTGTACGCAGGAAGCGTACCATACGGATCTTCATGATGAAGTGATCGATCAGTTCCTGTGCCTGCTGCTCATTGAGTACGCCAGCTTTAAAGTCGCGCTCAATGTAGATATCGAGGAACGATGCCGTGCGGCCCAGCGACATCGCGCCGCCATTTTGCGATTTCACTGCCGCCAGATAAGCGAAGTAGAGCCACTGCACCGCTTCCTGCGCATTCTGCGCCGGGCGAGAGATATCAAAGCCATATTTCGCCGCCATTTCCTGAATCTGCAACAGCGCATGACGATGCTCTGCCAGCTCCTCACGCAGACGGATGGTGGCTTCCAGATCCTCGCCTTTTTCCAGACGAGACTGGAGATCGGCAAATTGCAGTTCGCGTTCACGTACCAGATAACTGATGCCATACAGCGCTACGCGGCGATAGTCACCGATAATGCGCCCACGGCCATAGCCATCTGGTAAACCGGTCAGCACGCCAGATTTACGGCAGCGCAGCATATCCGGTGAGTAAACATCAAATACGCCCTGGTTATGGGTTTTACGCAGATCGGTAAACAGATATTCAAATTCACTGTCCATTTCTCGGCCATAGGCGTGGAATGAACTTTTAATCATATTAATGCCACCGAACGGGTGTAGCGCACGTTTCAACGGCGCATCCGTTTGCAGGCCAACAATTTTTTCCAGCGGCTGGTTAATATATCCCGCATCATGAGCGGTAATTGTGGTGGCAATATTGGTATCGAAATCAACCGGCGCGTGGGTTGCATTTTCGATACGGATGCCTTCCATTACTTTTTCCCACAATTCCGTGGTGGCAGGCGTCGCTTCGGCGAGGAAAGATTCATCGCCTTCATACGGTGTATAGTTATGTTGAATAAAATCGCGGACATTAATTTCGTTTTTCCAGTCCGTACCTTTAAAGCCAAGCCATGCGTCGGCGTACAGCTTATCGCTGGTATCAATATCTACCTTCATGAAAAATAATCTCTCTACAATACTTCAACTAAATTATGCAAATTCTGCGGGCGCGTTAACTTTGCCTAAATGAATGGCATCCAAAGCAATCATTTTTTCTTCGTTAGTCGGAATAACGGCACAAATGACACGCGCATTTTCACTGGAAACAATTCGCTCTCCAAAAGAGTTAGATCGATTATTCATTTCTGTATCAATCACTACGCCTAATACAGCCAAATGTTCCATGACCAGACGACGAATTAAGCTTGAATTCTCTCCTATTCCGCCGGTGAATATAATTCCATCCAGGCGACGTAATGAAGCTGCGTGTCCGGCAATATGACGGGCAATTCGGTGAACAAAGGTTTTAATTGCCAGTTGCGCGCGTTCGTGACCTTCATGCCAGGCTTTTTCCAGAACACGTAAATCCGAAGAAAGACCGGAAATACCTAATAATCCCGACTCTTTATTCACTACGCGTTCCAGGTCACCCAGGCTCTGGTTGGTTTGGCTGGCGACCCAGGACATCGCACCAAAGTCGACATCGCCACTGCGGGTACCCATCATCAAGCCTTCCAGCGGCGTCATTCCCATTGAGGTATCAACACTCTGACCGTTGCGAACCGCGCAGATTGACGCGCCATTGCCAAGATGCGCCACAACCAGGCCGGAGTCATCTTCCGCCAGATTCAGCAGCGAATGTGCGCGCTGGGAAACATAGCGGTGCGACGTGCCGTGGAAACCATAACGGCGTACACCTAACTCTTCATAATATTTCCACGGCAGGCCGTATAAATAAGCTTCCGGAGCCATCGTCTGGTGGAAACTGGTATCAAATACCGCCACCTGAGTTACGCCCGGAAATAATTGCTGCGCCGATTCAATACCACTTAAATTGGCGTAATTATGCAGGGGTGCCAGTGGAGAAACGCGACGGATATTATCAATGACTTCATCGGTAATAATGGCGGACTCGGTAAAAATACTGCCGCCGTGAGCGATGCGGTGGCCAATTAAGGCCACACTGTCATTTAAATTCCGTTTTTCCAGTTCAAATGCAATTGCCTTCAATGCACCTTCGTAGCTGTGGTGAGCCAGCGGTGCTGGCTCTCCCCCATTTACGGATAAGAATGCATTTTCCGAGTTAATACCGTCGGCAATACCTGACATTAATACTTCACAGTCGCTGGCATCGAGCACGGAAAACTTAATCGAAGACGAACCACAGTTAATAACCAAAACAACCGGAAATTCATTCATCTCTTTTCTCATCCTGAGTTACGGATTAAAACAGTTTGTATACGATGTTCAGGATGGTCAGCAGACCAATCACGGTAACAAACACGTTATCCAGACGACCACGGTATTTCGCCAGAGACGGCGCTTTACGGATGGCATACATCGGCAACAGGCACAGCAGGGATGCGATAATCGGTGCGCCCATGGCTTCAATCAGGTCAAGGATGTTCGGGTTGGCGTAGGCAACAACCCAGGTGGAGCCCATGATGAAGATCATGCTGATAGTGTTCAGTTTACCCAGCGACACTTTAGTTTTGTCGCCTTTATAACCAAACTTCAGGACCAGGCCATTCAGACCTTCCAGCGTTCCCAGATAGTGACCGAAGAAAGATTTGAAGATAGCCACGAGTGCGATGATGGAAGCCGCATATTCCAGTGTAATCGCGAACGTTGTTTTGGTACCGGTCATGGACGCAAAGTGGTTAGCCAGATAAGAAAGCACTGGAATATTCTGCGCTTTGGCTTCCGCCATGTTGGCCGGAGACAGAGTAAACAGGCAGCTAAAGGCAAAGAACATCACCACTGCAACCATCAGCATGCTGGCACGAGAAATGATTTGGGAACATTTACGTTCGGTGAAGTCGCGACCGAAGTCTTTCTCATACTCTTCACGCTTAGAAACCACGAAGGAAGAGACGATTGGCGAGAAGTTAAAGGAGAAAACCATGATGGAAATCCCCAGCCAGACAGTGATCAGGATACCGTCATGACCGGTTAACGACAGCGAACCGAGGTCAACCTGGTCGATAACTGCAGAGTTCCAGTAAGGGATCAGCGACAAAGAAATCAGCACCAGGCTGGCGATAAACGGCCATACCAGGTAGCTCATCACTTTAACCATCAGATCCTTACCAAACCAGATGACGAAAGCCATCAGCAGCAACAGGAACAGCGCCACAAAGCCGCGATTCAGCGGTGCAAAGCCGAGCTGGTTTTCCCAGAACGTCATAAAGGTATTGGTAATAGTAACGCCATAAATCCACAGCAGTGGGCAAATCGCGAAGAAGTACAGGAACGTGATAACCACGCCGCCAGTTTTACCAAAATGCTCTTCCACCGTTTCCGTAATGTTGCCGGAAGGGTTAGAGCCAGAAAGACACAGACGCGCCAGCGCCCGGTGGCAATAAAACGCGATGGGGTATGCCAATACCAACATCAGAAGAATCGGGATCAGTCCGCCAAAACCTGCGCGGATAGGGAAGAACAGCACCCCGGCGCCGATTGCCGTACCAAACAAGCCTAACGTCCATGTGGTATCTGATTTACGCCAGGACGATTGTTTTGTCTGGCTGGATACAATGCTATCTGAAGTACTCATATCCTATCCTCAACGAATTAATTAAGCGTCAACGAAACCGGTGATTTGAGAGACGCGAGAAAGATCGATATTGCCGCCGGAAATAATACTGACGGTTTTTCTGTTTTGAATATATTGGTCTAATTTACCGCTTAATAATGCAGCACATGCCAGAGCGCCTGCGCCTTCGGTGACGACTTTATTGCGCTGAATTAAGGCAATCATACTGTTTCTGATTTCGTCTTCGCTGACCAGCACGATGTCATCGACTAATTCACGAACGATTTCGTAAGTTAAATTACCCGGGCGGGAGACATCACAACCATCCGCCAGGGTGCCGGTAGTTCGGTGCGTGGTTATTTCTCCGGAGTGGAAAGAAGCCGCCATGCCGTGAACGTTTTCAGACTGTACGCCAATAACACGAATGGTCGGGTTAATAGATTTAATTGCCACCGCAATACCAGCAATTAAACCGCCACCACCAATTGGCACAATCACGTTATCGACATCATAGAGATCTTCCATAATTTCCAGACCAATCGTTCCCTGGCCAGCAATCACTTTCGGATCATCGTAAGGTGGGATAAAAATACGGCCTTCCATTTCGACAATTTCGCTCACTTTAGCGATAGTGTCGTTGAAGTTATCACCATGCAGAACGACTTCTGCGGAGTAGTCGCACGTTGCCGCTACTTTGGATTTTGGCGCACCTTTTGGCATCACCACTTTACCGTCGATACCCAGCATCGCGCAGGAGAGGGAAACCCCTTGCGCATGGTTGCCCGCAGAACAGGCCACCACGCCTTTGCGTTTTTCCGCATCGGTCAGTGAACTTAATTTATTAAATGCGCCACGAATTTTAAATGAACCCGTACGCTGCATATTTTCAAACTTCAGGAATATTTCACCTTTGCAACGTTCACTAAAATAGTTGGAGCGAGGCATGCCTGTTTTATAAATTCGCCCAGCCAGTCGTTGTTTCGCTTCAATAATGTCATCAATAGCAACCGGCAGATCGTATGTAATATGCATTATAAAACCTCTTCGCCTGAATTAAATATGTAGGTAACCGTAACCGACACCTGCAAGACAGACAGGTGGATTATTTATGTTTAAATAAAAACAAATAACTAACCAACTTCTATTAATTGCCTTCGTCTACACCCATTATAAGATGAATACTCTTTGGCTAATTCCACCAAAACCGATGCTGCTTTTTTAATACGATAATTTTTCGACCATACCGCGGCATATTGTGCCACAGGTAATGTTTCTTCAACCGGAATAGTAATAAATTGATTAGAACCAAAAGGTGACGTCATATCACAAGGAATTACAGTTAAGAAATCAGCATTGAGAACAAGATTATAAATTGTCACGACTGAGTCGGTTTTAACGATGTTTTCAATACTGATGCCATTTCTTTGTAACGTAGTAAGCAGTTCGCTGTAGTACCCCATATTAGTTTGTGGCAACACCCACTGTTCGTTCTTCAACGACTCCAGCGTGGTGGTGCCGGTGCATGTTCGGGACTTACTGGCTACCAGCACAAACTCGGACTCGAACAGCGGCTCAACATGTAAATCCTGAAGCTTCATTTCTGCACTTAACGTACCAATCGCAAAATCCAGTCGACCGTCGCGGATTGCCGGTAAGAACGAAGACAGTTGCGCTTCATACATAGAAACCTGCGCTTTCGGGAACACCTCTTTGAACTTGTTGATCATCCCTGACATAAAAGTAAAACCAATCAATGAAGGAAAACCAAATGAGACTTCCACCACCGCCTCAGAAGACATACCGCTTATCTCATTAACCATATTTTTCATTTCACGGGTAATGGATTCGGAACGGGAGAGTAACAATTGACCGGCAGGTGTTAATGTTACACCGGTATTTTTCCGCACCACTAATTCCACACCAAAATAATCTTCAATATCGTTAATGATTTTACTGACGGCCGGTTGAGTTAACCCTAATTCTTTTGCAGCCGAGCCGATAGAACCACTTCTAATGACTTCCTGAAAGACTACCAGGTGCTGCGTTTTCGGAAGAAGAATAGTGCTCATAACGACCTACGTTAATTACCTCATTGACGGCATGAAGTGTATCAAAATGAAATGAACAGGATATGTGCGACCACTCACAAATTAACTTTCAATACTTTCCAGAGTATCGTTATTACAATTAAATACCTTTAAATATCAACAAGTTAAAGTATAAAAATCAGTATAAACCCTGATTTTTGTCAAAAAAAATGACGGGGATAACCATATTTTATGGCGATAACATCATTCGTTATGTGGTTAATACAAAAAAGGGGCTGAGACCATATTTCAAGCAATTACCGGATAATTACCAGGCAAAATTTGAGTTAAATTTAATGAGCAAGTTCTCAAATTTTATTATAAATAAACCATTTTCAGTGATAAATAATGCGGCATGTCACATTTTTTCACGCTATTTGTTGGAGAACAAACATTTATTTTATCAATATTTTAAAATTTCGAATACATGTATTGATCATCTCGAACAATTGATTAACGTCAACTTTTTCTCTTCTGACAGGACGTCATTTTGTGAATGCAATCGTTTTCCATAAATTCTTCTCCCCTCATAGGCGACGAATAGCATTTTGTGTTGAGGATCACAAAACGAATAATTGCTGATCGCCGCGATAAGGTCAGACAAAGACAACAAGGGAAATTTTCACAGAGCTTTTGATCGGCGTAGGCCACAGAATGTTGCTTCGTTTACTGTAACGCCGGGTAAATGAGCGTTTTTTGATAGTGCGAAAGAACCCTGCGAGGAAAATAAGCATCTATTATTGTTTGTCATGATGACAAGGCAGGCATCAATGAAAGGCTTCCCAATTGCGCATATTTTTCACCCTTCAATCCCGCCAATGCACGCAGTGGTTAACAATCACAATAGAAATATTGATTATTGGACGGTAAAAAGAAAGTTTGCAGAAATTGTCTCCACCAATGACGTTAATAAAATTTACAGTATAAGTAATGAACTGCGGAGAGTATTATCTGCAATAACTGCATTGAATTTCTATCATGGCGATGTTCCTTCTGTCATGATCCGAATCCAACCGGAAAATATGAGTCCATTCATTATAGATATTTCTACAGGAGAACATGATGATTATATCATACAAACATTAGATGTAGGCACTTTTGCACCTTTTGGTGAACAATGTACTTGCTCAGCCGTCAATAAAAAAGAGCTGGAATGTATTAAGGAGACGATTTCTAAGTATTGTGCAAAATTCACCCGAAAAGAAGCCATCTTAACACCCCTTGTGCACTTTAATAAAACCAGCATTACTTCAGATTGTTGGCAAATTCTCTTTTTTTCACCCGATCATTTTAATAATGATTTTTATTGATTATTTATAAAGGATAAAATAATGTTCCCTGTTTCATCAATTGGTAATGATATTAGTAGTGATTTAGTCCGTCGAAAAATGAATGACCTTCCTGAAAGCCCAACAGGAAATAACCTCGAAGCACTAGCACCAGGTATAGAAAAACTAAAACAGACCTCTATTGAAATGGTCACTTTACTTAACACGTTACAACCTGGTGGAAAATGCATTATCACTGGTGATTTTCAAAAAGAATTAGCGTACTTACAAAATGTAATTCTTTATAATGTCTCGTCTCTTCGTCTGGATTTTTTAGGTTATAACGCCCAAATTATTCAACGATCGGACAATACTTGTGAACTTACCATTAATGAACCGTTAAAAAACCAGGAAATATCCACAGGTAATATCAATATTAATTGCCCATTAAAAGATATTTACAATGAAATCAGGAGGTTAAACGTAATTTTTAGTTGTGGGACTGGAGATATCGTTGATCTATCCTCTCTGGACTTACGTAATGTCGATTTAGATTATTATGATTTCACAGATAAACATATGGCTAATACTATTTTAAATCCTTTTAAATTGAATTCAACAAATTTTACTAATGCCAACATGTTTCAGGTTAATTTTGTTAGTTCAACACAAAACGCCACAATCTCCTGGGATTATTTACTAAAAATAACACCTGTTTTAATAAGCATTAGCGATATGTATTCTGAAGAAAAAATCAAGTTTGTCGAAAGTTGTTTGAATGAGCCTGGAGACATTACCGAAGAACAATTAAAAATTATGAGATTTGCAATTATAAAATCTATACCAAGAGCAACTCTTACAGATAAATTAGAAAATGAATTAACAAAAGAAATATATAAAAGCTCATCGAAAATCAACAATTGCTTGAACAGAATTAAATTACCAGAGATGATAGATTTCTCATCAGAAAAAATACATGATTATATCGACATAATCATTGAAGATTATGAAAATATCAAAGAAAATGCTTATCTGGTCATTCCCCAAATTAGTTATACTATGGATTTAAACATAGAAGACTCTAGCTCAGAAGAGTTACTTTCAGATAATGGTATCGAGAAAGACGATAATTCTTCTGACAATTACTTTGAGGTCGAAAAAATATAACACACATGAAGCATATAACTCAGAGGAACTATATTTTACCAGAGAGGACTATACGTATGATTACGACCTTTTAAATGCAATATAGACTTAATAACTTCTTACAAAGTCTATTATTAATACCGTAAATATTCATGCTTCTTACCCTGTGCACCAAAAGCAAAAACTTATCGATGCGGGTTTGAAACTGATGGCAACCGCAAAAATGCCTGATGCGCTACGCTTATCAGGCCTACGCCATCTCTGCAATATATTGAATTTGCGTGCTTTTGTAGGCAGGATAAGGCGTTCACGCCGCATCCGGCATGAATAAAGCGCACTCAACAATCTGAAACCCGCCGGAACGGTTTATTACGTACATCAGGTGAAACTGACCGATAAGCCGCTTTCTTTTGGGTATAGCGTCGTGGACAGTCATTCATCTTTCTGCCCCTCCCAAAGCAAAAACCCGCCGGTTTACGCTGGCGGGTTTTCGTTAAATCAGGTGAAACTGACCGATAAGCCGCTTTCTTTTGGGTATAGTGTCGTGGACAGTCATTCATCTTTCTGCCCCTCCAAAAGCAAAAACCCGCCGAAGCGGGTTTTTACGTAAATCAGGTGAAACTGACCGATAAGCCGGGTTCTGTCGTGGACAGTCATTCATCTAGGCCAGCAATCGCTCACTGGCTCAAGCAGCCTACCCGGGTTCAGTACGGGCCGTACCTTATGAACCCCTATTTGGCCTTGCTCCGGGTGGAGTTTACCGTGCCACGGACTGTTACCAGCCGCGCGGTGCGCTCTTACCGCACCCTTTCACCCTTACCTGATCCCGCTTGCGCGGGCCATCGGCGGTTTGCTCTCTGTTGCACTGGTCGTGGGTTTCCCCCCCAGGCGTTACCTGGCACCCTGCCCTATGGAGCCCGGACTTTCCTCCCCTCCGCCCGTCTCCCCCGAAGAGGACGACGACGAAGCGGCGACTGTCTGGTCAGCTTCGGCGCGCAGTATAGAGGGTTTGCGCGCCCTTGTCACCCCGCGTTGCGCATTCCAATCGCCAGTGTCGCGGCGATATTACGTGAAGCACGGCAGATATTGTCATAAGCCCCGCGGAATGCTTCGTCCAACGTACCTATGCTGGTCAATACGCTGAAGACCGCATCAATGCCATGCTGATGTACAACGCCAACATCATCGGTCAGGCTACCCGCAATGCCAATCACCGGTTTATGGTACTTCTTCGCCACGTTTGCGACACCAATCGGTACCTTCCCGTGAATACTCTGGCTGTCAATACGCCCTTCACCGGTGATCACCAGCGTACAATCGTGAATATGTTCCTCCAGATTCAGCGCCGTAGTGACGATTTCAATACCACTTTTCAGTTCCGCACCAAGAAACGCCATTAGCGCCGCGCCCATACCACCCGCAGCTCCTGCACCGGGGACATCTTTCACATCAACATGCAGCGCTTTTTTAATGACCTCGGCATAGTGAGAGAGGTTATTGTCCAGCTCAACAATCATCGCTTCACTGGCTCCCTTTTGTGGGCCAAAGATGCGCGATGCGCCGTTATCGCCCACCAGCGGATTGGTGACATCACAAGCGACGCGAATGACGCAATCTTTTAAGCGCGGATCGAGGCCGGAAATATCAATATCATTCAGAGTATTAAGACTACCGCCGCCAAAACCAATTTCATTGCCGTTGGCGTCGCATAATTTCGCCCCCAGCGCCTGTACCATGCCTGCGCCGCCATCATTTGTAGCGCTGCCGCCAATGCCGATAATAATGTTTGTCGCACCGCTCTCCAGCGCCTGCAGGATTAACTCGCCTGTGCCGCGTGAAGTGGTCACGAGTGGATCGCGTTTTTCCGCAGGTACCAGCTCCAGCCCACTGGCCGCCGCCATTTCAATAAACGCGGTTTTGCCATCGCCGGAGATCCCCCAACTGGCATTCACTTTCTCGCCCAGCGGCCCTGTAACCCAGGCGTGACGTTCAGCCCCCTGGGTGGCTGCAATCATCGCTTCCACCGTTCCTTCGCCACCGTCGGCAACCGGAACAGAAACGTACTGTGCATCAGGAAAAATTTCCCGAAATCCTTTTTCTATCGCCTGCGCAACCTCGCTGGCAGATAAACTTTCTTTATAAGAGTCTGGGGCGATTACGATTTTCATACCTATGCCTGTTACCACATGACGCCGGAGGGCGTTTCTCTTATTCGGCCTGGATTCCAGGCCCGGATTGCAATACGCCATCCGGGCACGACGTCATTAACGAGTAACTTCGACTTTCGCCAGTTTTTCGTAGTAGCACGCCAGGGCGCTATGATCCGCCGTTCCTAAACCATCTGCTCGCAGTGCCTGCATCATCTCCATAACCGCAGCTGTGAGCGGCAGTTGTGCGCCGACGCCGTGAGAAGTATCCAGCGCATTCGCCAGATCCTTAATATGCAGATCAATACGGAAGCCCGGCTTGAAGTTGCGGTCCATCACCATCGGCGCTTTGGCATCCAGCACGGTACTGCCCGCCAGTCCACCGCGAATTGCCTGATAAACCAGGTCCGGGTTAACGCCCGCTTTAGTTGCCAGCGTTAACGCTTCTGACATCGCGGCAATATTCAGCGCCACAATGACCTGATTTGCCAGTTTGGTGACGTTACCTGCACCGATTTCCCCGGTATGCACCACGGAACCCGCCATCGCTTTCATCAAATCATAGTATTTGTCGAAAATAGCCTTGTCGCCGCCCACCATCACTGACAGCGTACCGTCGATGGCTTTCGGTTCACCGCCGCTCACCGGAGCATCCAGCATATCAATGCCTTTCGCTTTCAGCGCTTCGCTGATTTCACGGCTTGCCAGCGGTGCGATAGAACTCATATCGATCAATACCGTACCTGGCTTCGCGCCTTCAATAATGCCATTCTCACCCAGCGCCACCTCTTTCACATGAGGGGAGTTTGGCAGCATGGTTATGATGACGTCGCACTGTTCAGCGATCGCTTTAGCCGTAGACGCTGTTTCTGCACCTGCAGCAATCACGTCAGCAATAGCTTCTGGGTTACGGTCAGCAACCACCAGCGAGTAACCTGCTTTCAGAAGGTTTTTACTCATTGGTTTACCCATAATCCCCAGGCCAATAAAACCAACTTTCATAGTCATATCAATCATCTCTCTTGTTGCGGTGGTGGTTATTTTTTAAAGGTATCAGCCAGTTTCTGAGTGGCAGAGCGGAAGACGCCGAGATCGCTGCCGACAGCCACAAACGTCGCGCCCCATTCCAGATAACGACGCGCATCGGCTTCGACCGGCGCGAGGATACCGCTGGGTTTGCCGTGCGCGCTGGCACGGTTAAAAATGTGCTGAATTGCTTTTTGTACATCCGGGTGTGATGCATTGCCGAGATGGCCTAATGCCGCGGCCAGATCGCTGGGGCCGACGAAGATGCCGTCTACGCCTTCGGTAGCGGCAATGGCATCGACGTTATCTACGCCCTGCTGACTTTCTATCTGGACCAGAATAGTGATGTTCTTGTTCGACTGAGCGAAATAATCCGCCACGGTGCCAAACATATTGGCGCGGTGAGAAACGGAGACGCCGCGAATGCCTTCCGGTGGGTAACGGGTTGATGCCACCGCCAGCTCTGCTTCCTCTTTTGTTTCTACAAAAGGAATCAGGAAGTTATAGAAACCGATATCCAGAAGACGCTTAATAATTACCGGCTCGTTGGTCGGCACTCGCACTACTGGCGCGCTGGCGCTGCCTTTCAAGGCCATTAACTGCGGAATAAACGTGGAGATATCGTTTGGCGCATGTTCGCCATCCAGCACCAGCCAGTCAAACCCAGCCAAACCAAGAACTTCAGTGCTAATCGGGTTAGAGAGTGCTGACCAGCAACCAATTTGTACCTGTTTCGCAGCCAGTGCGGCTTTGAATTTATTCGGGAAAACATCGTTATTCATCGCTTATACCTTTGCTTATTTCTGCAATTCCATACGTTTAATGTCGCCAACTACGAAGAGGTAGCAGACCATCGCCATCAGCGCTGAACATCCCACGAAAACCAGTGCTGCATTGAAGGAGTGCAGTTCACTTACCAGGTAGCCAATCACCAGTGGAGTGACAATGGAGGCAACATTGCCAAAGACGTTAAAGACGCCGCCGCAGAGGCCAACAATCTCTTTCGGCGCGGTGTCAGAAATCACCGGCCAGCCCAGCGCACCAAATCCTTTGCCAAAGAAAGCCAGCGCCATCAGCATGACCACCAGCGTGGTGTTGTTGGTGTAGTTACATAAGATGATGGTGGAAGCCAGCAACATTCCCAGCACAATCGGTAGCTTACGTGCCAGGGTCAGGGATAAACCGCGTTTGATCAGATAATCCGAGAAGACACCTCCCAGCACGCCGCCCGCAAAACCACACAGTGCTGGAATCGAGGCGACCAGACCCACTTTCAGAATCGACATGCCTTTTTCCTGCACCAGATAAATCGGGAACCAGGTGAGGAAGAACCAGGTGATGGTGTTGATAAAATATTGTCCGAAAAATACGCCCAGCATCATGCGGTTAGAGAGCAATTGCTTGATGTAATGCAGTTTGGGTCCGCTTGCTGCCGCACTGCCCGGCTTTTTGTGGTCCATATCGACCACCGCGCCATTTTCAGAGATAAACTTCAGCTCTTCCGCAGACATACGTGGGTGATCTGTCGGGTTATGAATCAACTTGATCCACAGCGCCGTCAGCACAAAACCAATCACCCCCATAACGGTAAAGACGTGCTCCCAGCCCCAGGCGAAAGTCAGCCAGCCAAGCAGCGGCGAAAAGAGCGCCAGCGAGAAATATTGCGCCGAGTTAAAGATGGCGGAGGCAGTACCACGTTCTTTCGTCGGGAACCAGGCGGCGACAATTCGGGCGTTCGCCGGGAATGATGGCGCTTCCGAGAAGCCGAGCATAAAGCGCATAAAGAACATGGAGATCCCTGCCCAGGCCAGCGGGAACATATCAACAAAGCCTTGCAGGAAGGTGAATAGCGACCAGAAAAAGAGGCTGTAGGTGTAAACTTTTTTCGAGCCAAACTTATCAAGCAGCCAGCCGCCGGGGATTTGCATCAGCAAGTAGGCCCAGCCAAAAGCGGAGAAGATGTAACCCATCGAAACCGCACTTAACTGCAACTCTTTTGCCACTTCGGTACCAGCAATAGACAGCGTTGCACGATCGGCGTAGTTAACGGCGGTAACAATAAAAATAATCAGTAATATTAAATAGCGGGTATGCACGCCTTTCTTTTTTTCGTCAACGGTGTCCAGAATCATTTTATTTACCTCGGGTACTTATGCTGATTTTTATTATTATGGGGAAGGTGTTATTTATGAGTTTCATTTATGCCGTAACGACAATGAACTCGGGAATTAGTATAAGCAGCGCGAGAATAATAATCATTGTGCAAATGCTAATTTAATTAATACTATTTAAATATTATTTTGAGCATATGCACATAAGGTTGCGCGCTAAAGCACAGATTTGCGCTTTACCTTACCGGGCGGCACTGCAATCCCTGAAATGATTGACATTGATCACATTTCTGCGTTTAAACTCCTGACATTCTTATTTCACCCAATGAAGTCATTTATTTTTAAATGAGACCAGGTCCTCATTTTAATAACCCCTGGCTGGAGAATATTGCACAATGGCCAACATCGAAATCAGACAAGAAACGCCAACTGCGTTTTATATAAAAGTTCACGACACAGATAATGTGGCAATTATTGTTAATGATAATGGCCTGAAAGCAGGAACGCGTTTTCCGGATGGGCTGGAATTAATTGAACATATTCCCCAGGGGCATAAAGTCGCATTGCTGGACATTCCGGCTAATGGTGAAATTATTCGTTATGGCGAAGTGATTGGTTACGCCGTGCGTGCAATCCCACGCGGAAGCTGGATCGACGAATCAATGGTTGTACTACCGGAAGCGCCGCCGTTACACACGCTGCCACTGGCAACCAAAGTCCCGGAACCCTTACCGCCGCTGGAAGGATACACCTTTGAGGGCTATCGCAATGCCGATGGCAGCGTGGGCACCAAAAACCTGCTCGGTATCACCACCAGCGTCCACTGTGTGGCAGGCGTGGTGGACTATGTAGTAAAAATCATTGAACGCGATCTGCTACCGAAATACCCGAACGTCGATGGCGTGGTGGGGCTGAATCATTTGTACGGTTGTGGCGTGGCGATTAACGCACCGGCGGCAGTTGTACCTATCCGTACCATTCACAATATTTCGCTGAATCCTAACTTTGGCGGCGAAGTAATGGTGATTGGCCTGGGTTGTGAAAAGTTGCAGCCTGAGCGCCTGCTGACTGGAACGGATGATGTGCAAGCTATTCCAGTAGAAAGCGCCAGCATTGTCAGTTTGCAGGATGAAAAGCATGTCGGTTTTCAGTCCATGGTCGAGGATATTTTGCAGATCGCCGAACGCCATCTACAAAAACTGAATCAACGGCAGCGAGAAACCTGCCCGGCTTCAGAACTGGTCGTTGGTATGCAGTGCGGTGGCAGCGATGCGTTTTCTGGTGTAACGGCAAACCCGGCGGTTGGCTATGCGTCTGATCTACTGGTGCGCTGCGGCGCAACGGTGATGTTTTCAGAAGTAACGGAAGTGCGTGACGCGATCCATCTGCTGACACCACGCGCAGTGAACGAAGAGGTCGGCAAACGGCTGCTGGAGGAGATGGAGTGGTACGATAACTATCTCAATATGGGAAAAACCGACCGCAGCGCCAACCCTTCGCCGGGCAACAAGAAAGGCGGTCTGGCAAACGTGGTAGAGAAGGCACTCGGCTCCATTGCTAAATCGGGTAAAAGCGCAATTGTTGAAGTGCTGTCGCCCGGTCAACGCCCGACTAAACGCGGATTAATTTACGCCGCGACGCCAGCCAGCGATTTTGTCTGTGGCACGCAACAGGTGGCTTCGGGTATCACAGTGCAAGTGTTTACGACCGGTCGTGGTACGCCGTACGGCCTGATGGCGGTACCCGTCATTAAAATGGCAACCCGCACCGAGCTGGCGAACCGCTGGTTTGATTTAATGGATATTAATGCGGGCACCATCGCTACCGGCGAAGAAACTATTGAAGAGGTGGGCTGGAAGTTGTTCCACTTTATTCTCGACGTCGCCAGCGGGAAGAAGAAAACCTTCTCGGATCAATGGGGGCTGCATAACCAGCTGGCGGTGTTTAACCCGGCACCGGTGACCTGATTTCTTTTGGAACGTCCCTCGCAAAACATGGCCTTAGTGCCATGTTTTTATTGTTTAAAGCCCCCACGTCCATTAATAATGCATTTGCATTACCTTAGTTCAAGCTTATAATTTGAGCAGAAAACAGGCTGTAAAAGGACAGTGAATCATGCCCGCTAATGCTCGCTCTCACGCTGTACTGACCACTGAATCAAAGGTCACGATACGCGGACAAACAACTATCCCCGCGCCAGTGCGTGAGGCCTTAAAACTGAATCCAGGCCAGGACAGCATTCATTACGAAATTCTGCCTGGTGGGCAAGTCTTTATGTGCCGACTGGGAGATGAACAGGAGGATCATACTATGAATGCATTTTTGCGTTTTCTGGATGCAGATATCCAGAACAACCCGCAAAAAACTCGTCCATTCAACATTCAACAAGGAAAGAAACTTGTCGCTGGCATGGACGTCAACATTGATGATGAGATTGGCGACGACGAATAATGGATTTTCCACAAAGGGTTAATGGTTGGGCGCTATATGCTCATCCCTGTTTTCAGGAAACCTACGATGCTTTAGTTGCCGAAGTCGAGGCATTAAAGGGAAAAGATCCTGAAAATTATCAGAGAAAAGCTGCCACAAAGTTATTGGCGGTGGTCCATAAAGTGATTGAGGAGCATATCACGGTCAATCCATCATCACCGGCATTCCGTCATGGCAAGTCGTTAGGCTCTGGGAAAAATAAAGACTGGTCACGGGTAAAATTTGGTGCTGGTCGCTATCGTCTCTTCTTTCGTTACAGTGAAAAAGAGAAAGTCATCATTCTGGGATGGATGAACGATGAAAACACGCTGCGCACCTACGGTAAAAAAACAGATGCCTATACCGTATTCAGTAAAATGTTAAAAAGAGGACATCCTCCTGCCGACTGGGAAAGCCTCACCCAAGAGACAGAAGAAAACCATTGATGGTGTTCACAATGCCCGCCGAACGTATTCGTGTTGACCAGCGGGCACCCTTTCTCACTCCCCGACCAGAATCACTTCAACCCCAGCCTTTCGCAGTCCTTCCAGACTATCCGCAGGAATGCCTTCATCAACAATGATCATGTCGATACGTTGAGTATCAATGATCTTATGTAAACTGGAACGATTGAACTTACTGGAATCGGTGACTACGATGATCCGTTCCGCAACTTCGCACATCCGGCGGTTTAAACGGGCTTCATCTTCATTATGCGTGCTGACGCCGCGCTCCAGATCGATCGCATCTACACCAAGAAACAGCATATCGAAGTGGTAATTTTGCAGCGATTGTTCAGCCTGATCGCCGTAAAAAGATTGCGACTGACGGCGCAAATGCCCGCCGGTCATCAGCAGCTCAACGCCTTCCGCTTCCAGCAAAGCATTAGCCACGTTCATACCGTTGGTCATCGCAATTACGTCAGTGTGCTTGCGCATCAGACGAGCAATCTCAAAAGTGGTGGTCCCGGAATCGAGGATCACCCGATGACCTGGCTGAATCAACTCAACGGCAGCTTTCGCAACGCTGCGTTTCATCGCGGTGTTCAGTGCGCTTTTATCTTCCACTGATGGCTCGACTGACGGCGTCGTGCTATCGCAGATCAACGCGCCACCATAGGCACGCACAGCGATCCCCTGCTTTTCCAGAAACGCCAGATCGTTGCGGATCGTCACGGTAGATACGCCATACAATGCCGACAGATCGTTAACCTGCACACTCCCTTGCTGTCGCAGACGCTGAATGATCTGTTCTCGTCGCTCGCTGGTGCCTGTCACTCGCTTCTCACCTGAAGCGTCGGTATTACTCATAGTAAGTCCTTTCGTAAAACTTTCGTTTCATTTCGTTTTGCCTATTAACGCCTTTCTATTAAGCAAATGCAAGCCCACCTTGCCCATTGACGCAAGCTACTCTCGTTTCAGTGACTTTCATTATGTTTCTTTTGTGAATCAGATCAGAAAACTATTGTCTTTCGTTTTATTTTTATCTCACCATGACGCAGTATCAACTGAAACAAAACGAAAGATTAATATCGCAGTAATCTGAACTGGAGAGGAAAGTGAAACATCTAACAGAAATGGTGAGACAGCACAAAGCGGGCAAAACAAATGCAATTTATGCCGTTTGTTCCGCACATCCGCTGGTGCTGGAAGCTGCAATCCGCTACGCCAGTGCAAACCAAACGCCGTTACTGATTGAAGCAACCTCCAATCAGGTAGACCAGTTCGGCGGTTATACCGGAATGACGCCCGCCGATTTTCGCGGCTTTGTTTGTCAGCTCGCCGACTCGTTGAATTTCCCGCAGGATGCGTTGATTCTGGGTGGTGACCATCTGGGGCCAAACCGCTGGCAAAACCTGCCAGCCGCTCAGGCAATGGCCAATGCCGATGATTTGATTAAAAGCTACGTTGCGGCAGGATTCAAAAAAATCCACCTTGATTGCAGCATGTCCTGTCAGGACGATCCAATTCCCTTAACTGATGACATCGTGGCTGAACGCGCCGCCCGTCTGGCGAAAGTGGCGGAAGAAACCTGTCTTGAACACTTTGGCGAAGCCGATCTGGAGTATGTCATTGGTACCGAAGTGCCGGTACCTGGCGGCGCGCATGAAACCTTAAGCGAGCTGGCGGTCACCACGCCGGATGCCGCCCGCGCCACGCTGGAAGCCCATCGTCACGCCTTTGAAAAGCAAGGTTTGAATGCCATCTGGCCACGCATCATTGCCCTGGTGGTTCAACCCGGCGTCGAATTCGATCACACCAACGTTATTGATTATCAGCCCGCCAAAGCGAGCGCCTTAAGCCAGATGGTCGAAAACTACGAAACGCTGATTTTCGAAGCGCACTCTACCGATTATCAAACGCCGCAATCGCTGCGCCAGCTGGTGATTGACCACTTTGCCATTCTGAAAGTTGGCCCAGCGCTGACCTTCGCCCTGCGTGAAGCTCTGTTCTCTCTGGCGGCGATTGAAGAAGAACTGGTGCCAGCGAAAGTCTGTTCTGGTCTGCGTCAGGTGCTGGAAGACGTGATGCTCGACCGCCCGGAATACTGGCAAAGCCACTACCACGGTGACGGCAACGCGCGTCGTCTGGCGCGTGGTTATAGCTACTCGGATCGCGTGCGCTATTACTGGCCGGACAGCCAGATTGATGACGCTTTCGCTCATCTGGTACGTAATCTGGCGGATTCACCAATTCCGCTGCCGCTGATCAGCCAGTATCTGCCGCTGCAGTACGTGAAAGTTCGCTCCGGCGAGCTGCAGCCAACGCCACGGGAACTCATTATCAACCATATTCAGGACATCCTGGCGCAGTACCACACAGCCTGTGAAGGCCAATAAGCAAAACAAAGAGGAACACGCTATGCCAAATATTGTTTTAAGCCGGATTGATGAACGCTTGATTCACGGTCAGGTCGGCGTTCAATGGGTCGGATTTGCGGGGGCAAATCTGGTGCTGGTAGCCAACGATGAGGTTGCCGAAGATCCGGTACAACAAAACCTGATGGAAATGGTACTGGCAGAAGGGATCGCCGTACGTTTCTGGACGCTGCAAAAAGTTATCGACAACATTCATCGCGCCGCCGATCGACAGAAAATCCTGCTGGTTTGTAAAACACCCGCCGATTTCCTGACGCTGGTGAAAGGTGGCGTTCCGGTGAATCGCATTAACGTTGGCAATATGCACTACGCCAATGGCAAACAACAAATCGCCAAAACGGTTTCTGTGGATGCGGGCGATATCGCAGCATTTAACGACCTGAAAGCCGCTGGGGTGGAATGCTTCGTTCAGGGCGTCCCGACAGAGCCTGCTGTGGACCTCTTTAAATTACTTTGAGGGATTCATCATGGAAATCAGCCTGTTGCAGGCATTTGCGTTGGGCATTATCGCCTTTATCGCTGGCCTGGATATGTTTAACGGCCTAACACATATGCACCGCCCGGTGGTCCTCGGCCCGTTGGTCGGGCTGGTACTTGGCGATCTGCATACCGGAATTTTAACCGGCGGTACGCTGGAACTGGTGTGGATGGGGCTGGCCCCGCTGGCGGGCGCACAGCCGCCTAACGTGATTATCGGTACTATCGTCGGCACGGCGTTTGCCATTACTACTGGCGTGAAACCCGATGTCGCAGTCGGTGTCGCCGTACCTTTCGCTGTCGCAGTACAGATGGGGATTACCTTCCTGTTCTCGGTGATGTCCGGCGTGATGTCTCGCTGCGACCGGATGGCGGAGAACGCCGATACTCGCGGCATTGAACGCGTGAACTATCTGGCACTGCTGGCACTCGGCACTTTCTATTTTCTCTGCGCTTTCCTGCCTATCTACTTCGGCGCGGAACATGCAAAAACCATCATTGATGTCCTGCCGCAACGATTAATCGACGGCCTCGGCGTCGCGGGCGGCATCATGCCAGCAATCGGTTTTGCCGTGCTGCTGAAAATCATGATGAAAAACGTCTACATCCCCTACTTCATCCTGGGCTTTGTTGCCGCAGCCTGGCTCAAGTTACCGGTGCTGGCTATTGCTGCCGCTGCGCTGGCGATGGCGCTGATCGACCTGCTGCGTAAATCTCCTGAACCGACTCAACCTGCGGCACAGAAAGAGGAATTTGAAGATGGCATCTAATCAAACCACCCTGCCGAACGTCAGTGAAAACGAAGAAACATTGCTGACTGGCGTCAATGAAAACGTGTATGAAGATCAGAGCATTGGCGCGGAGCTGACGAAAAAAGATATCAACCGCGTCGCCTGGCGTTCCATGCTGTTACAAGCGTCTTTTAACTACGAACGTATGCAGGCTTCTGGCTGGTTGTACGGTCTGCTGCCTGCTCTGAAAAAGATCCACACTAATAAACGCGACCTGGCGCGCGCCATGAAGGGGCATATGGGTTTCTTCAATACCCATCCGTTTCTGGTGACATTTGTTATCGGCATTATCCTTGCGATGGAGCGTTCTAAGCAGGACGTTAACAGTATTCAGAGCACCAAAATTGCCGTCGGTGCGCCGCTCGGCGGGATTGGCGATGCAATGTTCTGGCTAACGCTACTGCCGATTTGTGGCGGGATTGGAGCCAGTCTGGCATTGCAAGGCTCCATTCTTGGCGCAGTCGTCTTTATTGTG
This sequence comes from Escherichia sp. MAL-1, assembly GCF_052948035.1. Taxonomy (NCBI): domain Bacteria; kingdom Pseudomonadati; phylum Pseudomonadota; class Gammaproteobacteria; order Enterobacterales; family Enterobacteriaceae; genus Escherichia; species Escherichia sp. MAL-1. The sequence goes on along the minus strand of NZ_CM129609.1, from coordinate 599,935 downwards.
CTGTTCAACGTGGTACACCTGGGGCTGCGTTTTGGTCTGGCGCATTATGCTTACCGCATGGGCGTGGCGGCGATTCCACTGATTAAAGCGAATACCAAAAAAGTCGGCCATGCTGCGTCTATCGTTGGGATGACGGTAATCGGTGCGCTGGTGGCAACCTATGTTCGTTTAAGCACCACGCTGGAAATCACGGCGGGCGACGCAGTGGTTAAGTTACAGGCTGATGTTATCGACAAACTGATGCCGGCCTTCTTACCGTTGGTCTACACCCTGACCATGTTTTGGTTGGTACGCCGCGGCTGGAGTCCGCTGCGTCTGATTGCAGTTACCGTGGTTCTCGGCATCGTCGGTAAATTCTGCCATTTCCTTTAAATACAATGAGGTATTAGATGTTAAGTATTATTTTGACAGGGCATGGCGGGTTTGCCAGCGGCATGGAAAAAGCAATGAAGCAAATTCTCGGTGAGCAATCGCAGTTTATCGCCATCGATTTTCCGGAAACCTCAAGCACCGCGCTGCTTACATCGCAGCTTGAAGAGGCCATCGCCCAACTGGATTGTGAAGACGGCATTGTTTTTCTGACGGATTTGCTGGGCGGCACGCCGTTTCGCGTAGCTTCAACGCTGGCGATGCAAAAACCGGGCTGTGAAGTGATCACCGGCACCAATTTGCAACTGCTACTGGAGATGGTGCTGGAGCGCGAAGGGTTAAGCGGTGAAGAATTCCGTGTACAGGCACTGGAGTGTGGACATCGTGGGCTGACCAGTCTGGTGGACGAGTTAGGCCGCTGCCATGAAGAATGTCCGGTCGAGGAAGGGATATGACACACGTTCTGCGCGCCAGAAGGCTGCTGACTGAAGAGGGATGGCTCGATGACCATCAGTTGCGTATTGCTGACGGTGTCATCGCAGCAATCGAACCGATTCCAGTGGGCGTGACTGAACGCGATGCGGAACTGCTCTGCCCCGCTTACATCGACACCCATGTACACGGTGGTGCGGGCGTTGATGTAATGGATGACGCGCCGGATGTGCTCGACAAGCTGGCAATGCACAAGGCACGCGAAGGTGTCGGCAGTTGGTTACCGACTACCGTAACCGCGCCGCTTAATACCATTCATGCGGCGCTGAAACGTATTGCGCAACGTTGCCAACGCGGCGGACCTGGTGCGCAAGTGCTGGGGAGTTATCTCGAAGGACCGTACTTCACGCCGCAGAATAAAGGCGCGCATCCGCCGGAGTTGTTTCGCGAGCTTGAAATTGCCGAGCTGGATCAATTGATTGCCGTTTCTCAGCACACCTTACGCGTGGTAGCGCTGGCACCGGAAAAAGAGGGGGCATTGCAGGCCATCCGCCATCTTAAACAGCAAAATGTACGAGTGATGCTGGGGCATAGCGCGGCGACCTGGCAACAAACTCGCGCCGCGTTTGATGCTGGTGCCGACGGCCTGGTGCATTGCTATAACGGGATGACAGGTTTACATCACCGCGAACCGGGAATGGTTGGCGCGGGATTAACGGACAAGCGCGCCTGGCTGGAACTGATAGCCGATGGTCATCATGTGCATCCGGCGGCGATGTCGCTGTGTTGTTGCTGTGCAAAAGAGAGAATCGTGCTGATCACCGACGCGATGCAGGCAGCCGGGATGCCGGATGGTCGCTATACGTTATGTGGCGAAGAAGTGCAGATGCACGGTGGCGTTGTCCGTACCGCGTCCGGTGGGCTGGCGGGCAGTACGCTGTCTGTTGATGCGGCAGTGCGCAACATGGTCGAGTTGACGGGCGTAACGCCTGCGGAAGCCATTCATATGGCATCGCTGCATCCGGCGCGAATGCTGGGTGTTGATGGTGTTCTGGGATCGCTTAAACCGGGCAAACGCGCCAGCATCGTTGCGCTGGATAGCGGGCTGCATGTGCAACAAATCTGGATTCAGAGTCAATTAGCTTCGTTTTGATAGTTTGCTCCTTTATTGGGCCTTCACTTCCCCCGTAAGGCCTTTCTTTTTCTTTCGTTTTGATCTGTGCAGCGGTGTCGGATGCGACGCTAACGCGTCTTATGCGACCTACGGTACGCCGCATCCAGCAATCGGTGAACATAGCGACGTCATTACGCAATTCTTTAATCTTCCCTTGTCTTTTCTTTTAATGATCACAGATTTCGTTTTATTTCCTTTTTCTCCATTGAACTTTCTGTTTCTTTTCTATAGATTTTAATCAACGAAAGACATCACCAAGTGAAATGAAACGAAAGGCAAGTGAAAGCGACAACGCCCGACGTCAAGTTCATCAGACTAAGGATTGAGTTATGCCAAAAAATTACACCCCTGCTGCCGCCGCAACCGGTACATGGACTGAAGAAGAGATCCGCCATCAGCCTCGCGCATGGATCCGTTCACTCACCAACATCGACGCGCTACGTTCCGCGCTCAATAACTTCCTTGAACCGTTACTGCGCAAAGAGAATCTGCGGATCATCCTGACCGGAGCCGGAACCTCGGCATTTATCGGTGACATCATCGCGCCGTGGCTCGCCAGCCATACCGGTAAAAACTTCAGCGCCGTACCGACCACCGATCTGGTCACTAATCCGATGGACTACCTGAACCCAGCCCATCCGCTGCTGTTGATCTCCTTCGGTCGATCCGGCAACAGCCCGGAAAGCGTCGCAGCCGTGGAACTGGCAAATCAATTTGTACCGGAATGCTATCACCTGCCGATCACCTGCAACGAAGCGGGCGCTCTTTACCAAAACGCGATCAACAGCGATAACGCGTTTGCCCTGCTGATGCCCGCAGAAACGCACGATCGCGGCTTTGCGATGACCAGCAGCATTACCACCATGATGGCCAGCTGCCTCGCGGTTTTCGCACCTGAGACGATCAACAGCCAAACCTTCCGCGACGTGGCGGATCGTTGCCAGGCGATCCTGACCTCACTGGGCGATTTCAGCGAAGGTGTGTTTGGTTACGCACCGTGGAAACGGATCGTTTATCTCGGTAGCGGTGGCTTACAGGGCGCAGCACGCGAGTCGGCGCTGAAAGTGCTGGAACTGACGGCGGGTAAACTGGCGGCCTTTTATGATTCTCCAACCGGATTCCGTCATGGACCAAAATCGCTGGTCGATGACGAAACGCTGGTGGTGGTATTTGTCTCCAGCCACCCTTACACCCGTCAGTATGATCTTGATCTGCTGGCTGAACTTCGCCGTGACAACCAGGCAATGCGTGTAATCGCCATCGCCGCGGAAAGCAGCGACATCGTCGCTGCCGGTCCACATATCATCCTGCCACCGTCACGTCACTTTATCGACGTTGAGCAGGCATTTTGCTTCCTGATGTACGCCCAGACGTTTGCACTGATGCAGTCGCTGCACATGGGCAATACGCCGGATACCCCATCAGCCAGTGGCACCGTTAACCGCGTGGTGCAAGGCGTAATCATTCATCCGTGGCAGGCATAAGAGGATCGCATTATGAGCATTATCTCCACTAAATATCTGTTACAGGACGCCCAGGCCAATGGCTACGCGGTGCCTGCTTTTAACATTCATAACGCCGAGACGATCCAAGCGATCCTCGAAGTGTGCAGTGAAATGCGATCGCCGGTGATCCTCGCCGGAACGCCGGGGACCTTTAAACACATCGCGCTGGAAGAGATCTACGCCCTGTGTAGCGCCTATTCCACAACCTACAACATGCCACTGGCGCTGCATCTCGACCACCACGAATCGCTGGATGATATTCGCCGTAAAGTCCACGCAGGTGTGCGCAGTGCGATGATCGACGGCAGCCACTTCCCGTTTGCCGAGAACGTGAAGCTGGTGAAATCGGTTGTTGACTTCTGCCACTCACAAGATTGCAGCGTGGAAGCAGAACTGGGCCGCCTGGGCGGTGTTGAAGATGACATGAGCGTTGACGCCGAAAGTGCATTCCTGACCGATCCACAAGAAGCTAAACGCTTTGTCGAACTGACTGGCGTCGACAGCCTGGCGGTAGCGATTGGTACGGCGCACGGCTTATACAGCAAAACGCCGAAGATTGATTTCCAGCGGCTGGCGGAAATTCGTGAAGTGGTGGATGTTCCTCTGGTGCTGCATGGTGCCAGCGATGTTCCGGATGAATTTGTCCGTCGCACTATTGAACTTGGCGTCACAAAAGTGAACGTTGCCACAGAATTAAAAATAGCCTTCGCTGGCGCGGTTAAAGCCTGGTTTGCGGAAAATCCGCAGGGTAATGATCCTCGTTATTATATGCGCGTCGGAATGGATGCGATGAAAGAAGTTGTCAGAAATAAAATTAATGTCTGTGGTTCAGCGAATCGAATTTCAGCATAATCATTAGTTTTTTATGATTTATCCCAATGTACTTCCCGATTAATATCGGGGAGTGCCTTAATGGAAAAGGAGATAACTAAACCTTAATAAATACATCAGTACAATATCGCAACAATAATATATTTAAAAAAATTATATTATTCAACTTTATGGTGAGGATTACACAATGAGCAGTCCAAATATTCTCTTAACCCGTATTGATAACCGTCTGGTTCATGGCCAGGTTGGCGTGACCTGGACATCCACCATCGGTGCAAATCTGCTGGTAGTCGTGGATGATGTTGTCGCTAACGATGATATTCAACAGAAATTAATGGGTATTACCGCGGAAACCTACGGCTTTGGCATTCGTTTCTTTACTATCGAAAAAACCATTAACGTCATCGGCAAAGCTGCACCGCATCAGAAGATCTTCCTGATTTGCCGTACGCCACAAACGGTACGTAAATTGGTAGAAGGTGGCATTGACCTGAAAGATGTCAACGTCGGCAATATGCATTTCTCGGAAGGGAAAAAGCAAATCAGCAGTAAAGTTTATGTCGATGACCAGGATCTCGCGGACTTACGTTTTATTAAACAACGTGGCGTGAATGTTTTCATTCATGACGTCCCTGGCGATCAAAAAGAACAAATCCCTGACTAAATCTAAAATCGCCTTAATATTGGTTTGAGGTAATAAAAATGCATGAAATAACCCTACTTCAGGGATTATCCCTGGCGGCGTTAGTTTTTGTTCTGGGGATTGATTTTTGGCTGGAAGCCTTATTTTTATTCCGCCCGATAATCGTTTGTACCCTAACTGGCGCTATTCTCGGTGATATTCAGACTGGCTTAATTACCGGTGGTCTGACAGAGTTGGCTTTCGCCGGATTAACCCCTGCAGGTGGTGTTCAGCCGCCCAACCCGATTATGGCGGGTCTGATGACCACCGTCATTGCATGGTCTACGGGCGTTGATGCCAAAACAGCAATTGGTCTTGGCCTGCCGTTTAGTTTGTTAATGCAGTACGTCATTGTAGATTCAATCTGTCAATGCAACACCCCTTTCAATTATCTCTTTCGGTGTTTTGAACTTCAGTGTCTTTCTCGGTCTGTTGTTTAGCTGAGCAGCAACCAGATCTAGTTCATGTTGAGTATATTGGGCAAGACATGTCTTTTTAGGAAAGTACTGCCGAATTAGCCCATTTGTGTTCTCATTTGTTCCCCGCTGCCAAGGACTCTGAGGATCGCAGAAGTAAACTTTAACGCCAGTGCTGACAGTAAATTCTAGATGTCTGGCCAGTTCCATTCCTCTGTCCCATGTCAGTGATTTTCTGAGTTCTGACGGTAAACTCAGGAATTTGTCGGTAAGAGCCTGATTTACTGAGACAGAATCTTTGCCCCTGAGTCTAAGGATGATCGTATAACGTGATTTTCGGTCTACAAGTGTGGCTATATGAGAGTTTTTTGTACCTGAGACTAAATCGCCCTCCCAATGCCCCAGAGAGCGTCTGTTATCGATATTTCGGGAACGTTCGTGAATTGGTGTTCCGTTCACTATGTTAATCGTACCTCTTTCGCCTTTGCGGGTATGACGCCTGCCATGGCGAAGGCTATGCGACCGTCGCAGATGCTGTATATTCAGGTGGTGTAGCGCTTCACGGCTACGAAAGTACAGCGTTTTATAAATTGTCTCAGGTGATATTCGCAGCGTTTTTTGACGTGGTTTTGTTCGCCTTAACCATCCTGATATTTGCTCTGGAGACCATTTCATCTCCAGCTTTTCCAGAACAAGCTTTCGCAATGGTAAATTTTGATCCAGTAAGCACGGTTTTGGCCTTTTCGCCATTCTGTTGGCTCGGTTATTAGCATCAACAGCTTTGTAATAGCGTCTGCCCCGATTACGCTGAACTTCACGTGAGATCGTCGAAGGACTGCGATTCAGCGCAGTAGCTATCGCACGAATGCTCATTTTGGCTGACAAACCAGCTCGTATCTCCTCGCGCTCAGACAGTGTCAGGTGAGCTACAGCCCGCTTACGCTCATGGGGTTTTATGCCGCCAGTATCCCTTAACATAGTGAAGATCGTTCCGGGTTTTGAACCCAGGATATTCGCTATTTCACTGAAGCCTGTTCCGTTCTTCCATAGTTCAAAAACAGAGGCTTTTTCCTCTGCTGTAAATGTTCGTCTCATTCAAAAAACCTCCGCAACCCCATGTTTTCACATAACTGTTGCGTTGACCAATTGAATCTACAATTCTGTTCTTCTATTCCGCTTTCTCATTATTTATGACCAAAGCCGATAAATGCGCGAAAGAGGCGGATACGGCAGCGTTTTCCCGGCTTAACTGGACAACGATGCTCATCGTCGCTTCAGCGTATGCGGTGATTGCTTTCCTCTGTACTTACCTGGCACAGGGGGCGATGCAGGCGCTGGTGAAAGCGATGCCCGCCTGGCTGACCCACGGCTTTGAAGTGGCAGGCGGTATTCTGCCTGCCGTTGGTTTTGGCTTGCTGCTGCGCGTAATGTTCAAAGCGCAATATATCCCTTACCTGATCGCCGGTTTCCTGTTTGTTTGCTACATCCAGGTCAGCAACCTGTTGCCGGTTGCCGTACTGGGCGCAGGCTTTGCGGTGTATGAGTTTTTCAATGCGAAATCCCGGCAGCAAGCGCAACCGCAGCCCGTTGCCAGTAAAAATGAAGAAGAGGACTACAGCAATGGGATCTGAAATCAGTAAAAAAGATATCACCCGTCTGGGCTTTCGTTCGTCGCTGCTGCAAGCGAGCTTTAACTACGAAAGGATGCAGGCGGGCGGTTTTACTTGGGCGATGTTGCCGATCCTGAAAAAGATTTATAAGGACGACAAACCGGGCTTAAGCGCGGCGATGAAAGATAACCTCGAATTTATTAATACCCACCCGAATCTGGTCGGATTCCTGATGGGGTTATTAATTTCGATGGAAGAAAAAGGAGAAAACCGCGACACCATTAAAGGCCTCAAAGTGGCACTGTTTGGCCCAATCGTCGGGATTGGCGATGCGATTTTCTGGTTTACTTTGTTGCCGATTATGGCGGGAATTTGCTCATCATTTGCCAGCCAGGGAAACCTGCTGGGGCCGATTCTATTTTTCGCCGTTTACCTGCTTATCTTTTTCCTGCGCGTCGGCTGGACCCACGTCGGTTATTCAGTCGGCGTGAAGGCGATCGATAAAGTGCGAGAGAACTCGCAGATGATTGCCCGTTCGGCAACCATCCTCGGGATCACGGTAATCGGCGGGCTGATCGCTTCGTATGTGCATATTAACGTGGTGACATCGTTTGCCATCGACAGTACCCACAGCGTCGCGCTGCAGCAGGATTTCTTCGATAAAGTCTTCCCGAACATTTTACCGATGGCCTACACCCTGCTGATGTATTACTTCCTGCGGGTGAAAAAAGCGCATCCGGTGCTGTTAATCGGCGTGACTTTTGTGCTCTCTATTGTTTGTTCCGCATTCGGCATTTTGTAAATGGAACGAGGCACTGCGTCTGGTGGTGCCTCTTTACTTAAGGAATTTCATCCTGTGCAAACCCTTCAGCAAGTTGAAAACTATACGGCGTTAAGTGAACGTGCCAGCGAATATTTATTGGCCGTGATCCGTAGCAAACCGGATGCCGTGATTTGCCTGGCGACCGGAGCCACGCCATTACTGACGTATCATTATCTGGTAGAAAAAATCCACCAGCAGCAGGTTGATGTCAGCCAGCTCACCTTCGTGAAGCTCGACGAATGGGTGGATCTGCCATTAACGATGCCTGGTACCTGCGAAACTTTCCTGCAACAGCATATCGTGCAGCCGCTGGGGCTACGTGAAGACCAGCTCATCAGCTTTCGCTCCGAAGAGATAAATGAGACAGAGTGCGAACGGGTAACGAACCTGATTGCGCGCAAAGGCGGTCTGGATTTATGCGTTCTCGGATTGGGGAAAAACGGTCATCTTGGGCTGAACGAACCGGGAGAAAGCCTGCAACCGGCCTGCCATATCAGTCAACTTGATGCCAGAACACAGCAACATGAGATGTTAAAAACCGCGGGTCGCCCCGTGACTCGTGGGATCACCTTAGGCCTGAAGGATATTCTCAATGCCCGCGAAGTTTTGTTACTGGTGACTGGCGAAGGAAAGCAGGATGCGACAGATCGTTTTCTCACGGCTAAAGTCTCTACCGCTATCCCGGCTTCATTTTTATGGCTGCACAGTAACTTTATTTGTTTAATTAACACCTAACCAGATGAAAAATTTGCTCAAAATGTTTAAATTAACTTATGTAACAGTCACGCATTATATTAAATAACATTTGACTGGGTTGAACATAACGCCGATAGCAAAAGGAGTTATGTTCAACAATTTAATTTTAGATATACATATAACTTGTTCTATTAATAAATCACCTCGTATTCTGACTCGCCCCCTGGCGCAGCAAAGTCAGGCATTTATACTCTTTTGAATACATAGAAAATTGATATCAATATAATGAAAATATCAAATATTTGCATATAAATATAATCTTAAAGTTCAGTCTATTTAATGTTCAATGAAATATTTCTGCCTGTATAATCTTTAAAGATGTTGAACATATATTCACATTAAATATGATTATGTACTTGTTACAAGGATAAGGTTATATATGAATAAAGGTACAAAAATAGCCATTGCGGGCTTACTTGCGCTTTTCGCAGGTAATGCCGCTGCAACAGATGGTGAAATAGTTTTTGATGGCGAGATTTTAAAATCCGCTTGTGAAATCAATGACTCTGATAAGAAAATTGAAGTTGCTCTTGGTCACTATAATGCCGAACAGTTTCGTTCTGTTGGCGATCGTAGCCCAAAAATTCCATTCACTATTCCTTTAGTTAACTGCCCAATGACTGGGTGGGAGCACGATAACGGCAACGTTGAAGCGTCTTTCCGTCTATGGCTAGAAACGCGGGATAATGGTACCGTTCCTAACTTCCCTAATCTGGCAAAAGTAGGCTCTTTTGCTGGCATAGCGGCAACAGGTGTGGGTATCCGTATTGACGATGCGGAAAGCGGAAACATTATGCCACTGAATGCTATGGGCAATGATAACACGGTTTATCAGATCCCGGCGGACTCCAATGGTATTGTCAATGTTGACCTCATCGCTTACTACGTATCAACCGTTGAAGCATCAGAAATCACCCCAGGGGAAGCAGACGCTGTCGTTAACATAACGCTGGATTACCGTTAATACGTTACGGCGTTATCTGACCTGTCAGATAACGCCCTTTTCCTTCCTCTTTCTCGTTGTATCAGGTTGAAAAATAACTATGTCAAAACGAACATTCGCGGTGATATTAACCTTGTTGTGTAGCTTCTGTATTGGCCAGGCGCTTGCAGGAGGAATCGTTTTACAGCGAACGCGAGTGATCTATGATGCCAGCCGCAAAGAGGCTGCGTTACCTGTCGCAAACAAAGGCGCAGAAACGCCTTATTTACTGCAATCATGGGTAGATAATATAGATGGTAAAAGCCGTGCCCCATTTATTATAACCCCACCGCTATTTCGTCTTGAGGCTGGCGATGACTCATCACTGCGAATTATTAAAACAGCTGATAACCTGCCTGAAAATAAAGAGTCGCTGTTCTACATTAATGTTCGTGCCATTCCAGCAAAGAAAAAATCAGATGATGTTAATGCTAACGAGTTGACGCTGGTATTTAAAACACGGATCAAAATGTTTTATCGCCCCGCACACCTGAAGGGACGGGTAAACGATGCGTGGAAATCACTGGAATTTAAACGTAGTGATCATTCACTCAATATATATAACCCAACTGAATATTACGTCGTATTTGCCGGATTGGCAGTCGATAAAATCGATCTCACAAGCAAAATTGAATATATCGCGCCCGGAGAACATAAACAGTTACCACTTCCTGCATCTGGCGGAAAGAACGTGAAATGGGCTGCGATCAATGATTATGGCGGCAGTTCCGGGACAGAAACTCGTCCACTGCAATAACAAATATAAAAAACACAGGTCATCAGGGAATGCCACAACGACACCACCAGGGACATAAACGCACACCGAAACAGTTGGCGCTCATTATCAAACGCTGTTTGCCGATGGTGCTCACTGGCAGCGGCATGCTTTGCACTACCGCTAACGCCGAAGAGTATTATTTCGACCCCATTATGCTGGAAACCACAAAAAGTGGTATGCAAACAACCGATCTGTCACGATTTTCAAAGAAATACGCACAACTACCAGGAACTTATCAGGTTGATATCTGGCTGAATAAAAAGAAGATTTCACAGAAAAAAATTACATTTACCGCCAATGCAGAGCAACTTCTGCAGCCACAGTTTACGGTAGAACAACTACGTGAGCTGGGTATTAAGGTGGATGAAATCCCGGCGCTGGCTGAAAAAGATGACGATAGCGTGATCAACTCGCTTGAACAAATCATTCCCGGTACAGCTGCTGAATTTGATTTCAATCATCAGCGACTTAATTTGAGCATTCCCCAAATTGCACTGTACCGTGATGCAAGATGTTACGTCTCCCCTTCTCGTTGGGACGATGGTATACCAACGCTGTTTACCAACTACTCGTTTACAGGTTCTGATAACCGTTACCGCCAGGGCAATCGTAGCCAACGACAGTACCTGAATATGCAAAATGGTGCTAATTTTGGCCCCTGGCGATTACGTAACTATTCTACGTGGACACGCAACGATCAGGCGTCAAGCTGGAACACTATCAGTAGTTATTTACAACGTGATATCAAGGCGTTGAAGTCTCAGTTGCTTCTGGGAGAAAGCGCCACCAGCGGCAGTATTTTTTCCAGCTACACCTTTACTGGCGTGCAACTCGCTTCCGACGATAATATGTTGCCAAACAGCCAGCGCGGATTTGCCCCAACGGTACGCGGTATCGCAAACAGTAGTGCAATCGTGACTATCAGGCAAAATGGTTATGTGATCTATCAAAGCAACGTGCCAGCGGGTGCCTTTGAAATTAACGATCTCTACCCCTCTTCCAACAGCGGCGATTTAGAAGTCACGATTGAAGAAAGTGACGGTACACAACGTCGCTTTATCCAGCCTTATTCTTCATTACCCATGATGCAGCGACCTGGGCATCTAAAGTATAGCGCGACCGCTGGACGCTATCGCGCTGATGCAAACAGTGATAGCAAGGAACCCGAATTTGCTGAAGCCACGGCAATATATGGTTTGAATAATACTTTTACGCTGTATGGCGGCCTGCTCGGTTCTGAAGATTATTATGCGCTGGGGATCGGTATCGGCGGCACACTTGGCGCACTGGGCGCGTTGTCGATGGATATCAACAGAGCTGACACCCAATTCGATAACCAGCACTCTTTTCATGGCTATCAATGGCGTACGCAGTACATCAAAGATATCCCGGAAACCAACACCAATATCGCTGTCAGCTACTATCGCTATACCAACGATGGCTATTTTAGTTTTGATGAAGCCAATACCCGTAATTAGAACTATAACAGTCGCCAAAAAAGTGAAATTCAATTCAACATCAGCCAGACAATATTTGATGGGGTAAGTCTGTATGCCTCCGGTTCGCAGCAAGACTATTGGGGCAATAACGATAAAAACAGGAATATCTCTGTTGGGGTTTCCGGCCAGCAATGGGGAGTTGGTTACAGCCTGAATTATCAATACAGCCGCTACACTGATCAAAATAATGACCGCGCACTCTCTTTGAATCTCAGTATTCCGTTAGAACGCTGGTTACCGCGTAGCCGGGTTTCCTATCAGATGACCAGCCAGAAAGATCGCCCAACCCAACATGAAATGCGTCTTGATGGTTCACTGCTGGATGATGGTCGCCTGAGCTATAGCCTGGAACAAAGTCTGGATGACGATAACAACCATAACAGTAGCGTGAACGCCAGTTACCGTTCACCTTATGGAACCTTCAGTGCCGGATACAGTTACGGTAATGACAGTAGCCAATACAATTACGGCGTTACCGGCGGCGTGGTTATCCATCCTCATGGTGTGACGCTCTCGCAATATCTGGGCAACGCTTTTGCGCTTATTGATGCTAACGGGGCATCTGGCGTGAGGATACAAAACTATCCGGGGATTGCTACTGATCCCTTTGGCTATGCAGTGGTTCCTTATCTCACGACTTATCAGGAAAACCGTCTCTCGGTAGATACTACGCAGCTGCCCGATAACGTCGATCTTGAGCAAACAACACAGTTTGTGGTGCCCAACAGAGGTGCAATGGTAGCGGCGCGTTTCAACGCCAATATCGGTTATCGCGTACTTGTTACAGTCAGCGATCGCAACGGTAAACCGTTGCCCTTTGGCGCTCTTGCCAGCAACGATGAGACGGGGCAACAAAGTATCGTCGATGAGGGCGGCATACTATATCTCTCTGGGATATCGAGTAAATCACAAAGCTGGACTGTACGCTGGGGAAATCAGGCAGATCAACAATGTCAGTTTGCTTTTAGTACACCGGATTCAGAACCAACAACCTCTGTATTACAAGGCACGGCGCAGTGCCATTAAGGATAAAAAAATGAAAAGAGCGCCTCTTATAACAGGACTTTTGTTGATATCCACATCCTGCGCTTATGCCTCCTCAGGAGGGTGTGGAGCCGATAGCACTAGCGGTGCGACAAATTACAGCAGTGGGGTTGATGATGTTACGGTGAACCAGACAGATAACGTGACAGGACGGGAGTTTACCTCTGCAACGCTAAGTAGCACTAACTGGCAATACGCCTGTTCCTGCTCTGCGGGTAAGGCAGTTAAACTTGTCTATATGGTCAGCCCCGTACTTACCACCACTGGACATCAGACAGGATATTACAAACTCAATGACAGCCTGGATATTAAAACCACATTACAGGCAAACGACATTCCAGGACTCACAACCGACCAGGTTGTCTCTGTTAACACCCGATTCACACAGATAAAAAACAACACGGTATATTCTGCTGCAACCCAAACGGGTGTTTGCCAGGGTGATACGTCTCGTTATGGACCCGTTAATATTGGTGCAAATACCACCTTTACCCTGTATGTCACCAAGCCATTTCTCGGCTCGATGACCATTCCGAAAACGGATATTGCCGTCATTAAAGGCGCGTGGGTCGATGGAATGGGAAGCCCGTCTACAGGTGACTTCCATGATTTAGTCAAGTTATCGATACAGGGAAATCTCACCGCCCCACAGTCGTGCAAAATTAATCAGGGCGATGTTATTAAGGTTAATTTTGGATTCATCAATGGTCAGAAGTTTACCACCCGCAATGCCATGCCAGACGGTTTTACTCCAGTAGACTTTGATATCACTTATGACTGTGGTGATACTTCAAAGATTAAAAACTCGTTGCAAATGCGCATCGACGGTACAACTGGGGTAGTAGACCAGTACAACCTGGTCGCCAGACGAAGAAGTTCAGACAATGCGCCCGATGTCGGTATTCGTATTGAAAATCTCGGTGGCGGAGTTGCAAATATTCCTTTTCAGAACGGTATCCTTCCCGTTGATCCTTCCGGGCATGGCACCGTCAATATGCGCGCCTGGCCAGTTAATCTGGTCGGTGGTGAGCTGGAAACAGGAAAATTTCAGGGCACCGCCACCATTACCGTCATCGTGCGGTAAAAGAAGACGTTGCGTTTTGATTAACGCAACGCTTCGGCACTCTTACCCCTGCTGCTCCAGCGCATACTTATACAGCGCATTTTTCTTCACGCCGTGAATTTCTGCCGCCAGCGCCGCCGCTTTTTTCAACGGCAGTTCTGCCTGTAGCAGCGCCAGCGTGCGCAGGGCATCGGCGGGTAAGTCTTCTTCCTGTGCTTTATGACCTTCGATAATCAGCACCATTTCGCCTTTGCGACGGTTTTCATCTTCTTTTACCCACGCCAGCAGCTCGCCAACGGGCGCGCCGTGAATGGTTTCCCAGGTTTTGGTCAGCTCACGCGCCAGAACCACGTAGCGGGATTCGCCTAATACCGCAACGATATCTTCCAGGCTATCTAACAGACGGTGGGTAGATTCATAAAAAATCAGCGTGCGCGGCTCCGCTTCAATGGCTTTTAGCGCATCACGGCGGCCTTTTGATTTGGCAGGTAAAAAGCCTTCGTAACAGAAACGGTCAGAGGGTAAACCCGCGGCGCTTAACGCAGTGATAGCAGCACACGGTCCGGGTAGCGGCACCACACGAATCCCCGCTTCACGGCAGGTACGCACCAGATGGTAGCCAGGATCGTTAATTAGCGGCGTTCCGGCATCGGAAACCAGCGCAATGTTCTGCCCTTCTTGCAGCTTCGCCAGCAGCGTTTCGGCTTTTTGTTGTTCGTTATGGTCGTGCAGCGCAAACAACCGGGCATTAATCCCAAAATGTTGCAGCAATAAACCGGTGTGACGAGTATCCTCGGCGGCAATCAGATCAACGGCCTGTAATACCTCTAACGCACGCTGGGTGATATCCGCCAGATTGCCGATTGGCGTCGGTACAATGTAAAGCTGGCCCTGAGAATTATCCGCCGATTGGTGTTGTTTCATTGTGTCGTCCGTATTGCCGATTTAATATTGAGCATTGCGTAAAAAAATATCACTGGATACATTATGGTACCCTCAACATTTTCTCGTTTGAAAGCCGCGCGTTGTCTGCCTGTTGTTCTGGCAGCCCTGATTTTCGCCGGTTGTGGCACCCATACTCCCGATCAGTCCACTGCTTATATGCAGGGCACGGCGCAGGCTGATTCTGCCTTTTATCTTCAGCAGATGCAGCAAAGCTCTGATGATACCAGGATCAACTGGCAATTACTCGCCATTCGTGCACTGGTGAAAGAAGGTAAAACCGGGCAGGCGGTTGAGTTGTTTAACCAACTACCGCAAGAACTGAACGATGCTCAGCGTCGCGAGAAAACACTGCTGGCGGTAGAGATTAAACTGGCGCAGAAAGATTTTGCTGGCGCGCAAAACTTGCTGGCGAAAATCACACCTGCCGATTTAGAACAAAACCAGCAAGCGCGTTACTGGCAGGCAAAAATCGATGCCAGCCAGGGGCGTCCTTCCATTGATTTACTGCGCGCGTTAATTGCTCAGGAACCGCTGCTTGGCGCGAAAGAAAAACAGCAGAATATTGATGCCACCTGGCAGGCGCTCTCCTCCATGACTCAGGAACAGGCGAATACGCTGGTGATCAACGCCGACGAAAATATTCTGCAAGGCTGGCTGGATCTGCAGCGCGTCTGGTTTGATAACCGTAACGATCCCGACATGATGAAAGCCGGGATCGCCGACTGGCAGAAACGTTATCCGAACAATCCGGGCGCGAAAATGCTGCCAACGCAGTTGGTTAACGTAAAAGCGTTTAAACCAGCCTCGACCAACAAAATCGCCCTGCTGTTGCCACTGAATGGCCAGGCAGCGGTATTTGGTCGCACTATTCAGCAAGGCTTTGAAGCGGCGAAAAATATCGGCACTCAGCCAGTGGCAGCTCAGGTAGCTGCCGCACCTGCCGCAGACGTAGCAGAACAACCTCAACCGCAAACCGTGGATGGCGTTGCCAGCCCGGCACAAGCCTCGGTTAGCGATCTGACCGGTGAACAGCCTGCAGCCCAGCCGGTGCTTGTAAGCGCCCCGGCGACAAGCACCGCAGCGGTAAGCGCACCCGCAAATCCATCCGCAGAGCTGAAAATCTACGATACCTCATCACAACCACTTAGCCAGATCTTAAGCCAGGTTCAGCAGGATGGCGCGAGTATTGTGGTCGGTCCGTTGCTGAAAAATAACGTTGAAGAGTTGCTGAAGAGCAACACTCCGCTGAACGTACTGGCACTGAACCAGCCGGAGAATATCGAAAATCGCGTCAATATTTGTTACTTCGCGCTTTCACCGGAAGACGAAGCGCGCGATGCAGCGCGTCATATTCGTGACCAGGGTAAACAAGCGCCGCTGGTGCTGATCCCACGCAGTTCATTGGGCGATCGCGTAGCCAATGCGTTTGCGCAAGAGTGGCAGAAACTGGGCGGCGGCACCGTTCTGCAACAAAAATTTGGTTCCACCAGCGAATTACGCGCGGGTGTTAACGGCGGTTCTGGTATTGCTTTAACGGGTAGCCCGATTACTCTCAGAGCGACAACCGACTCCGGCATGACGACCAACAATCCAACGCTGCAAACCACGCCAACCGATGACCAGTTCACCAATAATGGCGGTCGTGTCGATGCGGTGTACATTGTGGCAACGCCGGGTGAAATCGCTTTTATCAAACCGATGATCGCCATGCGTAACGGTAGCCAGAGCGGTGCAACGCTGTACGCCAGCTCCCGCAGTGCGCAAGGGACCGCTGGCCCGGATTTCCGACTGGAGATGGAAGGCTTGCAGTACAGCGAAATCCCGATGCTGGCAGGCGGTAATCTACCGTTAATGCAGCAGGCACTCAGCGCGGTGAATAACGATTATTCACTGGCTCGCATGTATGCGATGGGCGTCGATGCCTGGTCGCTGGCAAATCATTTCTCACAAATGCGCCAGGTTCAGGGTTTTGAAATCAACGGTAATACCGGAAGCCTGACGGCTAACCCGGATTGCGTGATTAACAGGAAGTTATCATGGCTACAGTACCAACAAGGTCAGGTAGTCCCCGTCAGTTAACCACCAAACTGACCGGCGATGCGTGGGAAGCACAAGCGCGTCGCTGGCTGGAAGGCAAAGGACTGCGGTTTATCGCCGCTAACGTGAACGAGCGTGGCGGCGAGATCGATCTGATAATGCGTGAAGGCCGGACCACCATTTTTGTCGAGGTACGCTATCGCCGCTCTGCGCTTTATGGCGGCGCGGCAGCCAGTGTGACCCGCAGCAAACAACACAAATTATTACAGACTGCCCGCTTGTGGCTCGCGCGTCATAATGGGAGTTTTGATACTGTGGATTGCCGGTTCGATGTGGTAGCCTTCACCGGGAATGAGGTTGAGTGGATTAAGGATGCCTTTAATGACCACTCATAATTAAGGTTTAAGGATTAGCGTGCAAGAAAGAATTAAAGCTTGCTTCACTGAAAGCATTCAAACTCAAATTGCGGCGGCAGAGGCGCTTCCGGATGCCATCTCCCGTGCAGCCATGACGCTGGTTCAGTCTCTGCTCAATGGCAACAAAATCCTCTGTTGTGGTAATGGAACTTCCGCTGCCAATGCACAGCATTTTGCTGCCAGCATGATCAACCGTTTCGAAACGGAGCGGCCCAGCTTACCTGCCATTGCACTAAATACTGATAATGTTGTCTTAACGGCGATTGCCAACGATCGCTTACATGATGAAGTGTATGCAAAACAGGTGCGGGCGCTGGGTCATGCGGGAGATGTATTGTTAGCCATTTCCACCCGTGGCAACAGCCGCGATATTGTAAAAGCGGTAGAAGCTGCCGTTACGCGTGATATGACCATTGTGGCATTGACCGGCTATGACGGCGGCGAACTTGCAGGTTTGTTAGGGCCACAAGATGTGGAGATCCGCATTCCTTCGCATCGTAGTGCTCGCATTCAGGAAATGCATATGCTGACGGTAAATTGCCTGTGCGATCTGATCGATAACACGCTTTTCCCTCACCAGGATGATTAAGGAGAATACATGAAGGCATTATCGCCAATCGCAGTCCTTATTTCCGCGCTGCTGTTGCAAGGTTGTGTTGCCGCTGCCGTAGTGGGTACCGCTGCTGTGGGTACCAAAGCCGCAACTGACCCACGCAGTGTCGGCACCCAGGTGGACGATGGTACCCTGGAAGTGCGCGTGAACAGCGCATTGTCGAAAGACGAACAGATTAAGAAAGAAGCGCGCATTAATGTAACGGCCTATCAGGGCAAAGTGCTGCTGGTTGGGCAGTCAC
The DNA here is from genome assembly GCF_052948035.1 of Escherichia sp. MAL-1. Taxonomy (NCBI): domain Bacteria; kingdom Pseudomonadati; phylum Pseudomonadota; class Gammaproteobacteria; order Enterobacterales; family Enterobacteriaceae; genus Escherichia; species Escherichia sp. MAL-1. Next base: position 581,719 of record NZ_CM129609.1, on the reverse strand, counting down.
CAAATGCTGAACTTTCGGCTCGCGCCAAACAGATTGCTATGGGCGTAGACGGTGCCAACGAAGTGTATAACGAGATTCGTCAGGGCCAGCCGATTGGTCTGGGCGAAGCATCTAACGATACGTGGATCACCACCAAAGTGCGTTCGCAGCTCTTAACCAGCGACCTGGTGAAATCGTCCAACGTGAAAGTGACCACCGAAAACGGTGAAGTGTTCCTGATGGGGCTGGTGACTGAACGTGAAGCGAAAGCGGCGGCAGATATTGCCAGCCGGGTGAGCGGCGTGAAGCGGGTAACTACGGCGTTTACGTTTATTAAATAGCAGCCCCTTGTAATGCCTGATGCGACGCTTGCCGCGTCTTATCAGGCCTACAACGATACAAACCGTAGGTCAGATAAGGCGTTTACGCCGCATCCGACATGTTTTCCCTCAAATCAGAACAACAGCGCCAGCCCGCCGACAATCACACCAGACACTGCCACCATCGCCCCCGTCAGCCATAAGGCTTTCGCCGGGAACGCTTTGCGCAGCATAATCAGTGACGGCAAACTCACCGCCGGGAGCGTCATCAACAATGCCAGCGCCGGAGCGGTTCCCATACCTGCCAGCATCATCGTTTGTACAATCGGAATTTCTGCTGCCGTGGGAATGACAAACAAGCATCCTGCTACCGCCATCGCCACCACCCACATCAGGCTGTTATCGACAGCACCATCGGCATGGGGGAATAACCAGACGCGAGCGGCACCCAACACCAGTACTGCAAGGATGTAAACCGGGATCGTACTCCAGAAAAGCGTCCATAGCGCCCTGCCCCAGCGGCTAAAAAACCCGCCCTGTGCTTCCGGTATGTCAATTTCGACCGGTGCCTGCGTTTGCGGTGTTTCACGCACCCATTTTTGCACCAGCGTCGCAATCAGCAACACCATCACCAGCCCGGCCACCAGACGAATCGCCGCAAAACCCCAGCCGAGGACAAAGCCCATAAACACCAGCGTCGCCGGGTTTAACACCGGATTGCCCATCCAGAATGCCAGCGCACCGCCCATCGACACCTGTTGGCGACGCATTCCCGCCGCGACCGGAGCCGCACAGCAGGTACACATCATGCCCGGCAACGAAAACAGCGTTCCCAGCAGCGTGCCGCGAAAGCGCGATTGCCCAAGCGTACGCAACAACCAGTCACGCGGGATCAGCACCTGAATCAACGAACCGAGGATCACCCCCAGCACCGCCGCTTTCCATACCGCGAGGAAATAGATCATCGCGTAATCCAACGCCGCCTGCCATGGGTTAGCATCCGCCTGCGCAAGGATAGATTTACCGATACTGTGGGTTTCGGCAGCAGTAAACGCTTTGCCGTAGTAAGGTTCCCATTTCACATACCAGAGACCGGCAATGACAACGAGAAAGAAAAGCGCGGGTTTCCACCACTGAATGGGCGTTGCCGCCTGAGATGAAGACTGACCAGTCATAGCATTCCCCAGGAATAAGTTATGATAATTGAGCGCGTGAATATTACGCTCACTATCAATTCTTGGGAATAATTATTCAGCTCTTTTGCGTAATTCTGAAGAGCTTAAAATCGTCACGCCTTCATGCTCAGGCCGCATCGACTCTGCCAGCATGACCCGCGCCACGTCTCTCGCATCAATGGATTTCCAGTTACCTGGTAACAAACGGAACAGCGGCGCAAAAAGCGTTTCGTTCATCCGCTGTTTGCTACGATCGCCCAGTAACATCGACGGGCGAGCAATGGTCAATTTCGGCCAGTTCTGGGCGATTAATGCTTCTTCCATCTCCCCTTTGACGCGGTTATAGAAAAACGGCGAGTGGGCATTGGCACCCATCGCACTGACTACCAACATATGCTGCGCGCCCAGTCGCCGCCCGGTTAATGCGGTATCCACTACCAGCGTGTAATCGGCATGAATAAACGCCTCTTTGCTCCCCGCTTCTCGCCGCGTGGTGCCGAGACAACAAAACACAATGTCGATGGGATCGGTGACCTGCGCCAACGCGTCACTCAGTTGCGGATCATGGGGATTAAACACCCCGGGCATATCGCCCAACGGACGTCGCGTCGGCGCAGCAATGGCGTTAACTTTCGGTTCGTTAATCAACATCCGCAGCAGGTGACCGCCCACCAGCCCCGTTGCGCCTGTAATCAGTACCTGACTCATCTTCGCTCCTTTACAGAATTGTCTGCCTTGCGCTCCACGGCTCATGCACCAGGCTTAATAGACCATGAGGTAATTATCCCCGATTGTGGGAAATTCGCCTCATCCAATGCAACAACGCGGAGGAAGCATGAGTAAGAAAATTGCCGTTTTAATCACTGATGAATTTGAGGATTCAGAATTTACTTCACCCGCAGACGAGTTCCGTAAAGCCGGACACGAAGTGATTACCATTGAAAAACAAGCGGGTAAAACGGTGAAAGGCAAAAAAGGAGAAGCCAGCGTGACCATCGATAAATCCATCGATGAAGTGACGCCTGCGGAGTTTGATGCCCTGCTGCTACCGGGCGGCCATTCACCGGATTATCTGCGTGGGGACAACCGTTTTGTCACCTTTACCCGTGATTTTGTGAATAGTGGCAAACCGGTGTTTGCCATCTGTCACGGCCCGCAGTTGCTGATCAGCGCCGATGTGATTCGGGGGCGCAAACTGACCGCAGTTAAACCGATCATTATTGATGTTAAAAATGCGGGCGCGGAATTTTACGATCAGGAAGTCGTGGTTGATAAAGATCAGCTGGTTACCAGCCGGACACCGGACGATCTGCCAGCGTTTAACCGCGAGGCGTTACGCCTGCTCGGTGCCTGAGTCGCGTAGCCAAATCATTTTTTTACCAAAGCCCAGCGTGTTGTCGGTGAATTTGATTTCATCGAGCCGGATTTCCCACACCGGGGCCGACAGCATTCTGGCAACCGGAAAGCGACGATTGTACGCCTTGCGCGCGAGGTCGCTTTCCTCACCTTCCAGCCTGCGGATCTCACCTTTAAACTGCACACCGCGAATTAACGCTACCGTTTTCGGCTGACCGTTTACCGTTCCGGCAACTGCCGCCTGCGGCCCGCTCATCTGCGCGTGGCGCGTTTTTTCTTCCGTCAAAATGTAGAAGGCGACTTTCTGCGCATCAAAAAGATAAAAGGCATTAGCGCACCAGAGTTCCCCTTCCTGCTGCACACACCAGGTGACAACATGTTGTTTTGCCAGCCAACGGCTGATGGCGATGAGTGTTTCCATTGCTGTTCTCTTTTATACTGTGGGCCTGACCTTAACATGCGATGCAGACGATGACACCCTGGTTTCTTTACTTGATCCGTACCGCCGACAATAAGCTTTATACCGGGATCACCACGGATGTCGAACGCCGCTATCAGCAGCACCAAAGCGGCAAAGGGGCGAAAGCACTGCGCGGGAAAGGAGAACTGACGCTGGCGTTTTCTGCTCCAGTGGGCGATCGTTCGCTGGCGTTACGGGCGGAATATCGCGTTAAGCAACTGACCAAACGGCAAAAAGAGCGTCTGGTAGCGGAAGGCGCAGGGTTTGCAGAGCTGTTAAGCAGTCTGCAAACCCCGGAGATTAAAAGCGATTGAAATGCTCGTGATACTCAACCAGGCCGGTAACGCCATTCAGCGCGTCATCCGCTAAACGATGTACCTGGAAGGCGCTTTCAGTGCCCGGCCAGCGGCAACGCAGATCGTGATGCGCCGCCAGTTCAAAGCCGAAACGACTGTACAGCGCCGGATCGCCCAGCGTCACCACTGCGGCATAGCCGAACTCATTAAGCGAATCGAGTCCTTCATAGACCAGTTGGCGTGCCAGCCCCTGTCCACGGTATTTTTCATCAACCGCCAACGGTGCCATGCCGACCCATTGCAGGTCTTCGCCCTGCACATCAACCGGACTAAATGCCACATAGCCAATGACCTGACCTTCGTCATCTGTCGCCACCAGCCCCAGCGTCAGAAAGCCATCTTCACGCAGATCGTGAACCAGCTTCGCTTCCGCATCACTTTCGAATGAGCGACGCAGCAGGGCATCAATACCCGGCGCATCAATGGGAATTTCTACTCGAATTAGCATGGTTCACCTACCGATGTCTGTTTGGTTTCAGGCGCGGTTTTCATTCCCGCCTCAACAAAATCCGCCAGTTGCAGCAGCATCATGCGTAAGGCTTTCGGCATTTGCTCCAGTTCAATGGCGTCCATCAGGTTTTTCACATACAGCCCCAGCTCCGTATCGCCTTCAATCACCAGCCGACGCTGGAAGAAGAGCGTATCCGGATCCTGTTTACGCGCCGCAATCATCAGCAGATCGCTGGCGTCGGCACTAAAACTCACATCAGCTTGCGCGTTCTGGCTGACCACCAGTTTGCCATTCACCACCGAGGTAAACCATTGCAGGTCAATATCACGCACATGAATACTTAACCAGCGGCCTTCAAGAAACTCCAGCTCGCCATCATCCAGCGCCTGACGGAATTGCCAGCTTAAGACCTGCTCAAGAACCTGGCGTTTTAGCGCAAATGGCGTCAGTTTTACCGGTACACTCAACAGAGATGGCCCCAAATGCACAATACGGGAACGCAGTTTATCCAACACGAGTTTTACTCCCTGTTTCAACAATCATCCTATTTTGCCATATCAGAAAAATAACATAGCGGTATAAATCAACAATTCCATATGAAATTGCTGCTACCACCAATACAACTTTAACTGCCTTAAATCAAAAATTGTCGCAGCAAGGTTAACTAAAATCCCAGTTCGTTAACATTTTTGCGTTTTGATAGCGCAACCTTCAGGAAAAATTATGGAGCTGCTCTGCCCTGCCGGAAATCTCCCGGCGCTTAAGGCGGCCATCGAAAACGGCGCAGATGCTGTTTATATCGGGCTAAAAGATGATACCAATGCCCGTCACTTCGCCGGCCTTAACTTTACCGAGAAAAAATTGCAGGAAGCGGTGAGTTTTGTCCATCAACATCGCCGCAAACTTCACATCGCGATTAACACTTTTGCGCATCCGGACGGTTACGCCCGTTGGCAGCGCGCCGTGGATATGGCGGCGCAGCTGGGTGCCGACGCGCTGATCCTCGCCGACCTCGCCATGCTGGAGTACGCCGCCGAGCGTTACCCGCATATTGAGCGTCATGTGTCAGTGCAGGCTTCGGCGACCAATGAAGAGGCGATTAACTTTTATCATCGCCATTTTGACGTTGCCCGCGTGGTGCTGCCGCGCGTGTTGTCGATTCATCAGGTGAAACAGCTGGCACGGGTCACACCTGTACCACTGGAAGTCTTTGCTTTCGGCAGCCTGTGCATTATGTCGGAAGGTCGTTGCTATCTGTCGTCGTATCTGACGGGTGAGTCGCCCAACACCGTGGGCGCGTGTTCTCCGGCCCGTTTCGTGCGCTGGCAGCAAACGCCGCAGGGGCTGGAATCCCGCCTGAACGAAGTGCTGATCGACCGTTATCAGGACGGCGAAAACGCAGGTTATCCGACGCTGTGTAAAGGGCGTTATCTAGTGGACGGCGAGCGCTATCACGCGCTGGAAGAACCAACCAGTCTCAATACCCTGGAACTGCTGCCGGAGTTAATGGCGGCGAATATTGCTTCGGTGAAAATTGAAGGCCGCCAGCGTAGCCCGGCGTATGTCAGCCAGGTGGCGAAAGTCTGGCGTCAGGCTATCGACCGTTGTAAGGCCGATCCGCAAAACTTCATACCGCAAAGCGCGTGGATGGAGACGCTCGGGTCGATGTCCGAAGGCACGCAAACCACTCTTGGCGCATATCACCGTAAATGGCAGTGAGAAAAGCAATGAAATATTCCTTAGGGCCGGTGCTGTGGTATTGGCCAAAAGAGACGCTGGAAGATTTTTATCAGCAGGCCGCCGCCAGCAGCGCCGACGTGATTTATCTCGGTGAAGCGGTCTGTAGCAAACGCCGGGCAACCAAAGTTGGCGACTGGCTGGAGATGGCAAAATCGCTCGCCGGAAGTGGCAAGCAGATTGTCCTCTCCACGCTGGCGCTGGTGCAGGCATCCTCGGAACTGGGCGAACTGAAACGCTATGTTGAGAACGGTGAGTTTCTGATTGAAGCCAGCGATCTCGGCGTGGTGAATATGTGCGCTGAGCGCAAACTGCCGTTCGTCGCCGGGCACGCGCTGAACTGCTACAACGCGGTGACGCTGAAAATATTGCTCAAACAGGGCATGATGCGCTGGTGTATGCCGGTGGAGCTTTCCCGCGACTGGCTGGTGAATCTGCTTAATCAGTGCGATGAGTTGGGGATTCGCAACCAGTTTGAAGTGGAAGTCCTGAGCTACGGTCATCTGCCGCTGGCCTACTCCGCCCGCTGCTTTACCGCGCGTTCGGAAGACCGTCCGAAAGATGAGTGCGAAACCTGCTGCATTAAGTATCCGAACGGGCGCAACGTGCTGTCGCAGGAAAACCAACAAGTGTTTGTACTCAATGGCATTCAGACCATGAGCGGCTACGTTTACAACCTCGGTAACGAGCTGGCATCCATGCAGGGCCTGGTTGATGTGGTCCGCCTGTCACCGCAGGGTACTGACACTTTCGCGATGCTCGACGCCTTCCGCGCTAATGAAAATGGCGCTGCGCCACTGCCGTTGACGGCAAACAGCGACTGTAACGGCTACTGGCGGCGGCTGGCTGGGCTGGAACTGCAAGCCTGAACAAATAGCTCACTTTGTTAACAACTTTAACTACTCTTTAATGCAGTATTAAAGATTAATCGGTAACAAAGTGAGCTGTTATGACTGATAAAACCATTGCGTTTTCGCTACTCGATCTGGCCCCTATCCCCGAAGGTTCTTCAGCGCGAGAAGCGTTCTCCCACTCTCTCGATCTCGCCCGTCTGGCTGAAAAGCGCGGCTATCATCGCTACTGGCTGGCGGAACACCACAATATGACCGGCATTGCCAGTGCTGCAACATCGGTATTAATTGGTTATCTGGCAGCGAATACCACCACGCTGCATCTGGGGTCCGGTGGCGTGATGTTGCCTAACCACTCACCATTGGTCATTGCCGAACAGTTCGGCACGCTTAATACACTCTATCCGGGGAGAATCGATTTGGGGCTGGGCCGCGCGCCGGGTAGCGATCAGCGAACCATGATGGCACTGCGTCGTCATATGAGTGGCGATATTGATAATTTCCCCCGCGATGTCGCGGAGCTGGTGGACTGGTTTGACGCCCGCGATCCCAATCCGCATGTGCGCCCGGTACCAGGCTATGGCGAGAAAATCCCCGTGTGGTTGCTAGGCTCCAGCCTTTACAGCGCGCAACTGGCGGCGCAGCTTGGTCTGCCGTTTGCGTTTGCCTCACACTTCGCGCCGGATATGTTGTTCCAGGCGCTGCATCTTTATCGCAGCAACTTCAAACCGTCGGCACGACTGGAAAAACCATACGCGATGGTGTGCATCAATATTATCGCCGCCGACAGCAACCGCGACGCTGAATTTCTGTTTACCTCGATGCAGCAAGCTTTTGTGAAGCTGCGCCGCGGCGAAACCGGGCAACTACCGCCACCGATTCAGAATATGGATCAGTTCTGGTCACCGTCTGAGCAGTATGGCGTGCAACAGGCGCTGAGTATGTCGCTGGTGGGCGATAAAGCGAAAGTGCGTCATGGCTTGCAGTCGATCCTGCGCGAAACCGACGCCGATGAGATTATGGTTAACGGGCAGATTTTCGATCACCAGGCGCGCCTGCATTCGTTTGAACTGGCGATGGACGTGAAGGAAGAGTTGTTGGGATAGTGTGTCTTAACGCGGGAAGCCTTATCCGAGCTGGCAACGCTGTCCTACGTAGACCTGATAAGCGAAGCGCATCAGGCATTGTGTAGGCAGCAGAAATGTCGGATAAGGCACCGCTGATTACTGATACACCGGCAGCAAATTAAAGCTCGATAAGATATGGACCAGTGCGTTGCCAACGCCAAACACCAGAATCAGCGTAATCATCGGCTTGCCGCCCCAGACACGGAATTTCGGGCTGCCAAAGCGTTTACGCGATGCACGGGCTAACAGCGCCGGAACAATTGCCGCCCAGATGGTAGCCGCTAAACCAGCATAACCAATGGCGTACAGGAATCCGTTCGGGAACAGCAGCCCCCCCACAACTGGCGGGGCAAAGGTCAGCAATGCCGTTTTCAAGCGGCCCACAGCTGAGTCATCGAAACCAAACAGATCTGCCAGATAGTCAAACAAACCCAGCGTTACGCCAAGGAACGAACTCGCTACCGCAAAGTTTGAGAACACGACCAGCAGAAGGTCCAGGCTACGGCTGTTCAGCACGCCACTTAATGCCTGTACCAGCACATCAATGTTACCGCCCTTCTCGGCGATGCCAATAAACTCCGGACGAGGAATGTTGCCCATCGTCGCCAGCAACCAGATGGTATACAGCGCCAGTGCCATCAGCGTACCGTACACCAGGCATTTCACGATGGTTTTCGGATCTTTGCCGTAATACTTCATCAGGCTTGGCACGTTACCGTGATAACCAAACGACGCCAGGCAGAACGGCAATGTCATCAGCAGATACGGCGCATAAGATGCATTGCTTTCTGCAACGTTGAACAATGTCGCAGGCTGCACATGCCCCAACAGGCTGCCAAAGGTGAGGAAGAAGGTAATGACTTTCGCCCCCAGCACAATCGCCGTCATGCGGCTGACGGCCTTAGTACTCAACCACACCACAAACGCTACCAGCAGTGCAAAACCAAAACCCGCCGCCCGTGCCGGGACGTTTAGCGACATCTCTGCGAAGGTGTGATGCAGAATTGAACCACTGGCAGAAATATAGGCATAGGTCAGGATATAGAGCACAAAGGCAATGGAAATACCGTTGACCACGTTCCAGCCTTTGCCCAGCAAATCTTTGGTGATGGTGTCAAAACTCGAACCGATTCGGTAATTCAGGTTAGCTTCCAGAATCATCAAGCCGGAATGCAGCATACAGAACCAGGTAAAGATCAGCGCCGCCATTGACCAGAAAAACCACGCCCCGGACATGACCACTGGCAGAGAAAACATCCCTGCGCCAATAATGGTGCCGCCGATAATCACCACGCCGCCAAGCAGCGACGGTGACGTTTGGGTGGTGGTTAGTGTTGCCATGAGGGCTTCTCTCCAGTGAAAAATAGTGCGACTACGTTGTTATGTATTGCACTGTACCAGTACACGAGTACAAAAGACAGAAAAAAAGCCCCGATGGTTAAAATCGGGGCTGTATATATTATTTTACAGATTGTTTTCGCTGTTCAGCGATGATTACGCATCGCCACCGAAACGACGACGACCGGTAGAGTCATCACGACGCGGTGCGCGGCCTTCACGACGTTCGCCGCTAAAACGACGACCATCACCACGACCACCTTCACGGCGTTCACCGCTGAAGTTACGACCGCCTTCACGACGTTCGCCACCGAAACCACGACCACCGCCACGACGCTCACCGCCAGTATGCGGCTGTGCATCGCCCAGTAACTGCATGTTCATCGGCTTGTTGAGAATGCGAGTGCGCGTAAAGTGTTGCAGCACTTCACCCGGCATACCTTTCGGCAGTTCGATGGTGGAGTGAGAAGCAAACAGCTTGATGTTACCAATGTAACGGCTGCTGATGTCGCCTTCGTTAGCAATCGCACCAACGATATGACGAACTTCAACACCATCATCGCGGCCCACTTCAATGCGGTACAGCTGCATATCGCCAACATCACGACGTTCACGACGCGGACGATCTTCACGGTCACCACGCGGGCCACGGTCGTTACGATCGCGCGGACCACGGTCATCACGGTCACGGAATTCACGTTTCGGACGCATCGGCGCATCTGGCGGTACGATCAGAGTACGTTCACCCTGTGCCATTTTCAGCAGTGCGGCGGCCAGAGTTTCGAGGTCCAGCTCTTCACCTTCTGCAGTCGGCTGAATTTTGCTCAGCAGTGCGCGGTATTGATCCAGATCGCTGCTTTCCAGCTGCTGCTGTACTTTAGCGGCGAATTTTTCCAGACGGCGTTTGCCCAGCAGTTCTGCGTTCGGCAGTTCTACTTCCGGAATAGTCAGCTTCATAGTACGTTCAATGTTGCGCAGCAGACGACGCTCGCGGTTCTCAACGAACAACAGCGCGCGGCCAGCACGACCCGCACGACCGGTACGACCGATACGGTGAACGTAAGACTCAGAATCCATAGGGATATCGTAGTTAACCACCAGGCTGATACGCTCAACGTCCAGGCCACGGGCCGCAACGTCGGTCGCAATCAGGATGTCCAGACGACCGTCTTTAAGGCGTTCCAGTGTCTGCTCACGCAGCGCCTGGTTCATGTCACCGTTCAGCGCGGCGCTATTGTAGCCGTTACGCTCAAGAGCTTCAGCCACTTCCAGAGTCGCGTTTTTGGTACGAACGAAGATAATCGCCGCATCAAAATCTTCCGCTTCCAGGAAACGTACCAGTGCTTCGTTTTTACGCATACCCCACACAGTCCAGTAGCTCTGGCTGATGTCAGGACGGGTAGTCACGCTGGACTGAATACGCACTTCCTGCGGCTCTTTCATAAAGCGGCGGGTAATGCGACGAATCGCTTCCGGCATGGTTGCAGAGAACAGAGCGGTCTGATGACCTTCCGGGATCTGCGCCATAATGGTTTCAACGTCTTCGATGAAGCCCATGCGCAGCATTTCGTCAGCTTCATCCAGAACCAGACCGCTCAGTTTAGAGAGGTCCAGAGTGCCACGTTTCAGGTGGTCCAGCAGACGGCCCGGAGTACCGACAACGATCTGCGGCCCCTGACGCAGGGCGCGTAATTGCACGTCATAACGCTGGCCGCCGTACAGGGCAACCACATTTACGCCGCGCATGTGTTTAGAGAAATCCGTCATTGCTTCAGCAACCTGTACCGCCAGTTCGCGGGTCGGTGCCAGCACCAGAATCTGTGGTGCTTTCAGCTCAGGATCAAGATTCTGCAGCAGAGGTAAAGAGAATGCTGCAGTTTTTCCGCTCCCCGTCTGGGCCATACCCAGAACGTCGCGGCCATTCAGCAGATGTGGAATACACTCTGCCTGAATTGGAGATGGTTTTTCGTAACCCAGATCGTTAAGGGCTTCAAGGATAGGAGCCTTCAGGCCCAGATCTGCAAAAGTGGTTTCGAATTCAGCCATGTAGTACGTGTGCCTCAAAATTAATGGCGGCCAGTCTACATAACTCATCATGAAATTGATCAGCAATTTTCATTGAAAAGTGTGAACCGGCTCAAAGTAGGTGTATTAACGAACAACAACGCCCTCACCCGTTAAGGTGATGGCAATCAAAAAAGATTACGGGCTGATGTGTACGTCAGCTATTGCTGGTCCGATTCTGCCAGGTCATCTTGGTCCTGGCCCAGGAGCGATAATTCCAACAATGCGTATCGGTGCTCAACAAAGTTATGAACGTTGTTGGCAACCGCCAGTTTGAACAGTGCCGTGGCGCTGTCCAAATCCCCCAGACTTAGGTAGTACTTACCTAAATAGAAGTTGGTTTCACTGAGATGCTCAGCGAGCGAGGTGTTATCCGTTGCGTCCGCCTTGAGCCTTTCCATTAACGTTTGTTCGCTAATGTTGCCCAGGTAGAACTCGACAATGTTCCATCCCCACTGTTCCTTATCCGATTTTTCGAAGTGCTGTTTCAACACTTCTTTAGCCTGCTTCTCATCGAGCTTCTGCTCGGCGAGATAAAGCCACAGACTACGGAAAGGATCATTGGGATCGTCTTGATAAAACGCCAGCAGATCATCTTGCGCTAACTTGTCACGACCGCCGTAATATAATGCGATCCCGCGATTCAAGTGCGCGTAGTTGTAAGTTGGATCAAGCTCAAGTACAGAATCAAACGCTTCATAGGCAGCATCAAAATTGCCTGCCTGCGTTAAATATATGCCTAAGTAATTGAATACTTCAGGCATATCCGGTCGGATTGCCAGCGCTTGCGAAAAATCGTTACGCGCTAATGCCCTCAGACCGAGACTATCATACAACACTCCGCGCTCATATAAAAGCTGTGCGCGTTCGTCATCGGTTAAAGCCCGACTGGCAAGGATTTGTTCCATACGTGCCAGAATCACTTCCTGCTGTAAAGTCGGTTGCAATGGTACCGCGAGGACTTCACTTTTACGCCAGGAAGTATTACTGCATCCTGCAAGCGTAAGTGCTGTCGCAACGAAACACCAGCGCAAAAAAGGCTTCATTTCCCACTCCCGAAGACCACGGTTGAATGAACGTCCTGTTCCCGGTTGCTAACAAGGCGTCCTGCCCGGTTAAAAGCCCCCCGCCGCAGCGGAGGGCAAATGGCAACCTTACTCGCCCTGTTCAGCAGCCGGAGCTTCCGGTGCTGCAGCAGGTTGAGACTGCTCAGTCGCTTCTTTAATGCTCAGACGGATACGGCCCTGGCGATCAACTTCCAGAACTTTCACCGGTACTTCCTGACCCATCTGCAGGTAATCGGTCACTTTCTCAACGCGTTTGTCAGCGATTTGAGAGATGTGTACCAGACCTTCTTTACCGCCGCCGATGGCAACAAATGCGCCAAAGTCAACGATACGGGTCACTTTACCAGTGTAGACGCGGCCCACTTCGATTTCTGCAGTGATCTCTTCGATACGACGAATAGCATGTTTCGCTTTCTCGCCGTCGGTCGCTGCAATCTTCACAGTACCGTCATCTTCGATTTCGATGGTGGTGCCAGTTTCTTCGGTCAGAGCACGGATTACAGAACCGCCTTTACCGATAACATCTTTGATCTTGTCCGGGTTGATCTTGATGGTATGGATACGCGGTGCGAACTCAGAGATATCGCCACGCGGCGCGTTGATCGCCTGTTCCATTACGCCCAGGATATGCAGACGCGCACCTTTAGCCTGGTTCAGCGCAACCTGCATGATCTCTTTGGTGATACCTTCAATTTTGATATCCATCTGCAATGCAGAGATACCGTCGCGGGAACCCGCAACTTTGAAGTCCATATCGCCCAGGTGATCTTCGTCGCCCAAAATGTCAGACAGTACAACGTAGTTGTCGCCTTCTTTCACCAGACCCATTGCGATACCCGCAACGGCAGCTTTGATCGGCACACCTGCGTCCATCAGCGCCAGAGACGCGCCGCACACGGAAGCCATAGAAGAGGAACCGTTGGATTCAGTGATTTCAGACACAACACGTACGGTGTACGGGAATTTGTCCATATCCGGCATGACTGCCAGCACGCCGCGCTTCGCCAGACGACCGTGACCAATTTCACGACGCTTCGGAGAACCGACCATGCCGGTTTCGCCTACGGAGTACGGAGGGAAGTTGTAGTGGAACAGGAAGGTATCGGTACGTTCGCCCATCAGTTCATCAAGAACCTGCGCGTCACGAGCAGTACCCAGCGTTGCGGTAACCAGCGCCTGCGTTTCACCACGGGTGAACAGCGCAGAACCGTGAGTACGCGGCAGCACGCCAGTACGCACATCCAGACCACGGATCATATCTTTTTCACGACCGTCGATACGCGGTTCGCCTGCCAGTACGCGGCTACGAACAACGTTTTTCTCGATAGCGTGCAGAATTTCACCCAGTTCGTTTTCGTCCAGGGTTTCGTCTTCAGCAAGCAGCGTCGCGATGGTTTCAGATTTGATGACATCAACCTGCGCATAACGCTCTTGTTTGTCGGTGATGCGGTAAGCATCGCTCAGGCGAGCTTCAGCCAGTGCAGCAACGCGCGCGTTCAGCGCTTCGTTTACCGGCTCCGGCTGCCAGTCCCAACGTGGTTTACCGGCTTCTTTCACCAGTTCATTGATGTTCTGAATAACAACCTGCTGTTGTTCATGACCGAACACTACTGCGCCCAGCATCTGGTCTTCGCTCAGCAGTTCAGCTTCAGATTCAACCATCAGAACAGCGGCTTCAGTACCGGCAACAACCAGATCCAGTTTGCTCTCTTTCAGCTCGTCCTGAGTCGGGTTCAGTACGTACTGGTCATTGATGTAACCTACGCGAGCAGCACCAATCGGACCATTGAACGGAATACCAGACAGAGACAGTGCTGCGGAAGCACCAATCATCGCGACGATATCCGGGTTAACTTGCGGGTTAACAGAAACCACGGTGGCGATAACCTGAACTTCGTTGACGAAGCCTTCCGGGAACAGCGGGCGAATCGGGCGGTCAATCAGACGCGCGATCAGGGTTTCGCCTTCGCTTGGGCGGCCTTCACGACGGAAGAAGCTACCCGGGATACGACCAGCAGCGTAGGTACGCTCCTGATAGTTAACGGTCAGTGGGAAGAAGTCCTGACCTGGTTTGGCTTTTTTCTGGCCAACAACGGTAACGAATACCGCGGTGTCATCCATGCTAACCATAACAGCGGCAGTAGCCTGACGAGCCATCATGCCGGTTTCCAGAGTCACGGTGTGTTGGCCGTACTGGAATTTACGAACGATCGGATTAAGCAATGTAATATCCTTTCTCTTTCTTAGACAGTACCTTACGGCACTGGTGTTAATACCCGATCTTCTGCGCATCCTCGCGACTAATGACAACCCTAACCCAGCTCTATGTGGGTAAAGCCTCTCATTAGCCGCGCGAACCTCTGCAACGGAAGATCATTCATAGCAACAATACATTAGTTTCCAGTGAATTGCTGCCGTCAGCTTGAAAAAAGGGGCCACTCAGGCCCCCTTTTCTGAAACTCGCAAGAATTAGCGACGCAGACCCAGGCGCTCGATGAGCTGGGTGTAACGTGCTACGTCTTTACGTTTCAGGTAGTCGAGCAGTTTACGACGCTGAGAAACCATGCGCAGCAGACCACGACGGCTGTGGTGATCTTTTTTGTGCTCTGCAAAGTGGCCCTGCAGGTGGTTGATCTGTGCAGTCAGCAGTGCTACCTGAACTTCGGTAGAACCGGTGTCGTTTGCGTCACGACCAAACTCAGAAACGATTTTAGCTGTTGCTTCAGTACTTAGAGACATTTTAAAACTCCAAAGTATATAGAATGAAAGGACGCCGATCTCTAATTCAGCGATCCCAGTGTACGTTACGCAAAGTGTTAAACAATTTACGCGACGTTAAGCGGCAGTATTCTACTCGTAGCGACCTGTTATCGCAAGACGGTTAACATTACGCCGGGTATTCAACCACCAGGCGACGAGGCGCAACGCGGCCTTCATCGTCAATTTCGCCCATACCGATAAATTTGCCGTTCTCACCTTCCGTGACGCGAACCAGTCCTTCCAGTGGCGCACCAGATGTACGAACCGGGTTACCATTTTTGAAGTAAACAGAAGACGTTAACGGAAGATTCACCACCGGATAGTCCGAAGCTGGACTGTCCATTGGCATCAGTAATGGATCAAGTAACTCCGCGGCTGGAATATCCTGCTGTTCAGCTTGCTCAACAAGTTCACGCAGGTGCTCCAGGGTCACCATCCGTTCAACCGGATATTTACTTACCGCCAGACGGCGCAGGTAAATAACATGCGCGCCACAGCCGAGTTTTTCACCCAGGTCATCAATGATGGTGCGGATATAAGTGCCTTTTGAGCAGTGAATTTCCAGCTCCAGCTCATTGCCTTCATGGCGAATAAACAGCAATTCATAAACGGTAATCGGACGCGCTTCACGCGGAACTTCAATGCCCTGACGCGCATATTCGTACAGTTTTTTGCCCTGATATTTCAGTGCTGAATACATCGAAGGGATCTGTTCGATATCGCCACGGAAAGTATCCAGTGCCGCTGCCAGCTGCTCTGCGCTAAAGGTTACCGGACGTTCTTCAACGATCTGTCCGTCGGCATCAGAAGTATCGGTACGCTGTCCAAGACGCGCAATGACCCGATAGCGTTTGTCGGAGTCCAGCAGATACTGGGAAAACTTCGTCGCTTCCCCGAGGCAAATCGGCAACATGCCGGTCGCCAGCGGGTCCAGCGCACCGGTATGCCCGGCACGGTTGGCGTTATATATACGTTTCACTTTTTGCAGCGCATCGTTGCTGGACATACCCTGAGGTTTATCCAGCAACAAAACGCCGTTAATGTCGCGACCGCGACGACGAGGACGACTCATTAGTCCTCCTTGCTGTCGTCCGGGTTAACACGACGTTCTTCGTCATGTTTGACCACGCTGGTCACCAGGTTTGACATGCGCATCCCTTCAACCAGAGAGTTGTCGTAGAAGAAGGTCAGTTCCGGCACGATACGCAGGCGCATCGCTTTCCCCAGCAGGCTGCGGATGAAACCAGAAGCTTCTTGCAACGCTTTGATGCCCGCTTTAACCGCGTCTTCATCTTTGTCGTTGAGGAACGTCACATATACTTTGGCATACGCCAGGTCGCGAGACATTTCGACACCGGAAACGGTGGTCATCATGCCCAGGCGAGGATCTTTAATTTCACGCTGCAGGATGAGAGCGATCTCTTTTTGCATTTCCTGCGCTACGCGCTGCGGGCGACCAAATTCTTTCGCCATAATAAATTCTCCTGACAAAAAAGGGGCTGTTAGCCCCTTTTTAAAATTAATTTCAGGTGGAAGGGCTGTTCACGTTGACCTGATAAGACGCGCCAGCGTCACATCAGGCAATCCATGCCGGATGCAGCGTAAACGCCTTATCCCGCATGGAACCCTAAAAACCTTAAGCAATGGTACGTTGGATCTCGATGATTTCGAATACTTCGATCACATCGCCAGTGCGGACGTCGTTGTAGTTCTTAACGCCGATACCACATTCCATACCGTTACGGACTTCGTTAACGTCATCTTTGAAGCGGCGCAGGGACTCCAGCTCGCCTTCGTAGATAACCACGTTGTCACGCAGAACGCGGATCGGGTTGTGACGTTTAACCACACCTTCGGTAACCATACAGCCTGCGATGGCACCAAATTTCGGCGATTTGAACACGTCACGAACTTCCGCCAGACCGATAATCTGCTGTTTCAGTTCCGGAGACAGCATACCGCTCATCGCCGCTTTCACTTCGTCAATCAGGTTATAGATGACGGAGTAGTAACGCAGATCCAGGCTTTCCGCTTCAATCACTTTACGTGCAGAGGCATCAGCACGTACGTTAAAGCCAACCAGGATGGCGTTGGACGCCGCAGCCAGGGTGGCGTCGGTTTCGGTGATACCACCTACGCCAGAACCGATGATCTTCACTTTAACTTCGTCAGTAGACAGTTTCAGCAAGGAGTCGGAGATCGCTTCGACAGAACCCTGTACGTCTGCCTTCAGGACGATATTCACTTCGTGAACTTCGCCTTCGGTCATGTTGGCGAACATGTTCTCGAGTTTAGATTTCTGCTGACGCGCCAGTTTAACTTCGCGGAATTTACCCTGACGATAGAGTGCAACTTCACGCGCTTTCTTCTCGTCACGTACAACGGTAACTTCATCACCCGCAGCCGGTACGCCGGACAGGCCGAGGATTTCCACCGGAATGGACGGACCCGCTTCCAGCACTTCCTGACCCAGTTCGTTACGCATCGCACGAACACGACCGTATTCGAAGCCACACAGAACGATATCGCCCTTGTGCAGAGTACCTTCACGTACCAGAACGGTAGCAACCGGACCACGACCTTTATCGAGGAAGGATTCGATAACCGCACCGCTCGCCATACCTTTACGTACCGCTTTCAGCTCCAGAACTTCCGCCTGCAGCAGGATAGCGTCCAGCAGTTCATCGATACCGGTACCCGCTTTCGCAGATACGTGTACGAACTGGCTTTCACCGCCCCACTCTTCCGGCAGGATGCCGTACTGGGAGAGTTCGTTCTTAACGCGATCCGGATCAGCTTCTGGTTTATCGATCTTGTTCACTGCAACCACCACCGGTACCTGCGCCGCTTTCGCGTGCTGGATTGCTTCGATGGTCTGCGGCATCACACCGTCGTCGGCAGCAACAACCAGGACTACGATGTCCGTTGCCTGCGCACCACGAGCACGCATTGAAGTAAACGCGGCGTGCCCCGGGGTGTCCAGGAAGGTGATCATGCCGTTTTCAGTTTCAACGTGGTATGCACCAATGTGCTGGGTAATGCCGCCCGCTTCGCCAGAGGCCACTTTCGTTGAACGAATGTAGTCCAGCAGAGAGGTTTTACCGTGGTCAACGTGACCCATGATGGTCACAACCGGCGCGCGCGGTTCAGCCGCAGCACCCGTGTCACGGTCGCTCATTACCGCCTCTTCCAGCTCGTTTTCACGACGCAGGATAACTTTATGGCCCATCTCTTCAGCAACCAGCTGTGCGGTTTCCTGATCGATAACCTGGTTGATGGTTGCCATTGCGCCCAGTTTCATCATCGCTTTGATGACCTGAGAGCCTTTAACCGCCATCTTGTTCGCCAGTTCGCCAACGGTGATAGTTTCGCCGATCACAACGTCACGGTTAACGGCCTGAGCAGGCTTCTGGAAGCCTTGCTGCAGCGAAGAACCTTTACGTTTTCCGCCTTTACCGCCACGTACTGCTGCGCGTGCTTCTTCACGATCAGCTTTTGATTCAGCGTGTTTGTTGCCTTTCTTCGGACGCGCTGCTTTCGCGTTACGACCACGGCCACGGCCGCCTTCGACTTCACGATCGCTTTCGTCTTCTGCCTGGCGAGCATGTTGAGAAGTAGTGACGTGATAATCGCTGGAATCTTCAGTCGGTTCCGCGTTATCAGTCCATTTGTTTTCTTCCGCCATACGACGTGCTTCTTCAGCAACGCGACGTGCTTCTTCTTCGAGTTTACGACGCGCTTCTTCTTCAGCTTTACGCTTGAGCTCTGCAGCTTCCTGCTCACGGCGGGCTTTTTCAGCCTGGGCGTTTTTAGTCATATCGTCTTGTTGATTGCTCACTTTGTCTTTTTCCGCAGCTTCACGTTTCGCTTGTTCAGCAGCTTCACGCTTAGCTTGTTCTGCGGCCTCACGTTCAGCTTTTTGTTGCGCCTCGCGTTTAGCCGATTCTTCTGCCTCACGACGGGCTTGCTCTTCCGCTTCACGCTGCGCTTGCTCTTCCGCTGCAAGGCGTTCAGCCTCTTGCGGATCGCGTTTCACAAAGGTGCGTTTCTTGCGGACTTCGATTTGTACCGATTTGCTTTTTCCACCGGTACCAGGAATGTTAAGGGTGCTGCGTGTTTTACGTTGCAGCGTCAATTTGTCCGGGCCTGAATTTTTCTGATTCAGGTGGTCAATCAAAGTCTGTTTCTCTTGTGCAGACACAGAGTCGTCAGCAGACTTCCGGATACCTGCATCAGCAAATTGCTGTACCAGGCGTTCCACGGAGGTCTGTCGCTCTGCGGCCAGCGTTTTAATCGTTACATCTGTCATGCTGTTCCTTCCTGCTACAGTTTATTACGCTTCGTCACCGAACCAGCAAATATTACGGGCAGCCATAATCAGTGCTCCGGCTTTTTCGTCGGTCAACCCTTCGATATCAGCCAGATCATCAATGCCCTGTTCGGCGAGATCTTCCAGCGTACAAACGCCACGGGCGGCCAGTTTGAATGCCAAATCACGATCTACCCCTTCAAGGTTCAGCAGATCGTCAGCCGGTTTGTTATCACCGAGGCTTTCTTCCTGGGCCTGTGCAATGGTGGCCAGTGCATTTTTAGCACGCTCGCGCAGTGCTTCAACGGTCGGCTCATCAAGGCCTTCGATTTCCAACAGCTCTTTCATCGGCACATAGGCCAGTTCTTCCAGCGTCGAGAAGCCTTCTTCTACCAGAACAGTCGCGAAGTCTTCGTCGATGTCGAGATATTTGGTGAAGGTGTCGATCGCTGCGTGCGCTTCCGCCTGATGCTTAGCCTGCAGGTCGTCAACGGTCATCACGTTGAGTTCCCAACCGCTCAGCTGCGAAGCCAGACGCACGTTCTGACCGTTACGGCCAATCGCCTGCGCCAGGTTACCGGCTTCAACGGCGATATCCATGGTGTGTTTATCTTCATCCACCACGATAGAAGCAACGTCTGCCGGTGCCATTGCGTTAATCACGAACTGCGCCGGGTTATCATCCCACAGGACGATATCGATACGCTCGCCACCCAGTTCAGTAGACACCGCCTGAACACGCGCGCCACGCATACCTACGCAAGCACCTACCGGATCGATACGTTTATCGTTGGTTTTCACCGCGATTTTCGCACGAGAACCCGGATCGCGAGCCGCTGCTTTAATTTCAATCACTTCTTCGCCGATTTCTGGCACTTCAATACGGAACAGTTCGATCAGCATTTCCGGCTTGGAACGAGTGACGAACAGTTGCGCGCCACGCGCTTCCGGGCGAACGGAATAAAGCACGCCACGAACGCGGTCGCCAGGGCGGAAGTTTTCACGCGGCAGCATATCTTCACGCAGGATCACGGCTTCAGCGTTGTTGCCCAGATCCAGAGAGATGTTGTCGCGGTTTACTTTTTTCACCACGCCGGTGATGATTTCACCTTCGTGTTCACGGAACTGATCAACCACCATCGCACGTTCGGCTTCACGCACTTTCTGCACGATAACCTGTTTTGCCGTCTGGGTAGTGATACGGTCAAAGGTAACAGACTCAATCTGATCTTCAACGTAATCGCCCAGGTTCAGGCTTTCATCTTCATAACGTGCGGCTTCAAGGGTGATTTCCTTGGTCGGCTGGGTGACTTCATCAACAACTAACCAGCGACGGAAGGTGTCAAAATCACCGCTTTTGCGATCGATCTGTACGCGGACGTCGATCTCTTGTTCATATTTTTTCTTTGTTGCTGTCGCCAGCGCGCTTTCCAATGCTTCGAAAATCTTCTCGCGAGGTAGCGCCTTTTCATTGGATACGGCTTCAACTACAGCCAAAATTTCTTTGTTCATCGCGGGCTTTTCACCTCATCCAGACTATTAAAAGTGGGGAACCAGGTTCGCCTTCTGGATATTACTCAGCGCGAACACTTCATCTTTACCTTCGACGGTAACTGTGATCATTTCACCGTCTACCGCTTTGATAACGCCCTGCCATTTACGACGGTTTTGTACCGCCATACGGAGAACCAGAGTCACCTCTTCTCCGACAAAACGGGCGTAGTGTTCAGCCGTGAACAGTGGGCGATCGAGACCCGGTGAGGAGACTTCCAGGTTATAAGCAACGGTGATGGGATCTTCAACATCCAGCACAGCACTTACCTGGTGGCTCACATCAGCACAATCATCAACATTGATGCCATCTTCACTATCAATATAGATGCGCAGTGTGGATGTGCGACCGCGAATAAATTCGATGCCAACCAGTTCAAAACCCAGGGCCTCAACTGGCGCAGTAATCATCTCTGTTAATTTTTGCTCTAATGTGGACAAGCCCACCCCCAAGACATAAAAAAAGGGCCTAAAGCCCAGTTATTCTGTAGTCAGATAACAAAAAACCCCGATAAATCGGGGCTTTATATAACTGAACCCTATAACCGCAACTGCGGTCTGGAGCACTTTCCAGAAGGATTTTTTCAAATCCCACTACGAAGGCCGAAGTCTTCACAGTATATTTGAAAAAGAACTCTAAGGGAAAGTGGTTGCGGGGGCCGGATTTGAACCGACGACCTTCGGGTTATGAGCCCGACGAGCTACCAGGCTGCTCCACCCCGCGCCTGAAACGTGGCAAATTCTACTCGTTTTGGGTAAAAAATGCAAATACTGCTGGGATTTGGTGTACCGAGACGGGACGTAAAATCTGCAGGCATTATAGTGATCCACGCCACATTTTGTCAACGTTTATTGCTAATCATGTGAATGAATATCCAGTTCACTTTCATTTGTTGAATACTTTTGCCTTCTCCTGCTCTCCCTTAAGCGCATTATTTTACAAAAAACACACTAAACTCTTCCTGTCTCCGATAAAAGATGATTAAATGAAAACTCATTTATTTTGCATAAAAATTCAGTGAGAGCGGAAATCCAGGCTCATCATCAGTTAATTAAGCAGGGTGTTATTTTATGACGACGATTCTCAAGCATCTCCCGGTAGGTCAACGTATTGGTATCGCTTTTTCTGGCGGTCTGGACACCAGTGCCGCACTGCTGTGGATGCGACAAAAGGGAGCGGTTCCTTATGCATATACTGCAAACCTGGGCCAGCCAGACGAAGAGGATTATGATGCGATCCCTCGTCGTGCCATGGAATACGGCGCGGAGAACGCACGTCTGATCGACTGCCGCAAACAACTGGTGGCCGAAGGTATTGCCGCTATTCAGTGTGGCGCATTTCATAACACCACCGGCGGCCTGACCTATTTCAACACGACGCCGCTGGGCCGCGCCGTGACTGGTACCATGCTGGTTGCTGCGATGAAAGAAGATGGCGTGAATATCTGGGGTGACGGTAGCACCTATAAAGGAAACGATATCGAACGTTTCTATCGTTATGGTCTGCTGACCAATGCTGAACTGCAGATTTACAAACCGTGGCTTGATACTGACTTTATTGATGAACTGGGCGGCCGTCATGAGATGTCTGAATTTATGATTGCCTGCGGTTTCGACTACAAAATGTCTGTCGAAAAAGCCTACTCCACAGACTCCAACATGCTTGGTGCAACGCATGAAGCGAAGGATCTGGAATACCTCCACTCCAGCGTCAAAATCGTCAACCCGATTATGGGCGTGAAATTCTGGGATGAGAGCGTGAAGATCCCGGCAGAAGAAGTCACAGTACGCTTTGAGCAAGGTCATCCGGTGGCGCTGAACGGTAAAACCTTTAGCGACGACGTAGAAATGATGCTGGAAGCTAACCGCATCGGCGGTCGTCACGGCCTGGGCATGAGCGACCAGATTGAAAACCGTATCATAGAAGCGAAAAGCCGTGGTATTTACGAAGCTCCGGGGATGGCACTGCTGCACATTGCGTATGAACGCCTGTTGACCGGTATTCACAACGAAGACACCATTGAGCAGTATCACGCGCATGGTCGTCAGTTGGGCCGTCTGCTGTACCAGGGGCGTTGGTTTGACTCCCAGGCGCTGATGCTGCGTGACTCTCTGCAACGCTGGGTTGCCAGCCAGATCACTGGTGAAGTTACCCTGGAGCTGCGCCGTGGGAACGATTATTCAATCCTGAATACCGTCTCAGAGAACCTGACCTACAAGCCAGAGCGTCTGACGATGGAAAAAGGCGACTCGGTGTTCTCGCCAGATGATCGTATTGGTCAATTGACCATGCGTAACCTGGATATCACTGATACCCGCGAGAAACTTTTCGGTTATGCCAAAACTGGCCTGCTTTCCTCCTCTGCCGCTTCAGGCGTGCCGCAGGTGGAGAATCTGGAAAACAAAGGCCAGTAATTCGACATCAACCCTGCCCTTCAGGGGTGGGGTTACCTTGCTTATCCTCTGTAAACTCCTTTCTGAGCATCACATAATCGAAAACATCATGGTTTGCATCCACAACCCGTGAGTCTCCTTTATAGTGTGCAATCACTTCCTCAAGCGTTTGCGGCTGTTCCGGCTTTGTTACCCCCATCCACGCATTAATAAGGTAATTATTGTAAGCTGTCGAAAAGATGTTGTTTTCCGTTGTGCGATCCACGCCATCCCCAAGAACGGGGCTATACCAGATAAACATCGGGACATGATATGCCTGCTGGCTAGCCTCCCTGCCTCCATGAAAATAGACGTTCTTCTTCGTAGGGTCACGTTCCAGGCCGTGGTCGGCAAAATACATGACCGAGGCGCGGCGATCTTTTAATAATTCAAAAACCAGACCTAGCAAACTATCTGTGTAATGAATGGAGTTGTCATAGCAGGCATCCTGATCGTCCTGCGGTTGAAACACGGCGCTGGATTGCGGATAGGCGCTACAAGCCGGTTCATGGCTTCCATTTAAATGAAGAACAATCAGTTTCTTTTGCTGCGTATTTTGCTGTAATGCTTGCGATAAATGCGGCAACAACAATTCATCAAATCCTCTGACATAAACTGTTTCCATGGCGCGCATGGCGATACTGGTAACTGCTGTACCATTCTGCCGAAAAGCGGATTGCGAGCTTAGCCAGAAAGTCTGAAATCCTGCTTGATTAGCCATATTAATAATGTTGTCGGGGTAATTATGAATGTCATGACTCAAAACAGAATCAGCAGTTAAAGAAAGGGGAACCGACAGCGCAGTGTAAGGTGCGCCGCTTATTGCTTGATTAAACAGTTTGATCTGTTTTCTTTGTGCTTCAACTTGCGGTGTCGTAGAGCGTGTATATCCATACAAAGACATATTGTCGACACGTACAGACTCCCCCACAATCAACACGTAGGTATCAATACCTGTATCCCTGACTGATAATTGAAAATACGGCACCGTGTTTGCAATTGAGAGTAATCTTTGATGCTCTTTCGCTGCTAAAGCAAAATAGTTGAGATTGAAAAACGGCGTATAGGTAGCAAATCGCGACGCTAGTATATATGGACTGAACGCTTTTTTATTTTTTGCATCTTTATAAGCAAATTGACAAGCGAAAAATAAACTGCCCGAAATGACAATCAGCAATAATATTCCTGTCACTTTTTTTGTCGGCAAGGAAACATCATATTTTATTATTACTGCCAAAAAAAGAAGGGATAAAAAAGCAAAGGCACATAGATAAGGGATATACATCCCCAGCATTTTGACAACTTCATCCGGATCACTCTGGAGCACACTAATCGCAAATCCATCATTGAAAGTTGTACCAAAGGTACACCATGAATAGAGGCTAATACTCATGTCTGCCGCAGTCAGTAACACAAATGGTGCGGCAACAAGCAGGCGAAGCGGAAGGGATGATATACGTTTTACAACCAGGATGGTCAGAACGAAGAACAGCAAGCGCTGAACCATATGCGCGCCGGAAGAGGCGACTAAGTTCGTAATACCAAAAACAATAACACAAAGATACAACAACCAATGAGATTTAAAACTTCTAGCAAATTTGTTGAATACTGTCATCCAGAAATCCAAGTTCACAACCAATATAAACAATTATCAACAATGTTCAATTTTATATCAGACATGTTTTTCAACTCTGATCCATATCAGACCGAAACACTGTTAGTTTTTTCTTTTTAAATGATGCGGCCATTGCGTTCTCAGTAATTAAATAACATTATCAATGCGTCTCTAAACATTACGCAGAACGTAGCCATCAGTAGTTATACTGACAGGAGCAGGATGGTTTATCGAGAAGTAAACATATCCGTATTCGTACCGGAACTGGAGTTGACACAATAAAGTGCCAATTATGTCAGCAGAAGGGAAAAGTTTATAACTAAGGCGTACCGGCACCATCGTTTCAAGGTACCAGCTACGAGTAAAGCAACTGGACGAGATACAGATACCTGACAACCATTCCTCAGACCAGGACCAAAACGAAAAAAGACGCTTTTCAGCGTCTCTTTTCTGGAATTTGGTACCGAGGACGGGACTTGAACCCGTAAGCCCTATTGGGCACTACCACCTCAAGGTAGCGTGTCTACCAATTCCACCACCTCGGCACGGATACTACTTTTTAGTTCGGGATATCGCTGGTCGGCTTAGCCGGAGCAGCTGGTTGAGTTTGTTCGGTTTTCACCGGTGCACTCAGATTTTCCCATTCGCTACCTTTATTGGTTTTGTTGCTATTGATGTTACCCAGCACCAGACTGATGATGAAGAATAACGTTGCCAGCAGCGCCGTCATGCGGGTCATGAAGTTACCAGAACCACTTGAACCAAACAGCGTAGCGGAAGCGCCTGCTCCGAAGGAGGCTCCCATATCAGCGCCTTTACCTTGCTGCAGCATGATCAGACCAACAAGGCCAATTGCCACAATAAGGAAAACTACTAAAAGAGCTTCGTACATAATCAACCTGTTCCTTGCGGAGTTGCCGCGTACCAATGCTTCAACCAATAAAGCGGGAGTTTTTAATCTTTCCCACTGAAGCGGGTGTGAATACTAACCAAAGCGAATGACCTTCGCAAGGGCAATTTTATCGCATTGTATCAACTGCGGAAAAAAACAGCAAAACCGATGTGTTCGCTGAGAAAAAAGGCGACAATCGCCGCCTTTTTAGCCAGTTATCTAACGCTTTAAACGGCTTTTACTGCATCGGCGATGCGGTGTGCAAATTCAGTCACCTGCGCTTCGTCTTCGCCTTCCACCATCACGCGAATTAACGGTTCGGTGCCGGATTTACGCAGCAACACGCGTCCACGGTTGCCCAGCGCAGCTTCAACCTCTGCGGTCACGGCTTTAACTGACTCATGCTCAAGTGGATCGCCGCTACCTGCGGTGTAACGTACGTTAACCAGAATCTGCGGGAACATTTTCATGCCGCTGCAAAGGTCGTGCAGGCTCATATGGTTACGTGCCATAGCCGCCAGCACCTGCAAGCCAGCAACGATGCCGTCACCGGTAGTAGTTTTATCCAGCAGGATCACATGACCGGAATTCTCTGCACCGATACGCCAGCCTTTCTCCTGCATTTTTTCCAGTACGTAGCGGTCACCCACTTTCGCGCGCGCAAATGGAATTCCTAACTGTTTCAGCGCCAGTTCAAGCCCCATGTTGCTCATCAATGTACCCACAGCGCCACCACGCAGCTGGCCCTGACGAAGACCTTCACGCGCGATGATATACATGATCTGATCGCCATCGACTTTATTGCCTTCATGGTCAACCATAATCACGCGATCGCCATCGCCGTCGAAGGCAATACCGAGATCCGCTTTTTCAGCCAGCACACGAGCCTGGAGCGCGCGAACGTCGGTAGCCCCCACTTCGGCATTGATGTTTACACCGTTTGGCTCACAACCGATAGCGATAACGTTCGCCCCCAGTTCGCGCAGCACGTTCGGCGCGATGTGATAAGTCGCACCGTTTGCACAATCCACCACAATCTTCAGTTCACTGAGGCTAAGTTCGTTCGGGAACGTGGCTTTGCAAAACTCGATATAGCGACCCGCGGCATCAACGATACGGCTGGCTTTACCCAGTTCTGCCGAATCAACGCAGCTGATCTCCTTTTCCATTTCCGCTTCGATGGCCTCTTCTACCGCATCCGGCAGTTTGGTGCCGTCGATAGAGAAGAATTTAATGCCATTATCGTAGAACGGGTTATGCGATGCAGATATCACAATTCCGGCCTCTGCGCGGAAGGTACGCGTCAGATAAGCCACGGCCGGTGTTGGCATCGGGCCAGTGAAGAGTGCGGAAAGGCCCGCTGCCGCCAGACCCGCTTCCAGTGCTGACTCCAGCATATAGCCAGAAATACGCGTGTCTTTACCAATAATGATCTTACGGGAGCCGTGGCGCGCCAGCACTTTACCCGCGGCCCAACCCAGCTTAAGCACAAAATCAGGTGTGATCGGCGCATCCCCTACACGACCACGAATCCCATCGGTACCGAAATATTTACGATTACTCATAGCGTTTGTTTTCCTTTGCAGACAGAGTGGCTTCCACCACCCGCATCGCTTCTACGGTTTCTTTGACGTCATGAACACGAATAATGTGCGCGCCTTGCATTGCGGCAATGACCGCACAGGCCAGACTACCGCTCAGGCGCTCGGACGGCCCCACGTTCAGCAGCTGCCCAATCATCGATTTTCGTGACATACCTACCAACAGCGGCAGGTTGAAATGGTGAAATTCAGCCAGGCGCGCCAGTAATGAATAGTTATGGGAGAGATTTTTACCGAAACCGAATCCGGGGTCGAGCAACAATTTCTCTTTTGCGATACCCGCCTGCTCGCAACGTGCTATTTGCTCAATAAAGTAGCGATTCACTTCTGCAAAGACATCGTCATACTTCGGAGCTTCCTGCATGGTTTTTGGATTTCCCTGCATATGCATCAGACAAACCGGTAAACCGGTTTCTGCAGCCGCCTCCAGAGCGCCAGGTTCGGAAAGGGAGCGGATATCATTAATAATGTGAGCGCCAACTTTCGCTGACTCACGGATGACTTCTGGTTTGGATGTATCTACCGAGATCCAGACTTCGAAGCGTTGAGCAATTGCCTCAACCACAGGAATAACACGTTGCAACTCTTCTTCAACGCTAACTTCCGCCGCCCCTGGGCGCGTGGACTCGCCACCAACGTCAATGATCGTCGCGCCAGCGTTGATCATCAGATTCGCATGTTTCACCGCATCTATCAGCGAGTTATGCGTGCCACCATCCGAAAAGGAATCAGGCGTGACGTTGAGGATCCCCATTACGTGAGGATGGCTAAGGTCCAGTGAAGTACCCTGGGCAAAGAGTTTCATGATGTTATCCCTGGTATGAATTGATAAGAAAAAACCCCGGAGCACGCCCCGGGGTTTTCGGTACAAATACAGTCATCTGATGCGGGAACTTACTTGTCGCCTAACTGCTCTGACATGGTGTTACCCGGGTTCGGCGTACGCGGTTCATCAACCGGACGAGGAGCCTTTGGACTACCATTGTCGCCAGAATTGTTAGAAGCGCCTGGTTCTTCCCAGCCCGCTGGCGGACGTACATCGCGACGTGCCATCAGGTCATCAATCTGCGGTGCGTCGATAGTCTCATATTTCATGAGAGCATCTTTCATCGCATGCAGAATATCCATATTGTCGGTCAGAAGCTGACGCGCACGATTATAGTTACGCTCAATCAGTGCTTTCACTTCCTGGTCGATGATACGTGCAGTTTCATCGGACATATGTTTCGCTTTCGCTACGCTACGGCCGAGGAACACTTCACCTTCTTCTTCCGCGTACAGCAGTGGACCCAATTTCTCAGAGAAGCCCCACTGAGTCACCATGTTACGTGCCAGGTTGGTCGCAACTTTAATATCGTTGGACGCACCGGTAGATACATGTTCCGGCCCGTAGATGATCTCTTCTGCCAGACGACCACCGTACAGCGTAGAAATCTGGCTTTCCAGTTTCTGACGGCTGGCGCTGATTGCGTCGCCCTCAGGCAAGAAGAAAGTCACACCCAGCGCACGACCGCGTGGGATAATCGTCACTTTGTGCACCGGATCGTGTTCCGGCACCAGGCGACCGATAATCGCATGACCCGCTTCGTGGTAAGCCGTCGATTCTTTCTGCGCTTCCGTCATCACCATGGAGCGACGTTCCGCACCCATCATGATTTTGTCTTTCGCTTTCTCGAACTCAACCATCGACACAACGCGTTTGTTGCCACGAGCAGCGAACAGTGCCGCTTCGTTCACCAGGTTCGCCAGGTCAGCACCGGAGAAACCAGGAGTACCACGGGCAATGATTGCCGCGTCGATATCGGGTGCCAATGGTACGCGACGCATGTGAACTTTCAGGATCTGCTCACGACCGCGAACATCTGGCAAGCCGACCACAACCTGACGGTCGAAACGGCCAGGACGCAGCAGGGCCGGGTCGAGAACGTCCGGACGGTTAGTCGCGGCGATAACGATGATACCTTCGTTACCTTCGAAGCCATCCATCTCAACCAGCATCTGGTTCAGAGTCTGTTCACGTTCATCGTGACCACCGCCCAGACCAGCGCCACGCTGGCGGCCTACGGCGTCGATTTCATCGATAAAGATGATGCACGGTGCCGCTTTCTTCGCCTGTTCGAACATGTCACGAACACGGGATGCACCCACACCGACGAACATTTCTACGAAGTCAGAACCGGAGATAGTAAAGAACGGAACTTTCGCTTCGCCTGCAATCGCTTTCGCCAGCAGCGTTTTACCGGTACCCGGAGGACCGACCATCAAGACGCCTTTCGGGATCTTACCGCCGAGTTTCTGGAAGCGGCTCGGCTCGCGCAGATACTCAACCAGTTCAGCAACTTCTTCTTTTGCTTCGTCGCAGCCCGCAACGTCAGCAAAGGTCGTTTTGATCTGATCTTCCGTCAGCATGCGCGCTTTGCTCTTACCAAACGACATGGCACCTTTGCCACCGCCGCCCTGCATTTGACGCATGAAGAAGATCCAGACACCAATCAGCAACAGCATCGGGAACCAGGAGATGAAGATAGAAGCCAGCAGGCTTGGTTCTTCAGGCGGTTCACCGACAACCTTGACGTTCTTGGTCAACAGGTTATCCAGTAATTTCGGATCCTGAACCGGAATGTAAGTGGTATAACGGTTACTATCTTTCTTGGTAACGTTGATTTCACGTCCGTTGATACGCGCTTCACGAACCTGGTCGTTATTGACCTCTTGTAGGAAGGTAGAGTAATCCACCTTACGGCCATTAGACTCGCTGGGCCCAAAGCTCTGGAATACTGACATCAGCACAACGGCAATGACCAGCCAGAGTATTAGGTTTTTCGCCATGTCACTCAAGGGATTAACCTCTTATTACAACTGTGTTAAAAACAGCGTCAGGATACTCTATATCCAGCATCTTTCAAACTTTCGTCTGAAATCTCCCGGTTAGGGTTTACGCCCGGTCGCTACAATATACACTTCCCGCGAACGTGCACGAGAAGAGTCCGGCTTACGAACTTTGACCTTCGTAAACAGGGAGCGAATTTCCCTTAGATACTCATCGAAACCTTCGCCCTGGAACACCTTCACTACAAAACTGCCACCTGGCGCTAATACATCACGACACATTTCTAGCGCCAGTTCCACCAGATACATGGCACGGGGGATATCCACCGCCGGTGTTCCGCTCATGTTTGGTGCCATATCGGACATGACAACCTGGACTTTGCTGTCGCCAACGCGCTCCAGCAGTGCTTTCATCACCAGTTCATCACGAAAATCGCCCTGAAGAAAGTCCACACCAACGATAGGATCCATAGGTAAAAGATCGCAAGCGATGATGCGGCCTTTGCCGCCAATTTGGGTGACCACATATTGTGACCAACCACCCGGAGCAGCACCAAGGTCGACAACCGTCATTCCCGGTTTAAAGAGTTTGTCACTTTGCTGTATTTCATCAAGTTTAAACCAGGCACGGGAACGTAACCCCTTTTTCTGTGCCTGTTGAACATATTTATCGCTAAAGTGTTCCTGAAGCCAGCGGCTGGAGCTGGCAGAACGCTTCTTACCTGTCATTTAACTTTCCCATGGGGATAACTCATCGTAACCAATTGCGTAAATTTTTACGCGCCTATTTGGTGATATATGGGAGATGGCGGTAGAATGACCCGTTTTCAATCCCAACGTAAGCAAAAAATACGATGAATCTGAGTACTAAACAAAAACAGCACCTGAAAGGTCTGGCACATCCGCTCAAGCCAGTTGTTCTGCTTGGCAGTAATGGTTTGACCGAAGGGGTGCTGGCCGAGATTGAACAAGCGTTAGAGCACCATGAACTCATCAAGGTGAAAATCGCCACCGAAGATCGCGAAACTAAAACCTTGATCGTGGAAGCTATCGTGCGCGAAACCGGCGCCTGTAATGTACAGGTCATCGGTAAAACGCTGGTGCTTTATCGCCCAACTAAAGAACGTAAAATCTCGCTGCCACGCTAAGATTATCCTAAAGTTACACACATTTGCTGTGTAAAACGAGGGGTTTTCCGCAGGCAGGAGAGCAAAATGCCACGCTCTGTTCGTTGATAAAAGGCCGCATAGCGGCCTTTTTCCTTTCTTTACAATACATCAACATCTTGAGTATTGGGTAATTCTTACAGGTATTCCACCTTAATTACTTCAAATTCTACTTCGCCGCCCGGCGTTTTGATGACCACAACATCATCTTCTTCTTTGCCGATCAGGCCACGAGCAATAGGCGAGTTTACAGAAATCAGGTTTTGTTTAAAGTCAGCTTCGTCATCGCCAACGATGCGATAAGTCTGTTCTTCGTCAGAATCGAGATTCAGCACCGTTACGGTAGCACCAAAAATAACGCGCCCATTGTTGGGCATTTTGGTGACATCAATCACCTGCGCGTTTGACAGCTTGGCTTCGATGTCTTTGATACGGCCTTCGCAGAAGCCCTGCTGTTCACGAGCTGCGTGGTATTCGGCGTTTTCTTTCAGGTCGCCATGCTCACGCGCTTCCGCGATAGCAGCAATGATTTCAGGACGGCGCACAGATTTCAGAAAATCCAGCTCTTCGCGTAATTTTTCAGCGCCGCGTAAGGTCATCGGAATAGCTTGCATTTGTTATACCTCTTGAATATTCCTGATGGGGCAAGTCTTCACCCACCCCGGCTGTTCGGCCTGCCCGGCATAACTCCTCACCGGGACCAGAAGCAAAAAAATACCGACCCGGGTACAAGTCCCAGGTCAGCTACAATTCACATTTTGATAGTCATTTTACCCTGAAGTTCCCGAAGGGTCATCGTTTACTTTATAGGGCGTTGCGCCGTAGTATGACGGCTCGATTCCAGGTTGTTAGCGCGAGATTATGCGATTTTCCAGATTTATCATCGGATTGACCAGCTGTATAGCGTTCAGTGTTCAGGCCGCAAATGTTGATGAGTATATTACTCAACTCCCCGCTGGTGCCAACCTTGCCCTGATGGTGCAAAAAGTCGGCGCGTCGGCCCCCGCTATTGATTACCACAGTCAGCAGATGGCGCTGCCCGCCAGTACGCAGAAAGTGATTACTGCGCTGGCGGCGTTGATTCAACTCGGCCCCGATTTTCGTTTTACCACGACGCTTGAAACCAAAGGCAATGTGGAAAACGGCGTACTTAAGGGTGACTTAGTGGCGCGATTTGGTGCCGATCCGACGTTAAAACGTCAGGATATTCGCAATATGGTCGCGACTTTGAAAAAATCTGGCGTCAACCAAATCGATGGCAATGTGTTGATAGATACCTCCATTTTCGCCAGCCACGATAAAGCCCCCGGCTGGCCATGGAATGACATGACACAATGCTTTAGCGCTCCGCCTGCCGCCGCCATAGTTGACCGCAACTGTTTCTCCGTCTCGCTCTACAGTGCCCAAAAACCCGGTGATATGGCCTTTATACGCGTGGCATCTTATTACCCCGTTACGATGTTCAGCCAGGTACGCACCCTCCCCCGTGGTTCTGCCGAAGCGCAATACTGCGAACTGGATGTGGTGCCAGGCGACCTGAACCGCTTTACGCTGACGGGATGCCTGCCACAACGTTCTGAGCCGCTCCCGTTGGCTTTTGCCGTACAGGATGGAGCCAGCTATGCCGGGGCAATTCTGAAAGATGAGTTAAAACAGGCGGGTATCACCTGGAGTGGAACACTGCTGCGCCAGACTCAGGTTAACGAACCTGGAACGGTAGTTGCCAGTAAACAGTCGGCCCCGCTGCACGATCTGCTTAAGATTATGCTGAAAAAGTCAGACAACATGATCGCCGATACGGTTTTCCGCATGATAGGCCATGCGCGCTTCAATGTGCCTGGAACATGGCGGGCCGGGTCGGACGCCGTGCGTCAGATCCTGCGCCAGCAAGCCGGTGTCGATATTGGAAACACCATTATTGCCGATGGTTCAGGGCTTTCGCGGCATAACCTGATTGCCCCCGCCACCATGATGCAGGTGCTGCAATACATTGCCCAACACGACAATGAACTTAACTTTATCTCCATGCTGCCGCTGGCGGGCTATGACGGCTCTTTGCAGTACCGTGCAGGTCTGCATCAGGCGGGCGTGGATGGCAAAGTCTCAGCGAAAACCGGTTCGTTGCAGGGGGTATATAACCTGGCGGGATTCATTACCACAGCGAGCGGGCAACGAATGGCGTTTGTGCAATATCTTTCTGGCTATGCAGTAGAACCGGCGGATCAGCGTAATCGCCGTATTCCGTTAGTGCGTTTCGAAAGCCGTTTGTATAAAGATATTTACCAGAACAATTAGTCAAAAAGAAACCCCGGCATATGGCCGGGGTTTCAGATTATTGACAAAGTGCGCTTTGTTTATGCCGGATGCGGCGTGAACGCCTTATCCGGCCTACAAAATCGTGCAAATTCAATATATTGCAATCATCTTGTAGGCCTGATAAGTGTAGCGCATCAGGCTTATTTGGCATTGGTCATTAGTGATTAACGCTTGTAAATGAACTCAACGCCTTCTTCGTCGTCTTCGTCCCAGTCGTCATCCCAGTCCTCATCATCCTCTTCAGCAATCTCTTCAAGCTGCTGGCGATGATAATCATCCCACATGAATTCGACTTTCTCTGGCTGTTTCGCTTCTTCAGCCTGCACGACCGGGTTTTCAATGATAAAGGTCATCACATCCCAGCAGAGATCTTTCACGCCCAGTCCGCTCGCCGCAGAGATCAGATAATATTTATCTTCCCAGCCCAGCGCCTCAGCGATCGCTTTCGCTTTCTCTTCGGCTTCTGCCTTATCCAGCAGATCGATCTTGTTGAACACTAACCAACGCGGTTTCGCCGCCAGATCCTGGCTGTATTTTTCCAGCTCGCTGATAATAATACGCGCGTTTTCAACCGGATCGGTGCCGTCAATCGGATCGATATCGATGAGGTGCAACAGGACGCGGCAACGTTCCAGGTGCTTCAGGAAGCGGATACCCAGACCTGCGCCTTCCGCAGCGCCTTCAATCAGTCCTGGAATATCGGCAACAACGAAGCTCTTTTCGTTGTCCATTCGTACCACACCCAGACTTGGCACCAGAGTGGTAAACGGATAATCCGCCACTTTCGGTTTAGCCGCCGATACCGCGCGAATAAAGGTCGATTTCCCCGCGTTTGGCATCCCCAACATACCGACGTCAGCCAGCAGCATCAGCTCCAGCAGCAGCTCACGCTTATCACCCGGCGTACCGTTGGTTTTCTGCCGTGGTGTACGGTTAACGGACGATTTGAAACGGGTATTGCCCAGACCGTGCCAGCCGCCCTTAGCAACCAGCAGACGCTGACCGTGTTTAGTCATATCGCCCATGGTTTCACCAGTACCCTGGTCGATTACACGCGTACCTACCGGCACTTTAATCGTCACGTCTTTACCGCGCTTACCGGTACAATCGCGGCTTGCGCCGTTCTGACCGCGCTCTGCACGGAAAGATTTTTCAAAACGATAATCGATAAGCGTGTTCAGGTTTTCGTCGGCTTCCATCCATACGTCACCACCATCACCACCGTCGCCGCCATCCGGGCCGCCTTTCGGAATATACTTTTCGCGGCGGAAGCTCACGCAACCATTACCGCCATCACCTGCAACGACCAGAATCGATGCTTCATCAACAAACTTCATTTTATTCTCCGTAAATCATTCGCCTGCGCGGGGTTGCGATACCACCGTTGTATGCTTACGTAATCCGCCCCAAATACGATGACCAATGGCGGAATACATCGCGCCCGCAACCACGACAAACGCACCGAGATAACCTAAAAGGTTTAACATCGGTCTGGCGAAGAAATCGGGCCAGGCCAGTGATAAAAGATCTGAAAAAAACAGCGTAAACAGTGGGGTGAGCGTGATGATCGCGCTCACCTGCGCTGCCTGCCAGCGAGCCAT
Organism: Escherichia sp. MAL-1; assembly: GCF_052948035.1. Lineage (NCBI taxonomy): Bacteria > Pseudomonadati > Pseudomonadota > Gammaproteobacteria > Enterobacterales > Enterobacteriaceae > Escherichia > Escherichia sp. MAL-1. Next base: position 546,365 of record NZ_CM129609.1, on the reverse strand, counting down.
CGCTTCCGCCAGGGCGCCATATCCTACCAATGTATTCAGTCCGCAAAAAATTAAACATGCGAGCTGCCAGTGGCTAAGCTGCGCTATCACTCCAGGCTTTGCCAGAGGGAAGAGCGCGATTGTACATAAAGTGTACAGCAAAAACAGGATCTGCGGTGAGGCCAGCCGACGCAATAAAACCTTTTGCGCCACGCCATAACTCACCCAAACCGTCGCCGCACCGACCCCAAAGATGACTCCCCAGGTGTAATCAGTGAGCTTTGTAAATATCTCGACCAGACTGGTGTTAAAAAACATCACCAGGCCGCTCAGGAGCATCAATGCCCCTACAACCTGAGTGCTGCGCATTTTCTCTTTCAGGATAAATACGCTGGCAACCATCATGCCAACTGGCGAGAGTTGCCCAATCATCTGCGAAGCGGTCGGACTCAGGTATTGCAAGGATGAGCTGAACAGGATGAAGTTCCCAAACAGCCCGGCGGTCGCCACTGCCAACAAAATCAACCAGCGTGGCTTACGAAACACGCGTAATGGCGGCAACCTCTTCTTCACCGCAAGAATGGCACCCAGGCCAATACTCGCCATCAAGAAACGGTAAAACACGATTGTCGGAGGTTCCATCACCTCCAGCACCTGCTTCATTGCGATTGGCAACGCCCCCCAGCAAATTGCTGTGGTGAGCGCCAAAAGAATGCCAATGCCTGCCTGCTGCTTCATACCGTATTCCCTGCAAAGCGCATTTGCGGATTAACGTCGCACCATGCTCATTTTTACCGGTTATCGAATGTAAAAAGCCCCGCAACGTGTTGCGGGGCTTTCATCCGTTACCGGGACGCGAAAAACTTATTCAGCTTCGATGCTGATAAATTTACGGTTTTTCGGGCCTTTAACTTCGAATTTCACTTTACCGTCTGCTTTAGCAAACAGAGTGTGGTCACGACCGCAACCTACGTTAGCGCCAGCGTGGAATTTGGTACCACGTTGACGAACGATGATGCTACCCGCCAGAACGGATTCGCCACCGAAACGCTTAACGCCCAGGCGTTTAGCTTCTGAATCGCGACCGTTACGTGTGGAGCCGCCAGCCTTTTTATGTGCCATTTGAAATCTCTCCTCAGGTCTTAGGCGCTGATGCCAGTAATTTTCACATCAGTGAACCACTGACGATGGCCCTGCTGCTTACGATAGTGTTTACGACGACGAAACTTAACGATTTTAACTTTCTCGCCACGACCGTGAGCAACAACTTCAGCTTTGATTACGCCGCCATCAACGAAAGGAACGCCGATTTTGACTTCTTCACCGTTTGCGATCATCAGCACTTCAGCGAACTCAACAGTTTCGCCAGTTGCGATGTCCAGCTTTTCCAGGCGAACGGTCTGACCTTCGCTTACTCGGTGTTGTTTACCACCACTTTGGAAAACCGCGTACATATAAAACTCCGCTTCCGCGCACACCTTTTCAATGATTCAGAGTGCGCTATAAATATTCACAATAGGGCGCGAATATTACGCAAAACGCACGCCTTTGACAAGTGCTACAGTCAATACACGAAGAAAAAAAACACAACTTGTACGGTAACGTTTATCTGTGCCATTTTTTCAGTACAATCACCCTATATTCCTAACCATAAACCCTAAGTTGCCTTTGTTCACAGTAAGGTAATCGGGGCGAAAAGCCCGGCTTTTGCGATGAATTTAGAAAAAATCAATGAGTTAACCGCGCAAGATATGGCGGGTGTTAATGCGGCAATCCTTGAGCAGCTTAATTCCGACGTCCAACTGATCAATCAGTTAGGCTATTACATCGTCAGCGGCGGCGGTAAACGTATTCGTCCGATGATTGCTGTACTGGCTGCACGAGCTGTTGGCTATGAGGGAAATGCGCATGTCACCATTGCTGCCTTGATCGAGTTTATCCACACGGCGACTCTGCTACACGACGACGTTGTGGATGAATCAGATATGCGCAGGGGTAAAGCTACCGCCAACGCCGCATTTGGCAATGCCGCCAGCGTGCTGGTAGGCGATTTTATTTATACCCGCGCTTTCCAGATGATGACCAGCCTCGGTTCACTCAAAGTGCTGGAAGTCATGTCAGAAGCCGTAAACGTCATCGCAGAAGGTGAAGTTCTGCAACTGATGAATGTTAACGATCCGGACATCACTGAAGAAAACTACATGCGCGTTATCTATAGCAAAACCGCGCGTCTGTTTGAGGCTGCCGCGCAGTGTTCCGGAATTCTGGCTGGCTGTACGCCGGAGGAGGAGAAAGGCCTGCAGGATTATGGGCGCTATCTCGGCACTGCTTTCCAGTTGATCGACGATTTACTCGATTACAATGCCGATGGCGAACAGTTAGGTAAAAACGTCGGCGACGATCTGAACGAAGGTAAACCGACGCTGCCGCTGCTGCATGCGATGCATCATGGCACACCAGAACAGGCACAGATGATCCGTACCGCCATCGAACAGGGTAACGGTCGCCATCTTCTGGAACCGGTTCTGGAAGCAATGAACGCTTGTGGATCTCTTGAATGGACGCGTCAGCGCGCCGAGGAAGAAGCAGACAAAGCCATCGCAGCGTTACAGGTGCTCCCGGACACCCCTTGGCGAGAAGCACTCATCGGCCTCGCGCACATCGCTGTTCAACGCGATCGTTAATCCCCTCCCCTCATCCCGCGCAGTGCGCGGGATGATTCCAGTAAACTCCATAAGAATACTTATTCAGCGTAATAATGCACTGAAAAACCAGTGTATACATCTTTATATATTCTGAATATTCACACTCTTTACAGGAACTTTTTAGAGCAATCGGCCATCAGGAGTATAGTGATGCTCGACAGAAGAAGTGTTCTGAATGAAAGCGACTAACTTAAGGAGTGAGGAAAGATGGAAAGTAATTTCATTGACTGGCATCCCGCTGACATCATTGCGGGTTTGCGCAAGAAGGGAACGTCAATGGCGGCGGAATCTCGCAGAAATGGTTTGAGTTCCTCAACGCTGGCGAATGCATTATCGCGCCCATGGCCGAAAGGAGAGATGATTATTGCGAAGGCCCTGGGAACTGACCCCTGGGTTATCTGGCCATCACGCTACCATGATCCGCAGACCCATGAGTTTATCGACAGAACGCAGTTGATGCGTAGCTACACTAAACCGAAAAAATGAGTGGTCTGGCGGTAGCCCCGCGTACGGGGCTGCCAGCTTTCAGACGATTACTCGCCTTTCACACGCTCAATATTTGCACCTAAAGCGCGCAGTTTGTCTTCAATGCGTTCGTAGCCACGATCGATGTGATAAATACGATCAACCACCGTCGTCCCTTCCGCAATACAGCCAGCCAGCACCAGGCTTGCTGATGCACGCAGATCGGTTGCCATAACCTGTGCGCCAGAAAGTTTTTCAACACCGTGACAAATAACGGTATTGCTTTCGATTTCGGCGTGCGCGCCCATACGGCTCAGCTCTGGCACATGCATAAAGCGGTTTTCAAAGACCGTTTCGGTGATGAATCCAGTCCCTTCTGCCACCAGGTTCAACAGCGTGAACTGGGCCTGCATATCGGTCGGGAATGCCGGATGCGGCGCGGTACGTACGTTAACAGCCTTCGGACGTTTGCCATGCATATCCAGGCTAATCCAGTCTTCGCCGACTTCGATGTCCGCTCCAGCGTCACGCAGTTTCGCCAGCACGGCGTCGAGAGTATCTGGCTGCGCGTTACGGCAGATAATTTTGCCGCGAGAAATCGCCGCCGCCACCAGGAATGTACCGGTTTCGATACGATCCGGCAGCACGCGATAGACACCGCCGCCTAAACGTTCCACACCTTCGATGACGATACGATCGGTGCCCTGACCGCTAATTTTCGCACCCAGCGTAATCAGGAAGTTCGCGGTATCGACGATTTCCGGTTCACGCGCTGCGTTTTCAATAATCGTGGTGCCTTCCGCCAGGGTTGCAGCACACATGATGGTCACCGTTGCGCCAACGCTGACTTTATCCATCACGATATGTGCGCCTTTCAGACGACCATCGACGGAAGCTTTAACGTAACCTTCTTCCAGTTTGATGGTCGCGCCTAATTGTTCGAGGCCAGAAATGTGTAGATCAACCGGACGCGCACCGATCGTACAACCGCCAGGTAGTGAAACTTGCCCCTGACCAAAGCGCGCTACCAGCGGCCCCAGTGCCCAGATAGAAGCACGCATGGTTTTAACCAGATCGTAAGGTGCGCAGAATACATTAACGTCGCGGGCATCAATATGCACAGAACCATTACGTTCTACTTTCGCACCCAGCTGGCTTAGCAGCTTCATTGATGTATCGACGTCTTTCAGTTTCGGGACGTTCTGGATCTCTACCGGTTCTTCCGCCAGTAGAGCGGCAAAAAGGATAGGCAGAGCAGCATTTTTAGCGCCGGAAATTGTGACTTCGCCCTGGAGCTTCGTTGGCCCCTGAACACGAAATTTATCCATTTAGTTTGTTCTCAGTTAACAATTCATATCCGCTACCGGCGAATCGCCCATAGCTCAAAAGCCGTTCAGTTTGCGATCGCGCGCCCACTCCGCAGGGGTATACGCTTTGATCGACACAGCATGAATGCGGTTATCCGCAATATATTCCATCAGCGGACCATAGACCGTCTGCTGTTTTTTAACCCGACTCATGCCGTCAAACAACTCACCCACGGCAATAACCTGAAAGTGGCTGCCATCGCCGGAAACGTGGACTTCCTGGAGGGAGAGAGCGTTCATCAACACGCTCTGAATTTCATTATTTTCCATGGGATCTTCAATCATCAGTTAATAAACCAGCGAAACATCTTAGAGCAAAGTTGCGCTGGCATAAATAAGCAAAAAGCCTCGCTGATAAATCAGACAAGGCTCGACTTGCAGGCAGGTTTGCCGGACAGGCGGTTAACGCCATATCCGGCCTGAAAAAATTTAACGAGGCAGAACATCAGCAGGCAAATTATACAATTTCGCCAGGGTATACACTTTGTCGTTTACCCCCTGAAGCGTCACATTGTTGCCCTGCTTTTTCGCCAGATCGATAAGATGGAGCAGCAGTGCCAGTCCCCCCGTATCCACGCGGGAGACACGGCTAAGATCGATGCAGGTAATCCCCTTCACCGCTTCCTCACGCATTTCCCAAAGCGGTAGCAAAACGTCCTGATCCAGCTCTCCGGATAACGCCAGCGTGTCACCCGTCTGCATCCAGCTCAGTGACTCGCTCATTATTTTTTCTCTTCCAGAGTGATTTTCTGTTGAGAAATCGATTTCAGTTGCGCAGTCAGGCCGTCGATACCTTTGGTACGCAGCAGCGTTCCCCACTCGTTTTGTTTGGTGGTGATCATACTGACGCCTTCAGCAATCATGTCGTAAGCCTGCCAATTGCCCGTCTGGGAGTTTTTACGCCACTGGAAGTCCAGACGCACCGGCGGACGGCCATTCGGGTCAATAATGGTAACGCGAATAGGCACAATGGTTTTATCGCCCAGCGGCTGTTCTGGCGCAATCTGATAGGTTTGACCGTGATACATCGCCAGCGCCTGACCGTAAGCCTGCTTCAGGTACTCACGGAAAGCGGCAAAGTAGGCTTCACGTTGAGCAGGGGTCGCACTCTTGTAATACTGGCCCAGCACCAGCGCACCGGCGTATTTCACCTGTACGTATGGCAGCAGTTCCTGATCAACAATGGTACGCAGATAATCCGGGTTGGCCCGAATTTGCGGTTGCTCATTCTTCAGGCGATCGAACGTTTTCTGCGCCGCCTCGTCCATCAGCTTATACGGATTGGTCTGGTCTGCCGCGGTTGCCGCACTCAGAGGTGCAATCACCAGCAAAGCGACCATCATTAAACGTTTAAACATGCGTCGGTTCTCCTGAAATTATTTCGTTGTACCCACAGGTTCAGTGGTTTCATTATTACCTGGCGCAGCAGCTGGCGCATCGCCACTATTCTTATTGTCATCGCCTTTACTACCGTAAAGGAACTGACCAATGAGATCTTCCAGCACCATCGCAGACTTAGTGTCCTGAATTGTATCGCCATCCTTCAGGATAGCAGTCCCCAGTTCCGGGTCTTCAAAACCGACGTTTAATGCCAGATATTGTTCCCCCAGCAGGCCGGAAGTACGAATGCTCAGCGAACTGGTATCTGGAATGTGGTTATAACGTTGTTCAATTTCCAGCGTTACGCGCGGCAGATAGGTTTTCGGGTCCAGCGTAATATCCGCCACCCGACCCACAACAACGCCACCAATACTGACCGGAGAGCGCGCTTTCAGGCCGCCAATGTTATCGAACGTCGCATAAAGCGTGTAGGTCGGTTCAGTACGTATGGACGTCACGTTCGCCGCCTTCAGGCAAACAAACAGCGCCGCCAGCAGTGCTGCTAATAAAAAGATACCCACCCAAATTTCATTTTTTTTCGTTTGCATGAACTCAATTCCCAAACATCAATGCGGTCAGCACAAAATCCAGCCCCAGAACAGCCAGAGACGAGTGGACAACGGTGCGAGTGGTTGCCCGGCTAATCCCGGCAGACGTCGGGATGGCGTCGTAGCCGTTAAACAACGAAATCCACGTCACCGTGATGGCGAACACCACGCTCTTAATCAGACAGTTGACCAGATCCATACGCCAGTCGACGGCATTTTGCATTGCCGACCAGAAGAACCCGCTATCAATGCCTTTCCAACTGACGCCGACCAGAGATCCGCCCCAGATCCCCACGGCGACGAAAATAACCGTCAACAGTGGTAATGAAATAACCCCAGCCCAGAAACGGGGAGAAATAACCCGACGCAGCGGATCCACCGCCATCATCTCCATACTGGAGAGTTGCTCTGTAGCGCGCATCAGGCCGATTTCTGCGGTTAGCGCCGAACCAGCACGCCCGGCAAACAACAACGCGGCAACCACCGGCCCCAGTTCACGCAGTAGCGATAACGCCACCAGCATACCCAGACTGGTTTCCGCACTATAAGTGGTCAGAACCAGATAACCTTGCAGCCCCAACACCATTCCGATGAACACGCCAGAAACCACAATAATCAGCATCGACAGGACGCCGACATTATAGAGCTGGCGCACCAGCAGCGGCGCATGTTTGCGAAATTCCGGTTTGCCGACCAGCGCATTGAATAACATTAACCCGGCCCGCCCGAACGTTCTCAGGGTTTTAATCCCTTTATGTCCGAGCGACGCCAGCGCATTTAACAGCATGAGTGGCTTAACTCCCTGGTAAAAGATCAGCGTGATAATCGCCGGCAGGATAGCGGAACGGAACAGGCCCGTCAGCTATCCCGTCCAGAAACTGACGTACGCGCGGATCAGGATTCGCCTGCAACGCCTGGGCACTGCCATGAGCGACAATTTTTTTGTCTGCCAGGATCCAGGCGTGATCCGCAATACTTAACACTTCCGGCACATCGTGAGAAACCACCACACAAGTCACGCCCAGCGCGCTGTTCAGCTCAGAAATCAGCTTCACCAGTACGCCCATGGTGATGGGATCTTGCCCAACAAAAGGTTCATCAAACATGATGAGATCCGGCTCCAGCGCAATCGCACGCGCCAGCGCTGCACGCCGCGCCATCCCACCGGAAAGTTCAGAAGGCATTAGTTTAGCCGCTCCACGCAGCCCCACGGCCTCCAGCTTCATCATCACCGTACTATGCAACAATGGCGCGGGAAGTTGGGTATGTTCGCGCAGTGGATAGGCGACGTTGTCAAATACGTTCATATCAGTGAACAACGCCCCGGACTGAAATAACATGCTCATCCGTTTGCGCACTGTATACAGGCGCGAACGAGACATCGCCGGAATATTCTCACCATCGAAAAGGATCTCACCATGATCTGGTGCGATTTGCCCGCCAATCAGACGGAGTAGCGTCGTTTTACCGATGCCCGATGGCCCCATGATCGCCGTGATCTTCCCTCGCGGCACTGTCAGGGAAATATTATCGAAGATGCAGCGATTGCCACGCGTAAAACTGACATCGCGCATATCGACTAAATTCGCCACAGACTGCTCCATAATTCACCCTTCGTCTTGCGTTGATTTTCTAAGCATGGCGCTCAATTTAACCTTGAACCCAACATATTTACAGAATATTACCCGCCGTGGTTAGCGAAAGCTGGCATTTGTTTTACTTTTTAGCCGCATAAAGTCAAAATTAAGAATCCGTTACGGCTTTCTGAAAATCTTCAGCGGACCGGCGAGTATACCTGAAGAAAGGACGTTAGATGCTTTTAGCTACGGCACTGTTAATTGTTGGTTTACTTTTGGTCGTTTACAGTGCCGACCGCCTGGTTTTTGCCGCGTCTATTCTTTGCCGAACCTTTGGCATCCCGCCGCTGATCATCGGCATGACGGTGGTCAGTATTGGTACATCGTTACCAGAAGTCATCGTCTCGCTTGCCGCGTCTCTGCACGAACAACGCGATTTAGCCGTTGGTACAGCCCTCGGCTCAAACATTATCAATATATTGCTGATCCTCGGTCTGGCTGCGCTGGTTCGTCCTTTTACCGTCCATTCTGATGTTCTACGCCGTGAATTACCCTTAATGTTGTTGGTCAGCGTGGTGGCCGGTTCCGTACTCTATGACGGACAACTTAGTCGCAGCGATGGTATCTTTCTCCTCTTTCTGGCTGTGCTATGGCTGCTGTTCATTGTTAAACTTGCACGTCAGGCTGAACGTCAGGGGACTGACAGCCTGACCAGAGAGCAGCTTGCAGAGCTGCCGCGTGACGGCGGATTGCCCGTCGCGTTTTTATGGCTCGGCATTGCGCTTATCATCATGCCAGTGGCCACGCGGATGGTGGTTGATAACGCCACGGTGCTGGCGAATTACTTTGCCATCAGCGAGTTGACGATGGGTCTGACGGCAATTGCTATCGGAACCAGCCTGCCGGAACTGGCAACCGCAATAGCGGGGGTTCGCAAAGGTGAAAACGACATTGCTGTCGGAAATATCATTGGCGCAAACATTTTTAATATTGTCATCGTGTTGGGTTTACCCGCGCTGATAACGCCAGGAGAGATTGATCCACTGGCGTACAGTCGTGACTACAGCGTGATGTTGCTGGTGAGCATTATTTTTGCGTTGCTGTGCTGGCGGCGCTCCCCGCAACCGGGCCGTGGTGTAGGGGTATTATTAACTGGCGGATTTATCGTATGGCTGGCGATGTTGTACTGGTTATCGCCAATACTCGTTGAATAACTGGAAACGCATTATGTCGCACGTAGAGTTACAACCGGGTTTTGACTTTCAGCAAGCAGGTAAAGAAGTCCTGGCGATTGAACGTGAATGCCTGGCGGAGCTTGATCAATACATCAATCAGAATTTCACGCTTGCCTGTGAAAAGATGTTCTGGTGTAAAGGGAAAGTTGTCGTCATGGGGATGGGAAAATCGGGGCATATTGGGCGAAAAATGGCGGCAACGTTTGCCAGCACCGGTACACCTTCATTTTTCGTCCATCCTGGTGAAGCCGCGCATGGTGATTTAGGCATGGTTACCCCACAGGATGTGGTGATTGCTATCTCTAACTCTGGTGAATCCAGCGAAATCACGGCCTTAATTCCAGTGCTTAAGCGTCTTCACGTACCGTTAATCTGCATCACCGGTCGCCCGGAGAGCAGCATGGCGCGCGCCGCAGATGTGCATCTGTGTGTTAAAGTAGCGAAAGAAGCCTGTCCGTTAGGGCTGGCACCGACCAGCAGCACCACCGCCACGCTGGTTATGGGCGATGCCCTCGCTGTCGCGCTGTTAAAAGCACGCGGCTTTACTGCTGAAGATTTTGCGCTCTCACACCCAGGCGGCGCACTGGGTCGTAAACTTCTGCTGCGCGTAAACGATATTATGCATACGGGCGATGAGATCCCGCATGTTAAGAAAACGGCCAGTCTGCGTGACGCATTGCTGGAAGTTACCCGCAAAAATCTTGGTATGACTGTCATTTGCGATGACAATATGATGATTGAAGGCATCTTTACCGACGGTGATTTACGCCGTGTCTTCGATATGGGCGTGGATGTTCGTCAGTTAAGTATTGCCGATGTGATGACGCCGGGGGGAATACGTGTGCGCCCTGGCATTCTGGCCGTTGAGGCACTGAACTTAATGCAGTCCCGCCATATCACCTCCGTGATGGTTGCCGATGGCGACCATTTACTCGGTGTGTTACATATGCATGATTTACTGCGTGCAGGCGTAGTGTAAAGATTCAAGGATAAACAACAATGAGCAAAGCAGGTGCGTCGCTTGCGACCTGTTACGGCCCTGTCAGCGCCGACGTTATGGCAAAAGCAGAGAACATTCGTCTGCTGATCCTCGACGTTGATGGCGTACTGTCAGATGGCCTGATTTATATGGGCAATAACGGCGAAGAGCTGAAAGCGTTCAATGTTCGTGACGGTTATGGCATTCGTTGTGCGCTCACCTCTGATATTGAAGTCGCTATCATTACCGGGCGAAAGGCTAAACTGGTAGAAGATCGTTGTGCCACATTGGGGATCACTCACTTGTATCAGGGGCAGTCAAACAAACTGATCGCCTTTAGCGATCTGCTGGAAAAACTGGCGATTGCCCCGGAAAATGTGGCTTATGTCGGCGATGATCTCATCGACTGGCCGGTAATGGAAAAAGTGGGTTTAAGCGTCGCCGTGGCCGATGCGCATCCACTGTTGATCCCGCGCGCCGATTACGTGACGCGCATTGCTGGCGGTCGTGGCGCAGTGCGCGAAGTTTGCGACTTATTACTCCTGGCGCAGGGCAAACTGGATGAAGCCAAAGGGCAATCGATATGAGTAAAGCCAGACGTTGGGTTATCATTGTGCTATCACTGGCGGTTCTGGTGATGATCGGCATTAATATGGCCGAAAAAGACGATACCGCCCAGGTGGTCGTCAACAACAATGATCCCACCTATAAAAGCGAGCATACGGACACGCTCGTCTATAACCCAGAAGGGGCACTAAGCTATCGATTGATTGCTCAACACGTTGAATATTATTCCGATCAGGCCGTTTCGTGGTTTACGCAGCCGGTACTTACCACGTTTGATAAGGATAAAATCCCGACATGGTCCGTAAAAGCAGATAAAGCCAAGCTGACCAATGACCGGATGCTCTATTTATATGGACACGTTGAAGTCAACGCACTTGTGCCGGACTCTCAACTTCGCAGAATCACGACGGATAACGCGCAGATCAATCTGGTGACGCAGGATGTTACCTCTGAAGACCTCGTCACGTTATACGGAACAACATTTAACTCCAGCGGTCTGAAAATGCGCGGCAACTTACGCAGCAAGAACGCCGAGCTGATTGAAAAGGTTAGAACATCCTATGAAATTCAAAACAAACAAACTCAGCCTTAATCTTGTGCTTGCCAGCTCACTTCTGGCCGCCAGCATTCCGGCATTTGCCGTAACCGGAGACACTGATCAGCCGATCCACATTGAATCGGACCAGCAATCTCTTGATATGCAAGGCAACGTGGTTACCTTTACCGGTAATGTCATCGTCACCCAGGGCACCATCAAAATTAATGCCGACAAAGTGGTCGTTACCCGTCCGGGCGGCGAACAAGGTAAAGAAGTGATTGACGGCTACGGTAAACCGGCAACGTTCTACCAGATGCAGGACAACGGTAAACCCGTTGAAGGTCACGCTTCCCAGATGCACTACGAACTGGCAAAAGATTTTGTCGTTCTGACGGGTAATGCTTATCTGCAGCAGGTCGATAGCAACATTAAGGGCGATAAGATCACTTACCTGGTGAAAGAGCAGAAAATGCAGGCTTTCAGCGACAAAGGCAAGCGCGTAACCACCGTTCTGGTGCCGTCGCAGCTGCAGGATAAAAACAACAAAGGCCAGACCCCGGCACAGAAGAAGGGTAATTAATTCGTTATGGCAACATTAACTGCAAAGAACCTTGCAAAAGCCTATAAAGGCCGTCGCGTGGTAGAAGACGTCAGCCTGACCGTCAACTCCGGGGAAATCGTCGGTCTGCTGGGGCCAAACGGTGCCGGTAAGACCACCACTTTCTACATGGTTGTAGGCATTGTGCCGCGCGATGCGGGCAACATCATTATTGATGATGACGATATCAGTCTGCTGCCACTGCATGCACGCGCGCGCCGCGGTATCGGCTATCTGCCACAGGAAGCCTCCATTTTCCGTCGCCTCAGCGTTTACGATAACCTGATGGCGGTACTGCAAATTCGTGACGACTTGTCTGCTGAACAACGTGAAGACCGCGCGAACGAGCTGATGGAAGAGTTTCACATTGAGCACCTGCGTGACAGCATGGGGCAGTCACTCTCCGGGGGTGAACGTCGCCGTGTAGAAATTGCCCGCGCACTGGCTGCGAATCCGAAATTTATTCTGCTCGACGAACCGTTTGCCGGGGTTGACCCGATCTCGGTTATCGACATTAAACGCATCATTGAGCACCTGCGCGACAGCGGCCTGGGCGTGCTGATCACTGACCACAACGTGCGTGAAACACTGGCGGTTTGTGAACGCGCTTATATCGTCAGTCAGGGGCATTTGATCGCCCACGGCACGCCTACAGAAATCTTACAAGACGAACACGTTAAGCGTGTATACCTTGGGGAAGACTTCAGACTCTGATAGGGTAGAAGTTTGCGACGTTTTAGCAGGAGAGTACGATTCTGAACATGAAGCAAGGTTTGCAACTCAGGCTTAGCCAACAACTGGCGATGACGCCACAGCTCCAACAGGCAATTCGTCTGTTGCAGTTGTCGACGCTGGAACTTCAGCAGGAGCTACAGCAGGCGCTGGAGAGTAATCCGCTGCTTGAGCAAATCGACACTCATGAAGAAATCGACACCCGCGAAACGCAAGACAGTGAAACGCTGGACACCGCCGACGCGCTCGAACAAAAAGAGATGCCGGAAGAGCTGCCGCTCGATGCCAGTTGGGACACCATTTACACCGCTGGTACACCATCCGGCACCAGCGGTGACTACATTGACGATGAGCTGCCGGTCTATCAGGGCGAAACGACGCAGACCTTGCAGGATTACCTGATGTGGCAGGTCGAGCTGACACCGTTTTCCGACACTGACCGCGCTATTGCTACCTCTATCGTCGATGCCGTTGATGACACCGGTTATCTGACTGTCCCGCTGGAAGATATTCTCGAAAGTATGGGCGATGAAGAGATCGACATCGACGAGGTTGAAGCCGTCCTTAAGCGGATCCAACGGTTTGATCCGGTCGGTGTAGCGGCAAAAGATCTGCGTGACTGCCTGCTAATCCAACTCTCCCAATTCGATAAAACCACGCCGTGGCTGGAAGAGGCCAGATTGATCATTAGCGATCATCTCGATCTGTTAGCCAATCACGACTTCCGCACTTTAATGCGCGTCACGCGTCTGAAAGAAGATGTGCTGAAAGAAGCCGTCAATCTGATCCAGTCGCTCGATCCGCGCCCCGGGCAGTCGATCCAGACTGGCGAACCTGAGTATGTCATTCCAGATGTGCTGGTGCGTAAGCATAACGGTCACTGGACAGTAGAACTCAACAGTGACAGCATTCCGCGTCTGCAAATCAACCAGCACTACGCCTCGATGTGCAATAACGCTCGCAATGATGGTGACAGCCAGTTTATCCGCAGCAATCTGCAGGATGCCAAATGGTTGATCAAGAGTCTGGAAAGCCGTAACGATACGCTACTGCGCGTGAGTCGCTGTATCGTTGAACAGCAGCAAGCCTTCTTTGAGCAAGGCGAAGAATATATGAAACCGATGGTACTGGCCGATATCGCCCAGGCTGTCGAAATGCATGAATCGACGATATCTCGCGTGACCACGCAAAAATACCTGCATAGTCCACGAGGCATTTTTGAACTGAAGTATTTCTTTTCCAGTCACGTCAATACCGAGGGCGGCGGCGAAGCTTCCTCCACGGCGATTCGTGCGCTGGTGAAGAAATTAATCGCGGCGGAAAACCCAGCGAAACCGTTGAGCGACAGCAAGTTAACCTCTTTGCTGTCGGAACAAGGTATCATGGTGGCACGCCGCACTGTTGCGAAGTACCGAGAGTCTTTATCCATTCCGCCGTCAAACCAGCGTAAACAACTCGTTTGACCCAACCGATAAGGAAGACACTATGCAGCTCAACATTACCGGAAATAACGTCGAGATCACCGAGGCACTGCGCGAATTTGTTACAGCCAAATTTGCCAAACTTGAGCAATATTTTGACCGAATCAACCAGGTCTATGTTGTTCTGAAAGTGGAGAAAGTCACCCACACCTCAGATGCAACACTGCATGTAAACGGTGGTGAAATTCATGCCAGCGCGGAAGGTCAGGACATGTACGCTGCCATTGATGGCTTAATTGATAAGCTGGCACGCCAGTTGACCAAACATAAAGATAAACTGAAACAACACTAATTGTCCGGGCAATTAGCATGTGCATGGCGGCCTGTTGTGCGGCACAACGGGCCATTTGTACGGTTAATGCTCCGAGCCTGTTCCACTGTTTGAGTGGGCAGGTTCTTAGGTGAAATTATGACAAATAATGATACAACTCTACAGCTTAGCAGTGTTCTTAACAGGGAATGTACGCGAAGCCGCGTCCACTGTCAGAGCAAAAAACGCGCCCTGGAAATCATCAGCGAGCTGGCGGCGAAACAACTTAGCCTGCCGCCTCAGGTGGTTTTTGAAGCTATCCTGACGCGGGAAAAAATGGGCAGTACCGGTATCGGCAATGGTATTGCAATTCCGCATGGCAAACTGGAAGAAGATACTCTGCGTGCCGTTGGCGTTTTCGTTCAGCTCGAAACGCCTATAGCTTTCGATGCCATCGACAACCAACCGGTGGACTTACTTTTTGCCCTGCTGGTGCCGGCAGACCAAACTAAAACGCACCTGCATACTCTGTCGCTGGTGGCGAAACGTCTGGCGGACAAAACCATCTGCCGCCGTTTACGCGCAGCCCAGAGCGATGAAGAGCTATATCAAATCATTACGGATACCGAAGGTACTCCGGATGAAGCGTAGTTATTCGGTAATGTCTCTTTTAGACGTTGTGAGGAGAAACAGTACATGGTACTGATGATCGTCAGCGGACGTTCAGGTTCAGGTAAATCTGTCGCCCTGCGTGCGCTGGAAGATATGGGTTTTTACTGCGTGGATAACCTTCCCGTAGTGTTGTTACCTGATCTGGCTCGAACCCTGGCCGATCGCGAGATTTCTGCCGCCGTCAGCATTGATGTTCGTAATATGCCGGAGTCACCAGAAATATTCGAACAGGCGATGAGTAACCTGCCTGACGCTTTCTCACCGCAACTACTGTTCCTGGATGCCGACCGTAATACCTTAATTCGTCGTTACAGTGACACGCGCCGACTGCATCCGCTTTCCAGCAAAAACCTGTCGCTGGAAAGTGCTATCGACAAAGAAAGCGATCTGCTGGAGCCTCTGCGTTCGCGAGCGGATCTGATTGTCGATACCTCAGAAATGTCCGTTCACGAGCTGGCTGAAATGCTGCGTACCCGTCTGCTGGGTAAACGTGAACGCGAACTGACAATGGTCTTTGAGTCTTTCGGCTTCAAACACGGTATCCCTATCGATGCAGATTACGTCTTTGACGTGCGCTTCTTGCCGAACCCGCACTGGGATCCGAAACTGCGTCCAATGACAGGTCTTGATAAGCCTGTCGCCGCGTTCCTCGACCGCCACACAGAAGTACACAATTTTATCTACCAGACGCGAAGCTATCTTGAGCTATGGTTACCTATGCTGGAAACCAACAACCGTAGCTACCTGACGGTCGCCATTGGTTGTACCGGCGGGAAGCACCGTTCGGTGTATATTGCAGAGCAACTGGCTGACTACTTCCGCTCGCGCGGTAAAAACGTCCAGTCACGCCATCGTACGCTGGAAAAACGTAAACCATGACCGTCAAGCAAACTGTTGAAATCACAAACAAGCTGGGCATGCATGCCCGGCCTGCAATGAAGCTGTTTGAATTAATGCAGGGTTTTGACGCTGAAGTGCTGTTACGTAATGACGAAGGCACCGAGGCTGAAGCCAACAGCGTTATTGCGCTGCTGATGTTGGATTCTGCCAAAGGACGGCAGATTGAAGTTGAAGCGACCGGTCCACAAGAAGAGGAAGCACTGGCCGCCGTTATCGCCCTCTTTAACTCTGGTTTTGATGAAGATTAATCTTCATCACTTTGACATTCAAATCCCTTCAAGCTCCCCCGGCAATAAGAAAAGCGCGTACTGAAATCGTTCTCAATCAACGTCATTTGTACATTTTGTGCGCTTTTCACTTTCAGAAGAACCTTAAGAAAACCTTAAGAAGCATTGTTTAGGTTTTGTTTAAGTTAATCGACCATACTGGAGATCGTCAGAAAATATTTCCAGGAGATGGCATGATTCGCTTATCTGAACAAAGTCCCCTGGGCACCGGAAGACATCGGAAATGTTATGCGCATCCGGAAGATGCCCAACGCTGTATCAAGATTGTCTACCATCGTGGCGATGGTGGCGATAAAGAGATCCGCCGTGAGTTAAAGTATTACGCGCATCTTGGTCGTCGGTTAAAAGACTGGAGTGGAATACCGCGCTATCACGGTACCGTTGAGACGGATTGCGGAACCGGTTATGTCTACGATGTGATTGCCGATTTCGACGGCAAGCCCTCCATTACGCTGACCGAATTTGCTGAACAATGCCGTTACGAAGAAGACGTTGCACAACTGCGCCAGTTACTGAAACAGCTGAAGCGTTATTTGCAGGATAACCGTATCGTGACGATGTCGCTGAAGCCGCAGAATATCCTCTGTCATCGCATCAGTGAGTCAGAGGTTATCCCCGTCGTCTGCGACAACATTGGTGAAAGCACATTGATTCCACTGGCAACCTGGTCGAAGTGGTGTTGTCTGCGTAAGCAAGAGCGGTTATGGAAACGATTTATCGCCCAACCGGCGCTGGCTATTGCCCTGCAGAAAGATCTGCAACCTCGTGAGAGCAAAACGCTGGCCCTCACTTCGCGCGAAGCTTAATCCAGCTGGTGTTGTTGCATAAACGGCTCACCGCCTAACTGATACATCTGCCGTAAAATCCACGCCTGACGGCTATGCACGTAGCCCGATGGCGCGGAGACTTTGAAACGACGTGGATTAGGTAATACAGCTGCCAGTAATGCAGCTTCCGATCGGGTAAGTTTGCTCGCGGGTTTGTGGAAATAACGTTGTGCCGCAGCTTCGACGCCAAACACACCGTCGCCAAATTCGGCGATATTCAGGTAAACCGTCAGGATACGCTTTTTGCTCCAGACCGTTTCTATCCCCAGCGTTAATCCAGCTTCCAGCCCTTTTCGTACCCAGCTACGCCCATCCCATAAAAAGAGATTTTTGGCTGTCTGCTGAGAAATCGTTGATGCACCGCGAATACGGTTTTCATTGCGCTCGTTGTGCGCCAGGGCTTTCTCAATGGAAGCGACATCAAAGCCCCAGTGCTCAGGAAATTTCTGATCTTCTGCGGCAATCACCGCCAGTCCCATCCATGGCGAGATTTGATCCATACTGACCCAGTCAGAATGTGCCACGTAACGAAAATTGCCATGCAGCCAGGCGCTGACCTGTCGCTCGACCATTACCGCTGAGAAGGGAACAGGCGCAACGCTAAACAACGCGATGCCCCCGCCCCAGAAAACGGCGAGGACAACCATTAACCGCAAAAGAAAACGGCGAACGAAACTAAACACCGTTAAGCGGCTTTTACTCATTCAGCCAGAACCAGCACGCGGGATACCAGCTTATCAATGCCGCTCGCCGCTTCTGCAATGTTCTGCGCCAGCATATATGCTGGGGTGGTGACAATCTTATTGTCTTCATCAACCACGATATCATCGACAGGACAGGGCACATGCTCCGCGCCCATCTCTTCCAGCACTTCTGCGGTATCGATATCAGTACCGATGGTCAAACGCAGCGGGAAATCGAAAATTTTCGGCAGCATCGCCGGGGCAATACACATAAAACCAAGCGGTTTTCCGGCCTGATGCATCGCTTGTGCCAGCGCCTTTAATTCACGGTCAACGGTGCATTCGCTACCAAGACTGGCAAAATTGCTTAAATTCTTCGCCGCGCCAAACCCCCCCGGCACAATCAACGCATCCAGTTCAGCGGCATCGGCCTGGGCCAGAGGACGGATTTCACCGCGCGTTATTCGTGCCGCTTCAATCAGCACATTGCGCGTTTCCGTCATCGCCTCGCCAGTTAAATGGTTGATAACATCAACCTGCTGCTTATCCGGTGCAAAGCAGACCGCCTGCGCACCGCTGCGTGAAATAGCTAACAACGTCAACACCGCTTCATGAATTTCAGAACCGTCATAGACGCCGCATCCGCTCAGAATTACGCCAATTTTCTTCATTGTGATCATCCTTTCGCAATTGACTGAAACACATTAATTTTTTTAATAAAAATGGTACGCATCACACATTTAACTGATTCATGTAACAAATCATTTAAGTTTTGCTATCTTAACTGCGTGCGGCCTGAAAAACAGTGCTGTGCCCTTGTAACTCATCATAATAATTTACGGCGCAGCCAAGTTTTCCCTGGTGTTGGCGCAGTATTCGCGCACCCCGGTCTAGCCGGGGTCATTTTTTAGTGGCTTTTGCCACCCACGCTTTCAGCACTTCTACGTCGTGACGCCACTCTTCTTTCATCTCTTCAATCCATTCACCGACGTTATCTTCCCAGGCCGGAAGGTCAGGAGACTGAATTTGCTGACCCAGCTGTTGCAGATGGCGTAACCCCACTGACCCCGCCGCACCTTTAATTTTATGTCCTTCCTCAACAATGCCTTTTTTATCCTGCGCCGTCAGATTCGACTCCAGCACGCTGACATAGCCCGGCATCATCTTCTCAAACACCGCTAACCCGTCGGTGATCAGCTTCGGTCCTACAAGTTCGAGATACTGTTCCAGCATGGGAATATCGAGCAATGCTTCTGATTTACTGTTCTCTTCTGTCGTCACCGTACTCTCCTCATCATCCTGGGTATCCCAGAATTTCTTGATCATCGCGGTTAGCGCCGGAACAGAAAGCGGCTTACTCAGCACATCATCCATTCCAGCATTGAGGTACTCTTGTTTGTCTTTCAGCACGTTAGCGGTTAAGGCCACCAGCGGCGGTAAATCCTCGCGCGGATAACGTTTCGTCAGTTCACGAGAGATATCCAGCCCGGTCATATCTGGCAACTGAATATCCAGCAACACCAGGTCGTATTCGCCCGGTTTAAACATCTCCAGCGCCGCCTTGCCGGTCATGGCGACATCAACGCTGTTACCTAATTTTTCCAGCACAGAACGCGCAACAATCACGTTCAGTTCAATGTCTTCCACCAGCAGCACATTCAGCGCCGGTAAAGGCATATCGTCTTCATCAAACGCATCATCGACCTCTTCTGCTACCGACGGTGCGTGGATCGTCAACGTAAAGGTTGAACCTTTGCCCTGTTCGCTGGTAACCGTAATATCGCCGCCCATATTTTTCGCCAGACGACGAGAAACGGCCAGACCAATACCGGTGCCGGTGGCAGGTTTACCGCCATGACTGTCTTTCACCTGGTAATACATGGCGAAAATTTTATCCAGCTCATCCTGCGGAATGCCGATACCAGAGTCTTCCACTTCAAAATGCAGCATATCGCCTTCATCGTAGCGCACGCGCACGGTAACCTGGCCTTGCTGGGTGAATTTGACGGCGTTACTGATGAGGTTCCACAGGATCTGCCGTAAACGCGTCCCGTCGGTAATGACCTGATGCGGTAATGGCAGCGTCGGCTCCAGGTTAAAGCGCAATCCTTTTTGTTGCGCCTGCAATGCGGAGAGATTTTCCAGATCGGCAAGGAAGCTGGTGAAATCAACCGGTTGATTATCAAGCTGGACCTTGCGCCGTTCCATCTTATCCATGTCGATAATATCGTTAAAGATATTCCCCAGCGTGACGGCCGAAACATGGATGGTCTTGAGATATTTTTCCTGCTCGGCGGTGAGTTCGGTATCCAGCAGAATGCGGCTCAGACCGACGATACCGTTCAGCGGTGTACGCAATTCGTGACTGATGGTGGAGATAAACGTCGTTTTGTCGCGGCTGGCCCGTTCAAGCGCATCCTGATACCGCTTACGCTCGGTAATGTCGCGACCAAAGCCCATCAAACCGTGACGTTTACCCACGCGGTCGTAGTACGGCACTTTACGGATTTCAAAGCAGGCTTTGCGCCCGTCCGGGTAATCCAGCCACTGTTCATAGGTCAGTGACACATTATGACGGAACACTTTTTCATCGGTTTCAATGACTTTTGCGGCGGCTTCCGGTGAGTAAACATCAGCAGGTTTCAGGTGAATCAGTTGTTTTTCGCTTTTTCCGGTCAGCAGCTCCATCGCGCGGTTACAGCCGGAAAACTCTTTATCTTCGTTACGATAAAAAACCAGGTCGGGTGAAGCATCAAGGAAGGAACGTAAGAATGAGGATTGCTGCTCGAGCTGAATTTGTGTCTCTTCGCGCTCTTTGATTTCAATTTTCAGTTGGCCGAAGGTTTCCTGCAGTTCTGCTTCCGCTTTTTCACGAACGGCAATTTCCTGATTTAGCTGGGCAATATTATCTTTTAACTGAACGTTGAGGCTCAAATCGCGCTCGCGCATCTCCTCCAGTTTTTGCACCAGCCGTGACAGACGTTGTCGTGACTCCTCCAGTTGCTCGACGACCACCGATAGAAAGTAGACCGCCCACGGCGTAATCAGCAAACCAAAGAAGATAGAACGAATAACATCAATGCTTTCGACCTGACCATGCAGCACCATGGTTACCGCCATTTGTACCACAATGGCAAGAACGACGAGGGCCAGCGCCAGCAACATTGAGAAGCGCACCAGACCTAACTTCATCATCAGGTCAACATAATACTGCGCCAGCAGACGAATTTGCTTCATTAGGGAATTCCTTCACGACAACCTGCCCCAATAATACCCAATTCTGACAGTTACGTTATAAATTGTGTGAGAAATGCGGAATTCCCCTCAACGACCTACTCCGTTGGAGGTAGCCACGGACGTCCCAGCGCCGATCCCTGTACGCCATGTTCATTCAGATAGCGATCCAGCTCGACCATTCCCGTCCATCGATTTTCGCACCACAGCGGAGCAAGCAGCGTCGGGCGACGGGCGCTGGCGGAAATGCGGTGGTAGATCACTTCCGGTGGCGTATGGCGAATCATTTCTCCGGCAGTGAGCGTGTAATCCTCCAGTTCAATACCGTTCAAACGCCCCGCTTCCCAGGCTTTCGCCATAATGCTGCCTTTCACAATATGCAGCGGATGCAGCTTTATGCCGTCCACGCCGGTTTCAACCACTCGCTCCAGCGTTTGCAAACATTCAGCCTGCCCTTCGCCAGGCAGGCCGACAATTAAGTGGGAACACACCTTCAGCCCGCGCTGACGTGCCAGCTGGGTTGTACGCTGATAACAGGCAAAATCATGGCCGCGGTTGATGCGATGCAGTGTTTTGTCGTGGGCGGTTTGTAGCCCCAGCTCCAGCCACACTTCGTAACCCTGGTCCTTATATTCGCAAAGCAGATCCAGCACCGCATCCGGCACGCAGTCCGGGCGGGTACCAACACACAAACCGACAATATTGGCCTGGCTCACCGCCTGCTGATACATAGAACGCAGCACCTGAACTTCCGCAAAGGTGCTGGTATACGCCTGAAAGTAGGCCAGATAGCGTTTAGCACGGTTAACTAAATTCGCCTGGTGCGCCAGTTGCTCGGCAATGGAACGATGCTGCTGCGCTTCATCGGCAAACGAGGCCACATTACAGAATGTGCAGCCACCACGCCCGATGGTACCGTCACGGTTAGGGCAGCTAAAACCGCCGTGCAGCGTCAGCTTATGCACCTTTTGCCCATAACGACGGGTGAGATCACCACCAAACATATTGACTAATTTCTGTAACTGCATAATCTGATAGACCGCGCCTTGAAAAGAGGCCAAAGCCTGCCATTTTTAGCTCAATTCGGCGATGACCTGGATCAATCGTCCCGGCCTGCTTTTATCAACTGCATAATCAATCAAAATTACCGAAATTTCATGCATAATCACATAAATCACTTTTGCTTATCTTGTGTCAGATTTTTTTATCTCCTTATGGATTTTAGGCAAAAACAGTAGCATGAAACGTCATTACCAATTAAGGCAGTATAAAATGCTGGTTTTCTCGTCAGTTCAAGGCAGGATAAGGGTTAACACGCCTTTATGACAGTCAGGAATTGACTGTTTCTCTAACGACTTCCCTTTTAGCCTTAAAGATAAAATCTATTTTAATTTCAGTCAGTTAATAAAGAATTTTGCGCTAAAGCACATTTCTGTACCAATAAGCTTGCTATTTGACCTGTATCAGCTTTCCCGATAAGTTGGAAATCCGCTGGAAGCTTTCTGGATGAGCAGCCTGCTCATCATATTTATGCAGTAATTGAGATCCCCTCTTCACCGTATTAACCGATGCGAAAAGGACAACAAGGGGGCGAATGCGAGGCGCGCGTATGACACGCAAACCCCGTCGCCACGCTCTTTCTGTGCCCGTGCGCAGCGGTTCGGAAGTGGGGTTCCCGCAGAGCCTGGGGGAGGTTCACGATATGTTGTACGATAAATCCCTTGAGAGGGATAACTGTGGTTTCGGCCTGATCGCCCACATAGAAGGCGAACCTAGCCACAAGGTAGTGCGTACTGCAATACACGCACTGGCCCGCATGCAGCACCGTGGCGCGATTCTCGCCGATGGTAAAACCGGTGACGGTTGCGGCTTGCTGTTACAAAAACCGGATCGCTTTTTTCGCATCGTTGCGCAGGAGCGCGGCTGGCGTTTAGCGAAAAACTACGCCGTCGGGATGCTATTCCTGAATAAAGATCCTGAACTCGCCGCTGCCGCACGCCGCATCGTTGAAGAAGAGCTGCAACGCGAAACCTTGTCGATTGTGGGCTGGCGTGATGTCCCCACTAACGAAGGCGTGCTGGGTGAAATCGCCCTCTCCTCTCTGCCACGCATTGAGCAAATTTTTGTGAACGCCCCGGCAGGCTGGCGTCCACGCGATATGGAGCGCCGTCTGTTTATCGCCCGCCGCCGCATTGAAAAGCGTCTCGAAGCCGACAAAGACTTCTACGTCTGTAGCCTGTCGAATCTGGTGAACATCTATAAAGGTCTGTGTATGCCGGCGGATCTGCCGCGCTTTTATCTGGATCTTGCGGACCTGCGTCTGGAATCGGCCATTTGCCTGTTCCACCAGCGCTTCTCCACTAACACCGTACCGCGCTGGCCGCTGGCGCAACCGTTCCGCTATCTGGCGCATAACGGTGAAATCAACACCATCACCGGTAACCGCCAATGGGCGCGTGCGCGTACCTATAAATTCCAGACGCCGCTTATCCCTGATCTGCACGACGCCGCACCGTTCGTCAACGAAACCGGCTCTGACTCCAGTTCCATGGATAACATGCTGGAACTGCTGCTGGCAGGCGGGATGGATATCATCCGCGCCATGCGTCTATTAGTACCACCCGCCTGGCAGAACAACCCGGATATGGACCCGGAACTGCGTGCCTTCTTTGACTTTAACTCCATGCATATGGAGCCGTGGGATGGCCCGGCGGGCATCGTGATGTCCGACGGTCGTTTTGCCGCCTGTAACCTCGACCGTAACGGTCTGCGTCCGGCGCGCTACGTCATCACCAAAGATAAGCTCATCACCTGCGCCTCTGAAGTCGGTATCTGGGATTACCAGCCTGACGAAGTGGTCGAAAAAGGCCGCGTCGGGCCAGGCGAACTGATGGTTATCGACACCCGCAGTGGGCGTATTCTGCACTCGGCAGAAACCGATGACGATCTGAAAAGCCGCCATCCATATAAAGAGTGGATGGAGAAAAACGTCCGCCGACTGGTACCGTTTGAAGATCTGCCCGATGAAGAAGTGGGTAGCCGCGAACTGGACGACGACACGCTTGCCAGCTACCAGAAACAGTTTAACTACAGCGCGGAAGAGCTGGACTCCGTAATTCGCGTACTGGGCGAAAACGGTCAGGAAGCGGTCGGTTCGATGGGCGATGATACCCCATTCGCCGTGCTCTCCAGTCAGCCGCGCATTATTTACGACTACTTCCGCCAGCAGTTTGCCCAGGTGACTAACCCGCCAATCGACCCGCTGCGTGAAGCGCATGTTATGTCGCTCGCCACCAGTATCGGTCGTGAAATGAACGTCTTTTGCGAAGCAGAGGGCCAGGCGCACCGTTTAAGCTTTAAATCGCCGATTCTGCTCTACTCCGATTTCAAACAGCTCACGACGATGAAAGAGGAGCACTACCGCGCAGATACGCTGGATATCACCTTTGACGTCACTAAAACCACGCTCGAAGCGACAGTCAAAGAGCTGTGCGACAAAGCCGAAAAAATGGTACGTAGCGGCACCGTGCTGCTGGTGCTCTCCGACCGGAATATCGCTAAAGATCGCCTGCCGGTTCCAGCCCCGATGGCGGTTGGCGCGATCCAGACCCGTCTGGTCGATCAAAGCCTGCGTTGCGATGCCAACATCATCGTCGAAACCGCCAGCGCCCGCGATCCGCACCACTTCGCCGTGTTGCTGGGCTTCGGCGCGACGGCTATTTATCCATACCTTGCCTATGAAACGCTGGGCCGCCTGGTAGACACCCATGCGATTGCCAAAGATTATCGTACCGTGATGCTCAACTACCGTAACGGCATCAACAAAGGCTTGTACAAAATCATGTCCAAAATGGGCATCTCCACCATCGCCTCTTACCGCTGCTCGAAACTGTTTGAAGCGGTCGGTCTACACGATGATGTAGTGGGCCTGTGCTTCCAGGGGGCGGTCAGCCGCATTGGTGGGGCAAGCTTTGAAGACTTCCAGCAGGATCTGCTGAATCTGTCGAAACGTGCCTGGCTGGCGCGTAAGCCCATCAGCCAGGGCGGCCTGCTGAAATACGTCCACGGCGGCGAATACCACGCCTACAACCCGGACGTGGTGCGCACGCTGCAACAAGCGGTACAAAGCGGCGAGTACAGCGACTATCAGGAATACGCGAAGCTGGTTAATGAGCGTCCGGCAACCACGCTGCGCGATCTGCTGGCAATTACGCCGGGTGAAAACGCGGTCAACATTGCTGATGTTGAACCGGCAAGCGAACTGTTTAAACGCTTTGATACCGCCGCGATGTCTATCGGCGCGTTAAGCCCGGAAGCCCACGAGGCGCTGGCGGAAGCGATGAACAGCATCGGCGGTAATTCGAACTCCGGTGAAGGCGGCGAAGACCCGGCGCGCTACGGCACCAACAAAGTGTCGCGCATCAAGCAGGTGGCTTCCGGTCGCTTTGGGGTTACTCCGGCGTATCTGGTCAATGCCGACGTCATTCAGATTAAAGTCGCCCAGGGCGCGAAGCCAGGCGAAGGCGGTCAGTTGCCGGGTGATAAAGTCACGCCTTACATCGCCAAACTGCGCTATTCGGTGCCCGGAGTGACGCTGATCTCCCCGCCGCCGCACCACGATATCTACTCTATCGAGGACTTAGCGCAGCTCATTTTCGACCTCAAGCAGGTTAACCCGAAAGCGATGATCTCCGTGAAGCTGGTTTCCGAACCGGGAGTAGGCACCATCGCGACTGGCGTGGCAAAAGCTTATGCGGACTTGATCACCATCGCAGGCTATGACGGCGGCACCGGCGCAAGTCCGCTTTCATCGGTGAAATACGCAGGCTGTCCGTGGGAGCTGGGGCTTGTTGAAACCCAGCAGGCGCTGGTTGCTAACGGCTTGCGTCACAAGATCCGTTTGCAGGTCGATGGCGGCCTGAAAACGGGTGTCGATATCATCAAGGCGGCGATTCTCGGCGCAGAAAGCTTCGGCTTCGGCACTGGCCCGATGGTGGCGCTCGGCTGTAAATATCTACGTATTTGCCATCTGAACAACTGCGCAACGGGTGTAGCAACTCAGGATGACAAACTGCGTAAGAACCACTATCACGGCCTGCCATTCAAGGTGACGAATTACTTTGAGTTTATCGCCCGTGAAACCCGCGAGCTGATGGCACAGCTTGGCGTAACACGTCTGGTGGATCTGATTGGTCGCACCGACCTGCTGAAAGAGCTGGACGGTTTCACCGCCAAACAGCAGAAGCTGGCGCTGTCGAAGCTGCTGGAGACTGCCGAACCGCATCCAGGTAAGGCACTCTACTGCACCGAAAACAACCCGCCGTTTGATAACGGCCTGCTGAACGCGCAGTTGCTGCAACAGGCGAAACCGTTTGTCGATGAGCGCCAGAGCAAAACCTTCTGGTTCGATATTCGCAACACCGACCGTTCTGTCGGCGCGTCGCTTTCAGGCTATATCGCCCAGACGCACGGCGATCAGGGGCTGGCAGCCGATCCTATCAAAGCGTACTTCAACGGCACCGCAGGCCAGAGCTTCGGCGTGTGGAACGCGGGCGGCGTGGAACTGTACCTGACCGGTGATGCCAACGACTATGTCGGTAAAGGCATGGCGGGCGGCTTAATCGCCATTCGTCCTCCGGTTGGTTCCGCCTTCCGCAGCCATGAAGCAAGCATTATCGGCAACACCTGCCTGTATGGCGCGACCGGTGGTCGTCTGTATGCCGCAGGCCGCGCGGGTGAACGTTTCGGCGTGCGTAACTCCGGTGCTATCACCGTGGTAGAAGGCATTGGCGACAACGGTTGTGAATATATGACGGGTGGTATCGTCTGCATTCTGGGTAAAACCGGCGTTAACTTCGGTGCGGGCATGACCGGCGGTTTCGCTTACGTTCTCGATGAAAGCGGCGATTTCCGCAAACGCGTTAACCCGGAACTGGTCGAGGTCTTAAGCGTTGACGCTCTGGCGATCCATGAAGAGCATCTGCGTGGTCTTATCACCGAGCATGTGCAGCATACCGGCTCTCAGCGCGGTGAAGAGATTCTGGCGAACTGGTCAACCTTCGCCACTAAATTTGCGCTGGTTAAACCGAAGTCCAGTGATGTAAAAGCACTGCTGGGTCACCGTAGTCGTAGCGCAGCTGAGTTGCGCGTGCAGGCGCAGTAAGGGGTAGCAACAATGAGTCAGAATGTTTATCAATTTATCGACCTGCAGCGCGTTGATCCGCCAAAGAAACCGCTGAAGATCCGCAAAATTGAGTTTGTTGAAATTTACGAGCCGTTTTCCGAAGGCCAGGCCAAAGCGCAGGCTGACCGCTGCCTGTCGTGCGGCAACCCATACTGCGAGTGGAAATGCCCGGTACACAACTACATCCCGAACTGGCTGAAGCTAGCCAACGAGGGGCGTATTTTTGAAGCGGCGGAACTGTCGCACCAGACCAACACCCTGCCGGAAGTTTGCGGACGAGTCTGCCCGCAAGACCGTCTGTGCGAAGGTTCCTGCACTCTGAACGATGAGTTTGGCGCGGTGACCATCGGCAACATTGAGCGCTATATCAACGATAAAGCGTTCGAGATGGGCTGGCGTCCGGATATGTCTGGTGTGAAACAGACCGGTAAAAAAGTGGCGATTATCGGCGCAGGCCCGGCAGGTCTGGCGTGTGCGGATGTCCTGACGCGTAACGGCGTAAAAGCCGTTGTCTTCGACCGTCATCCAGAAATTGGCGGGCTGCTGACCTTCGGTATTCCGGCCTTCAAGCTGGAAAAAGAGGTAATGACGCGTCGCCGTGAAATCTTCACCGGCATGGGTATTGAATTCAAACTCAATACCGAAGTGGGCCGCGACGTGCAGCTGGACGATCTGCTGAGTGATTACGATGCCGTCTTCCTTGGCGTCGGGACTTATCAGTCAATGCACGGCGGGCTGGAAAACGAAGACGCCGATGGCGTGTACGCAGCGCTGCCGTTCCTTATCGCCAACACCAAACAGTTAATGGGCTTTGGTGAAACCCGCGACGAACCGTTCGTCAGCATGGAAGGCAAACGCGTGGTGGTCCTTGGCGGTGGCGACACTGCGATGGACTGCGTGCGTACGTCCGTGCGCCAGGGAGCGAAGCACGTTACCTGTGCCTATCGTCGTGATGAAGAGAACATGCCGGGTTCCCGCCGCGAAGTGAAAAACGCGCGGGAAGAAGGCGTAGAGTTCAAATTCAACGTCCAGCCACTGGGGATTGAAGTGAACGGTAACGGCAAAGTCAGCGGCGTAAAAATGGTACGTACCGAAATGGGCGAACCGGATGCCAAAGGCCGTCGCCGCGCGGAGATCGTTGCAGGTTCCGAACATATCGTTCCGGCAGATGCGGTGATCATGGCGTTTGGTTTCCGTCCACACAACATGGAATGGCTGGCAAAACACAGCGTCGAGCTGGATTCACAAGGCCGCATCATCGCCCCGGAAGGCAGCGACAACGCCTTCCAGACCAGCAACCCGAAAATCTTTGCTGGCGGCGATATCGTCCGTGGTTCCGATCTGGTGGTAACCGCTATTGCCGAAGGTCGTAAGGCGGCAGACGGTATTATGAACTGGCTGGAAGTTTAAGCTCTGTCCCAGCGCCGCCTCCTCAGAAAAGAGTCGGCGCTGAAATTCTCCTTTCTTTCTGGAAAGCGCCTCGCATAATCTGAAGAAAACCAATGTAATACGCTCATCTGGATTGTTACCGGTAGATGCCCGGCGTATAGCTGATTCCATTATTCAACGCAGCGCCATATAAAGGGACAGATAATGGAATCGCTCTCAGAGAGAACCTCAACAGGCTACCAGCAAATCCATGACGGTATTATTCACCTGGTCGATAGCGCCCGGACGGAAACGGTACGTAGCGTTAACGCGCTGATGACCGCGACATACTGGGAAATTGGCCGACGAATTGTCGAATTTGAACAAGGTGGCGAGGCCAGGGCTGCGTATGGTGCGCAGCTAATCAAGCGACTATCAAAGGATTTAAGTCTAAGGTATAAGCGTGGTTTCTCTGCAAAAAACTTACGCCAAATGAGGCTTTTTTACCTCTTTTTTCAACATGTTGAAATTCGCCAGACAGTGTCTGGCGAATTAACACCATTGGGAATTCCGCAGACACCATCTGCAGAATTCCCATCGGCAAAGATTTGGCAGACGCTGTCTGCCAAATTGAGAGGCTGTTTGATATTTCCACAGCTTTTGTATTGCATCTCCTATTTTCGGTTTGTATATTCATGCAAATAAACGAAGGAAAGTTGCCATGATTTACATTGAACAGCTTGAATTAATCCATAAAAGTGGTGATGTGTTGTATCCAGTAAAAATAACCAGAAAATCATCAGGAAAAACTGCCTTCCACCTTGTTCCATTCGGCTTAAATAAGACTCACGACCTTCTAGAGGTGGAAGATGCTTCAGAAGCAATTCGGCTGGTGATTGATGAACGTCATTCCATTCGCTGCAGTACACTTACAGCAACTATTACGAATAAAAAGGGCAAGCGAATTAAGCGGACAGGTATATACAGTATCAAGGGTGTTAACATAAAAGAATACAACGTCAGGTAATGGCACAGAGCGGTCCGTCAGTTCAGGTTTGGCTCTGTGCCAAAGATGGGTCAGGTCACACCTGATCTAATAAATTTAAGCCATTAAATCAGCCTTAACCTTCACCACCACCTTTTTAATCTCACCCGGCTCGCCGACAACGCATCCTGGTTTATGCGGTTCTCCCGGCATAAACACGGCGAACATTCCCGGTTTTAAGTTGATGGTTTGCTCGTTTTCAATGGCGCTGCAAAGCTGGTAATCATCTTCATGGTGGAACTCTTCACATTGGCGCGCAGTGCCTGCCATGCCAAACAGAATCCGTTCCTCACCGTTTAATAACAGCTGGATATCAATGTATTGCTCGTGCAATTCCGCTTTTTTCTCGACGGGCGATTGAGTGTTAAACGTCATGACATTCATAAAAATATTGTCGCCCTGTAATTCGTAACGACCCGGCGCTTTTTCTTGCGGTCTGGCAGCTAAGGCCAGCGTTAACGCGTCCTGTAACGCAGGATGTAACCCAGCAGACGGTAATGACTGTACTTCACCCATCATCATAATTTTTCTCCCTGGGCCAACAGCGCAGCCCCAAGTAAACCTGCATCATGGCGGTAATGCGCCGCCAGTAAATCAACATGAAATGCCGCTGGCTCCTGCGCCAGATACATTTCCACCAACGCCAGATACCCTTCTGCCAGACCAACGCTGCCACCAACCACCACGCACTGGCAATCAGTTGTGGCTTTAATATCAGCGATCAGCCTTGCAAGCGTACGTGCGGAGCGATGAATCAGTTGCTGCGCCTGCTCATCGCCCTGCCCGGCGCGTGTGAAAATAGTTCTCGCATCCGCGCCAGCCAGCTCGCCCTGCGCTGCCGCCGCAATGCCGCGACCAGAAGCAATTGCTTCCACGCAACCTGTGCGTCCACAGCCGCAGACTGGGCCGTGTGGATCGGCAAGCGTATGCCCGATGTGCCCCGCCAGACCGCCAGGGCCGGTAAGCAGTTTGCCGCCGCTCACTACACCGCCGCCGACGCCAGTGGAAACGGTGATAAAGACCATATCGGTTATATCGCCTTCCAGCGCCTGATACTCTGCCCATGCTGCGGCCTGCGCGTCGTTAATGGCAATGGTCGGCAAATTGGTAAGTTGTTCCAGCGTTTTGACTAACGGAAAGTGTAGCAATCCACCGAGATTATGCGGATTCAGCGCCAGCAAACTGCCGTCGCGAATAATTCCGGTTGAAGCGATGGCAACCCGCTGCGCATGAGCTTGCAACGGAGAGACTAATGCGGATAAGGCATCACGCAAGGCTTCTGGTGTCTGGCTGGCTGGCGTAGGAAGTTCACGACGATCGCGGATCTGCCCGTCAGCGCCAATCAGCGCGGCGGCAAGTTTAGTACCGCCGATATCAATCGCCAGTGTGGTCATAGCACCGCCTTTTTCATCGCTGTGTTGTACCACTGACAAATGTGTTCAAGACGCGTAATGGCAGAACCGACCGTCACCGCCCACGCGCCGTGGCGCATCGCATCTGCCGCCTGAGCAGGCGTGTTGTAACGCCCTTCGGCAATCACCCGACATCCGGCTTCGCTCAACGTTTTCACCAGCGCCAGATCCGGCTCTTCTGGCGTTTCAGGCGTGGTATAGCCAGAAAGCGTAGTGCCAATAATTTCGGCTCCCAGCTTTTGGCATGCCAGGCCGTCTTCCGGCGTTGAGCAGTCGGTCATCGCCAGTAAACCGTGATGGTGAATACGTGCCAGCAGCGTTTCAACAGGCACCGGACGCGGGCGGTCGGTGCCGTCAATGGCGATAATGTCCGCGCCCGCCTGCGCCAGCGCATCAACATCTTCAATATAGGCCGTGATGCGTACCGGAGAATCCTCCAGATCGCGTTTCACAATTCCAATAATCGGCACGCTCACCACCGCACGCGTGGCTTGCAGATTTGCCACACCTTCAATGCGAATGGCAACCGCGCCCGCCTGTTCTGCCGCTAATGCCATGGCGGCGACGATTTCGGGTTTATCGAGCGGGCTGTCCGGAACCGGCTGGCAGGAGACAATCAGGCCACCGTTAGCAGCGATTTTTTGATCCAGTTGTGCAAGTAACGACATACATCTTCCCTTAGCGAAAGGCCCGGTACATAGACCGGGCAACAGGATTAACTTTTGGTTTTGACTAAATCGTTTTTGGCGCTGCCAAACGGCACGGCACCGCTGAATGGTTTACCGTCGATAGCGTCATGAGTACGCAACGCTTCCGGGCGCAACCAACGCTGAACGCGAGAAGGCATATCCAGTCCAATCAGCAGGATCACCACGAACGTCAGACTGAACGAGAGCGATGCCAGCGCAGTACCCAGATCCAGACGTTGAGCGATCAACGCGCCGATGATTGGGGCCAGTGCACCGCCCAATGCGCCAACGTTGTAGGTAAAGCCCAGGCCCGCTGCACGCTGGTCGGTATCGAAATAACCGCCAATCAGTTTTGGTAAGATCCCGGCGATCCCTTGTCCAAGCATTTGCTGGAAGAACAGTAACAGACCGAGCACCCAGACGTTTGCGCCGCCAATCGCAAATACCGGAATAATCAGCAGCTGCGAGGCCAGCAGGCTACAAACGTACGCTTTGCGGGTTCCCAGCCAGTCACCGAGGAAGCCACCTACGCAGCATCCCACCGCCGCGCCAAAGCCACTAAAGAACAGCACATTGGCTACAGTATGCGGGTTATAAGCCAGATCGGTTTTCAGATACGTTGGCAGCAGCGCCTGAATCGGCCATGAGTAGAGGAAAGCAAACAACACGACCACCATCAGCATTACGCCCGTTGGCCAGCGTTTGCCTGTACTCTGCACCATAAAGCTGATAAAGATTGCGGCGCATAACAGCCCAAGAACAGCGACGATCGCGGCATTTTGCAGGTTACCGGCGAAGCAGAACCACAGCGCAGTAGCCGCCGCCAGTGTCATTACGATATTGGCAATGCGATGTTCACCACGGTAGAGAATATCCACCATTGTGCGTACTGGTGCTTTACCTGCGTGTTTCTCTTTCCAGTCTTCCGCTTCCGGGATGTTTTTACGCAGCCAGAGAGCAAAGATGATTGGCAAAATGCCGATAAAGAACAGCGCACGCCAGCCCCAGACCGGAACCACCAGGCTATAGACCTGAGCGGCAACGACGGCCCCCACAGAGAAGCCTGAAATCAAAAAACCACTGGCTTTGTTACGCAGATGTTTTGGCCAGCTTTCAATGACATAGGTGGCGCTGGAACCGTATTCACCCGCCATCCCCATGCCGATGACCAGACGAGCGATAAACATGGTGATGTAGCCTGGCGCAAAGCCGCAGGCCAGCGTCCCGGCCGAGAAGAGAACGATGCTGGTGACCATTGCCAGACGACGCCCGTAGCGGTCACCCATAGCGCCGAGCATCAGGCCGCCGAACCAGCGAGAGATAAAGGCTGCAGAGATCAGACTTGCCGCCTGCACCGTCGTCAGCCCGAATTCACCCTGTACTTCGGTGAGTACCAGGGCGATTAAAACGAAATCAAAACCGTCAAGCAGATATCCCAACCAGGCAGCGGAAAATGCGCGCCATTGTGCACGGTTGAGATGGCGATACCACGGGATATTCTGGGTTGTAGTACTCATTGTGAGTCTCCCGCGGTGGGCGATGCCCACACGCTTTGGTATGAAAATTGTAGGGTACAGATGCGTTTATTTCCCCTCACCCGGTAGGGGCGAGCGAGGGGAAACAACTCACCCGCGCTCTTGCATCAACTGCTGGGCCAGCGCCTTCAGTTCTGGCAGATATTTTTCATCTACCGGTCCAAACGGTTTGCGGCACAGCGGCACAGAAACGACATCCATATAATGGAGGACAGTTTTCAGGCCGCGGAATACGCCCGTTTTGATCAGTAAATCAATGACTTTATTGCATTCAGTTTGCAGTTTCTGCGCGGTCTGGATATCGCCTTCTTTCAGCGCCTTAACGATCCCCTGATAGCGCCAGCCCATGATGTTGTAGGTACTACCGATACCACCATCAGCGCCCGCCAGCAGACCAGAGGCGAAGATTTCGTCGTAACCGTTATAGAGCACAAGATCAGGATGTTCACGACGGATCTGCTCCATCTGATAGAGATCGCCAGAGGTCTGTTTCAGCGCACCTACGCCAGGCAATGTAACAAGTGTGTTGATCTGATCCAGGGTCAGTTTTACCCCACTCAAGGCTGGAATGTTGTACACCACCATCGGCAAACCATCCGCCGAATCAATAATTGCCCGATAGTGATCGCAGTGTTCTTCAAAGCTGAAAGGATAGTAGAACGGCGTGACGGCGGAGACGGCATCGAAGCCATAACGTTTAGCCGATGCCGCAAGTTGTTGGCTTTCGGCGGTGCTGACGCAACCGACGTGGGCGATGAGTTTAATCTTACCTTTCGCCTCTTCGGCGACGATTTCCAGTACCTGTTCACGCTCGGAAAGGCTTTGTACAAAGGCCTCGCCGGTCGAACCACCCACGTATAAACCGTCGATGCCCTGCTGAATATTGAACTGAACCAGGCGACGCAGACTCGCTTTATCCAGTGCTTGTTGTTGGTCAAAAGGAGTCAGGAGTGCAGCCATTACGCCACGTAAATTCGTTGCCATAAATACCTCTGAAGTGATGCTTGTCTGATAAACGATATACCTTTATACCTGTTATACCAGATCAATTAAGCAACACCCCATACAGAAAGCTTATAATGCGATCTGCTTCACTAAAGTGGCATTATTTCTTTTTGTTGGTGGTCTGACCGAAAGCGTGCCAGGTAGCAGAGACGCTGTTGAGATGCGATTGCAACGCACGATCGGCTTCGTCAGGATCATGACGGCGGATCGCATCAACGATCGCAATATGCTGTTGATAGCTAACGTTGTTATGCTCGTGCAGAGCCTGATCAGCCACGGTTGGACGTGCGGCGATCAGCCAGTCGAGCAGGGCAACGTGGATCGCCATGAAGATTGGGTTACCTGGGATCTCCGCCAGCACGCGGTGGAAATCAACGTCTGAACGAATGAATGCCGCGTTGTTATCCAGCGACTGACTGTTGATTTCCAGTGCTTTTGCCAGCAAATCGATTTGCTCATCGGTGGCGTGTTCAGCCGCATAGCGCACCAGGCTGGATTCAAAGAACAGACGTAATTGTTCGAAATGGGCAATCCCACCGGGATGAGAAAGGAAATCTTTCGCCATGCCGGAAAGCTCACCGATGATAGTGTCCGCAGAAGGACGCGAGACGCGAGCGCGTTCGCCGTTGTTTATTTGCACCAGACCTTTGCGTTTTAACGCTGCCAGCGCTTCGCGCACAGAAGGACGCCCGACGTTAAAGAACGCCATCAGTTCGCGTTCAGACGGTAATTGTTCACCTTCGCCAAATTCACGACGGCGGATCATCTGTTCCAGCTCTTCTTCCACCATTTCGGAGAGTTTTTTACGCGCCAGCGGGCGGCTACGCAAGTTGCGACCAATTGCAGGTGAAGAATCTTCGGTTTGCGAATCAAATGCGTTCATAAGGCCCATTCTGTAAGGTCAGTGTGATTAACATCATCAGTGACATCCTATCACAGGATTGAAAGTAGGGGAAAATGGCAGGTTTTTCTCTTTGTGCCTCATCATTACCATAATTAACGGAATAATTAACTATTGCGAAAAATTAATGTAACGCAGATAAAAACATCCCGTTTGAATTATTTATAAGACTATTCACGAGCATTATGAATATTATGAATGCGTTCTTACAAAATAATCATAAGCGCATATTTTTTAATGAAAAATCACCTCACCTACAATTAAAAACACGACATCCGCACCATAAATAGACTTGCAAAAAATATAACATCATTGTTTTCAATCTGCCGTTTATGGGATTGACCGTTTTCTTTTGACACGGAGTTCAACAATGTTCGGCATAATTATATCTGTCATCGTATTAATTACGATGGGCTATTTGATCCTGAAAAACTACAAACCTCAGGTGGTGCTGGCTGCCGCAGGTATCTTCCTGATGATGTGCGGTGTCTGGTTAGGGTTCGGTGGTGTACTCGATCCCGCCAAAAGCAGCGGCTACTTGATCGTCGATATTTATAATGAAATCCTGCGCATGCTGTCCAACCGCATTGCCGGATTGGGGCTATCGATTATGGCGGTGGGCGGTTATGCCCGCTACATGGAGCGCATAGGGGCCAGTCGCGCGATGGTGAGCTTGTTAAGCCGCCCGTTAAAACTCATTCGCTCGCCGTATATTATTCTGTCGGCAACTTACGTCATCGGTCAAATCATGGCGCAGTTTATTACCAGCGCCTCCGGTCTGGGTATGTTGCTGATGGTCACCTTATTTCCGACACTGGTGAGTCTGGGAGTAAGTCGTCTCTCTGCGGTGGCGGTTATCGCAACCACAATGTCCATTGAGTGGGGAATTCTGGAAACGAACTCCATTTTTGCAGCCCAGGTCGCGGGAATGAAAATTGCCACTTACTTCTTCCACTACCAGCTTCCGGTCGCCTCTTGCGTCATTATCTCGGTGGCGATCTCCCACTTTTTCGTGCAACGCGCTTTTGACAAAAAAGATAAAAATATCAATCACGAAAAAGCAGAGCAAAAAGCTCTCGATAATGTCCCGCCGCTCTATTACGCCATTTTACCTGTGATGCCGTTAATCCTGATGCTCGGCTCGCTGTTCCTCGCCCACGTCGGGCTGATGCAGTCAGAACTGCATCTGGTGGTGGTGATGTTACTGAGTTTGACGGTGACGATGTTTGTTGAGTTCTTCCGCAAGCATAACTTGCGCGAAACAATGGACGATGTGCAGGCGTTTTTTGACGGCATGGGTACGCAGTTTGCCAACGTGGTAACGCTGGTGGTCGCGGGTGAAATATTTGCGAAAGGCTTAACGACGATTGGCACTGTCGATGCGGTTATCAGGGGTGCGGAGCATTCTGGTCTGGGCGGTATTGGCGTGATGATTATTATGGCGCTGGTCATTGCCATTTGTGCCATTGTGATGGGCTCTGGCAATGCGCCGTTTATGTCATTTGCCAGTCTTATTCCGAATATCGCAGCCGGACTACATGTACCAGCGGTTGTAATGATTATGCCGATGCATTTTGCCACGACGCTAGCGCGCGCGGTTTCGCCGATTACTGCGGTGGTGGTCGTTACGTCAGGAATTGCAGGCGTTTCGCCTTTTGCGGTGGTGAAGCGAACAGCGATCCCCATGGCAGTCGGTTTCGTGGTGAATATGATTGCCACAATCACGCTATTTTATTAAGCCATTAAAAGACAAAACAGGCCACCAGGGCCTGTTTTTGTATTACTTCACAACGCGTAATGCCGGTCGACCACCGCGTGGTGGCTGCGGAGGTTCATCGTCAGGATGAGTGTCATCATCGTGATCTGGCTTGTCGCCATCAATAACCGACATAACGGTTTCGTTGTCTGCCGATGCCTCTTCATCATTCATGATGCTGGTATCTTCATCGTAGGCAGCTTCAGGCTCAAACATCGTGCCTGCGCCATTTTCACGGGCGTAGATAGCCAGCACGGCAGCCAGCGGCACAGAAACCTGACGCGGAATGCCACCAAAGCGCGCGTTAAAGCGTACCTCATCATTCGCCAGTTCCAGATTGCCGACAGCACGCGGCGCAATGTTGAGTACGATTTGCCCGTCACGCGCATATTCCATAGGAACCTGCACGCCAGGGAGCGTCACATCCACCACCAGGTGCGGCGTGAGCTGGTTATCCAGCAACCACTCATAGAATGCACGCAGCAGATAGGGACGACGTGGTGTTAGCTGTGACAAATCCATACAGATTAACTCCGGCCCAGACGCATTTCACGTTCTGCTTCAGTTAAAGAAGCAAGGAAAGAGTCACGCTCAAAGACGCGGGTCATATAGCCTTTCAGCTCTTTCGCACCCGGGCCGCTGAACTCGATGCCCAGTTGCGGCAGACGCCACAGCAGCGGAGCAAGATAGCAATCGACCAGGCTGAACTCATCGCTCAGGAAGTACGGCTTCTGACCGAAGACCGGCGCAATCGCCAGCAGTTCTTCGCGCAGTTGCTTACGTGCGGCATCTGCTTCAGAAGCTGAACCGTTGATGATGGTGTTCATCAGCGTGTACCAGTCTTTTTCGATGCGATGCATGTACAGACGGCTTTCACCGCGAGCTACCGGGTAAACAGGCATCAGTGGCGGATGCGGGAAACGCTCATCCAGATATTCCATAATGATGCGAGATTCCCACAGGGTCAGCTCACGATCCACCAGGGTCGGAACGCTCTGATTCGGGTTGAGGTCAATCAGATCCTGAGGCGGATTGTCCTTTTCCACGTGTTCGATCTCGAAACTTACACCTTTCTCAGCCAGCACAATGCGGACCTGATGGCTATAGATGTCAGTAGGACCGGAAAACAGCGTCATTACCGAACGTTTGTTGGCAGCGACAGCCATGAAAACCTCCAGGTATAGTCAGAATTTTTACTGCTACCAGCCACCAGGTGGCCAGTCAGAAGTTGTGTTACCCAGTAAGGAACGACTCTCTTTGTTCGAAAATCAAACAAAAAATGAGCAATACCCGACATTTGGGCAGAAAATTGGATGATAGTTTACCAGATTTTGCGACCTTTGTGGTGAGTCGATGCCGGAAATGGGGAAAAAGAGATGCGCTTTAGTCTGAAATAGTTGACTTAGTCCCTTATTGGCGATGTGGTTTTTATTTTGCCTGTCTGTCAGACGGCAGCAAAAAGCAACTTCCCATTTTTTACGCTGATTCAGAATTTAGCCATAAAAAAACCCGCCGAAGCGGGTTTTTTCGCAAATTGTTTTCTGCCGGAGCAGAAGCCAATTAACGTTTGGAGAACTGCGGACGACGACGTGCTTTACGCAGACCGACTTTCTTACGTTCAACCTGACGAGCGTCACGAGTAACGAAGCCAGCTTTACGCAGTTCAGAACGCAGGGACTCGTCGTATTCCATCAGAGCGCGGGTGATACCGTGACGGATCGCACCAGCCTGACCAGAGATACCACCACCTTTAACGGTGATGTACAGGTCCAGTTTCTCAACCATGTCGACCAGTTCCAGCGGCTGACGAACTACCATGCGGGCAGTTTCACGACCGAAGTACTGTTCCAGAGAACGTTGGTTGATTACGATTTTACCGTTGCCCGGTTTGATGAAAACGCGAGCTGCGGAACTTTTGCGGCGACCAGTGCCGTAGTATTGATTTTCAGCCATTGCCTATAATCCCGATTAGATGTCAAGAACTTGCGGTTGCTGTGCCGCGTGGTTGTGCTCGTTACCCGCGTAAACTTTCAGTTTACGGAACATAGCACGACCCAGCGGGCCTTTTGGCAACATGCCTTTAACCGCGATTTCAATCACACGCTCAGGACGGCGAGCAATCATCTCTTCAAAGGTCGCTTGTTTGATACCACCGATGTGGCCGGTGTGGTGATAGTACACTTTGTCAGTACGCTTGTTGCCGGTTACAGCAACTTTGTCAGCGTTCAGAACGATGATGTAATCACCGGTATCTACGTGCGGAGTGTATTCCGCTTTGTGCTTACCGCGCAGGCGACGAGCCAGTTCAGTAGCCAGACGGCCCAGAGTTTTACCGGTCGCGTCAACAACATACCAGTCGCGTTTTACGGTTTCTGGTTTAGCTGTAAAAGTTTTCATTAAAAGCTTACCCAATAAATAGTTACACGTTGGTGAACACCCAAACGTCTTCAATTGTTGAGGTTCACACGACAAAGTCCGGCAAACCTACCCCTTCGAATAGCCTATGCCAGCACACAAAAAGTTTTGGGAAAAAAACTTTCTTGTAACGTGGGGTCGCAGGATTATAGAGAAGTCGGGGTCAAAGATCGACCCCTTTTTGTGATTTGTGGCAGGTTTTAACCCGCTAAATGCTCGCGCTTCAGATACTCTTCGCTTTGCATCTCTTGCAGACGTGACAGGCAACGCTGGAACTCAAATTTCAGCCGCTCGCCCTGATAAATTGCATACAGCGGCACTTCTGCACTCACCACTAATTTGACATGGCGCTCGTAAAACTCATCCACCAGCGCAATAAAGCGCCGCGCTTCACTCTCCATCAACCGCGTCATAACTGGTACATCAAACAACATGACCGTATGAAAGAGGCGTGAGAGCGCAATATAGTCGTGCTGACTGCGGGCATCGACGCACAAGGTAGTAAAAGAGACCGCCAGTGTCTGGTTCTCGACGCCCATTGTCGCCAATGGCCGATGGTTGATTTCTAACGTCGGTGAATTTTCTCGTTTCACCCCCGCCAGCGCCAACCATAGTTCATCCATTTGCGCCCGGGTTTCACCGTTGAGTGGCGAAAGCCACAGATGCGCCTGAGTGAGTGTACGCAGTCGATAATCAACACCAGCGTCCACGTTCATTACATCACAATGCTGTTTAATGGCATCGATTGCAGGCAGAAAACGCGAACGTTGCAGGCCATTTCGATAAAGTTCGTCCGGCGGAATATTTGACGTCGCTACCAGGGTAATACCGCGGGCGAACAGGGCTTTCATCAGACCGCCAAGTAGCATGGCATCGGTAATATCAGAAACAAAAAATTCGTCAAAACAGAGCACGTCAGTTTCTGCTTTAAAGCGATCGGCAATAATTTCCAGCGGGTCGCTTTGGCCTTGTAATTCGGTCAGCTCTTCGTGCACCCGCAGCATAAAACGGTGAAAGTGCAGGCGCTGTTTCCGCTCTCCCGGCAGGCTTTGATAGAAAAGGTCCATCAGCCAGGTTTTCCCGCGTCCTACACCGCCCCACATATATAAGCCACGCACTGGCGTATGCTTTGTGTCTTCGCGTTTACCCCACAGCTTACCGACCCGCGCCATTAGCCCACTCGTCCTGGGGGCTGGTGGCCTGCTATTGATGAGTTCTTGATAAATAATTTCCAGGCGGCTGACGGCCTCTTTTTGAACGTCGTCGGGTTGATGGCTGCCTTCATTGAGCGCCTTCAGGTATTGCGATGTTGGGGTAACGCTTTGCATGATCTTATTGTTATTCCTTGAATAATCGGTGCGCCGTTGTTCACGGTTGACGAAAAAAAGGCCGTTCTACACTACGCGATATGCAGTCGGGATTCCACTTCTGTGGAATTAACGGTTATAGTGGCATAATCAGCCGCAGGCATGGAGCCTGAAGCCAACACCCTACGGAAACAAAAGACAACGGGAGATGTTCATGACCTGGGAATATGCGCTAATTGGGTTAGTCGTCGGCATCATTATTGGTGCTGTGGCCATGCGTTTTGGTAATCGTAAACTACGCCAGCAACAGGCGTTGCAGTACGAACTGGAAAAGAATAAAGCTGAACTGGACGAGTATCGCGAAGAGCTGGTTAGCCACTTTGCCCGCAGCGCGGAATTACTGGATACCATGGCGCACGACTATCGCCAGCTGTATCAGCACATGGCAAAAAGCTCCAGCAGCCTGCTGCCGGAACTGTCTGCTGAAGCAAACCCGTTCCGTAATCGTCTGGCAGAGTCTGAAGCCAGCAACGATCAGGCACCGGTGCAGATGCCTCGCGACTATTCTGAAGGCGCATCCGGCCTGCTGCGTACTGGCGCGAAGCGCGACTAATTTATTTTTCGGGCGCAGCCATTGCGCCCTCCTCTTCTCTCCCTCCCCGACTATCATTTAATCTGGTGTCTCATTGTTAGCCGTCTGAAAATTCAATAACATCAAACTGTTTTGAATCTCTTTTCTTATCATTCAGGTACGAGAGCAGGAATAATGAAAAAACAAACCCAGCTGTTGAGTGCATTAGCGTTAAGTGTCGGGTTAACTCTCTCGGCGTCATTTCAGGCCGTCGCGTCGATTCCAGGCCAGGTTGCCGATCAGGCCCCTCTCCCCAGTCTGGCTCCAATGCTGGAAAAAGTGCTTCCGGCAGTGGTGAGCGTACGGGTGGAAGGAACGGCCAGTCAGGGACAGAAAATCCCGGAAGAATTCAAAAAGTTTTTTGGTGATGATTTACCGGATCAACCTGCACAACCCTTC
Organism: Escherichia sp. MAL-1; assembly: GCF_052948035.1. NCBI lineage: Bacteria > Pseudomonadati > Pseudomonadota > Gammaproteobacteria > Enterobacterales > Enterobacteriaceae > Escherichia > Escherichia sp. MAL-1. Next base: position 504,714 of record NZ_CM129609.1, on the reverse strand, counting down.
GAAGGTTTAGGCTCCGGTGTCATCATCAACGCCAGTAAAGGCTATGTGCTGACCAACAACCATGTGATTAATCAGGCACAGAAAATCAGTATTCAGCTCAATGATGGGCGCGAGTTTGATGCAAAACTGATTGGTAGCGATGACCAGAGCGATATCGCCCTGTTACAAATTCAAAACCCGAGCAAATTAACGCAAATCGCTATTGCCGACTCCGATAAATTGCGCGTCGGTGATTTTGCCGTAGCGGTCGGTAACCCATTTGGCCTTGGGCAAACCGCCACCTCTGGCATTGTTTCCGCATTAGGCCGCAGCGGGTTGAATCTTGAAGGTCTGGAAAACTTTATCCAGACAGATGCTTCCATTAACCGCGGTAACTCCGGCGGTGCACTATTAAACCTTAACGGTGAGTTAATTGGCATCAACACTGCAATCCTTGCGCCTGGCGGCGGGAGCGTCGGGATTGGATTTGCCATCCCCAGTAATATGGCGCGAACACTGGCGCAGCAGCTTATCGACTTTGGTGAAATCAAACGCGGTTTGTTAGGCATCAAAGGCACCGAGATGAGTGCCGATATCGCCAAAGCCTTCAACCTTGACGTGCAGCGTGGCGCGTTTGTCAGCGAAGTGTTGCAAGGTTCTGGCTCGGCAAAAGCGGGCGTCAAAGCGGGCGATATTATTACCAGCCTCAACGGCAAACCGCTGAATAGCTTTGCTGAGTTGCGCTCTCGTATCGCGACCACCGAGCCGGGCACAAAAGTGAAACTTGGCCTGCTGCGTAACGGCAAACCACTGGAAGTAGAAGTGACGCTCGATACCAGCACCTCTTCGTCGGCCAGCGCTGAAATGATCACGCCAGCGCTGGAAGGTGCAACGTTGAGCGATGGTCAGCTAAAAGATGGCGGCAAAGGTATTAAAATCGATGAAGTTGTCAAAGGAAGCCCAGCTGCTCAGGCTGGCTTGCAAAAAGACGATGTGATCATTGGCGTCAACCGCGATCGGGTGAACTCGATTGCTGAAATGCGTAAAGTGCTGGCGGCAAAACCGGCCATCATCGCCCTGCAAATTGTACGCGGCAATGAAAGCATCTATCTGCTGATGCGTTAATGTCGTAAACCGGGCATCAGGCTTACGTGTGATGTCCGGTTAACTCGTGGTATGCTGCTGCCGTTCCCTTTTTTAATGACGCCTCCATCATGTTTGTGAAGCTCTTACGTTCCGTTGCGATTGGATTAATTGTCGGCGCTATTCTGCTGGTTGCCATGCCTTCGCTGCGCAGCCTTAACCCGCTTTCCACTCCGCAATTTGACAGTACCGATGAGACGCCTGCCAGCTATAATCTGGCGGTTCGCCGCGCCGCGCCAGCGGTGGTTAACGTTTACAACCGTGGTTTGAACACCAACTCTCACAACCAGCTTGAGATCCGCACCCTGGGATCCGGTGTAATCATGGATCAACGCGGTTATATCATCACCAATAAACACGTCATCAACGACGCCGATCAGATCATCGTCGCCTTACAGGATGGACGTGTATTTGAAGCATTGCTGGTGGGATCTGACTCTCTAACCGATCTGGCGGTACTTAAAATTAATGCCACTGGCGGTTTACCTACCATTCCAATTAATGCACGTCGCGTACCGCACATTGGCGACGTAGTACTGGCGATCGGTAACCCGTACAACCTCGGGCAGACCATTACCCAGGGGATTATTAGTGCCACGGGTCGAATCGGTCTGAACCCGACCGGGCGGCAAAACTTCCTACAAACCGATGCTTCCATTAACCACGGTAACTCTGGCGGCGCGCTGGTGAACTCGCTGGGAGAACTGATGGGCATTAACACGCTGTCGTTTGATAAGAGTAACGATGGCGAAACGCCGGAAGGTATCGGCTTTGCGATTCCTTTCCAGTTAGCAACCAAAATTATGGATAAGCTGATCCGCGATGGTCGCGTGATCCGCGGCTACATTGGTATCGGCGGACGCGAGATCGCACCACTGCACGCGCAGAGCGGTGGTATAGATCAACTGCAAGGGATCGTGGTTAATGAAGTGTCACCTGACGGCCCAGCGGCGAATGCGGGTATTCAGGTCAACGATCTGATTATTTCGGTGGATAACAAACCGGCCATCTCTGCTCTGGAGACGATGGATCAGGTGGCGGAAATTCGCCCTGGTTCGGTGATCCCGGTTGTAGTGATGCGTGATGATAAGCAGTTAACGCTGCAGGTCACCATTCAGGAATATCCGGCAACCAATTAAGTCGAGTGCTCAAAACAAAAACCGGAGTCTGTGCTCCGGTTTTTTATTATTCGCTAATCAATTACTTATTAACGAACTCTTCGCCCAGGGCGATATCTTTCTTGAGCGTATCCAGCATACCTTCCAGCGCGTTCTGTTCAAATGCGCTCAGGGTACCGATAGATTTACGCTCTTCTACACCGTTTTTACCCAGCAGCAGCGGTTGAGAGAAGAAACGGGCGTACTGACCGTCGCCTTCAACGTAGGCACATTCGACAACGCCTTGTTCGCCCTGCAGTGCACGAACCAGAGACAGACCAAAACGTGCAGCTGCCTGGCCCATAGACAGGGTTGCAGACCCGCCACCGGCTTTCGCTTCAACCACCTCAGTACCCGCGTTCTGGATACGTTTGGTCAGATCAGCCACTTCCTGCTCGGTAAAACTAACGCCAGGAACCTGTGACAGCAGCGGCAGAATGGTAACACCAGAGTGACCGCCAATAACCGGCACTTCAACTTCGCCTGGCTGTTTGCCTTTCAGTTCCGCAACAAAGGTGTTGGAACGAATGATATCCAGCGTGGTAACGCCGAACAGTTTGTTTTTGTCATAAACACCGGCTTTTTTCAGCACTTCAGCAGCAATCGCAACTGTGGTGTTAACCGGGTTAGTGATAATACCAATGCACGCTTTCGGGCAGGTTTTCGCAACTTGCTGTACCAGGTTTTTCACGATGCCGGCGTTAACGTTAAACAGGTCGGAACGATCCATACCCGGTTTACGCGCTACACCTGCAGAGATAAGAACGACATCTGCGCCTTCCAGCGCCGGAGTCGCATCTTCACCAGAAAAACCTTTGATTTTCACAGCAGTAGGGATATGGCTCAGATCGACAGCCACACCGGGAGTCACTGGAGCGATATCATACAGAGAGAGTTCTGAACCTGAAGGCAGTTGGGTTTTTAACAGTAGTGCAAGCGCCTGGCCAATACCGCCAGCAGCGCCGAGGACTGCGACTTTCATCCTAAACTCCTTATTATATTGATAAACTAAGATATGTTGCTCCGCTGCCGCGACCTTAATCCACAAAATTGCCGTTTACAATGACCACATCTCAAGAATGTGTAGTCACGCAAGTTTAGCGTTTATGCATTTAATTGCCGTAATCAGGAACCTAACTTACGTAATTAACAGTCGCTTATGCATTAGCGCAACATTCCAACAGGTGGTGACAATATACCCTACCGTTCAGCCAAAACAACATCAATTTGATAACAATTAATTTACTTTTAAGCAGAATTTGCATGCCGTGACGCAGGCATGTTTCTCAATAACGAAATTTGATAAAATCCCGCTCTTTCATAACATTATTTCAGCCTTCTTCAGGGCTGACTGTTTGCATAAAAATTCATCTGTATGCACAATAATGTTGTATCAACCACCATATCGGGTGACTTATGCGAAGCTCGGCTAAGCAAGAAGAACTAGTTAAAGCATTTAAAGCATTACTTAAAGAAGAGAAATTTAGCTCCCAGGGCGAAATCGTCGCCGCGTTGCAGGAGCAAGGCTTTGACAATATTAATCAGTCTAAAGTCTCGCGGATGTTGACCAAGTTTGGTGCTGTACGTACACGCAATGCCAAAATGGAAATGGTTTACTGCCTGCCAGCTGAACTGGGTGTACCAACCACCTCCAGTCCATTGAAAAATCTGGTGCTGGATATCGACTACAACGATGCAGTTGTCGTGATTCATACCAGCCCTGGCGCGGCGCAGTTAATTGCTCGCCTGCTGGACTCACTGGGCAAAGCAGAAGGTATTCTGGGCACCATCGCTGGCGATGACACCATCTTTACCACCCCTGCTAACGGTTTCACCGTCAAAGACCTGTATGAAGCGATTTTAGAGCTGTTCGACCAGGAGCTTTAATCTCTGCCCCGTCGCTTCTGGCGGCGGGGAAAATGTTGCTTATCCCTCTCAACCCCCTGCTTTCCCCTGCGATTAATTTAACGAATAGTGCGTTTTACTGCGACATGTCATTCACACAATGAATACATAAGGTAAAAAAAGCACATTATGCAAAATTCATTATCTAATTGAAAAAACTAGAATTAACGATAAATAACCGTATTTTTAATTCTTTTTTGTTATTAAAATTCACATTTTTAACACTTAGTATCAACTGAAACAGTTAGCGCGGTATTAATTAGCTCAATAATTAGTGTATACTTGATTTTGTGATATGGGTCACGAAACAAAGGCCCAGCTAAAAGATTATGTCGAGGTAAAAATCATGAAAATCAAAACCACTGTTGCTGCATTAAGCGTACTTTCTGTTCTCTCTTTCGGTGCATTCGCTGCCGACTCCATTGATGCTGCACAAGCACAAAATCGTGAAGCAATCGGGACCGTATCCGTAAGTGGTGTGGCGTCTTCGCCAATGGATATGCGTGAAATGCTGAACAAAAAAGCGGAAGAGAAAGGCGCAACGGCCTACCAGATTACTGAAGCTCGTAGCGGTGACACCTGGCACGCTACGGCTGAACTGTACAAATAAACCCTCATCGTCTTGTCCGACGATATTGCCCCCGGTTCGGGGGCTTTTTTTTGCGCTAATGACGAACATTAAAACGCAAATGCCCTTCCAGCTCTTCCTCTGCCTCATCAAACAGCAATATTAACGCGCCAAAACGGCGACGCATTTTCTCTCCCAGATGAACAAATTCAATCTCAAGTGGTAGCGGCAGGACATCGTTCATTAACACATCCCATAGTGAGTCGAGATCGCGTACCTTATCTTTCGCCAGACCAAAGGTTTGGCTAAAGTCACGATAAAAATCCTCCTGACTCTCAATCTCATCAAAATCAAAGGTATAAATATTCATCTGTTGCCACCGTCACGTTTCGCGGCGAGTTCTGCCGTGCATCGCTAAGTATAGCCATGAAAAAACCGACGCTTTTGGCGTCGGTTTTGACTTAACTATCGGTCAACGCATGTTGATACTTATGGAGCATCCCCGCCAGCCGATGAACCGGTTCCGTCACCTGCGGTGGAGCTTGCCAGATGCGTAGCTTTTCCTGGTAGATTTCCAGTTCTTCCAGCAACTGACCAAAGTACCGACGACGTTTATCATCGCTACGGGCAGATATCACATGGTCTGCTGTGCGGCGCATTTGTCGGTGAAACGCCGATAAATCCTCGTTAACCGGGATCGGCGCATCACGCAGGCGCTGGTGGGCGATAATCATCGTCAGCGCCAGGCGAAATTTCGGCAAATCCCCTGGGAACTTATTCATCAGCAAAAACAGCTGCTGATAAAGTGCCGGGAGGTGGTTCTCTTTACGACGTGCCACATTGGTAGTCATCGCGGAAACAGCGGCAGAAACAAACTGATTAAGCAGTACACGTCCAGTCCTGTCGCGCGATTTATCCCGCACCAGCAAAATAACGGTGAACGCGAGCACACAGCCGACGATTTGCCCTAATGCGCTGTCGAGAAACTGACTGAAATGGAAAGTCATCGGGTTATCCAGCACGATAATATTTATGGTGCTGGCCAGTGCCCCCATCGAGCCCAGTCGCCGTTTCTGTACTTCTATACCGAGGAAGAATCCCAGCACTGCCAGGCTAATACACAGCAGCAACATGCTCTGTTGGGTATTAGGGATAATCACCAAAAAGTAGAGCAGCCCTAACGGCAGCGCGGCCAGCGTCCCGTAGATAAAGTCGATCGCCACCATGCGTGGATTCGGCAAACGCATTGCCAGTGACGTCACGACCGCAATCATCACCATTGCACCACTACCGGAAGTCCAGCCCGTCCACAGCCAGAAAAGCGTTCCCAGAATGCAGGAAAGTGTGGTTCGCCAGAAGTTAACCATTGCATGATGACGTTCGGCTGACTCTACTTTTACTTCCGGTTCGCCTTGCAGGATCTCTTCTTCGGTGGCGTTGATTTTTGTGTTACTGATAACGCCGCGCTTGAGAAGCTGATAACGCGTTGCCGCCGCGACCCAGCTATAAATGGTGACAGGCGTTTCCCGTTCCCCGGTCCAGGCGATAACTCTCCGCAGGCGTTTGAGCTGCTTGTGGACGTCCTGCGCGGTTTCTACCGGCGTGTCAAAAAATTCGCGGAAAGTATCAGTGATCAATTCCGGGCGCGTATTCTGAATAAGATAAGTTTCGCAGGATTGGGTAATCAGCGTCAGCGATAGCGTATTGATCGCTTTTAAACGTCGATTGGCCCGCGCCCAGCGGGAAGATTCCATATTCAGGTTGCTGCGCATACCTTGTAGCGCCGTGGTGCGTCGAACCAGGTCGCCCCAGGCTTTATCGACAACTTCACCATCGCCATGCTTGATACAGAGTTGCATTAATTGATATTGCGCGACCAGCAAACTTTCCAGCTCTCGATCCACTTCTTGTTTGATCGATCGCGGAGAAAAGAGCAAATCCGCCATAATGGCACACACAATACCGATAACGATCTCGCTACAACGTTCAACGGCAAACTGCGGCGTAAGCAATGGTTCCGGCTGAATGGTGATCACAATGATCAGCGCGGTATAACCGGCCAGCCCCCACGCATACGAGTTTTCTATTCGTACCAGCGAGGATATCCAGGTACAAAAACCGGCCCAGATACAGCACACCAGAATCATCAATAATGGTGCGCGGATCATCGCAATGATGATCACCAGTCCGGCAATACAGCCAATAAATGTGCCGATGATGCGCAAAAAGCCACGATAGCGTATCGCGCCAGAGTACGGTTCACCTCCCGCAGCAAAGGCCGGACCGGCAGCAACAATCGCCGCTGTCAGTACCGCCCAGCGTGGCGTTTCCAGCTGGAAGTGAAAGCCAACAAACAGCGCCAGTACAATGGCGGTCGCCAGTTTTACCGCAAAGCGAATATGTTGATTAGCAATGGAGAAAATACCCATCGTGATTAACCAAACTCACGCAGGCGATGGGCCATTTTACGGAAGAACGAATCCTGGCTTTCGTCGCGATCTTGTTTGCCAGTGACCACCACTGTAGCAGTGGTGCCCGCAGGCCAGATGTTCTCTTGCTGGTTGTCGAGACGAATACGAACCGGAACACGTTGCGCCAAACGCACCCATTCAAGGTTAGAGTCGATGGTCGCCATCCCTTTGTCGTCACGCGTGCTGCTGGCGTTGGTGACCCCTGCGGCAACACTATCAACAGTCCCTTTCAGCACTTTGTTACTGCCAAGCGGCGTGATCTCCGCACGATACCCAGGGCGCACCCCTTCCAGCTTAGTTTCTTCCATATAGGCCAGTACATAGAAAGAGTTCTGTTTCACCAGCGCAACCGCCGTTGATCCACGAGTAATAAACTCACCGGTATAGACGTTGAGGTTGGTCACCCAGCCATCCGCTGGCGCGCGGATCACCGTGCGTTCAAGATCCAGTTTTGCCAGATCGCGGGTCGCCTGCGCTTTCGCTAACTGATGCAGAACCGTTTGTAGTACGTTGTTGGCCTGGTCGATCTCTTCGCGAGACATCGCCTGCACACCGAGACGGTTACGACGTCCGGCCTCCTGGCGTTTCTCCTGTGCCAGTACCTGATAATAAGCAACATCGGCTTGCGCTTCCTCAAGCGCCTTTTGATAGCGCGGCTGGTCGATGGTGAACAGTACCTGTCCTTTTTTCACCAGCTGGTTATCATGAACATTCACCTGGGTAATGAGTCCAGAAACGTCCGGCGCGATCGCAACGACGTCAGCGCTAAAGCGCGCGTCACGCGTCCACGGGGATTCGGTGTAATAGACCCAGGCATTAAAAATTGCGATGAAGGCCAGAATGACTAATACGACCGTGATGGCCGTACGGGAGAATTTTCTTATTAGTGTTTTCACTTCAACCTCAAACGAACAGTCGCGATATCAAATAAAACAAGCAGCAATAGAGTGCGGTGTTGAACAACGCCGGATGCCAGACAAAGTCGTAGATACCTGTTGGCACAAGTACCCGGCGCACCAGCCAGAAAATCGCCAGTGATAAAAGCAATTCGAAAAATATCGGTGGGAAGGACAGCCCAAACACCACGATAACGGGAAACAGACTCATGTTGACCTTGGTTGTATAGAGAGAGCAGGCGTTATTATTTTCAGCATCTGTCGCCGCAGAGAAGGGCATGGAAAGCCGGGCGAGAGCAACATTGCTGTAGATTGATATTTAATATATTAGCGTAACTGTTATGCTGTTATCTATATTATGTGATCTAAATCACTTTTAAGTCAGAGTGAATAATGGAACGACTAAAACGCATGTCGGTGTTTGCCAAAGTAGTTGAATTTGGCTCTTTTACCGCCGCCGCCAGACAGCTACAGATGAGCGTTTCGTCCATCAGTCAGACGGTGTCAAAACTGGAAGATGAGTTACAGGTAAAGCTATTAAACCGTAGTACACGCAGCATTGGTCTGACTGAAGCCGGCAGAATTTACTACCAGGGCTGCCGTCGGATGCTCCATGAAGTGCAGGATGTTCATGAGCAACTGTATGCCTTCAATAACACCCCCATCGGGACGCTGCGCATTGGCTGTTCTTCAACTATGGCACAAAATGTTCTCGCCGGGCTGACAGCAAAAATGCTGAAAGAATACCCAGGTTTGAGCGTCAATCTGGTTACCGGAATTCCTGCCCCCGACCTGATTGCCGATGGTCTGGATGTGGTAATCCGCGTCGGCGCGTTGCAGGATTCCAGCCTGTTTTCCCGCCGTCTGGGCGCGATGCCGATGGTGGTGTGCGCCGCGAAAAGCTATCTCACACAATACGGCATACCGGAAAAACCCGCCGATTTGAGTAGTCATTCATGGCTTGAATACAGCGTGCGGCCCGACAATGAATTTGAACTGATTGCACCGGAAGGGATCTCGACTCGCCTGATCCCGCAAGGGAGATTTGTGACTAATGATCCGATGACGCTGGTGCGCTGGCTAACGGCGGGTGCCGGGATCGCCTATGTGCCGCTGATGTGGGTGATCAACGAGATCAATCGTGGGGAGCTGGAGATCCTGCTGCCGCGTTATCAGTCAGATCCACGCCCGGTTTATGCGTTATATACCGAAAAAGATAAGCTGCCGCTGAAGGTACAGGTCGTGATCAACTCGCTGACGGATTATTTTGTTGAGGTCGGTAAATTGTTTCAGGAGATGCACGGGCGCGGGAAAGAGAAGTAATTCATATTGTACTGTTACGTTGTACAAACCTGTGCCAACGGGTTCCCCTCACCCTAACCCCAGAGGAGCGAGGGGACCGTTCGTGCACGTAGAAAGATTAATTATCCTTCTGAAAATACTGAAATTATTACGCAGTACCGCCAACAGTCAGGTTATCAACTTTCAGCGTTGGCTGGCCCACGCCAACCGGCAAACTTTGCCCTTCTTTACCGCAGACACCCACGCCGTTATCCAGTTTCAGGTCGTTGCCAACCATCGAAATCTGCTGCATGGTTTCGATACCGGAACCAATCAACGTTGCGCCTTTCACCGGCTTCGTTACTTTACCGTTTTCAATCAGATATGCTTCTGAAGTGGAGAAAACGAATTTGCCGGAGGTGATATCCACCTGACCGCCACCAAAGTTCGGTGCATAGATACCGTACTCAACGGATTCAATAATTTCCTGCGGGGTCGATTTACCCGGCAGCATATAGGTGTTGGTCATACGCGGCATGGGCAGATGGGCGTAGGATTCACGGCGACCGTTGCCAGTCGGCGTCATCCCCATCAAACGCGCGTTGAGTTTATCCTGCATGTAGCCTTTCAGAATGCCGTTCTCAATCAGCACGTTGTACTGGCCTGGCGTACCTTCGTCATCAATCGCCACCGAACCTCGGCGATCGACCATCGTGCCGTCATCAACCACGGTACACAGTTCTGAAGCCACCAGCTCTCCGACCTGTCCACTAAATACTGAAGTGCCACGGCGGTTGAAGTCGCCTTCCAGACCGTGACCTACCGCTTCATGCAACAGCACGCCCGGCCAACCTGCGCCAAGTACTACCGGCATGGTGCCCGCTGGTGCAGCAACGGCAGAAAGATTGACCAGCGCCATACGCACTGCTTCTTTTGCCCATGCATCCGCACGGACTTCGCCGTCAAGATCGGCAAGGAAGAACTCATAACCAAAACGACCGCCGCCGCCACTGGCACCGCGTTCGCGTTTGCCATCTTCTTCGACCAGAACGCTCACGGAAAGACGCACCAGCGGACGGACATCCGCCGCTAGCGTGCCGTCGGTGGCCGCAACCAGAATTAATTCATAGACACCACTGAGGCTGGCAGTCACTTCCTGTACGCGCTTGTCCGCTTCGCGGGCAACCTTATCGACACGACGCAGGATATCCAGCTTCTCTTCACGGCTCATGCTTTGCAGCGGATCTACCGAGGTATACAACGGGCTATGCTCTACCGCGCCCAGCGTCTGTACTTTGCCATCACCACTATCACGGACGATGGTGCGCGCCGCTTGCGCACTCTGTTCCAGCGCCAGCAGGCTGATTTGGTCAGCGTAAGCAAATCCGGTTTTTTCACCGCTGATTGCACGCACGCCAACGCCCTGATCGATGTTGTAAGAACCATCTTTAATAATGCGGTCTTCTAAAACCCAGGATTCGTGATAGCTCGACTGAAAATAGAGATCGCCATAATCAAGGCGACGTTCGGCCAGTTGACCGAGGATCGCGAACAAGTCCTGATGTTTCAGGCCGTTCGCCGCTAGCAATTGTTCACTTACCAGGTTAAGACTCATCGTTTTTGCTACTCGTTAGTTACTGCAGTAGAGGATTTTTTACGGCTGCCGGATGCGGCGTGAACGCCCTATCCGGCCTACGGTTATGTTCCGGTTTGTAGGCCTGATAAGACGCACAGCGTCGCATCAGGCAACGGCTGTCGGATGCGGCGTAAACGCCTTATCCGACCTACGGTTATGTTCCGTTTGTAGGCCTGATAAGACGCACAGCGTCGCATCAGGCAACGGCTGCCGGATGCGGCGTAAACGCCTTATCCGACCTACGGTTATGTTCCGTTTGTAGGCCTGATAAGACGCACAGCGTCGCATCAGGCAACGGCTGCCGGATGCGGCGTGAACGCCCTATCCGACCTACGGTTATGTTCTGGCTCGTTGGCCTTTGGCAACGATTATCCTATGAGATTGGGGCAATTACGCGCCCTCGTCAAATCATTGCGCTTTTTCTTTACGCGGTTGGCGCAACACTTCGTTGATTTGCGGATCGTCCAGCGGACCCGAAATGTGATAGCGCAAAATGGAGACTTTGCTCCACAGCGGCCCCAGCACTTTACTGGCGGCAAACACTGCCGCGCCAACAATGGGGTTAACCGCAAAAGCCGCAGCCACGCCCACCGTCGCAGAAATCTCTGGTGCGACAACCGCTTCCATATTCAGGTCGCGACGTACCAGATTTACCGACCCTTTCATGGCGATATCCGCCTCCAGGCCATCCACCAGCGTGTCGTCGGTGTGCATAACGCCGTCTTTAATCCACGCGGTGCTGCGAATGGAGTCAAAATAGAACCCTTCGCCAAAAGTGTCTCTGAAATCAAAACGCAGCTTACGCATCAGGGCATCTACGCTCAATAAGCGCAGCAATTGCCCGGCATGTCCGGTATTGATTTCGGTAATTTCGCCTTTACCCAGTTGAGTATGAATGATGCCATTCAACGTCGCCTCATCTGGCTGCCACGGTGCTTTACGCCAGTGTAAATCGTAATCCACATTAAATGACGACTGCCGTATGGGCGTCGTGACACCAAAAAATTCTGCGGCGGCATCAATTTTCTGCCCGCGCAGTTTTCCTTTCAGCGAGGTACGTTCATTCCCCGGATTATTAACCCATTCACCATCGGCAGTAAGCCGCGAGAAACCAGTATCAATCAGTCCATTGGTCAGCGTTAATGTATCGCCAGAAATGGTGAGATCACTGTCAATACGACCGAATTTTTGCCCCCAGAACCAGCACTCTGCGCATCGTATTTGTGCGTCCGGCCAGCCACGGAAGTTAATGCGCTCCGTTGTCGGGAAAGGTGATGACGGCGTTGAATCACCACGAGTTTTCGCCACGCTCGGGTTGTAATAAAGATATTTGATATTCGCCAGCCACGGCGCGTTATTACGCATCGCCAGCGTGGCGTTGATTTCACGCCCTTGCGCCTCAACCTGGGTGCCATTTGCCGTCGGTTGCGAAACAATACTCAGGTTATTCCATTGCTGATTTCCCAGCGACAACATAGGCGTACGTAACGTTATGTGTTGTGGGAAACTCGCTGCACCACCGACACTCTCCGCCGCACCTTTCTGAAACAGGGCCAGCCACTCGGCACCATTCATCGGCGGCATATTGAGTTCAACACCACTTTGTTCCGGCAACGGCGGGAGCGTTTTACTGTCTGCCGCCCAAATAGCACGGTCGAGCGTCAGCTTTTGACCGAGCAACCAGCGGCTATTGAAATGGTTATCCGCACCAGCCTGTCCGGTTAAATCAAAGCTGTTGAGATTGCCATCAACCTTAACGTTTACCGGCAGTGGTTCACCCGCAGGTTTGGCTAACGGTGAAGGTAAGTGACTGCTCACATTCTTCAAATCGCCGTTTAGCTCTACGTTATACGTCGCGCCAGCATGATAAGGCAGAACAATGCCCACTTTACCATCCCACGCCACGCTGCCACTCAATGCTTCGTTCACCGCTGCAGGCAGAACGCCGGTTTTCGCCGGTTGCCAGTTACCGTTGAGGTTTACCGCTACCTGGTAGGCTTTTGCCCCTTCTTTGGTGGAAAAATCCACGTTCAACGGCTGATTAAACCAGCTTGCTGTCAGTGGTTCACTTTGCAGATCGCCATTGATAAAGCTGAATTTACCGCTCAAATTTTTCAGGGTGCTGGCGAGTGGTTTGATAAACAGACTGTTATTACGCAGCGTCACTTCACCTTTCGCGGTTACCAGCTCGCCGTTCAGCGGGATATCAAGATGTAAGCGAGCATTCACATCGCCGTCGAGCTGGAGTTCTTGCAGGGTCGCACCCAGAGAATCTTTCAGCGGTGTCTCATCAAAGTAAGGGCCAACGGCTTTACCCGGACCTTTAATGTCAGCGTCAATCAGCAGTTTTTCTTTTGAGTAGTCAGGGATCACTGCGGTAAGATTACTCGCGCGCACGCCGCCCAGATTAACGCCATCGGTTTTCATCCATAAACCGTCGTTAATAAAGTCCAGTTCAATATCAAGGTTAGTTAATGCAGGCCAGTCCGGCTGGAAGGCAAACTTCGCGTTGCGCAGCGGCACCAGCACTTCAAACTGACCTTCGTTGTGTTTATAGGGGAAGAGTTGCGGATTGCCACCATAAACCAGCGTCGCGTTATCCGCTTCACCGCCCTGAATCGCGCCACTTAAGTAATCAACCAGGTCTTTACCCATCAAGTTTTCCGGGAAATAGCGCCAGGCTTGTGAACCATCATCGGTACTGATGCCAGCCAGAATACCCAGCCAGGGTTCATCGTTAGCAGGTTGCAGGTAACGAAAACCGCCGCGCGCATGGACGGCTTTGGCTTTAACGTCAATATTACGCCCATCCAGCTGGAAACCTTTGTTATTGTTCAGCCAGCTTATAGTTGCCTGGCCGTCGGCGATTTCTAGTGGCGCACGGAATACCGTTTCGTAAGGCATCTTTGCCTGCTTCATCGACGCGGTAAGCAAACCATTTTCAACGCTGCCGGAAAGCGTCCCGGAGAAGTGTTCCGCACCCGGTAATAATTTCCATTGCTTCCAGGCCAGATCGCTCCACGATGCCTGAAAACGGGTCTTGTCTGCCGCCTGAAGCGGGATATCCAGCGCCAGAGTGTTAATCTTGCCGCTCGGTTGTGTGGAGCGCCAAACATCACCCAGTGCAGGTGAAAGTTTCGCGGCCAGCGGGCGTATGCCCTCCAGGCCTGCCAGCTCCAGATTACTGGCGCGAATCCGGAGTTCGTCACTGCGTTTATTGTCTTTGCCGCCAACGTCCTGTTCCGGTATCCAGGCCAGCGTCAATGCTCCGCTCGGCCAGGGTTTGCCGTCCATCGTGATCCGTGTATCGGGAATAGAGAACTGCCAGCCCGGATTTTCACGCGTAATATGCGCGGTCAGATTATCCACCGACAGCGTATGCGTTTGCTTCTCGCCCAACCAGCTGGCACCGCCCTGTTTCAGCCAGACGTCACCGCCGGTTACATCGCCTTTGTCGATCGTCATCCAGCCTTCAAGGGAGAACTGTGCCGTTTCCAGCGCAATATTGTCCTGCATCCATTTACCGAGCCACGGCTTCAGGTCGATGTCATCCGCCTGGAGCCAGACGCGACCATTGCTTAACAACCCCTCATCATCGCGCAAATCCATGCGCACCTGCATCACGCCGTGCTGTCCGGTAAGGCTGGAGAGGCTTACCAGGCCTTCCGCACGGTGTCGACGTGGATCGTTCAGCCAGGTGAGTTGTGGGATCGCCAGCTCGGCGCGCTGACCGGATGGCGTCAGGAAACTGACTTCACTGTCGCGAAGATCGAAATGGTCAAATTGACGAAGAAACAGATCGCTGATGTGACTGGCTTCCAGACTGTCATCACTACCACCGCTGGTGATAGGAGTGTTGGTGCGAAAGCGCAGCTGCCAGAAAGTGAGGTCGCGAAACTGCCAGCGCATATGTAACAGGCTCTGCCAGACATCCAGCGCCAGAGTAACGCGTTTAACCGAAAATTCGCCGCCATCTTTTAGTTCTGCACGGATGTCGTGTGCTTCAAGCGTCGGGCCAAAATTCTGCCAGCTGGCTGAGAGCTGACTGGCTTCTACCGGCATGCCAGTCGCGGATTCTATTTTGTTGAGGATTTCCGGACGCCAGGCGTCAAGATGCGGTAAAGCAATACGCAGGCCGCTAACCAGCAGGGCAGCGATCACAACGAGCGCGGCTCCAGTAAGCAGTAAAATCCCCGGCAATCGCCTCACCCGTCACTCCTTGTCTGCTAAAAATGTGACTCAAAAACCCTTTGCCGGATGGCGGCCCAGCATCTGTTTACATCATTACGACGTCAAACTGCTCCTGGTTATAGAGCGGTTCAATTTGTACTTTAACCTGTTTGCCAACGAAAATTTCCACTTCCGCCAGCGAGTGTGACTCTTCGCCTTTCAAGGCTTCAGCTACTGCCGGAGAAGCATAGACCAGGAAACGGTCGGAGTCGTAAGCATGGTGGACACGAACAATCTCGCGCATGATTTCATAGCATACCGTTTCCACGGTTTTCACCGTTCCGCGACCGTGGCAGGTTGGGCATTCGTTACACAGTACGTGCTCAATGCTTTCGCGGGTGCGTTTACGCGTCATCTCCACCAGCCCCAGCGCCGAAAAACCATTAACGCTGGTTTTCACCCGGTCTTTGCTCAACGCCTGCTCCAGCGAGTGCAGCACTCGGCGGCGGTGATCTTCATTATTCATATCGATGAAATCAATAATGATAATCCCGCCCAGATTACGCAACCGTAACTGGCGAGCGATAGCCTGCGTCGCTTCAATATTGGTATTGAAAATGGTGTCGTCCAGATTGCGATGACCGACAAACGCTCCGGTATTGATGTCCACGGTGGTCATCGCTTCGGTCTGGTCGATAATGAGATAACCACCGGATTTCAGTTCTACTTTGCGTTCCAGCGCTCGCTGGATTTCGTTTTCGACATCAAAGAGATCGAAAATCGGCTGGCGTCCTGTGTAATGCTCCAGCTTGCTTGTCATCTCGGGAATGTACTCCGAGGTGAACTCAAGTAACGCTTCGTAAGTCAGGCGTGAGTCAACGCGAATGCGGTCCAGTTCGGCATCGGCGAAATCACGCAGAACACGCTGCGCCAGCGCCAGTTCGCCGTACAGCTGATAACGGGTCTGCGGGCGTTTTTTACGCTCCATAACTTTGGTCCAGACGCGTTTCAGATAAGCGGCATCGGAGGCCAGTTCAGCCTCGCCAACCCCTTCCGCTGCGGTACGGATGATAAACCCGCCCTGCTCGTCGCAATACTCTGCGACCACTTTTTTCAGGCGTTCACGTTCTGATTCGCTTTCAATACGTTGGGAAACCCCAACGTGAGAAGCCCCTGGCATAAACACCAGATAGCGAGAAGGGAGCGTGATATCGGTGGTCAGGCGCGCACCTTTAGTGCCAAGCGGATCTTTCACCACCTGCACCATCAGATCTTGCCCCTGACGAACCAGTTCCGAGATGTCGCGCACCGTGAATTGCTTTTGTTCTTCACCCGCCACACATTCGGTGTGCGGCATGATGTCGGATGCATGAAGAAACGCGGCTTTATCCAGCCCAATATCTACAAAAGCCGCCTGCATACCCGGAAGTACACGACTTACACGACCCTTGTAGATATTGCCTACTATTCCGCGTCGCGCCTCACGTTCAATATGAATTTCCTGCAGAATACCGCCATCAATATACGCCACTCGCGTTTCCGAAGGCGTTACGTTTACTAACAATTCAGCCGTCATGTTTATCCCTTTTCTCACGCAGTGCGTTAAAATTACTTAATAATTCATACGTTTCAACCAGCGGTAAGCCGACTACGGCGTGATAGCTGCCATTTATCTTCCTGACAAAACAGCCACCCAGCCCCTGAATACCGTATGCACCTGCTTTATCTAACGGTTCATCGCTGGCGACATAGCCCGCGATGTCTTCGTCTGTTAACGTTCTGAAAGTCACATCGGTGACCACCAGGCAATCGAGAATGTGCTGGCTGTCGGCCAACGCCACTGCTGTCATCACCTGATGGGTCTGACCCGATAATTTGCGCAACATCTGCGCCGCATGCTCTGCGTCGCGCGGTTTCTCCAGCACTTCTCCGTTCAGGATAACGATAGTATCCGCACCCAGCACCGGGAGATCCTTCGCCGTTTGCGCGACACCTGCCCGTGCTTTCTCGCGCGCCAGACGCACAACATACTGCTGCGCGCTCTCCTGCGGCTGACGCTGCTCCTCAATGCCCGTAACAATACGTTCAAAGGTCACGCCAAGTTGCGCAAGTAACTCCTGGCGACGCGGAGAACCGGAAGCTAAATACAGAGAAGTCATAGAAACCTTTATTGCACTGCAAACTGCTGACGGACTTTGCGCATCAGCAAGAAAATCCACGGCCAGAGCACCCCATTGACTACACTACTCCAGAACACTTCCGGTCTGAAAGAGACGTTAATCACTAAAAACTCTGCCCAGAAAACAATAATATCCACCACCAGCGAAAGCAACATGACGACCAGCGCCTGCTGCCATAATGCGAGGTTGCGGAAAAGCTGGTATTTCAGCGCCACCAGGTAAGCAATGATGCTCATCGCCAATACGCGTACGCCAAGCGTCGAGCCGCTGATCAGATCCAGTATGGCACCCATCACAAAACCTGTGCCCACATTTACGCGATGAGGCAAGGCCAGGATCCAATACAACAAGATGAGTAACACCCAGTTTGGCCGGAAAACAATCAGGTTATCCGGCCAGGGCATGATTTGCAGCAACAGCGCAATGAGGAAAGAGAGCCAGATTACCCAGCGTCCCTGGCTACGATAGCTCGCCACTATTGCCCTCCCGGCGCACGCGCAGGCGGTTGAGCACCACTTTGCGGCGGCGTAGCCCTTTGTGGAGAGCGATTAGCAGCAGGCTGTGTCGGCGCAGCAGGCGCAGTAGCTGCATTTCCTGTCGCCGGTTGCTGCGGAGTCGGCTGAGCGATCCCCGTTGCCGGTTCAGGTAACTTTGGCCCCATCGCGTCTGGCGAAGGCAATACCTGCGGCATCATCTGCATCAGACGTTCATTAGCAACACGATGCACCTCTTCCGGCGTCATCGGGTTAGCGCCGTTACGATCTGCCCCCCACAGCAGCAGCAGATAACGCAAACGTTGCAGCCCTGCAGTCGGACGCGCCTGAATCACAGTATAAGCGCGCTGGGTATCGAGTTTTACGGAAGAGACAACCGCGACCGGATAGCCTTCCGGGAAACGACCGCCCAGACCGGAAGTCACCAGCACATCACCAACACGAATATCCGTATTCGCCGGCAGATGCTCAAGCTGCAAATCATCCGTACAACCGTTACCGGCTGCAATTACGCGGATATCGTTGCGCAGCACCTGGATTGGCAGCGCGTGGGTCGCATCACAAATCAGCAGCACGCGACTGGTCAGTTTAGCGACGGCCACCACCTGACCAACAACACCTTTGTCGCTGATGACCGGCTGGCCTTCATAAACGCCATTAACGCTACCTTTATCGATAACAACTTGATCGCTATAAGGATCGTTAACCGTGGAGATAACCTGAGTCACCATTTTCTGCTCATCCTGACGCAGCGGGGAACCCAGCAGCTCGCGCAGACGCGCGTTCTCCTGTTTGTATTGTCCAAGCATCAGCAGTTCACTGTTTTTCAGCAACAGTTCCTGACGTAACGCCCGGTTTTCAAGTTCTAATTGGTCACGCGAGGCCAGCGTCTGCGATACGCCATCCAGCAATTCACGAGGAGCATTGGAAACAAAGTAGAAAGGACTGACGGCGGTATCCATATAAGTACGGATTTGACTGAACGTCCCCAGGCGGCTGTCGGCAATAATAATGCCGAGCGCCACCAGCACCGCCAGAATAAGGCGAATCTGTAGCGACGGGCCACGGCTAAAAATTGGCTTCATAAGTTATGCGTATTCTCGTATCAGACCAGGCAGGGTAAACAGACACTTCCCCTGCCTGCATCCGATTACTCTTCGCTGAACAGGTCGCCGCCGTGCATGTCGATCATTTCCAGCGCTTTGCCGCCACCGCGCGCCACACAGGTCAGCGGGTCTTCAGCAACAACGACTGGAATGCCGGTTTCTTCCATTAACAAACGGTCAAGGTTACGCAGCAGTGCGCCACCACCGGTGAGCACCATGCCGCGCTCGGAGATGTCGGAAGCCAGTTCCGGCGGGCACTGTTCCAGTGCAACCATTACCGCGCTCACAATACCGGTCAGCGGTTCCTGCAGTGCTTCGAGGATTTCATTGGAGTTCAGGGTAAAACCGCGTGGAACACCTTCTGCCAGGTTACGGCCACGAACTTCGATTTCACGGACTTCATCGCCCGGATAAGCCGAACCGATTTCGTGCTTGATACGTTCTGCGGTGGCTTCACCGATCAGAGAACCGTAATTACGACGCACATAGTTGATGATAGCTTCGTCGAAACGGTCACCACCAATGCGCACAGAAGAGGAGTAAACCACACCGTTCAAGGAGATAACAGCAACTTCAGTGGTACCACCACCGATATCAACCACCATAGAACCGGTCGCTTCAGAAACCGGCAGGCCAGCACCAATTGCGGCAGCCATCGGTTCTTCAATCAGGAAGACTTCACGGGCACCAGCGCCCTGCGCGGATTCACGAATTGCGCGGCGTTCAACCTGGGTCGCGCCAACCGGCACACAAACCAGAACGCGCGGGCTTGGACGCATAAAGCTGTTGCTGTGCACTTGTTTGATGAAGTGCTGGAGCATTTTTTCAGTCACGAAGAAGTCGGCGATAACGCCGTCTTTCATTGGGCGAATGGCAGCAATATTGCCCGGCGTACGGCCCAGCATCTGCTTCGCGTCATGACCTACTGCAGCTACGCTTTTCGGTGAACCGGCACGATCCTGACGAATGGCCACCACGGAAGGCTCATTCAATACGATGCCTTGTCCTTTTACATAAATGAGGGTATTCGCAGTACCCAGGTCAATGGACAAGTCATTGGAAAACATGCCACGAAATTTTTTCAACATACTAAGGGATAATCCTGAAAGCTGGGGCGGAAAAGAAAATCCGCTTACTTTACCAACCACACGCAGCAGCGACAAGGCGCAAAAATCATCTGCTACGGTGAAAATTAGTGCAGTTCGTTTCCTTTGTTACAAATCTCTGCCTGAGTCCAGAAAGGCTTAATGCATCAGCAGCATTCCTCGCCTGTTTGCAACCGCGTAAGGTCATTCATCTGCATATGTGCTGCAACAATCTGGCGAGCAGACAAGCACACTCCCATGAGACGCAGCGCGCGTTATTCTACGTGAAAACGGATTAAACGGCAGGTTAAACCGAGTATCTTTGTGAATATTTTTTCACGTTAGTATCAAGTGGCTGTGAGGACGCGAAAAAATCCCCTTGCCCGCCTGTAACACCGCGCTGAATCAGGGTCTGCCACTCGCTTCGCGAACGCACGCCGGTGGCGTAAACCTGGGTGCTGGTCCCGGAGCAGGCTTCCACCAGGCTTTGAACCAGCAGCTGGTTCTCCGTTCGCTTCTCAATGTTTCTGACCAGCCCCGGATGGAGCTTGAGTAACTCAACATTAAGTTCTTTGATCCAACTGGTACTTACCAGCGTCAAACCAGCCTGGTTGACGGCTACCCGTACCCCTAAAGCATTCACTAAACGAATAACAGGTTGTAAACGACTGATATGTTGACCTACATCGGCCTCTGCAAGTTCAATAATTATGCGTTTTCGTTGTGATTTTTCACATTGCATTAACGTATCGCGCAGCCAACGCTGAAAACGCGGGCGAATCAGCGACTCAACGGTAACCTGAATCGCCAGATTTTCCTCTGGCCAGTAACGCAATAGTGGAATAAGACGGCTGATTTGCAGACGGTCATACTCTTCCGATAAGCCAAACTGCAAGACCATCGGCATATACTCCGCCGAGCTAACCTCTTCATTACCATCGAAGATGCGGCACATGAGTTCGCGATGATGAACCTGACCTTCGCGAGTAACCGCCGGTTTTTGATAAAGGCGCGGGCCGCCGCGACTGAGCATTTGCTCGATAAGCGTACGCCAGCGAACATTACCGCGTCCTTTTTCAGGCAACGAGTCATCGTAAATAGCCCAGCTATTGCCGCCCTGCAATCCCGCATTACGCGTGGCAGACTCTGCATGTTCCATTACCTGCTCGGTATCCTGACCACTACGCCAGGCGCAGATACCAATGTGGATCATATCGTCGCGATCGAGCATTTTATTGTTCGGCAAGGTATCAACGGCTTTGATTAACTGACCGGCGATGCTCTCTGCCTCTTTTAACGTCCGGTGCGGTAACAGCGCAGCAAAATCACTGCGGTGGTAACGCGCCAGCAGTGCGCCAGGGTAGCGCATCATAAATGTCGACAGCAGATTCGTCAGAGTGAAGAACTGTTCTTCAACCTGGCTGTGCCCCCAGGTATCGCTCAACATATTGAAATCCGGCAGACGAATCATCATCACGATCCCGTGGGTACCTACTTTCTCCTGATCTTCCAGTAACGTTGCTAACTGATTATCGAAAAAGAGTCGGTTATTGAGGCCGGTTTTCACGTCCTGGGCGGCATAAGAGCGGATCAGCGTATCAAGACGGCTGTGTTGTTCGCGTGCGTTCTGAATTTCACGAAGCAGCGTATCCAGCGCACTGCTGGTTCTGGGCGGCCATTCATAGATGGTTCCCAACACATTAGAGCCACGCTCACCGTTTAAGATACGAGTAGCCCGGGTTTCCAGCAATTCTTGCCCGGCAAGTTGCCGTTGTAACCAGCGTACCGCCAGGAAGAGCATAACAATGATAAAGCCAATCGCCCCCGTGAGCGGCGCGGTGGTCATCAACGAATGGAAATAGTTGCCCATCGGATCCTGATAAACCAGACGCAACGACATCCCCGGATGCTTTATCAACGGAACGCTCAGTTCGCGAAACAGATCGCTGGAGCCAACTGGACGATAACTACCATTTCTGGCCAGGGTATAAACCTGTTTATCACCATGGAGCAGGTCTACACGAACGATATCTGCCGACATCATTAATTCGGTAATTTGTGGCCTTAATACGCTGAAGTCATTCGACACAAGGTGGGTATCAATCGCCGTCGCCACCGCCTGAACGCGATGACTAAACTTATACTGAATGGCGTTGTAGAAACTTAGCGAACAGCCCAGCAAAGTCACAAAAATTGTTAACCCGGTGAGCAGCGTAACAAAGGCCGAAAATTTCGTCGTTAATCTCATCCTTGTGTTAACTCCGATAGTGAGGAAGCGGGCATACTAGCAAATCAGATTTATCTCGCAATTTATTGCGCTTCATCGGCTTTGCTTTTCCATTAGCGAGTATAGTCTTCAGAAATTATTTTCCAATCCATCATGCACATGAGGGCCACTTATGCAGGCGTTACTTTTAGAACAGCAGGACGGCAAAACTCTCGCATCAGTACAGACTCTGGACGAAAGTCGCCTGCCGGAGGGCGATGTCACGGTCGATGTTCACTGGTCGAGCCTGAACTATAAAGATGCGCTGGCGATTACCGGTAAGGGAAAAATCATCCGTAATTTTCCGATGATTCCTGGGATCGATTTTGCCGGAACTGTACGCACCAGCGAAGATCCGCGTTTTCATGCCGGTCAGGAGGTGTTACTCACTGGCTGGGGCGTTGGTGAAAACCACTGGGGTGGGCTGGCGGAGCAGGCGCGAGTGAAAGGTGACTGGCTGGTTGCCATGCCGCAAGGGCTGGACGCGCGTAAAGCAATGATTATCGGTACTGCCGGTTTTACCGCCATGCTGTGTGTGATGGCGCTGGAAGATGCCGGTGTTCGCCCGCAGGACGGGGAGATTGTCGTGACGGGTGCCAGTGGTGGCGTCGGCAGTACCGCCGTGGCGCTGCTGCATAAGTTGGGTTATCAGGTCGTTGCCGTTTCCGGTCGCGAAAGTACCCATGAATATCTGAAAAGTTTAGGTGCTAGCCGTGTTCTCCCTCGTGATGAGTTTGCCGAATCCCGTCCTCTGGAAAAACAAGTCTGGGCTGGGGCAATTGACACCGTTGGCGACAAAGTGCTGGCAAAAGTGCTGGCGCAAATGAATTACGGCGGCTGCGTGGCGGCCTGTGGTCTGGCGGGTGGTTTTACTCTGCCAACCACGGTCATGCCATTTATTCTGCGTAATGTCCGTTTGCAAGGGGTGGATTCAGTAATGACGCCACCAGAACGCCGCGCACAAGCCTGGCAGCGACTGGTCGCCGATTTACCGGAATCATTCTATACCCAGGCGGCAAAAGAGATATCTCTGGCAGAGGCACCGAAGTTTGCCGAGGCCATCATTAATAACCAGATCCAGGGTCGCACGCTGGTGAAGGTTAACTAACCATTTAGCAAGGAATAATAAGAGAGGGAACTCATTTTGAAATCATTATTCAATCGGTTAACGGGAAAAGCGGTTAGCCGGACAGCTTTCGTCGAACATCTTGGTCAGGAAGTTGTACAACATCATCCAAACTGGAAAGTCATGATTTCGACTGACCATAAATTGATGCGCATTGATACGGGTCACCAAACGGTGGAAATCACCCTTGATGATGCCTACAAACGTTATCAAGCCGCACCAGACCCGCTGCAAGAAGTGGCTGCAGATATGCTGAAACAGCTTGCAGAAATGCTGCCGACCGGGCGCTGTATTGTTCCGGTGATTAAAGAAAAAGCCTGGCTGGATACCGTTCGCCAACAGCTTAGCCAGTATGAGTCTGATCCAGAGGTCCTCAACGCCTCGCTGGATTTTGCCTGGGAAGACTTTAACGATGAGTTAATTATCTTGTTTGCTGAAGATGGTAGCGAAACCATGCGCTATCTGATGCGCTACGAAGTGACCATTGACCGCGAAAAAGCCATCAGTAATTTGAAGCAAATATTGCCGGAAGTTACGGCTGAAATCGTTGATACAGGCGCAAACGATGGAAAAGTTGCCGTTATCTCCGCAGGGGGTACTTATGAGCCCAGTCTGATGCTCATTGACGATCTTTGGGTGCAATCACCCGATCCTGAATGCGGCGACCTGTTAGTGACCGTTCCCTCCAGAGGAAAACTGTTTTTCACCCACAATGATCAGCCAGCAAATCTCAGTGCATTACGACAGTTAACAGAACAATGCTTCCGTGAGGATGACCATCCTCTGACAACACAGATATTCATCCGCCGTAACGGTCACTTTTATCCCTGGGTAGAAACCTTGCATTAACGCAACCTCCGTCATGCTTGAAAAAGCTTGTCGGAGTATGTGATGAAAACTGCAAACTCACCGAAGCCGATTTTGCTACCAAATCGGCTTTTTTATTGTCAGGTGGCAAATTCTGAAAGCATCAGATAGCCGCACTGCCGCCTGACAAAACAGTTTACCTTCTGCAAAATGGGGGGAATAATCTGATTTTGTTTGACTAAAAATTAATCACTCGAACCTATTTAATGCTGAGCATTGTCAATCGGTTAATTTTGCGTGCTTTAGCATTCACATCTATCCAGACGATGCAGTGAAAATTGGGTAATCCCCAGCAACCGCTGCGTAATGTCGTCTATCTTGTCGCGATCCTGGCATCCCTACATTATTTGTGGTCTGTGAAGATTATCTCATTGCAGCCCCTCATCTTCGCAGGGCTGGCTTTACAGCTTTTCACCTTACGTTATAAGAAGTTCCGTCGATGATGGCGCTAATTTCGTGAATTGTGCGGCTTGTTGCAAATTACACGGTGTTGAAGGTTATTTACATGTTAGCTGTTGATTATCTTCCCTGATAAGACCAGTATTTAGCTGCCAATTGCTACGAAATCGTTATAATGTGCGACCTCGTCCTCCCTGACGCAGTTTTTGCGCTGCGGAAAAGGTGACATTGGCGCAACGAAGGTATATTTTGTTTTTTGCCGGAGGATAGCAGCAGATCGCTGCACAATGTCCGTCAAGTCTAACATTGACACTCTGGGGCAAAATAGACCGGCGTCCCGGCCTGCTGGAATTTATCGCTATGCATACAGCTGTCGGGGCATACGCTTTACAGACGGCGGTGAAACGCCTGTCACAATCACACTAAACAAAGAGTACGGAACCCACTCATGGATATTCGTAAGATTAAAAAACTGATCGAGCTGGTTGAAGAATCAGGCATCTCCGAACTGGAAATTTCTGAAGGCGAAGAGTCAGTACGCATTAGCCGTGCAGCTCCTGCCGCAAGTTTCCCTGTGATGCAACAAGCTTACGCTGCACCAATGATGCAGCAGCCAGCTCAATCTAACGCAGCCGCTCCGGCGACCGTTCCTTCCATGGAAGCGCCAGCAGCAGCGGAAATCAGTGGTCACATCGTACGTTCCCCGATGGTTGGTACTTTCTACCGCACCCCAAGCCCGGACGCAAAAGCGTTCATCGAAGTGGGTCAGAAAGTCAACGTGGGCGATACCCTGTGCATCGTTGAAGCCATGAAAATGATGAACCAGATCGAAGCGGACAAATCCGGTACCGTGAAAGCAATTCTGGTCGAAAGTGGACAACCGGTAGAATTTGACGAGCCGCTGGTCGTCATCGAGTAACGAGGCGAACATGCTGGATAAAATTGTTATTGCCAACCGCGGCGAGATTGCATTGCGTATTCTTCGTGCCTGTAAAGAACTGGGCATCAAGACTGTCGCTGTGCACTCCAGCGCGGATCGCGATCTAAAACACGTATTACTGGCAGATGAAACGGTCTGTATTGGCCCTGCTCCGTCAGTAAAAAGTTATCTGAACATCCCGGCAATCATCAGCGCCGCTGAAATCACCGGCGCAGTAGCAATCCATCCGGGTTACGGCTTCCTCTCCGAGAACGCCAACTTTGCCGAGCAGGTTGAACGCTCCGGCTTTATCTTCATTGGCCCGAAAGCAGAAACCATTCGCCTGATGGGCGACAAAGTATCCGCAATCGCGGCGATGAAAAAAGCGGGCGTCCCTTGCGTACCGGGTTCTGACGGCCCGCTGGGCGACGATATGGATAAAAACCGTGCCATTGCTAAACGCATTGGTTATCCGGTGATTATCAAAGCCTCCGGCGGCGGCGGCGGTCGCGGTATGCGCGTAGTGCGCGGCGACGCTGAACTGGCACAATCCATCTCCATGACCCGTGCGGAAGCGAAAGCTGCTTTCAGCAACGATATGGTTTACATGGAGAAATACCTGGAAAATCCTCGCCACGTCGAGATTCAGGTACTGGCTGACGGTCAGGGCAACGCTATCTATCTGGCGGAACGTGACTGCTCCATGCAACGCCGCCACCAGAAAGTGGTCGAAGAAGCGCCAGCACCGGGCATTACCCCGGAACTGCGTCGCTACATCGGCGAACGTTGCGCTAAAGCGTGTGTTGATATCGGCTATCGCGGTGCAGGTACTTTCGAGTTCCTGTTCGAAAACGGCGAGTTCTATTTCATCGAAATGAACACCCGTATTCAGGTAGAACACCCGGTTACAGAAATGATCACCGGCGTTGACCTGATCAAAGAACAGCTGCGTATCGCTGCCGGTCAACCGCTGTCGATCAAGCAAGAAGAAGTTCACGTTCGCGGCCATGCGGTGGAATGTCGTATCAACGCCGAAGATCCGAACACCTTCCTGCCAAGTCCGGGCAAAATCACCCGTTTCCACGCACCTGGCGGTTTTGGCGTACGTTGGGAGTCTCATATCTACGCGGGCTACACCGTACCGCCGTACTATGACTCAATGATCGGTAAGCTGATTTGCTACGGTGAAAACCGTGACGTGGCGATTGCCCGCATGAAGAATGCGCTGCAGGAGCTGATCATCGACGGTATCAAAACCAACGTTGATCTGCAGATCCGCATCATGAATGACGAGAACTTCCAGCATGGTGGCACTAACATCCACTATCTGGAGAAAAAACTCGGTCTTCAGGAAAAATAAGACTGCTAAAGCGTCAAAAGGCCGGATTTTCCGGCCTTTTTTATTACTGGGGATCGACAACCCCCATAAGGTACAATCCCCGCTTTCTTCACCCATCAGGGACAAAAAATGGACACTCGTTTTGTTCAGGCCCATAAAGAGGCGCGCTGGGCGCTGGGGCTGACCCTTTTGTATCTGGCAGTTTGGTTAGTAGCCGCTTACTTATCTGGCGTTGCCCCCGGTTTTACCGGCTTTCCGCGCTGGTTTGAGATGGCCTGCATCCTGACGCCGCTGCTGTTTATTGGACTGTGCTGGGCGATGGTGAAATTTATCTATCGCGATATCCCACTGGAGGATGACGATGCAGCTTGAAGTAATTCTACCGCTGGTCGCCTATCTGGTGGTGGTGTTCGGTATCTCGGTTTATGCGATGCGTAAACGGAGCACCGGCACCTTCCTTAATGAGTATTTCCTCGGCAGCCGCTCTATGGGCGGTATTGTGCTGGCGATGACGCTCACCGCGACCTATATCAGTGCCAGTTCGTTTATCGGCGGGCCAGGAGCTGCTTATAAATACGGGCTGGGCTGGGTATTGCTGGCGATGATTCAGCTTCCTGCAGTCTGGCTTTCACTCGGTATTCTCGGCAAGAAGTTTGCGATTCTTGCGCGCCGCTACAATGCAGTGACGCTGAACGATATGCTGTTTGCCCGCTACCAGAGTCGTCTTCTGGTGTGGCTGGCGAGTTTGAGTTTGCTGGTTGCGTTCGTTGGTGCGATGACCGTGCAGTTTATCGGCGGTGCGCGCCTGCTGGAAACCGCGGCGGGTATTCCTTATGAAACCGGGCTGCTGATTTTTGGTATCAGCATTGCGTTATATACCGCCTTTGGTGGCTTTCGCGCCAGCGTGCTGAACGACACCATGCAAGGGCTTGTGATGCTGATTGGCACCGTTGTGCTGCTTATTGGCGTAGTACATGCCGCTGGCGGCTTAAGTAACGCAGTACAGACCTTGCAAACCATCGATCCGCAACTGGTTACGCCACAAGGCGCTGACGATATTCTGTCGCCTGCCTTTATGACGTCGTTCTGGGTACTGGTGTGTTTTGGCGTGATTGGCCTGCCGCATACTGCGGTGCGCTGTATCTCTTATAAAGACAGCAAAGCCGTACATCGGGGGATCATCATCGGTACGATTGTGGTCGCAATTCTGATGTTCGGTATGCACCTGGCCGGAGCGTTAGGTCGGGCGGTGATCCCCGATCTCACCGTACCGGACCTGGTGATCCCAACGTTAATGGTAAAAGTGCTGCCACCGTTTGCTGCCGGGATCTTCCTGGCTGCACCGATGGCTGCGATCATGTCGACAATTAACGCCCAACTGCTGCAAAGTTCCGCTACGATCATTAAAGATCTCTATCTGAATATCCGTCCGGATCAAATGCAAAACGAGACGCGTCTGAAGCGGATGTCGGCGGTAATTACGTTAGTTCTCGGCGCGTTGCTGCTGCTTGCCGCCTGGAAGCCGCCAGAAATGATCATCTGGCTGAATTTGTTGGCCTTCGGTGGGCTGGAAGCCGTTTTCCTGTGGCCGCTGGTGCTGGGTCTTTACTGGGAACGCGCCAACGCCAAAGGCGCGCTAAGTGCGATGATCGTTGGCGGCGTGCTGTATGCCGTACTCGCGACGCTGAATATTCAGTACCTGGGCTTCCACCCTATCGTGCCCTCGTTACTACTAAGTTTGCTGGCTTTCCTGGTCGGAAACCGTTTCGGTACATCCGTCCCGCAAGCTACCGTTTTGACTACTGATAAATAAAGAGTTTTGCCATGCCTTGGATCCAACTGAAACTGAACACCACCGGCGCGAACGCGGAAGATCTTAGCGATGCGCTGATGGAAGCGGGTGCCGTTTCTATCACTTTTCAGGATACCCACGATACGCCAGTATTTGAACCGCTGCCGGGCGAAACGCGCCTGTGGGGCGACACCGATGTGATTGGTCTGTTCGACGCTGAAACCGATATGAACGACGTGGTGGCGATTCTGGAAAACCATCCGCTGCTCGGCGCAGGCTTCGCGCATAAAATCGAACAACTAGAAGATAAAGACTGGGAGCGCGAATGGATGGATAATTTCCACCCGATGCGCTTTGGTGAACGACTGTGGATCTGCCCTAGCTGGCGTGATGTGCCGGACGAAAACGCCGTCAACGTGATGTTAGATCCAGGGCTGGCGTTTGGTACGGGTACCCATCCAACCACCTCTCTGTGCCTGCAATGGCTCGACAGCCTCGATTTAACCGGTAAAACAGTCATCGACTTTGGCTGTGGTTCCGGCATTCTGGCGATCGCGGCGCTGAAACTGGGTGCAGCAAAAGCCATTGGTATTGATATCGATCCGCAGGCGATTCAGGCCAGCCGCGATAACGCCGAACGTAATGGCGTTTCTGACCGTCTGGAACTCTACTTACCGAAAGATCAGCCAGAAGAAATGAAAGCCGACGTGGTGGTCGCTAACATCCTTGCAGGCCCATTACGTGAACTGGCACCGTTAATCAGCGTCCTGCCGGTTTCAGGCGGTTTGCTGGGCCTTTCCGGTATTCTGGCAAGCCAGGCAGAGAGCGTTTGTGAAGCTTATGCCGATAGCTTCGCACTGGACCCGGTCGTGGAAAAAGAAGAGTGGTGCCGTATTACCGGTCGTAAGAATTAACCTTCGCATCGCCGTAGGGTGACGCGGGGCGAAGTGCGAGCAAGCTCACAAAAGGCACGTAAATTTGCCGATTATTTACGCAAATTTGCGTGCCAAAATTTTCATTCATAAAGAAAAATTGAGAACTTACTCAAATTTCTTTGAGTGTAAATTTTAGTCACTATTTTCTAATATGATGATTTTTATGAGTAATTATCGCACCACGCTCATTTTAAATGCAATTCTTTGATCCATCTCAGAGGATTGGTCAAAGTTTGGCCTTTCATCTCGTGCAAAAAATGCGTAATATACGCCGCCTTGCAGTCACAGTATGGTCATTTCTTAACTCATGCGCATCGGACAATATCAGCTCAGAAATCGCCTGATCGCAGCGCCCATGGCTGGCATTACAGACAGACCTTTTCGGACGTTGTGCTACGAGATGGGAGCCGGATTGACAGTATCCGAGATGATGTCTTCTAACCCACAGGTTTGGGAAAGCGACAAATCTCGTTTACGGATGGTGCACATTGATGAACCCGGTATTCGCACCGTGCAAATTGCTGGTAGCGATCCGAAAGAAATGGCAGATGCAGCACGTATTAACGTGGAAAGCGGTGCCCAGATTATTGATATCAATATGGGTTGCCCGGCTAAAAAAGTGAATCGCAAGCTCGCAGGTTCAGCCCTCTTGCAGTACCCGGATGTCGTTAAATCGATCCTTACCGAGGTCGTCAATGCAGTGGACGTTCCTGTTACCCTGAAGATTCGCACCGGCTGGGCACCGGAACACCGTAACTGCGAAGAGATTGCCCAACTGGCTGAAGACTGTGGCATTCAGGCTCTGACCATTCATGGCCGTACACGCGCCTGTTTGTTCAATGGAGAAGCTGAGTACGACAGTATTCGGGCAGTTAAGCAGAAAGTTTCCATTCCGGTTATCGCGAATGGCGACATTACTGACCCGCTTAAAGCCAGAGCTGTGCTCGACTATACAGGGGCGGATGCCCTGATGATAGGCCGCGCAGCTCAGGGAAGACCCTGGATCTTTCGGGAAATCCAGCATTATCTGGACACTGGGGAGTTGCTGCCCCCGCTGCCTTTGGCAGAGGTTAAGCGCTTGCTTTGCGCGCACGTTCGGGAACTGCATGACTTTTATGGTCCGGCAAAAGGGTACCGAATTGCACGTAAACACGTTTCCTGGTATCTCCAGGAACACGCTCCAAATGACCAGTTTCGGCGCACATTCAACGCCATTGAGGATGCCAGCGAACAGCTGGAGGCGTTGGAGGCATACTTCGAAAATTTTGCGTAAACAGAAATAAAGAGCTGACAGAACTATGTTCGAACAACGCGTAAATTCTGACGTACTGACCGTTTCTACCGTTAACTCTCAGGATCAGGTAACCCAAAAACCCCTGCGTGACTCGGTTAAACAGGCACTGAAGAACTATTTTGCTCAACTGAATGGTCAGGATGTGAATGACCTCTATGAGCTGGTACTGGCTGAAGTAGAACAGCCCCTGTTGGACATGGTGATGCAATACACCCGTGGTAACCAGACCCGTGCTGCGCTGATGATGGGCATCAACCGTGGTACGCTGCGTAAAAAATTGAAAAAATACGGCATGAACTAATTCAGGTTAGCTAAATGCTTGATTAAAAAGGCGCTACTCGGCATGGGGAAGCGCCTTTTTTATAGGTGTCACAAAGGGAGTGACCATGAGAACAGGATGTGAACCGACCCGGTTTGGTAATGAAGCTAAGACCATTATTCACGGTGATGCCCTTGCCGAACTTAAAAAGCTACCTACTGAAAGCGTCGATCTGATCTTTGCCGACCCACCGTATAACATCGGTAAAAATTTTGATGGTCTGATCGAAGCCTGGAAAGAAGATCTGTTTATCGACTGGCTGTTTGAAGTGATTGCAGAGTGCCACCGCGTTCTGAAAAAGCAGGGCAGCATGTACATTATGAACAGTACGGAAAACATGCCCTTTATCGATCTCCAGTGCCGCAAGCTTTTTACCATCAAAAGTCGCATCGTCTGGTCATATGACAGTTCTGGAGTACAGGCGAAAAAACACTACGGCTCCATGTACGAACCCATCCTGATGATGGTGAAAGACGCAAAGAACTACACATTCAACGGTGATGCTATTCTGGTAGAAGCCAAAACCGGATCGCAGCGCGCGTTGATCGATTATCGCAAAAATCCTCCACAGCCATACAATCATCAAAAAGTACCGGGTAACGTCTGGGATTTTCCGCGCGTGCGTTATTTAATGGATGAATATGAGAACCACCCGACGCAAAAACCGGAAGCCTTACTGAAACGCATTATTCTCGCCTCTTCCAACCCAGGCGATATCGTTCTCGACCCGTTTGCCGGTAGCTTTACTACCGGTGCCGTAGCCATCGCCAGCGGACGAAAATTCATTGGTATTGAGATCAACAGCGAGTACATCAAAATGGGGCTTCGACGGCTGGATGTCGCGTTGCATTACTCCGCGGAAGAACTGGCGAAAGTGAAAAAAAGAAAGACGGGCAACCGGTCAAAACGATGCCGGGTTAGCGAAGTTGACCCCGATCTCATTGCAAAGTAAAGGAAGTGTAAGCCTGGTTTTCAGATTATTCATTTCGTGTATATTTCCTGCCAGACTTGGTTAAACATGCACAGGCTCAGGTAATGATTCGCAAGTATTGGTGGCTCGTCGTTTTCGCTGTCTTCGTTTTTCTGTTTGATACTTTACTGATGCAGTGGATTGAACTGCTGGCAACAGAAACAGACAAATGCCGTAATATGAACTCAGTTAATCCACTAAAACTGGTTAACTGTGACGAACTGAATTTTCAGGACAGAATGTGAATTTACATGACACTTAATTCATTCGTTTGATGAATTAATTTCGTTATGTTTTCATCTGGCATGAACATTCTTAATACGTTATCGACCAGCGCGGGTGCTTGTTTATAAAGATCATAACCCGCCATATTCATTAACCAGTTTTGAACAATTCCGCTGAAGGCACCATCAATAATAATCATCACAACATCTAAATCGAGGTTATTTGCTACACAACCTTGTTGCTGACACGCCTGCAATACTTCGCGGAGAGTCTGCGGATTAAAGCCCATCTTTTCGCGTATCACTCCCTCGGCCAGCATCTCATCATTAAATTCACATTTGTGATATAAGATTTTCAGCAACGCCTGCTGGCGGGGAATTTTGGCAATATATTGCAAGCCGACAATCAATTTTTCACGCAATTGTTGAAACGGGTCATGCTCTAATCCAGCCGTCAAGTGTTCCTGTATTAACTCCCGCAATGAAGGCTGTTGCAACCACATCTCATTAAACAGTTGGGTCTTGTTCTCGAAGTGCCAGTAGATAGCGCCACGCGTAACGTTAGCGGCATCGGCAATGTCGTTGAGCGTCGTCTTGCTTACGCCATGTTGCGCAAACTGGGCGATGGCAGTTTCAATCAGTTCTTGCCGGGTCTTCAGAGCTTCGGCTTTGGTTCTTTTTGCCATGATTAATTATTCAGGAAATAAATATATTCGACACAGGGTGAGAAAATAGCGAAGGTTAATCTATCATCTAATGTGTATTTATACGAGAGGGTAACATTGAGTTGCTATAAATCGTCAAATAAATAATATATATTATTTACCTAAAATACATTCGCCACATGAATATATATTTCAATTTACGAGGTTTTAATTCTGCCTCTTTCAACCCGCGTCAAAATAAAACAGTAGAATATTAATCTTTTTTTGTGTTTATGTGCCTTGAGACGCCAGTATTCATAACTATTCCTTACATCGACGAATGATAATTTGTAGGATAGCAAACTGTATTTTTCTTTCTGCGAGTTAACGCGTTGCCTTTCTGGGTAAATAACGCGCTTTTGGTTTTTTGAGGAATAGTAATGACGAAACATGCCAGGTTTTTCCTCCTGCCCTCCTTTATTCTGATCTCCGCGGCTTTAATCGCCGGTTGTAACGATAAGGGAGAAGAGAAAGCTCACGTCGGTGAACCGCAGGTTACCGTTCATATTGTGAAAACGGCCCCGTTAGAAGTTAAGACTGAATTACCAGGCCGCACCAATGCTTACCGTATAGCCGAAGTTCGCCCACAGGTTAGCGGGATCGTACTGAATCGTAATTTCACTGAAGGCAGCGATGTACAAGCAGGCCAGTCCCTGTACCAGATCGATCCCGCGACCTATCAGGCAAATTATGACAGCGCGAAAGGCGAACTGGCGAAAAGTGAAGCCGCCGCCGCCATCGCGCATTTGACGGTAAAACGTTACGTTCCGCTCATGGGTACGAAATACATCAGCCAGCAGGAGTACGACCAGGCCATTGCTGATGCTCGCCAGGCCGATGCCGCCGTGATTGCCGCAAAAGCCACAGTCGAAAGCGCTCGCATCAATCTCGCTTATACCAAAGTGACTGCGCCAATTAGCGGACGTATCGGCAAATCGACCGTGACCGAAGGCGCTCTTGTCACTAATGGGCAAACGACTGAACTGGCGACTGTCCAGCAGCTCGATCCTATCTACGTTGATGTGACCCAATCCAGCAACGATTTTATGAGGCTGAAGCAATCCGTAGAGCAAGGAAATTTGCATAAGGAAAACGCCACCAGCAACGTAGAGTTGGTCATGGAAAACGGTCAAACCTATCCCCTGAAAGGTACGCTGCAATTCTCTGATGTGACCGTTGATGAAAGCACCGGCTCCATAACCCTACGTGCTGTCTTCCCTAACCCGCAACATACGCTTTTGCCGGGTATGTTTGTGCGTGCACGGATTGATGAAGGCGTCCAACCTGACGCCATTCTTATCCCGCAACAAGGCGTTAGCCGCACACCGCGTGGTGATGCAACCGTGCTGATTGTTAACGATAAAAGTCAGGTGGAAGCGCGCCCTGTCGTTGCCAGTCAGGCGATTGGCGATAAATGGTTGATTAGCGAAGGTCTGAAATCTGGCGATCAAGTCATTGTCAGCGGCCTGCAAAAAGCGCGTCCGGGAGAGCAGGTTAAAGCCACTACCGATACCCCCGCAGATACTGCATCGAAGTAAGGTAATCTGACATGGCAAACTTTTTTATTCGACGACCGATATTTGCATGGGTGCTGGCCATTATTCTGATGATGGCGGGCGCACTGGCGATCCTACAATTGCCCGTCGCTCAGTATCCAACCATTGCACCGCCTGCGGTTTCTGTTTCGGCAAACTATCCAGGTGCTGATGCGCAGACCGTGCAGGATACGGTGACGCAGGTTATCGAACAGAATATGAATGGTATCGATAACCTGATGTATATGTCCTCCACCAGCGATTCCGCCGGTAGCGTGACAATTACCCTTACCTTCCAGTCCGGGACCGATCCTGATATCGCGCAAGTGCAGGTGCAGAACAAACTCCAGCTCGCCACGCCGTTGCTGCCGCAGGAGGTTCAGCAGCAGGGGATCAGTGTTGAAAAGTCCAGTAGCAGCTATTTGATGGTGGCGGGCTTTGTCTCTGATAACCCAGACACCACACAGGACGATATCTCGGACTATGTGGCCTCTAACGTTAAAGATACGCTTAGCCGTCTGAATGGCGTCGGTGACGTACAGCTTTTCGGCGCACAGTATGCGATGCGTATCTGGCTGGACGCCGATCTGCTAAACAAATATAAACTGACACCGGTTGATGTGATTAACCAGTTGAAGGTACAGAACGATCAGATCGCTGCCGGACAGTTGGGCGGAACGCCAGCGTTACCAGGGCAACAGTTGAATGCCTCGATTATTGCTCAGACGCGGTTAAAAAATCCGGAAGAATTCGGCAAAGTGACCCTGCGCGTAAACAGTGACGGCTCGGTGGTGCGTCTGAAAGATGTCGCACGGGTTGAACTTGGCGGTGAAAACTATAACGTTATCGCTCGCATCAACGGAAAACCGGCGGCGGGCCTGGGGATTAAGCTGGCAACCGGCGCGAATGCTCTCGATACCGCGAAAGCCATTAAGGCAAAACTGGCGGAATTACAGCCATTCTTCCCGCAGGGAATGAAGGTTCTCTACCCTTATGACACCACGCCATTCGTCCAGCTTTCTATTCACGAAGTGGTAAAAACGCTGTTCGAAGCCATTATGCTGGTGTTCCTGGTGATGTATCTGTTCTTGCAGAATATGCGAGCAACGCTGATCCCCACCATTGCGGTACCCGTGGTGTTGTTAGGGACGTTTGCCATCCTCGCCGCTTTTGGTTACTCCATCAACACACTAACGATGTTCGGGATGGTGCTTGCCATCGGGCTGCTCGTCGATGATGCGATAGTGGTGGTGGAGAACGTCGAGCGCGTGATGATGGAGGATAAGCTCCCGCCAAAAGAAGCGACGGAAAAATCAATGTCGCAAATTCAGGGCGCACTGGTGGGTATCGCGATGGTGCTGTCAGCGGTATTTATTCCGATGGCATTCTTCGGCGGTTCTACTGGGGCAATTTATCGCCAGTTCTCTATCACCATCGTTTCGGCAATGGCGCTTTCTGTTCTGGTGGCATTGATTCTTACCCCTGCGTTATGTGCAACGCTGCTTAAACCCGTCTCTGCTGAGCATCACGAAAATAAGGGCGGTTTCTTCGGCTGGTTTAATACCACCTTCGATCATAGCGTTAACCACTACACCAACAGCGTCGGCAAAATCCTCGGTTCCACAGGACGATATTTACTGATCTATGCGCTGATTGTTGCAGGAATGGTGGTGTTGTTTTTACGTCTTCCGTCTTCCTTCTTACCTGAAGAGGATCAGGGTGTCTTTCTGACCATGATTCAGTTACCCGCTGGCGCGACGCAAGAGCGGACGCAAAAAGTGTTGGATCAAGTGACGGATTACTATCTGAAAAACGAGAAAGCGAACGTTGAAAGTGTCTTTACGGTTAACGGCTTTAGCTTCAGCGGCCAGGCACAAAACGCCGGTATGGCCTTCGTCAGTCTGAAACCGTGGGAAGAGCGTAATGGTGATGAAAACAGTGCGGAAGCGGTAATCCATCGTGCCAAAATGGAATTGGGCAAGATCCGCGACGGTTTTGTCATTCCATTCAATATGCCAGCCATTGTTGAACTGGGCACGGCAACGGGTTTCGACTTTGAGTTAATTGATCAGGCTGGGCTGGGTCACGATGCCCTAACCCAGGCCCGTAACCAGTTGCTTGGTATGGCTGCGCAACATCCTGCCAGCTTAGTCAGCGTGCGTCCTAATGGCCTGGAAGACACCGCGCAGTTTAAACTGGAAGTTGACCAGGAAAAGGCGCAGGCATTAGGTGTTTCACTTTCTGACATCAATCAGACCATTTCAACGGCGCTGGGTGGGACTTACGTTAACGACTTCATCGACCGTGGTCGTGTGAAAAAGGTGTATGTTCAGGCGGATGCCAAATTCCGTATGCTGCCAGAAGATGTCGATAAACTTTATGTCCGCAGCGCCAACGGCGAAATGGTGCCATTCTCTGCCTTTACCACTTCACATTGGGTGTATGGCTCTCCGCGACTGGAACGCTACAACGGTCTGCCGTCAATGGAGATTCAGGGGGAAGCCGCGCCAGGAACCAGTTCCGGCGATGCCATGGCGTTGATGGAAAACCTTGCGTCAAAATTACCTGCGGGCATTGGTTATGACTGGACGGGTATGTCGTATCAGGAACACTTATCGGGAAACCAGGCTCCCGCTCTGGTAGCAATTTCCTTTGTGGTTGTTTTCCTGTGCCTTGCTGCACTCTATGAAAGCTGGTCAATTCCTGTCTCGGTTATGTTGGTCGTGCCGTTAGGGATTGTCGGCGTGCTGCTGGCGGCGACACTCTTTAATCAAAAAAATGACGTCTACTTTATGGTGGGCTTGCTAACGACAATTGGCTTGTCGGCCAAAAACGCTATTTTGATTGTTGAGTTCGCTAAAGATCTCATGGAGAAAGAGGGTAAAGGTGTTGTTGAAGCGACACTGATGGCAGTACGTATGCGTCTGCGTCCTATCCTGATGACCTCTCTCGCCTTTATTCTCGGCGTATTACCGCTAGCTATCAGTAACGGTGCCGGCAGTGGCGCGCAGAACGCAGTGGGTATCGGGGTAATGGGAGGAATGGTCTCTGCAACGTTGCTGGCAATCTTCTTCGTACCGGTGTTCTTTGTGGTGATCCGCCGTTGCTTTAAAGGATAAATCTGAAACATAAAGACGCTTTCGGGTGCTTTTGTTATTTTCAGTGAAACCCATAAAAATTAATAAGATATTCTTTTGCTCACTCTTTAAAAGCTTTCTATAGTTCCCGCTCCCTTCACTATTTTTACAATTCACATAATTTGTCATTATTCATTCCGCAAGATTTATAACCTCCGGTGATAAAATGGCATTCAGCTCGTTAATAAGAGAGTTAACTTATTAAACGTTAGCGTTTATTACTGAGGTAACACCATGAAAAGATTAATTCCTGTGGCATTGCTCACCGCATTGCTGGCGGGCTGTGCTCACGATTCGCCCTGCGTTCCGGTTTATGACGATCAGGGGCGTCTGGTTCACACCAATACCTGTATGAAAGGCACAACTCAGGATAACTGGGAAACGGCTGGAGCTATTGCTGGCGGAGCAGCAGCTGTTGCTGGCCTGACGATGGGGATCATCGCTCTGTCGAAATAACTGAACAGGGCGCGAAGTTTCGCGCTCTGTTTAACGATACAGTATCTTTACATAAGATAAAATATTGCTATATTCTGCTGGCTAATTCTCTGCTGATTTAGCATGTTATATCGCGTTATTTCGCTGCTTTCGAAATAACGCATCAATTTAACTTTCACACTTCTCACCAGAAATATACTCACGCTAACAATCATTATTCTGCTTAGTAAAACACGCGTAAATATTTTGCGCCAAAATGTGGCGCATGTTTCATTTTCGCACCATTGCGGGGCGCTGTTTTTATTATTTCCTGTCTACACTCAGCTTATTGCGACGCGAAATCGTGCGCAAAAGCTGGCACTACTTTTGCTTATAAGAGGATGGCCACAGACAGGTAAAAGACGTTTCCCAAACGTCCTATAACGATAATTTTCGCCTCACAGGAAGCATTATGAAAAAGATGATGATAGCCACACTGGCTGCCGCCAGCGTGCTGCTTGCCGTTGCAAATCAGGCGCATGCTGGCGCGACGCTTGATGCCGTACAGAAAAAAGGTTTTGTGCAATGCGGGATCAGTGATGGATTACCTGGGTTCTCTTATGCCGATGCTGACGGTAAATTTTCAGGTATTGATGTTGATATTTGTCGTGGTGTTGCCGCTGCTGTATTTGGTGACGACACGAAAGTGAAATATACCCCACTCACAGCAAAAGAACGCTTCACGGCTTTACAGTCAGGGGAAGTGGATTTGCTCTCCCGTAATACGACCTGGACTTCATCTCGCGACGCCGGGATGGGAATGGCATTTACTGGCGTCACTTATTACGACGGCATTGGCTTCCTGACGCACGATAAAGCGGGGCTAAAAAGCGCGAAAGAACTGGATGGCGCTACCGTCTGTATTCAGGCGGGTACTGATACCGAACTCAACGTTGCCGACTATTTCAAGGCAAACAATATGAAGTACACACCGGTGACTTTCGATCGCTCTGACGAATCAGCGAAGGCACTGGAATCTGGTCGCTGCGATACGCTGGCCTCGGATCAGTCGCAACTGTATGCCCTGCGCATCAAATTAAGCAACCCAGCTGAATGGATTGTCTTACCGGAGGTTATCTCTAAAGAACCGCTTGGGCCGGTAGTTCGTCGTGGCGATGATGAATGGTTCTCGATTGTACGCTGGACGCTTTTCGCCATGCTGAATGCTGAAGAGATGGGCATCAATTCCCAGAACGTTGATGAAAAAGCGGCTAATCCAGCAACGCCTGATATGGCACATCTGCTGGGTAAAGAAGGCGATTACGGCAAGGATCTGAAGTTGGATAATAAATGGGCCTATAACATCATCAAACAGGTGGGTAACTACTCGGAAATTTTTGAGCGTAACGTAGGTTCAGAAAGCCCGCTGAAAATTAAACGTGGGCAAAATAATCTCTGGAATAACGGCGGTATTCAGTACGCACCGCCCGTGCGTTAAGTCGGTGTGAGGTAACGAGCGTCGCGACGGCGGCGCTCTCTTCAGCGTTATGCTTTCCGAGGTTTCTATGTCTCATCGCCGCTCAACCGTTAAAGGCTCACTCTCCTTTGCCAACCCTACGGTTCGTGCCTGGTTATTCCAGATCCTTGCCGTTGTTGCTGTTGTCGGCATTGTTGGTTGGTTATTTCACAACACTGTAACGAATCTCAATAATCGTGGCATTACTTCAGGTTTTGCCTTTCTGGATCGCGGCGCTGGCTTCGGTATTGTCCAGCATTTGATCGATTACCAGCAGGGCGACACCTACGGACGCGTTTTTATTGTCGGCTTACTCAATACGCTACTGGTTTCTGCATTGTGTATTGTGTTCGCTTCTGTTTTGGGCTTCTTTATCGGTCTGGCGAGACTTTCGGATAACTGGCTGCTACGAAAGCTTTCCACAATTTATATTGAGATCTTCCGTAATATTCCCCCGCTGCTGCAAATCTTCTTCTGGTACTTTGCCGTGTTGCGCAATTTGCCCGGACCACGCCAGGCTGTGAGCGCGTTTGATCTGGCCTTTTTGAGCAATCGTGGGCTTTATATTCCGTCACCGCAGCTGGGAGACGGATTTATTGCGTTTATCCTGGCTGTTGTTATGGCTATAGTCCTTTCTGTTGGGCTATTCCGCTTTAATAAAACATACCAGATAAAGACCGGACAACTGCGCCGCACCTGGCCGATCGCCGCAGTGTTGATCATTGGTTTGCCTTTACTGGCGCAATGGCTTTTTGGCGCAGCACTACACTGGGATGTCCCAGCCCTACGAGGCTTTAACTTCCGCGGCGGGATGGTTTTAATTCCTGAACTGGCAGCCTTAACGCTGGCACTTTCGGTTTATACCTCTGCATTTATCGCCGAGATTATCCGCGCTGGGATCCAGGCAGTGCCTTATGGTCAACATGAAGCGGCTCGGTCACTGGGATTACCCAACCCGGTTACGCTACGCCAGGTCATTATTCCCCAGGCATTGCGGGTGATTATTCCACCGTTAACCAGCCAGTATCTCAACATCGTCAAAAACTCCTCTCTTGCCGCCGCTATTGGCTATCCCGATATGGTTTCGCTGTTTGCCGGCACCGTGCTGAATCAGACGGGGCAAGCCATCGAGACGATAGCCATGACCATGTCGGTCTATCTGATTATCAGCCTGACTATCTCGCTGCTGATGAATATCTATAACCGCCGCATCGCGATCGTTGAACGCTAAGGAGTCATGATGACAAAAGTATTGCTGTCTCATCCCCCGCGCCCGGCGAGCCATAACTCAAACCGCGCGATGGTGTGGGTGCGAAAAAATCTGTTCTCCAGCTGGAGCAATAGCCTGCTGACTATTGGCTGCATATGGTTGATGTGGGAACTGATCCCACCGTTGCTGAACTGGGCATTTTTGCAGGCTAACTGGGTTGGCTCAACGCATGCCGACTGCACAAAAGCCGGTGCCTGTTGGGTCTTCATCCACGAACGATTTGGTCAGTTTATGTATGGGCTTTACCCACACGACCAACGCTGGCGAATTAACCTCGCA
Source organism: Escherichia sp. MAL-1 (assembly GCF_052948035.1). NCBI lineage: Bacteria > Pseudomonadati > Pseudomonadota > Gammaproteobacteria > Enterobacterales > Enterobacteriaceae > Escherichia > Escherichia sp. MAL-1. The sequence goes on along the minus strand of NZ_CM129609.1, from coordinate 463,338 downwards.
TTACTGATTGGGCTTGTGTCGATCGCACCAATGTTCTGGAAAATACTCCCGCATCGCGGTCGCTATATTGCGGCCTGGGCGGTGATTTACCCACTGATTGTCTGGTGGCTGATGTATGGCGGTTTTTTTGCTCTTGAGCGGGTTGAAACCCGGCAATGGGGCGGGCTGACGCTAACTTTAATTATTGCATCAGTTGGGATTGCGGGGGCGCTACCGTGGGGGATCTTACTGGCGTTAGGTCGCCGCTCCCATATGCCGATTGTGCGTATCTTATCGGTCATTTTTATCGAGTTCTGGCGCGGCGTACCGTTGATTACCGTATTGTTTATGTCTTCGGTCATGCTGCCGTTGTTTATGGCAGAAGGCACCAGTATCGACAAACTGATCCGCGCGCTGGTTGGCGTGATCCTGTTTCAGTCAGCATATGTTGCGGAAGTCGTGCGAGGCGGATTACAGGCACTGCCTAAAGGGCAGTATGAAGCGGCAGAGTCGCTGGCGTTGGGTTACTGGAAAACTCAGGGGCTGGTTATTCTGCCACAGGCGTTGAAGCTGGTAATTCCTGGGCTGGTAAATACCATCATCGCACTCTTCAAAGATACCAGCCTGGTGATCATTATCGGGTTGTTCGATCTTTTCAGTAGCGTTCAGCAGGCAACCGTTGATCCCGCCTGGTTGGGTATGTCGACGGAAGGGTATGTTTTCGCCGCGCTGATCTACTGGATCTTCTGTTTCAGCATGTCGCGCTATAGCCAGCATCTGGAAAAACGTTTTAACACCGGGCGTACACCGCATTGAGGACACTATGAGCCAAATTTTACTGCAACCTGCTAACGCGATGATTACGCTGGAAAACGTCAATAAATGGTATGGACAATTCCATGTTTTGAAAAATATAAATTTAACCGTGCAACCGGGAGAACGGATCGTTCTGTGTGGCCCTTCAGGTTCCGGTAAATCGACAACCATTCGTTGTATTAATCATCTGGAAGAACATCAACAGGGACGGATCGTGGTAGATGGCATCGAACTTAATGAAGATATCCGCAATATTGAGCGCGTCAGGCAGGAAGTGGGAATGGTCTTTCAGCATTTCAATCTCTTCCCTCATCTGACCGTTCTACAGAACTGTACCCTGGCACCGATTTGGGTACGCAAGATGCCTAAGAAAGAGGCTGAAGATCTGGCGGTGCATTACCTCGAGCGGGTGAGAATTGCCGAACATGCGCATAAGTTTCCCGGACAGATTTCAGGTGGTCAGCAGCAACGCGTTGCCATTGCGCGTTCGCTGTGTATGAAGCCGAAAATTATGTTGTTTGATGAGCCAACGTCGGCGCTCGATCCTGAGATGGTGAAAGAGGTGCTGGATACGATGATTGGGCTGGCGCAGTCGGGTATGACAATGCTGTGTGTAACACATGAGATGGGGTTTGCACGAACCGTCGCTGACCGGGTGATTTTTATGGATCGTGGGGAGATAGTGGAACAAGCTGCACCTGATGAGTTTTTTGCGCATCCTAAATCAGAGCGTACGAGGGCATTTTTATCGCAGGTAATCCATTAATTGAATGTTAGTTCGAAAAGCAAAAAGGCCATCCTTTCGGATGGCCTTTCGCTTGATTTGATGTCTGGCAGTTTATGGCGGGCGTCCTGCCCGCCACCCTCCGGGCCGTTGCTTCGCAACGTTCAAATCCGCTCCCGGCGGATTTGTCCTGGTTGGGAGAGTGTTCACCGACAAACAACAGATAAAACAAAAGGCCCAGTCTTCCGACTGAGCCTTTTGTTTTATTTGATGTCTGGCAGTTCCCTACTCTCGCATGGGGAGACCCCACACTACCATCGGCGCTACGGCGTTTCACTTCTGAGTTCGGCATGGGGTCAGGTGGGACCACCGCGCTACTGCCGCCAGACAAATTCTTTTCTAATCTGCCGAACTTTAACCTAAAAAGTGGTGCTGATACCCAGAGTCGAACTGGGGACCTCACCCTTACCAAGGGTGCGCTCTACCAACTGAGCCATATCAGCACGCTAAATTTGATGCCTGGCAGTTCCCTACTCTCGCATGGGGAGACCCCACACTACCATCGGCGCTACGGCGTTTCACTTCTGAGTTCGGCATGGGGTCAGGTGGGACCACCGCGCTACGGCCGCCAGGCAAATTCTGTTTTATCAGACCGCTTCTGCGTTCTGATTTAATCTGTATCAGGCTGAAAATCTTCTCTCATCCGCCAAAACAGCTTCGGCGTTGTAAGGTTAAGCCTCACGGTTCATTAGTACCGGTTAGCTCAACGCATCGCTGCGCTTACACACCCGGCCTATCAACGTCGTCGTCTTCAACGTTCCTTCAGGACTCTCAAGGAGTCAGGGAGAACTCATCTCGGGGCAAGTTTCGTGCTTAGATGCTTTCAGCACTTATCTCTTCCGCATTTAGCTACCGGGCAGTGCCATTGGCATGACAACCCGAACACCAGTGATGCGTCCACTCCGGTCCTCTCGTACTAGGAGCAGCCCCCCTCAGTTCTCCAGCGCCCACGGCAGATAGGGACCGAACTGTCTCACGACGTTCTAAACCCAGCTCGCGTACCACTTTAAATGGCGAACAGCCATACCCTTGGGACCTACTTCAGCCCCAGGATGTGATGAGCCGACATCGAGGTGCCAAACACCGCCGTCGATATGAACTCTTGGGCGGTATCAGCCTGTTATCCCCGGAGTACCTTTTATCCGTTGAGCGATGGCCCTTCCATTCAGAACCACCGGATCACTATGACCTGCTTTCGCACCTGCTCGCGCCGTCACGCTCGCAGTCAAGCTGGCTTATGCCATTGCACTAACCTCCTGATGTCCGACCAGGATTAGCCAACCTTCGTGCTCCTCCGTTACTCTTTAGGAGGAGACCGCCCCAGTCAAACTACCCACCAGACACTGTCCGCAACCCGGATTACGGGTCAACGTTAGAACATCAAACATTAAAGGGTGGTATTTCAAGGTCGGCTCCATGCAGACTGGCGTCCACACTTCTAAGCCTCCCACCTATCCTACACATCAAGGCTCAATGTTCAGTGTCAAGCTATAGTAAAGGTTCACGGGGTCTTTCCGTCTTGCCGCGGGTACACTGCATCTTCACAGCGAGTTCAATTTCACTGAGTCTCGGGTGGAGACAGCCTGGCCATCATTACGCCATTCGTGCAGGTCGGAACTTACCCGACAAGGAATTTCGCTACCTTAGGACCGTTATAGTTACGGCCGCCGTTTACCGGGGCTTCGATCAAGAGCTTCGCGTTACCGCTAACCCCATCAATTAACCTTCCGGCACCGGGCAGGCGTCACACCGTATACGTCCACTTTCGTGTTTGCACAGTGCTGTGTTTTTAATAAACAGTTGCAGCCAGCTGGTATCTTCGACTGATTTCAGCTCCACGAGCAAGTCGCTTCACCTACATATCAGCGTGCCTTCTCCCGAAGTTACGGCACCATTTTGCCTAGTTCCTTCACCCGAGTTCTCTCAAGCGCCTTGGTATTCTCTACCTGACCACCTGTGTCGGTTTGGGGTACGATTTGATGTTACCTGATGCTTAGAGGCTTTTCCTGGAAGCAGGGCATTTGTTGCTTCAGCACCGTAGTGCCTCGTCATCACGCCTCAGCCTTGATTTTCCGGATTTGCCTGGAAAACCAGCCTACACGCTTAAACCGGGACAACCGTCGCCCGGCCAACATAGCCTTCTCCGTCCCCCCTTCGCAGTAACACCAAGTACAGGAATATTAACCTGTTTCCCATCGACTACGCCTTTCGGCCTCGCCTTAGGGGTCGACTCACCCTGCCCCGATTAACGTTGGACAGGAACCCTTGGTCTTCCGGCGAGCGGGCTTTTCACCCGCTTTATCGTTACTTATGTCAGCATTCGCACTTCTGATACCTCCAGCATGCCTCACAGCACACCTTCACAGGCTTACAGAACGCTCCCCTACCCAACAACGCATAAGCGTCGCTGCCGCAGCTTCGGTGCATGGTTTAGCCCCGTTACATCTTCCGCGCAGGCCGACTCGACCAGTGAGCTATTACGCTTTCTTTAAATGATGGCTGCTTCTAAGCCAACATCCTGGCTGTCTGGGCCTTCCCACATCGTTTCCCACTTAACCATGACTTTGGGACCTTAGCTGGCGGTCTGGGTTGTTTCCCTCTTCACGACGGACGTTAGCACCCGCCGTGTGTCTCCCGTGATAACATTCTCCGGTATTCGCAGTTTGCATCGGGTTGGTAAGTCGGGATGACCCCCTTGCCGAAACAGTGCTCTACCCCCGGAGATGAATTCACGAGGCGCTACCTAAATAGCTTTCGGGGAGAACCAGCTATCTCCCGGTTTGATTGGCCTTTCACCCCCAGCCACAAGTCATCCGCTAATTTTTCAACATTAGTCGGTTCGGTCCTCCAGTTAGTGTTACCCAACCTTCAACCTGCCCATGGCTAGATCACCGGGTTTCGGGTCTATACCCTGCAACTTAACGCCCAGTTAAGACTCGGTTTCCCTTCGGCTCCCCTATTCGGTTAACCTTGCTACAGAATATAAGTCGCTGACCCATTATACAAAAGGTACGCAGTCACACGCCTAAGCGTGCTCCCACTGCTTGTACGTACACGGTTTCAGGTTCTTTTTCACTCCCCTCGCCGGGGTTCTTTTCGCCTTTCCCTCACGGTACTGGTTCACTATCGGTCAGTCAGGAGTATTTAGCCTTGGAGGATGGTCCCCCCATATTCAGACAGGATACCACGTGTCCCGCCCTACTCATCGAGCTCACAGCATGTGCATTTTTGTGTACGGGGCTGTCACCCTGTATCGCGCGCCTTTCCAGACGCTTCCACTAACACACACACTGATTCAGGCTCTGGGCTGCTCCCCGTTCGCTCGCCGCTACTGGGGGAATCTCGGTTGATTTCTTTTCCTCGGGGTACTTAGATGTTTCAGTTCCCCCGGTTCGCCTCATTAACCTATGGATTCAGTTAATGATAGTGTGTCGAAACACACTGGGTTTCCCCATTCGGAAATCGCCGGTTATAACGGTTCATATCACCTTACCGACGCTTATCGCAGATTAGCACGTCCTTCATCGCCTCTGACTGCCAGGGCATCCACCGTGTACGCTTAGTCGCTTAACCTCACAACCCGAAGATGTTTCACTTCAGAGTTGCGAAAATTTGAGAGACTCACGAACAACTTTCGTTGTTCAGTGTTTCAATTTTCAGCTTGATCCAGATTTTTAAAGAGCAAAACTTCGCAGTGAACCTTTGCAGGTACACTCTGAAGTATTTTTTATTTAATCACTACAGAGATGGTGGAGCTATGCGGGATCGAACCGCAGACCTCCTGCGTGCAAAGCAGGCGCTCTCCCAGCTGAGCTATAGCCCCATAACATGTAGTTAAAACCTCTTCAAATTTGCCGTGCAAATTTGGTAGGCCTGAGTGGACTTGAACCACCGACCTCACCCTTATCAGGGGTGCGCTCTAACCACCTGAGCTACAAGCCTGTAGAGGTTTTACTGCTCATTTTCATCAGACAATCTGTGTGAGCACTGCAAAGTACGCTTCTTTAAGGTAAGGAGGTGATCCAACCGCAGGTTCCCCTACGGTTACCTTGTTACGACTTCACCCCAGTCATGAATCACAAAGTGGTAAGCGCCCTCCCGAAGGTTAAGCTACCTACTTCTTTTGCAACCCACTCCCATGGTGTGACGGGCGGTGTGTACAAGGCCCGGGAACGTATTCACCGTGGCATTCTGATCCACGATTACTAGCGATTCCGACTTCATGGAGTCGAGTTGCAGACTCCAATCCGGACTACGACGCACTTTATGAGGTCCGCTTGCTCTCGCGAGGTCGCTTCTCTTTGTATGCGCCATTGTAGCACGTGTGTAGCCCTGGTCGTAAGGGCCATGATGACTTGACGTCATCCCCACCTTCCTCCAGTTTATCACTGGCAGTCTCCTTTGAGTTCCCGGCCGGACCGCTGGCAACAAAGGATAAGGGTTGCGCTCGTTGCGGGACTTAACCCAACATTTCACAACACGAGCTGACGACAGCCATGCAGCACCTGTCTCACGGTTCCCGAAGGCACATTCTCATCTCTGAAAACTTCCGTGGATGTCAAGACCAGGTAAGGTTCTTCGCGTTGCATCGAATTAAACCACATGCTCCACCGCTTGTGCGGGCCCCCGTCAATTCATTTGAGTTTTAACCTTGCGGCCGTACTCCCCAGGCGGTCGACTTAACGCGTTAGCTCCGGAAGCCACGCCTCAAGGGCACAACCTCCAAGTCGACATCGTTTACGGCGTGGACTACCAGGGTATCTAATCCTGTTTGCTCCCCACGCTTTCGCACCTGAGCGTCAGTCTTCGTCCAGGGGGCCGCCTTCGCCACCGGTATTCCTCCAGATCTCTACGCATTTCACCGCTACACCTGGAATTCTACCCCCCTCTACGAGACTCAAGCTTGCCAGTATCAGATGCAGTTCCCAGGTTGAGCCCGGGGATTTCACATCTGACTTAACAAACCGCCTGCGTGCGCTTTACGCCCAGTAATTCCGATTAACGCTTGCACCCTCCGTATTACCGCGGCTGCTGGCACGGAGTTAGCCGGTGCTTCTTCTGCGGGTAACGTCAATGAGCAAAGGTATTAACTTTACTCCCTTCCTCCCCGCTGAAAGTACTTTACAACCCGAAGGCCTTCTTCATACACGCGGCATGGCTGCATCAGGCTTGCGCCCATTGTGCAATATTCCCCACTGCTGCCTCCCGTAGGAGTCTGGACCGTGTCTCAGTTCCAGTGTGGCTGGTCATCCTCTCAGACCAGCTAGGGATCGTCGCCTTGGTGAGCCGTTACCCCACCAACAAGCTAATCCCATCTGGGCACATCCGATGGCAAGAGGCCCGAGGGTCCCCCTCTTTGGTCTTGCGACGTTATGCGGTATTAGCTACCGTTTCCAGTAGTTATCCCCCTCCATCAGGCAGTTTCCCAGACATTACTCACCCGTCCGCCACTCGTCAGCGAAACAGCAAGCTGTTTCCTGTTACCGTTCGACTTGCATGTGTTAGGCCTGCCGCCAGCGTTCAATCTGAGCCATGATCAAACTCTTCAATTTAAAAGTTTGATGCTCAAAGAATTAAACTTCGTAATGAATTACGTGTTCACTCTTGAGACTTGGTATTCATTTTTCGTCTTGCGACGTTAAGAATCCGTATCTTCGAGTGCCCACACAGATTGTCTGATAAATTGTTAAAGAGCAGTTGCGACGCGGCTTTCAGCTCACTGTCGCGAGGTGGCGTATATTACGCTTTCCTCTTTCAGAGTCAACCCTGAATTTCAGGATTTTTTTCTCTTCGTTGTTCCGACCATCCTGTGAAGTGTTTCACGTTGTCGTCTCAACGGAGGCGCATTATAGGGATCCCAATTTTTTGCACAAGTATTTTTTTGATCTTTTTTTCTGTTTGTTGTTTTTTCACCCTTTTTGCTGCAATCGCACACAAAACGGTGCTTTTTTGCATACTAAAAGACTTGCACAAGGCCAATAATGCCCCCAAAGTCATTAGTAAATCATTTATTGCTGAGGTAAGTATGTCTGATGTTTTACGCCCATACCGCGATCTTTTTCCACAAATCGGTCAGCGCGTAATGATCGACGATAGCAGTGTCGTGATTGGTGACGTTCGTCTGGCTGATGATGTGGGGATCTGGCCGCTCGTTGTGATTCGTGGAGATGTACATTATGTACAGATCGGAGCACGCACCAATATCCAGGATGGCAGTATGTTGCATGTCACTCATAAATCCTCGTACAACCCAGATGGCAACCCATTAACCATTGGCGAAGATGTCACTGTTGGTCACAAGGTGATGCTCCACGGCTGCACCATTGGCAATCGAGTTTTGGTTGGGATGGGCTCAATTTTACTTGATGGCGCAATAGTAGAAGATGATGTGATGATTGGTGCGGGTAGTCTGGTCCCACAAAATAAACGGCTGGAGAGCGGATATCTGTATCTCGGTAGCCCCGTCAAACAGATCCGCCCGTTAAGTGATGAAGAGAAGGCTGGGTTACGCTATTCCGCGAATAATTACGTGAAATGGAAGGACGAATATCTGGATCAGGGTAACCAGACCCAGCCTTGATCATCTTCACTTTGTTCCTGAATTAAGTTTTCCGCTTCTTCTTCCAGGTCCCAGCGATGCTGACGAAAACTCGCTAACCACTGTTCTGGCGTATCTCCAGTAAAGCGATACGCCAGACTCTCGCCAGAGATCGCGCATGTCAGTTGCATACCATTCACGAGAGCGGGAAAACCTACACATTTTTTATTCTCGTCCCACTCTTCCCTGTCCGGAAACTGGATGGCCTGATTCACGCGGACAATTCCTCCTGCAATTGCTTTATAACTGGTTCTACGTCAGGCAGAACACCGTGCCAGAGAAGAAAGGCATGAGCCGCCTGTGCCACCAGCATTCCTAAACCATCAGCATTACGCTTTGAGCCTCGCTGCTCACACCATGCCAGAAAAGGAGTTTTTCCTTTCTGATAGAACATGTCATAGCAATAAATGCCTGGATGAATGAGCGATGACGGGATCGCCGGAATATCACCACTGATGCCACTGGATGTTGCATTAATAATGAGATCAAACTCATGACCTTCCAGTTCGTCCATACTCAACGCCTGAATACTGCCAGTGTGCGCAAACAATTTAGCCAACTCTTCCGCGCGGGATACCGTCCGATTAGTTATTGTCACCGCACAGTCCAGGGAAAGGAGTGGCAGTAGTACGCCGCGAGATGCTCCACCAGCGCCGATAAGCAGAATACGTAAACCAGGGCGGATAAAAGACAGACGTTCCAGATCGCTTAACAAGCCTACACCATCGGTATTGTCACCCAGCAGGCGTCCATCTTCTAACCGCATGAGGGTATTAACAGCACCAGCCAACGCTGCCCGTTCAGTAAGCTCATCCGCTCTGGCAAAAGCCTCTTCTTTAAAAGGCACCGTCACATTCGCACCTTTACCACCAGCACTAAAGAAAGCGTTCAGTGTGTTGATGAAATCATTGATGGGTGCCAACACGCGCCCATAGGGATGTTCAATATTCAGTTGCTGAGCAAATTGCTGATGAATGAATGGCGATTTGCTGTGGGCTATCGGATTACCAAAAACAGCATAGGTTTCCATTATGTTACCCCTGTCGAAACAGTTCACCCGTCAGGGCATCGCGGATTTCTGAAGGATTTAAACGCCCCCCCGTTTCACCAGGCACAACCGGGAACGCCGCGCCAAATTGTGCGCGAACTTCGTCTACTGTTCGACAAGGTGGCAATCCACTCAAGTTGGCACTGGTAGAAACCAGCGGTTTACCATAAGCCTGGCACAAAGCAACCACCAACGGATGGTCGGTGACTCGTACAGCAAGCGAATCAAAGCGGCCCGTCAACCAGCGCGGTGTTGTCGCAGGCGCGGGAAAGACAAAGGTGACAGGACCTGGCCAGCGGGAAAAAATGGTTTCACGCTGCACGTCAGTCAACATGGTGTCATCAATATAGGGTTTAAGCTGCTCGTAATTTGCTGCGATTAAAATCAGCCCCTTATCAACCGGACGCTGTTTTAACTCCAACAGTCGCATCACTGCTGTTTCGCTATCAGGATCGCACCCAACACCGAAAACGGCTTCCGTTGGATAGGCGATGACACGTTCTTCATTGAGAACATCTATCGCAGCTGCGATAGCGTCTCTTTGCAGGTTATTATTCACGTTATTATTCCGCCGAAACCGGCTTTCCACATTGTTTACTGGCACAAAAGTGTTTTACACCCTGCGCGGTTTTCTTTTCGATGAGTAGCGGATAATGACACTCAGGGCATTCTCCAGCTATGGGTTTGAAGTTAATGGCAAATTGACACTCCGGGTAGCGATCACAAGAGTGAAATGTTTTGCCATAACGGGAGCGGCGCTGGACCAGATGGCCCGTCCGACATTGGGGGCATGTAATTGCTGTTTCGTCCGGTTTATCGATAAGTTCGGTATGTTCGCATTCAGGGTAGTTAATGCAACCAATAAACATACCAAAGCGTCCCTGGCGTAATACCAGATTTGCGCCACATGCAGGGCAAACCTGCCCCTCCAGAACTTTGACGATATGTCCATCCGCTGAAGATTTCAGAGGACGGACGTAGTCACACGCCGGATACTGTGAGCATCCAAGAAACGGACCGTGTTTCCCGGATCGAATAACCAGTTCAGCCCCGCACTTTGGGCAGGACTCATTATTACGCACCGTGAACAGTGCTGATTTCGCCATAACAACTTATGCTGAATTAAAGAAATGATTAATGCAGCATACCTTCATTCACTTCAAAGAGTAATTCTTCCATTTGCTGGTACGCATTTTCGCAGCCCGGAATATTGAACAACACCATCAGGATCACCCATTTCAGATCATCCAGTTCGAACTCTGCGTTATCCAGCGCGAGCACTCGCTCTATCACCATTTCACGAGTTTCAAGGTTGAGCACCTGAATCTGCTCAAGGAAAAGCAGAAACCCACGGCAGCTGGCATCCAGTCGTTCACACTCTTCCGGTGTATAAATACGCATGGAGAGAGGATCCGAGGCCAGTTGCATCGGTTCTGCCAACCCTTCCTGATAATCAGCAAGTTTTTCCAGCCATAGCAGGGCATTGTAGATATCTTCTCGCTCAAAACCTGCGTCGGTAAGATCCTGTTCAAGTTTGTCTTGATCCACACGCAACTCAGCTTCTGTGTGAATATAGGTTTCAAACAAATACATTAGTACGTCGAACATGGCATGCCCTCCTCAATCGGACATAGCCGCCGGGTACAGCTGCGATCCATCCTGCTAACTCCAGTTCGAGTAGTTGAGTAACTACCTCTGGCACAGGTTGGCCGGCACGTTCAGCGACGACGTCAACAGGTGTTACCTCATCTCCTACGTTAGCCAGGAGCTCAGGAAATGGCAATGCCACGTCTTGCTGATCTGGTGAATAAAATGAATTTTCAGGGGCGTCTGGCAACCAGTGCAATCCAAATTGCAAGTTTTCCAGAATTTCTTCCGGTTCCGTCACAAGAATCGCACCTTGTTTTATTAACCAGTGAGGCCCTTCGCTTCCCGGATTCCCTATTGGACCTGGCAAGGCAAAAACTTCTCGCCCCTGCTCAAGCGCACAACGTGCTGTCACCAGCGAACCACTACGCAAAGCCGCTTCCACCACCAGTACACCTTTACTTAGACCACTGATAATGCGATTTCTTCGTGGGAAATTGTAAGCAAGGGGTGGAACATCGAGGGGAAATTCCGAGACGAGAGCGCCCCCCTGTTCAAGCAGACTGGCAGCCAGTCGGGCATGACGGCGGGGATGAATGGTATTAAGTCCATTCCCCAATACAGCAATGCTGACGCCATTTACCTGTAAGGCTGCTTTATGCGCTACACCATCGATTCCACGCGCCAGTCCACTCGTAATTGTCACTCCACGCGTCGCCAGAGTTTCGCAAAATAATCGTCCCCATCGCTCGCCATACCATGAATGCGCCCGACTCCCCACTACGGCAAGCTGAAATGAATGCAGCGCGTGCAGTTCTCCTTCAACAAACAGTGCGCCGGGGTAATCTGTCGTCGCCAGAAGTTGAGGAGGATAAAATTCGCTGTCCGCAGGAATTAAATGATGGTTGGGTTGCTCCAACCAACAAAGTGAGCTTTCGATACTCTTTCGTGGAAATGAAAGAAAGCGTTGTGCCTGCCGCAATGTAAGCCCTGTTTGCTGCAATACAACCGCATCAATATGCGACTGTTTTGCCACCCAGTGAGCGATACGGACCATATCATCGCCGTACAAGCTGCTGATACTCATTAAACGCAGCCAAATTTCTGTATCGACCATCCTTATCTCCCTGCCATAAGCAGCCTTAGCAATCTTTGCGATTGGTCAGTGATGCTGTCAATCAGAGGGGGATTTGTCTAGAATAGAAGAAATAATCTTTCTAACTCCTGAACACATCTCTGGAGATTTATGTCAGTTTTGCAAGTGTTACATATTCCGGACGAGCGGCTTCGCAAAGTTGCTAAACCGGTAGAAGAAGTGAATGCAGAAATTCAGCGTATCGTCGATGATATGTTCGAGACGATGTACGCAGAAGAAGGTATTGGCCTGGCGGCAACCCAGGTTGATATCCATCAACGTATCATTGTTATTGATGTTTCGGAAAACCGTGACGAACGGCTAGTGTTAATCAATCCAGAGCTTTTAGAAAAAAGCGGCGAAACAGGCATTGAAGAAGGTTGCCTGTCGATCCCTGAACAACGTGCTTTAGTGCCGCGCGCAGAGAAAGTTAAAATTCGCGCCCTTGACCGCGACGGTAAACCATTTGAACTGGAAGCAGACGGTCTGTTAGCCATCTGTATTCAGCATGAGATGGATCACCTGGTCGGCAAACTGTTTATGGATTATCTGTCACCGCTGAAACAACAACGTATTCGTCAGAAAGTTGAAAAACTGGATCGTCTGAAAGCCCGGGCTTAAGGATAAGAACTAACGTGTCAGAATCACTACGTATTATTTTTGCGGGTACACCTGACTTTGCAGCGCGTCATCTCGACGCGCTGTTGTCTTCTGGTCATAACGTCGTTGGCGTGTTCACCCAGCCAGACCGACCGGCAGGACGCGGTAAAAAACTGATGCCCAGCCCGGTTAAAGTTCTGGCTGAGGAAAAAGGTCTGCCCGTTTTTCAACCTGTTTCCCTGCGTCCACAAGAAAACCAGCAACTGGTCGCCGAACTGCAGGCTGATGTTATGGTCGTCGTCGCCTATGGTTTAATTCTGCCGAAAGCAGTGCTGGAGATGCCGCGTCTTGGCTGTATCAACGTTCATGGTTCACTGCTGCCACGCTGGCGCGGTGCTGCACCAATCCAACGCTCACTATGGGCGGGTGATGCAGAAACTGGTGTGACCATTATGCAAATGGATGTCGGTTTAGACACCGGTGATATGCTCTATAAGCTCTCCTGCCCGATTACTGCAGAAGATACCAGTGGTACGCTGTACGACAAGCTGGCAGAGCTTGGCCCACAAGGGCTTATCACCACGTTGAAACAACTGGCAGACGGCACGGCGAAACCAGAAGTTCAGGACGAAACTCTTGTCACTTACGCCGAGAAGTTGAGTAAAGAAGAAGCGCGTATTGACTGGTCACTTTCGGCAGCACAGCTTGAACGCTGCATTCGCGCTTTCAATCCATGGCCAATGAGCTGGCTGGAAATTGAAGGACAGCCGGTTAAAGTCTGGAAAGCATCGGTCATTGATACGGCAACCAACGCTGCACCAGGAACGATCCTTGAAGCCAACAAACAAGGCATTCAGGTTGCGACTGGTGATGGCATCCTGAACCTGCTCTCGTTACAACCTGCGGGTAAGAAAGCGATGAGCGCGCAAGACCTCCTGAACTCTCGTCGGGAATGGTTTGTTCCGGGCAACCGTCTGGTCTGATAGTCCACTCTTCTAAGCCCGGTCTTGCCGGGCGTTTTTATACTTATGAAAAAACAACGTAATTTACGTAGCATGGCGGCCCAGGCCGTTGAACAAGTCGTCGAGCAAGGGCAATCATTAAGCAACATTCTGCCACCGCTCCAGCAAAAAGTTTCCGATAAAGACAAAGCACTTCTTCAAGAGTTGTGCTTTGGCGTACTGCGTACGCTTTCGCAGTTAGACTGGCTGATTAATAAGTTAATGGCCCGTCCGATGACCGGCAAACAGCGGACCGTGCATTACCTGATTATGGTTGGTTTGTATCAACTGCTTTATACCCGCATTCCACCTCATGCTGCGCTGGCTGAAACGGTTGAAGGCGCTATCGCAATTAAGCGTCCGCAACTTAAAGGGTTGATAAACGGTGTATTACGCCAGTTCCAGCGTCAGCAAGAAGAGTTATTAGCCGAGTTTAATGCCAGTGATGCACGTTATCTGCATCCTTCCTGGTTGCTGAAGCGTCTGCAAAAAGCGTATCCAGAGCAGTGGCAATCCATCGTCGAAGCCAATAACCAGCGTCCGCCAATGTGGCTGCGTATTAATCGTACGCATCATTCCCGCGACAGCTGGCTTGCATTGCTGGATGAAGCAGGAATGAAAGGTTTCCCGCATGCGGATTACCCTGATGCTGTACGTCTGGAAACACCTGCACCTGTTCATGCGCTACCTGGTTTTGAAGACGGATGGGTTACCGTTCAGGATGCATCAGCACAAGGTTGCATGACCTGGCTTGCGCCACAAAACGGTGAACACATTTTGGATCTTTGTGCCGCCCCCGGCGGTAAAACAACGCATATCCTTGAGGTGGCACCAGAAGCGCAGGTTGTTGCGGTTGATATCGACGAACAGCGCCTCTCTCGGGTTTACGACAATTTAAAACGCCTTGGTATGAAGGCGACCGTGAAACAAGGTGATGGCCGTTACCCTTCTCAATGGTGTGGCGAGCAACAGTTTGATCGCATTTTATTAGATGCGCCTTGTTCAGCAACCGGTGTGATTCGTCGCCATCCAGATATTAAATGGTTACGTCGCGATCGCGATATCCCGGAACTCGCGCAATTGCAGTCTGAAATTCTCGACGCCATTTGGCCGCATTTAAAAACCGGTGGAACTCTGGTCTATGCCACCTGTTCGGTGTTACCGGAAGAGAATAGCCTGCAGATTAAAGCCTTTTTGCAACGTACCGCTGATGCCGAACTTTGCGAAACAGGAACACCAGAGCAACCGGGTAAACAAAATCTACCTGGTGCCGAAGAGGGCGACGGCTTCTTTTACGCTAAGCTAATCAAAAAGTGATGAGATAACGGGTCGCGACTGATGAAAATTATCATTCTGGGTGCCGGCCAGGTTGGCGGCACACTGGCGGAAAACCTGGTTGGCGAGAACAACGATATTACTGTTGTCGATACCAACGGTGAGCGTCTGCGGACCTTACAGGATAAATTTGACCTGCGGGTCGTGCAGGGGCATGGCTCTCATCCACGCGTATTGCGGGAGGCAGGTGCCGACGACGCCGATATGCTGATTGCTGTAACCAGTTCAGATGAAACCAATATGGTTGCCTGCCAGGTAGCCTACTCACTTTTCAACACCCCTAATCGCATCGCTCGTATCCGCTCACCAGACTACGTGCGCGATGCCGATAAGCTATTTCATTCAGATGCTGTGCCGATTGATCATCTGATCGCACCAGAGCAGTTGGTTATCGATAATATTTACCGACTGATTGAGTATCCCGGCGCATTGCAGGTGGTGAACTTCGCTGAGGGTAAAGTCAGCCTGGCTGTGGTTAAAGCCTATTATGGCGGCCCGCTGATTGGTAATGCACTTTCGACCATGCGCGAACATATGCCACATATCGATACTCGTGTGGCAGCAATTTTCCGCCACGATCGCCCCATTCGTCCGCAAGGTTCGACCATTGTTGAAGCTGGTGATGAAGTGTTCTTTATTGCCGCTTCACAGCATATCCGCGCGGTGATGAGTGAATTACAGCGACTGGAAAAACCGTATAAGCGGATCATGCTGGTTGGTGGCGGTAATATCGGTGCAGGGCTGGCGCGTCGTCTGGAAAAAGATTACAGCGTTAAACTCATCGAACGTAATCAGCAGCGCGCTGCCGAACTGGCGGAAAAGTTACAGAATACGATCGTCTTTTTTGGTGATGCGTCGGATCAAGAACTACTGGCCGAAGAACATATCGATCAAGTTGATCTGTTTATTGCCGTCACCAACGATGACGAGGCCAATATCATGTCCGCCATGCTTGCCAAACGTATGGGTGCGAAAAAGGTGATGGTATTGATCCAGCGTCGCGCTTATGTGGATCTGGTTCAGGGGAGCGTTATCGATATTGCGATTTCACCACAACAAGCAACTATTTCTGCGTTGCTTAGCCATGTGCGAAAAGCAGATATTGTTGGTGTTTCCTCATTGCGCCGCGGCGTAGCAGAAGCTATTGAAGCCGTTGCTCACGGTGATGAAAGCACCTCACGCGTTGTCGGCAGAGTCATTGACGAAATCAAGCTACCGCCAGGAACGATTATTGGAGCGGTGGTACGTGGAAACGACGTGATGATTGCCAATGACAATCTGCGCATTGAGCAAGGCGATCACGTAATTATGTTCCTCACAGATAAAAAGTTTATTACCGACGTCGAAAGACTCTTCCAGCCAAGCCCTTTCTTCTTGTAATTAATAAGGCGTCTAATGACGCCTTATTATTTCCCTTTGATTATCAAGGATTAATTAAATTCATTCCTGGCAGGAAAATGGCTTAACATTTGTTAGACTTATGGTTGTCGGCTTCATAGGGAGAATAACATGAGCATTATTAAAGAATTTCGCGAATTTGCGATGCGCGGGAACGTGGTGGATTTGGCGGTGGGTGTCATTATCGGTGCGGCATTCGGGAAGATTGTCTCTTCACTGGTTGCCGATATCATCATGCCTCCTCTGGGCTTATTAATTGGCGGGATCGATTTTAAACAGTTTGCTGTCACGCTACGCGATGCGCAGGGGGATATCCCTGCTGTTGTGATGCATTACGGTGTCTTCATTCAAAACGTCTTTGATTTTCTGATTGTGGCCTTTGCCATCTTTATGGCGATTAAGCTAATCAACAAACTGAATCGGAAAAAAGAAGAACCAGCAGCCGCACCTGCACCAACTAAAGAAGAAGTATTACTGACAGAAATTCGTGATTTGCTGAAAGAGCAGAATAACCGCTCTTAACAAGCGCCTGAAAGCAGAAGACCAGTGGTAAAAAAGTGATTTACTTTCTTGCCACTGGCCTCCCAGTTCCCCCGATTGCCATGTTTTCCTTTTCGCATGTAACTGCCTTTCCCCTTCTTATTTTTCTCTACGCGCTGTCGGAATAAGGGATCATGTAGTAATGCTTCTATCGCATTATCCTTTATCTGCCCTTTAGTATGCTGATATCGACTCATAAAAACTCCAGTTGGTTATTTAACGGCGCGAGTGTAATCCTGCCAGTGCAAAAAATCAACAACCACTCTTAACGCCACTCGCCCCTTGTTCAAGAGCTTCAAGAATCGAACAATAAACACTGCTATGAGCAGTCCCACAACAGGCATCGTTAAGGCGTTGCAAGGAACGCTGCATACTCTGCAACTCGGCTATCCGTGCTTCGACTTCCTGCAATCTTTCCTGCACAATGCCTTTTGACTCCTGACAGGTATGGTGTTCAGGATCGATGCGGATCGACAGCAACTCGCGGATCGACTCCAGACTGAAACCTAGTTGTCTGGCATGGCGGATAAATTTCAATCGCTGGAGATCGCTTTCGGTATATAGGCGAAACCCACCTTCAGTACGCACTTCATGCTCCATCATCTGCTGTTTTTCGTAATAACGAATCGTGTCGGGTGTTACTTCCGCCATTTTTGCCAGCTCACCAATGCGATACATACATACTCCACTAGTTATCGTTGATTTTGTCCAACAACTTGTCAGCATAATCGCCGCGTAAAAAATCGGTACTCAATCCAGCTTGTCGCAGCTTCAATTCCAGTAATGACAATCGACGGCTAACCTCTTGATATTGCGGATCATCGTGACGGATACCTTTGAGAATATCCAGAAGCTGAATTGCTTCTCTCCGTTGCTCAAGTTCTGGCGGTAAGCAACCGGCATTCTTCAGCAAGCGATACCCCGCACGTAATTCCGGTGGCACGTGAGAATCATCATCCAGTATCAATGGTTCGCCGCTACCTGCCAGGTTATCAAACTCACCTTTCGCTTGCGCTTCTGCTATATGGCGCTCTGCCCACTGGTCAAGTAACCACATAAATACTCCAGGGGATGAACAAAAAGAGTACAGCTATTGTAGATAAGTGGGGATACTACGGGTATAAAAAAACCCGCCGGGGCGGGTTTTTTTACGTTGCTTCAGATTACTCTGCAGCAGCTTCTGCTTTCTCTGAACGATCAACCAGCTCGATGTAAGCCATCGGCGCGTTGTCGCCTGCACGGAAGCCACACTTCAGAATACGAGTGTAACCACCGGCACGGCTCGCGAAACGCGGGCCCAGTTCGTTAAACAGTTTTGCCACGATCTCGTTATCACGAGTACGGGCGAATGCCAGACGACGATTAGCAACGCTATCAGTCTTGGCAAGAGTAATCAGCGGCTCAACTACGCGGCGCAGCTCTTTCGCTTTAGGCAGAGTCGTCTTGATGATTTCATGACGAACCAGTGAACCTGCCATATTGCGGAACATAGCCTGGCGATGGCTGCTGTTGCGGTTCAGTTGACGACCACTCTTACGATGGCGCATGACCTTATCCTTCTCAGTAAAACCTTAACCTGTGATCCGGTTACTCGTCAGCGATGCTTGCCGGTGGCCAGTTTTCCAGGCGCATGCCCAGAGACAGTCCACGGGAAGCCAGCACGTCTTTAATCTCAGTAAGAGATTTTTTACCAAGGTTAGGCGTTTTAAGGAGCTCAACCTCGGTACGCTGTACCAGATCACCGATATAGTGGATAGCTTCTGCTTTAAGGCAGTTAGCAGAGCGGACAGTCAATTCCAGATCGTCAACAGGGCGCAGCAGGATCGGATCGAACTCTGGTTTCTCTTCTTTCACTTCAGGCTGACGTACATCACGTAAGTCAACGAAAGCTTCCAGTTGTTCAGCCAGAATGGTTGCCGCACGACGAATCGCCTCTTCAGGATCGATTGTGCCGTTGGTTTCCATTTCGATGACCAGCTTGTCCAGGTCGGTACGCTGTTCTACACGCGCTGCTTCAACATTGTAGGCAATACGCTCCACAGGGCTGTAGCATGCGTCGACCAGCAGACGGCCGATTGGGCGCTCATCTTCTTCCGAATGAATTCGGGTAGAAGCCGGCACATAACCACGACCGCGCTGAACTTTGATACGCATGCTAATAGACGCGTTCTCATCGGTCAGGTGGCAGATCACGTGCTGCGGCTTGACGATTTCGACATCACCGTCGTGGGTGATATCGGCTGCAGTCACAGGGCCAATGCCAGATTTATTCAAGGTAAGAATAACTTCATCTTTGCCCTGAACTCTCACCGCCAGCCCTTTCAGGTTGAGCAGGATTTCCAGGATATCTTCCTGAACGCCTTCTTTGGTGCTGTACTCATGTAGTACACCATCAATCTCAACCTCGGTCACCGCGCAACCCGGCATCGATGAGAGCAGAATACGGCGCAGTGCGTTACCCAGAGTATGGCCAAAGCCACGCTCTAAAGGCTCAAGGGTCACCTTGGCGTGCGTCGAACTCACTTGCTCGATATCAACCAGGCGCGGTTTTAGAAACTCTGTCACAGAACCCTGCATTGTGTCCTCTCTTTGGTACTAAGCTTTACTTGGAGTAAAGCTCGACGATCAGGTGTTCGTTAATGTCCGCAGACAGATCAGAACGCTCCGGCTTACGCTTAAACGTACCTTCCATCTTGCCAGCATCAACTTCCAGCCAGGTTGGCTTTTCACGCTGCTCAGCCAGCTCCAGAGCGGCTTTCACGCGAGACTGCTTCTTCGCTTTCTCACGAATGCTTACAACGTCATTCGGACTAACCTGATAAGAAGCGATGTTAACAACACGACCGTTTACCATAATTGCTTTATGGCTAACCAGCTGACGTGCTTCTGCACGAGTGGCACCGAAGCCCATACGGTATACAACGTTGTCCAGACGACCTTCCAGCAGAGCCAACAGGTTTTCACCGGTGTTGCCTTTCAGACGTGCTGCTTCTTTGTAGTAGTTACGGAACTGACGCTCCAGCACACCATAGATACGGCGAACTTTTTGCTTTTCACGCAACTGCACACCATAGTCAGACAGACGCGGTTTACGCGCACCGTGCTGGCCAGGAGCTTGTTCAATTTTACACTTGGTATCGATCGCGCGAACGCCAGACTTAAGGAATAAGTCGGTGCCCTCACGACGGCTCAGCTTGAGCTTAGGACCCAAATATCTTGCCATTTTCTTTCTCCAACAAACCTGGAAAACGAGGCGTTATACGCGACGTTTTTTCGGCGGACGACAACCGTTATGAGGGATCGGAGTCACATCAGTAATGTTAGTGATGCGGAAACCTGCGGCGTTCAGAGCACGAATAGTAGATTCGCGGCCTGGACCCGGACCTTTAACCATAACTTCCAGATTCTTGATGCCGTATTCTTTCACGGCGTCAGCGCAACGCTCTGCTGCAACCTGAGCTGCAAACGGAGTGGATTTGCGAGAACCACGGAAACCGGAACCACCGGCTGTTGCCCAACCCAACGCGTTACCCTGACGATCAGTGATAGTCACGATGGTGTTGTTGAAAGAAGCATGGATATGAGCCACGCCGTCAGAGACTTGTTTTCTTACACGTTTACGTGCACGAATTGGTGCCTTTGCCATTATTCAATCACCCCGATTATTTCTTGATCGGTTTGCGCGGACCCTTACGGGTACGTGCGTTGGTCTTGGTACGCTGACCGCGAACCGGGAGACCACGACGATGACGCAAACCGCGATAGCAACCAAGATCCATCAGGCGCTTGATGCTCATGCTGATTTCACGGCGCAGATCACCTTCAACGACAAATTTGGCAACTTCGTCACGCAGCGTGTCGATTTGTCCTTCAGACAGCTCACTGATCTTAACATCTTCAGCGATACCCGCTGCAGCCAGGATGGCTTTAGAACGGGTCTTGCCGACGCCATAAATCGAAGTTAATGCGATTACGGCATGCTTATGATCAGGAATGTTAATGCCTGCTATACGGGCCACTATGCACTCCTACTATTTAATATGTACGTTCCATGCTGAAAAGCCCGTTTTCAGGATACTCAAATGGAAACGCACAGACATACAAAAGATTGGCTGGCTAATCTAGCCAGCTCAACCCAACTTTGCAAGAAAAATATGCGAAAAAATCAGCCTTGGCGCTGTTTATGCTTCGGCTCGGCACTGCAAATCACACGGATGACACCATCACGCTTAACGATTTTGCAGTTACGGCATAATTTCTTGACGGAAGCACGAACTTTCATTTTTACTCTCCGTAACTTCTCGGGCGACCAATTATCGGCCGTAGCCTTTCAGGTTCGCCTTCTTCAATGCAGACTCATACTGACTGGACATCATCAGAGTTTGCACTTGAGCCATAAAGTCCATAATCACGACAACAACGATAAGCAGTGAGGTCCCACCGAAGTAGAACGGTACTTTCATTGCATCACGCATGAACTCCGGGATCAGGCAGATAAAGGTAATATACAGCGCACCAACCAGGGTCAGGCGGGTCATTACTTTATCGATATACTTCGCCGTTTGCTCTCCCGGACGAATTCCTGGTACAAATGCACCGGACTTCTTCAGGTTATCTGCTGTTTCACGCGGGTTGAAAACCAACGCCGTGTAGAAGAAACAGAAGAAGATGATTGCAGACGCATAGAGTAACACATAAAGCGGTTGCCCAGGCTGCAAATACAGCGAAATTGTTGTCAGCCAGTTCCAACCAGTACCGCCCCCGAACCATGACGCGATGGTCGCCGGGAACAGAATAATACTGGAAGCGAAGATTGCCGGGATTACCCCCGCCATATTCACTTTCAGCGGTAAATGTGTGCTCTGTGCAGCATAGACACGACGACCTTGCTGACGTTTCGCGTAGTTTACCACAATGCGGCGTTGACCACGCTCAACAAATACAACAAAGAACGTCACTGCAAATACTAATACTGCAACCAACAGCAACACGAGGAAGTGCAGGTCGCCTTGACGCGCTTGCTCGATAGTATGGGCAATGGCTGGCGGGAGTCCCGCGACAATACCGGCGAAGATAATGATTGAAATACCGTTGCCGATACCTCGTTCAGTAATCTGTTCGCCCAACCACATCAGGAACATGGTTCCTGTGACCAGACTTACAACAGCGGTGAAGTAGAATGCAAAGCCCGGGTTAATCACCAGGCCTTGCATACCAGGCATATTCGGCAGACCGGTAGCAATACCGATCGACTGGAATATTGCCAGCACCAGAGTACCGTAGCGGGTGTACTGGCTGATCTTACGACGACCAGACTCCCCTTCTTTCTTAATTTCTGCCAACGTTGGGTGAACCACCGTCAGCAGCTGGATAATGATCGACGCCGAAATATACGGCATGATCCCCAGAGCAAAGATAGAAGCACGGCTGAGAGCACCACCAGAGAACATGTTAAACATCTCAATGATGGTGCCTCGCTGTTGCTCAAGCAGTTTGGCAAGTACAGCGGCATCAATACCAGGGATCGGAATAAAAGAGCCAATACGGAACACAATCAGCGCACCGATAACAAACAGCAGTCTGCGTTTCAGCTCGCCTAAGCCACCTTTGGCACTTTGAAAATCTAATCCCGGTTGTTTAGCCATCTGCTACTTATTCCTCGATTTTACCGCCAGCAGCTTCGATAGCAGCACGAGCGCCTTTAGTAACACGCAGGCCACGAACAGTTACCGGAGTCGTTACTTCGCCAGCCAGGATCACTTTCGCGAACTCGATCTGGATACCGATAATGTTAGCCGCTTTCAGCGTGTTCAGGTCTACTACACCGCCTTCTACTTTAGCCAGGTCAGACAGACGAATTTCGGCTGTAATCGCTGCTTTACGAGAAGTGAAGCCGAATTTCGGCAGACGACGGTACAGAGGCATCTGACCACCCTCGAAACCGCGACGTACGCCACCGCCAGAACGAGACTTCTGACCTTTGTGACCACGACCACCGGTTTTACCGAGGCCAGAACCGATACCACGACCCAGGCGTTTACCCGCCTTTTTGGAGCCTTCGGCCGGAGACAGAGTATTTAAACGCATCTCTTACTCCTCAACTTTAACCATGAAGGAAACCGCGTTGATCATACCGCGAATAGCAGGAGTATCCTCGCGCTCTACGGTGTGACCAATACGACGCAGACCCAGGCCAAGCAGCGTTGCCTTGTGTTTCGGCAGACGACCGATTGCACTGCGGGTTTGAGTAATTTTAATAGTCTTTGCCATGGTTTATTTCCCCAGAATTTCTTCAACGGATTTACCACGCTTGGCAGCGACCATTTCTGGAGAATTCATATTTTCCAGGCCATCAATAGTTGCACGAACCACGTTGATCGGGTTGGTGGAACCATAGGCTTTAGCCAGAACGTTATGAACCCCAGCGACTTCCAGAACGGCGCGCATTGCACCACCGGCGATGATACCGGTACCTTCGGAAGCCGGCTGCATGAATACGCGAGAACCCGTGTGAACACCTTTAACAGGGTGTTGCAGAGTGCCGTTATTCAGCGCGACGTTAATCATATTGCGACGGGCTTTTTCCATCGCTTTCTGGATCGCTGCTGGAACTTCACGCGCTTTACCGTAACCAAAACCAACGCGACCGTTACCATCGCCAACTACAGTCAGAGCTGTGAAGGAGAAAATACGACCACCTTTAACGGTTTTAGATACGCGGTTTACCGCGATCAGCTTTTCCTGCAGTTCGCCAGCTTGTTTTTCGATGTGAGCCATCTTACACCTCTACCTTAGAACTGAAGGCCAGCTTCACGGGCAGCATCTGCCAGTGCCTGGACACGACCATGATATTGGAACCCGGAACGGTCAAAGGATACATCTTTGATGCCTTTTTCCAGAGCGCGTTCAGCGACAGCTTTACCCACAGCTGCAGCCGCGTCTTTGTTACCGGTGTACTTCAGTTGTTCAGCGATAGCTTTTTCTACAGTAGAAGCAGCTACCAGAACTTCAGAACCGTTCGGTGCAATTACCTGTGCGTAAATGTGACGCGGGGTACGATGTACCACCAGGCGAGTTGCGCCCAGCTCCTGGAGCTTGCGGCGTGCGCGGGTCGCACGACGGATACGAGCAGATTTCTTATCCATAGTGTTACCTTACTTCTTCTTAGCCTCTTTGGTACGCACGACTTCGTCGGCGTAACGAACACCCTTGCCTTTATAAGGCTCAGGACGACGGTAGGCGCGCAGATCCGCTGCAACCTGGCCGATCACCTGCTTATCAGCGCCTTTCAGCACGATTTCAGTCTGAGTCGGACATTCAGCAGTGATACCCGCAGGCAGCTGATGGTCAACAGGATGAGAGAAACCCAGAGACAGGTTAATCACATTGCCTTTAACCGCTGCACGGTAACCTACACCAACCAGCTGCAGCTTCTTAGTGAAGCCTTCGGTAACACCGATAACCATTGAGTTCAGCAGGGCACGCGCGGTACCAGCCTGTGCCCAACCGTCTGCGTAACCATCACGCGGACCGAAGGTCAGGGTATTATCTGCATGTTTAACTTCAACAGCATCGTTGAGAGTACGAGTCAGCTCGCCGTTTTTACCTTTGATCGTAATAACCTGACCGTTGATTTTTACGTCAACGCCGGCAGGAACAACGACCGGTGCTTTAGCAACACGAGACATTTTTTCCTCCGATTAGGCTACGTAGCAGATAATTTCGCCACCAAGACCAGCCTGGCGCGCTGCACGATCAGTCATAACACCTTTAGAGGTAGAAACAACTGCGATACCCAGACCCGCCATAACTTTCGGCAGCTCATCTTTACGTTTATAGATGCGCAGACCTGGGCGGCTGACACGCTGAATGCTTTCTACAACAGCTTTGCCCTGGAAATACTTCAGAGTAAGTTCCAGTTCAGGCTTGGTGTCGCCTTCAACTTTAAAATCTTCAATAAAACCTTCTTCCTTCAGCACGTTGGCGATTGCCACTTTCAGCTTGGAGGAAGGCATGGTGACCGCAGCTTTGTTCGCGGCCTGACCGTTACGGATACGGGTCAGCATATCCGCGATCGGATCTTGCATGCTCATCTGTCTTTACTCCCGTGATTCAATTGGTGACAATTACCAGCTAGCCTTTTTCAGACCCGGGATTTCACCGCGCATAGCGGCTTCACGGACCTTAATACGGCTCAACCCGAACTTCCGCAGGAAACCATGCGGACGACCTGTTTGACGGCAGCGGTTACGCTGACGAGACGGGCTGGAATCACGCGGCAGAGTCTGCAGCTTGAGAACAGCGTTCCAACGATCTTCGTCGGAAGCGTTCACATCAGAGATGATCGCTTTCAGTTCAGCGCGTTTCGCGAAGTATTTATCAGCTAAAGCTACGCGTTTTACTTCGCGTGCTTTCATTGATTGCTTAGCCATTTAGTAACCCTACCTTACTTGCGGAACGGGAAGTCAAAGGCAGCCAGCAGAGCGCGGCCTTCTTCGTCAGATTTCGCAGTAGTGGTAATGGTAATATCCAAACCACGAACGCGGTCGACTTTATCGTAGTCGATTTCTGGGAAGATGATCTGCTCACGGACACCCATGCTGTAGTTACCACGACCGTCGAAAGACTTAGCGGACAGGCCACGGAAGTCACGGATACGAGGTACAGCAATAGTGATCAGGCGCTCAAAGAACTCCCACATGCGTTCGCCACGCAGAGTTACTTTACAGCCGATCGGATAGCCCTGACGGATTTTGAAGCCTGCAACAGATTTGCGTGCTTTGGTGATCAGCGGTTTTTGACCGGAGATTGCTGCCAGGTCTGCTGCTGCGTTATCCAGCAGTTTTTTGTCAGCGATCGCTTCACCAACACCCATGTTCAGGGTGATCTTCTCGACCCGAGGGACTTGCATGACAGAATTGTAGTTAAACTCAGTCATGAGTTTTTTAACTACTTCGTCTTTGTAGTAATCATGCAGTTTCGCCATCGTACTACTCCAAATTACTTGATAGTTTCGCTGTTAGACTTGAAGAAACGGACTTTTTTACCGTCTTCGAATCTAAAGCCTACACGGTCAGCCTTGCCGGTTGCCGCATTGAAGATTGCTACGTTGGAAACCTGAATAGCGGCTTCTTTTTCAACGATGCCACCCGGTTGGTTCAGGGCCGGAACCGGCTTCTGATGTTTCTTAACCAGGTTGATACCTTCAACAATGACCTTGCCGGAAGACAGGACATTCTTAACTTTACCGCGTTTACCTTTATCTTTACCGGTTAACACGATAACTTCGTCATCACGACGGATTTTCGCTGCCATGATTCGCTCCTTAGAGTACTTCTGGTGCCAGAGAGATAATTTTCATGAACTTCTCACTACGAAGCTCACGAGTTACCGGCCCAAAAATACGCGTACCGATAGGCTGCTCGCTGTTGTTGTTCAGAAGAACACAAGCATTACCATCGAAGCGAATGACAGAACCGTCCGGGCGACGAACACCCTTCTTGGTGCGCACCACTACCGCCTTCAGCACATCACCTTTTTTGACCTTACCACGCGGAATTGCTTCTTTGATGGTGATCTTGATGATGTCGCCTACGCCTGCGTAGCGACGGTGCGAGCCACCCAGAACCTTGATACACATTACGCGACGTGCACCGGAGTTGTCGGCGACGTTCAGCATAGTCTGTTCTTGGATCATTTTAGTGCTCCGCTAATGTCAACTACTACTGAGACCCGAAAATCAGGTCGTTAAAAATCCCCATATCGAGGGCGCGGCATTATAACACCGCTTCAAGGATATGGGTAGAAAAAATAAACGGCTCATTTCTGAGCCGTTTATTCGTATTGAGAGAGTGTACTGTATTACAGAACCGCTTTCTCTACAACGCGAACCAGCGTCCAGGATTTAGTCTTGGACAGCGGACGGCATTCGCGGATTTCAACCACGTCACCGATACCGCATTCGTTGTTCTCGTCATGTACGTGCAGTTTGGTCGTACGCTTGATGAATTTACCGTAGATCGGGTGTTTCACAAAACGTTCGATAGCAACAACAATGGATTTCTCCATTTTGTCGCTAACAACGCGACCTTGCAGAGTACGGATTTTATCGGTCATTACGCACCCGCCTTCTCGTTCAGTAAAGTCTTAACGCGTGCGACATCGCGACGCACTTGCTTCAACAGGTGAGACTGTTGCAGCTGGCCACTTGCAGCCTGCATACGCAGGTTGAACTGCTCACGCAGCAGGTTCAGCAGCTCGGTGTTCAGCTCTTCAACGCTCTTCTCACGCAGCTCTTTTGCTTTCATTACATCACCGTCTTAGTTACAAAGGTGGTTTTAATCGGCAGTTTCGCTGCTGCCAGCTTGAATGCTTCACGGGCCAGCTCTTCCGGAACACCGTCCATTTCATACAGGACTTTACCCGGCTGAATCAAGGCAACCCAATACTCCACGTTACCTTTACCTTTACCCATACGCACTGCCAGCGGCTTTTCAGTGATCGGTTTGTCCGGGAACACACGGATCCAGATCTTACCTTGACGCTTAACTGCACGGGTCATAGCACGACGTGCTGCTTCGATCTGACGGGCAGTCAGACGACCACGGCCAACAGCTTTCAGACCGAAGCTGCCGAAGCTAACATCCGTACCCTGCGCCAGACCGCGGTTACGGCCTTTGTGCATTTTACGGAATTTTGTACGCTTTGGTTGTAACATCAGCGACGCTCCTTATTTACGGCCTTTACGCTGCTGCTTTTTAGGCTGAGCAGCCGGTTTTTCCGGTTGTTCAACAGCAGCCATACCACCCAGGATCTCGCCTTTGAAGATCCACACTTTAACGCCGATTACACCGTAAGTGGTGTGCGCTTCAGAGGTGTTGTAGTCGATGTCAGCACGCAGAGTGTGCAGCGGTACGCGACCTTCGCGGTACCATTCGGTACGTGCGATTTCCGCGCCGCCCAGACGGCCGCTAACTTCAACTTTAATACCTTTAGCGCCCAGACGCATTGCGTTCTGTACAGCACGCTTCATAGCACGACGGAACATAACGCGACGTTCCAGCTGAGAAGTGATGCTGTCAGCAACCAGTTTTGCGTCCAGTTCAGGCTTACGAACTTCGGCGATGTTGATCTGTGCAGGAACGCCAGCGATGTCCGCTACGACCTTACGCAGTTTTTCTACGTCTTCACCTTTTTTACCGATAACGATACCCGGGCGAGCAGTGTGAATGGTTACACGGATGCTCTTAGCCGGACGCTCGATAACGATACGAGATACGGACGCTTTAGCCAGTTCCTTAGTCAGGTACTGACGTACTTTAAAATCGCTGTCCAGGTTGTCAGCGAATTCTTTGGTGTTCGCAAACCAGGTAGAGTTCCATGGTTTTACAATACCCAGGCGAATACCATTAGGATGTACTTTCTGACCCATTGCTAGTCTCCAGAGTCTCAGCGATCGGACACAACCACAGTGATGTGGCTGGTGCGCTTCAGGATGCGATCTGCACGACCTTTTGCACGCGGCATAATGCGCTTCATGCTCGGGCCTTCGTCTACGAAAATTTTCGTAACTTTCAGATCGTCAATGTCAGCGCCATCGTTGTGTTCAGCGTTAGCAATGGCAGATTCCAGAACTTTCTTGACCAGTACAGCCGCTTTCTTGTTGGTGTAGGTCAAAATATCCAGAGCCTGCGACACTTTCTTACCGCGAATCAGGTCAGCAACAAGGCGAACCTTCTGAGCAGAAGAACGAGCATGGCGATGTTTAGCGATAGTTTCCATCTCTTCCTCCTACCTTATTTCTTCTTCGCTTTTTTATCAGCAGCGTGGCCGCGATAAGTACGAGTCGGTGCGAATTCACCCAGTTTGTGACCAACCATTTCGTCGGTTACAAATACCGGAACGTGCTGACGACCATTATGGACAGCGATGGTCAAACCGATCATGTTAGGAAAGATCGTTGAACGACGGGACCAAGTGCGCAGGGGCTTCTTGTCTCCGCTTTCCACCGCTTTCTCTACCTTCTTCAGCAAGTGCAGGTCAATAAAAGGACCTTTCTTGAGAGAACGTGGCATGGCTTATCCTCTAAAATTATTTGCTACGGCGACGTACGATGAATTTATCAGTACGCTTGTTGCTGCGGGTCTTCTTACCTTTGGTCTGAACGCCCCACGGAGTTACCGGGTGCTTACCAAAGTTACGACCTTCACCACCACCATGTGGGTGGTCTACCGGGTTCATCGCGGTACCGCGAACGGTCGGACGAACACCACGCCAGCGTGCAGCACCTGCTTTACCCAGAACGCGCAGCATATGCTCAGCATTGCCAACTTCGCCCAGAGTTGCACGGCAGTCTGCTTCTACTTTACGCATTTCACCAGAACGCAGACGCAGGGTGACATAAGCACCATCACGAGCAACGATCTGAACGTAAGTACCAGCGGAACGTGCCAGCTGACCGCCTTTACCTGGTTTCATTTCTACGTTATGAACAGTAGAACCAACCGGGATGTTGCGCATCGGCAGGGTGTTACCTGGTTTGATTGCAGCATCAACGCCAGACTGAATCTGGTCGCCAGCTTTCAGGCCTTTAGGGGCCAGGATGTAACGGCGTTCACCGTCTTTGTACAGAACCAGCGCGATGTTCGCGGAACGGTTCGGATCGTACTCAAGACGTTCAACAACTGCCGGGATACCGTCTTTGTTGCGTTTGAAGTCAACAATACGGTAAGCCTGCTTGTGGCCACCACCGATATGACGAGTGGTGATACGGCCATTGTTGTTACGACCACCGGATTTGCTGTTTTTTTCCAGCAACGGAGCAAAAGGTTTGCCCTTGTGCAGCTCAGGGTTAACCACTTTAACTACGTGGCGACGACCCGGAGATGTCGGTTTACATTTAACAACTGCCATTGTATTACTCCTCCGACTTACTCAGCGCCGCCAACGAAGTCCAGATTCTGGCCTTCTTTCAGGGTGACGTAAGCTTTTTTCCAGTCGCTACGACGACCGATACGCTGTCCGTGACGTTTAACTTTCCCTTTAACTACCAGGGTGTTAACGACTTCGACTTCGACTTCAAACAGTTTCTGCACAGCAGCTTTGATTTCTGCTTTGGTCGCGTCTTTAGCAACTTTGAGTACGATGGTGTTGGATTTTTCCATCGCAGTAGACGCTTTTTCAGAAACGTGCGGTGCACGCAGCACCTTCAGCAGACGTTCTTCACGAATCATGCCAGCATCTCCTCAACTTGCTTAACAGCATCAGCAGTCATTACGACTTTGTCGAAGGCGATCAGGCTAACCGGGTCGATACCAGTTGCATCGCGTACGTCAACCTTGTGCAGGTTGCGCGCAGCCAGGAACAGGTTTTCGTCCAGCTCACCGGTGATGATCAGCACATCTTCCAGAGCCATGTCTTTCAGTTTCTGTGCCAGCAGCTTAGTTTTCGGCGCTTCTACAGAGAACTTCTCGACAACGATCAGACGATCCTGACGTACCAGTTCGGACAGGATGCTTTTCAGCGCGCCGCGGTACATCTTCTTGTTAACTTTTTGACTGTGGTCCTGCGGACGAGCAGCAAAGGTCACGCCACCAGAACGCCAGATCGGGCTCTTGATAGAACCAGAACGCGCACGGCCGGTGCCTTTCTGGCGCCACGGTTTTTTACCGGAACCAGTTACTTCAGCACGAGTCTTCTGAGCACGAGTACCCTGACGAGCACCAGCTGCATAAGCAACAACAACCTGGTGAACCAGCGCTTCGTTGAAATCACGACCGAAGGTAGTTTCGGAAACAGTCAGCGCGCTCTGCGCGTCTTTCAATACTAATTCCATTGCTATCTCCTTACGCCTTCACAGCTGGTTTAACGATCAGGTCGCTACCGGTTGCACCCGGGACAGCACCTTTAACCAGCAGCAGGTTGCGCTCAGCGTCAACGCGTACTACGTCAAGGCTCTGAACGGTTACACGTTCGTTACCCATCTGACCTGCCATTTTCTTGCCTTTGAACACTTTGCCCGGAGTCTGGTTCTGACCGATAGAACCCGGAACGCGGTGAGACAAGGAGTTACCGTGAGTAGCGTCCTGGGTACGGAAGTTCCAGCGCTTAACGGTACCTGCGAAACCTTTACCTTTAGAGGTGCCAGTTACGTCAACTTTTTTAACGTCAGCAAACAGTTCAACGCTAATGCTCTGACCTACAGTGAACTCTTCGCCTTCAGCCAGGCGGAATTCCCACAGACCACGGCCAGCTTCTACGCCAGCTTTAGCGAAGTGGCCAGCTTCAGGCTTGGTCACACGGTTAGCTTTTTTAGCACCGGTGGTCACCTGAATAGCACGGTAGCCATCGTTAGCCAGGTCTTTAACCTGAGTAACGCGGTTTGCTTCAACTTCGATTACGGTTACTGGGATAGAAACGCCGTCTTCTGTGAAGATACGGGTCATACCCACTTTTTTACCGACTAAACCAATCATTGTTTCAACCTCTCAATCGCTCAATGACCTGATTAACCCAGGCTGATCTGCACGTCTACACCGGCAGCCAGATCCAGACGCATCAGAGCATCAACGGTTTTCTCGGTTGGCTCAACGATGTCAACCAGACGCAAGTGAGTACGGATTTCGTACTGATCGCGCGCGTCTTTGTTGACGTGCGGGGAGATCAGAACAGTGAAGCGCTCTTTGCGTGTCGGCAGCGGGATCGGACCACGGACCTGCGCACCAGTGCGCTTGGCAGTCTCGACGATTTCCGCGGTTGCTTGATCGATCAGACGATGATCAAACGCTTTCAGGCGGATACGGATTCTTTGGTTCTGCATGAGACCAGAGCTCCAATTATTTTATAAACGAAAATGATTACTCCTCAGACCCATTACGATTGATGGGAGAGTGTAACCGTTCTTACGTAGCTCCCCGATTGGGAGCATTGTTAGGTAGCCAAATTCGGCTAACTGAGGTTCAGATTGAACCTGCTGTCAACTACGACAAGCCCGCGCATTATACATACTTAACCACCGAACGCAAGCGTATTGCTAGTAAAGTAAACAGCCTTCGGGTTATCTCTCAAGTTCGTTCAGTGCATTTTTGACACGCTCTCTTAAACCGGCTTTCTCTTCGCTTTCTTCCACAGTATTTTCTTCGTCTTCAGAAGAAGAGGGGGCATTCTCAACCGCGACGCCTGGGTCATCTTCCTCCTCGACGGATTCGACGACGGGGAGTGGCTGTTTTTTGAAGAAATAGTGTTGTGTTGATTGTTTAAAAGCGGGCGTTTCAGCCTCTACAGTGACTTCGGCTTTTACTATCCAAAGCACCCATAGCTGCCTGGCATACCCACCAACCAGCACCATTCCTGCAAACCACAGGCAAATCAGTAATAAACAAATTACATATATTATGGTGCTGTGTTTTTGTCGGGAGAAGATACCAGGGTGACCTGTTTCTTTCTGCTCACGCGCGGCGATATAGAATTCAAACATGTCATTTCCCCTTCACTGTTGTTTCCGGGGAAATATTTGCTTCATCCCGATATAAGTAGGCACTCTCCCCTGCCACCTGCCAGAGATGTACTAACGTTGAAAAGCCAACAACACCGTCAGTTTTCAAGTGGTGGCTTTTTTGAAATTGCTTTATTTTTTCTACCAACAAGGGACGCCACTCCGCCAAAGGTTCTGTCGAAATATGCAATGCGCGGTTTAACATCGTTTCCAGCCAGAGAATCTCTTCCTCGCTGCTATCACGCGTAATGGTACTCTCCCCTTCCGGCGACATTTTCCACAACAGAAGATAATCACCCGTCCATACCGACTCAAACCATTTATGTGTCAGCGTCCACGTTTGCTGACCTACGAGGACATCAACGCTAGCCTCACCGACGCGAACGACCACAACAGGCAATTTTTTGTCCCCGACTTTAAGCGATGCGATCCAGGGCAAATTCTGATCTACCAATGTTTGTAAAGAAGCATTCCCACTTTTACATGCCAGCCCCGCTCTTACTGCCTGATCGCACCAGGCCGAATCAGCTGGGACCTCGTACCCCCATACGCCGTATAACACGCTTAGCGCCTCACTATCGCGCATCACCACATGAGCAATATCCTTAGTCATATCTTGTTTAACTACTGGCGTTACGGGTATCAGCCACGCAGGAACGGGTAACGTAGCTGTAAAAGAGGACAGCAGTAGCCAACCACAGGTAAGAGCGATAATGGTTCCACTCATCACCACGGCAAGCTGCATTTTCCGGGGGCGGTTATCACCCAATATGCGGTAAATCATTCGCCATTGTTTTGCTGTGAAAACGCTGGTCTGCTCGGCTTGCTGTAATAAGCGAATTGTTTCGCCGGCAAGCGCCAGCTTTCTGCGATCGCCCCGACATAATAAAGCTATCCGTTTCAGAACTCTGGCGGTTAAAAGGAGATCGGGTTGGTCAATATTCTGACCTTCAAGGATGCTTGCCTTAAGTTCGTGCTCCGTCAGACGTCCTATCGAGACAAGTTCAATGCCCTGTTTTTTAAAATCACGTTCGACTTTTCGATCGGGTCTGCCGATCAGCAAAAATTGACCGTCAGGAATAAGAGATATTGCGCGTTGGAGATCATCAAGTATGCGGCGGTGATTCAGGTGAGCATTTTCAATAATAATAAGAGGGCAGCGACTATCAGTTCGATGAAGCGCATGCAGTAATTGCCCCGCCATCTCATCTCGCGTCCAGGCGCTGTCACGGCAGCCCTGTTCAGCCGCGTTATCGTCGGTAACGATCCATGCGGCCTTACCTTGCCAGGAAACAACGAGGCTTAAAGTAATCACACGGCGATGTTTATCTTTTTGCAGTTGCTGCGCCAGCCAGGTTTTTCCACTTCCAGCCTCACCCAACAAATAGCACAGACGCCAGGTTTGACGTTTCTCACACAACCAGGAAAGAATAACTTCTCTTCTCGTAGACATAGAACTTCCTGTTTTAATTATTGATTATCCTTAATCATAAAAATAATGTATGTATTTATTAATTAAATACATATTACTAATATAAATAAATTTTGCTTGATTCATGCAAGCGGCATTAATACTATTTATACTAACGTCAATATACAACCCACCCAATCTATTTTATTAGAACATACATCGTGCCCACACTACGTTTCCCCTTCCATCTGGCGAATCATAATAAAGATGCTGCCATCAATATATTGATTATATTTATAAGCATAGGGTCGATTATTTTTAATGTGAATTATTTCCATACAACTATAGTTAAAAATGGACAGATCATTAATCAACCAACAAACGCATTTCAGTCTGATTTCAGCCTTGCCGCTTTATGGCGTAACGAAAATCATGCTGGGGTAAAAGATGCAAATCCCGTGGCAGTTAATCAGGAAACACCTAAGCTCTCTATAGCGCTTAATGGCATTGTACTCACATCGAATGATGAGACTTCTTTTGTCTTAATTAATGAGGGGAGCGAACAAAAGCGATACTCCCTCAACGAAGCCCTTGAGTCAGCGCCGGGAACGTTTATTAGAAAAATAAATAAAACCAGCGTTGTGTTTGAAACTCACGGGCATTACGAAAAAGTAACTCTCCATCCAGGGCTACCTGACATCATCAAGCAGCCTGATTCAGAAAGTCAAAATGTACTCGCTGATTATATTATCGCCACGCCTATACGTGATGGAGAACAGATATACGGGCTTCGATTGAACCCTCGTAAGGGCCTCAATGCATTTACCACCAGCTTGCTACAACCAGGGGATATCGCCCTCAGGATCAATAATCTTTCGCTGACCCACCCTGATGAGGTTTCACAGGCATTAAGTTTACTGCTAACTCAACAAAGTGCTCAGTTTACAATTCGTCGCAACGGCGTACCCCGCTTGATAAATGTTTCCGTCGGGGAACTTACAGGAATGAATGGACTGCGTCATGAAAGGACTCAATAAAATCACCTGCTGCTTGCTGGCAGCACTACTCATGCCTTGTGCAGGACACGCTGAGAACGAACAATACGGCGCGAACTTCAATAACGCCGATATCCGCCAGTTCGTGGAAATAGTGGGTCAGCATCTTGGCAAAACGATCCTGATCGACCCTTCGGTACAGGGAACCATTTCCGTACGCAGTAATGATACGTTTAGCCAACAGGAGTACTACCAGTTCTTTTTAAGTATTCTTGATCTTTACGGTTATTCCGTGATCACGCTGGACAATGGTTTTCTGAAAGTGGTTCGCTCAGCTAATGTAAAAACATCGCCAGGGATGATTGCTGACAGTTCTCGTCCAGGCGTAGGTGATGAGTTGGTCACCCGAATTGTACCGCTTGAGAACGTTCCTGCTCGTGACCTGGCCCCCCTGCTCCGCCAGATGATGGATGCGGGTAGCGTCGGTAATGTTGTGCATTATGAACCCTCCAACGTTCTTATTCTGACCGGTCGTGCCTCCACCATTAATAAACTGATTGAAGTCATAAAGCGCGTTGATGTCATCGGCACAGAGAAGCAGCAAATTATTCATCTGGAATATGCGTCAGCGGAAGATCTCGCCGAGATTCTTAATCAATTAATCAGCGAAAGCCACGGTAAAAGCCAGATGCCAGCCCTCCTCTCCGCGAAGATTGTGGCGGATAAGCGAACCAACTCTCTTATCATCAGTGGACCGGAAAAAGCACGCCAGCGCATCACTTCATTACTGAAAAGCCTTGATGTCGAAGAGAGCGAGGAAGGAAATACCCGGGTTTATTACCTGAAATATGCTAAAGCCACGAATCTGGTGGAAGTGCTAACCGGTGTTTCCGAAAAGCTGAAAGATGAAAAAGGGAATGCGCGTAAGCCCTCCTCTTCTGGCGCGATGGATAACGTCGCCATTACCGCCGATGAACAGACTAACTCTCTGGTCATTACCGCTGACCAGTCCGTCCAGGAAAAACTCGCCACGGTAATTGCGCGTCTGGACATTCGCCGTGCACAGGTGCTGGTTGAGGCAATCATCGTTGAAGTTCAGGATGGAAATGGACTAAACCTCGGCGTGCAATGGGCGAATAAAAACGTTGGCGCACAGCAATTTACCAATACCGGATTACCGATTTTTAACGCTGCGCAAGGTGTGGCTGATTATAAAAAGAATGGTGGGATCACCAGCGCGAATCCTGCCTGGGATATGTTTAGCGCCTACAATGGCATGGCCGCAGGCTTCTTCAATGGCGACTGGGGAGTACTGCTTACCGCGCTGGCCAGTAACAATAAAAATGACATCCTCGCCACCCCAAGCATCGTAACGCTGGATAATAAACTCGCGTCCTTCAACGTGGGGCAGGATGTGCCGGTGCTATCCGGGTCACAGACCACTTCAGGGGATAACGTCTTTAATACCGTCGAACGCAAAACGGTGGGGACAAAACTCAAAGTTACTCCGCAGGTCAATGAAGGCGACGCGGTGTTGCTCGAAATAGAGCAGGAAGTCTCCAGCGTTGACTCTTCCTCTAACTCGACGCTCGGCCCGACGTTTAATACCCGTACTATTCAAAACGCCGTGCTGGTCAAAACCGGTGAAACGGTGGTCCTGGGCGGATTGCTGGATGATTTTTCTAAAGAGCAAGTGTCAAAGGTTCCTCTGCTTGGCGATATTCCTTTAGTGGGGCAACTCTTCCGCTATACCTCCACCGAGCGCGCTAAACGCAACCTGATGGTATTTATCCGTCCGACGATTATCCGTGACGATGATGTTTATCGCTCACTGTCAAAAGAGAAATACACCCGTTACCGTCAGGAGCAACAACAGCGGATCGACGGGAAATCAAAAGCGCTGGTTGGCTCGGAAGATTTGCCGGTGCTGGATGAAAACACGTTCAACAGTCACGCCCCTGCGCCATCGTCACGGTGAGGCATTCATATGAGAATTCACTCACCGTACCCCGCCAGTTGGGCGCTGGCACAACGAATTGGTTATCTCTATTCAGAGGGCGAGATTATTTATCTCGCCGATACGCCATTCGAGCGGTTACTCGATATTCAACGTCAGGTTGGCCAGTGCCAGACCATGACCAGCTTGTCACAGGCTGATTTTGAAGCTCGGCTGGAAGCGGTATTCCATCAGAATACCGGTGAGTCGCAACAGATTGCGCAGGATATCGATCAATCCGTCGATCTTCTCTCGCTTTCGGAAGAGATGCCCGCAAATGAAGATCTCCTGAATGAAGATTCAGCGGCACCGGTTATCCGCTTGATCAATGCGATTTTGAGTGAGGCCATCAAAGAAACCGCCTCTGATATCCACATTGAAACCTATGAAAAAACAATGTCGATCCGTTTTCGCATCGACGGCGTTTTGCGGACAATTTTACAGCCAAACAAAAAACTGGCGGCACTGCTTATCTCCCGAATTAAGGTCATGGCTCGTCTTGATATCGCCGAAAAACGTATTCCACAGGATGGAAGAATTAGTTTGCGTATCGGGCGACGTAACATAGATGTCCGCGTATCCACACTGCCGTCCATCTATGGTGAACGCGCCGTACTCCGCCTGCTGGATAAAAACAGCCTCCAGCTTTCATTGAACAACCTGGGGATGACGGCAGCGGATAAGCAGGATTTAGAAAATCTCATTCAGCTTCCGCACGGTATTATCCTGGTGACAGGGCCGACAGGCTCCGGTAAAAGCACCACGCTCTACGCCATCCTTTCGGCGCTGAATACTCCCGGCCGCAATATTCTGACGGTAGAAGATCCCGTGGAATATGAGCTGGAAGGCATTGGGCAAACGCAGGTGAATACCCGTGTGGATATGTCTTTCGCTCGCGGCCTGCGCGCCATACTTCGCCAGGACCCGGATGTCGTCATGGTGGGGGAAATTCGTGATACAGAAACCGCGCAGATTGCGGTTCAGGCCTCGCTCACCGGCCATCTGGTACTCTCAACACTCCACACTAACAGTGCATCAGGCGCAGTGACCCGGCTCCGCGACATGGGCGTCGAATCATTCCTGCTTTCGTCTTCCCTGGCAGGGATTATCGCGCAACGTCTGGTTCGTCGCCTGTGTCCGCAATGCCGACAATTCACGCCCGTATCACCCCAACAAGCGCAGATGTTTAAATATCATCAGCTCGCGGTGACAACAATTGGCACTCCCGTAGGCTGCCCTCATTGCCATCAATCCGGCTATCAGGGGCGCATGGCGATCCACGAAATGATGGTGGTGACGCCGGAATTACGGGCCGCTATTCATGAAAATGTGGATGAACAAGCACTGGAGCGACTAGTCCGGCAACAACACAAGGCCTTAATCAAAAATGGCCTGCAAAAAGTGATAAGCGGTGACACCTCCTGGGATGAGGTTATGCGCGTCGCCAGTGCCACGCTGGAGAGCGAAGCATGAATTATCGCTATCGCGCCATGACCCAGGATGGTCAAAAATTGCAAGGGATCATTGATGCTAACGATGAACGTCAGGCACGACTGCGGCTGCGTGAAGAAGGGCTTTTCCTGCTGGATATTCGCCCCCAAAAAAGTTCGGGAGTAAAAACACGTCGCCCGAGGATCAGCCATAGTGAACTGACGCTTTTCACCCGGCAGTTGGCAACCTTAAGCGCAGCGGCATTACCCCTGGAAGAGAGCCTTGCCGTAATCGGTCAACAAAGCAGTAATAAACGACTGGGTGACGTGTTAAATCAGGTACGCAGCGCCATCCTTGAAGGGCATCCCCTTTCCGATGCATTACAGCATTTTCCCACGCTTTTCGATTCGCTCTATCGTACCCTGGTAAAAGCGGGCGAAAAGAGCGGGCTGCTGGCCCCGGTGTTGGAAAAGCTGGCTGATTACAATGAAAACCGGCAGAAAATCCGCAGCAAGCTCATTCAGTCACTGATCTACCCCTGTATGCTCACTACGGTGGCGATTGGGGTCGTGATTATTCTCCTCACTGCTGTCGTGCCCAAAATTACCGAACAGTTCGTGCATATGAAGCAGCAACTGCCGCTGAGTACACGCATTCTTTTAGGTCTGAGCGACACGTTGCAACGTACCGGCCCGACATTATTAGCGACAGTGTTTATTGTCGCTGTAGGTTTCTGGCTCTGGTTAAAACGCGGCAATAACCGCCACCGTTTTCATGCCATGTTGCTGCGCGTTGCGCTCATCGGCCCGCTGATTTGCGCCATTAACAGCGCACGCTATCTCCGCACTTTAAGTATTTTGCAATCCAGCGGCGTCCCTCTGCTGGATGGGATGAATTTGTCCACCGAAAGCCTCAACAACCTCGAAATTCGCCAGCGTCTGGCAAATGCGGCAGAGAACGTTCGCCAGGGTAACAGCATTCATCTTTCGCTGGAACAAACCGCAATTTTCCCGCCGATGATGCTCTACATGGTGGCCTCTGGCGAAAAAAGCGGGCAGCTCGGCACATTAATGGTCAGAGCCGCAGATAACCAGGAGACACTCCAACAAAATCGGATCGCCTTAACGCTCTCCATCTTCGAGCCAGCACTCATTATTACGATGGCACTGATCGTCCTGTTTATTGTCGTGTCGGTACTCCAACCTCTTCTTCAACTTAACTCAATGATTAATTAAGGAAAGCATATGCGCGCAACGGATAAGCAACGCGGTTTTACATTACTGGAAATTATGGTGGTGATCGTCATTATCGGCGTACTTGCCAGCCTGGTGGTTCCTAACCTAATGGGCAATAAAGAAAAGGCGGATAAGCAAAAAGCCGTCAGCGATATTGTGGCGCTGGAAAACGCCCTTGATATGTACAAACTCGACAATCATCACTATCCAACCACAAATCAGGGGCTTGAATCCTTAGTAGAAGCGCCGACACTGCCACCGCTGGCCGCAAACTATAACAAGGAAGGTTATATCAAGCGTCTGCCTGCCGATCCCTGGGGCAATGATTATGTCCTCGTTAATCCTGGTGAACATGGTGCATACGATCTGCTTTCAGCAGGGCCCGATGGTGAAATGGGAACCGAGGACGACATCACCAACTGGGGTTTGAGCAAGAAGAAAAAGTAAGTCAGCGATGAATCAGCAACGCGGGTTTACCCTGCTGGAGATGATGCTGGTGCTGGCGCTGGTCGCTATCACGGCAAGCGTGGTGCTCTTCACATATGGCCGGGAGGATGTCGCCAACACTCGTGCGCGCGAAACAGCGGCGCGGTTTACCGCTGCACTTGAATTAGCCATCGACCGCGCCACGCTCAGTGGTCAGCCTGTCGGTATCCATTTCTCTGATTCAGCATGGCGCATTATGGTACCGGGCAAAACACCATCAGCCTGGCGCTGGGTTCCATTACAAGAAGATGCCGCAGACGAGAGCCAAAATGACTGGGATGAAGAACTCTCAATTCATCTTCAGCCATTTAAACCTGATGACAGCAACCAGCCACAGGTTGTGATTCTGGCCGACGGACAAATCACGCCCTTCTCTTTGTTGATGGCTAACGCCGGGACCGGTGAGCCGCTCCTGACGTTAGTCTGTTCAGGCTCATGGCCCCTGGATCAAACGCTCGCCAGAGATACCCGCCCATGAACAAACAATCAGGGATGACACTGCTTGAAGTCTTACTGGCGATGAGTATTTTCACCGCTGTTGCTCTGACTTTAATGAGCAGTATGCAAGGGCAACGAAATGCCATCGAGCGAATGCGTAACGAGACGCTGGCATTGTGGATAGCGGATAACCAGCTTCAGTCACAAGATTCATTCGGCGAGGAAAACACGTCCAGTTCTGGCAAAGAGTTAATAAATGGCGAAGAGTGGAACTGGCGCAGCGATATCCACTCAAGCAAAGACGGCACGCTTCTGGAACGCACCATAACGGTGACATTACCCAGCGGTCAGACAACCTCGCTTACGCGTTATCAAAGCATCGATAATAAATCCGGGCAGGCACAAGATGATTAATCGCCAGCAGGGTTTCACATTGCTGGAGGTCATGGCGGCGCTGGCGATTTTCTCAATGCTTAGCGTGCTGGCGTTTATGATTTTTTCGCAAGCTTCCGAGTTGCATCAACGCTCACAGAAAGAAATCCAGCAGTTCAATCAGCTACAGCGCACCATCACCATTCTTGATAACGATCTCCTGCAACTGGTCGCCCGGAGGAATCGGAGTACGGACAAAATCATGGTGTTGGGTGAAGAAGCTATTTTTACCACGCAAAGTCGCGATCCGCTGGCTCCTCTCAGTGAAGCACAAACCTTACTCACTGTTCACTGGTATCTGCGAAATCATACGCTCTACCGTGCTGTTCGTACTTCTGTGGATGGCAGGAAGGATCAACCCGCCCAGGCGATGCTGGAACATGTCGAGAGCTTTCTTCTGGAAAGTAACAGCGGGGAAAGCCAGGAACTTCCTCTCTCAGTCACGTTACATCTGCAGACTCAGCAATATGGGGGGTTACAGCGCCGTTTTGCATTACCTGAGCAGTTAGCGAGAGAAGAGTCGCCAGCTCAGACGCAGGCCGGGAATAATAACCATGAATAATGAACAACGCGGCGTCGCGCTGCTCATTGTACTCATGTTACTGGCGCTCATGGCTGCTCTGGCAGCAGACATGACGCTCAGTTTTCACAGCCAGCTTCAGCGAACCCGCCAGGTAAACCATCATCTGCAACGGCAATATGATATTGAACTGGCGGAGAAACTTGCGCTTGCCAGCCTCACCCAGGACGTTAAAGATAACGACAGACAGACCACGTTGCAGCAGTACTGGGCACAGCCACAACAGTTGCAGCTGGAAGATGGCAATACAGTGAAGTGGCAGTTACGCGATGCCCAGCACTGTTTTAATCTCAATGCGTTAGCAAAAATCTCTGACGACCCGCTGGCTTCCCCTGATTTCCCCGCCCAGGTATTCAGTGCGCTGCTGATTAACGCCGGTATCGATCGCGGAAACACCGATGAGATCGTGCAATCAATCGCTGACTATATTGATGTCGATGACTCACCACGCTTTCACGGCGCAGAAGATAGCTTTTACCAAAGCCAGACGCCGCCCCGGCATAGTGCCAATCAGATGCTTTTTCTGACTGGCGAATTACGTCAGATAAAAGGCATAACCGAAAACATCTATCAGCGGCTTATCCCGTATGTCTGCGTTCTCCCGACCACGGAACTTAGCATCAATCTTAATATGCTAACGGAGAACGATATTCCGCTCTTCAGAGCGTTATTCCTCAATAACATCACGGATGCTGACGCTCGGGTCTTATTGCAAAAAAGGCCGAGGGAAGGCTGGCTAACCACGGATGCATTTCTTTACTGGGCGCAGCAGGATTTCTCCGGTGTGAAGCCACTGGTTGCTCAGGTGAAAAGGCATCTCTTTCCCTATAGCCGCTATTTTACGCTGAGTACGGAAAGTATCAGCGACGAACAATCCCAGGGATGGCAAAGCCATATTTTTTTCAACCGTAAACAGCAGAGCGCCCAAATCTATCGGCGTACGCTGCAACTCTACTAATCATAAGGATCGTGATGCCTGAATCGTTGATGGTCATACGTTCTTCCTCGACGCTGCGTAAGCATTGGGAATGGATGACGTTCTCCGCAGATAGCGTATCTTCGGTACATACGCTCACGGACGATCTTCCGCTGGAGTCGCTGGCCGATCAGCCCGGTGCCGGAAATGTTCATCTTTTGATCCCACCAGAGGGCCTTTTATATCGTTCCCTCACGCTGCCCAACGCCAAATACAAACTCACCGCACAAACATTACAATGGCTGGCAGAGGAGACGTTACCCGACAACACCCAGGACTGGCACTGGACGGTTGTCGATAAACAAAACGAAAGTGTCGAGGTGATAGGCATTCAGTCGGAGAAACTCAGTCGCTATCTTGAGCGTTTACATACTGCCGGACTCAACGTGACGCGGGTTTTGCCAGATGGCTGCTATCTTCCCTGGG
This sequence comes from Escherichia sp. MAL-1, assembly GCF_052948035.1. Taxonomy (NCBI): domain Bacteria; kingdom Pseudomonadati; phylum Pseudomonadota; class Gammaproteobacteria; order Enterobacterales; family Enterobacteriaceae; genus Escherichia; species Escherichia sp. MAL-1. The sequence continues at coordinate 420,618 of NZ_CM129609.1, read as the reverse complement.
AAGTAGATAGCTGGACTCTGGTTAACCAGCAAACAAGCTGGCTCATTCGCAGTGCCGCACATGCCTTCAACGAACTGGATGAACACTGGTTACAGCATCTTGCTGCCCAGTTTCCGCCTGAGAATATGCTTTGTTATGGTGTAGTACCTCACGGCGTTGCAGCGGCCAATCCACTTATCCAGCATCCTGAAATACCATCACTGAGTTTGTATTCTGCCGATATTGCATTCCAGCGCTATGACATGCTGCATGGTATTTTTCGTAAACAGAAAACTGTAAGCAAATCGGGAAAATGGCTCGCCCGCCTGGCAGTAAGCTGTCTCGTTCTCGCCATTCTTTCTTTTGTTGGCAGCCGGAGCATCGCGCTCTGGCATACGCTTAAGATTGAAGATCAACTTCAGCAACAACAGCAAGAAACCTGGCAACGTTATTTCCCGCAGATCAAACGCACCCACAATTTTCGTTTTTACTTTAAGCAGCAACTCGCTCAGCAATATCCTGAAGCTGTGCCGTTGCTCTATCATTTACAAACACTTCTGCTGGAACACCCTGAACTGCAGTTAATGGAGGCGAACTATAGCCAGAAGCAAAAGTCGCTGACCTTAAAAATGAGTGCTAAGAGTGAAGCCAATATCGATCGTTTCTGTGAGTTAACACAGTCCTGGCTTCCGATGGAAAAAACAGAAAAAGATCCGGTCAGTGGTGTATGGACAGTAAGGAACTCAGGGAAATGATTAAATCATGGTGGGCAGAAAAATCCACATCGGAAAAACAGATCGTTGCGGCACTGGCGGTTCTCTCGCTCGGCGTTTTTTGTTGGCTTGGGGTGATAAAACCGATAGATACCTACATTGCAGAGCATCAGTCCCACGCGCAAAAAATTAAGAAGGACATCAAATGGATGCAGGATCAAGCGAGCACCCATGGTTTACTCGGTCATCCTGCGCTTACGCAGCCCATCAAAAATATCCTTCTCGAGGAAGCAAAACGTGAGAATTTGGCTATCACGCTGGAAAACGGCCCGGACAATACTCTGACAATTCATCCTGTCACAGCTCCCCTCGAAAACGTCTCCCGCTGGCTCACTACGGCACAGGTAACATACGGTATTGTTATTGAAGACCTTCAGTTTACTCTTGCCGGAAACGAAGAGATCACCCTCAGGCATTTGTCCTTCAGGGAGCAACAATAATGACAATGCTACTGCCGCTCTTCATTCTGGTTGGTTTTATTGCAGGTTATTTTGTTAATGCCATCGCCTATCACCTCTCGCCGTTGGAGGATAAAACGGCGTTAACGTTTCGCCAGGTATTGGTTCATTTCAGGCAAAAAAAATATGCCTGGCATGATACAGTGCCCCTGATACTTTGTGTTGCTGCTGCTATCGCCTGCGCCCTGGCACCTTTCACGCCCATCGTGACTGGCGCACTCTTTCTCTATTTCTGTTTCGTACTCACGCTCAGTGTTATTGATTTTCGCACTCAGCTCCTGCCCGACAAACTCACCTTACCGCTGCTCTGGCTTGGCTTGGTATTTAATGCGCAGTATGGATTAATTGATTTACATGATGCGGTTTACGGCGCGGTAGCGGGCTATGGGGTGCTGTGGTGTGTTTACTGGGGCGTCTGGTTAGTTTGTCACAAAGAGGGATTGGGCTACGGTGATTTCAAGCTACTGGCCGCTGCAGGCGCATGGTGTGGCTGGCAAACGTTGCCAATGATACTGCTGATTGCCTCGCTGGGTGGCATTGGTTACGCCATCGTTTCACAACTTCTGCAACGCCGGACTATAACCACTATCGCATTCGGCCCGTGGCTTGCGCTCGGCAGCATGATAAACCTGGGGTATCTGGCCTGGATCTCTTATTAACCGGGAGGGTTCTCCCTCCCGACACGGCTCAACCTTCTTCGCGGATCTGTGCTTGCAGATAATTTTGCAGGCCCATCTTCTGAATCAGATCAAGTTCCGTTTCCAGCCAGTCGATATGGCCTTCTTCATCACGCAAAATTTCTATCATCATATCGCGGCTGACGTAATCATGAACGCTATCGGCATAACCAATTGCCTCACGCAAATTCTTCGCGCCATCCAGCTCAAGTGCCAGATCAGAACGCAGCATTTCCTCAACATCTTCACCAATGTTCAGTTTGCCCAGGTCCTGTAAGTTTGGAAGACCTTCCAGAAAAAGAATGCGCTCAATATAACGATCGGCGTGTTTCATCTCATCAATGGATTCATGATACTCCACATCATTGAGACGTTTGAGACCCCAGTTTTTAAACATTCGGGCATGGAGAAAGTACTGATTGATTGCGACAAGCTCATTTCCCAACAGTTTGTTGAGATAATTTATAACTTTAGTATCACCTTTCATTTTTTGACTCCTTCGCTTCCACTCTTTGAAGAGTAGAACGGCTTACGAGTAAGTCAAAAAACACACTCCGTTTATGCGGACTCCTTAAACTCCGGCAGCTGCATTAATTCATCCTCCATCACTTCACGCGCGGCCCGGACACATTTACCGCACTGATTGCCGACCGGAATAAATTTTTTTAATTGCTGGAACGAGTGAGGGGAAAACTGGCGCACAGCCTGACGAATTTTTTTATCGCTGATACCATTACAAAGACAAACGTACATAGAGACTCCCGTATACTTTCTTCAAAAATAAATGAAAATAGTTCTTATTTCAATTACGGAAAGACTCTTTTTTAAGCAAAGAATAGAAATATGAATAAAAATAATGGGCTACCAAAAGTAGCCCATTGACAAAAAATGCGGCGATACTGGAAGGTATCGCCAACACATTTATTGCTTAGTAAACGGCGCGAAGATTTCGCTAAATGCGTACTTCGGTGCCTGTTCTTTAGTCAGGCCGTGGAATTCCGGAGACAGGTTAGTGCCGCCCGGCAGGTCGCGCGCGATTGACCAGATACCAACCATACCGAGATTACGCTTCTGCGCATCCTGCATGACCAGACGAGCATCAGAGAGATAGAACACCTCGCCCTGAACGTCGTTCACGCCAACCATCGGCGTGGTACCCATCATAGCGTCAATTTCTGCATCGCTCTTATTGGGATGGAGGCCTTTCAATTGTGAATGCAGGTTGGCAATCGCAGACGTTGCACACTTACCGTGAATGTTCTGGCCTTCGGTATTTGCAGACTGACAAATCGCGTTACCGTAGTCCATTGTCATCACGTTCACACCCGCCAGCTCAACACCTTTCGCTTTGGCATCGCTCAGGACATTCATCCCTTCCGGCGTCAGGCCAGTCGGCAGAATTGGCAAGGTGTACCAGATAGCAATATCTTTGCCTTCTGACTTCCATTTATCCTGCACTTTCTTCACAGCAAGGTTACGACGTTCAATAGATGCCTGATCCGCAACCCAGGTGCCTTCGATATCGAAGTCCAGGACTTTGAGGTTCAGGTTATCAACGATGTCATAATAATGCTGCATCAGATCGTCTACGTTCTTACAGGAAGCAGCCAGCGGAGCGTTGTTAGCACCACCGATAGACAGCATCACATCGCCGCCAGCCTCACGCAGAGCTTTGATTTTGCTGTACTGAGCGTAATTCTGCATACCGTAAGCGGTACCCCATGTCGGCAGACAGGTGTTCGCATCTTTACTCACCACAAACGCCAGCGTGAAGTGGTTGACGTTATGATTCTTAGCCAGCGCAGCCAGATCCGGGATCGTATTCAGCGTAAAGTCGACATACGGTGCATAAACGTGTTTCGGCCACGCTTTCTTCGGCGTACCTACGCGCTCTTTGGTTCCGGTCCAGTCAACAAAAACACGCCACGGGTTGCTGTCAGAAGGAGAAACTTTCTGCACTTTACTCTGAGAAATGTAGTTCACACCGTTAAAGCGAATCAGCGTATCGCTGGCATAAAGCGTTTCTGGATTAAACTGCGGCGCATTATTCAGCTCTTCGTTGCTATAGCTCTGAGCCTTACCTAACGGCTTCCACGGGCGGCTATTGCTACCGGTGGCGTTTTGGTTCGCCACCAGAGCAGGGTTGTCACTTTGCGTCCAGAACAGCGCTTCATAAGCCTGCCCATCAACAACAACGCGATCACCTTTCACGTACACAGTGGATGCGGACCATGCTTTCGCCGGTTCGTATTTCTTCCACGGGTTATCGCCGCCCGGGACAAAGCCCCATGCGTCTTGATCGACAGAAGTTTTATAATGTGCATCGTTATAATCTACGATGCTGTCCGCGCTGTACGCTTTGCTGGCCTGGAAACCATCCGCAACAATGACGCCGCCGTTATCAATTTCACAGGTAGTCGGGTTACCGTACTGACTCAATTCCGCAGCGGTAGCTGTACGCTCGAGACGCCATGGGTTATTGGAGTTTTCAGCGCTGGTACCCCGTGGGCAATCTTTAGACCCAACCCACCAGGCGTTCTTGTAAACATTACCATTGAAAATAACATGGTAAATTTCGCTACCTTCCTGGCCGCTCCACGCTTGCAATGAGTAATCGTTAACGCTATCCGCTGGTGTTGATGGCTCGCTGTTATCCGGAGTTGGGGTCACCGGTGTTTCCGGAGTTGGATCAACCGGAGTCACAGCACCGCCATTATTATCCAGCTTAACGGAACAGGAGCCAGGGTTACCATACTGGCTGATTTCTGTTGCCGTTGCCGCGCGAACATAACGCCATGGGTTTCTGGCATCGTTTTCTTTCGCATCGCCTGGGCAATTTGCCGCGCCTACCCACCAGGCGTTCTTATAAATGCCGCCGTTATAGATAACGTACCATGTAGAAGAACCTTCCTGACCTTTCCAGGCTACGACAGCATAGTTGTCGTTTGACTTATCAGCTGGGGCTGGCTGAACATCAGGAGCCGGTTTAACGTCCGGTGCCGGTTTCACATCCGGTGCAGGCTGTGGTGCTGAAGTACAGGACTGTGGATTACTGGTTTCTGAGATTTCCGTTGCCGTAGCGGCACGAACATAACGCCATGGGTTGCTGGCATCATTGCCTTTCGCATCACCCGGGCAGTTAGAAGAGGCTACCCACCAGGCATTCTTATATACCGCACCATTAAAGACGACATACCAGGTCTGACCGCCCTGCTGTTTATTCCAGGCAACTACAGAAGAATTAGACGGAACAGTGCCCTGTGCTGGTGTAGCCGAACCGCCATTAGCCGGCGTATTGGATGCAGGCGTATTTGAATTTGAAGAAGATGAGCTGCCGCTCTTTTCGCAGGAAAGTGTATTGCCATACTGACTAATTTCAGCAGCTGTCGCGGTACGCTTTAAACGCCACGGGTTAGTTGCATCATTTACTTTCGCTTTTCCCGGGCAATTTGTAGAAGAAACCCACCAGGCATTTTCATAAATTTTGCCATCGAAAATAACCTGATATTTATTACCACCTTGTTGGTTATTCCATGCTTCCATTGCCAATGCTGGCAGAGCGGAACACACCAGCCCCATACCAATCATAGATTTAGTAAATATATTTAATTTCATTATAATCCCTTGTGACGTAAAAACTGCAAAACAAAAGTCCTACGCAGGAATTATTTACGTTTTACGAGAACCCTTCAATATGAATTAAATTACGGCATTAAAAATAAGAAAAAAGCCTGACAAATGAAGCATTTTAAAAACAGAAACATTCATATTTAAAATGTTAAATTGAATTGATATTTTAAATATGAATAATTTATTCGTTCTGACAGTACGAATAAGATATGCCGTCAACAAATGCAAAAAGGGCGCCGAAGCGCCCTTTTCAATTCAAAACTAATTAACGTGTAATTAGCCCAGAACTTTAGCAACAACGCCCGCGCCAACGGTACGGCCGCCTTCACGGATTGCGAAACGCAGACCGTCGTCCATCGCGATCGGGTGGATCAGGGTAACAACCATTTTGATGTTGTCGCCCGGCATTACCATCTCTACGCCTTCCGGCAGTTCGATGGTACCAGTCACGTCAGTAGTACGGAAGTAGAACTGCGGACGGTAGCCTTTGAAGAACGGAGTATGACGGCCGCCTTCATCTTTGGACAGAATGTACACTTCAGATTCGAACTTGGTGTGCGGCTTGATGGTGCCCGGCTTAGCCAGTACCTGACCACGTTCGATTTCTTCACGTTTGATACCACGCAGCAGAACACCTACGTTCTCACCAGCACGGCCTTCGTCCAGCAGTTTGCGGAACATTTCAACGCCAGTACAGGTAGACTTCTGAGTCTCTTTGATACCAACGATTTCAACTTCTTCACCAACTTTGATGATACCGCGTTCTACACGACCGGTAACAACGGTACCACGACCGGAGATGGAGAATACGTCTTCGATCGGCAGCAGGAACGGCTTGTCAATCGCACGCTCTGGTTCCGGAATATAAGAATCCAGGAAGCCAGCCAGTTCCAGGATTTTCGCTTCCCACTCTGCGTCGCCTTCCAGCGCTTTCAGAGCAGAACCACGAACGATCGGAGTGTCGTCGCCCGGGAAGTCGTACTGAGACAGAAGTTCACGAACTTCCATTTCAACCAGTTCCAGCAGCTCTTCGTCATCAACCATGTCGCATTTGTTCAGGAACACGATGATGTACGGAACGCCTACCTGACGACCCAGCAGGATGTGCTCACGAGTCTGCGGCATCGGGCCGTCAGTCGCAGCAACTACCAGGATCGCGCCGTCCATCTGAGCAGCACCGGTGATCATGTTTTTAACATAGTCGGCGTGCCCCGGGCAGTCTACGTGTGCGTAGTGACGGGTCGGGGTGTCGTATTCAACGTGAGAAGTGTTGATGGTGATACCACGAGCTTTTTCTTCCGGCGCGTTATCGATCTGGTCGAATGCACGAGCAGCACCGCCGTAGGTTTTAGCCAGTACGGTGGTGATTGCAGCGGTCAGAGTAGTTTTACCGTGGTCAACGTGGCCGATAGTACCAACGTTAACGTGCGGTTTTGTACGTTCAAATTTTTCTTTAGACACGGCTATATTCCTTACTATAGTGCTCTCCCCTTCAGGAGAGAGCACGGGACTTTGGTATTAACCCTTAGGCTTATTTACCACGGGCTTCAATTACGGCCTGAGCAACGTTACTCGGCGCTTCATCATACTTCAGGAATTCCATAGTGTATGATGCACGACCTTTGGTCAGAGAACGCAGCTGAGTTGCGTATCCGAACATTTCAGACAGCGGTACTTCAGCGTGGATCTTAACGCCAGTAACTTCAGATTCCTGACCTTTGAGCATACCACGACGACGGCTCAAGTCACCGATAACGTCACCGGTGTTCTCTTCCGGAGTTTCTACTTCAACCTTCATGATCGGCTCAAGCAGAACTGGTTTCGCTTTCTTAAAGCCTTCTTTAAAGGCGATAGAAGCAGCCAGTTTAAACGCCAGTTCAGAGGAGTCAACGTCATGGTAAGAACCGAAGTGCAGACGAATACCCATGTCTACTACCGGGTAGCCTGCCAGCGGACCTGCTTTCAGCTGTTCCTGGATACCTTTATCAACGGCCGGGATGTATTCGCCAGGGATTACACCACCTTTAATGTCGTTGATGAACTCGTAGCCTTTCGGGTTTGAACCCGGCTCCAGCGGGTACATGTCGATAACAACATGACCATACTGACCACGACCACCAGACTGTTTCGCGTGTTTACCTTCAACATCGGTAACTTTCTGGCGGATAGTTTCACGGTAAGCAACCTGCGGTTTACCTACGTTCGCTTCAACGTTGAATTCACGCTTCATACGGTCAACGATGATGTCGAGGTGCAGTTCGCCCATACCCGCGATGATGGTCTGGTTAGATTCTTCGTCAGTCCATACACGGAAAGACGGGTCTTCTTTAGCCAGACGGCCCAGAGCCAGACCCATTTTTTCCTGGTCAGCTTTGGTTTTCGGTTCAACTGCGATGGAGATTACCGGCTCAGGGAATTCCATACGTTCCAGAATGATCGGCGCATCCGGGTCACACAGGGTGTCACCAGTGGTTACGTCTTTCAGACCGATAGCAGCAGCGATGTCGCCCGCGCGAACTTCTTTGATCTCTTCACGTTTGTTAGCGTGCATCTGAACGATACGACCGAAACGCTCACGTGCAGCTTTCACGGAGTTCAGTACGGTATCACCAGAGTTAACCACACCGGAGTAAACACGGAAGAAGGTCAGGTTACCAACAAACGGGTCGGTAGCGATTTTGAACGCCAGTGCAGAGAACGGCTCGTCATCACTTGCGTGACGTTCAGCCGGAGTGTCTTTACCGTCGTCCAGGATACCGTTGATCGCAGGTACGTCAACCGGGGATGGCAGGTAATCAATTACCGCATCCAGCATCGCCTGAACACCTTTGTTCTTGAACGCAGAACCACAGGTTACCAGGATGATTTCGTTGTTCAGAACGCGCTGACGCAGAGCACCTTTGATTTCTGCTTCAGTCAGTTCTTCACCACCCAGGTATTTTTCCATCAGCTCTTCAGAAGCTTCAGCTGCGGATTCGATCAGGTTCTGGTGCCATTCGTTAGCCAGTTCAACCATGTCTGCCGGGATATCTTCGTATTCGAAGGTTACGCCCTGGTCAGCGTCGTTCCAGTTGATAGCTTTCATTTTCACCAGGTCAACAACACCGGTGAAATGTTCTTCAGCACCAATCGCCAGCTGCAGCGGAACCGGGTTCGCGCCCAGACGGGTTTTGATCTGGTTAACAACTTTCAGGAAGTTCGCACCCATGCGGTCCATTTTGTTAACGAACGCAATGCGCGGAACTTTATATTTGTTTGCCTGACGCCATACGGTTTCAGACTGCGGCTGAACACCACCAACTGCGCAGTAAACCATTACCGCACCATCGAGAACACGCATGGAACGTTCTACTTCGATTGTGAAGTCAACGTGCCCCGGGGTGTCGATGATGTTGATGCGATGCGGCTCATACTGCTTAGCCATACCAGACCAGAATGCAGTAGTCGCAGCGGAAGTGATGGTAATACCACGTTCCTGCTCCTGCTCCATCCAGTCCATGGTTGCAGCGCCGTCATGAACTTCACCGATTTTATGGTTTACACCGGTGTAGAACAGAATACGTTCGGTAGTAGTGGTTTTACCGGCGTCGATGTGCGCACTGATACCGATGTTACGGTAGCGTGCGATGGGTGTTGTACGAGCCATTTGTTTCCTCGTTTATCTTTTAGGCGTTCAATTTAAGTAGCCCAAAGCGGGCTGCTTACTGGAAGCGCCCGCCTGGTGACTAAAACTCCGAAGGGATTACCAACGGTAGTGTGCGAACGCCTTGTTGGCTTCGGCCATACGGTGAACGTCTTCACGTTTCTTAACTGCAGTACCTTTGTTTTCTGCAGCATCAGAAAGTTCGTTCGCCAGGCGCAGAGCCATGGATTTATCACCGCGTTTACGAGCAGCTTCAACGATCCAACGCATTGCCAGAGCATTACGACGAACCGGACGGACTTCAACTGGTACCTGATAAGTAGAACCACCAACGCGGCGAGACTTAACTTCTACAGTCGGGCGCACGTTTTCGAGAGCTACTTCGAATGCTTCCAGTTCAGATTTACCAGAGCGCTGAGCCAGGGTCTCCAGCGCGCTGTATACGATAGATTCAGCAGTAGATTTTTTACCATCTACCATCAGGATATTTACAAATTTAGCCAGCAGTTCTGATCCGAACTTCGGATCCGGCAGAATTTTACGCTGACCAATGACGCGACGACGTGGCATGGAAATACTCCGTTGTTAATTCAGGATTGTCCAAAACTCTACGAGTTTAGTTTGACATTTAAGTTAAAACGTTTGGCCTTACTTAACGGAGAACCATTAAGCCTTAGGACGCTTCACGCCATACTTGGAACGAGCCTGCTTACGGTCTTTAACGCCGGAGCAGTCAAGCGCACCACGTACGGTGTGGTAACGAACACCCGGGAGGTCTTTAACACGACCGCCACGGATCAGGATCACGGAGTGCTCCTGCAGGTTGTGACCTTCACCACCGATGTAGGAAGTCACTTCGAAACCGTTAGTCAGACGAACACGGCATACTTTACGCAGCGCGGAGTTCGGTTTTTTAGGAGTGGTAGTATATACACGAGTACATACGCCACGTTTTTGCGGGCATGCTTCCAGCGCAGGCACGTTGCTTTTCGCAACTTTGCGAGCACGTGGTTTGCGTACCAGCTGGTTAACTGTTGCCATTAAATAGCTCCTGGTTTTAGCTTTTGCTTCGTAAACACGTAATAAAACGTCCTCACACAATATGAGGACGCCGAATTTTAGGGCGATGCCGAAAAGGTGTCAAGAAATATACAACGATCCCGCCATCACCAGGCCATCTGGCTGGGGTGCTTAACCGTAAGTCTGACGAAATCAGTATAGTCAATGAGAATGATGTCGTTCGAAATTTGACCAGTCAAACCGCGGGCAATAAGGTCTTCGTTCAGGGCATAGACCTTAATGGGGGCATTACGCAGACTTTCAAGGTAGCGGTTACCGTCAACTGCGGCAGTTACGCCATCTTGCAATAATAGCAGTTCGTCTCCTTCACTGAGCAGACGCAGCAGCGCAGCAAAATCCGTCAGCCAGGGTGAGCGATGTAATGTGTGCAGCATAAACGCCTCAAAACCTCAAAATAACATCGTAGTTGGCGAGTTCGCGGCGTAAGGCATCTGCTTCGAGCGGCGTGGCTTCGACAACAAAGGGTGTCTGCGGATCTAACCCGCGTTCGCGCAGTGAAGCCGCACAAACCCAGCACTGTTCAATGTCGTACAGACCCAACAATTTAAAAGTGGCAATGTAATCACGCGCCAGCACTGCATCGGGCTTTTGTCCTGGCAGCAGCTGAAAAACGCCATCAGCTATAAAGAAGACAGCCAGATCGTCAGTTAATGCGGAAGTTGCCAGTAAAGCATCTAAACCTTCCCGGCCTGCGGCTGTACCATGAGGTGCAGTAGAAAAAACAAACGCAATTCGTTTCATCAGAACTGTACCACCCTGTCACAGGTCAGCGAGGCTTCCGCCAGCGCCCCAAGTCCGCTTAAGGTAAATCCCTGCTGAAGGTTTGACGAAGCCAGCCCCAGTCTTCCGGCCTCCGTTTCATCAACAACGCCACGGCGTAATGCTGCCGCTACGCAGATATTCAGCGCCACACCATGTTGCGCATTCAGTTGTTGCCAGGCCCGTACGAGGTCAAATTCGTCACTTGCCGGAGAGGTCAATTGGTTAGCGTTATAGACCCCTTCCCGATAGAAAAAGACGCTGCTTAACTCATGGCCATCTGCTATCAGCGCCTGCGCAAACTGAAAAGCACTACTCGCCTGTTGCGTACCGTATGCTGGCCCGGTCACCACGATGGCAAAACGCATTACTTATCTTGCCCCTGGAAATCACCGCTCTTGAACTGGCGGATGTAGAGATAGACAGTGTGTTTGGAGATGTTCAGGCGGTCAGCAACCTGGTTGATCGCATCTTTAATATCGAAGATCCCTTTCTCGTAGAGATTCAGCACGATCTGACGATTTTTGGCGTTATTAGAAACATTGCGATCGGCATTCACTTCTTCGATGGTGAACTCCAGCGTTTGGGTAACCAGATCTTCAACAGAAGAGGCAAAGTTGACGCTTGAACCGACATCCGGGGTTTCTGGCGGCACAAAGGTGCTCATAATCTGCGAGAAGGGAACATCAAGATTCATATTGATGCACAGCAGACCAATTACACGCTGTTCGCGGTTACGAATCGCGATAGTCAGGGACTTCATTAATACGCCGCTTTTGGCGCGAGTAAAGTAGCATTTAGAAACGCTGCTATCCGCTCCCGTCATATCGTGCAGCATACGTAGCGCCAGGTCAGTAATTGGCGAACCAATCTTCCGGCCTGTATGTTCACCGTTAGCAATGCGAATGGCTGAACATTTTAGATCCTGCAAAGAGTGCAAAACGATTTCACAGTGGGAGCCAATAAGCATCGCTAACCCGTCCACCACCGCTTCGTAGGATTTCAGAATATCAAAATCGGTCTGGTCGAAAGGACGTTGATCCAGTAAATCCAACTCACTGGTTTCGTTGGTTAAAAGCGACCTGGACATGAAAAAAAACACTCCTTTTCAGGAGCCTGTCGTTAACTTTTCAGGGCAGGCTCATTAATGATGCGGGTAACTAAATTAATACAGCGGAGGTTCCGCTTTCCAGCACTAATTATATCCGGCCTGTAATAAAAAAACCGCCGCCTGGTCAGGCGGCGGTTCTTAATGCTTATTTTTTAGCAGAATCTGCGGCTTTCGCATCAGCTTCCGGCTTTGCATCAGCCTTCGGCGCTGGTTTCACATCCAGCAGCTCTACGTCAAACACCAGGGTAGAATTCGGTGGGATCCCCGGAACACCCGCTTTGCCGTAAGCCAGTTCTGGTGGAATAACCAGTTTGATCTTACCGCCTTTCTTGATGTTCTTCAGACCTTCTGTCCAACCCGGGATAACACCGTCCAGACGGAAAGAAAGCGGTTCACCACGGGTGTAAGAGTTGTCGAACTCTTTACCGTCGATCAGCGTACCTTTGTAGTTCACTACAACAGTATCGCTGTCTTTCGGTGCTTCGCCTTTACCGGCTTCTACTACCTGATAAACCAGACCAGTTGAAGAGGTTTTCACACCTTTCTCTTTGGCAAATTTCTCGCGGTACTCTTTACCTTTTGCTTCGTTATCAGCCGCGTCTTTTTCCATCTTCGCCTGAGCAGAAGACTTCACGCGAGCTTCGAATGCTTGTAGAGTCTGTTCGATCTCTTGGTCGGAGAGTTTGCTCTTATCAGCAAATGCATCCTGAACACCAGCGATCAGCTGATCTTTATCCAGTTTGATGCCCAGTTTTTCTTGTTCTTTTAGAGAGTTTTCCATGTAACGACCCAGCGAGGCACCCAGTGCATAAGCTGATTTCTGATCGTCATTTTTGAACGCTGCTTTGCTGTCAGCAGCTGTAGCAGGTTTTGCAGCTTCAGCAGCAAAAGTGATTGGTGCATGCAGGGCAACGGCCATTGTGGTCGCCAGCAGCGTTACTTTAAACAGTGATTTCATCCATATCTCCAGGATCGGGGCATCTCACCCCAGGGTTAACTATTATCAGAAGGGTACTATAAAGCGTTGTCGAACAAATCTACATACAGACACGCCCTATTATCATCTATTTTCAGACTCTTTTTGTTTAAATTAGTTTCGATGACCGCGAAATGAGTGCTGTCTCGGGCAGCAAAGTTAAGTAGAATCCGCGGCGACCATTCGACAAAAGAGGTGAATCATGCAGGATTTATCATTGGAAGCACGCCTGGCAGAGCTGGAGAGCCGACTGGCTTTTCAGGAAATCACCATTGAAGAACTGAACGTCACGGTGACCGCTCATGAAATGGAGATGGCGAAACTGCGCGATCATCTGCGTCTGCTGACCGAGAAGTTAAAAGCCAGCCAGCCGTCGAACATCGCGTCGCAGGCTGAAGAAACGCCACCGCCACATTATTGAGGCGTAAAAAAAGCGGGGATTCCCCGCTTTTTTGTCACTTTTTCGGTATTAGTGGCAACCGCAACCGCCGTTGCCTTTACCGCCACAGCAGCCTTCGCCACCGTGTTCATGACCGTGATCGTGGCCATGACCGCCGCAGCAACCGTCGTGGTCGTGATCGTGGTGGTGATCGTGCGCGCCGTGAACGTGACCATGAGCCAGTTCTTCTTCAGTCGCTTCGCGAATCGCCACAACTTCAACGTTGAATTTCAGGTTCTGACCGGCCAGCATGTGGTTACCATCAACCACGACGTGATCGTCTTCAACCGCAGTGATTTCAACCGGTACCGGACCCTGGTCGGTTTCAGCCAGGAAACGCATACCTACCTGCAGTTCATCAACGCCCATAAATACGTCTTTAGGAACACGTTGCACCAGGTTTTCGTCGTACTGACCGTAAGCGTCGTTCGCGCCAACAGCGACATCAAATTTGTCGCCAACTTCATGACCTTCCAGCGCCGTTTCCAGGCCAGAGATCAGGGAACCGTGACCATGCAGGTAGTCCAGCGGCGCACTCACCGGAGACTCATCAACCAACACACCGTCTTCTGTACGTACCTGATAGGCCAGGCTGACCACCAGGTCTTTTGCTACTTTCATGATATCTCCTGAGCATGGGAAGAATAGTGGCGCAGATTGTAGCGGAATTCTGCAGCCGTGTACTCACTAGCTTAAAAAAACTCGGCGCATATCGCTAGTCCGGATGAAAAATCCCGATCACTTGCTCATCTTTGCGAACGTGATCGCGGGCTTCTTTGTCTGCTTCTCGCATCTGATGTCCGCACTTAACACATTCAACAATATCAATATTATTTTCGCGCCACATCGCCATTGAATCCTGCGCCTGACAGGCCGGGCATTTTGCGCCCGCAATAAAACGTTTTCGGATTGCCATCTTTACCCTCTACTCAAATTCATCCCAGCCGTCCAGCTGGCGTCGTTCTTGTTGCATTTCACGCTGGAAAATCTCTTCCAGTTCGCGTCGGGCTTCCCTGGCGCGAGAAATTTGTACGGTATCGGCATGCATTGGGATGAGCTCTCGCAGCATCCGCATATCCAGGCGGCGAAAATGCAGTTGCGCTCGCTGTGCCTGATGCGGATGCATGCCAAGCGTGACCAGCGTCTTGCGCCCCAGCTCTAACGCACTGGAGAATGTTTCACGGGAAAACTGCGTCACCCCTGCCTGTAATAACTCATGCGCTTCCACACGTCCGCGCGCTCGCGCAAGAATATGCAAATGCGGAAAGTGCTGTTGGCATATTTCCACCAGCTTCATGGTGTCTTCCGGCTCGTTACAGGTAATGACGATAGACTCAGCGGCCTCTGCACCCGCAGAACGTAAAAGATCGACCTGCGTGGCGTCGCCGTAATAAACTTTGTAGCCGTATTTACGCATCAGGTTAACGGCGCTGATATCCCGCTCCAGCACGGTAATGCGCATTTTATTTGCCATCAGCAAACGACCAATCACCTGACCAAAACGCCCGAAGCCCACGACAATGACCTGGGGTTTATCATCGTTGACCCACGGTTTTTCGTCTTCTTCTTCCGGTCCGTTAAACTGGCGGGATAGCCATTTATCCACCAGCTTCATCAGCAACGGCGTGGTCATCATGGAAAGCGTCACCGTCACCAGCAACAACGCCATCTGGTCGCCCTGGAATAAGCGTTGTGAAGAAGCGGTAGAAAAGAGGACAAAGGCAAACTCACCACCCTGACTCAACACGCCAGCAAACTGCATCCGCTCTGAGCTACGCACGCCATACAATCGCGCCAGCAGATACAGCACGAGAATTTTCACCGCCACCAGCACAACCACGCTTATCACTACCCACAACAGATGGGTATAAAGCACCCCGAGGTTGAGTGACATGCCGACAGAGATAAAGAACAAACCGAGCAGCAAGCCTTTGAAGGGATCGATAGCCGTTTCCAGTTCATGGCGATATTCACTTTCCGCCAGCAGCACGCCCGCAATAAATGTACCGAGCGCCATCGACAGCCCCAGCGCATCCATAAACAATGCGGAACCCAACACCAGCAGCAGCGTCGCGGCGGTGAACACTTCCCGCACGCCAGAAGCTGCAATAAAGCGGAATACCGGACGCAGTAAATAGCGCCCACCAATCAGCATGCCGACAAACGCCAGCACCTTCATGCCGATCTTCATCCAGTCGAAATGTTCGTCTGCCGACCCCGCCAACAACGGCACTAACGCCAGTGCTGGGATTACTGCCAGATCCTGAAACAGCAGAACCGAAAACCCGAGCTGGCCGGATTCGCTGCGATTCATCCCTTTCTCACGCATCAATTGCAACGCCATTGCAGTTGAAGACATCGCAAGGCCAATGCCACCGACCACCGCCGCCTGCCAGGCGAAATCCGTCAGCATCAATAATCCCGCCAGCAACGCCGCGCTTAACAGCACCTGTGCCGCGCCTACGCCAAAAATCGAACGCCGCAGTTGCCAAAGTTTGGAGGGATTCAACTCAAGGCCGATGATAAACATCAGGAATACCACGCCGAGTTCCGAAAAGTGGAGGATCTCATCGACGTCGCTAATAAACCCCAGCCCCCACGGGCCAATTGCAATCCCTGCCAGCAAATATCCCAACACAGCGCCAATACCCAGCCGCGATGCCAGCGGCACCGCAGCCACCGCCGCGAAGAGAAACAGCACTCCTGCGAGTAAAAAATCGGAACCTTCCATCAGCGGCCTCCTGGAGACAGCGGATTTGCCAGCCAGTCACCGTAGGCTCTGGCGTGGCTCGCCAGCTCCTGTGCGCTTTGCCGTCTCGCCCAGTAAATAATGATGGGACTTAACCAATGCATCCGGCACATGCCCGCCGCCAGTTCAAAGGGGCGCAGCACATCGCTCATCGGGTAGCGATTCAGCGCGTCATAACGGTAAGCACTTTCCGGCTCGCCGGTGGTAATCACGCTACGCCAGTACTTTCCCGCCAGTTGGTTTCCTCCCGGCCCGCTGGCAAAACCACGACTTAATACCCGGTCCAGCCACTCTTTCAGTAGCGCCGGGCAGCTATAGGTATAAAGAGGATGCTGAAAGACAATCACCTCGTGCTCGCGCAGTAATGCCTGCTCACGGGGGATATCAATAAAAAAATCGGGATAGTGCGCGTAAAGGTCGTGCACGGTAACATTGCTGAGCTGCGTGGCCGGTTTAAGCAGTACCCGGTTTGCCACCGAGTCCTGAGATTCCGGATGGGCATACAGCAGCAAAACTTTCGCTGGCTGAGACATCATCCCCCTCCCGGTATGGTTTTTGTGTATAGTCGCTGTTTTGGGCTACCATTGCGCCCGGTGCGGCAGCTCGCCCATACATTACATTATCATAATGATAAGTTAACATAGTCTGAACATACGGCACCTTATGATTGTTTTCTCCTCGTTACAAATTCGTCGCGGCGTGCGCGTCCTGCTGGATAATGCCACCGCCACCATCAACCCTGGGCAGAAAGTCGGCCTGGTGGGTAAAAACGGCTGTGGTAAATCTACCCTGCTGGCATTGCTGAAAAATGAAATCAGCGCCGACGGCGGCAGCTACACCTTTCCGGGAAGCTGGCAACTGGCGTGGGTGAATCAGGAAACGCCGGCGTTACCGCAAGCGGCGCTGGAATATGTCATTGACGGCGACCGTGAATATCGTCAACTAGAAGCGCAGCTACACGACGCCAACGAACGTAACGACGGGCACGCCATTGCGACCATTCATGGCAAGCTGGATGCTATTGACGCATGGAGTATTCGCTCCCGTGCTGCCAGCCTGCTGCACGGCCTCGGTTTCAGCAATGAACAACTGGAGCGCCCGGTAAGTGATTTTTCCGGGGGCTGGCGTATGCGTCTTAACCTTGCCCAGGCGCTGATTTGCCGTTCAGACTTGCTGCTGCTCGACGAACCGACTAACCACCTCGATCTCGATGCCGTTATCTGGCTGGAAAAATGGCTGAAGAGCTATCAGGGCACGCTGATCCTGATCTCTCACGACCGCGACTTCCTCGATCCGATCGTCGATAAAATTATTCATATCGAACAACAAAGCATGTTCGAGTACACCGGCAACTACAGTTCGTTTGAAGTACAGCGCGCCACCCGTCTGGCGCAGCAACAAGCGATGTACGAAAGCCAGCAGGAACGCGTAGCGCATCTGCAAAGTTATATCGACCGTTTCCGTGCCAAAGCCACCAAAGCGAAGCAGGCCCAGAGCCGCATTAAGATGCTCGAGCGTATGGAGCTAATTGCCCCCGCGCACGTCGACAACCCGTTCCGCTTTAGCTTCCGCGCGCCGGAAAGCCTGCCAAATCCGTTACTGAAGATGGAAAAAGTCAGCGCGGGCTATGGCGATCGCATTATTCTCGACTCGATTAAACTGAACCTGGTGCCCGGCTCGCGTATTGGTCTGTTAGGCCGCAATGGCGCGGGTAAATCGACATTAATCAAACTGTTAGCCGGTGAACTTGCGCCAGTCAGCGGTGAAATTGGTCTGGCGAAAGGGATCAAACTCGGCTACTTCGCCCAGCATCAACTTGAATACCTGCGCGCCGACGAATCACCTATTCAACATCTGGCACGTTTAGCGCCGCAGGAGCTGGAACAAAAACTGCGTGACTACCTCGGCGGCTTTGGTTTCCAGGGCGATAAAGTAACCGAAGAAACGCGCCGCTTCTCCGGTGGGGAAAAAGCCCGCCTGGTGCTGGCATTAATTGTCTGGCAGCGGCCGAATCTGCTGCTGCTCGACGAACCGACTAACCACCTTGACCTCGACATGCGTCAGGCACTCACCGAAGCATTAATCGAGTTTGAAGGCGCGCTGGTTGTCGTTTCGCACGACCGTCATTTGCTGCGTTCCACCACTGACGATCTCTACCTGGTTCACGATCGTAAAGTCGAACCGTTCGACGGCGATCTGGAAGATTATCAACAGTGGTTGAGCGACGTACAAAAGCAGGAAAACCAGACCGACGAAGCGCCAAAAGAGAATGCGAACAGCGCCCAGGCACGTAAAGATCAGAAGCGTCGGGAAGCTGAGCTGCGTGCGCAAACCCAGCCACTGCGTAAAGAGATTGCCCGTCTGGAAAAAGAGATGGAGAAGCTGAACGCGCAACTGGCGCAGGCGGAAGAGAAACTCGGCGACAGCGAACTGTATGACCAGAGCCGTAAAGCGGAGTTGACCGCCTGCCTGCAACAGCAAGCCAGCGCCAAATCCGGCCTGGAAGAGTGCGAAATGGCATGGCTGGAAGCCCAGGAGCAGCTTGAGCAGATGCTGCTGGAAGGCCAAAGCAACTGATGGCGCAGATAACGACGACCGATGCCAATGAATTCAGCAGCAGTGCTGAATTCATCCCCATGCGCGGCTTTAGCAATTGTCATCTGCAAACCATGCTGCCGCGTCTGTTTCGTCGTCAGGTGAAATTCACCCCGTACTGGCAGCGGCTGGAGTTGCCCGACGGCGATTTTGTCGATCTTGCGTGGAGTGAAAACCCTGCACAGGCGCAACATAAACCTCGTCTGGTGGTGTTTCACGGGCTGGAAGGCAGTCTCAACAGCCCTTACGCCCACGGTCTGGTTGAGGCGGCGCAAAAGCGCGGCTGGCTGGGCGTGGTGATGCATTTTCGCGGATGCAGCGGTGAACCAAACCGTATGCACCGCATTTACCATTCGGGCGAAACCGAAGACGCCAGTTGGTTTTTACGCTGGCTGCAACGCGAATTTGGTCATGCGCCAACGGCTGCCGTCGGCTATTCGCTCGGCGGTAATATGCTGGCCTGTTTGCTGGCAAAGGAAGGCAATGATCTCCCGGTTGATGCGGCGGTGATTGTCTCTGCGCCGTTTATGCTGGAAGCCTGTAGCTATCATATGGAAAAGGGCTTTTCCCGCGTTTATCAGCGTTACTTGCTGAACCTGTTAAAAGCCAATGCCGCGCGCAAGCTGGCAGCCTACCCCGGAACGCTGCCGATTAATCTCGCGCAGTTAAAATCGGTACGTCGCATCCGTGAATTTGACGATCTCATCACCGCCAGAATTCACGGCTACGCCGACGCTATCGACTATTATCGTCAGTGTAGCGCCATGCCGATGCTGAACCGGATCGCCAAACCGACGCTGATTATTCACGCCAAAGACGATCCGTTTATGGATCATCAGGTGATCCCGAAACCGGAAAGTCTCCCCCCGCAGGTGGAGTATCAACTGACTGAACATGGCGGTCATGTTGGCTTTATTGGCGGTACATTACTTCATCCGCAAATGTGGCTGGAGTCACGCATTCCTGACTGGTTAACAACGTATCTGGAGGCGAAATCATGTTGATTCCGTGGCAAGACCTCTCCCCCGAAACGCTGGAAAATTTAATTGAAAGCTTTGTGTTACGTGAAGGCACCGATTATGGTGAACATGAGCGTACACTTGAACAGAAAGTCGCCGACGTCAAACGCCAGCTACAGTGCGGAGAAGCGGTGCTGGTATGGTCGGAGCTGCACGAAACGGTCAATATTATGCCGCGCAGTCAGTTTCGCGAATAACCTGCAACCGTCGGCGGACGAGATAATAATGATAGCTAAGTCATGGAGTTACTATGTCTGCCAAACATCCGGTCATTGCGGTAACAGGATCCAGCGGCGCGGGGACCACCACCACCAGCCTCGCGTTTCGTAAAATATTCGCGCAGTTAAATCTGCATGCAGCTGAGGTGGAAGGCGACAGTTTTCACCGTTACACCCGCCCGGAAATGGACATGGCGATCCGCAAAGCGCGCGACGCCGGGCGGCATATCAGCTACTTCGGCCCCGAGGCTAACGACTTCGGCCTGCTGGAACAAACCTTCATTGAATACGGTCAGAGCGGCAAAGGGAAATCTCGCAAATATCTGCATACCTACGATGAAGCCGTACCGTGGAATCAGGTACCGGGGACATTCACCCCCTGGCAACCTTTACCGGAACCCACTGATGTACTGTTTTATGAAGGTTTACACGGCGGCGTAGTCACGCCACAGCATAACGTTGCGCAGCATGTGGACTTACTGGTCGGCGTGGTGCCTATCGTTAACCTTGAGTGGATTCAAAAACTGATCCGCGACACCAGCGAGCGCGGGCACTCACGAGAAGCAGTGATGGACTCAGTAGTGCGTTCAATGGAAGACTATATCAACTACATCACACCGCAGTTTTCCCGCACCCATCTTAACTTCCAGCGCGTTCCCACCGTCGACACTTCAAACCCGTTCGCGGCAAAAGGTATCCCGTCGCTCGATGAAAGCTTTGTGGTGATCCATTTTCGTAATCTGGAAGGGATCGATTTCCCCTGGCTGCTGGCGATGTTGCAAGGCTCATTCATTTCCCACATCAATACGTTAGTGGTACCGGGCGGCAAAATGGGTCTGGCAATGGAATTAATTATGCTGCCGCTGGTGCAACGATTGATGGAAGGAAAGAAAATCGAGTAACTCTGCTATTACGCCGGATAAAATACTATCCGGCTTCACAACGGGATAGTTAAGTCACGCGGCAACCACTTCATACGAGTGAGTAATATTCACCGCTTTTTCCAGCATCAACGCCACTGAACAATATTTCTCGGCAGAGAGATCAACCGCACGCGCAACCGCTGCGTCTTTCAGGTCGCGACCGGTGACGATAAAATGCAGATTAATGTGCGTAAACAGGCGTGGTGCCTCTTCGCGGCGTTCAGAGGTCAATTTTACTTCACAATCGACCACATCCTGACGCCCTTTTTGCAGGATCGAAACCACATCGATGGCACTGCAACCACCCGCCGCCATCAACACCATTTCCATCGGACTTGGTGCTTTATCGCCTGAGTTGCCGTCCATTAAAATCTGATGACCAGAGGCGGATTCGCCCAGAAAAGTTAACCCTTCGACCCACTTCACTCGCGCTTGCATTTTTGCTACTCCACTGCGTCAATTTTCCTGACAGAGTACGCGTACTAACCAAATCGCGCAACGGAAGGCGACCTGGGTCATGCTGAAGCGAGACACCAGGAGACACAAAGCGAAAGCTATGCTAAAACAGTCAGGATGCTACAGTAATACATTGATGTACTGCATGTATGCAAAGGACGTCACATTACCGTGCAGTACAGTTGATAGCCCCTTCCCAGGTAGCGGGAAGCATATTTCGGCAATCCAGAGACAGCGGCGTTATCTGGCTCTGGAGAAAGCTTATAACAGAGGATAACCGCGCATGGTGCTTGGCAAACCGCAAACAGACCCGACTCTCGAATGGTTCTTGTCTCATTGCCACATTCATAAGTACCCATCCAAGAGCACGCTTATTCACCAGGGTGAAAAAGCGGAAACGCTGTACTACATCGTTAAAGGCTCTGTGGCAGTGCTGATCAAAGACGAAGAGGGTAAAGAAATGATCCTCTCCTATCTGAATCAGGGTGATTTTATTGGCGAACTGGGCCTGTTTGAAGAGGGCCAGGAACGTAGCGCATGGGTACGTGCGAAAACCGCCTGTGAAGTGGCTGAAATTTCGTACAAAAAATTTCGCCAATTGATTCAGGTAAACCCGGACATTCTGATGCGTTTGTCTGCACAGATGGCGCGTCGTCTGCAAGTCACTTCAGAGAAAGTGGGCAACCTGGCGTTCCTCGACGTGACGGGCCGCATTGCACAGACTCTGCTGAATCTGGCAAAACAACCAGACGCTATGACTCACCCGGACGGTATGCAAATCAAAATTACCCGTCAGGAAATTGGTCAGATTGTCGGCTGTTCTCGTGAAACCGTGGGACGCATTCTGAAGATGCTGGAAGATCAGAACCTGATCTCCGCACACGGTAAAACCATCGTCGTTTACGGCACTCGTTAATCCCGTCGGAGTGGCGCGTTACCTGGTAGCGCGCCATTTTGTTTCCCCCGATGTGGCGCAGACTGATTTATCACCCCGATATCAACTATGCACTTCGACAAACGCTGGTGCTATGTTTGCCCGTGGCCGTTGGGTTAATGCTTGGCGAATTACGATTCGGTCTGCTCTTCTCCCTCGTTCCTGCCTGTTGCAATATTGCGGGCCTTGATACGCCTCATAAACGTTTTTTCAAACGCTTAATCATTGGTGCGTCGCTGTTTGCCACCTGTAGCTTGCTGACACAGCTACTACTGGCAAAAGATGTCCCCCTGCCCTTTTTGCTGACCGGATTAACGCTGGTACTTGGCGTCACTGCTGAGCTGGGGCCATTGCACGCAAAATTGCTTCCCGCATCGCTGCTCGCCGCCATTTTTACCCTCAGTCTGGCGGGATACATGCCGGTCTGGGAACCATTGCTCATCTATGCGTTGGGCACTCTCTGGTACGGATTGTTTAACTGGTTTTGGTTCTGGATCTGGCGCGAACAACCGCTGCGCGAGTCACTAAGTCTGCTGTACCGTGAACTGGCAGATTATTGTGAAGCCAAATACAGCCTGCTTACCCAGCACACCGACCCTGAAAAAGCGCTGCCGCCGCTGCTGGTGCGCCAGCAAAAAGCGGTCGATTTAATTACCCAGTGCTATCAGCAAATGCATATGCTTTCCGCGCAAAACAATACCGATTACAAGCGGATGCTGCGTATTTTCCAGGAGGCGCTGGATTTGCAGGAACATATTTCGGTCAGTTTGCATCAGCCGGAAGAGGTGCAAAAACTGGTCGAGCGTAGCCATGCGGAAGAAGTTATCCGCTGGAATGCGCAAACCGTCGCCGCTCGCCTGCGCGTGCTGGCTGATGACATTCTTTACCATCGCCTGCCAACGCGTTTTACGATGGAAAAGCAAATTGGCGCACTGGAAAAAATCGCCCGCCAGCATCCGGATAATCCGGTTGGGCAATTCTGCTACTGGCATTTCAGCCGCATCGCCCGCGTGCTGCGCACCCAAAAACCGCTCTATGCCCGTGACTTACTGGCCGATAAACAGCGGCGAATGCCATTACTTCCGGCGCTGAAAAGTTATCTGTCACTAAAGTCTCCGGCGCTACGCAATGCCGGACGACTCAGTGTGATGTTAAGCGTTGCCAGCCTGATGGGCACCGCGCTGCATCTGCCGAAGTCGTACTGGATCCTGATGACGGTATTGCTGGTGACACAAAATGGCTATGGCGCAACCCGTCTGAGGATTGTGAATCGCTCCGTGGGAACCGTGGTCGGGTTAATCATTGCGGGCGTGGCGCTGCACTTTAAAATTCCCGAAGGTTACACCCTGACGTTGATGCTGATTACCACCCTCGCCAGCTACCTGATATTGCGCAAAAACTACGGCTGGGCGACGGTCGGTTTTACTATTACCGCAGTGTATACCCTGCAACTATTGTGGTTGAACGGCGAGCAATACATCCTTCCGCGTCTTATCGATACCATTATTGGTTGTTTAATTGCTTTCGGCGGTACTGTCTGGCTGTGGCCGCAGTGGCAGAGCGGGTTATTGCGTAAAAACGCCCATGATGCTTTAGAAGCCTATCAGGAAGCGATTCGCTTGATTCTTAGCGAGGATCCGCAACCTACGCCACTGGCCTGGCAGCGAATGCGGGTAAATCAGGCACATAACACTCTGTATAACTCATTGAATCAGGCGATGCAGGAACCGGCGTTTAACAGCCATTATCTGGCAGATATGAAACTGTGGGTAACGCACAGCCAGTTTATTGTTGAGCATATTAATGCCATGACCACGCTGGCGCGGGAACACCGGGCATTGCCACCTGAACTGGCACAAGAGTATTTACAGTCTTGTGAAATCGCCATTCAGCGTTGTCAGCAGCGACTGGAGTATGACGAACCGGGTAGTTCTGGCGATGCCAATATCATGGATGCGCCGGAGATGCAGCCGCACGAAGGCGCGGCAGGTACGCTGGAGCAGCATTTACAGCGGGTTATTGGTCATCTGAACACCATGCACACCATTTCGTCGATGGCATGGCGTCAGCGACCGCATCACGGGATTTGGCTGAGTCGCAAGTTGCGGGATTCGAAGGCGTAATGCAGGCTAAACCATCGGATAAGGCATTCACGCCGCATCCGACATCTTTTGCCTGATGCTTCGTATTTACGCCCCAACCACCTTCGCCACCGCGTGGGCGAAACGTTGCATCCCTTCATCGATATCCGCATCTTCCACCACCAGCGACGGTGCAAAACGCATCACATCCGGTCCGGCATTCAGCACCATTACGCCAGCCTCTGCGCCCGCATACAGGAAATCACGCGCCCGACCTTTGTACTGTGGTTTCAGCTCTGCGCCAATCAACAGCCCCATACCGCGAATATCGCTAAATACATCGTACTGCTGATCGATCTTCTGCAGATGGTCAACAAAACGCTGGCGTTTCGCCTGAATGCCTTCCAGCACTTCAGGGGTATTGATGATATCAAACGCCGCCCCCGCTACTGCACAGGCCAGAGGATTACCGCCGTAGGTGGAACCGTGAGAACCAGGATGAAACGCAGAAGCAATTTCCGCCGTGGTCAGCATGGCGCTAATCGGGAAGCCGCCGCCTAACGCTTTCGCAGAGGTCAGAATATCCGGCGTAACGCCGTAGTGCATGTAAGCAAACAAATCGCCGGTCCGCCCCATCCCGCACTGCACTTCATCAAACACCAATAATGCCTGATGTTGATCGCACAGCTCGCGCAAGCCCTGCAAAAACTCTGGCGTCGCTGCCGTCACACCGCCCTCGCCCTGGATCGGCTCAACCACCACCGCACAGGTGTGATCATCCATCACCGCTTTCACTGCATGGAGATCGTTAAAGGGAACGTGGATGATGTCTGCCGGTTTCGGCCCAAAGCCGTCGGAATATTTTGGCTGCCCACCCACCGAAACGGTAAACAGCGAGCGACCATGAAAAGCGTTATGGAAGGCAATAATTTTGGTTTTGAACGGGCTATGACGCACACAGGCGTAATGGCGTGCCAGTTTAAAGGCGGTTTCGTTAGCTTCCGTGCCGGAGTTCATAAACACCACGCGTTCGGCAAACGTTGCCTCAATCAGTTTACGCCCAAGACGCAGCGCCGGTTCATTGGTGAAAACGTTACTGATATGCCACAGAGTTTCGCCCTGGGTTTTTAACGCGTTCACCAGCGCAGGATGGCAATGGCCCAACGCCGTAACTGCAATGCCACCCGCGAAATCGACATACTCCTTGCCTTGCTGATCCCAGATTCGGCTGCCCTGACCTTTTACCGGAATAAACTCTGCCGGAGCATAAATCGGCAGGATCACTTCATCGAAAGTCGCGCGTGTAATTGCTGTTTGTTCAATTGCCATCTCATGATCACCCTGTTACGCATAAACAAATGTGAAATTATAACCACAAAATATGCATAAAAAATCACTAAATGGCAATCAGAAATCAGCGATGCAGGAAATTAGCCAGCAGTTGATGTCCTTGTTCGCTAAGAATACTTTCTGGATGGAACTGCACACCTTCCAGATCCCACTGGCGATGGCGAATCCCCATAATCTCGCGGGTTTCGCTCCAGGCCGTCACGTCAAAGCACGCTGGTAATGAGTCAGGTTCCACCACCAGCGAATGGTAGCGTGTCACGGTAAGTGGATTTGCCAGCCCCCGAAATACGCCCTCACCGTTATGTGTAATCGGCGAGGTTTTGCCGTGCATGACCTTTGCGGCGCGCACAACTTTACCGCCAAATGCCTGCGCCATTGCCTGATGACCGAGGCAGACGCCAAGAATCGGCAAGCGCCCGGCATAGTGGCGAATAACGTCAAGGGAGATCCCGGCTTCATCTGGCGTACAGGGGCCAGGTGAGATGACAATTTTTTGTGGTTTAAGGGCGTCGATATCCGCCAGCGTCAACGCATCGTTGCGCTTAACCAGCACATCCGCCCCCAGTTCACAAAAGTACTGGTAGAGGTTCCAGGTAAAAGAATCGTAGTTATCTATAAGCAGGATCATGGCGGCTCCGGTACGAAAGAACCACGCTATTTTACTCAGATTCCCCGGCTTCGCTTACCACTTTGCTAAATATCATCTGCAGCGCGGTGAGATCCCCCATTGCCCCACTCTGATTTGCCTGATTCCAGGCTTCTTTTTCGATACCCTGCCAGCTCAGTTGATATCCGGCATGAATCGCCAGTTGCTCGAAGAAGATCCGCTGTGCCAGTCCGCTTCCCACACGGAAGGGATGCAGCACGTTGATTTCACAATAGTAATGCGCCAGCCGCTCGACGAACTTCGCTTTCTCCAGGCCAACCAGATAACCTTCTTCCTCCAGATCCTGCATCAGGGCATTGCCCTCTTTTTCGATATAAGCAAAGTGGCAGAACGGCGTATCGCCCTGATAAATATCAACTTCACGCAGTTGCCCCGCCCAGTCGAAAATATCCTGATACAGCTGGCGATGGATAGTGCGCAAATGCGGTAAACCGCGCACCAGCGGACCAAGCTCAATGGTCGCAGCACGCAGCGCCGTCATTTCGTAAGCGGCCTGTTCCAGCCGCTGCTGCTGGTGGATGTTCAGCCGGTTACGCATGATATCAAGGCCAGGATAAAGATACGGATCGCGCCCTTCGCCGAATTTATCGCTCATAGTGCCTCCTCAGCTCTTCAAGGCGCGCTAAAGCCTCTGCGGCAGTAAGAGTGACTAAAGGCATCTCGACGCCTTCAAGACGGCGACTGGCCTGGAAATTACGATTACGCTGAAGCTCCCAGAGACGGGACTTTTGCTTATCGGTGAGTTTCTTCACTTGATGCCTCCCTGAACGTGTCCATTTGCCACAAGTATAAGCGGCAAATCCGGGTTACGCCGGGAGAGCAGAAGCGCGGGCAAGATTGCCCGCGCGAAAAATCATTACGGCAGGACTTTAGCGGAAAGGATAACTACCGGTTTTGACGGCACATTCTGGTACGGACCAACGTCATGAGTCGGCACCTGGGAAATCTTATCGGCAACGTCCATGCCTTTCACCACTTTACCAAATACCGCGTAACCGAAATCACGCTGACCATGGTCAAGGAAGGCGTTATCGGCAACGTTGATAAAGAACTGGCTGGTGGCGCTGTCTTTGTCAGCGGTACGCGCCATCGCGATGGTGCCACGCGTGTTGCGCAGGCCGTTATCGGCTTCATTTTTGATTGGCGGGTTTGGTTTTTTCTGCTGCATCTGCTCGGTGAAACCGCCGCCCTGAATCATAAAGCCAGGAATGACGCGGTGAAAGGTAGTGTTGTTATAAAAACCGCTGTTCACATAATCGACAAAGTTTTGCACAGACACTGGCGCTTTTTGTTTATCCAGCTCCAGTTCGATGTTACCAGCTGAGGTTGTCAACAATACGTGCGGGTCCCCTTTCGCTGCCATTGCTGCGGGAGAAAGAGCAGAAAGAGCGAAAACAGCAGCCATCGCCGCCAGGGTCGATTTGAACATGAGATTTCCTTAACAAACAGAGCAGAAAAAAAGCAAGTGAAGAGATTCTAAATAGCCTTCAAGAACAAGGCCATCCCTTTACCTAATTTTACGTATCTGAAATATATGTAACCTGACGATCACTTTTTATTCCGTGATCAAAATCACCTCTTAAAATGCAATTTAGCAACCGATTGCAATAAAACATTTAAACAGATCACAAAATCACCTAAAATCGCCCGCTCGCGGCATATCCCGCTATGCCATTTTATTTTTGAACGCAGGCCAATCATGACTAACAGCAATCGCATCAAGCTCACATGGATTAGCTTTCTCTCCTACGCACTGACTGGTGCGTTGGTTATTGTCACCGGGATGGTGATGGGAAATATCGCCGATTATTTCAATCTGCCTGTTTCCAGTATGAGTAACACCTTCACCTTCCTCAACGCCGGCATTTTAATCTCTATCTTCCTCAACGCCTGGCTGATGGAAATCGTCCCGTTGAAAACGCAGTTACGTTTTGGCTTTCTCCTGATGGTGCTGGCGGTTGCCGGTTTGATGTTCAGCCACAGCCTGGCGCTGTTCTCGACGGCGATGTTCATTCTCGGGGTGGTCAGCGGCATTACTATGTCGATTGGTACATTCCTGATAACACAAATGTATGAAGGGCGTCAGCGCGGTTCCCGCCTGTTATTTACTGACTCCTTCTTCAGTATGGCTGGGATGATTTTCCCAATGATCGCCGCGTTTCTACTGGCGCGCAGCATTGAGTGGTACTGGGTTTATGCCTGCATCGGGCTGGTGTATGTCGCTATTTTTATTCTGACCTTCGGCTGTGAGTTCCCGGCACTGGGCAAACATGCGCCAAAAACGGATGCTCCGGTAGAGAAAGAAAAGTGGGGGATCGGCGTACTGTTTCTCTCTGTTGCGGCGCTGTGCTACATCCTCGGTCAGTTAGGTTTTATCTCCTGGGTGCCTGAGTATGCCAAAGGCCTGGGCATGAGCCTGAACGACGCGGGCACGCTGGTGAGTAACTTCTGGATGTCATACATGGTCGGCATGTGGGCGTTCAGCTTTATTCTTCGCTTCTTTGATTTGCAACGCATTCTGACCGTACTGGCTGGTCTGGCTGCGATTCTGATGTACGTCTTTAACACCGGAACACCAGCACATATGGCGTGGTCAATTCTCGCTCTGGGCTTCTTCTCCAGCGCGATCTATACCACCATCATCACCCTGGGTTCACAGCAGACCAAAGTACCGTCGCCAAAACTGGTTAACTTTGTCCTGACCTGCGGAACCATCGGTACTATGTTGACCTTTGTGGTTACCGGCCCGATTGTTGAACATAGCGGTCCGCAGGCGGCACTGCTTACAGCAAACGGTCTGTACGCTGTCGTCTTTGTGATGTGCTTCCTGTTAGGTTTCGTCAGCCGTCACCGTCAGCATAACACCCTGACCTCTCATTAATTGCTAATGCCGGACGGCACTATCGTCGTCCGGCCTTTTCCTCTCTTCCCCCGCTACGTGCATCTATTTCTATAAACCCGTTCATTTTGTCTATTTTTTGCACAAACATGAAATATCAGACAATTCCGTGACTTAAGAAAATTTATACAAATCAGCAATATACCCCTTAAGGAGTATATAAAGGTGAATTTGATTTA
This sequence comes from Escherichia sp. MAL-1, assembly GCF_052948035.1. Classification (NCBI taxonomy): domain Bacteria; kingdom Pseudomonadati; phylum Pseudomonadota; class Gammaproteobacteria; order Enterobacterales; family Enterobacteriaceae; genus Escherichia; species Escherichia sp. MAL-1. The sequence continues at coordinate 391,023 of NZ_CM129609.1, read as the reverse complement.
CATCAATAAGCGGGGTTGCTGAATCGTTAAGGTAGGCGGTAATAGAAAAGAAATCGAGGCAAAAATGAGCAAAGTCAGACTCGCAATTATCGGTAACGGTATGGTCGGCCATCGCTTTATCGAAGATCTTCTTGATAAATCTGATGCGGCCAACTTTGATATTACCGTTTTCTGTGAAGAACCGCGCATCGCTTATGACCGCGTACACCTCTCGTCTTACTTCTCTCACCACACCGCCGAAGAGCTGTCGCTGGTGCGCGAAGGCTTCTACGAGAAACACGGCATCAAAGTTCTGGTCGGCGAACGCGCTATCACCATCAACCGTCAGGAGAAGGTGATTCACTCCAGCGCCGGACGTACCGTTTTTTATGACAAGCTGATCATGGCAACCGGTTCCTACCCGTGGATCCCACCAATCAAAGGTTCTGATACTCAGGACTGCTTTGTCTATCGCACCATTGAAGACCTCAACGCCATTGAATCCTGCGCCCGTCGCAGCAAACGCGGTGCCGTTGTTGGTGGCGGCCTGTTAGGTCTGGAAGCCGCTGGCGCGCTGAAAAACTTAGGTATTGAAACCCACGTTATCGAATTTGCCCCTATGCTGATGGCGGAACAGCTTGATCAGATGGGTGGCGAGCAGCTGCGTCGCAAAATCGAAAGTATGGGCGTGCGCGTTCACACCAGCAAAAACACCCTTGAGATTGTGCAGGAAGGTGTCGAAGCGCGTAAAACCATGCGTTTTGCCGACGGCAGCGAACTGGAAGTCGACTTTATCGTCTTCTCTACCGGTATCCGTCCGCGCGATAAGCTGGCAACCCAGTGTGGTCTGGACGTTGCTCCGCGTGGGGGTATTGTCATTAATGATTCCTGCCAGACTTCCGATCCGGATATCTACGCCATCGGTGAATGCGCAAGCTGGAACAACCGTGTATTTGGTCTGGTAGCACCAGGCTACAAAATGGCGCAGGTCGCCGTTGACCATATTCTCGGTAGCGAAAACGCCTTTGAAGGTGCTGACCTTAGCGCCAAGCTGAAACTGCTGGGCGTAGACGTAGGCGGTATTGGTGATGCGCACGGTCGCACGCCTGGCGCACGTAGCTACGTTTACCTCGACGAAAGCAAAGAGATCTACAAACGCCTGATTGTCAGCGAAGACAACAAAACCCTGCTCGGTGCGGTACTGGTGGGCGATACCAGCGACTACGGCAACCTGCTGCAACTGGTGCTGAATGCTATCGAGCTGCCGGAAAACCCGGATTCTCTGATTCTGCCGGCGCACTCGGGTAGCGGTAAGCCGTCTATCGGTGTTGATAAACTGCCGGACAGCGCGCAAATCTGCTCCTGCTTCGACGTCACCAAAGGTGATCTGATTGCTGCCATCAACAAAGGCTGCCACACAGTTGCGGCGCTGAAAGCTGAAACCAAAGCGGGTACTGGCTGCGGTGGCTGTATCCCGCTGGTCACTCAGGTACTGAACGCGGAACTGGCGAAACAGGGCATCGAAGTTAACAACAACCTGTGCGAACACTTTGCTTATTCGCGTCAGGAACTGTTCCATTTGATCCGCGTTGAAGGCATTAAAACCTTCGAAGAACTGCTGGCGAAACACGGCAAAGGCTACGGTTGTGAAGTTTGTAAACCAACCGTCGGTTCGCTGCTGGCCTCCTGCTGGAACGAATACATTCTGAAGCCGGAACATACTCCGCTGCAGGATTCTAACGACAACTTCCTCGCTAACATCCAGAAAGACGGCACCTACTCGGTGATCCCGCGTTCTCCGGGCGGTGAAATCACCCCGGAAGGGCTGATGGCAGTGGGTCGTATCGCGCGTGAATTTAATCTCTACACCAAAATCACCGGCTCCCAGCGCCTGGCGATGTTTGGCGCACAGAAAGACGATCTGCCGGAAATCTGGCGTCAGCTGATTGAAGCCGGTTTCGAAACCGGTCATGCCTATGCGAAAGCACTGCGTATGGCGAAAACCTGCGTGGGTAGCACCTGGTGCCGCTACGGCGTGGGCGACAGCGTGGGCCTCGGCGTGGAACTGGAAAACCGCTACAAAGGCATCCGTACGCCGCACAAAATGAAGTTCGGTGTCTCCGGCTGTACCCGTGAATGTTCAGAAGCTCAGGGTAAAGACGTGGGTATTATCGCCACCGAAAAAGGCTGGAACCTGTACGTTTGTGGCAACGGCGGCATGAAACCGCGTCATGCGGATCTGCTGGCGGCGGATATCGATCGCGAAACGCTGATCAAATATCTCGACCGCTTCATGATGTTCTACATCCGTACTGCCGACAAACTGACGCGTACCGCACCGTGGTTAGAAAACCTCGAAGGCGGCATCGATTACCTGAAAGCGGTGATCATTGACGACAAACTGGGGCTGAACGCACATCTGGAAGAAGAGATGGCGCGCCTGCGTGAAGCGGTAGTGTGTGAGTGGACTGAAACGGTCAATACACCGTCCGCGCAGACTCGCTTCAAACACTTCATCAACAGCGACAAGCGTGACCCGAACGTGCAGATGGTGCCAGAGCGCGAACAGCACCGTCCGGCAACGCCGTATGAACGTATCCCGGTAACTCTGGTGGAGGACAACGCATGAGCCAGTGGAAAGACATCTGCAAAATCGATGACATCCTGCCTGAAACCGGCGTCTGCGCGCTGTTAGGTGACGAGCAGGTAGCGATTTTCCGCCCGTATCACAGCGACCAGGTGTTTGCGATCAGCAACATCGACCCGTTCTTCGAGTCCAGCGTGCTGTCACGCGGGCTGATTGCGGAACACCAGGGCGAGCTGTGGATCGCCAGCCCGCTGAAAAAACAGCGTTTTCGCTTAAGTGATGGCTTGTGCATGGAAGACGAACAGTTTTCCGTCAAACATTACGAAGCACGAGTGAAAGACGGCGTGGTGCAGCTGCGCGGTTAATGTTTTAACGGGAGGCGCAATGCCTCCCCTTTTTGCATGGTCCTGTAATGACCTTCGGTATATTGCAGGACATTTTTTAAACTTTTTGTTTTATTTTTTTGTTTTTATTTTTTAAAGGATAATCAAATGTTTACAGACACTATTAATAAGTGTGCGGCTAACGCTGCGCGCATTGCACGCCTGTCGGCAAATAACCCGCTCGGCTTTTGGGTCAGCTCCGCCATGGCGGGCGCGTATGTGGGTCTTGGGATCATCTTGATTTTCACGCTCGGTAATTTGCTCGACCCGTCCGTACGTCCGCTGGTGATGGGCGCGACCTTTGGTATCGCCTTAACGCTGGTGATTATCGCCGGTTCTGAACTGTTCACCGGACACACCATGTTCCTCACCTTTGGGGTAAAAGCGGGCAGCATCAGCCACGGGCAAATGTGGGCAATCCTGCCGCAAACCTGGCTGGGTAACCTGGTCGGTTCCGTCTTCGTTGCCATGCTCTATAGCTGGGGCGGCGGTAGCCTGCTGCCGGTAGATACCAGCATCGTTCACTCCGTCGCGCTGGCTAAAACCACTGCACCGGCAATGGTACTCTTCTTCAAAGGTGCATTGTGTAACTGGCTGGTTTGCCTGGCAATCTGGATGGCGCTGCGCACTGAAGGGGCGGCGAAATTTATCGCTATCTGGTGGTGTCTGCTGGCATTTATCGCGTCCGGCTACGAGCACTCTATCGCTAACATGACGCTGTTCGCGCTCTCCTGGTTCGGCAACCACAGCGAAGCCTACACGCTGGCGGGTATTGGTCATAACCTGCTGTGGGTGACGCTGGGTAATACTTTATCAGGTGCCGTATTCATGGGATTGGGTTATTGGTATGCTACGCCGAAAGCGAATCGTCCGGTTGCGGACAAATTTAATCAAACTGAAACGGCTGCCGGTTAATTACTAAGGGGTTTTTACGTGGATCATTTGCCTATATTTTGCCAATTACGCGATCGCGACTGTCTGATTGTCGGCGGTGGTGATGTCGCGGAACGCAAAGCAAGGTTGCTGTTAGACGCAGGCGCTCGCTTAACGGTGAATGCATTAGCGTTTATTCCACAGTTCACCGCATGGGCAGATGCAGGCATGTTAACCCTCGTCGAAGGGCCATTTGATGAAAGCCTTCTCGACACCTGCTGGCTGGCGATTGCAGCGACGGATGATGACGCGCTTAACCAGCGCGTCAGCGAAGCCGCTGAAGCTCGTCGCATCTTCTGTAACGTAGTCGATGCGCCGAAAGCCGCCAGCTTTATTATGCCGTCGATTATTGACCGCTCACCGCTCATGGTCGCGGTCTCCTCTGGCGGCACCTCTCCGGTTCTGGCACGCCTGTTGCGCGAAAAACTCGAATCACTGCTGCCGTTGCATCTGGGCCAGGTAGCGAAATACGCCGGGCAATTACGCGGGCGAGTGAAACAACAGTTCGCCACGATGGGTGAGCGTCGCCGTTTCTGGGAGAAATTGTTCGTTAACGATCGCCTGGCGCAGTCGCTGGCAAACAACGATCAGAAAGCCATTACTGAAACCACCGAACAGTTAATCAACGAACCGCTTGACCATCGCGGTGAAGTGGTGCTGGTTGGTGCAGGTCCGGGCGATGCCGGGCTGCTGACGCTGAAAGGACTGCAACAAATTCAGCAGGCAGATGTGGTGGTCTACGACCGTCTGGTTTCTGACGATATTATGAATCTGGTACGCCGCGATGCTGATCGCGTTTTCGTCGGCAAACGCGCGGGATACCACTGTGTACCGCAGGAAGAGATTAACCAGATCCTGCTGCGGGAAGCGCAAAAAGGCAAACGCGTGGTGCGGCTGAAAGGTGGCGATCCGTTTATTTTTGGCCGTGGTGGCGAAGAGCTGGAAACACTGTGCAACGCGGGTATTCCGTTCTCGGTGGTTCCGGGTATTACCGCAGCTTCTGGTTGCTCTGCCTATTCGGGTATTCCACTCACGCATCGCGATTATGCCCAGAGCGTACGCTTAATTACCGGACACTTAAAAACCGGTGGCGAGCTGGACTGGGAAAACCTGGCGGCAGAAAAACAGACGCTGGTGTTCTATATGGGGTTGAATCAGGCCGCGACTATTCAGCAAAAGCTGATTGAACACGGTATGCCTGGCGAAATGCCGGTGGCAATTGTCGAAAACGGAACGGCAGTCACGCAGCGCGTGATTGACGGTACGCTCACGCAACTCGGTGAACTTGCTCAGCAAATGAACAGTCCATCGCTAATTATTATTGGTCGGGTTGTTGGCCTGCGCGATAAACTGAACTGGTTCTCCAACCATTAATTTAACCCGGGCCAGAGAATTCTGGCCTTCTTAATGACTCTTTTTATATATTCAGCAAATAAAACATAGCCCCTTAATAAATATTATCTGCTAATGGGTTATATTCACCGTTACAGCGACTTACAAAATTAAGTCATTCGCTCACTGACGCCAATTAAATATTCCTGTATCGTTCTTAACGAGCAGTCTGCTTATATTCATATAATCAATGAATATTAATTAATATATAATACATAGGGAATGTAAATGAACAAATTTATTAAAGTTGCACTGGTAGGTGCAGTACTGGCTACGTTAACTGCATGTACTGGTCATATTGAAAACCGTGATAAGAACTGCTCTTACGACTACCTGCTGCACCCGGCAATTTCTATTTCTAAAATCATTGGCGGTTGCGGTCCTACTGCACAGTAAGTCTCTGACAGAAATCGGCTAACACCGGTTTAATTGCCCGACGCCCTCTGGATTTTCCGAGGGCGTATTTGTTTCTATGTCCTTCTTGCTCCCCGTCCGTAAAAATATTTTCACTTTAATTTCAATTGGATAATTACAGCCATTAGCCACATCGCGATCCTGTGCGAAATTTTGTGATCTTCCTCCACATTACATAACGTCATATGTTGTTATATTCATCATGCATTGTCATGTTACCTTTTAAATGACTGCAAACACTCCCCTACAACGTGTTGGACAAGAAAAAGGTATCGCTATGGGAAGCCAGGAACTCCAACGCAAGCTCGGATTTTGGGCCGTTCTTGCAATCGCCGTCGGGACAACCGTCGGCTCCGGTATTTTTGTATCTGTGGGTGAAGTGGCAAAAGCGGCGGGCACGCCGTGGCTGACGGTGCTCGCGTTTGTCATTGGCGGGTTAATTGTGATCCCGCAAATGTGCGTCTATGCGGAGCTATCAACCGCTTATCCGGAAAATGGCGCAGATTATGTTTATCTGAAAAATGCCGGAAGCCGACCACTGGCGTTCCTCTCCGGCTGGGCCAGCTTCTGGGCCAACGATGCGCCTTCGCTGTCGATTATGGCGCTGGCTATTGTCAGCAATCTTGGCTTTTTAACGCCTATCGATCCTCTGCTCGGTAAATTTATCGCTGCCGGATTAATTATCGCCTTTATGCTGCTGCACCTGCGCTCCGTTGAAGGCGGCGCAGCATTTCAGACGCTAATTACCATCGCCAAAATTATCCCGTTCACTATCGTCATTGGCCTTGGGATCTTCTGGTTTAAAGCGGAGAATTTTGCCGCCCCTACCACCACTGCGATTGGCGCAACGGGCAGCTTTATGGCGCTGCTGGCGGGGATCTCTGCCACCAGTTGGTCGTATACCGGCATGGCCTCTATCTGTTATATGACCGGCGAAATTAAAAACCCCGGAAAAACCATGCCACGAGCGCTGATTGGTTCCTGTCTGCTGGTTCTGGTGCTCTACACCCTGCTGGCGCTGGTGATTTCCGGCCTGATGCCCTTCGACAAACTCGCCAATTCTGAAACGCCGATTTCCGACGCACTGACCTGGATCCCCGCACTCGGCAGCACCGCTGGGATCTTTGTTGCCATCACGGCGATGATCGTCATTCTTGGTTCGCTTTCCAGCTGCGTGATGTACCAGCCGCGGCTGGAATACGCGATGGCGAAAGACAACCTGTTCTTTAAATGCTTCGGCCATGTGCATCCGAAATACAACACGCCGGATGTCTCCATCATCCTGCAAGGGGCGCTGGGGATCTTCTTCATCTTCGTTTCCGATCTCACCAGCCTGCTGGGTTATTTCACCCTGGTGATGTGTTTCAAAAATACCCTCACCTTCGGCTCCATCATCTGGTGTCGTAAACGCGACGATTACAAACCGCTGTGGCGTACTCCGGCTTTCGGGCTGATGACCACCCTCGCCATTGCGTCAAGCCTCATTCTGGTCGCCTCAACCTTTGTCTGGGCACCGATTCCCGGCCTTATCTGCGCCGTCATCGTTATTGCTACTGGTCTGCCTGCTTACGCCTTCTGGGCGAAGCGCTGCCGCCAGCTCAACGCTTTGTCGTAATGTTATCTGGAGAAAATAAAATGTTGGATATTGATAAAAGCACCGTGGACTTTCTGGTCACCGAAAATATGGTTCAGGAAGTGGAAAAAGTTCTCAGCCATGACGTTCCGCTGGTGCACGCCATCGTGGAAGAGATGGTGAAGCGCGACATTGATCGTATTTATTTCGTTGCCTGCGGCTCGCCACTCAACGCGGCGCAAACGGCGAAACATCTGGCGGATCACTTTTCCGATCTTCAGGTCTACGCCATTTCCGGCTGGGAGTTCTGCGATAACACCCCGTATCGCCTCGACGATCGTTGCGCGGTGATTGGCGTTTCTGACTACGGTAAAACGGAAGAGGTAATCAAAGCGCTGGAGCTGGGCCGGGCCTGCGGCGCACTCACTGCGGCGTTCACCAAACGCGCGGACAGCCCGATTACCTCGGCGGCGGAATTTAGCATTGATTATCAGGCCGACTGTATCTGGGAAATTCACCTGCTGCTCTGCTACAGCGTGGTGCTGGAGATGATCACCCGCCTCGCGCCGAACGCGGAAATCGGCAAGATCAAAAACGATCTCAAGCAGTTGCCGAATGCGCTCGGTCATCTGGTACGCACCTGGGAAGAAAAAGGCCGCCAGCTTGGTGAACTGGCCAGCCAGTGGCCGATGATTTATACCGTTGCTGCGGGTCCGCTGCGTCCGCTGGGTTACAAAGAAGGCATTGTAACGCTGATGGAATTTACCTGGACGCACGGCTGCGTGATTGAGAGCGGAGAGTTCCGCCATGGCCCGCTGGAGATTGTCGAACCGGGCGTTCCGTTCCTGTTCCTGCTCGGCAATGATGAAAGTCGCCACACCACCGAACGCGCCATTAACTTTGTTAAACAGCGTACTGACAACGTGATCGTCATCGATTACGCCGAAATTTCGCAAGGGCTGCACCCGTGGCTGGCACCGTTCCTGATGTTCGTGCCAATGGAGTGGCTCTGCTACTACCTGTCTATTTACAAAGATCACAACCCGGATGAACGCCGCTATTACGGTGGTCTGGTGGAATATTAATCCCTCTCCCGGCCCGGCAACGGGCCGGATTTACGCAAGGAGTTACCCGATGAAAACAGGTATGTTTACCTGCGGCCACCAGCGGCTGCCTATTGAACACGCATTTCGTGATGCAAGCGAGCTGGGTTACGACGGCATCGAAATTTGGGGCGGTCGCCCGCACGCGTTCGCGCCGGACTTAAAAGCGGGCGGCATCAAACAAATCAAGGCGCTGGCGCAGACGTATCAGATGCCGATTATCGGCTATACGCCAGAAACCAACGGCTATCCGTATAACATGATGCTGGGCGATGAACATATGCGTCGCGAAAGCCTCGACATGATCAAGCTGGCGATGGATATGGCAAAAGAGATGAACGCGGGTTATACGCTGATTTCCGCGGCCCACGCGGGCTATCTCACGCCACCTAATGTTATCTGGGGACGGCTGGCAGAGAACCTAAGCGAACTGTGTGAGTACGCGGAAAACATCGGCATGGATCTAATCCTCGAACCGTTAACGCCGTATGAATCGAACGTCGTGTGTAATGCTAATGATGTGCTTCATGCGCTGGCGCTGGTGCCTTCGCCGCGCCTGTTCAGCATGGTCGACATTTGCGCGCCGTATGTCCAGGCGGAACCGGTGATGAGTTATTTCGACAAACTGGGCGATAAATTACGTCATCTGCATATTGTCGACAGCGACGGGGCCAGCGACACGCATTACATTCCTGGAGAAGGCAAAATGCCGCTGCGGGAACTGATGCGCGATATTATTGAGCGGGGCTATGAGGGTTACTGTACGGTGGAGCTGGTGACGATGTATATGAACGAGCCCAGACTCTATGCCCGCCAGGCGCTGGAACGCTTTCGCGCGCTGCTGCCGGAGGATGAGAGATGAAAACCCTGGCGACAATCGGCGATAACTGCGTCGATATCTACCCGCAACTGAATAAAGCGTTTTCTGGCGGTAATGCGGTCAATGTGGCGGTGTACTGCACTCGCTACGGCATACAGCCGGGATGCATTACCTGGGTGGGTGACGATGACTACGGCACAAAGCTGAAGCAGGATCTCGCCCGCATGGGCGTCGATATCAGCCATGTCCATACGAAACACGGCGTTACCGCACAAACTCAGGTGGAACTGCACGACAATGATCGCGTTTTTGGCGACTACACCGAAGGCGCGATGGCCGACTTTGCCCTGAGTGAAGAGGATTACGCCTGGCTGGCGCAGTATGACATTGTGCACGCGGCAATCTGGGGACATGCGGAAGACGCATTCCCACAGCTGCACGCTGCGGGCAAACTTACCGCTTTCGACTTCTCCGACAAGTGGGACAGCCCGCTCTGGCAGACACTGGTGCCGCATCTCGATTTTGCCTTTGCCTCCGCACCGCAAGAAGACGAAACGCTGCGTCTGAAGATGAAAGCGATTGTTGCCCGTGGCGCAGGAACAGTGATTGTCACGCTGGGTGAAAACGGCAGCATTGCCTGGGATGGCGCGCAGTTCTGGCGTCAGGCTCCTGAACCGGTGACGGTTATCGACACCATGGGTGCCGGAGATTCGTTCATTGCCGGATTCCTTTGCGGCTGGTCTGCGGGGATGACATTACCGCAGGCGATGGCGCAGGGAACGGCGTGCGCGGCGAAAACCATTCAGTACCACGGTGCCTGGTAGGTATAACGTTGGCGTGAGCATCTTCACGCCAACGTGCTGTTACTTGCCGGAAAACGACCCTATAATCCGAGTAATTCATTCTTTATTTCAGGGTCGATTATGTCAGCTACGGACCGCTACTCTCATCAACTCCTCTACGCTACCGTCCGCCAGCGACTGCTGGATGATATCGCGCAGGGGGTTTACCAGGCCGGGCAACAGATCCCTACCGAAAACGAGCTTTGTACACAATATAACGTCAGCCGCATTACCATTCGCAAAGCCATCAGCGACTTAGTGGCAGACGGCGTACTGATCCGCTGGCAGGGAAAAGGCACCTTTGTACAAAGCCAGAAAGTTGAAAACGCCCTGCTTACTGTCAGTGGTTTTACCGATTTTGGCGTCTCACAAGGCAAGGCGACGAAAGAGAAAGTGATCGAACAGGAACGGGTCAGCGCCGCGCCGTTTTGCGAAAAGCTGAACATCCCCGGAAACAGCGAAGTGTTCCATCTCTGCCGGGTGATGTATCTCGATAAAGAGCCGCTGTTTATTGATAGTTCATGGATCCCGCTGTCGCGTTATCCTGACTTTGATGAGATTTACGTCGAAGGAAGCTCCACCTATCAGTTATTTCAGGAGCGTTTTGACACGCGAGTGGTCAGCGACAAAAAGACCATCGATATCTTTGCCGCCACCCGCCCACAGGCAAAATGGCTGAAATGCGAACTGGGCGAACCGTTGTTTCGCATCAGCAAAATCGCCTTTGATCAGAATGACAAACCGGTGCACGTCTCCGAACTCTTCTGCCGCGCCAATCGCATCACCTTAACTATTGATAATAAAAGACATTAACCGTAGGCCGGATAAGATGCGCCAGCATCGCATCCGGCGATGCTGGCGCGTTGAATTTTACATCCCGTACGTTCCCCTCACCCTAACCCTCTCCCCAAAGGGGCGAGGGGACCGTTCAGTACGGAATTTAGCTTGACGGTGCTATCCAGCATTAAATACTGGCAATACTCTCACGCAAAATCCGCAGCACCGTCTCTTCACCGCTGCGATTCGGGTTAATGCGAATCGCACAATGTTCTGATTGTGGATTCGCCTGGCGAAACGTTCCGGAAAGGCGATAAAAGAGCGGCGGGATTTCATATTTCGACTCTGCACCCACCGGGTAAGGCAAGGCACCAGGGCAAGATTACGAAAGCCCGCTCCCCGCAAGGACTGACGCGAGATAGTTTCTGTCCATGGCTGCTTTTCGCATCTTACGTCTTAACCCTGCCTTGAATACCTTATCATTCGTTAAAATATTAATAGCGATGTGCCGTATCCCTGAAAATAATTCTGCGGCGTTTCCTCTTCTTATTTTGCAGTCGTCTTCATTCATTACCACGTCCAGACGCCAGTGCAGCTTATTCTCCACGTGCCAGTGGTTTCGGATTGCTGTGGCGAACTTCTCTGCGGTTAAATCAGCAGAACTGATATAATATCTGACCGTCATTTCGGGCTCTTTCTTTTGTTCTGCTATTATTGACCGAAAGGAGACTGCCACGCATAATTTCTTCAGACCTTTCCATTCAAACGTGAAATCAATAAGTTCATCAGGGACATCGCAAACAATATGAAGACGGATTTCTTCTCTGCCGTGACTCTTTTCACTGATTGCGTAACTGTCATGCTCTGGATTATTTAATTCTTTCAGCGGAAATTTTTCCTCAAAGGCTTTATTTAGCCGCCCCTGGTTTCCTTTTACCGCGAATAAATAATCACCTCCCTGTTTTTGTATCTTCTCTGCAATATCTTTCTGGCAACCCATCGCATCAGTTGTGATGATTTTTCCTTTAATATCCAGCATGTTAAGAAGTTCTGGGATAGCTGTAATCTCATTAGATTTCTCATCCGTCTTGATCTGTCCGATGACCAGACTGTGCATTGTTGAGAACGCACTAATGACATGAATCGCTCCCCTGCGGCGACTCTTGTCATAAGAGTGCCGGAGCGTTTTTCCATCAATTGCAATGACGTCTTTATCATCTGAAGAATGGCAGTCACGCATCCAGTTAATAAAGCACTCGTGAAATTTTGCAGGACTGATACAGGATACAACTCTGGCAATGGTATCGTGAACAGGAATACCATTTTCAAAATCACCATATTGCTTCAAAAAATCGAGATGTGTTTCCCCAAAATCCTCTATATCTTCCCAACCCTCTGCACCAGAAATAACGGCACAAATAGTTAACAGTAGAATATCCGATAATTTATGTTCCACTTTCCAGGCTTGTCTGTAATCGGGGATAATAGAAATATGTTCCATCAATTTTTTAAGTTCCATTTTGTTCTCCTTAATTATGTAAGAAGTATTTGATCATGTATAAGCAATAAAAAACAGCTTTAGGTAATAAGGAATATCTCAATTTTTAAACATAAAATGCGAATTATTTAGTACAAAAAGTGTACTTCTGATGATCTTTCCCTGGGCAAGGCACCGCGCTTTTGCGCCTCTTCCAGCACTCTGGCGGCAATCGGCTGATGAAACTCGATAATCAACACCTTCGACTGCGCATTAGCAATCACCGCGCTTTTCACTTCCGGCACCGCACCACCGTTAAGCAAAGCCAGCAACCGTTCAGATACCCCTGCCTGCACCGCGTGCATCACTGGCGCAAACACCAGACCACGCAATACTTCCAGCGCCTGTGCGCCCTGGATCTGGCTACCGCCGGAGTAAAGCGTGGCGCGAATACGGTTGATAACATCAGCATCGCCGACCACTGCACCAACACCCTCTGGCCCAAATAGCTTGAAGCAGGAAAATGTCGAGACATTCGCGCCGCATTCACAGCCGATTCGCGCCACCTTCATCACCGCATAGTTGTCATCGGTTAACGCTGGAACACCTGCCGCGCGCAACGTTGCCAGCACATCTGCCAGCACGTAGCTGTCCTGCGGCTGCTGGCGCGTATGCTGCACCAGCGCCGCATCCGGTTGTTGCTCGTCGACGACCTGCTTCAGTGCCGACAGGTCATTGAAATCAACAGTAATAAGCGTCAGCCCCATCTGCTCAATAATAACCCGTGTCGTCGGGTAAACAGGCGCGTCATGCACCAGAAGACGCTGCCCCGGTTTGAGCAAAGCCGCCAGCCCGGCGCGAATCGCGCCAGTCCCCGCGCCCTGCACCAGCGCCGCAGCCTGTGCGTGAAATGCATCAGCCAGCACCTGTTCCACACGCTGGGTAACGCGCGGTTGATTCAGTCCTGGCGTTAAGCCTAAATCACCGCCAGTAAGAAACTCGCTGCCGGGGAAATGGCGACAAATGCTATCCACCAGCGCAAACTGCTTTTGCTGCGCCTCAATAATCGTCAGGCTTTGCAGAGGAAACGTCTTCATAGGTGCCTTCCTTAAGCCGGAACGAACAGGCCAAGCCAGTAAAGAACATTCAGCAGAATACCGGTGATCATTACTGCCACGACCGGTGCCGCCATTTTCTGTACCGGACGGCCCAGGGATTCGTTGAGGAAGTAAATGGCAACCGCGATAGAGAATCCGGTATAACCCGCCATCTTAATTGCTGCGAAAATCGAACCGACCAGCAGCGCCACTTCCATCAGCATATTCATGGCGTTACGGATGTTATCCGACGCATTACGCACCGACGGGTAGCGTCCCAGCCATTTGCCGATCGAACGAAGCAGCAAGACTTCCGCCGAAATAACCACTGCGCCTAATACCGCTGCAACCATCGGATTCGGCGAGAGATAGCCCACCGCATAAACAAAGGTAAAGCCCGCAACTGCATATACGCCGGTGGCTAACGCGGTGGTGGCAATCAACGGCACAAAACCCAGTCCGCGCATAAACTCCGCCAGAGCAGCCTGGTTGATCAGCGTTTGCGATTGTTCCGGCGTTACGCCTGCGGAGTACGCTTTCTCCAGAGTGAAGATCGACACTTCACTGCCGGCGAAAATCTTCATACTGGCAACGGCGGCAATCAATGCTCCCACGATGGCGATATAGGGTAAGTTTTTGATAATCCGCGACGTGCGCTCTTCAAACACCGAAAGCCCGCTGGCATCGATGTCATTTTCATCACGATGACGCAGGTCGTGAGTTATCGCGATTCCCAGCAGCATCACCATGCCAATAAAGATTTCGATGGATTCAGGGTTAAGATGTGGGAAATAGCGCACGACTACCACACGGGTCATCAGAACAACCACGGCGGCGACCAGACTTTGCTTCCAGCCAAACTGGTAGAAAATCGCCACCAACGGGAAGAGTGCAAAAGCAGAAACCACCGGCGAGCTTAATTCCCCGAGGCTACCTAATACATCCACCGGCAGCGCGGTCAGCAGCTGGTTTACTGGCAACAGGCAAGTAAGGATCAACACGCCCCAGATAGCGCCAAGACCAAACGCCATCAGGCTGTTTATCGCCAGTACGCCGAGGATATCGGTAGGAAGAAAGAGTAACCATGCGTTTAGCAGCCCGGTTTTCAGGGTAAAAGAGATCCCCACCGAGGCCACAAAACCAATGCTCAGACCAAAAGCGATACTCCCCGCCTCGCGACGGTTCATTTAGCCTTCAATCAGTTGCGGCAGGATCGGGCGGATGCCGTCATGAAAAACAGCCGCCGAGCGATGCGCCAGAAGCGATGTCATACCCGTCAGGCACGCCACCACGATAATCTGAATATACAGATCCATAGTCGTGCCTTTTATTTCAGATGGTTAATCAGCATCGGAATCGCGTGTTCGACGTGCTCAACGGAAAGGCCAAACGCCACTTTTCCTTCAGCGATCATTTTGGCGATATGCTCGTCTTTCGCTTTAATGCCTGGTTTGGCAATGGTGCAACTTTTGTTATAGCCAATCACCGCGATGGCAATCGACAATGCCGCGCCCGCACCGGTATTACACGCACCGATGTAGTAATCCAGTTGCCCGGATTTCACTTTCATTGCCGCTTCCATGTCGTTGTGAATGAAAACTTCGAAACAGCCAGGAGCCGTCGCTTCAATGGTATTTTTAATCTGCTCACGCTGTAAGCCTGCAACGCCAATCTTTTTCATGAGTCTGTCCTTATTGGAAAAATTGAGAGGGATTTTCACGTAACATCACATCCACATCGGCCTGACTGAATCCTGACTGGCGCAATTGCGGAATAAAGGTGGTCAATAAATAGTCATAGCCATAACCACCGTTGGCTTTTAAATGGGAGCGGCGCGTAATATCCATCGACAGCATGACGCGGTTCAGCAACCCACGGTCACGTAACGCGTGGAGCATCGCAATGCGCTTTTCGTCCGGGTAGTAACTGTTCTTACCAATGGTGTCGAACTGCACGTACGCGCCGAGATCGATCATCTTCAAAATGTTGTCGAGGTTGTCTTTCAGATCGCAGTGACCAACGGTGACGCGCGAAAGATCAACTCCGTGGGCTTGCAACAAAGCCAGTTGTTCCAGCCCCATGGTGCTGAACGACGTATGCGTGGAGATCGGGCGTCCGGTCTGGTTATGTGCCAGCGCGGCGGCAATAAATACCTTCTCTTCCAGCGGCGTAATCTTTCCTTCGCTGGAGCCGATCTCCGCGATGATCCCGGCTTTCAGCTCCGTGCCATCGATACCCTGCTCAATTTCATCGACCATCTCCTGCGCCAGTTCCTGCACGCTGCGGGTCGCCACATGTTCCGGGAAAAACGCGTCCTGGTAATAACCGGTACAGGCCACCACGTTGATCCCCGTCTCGCGCATTACATCGAGCATAAATTGCGCATTGCGCCCCATGTAACGGTTGGTCATCTCAATCACATTACGCACGCCCCGGGTCATCAGGTCGTTCATCTCCTGGCAAATGAACGCATACTGATCAAGGCGGCAGTCCACGTTGTTTTTAAAGCCGGAAAGATCAATATGCAGATGTTCATGGGCGAGGGTGTAACCCGTCGGATCAAAACTCATAGGGTGTCTCCTGCAAACCGGAGGGAGGAAAGAAAAGAGCGACCATTTTGTGGCGGTGGCGCGCGGAAAAATTCACACACGGTAGCCCCCACATCAGAAAGCGTGGTGCGCACACCGAGCTGCGTAGCGATCATCCCTTGCTGATAAACCAGCACTGGCACCACTTCGCGGGTATGGTGGCTGTGACCAATGGTCGGATCGTTGCCGTGATCCGCCATCACGACCAGGCAATCATCTGGCTGCATCGCCTCAACAAGCCGGGCAAGGTTACGGTCAACGACCTGCAAACGTTCGGCATAACGTGCGACGTCTTCTGCATGACCAGCGAGGTCGGTTTCCTGAATGTTGGTGCAAATAAACGCCGTCGGATGGGTGTTAAATTCGTTGAGGGTGATATCCATAATCCGCTGGCTATCCACCAGATTTTGCCAGCTCACGCCATAAGGATTGTTGACGATATCTGCCACCTTACCCACCAGCACGGTTGGCACGCCTGCTTCATACAGTTTTTGTGGCACCTGCACTTTTTCATCGACGCCATAGCCCATATGCACGACCTGGAAACCGTTGTCATAAGCGCCAGAACGCGGCGCATTAATCCCAATAAAGCGCCCTTCTTTGCTTTCTGCGGCATCGAGAATGCGTTGACTGTCGGTTAACAGGCCGCCAAATGTAATGACCCGACCGACCTGTACCTGCTCACGCACAATACGACCAATTTTGATTGCGTCGTCAAAAGAGATCACAGAGAGATTGACGGTAATGTTATAGACCTGGCCTAAATCCGCCTCGAGATTATCGCCAATCGCAACCGCCTGATTGACCCACAGAAATTGCAGATCATCGCCACGGCGCTCCACCTGCCAGCCAGCGGAAACTAATGCCTGCTCAACACGGTCAATCACATCGCGAAAAGGCATCCGCAGCGGCGGTAACGGGCGCGTGCCTAAAATTTCCTGATGCCCCATAAAGGTATCGCCACCTTCATGTTGCAGCTCTGCCACGCCCCAGGTTGCGGAATCTGACGGTTGCATATCGCCTGGCGCATAACCCAATGCGTTGATTAGCCCCAGCTTCTCCAGCGTTGGTAGCTGCAAATGCGGCAACTGGCTCAGGATGTGACCACAGGTATTCGCCCCGGCATCCTGCGGACGCACCAACGTGACATCTTTCATTGCCCCTACGCCAAAGCTATCGATCACTAACACCACAAATCGCGCCATTTACGCCTCCAGAGGGTTGCCGAGACTGTCATAACGACCAACGATTTTCGGTTCGCCACGGTGAATACCGGACACCAGCACCACATCGCTACGGGTGACAAAAATCTGCGTGCGGAAACAGAGCACCACTGCACTGCTTACCGGAAACTCGCCTGCCAGCGGCAGGGTGTAGTCGATACTGCTGTCATCCACAGTTTTGAGATTGGTTTCAGTAATCTTTTGATTTTCTGGCGTAAACACCAACGCATGTTGCGCATGACCACGACGATAGTAACCGCCGCCGTAGCAGTAGCTGTCGCCACGGAAATGATGGGAGATTTCACTTAACCAGAGCATCGCGATACGTTCAGGCTGATCGCCCTGCTGGTTTGCCGGAATAGTGCCCGTCAGCGCATGACCGGGTTCGGCATGAGTCACACCGTATTGCGCCAGCAATGGCAGCGAAGTGCAGCTGGTCGCAGAAGGTGCGTTCAGTTGCTCAATCGCAATACCAGATTTCGCCAGTTGATCCCGTGCCTGTATCAGCGTGTGAAGATTCGGTGTCGGCAAAACTTTTCCGGCAGCCTCATCCCAAAGCAGGCAAGGGAAATGGGTAAGTCCGGCTAAATGCAGCCCCGGCAGTTTCTTAATTTCAGCAACCACCTCGTGCAGCGAATGCTGTACAAAACCGCTCTCCTGCCCCGGATAAAGAAAATCATCGTCGCTATAAACTTTGAGCAGCACAAACTGCACACGTCCGGCCTTCACCGCTGCCGCAGAAACTTCCCGCGCTTTGTCGAGAGTAAACACGGTGATGACGTCGGTGCCCTGTTCAACGGCGTCAGCAACCTGATGACAAGGGATTTGTACCAGATGCCCCTGATGCGCCACCGGCAAACCAGCGCGGCGCATGACTCGCGCCTCTTTGTAATCCACCGCCACAATGCCGCTATAGCCTAATGCCAGCAATTTTTCCGCCAGCCACGGATTACGACCAAACTGCTTGGTCATCAGATACAGTTCAATGCCGTAAAGCCGCGCCGTCTCAATCAGTCGCTTACCGTTTTCCAGTACCTGATCCACGTCGATCACCCAGCTGTCCGGAGCGATCTTTCCCTGCTGCCACAGGCTTAGTGCGGCGGAAATCAGCGCCGGGTTCTGGCGTTTCAATGCTTCTACAAACATCTTGTTGCCTCGTTTCTGTTCCTTGAATTAAATATTCATTTTTTTGAATATTTAGGTTGTGCGACGTGGATTTGTCGGGAGCTTCAAACCTCTTCGTTAGCAGCCATCCATAATCCATAAAGGTTGGCCAACAAATAGCCTTCTTCACACGGGTTAACTTCCAGTGCGAATTCCTTCAACAACACCTGATGCAATTGCACAACGGCTTGCCAGTGGCTGGATTGCGCCAGCTCTGCCAGCAACTCGTTATCCAGTGGCTCAATTTCTTCACCACGGCGACTGCGCATCAGTGCACTCGCCATATGTGTCATCGCCATCGTTCCTTGCTCACTGCGCACCGGCAGATGGCACTCTGTTTCCAGTACGTTGACGACCTGCATCATGCCTTTGCAGATGTCCTTATCAATAACGCCTGCCTCGCAAAGCAGGTTGAGTCTGGTTTCCATATCAGATGCCTTTCGTTTAATAACTCGGTTCCTGTTCCCCACTCACTACCCGTTGTTGATGGGCGAGCAGGGCGTGTTTATCTACAACGGCACGCAGCAGTTGTTGCATTGGGTAATCATCGACTCGCGTCAGGACCACGGCTTCGGTGGCCTGTAAAAATCGCGGATCGTCTGTGAGCGGCGTCGCCTCTAATCCCAGCATGGTCAGTTCGTTTTCCGCCACCACGTTCCAGATCACCGCATCGACATCGCCTTTAACAATGCGTTGTAAACTCTCGTGATAAGAGAGATCGACTCGTTCCACATCACTACCGCCAAAAAAAACATCGGTCATGATTTTCTGATCCGCCGAACGGTTATCCAGCCCCACGCGCTTCACGTTTGCGGACTCGCCTTTACGGTAAATCAACTGGTGCTCGCCAACGTAGGTGTGCGGCCCCAACTCCAGCGCGAGGCATAAGCCTTTTTGCGTGAGATAACTTTCCGCCGCTAGTCGCGAAACCACCGCCATGTCATACACGCCATTAAGCAGACACTCCACGCGAATATCCGCGCCGCGCATATGCGCATAGTAAAAAGGAATGCCATCAAACTGGGCTTTCAATCCGCTCGCCAGGCCTTCGTACAAACGGGTATAGGGCAAGGGCATCGCGCACACCACGTTGTTGATATCCACATGACTCAGCAGCGCTTTGTTATCCATCTCGACCAGATAACTGCCATTGCGCCCACGGCGTTCAATCCGTATCGCTCCGCTTGATTCCAGCGTTTTCAACGCGGCCTGCGTCAGGCCAACGGATGAACGGCATTCATTTGCCAGCTCATCTATGGTTTTCAATCGGTTACCGCACTTTTCACCCAACAAATAACGGGCCAGCGTCGTTATGACGACGCCTTCTTTTTTGATAAACGTTCGACGCATAATAAATTTTCAGTAAATTGAATATTTATATCTTCAGGAATTTGAAGATAAGGCGCAACAGCGAGATGTGGAAACGGCGAGGCACTTCACATTTTTTCGGATTATTGCAAATGAGGATAAAAAAACCGGGTTTCCCCGGTTTCAGAGTGATGATAAAAGCAAAATTGCCTGATGCGCTACGCTTATCAGGCCTACATTTCCTTGCAATATGTGCATTACTTTGTAGGCCGGATAAGGCGTTCACGCCGCATCCGGCATGAACAAAGCGCAATTTGCCAGCAATAGTGAATTACGGCTTCGCCACAAAACCAATCGCTTCATACACCGCTTTTAGCGTACGGGAAGCGTGCGCGCTGGCTTTTTCCGCGCCATCTTTCATCACCTGTTGCAGGAAGGCTTCATCGTTGCGGAAACGGTGATAGCGTTCCTGCAATTCAGTCAGCATACCGGAAACGGCATCAGCCACTTCACCTTTCAGATGACCATACATCTTGCCTTCGAACTGTTTTTCCAGTTCTGGGATGCTCTGGCCCGTTACCGCAGAAAGGATATCCAGCAGGTTGGAAACGCCCGCTTTGTTCTGCACATCGTAGCGAACTACCGGCGGCTCGTCGGAGTCAGTGACCGCACGTTTGATTTTCTTCACTACCGATTTCGGATCTTCCAGCAGGCCGATAACGTTATTGCGGTTATCGTCAGACTTGGACATCTTCTTGGTCGGCTCCAGCAGCGACATTACGCGCGCGCCAGATTTCGGAATAAACGGCTCCGGCACCTTAAAGATATCGCCATACAGCGCGTTGAAACGCTGGGCGATATCGCGGCTCAGTTCGAGGTGCTGTTTCTGGTCTTCACCCACCGGTACCAGATTAGTTTGATACAACAGGATGTCCGCCGCCATCAGCACCGGATAGTCAAACAGACCAGCGTTGATGTTCTCGGCATAACGCGCAGATTTATCTTTAAACTGCGTCATGCGGCTCAGCTCGCCGAAGTAGGTATAGCAGTTCAGTGCCCAGCCTAACTGCGCATGTTCCGGTACGTGGGACTGAACAAAAATGGTGCTTTTCTCAGGATCGATACCACATGCCAGATACAAGGCCAGCGTATCCAGCGTCGCTTTACGCAGCTTCTGTGCATCCTGGCGCACGGTGATCGCGTGTTGGTCAACGATACAGTAAATGCAATGGTAGTCATCCTGCATGTTTACCCACTGACGCAGCGCACCCATGTAGTTACCAATGGTCAATTCACCTGAGGGCTGTGCGCCACTAAAAACGATGGGCTTAGTCATTTTTCGATTCCTGATTTTCGCTATGCGGAAGCCCTAATGCGGGCAGAAGGTCATTTATAGACTGATAAATTACATCAGGCTGGCTGAGATCGATAGCCTCGCCGTAGTTATATCCGTAGGTTAAGCCAACGGATGGGCAACCTGCCGCTTTTGCCGCCTGAATATCATTGCGTGAGTCGCCGACAAACAGCATCTGTTGTGGGGCAATTCCCATCCGCTCAGCCACCAGTAACAGCGGGTCCGGATGAGGTTTTTTGTTTTGCACATCATCGCCGCCGATAACCACGCTAAAGTATTTGGCAATATCTAAGGCTTCGAGCAGCGGCGCGACGAACGGCGTCGGTTTGTTGGTGACCAGGCCTAGCGGCAGGCCTTTAGCCTGCAACGCGCCCAACGTATCGGCAACGTGCGGGAACAAAAACGTCCCCTCTTCGGCAACCTCGCCATAATAGCGATCGAACAGTTTACGCAGAATACGTACCTGTTCTTCTGCCGGAATGTCGTCATCAACGGGCGGTTTACCCATTGTTTTACGCAGAGTCGCACGTTCCTGACGCGCCCAGGTCAATGCGCGCTCCATCAGAACATCTGCGCCGTTACCAATCCAGGTAATAACGCGTTCTTCACCTGCGACGGGTAACTCCAACGCATACAGCGCCATATCTACCGCAGCAGCAAGACCGGGAGCACTGTCCACCAGCGTACCGTCGAGATCAAAAGCGACGCCGCGAATATCTTCAAACTTACTCATGACTTACCTTTGCCAGTTCACTGCGCATTTCATCAATGACTTTTTTATAGTCTGGCTGGTCGAAGATTGCCGAACCGGCGACGAACATATCCGCGCCCGCCGCAGCGATTTCGCCAATGTTGTTCACCTTCACGCCACCGTCCACTTCCAGTCGAATGTCGAAGCCAGACTCGTCGATACGACGACGTACTTCGCGCAGTTTATCCAGTGTTTGAGGAATGAAAGACTGACCGCCGAAACCAGGGTTGACGGACATCAGCAGGATCACATCCAGCTTATCCATCACGTAATCCAGATAGCTCAGAGGTGTCGCCGGGTTAAATACCAGACCCGCTTTACAGCCATTTTCTTTAATCAGTTGCAGCGTGCGGTCAACATGCTCGGAGGCTTCTGGATGAAAGGTAATGATGCTGGCACCAGCGGCAGCGAAATCAGGCACAATGCGATCGACAGGTTTCACCATCAGGTGTACGTCGATAGGGGCGGTAATGCCATAGTTACGCAAGGATTTCAGCACCATTGGCCCAATCGTCAGATTGGGAACATAGTGGTTATCCATGACGTCAAAATGCACGACATCAGCGCCAGCTGCCAGGGCTTTTGCGGTATCTTCACCCAGGCGGGCAAAATCAGCCGACAGAATTGAGGGGGCAATCAAATACTGTTTCATCCGCTTCTCCTTGAGAATTATTTTTTCGCGGGTGAAACGACTCCTGGTTTGTACAAAGCCAGCAGTTCGTCCACCTTTTTACGTGTGCCGCCGTTGCTGCTTATACTGCGTCGAACTTTGACGACATGCAATTTTGCGCGCTGATACCACTCACGCGTTAACATCGTATCGTGATTGGAGATCAGCACTGGAATATGGCGATCAACCAGACCTTCGGCGATCTCCGCCAGATGCGCTTGTTGTTCAAGCGTAAAACTGTTTGTGTGATACGCCGTAAAGTTGGCGGTCGCAGACAGCGGTGCATAAGGCGGATCGCAATAGACGACGGATGCATCATCTGCGCGCGCCATGCTATCGGCGTAAGACTCACAATAGAAAAAGGCATTCTGCGCTTTTTCAGCGAAGTGATACAACTCTGCTTCCGGGAAATAGGGTTTTTTGTAGCGGCCGAACGGCACGTTAAACTCACCGCGCAGATTGTAACGACACAGGCCGTTGTAACCGTAGCGGTTCAAATATAAAAACAGTACCGCCCGACGGAACGGATCCTGGCTTTTGTTGAACTCTTCGCGGAACTGATAGTAAACCTCGGCGCAATTTGTTTCGGGAACAAACAGCTCGCGTGCGGCCTGTACGTACTCATCAGTACGCATCTTCACAATGTTATAGAGACTGATCAGGTCGCTATTGATATCGGCAAGGATATAACGAGAAAAGTCGGTGTTGAGAAACACCGACCCGGCACCTACAAAAGGCTCAACCAGACATTCGCCCTTGGGCAAATGCCGTTTAATATCATCAAGCAGGGGATACTTGCCCCCTGCCCACTTCAAAAAAGCGCGATTTTTCTTCATGCTGACTAACTAATTACACCTTCTCCGGCTGTGGAGAAAGCTCCGACAGCATCCAGCGCTTCAGGCAACTCCCGCAACGATAAACCATTGCGGGAGATAACCTTGATTACTTCAGATCGGCCTGTACCTGACGCAGCGGTTTCGCCCACGGGTTTTTGGCCTGGACATCTGCTGGCAATGTAGATACCGCTTTTTTCGCCTCTTCTTTCGAAGCGTACACGCCAGAAACCAGGACATACCACGGCTGACCATTACGCGTCGTTTCATAGACAACGTAGTTTTTCAGATTCTCTTTCTTCGCCCAACCGTTCAGGTTGTCGTAGTTAGAGGAACTGCTCAGCTGCAGAGTGTAATGGCTGGACGGTGCCGATTTCAACGAACCAACATTACCTGCGGTCTTCCCTCCAGCGGCTGGTGTTGCCGTGGTTTGCGCCGGGGATGCCGTCTGTACTGGAGCCGTAGTCGCCGTCTCTTTTGGTGCTGGCGTAGAAGTCGCAGCCGGTGCCTTCGTGCTCGCCACAGGGGCAGCTGGTTCAGTACGCTTCGGCGTCTGTGCTACCGGCTTCGGCTCCGTTTTCACGGTTGCTTGCGGTTTTTTCGGTTCAATCACCGCCTGCTGACGAGCTGGGCGCGTAGTGGCCGGACGTTCAGCGGTTTGCGTTTTCGCCGTGTCACGCGATGCATTGCCATTGCGAACAGGCGCGACAGTCGCGGGTTCGGTCGGCAATGTGGAATTGACCGCCACATTGTTCAACTGTTGCTGATTTTGTGGCTGGGTCAGCGCATTGTTCAGGTCACCCTGCACTTCAACACGTTGTTGACCATCCGTTGCCGCCGGGGTTTGCCCTTGAGTCGGCGTAGAAGAGATCGGTGGCAGAGAAACATCCTGCTGAGTATTTTCCGCAGACGTGGTTCCCGGCGCTGGCTGCACCCCATTCGCCTGATCGGTCGCATTGCCTGCAAGATCAATACTCTTCTCGCCAGACGCGGTTTGATCGCTGGAAGAGGTCGAGGGGGCTTTTAGCGCAGAACCGATACCGATGATCAACAGCAGTAGAACCAGAATGCCGACGCCCATCATCATATACTGACGAGAAGCGGGTTTACTGGCTGCTTTTTTGCGCTTACGCGGACGACGCTCTACGCGCTCTTCATCCACGGTTTCATCTTCGGATTCGTCAATTTCTTCTTCGATTTCCGGTTCCTCATTGCGCTCTTTTTGCGCACGAGTCGGACGGCGATCGTCAGTGTCATCAAGTTCAATATCATCAAAATTGATCTGCGGTTCGCCACGTTCAGTACGCTCAGAACGTTCAGAAGATTGACGAGAACGACCAGTACGACGATCGCTGGGATCGGGTTTCAGCTCGTCTTCTGGTTTGAATTCATCCATTTAACACCCCACTAAAAGGTTAATGCTTACCACGTTGCAATTAACCTGAAGCTAATAGACCGCTTGATAAGCGGCCTGACCTTTCTTGTTGTTACGCTGATTGACAATCGGCAATGGCGTTAAGAACAAGCTCGTGCGAAACGCCGCTGCGAACTTCACTCTTACCAATTGCCAACGGAAGAATTAAGCGCATCTCTCCCGCAAGGACTTTCTTGTCACGCAGCATATGCGGTAAATACGCCTGCGCGGACATTTCGCGCGGCCCATTGACCGGTAACCCAGCCCGCGTGAGCAGGGTTATAATACGCTGCGTTTCGGCAGAACTAAACTGCCCGAGACGTTCCGACGTCCGCGCCGCCATCACCATACCCGCAGCGACCGCTTCACCATGTAACCAATTGCCATACCCCATTTCAGCTTCAATGGCATGACCAAAGGTGTGTCCCAGATTCAGTAAAGCACGTAACCCGGTTTCGCGCTCGTCGGCGGCGACAACTTCTGCCTTCAGTTCACAACAACGGCGAATACAGTACGCCATTGCCGGACCGTCCAGACGCAACAACGCATCCAGATTCTCTTCCAGCCAGTTAAAAAACGCACCGTCAAGAATAATGCCGTATTTGATGACTTCTGCCAGCCCCGACGCTAACTCACGCGGGGGAAGCGTTTTCAGACAGTCGAGATCCACCACCACTGAAGCAGGCTGGTAGAACGCGCCAATCATGTTTTTACCGAGGGGATGGTTGACCGCAGTTTTGCCGCCAACGGAGGAATCGACCTGCGACAGTAACGTCGTCGGGACTTGAATGAAACGAACACCGCGCTGATAACTCGCCGCCGCGAAGCCGGTCAGATCGCCCACTACGCCGCCGCCAAGCGCCACCAGCGTAGTATCGCGACCATGCGGCTTTTGTAACAACGCCGTAAAGACGGTATCGAGTACAGCCAGGCTTTTATACTGCTCGCCGTCAGGGAGGATAACGCTATCGACGTTAACACCCGCCTGTTCAAGTACGCCGCGGACCTTATCGAGATACAGAGGAGCCAGGGTTTCGTTGGTGACCAACATGACCTGCTCGCCCGATTTCAGCGGTAAGAATGAAGCTGGTTCATTAAACAAACCAGATGCGATGGTAATTGGGTAACTACGTTCCCCGAGAGTAACGACAATCCTCTCCATAACGCGACATCCACCTTAATTACTGTACCCGCAGACGAGTGTATATAAAGCCAGAATTAGTTGCTTTCCAGCATGTGAATAATCTGGTTAGCGACCACTTTAGCGCTTTGATCATCAGTACGAATGGTCACGTCGGCAATCTCTTCATACAGCGGATTGCGTTCATTGGCCAACGCTTCCAGAACTTCACGTGGCGGTGTTTCAACGTGCAGCAACGGGCGTTTTTTATCACGCTGCGTGCGTGCAAGTTGCTTTTCGATGGTCGTTTCAAGATAAACGACAACGCCACGAGCGGAAAGACGGTTACGCGTTTCACGGGATTTCACAGAGCCGCCGCCAGTAGCCAGCACAATACCCTGTTTCTCGGTCAACTCATTGATGACCTTTTCTTCGCGATCGCGGAAGCCTTCTTCGCCTTCTAAATCGAAAACCCAGCCCACATCAGCTCCGGTTCGTTTCTCAATCTCTTGATCGGAATCGTAAAATTCCATATTGAGTTGTTGAGCTAACTGGCGCCCAATAGTGCTTTTTCCGGCACCCATAGGCCCAACCAGAAAGATATTGCGTTTCTCTGCCATTTTTTCGGTACTACTAAGACTATTCGTTAATGATAAACCCGCTTCGCTCAGAGAGCGCCGCAGGACATGAACTGAAACCTCATAAGATATTGCGAGAGTCAGACTGAAAATTATCTCAATACTCCAGCGGGTTTGGCAACTGAATAAATCACCCATCCCTCTGCATATCTGGTCGCTGCAAGCGCGCTGCCTTGCTACCACCGCTCTGGCGATAAATCACCGGGTAAGATTAGCGTAAAAAAGACAGCAAAATGCCGCCTGAATGATAAATCATCATCATGGAACGCAGGCAGCGAAGAGCACCAACTCTCAAATCGGTACTCCTTGTATGCTAAATACCTGCGCGCGTCAAATAGATGAAACACGTTCAGCGTAAAAACATTACCGCTTTTACGGCTGTTTACTCACTGGAAACCAGTCGTGGCGTGATAAACACCACTAACTCGCGTCGTTCATCTTCTTTTCCGTCATGACGAAATAATTGCCCGAACAAGGGAATGTCGCCAAGCAACGGTACGCTATCCTGACCCGATTTATTTTTACGGGTAAAAATGCCGCCCAGCGCCAACGTTTCTCCGCTTTTGACCTCGACCTGCGTTTCGATCTCCTGCTTATCAATCGCCAGCACTTCGCCATCAGCCTGCTGTAGCACCTGCCCCGGAACGTTCTGGCTGATGTGTAATTTCAGCCGGATGCGACCTTTTTGTAACACCGTGGGCGTGACCTCCATCCCCAGGACGGCCTCTTTAAATTCCACCGACGTCGCGCCACTTTCCCCGCTGGAAACCTGATATGGAATTTCGCTCCCCTGTTTAATGCTGGCAGGCTGAAGATGTGAGGCCAGCAGACGCGGACTAGCGATAATATCCAGCTGCTGTTTTTGTTCGAGCGCAGAAAGCTCAAGATCCAGCAAACGTCCGTTGATGCGCCCAATGTTAAAACCGACATGCGTTGTCGCCGTCGCTACGGAGAGGTCGCTACCAAGCGTGGTGACTTGCCCAACGCCACCAGCGTGTTGCGCATCGGCCAGCGTCCATTTCACGCCTAACTCACGCAAACTTTTTTCATTAATGGTGACAATATGCGCCGACAGCTCAACCTGCCCGACCGGCAGATCCATTTGCGCTACCCACTGTTCCAGTGCGCTTAACGCCGTTTTGTTATCTCGTAGCAAAAGGCGATTGGTGCGTTTATCGACGGTCATACTCCCTTTGGCACTCAGTAGCTTCTCCCCCGCTTTCGCCAGTTCTCCCGCGTCGGCGTATTGCAGGGTTATACTGCGATTTTCCAGCGGCAGATTTGCCTGCGCCCGCGCCTGCTCCGCCTCCTGGCGGGCGATATTGTTATTCTGCCAGGCAATGGAATGCACTGAGAGAATGTTGCCCTCCTGGCGCGTTATCAGTCCGGCGCTTTTCACTACAGTTTGTAGTGCCTGCTTCCAGGGAACATCTGTTAGATGTAACGACACCGTACCGCTGACGTCTGGCGACACGACCAGGTTCAACTTCTCCTGTTCAGCCAGCGCCTGCAACACCTGAGCTACCGGAACGTCATCCACCATCAGCGTCACTTTTTGCGGCTTTGCCGCTTGTACGCCGGGTATCAGCATCAACAGTAGTGCGGCTATCCATTGCTTCATTTGTATCTCCTTGCCGTTGCCACAACCATTGTGGCGGTTCGCAGTTTGTCCCGGTTCCCAGCGTTAGTGCGTCTGGCGTCAGCTGTAAAATTGTCCAGCCGTTTTCCAGCACATCGTTTTGCTGCACCCGTCGCCATTTCTTTTGCCCGTCTTTTATTACACCGATGATGTGCTCGCCTCGCCCTACCATCCCCTGATAGCGCCACTGGCTAAGTTCGCTAATCCGGCATAGATCTTCCGGCGGTTTAAAAGGGTCACGCATACCGGTTAAAAGGCACAATGCAACACCTGCCAACAACCAGCGTTTAACCCTCATGCGGCGTCTCCAGTTGTAGCGTGAACAAAAGATCATCACCTTCCACGCTTAACGAAAAACGGCTCACGCTGACGTTGCGCTCTGCCAGCCGTGTAAATGCCGACGGCACTGCTTCCCACAGCGTTTTCAACGCCAACTCGCCTCCCTGCGCGGATGGATGCCAGGAAACCAGTTGCGCGCCGGATAACTGAAAATCCAGTGGCGAAAAGGGCAGCGTTTTTTCCTCGCTGAAGGGAGTGGTGTCTACCAGGCGATACAGTGCGGCCCACTGCTGGTGATGACTTGCCCGTAGTCGAATTAATGCGTCGCTCTCTTCCTGGTGTGTCGATGACAGAAAAATGAGCGTAACTAACATCAGCAACCAGACTGCCCAGCAAAGCTGGCGGAGACGGGGTGATGTGGCGAACCACCAGTCAAAGAACATGTTCATCGCTAACCTTCCTTGTTAACTGATACTCAAATTGCCAGCGTCCCTGCGCATCCTGCTGCGTGGCCCCCCGCTGATTGAGATGAAAAGAAGCATCCTGGCGGAGTGACGTTTCCAGTGCGTTTAACGCGGTAATGCTTGTTGTAAGCCCCTTGATCTCCAGCGTTCCCTGCTGCCAGCTTATCGTTGTCAGCCAGGCGTGCTCGGGTAAAAGCGCCGCCAGAGCTTCCAGCGCAGATTGCCAGTCGCGGGTAAATTGTCGCTGGCGCTGCCGTTGCAAACGCTGTTCGCGTAACTGCTGTTGCTCCAGCAAACGTGGTTTCGTTATCTGTAAGCTGTGGGCGAGTTGTTGTTCCCCCTGAAGCAAAACGGCGTCTATGCGCGCTTCGGCGCTGCCTGTCAGACGCAGTATTAGCGTTATCCCGACGGCCAGCAGCAGAGGCGCAACGAACATCAGCAACCAGAAACGCAGAAAAGCGGTCCGGCGTTGCTGTCGCCAGGGCAAAAAATTAATTGGCGGGTTCATCAGTACGCCTTCCCAAGCGCCAGCCCCAGCGCGATGGCAAAGTCTCCACCAGGCGGCGGTAGCGGCGGCTGACGAACAGAAACGGCCTCCCAGGGATCAAATCCGCCTTCGCCACATATCGCGACGCTGTCGGGATCAACGGATAACGCTGCCGCCAGCTCCTTCGCGCTAGTCATCCCTACCGCCAGTTTGCGCCCCCAGCTATAGCGCGTCGCCCACAGCCACTGTTCGTTATCACGCCAGGCCAGACATTGCTGATGAGAAGGTAAAAAAGGCAGGAATTGCTGTAATGCACTGGCATCCGGGGTGATCGCGCTCACATGAACACGCAACCTTTCTGCCAGAGTAAGTAGCGTTGCCAGCTCTTTGCTTTGCGCGGCAGTCACGTTATAAGCGGGGCTGAGTGAGTCTTCGCTGTAATCGAAGCGCAGGGAGTCCGGATCCATATCCAGCTCGCGGGCCATCGTCCCAGACAGCCAGGCCATTTGCTCCCGCTCACCGAGGGACATCGACGGGCGCGGAAATGACCGCTGTAATGTGCGACTGGCGGGAAACGCCAACATGATGTGATGGCGCTGCGGCAGTTCGCGACTCCACGGCAACAACGTTTTAGCCAGCCGCTGCGCATCAACAATCCGCCCATCTTTGATAATGTCGTGCGCCAACGGCAACCGCCACCAGCGTTGCAAAAAGCATTCTTTTGCGTCCCGCACGATCGCAACCGCTAACGCTTCTTGCTGTTGTAAATGCAAACCAATTTGCCAGATCTTAAATGCCATTGTGATGATCTCCTTATCACCCGTCACTCTGACGGGTATATCAATGCGTCTGGCTTGCCTTTATACTACCGCGCGTTTGTTTATAAACTGCCCAAATGAAACTAAATGGGAAATTTCCAGTGAAGTTCGTAAAGTATTTTTTGATCCTTGCAGTCTGTTGCATTCTGCTGGGAGCAGGCTCGATTTATGGCCTATACCGCTACATCGAGCCACAACTGCCGGATGTGGCGACATTAAAAGATGTTCGCCTGCAAATTCCGATGCAGATTTACAGCGCCGATGGCGAGCTGATTGCTCAATACGGTGAGAAACGTCGTATTCCGGTTACGTTGGATCAAATCCCACCGGAGATGGTGAAAGCCTTTATCGCGACAGAAGACAGCCGCTTCTACGAGCATCACGGCGTTGACCCGGTGGGGATCTTCCGTGCAGCAAGCGTGGCGCTGTTCTCCGGTCACGCGTCACAAGGGGCAAGTACCATTACCCAGCAGCTGGCGAGAAACTTCTTCCTCAGTCCAGAACGCACGCTGATGCGTAAGATTAAGGAAGTCTTCCTCGCGATTCGCATTGAACAGCTGCTGACGAAAGACGAGATCCTCGAGCTTTATCTGAACAAGATTTACCTTGGTTACCGCGCCTATGGTGTCGGTGCTGCGGCACAAGTCTATTTCGGAAAAACGGTCGACCAACTGACGCTGAACGAAATGGCGGTGATAGCCGGGCTGCCGAAAGCGCCTTCCACCTTCAACCCGCTCTACTCGATGGATCGTGCCGTCGCGCGGCGTAACGTCGTGCTGTCGCGGATGCTGGATGAAGGGTATATCACCCAACAACAGTTCGATCAGACACGCACTGAGGCGATTAACGCTAACTATCACGCGCCGGAGATTGCTTTCTCTGCGCCGTACCTGAGCGAAATGGTGCGCCAGGAGATGTATAACCGTTATGGCGAAAGTGCCTATGAAGACGGTTATCGCATTTACACCACCATCACCCGCAAAGTGCAGCAGGCCGCGCAGCAGGCGGTACGTAATAACGTGCTGGACTACGACATGCGCCACGGCTATCGCGGCCCGGCAAATGTGCTGTGGAAAGTGGGCGAGTCGGTGTGGGATAACAACAAGATTACCGATACGCTGAAGGCGCTGCCGACCTATGGTCCGCTGCTGCCTGCCGCAGTCACCAGCGCCAATCCTCAGGAAGCGACGGCAATGCTGGCGGACGGGTCGACTGTCGCATTGAGTATGGACGGCGTTCGCTGGGCGCGTCCTTACCGTTCGGATACTCAGCAGGGACCGACGCCGCGTAAAGTGACCGATGTTCTGCAAACGGGACAGCAAATCTGGGTTCGTCAGGTCGGCGATGCATGGTGGCTGGCACAAGTGCCGGAAGTGAACTCGGCGCTGGTGTCGATCAATCCGCAAAATGGTGCCGTTATGGCGCTGGTCGGTGGCTTTGATTTCAATCAGAGCAAGTTTAACCGCGCCACCCAGGCACTGCGTCAGGTGGGTTCCAACATCAAACCGTTCCTCTACACCGCGGCGATGGATAAAGGTCTGACGCTGGCAAGTATGTTGAACGATGTGCCAATTTCCCGCTGGGATGCAGGTGCCGGTTCTGACTGGCAGCCGAAGAACTCACCACCGCAGTATGCCGGTCCAATTCGCTTACGTCAGGGGCTGGGTCAGTCGAAAAACGTGGTGATGGTACGCGCAATGCGGGCGATGGGCGTCGACTACGCTGCAGAATATCTGCAACGCTTCGGCTTCCCGGCGCAAAACATTGTCCACACCGAATCGCTGGCGCTGGGTTCAGCGTCCTTTACCCCAATGCAGGTGGCGCGTGGCTACGCGGTCATGGCGAACGGCGGCTTCCTGGTGGACCCGTGGTTTATCAGCAAAATTGAAAACGATCAGGGCGGCGTGATTTTCGAAGCGAAACCGAAAGTAGCTTGCCCGGAATGTGATATTCCGGTGATTTACGGTGATACGCAGAAATCGAACGTGCTGGAAAATAACGATGTTGAAGATGTCGCTATCTCCCGCGAGCAGCAGAATGTTTCTGTACCAATGCCGCAGCTGGAGCAGGCTAATCAGGCGTTAGTGGCGAAGACTGGCGCGCAGGAGTACGCACCGCACGTCATCAACACTCCGCTGGCATTCCTGATTAAGAGTGCTTTGAACACCAATATCTTTGGTGAGCCAGGCTGGCAGGGTACCGGCTGGCGTGCAGGTCGTGATTTGCAGCGTCGCGATATCGGCGGGAAAACCGGTACCACTAACAGTTCGAAAGATGCGTGGTTCTCGGGTTACGGTCCGGGTGTTGTGACCTCGGTCTGGATTGGCTTTGATGATCACCGTCGTAATCTCGGTCATACAACGGCTTCCGGAGCGATTAAAGATCAGATCTCAGGTTACGAAGGCGGTGCCAAGAGTGCCCAGCCTGCATGGGACGCTTATATGAAAGCCGTTCTTGAAGGTGTGCCGGAGCAGCCGCTAACGCCGCCACCGGGTATTGTGACGGTGAATATCGATCGCAGCACCGGGCAGTTAGCTAATGGTGGCAACAGCCGCGAAGAGTATTTCATCGAAGGTACGCAGCCGACACAACAAGCGGTGCACGAGGTGGGTACGACCATTATCGATAATGGCGAAGCACAGGAATTGTTCTGATTAAAAAGGCGCTTCGGCGCCTTTTTCAGTTTGCTGACAAAGTGCACTTTGTTTATACCGGATACGGCGTGAACACTTTACCCGTCTAGCAACATCTAGAAAAATCAATATATTGCAGAAACTTCGTAAGCCTGATAAGCATTATGCATCAGGCGAACTTTACGCATTTACACTCGCCCCTGCCCTTTCAACCATTCGCGCACGAGGAACAGCGCGCTGACATTACGCGCTTCGTTGAAGTCAGGGTCTTCCAGCAAATCCATCATATGCGCCAGCGGCCAGCGCACCTGTGGTAGCGGCTCTGGCTCATCGCCTTCCAGTGATTCCGGGTAGAGATCTTGCGCTACCACGATATTCATTTTGCTGGAAAAATAAGACGGTGCCATGCTGAGCTTCTTCAAAAAAGTCAGATCGTTCGCACCAAATCCAACCTCTTCTTTTAGCTCGCGGTTAGCGGCTTCGTAGACGCTTTCACCCGGATCAATTAATCCTTTCGAAAAACCTAATTCGTAGGATTCAGTTCCCACTGCGTATTCGCGGATCAGGATCAGGTGATCGTCCACAATCGGCACAATCATCACTGCTTCCCGGTTGGTTGGACGCATTCGTTCATAAACACGCCGCACGCCATTGCTGAACTCCAGATCCACGCTCTCGACGGTAAACAGTCGGGAACGGGCTACAGTTTCAACATTCAGAATGGTGGGTTTTTGTAATGATTTGCTCATCGTGGGATCTATGCTGTGAAATCAGCGGTTATTGTGCGATATCGGACACGCTTTCGGCAATGTGAATTGCATGTTATTTACATTTATGTAACTTAATAAATAATCGTCCTCAAATCAAATTAAAAGTCAATAGGTTGAAATAACTCCAGGAATTTGCTGATATTCCGCCTTCAGAGGGTTTGCTATGATCAGCGGTTACTGTGATGTGCTTAATGATGCTCAAGTTAAACTCCACGCTTGCCGATAGCCAACCGCAGAATCATGTATTGTGTCCGGTGCGACTGACCACGCCTGACAGACTAAGTAAGATGGGGAAAGCATGAGCACCATTGTGATTTTTTTAGCTGCTTTGCTGGCCTGCTCACTACTTGCGGGATGGCTGATAAAAGTGCGATCCAGACGGCGTCAGCTGCCCTGGACCAACGCCTTCGCGGATGCGCAAACGCGTAAACTCACACCTGAAGAACGTAGCGCCGTTGAAAATTATCTTGAGAGCCTGACGCAGGTATTACAGGTGCCTGGCCCAACGGGAGCCAGCGCGGCACCGATCTCTCTGGCGCTGAATGCCGAAAGCAACAACGTCATGATGCTGACACACGCTATCACGCGTTACGGCATCTCTACCGACGATCCGAATAAATGGCGTTACTACCTCGATTCGGTAGAAGTCCACCTGCCCCCTTTCTGGGAACAGTACATCAACGATGAGAATACCGTTGAACTGATTCATACCGATTCGCTGCCGCTGGTTATTTCACTCAACGGTCATACGCTGCAGGAGTACATGCAGGAAACTCGCGGCTATGCCTTGCAACCTGTTCCGTCAACGCAGGCGTCGATTCGCGGGGAAGAGAGTGAGCAAATCGAGCTACTCAATATTCGCAAAGAAACGCATGAAGAATATGCGCTGAGTCGTCCGCGCGGGCTGCGTGAAGCGTTGCTGATCGTCGCCTCCTTCCTGATGTTCTTTTTCTGCCTGATTACCCCGGATGTATTTGTTCCGTGGCTGGCAGGCGGCGCGTTACTGCTGCTGGGCGCAGGTCTGTGGGGGCTATTCGCGCCCCCGGCAAAATCCTCCCTGCGGGAAATTCATTGTCTGCGCGGTACACCCCGTCGTTGGGGATTGTTTGGCGAAAACGATCAGGAACAGATCAACAATATTTCACTCGGTATTATCGACCTGGTCTATCCCGCACACTGGCAGCCATACATTGCTCAGGATCTCGGTCAACAAACCGATATCGATATCTATCTCGACCGCCATGTAGTGCGTCAGGGACGATATCTTTCGCTGCATGATGAAGTAAAAAACTTTCCGTTACAGCACTGGCTGCGCAGTACGATTATCGCTGCGGGCTCGCTGCTGGTGCTGTTTATGCTGTTATTCTGGATCCCGCTGGATATGCCGCTGAAATTCACTCTCTCATGGATGAAAGGCGCGCAGACCATTGAAGCCACCAGCGTAAAACAACTGGCTGACGCTGGCGTGCGGGTAGGCGATACATTGCGTATTAGCGGTACGGGAATGTGTAATATTCGCACTTCCGGAACCTGGAGCGCGAAAACCAATTCACCTTTTTTACCGTTTGACTGCTCGCAGATCATCTGGAACGACGCCCGCTCATTACCATTACCAGAATCTGAACTGGTCAACAAAGCGACGGCATTGACCGAAGCAGTTAATCGCCAGCTGCACCCTAAACCGGAAGATGAATCTCGCGTCAGTGCCTCATTACGTTCAGCGATTCAAAAATCCGGCATGGTATTGCTTGATGATTTTGGCGACATTGTACTGAAGACAGCGGATTTATGTTCTGCCAAAGATGACTGTGTGCGACTGAAAAATGCGCTGGTCAATCTCGGCAACAGTAAAGACTGGGACGCGCTGGTAAAACGCGCCAACACCGGGAAGCTCGATGGCGTGAATGTGTTATTACGCCCGGTGAGTGCGGAATCGCTGGATAACCTGGTGGCAACCTCCACCGCGCCGTTTATCACGCATGAAACGGCGCGAGCGGCACAATCACTAAACAGTCCGGCCCCCGGCGGATTCCTGATTGTCAGCGACGAAGGCAGCGATTTTGTTGATCAGCCCTGGCCTTCGGCATCACTTTACGACTACCCGCCGCAAGAACAGTGGAACGCTTTCCAGAAACTGGCACAAATGCTGATGCATACGCCGTTTAACGCCGAGGGTATCGTCACAAAAATCTTCACTGACGCCAATGGTACGCAGCATATTGGCCTTCATCCGATCCCGGATCGTTCCGGCCTGTGGCGCTATCTCAGCACCACATTGCTGCTACTGACGATGCTGGGTAGCGCCATTTACAATGGCGTACAGGCCTGGCGTCGTTACCAGCGTCATCGCACTCGCATGATGGAGATTCAGGCCTATTATGAAAGCTGCCTGAACCCGCAACTGATCACCCCTTCAGAAAGCCTTATCGAATAACACGTTTGCGCGGCAGGTTATGCTACCCTGTCGCGCAAATTGCTTCACTCTGGAGATTTCCCTCATGCATATCAACATTGCCTGGCAGGACGTAGATACCGTTCTGCTGGATATGGACGGCACGTTGCTCGACCTCGCCTTCGATAACTATTTCTGGCAAAAGCTGGTGCCTGAAACATGGGGCGCGAAAAACGGGGTTACGCCACAGGAAGCGATGGAATATATGCGCCAGCAATATCACGACGTACAGCATACGCTAAACTGGTACTGTCTTGATTACTGGAGTGAGCAACTGGGTCTGGATATCTGTGCGATGACCACCGAGATGGGACCGCGTGCCGTACTGCGTGAAGATACCATTCCGTTTCTTGAGGCACTGAAAGCCAGCGGTAAGCAGCGAATTTTGCTCACCAATGCGCATCCGCACAACCTGTCGGTAAAACTTGAGCATACGGGTCTGGACGCACACCTTGATTTATTACTTTCCACCCACACATTTGGTTATCCGAAAGAGGATCAGCGGTTATGGCATGCAGTGGCCGAAGCTACGGGTCTGAAAGCTGAAAGAACGCTGTTTATTGATGACAGCGAAGCGATTCTCGATGCTGCCGCGCAATTTGGTATTCGTTACTGCCTCGGCGTGACTAATCCTGATTCCGGGATTGCCGAGAAACAGTATCAACGCCATCCGTCACTGAATGACTACCGCCGCCTGATCCCCTCGCTAATGTGAAGGAGACGCCATGAAAGAAAAACCTGCTGTTGAGGTTCGACTGGATAAATGGCTATGGGCTGCCCGTTTTTATAAAACCCGCGCGCTGGCCCGTGAAATGATTGAAGGCGGTAAGGTGCATTACAACGGGCAGCGCAGCAAGCCGAGCAAAATCGTCGAGCTGAATGCCACGCTCACTCTGCGCCAGGGAAATGACGAACGCACGGTGATTGTAAAGGCGATTACTGAACAGCGTCGCCCCGCCAGCGAGGCAGCCTTGCTGTATGAAGAGACTGCGGAAAGTGTAGAGAAACGCAAAAAAATGGCGCTGGCACGTAAACTTAATGCCTTAACCATGCCGCACCCGGACCGACGCCCGGACAAAAAAGAGCGCCGCGACCTGTTACGATTTAAACACGGCGACAGTGAATAACTGTCACCTGCAAGAGAGATGATTATGCCGCAACATGACCAATTACATCGCTATCTGTTTGAAAACTTTGCCGTGCGCGGCGAACTGGTAACCGTTTCGGAAACCCTGCAACAGATCCTTGAGAACCACGATTATCCGCAGCCCGTTAA
This sequence comes from Escherichia sp. MAL-1, assembly GCF_052948035.1. NCBI lineage: Bacteria > Pseudomonadati > Pseudomonadota > Gammaproteobacteria > Enterobacterales > Enterobacteriaceae > Escherichia > Escherichia sp. MAL-1. The sequence goes on along the minus strand of NZ_CM129609.1, from coordinate 353,765 downwards.
AAACGTGCTGGCAGAACTGCTGGTTGCGACCAGCCTGTTAACCGCTACGCTGAAGTTTGATGGTGATATCACCGTACAGCTGCAGGGCGACGGTCCGATGAATCTGGCGGTTATTAACGGTAACAATAACCAGCAGATGCGCGGTGTGGCGCGCGTGCAGGGCGAAATTCCAGAAAATGCCGACCTGAAAACGCTGGTCGGCAATGGTTACGTGGTGATCACCATTACCCCGAGCGAAGGCGAACGCTATCAGGGCGTAGTTGGTCTGGAAGGTGATACCCTGGCGGCCTGCCTGGAAGATTACTTTATGCGTTCTGAACAGCTGCCGACGCGCCTGTTTATTCGCACCGGCGACGTAGACGGCAAACCGGCTGCAGGCGGTATGTTGTTGCAGGTAATGCCTGCGCAAAATGCCCAGCAGGACGACTTTGACCACCTGGCGACGCTAACCGAAACCATCAAAACCGAAGAACTGCTGACCTTACCGGCAAACGAAGTGTTGTGGCGTTTGTATCACGAAGAAGAGGTGACGGTTTACGATCCGCAGGATGTGGAGTTCAAATGCACCTGCTCGCGTGAACGTTGCGCCGATGCGCTGAAAACGCTGCCTGATGAAGAAGTTGATAGCATCCTGGCGGAAGATGGCGAAATTGACATGCATTGTGATTACTGCGGTAACCACTATCTGTTCAATGCGATGGATATTGCTGAAATCCGCAACAACGCGTCTCCGGCAGATCCGCAAGTTCATTAATGAGTATGTCCGGCAGAGAGGGCTCTGCCGGATTTTACGACTAATACACCTGATGCGCTTTGTCACTCATTCAGATTCACATTCAGCCTTTCACCATCCACTACAAGATCGCGCCACGCTTTAGGCTTCGTCCCCAGTTTTCCATCCTTCGCAGCTGTGAGTAATTTTTCTTTCGTTATTTCGTTCGGAAGTAAACTCATATCAAGCGCGTCCCATTCTTTTCTGTCTGAGTCAAAGCCATAGACAATGACTCTGTCATCATTAAAAGCAAACAGGATCCGCTCCGCCTGACCATCACTATTCAGATCTTGCTCGACCAGGACGCAGGCGTCTTTTTCAATACAGGTCATCACGTTATAGCGATCCTGGATTAAGGCCGACCAGAATGTCGCATCAGGTTTAACAGAACCAGGGGCAATTAACACATTATCGGCTAATACTTTTTCCGATACCTGTTGCTGAAGATGTTGCTCTCCATCTAACGCCATCAGCAGATCCCGCGCGCGTTTCGGGTCTTTCATAAACCCGGCATCGCTTTTCAGCGACTCAAGCGCAGCACGTCCATAGCGACCGCTCTGCTCGAGCATGTAGATAGTTACCTGGTCTGACGTGTTTTTGCCGCTCTGATAACGCGCCATATGGCTGTTCACGCTAATGCGCATACTGTCCAGCACCGGCGAATTAAGAAGCACCAGTATCACCAACACCAATAACGAAACCGCAAGGTTCACTTTGCCCTGAAGAACAACGGGATTTTGCCCTTTACGCCAGACGATGCTGACAAAATACCCCAGCGACCACACCAGTAACACCAGCACCGCCAGCACGCCCTGCAAGCGGTCGACAGTCCAGCCGTACTGAGCGACCCGCAGCCATAACGCCCAGGCGGCGACGAACACATACAGCGGAGCAACCAGCAAAGCGGTTTTAATCAGGCAACGCAACGGCCCTGTCCAGGGAAGTGACGCTTTTTGCGGATCGCGGACAATAGCCATTAAGATCAATTGCAAAAAGGCCAGCGTCAACAGCAACCCGGCGGCGGAGATGTGGCGAGAAATCGCGCTCAGGCCCGTAAACGGCAGGGTGATGATAAACATCAGGGTTAGCAATGATACTAACGGCAGCAACCCCGTGGCGATTAACGTGAACAACTTTTGAATAGAGTCGATTAAACGTGACTGTGTTCGCGCGAGGATCACCGCCAGCGCGGTAACCAGACCTAACGTGAGATAAATAAACCAGTCGGTTGCAAAAAAGAGCGTATTGAAAAACGTGATGCCAACAAGTTTAAACAACTCACTCCACAGTAAAAGCACCAGCCACGTCAAGCCATTGGCGAGAAAAATCACCAGTAATATAAGTACGTTATGCCATACTGACTGGTAAAAATAGCGATAGCGGCTACTGTCATTGCGGATGCGAAGGCTTTGTTGTATCCACGGTAGCAACAACATTGCCATCAACAGCAGATAGCAACCAAAATCCCAAAGCGCCTTTTCAGCTCTCCAGGGGTTCATGCCATCAGTTTGCCACTTCAGCCAGCCGCTCATCCCCAGCGTGGCAATAAACACTAGCGCCAGCCATCCCCAAAGGCGCTTCTGTTTAAAAGAGATCACGGAGAAGAGTAAAACGGATGAAAACGCGACGGTCGCAGGCACGCCATAAACAATCCAACTGTGATTTTTTCCGGAAAGCCAGGCGATCAGCAGGTAGCAAACCAGACCCTGAAGTAATCCGGTAGCAATCATCCCCCAGCGTGTTGCGGGTGAAAGTTCAACGTTATCCATGTTGGTTATCCAGAATCAAAAGGTGGGTTAATTATCGCATCCGGGCAGTAGTATTTTGCTTTTTTCAGAAAATAATCAAAAAAAGTTAGCGTGGTGAATCGATACTTTACCGGTTGAATTTGCATCAATTTCATTCAGGAATGCGATTCCACTCACAATATTCCCGCCATATAAACCAAGATTTAACCTTTTGAGAACATTTTCCACACCTAAAATGCTATTTCTGCGATAATAGCAACCGTTTCGTGACAGGAATCACGGAGTTTTTTGTCAAATATGAATTTCTCCAGATACGTAAATCTATGAGCCTTGTCGCGGTTAACACCCCCAAAAAGACTTTACTATTCAGGCAATACATATTGGCTAAGGAGCAGTGAAATGCGCGTTAACAATGGTTTGACCCCGCAAGAACTCGAGGCTTATGGTATCAGTGACGTACATGATATCGTTTACAACCCAAGCTACGACCTGCTGTATCAGGAAGAGCTCGATCCGAGCCTGACAGGTTATGAGCGCGGGGTGTTAACTAATCTGGGTGCCGTTGCCGTCGATACCGGGATCTTCACCGGTCGTTCACCAAAAGATAAGTATATCGTCCGTGACGATACCACTCGCGATACTTTCTGGTGGGCAGACAAAGGCAAAGGTAAGAACGACAACAAACCTCTCTCTCCGGAAACCTGGCAGCATCTGAAAGGCCTGGTGACCAGGCAGCTTTCCGGCAAACGTCTGTTCGTTGTCGACGCTTTCTGTGGTGCGAACCCGGATACTCGTCTTTCCGTCCGTTTCATCACCGAAGTGGCCTGGCAGGCGCATTTTGTCAAAAACATGTTTATTCGCCCGAGCGATGAAGAACTGGCAGGTTTCAAACCAGACTTTATCGTTATGAACGGCGCGAAGTGCACTAACCCGCAGTGGAAAGAACAGGGTCTCAACTCCGAAAACTTCGTGGCGTTTAACCTGACCGAGCGCATGCAGCTGATTGGCGGCACCTGGTACGGCGGCGAAATGAAGAAAGGGATGTTCTCGATGATGAACTACCTGCTGCCGCTGAAAGGTATCGCTTCTATGCACTGCTCCGCCAACGTTGGTGAGAAAGGCGATGTTGCGGTGTTCTTCGGCCTTTCCGGCACCGGTAAAACCACCCTTTCCACCGACCCGAAACGTCGCCTGATTGGCGATGACGAACACGGCTGGGACGATGACGGCGTGTTTAACTTCGAAGGCGGCTGCTACGCAAAAACTATCAAGCTGTCGAAAGAAGCGGAACCTGAAATCTACAACGCTATCCGTCGTGATGCGTTGCTGGAAAACGTCACCGTGCGTGAAGATGGCACTATCGACTTTGATGATGGTTCAAAAACCGAGAACACCCGCGTTTCTTATCCGATCTATCACATCGATAACATTGTTAAGCCGGTTTCCAAAGCGGGCCACGCGACTAAGGTTATCTTCCTGACTGCTGATGCTTTCGGCGTGTTGCCGCCGGTTTCTCGCCTGACTGCCGATCAAACCCAGTATCACTTCCTCTCTGGCTTCACCGCCAAACTGGCCGGTACTGAGCGTGGCATCACCGAACCGACGCCAACCTTCTCCGCTTGCTTCGGCGCGGCATTCCTGTCGCTGCACCCGACTCAGTACGCAGAAGTGCTGGTGAAACGTATGCAGGCGGCGGGCGCGCAGGCTTATCTGGTTAACACTGGCTGGAACGGCACTGGCAAACGTATCTCGATTAAAGATACCCGCGCCATTATCGACGCCATCCTCAACGGTTCGCTGGATAATGCAGAAACCTTCACTCTGCCGATGTTTAACCTGGCGATCCCAACCGAACTGCCGGGCGTAGACACGAAGATTCTCGATCCGCGTAACACCTACGCTTCTCCGGAACAGTGGCAGGAAAAAGCCGAAACCCTGGCGAAACTGTTTATCAACAACTTCGATAAATACACCGACACCCCTGCGGGTGCCGCGCTGGTAGCGGCTGGTCCGAAACTGTAATGATTTGAAGCTGGAGAATATCTATCCAGTATCTTATAGAAAGCAAAACGGGAGGCACCTTCGCCTCCCGTTTATTTACCCTTCTTTTGTCGTGCCCTGCGCCCGCGTTACCGGCACTGGCAGCCAGGCGCGAATGGAAAGCCCGCCCCGCTCGCTGGTGCCAAGCTCCAGCATCCCGTTATGGTTATCCACGATACGCTGCACAATTGCCAGCCCTAATCCCGTGCCGCTAATGGTGCGCGCACTGTCGCCGCGGACAAACGGCTGGAACAGGTGCTTACGTTGTTCCGGCGCAATTCCCGGACCGTCATCTTCCACCTGGAACCAGGCGCGATTCGGCTCCGTTCCGCTGCTGACTTTGATCCAGCCATTGCCATAACGGGCGGCGTTGACCACCATATTCGCCACCGCGCGTTTGATCGACAGCGGGTGCATTTTCACTTCAATGCTGCCGGGGTAAAGCGCGGTTTCAATTTCCCGCTCATAGCCACTTTCGGCAGCAATCACCTCACCGAGTACTGCATTAAGATCCGCCATTTCCATCGGCATCTCCTGCCCGGTGCGCAGGTAGTCGATAAACTGCTCAATGATGGCGTTGCACTCTTCGATATCTTTATTGATCGATTCTGCCAGATAGCCATCCTGCTCGCTCATCATCTCAGTCGCCAGGCGAATACGCGTCAGCGGCGTGCGCAAGTCGTGACTTACCCCCGCCATCAGCAGCGTGCGGTCATCCGCCAGTTGCTTAACACCAGCCGCCATATGGTTAAAGGCACGGGTAACGGAACGCACCTCGGACGCGCCATACTCACGCAGCGGCGGCGGAATAATCCCTTTACCAACCTGCAAGGCTGCGTGTTCGAGATCGACCAACGGTCGGTTCTGGATACGAATAAACAGCCACGCCCCGCCTATCGCCAATAGCATAATCGCCAGCGTATAGCGGAACAGCGGAGAGAAATCGCCCTGATGAATTTCGGTCAGCGGCACGCGTACCCAGATATTGGGCGACAGCCAGGTTTTCAGCCAGACGACAGGCGAACTTTTGTTGACCTCAACGCGCACTTCCGTCGGGCCGCCCAGTTGCTGCGCCATCTGATGGCTTAAGAATTCATAGTGTTGCGCCCAACGCAGACCTGCCTCTTCGGCAGCCTCGTTGGAGTAGAGAGAGATCCCCAGCTCACGGTAGATCTCCCGACGGAAAGCGGGAGGCACAACCAACTGCGTGCCGTCCTCCAGTTGCAGTTTGTCGGTCATCAACATACGCACTTCGTACGCGAGGACTTTATTAAACTGCTGGAGGCTCGGCAAAATCGCGAAGTTCAGCACCACCAGATAAGTCGTCACCAGGCTGGCGAACAGCAAGGTGACGATGAGCAATAACGTACGGGCAAATGAACTTCGTGGCGAGAAGCGCAATCGCCTCATGCTTTAGAGCCGTCCGGTACAAAGACGTAGCCCAGACCCCAGACGGTCTGAATGTAACGCGGATGCGCTGGATCTTCTTCCACCATGCGGCGCAGACGCGAAATCTGCACGTCGATGGAGCGTTCCATTGCGGAATATTCACGACCACGGGCAAGGTTCATCAGCTTATCGCGGGAGAGCGGCTCACGCGGATGGCTGACCAGTGCCTTCAGTACCGCAAACTCACCGCTGGTGAGCGGCATCGGCTCGTCTTCGCGGAACATTTCGCGCGTACCGAGGTTAAGTTTGAACTTACCGAAAGCAATTACCGCCTCTTCCTGTGACGGTGCGCCTGGCAGTTCGTTCGCCTGACGACGCAGCACCGCACGGATACGGGCCAGCAGTTCACGCGGGTTAAACGGTTTTGGAATGTAGTCGTCAGCGCCAATCTCCAGGCCTACGATACGGTCCACTTCTTCCCCTTTCGCCGTCACCATAATGATCGGCATCGGGTTGCTCTGACTACGAAGACGTCGGCAAATCGACAAGCCATCTTCACCAGGTAACATTAAATCCAGTACCATAAGATGGAAAGATTCACGAGTCAGCAGGCGATCCATCTGTTCTGCATTAGCGACGCTTCGAACCTGGAAGCCTTGTTCGGTGAGATAACGTTCCAGCAGCGCACGCAGGCGCATGTCGTCATCGACCACCAGAATCTTGTAGTTCTCTTGCATTGTTTGTACTCCCAAAGGTTCGCAACAATTTGTAAGCGTGTATTCTTAAAAAAGCTCACGTTCGTCACCAGCTAAATCTGGTATGAATTTCAGCCTAAATTGTTACAAAGCATATTAAACAGCAGCTTAAGTATACAATTTATTCGGCGAAACATTATTGATTCTGTTGATATGATCACGTTATACCCAATGTGCGCATTATCAAACAGACAAAGGGAATCAACGAGATGAAAACGCCCCTGGTTACCCGGGAAGGGTATGAAAAACTCAAACAAGAGCTTAATTATCTCTGGCGTGAAGAACGCCCGGAGGTCACAAAAAAGGTGACCTGGGCCGCAAGTCTGGGCGACCGCAGCGAAAATGCTGACTATCAGTATAATAAAAAGCGTCTGCGTGAAATCGACCGTCGCGTGCGCTATCTCACTAAATGCCTGGAAAATCTCAAAATCGTCGATTACTCCCCTCAGCAGGAAGGCAAAGTCTTTTTTGGCGCGTGGGTGGAGATTGAAAACGACGATGGCGTGACTCACCGTTTCCGTATTGTCGGCTACGATGAAATTTTTGGCCGTAAAGATTACATCTCTATCGATTCCCCGATGGCCCGCGCATTGCTGAAAAAAGAAGTCGGCGATCTGGCGGTGGTGAATACCCCTGCCGGGGAAGCGAGCTGGTATGTTAATGCTATCGAGTACGTGAAACCGTAAGGAAGAGTCTTAACCTCCTGCCGATGGCTGGCATTTTTGCCAGCCAGTCCGTATAACTATCCCCTGATTTTTGATCCGAAAAGATGAACTCAAACCATGATGAATGATTCGTTCTGCCGCATTATTGCGGGTGAAATTCAGGCGCGCCCGGAACAGGTTGACGCTGCCGTTCGCCTGCTTGACGAAGGGAATACCGTGCCGTTTATCGCACGTTATCGTAAGGAAATCACCGGCGGTCTGGATGACACGCAGCTGCGTAATCTGGAAACGCGTCTGAGCTATCTGCGCGAGCTGGAAGAGAGACGTCAGGCGATCCTCAAGTCCATTTCCGAGCAAGGCAAACTCACCGATGATCTGGCGAAGGCCATCAACGCCACCCTAAGCAAAACCGAACTCGAAGACCTCTACCTGCCCTACAAACCTAAACGCCGCACCCGCGGGCAAATCGCCATTGAAGCAGGGCTTGAGCCGTTGGCTGACCTGCTGTGGAGCGATCCGTCACACACGCCAGAAGTCGCCGCTGCACAATATGTTGATGCCGATAAAGGCGTGGCAGATACCAAAGCCGCGCTGGATGGCGCGCGCTATATCCTGATGGAACGGTTTGCCGAAGATGCCGCGCTGCTGGCGAAAGTGCGTGATTATCTGTGGAAGAACGCGCATTTGGTTTCTACGGTGGTGAGCGGTAAAGAAGAGGAAGGGGCGAAATTCCGCGACTATTTCGATCATCACGAACCGTTGTCCACGGTGCCTTCTCACCGCGCGCTGGCGATGTTCCGTGGGCGTAACGAAGGCGTACTCCAGCTTTCGCTGAATGCCGATCCGCAGTTCGATGAGCCGCCCAAAGAGAGCTATTGCGAGCAAATCATCATGGATCACCTTGGCCTACGCCTGAACAATGCCCCGGCGGATAGCTGGCGCAAAGGCGTAGTGAGCTGGACCTGGCGCATCAAGGTGCTGATGCATCTGGAAACCGAACTGATGGGTACCGTGCGCGAACGCGCGGAAGATGAAGCAATCAACGTCTTTGCCCGTAACCTGCACGATCTGCTGATGGCGGCCCCTGCCGGACTGCGTGCAACGATGGGCCTCGATCCGGGTCTGCGTACTGGGGTAAAAGTGGCGGTGGTCGATGCCACTGGCAAACTGGTAGCGACCGATACCATTTACCCGCACACCGGACAAGCCGCAAAAGCAGCGATGACCGTTGCTGCCTTGTGTGAAAAACATAACGTTGAACTGGTGGCGATCGGCAACGGTACAGCTTCCCGCGAAACTGAACGTTTCTATCTCGACGTGCAGAAGCAGTTCCCGAAAGTGACCGCACAGAAAGTGATCGTCAGCGAAGCTGGCGCGTCGGTTTACTCAGCTTCCGAGCTGGCAGCGCAGGAGTTCCCGGATCTCGACGTTTCGCTGCGTGGCGCGGTGTCTATCGCCCGCCGTTTGCAGGATCCGCTGGCGGAGCTGGTGAAAATCGATCCGAAATCTATCGGCGTAGGTCAGTATCAGCATGACGTCAGCCAGACGCAACTGGCCCGCAAACTGGACGCAGTAGTAGAAGACTGCGTAAACGCCGTTGGCGTCGATCTCAACACTGCTTCTGTTCCGCTGTTAACCCGCGTGGCGGGCCTGACGCGCATGATGGCGCAAAACATCGTGACCTGGCGCGATGAGAACGGCCAGTTCCAGAACCGTCAGCAACTGCTGAAAGTCAGCCGTCTGGGGCCGAAAGCCTTCGAGCAGTGCGCGGGCTTCTTGCGCATTAACCACGGTGATAACCCGCTGGATGCTTCTACCGTCCACCCGGAAGCCTATCCGGTGGTGGAACGCATTCTGGCAGCAACACAGCAGGCACTGAAAGATCTGATGGGTAACAGCAGCGAACTGCGTAACCTGAAAGCGTCTGACTTTACTGATGAAAAATTCGGTGTGCCGACAGTAACTGACATCATCAAAGAGCTGGAAAAACCGGGTCGCGATCCGCGTCCGGAATTTAAAACCGCTCAGTTTGCCGATGGCGTCGAGACAATGAACGACCTGCAACCGGGTATGATCCTCGAAGGTGCGGTGACCAACGTCACCAACTTTGGCGCGTTTGTCGATATCGGCGTGCATCAGGACGGCCTGGTTCACATCTCTTCATTGTCGAACAAGTTTGTGGAAGATCCGCATACCGTGGTGAAAGCGGGCGACATTGTGAAGGTGAAAGTGCTGGAAGTGGATCTTCAGCGTAAACGTATCGCCCTGACTATGCGTCTGGACGAGCAGCCTGGCGAAACCAACGCCCGTCGCGGCGGCGGTAATGAACGCCCGCAAAACAACCGCCCGGCAGCCAAACCACGCGGTCGTGAAGCGCAGCCTGCCGGTAATAGCGCGATGATGGATGCGCTGGCGGCGGCAATGGGCAAAAAACGTTAAACGCCCGGACTGGCCCCTAAACCTGCGCGATAAGGCGTTCACGCCGCATCTGGCAACGAACGCCTTGCCTGACATAAAAGTGCCGGAGAATATCTCCGGCCTTTTTATTCCACAACCAAACTCATAATATATTCCGGCAATATTTATCACTTCATTAACAACTGAAACCTTAATTAAACATTAGCCAGTCCGGGTAATTCACTATTCGAATTATATTTTCGCTGCGATATAACCTTGAGCCACATCAACATTGAGTCAGATTATTATTCAAACCAACATTCGCACACATTTTAAGTATTGCTGATAGAAACCATTCTCATTATCATTGTGTTGTTGATTATTTAATCTCTCCTTTGTTGGCAAATCATCTGGTCTCATGTCGCTGTCAAACGCCCCATGAGGTAGTTATCCAGTTAATGAGAAACAAGTAGGCACCTATGCAATACACTCCAGATACTGCGTGGAAAATCACTGGCTTTTCCCGTGAAATCAGCCCGGCATATCGCCAAAAACTGCTTTCTCTTGGCATGTTACCTGGCTCCTCTTTTAATGTGGTGCGCGTCGCTCCACTCGGCGACCCCATTCATATCGAAACCCGTCGTGTGAGCCTGGTATTACGCAAAAAAGATCTGGCCTTATTAGAAGTGGAAGCGGTTTCCTGTTAATACGGTGATAACAACAATGAAAAAATTAACCATAGGCTTAATTGGTAATCCAAATTCTGGCAAGACAACCTTATTTAACCAGCTCACTGGCGCACGTCAGCGTGTAGGTAACTGGGCTGGCGTTACCGTCGAACGTAAAGAAGGGCAATTCTCCACCACCGATCATCAGGTCACGCTGGTGGACCTGCCCGGCACCTATTCTCTGACCACCATCTCATCGCAGACCTCGCTCGATGAGCAAATCGCCTGTCACTACATTTTGAGTGGCGACGCCGACCTGCTGATTAACGTGGTGGATGCGTCTAACCTTGAGCGTAACCTGTACCTGACGCTACAACTGCTGGAACTCGGCATTCCCTGCATTGTGGCACTGAACATGCTCGACATTGCCGAGAAGCAAAATATTCGTATTGAAATTGATGCTCTGTCGGCGCGTCTGGGCTGTCCGGTGATCCCGCTGGTTTCAACCCGTGGTCGCGGTATTGAAGCGCTCAAGCTGGCGATTGATCGCTATAAAGCTAACGAGAATGTGGAACTGGTGCATTACGCACAGCCGCTGCTCAACGAAGCAGATTCACTGGCAAAAGTGATGCCTTCCGACATCCCGCTGAAACAACGTCGCTGGCTGGGCCTGCAAATGCTGGAAGGCGATATCTACAGCCGCGCCTACGCCGGTGAAGCGTCGCAGCATCTGGATGCCGCCCTCGCCCGTCTGCGTAATGAGATGGACGATCCGGCGCTGCACATTGCCGATGCGCGTTACCAGTGCATTGCTGCCATCTGTGATGTGGTAAGCAACACCCTGACGGCAGAACCCAGCCGTTTCACCACTGCGGTAGATAAAATCGTGCTCAACCGTTTCCTCGGTCTGCCGATTTTCCTCTTTGTGATGTACCTGATGTTCCTGCTGGCTATCAACATCGGCGGGGCGTTACAGCCGCTGTTTGACGTCGGCTCCGTGGCGCTATTTGTGCATGGTATTCAATGGATTGGCTACACGCTCCACTTCCCGGACTGGCTGACTATCTTCCTCGCCCAGGGCCTGGGTGGCGGCATTAACACCGTGCTGCCACTGGTGCCGCAGATTGGCATGATGTACCTGTTCCTCTCCTTCCTTGAGGACTCCGGGTATATGGCGCGTGCGGCGTTTGTGATGGACCGTCTGATGCAGGCGCTGGGCTTGCCGGGGAAATCCTTTGTGCCGCTGATCGTCGGTTTCGGTTGTAACGTACCGTCGGTAATGGGTGCACGTACGCTTGATGCACCGCGTGAACGTCTGATGACCATCATGATGGCACCGTTTATGTCCTGCGGCGCGCGTCTGGCTATCTTCGCAGTATTCGCGGCTGCCTTCTTCGGGCAGAACGGTGCGCTGGCGGTCTTCTCGCTGTATATGCTGGGTATTGTGATGGCGGTGCTGACTGGCCTGATGCTCAAGTACACCATCATGCGCGGTGAAGCGACGCCGTTTGTCATGGAGTTGCCGGTCTATCATGTACCACACGTTAAAAGCCTGATTATCCAGACCTGGCAGCGTCTAAAAGGCTTCGTTCTGCGTGCTGGTAAAGTGATCATCATCGTCAGCATTTTCCTGAGCGCTTTCAACAGCTTCTCGCTGAGCGGGAAAATCGTCGATAACATCAACGACTCGGCGCTGGCGTCCGTCAGCCGGGTGATCACCCCGGTCTTCAAGCCAATTGGCGTGCATGAAGATAACTGGCAGGCAACGGTTGGCCTGTTTACAGGTGCCATGGCGAAAGAAGTGGTAGTGGGTACGCTCAACACCCTCTACACCGCAGAAAATATTCAGGACGAAGAGTTCAATCCGGCAGAGTTTAACCTCGGTGAAGAGCTGTTCAGTGCGATAGATGAAACCTGGCAGAGCCTGAAAGACACCTTCAGCCTTAGCGTACTGATGAACCCCATTGAAGCCAGCAAAGGCGACGGCGAAATGGGTACCGGGGCGATGGGCGTGATGGATCAGAAATTCGGTAGCGCAGCAGCAGCTTACAGCTACCTGATTTTCGTCCTGCTGTATGTACCATGTATCTCGGTGATGGGAGCCATCGCCCGTGAATCAAGCCGTGGCTGGATGGGCTTCTCCATCCTGTGGGGGCTGAATATCGCTTACTCGCTGGCAACATTGTTCTATCAGGTCGCCAGCTACAGTCAGCACCCAACTTACAGCCTGGTGTGCATTCTGGCGGTTATCCTGTTTAACATCGTGGTTATCGGTCTGCTGCGCCGCGCGCGTAGCCGGGTGGATATCGAACTGCTGGCAACCCGCAAGTCGGTAAGTAGTTGCTGCGCAGCCAGCACCACCGGTGATTGCCATTAATGGCTTCACTTATTCAGGTGCGTGATTTGCTGGCGTTACGGGGCCGTATGGAAGCGGCCCAGATAAGCCAGACATTGAACACTCCACAGCCAATGATTAACGCCATGCTGCAACAACTGGAAAGTATGGGCAAAGCCGTGCGGATTCAGGAAGAACCTGACGGCTGCCTCTCCGGCAGTTGTAAAAGCTGCCCGGAAGGAAAAGCCTGTCTGCGCGAGTGGTGGGCGCTGCGTTAACCATACTCCATCGCCTGTTTTGAAAAGCCCGGTATGCGTCTGCATCCGGGCTTTTTTGCGTGCGGCTTTCCATAAAAATGCAATTCTTGCAGCGCGACGTAAGTTCCTCTGAAAGCGTCTCGCAGGGATGAAAACTGGCTAATGCACAGGTGTGGAGTGGCGCGTAGAGTCGCGGCATTCAAACAACAGGTGAAGGAACGCCATGAGCAAAAAGCAGAGTTCCACCCCACACGATGCGCTGTTCAAACTCTTTTTACGCCAACCGGAGACGGCACGCGATTTTCTTGCGTTTCATTTACCGGCACCCATTCACGCGCTCTGTGATATGAAAACCCTCAAGCTGGAGTCGAGCAGCTTTATTGATGACGATCTGCGTGAAAGCTATTCCGATGTGCTGTGGTCGGTGAAAACAGAACAAGGACCAGGATACATCTATTGTCTGATTGAACATCAAAGCACCTCAAACAAACTGATCGCATTTCGCATGATGCGTTACGCTATTGCCGCAATGCAAAATCACCTTGATGCCGGATACAAAACGTTGCCGATGGTGGTGCCATTGTTGTTTTACCACGGTATTGAAAGCCCCTATCCCTATTCGCTGTGTTGGCTGGATTGTTTCGCCGATCCCAAACTGGCAAGGCAGCTTTATGCCTCCGCATTTCCGCTGATTGATGTCACCGTCATGCCTGATGATGAAATCATGCAGCACCGACGTATGGCGCTGCTGGAGTTAATTCAAAAACATATTCGTCAACGCGATCTGATGGGGCTGGTAGAACAAATGGCCTGCTTATTAAGTAGTGGATACGCTAATGACAGACAAATCAAAGGGCTGTTTAATTACATCTTGCAAACCGGCGATGCGGTACGTTTTAACGATTTTATCGACGGCGTTGCCGAACGTTCACCGAAACACAAGGAGAGTTTAATGACTATTGCGGAAAGATTGCGGCAGGAGAGGGAACAATCCAAAGCCTTGCATATAGCCAAAATAATGCTTGAATCCGGAGTCCCTCTTGCAGACATCATGCGCTTTACCGGGCTGTCAGAAGAAGAGTTGGCTGCGGCGAGTCAGTAAAGTTCTGTCTCGCCATTCAAAAGTGCCTACACCCTCTGCTTCAACGCCACCAGCACGTGACGAAACTCGACCGGATGCGAAATAAACGGCGCATGAGCCGCTTTGGCGAAGATGTATGACTCGCTGTGTGGCCAGAGTTTATCCAGCATCGGCACCACTTTTCGCGGCACCAGACCATCGAGATAGCCATACAATCGCAAAAACGGCATGGACACGTTTTGCAGCGGCTGGCGGAGATCGACCGTTTTCAGGATTTCCAGCCCGCCATTAAGCACGTCAACCTCCGGCATCGGTAACGCCAGAACGGTTTTCTTCAACGCCCGCGCATCCTGACGCGCCGTTTCAGTACCCATGGTTTGTAACGCAAGGAACCGTTCCACCGTACGCTGAAAATCATCACTGAGTTGCTGCTGAAATCCCGCCAGCACGTCCGGTTTTATCCCCGGCCACTCGTCACGAGCACTAAAACAAGGTGACGACGCCACGGTGACCAGCGCCTGAACACGCTCGGGATGGGTTAACGCAATCTGGCTTGCCACCAGCCCGCCCAGACTCCAGCCTAACCAAATGGCTTTATCAGGTGCCTGTCGCAGCACGGCTTCGGCCATATCAGCTAGTGACATCGCACCAAATCCCCGGCTACGCCCGAAGCCGGGCAGGTCAACAAGGTGCAGCGTAAAATGCGAGCTCAGTTCCTCGTCAATGCAACGCCACACTTCGGCATTCAGTCCCCATCCGTGCAGCAGCACAAGATGAACATTCCCCTGACCTTTGGTCTGCCACCAGATGTTATTCATCCGCTATTGTTCTCTTTTGACTTACAAGGATGAACATATGCTAACAGTACCAGGATTATGCTGGCTATGCCGAATGCCGCTGGCGTTAGGTCATTGGGGGATTTGTTCGGTCTGCTCACGCGCCGCCCGTACAGATAAAACGTTATGCCCACAATGTGGATTACCCGCCACACACTCACATCTTCCCTGCGGTCGCTGCCTGCAAAAACCACCGCCCTGGCAAAGACTGGTCACGGTTGCCGACTATGCGCCGCCGTTAAGTCCGCTTATCCACCAGCTTAAATTTTCCCGGCGCAGTGAAATCGCCAGCGCCCTGTCACGTCTGTTACTATTGGAAGTCTTACACGCTCGTCGCACCACCGGGTTGCAATTGCCGGATCGCATCATCAGCGTTCCGTTATGGCAGCGGCGTCACTGGCGTCGGGGATTTAATCAGAGCGATTTGCTGTGTCAGCCGTTATCACGCTGGTTGCACTGCCAATGGGATAGCGAAGCCGTCACACGTACACGGGCCACTGCGACCCAGCATTTTCTCAGTGCCCGGCTGCGCAAGCGCAACCTGAAAAATGCCTTTCGTCTTGAATTGCCCGTGCAAGGTCGCCATATGGTGATTGTGGATGATGTCGTTACCACCGGAAGTACCGTCGCAGAGATTGCGCAGTTGCTTTTACGCAATGGTGCGGCGACTGTCCAGGTCTGGTGCCTTTGTCGAACCTTGTAGAGCCTCGATGATGGGCGTATTATAACCAACTAAAATAGTCAACTATTAGGCCATTACTATGATCCGTATTTCCGATGCTGCACAAGCGCACTTTGCCAAACTGCTGGCAAATCAGGAAGAAGGGACACAAATCCGCGTATTTGTGATTAACCCTGGCACGCCTAACGCTGAATGTGGTGTTTCTTATTGTCCGCCGGATGCCGTGGAAGCCACCGATACCGCCCTGAAATTTGACCTGCTGACCGCGTATGTTGATGAGTTAAGCGCACCATACCTGGAAGATGCAGAGATCGATTTTGTTACCGACCAGTTGGGTTCCCAGTTAACGCTGAAAGCCCCGAACGCCAAAATGCGTAAAGTGGCAGACGATGCACCGCTGATGGAGCGCGTGGAGTATATGCTGCAGTCGCAGATCAACCCGCAACTTTCTGGTCACGGTGGTCGCGTTTCGCTGATGGAAATCACCGAAGACGGTTACGCCATTCTGCAATTTGGCGGCGGCTGTAACGGTTGTTCCATGGTGGATGTGACGCTGAAAGAAGGGATCGAGAAGCAGCTGCTAAACGAATTCCCGGAGCTGAAAGGTGTGCGCGATCTCACCGAACACCAGCGCGGCGAACACTCCTACTACTAAGTTATCCCCTCTTTTGTAGATTGCCCGATGCGACGCTAAAGCGTCATTTCGGGCCTACATTGAACATGTGCCAGACGTTGGCGCAGCATTGCTTTGGCAAATCCCTCCCTTCGTTTCCCCGCGATAATATGACCAACCTCTCATAATTTAAATTTACCCCGCTCTGGTGATTCTCAAACGCCAGATGTTACCCGTATCATTCACATGGGTACCAAACATACTCCTGACATCTGACTACAATAATTAGTTTTAGTGGGTATCAGTCGTGGTGCCGCAATATCTCTGTTCCCGATTGGGATAATTAGAGTTTGTCGTCAGAAAATTGACGTTACCCATAACAAATGAAAGGCCAGGTAAATCATGCCATTAGTCATTGTTGCTATCGGTGTAATCTTGTTGTTGCTCCTGATGATCCGCTTCAAAATGAACGGCTTCATCGCTCTCGTCCTCGTGGCGCTTGCTGTTGGATTAATGCAAGGAATGCCGCTGGATAAAGTTATTGGCTCCATCAAAGCCGGTGTCGGCGGGACGCTCGGTAGCCTTGCCCTGATCATGGGTTTTGGCGCAATGCTGGGCAAAATGCTGGCAGACTGCGGTGGCGCACAACGTATCGCCACCACGCTGATTGCCAAATTTGGTAAAAAACACATCCAGTGGGCGGTGGTACTGACCGGTTTTACCGTTGGTTTTGCCCTGTTCTATGAAGTGGGCTTTGTGCTGATGCTGCCGCTGGTGTTTACCATCGCGGCTTCTGCGAATATTCCACTGCTGTATGTTGGTGTACCAATGGCGGCTGCACTGTCTGTGACCCACGGCTTCCTGCCACCGCATCCGGGCCCGACTGCGATTGCCACCATTTTCAATGCCGACATGGGTAAAACCCTGCTGTACGGTACTATTCTGGCAATCCCGACCGTGATTCTCGCCGGTCCGGTTTACGCTCGCGTGTTGAAAGGTATCGATAAGTCAATCCCGGAAGGTCTCTACAGCGCGAAAACCTTCAGCGAAGAAGAGATGCCGAGCTTTGGCGTCAGCGTCTGGACCTCTCTGGTGCCGGTAGTACTGATGGCGATGCGTGCGATTGCCGAAATGATCCTGCCGAAAGGTCACGCTTTCCTGCCGGTAGCGGAGTTCCTCGGTGACCCGGTAATGGCTACGCTGATTGCCGTGCTGATTGCGATGTTCACCTTTGGTCTAAACCGTGGTCGTTCAATGGATCAGATTAACGACACGCTGGTTTCTTCCATCAAAATCATTGCGATGATGCTGTTGATCATCGGTGGTGGCGGTGCGTTCAAGCAGGTGCTGGTAGACAGCGGCGTGGACAAATACATTGCTTCCATGATGCACGAAACCAACATTTCTCCGCTGCTGATGGCCTGGTCGATTGCTGCCGTACTGCGTATCGCGCTGGGTTCCGCAACCGTTGCGGCAATCACTGCGGGTGGTATCGCGGCACCGCTGATTGCAACGACGGGTGTTAGCCCGGAGCTGATGGTTATTGCGGTTGGTTCCGGTAGTGTGATTTTCTCTCATGTGAACGATCCGGGCTTCTGGCTGTTCAAAGAGTACTTTAACCTGACTATCGGCGAGACCATCAAATCCTGGTCGATGCTGGAAACCATTATCTCGGTGTGCGGTCTGGTAGGCTGTCTGCTGCTGAATATGGTGATTTGATAACACTGACTGCCGGATGCATCGCATCCGGCATCAACCGCACTCTACTTCTTCTTCGCTGCAGCTCTGCGCCGTCTGTCCAAATCCTTCAGCAACTTGTTCACGCCATCATCGGCAAACATCGTCTCAAGCGTTGCGGAGAGCTTGCGCCGCCAGTTTTTATACTGGTAACTGGTGCCAGGAATATTCACCGGTTCGGCCATATCCAGCCAGTCTTCCGGCTGTAGTCCTAACAGAGCACTGTTACTGTCGGCAATGTAGCGCTGCAAACCACGATTAAGCGTCGGCGTCATCGACATCAACGATGCCTTATGCCCGGCACGTTTTGGCAGACAACCATATTTATGCAGTGCATCCAGCAGCCCTTGCTTCGCCAGTTCGCGATCCTGATACAGACCGCGCAGTACCACTTCATCCGGATACAGCCCCAGGGTTTTGCCCAGCGTTAGATCCCCGCTCTCCCAGTAGCCGCGTAGCGTAGGCAGGTCATGTGTCGCCGCAACCGCCATCGACTGCTCCGGATACGCTTTCGGTGCACGGAACGTCTTCTCGTGGTCGTTTTCGAAATAGAGCACTTTGTAGGAGTACACACCGCTGCTGCGCAGCTTACCGACAATCTCTACCGGTACGGTACCGAGATCTTCACCAATCACCATACAGCGATGACGTTTACTTTCGAGTGCCAGAATCGAAAGCAGATCATCCACCGGATAGTGAACATACGCGCCCTGATCTGCCGTCTCGCCATACGGTATCCACCACAAACGCAGCATCGACATCACATGGTCAATTCGTAATGCGCCGCAGTTTTGCATATTGGCACGCAACAGCTCGATAAACGGTTCATAGGCACGCGCGGTAATAATATGCGGGTCCATTGGCGGTAATCCCCAGTTCTGCCCCAACGGGCCGAGGATATCCGGCGGCGCGCCAACCGACGCTTTCAGGCAATACAGTTCACGGTCACACCAGGTTTCCGCCCCACCTTCCGCTACGCCAACCGCCAGATCACGATACAAGCCAATCGGCATTTCATAGCCCTGGCTTATCTCCCAGCAGGCGGCAAACTGGCTGTAAGCCAGCCACTGCAACCAGAGATAAAAATCAACGTCATCACGATGTTCTTCGCAGAACTGACGCACTTCTGGTGAATCCACGTTCTGATACATCTCTGGCCATGCAGGCCAGCCCCAGCGCATTTCGTCCTCTTTCACTTGCTGGGCATGTAGCGCATCAAAGGCTGCCTGCCAGAACAGGCTGTCGCCTTGATCTGCAACAAACTGGCGAAACGCGGCCATCTGCTCATCATCACGTTGCGCGAAACCTTTCCACGCCATTCGTAATGCTGTCATTTTTAGGGCGGTAACCGTGGAGTAATCGACCCAGTCGGCATCGCGCGCCTGTTGCAGCGTCTGTTGCGTGGTCGGCAACTGCCACCAGGCCTGAGCCTCTTCGCTAAGATGGAAATCTTCAACGGCGTTAACGTCGATATAAATCACATTCAGCCAACGGCGAGAAGACGGGCTGTATGGGCTGGCACTCTCCGGATTTGCCGGATAGAGCGCATGAATCGGGTTCAGGCCGATGAACGACCCGCCACGTTTTGCCACATCCACCAGCATCGCTTTGAGATCGCCAAAATCCCCAATACCCCAGTTTTTTTCCGATCGCAGCGTATAAAGCTGGACGCAGGCACCCCACAGCTTTTGTTTATTCAGCAACGCCTGCGGTTCGTAACAGCGCTTCGGGGCGACAATCACCCGGCAATGCGCGCGCTGGTCGTCCTGGGTGAGTGTCAGCGTGTGATAACCTTCCGGCAGCTTCGTCGGTAGATTGAACGCTTTGCCCCCCGTTACATGGCCTTTGTACTGTGTTCCTTCTTCGGTGGTCAGCAGCCAGCTATATTCGCCGCTGCCCTCCACCACCATCGGCATTTTTTTGCCGCTGGTATAAACCATGACATTCGGGACTGGCGTTACCGCCACTTTCGTGGCGGTACGTTGATGCATCGCGTCAAGCAAACGCCGTTTGGTTTCGGCGCTAATCGACTGCGGTTTACCGTGGGCATTGATGTAATTGGGGCTAATCCCCGCCGCCAGCGCGGCATTATCCAGACGTTTGCTTTCCATCGAGCTTCCTTAGCGTTTTGCCTGCCAGATACGAGCCTGATAATCGCGAATAGAGCGATCCGAGCTAAACATACCGCAGCGGGCGGTATTGAGGATCGCCGCGCGAGTCCAGGCCTCCTGGTCGCGGTACAGCACATCCACCTGCTTTTGTGCCTCAACATAGGCTGCGAAATCCGCCATCACCAGATACGGATCGCCGCCTTGTTTGCCGATACTGTGCAGCATCTGGTCGAAGGCATGCTTATCGCCGTCGCTGTATTTACCGCTTTCCAGCTCTTTCAATACTGCGTCCAGCACCTTATCTTTCTTCCGCCATTTCACCGGGTCGTAGCCTTTGGCCAGAATTGCCTTCACTTGTTCCACGGTATGACCAAAAATAAAGATATTTTCTTCACCGACTTTCTCGGCGATTTCAACGTTCGCACCATCCAGCGTACCGACAGTAAGCGCACCATTGAGCGCCAGTTTCATATTGCCGGTACCGGAAGCTTCTTTACCTGCAGTCGAAATTTGTTCGGAGATATCCGCCGCCGGGATCAGTTTTTCCGCCGCCGAAACGCAATAATCCGGCAGGAATACCACCTTCAACTTATCGCCAACCAGCGGATCGTTGTTGATCACGTCAGCCACTTTGTTGATCGCAAAGATAATATTCTTCGCCAGGTAGTAGCCCGGTGCTGCTTTCGCGCCGAAGAGGAAGACGCGCGGTACGCGATCAGCCTGCGGGTTTTCACGAATTTCTTTGTACAACGCCAGAATATGCAGCAGATTCAGGTGCTGGCGTTTGTACTCATGCAGACGTTTGATCTGAATATCGAAAATCGCCTGTGGATTGATCTCAATACCGGTACGAACTTTCACAAACTCCGCCAGACGGACTTTATTCGCCTGCTTGATCTCGCGATATTGCTGACGGAATTTCGCATCATCAGCGAATTTTTCCAGATTGATCAGCTGATCGAGATCGTTAGCCCACTCTTTTTTCAGTGATTTATCCAACAGAGCCGCCAGTGCCGGGTTGCACTGTTTGATCCAGCGACGTGGGGTAATACCGTTGGTGACGTTATGGAATTTGTTCGGCCATAGCTGGTGATATTCCGGGAACAGATCTTTCACCACCAGATCCGAGTGCAGCGCCGCAACACCGTTCACCGCGAAACCGCCAACCACACACAGGTTCGCCATATGCACTTGTTTGTCGTGCACCACCGCCAGTTTGGCCCACACTTTTTCATCGCCCGGCCAGGTTTTCTCCACCAGCGTTTTAAAGCGAGTATTAATTTCGTTAATAATCTGCATGTGGCGCGGCAGTAAGCCTTTCACCAGTTTCACATCCCAGCGTTCCAGCGCTTCTGGCATCAGGGTATGGTTGGTGTAAGCGAAAGTTTTGCTGGTAATGGCCCAGGCGTCATCCCAGCTCATCTGGTGCTCATCGATCAGCACGCGCAGCAGTTCTGGAATCGCGATAGTTGGGTGGGTATCGTTCAGCTGAATAACTTCGTAATCCGCCAGTTCGTGCAGTTTACGCCCCGCCAGATGATGGCGACGCAAAATATCCGCTACCGAACAGGCACACTGGAAGTACTGCTGCATCAAGCGCAGCTTTTTACCGGCAGTATGGTTGTCGTTTGGATAGAGAACTTTGGTCAGTTTTTCCGCATTGATGCCCTGCTGTTCGGCACGCAGGAAATCACCGTCGTTAAATTTAGTCAGATCAAACGGATGCGCGTGCGTCGCCTGCCACAGACGCAGCGGCTGCGCCACGCCATTACGATAGCCGACAACGGGGAGATCCCACGCTTGACCGGTAATGGTAAACTCCGGCTCCCAGCGTCCGTCTTTCGTCACTTTACCGCCAATCCCTACCTGCACATCCAGTGCTTCGTTGTGGCGGAACCACGGGTAGTTACTGCGATGCCAGTCATCCGGCGCTTCAACCTGTTTGCCATCGACAAAAGACTGGCGGAACAAACCATATTGATAGTTCAGACCGTAACCCGTCGCAGACTGACCGACAGTTGCCATTGAGTCGAGGAAGCACGCCGCCAGACGTCCCAGACCACCGTTACCCAGCGCCGGGTCGATCTCTTCTTCCAGCAGGTCAGTCAGATTGATGTCATAAGCCTTCAACGAATCCTGTACATCCTGATACCAGCCGAGATTCAACAGGTTGTTGCCCGTCAGACGACCAATCAAAAACTCCATTGAGATGTAGTTAACATGTCGCTGATTCGCCACCGGTTTGGCGAATGGCTGAGCACGCAGCATTTCGGCCAGTGCTTCACTCACTGCCAGCCACCACTGGCGAGGAGTCATTTCAGCCGCAGAATTTAAGCCATAACGCTGCCACTGACGTGAAAGCGCTTCCTGAAATTGCTTATCGTTAAAAATAGGTTGTGACATAGGAGTTCCACTTTTCTTAGATTTTCAACACAACGTTATCGCTAGTTTGCCAGGCTCGATGTTGACCTTCCTCATCCTGCGGGGGATTAGGCAGGGAGGAGTTGCGGGGATGAGCAAGGAAATGTGATCTCAACCACTTAAAGCTAGTGCAAACCACAGGATTAGCAGCAAATCAATGCAATACAGCGCAGAAAATCTGTATCTAAGTGCAAAAAATGGCCGTTGCGTATTTTCAAAAAGCGGAAGGTAACTCTATAAATTAAGTAAAGGAGTGAAACAGTTTCATAAGTAAAATATCCAGTGTGCTCCATCTCATTCTTAATAGATTTATTAAGATCATCTTTTTAGATGGCACTTTCATCAGGAATGAAGAAGAAACCCTTGCTTAAATGAATCTGATGAACATAAGGGAAACCAGTATTCACGCTGGATCAGCGTCGTTTTAGGTGAGTTGTTAATAAAGATTTGGAATTGTGACACAGTGCAAATTCAGACACATAAAAAAACGTCATCGCTTGCATTAGAAAGGTTTCTGGCCGACCTTATAACCATTAATTACGAAGCGCAAAAAAAATAATATTTCCTCATTTTCCACAGTGAAGTGATTAACTATGCTGATTCCGTCAAAACTCAGTCGTCCGGTTCGACTCGACCATACCGTGGTTCGTGAGCGCCTGCTGGCTAAACTTTCCGGCGCGAACAACTTCCGGCTGGCGCTGATCACGAGTCCTGCGGGCTACGGAAAGACCACCCTCATTTCCCAGTGGGCGGCAGGCAAAAACGATATCGGCTGGTACTCGCTGGATGAAGGTGATAACCAGCAAGAGCGTTTCGCCAGCTATCTCATTGCCGCCGTGCAGCAGGCAACCAACGGTCACTGTGCGATATGTGAGACGATGGCGCAAAAACGGCAATATGCCAGCCTGACGTCACTCTTCGCCCAGCTTTTCATTGAGCTGGCGGAATGGCATAGCCCACTTTATCTGGTCATCGATGACTATCATCTGATCACTAATCCAGTGATCCACGAGTCAATGCGCTTCTTTATTCGCCATCAACCAGAAAATCTCACCCTGGTGGTGTTGTCACGCAACCTTCCGCAACTGGGCATTGCCAATCTGCGTGTTCGTGATCAACTGCTGGAAATTGGCAGTCAGCAACTGGCATTTACCCATCAGGAAGCGAAGCAGTTTTTTGATTGCCGTCTGTCATCGCCGATTGAAGCCGCAGAAAGCAGTCGGATTTGCGATGACGTTTCCGGTTGGGCGACGGCACTACAGCTAATCGCCCTCTCCGCCCGGCAGAATACCCACTCAGCCCATAAGTCGGCACGCCGCCTGGCGGGAATCAATGCCAGCCATCTTTCGGATTATCTGGTCGATGAGGTTTTGGATAACGTCGATCTCGCAACGCGCCATTTTCTGTTGAAAAGCGCCATTTTGCGCTCAATGAACGATGCACTCATCACCCGTGTGACCGGCGAAGAAAACGGGCAAATGCGCCTCGAAGAGATTGAGCGTCAGGGGCTGTTTTTACAGCGGATGGATGATACCGGCGAGTGGTTCTGCTATCACCCGCTGTTTGGTAACTTCCTGCGCCAGCGCTGCCAGTGGGAACTGGCGGCGGAGCTGCCGGAAATCCACCGTGCCGCCGCAGAAAGCTGGATGGCCCAGGGATTTCCCAGCGAAGCGATTCATCATGCGCTGGCGGCAGGCGATGCGCTGATGCTGCGCGATATTCTGCTTAATCACGCCTGGAGTCTGTTCAACCATAGCGAACTGTCGCTGCTGGAAGAGTCGCTTAAGGCCCTGCCGTGGGACAGCTTGCTGGAAAATCCGCAGTTGGTGTTATTGCAGGCGTGGCTGATGCAAAGCCAACATCGCTACGGCGAAGTTAACACCCTGCTAGCCCGTGCTGAACATGAAATCAAGGACATCAGAGAAGACACCATGCACGCAGAATTTAACGCTCTGCGCGCCCAGGTGGCGATTAACGATGGTAATCCGGATGAAGCGGAACGGCTGGCAAAACTGGCACTGGAAGAGCTGCCGCCGGGCTGGTTCTATAGCCGCATTGTGGCAACCTCGGTGCTGGGTGAAGTGCTGCACTGCAAAGGCGAATTGACCCGCTCACTGGCGCTAATGCAGCAAACCGAACAGATGGCACGCCAGCACGATGTCTGGCACTACGCTTTGTGGAGTTTAATCCAGCAAAGTGAAATTCTGTTTGCCCAAGGGTTCCTGCAAACCGCGTGGGAAACGCAGGAAAAAGCATTCCAGCTGATCAACGAGCAGCATCTGGAACAGCTGCCAATGCATGAGTTTCTGGTGCGCATCCGAGCACAACTGTTATGGGCCTGGGCGCGGCTGGATGAAGCCGAAGCGTCGGCGCGTAGCGGGATTGAAGTCTTGTCGTCTTATCAGCCACAGCAACAGCTTCAGTGCCTGGCAATGTTGATTCAATGCTCGCTGGCCCGTGGTGATTTAGATAACGCCCGTAGCCAGCTGAACCGTCTGGAAAATCTGCTGGGGAATGGCAAATATCACAGCGACTGGATCTCTAACGCCAACAAAGTCCGGGTGATTTACTGGCAAATGACCGGTGATAAAGCCGCCGCTGCCAACTGGTTGCGTCATACGGCTAAACCGGAGTTTGCGAACAACCACTTCCTGCAAGGTCAATGGCGCAACATTGCCCGTGCACAAATCTTGCTGGGCGAGTTTGAACCTGCGGAAATTGTTCTCGAAGAACTCAATGAAAATGCCCGGAGTCTGCGGTTGATGAGCGATCTCAACCGTAACCTGTTGCTGCTTAATCAACTGTACTGGCAGGCCGGACGTAAAAGTGACGCCCAGCGCGTGTTGCTGGACGCATTAAAACTGGCGAATCGCACCGGATTTATCAGCCATTTTGTCATCGAAGGCGAAGCGATGGCGCAACAACTGCGTCAGCTGATTCAGCTTAATACGCTGCCGGAACTGGAACAGCATCGCGCGCAGCGTATTCTGCGAGAAATCAATCAACATCATCGGCATAAATTCGCCCATTTCGATGAGAATTTCGTTGAACGTCTGCTAAATCATCCTGAAGTACCTGAACTGATCCGCACCAGCCCGCTGACGCAACGTGAATGGCAGGTACTGGGGCTGATCTACTCTGGTTACAGCAATGAGCAAATTGCCGGAGAACTGGAAGTCGCGGCAACCACCATCAAAACGCATATCCGCAATCTGTATCAGAAACTCGGCGTGGCCCATCGCCAGGATGCGGTACAACACGCCCAGCAATTGCTGAAGATGATGGGGTACGGCGTGTAAGTTTAGCCGGATAACGCGCCAGATCCGGCTTACATCTCTGCATCATTCAATGCTCACCCGCGTTACGCCATCTGTTTCTATCAAACTAAACCGCACCGGCAAGAAACGCTCCACTACCGCGATATTGGTCAGCAGATGGCATGAGGGATGGGCGACCGTAAATTCCCCCGCGCCCGCCAGCGCCATCGGTAGCACCAGTTGGTCAGCAAGATATTCCCCCACCGCCGCCGTGCTTGCCAGGTAGCGTTTCACCTCTTTCACCAACTGTGCCGCAACCACCTCGGCACTGACGCGCTTTTCACCGACGACAAAAAAGCGTTCGGTGATATTTTCACTTTCGACTTCAAGCGAGACGGTATTACCCGGCCCCTGGTCGCGCGGCAGGTTATGAATATTCTGTTCATGCAGGGAAAAACTCCCCGCCAGTGTAGCGATTTCACGCTCAGCAACATGGCGCGGCACACCAGCTAATAGAACTTCTCCACGCATCTGCACAATGTTCCCGCGCTCGCCAAGTTGCAAGGTGTTAAACGATGCCACGGGCGAGACTTCCGTTGCCACCACACCGCCTCCGGCAGGGTAAAAACCGTGGCGTAACAGCGTGGTTTGCTGATGAATTCCCATTTTCGCCAGCAGCGGCTCCAGCACCCGGCGGATAAAATCCGCAGGTGGCGCCGACGGGTTATCGGTACCGCCGCTCACTTCAACACGCGAAGGTCCATCGGCAAACCACAGCGCGGGCAGCACAGTTTGCAGCACCAGCGTACAACTTCCGGCGCTACCGATAGCAAAGCGGTAATCGCCGCCCCGCACGGTGCCAGGCCGGAAGAGCAGACGCTGCGATCCCAGCTCCGCACCTTCCACCGTTGCCCTACAAATTTCCGCAGCCGCTTTTACCGCGGTCAGATGCTGGCGCAGCAGCCCCGGTTTCGCCCGTCCGGCTCGAATGCCAGTGATGGTAAATGGCTGGCCGGTTATCATCGACAGGCTCAGCGCCGAGCGCAGGATCTGTCCGCCGCCTTCGCCCTGTGCGCCATCCAGCGCAATCATCCTTTTCATCATTTATCCTTTTACGCACACCACCTGACGCAGGGTGTAGATAACTTCCACCAGATCGCTTTGTGCCGCCATCACCGCATCAATATCTTTATACGCCATCGGGATTTCGTCGATCACTTCGGCATCTTTACGGCATTCCACATGCGCGGTGGCACGAATTTGATCTTCCACGCTGAACAGTTTTTTCGCTTTAGTACGGCTCATTACCCGCCCGGCACCGTGGCTGCACGAACAGAACGACTCTTCATTTCCCAACCCACGGACGATAAAGCTTTTCGCTCCCATCGAACCGGGAATAATTCCATATTGACCAGCACGCGCAGACACCGCGCCTTTACGCGTCACGTAGATCTCTTCACCAAAGTGCTGTTCTTTTTGCACATAGTTGTGGTGACAGTTGATCTCTTCCATCGCCAGCGTTTGTGGCTGTCTGACCGTTTTCTGCGTAATGCTCTGCAATGCCGTTACCACGTTTTCCATCATCGCATCGCGGTTAAGGCTGGCAAAAAGCTGCGCCCAGGCCACGGCTTTCAGGTAATCATCAAAGTATTCCGTACCTTCCATAAAGTACGCCAGATCACGCGACGGCAACGTCTCAAGCGTTTCCTGCATCTCTTTTTGTGCCAGATCGATAAAGTAAGTCCCGATGGCGTTACCAATTCCGCGTGAACCGGAGTGCAGCATAATCCACACCTGCTCCGACTCATCAAGGCAGATTTCAATAAAGTGGTTACCGGTTCCCAGCGTTCCCAGGTGTTTATAGTTATTGGTATTCAGGAAACGGGGATATTTTTGCGTTAACCACTGATAACCGGCTTCAAGCTCAGCCCATTTCGCATCGACGTTAACAGGCGGGTTTTCCCATGCGCCTTTATCACGTTTACAACGGCCAGTGGTACGCCCGTGCGGCACGGCCGTTTCAATCGCCTGACGCAGCTCTGCCAGGTTTTCAGGCAGGTCTGCCGCCGTTAACGCGGTACGCAGCGCGTTCATTCCACAGCCAATATCCACGCCCACCGCCGCCGGAATAATCGCCCCTTTGGTCGGGATCACGCTACCAATGGTGGAACCTTTACCCAGGTGTACATCAGGCATTACCGCAATGTGTTTGAAAATAAACGGCATCTTCGCCGTATTAATAAGTTGCTGACGCGCATCGGCTTCTACCGGCACGCCTTTGGTCCACATTTTTACCGGGGCATTTTCAGTGGTCAGTAATTCGTAATTCATTTTGTTTTTCTCTTTTCGTTGTTTGCTGTCGTGATAATTGCAACCGTCGTGCCAGAAAATTAAATAAGCAGATTAATTTTTTAATTCATTGTTTTTAAATAGGTTAAATCTTTACGTCCGTAAACGGAGATTTTCCACAAAACCAATTCACCGATAATGAAATATCGTCTTTTATAAGGATATCTAAGATGCGTAAAACAGTGGCTTTTGGCTTTGTCGGTACCGTGCTGGATTATGCCGGGCGCGGCAGTCAGCGCTGGTCGAAATGGCTTCCGACACTCTGTTTATGCCAGCAAGAATCGTTGGTCATCGATCGACTGGAATTATTGCATGACGCCCGCTCGCGCTCGCTATTTGAAACGCTTAAACGCGATATCGCCAGCGTTTCGCCAGAAACAGAAGTGGTGAGCGTTGAGATTGAACTGCATAACCCGTGGGATTTCGAAGAGGTTTACGCTTGCCTGCATGATTTCGCCCGTGGTTACGAGTTTCAGCCAGAAAAAGAAGACTATTTAATTCACATTACCACCGGCACCCACGTCGCGCAGATTTGCTGGTTTCTGCTGGCGGAAGCGCGTTACCTGCCCGCCCGGCTGATACAATCTTCACCTCCGCGCAAAAAAGAACAGCCGCGCGGCGCAGGTGAAGTGACGATTATCGATCTCGATTTAAGCCGTTATAACGCCATCGCCAGCCGCTTTGCCGAGGAACGCCAGCAAACGCTTGATTTTCTTAAGTCCGGCATTGCCACGCGTAACCCCCACTTCAACCGCATGATTGAGCAGATCGAAAAAGTGGCGATCAAATCCCGCGCGCCGATTCTGCTTAACGGTCCAACCGGCGCGGGCAAGTCATTTCTGGCGCGACGCATCTTCGAGTTAAAACAGGCGCGGCATCAGTTTAGCGGCGCGTTTGTGGAAGTGAACTGCGCCACCCTGCGCGGCGATACCGCCATGTCGACGCTGTTTGGTCATGTAAAAGGCGCGTTTACCGGGGCGCGGGAATCTCGTGAAGGTTTATTACGCAGCGCCAACGGCGGAATGTTGTTTCTTGATGAGATTGGCGAACTGGGCGCAGACGAACAAGCAATGCTGCTAAAAGCCATTGAAGAGAAAACCTTTTACCCGTTTGGCAGCGATCGCCAGGTGAGCAGTGATTTTCAGCTTATCGCCGGAACGGTGCGCGATTTGCGCCAGCTGGTTGCCGAAGGCAAATTCCGCGAAGATCTGTACGCGCGGATCAATCTCTGGACCTTCACCCTGCCGGGGCTACGCCAGCGCCAGGAAGATATTGAACCTAACCTGGATTATGAAGTGGAGCGCCACGCCACACTCACTGGTGACAGCGTGCGTTTTAACACCGAAGCGCGGCGTGCCTGGCTGGCCTTTGCAACATCTCCCCAGGCGACATGGCGCGGTAACTTTCGCGAACTTTCTGCCAGCGTCACGCGGATGGCAACCTTTGCCACTAGCGGACGCATCACTCTGGACGTGGTGGAAGATGAGATAAACCGTCTGCGCTATAACTGGCAGGAAAGTCGCCCTTCCGTGCTTACGCAGCTGCTGGGCGCTGAAGCGGAAAATATCGACCTCTTTGATCGGCTGCAACTGGAACACGTTATCGCTATCTGCCGCCAGGCAAAGTCGCTTTCTGCTGCCGGACGACAGCTTTTTGATGTTTCGCGCCAGGGCAAAGCCAGCGTCAATGACGCGGATCGGCTACGCAAATACCTGGCGCGTTTTGGTCTGACGTGGGAAGCCGTGCAGGATCAGCACAGCTCCAGTTGAATATGGTGGTCCGTCAGCACCTGCATCACGCTTACTGGCGGCGGGGCGTCGGTGTAGACGGCATCTACCATGCTGATGCTGCCCATATTGACCATCGCGTTACGGCCAAATTTCGAGTGATCGACAACCAGCATAACGTGGCGCGAGTTCTCAATAATGGCGCGTTTGGTGCGAACTTCGTGGTAATCGAACTCCAGCAGCGAGCCGTCGCTATCGATGCCGCTTATCCCCAGAATGCCGAAATCAAGGCGGAACTGGGAGATAAAATCGAGCGTCGCTTCGCCAATGATCCCGCCATCGCGGCTGCGTAATTCGCCACCGGCGAGAATAATGCGGAAATCTTCTTTTACCATCAACGTGTTAGCAACATTGAGATTGTTGGTGACAATACGCAAATTGCTGTGATTAAGCAGCGCGTGCGCCACCGCTTCCGGCGTGGTGCCGATATCGATAAACAGTGTCGAGCCATTGGGGATTTGCTCCGCCACTTTGCGGGCAATCCTCTCTTTTTCTTCGGTCTGGGTGGCTTTACGATCGTGCCACGGCGTGTTAACCGAACTGGAAGGCAGCGCCGCACCGCCATGGTGACGCAGGATCAGGTTTTGCTCCGCCAGCTCATTGAGGTCGCGGCGAATAGTCTGCGGGCTGACGGAGAAGTGCTCCACCAGCTCCTCGGTACTGACATAACCCTGCTGTTTAACCAGTTCGATAATACCGTTGTGACGTTGTGTTTGTTTCATTTCTAAATCCCTGGAATTATTTTCGTTTTCGCGCATTGAGCGAATCAACAAAAGCCATCGCTAAACCCACGGCTAACCCGGCGATGTGTGCTCCGTTCGCCATCGACATCCCAAACAAATCAAACCATCCGGCGACAATCCAGATCAGCGCAAAGATAATTAACCCACGTTGCAGGTAAATGCCACTTTGCGGATCGCGTTCGCCACGTAGCCAGACGTAGCCCATCAGCGCATACACCACGCCAGAAAGCCCGCCAAAC
This sequence comes from Escherichia sp. MAL-1, assembly GCF_052948035.1. Taxonomy (NCBI): domain Bacteria; kingdom Pseudomonadati; phylum Pseudomonadota; class Gammaproteobacteria; order Enterobacterales; family Enterobacteriaceae; genus Escherichia; species Escherichia sp. MAL-1. Next base: position 322,883 of record NZ_CM129609.1, on the reverse strand, counting down.
CACGGCCCGCTGAATTTTTGCTGCACATAGCCGCTTAACAGGGCGCTAATGAGAGTAATAACAATTAGCTTACCGCTACCGAGGCGTTTTTCCACCGCGCCGCCGAGATACCACCACCAGAGCAGGTTAAAGAGGATATGCATCAGCGAGAAGTGCATTAACGCGTGGGTGAAGTAACGCCAGAACTCAAATTTCAGTGTTGGATCGAATGGCCAGGCCAGCCATAACATCACTTCCTGATCGCCGAGAATTTGCATGGCGATAAACACCACCACGCAGGCGATCATCATCACCCAGGTTACCGGACCTGCGCGTTCACGCAAGGCAGCAAAGAAAGGATAACGGCGATAATGCAGGCCACTGCCGGTATGACCCGCCTGCCAGCTGGCCGCCAGATAACGCGGATCTGCCGGGTTTTCGAGAAAACGCGCCAGCTCCGCCCGCACGCGCTCGGCCTGGGACTCATCCGCCAGCCAGACGTCGCTTTGGTTATGTTGTTGAATCGTGAGGATAACACCCTGCGTCGCCATGTAATCAACAAACGCCTGCGCCACGCGGGGGTTAGCAAAAGAGGTAATCATCAACATCGTTGCTGTCGCTTATTCCACACAAAAGGGGACAGTATAAAGCGTTACGCGCCGTACGCCACCTCTGCGGGAAACTGTCGCTGCCAGGCTTCAAAGCCGCCGTCAATGCTATAGACCACATCGTAGCCCTGTTGCAGCAGATACTGCGCCGCCCCTTTGCTGCTATTGCCGTGATAACACATCACCATCACCGGAGTGTCAAAGTCGTTATCACGCATAAACGCGCCCAGCGTGTCGTTGGTTAAATGGAAAGCCTGCACCGCATGCCCCATAGCGAAACTCTGTGGATCGCGAATATCGACCAGCACCGCCTCTTTTTCCTGCAACTTCTGGTGCGCGTCGGCAACGTTAATACATTCGAACTGATCCATGCGTCTCTCTTTCTTTACAAACAAGTGGGCAAATTTACCGCACAGTTTACGTCGAAGCGGCAGATAAACGCCATAATGTTATACATATCACTCTAAAATGTTTTTTCAATGTTACCTAAAGCGCGATTCTTTGCTAATATGTTCGATAACGAACATTTATGAGCTTTAACGAAAGTGAATGAGGGCAGCATGGAAACCAAAGATCTGATTGTGATAGGTGGCGGCATCAATGGTGCTGGTATCGCGGCAGACGCCGCTGGACGCGGTTTATCCGTGCTGATGCTGGAGGCGCAGGATCTCGCTTGCGCGACCTCTTCCGCCAGTTCAAAACTCATTCACGGTGGCCTGCGCTACCTTGAGCACTATGAATTCCGCCTGGTCAGCGAGGCGCTGGCTGAACGTGAAGTGCTGCTGAAAATGGCCCCGCATATCGCCTTCCCGATGCGTTTTCGCCTGCCACATCGTCCGCATCTGCGCCCGGCGTGGATGATTCGCATTGGTCTGTTTATGTACGATCATCTGGGTAAACGCACCAGCTTGCCGGGATCAACTGGTTTGCGTTTTGGCGCAAATTCAGTGTTAAAACCGGAAATTAAGCGCGGATTCGAATATTCTGACTGTTGGGTAGACGACGCCCGTCTGGTACTCGCCAACGCCCAGATGGTGGTGCGTAAAGGCGGCGAAGTGCTTACTCGGACTCGCGCCACCTCTGCTCGCCGCGAAAACGGCATGTGGATTGTGGAAGCGGAAGATATCGATACCGGCAAAAAATATAGCTGGCAAGCGCGCGGCTTGGTTAACGCCACCGGCCCGTGGGTGAAACAGTTCTTCGACGACGGGATGCATCTGCCTTCGCCTTATGGCATTCGCCTGATCAAAGGCAGCCATATTGTGGTGCCGCGCGTGCATACCCAGAAGCAAGCCTACATTCTGCAAAACGAAGATAAACGTATTGTGTTCGTGATCCCGTGGATGGACGAGTTTTCCATCATCGGCACTACCGATGTCGAGTACAAAGGCGATCCGAAAGCGGTGAAGATTGAAGAGAGTGAAATCAATTACCTGCTGAATGTGTATAACACGCACTTTAAAAAGCAGTTAAGCCGTGACGATATCGTCTGGACCTACTCCGGTGTGCGTCCGCTGTGTGATGATGAGTCCGACTCGCCGCAGGCTATTACCCGTGATTACACCCTTGATATTCATGATGAAAATGGCAAAGCACCGCTGCTGTCGGTATTCGGCGGTAAGCTGACCACCTACCGAAAACTGGCGGAACATGCGCTGGAAAAACTAACGCCGTATTATCAGGGTATTGGCCCGGCATGGACGAAAGAGAGTGTGCTACCGGGTGGCGCCATTGAAGGCGACCGCGACGATTATGCCGCTCGCCTGCGCCGCCGCTATCCGTTCCTGACTGAATCGCTGGCGCGTCATTACGCTCGCACTTACGGCAGCAACAGCGAGCTGCTGCTCGGCAATGCGGGAACGGTAAGCGATCTCGGGGAAGATTTCGGTCATGAGTTCTACGAAGCGGAGCTGAAATACCTGGTGGATCACGAATGGGTCCGCCGCGCCGACGACGCCCTGTGGCGTCGCACAAAACAAGGCATGTGGCTAAATGCGGATCAACAATCTCGTGTGAGTCAGTGGCTGGTGGAGTATACGCAGCAGAAGCTGTCGCTGGCGTCGTGATTTAATGTAAGGTGGCCAGGTCAGATTTCAATCTGACCTGAGACTGATGACAAACCAAAAAACTGCCAGATGCGCTACGCTTATCTGGCCTACGTTGTTTATACAATATATTGAATTTGCATGATTTTGTAGGCCTGATAAGGCGTTCGCGCCGCATCAGGCATGAACAAAGCGCCACGTTGTCAACAATCTGACCTACTTTTTGATTCAGGGAATTACCGCAAAGCCCACGCCATCATACCCAACGTAACAAAACTTAAGCACGTTCCCCACTCACTCAACTTCCGTATCTGGCATCTATTTTTGCTGCGCCACTGGCAATAATATCCCAACGCAAAACCAAGCTGTGCGCTTATTGGACCGATAAAATCCGTCCACGGCTGAGGCCAAAATGGCGAAAAATTCAGGGGTAGCCAGACAACAAGCAGAAAGAAATTGCGGATACTTTCCAGCAACGCAATTTTCGCTGGCGCGATGTAAAAAATGATATTCCAGAGGATCAACCATAAATAGACCGGTGCGAATACCAACCAACAATGGAGCCTGCTTTTCAATTCAGATTGAGTTCTACGAGTAAATTGCCAACCAACGCAACACATTACACAGAAGAAAAGCGCATATTCAGCCGATAACCAAAGTTGTAATTGCAGAAGTGAAATACGCCTGATCATGAGCGGGATTGAGAACAGCATTTCCCCCAGAAAACTCAGCGTGATAATACAAGCAGCCAGCGCAACCACCATCGGCCACACCAACAACGGCACAATAACAAAGCCGAGAAATAACGGATAAATATAAAGTCTGATTATATTCATCATTATTGTCCTGATGATTCGGGGGATGCTTCATACAGCGGCACATACCCCACATCCTCTACCAACTGTTGCCCCTGCTGACTTATAAACCAGTCAACAAATTTCTGCGTTTCCGGCGTGGGATTTTCACGCGTCACCATATAGGCATCCACAATGTATGGATAAGTGCCGTTGCGGATATTTTCCTCGGTAGGCGCAACGCCATTTATAGCCAAAAGTTTAATCTGCTTGCGCATTTTGAGCATATTGTCATTCATACGAGTGACGTAATAGTGGAAGGTGTACCCAATGGAAGATGGCGTGTTTTGATAGTCGGCAACTTCAGTAATTAAACCGCCCATAAGATCAATCACAGTGGATTTTTTAGCTGGCAGCATTGGGGTGTCTTGCATAACCAACCCCTTCATAATCGTTTGGCTTCCAGAATCTTCAGGGCGCTGCCAGACTTTTATATGTTCGTCACTACCACCTACTTTATTCCAGCGGCTAGTTTTGCCGCTAAAAATATCTTTAACCTGGTGCTCAGAGAGAGAATTTACCGGGTTATTAATATCAACGATAAAGACAAAGGCTTCGCGGGCGAAAGCGGTATATTTCAGTTTAACACCCGCTTCTTCTGCACGTTTTTTCTGTCCTTCCGACGGTTGTGCAACAAAAATAACCGTCGCGGAACCTTTAATCAGACTATCGTAGGCTTCAGCTGTTCGGGTTTGCTGCAAACCATACGCCTGCCAGGCCAGCGAGGTTCGATCCTTATCTTTTGGCTCGGGTACTAATTTATAATACGCGGAGGCATACAGCGGGTATAAGGCTGTAGCGCCGTACACTCTCGGCCATCTTGACCAATCATCGCTGTAACGTAATGCAGGTTGCCCCCGCAGAGACGTCAGTCCATGGCTCTCTTCTTCCCTAACGCTGTTATAGTACCCTTCCCGGTCGACACATCCCGCCAGTAACGCCGTGCCTAATAGTAAAACACCGGTGAATTTATTCATCTCGCTGATTCCTTTCTCTCGAGCGTTATTCCATTGTTGGATACAGCGGCACATATCCCACATCTTCTACCAGACTCTGCCCCTGCGGCGTTAAAAACCATTCGACCAGTTTTTGTGTTTCTGACGTTGTATTTTCTCTCGTCACCATAAATGCATCGACGATGTACGCATATTTGCCGTTGCGAATGTTTTCCGCCGTCGGTGTAATACCGTTAATCGCTAGCAATTTTATATTTTTATCAGCATTCATTTGCGTCGCGTAATAGCGGAAGGTATAGCCTATTGCGTTGTTTGTATTACGGTATTCGGCAACGACTTTAATCATTCCCTCCATCACGCTTGCCACTTTCGTTTCCTGCGGCGAGATCATGCGGACATTTTTCATGACCTGTGATTGCATCACTGTCTGGCTGCCAGAGTCTTCCGGGCGCTGCCAGGTCTGGATCTCCTGATCGTTACCGCCAACAGCACGCCAATTGGTAATTGCACCACTGAAAATGTCACGCACCTGTTGTTCAGTCAGGGAATTAACCGGATTATCCGCATTGACGATGAAAACGAATGCTTCACGGGCAAAGGGGGTGTACAGCAAAGTGACACCAGATTCCTTTGCACGTTTTTTTTGCCCACCGGAAGGTTGCGCCACGAAAATAATATCAGCATCGCCCTTAACGATTTTGTTATATGCTTCTGGCGTACGAGAGTTTTCCAGATAATCCCAAACGTGAAAATCCTCTGGTATTACACTTAATGCATAAAATGCAGAAGCATAAATTGGGTACGCAGCCGTGGCGCCATCGATTCGCGGCCAGTTTTGCCTAAACTGAATTTGCGGTTTGCCACGCAGCGGCGTCAGTCGATTATTGAGTTTATCGGGTCGCCAGGCCCAGATATCAATATTTTCGCGTACACCGACACCAGGATTTTGCTGCTTATATAAATGGGCCTGATACCCGGCGACAATACCAAGTAAGAGAAGTAGAAACAGGAGTAAGTTACGGCAACGTAGTCCGGACGTGCCGGATAAAGGATATCTGGTCGGCCAGGCGTATCCCAGCGAAAAACTGATATGCGCCCCAACGGGAATAATGACCATCCACCAGTACTCACCACCCACTAATGAGACTAAAAAAACGCCCAACCAGGGAAGCATAAGGTTTGCCAACCAACCAGCTCCCATCTGGCGAAATTGATAATCTGCCAGATGTAGCGTGATTATCCAGCCAACCAGGGTTAATAGCGCGGGTAAGAGAAAAAAGCATTGCCGCCAGACGGCTATTTCTCTGTTTTCTGGCGCGCTATCACCGGCCCACACGCGACCAGAGAAAAATATTATTATCGCCCCCAGCGTCAGCATAAAGACGTTGAGCAGAAGGTAAATTGTTGGCGTGATAAAGATATTACAAACTTCAATAATACCGGCAAGTCCGACACCCAGCATGGCAATAACCGCCGCCAAAAACTGCGCCAGAATGGGGATGCCGAAAAAAGTCATTACCAGCGAGGTCAAAATCCATTTTCTGTTTTGCATTATTCTTTCCATTCTTTCTGAATGGCGAAATTATACTCCCCGAGTCCCCTTGCCCCTTCTGGACACTTTTCCGAAATGATGGCGAAAAAAACGGGACCCTTTGGCCCCGTTCTATTTATTAGTGAAATTACAATCTCACCGGATCAATATGCCAGATATGATCGGCGTACTCTTTGATAGTACGGTCAGAAGAGAAGTAGCCCATATTGGCAATGTTCAGCATCGCTTTTGCGGTCCACTCTTCCTGAAGCTCGTAGAGTTCATCGACTTTATCCTGACAATCGACATAGCTGCGATAATCCGCCAGTACCTGGTAGTGATCGCCGAAGTTGATCAGCGAATCAACCAGATCGCGATAGCGACCCGGATCTTCCGGACTGAATACACCGCTGCCGATTTGCGTCAGCACCTGATGCAGCTCCTCATCTTTCTCGTAGTATTCACGCGGTTTGTAGCCCTGACGACGCAGTTCTTCCACTTCTTCCGCTGTGTTACCAAAAATAAAGATATTGTCAGCACCGACATGATCCAGCATCTCGACATTCGCACCGTCCAACGTACCGATAGTCAGCGCACCGTTAAGCGCAAACTTCATGTTACTGGTGCCGGAAGCTTCCGTCCCCGCCAGCGAAATCTGTTCAGACAGATCGGCCGCCGGAATGATCAACTGCGCCAGGCTAACGCTGTAGTTCGGGATGAACACGACTTTCAGCTTGTCGCCAATCTGCGGATCGTTGTTGATCACTTTCGCTACGTCATTGATCAAATGAATAATGTGCTTCGCCATGTAATAGGCCGAAGCCGCCTTACCGCCAAAAATATTCACGCGCGGTACCCACTTCGCATCCGGGTCGGCCTTGATGCGGTTATAGCGGGTAATCACATGCAACACATTCATCAATTGACGTTTGTATTCGTGAATACGTTTGATTTGTACATCGAACAACGCCTTTGGATTCACCACCACATTCAGCTGCTGGGCGATATACTCTGCCAGACGCTTTTTGTTCTCCAGCTTCGCCTGATGCACAGCGTGATTAACCATTGGGAAATCACAGTGTTGTTGCAGCTCATTAAGCAGGCTAAGGTCGGTGCGCCAGTTACGGCCCAGGTGTTCGTCCAGCACGGCTGAAAGCGATGGGTTCGCTACCGCTAGCCAGCGACGCGGCGTCACACCGTTGGTGACGTTGGTGAAACGACCCGGGAAGATTTTCGCAAAGTCGGCAAACAACGATTGCACCATCAGATTAGAGTGCAGTTCCGATACACCGTTAACTTTGTGGCTCACAACAACCGCCAGCCAGGCCATACGCACACGACGACCGTTGGATTCATCAATGATCGACGCCCGTCCCAGCAGATCGGTATCGTTCGGATACTGTTCCTGCAAGGTTTTCAGGAAATAGTCGTTGATTTCAAAGATGATCTGCAGGTGACGCGGCAGAATTTTACCCAGCATATCAACCGGCCAGGTTTCCAGCGCCTCGCTCATCAGCGTGTGGTTAGTGTAGGAGAAGACCTGACAACACACCTCAAACGCGTCGTCCCAGCTAAATTGGTGCTCATCGATCAGCAGACGCATCATCTCAGGAATCGACAGTACCGGATGGGTATCATTGAGATGAATCGCGATTTTATCCGCCAGGTTATCGTAGGTTTTATGCAACTGATAATGGCGGCTTAAAATGTCCTGAATGGTCGAGGAAACCAGGAAGTATTCCTGACGCAGGCGCAGCTCACGCCCGGAGTAGGTGGAGTCATCCGGATACAGTACGCGAGATACGTTCTCGGAGTGGTTTTTATCTTCCACTGCCGCGAAGTAGTCACCCTGGTTGAATTTACCGAGGTTAATTTCGCTACTGGCTTGCGCACTCCACAAACGCAACGTGTTGGTCGCGTCGGTATCGTAACCAGGGATTATCTGATCGTAAGCGACTCCCAGAATCTCTTCGGTTTCAATCCAGCGCGTTTTTTTACCTTCCTGCTGAATGCGACCACCAAAACGGACTTTATAGCGCGTGTTGTGGCGTTTGAATTCCCACGGGTTACCGTATTCCAGCCAGTAGTCTGGCGACTCTTTCTGGCTACCGTTAACGATGTTCTGCTTGAACATACCGTAGTCATAGCGGATGCCGTAACCGCGCCCCGGCAACCCTAACGTCGCCAGAGAATCAAGGAAGCAAGCCGCCAGACGTCCCAGGCCACCGTTACCGAGGCCCGGATCATTTTCTTCATCAATCAGCTCTTCGAGATTTAACCCCATCGCTTCCAGTGCGCCCTGTACATCTTCGTAAATTCCTAGCGACAACATGGCGTTGGAGAGCGTACGGCCAATCAAAAACTCCATCGACAGGTAGTAAACCTGACGAGTTTCTTGCGACAACTGGGCACGGTTTGAACGTAACCAGCGCTCCACGAGACGATCGCGCACAGCAAATAACGTTGCGTTCAGCCATTCATGTTTATTGGCGACGACCGGGTCCTTTCCAATCGTAAACATCAGCTTGTAAGCGATAGAGTGCTTAAGAGCTTCTACGCTAAGCGTGGGCGATGAATATGTAAACGGAGCATTCATATAGGCGTTTCCTGAAAACTATTTCAAGCGATAGTAAAGCTCACGGTACGACTTCGCCGCGACCTGCCAGCTAAAATCCATTGCCATAGCCTGACGTTGCACAAACCGCCACAGTGAAGGACGGGACCACAGTACAAAAGCACGCCGAATAGCCCGTAACAGCGACCAGGCATTACTATCTTCAAAGACAAACCCACTGGCGACGCCATCTGCAAGGTTCTCAAGAGAACAGTCAGAAACCGTATCAGCAAGCCCACCGGTGCGCCGCACTAACGGCAGCGTACCGTACTTCAATCCATAAAGTTGCGTTAAGCCGCACGGTTCAAAACGGCTGGGCACCAGAATGACGTCCGCGCCGCCCATAATGCGATGCGAAAATGCTTCGTGATAGCCAATCTGAACACCCACCTGACCGGGGTATTCCGCTGCCGCCGCAAGGAAACCTTCCTGCAGCACCGGATCGCCCGCGCCGAGTAGCGCCAGCTGCCCGCCCTGCTCCAGAAGGCCCGGTAAGGCTTCCAGCACCAGGTCGAGACCTTTCTGGCTGGTCAGACGGCTCACCACTGCAAAAAGCGGCACTTTATCGTCAACCTTAAGCCCCATTGCGATTTGTAACTGGCGCTTATTTTCCGCTTTATCTTCCAACGTATCGCGGGTGTAACGCGAGGCCAACAGTAAGTCCGTCTCAGGACTCCAGATTTTCTCGTCCACGCCGTTCAGTACGCCGGAAAGACGCCCTTCACGGTGACGCTGTTGCAACAGACCTTCCATACCGTAGGCAAACTGCGGTTCGGTGATCTCGCGAGCGTAGGTTGGACTGACCGCCGTAATGTGATCGGCATAGTACAGACCGGCCTTCAGGAAAGAGATTTGTCCGTTGAATTCCAGCCCATGAATATTAAAGAATGACCATGGCAATTGGATGTCATTCATGTGATGTGCATAAAACATGCCTTGATAGGCCAAGTTGTGCACAGTAAACACCGACTTCGCCGGACGCCCGCGCGCCGCCAGATACGCAGGCGCAAGGCCTGCATGCCAGTCGTGCGCATGCACCACATCAGGACGCCAGAATGGGTCAAGCCCGCTGGCCATTTCTGCCCCAACCCACCCCAGCAGCGCAAAACGCAATACGTTGTCGGTATAGGCAAATAAGTTGGTATCGTGATACGGGCTTCCCGGACGATCATAGAGATGCGGCGCGTCAATCAGGTATATGCCAACCCCGTTGTAATGACCGAACAACAGCGTGATATGTCCGGCGAAGGTATCACGACGGGATACTACCTGCGCATCGGTCACGCCACGGCGAATATCGGGAAATGCAGGCAACAGTACGCGAGCGTCAACGCCGTCTGCGATTTGTGCTGCGGGTAATGCCCCAATAACATCAGCCAGACCGCCGGTTTTAAGCAGCGGGAACATCTCTGAACATACATGTAAAACCTGCATTATCGCTCCTGTTTATGCCCTAACTTCCGTAGCATTTCGCGCGTTACCAGCACGATGCCTTCTTCTGAACGATAGAAACGACGTGCATCTTCCTCTGCGTTTTCACCAATCACCATGCCTTCCGGAATAACACAAGCACGATCGATGACGCAGCGGCGCAGACGGCACGAGCGACCTACCCATACTTCCGGTAACAATACGGCGGAATCAATGTTGCAGAATGAATTCACGCGAACGCGCGAGAACAGAACGGACTGCACCACCACCGAACCGGAGATCACACAGCCGCCGGATACCAGTGAGTTAAGGGTCATCCCGTGGCTACCGGAGCGATCCTGCACGAATTTCGCTGGCGGTAATGATTCATTGTAGGTGCGAATTGGCCAATTGCGATCGTACATATCCAGTTCCGGCACCACAGAGGCCAGATCGAGGTTCGCTTTCCAGTAAGCTTCCAGCGTACCCACATCGCGCCAGTACGGCTCGGCATCCGGGTCGGATTGTACGCAAGAGAGCGGGAACGGGTGCGCATAGGCCAGACCGGCTTCGGTGATCTTGGGAATCAAATCTTTGCCAAAGTCGTGGCTGGAGTTCTCATCACGATCGTCTTCTTCCAGCAGTTCATACAGATAGTCGGCGTCAAAGACGTAGATACCCATACTCGCCAGAGATTTGCTCGGATCGTTCGGCATTGACGGTGGGTTAGCAGGTTTTTCAACGAATTCGATAATTTTATCGTTCTCATCAACCGCCATAACGCCAAATGCGGAGGCTTCTTCAATCGGTACTGGCATACAAGCAACGGTGCAACGTGCGCCTTTTTCGACGTGATCGATAAGCATACGCGAGTAATCTTGCTTGTAGATATGGTCGCCCGCCAGGATCACCACGTATTCCGCTTTATAACGGCGGATAATATCGAGGTTTTGGGTGACCGCATCTGCGGTGCCGCGATACCAGTTTTCCCCTTTCATTCTCTGCTGCGCTGGCAGCAGATCGACAAACTCGTTCATTTCTTCATTAAAGAATGACCAGCCGCGCTGAATGTGCTGCACCAGAGTGTGGGACTGGTACTGGGTGATCACGCCCATACGACGGATCCCGGAGTTGATGCAGTTAGACAGCGCAAAGTCGATAATGCGGAACTTACCGCCGAAGTGTACGGCCGGTTTTGCTCGCTTATTGGTTAAATCCTTCAGGCGGGTACCACGTCCTCCCGCCAGTATCAGGGCAACAGATTTCAATGGCAGCTGGCGCGCCAACATTAAGTGATCGTTCTTCTCTAAACTAACCATGACTAACTCCTTTTTTATCATCTCTGGAACACACACAATCCGTGTGCAGGTCCCTGCCAGACAGCCGTAATCACTGGGTTATCCTCTCCAGCGAATGGGGGAATGGCGTGCCACTCCCCAGCAGGTAAAACAATCTCTGTTACCTCAAGCGTGGCGTTAATTGCGATCAAAAAGCGATCCGAGAGCAGAATTTGCAGCTGTTTCGGCCCGTTTTGCCACTCATCCGTGCTTAAAGGTTGAGCATATCGATTTAGCCAACGGACATTGCCGTCGCCTTCTTCCCACCAGCGATTCTCCACCAAAGCGGGAATACGCTTGCGCAGATGGATTAACGCGGCGGTAAATGCGGTTAAACCACTGCTTGCCTGCGACCAGTCCAACCAGGTTAATTGGTTATCCTGACAGTAGGCATTGTTATTGCCATGCTGGCTGTGACCATGTTCGTCACCGGCCAGTAACATCGGCGTGCCCTGGGAGAGCAACAACGTTGTTAACAGGGCATGAATGCTGTCGCGCCGCCGTTCAACCAGATCAAGAGTACCGCCTAACCCTTCTTTACCATGATTGTTACTGTAATTGTTGTTGGTCCCGTCGCGATTTTCTTCTCCGTTTGCTTCATTGTGTTTATGGTTGAAGCAAACGCAGTCGCGAAGCGTAAAACCGTCATGCGCGGTGACGAGATTAATCGCGGCACTCGGCAGACGACCATTACGTTTAAAAACATCGCTGGAGGCAGCAAAACGCCCGGCAAACGCCCCCAGAGGCAAATCATAATGTAGCCAGAAACGACGGGCAGCATCGCGGAAATGATCGTTCCACTCGGCAAACAGCGGCGGGAAATTTCCCACCTGATAACCACCAGGAGCGATATCCCACGGTTCAGCAATTAACTTCACCTGCGAGAGCACCGGGCAGTTCTGGATAGCGGTAAACAACGGCGCATCCTGACGGAACTCTGGCGTACGGCCCATGACTGCCGCCAGATCAAAGCGGAAACCATCGACGTGACAGGTTTCTACCCAATAACGCAGGCAGGCGCAGGCATAATCCACCACCGCCGGATGACTCAAATTGAGCGTGTTGCCACAACCGGTCCAGTTGTGATAATCGCCGTCTTCTCTTATCCAATAATAGCTACGGTTGTCGATCCCACGCAGCGAGAATAACGGGCCGTCGAGGTCCAGTTCCGCACTATGGTTGAGCACGATATCAAGAATGACTTCGATACCCGCTTTATGCAGTGCTTTGATTGCATCGCGAAACTCATGCAGCGCCGTTTCTGGCGAGCAGGCATACGCCGGATGCAGCGCAAACATCGCCACCGGGTTGTAACCCCAGTAGTTACTTAGCCCCATGCGTTGCAGACGTGGTTCACTGGCAAACTGCGCCACTGGCAGCAGTTCCAGCGCGGTAATGCCCAATTGTTTCAAATAGTTGATCATCACCGGATGTCCCAGGGCTTTATAAGTGCCACGGATCTCGACCGGGATCTCCGGGTGCAGGTACGTTAATCCTTTAACATGGGCTTCATAAATGATGGTGCTGCCCCACGGCGTGCGCGGCGGGGCATCATCTTCCCAGTCATAGTGATCAACCACCACTACGCATTTCGGCGCAATGGCGGCGTTGTCGCGATAGTCAGGTTCATTATGACCGGCGTGCAGCAGCGGGTTATCTTTGAATTCCCCGTCAATTTGCCGCGCGCAAGGATCAATCAACAACTTCGCCGGGTTAAAGCGATGCCCCTCGGCGGGTTGCCAGGGGCCATGAACGCGATAACCATAACGCAAACCCGGGCGCGCATCCGGCAGATAACCGTGCCAAATGTCGCCACTGTGCCCTGGCAAGTCATAGCGATGTTCCTGGCCATTGGCGTCAAAGACACACAGCTCTACCCGCTCGGCATGAGCGGAGAAAAGTGTGAAGTTGACGCCCTGACCGTCGTAATGCGCGCCGAGGGGAGCGGGTTTGCCAATGGCGAGTTGTGTCATTCTGCCTCCCGAACCAGCCAGATAGTGGCCAGCGGTGGTAGCGTCAGGCTTAGTGAATGCTGACGACCGTGGCTGGCAATCTCATCGCTGTGTACCGTGCCGCCATTGCCTGCATTACTGCCGTGATAGTGCATGGAATCGGTATTGAGGATTTCACGCCATTTGCCCGGCTGGTTTATGCCGAAGCGATAATCATGACGCGGTACCGGCGTAAAGTTACTGGCAACGATGATTTCGTTACCCTCTTTATCGCGACGCACAAAGATCAGCACCGAGCGTTCTTTGTCATCCACCACCAGCCATTCAAAGCCGTACGGGTCAAAATCCAGTTCATGCATTGCTTTATGGTGGCGGTAGGTGAGGTTCAGATCGCGCACCAGACGCTGGACACCGTGGTGCCAGTTATCGCCGCCTTCCAACAGATGCCAGTCGAGGCTGGCGTCATGGTTCCACTCGCGGCCCTGGGCAAATTCGTTACCCATGAACAGTAGTTTCTTGCCCGGGAATGCCCACATCCAGCCATAGTAGGCGCGCAGGTTCGCGAATTTCTGCCATGCGTCGCCCGGCATGCGGTCGAGAATCGATTTTTTACCGTGGACCACTTCATCATGCGACAACGGCAGGACGAAGTTTTCAGTGTAGTTGTAGAGAATCCCGAAGGTCAGTTTATCGTGATGATACTGACGATAAACCGGGTCGAGCTTCATGTAGTCCAGGGTGTCATGCATCCAGCCGAGGTTCCACTTGTACCAGAAGCCCAGACCGCCCATATCCTGCGGACGAGAAACGCCAGGGAAATCGGTAGACTCCTCAGCCATTGTCACCGCACCGGAAACCTGCTCACCAAGAATACGGTTGGTATTACGCAAGAATTCAATCGCTTCAAGATTCTCGCGCCCGCCAAATTCGTTCGGGATCCACTCCCCCTCTTTACGGCTGTAGTCGCGATAAATCATTGACGCCACCGCATCGACGCGCAGCGCATCAATACCAAAACGTTCAATCCAGTAAAGCGCGTTACCGACGAGGAAGTTACTGACTTCACGGCGACCATAGTTGTAGATCAGCGTGTTCCAGTCCTGATGATAGCCTTCACGCGGATCGCTGTGTTCATACAAGTTCGTGCCATCAAATTCGGCAAGCGCAAAGTCATCGGTCGGGAAGTGGCCTGGCACCCAGTCGAGAATCACGTTCAGACCAGCTGCGTGTGCGGCATCAATGAAATAACGGAAGTCGTCGCGAGTACCAAAACGGCGGGTTGGTGCATACAGGCCGGTTGGCTGATAACCCCAACTGCCATCGAAGGGATGCTCGTTAATGGGCAGTAGTTCGAGGTGGGTAAAGCCCATCCATTTAGCATAAGGCACCAGTTGATCGGCCAGCTCGCGGTAGCTCAACCAGAAATTGTTGTCGGTGTGGCGACGCCAGGAACCCAGGTGAACTTCATAAATAGAGATTGGCGCATCAAACTGATTCGCTTTTTTGCGCTCTTCAGTCTGTACAACCTTTTCCGGCAGCCCGCAAATAAGAGACGCGGTTTCCGGGCGCATTTGCGCTTCGAAGGCATAAGGGTCGGACTTCAGACGCAAGTTGCCATTGGCATCAATCATCTCGTATTTATAGAGCTGACCGTTATGCGCCCCAGGGATAAACAGTTCCCAGATGCCGCTCTCTTTACGCAGGCGCATCGGGTGACGGCGACCGTCCCAGTAGTTGAATTGCCCAACCACCGAGACCCGACGGGCGTTTGGAGCCCAGACAGAGAAACGCGTACCTGTGACGCCATCCATAGTATCTGCATGCGCGCCTAAGGTTTCATACGGGCGCAGGTGAGTACCTTCAGATAATAGCCAGGCATCCATTTCCTGGATTAGCGGACCAAAACGGTAAGGATCATCAATCAGGTTTTGCTGACCATGCCAGACAACAGCCAACTGATAGCGGAAAAAATTCTTACGTCGCGGAATGACGCCGCTAAAGAATCCCCGTGAGTCGAGACACTCCAGTTTTGCGAGTTTGCGCCCGGTTTTCGGTTCAATCACCCACACATCGGTAGCGTCGGGTAAAAGGGCACGGACTTCCAGTCCCGCGGTGGTTTTATGCATTCCCAGTACGGAAAAAGGATCCGCAAAATGGCCTGCAATTAGCGCGTTAATCACGTCTCTATCGATACGATCGGACATGCTTGTCTTCCTGTTTTATTGTGTCACCCCATCCAATTGGATTTTTGACTTCTGGTTGTGACATTTTTTTGACCTGAACGGCGCAGCACTCTGTGCATCCTCTCTGCGTCGTCCTCACTTCAGGTAAGGCTGTGAATACTCATGTATTCAGCCACCCTTAAAGAATAGCCAATGCTCTATTTAACTCCCGGTAAATCATGAAACATCTGCGCTTACTCCTGTATTACGCACTAACAGGGGCGGCATCGCGCCCCAGATTTAATGAATAAAGATTACGCCAGTTGACGAAGCATCCGACGCAGCGGCTCCGCGGCCCCCCACAGCAGCTGGTCGCCCACTGTAAAGGCTGACAGGAACTCTGGTCCCATATTCAGCTTACGCAGGCGGCCTACCGGCGTGGTCAGCGTGCCGGTAACGGCAGCTGGGGTTAGCTCACGCATAGTGATTTCCCGATCGTTCGGAACGACTTTCGCCCACGGATTGTGCGCAGCCAGCAGTTCTTCCACGGTCGGAATAGACACATCTTTTTTCAATTTAATAGTGAATGCCTGGCTGTGGCAGCGCAATGCCCCGACACGCACACATAAACCATCTACCGGAATTACGGAAGATGTGTTGAGGATCTTGTTGGTTTCCGCCTGCCCTTTCCACTCTTCGCGGCTCTGACCGTTATCGAGCTGTTTGTCGATCCACGGAATCAGGCTACCCGCCAGCGGCACGCCAAAGTTATCCACCGGCAGCTCACCGCTACGGGTTAAGGTTGTGACTTTGCGTTCGATATCGAGAATAGCAGAGGACGGGGTCGCGAGTTCATCTGCCACATGGCCATACAGATGGCCCATCTGGGTTAATAACTCACGCATATGTCGCGCACCACCGCCGGAAGCGGCCTGGTAGGTTGCAACGGACACCCAATCAACAAGATCATTGGCGAATAAACCACCCAACGACATCAACATCAGGCTTACGGTACAGTTACCGCCAACAAAAGTCCTGATGCCATTATTTAATCCGTCGGTAATGACGTCCTGATTGACGGGGTCAAGAATGATGATGGCGTCATCTTTCATGCGCAGAGACGATGCTGCGTCAATCCAGTAACCTTGCCATCCGCTTTCACGAAGCTTTGGATAGATTTCGTTGGTATAATCGCCGCCCTGACAGGTCACAATGATATCGAGGGCCTTTAGCGCCTCCAGATCAAAGGCATCCTGAAGTGTGCCAGTGGTTCCGCCAAAAGACGGCGCAGCCTGGCCAAGCTGAGAAGTAGAAAAGAAGACAGGGCGAATGGCGTCGAAGTCGCGCTCTTCAACCATGCGTTGCATGAGAACGGAGCCGACCATACCGCGCCAGCCGATAAAACCAACATTTTTCATAAGCGTTTTTTCCTGCAAAGATGTGTGCTGTATAAATGTGCCGGTCTCCTCTTGGCACATCTTTCACCATACAAAAAGCAGCCAAAGTCGCAAGTGAAATTAATCAATGATAGCGAAGCCATCAGTAATGCGACTTATCCTGCTTTGTTAGCACGCAGAAAGTCCGCGGCAATTATCAGGGAATTTGAGTTATGAATGAAATCATTTCTGCAGCAGTTTTATTGATCCTGATTATGGATCCGCTCGGAAACCTGCCTATTTTCATGTCCGTACTGAAACATACTGAACCGAAAAGACGGCGGGCAATCATGGTGCGAGAGTTGCTTATTGCTCTCCTGGTGATGCTGGTGTTCCTGTTTGCGGGTGAGAAAATTCTGGCATTTCTCAGCCTGCGAGCAGAAACCGTCTCCATTTCTGGCGGCATCATTCTGTTTCTAATCGCCATTAAGATGATTTTCCCCAGCGCTTCAGGAAATAGCAGCGGGCTTCCGGCAGGTGAAGAGCCATTTATCGTGCCGTTGGCAATTCCGTTAGTCGCCGGGCCGACTATTCTCGCCACGCTGATGTTGTTGTCTCATCAGTACCCGAATCAGATGGGACATCTGGTGATTGCTCTGCTGCTGGCCTGGGGCGGCACCTTTGTCATCCTGCTACAGTCTTCGCTATTTTTACGTCTGCTGGGCGAGAAAGGGGTGAACGCACTTGAACGCCTGATGGGATTGATTCTGGTGATGATGGCAACCCAGATGTTCCTCGACGGCATTCGAATGTGGATGAAGGGGTAACGAGGAGAGTTTTTCGAAAAGAACCCGGTAGTGTCACAACTACCGGGCGAACAAACTTAACTCAACAGCTGGAACGCAATCATCCCAACGATGGCACCGACAGTGCCGAGGATGGTTTCCATCATGGTCCAGGTTTTCAGCGTTTCGGCTTCGGTCGCGCCGGTAAATTTACCGAACAACCAGAAACCGGCGTCGTTAACGTGGCTGACAACAATCGAACCACCAGCGATACAAATCGACAGCGCCGCCATTTGCGCACCGGAGTAGTTCAGTTGTTCAATAACCGGCATCACCAGTCCTACCGCCGTTAAACAGGCTACGGTGGCAGAACCCTGAATGATGCGCACTGCAGCGGCCAGCACGAAGCAGGTGATGGCTATCGGCAGGCCCATGCCAGTTAACGCTTCGCCCAGTGCCGGACCTACGCCAGAGTCAACCAGCACCTGTTTGAACACGCCGCCTGCACCAATCACCAGCAGAATGATCCCCGCCGGTTGCAGCGCGTGACCGCAAATCTCCATCACTTTGTCTTTTGGCATGCCCTGACGCATTGCCAGGCCATAAATCGCTACCAGACAAGCAACCAGAATCGCGGTAAACGGATGACCAATAAACTCGAACCATTCGTAAGCGGTAGAGCCTTCTGGCACAAAACGCGCGGCAATGGTTTTCAGCCCCACCAGCACCAGCGGCAATAGGATCAGCGACAGGCTGAATCCGAAGGACGGCATTTTGCCTTCGCCGAGATGCGGTTCGCTGATGTCGTCAGGAATATGCAACTCCACGTAACGGCTGATGAAATTACCCCACAGCGGCCCGGCAATAATCATTCCCGGAATTGCCGCACACAGGCCAATCAGGATCATCCAGCCAAAATCGGCGTTCATCTGCGATGCCAGCAGCATTGGCGCTGGCCCTGGCACCAGGAACGCCGCCGCTGCCGCCACGCCTGCGAATAATGGGATTACCAGCTTCACCAGGTTCGTACCGGTGTGGCGCGCCATTGAGAAAGCAACGCTAATCAGCAGAACAATCGCCACTTCAAAGAACAGCGGTAGCGCACAGACCAGCCCCGCAAGGCCGATGGCATAATGCGCGCGGCTGTGACCGAAGGATTTGAGCATTTTGACGGCAATCTGATCGACTGCGCCGGTTTCATGTAAGATCTTGCCAAACATAGCTCCCAGGGCGACAACCACCGCCAGGAAGCCGAGGGTGCCTCCCATCCCTTTTTCCATCGTCGCTGCGATTTTATCGAGCGGCATACCGGAAAAAAGGCCAGCCCCCATGGACACCACCATCAAAGCCAGGAAAGCGTGCATACGCGCCTTCATGACTAAAAACAGCAGCAGTAAAACAGACCCTACTGCTGTTAAAACAAGCGTTAATGTAGTCACTACTTATTTGCCTTTTTTAATAACCTCAATGGTGCTTGCCACAACACCTTCCAGCGGTTGATCGATATCCACCACCAGTACATCAGTTTCGTCCGCACCCGGCTCCTGCAGCGTTTCAAACTGCGTCACCAACATTTGGGTTTTAAAGAAATGGCCTTTGCGCGCTTTCAGGCGGCTTTCAATCACATCAAAATCGCCTTTCAGGTAGATGAAAGAGAGATTCGGATTACCTTCACGCAGCAAGTCGCGATAGTGTTTTTTCAATGCAGAACAGACGATCAGTGACACTTTATTAGTGCGCTGCATAGCAAACGCGGCGTCGTTCAGCGCCTGCAACCACGGTTTGCGATCGTCGTCATTCAGCGGTTCGCCAGACGCCATTTTTTCGATATTGCGCCGTGGATGGAGGAAATCGCCATCAAGAAACGCGGCATGAAGTTGATGCGCCACTTCACTGGCGACCGCAGATTTGCCGCTGCCTGAGACGCCCATCAAGACGTAAATGTGGTGATCATGGTTAGTCGTGCTCAAAGTGGTGCCCCCACAATACAAGAATTAAAAATGTTACGGGTAACTGTTATCGGTAACATTGTCCGACCGGACAATATCAGAAGCAATATCCATCCGTGCCTTAAGTGTATAAGTGTGAGCTACTTCAAATTTGTGGGCTTAAATAGATCCGCCCGGTGACAAGGTGAAACCTAAATCTAACATTTTCGGTGTCACAGATTCGCCACGAATACGCGCCAGCAGGCGTTCAGCGCCAATACTGCCCATCCGCTCACGCGGCGTCAGCACGCTCGCCAGTCGTGGCTCCATCACCTGACCAATGTCATGACCGTGGAAACCGGCAATCGCCATATCGTCAGGAACTTTTAACCCCAGACGCTGACATTCAAACGCCGCGCCGACCGCCAGGTCATCATTCGTACAGAACACGCCATCCAGCTGCGGATATTCCCGCCGCGCCTGGCGAATCAGTTCAATACCGGAAGAGTAAGAAGAAGATTGCTCAACCATCACGCTATATGGCACCAGGCCTGCATCCAGCATCGCCTGTTCGTATCCCTTCTGTTTGATGATAGTACGTTCGTCGAGACGTGCGCCGAGATAGGCAATGTGGCGATGCCCGCGAGCAATAATGGCAGTGGTCATCTGGCGTGCTGCTTCAAAGTTATCAAAACCGACGGCGATATCAAGGCATGGCGACTTGCTGTCCATCAGTTCCACCACGGGAATACCCGCCACTTCAATCATCTTTAAGGTGCGCGGCGTGTGGGTACGTTCGGTGAGGATCAGGCCGTCGATATTCCAGGAGAGCATGGATTCGAGGCGTTCTTGCTCCATTTCCGGTTTATAACCGTAGTGCGCCAGCATGGTCTGATAACCGTGCGCGTCGGTGACGCTTTCGATTCCGCGTAATACTTCCGCGAAAACCTGGTTGGTGAGAGAAGGTAACAGGACGCCAATCGCCCGGCTGGTGGCGTTAGAGAGGATATCGGGCGCACGATTGGGAATATAGCCCAGTTCATCAAGAGCCGCGGCAATCTTGCCGCGTAGAGCGACGGAAACCTGCTCCGGGTTGCGTAAAAAACGGCTGACCGTCATTTTGGTCACGCCTACACGGTCAGCCACATCCTGAAGTACGGGTCTTTTCTTTTTCATCGTCCTGAAGGTACAAAAGAGATAGATTCTCTTAGTTTAACACGGACACATCAGAACCTTCCCGGGGAAAACAGTGCTTGTTTACAATTATTAGATATACACTAAATCAATTGCATCGCATTGTGCTAACGACGCGGCAAAACCCCGGAAGCGTACATCAGCACGCGACCGGAGCGAGCGAGGAAGCCTGCAAAAAGGCAGGCTTCAAAGATGCCGTTGAGTTTTAAACCGGCGGCAGATCGAACAGTAACACTTCGCTGTCGCTATCCGCATGGATGGAGATTGCCTGCTCATCCCAGATTGCCAGACCATCGCTGGTCGAGGCTTTCACGCCGTTAATGGTGACATTGCCTTTCACCACCTGGATCCAGACGCGGCGTTCAGCGGCAATCTGATGCACCGACTGCTCATCTTTCAGCAACGCCCAGCGGTACAGTTCCATATCCTGATGCACTTTCAATGAACCATCTCGCGCATCCGGCGAGAGCACCAGCTGTTTGCCCTGTACGGCATCGAAGCGACGCTGTTCATAACGCGGCGTAATACCGTTTTCTTCAGGCATGATCCAGATCTGATACAGATGCAGACGCTCGGTGCTGCTTGGGTTGTACTCTGAGTGACGAATACCCGTACCAGCACTCATAATCTGGAACTCACCCGCCGGAACCTGCTCTTTATTGCCCATGCTGTCCTGGTGCTCAACAGTACCTTCCAGCACGTAGGTCAAAATTTCCATATCTTTATGTGGGTGAGTGCCGAAGCCCTGCCCTGCTTCAATCACGTCGTCGTTAATCACGCGCAGCGCGGAGAAGCCCATAAAGTTCGGATCGTAATAGTTGGCAAAAGAGAAAGTATGCCAGGAGTCCAGCCAGCCATGATTTGCATGACCACGTTCATTTGCTTTGCGTAAGTAGATCATTTGTATTCGCCCCCTGAATGATTTCGATGGGCTTAGTGTGGACCCGATCTGCCTGGGATGATAGAGGGTGAAAATTGACCCCTCTGTTCAAAAAAATTGAACTATTCGAGGGGCCATCAAACTTACTTCGCGAGAGTCACTGTGGAGGGAGAGGCTTGCTCGAATCCGCGTTCAAGGATTTCCAGATTCGTAAGAACTTCAGATTCCTTGACGTAATTTGGCGCACCGTGGGTGATGGTTTGATACAACGCATCATAAACGCGCCCGTAATCGCCCATCTCCGGCTTAATCTCTTCTCTGACCGTCACGCCCTCGTCATTGACATACTCCAGCACACCGACCGAATCATCCGCTGAGAATCCCGGTTCGCCCGGCATAATATTAGCCTTCAGGCTGGTTTCCTGCTGGTCGATACCATATTTAATAAACGAACCTTTCTTACCGTGAACGATAAATTTCGGATAATCGATTTTCACCAGATGGCTGGTTTTGACGATGGCTTTTAGATCGCCATAAAACAGTTGCGCTTCGAAAGTATCGTCAGGATTGGCTTTATTGCGCAGGCTGCGGATGTCATAAGCGACGTGATCCGGGCGACCGAACAGAGAAATAATCTGGTCCATCGTATGCACACCAAGGCCATAGAACGCGCCATCCTGCGGCAACCCAGGTTTGGTTTCTGCGACCGGGCGGTAATAGTCAAAATGGCTTTCCACTTCAACAATCTCTCCCAACTTGCCACTTTCAATCGCTTTTTTCGCTGTCAGGAAGCAGGAGTCAAAGCGACGATTCTGATACGGCGTGACGGTCAGCCCTTTGCTTTTCGCCAACGCAAACAGCTCCTTCGCCTGGGCAAGCGTCGGGGTGAACGGTTTTTCGACCAGCACATTTTTCCCGGCTTCCAGCGCGCGTTTCGCGTACTCGAAATGGCTGTCCGCGTGGGTGCAGACAACAACCAGCTTAACATCGGGATCGTTTAGTACTTCGTCGAGATCGCTGGTGAAATGGATATGGGAATAAATGGGAGCCTGTTCTTCCGGCTTCGCATGGCGACGAAAAATATGCGCGACATGCCAGCTATCCTTGCGGTTAAGTACATACGGCAGATGGTAACGGGTGGTGCTTTTGCCGAAGCCAATAAAGGCGCAGTTGATGACCATGATTTCGTCCTTTTTAAGGTGGTTATTTACACCTTAGCGCAAAGCGGACGTGGTTCCTACTGGAGTGCGCATAACGAACACAAGCACTCCCGTGGATAAATTGAGAACGAAAGATCAAAAAAAAAGCCAGCACCCGGCTGGCTAAGTAATACTGGAAGCAATGTGAGCAATGTCGTGCTTTCAGGTTCTCCGCGAGGGTCTTCCTGATCGCGAGACAATAATAATCATTCTCATTCGCACTTGTCCAACACTTTTTGCAAAAAAATGCATTTGACTCGCATTCGAAAGTCAATGATGTTGAAAGGGACATTTACCCCAAAGAGGACAAAGGAATGAGTGAGATAGTGATACGCCATGCTGAAACGCGCGATTACGAGGCCATCAGGCAGATTCACGCCCAGCCGGAGGTGTATTACAACACGCTACAAGTGCCTCATCCTTCCGATTATATGTGGCAGGAGCGACTCGCCGATCGTCCCGGCATCAAGCAACTCGTCGCCTGTATTGATGGAGACGTCGTGGGCCATCTCACCATTGACGTGCAACAGCGCCCACGCCGCAGTCATGTTGCCGATTTTGGTATCTGTGTCGACTCCCATTGGAAGAATCGCGGCGTCGCCAGCGCCCTTATGCGAGAGATGATTGAAATGTGCGACAACTGGTTGCGGGTAGATCGCATTGAACTAACCGTGTTTGTCGATAACGCCCCGGCAATTAAGGTCTATAAAAAATACGGCTTTGAAATTGAAGGGACTGGTAAGAAGTACGCATTGCGTAATGGTGAATATGTCGATGCGTATTATATGGCGCGGGTGAAGTAAGATAGTGCCCTTTTTCTGAGATGGGAAAAGGGTGTCATTCAAAATCGGCATACCTTCCTTTAATGTATTTATTTTCCCAATAAATATATTGAGATTTACCTCATAATTACTTCCTAAAGTGTAATATTTTATTTTTTAATATATACGCCTACAATTTCCTGGAGTAAATAAATAACAATTAACAAGCATAATAGTGCCATTGATAAAATAGCATGCCATAAAAGGACTTTTCAGGGATGAGTAATATTGTTTACCTGACAGTAACGGGAGAACAACAAGGAAGCATCTCCGCAGGTTGTGGGACTTCTGAGTCTACAGGTAATCGTTGGCAGAGCGGGCATGAGGATGAAACATTTACATTCTCACTCTTAAATAATATTAATAATACGGGGCTTGGTTCACAGTTCCATGGTATAACATTTTGTAAATTAATTGATAAAAGCACTCCATTATTTATTAATTCCATTAACAATAATGAACAATTATTTATGGGATTTGACTTCTATCGAATAAATAGATTTGGTAGATGGGAAAAGTATTATTATATACAACTAAGAGGCGCTTTTTTATCGGCTATTCATCACCAGATCATTGAAAACCAACTGGATACAGAAAAAATAACTATTAGTTATGAATTTATCCTCTGTCAACATCTTATCGCAAATACCGAGTTCAGCTATTTGGCACTCCCTGAAAATTATAACCGTTTGTTTTTACCAAATTCAAAAAACCAAACAAATAATCGTTTCAAAACGTTAAACAGCAAAGCTATTGGCAGGCTACTTGCTGCTGGTGGCGTATACAATGGGAACATTGAAGGATTCAGAGATACTGCGGAAAAACTGGGTGGAGATGCAATAAAAGGCTATGATCAAATACTAAATGAAAAAACAGCGGGCATAGCGATAGCAACAGCATCTATTCTTTTAACAAAGCGTTATAATGTTGATACATATACAGAAATAAATAGTTACTTAGGCAAACTTAGAGGTCAACAAAAACTTCTTGATGGTATAGACATAATAGAAATAATATACATTAAGAGACCTTCAAAAGACTTAGCTAACTTACGAAAGGAGTTTAATAAAACTGTAAGAAAAAATTTTCTTATCAAACTTGCAAAAACCTCCGAAGCATCTGGAAGATTCAACGCCGAAGACCTTTTAAGAATGAGAAAGGGCAATGTTCCTCTAAATTATAATGTTCACCATAAACTATCTCTAGATGATGGTGGTACTAATGATTTCGAAAATTTAGTATTAATCGAAAACGAACCATATCATAAAGTTTTTACTAACATGCAATCACGAATAGCTAAGGGAATATTAGTAGGCGAAAGCAAAATCACTCCCTGGGCCATTCCATCTGGCTCAATTTATCCTCCCATGAAAAATATTATGGACCACACAAAATGATGACTAAAACCCAAATAAATAAATTAATAAAAATGATGAATGATTTAGACTATCCATTTGAAGCACCGCTCAAGGAATCATTTATTGAAAGTATAATCCAAATAGAATTTAATTCTAATTCAACTAATTGCCTGGAGAAGTTATGTAATGAAGTTAGTATTCTTTTTAAGAATCAACCTGATTATCTTACTTTTTTAAGAGCAATGGATGGATTCGAAGTTAATGGATTACGATTATTTAGCCTCTCGATTCCAGAACCTTCAGTTAAAAACCTTTTTGCCGTAAATGAATTTTATAGAAATAATGATGATTTCATAAACCCTGATCTACAAGAACGGTTAGTGATCGGGGATGATAGCATTTCAATATTTACTTATGACATTAAAAGTAACTTTTTTGAAATTAGAGATAATATTGGCACAGAAAATATATTCAGTTCGTTGGTGATGCTGCCAACTTACTGATTTAGTGTATGATGGTGTTTTTGAGGTGCTCCAGTGGCTTCTGTTTCTATCAGCTGTCCCTCCTGTTCAGCTACTGACGGGGTGGTGCGTAACGGCAAAAGCACCGCCGGACATCAGCGCTATCTCTGCTCTCACTGCCGTAAAACATGGCAACTGCAGTTCACTTACACCGCTTCTCAACCCGGTACGCACCAGAAAATCATTGATATGGCCATGAATGGCGTTGGATGCCGGGCAACAGCCCGCATTATGGGCGTTGGCCTCAACACGATTTTACGTCACTTAAAAAACTCAGGCCGCAGTCGGTAACCTCGCGCATACAGCCGGGCAGTGACGTCATCGTCTGCGCGGAAATGGACGAACAGTGGGGCTATGTCGGGGCTAAATCGCGCCAGCGCTGGCTGTTTTACGCGTATGACAGGCTCCGGAAGACGGTTGTTGCGCACGTATTCGGTGAACGCACTATGGCGACGCTGGGGCGTCTTATGAGCCTGCTGTCACCCTTTGACGTGGTGATATGGATGACGGATGGCTGGCCGCTGTATGAATCCCGCCTGAAGGGAAAGCTGCACGTAATCAGCAAGCGATATACGCAGCGAATTGAGCGGCATAACCTGAATCTGAGGCAGCACCTGGCACGGCTGGGACGGAAGTCGCTGTCGTTCTCAAAATCGGTGGAGCTGCATGACAAAGTCATCGGGCATTATCTGAACATAAAACACTATCAATAAGTTGGAGTCATTACCCAGTTCGTTTAGTGATTTCTCTTCATTCTTAAACGAAATCATGGACAGTTGTTCATAATAATCAAAAGGAAACAAAAATCATTGTAAACCATGCCATCTTTTTAGAGATTACCAGCAGAAAATTCCTTGTTCGAAATTTAGCAGTGCAAGCTATGGAAAAACTTACAACGGAACTACACTCCTTAAGTGAGATGGACCGAAGACATGTAGTCTCTATTTTAGCCGAAATAGCTAATGGCTATGATGATTTTAATGACATGTTGATTTATTTAGAATTTTACCCGAATCATAAGATTCTGATATCTTAAATAAGAAAATCCCGTTCGACGTTCTGAAAAAGAAATCATAAAATATTAGCAGATACTTATTTCGTGACTATATCTTATCCGATGAACTTTTTTCAAAACCAGCATTTAATAATATCTTTGACGAAGATGAACGCGTCTTTGCTCAATGTATCACACAGGAATAATAATATAACACTCAACAATAATATTTATTATAATTATGATTACTTATCACGACGCATTCGCGAAAGCGAACCATTACCTTGATGATGCAGATCTCCCGGTCGTCATTACTCTACATGGACGCTTTAGCCAGGGCTGGTATTTCTGTTTCGAAGCACGAGAATTTCTCGAAACTGGAGATGAGGCCGCGCGCTTAGCTGGTAACGCACCTTTTATTATTGATAAAGACAGTGGTGAAATTCATTCTCTGGGAACGGCAAAGCCGCTGGAAGAATATCTACAGGATTACGAAATAAAAAAGGCTACCTTCGGCTTGCCCTGACAAAATAGCCCTCTTCCCACGAAGAGGGCCGCTAACCTTAGTACCCCGCCGTTAAATCATCCACCGAGCGCGGGTCGGATGCGCCGTACAACTCACCGTCCGGCCCAACCATAATGCTTTGTGTACTGCCCATCGCCTCTTTCAGCGCCACTTTCTGACCTTTTGCTTCCAGCAGCTTGAGCGTATCCGGGCTAAACCCTTTTTCGACACGCAGCTCGTCCGGCAACCACTGATGGTGGAAACGCGGCGCATTGGTCGCTTCGGCGACGTTCATGCCATAATCGATGCTATTCACCACCATTTGCAGCACTGTAGTGATGATCCGGCTACCGCCTGGGCTACCGGTAACCAGCCAGGTTTTACCGTCTTTCACCACAATGGTCGGCGACATCGACGACAGCGGGCGTTTGTTCGGCCCGACGGCGTTGGCATCACCGCCCACCAGCCCGTAAACGTTCGGTACGCCCGGTTTGGCGGAGAAATCATCCATCTGGTTATTAAGCAGAATACCGCTCTCGCCCGCGACAATACCCGTACCGAAGGTGGTGTTCAGCGTATAGGTCACCGCCACCGCGTTACCGTCTTTATCCACTACAGAGTAATGGGTAGTTTGATTACTCTCATAAGGCGCAAGCTTGCCAGGGCGAATCTCACTGGACGGCTTCGCTTTGTTGATATCAATTTGATCGGCAATGGATTTGGCATAGGCTTTATTGGTCAGTGCCTGCCACGGGACTTTGACAAAATCCGGGTCGCCAAGATATTCCGAGCGGTCGGCGTAGGCGTATTTCTCCGCTTCTGCCATGATTTGCATCGCATCGGCGCTGCCAAAGCCGTATTTCTTCATATCGAAGTTTTCCAGAATATTGAGGATTTGTACGATATGGATCCCGCCGGAGGATGGCGGTGGCATGGAGTAAACCTGATACCCGCGATAATCGCCGCTTATCGGAGTGCGTTCGACCGCTTTATAGGCCGCTAAATCTTCTTTAGTGATCAAGCCACCGTTTTTCTGCATCTCCTGGGCGATCTGTTCCGCAATCGTGCCTTTATAGAATTCGTCCGGGCCGTTTTCAGCAATCATCTCCAGGCTCTTTGCCAGGTTCGCCTGCACCAGCGTGTCGCCCTTTTTCAGCGGCTCGCCCTCTTTCCAGAAGATAGCTTTACTGTTTTCGTGATTCGGCAACACTTCGCTACCGTAGGTTTTGAGATCGTCAGCCAGCGCGTCGTTAACGATAAAACCATCGCGTGCCAGTTTAAACGCGGGCTGCACGACTTTGTTCAGCGGCATGGTGCCGTATTTATCCAGCGCCAGCGAGAAACCTGCTACCGTACCCGGTGTGCCGGAAGCCAGATGCGAAGTGAGTGATTTTTTGCTGTCCGGGTTGCCCTGATCATCGAGGAACATATCGCGGGTCGCTTTGGCGGGTGCCATTTCGCGGAAATCGATAGCCGTGGTATTGCCATTTTTCGAGCGGATTAACATAAAACCACCACCGCCCAGATTCCCTGCCTGCGGATGCGTTACCGCCAGCGCGTAGCCCACCGCCACGGCGGCATCAACGGCATTCCCGCCCTCCTTGAGAATATCCACCCCCACCTGAGTGGCAGTGGCGTCCACAGACGCTACCATTCCCTGTTTCGCGCGTACCGGGTGGAAGACATCTTCCTCCACACCATACGAGACGGGCGGCGCAGGAGGCGCGGCGGCGGCGCTAAAACAACTTCCTGAGAGCAGAGCAGCAATGGCCACCCGGCGTAAAAACGTCGGTTTTATCATCGTTATTCTCCAGAGATTAAGGGGCAACCCCAGCTAAGCCTGGTATATAACTCTGAATTAATCATCGTTTTGTCGGGAAGCGAGTAAACTTAAAGGATATCTTCAGAGGAGGATACGCGATGAAACGACTTCTGATTCTTACGGCACTCCTGCCGTTTGTCGGCTTTGCACAGCCCATTAATACTCTGAACAACCCTAACCAGCCGGGGTATCAGATACCCAGCCAGCAGCGGATGCAAACCCAGATGCAAACGCAGCAAATCCAGCAAAAAGGGATGCTGAATCAGCAACTGAAAACGCAAACTCAGTTGCAACAGCAGCATTTAGAAAACCAGATAAACAATAATTCTCAGCGGGTGTTGCAGTCACAGCCGGGGGAGCGAAATCCCGCCCGGCAGCAAATGCTGCCCAACACCAACGGCGGGATGTTAAACAGCAACCGTAATCCGGATAGTTCGTTGAATCAGCAGCATATGCTGCCGGAGAGGAGAAACGGCGACATGCTGAATCAGCCCAGCACGCCGCAGCCTGACATTCCGTTGAAAACTATTGGGCCGTAAAGTTCGGACCAATCACGTCAATCGCATCGGTACAGATGCAATCCACGCCCCAGCGCAGCAACTCTGCCGCGCGCTGGGGTTTATTGACGGTATAAACCAGAATCCGCAGTCCGGCGTCTTTCAACTGCATCACTCGCACTTTATCGAGTAACTTATGATTGAGATGAATAGAGACGCAGCCCAGCCGCGCGGTCAGTTCGCGCCAGTCGTCGCGCCACTCATCCAGCAACAAACCGCGCGGCAGTTCCGGTACTGCCTGTTGTGCGGCTTCTAAAGCATCAATCTCAAACGATGACAGCAGCGGCGGCGTCATACCGGCCCACAGTTGGCGTGCCGCCAGCGCCACCATTTTGCCCGTTAATGGTCCAGTGCCAGTGGTGGGTTTGATTTCGATATTCGCCATCATCCCGTGTTCACGACAGCGTTCCGCCACCTGCGAAAGCAACGGCAGCGGCTCACCTTTAAACGCTTTGCTGTACCAACTGCCCGCATCCACGCGCAGTAAATCCTGCCAGTTCAGTTCACCCGCGACGCCCCAGCCGTTGCTGGTGCGTTCGAGATTGTCGTCATGGAGCAGGAAGATCTCGCCATCTTTCGATAACTTCGCGTCAAATTCGATCATCTTATGACCGTATTTTGCCCCGACGTCGATTGCCGCCAGGGTGTTTTCCGGGGCCAGCTTACCGCCGCCACGATGAGCGACGATGCGGGGATAAGGCCAGTTACTCATACTCGTTGTCCTGTTTCACCATCAAAAAGATGCAGCTGATTTTCCGCCAGATGCAGCCACAGCGTGCTGCCTGCCGTCGGGCGCTCCTGATGCGCCAGTCGCACCACCAGCTTCTGCTCGCCCCAGCGTCCGTGCGCCAGGTTATCTGCGCCGAGGATCTCCAGCGTGTCCATCACCAGCGGTACGCCGCCTTCTGCCTGCGAGCTTAGCGCAATATGTTCCGGGCGAATGCCGAGAGTCATTTTACGCCCGGCATACTGACGGTAGCCACCGTTTAGCGGCAGCTCAATACCGCCGTCCAGTTCGAAATGCGTGCCTTCGTTATTCACGCGGCCTGTCAGCAGATTCATCGCCGGACTGCCGATAAAACTCGCTACAAACAGGCTGGCGGGCTTTTCGTAGACTTCAACTGGTGTGCCAATCTGTTCGGCAACGCCGCCGTTCATCACCATTACTCGCTGGGCGAGCGTCATCGCTTCAACCTGATCGTGAGTAACGTAGAGTGAAGTCGTTTTCAGGCGACGGTGCAACTGTTGCAGTTCAAGACGCATCTGCACGCGCAGCTTGGCATCGAGGTTAGAGAGCGGCTCATCAAACAGGAACACCGCCGGATCGCGCACAATCGCGCGGCCCATCGCCACACGCTGGCGCTGACCGCCGGAAAGCTCGCGCGGGCGACGTTTGAGCAGACCGTCCAGCTCCAGAATGCGCGCCGCTTCTTTAACGCGCTCGGCAATTTGCTGCTTGCCCATGCCGCGAATTTTCAGCCCCCACGCCATGTTTTCTTCGACACTCATATGCGGATAAAGCGCGTAGTTCTGGAACACCATCGCAATCCCGCGATCTTTTGGCTCCATTTCAGTCACGCGCTGGTCGTTGATCCAGATATCGCCTTCTGTCACCCGCTCCAGCCCGGCAACCATGCGCAGCAGCGTCGATTTCCCGCAGCCAGACGGCCCGACCATCACGATAAATTCGCCATCCGCCACATCAAGGGTCAGCGGTTTAATGACCTGGGTTTTACCATCCCAGCTTTTGGTTACTGCCTGTAATTTCAGTCCTGCCATCTTATTTCTCACTATCGACCAGGCCGCGCACGAAGGCACGCTGCATCACTAAAACAATCACCACCGGAGGGATAAGCGTTAACAACATCGCCGCCATCACTGAGTTCCATTCCGTGGTGCCTTCGCCTGTAGCGATCATCCCTTTGATCCCTGCCACGGTGGTGCCGAGATCCACATCGGTAATAATCAACAACGGCCACAAATACTGGTTCCAGCCGTAAATAAAGGTGATCACAAACAGCGCCGCCAGATTGGTTTTGGAGAGCGGAAAAACGATGTCGCAAAAGAAACGCATTGGTGACGCGCCGTCGATCCGCGCCGCTTCCACCAGTTCATCCGGCAGCGTCATAAAGAACTGGCGAAACAGAAACGTGGCGGTCGCCGAGGCCATCAGCGGCAGCGTTAAACCGGCGTAGCTGTCGAGCATCTTCAGGTTGGCGATGACTTCCACCGTCGGGAAGATACGTACTTCAACCGGCAGCATCAGGGTGATAAAAATCATCCAGAAGAAGAGGTTACGTAGCGGAAAACGAAACCAGACAATGGCAAATGCCGAGAGCATCGAGACGGTAATTTTGCCGAGCGTAATGCTGAACGCCATCACAAAGCTGTTAAGCAACATCCGCCAGAACGGCGCGCTATTCGTGCCTACCCCGTTCACCCAGATGTTGTGGATGTTTTCCAGCAGATGTGTGCCGGGGATGAGCGTCATCGGCGCGGCATAGACGGCCTGTTTATCCAGCGTCGCCGCGACAAACGCCACGTACAGCGGGAAGAGGATCACCGCGATCCCGAGGATCAGCATGGTATGGCTGAATATCGTCAGCCACGGACGGTTCTCAATCATTGGTAACGCACCTTGCTTTCAACATAGCGGAACTGCACCACCGTCAGCACGATGACGAGGAACATCAACACCACCGACTGTGCGGCAGACGAAGCCAGATCCAGTCCGGTAAAACCTTCGCGGTAGATCTTATAAATCAGCGTCGTGGTGGCCTGAACCGGCCCGCCGGACGTGGCGGCGTCGATCACCGGGAAGGTGTCGAAGAAGGCATACACCAGGTTCACCACCAGCAGGAAGAAACTCACCGGAGCGATAAGCGGCAGCGCAATCTTAAAGAAGCGGCGAATTGGGCCTGCACCGTCGATGGCTGCGGCTTCGATCAACGAACGGGGAATGGATTGCAGCGCGGCATAGAAGAACAGGAAGTTGTAGCTGATTTGCTTCCATACTGAGGCAAACACCACCAGAAACATTGCCTGACCGCTGTTTTGCGCGTGGTTCCAGTCGTAGCCGAACTCCGCGAGAAAATGGGTGATCAGCCCGCGACCGGGGTTAAACAGGAAGATCCACAATACGGCGGCAACGGCGGGAGCCACGGCGTAAGGCAGCAACATTAAGGTTTGATAGAAACGGCTGCCGCGCACGATGTACTCCACCAGCGCCGCAAAGAACAGCGATACCAGCAAACCGCTGACGGTGACAAAGGTGCTGAATTTTATCGTCGTCCAGAAGGAGTCGAGATAGTAGCTGTCATGGAACAGCGTGACGAAGTTATCCAGGCCGACAAACTGGCTGGAGAAACCAAACGGATCGACGCTTTGTAGCGAGTACCACAACGCTTCGCCCGCAGGCCAGATAAAAAAGATAACGGTGATGATGAGCTGCGGCGCGACCAGCAGATAAGGCAGCCAGCGCGAGCGGAACACCGGACGGGATGATGACATTACGGTTAATTCCTGAACTGTGCCGGATGCGCTTCGCTTATCCGGCCTACACGCGATGCCAGGTCAGATAAGCGAAACGCATCCGACATTACACTGATTAAGACTTCGTCGATTTCTCAAAGCGGCGCAGCAACTGATTTCCACGCTCAACGGCGGTATCCAGTGCCTGCTGTGGTGTCTTCTTACCGGTCCACACGCTCTCCAGCTCTTCATCCACAATCACGCGGATCTGCGGCATGTTGCCCAGACGCAGCCCTTTGGTGAACGGCAACGGCGGCTTATTCAGCATCTGACGCGTCGCGGTATCCGCCCCTGGGTTTTTCTCATAAAAGCCCTGCTCACGGGTCAGGTCATACGCTGCTTTGGTGATTGGCAGATAACCGGTTTTCTGATGCCACTCGGCAGCGTTTTCTGGCTTCGCGAGGAAATCGAGGAACTTCGCCACACCGGTATACGTTTCTTTATCTTTACCCTGCATCACCCACAGGCTGGCTCCGCCGATAATGGCGTTTTGTGGCGCATCTTTCGCATCGGCGTCGTAAGGCATCATGCCTACGCCGTAGTTAAATTTGGCGTACTCGCGAATGTTGGCAAGAGAACCGGAAGAGGCGGTGGTCATCGCGCAATCACCGTTATAGAACTTCTCGGTGGATTCATCCTTACGACCGACGTAGCTGAAGTCGCCCTTCTTGTTCATCTCCTCGAGCATGGCGATGTGTTTCACCTGCTCCGGCTTGTTGAACTCCAGCACCGCGTCCGTGCCGTCAAAGCCGTTGTTTTTGCTGGCAAACGGCAGACCGTTCCAGGCGCTAAAGTTTTCCAGTTGGATCCAGCCCTGCCAGCCGCTGGCGTAGCCGCACTTCATACCGGAGGCTTTCAGTTTCGCGGCATAGTCCGCCAGATCCTGCCAGGTTTTCGGCGGTTGTTCCGGGTCTAATCCTGCTTTCTTGAAGGCGTCTTTGTTGTAATAGAGAACGGGGGTCGAGCTGTTGAATGGCTGGGAGAGTAAGTGGCCCGTTTTGCTGTCGGAGTAGTAACCGGAAACCGTCGGCACAAACTGCGACTCATCGAATTGAATCCCCGCCTCTTTAAACACGTCATATACCGGTTTAATGGCTTTCGATGCCATCATGGTGGCGGTGCCAACTTCATAAACCTGCAAAATAGCCGGAGCGTTGCCGGTACGAAATGCGGCAATCCCCGCGCTTAAATTCTGTTCGTAGTTGCCTTTATAGGTCGGTACAATTTTGTAATCCGGATTTTCGGCGTTAAAACGTTGGGCCAGAGAATCCACCTCTTTACCCAGTTCCCCTTCCATAGAATGCCAGAACGGAATGGTCGTCACTGCCTGTGCATTCCCCATTAACGCCAGTCCGAGCGCCAGTGCTGAAGCTGTATAATGTAACGGTTTCATCGTTTATCTCTCTTGTTGTACCGAATGCGCGAATTCACGCGTTTTATGCTCGCGGGGTAACATGACATGCTCGAATTACAGAAAAATAACTTTTTTGTTACATTTGTAAGATAGTAAGGTGTCAGAAAGATGACAAGGCGGTGACGGCGTGGGTGAGGGAAAATGGGAGATGGGGCACGGATAAGCGGAAAAATAGAAGGTCTGAATCAAACTCTACAGATTACTCATCGTTTCATGCCAGATGCGGCGTAAACGCCTTATCCGGCCTACAAAATCGTGCAAATTCAATATATTGCAACTCACCCAGTAGGCCTGATAAGCGCAGCGCATCAGGCAATTTTACATTTGTCACCTGTCTCAAAGGAGTCTTTTGACTCCTTATCAATCAACGTGTTATTACCCGCCTAAATACGCACTTCTCACTGCTTCGTTCGCCAGCAGCACGTCGCCGGTATCGGAGAGCACCACATGGCCGTTTTCCAGCACGTAGCCGCGATCCGCCAGCTTTAGCGCCTGGTTGGCGTTCTGCTCGACGAGGAAGATAGTCATCCCCTGCTCGCGCAGCTGCTCGATGGTGTCGAAAATTTGCTGGATGATAATCGGCGCAAGACCGAGCGATGGCTCATCAAGTAGCAGCAAACGCGGATTGCTCATCAGCGCGCGACCAATCGCCAGCATCTGCTGTTCACCGCCGGACATGGTGCCCGCCCGCTGAACACGGCGCTCATGCAGACGTGGAAACAGTTCATACACCCACTTTATGCGCTCCTGAAACTGGTCACGTTCGGCAAAGAAGCCGCCCATCGCCAGGTTCTCTTCCACCGTCATCCGCGAGAAGACGCGACGCCCTTCCGGGACAATCGCTACCGCTTCGCGCATGATTTTCGCCGTCTGCCAGTCGGTAATGTCTTTATCATCAAACACAATTCGCCCGCTGGTGGCGCGCGGATCGCCGCATAACGTACCAAGCAAGGTGGTTTTCCCCGCCCCGTTCGCGCCAATCAGCGTGACAATCTCGCCCTGATTGATATGCAAGCTCACCTCATGCAGCGCCTGGATTTTGCCGTAGTGGGCGCTGACTTTGTCAAAGGACAACATGACTTTTTCCATCTTATGCCTCACCTAAATAGGCACGGATCACGTCCGGGTTATTACGGATTTGCTCCGGCGTACCGTTTGCCAGTGGCGTCCCCTGATTGACCACGTAAATTCGGTCTGAAATCCCCATCACCAGCTTCATATCGTGTTCAATCAACAAGATAGTGGTGTTGTGATGATTGCGCAGTTCGGCAATCAGCTCATCCAGCTCTTTCGTCTCTTTCGGGTTAAGACCTGCCGCCGGTTCGTCGAGCATTAAAATCTCCGGCTGCGTCACCATGCAACGGGCAATCTCCAGACGGCGTTGGTCACCATAGGCCAGGTTACTCGCCTGACGGTTGGCGTGTTCCAGCAAACCAATGCGCTCAAGCCAGGTGGCGGCGCGGTCGAGCGCTTCGCTCTGGGCGCGACGGAAAGAAGGCGTTTTCAACAGGCCAGAGAACAGCCCGGTTTTCAGTTGCTGATGCTGCGCCACCAGCAGGTTTTCAATTACCGTCATTTCACGGAACAGACGCACATGCTGGAAGGTGCGCACCACGCCCATGCGGGCAATTTGCTGCCCCGGTAAACCTTCAAGATGCTGATCGCGCAGTAAAATGGTGCCGCCGGTGGGTTTGTAGAAACCGGTCAGGCAGTTAAAAACCGTGGTTTTTCCGGCACCGTTAGGGCCGATTAACGAGACGATTTCCTGCGGGTACAGTTCAAGATTGACGTTGTTCACCGCCAGCAGGCCGCCGAAGCGCATCATCAGACCGTTAACAGATAATAATGGCTGACTCATGCCTGCTCTCCTTTCGCTGCGCCGTTTTTCAGCTTCAGTTGCGGGCGCGTCATGGGCAGCAAGCCCTGCGGACGCCAGATCATCATCAGCACCATCAAACCACCGAGCATTAACATGCTGTATTCGTTGAAATCACGCATCAATTCGCGCGACACCACCAGCAAAATTGCCGCCAGAATCACCGCAAATTGCGAGCCCATACCGCCGAGCACCACTATCGCCAGCACAAACGCCGATTCGGCAAAGGTGAAGGATTCCGGGCTGACAAAGCCCTGACGCGCCGCAAACAGCGTTCCGGCAAAACCGGCAAACGCGGCGCTGATGGTAAAGGCGGTCAGCTTGATACGACGCGGGCTTAAGCCCAGCGAACGGCAGGCAATTTCATCTTCACGCAATGCTTCCCACGCACGCCCCAGCGGCATCCGCAGCAGGCGGTTAATGACAAACAGGCTTAGCACCACCAGCAGCAACGCCACCAGATACAGGAAGATGACGCGATCGGAGGGATCGTATTTCAGGCCAAAGAAATTACTGAACGTGTCCCAGCCGCCTTCACGAGCGGTACGGCTGAACTCAAGGCCGAAGAAAGTCGGTTTCGGGATCTGACTGATTCCGTTCGGGCCGCCGGTAATTTCGGTGTTATTGAGCAGCAATATGCGCACAATTTCGCCGAAGCCAAGGGTAACGATCGCCAGATAATCACCACGCAGACGCAGCACCGGAAAGCCGAGCAGGAAGCCCGCCGCCGCTGCCATTAACCCGGCAATCGGCAGACAAGTCCAGAAGCCCAAGCCGTAATAGTGATTGAGCAGCGCAAAGGTGTAAGCGCCGATGGCGTAAAAACCGCCGTACCCCAGCACCAGCAGACCAGAAAGACCAACAACCACATTCAGCCCGAGACCGAGGATAATGTAGATCATGGTCAGAGTGGCGATATCCACCGTCCCACGTGACACCATAAACGGCCACGCCACCGCAAGCACCAGCAGCGCCACGAGGAACAGTTTCTGCTTCACCGTGGAGCCATCAATGGCGGGCAGAATAAACTTCGGTCCGGAAACACTTTTCAACCCTTTCTGGAAAGCAGGTCGCAAAAGCTGAAAGAAAAAGACCACCGCCGTGCCGATAAACACCCACTGCCAACGGACATCCGAAGCGCTGTCGACCACCAGTTTGGTGCCATCCAGCTCCAGTTGCACGCCCATAAAGACGCCAGCGAGGACAAAGAACATCGCGGCAGAGAGCAGCGCCATTGCAATATGCATCGGTTTCATACTTTCTCTACCTCCGGGCGACCCAGAATACCGGTCGGCATCACCAGCAGCACCAGAATCAGCAGGGCAAATGAAACCACATCCTTATATTCCGTACTCAGATAGGCAGAAGAGAGCGCCTCCGCAATCCCCAAGATCAGCCCGCCAATCATCGCCCCTGGAATGCTGCCAATCCCACCGAGCACCGCAGCGGTAAAGGCTTTCATCCCGGCCATAAAGCCGATATAGGGGTTAATGACGCCATAGAACTGACCGAGCAGTACGCCAGCCACTGCCGCCATCGCCGCGCCAATAACAAAGGTCAAAGCAATCACCCGGTCGGTGTTGATGCCAAGCAGGCTCGCCATTTTCAGATCTTCCGCGCAGGCACGACAGGCGCGCCCCATACGGGAATAGCGAATGAAAATCGTCAGCGCCAGCATGGCGAGGAAGGTGACAATCCAGATCACCGCCTGCATGGTGGTAATAGAGGCAGAGAAGTTTTCGCTATGGCCCACCACCCACTGACCGTTAAACAGGCTGGGCAGCGCCACATCGCGCGAACCTTCGGTCAGGCTGACGTAGTTTTGCAGGAAGATGGACATACCGATTGCGGAAATAAGCGCAATCAGGCGCTTAGAATTACGCACCGGGCGGTAAGCCACCCGTTCGATACTCCAGCCGTAGGCGCTGGCAATGACGATTGCGCCGACGAATCCCGCCGCCACCAGCAGCCAGCCGGTATCAATGCCCATCATCATCAGCGCGGCGATGATCATAAATGAGACGTAGCTGCCAATCATATAAACCTCGCCGTGGGCGAAGTTGATCATGCCGATAATGCCGTAAACCATGGTGTAGCCGATGGCTATCAGCGCGTAGGTACTGCCCAGCGTGACGCCGTTAAACATCTGCTGCAAGAAATACAAAAACTGCTCAGACATAAGGTAACCTTTCTAAACCCGCCCGCATTTTACGGGCGGTAGGATGATCACTTGGCTGCCGTGGATGAACCGTCGGCGTGCCACTGGAAGACACCAAAATCAAATCCCTTAAGATCGCCTTTTTCATCCCAGTTCAGCGGCCCAATCACGGTGTTTGCACCGTTAGCTTTTAAATCTTTCACCAGCGCCAGCGGCTCATCGCTGCCAGTACGCTCAAGGGCAGTCGCCAGAGATTGCACCGCCGCGTAAGTGATCCAGACATAAGGCCCGGACGGATCTTTCTTGTCTGCTTTCAGCGCATCAACGATGCCCTGGTTTGCCGGATCCTGGTCATAGCGTTTTGGCATAGTGACCAACATGCCTTCGGCAGCATCACCGGCAATATTCGACAATGATGCGTTACCCACACCTTCCGGCCCCATAAACTGAGTTTTCAGGCCAACGGAACGGGCCTGGCGCAGCATCTGCCCCATTTCCGGGTAGTAACCGCCGTAGTAAACGAAGTCGATGTTTTCTTTTTTCAGGCGGGCGATCAGCGCGGAGAAATCTTTCTCCCCGGCGGTAATACCGTCGAAGAAGACGACGTTGGCGTTAGCCGCTTTCAGCCCGTCCTGCACCGAACGCGCCAGCCCTTCGCCATACTGTTGTTTGTCGTGAATGATGGCGATGCGCTGGGGCTTCACCGTCTCAAGAATGTATTTTGCCGCCGTTGGCCCCTGGGAAGAGTCCAGCCCGGCAGTACGCATAATGTGTTGATAACCGCGTTGGGTCAGCTCCGGGTTGGTCGCTCCCGGCGAGATCATCAGAATACCTTCGTCTTCGTAGATATCTGATGCAGGTTGGGTAGAAGAAGAACACAGATGACCAATAACGTATTTAATGCCGTCATTAACGATTTTGTTGGCGACCGCAACGGCTTGTTTCGGGTCGCAGGCGTCGTCATATTCCACGCCAACCAGCTTGTCGCCCTTAATTCCCCCTTTGGCATTAATGTCTTTAATCGCCTGACGCGCGCCGTTAAATTCCATATCGCCCCACTGGGCAATCGGGCCGGACATCGCGCCGACAACGGCGACTTTAATATCGTCAGCCATAGCGGTGTGTGAAATTGCCAGTGCAATCATCCCTGCGATGATAGTTTTCGCATTCCGTTTCATAGTCAAAAATCCCCATTCGTGATGTTGTGTTGCTTTGTTTTTATGTGTTAACAAATCAGACTGTTCTTTTTTTATACTGCACTGTTTTTGCCTGTCTGATTAAGGGTTTAGCGCAGTATTTTGTGATAATAGTGATTAAAATCCCTATTTTTCAGTCGATTAAGAACAGATAATATTCTGAATTTATTGATAGATAAACAGAAAAAAGTGCCTTTGTCAGCATAAAATAACGGCACAAAGGGCGGAATAATTCACTACCATTCAGGGGATTATGCTGGGTATTTTTCATTCTCTAATGTTTTAACTTTGTAATTATTGCTGTTAAAAAATTAATCACCTGCCAAAAGAAATAAAAAAGAGAAAGCCTCCGATTAAATTATTTCGCTACACTGGTTCCACTTTTGTGATTTACACGGGTTACCCATGAAGCTGACCATCATTCGATTAGAAAACTTTAGCGACCAGGACCGGATTGACCTGCAAAAGATCTGGCCGGAGTATTCCCCTTCCTCTTTACAGGTTGACGATAACCACCGTATCTACGCCGCGCGTTTTAACGAGCGCCTGCTCGCTGCCGTACGGGTAACCTTAAGCGGCACCGAGGGAGCACTGGATTCCCTGCGTGTGCGGGAAGTCACCCGACGTCGCGGTGTGGGGCAATATCTGCTGGAAGAGGTTTTGCGTAACAATCCTGGCGTTTCATGCTGGTGGATGGCGGATGCAGGCGTGGAAGATCGCGGTGTGATGACGGCGTTTATGCAGGCACTGGGATTTACGGCGCAACAGGGCGGCTGGGAGAAGCGTTAATCGTCAAGTTGATTTCAAAAGTGATGACCAACGAGAAATTGCCTGATGCGCTACGCTTATCAGGCCTACAATGTGTGTTGCAATTTACTGATTTCTTTGGATCTTGTAGGCCGGATAAGGCGTTTACGCCGCATCCGGCATGAAGCAACGTACTCGATATTAGCAATTTGGCGGCAACCCAAAGTTGCCGATTAATGATTACTTCGCATCGGTCGCCGTGCCGTTGGCGTGCCAGTCAAATACGCCGAACTCAAAGCCTTTCAGATCGCCTTTCTCATCCCACGTCAGCGGTCCCATTACGGTATCCACGGAGTTCGCTTTCAGGTATTTGGCGATTTCAGCCGGATCGTCAGACTGATTCAGGCCCGCCTGCAAAGATTGCAGCGCGGCGTAGGTGGTCCAGACGAATGCGCCGCTTGGGTCCTGTTTTTTCGCTTTGATCGCGTCAACAATGGGTTTGTTCGCCGGAACCTGATCGTAGTTCTTCGGCTTGGTCACCAGCAGCCCTTCCGCTGATTCGCCCGCAATGTTAGACAGCGAAACGTTAGCCACACCTTCCGGCCCCATAAACTGAGTTTTCAGCCCTGCCGCGCGTGCCTGACGCAGGATTTGCCCCATTTCCGGGTGATAACCGCCGTAGTAAACGAAGTCGATATTCTCTTTTTTCAGACGCGCCACCAGCGTTGAGAAATCTTTTTCCCCGGCGGTGATACCATCAAAGAACACCACGTTAGCATTGCCTTTCTTCAGGCCGTCCTGCACCGCTCGCGCCAGACCTTCGCCGTATTGCTGTTTGTCGTGAACGATAGCAATACGCTGCGGTTTCACTTTCTCAAGAATATATTTCGCCGCCGTCGGCCCCTGGTCGGAGTCCAGGCCGGTGGTGCGCAGGATCAGCTGATAGCTACGGGCGGTCAGCTCCGGCGCGGTTGCCGCTGGGGTGATCATTAAAATGCCTTCGTCTTCGTAGATATCAGACGCAGGCTGCGTTGATGAAGAACAGAGGTGACCAATCACGTATTTAATGCCGTCGTTAACGACTTTGTTCGCCACCGCAACCGCCTGTTTCGGGTCACAGGCATCGTCATATTTTACGATTTGCAGTTTGTTGCCTTTAATGCCGCCTTTAGCGTTGATATCCGCAACCGCCTGCTCTGCGCCGGTAAACTCCTGGTCACCGTACTGGGCCACCGGACCGGACATTGCGCCCACGACCGCGACTTTAATATCTTCTGCCAGAGCCATATTGCTGAATGCCAGCGCGATACATCCTGCCAGTAACGCTTTACCCTTTATGTTCATCCTGAGAATCCCCATTCTTCTGGTTATTACGTGTGTTGTGATGTTGTTGTTCAGCACTTTATTTCGTTTTATGCATGACTACCCGTGCTTTAGCAGCATACTCTGCTAAAACATACCCGATTTTTATGATATTGGAATAGCTATTTTGACAGTTTATTAACAATCTGCGTGGGGATTGGCGTTTTGCCGGAGGGGAAATTGATTATTGTAGAGGCTCAAAAAACAAAAACCCCGGACTCGCATCCAGGGTTCTCTGCTTAATAGCGGAAATTACGCTTCTATAGCAGCGCGCAGTTTTTTCATCGCGTTCTTTTCCAGCTGGCGTACACGTTCAGCGGAAACGCCGTAACGGTCAGCCAGTTCCTGCAACGTGGACTTGTTGTCTTCGTCCAGCCAGCGCGCGCGGATGATGTCCTGGCTGCGTTCGTCCAGACCCTGCATCGCGTCGGTCAGACGGTTTGCCGCCTGCTCTTCCCAGTTATCATCTTCGATGCCGTCGGCAAAGTTAGATGATTTATCCTGCAGATAGAGCACCGGTGCCATCGGTTGGCTGTCGGAATCGTCGTCGGAAGACAGGTCAAAGGTCATGTCCTGTGCCGCCATACGTGATTCCATCTCACGTACGTCTTTGCTGGTTACGCCCAGTTCACGGGCCACCATTTCGACTTCATCCTGGTTAAACCAGCCCAGACGCTGCTTGGTTTTACGCAGGTTGAAGAACAGTTTGCGCTGCGCTTTGGTGGTCGCAACTTTGACGATACGCCAGTTACGCAGGACGTATTCGTGGATCTCTGCTTTGATCCAGTGAACGGCGAAGGAGACCAGGCGCACACCCACTTCCGGGTTAAAACGGCGCACTGCTTTCATCAGGCCGATGTTACCTTCCTGAATCAAATCCGCCTGTGGCAGGCCATAGCCCGCATAATTACGAGCAATATGAACAACAAACCGCAGGTGAGACAGGATCAGCGTTTTAGCTGCTTCCAGATCGCCATGGTAATGCAGCTTTTCAGCCAGCGCCCGCTCCTCGTCAGCCGACAACATCGGCCACGCGTTAGCTGCCCGGATGTAGGAATCCAGGTTGCCAACTGGGGCTAAAGCTAAACTTTGCATTTTGTCAGTCATTCAAATCCTCTCAATCGATATCTTCTGGCGCTTCAGTGGTAGCAACAACTGTGCCAGAGCTTAAGAGCAACGAGGTTATCATTCACTGTTTTATCAGACCGTGATTTTATCCACAAGTTCAATGCAAGCTTGTGAATAAATTACGCACAAAATGTGACATAGAGATGAAATACCGGGAAGAGACAACGGGGTCTCTTTCCCTGCTACGGAACCCATTGCAGGGAAAGAGTATAACACGCTTTTATTATTCAGGCGTAAAGTGGCGTAAATGTTGTACCGTGGCAAGCCACGCTGCCACCCAGCCAATCATCGAGCATACCAGCAGCAACAGCAGGCATTCATCGAACGATAAACCATTGATATCAAACTTCGTTCCGAAAACCTGTGCCACTTCCGCAACCGCCGATGACAATCGCAGTACCAGAATTTCTGACAAAATTAGTGACAACAATGCGCCAGAAAATCCCAGCAGTGCGCCACCGTACAGGAACGGGCGCAGG
This sequence comes from Escherichia sp. MAL-1, assembly GCF_052948035.1. NCBI lineage: Bacteria > Pseudomonadati > Pseudomonadota > Gammaproteobacteria > Enterobacterales > Enterobacteriaceae > Escherichia > Escherichia sp. MAL-1. The sequence continues at coordinate 279,604 of NZ_CM129609.1, read as the reverse complement.
ATGAAACCATCCGTCGCACCAATCAGTTTCTGCACGTTAATGGAGTCACGGCGAGCAAAGATGCTCAGACGTACGCTGTTGCCGATGACGAGGAACACGGCCGCCACCATCAATACGCCGATCATCGCCGAAACGCGCCCGACCAGCCCAGTCAACGCCGCCAGACGGGCAAACCAGCTGTCATCCATCCGCACTTCGTCAATGCCGTTAATCTGCGTGATACGATCACGCAGCGTATTGAGTGATTCCGTCCCCTGAAAATCGAGTTTCGGGATCACCACCGCCACTGCCGGAAGCGGGTTTTCTTCCAGCATATCCAGCGCGCCGCCAAAGCCAGACCAGTTACGGAACTCGCCCAGCGCGTCTTCACGAGAAAGATAATTCACTTTCTCCACGCCTTGCTCGGCCTGCAACTGTGCCACCACGCCCGCAGCAGCGTCATCGTCCAGCGTTTTTTGCAGATAAACAGTGATTTGCGGTGACGGATAATACTGCGTCGCCGCCTGGTTAACGTTTTTGTACACCATATAACAGACGCTGGGCAGCGTCAGGGAGATGGCGATAACCATCACCGTTAAAAATGTGGCGAACGGTTTGCTTTTCAGATCCTGCAATGCGCCGTGGAAGGCATAGCGCACCTGTTCGTTGAAAACGTTGGTTTTGCGATTTACCGGTTTTGGCGAGGATTTCGCGCGTTTCGGTGCGTTACGACCGCCATCGCCTGAGCCGCCGACCGATTTACGGAAGCGATCCAGACGCCCGCCAAACTGCCGAATATGATTGATTGCATCGCGCTTATTCATGGCCCACGCCTCCATGCAAGTGACCATCGCTCAGGGTGAGCATGCGATAGGAACGCCGTGAAATCAGGTTGAGGTCGTGCGTTGCCATCAATACGGTTACCCCAACGCGGTTAAACTCTTCAAACAGACGTAGAATCCCTTCCGACAACGCGTCGTCCAGGTTACCAGTCGGTTCGTCCGCCAGCAGTACCGCGGGCTTATTCACCACCGCGCGGGCAATGCCAACACGCTGTTGTTCACCGCCCGAAAGCTGAATAGGGAAGTTCTTCGCTTTGTCCAGTAGCCCGACTTTATCCAGTGCCGCCGACACCCGGCGACGAATATCGTCACCGCTGGCACCAGCGATAATCAGCGGGATCGCCACGTTATCGTAGACAGTACGGTCCATCAGTAGATGGTGATCCTGGAAAATCATGCCAATCTGGCGGCGCAGAAACGGAACTTCACGGTTTTTCAGACGCGTGATGTCATGGCCGCTAAACCAGATTTTCCCGGCGTTGGGCCGCTCAATCCCACAGATCAGCTTCAGGAGGGTACTTTTCCCTGCGCCGGAATGACCGGTCAGAAACGCCATCTCACCCGGCTGCATATGGAACGTAACGCCCTGCAGCGCCTGTCTCCCACCGAGATAAGCCTTGCTGACATGTTCAAAGCGAATCATTGTTAATCCTCTCGGGCAAAAAGTGCCTCTATAAAGTCGTCCGCCTTAAACGGACGCAAATCCTCAATACGTTCGCCGACACCAATGTAGCGGATAGGGATACCAAACTGGTCAGCCACCGAGAAAATTACCCCGCCTTTCGCCGTGCCGTCCAGTTTCGTTAGCGTGATGCCGGTTAAACCAACGGCTTCATGGAACAGTTTGGCCTGGCTTACCGCGTTCTGCCCGGTGCTGGCATCGATAGTCAGCATAACTTCATGCGGCGCTTCAACGTCGAGTTTCTTCATCACGCGGACGATTTTCTTCAACTCTTCCATCAGGTGCGATTTGTTCTGCAGGCGTCCGGCGGTATCGGCAATCAGGACGTCGATATTACGCGCTTTAGCTGCCTGAATGGCGTCGAAGATAACAGAGGCGGAATCCGCACCGGTATGCTGGGCAATCACCGGAATATTGTTGCGCTGACCCCAGACCTGAAGCTGTTCAACCGCTGCTGCACGGAAAGTATCGCCCGCCGCCAGCATCACCGATTTACCCTGCTGCTCAAACTGACGTGCCAGCTTACCAATCGTCGTGGTTTTACCCACACCGTTGACGCCCACCATCAGGATCACGAACGGCGTTTTACCTTCAACATTCAGCGGCTCATCGACTTTCGCCAGAATCTCGCCCATCTCTTCTTTCAGCAGGCCATAGAGCGCCTCGGCATCACGAAGCTGCTTGCGGGATGCGCCTTCCGTCAGATTGGTGATAATTTTACGTGTGGTTTCCACGCCCACATCGGCGATCAAAAGCTGTTCTTCCAGCTCTTCAAACAGATCATCGTCGATTTTTTTACCGCGGAACAGGCTGATAAATCCGGAACCGAGATTTTCTTTGGTTTTTAACAGGCTGCGTTTCAGGCGCGCGAAGAAACCTTCTTTGGTCGGTTTTTCCTGCTCCTGAGCGATTTCTTCCACCGGCTGCTCTTCTTCTGCCGGAGGAACCACCATCACCGCCTCTTCTGCCGCTTCGGCAGCCAGCGCCTGTGCTTCCAGCTCTTCGTCGGTGATTTCTTCTTTAGCCGCTTCTTCTTCCGCCGCTTCGACAATCTCTACGGTTTCCGCTTCAGCCTGCCACTCTTCTGGCGAAACCTCTTCGGCGTTGACGTCTTCCGGCAACGGCAGCTCTTCACGTTCGATAGCCACTGGCTCCGGCGTTTCTTCTACGACCGGTTCCGGCTGTGCAACGACTCCCGCTTCAGGCTGCGCTTTTTCACTTTCAGCAACCTGTTCAGTGACTTCCACAACGTCGGCAGCAAAAGTTTCCGCCTCGGCTTCAGTATGCGCCTGCGGCTGCTCTTCAACGGCTTGTTCAGAAGCCTTCGCAGGCTCTTGCACCTGAACGATTTCTTCTACAACCGATTGTTCATTCTGAACTTCTGTCTCTTTTTCCGGGGTCTGCTCTTTTTGACCAAAGCCCAGCCAGGAAAAAAAGCCACGTTTTTTTTCTTTCGCCATTTGCGACTACACTCCTCGCTGTTGCTTCATGGCACAGCGTTAACGCTATGTACATAGCAGCTAAAAAAATGATGAAATAGTCTATCACTTAACTTAATTCACATCACCGCCTGCAAGTATGTGTTATCTGGCGGATTGAGCAATTTATCATGAAAAAACCGAATCATTCCGGCAGCGGCCAAATCCGCATTATTGGCGGGCAGTGGCGAGGCCGTAAACTCCCGGTTCCTGATAGCCCAGGTCTGCGCCCCACCACCGACCGCGTACGCGAAACGTTGTTTAACTGGCTGGCTCCGGTCATTGTTGACGCCCAATGTCTGGATTGCTTCGCCGGGAGCGGCGCGCTGGGACTGGAAGCGTTATCGCGCTACGCTGCGGGGGCCACGTTGATTGAGATGGATCGCGCGGTTTCTCAGCAGTTAATTAAGAATCTGGCGACACTAAAAGCAGGCAATGCACGCGTGGTGAACAGCAACGCGATGTCATTCCTGGCGCAAAAAGGTACACCGCATAATATCGTGTTTGTCGATCCACCGTTCCGCCGTGGCTTGTTAGAAGAGACGATAAATTTACTGGAAGATAACGGCTGGCTGGCTGACGAAGCCCTGATTTATGTCGAAAGCGAAGTCGAAAACGGTCTGCCCACTGTTCCGGCAAACTGGTCATTACATCGGGAAAAAGTGGCGGGTCAGGTGGCTTATCGGCTGTATCAACGCGAAGCACAAGGAGAAAGTGATGCTGATTAATATTGGTCGTTTGTTAATGCTCTGCGTTTGGGGATTTTTAATCCTCAATCTGGTGCATCCCTTCCCGCGCCCGCTGAATATTTTCGTTAACGTGGCGCTGATTTTTACCGTGCTGATGCATGGTATGCAGCTGGCGCTATTGAAATCCACTTTACCGAAAGATGGCCCGCAGATGACTACCGCCGAAAAGGTGCGGATTTTCCTTTTCGGCGTGTTTGAACTGCTGGTCTGGCAGAAGAAATTTAAAGTTAAAAAATAACCTTATTGTTCGCCAACAAAGCTAACAAAGCGCGTTCCTTTATAGCTCAGCGTACCTTTATCGCCCACTGTCAGGGCATGGTACTGCTGGGCGTCGAGGCGAAACGTCTGCTCCATTCCTCCGCTTTGCGGTTTGAAGCTTACCTCATAGCGCATACTGGTGCCTGCCGGAGTCACTTCCTGCTGGCGCGAACGGCGATCGTTAATCGGTTTTTCCCGCTTGTTGCTCACCACCACCAGCTTTTGCTGGAGCGGAGCCATATCATTATCAGCTTTTTCCCGTCGCTGTTGCATAAAACGAAACGATGCGGCGACGACAATTAAGCCAATGATAACAATAAAGAAAAGAGGTGGTTTGCTCATCTTTATCCCTCATCGGAAAATGCGGAAATAAGCATACCCTGCCAGTTATGGTGTTGTCATCCGTCCACCCTCGCCACTAAACTGGAAGCAAGACCGTAGGCATTCCGCTTACGAAAAAATAACGAATTCAAGGAACTAAGATGCTTTGGTCGTTTATCGCTGTCTGTCTTTCCGCATGGCTATCTGTGGATGCATCGTATCGTGGGCCAACCTGGCAACGCTGGGTGTTTAAACCGTTAACCCTTCTTCTCCTGCTGTTACTGGCCTGGCAAGCGCCGATGTTCGACGCCATTAGCTATCTGGTGCTGGCAGGGCTGTGCGCCTCACTGCTGGGCGATGCGCTAACCCTGTTGCCACGTCAACGTCTGATGTACGCCATCGGCGCGTTTTTCCTCTCGCACCTGCTGTACACCATCTATTTCGCCAGTCAGATGACGCTCTCTTTCTTCTGGCCTCTGCCACTGGTGTTGCTGGTTCTGGGTGCGCTGTTACTGGCGATTATCTGGACGCGGCTGGAAGAGTATCGTTGGCCTATCTGCACGTTTATCGGCATGACGCTGGTGATGGTGTGGCTGGCAGGTGAACTGTGGTTCTTCCGTCCGACCGCTCCGGCGCTCTCTGCGTTTGTTGGAGCTTCGTTGCTGTTTATCAGTAACTTTGTCTGGCTGGGGAGCCACTATCGCCGACGCTTCCGTGCGGATAACGCGATTGCTGCGGCCTGCTACTTTGCCGGTCACTTCCTCATCGTCCGCTCACTGTATCTCTGATAAAACTTGACTCTGGAGTCGACTCCAGAGTGTATCCTTCGGTTAATGAGAAAAAACTTAACCGGAGGATGCCATGTCGACTCCTGACAATCACGGCAAGAAAGCCCCTCAATTTGCTGCGTTCAAACCGCTAACCACGGTACAGAACGCCAACGACTGTTGCTGCGACGGCGCATGTTCCAGCTCGCCAACTCTCTCTGAAAACGTCTCCGGCACCCGCTATAGCTGGAAAGTCAGTGGCATGGACTGCGCCGCCTGTGCGCGCAAGGTAGAAAATGCCGTGCGCCAGCTTGCAGGTGTGAATCAGGTGCAGGTGTTGTTCGCCACCGAAAAACTGGTGGTTGATGCCGACAATGACATTCGTGCACAAGTTGAATCTGCGGTGCAAAAAGCGGGCTATTCCCTGCGCGATGAACAGGCCGCCGACGAACAACAAGAATCACGCCTGAAAGAGAATCTGCCGCTGATTACGCTAATCGTGATGATGGCAATCAGCTGGGGTCTGGAGCAGTTCAATCATCCGTTCGGGCAACAGGCATTTATCGCGACCACGCTGGTTGGGCTGTACCCGATTGCTCGTCAGGCATTACGGCTGATCAAATCCGGCAGCTACTTCGCCATTGAAACCTTAATGAGCGTAGCCGCTATTGGTGCACTGTTTATTGGCGCAACGGCTGAAGCTGCGATGGTGTTGCTGCTGTTTTTGATTGGTGAACGACTGGAAGGCTGGGCCGCCAGCCGCGCGCGTCAGGGCGTTAGCGCGTTAATGGCGCTGAAACCAGAAACCGCCACGCGCCTGCGTAACGGTGAGCGGGAAGAGGTGGCGATTAACAGCCTGCGCCCTGGCGATGTGATTGAAGTCGCCGCAGGTGGGCGTTTGCCTGCCGACGGTAAATTGCTCTCACCGTTTGCCAGTTTTGATGAAAGCGCCCTGACCGGCGAATCTATTCCGGTGGAGCGCGCAACGGGCGATAAAGTTCCTGCAGGAGCCACCAGCGTAGACCGTCTGGTAACGCTGGAAGTGCTGTCAGAACCGGGTGCCAGCGCCATTGACCGGATTCTGAAACTGATCGAAGAAGCCGAAGAGCGTCGCGCACCCATTGAGCGTTTTATCGACCGTTTCAGCCGTATCTATACGCCCGCGATTATGGCCGTCGCTCTGCTGGTGACGCTGGTGCCACCGCTGCTGTTTGCCGCCAACTGGCAGGAGTGGATTTATAAAGGGCTGACGCTGCTGCTGATTGGTTGCCCGTGTGCGTTAGTTATCTCAACGCCTGCGGCGATTACCTCCGGGCTGGCAGCAGCGGCACGTCGTGGGGCGTTAATTAAAGGCGGTGCGGCGCTGGAGCAGCTAGGTCGTGTTACCCAGGTGGCGTTTGATAAAACCGGTACGCTGACCGTCGGTAAACCGCGCGTTACCGCGATTCATCCGGCAACGGGTATTAGTGAATCTGAACTGCTGACACTGGCGGCGGCGGTCGAGCAAGGCGCGACGCATCCACTGGCGCAGGCGATCGTGCGCGAAGCACAGGTTGCTGCACTCGCCATTCCCGCCGCCGAATCACAGCGGGCGCTGGTCGGGTCTGGCATTGAAGCGCAGGTTAACGGTGAGCGCGTATTGATTTGCGCTGCCGGGAAACATCCCGCTGATGCATTTGCTGGTTTAATTAACGAACTGGAAAGCGCCGGGCAAACGGTAGTGCTGGTAGTACGTAACGATGACGTGCTTGGTGTCATTGCGTTACAGGATACCCTGCGCGCCGATGCTGCAACTGCCATCAGTGAACTGAACGCGCTGGGCGTCAAAGGGGTGATCCTCACCGGCGATAATCCACGCGCAGCGGCGGCAATTGCCGGGGAGCTGGGGCTGGAGTTTAAAGCGGGCCTGTTGCCGGAAGATAAAGTCAAAGCGGTGACCGAGCTGAATCAACATGCGCCGCTGGCGATGGTCGGTGACGGTATTAACGACGCGCCAGCGATGAAAGCTGCCGCCATTGGGATTGCAATGGGCAGTGGCACAGACGTGGCGCTGGAAACCGCTGATGCAGCATTAACCCATAACCACCTGCGCGGCCTGGTGCAAATGATTGAACTGGCACGCGCCACTCACGCCAATATCCGCCAGAACATCACCATTGCGCTGGGACTGAAAGGGATCTTCCTCGTCACCACGCTTTTAGGGATGACCGGACTATGGCTGGCGGTGCTGGCAGATACGGGTGCGACGGTGCTGGTGACAGCGAATGCGTTAAGATTGTTGCGCAGGAGATAAGGCAAACCGATCGCAACATTGAGCGCGATCGGTCCCCTCGCCCCTCTGGGGAGAGGGTTAGGGTGAGGGGAAAAGGCGGCATCGAAGCCAATCAGCCCCCATCAACCGCCTTTACGAATCAAATAACGATAAGGCAGTCCATCCGTCTCTTTCGCAACCAGTTCGTGTTCCATAAAGGTACAAAACCCAGGAATATCGCGGGTAGTGGCCGGATCGTCGGCGATAATCAGCAACGTTTCGCCGGGCTGCATATTGCGCACAGTTTTGCGCACCATCATTACGGGTTCCGGGCAGCGCAGGCCAAGTGCGTCGAGTGTGTGGTCAGGGCTGGAAAAGAGATCGGTCATTTTCTTCTCATCACATAAAAAAACGGCGCTAGTTTACGCCCTGTGAGTCCGTAAGCAAACCAGGTTAACGATTGCGTGAAAATTAACCATTGCATTGTCAACGTAAAGCAGTATCATGCGGCGGCTCGAAAAAAGGGTAAGCACGTTATTATGTTAAGGTAACAGACGTGTCGTACGTATTGGGTTCCCTCACCCCAATGGTTAATCAAAAAGGTACAATATGAACGTTTTCTCGCAAACTCAACGCTATAAGGCGTTGTTCTGGTTATCGTTATTTCATCTGCTGGTGATCACCTCCAGTAACTATCTGGTTCAGCTTCCCGTCTCCATTTTTGTTTTCCATACCACCTGGGGCGCGTTTAGCTTTCCGTTTATCTTTCTCGCTACCGACCTGACCGTACGTATTTTTGGCGCACCGCTGGCCCGTCGTATCATCTTTGCGGTGATGATCCCGGCGTTGCTGATCTCCTACGTCATCTCGTCGCTATTCTATATGGGTTCCTGGCAGGGATTCGGCGCACTCGCCCACTTCAACCTGTTTGTCGCCCGTATCGCCACCGCCAGTTTCATGGCCTACGCGCTGGGGCAGATCCTCGACGTGCACGTTTTTAACCGCCTGCGTCAGAGTCGCCGCTGGTGGCTGGCACCGACAGCGTCCACACTGTTCGGTAACGTCAGCGACACGCTGGCCTTTTTCTTCATTGCCTTCTGGCGTAGCCCGGATGCCTTTATGGCTGAACACTGGATGGAAATCGCGCTGGTCGATTACTGTTTCAAAGTGTTAATCAGTATCGTTTTCTTCCTGCCAATGTATGGCGTATTACTCAATATGCTGTTGAAAAGACTGGCAGATAAATCCGAAATCAACGCTTTGCAGGCGAGTTAAAGGTTCGTTATCAGAGTTGTGATAAGATGGATGAATGAGCCGTTATGGCCGTTTATCGAAAGGAAGAAGTCAATGCGCAATCTGGTTAAATATGTCGGAATTGGCCTGCTGGTTATGGGGCTTGCGGCCTGTGATGATAAAGACACTAACGCTACGGCGCAGGGTTCGGTCGCGGAAAGTAACGCTACCGGGAATCCCGTCAACCTGCTTGATGGCAAGTTAAGTTTCTCGCTGCCAGCGGATATGACCGACCAGAGCGGTAAGCTGGGAACGCAGGCCAATAACATGCATGTCTGGTCCGACGCCACCGGGCAGAAAGCAGTCATCGTCATCATGGGCGATGATCCAAAAGAAGATCTGGCGGTGCTGGCGAAGCGTCTGGAAGATCAGCAACGTAGCCGCGATCCGCAGCTGCAAGTGGTAACCAATAAAGCCATTGAGCTGAAAGGTCACAAAATGCAGCAGTTAGACAGTATTATCTCCGCGAAAGGCCAGACGGCGTACTCTTCCGTTATTCTGGGTAACGTGGGTAATCAACTGCTGACCATGCAAATTACGCTGCCCGCTGACGATCAGCAAAAAGCGCAGACCACCGCAGAAAACATCATTAATACGCTGGTTATTCAGTAAGTTTTAAGATGATGAGGCGGCCTCAGGGACGTGTTCCGGAGGCCGTTTTTTTAATCGCCACGTCAGTAATAACGCGATTGCGACCAGTCCCGCCGCCGCCAGATAAATCACCGGTACGCCCGCCCAGCTCATCACCAGCCCAGCCAGTGGTCCAGTCACGCCAAGCGATAAATCCATAAATACGGTGTAAGTTGCCAGCGCCGCCCCCTGATTTTGCTGCGGAACCGCTTTTACCGCCACTACACCCAATGCCGGGAACACCAGCGAAAACCCTGCCCCCGCCAGTAAGACGCCGATTTTCGCCATCCACGGCATAGTCGCCACGCCAACCAGTAGCAGGCCGATTATCTCAACGCTAAAGCAAATCATCGCCACGTTTAAGCCGCCGATACGGTTAATGCCGTTAGGGAATAACAAACGCGTACCGACAAACGCACAGCTAAACAGCGTCAGCGCGAAAGCCGCACCGTCCCAACCTTTAGCGTCATAAAACAGCGTGATAAAGGTGGCGATAACGCCAAATCCGGCGGAAGCCAGTGCCAGTGCCATACCGTACAGCCAGACGCGCCCAAGCACCGCGCGAAACGGCAGCGGTTTGCCTTTACTGGCTTTTACCGTCGGACGCGGGAGCGCCAACAAAATGGCCACCAGCGCCACGCCCATAATGATTAACGCTAACGCCTGCAAGCCGCCCCAGTGATAAAACACGACGCCTAACGGCGCACCCATCGCCATCGCCCCGTAAGTGACAATGCCGTTCCACGAAATCACCCGCCCGATATGCAGCGAGCCAACCACGCCAACGCCCCACAGGGTCGATCCCGTTCCGGCAAAACTTTGCCCAATCCCAAGGATCACGCGTCCCAGGCAAAGTAATAACAGGCTGATGACGGGCAGACTGGCGGTTAATCCTGCCGTCAGATATCCCAGACCGCTCAAAAAGCAGCCGCATAAACCGAAGACGACAATCTTTTTGGGTCCCAGCAAATCGGCATAACGTCCGGCATGAGGGCGGCTCAGCAAGGTGGCGAAATATTGCAGGCTGATAACCAATCCTGCCCAGAAAGCGCTAAAGCCCATCACATCATGGACATAGCCCGGTAATACAGCGAGCGGCAACCCGATGGTGAGGTAGCTGGCGAAGTTAAACATGACAATGGAGACAATGCGCAAATTCAGGCGCAATCCGTTTAGCGCGGGTTCGGCTACGGGTTCGGGCATGAGGATCACCACATTTTTACAACAGTGTTTCATTTTTACCATGTGCTGACGTGAAAATCAGCAGTAAGAATCAGAATATTGCTGGCGTGACTCCCGCTACACTTAATACAAAAAGTCACAAGGAAGCCCCAATGGAAACCCCTCAACCCGATAAAACGGGCATGCACATTCTGCTCAAGCTGGCCTCGCTGGTAGTGATCCTCGCGGGCATTCACGCAGCGGCAGATATCATTGTGCAGCTGTTACTGGCGCTGTTTTTTGCCATCGTCCTCAACCCGCTCGTCACCTGGTTTATTCGTCGGGGAGTACAACGCCCCGTTGCCATTACGATTGTAGTGGTGGTGATGCTGATCGCACTAACCGCGCTGGTCGGCGTACTGGCGGCATCGTTTAACGAATTTATCTCTATGCTGCCGAAGTTTAATAAGGAGCTGACGCGCAAACTTTTTAAATTGCAGGAGATGTTGCCTTTTCTTAATTTGCATATGTCGCCGGAGCGAATGCTGCAGCGGATGGACTCGGAAAAAGTGGTTACCTTCACCACAGCGCTAATGACCGGGCTTTCCGGGGCAATGGCGAGCGTGCTTTTGCTGGTGATGACCGTAGTTTTTATGCTGTTTGAAGTGCGCCACGTCCCTTACAAAATGCGTTTTGCGCTGAATAATCCACAGATTCACATCGCGGGATTACACCGCGCACTTAAAGGCGTTTCGCACTATCTTGCATTGAAGACGCTACTCAGTTTATGGACAGGTGTCATCGTCTGGCTGGGGCTGGAGCTGATGGGGGTACAGTTTGCGCTGATGTGGGCAGTACTGGCGTTTTTGCTTAACTACGTGCCCAATATCGGCGCGGTAATTTCCGCCGTACCGCCAATGATTCAGGTGCTGCTGTTTAATGGTATTTACGAATGTATTCTGGTCGGCGCATTGTTTTTAGTTGTCCATATGGTCATCGGCAATATTTTAGAGCCACGGATGATGGGCCATCGCCTGGGGATGTCCACCATGGTGGTATTTCTTTCATTGTTAATTTGGGGATGGCTGCTCGGCCCGGTAGGGATGCTACTTTCGGTGCCATTAACCAGTGTGTGTAAAATCTGGATGGAAACCACCAAAGGCGGTAGCAAACTGGCGATTTTACTGGGGCCAGGCAGACCGAAAAGTCGGTTACCGGGATGAGGCGACAAGTGATACGATACGCACTTTCATTTTCCATTAAACGTTGGCCCTGATATGTATCGGATAGTTCTGGGGAAAGTTTCGACCTTAAGCGCAGCTCCACTGCCACCGGGTTTACGCGAGCAAGCACCGCAAGGTCCACGACGCGAACGCTGGCTGGCGGGGCGTGCATTGCTTTCGCACACGCTTTCCCCGCTACCGGAGATCATCTATGGCGAACAAGGCAAACCTGCATTCGCGCCGGAAACGCCGCTATGGTTCAACTTAAGCCATAGCGGTGACGATATCGCTCTGCTGTTGAGCGATGAAGGCGAAGTCGGCTGCGATATCGAAGTGATTCGCCCGCGCGCCAACTGGCGCTGGCTGGCGAACGCCGTGTTCAGCCTCGGGGAACACGCTGAAATGGACGCCGTGCATCCTGAGCAGCAACTGGAAATGTTCTGGCGCATCTGGACGCGCAAAGAAGCCATCGTTAAACAGCGTGGCGGCAGCGCCTGGCAAATCGTCAGCGTAGATAGCACCTATCACTCCTCGCTGTCAGTCAGCCATTGTCAGCTAGAAAATTTAAGCCTTGCGATCTGCACCCCCACCCCCTTTACGCTCACCGCCGAGAGTGTGCAATGGATCGATTCAGTTAACTGATCCGCCCACCCGACTGCCCATCTATTGATCCAGAACAGGTAATCAGTATGACGAATACTTAAAATCGTCATACTTATTTCCGCCATCTATTTTAATCCATTGGGGTTACCATGCTCTCCACACTCCGCCGCACTCTATTTGCGCTGCTGGCTTGTGCGTCTTTTATCGTCCATGCCGCTGCACCAGATGAAATCACCACCGCCTGGCCGGTGAATGTCGGGCCACTAAACCCGCACCTTTACACGCCTAACCAGATGTTCGCCCAGAGCATGGTTTATGAACCATTGGTGAAATATCAGGCAGACGGTTCGGTGATCCCGTGGCTGGCAAAAAGCTGGACTCATTCAGAAGATGGTAAAACCTGGACCTTCACCCTGCGTGATGACGTGAAATTCTCCAACGGTGAACCGTTCGATGCCGAGGCGGCGGCAGAAAACTTCCGCGCAGTGCTCGATAACCGTCAACGTCACGCCTGGCTGGAGCTGGCAAACCAGATTGTTGATGTTAAAGCACTCAGTAAAACAGAGCTGCAAATCACCCTGAAAAGCGCCTACTATCCTTTCCTGCAAGAACTGGCCCTGCCGCGCCCTTTCCGCTTTATCGCCCCCTCGCAGTTTAAAAACCATGAAACCATGAACGGAATTAAAGCGCCGATTGGCACCGGACCGTGGATTTTGCAGGAATCGAAACTGAATCAGTACGATGTCTTCGTCCGTAACGAAAACTACTGGGGCGAAAAGCCAGCGATTAAAAAGATCACCTTTAACGTCATCCCGGACCCGACTACCCGCGCGGTGGCGTTTGAAACTGGCGATATCGACCTGCTGTACGGAAACGAAGGGTTATTACCGCTCGATACCTTCGCCCGCTTTAGCCAGAACCCGGCTTACCATACCCAACTGTCACAGCCGATCGAAACCGTGATGCTGGCGCTTAATACCGCCAAAGCCCCCACCAATGAGCTGGCAGTACGTGAAGCTCTTAATTACGCGGTAAACAAAAAATCGCTGATTGATAACGCGTTGTATGGCACCCAGCAGGTCGCCGACACCCTGTTTGCCCCTTCTGTGCCCTACGCCAACCTCGGCCTGAAACCGCGCCAGTACGATCCGCAGAAAGCGAAAGCGTTGCTGGAAAAAGCCGGTTGGACGCTGCCTGCGGGCAAAGACATCCGCGAGAAAAATGGTCAGCCGCTGCGCATTGAACTGTCGTTCATCGGCACCGATGCGTTAAGCAAATCGATGGCGGAAATCATTCAGGCTGATATGCGCCAGATTGGCGCAGATGTCTCGCTGATTGGCGAAGAAGAGAGCAGTATCTATGCTCGTCAGCGCGACGGTCGTTTTGGCATGATTTTCCACCGCACCTGGGGCGCGCCATATGATCCACACGCCTTCCTCAGTTCAATGCGCGTACCGTCACACGCTGACTTCCAGGCACAGCAAGGATTAGCCGACAAACCGCTGATTGATAAAGAGATCGGCGAAGTGCTGGCGACCCATGACGAAACGCAACGTCAGGCGCTGTATCGCGACATTCTGACCCGTCTGCATGACGAGGCGGTTTATCTGCCTATCAGTTACATCTCAATGATGGTGGTATCAAAACCGGAGCTGGGTAACATCCCCTACGCGCCGATCGCCACCGAAATTCCGTTCGAACAGATTAAACCGGTGAAACCTTAATGTTGCGTTACGTATTACGCCGCTTTCTGCTGCTGATCCCGATGGTGCTCGCCGCCTCGGTGATCATTTTTCTGATGCTGCGCCTCGGTACCGGCGACCCGGCGCTCGATTATTTGCGTCTGTCTAACCTGCCGCCGACGCCGGAGATGCTGGCCTCTACCCGCACCATGCTGGGACTGGATCAGCCGCTGTACGTCCAGTACGGCACCTGGTTGTGGAAGGCGCTGCATCTTGACTTTGGTATCTCATTCGCCAGCCAACGCCCGGTACTGGACGATATGCTGAACTTCCTGCCCGCCACGCTGGAACTTGCAGGTGCGGCGCTGGTATTAATTCTGCTCACTTCCGTACCGCTCGGTATCTGGGCGGCGCGCCATCGCGACCGTCTGCCGGATTTCGCCGTACGTTTCATCGCGTTTCTTGGCGTGTCGATGCCTAACTTCTGGCTGGCGTTTTTACTGGTGATGGCGTTTTCGGTGTATCTGCAATGGCTACCCGCGATGGGTTACGGCGGCTGGCAGCACATCATTTTGCCTGCGGTTTCCATTGCCTTTATGTCGCTGGCGATTAACGCGCGTTTACTGCGCGCCAGTATGCTGGACGTCGCCGGTCAGCGTCACGTCACCTGGGCGCGTCTGCGCGGCCTGAACGACAAACAGACCGAACGTCGCCACATCCTGCGCAATGCCTCGCTGCCGATGATCACCGCCGTGGGGATGCACATCGGCGAACTGATTGGCGGGACGATGATTATCGAAAACATCTTTGCCTGGCCGGGCGTCGGGCGCTATGCGGTGTCGGCGATTTTTAACCGTGACTATCCGGTGATCCAGTGCTTTACGCTGATGATGGTGGTGGTTTTTGTGGTCTGTAATTTGATTGTCGATTTGCTCAACGCCGCGCTGGACCCGCGCATTCGTCGTCATGAAGGAGCGCACGCGTGAACTTTTTCCTCTCTTCCCGCTGGTCGGTACGCCTGGCGCTGATCATTATCGCCCTGCTGGCGCTGATTGCGCTCACCAGCCAGTGGTGGCTGCCGTATGACCCCCAGGCGATTGATTTGCCGTCGCGCCTGCTTTCGCCGGATGCGCAGCACTGGCTGGGCACCGATCACTTAGGTCGCGATATTTTCTCGCGGCTGATGGCAGCGACCCGCGTGTCGCTCGGTTCGGTAATGGCCTGCCTGCTGCTGGTGCTGACATTAGGGCTGGTTATTGGCGGCAGCGCCGGGTTGATTGGCGGACGCGTTGATCAGGCCACCATGCGCGTCGCCGATATGTTTATGACCTTCCCGACCTCGATTCTGTCGTTCTTTATGGTTGGCGTGCTCGGCACCGGGCTGACCAACGTAATTATCGCCATCGCCCTGTCGCACTGGGCGTGGTATGCACGCATGGTGCGCAGCCTGGTGATTTCACTGCGCCAGCGCGAGTTTGTGCTGGCATCACGGCTTTCTGGCGCAGGCCATGTGCGGGTGTTTGTTGATCATCTGGCAGGCGCGGTGATCCCTTCGCTGCTGGTGCTGGCAACGCTGGATATCGGCCATATGATGCTGCACGTCGCGGGGATGTCTTTCCTTGGCCTCGGTGTGACCGCGCCGACCGCCGAATGGGGCGTGATGATTAACGACGCGCGCCAGTATATCTGGACCCAGCCGCTGCAAATGTTCTGGCCGGGGCTGGCGCTGTTTATCAGCGTGATGGCCTTTAACCTGGTGGGTGACGCACTGCGCGATCATCTGGACCCTCATCTGGTGACGGAGCACGCACACTAATGCCGCAACAGATTGAACTACGTAATATCGCGCTACAGGCCGCGCAGCCGCTGGTACACGGTGTATCGTTAACCCTGCAACGCGGGCGCGTGCTGGCGTTAGTCGGCGGTAGCGGCAGCGGGAAATCATTAACCTGCGCCGCGACGCTGGGCATTTTGCCCGCTGGCGTTCGCCAGACGGCGGGGGAAATTTTAGCCGATGGCAAACCGGTTTCGCCTTGCGCCCTGCGCGGCATCAAAATTGCCACCATCATGCAGAACCCGCGCAGCGCCTTTAATCCACTGCACACCATGCACACCCACGCGCGGGAAACCTGCCTGGCGTTAGGGAAACCCGCCGATGACGCTACGCTTACCGCTGCCATAGAAGCGGTGGGGCTGGAAAACGCCGCGCGCGTGCTGAAGCTGTACCCGTTCGAGATGAGCGGCGGCATGTTGCAGCGCATGATGATTGCGATGGCGGTGCTGTGTGAATCACCGTTTATCATCGCCGATGAACCGACCACCGACCTCGACGTGGTAGCACAGGCGCGCATCCTCGATCTGCTGGAAAGCATTATGCAAAAACAAGCGCCGGGAATGCTGCTGGTCACCCATGATATGGGCGTTGTGGCGCGTCTGGCGGATGACGTGGCGGTGATGTCACAAGGTAAAATTGTCGAACAGGGCGATGTAGAAACGCTGTTTAACGCCCCCAAACATACGGTGACGCGCAGCCTGGTTTCCGCTCATCTCGCCCTCTACGGTATGGAGCTGGCATCATGACCTTACTTAACGTCTGCGGCCTTTCCCATCACTATGCCCACGGTGGATTTAGCGGAAAACATCAACATCAGGCGGTGCTGAATAACGTTTCCCTGACCCTGAAAAGCGGCGAAACCGTCGCCCTGCTGGGACGCAGCGGCTGCGGAAAAAGCACCCTCGCGCGGCTGCTGGTAGGCTTAGAGTCTCCCTCACAAGGGAATATTAGCTGGCGCGGCGAACCGCTGGCGAAACTCAATCGCGCCCAGCGTAAAGCGTTCCGCCGCGATATTCAGATGGTATTTCAGGACTCCATCAGCGCCGTGAATCCGCGCAAAACCGTGCGCGAGATCCTGCGTGAACCGATGCGCCACCTGCTATCACTGAAAAAATCCGAACAACTGGCGCGCGCCAGCGAAATGCTGAAGGCGGTCGATCTCGATGACAGCGTTCTCGACAAACGCCCACCGCAGTTAAGCGGCGGCCAGCTCCAGCGCGTCTGCCTGGCTCGCGCGCTGGCGGTCGAACCGAAACTACTGATTCTGGATGAAGCCGTTTCTAACCTTGATCTCGTGTTACAGGCGGGCGTCATTCGCCTGCTGAAAAAGCTACAACAACAGTTTGGCACCGCCTGCCTGTTCATCACCCACGACTTACGCCTGGTGGAACGCTTCTGTCAGCGGGTGATGGTGATGGACAACGGACAAATCGTCGAAACCCAGGTGGTGGGAGATAAATTAACCTTTTCCTCTGACGCCGGACGTGTGCTACAAAACGCGGTATTACCCGCATTCCCCGTGCGCCGTCGCACCACAGAAAAGGTTTAACGCAAATGCAACGAGTCACCATCACGCTTGATGACGATTTACTGGAGACGCTGGACAGCCTGAGCCAGCGTCGTGGTTATAACAACCGTTCCGAAGCTATCCGCGATATTCTGCGTAGCGCCCTGGCGCAGGAAGCTACCCAGCAGCACGGCACACAAGGTTTCGCGGTGCTGTCGTATGTGTATGAACACGAAAAACGCGACTTAGCCAGCCGTATTGTTTCCACCCAGCATCATCACCACGACCTCTCCGTCGCCACGCTGCATGTGCACATCAACCACGACGACTGTCTGGAAATCGCCGTGTTGAAAGGTGACATGGGTGACGTGCAGCATTTTGCCGATGACGTTATCGCCCAGCGCGGCGTGCGGCACGGGCATTTGCAGTGCTTGCCGAAGGAAGATTGAGTCTATTATTGGGTCCTTTGGTGAACGATCAACAAAGGGCCACTAGCACACCTGATTCCTCTCTAAATACCCTATCCGAACCTTCTCTTTTGTAACGTTCTAAATATATTCCTAAAAATCTTCAATTCATTGTGACCACAAGTTTTTCTTCGCTTTTTCGTATGAAGATACTGTCATTAAAATAATAGAAAAGGATTTTACGATGAGCGGAAAACCGGCGGCGCGTCAGGGTGACATGACGCAGTATGGCGGTAGCATTGTTCAGGGTTCAGCCGGGGTACGTATTGGTGCCCCCACCGGCGTGGCCTGTTCGGTGTGCCCCGGCGGGGTGACGTCCGGCCATCCGGTCAATCCGCTGCTGGGTGCAAAGGTCCTTCCCGGTGAAACCGACATCGCCCTGCCCGGCCCGCTGCCGTTCATCCTCTCCCGCACCTACAGCAGTTACCGGACAAAAACGCCCGCGCCGGTGGGGAGCCTCGGCCCCGGCTGGAAAATGCCTGCGGATATCCGCTTACAGCTGCGCGATAACACACTGATACTCAGTGATAACGGCGGCAGAAGCCTGTATTTTGAGCACCTGTTTCCCGGTGAGGACGGTTACAGCCGCAGCGAGTCACTGTGGATGGTGCGCGGCGGCGTGGCGAAACTGGATGAAGGTCACCGGCTGGCCGCACTCTGGCAGGCGCTGCCGGAAGAACTCCGCTTAAGTCCGCATCGTTATCTGGCGACAAACAGTCCGCAGGGGCCGTGGTGGCTGCTCGGCTGGTGTGAGCGGGTGCCGGAAGCGGATGAGGTGCTGCCTGCGCCGCTGCCGCCGTACCGGGTACTGACCGGGCTGGTGGACCGCTTCGGGCGCACACAGACGTTCCACCGCGAAGCCGCCGGTGAATTCAGCGGCGAAATCACCGGCGTGACGGATGGTGCCTGGCGTCACTTCCGGCTGGTACTGACCACGCAGGCGCAGCGGGCAGAAGAAGCCCGGCAGCAGGCCATTTCCGGCGGGACGGAACCGTCCGCTTTTCCTGATACCCTGCCGGGTTACACCGAATATGGCCGGGACAACGGCATCCGTCTGTCTGCCGTGTGGCTGACGCACGACCCGGAATACCCGGAGAATTTACCTGCCGCGCCGCTGGTGCGCTATGGCTGGACGCCACGCGGCGAACTGGCGGTGGTGTATGACCGTAGTGGCAAACAGGTGCGCAGCTTTACTTACGATGATAAATACCGGGGCCGGATGGTGGCGCACCGTCACACGGGCCGGCCGGAAATCCGTTACCGTTACGACAGCGACGGGCGGGTGACAGAACAGCTAAACCCGGCAGGCTTAAGCTACACGTATCAGTATGAGAAAGACCGCATCACCATCACCGACAGCCTGGACCGCCGTGAAGTGCTGCACACGCAGGGCGAAGCCGGGCTGAAGCGGGTGGTGAAAAAGGAACACGCGGACGGCAGCGTCACGCAGAGTCAGTTTGACGCCGTGGGCAGGCTCAGGGCACAGACGGATGCCGCAGGCAGGACAACAGAGTACAGCCCGGATGTGGTGACGGGCCTCATCACGCGCATAACCACGCCGGATGGCAGGGCATCGGCGTTTTACTATAACCACCACAACCAGTTAACGTCAGCCACCGGGCCTGACGGGCTGGAATTGCGCCGGGAATATGATGAATTGGGCCGTCTGATTCAGGAAACTGCCCCTGACGGCGATATCACCCGCTACCGTTATGATAATCCACACAGTGACTTACCCTGCGCAACGGAAGATGCCACCGGCAGCCGGAAAACCATGACGTGGAGCCGTTACGGTCAGTTGCTGAGCTTCACCGACTGTTCCGGTTATGTAACCCGTTATGACCATGACCGCTTCGGGCAGATGACGGCGGTGCACCGCGAGGAAGGGCTGAGTCAGTACCGCGCATACGACAGCCGTGGACAGTTAATTGCCGTGAAAGACACGCAGGGCCATGAAACGCGGTATGAATACAACATCGCCGGTGACCTGACCGCCGTCATTGCCCCGGACGGCAGCAGAAACGGGACACAGTACGATGCGTGGGGAAAGGCCGTCCGTACCACGCAGGGCGGGCTGACGCGCAGTATGGAATACGATGCTGCCGGACGGGTCATCCGCCTGACCAGTGAAAACGGCAGCCACACCACCTTCCGTTACGATGTACTTGACCGGCTGATACAGGAAACCGGCTTTGACGGCCGCACACAGCGTTATCACCACGACCTGACCGGCAAACTTATCCGCAGCGAGGATGAGGGTCTGGTCACCCACTGGCACTATGACGAAGCAGACCGCCTCACGCACCGCACCGTGAAGGGTGAAACCGCAGAGCGGTGGCAGTATGACGAACGTGGCTGGCTGACAGACATCAGCCATATCAGCGAAGGGCACCGGGTGGCGGTGCATTACAGGTATGATGAGAAAGGCCGGCTGACCGGTGAGCGTCAGACGGTGCATCACCCGCAGACGGAAGCACTGCTCTGGCAGCATGAGACCAGACATGCGTACAACGCGCAGGGGCTGGCGAACCGCTGTATACCGGACAGCCTGCCCGCCGTGGAATGGCTGACCTACGGCAGCGGTTACCTGGCAGGCATGAAACTCGGCGACACACCGCTGGTGGAGTACACCCGCGACCGCCTGCACCGGGAAACGCTG
Source organism: Escherichia sp. MAL-1 (assembly GCF_052948035.1). Classification (NCBI taxonomy): domain Bacteria; kingdom Pseudomonadati; phylum Pseudomonadota; class Gammaproteobacteria; order Enterobacterales; family Enterobacteriaceae; genus Escherichia; species Escherichia sp. MAL-1. The sequence goes on along the minus strand of NZ_CM129609.1, from coordinate 259,218 downwards.
CGCAGCTTCGGCCGTTATGAACTCACCACCGCTTATACCCCTGCCGGGCAGTTACAGAGCCAGCACCTGAACAGCCTGCTGTCTGACCGCGATTACACCTGGAACGACAACGGCGAACTCATCCGCATCAGCAGCCCGCGCCAGACCCGGAGTTACAGCTACAGCACCACCGGCAGGCTGACCGGCGTTCACACCACCGCAGCGAATCTGGATATCCGCATCCCGTATGCCACAGACCCGGCAGGTAACCGCCTGCCCGACCCGGAGCTGCACCCGGACAGCACCCTCAGCATGTGGCCGGATAACCGTATCGCCCGTGACGCGCACTATCTTTACCGGTATGACCGTCACGGCAGGCTGACAGAGAAAACCGACCTCATCCCGGAAGGGGTTATCCGCACGGATGATGAGCGGACTCACCGGTACCATTACGACAGTCAGCACCGGCTGGTGCACTACACGCGGACACAATATGAAGAGCCGCTGGTCGAAAGTCGCTATCTTTACGACCCGCTGGGCCGCAGGGTGGCAAAACGGGTGTGGCGGCGTGAACGGGACCTGACGGGCTGGATGTCGCTGTCACGGAAACCGCAAGTGACCTGGTACGGCTGGGACGGCGACCGGCTGACCACGATACAGAACGACAGGAGCCGCATCCAGACGATTTATCAGCCGGGGAGCTTCACGCCACTCATCAGGGTCGAAACTGCCACCGGTGAGCTGGCGAAAACGCAGCGCCGCAGCCTGGCGGATGCCCTTCAGCAGTCCGGCGGCGAAGACGGTGGCAGTGTGGTGTTCCCGCCGGTGCTGGTGCAGATGCTCGACCGGCTGGAAAGTGAAATCCTGGCTGACCGGGTGAGTGAGGAAAGCCGCCGCTGGCTGGCATCGTGCGGCCTGACCGTGGCGCAGATGCAAAACCAGATGGACCCGGTGTACACGCCGGCGCGAAAAATCCACCTGTACCACTGCGACCATCGCGGCCTGCCGCTGGCCCTTATCAGTAAGGAAGGGGCAACAGAATGGTGCGCAGAATACGATGAGTGGGGCAACCTGCTGAATGAAGAGAACCCGCATCAGCTGCAGCAGCTTATCCGCCTGCCGGGGCAGCAGTATGATGAGGAGTCCGGCCTGTATTACAACCGCCACCGCTATTATGACCCGCTGCAGGGGCGATATATCACTCAGGATCCGATTGGACTGAAGGGGGGATGGAACCTGTATGGATATCAATTGAATCCGATATCAGACATCGACCCCCTGGGTTTATCTATGTGGGAGGATGCAAAATCGGGGGCATGTACTAATGGTCTTTGCGGCACACTATCCGCTATGATAGGTCCAGATAAATTTGATTCTATAGATAGCACCGCATATGACGCCTTAAATAAAATAAATAGCCAATCTATTTGCGAAGATAAAGAGTTCGCTGGTTTAATATGTAAGGATAATAGTGGCAGATATTTCTCAACAGCACCTAACCGAGGAGAAAGAAAAGGATCATATCCATTCAATAGCCCTTGCCCTAATGGTACTGAGAAAGTATCAGCTTATCATACTCATGGTGCAGATAGTCATGGAGAATATTGGGACGAAATATTTTCAGGTAAAGATGAGAAAATAGTTAAAAGTAAAGATAACAATATCAAGTCATTTTATTTAGGTACGCCCAGTGGTAATTTTAAAGCAATAGATAACCACGGGAAGGAAATAACAAACAGAAAAGGATTACCTAATGTCTGCAGAGTTCATGGTAATATGTAAAAAAATATTGTTTAGGAACTGTGTCATTGTATCTTTGTTTGTTTTTACATACAACACATGGGCGCAGTGTAATAATAATATTAAAATAATGCGCAAGTATGAAAGTGAAGGTAAATATACCGTTAGAAATTTGGTTAAAAATAAAGCTATAGCATTGGAATTAGCTGAGATATATGTTAAGAATCGTTATGGACAGGATGCCGCAGAAGAAGAAAAACCATACGAAATCACTGAGTTAACAACAAGTTGGGTTGTTGAAGGTACCATTCACTCAGACCAAATTGCTGGTGGGGTTTTTATTATAGAAATAGGCAAAAATGATGGGAGAATTCTGAATTTTGGCCACGGAAAATAAGTATGTAAGGATAATCAAACATCGTGTGCGCTGATGGCAGAGTAGGTGGAGGACTCCAGACAGTCAAACGATAGAAAAAGATAGCCTTTATGGAGGTTCCTGCAATGTCAAATACATACCAGAAAAGAAAGGCAAGTAAAGAGTATGGTTTATATAATAAATGTAAGAAACTAAATGATGATGAATTATTTCGCTTACTTGATGATCGCAATTCCTTGAAAAGGATTTCATCTGCCAGAGTATTACAGTTAAGAGGGGGGCAAGACGCTGTTAGATTGGCAATTGAATTCTGCACTGACAAAAATTATATCCGTAGAGATATCGGAGCATTTATACTCGGGCAAATATAAATTTGCAAAAAATGCGAAGATAATGTTTTTAATATTTTGAACAATATGGCATTGAATGATAAGAGTGCTTGCGTTCGAGCTACGGCAATCGAGTCAACGGCCAGGGAAAGATCATCAAAAGTTCACTTTTTGCACTAAATAATTCGCATTTTATGTTTAAAAATTGAGATATTCCTTATTACCTGAAGCTGTTTTTTATTGCTTATACATGATCAAATACTCCTTACCTAATTAAGGAGAACAAAATGGAACTTAAAAAATTGATGGAACATATTTCTATTATCCCCGATTACAGACAAACCTGGAAAGTGGAACATAAATTATCGGATATTCTACTGTTGACTATTTGTGCCGTTATTTCTGGTGCAGAAGGTTGGGAAGATATAGAGGATTTTGGGGAAACACATCCCGATGTTTTGAAGTGATATGGTGATTTTGAAAATGGTATTCCTGTTCACGATATCATTGCCAGAGTTGTATCCTGTATCAGTCCTGCAAAATTTCACGAGTGCTTTATTAACTGGATGCGTGACTGCCATTCTTCAGATGATAAAGACGTCATTGCAATTGATGGAAAAACGCTCCGGCACTCTTATGACAAGAGTCGTCGCAGGGGAGCGATTCATGTCATTAGTGCGTTCTCAACAATGCATAGTCTGGTCCTCGGACAGATCAAGACGGATGAGAAATCCAATGAGATTACAGCCATTCCTGAACTTCTTAACATGATGGATATTAAAGGAAAAATCATCACAACTGATGCGATGGGCTGCCAGAAAGATATTGCAGAAAAGATACAAAAACAGGGAGGTAATTATTTATTCGCGGTAAAAGGAAACCAGGGGCGGCTAAATAAAGCCTTTGAGGAAAAATTTCCGCTGAAAGAATTAAATAATCCAGAGCATGACAGTTACGCAATGAGTGAAAAGAGTCACGGCAGAGAAGAAATCCGTCTTCATATTGTTTGCGATGTCCCTGATGAACTTATTGATTTCACGTTTGAATGGAAAGGGCTGAAGAAATTATGCGTGGCAGTCTCCTTTCGGTCCATAATAGCAGAACAAAAGAAAGAGCCAGAAATGACGGTCAGATATTATATCAGTTCTGCTGATTTAACCGCAGAGAAGTTCGCCACAGCAATCCGAAACCACTGGCACGTGGAGAATAAGCTGCACTGGCGTCTGGACGTGGTAATGAATGAAGACGACTGCAAAATAAGAAGAGGAAATGCAGCAGAATTATTTTCAGGGATACGGCACATTGCTATTAATATTTTGACGAATGATAAGGTATTCAAGGCAGGGTTAAGACGTAAGATGCGAAAAGCAGCCATGGACAGAAACTATCTGGCGTCAGTCCTTGCGGGGAGCGGGCTTTCGTAATCTTGCCCTGAATACAGGACTGAGTATCAAAAAGCCGGTTAACTGAAACTGTCCAGGTTTTGGGGGTCAGTTCATAAACGCCTTATCCGGCCTAAAAACAACTAAAATTCAATAAATTGCACCGATGCGTAGTCCCTATAAGCTTACGCATCGGGCAATTGTATTTACGCCATTGTCCCAATCGTCTTCCTGAATCGCAGCAGTGCAATGGTGAAAAACGCGCCGCCAATTGCCATCAGCGTCAGGAACTGCGGCCAGACGATTTCGAATCCGGCACCCCGGTAGAGGATGGCCTGCGCGAGGCTAACAAAGTGTGTCGTCGGCATGGTCAGCATAGTGTCCTGCACCATCTGCGGCATACTTTCGCGCGGCGTGGATCCACCGGAAAGCATTTGCAGCGGCAGCAGCACCAGAATCACCAGCAGCCCCAGTTGCGGCATTGAACGCGCTATCGTCCCCATAAAAATGCCGATTGACGTGGTGGCAAACAGACTGAGCGCCACGCCCAGCATAAACAGCGGGATCGAGCCTTCAATCGGTACGCCCAGTACACCTTTCACCATCAGCACCAGCGATAATCCCGATACCACCAGCACCACCAGCCCCATCGACCAGATCTTCGCCATCATGATCTCAAACGGCGTTATCGGCATCACCAGTAAATGTTCCACCGTGCCGTGTTCACGCTCGCGGATCAGCGCCGATCCGGCCAATACAATCGCCAGCATGGTAATGTTGTTGATGATCGCCATCACCCCGCCAAACCACGCGGGATCAAGGTTCGGGTTAAAGCGCATCCGGGTTTCCAGCGATACCAACGGTTCGCTGTTATCACGGTAGCGCGCGACAAAGCTGTTCACTTCACCGTTGATAATATTCTGGATATACCCATTGCCGGTAAATGCCTGGCTCATGCGCGTGGCATCGACGTTCACCTGAATATCCGGCTGGCGTCCGGCGAGGACATCACGCTGAAAATTAGGCGGAATATTTATCGCGAAGGTATAGCGTCCGGCGTCCAGTCCGGCATCCATCTCATCGGCGGTGATCATCTCCGGTGGCAAAAACCACGGACGATAGAAGCTGTTAACGATCCGGTTCGATAACTGCGATTGATCCATATCGGCAATGGCGATCGGCGCGAGGTTCAACGATCCTGGCGTAACGGTCGCTGACGAATACACCGACACCGTAAACGAGAAGACAATCAGCGTCAGCATCGCTTTATCACCGAGCAGACTGCGCAACTCTTTGATACCCAGATTAAAAATATTGCGTAAATGGCGCATCATCCCTCCTGTTTTTTCAGCAGCAGGATACTTAAGCCCATCACCAGCGGGATGGCTATCAGCAACGGGATAAAAAGTTGCCACAAATCAGTCAGATCCAGCGCTTTCGAGAACGTCCCGCGGGCGATAATCAGAAAATGACTGGTCGGGTAAACCTCGCCGATCCAACGTCCAGGCCCTTCCAGCGAAGCTACCGGATCGATCATCCCGGAAAACTGTGTCGCTGGGATCAACGTCATAATCGCCGTTCCGAAAATGGCGGCAATCTGGCTTTTCATAAAGGTGGAGATCAGCAGCCCCATTCCGGTGGCAATGATGATATACAGCAGCGCCGCCAGGGTGAGCGTCAGGAAACTGCCTTTATGCGGTACGCCAAACACAAACACCGACAGGCCGCAGAGCAGGAAAAAGTTCAGCATCCCCAGCGCGATGTATGGCAACTGTTTACCAAGCAAAAATTCACTACGCGTGGTGGGGGTCACGTAAAGGTTGATAATCGACCCAAGCTCTTTTTCCCGCACCACGCTAAGGGCGCTTAGCATTGACGGGATCATCATCAGCAGAAGCGGGATCACCGCCGGAACAATCGCTGGCAGGCTTTTTACGTCCGGGTTATAGCGATAACGCGTCTCAATGTTCATCAGCCCGCTTTGGCTGGCGGGTGTCGATTGTCGGCTCGCCACATCCTGAAGCCAACTCTGGTGCATTGCCTGCACGTAACCTTTTACCGTTTCGGCACGACTGGGCATCGCTCCGTCGATCCAGACGCCGAGTTCCACAGGCGTACCACGCGCGATATCGCGCCCGAAATTGGGCGGGATCTCAATCGCCACCGTGATATCGCCCGCACGCATCCGACGATCAAGCTCGTCATAACTGGTGAGCGGCGGCTGTTCGATAAAGTAACGGGAACCGGAGAGGTTGAGTGTCCACGCCTGGCTACTGACGGTCTGGTCGCGGTCGAGCACCGCAAAGCGCAGGTTTTCCACATCCATACTGATGCCGTAACCCATTATCAGCATCAGGATCACCGTTCCCATCAGCGCCAGCGTCGAACGTACTGGATCGCGTCGCAGTTCCAGCGCTTCGCGGCGGCTGTAGCTAAACAGACGGCGCAGGCTAAATCCCTGACGCGGCGCGTGGGTGGTGTCGTGTACCACGGGCGGCGCTTCGGCTTCGTTGCTCTGCCCTGCCGCTTCCTGCAAATAGGCGATAAATGCCTCTTCCAGACTGGCGGCTCCGCGTTTCTCAACCAGTTCCTGCGGTGTACCGCTGGCAAGCACTTTTCCGGCGTGCATCAGTGAGATGCGGTCGCAACGTTCCGCTTCGTTCATAAAGTGGGTGGAGATGAAGATAGTCACTTTGTCCTGGCGCGAGAGATCGACCATCAACTGCCAGAACATATCCCTCGCCACCGGATCGACACCAGAAGTAGGCTCATCGAGGATTAACATCTCCGGGCGATGAATCACCGCCACCGCCAGCGAAAGCCGCTGGCGAATGCCGAGCGGCAATGACTCCGGCAGAATATCTTCAACGTCGTTGAGCTTAAAACGCTCGCTCATTTCAGCCACTCTTGCGGGAATTTCCGCTTCCGGGATGTGAAACAAACGGGCATGTAACTCAAGGTTTTGCCGCACGGTGAGTTCGTTATAGAGCGAAAACGCCTGCGACATATAGCCCACCCGACGGCGGGTATCGATATCTTTTGGATCAACCGGTTGCCCGAACAGCCACGCCTCACCTTCGCTGGCGGGCAGCAGTCCGGTGAGCATTTTCATGGTGGTGGATTTACCGCAGCCGTTCGAACCAAGAAAACCAAAAATCTCCCCGCGTGGAATGCGGAAATTAACGTGATCAACGGCAACGAAGGAACCAAAACGCATGGTCAGATCGCGCGCTTCGATGGCAATCTCTGCGTTTTCAGGTTGATACGGTGGGATCACTACCGCCTGATGCGCCTGGCGTTGCGCTTGCGGTAACAGATTTATAAATGCTTCTTCCAGCGTAGCGCTTTGCGTTTGCTGCCGTAGCTCTTCGGCGCTGCCAGTTGCCAGCACTTCTCCGGCATTCATCGCTACCAGCCAGTCGAAGCGTTCGGCCTCTTCCATATAGGCGGTGGCGACCAGCACGCTCATATTGCTCTGCCGCTGGCGAATACTGTCGATCAGATCCCAGAACTGGGAGCGGGAGAGCGGGTCAACCCCCGTTGTTGGCTCATCAAGGATCAACAGTTCCGGGTCGTGGATTAACGCGCAGCACAGCCCAAGTTTTTGCTTCATCCCGCCGGAGAGTTTCCCTGCCGGACGATCGCGAAACGGTGCTAACCCCGTGCTGGTCAGCAGCTCATTAATTCGCACTTCCCGCTCCGCTTTGTCGTGACCGAACAGGCGAGCGAAAAAATCGACGTTTTCATACACCGACAAGGTGTGGTAGAGGTTTTTGCCCAGCCCCTGCGGCATCCAGGCGATGCGCGGGCAGACGTCTCGGCGATGCTTCGGGTCGTGCATATCGCCACCCAGCACCACCACATTGCCCTGCTCAATGACGCGGGCACCGGAAATCAGTGACAATAAACTCGACTTCCCGACGCCGTCCGGGCCAATCAGCCCGACCATGCAACGGGCCGGAATATCGAGAGTGATATTGTTCAGCGCAACGGTTTTTCCATAATGCTGGCTCACGCCCGCCAGTTGCGCGACAGGCGGGACGGGAACCAGTTCCAGATGCGTCATTGCGGCAACCTCACCACGAGGTCGTCAGGCCACGGAAGTTCTTCATTCACCCGCACCCACGCTACGCCCGGTAAACCGGTTTTGACATATTCCAGATGCTGCTGGAGTAATTCCGGTGGGATACGCGCTTTGACGCGGAACATCAGTTTCAGCCGTTCATCGCTGGTTTCGACGGTTTTTGGCGTGAACTGGGCGACACTGGCGACAAAACTGATGGTCGCCGGAATACGCAGATCTGGCGCGGCATCGAGGATCAGCCGGGCTTCACCGCCAAGTTTCAGCGTGCCCGCCTGTTCGGTTGGCAGGAAGAAAGTCATATAGACGTCGCTGAGATCGACCATATTCAGCACCCGACCGCCTGCCGCCAGCACTTCCCCTGGCTCGGCAACGCGATATTGTACGCGTCCATCACGCGGGGCTTTCAGTTCGCTGTCATCGATATCTGCGGCAATGCGCCGTTCAGTGGCTTGTGCGGCTTCGACGCGAGTTTGCGCCTGAATGATATTGGTGCGTGCCGCTTCTATAGCCGCTTTAGAAGCCGATACCTGAGCTTTCGCCGATTCCAGCGCAGCTCGGGCGCTCTCAGCGGCGGCGCGATCGTCATCCAGCTGTTGCGCAGAAATAGCCCCTCGTTGGGCGAGCGAGCGGGAACGCGTATGACGTTTAGCCACGGAGTCCAGTTCGGCCTGGCGTTGATTAACCAGCGACTGCGCGGCACGAGTTTCGCTTTGCCGTTGCTCCAGCAAAGCCTGCGCGGCAGCAACGGCACTTTGTGCTTCTTTGATTTGCGCGATGGCTTCCAGTCGCTGTTCCTGCAACACGCGAGTATCCATCTTCGCCAGCACTTCGCCTTCGCGAACAAACTGGCCTTCTTTCACCAGAATGGTGTCGATACGCCCGGCAATTTTGCTGGCGATATCCACTTCCGTCGCTTCAATGCGCCCATTGCTGACGGCAAAGCCTTCCGGCACACCTGCCGGGCGCAACAGCCACCACGCCACGATAGCCGCCACCGCCAGTAACCCGACAACCCACCACGCCAGATGGCGCTTACTCTTATCCATAATCGACCCGCCATAATCCCTGTAAGCAAACGACGCGTGTTACAACTGCCGCCGAACGACGTTCAGCGGATTCTTCCATCCGGGATAAGAAGGAAACGACAAATACGACCAGCGCGCAGAGCATTGAGCGCCAACGGGGAAGGCTTAGTGAAAACGGGTAGTAATGTTGTCATCATCAGCATTCCTGGCCGTAAATGAAACACGCATACTCATAAGTGTGATCTATAAAACTGGCTGACAAAACGGTATCCATCCTGTTGGATAGCGTTTCACGCCTGTTCAGTTGCAGGAACAGAGCATTCCTTTTTACGTTTTATCAACAGTCTCAACCAGATAGTAACATTAATATTCATGTTGTCTATGGTTCAGAGCTGTAACATTGTGCGCCTTCTGATCAAAGGCATAAGTCCATTTCTGTTTTTTTCATGCTGGTAAGACTTCCAGGGAGTGGTTATCTCAGGCCCTGCACCAGGGTTAATTTGGCAATTATGCATGCTGAACATTCTTCCAGCATGTTTACTGTCACGGGCGTTAAGACCTAAAACTGTCCCCGTTTCACCTATACATTCTCTTCCACCATTACCGTTATGTGCAACAACTTGATTTATACCTAACATTTGTGAGCATGCTAATAGTGCTTCAAGTTTAGGTCTGTAATCTGTCGAAACAGAAAAATAACGATTAAAGGATCGACAAGAGATAGCCCGGCTATTTTTAAACTTTTTGCCATTAATTACAGCATGGTGCTTTTTATTGATAATTGCCGCTAATTCGACCGGTTCGAGAGCATTGGTCATTTCATCACTAGAGACTGTTATCGGTCCTATAATGTAACGTTTTCGCTGATCATCAAAAGTTATCCCATGATGATTTGCCATTATTTTGTATTTGGGGTCATAGAAACATACAGGATAATCTTTTATCCCAGAGTAGGTATCCTCATCAAGTGGTTTCATGCGCGTGAAGTTCTGCATATAGTTACCATTGCAATTCGTTTCATGATTTCCAGCTAATACATGAACGTTTTCATTGATACTCATTATGCGTTTTAATAAATCGATGATAAATTGATCGCCACAGATATTACTAAATCGATCGCCAGTCTGGTCGCCCAGAAACGTACATGGCGTCACAGCGTCTTTATTAATAACTAAATAAGGCTGAAGACTTTCTAAAACTATATCTCTTCTGTTCAGAATACTGATTATTGTATTAACATTAGTGTCAAGTTGCTCATTAAAGTTCTCCCTTAGCAATACGTTGAGAACTTCATCTTCTATATTAAGCAACTGGCTAAGGAAATTTTCTCCTTCAGCCATGATTCTCAAATGTCCCGTTGCAAAAAGCGCGTACAAAACTGCACCGACTGAGCCATCGGTATCACCAAAATAGGTTGGTCTGGTACTTGTGGGATCAACGGGTGAACAATTGGAGAAATAGATTCTGTCAGCGAACTGGGGTTTTATCATTGTTTCGAATTTAATATCAGATACATTATATTGCGATATTTTCCAGTTTCAGATGGGTTTGTACGACTCAGTAACTGCAACATCATTAGCATTATCATTTACTGTCATATTATTAAGTAAATAAACAATACTGCACCAATTAACATCGGTATTATCAAGAGAGCAACCGTAATTTTTGCTATTAATTGTCACAATAAACTGATAATTATTATTCCTACGTAGAATATGAGCACGCATGCCCGATAGCATACTATATTTTTCTGAATGATCCGTTTGTATGGTAAATGAAATTTTGTCATCTTGAATAGATTGTTGGAACCGTTCTATTTGCCAATCATCTATTTTTTCCACAACCTCACCGAGCATTGTCCTGGCAATACTTGATATATCATCACCTATACCATTTGCAATATACCCAAACAGTTCTTTAGTGAAGTTGGTAACATGCTCTTGCACCATATCATTTGTTGCGATTGTCGTTGTACTGTCGTTAGTGCCTGCCACAGTTCCAATTTTCATATTTTACCTCATATTATTTACCGCGAGGAATACATAGTTAACATTTTATCTTATGACATACACCTCATGTTCGATGGGAAAATAATTATATTTTGCACAAATCATTCAGCCTCAAAGCATAATATGAAATTTCTTATCTCATAGCAGAGAAAGTCCCTAAAGATTGTAGAGGCGTCATCAGAACATGCCTCTACAATCGATTAAGAAAACCTATGAAATACTGGCAGGATTAAAAAGACATACCACCGTATTCATGGAGTTTTAATGAGATTGAAAACAACTAAGCCCTGAGGAATAAATTATTTTATTATTTTTATCACGTGCTTCCTTCAGGGAATTTAGCCCCATAATACCATTATCAAATTGTTGATTCTGATCTACCCCGGGCCCATGATGCCCATATTTTTGTCTAATGTATTTGCTGGGGTCTTCACCTTTGAGTGTCTCCCCACATATGAAGATACGTTCACGTGCTGGTCTGAAATCAGTAGTGTTATCAAAATAATTAGCATATACAGGTGTGGGTTTCAAAGTATTGCTTCGGATTAGATGGAATAGAGGATCATCCATGTGTTCTTTATGTTTTTTATTAAAAATATTGGCTAATTCCTCAGGATCAGTAGGATTTTTCATCTGATTAAATGGAACCTGCAAAGCACCGAGACAATAACATTTTTTTTCTTCATCTCTTATTATTCCGTGATGACTGGTTAAAACTTGCCTTTCTGAGTCATAATTACAAACATCGAGCGTTTTAATTAAGTTATACGTATCACCGGCAGAGAGTTTATGATTTGCTAGTCGTGCAGTATAGTTACCATTAAAATTGATTTCATGATTTCCAGCCAGAACGACGACATTTTTATTAATACGGCTATCTTTATTACCCTCCATATTTCACATAGAATTTAGCAAAGTAAGGATATATTTATCACCAAAAATAGTACTAAATCTATCGCCTGTATGATCCCCAAGGAAGATACAAGGGGTTATCGCATCGTCCTTTAAAAAAACATGTTGATGCAACTCATTCAAGATCATGTCTCTCGTATTTAATAAATCGTAGAGCACTTTATTATTTTTATGTTTGTATGCAGATGAAGCCATCTCTTCGTGTTTTAATAATTCACATAATAAACTCCAACCCTTTTCCCTGATGCCTATATGCCCTGAAACGAGCAATGCATAAAGTACAGCGCCTACTCTTCCATCTGTATCGCCAAAATAAGCCGTGTTGGCATTTTGTGGGTTAATCACACCACACTGTTTATAGAAGTCTATTTTTGAAAACACAGATCTAACATAGCTATCAAACTTTTCCTTAGTAAACGTCTCCTTAGAGACATCCCAACGCCAGTCAGGTTTGAAATTACCACTAAGAAGAGTAAAGAAATTTCTCGCTATGATAGAAAGCCCATCAACTTTATAAATTATATCTGATTTATCTCCAGAGGAATTAATAAAATAATAACCGCCCTTACACTCAACAGTAACGGTAATGGGAGACGATAATTTTAACACATGGTTATTGTCTGGTATAATTGTAAAGATAAACGTATCAGTAGTATTGTCGGCGAATCTATTATATTCTTGAATATCTATAGAAGGTTCACTATTGTAAAACCATACTTTCTCCATCTGGTGACTACGATCATTTACCTTCCAGTGACCATGTTGCAGGAAATAGATGATATGCAGGCCAAAATCGTTATCTATTTGCGAATCATTATCCAGTTTATCAAATTCAACTATCTTTGCACGATGTGTTTTATCAACCTTGCCATGGTGTTGATGACTGTTAACTTTATCTGAATGCTTATCTTGATGGCTTGAAGAGATGTTTCTAATCTGATTGTCAATTGCTTTCATAAATAACCTGTGATATTTTTGAATTGTTTGTAACAAAATAAATGATACTTGTCTGAAAAACAGATTTACGACGATATAAAATAATAATACTTATATGTTCGCTGATTTTAAGCACCGAGACTATCCGGTCTTTTACCAAATAATGAAGAATAATCCCTCCCTGGAAGATAATTGTAAAAAACAACAGCATAAGAATTAATCTTAGGATAAATTTTTATTTATCATGGCCTTTTGAACGCTGAAAAGTAGCGCTCTGCAAAGTAAACCCCGCTATAGTTATGCTATGCATTTGTCTTTAATGATATCTCGTCATTATATTAACAGGATGAAATTATCATTAATGCATATTTCAATATTAGCAGGGATACCTGAGGAGTTTAAAGTGAACATATATATCGGGTGGCTTTTCAAATTAATCCCTTTGATTATGGGCTTAATTTGTATCGCGTTAGGTGGCTTTGTGCTGGAAAGTTCAGGGCAAAGCGAGTATTTCGTCGCGGGTCATGTGCTGATTTCTCTGGCGGCCATATGCCTGGCATTATTCACTACCGCATTTATTATCATTTCGCAGCTCACGCGCGGCGTTAATACGTTTTACAATACATTGTTCCCCATTATTGGCTATGCGGGGTCAATTATCACCATGATATGGGGTTGGGCACTGTTAGCAGGCAATGATGTGATGGCAGACGAGTTTGTCGCCGGCCATGTTATTTTCGGCGTTGGTATGATTGCCGCCTGTGTATCGACGGTGGCAGCGTCATCCGGTCACTTTCTGCTCATTCCCAAAAATGCAGCGGGGAGCAAGAGCGACGGAACACCGGTACAGGCTTATTCTTCATTAATCGGTAACTGCCTCATTGCCGTTCCCGTTTTACTCACCCTGCTCGGTTTCATTTGGTCTATTACGCTGTTACGTAGTGCTGACATAACTCCGCATTATGTCGCGGGTCACGTATTGCTTGGGTTAACCGCAATCTGTGCCTGTCTAATTGGCCTTGTTGCCACAATTGTCCATCAAACACGTAATACGTTTTCAACTAAAGAACACTGGCTGTGGTGTTATTGGGTTATTTTTCTCGGCTCAATCACGGTACTGCAGGGGATATACGTCTTAGTCAGTTCCGATGCAAGCGCCCGACTGGCTCCCGGCATTATTCTTATTTGCCTCGGAATGATCTGTTACAGCATATTCTCAAAAGTCTGGCTACTGGCACTGGTATGGAGACGTACCTGTTCGTTAGCCAACAGAATACCGATGATTCCCGTCTTCACCTGCCTGTTTTGCCTTTTCCTGGCATCGTTTCTTGCGGAAATGGCGCAGACCGACATGGGATATTTTATTCCTTCGCGGGTTTTGGTCGGTTTGGGAGCGGTATGCTTTACGTTGTTCTCAATCGTTTCAATATTAGAAGCAGGTTCTGCTAAAAAATAATTGCAACGTACCGGATAAAACCAGCGTTGACCATTTGCGTAACGCTGGTTTTTCTTAGGCATCATGAAATAACGCAGCATTAATGCATAGTGGTTAAGGATAAAAAAACAACAAAGTTACTGTCTTTTTCAGCCTGTTCATATTTTATAAAGATCTGGCCACTGGGTGAGTTTTCAATCACCTTTCCTTCCACCTTATATTAAGCCTGGAGGGTTTCAGTTCACGGGCTCATTAGAAAATAATCACAAGATAGCCACTATCAAAATTAGCTCATTTTTAATGCGGCTCTAATAATTTTCATCTTTAGGTAACAGGTCAGGACGACTTCGCTGCAATCAAATCCTGCGCACAAGCCCATGCACTCGACCACGCCCACTGGAAGTTATAGCCCCCCAGCCAGCCGGTGACGTCCATCACTTCGCCGATGAAGTACAGCCCAGGCACTTTGCGCGCTTCCATCGTCCGTGAAGAGAGTTCGTTGGTGTCCACGCCGCCGAGCGTCACTTCGGCAGTGCGATAGCCTTCAGTGCCGTTGGGTTGTACGCGCCAGTCGGTCAATGTGCTAATCAGTGCCTGTTGGTCACGCACGTTGAGCTGTTTTAGCGAAACATCCGGGATTTGCCCGAGTTGCTGTAAGCGTTCAACCAACCGCTTCGGTAGATGAACCGCCAGTGTGTTTTTCAGGCTCTGATTCGGATGTGCGTTACGCTGCTCATTCAGGAAGGTTTCGAGGTCCACATCAGGTAGCAGATTGATACTGACAAATTCACCCGGTTGCCAGTAGCTTGAAATCTGCAACACCGCCGGTCCAGACAAGCCGCGATGGGTGAAGAGTAAGTTCTCACGGAAAACGATGCCGTTTTCAGCGGTAATCACGGAAGGCACCGCCACGCCCGCCAGCACCTGTAACTCTTCGAGCAACGGTTTATGCAGAGTGAATGGCACCAGACCCGCACGGGTCGGCAGCACGTTGAGGCCAAATTGTTCGGCAATCTTATAACCAAACGGCGACGCGCCCAGCCCCGGCATTGACAGCCCACCGGTCGCGATGACCAGCTTTTCGCAACCGACAGTCATGCCGTTCAGTTCAAGCGTGAAGCCTGTTTCATCCTTCGCCACACTCAGCACTTCGCTACGCAATCTGAAGGTTACATTGCCCTTCTCGCACTCATCCACCAGCATGTCGACAATCTGCTGCGCGGAGTCATCGCAGAAGAGTTGTCCTAACGTTTTCTCGTGCCAGGCGATGCCGTGTTTATTGACCAGATCAATGAAATCCCACTGGGTAAAACGCGCGAGTGCAGACTTACAAAAATGCGGATTCTGGCTCAGATAAGCGCCTGGTTCGACATAAAGGTTGGTAAAGTTGCAGCGCCCACCGCCAGACATAAGGATTTTGCGCCCTGGTTTTTTACCATTATCGATCAGCAGAACCCGGCGTCCTGCCTGACCTGCCAGCGCAGAACAGAACATACCCGCCGCACCAGCGCCTATAATAATGGCATCAAACCTTTCCACGTTGCGCTCCTCTTAGAAAAAACGGGCGTGAATTGTAAAGATTCCTCAGTGGTCGCACCAGCATCAATATTACTAAAAGGAAGTATTTGCCTGAATTATATAAGATAATTATTTTTTGAGTGAAATCCATACAGGAGGCAAATCAAAAAAAGTCTATATTTCACTTTGCCCGCGCCGCGAAAGTCACTGATAATGCGCCGCGTTCATGTCCTCAAAATGGCGTAACGTCCTATGCTACATTTGTTTGCTGGCCTGGATTTGCATACCGGGCTGTTATTATTGCTTGCACTGGCTTTTGTGCTGTTCTACGAAGCCATCAATGGTTTCCATGACACAGCCAACGCCGTGGCAACCGTTATCTATACCCGCGCGATGCGTTCTCAGCTCGCCGTGGTTATGGCGGCGGTGTTCAACTTTTTGGGTGTTTTGCTGGGTGGTCTGAGTGTTGCCTATGCCATTGTGCATATGCTGCCGACGGATCTGCTGCTTAATATGGGATCGTCTCATGGCCTTGCCATGGTGTTCTCTATGTTGCTGGCGGCGATTATCTGGAACCTGGGTACCTGGTACTTTGGTTTACCTGCATCCAGCTCTCATACGCTGATTGGCGCGATCATCGGGATTGGTTTAACCAATGCGTTGATGACCGGGACGTCAGTGGTGGATGCACTCAATATCCCGAAAGTATTAAGTATTTTCGGTTCTCTGATCGTTTCCCCTATTGTCGGCCTGGTGTTTGCTGGCGGTCTGATTTTCTTGCTGCGTCGCTACTGGAGCGGCACCAAGAAACGCGCCCGTATCCACCTGACCCCAGCGGAGCGTGAAAAGAAAGACGGCAAGAAAAAGCCGCCATTCTGGACGCGTATCGCGCTGATCCTTTCCGCTATCGGCGTGGCGTTTTCGCACGGCGCGAACGATGGTCAGAAAGGCATTGGTCTGGTTATGTTGGTATTGATTGGCGTCGCGCCAGCAGGCTTCGTGGTGAACATGAATGCCACTGGCTACGAAATCACCCGTACCCGTGATGCCATCAACAACGTCGAAGCTTACTTTGAGCAGCATCCTGCGCTGCTCAAACAGGCTACCGGTGCTGATCAGTTAGTACCGGCTCCGGAAGCTGGCGCAACGCAACCTGCGGAGTTCCACTGCCATCCGTCGAATACCATTAACGCGCTCAACCGCCTGAAAGGTATGTTGACCACCGATGTGGAAAGCTACGACAAGCTGTCGCTTGATCAACGTAGCCAGATGCGCCGCATTATGCTGTGCGTTTCTGACACTATCGACAAAGTGGTGAAGATGCCTGGCGTGAGTGCTGACGATCAGCGCCTGTTGAAGAAACTGAAGTCCGACATGCTTAGCACCATCGAGTATGCACCGGTGTGGATCATCATGGCGGTCGCGCTGGCGTTAGGTATCGGTACGATGATTGGCTGGCGTCGAGTGGCAACGACTATCGGTGAGAAAATCGGTAAGAAAGGCATGACCTACGCTCAGGGGATGTCTGCCCAGATGACGGCGGCAGTGTCTATCGGCCTGGCGAGTTATACCGGGATGCCGGTTTCCACCACTCACGTACTCTCCTCTTCTGTCGCGGGGACGATGGTGGTAGATGGTGGCGGCTTACAGCGTAAAACCGTGACCAGCATTCTGATGGCCTGGGTGTTTACCCTTCCGGCTGCGGTACTGCTTTCCGGCGGGCTGTACTGGCTCTCCTTGCAGTTCCTGTAATCGTACGCACCAAAACGAGCGGGTCAGCTGGCCCGCTTCAGATTGTGACATAGTGCGCTTTGTTCATGCCGGATGCGGCGTGAACGCCTTATCCGGCCTACAAAAACATGCAAATTCAATAGATTGCAGAGATTATGTAGGCCTGATAAGCGTAGCGCATCAGGCAATTTTGCGTTTGTAATCAGTCTCGAGCGGGTCAGTTTACTGGCCCGCTTTTTTTATGCGTTATTATTGCTGAAGTGCTTAATGCCAAATCATCAATGCAATCAGGCTGACCACCACCAGACCACACAATGCGCTGGTCAGAATAAACTGCCGACGCACCCGCTCACAGCGGCGAATAAATTCATCATCGTGATGATCGCGATAACGTTGGGCATAGATATACCAAACGAGACGCACCTGTTTGTTGGGTTGGCCATGTGAGGTAAAAAAGCCCCCTCCATCAACATATTGATAGAGCAATGGATCGCAGTTACGCAGTACCACTAACAACGCGCGTAGTGATGAGAAATAGCGCGCCATGTTAACAATGCAAACGACACATAAAGCCCAAAATAATGCGACGGTGCTTATCATACCTCCTCCCCGGCGACCTGCCCGCGGAGTTCCACCCCGGGGCTACCGCTCCCGATACGCTGCCAATCAGTTAACACCAGGTCCTGGAGAAACCGCTTTTGTGGTGACCAACATCCGAGCGGCTCTATAGATAGTGTAGGAGATCAGGTTGTTTTTTTTCCAGAAGGTTAACCACTATCAATATATTCATGTCGAAAATTTGTTTATCTAACGGGTAAGCAAGGCGGATTGACGGATCATCCGGGTCGCTATAAGGTAAGGATGGTCTTAACACTGAATCTTTACGGCTGGGTTAGCCCCGCGCACGTAGTTCGCAGGACGCGGGTGACGTAACGGCACAAGAAACGCTAGCTGGCCAGTCATCGACAACTTTATGGAAGGAGTAACACTATGGCTTATAAACACATTCTCATCGCAGTCGATCTCTCCCCGGAAAGCAAAGTTCTGGTAGAGAAAGCAGTCTCTATGGCTCGCCCCTACAATGCGAAAGTTTCTCTGATCCACGTAGATGTAAACTACTCTGACCTATACACCGGGCTTATTGATGTGAATCTGGGTGATATGCAGAAACGCATCTCTGAAGAGACACATCATGCGCTGACCGAGCTTTCCACTAATGCAGGCTACCCAATCACTGAAACCCTGAGCGGCAGCGGCGACCTGGGCCAGGTTCTGGTCGATGCAATCAAGAAATACGATATGGATCTGGTGGTTTGTGGTCACCACCAGGACTTCTGGAGCAAACTGATGTCTTCCGCACGTCAGCTGATCAACACCGTTCACGTTGATATGCTGATTGTTCCGCTGCGCGACGAAGAAGAATAATCATCCCTCCACGACGTGTTCCTGAACGCCCGCATATGCGGGCGTTTTGCTTTTTGGCGCGCCTTGTTACCTGATGCAGCGTAAACCCCTTATCTGGCCTACGATCTGCGTACGCAATCAAAATCTCCTGCCAATACAACATTTAACACCATCATATTTTCCATCATTAGTGTGATCAGCTGGTTATTTTCTGTTGTAATAGTGTATTAATCTATTCACCGCATCAATATTAAGAATCTCTGACAGATGTAAACTTTTTCGCGCGTTATCCCTTACGCGTTCATACTTTTCAGGATGGTATTGGAAGGTTAATAAATATGAATACAACAACACCCATGGGGATGCTGCAGCAACCTCGCCCATTTTTCATGATCTTTTTTGTCGAGTTATGGGAGCGATTCGGCTACTACGGCGTGCAGGGCGTACTGGCGGTTTTCTTCGTTAAACAGCTTGGATTCTCGCAAGAGCAGGCTTTTGTCACTTTTGGTGCTTTTGCTGCGCTGGTCTATGGCCTCATTTCCATTGGCGGCTATGTCGGCGACCACCTGCTGGGGACCAAACGCACCATTGTTCTTGGTGCACTTGTGCTGGCGATTGGCTACTTCATGACCGGCATGTCGCTACTTAAGCCTGACCTGATTTTCATCGCCCTGGGGACTATCGCTGTAGGTAACGGCCTGTTTAAAGCTAACCCAGCCAGCTTGCTTTCGAAGTGCTATCCGCCGAAAGATCCGCGGCTTGATGGCGCATTCACCCTGTTCTATATGTCGATCAACATCGGCTCGTTGATAGCGTTATCGCTGGCCCCTGTGATCGCTGATAGATTCGGTTATTCAGTCACCTACAACCTGTGCGGGGCGGGGTTAATTATCGCATTACTGGTTTACATCGCCTGTCGTGGAATGGTGAAAGACATTGGTTCTGAACCCGACTTCCGGCCAATGAGCTTCAGCAAACTGTTGTACGTGTTACTTGGCAGCGTGGTGATGATCTTCGTATGCGCATGGCTGATGCACAACGTAGAAGTCGCCAATCTGGTGCTGATTGTTCTCTCCATCGTCGTCACCATCATCTTCTTTCGTCAGGCATTCAAGCTGGATAAAACCGGGCGCAATAAAATGTTTGTCGCCTTTGTCCTGATGCTCGAAGCGGTGGTGTTTTACATTCTCTACGCCCAGATGCCAACATCGCTGAACTTCTTTGCCATCAACAACGTGCATCATGAAATTCTCGGTTTTTCCATCAACCCGGTCAGCTTCCAGGCGCTTAACCCGTTCTGGGTGGTACTCGCCAGCCCAATACTGGCAGGCATTTACACGCATCTGGGTAACAAAGGCAAAGACCTCTCGATGCCGATGAAATTTACTCTCGGCATGTTTATGTGCTCACTGGGCTTTTTGACGGCGGCAGCTGCGGGAATGTGGTTTGCGGATGCACAAGGGCTGACATCGCCATGGTTTATCGTGCTGGTGTACTTATTCCAGAGCTTAGGTGAACTGTTTATTAGCGCCCTTGGCCTGGCGATGATTGCTGCCCTGGTGCCGCAGCATTTGATGGGCTTTATTCTCGGGATGTGGTTCCTGACGCAGGCTGCCGCGTTCTTGCTGGGCGGCTATGTGGCAACATTTACCGCGGTGCCGGACAACATTACCGATCCGCTTGAGACGTTGCCCGTCTATACCAACGTGTTTGGTAAGATTGGTCTGGTCACGCTGGGCGTTGCAGTAGTGATGCTGTTGATGGTGCCGTGGCTGAAACGCATGATTGCGACGCCGGAAAGCCATTAATTATTCTTGCAGAAAGCAGGGTAGCGTTATCGCTACCCTGTTTTAGTTTTACACTGGCGTACCTGCATAGATATCAAAGCGATGCCCTTTAGTGACTACCGCGTTTGGCGTGGCGACATTCGCCAGCGGTGGCGCGTAGTCCGGGCGCTTTACCACCACGCGTTTGGTCGCCAGCAAGCGTGCAGGCTCCAGTAATCCATCGGCATCAAGATCCGGTCCCACCAGCGACTGAAAGACACGCATCTCTTTTTTCACTAGCGCGCTTTTCTGCTTATGCGGGAACATCGGGTCGAGATAAACCACCTGCGGGCGCGGGGTAATATCAGTCAGCGCCGTCAGGCTGGAGGCGTGAATTAACTGCAACCGCTCCTGCAACCAGCCGCCGATTTCCGCATCCGCATAACCACGCGCCAGGCCGTCGTCGAGTAGCGCGGCAACCACTGGATTACGCTCCAGCATCCGCACGCGGCAGCCGACTGAAGCCAGTACAAAGGCATCGCGCCCAAGTCCTGCAGTGGCATCCACCACATCCGGCAAATAATCGCCTTTAATGCCCACCGCTTTCGCCACCGCCTCACCGCGACCACCGCCGAATTTGCGTCGGTGCGCCATCGCTCCGCCAACAAAATCAACAAAGATGCCGCCAAGTTTTGGCTCATCACGCTTGCGCAATTCCAGATGTTCCGGCGTTAACACCAGCGCCATCAGGTTGTCTTCATCGTGCTCCAGCCCCCAGCGGGCCGCCAGAACAGATAAGGCACCGTCTCCGGTGCCTGTTTCATCAATTAAGCAGATTTTCACTGAATGATCAGCCCTTAATGCCGTAATGCTCCAGCATCGCATCCAGCTGCGGTTCACGACCACGGAAGCGTTTGAACAGATCCATCGGCTCTTCTGAACCGCCACGGCTCAGAATGTTGTCGAGGAACGACTGCCCGGTTTCACGGTTGAAAATGCCCTCTTCCTCAAAGCGCGAGAAAGCATCTGCCGCCAGTACGTCAGCCCACAGGTAGCTGTAGTAACCTGCGGCATAACCACCGGCGAAAATATGGCTGAAAGCGTGCGGGAAACGGCCCCAGGACGGAGATGGCACCACGGCAACCAGTTTCTTGATTTCTGCCAGAGTTTCGAGGATTTTTGCCCCCTGATCCGGGCGGAACTCGGCATGAAGGCGGAAATCAAACAGGCCGAACTCCAGCTGACGCAGAATAAACAGCGCCGCCTGGTAGTTCTTCGCCGCCAGCATTTTATCCAGCAACTCTTTCGGCAGCGGTTCGCCGGTTTCATAGTGACCAGAGATAAACGCCAGCGCCTCCGGCTCCCAGCACCAGTTTTCCATAAACTGACTCGGCAGTTCGACCGCATCCCACGGCACACCGCTGATACCGGAAACACCAGCGGTTTCGATGCGGGTCAGCATATGGTGCAGGCCGTGACCGAACTCGTGGAAGAGGGTGATCACTTCGTCGTGAGTGAACAGCGCCGGTTTACCATTTACCGGGCGGTTGAAGTTACAAGTCAAATACGCGACCGGTTTTTGCAAAGAACCATCAGCTTTACGCATCTGGCCTACGCAGTCATCCATCCACGCCCCGCCGCGCTTGTTTTCACGGGCATACAGATCGAGGTAGAAGCTACCGCGCAGTTCGTTATTTTCGTCATACAGTTCGAAGAAACGTACATCCGGATGCCAGACATCAACATCTTTACGCTCTTTAGCGGTGATGCCGTAAATACGCTTAACCACTTCAAACAGGCCGTTAACCGCTTTGTTTTCCGGGAAGTACGGACGCAGCTGTTCGTCACTGATGCTGTAGAGGTGCTGTTTTTGTTTTTCGCTGTAGTAAGCGATATC
Source organism: Escherichia sp. MAL-1 (assembly GCF_052948035.1). Taxonomy (NCBI): domain Bacteria; kingdom Pseudomonadati; phylum Pseudomonadota; class Gammaproteobacteria; order Enterobacterales; family Enterobacteriaceae; genus Escherichia; species Escherichia sp. MAL-1. The sequence goes on along the minus strand of NZ_CM129609.1, from coordinate 236,695 downwards.
CCACGGCTGCAACTCATCGACGCCAAATTCGGCTTTGGCAAAGGCACGCAATTGCGCCAGCTCTTTTTCGCCTTGTGGACGCGCGCGTTTTGCCAGATCGGTTAAGAAATCCAGCACCTGCTGCGGGTTTTCTGCCATTTTAGTGGCAAGTGATTTGAAGGCGTAGTTTTCAAAGCCCAGCAGTTGCGCCAGTTCGTGACGCAGCGCGAGGATCTCTTCCATCACCTTGCTGTTGTCCCACTTACCGGCGTTCGGGCCTTGATCGGAGGCGCGGGTGCTGTAAGCGCGATACATCTCTTCACGCAGAGCCTGGTTGTCGCAGTAGGTCATTACCGGCAGGTAGCTTGGGATATCCAGCGTCAGCAGGTAGCCTTCAAGTTCTTTCGCTTCAGCCTGGGCTTTTGCCGCAGCCAGCGCGCTTTCTGGCATCCCCGCCAGTTCCGCTTCGTCGGTAACGAGTTTGGTCCAGCCCATTGTCGCATCGAGGACGTTGTTGCTGTACTGGTTGCCCAGCTCGGAAAGACGAGTGGCAATCTCACCGTAGCGTTGTTGTTTCTCTATTGGCAGACCGATGCCAGAGAGTTCGAAGTCGCGCAGTGCGTTATCAACCGCTTTTTTCTGAGCCGTGTTCAGCGTGGCGTAATGATCGCCATCGCGCAGGTCGCGATACGCTTTATACAGCCCTTCATGTTGCCCTACCCAGGTGCTGTATTCCGACAGCAGCGGCAGGGTTTGTTCGTACGCTTCACGCAGTTCCGGGCTATTTTTCACCGAGTTCAGGTGGCTGACCGGGGAGAAGATACGCCCCAGCACATCGTCCACTTCCGCCAACGGCTGGCAGAGATTTTCCCAGGTGTACGGTGCTCCTTGCGCTACTACGCGCTCCACATTTTCGCGGCAGTCGTTCAGCGCCTTAGTCACGGCTGGAACGACATGTTCCGGGAGAATTTTAGAAAACGGAGGCAATTCAAAGGGAGTCAGTAACGGATTCGTCATTCGCGCAGTCCTGGTTAAAGAGGTTAAGGAAGCGCTCAACAGGCGCTTTACATAATGTGTGTAGCATGGGGTTAAGTGTAGTGAATTTCAATGAGAAACGTTACGCTTTCGCGGCGGCGGCCTCTTTTCGGTATACTGTCCTGATACGCTTTTGTGCGCCCCGAATACGGGCCGATTTTTACTTACCGGAACACCTTTACCCATGCTCAGTTATCGCCACAGCTTTCACGCTGGCAACCACGCCGACGTCCTTAAACATACCGTTCAGAGCCTGATCATCGAGTCGCTGAAAGAGAAAGATAAACCGTTTCTCTATCTCGACACCCACGCAGGGGCCGGGCGTTATCAGTTAGGCAGCGAACATGCCGAGCGTACCGGCGAATATCTCGAAGGCATCGCCCGTATCTGGCAGCAGGACGATTTGCCCGCAGAACTGGAGGCGTACATCAATGTGGTAAAACACTTCAACCGTAGCGGTCAGTTGCGTTACTACCCCGGTTCGCCATTGATTGCTCGCCAGCTACTGCGCGAACAAGACAGCCTGCAACTGACCGAACTGCATCCGAGCGATTACCCGTTGCTGCGTTCTGAATTTCAGAAAGACAGCCGTGCGCGCGTCGAAAAAGCCGATGGTTTCCAGCAGCTTAAGGCCAAACTGCCGCCGGTTTCCCGCCGTGGTTTAATCCTTATCGACCCGCCGTATGAAATGAAAACCGACTATCAGGCGGTGGTCAGCGGGATAGCAGAAGGTTACAAACGTTTCGCCACTGGTACTTACGCACTGTGGTATCCGGTGGTGCTGCGTCAGCAAATTAAGCGCATGATCCACGATCTGGAAGCGACCGGTATTCGCAAAATTCTGCAAATTGAACTGGCGGTACTGCCAGACAGCGATCGCCGTGGCATGACCGCTTCCGGCATGATTGTGATTAACCCGCCGTGGAAACTGGAACAGCAGATGAATAACGTGCTGCCGTGGCTGCACAGCAAACTGGTTCCGGCAGGCACCGGGCACGCCACCGTAAGCTGGATCGTGCCGGAGTAATTGCAGCCATTGCTGGCACCTATTACGTCTCGCGCTACAATCGCGGTAATCAACGATAAGGACACTCTGTCATGACTAAACACTATGATTACATCGCCATCGGCGGCGGCAGCGGCGGTATAGCCTCCATCAACCGCGCGGCTATGTACGGCCAGAAATGCGCACTGATTGAAGCCAAAGAGCTGGGCGGCACCTGCGTGAACGTCGGCTGCGTGCCGAAAAAAGTGATGTGGCACGCGGCGCAAATCCGTGAAGCGATCCATATGTACGGCCCTGATTATGGTTTCGATACCACCATCAACAAGTTCAACTGGGAAACGTTGATCGCCAGCCGTACCGCCTATATCGACCGTATTCATACTTCCTATGAAAACGTGCTCGGTAAAAATAACGTTGATGTAATCAAAGGCTTTGCCCGCTTCGTTGATGCCAAAACGCTGGAGGTAAACGGCGAAACCATCACGGCCGATCATATTCTGATCGCCACAGGCGGTCGTCCGAGCCACCCGGATATTCCGGGCGTGGAATACGGTATTGATTCTGATGGCTTCTTCGCCCTTCCTGCTTTGCCAGAGCGCGTGGCGGTTGTTGGCGCGGGTTACATCGCCGTTGAGCTGGCGGGCGTGATTAACGGCCTCGGCACGAAAACGCATCTGTTTGTGCGTAAACATGCGCCGCTACGCAGCTTCGACCCGATGATTTCCGAAACGCTGGTCGAAGTGATGAACGCCGAAGGCCCGCAGCTGCACACCAACGCCATCCCGAAAGCGGTAGTGAAAAATGCCGATGGTAGCCTGACGCTGGAGCTGGAAGATGGTCGCAGTGAAACGGTGGATTGCCTGATTTGGGCGATTGGTCGCGAGCCTGCCAATGACAACATCAACCTCGAAGCCGCTGGCGTTAAAACCAACGAAAAAGGCTATATCGTCGTCGATAAATATCAAAACACCAACATTGAAGGTATTTACGCGGTGGGCGATAACACGGGTGCAGTGGAGCTGACACCGGTGGCAGTTGCAGCGGGTCGCCGTCTCTCTGAACGCCTGTTTAATAACAAGCCGGATGAGCATCTGGATTACAGCAACATTCCGACCGTGGTCTTCAGCCATCCGCCGATTGGTACTGTTGGTTTAACGGAACCGCAGGCGCGCGAGCAGTATGGCGACGATCAGGTGAAAGTGTATAAATCCTCTTTCACCGCGATGTATACCGCCGTCACCACTCACCGCCAGCCGTGCCGCATGAAGCTGGTGTGCGTTGGATCGGAAGAGAAGATTGTCGGTATTCACGGCATTGGCTTTGGTATGGACGAAATGTTGCAGGGCTTCGCGGTGGCGCTGAAGATGGGGGCAACCAAAAAAGACTTCGACAATACCGTCGCCATTCACCCAACGGCGGCAGAAGAGTTCGTGACAATGCGTTAAATGTTAAAGGGCTAAGAGTAGTGTGCTCTTAGCCCTTAATTACGTTTCCGCTATCAGTTCAGAAGCTGAAGCAGAAAGCGGATCAGTTCCAGCAGCGCAATTAACGCCCCTAGAACGATGATTGCTTTATCAATCACCCGTTTTCTCCATGCGATGGAGTGAGAATGCATCCGCTTACTCATCCACTGCCTGTCACGGCGCATGTCTCATTGTTAGATAAGAACTCTCTCACTCCGGCCAGAGCATCAGTTAACGGCACCACCCGTACTTCTGACCAGGACTTTGAAAGCGTTTATGCGCATTGCCAGAGTGAAAATGCCTCAGAGCTAACTGGATAATCATACAGTACATGCAGGTTATAAAACCAGCACGTCCTTGCAATAGTTTCAGTATGGTATTAGCATTGATGCGTTAGATGATGGCTATCTCACTCCAGTCAGAGCCACCAACTCAGGGCTGGAAAGTAAAAAACCGACGCAAAGTCGGTTTTTTTACATCCGGATTCGGACAAGGCTTAATATGACGATGACCTAGTGAAAGTATATAAATCGTCACTGCGATATATACCGAAGTGCTCCCTCCGCCAGCTGAAGAAATCGCTAATTCTTGCAATGTTAGCCACTGGCTAATAGTATTGAGCTGTTAGATAAGAACTCTCTCACTCCAGCCAGAGCCACCAACTCAGGGCTGGAAAGTAAAAAACCGACGCAAAGTCGGTTTTTTTACGTCCTGATTCAGACCTCCTTTCAAATGAATAGCCAACTCAAAATTCACACCTATTACCTTCCTCTGCACTTACACATTCGTTAAGTCATATATGTTTTTGACTTATCCGCTTCGAAGAGAGACACTACCTGCAACAATCAGGAGCGCAATATGTCATTTCTGTTACCCATCCAATTGTTCAAAATTCTTGCTGATGAAACCCGTCTGGGCATCGTTTTACTGCTCAGCGAACTGGGAGAGTTATGCGTCTGCGATCTCTGCACTGCTCTCGACCAGTCGCAGCCCAAGATCTCCCGCCACCTGGCATTGCTGCGTGAAAGCGGGCTATTGCTGGACCGCAAGCAAGGTAAGTGGGTTCATTACCGCTTATCACCGCATATTCCAGCATGGGCGGCGAAAATTATTGATGAGGCCTGGCGATGTGAACAGGAAAAGATTCAGGCAATTGTCCGCAACCTGGCTCGACAAAACTGTTCCGGGGACAGTAAGAACATTTGCAGTTAAAAATTTAGCTAAACACATATGAATTTTCAGATGTGTTTTATCCGGGAGGCATTATGTTACTGGCAGGCGCTATCTTTGTCCTGACCATCGTATTGGTTATCTGGCAGCCGAAAGGTTTAGGCATCGGCTGGAGTGCAACGCTCGGCGCAGTACTGGCGTTAGTTACGGGCGTGGTCCATCCGGGTGATATTCCGGTGGTGTGGAATATCGTCTGGAACGCGACGGCTGCGTTTATCGCCGTCATTATCATCAGCCTGCTGCTGGATGAGTCCGGCTTTTTTGAATGGGCGGCGCTGCACGTCTCACGCTGGGGTAATGGTCGTGGTCGCTTGCTGTTTACCTGGATTGTCCTGCTCGGTGCTGCCGTTGCCGCCCTGTTTGCCAATGATGGCGCGGCGCTTATTTTGACACCGATTGTCATCGCCATGCTGCTGGCTTTAGGGTTCAGTAAAGGCACTACGCTGGCGTTCGTGATGGCGGCCGGATTCATTGCCGATACCGCCAGCCTGCCACTTATTGTCTCCAACCTGGTGAATATCGTTTCCGCTGATTTCTTTGGCCTCGGCTTTCGCGAATACGCCTCGGTGATGGTGCCGGTGGATATCGCCGCGATTGTTGCCACGCTGGTGATGCTACATCTCTATTTTCGCAAAGATATTCCGCAGAACTACGATATGGCGCTGCTGAAATCTCCCGCAGAAGCGATCAAAGATCCTGCTACGTTCAAAACTGGCTGGGTTGTTTTACTGCTTCTGCTGGTGGGATTTTTCGTCCTGGAACCGCTCGGCATTCCGGTGAGCGCCATTGCAGCTGTGGGCGCGCTGATATTATTTGTCGTCGCTAAACGCGGTCATGCGATTAATACGGGTAAAGTCCTGCGCGGTGCCCCCTGGCAGATTGTCATCTTCTCGCTCGGCATGTATCTGGTGGTTTATGGCCTGCGCAATGCCGGATTAACGGAATATCTTTCTGGCGTACTCAACGTGCTGGCGGATAACGGCCTGTGGGCCGCGACGCTCGGCACCGGATTCCTCACCGCCTTCCTCTCTTCTATTATGAACAATATGCCGACGGTACTGGTTGGCGCGTTGTCCATTGATGGCAGCACGGCATCTGGCGTTATCAAAGAAGCGATGGTTTATGCCAATGTGATTGGCTGCGATTTGGGACCGAAAATTACCCCAATTGGTAGCCTGGCTACGCTACTCTGGCTGCACGTACTTTCGCAGAAGAATATGACTATCAGCTGGGGATATTACTTCCGTACAGGGATTATCATGACCCTGCCTGTGCTGTTTGTGACGCTGGCTGCGCTGGCGCTACGTCTCTCTTTCACTTTGTAATGAGATACTGATATGAGCAACATTACCATTTATCACAACCCGGCCTGCGGCACGTCGCGTAATACGCTGGAGATGATCCGCAACAGCGGCACAGAACCGACCATTATCCATTATCTGGAAACTCCGCCAACGCGCGATGAACTGGTCAAACTCATTGCCGATATGGGGATTTCCGTACGCGCGCTGCTGCGTAAAAACGTCGAACCGTATGAGGAGCTGGGCCTTGCGGAAGATAAATTTACTGACGATCGGTTAATCGACTTTATGCTTCAGCACCCGATTCTGATTAATCGCCCGATTGTGGTGACGCCGCTGGGAACTCGCCTGTGCCGCCCTTCAGAAGTGGTGCTGGAAATTCTGCCAGATGCGCAAAAAGGCGCATTCTCCAAGGAAGATGGCGAGAAAGTGGTTGATGAAGCGGGTAAGCGCCTGAAATAAAGCGGCGATATCCCCCCCACAGGTTGTTAGAAAAGTGCGCTTTATTTATGTCGGATGCGACGCTGGCGCGTCTTATCCGACCTACAAAGTTATGAAAATTCGATGAATAGTATGTTATTTGTAGGCCTGACAGGCGTAGCGCATCAGGCGATTTTGCTATTTACACAGTACTCCCTGCGTGAGATTCCAATTATCGCGTCCAGCATGGTGTATCAGTGAGCTGCTTAGTTATCAGCGATACAGCGCAGTAGTTTAAAGACGTACTGGATTATGATTTATCAGTGGTTTACACAACAAATTATTAAATAATTATAAGATACCTTAACCCATTTTATTATTACACATCTAAAACATCACAAAAAAAATCACTTCACACACTATCAGAGAACATAATAACTTTTTAAAATGAGCGCATTTTGATAGTTGTTAACGATTTCCTTTACGATACTATCACTACCCTTTTTTTACACACAAATATTACCGGGTGGAGATAAAAGGGAAATCAAAGGTAATTATATCAGGAAGATATAACGCATTACATTTATTGTGTGTAGAAGAAAATCCATTCCTGTTCTAATTATCCAATTTAAACATCTTAGCATAAAACAAATGATGAATAAGGAATTTTATGTCAATTGACTTTACCCCAGGTATAATAAATACATATCACGGCGATATTTATAACTGCACAACAAATACCGATAATGCTAAAACGCCAGACACACCGAAGTGGCCTTGCGATAATTGGGAAGAACAACAACCCATTAATTCCACATTCTCTGGAGAAGGATATATCTCTGATCAATATGATTTAGCGCAACACCAACTTCAACAAATTAATGCGTGCCACACGAACACTACATATACAAATGCAGACTACTCAAAAGTTGTGGCTCAACTTGTAAGTCTTATTACTAACATTGAAACGATAAGTTCGACACAACTTACGCAACAGACACAATCAATACTTAATCAGATTAATAACATTAGATATGAAAAAAACAAAAGTGCTGAATGTCGAATCATTGTTGTCGCTAATCCTAAACCCGACAAGGCAATCATAACTAAAATTAGCGTAGAAGAGGGAATACCCATAACATTCAGTGTCCAAACCATGTTTTCAGATACTAATTTTATTGCTGAACAACGAGCTGACGGTAATGACTCCAACTTATTGATAGTGTTTTATGTTCAGATAATGCCCGATGACTTTGTCATGCAGCTCCACCGATTTTGAGAACGACAGCGACTTCCGTCCCAGCCGTGCCAGGTGCTGCCTCAGATTCAGGTTATGCCGCTCAATTCGCTGCGTATATCGCTTGCTGATTACGTGCAGCTTTCCCTTCAGGCGGGATTCATACAGCGGCCAGCCATCCGTCATCCATATCACCACGTCAAAGGGTGACAGCAGGCTCATAAGACGCCCCAGCGTCGCCATAGTGCGTTCACCGAATACGTGCGCAACAACCGTCTTCCGGAGCCTGTCATACGCGTAAAACAGCCAGCGCTGGCGCGATTTAGCCCCGACATAGCCCCACTGTTCGTCCATTTCCGCGCAGACGATGACGTCACTGCCCGGCTGTATGCGCGAGGTTACCGACTGCGGCCTGAGTTTTTTAAGTGACGTAAAATCGTGTTGAGGCCAACGCCCATAATGCGGGCTGTTGCCCGGCATCCAACGCCATTCATGGCCATATCAATGATTTTCTGGTGCGTACCGGGTTGAGAAGCGGTGTAAGTGAACTGCAGTTGCCATGTTTTACGGCAGTGAGAGCAGAGATAGCGCTGATGTCCGGCGGTGCTTTTGCCGTTACGCACCACCCCGTCAGTAGCTGAACAGGAGGGACAGCTGATAGAAACAGAAGCCACTGGAGCACCTCAAAAACACCATCATACACTAAATCAGTAAGTTGGCAGCATCACCCAAAGCCTGTATCAAAAAATGACGAAGTTATATATTGAGCACAGTGAAAATAAAAACAGGATGAAAGTCTTTGCCGGAACCAACTTTATTGATTTCAATATGACAGGACAGAACCTGTCCGGGTTCGTTCTAACCTTGTCAAGGTTTTATTTCGAAGATCTACTTAATATAAATTTCACTGACGCAAATTTAGGTGACACTATTTTTTTACATAAAGAACACCCTACCCCCAAATTATATAAAGATGGACAATATCTTGACAAACAAATCGAAGGTTTATTTTCAACATTATTAACCATTAATGACAACCTTTTACGAGCAAAAGCGGAAATTGCTTCGACAATAATTAAATTTTTAGAGGCCAGGATAACCAATCTTTCATACAATGACATATTAAAATATCAGCAAGAATTCCAAAAACAATGTTATAAGCAAGTTAAAGCCTTTACGACACTCTCCCGATACAATAAAATTCAAACATGGGCAGAAATGTCTGAATATCAATTCGAAGTATTTCAATACGAGACGCTTAACCCAAAAAAAATGTCACACACACCTTATTTAAAGAGGCCACTGCCTAATGAAAAAGATATAAATTATGGGGTGGAAATAGAAATACCATCTGGTAAAAGAATTCGCTTATCAAATCATTACCAGAATATAATACCATAATATTGATTATTAGCACTTTATAATCATTGAATAAAAATAGATTTTATGTACTTTTAAAACAATGCACTATATTATGGGGTGATGGATATTCATGTCACGCCCCAAAATTAACTGAGTTCACCTAAACAGAAAGGATATAAACATCAGACAGGTTTACGTTACTATCAGGCATATCACCTCAGAATCAGATGAAAACTATAAAGAAATATCTATTATGGTTTTAATATTTGTTGATAAGGATAGTAACATGAACATGACAAAAGGTGCACTCATCCTCAGCCTTTCATTTTTGCTTGCCGCATGTAGTTCAATTCCGCAAAATATCAAAGGCAATAACCAACCTGATATTCAAAAAAGTTTTGTTGCTGTTCATAACCAGCCGGGGTTATATGTTGGTCAACAAGCGCGCTTTGGTGGGAAGGTTATCAACGTTATCAATGGCAAAACGGATACGTTGTTAGAAATCGCTGTATTACCGTTGGATAGCTATGCGAAGCCTGATATTGAAGCCAACTATCAGGGCCGACTGCTCGCCAGACAAAGCGGCTTCCTTGATCCAGTGAACTATCGTAATCACTTTGTTACCATCCTCGGCACCATTCAGGGTGAACAACCTGGCTTTATCAATAAAGTCCCGTATAACTTCCTGGAAGTGAATATGCAGGGCATCCAGGTGTGGCATTTGAGAGAAGTGGTTAATACCACCTATAACCTGTGGGATTACGGCTATGGTGCATTCTGGCCGGAACCGGGCTGGGGTGCGCCTTACTACACCAATGCGGTGAGTCAGGTAACACCTGAGCTGGTCAAATAACACCACCGAAAGATGCAGATGCTTTCTCAGCATCTGCATCATGCATTACATCAAATTAATACACAGTAAGCTAACTATTATTATTATAAGCCCTGTCCTGTTAATTACCTTTGGCAAACTGATTATAAAGTTAATGTCCGCACCAGGAGTCGGTTATGTTTCTTATAATTACCAGGGATACGATGTTCTTCACCGCGATGAAAAACATTCTGAGTAAAGGTAATGTCGTTCATATACAGAACGAAGAAGAGATCGACGTAATGTTGCATCAGAATGCCTTCGTCATTATTGATACATTAATGAATAATGTATTTCATTCTAATTTTCTCACTCAAATTGAACGATTAAAACCTGTCCATGTCATTATTTTCTCCCCCTTTAATATTAAACGCTGCCTGGGGAAAGTGCCGGTGACCTTTGTTCCGCGGACTATCACTATCATTGATTTTGTCGCACTCATCAATGGCAGTTACTGCTCTGTGCCTGAAGCGGCTGTGTCACTTTCGCGCAAGCAACATCAGGTTCTGAGCTGCATTGCGAATCAAATGACAACGGAAGATATTCTGGAGAAACTGAAAATATCGCTAAAAACGTTCTACTGCCATAAACACAATATCATGATGATCCTCAATCTTAAGCGGATCAATGAGCTGGTACGCCATCAGCATATTGATTATCTGGTGTGAATTTCAGGTTTACGGTGAGTCTGGCTACGCTGCCACACAGATTAGCTAATTGAAACGCCTTTCACCCCTGCCATACCTTTTAATAATCGCAACAGGTCTTCTATCGACGTTGTGGCATGAAGCTGGATATCAATGGCGACCACTTCATGATCTTCATTTTCCTGCAACGAAACTAAATCAGTTTTTATTTTTTGCTGCTTAAACCAGTCGAGCATTGATACCGTATTACCGTTCACTAATGTCAGCTGTAAATGGTAATTTTTGTTCATCAGGCGGAAGGTTAATTGATGGAAGACTTCCAGCACCAACAAGGTCATCACTGAACCATAAATACCCAGTTCGTACATACCGCTGCCAATAACCATACCTATGGCGGCGGTCACCCAGATATCCGCTGCCGTCGTCAGACCTACAATATTTTGGTTACGAACGAGAATGTTACCTGCACCGATAAACCCGACGCCCGTCACCACCTGAGCAGCAATACGGCTGGGGTCGAGTCCGACGTGATCTAAAGACAGCACATCAGCAAAACCATATTTCGAAACAATCATAAACAGGGCGCTTCCCATGCCAATTAATACATGTGTGCGTAACCCTGCTCCTTTGCCGCGCATTTGCCTTTCCATGCCAATAGCGCCACAGGCAATTGCCGCGAGTATAAGACGTATAATAAATTCTGCTGTCATATAAAAATGCAAAAAGGAGCAGCAAGATGGCTCAACTTGCTACTCCTTTTTACTTGTACCTCATTAATTCGGCAAGTCATTAGATGCTTGATTTTTGAAGGTATACAAATTTTTCTGCGGGTTTTTCTTACAGTATTCGATCACTTTAGGAATTTGAGTGAGATCGGTTTCATTTAAAGTAACGGTATCGCCACCTTTATATACTGTTTCTTCATGCAGCATCCACCATGCAACCGGGGTCATTGCTTTTGGATTCAGATCAATAAATTCCTGGCAGGTCATATCTTTAGCGGATTCATTGGCTGCCAGCGCAGATTGTGCGTTCACCAGTGACAAAGCCGCTACAGCGCCCATAAAAATAAACGCTTTACGGAGAGATGAAATATTCATTTTGTAACCCATTCAATATAGAGATTATATATGAACAGGAGGAATAGCTGCTTTTAAAGAAGATATTCCGGCCTGTTCAATATGCAAGGAAGTACGATGTAACGCATTCCCGGAATTACATATCTTTCTTAATTTTGTCCCATTCGCCTTTAACTTTATCTTTAAAGTTGGCTTGTTTATCCTGAGTACAAGCCTGAACGATAGCTGGGGTTACGGTTGCAATACCCTGAACATCTAAAACCGCATCTTCTGGTTTATCTTTGTTGTTCAGCGCTTCAGCAAAACCAACTGCAGTTGGCTGGAAGGATTCGTCCACAGCCAGGAAATCTTCACAGGTCCAGGAGTTGACCGGTTTTTTGTTATCAGCTGCTTTTTGCGCATCCGCTGCATTGCTCACAACTGGCAGAAGAAGCAGACCACCAAGAATAACGCCTAATACTTTTTTCATCGTAATATCCTCAACTATAAAGTGAAAGAGCCGTCACGAATCAATTTCGACACTGAGGTTATAACCTGGTTTTCTGTATATGTCATGTTGATGGAAAATATCAAAATCAGATATTTTTATTTCAATACAATGAGTTACAGATGCATCAGATACTGCAATTAGGAAATTTTTATTAAATCGACTGCATTCTTAGACGCGTTTTTGGCATAGATTGATAGCAGGGGATTTTCTTCTTAATTTTATAGGGTGGTTCTATGTTATATATAGATAAGGCAACAATTTTGAAGTTTGATCTGGAGATGCTTAAAAAACATCGCAGAGCAATCCAGTTTATTGCCGTGCTGCTGTTTATCGTCGGGTTGCTGTGTATCAGTTTCCCGTTCGTCTCTGGCGATATTTTAAGCACAGTAGTGGGTGCATTATTAATCTGCTCGGGTATTGCGCTTATTGTCGGGTTATTCAGCAACCGCAGTCATAATTTCTGGCCGGTATTATCCGGTTTCCTCGTCGCAGTCGCCTATTTATTGATCGGCTATTTCTTCATCCGCGCACCGGAGCTGGGCATTTTTGCCATTGCGGCATTTATTGCCGGTTTGTTCTGTGTTGCAGGGGTTATTCGCCTGATGAGTTGGTATCGTCAGCGTTCAATGAAAGGCAGCTGGCTACAGCTCGTTATTGGTGTGCTGGATATCGTCATTGCCTGGATATTCCTTGGTGCAACGCCGATGGTGTCTGTAACGCTGGTTTCCACACTGGTGGGAATTGAACTGATATTTAGCGCCGCCAGCCTGTTCAGCTTCGCCAGTTTGTTCGTTAAGCAGCAATAATTACCCCGGTTGTCACCCGGATCATAGTCACTTTATGTGACTATGATCCGATTAATACTCTCTCCGCTACGCAGTGTTGTAGATCAATTGCGCACTATCATTGAAATAATAACCTGCTAGTGATTATTTCAACCTACTGAATTTCATCTAATTTTTTTCACTCCATGGCAAATTAGCCATTTCAAACATTATCATGGCTGATATTTTCCGTAGTCAGGTTTAATGTTTTAAAAGTGCTGTGGGAAAGTGAACAAAGAGTTCCGTAAGCGTTGATGCTATGGGCGGTTAAATAAGTAATCCGGGTTCATTTTTTTGCAACTGGCGTTGATTACATTGCATAAATATCCGTGTCTCCAGACGCTATATAAAAACCTGAAGACATGAATGCGTTATTTACTCAGGTAATTTCAATGCGTTAAAAGAAAGCTGGCAATCCAATTGCCAGCTTAAGTCGAAACAAGGAGACTCGATATTTAAATCGGATTACATTTTAACTTTAGTAATATTCTTCAGAGATCACAAACTGGTTATTGATAACTTATTCTTGGGCAGTAATCCGCAAACGTTAACTTTTTGTTTGCTATTTACAAGCTGATAACAACCAGGAATCTTACTTAGGATCAATATATGGAGTGCGTGATGGATAAATCTGAAGTATTGATTAGTGTTAATAGACGTATTAGTTCACGAAGGGTAAAGTTCTTATAGGCGTTTACTATATTGAACAACGATTCGGACAAGGATGTAAATAATGAAAAGGATGACATGTTCGAAACGATAACGGCTAAGGAGCAAGTTATGATTTTTCTCATGACGAAAGATTCTTTTCTTTTACAGGGCTTTTGGCAGTTGAAAGATAATCACGAAATGATAAAAATCAATTCCCTGTCAGAGATCAAAAAAGTAGGCAATAAACCCTTCAAGGTTATCATTGATACCTATCACAATCATATCCTTGATGAAGAAGCGATTAAATTTCTGGAGAAATTAGATGCCGAGAGAATTATTGTTTTGGCACCTTATCACATCAGTAAACTAAAAGCTAAAGCGCCTATTTATTTTGTTAGCCGCAAAGAAAGTATCAAAAATCTTCTTGAGATTACTTATGGTAAACACTTGCCCCATAAGAATTCACAATTATGTTTTTCACATAATCAGTTTAAAATTATGCAACTGATTCTGAAAAATAAAAATGAAAGCAATATCACGTCGACGCTCAATATTTCGCAACAAACATTAAAGATTCAGAAATTCAACATTATGTACAAGCTGAAACTAAGACGTATGAGCGACATCGTCACCCTGGGTATCACATCTTATTTTTAGTCAGGACATAAGCAACTGAAATTGATGGCTGGCATGACGAGGGATGCAGATGCTGATTTCATTACCCCCGGTGATTACTAAAGGAGAGGCTAAAACGACTTTATTCCCCTGGTATGTGTATCCACCAGTAGAACCCTTCGTTGCCCGAATGCTGGCAGGAACTGTTGGCAGAACGGCAACATTTTTTTTGTCGTTGACCTCACCATGTCGATCACTGTGCCTGTATCCCACCTTACTGGCTGACAACCCCACTATGCCGCTGGTCTGTAAATCCCTCATATCTCTCCTCGCGCGCAATTTAAAGAACCGTTATTTCTCAAGAATTTTCAGGGACTAAAATGAACAGAAGAAGAAAGCTGTTAATACCGTTGTTATTCTACGGCGCGATGCTCACCGCCTGCGATGACAAATCGGCGGAAAACGCCGCCGCCATGACGCCTGAGGTCGGTGTCGTCACACTCTCCCCCGGTTCGGTCAATGTGTTGAGCGAATTGCCCGGTAGAACCGTTCCTTATGAAGTTGCCGAGATACGTCCCCAGGTGGGCGGTATTATCATTAAACGCAACTTTATCGAAGGCGATAAAGTGAACCAGGGCGATTCGCTGTATCAGATTGATCCTGCACCTTTACAGGCCGAGCTAAACTCCGCCAAAGGCTCGCTGGCGAAAGCGCTCTCTACCGCCAGCAATGCCCGCATCACCTTTAACCGCCAGGCATCGTTGCTGAAGACCAACTACGTTAGCCGTCAGGATTACGACACCGCGCGCACCCAGTTGAATGAAGCAGAAGCCAATGTCACCGTCGCCAAAGCGGCTGTTGAACAGGCGACGATCAATCTGCAATACGCGAATGTCACCTCGCCGATTACGGGCGTCAGCGGGAAATCGTCGGTGACCGTCGGCGCACTCGTTACCGCTAATCAGGCAGATTCGCTGGTTACCGTACAACGTCTGGACCCGATTTATGTCGATCTCACGCAGTCGGTGCAAGATTTCTTACGCATGAAAGAAGAGGTCGCCAGTGGGCAAATCAAACAGGTTCAGGGCAGTACGCCAGTACAGCTCAATCTGGAAAATGGTAAACGCTACAGCCAGACCGGCACGCTGAAATTCTCCGACCCGACAGTGGATGAAACCACGGGCTCCGTGACGTTACGGGCGATTTTCCCCAACCCAAATGGTGACTTGCTGCCTGGCATGTACGTCACGGCATTAGTGGATGAAGGTAGCCGCCAGAATGTATTACTGGTGCCGCAGGAAGGCGTCACCCACAACGCCCAGGGTAAAGCAACGGCGCTCATTCTGGATAAAGACGATGTCGTGCAGCTACGCGAAATTGAAGCCAGCAAAGCCATCGGCGACCAGTGGGTCGTCACCTCTGGCTTGCAGGCTGGCGATCGGGTGATCGTTTCCGGTTTGCAACGCATTCGTCCGGGTATCAAAGCACGAGCAATTTCCTCCAGCCAGGAAAACGCCAGCACCGAATCGAAACAATAACGTTGCAGGCTTAAGGGGACTTTCATGGCTAACTATTTTATTGATCGCCCGGTTTTTGCCTGGGTACTTGCCATTATTATGATGCTTGCAGGTGGTCTGGCGATCATGAACTTACCGGTTGCGCAGTATCCGCAGATTGCGCCACCGACCATTACCGTCAGCGCTACCTATCCAGGTGCCGATGCGCAAACGGTAGAAGACTCGGTCACTCAGGTGATTGAGCAAAATATGAATGGGCTTGATGGCCTGATGTACATGTCTTCAACCAGTGATGCGGCGGGCAATGCCTCTATCACTCTGACCTTCGAGACTGGGACATCTCCTGATATCGCACAGGTTCAAGTGCAAAATAAACTGCAACTCGCTATGCCTTCATTACCTGAAGCAGTGCAGCAGCAGGGGATTAGCGTCGATAAGTCGAGCAGTAATATCCTGATGGTAGCGGCGTTTATTTCTGATAACGGCAGCCTCAACCAGTACGATATCGCGGACTATGTAGCGTCTAATATCAAAGACCCGCTAAGCCGTACCGCGGGCGTTGGTAGCGTACAACTCTTTGGTTCCGAGTATGCCATGCGTATCTGGCTGGACCCGCAAAAACTCAATAAATATAACCTGGTACCTTCCGATGTTATTTCCCAGATTAAGGTGCAAAACAACCAGATTTCCGGTGGTCAACTGGGTGGCATGCCACAGGCGGCAGACCAGCAGCTAAACGCCTCGATCATTGTGCAGACGCGTCTGCAAACGCCGGAAGAATTTGGCAAAATCCTGTTGAAAGTTCAGCAAGATGGTTCGCAAGTGCTGCTGCGTGATGTCGCTCGCGTCGAACTTGGGGCGGAAGATTATTCCACCGTGGCGCGCTATAACGGCAAACCTGCTGCCGGGATCGCCATCAAACTGGCTGCCGGAGCAAACGCCCTGGATACCTCGCGGGCAGTCAAAGAGGAACTGAACCGCTTATCAGCCTATTTCCCGGCAAGTCTGAAGACGGTTTATCCTTACGACACCACGCCGTTTATCGAAATTTCTATTCAGGAAGTTTTCAAAACACTGGTTGAGGCTATCATCCTAGTCTTCCTGGTCATGTATCTGTTTTTGCAGAATTTCCGTGCCACAATCATCCCGACGATTGCCGTACCGGTGGTTATTCTCGGGACGTTTGCGATCTTGTCGGCGGTCGGTTTCACCATCAACACGTTGACTATGTTCGGGATGGTGCTGGCGATAGGGTTACTGGTGGATGACGCCATCGTGGTGGTGGAGAACGTCGAGCGTGTCATTGCGGAAGATAAGCTACCGCCGAAGGAAGCGACGCATAAATCGATGGGGCAGATCCAACGTGCGCTGGTCGGTATTGCCGTTGTTCTTTCCGCAGTGTTTATGCCGATGGCCTTTATGAGCGGTGCAACCGGGGAGATCTACCGCCAGTTCTCCATCACGCTGATCTCCTCCATGCTGCTTTCAGTATTTGTGGCAATGAGCCTGACCCCTGCCCTGTGCGCCACCATTCTGAAAGCCGCGCCGGAAGGCGGTCACAAACCTAACGCCCTGTTCGCACGCTTCAACACGCTGTTTGAAAAATCAACTCAACACTATACCGATAGCACCCGCTCGCTGTTGCGTTGTACCGGTCGTTACATGGTGGTCTACCTGCTGATTTGCGCCGGGATGGCGGTGCTGTTCCTGCGCACGCCGACCTCTTTCTTACCAGAAGAGGATCAGGGGGTATTTATGACCACCGCGCAGTTACCTTCCGGTGCCACCATGGTTAACACCACGAAAGTGCTGCAACAGGTGACGGATTATTATCTGACTAAAGAGAAAGATAATGTCCAGTCGGTGTTTACCGTTGGCGGCTTTGGCTTCAGCGGTCAGGGGCAAAACAACGGCCTGGCGTTTATCAGTCTCAAGCCGTGGTCTGAACGTGTCGGTGAGGAAAACTCGGTTACCGCGATCATTCAGCGGGCAATGATTGCGTTAAGCAGTATCAATAAAGCCGTCGTCTTCCCGTTCAACTTACCCGCGGTGGCTGAACTGGGTACCGCGTCAGGTTTTGATATGGAACTGCTGGACAACGGTAACCTGGGGCACGAAAAACTAACCCAGGCGCGAAACGAGCTGTTATCACTGGCAGCGCAATCACCGAATCAGGTCACCGGGGTACGCCCGAACGGCCTGGAAGATACGCCGATGTTCAAAGTGAACGTCAACGCTGCGAAAGCTGAAGCGATGGGCGTGGCGCTGTCTGATATCAACCAGACAATTTCCACCGCCTTCGGCAGCAGCTACGTGAACGACTTCCTCAACCAGGGGCGGGTGAAAAAAGTGTATGTCCAGGCAGGCACGCCGTTCCGTATGTTGCCGGATAACATCAACCAATGGTATGTACGCAACGCCTCTGGCACGATGGCACCGCTTTCTGCCTACTCGTCTACCGAATGGACCTATGGTTCACCGCGACTGGAACGCTACAACGGCATCCCGTCAATGGAGATTTTAGGTGAAGCGGCGGCCGGGAAAAGTACCGGTGACGCCATGAAATTTATGGCAGACCTGGTCGCTAAACTTCCGGCAGGCGTCGGCTACTCATGGACCGGACTATCGTATCAGGAAGCGTTATCCTCAAATCAGGCTCCTGCGCTGTATGCGATTTCACTGGTCGTGGTGTTCCTCGCCCTCGCCGCACTCTATGAGAGCTGGTCAATTCCGTTCTCGGTGATGTTGGTTGTTCCGTTAGGCGTCGTTGGCGCATTACTGGCCACCGATCTGCGCGGCTTAAGTAATGACGTCTACTTCCAGGTTGGTTTGCTGACCACCATCGGGCTTTCCGCCAAAAACGCCATCCTGATTGTCGAATTTGCCGTTGAGATGATGCAGAAAGAAGGGAAAACGCCGATAGAGGCAATCATCGAAGCGGCGCGGATGCGTTTACGCCCAATCCTGATGACCTCTCTGGCCTTTATTCTCGGCGTGCTGCCGCTGGTTATCAGTCATGGTGCCGGTTCTGGCGCGCAAAACGCGGTAGGTACCGGCGTGATGGGCGGGATGTTTGCCGCAACAGTGCTGGCAATTTACTTCGTTCCGGTCTTTTTCGTTGTAGTGGAACATCTCTTTGCCCGCTTTAAAAAAGCGTAACGTGTAAATGAGAGTAAGGTTGAACGTGAAGGTTCAGCCTTACTCTTTCCTGCTAACCATTCACCACTCAACAACCAGCTAACCGTCAGGAATACCAGGCTTAGTACACAGCACTGAAAGTAGAAACCACTCCAGCCATTCGTCATCAATTTGAACAACACAATACTGACCCACATTCCCGTAATCGTATGAATTGTCAGCTTAATAATCCCAAACATGCCGAGTCTTTTCCTCCTGAAAATACCGATACCGCCTGGCAAACTGCGAAAGAGAACTAGCCGGTAGCCCGGCAGAAATCATCAGGGAAGAGTTTCACATGAAGCAGGTGTGAGATCCTGACCAATATTCAAATGCGAAATATGTCAGGAAAAGGTACCTGGCGAATGTTGCGCAAACTGATGTGGCGTTACACCATAATATTGTCGAAATGTGTTTATAAAGTACGATGTACTGCTATAGCCACATTTTTCCGCAATAGTATGCAGAGGAATTTGACGTAACTCGAGTAATCGTCTGGCCATCGACATCCTGGAGGCGAGTAATATTTTACTGAAACAGGTATTTTCATCCTGCAACTTTTTTTTGATTAGACTCTCGCTGGTATACATTCTTTCCGCGATATCGCGCAGATACCAACGTTTGGCGATATCAAAGCTAATAAGGCGTTCAACTTTTCCTGAAACAGTGCTGATGCTATTGAAAAGTAAGGGGATCAGTTCTTTCTTATGAGAAAACATCGATAAACAGGAAAGGTAGAGCATATTGCTCAGTATCGGTGAATTTACCCCGGATTCATTGAAGCTATCAAAAATCGCCGTCACCAGCGGCATGGGGGGTGACTGGTTAATTAACAAACGGTCTTTGCTGTGTAACCCTAAATTGCGTGGTAGCTGACGAATATTTTGTAAGTAATGGCAAACTGTCAGCTCATCGATATCCAGTCGTCGCGTATCCGGTGAACAAAACGCAAAATCGTCTGCCAAATTTTTCTCCAGCAGCAGAATACTCTCGTTATGCAGCGATATTTTTTGCTGTTCATGATAAATATCGAATGAACGACGAATGAGGATCACCGAGCAGACATGAGTCATGATTATCCCTTATATTTCATACTGCGATTATTTCAATTTCAGTATACTAATGAAATGATGCCAGACTGTTTCTTAGCGCAAAAACTGCCAGATTTGGTAGGACCAAAATTTATCCACAAAGTAGTTTTGCATAACAGTTAATTGATAATAAGTAAATGCAGCACGAATATATTTTCGCACAGCGTATAGCTTATGTTTATAAAAAAATGGCTGATCTTATTTCCAGTAAAAGTTATATTTAACTTACTGAGAGCACAAAGTTTCCCGTGCCAACAGGGAGTGTTATAACGGTTTATTAGTCTGGAGACGGCAGACTATCCTCTTCCCGGTCCCCTATGCCGGGTTTTTTTTATGTCTGAGTAAAACTCTATAATCTTATTCCTTCCGCAGAACGGTCAGTGCCGTAAAAATTCCCTTGCGCAACAATACTTGCCGCCGAGTCACGGTTCGACAATCCCTGCGCCGATCGCTCCTGATACTCTGTGGGCGTCATCCCATAATAATTTCGAAAGACGTAGGTAATGACTCCAACTTATTGATAGTGTTTTATGTTCAGATAATGCCCGATGACTTTGTCATGCAGCTCCACCGATTTTGAGAACGACAGCGACTTCCGTCCCAGCCGTGCCAGGTGCTGCCTCAGATTCAGGTTATGCCGCTCAATTCGCTGCGTATATCGCTTGCTGATTACGTGCAGCTTTCCCTTCAGGCGGGATTCATACAGCGGCCAGCCATCCGTCATCCATATCACCACGTCAAAGGGTGACAGCAGGCTCATAAGACGCCCCAGCGTCGCCATAGTGCGTTCACCGAATACGTGCGCAACAACCGTCTTCCGGAGCCTGTCATACGCGTAAAACAGCCAGCGCTGGCGCGATTTAGCCCCGACATAGCCCCACTGTTCGTCCATTTCCGCGCAGACGATGACGTCACTGCCCGGCTGTATGCGCGAGGTTACCGACTGCGGCCTGAGTTTTTTAAGTGACGTAAAATCGTGTTGAGGCCAACGCCCATAATGCGGGCTGTTGCCCGGCATCCAACGCCATTCATGGCCATATCAATGATTTTCTGGTGCGTACCGGGTTGAGAAGCGGTGTAAGTGAACTGCAGTTGCCATGTTTTACGGCAGTGAGAGCAGAGATAGCGCTGATGTCCGGCGGTGCTTTTGCCGTTACGCACCACCCCGTCAGTAGCTGAACAGGAGGGACAGCTGATAGAAACAGAAGCCACTGGAGCACCTCAAAAACACCATCATACACTAAATCAGTAAGTTGGCAGCATCACCAAGACGTAAATGAAATACGACACGCTGTGATATCCACAGGATACTGCAACTCGCTTAATTGAAAAACCATGTATAACAATAAGTTGCAAAGCACGTTGCATTCTACACTCAGTAAGCAACTGTGAATATGATGTCTCTTCTTCGCGCAATTTTTTCTTTAACAGACTTGGACTCATCAACAGCTCGCTGGCGATTCGGGCTAGTGTCCACTCATGGGCGATATTATTATTGATAACCGTACAAACTCGTGTTCGCATGTTCGGTTGTAAAACGTTCAGAAGCAGCGGTATAAAGTGCTCATCCTCAAGAAAAACAGATAACAACGCAAAGATTAATGCTCTTTTACGTAGCATTTCTGCATAGCGAAGATTCTTATTCTGCGATAGTTGCGCAACTTCCTGAAAAACAGGAATATCTCTACTACAGTGATGAACGAGTAATGAAGAAACTTTTTTATGTGCATGAAGATTTAATGCCTCCTCCTTGAGCATCGGGAGAAATAATGAAAGCGTGTCCCTTGACACGAATACAAAATTTTCAACACACTTATCTACTCGAATTTGGCTTGCATCCGCAAAAACCAGGTCACCGCCATTAAAATAGCGATATTCACCATTAACCATGGTGAGAATATATTTATGTCTTGCATACGCAATTAGACAATTCCCATGTAGTGATTGCATAGTTGACTTAATATTACATAAACATATTACTGTTTATTAATGTAGCACGCCGCCCTCTTAAGTCAAATTGATTGATAAATAAATTTAAACGAAGCGGGAGAACAGGATGATAATGTGTGATGTTCTACGGGCAGGATGACTGGATTTATAATACAAAAACGTGTTTAAGAACGCAGGGAAATTAATAGTAAGCAAATAATCCCTTTTCGTGACATTAAAGGTAATCGCTACATTTAATAAACATTCATATAACATATATCTTATCAACACGATGAATAGACAGCCAATATATTATTGCGATTAATAAGCAACCGAATGCCCAGCTGTTTTTTTAAAGGCTGGGCATTCGGTTTTTACAACGTTATGTTATCAGGTGTGTTTAAAGCTGTTCTGCTGGGCAATACCCTGCAGTTTCGGGTGATCGCTGAGATATTTCAGGGAGGCTTTGTAGTCTTCCAGCAACAGTTCAGCAAAGTCCATTTCGAAGCCGCGACGACACATAATGCGCATCACCACGATGTCGGTGGCTTCACCGCCGAGAGTGAAGGCCGGAACCTGCCAGCCGCGCAGACGCAGACGTTCAGAGAGGTCGTACAGGGTGTATCCCGGATCTTCACCATCTTTCAGTTTGAAGCAAACCGCCGGGATGCCTTCGTCCGGGCGACCCGTACAGATGAACTCATACGGCCCCAGTTTGGCGATTTCATCCGCCAGATAAGCGGCAACCTGGTAAGAGGCGTTCTGTACTTTGGTATAGCCTTCACGACCGAGGCGCAGGAATTCATAGTACTGTGCAATTACCTGACCCGCCGGGCGGGAGAAGTTGATGGCAAAAGTACCAATTTGACCACCCAGGTAGTCAACGTTGAACACCAGTTCCTGCGGCAGCGCTTCTTCGTCACGCCAGATAACCCAGCCGCAGCCCAGCGGAGCCAGACCGAATTTATGGCCTGAAGCACTGATCGATTTCACACGCGGCAGGCGGAAGTCCCAGACGATATCCGGGGCGACGAACGGTGCCAGGAAGCCACCGCTGGCAGCGTCGATGTGCATGTCGATGTCGATACCGGTGTCGGCCTGGAATTTATCCAGCGCATCGTGCAGCGGTTGTGGGAACTCATAGTTACCGGTGTAGGTCACGCCGAAAGTCGGCACCACGCCGATGGTGTTTTCGTCACAGGCTTCAATCATGCGTTTCGGGTCCATAAACAACTGACCGGGGCGCATAGGGATCTCACGCAGCTCCACATCCCAGTAGCGGGCGAATTTATGCCAGCAGATTTGTACCGGACCGCACACCAGGTTTGGTTTATCCGTTGGTTTGCCTGCAGCTTCCATACGCTTGCGCCAACGCCATTTCATCGCCATCCCGCCGAGCATACAGGCCTCGGAAGAACCAATGGTGTTGGTGCCAACGGCCTGACCATTTTTCGGCGCAGGCGCATGCCACAGATCGGCAACCATATTTACGCAACGCAGGTCGATGGCTGCGGATTGCGGATATTCTTCTTTGTCGATCCAGTTTTTATTGATCGACAAATCCATCAATTTATGGACGTTTTCGTCGTCCCAGGTCTGGCAGAAAGTGGCCAGGTTCTGACGAGCGTTGCCATCAAGATATAATTCATCATTGATAATCTGGAATGCGACATCATCGCGCATTTCGTGCAGCGGAAATCGTTTTGACTCCGCGATAGTAGAAATGGCCTTTGCGCCAAAACGTGAATCGAGTAGTTCTGAGCGGAAATCCGTTAACAGCTTCTGGTCCATTTCGAACTCCTTAAATTTATTTGAAGGCAATAAAAAAGTAGGATTTATCCGCAATGGAAGCAAGGCATTACAGGCTTAATTTAAATAACAAAATCCTAAGCAGAAAAACGACTTTTTATAATATAAACATTTAACATGATAATATTAAAAACAGACTTTATTATCGTAATAAAAATCGCCCAAACATTCCTGTTCGGGCGATCAAATTAATTATTGTTTATCCTGCATATACGGCGTGTACACCCCGTTCAGACTGTGCAGGAAAGCTACGATATCATCCACATCCTCCTGCGGCAGCTCTTTGCCTACCTGATAGCGCAGCATCAGTTTCACCGCCCCGTCCAGCGTCGGCACGTCACCGCGATGGAAGTACGGTGCCGTTAAAGCAACGTTACGTAAACCGGGTACTTTCTGACGCAATTTATCACGCTCTTCTTTAGTCACATTCATACGACCAATATCCGCCGCCGTAATTTCCCCAAAGTTAAAGTCTTTTTTCAGCCCCAACGGTTCAAAGGAACGTCCACCGAGAATAATACCACCATGACAAGTTGCACATTTATTATCTTTAAATAATTGATAGCCTTTTTTCTGTTGCGCCGTCAGCGCATTTTCATCTCCACGCAACCATTTATCAAATGGGGAATCCGGCGTAATTAATGTTTTCTCAAATTCAGCAATGGCATCAGTAATATTTTCGCCACTGAAACCTTGCGGATAGACGCCGAGGAACTGCGCTTTAAGCTGCGGATCTTTTTCCAGCTTAGCAATAATTTCGTCCCAGGATTTCGACGCCATTTCAATCGGGTTCAACGGCGGTCCACCAGCCTGATCCTGCAATGTTGCCGCACGACCATCCCAGAACTGCTCAACGTTAAATACTGAGTTAAATACCGTCGGCGCGTTAATCGGCCCAACTGCGCCACCAACACCAATCGATGTTTTTCTGCCATCGACGCCCCCCGCATTCAACGCATGGCAATGAGCGCATGAAATGGTGCTATCAGCCGATAAACGGGGATCGTGATACAGCGCAAAGCCCAACGCCACTTTTTGCGCATCGGTAGGCAGTTTTTGCGGGATGGGCTGCACCGGTTCATTGCGATGCTCCGGAGCAGTATCATTGCTGGCGTAATATTCCGCGCGCTGTTTTGCAATCCAGGCCAGTATTTCCGCCCGCTCTTCATCACTCACCTTACCCGCCCAGTGTAGCGCGGTATAACGCGTTGGTGGCATAGTTTCATACTGCATCACCCATTCAATCTTATTCAGATCGCTTTGCGAAACGGGTTTATCAGCCAGCAGTGCCGCACGCACGGCCTCGAGGTTAAAAGATTTATATCCAAGCTTAATGTCGTAATCCATCAACTGTTTCGCGCCAGGAATATAATAATAGGCGGGTAATTCTGCCGAAGGCGTGTGGCAATAGTCGCATCCTTTTTCGCGGAGAAAGCCTAAAACCTTATTATTTTCACTGACAGCAGATGCCTGAACATCGGCCTGTTTACTGCGTTTATTATCGTGGTACCACACATAACCAGATAACCCTAAATAGCAAATCGCGACGCCAGCCAGGCCGATCGCGGTAATACGTGAGACCATTTTCATTATTCTTCCCTCACGGTGGTGAGTTATTGTGACCCAGAAAATTTTCCAGAATGCTGCAAACGTCTCTGCGAGACAAAGCCATCATAAAAAACAGTGAGATACGCTTTTTGATAGGAATCAATCAATTACATGAATATAAACTATCAATAAGATAGCCTGTGCCTATTACCCAGATCAGGAATGGCATATCATGATTGCGGCGAGAGCAGGATTGAATGTTCTGAAAATGAAAAACAACACGAAATCCGTATTTTTATAAATTCCATGGATATTAGTGCGTTATATTTTTTGACAGGTTAATAAACGTGATCCACCGCACGCTTTGTCGCCCACCAGGCGGAGCGAATGACTACCCTTAAAGAAAAGCCCGATAATTAGCGACGAATTTCGGAGGTTGGATCCTTATGCTCAATCAGAAAATTCAAAACCCTAATCCAGACGAACTGATGATCGAAGTCGATCTCTGCTATGAGCTGGACCCGTATGAATTAAAACTGGATGAGATGATCGAGGCAGAACCGGAACCCGAGATGATTGAAGGGCTGCCCGCCTCTGATGCGCTGACGCCTGCCGATCGCTATCTCGAACTGTTCGAGCATGTTCAGTCGGCGAAAATTTTCCCCGACAGTAAAACCTTTCCCGACTGCGCACCCAAAATGGACCCGCTGGATATTTTAATCCGCTACCGTAAAGTGCGCCGTCATCGTGATTTTGACTTGCGCAAGTTTGTTGAAAATCACTTCTGGCTGCCGGAGGTCTACTCCAGCGAGTATGTATCGGACCCGCAAAATTCCCTGAAAGAGCATATCGACCAGCTGTGGCCGGTGCTAACCCGCGAACCACAGGATCACATTCCGTGGTCTTCTCTACTGGCGCTGCCGCAGTCATATATTGTCCCGGGCGGCCGTTTTAGCGAAACCTACTATTGGGACTCCTATTTCACCATGCTGGGGCTGGCGGAAAGTGGTCGGGAAGATTTGCTGAAATGCATGGCCGATAACTTCGCCTGGATGATCGAAAACTATGGTCACATCCCCAACGGCAACCGCACCTATTATTTGAGCCGATCGCAACCACCGGTTTTTGCGCTGATGGTGGAGTTGTTTGAAGAAGATGGTGTACGCGGTGCGCGCCGCTATCTCGACCACCTTAAAATGGAATATGCCTTCTGGATGGACGGTGCAGAATCGTTGATCCCTAATCAGGCCTATCGCCATGTTGTGCGGATGCCGGACGGATCGCTGCTCAACCGTTATTGGGACGATCGCGACACGCCGCGTGACGAATCCTGGCTTGAGGACGTTGAAACCGCGAAACATTCTGGTCGCCCGCCCAACGAGGTGTACCGCGATTTACGCGCGGGAGCGGCCTCAGGTTGGGATTACTCTTCCCGTTGGCTGCGTGATACTGGTCGTCTGGCGAGCATTCGTACCACCCAGTTCATCCCCATCGATCTGAATGCCTTCCTGTTTAAACTGGAGAGCGCCATCGCCAACATCTCGGCGCTGAAAGGCGAGAAAGAGACAGAAGCGCTGTTCCGCCAGAAGGCCAGTGCCCGTCGCGATGCGGTAAACCGTTACCTCTGGGATGATGAAAACGGCATCTACCGCGATTACGACTGGCGACGCGAACAACTGGCGCTGTTTTCCGCTGCCGCCATTGTGCCGCTCTATGTCGGCATGGCGAACCATGAACAGGCCGATCGTCTGGCAAACGCCGTACGCAGCCGGTTACTGACACCTGGCGGGATTCTGGCAAGCGAGTACGAAACCGGTGAACAGTGGGATAAACCCAATGGCTGGGCACCGTTACAATGGATGGCAATTCAGGGATTTAAAATGTATGGCGATGACCTTCTGGGTGATGAAATCGCGCGCAGCTGGCTGAAAACGGTGAATCAGTTCTATCTGGAACAGCACAAAATGATCGAGAAATACCATATTGCCGATGGTGTTCCCCGCGAAGGCGGCGGTGGCGAGTATCCGTTGCAGGATGGGTTTGGCTGGACTAACGGTGTGGTACGCCGTTTAATTGGTTTGTACGGCGAACCATAATATTTTTACAGCCAGCCGCTAACTTCCTGCTGGCTGTAAAATTATCCTCTTCAGGAGGAGATATTTAACATCATTGCCGCCTGGGTGCGATTTTTCACTTCCAGACGGCGATACAGGGATTCCAGATGCGCTTTTACCGTTCCGGTACTGATATTCAGCGCTCTGCCGATCTCCTTATTTGATTCGCCCGCCGCTAACATGGTTAAAATCTCCCGCTGGCGGGCGCTTAACGATTTGAGATCTTTAATGTCCTTTTCCGGCGTCGTCCGCCAGTCTCCAGGCAGAAACATCATCCCCATCGCCGCACTATTTACCGCCAACGCAAATGTCTCGACGGTTGAATCACGAGGCACAATGGCCAGCACATTAAAATGGATAACTTCCTGTAACCACCGTTTATTGCAATCCGTCGCCGTGATTAACACCTTAACCTCAGGAAACTGCACCACGGTTTTTTGCAGCAACCAGTAGCAAAACTCACCATCCTGATCGCCATCGAGCATAACTAAGGCTTCAGGGTAACTTTCCAGCTTTTGCCATAACTCGTCTGCCTGACTGGCCCCCTGAATACTCACTCCTGGAATACGCTGCTGTAAACTGATTTTCATTCCATGAATAAATATTGACTGCCTGTCAAACATGACTATTTGCATAACTGAATCTCCACCTGAATACGTTAAAAAGACTTAAGTAGTGGAAGGGTATTACCCGCGAGAAAAAATAAGAATTCGCCATTTGGCGGTGGCCATTCTACAGAGATGACGCGTAGAAAATAGTTACCGATATAAATAGTTACAGCTAAACGCCTGAAATTACATGTCGAGGGCACTATTTAAAACAATTTTGAGGATTTCCTTATATTGGTGGTTAGTACGCATGCAATTAAAAATGAAACTCCGCGACTACAAGCCAAAATAACAAATGGCAATGAGACAAAAATAAGCACAAATAGCCAATACGTCCTCTATTCACTTTAAAGGGAATCACTGAAAAATACGCTCTGTTTAAGGGGATTCACCTTTCTCAGAAAGCTATTCCGCCCTTTTCCTGCTGAGAAATCGCCACATTCGTCATGACAACATTGTGAAACCCGGCATTAGATGTTAGAAAAAACAATAAACAATGCGATATGCGCGTTACTGTTTCGCTGTGAACAACAATCGGTCAAAGAAATGGATAAAATTCACGCAATGCAGTTGTTCATCAAAGTCGCGGAGCTGGAAAGTTTTTCCCGCGCGGCGGATTTCTTTGCTTTGCCAAAGGGAAGTGTTTCGCGCCAGATACAGGCACTGGAACATCAACTTGGCACCCAGCTTCTCCAGCGTACTACGCGACGGGTCAAACTCACGCCAGAAGGCATGACCTATTATCAACGGGCAAAAGATGTGTTGAGTAATCTCAGCGAACTGGACGGTCTGTTTCAACAGGATGCCACCAGTATCAGCGGTAAATTACGCATCGACATCCCGTCAGGAATCGCGAAAAACCTGTTACTGCCGCGTCTGTCGGAATTTCTCTATCAGCATCCGGGAATTGAGCTGGAACTGAGTAGCCATAACCGTCCGGTAGATATTCTTCATGATGGTTTTGATTGCGTGATACGCACTGGCGCGTTACCGGAAGATGGCGTTATCGCCCGTCCCCTCGGCAAACTGACCATGGTCAACTGTGCCAGTCCGCACTATCTGACGCGCTTTGGTTATCCGCAAAGCCCCGATGATCTGACTTCACACGCAATAGTGCGTTATACACCGCATCTGGGTGTACATCCGTTAGGTTTTGAGGTTGCCAGCGTTAATGGCGTCCAGTGGTTTAAGTCTGGCGGCATGTTGACGGTAAACAGTAGCGAAAACTATCTCGCCGCCGGTCTTGCCGGTCTGGGGATTATTCAGATCCCGCGCATTGCCGTGCGCGAAGCCCTGCGTGCCGGGCGGCTTATTGAAGTATTACCTGGCTACCGTGCCGAGCCGCTCTCCCTTTCGCTGGTTTATCCGCAGCGTCGGGAGCTTTCCCGGCGTGTAAACCTGTTTATGCAGTGGCTGGCTGGCGTAATGAAAGAGTACCTGGACTGACCGACTATACTTTTTAAGAATGACCACGACAGAAGGACAAAAGAGCGGATGACGCAGGAAAACGAGATCAAACGTCCCATCCAGGATCTGGAGCACGAGCCGATTAAGCCGTTGGATAATAGCGAGAAAGGCAGCAAAGTTAGCCAGGCGCTGGAAACCGTCACCACCACTGCCGAAAAAGTCCAACGCCAACCGGTTATTGCGCACCTGATTCGCGCGACAGAACGCTTTAACGATCGGCTGGGTAACCAGTTTGGTGCGGCTATCACCTATTTCTCATTTTTGTCGATGATACCAATTTTGATGGTGTCGTTTGCCGCAGGGGGCTTTGTGCTGGCCTCCCATCCGATGTTGCTACAGGATATCTTCGACAAAATTCTGCAAAACATCAGCGATCCGACGCTAGCCGCCACGTTGAAAAACACCATCAACACCGCCGTTCAGCAGCGTACAACTGTAGGGCTTGTCGGCCTGGCGGTGGCACTTTATTCCGGCATCAACTGGATGGGTAACCTGCGTGAAGCGATTCGTGCCCAGTCGCGCGATGTCTGGGAACGCTCGCCGCAAGATCAGGAGAAGTTCTGGGTAAAATATCTGCGAGATTTTATTTCGCTGATTGGTTTGTTGATTGCGCTGATTGTGACGCTTTCGATCACCTCGGTTGCCGGTTCGGCGCAGCAAATGATTATTAGCGCCCTGCACCTGAACAGCATTGAGTGGCTGAAACCGACGTGGCGATTGATTGGCCTGGCGATTTCCATCTTCGCCAACTATCTGCTTTTCTTCTGGATCTTCTGGCGGTTGCCGCGCCACCGTCCGCGCAAAAAAGCCCTGATTCGCGGAACATTTCTGGCTGCTATTGGTTTTGAAGTGATTAAAATCGTGATGACCTACACCCTGCCATCGTTGATGAAATCCCCCTCTGGCGCAGCATTTGGTTCCGTGCTGGGGCTGATGGCATTTTTCTACTTCTTCGCCCGTTTGACGCTGTTTTGCGCGGCGTGGATTGCCACCGCCGAATATAAAGACGACCCGCGAATGCCGGGGAAAACGCAGCCTTAAAATAGGCCGGATGCGGCGTAAACGCCTTATCCGGCATACGATTTTATTCGGCCTGGCTCCCCGTAGGCCGGATAAGATGCGCCAGCATCGCATCCGGCTATAATGCGCACATAACCTCTTGAAACTCGTCCCCAGAGCCTCTTCAGCCATCTATTTGGGAGCAAACAATTTCATTCCAACTCATAACCCCAGCATATAAATCCAGTTGGTAACTTTTATTTAACCTGAAACCAGTTTTATCCACTATTTATAAAATTATGTGAAGCATTTCATAGAAGAAAAATCACTGGCCTAAACATTATCCCCTTTTTGCCTGATTTTTGACCATTTCCGCGATTTGTTACACATTGAAATATCACTTTTGCTGTGCGTAATATGGCTATTCGTTAGCCAAAAAATAAGAAAAGATTATGCAAGCAACAGCCACAACACTCGACCACGAGCAAGAATACACGCCGATCAACTCGCGTAATAAAGTCCTTGTCGCCTCTCTCATTGGCACAGCCATTGAGTTCTTCGACTTTTACATTTACGCCACTGCGGCCGTTATTGTGTTTCCGCATATCTTCTTCCCGCAGGGCGATCCTACGGCAGCAACGCTACAGTCGCTCGCCACCTTCGCCATCGCCTTCGTCGCGCGCCCCATTGGCTCTGCCGTTTTTGGTCATTTTGGCGATCGCGTTGGGCGTAAAGCGACGCTGGTCGCCTCGTTGCTAACGATGGGGATTTCGACCGTGGTGATTGGTCTGCTGCCGGGCTATGCCACGATTGGTATTTTCGCCCCGCTGCTGCTGGCGCTGGCTCGATTTGGTCAGGGTCTGGGCTTAGGCGGTGAATGGGGCGGCGCGGCGCTGCTGGCGACTGAAAACGCCCCACCGCGCAAACGTGCACTGTATGGCTCCTTTCCGCAGCTGGGCGCACCGATTGGCTTCTTCTTTGCCAATGGCACTTTCTTGCTGCTTTCCTGGCTACTGACCGACGAGCAGTTTATGAGCTGGGGCTGGCGTGTGCCATTTATCTTCTCGGCGGTGCTGGTCATTATCGGCCTGTATGTTCGCGTGTCGCTGCATGAGTCGCCGGTGTTTGAGAAAGTCGCTAAAGCGAAAAAACAGGTGAAGATCCCGCTGGGTACGCTGCTGACCAAACATGTTCGCGTAACCGTACTGGGTACGTTCATTATGCTGGCAACCTATACGCTGTTTTACATCATGACGGTCTACTCTATGACCTTTAGTACCGCCGCCGCGCCAGTTGGGCTTGGCCTGCCGCGTAACGAAGTGTTGTGGATGTTGATGATGGCAGTTATTGGTTTTGGCGTGATGGTGCCAGTCGCTGGATTACTGGCTGATGCCTTTGGTCGCCGTAAAAGCATGGTAATCATCACCACGCTGATCATCCTGTTCGCGCTGTTCGCCTTTAACCCACTGCTCGGTTCTGGCAACCCGATTCTGGTTTTTGCCTTCCTGCTGCTGGGGTTAAGTCTGATGGGTCTGACCTTCGGGCCAATGGGTGCGCTGTTACCAGAGCTGTTTCCGACAGAAGTGCGTTACACCGGAGCATCGTTCTCTTACAACGTAGCGTCGATTCTCGGGGCTTCCGTTGCGCCATATATCGCAGCCTGGTTGCAGACTAACTACGGGCTAGGTGCGGTGGGGTTATATCTGGCGGCGATGGCTGGCTTGACGTTAATCGCCCTGCTGCTGACCCATGAGACGCGACATCAGTCGTTGTAATAAGAGTGAAAAGCCTGATGCGCTACGCTTATCAGGCCTGAATTTCCATACAATATATTGAATTCGCAAGGATTTGTAGGCCGGATAAGGCGTTCACGCCGCATCCGGCATGAACAAAGCACACTTTGCCAACAATCTAAATCTGTTTAATTGCCGGATGTCAGACATCCGGCAATTATCATCACTTCTTCATCTGCGACAAAATCGTCCGACACTGATTAGCCTCCCCTTCGGAAGGTGAGATCAGTGCCAGTAACGCCGCCGCCGGTGTTACCAGCGTTGCCAGTGCCGCAGCAACAGCACCACGGGCAATCAGCGGTCCGGCTTTCACCCCAGCCTGCGGATTTTTAAACGTCCCCCGCACATACAGCGGCGAACGCAGTGTGATAATCCGAATTCCTTTACTCTCCGGATCAATAGTCAAATCCAGCTGTTCCGAAGCAAAACTTGCCGTGCCGGTAACATTAATCAACGCGTTCTCAGTATCGAAAGCAAAAATCTGCGGGCGCGCCACGCCGTTGGCAATATTCAGATTCGCCGCCGCGCAGTTCACCCGCACCTCATCATCACCAAATATCGCACCGACAATGTAGTTGCCGACATTCAGCCCAACAATCTCCATCAGGTTGCGGCTCACCAGCCCGTCATTCATCAACAGTTTCAGGTTGCCGTTACTGTTGCCTAAAAGTGCCGCCACCGAGTTACCGCTACCGCGTAGTTCCGCGTCACCGTTCATTTCCCCCAGCGTCTTCTGCATCAGTTCCACATCGGGCATCAGTTCTTTCAGTTTCAGTCGACGAGCCTGAATATCTGCCCGCCCCTGCATCGGCTTTTTATCGCCTTCCAGATGAATATTCGCCGCAATGCTGCCGCCCGCCATGCCAAATTTCAGCGGTTGCAGGCGCAGGTCAGCATTTTTGAGGATGATATGAGTAGAAAGATCGCTAATCGGCAGGCTACTGCCATGCTCAATGCGCCGCCCTTTGAAGCGAACATCGGCATCCATAACGTCCCATTTATCGGTTTCGAAGCGGTCATAAGGCAGCACTTTGCCCGCAGGCTGAACGCTTTTTTCGCCCTTCTTCTGTTCAGACCGTTTCGACTTTTCTGCCCCTTTCCCGGAATCAACGCCAATCAACGGTCCCAGGTCCGCCAGCCGCAATTGCCGCGACTCGACATCACCTTCCAGTTTTGGTCGTGGCTTTCCGGTGGTGTAGACCAGAGAACCGTGGATATCGCTATCACCAATTCGCCCATTAAAACCGCGATAATCAAAGACCGACGATTTTTCAGTGTCGATTTTCGCTACCAGCCGACCATCCGTTTCAAACGGCGGGGTATCGGGCAGCAGAACGCCCGTCAGTTCATAGAGATCACCCAGTGAATCGCCAGAAAATTTAAGCCGTAAATCGACACCGCCCATCTTCATTGGGTCATTCACGACGCCATCAAAAGCAACACGGGTGTTACCAGAGCGGAAATCAGCCTGTACCGGAAACGGCGTCCCTTCGCCACGCAGCGCCAGCATACCGCCTATTTTTCCCGTACCCGTGAGCGGTTCACCGTTATATCGTCCCTGCGCCTTCAGGCCAAAAACGTAATCGCCCACCTTTTCTTTATCCGCTTTACCTTTCGATCCAGTAACTTCGCTGAACGGCAGCGGCTTGCCTAAGGGATCAACAAAAATCTCCAGATCCGCTTTGCTTACTTTGTCATCAATGGCGATCCGCCCTTGATCGAAAAGAATATTATCCAGCCGAAACGACCATGCCGACGGCTTTGCATTCGCGTCTTTGTTATCATCGTTGGCAAGATTAAACGTCCAGTTATTGTTCTTTTCAGAGAGGCGAATCAGGCGCGCGTCGGGCTTTTCGAGCTTGATCCACGGCAGCCAGACCGTTTTGGTCAGCAGCGCCAGCGGGGCCAGCGTTGCCTCTACGCGTGGCAAATGCACCATCGTGACTTCGGGAATATCCGGTGGATTGCCAAGAATGATGTCTTCCGCGTGTACATGGGGCCACGGCACCCAGCTGCGCCAGCCAGTTTCTTGTTTTTGCCGCTCCCACACCACGCCCAGATCGCCACGGATAGCGAACGGACGATTCAACTCCGCAGAGACTTTCTGGTTGATAGTCGGTTTGAGTCGATTCCAGTCAAAAGTTGCAATCAAAATGATCGCCACGACAATCAACAACAAGAAAGCCCCTGAAATCGCAGCGGTTATTTTGCCTGCCTTGCTCATCGTTCGCTTCCTCATATTCTTCCTGTGCCAGTCCTAAAGATAGTCCAGCCAGGCGGAAAATGAGGCAGCTTATAGCGCCAGAACCGCCGTATTCAGCGTTTCTATCGGTGCCGGGCGTGAAAGAAACCAGCCTTGTGCGGCGAATGCGGGCGAGTTCTGAACATCACGCCACTCTTCCGGCGTTTCTACGCCCTCGACAATCACCCCGCGACAATAGCGATTCATTAGATGTAAAAGCTGAGAAAAGAGTGTGCGTCCTTCCGGCGACTGACGCAGCATCACAAACAGTTCTCGCGCGATTTTGATGTAGTCATAACGCACTTCACTTAGCGCAGAGAAATTTGCCATCCCGGTACCAAAATCATCCAGCCACAGCGGGCCAAATTCACACATCGAGGCAAAGGTTGAATCTTTCGGCAGACGGATATGCTCCACCAGTTCGAAACGCAGCCAGGGAAGACGCTCAATCTGGCGCAGGATTTTTGGTTGCTGACGCAGGGCGATGAGCGTAGGGCCATCAATATTGACCGATGCCAGCAGGCCGTGCTCTATAAAGAAGTCGGCTTTTTGCGCCAGCAAATCAATCTGCTCTTTCACAACCTCCATCCGATGGCTGACGGTGATTTCAGTAAAATAGCGATCCGGCGGCAGGCGTTGCGAAGGGTTCAAGGGATGCGTGACCACCGTTAATAGCTCCACGGCCATTAACCGCCCGCATGTTTGATAGATCGGCTGCCAGGTGTAAGCACGCTCACACTGCAACCAAAAACGCCGTTCCTGCAAGCTCTCGATGCTTGCTTCAGGGTTGCTTATTCGCTGGATAACCTGCCTTATCATCAAAGATGTCCTGTGTTTAAAAGTGATGCTGCCCGGACTCGACAAAGATTATCGGCGCGTAAGGGCAGAACTTTACCGCCTGGCCGGGGTAAATTTCCTCACTCCACAACGGAATCTTTCAGGAATACGTTCTGGCTCAAAAAAATAATGGAACACTGTTTTAATATGGTTGACCAGCAAACCACCACAGCGCAAACTAACGCTAATTTTTTACAGATCAGGTTCACGACTATGTCCAAAAAGATTGCCGTGATTGGCGAATGCATGATTGAGCTTTCCGAGAAAGGCGCGGACGTTAAGCGCGGTTTCGGCGGCGATACCCTGAACACTTCCGTCTATATCGCCCGTCAGGTCGATCCTGCGGCATTAACCGTTCATTACGTAACGGCGCTGGGAACGGACAGTTTTAGCCAGCAGATGCTGGACGCCTGGCACGGCGAGAACGTTGATACTTCCCTGACCCAACGGATGGAAAACCGTCTGCCGGGCCTTTACTACATTGAAACCGACAGCACCGGCGAGCGTACGTTCTACTACTGGCGGAACGAAGCCGCCGCCAAATTCTGGCTGGAGAGTGAGCAGTCTGCGGCGATTTGCGAAGAGCTGGCGAATTTCGATTATCTCTACCTGAGCGGGATTAGCCTGGCGATCTTAAGCCCGACCAGCCGCGAAAAGCTGCTTTCCCTGCTGCGCGAATGCCGCGCCAACGGCGGAAAAGTGATTTTCGACAATAACTATCGTCCGCGCCTGTGGGCCAGCAAAGAAGAGACACAGCAGGTGTACCAACAAATGCTGGAATGCACGGATATCGCCTTCCTGACGCTGGACGACGAAGACGCGCTGTGGGGTCAACAGCCGGTGGAAGACGTCATTGCGCGCACCCATAACGCGGGCGTGAAAGAAGTGGTGGTGAAACGCGGGGCGGATTCTTGCCTGGTGTCCATTGCTGGCGAAGGGTTAGTGGATGTTCCGGCGGTGAAACTGCCGAAAGAAAAAGTGATCGATACCACCGCAGCTGGCGACTCTTTCAGTGCCGGTTATCTGGCGGTACGTCTGACAGGCGGCAGCGCGGAAGACGCGGCGAAACGTGGGCACCTGACCGCAAGTACCGTTATTCAGTATCGCGGCGCGATTATCCCGCGTGAGGCGATGCCAGCGTAAACGCAGCATATGCAAAAGGCTGGATAAAGTGTTACCCCTCTATCCAGCTCATCCATAAATACCTGATGGTTGTGCTAACTCATCACCATCAGGCATTACTGTGCAGGTGGAATATCCGTCACTTCAGGATGTACGTCATCCGTGGCGACAGAGGTGGTCGCAGCGGCGGTAGATGGGGCCATGATTTGATCCCAGACCGCCTGCAACGCTTTCATGTTAAATTCCGGCTCGCCTTTCGGCTGCAGCAGTATTAACGCCATATCATTCGACAACTGTTGACGCAGATCCTGATTTAACATCTCTACCGTCAGGCTATTAAGGAAATCCTGCCGCAGTTTCTGATATTGCTCCGGCGCGATATCGACAACCTGATTTTGCAACGAACGCATCCGCTGACCCATCAGAATATCGGTATCAGCTCGTGCATAGGCGGCAAACAGTTTCTGCAGCTCCAGTTTCTTTTGCGCCACTAACGCATTGAACTCTTCTTCCGGCAGACCTTTATCGCGAACCTTCGCCAGTTCACGCGCCACCAGATTAAGGTTGCTGTTCAGCTTGTCGTTTGGTGATTCGATGTTGATGGCACACTGCGCACGCAGATACAGCACACGGCAGTCAAATCCAAGACCGATGTCTTTGCTGTTACTGGCACTTAACGCTTGCTGAACATGCCAGAACAGCGCCTCGCGGGCCAGGTCCGCACGCCAGTAGCGCAGCAGTGCGGCTGATTCACGAATCGGCTGCCACGGCGTATCCCACATGATAGATAACCGGTCCTGACGCACCGCGTCAGTCATAATACTCACCGCTTCCGCACGCAGCGGAGAAAGCGTCGGCACCGGAGCTGGCGTTTCACGTTTGCCTTTCAGTTCGCCAAACGTTTTGTTTATTTGGTCGACAACCGAGCGCGCATCCACGTTTCCCACCACCAGTAGCGTCATTGCATCCGGGGTGTACCATTTCTGATAGAAATCTTTAATTTTTTCCGCTTCAACGGGTTGTTTCAGCGGATCGGCAGGATCGTGACCTAACAAGGTTGACCCTTTCAGACGATAGCGCCACCAGCCCTCTTTAGTATCGGCAGGCCAGGTTGCCACCATGTCCTGACTTTGCAGCGCGTGGTTGATGGTTTCTGGTGTGATGGTCAATTTGCCAGTGGCATTTGCCAGATAAGAGAGCGCTTCTTTCAGCAAATCGTTACGGTTATTGGGCAAACTCAGATTAAACAGCGTGGTGTCATAAGAGACAATTACCGGCGGCATCGGGCGTTTAGGGTCGATCCCCTGCTGCCACAATGAACGCGCCTGTGCTGCGTCAAGGCCACCGCTTTGCGTTAGCGCAATACGAGGGATGGCGTGACTGTAACCGCTCTGTTGTGTACTTTCGGCGAGCGAACCGGTATTAACCAGCAGGCGAATTTCAACACGATCGCTGGGACGCTGGGGGGTGGTCAGCACTTGCCACTGTAAACCGTTGGAAAGCGTCCCCTGTTGCCATGCTGGATCAGGCTGGAGCGCATCTGCCTGCACATAGCCAGCAGTGGCCATCATCAGCAAACCGCCCGCTAAAAGTCGAATTTTTGTGCCCTGCATGTGAACCCCTGATCAACTATCCTGGTAATAAAAAAACTGCCCGTTGTCGGTCAGTCTAAATGACGTTAAAAACACTTCGTGTTAGACCGCAAGAACATGAAAATGTCACGGAAGAAGTGAAATAAACCTGAACTCACCCAGGTGGTAAGTTCAGGCACAGGGGTCAATTATGCGCAAACACCCGCACTCGGGGAAGGGAGTGCGGGCATAAGTGATGAGATTAAGAGGATAATTCGTGCGTTTTGCCATCCGTCGCACGATTATTCAGCACATCGTCCAGTTTTTTGTGGTCCAGTTCTTTCACCCACTTAGCAACGACAATGGTCGCTACGCCGTTACCGACCAGGTTAGTCAGCGCACGAGCTTCTGACATAAAGCGGTCGATACCGAGGATCAGCGCCAGACCCGCTACCGGCAAATGGCCCACCGCAGAGAGCGTCGCCGCCAGCACGATAAAGCCACTACCCGTTACCCCTGCCGCCCCTTTAGAAGAAAGCAGCAACACGATTAACAGCGTGATTTGGTGGACGATATCCATCTGACTGTTAGTGGCCTGGGCGATAAACACCGCCGCCATTGTCAGGTATATCGATGTGCCATCAAGGTTAAACGAGTAGCCTGTCGGGATGACCAGCCCCACCACCGATTTACGGCAGCCGAGTTTCTCCATCTTGTCGAGCATACGCGGCAGCGCCGACTCGGAAGATGAAGTCCCCAGTACAATCAGCAGTTCTTCACGGATGTAGCGGATAAATTTGAAGATACTGAAACCAGTCGCTTTAGCGATTGAACCCAATACCAGCACCACAAACAGGATACAGGTAATGTAGAAACAGATAATCAGCTGCCCCAGTTGCACCAGTGTGCCGACGCCGTATTTACCGATGGTAAACGCCATTGCCCCGAACGCACCAATAGGTGCCAGACGCATGATCATATTGATGATGCCGAAGATGACCTGCGAGAAACTTTCGATGACGTTAAAAATCAGTTGGCCTTTGCTGCCCAGACGGTGGAGCGCAAAACCAAACAGTACGGCAAACAGCAGCACCTGCAGAATGTTACCGCTGGCAAATGCGCCAATGACGCTCGCCGGGATGACATCCATAATGAAGGCGACAATGCCCTGGTCTTTCGCCTGATCGGCGTAAACCGCTACCGCTTTCGCATCAAGCGTTGCCGGATCGACGTTCATTCCGGCACCAGGCTGCACGACGTTAACGATGATAAGACCAATAATCAGCGCGATGGTACTGACAATTTCAAAGTAAAGCAGTGCGACTGCGCCGGTACGACCGACCGCCTTCATGCTTTCCATGCCCGCAATGCCCGTTACGACGGTACAAAAGATGACAGGAGCGATGATCATCTTAATGAGCTTAACGAAGCCGTCGCCAAGCGGTTTCATTTGCTCGCCTATTTCAGGATAGAAATGGCCAAGGAGAATACCAATGGCTATCGCTGTCAGGACCTGAAAGTAAAGGCTTTTAAACAGAGAGGTTTTCATAGGGTGTCCTTTAGTAAAACCACAGGTCTTGTAAGGTTATGGGGTACCTGCGGCCTTAAAATAACACCCAGACAACATCACAGAAATGTACCTGGATCATAATTGAAACAAAAAGGTTAAAAAGTTTGAGCTGGCTCGCACAAACCAGCACTTTTTAAAGTTTTGTAATCAGTTTGGGGTAGCTACTTTTCTTCCAGGTAACTCTCTTCGAAGATTTCAATAGGGAGTGGGCGAGCAAAAAGGAAGCCCTGGGCAATACCAACGCCCGCTTTTGCCAGCCAGTCGCGTTGTGCTTCAGTCTCCACGCCTTCGGCAATCATTTGTAAGTTCAGGCTCTGCGCCAGCATGATAATTGCAGCAATCATGCTGCTATCTCCCGGCAAGCCTTCAACAAACATTTTGTCGATTTTCAGTACGTCGATTGGCAACGATTTCATATGCTGCAGCTGACGCAGCCCTGCGTAGCCCATGCCGAAATCATCCAGCGCCACCCGAACTCCGGCATTGCGCAGCGGACGGAGGATTGCCACCGCAGCATGAGGGTCGTCAATACGTCGGCTTTCTGTCACTTCCAGAATCAGTGTTCCCGGCTGAATGCGATAGCGGGTTAACAGTTCCAGCATATCCGCCACCATATTCGGGTGCATCAGTTGCAGCGCAGAGAGGTTTACCGACAAGGGCAGCATAATGCCGCGCTCTTGCCAGGCTGCAAGCAATCGACAGGACTCTTCCAGCACCCAGTGACCGACGGTAACCATCAGCCCACAGCACTCAATGCGATCGATTAAGCCATCCGGCAGGTCCCAACTGCCATCCGGTTGCTGGATACGCAGTAACACTTCCGCACTGACCAGTTTACCGCTGGTCATCTCGACCTGTGGCTGTAACCAAATAGCAAACTGATGATTTTCCAGTGCATTAAGGATATCGCTCTCTTCCGTCAACCGCTTCTGGGCGGCTTCCATCTGCTGCGGATCAAAGAACTGAATCTGATTCTTGCCTTTATGGCGAGCGGTAAATGCCGCAGAAATAGCGCGACTGTAAAGCTGTTCGGCGGTGAGATCGCCGTAGAACATCGCCACGCCAATGCTACAGTGCGGACGGAGTTGAATACGTTCAATCGGCAGGCGCTCGCTCATGATAGTGAGCACTTGCTGACCTAAGGTGATTGCGTGCCACGGTTCCTGTACACCGTTGGCAATGACAGCAAAGTCATAACCGCTAATCTGCGCGAGGATCATACGTGGCGACAGTACCGATTTGAGTTTTTCCACCAGCGTCAGCAGCAGAATTTCTCGTTGCGCCTCTTTCAGCACGCCCGCAGTATCACGCAGGGTTTCACAGGTGATGATCATCAGCGCGGTGGTTTGTTTACGCGCGACAACCTGCTCCAGCATCTCCATCAGCAAGGCTTTGTTCGGCAAATCCGACACCGGGAAGCGCATCGCATTTTCGTTCTGTTCTTCATAATGGCGCTGCAGCAATTGCTGGTTGAGGTTGTAACTGCGCACCAACATACCGATTTCATCGTCCTGATGCAGACGCGGTAATGCCAGTTGGTGACCAACAAGCTCCTTGGCTGGGATGGCGTTAAGTTCGCGAGCAATATTGCGTAACGGATGCAAAATCAGGCGGTTAATGCACCAGCTGATGGCGACGGTCAGGATAAGCGACAAAAGTAAGTAAATGGTCACTAACGTTGAGAGGGTGCTCATCACGAACTTATACATACGGAAGGAATCCGCCTGTAGTACCAGATAGGCAATTGGCTGCGGGTTTGCCGGACGTTCGAGCGAGTAAACGCCCAGCGAGATTTGAACCGGTAGCTCAAACAGGCGAGTAACCATTACCGGCACCGGGCGCTCTGGAATAAAACTTTTACGCAGCGCCTGGAACTGGTTAGGCAGCACTACATCGGCACGGCTGACCACGCCTGCCGGTTTAATGCTGGCAAGAATAGCTTCCGCTTCGGGAATATCGCCTTTCAAAATAGCTGAAGATAAGGGTTCGCGGACAGAGCGAGCAATGCTTTCCAGTTGCGTAGCCGTGTTATAGCGATTCTGCTGGACCAGATGGAACAGCAAAACGGTGCAAAAAATAAAAACGAACACCAGGACAACGGCTGCCACCATTGCCATCTGCTTGATTGTTAACGAGCGACTTACGCGCAAATTGTCTCCCCCCGGAAATCCCAGATTGCCGCCCGAGTATACCCGATCGCAGCGGCATTAAGAGAGGCGCTATCTGAAAACTTACCAGTCGGCGTAAGGTATCAGCGGCTGCGGCGGTAAATCCATGTCACCCTGCCATCCGGCGGCGGAATAACGTACGTAGAGCAGGAAATGGCTGGGTGCGTAATCTTTCGCCTGCTGGATATCAATTGCCGTGCCAACAAACCAGTTGGAAGTAACACGTCGTTCAAGTAATGCCCGCGCCGTGTAGCCGAAGCCCTGACTGCTGCCGCCATCGTTGGATTGCCGCGCAGCTTCTTCCTGCCAGTCGGTCGGGATCAGATTCATCAGCGGATAACGCGGCATGGTTTTGGTGCGTGAATGCGACCACGAGCCAGACGCACCCAGCTCCCACGACCAGTTTTCCGTGCGCTCCCGCCACATCACCGGTATGGCAAACGACAGGTATTCCTGCGGACTGTAGTAACCGCCCTGACCGAGTGAGTAGCCACTCAGATCTTTGTCGTAATGCCAGATCATGTTGTTCAGGCCGATTGTGACGCGGCGATTGTTCTGGTTAATGACCTTATAGTAATAGCCCGTCATCCAGCGCACGCGCCAGTTATCTTCGACATTTTTACCGGTTAACTGGTCGCCACTAAGCGATGCCCAGACGCCGTTTGCTTCACCTTTATCGTAGCTCAGACTTAGCCCCACACCGTCGGCACGTACGCCACCCCATTTTTTCCCGGTATTGCTCGGGGAGTCTTTTTGCCCACCAAAGGCCAGCAAAGAACTGGAGATGGGCCGACGGTGGGCGTTAACGGTGTAACCCAGCGGCCCGATATCATCGCTGTAACTGATGCCGCCGACCACATCCACCACGTTGAAGCCCATCGGCGTGGTACCGATATCCCAGCTCCAGACGTCATTTCGCCAGCCGACCGCCACGCTGGCACCGGAGTCCGACTGGCTGCGGTTGCCGCTACAGTCCTGTAATGTACAGGTGCCCCAGTTGTCATCCCATTTGCCATCGGCATTAGTGGAGAAACTGCCGACGTTCATATTGACGAAATCACTGCGAAAGAACATCCGCCCGTCAGAATACGGCGCATCCACCTGCAACATGGTAGTGTGCGCTTTCAGATCGGAGTAACCACCGGTGCCGCTCGAACCCCAGTAATCGTGCTCAAGGGTGACGTTAAGATCCTGCTGGCGATAGAGGTCCGCCGCATCGCTGCGCACGCCACGTTTCAGCCAGTCATCTTTCTCGTCGTTACGGGTCAGTCGGGTAAAGGTGTCGTTATCCTGCGGACGCGTCGTAGTCACACCGGATGCGACCATGGCGTCTTTGTAGGTTTCCAGCGCCTGCGTTGGATCGCCCGCCTGCGCTTCAAACTTCGCACCATCACGCAGCACCATCGCGCTTTCCATCGACGGTGGCTGAGATTTTGCCTGCGGGATCAACTTATTAAACGTCCGCTGCACTGCTGCGGTATCGCCAAGCTGCGCCTGTGCCAGCGCCACGCGCCGCTGTGTGTTCAGCGAGGCGTTATCGGTAGCGGGCAGTTTCGCCAGCTGGCTACGTGCCGCCGCTTTGTCACCGGCAGCAATATCCACTTCCGTCAGACCAAGAATGGCGTCGGCGTTAGCTGGCTCCCGCGTCAGGACATTCTGATATGCAGCGCGGGCGGCGGTGTAATCACGTCGTTGTTGCGCCCAGTCAGCCAGCGTGAGGTCAATACGCGTGGAAGGTGGTTGCTGGCGCAGCATCGCTTCCGCTTCTGCCTCTTTGCCGCTTTCTCGCAGGCGGTTAGCGGTTTCCAGCACCTGATCGCTTTGCAGTCGATTAACCAGCTCCTGAATATTGCTGTTCCACTGCGCACGCGGCAGGCTGTTGATATGCGCCAGCGCCGCTCTGTCCTGGTCATGACCAGAGAGATACAGCCCGTAAGCGTAAACCTGCTCCGGGTCATTCGGCTTCTGCTGCGCCAGATTGCGCATTAACGTATCGGCCTGGCTGCGTTGTCCGGCCTGCCAGAGATCCTGCGAAAGTCGGTAAGTAATCCATACACTGCCGGGGTCCAGCGCCAGTCGTTGCCGCTGAAGTGCTGCCGCCTGCGCCCATTTGCCCTGGTTTTCCAGTGCCTCTGCCTGCTGTGCCAGACGGTCGTTTTGCAGGCTGCGTTCGATATCATCAATGCTACGCCGCTGACTGGCAGAGAGCGAGGCGATAAACGCTTCAGCTTTTTCTGGCGATTGCTGGCGGTAAATATTTGCCAGCCCGCGCA
This sequence comes from Escherichia sp. MAL-1, assembly GCF_052948035.1. Taxonomy (NCBI): domain Bacteria; kingdom Pseudomonadati; phylum Pseudomonadota; class Gammaproteobacteria; order Enterobacterales; family Enterobacteriaceae; genus Escherichia; species Escherichia sp. MAL-1. The sequence continues at coordinate 192,650 of NZ_CM129609.1, read as the reverse complement.
CGGCGTTAGTGTTGCCGCTGTCCATACGCAAGGTCGGTAATGACTCCAACTTATTGATAGTGTTTTATGTTCAGATAATGCCCGATGACTTTGTCATGCAGCTCCACCGATTTTGAGAACGACAGCGACTTCCGTCCCAGCCGTGCCAGGTGCTGCCTCAGATTCAGGTTATGCCGCTCAATTCGCTGCGTATATCGCTTGCTGATTACGTGCAGCTTTCCCTTCAGGCGGGATTCATACAGCGGCCAGCCATCCGTCATCCATATCACCACGTCAAAGGGTGACAGCAGGCTCATAAGACGCCCCAGCGTCGCCATAGTGCGTTCACCGAATACGTGCGCAACAACCGTCTTCCGGAGCCTGTCATACGCGTAAAACAGCCAGCGCTGGCGCGATTTAGCCCCGACATAGCCCCACTGTTCGTCCATTTCCGCGCAGACGATGACGTCACTGCCCGGCTGTATGCGCGAGGTTACCGACTGCGGCCTGAGTTTTTTAAGTGACGTAAAATCGTGTTGAGGCCAACGCCCATAATGCGGGCTGTTGCCCGGCATCCAACGCCATTCATGGCCATATCAATGATTTTCTGGTGCGTACCGGGTTGAGAAGCGGTGTAAGTGAACTGCAGTTGCCATGTTTTACGGCAGTGAGAGCAGAGATAGCGCTGATGTCCGGCGGTGCTTTTGCCGTTACGCACCACCCCGTCAGTAGCTGAACAGGAGGGACAGCTGATAGAAACAGAAGCCACTGGAGCACCTCAAAAACACCATCATACACTAAATCAGTAAGTTGGCAGCATCACCGTGGGCGGGATATCTTAACTTCCATCCGCTCCTCAATTTGGTGTTTGCCGCGTTTCTGCTGATGCCCCTTCCGCGCTACAGCCTGCATCGCTTGCGCCACTGGATTGCCCTGCCGATCGGCTTTGCTTTGTTCTGGCATGACACCTGGTTGCCTGGCCCGGAAAGCATAATGAGCCAGGGTTCGCAGGTGGCGGGGTTCAGTACCGATTATTTAATCGACCTTGTCACACGCTTTATTAACTGGCAGATGATTGGGGCCATTTTTGTTTTATTAGTGGCCTGGTTATTCCTGTCACAATGGATTCGCATTACCGTTTTTGTGGTTGCCATACTGCTATGGCTGAACGTACTTACCCTGGCGGGACCAAGTTTCTCCTTGTGGCCAGCCGGACAACCGACGACCACTGTAACAACGACGGGTGGTAACGCAGCGGCAACCGTTGCGGCGACGGGTGGCGCACCGGTAGTGGGTGATATGCCCGCACAAACTGCACCGCCAACAACGGCGAACCTTAACGCCTGGCTGAATAATTTCTATAACGCGGAGGCGAAACGTAAATCGACCTTCCCGTCTTCGCTGCCCGCTGATGCTCAGCCATTTGAACTACTGGTGATTAACATCTGTTCGCTTTCCTGGTCGGATATAGAAGCCGCCGGGTTGATGTCGCATCCACTGTGGTCGCATTTCGATATTGAGTTCAAGAACTTTAACTCCGCCACCTCCTACAGTGGCCCGGCGGCGATCCGTTTACTGCGCGCCAGCTGCGGGCAGACTTCGCACACTAATCTGTATCAACCGGCAAATAACGACTGCTATCTGTTTGATAACCTTTCGAAACTGGGCTTTACCCAGCACCTGATGATGGGACATAACGGCCAGTTCGGCGGTTTTTTGAAAGAAGTTCGCGAAAATGGCGGCATGCAGAGCGAATTGATGGATCAAACAAATCTGCCGGTTATTTTGCTGGGCTTTGATGGTTCGCCGGTTTATGACGATACCGCTGTGCTTAACCGCTGGCTGGACGTTACCGAAAAAGATAAAAACAGCCGTAGTGCCACGTTCTACAACACGCTTCCACTGCATGACGGCAACCATTATCCGGGGGTCAGCAAAACAGCGGATTACAAAGCGCGGGCGCAGAAATTCTTTGATGAACTGGACGCCTTCTTTACTGAACTTGAGAAATCGGGTCGTAAAGTGATGGTGGTCGTGGTGCCGGAACACGGCGGCGCGCTGAAGGGCGACAGAATGCAGGTATCTGGCCTACGTGATATCCCTAGCCCGTCTATCACCGACGTCCCCGTTGGGGTGAAATTCTTCGGCATGAAGGCACCGCATCAGGGGGCACCGATTGTCATCGAACAACCGAGCAGCTTCCTGGCTATCTCCGATCTGGTGGTTCGCGTTCTCGATGGCAAGATTTTCACCGAAGACAATGTTGACTGGAAAAAACTCACCAGTGGGTTGCCACAAACAGCACCGGTCTCCGAGAACTCAAATGCAGTAGTTATTCAATACCAGGATAAACCGTACGTTCGCCTGAACGGCGGCGACTGGGTGCCTTACCCGCAGTAAGAACGAAAAAGGCCGCAGAGTTTCCCCCCTGCGGCCTGGTCCGGGCGCAAATTGCCATTACGGCAGCCTGACGCCCGCATGACACGTTACTTCCGCTTGTTCAGCCAGTTCACGATCATACTGGCAAGAATGCCAGCAATGACCGGAGCCGCTAAATCATGCCAGAAGGCCATGCCCAGCTCTGCGAACGTCATATAGCCGCCTGTGTTGTAATGACAACGTTTCGCGGCTATTCTTGAGTGGTCTAGAGTCAAGATTAGCCCCCGTGGTGTTGTCAGGTGCATACCTGCAACGTGCGGGGGTTTTCTCTCTCCAGCAACCAATGCCACCAGGGATAAAGCCCCCGCAACATTGCGCCTCACCGGAACCTTTCCGGCTTGCCGCTGATTCTACGACTGTTTTTCTGTTCCGGAATCCGTCACGTCTTCACTCTGTGCTGCGCATTCCGCAGAATATTATCCGCTTGCAACCGTTGCATTTTTCTTACGAAAAAGGCCGCAGAGTTTCACCCCTGCGGCCTGGTTCGGGCGCAAATTGCCATTACGGCAGCCTGACGCCCGCATGACACGTTACTTCCGCTTGTTCAGCCAGTTCACGATCATACTGGCAAGAATGCCAGCAATGACCGGAGCCGCTAAATCATGCCAGAAGGCCATGCCCAGTTCTGCGAGCGTCATATAGCCGCCTGTGTTGTAATGACAACGTTTCGCGGCTATTCTTGAGTTGTTCAGGTTCAAGAATGGCCCCCGTGATGTTGTCAGGTGCATACCTGCAACGTGCGGGGGTTTTCTCTCTCCAGCAACCAATGCCACCAGGGATAAAGCCCCCGCAACATTGCGCCTCACCGGAACCCTTCCGGCTTGACGCTGATTCTACGACTGTTTTTCTGTTCCGGAATCCGTCACGTCTTCACTCTGTGCTGCGCATTCCGCAGAATATTATCCGCTTGCAACCGTTGCATTTTTCTTACGAAAAAGGCCGCAGAGTTTCACCCCTGCGGCCTGATCCGGGCGCAAATTGCCATTACGGCAGCCTGACGCCCGCATGGCACGTTACTTCCGCTTGTTCAGCCAGTTCACGATCATACTGGCAAGAATACCAGCAATGACCGGAGCCGCTAAATCATGCCAGAAGGCCATGCCCAGTTCTGCGAGCGTCATATAGCCGCCTGTATTGTAATGACAACGTTTCGCGGCTATTCTTGTATTGTTTGGATGCAAGAATGGCCCCCGTGGTGTTGTCAGGTGCATACCTGCAACGTGCGGGGGTTTTCTCTCTCCAGCAACCAATGCCACCAGGGATTAAGCCCCCGCAACATTGCGCCTCACCGGAATCCTTCCGGCTTGACGCTGATTCTACGACTGTTTTTCTGTTCCGGAATCCGTCTCATCTTCACTCTGTGCTGCGCATTCCGCAGAATATTATCCGCTTGCAACCGTTGCATTTTTCTTACGAAAAAGGCCGCAGAGTTTCACCCCTGCGGCCTGGTCCGGGCGCAAATTGCCATTACGGCAGCCTGACGCCCGCATGACACGTTACTTCCGCTTATTCAGCCAGTTCACGATCATACTGGCAAGAATGCCAGCAATGACCGGAGCCGCTAAATCATGCCAGAAGGCCATGCCCAGTTCTGCGAGCGTCATATAGCCGCCTGTGTTGTAATGCCAACGTTTCGCGGCTATTCTTGAGTTGTTTGGGTTCAAGATTAGCCCCCGTGATGTTGTCAGGTGCATACCTGCAACGTGCGGGGGTTTTCTCTCTCCAGCAACCAATGCCACCAGGGATAAAGCCCCCGCAACATTGCGCCTCACCGGAACCTTTCCGGCTTGCCGCTGATTCTACGATTGCTTTTTACTGTCAGCACCCGGCAATCTTCCTCATTGCGCGATGCCTTCCAGCTTAATTTCTTTATTTGCAATAGTTGCAGTTCATATCCGGGCTGACTCCAGACTGGTAGTGAAATGCGCAATTTTGTAGAATTGCGCCTCCTCGCGACCTCCCCAGTGAATCTGTTGCCTCATTTTTTACATACTGCGTATTCGACTTCTCCACCTGTTGCGCAAGAGAAACTGGGTTTATTCATTTTTGCGAGGCCGACTTCTTTCTGGACAGGACTTTATGCAGCACAACACACTATCGAAACACAATCAGAAATTGCCGTTTACACGCTACGACTTCGGCTGGGTTTTATTATGCATAGGCATGGCGATTGGTGCCGGAACCGTGCTGATGCCAGTACAAATTGGCTTGAAGGGAATTTGGGTATTTATTACCGCAGCGATCATTGCTTATCCTGCCACCTGGGTAGTGCAGGACATTTATTTAAAAACCCTTTCTGAAAGCGATTCCTGTAATGACTACACCGATATTATCAGTCATTACCTGGGGAAGAACTGGGGAATTTTCCTCGGGGTTATCTACTTTTTGATGATTATCCACGGGATTTTTATCTACTCTCTCTCCGTGGTTTTCGACAGCGCCTCGTACCTGAAAACCTTCGGTTTAACCGATGCCGATCTTTCACAATCTCTACTTTATAAAGTCGCTATTTTCGCCGTACTGGTGGCGATTGCGTCTGGTGGTGAACGATTACTGTTTAAGATTTCCGGGCCAATGGTGGTGGTCAAAGTAGGGATTATTGTCGTGTTCGGTTTTGCGATGATCCCGCACTGGAATTTCGCCAATATAACCGCCTTCCCGCAAGCCTCCGTCTTTTTCCGCGATGTCTTGCTTACCATTCCATTTTGCTTCTTTTCTGCAGTATTTATTCAGGTACTTAACCCAATGAATATTGCCTATCGTAAACGGGAAGCGGATAAAGTACTGGCAACCCGGCTCGCGCTGCGTACCCACCGAATTAGTTATATCACGCTCATCGCGGTGATCCTGTTTTTTGCCTTTTCGTTTACCTTCTCAATTAGCCACGAAGAAGCCGTTTCTGCCTTTGAACAAAATATCTCAGCACTGGCGCTGGCCGCGCAGGTGATCCCTGGGCATATCATTCATATCACCTCTACGGTGCTTAATATCTTTGCCGTACTGACCGCATTCTTTGGCATTTATCTCGGTTTCCACGAGGCCATTAAAGGCATTATTCTCAATCTGTTAAGCCGAATTATTGATACCAAGAAAATTAACTCACGCGTGCTGACTCTGGCGATCTGCGCTTTTATCGTCATTACGTTGACGATTTGGGTTTCGTTTCGTGTATCGGTGCTGGTGTTCTTTCAGTTGGGAAGCCCGTTATATGGTATTGTGTCGTGCCTCATTCCGTTTTTCCTGATCTATAAAGTCGCACAACTGGAAAAACTTCGCGGATTTAAAGCCTGGCTGATTCTGCTGTACGGCATTTTGCTATGCTTGTCGCCACTGTTGAAGCTGATTGAGTAAACCGGAGCGCATGGCCCCGGTTTTGTGAGTTAACGCTGCGGATTTTCATCCTGATCAACCGCAAAACAAGCTACCAGTTGACCGCCGTAGTCTTTTAGCTGCGGCTGCAACTGGGTGCAGGGGCCGAAGCGCCGACGACAGCGGGCGTTGAAGGCGCAACCCGGCGGTGGATTCAGTGGGCTTGGTAGTTCACCGCTGAGCTTGATGCGCTCGCGGCGATCGTCCGGGTTCAGGCGCGGCGTCGCGGAAAGTAGCGCCTGAGTGTACGGATGGCGCGGGTTATTGAAGATTTGGTCTTTCGTTCCCTTCTCCACGCAGCGGCCCAGGTACATCACCATCACTTCATCAGCAATGTGCTCCACCACCGACAGGTCGTGGGAGATAAAGACATAAGACAGCCCCAACTCCTGCTGCAAATCCATCATCAGATTCAGCACCTGCGCGCGCACTGAAACATCCAGCGCGGAAACCGGTTCATCGGCAATCACCACATCCGGGTCGAGCATCAGACCACGGGCGATGGCGATACGCTGACGCTGACCGCCGGAGAACATATGCGGATAGCGGTCATAGTGCTCGGTTTTCAGGCCGACTTTCGCCATCATCGACAGGGCTTTTTCCCGACGCTGTTCTTTGCTTAAGCTGGTGTTGATCAGCAGCGGCTCTTCAAGAATTTGCCCGACTTTTTTACGCGGATTCAGCGAACCGTAAGGGTTCTGGAAGACGATCTGGATTTTCTGCCGACGCAGCTTCTGCGCCTGCGGATCGTGCTTAAGCAGATCCTGCCCCTGGTAATACAGCTCGCCACCGGTGGGCATTTCAATCATCGTCAGCAACCGACCGAGGGTCGATTTACCGCAGCCAGATTCGCCCACTACTGCCAGCGTTTTGCCACGTTCAAGGTTAAACGAAACGCCATCCAGCGCTTTAACCAGACGTTCCGGCGCGAACATGCCTTTCTTCACCGGATAATGTTTTTTCAGGTCGATAGCCTGCAACAGCGGTTGTTGCAGGGTGGCCTCTTGCGTACTCATAGTGTCGGCCTCCCGGCATCATCAAGTGGGTAATGGCATTTGGACTGACGCCCGTCAGCGAGCATATTCAGCGCCGGTTCTTCAGCGCGACATCTGTCAGTGGCATAGGGGCAGCGCGGGTTAAGCAGGCAGCCGTTCGGGCGGTCGTACTTGCCGGGAACGACACCTGGCAACGACGCCAGACGTTCTTTGTCCTGAGCAAATTCTGGCAGCGCACGCAGCAATGCCTGAGTATACGGGTGACGCGGCGCATGGAAGATGGCGTGCGCATCACCGGTTTCCACCACCTGGCCTGCATACATCACGATGATTTTATGTGCCGCTTCCGCCACCAGCGCCAGGTCATGGGTAATTAACACCAGCGCCATGTTCTCTTTCTGCTGTAGCTCCAGCAGTAGTTCGATGATTTGCGCCTGAATGGTCACGTCCAGCGCGGTGGTCGGTTCATCGGCAATCAGCAGTTTTGGCCGACAGGCAATCGCCATGGCGATCATCACGCGCTGGCTCATGCCGCCGGAAAGCTGATGCGGGTAAACATCCAGACGCGATGCCGGATCGGGAATACCGACCTGATTCAGCAGGTCAATCGCTCGCTGACGGCGGGTACTTTTGTTGCCGCCCTGATGCACCTTAATCGCTTCCATAATCTGGAAACCCACGGTGTAGCACGGGTTAAGGCTGGTCATCGGGTCCTGGAAGATCATCGCCACTTCGGCACCCACCAGGTTGCGGCGCTCTTTTTCTGAGATACGCTGCAAATCCTGGCCGTTAAACTCCAGTTTTTCTGCCATTACGCGGCCCGGATAATCAATCAGCCCCATAATCGCCAGTGAACTGACCGACTTACCGGAGCCGGACTCACCCACAATCCCGACCACTTCGCCCTGTTTTACGCTGTAGCTGATGCGGTCTACGGCGCGGAACGGCGCGCTTTCGTCGCCGAAATGCACCGATAATTTATCTACATTTAATAACGCCATCTCGAACCTCTTACTGCTTCAGTTTGGGATCGAGCGCGTCACGCAGACCGTCACCCATCAGGTTAAATGCCAGCACCGTCAGCAGGATCGCCAGACCCGGGAAGGTCACGACCCACCAGGCGCTTTGCGCGAACTGCAACACGTCGGAGAGCATGGTGCCCCACTCAGGCGTTGGCGGCTGTGCCCCCATGCCGAGGAAACCAAGAGCAGCCATATCGAGAATGGCGTTAGAGAAACCGAGCGACGCCTGAACAATCAGCGGCGCAAGGCAGTTCGGGAAGATGTTAATAAACATCTGACGCATCGCCCCGGCACCCGCCACGCGAGACGCGGTGACGTAATCGCGGTTAACTTCCACCAGCACGGCGGCGCGGGTTAAGCGCACATAGTGCGGCAAGGCAACGAAGGTCAGTGCCAGCGCGGCGTTACCAATCGACGGGCCGAAAATTGCCACCAGCACCAGCGCCAGCAGCAGACTTGGCAGCGCCAGCATGATATCGACCACGCGCATAATGATGTTATCGACCAGGCCGCCAAAGTAACCGGCGATCAGGCCGAGAATAACGCCCATAATCAGCGATAACACAACTACCAGACAGCCAACCAGCAGCGACAGGCGCGCACCGTACATCAGGCGCGACAGCACATCACGGCCTACGTCATCGGTGCCCAGCAAGTGCGCCATGCTGCCGCCTTCCTGCCAGGCTGGCGGGGCGAGCAGTGCATCGCGGAACTGTTCCGCCGGGTTATAGGGTGCAATCCAGTTGGCAAAGATCGCGATGAACAGCACGATGACGACGTAAACCAGCCCGACGACCGCGCCTTTGTTGCGTTTAAAATAGTGCCAGAACTCCTGTAACGGGGTCATCGGCACCGGTGCGCTAATCACTTTATTTTCAGTAACCTGTGACATGATGTCCCCTTACTTCTTATGACGAATACGCGGGTTCACCACGCCGTACAGCAGATCGACCAGCAAGTTGACGAGGATAATCATCGTCGCCACCAGCAATACGCCGCCCTGCACTACCGGATAGTCGCGGCGTTGCAGTGCGTCAATCAACCAGCGTCCCAGACCGGGCCACGAGAAGATGGTTTCGGTCAGAATCGCCCCCGCCAGCAATGTTCCCACCTGCAGGCCGATAACGGTCACCACCGGCAGCATCGCGTTACGCAGCGCATGGACGATAATCACCCGCATGCGGGTTAGCCCTTTGGCGCGCGCGGTGCGGATGTAATCCTCGCCCAGCACTTCCAGCATCGAGGAGCGTGTCATACGCACAATGACCGCCAGCGGAATAGTACCCAGCACAATGGCAGGCAAGATCATATGGGCGACGGCATCGATAAAGTTGCCGTCTTCACCCCAGATGGCGGTGTCGATTAGCATAAAACCGGTTAACGGATTGGAGTCATCGAGGAACACCATATCGCTCACGCGACCGGAGACGGGCGTCAGGTTCCAGTGCACCGAAACCAGCATGATCAGCATCATGCCCCACCAGAAGATAGGCATTGAATAACCTGTCAGCGCCAGGCCAACCGCTGTGTGATCGAAAATGGAACCGCGTTTAACCGCAGCCAGCACGCCGACCGGAATACCGACTGCCGTAGCAAAAATCATCGCGCAGACGCCAAGTTCCAGCGTGGCCTGGAAGCGCGGCACGAACTCTTCCCAAACCGGGATGCGGCTTTTCATTGAAATGCCTAGATCGCCATGCATAACGCCCCAAATGTAATGGAGATACTGCTGCCACATCGGTTTATCTAAGCCGAGTTCAGCCAGCAGCTGCGCGTGACGCTCTGGGGAGATCCCACGTTCGCCCGCCATGATCATCACCGGATCGCCCGGGATCATGTGGACAAAGGCAAATGTGAGAAGGGTAATACCGATAAACGTGGGGATGACGAGTCCCAAACGTCGGAGAATAAACTGCAACATAACCCGGATTCTCTATAGTGACCCGCAGCCTGGAACTGCGTGTCTGTATTGCTCACAAATCAATTCCCGCCCTTATCGGACAGGGAATGAAGTATTGCTGCCGGATGGCGCTGCACGCAGAGGCACAGCGCCACCGGGTATACAGATTGTTGACAAAGTGCGCTTTGTTTATGCCGGATGCGGCGTTAACGCCTTATCCGGCCTACAAAATCGTGCAAATTCAATACATTGCAGAATTTTCGTAGGCCTGATAAGCGGAGCGCATCAGGCATTTTTGCCTTTGCCATCAGTCTTGTATGGCTTTTAATTATTCGATAGAGACGTTTTCGAAGTGATGTTTGCCTAATGGATCAACCACATAGCCTTTAACTTCTTTACGTACCGGTTCAAACACGGTGGAGTGAGCGATGATCAGTGCCGGAGCCTGATCGTGCATCACCACCTGCGCTTGTTTGTACAGTTCAACGCGTTTATTGTGGTCGTCGGTAGCACGCGCCGGTTGAATCAGATCTTCAAACGGTTTGTAGCACCATTTTGAGTAGTTGGAGCCTTGTTCAGAGGCGGCGCAGCTGAACAGGGTGGCGAAGAAGTTATCCGGATCCCCGTTATCGCCAGTCCAGCCCATCATTACCGTCTGGTGCTCGCCATCTTTCGCACGCTTGAGGTACTCACCCCATTCGTAGGTGACAATTTTGGCCTGCACGCCGACTTTCGCCCAGTCTGCCTGAATCATCTCCGCCATGCGGCGAGCGTTCGGGTTATACGGACGTTGTACCGGCATCGCCCACAGGTCGATGGAGAAACCTTTTTCCAGACCCGCTTCTTTCAGCAAGGCTTTCGCTTTTTCAGGATCGTAGGTGTAGTCCTGAACGTCGTCGTTATAGCCCCACATGGTTGGCGGGATCAGGTTTTTCGCTGATACGCCCGCGCCCTGATAAACCGCTTTGATGATCGCGTCTTTGTTCACCGCGTAGGTCAGAGCCTGGCGAACTTTCACGTCATCGAGTGGTTTTTTCTGCACGTTATACGAGAGATAACCGACGTTCAGCCCCGGCATTTCCATCAGATTGATGGATTTATCCTGCTTCATGCGAGCGATATCTGCCGGGTTCGGGTACGGCATCACCTGGCATTCATTCTTCTGCAATTTCGCGTAACGCACGGAAGCGTCAGGGGTAATAGAGAAAACCAGCGTATCGATCTGCGGTTTGGTGCCCCAGTAGCCATCAAACGCTTTGTAGCGGATACGGGAATCTTTTTGATACTGCTGTAACTGGAACGGACCGGTTCCGATTGGGTTGAGGTCCAGTTTTTCCGGTGTACCGGCTTTCATCATCGCATCAGCATATTCTTTTGACAGAATAGAGGCGAAGTCCATTGCCAGGTCAGCGAGGAACGGCGCTTCCGGGCGAGTCAGCACAAACTGAACGGTGTTGTCGTCCACCTTTTTCACTTCACTGATCAGCTCTGGCAAGCCCATGCCTTCGAAGTATTCGTAGCTGCCGCCAGAAACTTTATGGTACGGGTTTTGCGCGTTTTTCTGACGATCGAACGAGAACACCACATCATCGGCGTTCAGTTCACGCGTCGGTTTGAATTCTTTATTGTCGTGCCACTTCACACCTTTACGCAGATGGAAGGTATAGGTTTTACCGTCTTCGCTGACTTCCCACTTTTCAGCGAGGCCCGGGATCACTTCGGTGGTGCCGATTTTAAATTCAACCAGACGGTTATAAAGCGGGACGGAAGAGGCGTCATAGGTGGTGCCGGAGGTAAACAGCTGCGGGTTAAACCCTTCCGGAGATCCTTCTGAGCAATAAACCAGAGTTTTAGCCTGAACACTTGCTGCGACGGTCATAGCCACCAGGCTGAGACCAAGCTTCAGCATCCCTGACTTTTTCAAGGAAATACGCATTATTCTGCTCCAATTGTGATGTTTGTTGTTTTAACCCTTTGCAGTGGGTTGTCGCTGCCTGACCTTTTTTGTTTTTTGCCCGGTCGGGTCAACGTTATGAGGTGGGGATGCCGTACTAATTAACATCAGTGTAACAGTGCGGATCCTCCATAAAATGCCCCTCGTGACCTACAATCTGTCAACAGAATGTGAAAACGTCAATACAGCCAACCGGGATTTACACCAACGGTGAGAATCCACAAACAAAGATTAAAAAAACTTCAAACAGCTATTTGCAGCAGAGAAATTTGTGCTACTCCAACATGACCAGAACAATCAGCTTAATATTTAGCAACATTTGGTGATTAAGTTTTATGCATTTAATGAAAAAAATCTGAGGAAAAGGTGGATATCTGAGCGATTAATACCATGAACGCTAAAACGCACAGCGGAAAATGCCAGGGCCAGCCATAAGTAACGCAAAAAAAGATTTAAGCAAATATAAAAAAAGACAATGGTTTCTGTCACAAATCCGTTAATGGATAGTGAGATATGGGGCGCAAATTTGGCAGGGAAATGTGTGTCGTGTAGGTCGAATAAGGCGGTCGCGCCGCATCCGACAATGGCCGGCACATTTGCCTGATGCGACGCTGACGCGTCTTATCAGGCCTACGTCGAGTCGAACCTCCCTGCCCCCGGAGGTTCTCATCCTCATGAGCTGCAGATGCAAAAAAGCCTGCTCGTTGAGCAGGCTTTTCGAATTTGGTCGGTGATAGAGGATTCGAACCTCCGACCCCTTCGTCCCGAACGAAGTGCGCTACCAGGCTGCGCCAATCACCGAATGCGGGGCGCATCTTACTGCGCAGATACGCCCTCGTCAATCCCTTAATAGCAAAATGCCTTTTGATCGGCGAGAAAGTCAGCAGGCCGCTTAGTTAGCCGCTGCCTCTTTTGCCTGCGGGATGTGACACCAGTTGTTGTTTTCGTTAATTCCACCATCCGGTGAAGTATAGCCAAGACAACCCATGATGGTATCGTACAGCTCTACGTGACGGCGTGGCACTTTCATGTCGGCTTCTTTTTTCAGCTGCGCAAACGCCTGCGCATTGGCCGGATTTTCCAGATATTTATCTGACATCCAGACCATCATCGGTACGCGGAACTGCTCCGGCGGTGCCAGTTCACGCGGCGTGCCGTGCAGGTGCTCGCGTTCATTAATTGACTCACCGTGGTCAGCTGCGTAGAACACAATCGCTTTCTTATCGCGAACCTGATCAATCACGCTGGAGATAAAGTGATCCACATAGGTCACCGAGTTGTCATAGGAGTTGATCATCTGCGCTTTGGTACAGCCGCTATCAACACCAATACATTCCGGCTTCCACTGCGCGAAGCTACGCGGATAACGCTGGGTGTAGTTAAAATGCGAACCTTTGGTATGCAGAATGATCAGATGCTTACCATCCGGGTTGCGCCCTAGCGATTGCTGCATTTCGTCTACCAGCAACATATCATCTACCGGCTTGCCACGATTACGTGGCTCCGCACCAATCTGCTCACGATAAGCAATGTTGTCCGCCATCGTGTTGCTGTAGAACCACATTTCGCTCTGCATAGCGTAGAGGTCAGAACTGAATCCTAACTGCTTCAGAACCGCGAAAATGTTCTGTTCTTTTAATGTGCGCTGCGGATTATCTTCCGCGCCCCCCTGACGTACAAACATGCAACGCAGTGAGAGTTTGGTTGCGGTATCACAGGAGTAACCACGGAACGCCGCCAGATTTTTCTCCTGGGCCAGTTTCGGCGTGGTATTACGCTCATAGCCGAAAATACCCATATGGTCCCAACGCGTGGTTTCACCGATGATAAACACGACATAAGTGTCATCAACGTTTTGCGGTGCCTGATAAGTGAATTTCTTCGCCGGATTAAGCAATGAATTATTATCGGAAGATTCATCGACCCGCGCCCAGGCATACAGCCCCAACGCAGAAAGCCAGTTTGATGGCAGATAAGAGTTCGCTACGACACCGCCATAACTCGGCAAATCAACGCCGGTCGCCCTCTCCACTTTCTTCTGCTGGATATCCAGCAAACGAATCGGTGCCCAAACCATAATACCCGCCAGTACGACGACCGCCAGGCTGCGAATACGCTGCCCTGGGGTTCGCAGTTGTCGGAGCAAGGTGTAGCGACAGCGGTTATTCCAGATAAGGATAAGAGGCAATGCACTAACGGCGATTAACCAGAGAATAAAGTTCAGACCAACAACTTCTTTTGACAGGTCGATATCGGTGGTCATGACGGAAGCGATGATGCCATAACCAATGACCACATTAAGGAAGGTCATGTAATAGCTGGCACCTGCGGAAAAGAGCACCACCAGCGATGCCAGAATACGCCAGCTGCGGCGGCCAAACAGCGAAAGAAGACGTAGTAAAAAGAAGGTCACCAGTACGGTGGCGGCCAGTTCAACAACAGCAGAAATGCCTTTCCAGACGGTAAAATCGTGCGCATAGCTGCCGAAGCGGCGGTAAAAAACCGCGCCATTCATAAAAAGGCCAATATAGATTGCAAGCAAAAAGCTCAGCTTCTGCTGTGTAATCGATTTGATGTATCTCATGCAAACAAACCCTGGACAAACAGGTGATAACACCCTGCTTAGTGGCTTTTCAGGCCCGGCAGGGAAAAAGTGCGGAGGTAGTCAGATAAGTAAAATCTACACGCGCGAATAAGTAGACCACAGCAAAGGGAAAAAGTGTGGGGAAAGAGTGTGCATGAAGCACAAATTTACAAAAATGCAAGTTTGAAAAGAGACTTTAGCGTTACAAAAAGCAGTAAAAAGGGCCAGTTAATTGGCCCAAATTTTACGAGTCATTGTTTATACATTTCGTTGATGCGTTTGATGCACACGGAAGCTGAAGCCCAGTAGCTCGCGGCTGAGCATTAAAGGGAGCCATGCGCCTCACGCAACATTTTCTGCTCTGGCTGACGAATCGTCGTAGAAAGCGCCAATGACAGAATCAGCAGGGCGAAAATCACGTAGAAGGTCACATAGAAGCCGCCAAACAGTGAGGCGATAATCGAACCACAAATGCTACCGATACCGAAACCGAGATAAATCACACCGTAGTTTTTCGCCAGGTTATTGAGGCCAAAGAACTCACTGACCAGTGACGGAAAGACGGTAATAGTGCCGCCAAAGTTAAATGCCACGCAGGCAATCGCTGCAAAGAACGTCACTGCATTCAATGGTGCAAACAGCAGGACCGCCATACCCACCAGCGATATCACCTGACCAATGGTAATAACACGGATACGGGCGATTTTGTCAGACAGAATACCCAGCACCAGACGACCTGAAAGGTTGGCGATGGAAATAACAGTGACTGCATTGGCTGCGGAAACCACATCAAGGTGTGCCAGACTTTGGGCGATATCTTTCGCTACCCCAATCACGTACAGGCCGCTCATGCAGGCGGTCAGGAACATTACCGCTAACATCCAGTACTGCGGTTTACGCATCGACTCTGCCAGCGTGTAATCTTTCTCCACCACACCATTGCTGGTTTTCACTTCCTGTTTTGGTGCGTCTTTCATTAACGTTGCGCCGAAAACAATCATCAACAGCGCAATCGCTCCCCAAATCACAAAGGTTTTTTCCAGACCGACCGTTTCCAGCAGCTGCGTGTCGATAAATTTGAAACCCAGGCTACCCAGACCATAAGAACCGATAGCGAACGCGGAGATCAGACCTTTACGCTCCGGGAACCACTTCACACAGTTAGAGAGCGTCAGCAGATAACCCGCGCCATCTGCCAGTCCCACCAGCACACCGGCGCTTAACCACAGCATCATCAGGTTGTCAGAATGCGCTGTCAGGAAGAAGCCTAATCCCAGCAAAATGCCGGAAGCCATGGTGACGCGTTTAACGCCAAAACGTTCCTGTAATTTGCCCGCAACAGAAGACGAAATTGCCAGCCCCAGACTTAACAAGCCGAAAGAGAAAGCGACCTGGCTTACCGGCGCATCCAGCTTGGCGGAAAGCGCGCCATTAAACAGGCTCCAGGTATAAACCGACCCCAGCGCAAACTGGGTAATGATAGTACCGATGAGTGTCAGCCAGCGGGTACGCTGATAATTTGAAGGTGTCATGGCAGTATTCCTGCAGTAATAAAAAGGAAAAATCTCTGCCGACAACCATAACGAAGTGCACTTTATGCCTGGGGAAAAACGGCATGAAATGCCATCAGAACGGAATGAAATGCCTTAGTTCAGGAATGAATGACGCGACAATTATTCACCAAATTTATTATTTGGTAAGTTAGCACCCACTATCGCCACAACTATTGTTATTTAATGGTTTCAATTGTGACTGTTACGTTAAAATCTGGCGCTAACCCCCATCGTATACAGATAGTCGCTATTATTAGTGGTATTTTCTGCCTGAGTTAGCGCGGCATAGGCGGCAATATTTTGATTGAGCAACATATCAGCGCCTACGGTGACATCCAGCCAGTTGCCGTTCTGGTTTGTCGCCGTCATCCGGCTCAGGCCTGATTGCGCCTTCCAGATATTCTCGCCAAATTGCTGGTTATAGCTGATTTGCGCCCAGGGTCGGAGATCGCCAAGCCGGGAGTCAACACGCCAGCCTAAGGTACTCACGCTGGCATGCCATAACGGATCGGTCAGCGTGGTAGTACTGTCGCCAAACTCGTTATACATCGAGGTGGTTGTGCCATCGTAATGTAATGCCGCGACCGGGCCGGTTGTAACCTGTTCATATAAAGGAAAATTCCAGCCCATACTCATACTGCTGGTCACATCCACAGGGGTTTCTTCCGCCAGATTGACTTCCAGTCCCAGCGCCCTTTGGCTACTTTGAATACGTTGCGACAAAATATCGTTGTAATCAGGTTGATGATCACTATCCCAGGTGTAACGCTCTGTGGAAAGTCCGGGTTGCGTATCAACGATATATTCTTGTTGCCAGGCGTAAGCTGTGTTGAGAAAAAAGGCACTGATTACCACGCTCGCCAGCAGGCTTAGCTGCCAGCGACCACCGCTTTTTTTTATGATCATTAACACGACTCCAGGGAAGAGCCGAATTCGGCAATATTATTGTCATTGTATGAAGGATATCGGGCATAGTAGCCCTGTATTAAATATTGACTTTTTCACCGATGCGTCAAGAAAAGCGGCTGAAATTTTTACGATCGGGTACATAGCGAGGGAAAGTATGGAACGTTGCGGCTGGGTGAGTCAGGACCCGCTTTATATTGCCTACCATGATAATGAGTGGGGCGTGCCTGAAACTGACAGTAAAAAACTGTTCGAAATGATCTGCCTTGAAGGGCAGCAGGCTGGGTTATCGTGGATCACCGTCCTCAAAAAACGCGAAAACTATCGCGCCTGCTTTCATCAGTTCGATCCGGTGAAGGTTGCCGCAATGCAGGAAGAGGATGTCGAAAGACTGGTACAGGACGCCGGGATTATCCGCCATCGAGGGAAAATTCAGGCAATTATTGGTAATGCGCGGGCGTACCTGCAAATGGAACAGAACGGCGAACCGTTTGCCGACTTTGTCTGGTCGTTTGTAAATCATCAGCCACAGGTGACACAAGCCACAACGTTGAGCGAAATTCCCACATCTACGTCCGCCTCCGACGCCCTATCTAAGGTACTGAAAAAACGTGGTTTTAAGTTTGTCGGCACCACAATCTGTTACTCCTTTATGCAGGCATGTGGGCTGGTGAATGATCATGTGGTTGGCTGCTGTTGCTATCCGGGAAATAAACCATGATTCGGGAAGCGCAACGTTCAGAACTCCCCGCGATCCTCGAACTGTGGCTGGAAAGTACAACCTGGGGGCATCCCTTTATAAAAGCGAATTACTGGCGTGACTGCATTCCGCTGGTGCGGGATGCCTATCTTGCCAATGCGCAAAACTGGGTCTGGGAAGAGGACGGTAAGCTTCTCGGTTTTGTCAGCATTATGGAAGGCCGATTTCTGGCAGCAATGTTTGTCGCACCGAAGGCCGTCAGACGCGGTATTGGTAAGGCGCTGATGCAGTATGTGCAGCAGCGCTATCCCCATCTGATGCTGGAGGTTTATCAAAAAAATCAACCGGCGATAGATTTTTACCGTGCGCAGGGTTTTCACATTGTCGATTGCGCATGGCAGGATGAAACCCAACTACCCACCTGGATTATGAGCTGGCCGGTGGTTCAAACGCTGTAAGTGTCAGTTCCGGACCGTTGTATTTTTCCAGCCATGCCAGCGCCGTATTACCCGCACAGCCATTCCCCAGCCGCGAGCTGGGGAGATCTTTGGTCAGCACGTTCACTGCGCCGTTTTTACAAATACCGTCAGCGGTTAAATCCAGATCCGGCCATGCCCCTTCGTGAATGCAAATCACGCCAGGTTTAATTCCCTCGCTAATGACCGCTCCGGCAAGGATCTGCCCACGGGAGTTCCACACCCGCACCATATCCCCTTCGGTTATGCCGCGCGCCTGAGCATCGTCAGAATGAATGGTGACAGGCTCACGGTTTGCTACCGCGTACAATTCGCGCAGAGAACTGTAATTCAGCTGGCTGTGCAGGCGGTGCGCCGGATGGGCAGAAAGTACCTGCAACTGTTCTGGTTCGGCATTGCCCTGCCATTCGTCCGGCTCCAGCCACATTGGATGCCCCGGGCAATCCGGATAAGCGTAATCGGCAATACGCTGCGAGAAGATTTCAATCTTACCGCTGGCGGTTTTTAATGGATGCGCCTGCGGATCGCGGCAAAAATCAGCGAAGCGAATAAACCGCTCGCTGTCCGGGTTTTCCGGCATCTCAATTAACTGGTTGGCTTGCCAGAACTCAGCAAATGGCGGCAATTCAACCTGCTGGCTTGCCCCGCGCTGTCGGGCAACGTTATAAAACGTTTCCAGCCATTGCAGCTCACTTTTTCCTTCCGTAAAACGTGCATAACCGCCCTTCTCCCAGCGTTCACTTAACTCGGCAAAAACATCAAAATCATTACGCGCTTCATAGCGTGGCGGCACCACTTGCTTCATGGGCACCAGATGCTGATTACTGTAATCGCCGGTCATGGTGAGATCATTACGCTCAAACGAGGTGGTCGCAGGCAGAACGATATCCGCGTGTTTCGCCGCCGCCGTCCAGAAACATTCGGAGATCACCACCAGCTCCGGTTTTTGCCAGGCACGGATCAGGCGGTTGGTATCCTGATGATGAGTAAAGTTGGCACCGCCCGCCCACCAGATAAAACGAATATCCGGAAAATGTCGGTCCATACCGTTGTGTTGATATGCGCCACCAGGGTTTTCCAGTGCTTCAACAATGCGGGCCACAGGGATTTTATCTACCGCATCGCAGCCACCCGGCAAGCTGCCCTGCATGGAAGAGAGCACCGCAGAACGCCGCGTGGGGTTACCACCATTGGCAAAATGGTAAGAAAGACCAAAACCGCCGCCGGGTGTGCCGATTTGCCCCAACATTGCTGCCAGCGTGACGATCATCCAGTGTTTTTGCTCACCAAACTGTTGGCGCTGCATTCCCCAGCCTGCCATCAGCATGGTGGTATTTTGGTGGAAAATAGCCGCCAGCTCGCGGATTTTCGCTGCGCCAACACCACAAATCTCTGCTGCCCATTCGGCGGTTTTCGCTATTCCGTCACTCTCGCCCAGCAAATAAGAGGCGAAGACGGCATAACCTGTGGTGCAACGCGCCAGAAACGCTTCGTCGTGCCAACCATTTTCCACCAGCGTATGGGCGATCCCCAGCATCAGCGCAACATCGGTGCCCATGTGCGGTGCCACCCACTCCATTTTATCGCCAAAGAAATCGACGGTTTCCGATCGCATTGGATCAATGCAGATCAGCTTTTTCCCACTGTCACGCAGTGCAGAAAAGTAAGAAAGCCCCTGCTCATCGGATGCATTCCACGCAATTTTCAGCGTATTGAGTGGATTAGCACTCCACAGCACCACGACATCGCTATGTTCCAGCACCAGCGGCCAACTGGTCTGCTGTTGATAAACTTCGCTACCACCCACGACATACGGCATGATCGCCTGTGCCGCGCCGGTCGAATAATCCCCCAGATGCCCGGTATAACCGCCTGCCAGCGCCATATAGCGTTGTAATAATGTCGAGGCCTTATGCAGCACGCCGTTTGAACGCCAGCCGTAGGAACCAGCAAAAATCGATGCCGGACCATAAGCCTCACGAATGCGTTTATGTTGTTGGTGAATAAGATCCAGCGCCTCATCCCAACTCACGCGAACAAATTCATCCTGCCCACGAATGCCTTGCGGGTTTTCCGGTGACGCGAGAAAGCCTTTGCGCACCATTGGAAATCGTACCCGCGTATTGCTGTGAACCTGGTCGCGAACCGCGCTCTGCAAGGAGTTTTCCATTCCTGTGGCTAACGCGCCACGCGAGCTAAACACGGTTTCGCCGTCGGTTTCAACCAGCATGGGCCCCCAGTGGGCGGCAGTCAGAACGGAATATCGTGAGGATGAGTTGGTCAAACCGAAGACTCCTGAAAGGTTAGATGTATTGAGCAGTTAAATATTACTTACAAATTTCCGAGTATTCCCAGGAATAATCTTCATGTTCACGCGGCATAATCTCCCGCCACGGAACCCGTGGCAAAGAATAAAAAGGTTATTAAGGATTAACAATGAAGAAACGTGTTTATCTTATTGCCGCCGTAGTGAGTGGCGCTCTGGCGGTATCTGGCTGCACAACTAACCCTTACACCGGCGAACGCGAAGCAGGTAAATCTGCTATCGGCGCAGGTCTGGGCTCTCTCGTGGGCGCGGGTATTGGTGCGCTCTCTTCTTCGAAGAAAGATCGCGGTAAAGGCGCGCTGATTGGCGCAGCAGCAGGCGCAGCTCTGGGCGGCGGCGTTGGTTATTACATGGATGTGCAGGAAGCGAAGCTGCGCGACAAAATGCGCGGCACTGGTGTTAGCGTAACCCGCAGCGGGGATAACATTATCCTCAATATGCCGAACAATGTGACCTTCGACAGCAGCAGCGCGACTCTGAAACCGGCAGGCGCTAACACCCTGACCGGCGTGGCAATGGTGCTGAAAGAGTATCCGAAAACGGCGGTTAACGTGATTGGTTATACCGACAGCACGGGGGGTCACGACCTGAACATGCGTCTCTCCCAGCAGCGTGCGGATTCCGTTGCCAGCGCGTTGATCACCCAGGGCGTGGACGCCAGCCGCATCCGTACTCAGGGCCTTGGCCCGGCTAACCCAATCGCCAGCAACAGCACCGCAGAAGGTAAGGCGCAAAACCGCCGTGTAGAAATTACCTTAAGCCCGCTGTAATCCCTTTCATGCCAGGTGATGCAGAAATCACCTGGCATTCTTCAGTTTTCCTTCATCATATTTCAGGCTAAGGTGATCGCCTTATCAGTGAATGGAGAGAAGCATGAAGCCGTCCGTTATCCTCTACAAAGCCTTACCTGATGATTTACTGCAACGCCTGCAAGAGCATTTCACCGTTCACCAGGTGGCAAACCTCAGCCCACAAACCGTCGAACAAAATGCAGCAATTTTTGCCGAAGCTGAAGGTTTACTGGGTTCAAACGAGAATGTTGATGCCGCATTGCTGGAAAAAATGCCGAAACTGCGTGCCACATCAACGATCTCCGTCGGCTATGACAATTTTGATGTCGATGCGCTTACCGCCCGAAAAATTCTGCTGATGCACACGCCAACCGTATTAACAGAAACCGTCGCCGATACGCTGATGGCGCTGGTGTTGTCTACCGCTCGTCGGGTTGTGGAGGTAGCAGAACGGGTAAAAGCAGGCGAATGGACCGCGAGCATAGGCCCGGACTGGTACGGCACTGACGTTCACCATAAAACACTGGGCATTGTCGGGATGGGACGGATCGGCATGGCGCTGGCACAACGTGCGCACTTTGGCTTCAACATGCCCATCCTCTATAACGCGCGCCGCCACCATAAAGAAGCAGAAGAACGCTTCAACGCCCGCTACTGCGATTTGGATACTCTGTTACAAGAGTCAGATTTCGTTTGCCTGATCCTGCCGTTAACTGATGAGACGCATCATCTGTTTGGCGCAGAACAATTCGCCAAAATGAAATCCTCCGCCATTTTCATTAATGCCGGACGTGGCCCGGTGGTTGACGAAAATGCACTGATCGCAGCATTGCAGAAAGGCGAAATTCACGCTGCCGGGCTGGATGTCTTCGAACAAGAGCCACTGTCCGTAGATTCGCCGTTGCTCTCAATGGCCAACGTCGTCGCAGTACCGCATATTGGATCTGCCACCCATGAGACGCGTTATGGCATGGCCGCCTGTGCCGTGGATAATTTGATTGATGCGTTACAAGGAAAGGTTGAGAAGAACTGTGTGAATCCGCACGTCGCGGACTAAGCCGCGACTGCGTAGAGTAAAGCCCGATAATCGCTCGGGCTTTTACTCTTTATTGGGTTGCAGTAACTGCTGTAGTCCAGGCCTGATTAAACGCCTGATGCTGTGCCGGTAATGGCGCAATCAGTTTGTTATATTCACTTGCCTGCTGTGAAGTCGGGAACTGGATGCCATTTGCGACAAAGCTCACCTGAGTACCTTGCTGAGCAATGTAGTCTCCAACCATCACCAGTTGTTGCGTGAAAGTTTGTGCCGCCGGAATCAACGGTTGCAATGCATCAGCTGGCGTCGTTACCACTTTGGTGAATGCCTGATCAAAGACCGGTTTCAAATCATCGCTCTGTTTTAGCGCAGAGTGCGCAGCATCGGCCTGCAACTTCGCATTTTGCAGTTGTTGCGCCAGCACACCCAGCGAACCGTTCATTTCACGCAGCGGACCGCTTTGCGTAACGTAATCCTGCGGTACGCGAATTGCGTTAACGCTGTCTACAACCGGGCGCAGACCGGAATCCATCGCCTGATTCACCTGCTGAGAATAACCATACAGAATCGCGTAATCAGAGACAAAAGGACCAAACTGTTTTTTCTGATCGGCAGTCAGGGTTGGTAGACGTTCACCGCTACGCATCACTGTATTCTGCAGGAAGTCGATAAACGCTTTACGCTGATCGCCTTCTTTATCAAAACACCCACTCAGGCTAACTACCATTAATAACGCCGCAAGAGGCGCAAACCAGCGAGAGCAGGACTTTCCTGTCGCCATTTTCTTACTCCTTTCACCCAAAAAAAGCGCACAACGACACACGCGTGTCTGACGTGACAAGGATAGTCCAGGACAGGCTTGCAGGATACCCTTTCTACGTAATCTTCCTGGTAAAATCATGGAGAAAATGAAACAAGGTTAATTTGTTGTTTCATTGTTAAAAAATGATAGTGCCGTTGCCTTTTTTGTAGCCAGAGATTTACGCCTTCGCAGAAGGTTAGATTTTCGAAATCTTTACAAAACAGGAGTGGTAAGAGATATATCGGCATTTATCAGATCGTTAGGTGGCTATAAGTCACGCTAAATGACGGGCTGAATCGAATCATAGCCAGAGCATGCCCTGACTTCACCCCGCTGTGTCTGCTTTTCCCGACTATTCTTAATGAGCTTCGATGCAATTCACGATCCCGCAGTGTGATTTGAGGAGTTTTCAATGGAATATAAAGATCCAATGCATGAGCTGTTGAGCAGCCTGGAACAGATTGTTTTTAAAGATGAAACGCAGAAAATTACCCTGACGCACAGAACAACGTCCTGTACCGAAATTGAGCAGTTACGAAAAGGGACAGGATTAAAAATCGATGATTTCGCCCGGGTTTTGGGCGTATCAGTCGCCATGGTAAAGGAATGGGAATCCAGACGCGTGAAGCCTTCAAGTGCCGAACTAAAATTGATGCGTTTGATTCAAGCCAACCCGGCATTAAGTAAGCAGTTGATGGAATAGACTTTTATCCACTTTATTGCTGTTTACGGTCCTGATGACAGGACCGTTTTCCAACCGATTAATCATAAATATGAAAAATAATTGTTGCATCACCCGCCAATGCGTGGCTTAATGCACATCAACGGTTTGACGTACAGACCATTAAAGCAGTGTAGTAAGGCAAGTCCCTTCAAGAGTTATCGTTGATACCCCTCGTAGTGCACATTCCTTTAACGCTTCAAAATCTGTAAAGCACGCCATATCGCCGAAAGGCACACTTAATTATTAAAGGTAATACACTATGTCCGGTAAAATGACTGGTATCGTAAAATGGTTCAACGCTGACAAAGGCTTCGGCTTCATCACTCCTGACGATGGCTCTAAAGATGTGTTCGTACACTTCTCTGCTATCCAGAACGATGGTTACAAATCTCTGGACGAAGGTCAGAAAGTGTCCTTCACCATCGAAAGCGGCGCTAAAGGCCCGGCAGCTGGTAACGTAACCAGCCTGTAATCTCTGCTTAAAAGCACAGAATCTAAGATCCCTGCCATTTGGCGGGGATTTTTTTATTTGTTTTCAGGAAATAAATAATCGATCGCGTAATAAAATCTATTATTATTTTTGTGAAGAATAAATTTGGGTGCAATGAGAATGCGCAACGCCGTAAGTAAGGCGGGAATAATTTCCCGCCGAAGACTCTTACTCTTTCAATTTGCAGGCTAAAAACGCCGCCAGCTCATAACTCTCCTGTTTAATATGCAATTCACACAGTGAATCTCTTATCATCCAGGTGAAAAATAAAAGCGTGAAACAAATCACTATTAAAGAAAGTAATCTATATTTCTGCGGCATTCCCAGCCTCCTGTGTTGATTTCCAACGAGTATGTACTGCACCCATTTTGTTGGACGATGAAATGGAATAGCCCCTAATATGTCAAAGCCAAAATACCCTTTTGAAAAGCGCCTTGAAGTCGTGAATCACTACTTCACAACTGATGATGGTTACAGGATCATCTCGGCACGTTTTGGTGTCCCCCGAACCCAGGTCAGGACATGGGTTGCCCTCTATGAAAAACATGGAGAAAAAGGTTTAATTCACAAACCTAAAGGCGTTAGTGCTGATCCAGAGTTGCGTATTAAGGTCGTGAAAGCTGTGATCGAGCAGCACATGTCCCTTAATCAGGCTGCTGCTCACTTTATGCTTGCTGGTAGTGGTTCTGTAGCCAGGTGGCTGAAGGTCTATGAAGAGCGCGGAGAAGCTGGTTTACGCGCGCTCAAGATTGGCACCAAAAGAAACATTGCAATATCAGTTGATCCAGAAAAAGCGGCATCAGCATTGGAGCTGTCAAAAGACCGACGCATTGAGGATCTTGAAAGGCAAGTTCGATTTCTTGAAACGCGGCTTATGTATCTAAAAAAGCTGAAAGCCTTAGCTCATCCCACGAAAAAGTGAAAGTACTCAACGAGCTAAGGCAGTTTTATCCTCTTGATGAGCTTCTCAGGGCTGCGGAGATACCGCGCAGTACGTTTTATTATCATCTAAAGGCTCTCAGCAAGCCTGACAAGTATGCGGACGTTAAAAAGCGTATTAGTGAGATTTATCACGAGAATAGAGGCCGATACGGATACCGTAGGGTAACGCTGTCTCTTCATCGAGAAGGGAAACAGATTAACCATAAAGCTGTTCAGCGCCTGATGGGAACCCTCTCACTTAAAGCAGCGATTAAGGTCAAGCGATACCGCTCTTACAGAGGAGAGGTAGGGCAAACCGCCCCTAATGTTCTCCAAAGAGATTTCAAGGCTACGCGGCCAAACGAGAAGTGGGTTACCGATGTTACTGAATTTGCAGTCAATGGGCGCAAGCTGTATTTGTCTCCAGTAATAGATCTCTTCAACAACGAAGTTATTTCTTACAGCCTTTCGGAAAGACCAGTGATGAACATGGTTGAGAATATGCTCGATCAGGCATTCAAAAAGCTTAATCCTCACGAGCATCCTGTTCTGCACTCTGACCAGGGATGGCAGTATCGTATGAGAAGATATCAAAATATCCTTAAAGAACATGGTATTAAACAAAGCATGTCCAGAAAAGGCAATTGTCTGGATAATGCTGTGGTGGAGTGTTTCTTTGGAACCTTAAAGTCGGAGTGTTTTTATCTTGATGAGTTCAGTAATATAAGCGAACTGAAGGATGCTGTTACGGAATATATTGAATACTACAACAGCAGAAGAATTAGCCTGAAATTAAAAGGTCTGACTCCAATTGAATATCGGAATCAGACCTATATGCCTCGTGTTTAACTGTCCAACTTTTTGGGGTCAGTACAAACTTTGATTTATAGTCAGGTGGGGCTTTTCTCTGTCTGCCTTTCGGTGAATACCTGAGACAAACAGTCTCAAGCACCCGTGGCTATTCTAGCTTAATAAGTTTGTTTCTTCTCCTTGATATAATCCTAAAAAAATCTCATAAAATTAATATATGAGATAATCTTTATTCAGCAGAAGATTATTAAAGGTTGCTGTATTATTTAGCGATAAAAAAAGCCTGCCAGATGGCAGGCTATTTAATAACGGCGTTATTATTGCAACAGCGAAATATCCGCAACGCGCAGGAACAGTTCGCGCAGTTTCTCCAGCATGGTCAGACGGTTGATACGCAATTCTTTGTCATCAACCATGACCATCACTTTATCGAAGAAAGCATCAACCGGTTCACGCAGCTCAGCCAGTTCGACCAGCGCATCCTGGTAACGACCTTCCGTAAAGTACGGCTCCAGCTTGTCACGTAGCACCACAACCTGCATCGCCAGTTTGATTTCTTCCGGCTCTTTCAGGGTAGAGGCATTCACGCGGTCGCTCAGCACTTCGTCAGATTTCGCCAGAATGTTAGATACACGTTTGTTCGCCGCCGCCAGTGCAGCAGCTGCATCCAGGGTACGGAAATGCGATACCGCTTTCATACGGGCATCGAAATCAGCCGGACGAGTCGGACGACGCGCCAGTACCGCCTGGATGGTGTCAACGGTATAACCTTCGTCCTGATACCAGGCGCGGAAGCGACCGAGCATAAAGTCGATAACATCATCAACTACGTTGGCATTAGTCAGCTTATCGCCATACAGACGCACCGCTTCTTCGGTCAGCGTTTGCAGATCAAGGTTGAGGTTCTTCTCAACGATAATTCGCAGCACGCCAAGCGCGGCACGACGCAGCGCAAACGGGTCTTTGTCGCCTTTCGGATGCTGACCGATACCGAAGATACCCGCCAGGGTATCCATCTTGTCAGCAATCGCCAGCGCACAAGCTACTGGGTTGGACGGCAGGTCATCACCAGCAAAACGCGGCTGATACTGCTCATTCAGCGCCACCGCGACATCTTCCGCTTCGCCATCGTGACGCGCATAGTGCATCCCCATAACGCCCTGGGTGTCGGTAAACTCGAAGACCATGTTGGTCATCAGGTCGCACTTAGACAGCAGACCCGCACGGGTAGCGTGGTTAACGTCAGCGCCAATCTGTTCAGCAATCCAGCCAGCCAGCGCCTGGATGCGGTCAGTTTTGTCGCGCAGCGTCCCCAACTGTTGCTGGAACAACACGGTTTGCAGGCGCGGCAGGTTATCTTCAAGACGTTTTTTACGGTCGGTGTTGAAGAAGAACTCGGCATCCGCCAGACGCGGACGAACGACTTTCTCGTTACCGGAGATAATCTGCTGCGGATCTTTCGATTCGATGTTGGCAACGAAGATAAAGTTCGGCAGCAGTTTGCCGTCGTTCGCATACACCGGGAAGTATTTCTGGTCACCTTTCATGGTGTAAACCAGCGCTTCAGCCGGCACCGCGAGGAATTTCTCTTCGAATTTTGCGGTCAGAACGACCGGCCACTCCACCAGCGAAGCCACTTCTTCCAGCAGGCTTTCGCTTAAGTCAGCGTTACCGCCAATCTTACGCGCTGCTTCTTCGGCATCGGCTTTAATCTTCGCCTTACGTTCTTCGTAATCGGCGATGACTTTCCCACGCTCACGCAGAATTTCCGGATACTGATCGGCGTTATCGATGGTGAATTCCGGCTCGCCCATAAAGCGGTGGCCGCGAATCACGCGATCGGACTGAATGCCCAGAATGGTTGCCGGAATGACTTTGTCGCCCAGCAGCAGGGTCACGGTGTGCACCGGACGCACGAAGTGCACGTCGCTTGCGCCCCAACGCATCAGTTTCGGGATCGGCAGTTTCGCCAGAGAAGTCGCAACCATATTCGGCAGCAGTGCTTCGGTGCTTTCGCCCTTCACATGGGCGCGATACAGCAGCCATTCGCCTTTATCGGTAGTCAGACGCTCAGCCTGGTCAACGGTAATACCGCAACCACGCGCCCAACCTTCTGCCGCTTTGCTCGGTTTGCCTTCAGCGTCGAACGCCTGGGCAATCGCCGGGCCGCGTTTTTCGATTTCACGATCCGGTTGCGCTTCCGCCAGGTTAGCTACTTTCAGCGCCAGACGACGCGGAGCAGCAAACCATTGAACGGTGCCGTGTGCGAGGCCAGCGTTATCCAGCTCCGCAGTAAAGTTCGCAGCAAAGGACTCAGCCAGGCTGCGCAGTGCTTTTGGTGGCAGCTCTTCAGTGCCGATTTCCACCAGAAAAGTTTTCTCAGACATAGCCGCCTCTTACTTATCTTTGTTGCACATCGGGAAGCCGAGGGCTTCACGGGAAGCGTAGTATGCTTCTGCCACTGCTTTGGTCAGGGTGCGAATGCGCAGAATGTAGCGCTGACGCTCGGTGACGGAGATGGCTTTACGCGCATCCAGCAGGTTGAAGCTGTGGGCGGCTTTCAGAATACGCTCGTAGGCTGGCAGCGGCAGCGGATTTTCCAGCGCCAGCAGCTGCTGCGCTTCTTTCTCGTACTGCTCGAAGCAGGTGAACAGGAAGTCCACATCCGCGTATTCGAAGTTGTAAGTGGACTGCTCCACTTCGTTCTGATGGAACACGTCGCCGTAGGTGGTTTTACCCAGCGGGCCGTCGCTCCAGACCAGGTCGTAAACGCTGTCTACGCCCTGAATGTACATGGCCAGACGTTCCAGACCGTAGGTGATCTCGCCGGTAACCGGTTTACACTCCAGACCACCAACCTGCTGGAAGTAAGTGAACTGCGTCACTTCCATGCCGTTCAGCCACACTTCCCAGCCCAGTCCCCAGGCACCCAGCGTCGGGTTTTCCCAGTTATCTTCCACGAAACGGATGTCGTGAATAGTCGGGTCCATGCCCAGCTCTTTCAGAGAACCGAGGTACAGCTCCTGAATATTGTCCGGCGATGGCTTAATGACCACCTGGAACTGATAGTAGTGCTGTAAACGGTTGGGGTTTTCGCCGTAGCGACCATCGGTCGGGCGACGAGAAGGCTGAACATAAGCAGCCGCCATCGGTTCTGGCCCCAGCGCGCGCAGACAGGTCATTGGGTGAGAGGTTCCCGCGCCGACTTCCATGTCCAATGGTTGAACAATGGTGCAGCCCTGGCGAGCCCAGTAATCCTGTAAGGTCAGGATCAAGCCCTGGAAGGTCCTGGTATCAAACTTTTGCATATTATTTCGTGCTGGATACGTGTGGATTTAAAGGAAGGGATCAGTATACCCGCTGGATGGAAGATATACAGTACGAAACGGGAAAAAGCAGGGCTTAACGCATGGAAAGATGCAAAAAATGGCCATCCGCGTCAAAAGAACAGACAAACTGCTCTTTACGGAAGGTATAACCGCGCATTTCATAGCTTCCCTGGAACTGTTCGAAGGCGGTGACGTCGATTTTTTGCTCGCCGGTGTTATAACGTTTTGCCGCCTGATCCTTGCATAACGCTTCCATATTCAATGACCGAATGGGATCAACTTTCACCCTTTGAGCTTTCTGTTCTGGTGGTGGTGTAGAACAACCCACTAGCACCATAAGCGCCATTGCCGGAAAGAAAGCGTTCATCATCATTAAATTACCGTCTGGTTTGCAGGTGAGTCTTATTATTTATATCGGTATAGTGGCTGATATCTTACGAATTTCCTTAAGCCTCTATAAGCTGTAGTGATAAAACTCAGATTATTCCAGTGTGCCAACTGAATGATTTATCGGTCAGACTTTTTTTAACCAGATACAGAGACACAGATGCAGCCCAAAATTTACTGGATTGATAACCTGCGAGGGATAGCGTGTTTAATGGTGGTGATGATTCACACCACTACCTGGTATGTGACCAATGCTCATAGTGTTAGCCCCGTCACCTGGGATATCGCCAATGTTCTGAATTCTGCCTCTCGTGTCAGCGTGCCGCTATTTTTCATGATATCCGGCTATCTCTTTTTTGGCGAACGCAGCGCCCAGCCGCGCCATTTCTTGCGTATCGGCTTATGTCTGTTTTTTTATAGCGCAATCGCGCTGCTCTACATTGCACTATTTACCTCCATCAATGTGGAGTTAGCGCTGAAAAACCTGCTGCAAAAGCCAGTGTTTTACCACTTATGGTTTTTCTTCGCGATTGCGGTGATTTATCTGGTTTCACCGCTGATTCAGGTGAAGAACGTCGGCGGAAAAATGTTGCTGGTACTAATGGTAGTGATTGGTATCATCGCTAACCCAAACACCGTGCCGCAGAAAATCGACGGTTTTGAATGGCTGCCAATTAACTTATATATCAATGGCGATACTTTTTACTACATTCTGTATGGCATGTTGGGCCGCGCTATAGGGATGATGGACACGCAGCATAAAGCACTGTCGTGGGTGAGCGCAGTACTGTTTGTGACGGGGGTTTTTATTATCTCTCGCGGGACATTATATGAATTGCAGTGGCGCGGAAATTTTGCCGATACCTGGTATCTTTACTGTGGGCCGATGGTTTTTATCTGCGCAATCGCGCTATTGACTCTGATTAAAAACACGCTGGATACGCGTACCATTCGCGGACTTGGCTTAATCTCACGCCATTCGTTGGGTATATACGGATTCCACGCCTTGATTATCCATGCGCTGCGCACCCGGGGAATTGAGCTTAAAAATTGGCCAATACTGGATATTATTTGGATCTTTTGCGCGACGTTGGCAGCGAGTTTGTTACTTTCTATGCTGGTACAACGAATCGACAGAAACAGATTAGTGAGTTAAGTAAAAGCCCGGTCACATTGGACTGACCGGGCTTACGTGAGTTATTCGCTGTATTCTTCCTGGGTAACCTGTGTTTCTTTTGGTGGGTTTATTCCGGCATCACGAATATTTTTCTGCACCGCTACTGCACCAAACAAGCTTAAGAAGAAAGCCAGTCCATAAAAACCTTTTTCGCTGAGTAATAATGCCGCATTCCACAGACCTACCATCAGTAATGCAACAGAGATAATAAAGACAGTCAGGCAGGTCATATAATAAATGGAAGTGGTCGGTATGCCTTCATACTTGTCCCGAACGGTCTTTTGATAAGACGCCGCAGAAAACAGTCCTAATACCAGTACGGCAAAATAATATCCTTTTTCATTTAACTGCATCTCTGCATTCCATAGCCCTAACAGATAGGTAACGATACCACCAACGAGAGCTATCCATGACACAATACTAAAGGCCGGTGAATAGGTTGATATTTTGTTGTCCATCACAGTATTCCTTTCATTCCTGAATATGTAAGAGCTTTATGTTGCTCATGCCGAGCGAAACAAACGCATTTGACCAAACAAGCAGACAAAAAAGGCGATGGGATAGATCACCATTTCATAAGTATTGATAGGTGCGTTTAAAACACCGATAAACAAGAGACCGATAGTGATTAACGCAACTAACTGGCAGATATGGGTAAAAAAATCATCCAGTTGCCCGAGTTTTTCTGCGCGAAGATATGCATAGTTGCCAAAAGTTGCTGTCATTAACACGCCAAGAAAATAGCCTTTTCCACTTAACAATGGGCATGAGATCCATAGCCCAACCAGATAAACCAGCGCCCCGACAACAAATAATAGTTTTGCCACAGTCTTTGAGGTTTTCATAACGATCTCCATATCTACCAGCGATACATTACGAGTAACCAACGAAAGACAAAACTGAAAAATGCCATTAACAAATGATTTTCAGAATAAATTCATACTAAATATTAATTAATTACTGAGATATATAGATGTGAATTATCCCCCACCCGGTCAGGCAGGGGATAACGTTTACGCCATTAATGGCAGAAGTTGCTGATAGAGGCGACGGAACGTTTCTCGTCGTGGCTGATAAGCGGCATAACGCTGCGCATCTGGTAGATGCGACTGTTCTAACGGTAGTTGCGGCAACAATTCAATGAGCGATTTCTCTGGATTCGCCGCGATCTGCGCCAGCCTTGCTGCGCCCAGTGCTGGCCCCACATCCCCCCCCGTACGGTAATCGAGCTGCTGACCGCTGATATCCGCCAGCATCTGACGCCAGTACTCACTACGCGCCCCGCCCCCAATCAACGTAACACTTTGCGGTTTAATACCGCAGGCATGCACGACATCCATGCCATCTGCCAGCGCATAACCCACGCCTTCCAGCACTGCTCGCGCCAGTTCATTGGGGCCATGTTGATGAGTCAAACCAAAGAAAACCCCCTTCGCCTGGGGATTATTGTGTGGCGTACGCTCGCCGGAAAGATAAGGCAGAAACCAAACTGGCTCGGCACTTTCATCAGCCTGTTGAGCTGCAGCGATTAAAGCTGGGACATTGCTCAGGCCGGTTAATTTCGCGGCCCAATCCAGACACGACGCTGCACTCAGCATCACAGACATTAAATGCCAACGTTGCGGTAGCGCATGGCAAAAGCTATGTACGGCGCTTTCTGGCTTGCTTAAGAACCCTTCGCTGACAGCAAAATAGACCCCCGACGTCCCCAGCGATAACATTGCCTGATTAGCATCAACCATTCCCACACCAACTGCACCAGCTGCATTGTCGCCACCGCCTGCGACAACTGGCACCGTCGCCATACCCCACGCTTTCGCAACTTCAGGTAACAAAGCACCAGTAATTTCGCTGCCTTCGTATAATGCGGGCATCTGGTCACGAGATAAGTCGCAAGCCTGCAGCATGACGTCACTCCAGTCACGCTTTGCGACATCCAGCCACATGGTGCCAGCTGCGTCAGACATATCGCTGGCAAACTCCCCCGTCATACGCAGACGCAAGTAATCTTTCGGTAATAATACTTTGTCGATTTGACGGAATATCTCCGGCTCATGCCGCTGAACCCATAGCAATTTAGGCGCAGTAAATCCGGGCATCATCAGGTTGCCGGTAATCACTCGTGATTGCGGAACTCTCGCTTCCAGCAAAGTGCACTCTTGCGCACAGCGCCCGTCGTTCCACAAAATGGCAGGGCGCAATACCCGTTGTTGAGCATCCAGTAAGGTTGCTCCATGCATCTGGCCGGCAATACCCAATGCTTTAACGTCCTGCAGAGAATGCTGATCGCCCAGAGCTTTCATTGCGCGATCAGTTGCCTGCCACCACTGTTCCGGGTCTTGTTCCGACCAGAGTGGATGCGGGCGCGAAACGGTCAGCTTTTCCGTTTGCGAAGCAACCACCTCACCCTGCTCGTTGAGCAAAATAACTTTTACGCCCGAGGTGCCAAGATCTATCCCGATATACATATCGATCGTTCCTTAAAAAAATGCCCGGTATCGCTACCGATAACCGGGCCAACGGACTGCACAGTTAGCCGTTATTTGTCGAACAGATAATGATTTACCAGATTTTCCAGTTGCTCCTGGCGACCACTCTGATGCACCGGAGACAAATTATGTTCCTGAGCATATTTGGCTAAATCTGCCAGTGACATTTGGCCTTTCAGGATTTGCTGGCCCAATTCGCTATTCCAGCCGGAATAACGCTGCGCGATGCGTTTATCCAGCTCGCCATCTTCAATCATGCGCGCTGCAATTTTCAGCGCCAGTGCCATCGTATCCATCGCGCCGATATGACCGTAAAACAGATCATATTTATCAGTACTTTGACGACGTACTTTGGCATCGAAGTTCAGACCACCGGTGGTGAAACCGCCTGCTTTGAGAATTTCATACATCACCAGCGCATTCTCTTCCACACTGTTCGGGAACTGGTCGGTGTCCCAGCCCAGCTGCGCATCGCCACGGTTGGCGTCGACAGAACCGAACAGGCCAAGCGCAATGGCGGTGGCTATTTCATGATGGAAAGAGTGACCTGCCAGCGTCGCGTGGTTAGCTTCAATGTTCAGTTTAATCTCTTTTTCCAGACCAAACTGTTTCAGGAAGCCATAGACCGTCGCGGCATCGTAATCATATTGATGTTTGGTCGGTTCTTGCGGTTTCGGTTCGATAAGCAACGTGCCCTGGAAACCGATTTTATGTTTATGCTCAACCACCATCTGCATAAAGCGGCCCAGTTGTTCACGCTCCTGACGCAAGTCGGTATTTAACAGCGTTTCGTAACCTTCACGACCGCCCCACAGGACATAGTTTTCACCGCCCAATTTATGGGTTGCTTCCATCGCTGTAACAACTTGCGTTGCCGCCCAGCTGAAGACTTCAGGATCTGGGTTCGTCGCCGCACCCGCGCCGTAGCGAGGGTTTGTAAAGCAGTTGGCGGTTCCCCACAGCAGCTTCACGCCGCTCTCTTCTTGCTTGCCTGCCAGGACATCAACCATTTGCGCAAAATTATTGATGTACTCTTTTAACGACGCGCCCTCAGGGGAAACATCCACATCGTGGAAGCAATAAAATGGCACATGTAACTTGTGGAAAAACTCAAATGCGACATCTGCTTTACGCTTCGCCAACGCCAGTGCCTCACCAGGCTGCTGCCACGGACGATTAAACGCCCCCACACCAAACATATCCGCCCCGTTCCAGCAGAAGGTGTGCCAGTAGCAGGCGGCAAAACGCAAGTGCTCTTCCATACGCTTACCCAACACCAGTTCGTCGGGATTGTAGTGACGGAATGCTAACGGGTTTGAGGATTTTGAGCCTTCATAACGAACGCGATCGAGCTGGTCAAAATAGGCTTGCATATTGAACTCCATAATCAGGTAATGCCGCGGGTGATGGATGATGTCGTAATATTGGGCACTCCCTTTCAGTTGCTCAATTATGTTATTTCACACTGCTATTGAGATAATTCACAAGTGTGCGCTCGCTCGCAAAATAAAATGGAATGATGAAACTGGGTAATTCCTCGAAGAGAAAAATGCAATAAGTACAATTGCGCAACAAAAGTAAGATCTCGGTCATAAATCAAGAAATAAACCAAAAATCGTAATCGAAAGATAAAAATCTGTAATTGTTTTCCCCTGTTTAGTTGCTAAAAATTGGTTACGTTTATCGCGGTGATTGTTACTTATTAAAACTGTCCTCTAACTACAGAAGGCCCTACACCATGAAAATAAAGAACATTCTACTCACCCTTTGCACCTCACTCCTGCTTACCAACGTTGCTGCACACGCCAAAGAAGTCAAAATAGGTATGGCGATTGATGATCTCCGTCTTGAACGCTGGCAAAAAGATCGAGATATCTTTGTGAAAAAGGCAGAATCTCTCGGCGCGAAAGTATTTGTACAGTCTGCAAATGGCAATGAAGAAACACAAATGTCGCAGATTGAAAACATGATAAACCGGGGTGTCGATGTTCTTGTCATTATTCCGTATAACGGTCAGGTATTAAGTAACGTTGTAAAAGAAGCCAAACAAGAAGGCATTAAAGTATTAGCTTACGACCGTATGATTAACGATGCGGATATCGATTTTTATATTTCTTTCGATAACGAAAAAGTCGGTGAACTGCAGGCAAAAGCCCTGGTCGATATTGTTCCGCAAGGTAATTACTTCCTGATGGGCGGCTCGCCGGTAGATAACAACGCCAAGCTGTTCCGCGCCGGACAAATGAAAGTGTTAAAACCTTACGTTGATTCCGGAAAAATTAAAGTCGTTGGTGACCAATGGGTTGATGGCTGGTTACCGGAAAACGCATTGAAAATTATGGAAAACGCGCTAACCGCCAATAATAACAAAATTGATGCTGTAGTTGCCTCAAACGATGCCACCGCAGGTGGGGCAATTCAGGCATTAAGCGCGCAAGGTTTATCAGGGAAAGTAGCAATCTCCGGCCAGGATGCGGATCTCGCAGGTATTAAACGTATTGCTGCCGGTACGCAAACTATGACGGTGTATAAACCTATTACGTTGTTGGCAAATACTGCCGCAGAAATTGCCGTTGAATTGGGCAATGGTCAGGAGCCAAAAGCAGATACCTCACTGAATAATGGCCTGAAAGATGTCCCCTCCCGCCTCCTGACACCGATCGATGTGAATAAAAACAACATCAAAGATACGGTAATTAAAGACGGATTCCACAAAGAGAGCGAGCTGTAAGCGTTACGCCCCGGCGCGGAGCGGGGGCGTGATTTCTCTCCATGCCGCGTGAATGAATTGGCTTAGGTGGAGTCGTTATGCCTTATCTACTTGAAATGAAGAACATTACCAAAACCTTCGGCAGTGTGAAGGCGATTGATAACGTCTGCTTGCGGTTGAATGCTGGCGAAATCGTCTCACTTTGTGGGGAAAATGGGTCTGGTAAATCAACGCTGATGAAAGTGCTGTGTGGTATTTATCCCCATGGCTCCTACGAAGGCGAAATTATTTTTGCGGGAGAAGAGATTCAGGCGAGTCACATCCGCGATACCGAACGCAAAGGTATCGCCATCATTCATCAGGAATTGGCCCTGGTGAAAGAATTGACCGTGCTGGAAAATATCTTCCTGGGTAACGAAATAACCCACAATGGCATTATGGATTATGACCTGATGACGCTACGCTGTCAGAAGCTGCTCGCACAGGTCAGTTTATCCATTTCACCTGATACCCGCGTTGGCGATTTAGGGCTTGGGCAACAACAACTGGTTGAAATTGCCAAGGCACTTAATAAACAGGTGCGCTTGTTAATTCTCGATGAACCGACAGCCTCATTAACTGAGCA
Source organism: Escherichia sp. MAL-1 (assembly GCF_052948035.1). Lineage (NCBI taxonomy): Bacteria > Pseudomonadati > Pseudomonadota > Gammaproteobacteria > Enterobacterales > Enterobacteriaceae > Escherichia > Escherichia sp. MAL-1. The sequence goes on along the minus strand of NZ_CM129609.1, from coordinate 156,156 downwards.
GGAAACGTCGGTTTTACTGGATATTATTCGCGATCTACAACAGCACGGTATCGCCTGTATTTATATTTCGCACAAACTCAACGAAGTCAAAGCGATTTCCGATACGATTTGCGTTATTCGCGACGGACAGCACATTGGTACGCGTGATGCTGCCGGAATGAGTGAAGACGATATTATCACCATGATGGTCGGGCGAGAGTTAACCGCGCTTTACCCTAATGAACCACATACCACCGGAGATGAAATATTACGTATTGAACATCTGACGGCATGGCATCCGGTCAATCGTCATATTAAACGAGTTAATGATGTCTCGTTTTCCCTGAAACGTGGCGAAATACTGGGTATTGCCGGACTCGTTGGTGCCGGACGTACCGAGACCATTCAGTGCCTGTTTGGCGTGTGGCCCGGACAATGGGAAGGAAAAATTTATATTGATGGCAAACAGGTAGATATTCGTAACTGTCAGCAAGCCATCGCCCAGGGGATTGCGATGGTACCCGAAGACAGAAAGCGCGACGGCATCGTTCCGGTAATGGCGGTTGGTAAAAATATTACCCTCGCCGCACTCAATAAATTTACCGGTGGCATTAGCCAGCTTGATGACGCGGCAGAGCAAAAATGTATTCTGGAATCAATCCAGCAACTCAAAGTTAAAACGTCGTCCCCCGACCTTGCTATTGGACGTTTGAGCGGCGGCAATCAGCAAAAAGCGATCCTCGCTCGCTGTCTGTTACTTAACCCGCGCATTCTCATTCTTGATGAACCCACCAGGGGTATCGATATTGGCGCGAAATACGAGATCTACAAATTAATTAACCAACTCGTCCAGCAGGGTATTGCCGTTATTGTCATCTCTTCCGAATTACCTGAAGTGCTCGGCCTTAGCGATCGTGTACTGGTGATGCATGAAGGGAAACTAAAAGCCAACCTGATAAATCATAACCTGACTCAGGAGCAGGTGATGGAAGCCGCATTGAGGAGCGAACATCATGTCGAAAAGCAATCCGTCTGAAGTGAAATTGGCCGTACCGACATCCGGTGGCTTCTCCGGGCTGAAATCACTGAATTTGCAGGTCTTCGTGATGATTGCAGCTATCATCGCAATCATGCTGTTCTTTACCTGGACCACCGATGGTGCCTACTTAAGCGCCCGTAACGTCTCCAACCTGTTACGCCAGACCGCGATTACCGGCATCCTCGCGGTAGGAATGGTGTTCGTCATAATTTCTGCTGAAATCGACCTTTCCGTCGGCTCAATGATGGGGCTATTAGGTGGCGTCGCGGCGATTTGTGACGTCTGGTTAGGCTGGCCTTTGCCACTTACCATCATTGTGACGTTGGTTCTGGGACTGCTTCTCGGTGCCTGGAACGGATGGTGGGTCGCGTACCGCAAAGTCCCTTCATTTATTGTCACCCTCGCGGGCATGTTGGCATTTCGCGGCATACTCATTGGCATCACCAACGGCACGACTGTTTCCCCCACCAGCGCCGCGATGTCACAAATTGGGCAAAGCTATCTACCTGCCAGCACTGGCTTCATCATTGGCGCGCTTGGCTTAATGGCTTTTGTTGGTTGGCAATGGCGCGGAAGAATGCGCCGTCAGGCTTTGGGTTTGCAGTCTCCGGCCTCTACCGCAGTAGTCGGTCGCCAGGCTTTAACCGCTATCATCGTATTAGGCGCAATCTGGCTGTTGAATGATTACCGTGGCGTTCCCACTCCTGTTCTGCTGCTGACGTTGCTGTTACTCGGCGGAATGTTTATGGCAACGCGGACGGCATTTGGACGACGCATTTATGCCATCGGCGGCAATCTGGAAGCAGCACGTCTCTCCGGGATTAACGTTGAACGCACCAAACTTGCCGTGTTCGCGATTAACGGATTAATGGTAGCCATCGCCGGATTAATCCTTAGTTCTCGACTTGGCGCTGGTTCACCTTCTGCGGGAAATATCGCCGAACTGGACGCAATTGCAGCATGCGTGATTGGCGGCACCAGCCTGGCTGGCGGTGTGGGAAGCGTTGCCGGAGCAGTAATGGGGGCATTTATCATGGCTTCACTGGATAACGGCATGAGTATGATGGATGTACCGACCTTCTGGCAGTATATCGTTAAAGGTGCGATTCTGTTGCTGGCAGTATGGATGGACTCCGCAACCAAACGCCGTTCTTGATTTTGATAAAAATTTTCTCAAAGCCGGTTACGTATTACCGGTTTTGAGTTTTTGCATGATTCAGCAGGAAAAGAACCATGTTTACTAAACGTCACCGCATCACATTACTGTTCAATGCCAATAAAGCCTATGACCGGCAGGTAGTAGAAGGCGTAGGGGAATATTTACAGGCGTCACAATCGGAATGGGATATTTTCATTGAAGAAGATTTCCGCGCCCGCATTGATAAAATCAAGGACTGGTTAGGAGATGGCGTCATTGCCGACTTCGACGACAAACAGATCGAGCAAGCGCTGGCTGATGTCGACGTCCCCATTGTTGGGGTTGGCGGCTCGTATCACCTTGCAGAAAGTTACCCACCCGTTCATTACATTGCCACCGATAACTATGCGCTGGTTGAAAGCGCATTTTTGCATTTAAAAGAGAAAGGCGTTAACCGCTTTGCTTTTTATGGTCTTCCGGAATCAAGCGGCAAACGTTGGGCCACTGAGCGCGAATATGCATTTCGTCAGCTTGTCGCCGAAGAAAAGTATCGCGGAGTGGTTTATCAGGGGTTAGAAACCGCGCCAGAGAACTGGCAACACGCGCAAAATCGGCTGGCAGACTGGCTACAAACGCTACCACCGCAAACCGGGATTATTGCCGTTACTGACGCCCGAGCGCGGCATATTCTGCAAGTATGTGAACATCTACATATTCCCGTACCGGAAAAATTATGCGTGATTGGCATCGATAACGAAGAACTGACCCGCTATCTGTCGCGTGTCGCCCTTTCTTCGGTCGCTCAGGGCGCGCGGCAAATGGGCTATCAGGCGGCAAAACTGTTGCATCGATTATTAGATAAAGAAGAAATGCCGCTACAGCGAATTTTGGTCCCACCAGTTCGCGTCATTGAACGGCGCTCAACAGATTATCGCTCGCTGACCGATCCCGCCGTTATTCAGGCCATGCATTACATTCGTAATCACGCCTGTAAAGGGATTAAAGTGGATCAGGTACTGGATGCGGTCGGGATCTCGCGCTCCAATCTTGAGAAGCGTTTTAAAGAAGAGGTGGGTGAAACCATCCATGCCATGATTCATGCCGAGAAGCTGGAGAAAGCGCGCAGTCTGCTGATTTCAACCACCTTGTCGATCAATGAGATATCGCAAATGTGCGGTTATCCATCGCTGCAATATTTCTACTCTGTTTTTAAAAAAGCATATGACACGACGCCAAAAGAGTATCGCGATGTAAATAGCGAGGTCATGTTGTAGCGATGATGAGAATTGTCGGCGTCACATCAGGTAACGCTGCGTGGTTGTCGGATGCGGCGTGAACGCCTTATCCGACCTACCCGCCAGGCATGATAAAACGCACCAACAACGCTTCAGGCTCGTAGCTCAACTGCCTGAGACAAAGTAAAAAGCCTTATCCGACTGACAAGTCGGATAAGGCTCAAGGAAATGCAATTACATATGCGCCGCGATTAACCGTTGGTTATCCTGGTACATTGCGAACAGGTAGTTGTTATAACTCTTCCCTTTGGTCGAGTAGCCCTTCAGCTTGTGAATCATCGCTGTGGCAGTCACTTCCTGATCCGCTTTACGCAGCTGCGCACGCGATTTACGGAACGAAGAGTAAGCCGGGTGCGTATTCAGGTTAGTGACATAGGCGCTCACCGATTCTTTGACAGAACTAAACTGTGAGTACCCTTTCACTTTACCTGGCGCATTGGTACAACGTCCTTTCATGCATTTCATGCCGAACAGGTTGTTGTTGTTGCGCGCCAGCTTCGACGTTCCCCAACCGCTTTCTGCTGCAGCCATCGTCGCCACCATACTGGTGGGGATAATGTCTACGCGTTCAAGCAAGGTATTCCACGGGATTTTTCGCGTATTACCGGACCACTTCACCTTGTAGCGTTTGGCGATGTCTTTCAGACGCGCACGCTCAGCAGGTGACCATTGGCCCTGATACTGTTTTGAAATGAGCCAGTTACGTTCCGCAGTAATGGCCGCATTTTGGCTGGTAATGTAAGGCATTACGGTCCGGAGAAACGCCTTTTTCCTTGGTGTTCCGGAAGGGTATTTTCGCAAATCAGGAAGTGAACTACTCTTTGCACTATTGCGAGAATACTCTTGTTTACTGCTTACCTGTTTATTACTAGCTTTAGTTAAGTGGGACTTTTGACTCGCTGTTGTTGTGTGCGTCTTCGCTAACACCTCACTCGAAAACACCAGAGTGAGTAACATAAGAATCATCGCCCCATATCGTCGTATGGGAGTCAAAATCATCAGGTCTCCTGGTCGGATTTAATCATTCCAACACCTTATATTTTTCACAAATTTGAGAGTTGAATCTCAAATCATATCAAAAATAGCTGTCAAGAGCACCCCAAGGAATAGTCCAAATCTGAAACTATGTCACGTGTTAACGATTCAGATTGGCGCTAAATCGCAGAAAATGTGGGGGTTATCGCAAAATTCAGCCGTTTTTTGCGCGAGATCGCTCACCCTTGCTTCTCATCCTGTGGACTTACCGCTCAGGGATGAGTTTTGTTTGGCTTATCGCTGGCAAACTGTCTGAAATCGCAGCAATAAGGACTCATCCGCCATGAAACTCGCCGCCTGTTTTCTGACACTCCTTCCTGGCTTCGCCGTTGCCGCCAGCTGGACTTCTCCGGGGTTTCCCGCCTTTAGCGAACAGGGGACAGGAACATTTGTCAGCCACGCGCAGTTGCCCAAAGGTACGCGTCCACTAACGCTAAATTTTGACCAACAGTGCTGGCAGCCTGCGGATGCGATAAAACTCAATCAGATGCTTTCCCTGCAACCTTGTAGCAACACGCCGCCTCAATGGCGATTGTTCAGGGACGGCGAATATACGCTGCAAATAGACACCCGCTCCGGTACGCCAACATTGATGATTTCCATCCAGAACGCCGCCGAACCGGTAGCAAGCCTGGTCCGTGAATGCCCGAAATGGGATGGATTACCGCTCACAGTGGATGTCAGCGCCACTTTCCCGGAAGGAGCCGCCGTACGGGATTATTACAGCCAGCAAATTGCGATAGTGAAGAACGGTCAAATAATGTTACAACCCGCTGCCACCAGCAACGGTTTACTCCTGCTGGAACGGGCAGAAACTGACACATCCGCCCCTTTCGACTGGCATAACGCCACGGTTTACTTTGTGCTGACAGATCGTTTCGAAAACGGCGATCCCAGTAATGACCAGAGTTACGGACGTCATAAAGACGGTATGGCGGAAATTGGCACTTTTCACGGCGGCGATTTACGCGGCCTGACCAACAAACTGGATTACCTCCAGCAGTTGGGCGTTAATGCTTTATGGATAAGCGCCCCATTTGAGCAAATTCACGGCTGGGTCGGCGGCGGTACAAAAGGCGATTTCCCGCATTATGCCTACCACGGTTATTACACACAGGACTGGACGAATCTTGATGCCAATATGGGCAACGAAGCCGATCTACGGACGCTGGTTGATAGCGCACATCAGCGCGGTATTCGTATTCTCTTTGATGTCGTGATGAACCACACCGGCTATGCCACGCTGGCGGATATGCAGGAGTATCAGTTTGGCGCGTTATATCTTTCTGGTGACGAAGTGAAAAAATCGCTGGGTGAACGCTGGAGCGACTGGAAACCTGCCGCCGGGCAAACCTGGCATAGCTTTAACGATTACATTAATTTCAGCGACAAAACAGGCTGGGATAAATGGTGGGGAAAAAACTGGATCAGAACGGATATCGGCGATTACGACAATCCTGGATTCGACGATCTCACTATGTCGCTAGCCTTTTTGCCGGATATCAAAACCGAATCAACTACCGCTTCTGGTCTGCCGGTGTTCTATAAAAACAAAATGGATACCCACGCCAAAGCCATTGACGGCTATACGCCGCGCGATTACTTAACCCACTGGTTAAGTCAGTGGGTCCGCGACTATGGGATTGATGGTTTTCGGGTCGATACCGCCAAACATGTTGAGTTGCCCGCCTGGCAGCAACTGAAAACCGAAGCCAGCGCCGCGCTTCGCGAATGGAAAAAAGCTAACCCCGACAAAGCATTAGATGACAAACCTTTCTGGATGACCGGTGAAGCCTGGGGCCACGGCGTGATGCAAAGTGACTACTATCGCCACGGCTTCGATGCGATGATCAATTTCGATTATCAGGAGCAGGCGGCGAAAGCAGTCGACTGTCTGGCGCAGATGGATACGACCTGGCAGCAAATGGCGGAGAAATTGCAGGGTTTCAACGTGTTGAGCTACCTCTCGTCGCATGATACTCGCCTGTTCCGTGAAGGGGGCGACAAAGCAGCAGAGTTATTACTATTAGCGCCAGGCGCGGTACAAATCTTTTATGGTGATGAATCCTCGCGTCCGTTCGGTCCTACAGGTTCTGATCCGCTGCAAGGTACACGTTCGGATATGAACTGGCAGGATGTTAGCGGTAAATCTGCCGCCAGCGTCGCGCACTGGCAGAAAATCAGCCAGTTCCGCGCCCGCCATCCCGCAATTGGCGCGGGCAAACAAACGACACTTTTGCTGAAGCAGGGCTACGGCTTTGTTCGTGAGCATGGCGACGATAAAGTGCTGGTCGTCTGGGCAGGGCAACAGTAACTTTTCCGGCTTCCCGTTCGTCAGTACCTCGGGAAGCCGCCAACCAGGATAAAATGTCAGCCCTAATCAGCGTTGCAGGATAAAGCACCGCTCACTCTTCAACAGACCGATTTGCACCCCAGCAAATGTAGCGTTATTGTTACCTTCCTTGCTACAGAGTTCGACAGATATCCCGCTATGACATTCTCCCTTTTTGGTGACAAATTTACCCGCCACTCCGGCATTACGCTGTTGATGGAAGATCTGAACGACGGTTTACGCACGCCTGGCGCGATTATGCTCGGCGGCGGTAATCCGGCGCAGATCCCGGAAATGCAGGACTACTTCCAGACGCTACTGACCGACATGCTGGAAAGTGGCAAAGCGACTGATGCACTGTGTAACTACGACGGTCCACAGGGGAAAACGGAGCTACTCACACTGCTTGCCGGAATGCTGCGCGAGAAGTTGGGTTGGGATATCGAACCACAGAATATTGCACTAACAAACGGCAGCCAGAGCGCGTTTTTCTACTTATTTAACCTGTTTGCCGGACGCCGTGCCGATGGTCGGGTCAAAAAAGTGCTGTTCCCGCTTGCACCGGAATACATTGGCTATGCTGACGCCGGACTGGAAGAAGATCTGTTTGTCTCTGCGCGTCCGAATATTGAACTGCTGCCGGAAGGCCAGTTTAAATACCACGTCGATTTTGAGCATCTGCATATTGGCGAAGAAACCGGGATGATTTGCGTCTCCCGGCCGACGAATCCAACAGGCAATGTGATTACTGACGAAGAGTTGCTGAAGCTTGACGCGCTGGCGAATCAACACGGCATTCCGCTGGTGATTGATAACGCTTATGGCGTCCCGTTCCCGGGTATCATCTTCAGTGAAGCGCGCCCGCTATGGAATCCGAATATCGTGCTGTGCATGAGTCTTTCCAAGCTGGGTCTACCTGGCTCCCGCTGCGGCATTATCATCGCCAATGAAAAAATCATCACCGCCATCACCAATATGAACGGCATTATCAGCCTGGCACCTGGCGGTATTGGTCCGGCGATGATGTGTGAAATGATTAAGCGTAACGATCTGCTGCGCCTGTCTGAAACAGTCATCAAACCGTTTTACTACCAGCGTGTTCAGGAAACTATCGCCATCATTCGCCGCTATTTACCGGAAAATCGCTGCCTGATTCATAAACCGGAAGGAGCCATTTTCCTCTGGCTATGGTTTAAGGATTTGCCCATTACGACCGAGCAGCTCTATCAGCGCCTGAAAGCACGCGGCGTGCTGATGGTGCCGGGGCACAACTTCTTCCCAGGGCTGGATAAACCGTGGCCGCATACGCATCAATGTATGCGCATGAACTACGTACCAGAGCCGGAGAAAATTGAGGCGGGGGTGAAGATTCTGGCGGAAGAGATAGAAAGAGCCTGGGCTGAAAGTCACTAAAAATTGCCTGATGCGCTACGCTTATCAGGCCTACATGATTTCTGCAATATATTGAATTTGGAAGAATTTGTAGGCCGGATAGGGCGTTTACGCCGCATCTGGCATAAACAAAGCACGCTATTCCGGCGTTGAGAAACGCCGGAAAACGTTTCAAACAGGCTGCTGCCGTAGCCGATGCCGCTGCACTTTCTCGACATCCATGCACTGTAACGCCTTTGTCGGGCAGGCTTCAACACAGGCCGGTCCCGTCTCCCGATGCCAGCACAGATCGCACTTAATCGCCCTCGCCTTTTTGCGCGAAGAAACGACCTCCATCGCACCAAACGGGCAAGCCAGCATACAGCTTTTACAGCCAATGCAACGTGTTTGTTCAACGAAAATATGCCCTTGTTCGCGGCTTATCGCGTCAACAGGGCAGACATTCGCGCACGGTGCATCTTCACACTGATGACAGGCTACTGCCGTGGTCCAGCTGTGGTCTTTAATGACACGAATACGGGAAATAAACTCGTCTGGTGACAACGCAGCGCAATCCTGATTCTCCTGATGCGACACTGCGCAAGCCACTTCACAGGTACGGCAACCGATACATTTCGTCGCATCCGCAATAATAAACCGGTTCATGATCACTCCTTTGCACTAAAACAGCAGAGTGCCAGAGAGCGCGTCCCTACTGCTTTGATCCAACGAAGGAAATGTTAAAGTTTTGGCACTTGTCCAAAGCGTTATGTGATCGCGCCCAGGTCATCCCTGACAGTAAATCCCAGTTCATTAGAAATAGCCTGCGCGGTTTCACGCAGTGGTTTCAGGAGATTTTTCTCTCCCACCTGTTTCAGACGTGATGTCGAAAGCGAAATCGACACGGCGTACGGCACCCGCCCATGAATATCAAACACCGGAACAGCAATACAGGAGACGCCGAGTTCGTTTTCTTCTCTGTCCATCGCCGCTCCGCTTTCACGAATGTGCGCCAGTTCGTCGAACATCGCGGGCAGCTCGGTAATGGTATTGCGGGTTAACGGCTGGATCTCATGCTGATGGCTTTCCCAGTATGACTTCACGTAGTCCGGGTGACCAAACGCCATGTAGATCTTGCCCATTGCGGAACAGTAGAGCGGCATATGCTGGCCAATATAGGCACGGGTTCGCAGCATCCCGGTTGTGGGTTCCAGCTTATAAATCAAAATAGCGTGATCGTCTTCGCGGCTGGAGAAGTTAATGGTTTCACCAGTGGCGATGTTCAGTGCCTCAAGATGCGGAGCGGCGATATGAATGATATTCAGCGAAGACAGCGCCTTCTGCCCGACGGCAATAAATTTGGTGGTCAGGCGATAACTCCCTGCGGCAGGCGCGGTGGTCACATAGCCGCAGGACTGTAATCCCTGCAATAAGCGATGGACGGTACTCTTATTTAAACCAGCCAGCTCCGAAAGATGCGCCAACGGACAACCGTTTGGATAGTTGCTCAAAATCTCAATCAGCATCAACCCGCGAAACAGACTCTGGCTTCCGGCTGGACGCTCTTTTTCCTGCGCCATCTCGTTCTCTTTTTTTCCCATCACTTCTTTCCCCATTTTGTCGCGTCCTGATGGTAGCGCAAAGTGTGCCGTAGTTCACGATCTCGACAGATAATTTATAACCAATTGATTTTTATGTCTTTTGAAATTCATCAATCAGATTGCTTTGTTAAAAAGTGATCGATATATTTGAAATCAAGTTTCGCATATTGAAATTTTAAGCCAAAAAAGCGATCAAAAAAACAAGGAAGCCTGGGATGAAAGTGACATTTGAGCAGTTAAAAGCAGCCTTTAATCGGGTCTTAATTTCACGCGGCGTTGACAGCGAAACGGCTGACGCCTGTGCAGAGATGTTCGCCCGCACCACCGAATCCGGCGTTTATTCTCACGGCGTTAATCGTTTCCCTCGTTTCATTCAACAACTGGAAAACGGCGATATCATTCCTGATGCCCAACCCAAACGTATAACCAGCCTCGGCGCAATTGAACAGTGGGACGCCCAGCGTTCGATCGGTAACCTGACAGCGAAAAAGATGATGGATCGCGCCATTGAACTGGCTGCCGATCACGGTATTGGTCTGGTGGCACTACGTAATGCCAACCACTGGATGCGCGGCGGCAGCTACGGCTGGCAGGCGGCGGAAAAAGGCTATATTGGCATTTGCTGGACCAACTCCATCGCCGTAATGCCGCCGTGGGGCGCAAAAGAGTGTCGCATCGGCACTAACCCGCTGATCGTCGCCATTCCTTCCACGCCGATCACCATGGTCGATATGTCGATGTCGATGTTCTCTTACGGCATGTTAGAAGTTAACCGTCTGGCAGGTCGTCAGCTCCCGGTCGATGGTGGCTTTGATGATGAGGGCAATTTGACCAAAGAACCTGGCGTTATCGAGAAGAATCGCCGCATTTTGCCGATGGGCTACTGGAAAGGTTCTGGCATGTCGATTGTGCTGGATATGATCGCTACTCTCCTTTCCGACGGCGCATCCGTTGCCGAAGTCACCCAGGACAACAGCGACGAATACGGCATTTCACAAATTTTTATTGCCATTGAAGTGGACAAGCTTATCGACGGTCCCACCCGCGATGCCAAGCTGCAACGCATCATGGATTACGTTACTAGTGCCGAGCGTGCTGACGAAAATCAGGCCATTCGCTTACCCGGCCATGAATTTACTACCCTGCTGGCCGAAAACCGCCGTAACGGCATCACTGTTGATGACAGCGTGTGGGCCAAAATCCAGGCGTTATGAGGAGATAAGTCATGATTTTTGGACATATCGCGCAGCCCAATCCGTGCCGTTTGCCCGCCGCCATTGAAAAGGCGCTCGATTTTCTGCGCGCTACCGATTTCAACGCCCTGGAGCCGGGCGTTGTCGAAATCGACGGCAAAAATATTTATACGCAAATTATCGATTTAACCACACGCGAAGCGGTGGTAAACCGTCCGGAAGTGCATCGTCGGTATATCGATATTCAGTTTCTGGCGTGGGGCGAAGAGAAAATCGGCATTGCTATTGATACGGGAAATAATAAAGTCAGCGAATCACTATTAGAGCAGCGCGATATTATTTTTTATCACGACAGTGAACATGAATCATTTATAGAAATGATACCGGGCAGCTACGCAATTTTCTTTCCGCAGGATGTTCACCGACCAGGTTGTATTATGCAAACAGCCTCTGAGATACGAAAAATTGTGGTTAAAGTCGCATTAACGGCGCTGAATTAATCGAATAATCGTCTACGCCAGAACGCCTGGGTAATGTTATTGCTCTAACTATATTAATAATTCAGGTTGCTGCACATGCGACTTGAATTATGACAGACATAGCCTCAAGGAATAGCTATGAAAAAAATACTCGAAGCAATACTGGCGATTAATCTCGCCGTACTTTCCTGTATTGTATTTATAAACATTATTTTAAGATATGGTTTTCAGACAAGCATTTTATCTGTTGATGAATTGTCACGTTATTTATTTGTCTGGTTAACGTTTATTGGCGCGATTGTAGCTTTTATGGATAACGCCCACGTTCAGGTCACCTTTCTGGTGGAGAAACTCTCCCCCGCATGGCAGCGACGAGTCGCTCTGGTTACCCATTCCTTAATCTTATTTATTTGTGGCGCACTGGCCTGGGGCACAACGCTAAAAACAATTCAGGACTGGAGCGATTATTCACCGATCCTCGGTTTACCCATCGGCCTGATGTATGCCGCTTGTCTGCCCACCAGCCTCGTTATCGCATTCTTTGAACTGCGTCATTTATATCAACTCATCACGCATAGCAATTCTCTAACGTCGCCACCGCAAGGAGCTTAATCATGGCTGTGCTGATTTTTCTGGGCTGTCTGTTGGGTGGTATTGCTATCGGTTTGCCTATTGCCTGGGCACTGTTGTTGTGCGGGGCGGCGTTAATGTTCTGGCTGGACATGTTTGATGTCCAGATCATGGCACAAACGCTGGTGAACGGAGCCGATAGCTTCTCCCTGCTGGCGATTCCGTTCTTTGTGCTGGCGGGTGAAATCATGAATGCGGGCGGCTTGTCAAAACGCATTGTTGACCTGCCGATGAAACTGGTGGGGCATAAACCAGGCGGGCTGGGCTACGTCGGCGTGCTGGCAGCTATGATTATGGCGAGCCTTTCTGGTTCTGCCGTTGCGGATACCGCCGCCGTTGCCGCTCTACTGGTGCCGATGATGCGCAGCGCCAACTATCCGGTCAACCGGGCGGCGGGGCTGATTGCCTCTGGCGGCATTATCGCGCCAATTATTCCCCCTTCCATTCCGTTTATTATCTTCGGCGTTTCCAGCGGATTATCCATCAGTAAGCTGTTTATGGCGGGCATTGCCCCTGGCATGATGATGGGCGCAACGCTGATGCTTACCTGGTGGTGGCAGGCCAGTCGCCTTAATTTACCCCGCCAGCAAAAAGCAACGATGCAGGAAATCTGGCACTCTTTTGTCTCCGGTATCTGGGCGCTGTTTCTTCCAGTCATCATTATTGGCGGGTTTCGCTCCGGTCTGTTTACCCCTACCGAAGCCGGGGCCGTTGCTGCTTTCTATGCGCTGTTTGTCGCCACAGTTATTTACCGTGAAATGACCTTCGCCACACTTTGGCATGTACTCATTGGCGCGGCGAAAACCACCTCAGTGGTTATGTTTCTGGTGGCCTCGGCACAAGTTTCCGCCTGGCTGATTACCATTGCTGAACTGCCGATGATGGTTTCTGATTTACTGCAACCGTTGGTCGATTCACCGCGTCTGCTGTTTATCGTCATTATGGTGGCTATCCTGATTGTCGGCATGGTCATGGATTTAACGCCGACGGTATTAATTCTTACCCCGGTATTAATGCCTTTAGTTAAAGAGGCAGGAATCGATCCGATTTATTTCGGTGTCATGTTTATCATTAACTGCTCAATCGGCTTAATTACACCGCCTATCGGTAATGTACTTAACGTTATTTCAGGGGTGGCAAAACTCAAATTCGATGATGCAGTCAGAGGCGTTTTCCCTTACGTCCTGGTTTTATATTCATTATTAGTCGTATTTGTTTTTATTCCCGATCTCATCATCCTCCCTTTGAAATGGATTAATTAAAAGGAAAATATTATGAAATTACGCTCTGTAACCTACGCATTATTCATTGCTGGCCTGGCTGCATTCAGCACATCTTCTCTGGCGGCACAATCTTTACGTTTCGGTTATGAAACATCACAAACCGACTCGCAACATATTGCGGCGAAAAAATTCAATGATTTATTGCAGGAGAGAACCAAAGGCGAGCTGAAATTAAAACTGTTCCCGGACAGCACTCTCGGTAACGCGCAGGCGATGATCAGCGGCGTACGTGGCGGCACCATCGATATGGAAATGTCCGGCTCGAATAACTTTGCCGGGTTATCACCAGTGATGAACTTGCTTGATGTCCCTTTCCTGTTCCGCGATACCGCTCACGCGCATAAAACGCTCGACGGCAAAGTCGGTGATGATCTGAAAGCCTCACTTGAAGGTAAAGGACTGAAAGTACTGGCCTACTGGGAAAACGGCTGGCGCGATGTCACCAACTCGCGCGCACCGGTTAAAACCCCCGCCGACCTGAAAGGGCTGAAAATCCGCACCAACAATAGCCCGATGAATATCGCCGCATTCAAAGTCTTTGGCGCTAACCCGATCCCGATGCCGTTTGCCGAAGTCTATACCGGGCTGGAAACCCGCACTATCGACGCTCAGGAACACCCGATCAACGTCGTCTGGTCAGCAAAATTTTTCGAAGTGCAGAAGTTCCTTTCTCTGACGCACCACGCCTATTCCCCGCTTCTGGTGGTGATCAACAAAGCGAAGTTTGATGGCTTAAGTCCGGAGTTCCAGCAGGCGCTAGTTTCATCTGCACAAGAAGCGGGTAACTATCAGCGCAAACTGGTTGCTGAAGATCAGCAAAAAATCATCGACGGCATGAAAGAAGCGGGCGTGGAAGTCATCACCGATCTCGACCGCAAAGCCTTTAGCGACGCACTGGGGAATCAGGTTCGCGACATGTTTGTTAAAGATGTGCCGCAGGGAGCTGATCTGCTGAAAGCCGTGGATGAGGTGCAATAAACCATGACGCAATACTGGCTGGGGTTAGATTGTGGCGGTAGCTGGCTGAAAGCCGGGCTGTATGACCGCGAAGGCCGGGAGGCAGGCGTGCAGCGCCTGCCGCTGTGCGCATTAAGCCCGCAGCCAGGCTGGGCAGAGCGCGATATGGCAGAACTGTGGCAATGCTGCATGGCTGTCATTCGCGCCCTGCTTACTCATTCTGGTGTTAGCGGGGAACAAATTGTCGGTATCGGCATCTCCGCACAGGGAAAGGGCTTGTTTTTGCTGGATAAAAACGACAAACCGCTCGGGAATGCTATTTTGTCCTCGGACCGCTGGGCGATGGAAATCGTTCGTCGCTGGCAGGAAGATGGCATCCCGGAAAAACTCTACCCGCTGACCCGACAAACCTTGTGGACCGGGCATCCGGTGTCGCTGTTACGCTGGCTGAAAGAGCACGAACCAGAACGCTACGCGCAAATTGGCTGCGTGATGATGACGCACGACTACCTGCGCTGGTGTTTAACTGGCGTCAAAGGCTGTGAAGAGAGCAATATTTCCGAGTCCAACCTCTACAACATGAGTCTTGGGGAATATGACCCGTGCCTCACCGACTGGCTGGGGATCGCTGAAATCAATCACGCCCTGCCGCCTGTTGTCGGATCTGCCGAAATCTGCGGGGAGATCACCGCTCAGACAGCCGCCCTGACCGGTCTGAAAGCGGGTACGCCCGTTGTTGGCGGCCTGTTTGATGTGGTTTCCACCGCACTCTGCGCCGGGATCGAAGACGAATTTACCCTCAATGCGGTGATGGGGACCTGGGCGGTGACCAGCGGCATAACCCGCGGTTTACGTGACGGTGAAGCGCATCCGTATGTCTATGGTCGCTATGTTAACGATGGTGAATTTATCGTTCACGAAGCCAGCCCTACCTCTTCCGGCAACCTCGAATGGTTTACCGCACAGTGGGGAGAAATCTCGTTTGATGAGATCAATCAGGCCGTTGCCAGCTTGCCGAAGGCTGGGGGCGATCTCTTTTTCCTGCCGTTCCTGTACGGCAGCAACGCCGGACTCGAGATGACCAGTGGTTTCTACGGGATGCAGGCCATTCACACCCGCGCGCACCTGTTGCAGGCCATCTATGAAGGGGTGGTGTTCAGCCATATGACCCACCTCAACCGAATGCGCGAACGTTTTACTGATGTTCACACCCTACGCGTCACTGGCGGCCCGGCGCACTCCGATGTCTGGATGCAAATGCTGGCGGACGTCAGCGGTCTGCGTATCGAGCTGCCGCAGGTGGAAGAAACCGGCTGCTTTGGTGCGGCCCTTGCCGCCCGCGTCGGCACCGGGGTTTATCACAACTTCAGCGAAGCCCAACGTGACTTGCGACACCCGGTGCGCACCCTGCTGCCAGATATGACCGCCCATCAGCTTTACCAAAAAAAATATCAACGTTATCAGCATCTCATTGCCGCACTTCAGGGCTTTCACGCCCGCATTAAGGAGCACACATTATGAGCCGACCACTTCTGCAACTGGCCCTCGACCACTCATCACTTGAAGCCGCGCAGCGCGACGTGACGCTGTTAAAAGACAGCGTCGATATCGTCGAAGCGGGCACCATTCTCTGTTTAAACGAAGGGCTTGGCGCGGTGAAAGCCTTGCGCGAACAGTGCCCGGACAAAATCATCGTTGCTGACTGGAAGGTCGCCGACGCTGGTGAAACGCTCGCGCAACAGGCGTTTGGCGCAGGCGCTAACTGGATGACCATCATCTGCGCCGCGCCGCTCGCGACGGTAGAAAAAGGCCACGCAATGGCACAACGCTGCGGGGGTGAAATTCAGATAGAGCTGTTCGGTAACTGGACGCTGGACGACGCCCGCGACTGGCATCGTATTGGCGTGCGGCAGGCCATTTATCATCGCGGTCGTGATGCACAGGCCAGCGGGCAACAGTGGGGCGAAGCCGATCTGGCACGCATGAAGGCGCTTTCAGATATCGGCCTTGAGCTTTCCATTACTGGCGGGATTACCCCTGCTGACCTGCCGCTGTTTAAAGATATCCGCGTGAAAGCGTTTATTGCCGGGCGGGCACTGGCAGGCGCGGCAAATCCGGCGCAAGTGGCTGGCGATTTCCATGCGCAAATCGACGCTATCTGGGGAGGTGCGCGTGCGTAATCATCCGTTAGGGATTTATGAAAAAGCGCTGGCGAAAGATCTCTCCTGGCCGGAGCGGCTGGTGCTGGCAAAAAGCTGCGGTTTTGATTTTGTCGAAATGTCGGTGGATGAAACCGACGAACGGCTCTCACGTCTTGACTGGAGCGCCGCACAAAGGACTTCGCTGGTTGCCGCGATGATCGAAACAGGTGTTGGGATCCCGTCGATGTGCCTGTCCGCACATCGTCGCTTTCCCTTTGGTAGCCGTGACGAGGCAGTGCGCGAACGGGCGCGGGAAATCATGAGTAAAGCGATTCGCCTGGCGCGCGATCTCGGCATTCGCACCATCCAGCTGGCAGGTTATGACGTCTATTACGAAGACCACGACGAAGGCACCCGGCAACGTTTTGCTGAAGGGCTGGCGTGGGCAGTCGAACAGGCGGCGGCATCACAAGTAATGCTGGCGGTGGAGATTATGGATACCGCGTTTATGAACTCCATCAGCAAATGGAAAAAATGGGACGAGATGCTCGCCTCACCGTGGTTCACCGTCTACCCGGACGTCGGCAACCTCAGCGCCTGGGGCAATGATGTTCCCGCCGAACTGAAACTGGGCATTGACCGTATCGCCGCGATCCACCTGAAAGACACCCAGCCAGTCACCGGGCAAAGTCCCGGACAGTTCCGCGACGTGCCGTTTGGCGAAGGCTGCGTCGATTTCGTTGGCATCTTCAAAACGCTGCATAAACTGAACTATCGCGGTTCTTTCCTGATTGAGATGTGGACCGAAAAAGCCAAAGAGCCGGTGCTGGAGATTATTCAGGCGCGGCGTTGGATTGAAGCGCGTATGCAGGAGGCTGGATTTATATGTTAGAGCAACTGAAAGCCGACGTGCTGGCGGCGAATCTGGCGCTTCCCGCTCACCATCTGGTGACGTTCACCTGGGGCAATGTCAGCGCGGTAGACGAAACGCGGCAATGGATGGTAATCAAACCTTCCGGCGTCGAGTACGACGTGATGACCGCCGACGATATGGTGGTGGTTGAGATAGCCAGCGGTAAGGTGGTGGAAGGCAGCAAAAAACCCTCTTCCGATACACCAACGCATCTGGCGCTCTACCGTCGCTATGCCGAAATTGGCGGTATTGTGCATACCCACTCGCGCCACGCCACCATCTGGTCACAGGCCGGGCTGGATCTCCCCGCCTGGGGCACCACCCACGCCGATTATTTTTACGGTGCCATCCCCTGCACGCGACAGATGACCGCAGAGGAGATTAACGGCGAATATGAATATCAGACCGGCGAAGTGATCATTGAAACCTTCGAAGAACGTGGCAGGAGTCCGGCACAAATCCCGGCGGTGCTGGTGCATTCTCACGGCCCGTTCGCATGGGGTAAAAACGCCGCCGATGCCGTGCATAACGCCGTAGTACTCGAAGAATGCGCCTATATGGGTCTATTCTCGCGCCAGCTTGCGCCGCAGCCCCCTGCGATGCAAAACGAACTGCTGGATAAGCACTACCTGCGTAAGCATGGGGCCAATGCCTATTACGGGCAGTAATCCCTCACGCCGGGGCTTCATCGCCCCGGCACTACGAATTGATATGTTCCTTGCTGTAACGCCGCTTCCACGCTGCTGGCGTTAAACCAGTATGTTTCTGAAAAATCTGCCGGAAATAGCCAACGTCATTAAACCGTATTGCATGGAGCAGGCCGACAACGTCGAGTCACTGCATAACCTGTTGCTGCCCGCCGATGCGCCATTTACGACATTTGAAGGCAAGGGATTGTTCAGCCATAAGATCCTGATTCAGACGCCAGGTTCCCGGTATGAACAGAGCAATCCAGAGCAACAACCTTTGTGGCATTACGACGGAGCACCAGCCGCACCGACATCCACCGGTGAATTAAAAACGCCAGCTCACCCCGGTGACAAAGGTAAAACTCTCATTACGATCAATCATCGGGCTGTCGGTAATCTCTTCCGGCAGCTCGCTGTATCCTGCGCTCGCCATCAATACGACGTGCTCTCCTATCGGGTATTTTGCCGTCAGGCTGACATAGGGCACCCAGGCATCCTGCGCGGAATAACTTGCCAGACCGCTACAACGGGACTCACTCTCTGAAATGCCATAGTAATAGTCACTGAAATTCTCGTCATAATAGAGCACGCCCAGCGCAGGTGTCAGCGACAGGCGACCTATCTGCATTTTGTGGAAAACCGATAGCTCCCCCACCCAGCCGTTGCTGTTATCCAGAACGTCCGCAGCCGCAGAGGCTTTCACAGTTCCCCAACGCTCGTGGTGATACCAGGCAACCCCCGCCATAGCCGTACTATCACGCTTATCAAGCTGTTGCATGGCATAATCGTCATTATCGGCAGGGTCAAATTCCAGCGGCATCCAGGATGCGGTCAGGCTAAGTTCATTTTTTTCACTTTGCGACAGAATAAAACCTAACGTGGTCTGACGAACATAAAAAGAATCACCTTCATAACTAATCAGGGGAATTGCCTTTGTATTTTCATTATAACCGCGATAAGGCGATTCATTATAAGCCGCACCGGCACCAATGAATAATTCAGAAGCAGTTGCGCTTGCCATAAAAGGCAACGCAAATAACGCCACAATATTGCGGTTAATTAACATGTTCGGTATTCCATTTTAAAATAAGATAAAAAAGAGTCGGCATAGTAATGCTTACAATTTCTCCGGTGCAAGATTCATATTTATATAGTAATATATAAAATTATATATAATTGGGCTGTTGCGATGACAAAATTACAACTTAAGTACCGGGAGTTAAAAATTATCTCGGTAATCGCTGCCAGTGAAAATATCAGCCATGCCGCGACTGTACTTGGCATCGCACAGGCCAACGCCAGCAAATATCTTGCTGATTTTGAATCAAAAGTGGGTTTAAAAGTCTTTGACCGAACCACCCGGCAGCTGATGCTCACACCTTTTGGTACCGCGCTGTTACCGTACATCAACGACATGCTGGACAGAAACGAGCAGCTTAATAATTTTATTGCAGATTATAAGCATGAGAAACGTGGTCGGGTCACCATCTACGCCCCAACCGGCATAATTACCTATTTATCCAAACATGTAATCGATAAAATTAAAGATATCGGTGATATCACCTTATCGCTAAAAACCTGCAATCTTGAGCGTAATGCCTTTTATGAAGGCGTCGAATTTCCTGATGATTGTGATGTTTTAATCAGCTACGCTCCACCAAAAGATGAATCGCTGGTTGCCAGTTTTATTACCCAATATGCCGTAACCGCTTATGCCAGCCAGCGCTATCTTGAGAAACATCCCATTAGCCGTCCTGACGAACTCGAACATCACTCCTGTATTTTGATCGACTCGATGATGATCGACGACGCGAATATCTGGCGCTTCAACGTCGCCGGGAGTAAAGAGGTGCGGGATTATCGCGTGAAGGGAAATTACGTTTGCGACAACACGCAATCTGCGCTGGAGCTGGCACGAAATCACCTGGGGATTGTGTTTGCGCCAGACAAAAGTGTGCAGAGCGACCTGCAAGACGGCACGCTGGTGCCCTGCTTTCAGCAACCCTATGAATGGTGGCTGGATCTGGTGGCTATCTTCCGTAAACGGGAATACCAGCCCTGGCGGGTCCAGTATGTGCTGGATGAAATGCTGCGTGAAATTCGCCACCAGCTTGCTCAGTCGCAGCAACTGCGGCCTGAACAAGCGGCGGAAAGCGAAGATTAATGATCGAGATAAAGGTAATGCACCCAGCTGGTCATGCGTAATAGCACTTTGCGCATCACCGAGACATGGCTGAAATGATCAGAGTAAACCGCCACCTGGGCGTAAATACCGTCTGGTAAAGCGCTCAAATCAGTGTGCTCATCCAGTTCAATGGTCGCGATAACGCCATCTGAACCCGGCGCTGTGTTTAACGTCTGTAAGGTGCCGGTCGACTGATAAGCTCCGCCGGGAACGGCTGGACTAATGGCTGCCAGCTTACCGCTGAATACCTTACCTGGCAGAGCATTAAACACCACTTCCGCATCGTCGCCAGGAGCCAGTCGCAGCAAGGAGTTCTGACGGAACTGCGCCACGATTTGTCGTTTCTGATCGGGTATAAACACCATCACCGGACGTAGCGGCAGCGACGCGGCATAGGTACCCGGACGAATCAGTACCTGGGTCACATAACCATCGCTCGGCGCACGCACTATCGTCTGCTCAAGGTTATATTTTGCTTCCGCGAGCTGTGCTTTCAGGCTGGCGATTTGAGAATGTTCACCCAACACCAGGCTATCCAGCTGGCTCTGGATCTGTTTTTGTTCCGCCGCCGATGACTTCACGGAGGCTTCCTGCGCCAGATAATTTTGCCGCGCCACATCGATATCGCGTTCTGAAAACGGGTTTACTTTCGCCTGGCTGCCACGTGCGTAACGCTGATACTCTTTAGCGAATTTATCCCGCGTGGCCTTTGCCTGCTGAGTATTCGCCGCCATCTCATCTAACTCTGCGCCCAACGCCCGCTGTTTATGTTCTGCGGTAACGATATCCGCCATCAGCCGATCCACCCGCGCCTGATAACGCGTCGGGTCCAGTCGAAATAGCACCTCACCTTTTTTAATCAGCGTATTTTTCTTATCCGTCACTTCAATCACCACACCAGTCACCTGTGGGACAACAGGAATAGAAATAACCGCTTTTTGCGCTTTAAAGGTATACGGATGGTTATAGTTCATTAACAGAATTAGACCGCTGACAATAAATATTCCACCCAGGGCCGCTGTGGGAATGGTCCATTTATTTACGGGAATTTTGAAGATCTTAAACATTGCCCATGCAAAAGCCACATAGGTCAAAATAATCAGTAAATCCATAAGTATTACTCGGCAGAAGAGGATTTGATGTCGGCGAGCTGTTTCTCCAGCCCGGCAATGCGCTGTTGCAGTTGCATAACGGATGAATCATGGCTTTGCATTCCCCATCCCCGCTCCGGGCGGTAAAGCGTGGCCCAAATCCACAAAAACGGCCAGATAACATGTAACGTAAAAAGACTCACCCAACCAGCAACATGAATGGCGTCGGCATGAGGATGATTACGTTTTTTGGCAATCAGGTAGGGAATATCATGTAAAATAATGATCCCATAGAAGATCACCAGAAATACAAAAATAAGCACTCCCAGTGCAAAATAGTCCAGGAACATATTTCCCTCAAAGAATATAAAAAAGAACAATTAACGCATATTATGAAATGCCATGATGCAGTGCAATTTCCTTATTTATATAACGACATATTGTTTTTTATATACTTTCTTAAATGTGCTGTCTGGTTTTTCAACAGGACGAGGTTTATCATATTGAAATAGTGGAACTATTGGCCAAACTAATGAATAACTCCAGTAAAACATCCACAGTACAGATTAAGCGTATTAAACCTTCAATTATCTACCGTTTATTGCTGATTGGCCTCGGATCACCAATGGTGATTTACGGCCTGGTTCGCCCGCTCACCATCGAAACGCGAGATTAAACTCCTGACAAAACACGCCCCAGAAACGTACTTCTGTTGGCGTAGTCTGGGTTATTGCGCACGTAGGTTTAAAACGTAAATTGTAACAACGTGCGCTTTGTTTATGCCGGATGCGGCGTGTACGCCTTATCCGGCCTACGGTCAGGTTCCCGTAGGCATGATAAGACGCGTAAGCGTCGCATCAGGCAATGAATACCCAATGCGACCAGCTTCTTATATCAGAACAGCCCCAACGGTTTATCCGAGTAGCTCACCAGCAGGCACTTGGTTTGCTGGTAATGCTCCAGCATCATCTTGTGGGTTTCGCGACCGATACCTGATTGTTTGTAGCCACCAAACGCCGCATGTGCCGGGTAAGCGTGATAACAGTTGGTCCACACGCGCCCAGCCTGTATGCCGCGCCCCATCTTATAGGCCAGATTACCGTTGCGGCTCCAGACGCCCGCGCCCAGGCCATATTGCGTATCGTTCGCCAGCTCCAGCGCTTCTTCCATCGTTTTGAAGGTGGTCACCGCCAGCACCGGGCCAAAAATCTCCTCCTGGAACACCCGCATATTGTTCTGACCAAACAGAATCGTCGGTTCGAGGTAGTAGCCGTCTTTCAGTTCACCTTCCAGCAGCTTGCGCCGCCCGCCTGTGAGCACGTCAGCGCCCTCTTTTTTACCGATATCAATGTAGTTGAGGATGGTTTCCAGTTGCCCGTGAGAAACCTGCGCGCCCATTTGCGTCACGCTGTCGAGCGGGTTACCGCTACGAATGCTTTCGACACGGCGGATGGCGCGTTCCATAAAGCGTTCGTAGATAGATTCCTGCACTAAAGCACGACTCGGACAGGTGCAAACTTCGCCCTGGTTAAAGGCAAACAGTGCAAAGCCTTCCAGCGCTTTATCGAAAAAGGCATCTTCTTCATCCATCACATCAGCAAAGAAGATATTTGGCGATTTGCCGCCCAGCTCCAGCGTCACCGGAATAATGTTTTGCGTGGCGTATTGCATAATTTGTTGGCCCACTTCCGTTGAGCCGGTAAACGCCACTTTGGCGATGCGTTTCGAGGTCGCCAGATATTCGCCAATTTCCCCACCTGCGCCGTTGACCACGTTCACCACGCCCGGCGGCAGTAAATCACCGACGATTTCCATTAGCAGCAGTACAGAAAGCGGGGTAAGACGTGCGGGTTTCAGCACCACACAGTTGCCCGCCGCCAGCGCGGGAGCCATTTTCCAGCTCGCCATCAGCAGCGGGAAGTTCCACGGAATAATCTGCCCCACCACGCCTAACGGTTCATGGAAATGATAGGCCACGGTTTCGCTATCAACTTCACTGATACCGCCTTCCTGTGCCCGGATACACGAGGCGAAATAGCGGAAATGGTCAATCGCCAGCGGTACATCAGCAGCACTGGTTTCGCGAATGGGTTTGCCGTTATCCCAGGTTTCAGCTGTCGCTAACAGCTCGAGGTTTTGTTCCATTCGATCGGCAATCTTAAACAGAATCGCCGCACGATCCTGCACCGAGGTGTGCGCCCATTTATCTTTCACTTTGTGCGCAGCATCCAGCGCCAGATCGATGTCTCGTTTGCCCGAAGACGCCACTTCGCACAGCAGCTGCCCGGTCACCGGCGTCAGATTCTGGTAATACTCGCCGTCGGCAGGGGCTACCCATTCGCCGCCAATAAAGTTGTCATAGCGGGCTTTTAACTTGAGGGGGAAACCATACTCGCCGGGCTTAATCTGTGCTGAAGGGGGATTATTGGTCATGATCGTCTCCTTGCGGTGTGAGGTATAACAAGGGTAGACGTGACTGGCGAAATCTTCGCCAGTCGGTAACAGCTTTACGACAGCTATCACGAATTTACGGGCAAGGGTTACAGAGATAGTTGAAAAAGCGGCTGACAATTTGCCAGCCGTTGTGGAAATGATGATTACATCGCTGCGCGATAAATCGCCACAATTTCTTCGTGAGTTGCCTGGATCGGGTTAGTAAAACCACAGGCATCTTTCAGGGCATTAGTCGCCAGAACCGCGAAATCTTCTTCTTTCACGTTCAGGTCGCGTAGGCCTGCCGGGATATCCACTTTCTTCGCCAGTTCACGGATGGCGTTAATGCAGGCTTCAGCACCTTCCGCATCGTTTTTACCTGTCACGTTCACGCCCATTGCAGCGGCACAGTCACGCAGACGTGCGGCGGCGACTTTGCTGTTGAATACCTGAACATGCGGCAGCAAAACGGCGTTACATACACCGTGTGGCAGGTTGTAGAAACCGCCCAGCTGGTGCGCCATCGCATGAACATAACCCAGAGAAGCATTATTGAACGCCATACCGGCGAGGAACTGGGCATAAGCCATTGCTTCACGCGCTTTCGCATTACTGCCATCTTCAACGGCTAACGGCAGGTTTTCGGCAATCATGGTCACGGCTTTCAGTGCACAAGCGTCAGTGATCGGCGTGGCGGCAATAGAAACATACGCTTCGATAGCGTGCGTTAAGGCGTCCATACCAGTGGCGGCGGTCAGTGACTTCGGCATACCGATCATCAGCGAGGAGTCATTGACAGAAAGCAGCGGAGTCACGTGCTTATCAACAATCGCCATTTTGATGTGACGCGCTTCGTCGGTGATGATGCAGAAACGAGTCATTTCTGATGCTGTACCCGCAGTGGTATTGATGGCGATCATCGGCAGCTGCGGTTTTGCAGAGCGGTCAACGCCTTCATAATCACGGATATCACCACCATTGGCTGCCACCAGCGCAATACCTTTTGCACAGTCATGCGGAGAACCACCGCCTAAGGAAATCACGCTATCGCAATTATTTTCTTTAAGTAATTTCAAACCTGCGGCGACGTTTTCCGTGGTTGGGTTAGGTTGGGTGCCATCATAAATAACGCTAAAAATATTGCGTTCTTCCAGTGCTTTTTGCACATCACCCGCCATACCTAATTTCGTTAACATATTGTCAGTGACAATTAAGGTACGGGTAAATCCATAATCTGCCATCATATTCATTGCATCAGTCAATGAATCAGCGCCGATGACATTCACAGAAGGAATAAAGAAAGTTGAAGATGCCATAACACACTCCTGAAAGTGTAAAAAAGGGCGGGCAGCTTACTGAGGATTTTCATTCGAAAATATGATCAGTATTATTGATTATCAAAATTAATCTAATAAAAAGCACATTGTATTCATTAAACAATGTGCTTTTTTTAAAATCATAAGAAATTTGTATTAATTTATTTTAAAAATTAATTAATCATTTCCTTATTTTTCCGGAAATAATAATGCGTCGCGCAATAAATGATCATTTCCACGACGACGCGTAAAGCCAATGCGGTCAAAATATTCCAGAATCTGAATTGCCAGCTTTCGGCCTACGCCTAAGCGATCGCGGAAATCCGCCGCGCAGGTTGAACCACACTCCTGATCGAGATCGCGGATCATATTGGCAAATTCGACAATCCGATCGTTACGGTAATAACGATCTTTGACGATCGCGGTAATTATTCCTTGCTGCGCCGCCTGGCGCAGCGTCAGGCGCATTGCCTGCTCGTCGGTTCCCGTCTCTTTTGCCAGGTCACGCACCCACCACGGCTCGTCACCAAACAGCGGCTCTGCTTTTTGCCAGATGGCCTGCTGCTCTTCGCTGAAGCCCGCTTTGTGATCTGGCAGATGCAGCCAACCGTGATGACTGAGGATGTCGCCGCTTTCGCGCATCTTTTCAATCAGCAACAGTACCAGCGCTTCATCTTCCATTGGCAACGCCATACGTCGCAGACGTTCGCGCCCAGGACCAGGTTCATCGCGATGTTGCTCATGATAAGTCGCTAATGTGTCGAGAATTTTCCGCTGCCAGCGGGCGGCAACTGGCGCATTCAACAAGCTATAACCAGCCTGAATATAACTAGGCTGTTGCAGCAATTCGCGCATCCCTTCGCCGTTGAGCTGGCGCGCCCAGGCGAAATCCGCAAGGTTAACCGCGCCGCGTTCCAGATGAACAGATAACGCATCGGCATCGCTCTGCGCCCGTGCAAGAGACGCCAGCCATTGCAGATATTCCGGCTTACGTTTACCGCGACGCGGCGGGTTAAGCATCACCACACGCGCCCCCGCCAGCGTGTTGCGGGCCGAGATATCGCGCAGCACTAAGCGATCGTTATCCGCCAGCCACAGCGGCGTGTCGAACACCAGCTCGGCAAGGTTATCTTCCAGCAGCGAAACGCGTCCCGTAACGTGGCTGGCGGCGTGGTGAATATGCAGCGGCTGCCACTGGGTCAGCGGCGTATGGGTTTGAAGCTCGACAATCACCCGTGTGAACGGCTCTGGCGGCGCATCGGCAAGCAGCCAGTCGCCACGGTTAATCTGCTCTTTTTCCGCATCACCCGCGATGTTAAGCGCGATACGCTGCCCGGCATGGGCGGTTTCTGTTGGCTGGTTTTGTGCATGCAGCGCACGTACACGCATCGGTTTATTTACACCAGTCAGCCAGAGTGAATCGCCTACCTTCACTTCCCCGCTTAACGCCGTACCGGTGACGACCAGCCCGGCACCTTTTACGGTAAATGCGCGGTCGATCGCGAGGCGGAAACTATGTTGGCTGGCGTGTTCACGTCCTGGTAACTGAAGCAGATGCTCGCGCAGGGCATCAATTCCCCGACCTTCGGTTGCTGCGGTGATAAACAGTTTTGCCTCAGCAAAACCGTATTCCCGCAGAACCTCCTTTACCTGGCGTTCAACCTCATCAACACGCGCTTCGTCCACGCGATCAGCTTTGGTCAGCGCCACTGTCAGCATCGGGTTACCGGTCAGCTGCAAAATCGCCAGATGCTCACGGGTCTGTGCCATCACGCCGTCATCGCACGCCACCACCAACAGCGCGTGATCGATACCACCAACGCCCGCCAGCATGTTGGAAAGAAACTTTTCATGACCGGGTACGTCGATAAAACCAGGCACGCGACCATCCGGCTGCGGCCAGTAGGCATAGCCGAGATCGATGGTCATGCCGCGCTTTTTTTCTTCCGGCAGACGGTCAGCATTTACGCCAGTAATCGCCTGCAATAAGGTTGTTTTGCCGTGGTCAACGTGTCCGGCAGTCGCAATAATCATTTCAACAACATCTCCAAAAACCGTTGCTCATCTTCAAGGCAGCGTAAATCCAGCCACAATCGTCCGTCATAAATACGACCAATCACCGGCACTGGCAATTCACGCCAGCGGGCGGCTAATGACTCAAGGTGGCTACCGCGTCCATCATGGGGTGTAAACGTTAATGCCGCGCTCGGCAGGCGATCAACCGGCAGCGAACCACTGCCAATCTGCGAAAGACATGGCATAACCTGTACCGCAAACTCCGCGCCGTAATGTGCGGCAAGGGGGGCCTGTAAACGTTGTGCCTGGATTTGAATGACCTCTGCGCTGCGGGTAAGCAGGCGCAGGGTCGGTAATTTTTCACTCAGAGCTTCAGGGTGTAAATAAAGACGCAACGTGGCTTCCAGCGCCGCGAGGGTCATTTTATCCGCGCGTAATGCACGCTTCAGCGGGTGGCTTTGCAGGCGGGCGATCATCTCTTTTTTACCAACAATAATTCCTGCCTGCGGCCCGCCTAACAACTTGTCGCCGGAGAAACTCACCAGACTGACGCCCGCCGCAATCAACTCCTGCGGCATTGGCTCTTTCGGCAAACCGTACTGGCTAAGATCGACCAGCGAGCCACTGCCTAAAT
Organism: Escherichia sp. MAL-1; assembly: GCF_052948035.1. Taxonomy (NCBI): domain Bacteria; kingdom Pseudomonadati; phylum Pseudomonadota; class Gammaproteobacteria; order Enterobacterales; family Enterobacteriaceae; genus Escherichia; species Escherichia sp. MAL-1. Next base: position 128,406 of record NZ_CM129609.1, on the reverse strand, counting down.
CAGTCACTACGGGAACATCCAGCTCTTTGCCGAGCGCCACCAGTTCCGCTTCATCTATCGCTTTGGTGAACCCCTGAATGCTGTAGTTACTGGTATGTACTTTCATCAACAGTGCGGTATTTTCATTCACCGCCTGACGATAATCATTCGCGTGCGTGCGGTTGGTGGTCCCTACTTCGTGTAGGGTGCAGCCTGCCTGACGCATAACATCGGGAATACGAAACGCGCCGCCAATCTCCACCAGTTCGCCGCGAGATACCACCACCTCTTTTCCGCTGGCAGTGGCCGCCAACATCAATAACACCGCCGCCGCATTGTTATTGACGATACAGGCATCTTCCGCCCCCGTAATACGGCACAGCAGCTGCGCCAGCGCCCGATCGCGATGTCCGCGTCCGGCGTCGTCCAGATCGTACTCGAGGGTCACTGGCGAACGCATAGCCTGCGCAACGGCTTCCACCGCGGCTTCCGCCTGTAAAGCTCGCCCAAGGTTGGTATGCAGCACGGTTCCCGTCAGGTTGATCACCGGACGCAGCGCGCTCTGCGCTTCTTTCGTCAACCGGGCATCGACTTCTTGCGCCCAGTTTTCACACCACGCAGGCAGCGTCTGGCTGCCACGAATCACTTCTCGCGCTTCGTCGAGCATCTGACGCAACAATTCCACCACGCGGGTGTGACCATAAGTATCACGCAAAGAAAGAAAGGAGCTATCGCGCAATAAGCGATCAATAGCCGGAAGTTGACTATAGAGGGAACGCGTTTCGGTTGTCATAGGAAACCTGGCTGATCAAGGCCCTCTCACACGGAGAAGGGCGTTTAACATAACCACGGATTGTAACGTGAGATGGGTCAGGAGGACATATCGCGCATCAAGCCTTTGGCGGTTCGGTGCGAGCAAAACTTTCGCGGCTAAACAGGTTTTCGACCAGTTTGACTAAGTGTGGGCGGTCGACACACCAACCTGGCGCAACGCGGCGGAAATTGAGATATCCGACGGCACAGGCAATGGCGATAGTCGCCAGATTGACCGTATCGGTTTTGAGTGTGCCATCGACCAGATATCCTTCCAGCACATCCAGACTGCGGTTGATTTTCTCCCGCTGGCGTAACAATTCATCTTCAGACTGCTGCGCCGCTGGACGCGCCTGTTCACGCACCGATACCAGCCCGGCATCCATAATGCCATCCGCCAGTGCCTCAATTTTGCGCACCCGCAACGACTCCAGCGGATCGCGCGGCAACATCGCCGGAGCGACATTCATTAATTCAATATATTCAGCGATGATCGGCGAATCAAACCAACATTCGCCCTCTTCGGTCACCAGCACCGGCACTTTTCCTAACGGGTTAAATTGCGCCACGCCGTTGTCCGCGTTATAGGGCAGTTCATTAATAAATTCGAAAGTTATGCCCTTTTCTAACAACAGAATAGAAAGTTTGCGTACAAACGGGCTGGTGTAGCTACCGACGAGTTTCATGCCGAGTCCTTTGTGCGAGGAAAAATATCAGTATGGCCTGGTGATGGGAAAAAGGGCAGAAAATGTTGATGGTTTGTTACTTCCAAATAAATCACATATTTATCATGGTGATATAAATATTTTCCTAATTATTTCACTCTGATGGATATCTCACTTCAGGCTTTCTTATAAATCTGTAGGGTTTCGCCTGTCAGCAGACAAATAACCCGATAAAACAAGGATGAGAAATGAGCGGAAAACCGGCAGCGCGTCAGGGCGACATGACGCAGTATGGCGGTAGCATTGTTCAGGGTTCAGCCGGGGTGCGCATTGGTGCCCCCACCGGCGTGGCCTGTTCGGTGTGCCCCGGCGGAGTGACGTCCGGCCATCCGGTCAATCCCCTGCTCGGTGCAAAGGTCCTTCCCGGTGAAACCGACATCGCCCTGCCCGGCCCGCTGCCGTTCATCCTCTCCCGCACCTACAGCAGTTACCGGACAAAAACGCCCGCGCCGGTGGGGAGCCTCGGCCCCGGCTGGAAAATGCCTGCGGATATCCGCTTACAGCTGCGCGATAACACACTGATACTCAGTGATAACGGCGGCAGAAGCCTGTATTTTGAGCACCTGTTTCCCGGTGAGGACGGTTACAGCCGCAGCGAGTCACTGTGGATGGTGCGCGGCGGCGTGGCGAAACTGGATGAAGGTCACCGGCTGGCCGCACTCTGGCAGGCGCTGCCGGAAGAACTCCGCTTAAGTCCGCATCGTTATCTGGCGACAAACAGTCCGCAGGGGCCGTGGTGGCTGCTCGGCTGGTGTGAGCGGGTGCCGGAAGCGGATGAGGTGCTGCCTGCGCCGCTGCCGCCGTACCGGGTACTGACCGGGCTGGTGGACCGCTTCGGGCGCACACAGACGTTCCACCGCGAAGCCGCCGGTGAATTCAGCGGCGAAATCACCGGCGTGACGGATGGTGCCTGGCGTCACTTCCGGCTGGTACTGACCACGCAGGCGCAGCGGGCAGAAGAAGCCCGGCAGCAGGCCATTTCCGGCGGGACGGAACCGTCCGCTTTTCCTGATACCCTGCCGGGTTACACCGAATATGGCCGGGACAACGGCATCCGTCTGTCTGCCGTGTGGCTGACGCACGACCCGGAATACCCGGAGAATTTACCTGCCGCGCCGCTGGTGCGCTATGGCTGGACGCCACGCGGCGAACTGGCGGTGGTGTATGACCGTAGTGGCAAACAGGTGCGCAGCTTTACTTACGATGATAAATACCGGGGCCGGATGGTGGCGCACCGTCACACGGGCCGGCCGGAAATCCGTTACCGTTACGACAGCGACGGGCGGGTGACAGAACAGCTAAACCCGGCAGGCTTAAGCTACACGTATCAGTATGAGAAAGACCGCATCACCATCACCGACAGCCTGGACCGCCGTGAAGTGCTGCACACGCAGGGCGAAGCCGGGCTGAAGCGGGTGGTGAAAAAGGAACACGCGGACGGCAGCGTCACGCAGAGTCAGTTTGACGCCGTGGGCAGGCTCAGGGCACAGACGGATGCCGCAGGCAGGACAACAGAGTACAGCCCGGATGTGGTGACGGGCCTCATCACGCGCATAACCACGCCGGATGGCAGGGCATCGGCGTTTTACTATAACCACCACAACCAGTTAACGTCAGCCACCGGGCCTGACGGGCTGGAATTGCGCCGGGAATATGATGAATTGGGCCGTCTGATTCAGGAAACTGCCCCTGACGGCGATATCACCCGCTACCGTTATGATAATCCACACAGTGACTTACCCTGCGCAACGGAAGATGCCACCGGCAGCCGGAAAACCATGACGTGGAGCCGTTACGGTCAGTTGCTGAGCTTCACCGACTGTTCCGGTTATGTAACCCGTTATGACCATGACCGCTTCGGGCAGATGACGGCGGTGCACCGCGAGGAAGGGCTGAGTCAGTACCGCGCATACGACAGCCGTGGACAGTTAATTGCCGTGAAAGACACGCAGGGCCATGAAACGCGGTATGAATACAACATCGCCGGTGACCTGACCGCCGTCATTGCCCCGGACGGCAGCAGAAACGGGACACAGTACGATGCGTGGGGAAAGGCCGTCCGTACCACGCAGGGCGGGCTGACGCGCAGTATGGAATACGATGCTGCCGGACGGGTCATCCGCCTGACCAGTGAAAACGGCAGCCACACCACCTTCCGTTACGATGTACTTGACCGGCTGATACAGGAAACCGGCTTTGACGGCCGCACACAGCGTTATCACCACGACCTGACCGGCAAACTTATCCGCAGCGAGGATGAGGGTCTGGTCACCCACTGGCACTATGACGAAGCAGACCGCCTCACGCACCGCACCGTGAAGGGTGAAACCGCAGAGCGGTGGCAGTATGACGAACGTGGCTGGCTGACAGACATCAGCCATATCAGCGAAGGGCACCGGGTGGCGGTGCATTACAGGTATGATGAGAAAGGCCGGCTGACCGGTGAGCGTCAGACGGTGCATCACCCGCAGACGGAAGCACTGCTCTGGCAGCATGAGACCAGACATGCGTACAACGCGCAGGGGCTGGCGAACCGCTGTATACCGGACAGCCTGCCCGCCGTGGAATGGCTGACCTACGGCAGCGGTTACCTGGCAGGCATGAAACTCGGCGACACACCGCTGGTGGAGTACACCCGCGACCGCCTGCACCGGGAAACGCTGCGCAGCTTCGGCCGTTATGAACTCACCACCGCTTATACCCCTGCCGGGCAGTTACAGAGCCAGCACCTGAACAGCCTGCTGTCTGACCGCGATTACACCTGGAACGACAACGGCGAACTCATCCGCATCAGCAGCCCGCGCCAGACCCGGAGTTACAGCTACAGCACCACCGGCAGGCTGACCGGCGTTCACACCACCGCAGCGAATCTGGATATCCGCATCCCGTATGCCACAGACCCGGCAGGTAACCGCCTGCCCGACCCGGAGCTGCACCCGGACAGCACCCTCAGCATGTGGCCGGATAACCGTATCGCCCGTGACGCGCACTATCTTTACCGGTATGACCGTCACGGCAGGCTGACAGAGAAAACCGACCTCATCCCGGAAGGGGTTATCCGCACGGATGATGAGCGGACTCACCGGTACCATTACGACAGTCAGCACCGGCTGGTGCACTACACGCGGACACAATATGAAGAGCCGCTGGTCGAAAGTCGCTATCTTTACGACCCGCTGGGCCGCAGGGTGGCAAAACGGGTGTGGCGGCGTGAACGGGACCTGACGGGCTGGATGTCGCTGTCACGGAAACCGCAAGTGACCTGGTACGGCTGGGACGGCGACCGGCTGACCACGATACAGAACGACAGGAGCCGCATCCAGACGATTTATCAGCCGGGGAGCTTCACGCCACTCATCAGGGTCGAAACTGCCACCGGTGAGCTGGCGAAAACGCAGCGCCGCAGCCTGGCGGATGCCCTTCAGCAGTCCGGCGGCGAAGACGGTGGCAGTGTGGTGTTCCCGCCGGTGCTGGTGCAGATGCTCGACCGGCTGGAAAGTGAAATCCTGGCTGACCGGGTGAGTGAGGAAAGCCGCCGCTGGCTGGCATCGTGCGGCCTGACCGTGGCGCAGATGCAAAACCAGATGGACCCGGTGTACACGCCGGCGCGAAAAATCCACCTGTACCACTGCGACCATCGCGGCCTGCCGCTGGCCCTTATCAGCAAGGAAGGGACAACAGAATGGTGCGCAGAATACGATGAATGGGGCAACCTGCTGAATGAAGAGAACCCGCATCAGCTGCAGCAGCTTATCCGCCTGCCGGGGCAGCAGTATGATGAGGAGTCCGGCCTGTATTACAACCGCCACCGCTATTATGACCCGCTGCAGGGGCGGTATATCACTCAGGATCCGATTGGGCTGAAGGGGGGATGGAATTTTTATCAGTATCCGTTGAATCCAGTTACGAATACAGATCCTCTGGGGTTAGAAGTTTTTCCTAGACCATTCCCCTTGCCAATTCCATGGCCCAAAAGCCCTGCACAGCAGCAAGCAGATGATAATGCTGCAAAAGCATTGACAAAATGGTGGAACGATACAGCATCACAAAGAATATTTGACTCTCTAATATTGAATAATCCGGGACTAGCATTAGATATAACAATGATAGCTTCTCGTGGAAATGTTGCAGACACAGGGATAACTGATCGTGTCAATGACATAATAAATGACAGATTCTGGAGTGATGGGAAAAAACCCGACAGATGTGACGTACTTCAGGAACTAATTGATTGTGGTGATATTAGTGCTAAAGATGCAAAAAGCACACAGAAAGCCTGGAATTGTCGTCACTCCAGACAGTCAAACGATAAAAAAAGATAGCCCTTGTGGAGGTTCCTGCAATGTCAAATACATACCAGAAAAGAAAGGCAAGTAAAGAGTATGGTTTATATAATCAATGTAAGAAACTAAATGATGATGAATTATTTCGCTTACTTGATGATCACAATTCCTTGAAAAGAATTTCATCTGCCAGAGTATTACAGTTAAGAGGTGGGCAAGACGCTGTTAGATTGGCAATTGAGTTCTGCTCTGATAAAAATTATATCCGTAGAGATATCGGAGCATTTATACTCGGGCAAATAAAAATTTGCAAAAAATGCGAAGATAATGTTTTTAATATTTTGAACAATATGGCATTGAATGATAAGAGCGCTTGCGTTCGAGCTACGGCAATCGAGTCAACGGCTCAGCGATGCAAGAAAAACCCAATTTATTCACCTAAAATAGTAGAACAATCTCAAATTACTGCTTTTGATAAATCGACTAATGTCAGACGTGCTACAGCATTTGCTATTTCTGTTATCAATGATAAAGCAACAATTCCACTATTGATTAATCTGTTAAAAGATCCAAATGGAGATGTCAGAAACTGGGCCGCATTTGCAATAAATATCAATAAATATGATAATAGTGATATTAGGGATTGTTTTGTGGAGATGCTTCAGGATAAAAATGAGGAAGTCCGTATTGAAGCAATAATCGGACTTTCCTACAGAAAAGATAAAAGGGTTTTATCTGTTTTATGCGATGAGTTAAAAAAAAATACTGTTTATGATGATATCATTGAAGCTGCGGGTGAATTAGGTGATAAAACGCTACTTCCTGTTTTAGATACTATGTTGTACAAGTTTGATGACAATGAAATTATAACTTCCGCTATTGATAAGCTGAAGCGTTCATAGCGTGAGTTGCCTATGCACAGTGGGGGATTCCCGCCGGCACGGTGCAGATGCTCGACCGGCTGGAAAGTGAAATCCTGGCTGACCGGGTGAGTGAGGAAAGCCGCCGCTGGCTGGCATCGTGCGGCCTGACCGTGGAGCAGATGAAAAACCAGATGGACCCGGTGTACACGCCGGCGCGAAAAATCCACCTGTACCACTGCGACCATCGCGGCCTGCCGCTGGCGCTCATCAGCACGGAAGGGGCAACAGCGTGGTGCGCAGAATATGATGAATGGGGCAACCTGCTGAGTGATGAGAACCCGCATCATCTGCAGCAGCTCATTCGCCTGCCGGGTCAGCAGTATGATGAGGAGTCCGGCCTGTATTACAACCGCCACCGCTATTATGACCCGCTGCTGGGGCGGTATATCACTCAGGATCCGATTGGACTGAAGGGGGGATGGAATTTTTATCAGTATCCGTTGAATCCGGTCATAAATGTAGATCCGCAAGGTTTGGTTGATATAAATTTATACCCCGAAAGTGATCTTATCCATTCTGTAGCTGATGAGATTAATATCCCAGGCGTTTTCACAATCGGGGGGCATGGTACCCCCACATCTATTGAATCCGCAACGCGCAGTATCATGACAGCTAAAGATCTAGCATATCTAATTAAATTTGATGGGAATTATAAAGATGGGATGACAGTTTGGTTATTTTCTTGTAATACAGGTAAAGGACAAAATTCATTTGCTAGCCAATTAGCTAAAGAGTTACATACAAATGTAATAGGACCTGACACGCTATGGACGTGGTGGGGGCGAGGAACTAATGGTAAGTTAAAAATGGATACAGTGCTAACAGCACCAACGAACCTTAATTCAAATAAGGATCTAATGGCTATAACAACAAAAGACCTTGGTAATTGGATAACATATGGGCCATCTGGGCACCCCATTTCTAATATGCAAGGTACGCCAGAAAAACCCAGTGATATAAGATAGGTTGTAGATGTATGAAAGCATGCTTGTTACTATTTTTTTATTTCTCTTTTATTTGTCAATTGCATGGTGCTGATGTGAAAATAAAACAAAACGAAAGTATGATGGGGTCTACAGCAATGACCTATGATTTAAGTGAAAAAAAGTTGATGAAACTGAAGTATAAATCACAACATGGTGATTCAGAGGCATCATTTCGACTATATCAATATTACTGCTTTACTAAAAATAACATTTACAAACAATTGCGATTCTTGGAAAGATCAGCATCTCAGGGGAATGTTACAGCGCAGTTTAATTATGGGGTCTTTTTATCAGATACAAATCCAACATTATCAGAATATTATAATTTGAATAGAGCTATTTATTGGATGGAATTCGCTGTAAATAACGGTAATATTGATGCAAAGAGCAAACTTCAAGAGCTCAAAAAGCTAAAGCGAATGGATAGAAGGAAGAATAAGGAGAATCCGTAAAAGCAATAGTTCATCAGACTGCCGCAGCAGTAGTATGATGATGAATCAGGGCTGTACTATAACTATTATCGGTAACATTAACCGCAGCAGGGGCGGTATAACACTCAGGCTCCGATTGGGCTGGAAGGTAGGTGGAATTTTTATCAGTATCCGTTGAACCCGATTTCTGGAATCGATCCCCTTGGGATTAGCCACCTGTTTATACAGCATAACTTTAGGTATGCTTTCGTGTGTTTCAGATATACCATGTGATGATAATTTTTATGATGTGCTTAGTATTCCAGTCGCTTCTGGTAATAATATGCAATGTAAAAATAATCCCCGTTGTACACATTTATAAATAGATGGCCAATACCTCAAGGCCTATGGAGTTGGAATGTTAATGACCCGGGAGCAAGCAATAGAAAACCTGACGGCATACGATTAGTACCGTCAGTTAATACAGGAACTTATAATCGCAATGGATTTTCAATACATAGTTGTTTAAACGCTTTTGGTCCGTCTTTAGGACCTCGATTCTGTTCCGAGGGTTGTATAACTGGTTTATCTAATGACATGCAAAAATTAAATGAGTTAATATTTTCAGAGCCAGATAGCACATTAACAGTTACGGACTAAAAAATATGGCAAGGTTATTAACAATTGTATTTTTTTCTCTATTTCTGCGAGTGCAGTTACTGCAAGACAATTTCAGAGAGAGTTAGATTTGGCAGACAAAGCAATATTATGGGCACTAATATCAGCCAGTACTAAAGAGGGACGAAAAGCGTGTTCACTAAGCTATTTTGCCTGTAAGGCCGCAGAGGCTGAACTCGGACTGGCATATATGGCTGCGAATGATAACAAGGAATTTCTCACATCCTTATCTAATATAATGAGGTACAAAATAGATGCTGGACTTTCCGAATCCTATACATGCTATTTATTAAGTAAGGGAAAGATCATAAGACCATATCTGAAAAATCTAAATCCACTCCAACTTGCCGCTGATTGCATTGAAACAGTAAATAAAATAAAAGATAAGAATAAAAAAATCATTGATATAAATTCAGTTAATATTTGTAGTGATGATAAAAATATAAAATTGAGAGTTAATAGTACTATTATGGCCATTGATAATTCTATAAAGTGCATCGATGAATGATAACTTAATTTTATTTAAAAATATATTAATAACTCACTCTCCAGGAGTTTTTTTAACTTAGTTTTATAATGAATACGATAATTAAAAGTGAAGAAGAAAATAGTTGTATACATATATTCCATGACCCTACATTGTGATCTATAGATTAAATATTTTTTAAATGTGACTGTCATCCTTCAGATAATAAAGCCATCATCGCAATAGATGGAAAAGCACTCCTGCTCTTTTTTGATTAGAGCCGTCGCAGGAGGAACAACTCATATCATCATTGCGATCTCGACGATGTATAGTCTCATCCTGCGGCAGAACAAGACGGATAAAAAATCCAATGAGAGCACACTCATCCAGAACTTATTAACATAATGAATATTAAAGAAAAATCATCGCAGCTAATGAAGTAATATGCAAAAATAATTAGTCCTTACAAGGAGCAAAGTTCCATAATCTCCCCCCTCCCCCTCAATGATCCAAATAAAGATAATGCATCCAGCTGGTCATTCTTAGCAGCACTTTCCGCATCACCGAAACATGGCTGAAATGGTCGGAGTAAACCGCCACCTGGGCGTAGATGCCGTCGGGTAAGGCATCGATATCATCGTTAGGGTCCAGTTCAATGGTTCCCAGCACACCGTCCGTGCCGGGCACGACCGTTAATGATTGCAATACCCCCTGCGCCTGATAAGAACCGCCTGGCACGACAGGTAAAATACTAGTCAGTTTGCCGTGAAACACCTGCCCAGGTAGCGCGTTAAACACCACTTCCGCATCATCGCCGGGTTTCAGACGTAACAGCGAGTTTTGCCGAAATTGGGCGACAATTTGCCGTTTTTGCTCGGGGATGAAGACCATCACCGGACGCAGCGGCAAGGCAGCTGCGTATGTACCTGGGCGGATCAGTACCTGAGTAACGTAGCCATTGCTCGGCGCGCGAATGACAGTCTGCTCAAGGTTATATTTTGCTTCAGTAAGTTGCGCTCTTAAGCTCACAATCTGCGATTGCTCGCCGTTAACCATACTGTCGAGCTGGCTCTGGATCTGCGCCTGCTCCGCCACCGAGCCTTTCACCAGCGCATCCTGCGCGAGGAAATTTTGCCGCGCATCGTCGATGTCACGTTCCGAGAACGGATTCACCGCCGCCTGGCTGCCTTTCAAGTAACGTTGATAATTTTTAAACAGACGGTCGCGCTCCGCTGAAACCTGGGTGGTGTTGGCCTGCGCTTCAGTGAGCTGCGCACGCAGCGTCTTTATATTATGCGTCGCCGTCATCAGGTCAGCCTGAAGTCTGTCAACTCGCGCCTGGTAACGAACCGGGTCGAGCTTAAAAAGCACCTCGCCCTTTTGAATAAGCTGATTATTCTTGTCAGTGACTTCAGTAACAATTCCCGTCACCTGTGGCGTGATAGGGATCGCTATCACTGCCTTTTGCGCGGTAAAAGTGTAAGGGTGGTTGTAGTTCATCAACAAAATCAAACCACTCACCAGAAACACGCCTCCCAGCGCCGCCGTCGCCAGCGTCCACTGATTTACCGGAATGCGGAAGATTTTAAAGACCGCCCACGCCAGCGCCACGTAAGTTAAAACAATCAATAGATCCATAATTAGATCTCCGGGAACGTGGAATAGTCAGTCTTTTTCTCGGCGGCGAGTTGATGCTCCAGCCGGGAAATTCGGTCAGAAAGTGAGGCGATTTCCGGGTCAGTCGCTTTCTCCTGCGACGCAACATGTGACTGCATACCCCAGCCACGCTCCGGTTGATAGAGCGTCGCCCAGATCCACAGAAACGGCCAGATAACATGCAGAGTAAACAGGCTCACCCAGCCCGCCGTATGAATAGCGTCGGCATGGGGGTGATTGCGCTTTTTGGCAATCAGATAAGGGATGTCATGTATCGCGATGATTCCATAAAAAATCACCAGAAAGACGAAGATCAGCACTCCCAACGCGAAATAGTTTAGAAACATATCTGCCTCGGATTCACGTTTATCAGTGTTGTTTTTGGGCTGGCAGCCAGAAGGGAGTCAGGCTGATATTTTGACAATAATCCGGGTTCGCGATTCTCGCCATAACACCAAAGAATAATTTTTAGAGGTGATGAGTTGCTTAGTTACATAACGATTGTATGACGAAGGCATAACATGCTGTAGATCACATCAGGTGAACGCCGTAAGAAAATATCTTGTGATTCAGATCACAAAGATTCAACAAACCATCAAAACAAAAATGTGACACTACTCACATTTAAATGCCATTTTTAGCGAAAATCGCCGCCTTGTTGCTTTTTTACACAAGCGTTTTGTGATGAACGTCACGTCAATTACCTCTCTACCCCCTATATTTATGTGATTGATATCACACAAAAGGCCGTCGACTGGACAGTTAACCGATTCAGTGCCAGATTTCGCAGTATCTACAAGGTCCGGCTACCTCTGCCGCCACATTAACAAAAAACCTCGGGCTTCCAGCCTGCGCGACAGCAAACATAAGAAGGGGTGTTTTTATGTCATCCGATATTAAGATCAAAGTGCAAAGCTTTGGTCGTTTCCTCAGCAACATGGTGATGCCAAATATCGGCGCGTTTATCGCGTGGGGTATCATCACCGCGTTATTTATTCCAACAGGGTGGTTACCGAACGAGACGCTGGCGAAGCTGGTCGGGCCGATGATCACTTATCTCCTGCCGCTGCTGATCGGTTATACCGGTGGTAAGCTGGTAGGCGGCGAACGTGGCGGCGTAGTCGGTGCCATCACCACCATGGGCGTTATCGTCGGCGCAGACATGCCGATGTTCCTCGGTTCTATGATTGCAGGTCCGCTGGGCGGCTGGTGCATTAAGCACTTCGACCGCTGGGTAGACGGTAAGATCAAATCCGGTTTTGAGATGCTGGTGAATAACTTCTCCGCAGGCATCATCGGGATGATCCTCGCTATTCTGGCATTCCTCGGCATTGGCCCGATTGTTGAAGCCCTGTCCAAAATGCTGGCTGCGGGCGTTAACTTCATGGTTGTCCATGACATGCTGCCGCTGGCGTCTATCTTTGTTGAACCGGCGAAAATCCTGTTCCTCAACAACGCCATTAACCACGGTATCTTCTCGCCGCTGGGTATTCAGCAGTCCCATGAACTGGGTAAATCAATCTTCTTCCTGATTGAAGCTAACCCAGGTCCAGGTATGGGCGTGCTGCTGGCGTACATGTTCTTTGGTCGTGGTAGCGCTAAACAGTCTGCGGGCGGTGCGGCAATCATCCACTTCCTGGGGGGTATCCACGAAATCTACTTCCCGTATGTGCTGATGAATCCGCGTCTGATCCTCGCAGTCATCCTCGGCGGTATGACTGGCGTGTTCACGCTGACTATACTGGGCGGTGGTCTGGTTTCTCCGGCATCTCCGGGTTCTATCCTTGCTGTACTGGCGATGACACCAAAAGGTGCTTATTTCGCTAACATCGCGGGTGTGTGTGCGGCGATGGCTGTCTCCTTCGTTGTCTCTGCTATTTTGCTGAAAACCAGCAAAGTGAAAGAAGAAGATGATATTGAAGCAGCAACTCGTCGTATGCAGGACATGAAAGCTGAGTCTAAAGGCACATCTCCGCTGTCTGCGGGCGATGTGACTAACGACCTGAGCCACGTACGTAAAATCATCGTTGCCTGTGACGCCGGTATGGGTTCCAGTGCGATGGGCGCAGGCGTGCTGCGTAAGAAAATTCAGGATGCAGGTCTGTCACAGATTTCGGTCACTAACAGCGCGATCAACAACCTGCCGCCAGATGTGGACCTCGTCATCACTCACCGTGACCTGACCGAACGCGCTATGCGCCAGGTTCCGCAGGCGCAGCATATTTCGCTGACCAACTTCCTCGACAGCGGCCTGTACACCAGCCTAACCGAACGTCTGGTTGCTGCCCAGCGCCATACTGAAAACGAAGTGAAAGTGAAAGACAGTCTGAAAGACAGCTTTGACGATTCCAGTGCTAACCTGTTCAAACTGGGCGCGGAGAACATCTTCCTCGGTCGCAAAGCAGCAACCAAAGAAGAAGCGATTCGTTTTGCTGGCGAGCAGCTGGTGAAAGGCGGTTACGTTGAGCCGGAATACGTTCAGGCGATGCTGGATCGTGAAAAACTGACCCCGACTTATCTGGGTGAGTCTATCGCGGTGCCACACGGTACGGTTGAAGCGAAAGATCGCGTACTGAAAACGGGCGTGGTGTTCTGCCAGTACCCGGAAGGCGTGCGCTTCGGTGAAGAAGAAGATGACATTGCCCGTCTGGTGATTGGTATTGCAGCCCGTAACAACGAGCACATTCAGGTTATCACCAGCCTGACCAATGCACTGGATGATGAGTCCGTCATCGAGCGTCTGGCACACACCACCAGCGTGGATGAAGTGCTGGAACTGTTGGCAGGTCGTAAGTAATCCAATCCCACCCTCTCCACATGGAGAAGGTGGGGTTAATTGCCTGATGCGCTACGCTTATCAGGCCTACAGGATGCATCACGATTTGTTGAATTTGCACGTTCTTGTAGGCCGGATAAGGCGCTTACGCCGCATCCGGCGCTGCCCCTCTCCTCACGGAGAGGGTTTGGGTGAGGGAAAAGCCTCACCCCAGCCCTCTCGGGTAAAAACATTGATGAAGGTTAATACTATGAAAGCATTACATTTTGGCGCAGGTAATATCGGTCGTGGCTTTATCGGTAAACTGCTGGCAGACGCGGGTATCCAACTGACGTTTGCCGATGTCAATCAGGTGGTACTTGATGCCCTGAATGCCCGTCATAGCTATCAGGTTCATGTGGTTGGTGAAACCGAGCAGGTAGATACCGTTTCCGGCGTCGATGCTGTCAGCAGCATTGGTGATGATGTCGTTGATCTGATTGCTCAGGTCGATTTAGTCACTACCGCCGTTGGCCCGGTTGTGCTGGAACGTATTGCTCCGGCTATCGCCAAAGGGCTGGTGAAACGTAAAGAACAAGGTAATGAATCCCCGCTGAACATCATCGCCTGTGAAAACATGGTACGCGGTACCACGCAGCTGAAAGGTCATGTGATGAACGCCCTACCAGAAGACGCCAAAGCGTGGGTAGAAGAACACGTTGGCTTTGTCGATTCCGCCGTTGACCGCATCGTACCGCCTTCGGCTTCGGCAACTAACGATCCGCTGGAAGTGACGGTAGAAACTTTCAGCGAATGGATTGTCGATAAAACGCAGTTCAAAGGCGCACTGCCGAACATCCCAGGCATGGAGTTAACCGACAACCTGATGGCATTTGTCGAACGTAAACTCTTCACCCTGAACACGGGTCATGCTATAACCGCGTACCTCGGAAAACTGGCCGGTCATCAGACCATTCGTGACGCTATTCTCGACGAGAAAATCCGCGCGGTGGTAAAAGGTGCGATGGAAGAAAGTGGTGCGGTACTGATCAAGCGCTACGGCTTTGACGCAGACAAACATGCGGCGTACATCCAGAAAATCCTCGGTCGTTTTGAGAACCCGTATCTGAAAGATGATGTAGAGCGCGTAGGCCGTCAGCCGCTGCGTAAACTGAGTGCTGGCGACCGTCTGATCAAGCCACTGCTCGGTACGCTGGAATACAGCCTTCCGCACAAGAATCTGATTCAGGGGATTGCTGGTGCAATGCACTTCCGCAGTGAAGATGATCCGCAGGCTCAGGAACTGGCAGCACTGATCGCTGACAAAGGTCCGCAGGCGGCGCTGGCACAGATTTCCGGTCTTGATGCCAACAGCGAGGTTGTATCCGAGGCGGTAACCGCTTATAAAGCAATGCAATAATGGTGGACCAGGCGCAGGACACCCTGCGCCCGAATAACAGATTGTCAGATATGCAGGCAACAATGGAACAAACCCAGGCCTTTGAAAACCGTGTGCTTGAGCGTCTGAATGCTGGCAAAACCGTGCGAAGCTTTCTGATCACCGCCGTCGAGCTTTTGACCGAGGCGGTAAATCTTCTGGTGCTTCAGGTATTCCGCAAAGACGATTACGCGGTGAAGTATGCTGTAGAACCGTTACTCGACGGCGACGGTCCGCTGGGCGATCTTTCTGTGCGTTTAAAACTCATTTACGGGTTGGGCGTCATTAACCGCCAGGAATACGAAGATGCGGAGCTGCTGATGGCATTGCGTGAAGAACTAAATCACGACGGCAACGAGTACGCCTTTACCGACGACGAGATCCTTGGACCCTTTGGTGAACTGCACTGCGTGGCGGCGTTACCACCGCCGCCACAGTTTGAACCAGCAGACTCCAGTTTGTATGCAATGCAAATTCAGCGCTATCAACAGGCTGTGCGATCAACAATGGTCCTTTCACTGACTGAGCTGATTTCCAGAATCAGCTTAAAAAAAGCCTTTCAAAAGTAAGCAACGTCTGCTTACTGCCCCTCTACCTGCTTCGGCCGATAAAGCCGACGATAATACTCCAGACGTTGTAGATATAACGGCACGCTTTCATCGGGTATTCCGGACGGAATCGCGTTACGGGGAGGAAGTTTTTTCAGATACTCCCGGAACGCCTGGCTTGATGCCATGAAATCTACGGCTTTATCGATAAGAAGCGGAACGTTTTCACCTAATTTGCCCATGATGATATCTCCGTATTACCCCGCGCCGGGAATGCGCGGCCGCCAATTTTAGTTTAGGTTCCCGGTAAAGATGACATTAAGGAAAACGTGCTGAATCCTCAATAATCATCCGCTGCTGTTTATTATCTTTTTTCTATAGATTTCTTAATTAATCAACGAATTGCGTAGTTTTTGAGCATGTTAATGATTACGTTGCAGAACTATTACAATGTCATCAGTTGTGAACAAAGCACCTGGTCGCGCATACTAGGGGCTATAAATTTATCTTTATCAGAAGCCATCACATGAAAGAAGTCGAAAAAAACGAAATCAAACGTCTCAGCGATCGCCTGGACGCCATCCGCCACCAGCAGGCCGATCTGTCGCTGGTTGAAGCCGCAGACAAATATGCCGAGCTGGAAAAAGAGAAAGCCACGCTGGAAGCAGAAATTGCTCGCCTGCGTGAGGTTCATAGCCAAAAACTGAGTAAAGAAGCACAGAAGCTGATGAAGATGCCGTTTCAGCGCGCAATTACCAAAAAAGAGCAGGCTGATATGGGCAAGCTGAAGAAAAGTGTTCGCGGACTGGTGGTTGTGCACCCAATGACCGCACTGGGCCGTGAAATGGGCCTGGAAGAGATGACCGGGTTTTCAAAGACCGCGTTTTAAGCCCCTCAGACGACTGGTACGATCGTATCAACCCGCATCTGACTTGCGTTAGCTGGTCAATGCGGGGACTCTCCTGTCTACTCGCCTAATGACCAAACAATTCACTCCCTTTACTTCGATTTACCGCTGGTTGATATTCTGAAAATGCATCTTTACCGAAATAACCACCTATAAACAATAAAAATATATAGAAGATATCATTTATTAATTAACAAGCAGTTACGTCTCTTTTTTTCGGATTTAATTGTGAAATTTTAATCATCATATTCATACAATCAATTATCTGTAAAATTTTTCCCATACATGGTTTCTTTCATATTTGACATTTATTAATAATCATCATTAGAATCCACGAAAAATATTATATTCATACAAACACAGACATCTTTTGAAACTAATGATACATTTTTATGATGAATGCTTAAAACAATATTTAATCGACACACATCACTGTCATTAATGTAAAGCAACATAGATCACCAATAATACAATGGACAACTCTACCGGCATTGATCGCTGGTCGGAGGCAATAAGGATTTTCACATGAACTTGAAGAAGATTTTTTTCAGTGCTGTCACTGTTTCAGTTCTCTGCGCATTAACGGGATGTGACTACATTCAAGAAGGCAAGCCAGAAAGTAGTTTACTGAAACAAGAAGAAGAACATAACAATAAAATTGTGCTACTTGAAAAACAACAAGCACAGCTAAAGAGTCAACTCGAAACTATTCAAAAACAACAAACTGGCATAATAAACAGCACAAAGACTTTAACTCACGTAATTAAATCCGTTAAAGACCAACAAAATACTTTTATTTTTACCGAGTTTAACCCAGCAAAAACGAAGTATTTCATCCTGAACAACGGTTCGGTGGCTTTAGCGGGCCGAGTGTTATCCATTGACGCCACAGAGAATGGCAGTGTTATTCATATTTCACTGGTCAACTTATTAAGTATACCAATCTCAAACATTGGCTTTAATGCGACATGGGGTGGTGAAAAACCTGTCGATGCCAAAGAGTTTGCCCGGTGGCAACAATTACTTTTCAACACATCAATGACATCCACATTGAAATTATTACCAGGTCAATGGCAAGACATTAATTTGACACTGAAGGGTGTATCGCCAAATAACCTGGGATATCTGAAGTTAGCCATCAATATGGAAAATATTCAGTTTGACAATCTTCCCGCTGCTGATAATCGGCAGAAAAGAAGCAAAAAATAAATGCAATTAGTACGCTTATAACAAGGAATAGCGAGCATCATTAATGAACAAAATATTTAAAGTTATCTGGAACCCTGCCACAGGGAATTATACTGTTACCAGCGAAACGACAAAAAGCCGTGGCAAGAAATCTGGGCGCAGTAAGCTGTTAATTTCTGCGCTGGTTGCGGGTGGGTTGTTGTCATCGTTTGGGGCGCTGGCTGATAATTACGACGGTCAGGGCGTTGATTACGGCGATGGCTCAGCTAGTGACGGCTGGGTTGCTATCGGTAAAGGTGCAAAAGCAAATATTTTTTTAAACAACGCTGGTGTAGATTCAATTGGTCAACGCAACAGTTATGTGAAAACATGGGGTTGCGGAGGTTTTTTGAATGAGACGAACATTTACAGCAGAGGAAAAAGCCTCTGTTTTTGAACTATGGAAGAACGGAACAGGCTTCAGTGAAATAGCGAATATCCTGGGTTCAAAACCCGGAACGATCTTCACTATGTTAAGGGATACTGGCGGCATAAAACCCCATGAGCGTAAGCGGGCTGTAGCTCACCTGACACTGTCTGAGCGCGAGGAGATACGAGCTGGTTTGTCAGCCAAAATGAGCATTCGTGCGATAGCTACTGCGCTGAATCGCAGTCCTTCGACGATCTCACGTGAAGTTCAGCGTAATCGGGGCAGACGCTATTACAAAGCTGTTGATGCTAATAACCGAGCCAACAGAATGGCGAAAAGGCCAAAACCGTGCTTACTGGATCAAAATTTACCATTGCGAAAGCTTGTTCTGGAAAAGCTGGAGATGAAATGGTCTCCAGAGCAAATATCAGGATGGTTAAGGCGAACAAAACCACGTCAAAAAACGCTGCGAATATCACCTGAGACAATTTATAAAACGCTGTACTTTCGTAGCCGTGAAGCGCTACACCACCTGAATATACAGCATCTGCGACGGTCGCATAGCCTTCGCCATGGCAGGCGTCATACCCGCAAAGGCGAAAGAGGTACGATTAACATAGTGAACGGAACACCAATTCACGAACGTTCCCGAAATATCGATAACAGACGCTCTCTGGGGCATTGGGAGGGCGATTTAGTCTCAGGTACAAAAAACTCTCATATAGCCACACTTGTAGACCGAAAATCACGTTATACGATCATCCTTAGACTCAGGGGCAAAGATTCTGTCTCAGTAAATCAGGCTCTTACCGACAAATTCCTGAGTTTACCGTCAGAACTCAGAAAATCACTGACATGGGACAGAGGAATGGAACTGGCCAGACATCTAGAATTTACTGTCAGCACCGGCGTTAAAGTTTACTTCTGCGATCCTCAGAGTCCTTGGCAGCGGGGAACAAATGAGAACACAAATGGGCTAATTCGGCAGTACTTTCCTAAAAAGACATGTCTTGCCCAATATACTCAACATGAACTAGATCTGGTTGCTGCTCAGCTAAACAACAGACCGAGAAAGACACTGAAGTTCAAAACACCGAAAGAGATAATTGAAAGGGGTGTTGCATTGACAGATTGAATCTACAGGTGCCAGTACCGCTTTAGGTTATGACGCTATAGCTGAAGGCCAATATAGCTCTGCCATCGGCTCAAAAACCCATGCTATTGGTGGTGCATCAATGGCCTTTGGGGTTAGTGCAATCTCTGAAGGTGACAGGAGTATCGCGCTGGGTGCATCGTCGTATTCATTCGGCCAATACTCAATGGCCCTTGGTCGTTATTCCAAAGCGCTGGGTAGATTGTCTATAGCTATGGGGGATAGCTCCAAAGCGGATGGAGCAAACGCCATTGCGCTGGGAAATGCCGCTAAGGCGGCTGGTATTATGAGCATCGGTCTCGGTGATAATGCCAATGCGTCACAAGATTATGCTATGGCGCTGGGAGCAGAAAGCGAAGCCGCTGAAAATGCGACCGCTATCGGCAATAAAGCGCATGCAAAAGGAGTGAATAGCATCGCGTTGGGTAATGGCAGCCAGGCTCTGGCAGATAGTGCAATTGCTATTGGCCAGGGCAACAAGGCTAACGGCGCTGATGCTATCGCTCTGGGTAATGGTAGCCAGTCGAGTGGCTTAAACGCTATTGCCTTAGGTAAGGCCAGTGTTGTAACTGGCGATAATAGTCTTGCGCTTGGGAGCAATACCAATGCCAACGGTATTAACTCTGTCGCGCTGGGCGCAGGTTCTATTGCGGATCAAGACGATAGCGTTTCTGTCGGCAGTGACTCATTACAACGCAAGATCGTTAATGTAAAAAATGGCACGATCAAGGCTGATAGCCACGACGCCATTAATGGCTCACAGCTTTATGCCATCAGCGACTCGGTGGCAAAACGGCTTGGCGGGGGTTCATCGGTAAACGTTGACGACGGTACTGTTAAAGCACCAACCTACAATTTAAAAAATGGTAACAAAAATAACGTTGGCGATGCGCTCACTGTACTCGATCAATTCACCCTGCAATGGGATCAAAACAGAGACAAATACAGCGCCGCTCATGGTAGCTCAACTGCCAGCGTAATCACCGATGTGGCGGATGGCGCAGTTTCAGATTCCAGTAAAGACGCGGTTAACGGTTCACAACTGAAAGCCACCAATGATGATGTTGAGACCAATACCACCAATATCGCTACCAATACCGGAAATATTGCAACTAACACTGCAAATATTGCTACCAACACCACCAATATCACTAATTTGACAGATACTGTTGGCGACCTTAAAGATGATGCCCTGCTCTGGAATGGCACTGCATTCAACGCCGCTCATGGTACGGAAACCACCAGCACCATCACCAACGTGAAAGCTGGTACCCTTTCGGATGACAGTACTGACGCGGTTAATGGCTCGCAACTGAAAGACACTAACGATAACGTGGCGACCAACACCACCAATATCGCTAGCAACACGGCTAACATTGCCACTAACACCAGTAATATTGCCGATAACACTGCCAACATTGCGACCAACACCAGTAATATTGCCGATAACACTGCCAACATTGCGACCAACACCAGCAATATTGCAGGTAACACTGCCAACATTGCTACCAATATCACTAATATCGCGGCTAACACCACAAGCATAAATAGCCTGAACACGTCTGTGGATGCTCTTGAACAGGATGCTATGCTCTGGAACGGCACTGCATTCAACGCCGCTCATGGTACGGAAACCACCAGCACCATCACTAATGTGAAAGCTGGCACCCTTTCGGATGACAGTACTGACGCGGTTAATGGCTCGCAACTGAAAGCTACTAACGATAACGTGGCAACCAACACCACCAATATCGCCAGCAATACGGCTAACATTGCGACCAACACCGCCAATATTAATACTCTCAATACGTCGATCGATACCCTTGAGCAGGATGCAATACTCTGGAACGGAACAGCGTATAGCGCCGCGCACGGTACAGAAACAGCCAGCACTATTACCAACGTTAAAGCAGGTACTTTATCTGAAAATAGTACGGACGCAGTTAACGGTGCGCAGCTGAACGCGACTAACGCGAATGTGGCGACCAACACCACCAATATTGCTACTAACACCGCCAGCATTAATACTCTGAATACATCCATTGACGCTCTGGAACAGGATGCGCTGCTTTGGGATGGCACTGCATTCAGTGCAGCGCATGGTGCAAACAAAGATGCCAGCAAAATCACCAATGTCCTGGCAGGGACTGTATCATCCGCCAGTACTGATGCCATTAATGGCAGCCAGCTTCATGGGTTGAGCAGTTCGATCGCTACCTATCTTGGTGGTGGTGCTACTGTGAGCGATTCTGGCGTATTTAGCGGCCCTACCTATAACATTGATGGTAATGATTACACCAATGTTGGTGCTGCACTTGACGCCATTAACACCTCACTTAGCGACTCACTCGGCGATGCCCTCCTTTGGGATAGCACGACTGGCGCATTTAGTGCCAAACACGGTTCTACCGCCAGCGTAATCACTAACGTCGCAGACGGTGCAGTCTCTGACTCTAGCTCTGATGCTGTGAATGGCTCACAACTGTACGATGTTAGCAACTCTGTTGTCGATGTTCTGGGTGGTGGTGCTGGCGTGAATACGGATGGCAGCATCAGTGCACCAACGTACACCATTGCTAACACTGATTACGATAATGTCGGCGATGCCCTAAACGCGCTTGATACCACTCTTGACGATGCGATGCTGTGGGATGCTACCGCAGGTGAAAATGGTGCCTTCAGTGCCAGCCACGATGGCAGTGCCAGCAAAATAACTAACGTCGCGGCAGGAACAATTTCTGACACCAGCACCGATGCGGTTAATGGGGCTCAACTCCACGGCGTTAGCAGTTCCGTCGCTGAGGCTCTTGGTGGTGGTGCGGCGGTGAATTCTGACGGCAGCATCAGCGCACCGACTTACACCATTGCTGATACCGACTATACCAACGTCGGCGATGCGATGAATGCAATTGACTCAACCCTGGATAACGCCTTGCTTTGGGACGCTGCCGCAGGTGAAAACGGTGCGTTTAACGCTAGCCATGATGGCAAAGCCAGTGTCATCACCAACGTAGCCAATGGTCAGATTAACGAAACCAGCACCGACGCGGTTAACGGTTCCCAGTTAAATGCCACGAATATGTTGATCCAGAATATTGCCGGTGATACCAGCGAAAGCTATATCACAGAGAACGGTGAAGGTATCAACTATGTGCGTACTAACGACAGCGGTTTAGTCTTTGAGGATGCCAGTGCTACAGGTGTGGGCGCTACAGCTGTAGGTTATAACTCCGTCGCATCAGGCGATAGCAGTGTGGCAATTGGACAGAATAGCAGCAGTACTATTGAATCTGGAATTGCTCTGGGCAGCAGTTCTGTGTCTAACCGTGTCATCCTTCAGGGCTCCCGTGATACCAGCGTAACCGAAGATGGCGTAGTCATTGGTTATAACACCAGTGATGGCGAACTGCTTGGCGCATTGTCGATTGGTGATGACGGTAAATATCGTCAAATCATCAACGTCGCCGATGGTTCCGAAGCCCATGACGCCGTTACGGTTCGCCAGTTGCAGAATGCGATTGGTGCTGTAGCAACGACACCGTCCAAATACTTCCATGCTAATTCAACGGAAGAAGATTCACTGGCTGTCGGTGAAGACTCACTGGCAATGGGTGCGAAAACCATTGTTAATGGTGATGCCGGGATCGGTATTGGCCTGAACACTCTGGTGTTAACTGATGCAATCAACGGTATTGCTATCGGTAGCAACGCGAGTGCAAATCATGCAAACAGTATTGCGATGGGTAGTGGTTCCCAGACCACCCGTGGTGCGCAGACTGACTACACCGCCTACAACATGGACGCGCCGCAGAATTCTGTCGGTGAATTCTCTGTCGGCAGCGAAGACGGTCAACGTCAGATCACCAACGTCGCGGCTGGTTCAGCGGATACCGATGCGGTTAACGTAGGTCAGTTGAAAGTCACTGATGAGCGCGTAGCGCAAAATACCCAGAGCATTACTAACCTGAACAATCAGGTCACTAATCTGGATACTCGCGTTACTAATATCGAAAACGGTATTGGCGACATTGTCACCACCGGTAGCACCAAGTACTTCAAGACCAACACCGATGGCGTAGATGCCAACGCCCAGGGTAAAGATAGCGTTGCTATTGGTTCTGGTTCCATTGCTGCCGCTGACAACAGCGTCGCACTGGGTACCGGTTCCGTTGCAGATGAAGAAAATACAATCTCTGTAGGTTCTTCCACTAACCAACGCCGTATTACTAACGTTGCCGCAGGTAAAAATGCTACCGATGCTGTTAACGTTGCGCAGTTGAAGTCTTCTGAGGCGGGCGGCGTGCGTTACGACACCAAAGCTGATGGTTCTATCGACTATAGCAATATCACCCTCGGTGGCGGCAACGGTGGTACGACTCGTATCAGCAACGTCTCCGCTGGCGTCAACAACAACGACGCGGTGAACTACGCGCAGTTGAAGCAAAGCGTGCAGGAAACGAAGCAATACACCGATCAGCGGATGGTTGAGATGGATAACAAACTGTCTAAAACTGAAAGCAAGTTGAGCGGTGGTATCGCTTCTGCAATGGCAATGACCGGTCTGCCGCAGGCTTACACTCCAGGTGCCAGCATGGCTTCTATTGGTGGCGGTACTTACAACGGTGAATCGGCAGTTGCTTTAGGTGTATCGATGGTGAGCGCCAATGGTCGTTGGGTCTACAAATTACAAGGTAGTACCAATAGCCAGGGTGAATACTCCGCCGCACTCGGTGCCGGTATTCAGTGGTAATGATCCATTAAGTTAGTGTGACTAAGGGCAAACGCCAAATTGCCTGATGCGCTACGCTTATCAGGCCTACAGGGTGATTCTGCACATTCCTATAGGCCGAGTAAGGTGTTCACGCCGCATCTGGCAAGATAAGGCGCTCCGGGTCAACAATCTAAGGGCAATTCTCTGATGAGGATTGCCCTTTTCTTTACCAGACATCTCCCCCCACAAGAATTGGCCCTACCAATTCTTCGCTTATCTGACCTCTGGTTCACAATTCCCCAATTAAAACTCACATCAATATTGCCAATACATAACATTTAGTTAACCATTCATTGTCATTATCCCTACACAACACAATTGGCAGTGCCACTTTTACACAACGTGTGACAAGGAGATGAGCAACAGACTCATTACACGATGTGCGTGGACTCCAGGAGACCTGCAATGAATCTCTGGCAACAAAACTACGATCCCGCCGGGAATATCTGGCTTTCCAGTCTGATAGCATCGCTTCCCATCCTGTTTTTCTTCTTTGCGCTGATTAAGCTCAAACTGAAAGGATACGTCGCCGCCTCATGGACGGTAGCAATCGCCCTTGCCGTGGCTTTGCTGTTCTATAAAATGCCGGTCGCTAACGCGCTGGCCTCGGTGGTTTATGGCTTCTTCTATGGTTTGTGGCCCATCGCGTGGATCATTATTGCAGCAGTGTTCGTCTATAAGATCTCGGTGAAAACCGGGCAGTTTGACATCATTCGCTCGTCTATTCTTTCGATAACCCCTGACCAGCGTCTGCAAATGCTGATCGTCGGTTTCTGTTTCGGCGCTTTCCTTGAAGGAGCCGCAGGCTTTGGCGCACCGGTAGCAATTACCGCCGCATTGCTGGTCGGCCTGGGTTTTAAACCGCTGTACGCCGCCGGACTGTGCCTGATTGTTAACACCGCGCCAGTGGCATTTGGCGCGATGGGCATTCCAATCCTGGTTGCCGGACAAGTAACAGGCATCGACAGTTTTGAGATTGGCCAGATGGTGGGGCGTCAGCTACCGTTTATGACCATTATCGTGCTGTTCTGGATCATGGCGATTATGGACGGCTGGCGCGGTATCAAAGAGACGTGGCCTGCGGTCGTGGTTGCGGGCGGCTCGTTTGCCATCGCTCAGTACCTTAGCTCTAACTTCATTGGGCCGGAGCTGCCGGACATTATCTCTTCGCTGGTATCACTGCTCTGCCTGACGCTGTTCCTCAAACGCTGGCAGCCAGTGCGCGTATTCCGTTTTGGTGATTTGGGGGCGTCACAGGTTGATATGACGCTGGCCCACACCGGTTACACTGCGGGTCAGGTGTTACGTGCCTGGACACCGTTCCTGTTCCTGACAGCTACCGTAACACTGTGGAGTATCCCGCCGTTTAAAGCCCTGTTCGCATCGGGTGGCGCGCTGTATGAGTGGGTGATCAACATTCCGGTGCCGTACCTCGATAAACTGGTTGCCCGTATGCCGCCAGTGGTCAGCGAGGCTACAGCCTATGCCGCCGTGTTTAAGTTTGACTGGTTCTCTGCCACCGGCACCGCCATTCTGTTTGCTGCACTGCTCTCGATTGTCTGGCTGAAGATGAAACCGTCTGACGCTATCAGCACCTTCGGCAGCACGCTGAAAGAACTGGCTCTGCCCATCTACTCCATCGGTATGGTGCTGGCATTCGCCTTTATTTCGAACTATTCCGGACTGTCATCAACCCTGGCGCTGGCACTGGCGCACACCGGTCATGCATTCACCTTCTTCTCGCCGTTCCTCGGCTGGCTGGGGGTATTCCTGACCGGGTCGGATACCTCATCTAACGCCCTGTTCGCCGCGCTGCAAGCCACCGCAGCACAACAAATTGGCGTCTCTGATCTGTTGCTGGTTGCCGCCAATACCACCGGTGGCGTCACCGGTAAGATGATCTCCCCGCAATCTATCGCTATCGCCTGTGCGGCGGTAGGCCTGGTGGGCAAAGAGTCTGATTTGTTCCGCTTTACTGTCAAACACAGCCTGATCTTCACCTGTATGGTGGGCGTGATCACCACGCTTCAGGCTTATGTCTTAACGTGGATGATTCCTTAATGATTGTTTTACCCAGACGCCTGTCAGACGAGGTTGCCGATCGTGTGCGGGCGCTGATTGATGAAAAAAACCTGGAAGCGGGCATGAAGTTGCCCGCTGAACGTCAACTGGCAATGCAACTCGGCGTATCGCGTAATTCACTGCGCGAGGCGCTGGCAAAACTGGTGAGCGAAGGCGTGCTGCTCAGTCGACGCGGCGGCGGGACGTTTATTCGCTGGCGTCATGACACATGGTCGGAGCAAAACATCGTCCAGCCGCTAAAAACGCTGATGGCCGATGATCCGGATTACAGTTTCGATATTCTGGAAGCTCGCTACGCCATTGAAGCCAGCACCGCATGGCATGCGGCAATGCGCGCCACACCTGGCGACAAAGAAAAGATTCAGCTTTGCTTTGAAGCAACGCTAAGTGAAGACCCGGATATCGCCTCACAAGCGGACGTTCGTTTTCATCTGGCGATTGCCGAAGCCTCACATAACATCGTGCTGCTGCAAACCATGCGCGGTTTCTTCGATGTCCTGCAATCCTCAGTGAAGCATAGCCGTCAGCGGATGTATCTGGTGCCACCGGTTTTTTCACAACTGACCGAACAACATCAGGCTGTCATTGACGCCATTTTTGCTGGTGATGCCGACGGGGCGCGTAAAGCAATGATGGCGCACCTTAGTTTTGTTCACACCACCATGAAACGATTCGATGAAGATCAGGCTCGCCACGCACGGATTACCCGCCTGCCCGGTGAGCATAATGAGCATTCGAGGGAGAAAAACGCATGATTATTTCCGCAGCCAGCGATTATCGCGCCGCAGCGCAACGCATTCTGCCGCCGTTCCTGTTCCACTATATGGATGGGGGTGCATATTCTGAATACACGCTGCGCCGCAACGTGGAAGATTTGTCAGAAGTGGCGCTGCGCCAGCGTATTCTGAAAAACATGTCCGACTTAAGCCTGGAAACGACGCTGTTTAATGAGAAATTGTCGATGCCGGTGGCGCTAGGTCCGGTAGGTTTGTGTGGCATGTATGCGCGACGCGGCGAAGTTCAGGCAGCCAAAGCGGCGGATGCGCATGGCATTCCGTTTACTCTCTCGACGGTTTCCGTTTGCCCGATTGAAGAAGTCGCGCCAGCCATCAAGCGCCCAATGTGGTTCCAGCTTTATGTACTGCGCGATCGCGGCTTTATGCGTAACGCGCTGGAGCGAGCAAAAGCAGCGGGTTGTTCGACGCTGGTTTTCACCGTGGATATGCCGACACCGGGAGCGCGTTATCGTGATGCGCATTCTGGAATGAGCGGCCCGAACGCGGCAATGCGCCGCTATTTGCAGGCGGTGACGCATCCGCAATGGGCGTGGGATGTGGGCCTGAACGGTCGTCCGCATGATTTAGGAAATATTTCGGCTTACCTCGGCAAACCGACCGGACTGGAAGATTACATCGGCTGGCTGGGAAATAACTTCGATCCGTCCATCTCATGGAAAGACCTTGAGTGGATCCGCGATTTCTGGGATGGCCCGATGGTGATCAAAGGGATCCTCGATCCGGAAGATGCGCGCGATGCAGTACGTTTTGGTGCTGATGGAATTGTGGTTTCTAACCACGGTGGCCGCCAGCTGGACGGTGTACTCTCTTCCGCCCGTGCACTGCCTGCTATTGCAGATGCGGTGAAAGGTGATATAGCCATTCTGGCGGATAGCGGAATTCGTAACGGGCTTGATGTCGTGCGTATGATTGCGCTCGGTGCCGACACCGTACTGCTGGGTCGTGCTTTCTTGTATGCGCTGGCAACAGCGGGCCAGGCGGGTGTAGCTAACCTGCTAAATCTGATCGAAAAAGAGATGAAAGTGGCGATGACGCTGACTGGCGCGAAATCGATCAGCGAAATTACGCAAGATTCGCTGGTGCAGGGGCTGGGTAAAGAGTTGCCTGCGGCACTGGCCCCGATGGCGAAAGGGAATGCGGCATAGTCGTTTGCGCCCCCTCCCCCTAACCCTCTCCCTCAGGGAGCTGTCTCTTGATCAGATCTCCTGATCAAGAGACAGGGGGAGGCCGGGGTGAGGGGAAAAGGCCGCACTGCTCACCAATTTTCTGCTATCCTGCCCCCGCACTAAGGGGGCAGTATGCTAAACATCGTACTTTACGAACCAGAAATTCCGCCAAATACTGGCAACATCATCCGTCTTTGCGCTAATACCGGCTTTCGTCTGCATATCATCGAACCGATGGGATTTGCCTGGGACGATAAGCGCCTGCGCCGCGCGGGGCTGGACTATCACGAGTTTACCGCCGTTATGCGTCATCATGACTTTCGCGCGTTCCTCGAAGCAGAAAATCCCCAGCGCCTGTTTGCCCTCACCACGAAAGGTACGCCTGCTCACAGCGCCGTAAGCTATCAGGATGGCGATTATCTGATGTTCGGCCCGGAAACACGCGGCCTGCCAGCGAGCATTCTTGATGCCCTGCCCGCTGAACAAAAAATTCGCATTCCGATGGTGCCGGACAGCCGCAGCATGAACCTGTCCAATGCGGTGTCAGTTGTGGTGTATGAAGCCTGGCGGCAGCTGGGATATCCGGGAGCGTTGTTGAGAGATTAGTTACTGTATGCCGGATAGATGATTACATCGCATCCGGCACGATCACAGGACATTAGATCCCATCCCCATACTCAAATGTATGGTTAATACCGTTGAAATGCTGGTCCATATCCATTGATGGCTTATCGCTGTCTGGTTTACCGACAATACGAGCCGGAACGCCAGCGGCGGTTGTATGCGGCGGCACCGGTTGCAGCACCACGGAACCTGCGCCAATCTTCGCGCCGCGACCAACTTCAATATTGCCGAGGATTTTCGCGCCCGCGCCAATCATCACACCTTCACGAATTTTCGGGTGACGGTCACCACCAGATTTACCCGTACCGCCAAGCGTCACAGATTGCAGAATCGATACGTCGTTTTCAATTACCGCCGTTTCACCCACAACGATGCCCGTGGCGTGGTCGAGCATAATGCCACGGCCAATTTTTGCTGCCGGGTGAATATCGACCTGGAACGTCACAGAAACCTGGTTTTGCAGAAAGATTGCCAATGCGCGACGCCCCTGATTCCACAACCAGTGACCGATGCGATAGGCCTGCAAGGCATGAAAACCCTTCAGGTATAACAACGGGGTTGAGTATTTATCGACTGCCGGGTCGCGGGTACGCACCGCCTGAATATCACAGGCCGCAGAGGCGATCATTTCCGGGTCAGCGGCGTAGGCTTCTTCCACCACTTCACGGATAGCAATAGCAGGCATAATTGGCGATGACAGCTTGTTCGCCAGCATGTAGCTCAGTGCACTTCCAAGGTTTTCGTGCTTGAGTAGCGTCGCGTGGTAAAAACTGGCCAGCATTGGCTCACAGTCCGCCAGCGTTCTGGCTTCGGCTTTAATATTGTTCCAGACAATTTCCAGTTCTTCACACGACATTGCTTACTCCACACGATGAGATAATGACCGGCCCGTTCTGCGCGGGCCGGGTCATAGCGGTAACAAAGGTTCCCTGGGGTTAGTGGCTGCTGCGCTCGTCCTTGCGTGCACGACCTAATAACGTCAATGCTGCCTCGCGCGCGTTTTTTCCGCAATATAATACTTGATAAATTTCCTCGGTTATTGGCATTTCTACGCCGAAGCGATGCGCCAGTTCGCGGACTTCTTTCGTATTGCGGTAGCCTTCCACCACCTGACCAATCTTCTCCTGCGCGCTTTGTACATCCATGCCCTGACCGAGCATCATGCCAAAACGGCGGTTACGCGACTGGTTGTCGGTACAGGTAAGCACCAGATCCCCCAGCCCCGCCATGCCCATAAAGGTGGCAGGATCGGCACCCAGCGCCGCGCCAAGACGCGACATTTCAGCCAGCCCACGGGTGATCAGCGCCGTACGCGCATTCGCACCAAAACCGATACCGTCGGACATCCCCGCACCAATGGCAATGACGTTTTTCACCGCGCCGCCAAGCTGCACGCCAATGAAATCCGGGTTACTGTAAACGCGGAAACTTTTGCCGCAGTGCAGCAGCTGCTGAAGATCATCAGCAAAGGTCTGATCGGTCGAGGCCAGCGAAATAGCTGTCGGTAAACCTGCCGCCAGTTCTTTCGCAAACGTTGGGCCAGAGATAACCGCCAGCGGAATTTGATCGCCTAACGCCTCGCGGGCCACGTCCTGTAACAGACGCCCGGTTTCCGCTTCCAGCCCTTTGGTCGCCCACACCAGACGCGCATCAGGACGCATCAGCGGTTTAATCTGGCGCAGCACTTCACCAAAGACATGGCTGGGTACGACGACGAGAATATTACGGCTGGCTGCCAGCGCAGTGGCGAGATCGCTTTCAAGATGGAGCGTATCGGGAAAAGGCACATCGGGGAGAAACGCGGCGTTACAGCGGTCGCGTTCAAGCGTTGCGATATGTTCAGGGTCATGGCCCCAGAGGACAACCTCGTGGCCATTTCTTGCCAGGGTAATGGCAAGAGCGGTGCCGTACGAGCCGGCACCGATCACAGTCATTGAAGCATTACGTTGGTTCATCAGGCATCCTGATGTTCTTCAGTACCTTCGCCAGCCTGCTGCTGCAAATAGTTCATGAACAGCGCATCGAAGTTAACCGGCGCAAGGTTCAGTTGCGGGAATGTACCGCGGGATACCATGCTGGTGATGCACTCACGAGCATACGGGAACAGAATGTTCGGGCAGTATGCGCCCAGGCAATGTGCCATCTGGGTGCCTTCGATACCCGCGATGGAGAAAATACCGCCCTGCTGAACTTCACACAGGAACGCGGTTTCTTCGCCCAGGGAGGCCGTTACGGTAACACGCAGTACCACTTCGTAAACGTCATCTGCCAGTTGAGTAGATGCCGTATCCAGATCAAGTTTAACTTCTGGCTGCCAATCTTTCTGGAAAACGTGCGGCGCGTTCGGCGCTTCGAAAGAAATATCCTTGGTATAAATACGTTGGATCTGGAAAGTCATTTCGGTGTTGTTTTGTTCTGACATGTGTAGAAAACCCTTAAGTGTTGTCCTTAAATACTGCGCAATGTAATGCCAACGTTCACACGTTATTTCAGCAGGGGATCCAGTCCACCACGTGCATCCAATGCATACAAGTCATCACAGCCGCCAATGTGCTGTGCGTCAATAAAAATCTGGGGAACCGTGGTGCGACCGCTGCGTTTGATCATCTCTTCACGCTTGGCGGCATTGCCATCGATCGGCAACTCCTGAAAACTCACGCCCTTGCTGCTCAGCAGTGCTTTTGCACGATGGCAATACGGGCAGGTTTCTTTGGTATAGATTTCAACATTGGCCATAATTTAGCTCCTGTTTTTTTACCCTGAAATTTCATGTTGCAGGGCGGCTGCAAAATGGAGTGTCCCCAGAAGCTTATAACAATAAGTCGCTGGGGGCCTAATTGCAGCTAACGGCCTGCATCATGAAAGACGACAGGTAAATTATTTGCCGCGCACCAAAGGCAAGTTTTCGCCAGCCCAGCCAGCGACGCCTTCTTTCAGCACGAATACTTGCGCAAAACCAGCTTTCGTCAGTGCGTTTGCAGGCTCCTGGCACTGCATGCCAGAACCGTCTACCACGATAACCGGTTTGTCTTTGTGCTTCTCAAGCTCACCAACATTGTTGACTTTGATTTCGCTCGGCAACAGATTGATAGAACCTGCGATATGGCCTTTACGGAAGTCATCACGCTGACGTAAATCCACAACCACAGCGTCTTCTTTGTTGATCAGACGCGTAGCTTCACCACGAGTAATCACCTTCACTTTCGAGGTCAGGCTCTTAAACGTAGTCACAAGAACCGCCACCAGTAACGCGATCCAGGCGATACTCAGTATGGGATGACGGCCAACAAATTGCATAATTTCTTGCATGGGGGGTAACAACTCCCGACGTAGTGATTAAAAAAACCAGGAAAGGAGTATACCTGCGCGGTGCGGCAAATACAGCCAGCGCGTTAACTGGAATGCAATTTTGCGGGGCACGACGAAAAAAAAGCGCAAATCTGGCATCGGCTTGCCGCGAGCGGTCGTATATTTTGATCTTCAGAGGCTATTTTATCGATTCAGCTGTAGTAAAATTACGCAAATTTTGACTCTTGAGTATGAGGTTGTCGCAATGTCGGTTTCTAAAAAACCTATGGTACTGGTGATTCTGGATGGCTATGGCTATCGTGAAGAACAGCAGGATAACGCCATTTTTAGTGCTAAAACCCCGGTAATGGATGCACTGTGGGCCAATCGTCCGCATACCCTGATCGACGCTTCCGGTCTGGAAGTCGGTCTGCCTGACCGTCAGATGGGTAACTCCGAAGTAGGCCACGTTAACCTGGGTGCCGGCCGCATCGTGTATCAGGACCTGACTCGTCTGGACGTTGAAATCAAAGATCGCGCTTTCTTTGCTAATCCAGTGCTGACTGGCGCGGTAGATAAAGCGAAAAACGCAGGTAAAGCAGTACACATTATGGGTCTGCTCTCCGCAGGCGGCGTACACAGCCACGAAGATCACATCATGGCGATGGTAGAACTGGCAGCTGAACGCGGCGCAGAAAAAATCTACCTGCACGCATTCCTTGACGGTCGCGACACCCCGCCGCGCAGTGCTGAATCCTCGCTGAAAAAATTTGAAGAGAAATTTGCTGCGCTGGGTAAAGGCCGCGTAGCGTCCATCATTGGTCGTTACTACGCGATGGACCGCGATAACCGTTGGGATCGCGTTGAAAAAGCCTATGACCTGCTGACTCTGGCGCAGGGTGAGTTCCAGGCCGATACTGCCGTTGCTGGTTTGCAGGCAGCTTATGCTCGCGACGAAAACGACGAGTTCGTGAAAGCGACCGTTATTCGTGCAGAAGGTCAGCCAGATGCGGCAATGGAAGACGGCGATGCGCTGATTTTCATGAACTTCCGTGCTGACCGCGCGCGCGAAATCACTCGTGCATTCGTAAACGCAGATTTCGACGGCTTCGCGCGTAAGAAAGTGGTTAACGTCGATTTCGTGATGCTGACCGAATACGCCGCTGACATCAAAACTGCGGTTGCTTACCCACCCGCTTCCCTGGTTAACACCTTCGGCGAGTGGATGGCGAAAAACGACAAAACTCAGTTGCGTATTTCCGAAACCGAAAAATATGCCCACGTTACTTTCTTCTTCAACGGTGGCGTAGAAGAGTCGTTCAAAGGCGAAGATCGCATTCTGATCAACTCACCGAAAGTGGCTACCTACGATCTGCAACCGGAAATGAGCTCCGCAGAGCTGACCGAAAAACTGGTTGCGGCAATCAAGAGCGGCAAATACGACACCATTATCTGTAACTATCCGAACGGCGACATGGTAGGTCACACCGGGGTGATGGAAGCGGCGGTTAAAGCAGTTGAAGCGCTGGATCACTGCGTGGAAGAAGTCGCGAAAGCGGTTGAGTCCGTGGGTGGACAACTGCTGATCACCGCTGACCACGGTAACGCTGAACAGATGCGCGATCCGGCAACGGGTCAGGCACACACGGCACACACCAACCTGCCAGTTCCGCTGATTTACGTTGGTGATAAGAACGTGAAAGCGGTTGCAGGCGGCAAACTTTCTGACATCGCGCCGACCATGTTGTCGCTGATGGGTATGGAAATCCCGCAAGAGATGACTGGTAAGCCGCTGTTCATCGTGGAATAATCCCTCCCCATGAGGGGAAAGGCGATTAATACCATGACACGGGCCGTGAAACCGCGCAGGTTTGCAATCAGGCCCATCATCTACGCCAGCGTTCTTAGCGCTGGCGTATTGTTGTGCGCCTTTTCCGCCCACGCGGATGAGCGTGACCAACTCAAATCTATTCAGGCTGACATCGCCGCAAAAGAGCGCGCGGTACGCCAAAAGCAACAACAACGCGCAAGCCTGCTCGCACAATTGAAAAAGCAGGAAGAAGCGATCTCTGAAGCCACTCGCAAACTGCGCGAAACGCAAAACACGCTCAATCAACTCAATAAACAGATTGATGAGATGAACGCGTCAATTGCCAAACTGGAGCAGCAAAAAGCCGCCCAGGAGCGCAGCCTCGCCGCACAACTGGATGCCGCATTCCGTCAGGGCGAGCATACCGGTATTCAGCTAATTCTCAGCGGTGAAGAAAGCCAGCGTGGACAGCGTTTACAGGCTTATTTCGGCTATCTCAACCAGGCGCGACAAGAAACCATTGCCCAGTTGAAGCAAACGCGTGAAGAAGTCGCCATGCAGCGTGCTGAACTGGAAGAGAAACAAAGCGAGCAACAAACGCTGTTATATGAACAGCGCGCCCAACAGGCGAAACTGACTCAGGCTCTGAACGAGCGTAAAAAGACGCTGGCGGGGCTGGAATCTTCCATCCAGCAAGGTCAGCAGCAGCTAAGTGAACTGCGTGCCAACGAATCCCGTCTGCGTAACAGCATTGCCCGTGCGGAAGCCGCGGCGAAAGCGCGTGCTGAACGAGAAGCGCGTGAGGCCCAGGCGGTTCGCGACCGCCAGAAAGAAGCGACGCGCAAAGGCACCACCTATAAACCGACCGAAAGCGAAAAATCGCTGATGTCCCGAACTGGTGGCCTGGGTGCGCCGCGTGGTCAGGCATTCTGGCCGGTTCGCGGGCCGACGCTGCATCGCTATGGTGAACAGCTACAGGGCGAACTACGCTGGAAAGGAATGGTTATCGGTGCCTCTGAAGGTACTGAAGTTAAAGCGATTGCCGACGGTCGGGTGATTCTGGCTGACTGGCTGCAAGGTTACGGTCTGGTGGTGGTGGTTGAGCACGGTAAAGGCGACATGAGTCTTTACGGCTATAATCAGAGCGCACTGGTGAGCGTTGGTTCGCAGGTTCGCGCGGGCCAGCCAATTGCACTGGTGGGCAGCAGTGGCGGTCAGGGTCGGCCTTCACTCTATTTCGAAATTCGCCGCCAGGGTCAGGCGGTCAATCCACAGCCGTGGTTGGGAAGATAAGTTTTGTTTCCATTTCGTCGTAACGTTCTTGCATTTGCCGCTCTGTTGGCGCTCTCCTCCCCCGTACTTGCTGGCAAACTTGCCATCGTCATTGATGATTTTGGGTATCGCCCGCACAACGAAAACCAGGTGCTGGCGATGCCCTCCGCTATCTCCGTCGCTGTATTACCCGATTCACCGCACGCCAGAGAGATGGCGACCAAAGCGCATAACAGCGGGCACGAAGTGTTGATTCATCTCCCGATGGCACCACTGAGTAAACAGCCGCTGGAGAAAAATACGCTGCGCCCGGAGATGAGCAGCGACGAAATTGAGCGCATTATTCGTAGTGCGGTCAATAACGTGCCCTATGCCGTGGGGATCAACAACCACATGGGTAGCAAGATGACCTCTAACCTGTTTGGTATGCAGAAAGTGATGCAGGCACTGGAGCGTTACAATCTTTACTTCCTCGACAGCGTAACCATCGGTAATACCCAGGCGATGCGCGCCGCGCAAGGTACTGGCGTGAAGGTGATCAAACGGAAGGTGTTCCTCGACGATTCGCAGAACGAAGCGGACATCCGTGTGCAATTTAATCGCGCAATTGATCTGGCGCGTCGCAACGGTTCAACCATTGCCATTGGGCATCCTCACCCTTCAACGGTACGCGTGCTACAACAGATGGTTTATAACCTGCCGCCAGACATTACGCTGGTGAAAGCCAGCAGCTTGCTGAATGAACCGCAGGTTGATACTTCTACACCGCCGAAAAACGCTGTGCCTGATGCACCGCGTAATCCGTTCCGTGGCGTGAAGCTGTGCAAACCGAAGAAACCGATAGAACCTGTTTATGCTAATCGCTTCTTTGAAGTATTAAGCGAAAGCATCAGCCAGAGCACGCTGATCGTTTACTTCCAGCATCAGTGGCAAGGCTGGGGCAAACAGCCCGAAGCGGCGAAGTTTAACGCTAGCGCAAATTAAAGGCGCTACGCGTAATGCGATGGTGCGACCGCGTTTTGTCGCGCCATTGCCATAAGCGGAAAGACCACAGTAACGCCTGGTAACCGACCTTCACGCTGCGCACATTGGTAATCAGGCGCTTATACATACCGGAAGTAAATATCTCGGCAATCATCCGTTGGCGGGTAAGAATATCCGGCTCTTTGCGCACCGCATGGCAAACACGCAATGCTTCGTAAGTTATTTGCTGATGAAATTCCGGATAAATCATAATTTTGTCGGCATAATTTCGATTTAATTTCTCCAGCAGGCGGGTAATCTTAATATAGTGACGTTGATAATTAAGGTTTTTATTCCCTTGTCTATGCAACCGACTCACTGACGTATTATGCAGATAATATTTATATAATGATTGCTCGGTATATCGCGCACGCAGCGCGTTAAACATGAATTCTGTTGTCCAGACAATATCCTGATGATGTAATCCGGCAATAAATTTAATGTTATTTTTAACAATAACATCACGGCGATAAACCCCCATCCAGACAACGTGAGTCCAACGGCGCGAAGAAAGCCCCATCCGCAGCCAGTCCGGGCCGGTTAATACACCGGTTGAGCGAAGGCGATCGCTGGGGATGGATTGCCAGGTTTCTCCCGTTTCACGAAAAGACCAGTCAGCGTTGCACTGCGCCACGTCGAGGTCGTCCTCTAACGCCATGGTCATCAGCGTTTCGTACATGGTGGGATAGACCTCATCGTCAGCATCGACAAAAGCGACATATTTGCCCGTCGCCACCTCGATCCCACGATTACGCGCCACCGATGCGCCAGCATTCGCCTGATGCAACAAACGAACGTGCGGATAGTTTTCTGCGTAATGCTTTGCTATTTCAACAGAATTATCCGTTGAACCATCGTTAATAATAATGATTTCCAGAGCAGTCCAGGTTTGCGTAATTAAAGATTCCATACAAGTGCGGAAATCATCGCCCGCATTATATAACGGAATAATAACACTAAGTTTATTGGTGCTGTTCATCATAAATTACCGACGACCTCTGAAGTTATCCTGACGTTTTACAGGCTTTGTATTAAGAAACTATTAAGCCTGTGAGATATTATTTTTACAGGTGAGAGAGTCACTTCAGGGTAGAGAGATAATGAGAACAGCTATATAAAAGATCAGCGCAATTACGAACTCTTTATTACACTGACAGGATTTTACATATTTAACAGATTATCCTCAGGCAAAAGGGCTGGAATACCAGCCCTTTTTCGTGTTAATCCCAGCTCAGAATAACTTTCCCGGACTGGCCCGAACACATAGCGTCAAAGCCCTTCTGGAAATCATCGATAGAGAAACGATGGGTAATGATCGGCGAGAGATCGAGGCCAGACTGAATCAGCGCCGCCATCTTGTACCAGGTTTCAAACATCTCACGACCGTAAATGCCTTTAATGAACAAGCCTTTAAAGATCACTTTGGTCCAGTCGATAGACAT
This sequence comes from Escherichia sp. MAL-1, assembly GCF_052948035.1. Lineage (NCBI taxonomy): Bacteria > Pseudomonadati > Pseudomonadota > Gammaproteobacteria > Enterobacterales > Enterobacteriaceae > Escherichia > Escherichia sp. MAL-1. Next base: position 90,814 of record NZ_CM129609.1, on the reverse strand, counting down.
GTCAGACGGTGGAATACCCAGCATCGCAATACGACCGCCGTGGTTCATGGTATCGAGCATGGTACGAAACGCTGGCGGCGCGCCGGACATTTCCAGACCGACATCAAAGCCTTCGGTCATGCCCAGTTCAGCCATCACATCATTAAGGTTTTCTTTCGCGACGTTAACCGCACGGGTGATACCCATTTTGCGCGCCAGCTCAAGGCGGTATTCGTTAACATCGGTGATCACCACATTGCGTGCACCAACGTGTTTCGCCACCGCCGCAGCCATAATACCTATCGGACCTGCACCAGAAACCAGCACATCTTCGCCCACCAGATCGAACGACAGCGCGGTATGCACGGCGTTACCGAAGGGATCAAAAATGGAAGCCAGGTCGTCGGAGATATTGTCGGGGATTTTGAAAGCGTTGAACGCCGGAATCACCAGATATTCGGCGAAGCAGCCCGGACGGTTAACACCGACACCAATGGTGTTGCGGCACAGATGGGTACGACCGCCACGACAGTTGCGACAGTGACCGCAGGTGATATGGCCTTCGCCAGAAACGCGATCGCCGATTTTGAAGCCTTTCACTTCCTGACCAATACCTACCACTTCACCGACATATTCATGGCCTACGACCATCGGCACCGGGATGGTTTTTTGCGACCACTCATCCCAGTTATAGATGTGAACGTCAGTCCCGCAGATGGCTGTTTTACGGATTTTAATCAGCAGATCGTTATGCCCGAGTTCCGGTACAGGAACGTCGGTCATCCAGATGCCCTCTTCCGCTTTCAGTTTGGATAACGCTTTCATCTCACATCCTCAGGCGATAACGCCCAGTTGTTTACCAATACGCGTGAATGCTTCTACTGCACGCGTAATTTGCTCAGGGGTATGCGCCGCAGACATCTGGGTACGAATACGCGCCTGACCTTTCGGAACGACCGGATAGAAGAAACCGGTGACGTAAATGCCCTCTTTTTGCAGCTCACGGGCAAATTTCTGAGCCACTACTGCATCGCCAAGCATGACCGGAATAATGGCATGATCGGCTCCCGCCAGGGTAAAGCCCGCCGCCGACATTTGCTCACGGAACTGGCGCGCGTTCGCCCACAGACAGTCACGCAGTTCGCTGCCCGCTTCGACCATCTCCAGTACTTTGATGGACGCGGCAACAATGGCCGGTGCCAGCGAGTTGGAGAACAGGTACGGACGAGAACGCTGGCGCAGCCACTCAACCACCTCTTTGCGCGCCGCGGTATAACCACCAGAAGCCCCGCCCAGCGCTTTACCAAGCGTACCGGTGATAATATCGACCCGGCCCATCACATCGCAGTATTCATGGGAACCACGACCATTTTCACCGACAAAACCGACCGCGTGGGAGTCGTCTACCATCACCAGGGCATCGTATTTATCTGCCAGATCGCAAACGCCTTTCAGGTTGGCAATCACGCCGTCCATTGAGAACACACCATCGGTGGCAATCAGCACATGACGCGCACCGGCTTCACGCGCTTCTTTCAGACGTGCTTCCAGCTCCTGCATATCGTTGTTGGCATAGCGATAGCGTTTAGCTTTGCACAGACGCACACCATCAATAATAGACGCGTGGTTCAGTGCGTCGGAGATAATGGCGTCTTCCGCACCCAGCAGCGTTTCAAACAGTCCACCGTTAGCATCAAAGCAGGAAGAGTAGAGAATCGCATCTTCCATCCCCAGGAATGCCGCCAGTTTTTGTTCAAGCTCTTTATGGCTGTCCTGAGTGCCGCAAATAAAACGCACCGAAGCCATGCCGAAACCGTGAGAATCCATTCCCGCCTTTGCTGCCGCAATCAGATCCGGATGATTCGCCAGCCCGAGATAGTTGTTGGCACAAAAGTTAATGACGTGGCTTCCATCAGCCACAGTGATATCTGCTTGCTGCGCAGACGTAATAATGCGCTCTTCTTTAAACAACCCTTCCGCCCGTGCGGTTTCCAGATCGTTGGTTAACTGCTGATAAAATTCTCCACGCATTGCGATTCTCCAGACAGGGCAAATTCCAGCACATATTACCCAAACTTATAGGTCGCGACGAGATGACGCGTTAACACTTCTGCAAAATTCAGGATAAATAACGTCCATCAATCTCACTTTTGGCGAATGGCTGAAGCCAACGCCGTGTAGTGATATGATAGAAGTATTCGTGTCTGAGATTGTCTCTGACTCCATAATTCGAAGGTTACAGTTATGATCATCGTTACCGGCGGCGCGGGCTTTATCGGCAGCAACATCGTTAAGGCCCTGAATGATAAAGGCATCACCGATATTCTGGTGGTGGACAACCTGAAAGACGGCACCAAGTTTGTGAACCTGGTGGATCTGGATATCGCGGACTATATGGATAAGGAAGACTTCCTGATCCAGATTATGGCTGGCGAAGAGTTCGGCGATGTCGAAGCGATTTTCCACGAAGGCGCATGCTCTTCCACCACCGAGTGGGACGGCAAGTATATGATGGATAACAACTATCAATACTCCAAGGAGCTGCTGCACTACTGCCTGGAGCGCGAAATCCCGTTCCTGTACGCTTCTTCCGCAGCCACCTACGGCGGACGCACCTCCGACTTTATTGAATCCCGCGAGTACGAAAAACCGTTGAACGTCTACGGTTACTCAAAATTCCTGTTTGATGAATATGTTCGCCAAATCCTGCCTGAAGCGAACTCGCAGATTGTTGGCTTCCGCTATTTCAACGTTTATGGACCGCGTGAAGGCCATAAAGGCAGCATGGCGAGCGTCGCTTTCCATCTCAACACTCAGCTTAACAAAGGTGAATCACCGAAGCTGTTTGAAGGTAGCGAGAACTTCAAACGTGACTTCGTCTATGTGGGCGACGTGGCAGATGTAAACCTGTGGTTCCTGGAAAATGGCGTTTCCGGTATCTTCAACCTCGGTACTGGTCGTGCGGAATCCTTCCAGGCCGTAGCAGATGCTACTCTGGCTTATCACAAGAAAGGCCAGATCGAATACATTCCGTTCCCGGATAAGCTGAAAGGCCGCTACCAGGCGTTCACTCAGGCAGATCTGACAAATCTGCGCGCGGCGGGTTACGACAAACCGTTCAAAACCGTTGCTGAAGGTGTAACGGAATACATGGCCTGGCTGAATCGCGACGCATAAGAGCTCTGCATGAAAATACTGGTGATCGGCCCGTCTTGGGTTGGCGACATGATGATGTCGCAAAGTCTCTATCGCACGCTCCAGGCGCGCTATCCCCAGGCGATAATCGATGTGATGGCACCGGCATGGTGCCGTCCATTATTATCGCGGATGCCGGAAGTTAACGAAGCTATCCCTATGCCTCTCGGTCACGGAGCGCTGGAAATCGGCGAACGCCGCAAACTGGGTCATAGCCTGCGTGAAAAGCGCTACGACCGCGCCTACGTCTTACCAAACTCCTTCAAATCTGCATTAGTGCCTTTCTTCGCGGGTATTCCTCATCGCACCGGCTGGCGCGGCGAGATGCGCTACGGTTTACTCAACGATGTACGCGTGCTCGATAAAGAAGCCTGGCCGCTAATGGTGGAACGCTATGTCGCGCTGGCCTATGACAAAGGCATTATGCGTACCGCACAAGATCTGCCGCAGCCATTGTTATGGCCGCAGTTGCAGGTGAGCGAAGGTGAAAAATCATATACCTGTAATCAATTTTCGCTTTCATCAGAACGTCCGATGATTGGCTTTTGCCCGGGTGCGGAGTTTGGTCCGGCAAAACGCTGGCCACACTACCACTATGCGGAGCTGGCAAAGCAGCTGATTGATGAAGGTTATCAGGTGGTTCTGTTTGGCTCTGCGAAAGATCATGAAGCGGGCAATGAGATTCTTGCCGCTTTGAATACCGAGCAGCAGGCATGGTGTCGGAACCTGGCGGGGGAAACACAGCTTGATCAAGCGGTTATCCTGATTGCAGCCTGTAAAGCCATTGTCACTAACGATTCTGGCCTAATGCACGTTGCGGCGGCGCTCAATCGTCCGCTGGTTGCCCTGTATGGTCCGAGTAGCCCGGACTTCACACCGCCGCTATCCCATAAAGCGCGCGTGATCCGTCTGATTACCGGCTATCACAAAGTGCGTAAAGGTGACGCTGCGGAGGGTTATCACCAGAGCTTGATCGACATTACTCCCCAGCGCGTACTGGAAGAACTCAACGCGCTATTGTTACAAGAGGAAGCCTGACGGATGCGGGTTTTGATCGTTAAAACATCGTCGATGGGCGATGTTCTCCATACGTTGCCCGCACTCACTGATGCCCAGCAGGCAATCCCAGGGATTAAGTTTGACTGGGTGGTGGAAGAAGGGTTCGCACAGATTCCTTCCTGGCACGCTGCCGTTGAGCGAGTTATTCCTGTGGCAATACGTCGCTGGCGTAAAGCCTGGTTCTCGGCCCCCATAAAAGCTGAACGCAAAGCGTTTCGTGAAGCGCTACAAGCAGAGAACTATGACGCAGTTATCGATGCTCAGGGGCTGGTAAAAAGCGCGGCGCTGGTGACGCGTCTGGCGCATGGCGTAAAGCATGGATTGGACTGGCAAACCGCTCGCGAACCGTTAGCCAGCCTGTTTTACAATCGTAAGCATCATATTGCAAAACAGCAGCACGCCGTAGAACGCACCCGCGAACTGTTTGCCAAAAGTCTGGGCTATAGCAAACCGCAAACCCAGGGCGATTATGCTATTGCACAGCATTTCCTGACGAACCTGCCTACAGATGCTGGCGAATATGCCGTATTTCTTCATGCGACGACCCGTGATGATAAACACTGGCCGGAAGAACACTGGCGAGAATTGATTGGTTTACTGGCTGATTCAGGAATACGGATTAAACTTCCGTGGGGCGCGCCGCATGAGGAAGAACGGGCGAAACGACTGGCGGAAGGATTTGCTTATGTTGAAGTATTGCCGAAGATGAGTCTGGAAGGCGTTGCCCGCGTGCTGGCCGGGGCTAAATTTGTAGTGTCGGTGGATACGGGGTTAAGCCATTTAACGGCGGCACTGGATAGACCGAATATCACGGTTTATGGACCTACCGATCCTGGATTAATTGGCGGGTATGGGAAGAATCAGATGGTATGTAGGGCTCCGCTAAAGAGTTTAAATAATTTAGAAGCAGCGGCTGTTTATAAAGAAATTACATTGATTTAATAAATAGTAAGTGGGCATTATACCCACTTACTTAATCAACGTTTTTATTATTGCGGTTCTTTTTTACTCAAAAACGATATAGACAGGAAGAGGCACACAATCCATGATGCCGGTATTGGTTTAGCATGCGTAATGACATCACTAATGCCAAATAACATAATAGAAGCAGGGAAAACCAAAAGTATATATTTTTTCTCCCGGATACAGTAGTAGATAATTGCAACATAGAACATAATAAGAACAAGAAGACCAATTTTCCCTTTCGTGGAAAGAGCTTCAACAATTTCATTATGCATATGTACATCAAGGAATAATAAAGCTCCACTATAAATATTATTGTCTGCACTTAATGCTTTTATCTTTTCAGCACGCTGCTCAAGAGATTGCCAATTCAAACCATCAGGACTTCCTTTAATTCCTGCGTTAACCATTGCAAAACGTGCTCCGACCGAGGATTGACTGTTATTTTTTGTAGCATATGAAATAACATCAGCTTTTAATGAATTAATTCGCCTCTCAATTTCCTTATTAAATATCAAACCACAAGCAAGTAGCAATATAAAAACACAACTCAATCCTTTAAATAAAAACACTTTTTGATCACGATGCTGAAGAAATAATATGACCATAATCATAAGTGGGAATGTAAAAATTGCCGCACGCGTTCCTGTTAACATCACTGCTGCAAAGCTTAAAGCAAAGTTGGCATAAAATAGAAACCATTTATATTTCGATTGCATTTTGATGAATACAATTGAAGAATATAAAGTAGTGAATGTAATCACATAAGCCGCAATAGTCGCTGCCCCCATCTGACCAATATTCCCATTCATTGCGGAGAGGGGAATGCGGTCTGCATGCAAATATATCCCTTGATAATATGCTCTACATAGCATGATTATTTGAACTAAGATAGCTGAAATAAAATGTAGTTTTTCATTTTGCCTGAATTTATTTTTACTTAGTAATAAAAATGTCAACGAGCTAAATACTAATAGTTTTCCAGACTCAAGGTAGCCTCGATAAGCATTTCTATATACTACATCTTCTGTTTTATAAAATTCATACCATATCAGGTTCATTGCACCCAAAAGAAGTAAACCAAGAATTAATATAATGACATTTTTATTATAATTATGCTTTTTATTTACAATTAATAAGAAAAGAGAAAATGCACCTGTCGCATTAATTATTTTAGTGGTGATATTAAGATCAATTGGCACAAACAACAAACCGATTAAATACAATAAAAAAATAAAATTACAGCTATTATTTCGAAATTGCTCAATTTTTACTTCCACGTTAATATCTCACAACAAATTGAAATTAACAATCTCATTTCAAAAGAGAAAAAAAAGCCACCTTTATCCAGGAGCGTATAAACTTCATTCTTTTCTGAAGCCTTGTTCTAGGTTGTTTTTTTTCCGATGTTAATAGCCTTTCACTTTCAAGATGACTATTAAACTCATTTAAAATAGGATGTAATATTATTTCGTCTAAATAAAACTCTTTTATAATATTATGTTGGTGCATTAACTTCCAGCTATCAGCTCGATAGGTGCCATAATCCTTTGTCAATTTGAGCAACTTTTGTGCCATATCTTTATTCATCAAATATGAACATGTACGACGAATTTTATTTTTATTGAAATTAACACGCCGAAAAGTACAAGTACTTACCTTAACTTTACTAAAAAGGCTTTGCCCCAATACCGGATAATCATGTAATCCTTTTTGTCCTCCAAGCAAATACAAATTATTATGTTTTAACTTGTCTTTTTCAGAAAGATTAAAATATTGCAGAAATTTTTTAAACTTCTCATTGACGATAACATCATCCTCGAGAATGACTGCCCATTCTATATTTTTATCTATCATATCCTTATATATAAGCTGATGACTTAATGTACAAGCAATTTCTCCATCAGTCATTTCTGCGCCGACACCACTTAATCTCATTTTATCAATAATTTCTTTATTTTGAGGGTCTTTAGCATCTATGGCATCAAAAAAATCAAAATTAATATTTAATCGATGAAAAACATCATTTATTTTATTTCTTCGCTCAATATCTCTTTTAAGTGAGACAATATAAATGGGCAAGTTCATTAAAAAATCTCTGGGTGATTAATCTTAATAATTATTTGGAAAAATGCTTACGCGCTATTTTCTTACTATAATAGAGCATGAAATAGTAAAATGAAGATGCAATATTACCATTTCTTTTCAAATGTCTGGATTTCACTTGATACTGCTTTTCATTCGTGGCTGGAATAAACGCCACATCATTCCAGCAAGAAGCCTGATAAGCCTCATTAAAATACTTCTGGCAGGGATAATTCGTCCAGTCGTTCCAGGGCTTCGTTACGCCAACATAATGAATCAGCTTAGTATCATCGGTAATGGTCTTTTTATAATCTTCATCGCTTTTATTTTTTAACTCATAATCGATGCCATAAAAGCAATCATAATCGCCGCTAATAAAAATACAATGACCAAAAAACAGAATATTTAAAATATCCTGATCAAGGCATTTATACTTCGTGTGCTGCGGGTCACTTGCCAGCATAGCAATGGCTTTATTCATAAAATCATTTTTCGCCCATGCTTCAAGCTGCAGATATACTACACCGGCGTTGAAATAATTCCCTGGAAGTCCCTCTATAGCCAGACGCTTCGCTGGTTTTTCCTGCATAAAAGGCACATCTTTAATAACAGCTGCAAACTTATCCCCATCAAAATTAATATCAAGCAATCCAGCTAATGAGCCTTTACAGATGACATCAGCATCGATATATAACAGATTTTCAATAGTTTCACTCAGATACTGGAACGCAACTAAACGGAAGAATGTTGCATAAGACCACTGTTTCAGGCTGGGGAAGATATCAATAAAGGCATTGGAGACTTTATAAATTCTTACTTCAACGTTAGCATTTTTGCTGGTAAAAGCATTAACACGTTGTAGATAATCTTCATCAATGTAGTCGGTAAAGAGATGAAACTTAACCGCAAGGTCCGGGTTATGCATAACAACTGATTGCATAGATACTGCCGCACCAAATAAAAAGTTACGGTCAATACCGTAAGCGATATTTAACACACGATCGGTGTTAGCAATTTCCCCAGAGACAGCGACTTCAGTAATACTCTCAGCTAATAAATCCATGTTGGTTCCGTTTTGACTGTGTGGTTTACGCTTTGCCTTTTAATTTTTTAATAAATTTGCGTAGTTTGGTTCTGTAGATTACTGAATAGTAGCCATAATCTTTTATTTCGTTGGCAATACCCAGGTGACGTTCCATGGCCAGACGATCACGGGCTTTCCGCTCTGCCGTACAGCTTTTACCGGATAGGTCAATTATCCTGACACCATCTTTACTAACGATAAAGTTACCCCGGTGTGGGTCGCCCGATAGCATATTTAAGGCATGCAATTTTTCCATTGAAGCCTTAATTTCTGCTTTAACATCTTCTGGAATAATCGGCATATCATTGAGCTCTACGCCCTCGACATACTCGATAAGCATGATAAAAACACTGGCATAGTTGAAAATTTTACGCTCAGCCAGAAAATAAAAATCATTAGGAAAAGTAAGACCTGCACTTCTGACACGATCGGTTTCAACGATCAAATTCTGATAGTAGTCACCTTTTACAAAAGATTTTAAAAAACGTTCATTCCTTTTCGTTTTCGGGGCAAAGACTTTAAAAACATAGCGACCATATTTCGTATCAATCAACGATACTTTGGTATCATCAATATTACGTAATACTTTTACTGTTTTAAAATTATAGGCCAGTATTTCATCAAAGATTTCTTTATATTTATTATCGTTATCTTTGTAATAAAATGAGAAGCCGCGATAGCGTATACTTGTAATCATAAGAGTAATTTATTTCTTAAGCTTGTACTTAATTAATGAAGTTATACCTTTAATATACTCACCATGGGCAAACAGATGCTTATATTGTTTCTGCATTTCTGCAACAGTCCGCGCCTCTTTAAGAGGATATTTCTTCCAGGGAGATTGTTCACGCGCGATATTAAAGTATGATGCAGACGGATATCCAGCCCAGCTATGCCATGGTTTAGTTATCCCTGTATAGTGAATCAATACTGTTTTATCAGTAATGGTTTGCTGATACTTTCGATGACTACGATCATGAAGTTCGTTTTTCAGGGTATAAATAGTATCAAAATCCTTCGCGAGGTAGATATTATTCATATTAAATGCGATATTCAACGCATCCTGATCTAAATATTTAAGAGAGCCATATTTAGTTTCCCCTCGTAAAAGCGTGAGTAAATACGGTGTCAAATTTGCTTCATGCCATTTTTTAAGATTGACATAGATAACGCCTGCATTGAAATAACGTCCATTCATTTCGGGAATGTTGAGGCGTTTTGCACATGCCGCCTGAGTACTATCATTGTCAGGAATGACCGCAGCAAACTCATCTTTAAATATAATTTCTGTGAGAGGTTTCAGGCTTCCTTTACAAACAACATCGGCATCCAGATACAGCAGTGTGGAAATACTTTCACTCAGATATTCAAAAGACAATACCCTGAAGTATGTCGCGTACGACCAAAACTGTGACGTCGGCAGATCAGCAAAGTATTTGGGGTCAATTAAATATACAATAATTGAGGTATTAAATTGTTTTGCTGTTTCATTAAATGACTTTAAATAATTATCATCCACATAATCAGTGAAAACATGAAAGACAAAATTAATATCTGAATTATTAATCAAAACGGAAGAAATTGAAACGCCAGCACCATACAAAAAATTCTTATCGATACCGTAGGAAACATTTAGCTCTGGGGCGTTTTCTTTTTTATTATCTGCTAAATACGAAAACCGTTCTTTTATAAATTCATTCATTTAACTTTTCTCAATTTCATTTTATTATCTTTAAATAAAAATAATAAATATAATTCATTATCCCGTTAATTGGTTTATTTTGTTTAAAATTATGCTTGGCGCAATAACGAGCATAGTTTGAGTTAACTGGCCGCATTAACGGTTCATTTTTCCAGGGCGATGCTTCTTTGGCTTTGATAAATGGTTGCGCACTTGGATAACTGGCCCAGTAATGCCAGGGTTTTGTCGGGCCGACATAATGAATTAATACGATTTCATCATTAATTGGACAAACAAATGATTTTTTTAATTCATAATTTAAACTAAACTGCGTATTGTATTTAGCATCAATGAATTTAACTTTCCCTAACAGGATAAGATTAAGGATATCTTGATCCATATAGGTTAAATGGGAAACGATGGCTTTATCAGCAAGCATCGACATCGCTTTAGCAGAAACGGACTCCTGCGCCCACGCTAGTGTATTAATTAACAGGACACCTGAATTAAAGTAACCCTTTTCAAGTTCATTACACTGCAGACTTTGACCCCGTAACGACCACCAGTTAGCATCGCGTTCAGTAACAACAGCAGCAACGTTATTGGCAAGATCCATTGTTATCAGCGGCTTTAAGTTTCCCTGACAGGCGATATCAGCATCCAGGTAAAGGATCTTATCTTGTTGATCAATAAAGTAATCTGCAATTACAAAACGGAAATACATGGCAATAGACCAATTTTTGGTCGTCGGTAATGCCTTAAGCCGTTCACAATTTACCAGATGGATCTGGATACAGGTACGATAGCTTTTCGCCAATTGGGCTAAACGCTGGATATCGGCTTCAGGGATATCATCAATAAAAACGTGGAAAACAAAACTCACGTCGTTGTTATGTAACAAAACTGACGTGATTGAAACACCACAACCAAAAAGAAAGTTTTTATCAATGCCATAAGCAACATGGAATGATGATGCCACTGACGCCGCTGGCCTTTCATCGAAGATGATTGTCTTATTGATCATCTCTTGTGGATTAAAATAGTGGGCACTCATATTTCTCTCCGGAAATTACAACGATTTTCGAATCGTTCTTTCCCTGATTTTTGTGGCTTTTGCTTCTGCTTGCGACAGCAGTCCTTGTTCCTGCTTGAGAATGTCTTTAAGCGGGGCGGCAAAATACACTTTCATAAACCGCCAGATATCCCGCTGAGTCAGGTCGATATTCATCGAAGAAAAATAAAGCCCAATAAGATCTTTATCCCGCCAACGACGTGGAACGCGCGTGCGAAGCTGCGCCCGGTGCAGGTCAATTACCGAAATTTTTAACTCCTCTTCCTTACCGGAAAAAGGCAAGTGCAGCAGGAAATGACAGATATAACAGTCACGGTGGTTAATGCCCGCAGCATGCATATCGCGCACCATCGTCGCGACACGCTTAATAAGCATACGCTTTACGCGAACATCTGGAGGGTTAGTCGCCCAGTCAGCACAGTAATCTTCCAGACTTATGGTTGGTGTCAGATCTTCGGTAATAATAAATGAAGTTCTGGTCAGCGGATTCATGCCTTTTTCGCCAAATGCCACCCCATACATAGTATCAACGCCGACATCCCGCAGTCGATGAATCGCATTCCATTCGCGGTCAGCGCCTAATACTGGCATCCGCAATGAGAGTAAATTTTTGATTATCTCTTTCAGGGTCGTGCCGCGATGCCATTTGAGAAAATAGCTTTTGCCCGCCATTTCAAAGCGCAGAGTACGGCGAGTTTCCAGTTCACGAAATACCTCACCCTGCAAGGTTTTAACTTCCTCAAAAGGATCTTTGCCGCGCCATAACGTGGCAAACGGCTCTTTAAGTTCAACCATCCAGACCACCCGTTATGATATCCGCCGCTTTCTCTGGCAGACTGTATAAATCTTGTGTATCAGCATAATGTCGCGCATTTTCCGCCCAGGCCTGGCGCAATGAAGATTGCGTTAACGCTTTGCGTAAAATCTCATTCAATGTTTCCTGGCGGAATGGCTCAACAATAGCCTCGCCGCAATTGGCCTCGACAATATAATGCGCATAGCCACAAACGGCTGTTGTTAGTACCGGTAATCCTGCAGTAATCGCTTCCAGCAGCACAATTCCCGCCGCTTCCTGGTAGGCAGGATGCAGTAATAAATCCGCCGCCGCCATTAATTCCGAGACATCGTTGCGCCCCGAGAAGAAGTGAACATTACTGCGCACGCCGCGTTTTTCTGCCAGTGCCTCAAATTTTCGCGGTTTATCCTGCCCAACAACATATAGCAATGTGTTGTGGCGCAGCGAATCCGGTAACGAAGCAAGTGCTTCAATGGAACGATCGACACCTTTACGCGTGAAGTCTGAACCGACCTGCAACAATAAATATTGTTGTTCGGTTATTCCATTCTTCTTACGGAAGATTTCACGGCTATTGGCTGGCTGCTGGCTATATTTACGATCAGGATAAATCCCCGGTGGCAGAATATGAAAACGCTCCGCTTCAGTCTGATAATGTTTCTGGAAATCGGCGATTTGCTTATCTGTCAGCATCAGCAGCTGTGTCGGCTTACCCTGTTCGAAGGTTGCCCGCTCAAAGGCGGCATAATGGCGATAACGTGACGTCAGGCGATAGAAAAAGCCTTTCTCCTGCGCTACTTTCTCGGCATAACAAACATCAGCGGCATAATAAACGTCCAGCCCCGGCATTTTGTTGAATCCAACGACTTTATCGACGGGATGTTCGCGTAAATGTTTTTGCACCCAGGCAAAATACTCCGCATTGCGCCCGTGATTGGTATGCGATTTAACCGGTACTTTGATCAGTTCAAATACATCAGGGCATTCGCCTTCCCACGACTGGGTATAAACCCGAACATGATGACCTCGGGCGGCGACTGTCTGAGCAATACGCATAAAATCGCGCTGCAAACCGCCAAAGGGAAAATATTTATATAAACAAAAAGCAACGATCATAACGACGTACCTGTCGTGGAGGAGGGCAGTAATTTATCGACAGCAGCAATGACATCTGCCGCCGGAATAACCGAAAGATACATCTCATTTCGGTCACGCTGATCGCGCGTTGGCATTTCCCGGTAATCTCCCGCCCAGAATTGAATCATGTTATTTGACCAGGGACGCCAGAAAATATGGTCTGTCGCACCAAACAGCGATATCAGCGGCGTATTAACTGCTGCGGCAATATGCGCCGGTGCGGAATCAACGCCAATAAATAGCTGCGCATGATCGATTAACGCACCAAGTTCCGGGAAGGTCACCTTTCCAGCCAGCGCCGTTACTGGTGGCGTCTGGCATCCCTGCGCAATTTCATTGACGCAGGCCAGATCGTCTTTATCTGGGCCGGACGTCAGAACGACTTCATAACCACGAGCATGTAAGGCATCAATCACAGCGGAAAACTTGGCGTTGTCCCAGCATTTGAAGATTTGCCGCGCCGTAGGTTGGATAACCACATAATTTTGTCCAACACCAGCGTGATCAAGTTCGCGACGCATACGTTTCCAGCTTGCAGGCGGGTAACTCATGGTTGTCTGCTTCACCAACGAATCAAGTCCCAATGGTGTCAGCACGGATAAGTTACTTTCCACCACATTTCCACCCTGCAACGGCACCAAATGGGTGAAACTTTTACGCCAAAAAGCAGACTGCCGATGATGATAATCCTGGGAAATTTTCACACGGGCATTTAATAAGCGAACCAGTATAGCAACCATCCATTGATCGGTAAGATTGACGATAAGGTCATACTTATTGGCACGTAATACCTTGATGAGATGAAAAAAGTTGGCAATTTTTTCTGAGGCTTTTGCTTTTTTATTTTTTATGCCGTAGAGCGCGTTAATCTCTGGATTTTCAGACAGGATCGGGATGGTGTCCTGATAAAGCAGCACATCGATTTTTGCGTCAGGGTAATTTTTTTTCAGCGAACTAATGACGGGAGTAGTTAATAACATATCCCCATGAAAACGCATCTTAATGAGCAAAATTCTTCGAAATGGCTTATCCACAAGTAACTCTTTTTGTTGAGATTATCCGATTAAGGTGAAGCAGAAAAAGCACGCTACCGCCCCAGGCTCAACAGCTACCTGAATACTGATACCGCACTGATATTGACGCGCTAGTGTATCACTTCTTTCGCGGCAATCCGACCCGAATGATTTTTAAGCACATTGTTGATTTTCAATAAAGAAATCAATCAAATAAAATCATTAGCAACCATATTCTTTCACTGTTGCTCTGCGATTCCTTCCTGCACGTACAGCAGAAATCAATGAATCGCATAAAAATACAAAAAAAGTATAGATGTTCAGCAAGAATTGGCGGGTAAATTGCTATTTAAGTCAAAAACGGGAAAAGTAATGGTAAAGCCACAGCTAAATACATAGAATCCCCAGCACATCCATAAGTCAGCTATTTACTATGCTCGAATTGCTTTACACCGCCCTTCTCTACCTTATTCAGCCGCTGATCTGGATACGGCTCTGGGTGCGCGGACGTAAGGCTCCGGCCTATCGAAAACGCTGGGGTGAACGTTACGGTTTTTACCGCCATCCGCTAAAACCAGGCGGCATTATGCTGCACTCCGTCTCCGTCGGTGAAACTCTGGCGGCGATCCCGTTGGTGCGCGCGCTGCGTCATCGTTATCCTGATTTACCGATTACCGTTACAACCATGACGCCAACCGGTTCGGAGCGCGTACAATCGGCTTTCGGGAAGGATGTTCAGCACGTTTATCTGCCGTATGACCTGCCCGATGCGCTCAACCGTTTCCTGAATAAAGTCGACCCTAAACTGGTGTTGATTATGGAAACCGAACTATGGCCTAACCTGATTGCGGCGCTACATAAACGTAAAATTCCGCTGGTGATCGCTAACGCGCGACTCTCTGCCCGCTCGGCCGCAGGTTATGCCAAACTGGGTAAATTCGTCCGTCGCTTGCTGCGTCGTATTACGCTGATTGCCGCCCAAAATGAAGAAGATGGTGCACGTTTTGTGGCGCTGGGCGCAAAAAATAACCAGGTAACCGTTACCGGTAGCCTGAAATTCGATATTTCTGTAACGCCGCAGTTGGCTGCTAAAGCCGTGACGCTGCGCCGCCAGTGGGCACCACACCGCCCGGTATGGATTGCCACCAGCACTCACGAAGGCGAAGAGAGTGTGGTGATCGCCGCACATCAGGCATTGTTACAGCAATTCCCGAATTTATTGCTCATCCTGGTACCCCGTCATCCAGAACGCTTCCCGGATGCGATTAATCTTGTCCGCCAGGCTGGACTAAGCTATATCACACGCTCTTCAGGGGAAGTCCCCTCCACCAGCACGCAGGTTGTGGTGGGCGATACGATGGGCGAGTTGATGTTACTGTACGGCATTGCCGATCTCGCCTTTGTTGGCGGTTCACTGGTTGAACGTGGTGGGCATAATCCGCTGGAAGCTGCCGCACACGCTATTCCGGTATTGATGGGGCCGCATACTTTTAACTTTAAAGACATTTGCGCGCGGCTGGAGCAGGCAAGCGGGCTGATTACCGTTACCGATGCCACGTCGCTTGCAAAAGAGGTTTCCTCTTTACTCACCGACGCCGATTACCGTAGTTTCTATGGCCGTCATGCCGTTGAAGTACTGTATCAAAACCAGGGCGCGCTACAGCGTCTGCTTCAACTGCTGGAACCTTACCTGCCACCGAAAACGCATTGAGGTTGTTATGCAAAAACGGGCGATTTATCCGGGTACTTTCGATCCCATTACCAATGGTCATATCGATATCGTGACGCGCGCCACGCAAATGTTCGATCACGTTATTCTGGCGATTGCCGCCAGCCCCAGTAAAAAACCGATGTTTACCCTGGAAGAGCGTGTGGAGCTGGCACAGCAGGCAACCGCGCATCTGGGGAACGTGGAAGTGGTCGGGTTTAGTGATTTGATGGCGAACTTCGCCCGTAATCAACACGCTACGGTGCTGATTCGTGGCCTGCGTGCGGTGGCGGATTTTGAATATGAAATGCAGCTGGCGCATATGAATCGCCACTTAATGCCGGAACTGGAAAGTGTGTTTCTGATGCCGTCGAAAGAGTGGTCGTTTATCTCTTCATCGTTGGTGAAAGAGGTGGCGCGCCATCAGGGCGATGTCACCCATTTCCTGCCGGAGAATGTCCATCAGGCGCTGATGGCGAAGTTAGCGTAGCGTTTATGCCGGATGGTATGCCATCCGGCGCGCATGAATTACTTCTGGCACTGCCGACAATAAAACGTTGCCCGCTGCGCATGTTTAGTCGCCACAATCGGCGTACCGCACACCCGACACGGCTCGCCTTTTCGCCCGTAAACCTGCAATTCCTGCGCGAAATAGCCCGGTTTACCATCACTTTGCAGAAAATCTTTCAGAGTTGTACCACCCTGCTCAATCGAACGCAGCAACACCGCTTTAATCACCCGAGCCAGCAATTCGCACTCCGCCAGCGACAGTGATGACGCCAGCCGATCCGGATGGATCCCCGCCGCAAACAGAGATTCGCTGGCATAGATATTCCCTACGCCTACCACCAGCTTGTTATCCATCAGCCACGGTTTGATCGCCGTTTTTTTCTTCGCGCACTTCTGATGCAGGTACTCACCGTTGAAATCGTCGCTAAGCGGCTCCGGTCCAAGATGGGCCAGCACATTATGCCCTTCCAGCTCTTTGGTCCACAGCCAGGCACCAAAGCGGCGCGGATCGGTGTAGCGCAGCACTTTGCCGTTGTTCATCACCAAATCCACATGGTCATGCTTTTCAGGGGGAAGTTCTTCTGGAAGGATGCGCAGGCTGCCAGACATCCCTAAATGAATGATAATCCAGCCCTCAGGCAGCTCCAGCAGCAGATATTTAGCCCGCCGCTGCACGCTAAGCACTGGTTGGTCGCTTAAACGGTAGATCTCTTCTGAAACCGGCCAGCGCAAGCGTCCGTTGCGCACCACTGCATGAAGAATGGTTGCACCAACGAGATGCGGTTCTATGCCGCGGCGGCTGGTTTCAACTTCGGGTAATTCAGGCATAGCATCTCCAGGAATGAACAGATGCAGTCAATATGGGGGCAAGCAGATAACAAAAAACCCCGCCGGAGCGAGGTTTTTTGTTACATCAAAGCGAGAATTATTTGATTTTCGCTTCTTTGTAGATCACGTGCTGGCGAACAACTGGATCGAATTTTTTCAGTTCCAGTTTTTCCGGCTTAGTACGTTTGTTCTTCGTAGTGGTATAGAAGTGACCAGTACCAGCAGAAGAAACCAGCTTGATTTTCTCACGAATACCTTTAGCCATGATTTATTTCCTCTAAGTACTTAGTACTTTTCGCCACGGGCACGCAGTTCAGCCAGAACTGTATCGATGCCTTTTTTATCGATTACACGCATACCTTTAGCAGATACGCGCAGGGTGACAAAACGCTTCTCGCTCTCAACCCAGAAACGGTGAGAGTGCAGGTTCGGCAGGAAACGGCGTTTAGTCGCGTTCAGTGCGTGGGAACGGTTGTTACCGGTCACCGGACGCTTGCCAGTAACTTGGCAGACTCGGGACATGTCTATTCTCCAAAAATCAAATTAGCTCGAGCTTCGTATGGGGTATTGGCGCCTCGTCAGGCTTTACAGCCCGGTCATCGCAGTTCTATGTGAACTCTCGATTGCCAGGCCCAAATGCCAAACCCGAGATTCTCAAAGGTGGCGTAGTATACGCTGACTCAGCGATGTGCTCAAGTCCCGAACAGACAAAGATCCCGAAGGATCGCGCATAGCGGGTTAAATCCAGCCGCGTTCGGCAAAAGAAACATACTCTCCACGCCCAATCACGATATGGTCGAGCACGCGTAAATCCATGAACTGACAACTCTTTATTATCCGTTCAGTAATGAGTTTATCCGCTTTACTGGGTTCAGCACAACCCGAAGGGTGATTATGTGCAAGGATCAGCGCCGAGGCGTTTATTTTTATCGCTTCGCGGATAATTTCCCGAGGATGGACTTCAACATGGTTTAGCGTGCCGGAAAAAAGACGGCTATGCGTTATAACCCGGTGTTGTGAGTCGAGAAAGATCACCATAAAGATCTCCCGCTCCTCACCCGTGAGCTGGCTTTGTAAAAATTCCCGCGTCATCTCCGGGCTGAGTAAAGGGCTTTCTTCACGCATCCGCACGTTGTAGTAACGCCGCGCCAGTTCAGCAATCCCCTTTAACTGGGCAAATTTCGCTACGCCAATTCCATGAACGCCACTAAATTGTTCATATTCAGAGGTTAACAAGCCATAAAGAGAGCCGAAATTCTCCAGCATCTCTTTTGCCAGGGTTAATACATCTTTACCGCGCGTTCCGGTACGCAGAAATAACGCCAGCAGCTCGACATCCGTTAAGGCGCTAATACCAAACTTCAGCATTTTTTCGCGCGGCATCAACAGCTGTGCATTGTTTTTCACCTTCACCTCCTTTGTGGTGCTCGCATCCTGTCATAGCCGTTCCGTTAAATCGACGGCCAGTTTTCAATCCTGGAAAGCGCCTCGCAAAGTGAATCTCAGGTGAAGGCACGACAACAAAAGTATTGTGATAAAATCGCCAACTTCTGGTGTCACCCTACAGGAAAAATCAACATGAGCCTGGCCGGTAAAAAAATCGTTCTCGGCGTTAGCGGCGGTATTGCTGCCTATAAAACCCCTGAACTGGTGCGTCGTTTGCGCGATCGCGGGGCCGACGTCCGCGTAGCCATGACCGAAGCGGCAAAAGCCTTTATCACCCCACTTAGCTTGCAGGCGGTTTCTGGTTATCCCGTTTCCGACAGTTTGCTGGACCCGGCAGCCGAAGCCGCTATGGGCCATATTGAGCTGGGTAAATGGGCTGATTTAGTGATTCTCGCCCCTGCCACGGCAGATTTGATTGCCCGTGTTGCTGCCGGAATGGCGAATGACCTGGTATCGACGATTTGTCTGGCTACACCTGCGCCTGTAGCCGTGCTCCCCGCCATGAACCAGCAGATGTACCGTGCCGCTGCCACGCAGCATAATTTAGAGGTGCTTGCTTCCCGTGGTTTGCTCATCTGGGGGCCAGACAGTGGCAGTCAGGCTTGTGGTGATATCGGTCCTGGGCGAATGCTCGATCCGTTAACCATTGTGGATATGGCGGTGGCGCATTTTTCGCCCGTCAACGACCTGAAACATCTGAACATTATGATTACCGCCGGTCCGACGCGTGAACCGCTCGATCCGGTGCGTTATATCTCTAATCACAGCTCCGGCAAGATGGGTTTTGCTATCGCCGCCGCCGCTGCCCGTCGTGGCGCGAACGTCACGCTGGTATCAGGTCCAGTTTCACTACCGACGCCACCGTTTGTTAAACGTGTTGATGTGATGACCGCGCTGGAAATGGAAGCCGCCGTGAATGCTTCTGTACAGCAGCAAAATATTTTTATCGGTTGCGCCGCCGTGGCGGATTATCGCGCAGCTACCGTGGCCCCAGAAAAAATCAAAAAGCAGGCCACGCAGGGTGATGAATTAACAATAAAAATGGTTAAAAACCCCGATATCGTCGCAGGCGTTGCCGCACTAAAAGACCATCGACCCTACGTCGTTGGATTTGCCGCCGAAACAAATAATGTGGAAGAATACGCCCGGCAAAAACGTATCCGTAAAAACCTTGATCTGATCTGCGCGAACGATGTTTCCCAGCCAACTCAAGGATTTAACAGCGACAACAACGCATTACACCTTTTCTGGCAGGACGGAGATAAAGTCTTACCGCTTGAGCGCAAAGAGCTCCTTGGCCAATTATTACTCGACGAGATCGTGACCCGTTATGATGAAAAAAATCGACGTTAAGATTCTGGACCCGCGCGTTGGGAAGGAATTTCCGCTCCCGACTTATGCCACCTCTGGCTCTGCCGGACTTGACCTGCGTGCCTGTCTCGACGACGCCGTAGAACTGGCTCCGGGTGACACTACGCTGGTTCCGACCGGGCTGGCGATTCATATTGCCGATCCTTCACTGGCGGCAATGATGCTGCCGCGCTCCGGATTGGGACATAAGCACGGTATCGTGCTTGGTAACCTGGTAGGATTGATCGATTCTGACTATCAGGGCCAGTTGATGATTTCCGTTTGGAACCGTGGTCAGGACAGCTTCACCATTCAACCTGGCGAACGCATCGCCCAGATGATTTTTGTTCCGGTAGTACAGGCTGAATTTAATCTGGTGGAAGATTTCGACGCCACCGACCGCGGTGAAGGCGGCTTTGGTCACTCTGGTCGTCAGTAACACATACGCATCCGAATAACGTCATAACATAGCCGCAAACATTTCGTTTGCGGTCATAGCGTGGGTGCCGCCTGGCAAGTGCTTATTTTCAGGGGTATTTTGTAACATGGCAGAAAAACAAACTGCGAAAAGGAACCGTCGCGAGGAAATACTTCAGTCTCTGGCGCTGATGCTGGAATCCAGCGATGGAAGCCAACGTATCACGACGGCAAAACTGGCCGCCTCTGTCGGCGTTTCCGAAGCGGCACTGTATCGCCACTTCCCCAGTAAGACCCGCATGTTCGATAGCCTGATTGAGTTTATCGAAGATAGCCTGATTACTCGCATCAACCTGATTCTGAAAGATGAGAAAGACACCACAGCGCGCCTGCGTCTGATTGTGTTGCTGCTTCTCGGTTTTGGTGAGCGTAATCCTGGCCTGACCCGCATCCTCACTGGTCATGCGCTGATGTTTGAACAGGATCGCCTGCAAGGGCGTATCAACCAGCTGTTCGAGCGTATTGAAGCGCAGCTGCGTCAGGTATTGCGTGAAAAGAGAATGCGTGAGGGTGAAGGTTACACCACCGATGAAACCCTGCTGGCAAGCCAGATCCTGGCCTTCTGTGAAGGTATGCTGTCACGTTTTGTCCGCAGCGAATTTAAATACCGCCCGACGGATGATTTTGACGCCCGCTGGCCGCTAATTGCCGCGCAGTTGCAGTAATATGACGCCGGATGACTTTTCATCCGGCGAGTTTCTTTAAACGCCAAACTCTTCGCGATAGGCCTTAACCGCCGCCAGATGTTCCGCCATTTCCGGCTTCTCTTCCAGATAGGCAATCAGATCTTTCAGGGTGATGATAGAGATCACTTTGCAGTTGTAATCACGCTCAACTTCCTGAATCGCCGAAATCTCGCCGCGCCCCCGTTCCTGACGATCAAGCGAAATCAATACACCAGCAAGCGTCGCGCCATTAGCCTGAATAATCTCCATCGATTCGCGAATCGCCGTTCCGGCGGTGATCACATCATCTACCAGCATTACGCGTCCTTGTAACGCGCTACCAACCAGATTGCCGCCTTCACCGTGGTCTTTTGCCTCTTTGCGGTTAAAGCAGTACGGCAGGTCAAGGTCATGATGCTCCGCCAGCGCCACGGCGGTAGTGGTCGCAATCGGGATCCCTTTGTAAGCAGGGCCAAACAGCAGATCGAACTCAATGCCAGAATCCACCAATGCTTCAGCGTAAAAACGGCCTAACAGTGCCAGGTCGCGCCCGGTATTAAACAGCCCGGCGTTGAAGAAATAGGGGCTTTTGCGCCCGGATTTCAGCGTAAACTCGCCAAACTTTAACACCTGCTTGCTAAGCGCAAATTCAATAAACTGGCGCTGATATGGTTTCATGCCTTCGCTCCTCATCTTACTTTTCTACAGACAAAAAAAAGGCGACTCATCAGTCGCCTTAAAAATCAGTTTGCCAGCGCCGCCTTCTGCGTCGCTACAATGGATTCGATTCCCCCTCGGGCCAGCGCCAACAAGGTGAGTAGCTCTTCATGGGTGAACGGCTCGCCTTCTGCCGTCCCCTGCACTTCAATGATGCGCCCGTCTTCGGTCATCACTACGTTCATGTCGGTCTCTGCGGCTGAGTCTTCAACGTATTCCAGATCGCAAATTGCTTCACCGTTTACAATACCGACAGAAACTGCGGCTACCATCCCTTTCATCGGGTTGGTTTTCAGCTTGCCGTTTTCCACCAGCTTCTGTAGCGCATCTGCCAGCGCCACGCAGGCACCCGTAATCGACGCGGTACGCGTGCCACCATCAGCCTGAAGCACGTCGCAGTCCAGCGTAATGGTGAACTCACCCAGCGCTTTCAAATCTACTGCCGCGCGAAGAGCACGGGCGATCAGACGCTGGATTTCCATTGTGCGTCCACCCTGCTTACCTTTCGCCGCTTCACGAGCGTTACGGGTGTGGGTAGAACGTGGCAGCATGCCGTACTCTGCGGTGATCCAGCCCTGGC
Source organism: Escherichia sp. MAL-1 (assembly GCF_052948035.1). Taxonomy (NCBI): domain Bacteria; kingdom Pseudomonadati; phylum Pseudomonadota; class Gammaproteobacteria; order Enterobacterales; family Enterobacteriaceae; genus Escherichia; species Escherichia sp. MAL-1. Next base: position 68,469 of record NZ_CM129609.1, on the reverse strand, counting down.
CCTGACCTTTCAGGAAGCGCGGCACGCCTTCTTCAATAGAGGCGGTACACAACACTTTGGTATCGCCAAATTCGACCAGCACCGAGCCTTCTGCATGTTTTGTATAGTTACGAGTCAGGGTAACGGGACGCACCTGATTATTGCTACGGCCTGCTGGACGCATATTGAAATCTCCGGCTTGAAACAAATGTGGCTGCGCATTATACGGACTTCCGGCGGTTATTCCTATCCTGACAAGGCATCGATGGCTATAATCCTTCCACCTCTCCTTTTATAAACAGGAACGTCTATGATCCGCAGTATGACCGCCTACGCCCGGCGTGAAATCAAGGGTGAATGGGGGAGCGCAACCTGGGAAATGCGCTCGGTAAACCAGCGTTATCTGGAAACTTACTTTCGTCTGCCGGAGCAGTTCCGTAGCCTTGAACCTGTCGTTCGCGAGCGTATTCGTTCTCGCCTGACGCGCGGTAAAGTGGAATGTACCCTGCGCTATGAGCCAGATGTTAGCGCACAAGGTGAGCTGATCCTCAATGAAAAACTGGCTAAACAGCTGGTAACTGCCGCGAACTGGGTAAAAATGCAGAGTGACGAAGGGGAAATCAACCCGGTTGATATTCTGCGCTGGCCGGGCGTGATGGCAGCCCAGGAGCAGGATCTCGACGCCATTGCCGCTGAAATTCTCGCGGCGCTGGATGGTACGCTGGACGACTTTATTGTCGCGCGCGAAACCGAAGGTCAGGCACTGAAAGCATTGATCGAGCAGCGTCTGGAAGGCGTCACCGCCGAAGTGGTCAAAGTCCGCGCCCATATGCCGGAAATCCTGCAATGGCAGCGTGAGCGTCTGGTCGCGAAGCTGGAAGATGCTCAGGTTCAGTTGGAAAACAACCGTCTGGAGCAGGAGTTGGTTCTGCTGGCACAACGAATTGACGTTGCCGAAGAACTGGACCGCCTGGAAGCGCATGTCAAAGAGACCTACAACATTCTGAAGAAAAAAGAAGCCGTTGGTCGTCGTCTGGACTTTATGATGCAGGAATTCAACCGCGAGTCGAACACTCTTGCGTCGAAATCTATCAATGCCGAAGTGACAAACTCCGCCATCGAGCTGAAAGTGTTGATTGAGCAGATGCGCGAGCAGATTCAGAATATTGAGTAACTCGTAACACTAATTCTTACTTTTCAGCCTTCACAAATGCCGCCCACTCAAACAGAGCGGCATTTTTCTTCCCCGCAACTTCAATTCTGTTTTGCGTGCCTGCTCCAGATTTTGCGATGTTTTTTTGCCCAGCACACTGAGAACGTGAGATACTCACAACTGTATATAAATACAGTTACAGATTTACTTTCTTTGCAATCGATATCACATGGAGTGGGCAATGAACGAACATCATCAACCTTTTGAAGAAATACGGCATTATGGCACTGAAGGGCAAGAATTTTGGTCAGCTAGAGAATTGGCACCGTTACTGGATTATCGGGACTGGCGCAATTTTCAAAAGGTACTGGCCCGCGCGACTCAAGCGTGCGAAGCCAGCAATCAAGCTGCATCTGACCATTTCGTTGAAACCACCAAAATGGTTGTATTAGGTTCAGGGGCTCAACGAGAACTTGAAGATGTTCATCTCTCCCGCTATGCCTGTTACCTGGTAGTACAAAACGGCGACCCTGCGAAACCGGTTATTGCGGCAGGGCAAACTTATTTTGCTATCCAGACCCGACGGCAGGAGCTGGCTGACGATGAAGCTTTCAGGCAACTTCGTGAAGACGAAAAGCGTCTTTTTCTGAGAAATGAATTGAAAGAACATAACAAACAATTGGTTGAGGCAGCGCAGCAAGCTGGGGGAGCGACAGCTATCGATTTCGCCATATTTCAGAATCATGGTTACCGGGGGCTGTATGGTGGATTAGATCAGAAAGCTATTCATCAGCGGAAGGGGCTGAAAAAGAATCAGAAGATCCTGGATCATATGGGTTCAACAGAACTGGCGGCTAATCTCTTTCGAGCTACCCAAACAGAAGAAAAACTCAAGCGGGATGGCGTGAATTCAAAACAGCAAGCAAACACCACACACTTTGACGTGGGTCGCAAGGTGAGGCAAACCATTCAGGAACTTGGCGGAACCATGCCTGAGGAGTTGCCGACCCCGCAGGTCAGCATCAAGCAGTTGGAAAACAGTGTAAAAATTACAGAGAAGAAATAGCAGAAACTAAAAACTCTTTTTGTTGATTGAGACACCCGATGCGTAAGCCAAGGTCCAGGTGCAGTGAACACAATGGCTAAATATTGCACCTTTCTTTTCCCCCCTCAGTTTTAACCTATTTTTTCTTATGCATTTTCTCAGACAAGAAGTCAGAAGAATGCATCTCTGCTACAGAAAATAGCGATTTCACATAACTACAAGTTATCAATTTCCCCTCACCTTAAAAAATCTCAATCGTGACAATGCGCACAAATCGCTACCCTGCCAGACAGATTTTTAGGGAGAGAACCATGCTGTTACACATTTTGTATTTGGTTGGCATTACTGCCGAAGCCATGACGGGGGCGCTGGCGGCCGGACGACGGCGCATGGATACATTTGGCGTAATTATTATTGCGACCGCCACCGCAATTGGCGGAGGGTCAGTGCGCGATATTCTGCTGGGCCACTATCCGCTCGGCTGGGTCAAACACCCGGAATATGTGATTATCGTCGCTACCGCCGCAGTACTCACCACTATCGTTGCTCCTGTAATGCCTTACCTGCGCAAAGTGTTTCTGGTGCTCGATGCGCTCGGACTGGTGGTCTTTTCTATCATCGGGGCACAGGTTGCACTGGATATGGGGCACGGCCCAATTATTGCCGTTGTCGCGGCGGTAACCACCGGCGTGTTTGGCGGCGTTTTGCGCGATATGTTCTGTAAACGCATCCCACTGGTATTCCAGAAAGAGTTGTATGCCGGTGTCTCATTTGCCTCCGCCGTGCTGTACATCGCGCTGCAACACTATGTTTCTAATCATGATGTGGTAATTATCTCCACCCTGGTATTCGGCTTTTTTGCCCGCTTACTGGCGCTACGCCTTAAGCTGGGATTACCGGTCTTTTACTACAGCCACGAAGGACACTAAGGTTCAAAACCTGTGATCTGCTGGGCAGCCAGCCAACTGCCCAGCTTCTTGATTTGCGCATTTTCCTTCCATTCAATAACCTGTCTGGCGCGCCCCGATCCAGTGCCCGGCAGCTGCTGCCAGAACTGCTCCGTGCTAAATAAAAGTTGCGACCAGGACCGTTCATCACTGGCATTAAGCGCCGCCCGGGTTAGCGGTATTCCCATTGCCATCACCCAGCGAGTAAAAGGCTGCTTACGAGCCAGATTAAACTGATGCCATAGCTGCGCACTTTTACTTTTCGCGATCCCCGGCGTGTTCTGTAATTGCTCTGGCGTTAATAAAAGCCAGGAAAAGATATGCTCAAAGCGATGAGTCTGATGCAGCGCGCGCCAGCCGGCCTCACCAATGCCATCCAGCCCAAGAACCTGTTTTGCCCCCAGCCAGACTAAGCGTGAAATGAACTGTTCCTGACAAACATCAGAAGCAAAGTAGCAGGTCAACGAGTTAAAGCGGTTTTCTGGCGGTGTCGGTTTTGTACGTTCTGCACCGCGCCACACCACATCATCAATGCGAGGAATACCCTGACCGGCAAGGCTGACGAGAATCTGATCACCAGGCGCAATATCCCACTCCTGCCAGCGCCTGACGGAACCAATATTCACCCGCTGGACTTTTTTATCATCCAGCATGACAGGTGCGAGTGACGCAACCACCGATATTTTACCGCTCTTACCCACCGCAAACTGAATTGCCTTCACTTCGGCAACCTGAGCTACAGGTTGATATTTCCAGGCCACCAGCCACTCTGCCTGGCCCGGTAGCCAATGGCGGGATTCTGGCTCTTTCGCCGCTCGTACAACTACGCCATCGGTGACGAAGGGTAATTCCGCTTTCCACCACTCATTGCGTACGCGCGCAACTTCATCAGCATTTTTCACCGCACGGGTATACGTCTGCGTTAGAGTAAAACCTGCGGTAGCCAGCTCTTTTAAACGATCAGACATTAACTGCGGTCCATCCGGCCATGCCCAGACAAAAACGCCCAGAGAATTCAGCGTGTCGCTATCGTCCTGGCGCATCATCAAGCCAGCAACTTTTGCGCGGGCATTTATTCCCCCCATTTGTTGTTGGATATGCCCCTCGCGCTGGAGAAATATTTCCCCCTGAAGCGTACTGTTGGCTAAAGGCCCGCTAACGGTTTGCGGCACAGCGGAAATTAAGCTAACTTTCTGCGTCCAGTCCTCGCCTTTCAGGCCATTACCGCGACTGATTGCTTTGTTCAGTTTCCCGTCCCGATAAACCAGGGTTACCGCAACGCCATCAACTTTTGGCTGCACCCAAAGATCGCTACGTTCTCGCATCCACAGACTTAATGCGTTTTTATCCACCATTTTGCGTACACCCGTATGGGCAACCGGATGCATAACCGCACCATTTAAAGGCGGCATCATCACGTCGCGGGGCTCGCTCCCAAAGCAGCGTTGCCACTGCGTAAGACGGGCGCTTAACTGATCGTAAACACCGTCTTCCACCTCACTTTTTCCTTCCTTCCAGTAGTCATCGTCCCACTGTTTTATTTGCTGTTGCAGGCGGGAAATTTCTTCCTGTGCTCTGGCTGGCGACCAGGCCGGACAGACCGCCCACACAGATGATTGCCAGCACAAGATACTTATTAATATCGCCATCCATACTTTCATCATCACCTCCGCTGTAGGTAGTCAGGCAGATATACAACGTGATGAAAGCAAAGCCGAGTGGCAAAAACGGAGTCTGCGAGGACGCTTCCTGAAAATCGTCTTTATTGCAGTGAATGACAGGCAAATGCGGAAGCAGCTACGCAAAACGCAACAACTTTGCGCAAAAAGTGTGAGCAAGGGCTACGTCACATGGCCGCGCCGTGTATAATAAGCTCGTATGTAGGCTTTATTTCGCTAATCACATACGAAAGATACTCATGGCTCAAGGCACGCTTTATATTGTTTCTGCCCCCAGTGGCGCGGGTAAATCCAGCCTGATTCAGGCTTTATTAAAAACCCAACCGTTGTATGACACCCAGGTTTCTGTTTCACACACCACACGCCAACCGCGTCCTGGTGAAGTCCACGGTGAACATTATTTCTTTGTTAATCATGATGAATTTAAAGAAATGATTAGCAGAGATGCGTTCCTCGAACACGCAGAAGTTTTTGGTAATTACTATGGCACTTCGCGTGAGGCCATTGAGCAAGTACTGGCGACCGGTGTCGATGTTTTTCTCGATATCGACTGGCAGGGCGCGCAGCAAATTCGCCAGAAGATGCCGCACGCGCGGAGTATCTTTATTTTACCGCCGTCTAAAATTGAACTGGACCGCCGTCTACGCGGTCGCGGTCAGGACAGCGAAGAGGTCATTGCAAAGCGTATGGCGCAAGCTGTTGCAGAAATGAGCCATTACGCCGAATATGATTACCTGATTGTGAATGATGACTTCGATACCGCGTTGACCGATTTGAAGACCATTATTCGCGCCGAACGTCTGCGCATGAGCCGCCAAAAGCAGCGTCATGACGCTTTAATCAGCAAATTGTTGGCAGACTGAACCTGATTTCAGTATCATGCCCAGTCATTTCTTCACCTGTGGAGCTTTTTAAGTATGGCACGCGTAACTGTTCAGGACGCTGTAGAGAAAATTGGTAACCGTTTTGACCTGGTACTGGTCGCCGCGCGTCGCGCTCGTCAGATGCAGGTAGGCGGAAAGGATCCGCTGGTACCGGAAGAAAACGATAAAACCACTGTAATCGCGCTACGCGAAATCGAAGAAGGTCTGATCAACAACCAGATCCTCGACGTTCGCGAACGCCAGGAACAGCAAGAGCAGGAAGCCGCTGAATTACAAGCCGTTACCGCTATTGCTGAAGGTCGTCGTTAATCACAAAGCGGGTCGCCCTTGTATCTGTTTGAAAGCCTGAATCAACTGATTCAAACCTACCTGCCGGAAGACCAAATCAAGCGTCTGCGGCAGGCGTATCTCGTTGCACGTGATGCTCACGAGGGGCAAACACGTTCAAGCGGTGAACCCTATATCACGCACCCGGTAGCGGTTGCCTGCATTCTGGCCGAGATGAAACTCGACTATGAAACGCTGATGGCGGCGCTGCTGCATGACGTGATTGAAGATACTCCCGCCACCTACCAGGATATGGAACAGCTTTTTGGTAAAAGCGTCGCCGAGCTGGTAGAGGGGGTGTCGAAACTTGATAAACTCAAGTTCCGCGATAAGAAAGAGGCGCAGGCCGAAAACTTTCGCAAGATGATTATGGCGATGGTGCAGGATATCCGCGTCATCCTCATCAAACTTGCCGACCGTACCCACAACATGCGCACGCTGGGCTCACTTCGCCCGGACAAACGTCGCCGCATCGCCCGTGAAACTCTCGAAATTTACAGCCCGCTGGCGCACCGTTTAGGTATCCACCACATTAAAACCGAACTCGAAGAGCTGGGTTTTGAGGCGCTGTATCCCAATCGTTACCGCGTAATTAAAGAAGTGGTGAAAGCCGCGCGCGGCAACCGTAAAGAGATGATCCAAAAAATCCTCTCTGAAATCGAAGGGCGTTTGCAGGAAGCGGGAATACCGTGCCGCGTCAGTGGTCGCGAAAAGCATCTTTATTCGATTTACTGCAAAATGGTGCTCAAAGAGCAGCGTTTTCACTCAATCATGGACATCTACGCTTTCCGCGTGATCGTCAATGATTCTGACACCTGTTATCGCGTGCTGGGCCAGATGCACAGCCTGTACAAGCCGCGTCCGGGCCGCGTGAAAGACTATATCGCCATTCCAAAAGCGAACGGCTATCAGTCGTTGCACACCTCGATGATTGGCCCGCACGGCGTGCCGGTTGAGGTCCAGATCCGTACCGAAGATATGGATCAGATGGCGGAGATGGGTGTTGCCGCGCACTGGGCTTATAAAGAGCACGGCGAAACCAGTACTACCGCACAAATCCGCGCCCAGCGCTGGATGCAAAGCCTGCTGGAGCTGCAACAGAGCGCCGGTAGTTCGTTTGAATTTATCGAGAGCGTTAAATCCGATCTCTTCCCGGATGAGATTTACGTTTTCACACCGGAAGGGCGCATTGTCGAGCTGCCTGCCGGTGCAACGCCCGTCGACTTCGCTTATGCAGTGCATACCGATATCGGTCATGCCTGCGTGGGCGCACGCGTTGACCGCCAGCCTTACCCGCTGTCGCAGCCGCTTACCAGCGGTCAAACCGTTGAAATCATTACCGCTCCGGGCGCTCGCCCGAATGCCGCTTGGCTGAACTTTGTCGTTAGCTCGAAAGCGCGCGCCAAAATTCGTCAGTTGCTGAAAAACCTCAAGCGTGATGATTCTGTAAGCCTGGGCCGTCGTCTGCTCAACCATGCTTTGGGTGGTAGCCGTAAGCTGAATGAAATCCCGCAGGAAAATATTCAGCGCGAGCTGGATCGCATGAAGCTGGCAACGCTTGACGATCTGCTGGCAGAAATCGGACTTGGTAACGCAATGAGCGTGGTGGTCGCGAAAAATCTGCAACATGGGGACGCCTCCATTCCACCGGCAACCCAAAGCCACGGACATCTGCCCATTAAAGGTGCCGATGGCGTGCTGATCACCTTTGCGAAATGCTGCCGCCCTATTCCTGGCGACCCGATTATCGCCCACGTCAGCCCCGGTAAAGGTCTGGTGATCCACCATGAATCCTGCCGTAATATCCGTGGCTACCAGAAAGAGCCAGAGAAGTTTATGGCTGTGGAATGGGATAAAGAGACGGCGCAGGAGTTCATCACCGAAATCAAGGTGGAGATGTTCAATCATCAGGGTGCGCTGGCAAACCTGACGGCGGCAATTAACACCACGACTTCGAATATTCAAAGTTTGAATACGGAAGAGAAAGATGGTCGCGTCTACAGCGCCTTTATTCGTCTGACCGCTCGTGACCGTGTGCATCTGGCGAATATCATGCGCAAAATCCGCGTGATGCCAGACGTGATTAAAGTCACCCGAAACCGAAATTAATGTTTTATGAACCCAACACGTTATGCACGCATCTGCGAAATGCTCGCCAGGCGGCAGCCTGATCTGACCGTCTGCATGGAGCAGGTCCACAAACCTCATAACGTTTCTGCGATTATTCGTACCGCAGATGCCGTTGGCGTACATGAAGTTCACGCCGTCTGGCCTGGTAGCCGCATGCGCACCATGGCTTCGGCAGCGGCGGGTAGTAACAGCTGGGTACAGGTGAAAACACACCGCACCATTGGCGATGCCGTCGCTCATCTCAAAGGCCAGGGCATGCAGATTCTGGCAACCCATCTTTCTGATAACGCTGTCGATTTCCGCGAAATTGATTACACTCGCCCGACCTGCATTTTGATGGGACAGGAGAAAACGGGCATCACGCAGGAAGCATTGGCCCTGGCGGATCAGGACATCATCATTCCGATGATCGGCATGGTGCAGTCGCTGAATGTTTCCGTTGCCTCAGCCCTCATTCTTTACGAAGCCCAGCGTCAGCGGCAAAATGCAGGCATGTACCTGCGTGAAAACAGCATGTTGCCGGAAGCAGAGCAACAACGCCTGTTGTTTGAAGGCGGCTATCCGGTGCTGGCGAAAGTCGCAAAACGCAAAGGCCTGCCTTATCCCCACGTCAATCAGCAAGGCGAGATCGAAGCTGATGCCGACTGGTGGGCTACTATGCAGGCTGCAGGGTAAGTGCCATGAAAGGTCGCCTGTTAGATGCTGTCCCACTCAGTTCCCTAACGGGCGTTGGCGCAGCACTTAGTAACAAACTGGCGAAAATCAACCTGCATACCGTGCAGGATCTACTCTTACACCTTCCCCTGCGCTACGAAGATCGCACCCATCTCTACCCCATCGGAGAACTACTGCCGGGCGTTTATGCCACGGTGGAAGGCGAAGTGCTGAACTGCAATATCTCCTTCGGCGGTCGGCGGATGATGACCTGCCAGATCAGCGACGGTTCCGGCATCCTCACCATGCGCTTTTTCAATTTCAGCGCGGCAATGAAAAATAGCCTGGCGGCGGGCCGCCGTGTACTGGCTTATGGCGAAGCAAAGCGCGGTAAATATGGTGCGGAGATGATCCACCCGGAATACCGCGTGCAGGGCGATCTCAGCACGCCAGAATTACAGGAAACGCTCACGCCGGTTTATCCAACAACGGAAGGCGTAAAGCAGGCCACGCTGCGTAAATTAACCGACCAGGCGCTGGATCTGCTCGACACCTGCGCCATTGAAGAACTCCTGCCGCCGGAACTGTCACAAGGAATGATGACGCTACCGGAAGCGTTGCGCACTTTGCACCGCCCGCCACCGACGCTACAGCTTAGCGATCTGGAAACCGGGCAGCATCCGGCGCAACGTCGTCTGATTCTGGAAGAACTGCTGGCGCACAACCTCAGCATGTTAGCCTTACGTGCCGGAGCACAGCGTTTTCATGCCCAGCCGCTGAGCGCCAATGACACGCTGAAAAATAAACTCCTCGCCGCCTTACCGTTCAAGCCAACGGGCGCACAGGCACGCGTAGTGGCGGAGATCGAGCGCGATATGGCGCTGGATGTGCCGATGATGCGTCTGGTGCAGGGCGATGTAGGTTCCGGTAAAACGCTGGTCGCCGCCCTCGCCGCGTTGCGTGCGATTGCCCACGGCAAACAGGTAGCATTGATGGCACCAACCGAATTACTCGCCGAGCAGCACGCCAATAACTTCCGCAACTGGTTTGCACCGCTCGGTATCGAAGTGGGCTGGCTCGCCGGTAAGCAGAAAGGTAAAGCACGGCTGGCACAGCAGGAAGCCATCGCCAGCGGTCAGGTGCAGATGATTGTCGGTACACACGCCATCTTCCAGGAACAGGTGCAGTTTAACGGCCTGGCGCTGGTGATTATCGACGAACAGCATCGTTTTGGCGTGCATCAGCGTCTGGCATTGTGGGAGAAAGGCCAGCAGCAGGGCTTCCATCCGCATCAGTTGATCATGACCGCCACGCCGATCCCCCGCACGCTGGCAATGACTGCGTATGCCGATCTCGATACCTCGGTGATAGATGAGCTGCCGCCAGGCCGCACGCCAGTGACTACGGTCGCTATTCCTGATACCCGCCGTACCGACATCATTGACCGCGTGCACCACGCCTGCATAACTGAAGGTCGTCAGGCATACTGGGTTTGTACGTTGATTGAAGAGTCGGAATTGCTGGAAGCGCAGGCGGCGGAAGCTACCTGGGAAGAGTTGAAACTGGCGCTACCAGAGTTGAACGTTGGCCTGGTACACGGGCGGATGAAACCTGCCGAGAAACAGGCGGTGATGGCGTCGTTTAAACAAGGTGAGCTACACCTGCTGGTTGCCACAACCGTTATTGAAGTCGGCGTTGATGTGCCTAACGCCAGTCTGATGATTATCGAAAACCCGGAGCGTCTGGGTCTGGCGCAGTTACACCAGCTTCGCGGGCGTGTAGGTCGTGGTGCGGTGGCTTCTCACTGCGTGCTGCTCTACAAAACGCCGCTCTCCAAAACCGCGCAAATTCGGCTGCAAGTGCTGCGCGACAGCAACGACGGTTTTGTGATTGCACAGAAAGACTTAGAGATTCGCGGACCGGGTGAACTGTTAGGTACGCGTCAGACGGGTAATGCTGAGTTTAAAGTGGCGGATTTACTGCGCGATCAGGCGATGATCCCGGAAGTTCAGCGCCTGGCGCGACATATTCACGAACGTTACCCACAACAAGCAAAAGCCCTGATAGAACGCTGGATGCCGGAGACGGAACGTTACTCCAACGCATGACCAGACTCATCACAAGACAAGTCACGCAGTAAATCTTCAATCTGGATAGTGAGGATATCCATTGCCTCATACGCATCCTGTGCAATTCGCGCCGCCATTGCGCCTTCCGGTTCACCACGCAGAATTTCAGCCGCTGCCTGTACGCCAGCCACAATCATTTCAGGTGTTAACATTTGGCGAAGAAAAGCGCGATTATCAGAGGACCAGCCATCTTTATGGCCTAATGGATGCCCCCAGCCTATCCATTCTTGCGACCATAACGGATTGGCTTCTATGGGATAAATTAGATGCGCGGCATACTGAATAGCACACACCGCTTTTCCTGGCGTATCCAGCGCCCACCAGCGCGACCAGAGAGAACGAATTAACGGCGCGGCCCCACCCAGAGTATTGAACACCGCCAGCCAGCAAAGAACGTTATTGAAACCACGCTCGTTATCCATACGCTGCAACGCGGTGTCCAGTAAAAATTGCCGTACCTGCTGGCGTTGGGAAGCATTCATCATCTCCTGCCAGAGATAGGGCCGACACAATGCCTTCATTAAGGATTCTTCGAAGTGATCACCATAACCGCCAGCTAAAACGGTTTCATGCCATTGCGCCAGGCAGAGCGGAAACAGATAGCGAAACAACTCTATTTGCATCGGTTCGTTATAAACGAGATTGAGTACATAGTAAGCACTCAAATCCCATTCGCTGATCTGCTGCCACTCTTTAGCCGCCAGCGCCTTGAGTTCGGCATCTGCGTAATCAAATTCCGTTTCCCATACACAGAGCACTGGCGGCTCATCACCAAAAATATGGCGACAGTGTTCACGTAGCGTTTCCGGTTCCTTCCGACGCTTTTTCATTTTTAACCGGCAAAAATCGGCAACATTAAATACAGCTTAATCACCAGCGCATTGACGATATCGATAAAGAACGCACCGACCATCGGCACCACCAAAAACGCCATGTGCGACGGGCCAAAGCGTTCAGTGATCGCCTGCATGTTGGCGATTGCCGTTGGCGTTGCACCGAGGCCAAAACCACAGTGACCCGCAGCCAGCACTGCCGCATCGTAGTTTTTGCCCATCATGCGCCAGGTAACGAAGATGGCATACAACGCCATGAAGATGGTCTGTACCACCAGAATCGCCAGCATCGGCAGCGCCAGCGAAGCCAGCTCCCACAGTTTCAGCCCCATCAGCGCCATCGCCAGGAACAACGACAGGCTTACGTTACCCAGCACGGATACCGCACGCTCAAAGACGCGGTAAAAGCCCATCATTGACAGACCGTTGCTCAGAATCACGCCAACAAACAGTACACAGACGAAGGTCGGCAGTTCAAAAGCAGTGCCAGCCAAAAGTTGCGCAACAATTTTCCCCACCGTCAGGCAGATAGCAATCAGCGCGATAGTTTCAATCAGCACCAGCGAGGTGATCATGCGGCCCACATCCGGCTTTTCAAACGCCGTCGGGACTTCCTGGTCATCCGGAATACCGTTCGGCGTGGTGGAGTGTTTCACCAGATAGCGCGCCACCGGACCGCCAATCAAGCCGCCCAGCACCAGACCGAACGTTGCACAGGCCATCGCCACTTCCGTCGCATTGGTGAAGCCATAACGTTCAATGAACAATTTACTCCACGCAGCGCCCGTACCGTGACCGCCGGAAAGCGTAATAGAACCGGCCAACAGCCCCATCAGCGGATCAAGCCCTAACAGGCTAGCCATACCAATGCCAATGGCATTTTGCATCACCAACAGACCAACAACCACAATCAAGAAGATGCCAACCACACGCCCACCGGCACGCAAACTGGCAATGTTGGCGTTCAGGCCAATGGTGGCGAAGAAAGCCAGCATTAACGGATCGCGCAGGGACATATCAAAGTTGACTTCCCAGCCCATGCTTTTTTTCAGTACTAGTAGCGCCAGCGCCACCAACAAACCACCCGCAACAGGTTCCGGTATGGTGTATTTCTTCAAAAAGGAGACGGAATGGACCAACTTACGCCCGAGCAGCAACGTCAGCGTTGCGGCAACAAGCGTTGCTAAAGTATCGAGATGAAACATAGTTACTCCTTTGTATCCGCATCACTCTTTCATACTCGTCATACTTCATCGCGCAGTGGCAACCTCATGAACTATGACGGGTATCGAGTTATGCTTTCCTGGGTCAAATTCTCAGCTGTTAATGAACAAATGGCATGGATTTTAAGCAGAAAAATACCAAAAGTTATATAAAAAAGTGCATTTATCTCATTTAAATATTTAGATGAGGATGTGGCAAACGTTTGCTTTTCTCTTTCGGTCAGCTAAAATGCCCGCTTTGCTACCACGGGATTGTTTTCGATGTCTGTTTCCACCCTCGAGTCAGAAAATGCGCAACCGGTTGCGCAGACTCAAAACAGCGAACTGATTTACCGTCTTGAAGATCGTCCGCCGCTTCCTCAAACCCTGTTTGCCGCCTGTCAGCATTTGCTGGCGATGTTCGTTGCGGTGATCACGCCAGCGCTATTAATCTGCCAGGCGCTGGGTTTGCCGGCACAAGACACGCAACACATTATTAGTATGTCGCTGTTTGCCTCCGGTGTGGCATCGATTATTCAAATTAAGGCCTGGGGTCCGGTTGGCTCCGGGCTGTTGTCTATTCAGGGCACCAGCTTCAACTTTGTTGCCCCGCTGATTATGGGCGGTACCGCGCTGAAAACCGGTGGTGCTGATGTTCCTACCATGATGGCGGCTTTGTTCGGCACGTTGATGCTGGCAAGTTGCACCGAGATGGTGATCTCCCGCGTTCTGCATCTGGCGCGCCGCATTATTACGCCGCTGGTTTCTGGCGTTGTGGTGATGATTATCGGCCTGTCGCTAATTCAGGTTGGGTTAACGTCCATTGGCGGCGGTTACGCAGCCATGAGCGATAACACCTTCGGCGCACCGAAAAATCTGCTGCTGGCAGGCGTGGTCTTAGCCTTAATTATCCTGCTTAACCGTCAACGTAACCCTTACTTACGCGTGGCCTCACTGGTAATTGCGATGGCGGCCGGATATGCGCTGGCGTGGTTTATGGGCATGTTGCCAGAAAGCAACGAACCGATGACGCAAGAACTGATTATGGTGCCAACGCCGCTCTATTACGGTCTTGGCATTGAATGGAGTCTGCTGCTGCCGCTGATGCTGGTCTTTATGATCACTTCGCTGGAAACCATTGGCGATATCACGGCGACCTCTGACGTTTCCGAACAGCCAGTGTCCGGTCCGCTGTACATGAAACGCCTGAAAGGCGGCGTGCTGGCAAACGGCCTGAACTCGTTTGTTTCGGCGGTGTTTAACACCTTCCCGAACTCCTGCTTCGGGCAAAACAACGGAGTGATCCAGTTGACTGGTGTTGCCAGCCGCTATGTCGGTTTTGTCGTCGCGCTGATGTTGATCGTGCTGGGTCTGTTCCCGGCAGTGAGCGGTTTTGTACAACACATTCCAGAACCGGTTCTGGGCGGCGCAACGCTTGTAATGTTTGGCACCATCGCCGCCTCCGGTGTGCGTATCGTTTCTCGTGAGCCGCTGAACCGTCGGGCGATTCTGATTATCGCGCTGTCGCTGGCGGTTGGTCTGGGCGTGTCTCAGCAGCCGCTGATTTTGCAGTTTGCCCCTGAATGGCTGAAAAACCTGCTCTCCTCCGGGATCGCCGCGGGCGGTATTACTGCCATCGTGCTGAATCTGATTTTCCCACCAGAAAAACAGTAATTCACTGGCGGCGGTAAGATAATTACCGCCGCAGTCTCACCTCTTTAACCATTCCCGCCTTGAGGATTGCGCGTAAATCGTGCATAACTCCCTTATGTGCATTTCACGGGATGGAAGACCATGAAATTTATTGGGAAGCTGCTTCTCTACATTCTCATCGCTCTGTTAGTGGCGATCGCTGGCCTCTATTTTCTTCTGCAAACCCGCTGGGGAGCAGAACATATCAGCGCATGGGTTTCCGAGAATAGCGACTATCATCTGGCCTTCGGGGCGATGGATCACCGTTTTTCCGCGCCATCTCATATCGTGCTGGAGAACGTCACGTTTGGTCGTGATGGCCAGCCCGCGACCCTGGTGGCCAAAAGTGTCGACATTGCGCTAAGCAGTCGGCAACTGACCGAACCACGCCATGTCGATACCATCCTGCTGGAAAACGGGACGCTGAATCTCACCGACCAGACCGCGCCGCTACCGTTCAAAGCCGATCGTCTGCAACTGCGTGATATGGCGTTTAATAGCCCGAATAGCGAATGGAAACTGAGCGCGCAGCGGGTAAATGGCGGCGTAGTTCCGTGGTCACCAAAAGCCGGTAAAGTGCTGGGTACGAAGGCGCAGATTCAGTTTAGTGCCGGATCGCTTTCGCTCAATGATGTTCCTGCCACCAATGTACTGATTGAAGGCAGTATTGATAACGATCGCGTTACGCTGACTAACCTGGGTGCCGACATCGCCCGCGGGACATTAACCGGAAACGCGCAGCGTAACGCCGACGGCAGCTGGCAAGTGGAAAACCTGCGCATGGCGGATATACGTCTACAAAGCGAAAAATCGCTAACCGACTTCTTTGCGCCATTACGCTCTGTCCCGTCGTTGCAGATTGGTCGCCTGGAAGTGATCGATGCTCGTTTGCAAGGTCCGGACTGGGCGGTGACCGACCTCGATCTCAGCTTGCGCAACATGACCTTCAGTAAAGATGACTGGCAGACACAGGAAGGCAAACTGTCGATGAACGCTAGCGAGTTCATTTATGGTTCGCTGCATTTATTTGACCCGATTATAAACACGGAATTTTCCCCGCAGGGCGTAGCGCTGCGCCAGTTCACCAGCCGCTGGGAAGGGGGTATGGTCAGAACGTCAGGGAACTGGCTGCGTGACGGGAAAACGTTGATCCTTGATGATGCGGCAATTGCCGGGCTGGAATATACCTTGCCGAAAAACTGGCAACAGTTGTGGATGGAAACGACACCCGGTTGGTTAAACAGCCTGCAACTGAAGAGATTTAGCGCCAGCCGCAATCTGATCATTGATATCGACCCTGACTTCCCGTGGCAGCTCACCGCGCTCGATGGTTACGGTGCCAACCTGACGCTGGTTACCGATCATAAATGGGGCGTCTGGAGTGGCTCGGCGAATCTGAATGCCGCCGCCGCGACATTCAATCGTGTTGATGTTCGTCGCCCGTCGCTGGCGCTGACCGCCAACAGCAGCACGGTGAATATCAGCGAACTGAGTGCATTTACTGAAAAAGGCATTCTGGAAGCCACCGCCAGTGTTTCACAAACGCCACAACGTCAGACACATATCAGCCTGAATGGACGCGGTGTGCCGGTGAATATTTTGCAACAGTGGGGATGGCCTAAATTACCGTTGACTGGCGACGGCAATATTCAGCTTACCGCCAGTGGCGATATTCAGGCCAATGTCCCGTTGAAACCTACGGTTAGCGGGCAATTGCATGCCGTGAACGCCGCAAAGCAGCAAGTGACTCAAACCATGAATGCTGGCATCGTTTCCAGCGGTGAAGTTACATCGACGGAGCCGGTGCGGTAAACATCAATCTCGCCGGGTACGACTCAGACGTACCCGGCATTCCATCAATAGATTACAACGTAATTGTCAGCGCATTCCCTTGAGGCTTCACCACCAGCCCCTGCTCACTTTCAGCCTGCGAACCGTCTTGCAGACCATTTACTTTCACAACATTGCGCAGGCACAGTGTCCAGTTCTTCGCCTCGCCCGCACCAGTCACAGTAATCGTGTTGCCAGTACGTGCTGCTTTTAAAGTAAAGATCACCGATCCGTCAGCAGCGGGCACTTCACAGACGGCTTCATGCCCGTCTTGCAGATTAAAGAGGTGGAATGCCGTGCCTTCGTGCCACACGTAATCGGGACGTTGATCGTTGTTGCCCAGCGCCAGTAGAGTGTTATCACGCACATAAACGGGCAGACTCAGGAAGCCGTGCTGCTGTTTATGCCAGCGACTACCGTCGAGTTCATCGTTGTGCCACAGGTGTGTCCAGCGACCTTCCGGCAGGTAGAACTGCACATCGCCCGCTTCAGTGAACACCGGCGCAACCATCACGTTGTCGCCTAACATGTATTGACGGTCAAGGTAATCACAAGCCGGATCGTCCGGGAACTCCATCATCATGGCCCGCATCATCGGCGTACCCCGCGCGTTCGCACGCGCAGCTTCACGATACAGATACGGCATCATGCGGCATTTCAGTTGCGTGAAGAAGCGCACCACATCACAGGACTCATCATCGTAGGCCCACGGCACACGATAAGATTTGCTACCGTGCAAACGGCTATGGCTGGAGAGCAAACCAAACGCGCACCAGCGTTTGTAAACGTGCGCCGGAGCGGTATTTTCAAAGCCGCCGATATCGTGGCTCCAGAAGCCAAAACCTGAAAGGCCAATAGACAAACCACCGCGCAGGCTTTCCGCCATTGATTCGTAGTTAGCGTAACAATCGCCACCCCAGTGTACCGGGAATTTCTGCGCACCGACGGAGGCCGAGCGGGCAAACAAGACAGCTTCTTCCTCACCAACGGTGTCCTTGAGCACGTTCCACACCAGTTCGTTGTAGATGTACGCATAATGGTTATGCATTTTCTGCGGATCGGAACCGTCAAACCACTGAACATCAGTTGGGATACGTTCGCCAAAGTCGGTCTTAAAGCAATCAACGCCCATCGCGACCAGACCTTTCAGTTTGTCGGCGTACCATTTGCAGGCATCCGGATTGGTAAAGTCATAAATCGCCAGACCTGGCTGCCATTTATCCCACTGCCATAGCGAACCGTCCGGGCGTTTGAGTAAATAGCCTTTCTCTTGTAACTCTTTAAAGACGGGGGATTTTTGACCGATATAGGGGTTAATCCAGACGCAGATTTTCAGCCCTTTCGCTTTCAGGCGGCGGATCATCCCTTCCGGGTCAGGGAAAGTCAGCGGGTCCCACTCAAAATCGCACCACTGGAAGGCTTTCATCCAGAAACAGTCAAAGTGGAAAACATGCAGCGGCAGATTGCGTTCCGCCATACCATCGATAAAGCTGTTTACCGTCGCTTCGTCGTAGTTGGTGGTAAATGAAGTGGTTAGCCACAGGCCGAAGGACCACGCGGGCGGCAGCGCCGGACGACCAGTAAAGCGGGTATAACGATCAAGTACCGCTTTCGGCGTCGGGCCGTCGATAACAAAGTATTCGAGATATTCACTCTCAACGCTGAACTGCACTTTGGAGACTTTCTCCGATCCCACTTCAAAAGAGACACACTGGGGATGATTGACCAGTACCCCATAACCACGGTTAGTCATGTAGAACGGGATATTTTTATACGCCTGTTCAGTACTTGTGCCGCCGTCCCGGTTCCAGGTCTCTACCGTCTGGCCATTGCGCACCAGGGCAGTAAAGCGCTCTCCCAGACCGTAAACTGTTTCGCCAACGCCAAGATCAAGCCGCTCAAACATATAATTGCGTTGATTATTCGTGTCCTGCACGTAGCCATTATTTTTCACCTGACTACCGGTAATACGTTCGCCGTTGCGCAGAAAATCCAGTGACCAGAACTCACCTTTGCTGACACGCGCGCTTAAGTTGCCACTTTTAAACTCAGCATAACGTTCTGTGTTTTCGATTGTGACCTTCACGTCCTGCAAAATATTGAGCGGGTAATGAGGACCGTTATTCAGCGCCCCCTGAAAATGCTCAATCCGCACACCGACAATACCTTCCTGTGGGGAGAAAAAGCGCAGCGTAAATAAAGGCGTGTCAAGCTGCCAGGTACGTTCACGTACATCACGGGGGGCAGCATAGACCACCATTTCATTATCCTGCTGTTCAACCTCGAACACCTGAAGCGGGTGAATCAAATTGAGGCCAGGTTGAATCAACCAGTTTCCATCGCTAATTTTCATTGCCGTTCCTTAGTTCTGCACTTCTTGAGAGGTGAATTGTTGCTGGCAACGGCGTTTACCCTGAGCCAGCTGTTCCATAACGGTTTTCAGATTGTGCGTCGTGAGTGAGTAGTAGCGTTTAGCGATAATCGCGCTCAGCAAATAACAGATCGCCGGAACAATCGTGAATAGCGCAATAATGATGCTAATCGTGGCGCTGTTCTGCGCTTTTTCTGCCGCATCATATCCGCCATAAGCCAGCATCCAGCCGATAAGAGCGCCGCCGAAGGCCAACCCCAGTTTGAGCACAAACAGCGTGCCAGCAAAACTGATCCCGGTCAGGCGTTTACCATTGCACCACTCGCCGTAGTCGACGGTATCGGACATCATTACCCACTGGATAGGTGTCACCAGTTGATGCAACACACCAATCACGAAGATGAAGACAAACATAGTGATGCTGGCCTGCATGGGAACAAAGAACATCGCGAGGCTAATCACTGCCAGCAGGGCGTTCGTCCACCAGAAGATAGTGACTTTACATTTCCAGTCGGTCAGAGGTTTTGCCAGTGCGGAACCAATCAGGTTACCCACGCAATAAGTGGTGAGAAAAGCGACAAACACTTCCGGCGAGCCCAAAATCCATGTGACGTAATACATCATCGCCCCACCGCGTACGCACACCGCCAGGATATTGAAAATGGTTAGTAAACCGACAATCCGCCACTGGTCGTTTTGCCAGATATCACGTAAATCTTCCCGCATAGACGTTGTTGTAGGTGGTGCTTCAACGCGTTCTTTAGTGGTGAAGAAACAAAATGCCAGCATCATGAATGCCACCACGGAAAGGACCGCGATACCGCCCTGGAAACCGAGTGGTTTATTATCACCGCCAATTAAATTAACCAGTGGCATCATCAGAACAGTAGAAAGCATGCCTCCCGCGGTCGCCAGCACAAAACGCCAGGATTGCAGCGAGATACGCTGAGTCGGGTCATTGGTGATTACACCACCCAATGCGCAGTAAGGGATATTGACGACGGTATAAAGTAAGGTAAGTAGGGTGTAAGTAATTGCTGCATAGATCATTTTGCCGTTCATACTGAGATCTGGCGTGCTATAGGCCAGTACACAGACGATCCCGAATGGCAGTGCGCCAAACAGTACCCACGGACGAAATTTACCCCAGCGAGAGCGCGTTCGATCGGCCAACAACCCCATGCAAGGATCGGAAATCGCATCCAGTGCACGAGCGACCAAAAACATGGTTCCGACAAAACCGGCAGGAATGCCAAAAATATCGGTATAAAAGAACATCATATATAACATTACGTTATCGAAAATAATGTGGCTGGCGGCGTCTCCCATGCCATAACCAATTTTCTCTTTAACGGACAACACTTCACTCTTCATCTGCTTTTCCTTGATGCTATAGGGGTGCTGAGACCGATAACGCATTTTGTAAACCATCCCTGTGAGAGCGAATATTCCGATATCTGGTTATTAATTTATGATTCTTGTTTTATGTGATCGTGGTAGCGTTAATTCCGCTCATATATCATTGTAAAATATGGGTTTTATATGAACTATAATGCTTTCGTGATAATACGCTGCGTGTATTAGGCGGAAAAAACTGATCTGGGGGATGTAGAAACTCAAGGAAGTAGCTATAATGCGCCCCGCCTCCATGTAGCAATCGAGGCGCGGAAGATCGTCGTCTCCGGTGAGGCGGCTGGACTTCAAATCCAGTTGGGGCCGCCAGCGGTCCCGGGCAGGTTCGACTCCTGTGATCTTCCGCCAAAATGCCTCTCCTGACGTTCTCCAACCCCTTGTAATACTGTCAATCCAGATATTTTCTACTGCTCAATATTCAATCGGCTTCAGGAATACCTGGTCTAAGGTTTTGTGATGGACGATGAGCGGCTGAAGAATCCGCCTGTCGGTTCTTCTGTCCTCGAACGCATCCGCGATATTCACGCCAGTATGCGCCGTGTTTATTTGCAGGTGATTTGCCCCCCTGCTGACTCTCAGCCAACTGTATCGCCATTAAGGTGAAGATGTTGTTTTACTCGCCCCAGAACACCCTTTTTTATACGACTATTCTATTTCTTTAACCGCTGGCGAAAAAAACTGACTATAAACTTCACCAATAATCAGACTGCCATCAAGATTAATTTGTTCATTTAATATATCAAATCAACTTGTTTTATTTTTACTATCAAAAATAGCTCATTACCTTACTATAATTAATATATAAATTCGGTAATTAATTCTTAACATGCTTTTGCTAATAATCTCAATTGCTGGCCCTATAATATTGCGCTAGCATTGCTTTCTGGTTGTATCAGCGATACTCAAAAATTCTTAATACAATACTCATTCGACTGGTACTTATTTGTAACTCAGTTATATTTTTTCGCCCGGTGATTCAGAAGAATGCAAAAAACGGCTACCACTCCATCAAAAATACTTGATCTCACTGCCGCGGCATTTTTACTTGTCGCCTTTCTGACGGGTATTGCGGGCGCTCTTCAGACTCCTACCCTAAGTATATTCCTCGCAGATGAACTGAAAGCCCGTCCTATAATGGTAGGTTTTTTCTTCACCGGTAGCGCTATTATGGGAATTCTGGTCAGTCAATTTCTGGCAAGGCACTCCGATAAACAAGGCGACCGTAAATTACTGATTCTGCTATGTTGCTTATTTGGAGTGCTGGCCTGCACGCTTTTTGCGTGGAATCGCAACTACTTCATTCTCCTCTCAACGGGCGTACTTCTGAGTAGTTTTGCTTCCACCGCAAACCCGCAAATGTTCGCCCTCGCCCGTGAACACGCCGACAGAACAGGCCGTGAGACGGTCATGTTCAGTACATTTTTACGTGCTCAGATCTCGCTTGCCTGGGTTATCGGGCCACCGCTCGCTTATGAACTGGCAATGGGATTTAGTTTTAAAGTGATGTATCTCACCGCTGCCATCGCATTTGTTGTTTGCGGACTGATAGTCTGGTTGTTTTTGCCATCAATACAAAGAAATATTCCTGTCGTTACCCAACCCGTAGAAATTTTACCCTCCACCCACAGGAAGCGGGATACGCGGCTACTTTTTGTGGTCTGTTCAATGATGTGGGCGGCGAATAATCTCTACATGATAAATATGCCGCTATTTATTATTGATGAACTGCATCTAACCGATAAACTGGCTGGGGAAATGATTGGTATCGCTGCCGGTCTGGAAATTCCGATGATGTTAATCGCAGGCTATTACATGAAACGTATTGGCAAGCGACTATTAATGCTCATTGCTATCGTGAGTGGAATGTGTTTTTACGCCAGCGTACTCATGGCGACGACTCCGGCGGTTGAGCTGGAATTGCAAATTCTTAATGCCATCTTCCTTGGTATTCTCTGTGGTATCGGCATGCTTTATTTTCAGGACTTGATGCCTGAAAAAATAGGCTCTGCGACAACGTTATATGCAAATACTTCACGCGTCGGCTGGATTATCGCCGGCTCTGTTGACGGAATTATGGTTGAAATCTGGAGCTACCATGCGTTGTTCTGGCTGGCGATAGGGATGTTGGGTATTGCGATGATTTGCCTGCTGTTTATTAAAGATATTTAGCTCACCAGTCTGGGCTAAGAAAAATCGGCGTGGCGCAAACAGAGCCATCCTCGCCATTTTTGCTATCATGCCTGCATACATAAACGACAAAACAGTATGCAGAGGGAAAAATGGGTTCCACCAGAAAGGGGATGCTGAACGTTCTGATTGCCGCCGTGTTGTGGGGAAGTTCAGGGGTCTGCGCGCAATACATCATGGAGCAAAGCCAGATGTCGTCGCAGTTTTTGACTATGACGCGTTTGATATTCGCCGGTTTGATTCTACTGACGCTGTCATTTGTTCATGGCGATAAAATCTTTTCTATTATTAACAATCATAAAGATGCCATTAGCCTGCTGATTTTTTCCGTGGTTGGCGCGCTAACTGTACAGCTCACTTTTTTGCTAACCATCGAAAAATCGAACGCAGCCACGGCAACGGTGCTGCAATTCCTCTCACCGACGATTATCGTCGCCTGGTTCTCACTGGTGCGTAAATCGCGCCCGGGCATTCTGGTTTTCTGCGCTATTTTGACATCGCTGGTCGGGACTTTTTTATTGGTGACACACGGTAATCCGACGTCATTATCGATCTCTCCTGCCGCGTTGTTCTGGGGCATTGCCTCGGCATTTGCTGCTGCATTCTATACCACCTATCCCTCAACGCTAATTGCCCGCTATGGCACGTTACCAGTCGTCGGCTGGAGTATGCTGATTGGCGGTCTGATTCTGTTGCCTTTTTATGCCAGACAAGGAACAAACTTTGTCGTTAACGGCAGTTTGATTCTGGCGTTTTTTTATTTGGTGGTCATTGGTACGTCCCTGACATTTAGTCTGTACCTGAAAGGAGCACAATTAATTGGCGGTCCAAAAGCCAGCATTTTGAGCTGTGCAGAACCATTAAGTAGCGCGCTACTCTCTTTGCTGTTGCTGGGGATCACGTTCACATTACCGGACTGGCTGGGAACGCTGCTGATTCTGTCATCGGTGATTTTGATTTCAATGGATTCCCGTCGCCGCGCCAGAAAAATAAATCGTCCGGCGCGGCATGAGTGAGAATTACCAGCCAGGCACCGCGCCACCGTTAAAAATGGTTTCTGCCGCTTTAGCGACTTCGGGTGATTGATAAGATTGCAGAAATTCCTTCACGTTTTCTGCATTCTTATTATCTTCCCGTGCCACCAAAATATTCACATACGGCGAATTCTTATCTTCAATAAATACGCTGTCGTGCACCGGAGAAAGCCCTGTCTGCTGAATGTAAGTGGTGCTGATAATCGCTACATCAACTTTGGGATCATCCAGTACGCGCGGGAGCTGCGCCCCCTCGAGTTCCATAATCTGCAAATGACGAGGATTATCGGTTATATCCAGCGCGGTAGGTAATAACCCTTTTCCCTCTTTCAGAGTAATTAGCTTCTCTTTTTGCAACAGTAAAAGTGCGCGACCAAGGTTGGTCGGGTCGTTGGGGATCGCCACTGTCGCGCCTTCTTTTATTTGCGCCACGGTTTTGATTTTTTTGGAATAACCCGCCATAGGGAAGACAAACGTATTTCCCACCGCTACCAGTTTATAACCATGCGCCTGATTATCTTGTTCAAGAAAGGGTCGATGCTGGAAGACATTCGCATCAAGTTCGCCATGATTTGTCGCATCGTTCGGTAGCAACGAACCGCTAAATCCTACCAGTTCAACATCGAGGCCATATTTCTCTTTTGCCACCTTTTTAGCGACTTCCGCGACATCTTGTTCTGCGCCATTTATAACGCCAACTTTAATGTGTTTTGCATCGCTGCTACTCTGGTCGCAACCTGCCAGCAGAATTCCGGCCAGCAATAATGCGGCCCCTGTCCGTAGATGATGTGTTGTCAGTTTCATTTTTTTATCCTTTTATTAATGATTACCTGACTATAGCGGTAAGGTCGCTGCGGTTTAAAAAACGAAACGCTATCGATAAGAATAAAAAGGAATAAAAGTGGAATATAAAGTCTGGCACTTCTTACTGACCACGCAAGCGCGTTTCGTACAGCATGATGAGAGCGATGAAAGCAAACTACACTTATGCTTCATTCGATACACATTTGTAAAAGGTTGAATCCATGAAACCAACGACACTACTGCTTATTTTCACTTTTTTCGCTATGCCAGGCATCGTATACGCCGAGTCGCCTTTTAGCTCACTGCAGTCCGCAAAAGAGAAAACCACGGTATTACAAGATTTACGTAAAATTTGCACGCCACAGGCGTCATTATCAGATGAAGCGTGGGAAAAGTTAATGTTGTCAGATGAAAACAATAAACAACATATACGCGAGGCCATCGTGGCGATGGAACGTAATAATCAGAGCAATTATTGGGAAGCGTTGGGTAAGGTAGAATGCCCGGATATGTAAGAACAGCAACAACTACTGACCAACGCTTCTTTACCTGATATCAGGATTTCTTCATTTTCACCTTTGCAGTAACCAACAATGCAGTCAGCAACATCAATGTGCCGGACAACATCAACGGCGAAGTCAGACCAATATTATCCAGCGCATAACCGCCGATTGCCGCGCCACAGGTATTAGCAAGCTGAATAACCGCCACCTGAATAGACCCGGCTTTTTCTGCCTGATCGGCCAGCGAGCGGGTGATCCACGTTGACCAGCCGACGGGAACCAATGCAAAAGTTAGCCCCCAGATAATCGCCACGCCGGTAGCAACGATTTTATCGCTTCCCCACAACGTCAGTACCAACGCACTCACAGCCAGTATTAACGGCGCGCCTGCTAAGGCCAGTTTTACCGAACGTTTAAGAATGAACGACGAAAGCGACGTACCAATAAAGCTGGCGATACCAAAACTCAACAGCACCAGCGTTAAGCCATCCACGCCGAATCCCGCCAGGTTCATATACACCGGGCGAATATACGTGAAGAAAGCAAACTGCCCGGCGAAAGACATGAAGATGGCGATCATCCCTGCCATCACACCCGGACGTTGTAATAAGCGGAAAGTATTTTGTTTCTGATGCGAGGGTTCGCCTGGCAGTGAAGGCAATGATTTGATAATCCAGAAAATACACAGCACGCCCATCACCGCCGCCGCATTAAAGACATTGCGCCAACCGATAAGCTCGCCTAAAAAACTGCCCAACGGCGCGGCAATCACCAGCGCAATAGAAACCGCGCCGAAGATCACCGACAGCGCCTTCGGCACCGTACGCGGCGGCACCAGACGCATGGTCAGCGACGCCGACATCGCCCAGAACCCGCCCAGCGCCAGCCCCAGACAGGCACGACCGATTAAAAGCAAACTGAATGAGTTAGCAAAGGAAACCAGCAAGCAGGAGAGCGTCAGCAAAACGGCAAACAAAATAACAACGTAGCGGCGGTCAGTAGCCTGAATTGTCTGGGTAATAAACAAACTGGCAAACATTGCCACAAAGGCGGTCACGGTCACCGATTGCCCGGCAACCCCTTCCGAAATGCCTAAATCCTGGGCCATTGGCGTCAACAAACTGACGGGCAAAAACTCAACGATAATCAGACAGGCGACACAAAACGCCACCGAGAAAACGGCTGACCAGTTCGGTCGGGTGATGGCATCCGCGCCGCGGTTTTCGGCAATAAATTCACTCATGGTGTTACCCGTGGCATGTTTCAGGGGAAAAGCCGACCACTTTAACATTGAAATGTGTGACGCATTTAACGTTTTTGCAACTTTTACGGTGTTGCTTGAGCTGGAGTTAAGATCGAAACGGAACAGGGCAAAGATTACCGGATGCGGCGTGAACGTCTTATCCACCCGACAGGTCAGGCGCGGTCTGTAGGCTGATAAGACGAAGCGGTTTTAATGCAGCCAGTGAACGCCCTCGGCAGGCTGAAAGAACGCGTTATAGCGCATCTGAAAAGCATTAATATCCTGCATTTCAGGTTCGGTTTCGCGCAGAAACCCCAGCGCCAGCCTGACCTGAGCATCGGTAATCGGCGCGGCAAGACGGGCTTTTTGTAAAATCCGATGCCATTGCAGCAGGTTCTGTTCGCTACCATCGACAATGACAATTTGCCAGATGAGCAACACCTGCGCGGCGTTTTGCAGGTGCGACTCATCCGGACGATGCAAATAACGTAAAAATTCGTCACCGGCTGACTTTCCCATTTGATCGACCATCGACTCCACGGGTATGACATCGATATTCAGCCGATCGCTGAGACGGCGAATCGCTTTTCTGGCCCCGGATGTCAGCACCCGAAAACCAACCACAAACACCACTGCCAGCGTGGCGAGCATTATCCAGATCATGAGTTCTCCTGCGTAATCAGAACTCATGATATCTGGAAACCCTCGCCAGTTACTAATCCACCAGAATAATCTTCAGTGCAAACAGAGCTGCGACCACCACCACACACAGGTTCAGATCGCGCCAGCGCCCGGTGCACACTTTCATGATGCAGTACGACATAAAGCCGAGTGCAATCCCTTCGGTGATCGAGAAAGTAAAGGGCATCATCACCGTGGTAATAAACGCAGGCACCGATTCGGTAAAATCATCCCAGTTAACGCGCGCCAGGCTCGAAGTCATCAGCACGCCAACAAAGATTAACGCTCCGGCGGTTGCGTAAGGAGGAACCATCGCCACCAGCGGTGAGAAGAACATAACCAACAGGAACATAACGCCAACCACAACCGCAGTCAGCCCCGTGCGGCCACCGACTGCCACACCAGAAGTACTTTCAATATAGGCAGTAACAGACGAGGTGCCGATAAACGCACCCGCCACCGAACTGACGCTATCAACATACAGCGCCTTATTCATATTGGGGAATTTACCGTTACCATCTATTAAGCCCGCTTTATCAGTTACACCAATTAATGTTCCTGATGAATCAAATAGGTTGATCAGCATAAAGGAGAAAATGATACCGGCGAGTTCAAGTGTTAACGCGCCGCTCAAATCTACTTCACCAATGACGCCGCTAATATCAGGCGGAATGGAATAGACGCCGCTAAAATGAACATCACCGAAAAATAATCCACAGCAAGACGTCACCACAATAGAAACCAGCACCGCGGCATGAAAATGACGTGATGACAACACGGTTATAATAAAAAACCCTAAAATACCTAACAACACGCCGTGAGAACTTAAATCGCCAATCATCACCAGCGTGTCTTTATTGGCGACAATAACGCCAGTATTTTTTAATCCCATTAAGGCGATAAATAATCCAATTCCGCTGGTGATACCAATACGTAAACTTAAGGGAATGTTGGAGATCATCCAGTACCGGATACGAAACAGCGTGAGCAAAAATAGTCCAACTGCGCCCCAGAATATTGCGCCCATCCCGGTCTGCCAGGAGATGCCCATCGCCCCCACGACCACGAAGGCAAAGAAGGCGTTCAGCCCCATTGCCGGAGCCAGCGCCACGGGTAAGTTAGCAAATATCCCCATCGCAATACTGCCGATACCGGCAATCAAACAGGTGGTAACAAACACCACTTTCGGGTCCATTTGTGCCGCGCCGAGGATTTGCGGGTTCACAAAAACGATGTACACCATGGTTAAAAAAGTGGTCATCCCCGCAATCAATTCTGTGCGGACGGTGGTCCCATGCTGAGGTAGTTTAAATAATCGCGAAAGCGTCCCTGATTCATTACTCACGTAATCGGTATTGTCATTATTCATTTTTTTGTCCATTGGAGGAGATTTAATCCCTTGCTTTTGTAAAACAAATGACAACAACGGTTCAGTGATAATTATCACATTTCAATTGCACATTAATGGATATTCTTTAATAATCTCGCGACGTTTCTTTATGATAAATAATAATCAAATTGATAAAATCAAAATGAGAAAAATATGAATAATTCTATTAACCATAAATTTCATCACATTAGCCGGGCTGAATACCAGGAATTGTTAGCCGTTTCCCGTGGCGACGCTGTTGCCGATTATATTATTGATAATGTCTCTATTCTCGACCTGATCAATGGCGGAGAAATTTCCGGCCCAATTGTGATTAAAGGACGTTACATTGCCGGTGTTGGCGCAGAATACGCTGATGCTCCGGCTTTGCAGCGGATTGATGCTCGCGGCGCAACGGCGGTGCCAGGGTTTATTGATGCTCACCTGCATATTGAATCCAGCATGATGACGCCGGTCACTTTTGAAACCGCTACCCTGCCGCGCGGCCTGACGACCGTTATTTGCGACCCTCATGAAATCGTCAACGTGATGGGAGAAGCCGGATTCGCCTGGTTTGCCCGCTGTGCCGAACAGGCAAGGCAAAACCAGTACTTACAGGTCAGCTCTTGCGTACCCGCCCTGGAAGGCTGCGATGTTAACGGTGCCAGTTTTACCCTTGAACAGATGCTCGCCTGGCGGGACCATCCGCAGGTTACCGGCCTTGCAGAAATGATGGACTACCCTGGCGTAATTAGCGGGCAGAATGCGCTGCTCGATAAACTGGATGCATTTCGCCACCTGACGCTGGACGGTCACTGCCCGGGTTTGGGTGGTAAAGAACTTAACGCCTATATTACTGCGGGTATTGAAAACTGCCACGAAAGTTATCAGCTGGAAGAAGGACGCCGGAAATTACAACTCGGCATGTCGTTGATGATCCGCGAAGGGTCCGCTGCCCGCAATCTCAACGCGCTGGCACCGTTGATCAACGAATTTAACAGCCCGCAATGCATGCTCTGTACCGATGACCGTAACCCGTGGGAGATCGCCCATGAAGGACACATCGATGCCTTAATTCGCCGCCTGATCGAACAACACAATGTGCCGCTGCATGTGGCATATCGCGTCGCCAGCTGGTCGACGGCGCGCCACTTTGGTCTGAATCACCTCGGTTTACTGGCACCCGGCAAGCAGGCCGATATCGTCCTGTTGAGCGATGCGCGTAAGGTCACGGTGCAGCAGGTACTGGTGAAAGGCGAGCCGATTGATGCGCAAACCTTACAGGCGGAAGAGTCGGCGAGACTGGCACAATCCGCTCCGCCATATGGCAACACCATTGCCCGCCAGCCAGTTTCCGCCAGCGACTTTGCCCTGCAATTTACGCCCGGAAAACGCTATCGGGTCATTGACGTCATCCATAACGAATTGATTACGCACTCCCACTCCAGCGTCTACAGCGAAAATGGTTTTGATCGCGATGATGTGAGCTTTATTGCCGTACTTGAGCGTTACGGGCAACGGCTGGCTCCGGCTTGTGGTTTGCTCGGCGGCTTTGGCCTGAATGAAGGCGCGCTGGCTGCGACAGTCAGCCATGACAGCCATAATATTGTGGTGATCGGTCGCAGTGCCGAAGAGATGGCGCTGGCGGTCAATCAGGTGATTCAGGATGGCGGCGGGCTGTGCGTGGTACGTAACGGCCAGGTACAAAGTCATCTGCCGTTACCCATTGCCGGGCTGATGAGCACCGACACGGCGCAGTCGCTGGCGGAACAAATTGACGCCTTGAAAGCCGCCGCCCGTGAATGCGGTCCGTTACCCGATGAGCCGTTTATTCAGATGGCGTTTCTTTCTCTGCCAGTGATCCCCGCGCTAAAACTAACCAGTCAGGGGCTATTTGATGGCGAGAAGTTTGCCTTCACTACGCTGGAAGTCACGGAATAATAAAAAAAGCCCGGCGTCATGCCGGGCAAAAGTCACCAGTTACGTTTATGCCACTGTCAACTGCTGAATTTTTTTCTCGCGGCGGATTTTGCGTTCTTCCATTACCGCCACTATCGCCATCAGGCAGATACAACCAATCGCGGCGATATCCAGCGCGGCGAAGGTGCCTGCCCAGCCGGTAAGGCCGAATACCGGCGTCCCATCGGCAATCATTCCCAGACCTAACTTGGCAAAGCTGTCACCAATCAGGTAAGCAAAGGTGCCTTTAATACCATCGGCAGCGCCAATCGCTTTTTTAGGTACAAAGCCAACAGCAGCCACACCAATCAACAATTGCGGGCCAAAGACCAGGAAACCCAACGCAAAGAGAGAAGCCAGATAGATATATTCGTTACTGGCATGTTGATACACACCGAGCGTGGCGATAATCAGCGCCAGCGCGATGCAGGCCACCAGGCCACGGCGACCGTTCGCCAGGTCAGAGAGCCAGCCCCACAGCAGCGTACCGACCAGCGCACCAGCTTCAAACAGCGTAAAGCCCTGAATCGCCACCGCTTTAGAGAGTTTCAGTTCCTGGAACGCGTATACGGTTGACCACTGGTCGATACCAATACGTACCACATAGAGGAAAATGTTGGCGAAGCACAGCAGCCAGATCACTTTGTTTTTCAGCACATACTCAACAAAGATCTGCCACTTGGTCATATCGGTAGATTCTGTCTCTTTGTCCTCTTCGCTGATCTCCTCGCCGAACAGTTCTTCAGCTTTGCCGAGGCCATAAGATTCCGGGGAGTCGCTGCCGTAACGCAGGCCGATAAAACCGACAATCAGCGCGATAATCGACGGGAAGATAAACATGCCGATGACATGGCCATCGAACAGGTAATTTGCCCCGAACAGCGCCACACCTGCTGCGCCTGCACCGCCAAGGTTGTGAGAAATATTCCAGAAACCGAGGAATGTCCCGCGTTTACGACGCGGCGTCCATTTGGTGATGGTGGAGTAACTGCACGAACCGCCGGTACTCTGGAAAAAGCCGCTTAAGGCGTAGAAGGCAATCATCAGGAACAGGCTAACCGAGCCGCTGCCCATACTGGCACTGAAGCCCAGCATACAAATAGCAGAGAGGATCAGCATGAACGGCAGGAATTGTTTGGTGTTTTTGCCGTCGGCGTAGTAGGAAACCAGCGTTTTACCCACGCCATAAGTGATGGAGAAACCCAGGCCGATCATCCCCAGCTGCGTCATGCTCAACCCGTAGGTCGAAATCATATCGTTCTGCGCGATGTTAAAGTTCTTGCGAATCAGGTACATCGTCAGGTAGCCGATAAAGACCACCAGGTAGGATTGCATGAACGGTTTGAACCACATTTTGCGCCGCACTTCGAGCGGAAGGTCCAGGGTCGGCTTGCGAACCTGGTTTAAGAAAGCCAGCATGGGTTACTCCTGAAATGAATACCTGCGTGAGGCATGCATTGTAAAAATCAGCAGCAAATCAGGCCTGAGATAGCGTCCAGGCAAAACCTGGAAAATTTCTTAGTTTTGCCGGATATGAAGTGAAAAGGTGAGATGCATCACGCTTCGCGCGGTGTCTGGGCGTTCAAAAAGGGCAGTAACAGCAGTGCGGAAATCCCGGCGGCGATAGAGATAACCACAAAAAATCCGCTCCAGTGCCAGGTATCGAGTACTTTCGCCAGCGGCCAACCAGCAAGCGACGCCCCCAGATAAGCAAACAAGCCGACAAACCCCGTCGCCGCCCCTGCCGCCTCTTTGTGGGAACACTCTGCCGCCGCCATACCGATTAACATCTGTGGGCCAAAGACAAAAAAACCAATGGTGAAGAAGCAGGTTGCCTGCATCACGTAGCTGGCAAATGGCATCAGCCACAGGGAGCCGACTGAAAGCAAAATTCCGGCGGCGAAAATCAAATTCATCGGCCCTCGGTTGCCGTTAAACAATTTGTCCGAGCCCCAACCCGCTACCAGCGCACCGATAAATCCACCCAGTTCAAACATCGTCACTGCCGTATTCGCCGTGACCAGATCGACGCCCAGCGTCTCGGACATATACAAATTGCCCCAGTCGTTGATCGCCGCCCGGACCACATAGACCAGCACATAGCAAAACGAAAGCAGCCAGATATACGGATTCAGCAACACATATTTGGTGAGGATCTCTTTACGCGTCAGCCCTGCCCCTTCTTGTTGTTGAGCTATCTCCAGCGCGTCGTGTCGCCATTCACCGACCGCCGGTAAACCTAACGCCTGCGGGCGATCGCGCAGCCGCCAGCAGAGAAAAATTCCCACGACGATCGCCATACAACCAGCAATCATCATCCCGGCACGCCAGCCGTAATGTAGTGCAGCCGCTGCCATCACAATGGGAATGAGTGCGCCGCCGACGTTATGCGCCGTGTTCCATAATGCCCACCAACCGCCGCGCTCGGTACGAGAATACCAGGCGGTTAACAGACGCGCACACACCGGTGAACCCCAGCCCTGGAAAAAGGCGTTCAGCACCCAGAGTACGGCAAACGCCCATAGCGACGTCGAGAAGCCAAACAGAATGTTGATAATGCCCGTGGCGATAAGCCCTATCCCCATAAAATAACGGGCATTTGAGCGATCGCTGACAATGCCGGAGACAAACTTCGACACGCCATAGGTAATGTAAAACAGGGTCGCTAACAGGCCGATATCGCTACGGCTGAGCACGCCGTTAGCAAGGATTTCTGGTACGGCGGCGTTAAAACTTTTCCGCGTGAAGTAAAACAGCGCGTAACCCAGCCAGATGGTCAGCAGAATATGCCGACGCCAGTAGCGATAGCGGGCATCAATTTCATATTTATCAGTCATTAATGGCGCATCGGCAGGCGCTTTCAGAAACGGCAACATCATCAAACCTTAGACATAGCGTTGAGGTAGAGAAACGCTGACACGCGTGCCGTGCAGACAGGAAATGTGTAATGTGCCACCCAGCGCCGTTACGCGCTCGCGCATTCCGGTGAGGCCAAAACCTTGTTGCCCGGAACCCGGCGGCAAACCGCTGCCATCGTCTTCAATAACCAGCATCAACCGTTCATCCTGCTGCCAGCCTTGCAGGGTGACCGCGCTGGCATCAGCATGTTTCACAATGTTGTTCAGCCCTTCCTGGCAGACACGAAACAGCGTCACGCGCTGGTTTTCGCTTAACGCTGATTCATCGATTCGCCATTCGAGATGGC
Organism: Escherichia sp. MAL-1; assembly: GCF_052948035.1. Lineage (NCBI taxonomy): Bacteria > Pseudomonadati > Pseudomonadota > Gammaproteobacteria > Enterobacterales > Enterobacteriaceae > Escherichia > Escherichia sp. MAL-1. Next base: position 35,216 of record NZ_CM129609.1, on the reverse strand, counting down.
TGACAATACCGCGCCCTTCCAGCTCCATTTCCCGCATCAGTGAGCGGATGGCCTGCTCCAGGGTGAGATCATCCAACTGGCGCGGACGTAACCGACCCAACAAACGGCGCACCGCGTCGTAAACGCCCAGCGATAGTTGTTCGATGAGCTGCCCGCTCTGCTTCACGCTGGCGTTATCTGCCGCCAGCCGCTGAACAATGCCCGCCTGAGTACGAATAGCAGTGATGGTCTGACCGATATCATCATGCAGCTCACGCGCCACATCACGGCGCACGCTCTCTTCGGTTTCCAGCAACCGTTCAGCCAGATGCTGATTGCGCGCCAGTTCCTTTTGCAGCGACTGGTTAAGTTCACGCAACCGCTGGATGCCAGCGCCAAGCAACAACCCTGTCAGACTTTGCACCAGCAGCGAGAGCAATAAATCCACCGGATGATCGCGCCAGGTTTGACTGGCGATCAGCGCGATGGCGTTCATCAACGTCGCAATCAGCGCCCCTTGCCAACCATAGTGCCAGGCCAGCGCGATAATCGGCAGCGCCAGACAGAATGGCGTAAAGCGCGACAGTTCGTCCGGCAATCCCAACTGGAGCCAGAGACTGATAACAAACAGCAGCAAGTACCAGACCAGATGTCGCCCGCGCCAGTTGATTGGCTGAGAAACCAGTGACGGGCCGAGCGGCAGCCAGGTGTTATTGGCGAGATAGTGCCAGAACACCAGACATATCGGGGCCAGCGTCAGGCCGCCAGTTAAAGTCAGCAACAGCGCATTCCACGACTCTTTGCCGTGCCAAAGCCAGGGCAGCGACTGCAACAACGCCGCCGCCGTTAACGCCGCCCCCTGTAACAGCAAGGTGCGCCAGTCACGCTGATGGCGATAGCGCGAGATCAGCGCTACGGGCAGTAACGTCAGTAAACTACCGATCATCAATAACGGAAAATGGGTTAAACCGACCGCCTGCGTTAGCCAGTAAATCAGCAGCCACTCCGCGCCCAGCAGCACCGGCCAGTATCCGCGCGGGCATTGCAGCATTAGCCCCAGACGCAGACCAAACGGAAATAACAGCACCGCCATATCAGGGCGCTCAACCAGATGCAGGCTGATACTCCACAGGCAAAACCATGCGGCAGAGAAGATAAAAAAGCAGGCAATAACGGTAATTAAGCGGGAGAACAACGTCTTCATCACCAGCCATCAAACATGCGGCGCGCCAGCTCTACGTCGTTACTGACGCCCAGTTTTTCCATCAGATTGGCGCGATGGACGTGTACCGTTTTCGGTGACAAGCCCAGTTCGGCGGCAATCTCTTTCACCGCCATTCCTTGCGCCAGTTTTTCCGCCACCTGGCGTTCACGTTTGGTTAGCGGGTCCTGACGACCGGATGCCAGTTTAATGGCAATATCCGGCGTCAGATAACAGCCGCCCGTGGCAACCGTATGCACCGCAGCAATGAGTTCATCCGGACTACAGCGTTTGGAAAGAAAGCCGCGTGCCCCCGCGTTAAGCGCCTGCTCAACCAGCGCAGGACTGTCGTGAACGGAGAGCATAATCGTCGCCATACCTTTCGGCAGCTGGCTTAGCAGCTCCAGACCGGAGATATCGGGCATGGAGATATCGCAAATACACACCTGCACACCGCGCCCCGGCAGCCCCGCCAGCGCCTCGCGCCCCGAACCAAACTCGGCAACTACCTGCAAATCAGGTTCCAGCCCCAGCAGCTGCGCAAAGCCGGAGCGGACGATGAGGTGATCGTCTATAAGGGCAACGGTGATCATGGTCTTGTCCTGGCGGGTAAAAAAAAACGCGCTTACCTTAACGATAAGCGCGATGTTGTTCAAGCCTTGAGCGGTTACTGAAAAAACACCGCGATCTTGTTAAACATCGTCGGATCGGACTGATTACGCTGCACTTTCACGACATCTTCCAGCTTATCGATTTGGCTTATCATCTGCTCCAGACGCTGGTCGTCATTGACCAGTAGCCAGATATGGCTTTTGTCGCTGTCCTGAATCGGCAGACAAAGAATGCCTTCAACGTTAAAAGCGCGGCGGGCAAAAAGGCCACAAACGTGGGTCATTACGCCCGGATGGTTGCGAACGGTGAGCTCCAGAATTACGTTGTCATGAGTTGTGTTTTGCATGGCTTATTCCCCCACCATTTCAGTATTCGCCGCACCTGGCGGCACCATCGGGTAAACTTTTTCTTCGGCATCAATGCGCACATGGATCAGCGCCGGGCCAGGGCGATTGATGATTTCCTGCAATGAAGCCTGCGGATCGGCTTCGTTATTCAAATCACAGGTTTCGAGGCCGAATCCGGCGGCAATCTGCATAAAGTTGATTTTGCCCGGATAGGTGGCGGCAAAAACGCCTTGCTCGTAGAACAGACTCTGTTGCTGATGCACCAGCCCCAGCGCTTCGTTGTTCATCAGAATGATTTTGACATCCAGCTGATTTTCACTGGCGGTCGCCATCTCCTGAATATTCATCATCAGGCTGCCGTCGCCGGAGAAACACAACACTTTGCGATCCGGGTTCGCCAGCGCAGCGCCAATCGCCGCAGGCAGGCCAAAACCCATCGTGCCCAGCCCACCGGAGGTCAGCCACTGGCGTGGGCGATTGAGCGGATAAGCTTGCGCGGTCCACATCTGATGCTGACCAACGTCGGTGGTGATAATTGCATTGTCATCGACACAGGCGGCAACGGCGTTGATCAGGCCGTAATGGCTTAACGGATCGCACGCTTTCGGGATTGGACACGGAAACTCACGCTGCAAATCCGCTACCAACTGGTGCCACTCTGCACGCGGTTGCGCTTCCACCAGCGGGATCAACTGCGCCAGCACGTCATCAACATCCGCCTGAATCGCCACGTGCGGCTGCTTGATTTTACCCAGCTCTGCACGGTCGATATCGACATGAATGATTTTGGCATTCGGACAGAACTGCTCGGTTTTGCCAATCGCCCGGTCATCAAAACGCGCACCGAGCACTATCAACAAATCCGCCTCCTGCAAAATATAGTTGGTGCTGCGCACGCCGTGCATCCCCAGCATACCCAGCGACAACGGATGCGCTTTTGGCAACATGCCCAGCGCCATTAAAGTCATGGTGGTAGGCAGTTGCGCTTTCTCCGCCAGTTCACGCACCCGTGCGGGCGCATTGATCACACCGCCGCCCAGATAAAGCACCGGGCGTTTGGCAGCGTTAATCATCGCCGCTGCGTCACGAATGCTTTCTTCGCTAAAGGCGGGGGCGGCGGCTTTTTCTGCCATAGCGGGCTGTGTTTCAATCTCAAAAACTGCCGTTTGCACATCCTTAGGAATGTCTATCCACACCGGGCCTGGGCGGCCTGATTGCGCAATGCGGAAGGCATCGCTCATGACCTGCGGGAGTTCTTCGATATGTCTGACCAGATAGTTGTGTTTGGTGATGGGGATAGAGATGCCGTAGGTGTCCACTTCCTGGAAGGCGTCGGTGCCGATCATCGAGGCGGGAACCTGACCAGTGATGCAAATCAGCGGGATGGAGTCCAGCCGCGCATCGGCAATGGCGGTCACCAGGTTAGTCGCACCCGGTCCGCTACAGGCCATACAGACCGCCGGTTTACCGTCGGTGCGCGCCATTCCCTGAGCGATAAAGCCCGCGCCCTGTTCATGACGGGCCAGAATATGGCGGATTTGCGTGCTTTGGCTTAAGGCATCGTAAACAGGCAGGATAGAACCGCCCGGAATGCCTGTCACAATCTTAATGCCCTGCTGTTCCAGGAAATGAACGATAAATTCTGCGCCGGTAAAGCGCTTACGCGTCGATGTTGTGCCCGAACTTGCCATGCTCCAGTCCTTTTCTTCTGGGCCGACTTTCCGGGAGGTGCTTAAACGAAAAACCCCGCCCGGTTTGCGCCGGCGGGGTTTTGGAATCGTGTGTTGTTCCAGTCCCTACGGCGCATTGCCGACGACCACCACCACACGCACGACGACCACTGCGGCGGATGGCGCAGTTGGTAGTAGTTTTGCGTTGAGCATGGAAGTAGTCATTGGGGACCTTGTTGGTTTTGTGTTTAACAATATTTATACAAGCACAGCTTTACAGGGGAGACAATGGAAAATTTTTCAGCAAGGGAAAATTGAGGGGTTGATCACGTTTTGTACTGAATTGCAGATAACAAAAAACCCCGCCGGAGCGAGGTTTCGTCAGTCGCCTGCGGCTGGTAACCGCAAAGCACACTGTATTATGTCAACACTGAAAGTATACGTGTTCCGCGCAGAACGCGCAATTTCGGCACGAATTTTGACGTATTTAGTGCATAGTTGAGTATCGATCACAGTTTGCGTTTTGTCCAAATATTACTGTTTATTTATACAGTAAACTTCTATAATATCACTGTACGCAATGTGTTATGCGGGGGCCGCATCGTTACCCGGCGCACTAAGTCCTGGCTGAAACGGGTGGTGCCGTCAGCGCCTTAACCCCGCGTGAGCACACTGTGTTATGTCAACAAGCACAACGTTTCTCCTTGAGATACCGCGTGCACAACAGCTGGCAACAGGCAGCGGAAAGGTACGTCAGCTGGCAGTGCTCCTGAACCACAGGAGACGCGTATGAGCCTGGTGGATATCGCCATTCTTATCCTCAAACTCATTGTTGCAGCACTGCAACTGCTTGATGCTGTTCTGAAATACCTGAAGTAATTCAGATTCAAGTCGCACCAAAGGGGAGCGGGAAACCGCTCCCCTTTTATATTTAGCGTGCGGGTTGGTGTCGGATGCGATGCTGACGCATCTTATCCGCCCTACCATCTCTCCCGGCAACATTTATTGCCGCTTTTGTTTACATATTCTGCCGCTAAACAATTCCCCATTCCTGGCGTATATCTGGCTAACATTCATCAATGTGATAGATTCCTCTCCCGCATTTATGGGAATGCGTAGTGACTTATTCTAATTATTTTTATAAAAGCATCCGTGATAATGAAAAGGCAAAGAAACGTCAATTTGTTATTGATGTTGGTATTACTCGTGGCCGTCGGTCAGATGGCGCAAACCATTTATATTCCAGCTATTGCCGATATGGCGCGCGATCTCAACGTCCGTGAAGGGGCGGTGCAGAGCGTAATGGGCGCTTATCTGCTGACTTACGGTGTCTCACAGCTGTTTTATGGCCCGATTTCCGACCACGTGGGCCGCCGACCGGTGATCCTCGTCGGAATGTCCATTTTTATGCTGGCAACGCTGGTCGCGGTCACGACCTCCAGTTTGACGGTGTTGATTGCCGCCAGCGCGATGCAGGGGATGGGCACCGGCGTTGGCGGCGTAATGGCGCGTACTTTACCGCGAGATTTATATGAACGGACACAGTTGCGCCATGCTAACAGCCTGTTAAACATGGGGATTCTCGTCAGTCCGTTGCTCGCACCGCTAATCGGCGGTCTGCTGGATACGATGTGGAACTGGCGCGCCTGTTATCTCTTTTTGTTGGTTCTTTGTGCTGGTGTGACCTTCAGTATGGCCCGCTGGATGCCGGAAACGCGTCCGGTCGATGCACCGCACACGCGCCTGCTTACCAGTTATAAAACGCTTTTCGGTAACAGCGGTTTTAACTGTTATTTGCTGATGCTGATTGGCGGTCTGGCCGGGATTGCCGCCTTTGAAGCCTGCTCCGGCGTGCTGATGGGCGCGGTGTTAGGGCTGAGCAGTATGACGGTCAGTATTTTGTTTATTCTGCCGATTCCGGCAGCGTTTTTTGGCGCATGGTTTGCCGGACGTCCCAATAAACGCTTCTCCACGTTAATGTGGCAGTCGGTTATCTGCTGCCTGCTGGCTGGCTTGCTGATGTGGATCCCCGACTGGTTTGGCGTGATGAATGTCTGGACGCTGCTCGTTCCCGCCGCGCTGTTCTTTTTCGGTGCCGGGATGCTGTTTCCGCTGGCGACCAGCGGCGCGATGGAGCCGTTCCCCTTCCTGGCGGGCACGGCTGGCGCGCTGGTCGGCGGTCTGCAAAACATTGGTTCCGGCGTGCTGGCGTCGCTCTCTGCGATGTTGCCGCAAACCGGTCAGGGCAGCCTGGGGTTGTTGATGACCTTAATGGGATTGTTGATCGTGCTGTGCTGGCTGCCGCTGGCGACGCGGATGTCGCATCAGGGGCAGCCCGTTTAAGCGCACGTCACCGCAGCATCGTCATCAGCTCCATGGGAGAACGATGCTGCTTTATCAGATCACGCATCACCCGCATATGCGGTGCGGAGTAAGAATAAAACGCCTGATAGCCCGCACAAAGCACGCTGTCTGGCGTCTCCTGCCGAGCGTGCGGGCACAGGCGATGCCAGTCGCACGCCTGGCAGTCACAGCGCGGTTGCGGGTTTTCGCTGCCACACCATTTTTGTAAGGTGGCGTCAAAAAGCTCAATCGAGATACGACTGATATCTGCCCGCACCCAACACTCGAACAGGGCAATTAAAAATTTCCCCCACAGCTCTGCTGTCACCGAAGCGGCCGTCAGATCGCCCCGGTCATCAAATTCAAGATAGGGAATGAGCTGTACGGAGCGGATGCCCCGCTGTTTGAAATTGTGATAAAAATCGGCAGGTTGCAGAGCATCCTTGTACTCTACAACCAGTTTATGCCTGTCCTCTTCAGCATCAATGACCTGACTTCCTGTCATGCGACTCTCTCAATAAATACGATAAGTTGATGTATATGCGTTACAGCAAACAGTATTGCGAGAGATAACACCGCGAGGGAGATCAAAAATTTGTCACGGACTACGTGAAATTGGGAAAAATCGCTATTCGTGACATCCATTAAATTGCGATTACGGGTGTAGTGCCAGAGGATCAGCGCCACGATGGCGAGAATGCCAATCGAAATCCAGAATAACATGCCCGCCTGGTGCCAGTTGTGTTTGATAGCCAACGCCATCAACGCGCCGTAGCCCAGCATGGTACGAAACCACGCCAGTGATGTGCGCTCCGGCTGCAGTCCTGGGTCGGCAATGCGTCTGGCTTTGCGGCTATCCGGCATACAACACCAGTCCCATAACGATCACCGCCACGACCATCAATATTAAGCTAATGATTAATAAGCTGTTGGTGTAGGGCAGGTCCTCTTTCAGACGCATCGCTTTTTCATTGCGTAACCAGCGCAAGTAGCCATACATCGCTAACCCGCCGGAAAACAGACACAACAACAACGCCAGCAGTTCGCGAATGACGGGCGTGGCGAAATCTGGCGCAAGTTGATCAAGCCCAACCCCCGCCGCCAGAAATCCTAGTGCAGTACGGATCCACGCCAGAAAAGTACGCTCATTAGCCAGCGAGAAGCGGTAATCAGGCGCTTCTCCGAGGCGGGAAATTTTCATTGTTGCTCCTTTGCAATTTCACTAACGCTCTACCTTTAGCGGTTTTTTTAAGAATTTCGTCCGCCCGTTTCCTGATATGCTTTTGCCATCCGCTACAAGGAGGTCAGATGGGTATCATAGCTCAAAATAAAATCAGTTCATTGGGCATGCTGTTCGGTGCCATCGCTTTAATGATGGGGATTATCCACTTTTCATTCGGCCCTTTCTCCGCACCACCGCCAACGTTTGAAAGCATCGTGGCGGACAAAACGGCTGAAATTAAAAGAGGTCTTCTCGCCGGAATAAAAGGCGAAAAAATTACCACCGTGGAGAAAAAAGAGGACGTAGATGTCGATAAAATCCTCAATCAAAGCGGTATCGCACTGGCCATTGCTGCGCTACTTTGCGCATTTATTGGCGGTATGCGTAAGGAAAATCGCTGGGGCATTCGCGGCGCGCTGGTTTTTGGCGGCGGGACGCTGGCTTTCCATACCTTGCTTTTTGGTATCGGCATCGTGTGCAGCATTTTGCTGATATTCCTTATCTTTTCCTTCCTGACCGGCGGTTCACTGGTTTAAGCAGCCTGAATAATGCCCGCCGGGTGATCATCAGCGGGCATTATCGTCAGAACTTCTGTTTTTTCTCCTCCACCTTCACCCCTTGTGTCGGTAGGCCGGTGTCATAGTCGCGTACAACTGGCGAATAGCCATCTTGTGGACGTGGACGAAACGCCCCCATCCAGCGCGGCCGTGCATCTTTACGCCACGGACGCAGACTCCATTGGTAACTGCGGAACGGATCGCGAATTTTGTCCATGTAATCCAATAAGGCGTCATGCATTTTGCTGCGAACGTCTGCAAAACGGATATCATCGATCAGGTTATGCATTTCATTTGGGTCATTACGGCGATCGTAAAGTTCATCACTGGTGAAGAGGTTGAGTACCAGTTTAAAGTCATCCGTCACCCAGCAACGCACCGGAATAAAACCGCCAAAGCTGTCATGCTCAATCTCGTAGCGGTTAAATTCCACCATCACGCCGCGTGGCTCTTTCACGGCAAGGATATTTTCCCCCGGCAGAATCTCTGGTTTTTCAATATCTGCCAGCGCCATCATTGTCGGCAGTAAATCGATATGACTGACTGGCGTATCGACCTGTCGCCGCTCCCCTTGCGGCGAACGGATGATCAGCGGAATGCGGGTGATGTCGTCATACATCGCCGCCCCTTTACTGATCAGCTTATGTGCGCCCATCATTTCGCCGTGATCGGAGGTATAAATAACCCACGTATTTTCACGTTGCTCTGGCGTTAAGGCATTGATGACCCGTCCGATTTGGTCATCAACAAAGTCATTACAGGCAAAATAGAGCGGATGGTGATAAAGCCCGTCATCACCGACTGGCGATGGCATCGCCTGCGCCCATAAGCGGTGATGTTCCGGTTTGTTAGCCAGGTCATCCTGTGCTTTCTCGCCCAGCTCGTAGTAAAAATCAGCGTATTTCTCTAAATACTCCACCGGACAGGTGAACGGGTGATGCGGCTCATCATACGAAACCACCATCAGGAAAGGCTCGTCTGCGCGCGCAGGCTGTTGCAGAAAATCCACCGCCCGATTGCTGATACGATGCGCCCAGGTGAAGGTTTCGTCGATATGGTTCGCCTGTAAATCTTCGACGCTGTTTAGGCCATTGCGCCACAGGCTAATCTCTTTTTCCGTCAGTTCGCTAAGATAGTTCGCCCCATCGAACCAGTAATCAGCGTCCCACTCCGGCGGACACTCGCCAGTGCCGAAATAGTCATGACCGTCGAGATGCCATTTGCCGATGTAACAGGTGTGATAGCCGGCATCCTTAAAGTAGCGCCCCATAGTGGAGATGTTTTTGCCTGGCGCGACGTTGTTGGTCCACGGGCCGGACTGGTTAGCGTAGATACCGGTAAATAGTCCGGCCCGTGCAGGCGTACAAACCGGTGAACAGGTGTAGGCGGAATTAAAGCGAATACCTTCCGCCGCCAGACTATCAATATTTTGCGTATTCAGCGGTTTACCGCTATAGCAACCGACCATATTGGTGGCCTGGGTATCGGTCATGACGAACAGAAAATTGGGGCGTTTCATAGGCTATCCTTCCCGTCGGGAGTAAAGGTTACGGCTGGGTCGTGACGATGCCGCCAGCTGTCAAAAATCAGGTAGACAATCACTACGGCGGCAATGAAATAACTGATCATCGCTAACCAGCGCGTACCGTAGCCGCCGAATTCAGCCAGCCCGGCATAGACGCCAATCATCGCGAACAGGATGCCAATTGACGCGATCTTGACGTTTTTCCACGGTTTCATGTCCACCGCAAACGCATCTTTGAAGGTGAACGGCGTGGCGCGCGGTTTGATAAAACCGATCACCAGCATCACGACCACGTTGATGCAGAACGTACAGGCCAGCACATAGAGGAAATGGAAGTCGAACTTCACCAGATAGTTGATGGTGATGTAGCTGATTATGCCAATCCCCATCGCTACTTTTGCCGCCAGCGCCGGGATGCGCGGGAAGAAAAAGCCCATAATGATGATGGTAACCAGCGGCACGTTGTAAATGCCGTTGAGCTGTTTCATCCAGCTATACAGCCCCTGCGGCGCGTTGGCGATCCACGGCGCGACCAGCACCGAAACGATAGCGATAAAGAAACCAAATTTGCGCCCGACGGTGACCAGCTGCTGCGGCTCGGCATTCTGGTTAATGATGCGACGGTAAATACCCATACTGAATAACGTACTGGCGCTATTCAGAAAGCCGTTGAAGGTACTGATCACCGCACCAAATAACACCGCGCCGAAGAAACCCACCATTGGCACTGGCAGAACGTTATTGACCAGCGTCGGGTAGGCCATGTCGGCTTTCGGTAAATCCTGATACAGATGAAACGCAATCAACCCTGGCAGCACCAGTACCAGCGGGTCGAGCATTTTCAGCACCGCCGTTAACAGCGCCCCCTTTTGCCCTTCCGCCAGGCTTTTTGACGCCAGCGTGCGTTGCACGATGCCCTGATTTGTACACCAGTAAAAGGTGTTCACCAGAATCAAACCGGTAAATGCCGCGCCAATCGGCAAGGGATCGGTCGGGCCACCGATTGAGTTTAATTTCTCGGCGTGAACGGTGGTGAGTTGCTCAATGCCCTGCATAAAGCTGCCCTTGCCCATCGCGATCAGGCCAAATACCGGCACCATCAACCCGCCGATAACCAGCCCAATACCGTTGATGGAGTCCGCCACTGCCATTGCGCGCAGTCCGCCGATCACCGCATACAAAATTCCCGCCAGACCAAGCAAAATTACCAGTAGCCAGATAGCCGCACCGTGAGAAATCTGTAGCGATTCCCCGACGTGAAACAGGCTGTTGAGCGCCAACGCGCCGGAGTAGAGAACAATCGGCAGAAAGCAGACGCCGGTGGCAATTAGGAAGCAGAAGTCGATGATAATACGCGTCGTTTTATCATAACGTTCCTCCAGAAAATCGGGGATGGTGGCAATGCCGCGCTTCAGATAGCGCGGTAAAAAGATTAGCGCGAGGAAGATCAGCGTCACCGCTGAAGTCACTTCCCAGCCCATCACCGACATGCCGCTTTTGTAGGCCTGCCCGGAAAGGCCGACCAGTTGTTCCGTGGAAAGGTTGGTTAGCATTAACGAAGCGGCAATAACCGGCGCTTTTAGTGAACGTCCGGCAAGAAAATAGCCTTGTTGCGATCCGGTATCTGTTTTGCGGACCTTCCACCAGGTGATCACCGCCACCAGCAGCGTAAAACCGACAAAACTCAAGATTTGTAACGAATTCATCTCATAGCCCTTATTTATGTTTATGTCCCGGACGCATGAATATAGGGAGAGGTAAAATGCGTCGGGTCAGGCAGTCAGATTCTTAAAATACAAACGTCGTATCCCTGAACGGATTGTTTTCTGTTAAGTTCAGGTTGTGAGCATAATTCGCCGGAGGGATATTAAAATGAATGGAAAATTGCAAAGTTCAGATGTAAAAAACGAAACTCCGTACAATATTCCCTTATTGATTAACGAAAATGTGATCTCCAGCGGAATTTCTCTGATCTCGCTCTGGCATACCTACGCCGACGAGCATTACCGGGTGATCTGGCCGCGGGACAAGAAGAAACCGCTTATCGCCAACTCATGGGTTGCGGTGTATACCGTACAAGGATGTGGGAAAATTCTTTTAAAGAATGGCGAACAAATAACACTGCATGGCAACTGTATTATATTTTTAAAGCCAATGGATATTCACTCTTATCACTGTGAAGGTTTAGTCTGGGAACAGTACTGGATGGAATTTACCCCCACCAGTATGATGGATATTCCCGTTGGTCAGCAAAGCGTTATTTATAATGGCGAAATTTATAATCAGGAACTCACTGAAGTTGCTGAATTAATAACTTCACCAGAAGCAATAAAAAATAATCTGGCAGTCGCTTTTCTGACGAAAATTATTTATCAGTGGATTTGTCTTATGTACGCAGACGGTAAAAAAGATCCACAACGGCGGCAAATTGAAAAATTAATTGCCACTTTACATGCCAGTCTGCAACAACGCTGGAGCGTAGCCGATATGGCTGCCACGATCCCCTGTAGCGAAGCCTGGTTGCGTCGTCTGTTTTTACGCTATACCGGCAAGACGCCGAAAGAATATTACCTCGATGCGCGTCTGGATCTGGCGCTATCGCTATTAAAGCAACAAGGAAACTCGGTTGGCGAAGTCGCTGATACGCTCAACTTCTTCGACTCCTTTCATTTCAGCAAAGCCTTTAAACATAAATTTGGTTATGCGCCGTCAGCCGTGCTAAAGAATACGGACCAGCACCCAACGGATGCCAGTCCACACAATTAACGTAACTCTGGCCAGTACGCTTTGTTGGCCTCCAGCAATTCATCCAGAATAGCTTTGGCGACCGAGGCGCTCGGTACCGTTTTCGACAACGTAATCGCCTGCCACAGGTGCTGATATGAACGCTGTTCCCAGGCGTCCACGACCAGTTTTTCCACCGCCACTTGCTGACTCATTAACCCTTTCTGAAACTGCGGGATATCGCCGACCACCAGTGGTTCTGGTCCGTTGTGCCCAACCAGACACGGGATCTCGACCATCGCTTCATCATCAAAGTTATGAATTGCCCCGTTGTTAGGCACAATCAGCAACATCCGCTCCTGAGTGTTGAAGGCAATTGCCGCCGCCAGATCGACGATGTATGACGCATGTTCGTCAATTTCCAGCTTGCCCGCCGCTGAATTTCCTGCCGCCGTAATGGCGCGGCAAGCATCGAAAACCTGTTTCTCGCGATATTCCATCACCTCATTCGCGCGGGTATGTTCAGGGTTAGAATGCTGAACGACGTAATCCGGGAAGAGATAATATTTCAGATAGGTGTTTGGTAATGTATCCGGGGCCAGTGCCTGGACATCCCGCGCTTTTGCATAGGTGTCGTTCCAGCTCGCTTCAGTATGCGTATCTTGCTGCGGTGGAACATAACCATGCTTAGAGACATATTGCCGCAGCTGGGGCATCAGGTCGTTGCCCTGCAAATCTTCAATTGATGTCCACCAGCCAAAGTGGTTCAGGCCGTAGTAGCGCACGCGCATCTGTTTGCGATCTTGCAGCCCAACAATTTGCGCCATCCGGCTTTCAATACCGATTGGCATGTCACAGATGTTGAGGATTTTCGCATTCGGGCGCAGACGACGCGTGGCTTCTGCGACAATGGCTGCCGGGTTGGAGTAGTTGAGCATCCAGGCATTTGGTGAATATTTTTCCATATAATCCACCAGTTCCAGGACGCCACCAATGGAACGCATGCCGTACGCTATTCCGCCGGGTCCGCAAGTTTCCTGACCAACAACGCCGTGGCGCAGCGGGATTTTTTCATCCAGTTCGCGCATCGGGTATTTGCCGACGCGGATGTGCGCCATAACAAAATCAACGTCGCTGAACGCTACTTCAGGATCGGTGGTGTAACTAAACGCAATGTCCGGCGCTTTTTCTTTAAGGATGACTTTACAGGCTTCGGCAATCACTTCCTGCCGCGCACCATCGTTATCATAAAATTTCAGTGCACGAAGCGGGAAACGGTCCTGATTCGCCAAGAGCATCAACACGATGCCTGGCGTAAAGGTGCTTCCACCGCCTGCGACAACCACTGAGAATTTGGTCATTATACTGCCTCCGTAATGGCAACATTTTCTGCTGATTGATGAGAATTAATTAAGCTATCGAGCTGTTCACGCAGCTGAGATACATGCAGACCAATGATCACCTGAATGGCATCGCCACTACGGAAGACGCCGTGCGCTCCCAGCTTTTTAAAGACTTCGTCATCCAGCGTTTGTGACATGTCATGCAGTGCAATACGTAGACGCGTCGCGCAATTGTTGATGCTGGAGATATTGCCGACCCCGCCCAGGGCTTGCAGGATACCGGCAGCCTGATCCAACTCTTTTTTTGGCTCTGCAGCGGTGGTTTGGCCTCGCGAGGCTTTATATTCGGCTTTTGAGTAGAGTTTCACTTCCGCATCTTCACGTCCCGGCGTACACATGTTGAACTGCAGTATCAGGGTGCGGAAAACCACGAAGTACAGCAGGGTAAAGCACAACCCAATGGCGATTTGGGTCAGCATCATATCCGCGTGGTTGCTGAACATCGGGATCCAGTTTTGCGGTAAAACCTGGTCAATCAGACCTCCGCCCATGTTGCCCACCACACTAAAGAGATACATTACGGTCGACATTGAGGCCGCAAGCACAGCGTGTACCGCAAACAGCAACGGTGAAATGAACAGGAAGGTAAATTCCAGCGGTTCGGTAATTCCCACCGGCATGGCGGTTAAGGTTGCGGGAATCAGCAAACCCGCCACTTTTACCCGATTTTCCGGTGCGGCAGTGAAGTACATCGCTAAAGAAATGCCCACGGCACCAAAGATTTTTGAGTTACCGTGCAGGGCAAAACCGCCTTCCGGGAACAATGATTTCAGCGGCTCGGCGCTCAAACTGAACTCTTGCAGATGCTGCGCCCAGTACATCTGAATGCCGCCTTCAACAGCTGCCGGACCAAAGATAAACGGTCCGTAGATGAAGTGGTGTAAACCGGTTGGGATCAGAATACGTTCGAGGAAGGTGTAAACCCACACCCCAAGCGCACCCGCCGAACGCAGGAACGCTTGCAGAGATTCAATCCCCATTTGTACTTTTGGCCAGCCGAGCAATGTCAGCCAGGCACAGGGGATCATCACCAGGAAGGCGATAATCACCACATAAGACGTCCCCTGGAAAATGCCGAGAAACACCGGCAGTTTTTTATCAAACAGACGGTTATGCAGCGCCGTCACAATGCCGGAAATGATAATTGCGCCGATAATGCTGGTATCGAGGGTTTTAATCCCGGCCATCATTGTCAGACCGCTGCCTGCCACCGCGTCCTGAGTGAAATCGACGCCGAAGTAGCTTCCCCAGGTCATTCCCATCGCGTTGATGAAATAGTTCCAGGTCAGGAAACTCACCATCACCGCAAGACAAGCACGCCCCTGCGCTTGCTTAGCAAGGCCAATGGGTAAACCGACAGCAAAAATCAGCGGCATATTACGGAATACCGTCCAACCGCCCTCTTCAATAATGTGTACGATTTGCGCGAATAAACTGTTTGGATCGGTCAGTGATACCCCGACAAACATCGGGTTTTGCAGCAAGATGGCAAGACCCACCACAATCCCGGCGAAGGGAAACAGCAGCACTGGCGTGAACATCGCGCCGCCAAAGCGTTGAATTTGACTGAGCATTTCCACATCCTCTTTTCTCAATTCTGTAAGTAGGAAGCCTGATTGGTTATGCGGCAGGCCTGGAGCGAGGATAGGAAGATGCGATCGGCAGAACATGACGACCCAATGGGATTCGTGATCGCTTTCATGCTTTTCGTTGGGCGGTAGAGATCTACGTTTTCGCGAAAAAGTAGACCTCTGTGAGCACAGGTACACAGCATCGAACACATCTTTAAAAATAAGATGTTTTTTCAATCGATTAAGCAGAACTTGTGGGCGCATTACCCGGGCTTGCAGGCAAAAAAGAGATCTAGAGATGATCTACAAAAGCATTGCGGAGCGGTTAAGAATTCGACTTAATTCCGCAGATTTCACGCTAAACAGCCTTCTTCCCGGTGAAAAAAAGTTGGCGGAAGAATTTGCGGTATCGCGGATGACCATCCGTAAAGCCATTGACCTGCTGGTAGCGTGGGGGTTGGTGGTCCGCCGCCACGGCAGGGAAAAACGGTCACCAGCCAGGTGCTGATTTTTGAAATCATGCCTGCGCCTCCGGCCATTGCCAGCCAGTTACGGATTCAAATCAACGAGCAGATCTACTTCTCCCGTCGCGTTCGTTTTGTGGAAGGGAAACCGCTGATGCTGGAAGACAGCTATATGCCGGTAAAACTGTTCCGTAATCTTTCGCTGCAACATCTGGAAGGGTCGAAGTTTGAATATATTGAACAAGAGTGCGGGATTTTGATTGTCGGTAATTATGAAAGCCTGACGCCAGTGCTCGCCGATAGACTGCTGGCGCGGCAAATGAAGGTAGCGGAACACACGCCACTGCTGCGGATCACCTCGTTGTCATATAGCGAGAGCGGGGAGTTTTTGAATTATTCAGTGATGTTCAGAAATGCCAGCGAATACCAGGTGGAGTACCATTTACGGCGACTCCACCCGGAAAAGAGTTAACCGATACTCCAGAAGAGCACCGCCAGTAATTGGGGGGTGATAATGCGCAGGAACATCACTAACGGATAGACAGTGGCGTAAGAGAGCGCCGCCGCACCGCTGGTTGGATGAAGATTATTAGCAAACGCCAGCGCCGGAGGATCGGTCATGGAACCTGCCAGCATCCCGCACATGGTCAGGTAATTCATTTTGGCTAACATCCGCGCCAGAATGCCAACAGTAATCAGCGGAACGGCGGTGATCAGGGCACCATAACCAATCCAGCTTAGCCCTTCGCCATTGACCAGGGTATTTACAAAATCCCCACCAGATTTCAGACCAACGACCGAGAGGAACAGCACGATCCCCAGCTCCCGCAGCGCGAGGTTGGCACTTGGAGGCATAAACCAGTACAGCTTGCCGATACTGCCGATACGCCCGAGGATCAACGCCATAATCAGCGGACCGCCCGCCAGCCCCAGTTTCAACGCGGCCGGGAACCCAGGCACAAAGACGGGAATAGAACCTAACAATACGCCAAGCCCGATGCCAATAAACACTGGCAGCATCTGAACCTGTTGCAGTTTTTGCTGCGCATTCCCCAGCACATTGGCAACGGCATCAATTGCGGACGGACGCCCCACCAGATTGAGGATATCGCCGAACTGCAGGCTGATATCGCCACTGGCGACCAGTTCGACCCCGGCACGGTTCAGGCGCGAGATAACAACGTCATAGCGTTCTTTAAAGTGCAGGTCGCGAATACGTTTTCCGAGCACGTTTTCATTGGTGACCACCACACGCTCGACGCGCAAATCAGTGCCTTTCGTGGACAGCGAAGTATCGACCTCCTGACCAATCACCAGTTGCGCATTATGTAAATCCGCTGGCTGCCCCACCAGATGCAGCAAATCGCCCAGTTGTATAATGGTATCTGGCGAAGGTACTTTTAGGGTTTCTTCGCGTTTCAGACGCGAGCAGATAATTTTGTCGCCGTTGAGAATCGGTACATCTTTAATGGCTAAATCATGCAGGTTAGGGTTCTCAACGCGAATATTGATAGTCCTGATCAGCGCGCCGCCATTGGTGCGTGAAGACTCGTGCTGCTGGGCTTCTGTCTCGACATTGACGCGGAAAATAACCCGCAACATCCACATGGTGAACAATATCCCGCAAATGCCGAATGGATACGCCATCGCGTAACTCATCCCCATCTGATCGACCATTTCCATTGGTGTACCCAGGTCGCGCAAGATCTGCTGCCCTGCCCCCAGCGCTGGCGTATTGGTTACCGCACCGGAGAAAATCCCCAGCACTACCGGCAGTGGAATATCAAACAGTTTATGCAGGATGGCGGTAACCAGACCACCGATGATGACGATCAGAACAGCAAACAGGTTGAGGCGTAATCCGGAGACGCGTAATGAGGCAAAGAAGCCCGGCCCTACCTGAATCCCGATAGTATAAACGAACAGGATCAGGCCAAATTCCTGAATAACATGCAGCATATCGCTACTTAATGTCATCCCCGCCTGAGAAACAAAATGGCCGACGATGATCCCACCAAACAGCACGCCGCCAATACCTAATCCTATGCCGCGAAATTTGACGTTGCCGATAAACAAACCGACGACTGCCACCAAAGCCAGAATACTGACCGTTAATGCTATATCACTCATCGTCCATTTCTCTTGAGATAACATTTTAATTGCTACGGATTATGGCTGAATCGGTGAAGCAGATTTGCCTTATAGCGCACATTATCACGGGAAAGAACGTGCCGAAATATCTTAAACAGTCGAAATTTAACGCATTGTTGAAGAAGAAAGACAAAAAAAGCCCCACCAGAATGGCGGGGCAAAGAGAATAGCTAGTTAGCTATTTAACGCGGGACGTTCGCTGATAGCGATACGCTGCGCTGCGATGGGTTCAGGCTCATTACGAATTAAATCAATATGCAGTAAACCGTTTACGAAAGTTGCGCCAGAGACTTCCATATTTTCAGCCAGCGTAAAGCTCAGGCTAAATGGCTGATTCATAAGCCCTTGATGCAGCCATTTTTTCTCTTCTTTTGGCTGCTCCGGCGTGCCTTTTACGCTCAGGCGCGTACCTTCCAGTTGAATCTCTAAATCTTCCTGACGGAAACCTGCCAGCGCAAGGGTAATGCGGTAGTGGTTATCGTCGCTTTTCTCAATGTTGTACGGCGGGAAGCTCTGGCTTTCACCGGCGTTTTGCAGTGCGTTGGCCAGTTTGTCAAAACCGATCCATTGACGCATCAGTGGGGATAAATCGAAGTTACGCATAGTCATTTCTCCTTCTAAGAAGCGAGTAAGTACCTGCAAATCCGAAGATTCGCATATGCTCCCTGACGGCGAGCATGGAGATGTCAGGCCGCGCCAGGCGGCCTTAGGGAATTAGTTGATTTCGATACGGCGCGGTTTTTTCGCTTCCGGAATCACGCGTTCGAGATCGATATACAGCAAACCATTTACCAGGTTAGCACCACGAACATGAATGTTCTCAGCTAACTGGAATTTGCGTTCAAAGTTGCGTTCAGCGATGCCCTGGTACAGATAGGTGCGCTCTTTTTGTTCGTCGGCATGAGCACCTTTCACCACCAGCAGATTATCCTGGGCGGTAATTTCCAGTTCGCTCTCAGCAAAACCAGCCACAGCGATAGCAATGCGGTAATGGTTTTCGTCTACCAGTTCAACGTTATACGGAGGGTAGCCGCCATTACTCTGGCTCTGGTTGTTTTCTAAGTGGTTAAACAAACGGTCAAATCCAATAGCAGAACGGTAAAGCGGGGATAAATCAAAGTTACGCATAATCAATAGCTCCTGAAATCAGCGAGAATGTAAGACCTTCCACAATGGACAGGTCAGGTAGCCAGAACACCCATCAGGCGCGTCCTCATCGACTACGATGTAAAAATGGGTCTGGAAATGAACTTTTCAAGCCTTATCAGCGGACTTTTTTTTGCAGTTTATGGTCTATTGCATAGACTGAGGGGGCAGCACGAAACGTTAAAGTGCGATTGCCGCCACAGAGCGACGTAATGATGATGTTATTTTCAGCAAGGGATCGCTATAACTCATCAGGCCAACACCCACGATCAACAGATGAATTTATTATGATAAGAAATGTGTTGTTAGCGTTCATGATATGCAGTGGAATGGCATTACTCGGAGGATGCTCCAGCGTGATGTCCCATACCGGAGGGAAAGAAGGAACGTATCCCGGCACCCGCGCCAGCGCCACCATGATTGGCGATGATGAAACCAACTGGGGCACTAAGTCGCTGGCGATTCTCGATATGCCGTTTACCGCTGTGATGGACACGCTTTTATTACCGTGGGATGTGTTCCGCAAAGACAGCTCGGTGCGCTCACGCGTTGAAAAAAGCGAAGCCAACGCGCAAGCCACCAATGCGGTTATTCCACCGGCCAGAATGCCTGATAACTGATTTAGCGATCAGTTTCGGTGATCCACAGCTGGCCGCCTTCCATCCACGCCAGCCATTGACCATCCGGCGAGAAGACCACGGCGTCCGCAGAAGGTGGATTGGCGTGGTTTTCGGTTAAATACTCAACCTCGCCGCTTTGCGCATGGGCACAAGCAATTCGATTATCCAGCACAAAGCCCAACCATTCTCCTGATGGATGCCAGTTAAATGCAGACTGAATATCCGTTTTGTTATGGGTTAACTGGCGCGGCTCGCCGCCCTGTGGCGAGATAAGCCACAGTTGCACAATGCCGTTATCATCTCGCATTAAAAACGCGATTTGTGTACCCTGCGGATTACAGCGCACCCAGTGGCGCGGGACGTTGACTAACCCCGGATAAGCCCGATGGTGGGTAAAGGTTAAACGTCGCTGCACGACGCCACGCGGTGGCGCGGGCAGGGTTGTTTCCGTTCCACTTAACGGCGCATCACCTGCTGCTTTCCAGCCAGCTTCATCTTGCGGTAACTCAACGATAAACAGCTCCGGCACTTTCTCGCCCTTTGGCGAAAGTGTGTCGCCAATAAACGCCAGCGCGTGATTTCCTACCCATCCTTCTTCATAAGCACGATTGATTTCATCGCTGCCCGGCTGCGGCGTGGGCGTGGTTTTGCTCACCAGCACACACCAGTGGCTCCCGCTGTATTCACGCGGATGCTGCTTTTGTACATTCACCGGACCAAACGGTGCGGCAACACCGACGTTTCGCAAATCCAGCGCCGAATCGAGCTGATGCATTACATGGTCGTTATAGGTAAAGCTCACCCTTTCACCGTCCGGGCTAAAGACATGTACATGGCTGCCGCCGCGCAGCGCTCCTGGGGTGTACGGTGCAGTAATATCCATTGCATCGAGATTGCTCACCTTGCCGCCTTTAGCAATGACTCCGCGTCGATGATGGAAATCGTAATGCCATGTTTCATCAGGATTTTCAGGGCCGTGAATAAAGACATATTTATCTGACTTCGGATGAACGGTCACCACGCCGACATGTGCGCCCTGTGACGCGCGATAGATAACCTCGACCTCGCCGGTATGGATATTCACACGCTCAATGGTCTCGCCGGTAAACGACGCCCCAGAAGGACGCACGTCAAATACCAGCCACTGGCTGTCGGGCGTCCAGGTATTGGTATTGGTGAGCAGGTGATTACGGGGAGCAAAGGTTATCTGTTTCATGGCGTGGTCCTGATACAAAACGGTTCCCGCCATCATACTTCACAAGGACTTCACTTTCAGACAATAGTCTTTTGCCATCGTGATGAATGTGAGTGAAAAGATGGAACATTTCGACGTGGCGATTATTGGCCTCGGCCCGGCAGGATCGGCGTTGGCACGAAAGTTAGCAGGCAAAATGCAGGTGATCGCGCTGGATAAAAAGCACCAGTGTGGTACTGAAGGTTTCAGCAAACCCTGCGGCGGTCTGCTGGCACCGGACGCGCAGCGATCTTTTATTCGCGATGGGCTGACGCTTCCTGTCGATGTGATCGCTAATCCGCAGATTTTCAGCGTCAAAACCGTCGACGTCGCCGCATCGCTCACGCGTAACTACCAGCGAAGCTATATCAATATTAATCGCCATGCTTTCGACTTGTGGATGAAATCGCTGATCCCCGCCAGCGTTGAGGTTTATCACGACAGCCTGTGTCGAAAAATCTGGCGTGAGGATGATAAATGGCATGTCATTTTTCGTGCAGACGGCTGGGAGCAACATATTACTGCCCGCTATCTGGTCGGTGCCGATGGCGCAAACTCGATGGTGCGGCGACATCTCTACCCGGATCATCAAATCCGTAAATATGTCGCTATCCAGCAGTGGTTCGCAGAGAAACATCCGGTGCCGTTCTACTCCTGCATCTTTGATAATTCGATAACTAACTGTTATTCATGGAGTATCAGCAAAGACGGTTATTTTATCTTTGGCGGTGCTTATCCAATGAAAGACGGTCAGACGCGTTTCACGACGCTGAAAGAGAAAATGAGCGCCTTTCAGTTCCAGTTTGGTAAGGCGGTGAAAAGCGAAAAATGCACGGTGCTGTTTCCCTCACGCTGGCAGGATTTTGTCTGCGGTAAGGACAACGCCTTTCTGATTGGCGAAGCGGCAGGATTTATCAGCGCCAGTTCGCTGGAGGGGATTAGCTATGCGCTGGATAGCGCAGACATTCTGCGTTCGGTGTTACTGAAGCAGCCAGAGAAGCTCAATACCGCTTACTGGCGCGCCACCCGCAAACTGCGTTTAAAACTCTTCGGCAAGATAGTAAAAAGCCGATGCCTGACCGCACCGGCTTTAAGAAAGTGGATTATGCGCAGTGGTGTGGCGCATATTCCACAGTTGAAAGATTAGCCAACGCGCTTCACATCGCCCACCAGCAGGATGTAAGAGAGCGCGCCAATCAACGCGACGGCGGAGATATAAACCAGTGCAGGTGCGAAACCGTAACCCTGCGCCAGGTACCCCACCACCAGCGGAACGGTGATGCCGCCCAGACCACCGGCGAAGTTAAACACGCCACCGGTTAAACCAATCAGGCGCATCGGTGCCAGAGAAGAGACCAGCGACCAGGTAATCGAAGCAAAACCGTTGCCGAAGAATGCCAGCGCCATCAGGCACATAATCATCATCGGATCGTTAGTGTAGTTAGCGCCCATAATGCAGGTGGAGATCAGCAAGCCGCAGATAATCGGCGTTTTACGCGCAAAGCCCAGTGAAAAGCCCTTACGTACCAGCAGATCCGCGACCCAGCCAGAGAGCAGGACGCCGACAAACGCCGCGAGGAATGGCACCGTGGTCATAAAGCCTGCTTTCAGCGCCGTGATTCCTTTTTCCTGGGTTAAATAGTTCGGGAACCAGGTTAAGAAAAACCACAGTGTAGAAGCCACCGCAAATTGCCCAAGATAGACGCCGATCAGTTTCCGATGGAACACCAGTTTCCAGTCTTTGGCTGTTAACGGCTGACGCGCCTCTTTCTTCACCGGCGCATCACCATCCACCAGACCGCCGCCATCACGAATGTAATCCAGTTCAGCTTTGCTGATACCTTTGGTCAGGCGCGGCGGCTGATAAACCTTAAACCAAATCAGCGACCAGATAATGCCGATACCACCAGTGACAATGAACACCCAGTGCCAGCTCAACATCTCCTGAATCCAGATCAGCAGCGGAGTCAGAAACGCCAGACCGACAAACTGACCAGACGTATAAAAACCAACGGCAGAAGCGCGTTCATGTTCCGGGAACCAGCTGGTCACCATCCGGTTATTGGTCGGGAAAGCGGGCGCTTCGAAAATACCGGTTATCGCGCGCAGACCAATTAATGACATTAATCCCGAGGCAAAGCCCTGGAATAAAGTCGCCACTGACCAGCCAAATATCGCAATAAAATAAGTCACGCGAGAACCTACGCGATCTAAAAACCAACCGCCGGGGATCTGACATAGCGTATAAAGCCAGGCGAAGGCCGAAAATACATAGCCCATTTGCGCTTTGGTAATACCGAACTCTTCCTGAATATGGGCGGAAGCCACGGCCAGGTTGGCGCGGTCGACATAACAAATGACTACCGTAATAAAGATCATCACCAGCGTCAGATAACGCCGACGCCCCGGCTTTGCTGCATTAACGGGAATATCCATAGCGAGCTTTCTCCAGATTTTGGGCATAGCGAAGCCGCTCACCATGCCCTGTAATTTACAGAGGGTTATATTTTTGTATTGCTGTTTTAGTGCCCGATGAGGGGCTTACGTGGCAGGAATTACCACTCTGCTACGCTGTTATCTTCATGACGCCAGAGCGGATTACGCCAGTCCGGGGCATTTTTACTGAACTCAATCACTTTAGCTTCGTCGATTTCCACGCCTAAGCCCGGTTTCGTTAACGGTTTAAAGAAGCCGCCGACCATGCTGAAGTCTTCTTTGTTTTTCACAAAGTCGAGTAACTCCGCGCCTTTGTTGTAATGAATTCCCATACTTTGTTCCTGAAGTACGGCGTTATAGGAAACAAAGTCGATATGCAGGCAAGCCGCCAGTGCAATCGGTCCGAGCGGACAGTGCGGCGCAAGGGTCACGTCATAGGCTTCTGCCATTCCGGCGATTTTGTAGCATTCGGTAATACCGCCCGCGTGGGAGAGATCCGGTTGCAGAATCGAAATACCGCCTGCCTCCAGCACGCGTTTAAAATCGAAGCGTGAGAACATGCGTTCACCCGCCGCCAGTGGAATATGCGTTTGTGCCGCCAGTTTCGGGTAGTATTCGGCTTGTTCCGCCAGCACCGGCTCCTCAATAAACAGCGGGCGATACGGCTCCAGTTCTTTAATCAGCACTTTCGCCATCGGCGCGCTGACGCGACCGTGGAAATCAAGACCAAACTCAATCTGATTGCCAAAAGCTTCACGAATTTGTGCCACGGTGTTAACCGCCGCATCTACCGCGCGGGAGTTATCAATTAGCCCCAGTTCTTCACAACCGTTCAGTTTGAAGGTATCGAAGCCGATTTCGCGTAGCGTTTTAATGCCGTCGATAACATCCGCCGGACGATCGCCGCCGACCCAACTGTAGGCTTTAATTTTGTCGCGAACCAGGCCGCCCATCAGTTGCCAGACCGGCGCATTCAGCACTTTACCTTTGATATCCCATAACGCCTGGTCGATCCCGGCGATGGCGCTCATCAGGATTGGACCGCCACGATAAAATCCGGCGCGATACATCACTTGCCATAAGTCATTGATGCGCGATGGCTCCTGACCAATCAAATAGTCACCCAGCTCGTGAACTGCCGCTTCCACCGTGCGGGCGCGGCCTTCAATCACTGGCTCGCCCCAGCCGACGACGCCTTCATCGGTTTCAATTTTCAGGAACATCCAGCGGGGAGGTAAACGATACGTGGTAATTTTGGTGATTTTCATTGCACTGCCTCTCGATACGCCTTAACAAATGCTGCTGCCTGCTGCGCGGTGCGTTCTACGGACTGCCCGGCGCGATAGAGATCGCTGCCTAAGCCCGCCCCAGCACAACCTGCGTCTATCCACTGCGCCAGGTTTTCTGGCGTCACGCCGCCAACGGCAAAGACTGCGATGTCCGATGGCAATACCGCTTTTAACGCTTTGATGTATTGCGGACCAAAAGCCGATGACGGAAATATTTTCAGCGCCTGCGCGCCCGCTTCGAGCGCGGTAAAGGCTTCGGTCGCCGTCGCGCAGCCGGGGCAGACGGTCATGCCGTAGCCCACCGCACGGCGGATCACTTCACTATGGATATTGGGCGTAACGATGAGCTGACAGCCCATCCTGGCGAGCGCATCGACCTGTTCAGGTTTCAGTACCGTACCTGCGCCAATCAACGCCTTGTCGCCATACGCATCAACGATGGCGGGAATGCTTTGCTCCCATTGTGGGGAATTCAGCGGGATTTCAACCGCGTCGAACCCGGCGTCAATCACCGCGCCAACATGCGCCAGCGCCTCGTCGGGCTTAATGCCGCGCAAAATGGCGATCAGCGGAAGTTTAGTTTGCCACTGCATGAGCGATGCTCCTTATACCAGCCTGAAATGCCGTGTCGCCCGCCACCGCCGTCACGTCGCAACCCATCGCCTGAAAGGCTTGCTGGTAGCGCGCGGTCAGCGATGTTCCGGCGACAAGGGTGATGGCGTGTTGATGGGTCACATAGTCGCGCATACTGGCAACCTCTGCGCCAATCAACAAACCAGAGAGAAATTCGCTGACCTGTTCGCGGGGAAGTGTTCCCAGCACATGCGAGGCGCGAACTTCAAAAAGCTGCGGCAATATGGCGGGCGCATTAAGGCCGCGCTCAAGGCCAGCCGCGAAGGCATCGGCAGAGTTTTCCTGCGGCGGCAAACCTGCGCCAATCAATGAGTGATTTAACAGTAAATGATGTAGTTCACCGGTCATCACGGTGCGAAAATCGTTGATTTGCTGGCTATCGGCCTGCACCCATTTGCAATGCGTACCGGGCATAACATAAAGAGAGGAAGGAGCCAGAGCTCGCGCGCCGATCAATTGTGTTTCTTCGCCGCGCATCACATTGTGGTTATCGTCATGAGAGACGCATAATCCGGGAATAATCCAGATATTGTCGCCAACAGACGTTAATTGTTCGCCAATAGACGAAAAACGGGCAGGAACAGATAAATACGGAGCAACTTTCCAGCCGACATTGCTGCCGACCATTCCTGCCATTACCACTGGCGTATTCTCTTCACGCCAGTCGGTCGTGACTTCTGCTAACACCGCAGCCGGAGATTTTCCGTTCAGGCGCGTGACGCCTGCTTCTGATTGCCTGCTCTCCAGGCAGTGGTCGCCCTGATAAAGCCAGGCGCGCAGATTGGTCGATCCCCAGTCAATTGCGATGTAGCGAGCTGTCATGTGATTTCCTTTAACCTTCGTGTCGAGCTGGCGATCATGGTAAGCGCCGCCTGCTCTGCCGCATCGCCGTCCTGATGCCGTATCGCATCGAACAGCGCCTTATGTTCCTGGAGCGTTTGCGGCATGTTGGCCTCATCGCCCATCCAGGTTCGTTCAAAAACCGCCCGCTGCAGCGAACTGATCGCAATGCTAAGTTGCTGTAACACCGGGTTATGCACCGACTGCAGCACCGCCTCGTGGTAGCGAATATCCGCTTCGTTAAACGCTTCGCGGTCCTGATTGTTGGCAATCATCTCGTTCAGCGCCGATTCAATCTGCGCCAGATCGCTGGAGGTCGCGCGCTCTGCTGCCCAACGGGCAATCGCCGGTTCCACCAGATTTCGCACTTCGCTCATGGCACTGATAAGCCGTGGGTCGTAGTCGTTTTCCAGCACCCATTGCAGTACGTCAGTGTCGAGGTAATTCCACTGGTTACGCGGTGCCACAAACGCGCCGCGATAACGTTTCATTTCAATCAGCCGTTTCGCCATCAACGAACGGAACACCTCACGGATGATGTTGCGCGAGGTTGCAAACTCTTCACAGAGCTCCGCCTCAGCCGGAAGTGGCGAGCCAGGTACGTATTTGCCGTGAACGATCTGTTTACCCAGCGTAATGACAATGCGATCGGTTTTATTGAGAGTCATGGAGAGTCCTTGTGCTCTGTATGTTCTTCTCTACTTTACCCCGATCGATGCATAACGCGGCAACTTTGTAGTACCAGCGTGATGACGTTCGCGTTTGCCGTGTGCGTAATGTAGTACAAACTTATATTGTTGTACTACAATTTAGATCACAAAAAGAACAATGCATAAAAAAATGACATGCGTCGGGCAGAAATCTGAAAAGGGATATCAGGCGCTAAACAGGAGGGAAAGAAGAGTATGCTTTCAACGGCTTAGCTACTCGTTTAAAGGATTAATCATGAAGTTGAATTTTAAGGGATTTTTTAAGGCTGCCGGTTTATTCCCACTGGCGCTGATGCTTTCAGGCTGTATCTCGTATGCTCTGGTTTCCCATACCGCAAAGGGTAGTTCAGGAAAGTATCAATCGCAGTCAGACACCATCACTGGGCTATCGCAGGCAAAAGATAGTAATGGAACAAAAGGCTATGTTTTTGTAGGGGAATCGCTGGATTACCTTATCACTGATGGTGCCGATGACATCGTTAAGATGCTCAATGATCCAGCACTTAACCGGCACAATATTCAGGTTGCCGATGACGCAAGATTTGTTTTAAATGCAGGGAAAAAGAAATTTACCGGCACAATATCGCTTTACTACTACTGGAATAACGAAGAAGAAAAGGCACTGGCAACGCATTATGGTTTTGCCTGTGGTGTTCAACACTGTACCAGGTCACTGGAAAACCTAAAAGGCACAATCCATGAGAAAAATAAAAACATGGATTACTCAAAGGTGATGGCGTTCTACCATCCATTTAAAGTGCGATTTTATGAATACTATTCACCCAGAGGCATTCCGGATGGTGTTTCCGCAGCATTACTGCCAGTGACTGTTACGCTGGACATCATTACTGCACCGCTGCAATTTCTGGTTGTATATGCAGTAAACCAATAATCAGTAAGCGGGCAAACGCGTTTATGCTGTTTGCCCGCCCACAGATTAATTCAGCACATACTTCTCAATAGCAAACGCCACGCCATCTTCAAGGTTAGATTTGGTGACAAAGTTCGCCACTTCTTTCACTGAAGGAATAGCGTTATCCATCGCCACACCGACGCCTGCATATTCAATCATTGCGATATCGTTTTCCTGATCGCCAATCGCCATGATTTCTTCCGGTTTAATACCTAACACGTCGGCCAGTGATTTCACCCCCGTACCTTTGTTAACGCGTTTATCGAGGATTTCGAGGAAGTACGGCGCACTTTTCAGCACGGTATATTTCTCTTTCACTTCCTGCGGAATACGCGCGATAGCCTGGTCGAGGATGGCGGGTTCATCAATCATCATCACTTTCAGGAACTGGGTATTGGGGTCCATTTTCTCCGCTTCGCAGAACACCAGCGGAATTGTGGCAACGAAGGATTCATGCACCGTGTAGTAGCTGATATCACGGTTGGCGGTGTACAGCGTGGTGCGGTCCAGGGCGTGGAAATGAGAACCGACTTCGCGAGAGAGTTTTTCCAGGAAACGGTAGTCGTCATAGCTGAGAGCGGTTTGCGCCACGGTGCTACCATCAGCGGCCTTCTGTACCAGCGCGCCGTTATAAGTAATGCAGTAGTCGCCCGGCAGTTCCATATGCAGCTCTTTCAGGTAATTGTGAACACCTGCATAAGGGCGACCCGTCGTTAGCACGACATTCACGCCACGGGCGCGAGCTGCGGCAATCGCATTTTTAACGGCGGGTGAAATGGTGTGATCGGGTAGCAGAAGGGTGCCATCCATATCGATAGCAATGAGTTTGATAGCCATGAGTTCCCCAGGTAGATTAGTTCCTGACCCATGCTAACGCGATTCCGCTCAAAAATCAGTACAACACCCGAGGGAAAAGGGGGATGCAACGCGGGTTGCATGCTCCCCATTTGCTTAGCGGAAGAGTTTCCCTTTCAGCAGTTCCATGCCTGCGGAAAGCAGATCGTTATTGGCTTGTGGTGACACTTCACCTTGCGGTGAGAGCGCATCAATAATCTTCGGCAATTGCTCTGCCAGTAAACTGGAAGCTGTACTGGTATCCACGCCAAGTTTTTGCCCGAGATCGGACACCGCATTTGTGCCGAGTGCCGATTCCAGTTGCTCGCCACTAACCGATTGATTGCCCTGTTGATTACTCAGCCAGGTTGAGAGAATGGCCCCTAAGCCGCCACTTTGCAGTTTTTCCAGCAGCACCTGAATGCCGCCCTGCTCCTCAACCCAACTTAAAATAGCCTGATATTTCCCCGCATCGCCTTTCAGAAAGGCACCGACAACTTCATCAAAAAGCCCCATGATAATCACCTGTAAAGCGTTACGTGTTGACCCAAAAAGTATAGATTTGCGGGATGATAATTGCGGATTGCAGAAATAAAAAGGGCGGAGATGATCTCCGCCCTTTTCTTATAGTTTCTTGCCGGATGCGGCGTGAACGCCTTATCCGGCCTACAAAATCATGAAAATTCAATACATTGCAAGATTTTCGTAGGCCTGATAAGCGTAGCGCATCAGGCACGCTCGCATGGTTAGCGCCATTAAATATCGATATTCGCCGCTTTCAGGGCGTTCTCTTCAATAAACGCACGGCGCGGTTCAACGGCGTCGCCCATCAGCGTGGTGAACAACTGGTCGGCAGCAATCGCATCTTTAACGGTAACGCGCAGCATACGACGACTTTCCGGGTCCATAGTGGTTTCCCACAGCTGTTCCGGGTTCATCTCGCCCAGACCTTTATAACGCTGGATGGAGAGGCCGCGACGGGACTCTTTCACCAGCCAGTCCAGCGCCTGCTCGAAGCTGGCTACCGGCTGACGACGCTCGCCACGTTCGATAAACGCATCTTCTTCCAGCAAGCCACGCAGTTTCTCACCCAGCGTGCAGATACGACGATATTCGCCACCGGTGATAAACTCGTGATCCAGCGGATAGTCAGTATCCACACCGTGGGTACGCACGCGAACAATCGGCTCGAACAGGTTTTGTTCGGCATTGGTGTGGACATCAAACTTCCACTGGCTGCCGTGCTGTTCTTTGTCGTTCAGTTCGCTGACCAGCGCGTTCACCCAGCGGGTAACGGTCTGCTCATCAGAGAGGTCGGCTTCCGTCAGCGTCGGCTGATAGATAAGCTCTTTCAGCATTGCTTTCGGATAACGACGCTCCATGCGGTTGATCATTTTCTGCGTCGCGTTGTACTCAGACACCAGTTTCTCTAACGCTTCGCCAGCCAATGCCGGTGCGCTGGCGTTGGTGTGCAGCGTTGCGCCGTCCAGCGCGATAGAGATCTGGTACTGATCCATCGCTTCGTCGTCTTTAATGTACTGTTCCTGCTTGCCTTTCTTCACTTTGTACAGCGGCGGCTGAGCGATGTAGACGTGACCACGTTCAACGATTTCCGGCATCTGACGATAGAAGAAGGTCAACAGCAGCGTACGAATGTGCGAGCCGTCGACGTCCGCATCGGTCATGATGATGATGCTGTGATAACGCAGTTTGTCCGGGTTGTACTCGTCACGACCGATACCACAGCCAAGCGCGGTGATAAGCGTCGCCACTTC
Source organism: Escherichia sp. MAL-1 (assembly GCF_052948035.1). Classification (NCBI taxonomy): domain Bacteria; kingdom Pseudomonadati; phylum Pseudomonadota; class Gammaproteobacteria; order Enterobacterales; family Enterobacteriaceae; genus Escherichia; species Escherichia sp. MAL-1. The sequence continues at coordinate 5,017 of NZ_CM129609.1, read as the reverse complement.
CTGAGAAGAGAGCATCTTATCGAAGCGCGCTTTCTCGACGTTGAGGATTTTACCCTTCAGCGGCAGAATCGCCTGGTTCTTGCGGTTACGCCCCTGCTTCGCAGAGCCGCCCGCGGAGTCCCCTTCCACCAGGTACAGTTCGGAAAGCGCCGGATCGCGTTCCTGGCAGTCTGCCAGTTTGCCCGGCAGGCCCGCTAAGTCGAGCGCACCTTTACGGCGGGTCATTTCACGCGCGCGACGCGCAGCTTCACGGGCACGGGCAGCATCGATAATTTTGCCAACTACGATTTTCGCGTCGGTTGGGTTTTCCAGCAGGTATTCTGCCAGCAGTTCGTTCATCTGCTGTTCAACCGCCGATTTCACCTCAGAAGAAACCAGTTTGTCTTTGGTCTGGGAGGAGAATTTCGGGTCCGGCACTTTCACGGAAACGACCGCAATCAAGCCTTCACGCGCATCGTCACCGGTGGCGCTGACTTTGGCTTTTTTGCTGTAGCCTTCTTTGTCCATGTAGGCATTCAGGGTACGGGTCATCGCCGCACGGAAGCCTGCCAGGTGAGTACCGCCGTCACGCTGCGGAATATTGTTGGTAAAGCAGTAGATGTTTTCCTGGAAGCCATCGTTCCACTGCAGCGCCACTTCAACGCCAATACCGTCTTTTTCAGTGGAGAAGTAGAAGATATTCGGGTGAATCGGCGTTTTGTTCTTGTTTAGATATTCAACGAACGCCTTGATGCCGCCTTCATAGTGGAAGTGGTCTTCTTTGCCGTCGCGCTTGTCGCGCAGACGAATGGAAACGCCGGAGTTGAGGAACGACAACTCACGCAGACGTTTCGCCAGAATTTCATATTCGAACTCGGTCACATTGGTGAAGGTTTCGAGGCTGGGCCAGAAACGCACCATGGTGCCGGTTTTTTCAGTCTCGCCGGTAACCGCCAGCGGGGCCTGCGGTACACCGTGTTCGTAGATCTGACGGTGAATTTTACCCTCGCGCTGGATAACCAGCTCCAGTTTTTGCGACAGGGCGTTTACTACCGAAACACCAACGCCGTGCAGACCGCCGGACACTTTATAGGAGTTATCGTCAAATTTACCGCCTGCGTGCAGAACGGTCATGATCACTTCCGCCGCCGATACGCCCTCTTCCGGGTGAATACCGGTCGGAATGCCGCGCCCGTCATCCTGTACAGAGACAGAGTTATCGGCGTGAATGGTGACGATAATTTCTTTACAGTGACCCGCGAGCGCTTCGTCGATAGCGTTATCTACCACCTCGAATACCATGTGGTGCAGACCGGTGCCGTCATCCGTGTCGCCGATATACATACCCGGGCGCTTACGCACCGCATCCAGCCCTTTCAGGACTTTGATACTGGAGGAGTCATAAGAATTCGACATCAACGTTTCTCGCTCATTTATACTTGGGTTAATCCGTTATTTTACCCTTTTCCACGGTAAACATCTTCGAATTTTCGTCCGACATGTCTATAACGTGTTCAGCACTGATCGCGCTGACAAAGACCTGTGATTGCGTCGCTTTTAAGCGGCTGGCAAGCAGCCCGCGACGCTCATCATCAAGCTCAGAGGCAAAATCATCTATCAGGTAGAGACACCGCCGCCCGCTTTCACGGGTGAGGAACTCTCCTTGCGCCAGACGTAAGGCGCACATCAACAGCTTAAGCTGCCCACGCGATAAGGTATCTTCCACCGGCGCACCGTCGGCGCGAATGCGTAAGTCCGCTTTGTGCGGGCCGTGCGCGGTGTAGGTTAGCTGGCGATCGCGTTCAAAATTACGTTCCAGCACCTCAGCATATTCTGTCTCTTTCTCCCAGCCGCGCTGGAAAGAGAAAGTCAGAGAAAACTCAGGGAGAAATTGCTTACAGGTATCAGCCATATCGGCCGCGATACCGGCGCTATACTCCGCGCGCCAGGTGCTGATTTGCTCCGCCAGCGGGATCAGCTCTTTATCCCACGGGCGTAGCTGTTCGTAACGTGTCACCTGGCGCAGCGCCGCATTGCGCTGCTTGAGCAATCGCTTGAGATTGCTCCAGGCGGTGAAAAATCCGGGTTCGTTGTGAAAGCATCCCCAGTCGAGGAATGCTCTTCTGTATTTGGGGCCGCCGTTGAGTAAAGTAAACCCTTCTGGCGTTATCAACTGCATTGGCATCAGGTGCGCCAGTTCCGCGACCTTATGCCCGTCTGTACCGTCGATGCGGACTTTGCTGTCGCCCTGTTTGTCTTTGGTTAAGCCAATCGCTGTCTCGCGCTCTTCGCCCTGTAATCGCCCGTGGAGAACAAACGCCTCCTGCTCATGGCGAATGACGCGACCAATCTGCAAACTGCGAAACGCCCGACCATGGCCGAGCGTATAGATGGCTTCCAGCACGCTGGTTTTGCCACTGCCGTTGGCACCTACCAGAAAGTTAAAGCCGGGAGATAAGGCGAGATCCGCGGTTTCAATGTTGCGGAAATCGCGGATCAACAAGCGGGTGAGGGACATTACAGTCTCATTGGCATGACAACATAAGCCGCGCTCTGGCTGGCCGCATCTTCAATCTGCACGCTGGAAACCGAATCGGTCAGCATCATGCGGACGTTTTCGCATTTCAGCGCGTTCAGAACATCCAGCACATAACTGACGTTGAAGCCGATTTCCATCTCCGCACCGCTATAGGTAACGTCGAGGATCTCTTCCGCTTCTTCCTGTTCCGGGTTGTTGGCGGTGATTTTCAGCTGGTTTTCGCTGACATAAAGACGTACGCCGCGGAATTTCTCGTTAGAGAGAATCGCCGCGCGAGCAAACGCCTGCTTGAGCAGATCGCAGCCAGCTTCCAGATGTTTGTCCGGGTTCTTCGGCAGAACGCGGCGATAATCCGGGAAGCGACCATCCACCAGTTTGGAGGTGAAGATAAAGTCGCCAACGTGGGCGCGAATGTTGTTGCTGCCAATCTGTACGCGCAGCGGATTGTCGCCGCCGTCGAGCATACGCATCAGTTCAATCACGCCTTTACGCGGTACGATCACCGAATGGCTTGGCAAAGATTGACCAATTGGCATTGAACAGACCGCCAGACGGTGGCCGTCGGTTGCCACGGTGCGCAGTTCTTCACCTTCGGTTTCAAACAGCATACCATTTAAGTAATAGCGAACGTCCTGATGCGCCATAGAAAACTGGGTCGCTTCAATCAGACGCTTCATCGTTGCCTGCGGCAGGGTAAATTCGACTTCACTCTGCCAGTCATCGAGGTTCGGGAAATCCGCCGCTGGCAGGGTAGACAGCGAAAAACGGCTACGCCCGGAGCGTACCAGCATCCGTTCACCTTCCAGCTGCACGGCAATTTCCGCGCCTTCAGGCAGACCACGGCAGATATCAAAGAATTTGCGCGCCGGAACGGTCGTCGCTCCTGGCTCGTGTGGCTGAACCAGCGCAACACGTGCCACCATTTCCATCTCGAGATCAGTACCGGTCAGCGACAACGTACCGTCAGCAACCTGTAACAGCAGATTACCGAGAATCGGTAGCGTAGGACGACCACCTAACGGACCGCTCACCTGTTGTAGCGGTTTTAATAAATGCTCACGTTCTACGGTAAATTTCATAGGTTTACGATGACAATGTTCTGATTAAATTTGAAAAATCTTCTTTGATATCGTGGCTCTCTTCACGCAACTGCTCGATCTTACGGCAGGCATGAAGCACCGTCGTGTGGTCACGACCACCAAACGCATCGCCAATCTCCGGCAGACTGTGGTTAGTCAGCTCTTTCGCCAGCGCCATCGCCATCTGGCGCGGACGCGCCACCGAGCGGGATCGACGCTTGGAAAGGAGATCCGCGACTTTGATCTTGTAGTACTCCGCCACCGTCTTCTGAATATTGTCGATGGTGACCAGTTTTTCCTGCAATGCCAGCAAGTCGCGCAGCGCCTCACGCACGAAGTCGATGGTGATCGCCCGTCCGGTAAAGTTGGCATTGGCAATGACGCGGTTCAGCGCCCCTTCCAGCTCACGTACGTTAGATCGTAGACGCTTGGCGATAAAGAACGCCACTTCGCCCGGCAAACGAATGTCGTTTTCGTCGGCCTTTTTCATCAGGATCGCCACACGGGTTTCCAGCTCTGGCGGTTCGATCGCCACAGTCAGTCCCCAACCGAAGCGGGATTTCAAACGATCCTCAACGCCGTTGATCTCTTTCGGATAGCGATCCGAGGTGAGAATGATCTGTTGATTACCTTCCAGCAGGGCGTTGAAGGTGTGGAAAAACTCTTCCTGAGATCGTTCTTTATTAGCAAAAAACTGAATATCGTCGATCAGCAGTGCATCTACGGAACGGTAGTAGCGTTTAAACTCTTCGATCGCGTTGTTTTGCAGGGCTTTAACCATGTCCTGAACAAAGCGCTCGGAGTGCATATAAACCACTTTGGCATTCGGCTTGCGCGCCATAATGCCGTTACCCACCGCATGCAGCAGGTGAGTTTTACCCAGACCCGTGCCGCCATAAAGGAACAACGGGTTATAGGCACCGCCAGGGTTATCCGCCACCTGGCGAGCCGCCGCGCGCGCCAGTTGGTTAGATTTACCTTCAACGAAGTTATCAAACGTGTGTTTGACGTTTACGTTAGAACGATAGGTCGGTTCTGCCGGGGCCGGGACGTTATCCCAACCTGAGCGCGTAGAAGGCGCAGCACGTTGCGGCTGCGTTTGCGCCACCTGTGCAGGGGCCGCGACGTTGCTCGTCACTGCCGCTTGTGGCGTTTGCGTCACCGGTTTGGTGCCGACTTCAAAACGCAGCTGTGGGGCATCCGCTCCGCAGAAACTGGTTAGCAGTCCATTGATATTATTAAGGTACTTGTCCCGTACCCAATCGAGGACAAAACGGTTTGGCGCGTACAGGGCCAGCGTGTTATCGCTCAGTTCCGCCTGCAATGGGCGTATCCACATACTGAATTCTGTGGCTGGTAACTCATCCTGCAATCGGGCAAGACACTGCTGCCAAAGCGAAAGTGACACGGCGGACTCCAC